>NZ_CP120701.1:0-4800000 GCF_045571485.1 Bradyrhizobium sp. ORS 111
ATGACAAACACGGAACAGGAACGCTGGTCGCGGGTGAAGGGGCGGTTGCGGACGAGCGTCGGCGAGGACGTCTATACGAGCTGGTTCGCGCGAATGGACCTGGAAGGCGTCCAGGAAGAGAGCGTGCACCTGTCGGTTCCGACCCGGTTCCTGAAGAGCTGGATTCAGGCGCACTACGCCGATCGCGTGCTGACCTGCTGGCAGGCCGAGATGCCCGAAGTGCATCGCATCGACCTCACCGTGCGCTCTGCGATCCGCGCCGCGGCGCCGGTCAAGGAGACGGTGGCGCCGGTCGAAGTGCGCCGTGTCGAACGCTCCGACGGCCGCCCCTCGCCCGAACTGCGCTCGGTTGCGACCGCGCCGGTGTCCGCAAACCATGACGCGCTCGGCGGCTCGCCGCTCGATCCGCGCCTGACCTTCGCAAGCTTCGTCGTCGGCCGCTCGAACACGCTGGCACACGCCGCCGCGCGGCAGGTCGCGGAGGGCCGCCGCGGCGATCCCGTGATGTTCAACCCGCTCTACATCCACGCCGGCGTCGGCCTCGGCAAAACCCATCTCTTGCAGGCGGTGACATGGGCCGGCAACTCGGGCAGCGAGCGCAAGGTGCTGTATCTCACCGCCGAGAAATTCATGTACGGCTTCGTCGCCGCCCTGAAGACGCAGACGGCGCTGGCCTTCAAGGAGGCGCTGCGCGGCATCGACGTGCTGGTGATCGACGACCTGCAATTCCTGCAGGGCAAGTCGACCCAGGCCGAGTTCTGTCACACGTTGAACGCGCTGATCGATGCCGGCCGCCAGGTGGTGATCGCGGCCGACCGTCCGCCGTCGGATCTCGAAAGCCTTGACGACCGCGTGCGCTCTCGGCTCGCCGGCGGCCTGGTGGTCGAGATGGCTTCGCTTGGCGAGGAGCTGCGCCTCGGCATTCTGAAGTCGCGCGTCGCGGCGGCCCGCGTGCACCATGCCAGCTTTGACGTGCCGGACGAAGTGCTCGACTATCTGGCGCGCACCATCACCCATAACGGTCGCGACCTCGAAGGCGCGATCAACCGCCTGCTGGCGCACTCCAAGCTCAATAACCAGCCGGTGACGCTGGAGATGGCCGAGCGGGAGGTGCGCGACCTGATCCGCCCGCAGGAACCGAAGCGGATCAAGATCGAGGACATCCAGCGCGTGGTCGCCCGGCAATACAATGTCAGCCGCTCCGACCTCCTGTCGTCCCGCCGCACCGCCAATGTGGTGCGTCCGCGCCAGGTCGCGATGTATCTGGCGAAGACGCTGACCCTGCGCTCGCTTCCCGAGATCGGCCGGCGCTTCGGCGGCCGCGATCACACCACGGTGCTGCACGCCGTGCGCAAGATCGAGGCACTGGTGGCCAAGGATACGGCGCTCTCCGAAGAGGTCGAATCGCTGAAGCGCCAGTTGCAGGAATAGGCCTGCGTCCGGAGCCTCGCCCTCCCGTCTCGCAGCGGCAGGCGAGGCTTTTGTGGCCCAAAACGTGGGGAACGGCCGCCGTTTCCCTTGCGTCGGCCCGCCATCCGCGCCACCTTGCGGTCCCCCCGTGGGTTTGATCAAATCCGATATTGATCCGGCTTTTCGGGTTTCCAATGCCGCGGTGCTGCCGTAAACGGCCGCCCGGCTTTTCCATCTGAGGGATCTGGCGGGTATTGCAATGAAGGTCACCGTCGAGCGCGCGCAACTCCTGAAATCGCTGGGTCACGTTCATCGCGTGGTCGAGCGCCGCAACACCATCCCGATCCTCGGCAACGTGCTGATCCGCGCCGAGGGCGCCAAGTTGTCCCTAAAGGCGACCGACCTCGATCTCGAAGTGACGGAAACGCTGGCCGCCGAGACCGGAACCGCCGGCTCGACCACCGTGCCCGCGCACATGTTCTACGACATTGTCCGCAAGCTGCCCGACGGCTCGCAGATCGTGCTGGAGGCCGACGGCGACCGCTCGGTGCTGGCGGTGCGCGCCGGGCGCTCGCGCTTCACGTTGCAGACGCTGCCCGAAAGCGATTTCCCCGATCTCGCCGCCGGCGACATGACGCACTCGTTCTCGCTGCCGGCCTCCGACATCAAGCGCCTGATCGACCGCACCCAGTTTGCGATCTCGACCGAGGAGACCCGCTACTACCTCAACGGCATTTATCTGCACTCGGCCGGCAGCGCCAAGGCCGCGACCCTGCGCGGCGTCGCCACCGATGGCCACCGTCTGGCGCAGATCGACCTCGCGCTGCCCAACGGCGCGGCCGGCATGCCCGGCGTCATCGTGCCCCGCAAGACCGTGGGCGAAGTGCAGCGGCTGATCGAGGACGGCGAGGCCGAGATCTCAATCCAACTGTCGCAGGGCAAGATCCGCTTCTCGCTCGGCAATGTGGTGCTGACCTCGAAGCTGATCGACGGCACCTTCCCGGACTACGGCCGCGTCATTCCGCAGAACAACGACAAGGAACTCGTCGTCGACAAGAAGGATTTCGAGGCCGCCGTCGACCGCGTCTCGACCATCTCCAGCGAGCGCGGTCGCGCGGTGAAGCTCGCGCTCTCTGCCGGCAAGCTGGTGCTCTCGGTCACTAACCCGGACTCCGGCAGTGCGACCGAAGAGCTCGAGGTTGAATACGCCTCCGACGCACTCGATATCGGCTTCAACTCGCGCTATCTGCTCGACATCGCCGCCCAGATCGAGGGCGAGGTGGCGGTGCTGAAGCTCGCCGACCCCGGCTCGCCGACCCTGGTGCAGGACCGCGACAACAAGGGCGCGCTCTACGTGCTGATGCCGATGCGGGTGTGATTCATCTCTCGTCGAGCGCAACTGCGCCCTCTCCCCTTGTGGGAGAGGGTGGCGCCGAAGGCGCCGGGTGAGGGGTTCGTGCCGCAGCCTCCGAGCCATCGAAAGACTGACGAGCGCCTCCGCGCTTTCGCGAGGAAGATGCGCCGCGAGCCGACGGACGCAGAAGCGAAGATGTGGCGGTTGCTTCGCGACCGGCGCTTGTCCCATCTGAAATTTCGCCGACAAATCCCGTTCGGGAACCACATTCTGGACTTTGCCTGCTTCGATAAGCGCCTCGTCATCGAGATCGACGGAAGTCAGCACGCTGCATCTGAAGGCGATGCAGTCCGCTCGATAGCCCTCGCAGCCGAAGGTTTTCGCGTTCTTCGCTACTGGAACAATGACGTCTTGCAAACGCCCGGCGCCGTATTGGAGGACATTCTCGCAAAGCTTGCCGAGCTGTGAGATACCCCTCACCCGTCGCCTTACTTCGTGAGGCGCCACCCTCTCCCACAAGGGGAGAGGGGAAGGAAGACCGATCTTCGACACATGACCCCGTCTCGCATTCATCGCCTGTCGCTGACGCATTTCCGCAATTACCGGGCGGCGACGCTGGCTGCGCGGGGCGACATGGTGGTGCTGGTCGGGCCGAACGGCGCCGGCAAGACCAATTGCCTGGAAGCGATCTCGCTCCTGTCGCCGGGCCGCGGCCTGCGCCGCGCCACGCTGGAGGACATCGCCGACAACCAGGGCAACGGCTCCTGGGCGGTGTCGGCGGAGGTCGAGGGCGCGCTTGGGCTCGCCACGCTCGGCACCGGGATCGATGCACCTGGCGGCGACGGCAGCTCCACCAGCCGGCGCTGCCGGATCGATCGCGAGCCGGTGAGTTCCGCGACCGCTTTCGGCGATCATCTGCGCATCGTGTGGCTGACACCGGCGATGGACGGCCTGTTCATGGGCGCGGCGTCCGAACGCCGGCGCTTCTTCGATCGCCTGGTGCTCGCGATCGATTCCGAACATTCCAGCCGTGTCTCGGCGCTGGAGCGCTCGCTGCGCTCGCGCAACCGGCTGCTCGAGGTGCGCAACTACGACGACCATTGGTGTGATGCGATCGAACGCGAGACCGCCGAACTTGCGGTCGCGGTTGCCGCATCGCGCGGCCAGACCGCGGCGAAGCTCGCCGTGATGTTGCGCGAGCGCGGGGCGGCGTCGAGCTTTCCCTCGGCCGAGATCGCGCTCGACGGCTGGATGGAGAATGCGCTGCTGCAGGAGCCTGCGACCGCGGTGGAGGACCGCTACCGCGAGATGCTGCGTGCCAACCGCCCGCGCGACGCCGCCGCCGGACGCACGCTCGACGGCCCGCATCTGACCGATCTGCAGGTGGTCTACGCGCCAAAGAACATGCCGGCGCGCGACGCCTCGACCGGCGAGCAGAAGGCGCTCTTGATCGGGCTGGTACTGGCGCACGCGACGATGGTCGCGGAGATGACCGGCATCGTGCCGTTGCTGCTGCTCGACGAGGTCGTCGCGCATCTCGATCCCAACCGGCGCAAGGCGCTGTTCGACGAGCTCGCCAAGCTCGGCGCGCAGGTCTGGATGACCGGCGCCGATCCGTTGGCGTTCGTCGACATCGGCCCGACCGGCGAGATCTTCGACGTCGAATCCGGCCGCGCCACCCGCCGCGGCTGACGCCTCGAATCGCCCTTCGCGGAGCACCGAAATCCGCCTCCGAATCGGGCTTTTCAGAGCCTTCGGAATCGGCTCTGAACGGGCTTGAAAGAGCATCAAAAAATCCTATTTATTCAGTAACTTGCAGATGGAGACTTTGCGCTAGGCGCAATGCTTCTTTCATGGCACAAATAGCGTAATCAGCGCCCCACATTGCGCCGCTGATTCGGGACATTCCTCGAAGGCCTCACATGACAGAACCTGCCCGGCAGACCCCTGCCGAATCTGAGCATCCCATTTCCGTCGAATACGGTGCGGAATCGATCCGGGTGCTGAAGGGGCTCGATGCCGTACGCAAGCGGCCCGGCATGTATATCGGCGACACCGATGACGGGTCCGGCCTGCATCACATGGTTTACGAGGTCGTCGACAACGCGATCGACGAGGCGCTGGCGGGCCATGCCAGCCGCGTCCTGGTCACCCTCAACGCCGACAATTCGGTGACCGTGTACGACGATGGCCGCGGCATCCCGGTCGACATCCACAAGGGCGAAGGCGTCTCGGCGGCCGAGGTCATCATGACCCAGCTCCATGCCGGCGGAAAGTTCGACCAAAATTCCTACAAGGTCTCCGGCGGTCTGCACGGCGTCGGTGTCTCCGTCGTCAACGCGCTGTCCAGCAAGCTCGCGCTGCGGATCTGGCGCGACGGCAAGGAACATTACATCGAGTTCGCCCACGGCGATGCCGTCGCACCGCTCCGCGTGGTCGGCGAAGCACCGGGCAAACGCGGCACCGAAGTCACATTCCTCGCCTCGGTCGAGACCTTCAAGAACATCGAATATGATTTCGCGACGCTCGAGCATCGCCTGCGCGAGCTCGCCTTCCTCAACTCCGGCGTCAACATCGTGCTCTCCGACATGCGCCACGCGGTCGAGAAGCGCGAGGAGATGCATTATTCGGGGGGCGTCGAGGAATTCGTCAAATACCTCGACCGCAACAAGAAGGCGATCGTGCCGGCGCCGATCATGGTGCGCTCGGAAGCCAACGGCATCGGTGTCGAGGCGGCGCTGTGGTGGAACGACAGCTACCACGAGAACGTGCTGTGCTTCACCAACAACATCCCGCAGCGTGACGGCGGCACCCATCTGGCCGGCTTCCGCGGCGCGCTGACGCGCCAGGTCAACGGCTATGCCGACGCCAATGCGAAGAAGGAAAAGATCGCGCTGACCGGCGACGATTGCCGCGAAGGCCTCACCGCGGTGCTGTCGGTGAAGGTGCCCGATCCGAAGTTCTCCTCGCAGACCAAGGACAAGCTGGTGTCCTCGGAGGTGCGACCGGTGGTCGAGAACGTCCTGAACGAGGCGCTCGCGGCCTGGTTCGAGGAGAATCCGAAGGAAGCCAAGGAAATCGTCGGCAAGGTGATCCAGGCCGCCGCCGCGCGCGAGGCCGCCCGCAAGGCGCGCGAATTGACGCGCAAGAGCCCGCTCAGTGTCTCCTCGCTGCCCGGCAAGCTCGCCGACTGCCAGGAAAAGGATCCGGCGAAATCCGAACTGTTCATCGTCGAGGGCGACTCGGCCGGCGGCAGCGCGAAGCAGGGCCGCAACCGCGAGTTCCAGGCGGTGCTGCCGCTGCGCGGCAAGATTCTCAATGTCGAGCGCGTCCGCCCCGACAAGATGCTGTCGAGCGAACAGATCGGCACGCTGATCACTGCGCTCGGCACCGGCATCAGCGACGATTTCTCGATCGACAAGCTGCGCTATCACAAGATTATCGTGATGACCGACGCCGACGTCGACGGCGCCCACATCCGCACGCTGCTGTTGACCTTCTTCTACCGGCAGATGCGCGACATCATCGACGGCGGCTATCTCTATATCGCGCAGCCGCCGCTCTATAAGGTCTCGCGCGGCAAGTCCGAGCAATACCTAAAGGACGAGCGTGCACTCGAGGACTATCTGATCTCGACCGGGCTCGACGAATGCGTGTTCAAGCCGGCCTCCGGTGACGACCGCTCTGGCCGCGACCTGTTGTCGCTGATTGAAGACGCTCGCGTCATCCGCTCGGTGCTGCGCAATCTGCATAGCCGATACAATCGCGCGGTGATCGAGCAAGCCGCAATCGCTGGCGTGCTGAACCCGAAGATCACCCGCGATATCGAGACCGCCAAATCGGCCGCCGACTACATCGCCAAGCGGCTGGACGCATTGGCTGAAGAAGTCGAGCGCGGCTGGATCGGTGACTTCATCGAAGGTCAGGGTTTCCAATTCGAGCGCACGATACGCGGCGTCAAGGAAGTGGCGATCATCGACGCCGCGTTCCTTGGCTCGGCGGATGCGCGAAAGCTCGACGAATATGCCAAGGAGCTGCAAGAGATTTATGTGCGTGCGGGCAAGCTCCGCCGCAAGGATACCGAGCAAGCCATCCACGGCCCGGTCGACCTGTTCGAGGCCGTGACCGACGCTGCGCGCAAGGGCGTGACGCTGCAACGCTATAAAGGTCTCGGCGAGATGAACCCGGACCAGCTCTGGGAAACCACGCTCGACGTCGAGGCGCGTTCGCTGCTGCAGGTGAAGGTCAAGGAGGTCGACGAGGCCGACGATATCTTCACCAAACTGATGGGCGACGTGGTAGAACCGCGCCGCGAGTTCATCCAGGACAATTCGCTCAGCGCCAACATCGACATCTGAGGGAGCCTGTTTCCGCGTGCCGCCAATTCAATACATTGTAGAGGGCGGCCGCCGGCTCTCCGGCACCATCGAGCCGTCCGGCAACAAGAACTCCGCGCTGCCGATCATCGCCGCGGCGCTGCTCACCGAGCACCCGGTCACGCTGACCAACGTTCCGCGGATCCGCGACACCGAAACGCTGGTCGAGCTGTGCCGGTCGGTTGGCGCCGCGGCCGAATGGACCGACCGCAATACGCTCCATATTCACGCCAAGGAGATCCGCGCCGCCGACCTCGATCCGGAGCTGTGCGCGAGCATCCGCGCCTCGATCCTGCTTGCAGGTCCCTTGCTCGCCCGCTGCGGCGAAGTGGCATTGCCGCCGCCGGGCGGCGACGTGATCGGCCGGCGACGTCTCGACACACATTTCCTCGCCTTCGAGCAGCTCGGCGCCTCCGTCACCGCGACGCACCGGCTCGAGTTCCGCGCCTCGCGCCTGAAGGGCGCCGATGTGTTCCTCGACGAACCCAGCGTCACTGCCACGGAGAACGCGCTGGTGGCCGCCGTGGCCGCCCGCGGCACCACCTATCTGCGCAACGCGGCCTCCGAGCCGCATGTGCAGGACCTCGCGCACTTCCTGGTCGCGCTTGGCGCCAAGATCGAGGGCATCGGCACCAACACCATCATCGTGCACGGGCCGGCGACGCTCGGCAGCGCCACCTACGCGATCCAGCCCGACCATATCGAGGTCGGATCGCTGATCGGGCTCGCCGCGGTGACGCGATCGCCGCTGCGGATCGCGCGCGCCGGCGTCGAGCATCTGCGCTCGATCCGGATGGGCTTCGAGCGGCTCGGCATCGTCTGCGGCGTCGAGGGCGACGATCTCATCGTGCCGTCCGGCCAGACCATGAAGATCCACGACGATTTCGGCGGTCATGTGCCGAAGCTCGAGGACCAGCCCTGGCCGGCGTTCCCGGCGGACCTGATGTCGATCGCGATCGTCACCGCGACCCAGTGCGACGGTGTCATCCTGATGCACGAGAAGATGTTCGAATCCCGAATGTTCTTCGTCGACATGCTGATCGCGATGGGTGGACGGATCGTGCTGTGCGACCCGCATCGCGCAATTGTCGCGGGTCCGAGCCGGCTGCGCGGCGCCCCGATCACTTCGCCCGACATCCGCGCTGGCATGGCGATGCTGCTCGCCGCGATCTGCGCCGAGGGGACATCGACCATCAACAACGCCGTCCAGATCGAGCGCGGCTATGAGCGGATCGAGGAGCGGCTGAACGCGCTCGGCGCCCGGATCAAGCGGATTCCCGCGCGATCGTGACCTGCTGCGGCAGCCTGGCCATCCTTTTGGCCCGCTTGCCGTGCTATGCGTTCCGCCATGACCTGCATCGACAAGATCGAACCGGTCGCGCCGCACGCGGCCGTCGCCGTCTCCAGGGCGGCACTTGCCGTCCCGCGCAACCCGCTTGCGGCCGAGTTCTCGGAAACGCTCAAGCTGGCGGTGCCGCTTGCGCTGACGCAGCTCGGCCAGATCGCGATGATGTCGACCGATCTCGCCTTCATCGGACGTCTGGGCAGCGAGGCCGTGGCGGCCGCCGCGCTGGCGCACACCGTGTTCTTTGTCAGCTTTACCTTCGGCATGGGGCTGGTCTCGGCGGTGTCCCCGCTGGCGGCGCAGGCGTTCGGGGCGCGTGATCCGCATGTGATGCGGCGCGCGCTGCGCGTCGGCATGTGGGCGGCGCTGTTCATGGCGCTGCCTCTGATGTTTCTGCCCTTCCACGGCGAGAGCATCCTGCTCGCGCTCGGCCAGGCGCCGGCGGCCGCGCATCTGGCCCAACAATATCTGTTCGGGCTCGCCTGGGGCATCCTGCCGGCGCTGTGGTTCATCGCGCTGCGCGGCTTCATGAGCGCGGTGAACCGGCCCGAGCCGGTGCTGTGGATCACACTGGCCGCGATCCCGGCCAACGCGCTGCTGGTCTACCTGTTGCTCTACGGCAAATGGGGCATGCCCGAATTCGGCCTGTTCGGCGCCGGGCTGGCCACGACCACCGTCAACCTCGGCATGTTCCTCGCCGGCGTGTGGTTCGCCGTGCGCCGCCGGCCGTTCCGGAAATACCATGTGTTCAGCCGCGTCTGGCGGATCGACTGGCCGCTGATGGGCAAGCTGGTGGCGATCGGCACCCCGATCTCGCTGTCGTTCCTGCTGGAATACGGCATGTTCGGCGCCGCCGGCCTCCTGATGGGGCTGATCAGCACCACGGCGCTTGCGGCACACCAGATCGCGCTGCAGATCGCCGCGATCCTGTTCATGGTCCCGTTCGGCGTCGGCATGGCGGCAACGGTGCGGGTCGGCCATGCGGTCGGCCGTCGCGATCCGGACGGATTGCGCCGCGCCGGCTATGTCGCGGTCGCGCTCAGCGGGACCTTCATGAGCGTCATGACGCTCGCGGTGATCCTGGCGCGCTTCGAAATCGCGACGATCTTTCTCGGCGAGGCCACCGACGCCACCGCCCAGCTCACCGCGATGCTGCTTCTGATCGGCGCGACCTTCTTCATCGCCGACGGCGTCCAGACCACCACCGCCGGTGCGCTGCGCGGCATGAACGATACCCAGGTGCCGCTCCTGTTCGCCACCGTCAGCTACTGGCTGGTCGGGTTCGCGTCGGCCTATGCCCTCGCCTTCTGGACCAAGCTCGGCGCTGCCGGCGTCTGGATCGGGCTCTCGCTCGGGACCGCTGTCTATGCGACCCTCCTGATCTTGCGTTTCCGCCTGCTGGCACGCAGACTGCTCAAATGAAAGTCGCCGAGGTCACGCCGAACGTGGACTCCGCCGCGCTGCTCGCGGGCGCGCAATTCATCGACGCGTTCCGGATCGCGACCACGCATCCTGATCTGGATGCGCGGCGCGCGGCCGAGGCGATGGTGACGCGGCACCCACGCTGGATCGAGCTGCTGATTGCTCTGCGCAACATCCTGGTCGCACCGCTTGGCCTGAAGACGTCGGGTGCGGCAGATGGCGTGGCACGGGACATGATCGGAATATTCCCGGTCGTGAGCGAGACGCCGGACCGGCTGGTCGCCGGGTTCAACGACAAGCACCTCGATTTCCGGCTCGTCGTCGACGTCGCAGCGGCAGGGGCTGCACGCAGCGTCACGGCAACCACGCTGGTGCTCACCCACAATTGGCTCGGGCGCACCTATCTCGCGGTGATCATGCCGTTCCACCGCCTGATCGTGCCGGCGATGTTGCGCAAGATCGGAACCTAACTCGAGACATCCCTCGGCCTCTGCTTCTCGTTCGGTTGGTGTCGACCTCCCGGCCTGGCGCCTGGAGGGCAAGGGCCTCACTTGCCGCGAGCCATGACACGCCGTCATTGCGCGATTCTCTCCTGGGTGTCCTCGCTTACGCACCAATTGCCATGGCAGCGCTTGAGGTCGGTCAGATTCTGTCGCATCTGCTCCAGCGAGAAGCCGAGCGCGAAAAACCGCTCCACGACGTCGACCGGCAGGCCGCGGATCATGCCATCCCGGCGCAGCGCGGCGACTGCGGCGCTGTAGGCCTGTAGCGCAGCCTCGACCGCCGCCATGTCGGCCGAGCCGCGGCCGGCGCGCAAGGAGGTCGCGACCGCTTTCATGTAGCTGACGATCGCGTCGCTCACATCCGCCAAGGGCCGCGCCAGCCGCGCCTGGATTTCCGCCGGTAGCGGCACAACGCTGGCGCGCCCGATCATCACGACGTCGTGCCGCAGCCGCTGCATCGTCCGTAGCAGCGGCCCGGTCTCCGGGCCCGACGACAGATGCATCGTGCGCTCGCGCTCGGCCTCCAGGCCGGTCGCCTGCAGATTGGTCACCGCAACGCCGATTCCGTCCTGGATCCGGTGCAATGCGTCATTGTCGAGACCGCGCGTCAAGCCTGCGAGCAGTTCGGCGAACGCCGCCGCGAGCAGCTCCAGCAGCTTCGATGCATTGACCCGGATCTGGCTCACCGCGCGCGACGGCAGCACCAGGAACGACACCGCAAGCCCGGTCAGCGCTCCGACCGTGACCTCGACGACGCGGTCGATCGCGGAGTCCAGCGGGTTAGATTGGTGCATGGTGGGAAGCAACAGCACGATCACGGCCGTTACCGTCGCCGAGTTCAGGCTCGGATTGAGAGAGGCGATGAAGGCGAGCGGCACGATCGCGAGCACCAGCAGCGCCAGCAGGCTGCCCTCGCCGCTATGGGGAATCAGCACCGCGATCGCGCCGCCATAGATGGCGCCGCCGATGGTGCCGAGCATGTAGTCGCGCGTCGCCTTCAGCGAGCGGCCGACACTCATCTGGGTGACGATCAGCGAGGTCAGCACCGCCCACAACGGCAGCAGGAGATGCAATGCAGCCGCGATCGCATAGGCCGCCACCCCGGCGGCCGCGATCCGCACCGCCAGCGCCAATTGCGTCTTGCGGGCCCAAAGCCGGTCGAACATGCGTTTTGCGAAGGTCCTCATGCACGGCGATCCGGAATCAATCCCAACGTTCGTGTTAAGTGACTTCGAGCATGGCTGCTGCCCTGGGGCTGCGAGGCGGCTTGAAAGGCCTGTTGGCCCCGCCTACCCTTGCGCCGCAAGATTGAGGAAACACGATGGCCCACGAAACCGCAACGCTCGCCGCCTATGTCGCCGACCTGAAATATTCCGACATCCCCGCGGAGGTGCTGGAGCGCGCCAAGGTGCTGACGCTGGATTTCCTGGGCAGCACCATCCGTGCCCGCCGCGATGCGGAATCGACGCCGTCGCTGATGAAGATGCTGGAAGCGCTGGCGCTCGACGGCAAGGGCGAGGCCACCGTGTTCGGCGACTCCAAGACCTGGACCCCGGCGGTCGCAGCGTTGCTCAACGGTGCGCTCGGCCATTCGCTCGACTTCGATGACACCCATGCCGATTCCTCGCTGCATCCGAGCGCGCCGGTGGTCCCGGCGGCATTCGCGGTCGGCGAGATGGTCGGCGCCTCCGGCCGCGACGTGCTGACCGCGATCGTCGCGGGCTATGAGGTGTGCTGCCGGCTCGGCAACGCACTCGACCCGACCTCGCATTATGCCAAGGGGTTTCACCCGACCGCGACCGCCGGCACCTATGGCGCTGCGGCGGCGGCCGCCAAGCTGTTTGGCCTGTCGAAGGAGCAGATCGTCTCGGCGTTCGGCGTGTCCGGCAGCCAGGCCGCGGGCTCGCTCCAGTTCCTGGTCAACGGTGCCTGGAACAAGCGCTACCAGGTCGGCGCCGCCGCGATGAACGGCGTGATCGCCGCGACGCTGGCGCGCAACGACTTCATCGGCTCGACCGACTCGGTCGAGGGCAAGCACGGCCTTTTGGTCGGCTACAGCGACAACGCCCATCCGGACAAGGCGGTCGCCGGCCTCGGCCGTACCTACGAGACCATGAAGATCGGCGTGAAGCCCTATCCGAGCTGCCGCTACACCCATGCCGCGATCGACGCGCTGATCGCGATGCGGCGCGAGCACAATCTGACGCCGGACCAGGTCAGGAAGGTCGAGATCGGCCTGCACCGCAACGGCATCACCCTGACCGGTGACGCCGCCACCAAGCGGCACCCGACCTCGATCGTCGGCGGCCAGTTCTCGATGTTCTTCACCGGGGCCATTGCGCTCGACCAGGGCAGCTTCGGCTGGGACGACTACGACCGGCTCGGCGACAAGGCGATCGACGCGCTCGCCGACAAGTTCGCCGTGGTGCAGGACGACCGCCTCGAGATCGGCCGCACCCACCCGTTCGGCGCCCGCGTCTCGATCACCACCGACGACGGCATCCATGAGCGCCTCTACGCCGATCCGTCCGGCGAGCCGACCTCGTTCCCCGACGCGCAGGCGATGCAGCAGAAGTTTTTGACGCTGGCCCGCCCGGTGCTCGACAAGCGCGCCGAGCAGCTCGCCGACGCGATCCTGACGCTGGAGCGGTTCGACCGCGTCGAGACGGCGACGCAGTTGGGAAGGCAGTAAGCGCAGCGACAGCCTCTCCGGTGTCGTCACCCGCGAAGGCGGGTGACCCAGTATTCCAGACCACGTTCGTGCTCGAACCGAGAGGGCGCGGCGTACTGGGTCGCCCGGTCAAGCCGGGCGATGACAAATGTGGTGAGGACACAGCTTCGCATTCCCGCGACACGACTTGTCCGAGTCTTGCATTTCGTTCCGCCCTCAACCCAACACTCGTGACGATCGCGAAGCGCCCCTCAACGCTACCCGCGGCGCCAGTGTTCGCGTGTCGTCACCCAGATATCGACGATCTCGTCTTCGAGCTCGCCCGGCCCCGCGTTCACGGCTCCAAGCCGCCGCGCCACGGCCTGCGAGGCCACGTTGACCGGATCGATGCAATGGATGATGCGGTCGATCGTGAAACTGGCGAACACCCAGTCGATCGCGGCGCGCGCCGCCTCCACGGCATAGCCCTGGCCGCGATACTCCCTGGCGATGCCCCAGCCGACCTCGAAGCCGGGCCAGCCCGGTGGATAGTAAGGGCCGACGCGGCCGATGTAGCGGGCGGAGGACTTTTCCTCGACCGCGAACATGCCGAAGCCGTGCAGCGCCCAGTGCCCGGCAATCACGGCCGCGTTGCGCCAGCCATTGGTTTCCGTCGTCACCGGCTTGTGGTTCGGTGTGATGAAGCGCGCCGTTTCGGGATCGGACAACATCCGCGTGTTCGCCGCGATGTCGGACGCGCGCCACGGCCGCAGGATCAGGCGCGCGGTCTCGATCACGGGACCATCGACCTGCAACAGCTTCACACCGGGCTTGAACAGGGAAACCATCGCTCACCCCAGTTTCCAACATTGCTCTCGCCGATATCGCACGTGACAAGCAAATAGACCATCGTGACCGCGCCGCGATCGGCGCGACGCGGCGATCAAATCCTGTTACGATCGCCGCACCAGAGAAGGAGTTTTTCCATGAGCTGGCTTCCCGACCTCGACCCTGTGCTCGGCGATCCCAAGACCTGCGACGCGCTGGATCTCGTCATCGTGCCGCGCACCCGCGATCTCGGCGACGGCTTTGCCGTGCGCCGCGCGTTGCCGCACGGCAAGCGACAGATGGTCGGGCCCTTCATCTTCTTCGATCATTTCGGGCCGGTGCAGTACCTCGCCGGCAAGGGCATGGACGTGCGGCCGCATCCGCATATCGGGCTCGCCACCGTCACCTACCTGTTCGACGGCAGCATCATGCATCGCGACAGCGAGGGCAATGTTCAGGAGATCCAACCCGGTGCGATGAACCTGATGACCGCCGGCCGCGGCATCGCGCATTCCGAGCGCACGCCGGACGTGCAGCGCCGCGACGGCCAGAAGATGCTGGGGCTGCAGAGCTGGATCGCGCTGCCAGAGGCTAAGGAGGAGATCGCGCCCTCGTTCCAGCATTATGCCGCCGGCGATCTGCCGATGATCTCGGAGCGCGACTTCAACGCGCGCATCATCGCCGGCTCGGCCTTCGGCATCACTTCGCCGGTCAGCATGGTCTCGCCGTGGTTCTACACCGAGGTGACGGCGAAGGCCGGCACATCGGTGCCGCTCGATCCCGATCATGAGGAGCGCGCGATCTACCTCGTCGACGGCGAGGTCGAGATCGCGAACGAGCGCTACGAGGGGCCGCGACTGCTGATCTTCCGGCCCGGCGACCGCATCACCGTGAAGACGCGGCAGCCGACCCGCATGATGTTTTTGGGCGGCGATGCGCTCGAAGGCCCACGCCACATCTGGTGGAATTTCGTTTCCTCCTCGAAGGAGCGGATCGAGCAGGCCAAACAGGACTGGAAAACCGGCCGCTTCGCGCCGGTTCCGCAGGAACACGAGTTCATTCCGCTGCCGGAGTGAGTTATCTCCTGAGGTCATCCCCACGCCCGCGCGATGCGCGGGCGTGCTGCCTCCAAGAAGACCACGCCCAGAAAGTTCACGCCCATGACCGCGATGCTCTCCAGCGATTTGCCCCTGCCCCGGATCGGCCGCGGCAAGGTACGCGATATCTATGCCGTCGGCGACGACCGCGTGCTGCTGCTCACCACCGACCGCATCTCGGCGTTCGACGTGGTGATGGCGGAGACGATCCCGATGAAAGGCGCGGTGCTGACCCAGATCAGCGCCTGGTGGTTCCGGCAGCTCGAAGGCACCGTGCCGCATCACATGATCAGCGCCGACGCCGACGAGATCATCGGCGCGGTGCCCGCGCTGAAGAACCACCGCGCCGACATCCTCGGCCGCGCGATGCTGTGCAAGCGGACGACCGTGTTTCCGATCGAATGCGTGATCCGCGGCTACATCTCCGGCTCGGCCTGGAAGGAATACGCCGCGCACGGCACGCTCGCCGGCGAGAAGCTGCCCGCCGGCCTGGTCGAAAGCCAGAAGCTCGAGCCTGCGATCTTCAGCCCGGCGACGAAGGCCGAGGCCGGCCATGACGAGAACATCACCGTGGCGAAGGTGCGCGAGATCGTGGGGAGCGAGGTTGCGGCGACGCTGGAGAAGATGGCGCGCGACGTCTACGGCTACGGCGAAGCGACCAGCCGCGCCCGCGGCATCATCATCGCGGATACCAAATTCGAGTTCGGCCGCGACAAGGACGGCCGCGTCATCCTGATCGACGAGGTGATGACGCCGGACTCCTCGCGCTTCTGGGCGGTCGATGCCTACAAGCCGGGCCAGCCGCAGCCGAGCTTCGACAAACAGCCGCTGCGCGACTATCTCGACGCCGAGCGCAAGGCCGGCCGCTGGAACGGCGACGCCCCCGCGCCGCCGCTGCCTGCAAGCGTGGTCGACGCCACCAGCAAGCGCTATCTCGAAGCTTACAAGCGCGTGACGGGGAGCGAGCTGAAGGTTTAGGTGATTGCGGGGACGGTCCACAGGACCGAACCTCAGGTGCGCAATTGCGCACCTGAGTTAGATGCTGCGATGACGTCAGGCCGGCATGCTGCCGACTTGTGCTTCAGACGCCGGCCATCATCACGTATTTGATCTCGACATACTCTTCCATGCCGTGACGTGAGCCTTCGCGGCCGAGGCCGCTTTCCTTGACGCCGCCGAAGGGGGCGACTTCGGTGGTGATCAGGCCGGAGTTGACGCCGACCATGCCGGACTCCAGCGCCTCGGCGACACGCCAGACGCGGCCGATGTCGCGCGAATAGAAGTAGGAGGCGAGGCCGAACGGCGAGGCGTTGCACATCGCGATCACGTCGGCCTCGTCCTTGAAGCGGATCACCGGCGCGAGCGGCCCGAAGGTTTCCTCACGCGCCACCAGCGCGTCCGGCTTCACGCCCGACAGCACAGTCGGCTCGAAGAAGCTGCGGCCGAGCGCGGCGCGCTTGCCGCCGGTCACGATGGTGGCGCCGCCCTTCACCGCGTCCGCGATGTGCCGCTCGACCTTCTCGACCGCTTCCATGTTGATGAGCGGCCCCTGCACCACGCCGGCCTCCGTGCCGTCGCCGATCTTCATCTCGGCGACCTTCTTCGACAACTTCTGCACGAACTCGTCGTAGATCTTGTCCTGCGCGTAGAGCCGGTTGGCGCAGACGCAGGTCTGGCCCATGTTGCGGTACTTGGAAACGATCGCGCCCTCGACGGCGGCGTCGATATCGGCATCGTCGAACACCACGAAGGGCGCGTTGCCGCCGAGCTCGAGGCCGAGCTTCTTCACGCCGACCGACGCCTGCCGGTAGAGGATCTTGCCGACTTCGGTCGAGCCGGTGAAGCCGACGAAGCGCACCGCCGGATGCTCGCACAGCACCTTGCCGATCGGCGGCGCGTCACCGGTGATGATGTTGAATACGCCCTTCGGCACGCCGGCCTTCTCGGCCAGCGCGGCAAGCGCGAGCGCGGACAGCGGCGTCTCGTTGGCGGGCTTCAGCACCACCGTGCAGCCCGCGGCCAGCGCCGGCGACACCTTGCGCGTGATCATCGAGTTCGGGAAATTCCACGGTGTGATCGCGCCGCAAACACCGATCGGCTGCCGGATCGCCAGCAAGCGGGCGTCCGGACGCTGCGTCGGGATCGTCTCGCCATAGACGCGGCGCGCCTCCTCGGCGAAGAATTCGACATAGGCCGCGCCGATATCGACCTCACCAAGAGCTTCGGCCAGCGGCTTGCCCTGCTCGGAGGTCAGGATCAACGCGAGATCCTCGCGATTGGCGACGATCAGGTCGAACCACTTGCGCAAGATATTGGAGCGCTGCTTGGCGGTTAGCTTGGCCCAGGCCGGAAATGCGCGCTCGGCGGCCTCGACCGCCTTGGTCGCGTCGGCCGCGCTGAGCTGCGGAATCTTGATCAGTTCCGCGCCGGTGGCGGGATTGTTGACCGCAAACTCCGGCGCACCGACCCAGGCGCCATCGATATAGCAGCGGTCGCGCAGCAGCGATGGGTCCTTCAGCCGGTCGCGAAGGGATGCTGCGGATTGCGAAGCGCGTGCGGCAACGGGCGGGGTCATGGCGTTACTCCTCAAGGTCCTGGAGGGTCAATGTCCGGAGGGGATTCGCCGCTTATATAGGCCGAAATGCACCGCAATGCATTGTCCACGACGCGGCTCTGCTTACGCGCAAATGCGGTGCTGAGTTCGCGCTCATTTGCGGCTGTTGCTCGTCATTCCGGGATGGTCCGAAGGACCAGACCTCAGATGCGCGATTGCGCCCCGGGAATCTCGAGATTCCGGGTTCGCATCTCTGATGCGCCCCCGGAATGACAACTCGTGGGCAGCTCACGCCGCGCCGCTCATATAGGTCTCACGACGGCCGATCATGCGCTGGGCGGCAGCCTTGGCATCCGCCTTGGTCGAGGTTGCGCAGGTGCGATATTCGAGATCGGCCTGCGCCTTGGTATCGCGCCGACCAAACCAGGATTTCGAGCCGGTCTGCAACAGCGCCAACGCCTGCGCGACATTGTCGACCGCCTCGAACGAGTGCAGTGCACCGGTCGCTGCGTAGCGGACTTCATAAAGGCCGGGGCTGATCGGCGCCTCGATATTCTCGCCGCGGCCGGGCCGCGGATACCGCTTCCATTCACTCCACGTCGAAATCATTATCGCGTCCCCGCAAACTTGAAAATCACGACCATTTTTCCTCAAATCAACGATACGGCTCGCGCTGTTTGTACAGCGATGTGAATGCGTTAATGCAAAAAATCGGACAGGGAAATCTGCCTCGCGATCACGTTGCCGTGGGGCCCGCTCCGACCGGCCGCCAAGGTTGCGACAACACTCGCCGCAATATCTCCGCGCGTGCTGAACGTGGTTGCCCCCAGAGCCTGCGCAGGCGCTGCTCCTACCTGGCGACCATCACGCGATCGCGACGTCACGGCCGCGCGCCCGCCTTGCAGGGGTCCAAAAGCGGGAGGATGATCCCCGCACTCCAAAACAATAACCCACCGGAGGAACATCCCAATGCAAGGCAAGGCTCAGATCGATCAGCTTCTGCGTCAGAAGAGCGACGCAAAGGAGATACCCGGTGTTGTCGCGGTCGCGGCAACCGGCAGCGACGTGATCTATCAGGGCGCGTTCGGTAAACGCGACCTGTCCAAGGACGATGCCATGACCACGGACAGCGTGTTCTGGATCGCCTCGATGACCAAGGCCGTGACATCAGCGGGCGCGATGCAACTCGTCGAGCAAGGCAAGCTGTCGCTCGACGAGCCGATCGGCAAGCTGCTGCCCGACCTCGCCGCGCCGCAAGTGCTGGAAGGCTTCGACGCCAGCGGCGAGCCGAAGCTGCGGCCGGCGAAGGGGCCGATCACGCTGCGCAAGCTCATGACCCACACCGCCGGCTTCTGCTATGATCTGTGGAACGCCGACATGGGGAAATATCTGGAGAAGACCGGCACGCCCGGGATCATCTCCTGCCTGAATGCCGCGCTGAAGACGCCGCTCGCGAGCGATCCGGGCACGCGCTGGGAATACGGCATCAATATCGACTTCGTCGGCAAGGCCGTGGAAGCCGCATCCGGCAAGAAGCTCGATGCATACCTGCATGACAATATGTTCGCGCCGCTCGGGATGAGCGACACCGCCTTCAAGATTACGGACAATATGCGCAAGCGGCTGGTCGGCATGCACGCCCGCGGCGAGGACGGCACGCTGGCAGCGATGCCGTTCGAGCTCGAGCAGACTCCGGAATTCCACATGGGTGGCGGCGGGCTCTATTCGACCGCGGCTGACTACATCAAGTTCTGCCAGATGGTCCTCAACAAGGGCGAAGGCAATGGCAACCAACTGCTGAAGCCCGAGACCGTCGCGATGATGGCGCAGAACCAGATGGGCGATCTCACCGTCGGCAAGATGACGACGGCGGCGCCGCCGTACACCAACGATGTCGATCTTTATCCCGACATGGTGAAGAAGTGGGGCTTGAGCTTCCTCATCAACACCGCCAAGACGCCGGAAGGCCGCAGCGCCGGCAGCCTCGCCTGGGCGGGCCTCGCCAACACCTACTACTGGATCGACCCGGAGCGCGATGTCTGCGGCGTGATCTTGATGCAGCTCTTGCCGTTCGCGGACAAGCACTGCCTGGAAGCCTTCGCGGGCTTCGAGAGTGGCATCTATGCCGGGCTCGACGTCGACAGCGGGCAGAAGGCGGCTTGAGGCCGGCTTGAAGAGCTCCCGCAGCGGAGCCTCCTCCCTCTCCCCGTTCTTACGGGGAGAGGTGAAGCGGAACCCGCCGCCCGTTTTCGATCGAATGCTCAAACGCGAAGAGAAATCTTTCAATACCCGCCATAGGTCGGGCGTGTCCGGGCGACGCCAAGAGTCTAAGATCGCGCAAAACGCGACATGAACCGCGATCTGGAGGAGGACAGTCTTGGCACCAAGGGCGGACAGTTATGTTTGCGGCGTTTCCGATACGCCGCTGCTCGGCGAAACCATCGGCCGTAGCCTCGACCGCGCACGCGAGCGCTGGGGCAACCGCGAGGCGCTGATCTCGCCCAGCCACAATGTGCGCTGGACCTGGAACGAATTCGCCGAACGCGTCGAGGCGTTGGCCGCGGGCTTCCTCGCCCTCGGGCTGGAGCGCGGCGAGCGGATCGGCATCTGGTCGCTGAACCGGCCGGAATGGGCGCTGACGCAATTCGCGGCGGCGAAGGCGGGACTGATCCTGGTCACCATCAATCCGGCCTATCGCCTGACCGAGCTCGAATTCGCGCTTGGCAAGGTCGGATGTGCCGCCATCGTGACGGCGACCGCATTCAAGACCTCGGCCTATATGGAGATGCTGAACACGCTGCTGCCGGAGCTCGCGCGCTCCGAGCCCGGCCGCCTGCAATCGGCGCGGCTGCCGAAGTTGCGCGCGGTGATCCAGATCGGCGCCCCGGCCGCATCAGGCGCGATTCCGTTCGAGGAGGTGACCCGCATGGGCGGGCCGCGCCATCGCGAGCAGCTCGCGGCGTTGGGCGAGAGCCTGCAATTCGACGATCCCGTCAACATCCAGTTCACCAGCGGCACCACCGGCTCGCCCAAGGGCGTGACGCTGACTCACCACAACATCCTCAACAACGGTTACTTCGTCGGCCGCGCCATGCGCCTGACCGAGCAGGACCGCCTCTGCATCCCCGTGCCACTCTATCACTGCTTCGGCATGGTGATGGGCAGCCTTGCCGCCGTCACGCTCGGCACCACCATGGTCTATCCCGGCGAAGGATTCGATCCGCTGGCGACGCTGACGACCCTCGCGCAGGAGAAGTGCACCGCGGTGTACGGCGTGCCGACCATGTTCATCGCCGAGCTCGACCATCCCGAATTCTCGCGCTTCGATCTGTCGTCGCTGCGCACCGGCATCATGGCCGGCGCGCCCTGCCCGATCGAGGTGATGAAGCGCGTCAACACCGAGATGAACATGCGCGAGGTGACGATCGCCTACGGCATGACCGAGACCAGCCCGGTGAGCTTCCAGAGCGCGACCGACGATCCGCTGGAGCGCCGCGTCTCGACCGTCGGACGCATCCTCCCGCATGTCGAGGTCAAGATCGTCGATCTCGATGGCAAGGTGGTGCCGCGCGGCGAACGCGGCGAGCTGTGCACCCGCGGCTACAGCGTCATGCTCGGCTATTGGGACGATCAGGAGAAGACATCGGAGGTGCTCGACGCCAGCGGCTGGATGCACACCGGTGATCTCGCGGTGATCGACGACGAGGGCTATTGCAACATCGTCGGCCGCATCAAGGACATGGTGATCCGCGGCGGCGAGAACCTCTATCCGAGAGAGATCGAGGAATTTCTCTATCGCCATCCGAAGATCCAGGACGTGCAGATCTTCGGCGTCGCCGACGACCGCTATGGCGAGGAGCTGTGCGCCTGGGTTCGCGTGCGGGCCGGCGAGACGCTCACCGCGGACGAAGTGCGCGCCTTCTGCCAGGGCCAGATCGCCCACAACAAGATCCCGCGCTACGTCGAGTTCGTCGACGAATTCCCGATGACGGTGACCGGCAAGATCCAGAAGTTCGTGATGCGCGAGACGGTCGAGGCGCGGCTCGGGCTGAAGGCCGCGAAGACGGCGTGAGCCTTTCGTTCCCCTCCCCGCTTGCGGGCAGGGCTATCGCATATGCCGCCTTGGGCGGCTGCGCACATACTTGGCCTCGTGGTTCGAGACGCGCCGCAAGCGGCGCTCCTCACCATGAGGGTCTGCTATTGTGCCGCAACGCAAGACTTCATCCTGAGAAGCCCGCCAAAGGCGGGCGTCTCGAAGGATGGCCGCAGAGTGCTTTTCTCCCAAATCGATTGCCCTACCCGCGAGCGGAAGAGGCGAAGGACGATGGGCCCCTACACCCGCAAGCCCTTCTGCTGTGCCAGGTCCTTCAGCGACACCAGGGGACGCGCGCCGATGTGCTGGATCACTTCGGCGGCGGCGAGCGCACCGAGCCGGCCGGCATTTTCATAGCCGGCGTTGCGCACGAGACCGACCAGGAAGCCGGCGGCGAACAGGTCGCCGGCGCCGGTGGTGTCGACCAGCCGGTCGATCGGATAGGCCGGTGCTGCGGTGACGCCATCCTTCGACACCACGACGCAGCCCTTCTCGCTGCGAGTGACGACGCCGAGCTTGGTGTCCTTGCCGAACTGCTGCAACGCCGTGTCGAAGTCCGAGGTCTGGTACAGCGAGTGCAGCTCGGCCTCGTTGGAGAACACCAGGTCCACGGTGCCCTTGCGCATCAGCCCGAGGAACTCGTCGCGGTAGCGATCGACGCAGAACGAATCCGACAGCGTCAGCGCGACCTGGCGCCCCGCGCCATGCGCGATCGTCGCCGCCTTGACGAAGGCCTCCTTGGCGTTCTTCGGGTCCCAGAGATAACCCTCGAGATAGATGATGCTTGCGGCTTCGATCTGGGCCGGATCGATGTCGTCCGGCGTCAGGTCCTGCGCCGCACCGAGATAGGTATTCATGGTGCGCTCGCCATCCGGCGTTACCAGGATGTAGGAGCAGCCGGTGGCCGGCCCGGCCGTGGCCGGTTTGGTGTCGAAGGTCACGCCGACGGCGCGGATGTCGTGCACGTAGAGCTTGCCGATCTGGTCGTCTTTGACCTTTCCGACATAGGCCGCCCGCGCACCGAGATTGCCGACGCCGACGATGGTGTTGGCGGCGGAGCCGCCCGACATCTCGGTCGCCTGGCCCATGTCGCTGTAGATCGCGGTGGCGCGGGCTTCGTCGATGAGCTGCATCGAACCTTTGGTCATGCCATGACGAGCGAGGAATGCCTCGTCGGTCTGCACCAGCACGTCAAAGATCGCGTTGCCGATCCCGAGAACGTCATATTTTGCGTCAGCCATTGACCTGCCCTGTGTTAACGCCGCCCAGAAGGGCGCGGCCTATCACGTTACGCCCGACGGCAGCAAGCCACGCCATCGCACCGTCATCCTGAGGTGCGAGCCTTGCGGCGCAGTTGCGCCGCTGGGCGAGCCTCGAAGGATGAACGGCCCCGTTGGTGGCCGTCGACCCTTCGAGGCTCGCTCCGCTCGCACCTCAGGGTGACGGGTTTGGCAGCCTGCCGCTGGCAGCAGCACGTGCGGCTGCTATACAGGCGCGATGATCCGCTCCTTCCTCACGGTGTCCTCGGGAACGCTGGCCTCGCGGCTGCTCGGTTTCGTGCGCGATTCCGTGATCGCGGCGCTGCTCGGCGCCGGCCCGGTGGCGGACGCCTTCTTGGCCGCGTTTCAGCTTGTGAACGTGGTGCGGCGCCTGTTGTCGGAGGGCGGACTGAACGCCGCGCTGGTGCCGGCCTGGCTCAAGGTTCGCCATAACGACGGCGAAGCCGCGGCGGCGGCCTATGCCGGCCGCGTGCTCGGCACCGTGAGCGCCGCCGTGATCGCGGCCGCGCTCGCGCTCGGCGTGCTGATGCCGCTGGTGATCACGGTGATCGCGCCGGGCTTTGTCGGTCGCGGCGCGCTGCAATTCGCGGTCGACGACGCAAGGCTGATGCTGCCCTATCTCGCCTTCGCCGGTCCCGTCACGGTGATGATGGCGCTACTCAACGCGCAGGGCCGCTTCGCGCTGACGGCGTTCTCGCCGCTGCTGTTCAATATCGCGCTGATATCAGTGATGGCCGTGCTGCTGCTGCGGCAGCAGGATCCGGTTCAAGCCGCGCAGGTGATGGCGGCGACGATCGGCGTCGCCGGCTTCCTGCAACTCTCGATGCTGGTCCTGCGCGGCGGCCAGGCCGCCTCGCCGCTTCGCGTCTCCTTCGATCAACAGATGCGCGGCTTTCTCGGGCGCGCGGTGCCCGGCATGGTCGCGAGCAGCGCGCCGCAATGGCTTGTGGTGGCCGGCGCGGTGATCGCCTCGACGTCGCCGTCGGCAGTGTCGTGGCTGTATTTCGCCAACCGCCTGCTCGAACTGCCGCTCGGCATCGTCGGCGTCGCGATGGGCACGGTGCTGGTGCCGGAGATGACCCGGGCGGTCCGGAGCGGCGAGCACACCGCGATCGCGCACGCGGAATCGCGCGGCCTCGAGCTTGCGGTCGGGCTGGCCTTCCCGGCGACGCTCGGCCTGATGGTGCTGAGCGAGCCGATCGCGCGCCTCTTGTTCCAGCGCGGCGCCTTCACCGCCGATGACACTGCGGCGACAGCACAGGCCCTGATCTGGCTCGCGCTCGCCCTGCCGGCCCATGTGCTGGTGAAGGCCTTGTCGCCGGCGTTCTTTGCCCGCGAGGACACGCTGACGCCGCTCGTCGCGACACTGAAGGCGATCCTGGTCGCGGTCGCCTCGGCCTTCCTGTTCGGGCATTTCTTCGGCGCCAACGGGATTGCCGCCGGCATCGCTCTCGGCGCCTGGAGCAACGCGCTGGCGCTGATCCGGAACGGCGCGGCAAGCTTCGGCTTCTCGATCGATGCCGATGCGCGCCGCCGTCTGCCGCGCATCCTCGCCGCGGCGCTCGCGATGGGCGCCGTGCTGTGGCTTGCGAACGGCGCCCTGCCGGCCGCCGGTGCGCACGGTGTCGTACAGGCGGCGGCCCTCCTGCTGCTGATTGCCGCCGGCATGGCAAGTTACGGGCTGTTTTTGCGGCTTTTCGGCGTGACCGGTTGGCGCGAGGTGGCAAACGCCATCAGGCAAAAGCGACCCGCCTGACTTGCGCGCGCAGAGCTTAAATGGCAAACGACGCCGCTGGAGCCAAAACGCTTCTAAAAGCAGCCATTTCCGGGAATTGAGACCATGGCGTTCGTTGAACGGGTTTTCTCAGGCGTCCAGCCGACGGGCAATCTGCACCTCGGCAACTATCTCGGCGCGATCGTCAACTTCGTGAAGATGCAGCAGACGCATAACTGCATCTACTGCGTGGTCGACATGCACGCGATTACGCAAGGCGTCGACGTCTGGGGCGGCCCGGCCGAGCTCGCACGCAACACGCGCGAGGTGACCGCGGCCTTCATCGCCGCCGGGATCGACGCCAAGAAGCACATCGTGTTCAACCAGAGCCAGATCGCCGGTCATGCCGAGCTGACTTGGATCTTCAACTGCGTCGCACGGATCGGCTGGCTGAACCGCATGACCCAGTTCAAGGAGAAGGCCGGCAAGGACCGCGAGAACGCCTCCGTCGGCCTCTACGACTATCCGGTGCTGATGGCCGCCGACATTCTGCTGTATCGCGCGACCCACGTGCCGGTCGGCGAGGACCAGAAGCAGCATCTGGAGCTGTCCCGCGACATCGCGCAGAAGTTCAACAATGACTTCGGCGATTCAATCCGCGGTCACGGCTTTACCGACGGCCTGTTCTTCCCGCAGCCCGAGCCGCTGATCACCGGACCTGCGACGCGGGTGATGTCCCTGCGCGACGGCACCAAGAAGATGTCGAAGTCGGACGCATCGGACAATTCGCGCATCAACCTCACCGACGACGCCGACGCCATCGCCCAGAAGATCCGCAAGGCGAAGACCGACCCGGAACCGCTGCCGACCGAGGAGAAAGGCCTGGAGACGCGCCCCGAGGCCGACAACCTCGTCGGCATCTACGCGGCGCTGGCCGGCATCAGCAAGCAGGACGTGCTGAAGCAATTCGGCGGCGGGCAGTTCTCCAGCTTCAAGAACGCGCTGGTCGAGGTGTGCGTCACCAAGCTGGCGCCGATCGCGGCCGAGATGAAGAAGCTGGTTGCCGATCCAGGCCATGTCGACGCGGTGCTCGCCGACGGCGCCAACCGCGCCCGTGTCATCGCCGACGAGACCATGCGCATGACCAAGGATATCGTCGGCTTCATCCGCCAGCGCTGATACGACACGACGAACAGGAACCGCGGCGCCCTCTCCCAAACGGAGAGGGAGTGTGGCAGCATGTGCCTCGTTTGAGCATGATCTGTTCGGAAAACCGCTGCACACTTTTCCGGATCATGCTGTTGGCTCAGCACCGGGACATGCATGACCACCCAGCGACGCAGCTACGAGACGGGCCACCAGCCGAAATGCCTGGTGATCGTTGACGACACCGCGGAATGGGACCGCGCGGTCTACTATGCCAGCCGATGGGCGAAGCGGGTCGGCGGCGGCGTGGTGATGCTGCGGGTGATCGAGACCGAGGACCAGAACCAGCAATGGCTTGGCGTCGCCGACATCATGCGCGCCGAGGCCGAGGAAGCCGCCAATGAGGCGCTCGATCGCGCCGCCGGCCGCGCCAACGGAATTGCCGCAATCACCCCGGAGCGGGTGATTCGCGAGGGCGACCCGATCGAGCAGATCATCGACGTGATCGACAAGGACGTCGATATCGCGATGCTGGTGCTGGCCGCCAATCCGGGCCCGGAGGGGCCCGGACCGATCATCACCACCATGGCCAAGACCATGGGCGCCTTCCCCATCCCGGTCACGATCGTGCCCGGCGGCCTGTCCGATCCCGACATCGATGGCCTGTCCTAAAGCATGATGGGATTAGGTTGATCTGAAACAGCGCCGGAGGCCACCTCTCCCTTCGGGAGAGGTCGATTTGCGCCAGCAAATCGGGTGAGGGTTTACGGTCTATCAGAAGCGCAAGGCCCCTCACCCGGATTGCACCGGACGATGCGGCGCATCGCCGGGCGCAATCCGACTTCTCCCCGCCGGGGAGAGGTGGACCGAAGCCGCCCGCGAGTCGATTCGATGCAAATCATTCTGCTTTAGGCCGTTGACGCAGGGCTGGAACCGGCATCCGCGCCTTGATCGGCGGTTGCCGGGTCGCCATCTTAATCCTTGATTTGACGCGTTTTCTTTTGCGAACCGGTACCACTTCGCACGAAAACGCTATAATGGAACCCAACGCGCCGGCCTTGAACCGGCGACGCCGGAGACAGCAGATGTTCATTCAGACCGAAGCCACGCCCAATCCCGCCACCTTGAAGTTCATCCCGGGCCGCATCGTGCTCGAGAACGGCACCATGGAATTCTCCTCGCCGGAATCAGCCGCGCGCTCGCCGCTCGCCGAACGGCTGTTCGCCGTGGCAGGCGTCACCGGCGTGTTTTACGGCGCGGACTTCGTCACCGTGACCAAGGCGGACGGCGACTGGCAGCACCTCAAGCCCGCGATCCTCGGCGCGATCATGGAGCACTACATGTCGGGTGCGCCGCTGCTCGCCGACGGCACCGCCGGCGGCGACGATCTCAGCGATGAGCAAGACGAGTTCTTCAACGAGGAAGACGCCGAGACCGTCGCGCAGATCAAGGACCTGATCGAGACCCGCGTGCGTCCCGCCGTCGCCAATGACGGCGGCGACATCACCTTCCGCGGCTTCAAGGACGGCATCGTCTATCTCAACATGAAGGGCGCCTGCTCGGGCTGCCCGTCCTCGACCGCCACACTGCAGCACGGCATCCAGAACCTGCTCCGGCACTTCGTGCCCGACGTGCAGGAAGTCCGGCCGATGTGACAGGAGGCGAGTGGTGCATAGCGAATGGCGAATAGCGGTCCGCTCTGATCTTCCAATCGCTATTCGCTATCAGCCATTCGCCCCTTCATGATCATCCTCGCCATCGACACCGCGCTTGACGCCTGCTCCGCGGCTGTGCTCGACACCGCCGCCGGCAAGACCATCGCCATCGAATCGCAGGCAATGCAACGCGGCCACGCCGAGGCGCTGATGCCGCTGATTGCGCGCGTGATGAAGGACAGCGGCATCGCCTTCACGGCACTCGACCGCATCGCGGTCACCACCGGTCCCGGCAGCTTCACCGGCCTTCGCGTCGGCCTCTCGGCCGCGCGCGGCATTGCGCTCGCCGCGGAGAAACCGATCGTCGGACTGACGACGCTCGCCGCGTATGCCGCACCGGTGGTTGCCGACAACGGTGAGCATCCGATCCTGTCGGCGATCGATGCGCGGCACGACCACGTCTATTTCCAGGTGGTGGGCGGCGACGGCAGCCCGCTGATCAAGCCGAAGGTGGCGCCGATCGCGGAGGCGCTGGAAGCTGCCAGCCTCGGCGCGCTGCATCTGGTCGGCAACGCGGCAAAGATCCTCGCCGAACGCTGGCCTGCTGACGCAACGCCGCTGTTCAAAGTCGATGCGCAACCCGCACCCGACATCACGTGGGTTGCCTGGGTCGGCGCCGCGATCGATCCGGAGAGCGCGCCGCCGCGGCCGTTCTATCTGCGGGCGCCTGACGCGAAGCCGCCGCGCGATCAACTGCCACTCAGCCCGCAGCCATTAGCCACATGATCGCCTGGCTTTCGCGATGGTGGGGCGGCGCTGCGCCCATGGTCGAGCCCGCGAGATTGCGCGACGCGGCGCGGCTGGCGCAACTGCACGGCGCGTCGTTTCACCGCGGCTGGGGCGAAGCTGAGTTTGAGGCCATGCTCAGCGAGCGCAACACGCTTGTGCATCGCCTGCGGCAAGGACACCAGGTTATTGGCTTTGCCGTCTCGCGCATGGCGGCGGACGAAGCGGAGATCCTCTCGATCGCGATCGATCCCCGCCAGCGCGGACGCGGCCTGTCGCGCGACCTCTTGCTCACCCATCTCGGTCATCTTGCCGGCCGCGGCGTTCGCACCATCTTCCTCGAGGTGGAGGAAAACAATCAGCCGGCGCGACGGCTCTATGAAAAAGCCGGATTCGGCGTGATCGGCCGGCGCGAACGTTATTACAAGCAGCCCGGCGGGGAACATTTGAACGCGCTTCTGATGCGGCGCGACTTGTCGTAACATCCGCGCGATGGCAGAACATCGGCTGCCATGCGACCCAAGGCCTCAAAACCCATGACCACGGTGAAACCCCTGCCTGCGCAAAAGAACAACACCGGCATCGAGGCGCGCTGCGCCGCGACCGGCATGCGCATGACCGAACAACGCCGCGTGATCGCTCGCGTGCTGGCCGAAGCCATGGATCATCCCGATGTCGAGGAATTGTATCGGCGCTGCGTGGCGGTGGACGACAAGATCTCCATTTCGACAGTGTATCGCACGGTCAAGCTGTTCGAGGACGCCGGCATCATCGAGCGGCACGATTTCCGCGAGGGCCGCGCCCGCTACGAGCAGATGCCGGAGAGCCACCACGATCACCTGATCAATCTGCGCGATGGCAAGGTGATCGAGTTCACCTCCGAAGAGATCGAGAAACTGCAGGCCGAGATCGCACGCAAGCTCGGCTACAAGCTGGTCGATCATCGCCTCGAGCTCTATTGCGTTCCGCTCGATGAAGACAACAAGTCGTAGTCGGGTGAGCTTCGATCTCATCATTTTCGATTGCGACGGCGTGCTGGTTGACAGCGAGGTGATCTCGTGTCGCGCGCATGCGGAAACGCTGACGCGTCACGGTTATCCGATCACGCCCGACGGTGTGCTGAAGCGCTTCCTCGGCGTGTCCGATCGCGAAGCGCGGCAGATCGTGGAGACCGAGATCGGCCGCAGGCTGCCCGATAGCTTCGAGGCGGAGGTCAAGCAGGCGACGCTGAGCTTCTATGCCGATGACCTCAACGCGATCGCCCATGTCGGCGAGGCGATATCGGCGCTCGCGATGCCGAAATGCGTGGCCTCCAGCGGCACGCCGGAAAAGATTCGCCACGGCCTGAGCTGCGCCGGGCTCTACGACCAGCTCGCGCCGCATATTTTCTCCGCCACCCAGGTCAAGCGCGGTAAGCCCGCGCCCGACATCTTCCTGTTCGCGGCCGAGCGGATGGGAGCGCGGCCCGAGCGCTGCGTCGTGATCGAGGACAGCGTGCACGGCGTCACCGGCGCCCGCGCCGCCGGCATGACGGTGCTCGGCTTCCACGGCGGCAGCCATTGCACGGCGGAACACGAGGACGCGTTGCGCAAGGCCGGAACAGCCGCGACATTCGCCGATATGCGCGAACTGCCTGGCTTGATTGCTCGGCTGGCGGCTGAGGCTCGATCGCTGGCCTGACTCTGCCACGTCATTCCGGGGCCCGACCGCAGGGAGCGAACCCGGAATCTCGAGATTCTCAGGCGCAACCGCGCGCCATCGTTCGATGCTGACGGATCGCCCCGGAATGACCGGATCGGACGGGGGCTGGGACCGCTGGATTTTCGCCCCTTTAAGCTATATTTGACCCCTGCGCCCTGATGGCGCCGTTCTCCAATCCACACTCAAGGTTCCATGTCGACGCCGCGCAAGCTGCACATCAAGTCCTATGGCTGCCAGATGAATGTCTACGATGCGCAACGCATGGTGGACACGCTGGCCGGTGAAGGCTTCGTCGAGACCGCGAGCGCAGATGATGCGGATCTCGTGATCCTCAACACCTGCCATATCCGCGAGAAGGCATCGGAGAAGGTTTATTCCGAGCTCGGACGGCTGCGGGTCGCCAAGGAAGAGGCCGCACGCGACGGCCGCGACATGAAGATCGCAGTCGCCGGCTGCGTTGCGCAGGCCGAGGGCGAGGAGATCATCCATCGCGCGCCGACCGTCGACATCGTCGTCGGGCCGCAGAGCTATCATCACCTGCCGCAACTGCTGAAGCGCGCCAAGGCCGGCGGCCGCGCGCTGGAAACGGAATTCCCGGTCGAGGACAAGTTCGGCTTCCTGCCGCAGCCGAAGCCGGACGCGATTCGCACGCGCGGCATTTCCGCCTTCGTCACCGTGCAGGAGGGCTGCGACAAGTTCTGCACCTTCTGCGTGGTGCCCTATACGCGCGGCGCCGAGGTCTCGCGTCCGGTTGCCAGGATCGTCGACGACGTCACGCAGCTCACCGAGAACGGCGTCCGCGAGATCACGCTGATCGGGCAGAACGTCAACGCCTATCATGGCGACGGTCCCGATGGCCGCGTCTGGCCGCTCGGCAAGCTGTTGCAGCGGCTCGCCGAGACCCCCGGCGTGGCGCGGCTGCGCTACTCGACCAGCCATCCGCGCGACGTCGACGACTCGCTGATCGCGGCGCATCGCGATCTGCCCGAGCTGATGCCGTTCGTGCACCTGCCGGTGCAGTCCGGCGCGGACCGGATCCTCGCCGCCATGAACCGAAAACATACCGCCGATGATTACAGGCGCGTCATCGACCGGTTCCGTGCGGCGCGGCAAGATATTGCTTTTTCATCAGATTTTATCGTCGGCTTCCCTGGAGAGACCGAGGAAGAATTTTCCGCCACCCTCGCGCTTGTCATGCAAATCGGGTACGCTGCGGCGTATTCATTCAAGTATTCGCCACGGCCGGGCACGCCGGCGGCGGAGATGCGGGAGACGGTGTCAGCAGCGGCGATGGACGAGCGCTTGGGGCGGCTTCAGGAATTGATCGACAGCCAGCAATCGGCCTTCAATCGGGCTGCGATCGGCACAACGGTCGATGTGCTGTTTGAGCGCGCGGCTCCGCGCAAGGAAGGCCAGATCGTCGGCCGCACCGCCTACCTGCAGCCCGCCCATGTGATGGCTTCGCCTGACATCATCGGCAAGGTCCTTCCCGTGCGGATCGACAGCCTCGAGCGCTACAGCCTGATCGGCGAGCTCGCAGCGCCGGCCGCCCCAGCCCCGGTTTCGCAGACGACCATTGGAGCCTGAAATCCTTGCCCAAAAGCGCATCGGATTCGCCTTCGCTCGCTCCCAGCCGCAAACCTGATCGCGACATGCAAATTCCACCTGAGACCCAGGTCGTCATCGATTTCGACGATAACCGCGCCGCTTCCGCGCTGGTCGGCCCCTACGGCCAGAACCTCGCGCTGGTCGAGCGCCGGCTCGGCGTTGTCGTCGACTCCCGCGGCAACCACGTTACCATCGCCGGCTCGCGCGACGGCTGCGATGCGGCTCGGCGCGTGCTCGAGGCGCTGTACGCGCAGGCCCTCGAGGGGCACGACCTCGATCAGGGCGAGGTCGAGGGCGCGATCCGCGCGGTGATCGCACAAGGCTCCCTGTTCGAGTTCGACAACAAGACGGCGAAGCCGACATTCGAGACGATCAACCTGCGCAAGCGGCCGGTGCGTGCGCGCACCGCCGCGCAGGATTCCTACATCCGCGCGCTGAAGCGGCACGAGCTGGTGTTCGGCATCGGCCCGGCCGGCACCGGCAAGACCTGGCTCGCCGTCGCCCATGCTGCGCAACTGTTCGAACGCAAGGAGGTCGACCGCATCATTCTGACGCGGCCCGCAGTCGAGGCCGGCGAACGGCTCGGCTTCCTGCCCGGCGATCTCAAGGAGAAGGTCGATCCTTATCTTCGCCCGATCTATGACGCGCTGTACGATTTGATGGACGCGCGCGTGGTCGAGCGTGCGCTGCAGGGCGGCGAGATCGAGATCGCGCCGCTCGCCTTCATGCGCGGCCGCACGCTGACCAACGCCGCCATCATCCTCGACGAAGCGCAGAACACCACATCGATGCAGATGAAGATGTTCCTGACGCGGCTCGGCGAGAACAGCCGGATGATCGTCACCGGCGATCCCTCGCAGATCGACCTGCCGCAAGGACAGACCTCGGGGCTTGCCGAGGCAGTGAAGCTGCTCGACGGCGTCGAGGGCATCGCACAGGTGCATTTCACCGCCGGAGACGTCATTCGCCACGAGCTGGTGGCGCGCATCGTGGCCGCCTATGAGGGATTGCCGCCGCGGCCGGCAAGCGCCAGATCTTGAGACCAACAGCTTCGGCCGGCCGCACGCGCGATACAGGGTCCGGCCATAACGCAGATTTTGGAACTACCGTGTCCTCCTTTCCCGCAACCGAGGTTCTCGTCACAGCCGAATGCTGGCGGACCGAGCCCAATGCCGAAGCGGTGATCCATCGGGCAATCGAGGCGGCCGCGCAAATCGCCGACGCCGATGTCGGGGACGCCGAGCTCGCGATCATGCTGACCGACGACGCCGGCATCCGCACCCTGAACAACAATTGGCGCAGCATCGACAAGCCGACCAACGTGCTGTCGTTTCCCGCGCTGCAGCCGACCGGCGACGGCGGGCCGGACGATACACCGCGGATGCTGGGCGACATCGCGATCGCCTACGAGACGACGCGGCGGGAAGCCGACGAGGAGCAGAAGCCGTTCGACCACCATTTGAGCCATCTTGCGGTGCACGGCTTCCTGCACCTGATCGGCTACGACCACGAGAACGACAGAGATGCCGAGGACATGGAAAGTCTCGAGCGCGAGATTCTCGGCTTCCTCGGCATTCCCGACCCCTACGCGGATCGGATGGACTGACATGGCGGATTCCGAACCGACCCATGACAATCCGCGTCACGTGAGCAACTTGCCGGCCGTGGTGCACGCCGGCGAGGCGCAGCGCCCCGCCGCCGAAGGCTGGCTGGTGCGCGCGATCCGTACGCTGTTCGGCTGGAAGGCCGGCTCAGTGCGTGACGACCTGCAGGTCGTGCTCGACGCCTCGACGCCCGACGATGTCGGCTTCTCGGCCATCGAGCGCACCATGCTGCGCAACATCCTGTCGCTCAACGAGCGGCGGATCGCCGACATCATGGTGCACCGCGCCGACATCGTCGCGGTCAAGCGCGACATTCCGCTCGGCGAGCTGATGAGCCTGTTCGAGAGTGCGGCGCATTCGCGGCTCGTGGTCTACAACGAGACCCTCGACGACCCCGAAGGCATGGTACATATCCGCGACCTGCTCGCCTTCATGACCGCCAGGGCGCGCTTGACCGACGCGACCAAGACCCGGCGCAAGAAGCCGTTTCCCGCCGGGCTCGACCTGCGCGCGGTCGATCTCGCGATGCCGCTGTCGGAAGCCCACATCATCCGCAAGCTGCTCTACATCCCGCCGTCGATGCGGGCGATCGACCTGCTGGCGCAGATGCAGGCCTCGCGCATTCACCTCGCACTTGTCGTCGACGAATATGGCGGCACCGACGGACTGGTGTCGATCGAGGATATCGTCGAGGAGATCGTCGGCGAGATCGACGACGAGCACGATTCCGACGAGCCACCGTCGATCGTGCGCCAGGCCGACAACTCCTTCATCGCCGACGCGCGCGCCAGCCTCGACGATGTGCGCTCGGTGATCGGCGAGGATTTCGTCATCGGCGAAGCCGGTGAGGAGGTCGAGACGCTGGGCGGATACCTGGTCTCGTTCGTCGGCCGCCTGCCGGTGCGCGGCGAGGTGATTTCGGGACCGGGCAATTTCGAGGTCGAGGTGCTCGACGCCGACCCGCGGCGGGTGAAACGCCTGCGGATCTCGACGCGCAAGGAGCGGCCGACGCCGCGCAAGGAACGCGAGCGGCGCCGCGAGCAATCCTCGGAGTCCGGAGCCCCGCAGGCCAACGACAACAGCCCGCCGTCCGGCGATGGAGCCGGTCAGCAGTGACGCCATCAGATAAACTCCGCGCGGCCGGGCTTGCGATCATCCTGACCTGGGGATGGAAGCGTGCGGCGATCGCGCTCGGCGCCGGCGCCCTGTCGGCGCTGGCGATGGCCCCGTTCAACGCCTGGCCGGTACTGTTCCTGACATTTTCGATCGCGGTCTGGCTGATCGATGGCGCTGCGGCCGGGCGCTGGCGCGGCGTGCCCGCGGCGGCGCTGTCCGGCTACTGGTTCGGTCTCGGCTATTTCGTGCCGGGACTATACTGGATCGGTTACGCCTTCTTCGTCGATGCCCAGACCTTCGCCTGGCTGACGCCGTTCGCGGTGCTTGGCTTGCCGGCCTATCTGGCGCTGTTCACTGCCTTGGGCTTCGCGCTCGCCCGATTGATCTGGCCACGTGACGCCTCGCGCGTGCTCGCGCTCGCGGCCAGCCTGACGATCTCAGAATGGCTGCGTGGCCACCTCCTGACCGGCTTTCCGTGGAACGCATTCGGCTACGCGCTCAGCGAACCACTCGCATTGGCACAAACTGCATCATTGATCGGACTGTGGGGCATGACGTTCCTCGCGGTCGCGATCTTCGCAAGCCCGGCCGTGCTGATCGACGGTTCTTCGCGCGGCCGCAAGCCGTGGCGCGCGCCGGCCGCGGCGGTGCTGGTTCTGGCGGCGATGCTGGCGTTCGGCGCGGTGCGGCTGTCCCAACATCCGACCGCGATGGTCGCGGGCGCCAAGCTGCGTATCATGCAGCCCGACCTGCAGCAGGATGCCAAGTTCAACTACTCCGCCAAAGCGGCGGTAATGCAGAAGTATCTCGCATTGTCCGATCGGGCGTCGGGACCGCAATCCACCGGCGTGCGCGATGCCAACATCCTGATCTGGCCGGAATCCGCGTTTCCCTTCTTCCTCACCCGGGAAGCCGACGCGATGGCTGAGATCGCCGATCTGCTGCCGAAGGGAACCGTGCTGATCACCGGCTCGGTGCGCGCGCCCGACCTGCCAGCGGGTGTCCGCATCACCCGCGCCTACAACTCCATCTACGTCATCGATCATGACGGCAGCGTGCTGTCGGTCTACGACAAGCTGCATCTGGTGCCGTTCGGCGAATATCTGCCGTTCCAGTCATGGATGGAGAAGCTGGGCTTCCAGCAGCTCACCAAGGTGGTGGGCGGCTTCATCCCGGGCACGATTCGCCGGCTGCTCGACGTGCCGCATGCCCCGCCTGCGCTGCCCCTGATCTGCTACGAGGCGATCTTCCCCGGCAGCATCATCGACCGCGACGAGCGACCGGGCTGGATCATCAACGTCACCAATGACGGCTGGTTCGGACTCTCGACCGGTCCCTACCAGCATCTGCAGCAGGCACGGCTGCGCTCGATCGAGGAGGGGCTGCCCCTGGTGCGTGCCGCAAATACAGGCATTTCCGCCGTGATCGATCCGGTGGGCCGGATTGTCGCACAGCTCGGACTCGGGCTCGAAGGGGTCCTCGATGCCGGCCTGCCGGCGGCGATCGCGCCGACGATCTATGCGCGGATCGGGAATATCCCGGCCGCTGCCATCGTGATCGTTGCCCTCGCAATCGTGCTGCGGCGGCGTTTCCTTAGGCGAAAGCCCTGACGATTACATATTGGCGGTTGTCGCCGAACCCGAAAAAACGTCGAAATTCGCGTCGACGCCAATCCACCAGTTGACAGATTGACCGTACGCTTCGCATTGTACGGGCCCGAGCGAAATCCCACGTCCAGTCAGCCCCTTTGCGCAAATTGTCCGCATTTCGTCCCGATCCTCCTTGCAGGATTTGACGGCACCTGCGCCTGAGGCATATTCGCTTCCAACTTGCCTCATCCACGGGCGCGCAATTCCCTAGGAGAGTTGGAGATGTCTACCAAAGCGCCCAACCCTGTTGACAAATATGTCGGCAGCCGCGTCCGCATGCGACGCATCATGCTGGGCATGAGCCAGGAAAAGCTGGGCGAGGCGCTGGGCCTGACGTTCCAGCAGGTGCAGAAATACGAGAAGGGCACCAACCGCGTTGGCGCCAGCCGGCTGCAGCAGATCTCTGAAATTCTCCAGGTCCCGGTATCCTTCCTGTTCGATGGCGGCCCGAGCGGCGTCAAGACGTCCGACGGCTTCGGCGAGGGCGCCTCGCCCGCTTACGTGTCGGATTTCCTCGCGACCGCGGAAGGGCTGGCGCTGACCCGCGCCTTCACCCGCATTGCTGACGCCAAGCTCCGCCGCAGCATCGTCGAGCTGGTCGAGCAGATCGCCGCGCGCGAGGCGTCCGACCAGGCCTGATCCGATCGTATCCGTTTGAGGGATCGACAAATCTGGAATATGTCCTTCCGGCACGTGCGTCCGCGCGCGTCGACAGGTGAACTCACAGGCCGACAACATCCATGTCCAGCAATCCATTTGAAGCAGGAGCGATCCTCGACGGCATCCGCCGCTGGGTCGAGATCGAGTCGCCGACCGAACGGCCCGATCAGGTCAACAAGCTCGCCGACCTCGTCGCGTCGGGCTATCGCGATCTGCCGGCCACCGTGGAACGTATCGCCGGGCGCGACGGCCACGGCGATCACCTGGTCGCACGCTCGTCCTGGGGCCAGGAAGCGCCAGGCATCCTGGTGCTGAGCCATCTCGACACCGTGCACCCGATGGGTTTCATCGAACGTCTGCCGTTCAGGATCGACGGCGACAGCGCGTTCGGCCCCGGCATCTACGACATGAAGGGCGGCGCTTATCTCGCCTATCACGCCTTCCGGCAAATCTGCGCCGATGACGCACGCGCGCCGCTCGGCATCACCCAGCTTTACGTGTCCGACGAAGAAGTCGGCAGCCCAACCTCGCGGGCGCTGATCGAGGCCGAGGGCCGCAAGGCCAAATACGTGCTGGTCACCGAGCCGGCGCGCGACGGCGGCAAGATCGTCACCGGGCGCAAGGGCGTCGCCCGGTTCGACGTGTTCATCAAGGGTGCGCCGGCGCATGCCGGCACGCGCCCCGAGGACGGCCGCAGTGCGATCCGCGAGCTCGGCAACGTGATCCTGACGCTGGAGGCGATGAACGATCTCAAGCGCGGCGTCACCGTCAATGTCGGCGTGGTCCGCGGCGGCACCAAGCCGAACGTGATCGCCGAAGAGGCCTATGCCGAAGTCGACCTGCGCGTGCCGACCATGGCCGACGCCGACGAGCTGGTGTCGAAGATCCTCGGGATCACATCGCGCACCGAGGGCGTTACCGTGACGGTGACGGGCGAGCTCAATCGTCCGCCCTATGAGAAGAGCAATTCCGGCACCGCGCTCTACGAGCACGCCAGGACGGTCGCCGCCGAGCTCGGCTTCGATCTGCTCGATGTCTTCACCGGCGGCGGCTCCGACGGCAATTTCACCGCGCCGCACACCGCGACCCTCGACGGCCTCGGCGTCGACGGCAAGGGTGCGCATACCCATTACGAGCAGCTCTATATCTCCTCGCTCGAGCCGCGCGCACGGCTCCTGCATCGCCTCTATCAGACGCTGCGATGATCGCTACACCACGCGATGCCGGCGACCATGACGCGCCCCCGGACGACGGCGCGGCCGCCCATTCGCGCGGATCGTTCTTCGGGCGCCGCAAGGGCCACAAGCTGCGCGCGCACCAGGCCGACCTGATCGACCATCTGCTGCCGCATCTGGCACTCGACATCGGCACGCCCGCGCCGGGAAGCCTGACCGAACTGTTCGACGACGGCACCGAAAGCGTCAGGCTCGAGATCGGCTTCGGCGGCGGAGAGCATCTGGTCGCAGAAGCGCAGGCCTTTCCCAGGACGGGCTTCATCGGCTGCGAGCCCTACGTCAACGGCATGGCGAAGATCCTGACCCAGATCGAGGCACACAATATCGGCAACATCAGGCTGTTCGCCGGCGACGCCGCCGAGCTGTTGGCCTGGGCGCCGCCGCGCTCGCTTGCGCGCATCGACCTGATTCATCCCGATCCGTGGCCGAAGCGGCGGCACTGGAAACGACGCTTCGTGCAGGATGCGACAGTCGCCGCGATGGCGCGAATCCTGGAGCCGGGCGGCGAATTCCGCTTCGTCAGCGATATCGACGACTACTGCGCCTGGACGCTGGCGCATCTGATGCGCTCGCCGGACTTCGCCTGGCTCGCCGAGCGCGCAACGGACTGGCAGCAGCCATGGCCCGACTACACGATGACGCGCTACGGCGCCAAAGCCGAGCGCGAAGGGCGGAAGGCAGCGTACTTGCGGTTTCGAAGACTCTGAGATCTCGTCAAGCCCGGGCTTGACCCGGGCATGACGCAGGCTACTGGTTGGCGATCCGCGCCTTCTTGACGTCGGTCGCTTCCCACACCATGCGTTTTCCCCGCTCACGGCCCAGCAGCTCGATCGGGTCGCGATTGTCGATGTGGCCGAACTGTCCCTTGTAGACGCCGTAGCCGCACAGTTCCTGCAGCCGGCGCGGAAAGCGCACGGCGATGTCGCGGGGAATGCCGAGCTGCAGATTCTCCTGCTGCCGCATCCAGCCCCAGCAATAGGCGCAGGAGAAGGCAAAGCGCCTGGCGTCGCTGGTGTTGGCGCCACCGCCGTGCCACAGCGCGCTGTCGAACAGCATCACGCTGCCGGCCGGCATGGTCGCGGTGACAGCCTCGTAGTCCTTGCCGTATTCCGGCGACGAATCGTACTTGTGGCTGCCGGGGATGATACGCGTCGCGCCATTGTCCTCGCGGAAATCCGACAGCGCCCAGATCGCATTAATCGTGATCGGAATATGCGGCCGCGGCAGCGGAATCAATTGCGTGTCTTCGTGGATCGGCTGCGCCTCCTGGCCGGGACCGAGCACCAGCGAGCAGAACGACGAGAGCAGGCACTCCTTGTCCAGCACACGCTCGACGACCGGCAGCACGTTCTCATGCAGCGGCACCTCCCAGAACAGATCGTCATAGGTCAGGAGGTTGTTGATCCGCAGCGTCTTGAAGCCTTCGAACGAGGTCTTCGCCAAGCCGAGATCATGCTCGCGCTCGATCCGCAGCACCGCCGCCTTCAACTTCTCGACCAGCTCGGGCGAGGCGGCACGCTCGATCACGGTGTATCCGTCGTCGCGAATCCGTTCGGCGTGCGATTGAATGTCGGCGTCCGTCAGCATGGCAATCTCCCCGTTGGCGCTGTGTCGCGCCTTGCGAGGAGCATAGCTGTCCTAGTCCGCGATGGGGAGTGCTTGCGCAGCGTAGCCAATGCCGCACAAGCGCAGGCGAGACTTTCCCCGCAGCGGAATTCTCTCATGACGATATCGGAGCGGAGGCCGGCGGCTTATCGCGATTTCCAGAAGTCGACGACACGCTGCGCAGTTGATGGCATCAGGCGAGCGAAATTCACCCGCGCGCCCTCGATGTCGGCCGATGACGGCACCCGGTTCGGCCCGAGCCGCATCATGATCAGCGCCCGCACCGTTGGCCATTCGAGGCCGATGGTCTTGCTGGCGATCAGGATCGGATCGTAGCGATCGCCCGAGATCAGGCGATCGAGCGTCAGGATCCTCACGCCGGTCATTGCGGCCAGCGCCGCAACCGACTCCTCGTATTTGAAGGACTTTGCGAAATCGAGCAGCGCCGTCTCGTTCAGCTTGCCGGCTTGATGCAATGCGAGGATCGCGCGCTGCGCCGGCGCGAAATCGCGACGTCCTTCGACAGCAGCAATCACGCCTTCGATCTCGCTCATCGCAAGCTTGATCTCGGCCTGCCGCTCGGGCTTGACGACGTCGAGCAGACGCCGGCGGATCACGTCGATCGAGCCGGCCAGCAGGCTCTTGAGATGCTCGGGCGGAAGATCGTCGCGCCGGCCGATCTTGAGCGTCAGCACACCGTCCTGTCCGGCACGGCGGATCATCGTGGCGAAGCCATCATCCGAGAATGCAGCACCGGCATTGCCGGCCGCGCACCTGATCACGTCGCGGTCGCCACGGCGCACGATGACATCGGTCAACTCGGTCGAGAGCTTTGGCCGCTCGGCCATCGCGAGCAGATGGCCCTGGCCCCTGGCGTTGGCAATCTCGACCAGCATAGGCTCGTCAAGGACGGGCGAGCGGCGCAGCAGCGGGCCCGCGATCGCGATATTGTCCTCATGGGCGAGCTGACCGACGAGATGCCGCGGCGCGTTGCCAAGCACGGCGAGCCGTTCGGCGAGATCGATCCGCGCGTCCACCTCGGCGTGTGGAACCAGGCTGGTCAGCACGCCGTCGAAAAGATCGATATGGTCGGGGCGGAAATTCGCGGCCCCCTGCAGAAACAGCTCGCCGACCTGCCGTGCGGCTTCAGCGCGGCGCTTGGGGTCACCACGGCGAACGATATCGTCGAGTTCCGGGATCAGCGCCGGGGCTGTCGTCATAGGCCTATCCAAACCAGCGTCTTCTGCCGGTTTGCCGGCAATCTAGGTCCCGTTCGTAAACGGAGGGTTAGATCGAAGGTCTCCGAGGGAAGCCGCAAAATCACCGCCCCGGAGGTCCGGAGGCCTTGCCGGGCCGGGGCAAAAGCGCTATATCGGCAGCAACTTAGGTATCTCATACGATCGCGTAGGAGAGTGGGCCCCCCGGGACCCGCTCTTTTTTATTACCTGACGGGACCCGGCCGGGCCGAGCCCGGTTTGGGTAGCGTTACCGGCCGCTAAAGGCCGCAGAGACAACACGACAGACCTCAGACCGCCTTTGACACTGGAGCCTTTGACACTGGATATGACTGATCCGATCGCAACGTCCGTGGACGCCGAACTGCTCAACGAGCCACGGCTCGTCGTCGAGCCCGGCGTGGCCGCGCGCGTTGCCGCAGTCGCCGTGCCGGTCCTGCAGGGCATGGGCTATCGGCTGGTGCGGATCAAGGTCTCGGGCGAGGCCGGTTGCACCGTGCAGATCATGGCGGAACGCCCCGACGGCTCGATGCAGCTCGAGGACTGCGAGGCGATCTCGCGCGCACTGTCGCCGGTGCTCGATGTCGCGGACCCGATCGAACGCGCCTACCGGCTCGAGATCTCGTCGCCAGGAATCGACCGTCCGCTGGTGCGCCGCTCCGATTTCGAGCGCTATCATGGGCATCTCGTGAAGGTCGAGATGGCGGTGGCGCATCAAGGCCGCAAGCGGTTCCGCGGCACGCTCGCGGGCGTCGAGGGCGATGCGGTGCGTGTCAAGCGCGACGATCCGCGCCCGGACGAGGATGCCGAGGTTCTCCTGGTGATGGAGGACATCTCGGATGCGCGGCTGGTGCTGACCGACGAGTTGATCGCCGAATCGATGCGCCGCGGCAAGGCCGCCGAGCGCGAACTGCGCCGTGAGCTTGGCCTCGCACCGCCGCAACCGGAGCACGCCAAGAAGAGCGATCCGGCGCGAAGCCACAAACCGAAGCCGAAGCCCGGCAAGAAGCCGGCTCCGACCCACACCAAACAACACCGCCTGGCCGCGGAACGTGCGCGCCGAGGCGAGATCGATCCATCCGAAGGAGACTAAGCCATGGCAGTCAGCGCCAACAAACTCGAACTGCTGCAGATCGCAGACGCAGTTGCGCGCGAAAAGTCGATCGACCGCTCCATCGTGATCGCGGCGATGGAGGATGCCATCGCCAAGGCGGCGCGCGCCCGATACGGCAGCGAGACCGACATCCATGCCGAGATCGACGCCAAGAAAGGCGAGTTGCGGCTGACGCGCCACATGCTCGTGGTCGACGTCGTCGAGAACGCCTCGAACCAGATTTCGCTCGCCGACGCGCAGCGCGCCAATCCCGGCGCCCAGGTCGGCGACACCATCGCCGACACGCTGCCGCCGCTGGAATATGGCCGCATCGCCGCGCAATCCGCCAAGCAGGTGATCGTGCAGAAGGTGCGCGAGGCCGAGCGCGACCGACAGTATCAGGAATTCAAGGATCGCATCGGCGACATCGTCAACGGCGTCGTCAAGCGCGTCGAGTATGGCAGCGTGATCGTCGACCTCGGCCGCGGCGAAGCCATCGTGCGCCGCGACGAGATGCTGCCGCGCGAGGTGTTCCGCAACGGCGATCGCGTCCGCGCCTATATCTTCGACGTCCGCCGCGAGACCCGCGGCCCGCAGATCTTCCTGTCCCGCACCCATCCGCAGTTCATGGCGAAGCTGTTCGCGCAGGAAGTGCCGGAGATCTACGACGGCATCGTCGAGATCAAGGCGGTCGCCCGCGATCCGGGCTCGCGCGCCAAGATCGGCGTGATCTCGCGCGATTCCTCGGTCGATCCGGTCGGCGCCTGCGTCGGCATGCGCGGCTCGCGCGTGCAGGCCGTGGTCAACGAATTGCAGGGCGAGAAGATCGACATCATTCCGTGGTCGCCCGACATCGCGACCTTCGTGGTCAACGCGCTGGCGCCGGCCGAAGTCGCCAAGGTCGTGATCGACGAGGACCGCGAGCGCATCGAGGTCGTGGTGCCCGACACCAACAACCAGCTCTCGCTGGCGATCGGCCGCCGCGGCCAGAACGTGCGCCTCGCCTCGCAGCTCACCGGCTGGGACATCGACATCCTGACCGAGCAGGAAGAATCGGAGCGCCGTCAGGCCGACTTCGAGAATTCGACCCGCGTGTTCATGGAAGCGCTCAATGTCGACGAGGTGGTCGGCCAGTTGCTCGCCTCCGAAGGCTTCACCTCGGTCGAGGAACTCGCGCTGGTCGACGTCAAGGAACTCGCGGGCATCGAAGGTTTCGACGAGGAGACCGCCAACGAGTTGCAGACCCGCGCCCGCGAATATCTGGAGCGGCTCGAGGCCGAGCTGGAAGCCAGGCGCAAGGAACTTGGCGTCGAGGACGCCATGAAGGATGTGCCCGGCATGACCTCGAAGATGCTGGTGAAGCTCGGCGAAAACGATGTGAAGACGGTCGAGGACCTCGCCGGCTGCGCCACCGACGACCTGGTCGGCTGGACCGAGCGCAAGGACGGCGGCGAGCCGACCAAGCACGCCGGGTTCCTCGACGGCATCGAGATTTCGCGCGACGACGCCGAGGCGATGATCATGCAGGCTCGCCTCAAGGCCGGCTGGATCACCGAGGCCGACCTCGCCAAGCCGGCCGAGGAAACCGAGGCTGCCGAAGAGCCGGCGGCATAAGGAGATGGCCTACGGATGCTCGCTCAGGCTGACCACGATCTCGACGATGGGCCGCGGACGCAGAAGTCCGCGACCACGCGGATGTGCGCGGTCAGCCGCGAGGTGCGTCCGATCGACGAGTTGATCCGGTTCGTCGTCGCGCCCACCGGCGAGGTGATCCCGGATCTCAAGCGTAAGCTTCCGGGCCGGGGATTGTGGGTTTCCGCATCGCGGCGAAGTGTTGCGGAAGCCGTCCGCCGTCACCAATTTAGCAAGGGATTCAAGCGCGATGTCCGGGTCGCGCCGACCCTTTCCGCCGACACCGAGGCACTGCTGGTGCGCAGCGTTATCGACGCCTTGGCGATGGCCGCCAAGGCCGGCCAGGTTGTATCCGGCTTCGGCAAGGTCGAGGACGCGCTCAACCGGGGCGAAACCGCAGCCCTGATCCACGCTTCCGACGGCGCTGCCGACGGAATTCGCAAATTGGACGCGATCCTCCGGCAAAGGGGCGAAAAACGTGGTGAATCGCCGGTAATCGCCACCGTCAATGTTTTGACGTCGGCAGAATTGGATTTGGCACTTGGGCGCGCAAATGTGATACATGCTGCGCTGCTCGCGGGCCCGGCGAGCAAGACGTTCCTGTCGCGCTGCCAGATGCTGGTCCGATACCGGATGGCCGACGACGACAAGACCGCCGAAGCGGCCAGAAATTCCAGAGCATGATCCGGGAAGGCGGATACCGCCTTTCCAACGGGATCATGCTCAACAATAGACGACGCCTTGAAGGACTTGTGCGGGAAACGCACAGCGAAACGAGATTAGGACTGCTGAATGGTTGATACCAAAACCCCTGGCGACAAGACTTTGAGTGTCCCGAGCAAGACCTTGACGCTGAAGCCGCGCGTCGAGACGGGCACCGTGCGCCAGAGCTTCAGCCATGGCCGGACCAAGCAGGTCGTGGTCGAGAAGCGTGGCAAGCGCCGCATCGGCGGCGATGGCCCGGCCGAGACCCATGCGCCGGAACCCGTGGTCGCAAAGCCCGCGGCGCCAGTCGCCAAGCCGCCGCTCGGCCGCCCGTCAGGTCCGCCTCCCGGACAGGCGCAGCGCAACACCCGCTCCGGCGTGGTGCTGCCGACGCTGACCGAGGATGAGCGCTCTGCGCGTGCCAACGCGCTCGCCGACGCCCGGCAGCGTGACATCGAGGAGCGCCGGCAGGCCGAAGAGGAGGCCAAGCGCCGCGCCGCCCGCGAGGCTATCGAGAAGGCCGAGCGCGAGGCCGCCGAAGCCCGCCGCAAGGCGGAAGAGGAGCGCCATCGCCAGGAAGAAGAGGCCAAGCGCAAGGCCGAGGTCGAGGCCAAGCGCCGCTTCGGCGAGGGCGAGGCCAAACCGGGCGCTGCCCCCGCTGCCGCGCCGGCCAAACCTGCTCCCTCCACAGCCGCGCGGCCGGCGACGTCTGCCCCGACGCGACCCGCGACATCGGCGCCGGGCCGTACGACAACGTCGATCCCCGGACGCACTCCGGCCCCCGCGCCGCGAGCTCCGGTTGCGGCCGAGGCGGACGAGGACGAAGGTCCGCGTCTGGTGCGCCGCCCCGGCGGCGCCGTGCGCCCGGCGGCAGCGCCGAGGACCACCCATAAGCCCGGTCCGCAGAAGGAACGCGGCCGCCTGACCGTGACCACGGCGCTCAATGCCGACGACGTGCGCGAGCGTTCGATCGCCTCGTTCCGCCGCCGCACCCAGCGTCTGAAGGGCCATGCGTCGAATGAGCCGAAGGAAAAGCTGATCCGCGAGGTCACGATTCCGGAAGCGATCACGATTCAGGAACTCGCCAACCGCATGTCGGAGCGAGCGGTCGACGTCATCCGCATGCTGATGAAGCAGGGCGCGATGCACAAGATCACCGACGTGATCGATGCCGACACCGCGCAGTTGATCGCGGAAGAGCTCGGCCACACCGTCAAGCGCGTCGCCGCCTCCGACGTGGAGGAAGGCCTGTTCGACGTCGTCGACGATTCGACCGACACCGAGCCGCGCTCGCCCGTGGTCACGGTGATGGGCCACGTCGATCACGGCAAGACCTCGCTGCTCGACGCGCTGCGCCACGCCAACGTGGTGTCGGGCGAAGCCGGCGGTATCACCCAGCATATCGGCGCCTATCAGGTGCTCTCGCCCGAGAGCGGCACCAAGATCACCTTCATCGACACGCCCGGCCACGCCGCGTTCACCGCGATGCGCGCCCGCGGCGCCAAGGTCACCGACATCGTCGTGCTGGTGGTCGCGGCCGATGACGGCGTGATGCCGCAGACGGTGGAAGCGATCAATCACGCCAAGGCGGCGAAGGTGCCGATCATCGTGGCGATCAACAAGATCGACAAGCCCGATGCGCGGCCCGAGCGCGTGCGCACCGAGCTGCTGCAGCACGAGGTGCAGGTCGAATCGCTCGGCGGCGACGTGGTCGACGTCGAGGTGTCGGCGAAGAACAAGACCAACCTCGACAAGCTGCTGGAGATGATCGCGCTGCAGGCGGAAATTCTCGACCTGAAGACCAATTCGCATCGCCCGGCGGAAGGCACCGTGATCGAAGCCAAGCTCGATCGTGGCCGCGGTCCGGTCGCGACCGTGCTGGTGCAACGCGGCACGCTGAATGTCGGCGACATCATCGTGGCCGGCGCCGAGATGGGCCGCGTCCGCGCGCTGATCTCCGACCAGGGTGAAAATCTCCAGGACGCCGGCCCGTCCGTGCCGGTCGAGGTGCTCGGCTTCAACGGTCCGCCGGAAGCCGGCGACCGTCTTGCCGTGGTCGAGAACGAAGCCCGCGCCCGCCAGGTCACGAGCTACCGTGCGCACCAGAAGCGCGAGAACGCCGCGGCGTCGATCTCCGGCATGCGCGGCTCGCTCGAGCAGATGATGTCGCAGCTCAAGACCGCGGGCCGCAAGGAATTCCCGCTGATCGTGAAGGCCGACGTGCAGGGCTCGCTGGAAGCGATCCTTGGCTCGCTGGAGAAGCTCGGCACCGAGGAGGTCGCAGCTCGTATCCTCCATGCAGGCGTCGGTGGCATCTCGGAGTCCGACGTCACGCTGGCCGAAGGCTTCAACGCCGCGATCATCGGCTTCTCGGTCCGCGCCAACAAGGAAGCGGCGGCAGCCGCCAAGCGCAACGGCATCGAGATCCGCTACTACAACATCATCTACGATCTCGTGGATGACATCAAAAAGGCGATGTCCGGCCTGCTCGCGCCCACGCTGCGCGAAACCATGCTGGGCAACGCGCAGATCCTGGAAGTGTTCAACATTTCCAAGGTCGGCAAGGTCGCGGGTTGCCGCGTCACCGACGGGACCGTGGAGCGCGGCGCCAATGTTCGCCTGATCCGCGACAACGTGGTGGTGCACGAAGGCAAGCTCTCGACGCTGAAGCGCTTCAAGGATGAAGTGAAGGAAGTGGTCGCCGGCCAGGAGTGCGGCATGGCGTTCGAGAACTACGGCGACATGCGTGTCGGCGACGTGATCGAGTGTTACCGCATCGAGACGATCCAGCGCTCTCTGTAAGTCCAAGTCTTACGAAGCGCAGATCTTACTAAGCGTTGGGTCCATTTAACTGAAAATGCGTCGGCATGGCCGGACCAGGTCCGGCCAGCCCCGCATTGTCTGAAATTGAAAAGCTAGACATTGATGCCCGGGGCCAAGACCCGCGGGCGTGACGGTTTTGGAAGAAGGTCATGTCCCGTCAAAAGAAGAGCTCCGCGCCCGGGGGATCACAACGACAGCTCCGCGTCGGCGAAACCGTTCGCCACGCGGTTGCCGATATTCTGTCCCACGGTGACGTCCACGATCCGGATCTCGCAGGCCACATCATCACCGTTCCCGAGGTGCGTATGTCGCCGGACCTGAAGCTCGCCACGATCTATGTGATGCCGCTTGGCGGACGCGACACCGATGCCGTGATCGCAGCGCTCGAGCGCAACAAGAAATTCCTCCGCGGCGAGATCGCGCATCGCGTTAACCTGAAATTTGCACCTGACATCCGCTTCCGCGTCGACGAGCGATTCGACGAGGCGGAACGTATCGAGAAATTACTGCGAACACCTGCGGTGCAAAGAGACCTTGCGCCCGATTCGGACGACGAGTGATGACTGTGACGACGACCAACAGCGCGATCGACGCGAAAGATGCCGACGCGCCCAACGCCAGCAGAGATATTTTTTCCGAACAGCGCAGTGACGGTCCGCGTCGGGTGAACAACGATCCGCGCCAGCACCAGAAGCAGGGCAGGCAGAATCATCAGCCGCGCCGCGACAAGCGCGACGTGCACGGCTGGGTCGTGCTCGACAAGCCGGTTGGCATGACCTCGACGCACGCGGTCGCCGTGCTCAAGCGCCTGTTCCAGGCAAAGCGCGCCGGCCATGCCGGCACGCTCGATCCGCTCGCCTCGGGCGGATTGCCGATCGCGCTCGGTGAGGCCACCAAGACCGTGCCGTTCGTGATGGACGGCCGCAAGCGCTATCGCTTCACGGTGTGCTGGGGCGAGGAGCGCGACACCGACGACACCGAGGGACGCGTCGTCAGGACCAGCGAGAGCCGGCCGACAGCCGATTCAGTCCGGGAGCTGCTGCCCCGCTTCACCGGGACGATCGAGCAGATCCCGCCGCAATATTCGGCCATCAAGGTGCAGGGCGAGCGCGCCTATGACCTGGCACGTGACGGCGAAACCGTGGAACTGAAGCCCCGCCCGGTCGAGATTCATGAATTAATCCTTGTGGAACATGGAGATAACGGCCAGTCCGTGTTCGAGGCCGAGTGCGGCAAGGGAACCTATGTCCGGGCGCTGGCCCGCGATATGGGCCGGATTCTCGGCTGTTTCGGCCATATCTGCGCGCTGCGGCGAACCATTGTCGGTCCATTTACCGAGCAGGACATGATTCCGCTGGAACAGTTGGAGGCTTTATGCAATAGAGCCGCGTCTGGCGAGGGCAGCCTCGCCGACGCGCTTTTGCCCGTTGAGACCGCGCTGGACGACATCCCGGCACTGGCCGTCACACGGGCTGATGCGGCAAGGCTTCACAGAGGCCAGGCCGTTTTGTTGCGCGGACGGGATGCGCCCAATAATAGCGGCACAGTCTATGTCACGGTGGCAGGCCGTCTTCTGGCGCTTGCCGAACTTGGCAATGGCGAACTCATCCCCAAGCGCGTGTTCAACCTGAGCGGACTGACTGCCAGTCCGGCTCGCAACCATGGAAGCAATTGACGATGTCGATTACCGCGCAACGCAAAGCGGAAGTCATCAAGACGAATGCCACCAAAGCCGGCGACACCGGCTCGCCCGAGGTCCAGGTCGCGATCCTGTCGGAACGCATCAACAACCTCACCGAGCACTTCAAGACCCACGTGAAGGACAACCATTCACGCCGTGGCCTCCTGAAGCTCGTGTCGACGCGTCGCTCCCTGCTCGACTACATCAAGCGCAAGGACGAGGCGCGTTACAAGGCGCTGCTCGAAAAGCACAACATCCGTCGTTGATATCGAGAAGCACGCGCGCGCGGTTCGCGCGCGTTTTCGTATGATCTTCCGGGAAGACGGACTTTCGAATTGTCGAAAGACGATCATGCGCAACAGCATGGCCTTCACGCCATGCGCACTAGCGTCCAGCAGCAATCCGGCCGCTGGACCGGGCAAGATGCCCAGATGATCGAAAGGATGGACGCCATCCGGAATCCAAGGACCATGGCAGGATCGCCGGACGCTGGTCGCAGCAGCGCATCAGTGTCTCGCCGTCTTGCGCATGGTCTTTGTGTTTTGGGGCGCCGTGCTTTCGCGAAACCATGAAAGAAGACCGAAATGTTCAAAACGCATTCCGTCGAGATCGACTGGGGTGGACGTCCCCTCAAGCTTGAAACCGGCAAGATCGCCCGCCAGGCCGACGGCGCCGTGATGGCCACCTATGGCGAGACCGTGGTGCTCGCCACCGTCGTTGCGGCCAAGGCGCCGCGCGAAGGCGTCGACTTCCTGCCGCTCACCGTCGATTACCAGGAGAAGGCCTACGCCGCGGGCCGCATTCCCGGCGGCTACTTCAAGCGCGAAGGCCGTCCGACCGAGAAGGAGACGCTGGTCTCCCGCCTGATCGACCGGCCGATCCGTCCGCTGTTCGTCGACGGCTGGCGCAACGAGACCCAGGTGATCGTGACGACCCTGTCGCACGACATGGAGAACGATCCCGACATTCTGTCGATGGTCGCGGCCTCCGCCGCACTGACGCTGTCCGGCGTGCCGTTCAAGGGCCCGATCGGCGCGGCGCGCGTCGGCTTCGCCAATGACGAATATGTCCTCAACCCCACGCTGGACGAGATGACCGAGAGCCAGCTCGACCTCGTCGTCGCCGGCACCGCCGACGCCGTGCTGATGGTCGAGTCGGAAGCCAAGGAGCTCAACGAAGACGTGATGCTCGGCGCGGTCATGTTCGGCCACCGCCACTTCCAGCCGGTCATCAACGCGATCATCGAGCTTGCCGAGAAGGCCGCCAAGGAGCCGCGCGAAGTCACGCCGATCGACAATTCGGAGATCGAGAAGGAGATGCTCGGCATCGCCGAGCAGGAGCTCCGCCAGGCTTATGCGATCGCAGTGAAGCAAGACCGCTATGCCGCGGTCGGCGCCGTCAAGGAGAAGGTGATGGCGCACTTCTTCCCCGAAGGGCAGGAGCCGAAATACGACAAGCTGCGCGTCGCCGATGTGTTCAAGGAGCTGGAAGCCAAGATCGTCCGCTGGAACATCCTTGATACCGGCAAGCGGATCGACGGCCGCGACGTCAAGACCGTGCGCAACATCGTCGCCGAAGTCGGCGTGCTGCCGCGCGCTCACGGCTCGGCGCTGTTCACCCGCGGCGAGACCCAGGCGATGGTCGTGACCACACTCGGCACCGGCGAGGACGAACAGTACATCGACGCGCTGTCGGGAACGTACAAGGAGACGTTCCTGCTGCACTATAACTTCCCGCCCTATTCGGTCGGCGAAACCGGCCGCCTCGGCGGCACCAAGCGCCGCGAGATCGGCCACGGCAAGCTCGCTTGGCGCGCGATCCACCCGGTGCTGCCGCCGCATCACGAGTTCCCGTATACGATCCGCGTGGTCTCCGAGATCACCGAATCGAACGGCTCCTCGTCGATGGCCTCGGTCTGCGGCGCTTCGCTGTCGCTGATGGACGCCGGCGTGCCGCTGAAGCGGCCGACGGCGGGCATCGCCATGGGTCTGATCCTGGAAGGCACGCGCTTTGCGGTGCTGTCGGACATCCTCGGTGACGAGGATCATCTCGGCGACATGGACTTCAAGGTCGCCGGCACCGACCAGGGCATCACCTCGCTGCAGATGGACATCAAGATCGAGGGCATTACCGAGGAGATCATGCGCGTCGCGCTTGGCCAGGCCAAGGAAGGGCGCGTCCACATCCTCGGCGAGATGGCCAAGGCCCTGACCGCGGCCCGCGCCGAGCTCGGCGAATACGCGCCGCGCATCGAGACCTTCAAGATCGCCACCGACAAGATCCGCGAAGTGATCGGCACCGGCGGCAAGGTGATCCGCGAGATCGTCGAGAAGACCGGCGCCAAGGTCAACATCGAGGACGACGGCACGGTGAAGGTCGCCTCCAACGACGGCGAGGCGATGAAGGCCGCGATCAAGTGGATCAAGTCGATCGCGTCCGATCCGGAAGTCGGCCAGATCTACGACGGCACCGTGGTCAAGGTGATGGAGTTCGGCGCCTTCGTGAACTTCTTCGGCGCCAAGGACGGTCTCGTCCACATCAGCCAGCTTGCCGCCAACCGCGTGCAGAAGACCTCCGACGTCGTCAAGGAAGGCGACAAGGTCAAGGTCAAGCTGCTCGGCTTCGACGATCGCGGCAAGACCCGCTTGTCGATGAAGGCGGTCGACCAGCAGACCGGCGAGGATCTGGAAGCCAAGCAGAAGGCCGAGGCGCCCACCCCGCGCGAGGCCGCCGGCGAGTAAGTTCCGGCACAGTCCATCGTTGCAAAAGGGCGTTTGTCACAGCCGCCCTTTTTGTTTGAGCTATCGCGATGCAAATCAGCCGGACTTGGGCCGTGTGCGCGGTTTGGCCGCGACATTGTGACCGGCATCATCGGAACCCATCCCTGTCTCGTGTCTAATCCGATGATGCTTTCCCAGCCCGGAGAAACACGATGTCATTGATGTCCCGACGCCACCTGATCATCGCAGCAACCGGTATCGCCGCGGCTGCCGCCTCATCGCGCACGGCGTTCGCGCAGGCGACGGCACAGGCTCCAAGCGGACCGTTCAAGGTCGAGCCGCTGTCTTATCCGACCAACGCGCTGGAGCCGCACATCGACGCCAAGACGATGGAGATCCATCACGACAAGCACCACCAGGCCTATGTCACCAGCCTGAACACGTTCGCCAAGGATCATCCGGCGATCGCGGAGGAGCCGGTCACTCACGTGCTCGCCAACCTCGGCGATGTGCCGGAGCAGATCCGCACTGGCGTACGCAACAACATGGGCGGCCACGCTAACCACACGATGTTCTGGCAGATCATGGGACCGAACGGCGGCAAGCCGGACGGCGAGTTGCTCGCCGCGATCGATCGCGATCTCGGCGGCATGCAGAAGTTCCAGACCGACTTCAATGCCGCCGGCGGACGCGTGTTCGGCTCGGGCTGGGTGTTCGTCACCGTGACCAGGGACGGCAAGCTGGCGATCGAGACGCGCCCGAACCAGGACAACCCGATCATGGACGGCAAGCGCGCCCTGCTCGGCAACGACGTCTGGGAGCATGCCTATTATCTGACCTATCAGAACCGCCGACCGGATTACCTGAAGGCGTGGTGGAATACGGTGAACTGGAAAGCCGTAGCCGCGCGCTACGCAGCGGCGAAGGCAGGGGCGCTCGGCGTGTGAGCCGCCAGAAGGAATCGTCGGATGCGACCTGCTCGACTAAGCTAAGGCCTCGCGGGAGACCGCGAGGCCTTTCACACGCTGAGAGATCAATGATGACGCTGCCGACAATCCGCACTGCCCGCTCGGACGAATATGACGAGGTTGCGCGCGTTTGGATGGAGAGCTGGGTCTCGACCCAACTCTCGCAGTCGAGCGACGGCCTGCTCAGCGATCTGCGCGCGCGCCTGCGTCGCGAGATCGATGGCGGCTGGAGCCTTTTCGTCGCCGACGATCGCGGCACGATCGCCGGCATGCTGGCGCTGCATCCGCCGACCTGCCTTCTCGACCAACTGATGGTCGCGCCGGCCTATCAGGGCCGGAGCCTGGGACGCGAGCTGCTCGCCTTCACGCGCCAGCAATTGCCCGATGAGATCTGGTTGAAGTGCGTTCGCGAGAACGAAAAGGCCTGGCGCTGGTATGAGCGCGAGGGTTTTGCGTTCGAAAAGGAAGAGCTCAATCCGCTGACCGGCTTCATGATGAAGCACTATCGGTGGAGCAGGGCAAAGGGCGCCTAAGCCGACCCCGGTTGCCAAGTCGCGGCAGGCGCGCGATGAACGGGCGCTGTTCGTCCCTCGACGATGAAAAGGTCCAGCACATGATCAAGCTCTACTGGTCGCCGCGCTCGCGCTCGTTCACCACGATCTGGCTGATGGAGGAATCCGGCCTGCCTTACGAACGGGTGCTGACCGATATCAGCACCGGCGCACAGAAGGCGCCCGACTATTTGAAGATCAACCCGATGGGCAAGGTGCCGGCGCTGACCGACGGCGACGCCCAGCTCGGCGAGGCGGCTGCGATCTGCGCCTACATCGCCGACCGCTATCCCGAGACCAGGCTGGCGCCGGCCACGACCGATCCGAACCGCGCCCGCTATCTGCAGTGGTTGTTTTTCTCGTCGAGCTGCATCGAGCCCGCGCTGATCCAGCTCTTCACCAAGCTCGAGGTGCCTGCGAGCACCGCGGCGTGGGGCAGCGCCGCGCAGGTGCTCGACGTGCTCGATGCCGAGCTACAGAAGGGGCCGTGGATGCTCGGCGACCAGTTCTCCGCTGCCGACATCACGATCGGCTCGGGACTGAACTACGCCGTGCGCGTGTTCAAGATGGTGCCGCCGCGGCCGTCATTCGACGCCTATATCGACCGCTGCGTGGCGCGCCCCGCATTCCAGCGCGCAGAGAAGATCGCTGCGGGGTGACGCATGTGGCCCGGATGGAGCGAAGCGAAATCCGGGGCTACGTCCTAACCTCCCCTTGAAAAGGGGAGGTCGCTTTGCTCGCCAGAGCAAAGCGGGTGGGGATCAGCTCTCTCCGCATAGAGCATCGCCCGCGGCTGACCCCCATCCCGACCTTCCCCCTTTCAGGGGGAAGGAGAGAAGTCTTTTGCCGCTCGCCCGTTTTTCCGAACGGCCTAACCCGGGACGACGCGAGGGTCGACGTCCTGCGAATAGTCGACGCCGTCGATGCCAAATCCGAACAGGCGCAGGAACTGGGTCTTGTATTCGGCAAGATCCGCCAGTTCGCCGAGCGTTTCGGTCGTGAGCAGCGGCCAGCGCCGCGACACTTCCGTCTGAACTTCGGGCGAGAGCTCCCAGTCGTCGACCCTGATGCGCTGCGCGTCATCGAGTTCGGCGTCCTTGCCGAGGCGGGTCCGGAACAGGCGATCGATCTGTTCGATGCATCCCTCGTGGAGCCCGAGCTGCTTCATGACCTTGAACAGCACCGTCCCGTAGAGCGGCACCACCGGAATCGCCGAGCTCGCCTGGGTGACCACGGCCTTCAGCGCCACGACGCGTGCGGCGTCCTGGCCGAGCCGGTTCCGGATCTCTTCCGCCTTGCGGTCGAGATCGACCTTGGCGCGCCCGAGCGTGCCGTTCCAATAGATCGGCCAGGTCAGCTCGCTGCCAATATAGGTGTAGTTGAGCGTCCGGAAGCCCGGCGCCAAAACGCCGGCGTCCGCGAGCTGGTCGATCCAGCGCTTCCAGTCATCACCGCCCATCACCGCGACCGTAGCCGTCGTTTGATCTTCGTTCGCAGGCTCGAGCGTGGTCTCGAAAACCTCGCCGGTTTCCGTGTCGAGAGTCTTGATCTCGACAGGGGCACCCAGCGGCTTGATGACCGAGCGATAGGTCTTGCCCGTGTCCGGATCGGTCCTGACCGGAGCCGCCATGCTGTAGACCAGCATGTCGAGCTGTCCGAATTTCTCGCGCACACGCTCGATGAAGTTCTTCTTCATCTCGTCCGAGAAGGCATCGCCCTCCAGCGTGAGAGGAGACCGTCCGATCTTCTGGGCTTCGATTTCGAAGGCGCGGTTGTTGTACCAGCCGGCACTGCCCGTCCTGGTCGCCGTCGGCTCGCGCTCCAGCGACACGCCGATGGTCTCTGCTCCTCCGGCGAAAGTCGCAACGATGCGGCTCGCGAGGCCGTAACCCGTCGAACATCCCAGCACGGCGACGCGCTTGGGGCACTCGGCAATCGGGCCACGCCGGAGAACATAAGCGATCTGGTCGCGGACATTGATCGCGCAGCCGACGGGATGTGCCGTGGTGCAGATGAAGCCTCGCACGCGCGGTTCGATAATCATGTCCACCCTATTTCGGATCGTTGCAATGTCGCCATTCGCTGCCTGCCGGCCTCCGTCTGCAAGAGAGGAGAGGTAAGACTCAAATCACGCATCCAGCCGCTTGAACACCAGCGTGGCGTTGGTGCCGCCAAACCCGAACGAGTTCGACAGCACGGTGCCGAGCTTGGCATTGTCGATGCGCTTGCGCACGATCGGCATGTCGGCGAACACCGGATCGAGTTCGGTGATGTGTGCGCTTTCGCAGATGAAGCCGTTGTTCAGCATCAGCAGCGAATAGATCGCCTCCTGCACGCCGGTGGCGCCCAGCGAATGGCCGGTCAGCGCCTTGGTCGCCGAGATCGGCGGACACTTCTCCCCGGTGCCGAACACCTTGCGGATCGCCTCGATCTCCGGCGGATCGCCGGCCGGCGTCGAGGTCGCATGCGGATTGATGTAGTCGATCGGCGTGTTCACGGTCGACAGCGCCATGCGCATGCAGCGCTCGGCGCCCTCGCCTGACGGCGCCACCATATCGTAGCCGTCGGACGTCGCGCCGTAGCCGACCACCTCGGCATAGATCTTCGCACCGCGCGCCTTGGCATGCTCGAGCTCTTCGAGCACCACCACGCCCGCGCCGCCCGCGATCACGAAGCCGTCGCGGCTGATGTCGTAAGGACGCGAGGCAGTGGCCGGCGTGTCGTTGTACTTCGAGGACATCGCGCCCATGGCGTCGAACAGCACCGACAGCGTCCAGTCGAGTTCTTCGCAGCCGCCGGCGAAGATGATGTCCTGCTTGCCGATCTGGATCGTCTCATAGCCGTTGCCGATGCAATGGTTCGACGTCGCGCAGGCCGAGGAGATCGAGTAGTTCACGCCCTTGATCTTGAACCAGGTCGCGAGCGTCGCCGACGCCGTCGACGACATGCCCTTCGGCACCGCGAACGGACCGACGCGTTTCGGCCCCTTTGTGCGCGCGATGTCGGCGGCCTCCACCAGCGTCCGCGTCGACGGCCCGCCGGATCCCATGATGATGCCGGTGCGCACGTTGGAGACTTCGCTGTCCTCGAGCCCGGAGTCGCGGATCGCCTGTTCCATGGCGACGTGATTCCAGGCCGCACCTTCGGCAAGAAACCGCATCGCGCGGCGATCGATCACCTCGGCAGGATTAAGGGTCGGCGCGCCCTGCACCTGCGAACGGAAGCCCAGCTCAGCGTGCTTTTCGGCGCGCGTGATGCCCGATTTCGCCTCGTAGAGACTCGCAAGCACTTCCTGGGTGTTGTTACCGATGGATGAGACAATGCCCATCCCCGTGATGACAACCCGCCTCATGTTCGCCTCGCCCTGCCTTTATGTTGTCGCATGATGATCCTGCTCAAGACGGTGCCGTGCCCTGCTTGAACAACCCGACCTTCAAATCCTTGGCGCGATAGATAATCTCGTCGTCCATGGAAAGCCACCCGTCGGCGATTCCGAGCACGAGCTTCGACCGCATCACACGCTTGATGTCGACGTTGTACACAACCTTGCGCGCATGCGGCAGCACCTGACCGGAGAACTTCAGCTCACCGAGACCGAGCGCGCGGCCGCGACCTTCACCGCCGATCCAGCCGAGATAAAAGCCGACCATTTGCCACATGGCATCGAGGCCGAGACAGCCCGGCATCACCGGATCGTTCTTGAAATGGCAACCGAAGAACCAGAGGTCGGACTTCACCTCGAGTTCGGCGCGCACCAGCCCTTTGCCGAACTCGCCGCCGGTTTCGGAAATCTCGCTGATGCGATCGAACATCAGCATCGGCGGCAACGGCAACTGGGCATTGCCCGGGCCGAACAGCTCTCCGCGGCCGCAAGCCAGCAAATCCTCGTATTCGTAACCGCTGCGCCGATCCAGCATCCTCTTCAGCCTCTCAAATGTCCCGATGAAGCGCTTTTTGCTTGAGCCGGACCGATCTTCCCGCGGGGTTTGAATATCCCGCCTATTGGCGCTACGTGGGTACGCTATCGGCCTTGGGTCTCTGCCGAAAGCGCATATGTGGTCCGCGCGCTGTCTAACATAGCGTCACCGGAGCGGCAAAGCCGCATTCCGGGGATAAATCGCCGTTTCTCCATGGGGTTCCGGGTTTACCTTGGATCCGTTCTAGTTGCGAAAAACTTGCATCTGATGGTCATCCTTTTTATATTTCCTAGGAATATCGCCCGGGTTAGGTGCATAGAGTGGACATGAACGAGGAATTATCGGTTTCGAACGATGACGCCGTGCACCCGGCTGCACGGAGCGGCGGGCATCATCCGGCCCTGACCGGCTGTCCGTGGCACGACGTCAACGAGATGCTGCAGGCTGCGGGCCTTCGGCCGACCCGCCAGCGCATGGCGCTGGGTTGGCTGCTGTTCGGCAAGGGCGCCCGGCATCTGACGGCTGAAATGCTGTATGAGGAAGCTACGCTGGCCAAGGTTCCGGTGTCGCTGGCGACCGTCTACAACACCCTCAACCAGCTCACCGATGCCGGGCTGCTGCGTCAGGTCAGCGTCGACGGCACCAAGACCTATTTCGACACCAACGTGTCGGCGCACCACCACTTCTATCTCGAGCACAATCACGAGCTGGTCGATATTCCCGACCCGAACCTCGTGCTGACCAAGATGCCTGAGGTGCCCGAGGGATATGAGATCGCCCGCGTCGATATGGTCGTGCGGCTGCGCAAGAAGCGCTGATCTCAATCAACGCCAATCATGCGCGGGCTTGCCGCCTCCGCTAAAGCTTCGGCGAGCCAAGCAACTAAGCCTCGGCGAAGCCCGTTGGCGTAGCCGGGACCCGCGCATCCATCGTTCCGATCAATGCTCTCTTTTGATGGATCGCCGGGTCGAGCCCGGCGATGACGAGCGGATGTTCTCGTCAGTCCACCTTTTCGTCGGCATAGACGCCCCACAGGCGCTGCTGCTCGATCCAGCCGTCGAACCCGTTGCCGGTGATCCGGCACCAGTTGTTGGCGCACTTCTTGACCTGCGCGACGACGCCGACCTGCAGCCGCGCCGCGACCGCGCTCGTGGTATCGGGGCGATCGTAGAGCGAGGCGAGATCGTCCTTCTTCTTCATCGTGACGACAGCGGTGCGGCGCCCTGACAGCAGGGAGTGATAGACCCAGCCTTCGGCGCCTTCGGAATCGCGCACTCTGCGCCAATTCTCGAACTCGGCGGTGATTTCGACCGGCAGCCCGGCCCGCGTGTAGACCCAGGCGACGTCGTTGTCCTTGGTCGGCCCCGCACGGACGTTTACGTGGTCGGATTTCAGGCTGACATAGCGTGGGATCGGCAGTCCGCTGGTGGTAGGGCTCATGTCCTTGGCCGTATGTCCCGGCATGATCGACGCGCCAAGCATGCTCCCGACCAGCGCCGCCAACGAACCGAAACGCCAGAACATCAACTCGTCTCCTGTCGAGATGACCAACTCGCATTCGGCGAGCAGCAAACCAAACCCACGCCTGAAGCTCAGGCCCCGTGCCGGCGCTGCGCACACCTTGCGCCCCGCGCTTCCGAGGGGTTCTTGTCTTGTCCCGGCCTTCTGCTAGAGAGGACGGAACGGCCGAAGAACCAGAACGCCCGAATTTGCGCCGGCAACTGCCGGGTAAGTATCGGGGAACCCTTGGAAACGCGAAGGAAACGCCGGGACAGCGCGGCTATCAGCAGTGTCGAACAACCGGGTTAATGAGGTCTGAACGGCGCGAATTTTGGCGCGCCGCGGCCCCTCATGAGAGCAGGACATGTCGGTAAAGAAGAAGCCTCTCGTCGTCGTCACCCGCAAGCTCCCGGACTCGATCGAGACCCGGATGCGCGAATTGTTCGATGCCAGATTGAATCTGAACGACACGCCGATGACGGCGGAGCAGATCGCCGAGGCGATGCGCACCGCCGACGTGCTGGTGCCGACGGTGACGGACCTGATCCGCGAGGACGTGATCAATCAGCCCGACTGCAAGCTGAAGATGATCGCCAATTTCGGCAACGGCGTCGATAACATCGACGTTGCAGCGGCCCATGCGCGCGGCATCACCGTGACCAACACGCCGAAGGTGCTGACCGAGGATACCGCCGACATGACGATGGCGCTGATCCTCGCGGTGCCGCGGCGCATGATCGAGGGCGCCTCGATCCTGACCGAAGGCAGGCAGCACTGGGCGGGCTGGTCGCCGACCTGGATGCTCGGCAACCGCATCGGCGGCAAGCGGCTCGGCATCATCGGCATGGGCCGCATCGGCCAGGCGGTGGCGCGCCGCGCCCGCGCCTTCGGGCTGCAGATCCATTACCACAACCGCCGCCCGGTGGCCCCCGTCATCGCCGATGAGCTCGGCGCGACCTACTGGGAAAGCCTCGACCAGATGCTGGCGCGGATGGACATCATCTCGGTGAACTGCCCGCATACGCCGGCCACCTACCATCTGCTCTCGGCCCGACGGCTCAAGCTGATCCGCAAGGAGGCCTATATCGTCAATACCGCGCGCGGCGAGGTGATCGACGAGGACACGCTGATCAAGCTGATCGAAGCCGGTGAGGTCCGCGGCGCCGGCCTCGACGTCTATGAGCACGAGCCCGCGGTGAACCCGAAGCTGGTGCGGCTGGCCAAGGCCGGCAAGGTGACGCTGCTGCCGCATATGGGCTCGGCCACCATCGAAGGCCGCGTCGAGATGGGCGAGAAGGTCATCATCAATATCCGGACCTTCCTCGACAATCACAAGCCGCCGGATCGCGTGCTACCGAGCATGCTGTAGGAATTCGTAGCGGGATAGCGCTTCGCTCCATCCAGGCTACGCGGCTCAAACCTCCCCGTGAAAAAGGGAGGCCGCTTTGCTCGCCAGAGCAAAGCGGGTGGGGATCTGCTCTCTCCGCATACAGCATCGCCTGCGGCGGACCCCCATCCCGACCTTCCCCCTTTCAGGGGGAAGGGGAAGATAGATCCGTAGCTCCGATTGCGCTTCGCTTTATCGGGGCTACGGGGCGATGCCGTCGCAGAGGCTCGCTGCCAAATTATCGAAAACAACCCCATGCAAAGGAGCCGGGCGGCATGGAGCGCAGCGACGTCCGGGGTACGTGGCTCGACCTCCCCTTGAAAAGGGGAGGTCGCTTTGCTCGCCAGAGCAAAGCGGGCGGGGATCTGCTCTCTCCGCACGCAGCATCGCCCGCGGCTGACCCCCATCCCGACCTTCCCCCTTTCAGGGGGAAGGGGAAGATCAGAAGCCCGGATGGAGCGAAGTGAAATCCGAGCTACGGCACCGTAAGATCCATATTCGCTGTCGTCCCTGCGAAGGCCTGCGAAGGCAGGGACCCATAACCACCGAAGATAACGGTTGGAATGAGCTGGAGCTCCAGCCTTCGTCATTGCGAGGGCTGTGGTTATGGGTCCCGGCTCGAGGCCGGGACGACGATGTGAAGACAGCCTGCCCTATTTTTTCTGCCGAGCGTGCTTGCGCCAGTCGGCGACGAACGACACGAAGGCAGCGAGTGCCGGCGGCGGCTGGCGGCGGCTTGGATAGTACAGGAATGGCCCGGGGAACGGCGGGCACCAATCGTCGAGCACGCTGACCAGCGCACCGGATTTGACGCCGTAGTGGACATAGCCCTCGAACGTCGCCCAGTAGCCGACGCCATCATGGACTGCGCGCAACGCGAGGCCGAGATAGGTCGCGATCAGCTTGGCCGGCGGCGACACCTTGACCACGCGGCCGTTCTTCTCGAACTCCCAATCGAACATCGCGCCGCTGCCGAAGCGGGTGCGGATGCAGGCGTGCTTCAGCAGATCTTTCGGATGCATCGGCCGGCCGTGCTTTGCGACATAGCCGCTCGAAGCCACCACCGCGTAGCGCTGCGGCGCGCCCAGTGGAATCGCGACCATGTCCTGCGCAAGGTGCTCACCGTAGCGCACGCCAGCATCGAAGCCCTGCGCGACGATATCGACGAAGGCGCTGTCGGCGACGATGTCGAGATCGACCTGCGGATATTTGGCGAGAAACGGCGCGGCCATCGGCGCCAGCACCAGATCGACCGCCGGCGGTGGCGCGTTGATCCGCAAGCGGCCGGACGGCTCGGCCCGCAGCCCCCGCACCTGGTCGAGCGCATCGCCGACCACAGCCATCGCCGGCCCGACCCGCGCAAGCAACAGCTCGCCGGCTTCGGTGAGCGCGACGCTGCGGGTGGTGCGATTCATCAGGCGAACGCCGATCCGCTCCTCCATGTCGCGCAGCCGCTGGCTCAGGCTCGAGACCGAGACGCGTTGCTCAAGCGCGGCACGGCGGAAGTTGCGCGTGCGCGCCACCGCCACGAAGGCGTCGAGGTCGCGGAGGTCGAAATCGTCCATTGTTCGATATAGTGAACAAGCTATTCGGCATTGTCCAGCTTATCGGCGGAAGGTAGCGGGCGCATATCGGCCGCACCACTTCATGGCGGACCGTCGTCCGCGACCTTCGAGGAGCACCATCATGGATACGCGCCAACTCGGTTCCACCGGCCCTGCCGTCTCGCTGATCGGCCTCGGCTGCATGGGCACGTCTGATTTCTATGGCCCCGCCGACCGCAGCGAGAGCATCGCCACCATTCACGCCGCGCTCGATGCCGGCGTCACGCTGCTCGATACCGGCGACTTCTATGGCATGGGTCACAACGAGATGCTGATCGCCGAGGCGCTGAGGGGCAGGAACCGCGACAATGTGCAGATCAGCGTCAAGTTCGGCGCGCTGCGCGATCCGAATAACGGCTTCCTCGGCTATGACAGCCGGCCCGCCGCGGTGAAGACCTTCGTCGCCTATTCGCTGCGGCGGCTCGCCGTCGACCACATCGACATCTACCGTCCGGCACGGCTCGATCCCGCCGTGCCGATCGAGGAGACGATCGGCGCCATGGCCGACATGATCAAGGCCGGCTGGATCCGGCATATCGGCCTCTCCGAGGTCGGCGCGGAGACCATCCGCCGCGCCCACAAGGTGCATCCGATCGCCGACCTGCAGATCGAGTATTCGCTGATCTCGCGCGGCATCGAGAGCGACATCCTGAAGACCTGCCGCGAGCTCGACATCGGCATCACCGCCTATGGCGTGCTGGCGCGCGGATTGATCAGCGGGCACTGGTCGAAGGACCGGGCGGAGGCCAAGGATTTTCGTCTGCACAGCCCGCGCTTCCAGGCCGGCAATATCGATGCCAATCTGGCGCTCGCCGATCGCCTGCGCGCGATCGCCGCCGAGATCGGCGCATCACCGGCGCAGGTTGCGATCGCCTGGGTCGCAGCGCAAGGCAAGGACATTGTGCCACTGGTCGGTGCGCGGCGGCGCGACCGACTGACCGAAACGCTCGGCGCGCTCGACGTGAAATTGACGGAGGCGCATCTCGCTGCGCTGGCCAAGGCGTTTCCGCCCGGCGCGGCGGCCGGAGGGCGCTATCCGGAAGAGCACCTCCGCCACATGGACAGCGAACGCCCGGCGAAGGCGTCCTAGAGCAAGATGAGTTTGGATCGAATCGGTTCGACGATGCGCTTCCTTCACCTCTCCCCGTCGGGGAGAGGTCGATTTGCGAAGCAAATCGGGTGAGGGGCCGCAGGGCTACCGAGGGACTGTAACCCCTCACCCAGCGCTACGCGCCGACCTCTCCCAAGGGAGAGGTGAACCTCCGCTGCCGATCCAGTTCAGCCTGATCTCATCACGTCTGAATCTTACCGATGCCCGCTCAAATCGGTGATGCTGGGCGCATCACCATTGAGCGGGTTCTGCGGATCGCGGGTGTAGCGCAGGGTTTCGAACCGCATGGCGCGCGCATCCACCATCAAGAGACGTCCGACCAGGCTTTCGCCGAAGCCGACGATCTCGCGGATCGCCTCCAGCGCCATCATCGAACCGAGGATGCCGGCGAGTGCGCCCATCACGCCGGCTTCGGCGCAGGCCGGCACGGTGCCCGGCGGCGGCGGCTCCGGAAACAGGCAGCGATAGGTCGGATTGAATTCGCCGTCCGCATTCTTCTCGTGCGCGCGGATCGTGGTCAACGAGGCATCGAACTGCCCGAGCGCCGCGGTGATCAGCGGCTTGCGCGCGAGAAAGCAGGCATCGGAGACCAGATAGCGGGTCTCGAAATTGTCGGAGCCGTCGAGCACGAGATCGTAATCCGCAAGCAGCGTCATCGCATTCTTGGCGTCGAGGCGCGCGGCATGCGCCTCGAACCTGACGTGCGGATTGAGCGCGTGGATCTGGGCGGCCGCGCTGTCGACCTTGCGCTTGCCGACGTCAGGTGTCGCATGGATGATCTGGCGCTGCAGGTTGGAGAGCGACACGATGTCGTCATCGATCACGCCGAGCCTGCCGACGCCCGCCGCTGCCAGATACATCAACGCCGGTGCCCCGAGACCGCCCGCGCCGATCACCAGCACGGCGGCTTGCTTCAGCGCGTTCTGGCCGGGCCCACCGACCTCGCGCAACACGATATGGCGGGCATAGCGTTCGAGTTCTTCGGCGCTCAGCATCGTTCGAACAAATCCCTCGTCATCGCGACCCTCATGGTGAGGAGGCGCACAGCGCCGTCTCGACCCATGAGGCCCGGTCCGTAGCCTCATCCTTCGAGACGCGGCTAGCGCCGCTCCTCAGGATAAGGGGTTGACGCCCTGAACCGGGCGCGGCTGTTGCCGACCAAGCAGATGTGCTTAATTGCCTAGACGTCAATGGTATCAGTCATCCCTTGCGGATTTGTCATGAGATCGGTGCTTTCGGCAACATTGATGGCCGTGGCCATGAGCACAGCGCATGCCCAAATGACGCCGCCATCGACGCCCGGCACCAAGCCCAAATCCATGACGACCGTGCCGATCCGCCCCCCGCTGCAAAAGCCGGAGGATACCGCGAATGCGATGGCGCAGGCCGAGCGGCTGGCGCTGCAATCGGACCTCGCCTGGGTCGGCCAATATAACGGCGCCATCACCGGCGACGTCAGCGAGCGCATGGTCAACGCGATCAAGGAATTCCAGAAGGGCCGCGGCGGCAAGCCGACCGGCGTGCTGAATCCGCAGGAGCGTAGCGTGCTCGCCGACACCGCGCGGCGGCGCCGGGAGAATGTCGGCTGGAAGATCGTCACCGAGCCGGCCACCGGGGCACGGCTCGGCATTCCCACAAAGCTGGTGCCGCAACTCACGAACGATGCCTCGGGCGCCAAATGGTCGTCGCCGACCGGCACCATCCAGGTGCTGCTGACGCGGCGCAAGGAAGCGAGCCCGACCACGGCAAAGCTCGCCGAGCGGGAAAAGAAGGAGCCGGCCGGCCGCACCATCGACTACACGGTGGTGAAGCCGGACTTCTTCGTGCTGTCGGGCATGCAGGGGCTGAAGAAGTTCTATCTGCGCGGCACGTTTAGGAGCGACGAGGTTCGCATCCTCACCATCCTTTACGACCAGGCGACCGAAAATACCGTCGAGCCGGCAGTGATCGCGATGTCGAGCGCGTTCAACGCATTCCCCGCCGGCGTGCAGATCGGACCACCGCCGCGCAAGACCGTGGAATACAGCACCGGCATCGTGGTCAGCGACGACGGCGCGATCGTCGCCGACCGCGTGGCAACAGATGAGTGCATCGCGCTGACGATCCCGGGTCATGGCAGAGCCGATCGCATCGCCGAGGACAAGGAGCACGATCTGGCGCTGCTGCGCATCTATGGCGCGCGCGCCTTGAAGCCGCTCAATGTCGCTGGCAACGCGACCAAGACGGCGCTCGAGGTCACCGGCATCGCCGATCCGCAAAACCAGGGCGGCGGCACGGAGGTTACCAGCGTGAAGGCATCCATAGCGCAGCTCGGCGGCGGGGACGATGCGGCGCTGTCACCGGCGCCGGCTGCCGGCTTCTCCGGCGCCGCTGCGCTCGATGACGACGGCAGATTTGCCGGCATCGCGTTGCTGAAGCCAGTGCAGGTTGCCGGCGCCGCGAACGCGACACCTCCGACGCAGGCCGCATTGGTGCCGGCAGATACAGTGCGCGGCTTCCTGAAGGCGCATGACGTGGCGGCGTCAGGCGGTTCGACGGATGCCAGGGCCGCCGTCGTCCGCGTAATCTGCGTCAGGAAATGACTCAAGCTGTCATCGTCCGCCACCGGATAGCGCGAATGCGCGCCCGATGACAGGCTCCGGCGGACGATCCAGCATTCCAGAGACGGTTGCGATAGAGCCGAGAAACCGCGGCGTACTGGATCGCCCGGTCGAGCCGGGCGACGACAGTTGTGGAGGAGATGCAGCTTTGCGTTCGTCACGAGGCGGTCTCCGCTCACACCGCCGTCGTCCCTGCGAAAGCAGGGACCCATAACCACGAATATCGCTTGTGATGCGAGGTCGGAACGACGAGTCCCTGTCACAACACAAGCTGCGGAGTATGGGTCCTGGCTTTCGCCAGGACGACGGTGGGGACGGTTCTCGGTTGCCCGAGCCGCCGTCGTCCGCGTAATCTGCGTCAGGAAATGACTCAAGCCGTCATCGTCCGCCACCTGATAGCGCGAATGCGCACCTGATGACAGGCTCCGGCGGACGATCCAGCATTCCAGAGACAGTCGCGATAGAGCCGAGAAACCGCGGCGTACTGGATCGCCCGGTCGAGCCGGGCGACGACAGTTGTGGAGGAGGAGGCAGCTTTGCGTTCGTCACGAGGCGGTCTCCGCGCACACCGCCGTCGTCCCTGCGAAAGCACTAGGGCATCTACACATCTTTGGGGCGCGACAGATTGACTCGGGACGGCATGATGTGCGGTCGCCGCAGCGACTTGTATGATTCTCTGTCTGGCGTTTTGATTCGAAGGAGCGCCAGAGATGCAGCAGGAACCGGATTTGTCCCTTGGCAAGTTTGGAGACGTTCGCCTTGATAAAAGGGGGCGGCGCTTCTCCGGGCTGTGCTTTGCACGCGCAACGTCTGTTTGCGCCAGATGGCGCAGGGCGACTGGGCTGCGAACATGGCGTTCTGGCGGTTTGTGAACAATCCACGGGTCACGACCGACAAGCTGGTTGAAGGCTGGAGCCTGCAGACGTCAGCCGCGGTCAGCGGGCGACATGTGCTGGCAATCCAAGATACCAGCGAGATCAAGTTCCACACCCGTCCGGGACATCGGCGCGGCTTGGGCAAGGTCGGCAAAGGCAACGCGCGTGGCGTGCTGCTGCATGCCATGATGGCAGTCGATGCCGACAGCGGGGTCTGTCTCGGGCTCACTGGCGGCAAGGTGTGGACGCGCAAGCGCACGGCGAAGATCGCTCACGAGAAGCGAGCCTTGGCCGACAAGGAGTCGGCGCGCTGGGTGACGACCGCTGAGCAAGGCCGCGATGTTCTGGCCGCAGCTGGTATGATCACCGTCGTCAACGACCGCGAGGGAGATTTCTTCGCCCACTGGGCGCTGACGCCCGCTGACAATGTCCACCTTCTGTCGCGCGCCATGCACGACCATGCGCTGGTCGATGGCGGCACGCTTTATCAGGCAGTCGGGCGGGCCGGCTTCTGCGGCAAGGCGGTGATCGATCTGCCGCAGCGGATGGATCGCAGCGCTCGCCAGGCCCACCTCTCCATGTGCTTTGGAACCGTTGTGCTCAAACGGCCGCAGCGCCCCGGCGTGAAAGACTTGGCGGAGGGCGTCAAAGTCAGCTTCGTCGAAGTCGTCGAGTTGCACCCCCCGAAGGGCGCCCAGCCCATTCATTGGTTGCTCCTGACCACCCATCCGGTCGCCACCGCCGCCGATGCCTGGCGGATCGTCTCCTGGTACAAGCAGCGCTGGATCATCGAGCAGCTCTTCCGCTCGCTGAAGAGCCAGGGTCTGCGCATCGAGGATAGTCAGCTCGACAGCGCTGAAGGCCTGATCAAACTGGTGGCGATCGCCACCAGAGTGGCATGTCTCGTCATCCAGCTTGTCCAAGCCCGCAATGGCGGTGAAGAATTGCCGGCCGAATTTGTGTTCACGCCGGACGAGATCGACGCGCTCAAGGCCATCAATAAAACCCTGAAAGGCCGCACCGAGCTCCAGAAGAACCACCATCGCCCCAACACTGTCGCCTGGGCGGCGTGGATCATCGCAAAGCTCGGCGGATGGACCGGCTACGCCTCGCATCGCCCACCTGGACCAATCACCTTCCACATCGGGATGGCTCGCTTCCAAATCCTCGTATACGGCACCGCAAACGTGTAGATGCCATAGTGCGAAAGCAGGGACCCATAACCACGAATATCGCTTGTTATGCGATGGACGACGAGCCTCTGTCACAACACAAGCTGCGGAGTATGGGTCCTGGCTTTCGCCAGGACGACGGTGGGGACGGTTCACGGATGCCAGGGCCGCCGTCGTCCGCGTGATCTGCGTCAGGAAATGACTCAAGCCGTCATCGTCCGCCACCTGATAGCGCGAATGCACGCCCGATGACAGGCTCCGGCGGACGATCCAGCATTCCAGAGACAGTTGCGATAGAGCCGAGAAACCGCGGCGTCCTGGATCGCCCGGCCCGAGCCTGGCGACGACAGTTGTGGAGGAGGATGCAGCTTTGCGTTCGTCACGAGGCGGTCTCCGCACACACCGCCGTCGTCCCTGCGAAAGCAAGGACCCATAACCACGAATATCGCTTGTGATGCGATGTCGGAACGACGAGTCCCTGTCACAACACAAGCTGCGGAGTATGGGTCCTGGCTTTCGCCAGGACGACAGTGGGGTGGTTCTCGCTTCAACCTGTCAAACAGCGTAGTCGGTGTCACCGCAGCGCGAACCGCACGCCGGCGCGGGCGAGCCCGCCGGCAATGCCAATCGGCGTGCCGTCGGCGCGCCAGCAGGCAGCGCCCGACATCGTGCCGTCGCGGTGGAACTGGATCGCATTCATGCCGCCGGCGACCGTCGATACCACCTGCACCTTGCGACCTTTGGCTGCGAGAGCTGTGCGGACGGTCTCCGGCACTGCCTGCTCGACCTCGAGCGCGTTGCCTTCGGTCCAGACCCGCGGCGCTTCGACCGCCTCCTGCAGGCTCATGCCGTGATCGATCAGGTTGATCAGTGCCTGCATCGCGCTCGGGAAGATGCGTTTTCCCCCGGGCAGCCCGAGCGCGTAAGCGAGCTTGCCGTCGCGCAGCGCCATCATCGGCGACATCGAGGTGGTGACGCGCTTGCCCGCCGCCAGCGACAGCGCATGTCCCGGCCGCGGATCGAACAGGTTCATGTAGTTGTTCGGCACGGTGCCGAGGCCTGGAATCAGGATCTTGGCGCCGAACAGATTGTTGATGGTCTGCGTGGTCGCAACCACATTGCCCATCGCGTCCGCAGCGGTCATGTGCGTGGTATGCGCGCTTTCGAGCTGCGAAACGCCGGCGCCCCAGGCCTGCGCGGACGCGGAATTAATCGCGCGGCGGCGCTCCTCGGCATAGGCCTTCGAGGTCAGCCGCTCCACCGGCACGTTGACATAGGCGGGATCGCCGCTTGCTGCTTCGCGATCGGCAAAGGCGATCTTCAGCGCCTCGGCAAGATAGTGGATGGTCTCGGCCGTGCCGAAGCCGAGCCGGGCGATGTCGTAGCCTTCGAGGATGTTGAGCATCTGCGTGATGTGCACACCGGAGGCGGCGGGCGGCGGCGGACCCAGAATTTCCCAACCGCGGTAATCGCAGCGGATCGGCGCGCGCTCGACCGTCTTGTAGCTCGCAAGGTCCTCGCGCGCGATGAAGCCGCCGTTTTTCGTCATGTAGTCGACCAGGATGTCGCCGAGCGGCCCTTGATACAGCGCGTTGTCGCCATGGTCGGCGATGTATCTAAGCGTCTCGGCATATTCCGCCTGCACCACGCGCTCACCTGGCTTGAGCGGCTCGCCATTCGGCAGATAGATCGCCGAGATCGGCTTGTCCTTCAGCATCTCCTCGGCGCCGTCGCTGATGCATTCGTGCAAGTAAGGCGTCGCCGCATAGCCGCGCGCGGCATGCTTGATCGCTGGCTGCATCACGTCGGTGAGGCTCATGGTGCCGAAGCGGCGCAGCGTTTCGCACCAGGCCTTCAGCGAGCCCGGCACGGCGACCGCTTTCGGCCCGTTGAGATTCTCGTTGCCGACGGTGTCGAACACGTCATGCGCCGAACCGGGCTTCGAGGTGTAGGTGTCCGGCCGCACCGCCTTCGGCACCGTGCTCTGCCCGTCGATGAAGCGGTGGCTGCCATCGGCGAGGCGAATATGCGCCATACCACCGCCGATGATGCCGACCATCATCGGCTCGACCACGGTGAGTGTGAACAGGGTCGCGATCGCGGCATCGATGGCGTTGCCGCCGGCGGCGAGCATCTCGGCGCCCGCGGCCGACGCCAGCGGATGGTTGCTGACCACCATGCCGCGGCTGCTGGTCGCCGGCAGCTTCTGGCACTCGAAACTCGTTGCCGCGCGATCGCGCCAGTTGCCGCTCATGATCCTGTTCCCTTGTTGTGCTTCCGATGTGCCTCGGAATGATGATCTTGGACCCAAGTCTATTTCTGACACTTCGGGCACCAGAACGTCGAACGGCCGTTCTGGGTGAAGCGCCTGACGATGCCGTCGCAGCCCGATGTGCGGCATGTCTCGCCTTCGCGGTCGTAGACCTGGAACGAGTGCTGGAAGTAGCCGAGATCACCGTTGGTGAGCCGATGGTCGCTGATCGACGAGCCGCCGGCCTTGATCGCCTGGTTGAGCACCTGATGGATCGCATCGACCAGCCGCCTCGCATGGTCGGTGGGCTCGCCCCCGGCAACGCCCTTGCGTTGTCCGGCCTTGGTTGCGAGCGTCGCGGCCAGGCGCCGCGGCGACAGATGCGCACGAAACAGCGCCTCGCAGACATAGATGTTGCCGAGTCCCGCCACCACGCGCTGGTCGAGCAGCGCCGCCTTCAGGCTGGTCTTCTTGTTGTGACAGGATCGCGCCAGCATCGCCGCGTCGAATTCATTGCCGAGCGGCTCGGGTCCCAGCCCCTTCAGCAGCGGCTCGTCCTCGATCGCGTTGCGGGCGATGATCTTCATGTAGCCGAAGCGGCGCGGATCGTTGAAGACGACAGCCGCACCCGACGACATGTGGAACACGACGTGATCATGCGCACGATCCTCGCTGCGAGGATGGTGGAATTGTCCCGGCGTAGCCGCGCCCGTCCCCTTCAGCACCCGGAACGAGCCCGACATGCCCAAATGCATCAGCAGCACATCGCCGGAGGTCAGGTCCGCCATGAGGTATTTGGCGCGGCGGCCGAGCCCGGTCACGGTCTGGCCTTCGAGCCGGGCAATGAAGTCCTTTTGAAAGGGAAACCGCAGATCCTTGCGACGGGCTTCGGCCTTGAGGATTTTTGCCCCTTCCATGGCCGGTTGCAGGCCGCGGCGGACGGTCTCGACTTCGGGTAATTCCGGCATAGCAGGCATTCACCTTTTGGAAGTGACGTGATAGCGCCATTGCGGCCGCCGCGCTATGGTTTGGCTGGAGCGTTTTCGAGCGAAGCCTATCCCACACGTGATGCGGGATGGCACCGGTTCGCGTGAAGAAAACGCGACCAAAACGGGTAAGAGTTGTGAGTTGATGGATCGGCCGGATCAAACCACCCATTTCGGCTTCAGGGACGTCCCCCTGAGCGACAAGCAGACGCTGGTGAACGACGTGTTTCACAGCGTCGCGCAGCGCTACGACTTGATGAACGATCTGATGTCGGCAGGCCTGCACCGGGTCTGGAAGGACATCATGATCACGACGCTCAATCCGCCGAAGGGCGATGCGCCGTTTGCGCTGCTCGACGTCGCCGGCGGCACCGGCGATATCGCATTCCGCGCCGCCAAGGAGGGCGGAGCGGGCTTCCACGCGACCGTCTGCGACATCAATGGCGAGATGCTGGCGGTGGGCCGCGAGCGCGCCGCCAAGCAGCATCTCGACGATCGTGTGTCGTTCGTCGAGGGCAACGCCGAAACGCTGGCCTTCGCCGACCGATCGTTCGACGCCTACACGATCGCGTTCGGTATCCGCAACGTGCCGCGGATCGACCTCGCGCTGCGCGAAGCCTATCGCGTGCTGCGGCCCGGCAGCCGCTTCCTGTGCCTGGAATTCTCCACCGTCGACGTGCCGGGCCTCGACCGGCTTTACGACCTGTTCTCCTTCAAGGTGATCCCGCCGCTCGGCCGCGCCGTCACCGGCGATGCCGAATCCTATCAATATCTCGTCGAGTCGATCCGCAAATTCCCCCGGCCCGGTGCGTTCGCCGAGATGATCGGCGCCGCCGGCTTCTCGCGCGTGAAGTGGCAGAGCCTCTCCGGCGGCATCGTGGCGTTGCATTCGGGCTGGCGTTTGTGATCTCTGCACTGTCCCACATCGCGCGCCTCGCCCGCGCCGGTTTCGTGTTTGCGCGCGAGGGCGTGTTCGGCGTCGTCGATCCGTCGCTGGTGCCGCCGCCCGGACAACTCGCGCTGAAGCTGGCGCGGCTGATCGAACGCCGCTCCGCCAAGTCCGGTCCTCGGCTGTCGCGCGCGCTGACCCGGCTCGGGCCCGCCTATCTCAAGCTCGGACAATTCCTCGCCACCCGGCCCGACGTGGTCGGTGTCGTGATGGCGCGCGACCTCGAAAGCCTGCAAGACCGGCTGCCGCCGTTCTCGCAGGAAGCAGCCGAGGCCGTGATCACGCAATCGCTGGAGCGGCCGCTGTCGCAGGTCTTCGTCCGCCTGGGACCTGCGGTTGCCGCCGCCTCGATCGCCCAGGTGCATCGCGGCGAGGTCGAGCGAAACGGCGTCCGGCGCCAGGTCGCGGTCAAGGTGCTGCGGCCGAACGTCGCCGCACGCTTCCACCGTGACTTGAGCGATTTCTTCTTCGTCGCGCGCAATGCCGAGGCGCATTCCGCCGAAGCGCGGCGGCTGCGGCTGATCGAGGTCATCAACACGATGTCGCGCTCGGTCGCGATGGAGATGGACCTGCGGCTGGAAGCGGCCGCGCTGTCCGAGATGGCGGAGAACACCAACGACGATCCGGATTTCCGCGTGCCGGCAGTCGACTGGGACCGCACCACCCACAACGTTCTGACGATGGAGTGGATCGACGGCATCGCGCTGAACGATCACGCGCGGCTCGCGCAGGCCAACGTCGATCTGCCCGATCTCGGCCGCAAGGTGATCCAGAGCTTCCTGCGCCACGCGCTGCGCGACGGCTTCTTCCATGCCGACATGCATCCCGGCAATCTGTTCCTCGACGAGACCGGCCGCCTGGTTGCGGTGGATTTCGGCATCATGGGACGGCTCGGGCTGAAGGAGCGGCGCTTCCTTGCCGAGATCCTGCTCGGCTTCATCACCCGCGACTACCGCCGCGTCGCCGAGGTGCATTTCGAGGCGGGCTACGTGCCGGGACACCACTCGGTGGAGAATTTCGCGCAGGCGATTCGCGCGATCGGCGAGCCGATCCACAACCGGACCGCCGAGGAAATCTCGATGGCGAAGCTATTGACCCTGCTGCTCGAGGTCACCGGCCTGTTCGACATGCAGACGCGGCCCGAACTGATCCTGTTGCAGAAGACCATGGTGGTGGTCGAGGGCGTGGCGCGCGGCTTCGACCCCAAGCTCGACATCTGGAAGATCGCCGATCCCGTGGTGCGCGAATGGATCACGCAGAATCTCGGCCCGCTCGGCCGCATCCAGGGCGCGATGTCCGGCGCGGGCGAGCTCGGCCGCGTCATCGCCAATCTGCCTTCCATCGCCACCCGTGCCATGACGGTGCTCGAGCAGTTGGAGACCATGACACGCGAAGGCCACATGCTGTCGTCGGATACCATCGACGAAATGGCCCGCGCCGAGGCCCGCAAAGCGCGGCTGCAGACCGTCGGGCTTTGGGTCATTGCCCTCGCCCTGATCGGAATCCTTTTCAGCATCCGAGGGCTGTGATTGCAATGCATTCATCGTGTGATATCATTGATATCACATTTGGAGGCATGCCATGGCGAGCCTGACCATCCGCAAGCTCGACGACACGCTGAAGGCCTATCTGCGGCTACGGTCCGCCAAGAACGGACGGTCGGTCGAGGAGGAGGTCCGGGTGATTCTCCGGGAGCTCGCGGACGGCCGTGCGGAGGCCGCTGAAGCGGCTCTCGTTGGCCCCATCAAAGACCCTGCTCCTGCCCCACGCGCCACCGGCGCGGCTGGCGAGGCCCGCGTGACCCTGATCATCGGCGGCGGGATCGCGGCCTACAAGGCGCTAGACCTGATCCGGCGGCTCAAGGAGCGGCGCATCCAGGTCCGCTGCGTGCTGACCAAGGCGGCCCAGCAATTCGTCACCCAGCTCGCGGCCAGCGCGCTGTCGCACGAGCAGGTCTACACCGATCTGTTCGATGCCGAGAGCGAGTTCGACGCCGGCCACATCCGGCTGGCGCGGGAGTGCGATCTGATCGTGGTGGCGCCGGCAACCGCAGACCTGATGGCCAAGATGGCGCATGGCCATGCCGACGACCTCGCCAGCGCCATCCTGCTCGCGGCCAACCGGCCGATCCTGCTCGCGCCGGCGATGAACCCGCTGATGTGGAACAATCCGGCCACCCGCCGCAACGTGCTGCAGCTCCGCCGCGACGGCATTCACACCGTCGGCCCCAACGCCGGCGAGATGGCGGAAGCCGGCGAAGCCGGCGTCGGGCGGATGGCCGAGCCGACCGAGATCGCCGCCGCAGCCGACCACATGCTGCGGCCGCCGCAGCCGCGTCCACTGACCGGCAAGCGCGTGCTGATCACCGCGGGCCCGACCCATGAGGCGATCGATCCGGTCCGCTACATCGCCAACCGCTCCTCCGGCAAACAGGGCTTTGCCATCGCCGCCGCCGCACGGGCGGCCGGCGCCGAGGTGGTGCTGGTGTCCGGCCCGGTCGAGTTGCCCGATCCGGCGGGCGTATCCGTGATGCGCGTGGAATCCGCGCGCGACATGCTGCACCGGGTCGAGGCGGCGCTGCCGGTCGACGTTGCGATCTTTGCTGCGGCGGTCGCCGACTGGCGCGTCGCCAATGAGGGCGCGCAGAAACTGAAGAAGACCGCGGCCGGCATGCCGCCGCTGCAGCTTGTCGAGAACCCCGACATCCTCGCCACGATCTCGAAGCTGAAGGACAAGCGGCCGCCGCTGGTGATCGGCTTCGCCGCCGAAACCGAGCACCTGATCGAGAATGCCAAGGCGAAGTTCGCGCGCAAGGGCTGTGACTGGATCGTCGCCAACGACGTCTCGCCCGCGACCGGCGTGATGGGCGGCGACCGCAATACCGTTCATCTGCTGGCGCGCGAGGGCAAGGAGGTGACCGTCGACTCCTGGCCTGTCATGACCAAGGAAGAGGTCGCGGCCGCCCTGGTGTCGCGCATCGCAAGAACCGTAGGAGCAACGTCGTGAGCGCCGTCATCAAGGTTGAGGTCCACCAGCTTCCGCACGGCGCCGATATGTTGCTGCCGATCTATCAGACGGCTGACGCGGCCGGGCTCGATCTGCTGGCGGCGGTGCCGCGGTCGGCGCCCCTCATCCTGCTGCCCGGACGATACGAGATGATCCCGACCGGGCTGACCATTGCACTGCCCCCGGGTTTCGAGGCTCAGGTGCGGCCGCGCTCGGGGCTTGCCGCCAAGTACGGCATCACGGTGCTGAACTCGCCCGGCACGATCGACGCCGACTATCGCGGCGAGATCAACGTGCTGCTGATCAATCACGGCGAGAAGGCGTTTTCGATCCGGCGCGGCGAACGCATCGCGCAGATGGTGATCGCGCCCGTCACCCGGGCGGAACTGGTTCCAGTCGACGTGCTGCCTGCAACCGCGCGCGGCAGCGGCGGATTCGGCTCGACCGGGCGCTAACATCCGCGCGAATACCGAGCCATTTCGCCTAAAACTCGTCCTGCCGGCGCATTTTTTCACAGCGGATTTTGCGTTCACGGTCTGGACTCTTACTCGCCGAGTCCGGTTGGGACTATTCTGCCTTGATTCGAGCACGACGGGGGGTCTTCGTCGGGCTTTCTGGTCCTGCTTGGGCATGATCCTCGCGCGAACGCCACGCGTTCGTTGCGACGGAAGACCGGTCGGCTTTTCCGGCTCATGCCTGGGAGTTGTGCGTTCTGGGGCAACATATGTCGGGCGTAGTCGCGGCGATGCGTCGAACCCTGCTGTCATGCACCTCACTGGCGCGCGACGGCATGATTGGACTCGCCGCTACTGCATTGTTGCCGGCGCGCTCGGCCTTCGCCTCCGAATCATACCTGGTCCAGGCGATGTCGGATCATTTCGGCCTCAATCACCAGGAGGTCGCGGTTCTCGCGACGTCGTTTGCGCTGGTCGGCTTTTCCGTGGTTGCCGCGATCCTGCTGATGCGCACCCGGTTGCGCGCGACCAGGAGTGAAGAGCAACTGCGCTCGGAGATCGCGGACCTGCAGTCACAGTCGGACCGGCTGCGCGCGCTCCTGTTCACCGAGCCGCAGGTGCTGATTTCCTGGGCCGCCGGCGACAACCGCCCGCAGATCAGCGGCGACATCTCGCTGGTGATGTCGCAGGAGGGATCGCCGCAGCGCATCCTCGCCTTCGGGACCTGGCTGCCGCCCGAGCCCGCGCTGCAGATGGATCGCGCCGTCGACGCGCTGCGCGACAAGGGCGAGCCGTTCCTGCTCAACCTCTCGACATCGGCCGGGCGCGGCATCGAGGCGATGGGTCGCGCGATCGGCGGGCAGGCCATCGTGCGGATCCGCGAGCTCGGCGGCCTGCGCCGCGAGCTCGCCGAATCGAACCTGCGCTTCAAGGCGCTGCAGGAGGAGACCGAGCTGCTGCGCGAGTTCGCCGCGGCCGCGCCCTGGCCGATCTGGGCCAAGAGCCTCGAGGGCAATCTGCGCTACGCCAACGCGGCCTATGTCCGCGCCACCGAGGGCAACAGCGTCGCCGATGCGCTGCAACGCAATCTCGAGCTGCTCGAGAGCGAACAGCGCAGCGAACTGGCGCGCGCCCTGAACGACAATGCGAACTACGCCGCGCGGCTGCCGATCGTGGTCAGCGGCGAGCGGCGGATCTACGACGTGCAGGCGCTCAAGCTCGGCAGCGGCAGCGCGGGCATCGCAATCGACGCCAGCGAGGCCGCGGCGCTGCGCGCGGCGCTGACGCGGATGGTCGAAGCGCACCGGCGCACCCTCGACCAATTGTCCTCGGGTGTCGCCGTGTTCGACGCCAACCGGCGGCTCACCTTCTACAACGAATCCTACCGGCGGCTGTGGAGCCTCGATCAGGCCTTCCTCGACAGCAATCCCGACGACTCCAGCATCCTCGACCGGCTCCGCGCCGACCGCAAGCTGCCCGAGCAGCCCGACTTCCGCGCCTGGAAGGCCAAGCTGCACGAGGCCTATCGCGCGGTCGAATCCGAGACCTACACCTGGTTCCTGCCCGACGGGCGCGCGGTCAGCGTCGTCACCACGCCGAACCTCGAGGGCGGCGTCACCTATCTGTTCGACAATGTCACCGAGAGCCTCGACCTCGCACGCCGCTATGACGGCCTGACGCGGGTGCAGCGTGAAACGCTCGACAACCTCGCCGAGGCGGTGGCGGTGTTCGGCAGCAACGGCCGCGCGCAACTGTTCAATCCGGCGTTTGCCAGGATGTGGAAGCTGTCGGCCGATGCGCTGAACGGCGAGCCGCATATCGAGGCGGTCGAAGCGCTCTGCAAGCCGCTCTATGACGATCCGCGGACCTGGCGCACTTTGCGCGAATCGATCACCGCGATCGAGAACCGGGCACAGGTGGCGCTCAAGCTCGAGCGCAAGGACGGCAGCGTGCTGGACTGCATGACGATCCCGCTGCCCGACGGCGCGACGCTGCTCACCTTCCAGGACATCACCGACACCGAGAATGTCGAGCGCGCGCTGCGCGAGCGCAACGAGGCGTTGGAAGCGGCCGACCAGATGAAGGTGGATTTCGTCCACCACGTGTCCTACGAGCTGCGCGCGCCGCTCACCACCATCATCGGCTTCGCGCATTTCCTCAGCGATCCCTCGACCGGACCGCTGACGCCGAAGCAGGCCGAATATCTCGACTACGTCACCAAATCGACCAACGCGCTGCTGGCGCTAACCAACAACATCCTCGATCTCGCCACCATCGACGCCGGTGCGATGAAGCTCGAGCTCGGCCCCATCAATATCGCCCGGGCGATCGAGGCGGCCGCCGAGGGCATCCAGGACAGGCTTGCGACCGACCGGATCGCGCTCAGGGTCGATATCGCGCCCAATATCGGCGGCTTCATCGGCGACGAGCGGCGCGTGGTGCAGGTGCTCTATAACCTGCTCGCCAATGCCGTCGGCTTCTCGCCGCACGATGCCACCGTCACGATCAGCGCGCGGCGGAACGAGCACAGCGTGGTATTCGCGGTGACCGACGCCGGCCCGGGCATTCCGCCGGAGATGAAGGACAAGGTGTTCAACTGGTTCGAGAGCCATTCCCACGGCTCGCGGCATCGCGGCGCCGGGCTCGGCCTGTCGCTGGTGCGCTCCTTCGTCGAGCTGCATGGCGGCCGGGTGCGCGTCGATTCCACCGTCGGCAAGGGCACGACCGTGACCTGCGACTTCCCCGTCGACCAGACCGCACATCGCAACGCCGCTGAATGATCGCGATCTCCACATTCCCGGTCGCGCTCGCGAACGAAGCCGCGACGGCCGAGCTGATGGCCGATCTCGCGCTGCTGATCGGCGCCGGCGACGTGATCACGCTGTCGGGCGACCTCGGCGCCGGCAAGACTGCCGCCGCCCGCGCGCTGATCCGCTATCTCGCCGCCGACGACACGCTGGAAGTGCCGAGCCCGACGTTCACGCTGGCGCAGAGCTACGAGCTGCCCTCGTTCCCGCTGGTCCATGCCGATCTCTATCGCATCAACGATGCGAGCGAACTCGAGGAGATCGGGCTGTCGCCGCTGCCCGACGACATCATGGCGCTGATCGAGTGGCCGGAGCGCGCGCCGGATGCGCTGCCCGGCGACCGCATCGACATCGCGTTCAGCCATCGCCCGGCGCTGGGATCGACCGCCCGCGCGGCCGAGATCACCGGCCATGGCAAGGGCGCAGCCAAGGTCACACGGCTCAAGCTGCTGCGCCAGTTCCTCGACGGGGCAGGCTATCTCGGCGCCAAGCGCGAGCGCATGCCTGGCGACGCCTCGACCCGCTCCTACGCGCGGCTACGCACTGAGCAGGGCTGCGTCATCCTGATGAACTCGCCGCGGCGTCCCGATGGCCCGCCGATCTATAACGGCAAATCCTACAGCGCGGCCGTGCATCTCGCCGAAGATGTCAGGCCATTCGTCGCGATCGGAAACGGCCTGCGCAAACAGGGCTTTTCCGCGCCGGCGATCCGGCATAGCGATCTCGAGTCCGGATTTCTCATCACCGAGGATTTCGGCAACGCCGGCGTGGTCGAGGGCGATCCACCGCGGCCGATCGTCGAGCGATACGAAGCTGCAACCGACGTGCTGGCGGCGCTACATCGCGAGGTGCTGCCGACGAGGCTGCCGCTGACAGCCGACACGAGCTACGACATGCCGGTGTTCGATGTCGACGCCTGGCTGATCGAAATCGGGCTGATGCTCGAATGGTACATGCCCGCCCGCGGCGTCAAGCCAAGCGATGCGCTGCGCGCCGAATTCGTCGAGATGTGGCGCGCGCTGCTGGAGAAGCCTGCCGCGGCGCCGAAGACCTGGGTGATTCGCGACTTCCATTCGCCGAATATCATCTGGCTCGCTGAACGCACCGGAATCCTGCGGGTCGGCATTATCGACTTTCAGGATGCGCTGCTTGGCCCCGCCGCCTATGACGTGGTGTCGCTGCTGCAGGATGCACGGATCGAAGTGCCCGAGCAGCTCGAGCTTTCACTTCTCACCCGCTACATCAAGGCGCGACGGGTGACCGACGAGAGCTTCGATCCTGCCGATTTCGCCACGCTCTATGCGATCATGTCGGCGCAGCGGAACACACGCCTGCTCGGCACCTTCGCCCGGCTCAACGGGCGTGACGGCAAGCCGCATTATTTGAAGCACCAGCCGCGGATCTGGACCTACCTCAACCGGTCGCTGGCTCATCCGTCGCTCGCGCCGCTCCGCGACTGGTACGCGGCCAATGTCCCTCCTCCGGTACCGTAGGTTTACCCGTTGTTAGCCGTCGGCCGCCTAAGGTTGCCCTGGCTGTGCGTTGTGTTTGGAGCGGCCGCATCGGGAGCAGGACCACACGATGGCGACGGAACGACGCAGGGGCGATCGTGTCACATTCGAGCGCGGCATTGCGGCGTTCATGATGGGCATCGACGGCACCTGGCGGCGCGACTGCGTCATGGAGGACGTGTCCGAGACGGGAGCCAAGCTCACCGTCGAGGGCTCGATCGAGGGCCTGCACCTGAAGGAATTCTTTCTGCTGCTGTCGTCCACAGGATTGGCCTATCGCCGCTGCGAGCTGGCATGGGTCAACGGCGACCAGATCGGCGTCAATTTTCTGAAGCAAGGCGACAAAAAGAAAAAAATAACCAAGCGCGGCACGCAGGCTGCCGACGCTTAGAGCATGATCCGGAAAAGTGGAGAGCGGTTTTCCGACAAGATCATGCTCAAACAAGGGTTCCAGTCGCCATCGACGTCTTATGGCCGTCATGTCCGATGACTATGGCGTTTGATCGATGTGCCTGCCGAATCGCCATGATATGATCGGCGCAGAGAGATGATGACCGAGAACGTCCGGAAGATGTCCGTCACCCCCCATAGAGCCATGGTGCTCGCCGCCGGCCTCGGCGTGCGCATGCGCCCGCTCACCAACACGAAGCCGAAGCCGCTGGTGAGCGTGGCCGGCCAGCCGCTGCTCGACCATGTGCTCGACAAGCTTGCCGCCGCCGGCGTCGTTGAGGCCGTCGTCAACGTGCACTACCTGCCCGACCAGATCATCGATCACGTCAAGACGCGCAGCCGCCCGCGCGTGATCATCTCCGACGAGCGCGACCAGGTGCTCGGCACCGGCGGCGCGGTCGTCAAGGCGTTGCCGCAGCTCGGCGATGCGCCGTTCTTCCATGTCAACTCCGACACGATGTGGATCGATGGCGTGCGCTCCAACCTGGCGCGGCTGGCGGAAACCTTCGACCCGGCGCGGATGGATATCCTGCTCCTGATGGCGCCGACTGCCTCGAGCATCGGCTATGGCGGCCGCGGTGACTATGCGATGCTGCCTGACGGCGCGCTGCGCAAGCGGCGCGAGAACCAGGTGGTGCCGTTCGTCTATGCGGGCGCGGCAATCATGTCGCCGACGCTGTTTGCCGATGCGCCCGCCGGCGAGTTCTCGCTGACCAAGATGTTCGACCGCGCCAACGAACGGGAGCGGCTGTTCGGCCTGCGCCTCGACGGCGTCTGGATGCATGTCGGAACTCCCGATGCGATCCAGGCCGCGGAAGAGGCGTACCTGGAAAGCGTCGCGTAGAACACTAGCTTGATCCGAAACAGCGGCGGAGGCCACCTCTCCCTTGGGAGAGGTCGATTTGCGCAGCAAATCGGGTGAGGGGTTACGGTCTATCGAGAGCGCAAGGGCCCTCACCCGGATTGCATCTGACGATGCAATCCGACCTCTCCCCGACGGGGAGAGGTCAACCGAAGCCGCGGCCGTTATCATCGATGGCGAGAACGGCGAAGCTCGCCAGCCAGTGTTCGCCCATATAGTCGCCGGCGATATGCGGCAGCCCGACGTCGAGGTGGCGGCGTGCGGCATCCTGCAGGATCGGGCGGCGGGCATCCGCTTCGGGCAGTGCTTCGGCGAGCGCACGCCAGCACCATGCGCGGCTGAGATTGAGCCCGTCGAGATGGGCGATCTTGCCGTCGGTGCGGTCCGTGACGGTCGCTGGCCGGAACAATGTCGCAGGCTCGTGCTGCGCAAGGCGTGGCAGGAAGCGGTCGAACCAGGACAGGAATGCGTCCGGCGCCAACAGGCGGCGCATGCATTCCGCTTCGATCAGCGCGGAAGACTGGAAATCGTCGCCGCTCGGCTCGCCCCAGGCGGGACAGTCTTCATCGAGGCCGTACCAGCGCAGTGCAGTCTCACGCAGCAGGAAGCTCAACGCGTCGTCGTCTGTCGCGGTCGCGTAGTCCGCGGCCATGCGGAGGCCAAACGCGGTGTTGAAATGCGTGCCGACCCGCACCGGATAGGTGGCGAGCGGCAGGAAATCGCGAAAGCGTTGCGCAAAGATCTCGGCAAGAGGGGCAATTCGTTGGCGCCATCGGCGCTCGTCGAGCGCCGAGAGCTCAGCCGCGAGCTTCAACAGCCAGCCCCAGCCATAGGGCCGCTTGAAGCCGCGCGCCGTGGGAGCGGCGAGATAGGCGCATTCCGCCGCGACCTTCTCCGCAACGAACTGCTCATCGAACAGGGCGCGAATATCATCCGCGGCTTCTGACTTCGGATGCCGGCGTAGCAGCCGTGCCAGCATCCAGTAGCTGTGCACGCAGGAGTGCCAGTCGTAGCTGCCGTAGAACACCGGATGCAGCGCGCGCGGCGTGCGCGCGTCCTCCGGCCCCGCCAGCACATGATCCGGCTTGTTCGGATATTCACGCCTGACATGGCCGAGCGCGATACGGGCAAAGCGGACAGCGAGCTCTTCGGTGAGGATTGGGGCACCCATGAAGCATTCTCCTTTCGCCTGCGCCAACCAATGACCTCGATCAGGCACGGTGTCATGTAGATAGGACACTGCGTCGCTGCGAAGGTCGCGGAGCAACCGTGCGCCCCGTAGATCATTGTTGAAATAGATTATCTATGCATGCATTATTGTTTTCATGAATTTGCCGGCCGTCGATCTCAACCTGCTGATCGTCTTCGAAGCACTGATGGACGAGCGCCGCCTCACCCGTGCGGCGGAGGCGGTTGCGGCTCGCTATATTGGCGCCTGATTCCGAATCAGGCAGCCCATGCGCGTCTTCAGCGTTCCCATCTCCGCACCGTTCCTGCGCACCGTCATCTCGGCCCTGGTCGAGGGACGGCTGGTCGCGGGATTCGAGGCACGGAACGATCCGGCGAAGCTCGCCAACGCCACGCTGTACCTGCCGACGCGGCGCGCCGGACGGCTGGCGCGCGAGGTGTTTCTCGACGTGCTCGACGCCGACGCCGCGGTGCTGCCGCGCATCGTCGCGCTCGGCGACATCGATGAAGACGAGCTCGCGTTTGCGGACCAGTCGGACGACGTCGGCGGCGCCGCACCACTGGACATTCCACCAAAGCTCGGCGAGCTCGAACGCCGCCTGACGCTGGCCCATCTGGTCGCGGCCTGGGCGAAGACGCCGGTGTCCTCGCCGCTGGTGGTCGGCGGTCCGGCCTCGACCTTGCAGCTCGCCGGCGACCTCGCGCGATTGATGGACGACATGGTGACGCGCGGCGTCGACTGGCGCGAGCTCGACCGGCTGGTGCCGGACCAGCTCGACAAATACTGGCAGCACTCGCTCGAGTTCCTGCGCATCGCGCGCGACGCCTGGCCGAACTACCTGAAGGAGATTGGACGGATCGAGCCGGCGGCACGCCGCGACCTGTTGATCGAGGCGGAAGCGGCACGGCTCACCGCGCATCACGCAGGCCCGGTGATCGCGGCCGGTTCCACCGGCTCGATGCCGGCGACCGCAAAATTCCTGCACGCGGTGGCGAAGCTCCCGAACGGCGCCGTGGTGCTGCCCGGACTCGACACCGATCTCGACGAGGAGTCCTGGGACACGATCGGCGGCGAGCGCAACGACGAGGGCAGGTTCACCACGCCGCCGTCCTCGAACCATCCGCAATTCGCGATGCACGCGCTACTCGACCGCTTCGGCATCAAGCGCCGCGACGTGGAGAACCTTGCCGAAGCGGCGCCGCAGGGACGCGAGGTGCTGGTGTCGGAGACGATGCGCCCGTCGACCGCGACCGCGCAATGGCACGACCGGCTGGAACGGCCCGAGATCGCCGCGCGCGTCACCGCCGGGATGGCCAACCTCACCCTGGTCGAGGCGCCGAATCCGGAGATGGAGGCGCTGGCGATCGCGGTGGCGATGCGCGAGGCGCGGCATCTCGGCAAGTCGGCCGCGCTGGTGACGCCGGACCGGGCGCTGGCGCGCCGCGTGATGGCGTCGCTGACGCGCTGGAATCTGGAATTCGACGACTCCGGCGGCGATGCGCTGATGGAGACCTCGCCCGGCGTGTTCGCCCGCCTCAGTGCAGAAGCGGCGGCAAACGGGCTGGAGCCGCCGACGCTGCTCGCGCTGCTCAAGCATCCGCTGTTCCGGCTCGGCGGCGCACAGGGCGCGCTGAAGCGCGCGGTCGAAGTATTGGAACTCGCCGTATTGCGCGGCACGCGACCGCAAGCCGGCTCCGGAGGCTTGGCGCGCGATTTCGAGCGCTTCCGCACCGAGCTGACAAAACTCCGGAGCGGCGAGACCTCATCGCTGCACGTTGCGGAGCAGCGCGCACGGCTGCGCGATCACGATCTCAACCAGGCGCAGGGCCTGATTGCGAAACTCCAGGCCGCACTGGCGCCGCTCGAGGGCATGGCATCGTCGAGGCCCTACGATTTCGCCGAACTGGCGTCGCGGCATCGCGATGTGCTGATGGCGCTGTCTTGCGACCAGCACGGCGTCGCGGTCGTGTTCGAGGATCGCGCCGGGGGCGTGCTGGCATCGGCATTCGACGACCTGCTCGCCAAGCAGCAGCCGAGCGGCCTGGTGACGCCCCTTGCCGACTATCCGGAGGTGTTCCAGACCGCGTTCGCCGACCGCATGGTGCGGCGACCGGAATCCGCGCGTGCCCAGCTCAACATCTTTGGCCAGCTCGAGGCGCGCTTGACCGAATCCGATCGCGTCATCCTCGGCGGGCTGGTCGAGGGCGTCTGGCCGCCGGCGCCGCGGATCGATCCCTGGCTGAGCCGGCCGATGCGGCACCAGCTCGGGCTCGATTTGCCGGAACGACGCATCGGATTGTCGGCGCATGACTTTGCGCAACTGCTCGGCCACGACGAGGTGATCCTCACCCATGCCGCCAAGGTCGGCGGCGCGCCGGCGGTGGCCTCGCGCTTTTTGCATCGCCTGGAAGCGGTTGCCGGCGAAGCGCGCTGGAAAACAGCGAAAGCGGCCGGCGAAACTTACGTGCAATATGCCGCCGAGCTCGACCGTCCCGACAAGGTCGAGCCGATCGCCCAGCCGGAGCCGCGGCCGCCGCGCGAGGCCCGGCCGCTGAAAATGTCCGTCACCGCGATCGAGGACTGGCTGCGCGATCCCTACACCATCTATGCGCGCTACATTTTGAGGCTCGATCCGCTCGATCCGGTCGACATGCCATTGTCCGCGGCCGACCGCGGTTCGGCAATCCACGAGGCGCTCGGCGAATTCACGCAAACCTATGCCGACGCGCTGCCGGCCGACACGACGCGCACCCTGCGCGAGATCGGGGCTAAGTATTTCGCGCCACTGATGGAGCGGCCCGAGGCCCGCGCGCTATGGTGGCCGCGCTTCCAGCGCATCGCCGCATGGTTTGCCGAATGGGAGCAGGCCCGGCGTGCCCATATCGACGCGATCAAGGCCGAGATCCGCGGCGAGATCGGCATCCCCCTCGACGACGAGCGGACGTTCATTCTCTCCGCTCGGGCCGATCGCATCGAGCGGCGAAACGACGGCAGCTTTGCGATCCTCGACTACAAGACCGGCCAGCCGCCGACCGGGAAACAAGTACGCATGGGCCTGTCGCCGCAGCTCACTTTGGAAGCCGCGATCCTGCGCGAAGGCGGCTTTGCCGACATCCCCGCCGGCTGCTCGGTCGGCGAGCTCGCCTATATCAGGCTGAGCGGCAACAATCCGCCGGGCGAGCAGCGTTCGCTGGAATTGAAGATCAAGCCCAGCGACACGCCGCAGCCACCCGATGAGGCCGCCGACAGCGCGCGAAACACGCTGGAGGCGCTGATCCGCGCCTTCGACGACGAGCAGCAGGCCTACACTTCGCTGAATCTCTCGATGTGGGCGAACCGCTACGGCGCCTATGACGACCTCGCACGGATCAAGGAATGGTCCGCCGCCGGCGGCCTGGGGATCGAGGAATGGTGAAGGCACCCCGCCCCATCCCGTCAGCGGTGCGCGACGCGCAGGCGCGCGCGTCCGATCCGAAGGCGTCGACCTTCGTGTCGGCGAATGCCGGCTCGGGCAAGACCCACGTCCTGGTGCAGCGGGTGATCCGCCTGCTGCTGTCAGGCGTGCCGCCGGAAAAGATTCTCTGCATCACCTTCACCAAGGCCGCCGCCGCCAACATGGCCGAGCGGGTGTTCACGACGCTCGGCCACTGGGTCACGCTGGACGACACCGCGCTCGATGCCGCGATCCGCGAGGCCGGCATCGCCTATCCGAATGCCAAGCTCCGGCATGATGCACGGAAGCTGTTCGCCTGCGCGCTGGAGACGCCCGGCGGATTGAAGGTGCAGACCATCCACGCGCTGTGCACCCGGCTGCTGCAACAGTTTCCGTTCGAGGCCAACGTGCCGGCGCGCTTTGCCGTGCTCGACGACCGCGACCAGAACGAGATGATGGAACGCGCCAATCTCGCGGTGTTCCTGGACGCCTCACGCAATCCCGATAGCGCAATCGGCCGCGCGCTAATGACGGCGATGGCGAGCGCCGCCGACGTCACCTTCAAGGATGTGGTCCGCGAGGCCTGCCTCAGCCGCGACCATTTCATGGCCTGGATCGACACCGCCGGCAGCGCCGCGGCAGCCGCCGCGCAGATGGCAGCCGCGCTGGGCGTGTCGCCCGACGACCGCATCGAGGATATCGAGCGCGAGATTGTCGACGGCCCCTATCTCAGGCGCACCGGGTGGGAAGAGATCGCGGCCGCCCTCGACACCGGCAGCAAGTCCGACCAGGACCAGGCGGCACGGCTGCGCGACGCGCTGGTGTTCACCGGCGCGGCCCAGGTTGACGCCTATCTTGCCGTGTTCCTGACCGATGCCGATCGCACGCCGCGCAAATCGGTGGTGACGAAGAAGTTCTGCGACAACAATCCCGCGATCGGCCGGCTGTTCGAGGCCGAGGTCCGCCGCGTGCTGCCGCTGGTCGAACGGCGCCGCGCGGTAATCGCGCGCGACCGCACCGAGGCGCTGATCCATATCGCGACCGCGGCAGCGGCACACTACCGCCGCGAAAAGCTGGAACGCGGCCTGCTCGACTATGACGATCTGATCGACAAGACGCTGGAGATGCTCGAGCGCGTCTCCTCGGGCTGGGTGCACTACAAGCTCGACCGCGGCGTCGATCACGTGCTGATCGACGAGGCACAGGACACCAGCCCGCGGCAATGGGACATCGTCGCCCACATCATCTCGGAGTTCACCTCGGGCGCCGGCGCCCGCGACAGCCTGGTGCGCACCGTGTTCGCGGTCGGCGACGAGAAGCAGTCGATCTTCTCGTTCCAGGGCGCGGCACCGCGCGAGTTCGACCTGCGCCGGCGCGAGCTGAAGCGACGGTTCGAGGATGCCGGGCTGAAGTTCGATCCGGTGTCGTTCACCTATTCGTTCCGCTCGGGGCCGACGATCCTGCACTCCGTCGATCATGTGTTTCGCGAGCAGGAGATCTATCGCAGCATCCACGCCGTCGAGAACGGCTATCCGATCCACAACGCGATGGCCGACGCCGGCCCGAGCCTGATCGAGCTGTGGGATCTCGCGCAAGCCGACGAGCGGCAGGACATCGAAGGCTGGCGCGCGCCGTTCGACGGCGTATCGGTGACCAGCCCCGAGGTGAAGCTCGCGCGGCGAATCCAGGCCGAGATCAAACGCCTCGTCGCCGGCGGCACCATGACCGGCAGCGCCGGCGCGCGCCGTCCGTTGCGCTACGGCGATATACTGATCCTGGTGCGCCGCCGCGGCAACGCCTTCGATGCGGTGATTCAGGCGCTGAAGCACGCCGGCATCCCGGTTGCCGGCGCCGACCGGCTGAAGCTGACCGAGCACATCGCAATCATCGACCTGATGAACCTCGCCGACGCGCTGCTGCTGCCGCAGGACGATCTTGCGCTCGCGGTGGCGCTGAAGAGCCCGCTGTTCGGTCTTAGCGACGACGATCTGTTCAAGCTGGCGTGGCAGCGGCGCGGCTCGCTGCGTGAGGCGCTTGCCGCGCAAGCCCCGACTGAAGGGCGTTTCGCCGACGTGCTGAAGCGTCTCGAGCAATGCGAACACCGCTTCACCCAGGAAACGCCGTTCGCCTTTTACGCCTGGCTGCTCGGCGGCGACGGCGGCCGCGCGCGCATCCTGCGCCGGCTCGGGCACGAGGCCAATGATGCGCTCGACGAATTTCTCGAGCTTGCGCTGAGCTATGAGCGCAAGGCGCCGGCCTCGCTGCAGGGCTTCGTGGCGTGGCTGCGCGCGGCCGACACCGAGGTGAAGCGCGACATGGAGATTTCGCGCGACGAGGTGCGCGTCATGACCGTACACGGCGCCAAGGGCCTGGAATCCTCGGTCGTCTTCCTCGTGGACACCACGACGTCGCCGTCCGACACACAGCGCCTGCGGCTGATCCATTTGCCGCAGGGCAACGCCGCACCGCATGCGCCCGGCGTCGTGGTGTGGGCGGGCAAGAAGGCGGAAGATCCGCCCGGGGTCGCCGACGCGCGCAAGGCGATGCTCGGCGACACCGAGGACGAATATCGCCGCCTGCTCTATGTGGCGATGACGCGCGCCGCGGACCGTCTGGTCGTCGGCGGCTGCATGCCCGGCAACATGAACACGGTGCGGAAGTCCTCCTGGTACGACCTGATCACCAAGGGGCTGGCCAATTCCGGGCTCAAGCTCGAGGAGATCGAGACGCCGGCCGGCAAGATCAAGCGCTATTCGCGGCCGGAGGACGGCGCGGAGGCCACCGGGGCGGCGGCCTCGGTCGCGGCAGCGTCGATCGTGCTGCCGCCATGGCTGCGCGCCCCCGCCGCGCCTGAAGCGTCTGCCGCCGGCCTGCTGCGCCCCTCCGATCCCGCCGAGGGCGACGGCCACCATGTGCGGTCCGGCGAATCGGTCATCGCGCGGGCCCGTGCCCTGGTGCGCGGCACGCTGGTGCATCGCCTGCTGCAATCACTGCCGGATGTCGCCATTGAACGGCGCCGCGACGCCGCGCTGGCCTATCTCGCGCGCAATGCCGACGGCTGGAGCGAGGAGGAGCGCACCGCACTGGCCGGCCAGGTGCTTGCCCTGATCGCGGACCCGCTCTTCGCCGCGGTGTTCGGCCCCGGCAGCCGCGCCGAGGTCTCGATCGTCGGGCGGCTGGGCCGGCCGGGTCAACCGAAGGCACTGGTCTCGGGTCAGATCGACCGGCTGGTGGTGACCCCCAAGGAAGTTCTGATCGTCGATTTCAAGACCAACCATACCCCGCCCAAGACCGCCGCCGAGGCGCCAAGGGGCTATGTCAGGCAGCTCGCGCTGTACCGTGCGGTGCTCGCCAAGCTTTATCCCCAGCTCCCCGTCCGCGCCGCCCTGCTCTGGACCGAAGCGCCTGAAATCATGGAACTTTCTGCCTCCGCGCTTGACGCCGGGCTGGCATAAGGTCAGGTCGGCGTGACCAAGCTTGACCCGGCAAGGGGGCGTTCATAGGTTTCACTCATGCTCCCCGGGCGCGATTCTCGATCGCGCCTTTTGTCTCAACCGAACGAGGTACTCCCATGGCCGTTGGCAAGGTTTCTGACGCCGATTTCGACGCCGAAGTGCTCAAGGCGACCGGGCCGGTGGTCGTCGACTTCTGGGCCGAGTGGTGCGGCCCCTGCCGCATGATCGCGCCCGCCCTTGACGAGATTTCCGGCGCGATGGGCGACAAGGTCAAGATCGTGAAGCTCAACGTCGACGAGAGCCCGAAGACCGCGTCGAAGTATGGCGTGATGTCGATCCCGACCCTGATGATCTTCAAGGGCGGCGAGATGGCCTCGCGTCAGGTCGGCGCCGCGCCGAAGGCGAAATTGCAGCAGTGGATTTCCGCTGCGGTCTGATCCGCATCGAACGATAGATAATTTCGAGCACGGCCGGCGGATTCGCCGGCCGTTTGCGTTGTCAGGACGTGTGTCGCGCTTGAAGGTGCCAACGCTTGCCGTCAGCCCGTCCGAAGCTCGCTTCCAGGCCCACGCAGTCTGTCGCGATGGAAGCGCGGTCGGTCGACGCGATCCCGCGCGGCGAACAGTGGCAATACGAACCGAAATGGGATGGCTTCCGATGCCTGCTGAGGCGCGAGGGCAATCGGGTCGACCTGCGCTCGAAATCCGGCGAGAATCTCGGCCGCTATTTTCCGGAGCTGGCTGCCGCGGCGCTGCGCATCAAGGCAAGGTCGTTTCTGCTCGACGGCGAAATCGTGGTGCCGCATGGCCGGGCCTTTTCATTCGACGACCTTCTGCAACGCATCCACCCTGCCGCCAGCCGGGTGAAGCGGCTCGCGCAGGAAACGCCCGCTTTGTTTCTGGTGTTCGATCTGCTGGCCTCGCCGACTGACAAGGAGCTTTCCGCGCGGCCATTGAGCCAGCGGCGCGCCAGGCTCGAGGAATTCGCGCAAGCGCAGCTAACAGCCGATTCCAGCTTCAGGCTCTCGCCGGCGACGACGAGCTACGCCGCCGCACAGAAGTGGCTGGCGCGGTCGGGCGGCGGCTTCGACGGCGTGATCGCCAAGCGCCTGGACCTGCCCTATCAGGCCGGCAATCGCGAGGGCATGCAGAAGATCAAGAAATTCCGAAGCGCCGACTGTGTGGTCGGCGGCTTTCGCTACGCGACGAACAGGATCGGCGGGCGCAAGGTTGTCGGCTCGCTGCTTCTCGGCCTCTACGACGATGACGGCTTGTTGCACCATGTCGGCTTCACCTCCGCGATCAAGCAGCAGGAGAAGCCGGCCCTGACGGACAGGCTGGAGCGCCTGATCGCCGGGCCGGGCTTTACGGGCAATGCACCGGGCGGACCGAGCCGGTGGTCGACCGAGCGATCGACGCAATGGTGCCCGCTGAAGCCCAAGCTTGTGATCGAGGTCTGTTACGATCATTTCAGTGGCGATCGGTTTCGGCACGGCACTTCGATCCTGCGTTGGCGCCCGGACAAGGCGCCGAGGCAATGCACGTTCGAGCAACTGAAGCAGAAGACCGCCGATCCGATGAAACTGTTGCGGGCGTAAAGCGCGATCAGGTTTGCGTTGAATCGTCCCCGACTTCTGCATTGCAGCGATTCACCCTGCTCCGCGCCGTTGCATAGGAACTTGTGTCGGCAGCCCCGGTTGAGGTGTCAAACGGCCCTCAGGAGGGACCTATGTCGAACCCCAGATCAACCGCGCAGGTCGCGGGACATCCCATTCATCCGATGCTTATTCCGTTTCCAGTCGCCTGCTTCGTTTTGACCTTCGTTGCTGACCTCGCCTTTTGGAAGACCGGCACTGACTTCTGGGCCAGCGCCTCACTCTGGCTGCTTGGGATCGGCTTGATCATGGCGGTCCTCGCGGCCGTTGCCGGCCTGACTGATCTGCTGGGAGATGATCAGGTTCGCAACCTTTCCGACGCATGGCAGCATGCGGGCGGCAACGTCATCGCGGTGTTGATCGCGCTGTACAACTGGTACTCGCGCTTCGAGCACGGCTCATCCGCCATCCTACCGACGGGTCTCGTGCTCTCGCTCGTCGTGGTCCTGATCCTGCTGTTCACCGGCTGGAAGGGCTGGGAGATGGTCTATCGCGAGCATGTCGGCGTGTCGGACGAGGCGCACATCCACTAACGAAGCTTCGGCAGGCAGCACGGGTTACGACGAACGAATCCATCCCGTGGCCAGCGCCGATGCGAGCTCAGGCTGTCCGTTCTGCCGTGCCAGCGCCGCCATCGTCTCGTGGTCGTACGGCACGTGGCGGAAGGTCACCCGCCATGCGCCACCGGCCTGTTCGAGAATGGCATAGCGCGCGTCGGGAGAGCCGGCCTGCACGACATGTGGATGCGGCTTGCCGGCCCGATAGCCGGGCGAGCCGACACTGCCTGGATTGACGATCAGCCGTCCGTCGCGAAGTCGCACGGCGCGGGCAGTATGGGTGTGAGCGCAGAGGATCAGCGACTGCATCACGCCGGCCGCCATCGCCTCGATCGATTCCAGCGCGGACATGCAGACCTCGCCGCCGGGTAGCACCGTCTCGAGCCAATAGGTCTCGTCATCGGCTGGCGTCGCGTGACAGAGAAAGGCCTGCTCGCGATAGACACAATTCGCAGGCAGCGTGCGCAGCCAGTCGAGATGCCGCGGCTCGAGTTGGGTATAGGTCCGCCGCTCCCAGGAGCCCATCTTCTCGTGAGGGCGGTCGATCAGATAGCGGTCGTGATTGCCAAGCAAATGGATCGCATCGAGCTTCATCAGGATCTCGATGGTCGGCCGCGCATCGAGCGGACCGCTCACCATGTCGCCGAGATCGACGATATCGGAAACGCCCTGCGCGCGAATGTCCGACAGCACGGCTTCGAGTGCGAGGTGATTGCCATGGATGTCGGCGATAGCAGCGAAACGCATTGTCACTTGTCCTCAGGCGTAACCGTAGATGGGGTAACGGGCCGCGGTCCCGCTTCCCAGCCGCGCTAGCTACGGCGCTATTGGATGGCGCGCGTCGCGCGGCTGGCTTGGAAGGGGGCGGTCGTCCCTCACATTGATGGTGTAACGGAGTCGAGGCAAGGCCTCGCTCCAAGCATCGAGGAGAGACGACCATGGACCATTATGCCGGAATCGACGTGTCATTGGAATGCTCCAGCGTGTGCGTTGTCGACGCGAACGGCAAGATCACTCGGGAGGCGAAGGTGGCGAGCGAACCGGAAGCGCTGATCGGCTGGTTCCGTTCGCTCGGGTTCGAGCTGGCCAGGATCGGGCTGGAGGCCGGGCCGCTGTCACAGTGGCTTTACGCGGCGATGAAGAAGGCTGGACTTGCGGTCGAGCTATTGGAGACACGCCACGTGAGCGATGCCTTCAAAGCGATGCCGGTGAAGTCGGACCGCAACGATGCCCGCAACATCGCGCAATTGATGCGGCTCGGCTGGTTCCGGCCGGTGCATTGCAAGTCGATGAGTGCCCAGGAGACCCGCGCGATGCTGACGGCGCGCAAGCTGATCCAGGCCAAGCTTCAGGATCTCGAGAACAGCTTGCGCGGGATCTTGCGTGGCTTCGGCCTGAAGGTCGGCAAGACGACGAAGTGCAGCTTTGCGGCACGGATCGGCGAGCTGGTGGCCGGCCATCCAGCCCTCGAGGCGATCGCCGCGGCGACGCTGGCAGTTCATGCGGTGTTGCTGCGCGAGTTCAACGGTCTTGAGAAGCGGGTGCGGGCGATGTCTGTGCTGGACGCCAAGGCCAGGCTGTTGATGTCGACGCCGGCCGTGGGGCCGGTCATCTCGCTGACCTATGCCAGCGCCATCGATGACCCCTCGCGCTTCACCTCCTCGAAGCGGGCGGGACCGCTGTTCGGATTGACGCCGAAGAAGCACCAGTCAGGGGAGACCGACTACTCCGGCCGCATCAGCAAAAATGGCGACGCCGCCGTGCGCGAGGCCCTCTATGAGGCTGCCCACATCATCCTGACCAAGCCGATCAAGGGCTGTGCACAGCTCAAGAGCTGGGCGATGCGGATCGCCAGGCGCGCCGGCATGAACAAGGCCAAGGTGGCGCTGGCGCGCAAACTCGCCGTGATCATGCTGCGCATGCTTAAGGACAACGTCCCCTTCAATCCGGCTACCAAGGCAACCGCAATGGCGGCCTAACAGAGGAGCGCACAGGTTTTCGGGCGGGTCACGACACCAGCCTTCCCGAAGCGAAGTCCCTTCGCCGGGACGATGGATCAGGTCAGGCCGTCATCCGGGTTGTCGACGCATCCAACAATGCGATCACGCTTCCGTAGATTGGTCGACCTGCTCCTCCCTAGAACCCCATCAGGCGACGGCCACAGCGCCGATCCCGTACAGAAGCAGGTTCCCGGCGAGCGGATGACGCAAAAGGGATTGACTAACCAAGGCCCGTTACAGAAGCCCGGATGCAGCGTAGCGTAATCCGGGGTCCTGCTTCCGTGGGTCGAGCCGTCCCGGATTTCGCTTCGCTACATTCGGGCTACGACACCGACATCATGCAGGAGGCGTGCCGTTGGCGGCAAGCACGGGGCCGGCCAGATAGAGCGAGCCGGTGATCAGGATGCGCGGCGGCACCTCATAGGCCAGCATGGCGAGCCGCTGCAGCGCGGCGTCGACGCCGGGCGCGATCTCGACCCGCATGCCGAGCGCGCGCGCCGCGTCGGCCAATCGTTCGGGCGGCATGCCGTTGTCGCGCCCGGGCACCGGGACGGCGATGATGTGGCGCGTCAGTCCGGCAAAATTGGCAAGGAAGGCACCGGCGTCCTTGTTGCCCATCATGCCGGCGATGACGACGAGCGGACGCGATACGCGTTCCTCGAGATCGCCAAGCGCCGCGGCCGCGACGCGGCCGCCTTCGGCATTGTGCCCGCCGTCGAGCCAGACTTCACTGCCTTGCGGACCCTGGCTGACGAGCGCGCCGGAGACCAGCCGCTGCATTCGCGCCGGCCATTCGGCATTGACGATGCCGGCTTCATAGGCGGCCATGTTGAGCTTGAACGTGTCGATCGCGCGCAACGTCGCGATCGCAAGTCCGGCATTGTCGAACTGGTGACGGCCGAACAGTTTTGGTGCCGCGAGATCCAGCAATCCGCGCTCGTCCTGATAGACCAGCCGGCCGCGCTCGACGCCGACATGCCATTGCTGCCCCGCCGCGTGCAGCGGCGCGCGCATGCGGCTTGCCTGCGCCTCGATCACCGCCATCGCCTCCGGTGCCTGCTCGGCACAGATCACCGGCACCTTGCGCTTGATGATCGCAGCCTTCTCGCCGGCAATCGAGGTCAGCGTGTCGCCGAGGAATTCCATGTGATCCATGCTGACCGGCGCGATGACGGACGCGAGCGGCGTCTCGACCACATTGGTCGAATCGAGCCGGCCGCCGAGCCCGACCTCGAGCAGCGCGACGTCGGCCGGATGCTTTGCGAACAGGCAGAACGCGACCGCGGTCTCCATCTCGAAGACGGTGACGGGATTGCCGGCGTTGATCCGCTCGCAATGCTCGAACGTTGCATGCAGTTCGTCGTCATCGACGAGCCTGCCGCCGCCGACGGCGCCCAGCCGGTAGCATTCGTTGATCCGTACCAGATAGGGCGAGGTGAAGACGTGCACGCGCAGGCCTGCGGCCTCCAGGATCGCGCGCAAATAAGCGATCGTGGACCCCTTGCCGTTGGTGCCGGCGACATGGATCACCGGCGGCAGCTTGCGCTCGGGGTGATCGAGCCCCTTCATCAGACCGAGCATGCGATCGAGGCTGAGATCGATGCGCTTGGGGTGCAGTGCCGACACCCGCGCGATCAATGCCTCGAACGAGGACGGTGATGAGGCGGCTCTGTCGGTCACGCGTGCGGCGCGGCCGGCACCGTCTCCGGAGCCGTGACGATCTGGGCCGGCGTCGCGACGGCGGCCGTGGGTTTCGACGAGGTTTCGAGTGCCGGCGACTTCGTCAGCAGGCGGCACAGCCGCGCCAGCGTCGCCCTCATGTCGTGGCGATGCACGACCATGTCGACCATGCCGTGCTCGCGCAGATATTCGGCGCGCTGAAATCCTTCGGGGAGCTTCTCGCGGATGGTCTGCTCGATCACGCGGGCGCCGGCAAAGCCGATCAGCGCGCCGGGCTCGGCGATGTGAATGTCGCCGAGCATCGCGTAGGAGGCGGTGACGCCGCCGGTGGTCGGATTGGTCAGCACCACGATGTAAGGCTGGCGCGCCTCGCGCAGCATCTGCACCCCGACCGTGGTGCGCGGCATCTGCATCAGCGACAGGATGCCTTCCTGCATCCGCGCGCCGCCGCTCGCCGCGAACACGATGAAGGGCGACTTCTTCTCGACCGCAAGCTCGAGCCCGCGCACCATCGCTTCGCCGGCCGCCATGCCGAGCGAGCCACCCATGAAATCGAAATCCTGCACCGCGACCACGACGCCGGCGCCCTCGAGCTTGCCGTAGCCGACCTTGATCGCGTCGTTCAGGCCGGTCTTGGCGCGGGCGTCCTTGATGCGATCGGCGTATTTGCGCTCGTCGCGGAACTTGAGCGGATCGGCGGTGACCTCGGGCAGCGCGATGTCGTACCAGGTCTCGTTGTCGAAGATCGACTTCAGCCGCGCCACCGCGCCCATGCGCATGTGGTAGTTCGAGCCCGGGATCACGAACTGGTTGGCCTCGACATCCTTGTAGAACACGAGCTGCCCGGAATCCGGGCACTTGATCCAGAGATTCTCCGGCGTCTCGCGGCGCAGGATGTTGCGGATCTTCGGCCGGACGACGTTGGTGAGCCAATTCATGGTTCGCTCCGAAATGCGGATCGGTCCCGCATCACATGGTTATATGGCGGGGCCGGGCGACCCCGGCAAGCCGCGCTCGGCGGCCTTGTCGCCGCAAATTATGGCTTATTCAGCGGCCTGGCGGGCGCCGCGGACCCCCTGGGCCAGCGCCGACACGAGGTCGGCCACGGCGGTGACGGTCTTCGGCGTCGCGCGGCCTTCGGCATCGAGGCTGCCGCGCACCGCATCGACGATCGCGGTGCCGACCACGGCGCCATTGGCGCTTTCGGCAATCGCACGCGCCGTCTCCGGGGTGCGGATGCCGAAGCCGACGCAGACCGGCAGCTCGGTGTGCCGCTTGATGCGGGCGACGGCTTCGCCAACTGCCTTCGAATCGGCGGCCGCGCTGCCGGTGATGCCGGTGATCGAGACGTAATAGACAAAGCCCGAGGTGTTGGCGAGCACCGCCGGCAGGCGCTTGTCGTCGGTGGTCGGCGTCGCCAGACGGATGAAGTTCAGCCCGGCCTTCATGGCCGGGATGCAGAGCTCGGTGTCTTCCTCCGGCGGCAGATCGACGATGATCAGGCCATCGACGCCGGCGGCCTTGGCGTCGGCCAGGAAGGCGTCGACGCCGTAGATGTAGATCGGATTGTAGTAGCCCATCAGCACGATCGGCGTGCCGTTGTCGTCCGCGCGGAAGCCGCGGACCATTTCCAGCGTCTTGCGCAGCGTCATGCCGCCCTTCAGCGCGCGCAGGCCGGCCGCCTGGATCGACGGACCGTCAGCCATCGGATCGGTGAATGGCATGCCGATCTCGATGATGTCGGCACCCGCCTTCGGCAGCGCCTTGACGATGTCGAGCGAGGTCTTGGCGTCGGGATCGCCCGCCATCACGAAGGTGACGAAAGCGGAGCGGCCCTGCTTCCTGAGGTCGGCGAACTTGGCGTCGATGCGGGTAGTCATGATGTGGCAGTCGCTGTGCTATACCTCTCCCCTCCGGGGAGAGGTCGGCTGCGCAGCAGCCGGGTGAGGGGGATGGAGCGGTTCAAGGCAAGAGCGCGGAGCCTCCGCGCGTTACAGACCAACGCCGAGGCTATGCTCTGGCAAGCGTTGCGCAACCGAAGGCTGGCGCGATGGAAATTTCGCCGCCAGCACCCGATTGGCCGGTACATCGTCGATTTCGTGACCCTTGATGGCAAACTGATCGTCGAGGTCGATGGCGCGACGCATTCGACATCCACAGAGCTGAAGCGCGACGAAGTCAGAACGGAAATCCTTGAAGCTTGCGGCTTTCTCGTCGTTCGGGTTTCTAACGTCGACGTGTACGAGAATCTGGAAGGCGTGCTCGAAATGATCGAGACCTCGCTTCGATTCGAGTGAAAGGAAAGACCCCTCACCCGGCCGCTGCGCGGCCGACCTCTCCCCGACGGGGAGAGGTAAGGGAAGGGTGCGTGACTGGTCACTTCTTCCTGCCCTTCAAGATGTCGCCGACCTGCGGCACGTCCTTGTCGCCGCGGCCGGAGAGGTTGACCACCATCAGGTGGTCCTTCGGCCGCTGCGGTGCGAGTTCGGACAGCTTCGCGATGGCGTGCGCCGATTCCAGCGCGGGGATGATGCCTTCGAGCCGCGACAGCAACTGGAACGCGGCCAGCGCCTCTTCGTCGGTCGCCGACAGATATTTCACGCGGCCGGTCTCGTGCAGCCAGGAGTGCTCCGGCCCGATGCCGGGATAGTCGAGTCCGGCCGAGATCGAATGCGCTTCCTGGATCTGGCCATCCTCGTCCATCAGGAGATAGGTGCGATTGCCGTGCAGCACGCCGGGACGGCCGCCGGCCAGCGAGGCGGCATGCAATTGCGTCAGCCCGTGGCCGGCCGCCTCGACGCCGAAGATCTCGACCGAGGGATCGTCGAGGAACGGGTGGAAGAGGCCCATGGCATTGGAGCCGCCGCCGATGCAGGCGATCAGCGAATCCGGCAGGCGGCCTTCCGCCTCCTGCATCTGCGTGCGGGTCTCGTGGCCGATGACCGACTGGAAGTCGCGCACCATCATCGGATAGGGATGCGGGCCCGCCACCGTGCCGATGCAATAGAACGTGTTGTGCACGTTGGTCACCCAGTCGCGCAGCGCGTCGTTCATCGCGTCCTTCAGCGTGCGCGCGCCCGATTGCACCGGAACGACCTTGGCGCCCAGCATCTCCATGCGGATCACGTTCGGCTGCTGACGCTCGACGTCGACCGCGCCCATATAGACCACGCATTCGAGCCCGAAGCGCGCGCACAGCGTCGCCGTCGCCACGCCGTGCTGGCCGGCGCCGGTCTCGGCGATAATGCGCTTCTTGCCCATGCGCCGCGCGACCATGATCTGGCCGAGCACATTGTTCACCTTGTGCGAGCCGGTGTGATTGAGCTCCTCGCGCTTCAGATAGATCTTGGCGCCGCCGAAATGATCGGTGAGACGCTCGGCGAAATAGAGCGGCGAGGGCCGGCCGACATAGTCCTTCAGATAGGCGTTCATCTCGGCCTGGAACGACGGATCGGCCTTGGCCTCCGCATAGGCCTTCTCCAGGTCGAGGATCAGCGGCATCAGCGTTTCCGCCACAAAGCGTCCGCCGAAAATGCCGAAATGTCCGCGCTCGTCAGGGCCGGTGCGGAAGGAATTGGGCAGGGTTGGATTCATCGAACCATCAGTTCCTGGGTTGCGCGCGCGGCGCGGATGAAGGCGCGGATCAACTCGGGATCCTTGACGCCGGGCGTGCGCTCGACACCCGACGAGACGTCGACACCACCGGCACGGGTCACGGTGACGGCCTCGGCAACGTTGCCGGCGTGAAGCCCGCCCGAGACCATGTACGGCAGAGCGAGATCGAGATTTTCCAGCACGTGCCAATCGAACGGCGCGCCGAGACCGCCCGGTCGCGTGGCGTCCTTCGGCGCCCGGGCATCGAACAGGATACGCTCGGCGACCGCGGCATAGCCCGGCAGCGGCGCGAGATCAGCCGCGGTCTCGACCGGCAGCGCCTTCATCAGGGGCAGGCCGAACTTCTGCTTGATGTCGCGCAGCCGTGCCGTCGTCTCCTTGCCGTGCAGTTGCAGGATGTCAGGCCGCAGCGTCTCGACGATGTTTTCCAGGGTGGCGTCGTCGGCATCGACGGTCAGCGCGACCTTCACCGCGCGGCCCATGGCCCGGCTGCCGAGGTCGCGCGCGACCTCCAGGCTGATGTGGCGGGGCGACGGCGGAAAGAACACGAACCCGACCATGTCGGCGCCGGCGTCAAGCGCGACGTCGAGCGTCTCGCGCGTGGACAGGCCGCAGATTTTGACAAGCAGGGACATGGTCTCGAAACGGGTCGTCATTCGGAACGGGTTTTCGGGCAGCCGGAACCGGGACGTCCCGTATCCGACGGGGCGGGTTCTACAACGTCGCGCCCTGCTTGTCTCGCCCGGCCGACCCGTAAAAGCCGGTTTGGCCCGGTGCCGGCAGCCGCGGCGCATCGCCCCGGGCGGCGGCGGCCCTGAGATCGGCGAGCTCGGCGCGGGCCCGGCGGGCATCGGCCTCGTGCTGCCGGGCGGCGCGGCGCCAGCGCCCCTGCCGGAACCAGGTCGCGATGCCGCCCGCGAGCACACCCAGAATCGCCGACGCGATGATCACGACGAATAGCGGCAACGTGACTGCGATCGTCGGCGTGACGGAATTGAAGGGATCAAACGACACCGTCACCCAGTGACGGTTGGCGACCGCGAAGATGATGAAGATCAGCCCCAGCGGAATGACGACCAACGCCGTGAAGAACTTTCGCATGACCATCTCTCACAGCGATGGAGAAAGCGCAGGCGCACGGCCCGCGACCCGGCACGCCTGAGCTCGCGCGCTACGCGTCAGCCTTTGGTGCGTCGACCTTCGACGCTTCAGCTTCGACGCCCTCGCGATTGAGACGCTCGCGCATCTCCTTGCCGGTCTTGAAGAACGGCACGCTCTTCTGATCGACCGGCACATGCTCGCCGGTACGCGGATTGCGGCCGGCACGCGCCGGACGGTGCTTGACGGAGAATGCGCCAAAACCACGCAACTCGACACGATCGCCGCGCGCCAGCGCCGCGACGATCTCATCGAGAATCGCATTCACAATGTTCTCGACATCCCGCTGATAGAGGTGCGGGTTGTGCTCGGCGATACGCTGAACAAGTTCGGATTTGATCATCGAAAATGGGATCCGGGATCTCGCGGAAGTCCATTTCCGTGAAAATACCCTGCACTGTCAAGTCGCTAAATCAATTCCCGGCATCGCGAATTAGGGTGACAAATAGCCCAATTGGGCCATTCCGCGATTCCCGCAGAGCGGGAATCGCCTCGATGACACGCCCTGGCGCCGATCAGTTGGTTCCGGCTGGGGTCCACAAGGCCAGCATGCCATCGAGCCCCAAGCGATCGACCGCCTGCACCACGCCGCCCTGCTCGATCCGTCGCGCGATGGCGCCGAGGCCGAGCGCGTCGAGGGTCATGGACGCTGCGGTGCGCAGGAATGTCAGGTCGCCGAAGCGGGGATTGAGCTTGTAGTCGCGCACCGGAAGGCCGCTTTTCACCTTTTTTTCCGCGACGAGCCATGCGACCGCGGTTTTCTCGTCGCCGAGTTGATCGATCAGCTTGAGATCAAGCGCCTGCCTGCCGGTGAAGACGCGTCCATCCGCGACTTTCTGCAGCAGGGCGTCGTCCATGCCGCGCCGCTCCCTCACCAATCCACGGAACCATGCATAGGAATCCTTCACCAGCGAATCGATCGCGTCGCGCGCTTCGGGGCTGGTCGGCTCGAGGCCGTTCGGCGCCGCCTTCAGCGGCGAAGACTTGATCTCCTCGACCTTCACGCCGACGGTTTTGAGAAGTTCTGAAACGTTTGGAAACTGGAAGAGCACACCGATCGAGCCGACCAGCGAGGTCTGCTGGGCGACGATATGATCGGCCGCAAGCGCGGTGATATAGCCGCCCGATGCGGCCAGACCCTCGACGACGACGACGAGCGGCTTCTTCGCCTTTAGTTGCACAAGCGAATCGTAGAGCTGCTCGGAGCCTGCGGTGGTGCCGCCCGGTGAATTGATGTGCACGACGACGGCCGCGTAGCTCGATTTCTCGAGCCGCTCCAGTGCTTCGACGCGCTGCTGGTCGCTGCGGATCAGCCCCTCGATCGTGACGCGCGCGATCGTGCCCGTGCTCTCGAACACACTGCGTTCGCCGGTCGCGAACAGACCGATGCCCACAATGGCCGCGATCGCCACGATGGCGGCGGTGACGCGCCAGAAGGTCAACTTGCGTCTGATACGGCGACGATCGACGATCACGTCTGAATCCAGCGACATCGAAATGCTCCAAGAATGTCCGCGCGTTTCTGCAATCGCAGCGTCACCATAACCTTAGCCAAATACATCAATTGCGACGCAATATGAAGAAAACAAGGCTCGTCGTATTCGCGCTACGTCCTAACCTCCCCTTGAAAAGGGGAGGTCGCTTTGCTCGTGAGAGCAAAGCGGGTGGGGATCGGCTCTCTCGGCATGGAGCATCGCCTGCGGCTTGACCCCATCCCGACCTTCCCCCTCTTAGGGGGAAGGGGAAGACGGACTTGTGGCCACTCAATCAAAAAGGCCCCGGCTTGCGCCGGGGCCTGATTGGTTCGCGAAAAGCCAAGCGAACGCTTACTTGTCGGTGCCGCGGTTCTTGAGTGCGGTGCCGAGGATGTCGCCGAGCGTCGCACCCGAATCGGAGGAGCCGTACTGCGCGATGGCTTCCTTCTCCTCGGCGACTTCCAGCGCCTTGATCGAGACCTGCACCTTGCGGGCCTTCTTGTCGAACTGGATGACGCGGGCATCGACCTTCTCGCCGACGGCGAAGCGTTCGGCGCGCTGGTCGTTGCGGTCGCGGGCCAGCTCGGACCGCTTGATGAAGGTGGTGAACTCGGTGCCCGAGATCCGGACCTCGATGCCGCTCTCCTTCACCTCGAGCACTTCGCAGGTCACGACCGCGCCCTTCTTGACGTCGCCCGGCTCGGCGAAGGGGTCGCCTTCGAGCTGCTTGACGCCGAGCGAGATGCGCTCCTTCTCGACATCGACATCGAGCACCACGGCCTTGACCATGTCGCCCTTCTTGAAGTTGTCGATGACCTGCTCACCCGGAAGCTTCCAGTCGAGATCCGACAGGTGGACCATGCCGTCGACGTCGCCCTCGAGACCGAGGAACAGACCAAACTCGGTCTTGTTCTTGACCTCGCCCTCGACCACCGAACCGACCGGGAACTTCTCGACGAAGACCTCCCAGGGATTGCGCATGGTCTGCTTGAGACCGAGCGAGATGCGGCGCTTGACCGAATCCACTTCCAGGACCTGCACTTCGACTTCCTGCGAGGTCGAGACGATCTTGCCGGGGTGCATGTTCTTCTTGGTCCACGACATCTCCGAGACGTGGATCAGGCCTTCGATGCCCGGCTCGAGCTCGACGAACGCACCGTAGTCGGTGATGTTGGTGACGCGGCCGGTGAAGCGGGCGCCGAGCGGATACTTGGCTTCGATGCCCTGCCACGGATCGTCCAGCAGTTGCTTCATGCCGAGCGAGATGCGGTGCGTCTCGTGGTTGATCTTGATGATCTTGACCTTCACGGTCTGGCCGATCGACAGCACCTCGGTCGGGTGATTGACGCGACGCCAGGCGATATCGGTCACGTGCAGCAGGCCGTCGATGCCGCCGAGATCAACGAACGCACCGTAATCGGTGATGTTCTTGACCACGCCGTCGATCACCTGACCCTCTTCGAGGTTCTGCACCAGCTCCTGGCGCTGCTCGGCGCGGGTCTCTTCGAGAACCGTGCGGCGCGACACCACGATGTTGCCGCGGCGGCGATCCATCTTGAGGATCTGGAACGGCTGCGAGTTGTTCATCAGCGGCGCAACGTCGCGGATCGGACGGATATCGACCTGCGAGCGCGGCAGGAAGGCAACTGCGCCGTCGAGGTCGACGGTGAAGCCGCCCTTGACCTGATTGAAGATGACGCCGTTGACCTTTTCGTTGTTCTGGAACGCCTTCTCGAGCTTGCCCCAGCTCTCTTCGCGGCGCGCCTTGTCGCGCGACAGCACGGCTTCGCCGAGCGCATTCTCGATGCGGTCGAGGAACACCTCGACGGTGTCGCCGACCTTCAGATCGCTTTCACGGCCGGGTCCGGCGAATTCGCGCAGCGCCACGCGGCCTTCGGTCTTCAGGCCGACGTCGATGACGGCCATGTCCTTCTCAATTGCAACCACCTTGCCCTTGATGACCGAGCTTTCCTGCAAATTGCCGCCGGCAAAGGACTCATCAAGCATCGCCGCGAAGTCGTCGCGGGTCGGGTTATAGGAAGACACAGTATTGGAAGCCATTTGTTCTCCAGATGCGGGAAATTGCCGGCCGTTCGGGTTGATGGGCGCACCGTGCGTGGAGTGTCGGGGTTCCGCAAACCCTGACGACCGCTCGTTGCAGGAGGCGCAACAGCGGGCCGGCAGCGGACTGCACGTTCGGTACGTTTGATTGATCCGGGGTCAGAAACGAGAATATCGACTTCGAGACCTGGGAGCGGGCGTTCCTCCAGATGCGGCAAGGGCTCAAACCCAACACCGGCCCGCTTCAGACACAGCCTCGACACCGTCGACGGTGGCCCGGACGGCGCTGATATAGCCCTGCGAGCTGCTTTCGGCAAGCGCGAAATGCCCCGTTTTACGGGACTTTCGGGCCCGAAAGCACTCGCATTGAGCTCCGGTCTTAGCGCCTTGCGCGCGCCTGTTCGACGATGGCGATGGCGGCGCGCACACCCGCCTCGATGTCGAGGTTGGAATTGTCCAGGGTGTGGGCGTCCGGGGCTGCACGCAGCGGCGCAATAGCGCGATTTTTGTCGCGCTCGTCGCGCTTGAGGATGTCGGCCAGCACCGCTTCCTCGTCGGCATCCTCGCCGCGGGCTCGAGCCTCCAGCGTCCGCCGCCGCGCGCGCACCCTGGGGTCGGCGACCACGAAAATCTTCACGTCGGCGTCAGGACAGATCACAGTGCCGATGTCGCGCCCATCGAGCACCGCGCCAGGCGGATCGGCGGCGAACTGGCGCTGGAAGTTGACCAGCACCTCGCGCACCCTGGGAAAGGCGGAAACCACGGACGCGCCTTCCCCGACCTGCTGCGTCTTGAGGATCGGATTGCCGAACTTCTCCGGATCGAGCTCAAGCGCCGCGGCCACCGCGAGCGCCTCATTGTTGAGGTCGGCCCCTGCCGCCATCATCGCATAGGCCACCGCGCGGTAGATCACGCCGGTGTCGAGATGGCGATAGCCATAGTGGTGGGCGAGCCGCTTGCCGAGCGTACCCTTGCCCGAGGCGGCGGGACCGTCGATGGCGATGATCATGCGAAGTCAGCTCCGAGCGAGCGCATCATCGGAATGAAATCCGGAAAACTGGTGGCGATGAAGGTGGTGTCATCGATCTTGACCGGCTTGTCGGAGGCGCAGCCCATCACCAGCGCCGACATCGCGATGCGATGATCCATCTGGGTCGCGACCAGGCCACCGCCAGGAACATGACCGCGGCCCTCGACAATCAGATCGTCGCCGGAAACCTCGACCTTGACGCCGTTGACGCGCAGCATGTCGGCGGTGGCTTCGAGCCGGTCGGATTCCTTGACCCGCAGCTCCTGCAGGCCGCGCATGATGGTGGTGCCCTCGGCAAAGCTCGCCGCGACTGCCAGCACCAGATATTCGTCGATCATCGACGGCGCACGCTCCGGCGGCACCTCGACGCCGCGCAGCTTCGAGGCACGAACGCGCAACTGCGCCATTGGTTCACCGGCGTCGGCGCGGACCCCGCTCTCCTCGATGGAGGCGCCCATCTCGCGCAGCGTGGTGAGGAGGCCGGTGCGCAGCGGATTGGTCATCACGTCCGAGAATACGACGTCTGAACCTTCGACGATCAGCGCCGCCACGATCGGGAATGCTGCCGATGAGGGATCGGCCGGCACTACGACCTCGGCGCCATGCAGCTCGGGCTCGCCGTCGAGCGTGATCCTGCGGCCGTGGCTGCCTTCCTTCTCCGAGGAGATCTCGGCGCCGAAATGCCTGAGCATCAGCTCGGTATGGTCGCGGCTCGCTTCCTGCTCGATCACGGTGGTGACGCCGGGCGCGGACAGCCCTGCCAACAGCACCGCTGACTTGATCTGGGCCGAGGCGACCGGCGTCTTGTAGACGATCGGCACCGGATAGCGTGCCCCATGCAGCGTCAGCGGCAGCCGGCCGCCCTCGCGGACATCGCTGGTCCTGGCGCCCATCAGCTCGAGCGGATCGAGGATGCGGCGCATCGGGCGTGAACGCAGCGAGGCATCGCCATCGAACACCGCCGCGATCGGGCAGCCCGCGACCGCGCCCATCACCAGCCGGCAGCCCGTGCCGGAATTGCCGAAGTCGAGCGCAGCGGCGGGCTGGGCGAAGCCGCCAACCCCGACGCCGGAGACCGACCAGGCAAATGGCCCAGTCCGCTCCACCCTGGCGCCGAGCGCGCGCATGGATTTCGCGGTATTGAGCACGTCCTCGCCTTCCAGCAGACCGGAAATGCGGGTTTCGCCGACCGCGAGCGCCCCCAGGATCAGGGCGCGGTGAGAAATCGATTTGTCGCCGGGAACGCGGACTTTGCCCGCCAAGGGGCCGCTCGCACGGGATTCCAGCGGGGTCGGGGTGTCGGAATGGGCCAAGATGGTGTCCTCTCGCGCCGCGGCAGGTATCACATAGGCAACACCACGTCACGCGCCCGTCAAATGCGCGCAAACCGCTATTGACAGCGGCCCCTCAACTAGCCAAGTGAAGCTCCGTTTTTCAGAGACATTCCCAGGATCACCACGTGGCCAAGTCCGATCTCGGAACCAAGCGCATTTGCCCGACCACGGGCAAGAAGTTCTACGATCTCAACAAGAATCCGGTGATCTCGCCTTACACCGGCGAGGTCGTGCCGATCGCGCCGGTGGCCCCGCCGCGGGGCCGTGGCGCCAATGTAAGCTCGCCCTCGACCGCAGCCGAGATGCCGGAGACGGCCGAGACCGAAGAGTTGGTCTCGCTCGAGGAGGCCGATGCCGAGGAGAACACCGGCAAGGTCAAGGCTCAGGTTCCCGAATCCGAGGACGACATCGAGATCGATGAGAGCATCGAGGACGATGACGACGACGATTCGACCTTCATCGCCGACGAGGAAGAGGGCGATGAGGACGTCACTGACATCATTGGTGACGTCGGAGGTGACGAAGAGACTTGAGATCGTCGCCAATCTGTGGTGAAGGGTGCTGCCTCACGAGTCGCCTAGGACTCGGGGGCCGGGCAGACCGGAAGGTCGTGTCCAAGCTGGAAGACTTAAGGGGCCATAGCTCAGCTGGGAGAGCGCTTGCATGGCATGCAAGAGGTCGGCGGTTCGATCCCGCCTGGCTCCACCACGCTTCGCCCTTCGGGCTACGCGTGGCGCAGCCACGCAAGAGCCCAAAGGGCGAAGCGTGGTGTCCGGCGTAGCCCGCAGGGCGAAGACGGACGGCCTGGAATCCCTGCCCTTAGCGCCCGCCCGTGGATGCCAATGTGGTACGTCTACATCATCCGCAGCATCGATTTCCCTGACCAGGAATACGTTGGTGCCACCGAAGACCTGAAGCGACGACTTCCTGAGCACAACGCCGGCAAGTCGGCGCACACCTCAAAATTCCGGCCCTGGCAGCTCGTCTGGTACTGCGCATTCCCGGACAAGTACAAAGCCCTCGCGTTCGAGAAGTATCTTAAATCGCACTCCGGCCGTGCCTTCACCAAGAAGCGTCTCTAGCCCACCCCCTACTCCCCCAGCACGGCATTCAGCCGGTCGCGCAGCGCGACGATCTCGTCCTTCATCGCCAGCAATTCGCCGACCGAGCAGGCCGATGCCGCGAGGATCGACTGCGGCACGGACTTGGCCTTTTCGCGCAGCGCGTGGCCCTGGGGCGTCAGCGCGATCAGCACCTGACGCTCGTCCTCGGTGCTGCGGGTTCGCTTGATCAGCTCCGCCGCCTCCAGCCGTTTCAGCAGCGGCGTCAGCGTGCCCGAATCGAGAAACAGGCGTTGGCCGATATCCTTGAGCGGGACGCCGTCGCGCTCCCACAGCGTCAGCATGACGAGATATTGCGGATAGGTCAGGCCGAGCTTGTCGAGCAGCGGCTTGTAGACGCGGTTGAAGGCGTGCGCGGTCGAATAGACCGCAAAGCAGATCTGGTTATCGAGCCGCAGCGCCTGATCGGCCGCCGTCTGTTTCCTGACCATGGAAATCCGTCTTGTCACATTTTGGGGTCATTGTGGGCCCGCGGCGCCAGGGATTCAATTGCGAACAATTAAATGTGAGGCCGCATAATTTATATTGCGCGCAATCTAACTTTGCGCGATCTATCTGATCGTCGAATTTCAACAAGGGAGACCATGATGTCTGTGAACGTGCTCTACAAGACCAGCGCCAAGGCAACCGGCGGCCGCGATGGCCATGCGGCGACCCTCGACGGCGCGCTCGACGTCAAGCTCGCGACGCCCAAGGAGCTTGGTGGCGGTGGTGGCGCCGGCAACAACCCCGAGCAACTGTTCGCGGCGGGCTATGCCGCCTGCTTCATCGGCGCGATGAAGTTCGTGGCCTCTCAGGGCGGCCCGAAGGTTCCCGCCGACGCCTCGGTGACCTCGACGGTCGGCATCGGCCCGCGCTCGGAAGGCGGCTTCGGCCTCGCCGTGGAGCTCGCGGTCTCGCTGCCCGGCGTTGCACGCGCGGACGCCGAAGCGCTGGTCGAGAAGGCACATCACGTGTGCCCCTATTCCAACGCGACCCGCGGCAATGTCGACGTCAAGCTGACCGTCGTCTAGTTCGCCTCCGTCCATGGTCCGCCGCCACGCCGGCGGACCATGGATTTCCGGCCAGCCTCAAACAGGCACCGGTTCGCTTGGCGAACGTCGGAGCGCCCGACTGCATGGGCCTGCGCGCGCGAAGGCATTGCTGCCTCGCCCGAACGCCGTTAGCTCTGGGTCCTCACCCACGATCCCACCCGAGCGAAGGTTGCCTCTATGAATACCCCTGCGCCAACCGGCGCGATGACCGGACTGCGCGTGATCGATCTGACGCGCGTGCTCGGCGGCCCCTATTGCACGCAAATTCTTGCCGACCACGGCGCCGACGTGATCAAGGTCGAGCCGCCGGCGGGCGACGAAGTTCGCGACTGGGGCCCTCCCTTCCATGAGGAGGACGCGGCCTATTTCGTCGGCATCAACCGCAACAAGCGCTCGATCGGCCTCGATCTCGCCTCCGAGGGCGGACGCGCGGTGTTGATGAAGATGCTCGAGACCGCCGACGTGCTGATCGAGAACTTCAAGCCGGGCACGCTCAACAAATGGGGCATCGGCAACGACGTGCTGCGGGCGAAATTCCCGCGGCTCGTGCATTGCCGCATCTGCGGCTTCGGCGCCGACGGCCCGCGCGGCGGCAATCCCGGCTACGACGCGATCATCCAGGCGATGACCGGCATGATCGCGGCGACCGGCTCGCCCGAGAGCGGACCGATGCGGATCGGCGTGCCGCTGGTCGACATCACGACCGGGCTCTATGCCGCGATCGGCATCCTGATGGCGCTGTCGGAGCGGCAGCGCTCGGGCCTCGGTCAGTTTCTCGAGACCACGCTGTACGAGACCGGCCTTGCGATCATGCATCCGCACACCGCGAACTACTTCATGCATGGCAAGCCGCCGTCGCTCACCGGCAACGAGCATCCCAACCTCGTTCCTTACGCGATCTTCTCGACCAAGACCGACGACATCTTCATCGGCGTCGGCAATGACGGGACGTTCCGCAAGCTCGCCCGGGAGATCGGCAAGCCCGAGCTCGGCACCGATCCGCGCTTTGCCCGCAACAAGGACCGCATCGCCAATCGCGACGCGCTGCGCGCCGAACTGGCCGCGGTGTTCAGCCAGCACGAGGCCGAGCCGCTGTGCAACCGGCTGCTCGCCGCGGGCCTGCCGGCCGGGCCGGTCCAGAAGATCGACCAGGCGCTGACCAACCCGCACACGATCCACCGCGGCGACATCATCGAGAAGGATTGGTACAAGGGCGTCGCCTCGCCGATCCGGCTCGATCGCACCAAGCCGAACCTGCGGCGCACGCCGCCGAAGTTCAGCCAGCACGCCACAGAAGTGCTGGGCGAGTTCGGCTACTCCAAGGACGAGATCGGCGCCCTGGTCGACAAGGGCGTGGTCTGCGGCCCCGAACGCAAGCGCTGACCAGCGCCGATGATTTGATTTGAATCATCGGTCTGGCCGCGAGGCTTTCCACCTCTCCCCAGCGGGGAGAAGTCGATTTGCGCAGCAAATCGGGTGAGGGGTCCGCTCCCACGGGAGAGCTTAACCCCTCACCCGGCGCTACGCGCCGACCTCTCCCTATGGGAGAGGTTTCCACTGCCATTGCAGCAATCAAATCTCACGGTGCACGAGCAACGCCCCGGCTGCGGTGCAATGTCACGCCTGACGTTGCACCGCACGGGCGCGTCTGTGGTCTTCGTCTTTTTTACCGCTTCCCTTCGCGCTGGCTTCCCCCGTACGATGGCTTTCGTTTATACGGTCATTTGAACGTCATCCGGCGCTGTTAACGCGCGTAACGAAACCTGACGTTCCATCCGGGAGGGATTTTGATGCTTTTTCGACGACTTGGCGCTGCCGCAGCGGTCTCGGCGACGCTTGCGTTCGCGTCACCCGCATTTGCGGTGACCGAGATCCAGTGGTGGCATGCGATGACCGGCGCCAACAACGACGTCATCGTCAAGCTCGCCAACGACTTCAACGCCGCACAAAGCGACTACAAGGTCGTCCCGACCTATAAGGGCGGCTACGCCGACACGATGAACGCCGGCATCGCCGCGTTCCGCGCCGGCAATGCACCGGCCATCCTGCAAGTGTTCGAGGTCGGCACCGCGACGATGATGGCTGCCACCGGCGCCGTGAAGCCCGTCTACAAGCTGATGCAGGATGCCGGCGAGAAGTTCGATCCGAAAGCGTACCTGCCCGCGATCACCGGCTACTACTCGACCTCGAAGGGCGAGATGCTGTCGTTCCCCTTCAACTCGTCGTCGACGGTGATGTGGGTCAATCTCGACGCGCTGAAGAAGGCCAACATCTCCGAGATTCCGAAGACCTGGCCGCAAGTGTTCGAGGACGCCAAGAAGCTCAAGGCGGCCGGCTACTCCACCTGCGGCTTCTCCAACTCCTGGGTCACCTGGGTCAATCTCGAGCAGCTCTCGGCCTGGCACAACGTGCCGCTCGCGAGCAAGGCCAACGGCCTCGACGGCTTCGACACGGTGCTCGAGTTCAACGGCCCGCTGCAAGTCAAGCATCTCGAAAATCTGGTCGAGCTGCAGAAGGACAAGACCTACGACTATGCCGGCCGCACCAACACCGGTGAGGGCCGCTTCACCTCGGGCGAATGCCCGATCTATCTGACCTCGTCGGCATTCTTCGGCAACGTCAAGGCGCAGGCCAAGTTCAACTTCACCGCCGCGCCGATGCCCTATTATCCCGACGTCAAGGGCGCGCCGCAGAACTCGATCATCGGCGGCGCCTCGCTCTGGGTGATGGGCGGCAAGTCCGCCGACGAATACAAGGGCGTGGCCAAGTTCCTGACCTTCCTGTCGGACACCGACCGCCAGGTCTGGATCCACAAGGCTTCCGGCTATCTGCCGATCACCAAGGCAGCCTATGAGAAGGCGAAGGCCGAGGGCTTCTACAAGGACCAGCCCTATCTCGAGACGCCGCTGCTCGAGCTGACCAACAAGGAGCCGACCGAGAATTCGCGCGGCCTGCGCCTCGGCAACATGGTGCAGCTCCGCGACGTCTGGGCGGAAGAGATCGAACAGGCGCTGGCCGGCAAGAAGACCGCCAAGCAGGCGCTCGATGCCGCCGTCGAACGCGGCAACCAGATGCTGCGGCAGTTTGAAAAGACCGCCGTCCGCTGAGATGATGCGCTAGACTAACGCCCCGGCAGGCCGCATCCCGCGGCCTGCCATTTTTCCAGACCTCATGCAAAAGCAGTCGATTTTCCAATCAAAGCTGTTGCCTTACGCGCTGGTTGCCCCGCAGCTCGCGATCGTCCTGATCTTTTTCTACTGGCCGGCCGCGCAGGCGGTGATCCAGTCGTTCCTGCTGCAGGATGCGTTCGGCCTCTCCACCACCTTCGTCTGGTTCGAGAACTATCTCGATCTGCTCAAGGAGCCGGCCTATTTCGAGGCGATCGTGCGGACCTTCGCGTTCTCCTTCGCGATTGCGGTCTCCTCGCTGTCCTTCGCGCTCTTGCTGGCCGTGATGGCCGACAAACCGCTGCGCGGCTCCACGCTGTACCGCACGCTCTTGATCTGGCCCTATGCGGTGGCCCCGCCGGTCGTCGGCGTGCTCTGGATCTTCATGCTGCATCCGTCGCTCGGCGTGCTCTCGCGCCATCTGCGCGCGCTCGGCGTCGACTGGAATCCGCTGCTCAACGGCGACCAGGCCGCGCTCCTGATTATCCTTGCCGCCGCCTGGAAGCAGATCTCCTACAACTTCCTGTTCTTCCTCGCCGGCCTGCAGAGCATTCCGAAGAGCGTGCATGAGGCGGCCGCGATCGACGGTGCCCGGCCGATGCGGCGGTTCTGGACCGTGACCTTCCCGCTGCTGTCGCCGACCATCTTCTTCCTGCTGGTCGTCAACATCGTCTACGCCTTCTTCGACACCTTCGGCATCATCGACACGATGACCCGCGGCGGTCCCGGCAAGGCGACGGAAACACTGGTGTACAAGGTCTATACCGACGGTCTGCTCGGCGGCAATCTCGGCTCCTCGGCCGCGCAGTCGGTGATCCTGATGGCCATCGTCATCATGCTGACGGCGATCCAATTCCGCTTCGTCGAACGCAAGGTGACCTACTGATGGTCGAGCAAGAGGGCATCCGGCGCTACGTCGCCCACGTCATCCTGTGGATCGGGATCGCGATCGTCGCGTTCCCGGTCTATCTCGCCATCGTCGCCTCGACGCAGGACAACGCTGTCATCGCCAACGGGCAGATGTCGCTGTTGCCCGGCGGCCATTTCTTCGAGACCTACTATCAGACGATCTTCGTCGGCTCGAGCGGCTCGACCCGCGAGCCGGTCGGCAGCATGATGCTGAACTCGCTGATCATGGCGCTGATGATCGCGATCGGCAAAATCGCGATCTCGATCATCTCGGCCTACGCAATCGTCTATTTCCGCTTTCCATTCCGGATGGCGATCTTCTGGATCATCTTCATCACCCTGATGCTGCCGGTCGAGGTGCGCATCTATCCAACCTACAAGATCGTCGCCGACCTGCATCTGCTCGACAGCTATGCCGGCCTGTCGCTGCCGCTGATTGCCTCCGCCACCGCGACGCTGCTGTTCCGGCAATTCTTCATGACCGTGCCGGATGAATTGCTGGAGGCCTCGCGGATCGACGGCGCGGGGCCGTTCCGCTTCTTCTGGGATACGCTATTGCCGCTGTCGCGCACCAACATGGCGGCGCTGTTCGTGATCCTGTTCATCCTCGGCTGGAACCAGTATCTGTGGCCGCTGCTGATCACGACGCGCGACGACATGCAGACCATCCAGATCGGCATCCGCAAGATGATCACCACGACCGATGCGCTGACCGAATGGCCGGTGGTGATGGCGACCGCGGTGCTCGCGATGCTGCCGCCGGTGTTCGTCGTCGTTGTGATGCAGAAACTGTTCGTGCGCGGATTGGTGGAGACGGAAAAGTGAAGGGGCGAATGGCGAATAGCAAATGGCGAGTAGCGCGCGGACCCAACGGCTCGAGGATGTCCCACCATTCTCCAGTTCGCTATTCCCTATTCGGCACTTGCCCGAGCGGAGCTCGCAATGGCTAACGTCACGCTGCGCGGCGTCCGCAAGACCTATCCCGGCGGCTTCGAGGCCATCAAGGGCGTCGACGTCGATGTCGGCGACGGGCAGTTCTGCGTGCTGGTCGGCCCCTCCGGCTGCGGCAAGTCCACGCTTCTGCGCATGGTCGCGGGGCTCGAGACCGTCACCGGCGGTGAGATCGACATCGGCGGCCGCGTCGTCAACCAGGTCGAGCCCGCCGACCGCGACATCGCGATGGTGTTCCAGAACTACGCGCTCTATCCGCATATGAGCGTCTACAACAACATGGCTTACGGCCTGCGCAACCGCGGCATGGCGGAGGCCGAGATCAAGACCCGCGTCGAGGAGGCCGCGCGCATCCTCGAGCTTGCGCCGATGCTGCAGCGCAAGCCGCGACAGCTCTCCGGCGGCCAGCGTCAGCGCGTCGCGATGGGCCGCGCGATCGTCCGTCAGCCCAAGGTGTTCCTGTTTGACGAGCCGCTGTCGAACCTCGACGCCAAGCTGCGCATCGCGATGCGCGTCGAGATCCGCAAGCTGCAACGTCGCCTCAACACCACGTCGATCTACGTCACCCACGACCAGCTCGAGGCGATGACGCTCGCCGACATTCTTGTGGTCATGAACGCAGGCCAGGTCGAGCAGATCGGCAATCCGTTGGAGATCTACCAAAAGCCTGCCACCACCTTCGTCGCCTCCTTCATCGGCGCGCCGCCGATGAATTTGATGCCGCTGCGGTCGGACGAGCTGAAATCGCAGATTGCTGGTGTCGATGGTGCCGGCATCGTCGGAATCCGGCCCGAGGATTTCGTGATCTCCAGCGAGACCGCCCCCGGCGGCGTCGCGCTCGGGCTGACGGTCGAGGCGATCGAGCACGTCGGCGCCGAGACCTTTGTCTATGGCAGGCGCCGGCACGAGGAACAGGGCATCGCCGCCAACCCGGGCGACCTGCCGCCCGGCGAGGTCATCGTCCGGGTTCCCGGCGCCACCGGGCCGGCGATCGGTGAGCGGATCCGCGCAGTCGCGGCCCGCGATAAGCTGCATCTTTTTACCGCCGATGGCCGCAAGCGCGTCGGCCAGTGACCGCCAGTAAGGGAACAACGACCAGCCTGCAAGCCATTTACGCTGGTTTCAGAGGCGCTTGAACGCTATCCAAATCACCCCCATATTGCTTGCTGATCGGCGGGCAAGAGGCCCGTCGATTGCATGGGGTGCCGCAAGGGCCCCTCAAAGTCGCTTCGAGAGGACTTTGTAATGTCTCGTGTTCCATCGTTGTCCAGTCCGTTCCTTCTGGGATTCGACGAAATCGAGCGTGCGCTCGATCGCGTCGTGAAGGGTGCCGACGGCTATCCTCCCTACAATATCGAGCGGTTCGACCGTACCAACGGCCAACCGGAGCGCCTGCGCATCACGCTGGCGGTGGCGGGTTTCACCCGCGACCAACTCGATGTGACCATTGAGGAAAACCAGCTCGTCATCCGCGGCCGCCAGCAGGACGACAAGGCTCGGCAATACATCCATCGCGGCATTGCCGCGCGCCACTTCCAGCGCACCTTCGTGCTGGCAGAGGGGATGCAGGTGTTGGGCGCGGATCTGAAGAACGGGCTGTTGTCGATTGATCTGGCCAGGCCGGAACCTGAACGGGTCATTAAGACAATCGCTATCAATGAACACGAATAATAGAAACCTGGAGCGGACTCGACCGCTTGTACCACTGAGGAGTCGAGACCATGAGTGAACTGAGTACCACATTCGAAACCGAGAGCGTCACGCCGGAAGCGCTGGCCCATCTGGGCGAGGGTCACATCGCCTATGTGAAGCAGGTCCGTTCCGAGGATGTGCCGGATCTCTTTCCGCAAGCGCCGAGCCTTGCGCCGGGTCTGAAACTGTTTGCACTCCACGCCGCCGACGGCACGCCGATCATGCTGACCGACAGCCGCGAAGCCGCGATCGCCAACGCCTGGAGCAATGAATTGCAGGCCGTGAGCGTCCACTAAGCAAGGCTGACTTCAGCATCCGCGAGTTCAAATGCGCGGGCATGCCTCGACAGAGATCGAGGCAGCCCGCGCATTTTCTTTCAGGACGATGATGTCGCAAGCAGCGGTGCCATGCACTGCTGCACCTCGCCGGGAACGTTATAGTCGCGCATCAGCATGCGGCTGTTGCGCAGACCGCACGCTTCACGCTGGACCACCAACATCCAGAGCGCGTGGCCGGCTTCCCGCACCAGGATGCGCCGGGCCTGCCGCGTTACTTCGGAGCGCGGATGAGCGGCATCGAACGCCCGCAGCTTGGCGAGAGCGTCTTCCAGCGCACGTCCCATTCGCCCAAGCGCAGTCGCCTTCTCTTCGGCGAGCTCGTAGGCGAGAACGTCGACGGGAACACGATCAAGGCGAAAATCACGGGACATCCGATATCCCCTGGGTCGCTGCGCAACGATACAGGGGCCGTCTTCCGGCGTCACCGGCCGGTTGTCAATACACGTTCAGGCCAGCCGCGCGCGGATCTCCGGCTTCAGCACCTTGCCGACCTTGGAACGCGGAAGATCGTCCCAGACCTCGATCTGCTTCGGCGTCTTGACGCTGCCGATCTGCTGCTTGACGAAGATAGCCAGCTCGGCCGCATCGATGGCGTGACCGGCGCGCGGCTGCACCACGGCGACGATGCGTTCGCCCCATTTGTCATCGGGCAGACCGATCACCGCGCAATCCTGCACCGCCTCGTGCGCGCGCAACGCGTTCTCGACCTCGATCGAGTAGACGTTGAAGCCGCCGGTGATGATCATGTCCTTGGCGCGGTCGACGATATAGAGATAGCCGTCGTCGTCGAGGTAGCCGATGTCGCCGGTATGGTGCCAGCCATGCGCCGAGACCTCGGCTGTGGCTTCGGGATTCCTGTAATAGCCCTCCATGACCAGCGAGCCGCGCACCACGATTTCGCCGCGCGATCCCGCCGGCAACAGATTGCCATCACCGTCCATGATGCCGGCCTGGACCAGCGGACTGATCCGCCCGGCCGACGACAGGCGCTGCATCGCGATCGTGCCGTCGGCATTGTAGTGCTCGTCGGGCGCCATCATCGAGATCATCATCGGCGCTTCGGTCTGGCCGAACAGTTGCGCCATCGGCCCGATCCGCTGCAAGGCTTCCGCGAGCCGCGCAGCCGAGATCGGTGCCGCGCCATACCAGAAGCATTGCAGCGAGCCGAGCTTGGCACGATCGAGAGCAGGATGGTCGAGCAGCATGTAGATCACGGTCGGCGGCAGGAAGGTGTGCGTGATACGATAGCGCTCGATCAGCGCCAGGAACTCGCCGATATCGGGGTGGTGCATGATCACGATACGGCCGCCGAGCGTCATGATCGGAAAGCAGAGCACACCGGCGGCATGGGTCAGCGGTGCCAACGCGAGATAGATCGGGCGTCCCTTGAACGGATAGCCCATCAGCGTCAGCGCGGTCATCGCCTCGATGTTGCGTCCCGAGAGCATCACGCCCTTGGGCTTGCCGGTGGTGCCGCCGGTGCCCGGAATCATCGCGAGATCATCGACCGTCTCGCGTTGATAGAAATCGTCGGTCAGCCCGGCGAGCCAGCGCGCGAACGACGGCGCGAAGGGCAATTCGGTGTCAAGACAGATCAGCACGCGCAGCTTCGGCAGATCGTGGCGCACAGCTTCGACCATCGAGGCGAAGCTCGAATGAAACAGCAGCAGGCTGCAATCGAACTGGTCCAGGATGAACTTGTTCTCGGCAGCCTCATTGCGCGGATTGATCGGGCACCACACGCCAGCAGCGCGCGAGATGCCGAACACGCAGGCGAAGGCGATCGGGTCATTGCCGGAGAGGATCGCGACCTTCTCGCCGGGCGCAACGCCCGACCGGTCAAGTCCGCGCGCGATGCGGTAGCTGAGCCGCTGCACCTCGCGGTAGCTGAGGTCGCGTCCATCCATGGTGAGGCACGGCGCGTCGGCGCCAAGTGAAGCGCCCTTGTCGAGATAGTCGATGAAGCGCATGGCACCTCCTGGGCATCTTGAGGTTGGTTGGACACGAGCCGCAGTGGCGGATCACCTCTCCCTTCGGAGAGGTGATCCGAGCAAACCACGCTGAAGCGATACGCGCGACCCGCGGCTCCTTTGCCGGGTCAGTCCTGCACGGTCAGGACCGGCTTGCTGACGAGCCCGAAGCTGCGCAACTGCCCGAGCAGCTCGCGATGGCCGAAGGCCTGGCATCCGGAGGCGAAGCCGGTGCGTTTCGGCGGCTGTTGCAGCAGCGCGAACGCCGCATAGGCCTGCAGCATGCCGGTTTGCTTGTAGTTGCAGTTGCCGTGGATCACGCAATGCGCGCGGCCGAGCGGCCCGGAGGCATGGACCGAGTCGATGGAGGTGTTGACGCGCGGATTTTCCCGCGGCGGCATCGAGGCCTGCAAGGTGGCGGCGATGTCGGCCAGCGCCTTCTCCTGCTCCGCCGGCGGCAGCGGCTTGATCTTTTCCTTCACCATCTGCGTGGTCTGCACCACGCCTTCCATCACGGGGCGGGCGAGCACCCCGCCGAGCACGCGGCAATTGCTGACGCGCGGATCGTTCTTGAACCAGACCGGATGCGCGGTGCCGCCCCAAGGCACCGCGATTGCGGTCTCATGTTGACCCGGCACGACGACGTCGGCACGCGCGGTGACGTCCCATTCGACGAACTTGTTCTGCTCGAGGTAGTACCAGTTCGCCTTGAGGATGGTGAAGATCGTCTGCGTCGAGGCGTAGGTCGGAAAGCCCTTCCAGAACACCAGGATGTCGAGTGTATCGAGGCCGGGCGTCTCCAGGCAGAGGTTGGCGGCGATTTCACCGGTCGTGTACATCTGTGCCAGATTCGGCGACAGCAGCAGGCCCTTCTCGGCGAACGCCTTGCCCCATTTCTCCTGCGCGAGCAGCACCCAATCCTGTTCGCCGGTCGTGTCGGTGTAGTGGCATCCGGCTTGCAGCGCGGCCTCGACGACCTCCGATCCGTGCTTGATGAAGGGGCCGACCATGTTGCTGACCACCCGCGAGCCGCGGAACAGTTTCGTCAGCGCCTCGACATTGTGCTCGACGCCGACCACCTCGTAGTCGGCGGTCTCGATGCCTGGAATCTTCTCCACCACCGCCTTCACCTTTGCGGCGTCGCGGCCGGCGGCGATGAAGGGGACGTTGTACTCGCGCAGATATTCGCAGACCAGACGGCCGGTGTAGCCGGACACACCGTAGACGACGACAGGCTTCTTTTCGCTCATGGCGATCCTCCGAAATGATTGCTGTTGCGCGCGCTGCTACATGCCCATGCCGCCGTCGACCGGCAGACCGATGCCGGTGATGAAGCGCGCATCGCTCGAGCACAGGAAAACGGCGGCGTCCGCGATGTCGCTGACTTCGGCCAGGCGGCCGAGCGGCGTTTGCTCCACCACCGATCCGACCGCGGCATTGATGTCCGGCGCGAGTCCGATTTTCACGATGTCGTTGGCGAGCTGCATCCCCATGTCGGTCGGGATCAGGCCGGGATAGATGCAGTTGACGCGCACGCCGTAGCCGAGCTTGCCGGCTTCCATCGCCGCGACCCGCGTCATGCGATCGACCGCGGATTTGGTGCCGGAATAGACCGCAATGCTCGGGAAGGCGATCGTCGCCGCGACGGACGCGATGTTGACGATCGCACCGCCCTTGCCGGCCAGCCCACCCGGCCGCATCGCGCGGAAGGCGTGCTTCATGCCGAGCACGGTGCCGACGATGTTGACGTCGCACATCCGCCGCGCGTCCTCGGCCTTGATCTCGCTGACCAGCGAGGTGATCTCGATGCCGGCGTTGTTGATCAGGATGTCGTAGCCGCCGAGCGTCGCGATGGTGGCCGCAACAGCCCTCTCCCATTGCGCGTCGTCGGTGACGTCGAGCTGGGCGAAGCCGGTCTTCGCGCCGGCCTTGGCGATCTCGTTGGCGGTCGACCTGCCGGCCTCCTCGAGGATATCAGCGATCATGATCGCCGCCCCGGACTGCGCCAGGGCCTGCGCGATCGCAGCTCCAATTCCCCGGGCGCCGCCGGTGACCAGGGCTGTCCTGCCTTCAAGGCTCTTCCCACTCATGACGTGCTTCTCCCTTGCTGTTGATTGTTGAGTGCTTGCTGCGATCGGCAGCGCATGCCGGCGGACTGGTCACCTTCGCGCGGTGGCAGTCAGATCCGGTGATCGGCGGAGCACAGCTTTGGCTGCTCCGGCGGCGTAAACCCTCCCTGTTCGGCGTCTTGACGACTGTCCAAATTATTTCACCAAACCTCCGCCAGAAACTTGACACTTGTCAAGATGGAATTTGACAAGTGTCCAAGAGCATGGTTGTGAGGGGATGGAGCGACGCTGTCGGCGCGCTATAAGGCGTTGAAGGGACGGAAGAGGAAAGGCAGGAGATGGCGCGGCAGGCAACGGCCCAACGGGTCGCGGTAGCGGCCGAAACGCTGCGTGACGAGAAGTTCAACGCGCGGCGGATCGAGCTTGCGGAAGCCGCGCTGGAAACGCTCGGCGAACTCGGCTTCGCGCGCACCAGCCTGCGCGAGATCGCGCAGAACTCCGCGTTCACGCATGGCGTGTTTCACTACTACTTCAGCGACAAGCTCGACCTGATCTGCTGCTGCGTGCGGCACTACAAGGCAAGGTGCGTGACCCGCTATGACGAGGTCGTCGCGACGGCGAAGACCCGCAAGGAGCTGACGGACGGCTTTCTCGCCAAGCTTGCAGCGACGCTGCGCGAGGACGCCCGCATGCACCGGCTGTGGTACGATCTGCGCTCGCAGGCGATGTTCGAGGCCGCGTTTCGCAAGGACGTGCTCGAGATCGACAAGAGCCTGGAAGCCATGATCTGGCGCGTCGCCTCGCGCTATGCCGAGCTGGACGGCAAGCGGCTGGCGACATCGCCGGCCGCGCTGTATGCGCTGTTCGACGGCCTGTTCCAGAGCGCGCTGCTCAGGCATCTCGCCGACGACGAGACCGCGATCCCCGAATTCCTCGACGAGGTCAGGCGTATCCTGCCGACGATTTGCTGAGACGATTGGAGCGCGCCGGCTCGCAGAAGCGCCGAGGCGATTGCGCCTTGAGAATCGTTACGCCGCGCTCGCGGGCGGCAACGCGAGCACCGAATAGATCGCTTGCGCGTCGCGCGAGGCGCGCAGCTTCTTGGCGACGTCCTGATCGCGCAGCAGGCGGGCGATGCGCGCCAGCGCCTTGAGGTGATCGGCACCGGCGCCTTCGGGCGCCAGCAGAAGAAAGATCAGATCGACCGGCTGACCGTCCATCGCCTCGAAATCGATCGGACGTTCGAGACGGGCGAACAAGCCGAACAGCTTCTCCAGCTTCGGCAGCTTGCCGTGCGGAATGGCGACGCCGTAGCCCACGGCGGTGGTGCCAAGCTTCTCGCGCTGCAGCAGCACCTCGAAGATCGCGCGTTCATTCTGCCCGGTCAGCGCCGAGGCACGCGCCGCGAGTTCCTGCAGCGCCTGCTTCTTGCTGATGACTTTCAAAGCCGGGAGAATCGCCTCGGGTGCGACCAAATCGGTAATCGGCATTGGGACGTTCCGAGGTGAATGAGACCGTCAGGTTGCGAAATAGGCGTTACAGCGGCGGCGTCAAGAAGGTGAGGTGGGATACGGGCTTAGCCCCGGTCCTGGTTGGCAGGGCTTCTACTCCAACGCATCGGCGGTGCCAACACCTGCGGACCCTGTTCCGCCCCCTTATCCCTTGGGGCGGCGGACCATAAGCAGGGCTGGCTTCCGAGGTCAATGCCATCCACCATAATATCTCAGGGTGTAACCGCCGGGGGATCGACCCACCCGACATTGCCGTCCGTGCGGCGGTAAATGACGTTCACCCGCCCGCTGCCACCATGCTGGAATACCAGGCAGGAGGCGCCCGACAGGTCGAGCTCCATGACAGCTTCGCTGACCGACAGCCGCTTCAAGGCAGTGGTTGCTTCCGCAATGATCACGGGGCTGTACTCGGCGACTTCGTCGTCGCTCTCGGGCGCCTCGATGACATAGCTCGGCGCGTCGAGCCCTGCGCCATTCAGTTCGGCAAGCGCGGCGGTGGCGGCATAGGCCTTGCGGGCGGAGCGGTCCTTCAATCGGCTCTTGTAGCGGCGCAGCCGCTTCTCGATCATCAGAAGCGCGGCATCGGCGCTGGCATAAGCGTCGGCGGCGTTGGAGTCGGCTTCAAGCGTAATCCCGGAATCCAGATGCAGCGCGCAATCGGTCCGGAAGCCGAAGCCATCCTTGCTTAGCGTGATGTGACCGGAATAGTTGCCATCAAAGTACTTTCGCAGGACCTCGTCGGTGCGCTCGCTGACGCGCGCGCGAAGCGCTTCGCCGATGCTGATGCTCTTTCCCGAGATTCGAAGGGTCATTTGATGCCTCGATTGCTGGATGCCTCGATCACTCTCTGCCGGAGCATGATGGCTTTCTGGATTTTCCGGTACCTTCCTTTCCGGGTTACGCCTGAAGGGGGAAGATGAGACTAGCGCGATTCGGCGCGAACGCAATTATACTGCAGCCGTAGTATCGCGCGATCGATCGGAGGAGACGGGAGCCGAAAGGGCATTGCCGAGCATGCTCTGTTTGTCGCGGCGGCGCTGGACCGAGGACGGGATCCGCATCGCCTCGCGGTACTTTGCGACGGTGCGGCGGGCAATATCAATGCCGGACGCACGCAAACGTTCCACGATGGTGTCGTCGGACAGGATCGCCGACGGCGCCTCGCCGTCGATCAATTGCTTGATGTGGTGACGCACCGCTTCCGCCGAATGCGCCTCGCCGCCGTCGGCGGACGCGATCGACGCGGTGAAGAAATACTTCAGTTCAAAACTGCCGCGATTGGTCGCCATGTACTTGTTGGCGGTGACGCGCGACACGGTGGATTCATGCATCTGGATCGCGTCGGCGACCGCCTTCAGGTTCAGCGGCCGCAAGTGCGCGACGCCGTATGTGAAGAAGCCGTCCTGCTGGCGGACGATTTCGGTCGCGACCTTCAAGATGGTGCGGGCGCGTTGATCAAGCGCGCGCACCAGCCAGGTGGCGTTTTGCAGGCAATCGGAGAAGTACGACTTGTCGCCGTCCTTGCGGATCGTCTTCGACAGCTCAGCGTAGTAGGTCTGGTTGACCAGCACACGCGGCAGAGTGTCGCTGTTGAGCTCGACATGCCAGCCGCCGTCGGGACCCGGCCGCACATAGACATCGGGCACCATGGTCTGCGCCCGCGACGTGCCGAACTTCAACCCCGGCTTCGGATCGAGCCTGCGGATCTCCGCGATCATGTCGGTGATGTCTTCGTCGTCGACGCCGCAGAGTTTCCGCAAGGCGGCGATGTCGCGTTTGGCGAGCAGGTCGAGATGCTCGACCAGCGCCTGCATCGCGGGATCGTAGCGGTTCAGCTCGCGCAACTGGATCGCCAGGCACTCGCTCAAGTTCCGCGCGCACACGCCCGGCGGATCGAACGTCTGCAGCGTTGCGACGATCTCGTCGACCGCGGCTTGCGAGGTGCCCAGTCGCTCGGCGGCCTGGCCGAGATCGGCCGGCAGGTAACCGGCCTCGTCGACCAAGTCGATCAGGTACTGTCCGATCATGCGCTGCGCCGGCGCGGCGAAAGCCACCGCGAGCTGCTCGGCGAGGTGATCGGCCAGCGTCACCTCGGCGGCCACGAAGGCTTCAAGATTATATTCGTCGTCGCTGGAGGCGCCGCCGCCCCACTCGGTATAGACCGACGGCGGCGCGTCCTGCGCGGCACGCGCGGCCGCTTCCGCCGGCTCCTCGGAGAATACGTTGTCGAGACCGGTGTCCAGCGTCTGCTCGATCTCGGCGCGGGTGCCAAGATCGCGGTTCAGCCATTCCTCCTGGCCGGGCTCGAAAGCGCCAGTGGAGCCCACGGCCATGTCGGCTGGGTCACTGCCATCATCGCCATCACTGCCGGAACCGTCGACGTCGCCATAGTCCGGCCGCTCGATCGCCGCCTCGCCCGCCACCGGCGGCTCGGGACCATCGCTCGCCCGCTCGAGCAACGGATTGCGTTCCAGCTCCTCCTCGACGAAGGCCGACAGATCCAGGTTCGACAATTGCAGCAGCTTGATCGCCTGCATCAACTGCGGCGTCATGACCAGCGACTGCGACTGGCGGAACTCTAGTCTTTGGGTCAGTGCCATGGAGGCAAGAACAATCCAGAAAAGTTGGCTCGATTCTTGCTTATCTTAGACCGCTCAGGATGTACACGGCTTGACGCATTGGAATTTTGGAGTAAGCGCCGCCGGCGGGTGGGGACGCCGCGATCTTGCGTCCGGCCGGCATCAAATTCCCTAAGCAGCGCATGACCTTAACACCAAATCGCTGCGCCGTCTGGCGGATCACAAGCTAAAGGCGGAATTCCTCGCCAAGGTAAAGCCGCCGTACATCGGGATCATTAACGATGTCTTCCGGGCTGCCTTCGGTCAGGATTTCGCCGGCATAGACGATGTAGGCGCGGTCGGTGAGGCCGAGCGTCTCGCGGACGTTGTGGTCGGTGATGAGAACACCGATGCCGCGATTGGTGAGATGGCGCACGAGATCCTGGATGTCGCCGACCGCGATCGGGTCGATGCCGGCGAACGGCTCGTCGAGCAGCATGTAATTGGGGCGCGTCGCCAGCGCCCGGGCGATTTCGACGCGGCGGCGCTCGCCGCCGGACAGCGCGATCGACGGGCTTTTCCGCAGGCGGGTGATGTTGAACTCGTCGAGCAGCGAATCCAGCTCGTGCTCGCGTTTCTTGCGCGACGGCTCGACCACCTCGAGCACCGCGCGGATGTTCTGCTCGACGGAGAGGCCGCGGAAGATCGAGGCTTCCTGCGGCAGATAGCCGATGCCGAGACGGGCACGCTGATACATCGGCAGCCGGGTGACGTCGTGGCCATCGAGCTCGATTGCGCCGCGATCGGCCTTGATCAGGCCGGTGATCATGTAGAACACCGTGGTCTTGCCGGCGCCGTTCGGCCCCAGCAACCCGACCGCCTCGCCGCGACGGACATAGATGCTGACGCCGCGCACGACCTGCCGGCTGCCGAAGCTCTTTTCCACGCTGTGCACAGCCAGATAGCCCGGCCGCTTGATCAGTTGCGGCGCACCGGCGGCGCCATTGCCCCGCGCAGGTCTGGCGCGCGGGGCCGCGGGTGCCGGCTGCGGTTGGGGCCGCGGCAGCTCCACGCCAGGCACCTGGGCGGCCCGCGCCATCGGCGGCGCGTCACGCACCGGGCTTGCCAGCATGTCGCCGAATGAATCGCCGAGCGCCGTGATGTCGTCGTGCGAACGCGCGAATCCGCTGCTGCGCTTCGCAGGGCGCCGTCGGAACATGCCGAGAAAATCCACCATCCCCGCTTCGCTTCGGCCTCTTAGGGTGATCGCACGACTTCGCCGCAGATCAGTCGATTTGCACGCGAACCCAAGCATGGTCCGGACAACTGGGCACCGGCTTCCGGACGGTCCATGCTCAAACAACACGGCAAAGCGCGACGATCGCGCCTTGAATGATTGGATGCCCCGCGCCGAGCCAACATCACCATCCCCCTCAAGCGCATGTCCAGGCCGGGCCGCTCCAGTAGATACAATCTCGCCCCGCGGGCTTCAACCTCAGGGGTCGAGAATATTATTTAACTTATTGATTTTACTTGGGCTTGCCTGGAAGGAGCTGGAGCGGCGACGGCGGCGCCGCGCCGGGTGCGACCGGCGTCCCGCACTTGCCGTTCTGCCCGCCCTGCGACTGGATGAACAGGCCCTGCACCTTGCCGTTGTCGGATTCCACCCGCGAGACGCCCGTGGTCATGTCGACCAGCAGGCGATCGCCGCGCAGCACGTTCTGGCACTGGGTCAGCACCACCTGGCCGCCACCGCCGAGCATGGTGATCAGATTGGTCTTGGTGTCGAAGATCGCGGTCTCGCCGGTGACCACCTGATCTTTCTGGGTCACGACGACGTTGCCCCGCGCCTCCAGCCGCTTGATCGACGAGGCGCCGCCGGGACCGGGGGTCGCCGACTGCATCGGTGCGGCAGAGCCTTTCGCGCCCTTGGCGCTGCCACTGGCCGGCGGCTGCGATTGACCCGAGCTCGATTCGTAGAACACGACCAGCGTCTTCGAGGTCATGGTGGTGTCGCCCTGGACCACCTTCACGTTGCCGGCGAAGGTCGCTTCCTTCTTCTTGTCGCGCATTTCGAGCGAGGCGGCTTCGATCTGGATCGGCTGATCGCGGTTCTGCGAGAAGCCCTGCATGGCGTTTGGAACGCCGCTCATCGAGCCTTGCGCGCTCACAGGGCCCGCTGTGAAGAGCGAGAGCGCAAACGCCGCGATTGCTGTGCCGCGCGGAAAAAATCTCATCATCAATGTCATTTCGGGTTGGCGGATCTGCGTGCCTTTGACGGCGGCGGCGGAGGTGGAGCGGGTTCAGCGGGCTGACTCGCGGCATTGTTGTCGCGGAGCTTGTCGAGGTGCATCACAACGTTGCCCTCGAACCGCACGACTTCGCCGTTGTTGTAGATCCGCAGCTTGTCGGAGGTCAGCGTTCCGTCGAGCAGCTTGACGTCGACATGCTCGTCCGACGTCACGGTGCCCTTGTTCATGTCGACGAACGCCTGCGTCAGCCTCGCTTCATAGCCCGTCGACGATTGCAGGAAGATATCCTTGCGCAGGTCGAGGAGCTGCTGCTTGTTGTCGAAGAAACCGGTGCGCGCATCCATGGTCACCGTCGATTGGTCCTGCATCGCCACCTTGGCGCGGATCGTCTTCAGTTCGACGTGATCGGGATCGGTGACGTCCTGGATCGCGGCCTTGGCCCACATTTCGTAGGGCCGCCCATCGGTCGAGAAGCCCGACAGATGCGGCGATTCCATCGTGATCTTGGTCCCGGACACGACGAGATTATCCATCTCGAGGGGAACATTGGGCATCAGGGCCCGGAACGGATTGACGATCGAGACGAATATGATCGCGGCCATCGCGACCACCACCGCCGCGGGCACGGCGATGCGCAGGATCCGCACCATGCGGCTGTGCCGCGCGGCCGCGGCGAAGCGCGCCTCGAGGCTGGCACCATAGGCTGGATTCTGAACCGAACTCACCACTGCTCCAGAGGCGCGAAATTGCCGTCCATTCTACCCGCGGCCGCGCAAATATGCAGCCCGGACCTCGCATCGCGCCCCCCGAAAGAGACCTCGCGCGAACAGTTTGGCCGAAACGGGGCGGAACTGCCCGTCCTCGGGCGAAATCGTCGCCGTTCACGAATGAGCGAAGATGTCCTCGGCCTCCCAGCCGTCAAGGTCGAGCCTGGCGCGGGAGGGGAGGAATTCGAAGCAGGCCTTGGCGAGATCGGCCCGGCCTTCGCGCGCCAGCATGGCATCGAGCTTGTCGCGCAGCGCATGCAGGTGCAGCACGTCGGAAGCCGCGTAGGCGAGCTGCGCCTCGCTCAGGGTCGGCGCGCCCCAGTCGCTCGACTGCTGCTGCTTCGACAGATCGACGTTCAGCACTTCGCGCACGAGATCCTTTAGGCCATGACGATCGGTGTAGGTGCGGGTCAGGCGCGAAGCGATCTTGGTGCAGTAAACCGGCTTCGGCATCACGCCAAAGGTGTTGTAGAGCACCGCGACGTCGAACCGGGCAAAATGGAAAATCTTGGTGATGGCGGGATTGGCGAGCAGCGCCTTCAGGTTCGGCGAATCTGTATGCCCCTTCGGAATCTGGATCACGTCGGCGGTGCCGTCGCCGTTCGACATCTGCACCACGCAGAGCCGGTCGCGATGCGGATGCAGCCCCATGGTCTCGGTATCGATCGCCACCGAATCGGTGTAGCGGGACAGATCAGGCAGATCGCCGCGATGCAGGCGGATGGTCATGCTGTCAAAAACCTCGTCGAATCGCTCTCGGACCAAGCTACCGCTCAATGCTCCGACAGGCGAGCATCCGTCGGACTGTGGGCGATATCCCGAGAGACGCCTAAAGAAACGGCGGAATCCCGGCTCGATCCGGGCGCCAGCACCGAGAAACCTTGATTTTGCTGGTACAATTGGGCGAACGATGTACCGCCATTGCGTGGCGGAGACAATGGGCCAGCCGACTAAGCGGGCCGTGGCGGATTATTGCCAGCTCACGCGAAGTCCGAGCCGGCCGGTGATGTCCTCGCGATGGGTGCTGTCCACCGACGAGGTGTAGCCGGCGCTCGCATAGGCGCTGACCGCCTGACTGATCTGCGCCGCGATGCCCCCGCCGACCTCGACCGCGGTGCCGCGGCTTTGCACGCCGATCAGGTCGGTGGCGGCGAACGCAATGGACCGGTCGTTCGACGCGGTGTGCCAGAGATTGACCTCGAGATAGGGGCGCACCACGGCCGCGCCGACCGTGTAGGCCGCTGGAATGCGCAGGCCGACGCGTCCGGTTATCGTATCGGCGGCGCCGAGCGCCACGCTGGAGAACGCATCGTTGAATGTATCAAACGACTGGCGTTGCCAGATCAGTTGCGCTTGCGGTTCGACCGCGACGAAGCGGTTCAGCGGAATCGGCACGCCGGTCTCCAGCGATGCGACGACGCCGGTCCCCGACACCCGCGCGCCGACCTGACGATCCGATTGCGGACTTGCGCCGTAGAAGCTGCCCATTGACACTGCGTCGATGTACCAGCCGGCGGGACCGATATGGGTCCAGTAGCCGCCGATGTTATGGCTATCGAGCGACAGATTGCCGGTGCGGATGTCATTCAAGCCGAGCGCGAAGCCGTTGACGGTGCCGTTGGCCCAGCCATAGGCATAGAAGAAGCCGGCGCGGTCGCGATGCTCGGGCGCGGACTGGAAGCGCAGGATGTCGATGCCGACCTGCACACCCGCCATGGTGCCGTCGAAGGAGGGGCTGACGGTGCCCCCCAGCTCTGGGAGCTGTGTCCGCCGTAAGCGCGCGCCCAGGCGGCCGGCTGCTCGCCATTGGCCGTCAGCAGCGCCTGGTCGCCCTGGCGTTCGTGGAATGTGCCGAGCGTGGCGAGCCCGAGCTTTTGCGCCACCTGCGGCACCGCCGAGTAGACCGACGCTTCCGGCCGGAAGAGCTGGACCGGCTCGGCGCCGGCCGGTGGCGGCGTCAGCATCGACAGATCGGTGGCGGGCAGGGCCGCAGGCGGCGGCGCCACGGCGGACGACGGCGGTGGTGTGGGAGCCGGTGCGGCAGGCGGAGCCGGCGAAGCGCTGCCCGGTAGCAGCTCCGAGCGCAGATACCAATTGTCGGCGGTGCCGGCCGAGACACCACCGCGGAACAGGAGATACTCGTGCGCGCCCGCAACCACCGCATTGGAGAGCCCGAACGCGCCCGCCGACGTGGTGCCGCCGTTGACGGCCTGCACGAGCAGGATGCCGTCGGCGCTGGTCTGCGCGCCGCCGCCGCCGGCATTGATCACGGTCACCGCGGTGGAGCCCGAGGCGTTGCCGCCGGAAATCACCAGCCGATCCGACGGCGAGCCGTCGCTGCCGAGCACGCTGTGCAAAATGAGGCCACCGCCATTGCCGACATAGTTGCCGGCGATGGTCAGGCTGTTCGTCGCCACCGCGCCGCCATTGGTGAGATTGATGACGCCGGCATTGGTGACGGTGATCGGCGGGCCGCCCGGGAACGGCGTGATCGACGGGTTCGCGCCGTTGCCGGCCAGCAGGCTGGTGCCGGCCGCGATCGCGACGTTGCCGGTCAGCGAGGTCTGCAGCGTCAGCGTGCCGCTGTTGATGAAGGTGTTGGCGAAGGTGCCGGTGCCGGCCCAGGTCCAGTCGCTGCCTTCCATCGTCAGCGTCTGAAAGCGCGTGAACGCATTGTTGACCGTGCCGCTGCCCTGCAGGCGCACCTGGTTGTTGCCGCCGCCGCCATCGGCGAGGCCGACGATCTGCGAGCCGGTTTGCAGAATGAACGTCACGTTGCCGGTGCCGCCCGCGAGCGCCCGGCCGCTGTTGCCGGCGATCAGGCCGGCATTGACGATAGTGGTGGCGCCATTCAGCGTGCGGATCGCGGGACCCGCCTGGCTGATGATCTGGCCGCCCGGCAGGTTCTGGATGGTCGCGGTGAACGATGATCCCGCGGTGTTGGAGAACACGCCGTCGGCATTGACGCCGCGCGCCTCGATGGTGCCGCTGTTGCGCAGCACGCCCGCGTTGCCTTGCATGAAGACGGTGTTGTTGGCGGTGCCGCCGGCATCACCGCCGGTCGTAAGCAGCGTTCCCGTATTGGTGATGGTCGCAAATTGTCCGGCGGAGAAGATCGCACGCGCGCCCGCACCCGCGGTGGTGATGGTGCCGCTATTGGTGAAGGTGTTGCTATCGCCGGTCTGGACAAAGAGGCCGTGCGACTGCGGGCCCTGGGTGGTGATCGTCCCGGTGTTGATCAGCGTGTTGTTGTTGTGTTGCGTCAAGCCGATGATGGCAAGCCCGCGCGAGGTGCCGTTCAGCGTCGTGATCGTGCCGTTGTTGACGAGCGTGTTGCCGTTGCTGCTGGCGGCAATCGCATTGCTGCCGGCACCCGTGGTCGTGATCACGCCCGACGTGCCGTTGGTGAAGATATTGCCGTCGCCACTGCCGAAGATTCCGGTGCCGCCGCCGCTGATGGTCAGGGTGCCGTTGTTGGTGGCGGTGCTGCCCGCGACAAGACCGATGGCAGTCGCACCGCTGCCCGGCGTGATGCCCGCACCCTGCAACACATTCACGGTGACATTTGAGCTGCCGGCGACCGCCTGCACGCCGGCCGGCGCGGGATTTGGCGCCGACGTGCCGCAGGTGACGGTCTGACCGCTGGTCGGGGCGAGATTATCGCACGCAGCGAATGTCGGCGAAGCGAACAGGAGACAGCCACTGCTCAGAGCAGTGCACGACAGGGCTGCCGCCAGGCGCGATGGAACCATGCCCCCCTCCAACATCACTTGGCGCGACACCGCAGTGAAGACTGTCTTGGCGCCGCTTGCTATCCGCCCGCTCTTCGTCGCCGGCAGGCTCGTCCCGTTCAACTTTGAGGCAATTCGCAGCGATTTGTTGCGCGATCGCCACAGATGGAACCATTAGATGTACGATTGTGATTCACATCCTTTGCGTGCATACGCCTATGGAACCGCGAAGTACACCGCCTCGACGTTGCATATGCGATTGATTGCAATCTGACGTACCGCAACGATTCGCCGCGTGCCATATTTTCCCGATCACTTGGGACTGATTCGCCGCGGCCGGCAGGCCTCAACAATTTTGCAACGGGTTCCCGATTTCAGCGAAACGTGCGCCGTCCGACCGGTGAAATTGTGCCGGCCCCATCCTATCTGTTGCCGGCTTCCTGCCCGCTCTCCTTCGAATGAAATGAGTGCCATGACCGAACAGACCCTGGCAGCGCCGATCGACGACCCGAAGGAGCGCGGCTTCTCGCGCTACCAGTCGCTCCTGATCGCGCTGCTCGCGTTCACGCAATTCACCATCATCCTCGATTTCATCATCATGTCGCCGCTCGGCGCCATCCTGATGCCTTCGCTCAACATCACCGCCGGGCAATTCGGCGTGGCGGTTTCGGCCTATGCATTCAGCGCCGGCATCTCCGGCATCCTCGCCGCCGGCTTTGCCGATCGCTTCGACCGCAAGCGCCTGCTGTTGTTCTTCTATGTCGGCTTCACGCTCGGCACCGCGCTCTGCGCCTTGGCGCAGGATTTCCACGTGCTACTGCTCGGCCGGATCGTGACCGGATTGTTCGGCGGCGTGATCGGCTCCGTGGTGCTCGCCATCATCACCGACCTGTTTCCGCTGCAGCAGCGCGGCCGCGTGATGGGGTTCGTGCAGACCGCGTTCGCCGCAAGCCAGGTGCTCGGCATTCCCGCCGGCCTGTTCCTCGCCAACCACTGGAATTGGCACGTCGCCTTCTTGGCGATTGTCGGCTTGTCGATCGCGGCGATCGCCGTCATCGCGCTCGCGATGCAGCCGGTCGATCAACATCTGCAGCTCAAGCATGACACCAACCCGTTCAAACACCTGATCGCGACTGTCGGCGAGCCGCGCTACACGCTCGCCTTCGCGGTGACGACGCTGCTGGCGACCGGCGGCTTCATGCTGATGCCGTTCGGCAGCGCCTACACCGTGCACAATCTCGGCATCGACATCGTCCACCTTCCGACGATCTATCTCGTCTCCGGTCTGTTCAGCATCATCATGGGGCCGCTGGTCGGCCGTGCCAGCGACACCTTCGGCAAATATCCGACCTTCGTGTTCGGCAGCGTGGTGTCGGTCATCATGGTGCTGATCTACACCCATCTCGGCCAGGTCTCGCTGCTGACTGCGATCATCGTCAACGTGCTGATGTTCGTCGGCATCTTCTCGCGCATGATCCCCTCGCAGGCGCTGATGTCGGCGATCCCCGATGCGAACCAGCGCGGCTCGTTCAGCGCGATCAGCGCCTCCGTGCAGCAGCTCTCGGGCGGGCTCGGCTCGGTCCTGGCGGCGGCGATCATCGCCGAGAATCCGGACGGCTCGCTGCTGCACTTCGAGCGGATCGGATACGTCGTCGTGACGACCTCGTTCCTCTCGCTGATCGCAATGTATTTCGTGCAGAAGGCGGTCGCGAAGCGGAGCGGCAGGCACATGGTCTGAGGGCGGGCCACTTTCGCACGAGACCCAGTCAAAGGAGGCTTATCCATGCCGCTCGTCACCATCTCCCTCTTGAAGGGCAAGTCGAAGGACCACATCCGCGCCATCGCCGATGGCGTCCACCAGGCGCTGACCGACACCTACAACGTGCCGCCGGGCGATCGCTTCCAGTTCATCCGCCAGTATGAACCGGAGGAGTTCATCTACGATCCCGACTATCTCGGCGTCCACCGCACCGACGACGTGGTGTTCATCCACATCGTCGCCGGCAACTGGCGCGACACCGCGACCAAGAAGGCGCTCTACAAGGCAATCGCCGACCGCCTCGTCGAGAAGCCGGGCCTGCGGCGCGAGGACGTGCAGGTGGTCCTGTCGCCCAATGCCCGCGACGAGTGGTCGTTCGGCAACGGGCTCGCCTCCTACCTGCAGGACACCGATCCGGCGTGAGGCGCGCACTGGCCGATAATCGTGGCAATGTGGGGGCATGAGAGTATACGGTGGCAGTCTGCGGTGCGTCGACCCCGCCGACTGATCGACCGGCTTTGTCGCGGATGTCCGGTCTGAGTGGGAGACTGCAGCCCGGTGCTGAAGCTCATTTCGTTACTAGATGACGGGTCGGCGCTACTGAGCTTTGCGGCGCCGCATCAGAAATGGAAAACGTCAGCGAGTGATCGTGCGTCGCGTCTGCACGAGTGCGACTAGGCTTGTGTCGGAAAATCCTTCGCGAAGGCGGCTTCGGTGTTCGGCCTGCGTTTCACGGGCAGAAGGATCGTTGCTGGGCTGCTAACGCAGCCCCGCACCATCACCGAGATTCGATCGGCTTGCGATACACGTCCTTGGTAGCGATCTTACCGTCCTCAAACGTGTAACGCTCGATTCCGCTCTGCTCTCGGTGCTCACCGGTCAGGCGCACTGTCTCGCTGACGCGAAAGGTCATGAAGGAAACGTCATGGAGATGATGATAGACGATGTCATGGAAGCGACTTATCGAATAAGAGACTTTGTTCTCTTCGAGATGCTTGAGGATGGCTTCGCGCCCAGTAAGCACGACTTCCGGCGAAATGCCGTCATGATATCGCCAGACGAATTCGGGAGAGACGACTTCATAAAGAGCGTCCATGTCACGCTTGAACAGTGCGCGGGCAAAACCTTTAAACAACGTATCGCGCTCAGCGGGTGTAGGATGCATCGACAGCAGCTCATTTTGGTTTGAATGCGCGCAAACAATAATCCGCAAGGTCGCCCGTGGCGAAACAAGTTTTTGAATGAGGCCGGTCGCTAACGGGTGAAGCGGAAGTGGAGGGGTGGATAGGACCGGCGGGACAGGTCGCGCTCGACCTCAATCAGATCTGGCCGATGTCTTCAAAAGTTCCCAGGCTGCGATTGCGCCGCTGCGTGTCGCAACTTAAGATGTAAGCGTTTGGCGGCCGCTGGGCTGCGTTCTTCCATGGTTGGGAGCACTCAATGCGAATACCTTCCTGCGCACCTGTCGAAAGAACAAGACGCGCTAGTATTGCGTGCGCAACGATCGCAATCGGACTGCTCGCTACAGTTGCTGCTTCAGAGGCGCAACAGGCTGCTACGCCCAGCACTGCCAAGCGACCCAACATCGTGTTCATGCTGGCCGATAACCTTGGCTATGGGGACATCGGAGTGTACGGGGGTGGGGCAATCCGCGGTGCGCCGACCCCACGCATCGACACGTTGGCAAGTGAAGGCTTGCAGCTCACAAATTTCAACGTCGAACCGGAATGTACGCCGTCGCGCTCGGCATTTTTCACGGGACGTCTGCCGATACGTAGTGGCACCTCGAAAGTTGCCATCGGTGGGCGGCCGGAAGGATTGGCACCGTGGGAGTATACGCTCGCCGAACTCCTCAGAGACGCAGGCTACCAATCCGCCCACTACGGCAAGTGGCATTTGGGTGATCGGCAGGGCCGCTTCCCCACTGACCAAGGTTTCGACGAGTGGTGGGGATTCGCTCACAGCAGCGACGCTTCACTCAAGGACGTCCAGCCCGGCTGGTCGGCAGACGTGGTCCCGCTCGATCCGATCTATGAAGGCCACCAAGGCGGCCCGTCCACAAAGGTCGGGGACTACACGTATGCCATGCGACCGATCATGGACGAGATCATCACGAACAAGGCCGCCGGGTACATCAGGGCGCATGCGAAGGATCAGAAACCGTTCTTCCTTTATGTGCCGTTTTCTAACTCCCATTCCCCTCCGATTCCCAATCCAAAGTTTGCGGACGGCCGCCACACCAACTATCAGAACGTTTTACGGGAGATGGACGCAAATACTGGACAAATTCTCGATGCGATCAAGAACGCCGGCATTGAGAACGACACCATAGTCGTTTGGACCAGCGATAATGGACCCGAGTCCTTACAGGGGCCGGGCATCATCTATGGTGCACAAGGTGACAGCGGGCCATTTCGCTCTGAGTTCCCAAGCGCATGGGAGGGTGGGATACGCACGCCGTGTATCATCCGTTGGCCCGGTCATATCCAAGCGGGCCGCAAGAGCAACGAGATCGTCGCTATGTTGGACTTCTACCGCACCTTCGCGGGTATCGTCGGTGCAAGTCAGCTCGTGCCGACTGATCGTGCCATCGACAGCATTGACCAATCCAACTTCCTGCTGGGAAAGCAGGAAAAATCAAATCGGGATTCCATCCTGTATTTTCATGGTGATGATCTTTTGGCCGTCAAGTGGCGTAACTTCAAGGTGCACTTAACGGTTCGAGTGCCAGCGGAAGGAGCCGTCCGCCAGGCGGGTCAGGGCGTTACCACCGCTTATAGCCTGAAGGTCAACTACCCATGGATCTTCAACATCGAAGACGACCCTAAGGAACTCTGGAACATCAACACAAGCAGTGCGTGGGTCGCCGCTGCGGCGGCTAGGCCACTGCTTGAATACAAAGCCAGCATTAAGCAATACCCGAACATCATGCCGGGGGGCGATGGACCGGACGAGCCCGATCTCACGCCTGACAACACACCTAGTGCGATCACAACGCCGCGAGGATGAAGTGGTTATCCGCACATGGCCCTTCTGAGCCATGCCGCCTGCCTCTGACCATGTCCGTTCATCGGGCTAGACTGGAAGCTACCGACCGATGGCTGCCGCTGGACCACGCAGCACGATGCCTGTCGAAACCGCGCCCGCACGGCCTTTCAGCGCCTCACAAACAGGCCGAGCCCGTTGCCGTTGAGATAGTCGATGGTCAATTCGCGCGCCGGCTCATCGCCGGCCCGTTTGAATGCGATCGACGACAGCGAACCATCGGGCTGGTTCTCGCTGGAAGGGTTGACCGAAAACCGGTCACCGTCCCAGTGCGTCGGCGCGTACGGCCTGCCCAACAGGCCGATCTTCAGCTCCAGATGGCCACTCACCTCGACGATCTCGGCGTCGCCGAAGTAAGGATTGGCATAGGTCCCGACATAGGATGAAAGCTTTGCCGCCGGCGCTGGCGTGGCGGGCGGCGACTTGCCGACGAGATCGCCCGTCGGCGCCGTGAGCCCCGCCATCGCCGCGCTGTAGGCGGCAAACCAGTCCCGCGTGACGCTCCCGAACTGGACAATATCCATGAAAGAGGCGCCGAGCGCCTCCGCTGCACCGCCGGGCGTTGCGTTGGTGAGCACGACAATCCCGACACCGGCCGAGGGGATCATCGCGTAATGGGTCCCCGCACCCAACGCGAAGGCCCCGGAATGACTGATCATCGTCCGGCCCGCCGGCGTGATTCCAACGCCGAATCCGTATCCGTACAAGCTGGGCCTTGCGTCGGCCGAGGACGAGTGGATCGAAATGACCTCGGCCGTCACGGCCGGAAGCAGCGCATCGGCTGGAATGATCTGCCGACCTTCGAATTTGCCGCTTTGCAGAACCAACACCAACCATCGCGCGACATCGTTTGCCGACGAACTGACGCCGCCTGCCGGCGACTGCGGGTCGGGCATACGTTGATATTTCGGCTGGAAGTCGTCGCCGACCCTCACATGTCCAACAGCACGATTGGACCGCTTTTCGAAATCGGCAAAACGCGAGCTGGTCGCAGTCATGCCGAGCGGCTTGTAAAGGACGTCCTCGGAAAGGGTCTCCCAGTCCTTGCCTGACGCGACGGCGACCGCCTCCGCCGCCGCCGTCAGGCCGAAATTTGTGTAGGCATAGGTATCTCGGAAGCCGTGGAGCGGCAGTAGCCGCAGGCGCTCCAGCACGGTTCGCCTGTCATAGCCGAGGTCTTCCAGGTCGTCGCCGGCGTGCTCCGGCAAGCCCGAGCGATGGCTGAACATATCGGCGATGGTGACATGCTGCGTAACCCAGGGGTCCATCACCTTGAACCAGGGCAAGTGCGTTACGATGGGCGTATCCCACGCGACCACGCCCGCGCCGACCTGATGAGCCACGACACTGGCCGCGAGGGATTTCGAAAGCGACGCGAGCTGAAACACGGTGTCTGCGTCAACAGGCTGGCTCTCGCCGATTTTCCGGACGCCAAAGCCCTTCGCATAGACCGTCTTGCCGTCCCGCACCACCGCGACCGCCATGCCCGGGATGCGGCTCCGCTTCATGATGTCGTTGGAGAGCGCGTCGAGGCTGGCGATAGCCTTGCCGATCTGGCCGTCGGATATCGGTACGCCGGCGGTCTGCGGCGGTGACGTGTCGGCAAGGACCGGCATCGGCGCGCTGGCCCAGACCAGACACAAGGCAACCAGCTTGGCGGGCATGATCCTCGTGATCGGGCGAAATGCTGCAACCGATTCCAGCAGGGACATGATGCGGCGGCACTCCGCTGTTGTAACGCCCAATTCAATGATCGGCGGTGACGACCGTCACCCAATCGCTCCAGTGTAGTCGATCTCGCTAACAAACCTATAATTGCTGACCGGACAGGCGCGACCCTACCGGATGCGGGCGGGTGTCCTCGCGCGGACGCTGAAACTTAAGGAAACGGGAAGTCGGTTTTCCCTCGGAGGTGGGCCATCCGATAGGTCATCGCGCGCCCAATCCCGGTTCTGAGACGGGCCGGCGGCCCGATCACGTAAGACCGAGCGATTTCAATCGCTTGAAAAGGGAGTGGTGCCCAGGAAAGGATGGTCGGTGCGCGGGCCTTGTCATTGAAGCAATGACGGTTTTTTCCGCCCGCTTCAAGGAAGTTACACAGCAGTGTGAACTACCAATCGCCCGAAGGCCCCCGCTAAGTCGGACGGGTAGTGCCCTCGGGCGTGGTGTGATAGGGTAGGCCCATAGACCCGGAAACTCTCCGCTGCACCCCCTCGGCAAAGGAACTGCTTGCGGCTGTTGCCTAGTACGGGTCTCGACGGTGGGGAGAACCACACGCCGGGGCCTTTGGCACGGGGTGACCCCCGGCCAATCTGAAAATCATGTGCCCTCAGTATCTCCTTCGCGCATCACGGGGGGCGCCCCTGGGATCGATTGTGCGGCTTGAAATGGGATGGGAGCCTGAGGGAAGCCAACCCCTTGGAATGGGACAAGTTGCGGAGGAACAACCGCAGCCGGAGCGAAGGTTTTGTCGCCTAGCTCCAAGGCTCGCGCAACGAGCGCGTTAAATTTGTCCTCGCGCAGTCCAGGTGTCCTGTCTTCGTGATGCTGCGCGATGACCCTGTAGGGATTCCATAGCAGGGCGTAGCTGGCCGGCCCCGAAGGCCCGCTCTTAAGATCGATGAACTTCAACGCGGCAAGCGTATCGAGCTTTTGGCGCCAAGTCCGCTCGGCGCGTTGCGTTGAGAAACCCGCGTGGAACGCCATTTCTCGTGGCTTAGCAAGAGTTACGAAGCCCTCGTCGTAGACCCTAGTCCAGAGGTCCAGGTAGGTTGAAGACACCGGGCTGCCTTTGGACATGTCGTCCATGATCGACATGATGAGAGGCATAGTGCTCGGGATGGTGCTGAAGCCGTCGTTCGAGTGGCGCGACCAGAGAAGGTTAGTGTCCAGGTCTGGCCACAAGCGCCCCCGGAGCTGCAGTTGCCGCTCTTGAATTTTCTTCAGCGGCCTGAAGTTGGGCAAGCGCGCCATTCGTGGTACCTTCTCTGGTCTGAACCGGCGCAGTTGCGCGACTGGCTCGATTCGGTTGGAACCTCGCAATAATGACATGAAACCGGGAATTGTCGAGGGATAGTACGAGGTATTTCGACCTAGCGGCAGGTCGGCTCATCAGTTTATCGCGCGATAATGGAAGGAATCGTTGCGCGGGCTGATGGAGCAATTTCGGCGGATTGCTACTTTGATATTTGCGGTATTCCAAATAGTTAGCTTGCTGTTGCTATACTGCGATACTGCTATGCTGCAATGCTCGGATGCTACGCCGCCGGACTCGGACAAAAACTGGGTGCGCGACTCCGGACTGACGGCAGATTTTGGGCACAAATCTGAGGCGTGACCTCACGGATGGCAGTACGCGGCTTCCCCCGTACCCCGGGATCGGAGCCGGGGAAAAACCCCGAGCGGCAGTGGAAACCGTTAAGAAATAGCTCTATATCTTGACTCCGAGAGAATCAGTTTCGGCGCTGGCCGCGAATCGTTGGGGGCCCTGTACGTCTCGAAGCCTTAAGTTCCACTTGGGGTATTTACGTAGGGGCTACGGGGTCCCCTTCTTCTTCCTCTTACTATTCGGAATCAGAATTCGTTCTTTTGGAACGAAGAGCCAGTGGCGGTAAGGGTGATCCCACGCCGCAGTGGCTGTCGGTCGCGCGGTCGAAACGCCAATGTTGAAGTTAGGGTAGATGGCTCGGACGCGTGCATTGATATGGTTGTAAACGTGCTCTTTTGCCCTGGTCCTTTTGCCGCGCTTGCGGGGCCCGATTTTTTCTTTGTGCATGTCGTTCAGGCGAAACCACATCGCACCCGTGACAATGTCGAGACACTGAAGAATGACGTGCTCATGCGACCGCACGTCAGTCACATTCTCAGGCCGTATCGATATTCTGCGGTGCTTGAAATTGGGGTTCTTTTCGAGAGCAACGAGGTAAGACCTAAACTGCGCAGCCTTTTCGGCCGTGTCCGGCAATTGATCGGGATAAATTCTTAGATCAACACCGGTCGTCACGGGCGAGCAGTGCAAACCGAAGGCGTGCTTCAGAAACTGATAGTACAGGATGAAATACTTTTCATCGACGTGCCGGCGCGACAGGTTTTTCGGCACATTGACGTTCTGAGTAAACATCACGCGGACCTTGATCCTACCCGCCGCCACCAGATCAAAGAACGTGTCGAGAAGATCGATGTATTTTTGCGCGTAGTTCTGAGTAATCTTTGTCCACTTGACCTCGCCATGGAGGTTGAGCGCGAGCTTCCTCGCTTCGAGAGCTTCGCGAACAGGCTGAAGGTCCTGAGATGTGACCAACGCTCCGCCGTAGAAGTTTGAGAAGTAACGGCCCCCTTCCTCGGACTCGTCGCAATAGATGATGTATTCAAGCGCCATGGTTTCAGGTTGGGACCGCAAGTGCAGCGTCCGGCTGCGCGGACGCTTTTACCGAGTAAGAACGGCCTGAGCCCGCTCGCTGGGCGTTACAAAGACGAAGCTATCTCCGAGTCGGATCGCAAGCGTCCTGCCAACAATCTGCGGCCTGACATCGAGCGGAATCCGCTGAACGAATAGCGGAAAGCGAGACCCGTCCCAGCGCATAGGACGAACAACCCTGAACAGCAATGTTACGCCCCATTTTGTTACCCAGTCGGGGCCAACGCAACACTCTGGCTAGGCTTATCTATCTGGAAATACTTAATATCCAGAGATGGGGTGGTGCCCAGGAAAGGACTCGAACCTTCACGGCCGTGAAGCCACTGGCACCTGAAGCCAGCGCGTCTACCAATTCCGCCACCTGGGCACGTGGAGCGGCTTAGTAAGGATCGGTTGCGCGCTTGTCAAATTGCCAAATGCAAAATCAAATACTCTGTACAGGGTGGGCTCGATAGCGTATCGCCAAACGGCTAAATACCCCTAATAACTCTCGAATCCGGCAGGAACTGACCTCATGGCATCGAACCTCGACACGCTCGTCACTGTCTTCGGCGGATCGGGTTTTCTGGGGCGGAACGTGGTCCGGGCACTGTGCAAGCGCGACTATCGCGTCCGAGTCGCTGTGCGCCGGCCCGAGCTTGCCGGCCATTTGCAGCCGCTCGGCCGGGTCGGCCAGATTCACGCGGTTCAGACCAATGTGCGCTACCCCGCCTCGGTCGAGACGGCGATGCGTGATTCGCATGTCGCCATCAATCTTGTGGGCATCCTGGCCCAGGGCGGCGGGCAGAGCTTCGACGCCGTGCAGACCAAGGGAGCCGAGACGATTGCCAAGGCGGCGGCCGCCAGTGGCGCCCGGATGGTCCATGTCTCGGCGATCGGCGCCGACGAGAATTCGGTCTCCGGCTATTATCGTTCCAAGGCCGCCGGCGAGCAGGCGGTGCTGGCGGCGGCTCCCGCCGCCACCATCATCCGGCCGTCGCTGATGTTCGGCCCCGAGGATCAGTTCACCAACCGCTTCGCGGCGCTGGCACGGCTGTCGCCGGCGCTGCCGCTGGTCGGCGGCGGCGTCAACAAGCTGCAGCCGGCCTATGTCGCCGATGTCGCGCGTGCCGTGGCCGACGCCGTGGACGGCAAGACCAAGGCTGGTGCGACCTACGAGCTCGGCGGGCCGGAAGTGCTGACCATGCGCGAGGTGATGGAGATCATCCTTAAAATCACCGAGCGTGACCGCATGCTGGCGCCACTGCCCTTCGGCCTCGCCAGGCTGATGTCGGTATTCCTGCAGTTCGCCCCCGGCGCGCTCAAGCTGACGCCGGACCAGGTCGCGATGCTGCGCTCCGACAACGTGGTGTCGGACGCCGCGACCACAGCCGGCCTGACCTTCGCCGGCCTCGGCATCAGACCGGACTCGATCGAAGGCGTCGCCCCGCAATATCTCTGGCGCTTCCGCGCCACCGGGCAATTCCAGAAGAAGAACGCTTAAGCGGCGCATCCACGAAAGCACTCCGCCCCCTCTCCCGCTTGCGGGGGAGGGCTGGGGTGGGGGTGTTGCCACGAGCGATGACCATCGTGTGGAGAGAGCCCCCACCCGTATTGCATCTTCGATGCAATACGACCTCCCCCGCAAGCGGGAGAGGTGAAGACTCGGCGTATCGTCGAAAGACTTGACTTACCGACCCATCGCCAGCGCGATCAGGCCGAGCGTGCCGACGATCACGCGCCACCATGCGAAGAACGTGAAGCCGTGACGGGTGACGTAGTTGAGGAACGTCTTCACCACGATCATCGCGGTGATGAAGGACACCACGAAACCGATTGCGATGATGCCGAGACCGTCCGTCGTGAAGTCGGCGCGGTTCTTGTAGAAATCATAGGCGAACGCGCCGACCATGGTCGGGATCGCGAGGAAGAACGAGAACTCCGCCGACGACCTCTTGTCGGCGCCGAGCAACATCGCCGCCACGATGCTGGCACCCGAGCGCGACACGCCCGGGATCATCGCCATGCACTGCGCAACGCCGATCCAGAAATACATCAGCAGCGGGAATTTGGTCGCGTCGTCTTCATAGACCTTGAGATCGAGCTGATCGACCCACAGCAGGATGGCGCCACCGACGATCAGCGAGAAGCAGACCACCCACGGATTGAACAGGAATTCCTTGATATATTTGCCTGCAATCAAGCCGATCACGACCGCCGGCAAGAACGCCACCAGCACGCCGATGACGAAGCGCCGGTCCTCGGAATTGGTGAACATGCCGAGCGCGATGCGCCACAATTTGACGAAATAAAGGGCGACAATCGCCAGAATCGCACCGAGCTGAATCAGGATCGCGAAGCTCTTCCAGAAGTCGCCTTCGCCGAGATTGAAGAAGCGCTCAGCAAGCAGCAGGTGACCCGTCGAAGAAACCGGCAGGAACTCCGTGACGCCCTCGACAATGCCGAGAATCACCGCCCGCAGCGTATCCGTCATCATGATGTGGCCTGCCCTTGTCTGGAAGAACCGCGTTCTTCTCGCCTATTCACCCCTATGCTGCAATCGCAAAAAAACGGCAAAGAGTTGTTGCCTGACGGATTTGCTGAGCTATAGCGTTTTTGTGACCCGCCCCCTCCGCGGGGATGGCTACCGGCTCGCGTGATGACACGACATAGAGATGATCGAGACTGGTTCGGCCAAGCCCCTTAAGTCCAGGTCACACAGGTTGATGGTTTCTTAAGCGCCGCGACACTACCAGGGACTGCATGTACACGCTGTATCACCATCCGTTCTGTCCGCACTCGCGCTTCATCCGCCTCGTGCTCGGCGAGTACGGCCTCGACCTGCGCCTCGTGGAGGAGCGGGTGTGGGAGCGGCGCGAAGCATTCCTTGCGCTCAATCCGGCGGCGACCACGCCGGTGCTGATCGCCGAGGGCTTTCCGCCGGTTCCGGGCGCTGCGATCATCGCCGAATATGTCGACGAGGCGCACGGCCTCAAGGCGGGCGAACGGCGGCTGTTGCCGACATCGACGGCCGAGCGTGTCGAGGTGCGCCGGCTGATGGCGTGGTTCAACGAGAAGTTCTTCGAGGAGGCTTCCAACCCGCTGGTGACCGAGCGCATCTACAAGCGGTTCATGAGCGAGGACAATGGCGGCGGTCCGCCGGCCCCCGACATCATGCGCGCGGCCAAGGTCAATGTACGTTATCATCTGAGCTATATCGGCTGGCTCGCCAAGACGCGGAACTATCTCGCCGGCGACCGGCTGACTTACGCGGATCTCGCCGCCGCGGCGCATCTTTCGGCGATCGACTATCTGGGCGACGTGCCATGGAGCGAGGACGACGCGGCAAAGTCGTGGTACGCGCGGGTGAAATCCCGCCCGTCGTTCCGCCCGCTGCTCAGCGAATGGCTGGCGGGGGTGCCGGCGTCGCGCACCTATGTGGACCTCGACTTCTGAACCCGGCGATCAGGCTTTCTCCTGATGATCTGAAGGCGGCGCTGACGCGCGAGGCGCGTGCGCTCGGCTTCGATGGCATCGGCATCACCGGTCCCGACGCGATCGCAGCGGCCGGCAAGCATTTCCTCGCATTCCTCGAAGATGGCGGCCATGGCGACATGGACTGGCTTGCCGCCAACCCTGCGCGCCGCACCGATCCGCGCGGGCTGTGGCCCGGCGTGCGCTCGATCATCATGCTCGGCGTCAACTATGGACCCGACGAGGACCCGCTGAGGATTCTCGAGCGCCCCAACCGCGGCGCGATCTCGGTCTATGCGCAGGGCGACGACTATCACGACGTGATCAAGAAGCGCCTGAAGACGCTGGCGCGATGGCTCGCCGCCGAGACCGGCGACGAGGTGAAAGTATTTATCGATACTGCTGCCGTGATGGAGAAGCCGCTGGCGCAGGCCGCCGGGATCGGCTGGCAGGGCAAGCACACCAATCTCGTCTCGCGCGAATTCGGCTCGTGGCTGTTTCTGGGCGCGATCTATTCCGCCACCGAGCTGCCGCGCGATGAGCCCGACACCGATCATTGCGGCAGTTGCCGAGCCTGCCAGGACATCTGTCCGACCGCGGCTTTTCCCGCGCCCTACAAGCTCGATGCGCGGCGCTGCATCTCGTATCTGACCATCGAGAACAAGGGGCCGATCCCGCACGAATTCCGCAAGAGCATCGGCAACCGCATCTATGGCTGCGACGATTGCCTTGCCGCGTGTCCGTGGAACAAATTCGCGCAAGCAGGCCGCGAACAGAAGCTCGCCGCGCGCGACGCGCTCCGTGCGGCAAGGCTTGCCGATCTCGCCCGGCTCGACGACGCCGCCTTCCGCGCGCTGTTTGCGAAATCGCCGGTCAAGCGCATCGGCCGTAACAGCTTCATTCGCAATGTGCTGATCGCGATCGGCAATTCCGGCGAGGCTGCGCTGGCCGAGGAGGCGAGACGACTGCTCGACGATGCAAGCCCGCTGGTACGCGGCGCGGCAGTGTGGGCGTTGTCGCAACTGATCGCGCGGGACGAGTTCGCGGCGCTGGCATCGCGTGCCGGCGGCGAGCCCGACGTCGCCGTGCAGCAGGAGTGGCGTGCGGCTCGCGCTGCCTCTTGATTTCATCGCGCCGTTCCCGTCATGGTCGCGCGCCATGACAAACCAGCCCTTCTTCACCAGGCACGGTGCCGGCTTCATGCCGACATCAGTTGCGAACGGACCGTGGAGTCCGGAATCCCTGCACGGCCGCGTCGTGATCGGCCTGCTCGCTTTCGTCATCGAAGAGCGCCACAGCTCCGATGATTTCGTGCCAGCGCGGTTGACCGTCGACATGTTCCGGCTGCCCAACATCACGACGCCGATCGAGGTGACGACAAGGCTGGTGCGCGACGGCCTGCGCATCAAGGTGATCGAGGCCGAATTTGTCTCCGGCGGCACCAGCATGGCGCGTGCTTCCTGCCAGTTGTTGCGCCGAACCGAAAATGCGCCCGGCAATGTCTGGTCGCCGCCGAACTGGGAGGTGCCGGCACCGTCGGACATTCCGAAGCCGACCGATCCGAGGCTCGGCATGAACGGCAAATGGGAAACCCGCCCGATCGCAGGCCATATGGGTTCGCTCGGTGCGCGCCGGCTGTGGATGAGCGAGGTGCGCGAACTGGTCGAGGGCGTGCCGATGACGCCGTTCGTCCATGTCGCGACGGGTGCGGATTTCGCCAGCCCGTTCGCCAATGCCGGCGACCAGGGGCTCGGCTACATCAACAGCGACGTCACGATCTATCTGCACCGCCTGCCAGCGACGCGATGGATCGGATTCGAGGTGGTGAACCATCACGCCACCGACGGCGTCGCGATCGGCGAATGCTGGCTCTACGATGAGAAAGGACCGATCGGCACCTCCACGGTCGCGGCACTGGCGCAGCGCCGGCCGATGACCAATCCGCCGCCGCCGTAAGGCCCTCTGCCGTCATTGCGAGCCAACTGGTCGCGCGAACGCGCGCCCGATGACAGGCTCCGCGAAGCAATCCATCTCTCCACGTGCCGAAGCATGGATTGCTTCGTCGCTTCGCTCCTCGCAATGACGGTGCCGAGGAGGCTAGGGCTCCAAATGCCGCTTCATCTCCGGCCGCGCTTTCAGCGCGGCGCCCTGCTTGGCCACGATCTTGGCGATCCGCTCCGGCGCGAATTTCAGGTCGACGAAGGCGGGCGCGGTGTTGGCGACCTCATGATAGCTCGCGATCTTGCCGTCGCGCAGCGTCATGATCGAGACGCCCTCGAACATCGCGCGGGCGCCGTTGGCTTCAGGCAAGCTCGATCGGTAGCTGAACGTGTAGCGCGCATAGAGCGTTGCGCCGTCGGAGACGGGATCGTGCATGTCCCAGCGGAAGTCGGTCGCGGTCCGGTAGAACCAGTCGTCGATCATCTCGGCGATCGCCGCGTGGCCCTTGAAGGCGCCGTAGAACACGTCGTGATAGACGCCATCCTCGGTAAAGAGGCTTGCAAACGCCTTGCCGTTACGCTGCTCGACCGCGTCGCAGAACGCGCGCAGCATTGTCGTCGTATCCATTGGCATCTCTCCCGGCCTTTTCGTCATGCCCGCGCAGGCGGGCATCCAGTATTCCATTCCAGAGCATTCGAAATGAATCGATAGGCCGCGGCGTACTGGATCATCCGCTTTCGCGGATGATGACAGCGGGATACGCCGGTGCGCTAGCCGATCTCCGCCACCGCGGCGATGATCCGCGCGATGTCCTGCGGCCGCGACAGACGATGGTCGCCGTCCTGGATCATGGTCAGCACCACGTCCTCCGCCGGCAGCCGGTGCACCAGCGCGAAGGCGTGCTTCCACGGCACGTCGGGATCCTGCGCGCCTTGCAGGATACGCACCGGGCAGCCGACGTCGATCTTGCTTCCCAGCAGCAGGTGGTTGCGGCCGTCCTCGATCAGATTGCGGGTGATCGGATAGGGCGTGCCATCGCCATATTCCGACGGCCGGAGCCAGACGCCCTTGGTTTCGATCTCGGCGCGGATCTCGGGTGAAAACCCCTTCCACATCAGCTCCTCGGTGAAGTCCGGCGCCGGCGCGATCAGCACGAGACCCGCGAGCTGTGCCTTTTCGTTGCCGCGCCGGGCGATCTCGCGCGCCAGCAGAAGCGCCATCCAGCCGCCCATCGAGGAACCGATCACCACCTGCGGCCCTTGGCAGAACTCAGTGAACACTGCGACGCTCTCCTCGAGCCAGCGGCCGATCGTGCCATCGACGAATTGCCCGCCGGATTCGCCGTGGCCGGAATAATCGAACCTGATGCAACCGCGGCCGTGCTCGGCGGCCCAGGCATCGAGCGCGATCGCCTTGGTGCCCTTCATGTCGGAATTGAAACCGCCGAGCCAGAACAGCCCGGGACTGCCCCCGCTGCGGGCGCGCACCGCGATCCGGCGCCGGCCACCGCCCTCGCCGACCTCGATAAAAGCTGGTTCCTGTTCAGGGGTGGCGGTTTGGCTCATGGTTCGGTTACTCGCGTGTCAGATAGTTGGTTTTCAATGAGCCGACGGCATCGGTCAACGGCTGCGGTCCACGCCTTGCGGAGCAGATGCAGCGGCCTTATGTGCCGGGCGTGGCTAAAATGCCTCGCAATTGGCAGTTTTGCCGGGTAGATGGCGAGTTCGCTTGCCCGTTGCAGCGTCTTGCTTCAAAATATCGGCCTTCCCTTTCACAACTTTGGAGAGTTACCCATTCGCCGTCCCAATAGAGCCCCGCCGACAGTCGCCAAAGACGGGCCGCGCACCAATGACGAGATTCGCAACGCGCAGATCCAGCTAATCGATCAGGATGGTGTCAACAAAGGCACCGTTGAAACCGTGGTGGCCGTGCGCATGGCCATGGATGCCGGGATGGATCTGGTCGAGATTTCGCCGAATACCAATCCTCCCGTCTGCAAGATCATGGACTACGGGAAGTACAAGTATTCTGCGCAGAAGAAGGCCGCCGAAGCCCGCAAGAAGCAGAAGGTCGTCGAGATCAAGGAGATCAAGCTCCGCCCGATGATCGACGATCACGATTACGACGTGAAGATGCGCGCGATGCAGCGCTTCTTCGAAGAGGGCGACAAGGTCAAGATCACCTTGCGCTACCGCGGTCGTGAAATGGCGCACCAGGAGATCGGCACCAAGCTTCTCGACAAGGTGAAGGCCGACGTCGCCGAGTTCGCCAAGGTCGAGCAGGACGCGAAGTTCGAGGGCCGCCAGGTCGTGATGGTGCTGGCGCCGCGCTAATTCAAGTTAGTCGATTTCGGCGTTTGGAACGGCCCGTCAGGCGATCTGACGGGCTGTTTCATTTTCGTGGTCCAGATGGAGCGAAACGCAATCCGGGGCCGCTCCTTTGCGCAATCCCGCCAAGCTTCCTTGAAAAGGGAGGTCGCTTTGCTCGCCAGAGCAAAGCGGGTGGGGATCTTCTCTCCGCATCCGCCGGCGCCCGTGGCTGACCCCCATCCCGTCCTTCCCCCTTTCAGGGGGAAGGGGAAGATAGATCTATCGCCGGTTCCGCCGCTTCAAACGTTGCAAAATGGCCGATCCTCTGCCATAAGCCGGACCTTCGCCGCCCGGCTGATCAAGGGCTGCCGTGGCGACGTGTCGTGCAGGGGCTTTCAATTCGGAAAGTATCCTAGCACTTTCAACGCTCTAACGAGCATTTTAGCCGGCAGAACGCCTCCTCGGGGCGGATTTCGTGCTTGGCCTGAAGGAGAGCCAAATGCCCAAGTTGAAGACCAAATCGGGCGCCAAAAAGCGCTTCAAGGTGACTGCCACCGGCAAAGTCATGCACGCCCAGCGCGGCAAGCGCCACGGCATGATCAAGCGGACGAAGAAGCAGATCCGTCAGCTCCGCGGCACCCGCGTGCTGTTCAAGACCGACGGCGACAACGTCAAGAAGTACTTCTTGCCGAACGCCTGATCGCGCATCCGCTTGAACCCCGCCGCGCCCGGCGCGGCGAACAGTCACCTCTTCTAGATCTCAAGGATTTCCGTCATGTCTCGCGTCAAACGCGGTGTGACCGCTCACGCCAAGCACAAGAAAGTCTACAAGGCCGCCAAGGGCTATTACGGCCGCCGCAAGAACACGATCCGCATCGCCAAGCAGGCCGTCGAAAAGGCCGGCCAGTACGCGTTCCGCGACCGCAAGCGCAAGAAGCGCACCTTCCGCGCGCTCTGGATCCAGCGCATCAATGCCGCCGTCCGTCCGTTTGGCATGACCTACAGCGTCTTTATCAACGGTCTCTCCAAGTCGGGCATCACGGTCGACCGCAAGGTGCTGTCGGATCTCGCGATCCGGGAGCCCGCGGCGTTCCAGGCGATCGCCGAGAAGGCCAAGGCGGCGCTGGCTGCCTGATCTCCTAGCGGGCCTTCGGGCCGGCGGTCTTCAGCGCTTTCTGCGAGTAACGCTGGGCGACCTCCGCCCGGCAGAGCGCTGTGAACGACATGTACATGGTACCGGATTCGTTCAGGTACTTGCGATCACAGACCCGCAGCTCGCGCTGGTAGGCCTTTTTCCGCGGCGTCCCGAGGCCGGGCAGGAAGTCCGCCTCGCACTTCTGCTCGACCACGGCGCCGAACTGGACGTCTCCGCTGGCGCCGTATTCGCACGCCTCGAAGATCGTCATTGCGCGATTGCAGCTCGGCGCCGCCTTCAGCGCCGCGATGATGTCATCCATCTGGGTCGATTTGGCCGGACAGTCCGCCGTGGCGGCCCCTGAGGCGCCAAGAGCGAACAGCACCGTCAGGACGGCCAGACCGGATCGCAAGAACATCGCGTGGTCTCCTCGTTACCCCCTTGGTGCCGCGCTCGCGCGAAGGGGTTCAATGCAGCCCGTCATCCGCCCGAAATGACCGGCTTTTTGCTTGACGTTACGGCCTTCGGGCGGCGACAACCCAGCCGAATTTTGCGGCGTGATCCGGAAAAGTGGGTACCGGTTTTCCGACCAGATCATGCTCCGGCCAAACTGCAGGGAATTGACCGTGTCCGACCTCGCAACGCTCGAAAAATCCATTCTCGACCAGATCGCCGCGGCGAACGACGAAGCTGCCCTTGAGGCGGTGCGCGTCTCAGCCCTCGGCAAGAAGGGCTCGATCTCCGCGCTGCTCGCCACCCTCGGCAAGATGTCGCCGGAGGAGCGCAAGACGCAAGGCGCAGCGATCAACCTCGCCAAGGATGCGGTGACCCAGGCGCTCGCGACAAAGCGCGACGTACTGAAAGAGGCCGCGCTCGATGCGCGCCTCGCCTCGGAGACCATCGATGTCACGCTGCCGCTGCGCGAGGCGCCGGCCGAGGCCGGTCGCATCCATCCGCTGAGCCAGGTTTGGGACGAGCTCACCACCATTTTCGCCGACATGGGCTTCTCGGTCGCCGAAGGACCGGACATCGAGACCGATGATTACAACTTCACCAAGCTGAACTTCCCCGAAGGCCATCCGGCGCGGGAGATGCACGACACCTTCTTCTTCAATCCGAAGGACGATGGCTCGCGCATGCTGCTGCGGACCCACACCTCGCCGGTGCAGGTGCGTACCATGCTGACGCAGAAGCCGCCGATCCGCGTGATCTGCCCCGGCCGCACCTACCGCATCGACTCGGACGCGACACATACGCCGCAATTCCACCAGGTCGAGGGCCTCGTCATCGACAAGGGCTCGCATCTCGGCCACCTCAAATGGATCCTGCACGAGTTCTGCAAGGCGTTCTTCGAGGTCGACCACATCAACATGCGGTTCCGCCCGTCGTTCTTTCCGTTCACCGAGCCGTCGCTCGAGGTCGACATCCAGTGCCGTCGCGACAAGGGCGAGATCCGCTTCGGCGAGGGCGAGGACTGGCTCGAGATTCTCGGCTGCGGCATGGTGCATCCGAACGTGCTGCGCGCCTGCGGCCTCGATCCCGACGTCTACCAGGGCTTCGCCTGGGGCATGGGCATCGACCGCATCGCGATGCTGAAATACGGCATCGCCGATCTGCGCCAACTGTTCGACAGCGACGTCCGCTGGCTCAACCACTACGGCTTCAAGCCGCTCGACATCCCGGCGATTGCGGGAGGGTTGAGTTCGTGAGGCTGGCACGGGAGCACCGATACGCGGGGGCTCTCTCCATTCCCTCCCCCCTTGCGGGGGAGGGAACGGATAGGGCTTGTTCAAATGGATCCGAAGACTGCACCGCCACGAAAGATCAGACTCCCTCTCCCGCTTGCGGGGGAGGGCTGGGGTGGGGGTCTCTCCACAAAGGGGCTAGCGATGGTCGATCCTGAACACCCGGACTGGAAGATCCCCCAGAAACTGCGTTCGAACGCGCGCACGCTTCGCAGAAACTCGACCGATGTCGAGCGAATCCTCTGGTCCGAGCTACGCGGCAATCGACTCAACGGCGCAATCTTCCGTCGCCAGGTCCCGATCGACAACTACGTCGTCGACTTCGTCTGCCATGCAGCGAAGCTTGTCATCGAACTCGACGGCGGTCAGCATTTCTCAGATCAAGGCGAACGCGCCGATGCCGTGCGCTCCGCCGTCATTGAAGCGAAGGGATTCAAGGTACTGCGCTTCAGCAATCTCGACGTCCTGACAAATCGCACAGGCGTCCTTGAAACAATCGCCGCTGCCATCGCGGAGAGAGCCCCCACCCTAACCCTCCCCCGCAAGCGGGAGAGGGGACTGGAGAAGTCGTCGTCATGAAGTTCACCCTCTCCTGGCTGAAGGATCATCTCGAGACCGACGAGCCGCTGGACAAGCTTGCCGACAGGCTCACCATGATCGGGCTCGAGGTCGAGAGCATCGAGGACAAGGCGAAGCAACTGGCGCCCTTTACGATCGCGCGGGTGATCTCGGCCGAGCAGCATCCCAATGCTGATCGCCTGCGGGTGTGCATGGTCGACACCGGTGACGGGGGTGCGCCGGTACAGGTGGTGTGCGGCGCGCCGAATGCGCGTGCCGGGCTGATCAGCGTGTTTTCGCCGCCCGGCACCTACATCCCCGGCAAGAACATCACGCTCGGCGTCGGCACGATCCGCGGCGTCGAGAGCCGCGGCATGCTGTGCTCCGCGGCCGAGTTGCAGATCTCCGAGGATCACGACGGCATCATGGAGCTGCCGGCCGACGCTCCCATCGGCAAGGGCTTTGCCGAATGGGCCGCGCTCGGCGACCCCGTCATCGAGATCAATTTGACGCCGAACCGGCAGGATTGCGCCGGCGTGCACGGCATCGCACGCGATCTCTCTGCCGCCGACATGGGCAAGCTCAAGGAGCCCGCGATCAAGCCGATCAAGGGTGAATTCCCCTGTCCGGTGCAGGTGACGGTGGAAGATCCCGATCTCTGCCCCGGCTTCGCGCTGCGCCTGGTGCGCGGGGTGAAGAACCGCCCGTCGCCGGAATGGTTGCAGAAGCGGCTGACCGCGATCGGGCTGCGCCCGATCAATGCGCTGGTCGACATCACCAACTTCATGACCTACGACCGCGCCCGTCCGCTGCATGTGTTCGATGCCAAGAAGGTGAAGGGCAATCTCACCGTCCGCCGCGCCAGGGACGGCGAGACCCTGCTCGCGCTCGACGGCCGCACCTATACGCTCGACAGCAATGTATGCGTGATCGCCGACGAGCACGGCGTCGAATCGCTCGCCGGCATCATGGGCGGCGAAGCCTCGGGCTGTGATGAGAACACGACCGACGTGCTGATCGAATCGGCGCTGTGGAACGAGATCAACATCGCCCAGAGCGGGCGCAAGCTCGGCATCAATTCGGACGCGCGCTATCGCTTCGAGCGTGGCGTCGATCCGGCCTTCATGGTGCCGGGGCTCGAGCTCGCGACCAGGATGGTGATGGATCTCTGCGGCGGCGCGCCGTCCGAGAACGTCGTGGTCGGCAATCGCTTCGGCGAAGATCGCGTGATCGATTTCCCGCTTAGCGAAGTGAAACGCCTCGCGGGCATCGAGGTGCCGCTGGTCGAGGTGAAGCTGATCCTGAGCCGGCTCGGCTTCATGCTGGCCGGCAACGGCCCGGTCGTGAAGATCGCGGTCCCGTCCTGGCGCACCGATATTCACGGCAAGGCCGACATCGTCGAGGAGATCGTGCGCATCGTCGGCGTCGACAAGGTGCCGATGACGCCGTTCGATCGCGGCGAGGAGCCGCGCAAGCCGGTGCTGACGCCGATTCAGCTCCGCACCCGCCGCGCCAAGCGTGCGCTGGCCGCGCGCGGCATGGTGGAAGCGGTGACCTGGTCGTTCATCACCAACGATGCGGCCAGGATGTTCGGCGGCGGGCAGCCCGAGCTCGTGCTCGCCAATCCGATCGCGGCCGACCTCTCCGACATGCGGCCGAGCCTGCTGCCCGGCCTCGTCGCCGCGGCGCAATCCAACATCAATCGCGGCTATCCCGATGTCGCGTTGTTCGAGGTCGGCCAGGTGTTCCGCGGCGACAGGCCGGAGGACCAGTTCGTCGCCGCCTCCGGGGTGCGCCACGGAATGTCATCTTCTCTTGGTCTTGGCCGGAGCTGGTCTGATCCAAATGATCCGACGGTGCTACGCACAACCGAAAAGCGCGTCCTTGAAAGCAAGGCGGATGCACTTGCAGTGTTGGCTGCGGCGGGTGCTCCGATGCAGGCGCTACAGATTGTTCGCGGGAGAGCCAGTTGGCTGCATCCGGGACGTTCCGGCACGATTCAGATCGGTCCACAAAACGTTCTGGGCCATTTCGGTGAGCTGCATCCGCGGACACTAGAGAAGCTCGGTGCCGATGGACCGATGATTGCCTTCGAGGTGATCCTCGAACGCATACCGGAAGGCAAACGGAAGGCGACCCGCGCCAAGCCATTGATCGAACTTTCCGCATTCCAGCCAGTCTCGCGCGACTTTGCCTTCTTCGTGGACCGCGACACGAACGCGATCGACGTAGTCCGCGCCGCACAAAACGCTGACAAGAAGTTAATCACAAGCGTGACGGTGTTCGACGTCTATCAGGCATCCGGCAACTACGAAGCCAAGGGTGTCCCTGAAGGAAGGAAGTCCATCGCGATTGCGGTGACGATCCAACCGGTCGAAAAAACCATGACCGATCAGGAGATCGACGCCGTCGCGACGAAGATCGTCGCCGAGGTGGAGAAGAAGACCGGCGGCACGCAGCGTGGCTGATGCGGCCGCGGATAATCCCTCTCCCGCTTGCGGGGAGGGCCGGGGTTGGGGTCTCTCCGCGTAGGGAATTTCAGCAAGAAAGTCGATCGCCTCAACGATCGTGCGCGCGAAGAGGCTGACGGTGCATCACATTGAAAACACCAACGCGGCGCAAGCCCCCACCCTAACCCTCCCCCGCAAGCGGAGGAGGGAATGGATGGATCGGAGCGCTCGCGTCGTTCACGCCGACCGACCTTCCCCGTCCCTTCCATGACTCCCCTCTCCCTCATCCCGTCCGACGTCAGCACCGCGGTCGCGCTCGCAATCTGCGGGATCGCGTTTGTCTCCGGCACGGCGCGCGGCTTTTCCGGCTTCGGCTCGGCGCTCATCTTCATGCCGCTGGCGAGCAGCATCGCGGCGCCGCGGCTGGTCGCGGCGCTGCTGCTTGTGATCGATTTCGTCGCGGCCACGCCGCTATTGCCGAACGCCTGGAAACATGCCGACCGAAGAGCGACCGCGGTGATGGTCGCGGGCGCGCTGGTCGGCGTTCCCATCGGCACCTATTTCCTCACCGTGCTCGATCCCGTCACCACGCGCTGGATCATCTCCTGCTTCGTCGCCGCCCTGCTGGTGCTGCTGCTGTCCGGCTGGCGCTATCGTGGCAAGGATCACGTCACGCTGTCGGTCGGCATTGGCGGCCTGTCCGGCTTCTGCAGCGGGCTTGCGCAGACCGGCGGTCCGCCGATCGTCGGCTACTGGCTCGGACGTCCGATCCCATCGGCGATCTCGCGCGCCAACATCCTGCTGTTCTTCGGCGCCTCCGATTTCTTCTCGCTGGCCAGCTATTGGCTCTCCGGTCTCATCACTTTCGATTCGGTCAAGTTCTCGCTGATCGTCGGTCCGGTCTACGGTGTCGGCGTCTGGTTCGGCGCGTCGCTGTTCGGCAAGGCGAGCGAGGTCATGTTTCGTGCGATCTGCTACGCGCTGATCGCCGCCGCGGTCATCGCCGGCCTGCCGGCGCTTGATGGCATTTTGCGCGGCGGCTAGGCTCGCCTCAATCGAAGATGAGATTCAGGGAGGGACCCGTGATCGACCGTCGCAACGCATTGAAGCTGGCGCTCGGCAGCGCCGCCATGCTCGCCGCGCCCGCCGTCCGCGCGCAAGGGGCGAAGCCGCGGACGCGCATCGTGTTCCTCGGCACCAAAGGCGGGCCCCGCGTCGGCATCGGCGCCTCCAATCCCGCCAACCTTGTCGTCGTCGGCGACACGCCGTTCGTGATCGATTGCGGCATGGGCGTCAGCCGTCAGCTCGTCAACGCCGGCGTGCCGATCCCCTCGGTGAAGTACATCCTCATCAGCCACCACCATTCCGATCACAACCTCGAATACGGCAATCTGTTCTACAACGCCTGGGCCGCCGGCCTCACGACGCCGATCCATTCGTTCGGCCCCAAGGGCATCGAGGCGATGACGAAGGAATATTGGGAGCTCAACAAGTTCGACGTCGAGACACGGATCGTGGATGAGGGCCGTCCCGACCCGCGTAAGCTTCTGATCGCAAAAGACATCACCGAAGATGGCGTGGTGCTGAAGACGCCAGAGGTGACCGTCACCGCGTTCCGCACGCCGCATCCGCCGATCACCGACAATTTCGCCTACAAATTTGAGACACCCGACGGCGTGATCGTGTTCTCCAGCGACACCAACTACAATCCGAAGCTCGCCGAGTTCGCCAAGGGCGCCGACGTGCTGGTGCATGAGTGCCTCTACCTCCCCGCGGTCGATCGCCTGGTGGCGAAGACCAAGAACGGCGCAACGCTGAAGAAGCATCTGCTCGACAGCCACACCTCGACCGAGGACGTCGGCCGCATCGCCGCCGCCGCCAATGTGAAGGTGCTCGCACTCAGCCACTTCGTGCCCGGCGACGATCCGCTCGTCACCGATGACGACTGGGCCAGGGACGTGAAGAAGCACTACTCGGGCCGCATCGTGGTCGCGAAGGATTTGATGGAGCTGAAGCTGCCGGTGTGAGCGTCGTCTCTCGTTCAGAGCGGAGACAGACAAACCTCGGACACGTCGTGTCGCGAGAACGCAGACGCGTGATCTGCGACGTATGATCGCAATGCCAGAACAAATTCGATGTCGTCCCTGCGAAAGCAGGGACCCATAACCACGAATGGTTGTTGTTGAACGATGCTGGAACGACGAGTCCGGCCTACAACTCCCGCCGCGGGGTATGGGTCCCTGCTTTCGCAGGGACGACGGCCGTGTGCGGTGGACCGCACGAGGCCGGGACGACATTGGATATGCGGCGCTTGCTGTAGCAAATCTACCTGTCACGTTCAAACGCGCTGGATTGATGGCTGCGGCTCAGCGCATCGGCGCGCGGCGCGAGCGGCGCTTTGGTGCAGGTGCCGGCTCTTCCGGCGGTGTCTCCCTCGCCCCGCCGATCCGGCGCAAGGCGGCATCAGCGGCCCGCTCGCCACTCTCCCAAGCGCCATCGACGGTGCCCCACAGCGTCTCATGCGTGGCCTCGCCGGCAAGATAGAGGCAGCCGATCGGGTCGCTCAGGACCCTACGCGCGAACTGCGCGCCGGGCGCGGCAGCCGACATCGCGCCGAGCACGAAGGGCTGTGCGTTCCAGCGCGTGACGGCCGTCTTCTTCACGGCTGCCCCTACTTCGCTGCCGTAGAGCTTGGTCAGCCATTCCACCGCGAAGGCCGACATCGCCTTCTCGCCCTGCGCGGACAGATCGCGTCCGAAGGAGCCCGCGACATCGACGGTGCACAAGGACGAGCCGCCAATGCTGCCGTAGAGCAACGCCGTCCTGGTCGAATTGCTCTGCTCGATGATCGCGTCGTCGCGCGACAGCCCAAGCGGATTGCCGGGCATCTGCAGCGCGATACGATCGTAGCTGCCGAGACTGAGCTTTGCCGCGGCATCGAGCGCGCGTTTCGGGATGTCCGGGGCGAACCTGATGATGCCGCTCGTGAGCACGTTGCTCGACACGGTGATGATGGCGGCACGCGCGGTGATCTTGCCGGCGGGCGTCTCGATCATCACGTCGCGATTGCTCCACAGGATGCGCTGTGCCGGCGTCGACAGCGCCAGCGGAAGCTGCTCGCCAAGCTTTGCGACCAGCGCACCCAGCCCCTGCCGGCAAGCGATCGCGGCATTGCGATCCTGCGCCCGGGCCTTGTCGAGAACGGACACCTCCTTGAGGTCCTTGCCGCTGAAGCTTGGGCCAAGCAGGAACTCCACCGCGCCGGCCCAATCGCCGAGATCCTTCGGCAGCACCGCAGCGCAGGCGACATCGGCCTTGCGCGCGGCATCGTCGATGGCGCGATTGGTGCGCACCTGCGCCGCAAGAAACTCCTCGGTCTCGCCGGGTCGGGCATAGCGCCGGCCGATGCGGATCTTCGGGCCCACGGGTGCGGTGACCATGTCGAGTCCGCCGGCGCGAGCCAAGCGGACCAACGGATTGGTCTCGGGATTGTGCATCCAGCGCGCGCCGCGATCAAACGGCGCGTCGAAGGTCGATGCATCGGTCTGGCAGCGTCCGCCGATCCGGCCGGCGGCCTCGAGCACGATCACTTTGCGATTTGCGGCGACGATCCGCCGCGCCGCGGCAATGCCCGCCGCGCCCGCGCCGACCACGACGATGTCGGCGTCGCGCGGCAGCGGCGCCGCAAGCACCCGGCCGCCCAGCGCAGGCGCCGCTGCGAGCCCTGCGGACGCCGACAGGAAATCGCGGCGGGTCATTGTCATGGCATGGTTTCCGGGGACTTGCAGCAAAGGGGAACGCTTCGCGAACTGTGCCGCATCTCACTGACTGCAGCAACCGTCATGGTGAATCAATCATGATTGATCCGCGCCATGCATGAACTAAATTGAAACGGCTGGCGACCATGATTATGTCGCAGCAAGCGGTCGCAGAACCGCTCGGGGGAGTTGATGGGCGTAATGCTCGATACCGTCGGCAAATGGATCGCGGGGTACCTGCAAAAGGAAATCCCGGGTTACGAGCCGTTCACGCCGAGCGAGCCGGATCAGTTGCGCGGCATCATCCAGCCCGGCGATGTGCTGCTGGTCGAAGGCAACAACCGGATTTCCGGCATCATCAAATACCTCACGCAGTCGACCTGGTCGCATGCCGCGCTCTATGTCGGCCCTGTCGATGGCGCGACCGAGCCCAATGGCGAGCAGCATGTGCTGATCGAGGCCAATGTCGGCGAAGGCGTGACGTCCGCACCGCTGTCGAAATATTTCACCTATCACACCCGCATCTGCCGGCCGGTCGGCTTGTCCTACGAGGACCGCACCACGGTGTGCCGTTACGCGATCAACCGCATCGGGTTCGGCTACGACACCAAGAACATCGTCGATCTCGCGCGCTACCTGTTTCCGCTGCCGGTCCCGCAGCGCTGGCGGCGGCGCATGATCGCGTTCGGCTCCGGCGATCCGACCAAGATCATCTGCTCGGCGCTGATCGCGCAGGCCTTCGACGCCGTGCGCTACCCGATCCTGCCCAAGATCACGCGCGCCGCCAGCCGCAAGGCGCGCCGCGAGATCCTGCACATCCGCGATTCCTCGCTCTACATGCCGCGCGACTTCGACATCTCGCCCTATTTCGAAATCGTCAAACCCACCGTCGTGCACGGATTCGACTACACGGCCCTGCACTGGGCCGACAAGCAGAAGCCGCTCCAGGAGGTGGCGGGCGAATTCGGTGTGTTTCCAGAAAGCAAGTCGCCGCCGCTTGATCCTGAAGAGATTGACGAAAAGGCACCGGTTGCAATTGCGACTGCGCAAGTGACGATCGCGGCCGCGGAGCCGGCGTCGGTCTGAAAGGGTGTGAGCCTCTACGGGTCCGTTATTGCGAGTTCGGACCGACGTGTCATGGCCCGCGCAGGCGGGCCATCCAGTACGCCGCGGCCTCTCGGTTCAAGCACCGGCCTCTCTGGAATACTGGATCACCCGCATGCGCGGGTGATGACACCGCGCTGTTTGACACGTGAGCTTGGCACTGCCCCTGTCATTGAAAGGGCTACGCCGCCTTCGCCTTGGTGCCGCAGGGCAGGCCGGCGCGGGCGAGACCGCCATAGAGCGGCTCGTTCGGCATCTCGGATGTGAGGATCGAACGCACCGCGATGAGCCGGTCGAGATCGATGCCGGTCGCAAACCCCTTGCTCTCGCAGAGAAAGACGAGATCCTCGAACACGACGTTGCCGGTCGCGCCCGGCGCGAACGGGCAGCCGCCGAGCCCGCCGAGCGAGCCGTCGAGCACGCGAGCGCCTTCATCGAGCGCGGCGGAAGCGTTGGCGATACCCATGCCGCGTGTATCGTGGAGGTGGACGCAGACCGGCTTTCCACCCGCGATCCTCACCGCACCCTTGGTCAATTCGCCGACCTGTTTGGGGCCGGCATAACCGACGGTGTCGGCGATCGCGACCATGTCGACGCCGATCTCGTAGAGCCTCTCGGTGAGACGCAGCACCTCCTTTGGATCGACGGCGCCGACGATCGAGCAGCCCAGCGCCATCGAGATCGCGGCATTCACCACCGGCTTGTGCGCGCTGGCATCGCGCAATTCGCAGAGGCGCTTGATGTTCTCGATTGCGGATTCACGCGAGCGGTTGGCGTTGGCCTGGCTGTGCTCCTCGGTCGCCGACACCACCGAGGCGATCTCGGCCACACCCGAAGCCAGCGCTTCGTTGACGCCGCGCTCGTTCAGCGCCAGCGCGACCCCGTGCGCGCCGGGCAGCGCGGCGACGGTCGCGACCACGTCGCGGACATCGACGAATTGCGGGAAGGTCTTGGCGGGCAGGAACGAGCCGACCTCGAAATGCCTGACGCCGGCGGCATATTCATCACGCACCCAGCGCTGCTTCGCCGCCGTCGACGGGAACGTCTTCACCAGTTGCAGGCCGTCGCGCAGGCCGACTTCGCGCAGGCTCACTCTGTCATTGGGATAGATATCGTGGATGCGGGTCATGACAGCCTCACGCAGCGTTTCCGGTTGATGGAAGCTTCCGTTGTTCGAGCTCGGCGCACACGTCATCGGTATCGGCGCCGAGTACCGGCACTTTCAGGCCTTCGCCGATATTGCCGCCGTTCCACTCCACGGGGAGCGCGGGCACGCGGAACGGCTTGCCGTCGGCATTGACGTTGCTGACGAGGCCACCGGGGCGCAGCACGTGCGGGTCCTGCAACAGGTCCTCGGGCCGATTGATCGGCGAGAAGCAGATGTTGAGCGCATCGAGCCTCGCCGACAGGTCCGCAACCTTCCAGCGTTTGATCTCCTCGGCAACGCGCGGAATGATCCGGTCGCGGGCCATGATGCGGTCGGTAGTCGTGCGCAGCGTCGGATCCTCGGCAAATTCCTTGAGGCCGAACTCGCGGCAAAAGCTCTGCCAATGACCTTCGGTGACGACGCCGATGAAGATGCGATCGCCCCCCGCGGCATCGAAGATGTCGTAGATCGGCCAGGCATGCTCGCGCTCGGGCATCGAGCGCGGCTTGCGCCCGGTCATCTCATACTCGACCATGTGCTGGGCGACCAGGAACAGGCAGTTCTCGAACAGGCCGATGCGGATGTCCGCGCCGCCTCCGTTGCCGCCGCGCTTCTGGTAGAGCGCGGCGAGGATCGCGATCACGCCGAACATGCCGCCCATGATGTCGTTGGCGGAAGAGCCGACCCGCTGCGGCTTGTCGCGCGTGCCGGTCATCGCCGCGAGCCCCGACATCATCTGCACGACTTCATCCAGCGCTGGGCGATGGTCGTAGGGACCGGACAGAAAGCCCTTGTGGCCTGCAAGGATCAGATGCGGATGCTTCTTGCGCAGCTCGTCGGCGCCGAGCCCCTGCTTCTCGAGCTGGCCGTCACGAAAATTCTCCAGGAACACGTCGGCGCTGGCGAGCAGCCGATCCATGGTCTCGCGGTCTTCAGGCTTCTCGAAGTCGAGAACCACGCTGCGCTTGCCGCGGTTGAACAGCGGGAAGAACGAGACGCCCATGCCGCCAAGGCTGCGGGTCTTGTCGCCGGCCGGCGGCTCGACCTTGATCACCTCGGCGCCGAGCTGGGCCAGGATCATGCCGCAGGTCGGGCCCATCACCATGTGGGTCATCTCGACGACCCTCACGCCGTCCAGCGGCAGCCCGCTTCCTGTCATCGGTTGCTCCGTGCTCGTTTTGGTTACTAAGGGCAAACTAGGCTTCCGCACGCTATCTGAAAAATATAATCTGTCGAATAGTGTATTCGTCCTTCTAGAACGCTCTGGCCCATGGACTCGCGCCAGCTCCGCTATTTCATCGCAGTTTACGAGCAGCGCAACCTGTCGCGGGCGGCGGATCAGGCCAATGTCGCGCAGTCCGCGCTGAGTCATCATATCGCGAACCTTGAGTCCGAATTCGCCACGCCGCTGTTCGAGCGCAAGCCGCGCGGCATGGAACCGACCGCAGCCGGCGAGCGGCTCTACGAGCACGCCCGCATCATCCTCCGCGCGATGGCGGCGGCCGAGCGCGAGATCAAGGAAGGCGGCAGCGAAATCGCCGGCGACATCTCGATCGGCATGGCCAATTCGGGAATGAAGGCGATCGGCGTGCCTCTGATGCGCACCGTGCTGACGAAATATCCGAACCTGAAGCTGTCGCTGACCGAAAGCCTCTCCGGCGCAACGCTGCTGCATCTGATGAGCTCCGAAGTCGATCTCGCGCTGGTCTATAATCCGCCGTCGGACAAGGACCTGATCGCCGAGCCGGTGCTGGAAGAGCAGATGTTCTGCGTCGGCACCGAGAAGCTGGTCGGCAAGAAGGCACCGATCACCTTCGAAGCGGTGGCGCAGTTGCCATTGATCCTGCTCCGGCACGGGCTGTCGGCCCGCGCGCTGCTGGACGATCCCGTGCCGCTGAAGCGGCTGGAGGCCGGTGCAATCCTCCATCTCAACTCGACCAGCGGCATGATCGGCGCCCTGACCGCCGGCTTGGGCTGCACGATCGCGACGACCCACTTCGTGAGCGAGCCGCTGAAGGCAAAGGCGCTGATTGCGCGCGAGGTGATCGAACCGAAGCTGACGCGCACACTCTATCTCTGCCGCCTGCGCAACCGACCGATGACCTATGTCATGGAGGAAATGTGCCGGCTGATCCGCTCCCTGGTCGCCGAGCAGGTGGGGCGCGGTGCCTGGGAGGCGACCCTCCTGATCTGACGCCCATTCGTGTGCCCAGCGCCATCGAAAATCTCGAACGATTACTTCGATATGTTCGTCTGGATTTCTGGCTTCCGGCTGCCAAACATGGCGTCGACGGGCACGCCTTCGCAAGAGAGGCGGCCATTGGATCATTCCGGGAGGACCAGCATGAGCGCCGTCGACGTCGGCTCAGTGACCGATCGTGCCAGCACGACAAGCGAGCCTGACGAGATCTCGCGGCGGCTCGAGGCGCTGCCCGCCTCCGCCTATGTCTGGCGGCTGGTGATCCTGCTGTCGCTCGGCGGCTGCTTCGAAATCTACGATCTATTCTTTACCGGCTACATCGCGCCCGGCCTCAGCCGCAGCGGCTTGATGACCACGACGACCCAGGCCTTCTTCGGCTTCTCCGGCATCGGCGCCTTCGTCGCCGCGACCTTTGCCGGCCTGTTCGTCGGCACCTTCTTCCTCGGCTTCCTCGCCGACCGGTTCGGACGCAAGGCGGTCTTCACCTATTCGCTGCTGTTCTACAGCTTAGCTTCGGTGATCATGGCGTGCCAGACCACGCCCGGCGGCCTGCTGCTGTGGCGCTTCATCGCCGGAATCGGGATCGGCATCGAGGTTATCACCATCGATGCCTACATCACCGAGCTGGTGCCGAGCTGGATGCGCGGCCGCGCTTTTGCGATCAACCAGGCCGTGATGCTGTCGGCGGTGCCGATCGTCGCGGCGCTGTCGTGGTGGCTGGTGCCGCTTACGCCTTACGGCATCGACGGCTGGCGCTGGGTCGTGCTGATCGGCGCCGCCGCAAGCATGGTGATCTGGGTGCTGCGGCTCTATGTGCCGGAAAGCCCGCTCTGGCTGGCCCGCCACGGCCGCGCCGCTGACGCCGACAAGATCATGCAGACGCTCGAGGCCGCCGCAGGCGCAACCGCCGCACCGCTGGCCGCAAGGACTGCGATCGTGCCGGCGCGCGCGCCGATCAAGCCGGCCGGCTTTGCCGAGCTGTTCCGGCCGCCCTATGGCGCGCTGGTCGTGCTGTTCATGATCTTCAATCTATGCCAGGCGTTCGGCGTCTACGGCTTCGCCAACTGGGTGCCTGCGCTGCTGGTCCAGAAGGGCATCACCGTCACCAAGAGCCTGCAGTACTCCTTCATCATCGCCGTCGCCTATCCGCTCGCGCCGCTGCTCGCGGCGACCTTCGCCGATCGCTTCGAGCGCAAGTGGATCATTTGCGGCGCCGCCGCGGCGATCTCGGTGTTCGGGCTCGCGTTTTCGCAACTCACCGAGCCGGCGCTGTTGATCGCTAGCGGCGTGCTGGTGACCGGCGCCAACATGACGCTGTCTTACGCCTATCACGCCTATCAGACCGAGGTGTTCCCGACCGCGATCCGGGCCCGCGCAGCCGGCCTCGTCTATTCGATGAGCCGGCTCAGCGCGACCTTCTCCGGCTTCATCGTGGCTTTCATGCTGCGCGAAGCCGGCGTCGGCGGGGTGTTCGGGCTGATCACCGCGGCAATGGTCATCGTGATCGTCGCGATCGGTGTCTGGGGACCCACGGTGCGCGGCAAGCCGCTCGATGCCTGAAGCTTCGCTCGAAAGTGCCCTAACCGCGACACAGCCGGCACTTGCCGAAGCCTGATTGGGTGTCTACCTCTCGCGAGAACTTCCGGAGAGGTAACCCAGTCATGTTGGACGCCGCCGTCAAGGCGCTTTCGCAGATCCTGTCACCGCCGATGCGCTCGATCTTGTGGCGCTCGATCGGGCTTGCGCTCGTGCTCATCACGGTGCTGGCAATCGGCTTGCAGCGTCTGCTGAGCTGGTTTGCCGACTATGGCGAGGTCTGGGCCGAGGGCATGCTCGGCCCGAACTTCCATTCCACGCTGCACGTGCTGTCCTGGATCATCTCGATCACGGCGGGCCTTGGCGTCGTGCTTGGCGGCATCTTCCTGATGCCCGCGATCACCTCGCTGGTGGCGAGCCTGTTCGTCGACGACGTCGCCGACATCGTCGAGCGCGAACATTATCCGGCCGAGCGTCCGGGTGCGGCATTGCCGTTCGCGCTGGCGATGACCGAAGGCACCAAGACCGCGCTGCTGACGATCCTGGTCTACCTGGTCGCGCTGCCCTTCGTGCTGTTCGCGGGTGCCGGCTTCATCGTGTTCTTCATCGCAACCGCCTGGCTGCTGGGGCGGGAATATTTCGAGCTCGCCGCGATGCGCTTCCGCTCGCCGGCGGAAGCCAAGGCGATGCGTCGCGACCATGCATCGACCATATTTGCCGCGGGCCTGTTCATCGCGGCCTTCGTCTCGATCCCGATCGTCAATCTGGCGACGCCGCTGTTCGGCATGGCTTTCATGGTCCACATGCACAAGCGGCTGTCCGGTTCACGGCCCGAATTGATCGAGCCGGCGCGGCAACGCAACGTGCCCACGGCTTAGGTCACATTGGCTTAGGCCACATTGGCTTAGGTCACATCCGACGGCGCCGCCACCAGCACGGGTGCCGGTTCGCGCGCGAACGGCACCAGCAGAAGTCCCACGATCGCCACGCAGGCAAGCATCGCCCAGGCCTCGTTGACGCTGAGCGCGAGCGATGCCCGCTCGACCAATGGCCGGACGAACGCCACAGCGGCCTCGTCGGGCGGCCCCGGTGGCCGGTCGATCAGCAGATTCGGATCGAGCCCGATCGCCTGCGCCGCCGTGACGTCGCCAGCCAGCAGACGGGCACGAAGCACCTCGCCATGGATCAAGCTTCGGCCGTAAAGAATCGTATCGATCAGGGCGATCCCGATCGCGCCGCCGAGATTACGCATCAGGTTGAACAGCGCGCTGGCATCAGCCACCTCCGCTTCCGGCAGGGCGCCCAGCGCAATGCGCGTCGGCGGCAGCAGACAGAACATGATCCCGACCCCGCGCACGATCTGCGGCCAGAACATCTCGTCGAAATCGGCGGTGCGCGGCTGATGGGCGCTCAAGCCCAAGCCGACCGCGAACAGCGCAAAGCCGGCGGCGGTCAGCATGCGGGCGCCAAGGCGGCCCTCGAGGATCACCGCAAGCGGCGCGGCCACGAGCTGCGCGCTTCCCGTGACCAGCATAATGCTGCCGATCTCGAAGGCATCGTGACGCCGCACGAAGCCGAGAAACACCGGCATCAGATAGGTCGATCCATACAGGCCGATGCCGAGGCAGAAGCTGAGCGCGCAGCCGACCGCGAACGAACGCCGCCCGAACGTCGAGAGCCGCGCGATCGGGTGCGCCGCGCGCAGCGTGCGCCGGATGACGATCGCCATTCCGCTGGCACTTCCGATCAGCAGGCTCACGCAAAGCGACGATATCCAGCCGCGCTGCGGCGCCTCCTTCAGCCCGATCTCGAAGCTTGCGAGCGCGGCTGCGAGCAAGACAAGCGAGCATCTGTCGAGCTTTGCGAGGGCACGCAAATGAGTAACCTCGCGCGGCAGCAGGAACGGCGTAACGGAAGCCGCGATGAGTCCCGGAACGACATTGATCAGGAACAGCCACGGCCACGACCAGGTCTGCGTGATCCAGCCGCCGACGACGGGTCCCAGCGTGGGCGCCAACACCGCGACGGCGCCGCCGATCGTGGTTGCCACCGCATGACACCGCGGCGGGAACAGCATGAACACAGCGGAGAACACCGCCGGGATCAGGACGCCGCCGGAAAATCCCTGCAACACGCGGAAGATCAGCAGCACGGAAAAGCCGCCGCTGAAGGCGCAACCGATCGACGCGATGCAGAACAAACTCACGGCGGTCACGAACAGCCATCGCAGCGACAGCGCTTGCGTCAGTAGCCCCGTCAGCGGGATCGCGATCACCTCCGCGATCAGATAGGCGGTCTGGATCCAGCTCATCGCGGCCGGTGAGATCGCCAGCGCACGCTGCATCGTCGGCAGCGAGGTCGCGACGATCTGGATGTCGAGGATTGCCATGAACATGCCGAGGCACATCAGGAGAAATCCGGCCCAGGTCGCAATCGATGGGCCGTCGGTCCGCTGCGCTGCCCGGCCGCTCACGGGGTGCCCGTGCGCGGCCGGCCGAGAGCGGCAAGCGCGCGCCTCTCGACGCGAATGCGCAGTGCAAGCACTGCGAGGTTGAGGACCGTGAAGATCAGCGCCGTCAGCGGCAGGTGTAACGCGAGCGGAAGCAGCGCGATCTCCCCGATCACGACCGCGTAGTTCGGATGCGAGCAGAACCGGTAGGGCCCCGACGTGACCAGCGGTCTGCCCGGCAGCACAATGATCCGCGTGGTCCAGCGTGATCCGAGTGCGATGAGGATCCACAGCCGCAGACCCTGCAGCACCAGATAGGCCGCAAGCGCCGCCGGATTGACGTCTTGATCGCGGCCCCACACCCACAGCGCGATCAGCCAGGCGGTGTGGAGCGATACGATCAGTGGATAGTGACTTGCGCCGGCTTCGACAGCGCCGCACGCCAGAAGCCGCCGCGTGTTGTAACGCGACAGCATCAGCTCGCCCAGACGCTGCAGCGTGACCAGCGCAAGGATGATCGACGCGACGTTCACGCCGCGTGCCGTAGCGCGACGCAGCTCACGGTGAAACCGGGCCCCAGCGCCGTTAGCAGCGAACGCGGCGGCAAGCCCTTGGCCCAGGCGCGTTCGAGAACGAACAGAACGGTCGGAGCCGACATGTTCCCGCAATCGGCGATGACGTCGCGTTCGTGATCGAGCGTCCCCTGCTCGAGCGCCAGCGCCCGCTCCAGCGCCGCGATGACCTTGGCGCCGCCGGGATGACAAAGGAAGCGATCGATGTCATCGACCGTGAGCTGCATCCGCGCGAGGATTTCGGCAACGGCCGGCCCAAGATGATCGCGGACAAAATCGGGAATGGTACGTTGAAAGACCACGCCGAAGCCTTCCGGATCGACGGTCCACCCCATGATGTCGAGCGTATCCGGCCAGAGCTTTTCGCCGCTCGCCTCGACCCGCGTCGCACCGCCGTCACCAGCGCGCAGCACGATTGCCGCAGCACCGTCGCCGAACAGGCTGGCGGCAACGATGTTCGCCTTGGTGAGCTCGTCGTGCCGGACTGCGAGCGTGCACAGCTCGAGTGAGACCAGCAGAACATTGGCGCCGGGCCGCGCTTCCGCGAGCCGTGCAGCGATCGACAGGCCCGAGACGCCGCCGGCGCAGCCGAGGCCGAACACCGGCACACGCGATACGTCCGCCCGGAGACCGAGCTGACCGGCCACCCGCGCTTCCAGCGTCGGCGTCGCAATCCCGGTCGAGCACACCGTGACGACGACATCGATGTCGCTCCCGGAAAGGTCCGCGCGCGCAATCGCCTTGCGCGCGACATCGACATACAGCGACTCGGCGCCTTCAAGGAAAGCCTGCGTTCGCTCGGGCCAGCCGCGCCGCTCGAGGTACCATTCGATCGGTTTGACCCCGTAGCGACGATGGATGCCGGTATTGGCGAACAGGCTCGAAAGCGTTTCGAATTGCGGATAGCGGTCGGCGAAGAGCTTACGCGCGGCCTGCAAAACCTGCTCCTGATGGAACAGATGCGGCGGAACCGAGGTCGCCACCGACACGAGCGCGGCCGTCTTCGTCATCCCAACTCACCCTGGTTCCGGCCCCCTGCTATGGAACCGCGCGATGAGCGAAATATTTCCAGGCACGCCGGTGACCGGCACACCGGAACCTTCACTATAAGTTGAAGGCTCTGACTAGCCGCGAGCCGAGGCGACCGTGACGCCGCATTTAAGTGCCCCCGCGCCAGGCCTGGCTAAATTGCGGGCCCGAGAGGTCGAACGAGTTACAACCTGGTGATGTCGATCATGCCTCAGACGGTCTTCTCCGGCCACCGGCACAGGTCATTGATCAGGCATACGTCGCAACGCGGCGAGCGCGCGAGGCAGGTGTAGCGGCCATGCAGGATCAGCCAATGATGCGCGTGCAGCATGAACTCCGGCGGGATCACTCGCTCCAGCGCCAGCTCAACCTCGAGCGGGGTTTTGCCGGGCGCCAGCCCCGTGCGATTTCCGACGCGAAACACATGGGTATCGACCGCCATCGTGTGCTCGCCGAATGCCATGTTGAGCACGACGTTCGCGGTCTTGCGGCCGGCGCCGGGTAGCGACTCGATCTCGGCGCGGGTGCGCGGCACCTCGCCACCGAATTCGGCGATCAGCTTCGCGGACAGCGCAATGATGTTCTTCGCCTTGTTGCGATACAGCCCGACGGTCTTGATGTAGTCGCGCACCTTGTCCTCGCCGAGCGCCAGCATCTTCTCGGGCGTATCGGCGACCGCGAACAGCGCTCGTGTCGCCTTGTTGACGCCGGCATCGGTCGCCTGCGCCGACAGCACCACTGCGACCAGGAGCGTGTAGGGATTGAGGTGTTCGAGCTCACCCTTGGGCTCGGGATTGGCTTTACGGAACCGGCTGAAGGCCTCGTAGACTTCCGCTTCGGTCCAGGGCTTCGATTTCGCCGCCGTCTTGGCCGCGCGTTTAGGCAGCGGCTTTGCCGTTTTTGCGGGCTTCTTCCTCGGCTTCTTGGGCGCCGATCGAACGCTCGATGTCTTGGCGCGTTGAGAGCGGATGATTTTGGCCATGACCGCGATATACTGATACGTCATGACTGCAGGCAATGATTTTGATCCCAGGAATGATCTTGAGGCGACCGGCCGAGATGTCGAGCCGACGCTGTTCTCGGCGTTGCTGACACCGCACCGTTCACTCAACCGGACCGGCTTCGCGGTGCTGATGACATCGGTCACCGCGATCAGCTTCGTCGCCGGCGCGGTGTTCTGGTGGATGGGTGCCTGGCCGATCTTCGGCTTCTTCGGCCTCGACGTGCTGGTGATCTATTGGGCGTTCAAGGTCAATTTCCGCACCGCCAAGGCGAGCGAGGAGATCACCGTGACATCATCGGAATTGCGGGTGCGCCGGATCAGCCATCGTGGCCACGTGGTGGAATGGGTGCTCAATCCGCTCTGGGTCCAGTTCGAGCAGAAGTCGCATGAGGAGTTCGGCATCGAACGGCTTTACCTGATCTCCAGAGGCCGCCGGGTGAGCGTTGGGAGCTTTCTGAGTCCGGACGAAAAGGCCAGCTTTTCCAAAGCCTTGATAGCCGCGCTGAACGCCGCGAAGCGAGGCCCGACCTATAATCCCATTCATTAATTGGCTTGTCAGAAATCGGGTGGTTTGGATGCGCCATGGCTCCTAAATTAGAGACCATGATGACACTCGCTATACATGACCAACGCCTGGCCAAGCCGGGCCTCCAGAACGCAGCGCTGCGCGACTATGATTCCGTACGGCGCGCGATCGCGTTCATCTCGGAGCACTGGCGCACGCAGCCGACCATTGAGGCGGTCGCCGATGCCGCCGGTGCCACGCCGGATGAGCTGCATCATTTGTTCCGCCGCTGGGCGGGGCTGACGCCGAAAGCGTTCATGCAGGCGCTGACCCTGGACCACGCCAAGGGCCTGCTGCGCGACTCCGCCAGCGTGCTCGATGCGGCGCTGGACTCCGGCCTTTCGGGGCCGGGCCGGCTGCACGACCTGTTCGTGACTCACGAGGCAATGTCACCCGGTGAATGGAAGAACGGCGGCGCCGGCATGACGCTGCGCTACGGCTTCCACCCCTCGCCGTTCGGCACCGCGATCGTGATCGCAACGGGCCGGGGGCTGGCGGGCCTCGCCTTCGCCGACCCCGGCGACGAGCCGATCGCCTTCGCCGATATGAAGCGGCGCTGGCCGAATGCGACCTATGTCGAGGACACCGACGGCACCACCATGCTGGCGCAGCGCATCTTCGACACGCGGTTGTGGCGGCCGGACCAGCCGCTGCGCGTGGTCCTGATCGGCACCGATTTCGAGGTGCGGGTCTGGGAGACGCTGTTGAAGATCCCGATGGGCCGCGCGGTCAGCTATTCGGACATCGCCAACAAGATCAGCAATCCGAGGGCGTCGCGCGCCGTCGGCGCCGCGGTCGGCCGCAATCCGGTGTCGTTCGTCGTGCCGTGCCATCGCGCACTCGGCAAGAGCGGCGCGCTCACCGGCTATCACTGGGGCGTCACCCGCAAGCAGGCGATGCTGGGTTGGGAGGCCGGGCAGGTCGGATTGCATTGATCCATTGATCTCTGCCGTTCGCCCAGGAAGTAAGGTGGGCAAAGGCGCCGCGCGCCGTGCCCACCATCGCAAGCCGCGCATGAAGTGGTGGGCACGCTGCGCTTTGCCACTCCATGCTGTCGCCACCAACTTCCGGTGACCGCGTCGCTCAGTCGGCCAAATCAACCTTTGACGCCACGGTCGAATCGGCATTGAGCCGGTAGACCACCGGCGCGCCGGTCGCGAGTTCGCGCTTGAGGATCTGCTCGGGCGTCAACTTTTCCAGCACCATGATCAACGCGCGCAGCGAATTGCCGTGGGCAGCAACCAGCGTGCGCTGGCCGCGCAGCACGCCGGGCAGAATCTCCTGCACATAGTAGGGCAAGGCGCGCGCCAATGTATCCTTCAGGCTTTCACCGCCGGGCGGCGGCACGTCGTAGGAGCGGCGCCAGATCAGCACCTGATCCTCGCCCCATTTCTTGCGCGCATCGTCCTTGTTGAGTCCGGAAAGATCGCCGTAGTCGCGTTCGTTGAGCGCGAGATTCCTGGTCGTCGGCAGGCCGGTCTGGCCGATCTCGGCGAGCATCAGCTTCAGCGTGTGCTGGGCACGCGTCAGATCGGAGGTGAAGGCGACGTCGAACGACAGGTCCCGCGCCTTCAGCTTGCGGCCGGCTTCCTTGGCTTCGTTGATGCCCTGCTCGGTGAGGTCAGGATCCTTCCACCCGGTGAAGAGATTCTTCAGGTTCCAATCGCTCTGGCCGTGCCGCACGAGCACAAGAAGACGTTCGCTCATTCCAAGTTTCCGTTGTTGTTGCAGCTTGACTATTCACTCAGGCCGAGCACGTCAGCCATCGAGTACATGCCGGGCTTCTTGCCGTGCGCCCACAGCGCCGCCTTCAACGCGCCCTGTGCGAACAGCGCGCGATCCTCGGCATGATGCGAGAGCGTGATGCGTTCCGACGGGCCGGCAAAGATCACGCTATGATCGCCGGCGACCGTGCCACCGCGCAGCGAGGCAAAGCCGATATCGCCGGCACGCCGAGCGCCGGTCAGGCCATCGCGGCCTCGCGCTGAATGCTGCTCCAACGCGATCTTGCGGCCGGCGGCCGCGGCTTCGCCGAGCATCAAGGCCGTACCCGATGGTGCATCGATCTTGGACTTGTGGTGCATCTCCAGAATTTCGATGTCGTAGGTCTGGTCGAGCGATTGCGCGACGCGCTTGACCAGCGCGGCGAGCAAATTGACGCCCAGGCTCATATTGCCCGACTTCACCACGACGGCGCGATTGGTGACGCTCCTGATCACGGCATCGTCGGATTGCGACAGGCCGGTGGTGCCGATGACGTGAACGAGGCCGCGCTCGGCCGCGATCGCGACATTGGCGATGGTCGCAGCCGGCACTGTGAAATCCAGGATGCCGTCGGCGTTGGCCGACATCGACCACAGATCGGCCGACAGCGCGACGCCGTTGGCCGGCAGGCCGGCCAGCACGCCGGCGTCCTTGCCCAGCAGATCCGAGCCCGGCGCTTCGAGCGCGCCCACCAGAACCGCCCCCGGGGTTTCGGAAATTACCCGCGTCAGCGTGCGGCCCATCCGGCCGCCGGCTCCCGCAACGATCAGACGCATATCAGCCATGGCTCACCTCTGAGGGCCGTATAAAGCATGATCCGGCAAAGTGGAAACCGGTTTTCCCGGCGCGACAAGCGCGGACGCGTTGGCGCCGGGATCATGCTCAACGGAGGCTATCGGAGGCTGTTCCGACCGCTGAATGGGGCGTCCGACACGCGGGAACTACGGCCCGGCGAAACCTTCAATAATGATCAGGTCGGCGATCGAATGCGGTTGCCGTACCTTGATGTTGGCCTGGTATTCCGGCGAATTGTAACAGGCGAGCGCGGTTTCATAGTCGGGGAATTCGATCACGACATTGCGTGAGCGGCTCTGGCCCTCGACGCTGGTGAACTTGCCGCCGCGCACGATGAACTTGCCGCCGAATTTCTGGAAGATGGCCGGGTTGGCGGCCATGTAGGGCTTGTAGCCTTCCTCATTGTGAACGTCGACGCGTCCGATCCAGTAGCCCTTCGCCATTGCTTTCTCCCTTGTGCTGTTCAGGCAAGCGCCTGCGCGATCTCAGCTTGAATGGCCTCTGCGGCGGCCTTGGGGTCGGCAGCTTCCATCACCGGCCGCCCCACCACCAGATAATCGGCGCCGGCGGCAATCGCACGGGCCGGGGTCATGATGCGCTTCTGGTCGCCGGTGGCCGATCCCGCCGGGCGAATTCCCGGCGTCACCAGGTGCATCTGAGAGCCGACGATCTTACGCAAGGCGGCCGCTTCTTCAGGTGAGCTCACCAGACCATCGACGCCAAGCGCCTGCGCCTGCCTGGCGCGCGCTTCGACGAGATCGGAGACGTTGAGGCGATAGCCCGCGGCATGAAGATCATTGTCGTCGTAGGAGGTCAGCACGGTGACGGCGAGGATCTTCAGGCCGGAGCCGGCGCGCGCCTCGACAGCAGCTTTCATGGTCTGCGGATAGGCATGCACGGTGAGGAAGGTTGCGCCGAGGCTCGCGATGCTCTCGACGCCGCGCGCCACGGTGTTGCCGATGTCATGCAGCTTGAGATCGATGAAGACCTTCTTGCCGCGGCTCGATAGCTGCTTGGCCAGCGACAGGCCGCCCGCATAGCCGAGTTGATAGCCGATCTTGTAGAACGTCACGCTGTCGCCGAGCCTGTCGATCATCGCCTCCGCCGCAGCGACGGACGGCAGATCGAGCGCTACAATCAACCGATCTCTCGAAGCGATCTTGGCTGCCTGCATGTCACCTCACATCATCCGTTGGGAATGGTCGATCAACTGCCGCGTCAGCGCCCGCATCGCCTCGATATCGGCGTGGTGCTTCAGACGATCCATGTCGTCATAAGCCTGCTCCGCGAATGACAGGGCAAGCTGGTTTGGAATCACGGTCGCGTGGCACGCCGTGAGGATCAGCCGCAGCGCCGCCAGCGCGCGCGTGCCGCCGAGCCGGTTGCCGGAGGCCGCGGCGATCGCGAAGACGCGGTCGCGGAACACCGCGCCGCGGGCCTCATGCGGGTCCTGCACCCGGCTGACCCAGTCGATCGTGTTCTTCACCAGCGCCGGCACCGAGGAATTATATTCGGGCGTCACGATCAGCACGCCATGATGGGCGCCGATCATGCGCTTGAGGTTGACCGCATTCAGCGGCACGCCAGACTTGGCTTGCAGGTCGCCGTCATAGATCGGCAACGGAAAATCGGCGAGTGAGATGCGGGTGACGTCTGCGCCCAGTTGCACCAGTTCAAGCGCGGCGACCGCTGCCAGCTTGACGTTGAGCGAGCCGGTGCGAAGCGATCCCGGGATCACGAGGATTTTCAGCGCGGACATCTTGAAATCGCAGGTCGGGCGAGCGCCGCGCGACGGCGCAGGTGAGCATTTTCTCTGAAGATGCTCTTAACTAACATTCTGCGCGTATTCCATGCGCAAAACCGGCACCCGCTTTTGCGGAAATACCGTCTCAGCCCTTGCGGTACACCCAGACCCGCGCGGGCGGGATGTTCATCCAGATTCGCTCGGAAGCTTCCGTGGATACGCCCGGCAGCGATTTCGGGATTGGGGGCACGACCGAATAGGTGAACTGAATGAAGGGAGCGCCCGGTGCGAGCGCCACGAAGGCGTCGCGGATCAGCTTCAGGCGGGTCAGCATCGGCTTGGTGACGAGCGGCAGGCCGGAGACCACCGCCGAGGCGGGAGACTTCAGAACCTCCCAGAGCGCGTCGCGTAGCGCGTAGGCATCACCCTGGACAACCTTGGCCTGCGGATAGCGCTCGCGCAGCAATGCGCAGAAGCCCGGATTGTATTCGACCAGTACGAGCCGCTTCTGATCGACACCTTGCTCGATCAGTGCGTTGGTAATCGCACCGGTCCCGGGCCCAAGTTCGACGACCGGTCCTTCGGCATTCGCGTCAACATATTGCGCCATCGTACGGGCCAGCAGCCGCCCCGACGGCATCACCGCGCCCATATGCAGCGGCTTCTCAATCCATGAACGGAGAAAACGGACCTCGTCATCGAGACGGAGGGGCTTCTTCAACGCACGCGCGGACGATTGCAAGGGCATGTCGCTACCAGGCGGGACCGCACAATCGAGCGGTGTCAGAAAACAGTCACAAAGACGTATATGTCGAAGCCGTTACGGTCAAGCACGACGACTACTGCTGGGCGGCGCGGTTTCCGAAGAAGTCCTTGACCTTAGAGAAGAAACCCGCCGCCTCCGGCTGGGTTGCACCGGACGACAGCCTTTCGAACTCGGCCAGCAATTCTTGCTGCTTCTTGGTCAGATTCTGCGGCGTTTCGACCATAACCTGGACATACATGTCGCCGGTTTGGCGCGAGCGCAGCACCGGCATGCCCTTTGATGCGATGCGGAATCGCCGTCCGGACTGCGTGCCGGCCGGCACCTTCACCTTGGTCTTGCTCTTGTCGATGGTCGGTACCTCGAACTCGCCGCCGAGCGCAGCCGTCACCATCGAGATCGGCACGCGACAATGCAGGTCGGCGCCGTCGCGCTGGAAGAACTGGTGGGTGGTGAGGGACAGGAAAATGTAGAGGTCTCCGGGCGGGCCACCGCGGATGCCGGCCTCGCCCTCGCCGGCGAGACGGATGCGCGTGCCGTCCTCGACGCCCGGCGGGATGTTGACCGACAGCGTCCGGTCGCGGGTCACCCGACCAGAGCCGCCGCAGGAGGTGCAGGCGTCCTCGATCATCTGGCCGCGGCCCTGACAGCCGGGGCAAGTCCGCTCCAGTGTGAAGAAGCCCTGCGCCTGCCTGACGCGGCCGGCGCCGCCACAGGTCGAGCAAGTCTTCGGCTTGGTGCCGGCCTTGGCGCCGGTACCCGAGCAGGATTCACAGGTGACGGAGACCGGTATCTCGATCTGCGCGGTCTTGCCCTGGAAAGCTTCCTCGAGCGTGATCTCCATGTTGTAGCGCAGGTCGGCGCCGCGCTCGCGGCCGCCGCCGCGGCGCTGCCCGGCCATGCCGAATAGGTCTTCGAAGATGTCGGAGAAGGAGGAGGCGAAGCCCGCGCCGAAACCGGGACCGCCACCACCGCCCATGCCGTGCTCGAACGCCGCGTGGCCGAAGCGGTCATAGGCGGCGCGCTTCTCGCCGTCCTTCAACACTTCATAGGCTTCGTTGATTTCCTTGAACCGGACTTCGCTCGAGGCATCGCCTGGATTGCGGTCCGGATGCCACTTCATCGCGAGCTTGCGGAAAGCCGCTTTCAGCTTGGTCTCGTCCGCGTTCCGATCGACCTCGAGGGTCTCGTAGTAGCAGCGCTTAGTGGACATCCGTCAGTTCCGTTGGAAGTTCGTCGCCAGGGACCGCGCCTGTCGAAAAAAATGCCGCGATCGGCTTAACGAAAAATGACCCCCACCCCATCGAGACGCTCGGCGTGCTCTTTGGCGTGAGGGTCATCATCTCAAGCCCGCGCGTTAAGCAGACTTCTTGTTGTTCTTGTCGTCGTCGACCTCGGTGAACTCCGCGTCGACGACGTCATCCTTCGCAGCGTCCTTGGCCGCGTCGGCCTCGGCCTGCTGCTTGTACATGGCCTCGCCGAGCTTCATCGAAGCCTGCGCCAGCGTGTTGGTCTTGGCCTTGATCGCCTCGGCGTCATCGCCCTTCAGCGCTTCCTTCAGGTCGCTGACGGCATCCTCGATCGCGCGGCGCTCGGTGTCCGCAATCTTCGAGCCGTGCTCGGCCAAAGCCTTCTCGGTCGAGTGAACCAGGCCATCGGCATGATTCTTGGCGTCGACCGCCTCGCGGCGCTTCTTGTCCTCGGCCGCATTGGCCTCGGCGTCCTTCACCATCTTCTCGATGTCGGCATCGGACAGACCGCCGGACGCCTGGATCCGGATCTGCTGTTCCTTGCCGGTCGCCTTGTCCTTGGCCGAGACGTTGACGATGCCGTTGGCGTCGATGTCGAACGTCACCTCGATCTGCGGCATGCCGCGCGGAGCCGGCGGAATGCCCATCAAGTCGAACTGACCGAGCATCTTGTTGTCGGCCGCCATCTCACGCTCGCCCTGGAAGACCCGGATGGTGACGGCGTTCTGATTATCCTCGGCCGTCGAGAACACCTGGCTCTTCTTGGTCGGGATCGTGGTGTTGCGGTCGATGATGCGGGTGAACACGCCACCCAGCGTCTCGATGCCCAGCGAGAGCGGGGTCACGTCGAGCAGCAGCACGTCCTTGACGTCGCCCTGCAGCACGCCGGCCTGGATCGCAGCGCCGATCGCGACGACTTCGTCGGGGTTGACGCCCTTGTGCGGCTCCTTGCCGAAGAACTGCTTCACGACTTCCTGGATCTTCGGCATGCGGGTCATGCCGCCGACCAGCACCACTTCGCCGACTTCACCGGCGGTGAGACCGGCATCCTTCAGCGCCTTGCGGCACGGCTCGATGGTCTTCTCGACGAGATCGGCCACCAGCGCCTCGAACTTGGCGCGGGTCAGCTTCATCGTCAGATGCTTCGGACCGGTCTGGTCGGCCGTGATGAACGGCAGGTTGATCTCGGTCTGCGTGGTCGACGACAGCTCGATCTTGGCCTTCTCGGCAGCTTCCTTCAGACGCTGCAGGGCCAGCTTGTCGTTGCGCAGGTTGATGCCCTGCTCCTTCTGGAACTCGTCAGCGAGATATCCGACCAGACGCATGTCGAAATCTTCACCGCCGAGGAAGGTGTCACCGTTGGTCGACTTCACCTCGAACACGCCGTCGCCGATCTCGAGGATCGAGACGTCGAAGGTGCCACCACCGAGGTCGTACACCGCGATCGTGCCGGCCTTCGACTTGTCGAGGCCGTAGGCGAGCGCGGCAGCCGTCGGCTCGTTGATGATGCGCAGCACTTCGAGGCCGGCGATCTTGCCGGCGTCCTTGGTGGCCTGACGCTGTGCGTCATTGAAATAAGCAGGAACCGTGATGACGGCCTGATCGACCTTCTGGCCGAGATGCGCCTCAGCGGTCTCCTTCATCTTCTGCAGGATGAAGGCCGAGACCTGCGAGGGCGAATAGGTCTTGCCGTCGGCTTCGACCCAGGCGTCGCCGTTCGATGCCTTGACGATCTTGTAGGGAACGAGCTTCTTGTCCTTCTCGACCATCGGGTCGTCATAGCGGCGGCCGATGAGGCGCTTGACCGCAAAGAACGTACGCTCGGGATTGGTCACCGCCTGGCGCTTCGCCGGCTGGCCGACAAGCCGCTCACCATCATCAGTGAAGGCAACGATCGACGGCGTCGTCCGCATGCCTTCCGCGTTCTCGATCACCTTGGCGCTTTTGCCATCCATTACGGCAACGCACGAATTCGTGGTGCCGAGGTCGATCCCAATGACCTTACCCATGGTTTTCATATCCTTCTTGCTACGGCAGGTTGGTTGGGCCCTGACGGCGCTCCGTACCGAACCCCCAGACGTTCACATACTCGCGATATTGCGACGGTGAGCCTGATATAGGAGAGAGGGTCTGGCCCGCAAGGACTGGACGCAACGTTGAGGCCTGAAAAGACTGACGTTTGAAAGATTGTGTCAGCCCCGTCTTCGCGCTGGTTCAGCATCCAAACATGTTAACAAATCGGCAATGATTGCGAGCGCAACCGACGGTGCCGTGGCGCTCTGCCGGCGGCCCGCGTGTTGAGTGAACGCTCACAACGGGCGGGCGCCGGGCAGCGGGGAGGCGCGCTATTTGGCCGCTGACAGCATGCCGCTCGCGGGGCCTCCCTTCGAGAAGCACCGGGAAAGGCGCAAAAGTGCCCGCTTATCCGGCAAAACAGGTCCGGAATCGGGGCTGTACCGCCGGAATGGCTAGATAGCGACCCTGTTGCAGGGCCATCAAAACCGCTAAAAGCGGGCCGACTGGGTGAGGCCCACCCAGCCCTGCGTCGGAGCCATCGAACGGCCGCCGAGCAAACCGGTAGATCCCCATGACGCCCTTTCGCCTCCTCGCTGCGGTTGCCTTGCTGATCGCTGCCACGTGTTCTGCCTTCGCAGCCGACGCCGTGTTTCCGCCGGGCGCTCATGTCGGAATGAAGCCGCTGGTCGGCCTTGTCCGCGCGAAGACGTTCATCGGTTTCGAGACCGAAGACCAGAGCGTGAGGGTGCTGATCGCGGATCTGCCCGCGGATGCCTATGGCGAGGTGGTCAGCGCTTTCAAGGCCAATCCCGGCGGCAGCGGCGGGATCAAGCCGGAAAGCCTCGAGACGCCGGCCGGGCTCGGCTACTACACGATCGAGAGCGCGCGGGACGGCGCGACCAATGTGCGGCGCTACTCCATGATCCTGCCGGGCCCGACCTTCTCTGGCTATATCGCGGTGCAGGTGCCCGAGAATGCCGCGAAGATCTACACCGACGACGCCATCCGGCAGATGTTCGCGTCCGCCGTGGTCCGCAACGAGGTGCCGGTCGACGAGCAGCTCGGCCTGATGCCGTTCAAGGTCACCCAGCTTGCCGACTTCAAGAACGTCCGCATGGTGGCGCCGGGCGCGGCGCTGATCCTGGCCGACGGCGACGAGAAGAGCGGGTTCGAGGCCAAGCCCTTCATGATCCTTGGCGTCGTCGCCTCGACCGCAGCCTCGCCCGACGATCGCGGCCGTTTCGCCCGACAGGTCGCCACCACGATCCCCGGCGTCCGCGACGGGCGCATCACGATGTCCGAGCCGATCCGGATCGACGGCCAGCCGGGCTACGAGACACGCATCGACGCCACCAGCGGCAAGGACAATACGCCGGTGACCATCGTGCAGTGGCTGCGGTTCGGTTCGCAGTCGTCCGTGCGCATCATCGGCAGCTCGCCGCGGACGGACTGGGGGACGGCGTTCCCGCGCTTCCGCGCGGTGCGCGACGGCATTGAGCCGCGCGGCTGATCGCGCTCCTCCCAAGACGCGCCGAAGAAAATCGGACTTTCGCCGGCAGGCAGACGGAACTAGCCTCCCCGTGCGGTTTCACGCGAGCGGGGAGAGGAACGATGTTGGATCGACGGCGGCTGGTTGCAGGTCTCGGCGCGGCGGCCCTGGCAACCCTGGTTCCAGGCCGGCTTTGGGCAGCGGCGATCCGGCCCGATGATGCCTCGGCGCTGCTGGTAATTGACGTCCAGAACTGCTTCCTGCCCGGCGGCAGCCTTGCGGTGAAGGACGGCGAGCAGGTGGTGCCGGTGATCAACAGGATCGCCAAGAACTTCGTCAACGTGGTGATGACCCAGGACTGGCACACGCCGGGGCACGTCTCCTTCGCGTCAACCCATTCCGGCAAGAAGCCATTCGAGATGATCGACCTTGCCTATGGCAAGCAGGTGCTGTGGCCGGATCATTGCGTGCAGGGCACCGATGGCGCCGCACTGTCGAAGGATCTCGCAATCCCGCAGGCCGAGCTGATCATCCGCAAGGGCTTCCACAAGGATGTCGACAGCTACTCCGCCTTCACCGAGGCCGACGGCAAGACGACTACCGGGCTTGCCGCCTATCTGAAGGCGCGTAGCGTCAGCCGCGTGTTCGTGGCTGGCCTCGCCACGGATTTCTGCGTGGCCTGGACTGCGCTCGACGCCCGCAAGGCGGGCTTCGAAACCTATGTGGTGGAGGACGCCTGCCGCGGCATCGACACCCAGGGCTCGCTCGCCAAGGCGTGGTCCGACATGGACAAAGCCGGCGTCAAGCGCATCCAGTCAGCCGACATCGCGTAGGATTTTCCGGGCGAGGACCGCATGGCCGGTAGCACGGCGCCCATCGCATTCGACTTCGCCCGGCGGTCGCCGTCGCCGCACATGGCAAGCCTGATTGTCGGAATGACGGGTTATCGCGAGACAGCGGCGGGCCGGATTTCGCAGCGCCAGACCGCCCCGCTCATCGTTCCGCTGATTATCAGTTTCGGCACGCCGTTCCTGATCGGGCTCGCGCGCGAGCCCGACGCATCCGACCGACAGCTCAGCTTCGCCGCCGGCTTGCACGCAGGCCCTGTCTACATCGAGTCCGACGGGCGGGCCGAATGCGTGCAGGTGGATTTCACGCCGCTCGGTGCCTATCGCTTCTTCGGCGGCGCCGTCGCCGACCTCGCCGGGCGCATGGTCGATATCGGCGACGTGCTCGGCCATGAGGGGCGAAGGCTGCGCGAGCAGCTCGGCAGCACGACCTGCTGGCAGCGACGCTTCGACCTGATCGAGGGCTTCGTGCTTCGCTGCGCCGGCCACATGCCGTCGGCGGAGATCGTGTTCGCCTATCGGAGGCTGGCGCGGTCGGCCGGCACCATCGGGATCACGACGCTTGCCGCGGAGATCGGCTGGAGCCGCAAACACTTCATCGACCGGTTTCGATCCGAGATCGGCCTCGCACCCAAATCGCTGGCGCGCATGATGCGCTTTCACCGGGCCTGCAATCTCGCGCAAGACGGAACGGTCCGAGGCTGGGCAGGAATCGCGGCGGAAAGCGGCTACGCCGACCAGTCCCATCTCGTCCGCGAATTCGTCGAATTCGCCGGGGAACCGCCGACGGCCTGGGTGCGCCGCCTGGCGCTAACCGACGGCCGGTTGGCCCGATCCGGTGACCTGCTGATCGACGGGTAACAAACCTTCAAGCCGGCGCGGCCTCGCCTGGCGCATACTGGCGCCATCAGGCGAACAATGAAGGAGACCACAGCTATGAGCGACATCGAACCGCCCCGGATTTTCTCGACGCTGCGCTGCAGGGATGCTGAGGCAATGATCGACTGGCTGAAGGCGGTGTTCGGGTTCACCGAGCATGTCGTCTATCGCAAGGACGGCGTGGTCCAGCACGCCGAGCTCGCGTACGGCTCGTCCTTGCTGATGCTCGGCCAGAGCCGTGATGACGCCTACGGCAAGCTGGTCGGTGACATGAGCGGCCGCCGCACCGACTCGATCTACGTCGCGGTCAACGATCCGGACGCCCTGCACGCCAAGGCCAGGGCGGCCGGCGCAAAGATCGAGATGGAGCTGCACGACACCGACTATGGCAGCCGCGATTTTGCCTGCCGCGACCTGGAAGGAAATCTCTGGAGCTTCGGCACCTACTGGCCGAAGGCCCATGAGAAACCGCCGGCATGACGTGGCGGCGACCACGAGCTACACCGCTAGAGCGCAATGAAGTTAGTTCGAATCGGTTTTAGCCGCGCGCTCGCTTCACCTCTCCCCAACGGGGGAGAGGTCGATTTGCGAAAGCAAATCGGGTGAGGGGCTGCGGTGCTAACGAAAGACCGTAATCCCTCATCCGGCGCTGCGCCGTAGCCGAAGCCGCGCTTCGGCGTTCTCCTAAGGACGGCCGCCGAAGGCGGCCTATGCCTCTCCCAAGGGAGAGGTGAAGCACCGCCGCCGCTCCAGCTCAACCTGATCTCATCAAGCTTTAGCGTCCGTCCCACGGTCGGACGATTAGGCCGTGAAATCGGCGGCCGGGGCGGCCTTGGCGCCGCCCTTGGAGACACCGACCAGCGCCGGGCGCAGCACGCGCTCGCCGATCATGTAGCCGGCCTGCACGACCTGAACCACGGTACCTGACGGCACCGACGCGTCGGGCACTTCGAACATCGCTTGCTGGAAATTCGGATCGAATTTCTCCCCGATCGGATCGAATTTCTTCACGCCGTTCTTTTCCAGCGCGCTGAGCAGCGAGCGCTCGGTCAATTCGACGCCTTCGATCAGCGCTTTCAGGCCGGGATCGGCGGCTTCCTTGGCCTCGGCCGGAACGGCGTCGAGCGCGCGCTGCAGATTGTCGGCGATCTCGAGCACATCGCGGGCAAAGCCGGTAATGCCGTAGGTCTTGGCATCGGCGACCTCGCGGCGGGTGCGCTGACGGAGGTTCTCCATCTCCGCCAACGTGCGCAGCGTCTTGTCGCGCGCCTCCACCAGTTCCTTGGCCAGGGCCTCGGCCGACCCGACCTCGGGATCATCAGGCATGACGTAGGGCTTGGAGACCACAGGCTCACCCGTCGGCGCCGGATTGTCGGTATTGTCATTCGTCCGGTTCGGATCGGTCATGGCTTGCCTTCTCGAAAACTCGCGTCGGTTCAAATCTTGGGGATTGGTCAGGCGGGATATCGTGCTTTGGCGGCGAAAATCAAGCGGTCCCTCCGGCTTCGGTCAGCCGCCGAGGATCTTGCTCACGATGCGCGCGGCGTAATCGACCGTCGGGATCACCCTGGCATAATTCAGCCGCGTCGGTCCGATCACGCCGAGAACGCCGACAACCCGGCCCTGGGCATCGCTGTAAGGCGCCATGATGGTTGAGGAACCCGACAACGAGAACAGCTTGTTCTCCGAACCGATGAAGATCCGCACCCCCTCTCCGCGTTCGGCGCGGCCGAGCAAATCAATCACGCCGCGCTTGGTCTCGAGGTCGTCGAACAACGACTTGATGCGCTCGAGATCGTCGAGCGCATGCAGATTCTCGAGCAAATTGGCATGGCCGCGCACGATGAGCTGCCGATCCTCGTGCTCGCCGCCGGACCAGCTCGCGATTCCGGCCGCGACGACCTTCTGGGTGAGCTGGTCCAGTTCGGCCCGGCTCTGCGTCAACGCGGTCTCGAGCTCGAGGCGCGCTTCGGCCAGTGTGCGGCCCCGAATCCGTGCATTGAGGAAATTGCTCGCTTCGGTCAGCGCCGAAGAGGGAACACCTGGCGGCAGCGCCAGAACGCGATTTTCGACCTGACCGTCTTCGCCGACCAGCACGACCAACGCCTTCTCCGGCTCCAGCCGGACGAATTCGATGTGCTTCAGCCGCGCATTCGATTTCGGCGTCAGCACCACCGCCGCGGCGCGGGTCAGGCCCGACAGCCGCATCAGTGCTTCCTCGAGCGCAGCCTCGACCGTTTGCGCGCGACCGACCGAGGCAAGCTGGGTTCGGATCGACTGGCGCTCGTCCTCGGTGAGATCGCCGACCTGCATCAAGGCGTCGACAAAAAAGCGCAGACCGAGCTCGGTCGGCAGCCGGCCGGCGGAGGTATGCGGGGCATAGATCAGGCCAAGCTGCTCGAGGTCCGACATCACGTTGCGGACCGACGCCGGCGACAGCGGCAAGGCGATCAGGCGCGAGATGTTGCGCGAGCCGACCGGCTCGCCGGTCGCCAGATAGCTCTCGACGATTTGACGAAAAATGTCGCGCGAACGCTCGTTGAGCTGAGCCAGCCCCGCATGCGGTGCGATCAAGCCTATCGGATCGTGATGAGCCACACTCCAGTCCCTCACATTACCCCTAATTTGTCGATCCAGGAGGCCGGTGACAAGCATGCATTCGGCCCCAACAACCAGGCACCCACCGGGGGCCGAAAACCCTTGCCGCTGCCCGTTCCCCCTCCTACAAGCACGGCCAGCCACTTCTCTCGGATTTTTGGAGGACTTCATGCGGCCAAGCCGCCGTGCGCCCGATGAACTGCGTCCCGTGTCGCTGGAACGCGGCGTCGTCAAATACGCCGAGGGTTCCTGCATGGTGAAGTTCGGCGACACCCATGTGCTGGTGACGGCGACGCTGGAGGAACGGCTGCCACCCTGGCTGAAGGGTCAGGGCCGCGGCTGGGTCACGGCCGAATATGGCATGCTGCCGCGCGCCACCCTGGAGCGCACCCGACGCGAGGCCTCCGCCGGCAAGCAAGGCGGCCGCACGGTTGAAATCCAGCGGCTGATCGGCCGCTCGCTGCGCGCAGCCATCGATCTCGAAGCATTGGGCGAGCGCCAGATCACCGTCGATTGCGACGTGATCCAGGCCGATGGCGGCACCCGCACGGCCTCGATCACCGGCGCCTGGGTCGCGCTGGCCGACTGCATCAACTGGATGAAGACCCGCAACATGCTGAAGACCAACGTGCTGCGCGACAATGTGGCGGCGATCTCCTGCGGCATCTACCAGGGCACACCGGTGCTCGATCTCGATTATGCCGAGGATTCCGAAGCCGAGACCGACGCCAATTTCGTCATGACCGGCGATGGCCGCATCATCGAGGTGCAGGGCACGGCCGAGAAGACGCCGTTCTCGCAGGACGAATTCCTGGCGCTGATGGCACTGGCGCGCAAAGGTGTCGCGCGTCTGGTCGACTTGCAAAAGATCGCGGTGGCGTAGTCAGATTGGTTATGCATCGCCGAATCACCGGAAGGCTCGTGATCGCCACCCACAATCCCGGCAAGCTTGCCGAGATGCGGGAGCTGCTGGCACCGTACGGTGTCGAAGCGGTATCCGCCGGTGAGCTCGGCCTCGCCGAGCCCGAAGAGACCGGCGACAATTTTCGCGCCAATGCGGCGATCAAGGCGATCGCGGCGGCCAAGGCGACGGGATTGCCAGCCTTTGCGGATGACTCCGGACTCGTGGTCGACGCGTTGGACGGGGCGCCGGGCATCTATTCGGCGCGCTGGGCCGGCGAGGGCAAGGACTTCATGGCGGCGATGACGCGGATCGAGCGCCTGCTGCAGGAGCGCGGCGCTACCACGCCGGATCGCCGAAGTGCACATTTCGTTTCCGCGCTGTGCGTGGCGTGGCCGGACGATCATCTCGATGAGGTCGAGGCCCGCGTCGATGGAACCTTGGTCTGGCCGCCGCGCGGCACGGCCGGCTTCGGCTACGATCCGGCCTTCCTGCCTGACGGCCACGCGCGGACATTTGGCGAGATGACCAGCATCGAGAAACATGGCCTGCCGCCGCTCGGCCTTGGCCTGTCGCATCGCGCGCGCGCCTTCGTGAAGCTCGCGGAGATCTGCCTTGAGCCGCACTGAACGAGCAGCCTTCGGCGTCTACGTGCACTGGCCGTTCTGCCTGTCGAAATGCCCGTATTGCGATTTCAACAGCCATGTGCGGCATGCGCCGGTCGACGAAGAGCGCTTCGTGCGCGCCTTTGCTCGCGAGATCGAGACGACGGCGGCGCGCGTTCCGGGCCGCGAGGTCTCCTCGATCTTCCTCGGCGGCGGCACGCCCTCGTTGATGCAGCCGCAAACCGTCGGGGCGGTGCTCGATGCGATCGGCAAGCACTGGTCGGTGGCGCGCGATGTCGAGGTCACGCTCGAGGCCAATCCGACCAGCGTGGAGGCGACGCGCTTTCGCGGCTATCGCGCAGCCGGCGTCAACCGCGTCTCGCTCGGCGTGCAGGCGCTCGACGACGCATCGCTGAAGGCGCTGGGGCGCCTGCATACCGCGCGCGAGGCGCTCGATGCGGTGGCGATCGCGCGCTCAGCGTTCGATCGTTACTCCTTCGACCTGATCTATGCCCGGCCCGAGCAGACGCCGCGGACGTGGGCGAGCGAATTGAAGCAGGCGATCTCGGAGGCGGCCGAGCATTTGTCGCTCTATCAGCTCACGATCGAGGAAGGCACGCCGTTCTTCGGGTTGCATGCCGCCGGAAAGCTGCAGACGCCCGATGAAGCGACCGCACGCGTGCTCTACGACGTGACGCAGGAGGTCTGCGCGCGCGAGGGCTTGCCCGCCTACGAAATCTCCAATCACGCCCGTCCAGGCGCGGAGTGCAAGCATAACCTCGTCTATTGGCGCGGTGAGGAATATGCCGGCATCGGCCCCGGCGCACATGGCCGACTCGACATCGATGGTGTCAGGCACGCGACCGCCACGGAGCGACGCCCCGAGGCATGGCTGCTGAATGTCGAGGAGCGCGGTCACGGCGTCGTCACCGACGATAGCCTCAACAGCGAGGAGCGCGCCGACGAGTTTCTGCTGATGGGGCTGCGGCTCGCCGAGGGCATCGATCCCGAACGCTATGCGGCGCTGTCAGGTCGCCAGCTCGACCCGCACCGCATCGCCGTGCTGCGCGAGGAGGGCGCCATCGCCGTCGATGGCGACGGTCGGCTGCGGGTGACGAAGTCGGGCTTCCCGGTGCTCGACGCGGTCGTTGCGGATTTGGCGGCTTAGGCGCACGCTGCCGAAATATCGAAAACAACCCCATGCAAAGGAGCTGGCGGGTGCCGGCGCTTGACCCGTCGGGCAAATCAGGGATGGCCCGTGCCTGACGAGAATTAGAGCGTTTTCGAGCGAAGTGGATACCGGTTCGCGTGAAGAAAACGCGTCAAAACAAGAATCTAGAGCTTCGGTTCTGATTCAATCAGAACCGAAATTGCTCTAGGCGCCGAAGCTCTTTGGTGAGCCGGCGACGGCTGTGCTGCCACCCGATGCCACCTTCATGACGGCAAGGCCGCGTTCGTTGGTTCCGTCGGAGCGGAAACGGAACAGGCCGTCAATGCCGGCAAAGCCGGAAGGGTTGGTCAGCGTTTCCGGTGCAAAGCGCTGCGCACCCTGCGTACGTGCCAGCGCCGCGACCAGCGCGACGGCATCGTAGGCGAGCGTCGCGGTGCGCACCGGCTCGCCGCCGAACTTAGTGCGGTAGCGACCCGCGAAGCCGCGGAAGCCGGCCGGATCGGGCGCCGCATAGAGGCCGCCTTGCAAGACAGGGCTCGCGAACACACGCGGATTGTCCCATAGCCCCGTACCAAGGAGCTGGATGTTGTGCAGATTGGCGCCGGCCGCGGTCAGCGCATCGGCGGTGGCGACGACCGAATCGCCGTCGTCGGCAAGCAGGAGTGCATCGGCCTGACCAAGTGTCTGCGCCACATTCCGCGCCGGCGTCGCGCGATCGGCGCCGTATTTCTCGAACACGACGAGGCGGCCGTTCTTGCGACTGACCGCCTGCTTGAAGGCGGCCTCGACCACATTACCGTAGGCGTTATCAGGGACCATCGCTGCAAAGGAGCGCTTTCCGATACCGGACGCATAGTCGACGATGCGATTGATATCGGACTCCGGCAGGAAGCTCAGGAGATAGACGCCGCGGCCGGCGACGCTCGAGTCGGTCGAGAACGCGATCACGGAGATTCCGCGTTGCCGCGTCAGTTGCGCCGCGGCCGGCACTGAGCCCGCGAACAGCGGCCCGAGAATGATCTCGGCTCCCTCGGACAGCGCCTGCTGGGTTCCCTGCGCCGCGCCCTGTGCGCTGCCGCCATCGTCCTTGATCAGGAGCTGAATGTTCGGATTCTGAAACTCCGCCAGCGCCATCTCGGCGGCATTCCGCATCGACTGCGCGGCGACGCCCGCATTCCCCGTCGCCGACAGCGGCAGGACCAGCCCGACCTTGACCTGCCCCGTTCCGATCGCTTGCGGCTGTTGCGGCGGTCCTGAAGGCCCGGCCTCCGGGGTGGAGAATTGATTGAGCGTTTGCTGGATGCCCGAGCAGGCCGCCAGCAGGGGCGCACCCACGATAAGGCCAAGCGCGGTCCGCCGGGTCGCGCCCGACGGCGGTGACTTGCGGTGATGCGGGCGTACCATCGTCTCTCTTCTCTTGACCGACCGTGATCGGCCAGGATCTCCATCCAGCCCTGATCAGGCCGGTGGATTCAGGCATATTGTCGGCGAATAGTTAACCAAAACAAAAGGATTATGGCCGTGCCGGATGCTTGCCGGCAGGCTCCGGTTTCTCGGTTCGGCTGCGCTCAGCCACGCCGCTACTGGTGTAGCGCAAGCACGGCCGTCCCTCTAGATTGTCATTATGCGCACAAAAGCCAGTTCCTTGTACGGCCCCGAGGCCACCGCTGGTTCTTCGACCAGGACCTTTTCCGTCGGTGGCCAGATACTGGCGGCCCCCAAGGCGGCGCCAGGGCTGCATCTGGTGGCGACCCCGATCGGCAATCTCGCCGATATCACCCTGCGCGCGCTGGAAACGCTGGCCGGTGTCGACCTGATCGCCTGCGAGGACACCAGGATCACGCGCCGCCTGACCGAGCGTTACGCGATCGGCGCCGAACTGCAACCCTATCACGAGCACAACGCTGCGCAGGCACGACCGAGGATGCTGGCGCAATTGGCGCAAGGTGCCTCGATCGCACTGGTTTCGGATGCCGGCACCCCCTTGATATCAGATCCTGGCTTCAAGCTGGTGCGCGAGGTCTGCGCCGCCGGGCATCGGGTGATCGCAGTCCCCGGACCGTCGTCGGTGCTGACGGCATTGTCGGTCGCGGCGCTGCCGACCGACCGGTTTTTCTTTGAAGGATTCCTTCCGGCCAAAGAGCATGCTCGCCGAGCGCGGCTCGGCGAGCTCGCTAGGATCGATTCGACCCTGGTGATGTTCGAATCCGGCAATCGCGTGCAGGAGAGCTTGCGCGATCTCGCCGCGGTCATGCCCGGGCGCGATGCTGCGATCTGCCGCGAGCTGACCAAGCTGCACGAGCAGGTCACGCGCGCGCCGCTCGCCGAGCTCGCGGCGGCCGCGGATACGCTGGAAACGCGCGGCGAGTTCGTGCTGGTGGTCGGACCGCTGCCTGACGATGCCGGGGTGATGGATCAGGACGCGCTGGATGAGCTGTTGCGCGCCCAGCTCGCGCGCGGCAGCGTCAAGGATGCGGTTGCTCATGCCGTCGAACTTTCGGGCCGGCCGCGCCGCGAGGTCTATGCCCGCGCGCTCGAGCTCGCGAAGGACAGCAGGGACGGCGATGGCGAAGACTGAAGGCGCTTCCCCCGAACGCGTCGTGGCATTCCGCACCGGCATCTCCGCCGAAAGCCGCGCCGCCGCCTATCTGATGGCCAAGGGTTATCGCATCCTCGCCAAGCGCTTCCGGACCCCCTACGGCGAAATCGATCTGGTGGCACGCCGGCGCAGCCTGTTGGCCTTTGTTGAGGTCAAGGCCCGTCCCAGCCTCGACGAGGCCGCCTATGCGGTGACGCCGCGCCAGCAGCAGCGCATCATCAATGCTGCCCAGGCCTGGCTGATGGCGCATCCCGAACATGCCGAATTTGATCTCAGATTCGATGCCGTGCTGATTGCGCCGAAGAGCCTGCCGCGCCATCTGTTAGCGGCATTCGACGCAAGCCCTTAATGTGACCTCCAGACTCGCGGGATCAGCCCTATGAAATTGAACGTCGCCGTCCAGATGGATCCTATCGCGCGCATCAACGTCCGCGGCGATTCGACCTTTGCGCTGCTGCTCGAAGCGCAGAAGCGCGGCCACGGCATCTCTTATTACACGCCGGACAAGCTGTCGCTGCGCGGCGACGAGCTGGTGGCGCCGGTGCAGCTTCTCACTGTACGCGACGAGGTCGGCAATCACTTCACGCTCGGCGAGCCGAAGCGGGAGCCGCTCAACGCTTTCGACGTGGTGCTGCTACGGCAGGATCCACCCTTCGACCTCGCTTACATCACCTCGACCCATCTGCTCGAGCGCATCCATCCGAAGACCCTGGTCGTCAACGACCCGGCGGCCGTGCGCAACGCACCGGAGAAGCTGTTCGTGATGAATTTCCCGCAGCTCATGCCGCCGACCCTGATCTCGCGCGACCTCGACGAGATCAATGCGTTCCGCGATCAGCACGGTGCCGTCGTCATGAAGCCGCTGCACGGCCATGGCGGTGCCGCGGTGTTCCGTGTCATGCCGCAGGATATGAATTTCGGCTCGTTGTTCGACATGTTCTCGGTCACCTTCAAGGAGCCGTGGGTAATCCAGCGCTTCCTTCCCGAGGTGAAGCATGGCGACAAGCGCATCATCCTGGTCGATGGCGAATTCGCCGGCGCCGTCAACCGCGTGCCGGCGACCGACGATTTGCGCTCGAACATGGTGCGCGGCGGCGCGGCCGCGGCGACCGAGCTCTCGGACCGCGAGCGCGAGATCTGCACCACGCTCGGACCCGCGCTCCGCAAGCACGGGCTGATGTTTGTCGGGATCGATGTGATCGACGGCAATCTCACCGAGATCAACGTCACCTCTCCGACCGGTATCCGCGCGGTTCAGCGGCTCAACGGCCCCGACATCGCGGCAAAGATCTGGGATGTCATCGAGGCCAAGCGCGCCGCCAAATAAGCTTTCCTTATTCGATGCGGCACATTCCGGTTGCGCTCCAGATAGATCTCTGACGCGTCTTCCATCGCCTTATTCTTCTTGCCAGCTTGCGCGGGCGAGCGCAGCATCCTGTTGCCTGCGTCAGGTCAAGCGGCGGGCCGTCGCGGGCGACAACGCGAAATAATCTCATAAAGATTGTGGAGGAAGACGTATGACACTCAATGTCTCACGACGATCCTTGCTCGCGCTCGGTGCCGGTCTCGGCGCCAGCACCATGCTCGGCGGCACCGCGGTCGCGCGCGCGCCGAAGCTCGGCACCCAGACGCCCTATTGGCACCGCTTCGAGCTCGGCGATGCCGAGATCACCGTCGTATCGGACGGTCCGCTGCCGCTTGGCGATCCTTCCGGCACCTTCACCGGCGTGCCGAAGGAGCAAGTGAAGCAGATGCTCTCCGACAACTTCCTGTCGCCCGACAACGTCGTGCTCGAGCAGAACTCGCCGATCGTCAACACCGGCGACAAACTGATCCTGTTCGATACCGGCATGGGCACGTCGCAACTGTTCGGCCCAACCACCGGCCGGCAGCAGAAGAGCATGCAGGAAGCCGGCATCAAGCCGGAGGACATCGATGCTGTCGTGCTCTCGCACGCGCATATCGACCATATCGGCGGCATCGTCGATGCCAACAACAAGCCGCTGTTCCCCAACGCGCAGTACTATATCGCGCAAAGCGATCTCGATTTCTGGACCGACGAAGGCAAGATGGGCGGTGCGCTGAAGGACTTCATCGTCCACGCCCGCAAGAACCTGCTGCCGGTGAGGGACCGCCTGGTGTTCTTCAAGGACGGCCAGGAATTCCTGCCCGGCGTGCAGGCGATCGCAGCGCCCGGCCACACCGTGGGCCACACCATCTTCATGGTGAGCTCGGGCGGCAAATCCTTCGCCTTCCTCGGCGACCTCTCGCATCATGCGGTGCTGTTGCTCGAGAAGCCGCGGATGGAGTTCTCCTACGACACCGACCCGAAACAGGCGGCGCAATCGCGGGTGAGGCTGTTGGAGATGCTGGCGGCCAACAAGACGCCGGTGATGTCCTATCATTTCGCCTGGCCGGGCTACGGCCACGTGGCCAAGGCCGGCGACGGCTTCCGGTACTATCCGGAGCCGATGCAGATGACACTGTAACGAACCTCTTGAGGATACATTCGGGGGCGATCACCGTCCCCGAATGGTCCCGTCGAACGAGGTGCTCCAGATTGAGGCGTCCGGTCTATTCGGCCGGCGCGAAACGTTCTCCGGCGGGCGGCGCGACCTCTCGTCGCGAGGCGACGCGCGCTCGGCGTTTGCGCCACCAGATCACGACACCGGTCACCGACAGCGCCGCGACGACGAGCCCCATCAGCGAAATCAGGATCCGCCCGGGCAAGCCAGCGATCCGGCCGGAATGCAACGGAAACTGCATCTGCACGAAGACATCGGCTGCGGTGCCGACCCATGGCAGTCGCTCGCCGAGCGGACGGCCGTCCTCGCTGTCGTAATAGAGCTGGGCCGGGCCGACGCCCGCGGCGCCGTGCTCGTCACCGGGCTCGAAGAACGCGACGGCATAGACCCCGTGCGCCGGGCCGTAATTGATCGAACCGATCGGCGTCGTCCAGCCCCGCGCCTTGCCGTCGACGGCGGCGCGCGCGGCGATCTCAGCATAGGTCACCTTCGGCTCGATCGGATCGTCGAGATGGCGGTATGGCCGCTGCTCATAGGGGGTCGGCGTATAGCTCGATACGGTTTTCATCAGCGGCGAGAACACCTCGAAATAGAGATTCAGCGAGAATGCCGTGAACGCGATCACGAACAGCAGCGCCCAGGTCCATAGGCTGAAAGCGCGATGGATGTCGAAATTGATTCGATACGCGCTGCCGGAGGTCTTGATCTTCCAGGCCGGCGCCCAGCGAGCCCAGAAGCTCTTGCCCCGGCCCGCTGCCGCCGCCGCTTGTTGCGGCCTTGCGCGATGGCGCGACGGCAGCGTCAGGTAGAAGCCAACGAAGCAATCGATGGTCCAGATCACCGCGATGATGCCGAGGAAGCGCATGCCCCAGCGATCGCTGCCCCAAAATTCGGGGATGTGCATCGTATAATGCAGCTTGTAGAGAAACGAGACGAAGTTCTCGCGGCTGACCGGCCAGACCGCGCCCCAGTAGCGTCGCCCCAGTTCGGCGCCGGTGTTCGGATCGAGGAACACCTGGTTGTAGTCGAGGGTGTAGCGCTTGCCGGTCGCCGGATCGATCCGCGGCAGCACGAAGAACCATAGCGATTCGCCCTTCTCGGCCGTCATGAACATATGGACGACGCGGGCACGCGGATCGCGCTGCTCGATCAGCTTGACCAGCTCGACCGACGGGATGGCCGGTCCAGAACTCGTCACCTCGAACAGCTTCCTGTTGAGGACGTCATCGATCTCGTGATCCCACGAGATGATCGCACCCGTGACGCCCGAAAAAAACAGGAAGACCGCCGTGAGGAGCCCCGCCCAGCGATGCAGCCGTCCGAGCATCGGTCTCATGGCGATCACCATCGATAGGTCAGCTTCGCGATCGCCTTGCGGCCCTCGGCGTAGAAGCAGCTTGTGTCGCCGTAACAGGCGGCGACGTAGCGCGTATCGGCAAGGTTGGTGACGTTAAGCGAGAGGCGGTAATTGTCCCTGGTGTAGGCAACCAGCACATCGGCGACCGTGGAGGCCGGCACCTTGAAGGTGTTCGCGTCGTTGCCGAACGTCGATCCGACATAGCGGACACCAGCGCCGAACTGCACGCCGGCGAGCGGTCCACCCTGAACCGTGTAATCTGCCCACAGCGAAAAACGGTTAAGCGGCACGGTGGGCGGTGCCTTGCCGACGTTGACTGGATCCCTGGTGACGACCGCGTCAATGTAAGCGTAGCCGCCGCGGATATTGACGCCCTCGACGAGCGTCGCGGTGCCTTCGAGCTCAATGCCGCGCGATCTCACTTCGCCGGTCTGCTCGGCGAAGTAGGATGGCGGCGCGTAGGTGACGACGTTGGAGCGGGTCAGATCGAAGGCCGCCAGCGTGATCAGCGCGTTGACGCCGACCGGCTGATACTTGACGCCGACTTCGTACTGCACTCCGGTTTCCGGCTTCAGCAGCTCGCCGGCGGCGTTGATGCTCAGCACCGGCAGGAACGATTCCGAATAGCTGAAATAGGGCGCGATCCCGTTGTCGAAATTGTACATGACGGCGGCTCGGCCGGTGAACGCCGAGGCGTCCGTCGAGGTCGACGTCCGCGCCAGGTTGTTGTCGAGGCCGGTGGTGACGAAATCCTGCCGCCCGCCGAGCAAGAACGACAGCCGTCCGAGCTTGATCTGGTCCTGCAGATACAGACCCGCCTGCGACTGCTTGATGCCGGTGTCGTCGTATGGACCGTTGTTGGTCCAGCTATTGGTGTAGACGGGCGCGAAGACGTTGATCTTGCCGGTGCTGAAGCTGGAGGCCATGTCGCGGAACGACGTGTTGCGATAGTCGATGCCGAACAGCGTCGTGTGACTCAGGATGCCGGTGACGAACTTGCCTTGAAGCTGGTTGTCGACCGCGAAGGAATTGATCGTCGATGCGCCACCGGCGCCGCCGCGCGACAGCAGGCCGGCGGCTTCGTCGGCGGCCGAGGCATAGCCGGTGCCGTAGAAGCTCTTCTGCTCGTTGTGCATCCACGAATAGCGCAGGTTCTGGCGGAAGGTCAGCGCGTCGTTGATGTCGTGCGACAGCATGTAGCCGGCGGAAGATTGCTCGGTATCGAACTGGTTGAAGCCGGGCTCGCCCACGAAACGCGTATTCGGAATGAAGCGGCCGTTATTAGCCCATACGGTGCCGGACGGCGGCAAGAACTGCAGGCCCCAGCCTGTCCGCTCCTTCTGGTAGTTCGCCAGGAAGGTGATGGTGGTGTCGTCGTTCGGCTTGACCGTGACGGCCGGCGCGACGAAGACGCGGCTGTCCTTGGTGTAGTCGACCTGAGTCTCGCCGTCGCGCGCGACGCCGGTCAGGCGCCACAACACCGTACCTTCCTTGTTGGCGGGGCCGCCGACGTCGAATTCGCCCTGGTAGCGATTGAAGCTGCCGCCGGACAGCGACACCTCACCGAACTCGCGTGCGGTCGGAAGCTTGCTCACATAGTTGAGGATGCCGCCGGTGCCGCTGCCGCCGAACATCGCGGAGGATGGTCCCTTCAACACTTCGAGGCGCTCGGCGCCGTAAGGATCGAGCCCGAGGAAGTGCACGTAGTTGCTGCTGGGCAGCCGCAAGCCGTCGAGATAAAGGCCGGGCATCGTCAAGTCGAAGCCGCGAATCTGCAAGCCGCCGAAGCGGGTGTCCGAGCCGCCGTTGACGTCTCCGCTGACTCCGGCGGTGTAGCGCAATGCGGCGCCCACCGACTCCGCGCCCTGGTTCCTGATCTGATCTGTCGTGACGACCGAGATCGATTGCGGCGTTTCGAGCAGCGGCGTGTCGGTCTTGGTCGCAGTCGCCGAACGCGTGGCAACGAAACCGACCACCGGACCGCCGGCGCGCTCTCCCGCGCCAGACCCGGCAACGGACGCAGGCGAGTTCGTCTCGCGCAGTGGCTGCGGTGCGCGATTGGGACGGCTCGCGCGCGCGGCCGCCGCGCGACGGCTGGGCTTTGCAGCGGTCGTGTTCGTGCGCGTCTGAGGCGCATCCACTGTCACCGGCGGCAATGCCGATTGCGCATCGGCTTCTTCGATCGCCGCGCCGGTTACAAACGCGGCGGCGGTGCATAGACCGATCGTTCGCAAGACTGGATGTTGACGAATGGAATGCGAAACGAGTCTGTCGATCACGCGAAGGCGCCCCTGATGTCAGTCCGGATGTGGATTTGTGATCCGGCTCTACAGCGGGGAGCGCGAGAGTACAGATGTCGGTCGTTGGAATAGGTCGAGACTGCGCGGCGCCAAACGTGGTGATTGCTGAAACAGAAGGGAAATCGGCGACGCGCTGCGACAATGTGCCCGCGACGCGGCGGACGTTGTGGAGCGGCTCCTGCGGACCTTCGTCGATGCGATCGATGGTCAGGGTCACGCGTCGTTTGCATGACGATGCCGACACCATGGCTCCGATCCAGAGTTGGTGTGACGGCGATGCATGGGACACCGGGCAGCAAACACTCCAGTCGTTCCCGTAATGTTCTTGCACTTGGCGCCGGGTTCCGCTACCTTCGATTGCGGAAGATAGGGGCAGTATGGTCCAACGCGTTTCTACCGTCGCTTTTGAGGGGATCGAGGCCCGCGCGGTCGACGTGCAGGTGCAGGTCGCACCCGGCCTGCCGGCGTTTGCGATCGTCGGTCTGCCCGACAAGGCGGTCTCGGAGGCCCGCGAGAGGGTGCGCTCGGCGCTGATCGCCTCGGGCCTGGCGCTGCCGGCGCGCCGCATCACCGTCAACCTCGCGCCGGCCGACCTGCCCAAGGAAGGCAGCCACTACGATCTGCCGATCGCGCTCGGGCTGATGGCCGCGATCGGGGCGATCCCGCCGGACGCCCTCAACGGCTTTACCGTGCTTGGCGAACTCGGGCTCGATGGATCGATCGCGCCGGTCGCGGGTGTGCTGCCCGCCGCCATCGGCGCCAATTCGCGCGATGAGGGGCTGATCTGCCCGGCGGCGTGCGGCTCGGAGGCCGCATGGGCGAGCCCGGACATCCAGATCATCGCGGCGAACTCGCTGATCCAGATCGCCAATCATTTCAAGGGCACGCAGCTTCTGTCGCGCCCCCAGCCGAAAGTGCACGAGCGCGAGGAAGCGCTGCTCGACCTGCGGGATATCAAGGGCCAGGAGAGCGCCAAACGCGCGCTCGAGATTGCGGCCGCCGGCGGGCATCACCTGTTGATGATGGGCTCGCCGGGCGCCGGCAAGTCGATGCTGGCGGCACGGCTGCCCTCGATTCTGCCGCCGCTGTCACCGTCGGAGCTGCTTGAAGTCTCGATGATCGCCTCGGTCGCGGGCGAGATCCGCGACGGTGCGTTGACGGCGCGGCGTCCGTTCCGCAGTCCGCATCATTCTGCGAGCATGGCTGCGCTGACCGGCGGCGGCATGCGCGCAAAGCCCGGCGAGATCTCGCTCGCGCATCAGGGCGTGCTGTTCCTCGACGAGCTGCCGGAGTTTGATCCGCGGGTGCTGGATTCGCTGCGCCAGCCGCTGGAAAACGGCGAGGTCGCGGTGAGCAGAGCCAATCATCGCGTCACCTATCCAGCGCGGTTCATGCTGGTGGCGGCAATGAACCCGTGCCGTTGCGGCCATGCCTATGAGCCAGGCTATTCCTGCAAGCGCGGCCGACTCGACCGCTGCACCGCGGACTACCAGATGCGGATCTCCGGTCCGCTGATGGATCGCATCGATCTGCGGATCGAGGTGCCGGCCGTGACCGCAGCGGATCTGATCCTGCCGCCGCCATCCGAAGGATCGGCCGAGGTTGCCGCACGCGTCGCGGCCGCACGCGACATCCAGCGCGCACGCTACGCCGCGGCCGGCATGCCGCACGTGCGCACCAATGCGGAGGCGCCGAGCTCGCTGCTCGATATCATCGCGCAGCCTGACGCACACGGGCAGAAGCTGTTGCGGGAGGCGGCCGACAACATGCACCTCACGGCGCGAGGCTATCACCGCGTGTTGCGGGTGGCGCGCACGCTGGCCGACCTCGACGGCGCCGAGACGATCGGCCGCCTGCATCTCGCCGAAGCACTGTCCTACCGGGCGCTCGCCGACGATCTGCGCCGCGCCGCCTGAGCTGTCCCGTTTCGCGCCGGACACCGCTCCGCGTCAACGCGGTGGTAACGAGTTTTATTTACGCTCCGCAAACCATAAGTCCCCGCAACCTGCGGGAGCTCCGGTCGAGCGAGTAGCGTCATGTTGCGTTTCAAGGTTCTGGCCTCGGTGGTCCCCCTGGCCGCGGCCGCAGTGTTTGCCCGCGCCGAGATCTTGCCTGGCTCTCGGCCCTGCATCGAAGTCGGCAGCGCCGCGCTGCAGATCGCTTCGATCCCCTGGCTGGCCCAGCTTCACGTCAGCTTCACCGACGATCCCCGCCTTGCCACCGTCAGGGTCCGGATCGCCGACAGTGCCGAGAATGCCGATTTCACCGTGATCGACGACGTCGACGACAGCGAAGCCGGCGCCTGCGCGAGCAGCGCCATGCCGCAGTTGATCGCGATTTCCAGCGATCCGTCGCCAAGCGATCCAGTCATCTATCTTGCGCATGACGGCCCGTCCGACTATCGCGTCTTCGTGCAGTCGAAGACCTTCTCGGCGCGCGACGCCGCAGCGTTGATCGTCAGCGCGCGCGGCAGCCACCGCAGCCTCGAGGCGGCGTCGCTCTGATCTGGCGCGCCCCGAATTAACCCTTCGCTAACCCTGTTCTCGGGGCGGCAAGAAACCCTCGGCGGCCTCAAGCACTTTGCAACGTCGCCGGACGCATCGTGCCCGACGGATCAAGCTATCTCAGGGCCACCGTTGATGGGGCGTTTCCTCAGGATCAAGTTGCGCCTGCGTCGTTTCCTGCGACGCCATTCCTGGATCACGTTGATCGTCCGCTCGTTTATGATTTTCTCCGCGGCGTTCGGCGGCGCCTTTGGATTCATCACCGGCATTCTTTCGGATAAGAGCTACGATCCGCACCTGTTCGCCATCGGCGTCAGCTTCCTGTTCGCGCTCGCCTGCCTCTGGATCGTCACGCAGGGCATCCGGCTGCGCCTCATGCGCAAGAAGCTGCGCACGATCGCCTCGCACAACGAGGCAATGGCCGATCGCAATTGGGAACTGCAGGAGGCGGAGCAGCGCGTCAGCAATCTGTTCGAAGCCCAGGGCGACCTGATCGTGCTGCGCGACCACGAGGGCCGCATTACCTACGCCAATGACGCCTATTGCGAGTTGGCGCAGGTTCCGCGCGACAGCTTGATCGGCAGCGCGGTCTCGCTGAAGGTGCTCGAACAAGGCGAGGTCGCGCTCGAACCCAACGGCACGCGCGTCTACGATCAGAGGATCGAGGGACCGCTCGGTGCGCGCTGGATCGCCTGGCGCGAAGGTTTCGTTCGCAACAACGCCGGAATGCCGGCGGAGGTGCAGAGCGTCGGCCGCGACGTCACCGATCGCACCGAGACCGAGCGCGCGCTCGGCGAAGCACGCGATCAAGCCGATGCCGCCAACCGGGCCAAGTCACGTTTCCTGGCGATGGCCAGCCACGAGATCCGCACGCCGCTGAATGGGATCATCGGCATGAGCGGACTGTTGATGGATACATCGCTGACGCCGGAGCAGACGACCTATGTCAAGGCGGTCAAGACGTCGGGCGACGCGCTGCTCGCGCTGATCGAGGAGTTGCTCGATTATTCCAAGGTCGAGGCCGGCAAGATCGATCTCGAGCACCGCCCCTTCGCGCTATCCGGCCTGATCGAGGACATCACCGAGTTGCTGGCGCCACGCGCGCAAGCCAAGGGCATCGAGATCGCGGCCTATGTCGACGAACGTCTGCCGCTGCAGGTGATCGGCGACGCCGCGCGGCTGCGGCAGGTGCTGCTCAACCTCGCCGGCAACGCCATCAAGTTCACTGCAACAGGTGGAGTTGCCCTGATCGTCGAGCCCGGCATCTCGCCGAGCGAGATCAGCTTCCTGGTGCGCGACACCGGAATCGGCATCGCGCCGGAAGCCCAGCAGCGGATTTTCCGCGAGTTCGAGCAAGCCGACGAACGCATTGCGCGCAGCTATGGCGGCACCGGCCTCGGCCTCTCCATCAGCGACCGCATCGTCAAGCGGATGGGCGGGCGGATCGGACTCGCGAGCACGCCCGGTTCCGGCTCGACATTCGAGGTGTCGATCCCGCTTGCCGCGGCCGAGACCGGCGAGGCCAACACGTTCACTGCGCCGGATCTCTCGAACCAGTCGATCATGCTGATCGCGCCGCAGAGCATCGAGGTCGCGCTGATCTCGCGGCGGCTGGAGCGCTGGGGTGCACAGACCTCGATCGTAACCGATGCCGAGGTGGCCGAGGCGTTGTTGCCGGAGCGAAGCTGGCACGCGATCCTGATCGACCACGCGCTCGGTACCCCCGCGATGGAGGCGCTTGCCAATGCTGCCCGCAGCCATGCGGTCCACCGGATCGTGATGTTCACGCCTGCGACGCGGCAGGAACTGCTGGCATCCTCGACGCCCGCCTTCACCGGCTACCTGGTCAAGCCGCTGCGTGCGTCGTCGCTCGTCGCGCGCCTGACCGCATCGCCGGAAGTCGCGGCGCCGAGCCTTGCGATGGAAGCGCTGGCCGAGCCTGCAGCCGCGGCGGCCCAACTGCCCGACAAGGGACTCTCGATCCTGGTCGCCGAAGACAATGAGATCAACGCGCTCTTGATGCGCTCGCTGCTCAGCCGTCTCGGCCACACCGCGCTCATCACCACCAACGGCGAGCAGGCCATGGAATCCTGGTTGTCGGCCAAGTCCGCCGGCACGCCATATGATCTCGTGCTGATGGATATCCAGATGCCGCGCCTCAACGGCATCGAAACCACCAAGCGCATCCGCGCGCACGAAGCCGGCGAGCCCGGACGCCGGACGCCGATTCTGGCGCTCACCGCCAACACGCTGGTGGAAGACCGTTACGCCTGCTTCGAGGCCGGCATGGATGGCTTCCTGATCAAGCCGCTCGATCGCGACAAGCTACAAGAGGCACTTGCGGGACTGGCCGCCTCGCGGCATCTCGCGGCGTAGACGACGACAAATTGATCGTCGTCCCTGCGAAAGCAGGGACCCATAACCACCGAACCTTGCCATGCGAACGATTGCGGCCACAGCCAGCAGGCGACGAACACCTGTGGCTATGGGTCCCCGCGTTCGCGCTAGGGCATCTACACATCTTTGGGGCGCGACAGATTGACTCGGGACGGCATGATGTGCGGTCGCCGCAGCGACTTGTATGATTCTCTGTCTGGCGTTTTGATTCGAAGGAGCGCCAGAGATGCAGCAGGAACCGGATTTGTCCCTTGGCAAGTTTGGAGACGTTCGCCTTGATAAAAGGGGGCGGCGCTTCTCCGGGCTGTGCTTTGCACGCGCAACGTCTGTTTGCGCCAGATGGCGCAGGGCGACTGGGCTGCGAACATGGCGTTCTGGCGGTTTGTGAACAATCCACGGGTCACGACCGACAAGCTGGTTGAAGGCTGGAGCCTGCAGACGTCAGCCGCGGTCAGCGGGCGACATGTGCTGGCAATCCAAGATACCAGCGAGATCAAGTTCCACACCCGTCCGGGACATCGGCGCGGCTTGGGCAAGGTCGGCAAAGGCAACGCGCGTGGCGTGCTGCTGCATGCCATGATGGCAGTCGATGCCGACAGCGGGGTCTGTCTCGGGCTCACTGGCGGCAAGGTGTGGACGCGCAAGCGCACGGCGAAGATCGCTCACGAGAAGCGAGCCTTGGCCGACAAGGAGTCGGCGCGCTGGGTGACGACCGCTGAGCAAGGCCGCGATGTTCTGGCCGCAGCTGGTATGATCACCGTCGTCAACGACCGCGAGGGAGATTTCTTCGCCCACTGGGCGCTGACGCCCGCTGACAATGTCCACCTTCTGTCGCGCGCCATGCACGACCATGCGCTGGTCGATGGCGGCACGCTTTATCAGGCAGTCGGGCGGGCCGGCTTCTGCGGCAAGGCGGTGATCGATCTGCCGCAGCGGATGGATCGCAGCGCTCGCCAGGCCCACCTCTCCATGTGCTTTGGAACCGTTGTGCTCAAACGGCCGCAGCGCCCCGGCGTGAAAGACTTGGCGGAGGGCGTCAAAGTCAGCTTCGTCGAAGTCGTCGAGTTGCACCCCCCGAAGGGCGCCCAGCCCATTCATTGGTTGCTCCTGACCACCCATCCGGTCGCCACCGCCGCCGATGCCTGGCGGATCGTCTCCTGGTACAAGCAGCGCTGGATCATCGAGCAGCTCTTCCGCTCGCTGAAGAGCCAGGGTCTGCGCATCGAGGATAGTCAGCTCGACAGCGCTGAAGGCCTGATCAAACTGGTGGCGATCGCCACCAGAGTGGCATGTCTCGTCATCCAGCTTGTCCAAGCCCGCAATGGCGGTGAAGAATTGCCGGCCGAATTTGTGTTCACGCCGGACGAGATCGACGCGCTCAAGGCCATCAATAAAACCCTGAAAGGCCGCACCGAGCTCCAGAAGAACCACCATCGCCCCAACACTGCCTGGGCGGCGTGGATCATCGCAAAGCTCGGCGGATGGACCGGCTACGCCTCGCATCGCCCACCTGGACCAATCACCTTCCACATCGGGATGGCTCGCTTCCAAATCCTCGTATACGGCACCGCAAACGTGTAGATGCCATAGCGCGTTCGCGGGGACGACACCTATGATTTGGTCCGCTTGCGCGGCAACGGCTACAGCCGCCGCAGCGCCACCGATTGCACCACGTGGTCGGCGCCCTTCTTCAGGATCAGCGTCGCGCGCGGCCGCGTCGGAAGAATGTTGTCCTCGAGGTTGGCGAGGTTGGTGCGCTCCCAGATCGCGATCGCGGTTGCTGTCGCTTCCTCGTCCGACAGCGGCGCATAACGGTGGAAGTAAGACCGGGGATCGGTGAACGCGGTGTCGCGCAGCGCGAGAAAGCGCGTGATGTACCACTGCCGCAATGCCGATTCGTCGGCATCGATGTAAACAGAGAAATCGAAGAAATCGGAGACGAACGGCACCGCCTTGCCGTCGCGCGGCAGCCTTCCGGTCTGCAGCACGTTGACGCCCTCGACGATCAGGATGTCGGGCTGGTCGATCTCGACCCACTTGTTCGGCACGATGTCATAAGTCAGATGCGAATAGACCGGCGCGCGCACGCGACGCCGTCCGGCCTTGATGTCGCTGAGGAAGGACAGCAGCGTCGGCAGATCGTAGCTTTCCGGAAAGCCCTTCTTCTGCATGATGCCCTGCCGCTCGAGCACGGCATTCGGATAGAGAAAACCGTCGGTCGTGATCAGGTCGACCTTCGGCCGCGGCGACCAGCGCGCCAGCAGCGCCTGCAGCACGCGGGCGGTGGTGGATTTGCCGACGGCCACCGAACCGGCGACGCCGATGATGTAGGGCATCTTGCGATCGCGGATGCCGAGGAACTGGCGCTGCGCATAGTACAGGCGCTGCGTGGAATCGACGTAGATGGAGAGCAGCCGCGAGAGCGGCAGGTAGATGTCCTCGACCTCCTGCAAATCGAGGCGATCGTGCATCGACCGCAGGCGGTCGAATTCGCCGGGCTCCAGCGTCATCGGCGTGTCGTCGCGCAGACGCGCCCACTGCTCTCGCGTGAAGATACGATAGGGATTGTATTGCTGATCTGGTGCCCGGATATCCATGAGACCGTTCCTCGATCAATCGCGCTTGCGCGACGCCTTTTCTTCCAATCCGGACATCGACGTGCGCTTCTCCAGCGCCGCCTCGACATCCTCCAGCTTCACGCCACGGGACTTCAACAGAACCAGCAGGTGAAACACCAGATCGGCGCTCTCGGCGATGAGGTGATCGCGATCGTTTTCGATCGCGGCGATCACCGTCTCGACCGCCTCCTCTCCCAGCTTCTTGGCGCAATGCGCCGTGCCCTTGTCGAGCAGCTTACGGGTATAGGACGCCTCGCCGCCCGCTGCAGCACGGGCATCAATGGTGGCGGCCAGATCGTGGACCGTGAAACGCGACATTGACTCAACTCAACCGTGAGCACTCGGCACCGTCCGAGATGCACGCCCCAACTGGGCTTAGCATTTTTGTGACAAGGAGTCCTAGCTCAAGCGCTAGGGATCGAGCCGCATCGGCAGCCCGGCGCGCACCATGTGATCCTTGGCTTGGCGGATGGTAAATTCCCCGAAGTGGAAGATCGAGGCAGCCAGCACGCCAGTGGCATGACCCTCACGGACGCCATCGACCAGATGGTCGAGATTGCCGACGCCGCCGGACGCGATGACCGGTATGGGAACACTGTCGGCGATCGCTCGGGTCAAAGGCAGGTCGAAGCCCTGCCGGGTGCCGTCCCGATCCATTGACGTCAGCAGGATTTCGCCGGCGCCGAGCGCGACGACCTCTTGGGCATATTCGATGGCGTCGATGCCGGTGGCATTGCGTCCACCGTGGGTGAAGATCTCCCAACGGTCCGATCCGCCGGCGCGCTTGACCCGCTTGGCATCGATCGCGACCACAATGCACTGCTCGCCGAACTTTTCGGCCGCCTCCTTCACGAACTCGCGCCGGCTGACGGCAGCCGAATTGATCGAGACCTTATCAGCGCCGGATCGCAGCAGGGTCTTGATGTCGTCGACGGTGCGCACGCCGCCGCCGACGGTCAGCGGCATGAAGCAGGCTTCCGCCGTCCGCCGCACCACGTCCAGCATGATGCCACGGTTCTCGTGGGTCGCCGTGATGTCGAGGAAAGTGAGCTCGTCGGCGCCGGCGGCGTCATAGGCGATCGCGGCCTCGACCGGATCGCCGGCATCGCGCAGGTCGACGAAATTGACGCCCTTCACCACGCGCCCGTCCTTGACGTCGAGGCAGGGGATCACGCGAACCTTGAACATGGTCTTCTCCTAGGCCGCAGTCCGAGCGCTCTTGATCAGCTCAAGCGCGGCGGCCGGATCGAGCCGTCCATCGTAGAGCGCGCGGCCGACAATGGCGCCGGCGAGCTTTTTGGCGCGCGGCGCGAGCAGCGCCTTGACGTCGTCGATCGAGGCAAAGCCGCCGGAGGCGATCACCGGAATCGAAATACGATCGGCGAGCGCGATCGTGGCATCGAGGTTCAGCCCCTTGAGCAGGCCGTCACGGGCGATGTCGGTGAAGATGATGGCAGCGACGCCGGCATCTTCGAAACGCTGCGCGATCTCGAGCGCCGTCACGTGCGAGGTCTCCGCCCAGCCTTCGACCGCGACCTTGCCATCTCGCGCGTCGAGGCCGACGGCCACCCGGCCGGGGAATTTCTTCGCCGCACCCTTCACCAGTTCGGGATCGCGCACCGCGGCGGTGCCGATGATCACCCGGGTGATACCCTTGTCGAGCCAGGCTTCGATGGTGTTGAGGTCGCGGATGCCGCCACCGAGCTGCACCGGCATGGTGACGGCCTTCAGCATCGCTTCCACAGCGTGCGCATTCATCGGCTTGCCGGCAAAGGCACCATCGAGATCGACGACATGCAGATATTCGAAACCCTGCGCAGCGAAGCTGCGAGCCTGCGCCGCCGGATCGAGATTGAACACGGTGGCACGCGCCATGTCGCCCTGCTCCAGGCGCACACACTGGCCGTTCTTCAGATCAATCGCGGGAAAGAGGATCATGCTCTGTTGCCTGCTCCCTCCCCCCTTGTGAGGGAGGGTTGGGGTGGGGGGTAGCCGCGGACACCGTGCTTGTGACTTACCCCCCTCCCGAATGCTTCGCATTCGACCTCCCCCACAAGGGGGGAGGTAGCTAGAGGTACGGCCATCACGGCTTCCACTTCAAGAAATTCGAGATCAAGGCGAGGCCGAAGCGCTGGCTCTTCTCGGGGTGAAACTGGGTGCCAATGGCGGTGTCCTTGGCCACGATCGCGGTCACCGGCCCGCCATAGTCGGCGCGCGCCAGCACATCGGCTTCATCGGCGGCGGCAAGGTGGTAGGAGTGCACGAAATAGGCGTGCCGGCCCTTGGGACCGAGCGGCAATCGCTCCAGCACCGGATGCTCGCGGGCCAGATCGAGCGTATTCCAGCCCATGTGCGGGACCTTGAGGCTTTCATCACGCGGCTCGATCTTGACGACGTCGCCGGCGATCCAGTTGAAGCCCTCGGTCGTGACATGCTCCTTGCCACGCGTTGCCATGAGCTGCATGCCGACGCAGATGCCGAAGAACGGCCGCGCCTTGATCCGGACCGCCTCAGTGAGCGCTTCCAGCATGCCGTCGACAGCGTCGACGCCGTGCCGGCAGTCGGCAAAGGCGCCGACACCGGGCAGCACGATACGATCAGCGCGATACACCGCATCGGGATCGCGCGTCACCTTGATCGCTTGCGGATCCTCCATGCTGCGCGCGGCGCGCTCGAACGCCTTTGCCGCGGAATGCAGATTCCCGGAGCCGTAGTCGATGATTGCAACGGTCATCGCGATCCTCCTGGCTCTGGAAATAATCCGATAATGCTGCCTTGCGGCGGCAGTGGTGGTTTTGAGAACGGCTGGCCCGGAATAGTCCGCGTCGGCGGCGGGCCGCCGCGGTCGACCGACCATTGATCGTTGACGATGCCGCGATGGCGAGCGGCCCAGCGCTCGAAGAAGCGGCGCTCGGCGGCTTCCTCATCATCGGCCACGACGATGTCGAGCTGCCGCCATTTGCCCCGCGACAATGTCCAGCGTCGCAGGCTGGCCGCCTCGAATCCCATCAGCAGCATCAGCACCAGGTCGACGAAGAAGATCGCGCCGCGCCCAATGCCGAGCCTGGCCAGCCCGAAATCGATGGCGAAGCTGAGGATGATCCAGCCGACCAGCGCCAGCCACAGCCGGTTCCAGGCAAGCCAGATCACGCTCGCGACGGCGGCCCAGAAATGGAATCCATCGCGTACAAAAGTGAACTTGTCGGTCGCCGCAAGATCGGCGCTGTCAGCCACGGGGGCATGCACTGTGTAGACCGGCATCGAAAGCTCCGCCGAGGATAGTCCGTCTTCTTGAGCATGAACTGCCGGAAACCGGTACCTGGTTTTTCCGGACTATGCTCCAGTATCAGCCGCCGAGCTGACCCTTCGTCGAGGGCACCTCGCCCTGATTGCGCGGATCGACCGCGACCGCCGTTCGCAGCGCCCTGGCCAAACCCTTGAAGCAGGATTCGGCGATATGGTGGCTGTTCTCGCCATATAGGGTCTCGACGTGCAGAGTCACACCGGCGTTCATCGCGAACGCGTTGAACCACTCGCGAACCAGCTCGGTGTCGAACTCGCCGATCTTGTCGCGCGGGAATTCGACCCTGAACACCAGCATCGGGCGGCCGGAAATATCGATCACGACGCGCGACAGCGTCTCGTCCATCGGCATATGGATCGAGGCATAGCGGGTGATGCCGGCCATGTTGCCGAGCGCCTGCTTCATGGCCTGTCCGAGCGCGATCCCGACGTCTTCGGTGGTGTGGTGATAATCGACATGGAGATCGCCATCCGCCTTCACCGTGATGTCGATGCGCGAATGCCGGGCCAGGAGGTCGAGCATATGGTCGAAGAAGCCGATCCCGGTCGAAACCGTGGATACGCCTGCTCCGTCGAGGTTGACCGTCACCTCGATGTCGGTCTCCTTGGTCTTGCGCTTGATGGTTGCCGTGCGCATGAAAATGAGCTTTCCCGTGCCGAAAACGCCGGTCTTTTAACAGGCCGATGTCACCTTCGCTACTGCGGGATGACGTCGAATTGACCAGACTTCCGACCATGATGACCGGAATTTCTTGCCAAGTCGTCCGATTGTAACCCCCTGTCCGACCGCCTAAATCTGCCCCAGAGAGAGGTAACCTATGCAACCATCCCCAAACGAGCTGCCGGTCTGGCATGGCACCACGATTTGCACGGTCCGCAAGGGCGGCAAGGTGGTGATCGGCGGCGACGGGCAGGTCTCGATCGGCCAGACCGTGATCAAGGCCAACGCCAAGAAGGTCCGGCGGATCGGCAAGGGCGACGTGATCGGCGGCTTTGCCGGAGCGACCGCCGACGCCTTCACCCTGTTCGAACGGCTCGAGGGCAAGCTGGAACAATATCCGGGCCAGTTGACCCGGGCGGCCGTCGAGCTCGCCAAGGATTGGCGCACTGACCGCTACCTGCGCCGCCTCGAAGCGATGATGATCGTCGCCGACAAGGACGTCTCCCTGGTGCTGACCGGCACCGGCGACGTGCTGGAGCCGGAGGCCGGAATCATGGCGATCGGCTCGGGCGGCAACTATGCGCTTGCTGCCGCGCGCGCGCTTTTTGACACCGACAAGGACGCCGAGACCATCGTGCGCCGTGCGCTCGATATCGCCGCCGACATCTGCGTCTTCACCAACCGGAACGTAACGATCGAAACTGTCGGCGGCTGAGCGTGGCCGGTCTCTACCACTTTCGTTCGATGACGTCGGCCGACCTGCCGCAGCTCGAGCGGTGGCTTGCGTTGCCGCACGTCCGGGAGTGGTGGGGCGACCCGGCTGAGCAATTCGCCTTGGTCCGCGGTGACATCGACGAGCCCGCGATGGACCAGTTCATCGTCTCGGCCGACGATGGCGAATTCGGCTACATCCAGTGCTATGACGTAACGGCCTGGGAGTCCGGCTTCGGGCCGCAGCCAAACGGCACCCGCGGCATCGACCTCTTCATCGGCGAGCCCGGCATGATCGCGCGCGGCCACGGCTCCGCCCTGATCCGCGCTTTTGTCGACAGATGGCTGGCGCTGGAGACGCCGCGGGTGGTGACCGACCCCAATCCGGCCAATGCACGCGCGGTACGCGCTTATGAAAAGGCGGGCTTCCGCAAGACGACCATGATCGACACGCCCGACGGACCGGCACTGCTGATGGTCCGCGACAGATGATGCTGACGCCGCAGGTCCGGAACAGTGCTTGCCGACAGAGTTCTTTCAACCTAGCTAGAGCCAATGACCGACTTCTCCCCCCGTGAAATTGTTTCTGAACTTGATCGCTTCATCGTCGGCCAGGCCGATGCCAAGCGCGCGGTATCGATTGCGCTGCGCAACCGCTGGCGCCGGCTGCAGCTCGACGGTTCCCTGCGTGAGGAGGTTCTGCCGAAGAACATCCTGATGATCGGACCGACCGGCGTCGGCAAGACCGAGATCGCGCGGCGGCTTGCCAAGCTCGCGGGCGCGCCGTTCCTCAAGGTCGAAGCCACCAAGTTCACCGAGGTCGGCTATGTCGGCCGCGACGTCGAGCAGATCATCCGCGACCTCGTCGAGGTGGCGATCGCGCAAACCCGCGAGCGCAAGCGCAAGGACGTCCACGCCCGCGCCCAGCTCGCCGCCGAGGAACGCGTGCTGGATGCGCTGGTGGGGCCGGCGGCTAGCGCCGGAACGCGCGAATCGTTCCGCAAGAAGCTGCGCGCCGGCGAGCTCAACGACAAGGAAATCGAGATCGAGACACAGTCCACGGGCGGCATGCCTATGTTCGAGATTCCCGGCATGCCGGGCGCCCAGATGGGCGCTATCTCGCTCGGCGATATCTTCGGCAAGATGGGCGGACGCAGCAAGACGCGCCGCCTGACCGTCGAAGGCTCGCACGAAATCCTGGTCAACGAGGAATCCGACAAGCTGCTCGACACCGATCAGTTGGTGCAGGAAGCGATCAGCGCAGTCGAGAACAACGGCATCGTCTTCCTCGACGAGATCGACAAGATCTGCGTGCGCGAGAACCGTGCCGGCGGCGGTGACGTGTCGCGCGAAGGCGTGCAGCGCGACCTGCTGCCGCTGATCGAAGGCACCACGGTCTCGACCAAGCACGGCGCGGTCAAGACCGACCACGTCCTGTTCATCGCCTCCGGCGCGTTCCACATCGCGAAGCCGTCCGACCTACTGCCCGAGTTGCAGGGCCGCCTGCCGATCCGCGTCGAGCTGCAGGCACTCACCCGCGACGACATGCGCCGCATCCTGACCGAGCCCGAGGCGTCGCTGATCAAGCAGTATGTCGCGCTGATGAAGACCGAGGGCGTGACCCTCGATATCACCGACGCTGCGGTCGACGCGCTGGCCGACGTCGCGGTCGCCGTCAACTCGACGGTCGAGAATATCGGTGCGCGGCGGCTGCAGACCGTGATGGAGCGGGTGCTGGATGACATCTCCTTCACCGCGCCGGACCGCCACGGCGAGACCATCCAGGTCGATGCAGACTACGTCACGAAGCACGTCGGCGATCTCGCCAAGAATGCGGATCTGAGCCGGTTTATTTTGTAGGCATTACAGCTAAGATCGTCGTCCCTGCGAAAGCAGGGACCCATAACCACCGGCGACCATTGTCGAAGCGAGTAGCAGCTCCAGCCCACGCCAAGCGCATGGCTGTGGTTACGGGTCCCGGCTCGCGCTTCGCTTGGCCGGGACGACGATGAACCTGAATTCGGGACTGACGAAAAATCCCTGGCGCGTGATGCTTGGCGTCAACGCCGCCCTGCTGGTCGGGCTATTCTTTTACAAGATCACGCTGCGGCCGTTCGTCCCCTACATCCACCTGCTGGTCGACTACCACTACGGCTTCACCAAACGCGCACTGATCGGCGCAATCGTCTCCCTGTTCACCGACAAGGTGCCGGTGTGGCTGGTGTTTGCACTGGGTGGCGCCATCTGGCTGGTGACGCTTGGCCTGTTCGTCGAGCTGTTCCGCCGTACCTTCAGGCTCGACGACGCACATTGGCCGCTGTTCGTCTTCACCGCGGGATCGCCGTTCTTCCTGAAGAACTTCATGTTCTCGCTCGGCCATTTCGACATCTATGGCTGCGCGCTGACCATCGTGCTGCTGCTGATCCCGGCGCGCTCGATTTCCTATGTGCTGCTGGCCGCGCTGTTCTCGATCGTGCTGATCCTGATCCACCACATCTTCGTCCTGATGTATGTGCCGACGATTGCGGCCATCGTGGTGCTGCGCTTCTATCTGGTGCAGGGGGTGACATTGCGGAACGTAGTGGCGGGCATCGCGGCGTTGGCCGCGGTCGGCATTCTCTTCCTGGCCGCGCAGTTCCTCGGCACCGTCGACGTGCCCTACGACGAATTCCTCCGTCACCTGCAGAGCCGGATGGCCGATCCGTCGCGAACCGACCTGCTTGAGTTCGGCTATATCTGGTACCAGCCGCTGGCCAAGGAGATCACCGATACCTGGGCGCGCATGCCCTCGAACATCCTGGGCGTTCCGGTGTTCGCGCTGCTGATCTGGCTGCACACGCCGCTCTGGCGTTATTTCGCGCGCCTGATCGACGCGCTTGCAAGCGAGCGGCACCGCCGCATCGTGGTCGCCGCGATCATCATGATCAGCGCCGGCTTCTTCGTCATGTTCGTGATGGTGTTCGATTACTCGCGCTGGATCTCGAACTGGGCGGTCTGCATGTTCCTGATGCTGCACGCCGTGAAGACGCTGCCCGCTTCGAAGGAGGTGCCGGTGATCGCCTCAGACGATCGCAGGACCACGACGCTCGGCTGGATCGTCACGGTGATCCCGCGCGTCGGGATCATCAGGCCTTTTTAGCCATTTTTGGTTCGAGCATGATCTCCGGCACACGCGTTCCGGATCACGCTCTCGCGCGACGGACGCGGACATAGAGCGCGCCTTCGCCGCCATGGCCGATATGGGCTTCTTCGAAGCCGACGACGAGCGATCGGAATTCCGGCAGACTGAGCCATTCCGGCACCTGGCGCCGCAGCACGCCGCGCTCGGAGTCCGGGCCGCCGACCTTGCCCTTACCGGTGATGACCAGAACGAAGGTCAGCCCGTCGCTGTGAGCGCGCTGTAGGAAGGCGAACAGTACCCGATGCGCGCGCATCTGCGTCATGCCGTGCAGGTCGAGCCGCGCGTCGATCTCCTGCTTGCCGCGCGACAGCTTTGCGCGCTCGCGGCGGCCGATTGGCGCGAGCGGCGGCAAATGCGGGCGTGGCGCCGGTGCGGCCTTCGCGGGCGCCGGCTTGACCGGAACAGGCTTTGCCGGAACGTGATGCGCGCTCGGGTCAGCGGCGACGGCGGGCGCTTTGGCTGTGACCGGCCGCTTGCGCAGCGGCTTGACCTGTTTGGCCACGCTCTCCCAGAGCGCACGCTCTTCCTCGCTCAACGCGCGCTTGCGCCGCGACGGAGCGGAGAGGTCGAGGATCGGCGCGGGACGCTTCATTGATCGTCGCGATGGCGAGAGCGCCGCTTCTCCGGTTGCTGCGGGGCGCCAGGCCGGGCTGCCGGCAACGGCACCGGTTCTGCCACAGGCGCGGTCTGCACGACAGGGGCCACCGTCGTACCCGTCGTCGCCGGAGACGCAGTGGATCTCGTCGCGGCCGGGCCCTTGGCGGGATTGCGCGTGGCATTGCCGGTCGTGTCCTTCGCCGCACCCTTGGTCGCATCCTTGATCGCATCCTTGGCAACAGGCGCGTCCGCCGGTCTTGCCGCCGGCTTGTCCTTCAGCGGATCGGTCTGTGGGAACAGTCTTGCGATCGTGGCCGACGGCCGTGCGTCGGGAACCGGCAGCTTGCGCCCGCGGGCGACCGGATCGAGTCCCTTCGGGACCAGCATGACAAACTGCATGTTGTTCCGGAGCCGACCCGACACCTTCCCGGCATCCGCACCGGCGCCGAAATACAGATCGGCGCGGGCCGGACCCACGATTGCGGAGCCGGTATCCTGCGCGATCATCAACCGATGGAACGGCGTTTTCGACTGCTCGGATTCGATCGGCAGCACGCCCTCGATGAAGAACGGCGTGCCGTAGACATGCAGCGCCTTATCGACCGCGATCGAGCGGCCCGGCGTCAATGGCACGCCCTGCGCGCCGACCGCTTCATCCTTGTCGGAGAGCGGGACTTCGCGGAAGAAGATGTAGGAGCGGTTTTGCCGGCGCAGCTCCTTGGCGCCATCGGGGTTCTGCTCCATCCACTCCCTGATCTTCTGCATCGACATCTGATCCTTCGGGATGATGCCGCGATCGATCAGGATGCGTCCGACCGGCGTGTAGGGATAACCATTATGCGCATCATAATTGATGCGCAGCGTGGTGCCGTCGGCCAGCTTGATCCGCGCCGAGCCCTGGATCTGCGCGAACAGGAGATCGGTTTGGCTCTTCAGCCAGCAGATCTCCAGGCCGCGGCCGGCAATCGCGCCGTCCTCGATCTGGCCGCGGTCGTAATAAGGCACGAGCTTGCGCCGGCCGATCTTGCGATACACCGGGCCGCTGTTGGGCAGGCCGACCGAATCCTGTGTCTTGCCGCGCACGAACAGGTTGGATGGCCGGCGATAGACCGGAACGTTGTACACATCGGTCTGCGTGCGCGAGCCCTCGAGCACCGGCTCGTAATAGCCGGTGACGAAGCCCGCGTCTTCGCCGAGCCGCGAGATGCGCAGCGGCACGAAGTTCTGCTCGAAGAACTCCTTTGCTCTGGCGCTGTCGGTGGGCTCGAGCCGCTTGGCGATCCGGCAGGGATCGCGCAGCGAGCTGCCGAGCGCCTTCGATTCCGCAGGCAGCCCCTGCTGCGCCGCGATCGGCTTGCAACTGGTCCGAAACGCCTTGTAGGCGGCAAGATGGTCGTCGTCGTTCCAGCCGGGGATCGTGGCCCAGGTCAGCGGCTCATACTGGCTGCCGCTGACCTGGAGCGGCAATTCAAGCTTCGGATAGGGAATTTGGCGCACGAGCTCGTGCCGCGGCGGCACGCGCCATTTCGATCGGTAATGTGCGGCTATCGCTGCCGTGGAGCACAGAATCGCGAGCGCGCAGCTCGCAACGGCAAGGCGCCCATAGCCGAGATGTTTAGTGAGCGCTTCCAGTGCCAACCAGCTTCCAGTTCGGATCGCGGGACGTCGAGTCACGGGCGAAAGTCCAGACATCGGTGATGTCGGCCACCTTGTCCGGGCTGCCGTCGACAATCGTGCCCGCCTTGTCGCGCGTGACCGAAATCATCTGCGACACGAAGCGGACCGTCAGTTGCGCCGTGCGATCGCGCGTTTCAGCGCTGACGATCTCGGCTTTGTCGATCGACACGAACCGCGTCTCGGTTTTCTGCTCGTGCTTCTCACGGTCCTTGATCGCGGCCTCGAAGCTTTCATAGACCTCGGTCGATAATAAATCCTTGAGGGCGCGGCGGTCGCCATTGGCGAAGGCCAGCACGATCATCTCGTAAGCCGAGCGGGCGCCCGAGAGGAAATGTCGCGGATCGAATGAGGAGTCCTGGGCGACCACCGCATCGAGACCCTGCGCCAGCGGCGTGCCGGGATCGGCGATTCCCTTCCAGCGGTCGGTCGGTTCAGACGGCTCCACGCGCGCCGTGGTCGGCTGATCGATCACCGATCCCGGGATCGGAACGACGTTGTTGTTGTCCTGGCCGCGTTGCACGACGTTGGGCGCGGCGCGATCATAGGGCGGCCGCTCGCTTCCGGTGCGCTGTCCAAGGACACTGCGCAGGCGCAGGAAGATGAACACAGCCAGCGCCAGGAAGATGATGGTGTAGATATCCACGTCGATTTCGCTTTCTGGTCTCTGCCGGCAACGGGCCGGCCGTAGAGCGTTCCCGGTGCGGGAACGGCAGAGATTACATCACCGTTTGAGTCCGCAGCATGTAGGCACGAAACTGTGCCCGGCCAATGGCGCTTTTTGGCACGGGCAATTGTAGCGCGTTTTACCGCCGGGGGGAAACCCGTTCCTGCCCAGAAATCACGCGTATTCAATAATTTAGGAAGCCGTTAAGAGATTGGTGGATCGAACTTGCGGACGGCGGCAGACAAATCGTGCAGCCGCGTCCTTTGTCTCGTCGTCCTTGTCGAGCGCGCCGGGCCTATGATAGCCACTCGCGCGGCATCGGATTTCCAATACTTTGACGCGTGCCGTCGGACATCCTGTCCATCGAGCGCCGCTTCAGGAGACATTTCATGACCAACGGCAACGGCGCACCCGTCGAGCAGGCTCCTCCCCAGCTCAACGTGCTGGCGCAATACACCAAGGACCTCTCGTTCGAGAACCCGAACGCTCCGGCCTCGCTCGGCCCGCAGCAGCAGCAGCCGGCGATCAACATCCAGATCAACGTCGCCGCCAACAACATCGCGGACAACGACTTCGAGGTGATCCTGTCGATCGAGGGCAAGGCTGAGAGCGCCGGCAAGGTGATGTTCAGCTTCGACTTGGCCTATGCCGGCGTGTTCCGGATCGTGAATGTTCCGCAGGAGAACCTGCACCCGCTGGTGATGATCGAGTGTCCGCGGCTGCTGTTCCCGTTCGCGCGCGAGATCGTTGCAACCTCGGTCCGCGACGGCGGCTTCCCGCCACTGATGCTCGATCCGGTCGATTTCGTCGGCCTCTACCGCCAGAACATGGAGCGGCAGGCTGCCGCGCAGGCGGCATCCGGCGTCAAGCCGAGCTGAGCCTGGCTTTCAGGCAAACCTAGTAGCCAAGCAAATTCGGCTCTGATCCCAATCAGGGCCCAATTGCTTTCAAGCGGCCGGCGCAGCCACGGGTACGGGCGGCAAATAGTCGTTCCAGATCGGCTTGTCGCCCAAGGTGGCGACAAAGGCCCGGTGGATCTCGCGATCGGCAGCGCTGATCCGGGGTACAAGCGGAATCTCACGCTGCCGCCGCGGCGTATCGCCGTAGCTGCCGATGCGGGCATCCGACGCCTCCGACGCCAGGATGAGCTGCGACTGCCGCGCTCCGATCAGATCGATATAGACTTCGGCAAGCAGCTCGGCGTCGAGCAACGCACCGTGCTTGGTGCGGTGGGAATTGTCGATCGAGTAGCGTGAGCAGAGATCGTCAAGCCGGTTCGACACACCGGGATGCTTGCGCCGCGCCAGCAGCAAGGTGTCGACCAGACGATCCTTCGGAATCGTTGCCCGCTTGATGCGATCGAGCTCGGCGTTGATAAAGCTGACGTCGAACGACGCGTTGTGGATTACGAGCGGCGTGTCGCCGATGAACGCCAGGAACTCGTCAACCACCTCGGCAAACAGCGGCTTGCTGGCCAGGAACTCGGTCGAGAGGCCGTGCACGGCGAATGCCTCTGCCGGCATGTCGCGCTCGGGATTGATATAGACGTGGTAGGTCTGCCCCGTCGGCATGCGATTGAAGATCTCGACGCAGCCGATCTCGACCAGCCGGTCGCCGCGCAGCGGATCGAGGCCAGTGGTTTCGGTATCGAGAACGATTTCGCGCATGACGTGAGGAATTCCGAAAAGCGGCCGAATCAGGCGCGCCGCTTCGGCATCTTAGCAACCTCGGCCAGAATGTCGCGGATACGCGTCCGCACCGGGTCGAGCCCGTGCGAGGTATCCACCACGAAATCCGCCCGCTTGCGCTTTTCGGCGTCCGGCATCTGCTTGGCGATGATGGCGTCGAGCTTGGCGGCATCCATCGTGCCGCGCGCCAGCACGCGCTCGCGCTGCAACTCCGGCGAAGTGGACACGACCACCACGGCATCGACGCGCTTTTCGCCGCCGGTCTCGAACAACAGCGGCACGTCGACGACCACCACGGGAGCGCCGGCGGCTTCCGCGTCGGCGAAGAACCTCTGCCGAGATGCACCGAGCATCGGATGCACGATCTGCTCGAGCTGCTTCATCGCCGCCGCATCATGCACCACGCGTGCGGAGAGTTTCGCACGGTCGACCTTGCCATTGACGGTCGTCCCGGGAAACGCCGCCTCGATCGCCGGCGCCGCTTGCCCTTCATACAACTGATGGACGGCCGCATCAGCGTCGTATACCGGCACGCCGGCTTCCGCGAACAGTTTTGCGGTTGTGGATTTTCCCATCCCGATCGAGCCGGTCAGTCCAAGGATCAACATCGGATCAACATCTTTCCGTCGCCATGCCTGTCAACAGCGTCTCAGACCGCGAGCAGTCTCTCGCCGCGCAGGAACGCAAGCAACGACAATAGCGGCAGGCCGAGAATGGTGAAATGGTCACCCTCGATGCGCTCAAACAGATGCACGCCCAGGCCCTCGAGCTGATAGGCACCGACGCTGGTCGTCACCGCGGTTCCGGCATGGTCAAGATACGCATCGATCTCGCCTTCGCTGAGCCGCCGCATCGACATGCGCGCGACGCTTACATCGGCAAACAAGGTTTTTCCGTCACGCGCAACCGAGACGGCCGAGTGCAGTTCATGGACCTGGCCCGCGAGCAAGCCCAGTTGCTCGGCGGCCTGCGCCCGGCCGGCCGGTTTGCTGAACATCCGCTGTCCCAGCGCCAGCGTCTGGTCGGCGCCGACGACATAGCGTCCGGGCCTTTGGCGGGAGATGAACAAGGCCTTCTCTCGGGCCAGCAGCGAGGCGATCTCACCCGGCGCCGACAGACCGGACTCCTTCTGCACCGCGCGCTCGTCGATATCGGCCGGCAGGGTCTCGACGTCGAAGCCGGCATTTTCGAGCAGCATTTTGCGCGCGCGGCTTTGCGAGGCCAGGATCAGCTTCTGTTGTCCGCGCCAGATGGTCATGACGTAACGATCATTCCGACGGCCGCGCGCGCTGGCGGTCGGCATAAAGCTTGATCACCGCGGCCGCCGTTTCCTCGATCGAACGGCGCGTTACATCGAGCAGGGCCCAGTTGAACTTCGCGCTCAAGCGACGCGCGAAGGCAACCTCATCGGCTACCGCCTGTTTGTCGATGTAAGTGTCGTTGTCGTGATCGCCCATGCTGAGGAGACGGTTCTGCCGAACCTGAATCAAGCGCTCCGGCGTTGCGTGCAAGCTGACGACCAGCGGCTTCTTCAGGGTTTCGAGCTGGTGCGGCAGCGGAATGCCCGGCACCAGCGGCACGTTCGCGGTGCGAATGCCGCGGTTGGCGAGATAGATCGAGGTCGGCGTCTTCGAGGTGCGGGAGACACCGACCAGAACGACGTCGGCCTCCTCGAGGCCTTCGACATGCTGACCGTCGTCATGCATCATGGTGTAGTTCAGCGCATCGATCCGCCGGAAATATTCCGCGTTGAGCACGTGCTGCGCGCCAACCCGTCCCGTCGTTGCGGCACCCAGATACGCCTCGAACAATTGCATCACCGGCCCGATGATCGACAGGCTCGGTACATTGATCTCCTTGCACTTGTCTTCGAGACGGCCGACCAGATCCTTTTCCAAAAGCGTGAACAGCACGATACCCGGCGATTCCTCGATCTCGTCGAGCACGCGATCGAGCTGCTTCTGGCTGCGCACCAGCGGATAGACATGCTCGACCGCGGTCACGTTGGCGTATTGAGCGGCGACCGCGCGCGCCACGGTGATCAGTGTCTCGCCGGTCGAATCGGACACCAGATGCAGGTGGAAATAATTGGAGTTCGTCGGCACCAAAACTCCTGTCTAGTTTGTGAATCGTTGTGGAGACCGAGGAGGAGAATCCGGAGCCGCCGGGCGGCCTCGGGATATCTCATCCCTTTCTTCACAGCGCCTCACAAAAGAATAAGTCGATGTCATGGGAGCGATGATAGTGGGTAGGTGTGGATTTGTCTCTTCATAAGCTGACCACAGGTCAGCGCAAGCAATTGAGTCAGAGCGCCAAATCTCAATGGGCATGCCGGTGCGCCAGAATGTTGAGGGATGTGAACAAGCCTGCAAGAACGACTGGACCGCGTTGCGTGAGTCAAATCCACCGTCATTCAGACTCAAACCTTAGATTCTAAAATTAATAGGTTTAGGAGAGACGAGCTTGCGGATATGTATCCGTCCCTCGTTCGCAGCGCTTTGCTCGCAACGCTGAGACCACCCGAGCCGTTCCTTGAAAGGCAGCCCCGCCATGTATGAGTGGATCAAGGCCCTGCATATCATTGCCGTTATCTCGTGGATGGCGGGCATGCTCTATCTGCCGCGGCTGTTCGTCTACCATTGCGAAGCCGAGCCCGGCTCGAAGCAGTCCGAGACGTTCAAGGTCATGGAGCGGAGGCTTTTGAAAGCGATCATCAACCCTGCGATGATTGTGACCTGGCTCGCCGGGCTTTATCTGGTCTGGTCCGGACACTGGTACCTTTCGGGTTGGTTTCAGGTCAAATTTACGCTGGTGCTGATCATGTCCGGCGTTCACGGCTTTTTGGCCCGCTGCGTCAAGGATTTCGCCGCGGACCGGAATCACCGCAGTCAGAAATTCTATCGTATTATCAATGAGGTACCGACGATCCTGATGATCTTCATCGTCATCATGGTGGTCGTCAAGCCGTTCTAGGGGCCGCAATGCCCAAGAAGCCGCTTCAGTCCTTCTTGCGGAGCTCGAATCGATTTTCTATATAGGCTTTATCCCACCCTACGCAGGCGGATGTGGTCGCGTTTCGGTTCGTTTTGGGCCGGCGCCGCATCAGGTTTGAAGCCCCAACGGCACTTTCCTGGCTGAGACCTGCGGACCTTCCTTTGGCGTCCGCTTTTTCCAAAGCCACCTCGCATCCCTTCCCTACTTACTTCCTCACAGGACGACCCCCATGCGGGAAATCAAACTCCAGGACCTCAAATCGAAAACGCCGGCTGAGCTCGTCTCGTTTGCGGAAGAGAACGGGGTCGAAAACGCCAGCACCATGCGCAAGCAGGAGCTGATGTTCGCCATCCTCAAGCAGCTCGCGATCGCCGAGACCGATATCATCGGTGAAGGCGTCGTCGAGGTTCTGTCCGACGGTTTCGGCTTCCTTCGTTCGCCCGACGCGAACTATCTGCCGGGTCCCGACGACATCTACGTCTCGCCCTCACAGATCCGCCGTTTCGGCCTGCGCACCGGCGATACCATCGAAGGCCACATCCGCAGCCCGAAGGAAGGCGAACGCTACTTTGCGCTGCTGAAGGTCAACACGCTGAATTTCGAAGATCCCGAGAAATCCAAGCACAAGGTCAATTTCGACAACCTCACGCCGCTGTTTCCCAATCAGCGCTTCCGCATGGAGCTCGAGGACTCCACCAAGAAAGACCTTTCTGCCCGCGTGATCGACATCGTCGCACCGATCGGCAAGGGCCAGCGCGCCCTGATCGTGGCGCCGCCGCGCACCGGCAAGACGGTGCTGATGCAGAACATCGCGCACTCCATCACCGCCAATCATCCTGACTGCTATCTGATCGTGCTCCTGATCGACGAGCGTCCGGAAGAAGTCACCGACATGCAGCGCTCGGTGAAGGGTGAGGTGGTGTCGTCGACCTTTGATGAACCCGCGGTTCGTCACGTCCAGGTCGCCGAGATGGTGATCGAGAAGGCCAAGCGGCTCGTCGAGCACGGCCGCGATGTGGTCATCCTGCTGGACTCGATCACGCGCCTCGGCCGCGCCTACAACACGGTGGTGCCGTCATCCGGCAAGGTGCTGACCGGCGGTGTCGATGCCAATGCATTGCAGCGCCCGAAGCGCTTCTTTGGCGCCGCCCGTAACATCGAGGAGGGCGGTTCGCTGACCATCATCGCGACCGCGCTGGTCGATACCGGCAGCCGCATGGACGAAGTCATTTTCGAAGAGTTCAAGGGCACCGGTAACTCCGAACTGATCCTTGACCGCAAGGTCTCGGACAAGCGGACCTTCCCGGCGATCGACATCGCCCGCTCCGGCACCCGCAAGGAGGAGCTCATCACCGATCCGCAGGTGCTGAAGAAGATGTATGTCCTGCGCCGCATCCTCAATCCGATGGGCACCATGGATGCGATCGACTTCCTGCTCGACAAGCTCCGGAACACGAAGAACAACGCCGAATTCTTCGATTCGATGAATACCTGAGGCTGCGGCCCGGGCAGGCGCTCCGTTCAAGCGGAGCGCCTTTTTTGTTGCGGTCATGTTGCAGCAGACCTGCAGCATGGCCCAAGGGCATTAATGCTTCATTTACCGGATAACATTTTGATTTTACTTAATAAATCTTGTGAACTAGGCGCCTTGACGCAGTAGAATGAGCTGCCCGCAGCGAAATTGCTGCGGAAATGCTGCAGTGGTCGAACATTTGTTGCGGCGCAGCATTTCTAACTAACGATCGCGCGTTGTCCTTATAAAAAGACCGGGAACAAATAGGCGAATGCATCCACGCGACCAAACCATCTTCGCGCTGTCGTCCGGGCGGGCACCGAGTGCGATCGCGATCATCCGAGTCTCTGGCCCAATGGCCGAGTCGGTCATTGCAGGTCTCGCCGGCAGGACGCCGATGCCACGGATGGCGACCCGTGTGCTGCTCCGTGATTCCGACCATCAACCGATCGATGACGCGGTCGTGCTCTGGTTCCCGGCACCGTCGAGCGCGACCGGCGAGGATGTTGCCGAATTTCACGTCCATGGCGGACGCGCGGTGCTGGCGGCGATGTTCGGCGCGCTCGCGGCCTTCGACGATGTCCGCCCCGCCGAGCCTGGCGAGTTCACGCGGCGGGCCTTTGAGAACGGCAAGCTCGATCTGACCGAAGCCGAGGGTCTTGACGATCTGATCCATGCCGATACTGACCGCCAGAGGCGCCAGGCGCTGCGCCAGTTGAAGGGTCTGCTCGGCGATCGTGCGCGGGACTGGCGCGAGCGGGTCATTGCGGCGTCCGCATTGATCGAAGCCGGCATCGATTTCTCCGACGAAGGCGACGTGCCCGACGAGCTGATCGCGCCGGCGCTGGCGAAGATCAGATCGCTTCACGACGAGATTCAGGAAGTCCTTGCGGCGCAGGGGCAGGGTGAACGGCTGCGTGACGGCCTGGTGGTGGCGATCGCTGGTCCGCCGAATGTCGGCAAGTCGACCCTGGTCAACCAGCTCGCACGTCGCGAGGTCGCGATCGTCTCGCCGCATGCCGGCACCACGCGCGATGTCATTGAGGTTCAGCTCGATCTCGACGGCTATCCGGTGACGGTGATCGACACGGCCGGCATCCGTGAGACCGAGGACCCGGTGGAGCAGGAGGGGGTCCGCCGCGCGCGGGCGCGGGCCGCGGAAGCCGATCTCGTCCTCTGGCTAACCGATCGCGCGGACAAGGTGGGGGCGCACGAAGGTGCGACGCCGGTCTGGCTCGTACGCAACAAGGTCGATCTCGATGGTGCGCGATCGGGCGGACCGGGCGGGGGCCCACATCCGCAATTCAGGATCTCGGCAGCCCGTGGCGATGGGATCCCCGAGCTGATCGCGGCGCTGGTTGGCTTCGCGCACGACTATTTCGGCACCAGCGAAGGCGGTTTGATCAGCCGGGCACGGCAGCGCAAGTTGCTGGAGGAGACCATGCAGTCGCTTCGCCGCAGCCTCGAGGTGATCGGGCAGGGCGAAGAGTTGGCGGCCGAGGAGCTCCGCAGCGCGGCCTTTTCCCTCGGCCGGCTGCTTGGTCGGGTCGACGTCGAAGACATTCTCGACGTCATCTTCCGCGACTTTTGCATTGGAAAGTAGGCCGCCAGCCGGGTTGCGAGTAAATCGTTTCACGTGAAACATCATTGACGCCTGTTGGCCGCCTCTAACGTTTCACGTGAAACAGACCACGCGCTGGAACCGTTTCGTTTCACGTGAAACAACGGGTCACGCAACTTCGTTCTTCCGGCATTCATGACTCCGCGATAGAAGTCCCGCCATGATTACTCGGGCGGATACTTTTGACGTCATCGTCATCGGCGGCGGCCATGCCGGCTGCGAGGCTGCAAGCGCGGCTGCCCGGATGGGCGCGAAGACCGCCCTTGTGACTCACCGTTTTTCGACGATCGGCGCGATGTCCTGCAATCCCGCCATTGGGGGCCTCGGTAAGGGGCACTTGGTACGCGAGGTCGATGCGCTCGATGGTCTGATGGGCCGTGTCGCCGATGCCGGCGGCATCCAGTTCCGGATGCTCAATCGCCGCAAGGGGCCTGCGGTCCGCGGGCCGCGGGCCCAAGCCGACCGGAAGCTTTATGCTGCGGCGATGCAGGCTGCGATCACCGAAACCGCAAATCTGAGCGTGATTGAAGGTGAAGCTGACGAACTGATTATTTCCGGCGGGCGCGTGACCGGCATTCGGCTGGCTGACGGCCGGACGTTTTCGACCGGCGCCGTTGTGATTACGACCGGAACCTTTCTACGCGGTCTGATCCACCTCGGCGAAAAGAACTGGCCCGCCGGCCGAGTCGGTGAGGCGCCGGCGATGGGGCTCTCCGCGTCCTTCGAACGGATCGGCTTTACCCTGGGGCGGCTCAAGACCGGAACCCCGCCACGGCTGGATGGCGGCACGATCGACTGGTCCGCGGTCGAAATGCAGCCCGGAGACGACCCGCCCGAGCCGTTTTCGCTGATGACCGACCGGATCACGACACCGCAGATCCAGTGCGGCATCACCCGGACCACCCCGGCGACCCACGAGGTGATCCGGGCCAATGTCCATCGCTCGCCGATGTATTCCGGCCAGATCAAGAGCACCGGACCACGCTATTGTCCCTCGATTGAGGACAAGATCGTCCGCTTCGGCGATCGCGATGGCCACCAGATCTTCCTGGAACCGGAAGGGCTCGACGACAGCACGGTCTATCCTAATGGTATTTCGACCTCGCTGCCGGAAGAGGTCCAGCTCGCGATCCTCGCTAGCATTCCGGGTCTTGAGCGGGTGAAGATGGTCCGGCCCGGCTATGCGATCGAATACGATCATGTCGATCCGCGTGAGCTCGATCCGACGTTGCAGACTAAGCGTCTCCAGGGACTGTTTCTGGCCGGGCAGATCAACGGCACCACGGGCTACGAAGAGGCGGCCGGGCAGGGCATTGTTGCCGGGCTCAACGCCGCATTGGCCGCTGGTGGCGCTGACCCGATCGTGTTCGACCGCGCTGACGGCTATCTCGGTGTCATGATTGATGATCTCGTCACCCGCGGGATCACCGAGCCCTATCGGATGTTCACCTCGCGCGCCGAATATCGGCTGACGCTACGGGCCGATAACGCCGACCAGCGGCTCACCGACAAGGGCATCGCGCTCGGATGTGTCGGAGCGGCGCGCGCGGAACGTCATCGGACCAAGATGGCGGCGCTGGAGGCCGCGAAAGCCTTGGCGAAGTCGCTTGCGATTACGCCGAATGAAGCCGCCAAGCACGGGCTGTCGCTCAATCGCGACGGGAACCGCCGCTCCGCCTTTGAACTGCTGGCCTATCCGGAGGTCGAATGGCCTGCGGTCCGGGCGATCTGGCCCGAATTGTCGGCCATTGAGCCAGCCATCGCTGTGCATCTTGAGATCGACGCCAAGTACGATGTCTATCTGAAGCGCCAGACCGCTGACGTCGACGCCTTCAGGCGCGACGAAGGGCTGGTGCTGACCGACGTCGATTATGCCGATGTGCCGGGACTCTCGAATGAAGCGCGTGCCAAGCTGCAGAAGGCGCAGCCGCGGACGATCGGACAGGCGGGCCGGATCGACGGCATGACCCCGGCCGCATTGGGGATCCTGGCCGCCTATTTGCGTCGCGAGGCGCGCCACAAAACCGCGAAGGCATCCGCGTAGCCGGGCAATCCATCGCTTACCCGGGGTGGTTTCTGCATTACTGGGTGAGCACGACCGACATTCAAGGGTATGGCTTCAGCTTCGCAATCTTCAGAGCTCCAGGTCTCTTCCGGCGACAAGGCTGCGGCGCTTGCGCTGACCCCCGTTTCACGTGAAACGGAAGCTCGGCTCGATCGCTATGTCGCGCTCCTGTTGGAGTGGCAGACCAAGACTAACTTGGTCGCGCCATCCACGCTCCCGAATCTCTGGACCCGCCATATCTCCGATTCGCTGCAGCTTTTGAGCCTCGCGTCCTCGGCGAAGTCGTGGGTCGATCTCGGCAGCGGCGGGGGCTTCCCCGGCGTGGTGCTGGCCTGCGCGCTCGCCGAGACGCCGGGGGCATCGATTCATCTGGTTGAGCGAATCGCCAAGAAGGCGGCATTCTTGCGTGAGGCGATTCGCGTGACGGCGTCACCGGGCACCGTGCATCTCGCTGACATCGGGGATACTGTGGATAGAATCTCCAGTCCGATCGATTGCGTCACCGCGCGGGCGCTGGCTCCGTTACATCAACTCATCGGCTTTGCGGAGCCGTGGATCAAAAAGGGCGCGACGGCGCTGTTTTTGAAGGGGCAAGATGTAGAGGCCGAATTGACCGAGGCCACTAAATATTGGAATATTGAACCAAAGCTTCATTCCAGCCGTACCGGCGGACACGGCTGGATCGTCGAACTCAGGTCAATCGAGCGGCGCTAGGGGTCTCCGCGACAGCAAGTGGTATTTTGGTATGACTGTGATGGATGAGGTTTATCAAGAGGATAGGGCGCCGCAGCCGGCCGGCCATCCACGCATCCTGTCGCTCGCCAACCAGAAGGGCGGGGTCGGTAAGACAACCACAGCGATCAATCTCGGTACGGCACTCGCGGCGATCGGTGAGCGGGTTCTGGTCGTTGATCTCGACCCGCAGGGCAACGCCTCGACCGGCCTCGGCATTGATCGCCGCAACCGCAGTTGCTCGACCTATGACGTGCTGGTCGGTGAAGCACCGCTGCGCGATGCGGTGGTTGCGACCGCGGTGCCGCGGTTGCACATCGCGCCTTCCACGATGGACCTTTCCGGTCTCGAGCTTGAGCTCGGCACCACGCCGGGCCGTGCGTTCCGATTGCGCGACGCGATCGCGGGGCTCAACAACAATGTCTCGCCGGACGCCGACTACACCTACGTGCTGATCGACTGCCCGCCTTCGCTCAACCTGCTCACCGTGAATGCGATGGCGGCGTCGGATGCGATCCTGGTGCCGTTGCAGTGCGAGTTCTTCGCGCTCGAGGGTTTGTCGCAATTGCTGCAGACCGTGGAGCAGGTGCGCTCGACGCTCAATCCGAACCTGTCGATCCACGGCATCGTGCTGACCATGTTCGACTCGCGCAACAATCTCTCCAACCAGGTCGTCGCCGACGTGCGCCAGTTCATGGGAGCCAAGGTCTACGACACGATGATCCCGCGCAACGTGCGGATCTCGGAGGCGCCGTCCTATGGCAAGCCGGTGCTGGTCTACGATCTCAAATGTGCCGGCAGCGAAGCCTATCTCAAGCTCGCCACCGAGGTGATCCAGCGCGAGCGCGAGCTGCGCACGCATTGAGCCATCGTTCGTAGGGTGGGCAAAGCGAAGCCTGCCCACCACCGCGAGCACGGCAAGGATTGGTGGGCACGGCGCATGCGCGCCTTTGCCCACCTACGAGCCGATGCAACTGAAGTTCTATGTCCGGAGTACTGCGCGTGAATCCAAGGGAGTCCGCAACAATGGCCGATGAAGCGCGTTCGCGTCTGGGGCGCGGGCTTGCAAGCCTGATCGGGGATGTCGGCGGCGAGGCCGCGCATGTCGAGCGGCCGCGCGCGCAGCGCAAGGTGCCGATCGAATTTCTCAAGGCCAACCCGCGCAATCCGCGCCGCACCTTCGCCGATACCGAGCTCGGCGAGCTCGCCGATTCGATCAAGCAGCGCGGCGTGATCCAGCCGATCGTGGTGCGCGCGATCAAGGGCGTGCAGGACCGCTACGAGATCATCGCCGGCGAGCGCCGCTGGCGCGCCTCGCAACTCGCCGGCCTGCACGAAGTGCCGATCGTTCCGGTCGAGGTCAACGATTCCGATGCGCTCGAGATTATGATCATCGAGAACGTCCAGCGCGAGGACCTCAACGCGATGGAGGAGGCGCAGGGCTATCACGCGCTCGCCGACGAGTTCAAACGCAGCCAGGAAGACATCGCCAAGATCGTCGGCAAGAGCCGCAGCCACGTCGCCAACATGATGCGGCTGACCAAGCTGCCCGCCGAGGTGCAGGCGCTGATCGCCAAGGGCGATCTCTCCGCCGGCCACGCCCGCGCGCTGATCGGCGTGCCCGATCCGCTCACGGCGGCGAAGCGCATCGTCGCCGAAGGCCTCAACGTCCGCCAGGCCGAAGCGCTGGCGCATGAGGAGGGCGTGCCGGAGCGCAAGCCGCAAAAGCCGCGTGCCAGCGCTGCCGCCAAGGCCAGCAAGGACGCCGATACCCTGGCGCTGGAGAAGCGTGTCAGCGACGCGCTCGGGCTTGCCGTCACCGTCAACCATCGCGATCCCGGCGGCACCGTCCAGATCAACTACCGCAACCTCGAGCAGCTCGACGAGGTGGTGCGGCGGCTCGAAGGCGGTTAGGCCCTCCAATCCGCCTCATTGCGAGGAGCTCGCAATGACTATTCCCAATATCCTGCCTCACCCCCGCCGCTTCGCGTTCGCCGCGATCGACAGCAGGGCGCGTTGTCCGATCACGGCGGCAAGCGCAGCCTGCTTGCGCATCTCGAGCGCGGCGGTCGCGAGCTGCTCGATCACGGTCACCAGCCGCGGCGGGCTGAAATTGCGTAGCGCGATCTCGACCGCAGCCTTGCGCGAGAAGTGCAGCCGCGGAAATCCGCCTTCCAGCACGGCGGTGACAGGCGTGCCCTCGGCGACCGCGAGCGCGGACTTGTGCAGCCACGCCGCGTGGCGCTGCGCGGCCGAGATGATCACGCCGGGATAGGTGCCGGCGACCATCGCCTTGGCGAACTCGCTCTCGACCAGCGCGGCATTGCCGGCAAACGCGCCGTCGACGATCGGGTCGAGCTTCAGCTCGGAGGCGTCGGAGACGACGGTCATCACGTCGTCGAGCGTGATCTCACCCTTGCCGTGCGCGAACAGCGCGAGCTTGCGCAGCTCGTTGCGCGAGGCCTGGCGGTCACCGCCGAGCAGCGACATCAGCACCGCGCGTGCATCCGGCGCCAGCCGCAAATTGGAGATGCGCAGCTCGTCCTCGATCAGCTTGGTCAGATCGCGCTCGGTGTCCGGATAGCAGCCGATCGCGACCGCGTTCTTGGCGCGCTCGCACGCCTTGCGCAGCGGCGACTCCGGCCTCAGCTCGCCGGCCTCGATCACGATGCGGCAATCTTTCAGCGGCGAATCGGCCAGCGTATCGACGCCGCTGGCAAAGTTGCGTGAGCCGGCGCGGACGCGAATGGCGCGGCGGCCGCCGAACAGCGGCACCGTCATCGCTTCATCGACCAGCCGCGAGGGCTCGGCGGCGAGCTCGTCGCCATCGAGCCGCACCAGCGAGAACGGATCGTTGGGATCGTCGACCGCCGACGCCATCAGCGCGTCGGCGCGCTCGCGCACCAGGCCTGCATCCGGCCCGTACAGCAGGATGATCGGGCGGCCGGCGTCGGGCCGGGCGAGAAAGCTGTCGATCTCTTTTCCGCGAAGCGCGACCATCTAGCCCAGAATGTCATTCCGGGGCGGCTTGTCAGAGGCGAACCCGGAATCTCGTTCAATGATTTGCCAAATTCCGGGTTCGCGCTTCGCGCGCCCCGGAATGACACTGGTATCTCAGGTCCCGGCCGAGAAGAACGACGCCAGCCGGGTCTGGATGTTGTCGGCGATCTCCTGCGCGGCGCGGTCCTCGGCGTCGCGGAAGGCGCGCGAGCGCGCGAAGCGCTGATAGGAACCGGGCATGTCATAGGACACGCGCGAGAACGTCGTGCCGGTCATCACCGACTTGTTGGAGGCGATCTCGATCAGGTTGAACTGCGCGTCGATGCCGTAGTTCTCGCTGGTCGGCAGCGCGGTGGCCGGGTCGATCATCAGCGAGGAGCGGCTGGTGGTGAACCTCAGGACAAGCCGATGGGTCGGCGGCATGCCGGTGGCGTTGCCGTAAAGCTTGAAGGCGAGCGCGTTGCGGATCTCGACTCCGACCCGCGCCTCGCGCGAGGCGTTCGGCTTGTCGACCGGCGGAATCTCGACGCCCATCAGCTTTTCGCGCAGGTCCGGCGTCCCGTCGGAATGCTCGGCATACATCGGGCGAAAGCAGCCGGCCGTCAGCGCGGCCAACGCAGCCACGGCAATCAACCGGGCAGCGATCCTGATCCTAGCCGACGACATTCACGATCCTCATGGGCACTACGATCACCTTGCGGACGGGTTTGCCGCCCAGGGCGACTTTTACCGCATCGAGCGCCAAAACGGCAGCCTCTATATCCGCATTTTGGGCGGTGCGTGGCACAGTAACATCACCCCGCTTCTTGCCGTTGACCTGGACGACCAGGGTCACGCTGTCTTCAACCAGCAAATCGCGCTCGATTTGAGGCCAACCGGCCTCCGATACCAGCCCGCTCTGGCCCAATACCGCCCAGCACTCCTCGGCCAGATGCGGCATCATCGGCGAGAACAGATGGACCAGGATGGTCGCGGCCTCCTTGACGGCCCAGGCAAGGTCGGGCGCCGGCTTGCCCCCCCTCCCCAATACCTCGGACAGCGCATTGGCGAATTCGCGGATATGAGCGAGGCAGACGTTGAAGTGCAGCCGCTCGATGCCCGACGAGACCTTGTCGAGCGCCCCATGCGCCGCCTTGCGCAAGCCAAGCGCTTCGGGCCCGAAGGTCGCCGGCCGCGCTGCCGGCGCGGACTTCGCGATCTCGGCCGATTCGTTCACCAGCCGCCACAGCCGCTGCACGAAGCGCGAGGCGCCCTGCACGCGCTCGTCGCTCCAGATCACGTCGCGATCCGGCGGCGAGTCCGACAGCATGAACCAGCGCGCAACGTCGGCGCCGTAGCTTGCGATGATGTCGTCGGGGTCGACGGTGTTCTTCTTCGACTTCGACATCTTCTCGATCGGACCGATCTCGATGTCCTCGCCGGTCGCCATCAATACCGCGCGGCGGCCGTTGCCGCCGATCTCGACCTTCACCTCGGCCGGCGTGACATAGGTGCCGTCGGCCTTCTGGTAGGTCTCGTGCACCACCATGCCCTGGGTGAACATGCCGGCAAACGGCTCCTTCATGTCGATGTGGCCGGTCGCCTTCATCGCGCGGGTGAAGAAGCGGCTATAGAGCAGATGCAGGATCGCGTGCTCGACGCCGCCGATATACTGGTCGACCGGCATCATCCGGTTGGCGACTGCCGGCGTGGTCGGCGCGGTCTCATTCCAGGGATCGGTGAAGCGCGCGAAGTACCAGGACGAGTCGACGAAGGTGTCCATCGTGTCGGTTTCGCGCACCGCCTTGCCGCCGCATTGCGGGCAGGTGACGTGCTTCCAGGTCGGGTGATGGTCCAGCGCGTTGCCCGGCTTGTCGAAGGTCACATCCTCCGGCAGCGTCACCGGCAACTGGTCGTCGGGCACCGGCACCACGTCGCACTTGGGACAATGGATCACCGGGATCGGGCAACCCCAGTAGCGCTGGCGTGAAATGCCCCAGTCACGCAGGCGGAAGTTCACCTGCCGCTCGCCAACCTGCGCGTTGCCGCGCACTTCGCCTTCCAGGCGCTTGGCAACCTCTTCCTTGGCCTCTTCGATGGTCATGCCGTCGAGGAAGCGCGAATTGATCATGCGGCCATCGCCGTCATAGGCGGTGTCGGTGATGACAAATGTCTTCGGATCCTGTCCTTCGGGGCAGACCACCGGCGTGTTGCCGAGGTTGTACTTGTTGACGAAGTCGAGGTCGCGCTGGTCGTGCGCCGGGCAGCCGAAGATCGCGCCGGTGCCGTATTCCATCAGCACGAAGTTCGCGACATAGACCGGCAGCTTCCAGTTCGGATCGAACGGATGGACCGCCTTGATGCCGGTGTCGAAGCCCTGCTTCTCGGCGGTGTCGATGATCTCCTGCGCGGTGCCGATCTTCTTGATCTCGGAGATGAACTCGGCAAGCTTCGGGTTCTTCGCGGCCGCCGCCTGCGCCAGCGGATGGTCGGCGGAGATCGCCATGAACTTGGCGCCGAACAGCGTGTCCGGCCGCGTGGTGAAAATCTTCAGCTCGGTCTCGCCGGCCGGCGTGGTTGCCGCATCCAGCGCAAAGCGGATCAAGAGGCCCTCGGAGCGGCCGATCCAGTTGCGCTGCATCAGCCGCACCTTGTCAGGCCAGCGGTCCAGACTATCCAGCGCCTCCAGCAGCTCCTCGGAGTACTTCGTGATCTTGAAAACCCACTGGCTCATCTCGCGCTGCTCGACGACGGCGCCGGAGCGCCAGCCGCGGCCGTCGATCACCTGCTCGTTGGCGAGCACAGTCATATCGACCGGATCCCAGTTCAGCTTGCGCTTCTCGCGCTCGGCGAGACCGGCGCGCAGCATGTCCAGGAACATCTTCTGCTGATGCTTGTAGTAAGAGGGATCGCAGGTCGCGAACTCCCGGCTCCAGTCGAGCGACAGCCCGATCGACTTGAGCTGCTTCTTCATCGCGGCGATGTTGTCGTAGGTCCAGGCCTTCGGCGCCACCTTGCGCTCGATCGCGGCATTCTCCGCCGGCAGGCCGAACGCATCCCAGCCCATCGGATGCAGCACGTTGAAGCCCTTGGCGCGCATGTAGCGCGCCAGCACGTCGCCCAGCGTGTAGTTCCTGACGTGCCCGATATGGATGCGCCCGGACGGATAGGGAAACATCTCGAGCACGTAGTATTTCGGCCGCGTATCGTCGTTCTTCGAGGCGAAGATCGCCTTCTCATCCCAGGTGGCTTGCCAGCGGGGCTCGGATTCACGGGCGTTGTAGCGTTCAGAGGTCATGAAATCGCAGGGCTTTGGGTGATTTTCGGGTCCCATCAAAGGACGGCGGACTAGGCCACAAAAACGCCCACGGGGTCAACGGTTTGGGTCCTGTCAAATGCTCATCCCTCGCGGCCTGGCCCTGCCGCCGCCGCAGGAGGAGGGTGGGGTTAGTTGCGGCGCCTCGCAATTGCCTGTCTTGGGCACCCTGAAGGAACTTGCTCGGTGTCGTCACCCGCGAAGGAGGGTGACCCAGTGTTCCAGAGACGCCGGTGCTGGAGCCGAGAGGCCGCGGCTCGCTCCACTGCGTCGTCCCGGCCTAGTGCTCCGAGGCTCAACTCGCCAGCGCCATCCCCGCTTCGTCGAGCTTCTGCACGAAGCCATGCTCGACCACCGCGTTGCGGCCGCCGCGTTTCGCGGCATAGAGCGCGGCGTCGGCGGCTTCGATCAGATCGCCGGGACGGACGGTGTCGTTCGGCTTCGTCGTCGCGACGCCGACGCTGACGGTGACGATGGCATGGCTCGAGGTCGAGTGCGGCACCGCAAGCCCGAGGACCGCGGTGCGCACGGTCTCGCCGACCGCGAGCGCCCTCGCCGTGTCGGCGTTCGGCAGCAGCAGGCAGAATTCCTCGCCGCCGTAGCGGCCGGCAAAGCCCATCGTGTCGGCGGCGATGCCGGACAGCGTTTCGCCGATCCTGGTGAGACAGGTGTCGCCTTCGGGATGACCGTAGGTGTCGTTGTAGAGCTTGAAGTGATCGACATCGATCATCAGCAGCGAGAGCGCGCAGTCATATTGCTGCGACTTCATCCACTCGAAGTCGAGCCGGCTCTGGAAGCCGCGCCGGTTGGCAAGGCCGGACAGCGCGTCGATCGAGGCCATCACCGTGAGGCGGTCATTGGAGGCAAGCAGCTCGCGCTCGCGCTGGCTGAGCTGCGCGGCCATCGCATTGAAGGCGCGCGCCAGTGGAACGAACTCCGACGGCAGCTTGTGCTTGGCGACGCGCGCCGACCAATCGCCCTCCCCGAACCGGCGTGCCATGCCGGTCATCACTTCGATCGGCCTGATGATGAGCTTCTCCGCGCCGACCAGCGCGCCCAACAGCACGAACAAGCAGACGAAGCCGAGCTGCAGATAGGCGGTGCGGATCTCGCGATTGATCGCCGCCGTCACCTTGGCTTCATCCATGCTCACGATCAGCCGTGACTGCGTTCCGGCGATGCGGGCGAAGCTCAGCGTGCGCTCCGCGCCATCGGTCGCCGTGAACGACACCGAGCCTGCAGGCTCGTCGTAGCTCAGCGCCTTCTCCGCGATCGCTGCCATCAGCGGAACAGTGTCGAGCGAGCGCCCGACCAGGCTCGCATGGTCCGGTGGTGCGGCGATCACGACGCCGGTGCTGTCGACCAGCACCGCCGACATGCCCGGTTGTCCGCCGAGATTGCCCATGATTTGCGACAGCCAGTCGATGTTGATGCCGGCGACGACGACGGCATCTTCCTCCGGATTGATCGCGGCCACCGGATAGGCCGCCATCATCATCGCACGGCCGTTGGTCTTGCCGAACAAATAATCGCTGAAGACGAAGCCGCGTGTGTCCTGCGCCTTCTTGAAATAGTCGCGGTCGCCGAGATTGATCCCGACCTGGGCATTGAGCGTGGAGCATTGCACGACGCCGTCGCGGGACGCGAACATGATGCTGCGGATCCATGGCAGGACCGTCGGCAGGCTTGCGCGCAGCACCTCGCAGCTCCGCGCGATGCCGCCGGAAGCTCGGATATAGGCGGCCGACTTCAGCATGGTCTCGACAGAGGAAACCACCTCGCGCTGGGTTTCGGCGGCATGGCTGGTCAGATTGGCGTAGACTTGCGCCGCCTGCGCGATCTGCTTGGTGCGGAATGCGTTCAGCGTACCGACTCGATCGAGCATCAGGGGAACGACCAGCAGCATCGCAAGCAAAGCCAGCCGGGCACGAATGCCCAGAAGCTTCTTGAGTTTCACCCGGTTGCGGTTGAAAATCGTGCGCGACATTTTTCCCTTGCCCGGCGCCAAGGTAGAATGAAGGGCTTCAAAAAGCCTTTCCCGAATTTGGTAAAATTCGACCCAACCCCCCGGTCCGTCAGAAAACGATACAAACATGCCGCAAAGCCCGACCACGCCGTTAACAGCTCATTCACCAAACGGCCTCGCCGCCGTCGAGCAGGAGGTCGTGCGCGCGTGCAAGGAAGCGCGTCGCGATCGCGCCTCGGTGACGCTGATCGCGGTGTCGAAGACGTTCCCGGCCGACGCCATTTCACCCATCATCGATGCGGGGCAGCGCGTGTTCGGCGAAAATCGCGTGCAGGAGGCGAAGGGCAAGTGGCCGGCATTGATGCAGTCCCATCCCGGACTGGCGCTGCATCTGATCGGGCCCTTGCAGTCGAACAAGGCCAAGGAGGCCGTTGCGCTGTTCGATGCGATCCACTCCGTCGATCGTCCGAGCATTTGCGAAGCATTAGCCAAGGAAATCAAATCCCAGCACAAGCAGCCGGAATTGTTCGTGCAGATCAACACCGGCGAGGAGCCGCAGAAGGCCGGCGTCGCACCGCACGACGCCGATGCGTTCATCGCCGCGTGCCGCGAGAAGTACGCTTTGCAGATCTCGGGGCTGATGTGCATCCCGCCGGTCGACCAGGCGCCGGCGCCGCATTTCGCACTCTGCGCCAAGATCGCTGCACGGAACGGCCTGACCAGCCTCTCGATGGGGATGAGCGCGGATTTCGCGGTGGCAATCCAGATGGGCGCCACCCATGTGCGCGTGGGCTCGGCGATTTTCGGGGCGCGGACGGTGCCGCACGGTTAGCTGTCGCCCCTGCGAAGGCAGGGACCCATACTCCGCGGCCATCGCAAAGGGCACACGGTTAGATCAGCGCGCAACAATTAAGCTCGGTGGTTATGGGTCCCTGCTTTCGCAGGGACGACATCGCTTGTGTGGCGTCTATTCGAACCGCACCGACACTTTTCCGAGCACGCCGAAATCCGCCGCGAAGACATCACCGGCTGCAATCGGCAGCGGCGGGTGGCAGGTGCCGGTGGTGACCACCTCCCCTGCCCGCAACGTCAGCCCGAGTCCGCGCAGTTCGTTGGCGCACCATGCCAGCGCCACGCGGGGATCGCCGAGCACGTTCTTGCCGTGGCCGGTGTAGTGCTGACCACGCAGCGCGATGGTCGGCCGCTCCTCGATCAGATCCATCGCGCGCCAGTTGGCTGAGGTCGCTGGCCCAAGCACAAACAGATGCGCGCAGGCATTGTCGGCGATCAACTGCGCTTCGCCGGCTATGGTGAAATCGGCGAAGCGCGAATCCGGAATCTCGATTGCGGGATGCAGCGTGCCGACCGCGTCGAGCACCTCCTGCACGCTGTAGGGCGCCGCACGCGGCGGCAGATCGCGCGCCATCCGGAAGGCGAATTCCGGCTCGCCGACGCGCATTTCGTTGCCCGTCATCGATGCCGTGCCGCCATCGGCGATCACGGTCTCGGCAAGGATGCGCCCAGCCAAGGGGGCGGCGACGTTGATGTGCTTCTGGCCGGCCTCGCTGGTCGCCGCGATCTTCCAGCCGAACAGCTTTTCACGCGACGTCTTCTCCAGCGCAGCCTGCACGGCGTAACCCTCGGCGCGGTCGCGCGGCCGAAGCGCGGTGTCGAGCGCGCCGAGCTTGGTGCCGGCGCGCCAGTGTTGGTGCAACATCCTTGATGCGGTGGCGATTTGATCGGCGTCGAGCATTGTCGAATTCCTGAATGGAGCGATCGTGTTGGCTGCTACCCCTCATCCAGAGGAGCCGCGGAGCGGCGTCTCGAAGGATGTAGGCCGCAGACGGGGCCTCATGGTTCGAGACGCGCTGCGCGCTCCTCACCATGAGGGTAGATGGCAGACTACCCAATAATGATCTTCGTCCGCGGACTCATCCGTCGCAACACACGCAGCATCGACATTTTCGTCATCGAGACGCAGCCGGCGGTCGGCGAGAAATTGGGGCGCGCCAGGTGCAGGAACACCGCGCTGCCACGGCCAACGATGCGCGGCGCGGCGTTGTGGTCGATTTCGACAATGAAGTCGTAGAGGTGATCAGCGCGGGTCAGGCGGTCGCCGGGCTCCGCGCCGTCGAGGCGGATCGGCTGGTTGTAATGACGATCCCGCGGATCCTCGCACCAGGCATCCTCGGGGCGGATCGGCCGGGTCGGCAGGAACGTCTTCGGCCGCAAGTGGCGGTCGGCGCGCCACCACAGCCGCCGGGGATGAAAGACGCCGCGCGGCGTGCCGCCGTCGCCCTCGCGCTTGTTGGCCAGAATGCCGCCACGTCCGAGCGCGACCGGCACCGTCCAGCCATCGGCGCTCAGCCAGCCCCGGCGCGGGTCTCCGGCGGCGCGATGGACGTGAATGGCGGAGAGCGGGCGATCACGTGCATCTGTCATATAAGTGATTGAAATAGCTCGCCTTCCCCTAAGAATCATTCCAATCCAAACTTGCCTTGGCAGCCCCAATTGATCTATCTGGCAGGGTTACAGGACATTCACCTCCCGCTTGCCGATTTTGCGATAAACTACCCTTGCCTTGTGAATCGGTAACAATCGCCTACCTGAACCCATATCTACCCCAAGTCTCGGCCATGAGCGTCCCAGCTTCTGTCCGCCCCGCCGCCCCCGAAGGATTGTACCAATGGCCAATGCCCGCAAGATCTTGATCGTGGATGACGATACCGATCTGCGCGATACGCTGGTCGAGCAACTGTCGCTGCACGAGGAATTCGAGGCCTCCGCAGTCGATACCGGCGCCAAGGGCGCCAGCGCTGCCAAAGCCAACTCCCCCGATCTGGTCCTGATGGATGTCGGCCTGCCGGATACCGACGGCCGCGAGGTGGTGCGCTCATTACGCAAGGGCGGCTTCAAGGCCCCGATCATCATGCTCACCGGCCACGACACTGATTCGGACACCATCCTGGGCCTGGAATCCGGCGCCAATGATTACGTGGCAAAGCCGTTTCGATTTGCGGTGCTGCTGGCCCGGATCCGGGCGCAGCTTCGCCAGCACGAGGCCAGCGAGGACGCGGTGTTCTCGGTCGGCCCCTACTCTTTCCGGCCCGGCTCGAAGATGCTCACCGGCGCCAATGCCAAGAAGGTGCGGCTGACCGAGAAGGAGACCGCGATCCTCCGCTTCCTCTATCGCGCCGGCCAGATGCCGGTGTCGCGCGAGACCTTGCTGCAGGAGGTCTGGGGCTACAATTCCGGCGTCACCACCCACACGCTGGAAACCCACATCTATCGCCTGCGCCAGAAGATCGAGAAGGACGCGGCCAACCCGGAAATCCTGGTCACCGAAGCCGGTGGCTACAAGCTGGTGCCGTGATACGCTTTGCGCTTGACGATTCGTGAAATCGAGGCGCACTCCGGTTCCCGACCCTGAATGTCGATCGATGATGATGTAGCCCTGCTCGAGCGGGTCCCGACGATGCGTCTGTTGGGTGGTACCTCCTTGCGCATGCTGGCGATCGGCTCCGAGCAACGCGATTTCGAAGATGGTGACGTGCTGTTCAAGGCGGGCGACGCGGCCGACGCCGGCTATGTCGTGCAGAGCGGGACGTTCCGCGTCGAGGAAGGCGGCGCCGAGATCGTCGCCGGCCCCGGCGCGCTGATCGGCGAGCTCGCGCTGATCGTGGCGATGAAGCGACCCTCGACCGCAACCGCGCTCGAACGCGCTTCCGTGATTCGCATCGCGCGCAGCCTGTTCCAGCGCGTGCTGGAAAGCGACCCCGCCGCGGCGCGACGGCTGCGCGACGACCTCGCGACACGCACGAGCCAGCTCGCGAGCGATATCCTGATGGCGGGCGCGAAGCTGAATACGTAGCTGGTGAAATTGAATTGACGGCCGCGCCGCATGCTCCACCGGCCGCAGCCTCGCCTCAGACCTCCAGCACCGCGGTCACCGGCACGTGGTCGGACGGCCGCTCCCAGCCGCGGGCGTCGCGGGTGATCTTGAAATCACTGACCTGGTCCTTCAGCGCGCGCGAGACCCAGATGTGATCCAGCCTGCGGCCGCGGTCGCCCACGGTCCAGTCGGCGGCGCGGTAGCTCCACCAGGTGTAGACCTTTTCCGACATCGGAATCCGCTCGCGCGCGACGTCGAACCATTCGCCGTGCATCTGCGCGGCGAGTAGCTTCTCGGTCTCGATCGGCGTGTGCGAGACGATCTTCAGGAGCTGCTTGTGCGACCACACGTCGTTCTCATGCGGCGCGACGTTGAGGTCGCCGACCAGGATGTGGCGGTCGTCGCCGCGCGGATGCAGCGGCTCGCAGGCTTTCATCTCGTCGAGGAATTGCAGCTTGTGCTCGAACTTCGGATTGAGCGCGGGATCGGGGATGTCGCCGCCGGCCGGCACGTAGAAATTATGCAGCACCAGCGGCTTTGCGAGCTGCGCCTTCTCGCCGAACGACACCGAGATGTGACGCGAATCGATCTTGTCGCAGAAGGTCCTGATGTCGGTGCTGTCGAACGGCAGCTTCGAGATGATGGCGACGCCGTGATAGCCCTTCTGCCCGTTCAGCGCGACGTGCTCATAGCCGAGCCGCTTGAAGCGCTTCAGCGGAAACGCGTCGTCGATGCATTTGGTCTCCTGCAGGCACAGCACGTCCGGCCGCGCCGCCTTGATGAACTTGGCGACGGTATCGATGCGGAGCCGCACCGAATTGATGTTCCAGGTTGTGACGGTGAAACGCATGGGAGCCGCGTCTTAGCACGGTTCGCCCCGCGGATTTCAATTGTCCACAGGCCGGGATCCGTGGTGCGTGACGAGCGTAGGGTGGGTAGAGCGAAGCGAACCCCATCATTGCCGTATCGCCACACGATTGCGATGGGTTTCGCTGACGCTCTACCCATCCCACGCGAATCGGCTACCCCGGCGAGGTGCCCGGGTAGGTCGTGAAATCGATCTTGAACAGCGACGGATCGGGCTTCTGGGTCGCGTCGAGATTGTAGACGGCAACCGTGGTGTCGTAGCCTTGCGGATCGGTGACGGTCCACTGCTTCAGCTTGCCGTCCTTGGCGCCGACCATGAGCATCAGCCGGGAGGTGCCGACCAGTGCCTGCTTCTCCTCGATGGTGACGCTGACGTACACGTCGTCGGCGGTGACGCTGACGACATTGGTGTCCTTCATCAGGTCGATGCGGTCGGACAGCAGGTAACGCAGCGGAGTCTGCGACAGCGGATAGATGTCCTGGGTCGCGAGCCTGCGGTCGCGTACCGCGACCGACGAGCCGTCGGCGATGATCTCGACCGGGCTCGGATCATCATATTCGAAGCGCACCTTGCCGGGCTTCTGGATGTAGAAATCGCCCTTGGTCTTGGTGCCGTCGGGCCCGACCTGGACGAAATTTCCGACCAGCGTTTGCAGCGACGACAGGTAAGCCGAGACCTTCGCAGCTTGCGCCTTCTGGTTGGCGTCGAAGGTCTGGAAGATACTGGCGGGCACGTTGCGACGCGGATCGGGGATGATCGGCGTCGGCTCCTGGGTCGTGCCCGTGGTCTGCGGGCCCTTGTCCTGCGCGCTCATCTGCGTGCCGGCGTCCCGGCCCTTCTTGGGCGCAGGCTTCGGCGTCGGGACGTTCTGGGCGTCCACCGCGGTCATGGTGGTACCGGCGATCGCGGCGGAGACGAGGAGCGCCAGCGCGTAGCGCATGCCGCGGTGAGTGAGATGCTTTTCCATCAGATATGTCAGGTCTCTGTTCGACGCTCGTCCCGCTTGAGCGATCCTATAGCGCCTCATCCGAGGGAGATATGGTTTTTCCGTGATGATCTCAGATCAGAACTGGCCTTCTTCTTCGCCGACCAGAATTTCGCGCTTTCCGGCGTGATTCGCCGGGCCGACGATGCCCTCAAGTTCCATCCGCTCCATGAGCGATGCGGCGCGGTTATAGCCGATTTGCAGGCGGCGCTGAATGTAGGAGGTTGACGCCTTGCGATCGCGCTTGACGATCGCGACTGCCTGCGTGAACAGGTCGCCGCCGCCGTCCCCACCCATGCCGGTGGAATCGAACACCGCGCCGTCCTCGTCGGTCGGCTCTTCCGCGGTCACCGCTTCCAGATATTCCGGCTGGCCCTGCGTCTTCAAATGACGCACCACCTTCTCGACTTCCTCGTCGGAGGCGAACGGGCCGTGCACGCGACTGATGCGGCCGCCGCCCGCCATGTAGAGCATGTCGCCCTGGCCGAGCAGTTGCTCGGCACCCATTTCACCCAAGATCGTGCGGCTGTCGATCTTCGACGTCACCTGGAAGGCGATGCGCGTCGGGAAGTTCGCCTTGATCGTGCCGGTGATGACGTCGACCGACGGACGCTGCGTGGCCAGGATCACATGCAGGCCGGCGGCGCGTGCCATCTGAGCGAGGCGCTGCACCGCGCCTTCGATGTCCTTGCCGGCGACCATCATCAGGTCGGCCATCTCGTCGACGATGATGACGATGTAGGGCAACGGGTCGAGGTCGAGCTTCTCTTCCTCGTAGATCGCCTTGCCGGTCTCCTTGTCGAAGCCGGTGTGCACGGTGCGCGTCAGCTCCTCGCCCTTGCCCCTGGCCTCGACCAAGCGCGCATTGTAGCCGTCGATGTTGCGCACGCCGAGCTTGGCCATCTTCTTGTAGCGCTCTTCCATCTCGCGCACGGCCCATTTCAACGCCACCACCGCCTTCTTCGGATCGGTGACGACTGGCGTGAGCAGATGCGGGATGCCGTCATAGACGGAGAGTTCGAGCATCTTCGGATCGACCATGATCAGGCGGCACTGATCCGGGCGCAGCCGGTAGACCAGGCTGAGGATCATGGTGTTGATCGCGACCGATTTGCCGGAGCCGGTGGTGCCGGCGATCAGCATGTGCGGCGTGCGCGCGAGATCGATGATGACAGGATCGCCGCCGATCGTCTTGCCGAGACACAGCGGCAGCTTGGCGACCGACTCGGTGCTCTCCTTCGCGACCAGCAGCTCGCGCAGATACACCTTCTCGCGGTGCGCGTTCGGCAGCTCGATGCCGATCGCGTTGCGCCCGGCGACCACGGCGACGCGAGCCGACAGCGCACTCATCGAGCGCGCGATGTCGTCGGACAGGCCGATCACGCGCGACGACTTGATGCCGGGCGCAGGCTCGAGTTCGTACAGGGTGACGACCGGACCGGGATTGGCTTTGACGATTTCGCCGCGCACGCCGAAATCCTGCAGCACGCCTTCCAGCGCGCGCGAATTATTTTCCAGCTCGGCCTTGCTGAGCGGCTGGCGGTCGCTCGCCTTCGGCGCGGTGAGCACGGAGACGGACGGCAATTCGAACTTGTCGGAGGATTTTTTCTTGACGCGCGGCTCGGCCTTCTTGCGCGGGGCGCGGGAAACGGGAGCCTCCTCCTCTTCCTCCTCGTCGTCGTCGAAAGCGTCGGTGTCGTGCTCGACGTCCTCGTCGTCGTCCTCGGCCACGGGCGCGATCGACGGCGCGGCGCGGCCGCCGCCGAGATTGGGCTCCTGACGCTCGAACGCCGCAGCGCGGCCCTGCGGCGCGCTCGAGACCAGCGATTTATAGGCTTTGGTGAGCAGCCAGCCGAGCCGCGCCTTGGCGCTCATCATCGCGTGGAACAGCCAGCCGAGCGAGATCGAGCTGCGATCGTTCTCCTCTTCCTCCTCGACGAACGGCTCGTCGTCGTCGGTGATCTCGGTCAGCTCCGGATCGCTTTCCTTGGCGCCCCAGCCGCAGGCGAACAGGAAGCAGCCGGCCATCGCGATAAACAGGATGAGTCCGAGCACGACGCGATAGATGAAGCCGGGCGGCCCGAACACCACGGCGGGCGCGCGCACCAGCGCATCGCCGACCACGCCGCCGAGCCCGGTCGGTAGCGGCCACGCAGTGTTGTGCGGCCAGCAGCTCGCAAACCCCGCCGCGATCGCCGTGCACAGCACCCAGCAGCCGAGCCGCAGCGCCTCGCGGTCGAACGGGCGATGCGTCAGCATCCGCCAGCCCCACACCGCGACCGGCAGCATCAGCATGATTGCGCCGAGCCCGAGGATCTGCATCAGCAGATCGGCGCCGATCGCGCCGGGATAGCCGACGACGTTGCGGATCGCGCGCGAGGTGGCGTGGCTCAGAGAGGGATCCTGCACCGACCACGTCATCAGCGCCGCGGCGACGACGCCGGCGAGCGCGATCAGCCCGAGCCCGGTCAGCTCACGCAGCCGCCGCGCCAGCGACTCGCGCATGGAGTGCGGCAAATGGCCGACCAGGGGGATGACACGTTCGATCGCTGCCATGCTCAATCTTCGCGCTTCGCGATTAATCCAGAGTTTCGACCAGCCGGTGCAACGCCTCGGCCGTGGATTCACTGTCGGAGACAAGCGCGAGTCGGATATAGCCCGCGCCCGGGTTGGAACCGTCGTTCTGCTCGCGCGCCAGATAGCTGCCGGGGATCACGCGGACGCCGGCGTCGCGATAGAGTCTGATCGCAGCGGCCTCGTCGCCGCCGCGCTGCGAGACGTCGAGCCAGACGCAGAAGCCGCCTGCTGGGCGCTTGTAGCCGTAGCGGTTGCCGAGGATCTGATCGGCGAGATCGAATTTGATGCGATAGAGCCGGCGGTTCTCCTCGACATGCGCCTCGTCGCTATAGGCGGCGACCGCGACATGCTGCAGCGGCACCGGCACTTGTGGCGCGGCGACGTTGCGTAGCTCATGGAACGCGGCCAAAAACTTTTTGTCGCCGGCGGCGAAGCCGACCCGCATGCCCGGCAGGTTGGAGCGTTTCGACAGCGACTGGAACGCGACCACATTGGTGAAGTCGGGCCCGGCACATTCCAATGCACTGCCCGGCGCCTCGCGGGTGTAGATCTCCGAGTAGCACTCGTCGCTGAGAATCATGAAGCCAAAGCGGTCGGCGAGCTCCTTCAGACGGGTGAAGTAGGCGCGCGAGGCGACCGAACCTTGCGGGTTGGCGGGCGAGGCGATGAAGAAAGCTACGGTGCGCGCCAGCGTCGCTTCGTCGATCGCATCGAGATCGGGCAGGAAGCCGTTGGCGAGCGTGGTCGGCAGATAGATCTGCTCGCAGCCGGCGGCGCGGGCGCCGGCGCCATAGGCGGGATAAAATGGGTTCGGCATCAGGATCGCCGGCCGTCCCTTGCGCGGGGCGACATAGCGTGCCGCGGTGATCGCGGCGAAAAACAGCCCCTCGCGGCTGCCGTTCAGCACCAGAACCTCGCTCTCGGGATCAACCGGGCGCGGCAGCCGGAACCGGCTCGACAGCCAAGTCGCGACCGCCCGGCGGAACGGCTCGATGCCCTTGGCGATCGGGTAGCGGCCGAACTCGGCGGTATGCTTTGCCAGCACCGGCCCGACGAAATCGGGAACCGGGTGCTGCGGTTCGCCCAATGACAGCGTGATCAATGGTTTAGCCGGCTGGTAGGGCGCCAGCAGCTCGGTGGTACGCAGGAACGGGGAACGCTCGGACTGGCCGGCGGAAGCGACATTGCCGGCGCCCTGCGCCGCGCCGGATGAGGCGGTCATTGCCATGTTTGAAGCGCCAGCACTTTCACTGCGGTCGGGAATGGGAAGGGGCCGACCGTAAACTGATCCAATCACCATAGATAGGGCGAGGTTAAGACGCGATTAACCATCGGCGGCTCGGCGTGATCTGCGAGGTGGGGCCGATGAAAGTCGGAAGCGAGCATGCATTTGCGTCTCGCGCTTTACCCGCCATTAAGGCCGTATCGCGCTGCACAAGTTCCTTCAGCAATTGGCAAGATGCCTCGGACGAATGATCCGCCATTCGGAAGTCGCAGGGGACATGGCCATCAAGATCGAGACACACGGCGATGTGGTGCGCCGCACCGGCAAGGTCATGGCGGTCGCAGCAGTGGCGAGCGCGGTGATGTCGTTCACCATGGTCGCGCTGGCGTTCGGCTTTGACTTCGCTGCGCCGATCACGGTCGGGCAGATGCAACTCTTCGGACTGACGGCGGGCGTCTTCATCGCGTTGTCGCTGAGCGGCGGCATGTCCTATCGTTCGGGGCGTTTGATGCTGGAGCTGGCGCAGACCCGCCGCGAGCTCGCGCAGATCTCCCAAACCGATCAGTTGACCGGCCTCTTGAACCGGCGCGGCTTCGACGCCGCGGCCGCGAGCGCGCTCGATCGGGCGGAAGCCGATGGCGCGTCGGCGGCGGTGCTGATGTGCGACATCGACCATTTCAAGTCGATCAATGACCGCTACGGGCACGATATCGGCGACAGGGTGCTGGTCGAGATCGCCGACGTGCTGCGCCAGTTCGCGATTCGGCGCGGCGCTCTGGTGGCGCGCTACGGCGGCGAGGAATTCGCCGTCGTTCTCACCGGGCTCAGTGGTGAGCAGGCCGCGCACCGCGCTGAGGAAATCCGCCGCGACTGCGCAGGCCGAACGATCCTCGATGACGTTACGCCGCTCCCGGTGACGATCAGCATCGGCTTCACCGTCAAGGCGAGTGGGTTCGAGCTGGGCGAGCTGATGCGCACGGCCGACCAGGCGCTCTACAGCGCCAAGCGCCATGGCCGCGATCGCGTTGAGCACGCCCGCGACGCGGCGTGACCTGGTTGTTTGGTCGGTCCTTCCATGATTCGTCATGCCCGGCTTGACCCGGGCATCCATCAATCGGCAAAGAGTCTTGCGAAGCGGGATGGATGGCGAGTCAAGCCCGGCCATGACGGGCACAGCGATCTTCTGTAACCCGGAACGCAGCGGAGCGAAATCCGGGGCAGTCTCGCCCGCGAAGACACTGTTCCCGGATCGCGCTGCGCTGCATCCGGGGTTACGCGCGCGATGTGCGCGGCTCAGTGCGCCGGCAGCTTCTCGAATGCCGGCATGCCGTCGGGCACGTGGTGGTAGGCCTGCTTGTCGCAGGTGTAGATCGCGACCTGTGGATTGAACAGCTTTGGATCGTCGAAGGTGCCGACCTTCAATATCGCGGCGGGGAGGCCGGGCGCTTTGGTCGCCAGATGGGTGCCGCACTCGGGACAGAACTCGCGCGTCACGGCGCGGCTGAGATCCTTGCGCGTGAACTGCTTGGGCTCGCTCGCGGTGTATTTGAATCCGCCGATTGGCATCGCCACGAACATGTTCGGCCCGCCGCCGGTGATGTACTGGCATTCCCGGCAATGGCATTGCGCCGCCATCATCGGCTCGCCCTCGGCCTCGTAGCGCACCTTGCCGCAATAGCATCCGCCTTCGACCCTCATGACGTCCTCCCTGTGTTTGTTGTTCTGTTGTCCTCTCGGCCTGCCGTTCCACAATGGCAGTCGATTTCGACAATAGTTTCTCAAGGGAATGAAAAAAGAAAGGGGCTCCAACTTGCGCTGGAGCCCCTCAACGGTCCGGGCATTGCCGGGTATGTGCCCGGACCGTAGTTCTGGGACCGACCGCTTGGGGAGGTCGCGTCCCGGGAGAACTCACATGTTGTAGGCGCGCTCGGTGTGCTCGGTGATGTCGAGGCCTTCACGCTCGGTCTCGACATTGGCGCGCAGGCCGACGATCACGTCGACGATCTTGTAGAGGATCGCCGAGCCGATGCCCGACCACACCAGCGTGGTGCAGACGCCCCAAACCTGCGAGAGCATCTGCGCGGCGAAGTCGTAATCGGCGACCTTCGGCGGGATCGCGGTGTAGTCGATGATGCCGGCACCGCCGAGCGCCGGGTTGACCAGGATGCCGGTGCCGAGCGCACCAACGATGCCGCCGACGCAGTGGACGCCGAACACGTCGAGCGAGTCGTCGTAGCCGAGCGCGTTCTTCACGACCGTGCAGAAGAACAGGCAGACCACGCCGACCACGAGGCCGAGCACGATCGCGCCCATCGGACCGGAGAAACCGGCCGCCGGCGTCACCGCGACGAGACCTGCGACCGCGCCGGACAGCGCGCCGAGCAGCGAGGGATGGCCCTTGATGATCCACTCGGCGAACATCCAGGACAGCGCCGCCGCGGCCGTGGCCACGAAGGAGTTGGTCATGGCGAGTGCGGCGCCGCCATTGGCTTCAAGGTTCGAACCGGCATTGAAGCCGAACCAGCCGACCCAGAGCAGCGAGGCGCCGATCATGGTCATGGTCAGCGAGTGCGGGGCCATCAGCTCCTTGCCGTAGCCGGTGCGCTTGCCGATCAGCAACGCGCCGACCAGGCCGGCGATGCCGGCGTTGATGTGCACCACGGTGCCGCCTGCGAAGTCGATCGCACCCTTCTTGAAGATCCAGCCGGCATCGGCGTTGATCTCGTCGAGCTTGGCCTGGGCCGCGGTCTTCGCCGCACCGTCAGCAGCCGCGGCGAGCGCCTTGGCGGCATCCTGGATCGCGTCCGGACCGGGCCAGTACCAGACCATGTGCGCGATCGGGAAGTAGATCAGCGTCACCCAGAGCGGGATGAACAGCGCGATCGCCGAGAACTTCATGCGCTCGGCAAAGGCGCCGACGATCAGGGCGGGCGTGATCGCCGCGAACGTCATCTGGAAGCAGACATAGACCAGTTCCGAAATGTTGGCGTCGACCGAGAAGGTCGCCGCCTTGGAGTCCGTGGTCACGCCCATCAGGAAGGCCTTGGAGAAGCCGCCGATGAAGTCGGAGCCGCCGGTAAAGGCGAGGCTGTAGCCGTAGAGGGCCCAGAGCACGGTGACGACGCAGACCGTGTAGAACACCTGCGCCAGCACCGAGAGCATGTTCTTGGAACGGACCAGACCGCCGTAGAACAGCGCGAGGCCCGGGATGGTCATCAACAGCACGAGCACCGTCGAGGTGAGCATCCAGGCGTTGTCGCCCTTGTTGATGGTTGGCTCGGCATGAGCGGCAGTCGCGGCGAAGATGCCGACTGCGAGGGCCGCCAGTCCCGCGCCTGAGGGACGCTTGAACGTCATGTTGTCTTACTCCTGAGGTCGTATGGTTTGAGCGCGAAATCAGAGGGCCGCGGCATCCGCCTCGCCGGTGCGGATGCGCACCGCATGCTCGAGGCTGATGACGAAGATCTTGCCGTCGCCGATCTGTCCGGTCTTGGCGGCTGAAGTGATGGCCTCGATGGTCTTGTCGACCTGATCGGAGCCGATCGCGACCTCGATCTTGATCTTGGGCAGGAAGCTCACCGCATATTCGGCGCCGCGATAGATTTCCGTGTGGCCCTTCTGACGGCCGTAGCCTTTGACTTCCGTCACCGTGAGACCGTGAACGCCAATGGCGGTCAGGGCATCACGGACCTCTTCGAGCTTGAATGGCTTAATGATCGCCATAACAATTTTCATGAGTCCTATCCCCGCTTGGGCCCGGCGCGAAACACCGGGAGAATTGCGACTGAGGTTCACCACGCGGAGAGCATCCACTACGCGGGCACAGCCGGGACCCTTAGAATCAAATGCCGTGCCAGATCGGACGGCTCAGCTAATGGATTATGAATCCGGAATTTTTCCCGCTTAGCGGGAGATGTTCGGCACTGCGCCATTCCGCCGCGCCTAAAATATCATCAGCCCTGTTCAAAACGCGGGCACGACAGACTCCGGACACAATTCTGCCCAGCGGCGGAGCAGCCCGCCGAAGTGCTGGCGGAACTTTCATCTTGATTGCAGAAGGGCTCGGAACCTCCCCTTGCAAAGGGGAGGTCGCTTTGCTCGCCAGAGCAAAGCGGGTGGGGATCTTCTCTCTCCGCATACAGCGTCGCCTGCGGCTGGACCCCCATCCCGACCTTCCCCCTTTCAGGGGGAAGGGGACGATGGAGCTGTCGCCCGAGCCAATGACTGCGCGAACGCGCCGGCCACGGGCTCTGCGAGATCTCGGTTCAGGCCGCCTCGCGTTGCGCAAGAACCCTGTCGATCAATCCCCAGTCGAGCGCCTGCTGCGCGGTCATGAAGTGATCGCGGTCGAGCGTCCGCTCCACGTCCGCTTCGCCGCGCCGGCAATGCTGTGCGTAGAGCCGGATGATGCGTCGCTTGGTCTCCTGCATCTCAGTGGCGTGGATCAGGATGTCGGAGGCCTGGCCCTGGAAGCCGCCGAGCGGCTGGTGCATGTGCAGGCTGGCATTCGGCAAGGCGGCGCGGTGACCGGGCTCGCCGGCCATCAGCAGGAACGAGCCCATCGAGCGCGCGGTGCCCATGCACAGCGTATGCACCGGCGCCTTGATGAACTGCATGGTGTCGTACATCGCAAGCCCGCTGGTGATCACGCCGCCATAGGAGTTGATGTAGAGATTGATCGGCTTGTTCGGGTTCTCCGCCTCCAGGAACAGGAGCTGCGCGCAGACCAGCCCGGACATGGCGTCGTTGACCTCGCCGTTCAGGAAGATGATGCGCTCGCGCAAGAGCCTCGAATAGATGTCGAAGGAGCGTTCGCCGCGGGTGGATTGTTCGACGACCATAGGGACGAGTTGCAGCATGTCGCGCATCGGCGATCTCCCTTTCAGCAGGTGATGAAGTCGTTTGCCGTCAGGCCGCGCGCATCAGGCAGCGGCCGTTGCTGTTGGCTGCCTGCGGCAGCGGTCGTCTGGCGTCGCAGGCCACCTGAATGATGCGAAACCGGGTGCCGCCGGCCTCGTTCGGCTCGATCCGGAAAGTGACGTGGCTCTCGCGAAACGGCGGCTCGGACTCGCGGAGCCGGTAGCGCACCTCCTCGCCCGCGACCGACGATTCCGGCTCGGCTCCGGCAAGGTCGGCATCGGGCAACCAGCGCTGGCGCAGCGCGGGAATGGTCACGGCGCGCCAAACCTTTTCCGGCGGCGCATCGAGCTCATATTCGAGCACCAGGGCGGGGTCGGCGCGGTCGGCCTCAACTGCATCGCTCATTGATCCATGTCCTTCAGCAAGTCGGTGAGTGCTTCGATGCGCTTCGGCCAGTAGGCGCGATAGCGCGCAAGCCATGTCCCGATGGTGGCGATCCCGTCCGGGTCGACTTCATAATTGACGAAGCGGCCCTGCCGCTGCTCGCGCACCAGGCCCGCCGCGCGCAGCACCGCGAGATGCTGCGACATCGCCGGCTGGCTGATCTCCAAGCCGTCGCGCAAGGCGCTGGCATTCAGGCTTCCGCCAGCGAGCTTTTCAAAGACCTTTCGGCGCGTGGGATCGGCCAGCGCCTTGAAGATGTCGGCTTCGATCATATCGACACATAAGCATACACTTATGTGTCATGCAAGCCCGAAACGAGCGGACCAGGGCGGGCGCGGCCGCGTCACGCGAACCGTCTAAGCCCGCCGCCTCACTGCAGCGCCTCGCCGTGCTGGGTGATGTCGAGGCCCTCCAGCTCCTGCTGCACCGAGACACGCAGCGGGACGAAGGCGCTGACCAGCTTGAGCAGCACGAAGGTTATGCCGCCGCACCAGACCAGCGTGACGGCGACGCCGTAGAACTGGATCAGGAACTGCTTCGGGTTGCCCTCGAGCAGCCCCGAGGTGCCGCAGATCGCCGACGCTGCGAACACGCCCGCCAGCAGCGTGCCGGTCAGGCCGCCGATGCCGTGGACGCCGAACACGTCGAGCGAGTCGTCATATTTGAAGCGGTGCTTCAGCCAGGTGCAGGCCCAGTAGCAGACCAGGCCGGCAATGATGCCGATGATCACGCCGTGCCACGGCGCGACGTAGCCTGAGGCCGGCGTGATGGTGCCAAGGCCGGCGACAGCGCCGGAGATCATGCCGAGCACCGACGGCTTGCGGCGCGTCGCCCATTCGATGCCGCCCCAGGTCAGCGCACCCGCGCAGGCCGCAAGATGGGTGGCGGTGATCGCCATCACCGCGCGCGAATTGGCCGCGAGCGCCGAGCCGCCGTTGAAGCCGAACCAGCCGACCCACAGCAGGCCGGTGCCCATCACGGCGAGCGACAGATCGAACGGCGACAAGTTGTCATGGCCATAGCCCTGGCGATTGCCCATCACCTTGGCCGCCACCAGGCCGCTGACGCCGGCAGAGAGATGCACGACGAGGCCGCCGGCGAAATCGAGCACGCCGGTCGAAGCGAGGAAACCGCCGCCCCACACCCAATGCGCCAGCGGCACATAGGCGAAGGTGAACCAGCCGATCGAGAACAGCACATAGGCCGAGAAACGCATGCGGTCGGCGACCGAGCCCGCGACCAGCGCCACCGTGATGATCGCGAACGTCATCTGGTACAGCATGAACAGCGCTTCGGGGATCGTCTTGGCTGCCGGGTTGATGCTGTCCATCGTCAGGCCCGCGAGGAACCAGCGGTCGAGCGAGCCGAGCCAGGGACCGTCGCCGACAAAGGCCAGCGAATAGCCGAAGGTGACCCAGAGGATCGAGACGATCGCCACCGCCGCGAGGCTCTGCGCCATCGTCGCCAGCACGTTCTTCTTGCGCACCATGCCGGAGTAGAACAGCGCAAGCCCCGGAATCGTCATCATCAGCACCAGCGCGGTGGCGACGATCATCCAGGCGGTGTCGGCGGCGTTGACGGTCGAACTGGCCGAATCCTGCGCGAAGGCCGGCGTGCCTAGCGCAAGCAGGATTGCAGCATTGATCGGCGCAGCGATTTTCGCTGCACGAAGAGCCCGTGCCCTCATCATCATTCCTCGGCGTGGGGTGTTTTTTGCGCGCCGGCGTCGTTGCCGGCGGCGGTCATGAACGTGAAGTCTCAGAGCGCGTCGTTGTCGGTCTCGCCGGTGCGGATGCGCAGGGCGTGGTCGATCGGCGTCACGAAGATCTTGCCGTCGCCGATCTGGCCGGTGCGCGCGTGCTGGGTGATGACGCTGACCGCTTTCTCGGCGAGGTCGGAATCGACCGCGATCTCGATCCTGAGCTTGGGCAGGAAGTTCACGACATATTCGGCGCCGCGATAGATCTCGGTGTGGCCTTTCTGGCGGCCATAGCCCTTCACCTCGGTCACGGTCATGCCGTGGACGCCGATCGCTGTCAGCGCCTGGCGCACCTCGTCCAGCTTGAACGGTTTGATGATCGCGACGACGAGTTTCATGGTCAGGCCTTCATTCCCTTGAGGTTTTCCGCATGCGCCCTGTTCCCTGGGCGTCACCCGCCGACCAGGCGGCCAGCGTCCTGCGTCCACCAAATCTGGCATCTTTCTGGGCACATGGCACAAAAAACTTGCAGGTTGAAGGGGAAAACGTGCCCAGCGCGTGGGCTCCGTCACTATACGGGATCAGAACCCTCGGCCAGAATGCGACTTTCCCACTGGCCGGCGACCTCGCTGGCTCATTCTCCGCTGCGTTCCCGCCCCGAGGACGACAAACATGCCGAACCGAACCTGGTTTTATGCATCGGAAGGCCAGCAGAGAGGTCCCCTGCCGGAGGCGCAGCTCCGCGACCTGATCGCCCGCGGGACGGTGCGGGCCGACACGCTGGTCTGGACCGAAGGGATGGCTGGCTGGCAGAAGGCGAATGACGTTCCGGGCCTCATGCTAGGTGCCGCCGCGTCGCCGGCATTCCCGCAGGCCGGCGGTCCGGCGGTGGCCTCGGCAAGCTACGGCGGCGGACAATTGTCGATCGATTTCGGCATCTGGCAATTCATCTGGCGCACGGTGGTGTTCGCGATCGCAAGCGCCTTCGTCATTCCGCTGCCATGGATGCTGGTTTGGTACCTCAAATGGCTGGTCCCGTGCGTGCACGTGCCCTCGCGGCCAAATCTCAGTTTTGAGGGGAGCGCAATGACGGTCGTGCCCTGGTTCTTCGGCGCGGTTGTGCTCATTCTCGCGGTGTCGATGCTCGAGAGCCAGTTGCTCAATCTTCTGATCGCCCTGGTCGAGATCGCGTTGTACTGGCTGTTCCTGAAATGGCTGGTCGCCAATATCGCCTCCAACGGGCAACTGCTCGGGCTGACCTTCACCGGCTCGTTCTGGGCCTATCTCGGCTGGACCCTGCTGGCGGCGATCTCGTTCATCACGATCATCGGCTGGGCGTGGGTCTATGCCGCCTGGACGCGCTGGTTCTGCCAGAACATCCAGGGCACGCGCCACGACGTCACCTTCAACGGCACCGGGCTGGAATTCCTGCGGCGCGGCATCGTGACCTTTATCGGCATCGCCTTCGTCATCCCGATCCCATGGGTGTATCGCTGGATGATGCGCTGGATCGCGTCGCAGACCGCGCTGGTGCAGCGAGGCACGCAGCCGGGCGTGTAACCGGTATGAGGATGACCTGCGCGCAAACGCCGCCAGTTTGCACTGGGGATCAGGTTCTTGTTTGACGCGTTTTCTTCGCGCGAACCCGGGGCCCGCTTCGCTTCAAAGCGATCTACGCCTTGCGTTCGCGCACCGAGCCTTCCTGTGCGACCGAGGCGACCAGCGTCCCGTCGGGCTTGAAGATCAGGCCGCGCGTCAGGCCGCGGCCTGATTGCGCGCTCGGCGAATCCTGCGCGTAGAGCAGCCATTCGTCGGCGCGGAACGGGCGGTGAAACCACATCGCGTGGTCGAGGCTCGCCGGCATCATGCGCTTGTCGAACAGCGTGCGGCCGTAGCGGGCCATCACAGCATCGAGTAGCGAAAAGTCCGACGCATAGGCCAGTGCGCACATGTGCAGCGCCGGATCGTCGGGCAGCTTGGCGGCGGTGCGGATCCAGACATGGATGCGGCCATCGTCGATCTTCTGGCCGAAGTAGCGGCCGAGCTCGACCGGGCGCAGCTCGATCGGCCGATCGGATTCGTAGTAGCGGCGGATGAACTCCGGCATCTCCTTGAACATCGGCTGCTTCGACACTTCCTCCGCGGTCAGCTTCTCCGGCGGCGGCACCTCGGGCATCTTCTCCTGATGGTCGAACGCGCCCTGCTCCTCGGCGTGGAACGACACCATGATGGAGAAGATCGCATTGCCGTGCTGGATCGCGGTGACGCGGCGGGTGGTGTAGCTCTTGCCGTCGCGCAGGCGCTCGACCTGGTAGATGATCGGAATCTGCGGATCGCCGGGCAGAATGAAGTAGCAATGGATCGAGTGCGGCAGGCGGCCCTCGACGGTGCGGCACGCGGCGACCATGGCCTGTCCGATCACCTGGCCGCCGAATACGCGCTGCCAGCTCGTCTTCGGGCTGTTGCCGCGGAACAGATTCACCTCGAGTTGCTCGAGATCGAGAATGGACAGCAGGTCGATCAGGCTCTTGGACATGGACGCGCTCTCGTTTGTCATTCCGGGCGCGCGCCAGCGCGAACCCGGAAATCTCGCCGCAACAATCTCGAGATTCCGGGTTCGATGCTGTCGCATCGCCTCGGAATGTCGGTAACGGCCTTGTTTCACGCCCCTGTTTCGCCCAGCTATTATCAGGTAGCAAGCACAGTCTGAGAGCGCCAAACGCGCAAAGGAAGGGCATGCCGGGACAGCGAAGTATTGTCATCTGCGGGGGCGCGTTTGCCGGGCTGGCGCTGGCCGTGGCGCTCCGCCAGGGGCTCGGGCCTGACGTGGCCGTCATTGTCGCCGATCCGGCACTGGGCATGCGGCCAAGCCGCGACCCGCGCGCGACCGCGATCGTGGCCGCCTGCCGGCGGCTGTTCGAGACGCTCGGCGTCTGGGGCCAGGTCGCACCGACCGCGCAGCCGATCACGGACATGGTGGTCACCGATTCCAAGCTGCAGGACGCCACCCGCCCGGTGTTCCTGACCTTCGCCGGCAATGTCGCGCCCGGTGAGCCGTTCGCGCATATGGTCGAGAACCGCCATCTGATCGATGCGCTCGCGGCGCGCGCCGAGGCCGAGGGCGTCGAACTGCGCGCCACCGCGGTGTCGAGCTATGACGCCCGGACCGACGGCATCAGCGTGACCTTGGCCGACGGCACCATGGTCGATGCGAGCCTGCTGGTGGCGGCCGACGGCGCACGCTCGAAGCTGCGCGAACGCGCCGGCATCGCGACCCATGGCTGGGAGTACGATCAATCCGGCATCGTCGTCACGGTCGGACATGAGCGCGCGCACAACGGCCGCGCCGAGGAGCATTTCCTGCCCGCAGGTCCGTTCGCAATCCTGCCGCTGACCGGCAATCGCTCCTCGCTGGTGTGGACCGAGACGCGCAAGGATGCTGCGCGCATCGTGGCGTTGAGTGATGAGGAATTCCACGCCGAGCTCGAGCAGCGCTTCGGGCTGCGTCTCGGCGAGGTCAAGGCGCTCGACAAGCCGCGCGCATTTCCGCTCGGCTATTTCGTCGCACGCTCCTTCATCGCCGAGCGGCTGGCGCTGATCGGCGATGCCGCGCATGTGATCCACCCGATCGCGGGGCAGGGCCTCAACATGGGCCTGAAGGATGTCGCGGCGCTGGCCGAGGTCGTCGTCGACACGGCGCGGCTCGGCATGGATCCCGGTCAAGCAGATGTGCTCGAGCGCTATCAGCGCTGGCGGCGCTTCGACACCATGGCGATGGGCGTTGCCACCAACTCGCTGAACGTCCTGTTCTCCAACGAATCGACGTTGCTGCGCACCGTGCGCGACATCGGATTGGGCCTTGTCGACCGCGCGCCGCCGCTGAAGGAGATGTTCATCCGCCAAGCGGCGGGACTGTCGGGTGAAGTGCCGCGGCTGTTGAAGGGCGAGGCGCTGTAAACCTTGTAGATGGGGGACCGGGGGGCCCGTTACCCCATCTACGAACGTGCGACGACAATCAACTCAGTCCTGCGCGACAAAATTCGCCACCGCATCGATCATGGCAGCATCGAGCGGCCGGTCGGGTTGGTTGTAGCTGGCGATGTCGTCCGCCGCGTCGGTGACGTCGACCAGCACATGGTTCATGTCGGGCAGCCATAATGACTTGGCCGCGATGTCGGCGGCGGTGAGCGCGAGGAAATCGACGCGCGCCAGTTGACGGTCACGGCCGCCTGCGATGATCAGCGTCGGCCCGGTGATCTTCCGCATCGGATCGATCGGATCCTCGTTGAAGGCGGAGGCCATGCCGGGTTGCATCGACGGCGCAATCGCAAGCCCCGCCGGCGGTGGATCGACAATCTGTCCGGCCATGATGTCGTCGATCGCCTTGGCGAGCGGCGCGTATTTGTCCGCAGGTAGCTGCTTTTCGAGCTGCGCCTTCAGGAGGTCACCCTGCTTGCGCGCCGCCGTCGCGAGCAGCACCAGCCGATCGACCGGCGAGCGCTGCACGGCGAGCAGCGCAACCAGGCCGCCTTCGCTGTGCCCGACCACTGCGAGCCGAGAGAATTTGCCGCTTGCGCGCAGGTACTCGATCAGCGACACGGCGTCGTCGACGAAATCCTTGAAGCGAAAATCCTCCGGGCGGCCGAATTCCTTCTTCCAGCCGCCTGCGCCGCGCTTGTCGTAGCGCAGCGTCGCGATGCCGCGCGCGGCCAGTTGCTCGGCGAGCTTCTTCAGCGTCGCCGGCTTGAGCTGCGGCCCGTTGCCGTCATGATCGGTCGAGCCGGAACCGGCGATCAGGAGCGCGACCGGCGGCTTCGCGACACCGGGCGGAACGGTCAGCACTGCGTCGATCGGCCCGATGCGCATCCTGCTCTCGTCGGCTGCCGCGCTTGCCAGCGAAGCGAGCAAGAGCATCAATGTGACGATCGCCCGCATGCCGTCGTGCTAATCGATCTTCCTCGCCTCTTCCGGCAGCATGATCGGGATGCCATCGCGGATCGGATAGGCGAGCTTGGCGGAACGCGAGATCAGTTCCTGTTTGGTCGCGTCGAATTCCAGCGGCCCCTTGGTGATCGGGCACACCAGGATCTCCAGCAGTTTCGGGTCGGCGGTGCTCTCGAGATGGTCGGGCGTTGAATTCATCGGTGTCTCCGGCTGGTTGTCATCTAGCATACTCGATCGCACGGTGTCATGACGGCGGCCTGGTCGCCATCCGCAACAATTCCTCGAGCACGGCCTGCTGCTTGTCCTGCGGCAGCGCCTGATCGGACAGCGCGAAACCGAGAAACGTCCAGTAAAGAATCTGGGCGCGAGCGCGGGCAACGGCGTCGGGCAGGCCGACCTTCTTCAGCAGGCTCTCGATATAGTCGAGCCGGCGGCGGTCGATTGCCTGCACGGCTGCGCGCGCGGCGCCGTCATGCGCGGCCCAGCTCCGCACCGCCCGCTCCAGCGCGAGCTTGCTGATGAAGGTCAGCCGCAGCAGCACGGCCACGGGATCCTCGCCCTTGGCCGCTTCGATGCCGGCGATGATCTGTTCCGCAGCGACGTCGCGCCAGCGCCTCAGTACCGCGGCGTGGAACGCGCCGATATCGGCGAAGTGCCAGTAGAAGCTGCCGCGCGACACGCCCATCGCCTTGGCCAGCGGATCGGCCTTCAGCGCGGTGAAGCCATTCTTCGCCAGGGTCTTCAGACCCAGATCGAGCCAATCCTGCGCCGAGAGCTGATCGGCCATGGTTCCCCCTGTCGTGCCTGCCTCCACACCATACACAAGTGTATTGACAGCGGCCAGCGCCGAGACCATAACCATACACTACTGTATGGAGGCGGTCCGATGCGTGATACTCTGCTGCAAGGCGCCGGTGCCATCGCGATCATCATCAGCCTGATCCATGGCGCGCTTGGAGAGACGAAGGTCTTCGCCCGCGCCACGGTGGAGCCGCCGCGGCTGCGTCTGCTGCTCCGCCTGGTGTGGCAGGCCGGCACGGTCGCGTGGATCGGCGGTGGGGTGCTTCTGGCCGCAGCGCCTGCGATGGCGGCCGACGCTGCGCGGCACTGGATCGTGGCCACGCTCGCCGTGGTGTTCGGCTGCGCCGCACTGGCCAACGCCATCGCCACGCGCGGGCGCCACTTCGGCTGGATCGGCATGAGCGCCGTGGTGGCGCTCGCCGTCGCCGGCTATTAACGCCGTGGCGCCGATCATGGATGATCGTGTCCATCTCAGTATCGCCAACGGCATCGCCGAGGTTCGTCTCAATCGCCCGGCCAAGCTGAACGCCCTCGATCCCGCGATGTTCAGCGCGATCGCGGACGCCGGCGCTCGGCTCAAGAACGATCGCAGCATCAGCGCCGTGGTGCTGTCAGGCGAAGGCGAGGCGTTCTGCGCCGGGCTCGACATCGAGCGTCTGGTCGCAACAACCGAAGGCGAATCCATTCTGCCGTTCGCCGACCTTGGCCAGCGCACGCACGGCATCGCCAATTGGGCGCAGCACCTGGTGTGGCTGTGGCGGGAGTTGCCGGTGCCGGTCATCGCCGCGGTTCACGGCATCGCGTTCGGCGGCGGCTTCCAGCTCACGCTGGGCGCCGACATCAGATATCTCGCGCCCGATACGCGGCTCGCCATTGTCGAGGCCAAATGGGGATTGGTGCCGGACATGGCCGGCACGCAGCTAATGCGCCATCTCGCCGGCGAAGATGTCGTCCGCGAGCTGACCTATACCGCCCGCATCTTCTCGGCGCAGGAAGCGCTCGCCTTCGGCCTCGCCACGCGAATTGTGGAGGATCCGCGCGACGTGGCGCTCGCGACCGCACGCATGATCGCAGACCGCAGTCCGGATGCGATCCGCGCCGCCAAGCGGCTGCTCAACCTCGCGGTCGGCTGCGATGCGGCGACCGGGCTCGCGGCCGAGACCGCCGCCCAGGCCACGCTGCTCGGCACGCCGAATCATGTCGAAGCTGTCAGGGCCAATCTCGAACATCGCACACCGCAATGGAGCTTCACATGACCGCCGGTCCTGGATTCGATCTGCCGCGTCTCATCGCCACCAACGCGTCGGCTGCCTTCAATCGTCTGATCGGGCTCGATGTCGTTGCGGCCGATGACGGCGCGGCTGAGTTGCACATGCCGTGGCGCGACGACTTGACCCAATATGCCGGCCATTTGCACGCCGGGATGATCGCGGCCTTGCTCGATACCGCCTGCGGCTTCGCGGCGGCGACGGTCGTGGGCGCGGTGACGGCATCGCATTTCTCGATGAACTGCCTGAGGCCGGCCGCGGGCCGCCGCTTTGTCGCGAGGGGCCGAACGGTACGCGCCGGGCGCAAGCAAGTATTCGCTCGGGCGGAGCTGTTTGCAGAAAACGACCAGGGCGAGCTATCGCTCGTCGCGACCGGCGAGACCGTGCTCGTTCCGCTCGGCGGATGAGACGATCAGCGCGCCGTATGCGCGCAATCGATGGAGCACTGGACATGACGCTCGTTCTCGTCACCGGAGGCACCGGCCATCTCGGTCGTGACGTCGTCAGCCGGCTGCTTCACGCCGGGCACCGGGTGCGGGTGCTCGCGCGTTCGCCGCGGCCAGGGATGGAGGTCGAATGGGCGATCGGCGATCTCGCGACCGGGGAGGGCGTACATGCCTCCTTGAAGGGCGTGCACACGGTGATCAATGCGGCGACCTTTTCGCCGATCGCGCGGCGGGGCGGCTTCAGGCCGGTCGATTTCTTCGCGTCTCCCTCGGCCGTGGACGTCGAGGGAACCGGTCGGCTGCTGGCGCTGTGCCGTAACGCAGCGGTGCAGCATTTCCTTCACGTCTCGATCGTTGGCCTGGATGACGCGTCGTTGCCCTATGCCCGCGTGAAGCTTGCAGGCGAGCGCCTGGTCCGCAGCTCGGATCTGCCGTGGTCGGTGGTCCGCGCGATGCCTTTCTACTATCTGCTGGCGAACATGCTCGCCGGACTGTCATGGCTACCGCTCTGGCCGGTGCCCGCGACGATGTTCAATCCGGTCGATACGTCTGACGTCGCCGAGTATCTCGTCAGATGCGCGTTCGACGGACAGCGCGGTGTGCGCGCCGAGATCGGTGGTCCGGATGATCGCGACGGCAGCGCGTTCGCGCGCGACTACCAGAAAGTCCGCGGCATACGCCGGCCCATCCTGCCGATCAGGCTTTCGGAGAAGACGGCGCGCGGCATGGGTTTTGTCGTGAGCCGAGGCGTGCGCGGAACGTTGTCCTGGATGGATTGGTTGAACCAGCAATCGGCCGTGCGTCAAAGCGCGTGAAAAACGCGGTCGCACCGCGATGATACAACGCCGCACCGCCGTCCGGTGCCGGCCATCACTAAATTTATGGGGTCATCAATTTCGCGGCGGATTCGGCTTACGCGCGGATAACCATGCCGCAGAAAGCCCGGAAAAATTATCGAGACGAAAACTCGATCGGACTATCTGTGGAAGCAGACAATCATGAGCCGACCCGATGTACCGTATTTTTACGTGCATATCCGGTGAGCATGACTGGCGGCTGGTTCTGCTTGCCGGCCTCGTGTGCTTCGTCGCCAGCGTTGTTGCCGTCAACATTTTCCACCGTGCGATCGCCTCGCAAGCGAGGACGCGCCTGATCTGGATCGCGATCGCGGGGGCCGCAATCGGTTACGGAATCTGGGCGACGCATTTCATCGCCATGCTCGCCTATGAGCCGGGAGTCCCGACCGGCTACAGCATCGCGCTGACCGCGCTGTCGCTCGCCGCGGCGATGCTGCTGACGTCCGGCGGCCTAGGCTTTGCCGTCAGCGGGTCGAGCCGTTGGCATGCACCGGTCGGTGGCGCGATTATCGGCGCCGGCATCGCCAGCATGCACTATCTCGGCATGTGGGCGCTCGAAGTGCCGGGCCACGTGGCGTGGTCGATCGACCTTGTCGTCGCCTCGATCGGGCTCGGCATGCTGTTCGGCTATGCGGCGCTGGCGATCGCGGTCCGCTACCAGGACCGTTGGATGACGACCGCAGCCGCGCTGCTGCTGACGCTTGCGATCGTGTCTCATCACTTCACGGCGATGGGCGCCGTCGAGATCGTTCCCGATCCGCGGTTGGCTCCGGACGCGCTGTCGCTCTCTCCCGCCTTCCTTGCCGCGACGATCGCCGGCGTGGCGCTGTCGGTGCTCGGGATGAGCCTGGTCGGCGTGCTGGCGGATCGTCGTCTTGCGCTGCGCACGCACCGTTTCGAGGAAATCATCAACCAGCTCTCGCTCGCACGCCAGCAAGTCGAGGCCTCGCAGCGTGAGTTGCAGGAACAGAAGCTGCGGCTCGATACGGCTATCAACCACATGGGCGAGGGCCTCTGCATGTTCGATGCGGAAAAGCGCCTTGTCGTGTGCAACGAGCGCTATGCCAATATGTACCGGCTGCCGCCCGAACTGCTCCGGCCCGGGACGCTCCACCGCGACATCATCACGCATCGCATCGTGAACGGCATCCTCAAGGGCGAGACCAGCGATAGCGCCGCGACGCAGCGCCTCGCGACGTTGAATGCACTGCCGGCCAACGAGATCAACAGCCGGGTCGACGAGCTTGCCGATGGCCGGCTGATCTGCGTCACGCGGCAGCCGATGATTGGCGGCGGCTGGGTGGCGACACATCTCGACGTCACCGAGCAGCGCCGCTCCGAGGCCAAGATCACCCACATGGCGCAGCATGATGCGCTGACCGACCTGCCCAACCGCGTGCTGCTCAAGGAGCGGATGGCGCAGGCCTTGTCGGCGACGGGTCAGGGCGGACCGAGTCTTGCGGTGCTGATGCTGGATCTTGATCGCTTCAAGGACATCAACGACACGCTCGGGCATCCCGCCGGCGACGCGCTGCTGCAGGCGGTGGCCGCGCGGCTGCGCCGCTGCGTCAGCGAAACGGCGCTGATCGCCCGTCTCGGCGGCGACGAGTTCGCCGTGATCGACTTCGTGACCGATCCAGTTGCGGACGCAGGCCAACTCGCCGAGAGGATCAGAACGGCGCTCAGTGAAGCCGTCGATCTCGGCCATCATCGGGTGATCACCACGACCAGTATCGGCATTGCGATCGCACCGCGCGATGGCGCCGATTCGGACGAGATTCTCAGGAGCGCCGATCTCGCGCTCTATTCGGCGAAGAGCCGCGGACGTGGCTCATACCGCTTCTTCGAACCGGAACTCGATCAGTTGCTGCAGGCCCGGCGCAGCCTCGAGCGCGATATGCGCCACGCGCTGCTGAACGGAGAGTTCGAGCTGCACTACCAGCCGTTCATCAACGTCGCGAGCGGCGAGACCAGCGGCTTCGAGGCGCTGCTGCGATGGAATCATCCGCAGCGCGGCATGATCCCGCCGGCAAAGTTCATCCCGCTGGCGGAAGAGACCGGTTTGATCGTGCCGCTCGGGGAATGGGTGTTGCGAACGGCCTGCGCCGAGGCGGCGAAATGGCCCTGCGATCTCAAGATCGCGGTCAATCTGTCACCCGCCCAGTTTCGCAGCCATGAGCTGGTCCCTGTCGTGATGCGGGCGCTGGCGAGCGCTGGAATTGCCCCGCAGCGGCTCGAGCTCGAAGTCACCGAGACCGCCATCATCCACGACAGCGAGGCAGTGTTCACGGCGCTCGGTCAGTTGCACGATCTGGGGGTGCGGATTGCGCTTGATGACTTCGGCACCGGATATTCGTCACTGAGCTTCCTGCAGCGATTTCCATTCGACAAGGTCAAGATCGACCGCAGCTTTGTCTCCGAGTTGTCCGCGGCGACGGACGAATCGCGCCGGATTGCGCGTGCGGTGGTCCGGTTCGCCGTCAGCCTCGGCAAGACGACGACGGCCGAGGGCGTGGAAACCCGGGAGCAGTTCGACATCCTCCGCGACGATGCCTGCGCGGAGGTGCAGGGCTTCCACTTCAGCCCGCCGGTGCAGGGCGCCATGGTCGCGCAGATGATCGGCGAACGGGCGTCGGCGACGGTGGAATACCCCGTCGTTCCTCGCCGTGTCGTCGCGGGCGCCGCGTCCTGACCCCGAGCTAAAGCTGCGAATCGGGCCGCGTGAGGCGTAAGGCCGCAGCGGGCCGCCGGATGCTGGTTTGCATGCGGAGACTACTGCGGTTTTCGCAGCGGCTAGAATCTCTCTAATGCCCTACAAGCCCCGCGTCACATTGACTTCGTCATCACCTCCGCGTCCTTCGGTTGCCGCGCCGTGCGCGGCGCGTTTCGCGCGTCATTGAAACCGGGAGGAGTTATCCGTGAAGGTCATTCGGAGTGCTGTGCTTGCAGCGTCTGTGTTGGGGCTGATGGGATCGGCGGCGTTTGCCGACGGCTACAAGAACTGCACCAAGCTCGACAAGGCGTCGTGGAAGCCGGCGAGCGAAGCTGAAGCCAAGGCCAAGGCGACGGGCTACGAGGTACGCCGCTCCAAGATCGAGGGCTCCTGCTACGAAGTGTACGGCGTCAAGGATGGCAAGCTGTACGAGTTGTTCTACAGCCCCGAGGATCTCAGCCTGAAGCACACGATCGCGAAGTGAATTGGGGTCGATGGCAGAGACCGTGCCAGCACCGCACAATCCGTCCGCGCAGCGCACCGCGTCGCGGACGGTGCAGGTCTGGGATCTGCCGCTGCGGCTCTGGCACTGGGCCCTCGCGGCTCTTGTCCTGATCGCATGGTTCACGCCGAACGGCCATGACCGGCTGCACCGGCTGGCTGGCTACAGCGTGATCGCTCTGCTGGCGTTCCGGCTGATCTGGGGCTTCGCCGGCACGCGGTATTCGCGGTTCACGATGCTGGCCGCGAGACTGCGCGCGGCGCCACGCTACATCTGGAATCTGCGCCGCGGCGTCACCGGCCGCTATATCGGGCTCAATCCTGCCGGCTCTGCAATGCTGGTGGCGCTGCTGACGCTGCTCGCGATTTCGGCGATCACGGGTGCGATGCAGGTCACCGTGACCTTCTTCGGCGTCTGGTGGGTCGAGGACACCCATGCCTATGCCTCGGATGCGGTCGCCATCCTGGTTGTGTTGCACGTCTTGGGTGTGGTCGTGATGGGCATTCTTCAGCGCCAGAACCTGGTGCAAGCGATGATCACAGGACGGAAGCTGATCCGCAGCCGCTGAGAAGCGACGTCGCTCCGCCGGGCCTCGGGTTAGTTTTTTCTTATTCTAATTCCAAAGTGGAGAAATTCTAACCGCCGTCTGGCTCTCAGGCGGTTTGAAACGTACCGAAATACTTCTCGGTGGTGTTAGGTGCGCCCAATTGTCGCGGGCTTTCGCGTCCGCGGATCAGGAGGGGGCGCATGCTGTCACAGCCTTACACGCACTTGGAAGCATCGAAATTCGGGCCGGGCTTTCGAACGCGAGCCGCGCTGCTCGCGGCGACCGCGCTGTCAATCGTCACCGGCAGCGGCGCCTTTGCGGCGGACGATAGCGCGAACGAGGCGCTGCTGAAAAAGCTCGACAAGATGGAGCGGCGCATCGAAGCGCTCGAAGCCGAGTTGAAGCAGAAGGACAGCCGTCTGCAAGCGGAGGCCGGCACCAAGTCCTCATCGCGGCCGGGTTCGGTCCGCAGCGCCAACGCCACGGCGTCGTCCACCGACGCAAAGCAGACGCCGGACGCCAAGCAGGAAGCAAACGGAGCCAAGGGCAAGCCCGAGGCCCAATCCGCAGAGGCGCCGGCCAAGCCGATGCTGAATCTTCCGCCGCTGCCGGCGGCGGGAGACAAGCCGATTCTCGGAGTGGCGGACTCACCTGTGCCTGGCCTCAGCATAGGCGCGTATGGCGAGGTCAAGTTCGGTTCGGTGCAAAATCCGGCTGCCAACGGCCAGTGGCAGAACGGCTTCGATGCGCAACGCTTCGTCCTGTTGCCGACCTACGCGATTACGCCGAACATCATCTTCAACGCGGAGATCGAGTTCGAGCATGCCGGATCGGGCTTTGACAACGACGACAAGCTGCACGGCACCGCCGAGATCGAGCAGCTCTGGGTCGATTTCAAGATCCTCGATCAGTTCAACTGGCGCGCGCCCGGCATCGATCTCGTGCCGATCGGCTACATCAACCAGCATCACGAGCCGACGCAATTCTACAGCGTGAACCGGCCCGAATTGTACAACGGCCTCATTCCATCGACATGGAAGGTGCCGGCGAGCAGTGTCTACGGCACCATCAGCGAGGATCTGAAGTATCAGGTGATGGTCAGCACCAGCAACGAGGACTTCGGCGATTCCTTCGACAACCGTACCGACGCCAGGACGGTGCCGCCTCCCGGAACACCCTACGTCGCAGGGATCGACGGCCTGAACGGGCTTGGGTTCTCCAGGCCTCCGCTCGGCGACTTCCAGCAACTCAACAATGCCGTGGCTGTCTCCGGACGGCTCGACGTCACGCCCACGGTCCTGCCCGGCTTCGCCGGAAGCGTAAGCGCATATTACTCGCCGAACACGACGCCGCGCGGGGCGCATGACGATTTCGGCAATTTCCTCGGCCACTCGAGCCTGACGATGTTCGACGCCGAATTCCGCTACCGCGTCCCCGACACCGGTCTCGAGCTGCGCGGCGAATATGTCCGCGCGGAATTCGGGCATCCGGAAAACTTGCGTGCCAACAACGATTCCGATCCTACCAACAATGTCGGCAGGACGATGTACGGCTATTCCGGCGAGATCGCCTATCATGTGCCGCTCGGCACCATTCTGAACAGCGAATGGGAGGCGGTGCCGTTCTATCGCTATACCTACCAGAACCTGCAGACCGGCGGCTTTGCCGGTACCGATGCCAACCTGCCGACCGGCGCCGGTCAGCGACAGTTCCACACCGCCGGATTTGCGCTCTTCCCATCACCGAAGATCGCGCTGAAGGCGACCTATCAGCACGTGATCGATAAGAGCATCACCGGTGCGATGTCGGATTCATTCCTCGGTGGTGTCGGATTCTTCTTCTGAGATCGGTGCGGCGCCCCGGGACGGGCGCCGCTGCAAGACAACAAACGATGGGAGTCGCGTGAAAGATGACGTGGGTTCGATATACGCTGCCGGCGGCGGCACTCGTGTCGATTGCTTCGCCCGCCTATGCCGTTCAATACCTGTCGATCGAGGAGGCGCAAAAGCAGGCATTTCCATCGGCGACGCACTTTACTGAAGTCCAGGCGGGACGCGTCTGGAAGGCCGAAGCCGGCGGCAAGGTCGCGGGCTTCTTCGTCTTCGACCGGGTCATCGGCAAGCACCTGTACATCGATTATGCGGTGGCGCTGACGCCGGGCGGCGCAGTGCACAAGGTCGAAATCCTGCAGTACCGGGAATCCTATGGCGGCGAGATCAGAAGTCCGAGCTGGCTGGCGCAATTCGTCGGGAAGACCAGTGGCAGCGCACTGAAGATCAATGGCGACATCAGGAATATCTCCGGCGCGACGCTGTCATCGACGCATGTGACCGAGGGTGTGAAGAGGATCCTGACCGCCTATGCCAATCGCCTTCGATAGCATCCGTCGTGCGCGGCCGCTGCTCGGCACCTTCGTCGAGATCGAAGTCGCCGCCGCGGCCGGACCGGACACGGCGGCCGCCATCGACGCCGCATTCGATGCAGTCGCCGAGGTTCATCGGCTGATGAGTTTTCACCAGAGCGACAGCGACGTCAGCCGCATCAATCGGAACGCCGGCATTCGTCCGACGCGCGTCCATGCCTGGACGTTCCGGGTGCTGGAGGCAGCGCTCAAGATGCATCGATGCTCCAAGGGTGTTTTCGATGTGGCCGTCGCACCTGCGTTGCAGGCCATGGGTCTGCTCCCTGGATTGGACGACGCGCCGATCACCGTGTCCGAGGGTCGCCTCACCGAGGCGATCGAGCTTTCGCCCGACCACACCGTGCGCCTTTTATCACCGGCGAGCGCGATCGACCTCGGTGGGATCGCCAAGGGCTTTGCCGTCGATCGCGCAATCGAGGTGTTGCGCGGCTTCGATATTCCGGGCGGGCTGGTCAATGCCGGCGGCGACCTTCGGGTGTTCGGGCAAGGGCCGCACACGGTCCATCTGCGCCATCCGGGCGACCCGCTCCGCTTGCTCGCGCGCATCGAGCTGACCGATGAGGCGCTGGCCTCGACGGCGCGTCGATTCGATCTGATTGATGGAGCGGCTCCGGGGGTATCCGCGATCATCGATCCCTTGACCGGCAAGCCGCCCGGCGCCATTGCCGGTGCCACGGTCCGGGCGCCGTCATGCATGATCGCCGATGCGCTCACGAAAGTCGTCATGATCTCCGGAACCGGCGCCGGCGACGTGCTCGCGCATTACGGAGCGAGCGCCTTGTTGATCTCGGTCGACGGGGAGATGCAGATCACCTCCGACTGGCCTCAGGCGGTGCACCTTGCGGCTTAAGCGTCCGTTTCGCTATTCCATCTACGCAGCGTTCGCGGTGCTGACGCTGACGGGCGCCGGCTGGCTCGTGGCGGATTGGCAAAAGAACATCGCCGGCGACGAGATCTGGCAGCAGACCGCGGCCACGATGCTGATGGTGCATGGCGGTGCGGCCATGCTGGCCTTGTTGCTGCTGGGCGCTCTCATTCCCGTGCATTTGCTACGCGCCTGGCGAAGCCGGAAGAATCGGATTTCCGGATCGATCATGGCGACGTTCAACGCGGTGCTGATCGTGACCGCCTTTGGGCTGTATTACCTTGGATCGGAGGAGGTGCGGCCCTGGACGAGCTGGATCCACCTGACAGCGGGATTTGCTCTTTCCCTGATGCTTCCGCTCCACATCTGGCTGGGTCGGCGGGAGTTGTGGTGAGGGGTCTCACTGCACCGGCGGGTCGCCACTGGTGCGCTTCTTGGCGAGATCCATCTCGGTGACGGCGATCAGGATCTCGGCGCGGGTCTTCAAGTCGGGCGCCTCGAGCATCGCCTGCTTCTCGGCGGGACCATAGGGCGACATCATCGCCAGCGCGTTGACCAGCGCCTCGTTGGGTGCGGCCTCGATGCCTTCCCAGTCGACCTTCAGATTGTTGGCTTCCAGGAAATCGGCGAGCACCTCGAGCAGCGCCTTGCGGTCGACCGCCTCCTCGCCCTTGCGCGCGGTGAAGTCGTCAGTGAAGGAGAAGAAATCGACCTTGCACTGCCGGTAGGGCGTCTGCACGGCCAGTTCCTCGACCACCTTGAACCGTGCGACACCGGTCAGCTCGAGGATGTAGCGGCCGTCGCCGGATTCGGCGAGCTGGGTGATCCGGCCGGCGCAGCCGACGCGGAACAGCACCGGCTTGGCCTCATTCGGCGAATGCGTGACGTCGGGCTGGATCATCCCGATCAGGCGGTGGCCGTCGCGCAGCGCGTCGTCGACCATCGCGAGATAGCGCGGCTCGAAGATATTGAGCGGCATCTGGCCGCGCGGCAGCAACAGCGCGCCGGGCAACGGGAATACCGGGATCACTTCGGGAAGCTCGGCGGGCCCGCGGTACTCGGCGTTGATCGGCATCTGCAGTTCCGCTGTTACAGGCGCGGCCTGGGCATGATCCAGAACGGATTATCGCGGCTTTCCGACAGGATCACGCCCACACAACAATCCCAACCGCGCGTCGACCTGCGCTCTAGGAGAACAGGATGGTCGACAACCGCTTGCGGCCCTCGACCGTTGCCTCGTCGGCGCCGCCCCACGCCTCGAACAACTGCACGAGCTGCTTACGCGCGCCGTCGTCGTTCCACTTGCGGTCACGCTTGACGATGGCGAGCAGTTGCTCGGTCGCTTCGGCGCGCTTGCCCATCGCGTTCAGCGCGGTCGCGAGATCGAACCGGGCCTGATGATCGAGCGGGTTTGCGGCGACTTTCTGTTCGAGTTCGGCGATCGGGCCGACCGACTGCGCTTGCTCGGCGAGATCGATCGCAGCCTGCACCGCCTTCACCGCGGCGTCATTGCGCTTGGATTCCGGAACCATCGCGAGGGTCTGCTTGGCCTGCTCCATCGCCCCCGTCGTGACATAGCACTTGGCGAGGCCGGCCAGCGCGGCGATGTTGGTGGCATCGTGCGCCAGCACTTCGGCGTAGATCTGCGCGGCCGCGGCGGCGTCACCGTCCGCGAGCACAGCTTCGGCTTCCTTCAGGATCTCGGCGAGATCGGGTTCGCCCGCGGCAGGCACGCCCTTGGTGATCTTCTCGATGAAGGCATTGACCTGGCTTTCCGGCACCGCGCCCATAAAGCCGTCGGCCGGCTGGCCGTTGACGAAGGCGATCACGGCCGGGATCGACTGGATGCCCATCTGGCCGGGGATCGCCGGATGGTCGTCGATGTTCATCTTGACCAGCTTGACCCGGCCCTTGGCATTGCGGACCGCTTTTTCCAGCATCGGCGTAAGCTGACGGCACGGACCGCACCAGGGCGCCCAGAAGTCGATCAGGACCGGCTGACGGCGCGATTCCTCGATGACATCCTTGACGAAGGTCTGGGTCGTCGTTTCCTTGATCAGATCGGGCGCTGCCTGGGGCGTTGAGCCGCCCTGCTCCATTATCGTCACGTTGTCCTCGCCTGGTCTTGAATGAGGTCAGAAAATCCGGGGGCGTTCTAGCACGCTCCGCGTGGCCGGTTCAGCCGTTCTGTCTGGCTAAATGGCGGCCGGACGACAAATTTCAATCGTTTGCCGCACGTCCCGTTCCCTCGGAGATCGGGTGGGTTTTCGCCGCGCGGCGGCCGAACATGGCGCGGTCGAGGCAATCCGGGAAGAGCACCATGGCCAAGGCCTATTACAGCACCGTGTTCGAGCAGCCAGCCGGCGAGGTATGGAAAATCATCCGAGATTTCAACAACTACGCGGTCTGGGTGCAAGGCGAGGGAACGAGCGAGATCGAGGACGGCAAGTCCGGCGACACCATTGGAGCGGTGCGCAACGTGGTCTACCGGGAACGGCGGATTCGGCAGCGGCTGCTGGCGCAATCCGACATCGACTGCTTCCAATCTTATGAATTCGCCGGCCCGCCGACCCTGCCGCTGACCGATTTCGCCGCCACCTTGCGGGTCACCCCGGTCGTCGACGGCAACCGCGCATTCGTCGAATGGTGGGCGATCTTTGATTGCGAGCCGGAGCGCCGCGCCGAGTTGACGCGGACCTTGGCCGGCTGGTTCGAGACCTGGCTCGAATCGCTCCGCGATGCGATGGCGGTCTGAGGCCGGTTCCCGGTCCAAAAGCATAGAAATCGTAATGAGAAGCGGCTTCGGGCCGATTCGAGCTCAATTTTTAAGGAAACCGAGCGATTTCGTCGCGCTTTGACCGCGCTCTTGTGTTGCATTCGCCCAAAGCATTTGGCATAGGTCTGCCGTTGCCGGCGAGCAATCGCCGCCATCTCGGATGCGGGTGTAGCTCAGTGGTAGAGCACGACCTTGCCAAGGTCGGGGTCGAGGGTTCGAGCCCCTTCGCCCGCTCCAGAGTTTCTCGCTGACCGAGCTGACAGTCTGATGAAGGCCCGCCCACCGCAGCGGGCTTTTTTGTTTCCGAGCGAGGGCTTCGACCTCTGCCTGGAGCGGACACGGAGCCCATGAAAAAATGAAAGCTCAATAAGCGAGGCGCAGAGTCACCGCTCGCGTCCAGGCTGGCTTGCTTTAGGAGACACGACGATGGCGCCAGCACTGGGGTGATGATCGTCGGCGAGCGCTCCCTGCCGTATGCCATCACCTCGCATTCGTCCATCAAATAAGAACGGCCGTACGCCACTCGCGCTGGCAGCGGCCGACGTCTGCGATTGTCCGAGCTTGGTGTCTTGCGCATTGGCCGCGGTCGCCGCCAGTGCCAATCCAAACGCGATTGCCAGTTTCGACATGGCGGGCTTCTCCTCTTGAGAGTTGGAGCAATGCGCGGCGACACGACACGGTTTCGGTGAGCGTGGGTGACGAACTGGGCGCCAGGATGGCGGGCAGATCGTCGTGGCCGCCTCATACGCGCAACCGCTGCTCCGTGGTTGCGCATGCGATCCGTGCGCCACAGACGTTAGCTTCACCAGGATATTGCGTTGCAGCGCGCTTGCCTCTTCTGCAAGCACATCGTGCACGACTTTCGCCTCAACCTGTTTTGACTGCGATGCATTCGATGCATCCGCTTCTCAGCGTCGTCGGATGTGCTACCATTTTGCCGTCTGACCTACCTTCCAGACCGCCACAATCATCTCTCAGGGCGTTCAAAATCAATAACAGGGCAAGCTGCAACGGCTTGCATAGGGGAGTGACGCGATGAAATCGGCTTTCAATCGATCCATACTTGCGTTCGCGGCGATCGCGCTGCTGGCGGGGACGACCTTCGCCAGTGCGCAGCAACAAACGGACAAAAGTCGTCCGTTGAAGAAATACGAATCCGGCACCAAGGAATTCTGGACGCATCCGCCGGATGACTGGTTCCTCGGCGATGAGACCGAGGCGCAGAAGGGCCTTGCGCCACCCTCCGGTCCGCCCACCGGCTCCTCAGACTCCGAGCTAGCGGCGACGATCAAGAAGATCAAGCTGCCGCCCGGCTTCAAGATCGAGGTCTATGCGTCGAACGTGCTCGCTGCCCGCCAGATGGCGTGGGGCGACAAGGGCACGCTGTTCGTCGGCTCGTTCGGCCTTGGCAACGTCTATGCGATCAAGGACAACAACGGCAAGAAAGAGGTCAAGACGATCCTCAAGGGCCTCAACATGCCGACCGGGCTCGCCTTCAAGGACGGCGCGCTCTACGTCATCGCGGTCGACAAGCTGATCAAGTACGACAACGCCGAGGCCAATCTCGACAATCTCGGCCAGGGCAAGGTGGTGTATGACGACATGCCGTCCTATGCGGCGCATGGCTGGAAATACATCGCCGTCGACAAGGACGGCTGGTTCTACATTCCGTTCGGCCCGCCATTCAACATCGGCATTCCACCGACCAGCGTGTCGCAGATCCGCCGCGTCGATCCGAACACCGGCAACGCGGAGATCTGGGCGCTCGGCGTCCGCAACTCGGTCGGCGGCGACGTCGATCCGCGCACCGGCAAATACTGGTTCACCGAAAATGCACGCGACTGGATCAGCGACGATCTGCCGAGCGACAAGCTCAACATGATCGACAAGATCGGCGAGCACTTCGGCTATCCCTATTGCCACCAGGGCGACCTGCCGGACCAGAAGTTCGCGATGGGTCACAAGTGCTCGGAGTTCACGCCGCCGGTGGTCAAGCTCGGCGCGCACGTGGCTCCGCTCGGCATGAAGTTCTATACCGGCAATCAATTCCCGGCCGACTACAAGAACAACATCCTGATCGCCGAGCACGGCTCCTGGAATCGACACAAGTACCAGGGCGCCCGCATCGTGCGCGTGATCGTCGGGCCTGACGGCAAGAACGCCAAGCAGGAGGTGTTCGCCTCCGGTTGGATCGAGGGCGACCAGGGCTATCTCGGCCGTCCCGCCGACATCCTGCTCGACAAGGACGGCTCGATCCTCGTCGCCGACGACTGGGCCGGTGCGATCTATCGCATCAGCTACAGCAAGAAGTAACGGCTGAACTGGTGTGAGGCTGCGGCCGCCGCATAGGCGGCCGCAGCCTCTGTTATCGCCGCGGAGCCACCTCGTCATGCCCGGACTTGATCCGGGCATCCATCCAACAAAATCCTTGAGCAAGCCCGATGGATTGCCGGGTCAAGCCCGGCAATGACAGCCGGAGAAACTGACAATGCGAGTGACGTCGTTTGCAATGCTAACCGCGGCAATCCTCCTCGGCTCGTCAGCCCACGCCGCCGATGTCGCCGCCGGCAAGGAGAAGGCTGAGCTCTGTGTCGGCTGTCACGGCGAGAACGGCATCTCGCAGATGGAGAACATTCCCTCGCTCGCGGGCCAGCTCGACCAGTACGTCCAGTGGCAGCTCGTGTTCTTCCGCGCCGGCGCGCGCAAGAACGAGCAGATGCAGCCGATCGTCGAGCAGCTCAACAACGAGGATATCCGCAATCTCGGCGCCTATTTCGCCTCGCTCACCCCGTTCAAGGGCGGCAAGGACGACAATCCGGACTTGTCGGAGAAGGGCAAGCAGGCCGCGGCCGGCCGCCGCTGCGCCTCATGCCACACCGATACCTTTGCCGGCACCAAGGCGGTGGCGCGCATCGCCGGCCAGCGCGAGGAATACCTCGTCAAGGCGCTGCACGACTACAAGTCAGGCCAACGTTCCGGCGGCGCGCAGGCGGCGATGGCCGACGTGGCGTATCCCTTGAGCGACGAGGAGATCACCGCGCTGGCGCATTATCTGGCGCATCTCTAGCCACGACAATGGTGTCGTCCCTGCGAAAGCAGGGACCCATAACCACAGGCGCCATTCGTTTCGAAAAATGGCAACCGATACTTCCTCAACCGATAGGCCGCGGCGTATGGGTCCCGGCTTTCGCCGGGACGACGCGGGGAAAGAGTCACCCCCGCTGCTTCTCATACGCTTTGAGATGCGTATACGCCGTGCGCAGCTCGCGCTGGCGCATCATCTGGCGCATCTCTAGCCACGACAATGGTGTCGTCCCTGCGAAAGCAGGGACCCATAACCACAGGCGCCATTCGTTTCGAAAAATGGCAACCGATACTTCCTCAACCGATAGGCCGCGGCGTATGGGTCCCGGCTTTCGCCGGGACGACGCGAGGGAAGAGTCATCCCCGCTGCTTCTCATACGCTTTGAGATGCGTGTACGCCGTGCGCAGCTCGCGCTGGCGCATTATCTGGCGCATCTCTAGCCACGACAATGGTGTCGTCCCTGCGAAAGCAGGGACCCATAACCACAGGCGCCATTTGTTTCAAAAATGGCAACCCATACTTCCTCAAACCGATAGGCCGCGGCGTATGGGTCCCGGCTTTCGCCGGGACGACGCGGGGGAAGAGTCATCCCCGCTGCTTCTCATACGCTTTGAGATGCGTGTACGCCGTGCGCAGCTTCGGCACCGGGATCTTGGCCGCATCCGCGCGCACGATCAGGTCTCCGATCACGTGATCGGCCTCGACCGGCAGACCCGCCTTGATGTCGCGGAACATCGACGCGGTCATCGGCGAGCCCTCGGTGGTGAGCAGTCCGCGGGTGCGCTGGAAGAACGGGCCGCCCGGCATATGGCCGGCGTCGGCCGCGATCGCGCTGCATTCGTCGAGGATGCCGAGCAGGAAGTCCTTGCCCCCGGGCGCGGCGAGGATGTTGCCGACCGACGTCCGCATCAGGCATGTGGAGGCGGCGAGCGAGGCGAGGAACACCCACTTCTCCCACATGTCCTGCATGATGTGGTCGCTGGCGGCCGCGCCGTTGACGACCGAGACGGTGTCCGCGATCGCGCGCACCCGATCCGACATCCCACCGGCGCGCTCGCCGAAGTTCAGCGACTGCATCGGTTGAAGCTGCACCACCTCGCGCGCCTCGTTCAGCGTCGCCGCGATCGCGCAGAGCCCGCCGAGCACGTGGGATGCACCGAATCTCTTGTCGAGCGCGTCGAGATGCAGCATGCCATTGAGCAGCGGAATGATCACGGTCTTGTCGCCGACCGCCGGCGCAAAGGACTTGATCGCATCGTCGAGATCGAATGCCTTGCAGCTCAGCAGCACCACGTCGAATGTCTCGGAGAGCTTGTCGGCCTGCACAGTCGGCGGCTTCTTCAACGTGACGTCGCCGTTCGGGCTCTTGATCACCAGGCCGGCCGAGGCCAGCTCGGACGCGCGCTTGGGGCGCACCAGGAAAGTGACGTCGCGGCCGGCCTCAAGCATCCGGCCGCCGAAATATCCGCCGATCGCACCGGCGCCGACCACGAGAACGCGCATGGGATTTAGTCCTTCTTTGTTGTCGCCCAGGGAGGCGGACGAATAGCGAACGGGAAGTGGCGAATTGCAAGGGATATTAGCTGGCTATTCGCTACTCGCTATTCGCCATTTCGCTCATCTCACTTTCCCGACACCATTTCCTCGACTTCGCGGAGCTGCTCCTTGCCGAAGAACATCTCGTTGCCGACGAAGAAAGTCGGTGAGCCGAACGCGCCGTGCTCGACCGCCGACTGCGTGTTGGCGATCAGCTTCGCCTTCACGTCGGCGTCCTGCGCGCGGGCGAACAGCTTGGCGGCGTCGAGGCCGGACGAGGCGATGGCTTTGCCGGCGACATCGAGATCGTCCATCTTCTTCGGCTCGACCCACATGTGATGGAAGGCGGCCTCGATATATTTGTCGTACACGCCCTCGAGCTGGGCGGCGACCGCCGCGCGCATCAGGTTCAGCGTGTTGACCGGGAAGAACGGATTCCAGGTGTAGGGCTTGACGTTGAAGCGCTTGAGGAAGCGTTCGGTCTCGACCTTCTGGAATTCGGGCTTGTTCTTGACGCCGGCGAGCGTCTCGGCCGGCGACTTGTTGTTGGTGGCCTTGAAGATGCCGCCGAGCAGGATCGGCACATATTCGAACTTGACGCCGGTGCGCTGCTCGATCGCCGGGATCGCCTCATGGCTGAGGAAGGCGTTGGGGCTGCCGAAATCGAACAGGAATTGCGGGTTCTGGCTCACGGCGTCTCTCCCTCGGCTCATGGTAGCATGGACCTGCTGTCGCAGGCAGCATCAGCAGAATATGATAGTCATCATGTGAGTCGCAGTGCGCGATGTCAAATCAGACGCTTGATCGTCTGCTTGCGCCATACCAAGCCGTAATAGGCCATCTGCAGCACGAACATGGTTGCAAACGTGACCGGATAGGCGATCCAGACGCCCCGGACGCCGATCGCGCGGCTGAGCAGGACAGCGACCGGCACCTCGACAAGGGCAATCGCGACGACCGAGATCAACAGCGGCATCCACACCGTGCCGCCGGCACGCATCGCTCCGGAAAACGCCGTCGCCATGCCGAACAGCACGATGCTCCATAGCACGATGTGAAGCAGCTCCTCGGCGAGCGCCAGCACCGCGGCGTCGACGATGAAGAACCCCATTAAGGGTCGCGCGAACAGGTAGCCGAGCACGACCAGTCCGCCGGTGAGGGCAAGGTTCATCTCGAGACCGGTCCTGACAATCGCGCCGACCTGTTCGGGAGTGCCGCGGCCGATCGCCTGCGCGCCAAAGATCGACACGGTGATCGCGATCGAGATCGCTGGAAACTGCACATAGCCGATCACTTGGTTGACCGCGCCATAGGCGGCGGTGGCGTCCGAGCCGAAGCCGTTGACGAGGCCGAGCAGCACCAGCTCGGCGAGCGAGATCACGACCATGCCGATCGCGGTCGGAATGCCGAGCCGCAGCACGATGCGCAGCAATGTGCCGTTGGGCCGCATCGCGCGCAGAAATGTGGCGTCGAACGCCAGCGCATGGCGCCGCCGCAGCATGTGGATGTGCAGCCACAGCAGCGTGACCAATCCCGAGACCGCGGAGGCAACCGCGGCGCTGGCGACGCCGAGCATCGGCAGGCCGAGCCAGCCGCGAATCAGCGCCGGCGTCACCACCAGGCCGACGATGGTTGAGACGGTCAGCGCGATCAGCGGTGTCACGGTGTCGCCGACGCCCCGCATCATCGCCGTCAGCAGCAGGAATGCGAAGGTCACGGGCATGAAGATCATCATGATCCGCGCGTAGGACACCGCGGCGTCGAGGACGTCAGGCGGCGTGACGAGCGCGATCAGAAGCGGCCGGGTGAAGACGCCCCCGAGGATCGCGATCGCAGCCGCCAGCAGCAGCGTCACCGTCATGGTGGTGCCGGCGACTGCCTTGACGCGATCGGGCTCGCCGGCGCCCCAGGCCTGGCCGATCATCACGGAGGCGCCCGCGCTCAAGCCGATCACGAAGGCGATGAAGAAGAACATCACCGGGAAGAACACGGACACCGCGGCGAGCGCGTCGACGCCGATCATCTGGCCGAGATAGACGCCGTTGATGGTGCCGAACAACGATTGCAGCACGTTGCTCAGCAGCATCGGCGCGAGGAAGAACAGGAAGGCTTTGCGCAGCGACGGAGGTTTGGACACGTTTAATTTCCAGGACAGGAGTTCGTCGCGTTAGAGAAGGACGTTGCGTTGAATTGGTCTATCGGCAGGTGCGTCGCACCTAGCCTGCTTGATCACCGTAGGCGAGGGCGACCGCATGGTCGCGGATATCGGCCGGCCAGTCTGCGATCAACGTCGCAAAGCGCCGCCGGTCATGCGCGAACAGGGCGCGGATCGCGTCCTCGTAATGCGGGCGGTTGCCAGCCATCGTGGTCATGAAGCGATAGGCTGCGTCCTGGGCAAGCCGTGTGCGATCCTTGTCGCCGCTCGCGCGCCGCGCCTCGTCGATCAGCTTGCGGATCGCGACCGACGCGCCGCCTTTCTGCTGCGCCAGCCAGTCCCAGTGTCGCGGCAGCAGCGTGATCTCGCGCGCGACGACGCCGAGCTTGGGGCGGCCGGGCCCGCGCGGCGTAGCGGGCGCGGCGGGCTCATCCGCCGCCGGGACCTCAAGCTTCGGCAGCCGCGCCAGCACGTCGTCGATCGAGCCGCGGAAATCGATGTCGACAAGTGCGGAGGTGCGGCCGTCGAACACCAGGATCGCGGCGTCCTTGCGCCGGTCGTGCACTTGCTTGGCGGCGCGGGCAACCTCGGGAAGGCCGCCGGCCGCGACGCGGCGATCCCCATCGAAGGCGATATAGGCTGGATTCATTGGCGGTCTCTCCGATTGCGCGACATACTGCCTGGGCCATTCGAGGCGGCCAAGACGCGTGCATCTCGACTTTCTTGCGTCAGACTGGCACCAAGCGCTGCTTGACCGCGCTGACATCGGAGGGGACGCCCATGCTGACGGTTCATCATCTCAACAATTCGCGCTCGCAGCGCGTGCTCTGGCTGCTCGAGGAACTGGGCGTGCCCTACGAGATCGTGCGTTATCAGCGGCAGCCCGACATGCGCGCGCCCAAGGCGCTGCTCGCAGTGCATCCGCTCGGCAAGTCGCCTGTCATCACCGACAGCAGCAACACGATCGCTGAATCCGGCGCGATCCTCGAATACATCATCGGCACCTACGGCAATGGCCGGCTGATTCCGGCCGCGAACACGCCGGAGCGGCTGCGCTACACCTATTGGCTGCATTACGCCGAAGGCTCGGCGATGCCGCCGCTGCTGCTGAAGCTGCTGTTCACGCTGATGCCGAAGCGGGCGCCGGCACTGCTGCGGCCATTGGTGCGCAAGGTCTCCAATCAGGCCCTCACCACGCTGGTCAATCCGCAACTCAAGCAGCACATGGCCTATTGGGAAGGTGAGCTCGGCAACAGCGAATGGTTCGCCGGCAATGAATTCACCGGCGCCGATATCCAGATGAGCTTTCCGCTCGAAGCCGCGGCCGCGCGGGGCGGGCTCGAGGACGGCCATCCGAGGTGCATCGCGTTCCTCGAACGCATTCATGCGCGCCCGGCCTATGCGCGGGCGCTGGAGAAAGGTGGGCCGTACCAGGTCGGCCGATAGTGCCTTGCTCATCGCGGCAGCTCGATCAGCGGAAGCAGCCGCGAATCCGACAGCGCCGCCGTGCGATGGCCGATGCCGGCGAGATAGGCCTCCGCCACCGCAAAGGCGAGAAACGCCCCGCGGCTCTTCTGGCGGATCAGCATCGCGCGGTCCCAGTGCTCGCCTTCAGGCCCGATCAGGAACGGGCCGCCTGCGCCCATGAACAAGAGATCGCCGCCGCTCTTCCGCAGCAAGGGCAGCGTGTGCGCGATGTAGCGGTCGTAGGCCGCAGCGCCCGTGATCGGCTGCGGCGGAGCCAGCTCGGGGCTCGTCGAATAGTCGGCGATCTCGCGGAAGCGCAACAGGTTCAGCATCACCAGCTCGCCTGCGATGTCTCGCTGGGCAAAGGCGCGGCCGGCATCCCAGGTCGGCTCCAGATAGCAGGCAGTATCCATGTTCGGTCGTCCGGTCGGTTTCCAACTGACGCGGTTTTACCCGGGTGTAATCGCGTTGTCAATAATACCCGGATATAAATGATTGGCTGATCCGAGGGAGCGCCGAGCTCCTGCTATTCCTTGATCGCCGACAGCACCTCGGCGATCAGCCTTTCGACGCCGCCACCGGATGGACCGGTGGAATCCCCGAGGCGCACGATCACCAGGTTTCGCGACGGAATGATCGCGATACGCTGATCGAGGAAACCCGCGGCAAAGAAGGCGTCCGGCGGAATGCCATCCCTGAGCCGTTTCGCTGCGCCTTTGGCCGCGCTGCGATTGGTCCAGAACCCGGCGCCGTAATCCGTATCGAGGGTCGCGCTGGCGGAGAAATCCACCCAGTCCTCGTTGAACAGACGCACGCCGCCGACCTGGCCGTTGTTGAGATAGAGCATGCCGAACCGCGCCCAATCGCGCGCGCTGGCAAGCATGTTGGAGGCGCCTTGCAGCGTTCCGGATCCGTCGAATTCGAGCGTCACCTGGCGCATGCCGAGCGGATTGAACAGTTCGCGCCAAGCAAAGGCGAGCGTCTGTTCCGGCCCGCCCACGACATCGCGAATGATCCCAGCCAGGAGCTGGAATGAGCCGCTGGAATAGTGCCACCGCGTCCCCGGCGGCGCGATCAGGGGGCGCTTTCGCGGCGTAGCCGGTCATGTCCTCATCCAGATACATCCGGCTGGCCTCGTCGAAGCCGAGGTAAGTTTCGTCCAGTGCGAGCCCGGACGTCATCCGCATCAGCTGCTCGATCGTGATCGCACGACGGAGATCATTTGCGCCCTGCCATTGCAGGATCGGCGCGGCCATCGCGGGCTGGATGAGATTCTTGCGTTGAAGAATTCCGATCAACGCATTCACGGCCGACTTGCTGAGCGAAAATCCGAGCAGTTGCGTGTCGATGCCAACTCCCGGCGCATAGCGCTCGGCGATGACCTTACCGTTGTGAACCACCACCACGGCCTTGGTCCTGCGCGACACTTCTCCTGCGGGCTCCTCGAACGCGTGATCGAGCGCAGCCACGAGCGCGGCGTCCGCCGGCTCGACAACCGTCGGAGGGGCGATGTCCGGCAACAATGGCGGCGACGTCGGATTTCTCAGCGCGTCGAGATCGCTCCGGAGCAGGTGGGGCGGTCTTGAGCCGAGCCGCAAGGTGCAACCAAAGCCCGGGCGAAATGTGGCCTGCCCATGCACCAGCCCCATCACCGATGTGTCGACCACTTTGGCCGCTGGATCGACCCGGTAGCTCAGCACGTGCCGCCACGGCCGAACGCTGGAGATGTCGGCAATCGCCGCAAAATTGGCATCCGCATCGAGCCCCGACACGAAGGTCCTGATGCAGACATTGTGCGCGACGAAGTCGGCGATGATGCGGGCCGCCTTGTCGGCACGAAAATAGCTGCCGGCAGCAACAACCGTGGCCGGCAGCAACATCGCCAACGCGATCCAGATCCGAGCGCGCACGTGGCACCTCTTGTGACGCTCCGCGCTCCCACAGCACGGCGATGATGTTTTAACGGGAAGTCTGTACGCTGCCGGCCGAGGGCAGGGGCTGCACTGTGACACCGGGCGGCGGCACGTCGTCGTCGGGCACAAAGAAATCCGACATCAGCGGCACCGACGCGTCGACGCGATAGCGCTCGAAGTCGCGCACGCCGTTGGCGTAGAGCACCTTGTCGTCGATGCAGAAATGGCCGGTGAATTCGCGCGACGGCCGGGTGACGATCGCATAGGCCGCATCGCCCACGATCTCCGGCGTGCGGCTCGCGCGCATCATGGCGTCGCCGCCGAGCAAGTTGCCGACCGCGGCGGTTGCGATCGTGGTGCGCGGCCACAGCGCGTTGACGGCGATGCCCGTGGATTTCAACTCGCCCGCCAGCCCGAGCACGCACATGCTCATGCCGTATTTCGCCATCGTATAGGCGGTGGAACGCTCGAACCATTTCGTCTTCATGTCGAGCGGCGGCGACAGCATCAGGATGTGCGGGTTCTCCGCCTTCGTCAGATGCGGGATGCAGTATTTCGACACCATGAAGGTGCCGCGCGTGTTGATGCCCATCATCAGGTCGAACCGCTTCATGTCGGTCGCCTGCGAGGTGGTCAGGCTGATGGCGCTGGCATTGTTGACGCAGATGTCGATGCCGCCGAACTCTGCGACGGTCCGGTCGATCGCCGCCACCACCTGCGCCTCGTCCCTGATATCGCAGATCAGCGGCAGCGCCTTGCCGCCGGCGGCGCGGACCTCGTCGGCGGCGGTGTAGATCGTGCCCTTCAGCTTGGGATGCGGCTCGGCGGTCTTCGCCGCGATCGCGACATTGGCGCCATCACGCGCAGCCCGAAGCGCAATCGCCAGCCCGATGCCGCGGCTGGCGCCCGAGATGAACAGCGTCTTGCCTTTGAGGGACGTCATGGGAGCACTCCGTTATGGACGCACTGACAGAAGGCTCCCTCCCCCCTTGCGGGGGAGGGCGGGGAGAGGGGTAAGCCACATACACCGCCTTCGCGGCCACCCCTCTCCCTAGCCCTCTCCCGCAAGGGGAGAGGGAACGACGGAGCAAGCGCCGCGGCCACCGCGCAACGACGACAGCGCTACGCATCCGCGTGCAGCACGCGGCCGCGCGTCTCCGGCAGCGCGTAGGCGGCGAGGAAGAATACGCCATAGGCCGCCACTGCGAAGATCGCGATCGCGTTGGCAAGTGATGTCGTGGTCGACAGTGCGCCGACAAGGTAGGGAAACAGCGCACCGACGCCGCGGCCGAAATTGTAGCAGAAGCCCTGGCCGGAGCCGCGCAGCCGCGTCGGGTAGAGCTCGGTCAGGAACGCGCCCATGCCGGAGAAGTAGCCGGAGGCGAAGAAGCCGAGCGGAAAGCCGAGGACCCAGAGCACTTCATTGGACAGCGGGAGCTGGGTGTAGAGCAGCACCACCGCGATCGCGCCGAGCGAGAAGATCAGGAACAGGTTGCGCCGGCCGATACGGTCGGCGAGCCAGGCCCCGACCAGATAACCGATGAACGAGCCGATGATCAGGGTCGCGAGATAACCGGTGGAGCCGACCACCGAGAGCTTGCGCTCGGTGGTGAGGAAGCGCGGCACCCAGAAGGTGATGGCGTAGTAACCGCCCTGCATGCCGGTGCCGACCAGCGAGGCCAGGATCGTGGTCTTCAGGATCGACCCGTGAAAGATCTCCCACAATGCAGCGGGTCCGCTGCCGGACGCGCGCTGTTGCGCCAATGTCGCCGCCGAAATCTCGGGCTCGGTGACATAACGGCGGAGATAAAACACGAGCAGCGCCGGCAGCGCGCCGATCACGAACATCCAGCGCCACGCCGTCTCCGCAGGCAGAGCCGAGAACAGCACGGCCTGCGCCAGCACGGCAAAGCCCCAGCCAATCGCCCATCCGGACTGCACCGAACCGACCGCGCGTCCGCGATATTGCGGCCGGATCGCTTCGCCCATCAGCACGGCGCCCGCCGCCCATTCGCCGCCGAAGCCCAGCCCGAGCAGTGCGCGAGCGATCAGGAGCTGATCGAAATTCTGCACGACGGCGCAGACCAGCGAGAAGAAGGAGAACCAGAGGATGGTGAATTGCAGCGTCCTGACCCGGCCGATGCGGTCGGAGAGATAGCCGCCGAGCCAGCCGCCGACCGCCGAGGACAACAGCGTCACCGTGCCGGCGAGCCCTGCGGTGCCGGCATCGACCTTCCACAGCGCGATGATGGTGCCGATGACCAGCGGATAGATCATGAAATCCATGCCGTCGAGCGCCCAGCCCGCGGCGCAGGCCCAGAACGTGCGCCGTTCCTGCACATTCATGTCGCGATAGAAGGCAAGAAGACTGCTGTCCTGGATCTCCGCAACCTCTATCGAATCGGATTCAGCTCGACTCATACGTGTTCCCTTGGGGGCCATTGTCGCCGGCAATTCCGAAATCCGCGGCCGGCTCGCGCGGAAGCGGGCAATTTACCGCGATGCCGCAGGGTGGGCAAAGGTGCATTTGTGCCGCGCCCATCACCTGATGCCGTGCTCGCGATGGTGGGCCCGCTGTCGCTTTGCCCGCCCTACAATTGACGGTTTCACTGTCCCGCCGCCTCCGAGCCGCGCGTGCGCGGATCGGGCGCGCCGAGCAGACCGTTGGGCGTCACCAGTATCGAGTTGGCCGAGGAGTAGCCGAGCGGTTCAACCAGTCTGTGGCCCTTGGCCTTCAGCTCCTCGAGCACCTGCTCGGGAAAGCCGCGCTCGATCCTGACCTCGTCGGGCAGCCATTGATGATGCACGCGCGGCGCCGCAACGGCGGCGGCGATGTCCATCTTGTAGTCGATCACGTCGACGATGATCTGCGTCACCGCGGAGATGATGCGGCTGCCGCCCGGCGATCCCGTCACCAGCACCGGCCTGCCGTCCTTCAGCACGATGGTCGGCGACATCGAGGACAGCGGTCGCTTGCCGGGGCCGGGCAGGTTGGCCTCGAAGCCGACCAGGCCGAAGGCGTTGGAGGCGCCCGGCGCTGCGGTGAAATCGTCAAGCTCGTTGTTGAGCAGCACGCCGGTGCCCTCAGCGACGAGGCCGACGCCGTAGGGGAAGTTCAGCGTGTAGGTATTGCTGACGGCGTTGCCGCCGGCATCGACGACGGAATAGTGCGTGGTGTTGTCGCCCTCGTGCGGCGGCTTCGCATTCCGCACGTCGGTCCAGGGAGTGGCACGGGCGAGATCGATGGTCGCGCGCTGCTTCGCGGCGTAGTCTTTCGAAATCAACAATTGCGTCGGCGCATCGACGAAGGCGGGATCGCCGAGATAGCGCGCACGATCGGCATAGGCGCGCTTCATCGCCTCGATCATCACATGCAGCGAGGCTGCCGAACCCTGCTTCATCTCGGATATCGGAAAGCCCTCGAGGATGTTCAGGATCTCCAGCAGCACCACGCCGCCCGAGGAAGGCTGCGGCATCGAGACGATGTCATAGCCCCGATAGGTGCCGCGGATCGGCGGGCGGATGACCGGCTGATAGGATTTCAGGTCGTCGAGGCTGATGATGCCGCCGGCATCACGGATGCCCTTGACGAGCTTCTCGGCGACTGCGCCTTCGTAGAAGCCGCGCGGGCCCTGCGCCGCAACCGCGGTCAATGTCGCGGCAAGATCGCTCTGGATCAGCCGATCGCCCTCGTGCAACGGGCTGCCGTCGGGATGCGAGAAAGTCCCGGCCGAATTCGGCCAGCGCGACATCCGGCGATACATGTCGTTCAGCGTGTCCGATGTATCGTCGGTGACGATGAAGCCGTCGCGCGCGAGCGCGATCGCGGGTTGAATGATCTGCGCCAGCGTGAACTTGCCGGAGCCGTATTTCTCCAGCGCCAGCGCAAGTCCGGCAACAGTGCCGGGCACGCCGATGCCGAGCGCGGAATAGCGCGATTTGTTGGGGTCCGGCTTGCCGTCGGCGCCCAGGAACATGTCGCGCGTCGCCGCCTGCGGTGCGGTCTCGCGGTAGTCGATGGTGACGTCCTCGTTGCGTCCGGCTAGATGAATCACCATGAAGCCGCCGCCGCCGATATTGCCGGCGCGCGGATAGGTGACCGCCATCGCAAAGCCGGTGGCGACCGCGGCATCGACCGCATTGCCGCCTTGCCGCAGGATGTCGGCGCCGACCCGCGCGGCGATTTTCTCCTGCGCCACCACCATGCCGCTTTCGGCCGGAATGCTGCGAATTCCGTCAGCGGCCGGCGGCATGTAGAAGCGGCGCTGCTCCTGGCCGAGCGCCGGCGCAGCGAGACCGATCAACAGGAGAGCGGCAAACAACCGTCGCGATATCGTTGCGGTCCGCGTCATCGGAGCCCCCTGCTTTTTCATTCGACGTGACATTCGCAAAACAAGCTCATGCTATATGGGGACGGCTTCGCGAGGCAAAACGCCTGTTCGTGACTCGATTTGAGGAATCTTTATGACGATGGCGGTGACGGCACAGACAGGCATTGACGAGGTGAAGACTTATCCGGGGCGCGCCGCAGTCATTAGCTGGATCTTCTTCGACTGGGCCGCGCAGCCATACTTTACGCTGATCACGACCTTCGTCTTTGCGCCCTATTTCGCGAGCTTTGTCGCATCCGATCCGGCGAGCGGCCAGGCGATGTGGGGCTTTGCCACGGCAGCCGCCGGGCTCGCGATCGCGTTGCTGTCGCCGGTGCTGGGCGCGATCGCCGATGCCAGCGGCCGCCGCAAGCCGTGGATCGCAGGCTTTGGTGCGCTGCTCGTGATCGGCGCGAGCGCGATGTGGATCGGCAAGCCCGGCAATCCCGATGTCATTACCGTGCTGCTGCTTGCCTATGCGATCGCCAGCGTCGGCGTCGAGTTCGCGACCGTCTTCAACAACGCGATGATGCCGACGCTGGTGCCGCCGGACAGGATCGGGCGGTTGTCGGGCACCGGCTGGGCCACCGGCTATGTCGGCGGCATCCTGAGCCTCGTGCTGGTGCTCGGCTTCCTCGCCGCCAACGCCGAGACCGGCCGCACGCTGTTCGGCTTCACCCCGCTGTTCGGTCTCGATCCCGTCACCCATGAGGGCGATCGCATCACCGGGCCGCTGACCGGGCTGTGGTTCATCATCTTCGTGGCGCCGATGTTCCTGTTCACGCCGGACTATCCGGCCAAGCGCCGGCTGCGCGATGCGGTCGGCGAAGGTCTGCGCGAGTTGCGGGAGTCACTGGCGAGCCTGCCGAAGCAGAAATCGATGGCGCGATTTCTGCTCGCGAACATGATCTACACCGATGGCTTGGTGTCGCTGTTTGCCTTCGGCGGGATCTATGCGGCCGGCACCTTCGGCTGGGACACGATCCGCATCGGCACGTTCGGCATCATCCTGGCGATCGCCGGCACGTTCGGGGGCTGGATCGGCGGCAAGCTCGACGATGCGTTCGGGCCGAGACGGGTCATCACGGGCAGCCTGCTGATCCTGCTGTTTGCGATTGTCGCGATCCTCACCGTGAACAAGGATTCCATCCTGTTCATCGCGGTCGCGCCTCCAGTGCCCGGCGGTCCGTTGTTTGCCGGCGCCGCCGAACGCGCCTATCTCGTGCTGGGTTGCTTGATCGGCGCCACCGGCGCGCCGCTGCAGGCCGCCTCGCGCTCGCTTCTGATCCGCCTCGCGCCGAAGGATCGCATCGCGCAGTATTTCGGCCTGTTCGCGCTGACCGGGAAGGTGACGTCGTTCATCGGTCCGCTCCTGATCGGCGCGATCACCGCGGCGACCGCGAGTCAGAAAGCCGGTATCGCAGTGCTGGTGGTGTTTTTCGTCGTGGGTCTGACGCTGCTGGCGAAGGTGCGGGAGTAATAACTACCGTCGTCCCGGCGAAGGCCGGGACCCATAGCCACCGGCCTTGCCTGGTGAGAGATAACTAACCCCTGCGCGCCTTCGATAGATCACCCGGTATGGGTCCCTGCTTTCGCACTAGGGCATCTACATGTCTTCCGGAGTCTTCTCAACGACTTAGCTTAGCAACGCAGAGAAACGCCGCACTTTTGCTAAGCTCTGCTCGCGAAATGGCGTCATCGAGTGGCAAGCAAGTCCTTGATCGAGAGTCACTTTTCGGTCCGGAAAAGATGTGTAGATGCCCTAGTGCTTTCGCAGGGACGACGGAAAATCAATGCCGGAAGTGGCGCACGCCGGTGAACACCATCGCGATGCCGTGCTCGTCGGCGGCCTTGATCACCTCGTCGTCGCGCATCGAGCCGCCAGGCTGGATCACCGCGGTGGCGCCGGCCTCGATGCAGGCGAGCATGCCGTCGGCAAACGGGAAGAACGCGTCGGAGGCGACCACCGAGCCTTTGGTCAGAGGCTCCGCCAGCTTCAATTCCGCCGCTGCGTCCAGCGCCTTGCGTGCGGCGATGCGCGCGGAATCGACCCGGCTCATCTGGCCGGCGCCGATGCCGACGGTGGCGAGATCCTTGGCGTAGATGATGGTGTTCGACTTGACGTGCTTGGCGACGCGGAAGGCGAATTTGAGATCGCGCAGCTCGGCATCAGTCGGCGCGCGCTTGGTCGCGACCTTCAGGTTCATGTCCTCGACCACGGCATTGTCGCGGCTCTGTACCAGAAGGCCGCCGGCGACCGTCTTGGCGGTGAGGCCGACCGCGCGCGGGTTCGGCAGGCCGCCGGCGAGCAGCAGGCGCAGGTTGCGCCGGCTCGCGATGATCGAGATCGCCTCCTCGGTCGCGTCGGGCGCGATGATCACCTCGGTGAAGATGCCGATGATGGCGCGCGCGGCGTCGGCGTCCAGCGTGCGGTTGACCGCGATGATGCCGCCATAGGCCGAGGTCGAGTCGCAGGCGAGCGCGCGACGGTAGGCGGTGGCGAGATCGGGCCCCTCGGCGACGCCACACGGATTGGCGTGCTTGACGATGACGCAAGCCGCGGTGCGGCTCGGATCGAATTCGCCGATGCATTCATAGGCCGCATCGGTGTCGTTGATGTTGTTGTAGGATAGTTCCTTGCCTTGAAGCTGGCGCGCGGTGGCGACGCCCGGCCGCTTGTCCGGTGTGGCGTAGAATGCCGCGGTCTGATGCGGATTTTCACCATAGCGCAGCGACTGGATCAGCCGGCCGCCGAAGGCGCGGAAGTCCGGCGCCTTGGTGTCGAGCTGCACGGCAAACCAGTTCGAGATCGCGGCGTCATAAGCCGCGGTGCGCGCGTAGGCCTTGGCGGCCAGCCGCCGGCGCAGGCCAAGCGAGGTCGCGCCCTTGTGCGCGGCGAGCTCGTCGAGCACCGCAGAATAGTCCTGCGCCTCGACCACGACAGCGACGTCGTCATGGTTCTTGGCCGCGGCGCGGATCATCGCGGGGCCGCCGATGTCGATGTTCTCGATGCACTCCTCGAAGCCGGCGCCTTTGTCGACGGTCGCCTCGAACGGATAGAGATTGACCACCAGAAGATCGATCGGCGCGATGCCGTGCGCGGCCATCGCCGCCGCGTGCTCCTTGTTGTCGCGGATCGCGAGCAGGCCGCCATGCACCTTGGGATGCAGCGTCTTGACCCGGCCGTCCATCATTTCGGGGAAGCCGGTGAGATCGGAAACGTCCTTGACCTTCAAGCCTGCGGCGGCGATGGCCTTGGCCGTGCCGCCGGTCGAGACCAGTTCGACGCCATGGTCGGCAAGCGCCTTGGCGAAGTCGATCAGGCCGGTCTTGTCGGAAACGGACAACAGAGCGCGGGTCACGCGGCGAAGCTGTTCGGTCATGCTGGAAATCCCTGGCTGTTAAGGCAGCCGGTAGCATGGTTTGGTGCGGTACGAAACCAGTCTCCGAGGCCGATTCCTGGGAAATCGGTGGTGATTTGACTGAATTTTTCAGGTTGCCTGCCTTTGTCGGCCCGCAGCTCGTCCAAAGGGGCACACTCATTCCTTCCCCGTCATCCCCGCGCAAAGGCTTCGCCTTTGTCGCTGGAGGTGCGAGCTCTCGCGAGCCTCGAAGGATGTACGGCCCGGCTTGTGGCCGAATTCATCTTTCGAGGCTCGCTCCGCTCGCGCCTCAGGATGACGGGTCTGGTATGAGCCGCGTTGCCGGCATCGCTGAAGGTAGATCGGACGAACAATCTTCACGCCCTACAGCGGCAGTTCCGGCTCACGGCGGGCATTGCGCCGCGCGTTGGTGGCGGAAGCCGAAGTCGAGGAGCGCACGAAGCTCCAGCGCACCGTTGACGCCTGCCGGGCATCCTGCCGGATCACGATCTGGGAGGTGCGGCGCGGGCCGTCATTGCCGGCCAGGAACACGCTGTCCTCGAGATCGACCTTGTCGTCGAAGGCCTCGAAGGTCCAGACATCGCGATTGGGCAGCACCAGCATCACGCCGCGCGCGTCCGACAAGCGGCTGGCCTTCACCGACGGATGCAGATGGAAGCGCAGCGCAAAGTCGGCCTCGCTGCCCTTGATGCGGCCGCCCTGTGCCGGCGCCACGGAATCCTCGCCTTCGAGGCGTGTGCCATCATGAGCCAGGATCAGCAGGCGGCGATGGATCACGCCGAAGCGGGACCGATAACCGTCATGCGACGTGGTCAGCATGTCGCCTTCGGTGATGGTCTCGCGGAAGTTCTCGATATGGCTCGGGCCGCTGGTGATCGGCGCGCCGCGCAGCAAGCGCTTCATCGCCGACAACTCGACGAATTGGCATGACGAGGTCTCGCGATAGGTCAGTGTCGAATGTGCTGCGGTGGAGCGCGCGAACGGTCGCCAATTCTCGCGCCCGGTGGACGGCATGCCGCAATTGACGACGATGCGGCTCGGACCGGACGAGAATTCGAAGGACAGGCAGCCGGCATGTGCGTCCTGGCTGACGCTGGGTGGCGGCGGCGGGCCGGTGTCGACGATCACGGTCGCCGTGCCGGCATCGATCCGCTGGAAGCCGGAATGCGGCATGCTCGACATCGGCACGCCGCGCGTGTCGTCATAGGCGAGCAGTGTCGCGACGAGATCGGACGGCGCGGTGCTCATGCCGTTGAACAGCGCGAAGCTGCCGTCGCCGTGCCGGAAGAAGCGCAGCATCGGCATCATGCGGTCGATCGCATTGAGTAGCGCCGGCGGCGGCGCGATGTTCCGCGCGGCAAAGGTCTGCCGCAGCGGCAGCAGATCGCTGAGCAACTCGACCAGTGCGCCGGGATTGCGCGAGATGTGGCCGCCATCGGGGAGGATCTGGCGCTGCAACTCCTCCGACAGCTTGCGCGAGGTCGCCTTGATGTTGCGCGCCTGGTTGGCGAGGCAGAGCGAGGCATAGCACAGCGCGATCAGCACCTGCAGCCGCGGCACGCCGTCATTGTCGAGCGCGGAGTAGCGCAGATAGCGAATCTCGCGCGCCAGCCCGCGCAGATATTTGCGGTAAAACTTGCCGTCGCTGTCGCCAAGCACCAATGGGGCCTGCGACAGCAGCGAGATCACGCGGCGCGCGCGCACATCGGCGCGGCTCTCCAGCGGCCGCTTGCGCGCCTGGTTGGAGATCCAGTCGTCGACCAGCGAGCGGGCATTGGCGCGGGTCAGCGCGGTGTCGGCCGCGCGCAGATGGCGCAGCCAGCCGAAGCCGAGCAACGCGGCTTCCCAATCTTCCGATGGCGGCTCGAGATCGAAGATCGACCGTCCGTGGCAGGTGACGATCTTGCCGGCGAAGACGAAGCGGCCGGCGTAGATTTCCGCAGCGCGGGTGGCGTCCGCCGTGCGGAGATCGTGCGGGGCAATCATCAGCCGGTCGGTGCGGCCGGGCCACAGCCGCGACAGCGCGACGGTTCCACCGCTGACGCGTGCGACCATGCTGCGGGCGAAGCGGCCAGCAATCAGCGTCGAGATGCGTCTGCTTTGAGCGACCGACACGCCTAACCTTGTGGAAGGGGGATCTTGAACGAATCCTTTATTAATCCGGAAACGCGCTCAAGACACCCTCTTGAAACCGCGCGAATCACCCGGAGCCTAGACGACACAGGTTTAAAATCAGGACTTAACCAGCCTGGCCGCGTAAAATCCATCCAGCCCGCCCAGTCGTGCGTCGGCATGGGGCAAATGACAGGGCAGTGTGCGCAAATCGCCGTCGGCGGTGATGATTTCGTCGAGGTCCGCGACCTCGCCCCTCTCGACCGGTGCACGCCGTAAGCCCGATTCGCCCGCCAGCAGCGCGGCAATCGCCTGTTCGCCCTCCTCGGGCTCCAGGGAGCAGGTGCAGTACACCAGCGTACCGCCAGGCTTCAGCAGTCCGACGGCTTTTTGCAGCAGCCGTTTCTGCAGTCCCGACAGCGTGGCGATGTCGGCCTCTTGCCGCAGCCAGGCGACGTCGGGATGGCGGCGAATCGTTCCGGTCGAGGTGCAGGGCGCATCGACCAGGATGCCGTCGAAGCTTTCGGCCTGCGCCGGCCATTCGACCGTGTCGCTGACGACGTTCTCCGCCTGCAGCGCGAGACGCGTGAGGTTGTCGCGCAGCCGTGCCATCCGCGCCGGCGACCGGTCGACTGCGGTGACGCGCGCGCCGGCAAAGGCGAGCTGGGCGGTCTTGCCGCCCGGCGCGGCGCAGAGGTCGGCGATCGCCTTGTCCTTGATGTCGCCGAACAGGCGCGCCGGCAACGCGGCCGCTGCATCCTGCACCCACCATTGGCCTTCCGCGAAACCCGGCAGCATGGTCACGGAACCCTGCAGCAGGGTGCGCACGGTTCCCGTCGGCAGCGTCTCGCCATGCAGGCGGCTTGCCCATTGTGGCGCGTCCGACTTCACCGTGAGATCGAGCGACGGTTCATGGCTTAGTGCGAGCGCCATGTCGCGCGCGGTCGATTCGCCATAATGCGCGATCCAGCGCGTCAGCATCCATTGCGGCAGATCGAGCGTCTGCATCTTGATCTCGTCGATCAGGCCCTGGCCCTCGCGCGCGCAACGGCGCAGCACGGCGTTGACAAGCCCGGCATATTTCGCCGCGCGCCGGTCCGACTGAACAAGGCGCACCGAGAGATCGACCGCGGCATGATCGGGCACGTCCATCCAGAGGATCTGCGCGGCGCCGATCAGGAGCGCGCTTTGCGCGCGCGGCGCATCGGTCGGGATGCCGCGGTCGAGCAGGCGTGACAGCAGATGGCCGAGCGTGCCGAGACGGCGCAGGATGGTCGACACCAGCCGCCGCATCAGCGCGCGGTCGCGGTCGGCGAGCGATTTCAGGCCGGGATGCGCGCCCGTGCCGTCGAGCTGGTCGTCGAGCGTGCGATGCTTGTGCAGCACGCCGTCGAGAATGTCGGCCGCGATTCGTCGTGCCGCGAGACCGGGTACTTCGGAAGGAACTGCAAATCTTGAAGGAGGCATGAAGCGGAGATATCTCGAAAGGTGCTGAGTTACATTCGGCTCATGCCTATGAACTGGAAAACCTCTCTGGCACGCGAATATGCCAAATGTAAGAATCGCTCCGAGATATCTTGTGATCGTCATGCCGTCGCTGCGCCGACGGGAGGATGCGCAATGCGCAGCCGGAAAGTCTTGCCATGTCTGATAATTCTTCACCGCCGCGCGAAGCGGTGCCGCGCAAGCCGCTGACGCCGGCCGCGCAGCGCGCGCTCGCCGAGGCCGAGGCGCGGCGCAAGGCCGCCGAGCAGACCGCAGCCACGCGGCCGAAGGAGTTCCAGGGGCCGAAGGGTCCGGAACCAACACGTTACGGCGACTGGGAAACCAAGGGCATCGCCTCCGATTTCTGACATCCTTGCCGGACAGGCCGACTCAGGCCTAGTCAGGGGAATATGTCCCCATATGAGAGAATAAATGCTCATCGTGCGCCGGGACGCCCGCCCTTTGGCCGGTCGCGCTGGGGCCGGCGCTTCTCGGCGGCGCTGCCATGGGTGTTCGTTCTCGGCATGGCGGCCGGCTCCATGTTGCCGATCCGCCGATGGGTGCACGTGCCGCTGCCGCATTGGTCCGACAGCCGGCCTCGAGATAGCGATGCGATCTGGCGACGCGCCGGCGCACCGGATGCCCGGCATCCCGCCGACGTCATCAGGACGATCGACGGCGACACCTTCGCGGCACGGGTGCATGTATCGCCCGGTCTCGACCTGACCACGCATGTCCGCCTGCGCGGCATCGATGCGCCGGAGCTGAAGGCGTCCTGTCCGCAAGAGCTGCAGATGGCGGAGGCGGCGACTTCAGCGCTGCGCGAACTGCTCCGTCAGGGCGATGTCGTGATCTACAATGTCGGTCCCGACAAGTATCAGGGACGTGTCGTCGCCGACGTCGCGACAAGAAAGACCGACGACGTTTCGGCTGCATTGCTCGCGGGCGGCTACGCGCGAGCCTACAATGGCGGGCATCGCGGCGGCTGGTGCGCCAACGCCATCCGTTGACGCGAGATGGTCTTCCGCAGCGCTCTCTCCTGATATCGCAATAAACAACAGCCGCGCGGATGCGCGGCCTTTGTCTCGCCGGCTCCGATCGATATCAGCGCGTGACGACGACGGTCGTGCCGACCGAGACGCGCTGATAGAGGTCGGTGATGTCGGAATTGAGCATGCGGATGCAGCCATAGGACACGAAGCCGCCGACCGAGCCCGGCACGTTGGTGCCGTGAATCGCATATTCGCCGCCGGCAAGCGTCATCGCAGCAACGCCCATCGGATTCTGCGGCGAGCCGCCCGGGATCACGTTCGGGATGCTCGGCTTGTCGCGCTTCAGTTCGGCGGGCGGCGACCAGGCCGGGTTGCGATACTTGCCGTCGATCTGGGTGGTGCCGGCCCACTGCTTGCCGGACTTGCCGACGCCGACCGGGTAACGCATCGCGTGGCCGGAATCGAGGATGAGATAGAGCCGCCGCTCGGCCGTCTTCACCACGATGGTGCCCGGCGAATAGTTCTCGGCGCGCATGCCGACCATTTCAGGTCGCGCTTCGGCGGCTGACGACATCAAGGCGCCCGCCCCGATGGTGGTGGCCAACGCCACCGCAATCTTCAACGACATCACCTTCTCCACTGCCCAACAAGCCCCTCGCGGGGCCTCAAAACCAGCAGCAGGGCCCAACAGCGGGGCCTGCCGGTCTCACATACGCAATGTTAGCCGCGTGGCTTAACCGGATGGTTGCCGCGCGAGTCGCAAGACACGTCATAGTGGCAAAAGGAAAGGAAATGTTCGGATCAAAGTAAATGACCTGGAAACAACACTCCGCCGCAAATCCGCGTCGGGGGCGCCGGGTCTCTGACAATTGCGTGAAACCGCCGACCGCCACGAAGCGGAAGGGCCGCGGCGATGATCGCGCGCGGCCCTGCACTCTTTGTTTTCGATGTTGGCGGCGTCAGCCTAGATTGTTGTTTGACGCGTTTTCTTCACGCGAACCGGTGTCCACTTCGCTCGAAAACGCTCTATGCCGGCGCGCCCTTCTTGTTCTGGCGGTTCTTGACGAGATCGTCGACCACGGCCGGGTCGGCGAGCGTCGAGGTGTCGCCGAGGCTCGACGACTCGTCCTCCGCGATCTTGCGGAGGATGCGGCGCATGATCTTGCCCGAGCGCGTCTTCGGTAGTCCGGGCGCGAATTGGATCAGGTCGGGGGAGGCAATCGGGCCGATGTCCTTGCGGACCCAGGCCACCAGCTCCTTGCGCAGCGCCTCGGTCGGCTCGGTGCCTTTCATCAAGGTGACGTAGGCGTAGATGCCTTGGCCCTTGATGTCGTGAGGATAGCCGACGACCGCGGCTTCGGACACAGCCTCATGCGCGACCAGCGAGCTTTCGACCTCGGCGGTGCCCATGCGGTGGCCGGAAACGTTGATCACATCATCGACGCGGCCGGTGATCCAGTAGTAGCCGTCGGCGTCGCGGCGGCAGCCGTCGCCGGTGAAGTACTTGCCCTTGTAGGTCGAGAAGTAAGTCTGCTCGAAGCGGGCGTGATCGCCATACACCGTGCGCATTTGGCCGGGCCAGGAGCGCGTCAGGCAGAGGTTGCCCGACGTCTCGCCCTCCAGCGTCTTGCCGTCGGCATCGACGATCTCGGGCACCACGCCGAAGAACGGCCGCGTCGCCGATCCCGGCTTCAATTTGGTCGCGCCGGGCAGCGGCGTGATCAGGATGCCGCCGGTCTCGGTCTGCCACCAGGTGTCGACGATCGGGCAGCGGTCGTCGCCAACCACGCGATGATACCATTCCCAAGCTTCCGGATTGATCGGCTCGCCGACCGAGCCGAGCAACCGCAGCGACTTGCGTGACGTCTTCTTCACCGGCTCGTCGCCGCCCTGCATCAGCGCGCGGATCGCGGTCGGCGCGGTGTAGAAGATGTTGACCTTGTGCTTGTCGACGACGTTCCAGAAGCGGGAGTTGTCGGGGTAGTTCGGTACGCCCTCGAACATCAGCGTGGTCGCGCCGTTGGCGAGCGGCCCGTAGAGGATGTAGCTGTGGCCGGTGACCCAGCCGACGTCGGCGGTGCACCAGTAGATGTCGCCATCGTGATAGTCGAAGACGTATTGATGCGTCATCGCCGCGAACACGAGATAGCCGGCGGAGGTGTGCAGCACGCCCTTCGGCGTTCCGGTCGAGCCCGACGTGTACAGGATGAACAACGGGTCCTCCGCATTCATCGGCTCGCACGGGCATTCCGCGGTGACCATCTTGGCGGCGTCGTGGTACCAGAGGTCGCGCGTCGGGTTCATGTCGACGGCGCCGCCGGTGCGCTTCACCACCACGACCCAGTCGACGCCGCCGGTCTTGGCGATGGCCGCATCGACATTGGCCTTCAGCGGCACCTTCCTGCCGCCGCGCAAACCTTCATCGGCGGTGATGATCACCTTCGAATCGCAGTCCTTGATGCGCTGGGCGAGGCTGTCGGGCGAGAAGCCGCCGAACACCACCGAATGGATCGCGCCGATCCGCGCGCAGGCCAGCATGGCATAGGCCGCTTCCGGAATCATCGGCAGGTAGATCGTGACACGGTCGCCCTTCTTGACGTTCCGCGTGCGCAGGATGTTGGCCATCTTGCAGACTTCGTCGTGAAGCTGGCGGTAGGTGATGTGCTTCGACTCGGAGGGATCGTCGCCCTCCCAGATGATCGCGGTCTGGTCGCCGCGCTTCTCCAGATGACGGTCGATGCAGTTCCAGGCGACGTTCAGCTCGCCGTCCTCGAACCATTTGATCGAGATGTTGCCGGGCGCAAAGGAGACGTTCTCGACCTTGGTGAACGGCTTGATCCAGTCGATCCGCTTGCCGTGCTCGGCCCAGAAGCCGCTGGGGTCCGATACCGATCGCGCGTACATCTCGCGATATTTGGCATCATCGATATAAGCGCGCTTGGCCCAGTCAGCCGGCACGTCATAAATCTTCTCGGACATCATTTCCTCCACTCATTGCCGATCGCAAACGACGCGGTGGCAAGCCGTCTTGATCACTGCCGGGATTATGCGTGGCCGCGTTCCGGCCGGGCAAGGAAAAAGGACTGTCACCTTTGTCGCGCAGCAGCCACTAGGCGCGTCCTTCCGGCATTTGCATGTGCTAAGACGGCTTTACCGCAATCTATCGACGAGAGAAACCTATGCTCCATCGCGTGGCCCGGGTCACTGCTCTCTTGGTCGTAGTGATGTCGCTGGCCGCACCGCTTGCGCGCGCCCAGACGGCAGCACCGGCGCCGACACCGGAGGCGCTCGCCGTCGCAAGGGAATTGGTGACAACGATCCACCTGATGGATCAGTTCAAGGCGCTGATGCCGGCCATCATGAAGAGCATGAAGCCCGCGATCGTCCAGGGCCGCAGCGACGTCGACCATGACTACGATACCCTGACGCCGATCTTGCTCGCCGGCTTCCAGGCGCGGTTCAACGAATTGTCGGAAGCCGTCGCCATCGTCTATGCCAGCAACTTCACGCCGGACGATCTGCGCGGCCTGATTGCCTTCTACAAAACCCCGGTGGGCCAGACATTCCTGCGGAAGTCACCCATCGTGACGCAGCAATCGCTGCTGGCCGGCCAGAAGTTCGGCCAGTCCGTGGCTGCGGACATGCGGCAACGGATCATCGAGGAACTGCGCAAGAAGGGGCACGACCTCTGACCTGATTTCCGCGCGCTATCGTCCCCGGCGCGCCGTTGTGGTCGGTGGAACCCGCCGTCAATTTCGCGTGTCGCGGCAGGCTGACATCAACGTTATCGGGCGAATGGCACCTATGAAAGGTAATTAGAGACCGTTTTGGGTGATTCGCGACTCGCAATATGGGCCAGGACCCCCTAAATCGCATCCCCGTGGCCACACGGCCCGACCGGAACGAAGCTAGAAAAACGGCATTACCGGGAGCGCAGGCAGAAGAAGGTGTCTTGAACAGATGGCGGATCAGCAGAACATCGCGGCTGTGCGGCCCGTTTCCGCCGATCCTGCTGTCGCCCTGGCGAAGGCACTGGGCCAATGGCCGCCCAAACCACAGGCAAAGCTGTCGCCGCGGGCAAAGCTGCCATCGCCGAAGATCAAGTTCGACGCGCCCGCCGCCATCCGCACCACGGTCGAAGAGCTCGCGCGCGATCTGGGCCTCAGGCTCGGTGACCAGAACGAGCTGACCATCCGCCGCATCAAGCGCGGAAACGGCTATTCATTCATTCGCGCCAACGGCACCCGCATCCGCGATGCCCGCACCATCCGCCGGCTGCATGCGATGGCGGTGCCGCCGGCCTATCGCCACGTGCGCTATTCCAGCGATCCAAGCTCGCATCTACAGGCGGTCGGCCGCGATGCCGCCGGCCGGCTGCAATATCGCTATCATGCCGATTGGGAAAAGGTCCGCGAGCAGCGCAAGGCGCATCGGCTCGCCAAGCTGGTTGCGGCGCTGCCGAAGATCCGGCGCAAGGTCTCGGCGTTTCTGTCCGGCGACGAACCGACGCGCGAATTCGCGCTGTCGGCGGTGATCGAGCTGATCGCGCGCACCGCGATCCGGCCCGGCAATGAATCCTATGCCCGTCTCAACGGCACCCGGGGCGCCACCACCCTGCTGAAGTCCAACGTCACGCTGGAGGACGATTCCCTGGTGCTGACCTTCAAGGCCAAGGGCGGCAAGGCGGTGCGCAAGGAATGCGATGCGGCCAAGCTGGTGCGCGCGGTCGGCATTTTGCGCACGGTGCCGGGCAAGCGCATGTTCCAGTATTACGACCGCTCCGGCGTCGTGCGCGCGGCGTCGACCACGGCGGTGAACGCATTCCTGCGCGAAATCGCCGGCATCAAGATTTCGCTGAAGGACTTCCGCACGCTGATGGCGTCTGCGGTCGTCGTGGAATCGCTGTCGCGGATCACGCCGGCCACCAGCCAGCGCGGCCGCAAGCGCCAGGTGCTGGAAGCGATCCGCGCCGCGGCCGATCAGCTCTCCAACACGCCGGCGATCTGCCGCCGCAGCTACGTCCACGACACCATCGTCACCGCATTCGAAGATGGCATTCTCGAGCGCTTCGCCGCGACGATGGGCGGCTACCGCACCCAGTCCAAGCGCGAGCAGTTGCTGGCCCAGGTCGTGATGGCGGCGGGGGCGTAGGCTCAGCATAATCCATCGTCGTCCCGGCGAAGGCCGGGACCCATTACCCCGAATCTTGATTGCTGAGACAATCTGGAGCTACAGCGTGCTGCAATAACGCAGCCCTGTGGTTATGGGTCCCGGCCTTCGCCGGGACGACGAAAGAGGCTGGAACGCTACAGCCCACCCATCTTGCAGACGTACTTCCATTCCTCTGACGTCACCGGCTGCACCGAAAGCCGCGAATATTTCACCAGCGCCATATCGGCGAGCTTCTTGTCGGCCTTGATCGCAGCCATCGTCACCGGCGTCTTCAACGGCTTGTCGGCCTTGATGTCGACGCAGACGAACTTGCCGGTCTTGTCGGTCGGGTCGGGATAGGCCTCCTTGATGACCTCGGCGATGCCGACGATCTCCTTGCCCTCGTTGGAGTGATAGAAGAACGCCTTGTCGCCCTTCTTCATGTTGACGAGATTTTGCCGCGCCGTGAAGTTGCGCACGCCGGTCCAGGCTTCGCCCTTCGCACCCTTGGCCACCTGCTGGTCCCACGACCAGGCCGAAGGTTCGGATTTCACCAGCCAGTACGCCATTGTCATTCCTCCGCCTTGAACGGCCGCGTCAGCAAGCCCTCGATCGCCGCATCGATCGTCAGCGTGTTGCTCAGGATCGCCGCGACGGCTTTTGATACCGGCATATCGACATTTTGCGAAGCGGCGAGTTCGATCAGCACCGGCGCGGTGAATGCGCCTTCGGCGAGTTTGCCTACGGGAGGAGCTTCGCCGCGGCCGAGCGCGCGGCCGAGCGCGAAATTGCGCGATTGCGCGGTCGAGCAGCTCAGCAGCAGGTCGCCCAATCCCGACAGGCCGGCAAGCGTCTCGGTACGCGCGCCGCAGGCGCGGCCGAGACGAGCGAGCTCGCTGAAGCCGCGCGTGGTCAGCGCGGCGAGCGCGGAGGCGCCGAGCTCGCGCCCGACCACGATGCCGGCCGCGATCGCCAGCACGTTCTTCGCCGCGCCGCCGATCTCGACGCCGCGCACGTCGGTCGTGTGGTAGGGCCGGAATGTCGCCGAGCCGAGCGCCTGCACCAGGCGACTTGCCAGCGTCTCATCCCTCGCCGCTAGCGTCACCGCGGTCGGCAGTCCGCGCGCGACGTCGTCGGCAAAGCTCGGTCCCGACAGGATGGCGGGCACCGCCTGAGGTGCGGCTTCCGCGATCACTTCGGTCATGAATTTGTGAGTGCCGTGCTCGATGCCCTTGGCGCAGGCGATCACCGGTGTGCCGGGTTTCAGATGTGGCGCAAGATGACTGACGGCCGCACGCAGATGCTGCGCCGGGGTCACGGCCAGGATGACGTCGGCGCGCGCTGCAGCCGCGATATCGGACGTCACGGCGATCGCTGGACCGAGCCGGAGGCCGGCGAGCCGCGGATTGATCCGCGTCGTCTCAATCTGCGCTGCGTGCCCGGCATTGCGTGCGTAGAGCGTGACGCTGCGTCCGGCGCGCGCCGCGACATCGGCCAACGCCGTGCCCCAGGCGCCGGCCCCGATCACGCTGACTGAGCTGTGTGCCGGCATTGGAAGCCTCGGCTCAATAGGCGGCGCGGCTGTTGGCGTAGCCGGCGGGCGCCTTCGCATTGGCGTCGAGCAGCCAGCGGGCGCGGGGCGGCGCCTCCATCGTATCGGTCAGTCCGATCGCCATCCGCTCGGCGCCGGCCCAGGCGATCATGGCGCCGTTGTCGGTGCAGAGCGCCGGCGGCGGAATGATCAATGTGGTCTGCGCGCGGGCCGCGACATCCTGCAATGCGTCGCGGATGGCATGATTGGCGGCGACGCCGCCGGCCGCGACCAATGCCCGCGGCGTGCCGAACCGCTCTTGAAAGATTTTCAAGCCGACGCTCAGCCGGTCTGCGGTGGATTCCAGCACCGCGGCCTGGAAGCTGGCGCAGAGATCGCTGATGTCCTGCGGCTCCAGCGGCGTCAGCCGGCTGGCTTCGTTGCGCACCGCCGTCTTCAGCCCCGACAGCGAGAAGTTCGCGTCGGGCCGTCCGAGCATCGGGCGCGGGAACGCGAAGCGCCTGGGATCGCCGCCTTCGGCCGCGCGCTCGACCTGCGGCCCGCCGGGATAGGGCAGCGACAGCATTTTCGCCACTTTGTCGAAAGCCTCGCCCATGGCGTCGTCGACGGTGGTGCCGAGCCGCACATATTCGCCGACGCCGACCACGGCGACGATCTGGGTGTGCCCGCCCGAGGCAAGGAACAAGCAATAGGGAAACGCCAGCGCGCAGGTCAGCCGCGGCGTCAGCGCATGCGCCTCGAGATGATTCACCGCGATCAGCGGTGTATCGTGCACCATCGCGATCGCCTTCGCGGTGGTCAGCCCGACGATCACGCCGCCGATCAGGCCGGGCCCGGCCGCGGCCGCGACCGCCGACAGTTGCGGGTAGCCGACGCCGGCCTGCTTCATCGCGCTGTCGACGATGCCGTCGAGCAAATCGACATGGGCGCGCGCGGCGATTTCCGGAACCACGCCGCCGAAGCGGGCGTGCTCCTCGGTCTGCGAGCGCACGACGTTGGACAGGATCCGCCCCGAGCCGTCGGCCTGGCGCGCGACCACGGCGGCTGCGGTCTCATCGCAGGTGGTCTCTATACCCAACACCAGCATCGGTCGATCGTTACTCAATTGCGGCCCTTGTGCTACGAGCATGATCCGGAAAAGCCGGAACCGGTGCTCCGACCAAATCCTGCTCAATCAAAAGAGAAATGTCCCTTCCGGGGTAGCATTGCGAGGTCTTGAAGTGCAATCGCTGGTGAATGCCCATTTCGCGCGGCTGGAGCGCTGAGCCGTGGCCGTTCTCGTCACGCGCCCGCATCCCGACAACGAGGCGACGCTCGCCAGCCTGCGGGCGCGTGGCTTCGACGCGCTGGCGGCGCCGATGCTGCGCTTCGAACCGTTGCCGTTTCATGACGACGACGAGATGCATTATGACGCAGTCATCCTGACCAGCGCCAATGCACTGCGCGCCATCGATCTCACAGGTAGCCGGCTGTTGCGGCTGCCGCTGTTCGCGGTCGGAGCCCACACCGCCGATGCCGCGCGCGCCGCCGGCTTCGGTGAGGTGCTGGTGGCAAAGGGCGATGCCATTGCGCTGCGCGATCTCGTGCTGGCGCGCGTCGATGCCGGAGACTTGGCGAAGGCCGCGAGGCTGCTCTATCTCGCCGGCGCCGACCTTTCGCGCGATCTCGCCGGCGAGCTCGGCAAGAAGGGATTGACCGTCGTCACCCGCACCACCTACCGGATGGTGCCGGTCGCAAGCTTTCCGGACGAAGTCAGTGAGGCGTTCCTGGCCGGCCGGATCAAGGCAGTGCTGCACTATTCGCGCCGCAGTGCGCTGGCCTTCCTGGACGCGGTTCGCGCGCGCGGGCTCGAAATCTCGGCCTTGGCGCTGCCGCAATGCTGCATCTCGGCCGCCGTCGCTTCTGTGCTCCGCGACGCCGGCGCCACCCAGGTGGCGGTGGCGGCGCGGCCGGATGAGAGCGCGCTGCTGGACGCGCTGGACCGCCTCTTGCGGCCCTGACCCCGTCTAATTCTTTCGTCTGGTCATGACGTTAGCCATTTCCCAGTTTTTCGGATCGTGCTCTGAGAACGCCGGCCGATTCTGCTAGAATGGGCCGTCATTCGTTTTGAGGACCCTGCGATGGCTGAAGAGAGGCCCGAGGATACCGCACCGTCGCCGGATTCCGCCCGGCCCAAGCGCGCGCCGCCGACCATTGAACTCGAGGCGACCGAGGTCTCCAGTGCGGCGCCGAAGGCGGAGCAGCCCGAGCCATCTGCTGATGCGGCCGCGCCCGAAGCCGCTGCGGAGCGCGAGCAGCCGCGTCCCGAGACCGCTTCGGAAGCGCCGCCATCCGAGCCGTCGCGGCCGGTTTCGCCCTGGGTGATCGCGCCGGTCTCCGGCGCGGTGGCCGCCGCGCTGGTGATCGCGGTCGGCTGGCTGCTCGGCTGGCCACAGGTGCAGCCCGCGCCGCAGCTCAACGCCGCGGCGATCGACGATCTCGGTGCGCGCCTCGCCGGGCTGGAGGCCAAAGTCGGCCGGCCGCCGGCCGATCCGCGCCTGGACGCGCTGGATAAATCGATCGCCTCCTTGCGTAGCGATCTCGCCGCCACGCGCGCGCAGTCCGACAAGCTGGCGGCCGCCGGCACCAAGGCCCAGCCCGACCTGTCGGCGATCAGCGCGCGCATCGACCGGATCGAGGGCGCGGTGAAGGCGCAGACCGCCGAGATCGCCAAACAGGACAGCAAGATCGCCGACACCCGGGCCGAGGCGAAGCCGGCCGACGACACGCCGTTGCGCCGGCTCGTCGCCGCATCTCTGCTCGACGTCGCGGTCCGCCATGGCGATCCTTTCGTCACTTCGCTTGCGGCCGCGAAGGCGCTCGCCGACGATCCGGATGCCCTGAAGCCGCTCGACGCCTTTGCGGCATCCGGAGTCCCCAACGCGAACAAGCTCTGCCGAGAACTGATCGAAATCGTCCCGAAGCTCGCGCCGCCGCCGCAGGATGCGACGACGGGTGCGGGGCTGGTGGATCGCCTGCAGGCCGGAGCCTCCAAGCTGATCCACATCGAGCGGACCGACGGCACCGGCACCGGCACGGATCGCGGCAGCATCGTCGCGCGGATGACCTCGGCCGCCGTGCACAACGATCTGGCACGGGCCGAACATGAATTGAGGTCGCTGCCGCCGGCCGATCGCACTGCGGCGCAAGCCTGGATCGAGCGGGTGGACGCGCGGCGCGCCGCGCTCGACGCATCGCGAAAGTTCGCCGACAACGCGATGGCGGCGCTCGCCTCGGTCAATCAATAGGCCCCCCATGATCCGGATCATCCTGTTTCTGCTGTTGATCGCGCTTGCTGCGGCGGGCGCGGCCTGGGTGGCCGACCAAACCGGCGAGGTCGTGTTGTCATGGGACGGCTGGCGCGTCGTGACGTCGCTGCCGGTGCTCGTGCTCGGCCTCGGCATTGTCGTGGTGGCCGCGATGGCGGCGTGGACCATCCTGCGCGCGCTCTGGAACATGCCGGAAGGCATCCGTCGCGCCGGCCGCGAGCGCCGCCGGGCCCGCGGCCGCCACGCCATCACGCAAGGTCTGCTCGCGATCGGCCACGGCGATTCTGCGGCAGCCCGCATGCATGCCGACGTGGCGCGCCGTCATGCCGAACACGATCCGCTGACGCTGCTGTTGCATGCGCAGTCGGCGCAGCTCGACGGTGACCGCGCCGGCGCTGAGCGCGCCTTCCGCGCGATGGCCGAGCGCGAGGACACGCGGCTGCTCGGCCTGCGCGGCCTGTTCATCGAGGCCCAGCGCGCCGACGATCCGGTCGCGGCCGTGATGATCGCGGAGGAGGCGCTGAAGACGTCGCCTTCGTCGTCATGGGCGTCGCATGCCGTGCTCGGCTTCTGCTGCGCCAAGGGCGATTGGGCCGGCGCCCTGAAGATCCTCGACAACAACCAGTCATCGGGGCTGATCGACAAGGCGACCTACCGGCGGCAGCGCGGCGTCTTGCTGACGGCGCGCGCGCTGGAGCTGGAGACGGTCGATCGCGATCTGTCGCGCGACAGCGTGATGGAGGCGGTCAAGCTCGCGCCGACGCTGATCCCGGCGGCGGTGCTCGCGGCCAAGTTCGACAGCGAGGCGCATCAGGTGCGCCGCGCCATGCGCCTCGTCGAGGCGGCGTGGCTGGCGCAGCCGCATCCCGATCTCGCCGACGCCTATGCGCATGTGCGGCTCGGCGATTCCGCGCGCCAGCGCCTGGTTCGGGTCGAGACGCTGGCGGCCAAGACGCCAGGCCATATCGAAGGCGCGCTGGCGGTCGCCCGCGCGGCGATCGACGCCTCCGAATTCGCCAAGGCGCGCGCGGCGCTGGAGCCGTTCACAGCGGCGCCGACCCAGCGCGTCGCGCTGCTGATGGCCGAGATCGAGCGCACCGAGCACGGCGACAGCGGCCGGGCGCGGGCCTGGACCTTGCGCGCGGTGCGCGCGCTGCATGATCCGGTCTGGACCGCCGACGGCTACGTCTCGGACCGCTGGCGTCCGGTCTCGCCGGTCACCGGTCGGCTCGACGCCTTCCAGTGGCAGACGCCGGTGGCGGCACTGCCGTCGGACAAGCGCGATCCGGTCGACACGTCGGCCTTCGAGGAGGCGATGCTGGCCCCGCGCCGGGTCGAGCCGCCGAAGCAGGCAGGCAACGAGCCCGCGGCGCCAGAACCGGCCGAGCCGATCGAGATGAAACCCGCCGCGCCGGCCACGCCTGCCGCACAGGACAACACCCCGCCGCCGGAGGTCATCGAGGCCGAACCAGCCCCGGCCGAGCCCGCGCCGGCCCCCGAATCAGCCGCCCCCGCGCCCGCCCCCTTGTTCCGCTCGCGGACCGACCTGCCCAAGGCCGCCCCGGCGCCGATTCCGGCCGTGATCCCCATCGTCCGCGCCCCCGACGACCCCGGGGTCGACGAGGACGGCGCCAGAGACGAATTTGCCGAGCAAATCGGCCCGCCCAAGGCCCAGATGGGCGGCTGGCGCGGATTTCTGTCACGTTTGGGGAGTTAAATCCGCGAGCCTGGGGCCCCGCTTGTCCTTGCCAATCGAGGCCATGCCCGATATCAGGTGGCTGCCCTTCAAGGCCGTTGCCGAACGGTCCGCCGCAATAGCTCAGTTGGTAGAGCACGTCATTCGTAATGACGGGGTCGGGGGTTCGAATCCCTCTTGCGGCACCAGTTCTCACCTCGCTTTGTGGGATGAGGCGAAGGCACTGCAATGGCCCCTACCAGGTGACGCGCTCAACATCGTCATGCGCGGTCCTGATGAAGAGGACATCGGGCCACCGCACATCGGAGGAATGATGGCGAAGGGTAAGGAAATGATCCCCTTTGGTGCGGCCATCGCCGGTGACGTTTTATCCGTACTACAAATGCCGGGCGGGGGCTTTCTTGGGAAGCTTGGTGACAAATATCTGGAGAGGAAGCAAAGAGAAGCCGCCGAAATTTTGATCGCAGAAGTCTCAAATGGCTCTGCTGGGCCTATAGAGTTCAGCGGCCGCGAGACCGACCCGCTGATCGAGATAATCTATCGGTTCTCAAAGGCCGTTTCCGATGGAGCGGCGCGCGAGAACTTGAGACTCCTTGCCAAAATCATCGCGGGCCTCAAGAAGAACAAGGCGCTCGACCCAGACAAGTTCAGAAGATGGGCCAATATCCTAGAACAGTTGACACGCGACGAACTCATGGTCATCGGGAAGGCCATCGCAATCAGACGGAAGATCGTCGCCGGTGGACCGGAGGCCGCAAACGATTTTTGGCAGCGCCTAGAAGTTGAGTTGAAGGCCTCCGGCTACAATCCGGATGAAATCGGTCCCCTGTGTACATCAGTCAGCCGTACCGGATTGCTCATACCAATGAGCGCGTGGGGCGGCACCGTCTACATTGCATCTCCGTGGATCGAGGAGCTAGGCGATCTAGCCGACGTTGAAGCGATTATCGCCGCGAAATGACGCGCGTCTTCTCTTCAATCGTTGCGTTGTCATCGCGTAAAGCGGCGCAGGATTGTCCGCCGACCTAATAGCCTAACCCAGAGTCATCGACGGAGACACGCTCGAAATCCACGGTATCCGCATCTGCCTTTGGGGCATCGATGCGCCCGAAAGCTCGCAGCTCTGCCGGGGGGCGACGACAGCTTGCCGTATCGTTGCGAAGCGAAATCAGCGAATGAACTGGACGGCTTCATCGCGGGGCGCCCCGATAGCTGCGAGCCGGTCGACCGTGATGTCTATGGGCGTACAGTCGCAACGTGCTCAGTAGGCGGCGTTGACCTGGGAGAGTGGCTTGTGCCGGGTGGGCTCGCGCTCGACTGGCCGAAATACTCGAAAGATTGATACGATCCGATGCAGCATGAAGCGCAGAAAGCAGAGCGGGAAATTTGGGCCGGGAGCTTCATTGAGCCGTGGGTCTATCGTACTTGTGTGAGACAGGGCGGAAAGCCGGGCGACTGTTCGGACTACGCGAACGCGCGTCAGTAGACGCTTCAACGGTGGACGAGAAGCATGGCACGTGACCGGATTGAAGAACTTCTGTCGATAAAGCAGCGAGCCGGAAAATACAGAAGAGTCCCGCACTATAGTGATCTTAGCACTCTCAGAAGATTGTGGGAGCACAACAAGAATGCCGGTAACGGAATTGAAGAACTAATCCCGGTTCGAATTGTGACCCTAATAGAAGTCTTCCTCCGTCATTGGATTCAAGTTTTGGTGGATCACGGCGCCCCATACGTAGAACGGGCGGCTAAGCTCAACGCCAACATAAAATATGACTTTGCGATCGCTCGGAGCTTGCAGGGTGGATCAATCAGCCTGGGCGAGTTAATTGGTCATAGCGTTTCGTTGAGCCATCTCGATACAGCAGCGGCGACGCTAAAGACGATACTGGATCAGGACTTGTTTCTCGCGCTCGCGACCGTTAGGGACCGGTGGGAGGAGAGGCAACGTGGTGAAGCGCTCGCTCCAATCATCGGAGACATTGATGAGCACCGTCGCGTGCTTGCGCGCATCTTCGAAGTTAGAAACATAGTAGTTCATGAGTTGCCGGAGAACCCACCGCACGACGCTGAAGAGGTGATAAAATTTTTGGACGTTGCCGCCGAGTTTCTGCATGCGGCAGACGAGCATTTTTCCACCCTGATCTTCGGCGACTATCCTCTCTCACAAATGGAAATGAACACCGAAGCCGCTAGCAGGCACGCGGCTGCGATGGATGAGCTAGAAGGTCTCTGTCGCAGTATTGAGGAGAGTTCCGACACGAAAGAGCTAAAGGACGTGCAGCGTGCTTGGCTGGCCTTTAAGGAAGCTGAAGCGAATCGCCAAACTGAGTGGCACCACGGCGGAACTATAAGGCCTTTGATCTATCACACCACCGCCGCTCGGCTTACTACGGATAGAATAAAGCAGATCAAGGAGGCCGAAGAAAACAGAATGGACTAGGGTGCGATGCAGGCTAGTAATTGCTCCGCGGCAGCATGCCGCTGCCCGCGTGGGTGTTTGCGATTTTTGTCCTCTTGATCGCGAAGGTACGAGGTCAGCGGCAATCTTGTTAGGGGTTATAGATAAACCCGCCGTGTTTCAATGCTGGTCTTTACGTGCCGGGTTGAACTTGCGCACCCCGTGACGGTTGAGAGGCGGATGGTTGCCACCGTTCCCTTCAAACTTGCCCTAAGTGGGAAGGACCCCTTACTCTTCCACTCTCACGAAGCCGCCTTGGCCGGGCCGTTCCGGGCGATCGTTTTGGTATCGCATGCCGGCGAGCTTTGCGTAGGCAAGCCTTGCCGCGAGCGGCATGTTTTCGTCCGTCACGATATCTCGCGCGTGCTCCCGCCTCGTTAGCAGATAGATGACTTCGCGAAACCAATCATAGACTGTCCGCCTGTCTTCGGCGTTGAGCGTGTTGCCGTTGTCGTCAACAAGGCGCTCAACAAAGTCGGCCACTGCCGAATCCGTCTCGCGCGCCTTCCTTCGAAACCGCATCCGGGCAAAGAAGCCAGTTGGGTGCGCCATGTGGTAACACTCGATGGACAAGTCCAGCGCGTGATCGAGGCTTGTGCGATTCGTCGGGCTCGCGTTGGCCTGCTCAATTATGTGCTCTGGCGTGATCATGCCGCGCCGAACTCCCGTTGCAACGCCGCGCGAGCCTCGATCTCAACCGCGGTGAAAGCTTCTGACTTCTGGCCGGAGGCCTCAATCTGGTAGCGGAAATTCCTCGCTCTATGGCAACGTGCGAGATGACCGGCGGACAGGATCGGGCAAGCGTCGCGCGGCAATGTGTGCACCTCGTAAACGCTGCCATCGGTCTTAACGATCGTGATCCGGTTCATGGCGGGCGGACCATATGCACAAATCCGTTGCGGTCGGCTGAACTCAAACGTTAAAGTTGGTGCGTCCAACGTAGCTTCTCGCTTTCTGGCGGACTTTTTCGAAATCTCGTCGGCTTCTATATTTTCTCACAATATTCCTGATGGTGTTGGTAAGAGTCCGTAACAAGGCCCAACGAAGACCTTGAAAGATCGCGGTAAACGCCGATTTGCGTCAGCAGGCGTGAGGCCGTGTCATTCGGAAATCCAGTATTCGCAATGACGGGGTCGCGGTTCGAATCCCTCTTGCGCGCCACTCTTTGCCAGAACGCGATATCCTGCGCTCTGACAGACCATCATCGGCCATCGAATTTGGTGACAGCGCTTTGGCCGCAAATTGTTTAGGCGTCGGCGTAGACGCCTGCCTCGATATTGTTGCCGTCCGGATCAATCAGGAAAGCACAGTAGTATCGCCCCCGCCTTACACCGGGATCGCCGTTATTTGCCGCGCCCGCCGCAAGGCCGGCGTGGTGAAAGGCATCGACGGCGGCGCGCGACGGCGCCCTGAAGGCAAAGTGCGCCGGGCTCCGAGCTGATTCATGCTCATCTGTCCAGAAGCTAGGCCGGCCGCCTGCCACCACAAAGAAGGGCGACTCCGGCGCGCCCGTGGAGAACACCAGCCATCCGGTCCCGTCGGCTGCAGTGTGGTCCTCCATCACCTTGATGCCCAGCGGCGCGAGCACCGCACGGTAGAAGGCGCTGGCCATGCGCAGGTCCCGAAAGACCATTCCCAGGTGGTCGAACATCGTTGCTCCTTCGTTGCCGGTTGCGCAGTGGTCTTACGAATGCGGCTGCTATGAGCTTGCGTCCAGGCGCAAAGATATGCCTGCAGAATGGGTCGGGTAGAGGTTGGGACCGCATTGGACGAATGACCGCGCATGTGGCGCAGCTCGACATCGCAGGTTGTCGCATAGGCGCCGGTTGGAATACGCCGCAGGCCCCGCCGTCATAGGGCCATCTTCATGGCCGCGGCGCACCAGTCCCCAACTGTCCAGCCCGGAAACGACGGCCGCTGGCTACTTTGCATGGGGTTGTTTTCGACATTTTTGGTGGGAGCCGCGGCCGTCGGGCGCGATGGCGTCTTTCTTGAAGGCGCTTAGGCCTTTCCAGGTGGTTGCGATCAGAAAACGAAAGCGCCCCCGGATCGGATCCGGGGGGCGCTTTGCGTCGAGTGGGTTCGGCGTATTCGGAACGCTACTCGGCGACCGTCTGCACGACGTTGCCGATCGGGCGGCCCGATGCGGTCGGCTTCTCGAGCTTGGTCATCATCGCATCGTATTCGGGCAGCGTCTCGAGCTGGGTCTTGGGCTTCATCCAGACCACCTTGTAGCCGCCCGCCTTCAGCCGGCGCAGCAGCGTCGGTAGCGCTTGTGCGGTGTGCTTCTGCAAATCGTGCATCAGGATGATGCCCTTGCCCTGCTTCTCGAGCTTGGTCATCACGTTGGTGATCACCTCGTCGGCACTCTTCGACTTGAAGTCGTTGGAGTCGACGTCGACCGAGAACATCGCGATGTTGCGCGAGCCGAGATAGGCCGTCGTCGCCGGCGTGTGCGCCAGGGCCGGGAAGCGGAAGAACGGCGCGGGGTCGGTGCCGAGTGCGATCTTCACGGCGCTGAAGCCCTTCTCGATCTCGTCCTTGGCCTGCTGCTCGGTGATCTTCTTGCTCGCCAGATGCGCGTGCGACCAGGTGTGGGCGCCGATGGTGTGGCCTGCGGCCAGCACCTGGCGGAGGATGTCCGGGTGGTAGGTGGTGTGCAGGCCGATCGGGAAGAACACGGCCTTGGTGCATTCATCCGCCAGCGCCTTGAGCACGGCCGGCGTGGTCGGCCACGGACCGTCGTCGAAGGTCAGCACGACCTCCTTGTCGGTGAGGAAGTCGTACTGCTTGTACTGCAGGAAGCCGAAGCCCGGACCGCCTGACGTGTCGACCACGACGGTGCGGCTGACGCCGAGCGCATCCGGGTTGGCGCAGGACTGCTTGGGTGCGGCCGCGACGGGGGCGGGTGCCGGCGCTGCGGCAGGAGCTGCCGCGGGCTGCGCCGTGACGGTGGTGGCGTCGGCGCGCTTCGAGAGCGCGGCAGTGGTCTCGACGTCGTCTTTGGCCGCCGCCTTTGCCGCCGCAGGCAGCGGATCGGGCGTGCGGGCGGCCACGGTTTGTGGGGGAGAGGCGTCAGCGCGCGGGGAGGAGGTCCAGAACCACACTCCGGCGATCGCAACCGCCGCTACAAGACTGGCCAGCATCAGGCCCAACGCATTACGCATCGCTATTCACTTCCTCAGGACTCGGGATACGCCACAGCCGTAACGAGTGATTAATGCCAACAAGGTCTTAACGCGGTCCCAACAAGTCGCCGGGAGCGCAAGAAAAAGAGCGCCTTGGATTTGCGTGATGATCGTCACAGTCGGGCGGCTGCCGCACGCGCCGCTTCACGCTTCTTCGCTGCGTCGGAACGCTATAGAACCCACAGCGTCGCATTCCTTAGAGGCTTTGAGAGATGACCAGATTCCTGCTTGCTGTCCTTCCGCTGGCACTGATTGCGTCCGCAGCGTCCGCGCAGCAGGGGCATGACGCCTGCACGCGCGATGCCACGCGGTTCTGCCGGGCTCATCTCAATGACGGCGATCAGGTCGTGCTGGCCTGCCTGAAGGAGCATCGCGGCCGCCTGAGCAAAGCGTGCCAGCGGACGCTGGCCGAGCACGGGCAGTAGGTCTCTGCGTTGATATAATTGTGTGAATGGCGGCAGCGAGTTAGGTACTGCTTCCCGCCGCGGTCGCGACCACCGGGATCACCTCGTTGGCGGCGCGGTCCGGCGTCTCCTCCTTCCAGCGCACCGATCCGAACGGACGCTCCAGCATCCGGCGCACCCGGATCGGCTCGGCACCGATGTGGAAGTCGGCCGCCTTCTGATGCAATTCGCGCTCGATCTGGGTGGCGCGGTTGCGCTGGCGCAGGAAGTCGAGCCAGGTCGGGCAGTGATAGCGCTCGGTCCAGAGCTCGGGATCGGCGATGTCGCGCGCGATCGACCAGCCATAGGCGCCGTTGCGCTGCCGGCTGAGCTGCACGTCCTGCATCACATTGTGGAAGGCGCGGGCGTTGTCCTGCGCCACGCGATATTCGATCTCCACCACCAGCGGCCCGCTGCGCCCGGTCAGTTGCAGCCGCACCTCGGGATCGGCGAGCGCCTCGGTGGCGTCCTCATTGCGGGCGCCGACCGGCGGCATCCTGAGCAAGAGGCCGAGCAGCGGCGACAGCAGCATCAGAGCGGCGGAGATCAACAGCGCGATCTCGACGCCGGCGACGTCGGTGATGCGGCCCCAGCCCCAGCTTCCGATCGCGATGCCGCCGGCGATCGCGGCCTGGAAGGCGGCCAGCGAGCGGCCCGCCACCCAGCGCGGCGCCGAGAGCTGCACGCCGATATTGAACAGCGCCACCGCGAGCATCCATGCCGCGCCGGCGATCACCAGCGCCGCGGCCGTGATCACCGGCTCCTTGCTGAGTGCAACGCCTGCGATGGCGCCGCCCATCATCAGCGTGCAGGCGCGGATCGCGGCCTCGCCGCTGAGACGGCGCCTGATCTCGCTGATGTTGAGGGCGCCGATCACCGCGCCCATGCCGAACGCGCCGAGCATGATGCCGTAGGTCTGGGCGCCGCCATGCAGCAGGTCGCGCGCCACCAGCGGCATCAATGCCGAGACCGAGCCGCCGATGATGCCGGTGACCATGGTGCGGGTCAGCACGATCTTGATCGAGGGCGAATTGGTGATGTAGCGCACGCCCGAGACGATGGCGCGGTTCAGCCGCTCGCGCGGCAGGCGCGACGGCTCGCTGATGCGCTTCCACAGGAACAGCACGACCAGCAGCGGCAAATACAGCACGGCGTTGGCCGCGAATGCCGCGACGGCGCCGGCGGCCGCCACCACGATGCCGCCGATCGCGGGGCCGAAGCTGCGCGCGATGTTGTAGCTGATGCCGTTGAGCGCGACGGCGGCGGGCAGCGTCTCCGCCGGCACCTGCTCACTGACCGAGGATTGCCAGGCCGGGCCGAACAGCGCCATGCCGCTGCCGACGACGAAACACAGCGCCAGCAGGATGTTCGGCGTCACCAGATTGAGCCACGCCAGCACGGTCAGCGTGGTGGCGCCGGTGAGCGCGATCGCCAATGACACCAGCGCGACGATCCGGCGGTCGTGCATGTCGGCGATGGCGCCGGCCGGCATCGAGATCAGCATCACCGGCAGCATCAGCGCGGTCTGCACCAGGGCGACCTTGTCGGCCTCCGGCGTCATCTGCGTCATGGCCCAGGCCGCGCCGACGCCCTGGATCAGGATGCCGAGATTGGAGAGCAGGCTGGCGAGCCAGATCCGTCTGAAGATTGAGTGCCGTAACGGCGCAGTGATACTGTCGGTACGATCAGGCGCTGCGGTCATATCCGGTTCCGTTTGCCCTGCTATGGCGTGCTGAATGATTCCGGCAGCATCAACTGATGCCTGCGAAACGCGCGTCCTGTCCAGCAATTACGGTATCCATTGCGGATGTAAGACACAGCTAAAGGACTGAAAGGCTTGGGGAAGGGGACAATGGACCTGTCGCGGCGGATGATACTGAAGGGGGCCGGCGCCCTGTCCTTGCTGGGAAGCCGTTTTGGTACCTCGGCAATGGCGCAGACGGCGCCCGAAGTGCCGGGTACCGATCTTCCGCCGATCCTGTTCGTGCACGGCAATGGCGACCAGGCGCCGCTCTGGATGACGACGATCTGGCGGATGGAATCCAATGGCGTGCCACACCAGCGGCTGCTCGCGGTCAACTTCACCGATCCGCTGGCCCGCACCGACGACAAGGTCGAGCACGCGGGCCGCTCCTCGACGGACGACCAGCGCCGCGAGCTCGCCGAGGCGATCAAGGAGCTGAAGCAGGCGACCGGCGCCGCAAGCATCGCCTTGGTCGGCAGTTCGCGCGGTGGCTACGCGATCCGCAATTACATCAAGAACGGCGGTGGCGGCGATGTCAGCCATGCCGTGCTGTGCGGCACGCCGAACCACGGCGTCTACGCCTGGGACGAGGGGCTCGGCAACGAGTTCAACGGCCGTGGCCCGTTCCTGCGCGGCCTCAACGACGGCGACAGCGAGGTGACGGCGGGCACCGCGTTCCTGACGCTGCGCAGCGACGGCCTCGACAAATATGCGCAAGCCGACGGCCGCTTTGTCGGCAAGCCGGGCACGCCCACCAACGTCACTGCCGACGGCCCGGCCCTGAAGGGCGCCACCAACCTGGTGCTCGGCGCGCTCGATCATCGCGAGACCGCGTTCCATCCGCGCGCCTTCCGCGAGATCTACAAGTTCTTAGCAGGGCGCGAGCCGTCGCGGATCGGCATCGTGCCGGAGGCGATGGTGAGGCTGAGCGGCCTCGTCACGGGCACGCCCGGCGGCGTGCCGACCAACCGTCCGGTGTCCGGCGCATCGGTCGACATCTATCGCGTCTCGGCGGACACCGGCGAACGCATCGGCGCCCCGCTGCACAACTCGCAGACCGGATCGGACGGGCGCTGGGGGCCGGCCCAGGTCGATCCCACCTGGCCGCTCGAATTCGTGCTGACCTCACCCGATGCGGTGACGACGCATATCTATCGCTCACCGTTCGCGCGCTCGTCGGACATCGTGCATCTTCGCGCGGCGCGGCCGCTGCTGCCCGCAGATGCAGGCGCCGGCGCCGTCATCATGATGTCGCGGCCACGCGGCTATTTCGGTTTGCCGCGCGATGTCGTGCTGCTCGACGGCAAGGAGCCGACCGACGTCAAGCCGGGCGTGCCGACGGATTCGGTGACGACGCTGCGGCTTTCGGCAGCCGAGGTCGGCCGTCCCGTCGTCGGCCTGTTCAATGAGGAGCGGATCGTGGCGCGGGCTTGGCCGGCATCGGAGAACCGGATTGCGATCGCCGAGCTGACCTATTAGCTCCTGTTATGATCAGCGCCTTCGCAGCGCCGGGATTGCGTGTCTGGATCTGACGTCGCGATAGACTGGACCGACAACCATGAGCATCGCCGAAGTCTCCGATATGACGGTTACGCAGCGGCCGCTGGTTCCGCCGGCGCCGCCACACGCGCCCGATAACATGACCGCGTTCGGTCGGATGCGGGCGATGCGCAACTCGCCGATCGAGACCTGGGGCCGTCGCGCTTATCAGGATGACATCATACAGGGCCGCTTCTTCGGCCACAGCAGCTTCATCCTCAACGCGCCCGATGCGATCCGCCACGTGCTGGTCGACAATTACGAAAACTACACCCGCACGCCAGCCGGCATTCGTGTACTGCGCCCGATGCTGGGCGAAGGACTCCTGATCGCCGAAGGCCGGGCGTGGAAATATCAGCGCCGCACGCTGGCGCCGGCGTTCACGCCGCGCGCGGTGATGACGCTCGTGCCCACGATGGTCGCGGTGACCGATCAGACCGTCACAAGGCTGAAGGCCGCAAGCAATGGTCCGGTTGATCTGCGCGAGGTGATGCAAAGAATGACGCTCGAGATTGCCGGCCGCACCATGTTCTCCTTTGGCATGGACCGCCACGGCGCCGCGTTGCGCGACTTCGTGATGGAATATGGCGAGACGCTGGCCCGGCCACACATGCTCGATCTGCTGCTGCCGCTCGGCTGGCCGAGCCCGCAGGATTTCAAGCGCGCCCGCTTCCGCAAGCGCTGGACAGCGTTTGTCGGCCAGTTGATGGCCGAGCGCCGGGCGGCCGGGAAGGACGACAGCGCGCCGGCGCGCGACCTGTTCGACCTGATGGAGGCCGCTCGTGATCCTGAAACCGGCGAGGCCTTCACCGACGCGCAGCTCGGCGATCAGGTCGCGACCATGATCCTGGCCGGCCACGAGACGACGGCGACCACGTTGTTCTGGGCGCTCTACTTGCTGGCGCTGGATCCTCCGACCCAGGAGCAGTTGGCGGCAGAAGTCAGCAGCGTGGCAGGAGCTGGCACGCTCGACATCGAGCGGCTGAAATTCACCCGCGCCGTGATCGACGAAACCATGCGGCTCTATCCGCCGGCCTTCCTGATCGCACGCGCCGCCGGAGGTCCGGACACCATCGCGGGCCTGCCGGTCAGGAAGCGTGACGTAATCATGATCGCGCCGTGGCTGTTGCACCGGCATGAAAGGCTGTGGCGTGATCCGAACGCATTCGTGCCGGCCCGATTCATGACGGGAACGCCGCCCGATCGCTTCGCCTATCTGCCGTTCGGCGTCGGCCCACGGGTCTGCATCGGCGCGCACTTCGCGCTGGTCGAGGCGACGCTCGCACTCGCCAGGATCATCGGCGCGTTCCGCGTCGCCTTGGCTGACAAGGAGCCGGTGATGCCGGTCGGCGTGGTGACGACGCAGCCCAACCGCTCGCCGATGTTTGCGATCGCGCCGCGTTAGGCCTTGCGCGGCTACCTCCGCATGCTCATCTAAACGAGACGCGATCAGGTTGAAATTCGCAGCGCTTCGGTTTCACGCCCCGGCGTGACCTTTACGCGAGCGCCTTATGTCGGTCGCAACGTCGCACGGCTTCACATTTTTGCGCTAGAATGACGCGGCCCTTCCGGTCCGGATCATGCTTGAGGTCCCACCATGAGTGATACGCAGGCCCAGTTCGCAGTCCTCAGGCAGACGACCGACGGTGCCGTCGTCGATGCCATGCAGCAGCTCATCGCGGATGGCCACGATCGCGAGCTCAATCGCATCAACTTGCTGGATTTCTCCCGCCGCACCGGACTCGATCAGGAGCGGGTGATCTCGGGCTTCCTGCATGCCTCGCGGCTTGGCCTGTTCGACATGAGCTGGAACGTGCTGTGCCCGGGCTGTGGCGGCGTGCTCGACGCCCACGCGACGCTGAAGTCGCTGCGCCATGACGACTACAATTGCGCGCTGTGCGCGGCGGGCTATGAGGCTTCGGTCGATGAACTCGTCGAAGTGGCCTTTACCGTCAGCCCGCGTGTCCGCCACATCGCCGCGCATGATCCCAATTCGCTGCCGATCTGGGAATACTTCCGGCAAATATTCTGGAGCTCAGGCATAGAGCTCGACGAGACTACGGTTTCGACCTTGATCAACGAGGTGGCGCTGGAGGGGCTGGAAATGCCGCCCGGCGAGAAGGCGATTCTGTCGCTCAATCTGCCCAACGAATTCGTCATTGTGTTTGAGCCGGTGACGCATTCGGCGCACTTCTTCGCCATTGAGGGCGAGCCCACCACCGAGCGCCAGCAATTTTCGATCGCGTTCAACAAGCTGCACGCGCCGACCGGCACCTCGACGATGCGCCCCGGGCCGCTGCGGCTCTCGCTGGACAATCAGGCTGGCGTCCGCGTGCTGCCCTCGGTCTGGATCGCGGGCGATCCGCTGCACAAGTTGCTGGGCAAGCGCAAGCCGATCCTCACGGCGAAGCGGATGCTGTCGAACCAGACCTTCCGCGACGTGTTCAAGGCCGACAATCTCAACGTCGACCAGCGGCTGAAGATCACCGCGCTGACCTTCCTGTTCACCGATCTGAAGGGTTCGACCGCGCTCTACGAGCGTGTCGGCGATCTCGCCGCGTTCGATCTGGTGCGCGCGCATTTCCATGCGCTGCTCGAGATCATCGCCTCCGAGCATGGCGCGGTGGTGAAGACGATCGGCGATGCCGTGATGGCGACCTTCATCAAGCCGGAGGACGCGCTGTCGGCAGGCCTGCGCATGCGCGCCGCGATGAAGAAGCTCAACGCCGAGCGCGGCAGGGAGGACCTGATTGTCAAGATCGGCATTCACGAGGGCCCGTGCCTTGCGGTGATGCTGAACGAACGGCAGGATTATTTCGGGCAGACCGTGAACATCGCAGCACGGGTGCAGAGTCTGTCGACATCGCAGGAAATTCATCTGACCCAGCCGGTGATGGAATCGCCGGAGGTTGCGGGCATTTTGGATCGCGCGGCCATCAGGCCGATCCAGAAGGAGGCGGCACTGCGTGGAATCGCCGACAAGCTCGTGGTGTACGAGATACCGTAGCTGAGATTGCCGAAACGTAATGCTGGTGCGGGAACCGGCGCCGATTGCGCCGGTTCGGTTTCCACGCCATATAGTTTTTCATCAAGCCATCAGACAGAGAGAGCGATGCTCGACGGACTCCGCCAATTCATTGCCGATATCGTGTCCCCCGACGCGCAGGCCGACCGGACGTTCGGCGACAGCGACTACCGCCTGGCGGCGACCGCGCTGCTGGTTCACGTCGTGTCGCTGGACGGCGAGCCGACCGCAATCGAGAAGCGCAAGCTTCACAGCCTGATCGAGAGCCGTTTTCAGCTCGATCCCGGCAGCGCCGACAAGCTGATCGCCTCCGCGATGCAGGTCGAGGGCGAGGCCGTCGATCTCTATCACTTTACCAGCGTGATCATGCGTTCGGTGAACGAGGAAGGCCGGCTGCGCATCGTCGAGATGATGTGGGAATTGGTCTATGCCGATGGCGAGGTCAGCGAGTTCGAGGACAACGTGGTCTGGCGTGCGGCCGACCTGCTCGGCATTTCCTCGCGCGACCGCATCGATCTCAAGCATCGCGTCGCCGAGAAGCAGGCCTCGCTGCCGAAGGGCCCGTGGGGCACCGCAGACGCGGCAATCTGACACGCCCCGATCGACACGCCTATTGTGTCAACTCGGACATCATCGCATCAACGTCACAGATGACGAAACTTTAATGTCCGGTGTGATTTGCCACGATCATGGGGCGATCCGCCTGAAAATCCGGCGTTTCGCTTGAAAGCTGTGCAGGGCTGCTTGTCGATATGCCGACGGGTGGCTTGCTCACACCGCATGCCTATGCTCTCGTCCCCGCCGTTCGAGAGCTCTCTGGAATTTTGAAATAAGAGTTTGGATCGTGACCGAGCGTGTGACGCTGATAACCGGGGCATCGGCGGGCATAGGCACCGAACTGGCGCGTGTGTTTGCATCGAACGGTCACCGGGTGGCGCTGGTGGCGCGGCGTGCCGATCGCCTGCAGGCCCTTGCCGACGAGCTCGGCGGCAAGGGCGGCCCGACGCCGATCGTGATTCCCTGTGACCTGCAGGCGAGCGATGCCGGCGACAAGATCGCGGCGGCTCTGTCGGAGGCCGGAGTCGAGATCGAATATCTCGTCAACAATGCGGGCTTCGGCTTGTTTGGCCACGCCATGAAGCTTGACCGCGCGGAGCAGCTCAACATCATCGCGGTCAACGTCCGTGCGCTGACCGATCTGTCGCTGCGCTTTGCCGACCAGCTCATCCGCAATCGCGGCGGCATCCTCAATCTCGGCTCGATTGCCGGCTTCCTGCCGGGACCCGGCATGGCCGTGTACTACGCCACCAAGGCCTATGTGCTGTCGTTCTCGGAGGCGCTGCGCTGCGAGCTGGCGCCGCACGGAGTGCGCGTCACCGTGGTGTGCCCGGGCCCCGTGCCGTCGGAATTTCAGGCGCGCGCCGGGTTTGCGCCGGGCTTCGATTCAGCCATTCTCGACGTCTCGTCGGCCGAGGTCGCGAGGCAGGCCTATCGTGGGCTCATGGCCAACAAGCGCGCCGTGTTGCCTGGGCCGTTCATCAAGCTCGTGCCGTTCCTGCTGCGCCTGTTCCCGCGCTCTTTCATCCTGGCGGCAGTCGGCGGCTTTCAGCTCCGCAAGCGCTGAAACGTTATCTGTTATCTTTCGAATCGTTTCTGGCGTGGGATTTGCTTCGCGTGAGTGTGCAAACTCACGCGATATTAAGAACTGCTTAGCTATGATCCCGCCCTACGTGCCGCATTCTCAAGCAGAGACGATGTCGTTCCGGTCGGACCAAGCCTGTGCCGTGCTGCCCTTCCCAGATCGAAGGCCGGCCGCGGCCACGCCGGAAGCGGTCCCGACGCGGCCGATCCTGATCGTGCTGCATCAGGAAACATCGACCCCCGGCCGGATCGGCAACGCCCTGCGCGCGCTGGGCTACGGGCTGGACATTCGCCGCCCGCGCTTCGGCGATACGCTCCCCGAGACGCTCGACGAGCACGCCGGCGCGGTGATCTTTGGCGGCCCGATGAGCGCCAACGATTCCGACGATTATGTGCGGCGCGAGATCGACTGGATCGCGGTGCCGCTGCGCGAGCAGCGGCCGTTTCTGGGTATCTGCCTGGGCGCCCAGATGCTGGCGCGGCAGCTTGGTGCTGAGGTCGCGCCGCATCCGGAAGGGCGCGTCGAGGTCGGCTACTACCCGATCAGGCCGACGGCCGCGGGCCACGCGCTCTGTCCGGACTGGCCGACGCGCGTCTATCACTGGCATGGCGAGGGATTTCAATTACCCGATGGCGCGGAGCTGCTCGCCGCGGGCGATGACTTCCCGATCCAGGCGTTCCAGTTCGACAATGCGTTCGGCCTCCAATTCCATCCCGATGTGACCTACGCGATGATGCATCGCTGGACCGCGCGCGGTTGTGTGCGCATGGAGTCGCCAGGCGCGCAGCCGCGCCATCTGCACTTCGCCGAACGCGCCGTCCACGATGCCGTCGAGCGTGCGTGGCTGAAGCATTTCATCGATGGCTGGATCGTGCGCACGCCGCGCACAATGATGCTGCAAGCCGCGGAATAGCCGCAGCGCGGAATATTGCTCGCGGTTTTCGTCTCGACAGATGTGTTAGTGTCGCGTGCAGTGGCCGACGCGGCAAAGACGTGCGCGCCAACAACAACAAACCATAGGGAGATCGCCGTGAGCTACCAACACATCCTCTATGACGTCAGCGACAGGATCGCGACCATCACGCTCAACCGCCCCGATCGCATGAATGCGTGGACTGCGATCATGGAGCGCGATGTCCGCAGCGCGATGGAGGCCGCGGCCAGCGACGATAAGGTCCGCGTCATCGTGATAACCGGTGCGGGCCGCGCGTTCTGCGCCGGTGCCGACATGGAGGCGCTGAAGGGCATCGACCCGAACGAGGTCAGGCGCGGCGAGAGCATTCCGTTCGACATGAACCGTCGTGCCGATTGGCAAACGCGCTACGCTTATTATCCCGCGATCAAGAAGCCTGTGATCGCGATGCTCAACGGCGCCACCGCCGGCATCGGCCTGGTGCACGCGCTGTACTGCGATCTGCGCTTTGCGGCTGACAATGCAGTGTTCACGACCGCGTTCGCACGGCGCGGCCTGATCGCCGAGCACGGCATTAGCTGGATGCTGCCGCAGATCGTCGGCCACGCCAACGCGCTTGATCTCCTGATGTCCGCGCGGCGCGTGTCGGCGGAGGAGGCGCTGCGGATCGGTCTCGTCAACCGGCTCTGCGCGCCGGACAGGCTGCGCGAAGAAACCTACGCCTATGCCCGCGACCTCGCCGATTTCGTCTCGCCGAGCGCGATGGCCACCATCAAGCGCCAGCTCTACGACGTGCCGTTCCAGACGCTGGCTGAAGCCACCATCGACGCCAACCGCGAGATGCAGATCGCACTCAAGAGCAACGATTTCAGGGAGGGCGTCGCGAGCTTCGTCGAGAAGCGGCCGCCGCGGTTTACGGGGACGTGAGGGGAGGGATTTGGTAGGAGCTTGTTGAACCGGCCCGCCGTCGCCCTTCGGGCTGTGGCGGGGCAGCGCTACGTGTGAGCGGATAAGAGGGGGTTGTTGAACCGGTCCGTCTTCGCCCTTTGGGCTTCGCCGGACACCACGCTTCGCCCTTCGGGCTCTTGCGTGGCTGCGCCACGCGTAGCCCGAAGGGCGAAGCGTGGTGGAGCCAGGCGGGATCGAACCGCCGACCTCATCATTGCGAACGATGCGCTCTCCCAGCTGAGCTATGGCCCCATCGCAACCGGGTTGTGCTGAGTGTCCCGGCCGACAGTCGGGCGCCATTTACAGTCCGGCCCAAGGTCAAGTCAAGAACGCTGAAACAGCGGTTTTAGGCCGGGTCAGCCGGGAACTTCCCTTGTTTGCGGGGGGATGAACCGATATCTAGGGCATGACCCGGAAAACTGCCTGGCGGTTTCCCGGACGATCATGCTCAAAAGAAGCGCGATGACGGTTCATTCCAGTCTCGTCGTGCTGACCTAGCTGTCCCACCCGCGAGCTCCCACCACATGCGTGCCGTCCTCGACATCGTCATCATCGTCCTTGACCTCTATGTCTGGCTCCTGATCGCCTCCGCCATCCTGTCGTGGCTGGTGGCGTTCAATGTCGTCAACACGCGCAACCAGTTCGTCTCGGCGGTGGCCGAGTTCCTGTACCGGATCACCGAGCCGGTGCTACGGCCGATCCGGAACGTGATGCCGAACCTGGGCGGGCTCGATATCTCGCCGATCATCGTGATCCTGATCATCATGTTTATCGAGCGGGTGATCATGTACTACATCTACCCGAACGTGATCTGACCCTTCTTGAGGGGGCCCGTCGATGGACCCTTGGCGCTATTCCACCGAGGGCATCAGCATCGCGGTTCGCGTGACGCCGCGCGGCGGACGCGATGGTGTCGACGGGATCGAAACCCTGGCCAACGGCCGCTCCGTGGTGAAGGTCAGGGTGCGCGCCATTGCCGAGGGCGGCGAAGCCAATCGTGCGGTGACCGAGCTGCTTGCCAAGGCGCTTGGCGTGCCCAAGGCCAGAGTGAGGATCCTCTCCGGCGCCACCTCGCGACTCAAGCAGGTCGCGGTCGACGGGGATCCGAAGGGTCTGGGTGAGACCTTGCGGAGCCTGACCACCGCCAAAGCATGATCCGGACCGGATGATTTCGGAGACAAAGGACTGACATGACTGCCCGTATCATCGACGGAAAAACCATCGCCGCCGAGCTTCGCGCCCGTGTGGCCGGCGAGGTTGCCCGAGTGAAGCGCGACCATCAGCTCACGCCGGGGCTCGCCGTTGTCCTGGTCGGCAACGATCCCGCAAGCGAGGTCTATGTCCGCAGCAAGCACACCCAAACCCAGGCCGCCGGCATGGCCTCGTTCGAGCACAAGTTGCCGGCGGATGTCTCGCAGGCCGAGCTGCTGGCTCTGATCGAGCGTCTCAATCGCGACCCGCTGGTTCATGGCATCCTGGTCCAACTGCCGCTGCCGAAATCGCTGCATGCCGAAACCATCATCAATGCGATCGATCCCGCCAAGGATGTCGACGGCCTGCATCCGAACAATGCCGGACGGCTCGCCGGCGGCCTCGCGGCACTGTCGCCCTGCACGCCGCTCGGTTGCATCATCCTGACCAAGAGCGTGCATCCCTCGATCGAGGGCATGAACGCGATCGTGATCGGCCGCTCCAATCTGGTCGGCCGTCCGTTGGTGCAACTGCTGCTGAACGAGAACGCGACGGTGACGATCGCGCATTCGCGCTCGCGCGACCTGCCCAAGCTGGTGGCCCAGGCTGACCTCGTCTATGCCGCGGTCGGCCGGCCCGAGATGGTGCGCGGCGACTGGCTGAAGCCGGGCGCGACCGTGATCGATGTCGGCATCAACCGGATTCCGGTGCCGGGCGGCAAGCCGAAGCTGGTCGGCGACGTCGCTTTCCAGGAAGCGCTCGATGTCGCCGGCGCAATCACGCCGGTGCCCGGCGGCGTCGGGCAGATGACGGTGGCGTGCCTGCTGGTGAACACGCTGCGCGCGGCTTGCGCCATTCACGGCCTGCCGGCGCCGGCGGTGTAGTTCTTCCCGCCTCGCCCCGCTTGCGGGGAGAGGCCGACATTCAAGCTGCGCTTGAATGTCGGGTGAGGGGGAGTCTCCGCGTATTCGCCTCGGCGTTGGAGTTCGCCGAGAAAAGCCCCTCACCCCAGCCCTCTCCCCGCAAGAGCGGGGCGAGGGAGGTTTGACAGCCAGCCGTTACTTCTTCTTCGCCCGATCGATTCCTTCCAGGATCAGCTTGCAGGCTTCCTCGGCGTCGCCCCAGCGCAGCACCTTCACCCACTTGCCTTTCTCGAGATCCTTGTAGTGCTCGAAGAAGTGCTGGATCTGCTGCAGCGTGATGTCGGGAAGGTCGCTGTAGCTCTTCACCTTGTCGTAGCGCTGGGTCAACTTCGATGACGGCACCGCGATGATCTTCTCGTCGCCGCCGGCCTCGTCCTCCATCAACAGCACGCCCACCGGGCGCACGCTCATCACCGCGCCGGGGATGATCGCGCGGGTGTTGACGACGAGCACGTCACAGGGGTCGCCGTCGTTGGACAGGGTGTGCGGGATGAAGCCGTAATTGCCGGGGTAGCGCATCGGCGTATAGAGGAAGCGGTCCACCACCAGCGTGCCGGCCTCCTTGTCCATCTCGTATTTGATCGGCTCGCCGCCCACCGGCACTTCGATGATGACGTTGACGTCGTGGGGCGGGTTCTTGCCGGTCGATATGGCGTCGATACGCATGGATTGCTCCGCGTGGCCTTTGGAAGTTGAAAAACGATGTGATTTTTTGTTTGGCGCTATCAGGGTGCGAAAGCAGCATGACCCCGGGCTTGTCACGGGGCAGGCCTTCGCGCGAAGCGCTGCGGCTGGTTTAGCCTTGCTGCGGCTGCGAGAGAAGCAGGATTTTCAGTTGGCCCAGGCGAAAGCCACCTTGTCGAGCGATTTGGGCCCGAACCGCTCCGAGGAGCGCGCCACCATGCGGCCGCCCAGCGCACGATAAAACTCGGTCGCCGGCTCGTTGTCGGAAAGCGCCCAGATCACCATGCTCTTCAGGCCGCTCTGGATCAGGTCGCGGCGCGCCGCGGCGAACAGTCGCCGGCCGAAGCCAAGACCCTGAAATTCCGGCCGCAAATAGAGCTCGTAGATCTCGCCTTCAAACTGCAGGCTGCGGGCGCGGTTGCGGCCGTAATTGGCGTAGCCGGCAACCTTGTCGCCGAACACCAGCACGCTGACGCGGCTGCCTTTGCGGATCGCGCTGTCCCACCATTGCGGGCCGCGCCGGTTGATCAGCTTTTCGAGTTCGGCGCCGGGGATGATGCCCTGATACGCCGAGCGCCAGGCTTCGTCATGCGCAGACGCCACCGCGGCTGCGTCTGCAGCTTTGGCCGCCCGGACCTCGATCAGCGTTGTGCTCATGGACGCAATCAAAGCAAGTCGGACGGCCGCCTTCAAGGTCCATCCTTAATTATCGGTTAACCTGTGCGCTTTTTGCATCAGTATCGCGAAAACCTGTACCGAAAACGGACAGGCCTCGGCCTCCGGCGACGGATTCGTGATCCATAAGCGACAAGTGGTGGCAGCATCGCCTTTTCGCAGGGCCGACGCCGGGGAAACTCGGTCTGGATCGATTCGTTACCGGGTCTTCTGTAATGAAATCCACTTGCATTCTGGATAGCCGATGACCGGTTGGCCCGACGATGACGTGATCCTCTACGACGGCGTCTGCGTGTTCTGCTCGCGCTGGGTCCGCTTCGTCATCGCCCGCGACGCTGCACGCCGTTTCCGCTTCACGCCGATCCAGTCCGACTACGGCACGCGGCTCGCCAGGGCCTTCGGCATCGACCCCGGCGATCCCGACACCAACGCCGTGGTCCACGGCGGCGTCGCCTACATGAAGTCGGACGCGGCGCTGACCGTGCTGAGCATGCTGCCGCGATGGGGCTGGGTCCGCGCGTTATTTGCGGTGCCCAAGCCGCTGCGTGACGCGGTCTACAATCTTGTCGCCCGCAACCGCTATCGCATCTTCGGAAAGTACGAGACGTGCTTTGTGTTCGATGCGGGTATGCGGGCGAGGGTGTTGGAGTAAAGCCGTCTAGTATATCTGAGACAATTCGGATTAGAATTCTCGCCGCGAGCAAATGAATCACTGGGCTGAATGGCCAAAGCAGTTTTCACAACCAAGGTGGTGCCGGGATACAAGGACCTTCCGGAAGCCCGCTATCACTTTCCGAAGACATATCTCAATCAAGTGAGGCAAGCAGTTGGCGATCACATCGTCTACTACGAGCCGAGACGGTCGAGTGTCGAACTATCAAGCTTGGGAGGTCGGCAATCTTATTTCGGTGTCGCCCGAGTCACGGCTGTCATTGAGGATGAGGAGCTTGCGGATCACTATTACGCGCTCGTCGACAACTACCTTGACTTCGACGAGCCTGTTCCGTTCGCGGTGGGCAAGGAGTATTTTGAAAGCGCGTTGAAGAAGGCGGACGGTTCAACGAACAAGGGAGCCTTCGGAAGAGCTGTACGTCTCATCCCCGACTCCGAGTTTGATCTCATATTGAAGGCTGGTTTTGCTCCAATGCTGAATGAAAGCCCTGTGCTTCAGCAGGAACAAGCTTTGGGACTGTCCGAGCCGACAACGCCCTTTGATCGTCCTATCGTAGAGATGACTATTTCTCGGCCATTCCGAGAGCGATCATTCATGCACAATGTCCGAGCTGCTTATGCAAACCGGTGTGCAATGACAGGACTTCGCTTGATCAACGGCGGAGGCCGGCCCGAGGTTCAAGCGGCGCACATACAGCCGGTGGCATCAAAGGGGCCAGATTCGGTCCGGAATGGAATTGCGCTTTCCGGAACCGTCCATTGGATGTTTGACCGGGGGCTGATTTCGATCGGAGACGATTACAAAATTCTGGTAGCGGCAAACCATGTTCCTGAGGATGCCACTCGTCTCTTAAATCGGAGTCGTACGATTTATCTGCCGAACGATGGAGCTTTCCACCCCAATGCTCAATACTTGAAATTTCATCGAGACAGGGTGTTCAAGGGCTAGAATCTGTGCCCCTACTCCGCGCTTTTCGCCAACACTTCCCTCGCCGCTCGCTCTCCCGAATCCCGTGCCCCATGCGCAGTCGAGAAGAAGTGCGGCGAAGTCGCTTCTCCGGCGAAGAACAGCCGGCCATCGACCGGCGCGGCGAGCACGGCGCGCTTGTCGGCGTGGCCGGGCAAAGCGTGCGAATAGGACCCGCGGGCGAACGGGTCGTGCGACCAGCGGGATTCGCTGAGCGGCTTCAGCTTGCGGCGAAAGTCATTGCCGAGGAACGAGACGATCTCGTCGATGCTGTACGCGGCGAAGGCGCCGTCGCCTGCGTCCTCGAGCGTTTGTGCGAGGCGGCCGCCGAAGAACCCTTCGATGCAGGGCTGGCCGAACGGGCGGATGTGATAGGTGCCCATCTCGGTGCGCATGGTGGCGCCGCGCAGATTGCCTTCCTTCGGCAGCGCCTCCGCGTCATCGAGCGCCAGTGTCACCTTGTCGGCGAGGCCGAGCGGCAGGCCGCGCGCAGCTTCGACCTTGCCGGGCAGCGCGGGCGAGAAGCGGATCGCTTCATCGGCGATCAGATTGGTTGGCACGGTGACGATCACCCGGCCGGCATCGAGCGTGCCGCGCGAGGTTTCGATGCGCACGCGCTTGCCCGCGTGATCGATCAGCCTGACCGCGCAGTTCAGCGCCACCGGAACCTGCGCGCCATAGGCCGCGATCAGCGCGCCATAGCCGCGCCGCACCCGCCAATTGATGTTGGTATCTTCGTAGGCGTCGACGTCGAGGATCGAGACCCGGTCGAGCTCGCAGCCGTTTACATAGGTCGAAATCGCATCGATCATCGGGTTCCAGCGGTTGCCGGGTTCGAGATAGATGTTGGCCGGGACGTCCTTGCCCTGCTGCGCCGCTTCTTCGATGCGGTCGTAGAATTCATCGAGCGCAAGCGTGAACGCATCGCGATCGGCCTGCGGAAACGCATCGCCATAGGCTCGCTGGCCCCAGGGCGGCAGCTCCCTATTGACCTCGAATTTGAGCTGCTCGGCGATGCCGACGAAGCTGTTCTGATCGGCCGAATGCAGCCAGCCGCAGCCGACATCGAACACCACGTCGGGCGCGGCCTGGATCGTATACGCCCGCCCGCCGACGCGGTCGCGGGCTTCCAGCACGACGATCGAGAGGCCGGAGTCCTTCAGCGCATGCGCGGCGCCGAGGCCGGCGGCGCCTGCGCCGATGATGGCGACGTCGACTGCGGAGGGAAGGGAACTCATGTCCCGGCTCTAGCACGTCCAGAAGCGCGTCTAAAGTCGTCACGCGCATGACTGTCATCACCCGCGAATGCGGCTGATCCAGTATTCCAGAGACAGTGATGATTGAGCTGACGGGCCGCGGCGTACTGGATGCCCCGGTCGAGCCGGGGCATGACAGATTGGCTCACGCCACCGCTTCCTTGGCCTTTTCGGCGCGCTTGCGCTCGTTCGGATCGAGATGCTTCTTGCGCAGCCGGATCGACTTCGGCGTCACTTCGACGAGCTCGTCGTCCTCGATATAGGCGAGCGCCTTCTCCAGCGTCATCTTGATCGGCGGGGTCAGGCGCACCGCTTCATCCTTCGAGGTGGTGCGGATGTTGGTGAGCTGCTTGCCCTTCAGCACGTTGACCTCGAGATCGTTGTCGCGGGTGTGCTCGCCGACGATCATGCCCTTGTAGACCTTCCAGCCCGGCTCGATCATCATCGGGCCGCGGTCTTCCAGCTTGAACATCGCGTAAGCCACCGCCTCGCCCTGATCGTTGGAGATCAAGACGCCGTTGCGGCGGCCCTGGATCTCACCCTTGTAGGGGGCATAGCCGTGGAAGATGCGGTTCATGATCGCGGTGCCGCGGGTGTCGGTCAGCAGTTCGCCCTGGTAGCCGATGAGGCCGCGGGTCGGCGCGTAGAACACCAGCCGCAGGCGGTTGCCGCCGGAGGGGCGCATCTCGATCATCTCGGCCTTGCGCTCGCTCATCTTCTGCACCACGACGCCGGAATGCTCCTCGTCGACGTCGATCACGACCTCCTCGATCGGCTCCTGCCAGCCGCCGGTGGTCTCGTCCTTCTGCAACACGACGCGCGGACGCGACACCGAGAGCTCGAAGCCTTCGCGGCGCATGGTCTCGATCAGGATCGCGAGCTGCAATTCGCCGCGGCCGGAGACCTCCATGGAATCCTTGTCGGCGGCCTCGACGACGCGCAGCGCGACATTGCCCTCGGCCTCGCGCAGCAGGCGGTCGCGGATCATGCGGCTCGTCACCTTGTCGCCTTCGGTGCCGGCGAGCGGCGAGTTGTTGACGATGAACGACATCGACACGGTCGGCGGATCGATCGGCTGCGCCGGCAGCGGCGTCTCGACTGAGGGATCGCAGAAGGTGTCGGCGACGGTGCCCTTGGTGAGGCCCGCGATCGCGACGATGTCGCCCGCCTCGGCTTCATCGAGCGGCGTGCGCTCGAGGCCGCGGAACGCGAGGATCTTGGTCAGGCGGCCCTGTTCGATCAGCTTGCCATCGGCGGCCAGCACCTTCACCTGCTGGTTCGGCTTGATCGAGCCGGAGGAGATGCGGCCGGTGATGATGCGGCCGAGATAGGGGTTGGCCTCGAGGATGGTGCCGATCATGCGGAACGGACCTTGCTCGACCTTCGGCGGCTCGACATGGCGCACGATCAGGTCGAACAGCGGCTGCATGCCGAGGTCCTTCGGTCCCTCCGGGCTGTCGGCCATCCAGCCCTGCTTGGCCGACCCGTAGAGGATCGGGAAGTCGAGTTGCTCCTCGCTGGCGTCGAGCGCCGCGAACAGGTCGAACACCTCGTTGATGACTTCGGTCGGGCGCGCGTCGGGGCGGTCGACCTTGTTGATCACGACGATCGGCTTCAGGCCGATCTTCAGCGCCTTCGACACCACGAATTTGGTCTGCGGCAGCGGACCCTCGGCGGCGTCGACCAGCACTAGCGCGCCGTCCACCATGTTCAGGATGCGCTCGACCTCGCCGCCGAAATCGGCGTGGCCGGGAGTGTCGACGATGTTGATGCGGATATCCTTCCACTGCACCGAGGCGGCTTTCGCCAGGATGGTGATGCCGCGCTCGCGCTCCAGGTCGTTGGAATCCATTGCGCGCTCGGTCACCTTCTGGTTTTCGCGGAAGGTGCCGGATTGCTGCAGCAGGCGGTCGACGAGGGTGGTCTTGCCGTGGTCGACGTGGGCGATGATGGCGACGTTACGAAGGTTCATGGCTCTTCTTCTGGTCGTGCAAAGGATCGTGAGCGCGGTCTCGCCGGACAACTCGGGCCGGCCGCTCGCAGACATGGCCCGTCCGGGCCCGGATCACGCTCATACCTAAGAAATTTGACGGGGACGCATCGCCCCAAAAAGGAAGCCCGGCCAATGGACCGGGCACCTTGCGCGTTGCGACGCAATATAGTCAGAAAACGTCAAAAAACAACGATTTGTTGGCACTTTGGGCGACCGAATTTAGGGCCGGCGCCGTGGATTTTGCAGGCTTTCCGGCGATTTTTGGTGCGATCTGGCCGCGCTGGGAAACGGAACACGGTCGGATTGCGGGGCTTCTGCCTCGCAGCCGGCGTGTTCGTCGTCTACGATCCGAGGCGCCGGATCCGGCGAAGCTCAGCCATCGGGAAGCCGTTATGGCGATCAGGACATCCGCCGCTGCACTCGCGGCTGCGCTTTCTGTCGCGCTGCTCCTCACGCCGCGGCTCGCAACGCATGCGATCTTCGGTGCGGCCGGGTCGCTGGCCTCGGCCGCGATCGATGGTTTCGTGTCTCCGGCCATGGGCCAGCCGGGCGGACTGACGAGCAAGCAATCGGCCGCGCGCGAGACCTACGACAAGGCCGTGAAGGATTTCGAGTCGATCCTGCGCCAGCGTCGCACACAGATAGATTCCAACCAGCCGCTGCCCAACCTGCCGGGCCAGGCCCTCTACCTTGCCCGCGTCGAAATGATGAGCGCCTACAAGGATCTCACCGACGCGCTTCCGTCCAGGATCGGACGGCCGAACAAATTCGGAATCCCTCCGGCCTATTTTGACGCCGACAACGAGCCGCTGTTCGACGAGTACAGGAAGCTGTTCGATATCATGGAGGCTCCACCCGCCAGCGCGCAAAGATCGGAGACGCCATTCAAGGATGTCGTCGATCTGGCGACCGTGATCGCGCGAGCCAAGGGCCTGAATGCCACGAATGCCGCCGCTGCGGGCCGCATCAGCCTCGGCCTTTTCTATGCCGAGACGGGCGGCAAGCAGAACGCAGGAAATGCGCGGTCGAACACCTACAAGGGGAGCCTGCAGACCGGTCCGTCCGAGGATCGAAACGGTCGAAGGAAGTGGGCGGCGATCGAGGGATCAATCGCAGCCCTCGATCCTGCACTGAGCCATCGCGACGACAGGGAAGAAGCCCGGGCGGGCAATCTGGATCATCGGTTCAATCACTGGACCGCCGTGCGAGACGCCCTGATGAACGCACACGCCGATATTTTCCCGGAGGTCCCGGCGATCCTGAACGCCTTGCCGAATCCCATCGATCAGATGAAGCTGTTTGAGTTGATCCAGATCATTCCCACGCCGACCAGAGCCGCACTCAGCTCCGGCAACCTCGTCGGCTACAGAATTTCCGATCCCAGGATCATGCGATATCTGCGGAACAACAGCATCTTCGCGTTCGGCCAGGCCGACCGGGCGAGAACGTCTGCGACCTTTCGCGAAATCCTCGATGCGATGTGGCTCTTCAACGGCAAGTTCGAACAAGCGCTTGCCAAATTCGAGGAGATCAAGACCGGCAAGCGGGGATGACAGCGGCGCGGTCACGGCGGACCAAGGATGTCCCATCGCGGCTCGCAGAATTCCTTGACGGCCGTCGCGACGGCGCCCGCGATCATGTTCTGCCGTTCCGGCGAGTCCATCTCGAGCTCCTCGTCCCGGTTGATGATCGAGCCCGCCTCGAGCAGCACCGCGGGCATCCGGGTCTTTCGCAGCACGATCAGCTCATCATAGCTGTAGATGCCGGTTTCCTTGTTCAGCAGCGGATGCTGGTAGCGGCCCATGATCGGCTGAGTGTATTGGTCGGCATAATGAAGCCCCTGGGCCTTCAATTCCTTGCCGATCAGCTCGGCGAATGCGAGGCTCGCCGCGAAGTCCGGATTGTCGTGCGAGACGAAGACGGAGTACCCGCTGAACCGATCGCTGTAATGGCTTTTCCTGCCCTCGAAGTCCCAGTCCTCGAGCATCTTGTTGGGCACGGAGTCATGGTGGATCGACAGGAAGAGATCCGCACTCAGATCATTGGCGGCCGCCACGCGCTTGAAGAGGCTGGGTCTGGCCTTACCCTCGGTCAGAAGCAGTCTGGTTTCGGCAAAGCCGTCGTCCTTCAGCTTCTCCGTGATCAGCTTCGCGAGGCGCAGGTTGAAGGTGTATTCGGCAACGTTGCGCGCGCTGATCGCGCCTTCCGATTCCGCCGTATGCCCCACATCGACAACCACCCGGAATGTCGCGGGGTTGCATGTTGGCGAGGCCGGCTTCAGCGCGGAATGAGGCAGGACGACCGGCCCGAGGGCGGCAAGCCGCGTGCCGTGGGGCCTTGCTGCGACGCTGCGCCTTGCCACCTTCGCCGGCCTTGCCGCCTTCACGCGCTTTGGCGGTCCGGCATGCCTTGACGAGCCCTTGAAGATCTTTGGCCGCCAGCCGGCATCGCTGGCTTCGATCGGCAGCAGCACGAGCGCTGCTATGATGATGGCAATGAGGCGGCAAGGTCGAGACCTCGCGACGATACCGCCGAGCAAATGATCGGATTCGCAGCGCCTCATGCTCCGCCCCTTCGGGCCCCCAGCACAATGGCTCTGCTATCGATACCGGAAGAGGTCGGTGACGTCCATCCCGGTCAATTGCGGAGCCCCGGCCTTGGGCCAAGGGCGTCCGGCACAGCGGCGGTTCCGCAGCGGGTGCGAGCGGACTACGCCTGCTTCGGATCGAGCGTGATCGACCACAATTCGGCGTCAGCGCGATCGCGCAAGCTCACCGTCATCTGTCCGCTCTTGCCGTCGATCTTGACGTGACCGAAGAACTGCATCCCGGCGGAGGGCGGCAGATTCTGGTTCGCTTCGCCCGGCGCCTTCACGAACTTCACTTCCGGGCCAAACGTGTTGTCGAGCTCGTTCGGGCCGAACGTGCCGGCATGCAGCGGACCGGAGACGAATTCCCAGAACGGATCGAACTCCTGGAACTGGGCCTTGTTCGGGTTGTAGTAGTGCGCGGCAGCGTAGTGCACGTCGGCGGTCAGCCACACCGTGTTGACGATTCCCGCGGTCTTGATGAAGCGCAGGAGGTCGGCGATCTCGAGCTCGCGGCCACGCGCCGGGCCGTCGCCCTGGGCGAAGGCTTCCGAGCCCTTCTTGTTGGCCGCATCGTCATAGACGATGAGCGACAGCGGCATGTCGGAGGCGATCACCTTCCAGGTGGCGCGCGAGTTGAGCAGTGCGCGCTTCAGCCAAGCGAGCTGGTCGGGCCCGAGGAAATAGGCGTCGGGACCGTAGGTCTCCTGCAGGTTCGGGCCGTTGGGGCCGCGATAGCTGCGCTCGTCGAGCATGAAGACGTCGAGCAGCGGACCGTAGCTCAGCGTGCGGTAGACGCGGCCAGGATCGACGATGCTCTCGCGCATCGGATACATTTCGTGGAAGGCGCGGGCCGCGCGCGCGGCGAGCAGCGTGATGTCGCGCTCCTTGTAGGTCGCGGGCAATTGCTTCGACAGCGACCAGTTGTTGGTCACCTCGTGATCGTCCCACTGCACGAAGATCGGCACTTCGGCATTGAAGGCGCGCAGATTGTCGTCGAGGAAATTGTATTTGTGGGCGGCACGGAATTCGTTGAGCGTCTCGGCGACCTTGGCTTTTTCCGGGATCGTGATGTTCTTCCAGATCTTGCCGTCGGGCTGCTTCTGCTCGGCCGAGATGATGCCGTCGGCATAGATGGTGTCGCCGGAGTGCAGGAAGAAATCCGGATTGTGCTTCTTCATGGCGGAAAAGGTGAACATGCCGCCGTCGTCGGGATTGATGCCCCAGCCCTGGCCGGCGACATCGCCGCCCCACACGAAGGACACGTCGCGGCGATCGCTCGGCGCGGTGCGGAAGCGGCCGACTACCGGCTCGCCGGCGATGTCGATGTGGGAGAGATCGCGGAAGCGGACGCGATAGAAGATGTCCTGGCCGGAGGGTAGGTTCTCCAGCAGCATCTTGGCGGTGAAGTCGCTTTCCGGCAGCGCCGCGATCGGCGGCAGCGCGCGGGCATCCTTGAATGATTCCGTGGTGGCGACCTCGACCATCATTTGCGACGGGCGGTCGGCGCGGGCCCAGACCACGCCGCCATCGACGCCGACGTCGCCGGATTGCACACCATGGGTGATCGCCGGTCGGTCGGCGGCGCGGGAGAGGTGAGGCATCGCGATGACGCCGGCTCCCGTTGCTGCCGCGGTCGACAGGAAGCGTCGGCGGGTGATCTTGTGCGAAAACCGGATCGTCATTGGGGGTCTCCAGGGACAGGACGCAACACTGCGCCGCAAGCTGGCAAAGACCTAGAAAAATTCCATGACGGAGAGATTACAGGGGGAAGGCTGAGCGCTGGATGAGCGGGCTCCCGAATGTATCGGTCCCGTGAGGCGACCACGCTCGTCAGGCTCCCTCTCCCGCTTGCGGGGGAGGGTGGGGGGGGGCTGTCTCCGCGAATCGTGCCGCGGAGACAGCCCCCACCCGCCGCGCTGCGCGCGTCGGCCTCCCCCGCACGCGGGAGAGGCGAAGAGAAGCTACGGATGGAGAAGAGGTCGCACTCGCGCTGCTACGCCGAGCCCGCCGCCCTGAACTGGGTCGCCGCACGCTGCAGGTTCTGCGGCATGCTGATCAACAGCGCCTTGCGGTCGGCGACCGCGTTGTGGAACTGCTCCAGCGCGATGTTGAATGCGGTGAGTGTGCCCTGTTCGATCGTGCCGTGCTCGAAGCACGCCAGCGTGTCGCGCAGGATGTCGTCGGCCTCGGCCTGCATCTGGTCGAGTTCATCGGTCGAATCGCTGCGCCGCGCGGCCTTCAGCATCTCCAGCAGGCGATCCCGCTGCGAGGTGTTGGTGTTGCGTTCATCCTGCTTGAGATAGCCGGCGAACCACGCGCCGGCCGAGCCCATGGCCGAGAGCGCCATCAGGCCCCACCAGATGTAATCGCTGTAGCGATCGAGGAAGGTCTTTTCCTCGCCGTCGACGAAGGCGGCGGCGCCCGGATGCGCGGGGATGACCGCGTCCTTGTCGGTGTCGGGGGTCTCGATCTTGGCGGCGAGCGGGAAATCGCTCTTCAGCGACTGCCGGATCTGGAACAATTGCCGCGTGAACGCTGCCACCGTCGATTCCGAAAGGCCTTTGCGGGCAACGATGTGATGCGAGAAGCTGATGGTCTTGACCTCGTCCTCGGGCCGGTCGGCGGAGCCGAGCGAGCCGGCCGGGATTTCCGAGGCCTCATAGGCCGGGTGGTTCTGCGCAATCGCCTCGGAGGCGTCGATCGCGAGGAAGGTCGGCTCGTTGCCGTCATGGCTTGAAGCCGCGATCGCGTCGATGGTGATCTTGCTGTTGGCGGGCCCTGCGGCGAGATAGGCGTCAGCCTTCTGGTTGCGGATCGCCTCGACCGCCTCATTGACCGGGAACTGGACGATGTCGACCTTCATCGGATCGACGCCATATTGCACCAGGATCATCTTCAGCAGATTGACGTTGGCCTGGGTGCGGCCGACAACGCCGATCTTGTGGCCCGCAAGTTGCGCGATCTTGGTGATCTTCGGGCCCTTCCGCCGCTTGCCTTTCGCTGCCGGCGGAACCCACATCACCACGACATTCTTGCGCAAGGTCGCAACCGCCTGCGCGTTCTTCGGCACTTCGAGATCGCCGCGGATGATGGCGAGATCGGACTTGCCGTCGGCGAGTACCTGCGCGCTCGCGGTAGCGCCATCGGTCTGCACCGGCCGCAGCTTGACCTGGCTATTGGGCTGGTTGTTGAAGGCCTGGGCCAGCGTCTGCACCAGCTTGACGTCGTCGCTGTTGGGCGGGCCGACCGCGATGCGCAGCGTCACCGGCCGCACCGCGAAATAGTAGCCCGCGGCCAACGTGCCGATGATCGCGAGCACCCCCGCGATCAGTACGAAGATCAGCCGTTGCCGCGCAGACCGGGGCGGCTTGGGCAAGGTCTCGGCGGGGCCAGGGCCGTCGGTCATCGATCTCGCAAACAAAAGCTTGGGGCTCAAACTCGATAGGGCCGGCGCGCATACATCTTCTATCTGTAGCAAATTCCGGAGCCGGCCGATGTTACAACTCCGTCATGGTTAGCGGCGATAGGCCGCGATTTCGGCCTTAATTTCGGCATGGATCCCATCCCACGGGCCGGCCGTTAGGCTAAGGTTGGGGCCCAAACAGGAGGGCTGTCATGGTGGAATTGCTGTCGGCGGAAGCCAGGAAAGCCGCGCTCTGGGAGTTGGCCGGCTGGGCGGAGATGCCCGGCCGTGCGGCCATCACAAAGACCTTCGTGTTCAAGGACTTCAACGAAGCGTTTGGCTTCATGTGTCGCACCGCCCTGGTCGCGGAGAAGAATGACCATCACCCGGAATGGAAGAACGTCTACAAGACCGTCGAGGTCGTGCTGGCGACGCATGAGGTCGGCGGCGTGACCAAGCGTGACATCGAGCTCGCCAAGGCCATGAACGCGATCGCACGGCAGCTCGGGGTCAATTGACCCAGCGACATCGCACGCTCCTCGAGACTGCCGTTCGCGCGTCGACGTCGCGGTGAGTGCTGGCGCGCCTTGCGGCGGCGGTCTGACATCACCAGATTCGCTGCAACGCCGCCCGACCGCTGCGCGGCGTCGGGGAACCTTGCGATGGCATCGACCGAACACAGCGTGGGATTCGAGCCCGCCGACCGGCTGGCCCAGGATCGCGAAAGCGTGCGCCGCCGCTTCTGGATCAAATTCAAGAAGGTGGTGGCGGGGCTGCCGTTCGCCGAGGATTTGCTCGCCGCCTATTACTGCGCCTTCGATCGCCAGACGCCGCGCCATGTGCAGGCGGCGCTGCTCGGCGCCATCGCCTATTTCGTCCTGCCGTTCGACTTCATTCCCGACATGATGCCGGTCCTCGGCTTCACCGACGATGCCGCGGTGCTCGCAACCGCGATCCGCATGGTGGCGAGCCACATCACGCCGGACCATCGCGACGCCGCGCGTGCCGCGCTGAAGCGCGCCACGCTGAGCGAGCAGTGAGCGGCGCGTAGCGAGCTCCGGCTGCCTCTTCTCCTTCCCCTGAAAGGGGGAAGGTCGGGATGGGGGTCAGCCGCAGGCGATGCTCTATGCGGAGAGAGCCAGATCCCCACCCGCTTTGCTCTAGCGAACAAAGCGACCTCCCCTTTTCAAGGGGAGGTTGGAGTCTCGTGCAAGCCTGGATTTCGCAGAGCCGGACCTCGGGCGCGGTTGTTCGTACTCAGCGCGCGTAGAAGGGGGATCGGGGCCCGTTACCCCATCTACAAATCCGGTCCTCTCCTTCCCCCTGAAAGGGGGAAGGTCGGGATGGGGGTCCGCCGCAGGCGATGCTGTGTGCGGAGAGAGCAGATCCCCATCCGCTTTGCTCTGGCGAGCAAAGCGACCTCCCCTTTTCAAGGGGAGGTTGGAGTCGCCCGCAAGCCTGGATTTCGCGGAGCCTGACGTCGGGCGCTGTTGTTCGTCATCAGCTTCCGGGATGCAGGATCACCTTGCCCATCGCCTTGCGGCCGGCCAGCACCTTCAGGGCTTCGGCGGTCTGCGACAGCGGGAAGGTGCGGTCGACATGTGACGAGATCTTGCCTTCCGCGGTCCACTGCACGAGCTTCTCGAGGTTCTTGCGATTCTTCTCCGGATTCTGCCGCGCCCAGGCGCCCCAGAACACGCCTCTGATGTCGCAGCCCTTCAGCAGCGCGAGGTTGAGCGGGATCTTCGGGATCTCGCCGGCAGCAAAGCCGATCACCAGGAAGCGGCCTTCCCATGCGGTCGAGCGCAGCGCGGCCTCGGCATAGGCGCCGCCGACCGGATCGAACACGATGTCGGCGCCCTTGCCGCCGGTCAGCTTGCGCAGACCTTCCTTGAGGTCTTCCTTGGCATAGTTCAGCGTCAGCTCGGCGCCGTGCTGCTTGGCGAATTCGAGCTTCTCGTCGGATGAGGCGCAGGCGATCACCTTCAGGCCCATCAGCTTGCCGAGCTCGCACGCGGCAAGTCCGGTGCCGCCGGCGGCTCCCAACACCGCGAGTGTCTCGCCCGGCTTCGGGCTCGCGCGATCTTCCAGCGCGTGCAGCGCGGTGCCGTAGATGATGATGATGCCGGCGGCGCGGTCGTAGTCGAGATTGTCGGGGATCTTCACGATCGCATTCGCAGGCAGCGCGATCTTGTCGCGCGCGCCGTTGTGACCGCAGGACGCGACGACGCGATCGCCCACCTTCAAGTCGGTGACGCCTTGGCCGACGCTCTCGATCACGCCTGCGACTTCCGCCGCCGGTGAGAACGGGAACGGCGGCTTGATCTGGTACTTGCCCTGGATCATCAAGATGTCGAAGAAGTTCAGCGCCGCCGCCTTGATCGCGATCACGGCCTCGCCGGGACCTGCCACGGGATCCGGCACGTCAGCCAGCACGAGATCGTCGGGTTGACAGTATTGCGAGCAGAGGATGGCTTTCATGGACACACCTGATTTTCGGACGCACAAAGGGCTCAGCGTTCTGGGCTGAAAGCTTCATGCCGGATTTACGGCGGAGCGACAATGGCCACGTTCGTCATTGCGAGCGAAGCGAAGCAATCCATAATCCCGCCGCGCGGGAAAGGTGGATTGCTTCGTCGCTTCAGCGCAAAATTGCTTTGCAATTTTGTCGCGAGCTCCTCGCAATGACGGCAGCAAAAAGGGAGTGAAACTATGTTTGAAAAAGGCCTGCTGGCGAACAAGCGTATCCTGATCACCGGCGGCGGCTCCGGCCTTGGCGCTGCGATGGGGCGGCGCTTTGCCGAGCTTGGCGCCGAACTGGTCATTTGCGGGCGGCGGCAGGAATTGCTGGAAGAAACCGCAGAAAAATTCCGCAGCGAATTGGGCGCGATAGTCTCCACCGCACGATGCGATATTCGCGATGGCGCGGCAGTTGAAACGATGATGGATCAGGTCTGGCACGAGGCACCGATCGACGTTCTCGTCAACAATGCTGCCGCAACCTTCATCGCGCAAACCGAACATCTGTCATTCCGTGCGGCGGACGCGATCCTCGGTCCGACGCTGCACGGCACGCTGTATTGCACGCTCGCCGCCGGCCGTCGCTGGATCGAGGGCAAGCACAAGGGCGTGGTGCTCTCGATCCTCTCGACCTCGACCATCACCGGCCGCGCGTTCACCGTGCCGTCGTCGATGGCCAAGACCGCGGTGCTGGCGATGACCAAGAGCCTTGCGGTCGAATGGGGACCGAAGGGCGTCCGCACGGTGGCGATTGCGCCCGGTGCGTTCCCCACACCCGGTGCGACCGGACAGTTGCGACCCGAAGGCCGCGGCGAGACGTGGTCGCAGCGCAATCCGCTCGGCCGTTCCGGCGAGCATTCCGAACTTGCCAACCTCGCGACCTTCCTGATCTCCGATCAGGCCAGCTACATCAACGGCGAGATGGTGGTGCAGGATGGCGGCGCTCACTTGCGCAGTTCCGGCGCGGAGGACCTGCTGCAATGGACCGACGAGCAGTGGGCGAAGCAGCGCGCCGCGCGCGGCAAGGGGTAATGCGCGGCTTGTGTGCTGGACGCTCACTCCGGACGTAACCGCCTTCCCAAAAAGATGTTTCCCGGTTATCCATCCGAGCCGGCGGAGGGGAATCGCCGGGCCATCTTCCAGTCACAATGATGGGGGAACCAGTTGGCCGTGCGGCAAATACTGACATCGTTGGTTGCGGGTAGCCTGGTGTGCGGGATCATTTCGCTTGCGCCGGTGCACGCTACACCGAAGCAAACTGCATCGAAGAAGGAAGCGGCCAAGCCGGCGTCGCCTGCCGCGGCTGCGGCCGGCGGTGCGGAGCCGACGCTGATCGGCCAGTATGGTACCTGGGGCGCTTATACGGCGTCGCCGAACGGCAAGAAGGTCTGCTTCGCGCTCGCCAAGCCGGCCTCGTCGAAGACCAACCCGCCGAACAGGCCGCGCGATCCGGCCTATGCCTTCGTCTCGACCCGTCCGGCGGAAAAGGTCGTCAACGAAGTTTCTGTCATGATCGGTTACACACTGAAGCCGGGCTCCGAATCGACGATCCAGGTCGGCGGCGGCACCTACGCGATGTACACGCAGGGTGACGGCCTCTGGATCAAGAACGCGGCCGAGGAGGAGCGGATGGTGGAAGCCATGCGCAAAGCCGGCGAGGCGACGGTGAAGGCGGTCTCGGCCAAAGGCACCGAGACGACCGATACGTTTTCGCTGAAGGGCCTGTCGCAGGCGCTTGACCGGCTGGCCCAGGACTGCCGGCGCTAAGGCCCGAATCGGCGTTGTTTATGGGCCGCAGAAGGCCTATTTGAGGAGTGGTTCCCCTCATGGTGAGGAGGCGCGTCGGCGCCGTCTCGAACCATGCGGCCCGGCGAGAGCGTTTTCGAGCGAAGTGGACACCGGTTCGCGTGAAGAAAACGCGCCAAAACTAGTATCTAGTGGCCTCATCCTTCGAGACGCGGCGCAGGCGCCGCTCCGCAGGATGAGGAATCAAAGACTCCCGCAAGATCAGACAGGCGATGACCGCAGACTCGATCGTTCAACATGCCACGGCCAATACGCTGGTCGAAAAGGTTCCGCTCGAAACCTATGTGCCGCCGGCCAAGCCGTCGCTGATCGGGCTGTCGCGTGCCGAGATCGCCGATCGCCTCGGCGAGGTCGGGGTTCCGCCGTCGCAGCGCAAGATGCGCACGCAGCAGCTCTGGCACTGGATGTATTTCCGCGGCGCCAAGAGCTTCGCCGAGATGACCAACGTCTCGAAGGAGATGCGCGCCGAGCTCGAGAGGCATTTTACGGTCGACCGTCCCGAAGTGGTTGCCGAGCAGATCTCCAATGACGGCACCCGCAAATGGCTGCTCAGGCTGCCAAGCGGCGACAAGCTCGAGAAGCCGCATGAGGTCGAGTGCGTCTATATCCCCGAGACCGATCGCGGCACGCTGTGCGTCTCCTCCCAGGTCGGCTGCACGCTGAACTGCGCGTTCTGCCACACCGGCACGCAGCGGCTGGTGCGCAATCTCACCGCCGGCGAGATCGTCGGCCAGGTGATGGTGGCGCGCGACCGCCTGAACGACTGGGCTGATCGCGAGAACGGCTCGCGCCTCGTCACCAACATCGTGATGATGGGGATGGGCGAGCCGCTGTACAATTTCGATGCGGTCCGCGATGCGCTGCTGATCGTCGCCGACAATGAGGGCATCGGCATTTCCCGCCGCCGCATCACACTGTCGACCTCGGGCGTGGTGCCGAACATCAAGCGCACCGGCGAGGAGATCGGCGTGATGCTCGCGATCTCGCTGCACGCGGTGCGCGACGAATTGCGCAACGAGCTGGTGCCACTCAACCGCAAATATCCGATTGCCGAGCTGCTGCAGGCCTGTCGCGACTATCCCGGCGCCTCGAACGCGCGGCGCATCACCTTCGAATATGTGATGCTCAAGGGCGTCAACGATTCGCTCGCTGACGCCAGGCTATTGGTGAAGCTGCTCAAGGGCATTCCGGCCAAGATCAATCTCATCCCGTTCAATCCGTGGCCGGGCACCGCCTACGAATGCTCGGACTGGGAGCAGATCGAGAAATTCTCCGAATACATCTTCAACGCCGGCTATTCCTCGCCGGTGCGCACGCCGCGCGGCCGCGACATCCTCGCCGCCTGCGGCCAGCTCAAGTCGGAAACCGAAAAGCTCTCCGCGCGCGAGCGCCAGGCGCTTCGTGCGATGGCGATGACGGATTGAATGTTGTGGAGCACAACGCTCTCCGCGTCGTCATTGCGAAGCAATCCACTTGCACGCTTGCTGAGGCATGGATTGCTTCGTCGCTTCAGCGCAAAATTGCTTTGCAATTTTGTCGCGAGCTCCTCGCAATGACGGGGAGCTAGCATGGCCCTGATCGGCCGCCTGTTCGTCGTCGCCTTCGCCTTCCTCGTGGCCTGCCTTGTTGCCGGGATCATCGTGGTCGGCGCGGTGCTGTATCCCGAGATCAGCGATTTCGGCGCGGAGATCGACCAGAACGCGATCAACATCGTGCTCGGCTTCGGCTTCATCTTCATTTCCGGCTTCGCGCTGCTGCCGGCGCTGATCATCGTGCTGATCACTGAGGCGTTCTCGATCAGGAGCGTGCTGGCCTATGCGGTCGGTGGCGCGCTGGTCGGCGCGGCCTGCTATCTCGGCCTGGTCCCGTTCGATCCCGACACCTTGCAATTCCACGGCATCGTGCACCGGCACATGGAGATCATGACCGGCGCCGGCATCGTCGCGGGCCTGGTCTACTGGCTGATCGCCGGCCGCACCGCCGGCGCCTGGCGCGAGCCACCGCGCCCGCTCCCGCCGCCGCTGCCGTCGCAATCACCGCCGTCATCCTGAGGAGCCGTGCGCAGCGCGGCGTCTCGAAGGATGGGCCGCAGCAAGATCGCATCCTTCGAGGCTCGCTCCGCTCGCGCCTCAGGATGACGACAAGCTCGTACTTCCCATGCCCACCCGCCTCGGCTAAACCGCGCGCCATGAACCGGACCGGACTTGTCATCGCGCTCGGGCTCGCGCTCGTCATCGGCCTGTTGTTCGGGATCTATCCCGAGCTTGACCTGAAGCTGGCCGCGCTGTTCTACGACGGCGCCCACAAAGCCTTCCCGCTGAAGGCCGACGCGCTCGCGGCGTTCGCGCGGGACGCGGCGATGTGGATCGCCTGGGCCATGGTGCTGCCGGCGATCGTGGCGATCGTGATGAAATTCATCGGGCCGCACCGGCCGATGCTGATGTCGCCGCGCGCGGCGGTGTTCCTGCTCACCACGATGCTGCTCTCGGCCGGCGTGCTCACCAACCTCACCTTCAAGAGCTATTGGGGCCGGCCGCGCCCCGTGGCGGTCTCCCAGTTCGGCGGCGAGCTTCCGTTCGTCGCGTGGTGGGATCCGCGCGGCGCCTGCCCGCGCAACTGCTCGTTCTTCTCGGGCGAGGGCGCGACCGCGTTCTGGACCTTTGCACCGGCGGCGCTGGCGCCGCCCGCCTGGCGGCCGCTCGCCTATGCCGGGGCCACCGTGTTCGGCGTGGTCACCAGCGGCTTGCGAATGGCCTTTGGCGGCCATTTCTTCACCGACGTCGCGATCGCCGGCCTGGTGTCCTTTTTCGTGGTCTGGCTGTTCTATGCCCTGATCTACCGCTGGGCAGCGACGCGGCTGACCGACGAGCAGGTCGATGCGGCGCTGACGCGGCTCGCCATGCCCGGCTACCGGCTGATGCAGCGCTGGCGCGGCCGCGACAGCCGCGATTAAAGGCGTGCTCCGCCTTCCGAAATTTGATATTCGCCAGCTCAAACATCCCTGATTTCGACCGATTGGACCGTTCCATGAGTACGATTCTGAAAAACCTGCCCAAGGGAGAGAAAGTCGGCATCGCGTTCTCGGGCGGGCTCGACACCAGCGCGGCATTGCTCTGGATGAAGCAGAAGGGCGCCCGCGTGTTCGCCTATACCGCCAATCTCGGCCAGCCCGACGAGGCCGACTACGACGCGATCCCGCGCAAGGCGATGGACTTCGGCGCCGAGAAGGCGCGCCTGGTGGATTGCCGCATGCAATTGGTCCATGAGGGCATCGCCGCGATCCAGTCCGGCGCCTTCCACATCTCGACCGGCGGCATCACCTATTTCAACACCACCCCGCTCGGCCGCGCCGTCACCGGCACCATGCTGGTCGCCGCGATGCAGGAGGACGGCGTCAACATCTGGGGCGATGGCTCGACCTTCAAGGGCAACGACATCGAGCGCTTCTATCGTTACGGCCTGCTGACCAATCCGAGCCTGCGCATCTACAAGCCATGGCTCGACCAGCAGTTCATCGACGAGCTCGGCGGCCGCGCCGAGATGTCGGCGTTCATGACTGCGCACGGCTTCGCCTACAAGATGAGCGCCGAGAAGGCCTATTCGACCGACAGCAATCTGCTCGGCGCCACGCACGAGGCAAAGGATCTCGAGCAGCTCGACAGCGGCATCACCATCGTCAATCCGATCATGGGCGTGCCGTTCTGGCGCGCCGATTGCGAGGTGAAGCCCGAGACCGTCGTGGTGCGTTTCGTGGAGGGCCAGCCGGTCGCGCTGAACGGCAAGACGTTCGCCGATCCGGTCGCGCTGTTCCTCGAGGCCAATGCGATCGGCGGCCGCCACGGTCTCGGCATGAGCGACCAGATCGAGAACCGCATCATCGAGGCCAAGAGCCGCGGCATCTACGAGGCGCCCGGCATGGCGCTGCTGCACATCGCCTATGAGCGGCTGGTCACCGGCATCCACAACGAGGATACGATCGAGCAATATCGCATCAGCGGCATGCGGCTCGGCCGCCTCCTCTATCAGGGACGCTGGTTCGATTCGCAGGCCCTGATGCTGCGCGAAACCGCGCAGCGCTGGGTGGCGCGTGCCGTCACCGGCGAGGTGACGCTCGAGCTGCGCCGCGGCAACGACTATTCCATCCTGAACACCGAGAGCCCGAACCTGACCTATGCGCCGGAGCGGCTCAGCATGGAGAAGGTCGAGGACGCGCCGTTCACGCCGGCCGACCGCATCGGCCAGCTCACGATGCGCAACCTCGACATCGCCGACACCCGCGCCAAGCTCGGGCTCTACGGCAAGGCCGGCCTGCTCTCCAGCGGCGAGGGCTCGCAGATCTTCCAGCTCGAGAGCGACAAGGGCTGAGCCGCGGGCACAAATGTTTCCGTCGTCCCGGGCAAGCGAAGCGCGACCCGGGACCCATAACCACAGGATCGCGTTGTCAAAGCGAGCTGTGGCCCCAGTGTTACGCAACAATTGACGGCCGTGGTTATGGGTCCCTGCTTTCGCAGGGACGACGCGCGGAGAGATGTTGCCTACTTCACCCTGAGCGCATCGAGCAGCGAACGGAACGCGCGGGCGTAATCCGTGCCGGTCTTGCCGATGTCGGGCCCCGCGGAGACCGCGACCGCGGCTTCCGTCACCGCGCCGAGCAGCAGGCGCGCCAGCGGCTCGATCGGCTGCTTGGCGATCACGCCGGCTTCCATCGCAGCAGTCAGCGCGCGCGGAAACTTGCCGCCGAAGTGTTTCGCGTCGATCTCGCGCCAGCGCTCCCAACCGAGCACCGCGGGGCCGTCGCGCAGGATGATCTGGCCGGTCGGGCCCTTCGAGCACGCGGCGAAATAGCCTTGCGTGCCGGCCGCCATCGCGGCGAGCGGATCGTTCTCGGCGCGCGAGAGACGGTCGAGATCGGCGACGAGATCGAGCGAGACCTGCTCGAACACCGCCTCGAACACCGCTTCCTTGGTCGCGAAGTGGTGATAGACCGCGCCTTTGGCGACACGTGCGCCGGCAGCGATGTCGTCCATCGTGGTCGCCGCAAAGCCGCGCTCGCCGAAGATGCGCCGCGCCGCCTTGACGATCGAAGCCCTGGTTTTCTCGCGCCGTTCGGCCTGCGTTGCCATGCTCCTTGTCTATCCCAGTTCCATCGCCAAGCCAATTGACTTGCAGACTATCAGTCGGTAAATACCGACCATTAGTCGGTAACATGGACCTCGCGACAAGTGAGACGTGCTTGGGCGAAGACCATGCCCGACAAACAGGGAGATTCCTCATGCCCTCGCTCAAGACGCTGCAAGCCTTCGCCGATACCGTGGAATCGAATGACCATGTCGGCGCGATCACGAATTTCTACGCCGCCGATGCCCGCACCCAGGAGAACGACGGCGAATGGCGCGTCGGCCGCGAGGCGCTGGCGGCGCGCGAGGCCGCGGTGCTGGCGCAAGTCGCGAGCGTCAAGACCACGCGGCTCGGTCCGTTGTTGCTCGACGGCGATCGCTCCGCGATCTGCTGGCGGTTCGAGTTCACAGGCAAGGACGGCAAGGTCCGCAGCATGGAAGAGGTCGCCTGGCAAACCTGGCGCGGCGACGAATTGATCGAGGAGCGCTTCTTCTACGATCCGCAGCAGATGGCGCGGTGAGGGGTAGTGCTCGAGTTGTCGCCGCATCGCAGATGCGCTCCCTCTCCCGCTTGCGGGGGAGGGCTGGGGTGGGGGTGTCGCCGCTGGGGCGCTGCTTATTTGTGCTGAGACAACCCCCACCCGCCGCGCTTCGCGCGTCGGCCTCCCCCGCAAGCGGGAGAGGCGAGCCGCGCGGCTCGACGATCGATCCGCAACCACCGCACCAACAAAAATGGCCGGGATCGCTCCCGGCCATCTTGCTTCGTGCTCCAAGTCGGCTCAGCGCGGCGGCGCCGCGGCCGACTGGTCGCCGTTGAGCAGTGGGGTGATGCGGCGGACGGTGACGCGCCGGTTGATGCGGCTCGGTCCGTCGGTCTGCTCCTTCAGATACTGCTTGCCGTAACCCTGCGACGTCAGGTTCTCCGCCGGCACGCCGAACTGCTGGGTCAGCAGTTCGGCCGCGGCCTGCGCACGGCGATCCGACAGCGACAGATTGTCGACGTCGTTGCCGACCGCGTCGGTGTGCCCCTCGATCAGGAACACCTCGCGCGGATTGCGCTGGATCGCCCGGTTGAGGCCGTCGGCAATCACCTGGAGCTTCGCAGCCTGGTCGGGCGGGATCGCCCAGGATCCGGTCTCGAAGTTGATGGTGTTGATGTCGATCGACGGCATCAACATGCGCACGTTCGGGCTGTAGCGGATCTCGTCGAGCGAATAACGCCGCTGGATGCGATCCACCGGCGGCGCTTCCATGGTGTCGTAGATCACGTCGGGCGAGGCATCCTCCGCGCTGACGATGTAGCGGTCGTAGGGAATGCTGACCACCGGCGGCGGCGCGTCGACATAGAAGCCGCCGACCGCCTGCGGGTCACGGTAGCTGTTGTCGATGATGATGAGCTCACGCCCACCGCGATCCCTGCGGATTCGCCGCAGCAACTGACCGTCGGGGCCGACCACGGTGATGATCTCGCTGCCGTCGGGACGGATCACGACGGTGCGGGTTTCGCCGCCGACGGTCTCGGTGCGGATGTCGCGGGCACCGTAGCGGAAGCGATACAGATCGTTGCCGCGCACGTACTCCTGCCCGCTCGGATCGCGGATGATGATGCGGTCGGGCTCGGTGTAGATCGTGCGGCCGCCTTCGACGACCTCCTGTCGCTGGTTGTGCAGGTCGGCGATGGTCGCGCCGATCACGGCGCCGGCCACCACGCCCGCGCCGATCGCAAGCGGCGTCAGGTCACGCCGCGGCGGTGCCGGCGGCGGCGGCAACGGAGCTGCAACCGCGGGCGCGGCCCGGAAAGCCGGCGCGACCGTCGGCGGGGCGTATTGCGCCCGGCCGGGCGGAGGTGCAGCGGCCGGAGAGCCTGGGACGACGGTCGGCGCCGCAGCACCCGCCGGGAGCGGCGGCCGGGCCGGAGCGCCTGCCTGCGGGCTCGCCGGCGCCGTCGGCAATGCGCCGGGACGCGCCGGCGGCGTTGCGCCGCCCGCGGCCGGAGGCTGGGTCGGCAGCGTGCCCGGTCGCGCCGGCGGCTGTCCGCCGGCGGCTGGAGGTGTCGTGGTCGACGGCGTCGGCGCAGGTGTGGCGGCCGCGGGTGGTGTGCCCGGGGCCGGCCTTGCGCCGCCGGCGGCAGGAGGAGCGGCTTGCGGGCGGGCACCCGGCGCCGGAGGCGGCGGCGTCTGCGCGGCGGGCGGTGAGGTCGGCAAGGCATTGGGGCGCGCGCCAGGAGTGGCGCTCGGAGCTGGGCTTGGCGCCGGGCTCGGCGGTGCATGCGTCGGGCCAGCGGCGGGCGGCGTTGCCGGGCGCGCGGGGGCCGCTGCCGGCGGAGGCGTCGGGGCGGGACGGCTGGGCGCGGCCGCAGGGGGCGCGGGCGGAGTCGGGTGCGCCGGTGCTGCTGTCGGTGGAGGTGTCGGCGACGGCCGCGCGGGTGCAGCAGCGGGCGGCGCCGGTGGCGTGGGATGTGCGGGCGCAGCCGCTGGCGGTGGGGTCGGAGCCGGCCGTGCCGGGGCGGCTGCCGGCGGAGTCGGATGCGCCGGTGCAGGCGGCGGCGCCGGCCGCGCGGCCGGAGGCGTCGGATGGGCCGGTGCGGCCGCAGGCGGCGGAGCCGGTGGTGTCGGCCGTGCCGGAGCCGCGGGCGGGCGGCGGCGGCGCGGGATGCGGAGCGGCGGCCGGGGGCTGCGCCGGGCGCGGTGCCCCGGCGGGCGGGGCGGGATGCGCCGGCGCGCCCGGCGTGGGGCGTGCCTTCGGCTTTCCGTCCGGTCCGAGTTCTTCCTTCGGCTGCGCCTGCGCGACCACAAGCGGCGAGGTTTGTGCGTGCGATGCTGTGGCGGCCAACTGCGTGAGCGTGAGCGCAGTCGTGGCGAGCAGCACGAGACGAAGCTTTGTCATGTAGTGGAATCCCCGGCGAAATGTCTGGGCAGGAAGGAGATGTCAGAACCGAACAATTCGGCGGGACGATGAACAGTCAGCCGTTAGGCCGGATTGTGGCGGGTCACGAATCAAAGCCGAATTTTATTTCGACATCATAACGGGTTGCATGCCCGCTTGTTCATGGCGCATTCAGAAGAAACGCTCAGACATACGAATATCCGCAGCGGAACCTGGTCGGGCAGACGCTGCGCGATGCCGCGGATCGACCGGCCGCAGGCGGCGGCGTGATCGGACCGGGCGGCGTGGGCGGCGTCGGAACCGGCACTTCCTCCGGCAAATTACCGGGAAGTTCGTTCGGCCGCAGGCGGCGGCGTGATCGGACCGGGCGGCGTGGGCGGCGTCGGAACCGGCACTTCCTCCGGCAAATTACCGGGAAGTTCGTTCGGCCGCGACGGCTCGCCGGGCTCATGCACGGGGTCCGGCACTTCCGGGCGAGGGGTGCCCGGAGGGATCCCCGGCGGCGGTTCGCTTGGTGTGCCCGGCGTCGTCGGTGGCACCTCGGGCGGCTCGATCGGCGTCGATGTCGAGAGCTCGCGGGGATCGAGGGGGCCCGGTCGGCTCGCAGTCATTGATCGCTCCCTACCTGTTGAAGCGACAACGGGCCGCGTGCGGCGACGTTCCTGCTTTGCGCAGCAACTCACTCCGGCAGGTGACAGACCGCCTCGATGTTGTGGCCGTCGGGATCGCGCACGAAGGCGCCGTAATAGTTGGGGTGGTAATGCGCGCGGAGGCCGGGCGGGCCGTTGTCTGTGCCGCCGGCCGATATCGCGGCCTTGTAGAAGGCATCGACCGTGGCGCGGTCCTTGGCTGAGATCGCGATATGCACCGGCTTGTTCATCGCGCCTTCGCCGCCGATCCAGAAATCCGGCTTGCCGTCGGCACCGAAGCCGGCGGCGGCATCGTGCCCGGTCTGCTCCGCCGTCACTTCCATGATCAGGCTGTAGCCAAGCGGCGCCAGCGCGGCCTGATAGAACGCCTTCGCGCGTTCGTAGTCGGATACTGAAAAGCCGATATGGTCGATCATCGCGCGCCTCCCTTTGTTGTGATGCAATTGCATCCTCGCTCTTGCTTCACCTCCCCTTGCAAAGGGGAGGTCGCTTTGCTCGCCAGAGCAAAGCGGGTGGGGATCTTCTCTCTCCGCAGACATCTTCCCCGCGGCTGACCCCCATCCCGACCTTCCCCCTTGCAGGGGGAAGGAGAAGAGGAATCTGTTGCCCGGAGGGGAGTCCTCTCGAACGGGCTACACTCACCCTCGCACCAGCAGCGTGTTGCTCCGCGTGCGGCCCTGCTCGGCGTAACCGCGGGCGCGCATGTCGGCAATGCAATCGCTGCTCCATTCGTCCTTTGACAGATGCTCGATCACAACGGCGCGCGGCCACAGCGCCTCCGGTGCGTCCTGGAAGAAACCGATCAGCACGCGGTCCTCGAAACCTTCGACATCGATCTTGAGCGCGTCGACCTCGGTCGCACCGGCTTCCTCGAGAATGCGCTGCAGCCGCAGCGACGGCACCTTGAATGCCTTGCCCGATGGCGTGCCGGTCACGATGTGGCTGGCGCCGAGATTGTCGCCGTCGGTCTCGATCATCAACTCGCCGTCGGCAGGGCCAGCGGCAGCCGCGACCAGCCGCACCTGCGAATAGCTGGAAGCCTCGGTGTTGAATTTGAGCCGCGCATGCGTCACCGGATGCGGCTCGATCGCAATCACCTTGCCCGTGGGGCCGACGTCGCGCGCCAGCGCCAGCGCGTAGGTGCCGACATTGGCGCCGAGATCGACGAAGGTGCCGCCCGCACCGACATGCCGGCGCAGGAATTCGAGTTCGTCGAGATTGTAGTCAGGATTGAACAACGCGCCGCGCTCGGTCGCGCTCGCCTGATGATAAAAGCGGAACGATGCGCCCTGATACGGCACGTCGAGCGGCCCTGAACCGAACAGATTGACCAGCCGCGACAGCCAAGGGCGGAATGCACCGCGTTTCAGCCCGGTGCGATGCGCCAGGCGGATGATCGCAGCCTGCGCTGCATTCGGCGCGAAGGCGCCGAACGGCGCGGGCGAAGTATCGTTGCTGGGGATCACGCGTGGCTCTCGTCGAAAACGGCGCATGGATAGCCGGTTTTGGCCGCGACTCCAACGGCCGCTTTGCTCGGGCCGGTCGAGCGAGGGCGACAGCGCGCAAGGTGGAATCGATGCCGATGTCGTGCCAATTCACCCAGGATTCTGAGGCGCGACGCTATATGTTGCCCGGAGCGACGGTGAGGTGAGCACGGCGGTCAGGCTCCCTCCCCCCTTGCGGGGGAGGGTTGGGGAGAGGGGTAAGCCGCGGGCGAGATGATCGATGGGCGCATTGCTTTTGCAATTCCGTTTTGCCTGTCATCGTGACGAATGCGGAATGAACACGTCGTGTGGCCACCCCTCTCCCTAGCCCTCCCCCGCAAGGGGGGAGGGAACCCATCTGCCGGTGCGTTCCTCACGGGCCAATCACTGAGTTGCCCATGGGGGCGATCGGCGCTCGGCTTCCGGCGGCGAAACGAGATGCAAAGCTCGGACGGATCATGTCGCGAGAATGCAAACGGATGACTCACCAGCCATGCAACTTATTCGGTGTCGTCCCTGCGAAAGCAGGGACCCATAACCACGAATGGGTTTTTGTTGAACGATGCCGGAATGGCGCGTCCCGTTCACAACGTCCGCCGCGGAGCATGGGTCCCTGCTTTCGCAGGGACGACGGCAGACGATGGGGCGCGATATCGGCTACGGGCCTCGCAGGCGCAACATCGAGTCGGTGGCGCAATCGCGCAATCCCTCACGGCGACACCGGCGCCTGATCGCGCCTCACCGTCAGCGTTCGCCCGATCTTGTGCAGCATCCGCGCAAGCTGCTCGATCGAGTAGGGCTTTTGCAGCAGCTCGAAGCCGGAGCTGCCCTGCTGCGCCAGCACCTGGCTGTAGCCGCTGGCGAGCACGATCGGCAGATCGAGTCCCTGCCGGCGGATTTCCTTCGCAAGTTCAATTCCGCTCATGCCGGGCATCACCACGTCGGTGAACACCATGTCGAAGCGGCTCGCGCCGGCCGCGAGCTCCTCCAGCGCGTGGATGGCGTTGTCGACCAGCACGGCGCTGCAGCCGAGTTGGGTCAGCGCGTCGGCGGCAAACTTGCCGACCTCGGGATTGTCCTCGACCACCAGCACCGAGGCGCCGGTTTGACCGACTGACTGGGTGTCGTGCACAAGCCGCGTTGGCGGCGGATCGCCGCCGCTTGCGCGCGGCAGATAGAGCGTGAACGTCGAACCCTTGCCGACCTCGCTGACGACATCCACCTCGCCGCCGGATTGCTTGGCGAAGCCGAATACCTGCGACAGGCCGAGGCCGGTGCCCTGGCCGACCTCCTTCGTGGTGAAGAAGGGTTCGAAGATCCGCTCCAGTTGGTCGTGCGGAATTCCAATGCCGGTGTCGGCGACCGATATGGCGACATGGCCATGCGGACTCGGGTCCGTTGTCGCAGAAGGCAGCTTGTCCACCCGCCGGACCGTGATCGTGAGCCGGCCGGCGCCGCTCATGGCGTCGCGCGCATTCACGGCGATGTTGATCATCGCGGTCTCGAACTGGCCGGGATCGGCGTTGACGAGATTGGGTCCGTCCGGCACCTGCGTGGTGATTTCGATACGCGGCCCGATCAGGGTCGCGATCATCTCGCTCAGGGTCCGCACGCTCTGGCCGACGTCGAACGTCTCGGGCTCGAGAGCCTGTCGCCGCGCGAAGGCAAGCAACTGGCTGGTCAGCCTGGCCGCGCGATTCACGGTGTTGGAAATCGCATCGATGTAGTGCTGTCGCCGCGGATCCGGCAGGTCCGGCCGCCGCAACATGTCGACCGATCCACGGATGACGGTCAGCAGATTGTTGAAGTCGTGCGCGACACCACCGGTGAGCTGCCCCAGCGCCTCCAACCGCTGACTGTGCCGCAGCGCCACCTCGGCCTCGATTCGCCGGTTGGCCTCCTCGTATAGCCGCCGCGTACGCCTCAAGGCGAGCCCGAACAGGGCGAACAGCAGCGCGGTGGCCGGGATGCCGAAGATCAGGTGCGGAGCCATGGTTGCGATCCAGCGCGCCCGGATCGCCGATGTGGCCAGACCGGCGCTGACATAGACCGGGTATTCGGCGAGCCGCTGATAGCGGAGGCGCCGCTCGATGCCGTCGGCCGGGGACTTGATCGTCATGGTGCCGGAGAGCGGATGGGCGACGATGTGCTGGCCGAGCGGCCCGTTCGGCTCGAACCTGAAGTCGCGGTGGACGACGGGAAAGTGGGCCAGCACGGTGCCATCGGTCCGGATCAGCGCGAGGAAGCTGCCCGGTTCGCGTCCGACCCGCGCATAGAAGTTCTCGAAATATTCGGGAAGGATCGAGGCTTGGATGACGCCGGCAAAGCTGCCGTCCGCGTTGTTGCGGCCTCGGCTGACGCCAAAGAACCGCGATCCCTGGTAGGGCGGCCGCGGCGTCAACACCTCGCCGATATAGCTGGCGGCGTCGCCATCGGCATGCATGCGGAAGTAGTCCCGGTCGGAGAAATCGATGTCGGGGGGCGCGGTGACGAGGCTGTTGACCAGGGCATGGCCCCTGGCGTCGAACACCCAGACCGATTTCAGCTGGGGCAGCGCATCGGCGAGCTGGCTCAGCCGCTGGTGCAGGCTCTGCTCATGCGCGACGATATCGGCATCGGACATGCCGCGGATGATCTCGGCGGTCTCGGACAGGCTGCGGTCGATGGTCTCGAACACCTTGAGCGCGTGCTCGTGGGCGACGTCGAGTGTCTGCTCGATCTCCCGGTCGGCGGCCTCGTTGGCCGAGACCCAGGTCACCGCGGAAGCAAAAACGAACAAGGCCAGCGGGAGGGCCAGCGACGCGGCCATCATCCATTGCAACAATCTCAGCGAATTGCGTTGTGCGGTCTGCAAGGGCGCTCCGGCTCCGCGCGAACCTTAACGCAAACCTTAGCGCGGGAGAACGTAAAACCCGACCTTCGGTTGCATCCGCGGCCGGTTAGGTCATCGCCGCGACCGCGGACGGAGGCCGGACATCGGCCTGGATCGATCAATTGCTAACCAATTGGCATTCGCCTCGCCTTGGGTGGTCGCGGAAGGCGGCCGCAGGCGGGGGCGCTTGCCCTCGCCGAGCGCACAGCGGGGCGTCGCGCGCACCCTTCACGACCTCGTTAGCTGCGGCCGGCCGGCAAGCGGAAAATCGACCCGGGACGACGCCCTCGGACGCTGTTTTTAGGGGTTCTAAAACCTGTCGCGGGCAAAGGCTTGACCCTGTAACTACCTGCTGGAAAACAGGCCCCATGACACGCGATATGACCCGCGATCCCACCCGCTCCCAGGACATCCGGCTTGGACATGCGGATCGCGGTTTTGTCGGCACAATCATCGGGCTCGATGCGCCGCAGACCGGCTCGTCGCTCTCGCCGCTGGAGCTGGAGCAGCGCCTGGTTGAGATGGGATTTGTGGAAGGCGCGCGCGTGGAAATCCTGCACGAAGGCATGATCCGGCGCGATCCGATTGCCGTGCGCGTCGACAACATTACGATCGCGCTGCGCCGGAGCGAAGCCATGGCTGTGATCGTCGAATGACAACCGCGTCCCTGCGCCTGGCGCTGGTCGGTGCTCCGAACACCGGCAAGACGTCGCTGTTCAACAGCCTGACCGGCAGCCGCCAGAAGGTCGCCAACTATCCGGGCGTCACCGTCGAGCGTAAATCCGGCAGCTTCGTCACGCCGGAAGGCCGCAACGTCACCGTGCTCGATCTGCCGGGGACCTATTCGCTGCGCGGCCGCAGCCCGGACGAGGAGATCACCCGCGACATCGTGCTCGGGCGCTTCGAGGGCGAGGCGGTGCCCGATCTCGTGCTCTGCGTCGCTGATGCGACCAATCTCCGGCTGACGCTGCGGCTCGTGCTCGAGCTCAAGCGGATCGGCCGGCCGATGATCCTCGTGCTCAACATGATCGATATCGCCAAACGCCGCGGCGTCGATATCGATCTGGAGCGCCTGTCGCAGCAGCTCGGCCTGCCGATCGTGACCTCGGTCGCCGTCCGCAAGGGCGGCATCGCCGACCTGCTCAAGCGAACCGACGAGTTCCTGACCCGATCGCATGAGGCGCCCGCGGCCGGTCAATGGACGGCGCCGACGATCGCCGATCTCAAGGCCGCGCAGCGCGAGGCCGACCGCATCATCGCCGCCAGCGTCAGCCTGCCGGCCAAGCCGGACACCTTGACCAACCGGATCGATGCCGTGGTGCTGCATCCGGTCTGGGGGATGATGATCCTGGCGCTGATCCTGTTCGTGATGTTCCAGGCGGTGTTCACCTGGGCCCAGCCAGCGATGGAGCTGCTGTCGGATGGCTTCTCCGCACTCGGGCAACTGGTGCACGACGTGCTGCCCGAAAGCTGGCGCCTGCTGCAGAGCTTCCTGCAGAACGGCCTGATCTCCGGCGTCGGCAGCGTCATCGTGTTCCTGCCGCAGATCATCATCATCTTCCTGTTCATCCTGCTCTTGGAAGATTTCGGCTACATGGCGCGCGCCGCGTTCCTGATGGACCGCATCATGGGCGGCGCCGGACTGCACGGCCGCGCCTTCATTCCGCTGTTGTCGAGCTTTGCCTGCGCGATTCCCGGCATCATGGCGACCCGGGTGATCGACAATCGCCGCGACCGGCTCACCACGATCCTGATTGCGCCGCTGATGACCTGCTCGGCGCGGATTCCCGTCTATACGCTGATCATCTCCGCCTTCGTGCCGGCGAAGATGCTGTGGGGCTGGGTCAATCTGCAGGGGCTCGTGATGTTCGGCCTCTACGCCGCAGGCATCACCAGCGCGCTGACGGTGTCGGCGGTCGCGAAGTTCTTTCTGTGGCGCGACCATGCGCCGGCGCCGTTCATGCTGGAACTGCCCGACTACAAGGTGCCGCGGCTGAAGAGCATCGCGATCGGCGTGTTCACCCGTGCCAAGATGTTCCTGTATCGCGCCGGCACCACCATCCTCTCGATGATGGTGCTGATCTGGTTCTTGGCGTCGTTCCCGACCGCGCCCGCCGGCGCCGAGGGGCCGGCGATCAATTACAGCTTTGCGGCGATGATCGGCCACGCGCTCGAGCCGCTGCTGCGGCCGATCGGCTTCAACTGGCAGATCGCGGTGGCGTTGATCCCGGGCATGGCGGCGCGCGAGGTCGCGGTCGCAGCGCTCGGCACGGTCTATTCGATCGAGGGCGGCAAGGAGGCGGCTGATGCGATCGGCCTGGTGCTGGCGCAGAAATGGACGCTGGCGACCGCGCTGTCGCTGCTGGTCTGGTACATCTTTGCGCCGCAATGCGCCTCGACGCTTGCAGTGATCCGCCGCGAGACCGGCAGCGCGAAGTGGATGGTGGTGACGTTCGTCTACATGCTCGCGCTGGCCTATGCCGCGAGCTTCCTCACCTTCAATCTGGCGCGGGCGCTGGGGCTGCACTAGGTGAACGATCGAGTTCCGTCGTCCGGGCCTGAGGGTGCAATGGGTGCAAGCAGCGAAGCGACGCACTAGGATGTCGTCGAGGGCGGAAGCTGCGGGCGCCTTCATGTTCCATGCGAGACCATGCAATGTCGACGTTCGGCCTGGAACGGGTATTCTTGCCTCGAAATATCGCAGTCGTTGGCGGCAGCGCGCGCCCGTCGTCGCTCGGCGCGGCGGTGGTCAGGAACCTGAAATCAAGCGGCTTTGCCGGCGGGATCGCCGTGGTCAATCCGCGGCATGCCGTCATCGACGGCGAGCGTACGCGTCCTGATCTGAAGTCGATTCCGTTTGTTCCGGATCTCATCGTCGTCACGGCGCCGGCGGCGGCGATCCCCTCGATCATCGCGGATGCTGCGGCGGTCGGCGTCTCCGGCGCAGCGGTCCTGTCGGCGGGCCTCGGTCACGGCGCGGGCTCGGCTGCCGAGACGGTCGCGCGAACGGCGCGCATGAGCGGGATGCGGCTGATCGGACCGAACTGCCTTGGCGTCATGGTGCCGCGTGCGAAGCTCAATGCGAGCTTTGCGGCCCATCGCCCGGCCGAAGGCCATGTGGCGTTGATCTCGCAGTCCGGCGCCGTCGCCGCGGCGATGATCGAGTGGGCGGCCGAGCGCCGGCTCGGCTTTTCCGGCATCGTCTCGATCGGCGACCAGCTCGACGTCGACGTCGCGGACCTGCTCGATTATTTCGCGCTGGATGACCACACCAGCGCGATCCTGATCTATCTCGAAGCCGTCAAGGACGCGCGCAAGTTCATGTCGGCGGCGCGTGCCGCGGCGCGGCTGAAGCCGGTTATCGTCGTCAAGTCGGGGCGCATGGAACATGGCGCGAAGGCCGCCGCAACCCACACCGGTGCGCTGGCTGGATCGGATGCCGTCTATGACGCCGCGTTCCGCCGCGCCGGCATGCTGCGCGTGTTCGACTTGCGCCAGTTGTTCGATTGCGCCGAGCTGCTTGGACGCGGCTTCGTCCCGCGCGGTAACCGGCTGGCGATCCTGACCAATGGCGGCGGTCTCGGCATCCTCGCGATCGACCGGCTGGCCGAGCTCGGCGGCGTTCCCGCGACGTTGACGGCGGAAACGATCGCGCGGCTCGACGCGGGCCTGCCGCCGGGCTGGTCGGGCGCCAATCCCGTCGACATCTCGGGCGATGCCGATGCTGCCCGTTACGTGTCCGCGCTCGGCGCCTTGCTCGAGGATGCGAACAGCGATGCCGTGCTGGTTGCCAATGTGGAGACCGCGGTGGCGCCGGCCGAGGGAATTGCCGAGGCGGTGGCGCAGTGTGTTCGCGATCGCCGGGCAAAACGGAGTGCAGTGGCCGCGTTGGTGCTTGCGGCGTGGGTCGGCGCCGATGAGCGCACCGGAGCGACCTTCGAGGCCGCGCGCATTCCACACTTTCCGACCGAGGACGATGCGGTCCGCGCGTTCATGTATCTGGTGCGATATCGCGAGGCCTCCACGGCGCTCGCCGCGACCCCGCCGAGCATAGCATCGGTGTTCACGCCCGACACCGCGGCGGCCAGACACGTCGTCGCAAAGGCATTGTCGGAGCAGCGGGCTTGGCTTGATCCAGTCGAGATCGCGGCGTTGTTCGACGCCTACGGCATTCCGATCGTTCCAGCGATCGCCGCGCGTGACGCCGGAGACGCGGCGGAGAAAGCAGCCCAGTTCCTCGCCAAGGGACTTTCGGTGGCGGTCAAGGTGTTTTCGCGCGACATCAGGCACAAGTCCGACGTCGGCGGGGTTATCCTCGGCTTGCATACGAAGGAAGCCGTCGTGGAGGCCGCCGCGACCGTGCTGGCGCGAGCGCGCAACGCGCGGCCGGACGCGAAGCTGGAAGGTCTCACGATCCAGCCGATGATGGTGCGGCGTGCGGCGCGCGAGCTGATTCTCGGCATCGCGGACGATCCGACCTTCGGTCCGGTGATCGTGTTCGGTCGCGGTGGTGCCGCGGTCGAGGTGATCAACGACAAGGCGCTGGCGCTGCCGCCGCTTGACATGAATCTCGCCCGCGATCTGGTCGGACGCACGCGGGTCTCGCGGCTGCTCGGCGCCTATCGCGATGTGCCGGCCGTCCCGCCCGACGTCGTGCCGCTCACCCTTGTCAAGCTGGCGCAGATGGCGGCCGACATTCCCGAGGTCGCCGAGCTCGAGATCAATCCGTTGTTGGCGGACGAGGCGGGCGTGCTCGCACTCGATGCACGCGTGGCGATCCGCAAGCCTGCACGGCTGTTTGCCGGTCAGACCCGGCTGGCCGTCCGGCCCTATCCGTCGCAATGGGAAGGCGAGCTTGTGCTGAAGGACGGCTCGCGCGTCCTGGTGCGGCCGATGCGGCCGGAGGATGAACCCATGGTCCGGAGCTTCTTCAAGCGCGTGACCGCCGAGGACCTCAGACTGCGCTTCTTCCACGCGATGAAGGAGTTCTCGCATTCGTTCGTCGCGCGTCTCACCCAGCTCGATTACGCGCGCGCGATGGCCTTTGTGGCGCTTGATCCGAACACCGGCGAGATGATGGGGGCGGTCCGGCTGCATTCGGACTCGCTCTATGAAAACGCCGAATACGCCATCCTGCTGCAGTCTGATCTCAAGGGCAAAGGGCTCGGGTGGTCGCTGATGCAGCTTCTGATCCACTATGCAAGGTCGGAAGGGCTGAAGCGTCTGTCCGGTCAGGTGCTGACCGAGAACACCACGATGCTGAGCATGTGTCGCGACCTCGGATTCACCGTCACGATGGATCCGACCGATCACAGCATCGTCGATGTCATGCTCGATCTCGATCGGCCCGGCGCCGATGGCGTCGGGGCTGATATACTGATCCGGCCTGGCACGGATCAGGCGGTGTGACGGCGAGGTCTCGATAAGGGCGCGTTTGTCTTGAGCAACGCGACGCTGGCTACGGGGCTTTCAACAGAACCGACGAGCTTCGTCTCAGGGTCTCCTCTGGCGAGCCGGAGGCGTCGATCCGAGGCCAGTCAAGGCGGCCGATATTGTATTGTTCTTGCCGCGCGGCAACGTCGCGGGTCGCATCGGAAGCATCTTTGCCGCGGGATGCGACGCGGTTCATGCGAGTCGACAAATTTGCGTGCAGGAAGATCGGTCGAAACTCGGCTGTCATTCCGCGCGCCTCCTGTTCGAGCGCGGACCGCTCGCCCTCGCGCAGGAAGGCTGCATCAAGAATCGCCGAGAAGCCCTGGGCCGTGATCTGTGCGGCACGCTCGAACATCGCCTTGTAGACGCGATCGCTCACTTGGTCGCTATAGGCATGGTCCGGCAACGCCGTGAGCGGATCAACGTCGAACAGCTCCTTACGGATCACGTCCGACCGCACGATGATCGCGCCGGGTGGCGGTTGCAACAGGCAGGCGGCGTCGCGCGCCAGCACGCTCTTGCCCGTTCCGGACATCCCTCCGATCGGAACCAATGACGGTATTGCCGGAGTGATCAGCCGTAGCGCCAGCTCGAAATAGGAATTCGCCTCGGCCAACCCTGCAGCGTCGCGCGACTGCTCGTGCTTGGTGAACAGCACCAGGCTGCGAATCGCCGCCCGCATGGAAAGAAATAGCGACAGCAGCCGCAGCGCGCCGCCGTTGTCGCGCCAGGTTGGTTCGAGATAACGATTGAGCAGCCGGTTTGCCGCGCGCTGCGACCGAAAATGGATGAGATCCATCAGCGGGAAAGCAAGGTCGTAGAGAACGTCCGTGGTCGCCATTGCGGGATCGAATTCGATGGCATCGAACAACGCCGGCTTCTGGTCGATGAGCACGACGTTGCCGAGGTGAGCGTCGCCATGGCAGCGTCGCACGCATCCGGCTGAAGCCCGCTGTTGGAGCAGGGGCCGGCAGCTTGCCAGCCATCCATGGCTCTGTTCGTGCAATAGCGCGACGGCGCTGCCCTCGATTGTGGGTTGGCCGCGGAATTTCTCCGTGTTGCGGTCGATGATGGTGGCGATGGAAGCCAGCCATGCGCGGCTATCGGCAATCTCGGCGTTCTCGTGCGATCGCAGGATCGTATCGGCCAGCGCGTCACCGATCTCCGGCTTGATCTCGCCGGCAGCGGCCAGGTGATCGAGCGTGCAGCGTTCGTCAAAGCGTGCCATCTCGACGGCCCACTCAAGGACTGGTCCGCCGCCGCCGATTGCGGGTCCGTGCGTTCCCTCGGTGATCGGGATGACTTGCCGGTAGAGCTCGGGGGTGTAGCGCTTGTTGACAGCAAGCTCTGCCTCGCAGGCCTGTTTCCGCTTCTCCAGCGTCGAGAAGTCCAGGAATGGCAGGCGCACGGCCCGCTTGATCTTCAGAACGCGATCCGGCTCGAGGAAGACTATGGAGATATGAGTATCGACCCGTTTCGCCGCGCCGCTGCGAACGCGGTCGTCCATGAAGGCCAGCACTGCATGCTGGTCGTCCTCGTGGGCGTTTGTGCGGGGCGGCGCCGTCATGGTCGCAGCACAGCCGCGCCCACCAGCGCGCCGTCGCGCAACCGCGCCAGCGCTTCGTTGGCCTGGTCGAGCGGAAACACGGTCGTGTGTATTTGGAGATCGGCGCCGGCCCAGGTGCCGAGGAAATCAATGCCGTCCTGCCGTGTCAGGTTGGCGACCGAGACGATCTGCCGCTCGCCCCAGAGAATATCGTAAGGGAATGAGGGAATGTCGGACATGTGGATTCCGGCGCACACCACGCGTCCACCCTTGCGCACCGCGCGCAACGCCTGCGGCACCAATGGTCCGACCGGCGCATAGATGATAGCGGCATCGAGTTCGACTGGAGGCTTGTCTTCGGACGCTCCGGCCCAATCCGCGCCCAAGGAGCGGGCCAGCGACTGAGCGTCGTGGTCATCCTTGCGGGTGAATGCATGAACCGACCGGCCCTGCGACCGCGCGACCTGCGCGATGATGTGTCCGGCCGCACCGAAACCATAGATGCCGATGTTCTTGCCGTCGCCGGCCATCACCAGCGATCGCCAGCCGATCAGCCCGGCACAGAGCAGCGGGGCCAGAGCCACATCGTCGCCACTCAGTCCGAGGGGTAAGCAAAAGCGCGCGTCGGCAACGAGATGGGTGGCGAAGCCGCCATCGCGGGTGTAGCCGGTGAACTGCGGACGGTCGCAGAGATTTTCCTGACCCGCGCGGCAATAGCGGCAGACGCCGCACGTGCGGCCGAGCCAGGGCACGCCGACGCGCATCCCGATCGCTGGTTCGGTGACACCGTCTCCCAGCGCATCGATCCGCCCGACGACCTCGTGTCCGGGGATGATCGGGTAGCAGAGATCGGGCAGTTCGCCATCAACGACATGAAGATCGGTGCGACAAACGCCGCAGGCACTGACCTTGATGCGAACCTCGCCGGAGCCCGGAACCGGGTCGGGCCGCTCCTGAAAGACGAGAGGCGCACCGCGCGCCGCAAGCACCATCGCATACATGGCAGCCCATCCGAAATCGTAGCGGACACAGGGTGAGCAGGCGATCGTCGCGAGCCTTGATCTCGGTCAAGGCAGAGGTTTGAGGCCACCTCTCAAGGACATGGTCCGTGAGTTGGGTTCAGTCAGGAGAGAATGGATGAGCAAGGCTACGGTTCCCGTTCACATCGTGAACGAGCGCGGCTACGGCGTTGCCGTTCCGGCAACGCGACCAGAGTGATCCCGGAGGGAGGCGCGGAGCCCTGGCCAGTCACCGATCGGATCGATCGATAGCCCACACTCCGTCACCTGCGACGGGTCAGATCTGCCGTTCGACCAGCTTGAACTTGAGCTCGGCGATCGCTTCCGACGGATTGAGGCCCTTCGGGCACGCCTTGGCGCAGTTCATGATGGTGTGGCAGCGATAGAGGCGGAACGGATCCTCGAGGTTGTCGAGGCGCTCGCCGGTCGCTTCATCGCGCGAGTCGGTCACCCAACGGGTCGCCTGCAAGAGCGCGGCCGGGCCGAGGAAGCGTTCGCTGTTCCACCAGTAGCTCGGGCAGGAGGTCGAGCAGCAGGCGCACAGGATGCATTCGTAAAGCCCGTCGAGCTTCTCGCGGTCCTCGTGGCTCTGCCTCCACTCCTTCTGCGGCGTCGGCGTGGTGGTCTTCAGCCACGGCTCGATCGAGGCATACTGGGCGTAGAAATTGGTCAGGTCGGGAACGAGGTCCTTCACGACCGGCTGATGCGGCAGCGGGTTGACCTTCACCGCGCCGCCAGCGGCCACGTCGTGCATCGACTTGGTGCAGGCGAGCGTGTTCTGGCCGTCGATATTCATCGCGCAGGAGCCGCAGACGCCCTCGCGGCAGGAGCGGCGGAAGGTCAGGGTCGGATCGATGTGGTTCTTGATCCAGATCAGGCCGTCCAGCACCATCGGGCCGCAATCATTGACGTCGACATAATAGGTGTCGACGCTCGGATTCTTGCCGTCGTCCGGATTCCAGCGATACACCTTGAATTCGCGCGTCTCGGTGGCGCCAGCCGGCTTGGGCCAGGTCTTGCCGCCGGAAATCTTCGAATTCTTCGGAAGTGCGAATTCAACCATGCTTGCTCGCCTTCGTTCTCAGTAGACCCGCGCCTTCGGCGGGATGTACTGCACGTCGTTGGTCATCGTGTAATTGTGCACCGGGCGGTAGTCGATCGAGGTCTTGCCGCTCGGATCGAGCCACGCCAGCGTGTGCTTCATCCAGGTCTTGTCGTCGCGCTCGGGGAAATCCTCGCGTGCGTGCGCGCCGCGGCTTTCGGTGCGGTTCGCCGCCGAGTCCATCGTCACCACCGCCTGCACGATCAGATTGTCGAATTCGAGCGTCTCGACCAGGTCGGAGTTCCAAACCAGCGAGCGGTCGGACACCGAGATGTCACCGACGCCGCCATAGACCTTGTGGATCAGATTCTGGCCTTCCTGCAGCACCTCACCGGTGCGGAACACCGCGCAATTGTTCTGCATCACGTGCTGCATGCTGTCGCGCAGCTTGGCGGTCGGCGTGGAGCCGGAGGCGTGGCGGAAGTGATCGAGCCGGCCGAGTGCGCGGTCGGCGGAATCCTTCGGCAGCTCAGCCTGCTTGGCGTTGGGCGTCAGCTTCTCGGCGCAGCGCAGCGCAGCGGCGCGGCCGAACACGACGAGGTCGATCAGCGAGTTGGAGCCGAGGCGGTTGGCGCCGTGCACCGACACGCAGGCGGCCTCGCCGATCGCCATCAGGCCCGGCACCACCGAATTGTCGTCGCCGTTGCGCTTGGTCAGGACTTCGGCGTGATAGTTCGTGGCGATGCCGCCCATGTTGTAATGCACGGTCGGCACGATCGGGATCGGCTCGCGGGTCACGTCGACATTGGCGAAGATCTTCGCCGATTCGGAGATGCCCGGCAGCCGCTCTTGCAACACCTTCGGATCGAGATGATCGAGGTGCAGGAAGATGTGATCCTTCTTCTTGCCGACGCCGCGGCCTTCACGGATCTCGATGGTCATCGCGCGCGACACCACGTCGCGCGAGGCGAGGTCCTTGGCGGATGGCGCATAGCGCTCCATGAAGCGCTCGCCCTCGGAATTGACGAGATAGCCGCCTTCGCCGCGCGCGCCCTCGGTGACGAGGCAGCCCGAGCCATAGATGCCGGTCGGGTGGAACTGGACGAACTCCATGTCCTGCAGCGGAAGACCGGCACGCAGCACCATGCCGCCGCCGTCGCCGGTGCAGGTGTGCGCCGAAGTGCAGGAGGCATAGGCGCGGCCGTAGCCGCCGGTGGCCAGGATCGTGGTCTGGGCGCGGAAGCGATGCAGCGTGCCGTCATCGAGCTTGAGTGCGATCACGCCGCGGCAGACGCCCTGGTCGTCCATGATCAGGTCGATGGCGAAGAATTCGATGAAGAATTCGGCCGAGTGGCGTAGCGACTGGCCATACATCGTGTGCAGCATGGCGTGGCCGGTGCGGTCCGCGGCGGCGCAGGTGCGCTGCGCCTGGCCCTTGCCGTAATCGATGGTCATGCCGCCGAACGGACGCTGGTAGATCCGGCCGTCCTCGGTGCGCGAGAACGGAACGCCCCAATGCTCGAGTTCGTAGACCGCCTCGGGCGCGTTGCGCACCATGTATTCGATCGCGTCCTGATCGCCGAGCCAGTCCGACCCCTTAACGGTGTCGTACATGTGCCAGCGCCAGTCGTCCTGATGCATGTTGCCGAGCGAGGCCGAGATGCCGCCCTGCGCCGCAACCGTGTGCGAGCGGGTCGGGAACACCTTGGTGATGCAGGCGGTGCGCAGGCCGGCCTCCGAGCAGCCGACCACGGCGCGCAGGCCGGCGCCGCCGGCGCCGACCACGACGACGTCGTAGGTGTGGTCCTGAATCGGGTAAGCCTTGCCGTTCGTGGCCGGGCCACTGTTGGTGGCCTTGCCGTTTCCTTCACCGGCCATGGATTACACTCCCGACGACAATTTGAGGATTGCGTAGATCGAGGCCATCGCGACCACGAAGCAGAAGAAGTTGTTCGCCATCACGCTCGCGATCTTCAGCTTCTCGTTATGCACGTAGTCTTCGATCACGACCTGCATGCCGATCTTCATGTGCCAGACGCTGGCGATAATGAAGAGCAGCAGGATGACTGCGATCGGCAGCGAGCCGAGGATCTGCGCCGCGCCGGCCTGGTTGCGGCCGAGCAGCATGATCACGACGACGATCACAGGTATGATGAGTAACGTCATGGCGACCGCGGTGACGCGCTGGCGCCAGAAGTCGCCGGTGCCGCTATGCGAGGAGCCGAGGTTTCGGACGCGCGCCAGCGGCGTGCGCATCGAGGACGGGCCGCTCATCGACCACCTCCGACAGCATAGGCAATGATCCAGATGAGGACGGTGAGCGAGATGCCGCCGACCAGGGCGCCCCAGGTCAGCGCCTCGCGTTCATTGGCCTTGAATCCGTAGCCGAGATCCCAGACGAAATGCCGGATGCCACTCAGCAGGTGATGCATCAGCGCCCAAGTGTAGCCGAACACGATCAGCTTGCCGATGACGCTGCCGGTGAAGGCCTGGACGTTGGCGTAGGCGGTCGGACCGGACGCTGCCGCAATCAGCCACCAGGCGAGCAGCAGCGTTCCGAAATAGAGCGCAATGCCGGTGGCGCGGTGGACGATGGACAGCGCCATCGTCAAGGTCCAGCGATAGCTTTGGATGTGGGGCGAAAGGGGTCGTTCGATCCTGGCGGTCATCGGCGGGCTTTATGTTGTGTGGGACCGCGGCCGGCCCATCGGGGAACGCGGTAGATGGATTCTATTTACGGAGTCGAACCACGCCGCGCAACGGCCAAATAGCCTTCGGCCGAACCGAAGTTCATTACTAGGCTTGCCGAATTCTGATTGAAGCGCAGTGTGGTATACCACATGCAAGGCCGGTGAACCAAAAAATGAACCAAAATGTCGCAGTATCGATCGGGGCCGCTAGCTGCGTGCCATCGGGGCTCGAAAGGCGTCGATCCTGCCCCATTGTTCCACCAGATAATCGACAAATGCCCTGATCTTAGGCGATGCGAGGCGCGATGGCTGGAACGTCAGGTGCAGCGGCGTTGGCGCCGGTTCGTGATCGGTGAGCAGCCGTTTGAGGCGCCCATTCGCGAGGTCCGGCTGCACCTGCCACGACGGCGCGCGGACGATGCCGGCGCCATCCCGGGCCGCGCTGACCAGCGCATCGAGGCTATTCATCCAGAGCCGACCGGATATGCGGACTTTGCGGCCCGCCTTCGTGCCATCGCCGAAGCGCCACGCGGCACGGCCAGGCGAATCGGAGAACGCCAGGCAGTCATGCGTCGCAAGATCGTCCGGCGTCTGCGGCTCGCCGTGCCGGGCCAAGTAATCGGGTGATGCGCACACGATCATCTGGAGGTCGGTAAGTCGACGCACGACGAGCTGCGAATCGCGTAACCGGCCGATGCGAATGGCCAGATGGATGTCCTCCTCGACCATGTCGACGGCGCGGTCGATCAGCAGGAGGTCGACGGCAAGCGCGGGATAGCGGCGCAGAAACCCGACCAGCAGCGGCGATATCACGAGCCGTCCAATCAGGCTCGGAGAGCTGACGCGAATTCGCCCCGATGGCTGATGCGGGTCGCGCGACAACGCCGCTTCGATTTCCTTGACCTCGCCGAGAATGGATTTCGCGCGTTCGTAGAGGATTCGTCCATCGTCCGTCAGCGCAAGCCGGCGGGTGGTGCGCAACAGCAGACGGGTGCCGAAATGCTGCTCGAGGGCGCTGATCTGGCGACTCACCGAGGTCAGCGAACTCGGCAGTGCGCGCGCCGCCGCCGACAGGCTGCCGCTCTCGACCGCGCGGACAAATGCCGCCATCGCTGCAAGCTGGTCCAAGCTCGATCCTTCCGCATTTCGCAAGAGAGCCTGCTCAACGGCATGGATACTCCCAATTCCTAAAACGGGCTATGGGTGTCGACGAATCTTGACGCTGCCGGACCTGGTGCTTCGGCGAGACCGCCAACGCTGTGTAAAGGGCAAGATGGCTGGCCTGGACCCCAAGGAATTGTTGGAGCTTGCGCTGCTGCTGATCGCGGTGGGCGCGCTGTCCGGCTTTCTCGCCGGCGTGTTCGGCATCGGCGGCGGCGCGATCCTGGTGCCGGTGTTCTACGAGTGCTTCCGCCTCGCCGGCGTGCCGCTGGAGGTGCGGATGCCGCTCTGCATCGGCACGTCGCTTGCGATCATCATTCCGACCTCGCTGAGTTCGTTCCGCGCCCATTATCGCCGCGGCGCGGTCGACATGGAGATCCTCAGGCGATGGTGGCTGCCGATCGTGCTCGGCGTTTTGGCCGGCAGCGTCACGGCGCGGTTTGCGCCGGAGCGGCTGTTCAAGATCGTGTTCGTGATGGTGGCGTGGTCGGCGGCAGCGCGCCTGCTGCTCGCGCGCGAGACCTGGAAGTTCGGCGATGATGTACCGAAGGGTTTCCTGATGCGGCTCTATGGCTTCCTGGTCGGTCTGTTGTCGACGCTGATGGGGATCGGCGGCGGCCTGTTCGCGAACCTCCTGATGACCTTCTACGGACGGCCGATCCATCAGGCGGTCGCGACGTCATCGGCGCTCGCCGTGTTGATCTCGATCCCCGGCGCGCTCGGCTATGTCTATGCCGGCTGGCCCGCTGCCGCACGCTTTCCCGATGTCGCCGCGCTGCAACTGCCGTTCGCGCTGGGTTACGTCTCGCTGATCGGCACGCTGCTGGTGATGCCGACCACGCTGGTTACCGCGCCGCTCGGCGTGAAGGTCGCGCACGCGCTGTCGAAGCGGGCGCTGGAGGTGGCGTTCGGGACGTATCTCTTTATCGTGGGCGGACGGTTCGTGGTCAGCCTGTTGAATGGTGCATAGGTTCGTAGCCCGAATGGAGCGAAAGCATAATCCGGGATCAGTCTACCCGCCCGCAAGAGCCCCGGATTGCGCTTCGCTCCATCCGGGCTACGGCGCTAGTCCTTCAACCGCACTTCGCTGTGTCTCCACAACCGCAAATCGCCAATGCCTTCGATGCGATCGGAGTCGGAAAGCGCGCGCAATCGAGCTGCAATTACGTCGTCACTGATCGGTAAGCCGAGCTCCTTGCAGCGCTTTTCTGCATAGATCAGGATCGCTGCCGTCTTTTGCCAGCGCGGCTTCAAGAGCGAGAAGATGATCTCGTCGAGTTGATCCTCGGTCAAGGTCGATGGGAGGTTCACGTCGCTCCAGGTGAGCTCGCTGCATACCACAGGCGGCTCCCGCTCGGGCTCGGGCGGCAACAGATCCGGATATTGCTCGCAGATCGGCAGGAGCAGTTTGTCTTCGAGATGCTGGATGATCTCGTAAAGCAGGCGATCGAATCTGAGCCGCTCCTCCTTGCCCAGCCCCGCAATCGCCATGTCCGCTTTGTCCAACGCCTCGCAGGCGTCGAGTAGGTGACCGGTAATCCGAACTGCCTGCTCCCGTTTCATTGCCCCTCGCGGACGACCCGCGTCCCTCATCCCTTCGTGTAAATATCCTTATACTTATCGCGCAGAATGTTCTTCTGCACCTTGCCCATGGCGTTGCGCGGCAATTCGTCGACGACGAACACCCGCTTGGGCATCTTGAATTTTGCGAGCCGTCCGTCCAGCGCCTTCAGCACCGAGGCTTCGCTGACGTCGGCGCCCTTGTTGCAGACCAGGACGGCGGTGACGCCTTCGCCGAAATCGGCATGCGGCACGCCGATCACGGCCGACTCGACCACGCCCGGCATGGCATCGATCTCGCTCTCGATCTCCTTCGGGTAGACGTTGAAGCCGCCTGAGATCACCAGGTCCTTGCCGCGGCCGAGGATGTGGACGTAGCCCTTGTCGTCGATCTTGCCGATGTCGCCAGTGATGAAGAAGCCGTCGTCGCGGAATTCAGCCTTGGTCTTCTCCGGCATCCGCCAGTAGCCCTTGAAGACGTTCCGGCCCTTGACCTCGATCATGCCGATCGTCTCCGGCGGCAGCACCTTGCCGGTCTCGGGTTCGGTGACCCGCACCGACACGCCGGGCAGCGCGAAGCCGACGGCGCCGGGCACGCGGTCGCCGTCATAGGGGTTGGAAGTATTCATGTTGGTCTCGGTCATGCCGTAGCGCTCGAGCACGGCATGCCCGGTGCGCGCGGACCATTCGCGATGCGTGTCGGCGAGCAGCGGCGCGGAGCCCGAGATGAACAGCCGCATGTGCTTGGTCGCTTCCTTGTTCAGGCCCGGGTTCTGCAGCAGGCGGGTGTAGAAGGTCGGCACGCCCATCAGCACGGTGGCGCGCGCCATCAGCTTCAGGATCAGGTCCGGATCGAACTTCGGCAGGAAGATCATCGAGGCGCGGGCGAACAGCGTGACGTTGCTCGCCACGAAGAGGCCATGGGTATGGTAGATCGGCAGCGCGTGGATCAACACGTCCTTGTCGGTGAAGCGCCAATAGTCGACCAGCGAGTACGAATTCGAGGCCAGATTGTCGTGCGACAACATCGCGCCCTTGGAGCGGCCGGTGGTGCCCGACGTGTAGAGGATCGCGGCAAGATCGTCGTTGCCACGCTGCACCGTCGTAAAATCCTTGGCCGCCTTGTCGGCGGCCTCGGTCAGCGAGCCGTTGCCGCTCGCGTCGAGCGTCTCGACCTTGGCGCCGACCTTGGCCGCGATGGCCTTGATCCCCTCACGCTTGGAGGGATCGCAAACCACTACCGTCGGCTCAGCGTCGGTGATGAAATATTCGAGCTCGTTGAGCGTATAGGCGGTGTTGAGCGGCAGATAGACGCCGCCGGCCCGCACGGTCGCGAGATAGAGCACGAGGCCTGAGACCGATTTTTCCGTCTGCGCCGCGACGCGATCTCCCGGTTTGACGCCACGGCTGACCAGCACATTCGCCATCTGCCCGGCGCGGGCGATCAGGTCGCCATAGGAGATGCGGCTGCCGTCGAGCTGCTCGATGGCGAGCCGGTTGGGATCGTCGAGGCCGTCGAACAGGCGGGAAAACAGGTTGGCGTTGGCGGTCGTGTTCATGCAACATCCCGAGGGGCGAAAGGGCCGGTAAGTCCAGGTTGGATTAGCAAAAACGCCCTTCGGAAAGCAACGGAGACAGTTTGCATGACAAAAAACGAGAAACGCGTGGCCTGGGTGACCGGCGGCGGCACGGGAATCGGTGAATCCGGGGCGGAGTTCCTGGCCGCGGACGGCTGGACGGTGGTGATCTCCGGCCGCCGCAAGGAGGAGCTGGATCGCGTCGTCGCCAACATTACGAAGAATGGCAGAAAGGCGGAGGCCATCCCGCTCGACGTCAGCAACAAGGCCGATGTCAACAAGGCCGCCGAGACGATCGTGTCCAGGCACGGGCGCATCGATCTCCTGGTCAACAGCGCCGGCATCAACGTGCCGAAGCGAAGCTGGGCCTACATGGAGCTTCAAGGCTGGGACAAGCTGGTCGAGATCAATCTCAACGGCGTGCTCTATTGCATGCACGCGGTGCTGCCGGCGATGCGCAAGCAGAAGGACGGCTGCATCATCAACGTCGCCTCCTGGGCCGGCCGCCACGTCTCGAAGATGCCGGGGCCGGCCTACACCACGACCAAGCACGCGGTGCTGGCGCTGACGCACTCCTTCAACATGGACGAATGCGTCAACGGTCTGCGCGCCTGCTGCCTGTCGCCGGGCGAAGTCGCCACCCCCATCCTCAAGTTGCGGCCAGTGGTGCCGAGCGAGGCCGAGCAGGCCAAGATGCTGCAGCCCGAGGATCTCGGCCGCACCATCGCCTTCGTCGCCAGCATGCCGCCGCGCGTCTGCATGAACGAGATCCTGATCAGCCCGACGCACAACCGCGGCTTCATCCAGACGCCGGCAAATAGGGATTAGGCCTAGCGGGATTAAGCCCGACCTGTCTTCTCCTTCCCCCTGAAAGGGGGAAGGTCGGGATGGGGGTCAGCCGCAGGCGACGCTTGCATGTGGGGAGAGATGATCCCCACCCGCTTTTGCTCTGGCGAGCAAAGCGACCTCCCCTTTGCAAGGGGAGGTTCAAGCTGCGTAGGGCGGATGCAGCGAAGCGCAACCCGGGGCAGCGTCTCCGCGGAAGGATTGTCCTGGATGTCGCTGCACTTTATCCGGGTTACGTCTCCATCTTCTCCTTCCCCCTGAAAGGGGGAAGGTCGGGATGGGGGTCGGCCGCAGGCGACGCTGCATGTGGAGAGATCCCCACCCGCTTTGCTCTGGCGAGCAAAGCCACCTCCCCTTTGCAAGGGGAGGTTCAAGCTGCGTAGGCCGGATGCAGCGAAGCGTAATCCGGGGCAGCGTCTCCGCGGAAGGATTGTCCCGGATGTCGCTGCGCTTCATCCGGGCCTCGGGTTGGTCCCACGATCACGCCTGACATTAGTTTCACGCATCACGATAAATTATCCGCCGAAACCGCCCGCAAAACCTCCCGTAGCTCGGGCCAACGACGATGCACTCAATCCTGTCGTCGTTGAGCCCTTCATCCCGGCGCAGCGCGCCGGTCATATCACTATCGGGAGAGTTTCCATGTCCAAGCCTATTGCACTGTTCTCGGCCGCAGCATTCGCCGCACTCACCCTCACCGCAACCGTCGTCACACCGGTCGGCGCCGCGGAGAAGACCGTGATGGTCGGTGGCGCCGCGATGTTCCCCTCAAAGAACATCATCCAGAATGCCGTCAACTCGAAGGATCACACCACGCTGGTCTCCGCAGTGAAGGCGGCGGGCCTCGTCGGTACGCTGGAAGGCAAGGGCCCGTTCACGGTGTTCGCGCCGACCAATGCCGCGTTCGGCAAGCTGCCGGCCGGAACCGTCGACAATCTCGTCAAGCCCGAGAACAAGACGACGCTGACCAGGATCCTCACCTACCACGTGGTCCCCGGCAAGCTCGAGGCATCAGATCTCGCCGATGGCAAGATGCTGAAAACCGTCGAGGGTGAGGAGCTCACGGTGAAGAAGCAGGGCGGCAAGGTCTGGATCGTCGATGCCAAAGGCGGATCCGCCATGGTGACGATCTCCAACGTCAACCAGTCGAACGGTGTCATCCACGTGATCGATACCGTCCTGATGCCGGCGACGTAACACCCGATCGCCCCGTTTAATCCCGACACGACGCGTGAAACGGCGAGCCGGGTGAGCAGCGCCCGGCTCGCATTTTTGTGACTGCAATGGATTGCGTCCATCAAACTGATAACGCGCGTTTCTGTAACGGAATGGCAGTTCCCGTCGTATAAGCCGATAATGGCCTTGAATAGAGAACGTCCCATGCCGAGTCTTGCCGTCAGCGGCCACCATGCAGACAGCGCGACGCCCGCGAAAGTCATTCAGCCGGCGTGGGTGCGCGTGCTGCACTGGGTCAATGCACTGGCCATGATCATGATGATCATGTCGGGCTGGCAGATTTATAATGCCTCGCCCTTGTTCAACTTCACCTTCCCCCCGAGCATCACGCTCGGCGGTTGGCTTGCCGGCGGGTTGCTGTGGCACTTCGCTGCGATGTGGCTGTTGATGGTCAACGGCCTGGTCTATCTGATCCTCGGCTTCATCACCGGTCGGTTCCGCCGCAAGCTGTTGCCGATCACGCCGGGCGGCGTGATTTCCGACACCAAGGCGGCGCTCACCTTCAAGCTGTCGCATGACGATCTCAGCAAATACAATTACGTGCAGAAATTGCTTTATGCCGGCATCATCATTGTCGGCGTGGTCATCGTGCTGTCCGGGTTGTCGATGTGGAAGCCGGTGCAGTTGTACTGGCTGTCGGCCTTGTTCGGCGGCTACGATGTCGCGCGCTACGTTCACTTTACTTGCATGGCGCTGATCGTCACCTTCCTGGTGATCCATGTCGCGCTCGCGCTGCTGGTGCCGAAGAGCCTGCGCGCGATGATCAGCGGGCGTTGAGGAGGTTGTCATGGGTCGCATGCGCAAGCTTCTGATTCCCGGCGTCGACAAGAGACTGCTGGTCCGCGACGCCGTGAAAACCATGCCGGATCCGACCCGGCGCCGCTTTCTCACGACCGGCGCGAGCCTCGGCGCGCTGACGCTGCTGACCGGCTGCGACGTGGTCGATTCGTCTTCGGCGGAGGAATTGCTGAAGCAGGTCTCGAAGTTCAACGACGCCGTGCAGGCCTGGATGTTCAACCCGGATGCGCTGGCGCCGACCTTCCCGGAGAGCATGATCACCAAGCCGTTCCCGTTCAATGCCTATTACGATCTCGACGATGCGCCCGAGATCGAAGGTAAAGACTGGAAGCTCGAGGTGCGCGGGCTGGTCGACAACAAGAAATCCTGGACGCTGGACGAGCTCTATCAATTGCCGCAGGTCAAGCAGGTCACCCGGCACATCTGCGTCGAGGGCTGGAGCGCGATCGGGAGCTGGACCGGCACGCCGCTGCGCGATTTCCTCAAGCTGGTGGGCGCCGACACGCGCGCGAAATATGTCTGGTTCCAGTGCGCCGACAAGGACGGCTACAACTCGCCGCTGGACATGCGCAGCGCGCTGCATCCGCAGACCCAGATGACGTTCAAGTTCGCCGACCAGATCCTGCCACGGGCCTACGGCTATCCGATGAAGATCCGGGTGCCGACCAAGCTCGGCTTCAAGAATCCGAAATACGTGGTCTCGATGGAAGTCACCAACGACTACAAGGGCGGCTATTGGGAAGACCAGGGGTATAATTCGTTCAGCGGGAATTGATATCTCTCGCTGTCATTGCGAGCGGAGCGAAGCAATCCACGTCTCTGCGCGGGGATAGATGGGTTGCTTCGTCGCTTCAGCGCAAAATTGCTTCGCAATTTTGTCGCGAGCTCCTCGCAATGACGGCAAGCGGAATTCCGCTCAAGAGCTTCCGACCTTCCGTTGAAACGCCGCCAGCAGCGCTCCCAGCGCCAGCATCGCCGCCGAGACGTTCAGCGCGAATGACAGGCTGCCGACCGCATCGGTGATGGCGCCGACCACGATCGGGCCGAGCGTCTGGCCGATGCCGAAGGCGATGGTCATGGCGGCGATCGCTGTAGGCCATGATTCCGGCGGGTAGTTGAGGCGGACGAAGGCGGTGGTCGAGCCGACCACCGCAAAGAAGGCGACGCCGAACACCAGCGCCGAGATGGCGAGCAGCAGCGGCGAATGCCCGAAGATCGGCAGGCTGGCGCCGAGGGTGTTGACGCCGAGGATGATCGTGGTCGCGAGCCCGCCGCGATCGAGCGCCAGCACGCGCCGCCAGACCCATGGCGTCACGAAGGCGCTGACGCCGATCAGGCTCCAGAATGCGCTTTGCGCCGCCGCGCCGCCGCCGCCGTCGCGGACATAGGCGATCATGAAGGTCATGTAGGCGATGTAGCCGGCGCCGAACAAGAAATAGCTGGTGAGATAGATCAGGACCGGCGCGATCGCGAACTTCGTTCGTACGATGCCGCCGGTGACGGTGTCGGCGTGGAACGGCGCGAACCACAGTGGCAGGATCATGGCGATTGAAAGCAGCGTCATCGCCCACCATACGATCCACCACGAGCCCGCGCCGAAGCCCTGCAGCACGAAGGGGGCGATCAGCCCGGACGACAGGATGCCGATGCCCGGTCCGGCATAGAACAGGCTGAGCAGGAAATTGGCACGCTCCGGCCGCGACTGCGCGATCGCCGCCGCAAGCGCGCCGCCGCCGACGAAGCCGATCGCGGCGGCAAAGCCGACCAGCAGACGCGCGAAGCTGAGCACGACGAAATTGCCTGACATGGCCGACAGCGCCAGCGACAGCACGCAAGCCAGCGTCGACCAGCGCACCGATGTGGCAAGGCCGAAGCGCTGGATCAGGCGGGAGGCAACGAGCGCGCCGACCAGATAGCCGGCGGCGTTGATCGTGTTCATGAAGCCGGCGGCCGAGTAGGACCACGCCAGCGAGTCGCGCATGTCGGGCAGCACCAGCGAATAGGCAAAGCGGCCGATGCCCAGGCCTATGGTCGGTGCCAGCGACAGAATAAGGATCAGCCGCGCGGGATGCGCGTAGGAGGGGGTAGGGGCTCTCACAAATCACTCCGGCAATGCGCCATTGTGGCAGGCCGCGCCGGTCCTGCCCAGCGCCGCGCGCCGCAACAGTGTCTTGCGAAAAGGGCAATCAGGCGATCAGCACCAGGGCGACGCCGATCACGGTCAGCGCGGTCCCGGCGACGATCCGCATGGTGATCTCGATGTGCTTGAGCAGCATCGCGCTCAGCGCCACCGTGACCAGCGGATAGACGGCGGCGAGCGGCGCCACCAGCGTGATCGGGCCGTTGCGGACGGCTGCGAACAGGCTGAGCGCGCTGAGCCCGTTGCTGATCCCGGTCATCGCGAACCAGAACCGGCCCTCGCGTGGGGCCTGCACCATGAAGCTGCCCTTCCGAATCCGCTGCACCGTCAGCACCACCAGCGAGGACATGACGTAGCCGACCAGGCAGGCCCACAGCGGACTTGGCCAGATCGCCAGTCCGAGCTTGGCGATCGGCGGCACGATGCCGCGCACCAGCGCGCTGGTGAGCGGCAGCAGCAGCGCCCAGCTCCGCCAATGGCCGAGGTCGCGCGGCCGGGTCACGGTGATGATCGCCGCCCCCGTGACAGCGACGACGAGACCGACGATCTGCTGCGGTTCCAGCGGCTCATGCAGCAGGGCCACGGCGGCGGTGACCGCGAACAGCGGCGCGAGATTGCCCAGCGTCGAGGTGATGACAGGTCCGAGCGCCCGGTTCGACGCGAAGGTCAGGAACGTCAGCGACGCCGGAAAGAACAGGCCGACCGCCATGAAGATCGGCAGTCCCCGCCAGACCACCGGCTCGCCGTACAGGATCAACGGCGACAGCAGCACGAACAGCAGGGTGAAAGAGGGCACGCTGATGGCGGCGCCCGACAGCGGTTCGACGGTGCGCAGGCCGAGTTGCGCCAACACGACCCCGGCGCCGAGGAAAAGGGCCGAGGCAAAGGCGTAGAGGATGGCTGCGGTCATGAGGTCCGTCTTGTTGGCTTCTTGGGGCGCGGGTTGTTTGGTTCGGGGAGGCATTTTGGGCCTGGACAGGGCGCCTTGCCAATCCGCGCCGGGCGTTTTAGCACTCGCGCCGAATGATGGCGGGCATGCCCGATTGAGTGAGGTAACACCATGGCGACCCATAAACTGCTGCTTCTCCCCGGCGACGGCATCGGCCCCGAAGTGATGGCCGAGGTGCAGCGCTTGATCGACTGGCTGAACGCGCAGGGGATCGCGAAGTTCGAGACCGAGCAGGGGCTGGTCGGCGGCTCGGCCTACGACGCTCACAAGGTGTCGATCTCCGAGGGCGACATGGCGAAGGCGCTGGCCGCCGATGCCGTGATCTTCGGTGCGGTCGGCGGTCCCAAGTGGGACAGCGTGCCCTATGAGGTACGCCCGGAGGCCGGCCTGCTACGGCTGCGCAAGGACCTCGGCCTATTCGCCAATCTGCGCCCGGCGGTGTGCTACCCGGCGCTGGCGGAGGCCTCGAGCCTGAAGCGCGACGTCGTCGAGGGCCTCGACATCATGATCGTGCGCGAGCTCACCGGCGGCGTCTATTTCGGCGAGCCGAAGACCATCACCGATCTCGGCAACGGCCAGAAGCGCGCGATCGACACCCAGGTCTACGACACCTACGAGATCGAGCGCATCGGCCGCGTCGCCTTCGACCTCGCGCGCAAGCGCCGCAACAAGGTGACGTCGATGGAAAAGCGCAACGTCATGAAATCGGGCGTGCTCTGGAACGAGGTCATGACCCAGGTGCATGCGCGCGAATACAAGGACGTCACGCTGGAGCATCAGCTCGCCGATTCCGGCGGCATGAACCTGGTGAAGGCGCCGAAGCAGTTCGACGTCATCGTCACGGACAATCTGTTCGGCGACATGCTGTCCGACATCGCGGCGATGCTGACCGGCTCGCTCGGCATGCTGCCGTCGGCCTCGCTCGGCGAGATCGATGCCAAGACCAGGAAGCGCCGCTCGCTGTTCGAGCCGGTGCACGGCTCGGCGCCCGACATCGCAGGCAAGGGCCTCGCCAACCCGATCGCGATGATCTCCTCGTTCGGCATGGCGCTGCGCTATTCCTTCGACATGGGCGATCTAGCCGACAAGGTCGATGCGGCGATCGCGGCTGTCCTCGCCGGCGGTCTGCGCACCGCCGACATCAAGTCGGAAGGCACCACGCCGGCCAGCACGGCGCAGATGGGCCAAGCGATCCTGAAGGAGTTGCAGAAGCTGCACGGGTGACGGCTGTGCGGCCACAGCGGCGGTGTCGTCCCGGCGAAAGCCGGGACCCATACTCCGCAGCTTCTCGATTTGAAATGGTCGCCCGACGAGCTCCATAACCACCAGCGGTGGTTATGGGTCCCGGCTTTCGCCGCGACGACGCAAGACGAGAGACGAGAGATATCAGTAAAGTGGGAAGTTCCGCGGATAGCCGCCGAGATCGGCCGGCGGGCTGAGCGGCTGGCGATCGATCGGACGGTTGTTGTTCTCGCGCCCGAAGGACGGATAGCCGACATCCGGCGGGAACGCGTAGTCGCTGAACTTGCGATCGCCCGGCAGCACCTCGGTGCCGGCGTCGAGCCACGAGCGGGTGGTCACGTAAACGCGGGTGCGGGGGCCCTGCTGATAGACGCGGTTCGGACCCTGCGGGCCGTAATAGTGGCGGCCATCGCGGTCGTAGCGCTGCTGCTGGCGCTTGGTCGGGGCCTGGGCGTCGGCCGGGCTCACGCCGAACGCGGTTGCGGTGACGGCAGCCGCAGCAAGCAACACCAAGAGCTTGTTCGCGGCAGGGAATTTCACGGTCATCGCATCCTCGTCATTACGGTCCCATAAGGGCTGGCGCGTCGCCAAATCGGTTGGAACACATTGTAGCCGCGGTGACTGGGCCGTCACTAGGTCAATTGCGCCACACCGGCCGACATAATGCCGACGGTGCGGCAAAAGTTTCATCAAAACCAGTGCCTTGCCTTGGTACCGTCATCAAAGCGCGCCGCGCAACCTCGGGTTTTCGTTGCCCATGACCCAGTCGGACGACGGGGCCGGCGGGCCGGAGGTAACGCAGTCGGCGCGGCTCGGCCCAGCGATCGGCTGAAGCGCGGCCTCGGCGCAGCGGGAAACGCCCTTGCGGTCGCCCTCAGGATGCCGGAAGACTTCGTAAGTCTCTGTTTTATTGCGTGGATTGAGCCGGCTCGTGGCAAGGGCCGGGGTCGGATGACCGGCCAGACCCCAGCTCGCCGCCGCAGGCCCCGTCGCCGTTGCGTCCGGCAGTTGCTGCCATAGATAGACCGCGAGCCCGCCGAGCAGCGCGAGCGTCGCGACATAGGCAAACAGCCGGGACAGCGTGGCGTAGACCTCGTCGACGAAGCTCGTCAGTGCTGATGGAATTCCCGTATGATGGGGAGCGGCCAGATTGGCCCGAAACAAACGCATCAAAACGCTCAAACGTGACGCAAACGTTGTCTTGATGGGGTTTCTCGCATAGAAGCGCTGCCTCTTCCCTTTCCGCTTGTCGCGTGGGAACGGGCATTTTTCGTCGGAGAGTGAACGATGGGTTACAAAGTCGCGGTGGTCGGTGCGACCGGTAATGTCGGGCGGGAAATGCTCAACATTCTCGACGAGCGCAAGTTTCCTGCCGACGAGGTCGTCGCGCTGGCGTCACGCCGCAGCGTTGGCGTCGAGGTCTCCTATGGCGACCGCACCCTGAAGGTCAAAGCCCTCGAGCACTATGATTTCTCCGACGTCGACATCTGCCTGATGTCGGCCGGCGGCTCGGTCTCCAAGGAATGGTCGCCGAAGATCGGTGCCGCCGGTGCGGTCGTGATCGACAATTCCTCGGCCTGGCGCATGGATCCGGACGTGCCGCTGGTCGTGCCCGAGGTGAATGCGGATGCCGCGGCCGGCTTCACCAGGAAGCACATCATCGCCAATCCGAACTGCTCGACCGCGCAGCTCGTCGTGGCGCTGAAGCCGCTGCACGACAAGGCCACCATCACCCGCGTCGTGGTCTCGACCTATCAATCGGTGTCGGGCGCCGGCAAGGATGCGATGGACGAGCTGTTCTCGCAGACCAAGGCCGTCTACACCAACGACGAGCTGATCAATAACAAGTTCCCGAAGCGCATCGCCTTCAACGTCATCCCCCACATCGACGTCTTCATGGAAGACGGCTACACCAAGGAAGAGTGGAAGATGATGGCGGAGACCAAGAAGATCCTTGATCCCAAGATCAAGCTGACCGCGACCTGCGTGCGCGTGCCGGTATTCGTCGGCCACTCCGAGGCGGTCAATGTCGAGTTCGCCAATCCGCTCACGCCGGACGAGGCGCGCAACATCCTGCGCAACGCGCCGGGCTGCCTCGTGATCGACAAGCAGGAGCCGGGCGGCTACGTCACGCCCTATGAAGCCGCCGGCGAGGATGCGACCTATATCAGCCGCATCCGCGAGGATGCCACGGTCGAGAACGGCCTGTCGTTCTGGTGCGTGTCGGACAATCTGCGCAAGGGTGCGGCGCTCAACGCCGTGCAGATCGCGGAAGTCCTGATCAACCGCAAGCTGATCACCGCGAAGAAGAAGGCCGCGTAAGGCGGATCAGCAGGGGGCCGGAACCATGTCGGAACAATCGGCTCCCGCCCCATCAAGCCCGACGACGCCGCGCATCATGCGCGGCTTCGAATATGTGCTGTTCAACAGCCGCTGGCTGATGGCGCCGTTCTATGTCGGTCTGGTTGTGGCGCTGGCAGTGCTGCTGTTGAAATTCGCGCGTATGCTCTGGGAGTTCGTTCAGCATGCGTCGGGCTACAAATCGTCGGAAGTCATCCTCGATGCCTTGTCGCTGATCGACGTTACTCTGGTCGCCAATCTCGTCCTGATCGTGGTCTTCTCCGGCTACGAGAACTTCGTCTCGCGCATTGACACGTCGGGCAATCCGAACTGGCCGATCTGGATCACCAAGATCGATTTTGCCGGCCTGAAGCAGAAGCTGCTGGCGTCGATCGTCGCGATCTCCGCGATCCACGTGCTGGAAGCATTCCTGAATATCGATGCGGCTTTTGACGCAACGCGGATGACCTGGCTCGTCGCCGTGCATCTGGTATTCGTGATCTCCGCACTCCTGCTCGCGATCTCGGATCGCTGGAGCAGCGATCACTGAGATGGGATAGCGAACCGACGCCCGTTCGCTACTCGCCGGCCTTCAGGGCCTCGGCCACGCTGATGAACTCCTTCGCGACCCGGTCGAGCACGAACAGCGAGCCTTCGGCGACGCCGAAATAGGCGCCGTGGAGCTGCATCTCGCCGCTCTCCACCCGCTCCCGCACGAACGGGAAGGTCATCAGGTTCTCCAGCGAGCGGAACACCGCGGCCTTCTCGATGCGGGTGACGAAGTCCTGCATGCTCTCATGGTCGCGCTGCTCGACCACCTCGCCCGGCTTGATGAACATCTGCATCCATTTGCCGATGAAGTCGCCCGGCGTGAGTGGCTTGATCTTGTCGACGAAGGCGCGGATGCCGCCGCATTGGGCGTGCCCGAGCACCACGACATGCTTCACCTTCAGCACGCTCACCGCATATTCCAGCGCGGCCGAGACGCCGTGGGCATTGCTGTCGGGCTGATAGACTGGAACCAGGTTGGCGATGTTGCGGACCACGAACAGCTCGCCGGGCCCGGCATCGAAGATCACCTCCGGTGAGACCCGGGAATCGCAGCAGCCGATCACCATGGTCTCGGGAAACTGGCCGCGTTCGGACAGCTCGCGGTATCGCGACTGCTCAGTCGGCAACCGCTGGGTCGCGAAGGTCCGGTAGCCGTCGATCAACCGCGTCGGAAAGAATTTCATGGCCTCTGGCTAACCACATGCCGATGACGGGAACAAGACTTTCGGCGCGCCGCCTGAGATGATACGGCAGCGTTGAAGTATGGTTCCGGCCCAATGCCAAAACATGGACAATGGCCGAACCCAAGCCGTCAGGAGATGCCGATGACCCGTCCGCGCCGCAGCCTGCTGTTCATGCCCGGATCGAATGCACGGGCGCTGGAGAAGGCTCGCGCGCTGCCGGCGGACGGCATCATCCTCGATCTGGAGGATTCGGTCGCGCCGGACGCCAAGGCCGTGGCCCGTGAGCAAATCGCCAAGGCGGTCGCGGCCAAGGGCTTTGGCAAGCGCGAGGTCTTGATCCGCATCAACGCGCTCGACACGCCCTGGTGGATCGACGACATCGGCATGGCCGGCAAGGCGCAGCCGGATGGCATCCTGGTTCCCAAGATCTCCACGGTCGACGATCTCAATGCCGTTGCCGATCGCCTCAGCGACGTCAATGCCCCTGCCTCGATCCGGGTCTGGGCCATGATCGAGACCGCACGCGCCGTGCTCGACGCCGACAAGCTCGCGGCGGCGTCGAAGGATTCCGAGGTCCGGCTCGCGGGCTTCGTGTTCGGCCCCAATGACATCGCGCGCGAGACCCGGATCCGGATGAAGCCGGGACGAGCGGCCATGATCCCGATGATCACGCATTGCATCCTGGCGACCCGCGCCCATGGCCTGGAAATCCTCGACGGGCCCTACAGCGACATCGGCAATATCGATGGCTTCGCCGAGGAGTGCGCGCAGGGACGCGACCTCGGCTTCGATGGCAAGACGCTGATCCATCCGAGCCACATCGACGCCTGCAATGCCATCTTCACGCCGCCCGAGGCCGAGGTCGCCGAGGCACGCAAGATCATCGCAGCTTTCGAAAAGCCGGAGAATGCCTCGCGCGGAGCGATCCAGCTCGACGGCCGCATGGTCGAGCGGCTGCACGCCGAGATGGCCAAGCGCACCATCGCGATCGCGGACGCGATCGCCGCGATGGGGCATTAGCGCGATCGGTGATTTCCTTCTCCCTTTGTGGGAGAAGGTGTCGCGGACGTAGTTCGCGACGGATGAGGGGGCTCTATCCACTCGCGAGATTCCCGTGCGGAGAGAACCCCTCACCCGCACTCGCTTCGCGAGCGCACCCTCTCCCATAAGGGGAGAGGGTAAAGAAACGCCGGCGTTACGCGCGAAACTTCTCCGTCGCCCAGGCGTACAGGCTGCCCGGACGAGGCGCCTGCTTGGCGCGTCCCTTGCCCGAGATGTGCAGGCCGATGATCTCCGGATCGTTGAGATATTTCGAGAAATCGGTCGGATCAAAGAACAGCTTTGGCTCGGCGTGCACGGAGTAGAACGATCGCTTCGGCAGCGCATGCTGCAATTCGTTCTCGCGCCGCGCCAGCGCAGTGAGCGCCGCCGGGCCGTAGATCGCAATGCGGATATCGGACACACGCTTCGATTTGCCGATCAGCCGGTGCATCGCAAAAGTCAGGCGATGACGCAGCGCCAGCCAGTCCGGCGTGAGCTCGTCCTGCTTCATCAGCGCTTCGAACGCACGCACGATCGGATCGTCGGGCGGGAAATACAGCACGGAGTTGCCGATCTGCCGCGGCCGCTCCCAGGCAAAATACGGCTTGGCCGGGTCGATCTCGACCGGCCTCAGCAACAGCACATCGGCGTCGAGCCAGAGCCCGGCACGCTGCGCCATCAGCCGCATGCGGAAGAAGTCGCTGAATTGCAGGATGGTCCAGTCGCGCCAGGAGCCGTCGGGCTGCGGCGGGCGCAGCTTCTCGGAGAATGAATGCGGCAGCACGGCCTCGGCTTCGGCGTTACCGATGCCGTCGGGCAGGCCGGGAATCGGATCGAAGCTGTAGACCGTGACCTTGTGGCCGGCCGCGAGCTGCGAACGCAGGCAAGTCTGGCGCAACGCATCCATCGGGCCGTGCCAGAAAGTGACGACGTCAGGCAACATGTGCGGCAGCCATGGGAAGTTTTGCGTTGCAGACAAACCGGCAAAGAAAAACCCCGGCGCCTGATGGCACCGGGGGCATGATGAAAGGACTGCGCCTCAAGCCCAGGCGCGCTCCTTGAGCTTGGACTCGTAGGCGTCGATCGAGCTCTTCTTCTCCATCGTCAGCCCGATGTCGTCGAGGCCGTTGATCAGGCAATGCTTGCGGAACGGATCGATCTCGAACTTCACCTTGCCGCCGTCGGGACCGCGGATCTCCTGGTTGGGGAGGTCGATGGTCAACGTCGCGTTGGCGCCGCGCTCGGCGTCGTCGAACAGCTTGTCGAGGTCTTCCTGCGACACACGGATCGGCAGGATGCCGTTCTTGAAGCAGTTGTTGTAGAAAATATCGCCGAACGAGGTCGAGATCACGCAGCGGATACCGAAGTCGAGCAGCGCCCAGGGCGCGTGCTCGCGGCTCGAGCCGCAGCCGAAATTGTCACCGGCGACCAGCACCTTGGCGTTGCGATAGGCCGGCTGGTTGAGGACGAAGTCAGGGTTCTCGCTGCCGTCGTCCTTGTAGCGCTGCTCCGAGAACAGCCCCTTGCCGAGGCCGGTGCGCTTGATGGTCTTGAGGTACTGCTTCGGAATGATCATGTCGGTATCGACATTGATGATCTTCAGCGGCGCCGCGACGCCTTCCAGCGTGGTGAACTTGTCCATCGATGCACTTCCCGGTCAAAAGATGAGGGGTACGGGCGGGATGTGTATCGCGAATGTGACAGCCGTAAAAGGGCCATTTCTGCAGGGCTGGAGCCCCCGTTCCGATGAGATCGGGACGAGGCTCTTGTTTGGTCGCGTTTTCTTCACGCGGACCGGTGTCCGCTCGAAAACGCTCTAGGTGCCCGCAAGGGCCTCAATCGTCTCCATGTCGGCGTCCGACAGGCCGAAATGGTGGCCGATTTCATGGATCAACACGTGGCGGACGATATGGCCGAGGGTCTCGTCGTGCTCTGCCCAGTAGTCCAGGATCGGCCGGCGGTAGAGCCAGATCAGGTTGGGCAGCCGCGCCACGTCGCCAAGGCTCTGCTGCGGCAGGCCGACGCCTGGAACAGGCCGAGCAGGTCGAACTCGCTCTCGGCCTGCATCTCGTCGAGCACCTCGTCGGTCGGGAAATCGTCGACGCGGATGATCAGGCCCTCGCAGAGGGTCCGGAACGTCTGCGGCAGGCGCGCGAAGATCTCGTGCGCCATCGCCTCCATGTCGGCGAGCGAGGGGGCTTTGGCTGTGGTCCACATGACACTCCTTTAGCGCGAGTGTCGCCGGCGGCGCCAGCGCAGTTGACCTTGGCGGCCCAATGGGAGACCGTGCGGCCCAATAACGGGGTGGCGTGATGAAACGGATCGTGGCGACGGCGCTGTTGGCGACATCAGTCGGAATTGGGCTTCCGGGCGCGGCGACGCAGGCGCAGACCGCCGAGACGGGCGTGCGCGTGGCCCAGGCCGCGCCGCCCGCGGCCGGCAGCACCGTCGTAGTCGGACGTCGCCGGCTGCGACGCGTACCGATCTACCGGCCCGAGCATTGGGAACCCGATGTCATCCCGCGCTACAATCCCGGTCCGAACGCCGTGCGCGAATGCACCGCGACCTATGTGCAGGAATATCGGCCGAGCGGCACCGTGATCACGCCGCGCATGAACTGCTTCTGGCGCCCCGGCTAGCGCGTCCCGGCGCGAGGCGGCGGACGCGTCGCTTGCAACGTGCGCGTCACGACACGCCCATAGAATTTCGCACCTGAGACGGTCTGAACCCGACGTGCTCCGCTTGCGCGAGCGCTCGCACGTCGCACCGGTCGATCCGGTAACAACAATCATCACGAGGTCCATCGCGCACGACTGCCATCGTCACCTGCGTGGCTCGCCGTCGCGGCAAGCGCGGCGCGCATCAACGATGTCGATTGCGTCGGATGGGTATCATGACGATCTCACGCGACAGAAAACGCTTCACGCGCCCGGACCATTTGCGTTGATGTCGTTCATCGACATGAATGTTCCCACGTATGGGGAACCGATCGCTCGCGCCGAATTCATCAGCGTGACGCGATCATTCATGCCGCATTCACGTCATTCGCACTTTGCTTGCGATCTGCGTCGCGACAACGGCAATCGATTCTATCAACGGATCGTCGTTGCAAGACGTGACATTCAGGAATCGAGGAGACAACGACTCATGAAGGTGACGAACGTTCTGGGGCTTGCGGCCGTCGGTGCCGTGCTGGTTTTGGCGGCACCAAGCGAGCGCGCGCAAGCGCTCACGCTCGCGACGCCAGGTGCGGCCGCAACGGTTCAGGACGACTCGAGCCAGATGACCACACAAGTGCATTGGCGCGGGCGCGGATGGCATCGCGGCTGGTATCGTGGACATCACCGTGGCTGGTACCATCGTGGCTGGCACGGTCGCCACTGGCACCGCTGATCGCGCGGCGTATCAGCGCAGTTGAGACACAGGCCCGTGAGCCGCGGGCCTGTTGCCGTTCTCAGCCATCAATCCGGCAGATTCGAGCGCGCGATATGCGTTTCATCGAAATCTGCAGGAGTTGATCATGATGAGATGGATCGGGGTTGCCGTTGCCGCAGGCGCGCTCGCGCTGAGCGCGCCGACATCAGCAACTGCCGCCGCGTCAGCCAAGTCGCAGCCGGCCACGCAACAACGAGGCGCGGGCAAGGCGACCGATATCAGCGCGCAGCGCCACCATCACCACGGCTATCGTCACCACTATCACGGCTATCGGCCCTATTATGGCCGGCCGTACTATCGTCCCTATTACCGGCCGTATCCTTACTATTACGGACGGCCTTACTACTACCGGCCCTATCCGTATGCCGCGCCGGCGCCGTTCACATTCGGCTTCGGGTTCGGCCCGTTCTGGTGATGCAAGCGGCATCGTTGCGCGCGTCGCTGGAGACGCACGGCAGGAGTAGCTCCGTTCGAACGGCGCTGCTCTTGCAGCATCGTTCAGCGAAGCCTCGAAGAGTGTCGATGAACCCGGATTAGGGCGTGAAGCCTTTGACCAGCAGCACGATGGCCTGCGCGCCGCCTTTGCGATCCTTCGATATCTCGACATATTCTGAAGAGTCCGACCAGGCGCGGAACGCGGCTTCGTCGGGAAACGACATCAGCACCACCTTGTCGCGATCCCATGTGCCTTCGAGCACAGCGGGCTGCTCGTCGGCTGATAGCAATCGTCCGTTGAATTTCCTGAACACGTCGAAGAAGCGCGCTTGATACCGATCGTAGGCAGCACGGTCGATCATCTTCAGTTGCACGATCACGTAAACGGTCACTGGCAACTCCTCCCGAACGATGTGTCGCGCCTGCGGTCCGCGCCTGATCTGCCAGCCGTAGTGGCGCCACCGTTGGCGAGAGCTGAAACGACAGCGGGCGCCGAACGGCGCCCGTTCTTAGTCAGGCGATCCCGACTTAGTCCCAGTTCTTCAACTTCCAGGACCTGGTCTTCCACGGCGTCAGATTTTCCATCCGCCACTGTGTCCAGCGTTCCGGCGGCCAGTGGCTGAGGCGCGAGGTCTCCTTCACCTCGGGCAACGGATCGATGACGCGCGGCGCTGCTCGGCGGCGCTTCTGCCGCGTCGCCTCGCTGATCATGTCGACGAATTCGCGTTTCTCGGCCACGTCCGGCTCCTCGCGAAGCTGATCTTCGCCAGGAGCCAGTGTGCGTGCGGCTCGTTAACGAGCCGTTTCCGAAACGGCTCGAGCTTGAGCTACCGCCAGTCGCGGACGTCGACGAAGTGTCCGGCGATCGCGGCGGCGGCGGCCATCGCGGGCGACACCAGGTGGGTGCGGCCCTTGAAGCCCTGGCGGCCCTCGAAGTTGCGGTTCGAGGTCGAAGCGCAACGCTCTTCCGGCTTCAGCTTGTCAGGGTTCATCGCGAGGCACATCGAGCAGCCCGGCTCACGCCATTCGAAGCCGGCCGCAATGAAGATCTTGTCGAGGCCTTCGGCTTCCGCCTGCTCCTTCACGATGCCCGAGCCCGGCACGATCATCGCGTTGACGTTGGCGCTGACGGTCTTGCCCTCGGCGATCTTGGCCGCAGCGCGCAGGTCTTCGATGCGGCCGTTGGTGCAGGAGCCGATGAAGACGCGGTCGAGCTTGATGTCGGTGATCTTCGTCCCCGCCGTCAGGCCCATATATTTCAGCGCGCGGTGCTTGGAGATGCGCTTCGCCTCGTCCTCGATCTTGTCCGGATCGGGGACAAAGCCGGTCACCGAGATGACGTCCTCAGGGCTCGTGCCCCAGGTGACGATCGGCGGCAGCTTTGCCGCGTCGAGCCGGATCTCGTGGTCGAAATGCGCGCCCTCGTCGGAGCGCAGCGTCTCCCAATAGCGCATCGCGGCGTCCCAGGCCGCGCCCTGTGGCGCCTTCGGACGGCCGCGCAGGAAGTCGAACGCCTTCTGGTCGGGCGCGACCAGACCCGCGCGCGCGCCGCCTTCGATGGACATGTTGCAGACCGTCATGCGGCCTTCCATCGAGAGCGCACGGATCGCCTCGCCGGCATATTCCAGCACGTAGCCGGTGCCGCCGGCGGTGCCGATCTCGCCGATGATCGCGAGGATGATGTCCTTGCCCGTGACGCCGTCGGGCAATTTGCCGTCGACGATCGCGCGCATGTTCTTGGCCTTCTTCTGGATCAGCGTCTGCGTCGCCAGCACATGCTCGACCTCGGAGGTGCCGATGCCGTGCGCAAGCGCGCCGAATGCGCCATGCGTCGAGGTGTGGCTGTCACCGCAGACGATGGTGGTGCCGGGCAGCGTGAAGCCCTGCTCCGGACCGATGACGTGGACGATGCCCTGACGCTTGTCGAACTCGTTGTAGTACTCGATGCCGAATTCCTTGGCGTTCTCGGCGAGCGCCTTGATCTGCTCGATGCTCTCGGGGTCGGGGTTGGGCTTGGTGCGGTCGGTGGTCGGCACGTTGTGATCGACGACGGCCAGCGTCTTCTCGGGCGCATGCACCTTGCGGCCGGAGACGCGCAGGCCTTCGAACGCCTGCGGCGAGGTTACCTCGTGCACCAGATGGCGGTCGATGTAGATGAGGCAGGTGCCGTCCTCGGCCTCGTGGACCAGATGGTCGTTCCAGATCTTGTCGTACAGCGTGGTCGGTTTGGACATGAGCGTCAGCTCCAGGGAAACTCGGTGTGAAACTCGGTGGTGGCGGCTTGAGCGCGATGACGCGCGAGCGGGCGAAAGCGTCCGGCAGCATTACGCTGCGGGCGTAAGCTCCGACGTTGCCGAGGTCGCAAAGCGTCCGAAGAACCGGCCGGGCAGCCGCGAGCGATCGTCGATCACGACGCGCTGGCAGGGCTGGCTGGCTTGATCCGGAACCATTCTAAATTTCTAACACAGGGCAAAGCCCTGCGACAATCAATCGATGCGCGGGGCGCCTTTGTCGTCATTGCCGGGCTTGGCCCGGCAATCCAACAGATAGGTATGCCGCAACAAAAAAGCGCGGGGTGAACCCGCGCTTTTGGTCGTCCCGTTTGGGTCGATTACTCGTTGACGGCCGCCTGGCGGTCCTGCTTCTCGACGATGCGGGCCGACTTGCCGCGCAGGCTGCGCAGGTAATAGAGCTTGGCGCGCCGCACCTTGCCGCGACGAACCACCTTGATCGAGTCGATCATTGGCGACATCACCGGGAAAACGCGCTCGACGCCCTCACCGTAGGAGATCTTGCGCACGGTGAAGCTCTCGTTGAGGCCGTGGCCGGAGCGGCCGATGCAAACGCCCTCATAGGCCTGCACACGGGTGCGCTCGCCTTCGACCACCTTCACGTTGACGATGACGGTGTCGCCGGGGCCGAATTCCGGGATTTCCTTGGTGGCGGCGAGCTTGTCGAACTGCTCTTTTTCGAGCTGCTGAATTAGGTTCATTGAAATCTCCATCGGCGGCGCGCCCAGCCTTTGGCGGGCTGCGCAAACGTCCATCTATCCTGCGCGGGTGCGGATTTGGGCGCTCCTATAAGGCAAAGGACAGGGTTTGTCACCCGTCTGTCGTGTTTTTTGTCCGGCTCTTGGTGGCTTTTCTGGCCCAGAGATCCGGCCGTCGGGCTTGGGTCAGCGTCTCGGATTGGGCCAGGCGCCAGGCCGCGACCTTGGCGTGGTCGCCGGAAATGAGGATTTCCGGGATCGGCCGGCCCTCAAACTCCTGCGGGCGGGTGTATTGAGGGTATTCAAGTAGTCCTTCGGAGAAGCTTTCATCGGTTCCGGAGGCCTGCTTGCCCATCACCCCCGGCAGCAGCCGGACACAGGCATCGATCAGCGCCATCGCGGCGATTTCGCCGCCCGACAGCACGTAGTCGCCGATCGAGACCTCCTCCAGCGCCCGCGCCTCGATCACGCGCTGGTCGATGCCCTCGAAGCGGCCGCAGACGATCAGCGGGCCGGGTCCTGCCGCCAGCTCGATGACCTCTGCCTGGGTCAGTGGCCGGCCGCGGGGGCTCATCAGCAGCCGCGGCCGGTGTGGTGCGACAGCGGCCGCATCGATCGCGGCGGCCAGCACGTCGGCGCGCAGCACCATGCCCGGGCCGCCGCCGGCCGGGGTATCATCGACGCTGCGGTGCTTGTCGGTGGCCGACGCCCGGATGTCGCGAGCCTCCAGCGACCACAGGCCGCCGGCCAGCGCCCGCCCCGCGAGGCTCACGCCCAGCGGCCCCGGAAACATGTCCGGGAACAGGGTCAGCACGGTCGCCCGCCAGGGTGTCGGCTCGGATGTCATGGCCTCTGGTTACGGCACCACGGCCGTGAGGTCGAGGCTCTGCATCATCGCGGCGGCATCCACCGCGCGGCGGAAGTCGGCCAGCCTGAAGGTCGCAACGTTGATTTTGCGCAGATCCAGCAGGCCCTCGGCGGCGAGACCGGCAAGCTGGCCCGGAGCGGTGCGGTCGTACATGAATTGCCCGACCACCTCCCAGTCGTTGGCGAGCATCTCGCGGAAGGAGAGCTCGAGCGGCACCTCGGCGCTGCCCATCAGCACCATCCGGCCGCCACGGCGCAGCGCGCGCAGGCTCGACAATGTGGTCGACGTGCTCTTGGCGGCGCCGAGCAGATCGAGCCCGACGTCTGCGGTGCCGCCGGCGGCGCGACGGATGATCGGAAGGTCGGCGGCGGCGTCGCCGCTGACGACGGCGGGAATGACGCGCGGTCCGAAGGCATCGCGCAATTGCTCGAGCGAAGCCTGCTTGCGGCCGACCGCCACGACGCGGCCCGCGCCCATCGCGACCGCGAGCATCACCGCGCCCGAGCCGAAATAGCCGGTGGCGCCGTTGATGATGATGGTGTGGCCGCCGCGCAGGCCGGAGCGCTGTAAGCCGCCGAACGGCACGATCAGCTTGGCAAGCCCAATCAGCTCGGTGGCGGGCTTGTCGTCGAGATTGACGAGCGGCGTGACGCAGGCGGCCGGCCAGTGCGCGAACTCCGCGAACACGCCGTCGCGCCAGCGCGCCTGCAATGCCAGCGCCTCCAGGGTCGTCACCGTCGCGGTGAGGCCGATCAGGATCTGCGGCGGATCGCGGTCCGGCACGTCGCCACGCAGATGCGGGCTCAGGAAGACACGGTCGCCGCTCTGCACATGCGTGACGTTTTCCCCGGTTGCGACGACACGCGCGATCGCGTTGGTGCCGGGCACGAACGGCATCGGCGGCAGGCTGTAGGGCAGGGCGCCCGACAGCAGCTTGTTGGTGTAGGACAGCACCATGCCGGCTTCGATGCTGACGACAACGCCATCAGGCGCGGGCTTCGGTGTCGGAACATCCTCGAAGCGGAGATCGTTGTGCGCGTGCAGCCGCCAGGCCTTGTGCGTGCTTGTCATTGGAATGCTCCGTGAGACCATTGCTTAGGTAGCGCGGATGGAGCGAAGCGCAATGCGGGAATCACATCGGCAATGAGGATTGGCCCCGGATTTCGCTGCGCTCCATCCGCGCTACGGCTCGCTCGCCAGAGCAAAGCGGGAGGGAATCGGCTCCGTCAGCTTGCAGCGTCGCTTGCGGCTGACCCCATCCCGACCTTCCTCCTTTCAGGAGAACACCAACAATCGCCCGGGCTTTGGAGCGTTACGCGTCACGCCGTCGCTGGATCGTCGGCGAGATGCCGTGCCAGCACGATGGCCAGCGGGGAGATCGCAAGCGCGGTGACGGCGGTCGCCGCGGTCGCGAGCGATGGACCGAGCGCATCGCCGAGTACGCCATAGAGCACCGGTGCGACCGCGCCTGATCCGATCGTCCCCGTATAGAACAGAGCGAAGGCGCGCTCGGTCCGGTGCGGCGGCGTGAGCTCGGGCACCGTGCCATACAGCACCGACGACGTGCCGTTGAGCATCACGCCGAGCAGCGGCAGCAACACGATGGCGGGCATCAGCGGCAAGGCCAGCACGCTGAGGATCAGCGCCGCCGTGCCGCCTTCGGTGATGAGCACGGTGCGCAGCGTGCCGACCCGTTCGCCGAGCCAGCCGCAGGTGAACTTGCCGGCCGCGCCGCCGATGAAGACGAGCGCGAGCGCGAAGCCGTTGGTCGGCAGCGACGCGCCCTTGTCGCGCAGCAGGAACGGCAGGAAGGTCAGGAAGCCCATGCGAACGGCGGTGTCGAGAATTCCGATCGCAAGCAGCCAGGGAAATCCGCTGCCACCGGCGCCCTCACGATGCGATGCCGCCGGCGTCCTGCTCGCGGCGCTGCGGCCGACGGCCGGCATCCACACGACGATGCAGACCGCGACGAGCAGACCGGCGAGCGCCAGCAACAGCAGCGTGTGCCGCCACGTCATGATCACCAGCAGGACCGAGGTCAGCGCCGGGATCGCCGCCTTGCCGAGATCGCCGGTGAAATTGTAGATGCCGAGCGGCCCGCGCGCGGTCTTGCCATAGGCGCGCGACACCGCGGCCGATGCGATCGGATGCTGCGTGCTCGAACCCGCGCCTGAGAGCGCCAGCGCCAGGCCGAGCCCGACGATGCCGCCGGAGAATCCGGCAAAGAGATAGCCGAGTGCCGAGAGTGCGGTGCCTGCGATCAGGATGATCTTGCCGTCGATCCGTTCGGCGATCCGCCCGACCGGAATCTGCAGCCCTGCCATGGCGCCGGCATAGAGCCCGCGCAGCAAGGCGAGCAGCCCGTAGCTCAAGGCAAATTCGGTCTGCCAGACCGGCAGCAGCACGTAGATCACGTCGGTATAGCCGTCGTGGAGGGCATGGTTGAGGCCGGTCACCGTCAGCGTGCGCGTCGCCCGCGCGCGGTCGGAGCGGGGAGTCTCTGTCGCGGTGGTCGCGGACTCCGTCATGATCGCAGTTCCGTCGCATCAAACGCAGAAAATCTAACGAACGGACTGTTGCGCATCGGATCGGTCGATTGAAAAGTGGAGCTCAGCAAGTATCTTGATGCTTACTATGCGCCACGACGGTGCTTGTCACAAATCAGTAATAATCGGACAATGAGTTAGAAAATCTGGTTCCGGCGATCATGTTCGTACCACGTCGCAGCCTGCCGCCGCTCAACGCGGTCCGCGCCTTCGAGGCCGCCGCGCGCCTCGGCAGCTTCAAGGAAGCCGCCGCCGAGCTCAGCGTGACCCATGGTGCCGTCAGCCAGCAGATTCGCCTGCTCGAGGAGTGGCTGGGCGCGCCGGCGCTGTTTCGGCGGTCGGTCCGGCGTGTGGTGCTGACGCCGGCCGGTGCGGCACTGCTGGCGGAGTTCGGCCCCGCGCTCGACCGGATCTCGGCCGCCGTGCAGCAGCATCGGGAGCGGCGCGGCGATGCGCCGACGGCCGTGCTCCGCGTCAACGCGCTCGCGACGTTCAGCCTGCGCTGGCTGCTGCCGCGCATGAGCCGGTTTCGTGCCGAGCATCCCGATATCGAGGTGCGCCTCACGACATCGAACGATCCGGTCGATGCGTTGCCCGAAACCTTCGACGTGGTGATCCGCGGCGGCCCGGACACCTTCCACGGCTTTTCATCGCGGGTCCTGCTGTCGGAGCGGCGGTTGCCGGTGTGCAGCCCGTCACTGCTGGCGCAGGTGCCACTGGGCGAGATCGCCGACTTATCGCGGCACACATTGCTGCACGTCACGTCGATGCCGCGGCTGTGGCGCGACTGGCTGGCGGAAGCCGGTATGTCAGCATTGGAGCCGGCGGCCTCGCTGACCTTCGATCACTTCTATCTGACCATTCAGGCCGCGCTCGACGGCCTCGGCGTCGCGATGGGACCGACCGCGCTGATCGCGGATGATCTCGCGGCCGGACGCCTGGTGACGCCATTTCCCGCCATCAGCCTGCCGGCACGCAGCTACTTCGCCTATTTTCCGGCAGGCCGCAGCAATGATCCGCACAGCGCGGTGTTCTGCGATTGGCTCGAACAGCAGGGCCGGATGACCGGCTGAAGTTCGGCTGAGTTGGAAGCGGTCAGGCCGCCGCCGGATCGTCGCCGTCGATTTCCTGCGGCAGCTCGATCACCACGCGGCCGCCGGCGAGATCGACCGATGGCACCACGGCATTGGTGAAGGGCAGCAGCATCGTCGCGCCCTGCGGCGGCGCGATTTCGATGATGTCGCCGGCGCCGAAATTATGGATCGCGATCACCTTGCCGAGCGGTTGCTCGGCCGTCGTCACCGCGGCAAGCCCGATCAGGTCGGTGTGGTAATATTCGCCGTCGTCGGTCTCGGGCAGCCGGTCGCGCGGGACATACAGTTCGAGGCCATTGAGCCGCTCGGCCTCGTCGCGTGTGGCGACGCCCTTCAGCGTCACCACCAGATGGTCCTTGGCTTCACGCACATGCGTGACCTCGAATTGGCGTGTGCCGTCCTTGGTCAGCAGCGGGCCGTAATCTCTCACAGCCAGCGGGTCTTCGGTGAAGGTCCATAGCCGGACGGCGCCGCGCACGCCGTGCGCAGCGCCGATGCGGGCGACACAAACCGGCGCAGCCACCGTATCAGCCGTTCAGCTTAGGCCTTGGCGGCGGCTTCGGCTTGCGCCTTGCGCTCCTTGCGCGGCACGGCCTTTTCCGGGTTGTTGCGCGCGGCGCGCTTCTTGACGCCGGCGGCATCGAGGAAGCGGCTCACGCGATCCGACGGCTGCGCGCCCTTGGCGAGCCAGGTCTTCACCTTGTCCATGTCGAGCTTCAGGCGCGCTTCGCTGTCCTTCGGCAGCAGCGGGTTGAAGTGGCCGAGACGCTCGATGAAGCGGCCGTCGCGCGGAAAGCGCGAGTCGGCGACGACGACGTGATAGACCGGACGCTTCTTGGTGCCCGCGCGAGCGAGGCGGATAACAACGGACATTCAGTTCTCCTTCAAAGTACGATGTGTTCGGTTGATTGATATTCCGCGTCGCGCAGGCTGTATGCGACCCGTCGCGACGAATTCCTCATTTCTTCTTGCCCGGGAAGCCGCCGAGGCCGGGTAGCGTCGGCTTGCCGCTGAGACCGGTCAGCCCGGGCAGGTTTGGCAGGCCGCCGCGCAGGCCGACGGGCATATCCTTCGGCAGGTTCGGCAGACCACCGGCGCCGCCCTGCATCTTCTCGGCGAGCGCCTTCATCTCCTCGGGCGAGGGCGGCTTCATGCCGCCGCCGAAGCCCATCGCCTGCGCGATGCCGGCAAGCGGGCCGCGCTTGCCGCTTCCCATCGCCTTCATCATGTCGGCCATGTTCCGGTGCATCTTCAGGAGCTTGTTGACGTGCTCGACGCTCTGGCCGGCGCCCGCCGCGATGCGCTTCTTGCGGCTCGCTTTCAGGATGTCCGGATTCTTGCGCTCCTGCCGCGTCATCGAATCGATGATCGCGACCTGGCGCTTGATGATCCGGTCGTCGATGCCGGCCGCCGCGATCTGGTTCTTCATCTTGGCGATGCCGGGCATCATGCCCATCAGCCCGCCGATGCCGCCCATATTCGCCATCTGCTGCAATTGCTCGCGCATGTCGTTGAGGTCGAACTGCCCCTTGCGCATGCGCTCGGCGGTGCGCGCGGCCCTTTCGGCGTCGATGTTGGCGGCGGCCTTCTCGACCAGCGAGACGACGTCGCCCATGCCGAGGATGCGGCCGGCGATGCGGCTCGGATGGAAGTCCTCCAGCGCATCGGTCTTTTCACCGGTGCCGATCAGCTTGATCGGCTTGCCGGTGACCGCGCGCATCGACAGCGCGGCGCCGCCGCGACCGTCGCCGTCGACGCGGGTCAGGACAATGCCGGTGAGGCCGACGCGCTGGTCGAACGAGCGCGCGAGGTTGACCGCGTCCTGGCCGGTGAGGGAGTCCGCGACCAGCAGCACTTCGTGCGGGTTGGCAGCGGCTTTGATGTCGGCCGCCTCCTTCATCATCTCTTCGTCGAGCGTGGTGCGGCCGGCGGTGTCGAGCAGCACGACGTCGTAGCCGCCGAGCTTGCCGGCTTCGAGCGCGCGCCGCGCGATCTGCGGCGGCATCTGGCCGGCGACAATCGGCAGCGTCGGGATGTCGAGGTCGCGGCCCAGCACCGCGAGCTGCTCCATCGCCGCCGGGCGGTAGACGTCGAGCGAGGCCATCAGCACCTTGCGCTTGTCGCGCTGGACCATACGCCGGGCGAGCTTCGCGGTGGTGGTGGTCTTACCGGAGCCCTGCAGACCGACCATCATGATCGGAACCGGCGGCACCGTGTTGAGATCGATGGTCTGGCCATCGGAGCCGAGCGTGGCGACGAGTTCGTCATGGACGATCTTCACCACCATCTGCCCTGGTGTGACCGACTTGACGACGGTGGCGCCGATCGCCTGCTCGCGCACCCTCTCGGTGAAACTGCGGACCACTTCGAGCGCGACGTCGGCTTCGAGCAGCGCACGGCGCACCTCGCGCATCGCGGCATCGACGTCCTTTTCGGTCAGCGCACCGCGCCCCGTCAGACGATCGAGAATGCCGCCAAGCCTTTCCGACAGATTGTCGAACAATGCCGTTGTCCTTCGTTGCGCCCGTGAGCGCGCCTCATTCGCTTCTCGTCATACCCCGCGAAGGCGGGGTATCCAGTACGCCGCGGCAGCTCGGTTCAATCCGATACGCTCTGGAATACTGGATCACCCGCCTTCGCGGGTGATGACGACATAGTCTGCCTTGGCATCGTGCCAAGACGATGGTCCAAACACTTTCGCGCCCGAGGGCGCATCGCGCTGTCGGGCGTTGACCTCCGGCCTCCAGGGCCGGTCGGCGGGTCGAAAAGACGGGTCTTTCCGAGAAAGTGGCGGCGTTAAACGCTGCCGGGGCCGGAAAGTCAAGCAAAGTTTGCTTGCATTCCCGCGAATGCAAATCCTAAGTCTCTGAAAGCATTGTGTTTCCCACGTTCCGGTTCCGGAAGGCGCATGGGTCACCCATATAGACGAAGCTGCCCACCAGCCATTTCGGAACCCCGCTTGCGTCTCACCCGTCGCCGCCTTCTCGCTACCCTGACCGGAGCCGCTGCGGCGATCGGCGTTCCATCCATCTGGATCTCATCCATGAAAAGCTATGACGGCCCCATCTCCGATCATTTCGACGGCTTGCGCTTCTTCGATCCCGACGGTGTGCCGCCGAAATCGCTTGGCGCGGTGCTGCGCTGGCAATTCGGCGGCGGCCGGCAGCGCTTTGCCTGGCCGGATTGGGTGCCGAGCCCCTATGCCGACACGCCGCCGCCCCGCGTCGACGGCGGCACGGCGCGGCTCTGCTTCGTCGGTCATGCAAGCTGGCTGATCCAGGCCGGCGGCCTCAACGTCCTCGTCGATCCCGTGTGGTCGATACGCGCGTCGCCGTTCCGCTTCGCAGGTCCCAAGCGGCATAATGATCCCGGCATCGCCTTCGAGAAGCTGCCCAGGATCGATGTCGTGCTGGTGTCGCACGGCCATTACGATCATCTCGACGTCGCGACGCTGTCGAAACTGACCAAGACGTTCGGCCCGCGCGTGGTGACGCCGCTCGGCAACGACATCACGATGCGCGAGGCCGATGCCGCGATCAAAGCCGAAGCGTTCGACTGGCATCAGCGCGTCGAGCTCGGAGGCGGGCTTGCCGTGACGCTGGTGCCGACGCGGCACTGGTCGGCGCGCGGTCTGTTCGACCGCAACCGGGCGCTGTGGGCGAGCTTCGTGCTGGAGACGCCGGCCGGCAAACTCTACATCGTCTGCGATTCCGGCTATGGCGACGGACGGCATTTCCGCCGCGTCGCCGAGGCGCATGGCCCGTTGCGGCTCGCGATCCTGCCGATCGGCGCCTATGAGCCGCGCTGGTTCATGCGCGACCAGCACATGAACCCGGAGGACGCCGTGAAGGCGCTCGCCGACTGCGGCGCGCAACAGGCGCTGGCGCATCACCACGGCACATTCCAATTGACCGATGAGGCGATCGACGCACCGATCATCGCGCTCGGCGAAGCGCTCGATGCCGCAAGCGTGCCGCGCGAAAAATTCGCGGTGTTGAGGCCGGGACAGGTGTTCGAGATTTGAAGGTTGTCGTCCCGGCGAAGCGAAGCGCGAGCCGGGACCCATAACCACCGTCATCGTTTGCCTTGGGCAGCCGTGGCCACAGCGAATCCAAATTGCGGAATCCTGTGGTTATGGGTCCCTGCTTTCGCAGGGACGACGCCTGGACTTATTGGTTACCCTTGATCGACCAGGAGACGCTCACATTGACCGTGAGTGTTTCCTCGCCCTGGGCAACCGGCGTCGGCGCGGCGAAGCCGGCGGTAGCCATCTTGGTGCGGAAGACCGGTCCCGGCGCTGAGCCGACTTCCGAGATGTTCAGCGGCGCGCCGAGTGTGACACCCGCGGCCTTGGCGTAGATCTCGGCCTTGCGGCGGGCGTCGGCGATCGCCTTTTCGCGGGCGTCGTCGAGCAGCTTCGAGGCCTGCGACACCGAGAAATTCAGCCCGCCGATATCGTTGGCGCCGGCTCCGACCAGCACGTCGATGATGCCTGCGACCTTGCTCACATCGTGCAGCTTGATGGTGATGCGGTTGCTTGCGTGATAGCCGACGATGCTGGGCGGTGTGGTCGGGGACGGCGCCGGACGGTTGGCGAATTGCGGCTGCAACGACAGCCGCGACGTCTGATAATCCTTTTCCGCAATGCCGGCGTCTTTCAGCGCGGCCAGCACCTTGCCCATCGTGACATTGTTGGCCTCGGCGGCTTCGCGCGCGGTCTTGGCGTCGGTGGTGACGCCCGCGTCGAGCTGCGCCTGGTCCGGCGCGGCGGAGACGGTCGCCTCGCCGGTGACCGAAATCGCCGGCGGAAAGTCGTTGTCGGCCAGCGCGGGTGCAGCCAGCAGCGTGGTCGCGATCAGAGTGGCAGCGAAGGGGAGGCCGAGGGGGAGGCGGTGGGTCATCTGGTTCACTTCAAGGGTACGTAGACGTTGATCACGAGCTTGTCTTCAGCGGTCTTCAGGGGATCTGTCATGTATTCTTCGATAAAAGTGTCCTTGGCTTCGAGCTTCTTGTCGTCGAGGTGATTGGTGATCGCCTCATAGGTGTTGTCCATGTTGTCGTAGGAGCCGCGGTGGACGAACTTCAGCGACTTGCCCTCGGGTGAATTGCCCATGCTCATGTTCTTGCCCAGGTTCTTCACGTCCTGATCGACCGGAATCTCGGCGATGAAGGTGAAGCCGGTATCGTCGGTCGAGGTGTAGACGATCATCGGATTGCCCGATGCGCTGATGCTCTGCTTGTCGAGCAGCGCGGTGAGGGTCTTGAAGGCGTCGATCAGGGTATCGAAGGCCGAATCCCAGTTTGCGGTGCCCTTCAGCATGACGACCTTCTTCGGCTCCAGCGTGATCGGCTCGCCGAAGGGGTCGGCGGTCTGCACCGGCGCGGCCGGTGGCGGCGCGGGGGTCTGGGAGGCGGCGGGGCTGTCAGCCGGTGATTTGGTCTCGGCCGGCGGCGGCACCGGCGTTGCGGAGGGTGTGGGAGCAGGTGTCGGGCTGGGGCTCGCTGCGGGAGCGGGCGAGGCGGCTGGCGACTGGGCGGACGCCGGGCTTGCCAGAGCGATCGCGGCCAAAGGCAGCAGCGCGACCAGGGCCGCGCGGAAGGTGCTGATACAGTTCATTCGGTATTCTCCATCCCATCCCCAGACGGCCGCTTGAGCTGTCCCGGCGCACGGTCCGCAAGGTGCAACATTCCTAACACGCAAGTTCCGCTTTCGTCCCATGACAGATGCGTCATAGGACTATCGATGCTGGCCTTTCAGCCACCACTCGCCATATAAGCGGGCAGAAATTGGGAAAATCCATGAGCGCGCTCGCCAACCACGCATTCGCCAAGATGAACGGCATCGGCAACGAAATCGTCGTCGTCGACCTGCGCGATTCCAAAGCGCAGGTCTCGGCGGCGGAGGCGCGCGCAGTGGCATCGCCTTCGGGCGGCGTGCCCTATGACCAGCTCATGGTGCTGCAGCCGCCACGGCTTCAGGGCACCGAGGCGTTCATTGCGATCTTCAACAATGACGGCTCGGAGGCCGGCGCCTGCGGCAACGGCATGCGCTGCGTGGTGCGGCGCGTGTTCGAGTCAACCGGCCAGACCACAGCGACCTTCGAGACCCGCGCCGGCCTGCTCAATTGCTGGCAGGGCCCGGCGCCCGATCTCTACACCGTGGACATGGGCGCGCCGAAGTTCGGCTGGCAGGACATTCCGCTGGCGGAGGAATTCCGCGACACCCGCTACATCGAATTGCAGGTCGGGCCGATCGACAATCCGGTGCTGCACTCACCGTCGGTGGTCAGCATGGGCAATCCGCACGCGATCTTCTGGGTCGACGACGTCAACGCCTTCGACCTCGAGCGGTTCGGGCCGCTACTCGAAAATCATCCGATCTTCCCGGAGCGCGCCAACATCACGCTCGCCCATATCGTCGATCGCGATCACATCACGATCCGCACCTGGGAGCGTGGCGCGGGCCTCACCAAGGCGTGCGGCTCGGCGGCCTGCGCGACGGCGGTCGCCGCGGCGCGGCTGAAGCGCGCCAACCGCGTTGTCGAGATCACGCTGCCGGGCGGCAAGCTCGGCATCGAATGGCGCGAGCGCGACGATCACGTGCTGATGACCGGCACCGCCGAGTTCGAATATGAGGGCCGCTTCGATCCGGCGCTGTTCGCCGGTACGGCCTGACCATCATGGGCGTCGACGTCGTCACCTTCGGCTGCCGGCTCAACGCGTTCGAGTCCGAAGTGATTCGCCGCGAGGCGGAGCAGGCGGGCCTTGCCGACACCATCGTCATCAATAGCTGTGCCGTCACCAACGAGGCGGTGGCGCAGGCGCGGCAGTCGATCCGCAAACTAAAGCGCGAGCGCCCGGCGGCACGCATCGTCGTTACCGGCTGCGCGGCGCAGACCCAGGCGGAGATGTTCGCCGGCATGGCCGAGGTCGATCGCGTCGTCGGCAATGACGAGAAAATGCGCGGCGAGGCCTGGCGCGCGACCCGCGCAGCGTTCGATATCGGCGCAAGCGAGAAGGTCGCCGTTGCCGACATCATGGCGGTGACGGAGATGGCGCCGCATCTGCTCGACGGATTCGAGCGCGGCTTGCCGCGGGTGTTCGTGCAGGTGCAGAACGGCTGCGACCATCGCTGCACCTTCTGCATCATTCCCTATGGCCGCGGTAATTCGCGCTCGGTGCCGATGGGCGCGGTGGTCGATCAGGTCCGCACGCTGGTCGCGCGCGGCCACGCCGAGATCGTGCTGACCGGCGTCGATCTCACGAGCTACGGCGCTGATTTGCCGGGCGCGCCGAAGCTGGGCCAATTGGTGCGGCAGATCCTGCGCCATGTGCCCGAGCTGAAGCGGCTGCGCATCTCCTCGATCGATTCGATCGAGGCCGACCGCGATCTGCTCGACGTCATCGCCGACGATGCCCGGTTGATGCCGCATCTGCACCTGTCGCTGCAATCCGGCGACGACATGATCCTCAAGCGGATGAAACGCCGGCATTCGCGAAAGGACGCGATCGATTTCTGCACGCAGGTGCGGCGGCTGCGGCCGGACATCGCCTTCGGCGCCGACATCATTGCCGGCTTCCCGACCGAGACGGAAGAGATGTTCGCGCGTTCGCTCGATCTGGTCGAGGAGTGCGATCTCACGTTCCTGCACGTGTTTCCCTATTCGCGGCGTCCGGGGACGCCGGCGGCGCGGATGCCGCAAGTCGCAGGCGGCGCGATCAAGGAGCGCGCCAAGCGATTGCGTGCGGCCGGCGAAGCTGGGCTACGGCGGCGGCTGGCATCGGAGATCGGCGCCACGCGCGACGTGCTGATCGAAAGCAGCACGCAGGGCCGCACCGAGCACTTCCTGCCTGTTGCGATCAGTGACGATGTGCCGGGCGCAGTGCGGCGGCTCGTCGTGACCGGACACGACGGCACGCGCCTTCTGGCGCCCGCCGGGAATTCATCGACGCACAAGCTCCAGGGGTGACATCGATTCCGCGTTGACACCATGTGTCTTCCCAAAGCGACCGTGAGGTGAGCACGCTCATCAGGTTCCCTCCCCCCTTGCGGGGGAGGGTTGGGGAGAGGGGTAAGCCGCGGGTGAGATGATCGATGTGGGCGTCGTCCTCGCAACTTGCGTTCGCTTGTCATTGTGACGAAAACGGACCGAGCACGTCGTGTGGCCACCCCTCTCCCTAACCCTCCCCCGCAAGGGGCGAGGGAACCCTTCCACCAGCGCGTCCCTAACGGGCCAATCACCCGCATGCGCGGGTGATGACACTGAGCAAGCTGTTCGACCGTTGAATCAGAAGCTCGCCGTCGAAACCTTCGCGGAGCCTGTCATCGGGCGCGCGTTCACGCGTCCCATCTCGGGTCGGTAGGATGTCTAAGGTCACTCGCCGTTCCAGCCGCAAGCCTTGAGCCGCTCGTGCATATGCGCCGGCGCCGGCGCGATCACCTGCACGGGCTCCTTGTTCCTGGAGATCGGGATTGCGATCTCGCGGGAATGCAGGTGCAGGATCGGCACGCCGAAGCGCGGGCCATTGCCGTAGATATTGTCGCCGACGATCGGCCATCCTGCGGCGGCGGAATGCACCCGAAGCTGATGGGTGCGGCCGGTGACGGGCTCCATCGCAAGCCAGGTGAGGCCATCGCCGCGGCCCAGCACCTTCCAGTTGGTGACGGCCTTCTGTCCATCCGGATCCGGCTTCTGCCACCAGCCGCGCTCGGCGTTGAGCCTGCCGAGCGGCAGGTCGATGGTGCCCTCGTCTTCAGCAGGGCCGCCCTCGACCACGGTCCAATAGGTCTTCGCGATCTTGCCATGCTTGAACAGCAATCCGAGCGAAGCGGTCGCCTTGCGGTGGCGTCCCAGCACCAGGCAGCCGGAGGTGTCCTTGTCGAGCCGGTGCGCGAGGACCGGCGGCCGCGGCAGTCCGAACCGCAGCGCGTCGAACGACGCCTCCAGATTGGGCCCACCCTTGGGGCCGCGATGCACCGGCAATCCGGCCGGCTTGTCGATGACCAGCATCAACCCGTCGCGGTGGAGCACCCGCGCCAGGATTTCGTCAGGGGTCAATGAGGGAACATCGATCAATTGGTCGAGACTTTCGTTTGCGAGGCGAAACGGCTAACACACCTGCACCATGAACGATACCACTGCGGGAACTCCAAAACTGAGCTGGTGGCAGCGGCTGAAGGGCGGCCTGAAGCGGACCTCCGGTGCGCTCGGGACGGCAGTCGCCGATCTCGTCATCAAACGCAAGCTCGATCGCGCCATGCTCGACGACATCGAGGATGTGCTGCTGCGCGCCGATCTCGGCACCGAGGTCGCCGTGCGGATCGCGGATGCGGTCGGCAAGGGGCGCTACGACAAGGCGATCTCCGCCGACGAGGTGAAGGAGGTGGTCGCGACCGAGGTCGAGAAGGTGCTGGCGCCGGTGGCGAAGCCGCTCGAGATCGACACCTCGAAGCAGCCGTTCGTGATCCTCGTCGTCGGCGTCAACGGCTCCGGCAAGACCACCACGATCGGCAAGCTCGCCGCGAAATTCTCCGCCGAAGGCCGCAAGGTGATGCTCGCCGCCGGCGACACCTTCCGCGCCGCGGCGATCGAGCAGCTCAAGGTCTGGGGCGAGCGCACCAAGTCGCCGGTCATCGCCGGGACGCAAGGCTCGGATTCCGCGAGCCTCGCCTTCAGCGCGCTGACCGCGGCAAAGGAGCAGCAGCGCGATGTGCTGCTGATCGATACCGCCGGACGGCTGCAGAACAAGTCAGAGCTGATGAACGAGCTCGAAAAGGTCGTGCGCGTCATCAGGAAGGTCGATGCGACGGCGCCGCACGCGGTGCTGCTGGTGCTCGATGCCACGGTGGGACAAAATGCACTGTCGCAGGTCGAGGCGTTTCATCGCACCGCAGGGGTCACGGGTCTCGTGATGACCAAGCTCGATGGCACCGCGCGGGGCGGCATCCTGGTCGCGCTGTCGGAAAAGCACAAGCTGCCAGTGCATTTCATCGGCGTCGGCGAAGGCGTCGAGGATCTCGCGCCGTTCACGGCGAACGATTTTGCCAAGGCGATCGCCGGAATTGAAACTTAGGTTTTCGTCATGCCCCGCGAAAGGCGGGGCATCCAGTACGCCGCGCCGCTCACTGGAATCGAGACCTCTCGGAGTACTGGATCACCCGCCTTCGCGGGTGATGACGGCAACAAAGGTTACGTAATGGACAAGACCCAGCCGCACCCGCTGTTCAAGCTCGCCACCGAACTCGGGCCGCTGCTCGTGTTCTTCATCGCCAACGCCAAGTATCACCTGTTCGTCGCGACCGGCGCATTCATGGTCGCGACCGTCGTAGCGATGATCGCATCCTATGTGGTGACCAAGCACGTGCCGATCATGGCGCTGGTCACCGGGGTGATCGTGCTGGTGTTCGGCACGCTGACGCTGGTGCTGCACGACGAGACCTTCATCAAGGTCAAGCCGACCATCATCTACGGCCTGTTCGCGGCGGTGCTCGGCGGCGGGTTGCTGTTCGGCCGCTCCTTCATCGCCGTCATGTTCGACCAGATGTTCAACCTGACGCCGAAGGGCTGGCGCATCCTCACGCTGCGCTGGGCGCTGTTCTTCGCCGGCATGGCGATCCTGAACGAGATCGTCTGGCGCACCCAGACCACGGATTTCTGGGTGAACTTCAAGGTGTTCGGCGTGACGCCGCTGACCATGATCTTCGCCATCGCCCAGATGCCGCTGACCAAGCGCTACCACCTCGAGCCGGTCTCGCTGGAGGCCAGCGAAGCCGAGGCAGGCGACGTGCGGCAGGGGTGAGCACCACTTTGCTCCCTCGCCCCGCTCTTGCGGGGAGAGGGTTGGGGTGAGGGGTTCTCTCCACGGACAAGGTCGGGAATAACGATCCCAAGCCCCTCACCCGAAATTCCCGCTTCGCGCGAATTTCGACCTCTCCCCGTAAAGCACGGGGAGAGGTGAACGCACGCAGTAGTCGATCACGTCCCGGCGGCCAGCGCCTTCTCGATCTCGGCCTTGAGCACGGTGTTGACGTTATCAGGGGTCACTGGGCCGACCAGCTTGTAGACGATCTTACCCTCGCGGCCGACCACGAACGTCTCGGGCACGCCGTAGACGCCCCATTCGATCGAGGCGCGGCCGTTGCCGTCGACGCCGACGATGCCGAACGGATTGCCGTAGCGGCCGAGAAAGCGCCGGGCGTTGTCGGGCGCATCCTTGTAGTTGATGCCGATGATCTGGAATCGCTTGTCCTTGCCGAGGTCGGTCAGCAGCGGCGCCTCGTCGTGGCAGGGCACGCACCAGGATGCCCAGACGTTGACGACGCTGACCTTGCCCTTGAACACGGTGGGATCGAGACCCGGAACCGGTGCGCCGTCCTTCGTGAGGCCGTCGAGCGCCGGCAGCGCCGTCTGCGGCGCCGGGCGGCCGATCAACGCCGACGGAATTTTCGAGGGATCGTCGCCATAGAGCCGCAGCAAGAACAGGCCGGCAAGCCCGAGGAAGATGATCAGCGGCAGCGCCAGCAGCCAGCGTCGGCCCTGCGGCGGGGAATCGGTCACCTGCTCGCTCATCGGATCTCTCTCGTGCTGCGCCCGGAGCGCCGCGTCACGCCGCTGGCCTCGATCTCCTTGAGGCGGGCCTGCTGCCGGCGATAGTCGGTGACGATCCAGAGGATCAACAGCAGCACCACGGCTGCCACCAGCGCATAGGACGTCACGATGAAGGGGGCGTAGGGTCCGAGCGACATCGTCAGGCCGCCCCAATTTCGTTCGACGCGCTTCCTTCACGCGAACCGGTGCCCACTTCGCTCGTAAACGCAATGCGGCTGGCCTGCATCATCTGCAGGCTGCGCACACGGCGGCGCAGGATTTCGTTGCGCATCGCCGCCACGTGCAGCGTGACGAATAGAAGTGTGAAGGCGAGTGCCATCACCAGCAGCGGCCACAGGAACGCCTTGTCGAGCGTCGAGCCGCCCATGCGGAACACGGAGGCCGGCTGGTGCAGCGTGCTCCACCAATCGACCGAGAACTTGATGATCGGGATGTTGATCGCGCCGACCAAAGTGAGGATCGCCGCCGCCCGCGCCGCGCGCGAGGGATCCTCCACCGCCCGCCACAGCGCCATCAGGCCGAGATACATCAGGAACAGGATCAGCACCGAGGTCAGCCGCGCATCCCACTCCCAATAGGTGCCCCACATCGGCCGGCCCCAGAGCGAGCCGGTGACCAGCGCGAGGAAGGTGAAGGCGGCACCGATCGGCGCTGCGGCCTTCGCCGCGACATCGGCCAGCGGATGGCGCCACACCAGTGTGCCGAGCGCGGCCACGCTCATGACGCCCCAGACGAACATCGACAGCCAGGCGTTCGGCACGTGGATGAACATGATCTTCACCGTGGCACCCTGCTGGTAGTCGTCGGGCGCCATGGCCGATTGATAGAGGCCGATCGCGAGCAGGATCGCGGTCGCGCCGGCCAGCCAGGGCAGGATGCGTGCAGTCAGCGCCAGAAATCTGGTCGGGTTGGCGAGGTCGATCAGCGTCATGGCATCCTGATAGTCGTCTGATGTGTCGCAGGCAATTGGCCGAAGTCCTCTCGTCAAGAATTGATCGGGCGCAGGGTCAGTCCAGCCCGTGCCGCAGGCTCTCGGCTGCGGCAAACGGGCCGATCACGAAGCTGATGAGCGACAGCGCGCAGAGGATGGAAAACGGTGTTCCGAACGGCACCGGGCCGGATATCGCGGCCTGCGAGGCCGCAACGCCGAAGATCAGCACGGGAATCGACAGCGGCAGCACCAGCACCGCCAGCAACAGCCCCCCGCGATGCAGTGTCACGGCCAGTGCCGCGCCGATCATGCCGGTGAAGGTCAGCGCCGGCGTTCCCGCGAGCAGCGTCAGCGCGACCGCCGACGTCGCGGTGCTGTCTAGATTGAGCAGCAGGCCAAGGACAGGCGTCGCCACGATCAGCGGCAGGCCCGCCGCGAGCCAGTGCGCCAGCGCCTTGGCCGCGCAGGCGAGTTCCAACGGCGTCCGGCTCATCACGAGGAGATCGAGCGAGCCGTCGTCATGGTCGGCCATGAACAGGCGGTCGAGAGTGAGCAGGCTTGCCAGCAACGCGCCGAGCCAGAGGATCGCCGGGCCGAGCCGCGACAGCAGCGCGAGATCCGGTCCCACCGCGAACGGCATCAGCACCGTGACGGCCAAGAAGAACAGCACGCCGATCAGCGCGCCGCCGCCGACGCGCAGCGCGATCCTGATGTCGCGACGGATCAATGCAGCGAGGGCGCTCATGCGGCGTATCCGGTCTGATCGCGTCGCGAATAGCGGTCGCGCCGCATCAAGACTGCGCTCCCTCCCTCCTTGCGGAGGAGGGCGGGGGAGAGGGGTAGCCCCAGGCGAGATGTTTGATGGGAACGTCGCGCCTTCAATCTCGGTCGCGCGTCGTCAAAGCCCGATCGGATAGAGCATGCCGTGTGGCACCCCTCTCCATAGCCGAAGCTTCGCTTCGGCGTTCTTACGAACGGCCGCCGAAGGCGGCCTATGCCCTCCCCCGCAAGGGGGGAGGGGACGGAGAGACTTCTGCTGAGTGACAAGAGGGACAACACGCTCACCCCGCACCTCCCATCCGCAGGTCGCGCGAGTCGAGTCCGAGCGGTAGGTGGGTCGCGGCGATGATGATTCCGCCGCCCGCGAGATGATCGCGCATCAATCCGACGAACAGCTCATGGCCGGCAGCATCGAGCGCTGATGTCGGCTCGTCGAGCAGCCACACCGGCCGTCGCACTGACAACAGGCGCGCGATCGACAGCCGGCGGCGCTGGCCGGCGGAGAGATAGGCTGCCGGCAGATGCGCAGCGTGATCCAGCGCCACGGCGGCGAGGCACTGTTCGGCGTCCTCCGCCTTGCCGCCGAGGAATTCGCGCCAGAACGACAGATTCTCAAGCACGCTGAGCGCCGGCTTCAGCGCATCGCGATGGCCGAGATAGTGTGCCTGTTCGGGCAGGCTCAGTTCGACATCGCCGCCGTCCAATGCGACCGCGCCCTCGACGGGAACCAGGAGCCCCGCAATGACGCGCAGGAGCGACGTCTTGCCCGAGCCGTTCGGACCCGTGACAGCGACGATCTCGCCGGAGGAGGCCGAAAAATCCAGACCGGAAAATACCTCGCGGCCGCCACGCACGCATGTCAGATTTCGCCCCGAGAGCCGCATGTTGCTCCTTGTCACAGCCCTCTGAAATCTTTGGCTACCGCGTGAGAATTTTTGGGTCGCGCAATGCTGTCGCACGCTTGTCGGTGTGGCGGCGCTTCTAGAAAGATTCTATAAGCCCGGAACTTGATGCAGCACACAGTCGGCGGCCGCAAGTCACCTGGCCGATCCTCACGGCCGGCGCGGTCGACGGTGTTAAAATACCTCTCATGGGTATAACTGAGAATTGGGATTCCTCGCATGACCTCGCTCGACAGCTTCAAATGCCGCAAGACCATGAAGGTCGGTGGCAAGACCTACGTCTATTACAGCCTGCCCCAGGCAGAGAAGAACGGACTGAAGGGTATCTCGAAGCTGCCGTATTCGATGAAGGTTCTGCTGGAGAACCTGCTGCGCAACGAGGACGGCCGCACGGTCAAAAAGGACGACATCGTCGCGGTGTCGAAGTGGCTGAAGAAGCGCCAGCTCGAGCATGAGATCGCCTTCCGTCCGGCGCGCGTGCTGATGCAGGACTTCACCGGCGTTCCGGCCGTGGTCGATCTCGCGGCGATGCGCAACGCGATGCAGAAGCTCGGCGGCGATGCCGAGAAGATCAACCCGCTGGTGCCGGTCGATCTCGTGATCGATCACTCCGTGATCGTCAACTTCTTCGGCGACAACAAGGCGTTCGCGAAGAACGTGGTCGAGGAATACAAGCAGAACCAGGAGCGCTACGAGTTCCTGAAGTGGGGCCAGAAGGCGTTCTCGAACTTCTCGGTGGTGCCGCCCGGCACCGGCATCTGCCACCAGGTCAATCTCGAATATCTCGCGCAGACGGTGTGGACCAAGAAAGAGAAGATGACGGTCGGCAAGAAGACCGGCACCTTCGAGGTCGCCTATCCCGACTCGCTGGTCGGCACCGATTCGCACACCACGATGGTCAACGGCCTCGCCGTGCTCGGCTGGGGCGTCGGCGGCATCGAGGCGGAAGCCTGCATGCTCGGCCAGCCGCTGTCGATGCTGCTGCCGGAAGTGGTCGGCTTCAAGCTCAAGGGTCAGCTCAAGGAAGGCGTCACCGCCACCGACCTCGTGCTGACGGTTACCCAGATGCTGCGCAAGCAGGGTGTGGTCGGCAAGTTCGTCGAATTCTTTGGCCCCGGTCTCGACTATCTGTCGGTCGCGGACAAGGCGACCATCGGCAACATGGCGCCCGAATACGGCGCGACCTGCGGCTTCTTCCCGGTGGACGCTGCGACCATCGACTACTTGAAGACCTCGGGCCGCAAGGCCGATCGCGTCAAGCTGGTGCAGTCCTACGCCAAGGCGCAGGGCCTGTTCCGCACCGCCAACTCGGCTGATCCGGTGTTCACCACCACGCTGACGCTGGACCTCGGCGACGTCGTGCCGTCGATGGCCGGACCGAAGCGCCCCGAGGGCCGCATCGCGTTGCCATCGGTCGCCTCCGGTTTCGCCAGCGCACTGGTCAACGAGTACAAGAAGCCTGATGGTGAGGAAAAGCGCTACGCCGTCGAGGGCCGCGATTTCGAGCTCGGCCATGGCGACGTCGTGATCGCCGCGATCACCTCCTGCACCAACACTTCGAACCCGAGCGTGTTGATCGGCGCCGGCCTGTTGGCGCGCAATGCGGCTGCCAAGGGCCTGAAGGCCAAGCCGTGGGTGAAGACCTCGCTCGCGCCGGGCAGCCAGGTGGTTGCGGAATATCTCGCCAATTCCGGCCTGCAGAAGGATCTCGACAAGGTCGGCTTCAACCTGGTCGGCTTCGGCTGCACCACTTGCATCGGCAATTCCGGCCCGCTGCCGGAAGAGATCTCGAAGTCGATCAACGACAACGGCATTGTCGCCGCCGCCGTGCTGTCGGGCAACCGCAACTTCGAAGGCCGCGTCTCGCCCGACGTGCAGGCGAACTACCTCGCTTCGCCGCCGCTCGTCGTGGCGCATGCGCTCGCCGGCACCGTGACCAAGGATCTCGCGGTCGAGCCGCTCGGCATCGGCAAGGACGGCAAGCCAGTGTTCCTGAAGGACATCTGGCCGACGGCGAAAGAGATCAACGCCTTCATGAAGAAGTACGTCACCGCGACGATCTTCAAGAAGAAGTACGCCGATGTGTTCAAGGGCGATACCAACTGGCGCAAGATCAAGACCACCGAAAGCGAGACCTATCGCTGGAACATGAGCTCGACCTATGTGCAGAACCCGCCTTACTTCGAAGGCATGAAGAAGGAGCCCGAACCGATCACCGACGTGGTCGATGCGCGGATCCTCGCGATGTTCGGCGACAAGATCACGACCGACCACATCTCGCCGGCCGGTTCGATCAAGCTCACCTCGCCCGCCGGCAAGTTCCTGAGCGAGCACCAGGTGCGCCCTGCCGACTTCAACCAGTACGGCACGCGCCGCGGCAACCATGAAGTGATGATGCGCGGCACCTTCGCCAACATCCGCATCAAGAACTTCATGCTGAAGGGCGCCGACGGGAATATTCCGGAAGGCGGATTGACCAAGCACTGGCCCGACGGCGAGCAGATGTCGATCTACGACGCGGCGATGAAGTACCAGCACGAGGGCGTGCCGCTGGTGGTGTTCGCCGGTGCAGAATACGGCAACGGCTCGTCGCGCGACTGGGCCGCGAAGGGCACACGGCTGCTCGGGGTGCGCGCGGTGATCTGCCAGAGCTTCGAGCGCATCCATCGCTCCAACCTGGTCGGCATGGGTGTGCTTCCGCTCACCTTCCAGGAAGGCACGTCATGGTCCTCGCTCGGTCTCAAGGGCGACGAGACGGTCACGATCCGCGGGCTCCAGGGTGATCTGAAGCCGCGCCAGACGTTGACTGCCGAGATCACCTCGAATGGCGGGGGCAAGAAGGAAGTCCCGCTGCTCTGCCGGATCGATACGCTCGACGAGCTCGATTACTATCGCAACGGCGGCATCCTGCATTTTGTGCTGCGCAAACTCGCCGCCTAGGCCCTTTGTTTGAGCATGATCTCCGCGCAAACGCCTTGCGTTTGTCGCGGGGGAAAACTGCTTCACACTTTTCCGGATCATGCTCCAACGCGGATTTGTGATCAGTGCCTCACTGCTTAGTGAGTAGCGGCTAAAAAGAAGGCGGCCTATGAAAAGGCCGCTTTCTCGCGTTTTGGGGCACGCGGTTCAGGGACAACTTCATGCTCCGTACAAATACGGATGGAAATCATCACGACTGGTTCGCAGTATGACAGCGATGATGGCCTATAATCGTATCTCGCGATGGTCCAGCGCGCTCGGCATCTGCGCAATCGTCGCAATCATCCGCCCCGCTCACGCCGATCCGCGTGCCGTCGTCGAACTCTTCACCTCACAGGGATGCTCGTCCTGTCCGCCAGCGGACAAGATCATCGGCGATCTTGCGAAGGATCCGAGCGTCATCGCGCTCAGCATGCCGATCGACTATTGGGACTATCTCGGCTGGAAGGATACGCTGGCCGATTCGCGCTTCAGTGCGCGCCAGAAAGCCTATTCGCATATGCGCGGCGATCGCGATGTCTACACGCCGCAGGCCGTGATCAACGGCTCGGCGCATGTGATCGGCAGCGATCGCGCTTCCATCGAAAGCGCCATCAAGGACACCGACAGGAGCGCCGGCGTGATGTCGGTGCCGGTGTCGATGACACTGACGGGCAAGCAGATCAATGTTTCGGTGGCGGCGTCCAAGTCGCCGGCGGTATCGCGCGGCGAAGTCTGGATCTGCTCGATCTCGAAATCGGTGCCGATCTCGATCGGACGCGGCGAGAATCGCGGCCGCGAAATCACCTACCACAATGTCGTCCGCAATCTGCTGAAGGTCGGCGACTGGAACGGTTCGTCCGGAAGCTGGACCGTGCCGTTGGAGAACATCACGCGCGAGGGCGTCGACGCCGCCGCCGTGTATGTCCAGGACGGCAGTCGGGACAGGCCGGGCCCGATGCTCGGCGCGGCATTCACCTCACTGCACTAAAGTGCGTATGATTGCCTTTTGAGGTCGGCGTCACGCTTTGAGTGAATGCCAGCCTTCGATCGCGTGCCAACGCGCGCTGTCTTCCCGAGACATGGGCGTCGATATCCGTCCCGAAATCTGTTGCGGTGAGGGCGGCTCAACTCTGCGCGTTTCGATCGCGCGTGAGTATCGCCAAAAACAAAAAGGACCAACTTTCGTTGGCCCAGTGTTGGGGATCAACTCCCCCCGCGTACAGGCCCGATCCCGACGGCCCCGGGGGGCTGGGGGCTGAGGAATCCGGAACCGAAAGGACCGGGCCAACGCAGGGTTCTCTTTTCGCAGAGCAGCGGGGCAGGCGGTGGGCGGAAGTTGGGCAGCAATATGATTCTGCTAACGTTCCCGTGACTCTTTTTCGGACAATCCGTCGCGCTCCGACATGGTTTACGCCTGCTTTGCATTGCGAATGGCCCCTTGCGATGCCCCTCGCTTAGCGCGATCATGTCAGCCTCGTGACGATCCCGGAGAGGGACACCGGCCTTCGGAATAGGTCGTCACCGGGATGACAGGAGGCGCTCGATGAGTTTGATGTCGGAGGACACTGATCCGAGCGGGATGCGTGCCGTGGCGCGCCCCGCCGCCGCGGCCCAGCCCAACCGCGTGACCTTCAATCGACTTGAGCTCAACCGCATTCTCAACCTGTATGGCCGCATGGTCGCCGATGGCGAGTGGCGCGACTACGCGATCGACTTTCTGAAGGAGCGCGCCGTGTTCTCGGTGTTTCGCCGGGCCTCCGAAGTGCCGATCTACCGGATCGAGAAGGACCCGCGCCTCGCGCGCAAGCAGGGCATGTACAGCGTGATCTCGGCGACAGGCCTGATCCTGCGCCGCGGTCATGAGCTGGAGCGCGTATTGCTCGTGATCGATCGCAAGCTGGCACTGGCTAGGCGGGCCAATTCAACGCTGTAACCCGGATGGAGCGAAAGCGTAATCCGGGTCTGTGTCCGCGGATAAACTAGCCCCGGATTTCGCTTGCGCTCCATCCGGTACGGATCTTGGCTAATCGGTCGGCACCGTTCCGGCACCTTCGCCGAGCTCGCGCTGCATCATCACCGTATCGAGCCAGCGGCCGAACTTCAGGCCGACGTTTGGATGCGTCCCGATCATCTGGAACCCGCATCTGCGATGCACGCCGATCGAGCCGGCGTTGGCGGAATCGCCGATCACGGCGACCATCTGCCGGAAGCCGCGGGCTCCGCATTCGGCGATCAGGCGCTCCATCAGTTGCAGGCCGATGCCGCGGCGATGGATCGCGGGATCCAGATAGACCGAGTTCTCGACCGTGAAGCGGTAAGCCGGTCGAGGCCGATAGGGGCCGGCATAGGCATAGCCGACGACGCGTCCCTCGTGCACGGCAACGAAGTAGGGAAAGCCGCCATCGATCAGCGCTCGGTAGCGGCGGGTCATCTCGGTGAGGTCGGGTGGGATCAGCTCGAACGTGGCGGTGCCGAAACGCACCGCCTGCTCATAGATCGCGGTGATGGAAGGAAGGTCCGCCTCAACGGTCGGCCTGATTTCCGGATTGGACATGGCGCGACACTATTTTTGCTCCGCGCAAAAGAAAAGCCCCGGCCAATTGGGCCGGGGCTTCGATCTGTCCGTTCGACGTTGCGCGTCAGTCGCGCTGGCCGAGGAGCTGCAGCAGCAGCGTGAACAGGTTGATGAAGTTCAGGTAGAGCGAGAGGGCACCGGTGATCGCCGCACGCTCTGCCATCGCGCCGCCCTGCGAGGCGTAGCCATAGATGTAGTCGTTCTTCAGCCGCTGGGTGTCCCAGGCGGTGAGGCCTGCGAACACCAGCACGCCGACCACCGACACGATGAACTGCAGCGCCGAGCTCGCCAGGAACAGGTTGACCAGGCTGGCGATGATGATGCCGATCAGGCCCATGAACAGGAACGAGCCCATGCCGCTCATGTCACGCTTGGTGGTGTAGCCGTAAAGGCTGAGCGCACCGAACGTCGCCGCGGTGATGAAGAACACGCGCACGATCGAGGTGTGCGTGTACACCAGGAAGATCGACGACAGCGACAGGCCCATCAGCGCCGAGAACACCCAGAACAGCAACTGGGCGGTCGAGGGCGCCAGACGGTTGATGCCGGCCGAGATGACGAACACCATCACCAAGGGCGCGAGGATGAACAGCCACTTCAGCGGGCTGACGAACATCGCGTAGCCGAACTGCGTCAGATAGGCATTGCCAAACTTCGCGACGGCGGCGGACGGATCGCCGGTCACCGCAGCCATGTAGACACCGAGCGCGGCAAGGCCGGTGATGGCCAGGCCGATGCTCATGTAGTTGTAGATGCGCAGCATGTAGGCGCGCAGACCGGCGTCGACGGCCGCAGCGTCAATGCGCCCGGCGGCCCGGCCGAAAGGAGAAGCGTAGTTGCGGTCTAGGTCCGACATGGTCGAATTCCCGTGGTTGGTCCCGGTGGAGCGCAAGGGATTTGCGGCGCCGGTCGTAAATCTATCTCAGATGGCGCGGTTTGCCGAACATTAATTCGGTGTCATCAAACCGATCATCCGACCCGGTTGGTATGTGGGAAATTAACACATCCGACGCAAGCTTCCACGCGCGGCCGAATGTCGCTCTGGCCCGGCATTTGCAGTGAAATACGGTGTCGCCGGCGCTACAAATTGTCACAAATTCCGCAGCACCGAGGCGGGTTTCTGATTCAGCGCCAGCAGCGTTCCGGCCAGTCCCAATCCGACCGTGACGACCAATGCTGCGACCACGACCAGCGCGGCGCTTCCGGCCTGCCAGATGAAGCTCAGTGTCATGAGCCGCGTCACGATCAACCAGGCCGCGATCGAACCGGCGATGACGCCGAACGCGGCAGTTGCAAAACCGATCATCAGGTACTCCAGCGCGTAGGCGCCGAGCAGTCGTGCTCGCGTGGCGCCCAGCGTCTTGAGGATCACGGCATCGTAGACGCGGTGGCGATGGCCGGCAGCCAATGCTCCGCCCAGCACCAGGATGGCGGAGATCAGCGTCACGGCGCTGGCGCCGCGGATCGCCAGCACAAGGTTGCTGACGACGCTGCCGATCGTCTCCAGCGCCTCGCGGACACGCACGCTCGTCACCATCGGGAAGGCGTCGGCGACCTGCTTGATGATGCGGGCGTCCTCGACGGAACCCGGATGTGGCTCCGTCAGGGTCGCGACATGGCTGTGCGGCGCGCCCTTGAAAGCATTCGGCGAGAACACCAGCACGAAGTTGATGCCGAGTCCCTGCCAGTCGATATTGCGGAGGTTGGCGATTTTCGCCGGGACGTCGCGGCCGAGCACATTGACGACGATCTCGTCACCGATCTTCAGGCCCAAGCCATCGGCGATCTTCTTCTCCATCGAGACCAGCGGAGGGCCACTGTAGTCGGGACCCCACCATTCCCCCTCGACAATCTTCGAGCCTTTGGGAACTTGGCCGGTGTAGGTCAGGCCGCGGTCGCTCTGCAGCACCCATTCCGAGTCCACTGTCGGCTTGAGCTGGTCGGCTTTCACGCCGCGGGCCGCGACGATGCGCCCGCGCAGCATCGGCACGTCCTCGACCGTCGAATCCGGTGAGATCTGCTTGAGGAAGCTGCCGAAGCGGTCGGCCTCGGTGGAAGGAATATCGATGAAGAAGAACGACGGCGCCCGCTCCGGCAGCGCCGCCAGAAACTGGCGGCGCAGGTTGCCGTCGATCTGGGTGATGGTGACGAGCACCGCAAGCCCAAGGCCCAGCGACAGCACGACCGACGGGGTCAGCGCTCCGGGCCGATGGATGTTGGCGATCGCGAGCCGCAGCATGGTCATGCGGCTGCGTGGCAGCCGCCGCGCTGCGGCCATCAGCAGTTCGGCAATTCCGCGCAGCAGCAGGAACACCGCGATCGAGGCGATGACGAACACGGTGGCAACCCGCTTGTCGTAGGACAGCCCGATCGCAACAGTGATCAGCAGGGCGATCACGACTGCCATCAGCGCGAGATAGCTCCAGCGCGGGCGATGCCATTCGCTGGTGACGGTCTCGCGGAACAGCGCGGCCACCGGCACGTCGTGGACCCGGCCGAGCGGCCACAGGCCGAAGGCGAGCGCGGTGAGCTGGCCGTAGATGAAGGCGAGCGCAAGCTCATCCGGATGCACGGCCGGCACCACCGGCAACGGCAGCAGCGTGCCGAACAGGCCGACGATCGCGAACGGCAGCGCGGCGCCGAGCGTAAGACCGATCACCGAGCCGATTCCGGCCAGCACGACCACCTGGGTGAGATAGATCGTGAAGACGTCGCGGCCGGTGGCGCCGAGCGCCTTGAAGGAGGCGATGACGTCGCGGCGGCGGTCGATATGGCTCTTCACGGCATTGGCAACGCCGACGCCGCCGACCAGCAGCGCGGCAAGGCCGACCAGGGTCAGGAATTGCGTGAAGCGGTTGATGCTGCGTTCGAGCTGCGGCGAGGCATTGCTGCGGCTACGGACTTCCCAGCCAGCTTCGGGCGCTGCGTTACGCGCGCCGTCGATCAATGCCGTGGTGGAGCGATCGTCGTTGGCGCCGTCAGGCAGTTTCACGCGATAGATCCAGCGCACCAGACTGCCCGGCTGCAGCAGGTCGGTGGCGCGCAGACTGGCTTCGCTGACCAGGAAGCGCGGGCCGAGGCCGACGCCGCCGGAAAGCTTGTCCGGCTCGGCTGCGACCACACTGCGGATCTGATAGGTCGCGCTGCCGACAGTGACGCGGTCGCCGAGCTTGAGGTCGAGCCGTGCCAGCAAGGTCGAATCGACTGCTGCGCCATAGGCGCCGTCGCGCTCGGCGAGGAGATCGGCGAGCGACAGGTTCGGCTCGAGCATGAGTTCGCCGAGCATCGGATATTTGCCGTCGACTGCCTTGAGCTCGACCAGCGCCAGCTTGCCGTCGTTGCTGCGCGCCATCGCGCGGAGCGTGGCTGCGATCGAGACCTCGCCGCGCGTGCGCAGGAATGCAACCTCGTTCGGCTTGGCCTCGCGCGAGATCAGCGAGAACGCGACGTCGCCGCCGAGCAAGGTGCGGCCTTCGCGCGACAGGCCTTCGCCAAGGCTCGCTGCGACCGAGCCGACGCCGGCGATCGCCATCACCCCGAGCGCAATGCAGGCGATGAAGACATAGAAGCCGCGCAGGCCGCCGCGCAGCTCGCGCATCGCGTAACGGAAGGCGAGCGACGACGCGCGGCCCTGCATCGTGACTTCGGACGCGATGCTCATGTCGCGGAGGGGCCGTCGATCCGGCCCGAGCGCAGCCGCACCACGCGATCGCAGCGCTGCGCGAGGGAGATGTCGTGCGTCACCAGCACCAGCGTCATGCCGCGCTCGGCGTGCTTGGTAAAGAGCAGATCGACGATCTGCTTTCCGGTCGCCTCATCGAGATTTCCGGTCGGCTCGTCGGCCACAAGAATCGCCGGATCGGGTGCGAGCGCGCGCGCGATCGCCACGCGCTGCTGCTCGCCGCCGGAGAGTTGCGTCGGATAGTGATGCAGGCGCTCACCGAGGCCCACCGATTGCAGCTCCTGCGCGGCGCGTGCCGCCGCATCCGCGCTGCCGGCGAGCTCGAGCGGCACCGCGACGTTCTCCAGTGCCGTCATGGTCGGGATCAGATGGAACGACTGGAAAACGATGCCGACCTGGCGGCCGCGGAAGCGCGCAAGCGCGTCCTCATCGAGGGCATTGAACGAGGTGCCGTTGACGACCACTTCTCCACTGTCAGGACGTTCGAGCCCCGCCATCACCATCAGCAAGGTCGACTTGCCCGAGCCCGACGGGCCGATCAGGCCGATGGCCTCGCCCGCCGCCACACGAAGGCTGATATCTTTCAGGATATGAACCCGTGCCGCACCGGTGCCGAGCGAGAGATTGACGTTCTTGACGGAGATGGTGTCCGGCTCGACGCCGGTCAGTGAAGAGGATTCGATGAGACTGTCCATGGTTCGGTCATATGGCACTTCCGCCGCTGCGGTCGAGGGCCGGTTGGGAATCTTCGTGCACATACTCGTGTTGCTTATGGGCTTGATGACGGCGGCAAGCGCGCAGCCGGCGGAATCCGCGAAACCGGTCAAGATGGTGGTGCTGGGTGACTCCTTGAGTGCCGGCTACGGCCTTCCGGCCGCGGCGTCGTTTCCTGTCCGCCTGCAAAAGGCGTTGGATGCCAAGGGGATAAAGGTCGATATCATCAATGCCGGGGTGTCCGGCGATACCGCCTCGGGCGGCCGCGACCGGGTCGACTGGTCGGTGCCCGAGGGAACCGATGCGGTGATCCTCGAGCTCGGCGCCAACGATGCCTTGCGCGGCACCGATCCCGCCGTCACCCGCGCCGCGCTGTCCGACATCATCACAAAGTTGAAGTCGCGCAAGATCGCGGTTCTGTTGTGCGGCATGCTCGCGCCGCCGAACTACGGCAGCGACTATGCGGCCAAGTTCAACGCGATCTATCCTGATCTCTCGAAATCCCTTGGCGTGCCGCTGTATCCGTTCTTTCTCGATGGCGTGGCCGCGGACGCCAAGCTCAATCAGGCCGACGGCATGCATCCGACGGCCGACGGAGTGGATATCGTCGTGAAGAACATCCTGCCCACGGTGGAGGCATTTGTTGGAGCATTATCCGGGCAACGCAGTTGAAATACAGGCTCTGCCGCGCGTCATGACCGTAGGTTTACGAGCTGTTAACGCATCATGCTTCGCAGAGTCATATAACTCGGGTACAAAGAGACATCGGTGATTCGTCACCGGGTCGTAACAGGGCGCGGGCTCCCAAAACTCGCGTCACAGCATCGAGGATTATTGCGATGCCGCGTCTGTTCACTGGACTGGAAATCCCGGCTGATATCGGCCAAACCCTCTCCAGCCTGCGTGGTGGCCTTCCCGGCGCTCGCTGGATCGATCCCGAAAATTACCACGTCACCCTGCGCTTCATCGGCGATATCGATGGTGTCTCGGCCAACGAGATCGCCATGATGCTGTTTCGGGTGAACCGCAAACCGTTCGAGGTGAAGCTGCAGGGCCTGTCGAGCTTTGGCGGACGCAAGCCGCGCGCGGTGGTTGCCGCCGTCGAGCCGAGCCGGCCACTGATCGAGCTGCAGGCGGAGCTCGAGCGGATGATGCAGCGGATCGGGCTTGACCCCGAGGGTCGCAAGTTCACGCCGCATGTGACGCTCGCGCGATTGCACGATGCATCGAGCCAGGACGTTGCGGATTATCTTTCCGTGCGCGGCTACTTCCCGAGCCGCACCTTCATGGCGGATCGCTTCGTGCTGTTCTCGTCACGTGCCTCGACAGGCGGTGGGCCCTACGTGGTCGAGGATTCCTACGCGCTCTGCGCGTGAGATAGCCGCCGCTTTTTCCGCGCCCGGCCGGCTCGCGCGGACGGCCGGGGCGCGCAAGATCGTGCTTCTGCATACCCGTCGCCAAAATTCGCGGCTTGCAATTTTCCGCCGGGTAGGGCCGTAAGGTGGCTCATGCTGTCCACCTCGCCCAGTTCCTTCCTTGATCATTACAAGGCCCTGGTCGCCTCCGGCGCGATCGAGGCTGATCCTGCGCAGGCGCGCGCCGCCACCGCGTTTGGCGCGCTCGATGAGCGGCTCACGAGCTACAAGCCGCAACGCAAGCAGAGCCTGTTCGGCCGGCTGTTCGGCGGCGACAGGGACGAGAAGCCGCCGCGCGGGCTCTATGTCCACGGCGAGGTCGGCCGCGGCAAGACCATGCTGATGGACTTGTTCTTCCAGCAGAGCGCGGTCGAGCACAAGCGCCGCGCGCACTTCCACGAATTCATGGCCGAGGCGCATGAGCGCATCTACGGCTATCGCCAGCAGATCGCGCGCGGCGAGATCGCCGAAGCCGACGTCATCGCGCTCACCGCGCAGGCGATCTTCGATGAGGCCTGGCTGCTTTGCTTCGACGAATTCCACGTCACCGATATCGCCGATGCGATGATCCTCGGGCGGCTGTTCGCAAAGCTGTTCGATCTCGGCACGGTCGTGGTCGCAACCTCCAACGTCGCGCCGGAGGACCTTTATAAAGGCGGCCTCAACCGCGCGCTGTTCCTGCCGTTCATCACGCAGATCTCCGACCACATGGACGTGCTGCGGCTCGACGCACGCACCGACTTCCGGCTGGAGAAGCTGTTCGGCGTGAAGATGTGGCTGGTGCCGGCGGATGATGAAGCCAACGGCGCGCTCGACGCGGCATGGCGCAAGATGACCGGCAATGCGCCGTGCAAGTCGCGCGACATCGCGATCAAGGGGCGCACGCTGCACGTGCCGTGTTCGTCGAATGGTGTCGCGCGCTTCGGCTTCGCGGATATCTGCGAGAAGCCGCTTGCGGCCTCCGACTATCTGCGGCTCGCACACGACTACCACACGATCCTGATCGACCATATTCCGGTGATGGACTACGCGCAGCGCAACGCTGCCAAGCGCTTCATCTCGCTGATCGACACGCTCTATGACAATGCGGTGAAGCTGATGGCCTCGGCCGAGGCCAACCCGGTGTCGCTTTATCTCGCGACCGACGGCATCGAGGCGATGGAGTTCAAGCGCACTGCGTCACGTCTGATCGAAATGAGTTCGGAATCCTACCTGGCGTTGCCGCACGGTCGGAAAGACTCGTCGGCGAGCGGCACGTCGACCGGTCTGGTCGAGACCTGAAGGCTGCCCTTCGGCGCGCCCGTTCCGAGCAACTTTTCGTGCGCCCGCGCGGTTATCGCTGGCATGCCTGATCGAATTCCAGGCAGGGGCGACAATTGGGCAGGCCGCGACTTGAACGTATCATTCGAAAGGGATAACCACCCTTGCAACCGACTTCTCTCCCTCCTGCTACCAGTTCAAAGGACTGATTTCCCATGGCACGCGACAAGATTGCTCTGATTGGCTCCGGACAGATCGGCGGAACGCTGGCGCACCTCGTCGGCCTCAAGGAACTCGGTGACGTCGTGCTGTTCGATATCGCCGAAGGCGTGCCGCAGGGCAAAGCGCTCGACATCGCGCAATCGTCGCCGGTCGATGGTTTCGACTCCAATCTCTCCGGTGCCAATTCCTACGAAGCGCTCGACGGCGCCAAGGTCTGCATCGTCACCGCCGGCGTGCCGCGCAAGCCCGGCATGAGCCGCGACGATCTGCTCTCCATCAACCTCAAGGTCATGGAGCAGGTCGGTGCCGGCATCAAGAAGTACGCGCCCGACGCGTTCGTCGTCTGCATCACCAACCCGTTGGATGCGATGGTGTGGGCGCTGCAGAAGGCCTCTGGCCTGCCGCACAAGAAGGTGGTCGGCATGGCCGGCGTGCTCGACTCCGCGCGCTTCCGCTACTTCCTTGCCGACGAATTCAACGTCTCGGTCGAGGACGTCACCGCCTTCGTGCTCGGCGGTCACGGCGACACGATGGTGCCGCTGACCCGCTATTCCACCGTTGCCGGCATTCCGCTGCCCGACCTCGTCAAGATGGGCTGGACCTCGCAGGCCCGCGTCGACGAGATCGTCGATCGCACGCGCAACGGCGGCGCCGAGATCGTCAACCTGCTCAAGACCGGCTCTGCCTTCTACGCGCCGGCGGCGTCCGCGATCGCGATGGCCGAGAGCTACCTGAAGGACAAGAAGCGCGTGCTGCCCTGCGCCGCCTATCTCAACGGCGAGTATGGCGTGAAGGACATGTATGTCGGCGTGCCGGTGGTGATCGGCTCCAAGGGTGTCGAGCGCGTCGTCGAGATCGAACTGGCCGGCAAGGACCGCGAAGCCTTCGACAAGTCGGTCGGCGCGGTGCAGGGCCTGGTCGACGCCTGCAAGAAGATCGCGCCCGACCTGCTCGGCAAGTGATCTGACTGATAATCTGACTTGGCAATGGCCCGATAGGCATTTTCAATCGCCTGTCGGGCAAGGTGATGAAATTCCCGCGGATTTTATGGGTTGCGTCAGTCTTGGTATATGGTATGCCAGAGCGCGCTGACGCGAGCTTGATGAAGTTCGCCGCACGAGGGTTTGGGAGCATCTCTCCATGAATATCCATGAATACCAGGCCAAGGCACTGCTGCATCAATTCGGCGTGCCGATCTCGCGCGGCGTGCCGGTGCTCAAGCCGGAGGATGCCGACGCGGCGGCGAAGCAGCTCCCCGGACCGATCTGGGTGGTGAAGAGCCAGATCCATGCCGGCGGCCGCGGCAAGGGCAAGTTCAAGGAAGCATCCGCTGGCGACAAGGGCGGCGTCCGCATCGCCAAGTCGGTCGCCGAGGTCGACGAATTCGCCAAGCAGATGCTCGGCGCGACCCTGGTCACGGTGCAGACCGGGCCACACGGCAAGCAGGTCAACCGCCTCTACATCGAGGAGGGCTCCGACATCGACAAGGAGTTCTACCTCTCGATCCTGGTCAACCGCGAAACCTCCGAAGTCTCGTTCGTGGTTTCGACCGAGGGCGGCGTCAACATCGAGGAGGTCGCGCACGCGACGCCGGAAAAGATCGTCTCCTTCTCGGTCGATCCGGCAACCGGCATCATGCCGCACCACGGCCGCACCGTCGCCAACGCGCTGAAGCTGACCGGCGAGCTTGCGAAGCAGGCCGAAAAGCTGACCAGCCAGCTCTATGCCGCGTTTGTCGCCAAGGACATGGCGATGCTGGAAATCAATCCGCTCGTCGTCACCAAGCAGGGCCAGCTCCGCGTGCTCGACGCCAAGGTGTCGTTCGACAGCAACGCGCTCTATCGCCACGCTGATGTGCTGGCGCTGCGCGACGAGACCGAGGAGGACGCCAAGGAAATCGAGGCGTCGAAATTCGACCTCAACTACGTCGCGCTCGACGGCAATATCGGTTGCATGGTCAACGGCGCCGGCCTTGCCATGGCGACCATGGACATCATCAAGCTCTACGGCATGTCGCCCGCGAACTTCCTCGATGTCGGCGGCGGCGCCAGCGTCGAGAAGGTCGCAGCCGCCTTCAAGATCATCACCGCCGATCCCAACGTGAAGGGCATCCTGGTCAACATCTTCGGCGGCATCATGAAGTGCGACGTGATCGCGGAGGGCGTCGTCGCCGCGGTGAAGCAGGTCGGCCTCAAGGTGCCGCTGGTCGTGCGTCTTGAAGGCACCAATGTCGAGCAGGGCAAGAAGATCATCCGCGAGAGCGGCCTCAACGTCGTGCCTGCCGACAATCTCGATGATGCCGCACAGAAGATCGTGAAAGCCGTCAAGGGAGGCTAACGATGGCCGATCATCTCGACGCTCCAACGCCGCTGGAAGAACACCGCAGGCTCGCGGCCTTCGCGGGCGAGTGGAGCGGCGAAGAGATGGTCTATCCGTCGCGCTGGACCGCAGGCGGTCCGGCGACCTCGCATGTGAGCGCACGCATCGCGCTCAACCGCTTCTACCTGATCCAGGACAGTGTGCAGACGCGCGAGGGCAAGGAGAGCTTCGCCACCCATGGCGTCTTCACCTACGATCGTGAAGAGCGGACCTACAAACTGTTCTGGCACGATTCGCTCGGCTACTACCCGCCGTCGCCGGCCTCCGGCGCCTGGGTCAACAAGTCGCTGATCCTGGTGCGCGGCTCGCTGCGCGGCAACGCTCGTCACGTCTACGAGGTCGTCGACGACGACACCTACAACATGAAGATCCAGTTCTCGCCCGACGCGGAAGGATGGGCTGACGTGCTCACCGGCGTGTACCGGCGTATCCACTAGAGCAAACAGTCCTCACTGCTCGTCTCGCGAAAGCATCACGAACCATGTCCATCCTGATCGACAAGAACACCAAGGTCATCTGCCAGGGCTTCACCGGCAAGAACGGCACCTTCCATTCGGAAGCGGCGATCGCTTACGGCACCAAGATGGTCGGCGGCGTGGCGCCGGGCAAAGGCGGCTCGACGCATCTCAACCTGCCGGTGTTCGACACCGTCGCCGAAGCGCGCGAGAAGACCGGCGCCGATGCCAGCGTGGTCTATGTGCCGCCGCCGGGCGCGGCGGATGCGATCTGCGAGGCGATCGATGCGGAGATCCCGCTGATCGTCTGCATCACCGAAGGCATCCCGGTGCTCGACATGGTGCGCGTCAAGCGGTCGCTGTCGGGCTCGAAGTCGCGGCTGATCGGCCCGAACTGCCCGGGCGTGATGACCGCCGGCGAATGCAAGATCGGCATCATGCCGGCCAACATCTTCAAACCCGGCAGCGTCGGCATCGTCTCCCGTTCCGGCACGCTGACTTACGAGGCGGTGTTCCAGACCACGCAGGAGGGCCTCGGCCAGACCACCGCGGTCGGAATCGGCGGCGACCCCGTCAAGGGCACCGAGTTCATCGACGTGCTCGAGATGTTCCTGGCCGACGAGAAGACCAAGTCGATCGTGATGATCGGTGAGATCGGCGGTTCCGCCGAGGAGGACGCGGCTCAGTTCCTGAAGGACGAGGCCAAGCGCGGCCGCAAGAAGCCGATGGTCGGCTTCATTGCCGGTGTTACAGCACCTCCCGGCCGCCGCATGGGCCATGCCGGTGCCATCATTTCCGGCGGCAAGGGCGATGCCGGTTCCAAGACCGCGGCGATGGAAGCGGCGGGGATCAAGGTGTCGCCATCGCCGGCCCGGCTCGGGCACACCCTGGCCGAGATGTTGAAGTAAATCATCCCGCCGCGACAATTTTACTGATCAGGCGTTATCCCGCCGTGGCCTTCCGGAATTTCCGTCCCGGGAGGCCGCGGCGTAGTCGTTTGCGTCCAAAAGATCGTGTATTTACAAGTTTTGAAAAGATATTCACTCCTTAGTTCTTTTAGGCAGGAATATCCAAACTAGATAGGGTAAAGGGTACCCAATCAGCCGGCCCCTCTTCCAGACCGGCACTTGCGCCGTCTTCTACGCGCGAACCGAAAAAAATCACCAGGACTGCCTCATGTCTCGCCAGGACGCGAACGCCGCTTTTGCCCTTTCATCGTTTTTGCAGGGCACCAACGCCGCCTACATCGACGACCTCTATGCCCGTTACGAACAGGATCCAGCATCGGTCGATGCCGAGTGGCAGGACTTCTTCAAGAGCCTGAAGGACACCCCGGCCGACGTCCGGAAGAACGCCGACGGCGCGTCCTGGGGCCGCGACAACTGGCCGGTGACACCGCGTGACGAGCTGACGTCGGCGCTCGACGGCAACTGGGCGGAGGTCGAGAAGGCGGTCGGCGCCAAGCTCGCCGCCAAGGCCCAGGCCAAGGGCGCCGAACTCTCGGACGTCGAGGTCCATCAGGCGACCCGCGATTCCGTCCGCGCCTTGATGCTGATTCGTGCCTACCGCATGCGCGGCCACTTCCACGCCAAGCTGGATCCGCTCGGCATCGAGGCGCCGCGTGATCGCGAGGAGCTCGATCCGCGTTCCTACGGCTTCACCGAGGCCGACTTCGATCGCAAGATTTTCCTCGATCACGTTCTCGGCCTCGAATACGGCACTCTGCGCGAGATCGTCCAGATCTGCGAGCGGACCTACTGCCAGACGCTCGGCGTCGAATTCATGCACATCTCCAATGCCGCGCAGAAGGCCTGGATCCAGGAGCGCATCGAAGGGCCGGACAAGGAGATCAGCTTCACCCCGGAAGGGCGCCGCGCCATCCTCAACAAGCTGATCGAGACCGAAGGATTTGAGAAGTTCTGCGACCTCAAATTCACCGGCACCAAGCGCTTCGGCCTCGACGGCGGCGAATCGCTGATCCCCGCGCTGGAGCAGATCATCAAGCGCGGCGGCAATCTCGGCGTGAAGGAGATCGTGGTCGGCATGCCGCATCGCGGCCGCCTCAACGTGCTCACCCAGGTGATGGGCAAGCCGCACCGCGCGCTGTTCCATGAATTCAAGGGCGGCTCGGCCAATCCGGATTCGGTCGAAGGCTCCGGCGACGTCAAGTATCACCTCGGCGCCTCCTCGGACCGCGAGTTCGACGGCAACAACATCCATCTGTCGCTGACCGCCAACCCGTCGCATCTCGAGATCGTCGATCCGGTCGTGATGGGCAAGGTGCGCGCCAAGCAGGACCAGCACGGCGATCCGCCCGACATGCGCATCTCCGTCCTGCCGCTCTTGATGCACGGCGACGCGGCGTTCGCGGGCCAGGGCGTCGTCGCGGAATGCTTCAGCCTCTCCGACCTGAAGGGCTACCGCACCGGCGGATCGCTGCACTTCATCGTCAACAACCAGATCGGCTTCACCACCTATCCGCGCTACTCGCGTTCGTCGCCCTATCCGTCCGACGTCGCGAAGATGATCGACGCGCCGATCTTCCATGTGAACGGCGACGACCCGGAAGCGGTGGTGTTCGCAGCCAAGGTCGCGATCGAATTCCGGCAGAAATTCCACAAGCCGGTCGTGATCGACATGTTCTGCTACCGTCGCCACGGCCACAACGAGGGCGACGAGCCGGCGTTCACCCAGCCGGTGATGTACAAGCGCATCGCCTCGCATCCGACCACCCTTGAGATCTATGCCAAGCGACTGGTTGCCGATGGCGTGCTGACGGAAGGCGAGGTCGAAAAGGCCAAGGCCGATTGGCGCGCGCGGCTCGATGCCGAGTTCGAGGCCGGCGCCGGCTACAAGCCGAACAAGGCCGACTGGCTCGACGGCAAGTGGGCGGGGTTCAAGATCGCCGATCAGGAAGAGGACGCCCGCCGCGGCGTCACCGGCGTCGATATCGCTGTTCTGAAGGACATCGGCCGCAAGATCACCAAGGTGCCGGACGGCTTCCGCGTCCACCGCACCATCCAGCGCTTCCTCGACAATCGCGCCAAGGCGATCGACAGCGGCGTCGGCATCGACTGGGCGACCGGCGAGGCGCTGGCATTCTGCTCGCTGCTGCAGGAAGGCCATCACGTGCGCCTGTCCGGCCAGGATTCCGAGCGCGGCACCTTCTCGCAGCGCCACTCGGTCCTGATCGATCAGGAGGACGAGAGCCGCTACACGCCGTTCAATCACCTCGGCGGCGACAACACCGGCCACTACGAGGTCATCAACTCGCTGCTGTCGGAAGAGGCCGTGCTCGGCTTCGAGTACGGCTATTCGCTGGCCGAGCCGAATGCGCTGGCGGTCTGGGAGGCGCAGTTCGGCGACTTCGCCAACGGCGCGCAGGTCGTGTTCGACCAGTTCATCTCCTCCGGCGAACGCAAATGGCTGCGCATGTCCGGTCTGGTCTGCTTGCTGCCGCATGGCTATGAGGGACAGGGACCGGAGCACTCCTCGGCTCGCCTCGAGCGTTATTTGCAGATGTGCGCCGAAGACAACATGCAGGTGGTCTATCCGACCACGCCGGCGAACTACTTCCATGTGCTGCGGCGCCAGCTCCATCGCGAGATCCGCAAGCCGCTGATCCTGATGACGCCGAAGTCGCTGCTGCGCCACAAGCGCGCCGTGTCGCGGCTCGACGAACTCGGCAAGAATGCCACCTTCCATCGCATTCTGTACGATGACGCGCAGATGCTGCCGGACGAGAAGATCAAGCTGAAGGCAGACGACAAGATCCGTCGCGTCGTGCTGTGCTCCGGCAAGGTCTATTACGATCTCTACGAGGAGCGCGAGAAGCGCGGCATCGACGACATCTATCTGATGCGCATCGAGCAGCTCTATCCGGTGCCGCTAAAGGCACTGGTGCAGGAGCTTGGCCGCTTCAAGAACGCCGAAATGGTGTGGTGCCAGGAAGAGCCGCGCAATATGGGATCGTGGCACTTCATCGAGCCCTATCTCGAATGGGTGCTGAACCAGATCAATGCGACGAACAGGCGCCCGCGCTACGCCGGCCGGCCGGCGTCGGCGGCAACCGCCACTGGCCTGATGTCGAAACATCTGGCGCAGCTCAAGGCGCTGCTTGACGACGCACTGAACTAACGACCTTCACTCAAGCCATGCCCCGCGAAAGCGGGGCGTCCGGTATCCCGCGTCATCCAGCAGAATTGCTGTCGTCACGGAGTACCGGGGTCGTTCGCTTTGGCGGACCGTGGCCGGACAAATTTTGCGACCGCAAGGTTATCGAGGAAAAGACCATGACTGAAATTCGCGTTCCAACGCTCGGCGAATCCGTGACCGAGGCCACCATCGGCCGCTGGTTCAAGAAGGCGGGCGAAGCCGTCGCGGTGGACGAGCCGCTCGTGGAGCTGGAGACCGACAAGGTGACGATCGAGGTTCCGGCACCGTCGGCAGGAACGCTCGGCGAGATCATTGCCAAGGACGGCGAAACGGTTGCCGTCGGCGCGTTGCTCGGCCAGATCAATGACGGCGCGGCTCCGGCCAAGCCGGCTGCGCCCGCCGCCGCGCCTGCCAAGGCCGCGGCCCCCGCTGCCGCGCCGGCGCCGACCGCCGCCCCGGCTCCGGCCGCTGCGCCGAAAGCGCCGCCCGCGGATACGCCGCTCGCGCCTTCCGTTCGCAAGCTCTCGGCTGAGAGCGGTATCGATGCCTCCACCGTTCCCGGTTCGGGCAAGGACGGCCGCGTGACCAAGGGCGACATGCTGGCGGCGATCGAAAAGGCTGCCTCGGCGCCCACCCCGGTCAATCAGCCGGCCGCCGCCATGCAAGTCCGCGCGCCATCGCCGGCTGACGACGCCGCGCGCGAGGAGCGCGTGAAGATGACGCGGCTGCGCCAGACCATCGCCCGCCGCCTCAAGGATGTGCAGAACACCGCCGCGATGCTGACGACCTTCAACGAGGTCGACATGACCAACGTCATGGCGCTGCGCGCGCAGTACAAGGACGCGTTCGAGAAGAAGCACGGCGCCAAGCTCGGCTTCATGGGCTTCTTCACCAAGGCCGTCGTGCAGGCCCTGAAGGATATCCCGGCCGTCAACGCCGAAATCGACGGCTCTGACCTGATCTACAAGAACTACTATCACATTGGCGTCGCGGTCGGCACTGACCGCGGCCTGGTGGTGCCTGTGGTGCGCGACTGCGACCACAAGTCGATCGCCGAGATCGAGAAGGGAATCGCCGACTACGGCCGCCGCGCCCGCGATGGCCAGCTCAAGATCGACGAGATGCAGGGCGGCACCTTCACCATCACCAATGGCGGCATCTACGGCTCGCTGATGTCGACACCGATCCTCAATGCGCCGCAGTCCGGCATCCTCGGCATGCACAAGATCCAGGAGCGGCCGATGGTGGTCGGCGGCAAGATCGAGGCGCGCCCGATGATGTATCTGGCGCTGTCCTACGATCACCGCGTCATCGACGGCAAGGAAGCGGTCACCTTCCTGGTGCGCGTCAAGGAGAGCCTGGAGGACCCGGCTCGCCTGGTGCTGGACCTCTGAGGACACGACGCACGCGATGCCCGATCGGTTCGGGCATCGCGATCGGATCTTCACTCACACACGCTTGGAGGTTGACGTGACGGACAAGGTCGTTGTCATCACTGGCGGCAGCCGCGGCATCGGCCGCGCCGCCGCGCTCGCAGCCGCTGCGCGCGGCTATCGCGTGGTCGTCGGCTACGCTTCCAACCAGGCCGCGGCCAACGAGGTCGTTGCCGCCATCGAGGCGAAGAACGGCAAGGCGATCGCGGTGAAGTGCGACGTCGGCAGCGAGCAGGATATCCTGGCGCTGTTCAAGGCCGCCGACGGCTTCGGAACGCTCGGCGCTCTCGTCAACAACGCCGGCATCGTCGGTCCGTCGATTCGCGTCGAGGACATGACCGCGGAGCGCATCGCGCGCATGATGGCGGTCAATGTCACTGGCAGCATCCTGTGCGCCCGTGAAGCCGTGAAGCGGATGTCGACCAAGAAGGGCGGCAAGGGTGGCGTGATTGTCAACCTGTCGTCGGTCGCGGCCAAGCTCGGCTCAGCCAACACCTATGTCGATTACGCGGCGTCCAAGGGCGCGATCGACACCTTCACCGTCGGCCTCGGTCACGAGGTCGCCGACGAAGGCATTCGGGTTGCCGGCATTCGTCCCGGTCTGATCGACACCGAAATCCACGCCTCGGGCGGCGAGCCCGATCGCGCGCACCGGCTCGCGCCCATGGTGCCAATGAAGCGCGTCGGCACCGCCGAGGAAATCGCCAACGCAATCGTCTGGCTGATCTCGGACGAGGCGTCCTATGTCACGAGCGCGACCCTCGACGTGTCGGGCGGTCGCTAGAGCATGATCCGGACAAGCAGGAACCGGTTCTCTCACTAACTGTCACAGAGCTTAGCTACAGGACTTCCATCATGGCTTCTTACGATCTCGTCGTCATCGGCACCGGGCCCGGCGGTTACGTCTGCGCGATCCGCGCAGCGCAACTCGGCATGAAGGTGGCCGTGGTCGAGAAGAACGCGACGCTCGGCGGCACCTGCCTCAATGTCGGGTGCATGCCCTCGAAGGCGCTGCTGCATGCCTCCGAGATGTTCGAGGAAGCCGCGCACTCCTTTGCCAAGATGGGCGTCAGCGTCTCGGCGCCAAAGCTCGATCTTCCTTCGATGATGAACTTCAAGCAGCAGGGCATCGACGGCAACGTCAAAGGCGTCGAGTTCCTGATGAAGAAGAACAAGATCGACGTGCTCAAGGGCACCGGTAAGATCCTCGGCGCCGGCAAGGTCGAGGTCTCCGGCAACGGCAAGGCTGAAGTCGTCGAGACCAAGAACATCGTGATTGCCACCGGCTCGGACATCGCGCGGCTGAAGGGAATCGATATCGACGAGAAGCGCATCGTCTCGTCGACCGGCGCGCTCTCGCTGGAGAAGGTGCCGGAGAAATTGCTGATCATCGGCGCCGGCGTGATCGGGCTCGAGCTCGGCTCGGTCTGGCGTCGTCTCGGTGCGGATGTCATGGTGGTGGAATTCCTCGACCGCATCCTGCCCGGCATGGACGGCGAAGTGGCCAAGCAATTCCAGCGCATGCTGGAGAAGCAGGGATTCGTCTTCAAGCTCGGTGCCAAGGTCACCGCGGTCGATACCTCGGGCAAGACGTTGTCAGTGAAGGTCGAGCCGGCCGCGGGCGGTGCGGCTGAGACGCTCGAAGCCGATGTCGTGCTGGTGTGCATAGGCCGCGTGCCCTACACCGAAGGACTCGGGCTGAAGGAGGCCGGCGTTGCGCTCGACAATCGCGGCCGCGTCGAGATCGATTCGCACTTCTCGACCAATGTGAAGGGCATCTACGCGATCGGTGATGTCGTCGCTGGCCCGATGCTGGCGCACAAGGCGGAAGACGAAGGCGTCGCCTGCGCGGAGATCATCGCGGGGCAGGCGGGCCACGTGAATTACGACGTCATTCCAGGCGTTGTGTATACCACGCCGGAAGTGTCGTCGGTCGGCAAGACCGAGGAAGACCTCAAGCAGGCAGGCATCGCTTATACCGTCGGCAAGTTTCCCTTTACCGCCAACGGCCGCTCCAAGGTGAACCAGACCACGGACGGCTTCGTGAAGGTTCTCGCCGATGCGAAGACGGATCGGGTGCTCGGCGTGCACATTGTCGGCCGCGAAGCCGGCGAAATGATCCACGAAGCCTGCGTTCTGATGGAATTCGGTGGTTCGGCGGAGGATCTGGCGCGCACGTGCCATGCTCATCCGACCCGCTCGGAAGCCGTCAAGGAGGCCGCGCTTGCGGTGGGCAAACGCGCCATCCATATGTGACCGATATCCGGCGCCAAGCCGGGGTCGGGATGATCTAGATGTTGCGTCGCCTGTTGCAGCCGTTCTGGGTCCTGCTTGCGATCGTCTTTCTGATCGAAGCATGGCTGTGGGACCACCTCGAGCCGATCGTGGCGCGCGTGGTGGCGGCGATTCCGCTGCGCGCGTTCAAGCAATGGCTGGCCGAGCGGGTCGATTCGCTGTCACCGGCGATGACGCTGATTGTCTTCGCCGTCCCGATCATCCCGCTGTTTCCGCTCAAGCTGATCGGCCTGTGGCTTCTGACGCACGAATACTGGCTGGGTGCGATCTCGACCATTCTGTTTGCGAAATTTCTCAGCGTCGGCGTCACCGCCTTCATTTTCGACGTGACGCGGCCGAAGCTGATGGAGATGCCCTGGTTCGAGGCGCTCTATGAGTTCGTGATGGCGATGCGCGCCAAGGCGACGGCGATCGTCGAGCCGATCAAGCAGCGTATCCGCGAGATCCTGCGCGGCAACGGTGACGGATGGACGGCGCGCACGCTCCGCCTGATCGCGCGCTTCCGCAAGAGCGTGCACGAGGCGCGTTGAGCTTTGATGTTGCTGTCGTCGTCCGGCTTGACCGGACGACCCAGTATTCCCGAGACAGCGGCATAACAACCGAGGCGCTGCGGCGTAGTGGATGCCCCGCTTGAAGCCGGGCATGACAGGAGAGAATTGGCGAACAGTGTGAGCTGCCCCGAGGCCTCAGTGCAGCGGCAGCAAGTGCGGCTGGAAGAGGCCGAGCGCGGTCATCGCGATCCCGGCGAGCGTCAGCAGGCCTGACACCCAGGCCAACGCGATCATGCCGGTGATGATGGTCGCGGACGCCAGTACGATGGCGATCTGGAAGGCGGCGGAGGCGAGCTCGAAGTGGTGATACTTCGCCGTCGCCTCGTCGCGCTCGTGCTCGGCGTGCTTGGCGCGCTCGGCCAACTGCTCGGTCCCTTCGCCGGTTTCCGGCTCCGAGCGGTAGCGCGCCGCGGTCTTCTGCCATTCGTCGATCTGCTTCTGCAGCGTCGCCCTGGTGGCGTCGTCGGTGGCGCCGGCGAGGCTCAGCTTGCCTTGCTCGGCTGCGGTCTGCACGGCGGTCCGGCGGATGCTCTTGGCTTGGAAGAACGCCCAGAGGTTGGAGGCCTCGACATTCTTGCTGATCGATTCGGTCTGCGCGCCCTTGCCGAGCGTCTCCGAGAGGGCCAGGCACAACGCGATCACGGCGATCAGAAGCGCGATCTTCTTGTTCTCGCCGGACGCATGCTCGGCATGCTCCGCGTGCTCCATACTCTCATGTGCGCTCATGATTCCCCCTCCGGATCAGACCGGTGCACGATTACCGAATGCAGCGTGCAACGCAAGGGGCGCGCGATTTATGGCGGACGTGTGAAGACGTATGAATATGAACGGCGTCGCTGCCGCGATCAAAACAGTCTGCGTCACATTTGAAGGCGGTCCGTCTCAGCCCCGCGGATGCGCCGAGCGATAGACTTCGAGCAGGCGCTCGCTGTCGATGCCGGTGTAGATCTGCGTGGTCGACAGCGAGGCATGGCCGAGCAGTTCCTGGATCGCGCGCAGGTCGCCGCCGCGGCTCAGCAGATGCGTGGCAAACGAATGCCGCAGCGCGTGCGGCGTCGCGCTGTCGGGCAGGCCGAGCGCGCCGCGCAGCCGCTCCATCGTGAGCTGGATGATGCGTGGGCTCAAGGGGCCGCCGCGCGCACCGACGAACATCGGCCCCGTCGGGCTAAGCTGGTGCGGGCAGATCGCCACGTAGTCCGCGACGAGTTGCAGCACGTTCTGCAACACCGGCACCATGCGGGTCTTGTTACCCTTGCCGGTGACGACCAGCACGTCGCCTTCGCCCGGCTTCGGCACGTCGCGGCGCCTCAGTCCGAGCGCCTCCGAGATGCGCAGGCCCGAACCATAGAGCAGCGCCATGACCGCGGCGTCACGGACCAGGATCCAGGTCTCGCGGGCTTCGCCGGCGCGCTCATCGGCGTCGGCGAAACGCTTGGCCGCTTCGATGTGAATCGGCTTCGGCAGGCTCTTGGTAATCTTCGGCGCACGAATGGCCGAGAGCGCACCGACCTTGCCCTTGCCCTCGCGTTCCAGGAAGCGCCCGAACGAGCGCAAGCCCGCCAGCGCCCGCATCAGCGACCGCCCGCCGATCTCGTCCGCGCGCCGCATCGCCATGAAGGCGCGGACGTCGCTGGCCTCCAGGGCGGCGAAACCCGCGAGCGTCACCTGGGTGCCCCAATGCCCGGCCAGGAAGGCGAGGCATTGGCGTACATCGCGGGCATAGGCTTCCAGCGTCTTCGGCGACAGCCGCCGCTCGGCGCGCAGATGCGACAGCCAGCGCGTCATCTCCTGCGCCACTCGTGCGTCGGCGCAGTCGAATTCGAGCGGCTCGGTCGCCGGCTCCGTGGTTGCCTGGATTGTTTTGGCCATGGCGCTATTGGCGTTGCGATTCCCTTGATTATATCGCACCGGTTTCGTTTACCGTTCGCTAACTGGCCGGCGCGGCGCTAGAGCGTTTTCGAGCGAAATGGATACCGGATCGCGTGAAGAAATCGCGTCAAAACAAGAATCTAGAGCTTCGGTTGTGATTCAATCAGAACCGAAAATGCTCTAGCCTGCCGCGCCTCAAAGATCGATTCTCGGATGGACCACGCGACGCGCAGCAGTACGACTTCCACATCGATGACGCGTGTCGTCGACGTGCTGGTGCCTGTGGCGCTGAACCAGGCCTATTCCTACCGGATTCCGCGCGGCATGGAGCTGGCGCCTGGCGATGTGGTGTGCGTTCCGCTGGGGCCGCGCGAGGTCGTCGCAGTGGTGTGGGGCGAGAACGCAAATCCCGATCCGCGGCTGCACAACCGGCTCAAGGAGGTCAGCGAGAAGCTCGACGTTCCGCCACTGAAGGCGGAACTGCGTCAGCTTGTCGATTGGGTGTCCAACTACACATTGTCGGCCCGCGGCATGGTGCTGCGGATGACCCTGCGCATGGGTGAGCACCTTGGGCCCGAGCGCACCCGTCTCGGCGTGCGCCTGGTCGGCGAGCCGCCGCGGCGGCTGACGCCGGCGCGCCGGCGGGTAATCGAGGTGCTGTCCGACGGCCTGCTGCATGGCAAATCGGAGGCGGCGCGGGAGGCCGGGGTCAGTTCGGGTGTGATCGACGGGCTGGTCGACGAGGGCACGTTAACAGTCGAGGTGCTGCCGCCGCCACAGCCGCCGCCGCCTCCCGATCCATCTTATGCGCAGCCTGATTTTTCGCGCGAGCAGCGCAGCGCGGTCGATGTGATGCGGACGCTTGCCGCAAGCGGCAGCTTTCACGTCGCGCTGCTCGACGGTGTCACCGGCTCCGGCAAGACCGAGGTCTATTTCGAGGCGATCGCCGAAAACATCCGGCGCGGCAGGCAGTCGCTGATCCTGATGCCCGAAATCGCGCTGACCGGCCAGTTCCTCGCCCGCTTCGCGCAGCGCTTCGGGGTGCGGCCACTCGAGTGGCATTCCGAACTGACGCCACGCACGCGCGCGCGCAACTGGGCCGCGATCTCGGAGGGCAAGGCGCCGGTCGTGGTCGGTGCCCGTTCAGCGCTGTTCCTGCCCTATGCCGACCTTGGTCTCATAGTCGTCGATGAAGAGCACGATCAGGCCTACAAGCAGGACGACGGCGCGCATTATCACGCCCGCGACATGGCCGTGGTGCGAGCGCATATCGCCAGGATACCGATCGTGCTCGCGTCTGCCACGCCGTCGGTCGAGAGCGAGGTCAATGCGCGCAAGGGGCGCTACCAGCGCGTGGCGCTGCCCTCGCGGTTCGGCGGCCAGCACATGCCGCATATCGAGGCGATCGACATGCGGCGCGCGCCGCCGCCGCGCGGCCGCTTCATCTCGCCGCCGCTGGCCGAGCAGATCCGCTACGCGATCGAGCGCCGCGAGCAGGCGCTGCTGTTCCTCAATCGCCGTGGCTATGCGCCGCTGACGCTGTGCCGCGCCTGCGGCCATCGCTTTGCCTGCACGATCTGCGACGCCTGGCTGGTCGATCATCGCTTCCGCCAGCGGCTCGTCTGCCACCATTGCGGCTTCTCGATGCCGCGTCCGAACATTTGCCCGCATTGCGCGGCCGAGGAATCGCTGGTCGCCGTCGGTCCCGGCGTCGAGCGGCTGCAGGAGGAGGCGGCGAGCATCTTCCCGGAGGCCCGCACCATGGTGTTGTCCAGCGACCTCATCACCTCGATCGAGACCATGCGCAGCGAGCTGAACGAGATCGCGGAGGGGCGTGTCGATATCATCATCGGCACCCAACTGGTGGCCAAGGGGCATAATTTCCCGCGGCTCAATCTGGTCGGCGTGGTCGATGCCGACCTTGGCCTGAGCAACGGTGATCCACGCGCCGCCGAGCGTACATATCAGCTCCTGAATCAGGTGGTGGGCCGTGCCGGCCGCGAGCAAGGCCGCGGCGTCGGCTATCTGCAGACGCACCAGCCCGAGCATCCCGTCATCAAGGCCTTGATCGCCAATGACCGCGAAGCGTTCTACGCCAGCGAGATCGAGATTCGGGAACGCACCGGCTATCCGCCGTTCGGCCGGCTGGCGAGCCTGATCATCTCGGCCGGCGATCGTCCCACGGCGGAAGGTTTTGCGCGCAAGCTCGCCGCGGTCGCACCGCTCGATGAGCGGATCCAGGTGCTCGGCCCCGCCGAGGCGCCGCTTGCGGTCATCAAGGGCCGCTATCGCTTTCGCCTGCTGGTGAAGTCGCTGCGCAATGTCGATTTATCGCACTATCTGCGCGAATGGCTGGCTGCGGGCCCCACGACCAAGGGCAACCTGAAGCTCGAGATCGACGTCGATCCGCAGAGCTTTTTGTAGTTCGTATGCACGTGACAGGGGACGCAAACAAAAAAGCCTGCCGTCATTCGCGACGGCAGGCCATTTTGGCGCGCGAGGCAGGCCTCGCGGCCGGTACGCAACGCAACGCTTACTGAACGCTTACGAGATGACCTCGGCGGTGACGCGGCCGACGCCGGCACCCGTGAGGCCGATGGCGCGAGCTGCGCCGGTGGAGAGGTCGAGCACGCGGCCACGGACGAACGGGCCACGATCATTGATGGTGACGACGACGCTGCGGCCGCCGTGGGTGACGCGGAGCCTGGTGCCGAACGGCAGCGAGCGGTGGGCCGCGGTCATGGCGTTCTGGTTGAAGCGCTGGCCGGAAGCGGTGCGGCTACCGGATTCATTGCCGTAGAAGGAGGCCATCCCCGAAAACATGTGGCCGCCGGTCGGCTGAGCGATCGATGCGTTGGTGTTGCGCCAGGCAGAGGTTTCGGCGCGGGCATGGTGATGCTGGTAATAGCGGTGATGATGATGCCTCGACTTCGCGGACGCCTCGGAGACGCTGCCCCCGATCAAGAGCGTGGCGGCGACAAATGCGAGCGCCGTGCGCGACTGGGTTACATTCCCCAGCATCGCCTTCTTCGTATTCAGCATTGATAAGACCCTCAGACAGTATTGCCACTAACGTGGCAAGTGGAACCCCCGTCCCTTCGTTGACCGGGGCCGTTTGGTTTCCCAATGAGGCACGAATTTGGCAGTAAATCGGGATTATCTCTGGCTGAAATATCTTGTTACCGGCTCAGGCTATTCCCCCAGGTTCCGTAATCTTGCTCTTTAACCAATTTTTAAGGAAAGTAATACTTGTGAATACTGTTTAACGGCGCCGAAGTAAGTTTTCGGTAAGTAATCGCCAAATGGAACAGGCGTCCGCAATCGGTTCCTTGCGCTGCCATGCATGGAGCCATGCAGATTCGTGATGGAACTAATTCGGGCCTGGTGAAACCGAGGTCGGGTTCGGCAAATTTCTGTGCGCAGAATTTTCTCGATTCGATCTGCACGCACGGCGGCCCCGCGGGCGTGCGACAAGGCGGCGCCAGCCTATGGCGTCATGTTGCACCTGCGCGATTGCTATGTTAGCAAAGCCGCGATTTTAACGGTCCCGACACGTCCCGTGTCGGTCGAAAATCGAAGTCCCGCTTGAATTCCAAGGGCTTGGATCGCTAGGCGCTGCTTTCGGTGGCGACGGTTTTTCCCTTGCGAGTTTGACAGCAAAAAAGAGCGAGCTCGTGGCTGCTGAAGATCCGTCCGTTTCGGGAGTGTCCGGTCGTTATGCAACGGCCTTGTTCGAGTTGGCGCGCGACGAAAAATCCGTCGATGAAGTGAAGGCCGATCTCGAAAAGTTCGAAACGATGCTCAACGAGAGCGCCGATCTCAAGCGCCTCGTGCGCAGCCCGGTGTTCTCGGCGGACGCGCAGTTGAAGGCGCTGACCGCGGTGCTCGACAAGGCCGGCATCTCCGGCACCTCCGCAAAATTCCTGAAAGTGCTCACTGCCAATCGCCGGCTGTTCGCCGTTGCCGATGTGGTCCGCGCCTATCGTGCGCTGGTGGCGAAGTACAAGGGCGAGGCGACTGCCGAAGTCACCGTCGCCGAGCAGCTCAGTGACAAGAATCTCGACGCGCTGAAGACCGCACTGAAATCGGTGACGGGCAAGGACGTCGCGCTCAACGTGAAGGTCGATCCTTCCATTATCGGTGGCCTGGTGGTCAAGCTCGGTAGCCGCATGGTGGATGGTTCGCTTCGCACCAAACTCAATTCGATCAAGAACGCGATGAAAGAGGCAGGCTGATGGACATCCGCGCCGCGGAAATTTCCGCGATCCTCAAGGACCAGATCAAGAATTTCGGCCAGGAAGCCGAGGTTACCGAAGTCGGGCAGGTGCTGTCGGTCGGTGACGGTATCGCCCGCGTCTACGGTCTCGACAACGTCCAGGCCGGTGAAATGGTCGAGTTCGAGAACGGCACCCGGGGCATGGCGCTCAATCTCGAGACCGACAACGTCGGCGTCGTGATCTTCGGCGCCGACCGCGAGATCAAGGAAGGCCAGACCGTCAAGCGCACCCGCGCCATCGTGGACGCGCCGGTCGGCAAGGGGCTGCTCGGCCGCGTCGTCGACGCACTCGGCAATCCGATCGACGGCAAGGGTCCGATCCAGGCCACCGAGCGCAAGCGCGTCGACGTCAAGGCGCCCGGCATCATTCCGCGCAAGTCGGTGAACGAGCCGATGGCCACCGGCCTGAAGGCGATCGATGCCCTGATTCCGATCGGCCGCGGCCAGCGCGAGCTGATCATCGGTGACCGTCAGACCGGCAAGACCGCGATCGCGCTCGACACCATCCTGAATCAGAAGCCGCTGAACGCCCAGCCGGATGAGAACCTCAAGCTGTACTGCGTCTATGTCGCGGTCGGCCAGAAGCGTTCGACGGTTGCGCAGTTCGTGAAGGTGCTCGAAGAGCAGGGCGCGCTCGAATACTCGATCGTGGTTGCAGCCACCGCCTCCGATCCGGCGCCGATGCAGTACATCGCGCCGTTCACCGGCTGCACCATGGGCGAATACTTCCGCGATAACGGCATGCATGCCGTGATCATCTATGACGACTTGTCGAAGCAAGCCGTCGCCTATCGCCAGATGTCGCTGCTGCTGCGCCGTCCGCCGGGCCGCGAAGCCTACCCGGGCGACGTGTTCTATCTGCACTCCCGCCTGCTCGAGCGCGCCGCCAAGCTCAACAAGGAGCATGGTTCGGGCTCGCTGACCGCGCTGCCGGTCATCGAAACCCAGGCCAACGACGTGTCGGCCTACATTCCGACCAACGTGATTTCGATCACCGACGGCCAGATCTTCCTGGAAACCGACCTGTTCTTCCAGGGCATCCGTCCCGCGGTGAACGTCGGTCTGTCGGTGTCGCGCGTGGGTTCGTCGGCGCAGACCAAGGCGACCAAGAAGGTCGCCGGCAAGATCAAGGGCGAGCTCGCGCAGTACCGCGAAATGGCGGCGTTCGCCCAGTTCGGCTCCGACCTCGATGCCTCGACGCAGCGCCTGCTCAATCGCGGCTCGCGTCTGACCGAGCTGTTGAAGCAGCCGCAGTTCTCGCCGCTGAAGATGGAAGAGCAGGTGTGCGTGATCTGGGCCGGCACCAACGGCTATCTCGATCCGCTGCCGCTCAACAAGGTGAAGCCGTTCGAGGAAGGTCTGCTGTCGCTGCTGCGCGGCAAGAACGCCGAGATCCTCAACGCGATCCGCGACAGCCGCGACCTCTCCGACGACACCGCTGCCAAGCTCAAGACGGTGGTCGAAGGCTTCGCCAAGACGTTTGCGTAAGAAGGCTTTCGCACAAAGTGGGCACTGCCCGGCCGCGGGCCGGGCGTGACGAACAAAGAGGCTTGCGATCTGACCGTTGCGGTCGGATCGCCGGGGTGGACGAAGAATGGCGTCACTAAAAGACATGCGGGTCCGCATCGCCTCGACCAAGGCGACGCAGAAGATCACCAAGGCCATGCAGATGGTCGCGGCCTCGAAGCTGCGCCGCGCGCAGAATGCCGCAGAGGCGGCGCGGCCCTATGCCGACAAGATGGATGCGGTGATTTCCAATATTGCCGCCGCGGCGAACGGTTCGCCAGGCGCGCCGACGCTGCTGGCCGGCACCGGCAAGGACCAGGTTCATCTCCTGCTGGTTTGTACCGGTGAGCGCGGCCTGTCGGGCGCGTTCAACTCGTCCATCGTGCGCCTGGCGCGCGAGCGGGCGCAGTCGCTGATCGCACAGGGCAAAGAGGTCAAGTTCTTCTGTGTCGGCCGCAAGGGCTATGAGCAACTGCGCCGGACCTTCGAGCGACAGATCGTCGAGCATCTCGACTTGCGCTCGGTGCGTCAGCTCGGTTTCGTCAATGCCGAAGACATCGCCACCAAGGTGTTGGCGCGGTTCGACGCCGGTGAATTCGATGTCTGCACGCTGTTCTATTCGCGCTTCAAGTCGGTGATCGCGCAGGTCCCGACCGCGCAGCAGATCATCCCGCTGGAGGTGACTGCCCCCGCAGCCAATGCGGCTCCCTCTACGTCCTACGAATACGAGCCGGAGGAGGACGAGATCCTCACCCGTCTGCTGCCGCGCAACCTCGCAGTGCAGATCTTCCGCGCGCTGCTGGAGAACAATGCCTCGTTCTACGGCGCACAGATGAGCGCGATGGACAGCGCCACGCGCAACGCCGGCGAAATGATCCGCAAGCAAACCCTGATTTACAACCGGACCCGTCAGGCCCAGATCACGAAGGAGCTGATTGAAATCATCTCCGGCGCCGAGGCGGTCTGAGGCAGATTTTCGAAGGAGAACAGTCCATGGCTACAGCAGCCAACCAGATCGGTCGCGTCACCCAGGTCACGGGCGCCGTGGTCGACGTGCAGTTCGAAGGCCACCTCCCGGCGATTCTCAACTCGCTCGAGACCAAGAACGGCGGCCATCGCCTGGTGCTCGAGGTCGCGCAGCATCTCGGTGAATCGACCGTCCGCACCATCGCGATGGACACCACCGAAGGTCTGGTCCGCGGTCAGGAAGTGACCGACACCGGCGCGCCGATCCGGGTGCCGGTCGGTGAAGGTACGCTCGGCCGCATCATCAACGTCGTCGGCGAGCCGATCGACGAAGCCGGCCCGATCAAGTCCGAGGGCCTCCGCGCCATTCACCAGGACGCGCCGACCTATACCGATCAGTCGACGGAAGCGGAAATTCTCGTCACCGGCATCAAGGTCGTCGATCTTCTTGCTCCGTACGCGAAGGGCGGCAAGATAGGCCTGTTCGGCGGCGCCGGCGTCGGCAAGACGGTGCTGATTCAGGAGCTGATCAACAACGTCGCGAAGGCGCACGGCGGTTACTCCGTGTTCGCCGGTGTCGGCGAGCGGACCCGTGAAGGCAACGATCTCTATCACGAGTTCATCGAATCGAAGGTCAACGCCGATCCGCACAATCCGGACCCGAGCGTGAAGTCGAAGTGCGCGCTGGTGTTCGGCCAGATGAACGAGCCGCCGGGCGCGCGTGCCCGCGTCGGCCTCACCGGTCTGACCGTCGCCGAGCACTTCCGCGACCAGGGCCAGGACGTGCTGTTCTTCGTCGACAACATCTTCCGCTTCACGCAAGCCGGTTCGGAAGTGTCGGCGCTGCTCGGCCGTATTCCGAGCGCCGTGGGTTATCAGCCGACGCTCGCGACCGACATGGGCGCGCTGCAGGAGCGCATCACCACCACCCAAAAGGGCTCGATCACTTCGGTGCAGGCGATCTATGTGCCGGCCGACGACTTGACCGACCCGGCGCCCGCCACCTCGTTCGCGCACTTGGACGCCACCACGGTGCTGTCGCGCGCGATCTCGGAAAAGGGCATCTACCCGGCGGTGGACCCGCTCGACTCGACCTCGCGCATGCTGTCGCCGCTCGTTGTCGGCGAAGAGCACTATCAGACCGCGCGCTTGGTGCAGCAGATCCTGCAGCGCTACAAGTCGCTGCAGGACATCATCGCCATTCTCGGCATGGACGAACTGTCGGAAGAGGACAAGCTGACGGTCGCGCGCGCCCGCAAGGTTGAGCGTTTCCTGTCGCAGCCGTTCCATGTCGCCGAAGTCTTCACCGGTTCGCCGGGCAAGTTCGTCGACCTCGCCGACACCATCAAGGGCTTCCGCGACCTCTGCCAGGGCAAGTATGACCACCTGCCGGAAGCGGCCTTCTACATGGTCGGCACCATCGAAGAAGCCGTCGAGAAGGGCAAGAAGCTGGCGGCCGAGGCGGCCTAAGCTTCATGATGTCGTCATCGCCGGACTTGATCCGGCGATCCATCGAACGAGAACTGTTTTGACTGATGGACCCGCGGATCGAGCCCGCGGGTGACAGCGCAAAGAACGGAAAGACCATGGCCACCTTCCATTTCGATCTCGTCTCTCCCGAAAAGCTCGCCTTCTCCGGCGAGGTCGATCAGGTTGACGTCCCCGGCGTGGAAGGCGATTTCGGCGTCCTCGCCGGACACGCTCCGGTCGTCGCCGCGGTTCGCCCGGGCATCCTGACCGTCACCACCGCCGGCAAGCGTGAGAAGGTCATCGTGCTCGGCGGTCTCGCCGAGATGTCTGAGAAGGGCCTGACCGTGCTCGCCGACGTCGCGACGGCGATTGCCGATCTTGATCGTGTGAAGTTCGCCGAGACGATCAACGAGATGCAGGAAAAGCTCGCCGAGAAGGAAGGGTCAGAACTCGATCATGCGATCGAGCGTCTCGATCACTTCAAGAGCATCCAGAACGAGCTCAATACGACAGCGATGCATTAAGCCGTCTCCGGCCCCTCATCGCCTTAATATCCGAACCAATTCAGCGCTCGCCAGACCCCCTGGCGGGCGCTGTTGTTTGCTGCTCTAGATTCTTGGTTCGACGCGTCTTCTTCACGCGACCCGGTATCCACTTCGCTCGAAAACGCTCTAAGTCGCGAACTCCGCGAAGCTCGCGGCGACGGTCCGATAGACGTCGCGGCGAAACGGGACCACGAGGTCGGCGACGCGGTCGAGGCGTTCCCAGCGCCATTGATCGAACTCGGCCGGCTGGCCGTTGCGCGGCGTCAGCGGGTCGATCTCGTCGTCGCGCCCGGTGAAGCGGAGCGCGAACCACTTTTGCCGCTGGCCGCGGAATTTCGCCAGCCGGTGCGATGCCGGTCCGGCATAGGGCGGGAATTCGTAAGTCATCCAGTCGGTCTCGCCGAGATAGTCGGCGCTGACCGCCCCGGTCTCTTCCCAGAGCTCGCGCATCACGGCCTCGCGGGGATCTTCGCCGGCGTCGATGCCACCCTGCGGCATCTGCCATTCGAGGCCGGGCAATACGATCTCCGGACCGTCATCTTTGAAGCGGCGGCCGATCAACACGCGGCCGGCGGCGTTGAACAGCGCGATGCCCACGTTGGGGCGATAGGGCTTGCTTGACGACATGCAGACAGACGTGCCGAACCGTTACTTCGCCGCCAGGGCAGCGAATTCCTTCACCACGCGCTCATACACCGGCCGCTTGAACGGCACGATCAGTTCGGGGAGATTCTTCATCGGCTCCCAGCGCCAGGAGATGAACTCGGCCTTGTGCCCGCCGCCCGGATTGGCAACGTTGATCTCGTTGTCCTTGCCGGTGAAGCGCAGCGCGAACCACTTCTGACGCTGGCCGCGATAACGGCCCTTCCAGGCGCGGCCCGCAACGGTGCGCGGGATGTCATAGATCAGCCAGTCGGCGACCTCGCCCAGCTTCTCCACGGACCTGACGCTGGTCTCCTCATAGAGTTCGCGCTTGGCGGCCTGAAACGTATCCTCGCCGGGATCGACGCCGCCTTGCGGCATCTGCCAGACATGAGCCTCGTCGACATGTTCGATGCCGCCGGCTCGGCGTCCGATGAAGACCAGTCCCGCCGCATTCAGCAGCATGATGCCGACGCAGGTTCGATAGGGCAGGTCTTCATAACGCGCCATGCCGCCGATACCTCCCATACCCCCCGGCCGTCCGAACCCGCCCCCCGGCAGGGTCTGAAGCAGCACCAACAGATTGATCTTCAGCTCGATTTTGATTTCAGCATGGCCGTTGTCAATGGCACAAGCATGATGCCCTTGGAGTCCAGCGTCTTGATCCAGGCGCCGAGCCGCTCGATCGAGACCGGCAGGGCCGAGGCGACGCCCACGGCCATGCCCCGTTCCTTGGCGAGCGTCTCCAGCTTCACCAGCGTGCGGTCAATCTCGGCCGAGGTCGGCACCGCGTCGATGCTGAAATCGGCCTTGGCAAACGGAACACCCTGGCTCGTGGCCAGCGCCTGGGCGACGCTGCGCGGCGTGGAACCATCGTCGAAATAACCGAGGCCGCGCTTGGCCGCCTCGCGGATGATCGGCTGCATCACCGGGTCGGTCGCCACGAAACGCGCGCCCATGAAATTGGCGATCCCGGCATAGCCCTGCAGGCGGCTCAGGTGCCAGTAGAAGCGATCGAGGTTCTGCTCGCCGTTGAGCGTGGTCAGCAGGGTCTGCGGCCCGGGATCGTTGTCAGGGTAATCGAACGGTTCCATCGGGATCTGGAGCAGGATCTCGTGGCGCTGCGTGCGGGCGCGTTCAGCAAGCTTGCCGGGATCGGCCCCATAGGGCGTGAAGGCCAGCGTCACGGCCGGCGGCAGCTTCATGATGGCTTCGACTGTCTTCGCGGCACCGACACCAAGGCCCGCGACCACGATGGCCACCACCGGCATTGTGGCGGCCTTGGCGCGGTCGGCGTCGGCTGCATAGACCGTGAAGGGCTTCAGGCCGTCGGCGACCACCGGGATCATGCCGTAGCGGGATTTTTCCAGCAGGCGCGGGTCGCCGCCGGTCATCGCCGGGGCCGCCGTGTCGCCATTGGCCGCGCTGGTCGGGTCACCGCCGCCGATCACCACGTCCTGGCGCTTGCCGCTGGAGCCGTCGATGATCGTAATCGTTTTGACGTCGCCGGCGGCGGTCGGCGTTTTCGGCGTGGATTTGGCCGCGGGCTCGGCGGCCTGGCTGGCCGTGGAGTGCTTTTCATCCGCCGCGGTCGGCGCCTTGCGCAAGGCAATATGGGCGACCGGCTCGCCGCCAAGCGGGTTGTCGTTGAACAGTGCAATGCCGACGAAGCCGACCAGCACGATCCCCAACAGCACGGCAACCGCCTGCATCGCCGTGAACGGCAGGCGAAACCGGCGCGTTTTGCTCACGGTGTCCTGCCCAAGCGGCGTGCTCAGTTCGTCGGCCGCCTCTGCCATGGCCCCCCCGAATCAACAGCGCGAACGATAGCACGATGCCGTGCATTCCCGCGCACCGCGCCTCCCCGTCAAAGCACGGGGTGAGCACCGGACGGTCGAGGTCGCAAAAGCAAAAAGGCGACCCGAGGGTCGCCTTTTCGCCGAGACGATCGCTTGATCGAATCAGTTCGCGGCTTTGCCGGCCGGCTTGTCGACCGCGGCCTTGTCGCCCGGCGCGGGCGCCGCCGGCGTCGCGCTCGAGGTCGACTTGATGCCGTGCAAGAGGTCGTCGGCCATCTTCAGTGCCTTGTCGTCCTTGGCGTCCGGCGGAACGTAGGACTGCGAGCCGGTCTTCTCGTCGCCATCGTTGGTCTTCAAGTGCCCGCGCAGCGAAGCTTCGCCCTTGGTGTCGGTGCGGGCCTTGAGCTCGTCCGGCACGTCCTGCAGCACCTCGATATCCGGCACGATGCCCTTGGCCTGGATCGACTTGCCCGACGGCGTGTAGTAGCGCGCGGTGGTCAGGCGCAGCGCGCCGTTGCCCGAACCGAGCGGGATGATGGTCTGCACCGAGCCCTTGCCGAACGAGCGTGTGCCGACCAGCGTCGCACGCTTGTGGTCCTGCAGCGCGCCGGCGACGATCTCGGAAGCCGACGCCGAGCCGCCGTTGATCAGCACGATGACCGGCTTGCCCTTGGTCAGGTCGCCCGGATGGGCGGTGCGGCGCTGGGTTTCCTCGGCGTTGCGGCCGCGGGTCGAGACGATCTCGCCGCGCTCCAGCAACGAGTCCGACACCGTAACCGCTTCTTCAAGCAGGCCGCCGGGATTGTTTCTGAGATCGATGATATAGCCCTTCAGCTTGTCGCCGATCTGGCCCTGCAGATTGGCGATCTCCTTCTTCAGGCCTTCGGTGGTCTGCTCGTTGAAGGTGGTGATGCGGATATAGGCGATGTCGTCCGCCTCGACCCGGGCGCGCACCGAGCGGACGCGGATGTTGTCGCGCACCAGCGTGACGTCGATCGGATTGTCCTGGCCCTTGCGGATGATCCGGAGCTTGATCTTGGTGTTGACCGGACCGCGCATCTTCTCGACGGCCTGGTTGAGCGTCAGGCCCTGCACGGCTTCGTCGTCGAGCGTGGTGATGATGTCGTTGGCCATGATGCCGGCCTTCGACGCCGGGGTGTCGTCGATCGGCGAGACGACCTTGATCAGCCCGTCTTCCATCGTAACTTCGATGCCGAGCCCGCCGAACTCACCGCGGGTCTGCACCTGCATGTCGCGGAAGCTCTTGGCGTCCATGTAGCTGGAATGCGGATCGAGGCCGGACAGCATGCCCGAGATGGCGGATTCGATCAGCTTGCTGTCGTCGGGCTTCTCGACATAGTCGCTGCGCACGCGCTCGAACACGTCGCCGAACAGGTTGAGCTGGCGGTAGGTGTCAGACGTCGCGGCGCGCGCGCTCGATCCCATCAGCACAGCGCGGGGCTGCGTGACGAAAAGCGTCAGTGCCGCGCCGGTGGCGGCGCTGAGGAGAATTACAGAAGTCTTGCGCATCATCCGCGAACCTTTTCGCCTTCATTTGCGGCCCACCATGGACCTGGATCGATTGGAGTGCCGTCTTTCCGGAACTCGACATAGAGCACTGGCTGGCTCGCATTGGTCGCGAGAATGGATGCGACTTGGGATGTCGACCCCATGGTCGCTACCGGCTCCCCCGTAAGTACAAACTGGCCGATGTTAACCGAAATGTGCTCCATCCCGGCGATCAGGACATGATACCCGCCCCCGGCGTTGAGGATCAAGAGTTGTCCGTAGCTGCGGAAAGGACCCGCATAAACGACCCAGCCGTCACACGGGGTTGTGACCTGCGCTCCGGCCTTGGTCGCCAAAGAAATGCCTTTTTGTACGCCGCCCGCGCCATCGGAACCGCCAAAATCGCGAATCTTGCTGCCGTTCACGGGATACGAGAACAAGCCCTTGGCCGAGGCGAAGGCAACCGCCGGGCTCATCCGGGCCGGGTTCTTGAAAGCGTCCAGATTCGGCTTGCCGTTGACGGTCGCCGGCGCGCCCTGGAGGTTGGCCGTGGCGGCGGCCTTGGCCGCGCTCTTCAGATCCTGCTCCATCTTGGCGATCAAGCCCTGTAGGTCGCCGACCTGCTTCGACAGCGCGATAGCGCGGGTGCCTTCAGCCGCCATATCCTTCTCGGCCGCGGCCTGCTGCCGCTGCCGCTCGTCGACCAGCGCCGTGAGGCGGGTCTGATCCTCCTTGAGCTTGTCGCGGTCGCGGGCCAGCGCGTCGCGTTCGGTCGAGATGGTCTTGCGCAGCGCGACCAGCTCGCCGAGGTCGCTCGCAAGCTTCTCAGCGCGGCCGCGTAGCTCCGGCACCACCGCTCCGAGCAGCATCGCGGTGCGCAGCGATTGCAGCGCATCCTCGGGCCGCACCAAAAGCGCCGGCGGCGTCCGTCTCCCGGCACGCTGGAGCGCGGCGAGCACTTCGATAATCTCGGCGCGCCGCGAATCGAGCGAGGCGCGGATGTCGCGCTCGCGGCCGTCGAGCGGCTGCAGGCGCGTCTCGGCGTCCGCGATCCGCGTCTCGACGCTTCGCACCTGGCCGGCGATGTCGATCAGTTGCTGGTTGAGCTTGCTGCGGTCCTGGCCGATCGCCGCGATGTCGGCCTTCAGCTTCTCCTGCAGTTCAGTCGCCTTGCGCTGCTGCTCGCGCGCGGCCTCGAGCTCCTGTTCGCGCTGCTTGATGGCGTCGGGCGAAGCCGTCGTCACCGCCGCCTGTTGCTCCTGCGGCGCGGCTTGCGCATGCGCCGGCGGGGTCGCGGCGAGCATGGCGATCGACAGAGACAGTGCTGTGGGCAGCCATCCGCGACGCGCGGCGCGCAAATACGAAACTATGTCCCGCCTGTGGTGCATCCAGTTTTGTTCAGCGCTGTCGACTGTCCGTTACGGCATTCATGCGCGGTGATAGGGGTGGCCGGCCAGAATGGTGGCGGCTCGATAGATCTGTTCCAGGAGCATGACGCGGACCATTTGATGCGGCCAGGTCGCGGAGCCGAATGCAATACGCAAGGATGCCTTGCGCTGCAATTCGGGCGAAAGTCCGTCCGCGCCGCCGATCACGAAGACTGTATTTGCAGTTCCCTCGTCGCGCCAGCGGCCGAGCTGACGGGCGAAACTTGCGCTGTCGACGCTCTTGCCGCGTTCGTCGAGCGCGACCAGCACATGCTTTTCAGGCAGCGCCGCGGAGATCACCGCGGCCTCTTCGGCGATGCGCGTGCTGGCGTCACGCGCGCGACTTTCGGCGATTTCATGAATCTCGATGCCGCGAAAGCCGAGCTTGCGGCCAATGTCATCGAACCGCTCGCGATAGCGCTCGGCGAGCTCCCGTTCCGGGCCCTGCTTCAGGCGGCCGATGCAAATCACAACGAAGCGCATCAACGCAGACTAGCTGCGCTGCCGTCGATTCGCATCGGCTTCGACAGGCCTTAGACCGCCACGACAGCCGGGTTCTGAGTCCACAACCGCTCGAGATTGTAGAACTCACGCACCTCGGGTCTGAACACGTGCACGATCACATCGCCGGAATCGATCAGCACCCAGTCGCAATTGGGCAAGCCCTCGACGTGGATGCTCTTAACCCCGTTTTCCTTCAGGCCCTTCGTCACATTTTCCGCGATCGCGCCGACGTGCCGGTTGGCCCGGCCCGAGGTGATGATCATGTAATCGGAATATGCGGATTTGCCGCGAAGATCGATGGTGACCGTCTCTTCCGCCTTCATATCCTCGAGGCGGGAGAGGATCAGGCTCAGCGTCTTGTCGGCGCCGGGTTGCGCCTGCAAGGCCGCGTTTTTCGTCGATGTTTTACGCGCAGTCTTGGGAACCTTGGGTAAAACAGACTTGGACAATACAGATGTGGCCAGGGACCATTCCTTTCACTGTATCGCGGGTGCCGAATCCTCGGCGCCCACACATCATACTACGCATGTGGGGTTAATGGTTTCAATATTCCAGTAACCCTCTTGTGCTTCACGCCGTCCTCCAGCTCCCGTCCGGGTTCCGAAGGCCGGTCGAAGACAACTTGGATTTCATTCCCGTCAGGAACACCCAGGCCGGGGCGCGTTGGTCGGCCAGCCGCGTCGCCTGATTCTCGGGCAAGCGGTAGCGCGCGAGCGCTTGTGCCGCCGGTGCGGCAAGAGCGCGGAAACTCTGGGGCGGGCGGTCGATCACGGCAATCGGCACATCGGAGGCGATGCGCCGCCAGTCTTTCCAGCGATGGAACTGCGCAAGGTTGTCAGCGCCCATGATCCAGACGAAGTGCACGCCGGAGACACGGCGGCGCAAGTGGATGATCGTGTCGACAGTGTAGCGCGTACCAATGACAGCTTCGAGACAACTGATGTCGATGCGCGGATCGTCGGCAACGCGGTGCGCGGCGTCGGCCCGTTCCGCAAGCGCACGCAGGCCGTCATGGTTCTTCAGCGGATTGCCCGGCGTCAGCAGCCACCAGACCCGGTCGAGTTGCAGTCGCTTGATCGCAAACAGGCTGATGGCGCGATGCGCCGCATGCGGCGGATTGAACGAGCCGCCGAGCAACCCGATGCGCATGCCGTTGGTGTAGAACGGCAGCGCCTTGGCTGCGGAGTACGGCACGGTCGAAGCTTGCTGCAATGGTCTACCGTGCGCGGGCGACAATGATCACGGCCGCGTCTGCCCGGTGCCGCGGACGCGGTATTTGAAACTCGTCAATTGCTCGGCGCCGACCGGACCGCGGGCGTGGAATTTGCCGGTGGCGATTCCGATCTCCGCGCCAAAGCCGAACTCGCCGCCGTCGGCGAACTGGGTCGAGGCGTTGTGCAACACGATCGCGGAGTCGACCTCGCTCAGGAATTTCTCGGCGGCGTTGGCGTCCTCGGTCACGATCGAATCGGTATGGTGCGAGCCGTGATCGTGGATATGCGCGATCGCCTCGCCGACCCCGTCGACAACGCGAGCGGCAATGACGGCATCGAGATATTCGGTGTCCCAGTCCTCGTCGGATGCCGGCTTGACGCGCACATCGACCTTCTGCACGGCGTCGTCGCCACGAACCTCGCAGCCGGCATCGAGCAGCATTTCAACCAGCGGCTTCAGGCTGGTCGCTGCGGCGGCGCGATCGACCAGCAGCGTCTCGGCCGCACCGCAGACGCCGGTGCGGCGCATCTTGGCATTCAGCACGATCGACTTCGCCATATCGAGATCGGCGCCGGCATCGACGTAGACGTGATTGACGCCCTCGAGATGCGCGAACACCGGCACGCGCGCTTCCGCCTCGACGCGCGCGACCAGGCTTTTCCCTCCGCGCGGCACGATCACGTCGATGCCGCCATTGAGCCCCGACAACATCAGGCCGACGGCGGCGCGATCGCGCGTCGGCACCAGGCTGATGGCGGCTTCCGGTAAGCCGGCTTCGCGCAGACCCTGCACCAGGCAGTCATGGATTGCGCGGCAGGAGCGGAAGCTGTCCGAGCCGCCGCGCAGGATCACGGCATTGCCCGACTTCAAGCACAGCACGCCGGCGTCGGCTGCAACATTGGGTCGGCTCTCGAAGATCACGCCGATCACGCCGAGCGGCACCCGCACGCGCTCGATCGTCATGCCATTCGGCCGCTGCCAGCTCTCGGTGATGGAGCCGATCGGATCGGCGATCTTGCGCACGGTCGCAACCCCATCGGCCATGCCGTCGATGCGCGATTGCGTCAGCGTCAGGCGGTCGAGGAAGGCCGAAGTCGTGCCGGCAGCGCGCGCCTCCGCGACGTCCTCGGCATTGGCTGCCAGGATGGCCGCCGCGTTGGCACGGATCGCGCGTTCGATCGCGGCGAGCGCGCGATTCTTCTGCTCCGGCGGCGCCAACGCCAGCACGCGCGCGGCCATGCGCGCCTTGGCGGCGAGGTCGGTCATCAGGGCTTCGAGATCGGCGTTGCCGTCGATCGCCTTCAGAGGCGCGGTCATGGACGTCCCAGCTTTTCGATTAGCGCTATGTTCTAGCATGGCAATTGAGGGGGTGGCGAGGCGCGGAACCGGCATGGCAGATGGGCGGCCGGCCGCCGGCAAGTCGGCCAATGGCCTATTTGGCCGGGACTGTCCCGGCCGGACCGACCACCAGATCGTCGCGATGGATCATCTCGGACCGGCCGCTGGTGCCCAGAATGGCCATCACCTCCGGCGAGGAATGGCCCTTGATCCGCTCCGCGTCTTCGGCGTCATAGGCAATGAGGCCGCGGCCGATCTCATGGGTGTCGGGGCCGCGCACCACCACGGCATCGCCGCGGGCGAACTGGCCGTCGACCCGGACGACACCGGCCGGCAGCAGGCTTTTGCCGGCGCGCAGCGCATTCACCGCGCCGGCGTCGATCGTCAGCGTGCCCTTCGGCTCCAGCGAGCCCGCAATCCAGCGCTTGCGCGCGGTGATCGGATTGGCCGGGGTCAGGAACCAGGTGCAGCGGCCGCCATCGGCGATCGCGGCAAGCGGATGCTCGATCTTGCCGGAGGCGATCAGCATATGCGTGCCGGCGGTGGTCGCGATCTTTCCGGCCTCGATCTTGGTGGTCATGCCGCCGCGCGACAGTTCGGAGCCGGCGGAGCCTGCCATCGCCTCGATCTCCGCGGTGATGCTTTCGACGACCGGGATCAGCTTCGCATCAGGGTCGACCGCCGGCGGCGCGGTGTAGAGGCCGTCGATATCAGACAGCAGGATCAGCAGGTCCGCGCTCGCCATGGTGGCGACTCGCGCGGCGAGGCGATCATTGTCGCCGTAGCGGATCTCGTTGGTGGCAACCGTGTCGTTCTCGTTGATGACCGGCACCGCGCGCCATTCGAGCAGCTTTGCGATCGTCGAGCGTGCATTGAGATAGCGGCGGCGCTCCTCGGTGTCCTGCAGCGTGACGAGGATTTGCCCGGCGCCGATGCCGTGACGGCCCAGCACCTCCGACCAGGTTCGTGCCAGCGCGATCTGCCCGACCGCGGCGGCGCCCTGGCTTTCCTCGAGCTTCAGCGGTCCGCGCGGCAGTTTGAGACGGCTGCGGCCGAGCGCGATCGAGCCCGACGACACCACCATGACCTCGCGGCCTTCCTTGTGCAGCTTGGCGATGTCGTCGACCAGCGCCGACAGCCACGCCGCGCGCACCTCGCCGGCCTCGGAATCGACCAGCAATGATGAGCCGACCTTGACGACGATGCGGCGGAAATTCTTGAGCGCGGGGCGTTTCATGGGTTTGGTCTAGCAGGAAGGTGGAAGCAATACGCGCCACGATGTGGCTTGGGAAGTGCAAGAGGTGCGCGGCCTGGCCGTTCAACCCTGCGGCACCGGGGTCGCCCACGGCTCCGCCTCGCCCTTGGCCTTGCTGGACACCGGCGCCTCGCCAATCACCTCGACCAGCGCGCGAAGCGCGTCTTGCACGCCTGCACCGGTGGCGCCCGACAGCAGCAGCGGCGTCTTCTTCGCGGCCCGTTTCAGGCGGTCCTTCTGCTTCTTCAAGTCGTCCGGCGCGACCGCGTCGATCTTGTTCAGCGCAACGATCTCGATCTTGTCGGCCAGATGGCCCTCATAGGCTTCGAGCTCGGTGCGCACGGTCTTGTAGGCCTTGCCGGCATGCTCACAGGTCGCGTCCACCAGATGCAGCAACACCCGGCAGCGCTCGACGTGGCCGAGGAAACGGTCGCCGAGGCCAGCGCCTTCATGCGCGCCTTCGATCAGCCCGGGAATATCGGCCAGCACGAATTCGCGGCCGCCGAAGTTCACCACACCGAGCTGCGGGTGCAGCGTGGTGAAGGGATAGTCGGCGATCTTCGGCCGTGCCGCGCTGACCACCGACAGCAAGGTCGATTTGCCGGCGTTGGGCAGGCCGACCAGGCCGGCATCAGCGATCAGCTTCAGCCGCAGCCAGATCCAGCGCTCCTCGCCGGTTTGGCCGGGATTGGCGTTGCGCGGTGCGCGGTTGGTGGAGGATTTGAAATGCGCGTTGCCGAAGCCGCCATTGCCGCCCTTCGCCAGCACGAATTTCTCGCCGAGCTTGGTGAAGTCGTGGATCAGCGTCTCACGGTCTTCGTCGAACACCTGGGTGCCGACCGGCACCTTCAGCACGATCGCCTTGCCGTTGGCGCCATGGCGGTCCTTGCCCATGCCATTGCCGCCCTTCTGGGCCTTGAAGTGCTGCTGATAGCGATAGTCGATCAGCGTGTTCAGGCCGTCGACGGTCTCGATGATGACGTCGCCGCCGCGGCCGCCATTGCCGCCGGAGGGGCCGCCGAACTCGATGAACTTCTCGCGCCGGAACGCGACGCAGCCATTGCCGCCGTCGCCGGAGCGAATATAGACCTTTGCTTCATCGAGGAATTTCATAATGCGCTCTAGTTAGGGCAGGGTGGCCGCTGCGGCAACCCGGAAGCGCCCTGACTTCGGCGAAAAGCCTTAATTTTCGGGCCTTTTTAGGACCCGCGGCCTATGCCGGCCGGCGCCGCACCAAGAACTTTTGCACCCCCTCCAGCACCAGCTCGCGGCGCTGGTTGTGCACGGTCGAGCGCAGCGTCACCACGCCGGTGGTGCGGCCCGGAGCGAGTTCGATCACTTCCAGCGCCGGGTAGATGGTGTCCCCGGCGTAGACCGGTTTAAGGAACTTGCTCGATTGCTCGAGGAAGCCGATCAGCGACTCCTCCACGACATAGGGAAACAGTCCCGCACCCGGCGCTGTGTGCACCAGGGTCTGGAAGCCATGCGCAAGCAGGTCCGGCATGCCGCGCGCGCGGCAATATTCGACGTCATAGTGGATCGGATGGGTGTCGCCGCTCGCGGTCTGAAAGGCGGCGAACACGGCGGAGGTCTGGGTGCGGCTCGGGATCACGAAGCGCTCGCCGAGCACAAAGTCCTCAAACCAGCGCTGCGCGGTCACCATGCGATGCTGGGTCGGGTCGAACTCGGTCATACGGTGTGTCCTGCACTATTTCTTGAATGGCTGATCCACCGGTAGCGCAGGGACGGCACTGCGACAATTGGTTCGATACGCAACCCTCGGGGTTGTCCTGTGCAGCCACGTCGTTAAAACCGGCGACGAGATCGGCCCGACTCACACGCGGCGGCGACAAGAGCAAGATGAGCCTGTTCGCAAAACTGTCCTCCTATGACGATCGATCGGCGCGGCTCGCCGGCATCGGCTTGATGCTGCTGTCGATCTTCATGTTCTCGTTCGGCGACGCGATGGGCAAATTCATCGTCGCGACCTATTCGGTCGGGCAGCTTCTGTGGCTGCGTGGCTGCGCGGCGCTGCTCGTGCTGCTGCCGGTGGTGTGGCAGCGCCGCGCGGACTTCCTGCATCTCGAGCGGCCGTGGCTGCAATTGCTGCGCGTCACGCTGTCGACGCTGGAGGTCGCGGCGTTCTTCCTGGCGACGGTCTATCTGCCGCTCGCCGACGTCATCACCTATTACCTGGCGTGCCCGATCTTCGTCACAGCGCTGTCAGGCCTGGTGCTGGGCGAGCACGTCGGCTGGCGGCGCTGGACCGCGATCCTGGTCGGCTTCTGCGGCGTGCTGATCGCGCTCAGGCCATCGACGCAGACGGTGAGCTGGCCCGCGCTGATCGCGCTCGGCGGCAGCACCTCGTTCGCGCTGCTGATGCTGATCACGCGCTCGCTGCGCACGACGCCGGACATCGTGCTGACGACGTCACAATTTTGCGGCACGTTCGCGCTCGGCGCGGCATTGTCGCCGATCGGCTGGGTGACGCCGACCGCCGGCAGCCTGGTGCTGTTTGCGGCCGCCGGCCTCATCTCGGTGGCCGCGCTGTTCTGCGTCAATCGATCGCTGAAGCTCGCACCGGCCAGCGTCGTGGTGCCCTATCAATATTCGATGATCGTCTGGGCGGTGATCTTCGGTTTCGTGGTGTTCGGCGACGTGCCGTCCTGGGCCACGATCATCGGCGCCGCGATCATCATTGCGGCCGGCCTCTACATCTTCGTGCGCGAGCAGCAGCTCGGGCGCGAGGAGCCCGCGGTGAATCCGCCGGCGTGATTGTGCAACTGATTTGCCAAGACGATACTGAACGTGTGGCATTGCCTGCATCCACAATCGTCGTCCCTGCGAAAGCAGGGACCCATAATCAAAGGGTACTGTTGTTGAAGAGGATTGTAGCCCCAGCGTCGCGCAACAACTTCAATTCGTGGTTATGGGTCCCGGGTCAAGCCCGGGACGACACTGAATTTGTTGCACGACCTAGTTCTCGGGGACGACGATCGTAATTGTGGAGCGGTCGAGCCTTAGATGCGTAGGGCGGGCAAAGGCGCGTTAGCGCCGTGCCCACCATCAACAATACGCTCATGAAGGTGGGCACGCTGCGCTTTGCCCACCCTCCGCGATGTCGGTACTACCCGTGCCGTCGCGTCGAGTTGTTCCAGTTCTTCAACGATGCCCAGACGCTGCGCGAGAGGCGGAAGCAGTCGACCGGGCTCGATGAGCCCAGCGCCTCGAAGCGGTGCAGCTCCACGCCGCTCCACTGGAAGCCGCACTTCTCGAGAATGTTGCGCGACGACGGGTTGACGACCCGGGCGCCGGAGATCAGGTGGTCGAGGTCGAACTCCTCGAAGAAGTAATCGATCACCGCGCGCGCGGCTTCGGTGCCGAAGCCCTGGCCCCAATGGTCGACGCCGAGCCAATAGCCGAGCTCCGGCGTGAGCCCGTCGCGCCAGTCGATACCGACCATGCCGATCGGCGTGTGATTGTTCTCGATCAGGAAAACCGTTTCGGGTCCGCCTGCGAGGGCTCGCACGAAGTCGATGGCATCGTCCTGGCTGTAGGGATGCGGCAGGCGGCGGGTGTTCTCGGCGATGCGGCGATCGTTGGCGAGGCGGGCAATTGCTTTTACGTCCGCGAGAGTCGGCTTGCGCAATGTCAGCCGTTCGGTCTCGAGGACGCAGGCTCTTGCTTCGCGCAAGGTCGTCGGCGTCGGGATGTCCTGCAACATGTCGGGCTCCTGTGATGCGAAAAAACGGTACGCAACGCTTGGAACGTCACGCGTGGTCGAAGAACAAACACGCGCAACAAAAAGGGGAGGCCGGTTATCCCGCCTCCCCTGGAGCCCTTTGCGACTCCGCCGGTTCAACAGGACCCGGCAGACTCGTATGTGTCCACCGTCTACTCGGCCGCTTCCGCCATCGGGATAACCGATACGAATGTGCGGCCGTTGGCTTTGGCACGGAACTCGACATGACCCTCGATCTTGGCGAAGAGAGTATGGTCGGTGCCCATGCCGACATTAAGGCCGGGATGCCAGGTGGTGCCGCGCTGACGCGCGATGATGTTACCGGGGATCACGCGCTCGCCGCCGAACGCCTTGATGCCAAGGCGCTTGCCCTTGGAATCACGTCCGTTGCGCGATGAACCGCCTGCTTTTTTGTGAGCCATAGCTCGTCTCCGACTTCGCTTTGATCTTTAGATCAATTCCTTGACGGAATCATTTCACATTTTGTCACGCTTCAATTCGCGAAGCGCGGTGATCACTTCTTCTCGCTTTTGCCGGCGGCCTTCTTGGCCGACTTCGGTGCTGCGTCCTCGCCCTCGGCGGGAGCCGCGACCTTTTCCTTCTTCGGCCGCGGGCCGATGGTCGGCTTGGCGTTATCCGCGAGGATCTCGGTGATGCGAAGCACCGTGAGCTCGTCGCGATAACCGCGCTTGCGGCGTGAATTCTTGCGGCGACGCTTCTTGAACGCGATCACCTTGGCGCCGCGCTTGTGCTGCAGCACCTCGGCCGCAACGGACGCGCCTGCCACGGTGGGCGTTCCCAGCACCGGCGTGTCACCGCCGAGCACCAGAACTTCGCCAAGCTGCACGATCGTGCCGACGTCGCCGGCGATCTTGCCTATCTCGAGTACATCATTCGGAACGACACGGTACTGCCGGCCGCCGGTTTTGATGACTGCGAACATCGTTTGATTCCTTCGTGTTCGATCCCAACCTCGGACGGATCGCCCGGGTCGGCTTTTTGTTCAGTCGCTATGGGTTACGATTTTCGCGCGAAGGGAACGAATTCCCCAAAACGGCTCGCGCAAAAACAAGCGGCGCGAGCAATCCTCGCGCCGGATGGAGCGGACTTATAGCCGCAAAGAGCGGAGAGTCAAGGTAAAGAAGGGCAAAAACCCGCCAAAAATGAAGGATTTGGCGCCATTTTTGACCCTGCGAACACAGGTAACCCGGGCACAAGGAGAAACCAACGGGTTCCCTACCCGTTGTCCCCCAGCTCGCCAATGGGCAGAGGACACATGGCTGACAACATTGCAACCAGCACCACCGGCATTGCCCGGCACGGCGCCGCGCGGCTGCCATCGGTCGACGTCGACAGCTTCAACATCGAGCTTAGGGACGAGGATGGTTTCCTTGGCGATCGTGCCTCCAAGGGCGCGTTCCGCAAGATTTTGGACCGCTGGCGCAAGCCGCTGCGCAAATCGGGTGAGGACCCGTTCGGCGACGAGCCGTCGGACAAGATCAGCAAGAAGAAGCTCGATGAGATGCTGGTCGGCGAGGACACCGAGGCGTCCGCGGTGGTCCACAGCGCGATCGAGGAGTTCGCCCAGGAGCTCGCCTATGTGACGCGTCGCTTCCTCAACACCAAGAGCTGGGCCGGAACCGAGCGCATCGTGGTCGGCGGCGGCTTTCGCGAAAGCCGCATGGGTGAACTCGCCATCGCCCGCACCGAGATCATCCTGAAGTCCGAGGACCTCAAGGTCGACATCGCGCCGATCCGCCTTCACCCCGACAGCGCCGGCCTGATCGGCGCGCTGCATCTGGCGCCATCGTGGATCTTCGAGGCGCATGACGGCGTCCTGGCGGTCGATATCGGCGGCACCAATATCCGCTGCGGCGTGGTCGAGACACGCTGGAAGAGAGCCCCGGACCTCTCCGAGGCGACAGTCTGGAAATCGCAGCTATGGCGCCATGCCGATGACGAAGCGACCCGCGAAGGCGCGGTGAAGCGGCTGGTGAAGATGCTGAAGGATCTGATTGCCGACGCCGAGGCCGAGGGTCTGAAGCTGGCGCCGTTCATCGGTATCGCCTGTCCCGGGGTCATCGATGAGGACGGCGGGATCGAGAAGGGCGCGCAGAACCTGCCGGGCAACTGGGCCAGCAGCAAATTCAACCTCCCGGCGAGTCTGGCCGAGGCGATCCCCGAGATCGGCGGCCATGACACCGCAATCGTGATGCACAATGACGGGGTGGTTCAGGGGCTTGCGGAGATCCCCTTCATGCAGGACGTCGAGCGATGGGGCGTGCTGACCATCGGAACCGGGCTCGGCAATGCCCGCTACACCAATCGCCGCAGGGAGAGCGGCAGGGACGCGCGAAAGGCCAGGAACAACAGCGGAGACCAAAAGCGCGACAAGAAGGCCAAAAAGGCCAAAGTTTGAGGTCCGCGGTCAGCCTCGGCTCTGGGCGCCTGGCGCGGTAAGGTTGATGGGTTAGGTTAAGATCGGCTTCGCGTTGCCGATCCCGGGCCGCTTGCTACCGTTCGTCTGTCGCTCGCGCTGGCTAGCGAAGCCGCACTTCCAGGCCGGCGATTTTTCAAGCAGCGGCAAGGGACCGCCAGTATTTTTTGTCGCGTCTGGCGGTCCCACCCGTCTTCTACCTCCAATTGATTCGCTCGAAGAACCCTGCGATCTCGGAGGCCGCGCGGTCCGGATCCTCACGATGCGGGAAATGCCCGACGTCGGGAAACACCTTCAGGTCGAGATCGGTGAAGGTCTCGCCCAGCCGGTCGGTCCAGGCATAGGGAAACAGCGGGTCGTGCTCTGCCCAGCGGATGCAGGTCGGCACCGCGATCGCAGGCAGTGCCGGGGCCTCGCCCTGCATCATCTTCACCCGCGCCGCATGCGCTGCGCGGTAATACGCGAAGCCGCCGGCGAGGTTGCCGGGCTTGAAGAAGTTGTCGGTGAAGGCCTCGATCGCGTCGTCGAATGGGGCCTTGCGATGCGACCAGTTGCGCAGGAAATGCCCGATATAGCTGCGGCAATTCTCCCGCGTCGCGCCGATCAGCGCGGGCGCCATCTCCATCTGGTGAAACGACTGATACCAGATCTGATTCAGCCGATCGGGCGCGGCCATGCGCGGCCCGATCCCGGGATAGACGAAATCGAACAAGAACAGGCCGGCCAGCCGCTCCGGCGCCTTGCGGGCCAAGGGCTGCATCACCGCACCGCCGACGTCGTGGCCGACGACCCCGGCCCTCTCGATGCCGAGCGCGTCGAGCAATGCCAGCATGTCGTCGGCATGTTGATCGGAGCCGTAAGGACCATCGGGCTTGTCGCTGTCGCCAAAGCCGCGCAGGTCGGGGGCAATCAGCGTGAAGCGGTCGGCGAGGCGGGTCATCACCGGCTCCCAGGTCAGCCAGAATTCCGGCCAGCCGTGCAGCAGCAGCAGTGGCCGGCCGCTCCCGGTCCTCGCCACGTGGAACGCCGCGCCATTGGCTCGAATCGTCACATGCTCCATCGCCCGCTCCCGTTCTGCCAAGCGCGACGCGGCGCTGGCCTGACCAGAACCGCGGCGCTAGCGCTTTGTTTCCCCGCGGTTTCTTCGGCCGCGCCGATGGTCGCCGTGGCTCGACATCGCCGTGACGGAAATATTATTGCAGCGCCTTGTCTGGCTCGCCAACCTCGCCTAGAACACGCCCCGACCGCGGGTGGCGCAAATCACCCGGGCCACTGGAGAGGTGGCAGAGTGGTTGAATGCACCGCACTCGAAATGCGGCATAGGTGCAAGCCTATCGGGGGTTCGAATCCCTCCCTCTCCGCCATACAGGTCGAAAAGCCCTTATCTTTCAGTGCTTCCTGAAGCGGGCCGTTCAATGGCCCATATCTCGGCCCATACTTTTGATCTGACGGCGAATGATCTTTTTTGGTCCCGCCTCGCGGTGTATCCGCTTCGCAACGGACAACCGCTCCGTTGGTGATTATTGCGCCCTATGCGTCAAGCCAATCTGACGGGAGATATCAAGAAAGAATGCAGCTTTGTCGTTGGTCTCTGCTGAGCGCCTCAGATACTTGCCGACCTCATCCCATTGTTCGACATGTCGCTTCTGCTCTGAGTACGCGCGAAATCTTTCCCAAATGAACCCAATGATGTGATCCCAGGTGAGCTGAAGCACCTCCGGATAGCGTTCCCTTAGTTCTGCACTCTCATTGCCCCCAACGGCGACCAGCCGGATCCTCGTTCGTCCGAACACGGCGACACCGTCCTCGTAAATGCACTCAGCAGCCTCTGAAATGCTGGCACGGGACAGACAACCGATGGCCGCTATAACCCGCTGCACGTTCCGTCGATCCGGGTCGGTCCACGGTCCATTCAGCGTACATGGCTGGTTTCGCTTCACCTCAACGATCACAATATCATCGAGGCGAGGAGAGAAACAAAGGCGCGCATCATCCGCCATTGGTGTGTGATCATCAAAGATGAATTCCGCGCGATGTCTGAAACGTACGCCCAGTAAGTCCGCATCGGTTCGCTGACTACCGCGTCGCTCCGGATGTACGACGAAATTTTCGATTTGAAGGAAGCCATTGAGGCGAAAATACCAATAGGCGATCTTTTCGGTACCAAGTGTTTGCGCTACGTGATGGATGGGCTCACGGCTCATTGGTCTTCCTTATCGGCTTAGGCCACGGCATTAGTCTGCCGCCGACTCTGTGGGCTGGTTGTGCCCAACCGCACATACCTTTCCCGATTGTATGCGGATAACGGAGGCGTCGATCATACGGGTCAGGTGAAACAAGACGCTTATCGCCGCTTCAAGTCGCATGGAATTTCGATGCCATTCTGTTCAATGCCGGCGTAGCCCTTCGTGGCCGTACAGAAATTGAAAGAAGCGCCGTCCTTCTCAGCGCGCCAACCAAATTTGGCGCAATCCTCGTTTTCTTTAATTTTGTAGGTGGTCCCTTTCCATTCCAGGGTGTTTTGCGCGTCGTCCACCTTCAGCGGAAAAGACTTCCCGTGGTCCTTGCAAACATAGTTGTAGGTGTTTGCCTGTGCTGAATTGGCGGAAATCGCGATGAGGGCGCTGATGACAATGCGTTTCACTTCTTTGATTTCCCCTTCTTAACCCAGACGATTTTGTCGTCTTCGAAAATGCACACGTCGTCACACTCTCCCTCTGCCGCTGATTTCTTAAGGCGCCGAGCATCTACCTCGACTTTCACTGAGCAGTCAGCCTTCAAATTGCAGACGGACAATATCCTCTTAGCGTTCTCGCTCGATGCATTTCTGATCGAGCATTGACGAATCCCATGCCCAATTTCGAGCCATGTAGGGCCGGCTGAATCGGTCGAAATGTTCCAGAGGTCACCCGAGCAGGTAAGGGTCTTAACTTCTGCCGCTGGGCTGCTTGAGCAGTTGATGGCGGTGTAGATCATCACGACGCAGCAGGTCTTGAAGAAGTGTACCAGTCCCATCCAATCATTCCTTTTGCTACGATTCAGGCGCGTCCAAACAGCGTGCGATCAGCAAGGAGACGTTGTCTCGTGCTCCAGCGCTAAACGCCTCGGCGGCTAGCTTCTTCGCGGCCTGAAGCGGGGTCTTGGTGATTCTGAACAAGTCGCTGATGGCTTGGTCGCTGACCATGTCGGTGAGGCCGTCGCTGCAAAGAAGTAGAGTCTCGCCGGGTGCAAGCGGCGCGTCGATTGAGGTGTGAGGCTCGACGACAAGAGGAAAAGAGGAGCCGCCGAGTGCCTGAGTGAGCGCGTGGGATCGGCGGGGACCGAAGGGGTTCTTCTCGCCTTCGGGTACATCGTCGTGGCTGAGCTGCACCAGTCGGCCTCTGCTGAACAGGTAGCAGCGACTATCGCCAACGTTGAATGTGAGGAGTTGACCGGCCGTCAGAACGGCGCCCACGAGCGTCGAGCCCATGCCGAGCGCTTCCTCGTGCTCGTGCATGAGCTCATAGAGATGTTGATTGGCTTCCTCAATCGCTTGAGCGCAAGAGGCCGGATTTGAAAGCCGAGCGACAGCAGCAACCAGATAATCGAGGACCGCTCGGCTGGCCATCGCGCCGTGCGCGTGGCCACCCATGCCGTCCGCGATCATCAGGAGGCAGCAATCGCTCGGTATCGTCATGCCTGCTGGCGCCGCCATATCGCCAGTGAAGATGCGGCTATCGACCGCGAGTGCATCCTCATTGTCTGGCCGTACGCGGCCGGGATGAGTGAATGCGGCTATGGTCCAGTTAGGCATGGCGCGGGACAGTGCCCTATCGCAGGAAAAAGCCACCCGGGATCGACATCAATAACGAAATGATGAAGCAGACGACCCACACGATCCCGTAGCTCGGAAATTGCCGTAAGCGTTTCGCGCGTAGAAACAAGTAGACTGGAGCCAGAAGAATTCCAAACAGAGTAAGCCACCTATCGGCATAGCCTGCGCGCTTCAGTTGCCGTTCGTCGAGAAGACAGAGCGCGGCATTCAAGACCAGTGGAACTCCAAGGGCGACCAACTGGGCCAAGGAGTGATCCGCGTAGGGATCCTCCATGATTTCAGCATCGCGCCATCCTGTAAGGATTGCATAACCGATGGGCGCAATCGCCAATATCCAGACCAGGCTGTTGTTCACATGAGTCGGGGCGACGGGCGGCGGGGTGTCCTGAAGATACGTGCCAAGATCGGTGGTCCGCAGGGCTTGCCAGTCAGCAAAGCCTTTGCGCCAAACAAGAGTATCGCCGCTGATTTTTTCTGCTTCCAACAGCTCCAACAGATCGGCCCTGGTTACGGGGCCTCTACGCGCTCCGTTCTCGGTGAAATACCAATTGCCGGTGCTTACCTCGCCGGCTTCTATCGTATCGCTCATTCCTGCCCCCGCTTCCTCTTCGGCTCCCAAGGAATGTCGTTGATTCTTCCAAGGTGAGCTGATCTTTCGCCTCAGCCCGAAGCGAATCTCGCAATAGGTGACTTATAGTCCGTGTTTTAACGGGCCGCAAAGCCGTCTGTTCTGCCTATGAAGGCGACGGCTCTGGTGGCTTGGAATCTCAGGCGGCTTCGCGTGAAGCGCGCTCTGTCTCAGGAAGCATTGGCGGTGGACGCCGGTGTTGACCGTTCCTACGTCGGGCGCATCGAGCGCGGGGTCGAAAATCCAACCGTCGAAACCCTGGACCGGCTCGCTGCCGCCTTGGATGTCGCGGTAGCTGAATTGCTGCTGGTGCCCAAGCACGGTGAAAAGCCTCCTGCGACCCTTCGAAAGGGACGCAAGAAGAAGTGACGATTGCGATAGCGAGGCACGGTGTCGTCGTTTGGATCGACGGGCATCGGAGACCCGAGGGTAACTCAACCAGCGATTAATTTTCTGCGGGGCGGCCGCGAGCTGCACTGATTCTTCCTGGAGTCCTTACCAAGAGAATATCCCTTGTTGACCAACAAGGCATTTTGTGACAATAAGGCCTCATATTCAATCGGAGTAGCCGGATGAGCCTCGCAAGATCTTTCGTTCAATATGCGTTGGGTGGCCTTTACGAGAGAAGAAAAGCTGCCAACCCGAAGAAGAAGCTTTGGGTGATCAAGAAGTCCGACCTACAGAAGGTGCTCGGCACGAGCCGCATCGGTTATGCGCAGCGAGAGGAGCTGCGCGAAACCGCCATGAGAGAGGGGATCGGCATGGCTGAGCTTCCCGATCGCTTCTACTTCTTCAATCCAGACGACGTTGAGGAGCTGTCGTTCAACATGACGTCGAAGGAAGTGGCTGAACTTAAGAAATGGACGTCCGACTACGATCGACTAAAAAAAGTCGAAGCTGATCGCGAATGGGAAGCTGAATTCGGATCGTAAAAATCTTGCCGCTGGTCCATCGGTCGGCAATGCTCGCGCTTATATTTCCTGCCGTCCACGCGTTGCGTTCGCTGCCTATTCTTCAATCATTTTCTCGGAGATACCCATGAAGTCGGATCGAAAGCTTCTTTGCGTGAAAGTTCGTGAGCGCCATCCTCTCAAAGGCGACACTCCCGAGGCGGCGATACTGCACGTTCTCTGTGACCGAGAGAACAGACCCCTATCGAATGTGATGATCTTGGGAGTGGGTGGTGAACTTCAGGACTCGGGTAGAGCGCCTCTCGTGATTTTCAAGGATGGGCGCGGGGACTATGGCTCGTTCAACACGGGGGCCGGTCGCTTCTTCCACACCAATCTACGGGACAGAGTAATGCGGCGCGGCGAGCTTTTCTCGGTAGATTACCGCGACGAAGATCGACCCGCGCACGAGGAGGCGATGACTTTTGAGATCACCGAAGTCGTTCCTTTGATTTCGGGCGCCGCAGTATGACCTTGTTGGATAGGCGAGCATTCTTCGGTGCTGCCTTTGCGATCATGGACCCGCCACTGTCTGTGCGCGCTACGTCTCGAACGGAGCTGCGGCGGGTATCGCAAAGAGAGTACGATCGAGCCATTGCCCAGCATGCTGATTGGCTCAGGAACGTGGGGCGGGGCCGACGAGCGGTTTTTTGTCATAGCGACCTATCCGGATTGGTTCTTTCCCGAGACGGGGAAGACGTCGACTTGACCGGTGCAGATTTTACCGGCTGCTCTCTCAGGGGCTGCGTTGCTGATGGGCTGAAGTTTGTGAGTGCGAGTGTCCAGGATTGTGATCTGTCTGGATCACGGTTCAAAAAGCCCGTCTTCGCCAAGTCATCCTTGCGCCGCGCCAACTGCTCCAACATCGTTTGGGGCGCGAGCGACGCTCGGCTCGGATCGACCGCTACAGACGCGGATAGTGCGTCTTTCATGGATTGTTACGCGGGGTTCGCCTGCTTCAATCAAGCCCGGATTGCAGGCTATTTCTTCAATACGACCTTTCACGACAGTGAATTTCTGTACGCGAACTTGTCCGACTCGCACATTGCCGGAAACGGGGTGGGTACCCGCGTTTCTTTCGCTGGTTGCGATTTGACCAGGGCGGATTTCTCGCGTTGTCGGATAAGTGGAACGAGCTTCAGCAATGCCACTCTTGATGGAACGAACTTTTCAGATTGCGACGTGGGCGCCTCGGTCCGTGGGCTCGATCAAATTAGCTGAGGCATTCGCTCTTGGCCCTGAACTGAACAACGAGCCGTCCGCGCCAGTTTCCAAGAGCTTGGCGTGCGGTACGGCCGTCTCGCGCAGCGGACAAGGAAAAGAGCCCCCGATCGAGGGGGGCTCTCGGACTTTCGCACCTTGCGAGTCATCAGGCTACGGAACGCTTTCGCAGTCCCTCACGTGCCGGTACCCCTCGTCGCTGCTCTGGGAAGATTCGCACGAAAGTCGTTGGGTTCGGATCAAGCGACAATGCGTCCTTTGATCCGAGCTTCTTCGGCATACCCGGATAGCGGTTTGTCCGCGACGAAGTGAAGGTCCCGTTCGACGGGAAGGCCCAATCGCCCTCTGACCTCCATGATTTCCGCGAGGCTGACATACCCAAGCTCGGGGTGACCGAGGCCCAAATCGCACAGGCCGAACAACCGATCCGGATTTTCGATATCCGCCTCGGAAATCAGCCACGTCGCGCCGGCATCCGGAGTAAACAGCTTGAGGACCGGAAAGGTATTGGGTTCATCGGCCAGGGCGTTGGCGAACAAGCGAATGCGATCCTCGTCGGTGATGAGTTCTGAGCTGGTCATCACGCTTCCACCTGTTTCGCTGTACCCAGCGTCCGCTTCGCAGGTGAGGACGCCCGGCTCGTTCCGTGTCGGTTGGACTGCCGGAGTGAGCGCCGTGCTGGCGGAAGCGCGCGCCTGTTCGTCGCCCTTGTGTACTGCGGCTGCACGGACGATGAAGCGTTTTCGGCGCCGGCAAGCTCCTGAATCGACAGGCGATAGACCTGATCGAAGTCGCAGTAGCGCCCCCAGAGCGCGTGAGCCGGCTCCAAGGCTCCCGCTGCCGCGATCGCCTCGACCACGGCCTCCAGTGTCAGAGGCGCAAATGCGACTCGATCAGGTTCACGTCGATCGGCATCGATCAATTCGGCTTCATAGAGGCGGAAGGCGGCTTGGACGCGGCGATTGAGGCGCGGGCCGATAGCCATGAAGATGGCACGCGGCGTGACACCATTCTCGACCGCTAGCTGCGCCAGCATGTGTTCGCGCCAAAGCTGTTCGAGCGCGACCGATCGCAACGATGCACTGTCGGCGTCGCGATAGAGGCGAACCTGCTTCGATGCCTCATTGTAGCGGTCGCGCATCCGGGCGGCCGGGCCTTCCATGCTCTCTGAGTATTTCGTCTCGATGAACACAGTGGCCTGTTCGCCATCCGGCGTGATGACTCGCACGGCGAGATCGAAGGCGGTGCGATCGGCGAGGAAGCGGTCATCGCGGCGGCCGGGTGAATGCTCGAAGATGATCCGCTCGACGCTGTGAACGAAGTTAGGAAGCAGGCGACGGAAGACGGCGGTGGCAAGCTCGCGGTCGAGCGCAAGCGGTCCGAAGAGATTAAAGACCAGCGGCATCGAGGACAGCGCATTGCCGAAGAGCCGCTCCTCGTCGATGGCGGCATCGTCTTCGCACAACAGCCATTCCTGAAGTGCGAGACGATGAATGTCGGGATGGAGGAAGTTCTTGCCGGCGTTGGCGGCATCGGCGCTCAGGGTCGAGCCGAACGACGAATGTGCGCTGGCCGCGCTGTGATCGTCGGATGCGGCGGTCGTGATGCCCTGCGCTTTAAGCCAGATGCATTGCAGGGTCCTTGCGCAGGCCCGGAAGCGTGTATCGATGGTGCAATAGGCCCCATGACGCTTGAGCACGGCTTCGGGGACAAGCGGTGTCCGGGAAAGCTGCTTGAAGGTAGGAGCGGATGAAGAGGGGTGATCGGCGGGAAGACGGGTCGTCGAGTCGTTGGGCATCTGAATGTCCGCATTGATGAAGTGCAGAAGATTCAGGGATGGCGGAGCGATGTTGACGGCGTGATCGACGCTCTTCCGGGCGCACGGCGCGATGTTGAGCGGGCCCAGGCATGAAGAATACGCAGGTAAGCCATGCGATAGGTGCATAAATCTCGGCCCTATATAATGGGGGTGCGAGACACATTCCGTGGATCGGCCCATAACTTTGAGGCCGATACTATGTCGAATCTCGATAATCCAAATGAAAACAATGAATTAGCGGAATCGCCGCTCGATCCGGCCATCGCCGGGGACGGTGGTGGTTTCGACGATGAAACGCTGGCTGACTACCTCGCCCGGACCGGCAAGTCTCCGGTCCGCGAGGTGTCGATCTTCGCCGGCGCGAAGAAGCCGAAGCGCCGCAAGCCGACGTTCGTCTTTCCGCGCGTCCCGCCGCTGCTCTGAAAAACCTCCCCGCTCAGGCCCATCGCGTCAGCGCGGTGGGCTTCTTTGCGTCTCCTCAATCACCCCCATCTGGAAATAAACAATGACCAAGCTCTCCGTGCCGAAAGACAACTTCGATCAGAATCTCGCTAGGTTCTTTCACGAACAGGAGAAGATGAAGCTTCTGTCCCCCGCCGATCTCAGAAAGTATCTCAGTAAGAAGGAGGCGATGTTCCGGAAGAACAATCCGTTTCATCAGTCCCGGCAGAAGGCATCCGCGCTGACCGTGGAGGTGCCGCGCCTGTACGCGGCGGTGGCCTACGCGATGTGGCAGTACGGCGTGGTGATGAACACGCATCTGATCATTTGCTGGCGGCTGCTCGGCATCACGCACCATGCCAAGGCTGCGGAGTTGCTGAGTCTCTACAATCATGAAGCGGCGAAGTGGCTCGATGTCGGAACGGGTGACGGCGTTGAACGGCGTCGGGTTACGCGCCGGGCGTCGGGGACGAGTGCGCCGCATGTGTTCGTGTACGTGCACGAGAATGCGCAGGAGAAGGGTTTTCATACACACGAATTGATGGGTCTTCCGGTCAGCAGGGCGCAGGCGTTCGCGGACTGGAGCCGGGATTGTCTCGCCCGGCTCGCCGGGAAGTCCAAGGTTGATGAAGCTGCGGTGTACTTTTCGCCGGCCAGCGCGAAGCTGAAGCGGTTCAAGCCCTATGGAGGGGCGCGGGAGAATTTTCCGATCGAACGGCAATGGACCTGGTTCCGGTATATTACGAAGAGCCTGCACCCCGATCATATGGAGCGTTCGCCTGATGGCGGATTGCGTCCGGCCCGTGAAATCTTCGGGATGACGGATCCGTTTATGGAGACGCCACCGGTCACCTGCACGAAGCTCGCCGGCTATTCGGAGAACATCGGCCCCGGGATGCAGCGTCGCGCGGGCTTCAAGTCGAAGTTCGAGAGCGGAGATTGGGCCAATCTCTACAACGGGTCCGAACTGGATGATTTCAGGGAATGCGTGGCAGAGATCCTGAAGGAGGCGCGCGAAGCGGCGAGGCAGGCGGAAATGAACGCCGTGCTCGATCGCATCACGATCTAGGCGCGGGTATTGGCTAATGTCCCCTTCCAAGTTGGCGACACTGAACTTGGAAGGGGATGGCGGTGTTGTTGGAAATTGAATTTTGCAAGTGATTGAATCTAGGAGGAAATGAGGGTGCGGGTCGGATACTGCGCAAATTTCGGAGGATGAGACCAAACCGGCTTCCCCGGCCCGCCATCGACACGATCGATCAGAACCAAGATGCCGGCCGAGGCGCACGACCTTCGCCGAAAATGAAAGAGGTCACCCGCTGCCGGGTGACCTCAAAACATTCGACCTGTTCACAGCCCTCAGCCGGAAAGCGGCGGGGCAATGTAGGGCGGGTTCTTGGGGAGGCGGGGAGGTCTGACGTTTACATAAGCCTGCGTCAAGACATGTGCAATTTCATTGAGCCGTCATGGTCCCACCAATGCAGGTGATTCGTGAACGGTCACTCCAGCGCATCATCATCCCAGCTATCCGACGGAATGGCGTCGTAGTCTTCCGGCAGGTCCGAATTGTCGAGGCCGATCCAGAAAACCGGAGCCGCCGATGAGGACGAGCTGCCAGAGGTGTCAGAGGTGTTCGCCTCTGCATCTTCATTCCTGCCACGGCGCTTCGGGTATCGCTCGTCCAGCAATGCCAATAGCGCCTGCGCGCCTTTCGCGGGGTGCCGGCCTTCGCCGTCGATGGAGATCGTGCCGGTCGAGGGCCAGAAGTTCACGTCGCGCACCTTGATGTGATATTTCGACTCGCGCCGGACGTAGCGCTTTCGTTTGATCAGCTCCCAGATCAGCTCGCGGACGAAGTCCTGGTCGTCCCGGTAGTAGAGTGGCTTCTTGCCGCTGTTATCGAATCTGGAGCTCTCGTTGTGAGGTGACGTTGTCATGGTGGCCACTCCTATTTGGCGATTGGGGATGGCTGCGCGTTCGGCGCGGGAAGCTGGGGCCGTGTGGCAAGCCAGTTCTCGGCATCTGCGAAGCGGATGATGGTGCGGGCGCTGACCTTGACCGCGCGAAGGTGACCCTCGCGGATTTCCTTCCATGCGCTGGTGCGTCCGATGCCAGCCCAGATTGCGAAGTCGTTGACCGACATCGCGCCCCGGGGCTTTTCGAGTTGTGGTGACATTTGATTCCTCAATGTTCGAAATTCGGAAGCTTTCGGCTTCCGGGCGGATATGGATTGGATGCGGACGGGAGCGGACGGCTGCGCATCGTCTTGATGCGCGGAAGGGCGAGCGTTGCCGAGGGAAAACTATCAGGGCTTGGATAGTGCAGTTCCGCCGCAGAACGTGGCCCATGCTTCCGCAAGCTGACGGCGCTTTTCGAACAGATCGCCGCGCCGATAGGCGGCCTCGACCTTGTTGCTTATGGTGTGGGCTAGCGCCATCTCGACGACTTCGCTCGGGAAGTCGGTTCGCTCCGCTGCCCAGTCTCGGAAGGTCGAGCGGAAGCCGTGGGCGGTGATGCCATCGCATTTGAGGCGGCGCAGCAGCATCAGGAAAGCCATCGAGCTGAGCGGGCGTTCCTGCTTGCCTCCGGGAAACACGAAGTCGCTGGTGCGGATGTCCTGCATCTCGACAAGAATGAGCTGGGATCGTTTGGCAAGTGGGATGCGGTGATCGCGGCCGGCCTTCATGCGGGCGGCGGGCACGGTCCAGAGCTGCGCCTTTTCATCATACTCGGTCCAGCGCATACCCATCGTCTCATTGGTGCGAGTGGCGTTGAGGATGCAGAACTCGAACGCACGGGCGACGACTGTTTCTTCCCGCCGTAGAATCTGGATGAAGGCGGGCGTCTCGTCGATCGGCAGGGCGGCGTGATGGTTGACGGTTGCCACCCGCGAGCGCCTGGGCAGAAGATGGGCGAGATGCCCCTTCCATCGCGCCGGATTGTCGCCGGTGCGGTACTTCATGGTGCGAGCCCAATCGAGAATGCGTTCGATCCGGCCCCGGACGCGGGCGGCCGTCTCGGTCTTCTCCTTCCAGATCGGCTGCAACACCTTTAGCACAAGCGCATCGTCGATCGCGGCGACTGGCCTGTCCTTGAAGATGGGATAGACATACGCCTGAAGCGTCGAGGTCCACTGCTCGGCGTGCTTGCTGTTCTTCCAGCCGTCCTTATGGGCGGCGATGTAGGTCTCGGCGCACTTCTCGAAGGTGACGGTCTCGGCCGCTTCAATGCTCTTTGCTTGCTGCTCTTTGTGGCGTTCTTCCAGCGGATCGAGGCCCTTGAACCGCATCGCCCGGCAGATCTCCGCCTTCTCGCGCGCTTCGGCCAGCGACACGGTGTGAAACGGGCCAAGTCCCATGTCCCGCAGCTTGCCGCCGGTGCGATACCGGAAAATCCAGCTCTTGGCGTTGCCGTCGCGGACCTTCAGGTAAAGCCCGAGTCCGTCGGCATACATTCCCGGTTTGAGATTCTGTCTGATCTTGAGTGCGGTCAGCACTCGTATGCGAGCCATTGCGAAACTTCCGTGTCGTGTCCGAGTCCATATGGAAGGCTGGGTTCGGTCGACGGCCGGAGATGTTTCGAGTGGTGTAGCCGATCGGAGGAGAAGCGCGATGCCGCGTGACGCAAAGAAAAAGACATCGCTGAAACTGCCAGACGTAAGGCCGGGCAACTGGCGCGGTGAAATCCTTGGAGGCTGCACGGTCAATTTCGGGCAGGTCGTCCAGCCCGGCCCACCGAGGCAGTCCGTTGAATTCACCTACATGATAATGCCCGCTGCCTTCACCATGCCGGAGGCGCGCTTCACCTGGCCCGGCGTCATCATGATTATGACGCCGACCCCGATGAAGACGGAGTTTCCGGACGCCGGTCATCTCCTCAAGGCCGAGCACCTTCCGACATTGCACCTCTCGCTTGAGGTTACGCGAGGGCAGTTTTCGGACATGCTGAGGATGCTAGAGGCGAAGCGCCTGAAGGATTTTCATTTCACCGTCGAGGATGCCGCCGATGGCTCATGGCCGGTCTATAGCTGGGGAATGTCGGCGACTTTGAATTAGCAAGTTGCATTCCCGGCATGAGATGTCGCTCTGCATGGACCAAGTTCAGAGCGCGACGCTTCCGCGAAGATCGCTACGTCTTTGAAGTTCGTTTGGGCGAGCGGCGGTCAACGCGCGGTGATCTGTTGTGCGGCGTCTCATTGCAGATGATGTTCCGCCCACCCTGTCCGATCACATCCAGCACCTCCTGGTGAGTGGCTGCGACTGTGGCCGTGTCTGTTTTCCCCCGTTGGTCTGAATGTCCGCGAACTGGTCCGTTGCGCGCATCTGCGCGGACCACGCAGAGCGCGGATCGCGGCGGCCTGAACATCCGCTATTCCCGCATCCGAAAGCAGCTCCTTATGAAATTCACTCGACACAAATTTCTCCGCAAAGGGTGAGCAAGGCGTCGAATCATGTCGCAAGTAATTGAAATTGTTCGATAATAATTGTGCGATCCGAGCAGTCTCGCCCGCAGATGCGCTTCTGCACGAAAAATCCCCTCCATTTCGTGAGATTCTTCTGGACTCAAAATTTCTTGTAATTTAGAAGAAATCCTATCGCCAAATTTGGATCATGTGCGTGATAAGAGGAGCCTAGAAATGCTTGATCAGACAACAAAGGAGGCCCATGTAGCGAAAGCCTCAAAGCGCCAAAAGTTTATTGAATTGGCCGAAAGTCGGACTGTGAATGCCATCAAAGCTATCCGTATAATCGGCAAGCTAGGCAACAAAAACGCGTATCAGTTCGACGATTCGGACGTCCAGAAGATCGTCCGGGCACTCAATAAGGAGGTCGAAGCGCTTAAGGCGCGGATGTCCTCGACGGGTGCCAAAGAGTCGATCGATTTCAAATTGGATTGATAATTCAAACGGGTAGGGGGCGAGGAGATGACGAACGGCCAAATCAGGGACCTGTGCATCGCGCTTCTTCATGCCGAGTCCGAGCAGGCCGCCATGGATGTCCTGAAGGAAGCGGGGTACTGGGACAAGCCCGGCCTCTGGCGGCATTACGGGGACCTTGAAAACAATTGGGGAACAAGCGGCAACCAGCAGAGCCTTGCAGAGGCCGCTCTCGCCGAGAAGCTCGTCAATTCGGTTGACGCCCGGCTTATCAACGAGTGCATGGTCCGCGGCATCAACCCAAAGGACAAGGAAAAGGCGCCGCAGACCATCAGCGCAGCCGTGGCGATGTTCTTCGAGGAGCCGGGAAAAAAGCAGACCAGCGGCCTCCTTGAGAATTGGACCGACGAGCGTATCCGTAAAGTCGCGCAAGGGATCACGCTTACCGCCACCGGCAATCGCCCGACGTTAAACCTCACGATCGCCGACATTGGCGAGGGTCAGACCCCTCGTAGGCTTCCGAGCACGATCCTCTCGCTGAGCCGCTCCAACAAGAACTACATCCCATTCGTCCAGGGCCAGTTCAATCAGGGCGGCACCGGGGCACTGCGTTTCTGCGGCGTGCGTAATCTTCAGCTCGTGATTAGCCGCCGCAATCCAGCCCTCCTTGGGACTGATCCTGACGACACGGATACGCAGTGGGGCTTCACCATCGTCCGCCGCGAGCGGGCATCCGAGGCCACGGATGGCCGCAAGACCTCGGTCTACACGTTCCTCGCGCCGGTCGGCGTCGGTAAGCAGCACGAGCCGCGGCATGGCGAAGTGCTTTCGTTCTCTGCCGCGACGATGCCCCTCTTCCCGAACGATGATGTCCCCTACGGCCGCGAGACCGAGTACGGTACCGCGATTAAGTTGTATGAGTACCAGTATGTCGGTGAGCGCTCAAACATTATCCGCGGCAAGCAGGTTATCCTGCGGCGTCTGGAACTGTTGCTTCCCGAAATCGCACTGCCGGTGCGACTCCACGAGTTCAGGAAGAACGCTGCCGGCAAAATTCTCGCGAAAGGCAGTCGTGAAAACACCCTCGTCGGGCTGCGTCGCCGGCTGATCGATAACGAGAATGTCGAGGATGGCTTCCCGATCTCGATCAACTTTTCGCCCAAGGGTGAGAAGCTGATCGCCGATGTCTTCGTCTTCAAGCCCGAAGGCACCGAGCGCGACGACGATGACGAGGATGATGATGGCAAGGAGCGCAAGAAGCTCGGAGGTATCAAGTCGTACCGCAAGCGCGAAGGTGTTGTCTTTGTCCGCAACGGTCAGACCCAGGGGAGCCTGCCTCGCGATTATTTCAAGCGTGATACGCTCAAGCTCAAGCCGCTCGCCGAAGACATGCTCGTGTTCGTCGATTGCGACAACATGGACCCCGATGTGCGGGAAGACTTGTTTATGCCCTCACGCGACCGCCTCGCCGGCAACGCGTTCAAAGATGAACTGATAGATGCACTGGACCAGGCACTGAAGTCGGACGACACGCTCAAGCAGCTTCGCAATAAGCGGCAACAGGAGCGCGTCAACGAGCAAATGAAGAACGACCGTCCGCTGGATGACGTGCTCCAGAATCTGATCAAGAGCTCGCCCAATCTCACGCAGCTCTTGCAGCTCGGCCAGCGCATCTCCGCGCCCTTCAATACGGTGATGGTGACCAGCGCGCCAGAGGAGCCGTTCAGGGGCGAAATCTACCCGACGTTCTTCAAGATCAAGAATGTCGAATATGGCGAAGTCTACAAGCGCAACGCGCCGATCAACCAGCGCATGCGTCTTACATTCGAGACGGATGCCCGAGACGACTACTTCCGTCGCCGCATCGAGCGGGGCGGCTTCTCGCTGGTGTACCTCGACGAAGCCGGCAATGAACACGACTGCTCCTACGTCGGTCCGAACCTGAAGAGCGGAATCGCGAGCGTTACGGCGAACCTGCCGGATGATTGTGAGATTGGCGACGTAATCAAGCTGATCGCCCGCACCGACGACACACAGCGCAGCTTCGAGAGTGTCGTCGAGGCGACTGTCAAGCCGCCGGCAGAGTCGCACGGTGGCGGCTCAGGCGAGCGTAAGCCACCTCAGAACAAGCCGGGACACGATCGCGAGGCGCCGCGGCAGCTCTCACGGCCCAAGATCGAGCGTGTCTTCCGCGAAGACTGGGAGAAGCAAAAGCCGCCCTTCGATGAGTTTACTGGCATGCGAGCGGAAGTGATCGGATACGACGAGTCTGAGAACGAGATCTACGAATTCAGGGTGAACATGGATAACACGCCCCTGTTGAACGAGATTAAGCTGCGTCGCCTGGAGGACGTCACGGCGCGGAATCAATTCCTATATGCCAATGTCTTGATCGGGCTGTCGTTGCTGCTCCACCAAAAGCAGAATCCAGCCAAGAAAGATCAGGCCCCGATGGTTGACGAGAAAATCGAGGAGACGACGCGGGCGCTGGCGCCGTTCCTCCTTGCTCTCACAACTCTGTCTCAGCAGGACCTATCGGATAGCGAAGACCTTGATGGACTGGAGGCCGCAACGGGTTAGCCGCCGCTGCCCTCACGCAGAGTTCGATACCCAAAAATTTCCCATGTTGCAGGCCGGCTCAACGGACCCTGTGAATTTTACTTTGTGAGGCTCGGCCTCGCATACAAGGAGATTTGAATGCCGCTGAATACTCCCGATCTCTTGCCCCGGCTCCTGAACGCGCGGACCACCGCTCAGACTGAGGCCATCATGGTTGCGCTGCCGATCGTGCCACCTGAGGAATACCAGTGGATTTCCGCGGACGAGCGGTCCGGGACGTGGCAGCCGGGCAAGCTTCATTGGGTGCCAGTAGGGCGTGATCGGGGCAACGGCGGGCGCATCAAGCTGGCCGGCGAGCCGATGAACCCGCTTGCGGAGCGCCTGGTCAACGGCATGGAGGCCCTGATCGAGCTTGAGCGTATTCGGGAGGTCAAGAAGGACCCGAACAAGCCGATGCCGCCGAATCCGCGCGATGCGGTCCTGCGGTATTTCGGCTTCCCGAGGCTCGATCAGATCGAGCGTCTTGAAGATGACGAACGGAAGGTGAAATCTGCGCTAGCCGATAAGGTGCGCAAGAACCTCTCGATCACGCTGGACTTTGAGAAGAAGTCCAAGGAGTTCGCCGTGACGGTGCGCGATCACGGCATGGGCCAAGCGCCGGAGTACGTGCATCGTACGCTCCTGTCGCTTGGCCGCACGGAGAAGGCCGACAAGCCATACCTCATCGGGGTGTTCGGCCAGGGCGGCTCTTCCGCCTTCTCGATCGCGAAGTATTCCGTCGTTATTGCGCGCCGCGCGCCTGACATTCGCAAGCAGGGCGAAGGTGCTGGGGTGGGTTGGACCATCGTCCGCGAGATTCAGCCAAAGGGCCGCCGCGATCCCTATTACGCGTATCTCGCCGCAGCGGAGGACGGCAGCGTGCCGAGCATCGACCCGACGCACGCCGAAAAATTCGGTCAGGGCGCGCAGTTCTGCCATATCGCCTACGACTTCGGCGCGTCCGACTCGTCGATCGCGCGGTTGATGTACCAGTCGCTCAACCACGTTCTGTTCAACCCGGTCATGCCATACGAACTCTACGCCCTAAAGGACACGCCCGATCCGATGAAAGGGAGCGCCCAGCGTCTCGCCCAGCGCGTGCGCCGGTTCGGTCCGGGCGTCGCGCTCGACAAGTCCTTTGCACAGTTGCCGGTGGTCTGAGGGGGAACGTCATGGCCGAAACAGCAGTCAAAGTTGAGCCGCTTCTTTTCGACGATTTGCCCATCGAAGACCTCGGCACAATCTCCATCCGCGTTTTTGTTTTGCCGCCTAAGCCGAAGAAGGGCGCTGAGAAGCAGGCGGCGCTGCCTCTGGACGTAGAGGCGGGCGAGGAGTTCATGCTGGAGTCACAGGGCGCGACCCCAGTCAGCAGCTACCTCGAAGCAAGCCGCGGCAAGCGGTGTGTCGTATATCTGGTCAACGGTCAGCGCCAGGAGTTCGACGACAATACCTTCATCGTGCAGGAGTTGGGTTTTCGCTATCTCCGCTCACGCATGATGATCATGATTGACGTTGATGGCCTTGCGCAGGAAGCGATTGGTCGTCTTATGCAAGGTTCACGGCAGGGCTTCTATCGCGGTGCCGTGCGCGAAGCGATTACAAAGCGTATTGTCTCGACCTTGAAGGGTGACCCCGATCTCGTGCGCCTCGAACAGGAAGCGGAAGAGGCTGTTTCTGAGCTTTCCGCCGGCGACGAGAAGGTCAAGCAAACCCTCGACCAGCTCATTGAGTCGCACCACGACAAGGGGTACTCTTTCGTGGAGGGCATCGGCGCTGCCGGCGACACGCACGGCGGTGATGAACTCGGCTTCAAGACCGTGGTGAAGGGCGGAGTGGTGACACTGTTGCCGCCCGACGTCGGCCAGGCATCAGACTATCCGGTGCTCACGTCTCAGCCGGCGGCGTCGATCATCCGCCTCCGCCCCAATGCGCCACGCGAGATCGCCATCAAGTCGATCCCGTCCGGGCACTGGGCGGCGATCTCGCAGTTCACTGTCGAAGACGATTCCAAGGTTCTCGAACTCAAGGTGAAGCATGAGCGCTTGGAAGATCACGGCAAACTGACGCTCACGTTCAACGAGCCGGAAGACTTCGATAAGGACGAATATCCGGTCCGCGCCACGATCAAGGTTACTGCACGCTTCAACGGTATCGCGGAGCCGCGACGCCTCGAGCTTTCGGTTCTTGTGAAACCCGACGTGGACAAGCCGGACCCGAAGCTCGTTGACGAGCCCATCAAGCTGAAGGTCACATCGCGCCAGCCGGTGCAGATCCGTCGCGGCGAAACCGACTCGCATATCCGCATGAGGTGGGACGGCAAGGACCGCTTGATCACGGATGACGCCGCACCGTGGAAGTTCGCGGCCAAGCTGCTCGGGACCGGCGCGCAGCCGGACATTCACTTCTCTGATCCCGCTGCCGGACGCTTCACGATGTTGGTCTCACCTCTGCCCAAATGGCAGGCGGGTCAGCGCCTGACCTTTGAGGTCACCGCAACCGGCCCGAAGGGCCGCCAGCTCGTGACGTCTTTCGACGCCGACGTGGTCGATCCGCCCGAGCCGACGGTGAAGGACCCGAAGGCGCCGCGGTTGGTCGATAGCGAGTTCAAGACCGGTTCGATGCGCCGGCCGCCCTACGAGCTCAAGACGATAACGCGCGACGAATACGATCAGCCATGCTGGAACGCCGAGGAGTGGACGGACGAGGACGCCGGCGCCTTCCTGAAGCCGACCGAGCGCGCGCCACTCATCCTGATCATCAACCAGGATATGGCAGTGCTGCGGGAGCTCCGGCAGGCCCTCGCGAAGCGCAACACCGAGCAGGACGTGCAGCGCAAGCTGAACAAGTACACGTCGCACATCGCCTTCCACCTGTACCAGATGTATCAGGAGACCATTGGGAAGAAGGACGAGGACGTTGATGCGGCCGACGCAGCCCGTCGCAATGAAGTGCGGCGCGTCGCGATGACAATGATCAAGCTGATGGACGTGGCTGAAAAGTAGCTTCGGCGGCGCGGTAGTCGATCCGGCGGCGGTGGAAAAGTACTACTTCCTGGCTGCCGGGCGTCGTGCCTCGCTGCGCGCTGTACCATCTGCGCCCGGGGACGCTGCGCCAGAGGCGTCCGTCGCGCTCGCCCTTGAGGGATGGCAGGAAAAGTTCGGTCAAACCGGCCTCTTCCATGGCTTCGAGATACCGCGGAAGCTGCCAGTCCGGCGCCGAAAAGGCGACCATTTGGACGACGATGGTATCGCGATCAGCGAGCGCCGCGACGGAGGACATTGAGCCCCTGATGTTGTTGAAATAGGTTTTGAGTCCTGGATACTTGCGGTCGCCCATCGTGTAGTAGCTCAGGCCGGAGCCATCGAGCTTGTTGGCGATCATGAATGGCACGGGCGCCTCTTTGCGGCCGTCTACCTGCCAACGGTGATACAGAACGTGTACGCCGGGATATGGTGGCGATGTCACTACTAGGCGCGGCGGGCGCATCCCGGTCAACTTCTCTTCCTCGTCGATGCCAATCGCACTCCGGCGGAGGATCGTCACGGGCTGGCGCCCGTGTGCCTTGACCAAGGCCCGGAACTCGCGGGCGCCCATCACCATGTCTTGGGCTGTTTCGGTGAGCGTGCGACGGAAGCCTCCCACCGTGGCCTGCTTGCTGCGGCCGTCAAGCGCCCACTGGGCTGTCCGAAGCACAACGCAGCGGCCGAATGCTTCAAGGCGCGGCGTGCCGAGTGACACTGCGCTTGCAACCGATTGTTCAATGGCCTTGCGAAGCCGCCAGCGCGATCGATGGTCCAGGTGCTTGTAGTAGCCCATGTTCTCGTAGTCGGCGATCGGCTTGGACGGTTTGTGAATATCGACGGCGCGGGCCACGCAACCCGACCAGCGCTCAAGGGCATCTAGCTCTGCTTCGGAATACACTGAGCACTTCACCGTCGCGATGAATTCGGCCAGCGAGCTGATGTCCACACCGATAGCTTCGCGACCTGAGGCAAGGGCCTCTACCAGCGTCGTCCCGCCGCCGACGTGCGGATCGAGGACCAGATCGCCAGGTTGGGTGAATGTCTTGATGACGGCGTTGGCAAAAACCGGCGAGAAGCGCGCTGGATATTTGTAGAAGCCGTGCGTCAAACCGCGCACAGGCGAGGTGTCGCGCGCAGCGGCAACAAGCGCTGCTTGCGCTTCCTCCGGCAGATCGAGGTAAGGCTTCTTAATGGATTCATACATCGGTAACGATAAACAGCAGTTTTGGTTAATATTGGCTTACCGGATTCGTCAGAGCGCCTGCGAAGTTTCGGCGGAAGTGCATGGGTGACCAACGAACCTGATTCGGGAGTCGAAATAAGGCCGAGCGCTCTCGGGCCTGGGTAAAGCCTTGGATAGGGCAGGCTCGTTTTCGCGAGGTGATTGTCTGGCTGCGCGCGTCTGCACCGCACTTCGCAGCGAGCTAGCCGGCGAGGTCATGCACGCTGTGGTTACCCTGGATGGAAGGCTCATCGTGAGTAAGGACGGGCCGCACAAGTTCGACATTACTTCGGTGCGAGACCTGATCGAAACGCTGCGAGGGACGATCGTCGCGGAGCATTGGGGCACTCGACTCTCCGGTGGGGGATTCTCTGGCCGATGCCCGGGATGGGTGCCGGCGTTGCCGATTGTAGAACAAAACATGAACATTTGCAATTCATGGTCTGTTTGGCCGGGACAGCTCCCAGCGACGGGGGCCGGTCGAGCTAGATGGAAGCATCACGGGACAGGCGGACTATCGTTCACTAGCGCCGTCATGCGCATGCGCGAACAGAACCGGCTGATAGGCAGGCCCTTGCCTTGTCGAGCTGTCGGCAGCACAACTGCTCCTGAAGGGCCTGGAGGCGGAAGCGGCCGTCATCATGGACGCCGGCTCGTCGATGCGCGCAACCTGTATGTCGCCATGACACGCGGATCGAAATCTGACGGATCCGCCTCGGTGAGCGCGGGCCAAACGCTGAGGTCGCCTATTTACTCACTAGATTATTCCAGCCAACCCCAACCGTCCGTCGAACGTCCTTGCCCATACTCCGGCCCATATTTCCCTGGAGATTGCACATGAATTGGGACGAAGGCGCCTGAGGCTCGGCGCACAGCTTGCACCTTTGGCGCAAGTGTTTCTTGAATGTCGGCGATCATATGCGAATGAGGGCGATACGTGCTAATTTTGTCTCCCTCTCCGCCATTTGGTAGCTGTGCAGCCCGGACATATAGGTGACAGGTTGTACCTGACAGATGGGTGACAACCTCGTGCCGAACGGGTTGTCGAGGGGCTGCCGCTCCTCACGCGAGCGGTGCGCCGGATGATCTCGCTGATCGCGGAGGCGCAATATCCTGGATAAAATCCCTGAGCGCCTCGGTATCGAACGGCTTGCGGAGTATCTTCAGATTTGGTGGGGCTGCCTTGGCAGCATCGCTGTAGCCGGTCGTAAGGGCCACGGGCAGACTGGGATACCGCGACCGGATTTCTCTCGCCAGCCCGACGCCATCGATGGTTCCTGGCATGACGATGTCGCTGAAGACGAGGTCGATCTTTGTGCCGGCTTCGAGCAGCTTTAATGCCGCTTCGGCCGAATCCCGATAAACGGTCTCATAGCCGAGATGCTCGAACAGCGAGGATGTCACATCCGCCACATCAGCGCTGTCGTCGACAACGAGAACCGTCTGCCGCTGCGGATGCTGTGCTCTGGTTCTGGCCGCGGCGAGGGCTTTGCTGGTGATCTGCTCCTCTGCACAGGACGGCAAATAGATCGTGATCGTCGTTCCCTGTCCGACCTTGCTGTCTGCGGTCACCGTTCCGCCGGCCTGATGCGCAAAGCCATAGACTTGAGATAGACCGAGCCCCGTGCCTTTGCCGACCTCTTTCGTCGTGAAGAACGGGTCGAACATCTTGGACAGAAGGTTCGGCGGAATGCCGGTGCCCGTATCGCTGAGCGCGATCGCAAAGAACACCTTCCCACGGCGATCGTCGCCGGTTTTCCGGTCTACAGTTACGGCATGAACGGATAACGTGAACGTGCCGCCGTTCATCATCGCGTCGCGCGCATTGACGGCAACGTTGACGATCGCAAGCTCGAGCTCGGCGAGGTCCACCTTGACTGGCGCAACGTCGCCGCCGACGTTTTCGTTGTACACAATATTCCCGCGCAATGAGCTCTCGATCATGGTCCGCATGTTCTTGATCGACGCATTCAGATCGACGACCGTCGGGCTGAGATGCTGATGGCGAGAGAATGTCAACAGTTGGCGCGTGAGGCTTTCCCCGCGCTTGGCTGCGGTCTGGATGGCTTCGATCGCTCTCGGTAACTTTGGATCGAGCAGGCGTGCAAAGATCTGGGCGCTGCCCCCAATGATCATCAATAGATTGTTGAAGTCGTGTGCAATGCCACCGGTCAGTTTGCCGATTGCCTCCATCTTTTGAGACATCGCGAGCTGTTCGCGCGCTTGCACCAGCTTCTCCTCCGCGTCGCGTCGCTCGGTTGCGTCCCGGAGGATGCTGATAAAACCGATCAACTCGCCTGCGCTATCGCGGCTCGACGAGACTGAGCCGGTGATGAAGAACGGCGTGCCATTTTTTCTGATGCGCCACCCCTCGACGTCGTGCTTGCCTTCTTGAATTGCCAATTCCAGCGCGTGGGCTGGTGAACCGGCGCGGCGTTCATCCGGCCGATAAAAGATCCCGAAATGCTTGCCTATGATCTCTTCCGGGGTGTAGCCGATGATTTTTTGAGCGGTGCTGTTCCAGCTCGTCACGTGCCCTTCTTTATCAAGGGCAAAGATGGCGTAGTCGACAACGCCTTCGATTAGGCTTTGGAAGTGGCGCCTCACGTTGTCGAGCGCCAAGGCTTTCCGTTCAACTTGACGGTTCAGTTGGTCTTGGACAGCCCGCAAATGGGCTTCCGCGGTCTGGTGCGTCGCAATCGCCGCAGCCAAGGCAAGAGGCGGCATCGATGCGCTGATCGAGAGCACGAGCAACGATAATAGTGCTCCATTCAGATCGGCTTTCGGAAATGGATCGTTGCCTAGCGAGAAGCCCCACAGGGCCATTCCGATGAAAACGAGTGCGGCGGTCGCGACGTTGCATCGATTGCCGCGCAACCCAGCCCACATCAAGGGCACCAAGACCAGAAAGCCCAGAAGGCTCCGATGCGGCAGCAGCGTGTTGAGGTCGTTGCCGATGAGGTCACCGCCGATGAGCGGGCCGTAAGCAGCGATCCCGATCACGCTTACCAGAGCGCAGACTGCGATCGTTTCCAATAGAATCCGTTCAAACGACATGCGTAAGGGCATCATTGCCCAGAGCACGACGACCGGAGCAATCACCAAAGTCCCGGCTGCGTCTGCAAGCCACCAGGTTAACCAGGTGACGACGGAATCGGAAACGCCTGGTTCGCCGGCGAGAATGGACCCGGCCACGGCAATGGTTGAACTGATCACCGTGGTCGGCGCAAAGGAAACGATCGCAAACTTCGCGATGCTGGAGGGGCTCGAAAACGTCTGCTGACCGTTCGCCCAGCGACCGATCAGCCATGCTCCGGCAAATGCGGCAAGGAGAGTGCCGATCCCGACCGCGCCAAACTCGAGGATCGATCGGTCGGACATGAGATAAGGAGAAACGGCCCCCACCAGGATCGCGGGCCAAATCCGGTAGCCGCGCAGCATGACCAGCGCGAGCGCAACCCCGGTCGGTGGCCACAACGGTGTCGCGGCCGGGTTTATTGCGGGCAGGAATTGCGCGGACGCGGCGAGGCCAGCGTAAATCGCGGCGACTACCAGAAGTTCCGCCAGGTAGCTTGCAGCGCCCCACGCGCCGCCAAGAGCGAAAAGATCTGCTTTACCAAGCCCTGCGCTTTCCATCACAAGCCTTTGCGGTGGGCCGTCTAAAATGCGCTGGGGACCCATCCGCTGTCCATGTTAGCCCAAGCAGGGCGATCGCGTTTCCAGCACGTCGATACCGCCAAACTCGCAATGCAGTTTTGACCAAAGCATGGCCGCACGATGATCGCTGGAGGGACAGCTTGCAAGTTCGAAACCAACCGCTCGGGCAGAACCGTTGACCTAACGGGCTAACCGCGACCGGCAATGCCCTGTCCGCCGCTGTGGCGAAGCGGCTGGGTCTTTGATCCCGTAGGGAGATTCCGCTGATCTCACTTATCTATCGGGCGTAGGTAGATCGAACCTGCGGGTGACGGCAATGGCCGTGAGAAAGGCCTCATCGTGGCTCACCACCAGCAGCGCCCCGTCATAGGCGCGCAATCCGGCCTCGATCGCTTCCATGGATTCGATGTCGAGATGGTTGGTCGGCTCGTCGAGGATCAAAAGCGGTGGTGGTGCCGCGCCGCCAAGGACACAGGCGAGGCCCGCCCGGAGCAACTGCCCACCGCTGAGGCTGGAGACGGTCTGTAGCGCCGCATCGGCCCGGAACATGAAGCGCGCCAACGCCGCCCGGCACTCGTTCTCCCCGGTATCCGTATTGATGCGCTGGAAGTTGTCCAGGATCGAGGCCGACGCGTCCAGCAGGCTGACCGCTTGATCGAACATCGCAAAACCGTTCGCGACCTGCACCTTACCGCGCGATGGCATCAGGTCGCCGCTGATCAGCTTGAGCAACGTCGTCTTGCCCGCCCCGTTAGGCCCGACGATCGCGACACGCTCCGGTCCGGCGATGGAGAAGGTGAGGCCCCGCAGGACCGGCTTCTCGGCGGTGTAGCCGACATCGGCGGCCTCGATGCTGAGCACCATCCTGCCGATGGGCAGATGTGTCGGCGGCAGTTGCACCGAGAACTGCTGAAGGACCTCGATGCGTTGGCGTGCTGCGGTCGCGTGGTCGAGCGCCTTCATCCGCCTGCGCTCAGCGAGGCGGGCGTTCTCGCCGCCCGTGTCCTCGCTGCGGTCCTTGCGCAGGCCCGCGGCAATGCGCGGCATGTCGCCCTTTGCGCGCTTGCGCTGGCCTGCGCCGTCCTTGCGCGCTTTCCGTTCGATCGTCTCCCGTTCCTTGCGGTCGATCTCGGCCAGGCGCTTGTCGGCGCTCGCCAGGTCATGCCGGGCCGCGGCAAGCTCGATCGCCTTGCGTTCGCGATAGTGGCTCCAATTGCCGCCGTAGCGTCGGGCCTCCAGCGAAGTCAGTTCGACAATTGCATCCATGCTCTCCAGCAGCGCGCGATCGTGGCTGACAATGATCGCGCCACGGTGCCAGCCGATGAGCAGGTCGAGCACAGCCCCGCGTCCCTCGCGATCCAGATTGTTCGTAGGTTCGTCCAGCAACAGGAAGTCGGGCTCTGCGAAAATGAGCGCGGCGAGACGTGCTCTTGTGGCTTGTCCGCCGGACAGTCGCGCCATGGGTGCTTCGAGAACATCTCCCAATCCGACCCGGCCGAGTGCGGATGCAATGCGGACGTCCAGCGTCCAGTCGATATCAGCAAGCTCCTCGGTGGTCGCACGCCCCTGTTCCGCGCGGCGCAGCGCGCCAAGCGCATGGCGAGCCCCGAACAGATCGATGACGCATTCATCCGGCTGCATCTGGACCGTCTGATGCAGCAGTCCGACGCGTCCGCGGACCGAGACCGTGCCGGATTGTGGCGCACGTTCGCCGGCGATCAAAGCAAGCAGCGTCGTTTTCCCGGTGCCGTTGCGGCCGACAAGGCCGGTCCGTTCGGGTCCGAAGCTGAGGTCGATGTTGGAGAGAAGGATCCGGCCGTCAGGCGCGGACAGGGTCAAATTCGAGAGCGTGATCGATGCTGGCATGGCGATGGATGTCTCCGTGGGCAAGGCTGATGGGCGTTGCTGTCCGGATGAAATCCATGGCCGTCGGCATCCTCTCGGATTGATGATGCAGTTGATGTAGTCGCCTATGCACTCAGGATCAAGGCGGGAAATGAAGCGTCACGCCGCCGCGATCACGGTCCAGCGATCGGGGTCCGGCGTGTGGCCGATCAAAGCGAGGCCGTAGGCGATCGATTCGAACTGGTCGGCCGAGGTCAGCCGCGCTTCGCCAAAGCGCTCGGCGAACAGACGCTGCACGGCCGGCACGAACGATGTGCCGCCGGTCAAAAAGACTTTCTCCACATCGCGCGCGGTGATGCCGGCCTTGGCCAGGGCTTCGTCGACCGTGGCTCCCAGCCGTTCGATGTCGTCGGCGATCCAGGCCTCGAAGTCGGCGCGCGTGACGGTCGCGGCAATGTCGATGCCTTCGCGCGCAAAGCGGAACTCGACGCTGTCGCGGCTCGACAGCGCGACCTTGGTATCCGACACCGCGCGATAGAGCGCAAAGCCGAGATCGTGGTCGACGATGGTGATGAAATCATGCAGCGGGGCGGGATCGAGCGCGGTGCGCGCAAGCTGCTGCAGCTCGCGCAAATCGCCGTTGCCCTTCATCATCGCGAGCTGATGCCAGCGGGCGAGGCTCGAATAATAGTGATTGGGAATCGGCAGCACCTTGTCGAACGACCGGTAATTGGTGCCCTTGCCCAGTCGCGGCGAGACGATATGGTCGACGATGCGATAGTCGAACGTGTCGCCGGCGATCCCGATGCCGGCGTGTCCCAGCGGTTCGGCGCGCAGCACGCCGCCCACGCGTGAGAAGCGCATGATCGAGAAGTCGCTGGTGCCGCCGCCGAAATCGGCGACCAGCACGGTCGCATCGTGATCGAGGCTGCGCGCAAAGGCGAACGCGGCGCCGACCGGTTCGTAGACATAGCGCGCGTGGCCGGCCCCGAGCCGGTCAAACGCGGCCCTGTAGCGCTGCATGGCGAGCTCGTCATTGGGATTGCCGCCGGCAAACCGCACCGGCCGCCCGACCATGATGGTCGGTGCGCCGAGATCGAAGCCTCCGCCGGCATGGCGCGCCAGCGTGCGCAGGAACGCCGCCAGCAGGTCCTCGAACTTGTAGCGTTGCCGGAAGATCTGCGTGGTGTTGAATGCCGAGCTTGCGGCAAACGTCTTGAACGACTGGATGAAGCGGTGAATGGTGCGCCCCTCCAGGAACTGCTCGATCGCCCACGGGCCGCCCTCGGCGCGCGGATGCAGGCCGCTGCCCGGCCGCTCCTCCCAGAAGCACAGCGCCGACACAAAGACATTATGTGTGCGGCCGCCATGGTCGAAACGGATCGCTTCGACGCGGCCGTCGCCGTCGGACAATGCGACCACGGTGTTGCTGGTGCCAAAATCGACGCCGATCGAGACGGCGGGCGAGGCGCTCGACATGTCATACTCTGATAGTGGGATGTGAAAGGGGGCGGACGTTTTGCGGCTTTGGCCGCGCTTGCCAACCCGTTTGGACGCTATCCGAGTTGGGCCGGCTGCACCTCCCCTTGCAAAGGGGAGGTCGCTTTGCTCGCCAGAGCAAAGCGGGTGGGGATCCACTCTCTCCGCAGAACGCATCGCCCGCGGGCTGATCCCGACCTTCCCTCTTTCAGGGTAGGGCAATCGCATTTGGGAGCAAACCGCCCTGCGGCATCCTTCGAGACGCCCGCCTTTGGCGGGCTCCTTAAGGATGAGGTCTTGTGTTGCGGCACAATAGTAGACCCTCATGGTGAGGAGCGCCGCTTGCGGCGCGCCTCGAACCACGAGGCCGAGTATGTGCGCAGCCGCCCAAGGCGGCATATGCGATAGCCCTGCCTTTCAGGGGGAAGGGGAAGAAAGATTACGGCCCGATGACGTGGTTCAATCCTTCAAGACGTAGGCGATCACATAATCGCCACGCTTGGTGCCGAACGAGCCGTGGCCGCCGGCTGCGGTGACGACATATTGTTTGCCGTCGGCCTCGTAGCTCATCGGCGTCGATTGGGCGCCGGCGGGCAAGCGATCTTCCCAGACCACCTTGCCGTTACGCACGTCGTAAGCGCGGATCGTGTATTCATAGGTCCCGGTGTAGAACGCGACGCCGCCGGCGGTGGTGATCGGTCCACCCAGCATCGGCACGCCCATCTTGAAGGGGAGCGGCAGCGGCGTGGTGTCCCGGATCGTGCCGTTGGGATGCTGCCAGATGATCTTCATCGTCTTGAGATCGATCGCGGCCATCGAGCCCCACGGCGGCCGGTAGCACGGCACGGCGAGCGGGGAGAGGAAGTTCGAGATATCCACCCCGAACGGCGTGCCGTACATCGGCTGCACTCCGGCCTCGCTGCCGACAGGCTTTTCGGCCGTCGGCGCCGGAGGATTTTGCGGGCCGCGCGGAATGAGCCTCGACACGAACGGCAGCGACATCGGATTGGCGATCGCGATCTGCCTCACAGGATCGATCGCGATGCCGCCCCATTCGAACATGCCGAGATTGCCCGGGAAGACCAGCGTGCCCTGAAGCGACGGCGGCGTGAACGTGCCTTCGTAACGCAACCGATGGAACATGATCCGGCACAGCAACTGGTCGAAGATCGTGCCGCCCCACATGTCCGCGCCGGTCAGTTTTGCCTCCGGGCGGAATGTCAACTCGGAGAACGGCTGCGTCGGTGCAGAGTGGTCGCCGGGCGCGGCGCCCTGCGGCACCGGACGCTCCGGCGCCGGCACGATCAGTTCGCCGTTTCTGCGGTCGAGCACGAAGATGTTGCCCACCTTTGTGGGCTGGATGATCGCGGGCACCACGCCCTTGGCCGTCGTGATGTCGACCAGGCTCGGCTGCGAGGGGACGTCCATGTCCCAGAGGTCGTGATGCACGGTCTGGTACGACCAGGCGCGCTTGCCGGTGTTGATATCGAGCGCAACGATGGAGCTCGAATAGCGCTCGACCAGCGCGTTGCGATTGCCGCCCCAGATATCCGGTCCATTGTTGCCGGTGGGGATGTAGACCAGGTTCAGTTTCGGATCGAATGACGCCGTGATCCAGGAATTCGGCGAACCGTTGGTGTAGTGCCGCGTCGGCGAAGGCAGCGCATTCTCGTCCGCCGCGGCCGAGTCCCAGGCCCAAACCAGCTTGCCGGTGTAGACATCGAAACCGCGCACCACGCCCGAAGGCACGTCGACGCCATAATTGTCGATCACGGCGGCGGCGACGACCAGGATCCTGTCACTCACGACGGGCGGGGACGTCGGCTCGAAGAAGCCGGCCGTCTTGTCGCCCATTCCCTGCTGCAGGTCGAGGATGCCGTGATCGGCAAAGCTCTCGCAGGGTTTGCCACTGTCAGCATCGAGCGCGATCATGCGGCCGTCATTGACAGGCAGGAAGATCCGGCGGGGACATTCGGCGGGCGCAGGACTGCCGCTGCTGTCGACGGCGCCAGGCACGGTCTCATGGTAGGAGACCCCGCGGCAGGTCATGTGCTGGAACGTCTTGTTGAATGTCAGCTTGGGATCGTATCGCCAGCGCTCCGTGCCGGTCTTGGCGTCGAGCGCAAACAGGATCTGGTGCTGCGAGCAGAGATAGAGCGTATCGCGCACCTTGATCGGGGTGACCTCGAAGGTGGTCTCGCCGGAATCGTTTGGTGTCGGCATGTCGCCGGTGCGGAAGGTCCAGGCGACCTTGAGGTTGCCGACATTGTCCGGCGTGATCTGCTTCAGCGGCGAATAGCGCTGTCCGAATTGCGTGCGTCCATAGGCACGCCAATCACCATCCGGTTGCGGATCGGCTTCGCTTTGCGGCACGGGGGAGCCGGCCTCGGCAATCGTGCCGTTGATATCGTGATAGCTGGACAGCAGCCCGACCACGAGCACGGCCGCAGCCGCCACCACTCCGACCCAAAGTGGGGCTGTTGCGCGCGCGTACGATACCGGCTCGCTTCGCACCAGTCCGCGAACGATTATCGGCGTGAGCAGCCACAGCGCCATCGGGAAGATGACGTCGCCGCGCGCCGCGAGCGGCCACCAGTCAAATCGCACCTCATAGACGGCCCACGCCAGCGTGCCGATCAGCACGATCGCAAACAGCCAGAGTGCCGAACGGCGTTGCGCCAGCAACAACGCAGCCGTGGCGATAATGCCGGCGCCGAGGAAAACGTAGAAGATGGATCCACCCAATGCGGCGAGCCAAATGCCGCCGCCCGCCAGGACCAGGCCTATCAAGGCGTAGATGATACCCGTGACGAAGACGGCCCTGGATCGTGGCATGGTTGCTCCGCTGCGGAAGGGGACCGGACCTGTCCGGCGCAAGCGCAACTGACTCCGTCCGCTTTCAAGAAGCTTGGTCCAAATCGCCCATGGCTGGCAACCACAAATTGCGGCACGAACTCCCGTCGCGCGACGCAGTGACGCAAAGGTGACGTATATCAGCGAAACTTGAATCGACACGCTCTTCCAGTTCGGCGTGTCCGCTGCTCTATACCGTCCGGCGAGACTTCACGGCACACAGCAGGCTTACAGGAAGGCGCGGAAATGACACTGAATCCCACGGCTGAAAATTATCGTGTCGCGGTCAACGCTTACGAAACTGGTCGGCCCAGCTATCCGGCCGAGATCGTGGCCGCGCTGCCGCTTCAGGCCGCACATTGCGTCGTTGATCTCGGCGCCGGAACCGGCAAGTTCACCCGCCTCCTGCTTGCGCATTTGTCTTCGACCGCCCGCCTGATCGCCGTCGAGCCCGTGCCGGAGATGTCGGCCAAGCTGGCGAAGGAAGCGATCGTCGAGGTCATCAACGCGCGTGCCGATGCAATCGGCCTGGAAACGGGCAGTGTCGATCTCGTCACCTGCGCCCAGGCCTTCCATTGGTTCGACAACGAGCCGTCCGTCGCCGAGATCGCGCGGCTGCTGCGCCCCGGCGGAACGCTGGCGCTGGTCTGGAACAACAGGGATGACCGCGCGCCATGGGTCGATGCGTTGTCCCGTATGATCGAACACTACGCGGGAGACACGCCCCGGCAACGGACGGGCCGCTGGCGATGGATCCTGAACGATCCGCGCTTCGTGCTCGAGAAGGAAATCGTGCAGGAGCATCCGCATCGGATGCCGCGGCAGGATGTCTTCCAGCGCGTCGCATCGACGAGCTACGTCGCCAACCTTCCGGACACCGCGAAGGCGACCCTTCGTGCAAAGACGGACGACATCCTGCGCGAGGCCGGTCTCGGCGACGCCGACGAGGTGGTGTTTCCTTACGTCACGCACCTCTATTTGCTGAAGCGGGTCTAGATCGGCCCCCGCTCTGGCGAACGCGTGGCAAGCCTTTCCTCAACGATCCGCTTCAGGCGCGGCAGCGCCATGCGCCAGTAGAACGCGGCATGCTTTGCACCGGACTCGGCGCCGATCTCCCACCCGTCCCCGCGGCGTGGCGGTGACGGCGGCACGTGCTGGGTAACCGTCAGCACCGTCTCGTTGCCGTCGGCCGCAAGCGCCATGGTAATCGTCGAATAGGACTCGGGAATATCCGGCAGACCGGACACCCGCGACCAATAGCTGTACGCGAGCCGCGACGGTGGTTCGACGTCGATGACGCGTCCCTTGTCGCGGTAACGCTTTGCGCCAATCACCGCTTCGATCTCGATGGCCGCACCAATGCTCCAATCGGTCTTGAAATAGGCGTTGCGCCAGGTCTCGCCCGCGCAGGGATCGACGATCGCGTTCCAGACATGTATCGGCTCTGCCGCGATGCGGATCGATTCAGTGACCGACTGAAGTGCAGAGGAAACGTCCTTCATTGAATGCTTACCGGCCGGGTATGATCTTCCACTTTCCGTCTGCGCCATGGCGCAGTGCCGGGTCGCCGATGCGGACGTGTTGGGCGAGGAAATCGATGAAGGCCCGCACGCGCGCCGGCAACGGCCCGGCATGGCCGACATAGACCGCGTGGATGTCCTCGCGGTCGCCGGGATTGAGAGTCTGCAATACCGGCACCAGGCGGCCGGCCTCGATGTCGGGGCCGATATGGAATAGCGCCAGCCGTGCGAGCCCGATGCCGCCGAGCGTGAGCTGGCGTGCGGTCTCGCCGTCGCTGGCGCGTGCGACCGGCGGCGGCAGGGCCTCCTCGATCCGCTCACCGCGGCGGAACGGCCAGCCGCGGATGCTGCGTGGAAAGGTCCAGCCGATGCCGCGATGAGCGGCGAGATCGGCCGGCGTCTTCGGCGTGCCGAAGCGGGCGAGATAGGAGGGGGCGGCGACAACGGCCATGCGGCTCGTACCGAGCTTGCGCGCGATCAACCGCGAGGCGCCGAGCGGTCCGACGCGGATCGCGATGTCAGCGCGCTCCTGCATCAGGTCGACCAACGTGTCGGTCAGCACGAAGTCCAGCGTGATGTCGGGATGCTCGCTCATGAAGCGCGGCAATAGCGGCATCACGTGCAGCATGCCGAACGGGATGTTGCTGTTGACGGTGAGGTGGCCGCGCGGCACGCAGGAGGCGGCCTCGCGCTCCGCCTCATCGATGTCGGCGAGGATGCGCTGGGCGCGCTGGTAGAAGGCCTGCCCTTCCTCGGTGAGCTGAAGCTTGCGCGTGGTGCGGTTGACAAGCCGGGTGCCGAGCCGCGTCTCGAGCCGGGAGACCAGCTTGCTGACGCCCGAGGGCGTCAGGCGCAGGCTGTTCGCGGCGGCGGTGAAGCCGCCGAGATCGACGACGCGGACGAAGACATCCATCTCGCCGGAGCGGTTGGTATCGAGGCGAGCCATATTGAATTCATGTCACAAATGATCGGATTGAGGCCATTCTAATCCTTTTGGAGCCGGACCGCTATGTCGCATCCCGGAAATCCCGTTCGTTCCGGAGCGACCCATGCCTGCTGCTGTACTTGCCCTGACCGCCGGTGCCTTCGGCATCGGCACCACCGAATTCCTCATCATGGGGCTGTTGTTGCAGGTCGCCGCCGACATGCAGGTCTCGGTCTCTGCGGCGGGGCTCCTGATCTCCGGTTACGCGCTCGGCGTGTTCGTCGGCGCACCGATCCTCACGCTGGCGACGCGGCGGATGCCGCGCAAGACGGTGCTGCTGGCGCTGATGGCGATCTTCACGCTGGGCAACGCGGCCTGCGCGCTGGCGCCGAGCTATGCGCTGCTGATGGCGGCGCGCATCCTCACCTCGCTGGCGCACGGCACGTTCTTCGGCGTCGGCTCGGTGGTGGCAACGAGCCTCGTCGCCGAAGACAAGCGCGCATCCGCGATCGCGACAATGTTCATCGGCCTGACCGTGGCGACGCTGCTGGGCGTGCCGTTCGGCGCCTGGTTCGGCCTGATGCTCGGATGGCGCGCCGCGTTCTGGGCGGTGGCGGCGATCGGCGTCATCGCCTTCGTCGTGCTGGCCGTGCTGGTCCCCGGCCATGTCGGAGCCAAGGACAAGCCGGCGCCGCTGCGCGAGGAACTTGCCGTGCTGGGGCGTCCGCAGGTCCTGCTCGGGCTGGCGATGACGGTGTTCGGTTTCGGCGGCCTGTTCGCGGTGTTCACCTATGTGCAGCCGATTTTGACGCGGCTCACCGGATTCTCGGATGCCGCGGTCTCGCCGATCTTGCTGGTGTTCGGCGCCGGCCTTGCGATCGGCAATGTCGCGGGCGGACGGCTCGCCGACAAGGGGCTCGCACGTGCGCTGATCGTGACGCTCGGCGGCCTTGCCGTCGTTCTCGTGGCGCTCGCTGCTGTCGTCTCGATCAAGGCAATGGCCGTGACGCTGTTGTTCGTGCTCGGCATCGCCGCGTTTGCGACCGTCGCGCCGCTGCAGCTTCGCGTGCTCGAAGCCGCCGGCGCGGAAGGGCGCACATTGGCGTCGAGCCTCAACATCGCGGCCTTCAATCTCGGCAATGCGCTCGGCGCCTGGGCCGGTGGCGTGACGATCGATCGCGGTCTCGGCCTCAGCGCGCTGCCGCTGGTGGCCGCGCTCATCACCGCGGTCGGACTGCTGCTCGCGTTGTTGAGCCTGCGCCTCGATCGTCCCGCCGTTCTGGCGGCGCAGTGCCCAGCGGAATGAACCGGATCAGAAGGAGTTAAGTCATGAAATATCGCAATCTCGGCGCTTCCGGCCTGAAAGTACCGGTGCTCAGCTTCGGCACCGGCACGTTCGGCGGCGAGGGCCCGCTGTTCTCGGCATGGGGGCGGAGCGGCGTTGACGAGGCACGCCGATTGATCGACATCTGCCTCGACGCCGGCGTCAACCTGTTCGACACCGCCGATGTGTATTCCAACGGCGCGTCCGAGGAAATTCTCGGCGCCGCCATCAAGGGTCGCCGCGACAAGGTGCTGATCTCCACCAAGACCGGCCTGCCGATGGGCGACGGCCCGCTCGATGCTGGCACATCGCGGCATCGTCTCGTTGCCGCTGTCGACGCGGCCCTCCGGCGGCTGGGCACCGACTATATCGATCTGCTGCAACTTCATGCCTTCGACGCCTCCACGCCGATCGACGAGGTGCTGTCGACGCTCGATGCGCTCGTGCGCGCCGGCAAGCTGCGCTATGTCGGCGCCTCGAATTTCTCCGGCTGGCAGTTGATGAAGTCGCTGGCCATCGCTGACCATCATGGCTGGCCACGCTACGCGGCGCATCAGGTCTATTACTCGCTGGCCGGCCGCGACTACGAATCCGAGCTGATGCCGCTCGCGCTCGATCAGGGCGTCGGCGCGCTGGTCTGGAGTCCGCTCGGCTGGGGCCGGCTCACCGGCAAGATCAGGCGCGGCCAGCCGCTGCCGAAGCAAAGTCGCCTGCATGAGACCGCACAGTTCGGGCCGCCGGTCGACGACGAGAAGCTCTATGCGATCGTCGATGCGCTGGACGCGGTCGCTGCGGAGAGCGGGCGCAGCGTGCCGCAGATCGCCATCGCCTGGCTGCTCACGCGGCCCAGCGTGTCGTCGGTGATCATAGGCGCGCGCAACGAGGCGCAGCTCCGCGACAATCTCGGTGCGGTCGGGTGGTCGCTGACACCGGATCAGATCGCGCGTCTCGACAAAGCAAGCGCAGTGATGCCGGGCTATCCATATTACCCCTATCGCATCCAGGAGGGCTTTGCGCGGCTGAACCCGCCGCCGGTCTGACAGCCGAAGACGTTCCACGGATCGGGGGGCAATGCGACAGCCCTGCTCCCCGTATCACGGGTGATGGTAGCGGCGCACGTTTGGCCATCGCTAGAGCAAGATGACTTGAAATGGAATCAGCTCGACCGCAAAGGCGGTTCACCTCTCCCCGACGGGGAGAGGTCGATTTGCGCAGCAAATCGGGTGAGGGGCCGCGGCTCCAATGAGGGACCGTAACCCCTCACCCGGCGCTACGCGCCGAGCTCTCCCAAGGGAGAGGTGAATCGTTGCCGCTCTCGTTCAATCCCATCTCATCACGCCTTAGACGGGCGAACCACCGGAAACACCATTCGCATGCAGGCGCCGCCGGACGGCGCCTCGTCGACCTCGATCCGGCCGCCATGCAGGCCCATGATGGTCTGCACCAGATCGAGGCCGAGGCCGGCGCCGCGTCCGCCCGGATGCAGGCGGTGGAACGGTTCGAATATTTGCTCGCGTTCTTCCCTCGGGATGCCGTTGCCGTCGTCTGAGACCTCGATCCGGCCGGCCTTCATCACCCGGACCAGGATCGTGCCGCGCTGTTGCCCGTGGTCGATGGCGTTTTGCACCAGGTTGGTGAGCGCGCGTTCGAGCGAGGTGTGATCCCCCGTCACGACAATCGACTCGTCCTCGTGCTCAAAGGACATTTCATAACCCGCCGCGAAGGCGAGCGGCGCCAGGTCGAGAACGACCTGCCGAGCGACGCCGACGAGATCGACTGCCGCGAACGTGTCGGTTCGCTGATCGAGCCGTTGCAGATCCAGAAGCTGGCCGGCCATGACGTTGAGGCGGGTCGCGTCCTCGAGCAGACGGGTCTTCTCGGGCCCGGCCTGCAGCGAGGCGACCCGCGTCGACAGGATGGCGATCGGAGTCCGGAGCTCGTGCGCGGCGTCGGCAAGGAAACGGCGATGACGCTCATGGCCTTTGTCGAGGCGGCCGAGGGCCGCATTGATCGCCTTCACCAGCGGAGCAATTTCGATCGGCACCTTGTCGAGCGGCAACTGCACGCCGCGTTGGTCGATGTCGATGCGCTCGGCTTCCGCGGCGGCGTGCTCAAGTCCCGTCATGGTCCGTCGCACCACGAACGGGGTTGCGACCAGCGTGGCCAGCGTCATCAGCACGATGATCGGGAGGATCATGTTCAGGAACACCAGCGGTGTGCTTTCCACCGCGCGCCATATCGATAGTTGGCCATAGGTTCCGGTCAGGATCTGCACCCGCCCTGCCGTTGTATCGACCGATTTGACCAGCCCCGAAGGCGGCCCGCCTTCGGCGGCGTCCCATTTTAGCCGTGCCTCGCTCACCTGACCGAGCACCGAAGCGATCGGCGCAAACCGCGGCGGCACCGTGCCTTCGGAGAGCCGGTGCCCGTCGGCGTCGCGGATGACGAACCAGAGATCGGCATGCTCGGCGCGCAGCGCCGTCAGTTCCGGCGTCTGCCGCAGGATCAATTGGCCCGCAGCATCGCGGGCGATCGCGTCGCGCAGCGCATCGAGCGTGCTGCCCTCGTACTCGCCGATCAGCAGCCCGGCCCGCAGCAGGCCGATCGCGACCAGCCCGATCAGCAGAATCAGGAGGGTCAGCATCACGGCTTGCAACCCTGCGAGTCGTCCGACCAGGCGCCAAGTGAGCGAACGTGGTCGCAGCACGCTCACGGCGTCTCCCGCAGGACGTAGCCGAGGCCGCGCACGCCGTTGATGGTCACGCCGGCATCGGCATCTGCGAGCCGACGGCGCAACCGCGACACGTGGGTGTCCAGCGCATTGGGCTGAACCTCGTCGTCGAGGCCATAAACCGCCTCCATCAACGCGGCGCGCAGCACCATGCGCCCCATGCGGTGCAGCAGCGTTTCAAGCACCAGCCGTTCACGCCGCGGCATCTCCAGGGCATGCTCGCCGACGCTCGCCTCACGATGAGTGAAGTCGAACGACAGGCGGCCGATCCGCGCAACACGGTTCTGCACATTGGCCGGCCGGCGCAACAGCGCGCGGAGCCGCGCCAGCAGCTCCTCGAACGCAAACGGCTTGCCGAGATAATCGTCCGCGCCGCTGTCGAGGCCGGTGACCCGCTCCGCGAGCTCGCCGCGTGCGGTGAGCACCAGCACCGGCACCGCGTTGCCGCTCCCGCGCAACTTCGGGATCAGCGACAGGCCGTCGCCATCCGGCAGTTGGCGATCGAGCACGATCGCGTCGTAGTTGCCTTCCGCTGCGATCGCCTCGGCTTCGGAGAGATCCGGCGCGTGATCGACCAGCATGTCGTGGCGCGCGAGCGCTGCGCGCAGCGCCGCGACCATGTCCGGCTGATCTTCCACCAACAGCACTCGCATTCGCCGCCTTCATCCTTGCATCGGTTCGTTTCCGCCGACTTTACGCCCTCTTCATTGCGGCAACCTTGCGGCTCTCGCCAATCGAATCTGTTGTCGGTCCGCCTTTTTCCGGCGTTCGCGGCCTCGCGACAGGCTCGCGCAAGCTTCGCGTGCGAATCAAGCGGTCGTCCGGGCCAGCGCAGTCGCCATGTTGCCGACGGACTCTGGTCAACCCGGCGGGTGTCTTCCGATCTCGATCGTGGATACGCGCAACGCGAAAGACATGTGAATGGCCTTGTTAACGAATTGCCGCCGCGAGACCGGCACTGCTCTCATCGCGAGGAGATGCCAGCATGTCGGCGGCTGACATCCTGCCGTTCTTCCGCGCATGGGTGCGCAATCCGTTGCAGGTCGCGGCGGTCGCCCCGTCCGGGCCGGCTGTGTCGTCGCTGATGGCGCAGGAGATCACGGCCGACACCGGCCCCGTCCTCGAGCTTGGCCCCGGCACCGGCGTATTCACGCGCGCGTTGCTTCGTCGCGGCGTGCGGCAGCGCGACTTGACGCTGATCGAGTATGGCTCCGAATTCATCCCGCTGCTGCAGCGGCGCTTCCCGGGAGCGCGGGTGCTGTGGATGGACGCGGCCTGGCTGCGGAAGGAGAGACTGTTCGAGGGCGCGTCAGTCGGCGCCGTCGTCAGCGGGCTCGGTCTTCTTGCCATGCCGCAGGAAAAGGTTCGGGCTATCCTCGACGGCGCGTTCGGCTATCTCCGCCACGACGGCGCGTTCTATCAAATTACCTATGGCCCGCGCTGTCCCGTCGCAGGCGCAGTCCTGGATCGCCTTGACCTGCAGGCGAGCTGCATCGGCCAGACCTTTCGCAACCTGCCTCCAGCCTCGGTGTACCGGATCAGCCGGCGCCACCCCAACGCCTGATCGAGAGCGCCATGGATACGTCGAGTACGATCGCAATGTTTCTGCAGTTCGGCCTGCTGGGCGTGGGCTGCTTGGCCCTCGCCGAGAAGTTCGTGCCGCTGCTGCCGTCCTATGTTCTGCTGATGCTGATCGGCCTGACGATTTCCGACGGCACGATGCTGGTCATGACCATCCTGGCGACGAGCGTCGGATCGGTCGTCGGTGCCATCGGCTGGTACGGGCTCGGGCGCGCGCTCGGCTCGCAACGCATCGAGAGCCTGGTGACGCGCTTTGGAAAGTTCGTGTTCCTGCGGCTATCGCTCTACCGCCAGCTCACCGATGCCTATCGCGGCAATCATTTCTGGGTCACGCTGATCGGTCAGACCTTGCCGACAGTTCGGATTTATCTGGCCTTGCCCGCCGGCGTGCTGAGGCTTGAGCCGCGCGCGTTCGTGGCGGCGACCGCGATCGGCACGTTGATCTGGAACATGCCGTTCCTCAGTTTGGGCTATGCGCTGCGCGGCAGCGGCCATGATCCAGTCAGCATCGGCTTCTGGGTGGTCGCCATCCTGATCACCGTGGAGGTCGCGATCGTCCTGGGCATTCGCCTCTACCGCCGCGCGATGGCACCGCCTTGCCTAGCGCCGCCGCGCGCGATGTCGTCGCGCCTGCCCCTGAAGGAAGGCGCATGAGACTATCCCGCTTGACGCCCGGCTCGTATGTCCTCGAGCGCGCTACCGCGGCAGTGCTGACGCTGTTCGCGAGCTATCAGTTTGGTGTCGCGGCGTCCGACGGGCGGCATCGCAGCGCGGAGGTCGCGCTGTTGGTCCTTGCCGCAGGCATTTACTGGCACCGCTCGATCTTAAGGCGATGCGCCAACCGCGATGCGACGAAGGTCGTTGCGGACTTGGCTCAGGCCGTCACGTCAGCATTTGAAGGCAGCAAATGTGGTTGGGACGGCGAGGCCGCGCCATCCATGGCGGATGCACAACGTCGCCCGCATCAGCCGCGCCCCCCCTCGCCGGATGTCGTCAAGGTCAGGAGCCTTTTCATCTCCGACGTCCATCTCGGCACCAGGGGCTGTCAGTCCGAGCAGTTGATCGACTTCCTGCGCCACCACGATGCCGAAACCTTGTTTCTGGTCGGCGATATCATCGACGGCTGGCGCCTGCGTTCGAGCTGGCACTGGCCGAAGACGCATAATGCCGTCGTGCAGGAGCTGGTCGAACTCGCGCGCCAAGGTCGCCGGCTGGTCTACGTCCCCGGCAATCACGACGAATTCCTGCGCGACTACGCCGGTGCAATGTTCGCCGGCATTGAGGTGGTTGAGCGCGCGATCCATCGCGGCCTCGACGGCCGTGACTATCTCGTCGTTCATGGCGATCATTTCGATGTCGTCGTGCGGCACGCGCGGTGGCTCGCTCTGCTCGGTGATGCCGGCTATCGCGCGGCGCTGGCCTGCAACGTCTGGCTCAACTGGATCAGGGCCCGGTTCGGCCTTGCCTATTGGTCGTTCTCATCCTGGGCGAAGCTGCGCGTCAAGAATGCGGTCAATCACATCGGCCAGTTCGAGCAAGTGTTGTCGTCGGAAGCGCGGCAGCACGGCGTGCAGGGCGTGATTTGCGGCCACATCCACCACGCGGCGATCCATGATCAGTTCGGCGTCCGCTACATCAACACCGGGGACTGGGTGGAATCCTGCACCGGTGTGGTCGAGCGCTACGACGGCCAGTTCGAGATCATCCGATGGGTCGACGCGCAACGACGCAGGACATCGGCCGAGTCGGATCTGGTCCCCTTCGTTAAGGCGGTCGCCTGATGCGGGTGCTGATCGCAACCGACGCCTGGCGGCCGCAGATCAACGGGGTGGTTCGCTCGCTGGAATATCTCGCCAGCGAGGCGCCCGCGTTCGGCGCGAACCTTGCGTTCATCACGCCGGGCGATTTCCGCACCGTGCCGCTGCCGGGCTACCGCGAGATTCGCCTTGCGTTCGCATCGATCAGACGCATCGAGCGCGCGATCGCCGCCGCGCGTCCCGACTCCGTGCATATTGCGACCGAGGGGCCGATCGGCTGGATCACCCGGCATGTGTGCCGGAAGCGCGGCTATCCGTTCACGACCAGCTATCACACCCGCTTCCCCGAATATCTGGCGGCGCGGCTGCCGGTGCCGCTGCGGTGGAGCTATGCGGCGTTGCGCCGCTTTCACAACGGCGGCGACGGCACCATGGTTGGCTCTCCATCGCTGGAGCAGGCGTTGAAGGCGCATGGATTCCGCAATCTGATGCCGTGGACGCGCGGTGTCGATGCCGATCTGTTCCGGCCCCGCGCCCGGCGGCCGCTCAATTTCCCGGAGCCGGTGTTTCTTTATGTCGGGCGGGTTGCGGTCGAGAAGAACCTCGAGGCCTTTCTCGCTCTCGATCTGCCGGGCTCGAAAGTCGTGGTCGGAGACGGGCCATTGCGTGGCTGCCTGCAATCGCGATTTCCGCACGCGCATTTTCTCGGCACGCGGACGGGCAGGGCGCTCGCGGATGTCTACGCGTCGGCCGATGTCATGGTGTTCCCCAGCCTGACCGATACGTTCGGAATGGTGCTCCTCGAAGCGCTGGCGTGCGGTCTGCCGGTCGCCGCCTTTCCGGTGATGGGTCCGCGCGACGTCATCGGCGAATCAGGCTGCGGCTGCCTCGATCCCGACCTGCGTCGCGCCGCGCTTGGCGCGCTGCTTGTGCCACGCGAGAAATGCCGCGCCTACGCCCTGACGTTCACCTGGCGTGAGAGCGTGCGGCAATTCCTCGACAATATCGGTCGGGCGCATGGGACGCCACGGTGCAACGACGACCGGCCGGCCGCGGCGGCCAGCGCGGCCACGTAGCGCAGCGCAAATCGCTCATCGTGGCTTGGCGTCAGTAGGCCGCATCGCGAGCACGGAGATCAGGCCGAGGCCCACACCGATCATCACGTAGAAGATCGGTGCCAACGGCGAGGCCGTGAGCGCAATCAGCCAGGTGACGAAGAACTGGGCGAAGCCGCCGGAGATCAGCACCGCGACATTGTTGACGATCGACAGCGAGGTCGAACGGATCCGAACCGGAAACAGCTCCACAAGCGTAGTGCAGTAGACGCCGAGGAAGAACGCGCTGAAGAACCCGATCACGACCTGGGCGGCCAGCAGCTTGAGGATCGTGGGCTCGGCAATCACCCAACTGTACAGCGGGTAGAGCGATACAAAATAGCCGATCAGTGATACCAGCAGGAGCGGCTTGCGCGGATAGCGGTCGGAGACCGCGCCGGCGATCGGGACGACGATCACCATCACGATCGCCGCGATCATCTGCACCAGGAAGCTCTGCATCAACGGCAGCTTCAGCACCTCCTTGGCGTAGGTCACCGTGTATCCGAAGGTGACGTAGAAGGAGACCGCGCTCGCGACCACCATTCCCATCCCGATCAGGTAGTTGCGGCCGGGGCTCTTGAGGTCGTTCGCGAAGGCGGCATTCTGCGCGGTCGCCCGATCCTTGCGAAGCGCATCGGGCTCGACGAGCCTGGCGCGCATGTAGAGCAGGATCGGGACGATCGCGAGGCCGACGAAGAACGGGATCCGCCATGCGCCGGCGATCAACTGCTGCTGCGTGAACAGGAGCGTCAGGCCGGCGCCGAGCGTTGCGCCGAGCACGTTCGCCATCAGTTGCCCCGTGATCTGCCACGAGCCGTAGAAGCCGGTGCGGCCCGGCGGAGCGGCCTCGATCAGGTAGGCGGTGGAGGTGCCGAACTCTCCTCCGACCGAGAAGCCTTGCAGGAGGCGGGCAACCAGCACGATGAGCGGTGCCGCGATTCCGGCGGTGGCGTAGGTTGGCGCCAGCGCCAGCATCGCGACCGCCAGCGCCATCAACGCCATGCCGAGCGTCATCGCCGCCTTGCGCCCTTTGCGATCGCCGAAATAGCCGAGCACGAGGCCGCCGATCGGCCGCATCACAAAGCCGGCGCCAAACAATGCAGTCGTCAGCAACAGCGCGTTGAGGTCGCTACCGGGAATGTTCGGATCGACCGGAAAGAACAGGTTCTTGATGACCGGGGTCATCAGGGCAAAGATCGTGAAGTCGTACCATTCCATCGCATTGCCGGCGATCGCGGCCACGATGGCATTCCTCTTGGTCGTCTGCATTTGCGCTCCCCCGTTCGTTGCTGAATCCGGTCTCTATTCGGCCGGTTGTGTTGCGTCGGCATCGGTCCATTCGTCGCCGAGGATTTCTGGCGTCGCGAACGCCTTGAGGTTCTCGAAATGGCGTTCGCGATCTTCAACGAAGAGCCGGCGAACGAGCCCGCGCGCGAGGCGATCGGCGCCCTCGCTGATCGCCGGGATATCGCCGCTGAGCTTGCCGTGGCTCAGGGTTGCCGGATAGTTGAAGCAGTGCAGGCGTGACAATGCCGGACAGGCACCCGGCACTTTCTCCAGGAACTCGAAGCTGTCGCCGAGATCGGGCGAGGATTCCAGCTCCGGATTGGCCATTCCTTCGGGGGTTGCGAAGCGATCGGACCACAGGCGGATGTGGGGCGCGAATTCGGACAGCTCCGGGCGCAGGCCGAGGTCGACCTTGAAGCCGGTGCCGAAGATGATGAAGTCGGTCGCGTAACGGCCCTTGGGCGTGGTCACCACGAGGTGGTCGTTCTCGACCGCGAGATCGGTGATCGGGCTCGCCAGATGAAAACGCGCCTGCTTATGAGCCGAGATGCGCAGCACGCTCGGCCGCGGCGGCGGCGTCTGCGCCTTCAGCGTGTGATCGAGGAAGCGCCACTTCCAATCGTCGGGCAAGCCGGCAAAGCCGTGCACGACGCCCTGGCTGCCGATTCCGGTGAACTTGTTGATGCGTGGAATGTCCGGTCGCCGGATGAAGAGGTCGAGCCTGGCGGCCCCGGCCTCGAGCGCAGTCGCCGCATTGTCCATCGCGGAGGCGCCGGCGCCCACCACGGCGACGCGCTTGCCGCGCAGGCGCGCGAAGTCGATCGCCTCGGCCGAATGCGCCCAGAAGCGCTTGTCGATGTGATCCGTGATCGGCGGGACATAGGGGCCGCCGAGGCCGTCGCGCCCGGTCGCCAGCACAACATGGCGCGCGAGAAGCTGTCGCGTGCGGCCATCTTCGCGGATGTCGAGCGCCAGCAGATCGTCGGGCCGGGCGTGAATATGTTCGACCGAAACCTCGTTGCGCACAGGCAGGTCGAGCACCTTGCGATACCAGATGAGGTAATCCATCCACATCGGGCGCGGTGCGCGGTCGAGGGCCTTCCACGCCGCCTCGCCGTATTGGGCCTCGTAGAACGCGCGGAAGGTCAGCGCCGGCAGGCCCATCGCCGGACCCGTCAGCTCCTTCGGCGAACGCAGCGTTCGCATCCGCGCAAAGGTGACCCACGGTCCTTCGCGCCCGGCCGGTGCGCGGTCCAGCAAAAGGTGGTTTTCGACGCCAAGGCGCTTCAGCAGGCCTGAGGTGACGAGGCCCGCCATTCCGGCGCCGACGATCACGACGTCAACGACGTCTTGCCCATCGACCACACGGCGCGGCACCCAGGATTTCGACGGGAGCTCGAGCCAGGCGAGATCCTGCTTCAGGCGCGCTTCGAGCGCGGCTAGTCCGATTGCCCCGGCCGCGGTCACTGTCATGAACGTTCTCTCTCGAATGCCTCGGGTGCGCCGGCGGGTTCGGACAGCGCGGCTTCGCCGCCGTGCAGCTTCGCCCCGGGCATCAGCGTGACCGCCGTGCGCAGCGCATCGTTGATTGCCGCGACCGTCGGCGTCAGCTCGCGCCCGGTCGGTGAAACCGCGGCGAACAGGAAAGGAATGGCGATGTCGAGCGGGCGCGTGACGACACCTTCCATCGCAAGGCTCGAGGTCAGCACCGGCTCGACGATCGCAATCCCGAGCGACTGCTTCGCCATAGCGATCGCCGTCAGCGAGGAGTTGGTGTCGATGATCTCCGCCGGCGCAGCGCCGGCCCGCGCGATCGCCTCGTCGACGCGGCGGCGAAGCCGATACGGGTTCGCCATGGTCAGGAGCCGGCGGCCGTCGAGATCCTTCAGGCGGATCACCTTGCGCCGGGCGAGCGGATGATCCGCGGCAAGGCACGCCACGCAGGGCACCTCGCAGACCCATTGCACGTCAAGGCCCGGGTGCTGCACCGGCAGGCTCGCGAGCCCGAAATCCACGGATTGCGACAACACCGACTGCACCACGTTCTCGGCCGAGAGCGCCTGCACGTGGACTTGCCGCGGCAGCAGCGTGTGCTCCACCGTCGCCAGTGCGATCGGCACGATGCCGCCCGCAAGCGCCGGGATCGCGGCGAGGCTGAGCACCGGCAGCGCGCCGGCGCCGATCGCGGCCGCACGATCGCGAATGTGCTTCAGCCCGAGCAGCAGGCGTTCGACTTCGGCGTGGAACAGGATGCCCTTCGGCGTCGGGCTGATGCGCGGCCCGTTCCTGGAAAACAGCAGATAGCCGACGTCGGTCTCCAGATCCTGGATCTGCCGCGTCACCACCGGTTGCGACCGGCCCAGCAGCCGCGCCGCGCCGGTGATGCTGCCGGCCGACATCACGGCGGCGAAGGCCTCCAGCAGGCGGATATCGATCACATCGTCTTGCATGAGCGGATTCTGTATCATCTTATTTTAGAATGATAGAAGATTCTTGATGCAAGATACGAATTATGATTGCATGGCGTCATGTCGAACGGGTTCATGTCCCCCCGCCAATCCGCTTCGGCCGGGCCGAGCTATCGGCGCGGCTGGGTTGACGACGCCGTCGCGGCGATCGAGGCCGATCAGTGCCGGACCGCCGACACGCACCTGATGCGGCTGATCGTGCCGGCGCTCTCGGGTATCGACATCTATCTGAAGGACGAATCGACCCACCCGACCGGCAGCCTCAAGCATCGGCTCGCGCGCTCGCTGTTCCTCTACGCGCTGTGCAATGGGCACATCCGCGAAGGCACCGCGGTTGTGGAGGCATCGTCCGGCTCGACCGCGGTCTCGGAGGCCTACTTTGCCCAGATGATCGGCGTGCCGTTCTACGCGGTGATGCCGCGCACGACCTCGGCCGAGAAGATCGCTGCGATCGAGCATTACGGCGGCAATTGTCATCTGATCGACGACGGCCGGGCGCTCTACGCGGAGGCCGCCGCGCTGGCGGCGCGTCTCGGCGGTCACTACATCGACCAGTTCACCTTCGCGGAGCGTGCCACCGATTGGCGCGGCAACAACAACATCGCCGAGTCGATTTTCACCCAGCTCAAAGGCGAGCAACGCCCGCTGCCTGAATGGATCGTGATGGGCGCCGGCACCGGCGGCACCTCGGCGACGATCGGACGCTATCTGCGCTATCGCCAGTTTCCGACCCGGCTCTGCGTCGCCGATGTCGAGCATTCTGCCTTCTTCGACTGCTTCCGCACCCAGGACCACTCCCATGTCTGCGAGCGGCCCTCGCTGATCGAAGGCGTCGGCCGGCCGCGCTGCGAGCCGTCGTTCGTGCCTGGCGTCGTGGATCGGATGATGAAGATCCCGGACGTCGCATCGATTGCGGCGATGAATGTGCTGTCGCGCCTGTTGCGCCGCGCGGTCGGCGGCTCGACCGGCACCAATTTCCTGGCGCTCTGCCGCCTGGCGTCGGAGATGCGCGACGCGGGCAAGACCGGATCGCTGGTCACGTTGATCTGCGACTCCGGCGAGCGCTACCGCCAGACCTATTATGACCCCACGTGGCTTGCCGCGCGCGGCCTCGATCCGGCCCCGTATGAAGCTGCATTGAATGCGTTCTTCGGCGGTATGCAGCCTCTTGGCGTTGCGGTCGAGGATGTTCCGAACCCACGTGACCCTCGAGAGGCCGCATGACGACGCTGATCGAAACCTTTGCCGGCATCCCGGCCGCCTCGAAGCTTGCTGACGCGCTCAAGATGCGGGCTGAGATCCTGCGCCTCAGCGAAGCCGCCCACGACGCGGTCCTGCTGCCGCGCGATCCCGGCGGGTTGAGCCACGCCCTGCGGGCCGCGCTCGCGGCGCGGATGTGCCGCCACGTCGGCAACGACGAGCTGGCGGGGCATTACGATACTTACCTGGCCCATTCCGGCGATCTCGACGTCGCGCCGCTGGCGCAGCCCGATGGCACCTGCGGCGAGCCGCGGCTGGATGCGGTGGCGCGCCACGCCGATCTCTTGACCGTCGCGCCGCGCGAGGCGACGCGTCAGGACATCGAGCGGCTCAAGGCGGCCGGCGTTGCCGAGCCCGACATCGTGCGGCTCGCCGAGCTCGCGGCCTTTGTCAATTATCAGCTTCGGGTGGTCGCCGGCCTGAAGGTCCTGAAAGGCGTGCAATGAGTGAAGCTGTCCATCACTTCACCGCCAAGGTCCCGACCTGGGTACCCTATGTGAAACCGGTCGATCTGGCGACCGCGACGCCCGAGCAACTCAAGGCGATGAAGGTGACGCCGTCGAACACAGGGTTCTCGCCCTACGTCCTCACGCTCGCGCATGATCCGGAATCGCTCGAGGTACGCTCGCCGCTGTTCAACCAGATCATGTACGGCAAGGACGGACTGTCGTCGGCGGAGCGGGAGCTCGGCGCCGTCGGCGCGTCGGTCGTCAATCGCTGCGTCTATTGCGCCGCCGTGCACGCCTCGCGCTTCATCGGCATCACCCGCCGCACCGACGTCATTGAAACCATCTTCGCCGACGAACGCGCCGCCAGGCTGCCGCCGCGCGACCAGGCGCTGTTCGATTTCGCGACCAAGCTCTCGACCACGCCGGTCGAGATCGGCGCCGAGGATGCCAAGGCGCTCGCGGACGCCGGATTGAGCGAGCTCGAACAGCTCGACCTGGTGCTGTCGGCGGCGCTGTTCGGCTGGGCCAACCGCCTGATGCACACACTCGGCGAGCCGCGCGCTTAACCTCCCCTTGAAAAGGGGAGGTCGCTTTGCTCGTCGGAGCAAAGCGGGCGGGGATCTGGTCTCTCCGCGTGGAGCGTCGCCTGTGGCTGACCCCCATCCCGACCTTCCCCTTTCAGGGCAGGGCTATCGCATATGCCGCCTCGGGCGGCTGCGCACGTACTCGGCCTCGTGGTTCGAGACGCGTCGCAAGCGGCGCTCCTCACCATGAGGGTCTACTATTGTGCCGCAACACAAGACGTCATCCTGAGGAGCCCGCCAAAGGCGGGCGTCTCGAAGGATGGCCGCAGGGCGCTTTTCTCCCAAATGCGATTGCCCTACCTTTCAGGGGGAAGGAGAAGAGGCAAACTCGAAGCGTAATCCGGGACGGTGCATCCACTGGTGAGAAAGCCCCGGATTGCGCGGAGCCTGTCATCGGCCCGCGCATTCGCGCGACCCGTTGGCTTCATCGGGGCTACGCCTCTGCCTCCGCATATGATGGCGCGCGGTTCGGCCTCAGGCGTCGATCGTCGTCCCACACACCTGCCGGCGATATTCCGCCGGCGTCACGTTCATGTGCTGGCGGAAGACGCGGTTGAGATGGCTCTGATCGGCGAAGCCGGCCAGCAGCGCGATCTCCTTCAGCGCCACGCGGTCCCTGCGCAGATGCCGGCACGCATGCTCCACCTTGCGTCGCAAGACATAGGTGTGCGGCCGCATGCCGTAGTGCACGCGGAACTTGCGCGCGAACTGCACTGGTGAGCAGTGACAGACATTCGCCAGCTCCTCCAGCGTGATGTTCCTGAAGATGTTCTGTTCGATATAGTCCTCGATCATCCGGGCATGTGCCGGGCGGAATCGCCCCTGCGCGCAGGGTGTCTTGAACTCGATTGCCGCGTATTTCCGCAGGATGTGCACGCTCGCCTGCAGCGCCAGCGCGTCGTAGCAAAGCCGTCCGCCCGGGCCGCCTGCGGCGATCTCCTGAATCATTTGATCGTTGATCCAGGTGAGGATCGGATCCTCGGCTCCGAGCAGATCGTGCAGCTCGATGGCTTCGGCGTCGCGGTCGAATGCCTCGCCCGCTGTTTTCGTCATCAGGGCCGGCGCAATGTAGAAATGACTGACCTCGATGTCGTTCTTCCATTGCCAGCTTGACGGCTCGGCGCGGGTCAAGAGCGACGTGACCCCGCGACCAACCTGATTCTGTTTCCACGCGCCGGCGACGCGGCGGTTCATTGATGTCGTGCCGTCGCGATAGACCACGAGGAGGAAGTTTTCCGATGGCGGAACCCAGATGTCCGACGGCCCATAGCGGAAGATGCGCAGCCGGAAATCCTTCCGGCCGACCGACAGGCTATCCAATTTCAGCTCGCCGGGAGCGTAGCGCGGCAGTTCCTCGACCGTGATCAACTGGCCCATCGCGCGAGCCTCCTCCCTGGAATCCCCTGGACATCTCTAGGCGCGATTGATCGCTGCTTTTTCTTGGACGGACAACGGGACGTAGAATAGGCCGCTTTCGCGGTTTGCCAAGCGGACCGCCGGCCGGCAACGGCTCCTGGACGGCTGCGTTCAAGAGATTGTCGGTTTCATCCAAGCCCCGCAGATGCGGGTCCTCCTAGCCTCTCCTGCGTCCCGGCGGAATCCGGCCGAAACATAGGCCGGCGCTTCCGGACGGGACCATTTTGACGCAACGCACCGTCACACCGCCGCAGGGCGGATGACAAAGGGCGTGCGAGATCAACACAGGAGGAAGCCATGGGTGAGACCGCCACACGGTCCAATGGAAGCAATGGTGCGCATGCAACGGACAAGCGCGACGCCGTGGTCGTCGGTGCCGGCGTTGCCGGTCTCTACCAGTTGTTCCGCCTGCGCGAGCTGGGGCTGAACGTGAAGGCGATCGATGCCGCATCCGGCGTCGGCGGCACCTGGTACTGGAATCGCTATCCCGGCGCGCGTTTCGATTCCGAGGGCCATACCTATCAGTATTTGTTCTCCGAGAAGCTCTACAAGGACTGGAGTTGGAGCGAGCGGTTCCCCGGTCAGCCGGAGATCGAGCGCTGGCTGAACTACGTCGCCGATCGCCTCGACCTGAAAAAGGACATCCAGTTCGGCACCACGGTGAAGAGCGCGCATTTCAATGAGGCGACGCAACGCTGGCTGGTGACGACGGACAAGGGCGACGTGATCGACACCCAGTTCCTGGTCACCTGCTGCGGCATGCTCTCGGCCCCGCACGTCTCCTTCCGGGGACAGGAAACATTCAAGGGCAAGCTGTTCCACACCGCGCGCTGGCCCAAGGGACCGGTCGAGCTTGCCGGCAAGCGCGTCGGCGTGGTCGGCAATGGCGCGACCGGGATTCAGGTGATCCAGTCGATCGCAGGCGAAGTCGGCAATCTCAAAGTTTTCATTCGCACGCCGCAATACATCATCCCGATGAAGAACCCGAGATGGGACGCTGCGGATGCGGAGGCCTATAAATCGAAATTCAAATTCCTCACCGAACGGCTGCCGAAGACATTCACCGGATTCGAGTTCGACTTCGAGCACGCGTGGGCCGACCTGACGCCGAAGCAGCGCCGCCAGGTGGTCGAGGACTGCTGGAACGACGGTTCGCTGAAATTGTGGGTTTCGTCCTTTGCCGAGCTGTTCTTCGACGAATCCGTCAACGCCGAGATCACCGAGTTCGTGCGCTCCAAGATGCGCGAGCGGATCAGGGATCCCAAGCTGTGCGAGCTACTGATCCCGTCCGACTACGGCTTTGGCACGCACCGCGTGCCGCTGGAACAGAATTTCCTCGAGGCCTTCCACCGGCCCAATGTCGAGATCATCAGCGTCAAGGACAATCCGATCGCGGGCATCACGCCTGACGGCATCCAGACCGCCGATGGCACCGTGTACGAGCTCGACGTCATCATCCTGGCGACGGGCTTCGACGCAGGCACCGGCGCGCTGACGCGGATCGACATCCGCGGCCGCGATGGACGCTCGCTCAGGGAAGACTGGGGCCGGGACATCCGCACCACCATGGGCCTGCAGGTCCACGGCTATCCGAACCTGTTCACGACCGCCGTGCCGCTCGCCCCCTCGGCCGCGCTCTGCAACATGACCACCTGCCTGCAGCAGCAGGTCGAGTGGATCACCGATTGCATCAGATATATGCGCGACAAGAGCCTGAACGTCATCGAGCCGCGCCGGGACACCGAAGATCAGTGGGTGGCGCATCACGATGAAACGGCAAACGCAACGCTGATCGCGAAGACCAATTCCTGGTACCTCGGCTCGAACGTCGCGGGCAAGCCGCGCCGCGTGCTGTCGTATTGCGGTGGCGTCGGCACCTACCGCCAGAAATGCGACGAGGTCGCCGCGAGCGGCTATCGCGGCTTCGCGATGCAATAGGCGCCCGATCAAACCCGTAGCCCGGATGGAGCCAACGGGTCGCGCGAATGCGCGCCCGACGACGGGCTCCGCGCAATCCGGGACCGGTGACGCCACGCTGCATCAGCCCCGGATTTCGCTTCGCTCCATCCGGGCTACGCAGGTCAACAAAACATGGGAGGAACACAATGAGCACGAACTTCACCGCAGCCGCAGATGCAATCCTCGACGGTGTCGTGACGTCCGACCCGCGCGTCCCCGGGGTCGTGGCGATGGTGACCGACCGTCATCGCAACATCTACGAGGGCGCCGCCGGCAAGCGCCGCCTCGACCAGGCCGCCGACATGACGACGGACAGCGTGTTCGCCATCTTCTCGACGACCAAGGCGATCACCGGGACGGCGATCCTGCAACTCGTCGAGGAAGGCAAGCTCGATCTCGACGCGCCGGCCAAGGCTTACGCGCCCGACATCGGCAAGCTCCAGGTCATCGAGGGTTTTGACGACAAGGGCGAGCCGCGGCTCCGGGCCCCGAAGCGCGACATCACCACGCGCATGCTGATGGTCCACTCCGCCGGCCTCGGCTACGATTTCATCAACCACACCTACAACCGGCTCGCGCAGGAGAAGGGGCAGCCGAGCGTCATCACGGCGTCCAAGGCGTCGCTGATGACGCCGCTGCTGTTCGATCCGGGCGAGCGCTGGGAGTATGGCACCAACATGGATTGGTGCGGCCAGATCGTCGAGGCGATCACCGCCGATAGGCTCGGCGAGGTCTTCAGGACGCGCATCTTCGAGCCGCTCGGCATCGAGGACACGACCTTCGAGCTCACCGACGCGATGCGTCGCAGGCTCGCCGGAATCCACGCGCGTAACGCCGACGGCTCGCTGACGCCGATGGATTTCGAACTGCCGGCCAATCCCGAGATCCACATGGGCGGCCACGGGCTCTACGGCACCATCGGCGATTACATGCGGTTCATCCGCATGTGGCTGAATGACGGCGCCGGCGAGAACGGCCGTGTCCTGAAGGCCGAGACCGTGCGGATGGCGGAGAAGAACCACCTCGGCAACAACAAGGTCACGGCGATCACCGGCGTGATCACCTCGCTTGCCAATGATGCCGAGTTCTTCCCCGGCCAGTCGAAATCCTGGGCGCTGAGCTTCATGATCAATGACGAGCAAGCCCCGACCGGCCGCCCCGCCGGCGCGCTGGGCTGGGCCGGACTTGCCAACCTGTTCTACTGGATCGACCGCCGGAACGGCTTTGGCGGATACTGGGCCACCCAGATCCTGCCATTCGGCGATCCGACGTCGTTCATCGGCTACATCAACTTCGAAACGGCCTTCTACGACGCCCTGAAGCTGCGCAAGGCCGGTTGGGGCGGTTATCCCAGCACCCGGTCAAGGAGACCGATCTCTGCGAGTAGAGATCGGTCTCCTTGACGACGACGGTGCGCCTGCCGCCGGCTACTTTGCATGGGGTTGTTTTCGACATTTTTGGCCGTGCGCCCTGCGACGGCAGGTCATCGCATGGGGCGACGTGAAGCTAGCCCGCTCATCGCTACGCCAGCAGCTCGGTGATCGCCCCCGCAGCCTTGATGCCGGTCCCGCTGATGATGACCACGGTGCGCTCATTTGGCCGGATCGCGCCGCGCTCCTTCAGCACGTCGAGGGCGGCTGCGGCCGAGGCCGAGGTCGGCTCGACGAACAGGCCGGTGCGTGCCATCCGCTTCAGCGCGGCGATGATTGCATCCTCGGGAATCGCGACCGTGCCGCCACCGCTCTCCTTCAGCGCCGCGAGGATCTGTTTCAGGCGCAGCGGATGCTTGATCGCGGTGCCTTCGGCGATGGTCTTCTTCACCTCGCGATCGACCGGCGTGTCGACGCCGACGGCGAAGGAGGCATCGACCGGCGAGCAGTTGAGCGGTTGCGCGGCAAACAGGCGCGGCAGCCGCGTGATCTGTCCGGCGGCGAGCAGCTCCTTGAATCCGATGTAGCAGCCGAGCAGGCTGCTGCCGGCGCCGACCGGCATGATGATGTTGTCGGGCGCGGCGAAGTTGAAGTCTTCCCAGATCTCATAGGCAAAGGACTTGGTCCCCTGCAGGAAGAACGGCTGCCAGTTGTGGCTGGAATAGAAGGTTTGCTTCGACTGGCGGATCGCTTCCGCCTCCGATTCCTCGCGCGGACCTTCCACGAGCTGGACTTCGGCGCCGAACGCATGCATCTGCGCGACCTTCATCGGCGATGTGGTGGCGGGTGCGAGAATCTTGACCCGCATCCCGCCAGCGGCGCCGTATGCCGAAACGGACGCGCCGCCATTGCCGGAGCTGTCCTCCAGCACGGCATCGACGCCGAGCTGGCGCAGGAACGACAGCATCACCGTGGTGCCGCGATCCTTGAAGCTTGCCGTCGGATTGAACCATTCCAGCTTGAAGTGAGGTCGCAACTCGCCCCACGCCTTCTCGACGACAGGCGTGCAGCCTTCGCCCATCGTGATTGGCTTGCTGATCTCGAGGGGGAGCGAGGCCCGGTAGCGCCACAGTGACCGCGTCCCGCGATCGATCTCGTCGCGCGAGATGCCTGGGAGCGGCGTCACCAGCAGCGGCGTGCCCTCGTCGGAGCACCAGCGCGGCACATCCAGCGAATAGTGCTTTCCGTTGAGCGGATCGATGTAGCTGGGTGACGGCATGACGTTGAGTCCTGAATGCGGCAGGGTCGATCGGGCGGTGGAATTACGCCGCGCCAGCCTGCTTGGCCAGATAGCTCCTTGCAAAGTCGAGATACCAGCCGAGGCATCCCGGATTGGCCATCGCGTCCTTGTTGATGACCTTCTCCAGGGGGTGACCGAGCAGCAGCTTCTTGATCGGCAGCTCCTGTTTTTTGCCGGACAGCGTGCGCGGGATTTCGGCCACCGCGAAGATGTCGTTCGGCAGGAAGCGGCGCGACAATCCGGCTTCGATCGCCCTGTTGATCTTCGTCTTCATCGCAGCGTCCAGCGCAATGCCTTCGCGCAGCACCACGAACAGCGGCATGTAGCTGTCGCGGCCGAGATATTCGAGGTCGACGACCAGGGAATCCAGCACCTCGGGCAACGCCTCGATCGCCGAATAGAGCTCGCTGGTGCCCATGCGCAGGCCGTGGCGGTTGATGGTGGCGTCGCTGCGGCCATAGATCACGCAGGAGCCGTTGCTGTTGATCTTCAGCCAATCGCCGTGCCGCCACACCGGGCCGCGGCCAGAACCATCGAAGTTGTCCGGATAGGTCTCGAAATAGCTGGCGCGATAGCGCACGTCGTCGGGATCATTCCAGAACCGCAGCGGCATTGACGGCAGCGGCTCGGTGCAGACGAGCTCGCCGACCTCGTCGATCACGGCGCGGCCCTGCTCATCGAAGGCTTCCACCGCGCAACCGAGCAGGCGACACTGCATGGTGCCCGGCATCTGCGGCAGCTCGCGATTGCCGCCGATGAAGGCGCCGGCGAAATCGGTGCCGCCGGAGATGTTCGCCCACCACATGTCGGCTTGTGCGGCGTTGCCGTTGCGTTTCGCGAGCGCGGCAAAGCGGTCGTTGAACCAGGCCTGCGTGTCGGCGCTGAGCGGCGATCCGGTCGAGCCCAACGTGCGCAGGGCGGAGAGGTCGCCGACCGCGGCAAGATCGATCTCCGCCTTGGTGCAATTGGCAAAGAACGCCGCACCCGCGCCGAAGAACGTCGCCTTGGCCCTGGCGACGAAGCGCCACAGCGCGGTCCAGTCCGGCTTGTCCTTGGCGACGCCGGGGCTGCCGTCGAAGATGCAGCAGGTGGTGCCGTTGAGCAGGCCGTTGGCCTGGCAGTTCCACATGATCCAGCCGGTCGAAGAGTACCAGTGGAAGCGTTCGCCGAACGAGTTCTCGTGATAGCTGCAGCCGATGTCGTTATGCAGCGTCGAGAGCGGCAGCGCCACGACGATCACGCCGCCATGGCTGTGCAGGATCGGTTTCGGCAATCCCGTGGTGCCTGACGAATAGACGATCCAGAGCGGATGATCGAACGGCAGCCATTCCGGCTCGAACGCATCGATCTCGGCGCTCTCGCCTGCGAGGATGGACGACAATTGCGTCTCGGTGGACGCCGTCTCGCTGTGCAGGATGACATGCTGCACGGTCGGCAGCGCGCGCCGCAATTCGTCGATCACGCCGCGCCGGTCATGGCGGCGGCCGGCATAGGTCACGGCGTCGCAGGCGATCAGCACCTTCGGCTCGATCTGCTTGAAGCGGTCGATCACCGCCGGCGCAGCCATGTCGGGTGCGCAGAGGCTCCAGATCGCACCGAGGCTCGCGGTCGCAAGAAGCGCGATGATGGTCTCCGGGATGTTCGGCAGGTAGGCGGCGACGCGATCGCCGCGTTGCACGCCCTCGGCCTTCAGGTGCAGAGCCAGCGCGGCCGCCTTGCGCCGCAGCTCCGGCCAGCTCGTCTCGGCAAGCTTGCCGTCTTCGTCGCTCGAGACGAGAGCGGGCAGGCCCGCGGCATGCGCGGGTCCGACGTGGCGAAACACCTGGCGCGCATAGTTCACAGAGGCGCCGGGAAACCACACCGCGCCAGGCATCTTGCGGCTCGCGAGCACGGCGGAATGGGGCGTCGGCGATTCGATGCCGAAATAGTCCCAGATGCTTTGCCAGAAGCCGTCGATGTCGGTGACCGACCAGCGCCGCATCTCCTCGAAGTCGGCAAACGCAAGGCCGCGCGTCTGCTTCAGCCATTGGCGGTAAAGGGCCATTTGCGGGACGTAAGGTGGTGTCATGAGCGTTTCCGGGTCTTCTTTCTTGCTGTCGTGTCGCGTGCGGCAGCTCTAGCATAGGCGCGCGAGTGCGGGGAACGCCGTTCCGGCCGTGTGGTGCGCCAGCATATTCTTACCGCTCTTTCTGCGTACCATGCCGCACCTGATTCAGCGTGCAGGACCCAGCTCATGCAGATGTCCGTCGGCGAACTCTTCATCCTCGGCTTTTACGGCAAGGTCATCCCGGCCTGGCTGAACGACTTTGCGGCACGGTTCGGGCTCGGCGGGGTGATCCTGTTCGATTATTCCTGCCAGACCCGGCAATACGACAACAACATCGCCTCGCCCGCACAGGTTCAGGCGCTCAGCGCCGAGATCGCGGCGCTGCCCTCGCGCCCGCTGGTCTTCATCGATCAGGAAGGGGGTCTGGTGCGCCGGCTCAAGGAGGGCCTCGGCTTTCAGCCGCTGCCGAGTGCGAAGGATTTCAATCTGCTCGCGATCGAGGCGAAGCAGCAAATCCTGGCCGCAAGCTATGCGGAATTGCGCCGGCTCGGCATCAGCTACAATTTCGCGCCGGTCATCGACGTCGATTACAACCCTGACAATCCAAATATCGGTCGCATCAAGCGGTCGTACTCGGCCGACATTCGCGAGGTCGCGGCCAATGCGCGCCTCGTCGACGCTGCGGCGCGGCAAGCGCGGGTCGGCCTCTGCCTGAAGCATTTTCCGGGGATCGGAGGCGCGAACGTCGATTCGCATCTGGAGTTCATGGACATTTCCGACGCGCTGCGGCCAGAGCAGGAGGAGCTGTTCTACGCCCTGGCGCCGCAGACCCACGGCGACGCCGTGCTGGTCAGCCACGCGATCGTCCGGCCGTGGGATGCTGATAACCCGATGACGCTGTCATCCGCCGGGATCGGCCGCCTACGCCGCCGCCTGCCCGAGACGCTCCTGATCACCGACGACATGCAGATGCAGGGATTGCAGAAGGCGCTCGGCACCCACGCCGCCAGCCTGCAGGCGATCGGCGCCGGCATGGATATGATCTGCATCGGCAACAATCTGTTTGATCAGGAACGGGAGATGGCCGCCATTGCGGAGGCGATCGTGGCCCACCTTGCTGATGGCACGCTCGATCAGGTCGGCATCACCCGGTCCATTGAGCGGGTGCGAAAGCGCAAGGCCCTGCTCACCTGATTGAGGCCCTGAAAATCAGCGGAGGCGTCCGCAGGACGCGGAACCAATCTTCCTTACCGCGATTTAACGTAGACGCTCATTGGGGCTCAACAACCATGAAGATGCTCAAGCGTCTCTTCGGATTGATTTGGCTACGCCACATCGCGCGCGAATCGGCCGACCTCCCGCCTGCTTCCATCGATCCCGACGAATTCACGCGCCTGCTGTGCAGCGGGCGCACCGAGGATCTGCGGATTCTGGCCAGAAAGCTCAGCCAACGCTCGCGGGCGCACGCATAGCAAACGGGTCACGCCCGGCTGCGGAAGCTGGCTCTGATCGATCAGGGCCAGCAAATCCGACGCGCGGCCCTTCGCAGTTGAGCGGAGGAATCACCCTCACTTCGCTTTCTCGTGGTTTTCCATCCCGACCGCCTTGTAGTCATAGGTCGGATAAAACTCGGTGTGATAAGCGCCCCAGGCGTTGTTCTCGATGACGCGGTTGACCTCGCGCAGCCGTGCGGCCGGCAGCCGGAGTGTCACGACCTGGCCAATTCCCATCATCACGTACCAGCTAACGACCTCGATGCCTTCGGGCGGAAACGCCTTGTAGAAGCCCTGTCGCTCGAGTTGGGCATTCAATTCGCTCAGCGGCCGCGACTGGTCATGCTTGAAGAAGATGGTGATCATGACCGCGTTGTCGGGCGTCGGCGGCGCATTGGCGCTTGGCGGGCTCTGGGCCTGCACGTCGGCCCCCAATGCCAGCGCCGCGGCCAGTGCCACGATGGCCATCCAGGATCTGCGTCGTGTTCGCATCGTCGCGGCCTCCTTGTTGAGGTCTTGCGGGCTATCCGAGGCGGCGGATCATCGCGGCGGCCCGTGGGGCTGTAAATTGACAATCGCCCAACTCAGTTCCTCCCAGCGAACCGCAATCGCTCGGGGCGGATCGAATGCCGTGTTCCGGGAGGGTAAATGCGGGCCCGTGAAATTACGGGGATGGAGAGGTGCGCCGTCCCGTAAGAATACTGTAACTCGACTCAAATATGCGGGATTCATTGCCAAATCAGCGGCAATCTGTGCCTGCTGGGTTCATCGGTGCGCCAGATCACAGTTGCGTCACCCGTAATTCTACGGGCCTCCGCGTTAACGCAGTCACAAGTTCACCTTCGGTAAACCATATTTATGACGCAACACGACAATCGAGCCGAAGCCCGCCTTCCGACCTGGATCGACGAAGCCACGCCGCTTGAGACCCCCCGGTTTGAGGTCCAGGACGTCGCCCCGCGACCGCAGGTTACGGAGGAGGCTGGTGCCGCGATCGTCCGCCAGTTCAATGGACCCGTGACGGCGCTGCTGCTCTATATGAATGAGCTCAAGCAGCACAGTCATCAGTTCGCGCAGGCACCCGGCAACGGCATTTACCTGCGACAGGTCATCGAGAACGCGCTCGAGCAGACCGAGCGCGTGTCCGCGATGCTGAAGCAGATTTCCGAGCTTTATCCGAGTGCCATTCCGGTCGCCGACTTCAGGCCGCTCCGGGATGACAAGCCGGTCCGGTCCCATTCGCCCGAGGTGATGTTCGCGCCGCAGGCCGGGCGCAAGCCATTGACGAAGCGCGAGCGCGAAGTGCTCAGCCTGATCAGCGACGGCTATTCCAACAAGCAGGGGGCGCTTCACATGAATATCAGCCCGCGCACCTTCGAGAGCCACCGCGCCGAAGCCATGCGCAAGCTCGGTGCGCGCAACACCGCCGACCTCGTGCGCAAGGCTCTGCTCTATACTGCCTGACCCGCCTTTCGCCGGCACAGACGCCGAAAAACGGCTCGCATGCTCCGGCTTGCCTGCGCGCGCGCCGGCTGTCCTGATGGTTGCTGCGGCGGCGGCTGACGTCTCAGAGATAGTCCTCCGCCGCAATGTGCATCCGCGGCGTCAACCGCGTCTTCGATGCGGCCGGCGGGCGCTCTTCGGGAATGATCGTGATCACCCACATCGCCGAGACGCCGGGCTTGCCTTCGACGATCGACCGCACGCGGCCGGTGATCGTCTCGCCGCCGGAGTGAACGGTGGCGGATCTGCCGTTGAACTGCGCAATGCGAAGCCGCCTGGCTTCCTTGTGGTCGGTCGTTTGGTACGTGAACATCGGCCCCCCTCGCGCGTCCACGCAAGTTTGTGAGGTCAACGTTATCCGACGGTGAAAATCATGAGCCGTAGAAGTACGGCTCGAGTGGGCGGTCAGTTGTTGGCGGCTTCCTGTCGCTGAAGCAACTGTGCGTACCGCGCCTTGACCGTGGCGTAGCACTCGCATGTGGTCTTGGTCAGCCCGTCCAGATTGACGATCTCGATGTGACCGCGGCTGTAGTGAATGAAGTTCGCCTGCTGCAACGTGTGTGCGACCAGCGATACGCTGTTGCGTCGCGCGCCGATCATCTGCGCCATTGCTTCCTGCGTCAGGACGAACTTGTTGCTGCGGGCGAGGTCACGCGTTTGCAGCAGGCATCGCGCCAGCCGCGCTTCGACGGTGTGAGCCGCGTTGCAGCCGGCAGTCTGCTGGATCTGTGCGTAGACCGCGAGCCCGTGCCGCGCCAGCGCCGCGCGAAATGTCGGGCTCAGCCCGGCCGCCTTGCGCAACGCCTCGACCTCGATCGTCGAGGCGACGCCCGGCACCAGCACCACCGCGCTGTTCAGCGTGGGAGCCTCGCCAAGTCCGGCGAACGCACCGAAGATGCTGTCGCGGCCGACCATCGCGACCTGCACGTGCTCGCCGCGGGCCAGCTTGACCACCAGCGAGATCACGCCCTTGTGCGGCAGATATGCGCGCTTGAGCAACTCGTCGGCTTCGCTCAGCACCATATCCGCAACCAGATCGACGGTTTGCAGGTGCTGGCGGATCAATTCGAAATCGTTCGCCGACAGTGACGACAGGAAGCCGTTAGGTGACCGCGAAACCGTATCCAAAGCAACCTCCAGCCTACCGGCAAAGCTGTCTCTGGCACCTCGGCCGACGCGTGCAGCCGTACGTCCTTGCAATCTATCTTGCCACGTCTTGAGCTTAATAAAAATAGGTCTATTGCCGCACGCTGTTGATCGCTCCGGTCCGGCGTGCGGGCTCGCGCGCGATCAATCCTCGGACTCAACCCATTGCGCGGCATATGCCTTGACCGTCGCGTAGCACTCGCAGGCAGCCTTCTGCAAAGCGTCGACATCGGTGATTTCGATATGCCCGCGGCTGTAGCGGAGAATGCCGGCCTGCTGAAATCCATGCGCGACGATCGACACGGCATTACGCCGGACGCCGATCATCTGCGCCAGCAACTCCTGGGTCAGTGGCAATGCCTCGCTGCCGCACAGGTCGCGCGCGCGCAGCAGCCACCGCGACAGCCGCGCTTCGACCGCATGCGAAACGTTGCACGCCACCGACTGCTGCGCCTGCGCCATCAACGCCTGCTCATAGAGAGCGACCAGGGCTCGAAACGCGGTGCTGCGCTCGACCGCCGCACGGAAATCCTCCGCCCGTAGCACCGAGGCCGTCCCCGGGACCACGACGATCGCGTCGGTGAGCGGCGAGCGGCTGTAAAGCGCGGCGGATGCGCCGACGACGCCGTCGACGCCAATCGTGGCGATCTCGACAGATTGCCCGTCGGATAGATTGATCATCATCGAGATGATGCCGCCGTGCGGGAAATAGACCCGTTGCACCGGGGCGCCGCTGTTGGCCAGCACCGCGTCCTTGGTCAGTTCGACAGTTTCAAGCAACGGATGGAGGTGCGCGAGCTCTGCCGCCGGCAGCGCTTGCAACAAACGATTGGACGGACGCGGTACCGCAGACATTGAATCTCCTGCCGAGGGCGGGAGCACTACGGTCTCACATCACCTACTCTTGGCGCTTGGCAGCAGCGAACATAACCGCCCTGTTCAATTGCACAAGAGTTGCGGCATTCACATTATACACTCTAGAGGGCAGACAGTCTCGATTGGTTCCCGATTTGCGCAGAATGCGTAGCCGGGGCTGTGATGGAGCTCGCCATTTCGGAGCATCGTTGATTTTCTATTAACGCCGAGCGCGGGCGGACATCGCCTGGTGTCCGCGACTTGAATCCGATCGCGCTCCGATCGATCGGCCCGATAGCGCGCGAAAGCTTGTACGCAGCGCGCGATGTCCGGTGACTTCGCACATGAATGCGATCGCCACATGGACGGCCTTGTGTGACCGCGGCACCGACTCTTCCAGGATGACCTCGCGAGCGCTGTTCTGAGTATTAGTACGGAGAAGCTCCTTAACGAACGGGTAGCGCGGACAGCCCAGTGTGGCACGGTCGCCGTGTGAAATTTGCGGCGTCGCGTCAATCGTGTTCATCCAGAAGGGTATCCAGTATGTCCGGCATCGTCCTTTCGGCTTCGGTCCGCCAGAATCTGCTTTCGCTGCAGTCGACCGCCGATCTGCTCGCCACCACGCAGAACCGCCTCGCCACCGGCAAGAAGGTCAACTCTGCGCTCGACAATCCGACCAACTTCTTCACCGCGCAGTCGCTCGACAACCGCGCCAGCGACATCAACAACCTGCTCGACGGCATCAGCAACGGCGTGCAGGTGCTGCAGGCCGCCAACACCGGCATCACCTCGCTGCAGAAGCTGGTCGACAGCGCCAAGTCGGTCGCCAACCAGGCGCTGCAGGCCGCCGTCGGCTATTCCCAGAAGTCTCAGGTGACGACCGCCGCGATCAGCGGCGCAACGGCCGACAACCTGCTCGGCACCACCACCTACAGCAACGCCCAGCTCACCGGCACCGTCGTCAACAACAACCTCGGCACGCCCGCTCCGATCACGGCGGCCACCAAGCTCGTCACCGCGGCCACCTCCGACACCCTGGCGGCGACGCCGACCGGCGTCCTCACCGTCAACGGCAAGACGATCACGTTCTCGACCGGGCAGACCACCTCGACCACCGATGCGTCGGGCAATGTCACCCTCGGCACCGGCGCAGGCAGCACGCTGACCGTCGGCGACCTGCTCACCGCGATCGACGGCATCACGGGGGCGACCACCGCCTCCTCGGTGTCGGGCGGCAAGCTGCAGATCAGCACCGGCACCACCCAGGACCTGGTGATCTCCGGCACCGGCACCGCGCTGACCGCGTTCGGCCTCACCGCCGGCACCACCGCGCGCACCGGGGCCACCGCGCTCGGCGGCCTGACGCTGACGATCGGCGCGACCGGCAACGGCACCGCCACCAACATCACCTTCGGCACCGGCGCCGGCCAGGTGAAGTCGCTCAACGACCTCAACACCCAGCTTGCCGCCAACAACCTGCAGGCCTCGCTCTCCTCGACCGGGGCGCTCACCATCAGCACCACCAACGACGCCGCCTCGGCGACCCTCGGCACGATCGGCGGCACCGCGGCCGGCGCCGGCAAGCTGTTCAACGGCCTCGCCGGCAGCGCCCCGGTGCAGGATCCGACCGCGCTCGCCAACCGCGCCAACCTGGTCGACCAGTACAACAACATCCTGGATCAGATCACCACGACCGCCCAGGACGCCTCGTACAACGGCATCAACCTGCTCAACGGCGATCAGCTCAAGCTGACCTTCAACGAGACCGGGTCCTCGACGCTGAAGATCCAGGGCGTGACCTTCAATGCCGCCGGTCTCAACCTCACCAAGCTGACCGAGGGAACCGACTTCCTGGACAACGCCTCGGCCAACGCCACGCTGAAGACGCTCAACACCGCGAGCGGGCTGCTGCGGACCCAGGCCTCGACCCTCGGCTCGAACCTGTCGATCGTGCAGATCCGCCAGGACTTCTCCAAGAACCTGATCAACGTGCTGCAGACCGGCTCGTCCAACCTGACGCTCGCCGACACCAACGAGGAAGCGGCCAACAGCCAGGCGCTGTCGACCCGCCAGTCGATCGCGGTGTCCGCGCTGGCGCTCGCCAACCAGAGCCAGCAGAGCGTGCTCCAACTGCTCCGCTAAGCGCAGCTTCGACAGGCATCAATATGAAGGCGGCGGAGGAAACTCCGCCGCCTTTGTCTTGCGCGCCGTCCATCTGAAGCGAGGTCCGGATCTCCTGCACGTCATGACATACTGCGAGGCAGGCTTAACCGTCGCTCGCTGCAATTTGATTCAATCCACGGTCTTCACCGGACGCCGTGCTACCTGCGCGGGCACTAAGTGCCTGTTCTTTCGAGCGTCGCCGCCGTCACAGAATGCATCGTCCAACTCTTTGAAATGCCTCATCATCCGTATTTGCACGGACCCCAAAATTAACGTCGCCGTGAAGCCGGCGAGGTTATCGGGAGGAGGCGACCGTTCCGTAGCACTTTGAGGGGGCCGATTCCGATGGACGATCTGTTGCGCGAGTTCCTGACGGAGAGCAGCGAGAGCCTGGACACGGTCGACAACCAGTTGGTGCAGTTCGAGCAGGATCCGAACAACGCCAAGATCCTGGATAACATCTTCCGCCTGGTGCACACGATCAAGGGGACCTGCGGCTTCCTCGGGCTGCCGCGGCTGGAGGCGCTGGCGCATGCCGGCGAGACCTTGATGGGCAAGTTCCGCGACGGCATGCCGGTGACCGCGGAGGCGGTGACGCTGATCCTGTCCTCGATCGACCGCATCAAGGAGATTTTGGCCGGGCTCGAGGCCACCGAGGCCGAGCCCGACGGCACCGACCGCGATCTGATCGATCAGCTCGAAGCGATGGTCGCGCGCGGCATGGCGGCGATGGCTGCCGGAGAGGGCGCTGCCGACGCTACGGCGGTGCCGGTGGTGGAGGCGCCCCCGGTGCAGCCGGCGCTCGCCACGGGCACGCTGGTGGCGCAGACATTGGAGCGGCCGTTGCGCCCGGGCGAGGTCTCGCTCGACGAGCTCGAGCGCGCCTTCCGCGAGACCGCAACCGAGGTGGTGGCGCCGGTCGCCAGGCCCGCCGCGGCGCCTGCCGCCGCCCCCGCCGCCGAGGGCGCGAAGCGGCCGGCGCGCCGGAGCGCCATCGAGGCCGAGACCGAGGCCGGCGACAAGATCGCCAACCAGTCGATCCGGGTCAATGTCGACACCCTCGAGCACCTGATGACCATGGTCTCCGAGCTGGTCTTGACCCGCAACCAGCTCCTGGAGATCTCAAGGCGCAACGAGGACACCGAGTTCAAGGTGCCGCTGCAGCGGCTCTCCAACGTCACCGCCGAGCTGCAGGAGGGCGTCATGAAGACGCGGATGCAGCCGATCGGCAATGCCTGGCAGAAGCTGCCGCGCATCGTCCGCGACCTCTCCGGCGAGCTCGGCAAGCAGATCGAACTCGAGATGCACGGCGCCGACACCGAGCTCGACCGCCAGGTGCTCGACCTGATCAAGGATCCGCTCACCCACATGGTGCGCAACTCCGCCGACCATGGCCTCGAGACCCCGGCCGAGCGGCTCGCGAGCGGCAAGCCCGAGCAGGGCACCATTCGGCTGTCCGCCTATCACGAGGGCGGCCACATCATCATCTGCATCGCCGACAATGGCCGCGGCCTCAACACCGAGCGGATCAAGGCCAAGGCGCTCTCGAACGGCCTCGTCACCGAGGCCGAGCTGGAGAAGATGACGGAAGCGCAGGTCCACAAGTTCATCTTCGCGCCGGGCTTCTCCACCGCCGCGCAGGTCACCTCGGTGTCCGGCCGCGGCGTCGGCATGGATGTGGTGCGCACCAATATCGACCAGATCGGCGGCACCATCGACATCAAGAGCGTGGCCGGCGAGGGCGCCAGCGTCACCATCAAGATCCCGCTGACGCTGGCGATCGTCTCCGCCCTGATCGTCGAGGCCGCCGGCGACCGTTTCGCGATCCCGCAATTGTCGGTGGTCGAATTGGTGCGGGCCCGCGCCAACTCCGAGCACCGCATCGAGCGCATCAAGGACACCGCGGTCTTGCGGCTGCGCAACAAGCTGTTGCCGCTGATCCACCTGAAGAAGCTCCTGCAGATCGACGACGGCGCGGCCGCCGCGGCCGAGAACGGCTTCATCGTGGTGACGCAGGTCGGCAGCCAGACCTTCGGCATCGTGGTCGACGGCGTGTTCCACACCGAGGAGATCGTGGTCAAGCCGATGTCGACCAAGCTGCGCCACATCGACATGTTCTCCGGCAACACCATCCTCGGCGACGGCGCGGTGATCATGATCATCGACCCCAACGGCATCGCCAAGGCGCTCGGCGCCTCCGGCGCCGCGGCCCATGAGCTGGCCGAGGACACCGCCGCCGCCCATGCCGCAAGCGGCGAGCAACTGACCTCGCTCTTGGTGTTCCGCGCCGGCACCTCGCAGCCCAAGGCGGTGCCGCTCGGCCTCGTCACCCGGCTCGAGGAGATCGCCGCCGACAAGATCGAGCTCTCTAACGGCCGCCACATGGTGCAGTACCGCGAGCAGCTGATGCCGCTGGTGCAGATGGCGGGCGTCGAGGTGCAGCGCCAGGGCGCGCAGCCGATCCTGGTGTTCTCCGACGACGGCCGCTCGATGGGGCTGGTGGTCGACGAGATCATCGACATCGTCGAGGAGCGGCTCAACATCGAGGTCGCGGGCTCCCAGGACGGCATTCTGGGCTCGGCGGTGATCAAGGGCCAGGCCACCGAGGTGATCGACGTCGGCCACTTCCTGCCGATGGCGTTTGCCGACTGGTTCGCGCGCAAGGAGATGCGCCCGTCGGCCAGCGCGCAGTCGGTGCTGCTGGTCGATGATAGCGCGTTCTTCCGCAACATGCTGGCGCCGGTCTTGAAGGCCGCCGGCTACAGGGTGCGCACCGCGGGCGGCGCGCAGGAGGGGCTCGCGGCGCTGCGCTCGGGGCAGGCCTTCGACGTGGTGCTGACCGACATCGAGATGCCGGAGATGAACGGCTTCGAGTTCGCCGAGGTGATCCGCGCCGACGGCAACCTGACCGGGCTGCCGATCATCGCGCTGTCGGCGATGGTGTCGCCGGCGGCGATCGAGCGCGGCCGGCAGGCCGGCTTCCACGACTACGTCGCCAAGTTCGACCGTCCCGGGCTGATCGCGGCGCTCAAGGAGCAGACCGCCGAACTGCGCAAGGCGGCGTAGAGCATGATCCGGACCCAAAGGGCCGCGTTAGCGAAAGGGAACCGGTTTTCCGATCAGATCATGCTCAAAACAAGGGGCTTGAAGGACCAGATGCGATGACCAGCACGAGCGAGATCAGCGACGGCGCGATGGCCGAATACGTCACCGCTGTGATCGGCGGGCAATTGTTCGGGCTGCCGATCTCGCGGGTGCAGGACGTGTTCATGCCGGAGCGGCTGACCCGGGTGCCGCTGGCCTCCGGCGAGATCGCCGGCGTGCTCAACTTGCGCGGCCGCATCGTCACCGTGATCGACATGCGCGCCCGGCTCGGCCTGCCCAAGGCCGACAGCGGCCAGGTGATGATGGCGGTCGGCGTCGACCTGCGCGGGGAATCCTACGGCCTCCTGATCGACCAGATCGGCGAGGTGCTGCGGCTGCCCGAGGCGAGCCGCGAGGACAATCCGGTCAACCTCGATCCCCGCATGGCCAAGCTCGCCGGCGGCGTCCACCGCCTCGACGGCCAGCTCATGGTCGTCCTCGACGTCGATCGCGTGCTCGAATTGATGCCCAAGGCGGCCGCTGCTGCGTAAATCCCAGACCGAAAGACGACTGGTTCAACAAGGAGGCAAATACATGAAGACATGTCTTGTCGTCGACGATTCCGGCGTGGTGCGGAAGATCGCCCGCCGCATCCTCGAAGGAATGGAATTCACCGTCACCGAGGCCGAGGACGGCGAGAAGGCGCTCGAGGTTTGCAAGCGCGGAATGCCGGACGCGGTTTTGCTCGACTGGAACATGCCCGTGATGGATGGCTACGAATTTCTCGGCAATCTGCGGCGCATGCCGGGCGGCGATCAGCCCAAGGTGGTGTTCTGCACCACCGAGAACGGTATCGACCATATCTCGCGCGCGCTGCATGCCGGCGCCAACGAGTACATCATGAAGCCGTTCGACAAGGAGATCGTCACCGCGAAGTTCCAGGAAGTGGGGCTGCTTGCACTCGATCTGCCCACCGAAGCCTGAAGCCAGTCTCATCTTTTTTGTCCTTGCGAGGCTCCAGTGACGCCCCTCGACTACGAGTATCTGTGCAAGCTCCTGAAGGATCATTCAGGGCTCGACCTGTCCGCAGACAAGCAGTACCTGATCGAAAGCCGCCTGCTTCCGCTGGCGCGCAAACACGGTCTGTCAGGGATCCCCGACCTGGTGACGAAGATGAGGGGCGGTTCGCCCTCGCTCATCGTCCAGGTGGTCGAGGCCATGACCACCAACGAAACCTTCTTCTTTCGCGACAAGCTGCCGTTCGATCAATTCCGCGACACGATCATGCCGGAGCTGCTGAAGGCGCGTGCGGCACGCAAGAGCATCCGGATCTGGTGCGCCGCGGGATCGACCGGCCAGGAGCCCTATTCGCTCGCGATGTGCCTGAAGGAGATGGGCGCAGCGCTTGCGGGCTGGCGGGTCGAGATCATCGCGACCGACCTGTCGCAGGAGGTGCTGGAGAAATCGAAGGCCGGTATCTACAGCCAGTTCGAGGTACAGCGTGGATTGCCGATCCAGATGCTGGTCAAGTACTTCAAGCAATCGGGCGAGTTCTGGCAGATCAACCCTGAGTTGCGATCGATGGTGCAGCATCGCCAGCTCAACCTGCTGCACGATTTCTCCCAGCTCGGCACCTTCGATGTAATTTTCTGCCGCAACGTGCTGATCTATTTTGATCAGGACACCAAGATCAACGTCTTCAACCGCCTTGCCAGATCGATGGAAGCCGATGGCTTCCTGGTGCTGGGCGCCGCCGAAACCGTGGTCGGCCTGACGGACGGCTTCAAGCCGTTCCCCGAGCGGCGCGGCCTGTATCGGCCGAGCGCGGCGCGGACATTGGCGGCGGGGGCCGTTCTGCCGAGGGTTGCCGCCATGGCAGCGAGACTTTGACCATGACGGATGACGGCAAACTCGTTGAACGCGTGACGTTCAGCAGGGGCTTCGATGTCTGCATCATGGCGATCGACGGCACTTGGCGGCGCGACTGCCGGCTCAACGCCATCTCCGACACCGATGCGGCTCTGACAGTGGAAGGTTCCATTCAGGGGCTCAATCTGAAGGAGTTCTTCCTGCTGCTGTCGTCGACCGGGCTCGCCTATCGCCGCTGCGAACTGATCCGTGTCAACGGCACCGAGATGGACGTCGGCTTCCTCAAGGGCAAGCCGAGCAAGAAGCGATCAGCCGCCGGCGAAGGCGACCGGGCCGGGGTCTGACCCGGTCTCGCCTCCGCTTAGATCCGCCGCCATCCCGGAGTGTGCGGAACAGATCGCGATCTCATGTGTTGGAGCGTGACAATCGCGGTCCGCAGAATCGGCAGTTTCCGGGCCTGCGGATCAATTCAAGGTGCGTATCGGGGGTTCGGAACTGAGCATCCGGTCAAGCGCGGCACTGTCGCCAATGTCGCTGCTCGGCTGCACATACCCGATCAACGCAACCAAGTCCGCCAAAATGACATTATAGGGATCATCGCTTTCGTTCGAGCGCGTCGCGGCGTCGTCCGCCGCTGCATTTCCATGCATGTTTCTCCACCGCCCCCACCTTCAGGGAATGCGGTGCTACTTGTGCGTTAAGCGGGCGTCCCGTACAAATACGGGTCCATTGATCGATATGCTCGAGAGAGTTCTTGTGCGGCCAAGCACCACGTGTCACCACTGATGGACGATGCATATGACTGAGAATGGCGCTCCCCGTGGGGAGATTTTCGTAGTCGACGACGATCCTGCCGTTCGCGAGACGCTGTCCGTGGTTCTGTCGACAGCCGGTTACAAGGTGATCTGCTTTGCGGACGGAGCCGCGCTGCTTTCCGTTGCGCGAAGCCGGACGCCGGCCTGCATTCTGCTCGACGTGCACATTCCAGGAAAATCCGGTCTCGACATCCTGAAGGAACTGCACGGCGAGGATTATCCGGCGCCGATCTTCATGATCTCGGGGCAGGGCGATATCGCGATGGCGGTGAGCGCCATCAAGAACGGCGCGCTGGATTTCATCGAGAAGCCGTTCCGCGGCAACGAGATCGTTGCCCGGCTGAACGAGGCGATCGAGGCCTACACCAGGCGCCGCTCGGAGAGTTCGGCGTCGCGCGTCGCCTCGCTGCATTTTCCGGGACGCGAGCCGCTGACCCGCCGCGAGCGCGAGGTGCTCGAGCAGTTCACCTCCGGCGCGTCCAACAAGGAGGCCGGGCGTCATCTCGGCATCAGCCCGCGCACCATCGAGGATCACCGCGCCAACATCATGAAGAAGCTCGGCGCGCGCAATGCCGCCGACCTCGTTCGCATCGTGATGACGGCGCAGCGCCAGGCCTGATTTCCCCGCGGCCCGAGTTGCCGCGTGGAATTCGGAGCCGGTGTTCGCGAGCGTCTAGTCGGCGAGCGCCTTGCGGATCATCGCCGCGAGTTCCGACTTGCGATAGGGCTTGGGCAGCAGCAGCACGCCTTCGTCGAGCCGGCCGTGATGGATGATTGCATTCTCGGTGTAGCCCGAGGTGTACAGCACCTTGAGGTCGGGCTTCATCCTGAAAATCCGTTCGGCAAGCTGGCGGCCGTTGAGCCCGGGCATGATCACGTCGGTGAATAGCAGATCGAACGGCGTGCCGGCCTCGACGATCGCGAGCGCTTCGTTGGCAGTCGCGGCGGCCAGCGTCACGTAGCCGAGCCCGTGCAGTTGCGCCAGCACGTAGTCGCGCACCAGCTTGTCGTCCTCGACAACCAGGATGGTCTCGTGGCCACCTTCGAGCTCCAGCGCCGTCGCCTCCTCGGCCGCGATCGCGGTGCCTGAAGCCGCCGGCAGGTACATCCGGATCGTCGTTCCGTACCCTTGCTCGCTGTAGATCTTGATGTGCCCCGCGGACTGCTTGACGAAGCCATAGACCATGCTGAGGCCGAGCCCGGTGCCCTTGCCCGGCCCCTTCGAGGTGAAGAAGGGATCGAACACCTTGTCGAGCATATCGGCGGCAATTCCCATCCCCGTATCGCTCACGGCGATCATGGCGTACGGACCCGGCCGCACGTCGCCGTGCGAGCCGGCATAACTCTCATCGAGCACGACGGATGCCGTTTCGATCGTCAGCCGGCCGCCTTGCGGCATGGCATCCCGGGCGTTGAGCGAGAGGTTGAGCAGGGCGTTGGCCAGCCGATTGGGATCGACCACCGCCAGGCATGTCTTGTCCTCGAAGGTCGATCGGATCTCGACTTGCTCGCCGAGCGTCCGGCGCAGCAGCTTGGTGGTGTCGATGATCAGCGCGTTGACGTCGATCTCGCGCGGCTCGAGCGGCTGTCTGCGAGCGAACGCCAGCAGTTGCTGGGTGAGATCGGCGCCGCGCGACGCGGCCTCGTCGATCATCCGGGTGATCGCCGCGAGCTGCGGCTGGTCCTTTACGGCATCGCCCAGAATCTCGATCGTGCCGGTGATGACGGTGAGGATATTGTTGAAGTCGTGCGCGATGCCGCCGGTGAGCTGGCCGACCGCTTCCATCTTCTCCGACTGTCGGATTCGATCCTCGGCGGCGATCTTTTCGGTCAGGTCGCGGATGAAGCCGTTGAAAAGAAGTCCATCGCGGGTCTTCAGCGCCGAGATGCTCAACTCGGCGGTGAATTCGCTGCCGTCGCGCCGCCGGATCTGCGCCTCGCGGCGGGGCTCGCGCACGCGGTCGCCGCCGGAGCTCAGAAATCCGGCGAGCGCCGTGGCGAGCGGGCCGCCCGGCCGGCCCATCAGCTCGAACGCGTTGCGGCCGATCGCCTCCTCACGGCTCCAGCCGAAGATCGTTTCCGCCTGCGTGTTCCAGTCGCGGATGATGCCGAACTGGTTGATCTGCACAAAGGCATCGAGCGAACCGTCGATGATGCCCCTCGCGAGCTGCGCGCTTTCGCGCAGGCTTTCCTCCGACTTGCGGCTCTCGGTCATGTCGTAGGTCGACTTGGCGATGCCGGTGACGGCGCCCGACAGCGCCTTGATCGGCGTCATCGAGAGCGACACGTCGACCGTGCTGCCGTCCTTGCGCAGGCGCACGGTTTCGTTCTGCTCGATCCGTTCGCCCCGGCCGATCCTGCGAATGATCTCGTCGATCTCGGCGCGCCGGTCCGGCGGCACGATCAGGGCGATGTGTCGGCCGACCGCCTCGTCGGCGCTATATCCATACAAGCGCTCGGCAGCCGGATTCCAACCCGTGATGATCCCTTCGAGCGACATCGTGATGATGGCGTCGCTGGAGGATTCGACGGCTGCTGCGAACAGGCGCTCGCGCTCTGCATGGTGGTCGCGCGCCGCCTCGGTGCGGCGATGCTCGGCGATCTCGCGCTCGAGCGCCACCGTCTTGGCGTTGGCCTCGTCCATCACGCGGGCGAACGCGCGCGCCAGCACGCCGGTCTCGCCGCCGGCGTTGACCGGAATGGCGGCGGTGCCCTTTTCGCCGACGCGCTCCACGGCGGCGGTCAATTGCGTGATCGGCCGGGTCAGCGATCGGGCGATCAGCCAGGCCAGGACGCCCGCGCCGAGCACGGCCAGCAGACCGACCAGGATTGAGCTGTTGCGGATCGCCATCGCCGGCGCCATGAACACGGCGTTGGGCACGATGTCGATCACGGCGACCCATTGATGTGCCGCCAGCAGCGTCGGCGCCAGCGCGACAACGCAGTCCTCCTGTCCGGCCTGACCGACGACGATCTTCGCGACGCCTTGTGTGGTGCCGAGCGCGGCCGCCAGATTGGGCATGTCGCGTTGCCAGTTCGTCGGCTTGCCGAGCTGCGCGCCGAATTCGCGCCCGCGGTCGGGGTTGACGAGATAATTGCCGCCGGCGTCCACCACGTAGACCCGTTCGCCGGGACGCGCCGATGCGCGGACGCTTTCGAGCGTCGGTCGCATGTCGGCATTGATGATGACGATCCCGAACGGCTTGCCGTCTTGTGTCATGACCGGCTTCGCGACCATCATGGTCGCGACATGCGGCGTCTCGACGGCGCCATTCTCCTCGTCCAGGCCGATCGGCGAGACGTAGATGCCGTCCGGTGGCAGATTGATCGTATTGCGGAAATAGGCGACATCGCCGACCTGTTTCAGCTCCGGCTCGGGCACGATTCGCACCGCGCCGTTGGGGCCGGATCGGTCGACCCGCGCGAGTTCGCGATGATTGTCCGCGACGCCGATGAAGCGCAGCGAGTAGGCCGGCTTGAACGCCATCTGCGCGGCCAACTGGGCCTCCAGCCGCTGACGCCAGACCGCTTCCGTGATGCCGTCAACGGGGTCGACCCCACCATTGAGCCGCGCCCGCATCAGCCCGCCGACCGCCGGCAGAACCTGGAAGGTCGTGATGTCGCCGGGTGTCGCACGGGCGCGGGCCTCGAGGACCGAGGCAGCAAAGCGAACTTGGGTTTCGATTCGGTCGAGCACGCGCGGGGCGAGCGCGCGCTCAAGGCTGCGATAGCTGAGCCATCCGACCGCGGAAACCGCGATCGCGACCAGCGCAATCATCGCGATGGCAAGCCTGGTCGTCAGCGTCATCGGTCCATTCGCAACTTTCCGCCGGCCCTGGCGGTCGAGCTGACCGGCCAGCCGATGTTCATTCGAATCCGCGGCCAGTTGCAACGCCGTTTTCGGCCTCCGGACGCGCCGGTCCGCTTGTCCTGGGTTCCTGGAGGCGGGAGGTGAGGCTGAACTTGACTGCCATGTTCAAGCGATCCAGAAACGGAAACACCGGCGTATGCAAGCAATTTCGAGAGCGATGGGGCCTCCATGACAACCCAGAAGACCAAGACCCCCGATCAACTGCGCAGCGCGCGCTGGTTCGCGCCCGACGATTTGCGTGCCTTCGGCCATCGCTCGCGCGCGATGCAGATGGGCTACGCGCCGGAAGAATGGCGCGATCGGCCCGTGATCGCGATCATCAACACCTGGTCGGACGCGCAGCCCTGCCACATGCACTTCAAGAGCCGGGTCGATGACGTCAAGCGCGGCGTGCTGATGGCCGGCGGATTTCCGATGGAGCTGCCGGCGCTGTCACTGTCGGAATCGCTGTTGAAGCCGACCACGATGCTCTATCGCAACATGCTGGCGATGGATGCCGAGGAGCTGCTGCGCGGCCATCCCGTCGACGGCGTGGTGCTGATGGGCGGCTGCGACAAGACCACGCCGGCGCTGCTGCTCGGGGCCACCAGCATGAACCTGCCCGCGATCTATCTGCCGGCCGGCCCGATGCTGCGCGGCAACTGGAAAGGCAAGGCGCTGGGCTCAGGCTCGGATGCCTGGAAATACTGGGACGAGCGCCGCGCCGGCAAGATTTCCGACAGGGATTGGCTCGACATGGAGGCCGGCATCGCCCGCAGCTACGGCACCTGCATGACCATGGGCACGGCCTCGACCATGACCGCGATCGCGGAGGCGATCGGCATGACGCTGCCGGGCGCCTCGTCGATCCCGGCGGCCGATGCCAACCACATCCGCATGAGCTCGGAAGCCGGCCGCCGCATCGTCGAGATGGTGTGGGAGGATCTCACTCCGCAGAAGATCCAGACACGACGAGCTTTCGAGAACGCGATCGCGGTCGCGATGGCGATGGGCTGCTCCACCAATGCCATCATTCATCTGATCGCGCAGGCGCGCCGCGCCGGGCAGGACATCTCCCTCGACGATTTCGAGACGGCGAGCCGTAAGGTGCCCGTGATTGCCAATGTGCGGCCGAGCGGCGACCGCTATCTGATGGAGGATTTCTTCTACGCCGGCGGGCTTCCCGGTCTGATGAGCCGGATCAGGGAGCACCTGCACCTCGACTGCATCACCGTCACGGGCAAGACGCTCGGCGAGAACATCGCCGATGCCGAGGTCTATCATGACGATGTCATCCGCACCGTCGCGAACCCGATCTACAAGGAGGGCGCGCTCGCGGTCCTGAAGGGCAATCTTGCGCCCGACGGCTGCGTGATCAAGCCTTCCGCCTGCGATCCGCGCTTCCTCAAGCACACCGGACCCGCGCTGGTGTTCGACGATTATCCGTCGATGAAGAAGGCGGTCGATGATCCCGATCTCGACGTCACCGCGGACCACGTGTTGATCCTGCGCAATGCCGGCCCGCAGGGCGGCCCGGGCATGCCGGAATGGGGCATGCTGCCGATCCCGACCAAGCTCGTGAAGCAGGGCGTGCGCGACATGGTGCGGCTGTCGGATGCGCGGATGAGCGGCACCAGCTATGGCGCCTGCATCCTGCACGTCTCGCCGGAATCCTATATCGGCGGCCCGCTGGCGCTGGTCAGGAACGGCGACCTCATCACGCTCGACGTCGCCGCGCGCACCATCAATCTCGATGTGCCGGAGGCGGAGCTGGCAAAGCGTCGCGCGGAATGGACGCAGCCCGAACGGCGCTTCGAACGCGGCTATGGCTGGATGTTTTCCAAGCACATCAAGCAGGCCAATGAAGGCTGCGATTTCGATTTCCTCGAGACCGGTTTTGGCAAGCCGGTGGGCGAGCCTTCGATCTATTAACTCCTGTCGTTCCGGGGCGATGCGGAGCATCGAACCCGGAACCTCGAGATCCCGGGTCTGGTCCTTCGGACCATCCCGGAATGACAACCGGGACAAAGCACCATGTCAAAACTCAGCGACACCACCCGCAACAAGCTGAAATCCGTCTCCACCGCGACGGTGGCGACCGCGCTGTTCAAGCGCGGCTTTCGCATCCAGGCCATCCAGGATGTCCGCCCGCTGAGCCCCGATCAGCCGACCATGGTCGGCGAAGCCTTCACGTTGCGCTACATGCCGGCGCGCGAAGACCTCAACAAGATCGAGGTGTTCCGCGATCGCTCGCATCCGCAGCGCAAGGCGATCGAGGATTGCCCTGCAGGCGCCGTGCTGGTGATGGACAGCCGCAAGGACGCGCGCGCCGCATCCGCCGGTGCGATCCTGGTGACGCGGCTGATGAAGCGCGGCTGTGCCGGCGTCGTCACCGACGGCGGCTTCCGCGACGCCGCCGAGATCGCCAGGCTCGGCTTCCCGGCGTTCCATCATCGGCCGAGCGCGCCGACCAATCTCACGCTGCATCAGGCGATCGAAATCAATGTGCCGATCGGTTGCGGCGATGCGCCGGTGTTTCCCGGCGACGTGATCCTCGGCGACAGCGACGGCGTCATCGTGATCCCCGCGCATCTCGCCGACGAGATCGCCGATGAAACCTTCGAGATGACCGCATTCGAGGATTTCGTGACCGAGGAAGTCCGCAACGGCCGCGGCATTTTCGGGCTCTATCCCGCGACCGACGAGCAGACGCTGAAGGATTTCGCGGTCTGGCGCAAGGCGAAGGGGAGGTAGGTCTCCCCCGATTCTCCCGTCGTCCTGGCGAAAGCCAGGACCCATAACCACAGGGAGGAGTTTGACGAAGACTGGTCGTGAACCCGTTGTAGCGTGGGACGCGCAGGGTGCGTCACCGATAGATCACGCGGTATGGGTCCTGGCTTTCGCCAGGACGACGATGGAACCGCGGCAGATCGGGCTACGATGTCCTACGCCTCAGCCTTCTCCGCGATCCCCACCGCCCACAGCGCGAATGCGTAGACGATCGCGACTTCGTCGAGGCGGTCGAAGCGGCCGGAGGCGCCGCCGTGGCCGGCGCCCATGTTGGTGCGCAGCAGCACCGGTCCGCCGCCTGTCATGGTGGCGCGCAGCCGCGCAATCCATTTCGCCGGCTCCCAATAGGTGACGCGCGGATCGGTCAGCCCGCCCATCGCGAGGATCGCGGGATAGTGCGTCGCCGCGACGTTGTCGTAGGGCGAATAGGACAGGATGGTGCGGAAGTCCTGTTCGCTTGCGATCGGGTTGCCCCACTCCGGCCATTCCGGCGGGGTCAGCGGCAGCGTGTCGTCGAGCATGGTGTTGAGCACGTCGACGAACGGCACTTCGGCGACGATGCCGGCGAACAGGTCTCCGGCGCGGTTGGCGACCGCGCCCATCAGCATGCCGCCGGCCGAGCCGCCATGGCCGACGATGCGCTTCTCACTGGTGTAGTTTGCCTCGATCAGTGCGCGTCCGGCGGCGGCAAAGTCGTCGAACGTGTTGGTCTTCTTCTCGCGCTTGCCATCGAGATACCAGCCCCAGCCCTTGTCGGCGCCGCCGCGGATATGCGCGATGGCGTAGACGAAGCCGCGGTCGACCAGCGACAGCCGGTTGGCGGCAAACGATGCCGGCATCGCCATGCCGTAGGAGCCGTAGCCGTAGAGCAGCAGGGGCGCCTTGCCGTCGCGGACAAAGTTCTTGCGGTGCAGGATCGAGACCGGAACCTGCGCGCCGTCATGCGAGGTCGCCATGATACGTGTGGTGACATAGTCGGCCGGGTTGTGACCGGACGGAATCTCCTGCCGCTTGCGCAGCACCCGCGTCCGCTTCGACATGTCGTAATCATACACCTCCGAGGGCGTTGTCATCGACGAATAGGAGAAGCGCAGGTTGGTGGTGTCGAACTCGTAGCTGCCCATCGTGTCGAGCGAATAGGCGGCTTCGTCGAAGGCGATCGCGTGCTCGTCGCCGCTTCCGAGATCGCGGATGACGATCGCCGGCAGCGCGTTGGCGCGCTCCAGCCGCACCATGTGGCCGGCATAGAGCTCGACATCGAGCACGTAGACGCCTTCGCGATACGGGATCAGGTCGCGCCAGTTGGCCCGCTCGGGGGCGGCGAGCGGCGCGGTCACCACCTTGAAGTCGATGGCGTCGTCGGCATTGGTCAGGATGTAGAGCTGGTCGCCGCGGTCGGCGATCGAATATTGCACGCCTTCCTCGCGCGCAGCGACGAGGCGGGGCGGCGCATCGGGATTGGCGAGGTCGATCAGCCGCTGCTCCGAGGTCTCGTGGTCACCTCCCGCGATCACGCAGAACCGGCCGCTCGAGCTTTCGTGCAGGTGGGTGAACCAGCCGGGATCCTGCTCCTCATAGATCAGCGTGTCGTCCGCCTGCGGGGTGCCGAGCCTGTGTCGCCACACCTGCATCGGGCGGTGATTGTCGTCGAGCTTGACGTAGAAGAAGCTCTTCGAATCCTTGGCCCACACCACGCTGCCATCGGTCTCCTCGACGCAATCGTCGAGATCGATGCCATCAGCCCAGTCGCGCACGCGGATGGAAAAATACTCGGAGCCCTTGGTGTCTGCGCTCCAGGCGTGCAGCTTGTGATCATCGGAATGCCGGCTGCCGCCGAACTTGAAATATTTGTGGTCTTTGGCCAGCGCGTCGCCGTCGAGCACGACATGCGTGTCGCCACCGTCGCGCGGCATGCGGCAGAACAGTTCATGTTGGCCGCCTTCGCGGAACTTGCGGAAATAAGCGAACGGGCCGTCGGGTGATGGCACGCTGGAATCGTCTTCCTTGATTCGCCCGCGCATCTCCTTGACGAGCCGCTTCTGCAAGCCACTCGTGTGGCCCAGCAGGGTCTCGGTATAGTTGTTCTCTTCTTCCAGATATTTGCGGATATCGGGATCGAGGATCGAAGGATCGCGCAGCACCTCCTGCCACTTCGGATCCTTGATCCACGCATAGTCGTCCGTCACCGCGATGCCGTGGGTGGTGAAAGCGTGCGGCCGGCGCGGCGCGACGGGCGGGACGTGAACGGCAGCGGTCTTGGTGGCGGATTTGGTCACACGATCCTCATTGTGCAGGGGGCATCGCTTTATATCGGGATGAATGTGGCGATTGCCAGATGGGCGGTGGGCGTTAGTCCGGTAGGGTGGGCAAAGGCGCGGAGCGCCGTGCCTACCATCAAGCGCTGCGCTCGCAATGGTGGGCACGCTTCGCTTTGCCCACCCTACGTGTCACCTCGCAATGACGGGGATGGACGTCGCTACCCGTTCCTCAGCCGCGCAGCGGCATTGCCGCCGGAGATCGGGATCTGGTTCACCGCGAGCACCACCGCGAAGGTGATGATCAGCATCGCGATGCCGAGCACCGCGATCGCGGCGAGATCGCCGCCTTCGTTGAGGTCGTAGATCAGGACCGACAGCACCTTAGTCTGCGAGGTGAACAGCACGATCGCGGCCGACAGTTCCCGCATCACGCCGATGAAGATGAAGCACCAAGTGGCGATCACGCCGGTGCGCAGCAAAGGCGCGGTGATCTGGCGCAGCGCCTGCAGCCGCGTCGCGCCGAGGATGCGGCTCGCTTCTTCCAGCTCGGGATGGATGGTTGCGAACGCGGCCTGCAATTGCTGATAGGCCGACGGCAAGTTGATGGTGAGGAACGCGAGCAACAGGATCCACAGCGTGCCGTAGAGCACGAAGGGCGGCCGCGTATAGCTCAGGAACAGGCCGACACCGAGCACGATGCCGGGCACCGCGACCGGCGCGGTGGCGAGAAAGGCGAGCACGCGATGGCCCGCGATCACCCGCCGCGTCGTGACATAGGCGATCACCAGCGCGAGGATGGTGCCGATCGTCGCAGTCGCGGTGCCGAGGATCACGGTGTTCTTCAGCGCAAGCTGGGTCGACGACAGCTCCGTGAACACGAAGATGATGTTGTGCAGCGTCAGCGTCGACGGCGTCACCAGCGTGGTGGCGTTCGGCGAGAACGCGGCGTTGAGCAATGCAAGATAGGGCAGGAACACCGGATTGAGCAGCACCACGAGGCAGAAGCCGAGCGCAGCATAGCGCCAGCCGCGCAATTCCACCCGGCGCGGCGCGCCATATTTGCCGCCGACCACCGAATAGCTGCGGCGACCGAGCAGCGTCTTTTGCCCCTGCAGCAGCAGGATGGTCAGCAGCAGCAGTGGCACCGCGGCGGCCGCTGCCAATTCCAGTTTCGGCGGATATTGGAACAGGCTCCAGATCTTGGTGGTCATGGTGTGGAAGCCGGCCGGCAGGGCAAGGATCGCTGGCGAGCCGAACAGCGTCATCGCCTGCAGGAACGCGATCAACGCGCCCGCGACCAGGGCGGGCAGGGCGAGCGGGATCGTCACGCGTCGCGCCGTGATCCAGGCGTTGCCGCCGAGGATCGACGAGGCGTCCTCCAGTTCACCCGGCATGGTGTCGAGCGCATTGGCCACCAGCACGAAGACGAACGGAAAGGTGTAGCAGGAGATCACGAAGATGATCCCGGTCAGCGAATAGATGTTGAACAGTGCGTCTGCGTCTTCGCCGGCGAACAGCCGGTAGAGCTGGTTCAGCAGGCCTGAGTTCGGCGCCGCCAGCAGCTCCCAGGCGATCGCGCCGAGGAACGGCGGCGTCACGAAGGACGCCGTCACCAGCGCGCGGATGATCTGCCGGCCCGGCATGTCGCTCCGCGACACCAGCCAGCCGATCGGAGCCGCGACGGCGCAGCAGATCAGTGACGACGTGACCGCGATGATCGCGGTCGTCAGTAGCGGATCGAGGAAATCAGGATTGCTGAACAAGGTCGCGAAGTTCGCAAGCGTGAGATGGCGATCCTTGTCGGTGAAAGCGAACACCGCAAGCCAGGACAGCGGCAGCAGGATCAACAACATCAGCACGGCGGCGAACAGCCAGAGGACGGGCCGCGTCCAGTCGATGCGGGGTTCGGCGGGTGAGGCGGTGGTTGCTGTCATGCTGATCCGGACCGAGCTGTTTCGGCGCCCTCTCCGCGCAAGCGGGGCGAGGCAAAGAAACGCGTCGGCACTGCCGAGCGCGAGCATGGCCCGGCCTTCAGGACATCGCGTCTGGAAGCTGGCTTCCGCATCGCGTCCTCCATTTCTTGCTATCGGCTGAGCGCCCGGCAGCGCTCCGGCGGTAAGGTGAGCCAGACCTCGCTGCCCTTGTCGACCGCCGTCCCGGTCGGCGTGGTGACGCGCAGCGACGTGCCGTCCTCCGTCTCCACCATGTAGTCGCGGTTGATGCCGAGATAGACCTGCCGCGTCACAATGGCCTTCACCGTGTTCTGCTGCGCCGCAGGCGCTTGCGTCGAGAGCTGGATCTCATGCTGACGGATCGCGACCGGCGCACTCTGGCCTGCGACGAGCCTGGCGCCGACCACTTGCAGCGTCGTGCCGGCAAACGCGACATGGCTCTCGTCCCGCGCGGTGCCCTTGATCACATTGGCCGCGCCGATGAAGCGTGCGACGAACTCGGACTCAGGACGCGCATAGATGTCTTCGGGCGTGCCGAGCTGGTCGATCTTGCCGGCGTTCATCACCGCGATCAGGTCGGCGGTGGTCATCGCCTCCGACTGGTCGTGGGTGACGTAGACCGTGGTGTAGCGATATTCGTCGTGCAGCCGGCGGATTTCGAAGCGCATCTCCTCGCGCAAATTGGCGTCGAGGTTGGACAGCGGCTCGTCGAGCAGCAGGGTCTCGGGGCCAACGATCAGTGCGCGCGCCAGCGCGACGCGCTGCTGCTGGCCGCCGGAGAGCTCGCCGGGATAGCGCTGCGCCAGTGCTTCGAGCTTGGTCGTCGCCAGGATCGCGGCGAGCTTCCTTGTGATCGTCGCGCGATCGACCTTGCGTAGCCGCAGGCCGTAGACGATGTTCTCGGCCACCGTCATGTGCGGCCACAGCGCGTAGCTCTGGAAGATCATCGACATGTTGCGCTGCTCGGGCGGCAGGGTGCGCGCCTTGGAGGAGACCACGCGATCGCCGACGCGGATCTCGCCGTCGGACGGCTCGAGGAAACCCGCGATCAGCCGCAGCGTCGTGGTCTTGCCGCAGCCGGACGGCCCGAGCAGGCAGACCAGCCGACCGTGATTGATCGTGAGGGACACATCATCGACCGCGACAAACGAGCCGAATCGCTTGACCAGGCCGTGCAACTCCACCGACGCCAAGCACTCCCTCCATTCTCGTTATTTCGCAGGGATCAGTGCCCGGCTGTTGCCGGCAGTAAAGCGGAAAACGGCGGTGACGAAAAGTGTTGGTGCCGAATTAGCAATGCGTGGCACATGTGCAGCCCGTCATCCGCGCGCTCTTGCGTGCGTCTCGAATGACGCACGGCCCGGATGTCTCTACTTGTCTGTTGTAACAGCGTGGCCGTCGATCCTTCGAGACGGCCGCTCCGCGGCCTCCTCAGGATGACGGGGATGGGATCACTGTGCGTCAGGTGTAACTTGCGCCGCGCCACCGCGACGACGGGCCAGCCGGCTGACGGTGTCCCAATCCGATCGGATCAGCGCTTCCTTCTTCGCTCGGCTCCAGCCTTTGAGCTGCCGTTCCGCGGCGATTCCGTCAGTCACGCGATCGAAGTATTCTGACCAGACGAGGACCACGGGTCGGCGGTTGTAGGTATAGCCTGGAAATGCTCCTGCATTATGCTGTTCGATACGCGGCGCGAGATCGTCGCCCGTGGCGCTGCCGACATAGAACGAGTTGTCGGCGCAGCGAAGCATGTAAACGTGGATACCCATGACGATGATCCCATGTGTACAACGCGGATTGATCATCGAGTAAATTTAGCTGTGGTCAAGCGTCCCATCGGCGTATCGCCATCCTGCGACCCATGACCCGTCATCCTGAGGAGCGCGGAACGCGCGTCTCGAAGGATGCACGGCCCGGGTATTTCCGCGCGTTCAGAGCCGCTCACGGTGACAGCGTGGCCGTCGATCCTTCGAGACGGCCGCTTCGCGGCCTCCTCAGGATGACGGGTCAAGCATGTGCGTCCGCGGCGTTGGACCCGCGCCTCGCCCCCTACGCCTTCACGTTCTCGCCGAGCCACTGCACTGCGGCGTCGGTTCCGCCCTTGCCGTGCGGAATCCCGAGCGCGGTGAGCGCGACCTCGACGACGCCGAGCGTGCCGAGGATCATCGGGGCGTTGACGTGGCCCATATGCGCGATGCGGAAAGCTTGTCCGTGCAGGTCGCCGATGCCGGTGCCGAGCACGACGCCACACTTCTCCTTGGCGTAGCGCTGGATCGCGGCGGGGTCGGCACCCTTCACGGTCACCGTCGTCACGGTGTTGGAGCGCTCGGCGGGCTCGGCGATGTTGAAGCCGAGCACCTGTCCCTCGCCCCAGACCGCGACCGCGCGGCGCACCGCTTCACCGAGCAGCCGATGACGCAGATGCGCATTCTCCAGTCCCTCGGCGTGCAGCATGTTGATTGCCTCGCGCAGCGCGAACAGCAGGTGCACGGGCGCGGTGCCGGCATATTTGCGGTAGTGCTCCGAGCCCTCGCGTTCGGTCCAGTCCCAATAGGGCGTGCGCAAGTTCGCCTTCTTGTGCACCTCCCAGGCGCGGTCGTTGGCGGCGACGAAGCCGAGACCGGGCGGCGTCATCAGCCCTTTCTGCGAGCCGCTCATCGCGACGTCGATGCCCCATTTGTCCATCTCGAACGGCATGCAGCCGAGCGAGGCCACGGTGTCGACCATGAACAGCGCGGGATGGTCCGCGGCCCTGATCGCCTTGCCGATCGCCTCGATGTCGTTATAGGCGCCGGATGCGGTGTCGACCTGCACCGCGAGGATCGCCTTGATGCTGTGCTCCCTGTCGCGCCGCAGCCGTGCCTCGACCTCGGCCGGGCGGATGGCGCGGCGCCAGTCGCCCTTCAGCACCTCGACCTCGGCGCCCATCGCAGCCGCGGCCTGGCCCCAGCCGATCGCGAAGCGGCCGCTCTCCAGCACCAGCACCTTGTCGCCGCGCGACAGCACGTTGGAGAGCGTCGCCTCCCAGGCGCCATGGCCGTTGGAGATGTAGATGTAGGATTTGCCCCTGGTGGCGAACAGCTTCGAGAGATCGCGCAGCAGGCCTTCGGTCAGTTCGACCATCTCGGTGGAGTAGATGTCCAGCGCCGGGCGATGCATCGCCTGCAGCACCTGATCCGGCATCGTGGTGGGCCCGGGGATGGCCAGAAATTCCCGGCCCGCGCGAACGGTCATCTTCTTGGTCCTTATGGGTAAAACGCGCAAATCAAGCGTGTGAGGGGTCAAGCAGGAAGGATATGCGATCGGGCCCGTGATTGCGAGCATGGCGGAGCAATCCAGGGCTTCAAAAACTGCGGGACACGGCTGCCTTATTTGCCGATCGCCTCGACCACGGCGTGCCAGACCTGGTCCTTGAATGCGGTCGCGGCCGGGCTCGGGATCTGCTCGACCGGGCCCTCATGCTTCTTGCAGGCTTCGACCAGGCGCAGCACCCAGATTTCGCCGTCGGTGTAATAGAGATCACCGCCGCCATTGCGGCCGGCGAGCGTGGGACCGATCCCGGTGACCTGATATTTCGCGGTGACCATGCCGGCGGCTTCCAGATCGGTGGCGAGCAGCGCGCGCTCGGCGTCGAGGTCGGGCGCGATGTGATGGGTCACCGCGCCGGTGTAGTGGCTGACGCCGACGCTGCGGTCCAGTGTCGCGGCGCCGAGCCACACCGGGCGCTTCTCCTCGCCTGAATCGAGCACCTTCCAGAAGCGCACATGATTGCGGCGGTCCGCGCTCGATCCGACCGGCTTCTCGAAGGCGAGGTCCTCGCGCCGGCCGAGATAGAACAGGTTGCTGACCGGTGCGTCCCGGTAGGGGCGATCGAGCAGCACGCTGCCGACGATCTCGATCGAGGACTTCAACGTGATCCGATCGGCCGGATACCAGCCGGCCTGATGCATCGCGCAGACCACGTCAGTGAGATCGCCGATCAGGCCGACGTTCATGGGATCGCCGGGGATGCCCTGCGCGGTGCGCGTCACCATCGGCAGGTCAGCGAGGCCCTTCTGGTGCTCGTAGTGCTTCCAGAGCTCCGGCAGCAGCAGATAGGCCGCGATCAAATACGTCGCCACGACGAACAGCAGCGCCATCGCGATGCGCCGGATGCGATGGCGCCTGCGTGCCGCATGCGGATCGGCCGAGGTGCTAGTCACAGCGTTCGGCCGGCTCTCACCTCCCCCGCAAGCGGGAGAGGGGGTGCGCTGCCGATGCCGCAATCGAGCGTCATTCTATGCGTTGTCAGCGTCGCGTCTCGCGGCAGCCGGCGGCCTCGGCGTCCTCGACCGAGCAGAACCAGCGCGTGCCCTTGCTGATCTTCATCTCGATCCGCGCATACCAGCGGCTGGTCGGCTTGTGATAGATGCACTCACCGGAGCGGTTGACGTTGCCCTTGATGGTGCAGTCGGGCGAGGGCGCGACCGGCCCGGAGGCCGACGCGAGCAGGATGGCATGCGCGCTGTCCGGCACCTTGGCCGCGCCGAGCACCGGCGTCTTCTTGTTGCGCACGCGCCAGTCCCATGGTGCGATGAACGCGCCCTGCCACATCCCGACCTTGGCCTCGCGCGCCGCCTTCTGGTCCGCCTCGTAGTCGTGCGACAGGCGGGTATAGGCCAATGCCCAGCCGCTGCCGACCAGCCATTTCTGGATGTCCTCGCCGTCGACCAGGCAGCGCGCGATGGTCCGGCCGTGGCGATCGACCGAGCGGGCGTGGCAGGTCCAGCTCTTGCCGCCGGCATGCTTGATCAGCTCGTCGCGCGCGGCGACGCCGCAGGTCCAGCGCTCGCCCTTGGTGTTGAGGCAGAGCTGGTCGGTCGACGGTGCGTCGATGCCGCCGAGCCGGATGCGGACGCTGCCGATCTGGACCTGGTCGCCGTCGCGGATCTTCGGCACGCCGGTGATGTCGGCGGCGTGCGCCAGCGTCGAGAGCGACAACAGCAGGCCAGCGGTGAGCAACGTCTTGAGCATTGGCAATCCCGGCGCGAACGAAAGCCATTTCTAGTGCCCACAGATTGTGCGGGCAATTGGGCATCGGGGCCAGTGGCGTTGTGTTGCAGGTGATTTCAACTTCGCGTCATTCTCGGTTCTGTAGCATTCGCCATTCGCTTTTTCGTCAGTCCGTAGGATGGGTAGAGCGCAGCGAAACCCATCAGCTGTCCCGGTGTACCGATGGGTTTCGCTTCGCTCTACCCATCCCACGCATTCTACGCATTCGCCATTCGCTTTCGCGCCAGCGCCAGGGCCATCAGCACGAAGGCCGACGTCACCTCCGGCCCGCCGACCAGGATGCGCGTCGGCGTCTTCATCTTGTTCCACTCATAGGCCCTGTAGGGGCCGCGGCGGCCGCCTTCGCCGAAGGTCTGCACGATGCAGTGCAGCGCCGGCGTGAAGCTTGCGACCTCGGCGCCAAGATGCGCCAGCGCCATCAGCGCCAGCGCGGCGTCGAACGGGTTCATCTCATGGCTGATCAGCTCGTTCATGACGTAGCCGAGCACGCGGGCGCGGATCAGCGCGAATACGTTGCCGGGATCGATGATGCGCTGCGCTGTGAGCGGCAGCGCGATGAAGGCGGCGTAGCAGCGGCCGAAATAAGCCGAATAGAGCTCGGGCAGATAGTAGATGTGCGAGCGCGGATTCCTGAACGCGCCGCTCTCGACCAGCCTCTTCTGGAACGCGATGATGCGATGCACGGTCTGAAGCCGCTCTGGCGTCTCGATGACCTTCCAGCGCGCAAGGTTGCGGAACGAGACCTCGAGGATGTCGAGGTTCAAGGTCGGATCGAGGTCGTTGCCATAGGGCCGGTCGCCATCGAGATTGTCGATCCAGGTGACGACGCCGCCCTCATAGTCGATGTTATCGTTGAGCGGCACCGTGACGCGCGGCTCGTTGGCGCCGGCTTGCACCTGATAGCCGCGATAGAAATCGACGAGCGGCTGGGCGAGGATCGGATCGTCGGAGCCGGCCTGCGTCGCCGCCGAGAACGAGCACGCGGTGGTGTCGCAGTCCGGCACGTAGATGCCGAAGCCGAGATCCTGCTTGATCTGGGCGAAGAAGCGCGAGAAGCGCGGATGCCGTCCCGGCGCCAGCGCGGTGATCACCTTCACCAAGGAGCCGTCATGCGATGGCACCTGCTCGGCACTGGTCGTCAGGCAGAACTCCACCATGTCGGCGATCGCGCGCCGCGCGGCAGCGGTCTGATCCGATGACGCGAGCCCGCTCTCGATGAAGCCGAGCAGCGCCTCGGTGAAGAACGCGTCGTAATAGGCCGAACGATGGCGGATCTGCACCGGCTCCCACATCGGCTCGGCGATGCCGCGCCACGGCGGATTGATCAGCGCGCGCGCCGGCGAATGCGCGATGAAGATGCGCGCCAGCGAGAACAGCAGCGTCGAGTTCTTGTAGCCGCGCGCGTTGAGGCCGGTGAGCGCCATCAGCATCTCGCGCCCGCCGATGTCGGCATCGCCGAGCAGGTTGAACGCGGCATAGGTCGGGATGAAGCTGTTCTTCGCGAAAGCGCGCAGCAGATGCGCCCCGCAGGTGCCGATCACCCGGTCGAGCTCGGCCGGCGCCGGCGCGCGGCCGGGCACGGTTGCGGCCGGCGGCTGCGGATGGCGAACGTCGATATCATCCATCAGCTCGGCGACGGGCGCGCCGATCGCGGCCCAGTCCGGGGCGACCTCGTCGCGGGCCGCGATCAGCGCCGCGCGCAGCCGGTCGAGCCGCGCAACATCCTTCAGCGCAGGGACGCCGGTGCGGCGGAGTAGCGTGCGCAGCGCCGGATTGCCGAGCGCGGTCCGGTAGAACTGTCCGAGATGGGGATCGCCGCCTTGGTAGCTCAGCAGCAGCGGATCGCAGACGTCGTACAGCGACGGCCCGTCCTTCTTGGCCGTCAGCGCCCGGCAGACCGTTCCCGCGATCCCGTGAAAGCCCATGAAACCCTTTCCCAAGGAACCGGTTAACGCCGTCAGCCCGGACGATGTTTCGGCGCTCCGCCCCAAGATCTCGCAACCCTTTGGGAAGGCTATATGAATCCGCGGGAAACACAAATGTGATTGGGGTCACATAACGGGTGCTCAACACCGTCAAGAGGCGCGTTCGATCGGCCTCATGCGCCAAACGGGTTGCTCCCGGCGCCCGCTCGGGTTAATGGTTTGTTTGTTGCGATGCCGCAAATAGAGCTGAACTCACCGGCACACACGTAAGCAACCCCATTAAACCCGACCGGATCGAACGCGACTAACTGGCGCGGCCATGTTGAGCGCCTTGAGATAACGACTGGGACTAGGAACGCCATGAACCTTAGGCAGCTTCGCATTTCCCGCCGCACCATTGCGGTCGCCGTGGCGCTGGCCGGCACGGTGTCGCTGGCGATCGGCGCCCATGCCGCGCTGAACAAGCGTTCGCTCGACGCCGGCAAGGCCGTCGCCACCGAGCAGGCCACCGGCGTCGTCAATACCGGCGCGTCCCATCTCGCGCTGATCATCGGCAACGGCCATTATCCGGACGCCTCCGCGCCGCTGGCGCAGCCGATCAACGACGCCCGCACGCTGTCGGCCGCGCTGCGCCATGACGGCTTCGATGTTGACGTCGTCGAGGATGCGACCCGCGACGACATGGTCCGCGCGGTCGAGCGGATGAAGGCGAAGATCCGCCCCGGCACCGTCGTGATGCTGTTCTTCGGCGGCTACGGCGTGCAGGTGGGCCGCGAGAGCTACATGATCCCGGTCGACGCCGCGATCTGGAAGGAAGCCGACGTCAAGCGCACAGGCGTCAGCATCGAGTCCGTGCTCGATGCGATGAACGAGCAGGGCGCCAGCACCAAGCTCGTGGTGCTCGATGCCTCCAGGCGCAATCCGTATGAGCGCCGCTTCCGCGCCTATTCCCACGGCCTTGCCCCGATCAGCCCGCCGGAGAACACGCTGGTCCTGACCTCGGCCGCACCGGGCAAGGTCGCCGACGATTCCATGACCGCGAACAGCGTGCTGGTGTCGGAGCTCCTGACCAATCTCAACACCCAGGCCGGCGTCGAGGCCGCCTTCAACAAGACCCGCGCCGCCGTGTCCCGCGTCAGCGAAGGCGAGCAGGTGCCGCAGGTGTCGTCGTCGCTGCTGGAAGACGTCAAGCTCGGCGGGTGATCCAGCGCGTCACGCGCGGGCGCGCATCCGTATCGCATACGCGATCCGGGTGAGGATCGTGATCCTTTGATACTGAACTGCTTGCGGAGAGAACCCCTCTCCCCAACCCTCCCCCGCAAGGGGGGAGGGAGCTTGAGACGCGTGCCCGCCTCACATGGCGCGGCGGCACTTCATCCCGCATATCGGCCCGGCAATCTCGGCACGTCTACGAAGATCACTGTCTCAGCAACTCGCGTGAGGGAGCCGCCAGCGTCGGCAGCTTGCGTGAGGCAGGCACCGGCGGACGGGTTCCCTCCCCCCTTGCGGGGGAGGGTTAGGGAGAGGGGTGCCGCTTGCCGTGCTGCCTGACGGGAGACGACGTGCGCCAAATTGTCGACGATGTCACTGCTTGAACGGTATGAGGCGTTGATCACACCCCCTACTTCGCGTCGGCATTCTCACCCACCGGCCGCACCGGGTCGCCCTCGCGCAGCAGCGCGCCGGCGCGGGCGACCACGATCTCGCCCTCCTGCACGCCGTCGCGGATCTCGACCTGTCCGGCCGACATCAGCCCGGTCTCCACCCGCCGCGTCTCGATGCGGTCGCGCCGCACCACCTGCACCACGGTGCCGGCGGTGGAATAGAGGATCGCGGTCAGCGGCACCGCGACGCCGCAGCTCTGCCCGGTCTTGATCCGCGCGCGGCCGGATGAATTCACCAGCAGCCGCCGGTCGGTTGTGAGCGCGATGAACACCTGGCCGAGCTGGCTGTTCGGCTCCACCGTCGGCGCGACCAGCCGCACCTTGCCGTCGATCTCGCCGGCGCCGAGCACCGCAACCCGCGCCGTCTGGTCGGCCTTCACCTTGGTGACGTCGCGGGTCGGCACCATGCCGACCAGATCGTACTCGCTTCTGGTGATGATCGTGAACAGCGCCTCGCCCTTGGCGGACGCCGGCGCGCCGACGATCGCCGTGGAGGCCGAGATCGTGCCAGCCACCGGCGCGGTGACGTTGATCGCATTGGCACCGTCCGTCAGCCGCGCAAGCGGCTGCCCCGCGGTGACGGCATCGCCGGGATCGGCCATCACCTGCGCCACCTTCAGCCCGAACCGATCAGGCCGAACCTGCCGCTCATCCCGCGCCATCACGACGCCCGAGACCTCGACGATATTGTCGAAGCAGGATTTCGCAGCCTTCAGCACGGTGACGGCGGCGCCTTTGGGCTGAGCATCGGTGTTGTCAGCGGCAAGTGCCGGCCGCGCCACGAGGAGGAATAGCGCGGCGGCGGTGAGGGTCGAAGAGCGTGGCGGCATCAGCGGACATTTCCAAGATATGCGCTCCCCTGATTAGCAGACGGAGAGCCGAGCAACCAGCGCAGAGCGCTGCTGCTGTGGCGGCTCGCTTTCGTGTCAGTGCGACGTCTCCTGCATGATCCCGGTCAGTTGCGCGATTATTGTTGCGTATCTCACGGAACGCTCGCGCCACTCGTGAGTCAATTTTCAGCATTTCGATTTTCAGAATTCTTCTTGACTCACAACTCAGCTCTACAACTCACCCCGTCACGCCCGGCAAGACGGGCGTATCGCGATCGTCACGAACGTGCGGCGGGATGCGATGGACGCTGGCGGTGCGATCGACGAAGCGCGTAGGCTGGCGGACGGTGAAGTCGGGTGGTTCGGGCGCCCCAGTGGCAGGTGCCCCGTCTGCTTGACGCGAACGCGTCGCGCGGGGGCGGTGACAAGCAAGCCTAGCTGCCCCGCACAACTCGGGCGCAACGCGCGTCGCGAGACCGCGGGCGCACATCCTCGCGCTGTTTGACAATGTTGATCCGCACCAGCCGTCATCGCGGGCCGCCGCGAGTGGCAGTCGCTGAGGCGACGCGGAGCTACCGCACGACGCGTTTGATCCGCTTGATTGCGTTGGCAGCGGGTTGTGCCGGGGCCGCGCTGGCCCGGGCCGCTTCGGCGTCGCGTGCCTCGCGCAAGGCGCGCAGCCGCTCCATGTTCTTGCGCACGGCGAGCGCCTCGCGCTCGACCTCGGCCATCGCTCGCGCACCTTCCTCGGCCGCAATCCGCTGACGGTCGGCTCGCGCGAGGCTCGTGGGTGATAGTTGCTGTGGCTTCGTGGCCATGGCGATCGAACCTCCAAATGCGCCGAAGTCCGCCCGATCCTTTAAGGGATCGGGCAAACTCGACGTCATCCCAGTACATCCGTGGAATGACGACATGGCATGATCCGGAAAAGCAGGTTGCGTTTCCGCGCGACAAACGCGACGCGTTTGCGCAGAGATCATGCCCAAGCAAGAGCATGTTCGGTGCTGATTGAATCAGAACCGAAGCTCTGGATTCACGTTCCGACGCGTTCTCCTGGCGCGGAGTGGCATCCGCGTCGCCTGAAAACGCTGCAGCGTCTTAAACGAGCTGAAGATTCTCGGCGCTGGTCTTGCCACGCATCTTGTCCGTCTTCAGCTCGAACGAGACCTTCTGTCCCTCGGCGAGGCCGGAGAGACCGGCCCGCTCGACGGCGCTGATGTGAACGAACACATCCTTGCTGCCGTCGCTCGGCTCGATGAAACCAAAGCCCTTCTGGCCGTTGAACCACTTCACAGTACCTGTCGCCATTTCTCTTCTCCAAACGCGCATATGCGCATGTTTTGCGCAAAGCTGCGCGTCGACGATTCAACTGATGTTCTTTGGAAAAGGGCCGCTTTGACCATTCAACAAGGCACAACGGCTAATCGAATGGTATGAACATACACATCTTTTCCGCGAATACAAGGTGCGGTCCGGTCTAGGTTCCCGCCGGGAGGAGCGGCGGCGCGATCTCTCGTCGCTCCGCGGCCAGGATCGGGTGATTAAAACTGTTCGGTGTGCGGCACCTTCAGCGGTTGAACAGTTGCCGCAGGATGTCGTTCATCGCCGGATTGTGGTCTTGCTGCGACGGATCGGGCGGCGAGGGTGGCGGTGCGGCTTGATCGGTGCCGCGGCCTTGAGTCGATCCTTGCGTCGAGTCCTGACTCCCCCGCTTCGCATTGCCTTGGTTCAGGGTGGAGAGGCCTTGCTGCAGCAGCTTGCCGATGGTCTCGCCGAGCTGTCCGCCGAGCGAATTGTCCTGGCTCGCGCCGCTGCCTTGGGCCTTGCCGTCGCCGCCAGGCCCGAACAGGCCCTTGCCCATCTCCTTGAGCTTGGCATAGGCCGCCTCGGGGTTGTCGAAGATGCCCTGGATCTCCGGATAGATCCGCGGGTCCGCCCACGGCCCCTCGATCATCACGGGAATGCCGAAGCCGACCGGATTGCCGGCGCGGCCCTGGCCCTCGGTGGTCATCACGAGCTGCGGCTCGACGCGGAAGCCGATCTGCCTGGTGTTGAGGTCGACGGTGCCGGCCCCGGTCATCTTCACCAGCGGACCGACGAGGTCGAGGTCGGTGGTTGTGGCCTGGCCGCGGTCGATCTTGAAGGAGGCCGAGAGCTGACTGAGATCGGTCGAGAGTTCCGCGCTCTCCTGCCAGCCGGACAATGGGCTAGTGGTGAGGTTGCGGATCATCTGCGCGAGGTTGAGGCCGATGATCTTGCCGTCCTGGAATGCGGCGAGCGCGGTGCCGCCGAGGCCGGCGACGATGGCGCGTTCGCTGGTGCCTTGCGAATGCAGGTCGAGCCTGGCCTGCATGCGGCCGTCGAGCTTGTCGAACCCGGCAAGCGTCTTCAGCACCGGCAGTGCGCGGACGCCATTGAGATCGAGCCGCAGTGCATAGGTGGGCGTGTCGCTGCTGGCGTCGATGGTGAGCTCGCCATTGGCATTGCCGTCATAGGCGCCGAGATTGTCGAGCCGGCCCTTCACGACGCCGCTTGTGAGCGAGGCATCGATCGCGGCCGGCGCGAAGCGGCCGTCGCCGATCATAAGCTCCGCCGCCGAGATACGGGCCTGCGCGTCGACATAGTTGAGCAGCTTGAGGTCGATCGGCGCGTTGCTCCAGGTGTTGGTGCCCGCAGGCTGCGCCTCGGCGTTCGGTTGGCTCGGCGTCGCGGCGATGGAGATTCGGCGGAAGTCGAGATCACACTTCACCAGCGGCTTGTTGCTGGCGAAATCGACCGAGGCCCAGCCGGTGAAGCCGCCGTCGCCGAGCGTGCCGGACACGCCGTTGAACATCAGGACGGTGCCGTTCAGCCGCACCTCGGCATTGGCCTTGAGCGCGGCGGGCAACAGGCCGGGGGCATCGATATTGAATTCGGTCGGCGCGTTCTGCCGCTGCGTTGGCGGCGCGGCGGCGCGGATCTCGAACTTCACCGGGTTGTCGCGGGCGCGCGCGTTGCCCGTGACGACGATGCTGCGATCGGCGCCGACCGTCACGTCGGCATTGACCGTCTCGATCCGGTCCTCGACGCGGTCGCGCGGATTGGCGAGCACGATGGTGCCGCCACTGATGCCGACGTGCCTGACCGACATGGTGCTTGGGTTGCCGGGCGAGGCGGATTGCGCCGGCGGATTGTTGTCGCGGGTGCGCTCGCGCTGCAGCGGCAGGTTGACCACGGGCTTGATGATCACGAGGTCGGTGATCTCGGGCCGGCCCGACCACAGGCTCGACAGCGTCGTCTCGGCCTCGATGCTGTCGGCGGTGAAGCGGTTGTCGACCTCGCGCTGCGTCGGGGCCTGCAGCACGACATCGCTCAGCGTGATGTGGACCGTCGGCCAAAGCACGATCCTGCCGCTGCCATTGATCGCAACCTTGTAGCCGGTCTCGCGCTCGACCCGCTCGGCGATCGCCGACGTCAGGACGCCAGCCGGGATGCCGAACGCCCCGAGCAGCGCGATGATCACGGCCACCGCAGCGATCGCGGCTCCTGCAAGTTTCAGTGCTCTCATATCGTCGTTCCAACCGGGCAAACGGCATCGGGTTCGGTTGCGTCGCGGACGGGCAGGGCCGACCAGTCGGGATTATCCCGGAAACGGCAGTTGGCTCCAACCACGGGAAAAATAATCCGTTACCAGCATGAACTTATGTGACCTCTGACACACTCCATTGAGGGTGAATCTTGCTAACCGGCGTTGCGGGACCGCTGGGATTGATCTGGAAGGCAGTACCATGAGCAAACAGGCCGAATTTGCGGTCATTTTGAGGATGAACCCGATGTTCGCGGATCTCGGCGCGGACGAATTGCAGCGGCTTGCGGGCCTTTGCCACACCCGGCAACTCGCGGCCGGTGAGGTGCTGTTCCAGAAAGGCGATCCCGGCGATGCCCTGTTCGGAGTCCGCAGCGGCCAGATCCGGCTCGAGACCGGCGGCTCCGACGGCAACCGGGCGACGGTGAGCTTCATGGGGCCCGGCGATCTCTTCGGCGAGATCGCGGTGCTCGACGGCCAGGACCGCATCGCGGAGGCGACCGCGGGCGAGCCCAGCGAGTTGTTCGTGCTGCGGCGGGGAGATTTCCTCGGCTTCCTTGCGCGCGAGCCGAAGGTCGCAGTGCGGCTGATCGAGCTGCTCTCTCAGCGCATCCGCCGGCAGAGCGAGCGGATGGAAGACTCCGTGCTGCAGCCGCTGCCGGTGCGGCTGGCGCGGCGGCTGTGCGCGCTGGCGGAGGATTTCGGCTCCGAGGTGCACATCTCGCAGGAACAGCTCGGCATCTTCGTCGGCGCGGCGCGCGAAAGCGTCAACCGTCAGCTCCAGAGCTGGCGCAGGGACGGCATTCTCGATCTGCAGCGCGGCCGCATCCTGTTGCACAACATGCCGAAGCTGACCGCGGTGGCGCGCAACGACTAATCGCCATCGCCCAAAAGATGTGCTTGCAGGAACCGGTCGCGGCCGCTTTCATTGCTAGCGCGGGTCCTTGGGGTGACACCCAGCCTTGCTGGCCTCACGCCATCCATCTGCAAACCCCTGCGGTCCTCCCGTTGACCGCAGGGGTTTCGCGTTCAGCGCCGCCGCGATTGCGCCTTCATTCCGCCGCAGGCGACATCGTGTCGGGCGGCCCCTTGGATGGAGGCTTGGATTGACGCTCGTTCGGGGCAAGCTCGTGGTCGGCGTGCGAGACCACCAGGCGCTTGCTGAAGCGCCAGATCAGGGCGCCGATGTCGTCCATCACCATGAACATCGCCGGCACGAACACCAGCGACAGCAGCGTTGAGAACAGCAGGCCGCCGATCACTGCGAGCGCCATCGGCGAACGGAACTCGCCGCCGGCACCGAAGGCGAGGGCCGACGGCGTCATGCCGGCGACCATCGCGATCGTGGTCATCACGATCGGGCGCGCGCGCTTCATGCCGGCGTCGATCATCGCCTCTTCGCGCGTCTTGCCGCCGCGGATCGCCTCGATGGCGAATTCGACCAGCATGATCGCATTCTTGGTGACGATGCCCATCAGCATCAGGATGCCGATCCACACCGGGGTCGTGAGCTGCTTGCCGGTCAGTAGCAGCGCCCCGATCGCACCGCCGATCGAGAGCGGCAGCGAGAACAGGATGGTGATCGGCTGCAGGAAGGTGCCGAATAGCAGCACCAGCACCGCATAGACCATCATCAAGCCGGCGGTGATCGCGGTCGTGAAACCGTCGGACAGCTCGTTGAGGCTTTCGGCATCGCCCGACGGGCTGACCTTCACCCCCTTGGGCAGGCTCTTCATCACCGGCAGGTCGTAGATCAGCTTGGTGGCATCGCCGAGCGCGGCATTGCCGACGAGGTCGGCGGCGACGGTGGCCTGCCGTTCGCGGTCGTAGCGGTTGATGCTGGTCGGCCCCTGGTCGAGCTGGATGTCGGCGACGACAGACAGCGGCACGCCGCCCTTCTCGCCGTGCGAGCCGAGCGGCACCCGAAGCTGCTGCAGCATCTTCAGGTCGCCGCGCGCGGTGTCCTCGAGCTGCACGCGGATCGGCACCTGGCGGTCGCCAGCATCGAACTTGGCCAGCGCCGGGCCGACGTCGCCGATGGTGGCGACGCGGATGGTCTGCGACAGGCTCTCGGTCGAGACGCCGAGCCTCGCGGCGAGTTCCGCGCGTGGGTGGATGCGCAGCTCGGGCCGGTCGAGCGCGGTCTCCGAGATCACATTGGCGATGATCGGGATCCGCTTCATCTGCGTCGCCAACTCGCTGGCGACATTGTTGACGATGTTGCTGTCGGTGCCGGTGACGACAAGCGAGATCGCGCGCAGGCCGTTCTCGTCGAGGAACCAGAACCGGATATCCGGCACGTTCTCGAGCTCCCTGCTGATCGAGAGCTCGAGCTGGCGCTGGGTGATCTTGCGATCGGCCTTTGGCGTGTAGTTGATGATCAGCGCGGCGCGGCGCACCTCCTGGGTGCCCGGCGGCACGCGGCCGCCGTCGACGAACACGCTCCTCACTTCAGGCCGCTTGCGCAGCCGCGCCACGATCTCCTCGGTGACCTTCTCGGTATACGCAAGCTGCGAGCCCGGCGGCAGCTCCATGGCAAGCAGCGAGCGCGCGGTGTCCTGCGCCGGCAGGAAGCCCTGCGGCAGCAGCGTGATGCTCCAGATCGATGCCGCGAAGATCGCAAAGCCGATCAGCACGGTGACATAGTGATGCTTCACCGACCAGGTGACGAGGCTATGATAGCCGCGCAGGATGCGGCCCGGCGGCGGCTCGTCCTGCGAGTGATGCTTGAGGAAGTAGGCGGCCAGCATCGGCGTGACGAAGCGCGCGGCGAGCAGCGAGAAGAACACCTGCACCGAGACGGTAATGCCGAATTGCTTGAAGAACTGCCCGGCGATGCCGGACATGAAGCTTGCGGGCGCGAAGATCGCGATGATCGTCAGCGAGATCGCGATCACCGCGAGGCCGATCTCGTCGGCAGCTTCAAGCGCGGCGCGATAGGGCGTCTTGCCCATCCGCATGTGACGGACGATGTTCTCGATCTCGACGATGGCGTCGTCGACCAGAATGCCGGTCGACAGCGTGATGGCGAGGAACGAGACCAGATTGAGCGAGAAGCCGAGGAGGTCCATCGCCCAGAACGCCGGAAAGATCGACAAAGGCAGCGAGACCGCGGCGATGATCGTGGCTCTGATATCGCGCAGGAACAGCAGCACGATGATGACGGCGAGGATCGCGCCCTCGAACAGGGTCGAGATCGCGGCTTCGTAGTTGCCCTTGGTGAATTGCACCGAAGTGTCGATCAGTTTGAGATCGACGTCGGGATAGGCCGCCTTCAGGGCGTCGATGCGCTTCTGCACGGCGGCCGCGACCACCACGTCGCTCGCGCCCTTGGAGCGCTTGATGCCGAGCGCCACCACCGGCTCGCCATTGAAGCGGGCGAAGGTGCGACGATCGGCGATGGTGTCGGTGACGGTGCCGAGGTCGTCGAGCCGCACCTCGCCGCCGCCGAACAGCGGGATCATGGTGCCGGCGAGCTCGTTCACGGTCTTGGCGCCCGCCAATGTGCGGATCGCCTGGTCGTTCTTGCCGATCTCGGCGCGGCCGCCGGCGAGGTCGACATTGCTGCCGCGCAGGATCTGGCTGACATTGACGGCGGTGAGGCCGACGGCCTGTAGCTTGTCCGGATCGAGCGAGACCAGGATCTCGCGCTCGACACCGCCGATGCGCTCCACCTGCGCGACGCCGCGCACGCCCTGCAGCGCGCGCTTGACCACGTCGTCGACGAAGTAGGAGAGCTGCTCCGGCGTCTTGCCGGGCGAGATCGCGGCATAGGTCACGATTGGCAGGCCGATCACGTCGACGCGCTGGATCAACGGCTCGGTGACGTTCTGCGGCAGGTTGGCGCGCACCCGCGTCGCCGCATCCTTGACGTCGTTCAGCGCGCGGTCGGTGTTGGTCTCCAGCGCAAACTGGATCGTGGTGACGGAGAGCCCGTCGGTGATCGACGATGAAATGTGGCGCACGCCTTCGACGCCGGAGACGCCGTCCTCGATCGTCTTGGTGACTTGCGATTCAAGTTCCGAAGGAGCCGCGCCGAACTGCGAGACCGCAACCGAGATCACCGGAATGTCGGCGCTGGGCAGCCGTGTCACCGCCAGCTTGGTGAACGACACCCAGCCCAGCACGAGCAGGATGATCGAGAAGACGATCGAGGGAAGCGGGTTCCGGATCGACCATGCCGAGATGTTCAAAGCCATTAGCGTGTCCGCGTGCGATCGAGGTCTTCGGCAAACATCGTCTTGATCTGGTCGCCATCATGCAGCGAGGTGCCGGCGTCGGCCACGACGATTTCGCCGACATCGAGGCCTTCAACGATTTCAGTCAAGGTATCGGACGTCAGCCCAACCCGGACCCTGCGCGTTTCGACCGTATTGCCCTTCACGACCTGCAGCGTCTGGCGGTCGATCGCGGTGCGCGGCACCGCAACGCCGCAGGAGCGCTTGGCGTCGATATTGGCACGAGCAAACATGCCGACCTTGAGCGTGGGATTGTTGTTCAGGGTGATGCGGATATGTCCGAGCTGGGTGGTGCGGTCGATCTGCGGTGAGATCAGGCGGACCTTGCCGACCATGTCGGGCGCATCGTCGCGGCTGATCCGCACGGTGGCGCCCGGATTGAGCTTCAGGAGCTGGAAGCCCGGCACCTCGGCGTCGAGCTCGATTTCGTTGTTGACGGAGATCTTGAACATCGGAGGAGCCTGCGGCGACGCCGGCGCGCCAACCGCGGTGCGTACCTCGGTGATGAGCCCGGCTGCCGGCGCACGCAGCACGATCGGCTTGGTGTTGCCCTGCGCGGCCTGCTGCGGCGGCGGAGTAAGCCGGGCGAGTTCCTGGCCTTCGGTGACGCTGTCGCCTTCGCGGACAAGGACGTCGGTGACCTTGGACCCCTCCTGGTCAACGTTCACCTGCGCCTCGCGGCGCGGCACAATGAAACCCGTGACGCGGACCATGTCGGAGAAACAGGCGTTGGTCGATTTCGTCACAACAACCAGCGCCTCGCCCGTTGTTTCCTTTGCTTCGGGGTGGGAGCGGTGCTCGAACGAATAATAGGCGATGCCAAGGGCCACAAGGACGACTGTTCCGAGCGCTGGCTTGAGGTACTGAGGAAGGTTCATCGCTGGATCAATCCAGGACATGGCGCGTCGCAAGTGCTTGCCGAAAATCTCATCTCGCTCGCCACCCTGTTGTCCAGGCCCATGCAGGCCTGGTCTCCATTCTTTCACGCTCTGACGTCATGTGAGGCGGGTCACTGAGGTTTCCCGTCACGGTTGCCCCTTCGTTTGCCTTGGGCTTGCCCCAAATGCAAATGCGTCCCGCCGGGGTGCGGAACGCATTGTAGCCTCAAAAATATGGCATGCCACGTTCATCACCTGGCGGGATGTCCGGACGGCTCGATTTGCCTCGTCACTTCACGCCGTACTCGGCGAACTCCTTGACGATATTCGGGTCCATCGCCTTGGCGTTGGCGATGTCGAGATCGCCCTCCGCGGCCGCGCCGTTGCGTTTCTTGGCAAGACCGCGTCCGTATAGCGAGGACGTCAGCCGCGGATTGATCTTCAGCGCTGCGTCGAAATCGGCGATCGCATTCTTGTTCTGTCCGCCCTTCAGGTTCATCAGGCCGCGGCTGTCGAGCGCATCGACGAAGTTCGGGCGGAGTCGCAGCGCCTCGTTGCAGTCCTTCAGTGCGGCTTGCAGGTCGCCGATCACGGTGCGGACCCAGCAGCGGTTGTTATAGGCCTCGACGTCCTTCGGATTGAGCCGCAGCGAATTGGTGAAGTCGTTGATTGCGAGCTGGTAGGCACCCTTGCTGGCATAGACCTGGCCGCGGCGATACAGCGCCGCCGCATCGTCCGGGTTCTTGTCCAGTCGGTCGCTCAGGCCCTTGATTGTTGGATCGTCAGCAAGCGCGAGTGCTGCTGGACTGGTCGGTGTCGGCGAGGGCTCGATCACCGTCGGCGCCTGAGGGGGCGGTGGCGGCAGGGTGATCTCGGCCTGCTTCGGCGGCGTCGGTGGTGGTGCCGATGGCGGCGGCGGAGTTGGCGCTGTCGCCGTCTGAACGGGCGGTGCCGACGGAGCCTGTGTGGGCTGCGGTGCTGGCGTGGGCTGCGGCGCCGCCGCCTCCGCTGCGGGCGCGGCAGCCGGTGCGTTCGCAGGCTGCGGCGCGCCGGCAGGAATGAAGGAGAAATCCTCCGCCAGCGACGATGAAATCCACGGCACCTGCTCCTGGCGCGAGGCGCGCGTGACACCGACCCGGGTGCGGTTGAGCGTTTCCTCAGCCATCAGGTCGGGGGTACGGATTTCCTTCAGCAATTCCCGCACGAACAGGCTGTGATCGCTGCCGTTGTCGGAGATGACCGACGACAGCGCGGCCGAATACATCACCAACGTGCCGTTGGGGGCGATCACCGGGGCGAGGCCTGCCGAAAAGCTGCGGAAGCGGCGCTCGAACGGATTGCGCCTGGAGGCGTCGATCAGGGCGATCTTGACGCCGGCGCCGCGGCTGTTGATCTCGCCAAGCGCCGTTTCGAGGCTGACGCCGTCGCGGCGAACGTCGGACTCGGCCCAGATTTGCGCATCGACCGGGATCATGTAGCTCTGCCGGTTCGACTGGATGCCGTAGCCCGAGAAGAAGATCAGCGCCACCGAGCCCGGCTTGATCTTGGCGTAGAGCTTGTCGAAAGCGCGGCGCATGCCGTCGCCGGTCAGGTTCTCGCCGATCTCGACCGTAAAGCCGTCGCGCTTGAGCTCGTCGGCCACATCGCGCGCGTCGTTGATCGGCTCCTTCAGCGGCGCATCGGCGTCGGGATATTTGGCGTTGCCGATGACCAGTGCGAAACGGTCACCGGCGGCGAGGGTTGGGATGGGCGAGGCGATCGAAAAAATCAACGTGGCGAGCAAGGCAAGGCGGATTTTCATGATCGCGGCAATCCAGATCGCGGCATTGCAAATGAAATGGCGCCGACCAGTTCGCGGCGCGGCGCCGTCACTCTACGGAAAGATCATTATCAAACCAGCACCCAATCCCGTCAACGCCTTGCCGCAGCGTCGTTGATCGCGACAGGGGTGCAGGTCGGAACGCAATCGCCGCGGTCATGGCGCCATCGTCATCTGAGCATGGTGCAAGTTCCCGCGAGCGGATATCGTGATAGCTCTCACAGGGGGCCGGCCGCCCGGTCATGCGCCTGTCACCGTGCCTGCGGGGGTTTGACCTTTGCGCCGGGTGATGGCTTTGTGCAGGACGGCAAGCCATTCAAACAAGAGCGAAACCGATGGGAAACGCCTACGAGATCTATGCCCTGCGCTACGCGACGATGTCGCCGCGCACCCCCACCATGAACTTCCTGGCGCCTGATCCGCACGACACCACCGCGCAGGATCTGGATTACTTCGTCTGGCTGATTCGCGGCCACGGCCGTGACATCCTGGTCGACACCGGCTTCAACGCCGAGGAGGCCAAGGCGCGCGCCCGCAAGCTGACGCTCAACCCGGTCGATGCGCTGGCCGGCTTCGGTGTAGCCGCCGATACGATCCGCGACGTCATCGTCACGCATCTGCACTACGATCACGCGGGCAATCTCGACCGCTTCCCCAACGCCCGCTTCCATCTGCAGGAGCGCGAGATGGGCTACGCGACCGGCCGCTGCATGTGCAACGGCATGCTGCGCCATCCATTCTCGGTCGAGCATGTCACGCAGATGGTGCGCCATGTCTATGGCGAACGGGTCACCTTCCATTCCGGCGACGGCGAGATCGCGTCCGGCATCACCGTGCATCGGGTCGGCGGCCACTCCGACGGTTTGCAGGTGGTGCGGGTGGAGACCGCGCGCGGCCCCGTCGTGCTGGCGTCCGACGCCGCGCATTACTACGCGAACCTGCACAGACGCAGCCCGTTCCCGATCGTCTACAATGTCGGCGACATGGCGCAGGGCTGGGAGATCGTCGAGCGGCTCGCCGGCCATCCGGATCGCTTCATCCCCGGGCACGATCCGATCGTGAGCGAGATCTACCCGCGCGCCAGCGACAACGTCGATGCCTTCGCCTTGCACCTCGCGCCGTCGCGCTCATTTGCGAAGTAGGCCAGGCGTGGGCGCAGCCACAAATTCGGTGTCGTCCCGGGCTTGACCCGGGACCCATAACCACGACTGCGAATTGTCGTGCGACGTTGGAGCAATAGCTCGCTTCCGCCACACAACGCTGTGATTACGGGTCCTGCTTTCGCCGGGACGACAGTTGGAGAGAGCGTTGCTAATACGATTGCTTAGCGTCGGCTTCTTCGCTGGTCTGTACCAGTTCGAGGCTCTGCTCGATCTTGCCGAGCAGGCGGCCGAGGTCGCGACGTTCCTGGACTGAGAGGCAGGAGAGGATCTCCTGCTCCTTGCGTAGCAGGCGCGGGATCAGCTCCTCGTACAGCGCCTGGCCCTTCTTCGTCAGTTGCAGCCGGAATTCGCGGCGGTCATCCTCGTTCTCGACGCGCTCCACGATCTCGCGCTCCATCAACGCCGAGACGGCGCGGCTGATGGTGGATTTGTGCGTGCGGGTGCAGTGCGCGATGTATTGTGCGCTGCAGGCGTCGGCGCGAAAACCAAGCGTCGCGAGCACGCGCCACTCCGGAATGTCGAGGCCGTAGCGCGCCTGATATTCGCTCGACAGCGCCGAAGAGACCTCGGCCGAAAGCCGGTTCAACCGGAACGGCACGAAGTGGAACAGATCAAGCCGCTTTTTGCCCGGCGCGGCGTCGTCGCGCAGATCGCCGTCCACCGCGCGTGCGCGCGCTGGAGGCTGGCTTGCAGAGGTTCTGGCCAAAAATCCCTCCAATTTGAGTTGACGACGGGCCCGACAGGGAGTTTAAGATAGTTGCAAGTGAGACTAATTTAGCAAGGTCGCGCGCTGGCCGCAAGCTTGTCGTAGGAGTCCGCGGCTGAAGGCCGGCGCGGAAGGGAAACATCCAGGGTCACGCAATGGCACAAGCCGATTCGGCACAGGCCAAAACGCAGTTCGGCTATCGCCGTCATCCCGACCAGGACCGGTCGGGGGCCAATCTGGCGGAGCACCCTGTCGTTGTCGTCGGCGCCGGCCCGGTTGGGCTGTCGCTGGCGATCGATCTGGCGCAACGCGGCCAGCGCGTGGTGCTGCTCGACGATGCCGACCGGATCGGCGAGGGCTCGCGCGCGATCTGCTTCTCGAAACGCTCGCTGGAGTTCTGGGATCGGCTCGGCGTCGGCGACCGCATGGTCGACAAGGGCGTGGTGTGGAGCGTCGGCAAGATCTTCCACGGCGACGCGCAGCTCTACCAGTTCAATCTGCTGCCCGAGGAGGGCCACAAGCGGCCGGCCTTCATCAACCTGCAGCAGTTCTATGCCGAGGCCTATCTGGTCGATCGCGCCGGGCAACTGCCGGAGATCGATCTGCGCTGGCGCAACAAGGTGATCGCGCTCGAGAGCCGCAACGATGGCGTCGTGCTGACGATCGCAACACCCGACGGTTCGTATCAGGTGCGCGCGACTTTTGTCATTGCCTGCGACGGCGCGCGCTCGTCGCTGCGGCAGATGGTCGGCGCTGAGTTCGTAGGCCAGGTGTTCGAGGACCAGTTCCTGATCGCCGACGTCAAGATGACCGCGGCCTTCCCGACCGAGCGCTGGTTCTGGTTCGACCCGCCGTTCCATGCCGGGCGCTCGGCGCTGTTGCACAAGCAGCCGGACGACATCTGGCGGATCGATCTGCAGCTCAACCCGGACGCCGATCCGGTCGCGGAGAAGCGGCCGGAAAATGTGCGGCCACGCATAGCGCGCATGCTCGGGCATGACAAGTTCGATTTCGAGTGGATCTCGCTCTACAAGTTCCAGTGCCGGCGGATGGCCAAGTTCATCCATGGCCGGGTGATCTTCGCAGGCGATTCCGCGCACCAGGTCTCGCCATTCGGCGCGCGCGGCGCCAATTCCGGGCTGGAGGACGCCGAAAACCTGGCGTGGAAGCTCGATCGCGTGCTGCGCGGGCGCTCGCCGGAAGGATTGCTCGAGAGCTATCACATCGAGCGCAGCGCGGCAGCGGACGAGAATATCCGCGAATCGACGCGCTCGACCGACTTCATGGCGCCGGCGACCCGGCAGGAGGCGCGGCTGCGCCAGGCGGTGCTGTCGCTCGCCAAGGAAACCGAATTCGGCAAGCGCATGGTCAATGGCGGCCGGCTGTCGGTGCCGTCGGTCTACGACACGCCGCTGTCGACGGAGGATCGCGACGAATGGCGTGGCGGGCCGCGGCCAGGGGCTTCGATGCTGGATGCGCCCGTTGCTGACCGCGACGGCAAGTCCAGCTTCCTGACCGAGGCCTTCATCAAGCAGGGAACACGATTCACGCTGCTGGCGTTTGGCAATGGAGCGGTCGCCGACGTCCCCGAGGGTGTCGGCAGGATCCAGGTCGGCGGCGAGGGCGGCCTGGTCGATGCCCAGGGTCTTGCCGCCAAGCGCTACGACGCCGCGCCCGAGACGGCCTATCTGTTGCGGCCCGACGGCTATGTCGCGGCGCGCTTCCGCAAGGCACAGCGGCCGGCGCTCGATGCGGCGCTTTCGCGCGCATCCGGCCTGAATTGAGGTGTCGCCGATGACGCTCTCGACCAGCTCGAACTTCGCAAGGCCCGACGATGCCTTCCGCGCCATCGTCGAGGCGCATCGCGGCCTCACCGAAGCCCAGAGCGCCGATTTCGATGCCGCGCTGGTTCTGGTGCTCGCCAACCACATCGGCGACATCGATGTGCTGCGCGAGGCGATCGCGCTCGCGAAGCGACGGACACTGGATGCGAACCAGCAGCAGCAACAGCAACAACAATAGCTCTGATCAACGAACAGGATTGAACTGATGGCCAAAGGTTTCGCCTCAACCACCGACCTCGCGGAGAAGAAGATCACCTTCTCCGAGATCGGCACCGATCTCTATGCCTTCACCGCCGAGGGCGATCCCAACACTGCCGTGATCGTCGGTGACGACGGCTGTCTGGTGTTCGACGCGCAGGCGACGCCGGCGATGGCCAACAAGGTCATCGAGCGGGTCAAGACCGTCACCGACAAGCCGATCAAATATGTCGTGCTGTCGCACTATCATGCTGTGCGCGTGCTCGGTGCGTCCGCCTATCGCGCGCAGGGCATCGTCGCTTCGCAAGAGACTTATCGGCTGATCCAGGAGCGCGGCCAGCAGGATTGGGATTCCGAATACGGCCGTTTCCCGCGGCTGTTCCAGGATGCCGCGAGCATTCCCGGCCTGACTTGGCCGACCCTGACCTTCGAAGGCGAGATGTCGATCTATCTGGGAAAACGCGAGGTGCGCCTGATGCAGCTCGGCGCCGGCCATACCTCCGGCGACATCGTCGCCTGGGTGCCCGATGCCGAGGTGATGTTCTCCGGCGATCTCATCGAATACCACTCGGCATGCTATTGTGGCGACGCGCATTTGCGCGAATGGCCGATGACGCTGAACGAGATCCGCGCCTTCAATCCGAAAGCGATCGCGCCGGGCCGCGGCGATGCGCTGACCGGCCTGTCCACCACGCGCGATGCGATCGCGATGACCCGCGACTTCGTCACCACTCTCTATGGTGCCGCCGAAAGCTCCGTCGCCAAGGGCCGCACGCTGAAGGACTCAATGGCCGCGACGCGCGAGGTGATGGATCCGAAGTTCGCAAGCTTCGCGATCTACGAGCACTGCCTACCGTTCAACGTCTCCCGCGCCTATGACGAGGCCTCGGGAATCGACGATCCCGTGATCTGGACCGACAAGCGCGACCAGGAAATGTGGGCCGCCCTGCAAGGAGGAGGATGACCATGAATATCAACACCTCGCCTGATCAGATCGTGCGCAGCACCGCGCAGGTGACGCCGGGCTACATGTCCGGCTTCGGCAACAGTTTTGAAACCGAGGCATTGCCCGGCGCGCTGCCGATGGGGCGCAACTCGCCGCAGCGCTGCGCCTACGGGCTCTATGCCGAGCAGCTTTCCGGCTCGCCGTTCACGGCACCGCGCGGCACCAACGAGCGCTCCTGGCTCTATCGCATCCGGCCGTCAGTCAAGCATTCCGGCCGCTTCGCCAAGGTCGATGCCGGGCTGTGGCGCACCGCACCGTGCCATGAACACGACATGCCGATCGCGCAACTCCGCTGGGACCCGGCGCCGATCCCGAAGCAGGACCAGACCTTCCTGCAGGGCGTGCAGACCATGACCACGGCGGGCGATGCTAGCACGCAAGCCGGCATGGCCGCGCATGTCTATCTCATCACCCAATCGATGGTGGACCAGCATTTCTACAATGCCGACGGCGAGATGCTGTTCGTGCTGCAGCAGGGCAATTTGCGCCTGGTCACCGAGTTCGGCCACATCGATGCCGAGCCCGGCGAGATCGTGGTGATCCCGCGCGGCGTCAAGTTCCGCGTCGAGATTCCGAACGGGCCGGCGCGCGGCTATCTCTGCGAGAATTACGGTGGCGCGTTCACGCTGCCGGAGCGTGGCCCGATCGGCGCCAACTGCCTCGCCAATTCGCGCGATTTCCTGACGCCGGTGGCGGCTTACGAAGACAAGGACACGCCGACCGAGCTCTACGTGAAATGGGGCGGCTCGCTATTCAAGACCACGCTGCCGCATTCGCCGATCGATGTGGTCGCCTGGCACGGCAACTATGCGCCCTACAAATATGACCTGCGCACCTTCTCGCCGGTCGGCGCGATCTCGTTCGATCATCCCGATCCGTCGATCTTCACGGTGTTGACCTCGCCATCGGAGACCGCAGGCACTGCGAATATCGATTTCGTGATCTTCCCCGAGCGCTGGTTGGTGGCCGACAACACCTTCCGTCCGCCGTGGTATCATATGAACATCATGTCGGAGTTCATGGGCCTGATCTACGGCGTCTACGACGCCAAGCCGCAAGGCTTCGTGCCCGGCGGCATCAGTCTGCACAACTGCATGCTGCCGCATGGCCCCGACCGTGAAGCCTTCGAGCATGCCAGCAACGGCGAGCTGAAGCCGGTGAAACTGACCGGCACCATGGCCTTCATGTTCGAAACCCGTTTTCCTCAGCGCGTGACCAAACATGCGGCGACGTCGTCGACGCTGCAGGACGATTATTCGGATTGCTGGAAGGGACTCGAGAAGAAGTTCGATCCGAGCAAGCGGTAGAATTCACGTCGTCATGGCCGGGCTTGACCCGGCCATCCATCTTTTCAAAGAGCGATGGATCGCCGGGTCAAGCCCGGCGATGACAAGTTAGTCACCGGAGAAGCATCTTGCCCCACCCCAACGACCCCAAACTCCGCTCCTTCATCGACGTCGCGCCGACCTCCGACTTCCCGATCCAGAATCTCCCTTACGGTGTGTTCTCGGCGAACGGATTGGCCCCGCGCGTCGGCGTCGCGATCGGCGACTATGTGCTCGATCTCTGGGAGCTCGAGCAGGACTCGCGGCTCGATGTGGGACCACTCGGCGTGTTCGCGCAACCGTCGCTCAACGCCTTCATGGCGCTGGGGCCGAAAGTGTGGTCGGCGACGCGGGCGCGGATCAGTGAGTTGTTGCGCTCCGATCATCCGGAGCTGCGCGATAACAGGGACTTGCGGGCGCGGGCGCTGGTGCCGATGGCCAATGTGAGGCTGCACATGCCGTTCACGGTCGCGGGCTACACCGATTTCTATTCGTCGAAGGAGCACGCCACCAATGTCGGCGTCATGTTCCGCGGCAAGGACAACGCGCTGCAGCCGAACTGGCTGCACATGCCGATCGGCTACAATGGCCGCGCCTCGACCGTGGTCGTGAGCGGGACCAAGGTGCGCCGGCCACGCGGCCAGCTCAAGCCGCCCACCGCCGACGTGCCGAGCTTCGGCCCGTGCAAGCGGCTCGATTTCGAGCTGGAGATGGGCGTGGTGGTCGGGCAAGCCTCGCCGATGGGCCAGATGCTGACCGAGAAGCAGGCCGAAGAGATGATCTTCGGCTTCGTCATCCTCAATGACTGGAGCGCGCGCGACATCCAGCAGTGGGAGTATGTGCCGCTCGGGCCATTCCAGGCCAAGGCGTTCGCGACCTCGATCAGCCCATGGGTGGTGACACGCGAAGCGTTGGAGCCGTTCCGCGTGCAGGGCCCGGCGCAGCAGCCGGAGCCGCTCGCTTATCTGAAGCAGACGCAGCCGAACAATTACGACATGCAGCTCGATGTTGCGTTGCGCGCCGGATCGATGAACGAAGCGAAGACGATCTGCAGCACCAATTTCAAGTATATGTACTGGTCGTCGGTGCAGCAGCTCGTGCACCACGCCTCCAGCGGCTGCGCCATGAATGTCGGCGATCTCTTAGGCAGCGGCACGATCTCCGGCCCCCAGAAGCACCAGCGCGGCAGCCTGCTCGAGATTAGCTGGAACGGCACCGAGCCGGTCGAGCTTGCTAGCGGCCTCAAGCGCTCGTTCCTCGAAGACGGCGACTCGCTCATCATGCGCGGCTGGTGCCAGGGCGACGGCTATCGGGTCGGCTTTGGCGAGGTCGAGGGGACAATCGTCGCGGCGGAGTGAGACGCGCATCCCGTTGCTTCACCTCCCCTTGAAAAGGGGAGGTCGGTCTGCGCTACAAACGCAAGCCGGGTGGGGATCTCCTCTCTCCACGAGCGCCGGCGTCCGCGGCTTGACCCCCCACCCCGCCCTCCCCCTTGCAGGGGGAGGGGAACGAGAGAGCGGAGCCAAGCATCACCGTTCCTCTGGGCGAATATCCCTCAGCCGTTTCGAATGCGCTGCGACGTCGTCGAGGCTGTATTTCAGATGCACCCGCTTGTCTGACGGCGGCTGCTTTGCCGTGCACACGCCCGGCCGCCACTCCTTCGCGGGCCGGATCGGCCGCGGCGCGAAGCCGCCGCCGCAGTTCGGGCAGACATTGCCGAGCTTGCTGTCGACACAATCCGCGCAGAACGTGCATTCATAGGAACAGATCCGCGCGTCGGTCGCGTTCGGCGGCAAGTCCTTGTCGCAGTATTCGCAGTTCGGTCGCATCTGCAGTGCCATGGTCGTCTCTCGTGCCGGATGGTGAAGGGATGGTCGCAAATCAACCCGCAAAATCGAATGTCGTATTTCCCTCGATTTGCGCCATCTCAACCCCGCAACGCCTGCAGCGGCAGCTTTGAGCTCTCCTTCAGGCGGTCGAGCACGATCGAGGAGCGCACATGGGCGACGCTCTGGTGCGGCATCAGCACGTTGTTGACGATGTCGGACAGGCTCTTCAGGTCGCGCAGCATCACTTTCAGCACGTAGTCAGCATCGCCCGTCAGCGCATAGGCCTCCTGGATGTCGTCGACGCGGTTGACCAGCTCGCGAAACCGCTTGGCGTTGTCGGGCGAATGGGTCGCCAGGGTGATATGGATGAAGGCGATCAGGCCGAAGCCGAGCGCTTCGCCGGCAAGATCGGCGTGATAGCCGGCGATGACCTTTTCCTCCTCCAGCCGCATCCGCCGCCGCGAGCATTGCGAGGCCGACAGCCCGACGAGGTCGGCGAGCTGCTGGTTGGTCAGCCGGCCGTCGTCCTGCAAGGCGGCGAGCATTTTGAGGTCGAAGGCGTCGACTTCAGTCATGCGCGAAATCCCATTTCCTTGCACAGACCATGCGCAATTCTAGCAATTCATGGGTCATTATGCACGCACTTTGCGCAGCAAATGGCGAAAATTCGTCTCCAGACAAATTAAGGAGGTTCCGCCATGGGTCCGTTCCCGCACGATGCGCCGCCGGCCGAGATCAGCGCCGACAACCCGATGGGCACCGACGGCTTCGAGTTCGTCGAATATGCCCATCCCAATCCGGACGAGCTGCACGCGCTGTTCAGGCTAATGGGCTTCGTCGCCGTCGCCCGCCACAAGACCAAGAACATCACGGTCTATCGCCAAGGCGACATCAACTACCTCGTCAATGAGGAGCCCGGCACCCACGGCTTCAACTTCGTCGCGGCGCACGGTCCGTGCGCGCCGTCAATGGCCTTCCGTGTGGTCGATGCCAGGCGGGCCTATGAGCGCGCGCTCTCGCTCGGCGCCGAGCCGGCGGATGCCTCATCCGCGCAGAAGACGCTGGATGTGCCCGCGATCAAGGGCATTGGTGGCAGCCTGCTCTATTTCGTCGACCGCTACGACGCCAAGGGCTCGGCCTATGAGGCCGAGTTCGAGTGGCTCGGCGCGGAGAATCCGCGGCCTGCGGGCTCGGGCCTCTATTACGTCGATCACCTCACCCACAACGTCCATCGCGGCCGCATGGACGTCTGGACCGGCTTCTACGCAAAACTGTTCAACTTCCGCCAGATCCGCTTCTTCGACATTGAGGGCCGCGCATCGGGCCTGTTCTCCCGCGCGCTGACCAGCCCGGACGGCAAGATCAGGATTCCGATCAACGAGGATGCCGGCGATTCCGGGCAGATCGAAGAATATCTCAACGTCTATCGCGGCGAGGGCATCCAGCACATCGCCTGCGGCGCGCGCGACATCCATTCGACGGTCGAGACGCTGCGCGCAGCCGGCCTGCCGTTCATGCCGTCACCACCCGACACCTATTTCGAGCGGATCGATGCCCGCCTGCCGAAGCACGGCGAGGACGTCGCGCGGCTGCGGACAAACGGCATCCTGATCGACGGCGAGGGCGTGGTCGACGGCGGCCAGACCAAGGTGTTGCTGCAGATCTTCTCGGCCAACGCCATCGGCCCGATCTTCTTCGAATTCATCCAGCGCAAGGGCGACGACGGCTTCGGCGAAGGCAACTTCAAGGCGCTGTTCGAATCGATTGAGGAGGACCAGATCCGCCGCGGCGTGCTGAAGGTCGACCACGCGGCGTGAAGACGTTGTAGTGGGCCGCGCTCGCGGACAGCCATAGGTGTCGTCCCTGCGAAAGCAGGGACCCATACCGCGGAATCTATCAGGTGTGTCGCGTAGTAGTCCCGCGGAAAAAGCCCCGCGACACACGACGTCTCGTGGTTATGGGTCCCGGCTCGCGCTTCGCTTGGCCGGGACGACTGCGGGATTTATCTCTCCGCCCTCCACGCGCTGGTCACGTCGCCGAGATCAGCCACCTCCGGCTCTCGGATCGCCGACGGGGTCCGCGAGAAGCGCGGGGCCGGGGCGGGCTGGGTGACGCCGTGGCGCTCCACGAACACCTGGCGCGCTGCCATGTGCGGATGCTTCGGTGCCTCCGCCATGGTGAGCACAGGCGCAAAGCAGATGTCGGTGCCTTCCATGATCTTGCACCAGTCCGCACGGGTCTTGCTCTTGAAGACCCTTGTCAGCTTCTCCTTCAGTGCCGGCCACGCCTTGCGATCCATCTGCGCGTCGAAATCGGCGTCGGTCAGGTCGGCATGCTTGCGCAACAGTGCATAGAACTGCGGTTCGATCGAGCCGATCGAGATGAAGTTGCCGCAGGAGCATTCGTAGACGCCGTAGAAGTGCGCGCCGCCGTCCAGGAAGTTCTGGTCGCGGCCGCCGCTCCAGCGGCCCTGCGCGGCCATGTCGTAGAACATCGACATCAGCGATGCCGCGCCGTCGCACATCGCGGTGTCGACCACCTGGCCCTTGCCGGACTTTTGCGCTTCTAGCAGCGCGGCGAGCACGCCGACGACGAGATAGAGCGCACCGCCGCCGAAATCGCCGACCAGGTTGAGCGGCGGCACCGGCTTCTCCTTAGGTCCGATCGCGGCCAGTGCGCCTGTGATCGAGATGTAGTTGATGTCGTGGCCGGCGGCCTGCGCCAGCGGGCCTTCCTGGCCCCAGCCGGTCATGCGCCCATAGACCAGCTTCGGATTGCGCGCCAGCACGACGTCGGGGCCGAGCCCGAGGCGCTCCATCACGCCAGGACGAAAACCTTCGATCAGTGCATCGGCATGGCTCAGCACCTCGAGCACCTCCGCGATCGCGGCCTTGTTCTTTAGGTCGAGCTCGATCACCTTGCGGCCACGGGTGGCGACCGCCTTCAGGTTCTTGCCGGCGCCGACGCGATCGAGGGTGATGACCTCGGCGCCCATGTCGGCGAGCAGCATGCAGGCGAACGGGCCGGGGCCGATGCCGGCGAATTCGACGATGCGGAAGCCGGCGAGCGGGCCGGTGGTGCGGGTGGCGGTTTGGGAGGCAGATTTATCGAGCACGTTGGTGGTCCGTTGTTGCGGGGTGTTATGAGCCGGCGGAAGTCCGTTGGTCGTGGCGGTCGGGGACGCTGAGCGTCACCTTGGCCGCGACAACTGGTGCTGGCAGGAAATTCGGATGGGCATGCGTTCTCCCGGGCCGTCCGTGCGACGGTATTTTTAATTAGCTGATTAGCTAAATTGTCCCGCCGAACGCGCCGTATGGCAAGCCTCTTTTGCTGGGAAGCGGCGGTAAAAGGCAAACGGCGCGCATCGCTGCGCGCCGTTCCGAACTTGTGTTTAGGCGCTATCAGCCCGCGGCGGTGACCGCGCGCTGTCCCATCACCTTGATCAGGTTGGCACGATAGTCCGCCGAGCCGTGGATATCGGCGAGCAGCCCGTTCGACGGAATTTTGACGCTGTCGAGCGCACTGGGCGACCAATTCGCCTTCAGCGCGCCCTCGATCGCCGGGACCCGCATGACGCCGCTCTGCGATGCGCCCGTCGCCGCGGCACGAACGTCGCCGGCCTTGGTCTGGGCGACGAACACGCCGGTCAGGGCAAAGCGCGAGGCCGGGTTCGGAAACTTCGCATAGCCCGCCTTCGCCGGAATCGGGAACGAGACCGCGGTGATGATCTCGCCATCCTCAAGCGCGGTTGCGAACAGGCCCTGGAAGAAGTCTTCCGCTGATATCGACCGCTTGTTGGTCTTGATCGTCGCGCCGAGCGCCAGCACCGCTGCCGGATAGTCCGCCGCCGGGTCATTGTTGGCGAGCGAGCCGCCGATCGTGCCGCGATAGCGCACGGCGGGATCGCCGATCGTCGACGCCAGATTGGCAAGGGCCGGGATCGCCTTCTTGACCGTGTCGCTTTGCGCCACATCGTAATGCGGCGTTGCGGCCTTGATGGTGACGGTGTCGCCGGACACCTCGATGCCGATCATCTCCTGAACCTTGGAGAGATCGATCACGTCGGACGGCGCGGCGAGACGCTGCTTCATCACGGGGAGCAGGGTCTGTCCGCCGGCAAGGAATTTTGGCTCCTTGCCCTTGGCGAAGGTCGCTGCGGCGTCAGCGACCGAGGAAGCGCGGTGATAGGTTGTCTCGTACATGGCTCTTCCTCCCTCAACCGTGAATAGCGCGCCAGACGCGATCGGGCGTCGCCGGCATTTCCAGTCTGTTGTTGCCGATGGCGTCCGTGATCGCGTTGATCACGGCAGCCGAGGCGCCGATCGCGCCGGCCTCGCCGCAGCCCTTGACGCCGAGCGGGTTGCCCGGACACAGCGTCGTGGTGTGGGAGAGCTGGAACGACGGCAGGTCGTCTGCGCGCGGCATGGTGTAGTCCATGAATGACGCGGTCACGAGCTGACCGTTGCCGTCATAGACCACGCCTTCGAGCAGGGCTTGGCCGATGCCTTGCGCCAGGCCGCCATGGACCTGACCTTCGACGATCATCGGGTTGATCAGCCGGCCGAAGTCGTCGGCCGCCACGAAGTTGACGAACGAGGTCTTGCCCGTGGTGGGCTCGACCTCGAGCTCGCAGATATAGGCGCCGGCCGGGAAGGTGAAGTTGGTCGGGTCGTAGAACGCCGTCTCCTTCAGGCCGGGCTCCATCCCTTCGGGCAGGTTGTGCGCGGTGTAGGCCGCGAGCGCGACCATCGGCAGCGCGATCGACTTGTCGGTGCCGGCGACCTTGAACTCGCCGTTCTCGATCACGATGTCGCTTTCGGCGGCTTCGAGCGCGTGCGCCGCGATCTTCTTGGCCTTGGCCTCGACCTTCTCCATCGCCTTCACGATCGCGGTGCCGCCGACTGCGAGCGAGCGCGAGCCATAGGTGCCCATGCCGAACTGCACCTTGTCGGTGTCGCCATGGACGATCGAGACTTGGCTCAGCGGCACGCCGAGACGCTCTGCGATGATCTGGCAGAACGTCGTCTCGTGACCCTGGCCGTGGCTGTGCGAGCCGGTGAGGACCTCGATGGTGCCGACCGGGTTGACGCGGATCTCCGCGGATTCCCACAGGCCGACGCCGGCGCCGAGACTGCCGACCGCCTTCGACGGGGCGATGCCGCAGGCTTCGATGTAGCAGGAGACGCCGATGCCGCGCAGCTTGCCGTCGGCTTTCGCCTTGGCCTTGCGGGCCGGGAAGCCGGCGTAATCGATCGCCTTCATCGCGGCGTCGATCGAGGCGTGGAAGTCGCCGACGTCATACGCCATGATGACGGGCGTCTGATACGGGAACTGGGTGATGAAGTTTCTCTTGCGCAGCTCGGCCGGATCGACTTTCAACTGCCGCGCCGCGGTCTCCATCATCCGCTCGATCAGGTAGCTGGCCTCGGGACGGCCGGCGCCGCGATAGGCATCGACCGGCGTGGTGTTGGTGTAGACGCCCATCACCTCGGCGTAGATCGCCGGGATCACATACTGGCCCGACAATAGCGTCGCATAGAGATAGGTCGGCACCGCCGACGAGAACAGCGACATGTAGGCGCCGAAATTGGCGTGGGTCTTCACCCTGAGCCCAAGGATCTTGTTGTCCTTGTCGAAGGCCATCTCCGCCTTCGAGACATGGTCGCGGCCGTGCGCGTCGGTGAGGAAGGCTTCGGAGCGGTCACCGGTCCACTTCACCGGGCGACCCACCTTCTTCGACGCCCACAGCGCCACCATCTCTTCCGGATAGATGTAGATCTTCGAGCCGAAGCCGCCGCCGACGTCGGGTGCGATCACGCGCAGCTTGTTCTCCGGCGCGATGTTGTAGAACGCCGACAGCACCAAGCGGGCGACGTGCGGGTTCTGCGACGTGGTGTAGAGCGTGTAGTGTTCGTCGGCCTGATCGTAATGCGCGATCGCCGCGCGCGGCTCCATCGCGTTCGGCACCAGGCGATTGTTGGTGAGCTCGAGCGTCACCACGTTGGCGGCCCTGCTGAAGGCTTCCTTCACCGCGGCTTCGTCGCCGAGATGCCAGTCATACACGACGTTGCCGGGAGCTTCAGGATGAAGCTGCGGCGCATCGGGCTTGATCGCCGCCTTTATGTCGGGCACCGCCGGAAGCTCTTCGTAGTTGACGATCACGGCTTCGGCCGCGTCCCTGGCCTGGTTCTTGGTTTCGGCGATCACGACCGCGACTGCCTGCCCGACGAAGCGCACGGTCTCCGGCGCCATCGCCGGCCACGCGCCCATTTTCATCGGCGAACCGTCCTTCGAGGTGATCGCCCAGCCGCAGATCAGGTTGCCGACCTTGTCGTCGACGAGCTGCTGCCCGGTCAGCACTGCGATTACGCCGGGCATCTTCATGGCCTCGGCCGAATCGATGCCCTTGACCTTGGCATGCGCGTGCGGGCTACGAATGAAGTGAGCATAGCTCATGCCCACCATCTTGATGTCGTCGACGTAACGTCCCTGTCCGGTGATGAACCGGCGGTCTTCCTTGCGCACGACACGTGCGCCAATTCCTTCAACACCCATGGTCTAACCCTCCCGACCGGAGATTTCGATTTGCCGCCGTTTCCATCGAGACCGGCGGTGATGAGCCTGATCGTGCGCGGTCCGCGCGCTGCTATTCGGCGGCCTGCGCGACCTTCATGCGGCCGGCTGCGTCGAGCACCGCCTTGACGATGTTGTGGTAGCCGGTGCAGCGGCAGATATTGCCTTCGAGCTCATGGCGGACCGTTTCCTCGTCGAGCTGGCCTCCGTGGCGATGCACGATGTCGATCGCGGCCATGATCATGCCGGGGGTGCAGTAACCGCACTGCAGGCCGTGATTGTCGCGAAAGGCCGCCTGCATCGGGTGCAGCTCGTCGCCCTTGGCGAGACCCTCGACCGTGGTGACATTCGAGCCCGCCGCCTGGCCCGCCAGCATGGTGCAGGATTTCACCGCCCGTCCGTCGACATGGACAACGCAAGCACCACACTGGCTGGTATCGCAGCCGACATGGGTGCCGGTCAGGTTCAGATTTTCGCGCAAGAGATGCACGAGGAGGGTCCGGTCCTCGACGTCGACCGAGACCGCCCTGCCGTTTACCGTCAGTTTGACTGTAGACACGCGTTCCTCCCAAGTCTCAATTATTGGCCCAGTAGAGCACGCTTCATGGGGGGCGTAACCGCGATCAAAGTCGTAGTCGCGACCCTGTCATGAAGGGTGCCGGGCCTGTGCTTCGATCCTAGCAGGCCGTCTGTGGATGGGCAATTTACAAGCCCGCTCCGATGGTCCCGCGCACATCTGATGCGCCCGCTTCCATGGCGCTTGCGATCGCCAACCTGTCGATCGCTGTGCGCCGTGAAGCGCCGCCGCGATGGCTACTACCTTCCGCCTATAACGACCAAAAAACGTTGCTGTCATTTTCATCGGCGATGCAGCGACGAAAGATCGCGCGTTCATGAATTGGTTAGAGAGCCGCGCCCGCGACGCACCCGTCGCGGCTACGAAACCACATTGGAGGAAACAGATGAAGCTGAGGAGCGGGACTTTCTTTGCCGGCGTGTCGCTGGCCGCCATGCTGATGGCGAGTGTCGGCGTGTCGAGGGCGAATGATTCCGTCGTGAAAGCGGCATCGGATCCCAACGGGTGGGCGATCGCAGGCCACGACTACGGCAACACGCGCTTCAGCCCCTTGAAGCAAATCAACACCGAGAACGTCGGCAAGCTGCAACTGGCCTATTCGATGTCGCTGGCCTCGCTCCGGTCCAACGAGTCCTCGCCGATCGTGATCGGCAAGACCCTCTACGTCTCGACCTCGTGGGGGCCGAAATACGTCTATGCGATCGATGCCGCGACCGGCGCGCGCAAATGGACCTATCAGCCCGATATCCCCGACGACGTGCTTCAATACGCCTGCTGCGACGTCAACAATCGTGGCGTGTCCTACGCCGACGGCAAGATCTTCGTCGGCCGGCTCGACGGCAAGCTGACCGCGCTCGATGCCGAGACCGGCAAGGAACTCTGGACCTCGACGGTCGTCGACTACAAGCAGGGCTCGGTCATCACCTCGCCGCCGCTCGTGGTCCGCGACAAGGTCATCACCGGTTTCGGCGGCGGCGAGTACGGCGTCCGCGGTGCGCTGCAGGCGTTCGACCTCAAGAGTGGCAAGCTGCTCTGGCAGACCTACACGGTGCCGGCGCCGGGCGAGCCCGGCAGCGAGACCTGGAAGGGTGACACCGGTCTGCATGGCGGCGGCGCGGCCTGGCTGGTCGGCTCCTACGATGCCAAAACTGACACAGTCTATTGGGGCACCAGCAATCCGGGCCCCTGGAACACCGGCGTGCGCTCCACCGGAGACGGCAATTTCGGCAAGCTGACCAACCTGTACACCGCGTCCACGCTCGCGATCGATCCCAACACCGGCAAGATCAAGTGGCATATCCAGGGTACGCCGGCCGATGCCTGGGATTATGACGGCGTCAACGAGCTCGTGCTCGGTAACCTGAAGATCAAGGGCGCCGAGACGCCGGTGCTGATGAAGGCGGACCGCAACGGCTTCTTCTTCGTCGCGAACCGCGAAACCGGCAGGGTAATCTCGGCCGAGAAATACGTCTTCGCGAACTGGGCCAAGAAGTGGGACGTCAATACGATGCGGGCCGAAGAGGACGCGGACAAGCGGCCCGGCCCCGGCCATCCCGCCAAGGACATCTGCCCGAACCTGATCGGCGGCAAGAATTGGCAGCCGATGTCGTTCAACCCGCAGACCGGCCTCGTCTACATCCCGACCAACAATGTCTGCATGGACTGGTCGGTCAGTGACGTGAACTACAAGCGTGGCGTGTTCTACCTCGGCGCCGAATTCCCGACCAAGGCGGGCCCCGGTGGGTTCCTCGGCGAACTCGTGGCCTGGGATCCCGTCGCCAACAAGAAGGTGTGGGGTCTCAAGGAAGACCTGCCGTTCAATGGCGGTACGCTGACGACGGCCGGCAACCTGGTGTTCTCCGGCAATCTGCATGGCGACTTCCGCGCCATCGACGCCAAGAACGGCAAGGTGCTGTGGAGCAAGAACCTCGGCAGCGGCATCGGCGCTGGCCCGGTGACCTATTCGGTCGACGGCAAACAGTATGTCGCGATCGTGGTCGGGCGCACGGCGTCGATCCCGGCCTTCCTCGGCGACATCGGCAAGAAGATGACCGCCGCGGCGCCCGAGGGCGGCTCGCTGTTCGTGTTCACCGTGCAGTAACGATCGTCGAGAACGGAGGCAGCATGTCCGTGTTCAGCATGACCCGAAACGAAGTGCGCAGACGTTCGCGTGACGCGCGATTGGGACAGGCGATCCGAGCCGTGCTGCTCTCTGCCATATTGCTGGCGCCGGCCATGTCGGCCGGCGCCGAAGAGACCAAGCCGCTGCGGCTCTGCGCCGATCCGACCAACCTGCCGTTCTCGAGCGATGATCCGGGCAAGCCCGGGCTGTATCTCGAGATCGGCCAGGCGGTGGCCGAGAAACTCGGCCGAGCCGTGAGCTACAACTGGTACAAGTCCTATTTCGGCAAGCGCACGGTTCGCGAAACGCTGCTCAGCAAGCAATGCGATGCCATGGTCGGCCTGCCGCTGGTCGACGATTTCATGGGGCCGGCGGTGATCTTCTCCAAGCCGATCGCCCATGAAGGCTATGCGCTGGTTGGCGCCAGGGATCGCAAGCTCACCGGCATCGACGATCTCAAGGGTTTGCAGGTCGCGGTGCAGTACGAATCGGTGCCACAAAACCTGCTCGCGTCGCGCGACGACATCCAGAAGACCACCGTGCTCAGCCCAGACGAGGGCATGGCGGCGCTCGCGGCAGGCAAGGTGGACGTTGCCTTCATCTGGGCGCCGGTGGCGGGCTGGCTCAACAAGACCAGCTATGGCGACAAATACCAAGTCGTGTCGACCGAAGGCGACGGCCTGCTCTGGAAGACCGCGATCGGCTTTGCCAAGGCGTCCGACGCCCTGCGCAATGAGGTCGATGCCGTGCTGCCGTCCCTGCAGTCCGACATCGATGCCCTGTTCGCCAAATATGGCGTGCCGAACGGCACGCCGGTGAAGTTCGGCCAGGCGGCGACGTTGTCCAGCGGAGCGAGCGAACCCACCACCGTGGGGCAGGCGGCCGCAACCGACAAGCCGGTCCAGACCGCAGCAGTCACCGGGGATATCAAGGCCGGGCGGGAAACCTTCAACGGCACCTGCGCGCATTGCCACGGCCCGGACGCAGTGCAAAGCGAACGGCGCATCGATCTGCGCCTCCTGAAGAAGCGCTACGGTGAGGATATGGAAGCGACCTTCTGGAAGACGGTCCATGAGGGCCGCCCGTCTAAGGGAATGCCGGCGTGGAAGGACGTTTTTAGCGACGACGAGCTCAGAAACGTATATGCCTATTTGCAGACACTGCAGGACTCCAGCTCGTCGAACTAAAGCGCTTTCGAGCGAGGTGGGCGGCGGTTCGCGTGAAGGAAGCGCGTCACCACCGGAACCTGGAGCTTCGGTTCCGATCGGTCAGAGCCGAAAATGCTCCGGAGCCCCACGACGGCAACATCGGTACGAGACCCTTCATGATGGGCTTCCTGATCATCGACGATCACCCATTATTCGGCGAAGCGCTTGGCAACGCCATTCGCATCTCGCATCCGGATGCGCGCATCTACGAGGCGACCTCGATCAAGGGCGCGCTTGGTATCCTTGCCAGCGAGCCGAACATCGACCTGGCGTTGCTCGATTTGCTGCTGCCTGACGTCGTCGGCTTCTCCGGGTTCCAGAAGATCCGGGACCGCTATCCGCGGCTTCCGATCGCCATCGTGTCGAGCGAGGAGGACAAGCATACGATCCGCGAGGCGCTGGAGATGGGCGCGGTCGGCTATCTGCCGAAGTCGACCTCGCTCGGCGAGCTGTCGCAGGCGATCGCGCGGGTGCTGAGCGGTTCGGTTTCGGCGCCGCGAGATTTCGTCGCGGCCGGCGCGTTGGAGCAGTCAGAGACGGCGCGCACGTTGCAGGAACGGATTCAGAAATTGACGCCGCAACAGATTCGTGTGCTGCACCTGATTACCCGCGGCTTGCAGAACCGCGAGATTGCCGCAGAGCTCAAGCTCGCGGAGTCCACGGTGAAGGCGCATGTGACCGAGATACTGCGCAAGCTGAAGCTGTTCAGCCGCAACAAGGCGATCATCGAGCTCGGCAAGGTCCCGCTTCCGATTCCGGAAGCCTGCGCGGGTCCAAAGCCCGAGAAGAGCCCATAGGGTTGCTGCGCTGCAAGACGAGGGCATCGAACGTTCTATAGGCTGCATCCCGGCTTTGAGATAACGTCGTGCCGCAATGCCAGTCATGAGCGACCGGGGAGGAGACGGCGCAGCTTTGACCACAACCGCGCCCCTGGACGAGCCGCCCGTCAACAAGGCGGGTGCCCCTCGGCTACTCATTGTCGAGGATCACCCGCTGTTTCGTGCCGCCCTGGTCGGTGTCATCGAAGCCGAATTTCCCGACGCCGAAGTGCTGCAGGCGACGTCGATCGACGGCGCGCTCGATGTCATTTCGGCCCGCAACGGCCTTGATCTGATCCTGCTCGATCTGTCGATGCCTGGGACAACGGGGCTGTTGGGAGCCTATCGGGTGCGTGCTGCCGTGCCGCGCAGTGCTCTTGTCATCGTATCGGCGCATGACGATTCCCGGATCATCGGCAGCGCGATCTCGCTCGGCATTTCCGGCTATATTCCGAAATCCACGCCGAAGGTCGAGTTGGCGCGTCTGTTGCGCGGCATCCTCGAAGGCGCAGTATGCTTGCCGACGCGTTTCCGCGATGCGGCCGCTGCCCGGAAAGGCCAGGCCGACGCGCGGGAGCTGATCCAGCAGCTTAGCCAGTTCACGTCACAGCAGCTTCGGGTGCTCGACATGATCTGCCGCGGCCTGCAGAACAAGCACATCGCCTATCAGCTCGGTATCTCGGTGACGACCGTGAAGGTGCACGTCTCGGAGATTCTGCGCAAGCTCAACGTGCGCAGCCGCACCGAGGCGATCATCGCGTTGTCGAAGCTCGATTTCGGCAAGCACGATCACGCGCCGATCGCAGCCGCGCCGTCGCGCGACAGTCACTCATAGCCGTGCCGCCGGCTGCTCGGCGGCCAGCAGGAACGACAGCAGTGAGCGCATCTCGGCGGGCTTGATCGGCTTCTTCAACAGCTCGTGGCCGAACGCCGAGACATCGGAGGCCGCCTTGGCGGAGTAGTCGGCGGTGACAATGATCGCCGGAACGCCGGACTTGATTTCATTGCGGATCACGTCGACGGCCTCGATCCCGGTCTCGCCGTTGTCGAGGTGAAGGTCCGCGATGATGGCGTCCGGAATTCCGTCCAGCGCCCGGATGCGCTCGAGCGCTTCGGTCTTGGAGATCGTCACGGCGACGTCGCAACCCCATTTTTCCAGCAGGCTGGCGAGGCCCTCGGCGCTCGACAGATCGTTTTCGATCAGCAGGATCTTGGCGCCTTCCATGCCGCCATATCGGTAATCGACGCTGGCCTGCTCGCGCGCAGGAATTGCGACGGGGTCGGCGGAGCGTGGGAGCGTGACCGAGAACACCGAGCCCTTGCCGGGGCGCGACGTCAGCCTGATGTCATGGCCCAGCACGTCGGCAAAGCGGCGCACGATCGAGAGGCCGAGCCCGATGCCGGCCTTGTCGCCGGCGCTGGTCTCGCCGCGCTGAAACTCGACGAAGATCGCCTCGCGCTGCGTTTCCGGGATTCCGGGACCGGTATCGTGCACCTCAATGCAGATATGGTCCCCGCTGTTACGGCAACCCATCAGCACGCTGCCGCGCTGGGTGTAGCGCAACGCATTGGCCAGCAGGTTCTGCAGGATCCGGCGCAGCATCAACGGGTCCGAGCGGACCGCGCCTGACGACGGCATGATCCGAAGCGCGAGGTTGCGCTTGGCCGCGACCGGGCTGAATTCCTGCTGCAACGGTTCGAACAGTGAAGCGATCGCGACCGGCCCGAACTCCGGCTTGAGCACGCCGGCATCGAGCTTGGAAATGTCGAGCAGCGTGCGCAGCATGTCCTCGAGCGTCGCCAGCGAGCGGTCGATCTGGTCGGTCAGGGCGACACCCTTGGGCTCGGTCGCCATTTCGGTCAGTGCCGACAGCGTCAGCCGCGCTGCGTTCAGTGGTTGCAGCAGATCGTGGGTGACGGAGACCAGCACGGACGATTTCAACGAGCTCGCCGCCTCCGCCTGCTGCTTTGCCTGCAGCAGCCGGCCATTGGTCTTTTCCAGCGACTGCAGCACCTGCTTGAGCTGCTGGGTGCGGTCGCGAACCTGCTGGTCGAGCGCAATCGCCGTCTCGAACAGCGAGAACGCATTGAGCTGCTGGTCGGTCGAACGTTCGACGCGCGACATCAGTGCCGCGTTGATCTTGCGCAGCTTCTCAGCCTCACGCTCGAGCGCTGCAATGCGATTGGTGCCGGCATCAGTCATTGCGGAGCAATGGCCCGCTTGCCGATGGCGACGCCGGTCAGCGTCTGATTTACATGCATGGAGCGATACTGCTCGCCATAGGTCTGGAAGCCGATCACATTGTTGCGGCGGTAGAGCTCCGACATCTCCCGCGACAGTTGGTGCTGCTCGACGTCGAGCCGGCGCAGCACGCATTCGAAACCGATGAAGACCGAGACCTCGCCAAGGTCGTGGGCGATCTCCTCGAACGCGTCCCTCGTCGCATCGATCGGATCGCGCTCGCGCGCCACCGTCAGCACCATTCCCTCGTCGATGGCGCAGAAGAACTGCAATGACCCGTCCGCATTGGTGCGCTGGATCGAGCGTGCGTAGTAGGCGCCGCCGACCCGGACCAGCAAGGGGTGAGCGGCGAAGGAAAACAGTTCGAGCTTGCTGTCGCTGAGGCCGACCGCGCGCGAATATTCCAGCGCCGCCGGCTCGGCATTGATCTCCTTCACGATCCGCCGCTCGATGTCGGCCTCGGTCACGACCATCTTGGTCGCGGTCGGCTCGAAGTGATCGCATTTGAACAGGCGGAACGGCAGCCGGGTCCTGATCAGGATCACCACGGCGGCGTCGGTGTAGGCTTTGCCATTGTGGAAAACCCAGGACTTCTCGAAGCGCAAGCCGTCGCCGGCGGAGCCACCGACGATCGGAATGTCCCCCAGCGAGGCGTAAATCGCCGACATGATGGTCTCTTCGCGCTGGCACATTCCGTCGATGAACAGTAGCCCGAACGAGTCATCGGCAGGGTCGCATTGCTCGGTGCGTTGCGCGAACTCCTGTTGCAGCTCGGTGCAGATCGAGCGGCCGCGATCGACCCGAAAGGTGGAAAGGTCGAGCAGCGGGCGGGCCGCGATCACGAAGTCGGCCGCATCGAAGCCCATTGCGACCACGCTGTCCTCGTCCCAGCCGGCCGGTGAGAGCTCGCCGGCGGTCGTGCAGCCGAAGATCGGGGTGTCCGGCATCCGGCGCGATAGCTCGGCGATGAAGATCTCGGGATCGTAGAACGGCGAGACGAACACCGTGACCATCGCGAGATTGGCACTTGCCAATTGGCGCGCGATCTCGTCCGCGGCTTCCCGCGGTCCGTCGGTCTTCGCCTGTGCCACGACAATACTGTCGGCGGCACCGTTGTGCTTCTCCGCCAAGGGCTCTCTCCCAAACCAGGTCATTTTATTTTTCTTGGCGCAGGTGCTCCCGCGCATATCGCCGCCGGCTCAGGCCGGACGCGATCGAGGTACCCTGGGGCACCGAAATGGAGGGGGAGACATCATTGGCCGACTGAGCTGCCGGCACGCCCGATTGGCGCAGGCGCTGATCGCGCCATCCGCAGCAATGACATGGGACGCCTCCCGATATGTTTGTCCCGATCGCGGGCAGCGGCCGGGACCTGCTTATAACAAGTCTAAACTAAAGGGACCGGCTTTCCCGTCAATCGCGAATGCGGGGGACGAAGGTCGTAGAGGCGCACCCGGCCCGTCTGGAATGCCAGCGGTCGGTGCCCCGCCTGCGGGTCAGGAAACCGACGCCCTCCGTCATTCCCTGTGCTCCGGGACGCATCTGCGTTTACGCAGCTTTATCGATTCTGCCCTAGGTTGCGCGCCGGGTTCGGGGGCCGGGGCGCCGCCGGACGCCGCATGGTTTTCAGAATGAAGACGGGGGCTGGGATGCAGGGGCTTAAGCGATCGCGTTCGATCAAATTCCCAACCCTCAGATTCCGCGCCAAGATCATGCTCGGCTTTGCCGTGACGCTGGCGATTTCCGCGGCCAGCATGGGCTTTGCCTATATGGGGTTCGAGCGGGTCTCGGCCGGCGTCGCCTCCTACCGCCAGAGCGTCGCGGAAGCCGATCTTGCCCGCAACATCGACCGCGAGTTGATCTCCTACGGTTCGCTGGCGCGGTATTTCGTGGTCACCGGCAAGGAGGACGATGCCAAGGCGGCGCTTGCAGCCGAAGCCAGCCTGAAGGATGCCATCCTGGCCGCGATGAAGGGCACTACCAACCCGGCGCGGCTCGATCAGGTCACAAAGCTCGAGCGCGAATTCCGCGCCTTTGCCAAGATTTTCGCCGACATCGTCAAGTTGAAGGACGAGAACACGCGAATCGCGCAGAACAATCTCAATCGCAGCGCAAACTCGATGCGCTACAAGCTCGACGACCTCCCGAGCAATGCCGACGATTCCGAGCTGCAATCGATCCAGTTCGGTGCCAAGAAGGTCTCGGACCAGTTCCAGGCAGCGACCTCGCTCGCCAACATGTTCGTCGTCAATGCCGACAAGTCCGTCGCGACCAGCGCGATGGCGCGGCTGAAGTTCGTGGAGAACTCGCTGCACGCGCTCTCCTCGAAGAACGAGCGGATCAATCAGGGGCTGAAGGAGGTCGCCGGGCTGCTCGACGAGTACCGGCAATCGCTCGCGAAGTTGATCGAGAATTCGAAGTCGATCGATGAGCTGACGGTCGAGATGACGGAATCCGCCACCGCCATCAGCCAGGGCTCGGCCGCGATGAAGTCCGATCTGCTCGCCGACCAGAAGCGGCTTGAGAACGAATCCCATGCCACGATCGGCGCGACCGAGCGGCTGATCCTGATGCTTGCCGCCGGCGGCTTCGTGCTGGGCCTCGCCTGGGCGTTCCTGCTCGGCAAGGGCATTTCCCGGCCGATCGCCGCGATGTGTGCCGCGATGCGCGAGCTCGCCGCCGGCAATTTCGACGTCGTACTGCCCGGCCTCGGCCGGCGCGACGAGCTCGGCGAGATGGCGGGTGCAGTGGAGGAGTTCAAGGTTCAGGCGATCGCCAAGGCCGAGCGCGATGCCGCGACCCAGGAAGCGCAGAACAAGGCGAGCGCCGCCGCGCGGCGCACCGAGCTGATCCGCTTCGCCGACGAATTCGAATCCGCCGTCGGCGCGATCGTCTCCAACGTGTCGGCGTCCGCCGTGCAGCTCGAATCGGCGGCCGGCACGCTGACGCGGACCGCGGAGACCACGCAGAATCTGTCGAGCCAGGTCGCCGGCGCTTCCGAAGAAGCGTCGAGCAACATGCAGTCGGTGGCGTCCGCCACCGAGGAGCTGTCCGCTTCCGTCGACGAGATCGGCCGCCGCGCCAAGGAATCGAGCCAGATCGCCGATTCCGCCGTGCGCCAGGCCGAGCAGACCGATGCGCGGATCGGCAAGCTGTCGCGTGCCGCGCAGGAGATCGGCGACGTGGTCAAGCTGATCACGGCGATCGCCGAACAGACCAACCTGTTGGCGCTGAATGCCACCATCGAGGCCGCGCGCGCCGGCGATGCCGGCCGCGGCTTCGCCGTGGTCGCATCCGAGGTGAAGTCGCTGGCGAGCCAGACCGCGCGGGCGACCGAGGACATCTCCAATCACATCTCGGGCATGCAGGCGGCAACGCAGGAATCGGTCGCCGCGATCAAGGAGATCGGCGGGACCATCTCCCAGATCTCCGGCATCGCCACCAACATCGCAAGCTCGGTCGAGCAGCAGAGCGCGGCGACGCAGGAGATCGCCCGCAGCGTGCAGAATGTTGCGCAGGGCACGCAGGAAGCCGCCGCCAGCGTCACCCAGGTCAACCGGGGCGCGACCGAGACCGGTGCAGCGTCCGAAGAGGTGTTGAACTCGGCCCGCTCGCTGTCGGTCGAGAGCACGCGGCTGCGGGAGGAGCTCGACCGCTTCATGGCAAACATCCGCGCGGCGTAACCACACCGCACGCGTTGCGGCGAAGGTGAGGCCGGCCGAGCTAATCGCGGCCGAACTGGTGCTTCAACTCGACCTTGGCGCGTTCGAGCCGCGCCCGCTGAGCCTGCGGCAGCCCCTTGCCGGCGCGGTTGATGTAGAAGGTCAGCATCGACAACGCGGACCGATAGGCGCCGCTCTTGCGCCGCTTGCTGTGTTCGGCCGACCGCTTCAGCGATGTCGCAATCTTCTTGGCGCTGGTCAGCTTGAACACGCCGCGCTTGAGATCGAGCGCGTCGCTCTCTCGTGTCACGCGCTGTGACCAGCGGCCGGACGAGGTTTTTCGCGTGCCGGTCTTGCGCCGTGCCGTGCCGGTCTTCCGTGTCGCGGACTTTGGTGCCGATTTCCGGGTGGCTCGCTTGTGTGCCGCCATTGTTGGCTCCTTGATCTTTTGCGGGCAACAACGGCCGCCGTGTTCCGTTCCTGTGCACCGAAGCGGGAACCTCTGCGCGACGCGGGCGTTGTCGCCACGTGGCGGGCATCCGGTTTGCCGCAATCCGGGAGTGAGGGCCTTGGAGCGTTTCGTTCCGGGGTTTTTCCCATTAGTCAGGCACGATGACTCTGCAGCAGACACAGCTCAGCACTGCGACAACGGGCGAGGCGGCGGCGCCGGCCGCGGAGGCTGATGACCGCATCATCGAGACCTCGATTCCGCTTCGGCTCGACAATCTGCACTGGAGCGGATTCCACACCCGCGTGGTGCTGGCACTCGGCATAACCTGGATTCTCGACGGGCTCGAGGTGACGCTCGCCGGCGCATTGTCGGGCGCGCTGAAGGACAGCCCGGCGATGCGGTTCTCGAACGCCGATGTCGGCTTTGCCAGCAGCGCCTATCTCGCCGGCGCGGTGCTCGGCGCGCTCGGATTCGGCTGGCTGACCGACCGCATCGGGCGCAAGAAGCTGTTCTTCATCACGCTCGCGCTGTACCTCTCGGCCACCGCCGCGACCGCGCTGTCGTGGAATGTCGCGAGCTACGCACTGTTTCGTTTTTTGACCGGTGCCGGCATCGGCGGCGAATACACCGCGATCAATTCGACCATCCAGGAGCTGGTGCCGGCGCGCTATCGCGGCTGGACCGATCTCGTCATCAATGGCAGCTTCTGGATCGGCGCCGCGATCGGCGCATCCAGCGCGATCTTCCTGCTCGACCCCGCCGTGCTGGCGCCGGATCACGGCTGGCGGATCGCCTATTTCACCGGCGCGGTGCTTGGTCTCGTCGTGCTCTTCATGCGGATGTGGATCCCCGAGAGCCCGCGTTGGCTGATGATCCACGGCCGGCCCGACGAGGCGCACCGGATCGTCGACGGCATTGAGGCTTCCGTCCTCGGCCACACCCAGTCGAGCGGCGATTTTGACAAGATCAGGATCCGGATGCGCGACCACACGCCGCTGCGCGAGGTCGCAACCACATTGTTCTCCACCTATCGGCAGCGTTCGCTGGTCGGGTTGGTGCTGATGGCCGCGCAGGCGTTCTTCTACAATGCGATCTTCTTCACCTTCGCCCTTGTTCTGACCGACTTCTTCGGCATCCCCGCCAATGATGTTGGTTGGTACATCCTGCCCTTTGCCGCCGGCAATTTCCTCGGACCGCTGCTGCTCGGCCGGCTGTTCGACACCCTCGGCCGCCGCACCATGATCACGCTGACCTATGGCGTGTCTGGCGTGCTGCTGGCGCTGTCCGGCTATCTGTTCTCGATCGGCGCGCTGAGCGCGCAGAGCCAGACCATTGCCTGGATGGTGATCTTCTTCTTTGCCTCGCCGGCGGCGAGCGCGGCCTACCTCACCGTCAGCGAGAACTTTCCGCTGGAGGTCCGCGCGCTCGCGATCGCCGCGTTCTATGCGATCGGCACCGGCATCGGCGGCGTGGTGGGACCCGCGTTGTTCGGCGTGCTGATCGACACCGGATCGCGCAACAGTGTCTTTGCCGGCTACCTTCTGGGGGCGGCGCTCATGGTCGTGGCCGCAGTGGTCGCATGGCGTTACGCCGTCGCGGCCGAGCGAAAATCGCTCGAATCTGTTGCGCGACCGCTGGCAGTTGTGGAGTAGAATGACATGAAGCATGACGTAGCCGAAATGCCCTTGGATGATGACATCGCCCCTGGTAGTGCAGCGCCGGGCAGTTCGCCGGCGCCGGCGTCGTTGATTCCGCCGCTGACCGAGACCGCCGTGCTGCTCGATGTTGACGGCACCCTGCTCGATTTCGCACCGACGCCGCGCGAGGTGTGGGTGCCGCCGGATCTGGCGGAGACCATGAGGGGCCTGCACAAGCGCACCGGCGGCGCGCTGGCGCTGGTCAGCGGCCGTTCGCTCAACGACATCGATCTGATCTTCGCGCCGGATCTGTTTCCCGCGATCGGCGGCCACGGTGCCGAGATGCGATTGCAGCCCGACAGCGACGAAGCGGTCGCCGCGCATTCCCCGCCGCTGGACAAGGAGTTGAAGCGCCGCCTTGCCGCGATCGCCAAGCTCAGCCCCGGAATTCTGCTCGAGGACAAGGGTTACTCGCTGGCGCTGCACTATAGGCTCGCGCCGCATGCGGAGAAGGCGATCTACGAAGCTGTATCGCTGATCCGCGCCGATCTGCCGGATGCACCGATCGAGGTGCTGCCGGGCAAGAGCGTGTGCGAGATCAAGATGGCAGGCTTCACCAAGGCGAGCGGCGTGCTCGAACTGATGACCCACGAGCCGTTCAAGGGACGGCGCCCGTTCTTCATCGGCGACGACGTCACCGACGAGAGCGTGTTCGAGATCATGCCCGACTATCACGGCCTGGCCTTCTCCGTAGGCCGTCGCGCGGCCGGCGTCGACGGGTATTTCGGCACACCGACCGACGTGCGCGAATTCCTCGCGCAATTGCTCAACCGGTGACGAAAGGCATGTGAGCCTGTCCTAAAGCGCGATGATCCTTGTTTGCGCATGATCTCCGTGCCAGCGCGGCGCGCTTGTCGCGAGGGAAGACCGTTCCGCACTTTCCGATCGCCGCCTCCGAATCGAATGCGGTGCTTTTGCGTCGCGAGCCATGCCTCGCGCGCATTTTTCTTTTCGCGAGTTCCCGCGAGTTCCGTGCGTCTTCGCCAGAATTTGGTTTCATTTGGGAGATTCCTTGATGAGGAACCATCTTGATGAATGGTTGTTAATACGCGAGTTGACCAATAGGAGGGGACCTGGTGAACCTCGTCGTCGTTTCGAACCGCTTGGCGCGCGGAAAACCTAATGAACCCATGACGGGGGGGCTGGCAGCGGCATTATTGCCGGTGGTGGAAAAGACAGGGGCGATATGGGTTGGTTCCAGCGGCCGGGTCCGCGACGGGAGCCTGAAGGAACCATTTGCAGAGGTTGAAGCGCTCGGCGCCGGTGCGCTGGCGATGCTCGACCTGCCGGCCGCGCACTACGGCGGCTACTACGAAGGCTTCGCCAATTCTGCGCTGTGGCCGGCCCTGCATTCGCGCGCCGATCTGATTCGCGCGTCGCGAGACGATTACACGAGCTATCGCGAAGTGAACGCCTTCATGGCGCGCGCGCTGCTGCGATTCCGCAAGCCCGATTCCGTGTTCTGGATCCAGGACTATCATTTCCTCGCGCTCGGTGCGGAATTGCGCGCGCTCGGCGTTGCACAGCCGATCGGCTTCTTCCTGCATACGCCGTGGCCCACGCGCGCCGTGATCTCCGGCGTACCGAACCATCGCGAGCTGATCGAGGCGATGCTCGCTTATGACCTGATCGGCTTCCAGACCGAAGAGGATTGCGAGAACTTCCTCGCCTATGTGCAGGACGATCTCGATCTCGCGGTTCGGGATGGCGTGGTCACGTCGTCGTCCGGCCGCGCGCGCGCTGCGGTGTTCCCGATCGGCATCGATCCCGAGAGGTTCATGCAGCAGGCGGCCAAGGCGATGACGCATCCCGACGTGACGCGGCTGCGGCGCAGCCTCAACGGCGAGAAGCTCGCGATCGGCGTCGACCGGCTCGACTACTCCAAGGGCCTTGGCAATCGCATCAAGGCGTTCGACAAGATGTGGACGCTCTATCCGCACCTCAAGCGCTCGGTGTCGTTGCTGCAGATCGCAACCCCCTCGCGCGGCGCGATCGAAGCCTATGGCAATTTGCAGAGTGAGATCGCCAAGCTCGTCACCGACGTCAACGGCACCCATGGCGAGGTGGACTGGACGCCGATCCGCTATCTCAACAAGGGATTTGGTCAGGGCGTGCTGGCGGGACTCTATCGCACCGCGCAGGTCGGCGTGGTGACACCGCTGCAGGACGGCATGAATCTCGTCGCCAAGGAATATGTCGCGGCTCAAAGCCCGGCCGATCCTGGCGTGCTGGTGCTGTCGAAATTCGCCGGTGCCGCCAACGAGCTCGACGCCGCGCTCCTGGTCAATCCGCATGACATCGATGGCATGGCGCGCACGATCGCCTCGGCGCTGACGATGCCGCTGACCGAGCGGCGGACGCGTTGGGAAGCGATGATGACGAAGCTCAACACGCACACCATCCAGCAATGGTTCGCCGACTTCATTGACGCGTTGCAGGCCACGCACGACACGGGCGACACCGTGCTGCCCGAGCCGCCAACCGTTTGGCCGCGCCGCGCATCGGATGTCGCGGCGCGGTATCACTGAGCGGCCGCCGTCGTCGCTGGACGGGCAGGCCGCAATCACACTCGCTCACTCCGACGGAATGGAGCCTCCGTCGTTCCCGCGCAACAGCCGGGCTGTTGCAGCCCATTGGCGCGGACCGCGCGTCGCGAGGCATGCGTGTCGCGGCGCGTGGTCATCGTAATCCGGATAGCCGCGTTGTTACCGTCCTCGCCGGTGTGATGGCGGCCAGCCTGATACACAGGTCAAACAGCCGATCTTGCGCCGTCGCCACCCGCCAAGGCGGGTGACCCAGTATTCCAGAGATGCCCGTGCTTGAGCCGAGAGGCCGCAGCGTACTGGATGCCCGCATGCGCGGGCATGACCTAACTCGGTGATTGACGTCAGCACGCATTGGCAAATGGTTTCCGCTCCGCCTGCGGGCGGACCGCGTTGGCAGGCTTGGAGCGATGGGATTACCCGTGAGTCGCGCGCCTCAGCGGTGATCCACGCCGCTCTCCCCCAATCGCGGCCAAAACCTCGCCCATGGCGCCAGCTAAGGCACGACCCCAAGACGGAATTATCCAGCAATCCCAGTAACTTGAGGAAATCTCGCAACCGCGGCCCCACACTCCCTTGCAAAATCCGCCTCGTCCCTTCAAGAGAGGGCCTCCCGGAGAGATGGCCGAGTGGCTTAAGGCGCACGCTTGGAAAGCGTGTGTGCGGGAAACCGTACCGTGGGTTCGAATCCCACTCTCTCCGCCATATCATTGATTCTAATATCAGTTCTCGATTTTTGCCCTCCGGATCCACGGCGATCCGATGCGCGTCACAAAACGCGATATCGGGCGAGCAAACAGACCCTCTGAGAGGGAGCTGACAAACTCTCGCTCCTTCGGAGATCAACGATAAGCTCCGCCTTCTGACGGCCCGAAGCATCAGCCGGCCAATCGTCGCGAATGGCGCCTGACGCGCACGAAGCTGCCAAGGCTTTGCCGTAGCATCTCAACAGGCCTGCCAACCTGCGCAGCGTTCGTGAGCTCTCCTCGAATCCATCTTCGCCAGGCCGATACCTGAAACCTGATCCGTGCGGGAACGTTTTGTTGCAATGACCTCTCGAAGCGCCTTCCTTGATGCACTCGCATGCTCGCGGCGGTCATCCGAACTGGACCACGTCGATGACCTCTTCGGCTTTCTGATCGGAAGCTGGGACATCGACGCGACGATCCACGGCGCTGATGGGCAAGTGCGCCGCACGCGGGGTGAGGTCCACGCATCATGGGTGCTGGAAGGACGCGCCATCCAGGACCTCTTCATATTTCCTCGACCGGCCGACCGGACATCGGGCGGGTCAGCACCAGGAGACCGATACGCCACGACGATACGAACCTACGATCGCGAACGCGCCGCCTGGCGCGTCCTATTCATCAATCCGGCGGCGGTCGAGACAAATGCAGAGCTCACCGCGCGTCGAAATGGACAGGCCATCGCGATGGAAGGACATCTCGCGGATCGCACTCCGATTCGGTGGCGCTACGAAGACGTGACTGAGAAATCGTTCCACTACTCGGCTCACCGGCTCAGTGGTGATGGCCGAACCTGGCAAATGTACTTGGAGATCTTCGGAAGGCGTGTCGGTTAGCGCGAGAGAAAGCAGCGCGGCTGGGCGGGGAAGCGTAGTGGAGGAAAGTGATGACGCCATTGCAGGCATGTGGCGACGACCCTCGACCGCACGTGGGACGCCAAAACCTCAGTCGCCGTAACCTTTTCAAGGCTGGCGCTGTCGCGGTGGCCGGGCCGGCGATCGCCGCCGAGGCAATCGCTGCGCCACAGTCTGCCACTCCATCCGATCTGCCGTCGAAATCGATCAGGGCCGGAGCGTTCAATCAGAACGTCGTGGACGTCGGCTCCGGCCCCGCGGTGCTGATGCTTCACGGCTTTCCCAATGACTCGACCGATTGGCGTCATCAGATTCCCGAGTTGGTCAAGGCGGGCTACCGAGTGATCGCGCCTGACCTTCTCGGCCTCGGGCGATCCGACAAACCACTCGCGCCGGAGAATTACACCACCGCCAAAGATGCCGAACGGGCGCTGGCCCTGCTGGCGTCGCTGGGCATCGAACGAGCGCGGATCGTGGGGCACGATCGCGGCGGCGGAGCTGCCTGGTACATCACGGCGCATCATCCCGATCGCGTCGAGCAGCTCGTCGCGCTCACCGTCGGCCACCCGAACGGCGGGCGAAATCCGACAATCGAGCAGATGGAAAAGAGCTGGTACATGCTTCTGTTCCAGTTTCCCGAAGCCGAGGAGATGCTGAAGAAGGACAACTGGCGTCTATTCCGCAACTGGATGCGAAATCATCCCGACACTGACAGATGGATCGCGGGTTTGGCGCCCGACGGTGCGCTGACTGCGGGCCTTGGATGGTATCGCGCGAACCGCCGGCCCGGCGCGCCACCTGCGCCGCCCCTGCCTGACGTCACCGTTCCGGCTCTGGGGCTTTGGACCGTGGAGGATCACTATCTTCTGCCCGACTACATGCTGGAGACGTATCGTTATATGCGAGCCCCTTGGCGGACCGAGCGCATCGATGGCGCGTCGCATTTCATGATGCTCGATCAACCGCAACGCGTCACGAAGCTTATCCTGGAGTTTTTCGGGGAAGCCAACACCAAATAAGAGAGGGGAACATCACGATGGCTGTCCCGGACCTGAGAGGATGTGTGCGATCAGCGCCTTGCGGTCGCAAGCTCAAACAGGCTCGGCAACCTGCGGAGTGTTTGTGAGCTCCCCTCGATCTTGGCCGCTCCGCTTGCGACGGCCTCGTCGAGTGGCAGATGTCGTCCCAAGATCTGGAGCAGAACGTCGAACTGCGCCTCGATTGCGGCGATGCCCGAACTTTGGCCTTTGGAAACGCGGGTTCCTTCGGAGCCGCCCTCGATGATGAATCCGGCGCTTCCACCCGGATACGGAATACGCAAGCCGATCCGGCATTGCGGCACAGCCGTGCGGCGCGCGATGGCTTCGAGGGCGAGCAACACCCAGTCGGGCTCGAAGGCTTCGCCCTTGCGCATGGGAAAGAGAAAGCGCCCGCCCCAGCGGATCAACTCGCGAATCGCGGGCTGGATCGCGCGGCCGGTTTCGGTGAGCTCATAGACCTGGGCGTTGAAAGGGGCCGGCAGGACCGCACGCTGCACAACACCCGCCTCGATCAAGGCGTTGAGCCGGTCCGTCAATAGCGCTGGACTGACGTCGCCGAGCCGCTCGCGAAGATCGCCGAAGCGCATCGGCGCGAGCAACAGCTCACGGATGATCAGCAGCGTCCAGCGCTCACCGACGATCTCGGCTGCGCGCGCTAGCGCACAAAACTGATTGTAGCGGGTTCCGCTCATTCAGATGACATGACCGCTCCATTCGGACGGGTCAACCGGCTGATCGCGGCGTTCCACTGGTCTTCAGTGCATTTCGATCGCTTCGGCGACTTCGATCGTGCCGATCTCGAGGAAGGGACAGGCTCGCGCGATTTCGAGTGCCGCGTCCATGTCGTCGGCGAGCACGATGGAAAATCCGGTCAGATGGTTCGGCCCGCGTTCTGACAGGCCGTCCATGGTTACGAGCTTTCCCTGCCCCAGCGGCGTGCCAGGGTTGGCCATGCGGTGGCCTAGCCCATCGACCCAGGCCTTCCATTTGGCCATATGCGCGGCCCGCGCTTCCGCGGTCGCCGCTTGCTTGCCGCCGAGATAGGCGATGACATATTTCGGCATCTCGCTCTTCCTCTCACCTTCGGTGGGCAAGCGCCATCAGCGGCCCGACGATTGCGAACTGCAGCACTGTAAATCCTGTCTCCAGCAGCATGTAGGTCGGGACAGAGCTCATCAAGTTCTTCGCGGCGACGGCGAGTGTCGTGAAGGACCACGACAACGCCGCAAGCGCGAATCCGTACGAAAGCCCGGGTTTGAAGATGGCGCTACCGCGCCCGGGAAGCAGCCGCGGGTAGGCCCAGGAGAAAATGACGCCCTGAATGACCATCGAGGCGAAGCCGAACGGAATGATGGGATCAGGGCGATAGATGTCCAGCGCGTCGTAGGCCGGCGCGAACAACACCAAGTGCCAGACATAGGCAATCGGGAATGTCGGCACGAGATAGGCTGCAACGCCCAGCCAGAAGTTGCTCCTGGACACGACACCGCCGCCGGCTTCAGTTATCGCCATCATCTCCTCCTTCGATTAGAGCGCGTTCAGACCTTTCCGGACCTCGCTCTAGTTGCCGAGTGGTGCCTCGGCAAAGGCGGGCAGATGCGAAGGCACGACATCCCAGGCCGGGGCACGGGCGGCCCACACCGCAAGTTGAGGCGTGTACAACGAGGTGTCGTCGAGCGCGGATGCGCGCAGGAAGATGAAATGCGGCATGCCGGCGGTCAGCGAATAAATGCCCGAGCCGCAGGTCGGGCAGAACGCGCGGACGATGTCGTTGCCGCTGTCGGCCTTGGACGTAAATTCTCGCGCACCCGGCGTGATCCGGATCGCGCCGTCGGCAAATCCCATCATCGCGGCGTGACCGGCTCCGCTGGTTCGCCGGCAATCCGTGCAGTAACACGCCACCTGAAACCGTGGCTCGCAGTCCCCTTCGAACCGAATCGCCCCGCACAGGCACCCGCCCGTGACGCGCATGGCGCTTCTCCGTCGATTACTATAAATACGATAGTATCAACTTCATATTATGAAGTAAAGCGCATTTGCGATGGGCTGACGGTTTCTCGTCGTCATGGACCGAGCCCGGCGTAACCTGGAGCAGATCCGGAACAGTGTGCAGCGGCTTTCCCTCGCGGCAAGTGCAGAACGTGTTTGCGCGGAGATCTGCTCAAGCAAGGAGCTAAAGCGCGATGACGATTCTGCTCAATCCGATCGCGCTCTAGCCGCGAGGCTTGGCTCGCCGGTGCAATTGCCGCAGCGACAGCGCGTGCAGCAGGACGGAGCTTGGCACCACGAAAGCAGGGGTCAGCACATCCGGGTAGACGCCGGCGCCGATGCTCGGCACATCCGGAACGATGAGCTGGAAGGGACCGGGCGAGGTGATCGCGCCCATGGCAATCGCGACCGCGAAATCAGCGAGGCCGAAGATATTCCAGGTGATCGCAGCTCTGCGGCCTCGAGCCGTACCGGTCGCTACCGCGATGGCAACCGGTAGGGCGAACAGACCGGTCAGGATGTCGCCGGTGCCCGCCGGCCACGCGAGCAAGCCGGGCAGGGCTCCGCGCAGTCCGGCAACGAGCGCCCAGCTCCCGAAGACCCGGTAGAGCTGAACGGCGACGAGCCACGTCGCCGGCATGGCATCGAGCACCTGTCCCATACGCTTCGACAACAAGAGCAGCGGGACGCCGATGACCATCGGCAGCCAAACCGCCAACAGAAATATTGGCGGTGTGGCGCCCGCGCGGAGGGCGCCATTGATCGCGCCACTCCAGGCGACGGCGAACCAGAGAGTGTAGGGGATCATGACCGTCAGCCAGGTCGTGCGACGCTGGTCCGGCGTCAGCTCGGTGCCTTCGAGGCCAAGCCACAGGCCGACCGCGATAAGCCCGTGCGCTGCCAACTGGTGCACCGTGGTCGGAACACCGCTGGTCTGGATGATCGGCTGCCAGTAGATCGATGCGATCCACAGTGCCGTCGCCGGCGCAAGCCACAGCAGACTGCGCCATTCCTGGGGTGTGGAGCCGGTGTCGGCGTGAACGACCGAGACTGTCATGTTGTCGTCTCCTCGTGCATTGGCGAGCGCGGCCTCTACGAGCCGCTACGTGCAACCGACGATACAGCAGCTTCAGCGGGCGACTATTCGTGCTAATGTTGATGGGGTATGAAGCGGAACTTCACAGTCAGGCACGGGCTGCCCGGCTGGCCTGGACGACCGTCACGGCAATCATGTGATAGACGTCGTCAACGCTGCAACCTCGCGAGAGATCGTTCGCCGGCATGGCAAGGCCCTGCAGAATCGGCCCGATAGCGGTCGCACCGCCGATGCGTTCGGCGATCTTGTAGCCGATATTGGCGGCATCAAGGTTGGGGAAGACGAACACGTTGGCTTCCCCGTTCAGCACCGACCCAGGGGCCTTGGAAGCGCAGACCGCTTCCACGAATGCTGCATCGAATTGCAGTTCTCCATCGATGACAAGCTCCGGATTGGCCTCGCGAGCAAGCCGTGTCGCTTCGGCAACCCTGGCGACACGCTCGTGGGCTGCGCTGCCGCTTGTCGAGAAAGAAAGCATCGCCACCCTGGCCGGCGCTCCCGCGAGCATCTCATAGGATCGTGCAGACATGCATGCGATGTTGGCCATGGTGGCGGCATCGGGCTCGACGACGAGACCACAGTCGGAGAAGACGACAGCTCCCTTCTTCAAATGATGCGGTTGGCACAGCAGCATCAGGAAGAAGCTCGAGACGAGTTGCGAGCCGGGCGCCTTGCCGATCGTCTGCAATGCGACCCGCACGGTTTCAGCCGTCGTTGCGACCGCGCCGCCCACAGTGCCATCGGCTTCGCCCTCTCGCACCATCATAGCCGCGAAGACCAGTGGCCTACGAAGCGCCTCGCATGCGGTTGCGGCATCGACGCCTTTGGCCCTGCGTATGTCGTGAAACGCGGCAGCGAGCCGCGCGGCCAAGGGCGAGGTCATGGGGTCCTCGACGCGAATGGAATTCGGAATCGCGCCGACCATCTTGAGTTTCTCGCCGACAACCTGACGATTGCCGACCAGGATGCTCTCCGCCAAGCCATCACGCTTGGCACGCACCGCTGCCTCGACGATCCGGATGTCTTCTCCCTCCGGCAACACGATCCGCCGGGGCGCTTGCCGGGCGGCCTCAATGATGCGGTTCAGCGGCTTCATCGAGCCTTCCGCCGTTAGGCTGGTTGCTGCGGGCACATATCGGCGCGGCTGATGCCGGCGACCACGACGGGCTTCTTCATGGCGTCGCGACGGAATGGTTCGCCGAGCTCCTGGTTCAGGATCACCTCGATGAAGGTCGTGATCCCCTTTGACTGCTGCTCGACGGCGGCGCGCAGCGCTGCGGTCAATTCAGCCTGGGCGCTAACGGCCACTCCCCTCAATCCGCAGCCTTCGGCGACCTTGGCGTAGCTGAGGTTGGGGTTAAGCTCGGTACCGACAAAATTGTTGTCGTACCACAGCGTGGTGTTGCGCTTTTCCGCGCCCCATTGGTAATTTCGGAAGATCACCATGGTGATCGCGGGCCATCCGTCGCGGCCGATCGACCCCATCTCGTTCATCGAGATGCCGAATGCGCCGTCGCCTGCAAAACCCACCACCGGGACATCCGGGCACCCAATCTTGGCGCCGACGATGGATGGGAAGCCGTAGCCGCACGGACCGAACATGCCCGGTGCGAGATATTTTCGGCCATGCTCGAAAGTCGGATAGGCATTTCCGATGGCGCAGTTGTTACCGATATCGGTGGAGATGATTGCGTTCTTGGGCAATGCCGCCTGGATCGCTCGCCAGGCCTGGCGCGGCGACATGCGATCGGGCTCGCGTCGGCGGACGCCCGCGTTCCACTCGGTCCCGGGATCGTCGTCTTCGTGATCCATCGAGGAAAGCTGCTGCAGCCAAGCCGACCGGGTTTGATGGACGAGCGCGGCACGATCGTCGCGCCCCTTGTCTCCCGCCGATGCCGACAACCGTTCGAGGATTTGACGAGCCACCTGCTTGGCGTCGCCACAGATGCCTACGCTCACTTTCTTGGTCAGTCCGATCCGGTCGGGATTGATATCGACCTGGATGATGCTGGCGCTTCTGGGCCAATAGTCGATGCCATAGCCCGGCAGCGTCGAGAACGGATTGAGGCGTGTGCCGAGCGCGAGTACCACATCGGCTCTGGCGATCAGCTCCATCGCGGCCTTGGACCCGTTGTAGCCCAGCGGCCCCACGGCGAGCCGATGGCTTCCGGGGAAAGCGTCATTGTGCTGGTAGCCGCAGCACACCGGCGCATCGAGGCGTTCGGCCAGCGCGATTGATTCCGGAATGGCTCCGCCGATGACAACGCCGCCGCCGTTGAGGATGACGGGGAAAGTGGCTTTGGAGAGCAGCCTCGCCGCCTCGGCGATCGCATTGGACCCGCCCGCCGGCCGCTCGAGTCGAACAATGCTGGGCAATTCGACGTCGATGACGTGGGTCCAGTAGTCGCGCGGCACATTGATTTGCGCCGGTGCACAGCGGCGCCAGGCCTTTTCGATCACGCGGTTAAGTACTTCCGGAATTCGGGTCGGATCGCGCACCTCCTCCTGATAGCAGACCATTTCCTCGAACATCGCCATCTGATCGACTTCCTGAAAGCCGCCTTGGCCGATCGTCTTATTGGCCGCTTGTGGAGTGACGACGAGCATCGGGGTGTGATTCCAGAACGCGGTCTTGACCGCGGTGATAAAGCCCGTCACGCCCGGCCCATTCTGGGCAATGGCCATCGCCATCCTGCCGGTAGCACGGCTGTAGCCGTCGCACATCAATCCGGCGTTGGTTTCATGAGCACAGTCCCAGAAGGTAATGCCTGCGGTGGGAAAGAGATCAGAGACCGGCATCATCGCTGAGCCGATAATGCCGAACGCATGCTCGATACCATGCATCTGAAGCACTTTGACGAAGGCTTCTTCCGTTGTCATTTTCATCGCAGGTCCTCCCTCAACTGACACTTTCTGGTTGGCAGCAACCGTGCGCGGCCGTTAGGCCACTTCGTCGCGCAGGTGATACCAATGATAGAGCATGCGCTGGCCGAGACGACGGAACGGCGCCAGCGGATGGCCCGGCAGCGGCGACGTAAATATCGGCAGGTCGTCGCCTTTGAAATTGCGACGCGCGATCATCTGCGCCATGCGTCGGCCGGCCTGCGTCGAGTACGATACGCCGTTGCCGCCGTAACCGAGCGCGTAGACGAGATCGGCTTTCGGCTCGGGTCGAAAGATGCGCGGCATCATGTCGTGACTGACATCGACCCAGCCCCACCACGAGTAATCGATCTCGATTCCCTCGAGCGGTGGAAACTTGCGATGCAGGCCGTCGATCAGTAGCTGGAGATGGCGTTCGTGAGCCGCGTCGGCACCGGTGATTGCGCTCCGGCTGCCGATCTGCACCCTGTTGTCGGGAAGCCTTCGGTAGTAGAAGCGCAAGGTGCGGGTGTCGGTGATGACCTGCGTGGTGCGAAAGCCGGTCGCGTCAAGCTCGGCCGCCGTCAGTGGGCGGGTGACGATCGAATTCGAAAGGATCGGCATGCAGCGCCCGCGGAGGTGCGGCGTCAGGCCGGGCGCCGTATACGCGCCGGTGGCGATGCCGACCGCCCGCGCACGCACCGTGCCGCCGGGCGTGCGGAGCCGAAAAATGCCGTTGCGGCTCTCGATTTGCTCGACCGGGCTCGCGGTGTGGATGCGCACGCCGAGCGCGCGGGCCATGCGCTGATAGCCAAACGCAAGCTTCGCCGGGTGAACACCGATGCCGAGCGGTTCATGCACCGCGCCGACCGCTTCCGCTTCATCGACGAAATCGCGCCGCAGCTCGTCTCGAGAGATAATCCTGCTGGCATAGCCAAAGACGTTGTTCAACACATTCGATTCGGCGGCGATCTTTTTGAGATGGCGTTGCCGGTGCGCGATATAGAGATGGCCACCACGCTGTGGCTCGCAGTCGATGGCACCGCTGCGGATGAGTTCATCGAAGGTTTCAAAGCCGTCCTGCACCTCGGCATGCAGCCGCAGCGCCACGTCGCGGCCGTAGCGCGCGATCCATTCCGAGCGGCTGAGACGGCCGGCGGCATTCTGTGCCTGGCCACCGTTGCGGGTGCTGCAACCCCAAGCCACCTGATTGGCCTCAAGCACCAATGCCTTGATGCCAAATTCGCGCGCAAGAAAGATCGCGCAGGCGAGCCCTGTATAGCCGGAGCCGACGATCGCAACATCGGCATCGACATCGCGCGTGATCGGACCATCGGCCGGAGGTGGGTCGCCCGCGGTCGCCAGCCAATATGTCGGCGCGTAAGCGCGGTCCCGTCCCGGCCCGTCGGACACCAGCGGGTCGTAGCGCGGGTCATACTCGGCCGCCGGCGAAAATGTCGATTGAACGTTCATGAACGGACCGGGTCCTTCGGTTGAACGGCAGTCTGCAGCGGTCTTTCCTTGCGAAAGGCGCTCTTGACGCAGATCTTGTCGCCGGAAAACTGGAACAGATCGCAACCCTGGGCTTCGATGCGGCTGCCGTCCTTGGTGGTCGCGCGGAAAATCCATTCCGACAAAGCGCGATTGCCGAACACGGCATGGCGTGTGCACTGCCAGCTCGCATCTGGCATGTCCGCAAACGTCCGCTCGAACGCAGCACGAACGTCCATCGCGCCCGTGATCCGCCGGCCGCACATCTCCGGCCCAGCGGCGGCATCGAAGATGACGTCATCGGTCATGCAAGCCATTACGCCGCCGCTGTCGTGACGGTTAAAGGCCGCGAACAATTGTTGAAGAAGCGCCTGCCGGAACGCATGAAGGTCGGACAATAAAGGGCTCCGATTGGTCTAGCGTGCATGGCGGGGCAGCCCAGCACGGTGGCGCGGGTCCCAGCCTCACCACAACCATGGCACGGGACACGCGCAGCACCTTAGAACCAGACGCCATCATGTCTGTGGCCAGTCGTAGCTCTCCTTGTTGTTCGGGACTGAATACGTGACCGCAACCAGACCTTCCTCCAGTGGCCCGGGCACGCTGATGCGGCCCATTCGACGACATCGGTTTTTGCGAATGGCGTCGGCTCTGCTATCTGCCGGGCATGCGTCGCAAGCCCCGCCGCGATGGTCGTCGGCGGTGCCGCCAAGGGCAGCGAAGTTATCTGAGCCAGATCATCCCGTCTGGGTGATGACCTTGCCAAGCCGCTCGACGCCAGCTTCGATCCGCTCGGTGCGGATCGACGAGAAGCCGAGCCTGAAGCAGTGACGGGCGGAGCCTTCATCGATCGAGAACACATCACCCGGCTCGATCACCACGCCCTGAGCACGGGCGAGCTCAGCGAGCTTCACCGTGTCGGTTCCAGGCCGACACGATACCCAATAATGGGTGCTGCCTGCGCCCCGCGACCAAGTGCAATGCGGCAGATGCTGCGGCAGCAGCCGGTCAAGGATGCGTGCCCGCTCAAGCAGCACGGACCCTACCCGCGCAAGATGCGAACGATAGTGGCCGAGCCCGATGAACAGCGCGGCGACACGCTGGTTGTTGAGCGGTGGATGCCGCAGCATCAACCGACGCAGCGCACGCAATTCGCGGATGACCGGGGCCGGGGCCACCACATAACCGAGCCGCAGGCCCGGTGCCAGCGCCTTGGAGAGCGAGCCGACGTAGAGCACGCTGCTGCCGCGATCGAGGCTCATCAATGGGGGTAGTTCGCCCTCTTCCGGCATTAGCTCCCCGTCGTAATCGTCCTCTATCAGAATGATACCGTGCGACTGCGCCGCCTGCAGAAGCGCATGCCGCCGCGCGAGGGGCATCACCACAGCCGTCGGGCATTGATGACTTGCGGTAACGTGCACCAGCGAGCAATTTTCGAACTCGTCGCCGAGCACCAGGCCGCCGCTGTCGACCCGCAGCGGCACCACATTCGGCGTCAGCAGGCCAAAGATGTTGCGCGCATCGGGATAGCCGGGCTCCTCCACTCCGATTCGCGTGGTCGGAGTGATGAACAGCTTCGCGATGAGATAGAGCGCGTGCTGGGCCCCGATCGTGATCATGATCTCATCGGAGCGCGCGCGGATGCCGCGGCGTGGCAACACTTGAAGCTGAAGTTGCTCGATGAGGGCCGGATCATCGCCGTCGATCAGATCCCGCGCCCAGTTGTTGATTTCCGGTACGCTGAGCGCGGCACGCGCACTCTCCCGCCAGTCGTTGGTTGGAAACAGCCCGGGATCGAACTGCCCGAAGATGAATGGGTACGGATGGGCCTGCCAGTCGAGCGGCTTGACGATGTTGCGGTACGTCGAGGGCCGGTGCGCAAACCGGCTGGTCCAACGACCGTCGTCGCGGGTCGCTCCGCCCGGCTCGCGGGCGGCCGCACCGATGTGCTTGGGCAGACCGGCAACGAAATAGCCGGTGCGTTCGCGCGCGATCAGGAAGTTCTGATCGATGAGCTGCTCGTATGCGATGACAATGGTATTGCGAGAGACCTTGAGCACGGCGGCAAGATCGCGGCTTGAAGGCATGCGGGCGCCCAGCGGCAGCCGGCCGTTTTCGATGGCCGAGACGATGATCTGTCGGATCTGCAACTGCAAGAACGACCCCTCGCGGTCGAGGTCGCGGAACAGTGATCCCCAGAATAGCGCGTCGGTCCCACCGCCTGGTGTCAGGCGACCATCGGCATCCGATTGCATTGGGTCAGCAATTCTTCCCATCGATCCAAAGAGTTCTACTCTTCCAAAGTATTCCCCATCGGACGTTGCGCTGCGGGGGCCTGTCAAGAAAAAATCGTGAAGGGCCGGGCTTCCCCCGCGTCTCTGGCCCCATGCGCACCCCGCATCTGGCGCTGGTCCAATCCTGTCCCGCGCTGCAGGCTCGACCGCAAAGAAATTTGGGAGCGGTGAGCGTGAGCCAGGACAGCAAAGACACAGTCGTCTTTTCGACCCGTTGCATCGTGACAATGAACCCATCCCGGCCGGCGGCGACCCACGTCGCTGTACGCGAAGGCCGCATCGTGGCAGTCGGCACCAGTGAGGAGCTGAACTCCATCCAGGGCACGCGTGACGATCGGTTCCAGGACAAGGTGCTGCTGCCCGGCTTCGTCGAAGGCCACAGCCACATCATGGAAGGCGTCGTGTGGTCGCAACCTTACGTCGGCGCCGGCGATCGCCGTTCGCCGGAAGGCCGCCTGGTGCCTGGTGTTCGCGACATCGATGCGATCATTGCACGGCTGAGGGAGGCCGAGGCCGCGATGACCGACCCGAACGCGACGCTGTTCGCGTGGGGGTTCGATCCCCTGCATATCGGCGGGCGGATGCTTACCCGGCAGCAGCTTGACCAAGTGTCAACGACGCGCCCGATCATGGTCATCCACGCGAGCTTCCATATCATCAATGTCAATACGTTGGTGCTGGAGCGTGCAGAGCTTTTGGCCGCGACCGACATTTCCGGCGTGGTCGCGGGCCGCGACGGGCTCGCGAGCGGCGAATTGCAAGGTATCGCCGCACGCTTCAAGGTATTTCGGGTGTTCGGCAATCCGCTGTCCGGCAACATCACGTCAGCCGACGTCGAACGCTATGCGGCGTCGGCCTGCGTCCAGGGCGTCACCACAATCACCGACCTGCACAACGACCTGAGCGATCAGACGGTCGAGCTTTATCGCGCGGCCACGGCCCGCGACAGTTTCGGTCTTCGGCTGGTTCCGGCGCTGTCGTCCGCTTCACATGCGCCGGACCGGGGCATCGCCAAGATTACGGCGCTGCGTCAGGGCAACAACGAAAAGCTGCATTATGGCATCGTCAAGCTCGTCGTCGACGGCTCGATACAGGGCTTCACGGCCCGGCTCCGATGGCCTGGCTATCACAACGGTGCGCCCAACGGCCTATGGTACATCGCTCCCGAAGAGTTGCCGCGACTCGTAGACGCCTACCACCGAGCCGGCATCCAGCTTCACATCCACACCAACGGCGACGAGGCGACCGCCCTGGCGCTCGACGCGATCGAGGCGGCTCAGACGGCCATGCCGCGTCCAGACCATCGCCACACCCTGCAGCACTGCCAGATGGCCGACGCGGCACAGTTCCGGCGGATGAAGGCACTCGGTGTCTGCGTCAACCTGTTTGCCAACCACGTCTATTATTGGGGCGACTCCCACTACGAGCTGACGATGGGACCCGAGCGCGCGGGTCGACTGGACGCCACCGGCACGGCGCACCGTCTCGGAGTGCCTTACGCGATCCACTCGGATGCCCCGGTCACGCCACTTGCGCCGCTGTTCACCGCGTGGTGCGCCGTCAACCGCACCTCGTCCGGTGGGCGCCAACTCGGACGCGAGACCGAAGCGCTCAGCGTCGAACAAGCGCTCGCCGCCGTAACCATCGGGGCCGCCTACACCCTGAAGCTCGATCATCTCGTCGGCAGTATCGAGACCGGAAAGCTGGCCGATTTCGCTGTGCTCGACGACAATCCGCTCACGGTCAGCCCAGAAAAATTGAAAGACGTGCCGGTCTGGGGAACGGTGGTCGGGGGCCGCGTTCACCGAGCGCCGCGAGCATGACGGCCTCGGCGATCATACCGGTCACCGTGATTGGCGGCTTCCTCGGCGCCGGCAAGACCACGTTCCTCAACCATCTGCTCGCGACAAGCACTACGCGTACGGCCGTTCTGATCAACGATTTCGGCGAGATCAACGTCGACGCAGCCCTGATCGCTGATCACGACGGCACCACCATGACGCTGACCAACGGGTGCATCTGTTGCAGCGCCGGCGATGGCTTTCTCGACACGCTCGGGCGACTTATCGACAACGCAACCACATTCGATCACATCGTGGTCGAGGCGAGCGGGGTCGGCGATCCTTGGCGCATCGCCGAGATCGCGCTGGTGGAACGGGCATTGCGGCTGGATCGCGTCATCGTGCTCGCGGATGCTTCGCGCGTCGCGGAGCTTTCGATCGATGTTCGCGTCGGTGACACCGTCCGCAATCAGTTCGCCCGTGCCGACGTCATTCTTCTCAACAAGAGCGACCTCGTCGACGCCGAAGGCCTCGAGACCGCACGGCGCGCAATCAGCGCGATCCGGCCCGGCGTTCCCGTGCTTGCGACCTCGCGCGACGCGCTGCCGCTGCTCACCTCGATATCGATGCCGTCAGGTTGTCACGGTTTCCGCGCCGATGCGATCGAGCGCGACGTCACGGCTCATGAGTCGGAATTCCGGCGCTGGGCCTATCGCCGCGATGGCGCCTTCGATCGCGTCCGCCTGGCGGATGCAATCGCATCTTTGCCGCCGCAGCTTCTCCGTTTGAAGGGATCATGTCGACTTGTTGGCGAGCGTGCTCCCGCGGTGTTCCAGATGATCGGGAAGTCATGGTCGCTATCCGCGACAAGCACCTCGTTGGCGGAGGAGGGAGACATCATTCTGATCGGCGTCGGCACGCGCGATCTGCCGCCGACAGAAGAATTAGACATCATACTTGATGGCGCGCTTGCCCGGGCTCGAGGGTGAGCCTGGACGCTGATTTCGTTCGACAACGGCGGCAAAGAAACGCCGGATTACACCAAGTCACCATTCCAGGTATGGAGGTTTTCTTATGCGGCTTAATCGGGCAATTCTCCTCACAGCCATCGGCATCCTTGCCACGTATGCAACGCCGCAACGATCGCTTGCGCAGTCTCCCGGCGGGACCGTGGTCATCGCCACCACGCAGGTGCCTCGGCATTTCAATGGCGCCGTACAGTCCGGCGTCGCGACCGCGGTACCAGGCGCGCAGATTTTTGCTAGTCCGTTGCGCTACGACGATAACTGGAATCCGCAGCCATATCTCGCCCAATCCTGGGAGACGTCCCAGGATGGCCTGTCCGTGACATTGCATCTGGTCAGGAACGCGGTGTTTCACGACGGTCACCCCGTCACTTCCGAAGATGTCGCGTTCTCGATCATGGCGATCAAGGCCAATCATCCCTTCCAGAACATGTTGGCAGTGGTCGACAAGGTCGAGACGCCTGATCCGTATACCGCGGTGATTCGCCTGTCGCATCCGCACCCGGCGCTTCTTCTCGCCATGTCGCCGGCGCTCATGCCCATTTTGCCCAAGCACATCTACGGCGACGGCCAGGACTTGAAGACGCATCCCGCCAACCTGAAACCGATCGGTTCGGGGCCGTTCAAGCTGACGGAGTACAAGCAGGGTGAATACATCACGCTTGAGAAATTCCATCGGTTCTTTATTCCAGACCGGCCGAAACTCGACAAGATCGTGTTGCGCATCATGTCGGATCCGAACGCTGCGCTGGTGTCGGCGGAACGTGGCGAGACCAATATCCTTCCATTTGTCACTGGTATTCGCGATATCGAGCGCCTGCAGAGGGCGTCAAATCTCGTTGTCACCAACAAGGGCTACACGGGCATCGGTGCCTTGAATTGGCTCGCCTTCAACACCAAGAAGAAGCCCCTCGACGACGTCAGGGTGCGTCAGGCCATCGCTTATGCCGCCAACCGCGATTTCATCGTCAACAAGCTGATGGGCGGCAAGGCGCAGCCCGCGACAGGACCGGTCGCGCCCGGTTCGTTGCTCGAGGAAAAGAACGTCGAGACCTACAAATTCGATCTCGCCAAGGCGCAGTCATTGCTTGACGCGGCGGGCTATCCCAAGCGGGCGGACGGTTCGCGCTTGTCTTTGACGATCGACTATATCCCAGGTGCGGATGAGCAGCAGCGCAACATCGCCGAGTACCTGCGTTCGCAGCTGAAGCGCGCCGGCATCAACCTGGAGGTCCGCGCCGCTCCCGACTTCCCGACCTGGGCGCAGCGCATCTCGAATCATGATTTCGACCTGACCATGGACACGGTCTTCAATTGGGGCGATCCGGTGATCGGAGTCGATCGCACCTATCTCTCTTCGAACATTCGTAAGGGCGTCATCTGGTCGAACACACAACAATACAGCAACCCCAAGGTCGACGAACTCCTGGCTGCCGCAGCGAAAGAAACTTCGCCGGAGAGACGAAAGGAACTCTATTCCGAGTTCCAGAAGATCGTTGTCTCGGAGGTGCCGATCTATTTCATCGACGTGGTGCCGTACTACTCCGCGTTCAGCAAGGGGCTGGAGCATCTTCCAAACACGATCTGGGGCGTAATGTCGCCGCTCGACGAATTGTCCTGGGCGTCACCGCCGAAGACTTGATCCACCCGGTCGAGGCAGGTCCGTACCATGACCCTCACTGTGCATCTATTTCAGCGGCTAGCCAACGCTGTCGCATTGCTGCTGGCGGTGATCGTCCTGAACTTCTGCCTAATCCATCTTGCGCCAGGTGATCCGGTGCAGGTGATCGCAGGGGAGATGGGTGGCGCCTCCGCGGAGGTGGTGGCGGCGCTGCGGGCGAAATACGGCCTGGACCACAGCCTCCTCGAGCAGCTTGTCACTTATCTCGGCAAAATTGCGACGGGGGATTTCGGCTACTCGTATTATTTCAACGAGCCGGTCCTCAGCCTGATTCAGCAGCGGATACCGGCGACCCTGCTGCTTGCATTCGCGGCCCTCGTCCTCGCCGTCCTGATCGGGACCACGCTCGGCATCATCAGCGCGCGGCGGCCAAACGGCTTGGTCAGCCATGCCGTCACCTTGCTATCGCTCGCCGGCTACTCTGCCCCGATCTTCTGGACCGGGTTGATGCTGTTGCTGTTGTTCGGATCGATTTGGCCCATCCTTCCAGTGTCCGGGATGACCGATGTCGTCAATCCGAAAACCGGTCTCGCCTATCTGGTGGATGTACTACAGCACCTCGTGCTGCCGTCGCTGACGCTCGCCCTGGTTTTTATGGCGCAGTATAGCCGTCTCGCCCGCGTCAACATGATTGACGTGCTGTCGGCAGACTACATTCGGACTGCACGGGCCAAGGGTCTCTCCGAAACGGTCGTGGTGTTCAAGCACGCTCTGCGAAACGCGCTGATTCCCATTGTCACCATCATCGGACTGCAGTTCGGCAACCTGTTTGCTGGCGCCGTTGTCGTCGAAACGGTGTTTAGCTGGCCAGGCATGGGCCGCCTGGTGTTCGATTCCATCCTCCGGCGCGACTATCCGACACTGATGGCAGTGCTATTCTTTTCCGCGTTGATGGTGATGGTCTCGAACATCGTGACCGACCTGGTCTATCGCCTGATCGATCCTCGTATCCGTGTGGGGACAAAATGACCACGCTCGAGACCGGATCATCCCTGATCGCGGCACCGGCCCCCGCAATTCTGCCGTCGCGCCCTGCCGCCTCGCCCGCCAGGGTGGCGCTGCAGCAATTCTCGAAGAGCCCGTCCGGCGTCGTGGGCGCCTTGCTGCTGATTGCTCTGGTGCTCTGCACCATCCTTGGTCCCTTGCTCTATCCGGTCGATCCGCTGGATATCGCTGGCGCGCCGTTCACGCCTCCGTCGGCTGACGCATGGCTCGGGACGGACTACCTTGGCCGCGATGTGTTGGCCGGACTGATCTACGGCGGCCGCGCCACGTTGACAGTCGGCACCGTCGCGGCGTTGATCACCATCATGATCGGGGTCAGCGTAGGCTCGCTGAGCGGCTATTTCGGTGGCGTCATCGACACCACGCTCGTCAAGATCACCGAGTTTTTCCAAATCCTGCCGCCACTGCTGTTTGCCATGGTGCTGGTCACCCTGTTCGGCCAGAAGCTGACCACGATTACGGTCGCGATCGGTGCGGTGAGCTGGACCACGGCGGCACGATTGACCCGCGCTGAGTTCATGCGGCTCCGCAACCTCGATTTCATCAAGGCGTCGCGTGCGGCAGGAGCCGGCAATGTTCATCTTATCCTTCGCGTCATCCTGCCCAACGCGTTGCCGCCGATTATCATCTCCGCGACGCTCGCGATCGGTGTCGCTATCCTGTTTGAAGGCGGTCTCAGTTTTCTTGGCCTCGGCGATCCCAACACCATGAGTTGGGGGCTCATGCTCGGCCAGAATCGCAACTACGTGCTCGACGCCTGGTGGACTGTGACCTTCCCCGGCGCTGCAATCTTCCTGGCTGTCCTGGCAGTCAGCCTTGTCGGCGACGGTGTCAACGATGCGATCAACCCGCGGCTGCGGCGGAGGACCTGATGATTCCGGTATTGGATATCGACCACCTCGGCGTGGCGATCGAGAGCGGCACGGGCAGCTCGGTTCCGGTGCTTGAGGACCTGTCGTTCAAGGTCAATCAAGGCCGGACCATGGCGCTGGTCGGCGAGTCCGGTTGTGGCAAGAGCATGACCGCGCTCGCGATCATGGGGCTATTGCCTCCAGGTTTCGTGGTCACCGGAGGCCGCATCCTGCTCGCCGGCGAGGACGTCTTGGCTGCATCGCCCAAGCGGCTGCGAGCGCTACGCGGCAACGCGATGTCGATGATCTTCCAAGAACCGATGACCGCGCTCAACCCACTCTACACGGTCGGCGACCAGATCGCCGAGGTGTTACGAGCCCACCGTGGACTTGGCCGTGCGGATGCCACCGAGCTGGCCATCGAATTCCTGCGGGCAGTGCAGATTCCCGCGGCGGAGCAACGCGTCAATGCCTATCCACACCAACTGTCCGGCGGCATGCGACAGCGCGTCATGATCGCGATGGCGCTTGCCGGCAAGCCGAAGCTCCTGATTGCTGACGAGCCGACCACGGCGCTGGACGTGACAGTGCAAGCGCAGATCTTTGACCTCCTGGCGCGACTGCAGCAGGAGACCGAGACCGCGATCGTGCTCATCACCCACGACCTCGGCGCGGTTGCCGAGCTTGCCGACGATGTGGCCGTGCTCTACGCGGGACGCTGCATCGAGGCGGGCCCGGCGAAGCGCGTCATCGCACAGCCGCGTCATCCCTATACTCGCGGTCTGCTCGCCTGTGTGCCGCATCTGTCGCTTGGCCACGCGCGGTCAGGCGCCTGGGTCGAGCTTGCCGAGATTCCCGGCATGGTTCCGCCGTTAGGTGCTCGTGGAGAAGACTGCGCCTTCCTCGCACGTTGCACCAACGCCGGTGATATATGCCGCGCACGACGGCAACCGCCGCTCGACCAAGTCGAAACGGGACATGTCGTGTCGTGCTGGCGCCAGGCAGAGATTGCAGCATGAACATGATGACGACGGCCAAGGCTACCGAAATGGCCTACGAAGCCGGGTCTCCGTTGCTCGACGTGAGCGAGCTCGTCGTGCATTTCCCGGCCGGACGCAAGCGCATGTTTGCACGACCATCCCTCGTGCACGCGGTCGACGGCGTCAGCTTCCGGGTTCGTCGCGGCACGACCTTCGGAATCGTGGGGGAGAGCGGCTCCGGAAAATCGACCACCGCGCAGGCGGTGATGCGGTTGGTTCCAGCGACGTCGGGAAAGATCGTATTTGATGGCGAGAACATCATGCAACTCGCGGGTGAGCCGCTGCGACAGTTACGACGCCATCTGCAGATCGTATTCCAGGATCCCTTTTCGGCACTCGATCCACGGCGGCGCGCTGGCGATCAGGTGCGCGAGCCGCTCGATCTTTTGCAGATCGGGAGCAGGAGCGAGCGTGACGAGCGGGTGCGGGCTCTGCTCGCCGAGGTGGGATTGCCGCCGCAGGCCGCCGACCTCTTCCCGCATCAGTTCTCCGGCGGTCAACGTCAGCGCTTGTGCATCGCGCGTGCGCTCGCGCCCGAACCCGACATGATCGTCTGCGACGAGGCCGTCTCCGCCCTCGACGTCGCAATCCAGGCACAGATTCTCAATCTCTTGAAGAAGCTGCAGCGTGAGCGTGGTCTGACCTACATCTTCATCTCGCACGACCTCGGTGTCATCCAGCAGTTCTGCGACGAGATCGCGGTCATGTACCTCGGCAAGATCGTCGAGCTGGCTCCGGCATCGGCGCTGTTCAGCGAGCCACGCCATCCCTACGCTTGGTCGTTGATTGCAGCCGCCGCACCGGCCGGCCCGCTCCGCGACGCGCTAAAGCAACGCTACCTGGTCAAGGGCGATCCGCCGAGCCCGGTCGACCCGCCGCCCGGTTGCCGCTTTGCGCAACGCTGTCCGTTCGCTGTTGAGCGTTGCCGGCAGGCACTGCCGCAGCTCGAAGCGATCGGCTCTGGTCACAGTGTCGCCTGCCATCGCGCCGGTCAGATCGAGGCGCCGGATTTCGGCTCCGCGGCGATTGGTCCGGGATAACGCGGGGCCGCTAGCACGGCGCCAGCGGGCGTCCGCATACAGTTGGGACGATCAAGCAAGGATTTGCGCCGAAAGAACGCCATCCTGTCAGGGAACGTCCAGCGCCTGGCTGTTCCCATCGCTTTAGCAACTGCCGATGGCGGTAACGGGCGAGAATCCGCGGGCGCCGACGGCACATCCGGAGCAGCCCGGGTTTGGGTTTGAGAGTTGACGTCTCGCGGCGACGAGGCCCTTCCGGCCTCGGATATTCGGAACCAGCCGGCTGGCACGAGCTTATTACGGTTCGCCACGAGATCAGACGCGGCGACCCAGGCGGGCCGGCGTTGCCAACGATGGACACGAGCCTGACCTGCGGCAACCGTCCTTCTCGAGCATCCAATGGTTGGATTTACACGGCCGCCCTGCGATGCGGGGCTGATCCAGGCGACAGTCTATTTTGATGCGGACCCGTCGCAACTCCGCAAGCGGCTGACGCTGGCGGCGACCATAGTCGGGTCGAGCATGGCGTTTCTCGACAGCTCGGTCGTGAACATCGCGCTGCCCGCAATCCAGCACAAGCTCCATTCGGATGCGGCAGCAACACAGTGGATCGTCAACGCCTATATGCTGCTGCTGAGCGCGCTCGTGCTGATCGGTGGCTCCGCGGCCGATCTCTATGGTCGACGCCGGATTTTTGTTCTGGGCATCGCGGTCTTCGCGGCGGCGTCCATCGCTTGCGGGCTCTCGCCAAATATTGAAACGCTTATCGTCAGCCGCGCCGTCCAAGGTGTTGGCGCCGCCTTGTTGACGCCGTCCAGTCTCGCCATGTTAGGCGCGACTTTCGACGAGCACGAGCGCAGCCAGGCCATCGGAATCTGGGCAGGCGCAGGTGCACTGATGTTGGCGGCAGGTCCGCCGCTGGGCGGCTGGCTGGTCGATCAAGTCTCATGGCGGGCGATCTTCCTGTTGAACGTTCCACTCGCGCTTGCGGCGGCCGGGCTTGCGCTTCGCTTCGCTTGCGAGAGCAGCGATCCCCACGCAAAGCAACTCGACTGGAGCGGCGCCGTCACCGTCGCGATTGGCCTCGCAGCGATCACGTGGGGTCTCAGTGCCATTCCGGCGGCGGGCGTTCGCGACAAGACGGTGCTCGCCGCCCTCGGAGCGGGAACCGGGTTTGTTGCCTTGTTCGTCGCGATCGAGGCCCGGCTCCACGAATGGGCGATGATGCCGCTGGGGCTCTACCGATCGCGGAATTTTTCCACAACCAATGCGCTGACGCTGTTGCTCTACTTCGCACTCGGCGGCGCGCTCTACTATCTGCCGTTCGGGTTGATCCGGCTCGGGGGCTACTCCGCGACACAGGCTGGATCGGCATTGCTGCCGTTTGCGCTGATCATGGGGTTCGGCGCATCGTTCGCGGGCTCGCTCACCGACCGTTTAGGCCCGCGGTTGTTGCTCACGATCGGTCCCATCATTGCGGGCTGCGGCTTGGCTTTGCTTGCTGTTGTCGATCTCAGGCAATCGTTTTGGGTCGGCGTGCTTCCGTCGATCGTCCTGCTGGGCGTCGGCATGTCGACCACCGTCCCGCCGCTAACATCGACGGTGATGGCTGCTGCCGGCAAAGTCCACGCCGGCATTGCTTCGGGCGTCAACAATGCAGTCGCGCGGATCGCTGGTCTGCTCGCGGTCGCAGCGCTCGGGGCGGTATTGTTTGCAAGCTTTTCGCATGAACTTGTTGGGACAACGCCCTCGCAGGCCAACGAAGCCATGAATGCCGTGATGTCAGGGCAGTCCGGCGTTCAAGAACAGGCGGCTGCCGCATTCGAGCGCGCGCTGCATACGGTCATGCTCGTCACCGCGGCTTGCGCCGCACTCGCCGGCCTGATCGGTTGGCTGGGAATCGAGCCGAACGGCGCGGCTGGAAGCTGAGATGCTTCAACGAAGCTTTCGATAGCCCGTCCGCGGAGCAGAGGCGCCAACTAGTGCAGGCTCTTCACGTCGATGACAAAGCCGCTCTTCGGCGCGGCTGGAATGCGTGACAGGTCGACTGTGAGGTCCTGCTCCGGCACCTCGTATTCGATCTCGCGCACCAGCGTGCACATCAGCGATGTCATCACGGCAATCGTCAGCCATTCCCCCGCGCAGCGATGGCCGCCAAAATCGCCCCCGCCTTGTGGGATCATCGTGAACGCATTGCCACGCCAGCCGATGAAGCGCTCAGGACGAAACGCTTCGGGATCGTCCCATGCCCGGGGGTCGCGATTGGTGCCGTAGAGATCCAGCGCGAAACGGTCGCCTTTGCTGAACCGGTAGTCGCGCCAGTCGAAGTCTTCGCGGGCGATTCCTGCGACCACCGGAAAGAACGGGGTTAGCCGGCGCACCTCCTGTACGAACGGCTCCAGAAAAGCGTCGTCGCTGCGGAGTTGTGCGTGAGCCGCCGAATGCTGATGTAGCGCGAGTGCGGCGAAGGTCATGAAACGTGAGATCGCGACGATCGGGCGCAGGACGTTGAGCAGTTCGACAGCGCAGATTTCAGGCGCGAGCAACTGGCCATTCGGCTCGCGGTGTGATGCGATGATTTCGAGCCCGCTGCCTCCGCGCGGCACGAGCGATCCGGCCCGAACCCGTTCGACCTGCTGCCGCAGAAGCTGTTCTGAATGCCAGCGCCTGATCCGCGCGGTCCAGTTTGCCGGGCCGATCGTTCCGGCATTGTCGATCATTGCGCCGAGCTCGCCGGTTAGCCTTTGTAGCTCGGAGCGCTCCAGCCGGATGTCGATCCAGCGGCAGGCAGCATCGCACAGCACGCCGCGCAAGGCCTGATCGAGGTTGATGACGCCGCCATTCTGGCTTCGCTGGTCGGCGGCGGCATCGAGCAACACCTCGGAAGCGAGCTGCGCGAAGGCCCGCAGGTGCTCCGGCGTCATCAAGGACAGAAACATCTGCTTGCGCTGAGCGTGCGCCTCCGCGTCCAGCACCGCGACGCTGCCTTCATCCTGCAGCAGTTTCAAGGTCGAGCTTGGAAGGGCGCCCTGCCGCGTAAATCGATCCGGCTCATAGAACATCCGTGCGGCATCCTCGCCAAAAACGCAGTTGTAGGTCTTGCCGAGCAGCTTCGCCTGAAAGATGTCCGTGTGAAATTGCCGATGCCGATGGCGAAAAAACTCGTACCCTTCGCGGTAGAAGGCCAGGGAGCTATCCAGGGCATTGTCTTGCGCGATTTGCGGCATCCCTCCTCCTCTTCCCGCCTCCTCTTCGCCAATGAAGCAAAACGCGCTTCAGGTCGCGGTGGTTTCTAGCCATTCAGCGACGACTATCAGACGATCATCAAACGAGAGCGTGCCTGATCTGATCCTGGGTAGCCTGCCGAACGCGCCTTCGAGCGAGGTGGCTGGTTCCATCGCCATCGATGATGCAGCGGAGTTGCTTGGCCATCGCCAACGGTTGACGGCATCCCGCGTCGCGATCAGCGCGGCTGCGTCCACGCCAAAGGGTAGCCGGAAAAGGAACCGAAATACCCTATCGGCGTTCGGCTCGATTGGCACCGAACCGGAGAGGGCCTGTCCGATGCGCAAGACACGAGCCGGTCTTCATCTCATGGCGATTGCGGCCGCTTTGATCTCAGCGGGCGGCGTTTTATCCGCGCTCGCGCAACAGTTGCCCGAAGCGGATGAAATCGACTCCGCGGTCACATCGACCGTCCCCACTGGTCTTCCGGCCGGCTTTCAAGGCAAATTTCATGACGGCTTTGCCCAAGCCAATGGTGTGCGACTGCACTACGTGATTGGCGGGCCCGACAATGCTCCGCTTCTGGTGCTGCTGCACGGCTGGCCGCAGACCTGGTACACTTGGCGCAAAGTGATGCCGTCGCTTGCCCAAGCAGGCTTCCGGGTGGTGGCGATCGACTACCGCGGCGCCGGCGAGTCAGACAAGCCCGCCGGAGGGTACGACAAGGCGACGATGGCGGCGGATATTCGCGCGCTCGTCCACGAGCTCGGGGCAGGCCCTGTGAACCTCGTCGGCCGCGATATCGGCGTGATGATCGCCTATGCCTATGCGTCGCAATGGCCGGGCGAAGTCAAGACGCTCACGATGCTCGACGTCCCGCTCCCCGCGACGAGCGCATGGAACGAAGCAAAGTCAAAGGCTGATCCCGACATATGGCATTTTGGGCTATTCCAGCAGCGCGATATTGCCGAGATGCTCGTCGCAGGACACGAATATCCCTTCATTCGCGACTTCTACAAGAAGCGGGCCTTTCGGCCGATCGCCGACGAGGACATTGCCGTCTATGCAAGAGCCTACGCGGCGCCTGGAGGTTTGCGCGCTGGATTTGAGCTTTACCGCGCGTTTCCGGAAGACGAACGCCGCTTTGCACAGTTCGAAAGCCACAAATTGCCGATGCCGGTGCTTGCCCTCGCCGGCGACAAGAGCAATGGCATGGTTGAAGTGACAATGGCGAAACAGGTTGCCAGCGATGTCCGCGGCGGCGTTGCGCCCGACACCGGTCATTGGCTGCCGGACGAGAACCCGGAGTTTTTGACCGCCCAGCTTCTGACGTTTCTGCAGGGATCGAGCCGTACCCAGGGGCAATCCAACCGGTAACATCGCGAACGCGCTTCCGCCTCAAAAAGGCCACTGGGCCGATCCAAAACCGCTACGCTAATAATGCGTCGGGAATGATCAACGGTTGCAATGGCGGGCAGAGCCGAGCGGCGCTTCGTTGACCGCAGCGATACGCCTGTCTTCAAAGGTGCTCCTTCCGGGAGGAGTGGAACGTGGCTGCTAGCGATCTGATCTATGATGTCGGCGTGAATGACGGCGCCGATTCCGCTTATTATCTCTCGCGGGGATACCGAGTGCTCGGCATCGAGGCGAGTCCGGTGCTGGCTGAAAAGCTGAGGGAGAAGTTCGAGCCGGAGATGCGGGACGGTCGCTACACTCTGTTGGAAGTCGGAGTGGCGGATGACGATGGTACAGCAGAATTCTGGATGTCTGACGTCACCGAGTGGTCATCATTCAACAAGAGTGTGGCGTCGCGCGGGGGGACGCCGCATCGTGCAGTGCAGATCGCAACCAGAAGGTTCTCGTCGATCGTCGCGGAGTTCGGAGTTCCGTTTTACTGCAAGGTGGATATCGAAGGTAATGATCGGTGTTGTGTGAGAGGTTTGACCTCGGACACGGCGCCTCCTTACCTGTCGATCGAAATGTCACATAAGGATGGCGGCGTAGATCTCAATCTGCTCAACGCGCTGGGATATCGGCACTTCAAAATCATCAGCCAGGTGACGCGCGCTCAGCCGGTTCCGTCGTTGATGAAGATTGACGGGTTGCTGTCGGGATTTCCCAAGAAGGCCTTAAGGGCAGCGATCAAGCGGACGTTGGGTGTGCGGTCCTTCCAGGGTCGGAAATTTCCTTTGGGCTCATCCGGTCCATTTGCCGAGGGCACTCCCGGCCGCTGGCGCTCGGTTGGCGAAGTCAAGGAGCTTTGGGCATTCCTGAGGGATTTCGACGAACGCGCGGGCAAGAACCGTCTCGGCGAGTGGTTTGACTTTCACGCCAAGCGATAGATGCCGCCTCTCGCGTTGAGGACGTGACCGGCGCGGTGCCCGTGCGACATGCCACCCGCAACGGCGACCTCCTGCCGCCTATCCCTGCCGGCCGGTCGTACGCATACGCCGATAGTCGCCCGGCATGAACATCGCAAACGTTTCCCTAACGCGCGCGGCGGGCGTCATCGCCGCAGGCGTCGCATGAACTGCATTTGTGGTTAAGCGAAATTCGCCGATGTCCGGCCAGCGGAGCGCGATCACTCCGGTCGGAGACATCAGGTCGTGATCGTGGCCGAAGCAGGCATCGTAAACAAACAACGAAGCAAGTACCAAGGATGAGGGAATAAGCGAATATCGAACGATGGGCATAATGATTTGCGCCTTCCTGGCTGTCTCAATCGACATTGACCAGGCCGCGCTGAACCACGCGTTTAATGCTCGGATCGATCTTTCAACACCGTTCCCGGCGCGTGAATTGGGTTCCAGCTTCTCGACGTGAGCCGTAAACCTCTCGCTCACCAACGCCGTAAAGCTCGCGACAACCAGCTTCTCTCACCTGATGGAAATGAGTCTCTGTCAGGTTGAGGTAAAGACGAGAACAAGAGGGAAGCGCATGTTCGTCGCACTCAGGATCATGATGTTGATCGCCATTGCCTATGCCGGCTCTGCCGTTGCCGGAATGCAGTTCGCGCCGCTGCCGAGCTCTGCGGTTACGTCCCAGCCATAAACCCAACTCGCGCGATCGCGCCGGCGCCATTACCCATGGCTTGGCGCGATCCCACTACTCTGCGGCATCCTTCATCCGATTACGCGTTTCTTCGCGCGGCTTGCCCTGTATCCTGTCCGACAGGAAATTGGAGAGGCGGTCGAGATAGAGATAGACGACGGGCGTCGTGAACAGCGTCAGCGCCTGGCTGACCAGAAGGCCGCCGACCATGGCGTAGCCCAGCGGCTGACGAATCTCGGCGCCGGTTCCTGTGCCGAGCATCAGCGGCACGCCGCCGAGCAGGGCTGCCATCGTCGTCATCATGATCGGGCGGAAGCGGAGCAGCGCGGCTTCGCGGATCGATTGCCGCGGCGTCAGATGCCGTTCACGCTCTGCGGCGATGGCAAAGTCCACCATCATGATGCCGTTCTTCTTGACGATCCCGATCAAGAGGATGATTCCGATCAGCGCGATCAGGCTGAAATCGAATCCGAAGGCCATCAGGATCGCGATCGCGCCGACGCCGGCGGACGGCAGCGTGGAGAGAATGGTCAGCGGATGGATGTAGCTCTCGTAGAGCACGCCGAGGATCAGATACACTACGATCAGCGCCGCAACGATCAGCATCGGCACCGTGCTGAGCGATTGCTGGAACGCCTGCGCCGTGCCCTGGAAGCTCGTCGCCAGCGTGCCCGGCACGCCCATCTCGGCCACGGCGCTTTGCACCGCATTGGTGGCCTGCCCCAGCGCCACGTCCTGGGCGAGGTTGAAGCTGATTGTCACGGCCGGAAACTGTCCCTGATGGGCGATCGCGAGCGGGCGCACCGGGACATCGGTCCATTTGCAGAACACGGACAGCGGCACCTGGTCGCCGGTCGACGGTGACTTGATGTAGATCTTGTCCAGCGTGTCGATCTTGCCTTGCAGCTCGGGCGTGATCTCCAGGATCACGTGATAGCTGTTCACCTGCGTGAAATACTGTGCGACCTGGCGCTGTCCGAAGGCGTCATAGAGCGTATCGTCGATCAATTGCGGCTGGATGCCGAAACGCGAGGCGATGTCGCGATTGATCGTGAGCTGGAGGGTGGTGCCTTCGGTCTGCTGGTCGGTGGCGACGTCGCGCAGTTGCGGCAGCGTCTTCATCTTGGTCAGGATCTTCGGCGCCCAGTCGTTCAGCTCATCGAGATTGGCGTCCTGCAGGGTATATTCGAACTGCGTCCGCGTCGCCCGGCCGCCCAGCCGCACGTCCTGCGAGGCCTGCATGAACAGCCGCGCGCCGATCACCTTGTCGAGCTTGGGGCGCAGCCGCGCGATGATCTGCTGCGCGTCGACATTACGCTCCTCGCGCGGTTTCAGGGTGATGTACATGCGGCCCGAATTCAGCGCCGTGCCGCCGCCGCCGATGAACATCGCGATCGAGGAGACCGCGGGGTCGGCCTGGACGATCTGGCTGAGCTCTTCCTGCCGCCGCTTCATCTCGGCAAACGAGATATCCTGTGGCATCTCGGAGACCGCGGTGAGGAAGCCGTTGTCCTGCTGCGGAAAGAACCCCTTGGGAATGATGACGAAGAGGTAGACCGAGAGCGCGACGGTTGCAAAGAAGACACAGAGCGTGATGAAGCTGTGGCGCAGCGCTCGATCGAGGCCGCGCTCATAAGTGTGGAGCAGGCTGTTGAACATCCGCTCGCTCCACTGATAGAAGCGGCCGTGCCTGACCTCGTGATCGGCGCGCAGGAAGCGCGAGGCCATCATCGGCGTCAGTGACAGCGAGACCACCAGCGACACGAAGATCGCCATCGACAGCGTGACCGCGAATTCGCGGAACAGTCGTCCGATGATGCCGCCCATCAGCAGGAGCGGGATCAGCACCGCGACCAGCGAGACGCTGATCGAGACGATGGTGAAGCCGATCTCGCTGGCGCCCTTGTAGGCGGCGGCCATCGGCTGCTCGCCCTTCTCGACGTAGCGCGTGATGTTTTCCAGCATCACGATCGCATCGTCCACCACGAAGCCGACCGCGATCGTCAGCGCCATCAGCGAGAGATTGTCCAGCGAATAGCCGAACACCCACATCAAAGAACAGGCGCCGAGCAGCGCCAGCGGCACGGTGATGCTCGGAATGATGGTCGCCCAGAAGCTGCGCAGGAAAATGAAGATCACCATCACGACCAGCGCAATGGTGATCAGAAGCGTGATCTGCACATCCTCCACCGCAGCCCGGATCGTCAGCGTGCGGTCGCTGATGATCTTGATCTTGATGGTCGGCGGGATCGAGGCGATTAGCCGCGGCAACTGCGCCTTGATGCGGTCGACGGTATCGATCACGTTGGCGCCGGGCTGCTTGAAGATGACGAGGAACACGCCGCGCTGGCCGTCGGCCCAGGCCGCGGTCTTCATGTCCTCCGGGCCTGCCACCGCCTGGCCGATGTCGCGGACCCGCAGCGGCGCGCCGCTGCGATAGGCGATGATGACGTCGTTCCAGTCTTTCGCCTGCATCAGTTGGTCATTGGCGTAGATCGTGAACGCGTGGCGCTCACCGTCGATATTGCCTTTCGGGCTGTCGGTGGTCGCGATCGCGATCTGGGCGCGGACGTCCTCCAGCGACAGGCCCTTGGCGACGAGCTTCGCCGGATCGACCTGGACGCGGATCGAAGGTTTCTGCTGGCCGCCGACAAAGACCTGGGCGACGCCGGAGATCTGGCTGATCTGCTGCGCAAGCTCGGCATCGGTGCGGTCGCTCACGGTCGTCAGCGGCAGCGTGTCGGAAGTCGCCGACAGGATCATGATCGGCGAATCCGCCGGGTTGACCTTGCGATAGGTCGGCGGCGACGGCAGGTTCTTCGGCAACTGTCCGCCGGCGGCGTTGATCGCGGCCTGAACGTCGCCGGCGGCTGCATCGATCTTGCGCTCGAGGTCGAACTGGATGGTGACCGAAGTCGAGCCGAGCGAGCTCGTCGACGTCATCTGCGCGATGCCGGGGATCTGCGCGAACTGGCGCTCCAGCGGCTGGGCGACGGAGGAGGCCATCGTCTCCGGGCTGCCGCCCGGCAGGCTCGCGGAAACCTGGATGGTCGGAAAGTCGACCTGCGGCAGCGGCGCGACCGGCAACAGCGGATACGCGACCAGCCCCACGAACAGGATGCCCGCCATCAGCAGCGAGGTGCCGATCGGATAGCGAATGAACAGAGAAGAGATGCTGTTCTGCATGCCCTGAAACCATCGGGTGGCCAGCGCATCTTCTCCGCCAAACAATGGCAGCCGCGCTCGTGCGAGCGCGAATGTGCGTTTCCCTGAAGACCGTGAATGTGTTTTTGCGTCCCCGGGACCTTCGATGGTCCCGAGGACGGCGTTGTTATCGCTAAGCTTAGTCAGTTTGCGGTCGGGTGCGAACGGAAAGCCGGGGACCCGAATTAGACCTTTGTCCAACGCGTATCTTCGCGGCCGCGAAATGACACGCGCAGGGACGAATAGGTCGCGTCTTGAGGCTCAGCAGGGCGTCGTGGATTGCCACGATCCAATCCGCCCGGCGTCAGCTATGACGATTTCGCCGAGCTGTTTCGTTTGCTCGATCGGATGTCCTCGCGGGTATCGGAATCGGGCTGCTCCAGCGCGCGTTTCAAGCGCGCTCGGTCCGAACCGCATTGCATCCATAGCAACGAAAAATGCGAATGGCCTCGTGCTTTGCCGTCCTCGGCAGAGCGGCCAGCAAGGTCATGTGATTTCCGCAGGCCTCGCACGAATACGTCGCGGCCTCCGGAGATGGTTTGGCATCCGCCGGCACAACGCACTCCAACCCCTTTTGTCCCGAAGCGGAGTGTGCGCCGCGCAATGGGGCGTAAGCATGATCGTGGTTCCCGTAAGAGTACGGAGACGTGCGCAATTGGTGGTGCCCGTGGCGTTTGCGTCGTGGCCGCTGCAGCACGGAACGCACGATCGGCTGATTCGCAATCATTCGAGACGGCTTTCCGTCCAAACCACGGCTCACAGCCCGGGCCGCGCCGGCCTTCACCCGCTCGGAGGACACGCCCGGTGCAAATCCGTGAAAACCCTGACGGTATTAACCTTTGATTAACCATGCGGACCGATTGTTAACCATTCGAAAAGACAACTGAGTCAGGGGCGATGGACGCTACTCAACAGCCAGCACGTCAGCAGGTTCGCATGCGCGGCCGTTCCTATGTCGCGTTCGTGTTCACCCCTGTCGTCCCGATCGTGTCCTGGCTGGAGGAGATCGACCAGATGCTGGCGCGCTCGCCTGGCTTTTTCACCGGCAAGCCGGTGGTGCTCGATCTGGCGTCCGTGGACCTCAGCGCCGCCGCGATCGCCCACCTTGTCGGCAGCCTGGACCAGCGCAACATCCGCGTGCTCGGCATCGAAGGCGTCGACGAATCAAAGCTCGGCGCCAATTTGCCGCCGCTTCTGACCGGCGGCCGGGCCTGCGCCATCACCCACGTCAACCCGCCGCCGCAACCGAAGTCCAAGGCCAAGTCGCCGTCGCTGCTGCTAGAAAATCCGGTCCGCTCCGGTCAATCGATATTTGCCGAGGGTGACGTCACCGTGCTCGGCTCGGTCGGCTCCGGCGCCGAGATCGTGGCCGGCGGCTCGATTCATGTCTACGGTACGCTGCGCGGCCGCGCGATGGCCGGTATCAACGGCAACTCGTCGGCGCGGATCTTCTGCCAGAGGATCGAGGCCGAGCTGCTCGCCATCGACGGCTACTACCAGACTGCGGAACAGATCTCTGACAGCTTGCGCAACCGGCCCGCCCAGGCGTGGCTCGAGGGCGAAATGCTGCGAATCACAGCTTTGAACTGATCGACCAGAAGGAGAAGAGAATGGCCAAAGTCTTGGTCGTGACGTCCGGCAAAGGCGGGGTCGGCAAGACCACATCCACCGCCGCACTTGGTGCTGCGCTCGCGCAGATGGGACAGAACGTCGTGGTCATCGACTTCGACGTCGGCTTGCGTAACCTCGACCTGGTGATGGGCGCGGAGCGCCGGGTCGTGTTCGATCTCATCAACGTCGTCCAGGGCGTTGCGAAGCTCCCGCAGGCGCTGATCCGCGACAAGCGGCTCGAGAACCTCTGGCTGCTGCCGGCGTCGCAGACCCGCGACAAGGACGCGCTGACGGAAGAGGGGGTCAAGCGGGTGATCGCCGATCTCAGGACCAAGTTCGACTGGATCCTGTGCGACAGCCCGGCCGGCATCGAGCGCGGCGCCACGCTGGCGATGCGCTACGCCGACGAGGCCATCATCGTCACCAATCCGGAAGTGTCCTCGGTGCGCGACTCCGACCGCATCATCGGCATGCTGGATTCCAAAACGGTGCGCGCCGAGCGCGGCGAGCGGGTCGAGAAGCATCTGCTGGTCACCCGCTACGACGCCGCGCGCGCCGCACGTGGCGAGATGCTGTCGATCGACGATATTCTGGAGATCCTGGCGACACCGCTGCTCGGCATCGTGCCGGAAAGCCAGGATGTGTTGAAGGCCTCCAACGTTGGAAGCCCGGTGACGTTGAACAACGCAAACAGTGCGCCGGCCCGGGCCTATATCGACGCCGTGCGCCGCCTGATGGGCGAGACGGTGACGATGACCGTGCCGGTCGAGCGCAAGGGGCTGATGGATCGGTTGCTGCGACGGAGGGCTGCATGATGAACCTGATGCGGCTTTTTGGCGGCCGCGCCGGCTCCGCGCCTGTGGCGCGGGAGCGGCTGCAGATCCTGCTCGCGCATGAGCGTGGCCGGACCGGTGGTCCCGACCTTCTCGAAGTTCTCCGTGCCGAAATCCTCGGCGTGGTGTCCAAGCATGTCGATCTCGACCCCGACAAGGTCGTGGTCAAGATGGACAGGGGCAAGTTCGTCTCGATGCTCGAGGTCGATATCGAGGTGCCCAACGGCGTGCAACGATCAATGATGGTGGCGGCCACATGACAGCAGACAGCAACAGTCACATTGCCTGGCAGCGCGCGCAGCTCAGGAAGCATCGCGCGGCCTTGAAGGCGCTCGAAGTCGACCAGCTCAGGGATCCCACCTGCGGCACCAGCCGGCGGATGCAAAAGACGATCGCCGACTTGGAGCGCAAGATCTGGGAGTCGGGCCGCTGCATCGCCGAATATGAGCGCCGGACCCGGCGTCCGCTGGCAACCGACCGCGGCAGCCTCGCCAGCGTGAGCTGGACGCACTGGAGCACCAGCCCGGTGAATGCCCGGCCGCACCGGCATCGGGCGTAAGGCGCGACGAATCTAGAATTCGTCATTGCGACACGTTGGCTCGCATGACGCGCTGGTACGATGCACGTCACCGCCTGCCAGTGATGCAGCCGGCCACGGTTGTGTCATCTACAGCAGAAACGACAGCGCGGTCTCGCACTGCTCCTCGACCTTGAGCGCGAGCAGCTCATCGGCGCGGGTGCGGCCGAGATTGACCGCGGCAATCGGCAGCCCGCGCTGCTCCGCCATGCGGACGAAGCGGTAGCCCGAGTAGACCATCAGCGAGGAGCCGACGATCAGCATGGCGTCGGCCTGCTCGAGATGCGCTTGCGCTGAAGCAACGACATCCCGCGGCACGTGTTCGCCGAAGAACACCACGTCGGGCTTGAGCACGCCGCCGCACGCTTCGCAAGGCGGCACGCTGAAGGACGAAAAGTCTTGGTCGAGATCGGCATCGCCGTCCGGCGCGTCAGCGGCATCGAACGCAAGCCACGCCGAATTGAGCCGCGCCAGTTCGTCCTGGAATTGCTCACGCGGCATCGTCGCGGCGCAGCCAAGGCAGCGGACCACGTCGAGACGGCCATGCAGGTCGATCACGCGCCGGCTGCCGGCCGCCTGATGCAACCGGTCGACATTCTGGGTGAGCAGCAATTCGCATCTGCCTTGCTCTTCCAGCTTTGCCAGCGCGCGATGGGCGCCGTTCGGCGCGGCACGGCCGAAGCGCCGCCAGCCGACCATGCTGCGCGCCCAATAACGTTGCCGCGTGCCGGCCTCGCCGAGGAAGGCCTGGATCGTGACCGGCCGCGTCCGCTTCCAGTTGCCGTTGCTGTCGCGATAGTCAGGAATGCCGGAATTGGTGCTGCAGCCGGCCCCGGTGAGGATAAACAGGCGCTGGTGACGCGCGACGAATTGTTCCAGGGCGTGCTGCTGCATGCGGGCACATCTAGTGGCTCCGGCACCGCTGCGCCAGACCGGAAAGGCGAAGCCGGCTCCGGCAGATCGGCGCCGCTCGCAGGCCGCGCGGTCGATCCAGGAACGCTCACAGCCCGAGCAATTTCTCGGCGTTGCCATGCGCGATCAGCGCACGGTCGGTGGCGGAGACCGGAATCTGCTCGAGGAACGCACGCGCCTTGGCCATCGAGGCGTAGGGATAGTCGGCCGAGAACATGATGCGGCTGACGCCGATCTCAAGCAGCAGATCGAGGAACGTCGGCGGGAAATTAAAGCCGGCGAAGGTATAGTGCAGATTATCGCGCAGATAGGCGCTGACGGGACGCTTGAGCTTCGTCAGTTCGACCGGCATCACGTCGACCCGTTGCATGAAGAACGGCAGGCCTTCGCCCATGTGGCCGATCACGATCTGAAGCCTGGGGAAGCGGTCGAACACACCGCCCAGCACCATGCGCAGCACATGCACTGCGGTCTCGATGTGCCAGCCGAAGCCGGGGCCGGCCAGCATCTCGGTGACGAGTGGTGCAAAGCCGCCGAACGAGGCGTCGATCACCGGCTTGGGCGGTCTGGTCGGATGCAGATAGATCGGTGCGCCCAGCGATTCGGCGGCCTCCAGCACCGGCCAGAAGAATTTGTCGTCGAGATAGCGTCCGCGCTGATGGCCGTTGATGACAGCGCCCGCGAAGCCCTCCTTGCCGAGGCGACGTTCGAGCTCCCTGGCCGCGTCGTCCGGTGCCGCGATCGGCAGCGCGGCGAAGCCGGACAATCTCGCCGGATGCCTTGCGATCGCTTCGGCCAGCGCGTCATTGGTGTCGCGCGCGAGCGCCACCGCATCACTCGTGTCCAGTTGCTCGAGGCCCGGTGCCGTCAGCGAGAGCACCTGCATGTCGATGCCGGCGGCGTCCATCTGGGCGATCCGGCCTTCGCCGAGGTCACAGAGGTCGCGCATCAGTTGCTCGGCGCGGCTGCCGATCTGGCGCGCCTGCTCCTTGAGCTCGCGGCCCGGACCATCGAGAAAATCGGGCGTGGCGAAATGCTCTTCAAGCGTGATGGTGCGCATGATCTTGCTGCTCCGCTGCCGCCAGATGTCATCGTGACCGGGGTCTCGCCGGTTGCCTGAATCCTCGTGACGAATGTTGGCGATTTTCCGGGCGCGCTCTTCACGACAGCTCGACGCCGTCAGTGCAACCCAAGGGGCTGTCGCATATGCCGCCTTGGGCGGCTGCACACGTCCTCGGCCTCGTGGTTCGAGACGCGCCGCAAGCGGCGCTCCTCACCATGAGGGTCTACTATTGTGCCGCAACACAAGACCTCATCCTTAAGGAGCCCGCCAAAGGCGGGCGTCTCGAAGGATGGCCGCAGGGCGCTTTTCTCCCAAATGCAATTGCCCTACGCGCAGCCCGTTGCAGCGTCGCAAGCCATGGCGGGGTCAGCCGAGAGCGTCCCGCCTCACCGCGACGGCATCACAAAAACCTGGCCGGGGTAGATCAAGTTGGGATTGCGGATGTGCATCTTGTTTGCACGGTAGATGCCGACGTAGCGCGGGCCCGCGCCGAGGGCGCGCTGACTGATGCGCCACAGGCTGTCGCCGCGGGACACGGTGGTCGTTGTGGTCTTCGGCGCGGCCCCCGATGACGGCGAAGGTTTGTCCCGGGTCAGGGCCGCGTCGACGGCTGCCAGTCGCGGCTGCGGGGCGACGGGCGCTGCCGCTTGGCTCGATGCCGGCAATCGATTCGGCACGGCACTGGTCGCCTCGACGACCGCCTTGGCGGCGGCAGGTTCGGACGTCGGAGGTGTGGGCGGAGCCTGGGTCGGCCTATCAGGGCTCATCAGCGCAACGGTCGGCCGCTCGCTCGGTGTGGGGGCGACCGCGACCGGCACGCTGTGGCGGGACACGATCTCCTGGCCGTCGGCTTGCCGCACGCGCAAGGTCAGGTCGTAATTCCCGGGCGGCAGCGCGGGCGGGATCATGGCGAATTGGCCGGCTTGATCGGCGACAACCCGATCGTGCGGCTCGCCATTGCGCAATAATTCCACGGTGGCGCCCGGTGCGGCGCGACCGGCGATCACGGCCTCGCCGTTCGGCTCGACGCGAACGATATCGAATGCGGGTAACGGGTCGCCACCCGGCGTTGGAGGGGCAAGCGCCGCCGAAAGCTGGTCGGCTTCCGACTGTGCCGCAGCGGTGTCGGCCGTGCCCTGATCGCGCGCGCCCGCTGCCGGCGCTGCGGCTGCAGCGTGCTTTGCATCGAGAGCCGCCACATTGGCCGCCGGCTCCTGCATGGAGTGGGGGACGGCAAACATCAATGCCACGCCGCCACCCACCACGAGCGCGATGAACGGCACAATCATTCGCATGATCGATACGGTGGCCATGATTTACGTCCGTTGACGGGCTCGCGCGGCTGTCGAAGGGCGCAGCGGTTCGACCTCCTGTCAAACAGTGCTCCGATTTGGTCGGTCCATCAAGCTCTACTGAATGGGTAGACCTTCGGTCAGTCCAATTGACGCATTGCGGCACAGGCGCCGCGTCCGGCCAGCGCTCAGAACTCCAGCACGGCGTTGTCTACCACCTCCTTCATCACGAAGAAGGTGCGGGTCTGGCGCACGCCGGGCAGCGCGATCAGTTGGTCGCCATGGATGCGGTTGAAGTCCTCCATGTCGCCGACGCGGATCTTGAGGAAATAATCGAAGTCGCCGGCGACGAGATGGCAGTCGAGCACGCATTTCAGTTTCGCCACCGCCTGCTCGAAGCTCGCAAAGCTCTCCGGCGTCGAACGATCCAGTACCACGCCGACCATCACCAGCGTGCCCTTGCCGACCTTGCGCGGCGCAACCATGGCGCGGACGCTGCTGACGAAGCCTTCGTCGAACAGCGCCTGGGTGCGGCGGTGACAAGTGGCGGGGCTGACCCCGACCTGATCGGCCAGCTCGGCATTGCTGAGCCGGCCGTTCTTCTGCAGCAATCTCAACATCTTGAGGTCGATACGGTCGAGTCGGGCGGACATGAAAGAATCTTTCAGATAGAGCCGATTTGGCGAGAGGAAAGATAACAGTGACCGACGCAGATGCAACTTCGCTGGAAAACTCGGTCCGAGTTAGGGAGCACCTTTCGCATCCGGGGTGATAGGTGTTTCGCCGTTTCGAGACATCAACGGGGATGCCAGCATGCTGGAAAAATTCGCGCGCTATCCGCTCACCTTCGGGCCGACCCATATCGAGAAGCTCGATCGCCTCTCCAAACATCTCGGCGGCAAGGTTGAGCTCTATGCCAAGCGCGAGGACTGCAACTCGGGCCTCGCCTTCGGCGGCAACAAGCTGCGCAAGCTCGAATACATCATTCCCGATGCGATCGCCTCCAACGCCGACACGCTGGTCTCGATCGGCGGCGTGCAGTCCAACCACACCCGCATGGTCGCGGCGGTCGCCGCGAAAGTCGGCATGAAGTGCCGGCTGGTACAGGAAAGCTGGGTGCCGCACGAGGACGCCATCTATGACCGTGTCGGCAACATCCTGCTCTCGCGCGTGATGGGCGCCGACGTCCGCCTGGTCGACGAAGGGTTCGACATCGGGATCCGCAAGAGCTGGGAGCAGGCGATCGAGGAGGTCAAGGCCGCGGGCGGCAAGCCCTATGCAATCCCGGCCGGTGCGTCGGTGCACAAATTCGGCGGGCTCGGCTATGTCGGCTTCGCCGAAGAGATGCGCGCCCAGGAAAGAGAGCTCGGCTTCAAGTTCGATTACATCGTTGTCTGCACCGTGACCGGCTCGACCCATGCCGGCATGCTGGTCGGCTTTGCCGCGGACGGGCGTGCGCGCAACGTGATCGGCATCGACGGCTCGTTCACCCCGGATCAGACCAAGGCGCAAGTGCTGTCGATCGCGCAGAACACCGCGAAACTGGTCGAGCTCGGCCGCGATATCGTCGAGGACGATGTCGTGCTGATCGAGGATTACGCCTATCCGGCCTATGGCGTGCCGTCGGAGGCGACCAAGGAGGCGATCCGTCTCAGTGCGCGGCTCGAAGGCATGATCACCGATCCCGTCTACGAGGGGAAATCGATGCAGGGCATGATCGATCTCGTGCAGAAGGGCTTCTTCCCGGCCGGATCGAAGGTGCTCTACGCCCATCTCGGCGGCGCGCCGGCGATCAATGGCTATGCCTACGCATTCAGAAACGGCTGAGCGAGCGGACTTGGTGGCTTCGTTGCCCGGAGCGAAATCCGCGAAACGAAGAGGCCCCGGGGTGACGCTGCGCTCCCTCCGGGCTACACTTCCTCCACGTAAGGTTGGCGTCAGGTTTGCCCGGTAGCTTGGTTCCGCCGGGCGAGTCGGGAGACATCAGGTGTGGATGATGAATGCGTTCGGCCGGGCCATTGCCGCCCTGGCCGCCGGCATCATCGCGGTCGGGCATTGGTTCTGGGCCTGCAACGGCCATCCGTGCCTGTTGCATGGCAGGGTATGGGAGTTCGAACTCTATGCCGGCATCTTCCTGATCGGGGTCGGCGTGCACGCGCTGGCCTCCTGGTACTGGTTCGTCCATCTCAAGCGTCCAAATTAGGCTGCGTCATCGGCTCGGGAGCCGAACGATGGCCCGCCATGACCATGTGTCCGGCTTGACATCGATCGAACAAAATAGGAACTTGCCGCTGTAACCAGAGGATGTGGCGATTGCCTCATCCGCGGCGGTGTGGCGCTGAGCGCCGAGCCCAGCAATGGGTTCGCACTACCTGCGGGTGAATCTTCACGCCCCTCCTGTGGTCGGCGCTGGGCTGGGGAGTGGTGTAGATGAGAGGTGCGATCTGGACGGTCGTCGCGGCCGCGTGGCTGATTGTATCCGCGACACCGTCGCACGCGCGTGGTCCGTATGGATCGATCAGCGTCGGCAACTGGAAGGGCGGCGCCTATACCAACGACCAGAGCGGCGCCTTCACTCATTGCGCTGCGGGCAGCTCCTATCAGAGCGGCATCTATTTCATGGTCTCGATCGGTGCGAACGGCAGTTGGCGGCTGGGCTTTTCGCATGAAAGCTGGCGGCTGACGCCGGGTGAAGCCTTCCCGCTCGCGTTGACCTTCGACGGTCAACCGGCGTTCAACGTCTATGGCATGCCGATTGGGGCTCAGCTCGTGAGTGTCGAGCTGCCGGTGAACTCGGCGCTGGTCAACCAGTTCCGCAAGGCGCGGCAGATGACGGCGTTCGCGCAGGGGCAGTTGTTTCAGTTCAACCTGAATCAAACCGCACAGTTGCTGCCCGCACTGCTCAATTGCGTGATGTCGGTCAAGAAGAACGGCGTCGCCAACGCCGGCGAGTTCGCGGTCACCGCAAAGCCCGCGGCCGCGCCGCCGCAGGCCGCGTCGGCCGCGCCGCCCAAGCAGGGCAAGTCCGGGACGCAGACCGGCACTGGTTTCGTGGTCAGCAGCAACGGTCACGTCGTGACCAATCATCACGTCATCGACGGCTGCGGCGAGATCACCGGCAATCTGAGCGGCGAGGCGCCGGTCAAGCTGCGGCTGGTGTCCGCCGACGAGACCAATGATCTGGCGCTGCTGCAAGCGCCAAGCCCGTTCAAGGACGTCGCGAGCATCCGGCAAAACGCCATCCAGGTCGGCAATGGCGTGGTGGCGATCGGCTTTCCCTATCACGGATTGCTGACGTCGGATTTCACCGTGACCACGGGCATCGTCAGTTCGCTGAGCGGCATCGTCAACGACACCCGGTTTCTGCAGATCAGCGCCGCGGTGCAGCCGGGCAACAGCGGCGGACCGCTGTTCGATCTCACCGGCGCCGTGGTCGGGGTGGTGGCGGCCAAGCTCGATGCGGTCAAGGTTGCGCGGGCAACCGGGACCATCCCGGAGAACATCAACTTCGCGATCAAGACCGGCGCACTGCGGGATTTCCTCGACAACAGCGCGGTGGCGTACCGCACCGCCGAGTGGCGCGACGAGATGAAGAAGGAAACCGCCGAGATCGCCAAGAACGCGCGCGGCTATACGCTGTTGATCACCTGCACGGTGAACGAACAAAGCGCGAGCGCAAAGCGGCCGGGCAATTGAAGCGCCGTCTCCTCTCCCCGCACGCAGCGGGGCGAGGAGAGTATCGGGGCCGCATGGTCAGCCCGGGCGCCTCAGCGTATGCACCGTGATCTCGGCCGGACAGTTGAGCCGCACCGGTGCCAGGCTGGTGCCGACGCCCACCGATGTGTATCCGGCGAGTTTGTCGAAGTGCCAGGCGCCGGCGCCCATCCGGCGCGGCAGCCGCGCTTCCAGCTTGATCGCAATGCCGCCGGGCAGGCACAACTGGCCGCCATGGGTGTGGCCGCTCAGCATGAGATCGAAGCCAGCCTTTGCCGCTTCGCGATATGATTCCGGGGTGTGCGCGAGCAGGAGCGAGAACGCTTCGCGCGGGATCGCCGCCGCGGCCTTTGCAATGTCGTCGGTGCGATAGAAATGGGCATCGTCGATCCCGGCGAGATGGATCGTCTCGCCACCGCGCTCGATCGTCTCGGATTCATTGAACAGCATCCGGATGCCCATCGCTTCCAGCGCCGGGGTCATCCGGATGCTGTCGTGATTGCCGAGGATGCCGTAGAGCGGCCGTTTGATCCGCGCGCAGAGATCCTGCATCGCGGCGAGGCTGGCTTCGATCGGACCGAAGGTCCTGCCGCGATAGTCTCCGGTCAGCACGCAGATGTCGCAGGCGACGTTGTGCACGATGTCCATCAGGTGCCGCATCGCCCCGAGGCTGATATCGGCATGGAGATCGCTGAGCTGAAGGATGGTGAAGCCGTCGAAGGCCGCCGGCAGGCGTGCCGAGATCACGCGGTTGCGCCGCTCGCTGACCCGGTCGGCATTGCGTCGCGCGCGGCCATAGAGGCCGGTGGCCTTCAGCGCGGCCTCGACCAATCTGGGAGCGCGCTTCCAGTTCTCGACATTGACCAGCAGCGTGCCCTGGCCGAATAGCTGTGCCTCATGCCTGGTCTCGACCGCCAGCCGGCGCGCGACATGGTCGGCGCCGATCCGATCGATCAGTTCCTGCAAGTCGGTGTCGATCATCGCCCTCGGTCTGAAACGCGGCGGGTTCGGCGTGATGCTAGCACGCCGGCGCGCGCAAATCGTCGGGATCTCTCAAACCACCGGCACGCGCCTCGCGGCAACGGCGGCCGGCGAGATCACTTCGATGTCGAGTGGCACCTGCCAGCGTTCGGTGAAGCGCACCTGGGGCGCCGCGTTGCCGCCCTGCGCGCCCTGCAGCACGAAGCCGTCATAGCCCGAATTCATCACCTCGTTGCACTTCTGCACATAGACCGGGAAGCCGCCAATATAGGGCATGAACACGCGCGGACGGCCGGGGATGTTGGCCCCGACATACCAGGAGCTGCAGGTCGAGCGTAGCGAGACCGTCGAGACGTCATTGACATGGGCGACCCAGGCGTCCTCGTCGTCGCGGAGCGGCTCGATCGTCCCGGCGCCGACATCGCGCATATGGCCGAGGCAATCCGCCAGCCAGTCGACATGCTGCTCGATCGCCTGGATCATGCTCGCCAGCACCGACGGGCTGCCGGGCCCGGTGATCATGAACAGGTTCGGGAATCCTTCCGAAGCGAGGCCGAGATAGGCGCGCGGACCGGCTCGCCCTTTCTCGGCGAGGGTCCGGCCGCCGCGGCCGGTGATCGCGATTCTGTCGAACGAGCCGGTCATCGCGGCAAAGCCGGTTGCCGAGACGATCGCGTCGACCTCGTATGCGGTGCCGTCGACCACGATGGCATCACGCGTGAAGCGCTCGATCGGCGTCTTCGAGACGTCGACCAGCTTCACGTGGGGCAGATTGTAGGTCTCGAAATAGTTGGTGTCGACGCACAGCCGCTTGCAGCCGAACACGTTCTGCGGACACAGCAGCTCGGCGGTCGCCGGGTCCTTGACGATGCTGCGGATCTTGTTCCGCGCGAAATCGGCGATGGTGTCGTTGGCGGCTTTCTCGAACAGGAGGTCGCCGAATGCGCCGAGGAAGGGCAGGCCGCCGCGCTGCCAGGCTTCCTCATATTGCCGTTCACGCTCCGCCGCGCTCGCTTGCAATGCGGGCTGGGCGTTGAACGGGAAATAAAACCCGGTCGGGCGAGCGCGCGCCTTGGCGCGCAATTCAGGATAATGCGCCTTGGCCTCCTTCAGATACTCCGCCGACAGTGCCTCGTTCCAGGCCGGCACCGACCACGTCGCGGTGCGCTGGAATACGGTGAGTTGCGAGGCCTGCTGCGCGATGATCGGGATCGACTGGATCGCCGACGAGCCGGTGCCGATCACGCCGACGCGCAAGCCGGTGAAATCGACGCCCTCATGCGGCCATTCGCCAGTGTGGTAGATCGGCCCGCGGAAATCGCTCATTCCGGCAAAGGCCGGACGGTTCGGCGCCGACAGGCAGCCGACCGCCATGATGCAGAATCGTGCCGTGACCTTGTCGCCGCGATCGGTCTCCACCGTCCATGTGCCCGCAGCCTCGTCGAAGGTTGCCGCGGTCACGCGGGTGTCGAACACGATCTGGCTGCGCAGGTCGAAACGGTCGGCAACGTGGTTGGCGTAGGCGAGGATCTCGGGCTGCGGCGAATATTTCTCCGACCAGCTCCATTCCTGGTCGAGTTCCTCGGAGAACGAGAAGGAGTATTGCATGCTCTCGACATCGCAGCGCGCGCCGGGATAGCGATTCCAGTACCAGGTGCCGCCGACGCCGCCCCCCGCCTCATACACGCGCGCGGTGAAGCCGAGCCCGCGCAGCCGGTGCAACATGTACATGCCGGCGAAGCCCGCGCCGACCACCACGGCATCGAACGTTCCAGTTTCGGCAGGGCGCGCATTGCCGCGCGCGGCGCTCTCCAGAGCCATGGCCGTCTCTTCCCCTGTGCTTCATTGTCTTGGCTGCGCCTCGTTGGACGCGGCAGCCAAAAGATTAGGGCTGATGCGGCGCGGCCCGCAAGCAAGCGCCTTGCCGCGCAGCGAATGGCACCTATGCCGCGGCGGCGAGCGCTGCGGTATCGGGGCGCTGCCTCAGTTGCTCGACTTTGAGCAGCAACGTGAACAGTTTCATCCAGAGCAACTTCATCCAGGGCGGCGCCACGAAGACTGTGCCGATGCCCGGTCATTTGGGGGGCAAGGTCGACAATATCTGCGGTTTGGAAGCCTCGAAATCTGCCCTGCTGAGAAAGCTCGTGGCTGAAGGACCCGACCGCAGATGCATGGGCTACAAGCTGTTGACGTCGAACGATCCTCGCTGAGACAATACGATCGTAGCCCAACTTGAGAAAGTACGATGAAGCTCGGATGGCGACCGCAAAAATGGCTGGAAAAGAAGAGCAAGGTAGGTTTTCGTGGCTATCCGGTCGGGACTGTCGCGTTTTATGGACCGGATAGCTTGCGCGCCAGCAAGGTTGCCGTGTCCGTGATCACCGCGCCGGACGCTCCGCCGTTCGCGTTGCAAAGGTGGTTTAGCGAGAGCGGAGACGTGCGTAGCGAGTCGGCTACGCTTGAGCAGGTCGCCATCTTCTTGCGAAGTCACGATGTGCGCTCTGTTGCGTTGACGTCGGAGATTATCGGATGTCCGCACGAAGAGGGGATCGATTATCCTCAAGGTGAAGTCTGTCCCCTTTGCCCATATTGGGCTAACCGGGAACGCCCCTTACCTTAGGGAGACAATTAGTCCGCTTTGTTATGCCTGTGATTGCTATCCCTCCGACGCCTTTACCAGCCTGATCAGGTCGTTGCCGTAATGCTCCAGCTTCTTGTCGCCGATCCCGGCGATGTTGCGGAGATCGCCCAGGGTATCCGGCCGCATCGCGGCGATCCCGTCGATAGTCGAATCGTGCAGCACGACATAGGCCGGCACGCCGCGTTGTCGCGCGATCTCCGCGCGCCAGGCGCGGAGTGCCGCATGCAGCTCGGGGTTGGCGGCGGCGCCCTTGCCGTCGGCCGCGGGCGCAAGCTCGCCGCGCCGCGACTTGCCGCGGATCGCGCGATTGCGCGCGCCTTCCGGCTGCTCGCGCAGCATCACCGCGGTCTCGCCCTTCAGCACGCCGCGTGCACTTTCGGTCAGCTTCAGCGCGCCATAGGCGTCGCTGTCGGCGCGCAGATGGCCCATCGCCACGAGCTGGCGCAGCACCGCGCGCCATTGCTTCTCGTTGAGCTCGCGGCCGATGCCGAACACCGACAATTGGTCGTGATTGAACTGCTTGACGCGCTCAGTCAGCCGGCCGACCAGCACGTCGATCAGGTGCATGGCGCCGAAACGCTGCCCGGTACGGTAGACGCAGGACAACAGCTTCTGCGCCAGCACCTTTCCGTCGCGCATGCGCGGCGGCGTCAGGCAGTTGTCGCAATTGCCGCAGCTCTCGCCGGCGCGCGTCTCGCCGAAATAGCCGAGCAGGCGCTGCCGGCGGCAATGCGCGGTTTCGGCGAGCGCAACCAGCGCATCGAGCTTGCCGATCGAGACGCGCTTGAAGGCGTCGGAGCCGTTGGACTCGTCAATCATGCGACGCTGCTGCACGATGTCGGACAGGCCGTAGGCCATCCATGCGGTGGACGGCTTGCCGTCACGGCCGGCGCGGCCGGTCTCCTGGTAGTAGGCCTCGACGCTCTTGGGCAGGTCGAGATGCGCGACGAAGCGCACGTCCGGCTTGTCGATGCCCATGCCGAACGCAATCGTGGCGACGATCACGACGCCGTCTTCGTTGATGAAGCGATCCTGGTGCCGGGCGCGCATGGCAGCATCCAGCCCGGCATGATAGGGCAGCGCCGGAATGCCGGCGGCGCTCAGCGACGCCGCGACGTCCTCGACCTTGGCGCGCGACAGGCAATAGACCACGCCGGCCTCGCCGGCATGCCGGTCCTTGATGAAATTCTTCAGTTGCGTGATCGCATTCTGCTTGTCGACGATCTCGTAGCGGATATTGGGGCGGTCGAAGCTCGCGACGAATTGCGGCGCATCCGTAAGCTGCAGCCGTTCGGCGATCTCCTTGCGCGTCAGCGCATCCGCGGTCGCTGTCAACGCAATGCGCGGTATATCGGGAAAGCGCTCGGCGAGCACCGAGAGGCCGATATATTCGGGCCGGAAGTCGTGGCCCCATTGCGAGACGCAATGCGCCTCGTCGATCGCGAACAGCGCGATCTGCGCCTGGCCGAGCAGATTGAGGCAGCGCTGTGTCAGCAGCCGCTCGGGCGCGACATAGAGCAGGTCGAGATCGCCCGCGATCAGCCGCCGCTCGACCTCGGAGGCTTCCTCGTAAGTCAGCGTCGAGTTCAGCACCGCGGCATTGACGCCGGCCTCGGTGAGGCCCGCGACCTGGTCGCGCATCAGGGCAATCAGCGGCGACACCACGATGCCGCAGCCGTCGCGCAGCAGCGACGGCAACTGGTAGCAGAGCGACTTGCCGCCGCCCGTCGGCATCAGCACCAGGCAATTGCCGCCGTCGGTGACGTGGCGGATGATCTTTTCCTGCGCGCCGCGAAAGCCCTGTAGCCCAAACACGGAATTGAGCATGGACAGCGCATCGCGGGGCTCGGCAGGTGCGCGATCGAGGGCTGGCTGGGCGGTCATGGTCCGAGGGTCAAGAGGCGGTGATCGAAGGCGTGGGCGCCGAACGATCCCGGAGAAGATATGTTATTACACGCGCCAACCATAAACTCGATTCAGGCATGGCCGGTCAATCGCGGATCGTCGCAGGCGTCGTTGTTGTCGTGCTGGTCGTCGCGGCCGCAGGCTTTGCCGTGGCCTGGCGGCCCTCGATCGCGGCCGTTGCGCCGCCGCGCCCGGATACGTTCGATCCTGAAATCGTCAAGCGCGGCCGTGATCTTGCCCTGATCGGCAACTGCAACACCTGCCATACCGTGCGCGGGTCGGCGAATTATGCCGGTGGCGTTCCGGTTCCCACATCGTTCGGAACCGTGTTTTCGTCCAACATCACGCCCGACACCGAGACCGGCATCGGGGGGTGGTCGGAAGAGGCGTTCGTCCGTGCGATGGGATCGGGCGTCAGCCGCGACGGCCACCATCTCTACCCGACTTTCCCCTATGACCACTTCACGCATGTTTCCGATGCGGACGATCGGGCGCTCTACGCGTTCCTGATGACCCGGGAGCCGGTTCGTGCCTCGCCGCCGAAGAACGAGCTGTCCTTTCCTTTCAACTATCGGCCGCTGCTTGCCGGATGGAAGCTGCTGTACCTTCGCAGCGCCGAGGTTCGCCCTGATGCATCGAAGAGCGCGGAATGGAACCGCGGCGCCTACCTGGTCGAAGGACTCGCGCATTGCGGCGCCTGCCACACGCCGCGCAACGCGCTCGGCGCCGAGCGCGTCAATGCGCAGTTCGCCGGCGGCGAGGTCGACAATTGGCACGCTTATGCGCTGAACGATGCGTCGCATGCGCCGGTGCGCTGGGACGCCGACGCGCTGTACGCCTATTTGCGCCGCGGCTGGCACGCCGACCACGGCACCGCGCGCGGACCGATGGCCGAGGTCGTCAGCAATCTGTCATCGGTCGCCGACAGCGACGTGCGCGCCATCGCCGTCTATATGGCCGACATCTCGGGCGCGCCGGCGCCGGATCGTACGCGTCCTGCCGGCGATGTGGTGGCGCCATCGTCATCGGCGGACGCGACGCAGGCGAATGCGGGAGGTGCTGCGATCTATGCCGCGGCCTGCGCCTCATGCCATGAGGGCAGCCGGCCGCTGCCCTTTGGCGGCGTCAATCTCGCGCTCTCGACCGCAATCGCGAGCCCCGATCCGCGCAACCTGATCAACATCGTGTTGTCGGGCGTCCCGGCCGTCGCGGGCGAAGCGAGCCCGATCATGCCGGGCTTTGCCGCCAACATGGATGACGCGCAGATGGTCGCCCTGCTGAGCTATCTGCGCGCCCGCTTCGGCAAGCAGCCGGCGTGGGACGATCTCGACAAGGCCGTGCGCGATGCGCGCGCCAGCCAGACCGCGTCGCTCACGCCACGCGACGCGTCGGCCGACCCCAAACCGGGAGGCAAGCCATGATGACGTTGAAGGTCAATGGCGCGGATCACCAGGTCGATGCCGACCCGGATACGCCGCTGCTTTACGTGCTGCGCGACGATCTCGGGCTGAACGCGGCCAAGTTCGGCTGCGGCCTCGGGCAATGCGGCTCCTGCACGGTGATCGTCGATGGCAAGGCGGTGCTGTCCTGCGTCACGCCGCTGCTTCTGCTCGAGGGCAAGCAGGTGACGACGCTCGAAGGGCTCGGCACCGTCGCCGCGCCGGCGCCGATCCAGCGGGCCTTCATGGAAGAGCAGGCCGCACAATGCGGCTACTGCATCGCCGGGATGATGATGCGTGCACAGGCGCTGCTGCTGCGCAATCCGAAGCCGTCGGATGCGCAGATCCGCGCCGAGCTGGAGCCGAATCTCTGCCGCTGCGGCACCCATATGCGCATTCTGCGCGCCGTGCACCGCGCAATCAGCCTGATGGATACGGCTGATGCCACGAGCGACAGGAGCCGGCGATGAGCGCGCCCGTGGTCCTCGATCGTCGCAGCGTGCTGGCCGGCGGTGGCGCGCTGATCATCAGCTTTGCGCTCCGCCCCGCGATCGCGCAGGAGCAGAAAGCGGGTGAAGGACCGAAGCTGCCGGGCAGCCTCGCGACCTCACCCTATCTGGATTCCTGGATTCGCATTGATGCCGACGGCCGTATCACTGTTTTCACCGGCAAGGCCGAGCTTGGTCAGGGCTTCAAGACCGCGTTCCAGCAGATCGCGGCCGAGCAGCTCGACATCCCCTTCTATGCGTTGACGGTCATCACCGCCGACACCAAGCTCACGGCGAACGAGGGCTACACCGCCGGCAGTCACTCGATGCAGGACAGCGGCACTGCGATCCTGAACGCTGCCGCGCAGGCGCGCGCGCTGCTGGTCGCAGAGGCCGCAAAGCGCTTCGGGCTTCCGGCTGACGGGTTGCGCACGGAGAATGCGGCGGTCGTCGCGCCCGACGGCCGGCGCCTGAGCTATGGCGAGCTTGTTGCCGCTGACATCCTGCACGTCCGGGCAGAGCCGGCGTCGCGTCTGAAGGATCCGGCGAGCTTCAAGGTGATGGGCCAACCGGTGCCGCGGGTCGATATTCCGGCCAAGGTCACCGGCGGCGCGGCCTATGTGCAGGACATGCGGCTTCCCGGCATGGTGCATGCGCGCGTGGTGCGACCGGCGAGTTACGGCGCCCAACTGACCGAATGCGACACCTCCGCAATCGAGAAGATGCCCGGCGTGGTGCGCGTGGTGCGCGACGGCAGCTTCCTCGCCGTGGTGGCGGAGAAGGAATTTCTGGCAGTCAAGGCGATGCAGGCGTTGGCAGGCGCAGCGAAGTGGCAGGAGACGGCAAAGCTCCCGGACCGGAACGATATGGCGAGCGTGCTGACGGCGCTGCCGTCGCAGGATTCCGTGATCCTGCAGCGCCACGATCCCTCGGTCACGGGCACGAAGGCGCTTCAAGCCACCTACACGCGGCCCTATCAGTCGCACGGCTCGATCGGGCCATCCTGCGCGGTCGCGCAGTTCGTCGATGGCGCCATGACGGTGTGGACACACACGCAGGGCGTCTATCCCGACCGGCAGGCGATCGCCGAGATGCTCGGTCTGCCGCAGGACAGCGTTCGCTTGATCCACACCGAAGGCTCCGGCTGCTACGGCCACAACGGCGCCGACGATGCCGCGGCCGATGCCGCCCTGATCGCGCGGGCGATCCCCGGGCGTCCGGTGCGACTGCAGTGGATGCGCGAGCAGGAACATGGCTGGGAGCCGTATGGTCCGGCGATGGTGACCAAGCTGAGCGCCTCGCTGGATGCGAGCGGCAAGATCGCCGACTGGAATTTCGCGGTGTGGAGCAACACCCATTCGATGCGGCCCGGCGGCGCCGGCGCGCTGCTCGCGGCCCAGCACATGGCGCGAGCCTTCGCGGTGCCCGCGCCGAAGCCGTTGCCGCTGCCGGAAGGCGGCGGCGATCGCAATGCGATCCCGCTCTACAACTTCCCGAACGCGCATGTGGTCCATCACTTTATCCCGTCGATGCCGCTGCGGATCTCGGCGCTGCGCGCGCTCGGCGCCTATCACAATGTGTTCTCGCTGGAGAGCTTCATGGATGAAATGGCCGGTCTCGCCGGAGCGGACCCGGTCGAATTCCGCCTGAAGCATCTCGACGACCCGCGCGGCCGCGAGGTGATCGAGAAGGCGGCCGACGGGTTCGGCTGGAAGAGTGGCCAGACGGCAGCGCCGAATCGCGGCTACGGCTTTGCGTTCGCGCGCTACAAGAATCTCGCGGCCTACTGCGCCATCGCCTCCGAGGTGGAGGTCGATCGCGAGACCGGGCGTGCACGGCTGGTGCGTGCGGTCGCTGCCGTCGATGCCGGGCAGGTGGTCAATCCGGACGGGCTCACCAATCAGATCGAAGGCGCGATCGTGCAGTCGGCGAGCTGGACGCTGTATGAAAGCGTCAGCTTCGACGCGAGCAGGATCACCAGTATCGACTGGCAGACCTATCCGATCCTGCGCTTCAGTGCGGTCCCTGACCGCATCGACGTCCACATCATCAACCGCCCCGGCCAGCCGTTCCTCGGCAGCGGCGAGACCGGGCAGGGGCCGACGGCCGCGTCGCTTGCCAACGCGATTGCCCATGCGACGGGTAAGCGGCTGCGTGACCTGCCGCTCAGCCGCAAGCGCATCAAGGACGCGATCGACGCCTAAAGCGTGATGAGATGCGATTGAACTAGAGCGGCAACGGAGATTCACCTCTCCCCGTCGGGCAGGGCAATCGCATATGCCGCCTTGGATGGCTGCGCACGTACTCGGCCTCGTGGTTCGAGACGCGCCGCAAGCGGCGCTCCTCACCATGAGGGTCTACTATTGTGCCGCAAAACAAGACTTCATCCTGAGGAGCCCGCCAAAGGCGGGCGTCTCGAAGGATGGCCACAGGGCGTTTTTTTCCCAAATGCGATTGCCCTACCCCGTCGGGGAGAGGTGAACCGCCTTTGCGGTCGAGCTGATTTCATCCTAGCCCATCTTGCTCCAGCCCGTCAGGCGATCGGAGCGGGTGACGCGGGCGGCGGCGTCAATGGTTCGACCTGGTAGGTCTTCGGCAGGTTGGTCGGCCGATAGGTCGCATCCTTCTCCATGCGCTCCAGCACCGAAGCATGGATGGTCGCCCCTTCCGGAATCGGCCGCGGCTCGCCGCGCGGCAAGTAGAAGCCAAGGAAGGATCTTCGTTCCGGCCATTCCTTCCACTTGTCGCGTTTCGGGATCCACTCAAGGATCTCCCAGGCCGCCGTCAGAGAGTTGTGCAACGGCGCCGTCGCGCTCGGCGCCACGTATTCGTGCGTGTGCGGCGGCAGAGGCAGCCCCCACGCGAGATGATCGATCAGTGCTTGATCCATGACGAGCCCGGCAGCTTTGGCCTGCTCCAGCATCCATATCAGCGGAAACTTCGACGGTCCGCTCTGATCTTCCGGATAGCCGCCGCCGATGTCGGAGTGGACGCCGGCGAACCAGACCTGATGGATGTCCTGGTCCACTTCGGTTGCCGGATCGAATGGATTCGCGCGGTATTTCTGCGGCTCGATCCAGCGGTTGAGGCGGAACATGCGCCGCTGCTCGTCGATTGAGATCGCCTGGCGAAACCGCTTGACGCTCGAATTGGTCCGGGTGAACAGCAGGGTCTGCAGGTCGAACAGGAAGTTGTCCTGCCGCGGCACGATGATCGAGGCCACCGTGTCCCAGACCCCGACGAATTCGATGTCGATGGTGCGTCCGCCGGCGATCTGGCTGAAATGCCAGGCCTCCTTCAAGGGCTCCGGGTCGAAGGTGCCATCGGATTTCTGGCTGTCCGAGCTCGCCTTCTTGTAGGAGCTGAACGCGTAGCCGGCGAGACCGAGCTGATCGACCGGCAGCAGTCCCATCACATGGACGAAGGCGGCCAGCACCCGCACCGTGTAGGCGCCGCGGCTGAAGCCGAACAGCCAGACCCGGTCGCCCGGCTCCCAGGTCCTGCACAAAAAGACGTAGGCACCGAGCGTATCCTCATCGAGGCCGGCGCCGGTGGCAAGCCCGAGCACGCCGCGCACCTGCTGCTTGAAGCGGCCCCAGGTGCTCTGCAGGCCGATCGTGCCGAGACCGGGATGATAGTAGATCCGCTGTCGGTCGCTCTTCTCGGTGACGCGAAACAGCTTCAGCACATTGGAAATATTGGCGCCGATCTCGTTGCCGGTGCCGTCGCAACAAATCACAACATCCTTCGGCATCCGTAGCCCCTGCGGTCGCCGTGAAGTCTCGCGCCTATGTAAGTCAGGATATGATCGGGGTTCAATCCTTAATTGAAGATCGCCGTGCTACACGGGCGGAACGTTGCTCTGCTGAATCCCAAAGCTCCGTCACCTAGTCGGCGCTCGGTCTAGAGCGAGATGAGATTAGGTTGAGCTGGATCGGCAGTGCTTCACCTCTCCCTTGGGAGAGGTCGATTTGCGCAGCAAATCGGGTGAGGGGTTACGGTCTATCGAGAGCGCAAGGCCCATCACCCGGATTGCATCTGACGATGCCATCCGACCTCTCCCCGACCGGAGAGGTAGGCCGAAGCTGCCGCGAGTCGATTCAAACTCATCGCGCTTTGGACGACCGCAGGCCTACTGATATGTCGCAACGATGTCGGAAACGGCGCGTTCGAGCTGCTTGGCGGTGGAGCATTGGCGCACCACGCTACAGAACGTGGCATAGCGTGGCATCTCCGAATCCCCGAAGCCCCAGGTCATGCGGCCCTCGGGATTGAGCCACACCAGCCGCTTGGAGCGTTCGCCGATGCGGCGCAGGATGTCGGCGCGCGGATCGAGATTGTTGCTGCGGGCGTCGCCGAGCACGATCACGGTCGTTTGTGGTGTCACCGTGCTCATCCATTCGTCCTCGAAATCGGCGAATGAGTTGCCGTAGTCGGACGAGCCGAAGCCGACCTTGGCCATGATCTCCTTCATCGCCTCTTCCGGCGACTTAGTTTCGAGAATGCGGCTGACCTCGATCAGGTGGCCGGAGAAAGCGAACGAGCGGACGTCGTCGACGACCTCGTGCAGGCTATGGATCAACAGCAGAAAGAAGTCTGAAACCCGCGCCACCGAGCCGGAGACGTCGCACAGCGCCACGATCTTCGGCCGATCGCGGTGCTTGCGTTTCCAGGCGGTGAGGAAGGGGACGCCGCCCCAGGCCGCGTTCCGCCGCAGCGTGCGGCGGACGTCGAGATGGCCGCGGCGCTGGCGCTTGCGCGGCTTCGAATAGCGCTCGCGCAGGCGGCGCGCGATCTGGCGGATCAGCGCGCGCATCTGCTCGACCTGACGCGGCTCGATCCGCGCCAGCGGCGCGTTGCGCAGGATCTCGTTGCGCAGGTTCTCCGCCTCCTCGCGGCCGTAGAGCAGGAGCGCCTGCGAGACGGCGTCGCGCACGGTGCCGCGCAGGCCGTTGAGCGCGTCCTGCAACCGCTCGGCGAGCGCGGGATTGCTCGCGGTCAGTTCGTCGATGTCGTCGCGCAGGCGCTGGATGCCCATCGCATCGAGGATGCGGGTCTGGAAGATGCCGCGCTGGGTGAAATAGCGGATGTCGGGCAGCGATGCCGCGCCGGAGGCGTTGGCAACGGCGGTCGAGATCGCGCTGCGGTCCTGCGACAGCAGCATCTGCGCCAGCGGCCCGATATTCTCGTTCTCTGCGCCGCCGCCGCTGATGTCGCCATGGGCGTCGGCCGACCGATTTGCGCCGGACGTGTCCGCGTCGTCGGACTTCTGTTGCTCAGAGGCGTCCCGCTGCGGTTCGGGCTGGCTGAAGAACAGGTCGAAGCAGTCGCCAAGCGCGCGCTTCTCGTCCTGGGTCTTGGCGAGCGTCAGCAGGAAGGTGTCGCGCAGGACCGCGCGGTCGGCAAAGCCGACCTTGGCCACCGCGCGCATCGCATCGATGCTTTCGGCAGGCGAGACCCGGACCCCGGCTCCTCGCGCCGCACGAAAGAAGCGATGCAGGTTCTCGCGCATCTTGCTAAATCTGAATCGATCGGACGGCAGGCTCGCTGCACCTCTCCCGCTTGCGGGGGAGGTCGCATCGCATCGAATGATGCGATGCGGGTGGGGGCTCTCTCCACGGTAGGACTCGCGGTGAGACCCCCACCCCGGCCCTCCCCCGCAAGCGGGAGAGGGGGCGGAGCTCGTTCGCGGCTATGGTTCGAACGAAGCGCATCTTGCCTAGCTGAACACGCCTTGCCGCGACGCCTTGGCGATGAAGGTCGAGATCTGGGGCGTCGCGGCCTCTATGTCGGCCTCGTATTTCAGGAGCACGTTGAGGGTGTCCTTGACAATCTCATGATTGAGCTCGTTCGCCTCCAGCAGCACCAGCACGCGCGCCCAGTCGATCGCCTCGCTGACCGAGGGCAGCTTCTTCAGGTCGAGGCTGCGGATCTCATGGATGAAGCCGATCATCTGCTTGCGCAGCGTCTGCGAGATGCCGGGCACGCGGCTCTCGACGATGCGCTCCTCCAGCTTCTGCTCGGGGAAGCCGATATGCAGATGCAGGCAGCGCCGCTTCAAGGCGTCGCCGAGATCGCGCTCGCTGTTCGAGGTCAGGATCACGGTCGGCGGCGCGACCGCCGACACCGTGCCGAGCTCGGGGATGGTGACCTGGAAGTCCGAGAGGATTTCCAAGAGCAGCGATTCGAACTCCGCGTCGGACTTGTCGATCTCGTCGATCAGGAGCACGCAGCCGGCGGGCTGCTCCAGCGCCTGCAACAACGGGCGCGGCTCGACGAACTCCTTGGAGAAGAACACGTCGCCGAAGGTGTGGAGCTGGTCGAGCGCTGCGTGCAGCGTCTGCGCGCCGCCGAGCACTTCGCCGAGCTTGTCCTTCAGGATCTGGGTGTAGAGCAGTTGCTTGGCGTACTTCCACTCGTACAGCGCCTTGGCCTCGTCGAGCCCCTCATAGCATTGCAGGCGGATCATCTTCATGCCGCGCCAGGCGGCGATCGCCTTGGCCAGCTCGGTCTTGCCGACGCCGGCGGGACCCTCGACCAGGATCGGCTTCTCGATCTGCTGGGACAGATAGACGGCGGTCGCGATCTGCCGGCTTGCAATATAGCCTTGCGCGGCGAGGCCGCTTTCCACGGCCTCGATCGAGGCGGTGGGCCTGGTGTCAGCCACGAGGATCAGCTCCGGATTTGCCTTGAACTCGGAGCTGTTCTGCTCCCGTTACGGGCAAAGCACAAGGCTCGTCTGGCCCGCAACGGTGCCGCGTTGGCGCATGGTTCCGGCGTATTCCACTGAGCGCAATACGGTCTTGAGCCTGGTCCGAACGGTCGTGCCAGACCAGGAAGGGCCGACAATTGGGAGCGAGCGTCTGAATGCGCGGTGAATGTGTGCCTTACCTCAGCGTGAGGCCGGTCGCGGCCTCGAGCTCGCCGATCGCCTGCGGCGCATTCACCACCTTGATCGTCGTCATGCCCATCTCCCGCGCCGGCTTCAGGTTGACGCCGAGGTCGTCGAGATAGACGCAGTTCTTCGGGTTCACCTGCAACGTCTCCACCATCATCCGGTAGATGCGCGGATCGGGCTTGCGCAGGCCGATCTTCGCGGACTCGATCACGTGGTCGAACAGCGCCATCACCTCGGCGACATAGAGCGTGCGCCCGCTGTGGCTGCCGATCGCGTTCGACGGCAGATTGTTGGTGATGCATCCGGTCTTGAACTTCGCCTTGATGCGCTTCAACGCTTCGACCATTTCGGGACGCAGGTCGCCGGAGAGCAGCGGCAACACGTCTCTGCCCCGCACCTCGGCGCCGAGTGCCTTCGATTCCACGGCAAACAGTTTGTCAAAGGTCTCGACATCGATCTCGGCACGCTCGAACTTGGCCCAGGCGTTCTCGAGGTGATTGGCGGCGTTGGTGCGGCGGATGATGTCGATCGGCAACCCGCGCTCGGTCTCGTAGCGCGCGAACGCCTCGAACGGCGAGGTGGTCAAGACGCCGCCGAAATCCCAGATCACTGCTTCAATCATCGCTTTCCTGCCCAATGTTGCATGGCTTGGGCAGCGGCTAACACGGATCGGGGATCGGGACCAGCCCGACCCGGCTTGGCGACGAGGACGGCTCAGGCTATTGCTGCGGCATGAAAGTCCGTCGCTTGATTCTCGCGGCCATGGTGTCGCTTGTGTCCGCTCCCGCGTTCGCGATCGTCGGGGGCGGCGCACCGTCGACTGACGGCGTCGCACGCGCCGTCCTCACCATCGTCGGCTCGCGGGGCAATTTCTGCACCGGTGCCTTGATCGCGCCGAAGGTCGTGCTCACCGCGGCGCATTGCGTGCAGCCCGGCGCCGATTACAAGATCGTCGAGTATGGCCCGGACCGGCAGCCGAAACTGCAGGATGTCAAGACCGTCGCGATCCATCCGGGATTTCGGATGCAGGCGATGCTCAATCATGTCGCGACCGCCGACGTCGCATTGCTGCAGCTCGCGGCGCCGGTGGCCGGCAAGGCCCCGGCCGCGCTCGGCATGCCCAACATCCCGATCCAGGTCGGCGGCCGCTTCACCATCGCCGGCGTCGGCGTCACCGTGCGCGGCGACGGCAAGAGCGGCGGCACCATCCGTGTCGCCGGGCTGATCGCGAGCGGCAAGCCCGGCACGCTGCAGATCCGCCTGGTCGATCCGGTCGGGCAGGGCATGCGCGACGGGCTCGGCGCCTGCACCGGCGATTCCGGCGCGCCGGTGTTCGAGGACAAGCAGAGCGGGCCCGCGATCGTCGGCGTGGTGAGCTGGTCGACCGGGCCGAACGGCGCGGCCGGCTGCGGTGGCATCACCGGCGTCACGCCGCTGACGATCTATCGCGACTGGGTGCTGCAGACCGCGCGGCAATGGGGGGCGAGCTTCTAGCGCGCATCGCAGGCCGAGCCCTCTGACACTCCAGATTCCGTCATCCTGAGGAGCGCGGTACGCGCGTCTCGAAGGATGCACGGCCACCGGCTGGGCCGTCGCCCTTCGAGACGGCCGCGTTGCGGCCTCCTCAGAGCCTGTGAATCTTTGTGCAGATTTTGATTGAGTTTGCACGCTTGCAGTGATTCCTGATTGTGGACACTGGAGAGGTGCAACGATGTCCGGCGATGAACTCTTTTCGGATCTTCCGCAGCAGACACGAGCACGTGCGAACGATGCGGGCGAGCCGCGGATGCGAGAGCCGGTGCGCGATCAGATCGAACTTCGGGCGGTCGATCTAGAGGCATTGGTGGCTGCCGACCACCCGGTGCGGGTGATCTGGGCCTACGTTGAGAAACTTGATCTGCAGGAGCTTGAAGAGGCGATCAGAGCCCGCACCCACACGCCGGGACAGGCGCCGGCGAGCCCGCGGCTTTTGCTGGCGCTATGGCTTTATGCGACGAGCGAGGGCGTTGGCAGCGCGCGGGCGCTGGCGCGGTTATGTGAGAGCCACGACGTCTATCGGTGGCTGTGCGGCGGGGTCAGCGTCAACTATCACGGCTTGGCCGACTTCCGCACGGCGCATCCGGAGCTTCTGGATCGGCTGTTGAGCGACACTGTCGCCAGCCTGTCGGTGGCCGGGGTCATCGACCTGGATGAGGTGGCACAGGACGGGGTCCGGGTGCGTGCGTCGGCTGGGACCAAATCGTTCCGTCGCCGCAAGAAGCTTCACAAAGAGCTGCGCAAGGCGCAACGGCTGATCCGCCAGTTGAAGGAAGAAGCCACTGACGATCCGCAAGCCAGCAACCGGCGGATCGTTGCGGCCGAGGAACGGGCCGCACGTGAACGCGAGGCGCGTGTGGCCTCGGCGCTGAAGAAGCTGGCCGAGATCGAGGCCGAGCGCGAACGGCGCAGCACGACCAACAAGAAGCAGGTCGAGAAGCAGAAGGAACCGCGCGCCTCCACCACTGATCCCGATGCTCGCGTCATGAAGATGGCCGATGGTGGCTTCCGTCCCGCCTACAATTGCCAGCTCTCCACTGCCGCCGGTGGTCAGATCGTGCTCGTCACCGACGTCACAACGGTCGGTTCCGACCGCGGCCTGGCCCGGCCGATGCTGGACAAGATCAACCGCCGCTATGGCCGATGGCCGAAGCGCCATCTGGTCGATGGCGGCTTCAACAAGAATGACGATACCGAGTGGGCGGCTGGCCGCGGGATCAAAATCTACGGGCCACCTTCACGCAGCAAGCATCGGCGCGATCCCTATCAGCCGAGCGACAGGGATGGACCGGGTGTCGCCGCCTGGCGCGTCCGCATGAGAAGCCCGCACGGCAAGTCAGTCTACAGGCGTCGCGTCCAGGCAGAGTGCATCAACGCCCGCTTCCGCAACTGGGGCCTGCAGCGGTTTATGGTCCGCGGCCTCGAAAAGGTCCAAACGGTGCTGCGCTGGTTCGCCCTCACCAACAACATCCTGGCCGGACACCGCCTGCTGCAGGCCGCCGCCTAATCAAACAATCACCGCTAGCCTCTGCCCGCCGCAGTCCCTCTCCGCTAAAGCTGCCAACCTTCAATTAGATTCACAGCCTCTCAGGGTGACGGTGATAGAGTGCGCGTGCTTTTGCTACTTGTGAGTCGTAGGGTGGGCAAAGCGAAGCGTGCCCACCATCACGAGCCGTGCAAGGATGGTGGGCACGGCGCAAGAGCGCCTTTGCCCACCCTACGATCTATCCCCTTCGAGACAGCCGCTCTGCGGCCTCCTCAAGGTGACGGTGATGGAGTGCGCGTGCTTTTGCTACTTGTGAGCCACCGCCGCCTTCTTCGCCGCGGCGTTGTTCAGCACGATCAGGCCGTCGACGGCGACGCCGAGCTTGGCATTGATCAGGAAGGGGTTGACGTCGATCGAGGCGATCCGGCCATCGGCATCCGCCATCAGATTGGAGAGGCCGACCAGTGCCTTCACCGCCGACGCTTCGTGCAGCGCCGGCTTGCCGCGATAGCCCCTCAGCTTGATACCGGCCTTGGTCTTCGCGATCAGCTCTTTGGCTTCGGCCGCATCGAGCGGTGCGCCGGCGAGCGCGACGTCCTTCATCAGCTCGATATCGACGCCGCCGGTCCCGAACAGCACCACGGGCCCCATTTCGGCATCGAGCGAGGCGCCAACCACGAGCTCGAGGTCGGCCTTGACCTGCTGCGCGATCAGGACGCCTTCAAGCTTCGGCTTGCCCTTGAGCTTCTTGACCCGCGCCGTGATGTCGTTGAAGGCCTGCTTCACCTCGGCTGCGCTGTTGAGGTTGAGCACCACGCCGCCGACGTCTGACTTATGCAGGATGTCCGGGCTGACCACCTTTGCGACCACCGGAAAGCCGATCGTCTTGGCGATCTTTGCGGCCTCCGCCGCGGTCTGCGCGACCTCTTCCCTGGAGATCGGAATGCCGTAGGCCTTGAGCAGCTTCTTCGAGGCGACCTCGTCGAGCGCGGCGGCGCCGTCGGCGGCCTTCAGCGTCTTCTCCAGCAGAGCACGCGCCGCAGGCTTCGAGCTCGACACGATGTCGGGCACCTCCTTGCGCAGGCCGGCATAGTCGATCAGCGACTTGATGGCGCCGACGGCGCGGTCGAGGCCCTGCAGCACCGCGATATTGGGCAGGCTCTTGCGCAGCCCCTTGGTGAAGTCGGTGAAGCCGATCGACATCGCGCTGATATAGATCACAGGCTTGTTGGCCTGGCCCGCCATCTCATTGACAATGCGCAAATTGCGCTCGCGCAATTCGTGCGGCGCCTTCGGCAGCTCGGCATCGATGATGACGATATCGGTGTCGGGATCATCGATCATGATCTTGATCGACTTCATGTAGACGGACGGATCGACCACCGCGGCGAAGCCGGCATCCAGCGGGTTGCCGACAATGCTGCCGGGGCCGAGCATCCTGGCGAGCTGTTCCGACGCGTGCGGGCTCAGGGCCGCAAAATTTAGGCCGGCGGAATAGAAGGCGTCGATCAAGAGGCCGCGCTTGCCGCCCGACAGGGACACCGCGGCAAGGCGATTGCCCTTCGGTGGATCGGCATGCACGAAGCATTCCGTGGTCTCGATCAACTCGTCCAGCCCGCGCACGCGGATCACGCCTTCGCGGGTCGAGATCGCATCGAAGGTCTCGATCGATCCGGCGAGCGCCCCGGTATGCGCCATCGCGGCGGCCCGGCCGCCTTCGGACGCGCCGAGCTTGAGCGCGATCACCGGCTTGCCCGCCGCGCGCGCCGCCTTGCAGGCGTCGCGGAACACCTTCGTATTCCGGACGCCTTCGAGATACACCACGATGACGCGGATGCTCGGATCGGCGGCGAAATAGGCCATCAGGTCGGGCGTCTCCAGCCCGGATTCGTTGCCCGTCGTGACCATGTAGCCGACGCCGACGCCGCGATCCTCCAGCGCCTGGCGGATCGCCATCACGATCGCGCCGGACTGACCGGCGACGGCGACCGGGCCCTGCGCCATGGTGACGATGCGGTCGTCGATATTGGTGAACAAATTCTCGCCGGCGCTTAAGTTGCCGAGGCAATTCGGGCCGGTGACCGCAAGCCCGGTCTCCTTGATCGCCTGCTTCAGCTCGACCGCAAGCCGCTGGCTCTCCTCGTCCTGCAATTCGCTGAAGCCTGATGTGACGATGGTCGCCGATCGCGCGCCGGCGGCGGCCGCGTCGCGGATCACCTGCACGGCAAAGCGCGCCGGCACCAGCACCAGCACGTGGTCGGGCTTTTCGGGCAGGCTGGCAAAGTCCTTGTAGCAGGTGACGCCCCAGATCGTTTCGCGCTTGGCGTTCATCGGGAACAAGCCGCCCGCATACTTGTACTTGATCAGGTTGTTCCAGATCCGCTCGGCGTAGTTGCCGGGCTTGTCGGTGGCGCCGACCAGCACGATGTTGCGCGGGTGCAGCATCGCGTGAATGCTCTTGACGATGTCGCTGGCATCAAAGGGCGGCGTCCATTTGGAGGAGGGATGAGACGCGGTGCTTGCGAGAGCTTCCATGGAGCCTGCCCTTATCCTTGTCTTTGTTGTCTTTGTTTCCTCTGGCCGACGGTCGATCGCCGTTGGTCCCGATTGTCATTGTTTTTATGGCGCAGGAAAGAGGGGCGTGACAACTCACGCCGGCGCACATCAGGGCATCGCATCGCGATATCCCGGCTGGCGCAAAATTCATGGACTGGATCAGGAACCCGGTTCGATCAGGGTGGCATGCAGCAGATAGCGGTCCGGGCCGGATGTCAGCGCGTCGAACGGCCAGCAGGTCGACAGCACCAGCTCATGCTGATCCGTCAGGGGATCGATCCCGGATTGATCGAAGCGGACGACGGCGCTGCGATCGGCCCGATAGCGGAATGTCCTGCCGTCGCTTCGCGTGACATCGATCTCGTCGCCAATAGCGACATCCTTCAGGAAGCGAAAATGGGTGTCGCGATGCGCGGAGTAGACCGCGACGCCGCGCTCGCCGGCATCGACCGTCTGCTCGAGGTGGCCAGGACCGAAGGCCAGCGCCTGGCCGCTGCTGCCGGCCAGCGCGATCGCGGAGGCGTGGAGGCGCTTCACCTCGATCCGGGCGACCGGCCAGGTATCGGCCCAACTCCACGGCTTCACGGGATGTCCGGTGGCGATGGTTGTTTCGAATGCGCGCTCCAGCAGCACCTGCGCGAGCAGCGCCTTGGCATGGATGTAGGCGCCCTGGCCGAACAGGATCAGGCCGATGAGCGCGAAGACGAGGGAAGGGATGAAGCGGGGCATCCGTGAAGCTCCTCGTCATTGCTTCGCTCGCAATGACGGCTGGAGAGAATGACTGCGCGCGCGGCCCTTGGGGACGGGTGAAGGCCGCGCGCGCTCTTGAAGGAGGAGGTCGGGGGCGCCTCCTCCTTTCATCCGACGTCAGTTGGGCGACATCTGACGCCGGTTGAACACCAGCATGAACAGGCTGACCATGAGCAGGATCACGCCCGCGATCATTTTCAGCTCGGCATCGGTTGCAGTCTTCGGGAGCTGGACCGTGGGGGCAGCAGTGACCACCGGCATCGGCCGCTTCAGCGCCGCAACCTGCACCTTGCCATCGCTTGCGTCGGCGCGGCGTTCGGTCGGGGCGAGCGGAGCGTGCGGACGCTCGCCGAACACCTTGGCGAAGTCCCAGCCGGCGGGCAGGTTGAGCGGCAGGTCGGCGAGCTTCAGCGGCTCATCCTCGGGACGGCTCGGTGTCTTGTCGACGGCGACGAGGCTGGTGAGCCTTGTCACGAGTTGATGCTCCAGCGCGAGCGCCAGGATCGTCTTGTCGGCGTCCTCGGGACTCACTTGGCGCGTGGTGCGCGCGACCTCGGCATCCGCGATCTTGCGGCGCGCCCACAGTTTCGAGAGGCTCTTGCCTTCGGCGGCATTCGCGAGCGGCAGCGTGACGCTCCAGGGACGGTCGCCGATGCGGCCCTTGATCTCGACCGAGCCGGCGAGCCTGTCGAGCTTGGCGGCAAGGACCAGCGGCTCGTCGCGATAGACGTCCGGGATCGCCGAGGGCGTCAGATCGGCGGTCGCCTCGGAGAATTTTGCGGAGAGGTTCGTGATTGCCGGGTTCTCCAGCTTGGCGAACAGGCTGCGCATGCGCTCCTCGACCTGCTCGACCGACCCGATATGGGTGAAGGTGCCGCGGCCGAGCTCGGCGGCGCGCGTCATCAGATAGGTGTTGGGCGCCGAGCCGATCCCGACCATGAACACCCGCGAGCGGCCGCGCAGCGCGCTGATGGTCTCGAACAATTGCTGCTCGTTGCCGACGGCGCCGTCGGTCAGGAACACGACCTGGCGGACGTAGCCGGCATCGTCATGGTTGGTGTCGGATAGCGCCGCGCGCATCGCCGGCAGCATCTCCGTGCCGCCGCGGGCCTGCAACGCGCTGACAAACGACGTCGCGTTGGCGACGTTGCCGCTCGTTGCCGCAACAGGCGTCGGAAACAGCACATCCATGGTGTCGTCGAAGCGGATCACGTTGAAGCGATCGGTCGGCTGCAAGCGGCCGAGCGCGTAAGTGAGGCTCGCCTTGGCCTGGATGATCGAAGTGCCGCCCATCGAGCCGGAATTGTCGATCACGAAGATCACCTCGCGCGGCAGCGGCTTCTCGCTCGCCTGCTCGACCGAAGGCGGGGTGACGAAGGCGAGCAGGTAGTCCGAATTGCCGACATGCTCGCGGAACAGTCCGACCGACGGCGCCGTTTCGGCGGCCGGCTTCCAGGTCAGCTCGAAGTCACGATCCGCGGGCACCGGGCCTTCGGCCAGCTTGATGATGCGCGTGGCGCTGTCGGGGCTCTCGATGTTGACCTTGTGAAAAGCGCTTCTCACCTCGCCGAGCGGAAAGCCTGCCTGCAAATGCACCGTGATGTTGGTCGGATTGATCGGGGCACTCTCGGCGGGATCGAGCACCGGCGGCGAGATGCGGTCGCGATCCGGGACGGGATCGGTCGCAGTGGTGCCCCAGCCATGGCCACCCGCGCGCAGGTCGACGCTCTGCACCACCGGCTGCGGATTGTAGCGCGGGCCGACCACCATCGGCACCCGCAGCGAGAACTCGTTGCCGTTCTGCTGTACCGGCTGCTGATATTCGATCTGCACCAGCACGGTCTCGCCGGGGCCGATATTGGCGACCGAGTTGGTGAAGATGTTCGGCCGTTCCTGTTCGGTGAGCGCGGCTTTCTGACCGTTCTGCTTGGCCTGCTCGTAGATGGCGCGGGCTTGCTGCCGCTCCTTGATGTCGCCGACCACGACGTGGTTGCCGACCACCATCTTCAGCGTGTCTACGGCGCTGCCGGCCGGCAGCGGATAGACATAGGTCGCCTCCATCCAGTGCTGCGTCGGGTTGCGGAAGAGCTGGGTGACGCGGGCGCGCACCGTCGGGCCCGACACCGTGAGATCGACATCGACGCCGAGCCGCATTGCCTCGGCATAGCCGTCGTCGGTCTTGAGCAGCAGCGAGCCGGAGCGTGCATCGGCCGGCCGCAACACGGCCTGCTGCGGCTGTTCCGCCGACCACACCGGATCGAAGCTCAGGAACAGCGCCGCAAAGCCGATCACCAGCGCGGCGACGCCTTCGACCAGGAAGAACAGCAGGATGCGCATCCGGCGCGACAGCCGCATCCGCCGGCTGCTCTGACTTACATCGCAAATCGTCATTTTCATCACTCCCGAGCGAGGTGTTCGCTGCCTCGCAATCATGGAGAGCCGCCGCTTTGGCGCGAGCAGAATGATCGGCAATGATTGGCCGCGGCCCGGCGCGGTCAGCCGGCGGTCGCGACGGGTTTGTGCGGTTTTGTGATGGCTTGTCCGGTCTGCTAGACTGGGACAATCGATCAGGGAATCGAAGGGAATTCGATGTCGACGCCGGACAAGCAGCTTTCTGCCGAGCAAAGCCGGCAAGTGGCGGAGACCATTCGGGAAGAAATCGCGCGCCGCCGCATATCGCGGCAGACGCTGGCCGAAGAGGCAAAGCTCAGCCTCTCCACCCTGGAAAAGGTGCTCGGCGGCCGCCGCCCGTTCACGCTCGCGACCACCGTGCGGCTGGAGCAGGCGCTCGGCGTCTCCCTGCGCAAGCTGCCGGCGGCCAGTGCTCCAGCCCCCATCGTCGAAGCGAATGGCGAGATCGCGCCGGATGCGCTGGGAGCCTATGCGCGCCGCGCGGTCACCTGGATCGAGGGCGTCTACGTCACGGTGCGCCCGTCCTTCGGCGAGAAGGACGCCGTCTATGCCTATCGCACCGAGATCGCCTGGGACGCCGCGGTGTCATCGCTGACCTTCCGCGAGGGCGAGCGCCTCGATGCCACCTACGCGCAGTTCGGCGAGGTCGCCGTCCCGAACCAGTCGGGCTTCATCTATCTCGTCACCAACCGGCACGGCCAGCATCGCCTGATCACGGTGTCCCGTCCGCGCATCACCGGCGAGATGTACGGCATCATCACGACATTGCTTGCTGGCCGCGGTTCGCTGCTGACGCCGATTGCGGCGCCGATCGCGTTCCTGCCGGCGAACAACGTGCCCAATCCAAGCGTCGGCCGGGTCTCGGCCGGCGATCCGAATTACGACGTCTATCGCGAGCATCTGCGGCGGACGATCGATGAGCCGTTTGCGATCTTCATGCCGGGATAAAGGATCGAGCCCAGCGACGGTGGATGGCGCGAGGCTGGAGCGGGATGAGTTTGGGTTGAATCGACTCGCGGCGGCTTCGGTCGACCTCTCCCCGTCGGGGAGAGGTCGGATTGCATCGTCAGATGCAATCCGGGTGAGGGCCCTTGCGCTCTCGATAGACCGTAACCCCTCACCCGATTTGCTGCGCAAATCGACCTCTCCCAAGGGAGAGGTGACCTCCGCCGCTGTTTCAGATCGAGCTAGTCCCATCATGCTTTAAAGCGCGATGAGAGGTGAAGCACCACCCCGCTCCGGCTTAATCGTATCTCATCACGCTTTAGGCCGGCCGCGGGCTCGTCGGTGCGACGATCCCGGCGAGCAGCACGGCCAAGATACCGGTCAGAAAAATGCCGTCGAACGTGCCGGCCCCGCCGATCGAGGCGATCGGCGCGCCGAGGCTGCCGATCTTGCCGAGGTTCAGGAGGTCGGCGCCGAGTAGCGTTCCCATCGAGCCGCCAATATAGGCGAGCGGCGCGGCGTATTCGCGTGACAGCAGCAAGGCGAGGATTGCAGTCGCGATGACGGGAACGAACACGGGCACGGCGATCCCGATTCCCTGCACCGGCGTCGCGCTGACATGCACGATGAACGCAATGACCGCTACGGCGATCGCTGCCCTGAGCCAGAGCTGATAGCGAAGCACGAGATAGGTGGACATCACGGTGGGAATCACCGCGCCGCCGACATTCACGGCGAGGATCGTGCTGGGTGACATCACATAGGGCACGACATAGCGCATGCCGAAGAAGTCGACGATCTCGCCCGATCGCACCGGCGGTCCGGGCAGCACCGTGATCGGAATGTTGAAATAGCTGCCGATCAACGAACCGAACAGCAGCAACAATGCGACCCCCGGACCGACGCCGAGACGCATATAGGCATATCTGAGGATGCGAAGCTGGATCAGGATCACCAGCGCCACGGCCACCAACACCAGGATCGAGAAGAATCCCGGCGTCAGTGGTAGATACTGAACGTTCGAATCCATCGGCTTTGACCGTTGGTCTTGACTTTCTCTGTGTTCTTAGTTGGGAACTCCAACAGCGGATCACAAGGACAGGTCAGAGTCCCGTCATCCTGAGGAGGCGCAGCGCCGTCTCGTAGGATGGACGGCCCCGATGCGTCGACCGGGAGAGAGCCGGGCCGTCGACCCTTCGAGACGGCCGCTACGCGGCCTCCTCAAGGTGACGGGTCTATGTTCGTCATTGCGAGCCAACGGGTCGTGCGAATGCGCGCCGGATGACAGGCTCTCCGCGAAGCAATCCATCGTGCTGCGTATGCGGACGAATGGATTGCTTCGTCGCTTCAGCGCAAAATTGCTTTGCAATTTTGTCGCGAGCTCCTCGCAACGACGGGCTGCAAAGATTCACAGCCTCTCAGGGTGACGGTGAGAGAGCGTCGCTGCGTGGCCATGGCGGCCTAGCCTCAAGCCGCGGCATTACGGGGAGCTCGACAAGAACGAAGCCGCCCGGATAGGCGGCTTCGCGACACTCCGACGTTTGGTCGTTGACCGAATGGCCCCTAGCCGCCGGTCTCCGCGCTGATGATGTCGCCGAACAGCTCCCACTGCCCGTTCTTGAACCGCATCATCTTGAGCTGCTCGATCGGGGCGAAGTCGGTGGCGCTGGTGTTGACCCTGATGCCGGGGATCAGCGTGTCGGGCGTGAAGTCCTTCAGGCTCGCGGCCTGCTTCATCACGTTCTCCCGTGTGAGATTGTCGCCGCACTGCTTCAGCACCTGCACCATGGTCTGCGCCGCGGCGTAGCCATAGACCAGGTTGGCATCGGAGATGTTGGCGCCCGGCATGTACTTCTCGATGAAGGCCATGAACTTCTTCATGCCCGCATCATCCTTCCATTGCGGGTCGGAGGCATCCTTCAGATAGCCGGCCGACAGCACGCCTTCGGATGCCTCGAGGCCGGCGGGCTTCATCACCGCGCCGATCGAGATCGACACGTCGGTCATCACCTGCATCGGCTTCCACTGCAACTCGGCGATCTTCTTGATCGCCTGCGCGGCGAATTTCGGCGTCGAGATGTTGACGAACACGTCGGCGCCGGTCTCCTTCAGCTTGACGATGTGGGAATCGATCGACGGTTCGGTGGTCTCGTAGCTTTCCTCGGCGACGATCTTGGCGGACGACTTGCCGAGAACCTCCTTGAGGCCGGCCAGGTAGTCCTTGCCGAAATCGTCATTGGCATAGAAGATCGCGATCTTGGCGTCCGGCTTGGCCTGGAGGATGTACTTCCCGAAGATCCGCGCTTCGACGCGATAGCTCGGCTGGAAGCCCATGGTCCACGGGAATTCCTTCGGATCGTTCCACTTGCTGGCGCCCGTGGCGAGGAAGAGTTGCGGCACCTTCTTGGCGTTATGATACTTCTGCACCGCGGTCTGGGTTGGCGTGCCCAGTGCATTGAACACCAGGAACACCTCGTCGCTTTCGATCAGCTTGCGGATCTGCTCCACCGTCTTCGGCGGCGAGTAGCCGTCGTCATAGGAGATCCAGTTGATCTTGCGGCCGTTGATGCCGCCCTGATCGTTGATCATCTTGAAATAGGCTTCCTCGGTCTTGCCGATGATGCCGTAGGCGGAAGCCGGACCGCTATAAGCCTCGACATTGCCGATCTTGATCTCGGTGTCGGAGGCGCCGGTGTCGTATTTCTTTTGTGCGAAAGCGGCCTGGGTCGAGAGCAGGCACAGCGCCGTAGCGGCCGCAAGCAGCGACAGTTTCTTGGTTATCATAAAGGCATTTTCCTCGATTTGATTTTGGTTGGGGACTTACGCAACTCGCCCGTGACCGGTCCCGATCGACGGTTACGGGGCAACTCGTTTGCGGGATCATGCCGCCGTATCGGTCGGCTTCGGCTGGCTGAACTGCTGCCGGAGCGTCGGCTTATGGATTTTGCCCGTCGCATTGCGCGGCAGGGCGTCAATGAATTCGATCAGGCGCGGGCATTTGAAGCGCGCCAGATTGGCCTGGCAATGGGCGTGAACCTCGGCCGGTGTCAGCGAATGGCCGGGCTTCACGGCAATGATCGCCATCCCGACCTCGCCCCATTGCTCGTTCGGGATGCCGATCACCGCGGCTTCGGCCACGGCCGACAATTGATGCAGCACGCTCTCGACCTCGGCCGGATAGACGTTCTCGCCGCCGGAGATGTACATGTCCTTCCAGCGATCGACGATGTAGTAGAAGCCATCCTCATCCATCCGCGTGGCGTCGCCGGTATGCAGCCAGCCGTCGGTGAAGGAGGAGGCGTTGGCGTCCGGCCTGTTCCAGTAGCCCGGCGTGATGTTCGGTCCCTTGACCCAGAGTTCGCCGAGCTCGCCAACCGCTGCGTCGGCGCCGTCGGGCCGCACTATTCGCACTTCCGTGTGGAGCACCGGCTTGCCGGACGAGCCGGCCTTGCGTGCAGCATCCTCGCGGTCGAGCACCATCACGGCCGGCGAGGTCTCGGTCATGCCGTAGCCTTGCTGCAACGCGACGCCGCGCACTTCCCAGGTCTTCAGGAGCGGCACCGGCATCGGCGCGCCGCCAACCCCGCCGACGATCAGGCGGCTGAAGTCCGTGGTCGCGAACGCCGGATGCTGCGCCATGAACTGGTAGATCGAGGGCACGCCGAAGAACACGTTGATGCCCTGCGCGGGATCGCTGATCAGCCTGAGTGCCTCACCCGGATCGAACACGCGCATGATCAGCACGGTGCCGCCGGCATGCAGCACCGGATTGGTGTAGCAGTTCAGCCCGCCGGTGTGGAACAGCGGCAGCACCGTGAGCAGCACGGACGACGGCGAGATATAGGCCGGGCCGCCGAGATTGACGCAATTCCAGAACGTCATCCCGTGCGTGATGATCGCACCCTTCGGCTGGCCTGTGGTGCCGGAGGTGTACATGATGGTCGAGATGTCATCGAGCATCACCTCCTCGAACCGCGCGAGCGGCGTCGCTGCTGCGATGCCGGCCTCATACGACCCGCCCGGTCCGAGTCGCAGCGTCGACGTCACATTGCAGAGCTTCGCCACCGCAAGCGCGGTCTCGGCGAGATCGTCGTCGTGGATCATCACCTTCGGCGAGGCGTCGCCGACGATATAGTGCAGCTCGGGGACGGTGAGGCGGGTGTTGAGCGGCAGGAAGATCGCGCCGATCCGGAAGCAGGCGAACTGCACCTCCAGCGTATCGGTGGTGTTCAGCGCGAGCACCGCGACACGGTCGCCGCTGGTGACCTTGAGTTCGTCGCGCAAATGGCCGGCCAGGCGCGAGACGCGCATGTCGAGCTCGGCATAGCCAAAGCGGCGCCCGCTGGCGAGATCGACAAGCGCGATCTTCTCCGGCGTGCGCCTGCAATGATGCGCGATCCAGTCGTAATAACGAACCGGCACGTTTCCCTCCTCCCGGAACGGCAGTCTTGCGCCGCCTGTTCCTGGCCCAATTGATGGCATGGATCGGCAGTGGAGGGGGCTTGGCCGGATACTGTCTTGCGTTTAGTGGCTGGAGATGGCCAGGCTGGCCTCGGCCGTGCCGGGACAGCCACTCGACGCAAGTTAGCGATGAGAAATCCGGACATCGTCGGCTGCGAGAATCAACGGAGCGCGCGGATGGCAAACCCGTTCTATACCAGCGAGCACGAGGCCTTTCGCGAGGTGATGCGCCGCTTCGTGGCGAAGGAGATCGAGCCTTTCGCCCATCAATGGGACGAGGCGGGTGAGTTTCCCCGGGAGCTCTATGCCAAGGCTTCCGAGATCGGGCTGCTCGGCCTCGGTTTTCCGGAGGAATATGGCGGGGTAGCCGCCGATCAATTCATGAAGATCGTGGCCTCGCAGGAGCTCGCGCGTGCCGGCGCCGGCGGCGTCAGCGCGAGCCTGATGAGCCACACCATCGGCTCGCCGCCGATCGCGCGTGCCGCGCGGCCCGAGGTGAAGGCCCGGGTGCTGCCCGAGGTGCTGGCGGGCCGGAAGATCTCCGCGCTCGCGATCACCGAGCCGAGCGGCGGCTCCGATGTCGCCAATTTGCGCACCAGGGCGCGGCGCGAGGGCGATCATTACATCGTCAGCGGCGAGAAGACCTTCATCACCTCAGGGATGCGTGCCGACTATCTGACGGTCGCGGTGCGCACCGGCGGCGAGGGCGCCGGCGGCGTCAGCCTGCTCTTGATCGAGGGCGATACGCCGGGCCTCTCCCGCACCAAGCTGAAGAAGATGGGTTGGTGGGCCTCCGACACCGCGACCTTGCATTTCGACGCATGCCGGGTGCCGGTGGAGAACCTGATCGGCGAGGAAGGCCAGGGTTTCAAGATCATCATGCAGAACTTCAACAGCGAGCGCATGGGCATGGCGGCGGGCTGCACGGCCTTTGCCCGCGTCTGCGTCGACGAGGCGATCGCCTACGCCAAGGAACGCAAGACCTTCGGCAAGCCGATCGCCCAGCATCAGGTGATCCGTCACAAGATCGTCGACATGGCGCAGAGGGTCGCGGCCTCGCAGGCGATGCTGGAGATGCTGGCATGGCGGCTCGGCCAGGGCGAAAGCCCGGTCGCGGAGATCTGCATGATGAAGAACCAGGCGACGCAGACCATGGCTTACTGCGCTTCCGAGGCGGTGCAGATCTTCGGCGGCGCCGGCTTCATGCGCGGCGCCAAGGTCGAGCGCATCTATCGCGAGGTCAAGGTCAACGCCATCGGCGGCGGCACCGAGGAGATCATGAAGGATCTGGCCTCGAGGCAGATGGGATTGTGATCTTTGCGGCCGCGGAACTGCGAGCGAGCGGCTTCCTCCCTGAAAGGCAGCTCGTTCGGCCGCCATCGGCTACTTTGCATGGGGTTGTTTTCGATATTTTTCAGCGCGCCCTGCCCTTTCGGGGGAGCGCGCCTAGGAATGACGAAGGAGAGAGCGTATCACCTCCGGCCATGGACATCCTGCACGCCGGCTTGCGGGGTATGAAGCGAAGGGGGAATGCCTGATGATCACGCTGTACCACTGCGACGCCGCGCGCTCATTCCGCCCGTTGTGGATGCTGGAAGAGCTCGGGCTGCCCTATGAGTTGAAGATGCTGCCGTTCCCGCCGCGCGTCTTCGCCAAGGACTATCTCGGCATCAATCCGCTCGGCACCATCCCCTTCATGATCGACGGCGAGACCAGGATGACGGAATCCTCCGGCATCTGCCATTACCTCGGCACCAAATATGGACCCTCGCCGCTGATCGTCGGCATCGACGAGCCGGCCTATGGCGCCTTTCTGAACTGGATGTATTTCTCCGACGCCACGCTTACCTTCCCGCAGACGCTGGTGCTGCGTTACAGCCAGCTCGAGCCGGAGGAGCGGCGCAATCCACAGGTCTCGGGCGACTATGCAAAATGGTTCCTCGGGCGCCTGCGTGCGGTCGAGGCTGCTGCGGCGAATTCCGAATTCCTCTGCGCGGGACGCTTCACCGCCGCCGATATCGCCAACGGCTATGCACTCAGGCTCGCCAGCAATATCGGGCTTGCCAAGGATTTCGGGCCGAATGTCGTGGCCTACTGGGCCCGGCTGCAGCAGCGCGACGGCTATAAAAGGGCGGTGGCTGCGGAGCAAAAAGCCGGGGTCGAACAGAACGTTGCACCAAGGGTGCGGCCCTGATCCTCACCCCCGTCATTGCGAGGAGCCAACGGGTCGCGCGAATGCGCGCCCTTCTGGCTCGCAATGGCGACATCTCGTATTGGCTCCGTTTCCGGAATTATCTCCTCCAGTGACAGACCTCGAATTTGCGCTATGGTAGCCGCCGTCGCAGTGGCCAAAAGAGCCGCGCGAGGAGGAACCGCCATGGACGCCACCGTGCACGCGAAACACCAAGACTCCGGTCACCGGATGCTGATCACGCCGGAACGGGTGTTCTACGCCGGCCTGCTCGGCCGTCCGCGCGAGCGCTGCCCGGGCGCATTCTATGTTTATGTCGCGATCCGTGACGGCCTACATTTGTCGACCAGCGACGGCCGCCAGTTTCATGGTGAGCTCGCCGTGACCATGCCGAACCTGCGCCACACCATCACCAGCGAATACCGCTCCGCGATCGCCGTGGTGATCGAGCCGGAAAGCGTACCCGACGGGACCCTCGAAGCTGTCGCTCGTCGGCTGCAAGGGCCGGACTCCGGCCTGTTCGCGAGTCGTATCCGCGCTGCCTATGCGACGCTCGCCGAGATGCAATATCGCGATGCGATCTCGAACGCCGAGTTCGACACCATGTGCTTCGGCGACGCGCTGCCGCAGCGCGCGCTCGATCCGCGCGTCGTGCGCGCGATCGCCCGCATCGGCCGGTTTTCCGGCGAGCCGGTGACCGCGGCGGGCTGTGCGGCGGAAGCGGGGCTATCGCCGTCGCGCTTCCTGCATCTCTTCAAGGAGGAGACCGGCATCTCGTTCCGCTCTTTCCGCGCCTGGAAGCGCGCGCGGCATCTGCTGCACTTCGCCAACCAGGACATCAACCTCGCGCACCTCGCACAGGACATCGGCTATCCTGACTCGACCCATTTCAGCCACTCGATCCGCCGCTTCTACGGCCTGAAGCCGCGCGCGATCTTCTCCGGCTCGCGCGATCTCGCGATCTATCGCACCGGGCAGGTGGTGAGCGAACCGGTATTGACTTAGGCCTCCCGCGGCATCCGCTTGCGCAGTCCCGCCTCTCCCCTTGTGGGAGAGGCCGGATTGCATCGTCAGATGCAATCCGGGTGAGGGGTTGCGGTCTATCGAGGGACCTGAACCCCTCACCCGGATTTTCCGCTGGCGCGCAAAATCCGACCTCTCCCACAAGGGGAGAGGTGAAGAGAGCCGCTAACTCGCATTTTTCACAAATTCGCGCCCTCGATCACCTCGCCGAACCGCAGCCATCCGTCGCCCTCGATGCGCTGCAACTGGAGCTGCCGCAGCGGGTGGTGGTTAGTCGGGCTGGTGTTGACGCGGATGCCGGGCAGCAGCGTCGGCACCTCGATATCCTTCAAGCTGTTCGCCTGCGCCATGATGTTGTCGCGGCTGAAGTTGCCCCTGCATTGCTCGAGCACGATCTTGAGCACCTGCGCCACCGTGTAGGCATAGAGGTTATAGCCTTCCTTCGGATTGCCGTCGGCAAAGTACTTCGCCATGAACGCGAGGAAATCCTTCACGCCGGGGTCATTGGCCCAGGCCGGATCGGCCACGTCCTTCACATAGGCCGACGAAATCGTGCCCTGCGCCTTGTCGAAGCCGACCGGTGCGATGGTCGACGAGATCGAGGCGGCGCCGCTGGCGATGAAGTGCATCGTCTTCCAGCCGAGCTCGTGGATCTTGCGGATCGACTGCGCGGCGAATTTCGCTGTCGTGCCCGAGATCAGCACGTCGGGATTGGCGCCGCGCAGGCTGACGATCTGGGAATCGATCGTGGGATCGGTGACCTCGTGCGAGGCCACGACGGCCGAGCTTGCGAACCGCTCGCCCAGCACGTCCTTGGCGCCAGCGACGAAATCCTTGCCAAGATCGTCGTTCTGATAGAGCACTGCGAATTTCGCGTCCTTGTTGCGGCTCAGCGCATATTTGACGAACACCTGCGCCTCGGTACGCGCGCTCGGCGCAAAGCCCATGGTCCAGGGATAGGTCTTGTAGTCGCCCCACTTGTCGCCGTTCACCGACAGGAACAGATGCGGGACCTTGGCGGCATTGATGTATTTGACGACAGCCGAATTCGGCGCGGTGCCGAGCATGTTGAACAGGAAGGCGACATTGTCGCTTTCGATCAGGCGGCGCACCTGCTCGACCGTCTTCGCCGGATTGAACGCGTCGTCGTAATAGATGTAGGTGATCTGCCGGCCGGCGATGCCGCCCTGCTCGTTCAGCATCCTGAAATAGGCTTCCTGGCAGCGCGCCTGCACGCCGAGCGCCGACACCGGTCCGCTGAGTGACGTCGTGCTGCCGATCCTGATCTCCGTCGCGGTGACGCCCGGCGTGTCGTCGGCGAAGGAGGGGCGGAGGCCGGTGAATGCAGTGAGGCTGGTGCCTGCCGCGCCTGCGAGCCATGTGCGCCGGTTGATCGAGACCATGACGTCCTCCCCGCGATGCCGGCTTGTCGTGCCGGGCTTTTGCTCGCCGCAAATCTAACGCGCTGCGTTGCTGTCCGTCTTGTGTTGACCGGCTGGTGACGTGTCGCCGCGCGAGCGCATCGGATTAGCCAGTCAACGCAAGAACGCGCGGAGACAAATTTCTCATCATGAGGAAATCAGCAGCACGCGTGCGCTGCAACCTGGACAAGCGACATCATGAGCGACAAGGCCGTCATCACCTGCGCGCTGAACGGCGTGCTGACCGATCCGAAGCAGCATAACGTTCCGGTGACGCCGGAACAGATGGCGCGCGAGGCGAAGGCCGCGTTCAACGCCGGCGCCAGCATCATGCACATCCATCTGCGCCAGCAGGAGCCGAACAAGGGTCACCTGCCGTCGTGGGAGGTTGGTGTCAGCAAGGAGATCCAGCAGGCGATCCGCGAGGCCTGCCCCGGCGTGATCATCAACCACACCACCGGCACCTCGGGTCCGAACTATCAGGGCGCGCTCAACTGCGTGCGCGAGACCCGGCCCGAGATCGCTGCCTGCAACGCGGGCTCGTTGAACTATCTGAAGGTGAAGGCCGACAACACCTGGGCCTGGCCGCCGATGATGTTCGACAATGCAGTCGAGAAGGTGCAGGATTATCTCGATGTCATGCACGAGGTCGGCACCATCCCCGAATTCGAGTGCTTCGATGTCGGTATCGTGCGCTGCGTCGGGATGTACCGGCAGACCGGCATGTATTCCGGTCCGCTTGAATATAATTTCGTGATGGGCGTCGCCTCCGGCATGCCGGCCGATGCCGAACTGCTGCCGATCCTGCTCAAGTTGAAGGCGCCGGAAGCGCATTGGCAGGTTACGGCGATCGGCCGCGCCGAGATCTGGCCGCTGCACCAGCGCGCTGCCGATCTCGGCGGCCATCTGCGCAGCGGGCTGGAGGACACGTTCTATCTCGGCGATGGCACGAAGGTGACGTCGAACGGACAACTCGTGGAGGCGCTGGCTGGGTGTGCGAGGCGCGCTGGCCGCGATATTGCGAGCCCGGCCGAAGCGCGACAGATTTTTGGGGTCCGGCACTAGCTCTAGGCCGTCGTCATTGCGAGCCAACGGGTCGGGCGAACGTGCGCCCCATGACAGGCTCAGCGAGGTAATCCATCTTGCCGTACGAGGAAAAGAGTGGATTGCTTCGTCGCTGCGCAATGACCGGAACAAGAGGCGCCACGGAGCAAACTTAATGGCCATTATCGAGAACACCATCGCAACCGGCAGTGCCGCCTTCCAGGCCAACCGCGACGGCATGCTGGCGCTGATCGCGCGGATGCGTTCGCTGGAGGAGCGGACGCGCACCGCGTCTGCCGCAGCAAAGGAGCGCTTCCACAAGCGCGGCCAGCTCCTGCCGCGCGAGCGCGTTGCGCTGGTGCTCGATCCCGGCTCACCCTTCCTCGAACTGTCGACACTCGCCGGCTACATGTTCGACGTATCAGATGCCGACAAGAGCGTGCCGGGCGGCGGGCTGATCGCCGGCATCGGCTTCGTCTCCGGCATCCGCTGCATGGTCAGCGCCAACGATGCCGGCATCGATGCAGGCGCGCTGCAACCCTATGGCCTCGACAAGACGCTGCGGGTGCAGGAGCTCGCGCTGGAGAACAAGTTGCCCTATGTGCAGCTCGTCGAGAGCGCGGGCGCCAATCTGCTGCGCTACCGGGTCGAGGATTTCGTCCGCGGCGGCAACATCTTTCGCAATCTGGCGCGGCTGTCGGCGGCGGGGCTTCCGGTCGTCACTGTCACCCATGGCTCATCGACGGCCGGCGGCGCCTATCAGACCGGCCTGTCCGACTACATCGTGATGGTACGTGGCCGCACCCGCGCGTTCCTCGCCGGGCCGCCTTTGCTGAAGGCCGCCACCGGCGAGATCGCCACGGAGGAGGAGCTCGGCGGCGCCGAGATGCACACCTCGATCTCGGGCCTCGGCGACTACCTCGCCGAAGACGATCGCGATGCACTTCGCATCGCGCGCGACATCATGGCCAAGCTGCCTTGGGACCGACCTCGGGACCGTCCGAAGCCGGAACCAGCCGCGGGCAAGCCGCCGCGCTATGAGGCGGAGGAGCTGCTCGGCATCATGCCGATGGATCACAAGCGTCCCGTCGACATGCGCCAGGCGCTCGCCCGCTTCATCGACGATTCCGACTTCACTGAGTTCGGTGCCAATTATGGCCCGGCGACAGTCTGCGGCCACGCCCGAATCGAGGGCCACGCCATTGGGATCATCACCAACAACGGCCCGCTCGATGTGCCCGGCGCCAACAAGGCGACGCATTTCATCCAGGCCTGCTGCCAGTCGCGCACGCCGATCCTCTATATGAACAACACGACCGGCTACATGGTCGGCAAGGCCTATGAAGAGGCCGGCATGATCAAGCACGGCTCGAAGATGATCCAGGCGGTGACCTCGGCGACGGTGCCGCAGATCACGCTCTATTGCGGCGCGTCGTTTGGCGCGGGCAATTACGGCATGTGCGGCCGTGGCTTCCATCCGCGCTTCTGCTTCTCCTGGCCGAATGCCAAGACGGCCGTGATGGGCGGCGAGCAGGCCGCCGAGACCATGGCGATCGTCACCGAGGCGGCCGCCGCGCGGCGCGGCAAGCCGATCGAGAAGGAGAAGCTCGACGCGATGAAGGCGCAGATCACGGGTGTGTTCGACAGCCAGATGGACGTGTTCTCGACCAGCGCGCGCGTGCTCGACGACGGCGTGATCGATCCCCGCGATACAAGGAGTGTGCTCGCCGAGGTGCTCTCGATCTGCCGCGAGGCGGAGGCGCGCAAGCCGCAGCGCATGCAGTTCTCGGTGGCGCGGCCGTGAGCGGGGCAGCAGTGAAGCGGACGCCGTTCTTCAAGATCCTGATTGCCAATCGTGGCGAGATCGCGCTGCGCATCATGCGTAGCGCGCGCCGGCTCGGTTATGGCGTGGTTGCAGTCTATTCGGATGCCGATCGCGATGCGCTGCATGTGCGCGAGGCCGATCAGGCGGTGCGAATCGGCGCGGCACTGCCAGCGCAGTCCTATCTCAAGATTGATGCGATCATCGCCGCGGCGAAGGCGAGTGGCGCCAGTGCCGTGCATCCGGGTTACGGCTTCCTTGCCGAGAACGAAGAGTTCGCGCGGGCCTGCCGCGACGCCGGGCTCGTCTTCATCGGCCCGTCGCCGGAGGCGATCCGGGCGATGGGCAACAAGGCCGGCGCCAAAGCGATCATGCGAGAGGCCGGCGTGCCCTGCGTGCCGGGCTATCAGGGCGCCGACCAGAGCGAAGCCGCCATGCTGGCGGAAGCCAAGGCGATCGGCTTCCCTGTCATGATCAAGGCGGTGGCCGGTGGTGGCGGGCGCGGCATGCGGCTGGTGGCGGATGCCGCGGCGTTCCCGGATGCGCTGCGCAGCGCGCGCTCGGAAGCGCAGGGCGCGTTCGGCGATCCGACCGTGATCCTGGAACGTGCGATCGTCGACCCGCGCCACATCGAAATCCAGGTGTTCGGCGACCGCTACGGCAACGCGATCCACCTCGGCGAGCGCGATTGCTCGGTGCAGCGGCGGCACCAGAAGCTGATCGAGGAGGCGCCGTCGCCGGCCGTGACGCAAGAGCTGCGCGCGCGGATGGGCGCGGTCGCCGTGCAGGCGGTGAAGGCGATCGGCTATGAAGGCGCCGGTACGCTGGAGTTCCTGCTCGATCGCGATGGAAGTTTTTATTTCATGGAGATGAACACGCGGTTGCAGGTCGAGCACCCCGTGACCGAGGCGATCACCGGGCTTGACCTGGTCGAGCTGCAGCTTCGCATCGCGAGTGGCGAGCCGCTCGGCCTGGGGCAAGAGAACATCACCTTCACCGGCCATGCCATCGAGGTGCGGCTCTGTTCGGAGGACGCCGAGCACGATTTCATGCCGCAATCCGGTACGATGGCTTTGTGGCAGGTGCCGGGCGACGCCCGCGTCGAGCACGCGCTGCAGTCGGGCGCGGAGATTCCGCCCTTCTATGATTCGATGATCGCGAAGATCATCAGCCACGGCACCACCCGCGACGAGGCGCGGGGCAAGCTGATCTGCGCGCTGGAGCAGGTCGCGGCGTTCGGCGTCACCACCAACCAGGGCTTCCTGATCGACTGCCTGCGCCATCCGGTCTTCGCCAGGGGCGAGGTGACCACCGCCTTCATCAGCCAGAACCGCGACGCGCTGCTGGTGCCGCGCGCCGATCAAGGCCGCGACGTCGCGCTTGCGGCGCTGCTGCTCTACGTCACCAACCCGCACGCGCCGCCCTGGCAGCGCGGCCGGTCGCTCGCCGCGACCTTTCCGCTCGGCTTGCGGATCGATCTCGGCCACGGGGTGCAGGAGATCGAGATCGTGCGCGAGCGTGACGGCAGCTACGTCGCGAGCCGCAACGGTGATCGCTTCGGCTTCGAGATCGATGAGCTCGGGCCGGACAGCATCCGGTACCGCCGCAACAGGTTGATGGAATCAGCAAGATTCCTGCGGGATGGCGATCGGCTCTTTATCCTGCATCGCGGCGTCACATTGTCGGTCCGCGACCTCACGCTGGCGCCGCCCGAGAGCGCTGCGGCCGCCGGCGGTGACGGCAAGGTCCGCGCCGCCATGAACGGCCGTGTCGTGTCGGTGCTGGTGAAGGCCGGCGACAAGGTCGCCGCCGGCCAGCCGGTGATGACGCTGGAGGCGATGAAGATGGAGCATGTGCACACAGCCGGTGTCGCGGGCACGGTGTCGTCAATCGACGTCGCCGAGGGCGAGCAGGTGACGACAGGGAAGATTGTGGTGGAGATAGAGGCGGCGGAGGCGGCGGCATAAAGATCGTCGTCCCGGCGAAGGCCGGGACCCATACTCTGCGGCTGGCGTTGTGAACGGGACTCGTCGTTCCAGCGGTATGTAGCAATCAACATCGGTGGTTATGGGTCCCGGCTTTCGCCGGAACGACACTGATCATGAGGCCGCACGCCCCGTCCCGTCATTGAGCCAGCACGCCACCTGGTGGCCGGTGCCGGCCTCCTTCAACGCCGGACGCTCGGTCTTGCAGCGGTCGATGGCGAAACGGCAGCGGGTGTGGAAGGCGCAGCCGGAGGGCGGATTGATCGGGCTCGGCACGTCGCCTTCGATCATGGGCGCCAGCCGCTTGGACTTGGGATCGGCGATCGGCACCGAGGCAAGCAATGCCTGGGTGTAGGGATGGCGCGGGTTGGCGAACAATTCGTGCTTGTCCGATATCTCGACGATGCGGCCAAGATACATCACCGCGACGCGATGGCTGATATGGGCGACCACCGCAAGATCGTGGGCGATGAAGAGGTAGGAGAAGTTCTGCTTGCGTTGCAGGTCGATCAAGAGATTGATCACCTGCGCCTGGATCGAGACGTCAAGGGCCGAGACCGGTTCGTCGCAGACGATCAGGCGCGGACCGAGCGATAGCGCCCGCGCGATGCAGATGCGTTGGCGCTGGCCGCCGGAGAACTGATGCGGAAAGTTCTTCATCTGGTCGGGCCGTAAGCCCACCTGCTGGAACAATTCCGCGACGCGTTCCTGCTTTTTCTTTCCGGTCGCGAGGCCGTGCACGGTCAAGGGCTCGCCGACAATGTCGCCCGCCGTCATGCGCGGGTTGAGGGACGCAAACGGATCCTGGAACACGATCTGCATCGAGCGGCGATACGGCCGCAGCGCGGTCTTGCTGAGCGGCGCGATATCCTCGCCATCGAGCTTGATCGCACCGCCGGTCGGCTCGATCAGCCGGAGCACGGTGCGCGCTACGGTGGACTTGCCGCAGCCGGATTCGCCGACCAGGCCGAGCGTCTCGCCCGCGCCAAGCGAGAAGCTGACGCCGTCGACCGCATGCACGGTGCCGATTTGCCGGCGCAGGACGCCGCCGCGCACCGCGTAGTGCTTGACGAGATCGGTGACCTCCAGGAGCGGACGCTGCTCGGTCATGATGCCTCCGCCATCTCGCCGGCGCGCCAGCATGCCGCCCAGTGATTGGGCCTTGCCTCCTCGAGCGGCGGATAGGCCTGGCGGCAGCGATCGATCGCGAGCTTGCAGCGCGGCGCGAAGGCGCAGCCGGGCGGCAGCTTGGTCAGCGACGGCACCATGCCGGGGATTTCGGTCAGCCGCGCCTCGGTCTTTGCGCCGAGCCCAATCACCGCCGGCATGGAGGCCATCAGTCCGCGCGTATAGGGATGCAGCGGTGTTTCGAACAGCGCCTCCACGGTCGCTTCCTCGACCTTCTTGCCGGCATACATCACGATCACGCGCTGCGCGGTCTGCGCGACGACGCCGAGATCATGCGTGATCAGGATCAAGCCTGTGCCGAGCCGCTTCTGCAGATCGACGATCAGGGCCAGGATCTGCGCCTGGATGGTGACGTCGAGCGCGGTGGTCGGCTCGTCCGCGATCAGCAGCGCCGGCCGGCAGGCGAGCGCCATCGCGATCATCGCGCGCTGGCGCATGCCGCCGGAGAGCTGGTGCGGATATTCCTGCGCGCGGCGCTCCGGCTCGGGAATCCGCACCAGGCGGAGCATGTCGACGGCCTGCTTCCAGGCTTCCTTGTGGCTCGCCTTCTGATGCAGGCGCACCGCTTCGATGATCTGGTCACCGATCCGCATCACCGGATTGAGCGAGGTCATCGGCTCCTGGAAGATCATGGAGATGCGATTGCCCCTGATGTCGCGCATCGCGGCCTCATCGAGGGTCAAGAGGTCGGTGCCTTCCAGCGTCACCGAGCCGCCGATGATGCGGCCGGGCGGATCCGGCACCAGGCGCATGATCGACAACGCGCTGACGCTCTTGCCGCAACCGGATTCGCCGACGATCGCCAAGGTCTCGCCGCGGCGGACGGAAAACGAGACGTCGTCGACCGCGCGGAACAGCCCGGAATTGGTGAAGAACACCGTCTGCAGGTTCTTTACGTCGAGAACCGTCTCTGTCGCCATTGGCTCGCTCATCAGCCGCGCTGCCTCGGATCGAGGATGTCGCGTAGGGCATCGCCGAACAGATTGGTGCCGAACACCGCAAGGCTGATCGCAATGCCGGGGAAGATCACGAGCCACGGCGCGGTGCGGACATATTCGGCGGCGGATTCAGACAGCATGCGGCCCCAGGATGGGTAGGGCTCGGGAATACCGAGCCCGAGGAACGACAGCGACGCCTCGGTGAGAATGGTCGAGCCGAGCTGGGCGGTGGCGAGCACGATCAGCGGCGCGATCGTGTTCGGCAGCACGTGCCGCAGCGCGATCCGCATCTCGCTCATGCCGATCGACTTGGCGGCTTCGACGAAGGGCTGCTCGCGCAACGCCAGCGTGTTGGCGCGGATCACGCGGGCGACGGTCGGGATCAGCGGGATCGCGATCGCCAGGATCACGTTCGGCAGCGACGGGCCGAGCGCCGCGGTCATGACCAGCGCGAGCACCAGGAGCGGCAGCGATTGCAGGATGTCGGTGACGCGCTGGAACACCAGATCGACCCAGCCGGAGAGGTAGCCGGAGGCAAGGCCAACCATCACGCCGAGCGACGCGCCCAGCGCCGTCGAGCCGATGCCGACCGCAAGCGAGATCCGCGCGCCGTGGATGATGCGGCTCCAGACGTCGCGGCCGAAGGAGTCGGTGCCGAACCAGTGCAGCGCGGAGGGGGCGGCGAGGCGGTGGGCAGAATCGACACTGAGCGGGTCGTAGCGCGAGATCAGGTCGGCGAACAGCGCCATCCACACGAACATCAGCATGATGGCGAGACCGATCGTGCCGAGCATGTAACGTTGCGCGAGGAAGACCAGCCGGCGCCAGCCGCCGGTGGCGTTGGCGCCGGCGCGTCGCAATTCGGCTTCAAAGTTGATCGTCGCCACGTTGTCTCTCTAGTTGAGCATGATCTTTTCGGAACGCCGGTTCCCACTTTTCCGGATCATGCTAGTCTCCGAACCGGATGCGCGGGTCGATCGCCGCATAGAGCATGTCGACGATGAAATTCACCATCACGACGACGACGGCGATCAGCATCACCAGGTTCTGCACGATCGGATAATCCCGCCAGCGCAGCGCCTCGACCAGGAAGCGGGCGATGCCGGGGATGTTGAACACGGTCTCGGTGACGATCAGGCCGCCGATCAGGAACGCGGCCTCGATGCCGATCACGGTGATGACCGGCAGCACCGCGTTCTTCAGCGCGTGATGGTAGTTGACGGAGGCTTCCGACGCACCCTTGGCGCGGGCAGTGCGGATGTAGTCCTGGCGCAGGATCTCCAGCATCGAGGAGCGGGTGATGCGCATGGTCAGCGCCGCGCTGCGGAAGCCGACCGCCATCGCCGGTACGGCATAGATGGTGAACGCCTCGACCCAGGTCCTCGGGTTCGGATTGAAGATCGGCATGGTGCCGAACATCGAGACCGAGGCCATCAGGATCAACAGACCGAGCCAGAACGCCGGCAGTGACAGGCCGCTCAGGCTGACGACGCGCAAGGTGTAGTCGAGCCGAGAACCCTGATGTACGGCGCTGATCACGCCGAGCGGAATGCCGATCGCGGCGGAGAACAGCAGCGCCAGCCCTGCGAGCCGCGCCGTGATCGGAATCCGGGGCAGGATCTCCTCAAGCGCCGGCTTCTCCGAGACATAGGAATAGCCGAGGTCGCCATGCAGCAGGCCGCCGATCCAGTGCAGATATTGGATCACGATCGGCTGGCTCAGCCCGAGCTCGTGCTCGATATTGGCCTTGTCGGCGGGATCAACGAAGCCCGCGGCGTCGAACAGGATGTCGACGATATTGCCGGGCACCACCCGCAGCAGCACGAAGATGATCACCGAGATCCCGAACAGGGTCACGAGCATCAGGAACAGGCGCCGGACGATATAGGCAAACACCCTTGGATCTCTCCTTTAGTTGCCGACGCGTTACAAGATGACGTTTGCTTGAATTGACACGGACGAGGTCTCCACATCTCCCCAGCGGCGGCAGGGCAATCGCATATGGCGTCTGCGGAGGTTGTCCGCGGGCTCCCTTCGCCTCTCCCGCTTGCGGGGGAGGCCGACGCGTGCGCAGCGCGCGGCGGGTGGGGGCTCTTTCCACGAGACGACTCGCGGAGAGAGCCCCCACCCCAACCCTCCCCCGCAAGCGGGAGAGGGAGCCGACTGCCGATGCCGTTGCGACTCGAATCTCATATGAGATTGCCGCTGCGAGCGGGGAGAGGTCGGCGCAAAGCGCCGGGTGAGGGACCGCAGCTTCCACCGTCGAGCGTAACGCCTCGCCCGCGCCTTCGGCGCGACCTCTCCCGATGGGAGAGGTGCAACACGTCGCACGCCGGGCCGACCAATTCTCATCTCGCCTGTGCTTTGCCTCACTTGTCGAGCCAGACGTCTTCGTAACGATAGCCGTTATAGGAGCTGTTGGACATGACCGTGATGTTCTTCACATAAGGCTGCCAGCAGGTGCCGGTGCGCGCGTGGAAGATGATCGGACGCGCGACGTCCTCCTGCAGCTTCTTGTCGATTTCCCAGACCAGCTTCTTGCGCTTGTTGATGTCGGTCTCGGCCGACTGCTGGTCGAACAGCTTCTCGATGTCCTTGTTGCAGTAGTTGGTGTAGTTCCGCTCCGAGCCGCAGGCGTAGTTCTCGTAGAAGGATTGATCGGGATCGTCGACGGCATTGCCGGTCAGGTTGAGTCCGAGCGTGTAATCCTTGCGCGCGACCTTCGGGAACCACTGCGCGGTGTCGACGACGTCGAGCTCGGCATCGATATAGATGCTCTTGAGCTGGTCGATCAGAATGATGGCCGGATCGCGATAGACCGCGATGTTGCGCGTCGACACCTTGATCTGCAGGTGCTTGTCCGGGCCATAGCCCGCCTTCTGCATCAGCTTGCGCGCTTCCTCGCGATTCTTCTCGATGTCGGGGCCGTAGCCGGGGATCGACTCCAGCATCTCCTTCGGCATCGCCCACAGCCCGGCCGGGGCCGGCTCCATGGTGCCGCCGATGTCGCCCTGGCCCTCGAACATGATCTGGATGAAGGCCTTGCGGTCGAGCGCCAGCGCCAGCGCGCGGCGGACGTCGATATTGTCGAACGGCGGCGCGCTGGAATTGACGATGATGTTGGTGGAGACGTTGTTCGGTTCCACCACACACACCGCATTCGGCGCCTGCGACTTGACGTCCTTGAGCAGCGGGATCGACACCTCGGTCGGGAACGTCATGTCGAACTTGCCGGAGACGAAGCCCAGGATCGCGGTCGAGCGGTTCGGGATGATGGTGAACTCGATGCCGTCGAGATAGGGCAGACCCTTCTTGAAGTAATCGGGGTTCTTGACGAGCTTGATCGACTCGTTGGCCTTGAACTCGACGAACTTGAACGGCCCGGTTCCGATCGGCTTTGTGCGCATCTCCGCCGGAGAGACGTGGCAGGGATAGATCGGCGTGTAGCCGGAGGCGAGCAGCGACAGCAGCGCCGGCTGCGGCCGCTTCAGGTTGAACGAGGCCTCATAGTCGCCGTTGGTGCTGACGTCGTTGACCTGCTCGTACCAGGCCTTGCGCGGGTTCTGCCGGAACTTGTGCGGCGATTTGCCCATCAGCATGTCGAAGGTGCATTTGACGTCGGCCGAGGTGAACGGCTTGCCGTCGTGCCACTTCACGTCCTTGCGCAGCTTGAAGGTCAGCGTCTTGTTGTCGCTGCTCCAGGCCCAGCTTTCCGCGAGCTCGGGCCGGATGGTGTCGACGCTGTTCTGGGCGATGTGCTGATCGAAGATGACGAGATTGCTGAAGATCGGCATGAACGGCACGTTGACCGAATAGGTTGCGCCCTCGTGGATCGAGGCGCTGCCGGGGCTGTCGCGGTGATAGATCCTGAGAATGCCGCCCGATTTCGGCTCGCCGGCATGTGACACGCCGCTGATCGCCAGAACAGACAACACCGCGACGGCCAGCGCTTGCACGCTCCGCATGGTCCCCTCCACAAATTTCGGTCTCAATGGCCGATTGGCATTGACGATACCATGGTGAGGCTGTCGGGCAACCGGCGAGGGACGTGTGGGAATTGGCAATTCGGATGACGCCCTGACATTAAAATTTCCATGGACCGGGAATACTGGCGCCGACGCACCGCGTTTGCGGCTTGTTTGGCCATGCAGCGGTGAATTTCCTTTCGGTTCCTGCGCAAGGCATCGCTGCGCATTGAATGATGTCGCATGCGATCAGCGACAGTTTGTCGCCGAGCTGAATCTTCAACACCGGTCACGGTACCGTCATCAATCTCATTCTTGTCCTCACTCCGCCGCCTGCGACGTCGGCAGGCGCATAGCGGGCACGCCGTCGGCATCGGTTGCCGAGATCGTGGTGCGGATCATCAGGCGGCCCTCATGCGCCGGCCATGGGCGGCCGCGATGCATGGTGGCGCGGTTGTCCCACATCACGACGTCGCCTTGCTTCCATTGATGCAGATAGCTGACGCCGGGCGCCGTCGCGGCTTCGGTCAATTGCTCGATCAGCGCCTTGCCGGCTTCGGCATCCATGCCCTCGACGCCATAGGCATGGGAGGCGAGATAGAGTGCGCCGCGGCCATTGACGGGATTGCGCCAGACCATGCGCCAGCACACCGGCGGCAGCGCATCGACCTCCTCGGATGTTGCGAGGCCCGCGGCGACCTTGCCGCGCGAATGCGCATAGGAGTGCCAGGCGAACGAGTTTTCCAGCCGCTTGGCGAGATCCTTGTCGAGCCGCTCGAAGGCCAGGCGCGTGGAGACGAATTCGGTCTCGCCGCCATGCTCGGGAATGATGCGCGCCGAGAGGATCGAGGTCAGCGCCGGCACGCGCTTGAAGGAAGAATCGGTGTGCCAGAGCTGGTTGGCTTTGGCGCGCAATTGTTGCCGGTGATCCGCCGGCACCACGTTGCCGTCGGGGCCGAAAGTCGAGAGGATCACGAAATGCGAGCCGGTGCCCATCGAGCCGACCTTGGTCACCTCGGGCGGGCCGAAGCGGCGCGAGAACGCAAGCTGGATCTCGTCATCGACCTCCTGGCCGCGGAACACCAGCACCGAATGTTCCTCGAACGCCGCGCGCACCGCCGCATAGGCGGTATCGCTGCTTGCGACATCGGCAAGCGTGACGCCGCGCAGTTCGGCGCCGAAGCCGGCCTCCAGAGGGATCACATCCATCGGCACATCCTCCCTTTTGTTGTTATGGCGAGCCTAGGGGAAAGGCCGGGGCCCGACAATGCGCGCGCCGGTCGGGTCTGGTTTGCAGCGAGCTTGGTGGGTTGCGGCCTGCACTGCCTCCGGCGAAACGCAGCCCGGCGTCTCACCCCAGCGCGATCAATCCGTGCCGCGTGCGACGGTCGGCGATCTCGATGCGATGGGTGATGAATGCGAACAGCGCCCAGCTCGAATGGAACGCGACGCCGGCCAGCACGACGACAGGTCCGGGAATCGGGCCGATCGCGGCGCGATCCCAGATCTCGCTCATCGCGGTGAGCGGCGAGGGGTGGATCGCCAGCTTGCCGTAATAGGCAATGGCCTGGATCGCGAAGATCCAGCCGTAGGTCCGTCGCAGTCGCCGTCCGATCGCTCTGATATAGCTGATGTGGTAGCTGGGGTTGCGGTAATCGTTGGCCAGCAACTCGGTCCAGCCCGAGTTCGGCGAGGGACCTTCGCCCCGGATCATCGGCGCATAGAAATCGGTTTCGAGCAGCCGCGCGCGGGCGCGCCAGACGTTGAAGTAGCGGTAGCGGCGCGCCTCGAACAGCAGGAAGACGGTGACGAGCAGGCCGACCAGCACCATCGGCAGCGGCGATGCTTCCGTGCTGCTGTAGGTCGCCGACAGCGCGATCCCGGTGGTGACCACGGCCCAGTTGGTCGAGCTGTCGAGGCGGGTGCGCCACACCGTGCTGCGGTAGACCTCGCCGCGATAGAGGTGGGCGAGCGCGCCGATCTCGGCGGCGGTGAATTCGAGCCTTCCGGCCTGTAACGGCTCCGGCTCGCGCGGCTGGGGCGACGGCATGGCGGCCTCCGGCGAAGCTGGCTTGCGATTGCAGAGCATAGCCCGAAATCCGCGCGAGGGGCGAGTCCGTTGCGCGCCGCCTTCTGCCCGATCGCATCGGTTGGCTCCGCCGCGCCCCCTTGGTCACACGATCCGCGAGGTCTTGTTGCCCCAATAGCGGTCGCGCAGCAGGCGCTTGTACAGCTTGCCGGTCGGCAGCCGCGGCAGCTCGGCCTCGAAATCGACTGAGCGCGGCACCTTCTGCCGCGACAGCGATTGGGCGCAGAATGCGATCAGCTCCTCCGCCAAGTCTGGTCCGGGCGTAATGCCCTCGATCGGCTGCACTACCGCCTTCACCTCTTCGCCGAGGTCGACATTGGGTACGCCGAACACGGCGGCGTCGGCGACCTTGGGATGGGTGATCAAGAGGTTCTCACACTCCTGCGGATAGATGTTCACCCCGCCCGAGATGATCATGAAGGTGGCGCGGTCGGTGAGATAAAGGAAGTTGTCATCGTCGACATAGCCGACGTCACCGACCGTGCTCATGCTGCCGTCCGCCGACCGTGCCTCGCTGGTCTTGGCGGGATCGTTGAAATATTCGAACGGCGTTGCGGTCTTGAACCACACCGTGCCGGCGGTGCCCTTCGGGCAGGGCTGCATGTTCTCGTCGAGGATGTGCAGGTCGCCGAGCAGCACCTTGCCGACGGTGCCGCGATGCGCGAGCCACTCCTCGCTGTTGCACGCGGTGAAGCCGAGCCCCTCGGTCGCGCCGTAATATTCGTGGATGATCGGGCCCCACCATTTGATCATGTCGTCCTTCACCAGCGCCGGGCAAGGCGCGGCGGCATGGATCGCAACCTCCAGCGATGACAGATCGTAGCGGCTGCGGACCTCCTCCGGCAGTTTCAGCATCCGCGAGAACATGGTCGGCACGAGCTGGCTGTGGGTGATGCCCCATTTTTCGATCAGCGCGAGGTAGCGCTCGGGATCGAAGCTCTCCATGATGACGGCGGTGCCGCCCATGCGGATGGTGAGATTGACCGCCGCCTGCGGCGCCGAATGATAGAGCGGCGCCGGCGACAGGTAGACCATGCCTTCGCGGTAGTGCCAGAGCTTGATCAGGAAATCGAACAGCGGCAGGTTCTCTGACGGCGGCTGCTCCGGCAGCGGCCGCAGGATGCCCTTCGGCCGGCCCGTTGTGCCGGAGGAATAGAGCATCGCCGTTCCCGCATATTCGTCCGCGATCGGCGTGATCGGCAGGCCGGCCGTGGCCTCCTGCAAGCCGACGATGCGCTCGCTTTCGCTTTCGCCATCGACGACGATGCAGAGCTCGAGCTGCGGACATTCCTTCAGCGCCTCGCGCGCGACCTCGAGCTTCAGCTTCGAGGTGATCAGGATGCGCGACTGGCTGTTGGTGAGGATGTAGGCGAGCTCACCCGCGGTGAGGAAGGAATTGACGCAGGTGAAGTAGAGGCCGGAGCGTTCTCCCGCGCCGCAGGCCTCGAGGTAGCGGTTGTTGTTCTCCATGAAGATCGAGTAGTGGTCGAGCCGCCTCAAGCCGCGGTTGCGGAACAGGTGCGCGAGCCGGTTGCTGCGCGCCTCCAGCTCGCGATAGGTGACGGTCTCGCCGGTCCCGGCCATGATGAAGGCGGGTTGCAGCGGGCGCAGGTAAGCGTGCTTGCCGGTGTACATCGAACTCCCAATCCCCCGTCGTGCTCTACATTCTGACGCGTTCTCGTCACTCCAGCTTGCTCGAAAACGCGCTAGCGTTAGGCGGCCATCACCAGAATCTCGCGGACCTGGGACGCACCGTCGATCTTGCGCGGATTGCGCGGTACCCAGGGTGTTCGCATCGCCTGTGCGGCGATGTTGTCGAAATGCTCGGGACCGACGTGAACCTCGCGCAGGCTGCGCGGCATGCCAAGGTCGCGGATGAAGCGGTCGAGCACATCGCCGGCGTCCTCGCCCGGATGACCCATCGTGGCCGCGACCAGCGCCTGGCGGTCGGCGTTGTCGCGCTTGTTCCAGCGCATGACGGCCGGTAGCATCACGCAGGACGTGTAGCCGTGCGGCACGTCGTGCACGGCGCCGAGCACGTAGCCGATGCCGTGGCTCGCGCCCATCGGCACGCCGGAGGCGAGCGGGCCGGTCGACAGCCAGGTGCCGATCTGGCAATCCATCCGCGCCTCGATGTCCCGCGGATTGGCCTTCACCCGCGGCAGACCGCGGGCCAGCATCTCGAGGCCCTTGATCGCCTGCGCATCGCCGTAGGGATGTGCCTCGCGCGAGCAGATCCCCTCGACGCAATGGTCGACCGCGCGGACGCCGGTCGAGAGGAACAGCCAATCCGGCGTGTGCACCGATAGTTCCGGATCGAGGATGGTGGCGCGCGGCATCACCAGCGGATGGCTCAGCATCTCCTTTTGCCGCTTGGCCTCATTGGTAACGCCGGCGATCGAGGAGTACTCGCCGCCGGCGATCGTGGTCGGCACGCTGATCTGGCGCACGGCCGGGGCCTTCATCTCCGGCGAAACGCCGCGGCGGGTGCGGATCCGGTCGATGCCGTCCGACGTGGTGACGTTGTTGGCAAGGCAAAGTTGCACCGCCTTGGCGCCGTCGGTGATCGAGCCGCCGCCGACGGTAACGATGAGGTCGGCCTTCGCGGCGCGCGCCTGTTCGGTTGCCGCGATCACGGCGGCGCGCGGCGTGTGCGCCGGCATCTTGTCAAAAACGCCGACGCAGCGCGGTCCCAGCGCGTTCCGGATCCTCTCGATCTCGTCGGTTTCGCGGTGCAGCGTGCCGGATACCATCAGAAAGGCGCGCCGCGCGCCAAGCCGGTCCAACTGCTCGACGATGGCCTCGCGGGCCGGGCGCCCGAACACCACCTCGTCCATGGCGCCGAATACGACACGGCCTCGATGCACGCGCCTGTCCTCCCTGGAGAGGCCGCCTCTGATGGCGGCTGTTGGCGGCAGGTTAGCGGACCAAATTGCGATCGTCATCAGGGACGGCGAATGGTGTCATCCGATCTGGCGGGGGCGATCTCCGTCGTCCCTTGCGAAAGCGGGGACCCATAACCACGAGCTGTGGCCCCAGCGCCGCACTACAGCGAACATTTGTGGCTATCGGTCCCGGCTCAAGGCCGGGACGACAGCGAGTATGTGGAGCCGTCTCTGAGCCACACGCCCTGCCCATTCGGCTAGTGTCGCAAAGCGTTCAGAATACGCCACTATTTTGCTTGATCCGGCCGCCATCTTGAACAGACTGGGAAGCAGCTACATCTGAGGCGTCCGCCGCGACGACGTCACGGCAATCCACTTTCGTCGAATCACAGCAATTTCATTTGCAACGTTCGAGTCCTTGGGGAGACGGAATTGAGTGCGACTGACAGAGCGGAGCGCCCAGCTCCGGCGACCGGCCGTGAGCGCCGTTTGTTTCAACGCGCGGCACGGCGCAGGCTTGCGCCGATCGGCTTGCTGCTGGCGCTGACGCTCGGAGGCTGCGATGACAAGGCGCAATCGCAGGCGGCGGCGCCTCCGCCGCCGCCGGTGACGGTCGCACAGCCGGCCAAACGCATCGTCACCGACTGGGATGAGTTCACCGGCCGCTTCGAGGCGATGGAGGAGGTTCAGGTCCGCGCCCGTGTCGGCGGCTTCGTCAACAGCGTCGAGTTCAAGGATGGTGCGATCGTCCATGCCGGTGATCTGCTCTACACCATCGACCCGCGCCCGTTCGAGGCGGTCGCGCTGCAGGCGGAGGGGCAGCTTTCCGATGCGCGCGCCAAGGCCGAGCTTGCCAAGCGCGAGCTCGACCGCGGGCTGAGTCTGGTGCAGACCAATGCAGTTTCCGAACAAGTCGTCGACCAGCGCCGTCAAGCCTTGCAGGCGGCGCGCGCCGCCGAGACCCAGGCCGAGGGCGTGCTGAAGGCCGCGCAGCTCAACATCGAATTCACCCACGTGCTGGCGCCGATCACCGGCCGCGTCAGCCGCCATCTCGTGACCCCCGGCAACCTCGTGCAGGGCAGCGAGGGCGGTGCGACGCTGCTCACCTCGATCGTGTCGCTCGATCCGATCTACATCTATTTCGACGTCGACGAGGCGACCTATCAGCGCAACAGCAAGCTCTGGTTCGAAGGCAAGCGGCCGAGCTCGCGCGACACGCCGAACCCGGTGCAGGTGGCGCTGACCGGCGAGACCAAGCCCTCGCACGAGGGCAAGATGGACTTCCTCGACAACCGCCTCGACGTCTCGACTGCGACGCTGCGGAGCCGCGCCATCATCCCGAACAAGGATCTCTCGATCCTGCCCGGGCAGTTCGGCCGCGTCCGGATCATCGGTTCGTCGCCCTACGAGGCGTTGCTGATTCCCGATGCTGCCGTCGTCACCGACCAGTCGCGCAAGATCGTGTTCGTGGTCAAGGACGACGACACGGTGGAGGCAAGGCCGGTCGTGCTCGGGCCGCTCGATGAAGGCCTGCGGGTGATCCGCGAGGGTCTCAAGGCGGAAGATCGCGTCATCGTCGACGGCATCCAGCGCGCCCGCGTCGGCGCCAAGGTGACCCCGCAAACCGCAAAAGCGGCTGACGCCGCCAAGCCCTCTGCAGGTGCCAAGCCCCCGGCAGGTGCGAAGCCATGAATCTCGGCAGGCTTTCCATCAACCAGCCCATCCTCGCGATGGTGCTGTCGATCGTGCTCCTGATCGTGGGCGCGATCGCCTATACCACCCTGCCGGTCTCGGAATATCCGCAGGTGGTGCCGCCGACCGTCACGGTCACCACGCAATATCCGGGCGCCTCCGCGCAGACCGTGTCCGACACCGTCGCCGCCCCGATCGAGCAGGAGATCAACGGCGTCGAGGACATGCTGTACATGTACAGCCAGGCGACCTCGAACGGCCAGCTCACCATCACGGTCACCTTCAAGCTCGGCACCGATCTCGACAAGGCCCAGGTGCTGGTGCAGAACCGCGTCGCGATCGCGCAGCCGCGCCTGCCCGAGGAGGTGCAGCGCAACGGTGTCGTCACCCGCAAGAATTCACCCGACATCCTGCTCGTCGTGTTCATGCTGTCGCCGGACGACACGTTCGACCAGCTCTACATCTCGAACTACGCCTTGTTGCAGGTGCGCGACCAACTGCTGCGGCTCGACGGCGTCGGCGACATCCAGATGTTCGGCGCCCGCGACTACTCGATGCGGCTTTGGCTCGATCCCGACAAGATCGCCAATCTCGGCATGACCTCGAGCGACGTCATCGCGGCGGTCAGGGCTCAGAACCTGCAGATCGCCGGCGGCCAGATCGCGGAGCCGCCGATCGCCGACCGCGCCTTCTCGCCCAATCTCGCCTTCACCGGCCGCCTCAAGGACATCTCGCAATTCGAGGACATCGTGGTCAAGGCGGGCGGCGACGGCCGCACGGTGCGGCTGCGCGACGTCGCCCGCGTCGAGCTCGGCGCGCTGGCCTACACCACCAACAGCTTCCTCCTGAAGAAGTCCGCGGTGGCGTTGCTGGTGACGCAGCGGCCGGGCTCCAATGCGCTGGCGACCGCCAAGCACATCTACGACACCATGGCGCAGCTCAAGACGAGCTTCCCCAAGGGCCTCGACTACAACATCGGCTACAACCCGACCGAGTTCATCGCCCAGTCGGTGCACGAGCTGATCAAGACCATCTATGAGGCGATGATCCTGGTGGTCGTCGTGGTGCTGGTGTTCCTGCAGGGCTGGCGGCCCTCGGTCATCCCGATCATCGCGATCCCGGTGTCGCTGGTCGGCACCTTCGCGGCAATGGCCGCGCTCGGCTTCGGCATCAACAACCTGACGCTGTTCGGCCTAGTGCTCGCGGTCGGCATCGTGGTCGACGACGCGATCGTGGTGGTCGAGAATGTCGAGCGGCATCTCGAGCACGGCTTGAGCCGGCGCGATGCGGCGCTCAAGACCATGGAGGAGGTCGGCGGCGCGCTGGTCTCGATCGCGCTCGTGCTGTGCGCGGTGTTCGTGCCGACCGCCTTCCTCGGCGGCATCTCGGGACAGTTCTTCCAGCAGTTCGCGGTCACGATCGCGGTTGCAACCGCGATTTCCTGCTTCTGTTCGCTGACGCTGTCACCGGCGCTGGCCTCGCAGATCCTGGTGCCGCATGAAGCGAAGCGGCCGCCGGCGCGCTGGAACGTGATCGCACGCGGCTGGTCGGCCTTCACCGGCGTCTTCAATCGGGTGTTCGACCGGCTGTCGCATGGCTATGCGGCGGCGGCGGCCTTCGTGATCCGGCACTCGGTGGTGATGCTACTGGTCTATGTGGCGCTGATCGGCAGCGCCGGATGGCTGCTCGCCACCACGCCGCAAGGCTTCATCCCGGCGCAGGACCGCGGCTATGTCATCGTTTCCGTGCAATTGCCGGGCGCGGCATCGCTCCAGCGCACCACGGAAGTCGTGCGCGAGATCGAGCGGATTGCGCTCGAGGTGCCCGGGATCGTGCGCGTGCCGTCGTTCGCCGGCTTCTCCGGCGCGACCCGAACCCAGGCGAGCAACGCCGCGGCGCTGTTCCCGGTATTCGACGAACCGGAAGAGCGGGCCAAGAAGGGAGAGACCGCGACCAAGATCACCAACGAGCTGCGCAAGCGCCTCGCCTCGATCCAGGGCGCATTCATCATCGTGATCCCGCCGCCCGCGGTGCCCGGCATCGGCACCGGCGGCGGCTTCACGATGCGCATCCAGGACCGCCAGGGCAGGGGCGCGCAACTGCTCGCCTCGGCCACCGACGAACTCGTCGGGGCCGCGCGCAAGGCGCCCGGGCTGACATCGGTGTTCTCGCCCTTCACCGCCAACACGCCGCAGGTGTTCGTCGATATCGACCGCGTCAAGGCGCAGAAGCTCGGCGTTCCCATCGCCAACGTCACCGACACGATCGAGACCTATTTCGGCTCGACCTATGTCAACGACTTCAACCTGTTCGGGCGCACCTATCACGTCACCGCGCAGGCCGATCTGCCGTTCCGCAAGGAGACCACCGACCTCGCCAGACTGCGCACCCGCAATGCAGCCGGCGACATGGTGATGCTCGGCAGCGTCGTGGACTTCAAGGACATCTCGGGTCCCGACCGCGTCGCACGCTACAATCTCTATCCGGCCTCCGAATTGCAGGGCGACACCTTGCCCGGCACCAGCTCGGCGACCGCGATCGACATCATGAAGAAGCTCGCGGCCGAGACGCTCCCGTCGGGCTTCTCATACGAGTGGACCGACCTGTCCTACCAGCAGGTCAACGGCGCCAGTGCGGGCCTCTACGTGTTCCCGATCTGCGTGCTGTTCGTCTACCTGGTGCTGGCCGCGCAATACGGCAGTTGGACGCTGCCCTTTGCCGTGATCCTGATCGTGCCGATGTGCCTGTTCGCGGCCACCATCGGCGTGCGCATCATGGGCCAGGACGTCAACATCCTGACCCAGATCGGCTTCGTGGTGCTGGTGGGGTTGGCGGCCAAGAACGCGATCCTGATCGTCGAGTTCGCGCGTGACATCGAGCTCGAGGGCCGGACGCGGCTGGAGGCGGTGATCGAGGCGTGCCGGTTGCGTCTGCGGCCGATCCTGATGACGTCGTTCGCCTTCATCCTCGGCGTGCTGCCGCTGGTGGTGTCGACCGGCTCGGGCTCGGAGATGCGCCAGGCGGTCGGTGTTGCCGTGTTCTTCGGCATGCTCGGCGTCACGCTGTTCGGCCTGATCTTCACCCCCATCTTCTACATGGTGGTGCGCAACCTCGCGGAAGGGAAGAACGAGGGCAAGCCGAAGCAACCAGCGGCTGTGGTGGGGTAGGCGGCGTATTGGTGCGCTATCGCGCCGAGGCCAGCCCCGTCATCCTGAGGAGCGCGGAACGCGCGTCTCGAAGGATGCACGGCCCTGCTGGTGGCCGTTCGCCCTTCGAGGCTCGCTGCGCTCGCACCTCAGGGTGACGGGTCAAAGACTATGCGCAACTGCCACGAGCCCATACTATTGGCTGAGCCGAAACCGATGGGCAGCAGCCAGGTTATAAAATAATGTCGCGCCGATTTTCCTGATAGAAACTGCTGGGAGAGCATTCAATGAAGTCCGGATTTTTGGCTGCGGTTGCGGTTTGCGGTCTGATGCTTGCGGCGCCGGCATCGGCGCAGGGCGTCAAGATCGGCATCCTGAACGATCAGTCCGGCGTCTATGCCGACTATGGCGGCAAATATTCGATCGAGGCGGCGCGGATGGCGGTCGAGGACTTCGGCGGCGAGGTGCTGGGCCAGAAGATCGAGATCGTCACCGCCGACCATCAGAACAAACCCGACCTCGCAACCGCGATCGCGCGGCGCTGGTACGAGGTCGAGAACGTCGACATGATCACGGAGCTCACCACCTCGTCGGTGGCGCTCGCGGTGCAGGAGCTGTCAAAGGAAAAGAAGAAGATCGATATCGTGGTCGGCGCAGCGACCTCCCGCATCACCGGCGATGCCTGCACGCCCTACAGCTTCCATTGGGCCTATGACACCCGTGCGCTCGCGGTCGGCACCGGCGGCGCACTGACGGAAGCCGGCGGCAACACCTGGTTCTTCCTGACCGCCGACTACGCCTTCGGCTATGCGCTGGAAAAGGACACCAGCGACATCGTCGCCTCAAAGGGCGGCAAGGTGGTCGGCTCGGTTCGTGTGCCGCTCAACTCGTCGGACTTCTCGTCCTTCCTGCTGCAGGCGCAGAGCTCGAAGGCCAAGATCATCGGGCTCGCCAATGCCGGCCTCGACACCACCAACTCGATCAAGCAGGCCGCCGAATTCGGCATCGTCAAGGGCGGTCAGAAGCTTGCCGGCCTGCTGATGACGCTGTCGGAGGTGCACGGCCTCGGGCTCGAGGCCGCCCAGGGCCTTGTCCTCACCGAAGGGTTCTACTGGGATCACGACGACGCTTCGCGCGCCTTCAGCGAGCGCTTCTTCAAGCGCACCGGTCACATGCCGAGCATGATCCATGCCGGCACCTATTCGGCGACGCTGAGCTATCTGAAGGCCGTGAAGGCGGCCGGCACCAAGGACAGCGATGCGGTCGCCAAGAAGCTGAAGGAGTTGCCCGTCGACGACGCCTTCGCCAAGGGCAAAGTGCTCGAGAACGGCCGCATGGTCCACGACATGTATCTGTTCGAGGTCAAGAAGCCCTCGGAATCGAAGAAGCCGTGGGACTACTACAAGCAGCTCGCCGTGGTGCCGGGCGACAAGGCGTTCTTCACGGCCAAGGAAAGCGGCTGTCCGCTGACCAAGTGACGCTAGTATCCAAAGGTGATGTCGTCCTGGCGAAAGCCAGGACCCATTACCCCGATCAGTTGTTGTTGTACCATGTCGTAACCATCAGATTGCCCATGACTACGGCCTGTGGTTATGGGTCCCGGCGTTCGCCGGGACGACAGCGGAATGTGTGGCGTCAGCCGTGAATCACACGCCACACCGCGCCGCCGAACGCGCCGACCCATAGAATGATCGCCGAGATCGCCTGGATGGCGAAGCCGGGGGTGCGCTTGGCCACCGCCTCGCGATAGCCGATGAAGTACACGATGCGGCCGATCACCCAGATCGCGCCGACGGCCGCGGCTGCGGCATCGCCGACATAGATCGCAAACAGCCACAGCGACGGCAGGAAGATCGGCATCCATTCCAGTGTGTTCATCTGGATGCGATAGATGCGCTCGAAATCCGGGTCACCCATGATCGCCGGTAGCTTGACGCCGTAGCGGATGCGGGCGCGTGCGACCTGGGTGGCAAAGAAGAAGTGCAGCGCAACGGCCAGGCAGGTGACGATGGCTGTGTAGTGGTACATGTCGGGCATTTCCTCTCATTCCGTTGGCCCCATAGCATGACGCGGCAGCGGGGGACTGTGTGACAGCGGAATCCATTTTTTGCTTCGACGGTCGCGAGAGCATCGTTTTCGAACAGCCGCGCCGCAACCGCCGATCCTAGTAGCCGGTCATCTCGAGATAGCCCAGCCCGGCGTGGCTGCCCGCAAAGCGGATCGGCCCCTCCCAATAGGGAAAGCTGGTTCCCATCCAGCTCTTCGGATTGAGCGGCGTGGTATCGATGGCGAGCCCATGGGCGGGAAGGGTGACGCGCCACGAGGTCGGCAGGGTGCGGCCGCCGATCTCGGTCGTGACGGTCGGAGTGATGCTGTTGCCGGCGGCGGCGATCTCGGCGGAGCGGCTGTCGGATGTGATCCAGTTGCCGAGCAGGTTTTCACGGCCGTCCTTCTGCCGCAGCCGGTACAGCATCAGTTTCTCGTTGCCGGGCAAATGCAGCGAGAACCAGTCCCAGCCGGTCTGGTCGGATGCCAATGGCTGGCTGCTCCATTCTCGGTCCATCCAGGCCTGCCCGGTGACGTCGATCGGCTTGCCGTCGATGGTGATGGTGCCTGATACGGTGAAGAACGGCTGGCTGTAATAGTAGGAGGCCTGGCCGCGATCCGATTTCCGGCTGTAGCCGTGGTCGCCCTGCAGCACCAGCGGCCGGTCGGCCTGCAGCCGCAGCGCGTAGCTGAAATCGTTGGCCGCAGCCTTCACTTCGAGCGGTGCCACGGTCTGCGCATCGAAGCCGTCGAGCCCGCGCATCTGCCAGGCGTCGATCCAGGCCTGAAACGGCGTCGCCTCGACATTGGCCTGGCCGATGCCGCCGCGGGCAAAGCTTTCGCCGAAGCGATGCGTCGCGGCGCTGGTCACCGCCGCGTGGCCCATCCAGACCTGCTGATTGGCCCAGCCCTCGATTGGTCCGCCCGGCTTCATGGCCTGGCGAAACAAGGTCCACTGCACGCCATAGCCTGCGCCGCTCGTATCCGACAGGTTTGCGGTCACATACCACCACTCGATCCGGAACTCCGGATGCGGTCCGTGGTCGGCCGGGAATATGAACCGCTTGCCCGGCGTGACCGCGGCAAATCCATCAGCGCTCTCGCCGAGTCCGGCAAAGCCCTGCGCCAGGCTCGTGCCGCTAAGGCCGAGCGCCAGCGCGCCGCCGGCAAAGGCGCGGCGTGTGACGGCGCGGTTAGCGATGACTCTATGTCGAATGAATCGGCGCATCCGCAATCTCGCTTCGCCTCTCCCGCTTGCGGGGAGGCCGTATCGCATCGAAGATGCGATACGGGTGGGGGCTCTCTCCACAATATCACTCGTGGTGAGACCCCCACCCTGACCCTCCCCCGCAAGCGGGAGAGGGAACATAGCCTCCTCGCGGCCGCAACCTGCTCTCATCCGATCTCAGCGCTCATTGACGAAGATCCTGATCAGGCTCGCCGGCTGCATGCGCGCCAGTCTAGCGACCGGCAGCGCCGCGGCACAGAGCGCCGCGGCCAGCGCCACCGCCAGCAGCTCGATGAGTTGCAGCGGGAACACGTGGAACGGCAGCCGCCAGCCGAACGCCTTGACGTTGACGATCGCAAGCAGGCACCAAGCCACCAATAGCCCGAGCGGCAGCGCGAACAGCGCGGTGATCAGCGCCACCGCCATGGTCTTCAACAGTTCGAGTGCCGCCAGCCGTCGCCGCGTCAGGCCGATCGCCCACAGCGGGGCGAGTTGCGGCAGCCGCGAATTGGCAAGCGTGAGCAGGCTGGTCAACAGCGCCACGCCGGCGACTCCGAGCGTGAAGGCGTTGAGCGCCGCGGTCACCGAGAAGGTGCGGTTGAAGATCCGTTTTGATTCCGCCTTCATCGTCGCCTGGTCGGCGACGTTGCGGTCGTCGAGGCCGAACGTCTGCTGTAGTGCTGCAATCAGCGGCGCGATCTTGCCCGGCGCGACGCGCAGGCCGATGCGGGTCATCGGAATCTGCGGGAAGTGCCGCGTCAATGCGGCGAAGTTGAGCGCGATCTGGCCCTTGGGATTGCCGTAGTCGGCATAGACGCCGACGATCTCGAGCGGCCAGTCGCCGCCGGGGGCGGGCACCGAGATCCGGTCGCCGATCGCCAGCTTCATCCGCCGTGATAGCTGCTCGCTGACGAGGCAGGCGTCGCCGGGACGCAATCGGATCCATGCATTCGCCGTGCTCTCAAGCAGCGGCCAGTTGTCGCGATAGGTCGCGTGGTCGGGCAGGCCGAGCACCTCGATCGGCGCGCCGCCGAACTGGGTGTCGGCGCGGCCGCCGGGCAGGATCGCCTCCACCTCGGGACGGTCGCGCAGCCAGGCCTTGATCTTGGCCGCCTGCGTATCGCTTGCGGCATTGATGTAGACGTCGGCCGCGAGCCGGCCGTCGAGCCAGACCAGGAAGGTACGGCTGAAGCTCTCCACCATGGTGCCGACGCCGACATTGACCGCGAGCGCGAGCAGCAGCGCCATCAAGGCCAGCGACAGTCCCGACAATTGCTGGCGGCTGTCGGCCCAGAACCAGATGCCGACCGGGCGCCGCGCGCTGCGCTCGCCAAGGGAGAGCGCGATCTCCAGGATCATCGGCAGGATCAGCGCAGCGCCGAGCATCAGCGCGGCGAGCACGGCAAAGCCCGCGAGCAGGGAATCGCCGAACCAGATCAGGCCGCCGGCCACCGCAAACACCGCGATCGCCGCTGCGCTCTGGAGCATGAGCCAGCGCCGCTGCGCCTGCCGCCAGGCCTGCGGTTGCGCCGACGCAAGCACCGGCATCCGGATCGCCTTGGTCAGGCTCGCGGCGGCCGCGGCCAGCGCGCCCAGAATGCTGATCGCGATGCCGGCGAGCCACCAAACCGGCTTGAGCGAGAGCTGGCCCGGGATCTGCGCGCCATAGAGCCCGCGCAGGGAAGCGGCGACGTCGGGCAATAGCGCGGCGGCGATGAAATAGCCGCAGATCAGGCCGATCAGGCCGGCGGCCAGCGCAAGCGACACCAGCTCGACGACCAGCACGGTGTTGAGCATCCGCGCCGACACCCCGCAGGCGCGCAGCGTGCGCAGCATCGGTAGCCGCTGCTCGAAGGCGAGCCCGATCGCGGAGTTGACGATGAACAGGCCGACGAAGAACGACAGCAGGCCGAAGGCGGTGAGGTTGAGGTGGAAGCTGTCGGTCAGCCGTTCGAGATCGGTCTCCGCGTTTGGCTCGACCAGCTTGAGCTTGTCACCGGTGACGCTCTGCAGCGCCGCGTGTGGCATCGTGAACTTGCCGACCAACAACCGCGAGACCTGATCCGGCATCTTCAGGATCTCCTGCGCGATTCCGATATCGACGACCAGCACGCCGGGCGCGAGCTCCGGCTGCACGCGTAACGGCGGCAAGCTCATGCCGTTCGCTTGCGGCCGCACGCCCTCGGTCAAGTCAAGGTCGCGCAATGTCTCCGGCGCCACCAGCATCTCGCCGGGCGGGGTGACGAACGATTGCAGGCTGGCCTTGCCCACGGCCGGCGCGTTGCCGACCTCGGCAGGCAAGGTCACCGGCTCGACGCCGAGCAGGCGATAGCTGCGTCCGTCGATCTGGACGCGGCCCTCCAGCATCGGCGACACCGGCCAGCCGGCGCGGCGCAAATCGACGAACAGCTTCTGCGGGAATGTCGCGCTGTCGTTGCCGACCAGCGTTGCGGTGCGCGAGCCGCCGAAGGTCGCTGCGGCGCGGTCATAAGCGTTGCGCGCCTGCTGGTTCAGCGCCTGCACGCCACTCCATAGTGCGGTCGCTGCGATCAACCCGATCAGCAAGGTCGCGAGCTGCATCGGATGCCGTCGCCAGTGGCTGAGCAGCACGGCGAGGATCCACAGCCCGCGGGAGCCTTTTCCGTTCCGATTGAATCGGAACGGGGCTCCAGGGCCTTGCCTCGACGCGTTTTCTTCACGCGAACCGGTACCCGCTTCGCTTGAAAACGCTCTGGTCATGCGATCACCCCGGCGTGCAAGGTGACCTGGCGGTCCAGCGTGGCGGCGAGCCGCGCGCTGTGGGTGACCATCAGGAAGCCGCAGCCGGTGCGACCAACGAGATCGCGCGCCAGCGCGAGCACTTCGTCGGCCGTCTCCTCGTCGAGATTGCCGGTCGGCTCGTCGGCGAGCAGCAACAGCGGCTTCGGCGCCAGCGCCCGGCCGATCGCGACGCGCTGCTGCTGACCGCCGGACAATTGCTCCGGATAACGCCTGAGCAGGGATTTCAGGCCGAGCCGCTCGACCAGCTCCTCGTGCCATGCCGCGTCGTGGCGCCCGGCGATGCGCGACTGGAACACGAGATTATCGGCAACCGTCAGGCTCGGGATCAGGTTGTATTGTTGGAACACGAGGCCGAGCCGGTCGCGGCGCAGCGCGGCGCGGCCGGCATCGTTGAGCCCGGAGACCACCGTGTCGGCGAGCCTGATCTCGCCACTGTCGGCGGCATCGAGCCCCGCGATCAGATGCAGCAGCGTGCTCTTGCCGCTACCGGATTCGCCTGATAGCGCGACGCTCTCGCCGGTCGCCACCGCCAGATCGACGCCGCGGAGCACAGCGACGTTCTCGCTCGTCGTGCGATAGCTCTTGGTCAGTCCGCTGACGCGGAGCAGCCCGGTGGTCTTTTGGGGCGGAGCGATGGCCGTGCCTCATTGCGGCTTCTGGTACTTCAGGACGAACTCGTCGATCGGCACCGACGCCTTGAAGACGGGCATGTTCCTGGGGTCTTCGGCATGATGCAGGAAATCGCCCTCGGCGACCAGTTTGAAGCCGGCAGCTTCGATCTCCTGCTTCAACGTGCCCTCCTCGATCCGGTGCAGCGTCTTGCCGACGCTCGCGCCGTCGCCCGACTTGGCCGAATGATCCGCGATCACGAGCAAGCCGCCGGGCTTCAGCGCGGCGAACATCTTCTTGTTCATGACGGCACGGTCGACCGGCATGTAGGTCATGTCGTGATAGGAAAAGAAGAAGGTGATCATGTCGAGGTTCGAGACCTCGGGCGGGATCGGGTCGTCATAGTTGCGTACGACATGCACGACGTTCTTCATCGCCGGCTTCTGGGCGCGGGTGTCAAACTTGTCCTTCACATGCTGCGCGATCACGTCGGCCGAGTCCTGCGCGTAGATCTTGCCGGTGGGGCCGACGGTGCGTGCCAGCAGCTCGGTGCTGTAGCCCGCGCTCGCCTCCATGTCGAGGATCGTCATGCCGGGCTTGACCCCGGCGAAGGCGAGCATCTTGGCGGGCTGCCGGCGCTGATCGGTCAGGCGGTCCGCATCCGTGCGATCGGGCGCGGCGACGATCGCAGCATAATCCGGGCTCGGGACGTCTCCCGCGCGGGCAACTTGCGCAATGAGCAGTGCGGCAGCCGCGAGCGCGGTGTTGACGGCGGTGCGGCGGAGGATCGATCCGTTCATGGCATGACCTCGGGTTGGTTGTGGCGAGCATAGCAGCCGCCCCATGACAGATCACCGGTGCAATCGGGCGGCGACGCGATCGTGATCGATGTCCGGACGTGACAGGTGGGCCGCGGACCGTCACGTCGCGCGGGTTACAGCTCCCGCGCAAATGCGGTGTTGCGTTGTCCGGCGAGGCATGGCTAGCATCTTCCGCAGAGGCCGATCTTACGAAGCCGACAAACGAAATACGGGGAGCCAGACATGACGATGCAACCGACGCCCAAGGGAATATCAAAGGGGATATCAAAGGATACGCCCAAGGGCGCCTGGAAAATCACCTTCCTTCTGTTCCTGTTCATGGTGGTGAACTTTGCGGACAAGATCGTGGTCGGGCTTGCCGGCGTGCCGATCAAGACCGACATGGGCCTCACCCAGGAGCAGTTCGGCACCCTCGGGTCATCCTTCTTTCTGCTGTTCTCGATCTCGGCGATCGTGGTCGGCTTCATCGTCAACCGTGCTCCGACGCGCTGGGTGCTGCTCATCCTGGCCGTGATCTGGGCCCTGGCGCAGTTTCCGATGATCGGGACCGTCAGCTTCACGACGCTGGTGATCTGCCGCATCATCCTCGGCGCCGGCGAGGGGCCGGCCTTCTCGGTCGCCGCTCACGCCATCTACAAATGGTTTCCGGATGAGAAGCGCACACTGCCGACCGCGATCCTGTCGCAAGGCTCCGCGTTCGGCGTGATCCTCGCGGTGCCGGCGCTGAACTGGATCATCGTCAATCACAGTTGGCATCACGCTTTCGGTGCGCTCGGCATCGTCGGCCTGCTGTGGGCCGTTGCCTGGTTCGCGCTCGGCAAGGAGGGGCCGCTGGTGTCGACCGCCGCGGTGGCCGCCAACGAGCCGCGGATTTCCTACTGGAAGCTGCTGACGTCGCGCACCTTCGTCGGCTGCGTCATCGCCACCTTCGGCGCCTATTGGGCACTGTCGCTCGGGCTCACCTGGTTCACCTCCTTCATCATCGAGGGGCTCGGCTTCTCGCAGCAGCAGGCCGGCTTCATCTCGATCCTGCCCTGGATCTTCGGCGCGACGATCGTGATCCTCACCGGGTGGATCTCGCAATTGATGCTGGCGCGCGGCTTCACCACCCGAGGCGCGCGCGGCGTGCTGGGTTCGGTGCCGCTGGTCGTCGGCGGCTGCATCCTCGCCTTGCTGCCTCATGTCGCGCCCGGCGCGTTGATGATTGCGCTTCTGGTCGTCGGCTCCGGTCTATGCGGGTCGATCTACGTGGTTTGCCCGCCGATGCTCGGCGAGTTCACGCCGGTGTCACAGCGCGGCGCCGTGATCGCGATCTACGGCGCGCTGTACACGATCTCGGGTATCCTGGCGCCGATGGTGATGGGCAACGTGATCCAGCACTCCGGCGCCGCGCTGGCCGGCTACATGACAGGCTTCACCATCAATGCCGCGATCATGGCCGGCTCCGGCGTGCTCGGGCTGCTGCTGTTGTGGCCGAACACCGAGCGTGCCCGGCTCACGGGCTCGTCTCAGCCGGCGGGCGCGATCAAGGGCGCGGTGTCGCCGACGTAAGCGGCGTCGCGTCCTCCGCAAATGTGTCAGGAATTCGTCTTCTCCTTCCCCCTGAAAGGGGGAAGGTCGGGATGGGGGTCAGCCGCAGGCGACGCTTGCATGTGGAGAGAGCAGATCCCCACCCGCTTTGCTCTGGCGAGCAAAGCGACCTCCCCTTTTTAAGGGGAGGTCAGGGTACGCGCTGATCTCCGCTGCGATCAATTCAAACCCTGCGCGCCGCGCACGAGCTTGCCGGGGCGGGCGCCGGTGGCCTTGCCGTCGCGCCGCGTGATGACGCCAGAGATAATGGTGGCGTCGTAGCCGTCGACCTGCTGCATCAGGCGGCGGCCGCCGACCGGCAGATCGTAATGCACCTTCGGCGGGTGCAGATGCAGCCGGTCGTAGTCGATCACGTTGACGTCGGCCTTGAAGCCGGGCGCGATCACGCCGCGGTCGTGGAGGCCGACCGACAGCGCGGTCTTGCGCGACTGCGCCGCGACCACGAACGGGATCGACAGCTTCTCGCCGCGGCTGCGATCCCTCGTCCAGTGCGTCAGCAGGTAGGTCGGGAAGCTGGCGTCGCAGATGATGCCGCAATGCGCGCCGCCGTCACTCAATCCCGGCACGGCGCTGGGTTCACGCAGCATCTCATGCACGGCATCGAGATTGCCGTCGGCATAGTTCAGGAACGGCACATAGAGCATGCCGCGGCCGTCGTCCGTCAGCATCGCGTCATAAGCGAGTTCTTCCGGCTGTCGGCCCTGTCGGCGTGCCTGCGGGCCAAGCGCGTTCTCCGGCGGCTGCTCGTAGTCCGGCGGATTGCCCAACAGATACATCTTGTCGTAGTTCGGCCGGAAGAACAGCGGATCGTCGGTCGCCGTCGCGCTTTCGCTCAGGATCGCCGCGCGCACCTCGGGCCGGCGCAGATGCGTGAGCCGCTCGGTCAGCGGCAGCTTGGCGATCTCGCGGTAGCTTGGATGGGTCTGGAACGGGTTGCGCGACAATTCCAACCCGAGCAGCAGGCCGACAGGCCGCGCGGCGATCTGGGTGGTGATCGACAGGCCGCGGGCGGCGGCTTCATTGATGGTGTCCATCGTCTGTCGCCAGCGCCGCGGCGCCTTGTCGGCCTGGGCGACGGAAAACGAGATCGGGCATCTGGTCTTTTCGGCGACCCGCAGCATCATCGGCAGATCTTCGTGAACCGTGCTCTGGTCGAGCACGAATTGCAGCACGCTGCGGCCGACGCCGTGCATCGCGCCGGCGATCGCGGTCAATTCATCCTCGCCCGCCTTCAGCGTCGGCGTGTAGTCGCCGGTCGAGGTGCGGTGGTTGAGCGTGCGCGAGGTCGAGAAGCCGAGCGCGCCTGCGCGCACCGCATCGCCGGCAAGCGCCGCCATCGCCTTGTTGTCCTCAGCCGTTGCGGGATCACGGCGCGCGCCGCGCTCGCCCATCACGTAGACGCGCAGCGCGGCATGCGGAAGCTGCGCGCCGATGTCCATGTCGAAATTGCGCTTCGACAGCCAGTCCATGTAGTCGGGGAAGCTCTCCCATTCCCAGGGAATGCCGGCGCTCAGCACCGGCTCCGGGATATCCTCGACGCCTTCCATCAACTGGATCAGCCTGGTGTGATCGCTCGGCCGGCACGGCGCAAAGCCGACGCCGCAATTGCCCATGATCGCGGTGGTGACGCCGTTCTGCGACGACGGCGTGATGTCCTGGCTCCAGGTCACCTGACCGTCGTAATGGGTGTGGACATCGACGAAACCGGGTGTCACCAGCTTGCCCTTGGCGTCGATCTCCTCCTTGCCCTTGGCCTGCACCGTGCCGACTTCGGCGATGCGGCCGCCGGTGATGGCGACATCGGCCTCGTAGAGATCGCCGCCCTTGCCGTCGGCGATGGTCCCGCCGCGGATCACGAGGTCAGGGGTCGAGGTCATGGCATTTCATCCCGTGGCTGTTTTTGATTAGCCGGCATCATGGGTGACCCCCCGATGCTGTCAACCGCTGCCGATGAAGCTCTGGGATGCGCTGGCGGGGTTTTGCCAGCGAAGATCGCGCGAGACCGTGCGACGGAAATTTGTTCCGCGGCGGCAGCGGACGCCCTCCGCCGCGGACGCTGGTACAGACCTATCGTGCGCCGAAGAAGGCTGTCTTCTGGGTCTCTTCCGCCTGCAGCCTGGCGCGCACCCGCATCAAATCCTTCCAGCCGATGTAGCCGACAAGCCGCTGATCCTCGCGCGAGATCACCGGCAGGTGCGAGACGTTGACCTGCATCAGGCGGTCGGCGAGCCGATCAAGATATTCATCGGGATAGGCGACGCTGATCTTGCTTCCCGCCAGGAGCTCCTTGAGCGTCGCGGTGCGATGCTTGCCGGCGCGGCGCCAGCGCAGCACGGATGGCGGGTCGATCACCCCGAGCACGTGATGGTTGGCATCGACGACGGGAAAGCTCGGGTGTCCGGTCTTCGGATTGGTCAGGAAGGCGGCGGCGCCGTGCAGGGTCATCGTGTCCGAGACGGTCTCGACTGCGCTGGTCATCACGTCGCGAACACGTGTCAGCGCGAAGGGATCGACGCGATACTCGCGCACCAGATGATGGCCGCGCCGCGCCACCTTCTCGGTCAGGATCGAGCGCCGCATCAGCAGCACCGTCACGCCATGGGCGGTGCCGCAGGCCGCGATCAGCGGCAGCAGCACGTGGGTGTTGCCGGTGAGCTCGACGGCGAAGAAGGTCGCGGTTAGCGGCGAGCGCATGGTGCCGCCCATCGTCGCTGCCATCGCCAGCAGCGCCCAGAAGCCGGGACTTGCGGCTGGCAGATAGCCGCTCAGCACGGTGCCCATCGCGCCGCCCATGATGAGCAGCGGCGCCAGCACGCCACCCGACGTGCCCGAGCCGAGCGCGACCGACCAGATGACCGCCTTCACCACGAGCAGCAGCAACGCGGCCTTCAGCACCACATCGCCGCGCAGCATGGCGGCAAGATTGTCATAGCCGACGCCGAGCGCCTGCGGCTCGATCAGGCCGCCGAGGCCGACGACCAGGCCGCCAATCATCGGCCACCACATCCAGTGGATCGGCAGCTTCAGGAAGAAATCCTCGCAGCCGTAGACGAGCTGGGTGAGCACGCCCGACAAGAGCCCGGCGAGAATACCGATCAGCATCCAGGCGCCGAGCTGGATCACCGAAATGTCGACGCTGCCGGTGAACGGGAACAGCGGTGCGGGCATGTGGAGGAAGGTGCGTCCGACCGCCGCGACCACGGCGGCGACGGTGACGGGAATGAAGCTGCGCGGCGTCCATTCGAACAGCAACAGTTCGACCGCGAGCATGATGGCGGCGATCGGCGTGCCGAACACGGTGGTCATGCCGGCGGCGGCGCCCGCCACCAGCAGGGTCTTGCGCTCGTTGTCGCTGACGGGGAGCATCTGCGCGATCAGGGAGCCGATCGCCCCGCCGGTCATGATGATCGGGCCCTCGGCGCCGAACGGGCCACCAGTGCCGATCGACACTGCCGAGGACAACGGCTTCAGGATGGCGACTTTGGGGTCCAGCCGGGAGCGGCCGAGCAGGATGGCCTCGATCGCCTCGGGAATGCCGTGTCCGCGGATTTTCTCGCTGCCGAAACGCGCCATCAGGCCGATGATGAGCGCGCCCGCGACCGGCACCAGCACGGCCCAGAGACCGAGCGGCGAGTCCTGCAGCTTCAGGTCGGCGAAGCTGAACTGGCCAAAATAGGCGATATTGGTGGCAAGCCTGATCAGTTGCAGCAGCCCGACACCGGCGATCACGCCGGCACAGGCAACAACGACGGCGATGGCCGAGATCACCACGACGCGCGGGTCGGTGGTGAAGTCACCGAGACGGTGAGCGGTCTTGGCGGGGACGGTCGATTTGGCGGAAAGAACGCTCATGGACGGCGGAAGGCTCGGATCAGTTTTGACAATGGGCGGCCTCATATCGCATTGCGATATAATTACAAGCGGGAGAAATGGAATGGCAGCGTCGAAAAATCCGCCGAAATCGGCTGTCCGGACCCGAAAACGGGTTCCGAGCCAGGCCGATTACGAGGCGCTGTCGCAATTTCGCTACCTGATCCGGTGCTTTCTGGAATTCAGTCAGGAGGCGGCGAAGGCCGAAGGCCTGACGCCACGGCAGCACCAGGCCTTGCTGGCGATCAGGGGTTATCCGGGCGGCGGACCGGTGGCGATCGGCGATCTGGCCGAACGGCTGCGGCTCCGTCACCACACCACGGTCGAGCTTGTCGACCGGCTTTCCGAGGCAGGGCTGGTCGAGCGCGTGCTCGATCCGGCCGATCAGCGGCGGGTGCTATTGAAGCTCACCGGCCTGGCGGCCGGGCACCTCGCCAAACTGTCCGCCGCTCACCTGGACGAGCTGTCGCGGATCGAGCCGCTCTTGAAGCAGGTGCTGTCGCGGCAATCGGAGTGAATGCGTCGCTCAGGCGCGCGGGCTCGTCGCCTCGGCGGCATATTCCGAGGGTTGCGGCTTGCGCTCGGTGACCAGCGCCAGCAGCACGGTCAGCACCATGAACACCACGGAGGCGCCGAACACCCAGTGCGGCATGTGCTGATCCATGATCCAGCCGAACAGCAGCGGGCTCACGATGCCGCCGAAGTTGAAGCCGGTGGAGACGATGCCGAACGCGCGGCCTGCGGCGCCTGATGGTGCGGCGTTGCGCACCATCATGTCGCGGGACGGCGCAATCACGCCGCCGAGGAAGCCGGCAAGCCCCATCGCCAGTGTCAGCAGCGCCGAGGGCATGTTCACCAGCGCGATCAGCAGTACCAGCGCAGCATTGACCGCGAAGCAGGCCGCGGCGACCTGGCTGTGGCGGTGGGTCCAGTCGGCGAGGTAGCCGCCCGCGAGCACGCCCGCGGCGCTGGCGCCGAGGAATGCGGTCAGGGCGACATTGGCGGTCGAGAACGATGCGCCATAGCCGCCCATCAGCGCGACAACGCCGAAATTGTTGATGCCTGATGTCGACAGGCTGAGCAGCGTGAAGAAGACGGTGAGCACGATCAGCGCCGGCGTGATCACGCTGGCTTGTGGCGCGGCGTCGTCCTTGATCTTGTTCTTGTTCGCGCGTGCGTCGGGGATGCCGAGCACGATCAGAAACAACGCCACCAGCGGGCCGACCGCGCCGGCGACGATCAAGGCGCCAAGGCCGCCGATCGATGCGACCAGTGCAGCCATGATCGCCGGTGCCACCGCGCCGCCGAGGAAGCCGGCAAACGTATGGATCGAGAACGCCCGGCCCATCCGCGCCTCGTCCATGTGCGCCGAGAGGATGGCGTAGTCGGCGGGATGATAGACGCTGTTGGCAAGGCCGAGCAGCACGGCGCAGACGATCAGCGCGGAATAGCTGAGGTGCAGGCCGAGCCCGATCAGCGCGCAGCCGCCGACGGTCAGCCCGATCAGCAGGATCTTGCGCGCCCCGATATGGTCGGCGAGATAGCCGATCGGCGCCTGGGTCAGACCGGAAACCACCGCGAACACCGTCAGCGCGAAGCCGAGCTCGACATAGCCGACGCCAAGTTGTTCCTTCAGGAACGGAAACAGCATCGGCAGCACGAAGATATGGAAATGGCTGACCCAGTGGGCGACCGAGATGCCCGTCAGCGTGCGGAGCGCGCTATCGGCTTTCGCTTGCTGCGGTGCGGCCAGAACGTCGACCATCTCAAAGAAAATCCCATTGTGTGACTGCCCGGCAGGGCGTGCTGAAAATAGACATTGACCGATAATTGTCCATGAACGCGGCTGCATGGCTGCCCTCGGGAGCGGGCGCCGGATCGACACATGCGGCATTAAAGGTGGCGACAAAGTGCGGCGGTACGGCGATGATCGGACATGATCGACGCCAGAAAGCCGCTCCGGGTGCTCGTGTCAGAGGGGTCCAGCACCTCTGGCCGTGAGGCGGTCACAATCCTGGGCGCGGCCGGCCATCACGTCGAGGTCTGCGACCCCTCGCGCTGGTGCCTGGCGCGCTACTCCCGCTTTGTCCGCAAATTCCATCACTGTCCCGGCCTGCGCACCGATCCGGCCGGTTTCCTGCGCTTCGTCGAGGGTTTGTTGGCATCGCAGCATTTCGACGTGCTGCTGCCGACCCATGAGCAGGGCTTCCTGTTCACGCGGGCCGAGGCCCGACTAAAGCCGCGCGTTGGGTTCGCGCTGCCGGACTTCTCCAGCTACCGCGCGGTGCACAGCAAGGCGGGTTTCAGCCGGCTGCTCGATCGGCTCGGCCTGCCGCAGCCGCCGACCCGGATCGTGGCCTCGCTCGACGAACTGCGCGAGGCGACGCGGTTTCCGTCCGTGGTCAAGACATCGATCGGCACCGCGAGCCGCGGCGTCTGGATCGTGCGTGATGTGGGCGATCTCAATCTTGCGCTCTACGATCTCCAAGCAAGCGGGGACATTGGTGGCGAACTATTGGTGCAGGACCTCATCACTGGTACCACCGAGAAGGCGCAGTCGGTGTTTTGCCGCGGCGAGCTGCTCGGCTTCCATGCCTATCGGCAGGTCAGTGCCGGTGTCGGCGGTGGCGAGGCGGTCAAGGAGAGCGTCAGCCGGCCGGCGATCCGCGGCTATCTTGAGGCGATCGGCGCGCATCTCAATTGGCACGGCGCGCTGTCGGTCGATGTCATCATGCCGCTCGACAGCGCCACTCCGCTTCTGATCGACTGCAATCCGCGGCTGGTCGAGCCGATGAATGCGTATTGCGCCGGTACCGATCTGGTCGAGCTGCTGCTGCGCCTGTCGCTCGGCGAGACGCCGGCGCCGCTTGCCGAGAGCCGGGCCGGCGTGCGGACCCATCTTGCGCTGCAGGCGCTGCTCGGCAGCGCCTCACGCGACGGCACGCGACGCGACGTCATCAGGGAATGCGGCCGCATCGCCGCGGGCAAGGACCCCTATCAGGGCAGCACCGAGGAGCTGACGCCGATGCGACTCGATTGGCCCGGCGCCGTGCCGCTGGCGATGACGGCTGCGCTGCTGCTGGTCTCGCCGCAGTTCGCATCGTCGCTGGCGCGCGGCGGCTTCGGCGCGCATCTGCTCGACGCGGCGAGCATCCGAATGATCGAGAGTGAGGGGTTTTGCTAAGTCGTCGTCCCGGGCAAGCGAAGCGCGACCCGGGACCCATAACCACCGATGCCTATTGATCTAGCCAGATGGGGGCCACAGCCTTTATCAACGATTGACAGTGGTGGTTATGGGTCCCGGCCCTCGCCAGGACGACGTCTGGATCGACGTGGACCGTCCTACAACGGCTCGTCATCATTGCCGTAGCGGTCGAGCTTCGGCGTGGCGATGTCGCCATCCTCGTAATATTCGTCATCCTGCTGCGATGGGGACGGCGGAGGCTTTTTGGGCGGCTCGCTGGCCTTGGTGGGTGCCTTGCCCTTCTTTCCCGCTTTGCCCATGCATGTCCTCCGCAATCGATGGTCACCGGAAATTCTACCCCAGTTGGCAGGCGCTTGAAATGCGAGGAGAGGACGCAACCGGACGGAGGGCCCCGCCGCGCCGGAGCAGGTCAGAACGTCGCTCCGGCCCGCACCATGTAGGTCCGGCCCGGCAGCGGATAGGCCGAGAAGCGGTCCGCGGTGAACGAGCTCGCGATGGCGTAGTCGTAGTAAAGCGCGTTGAATAGGTTGTTCACGGCGACCGACCAGAAGAAGCGGTCGTATTGTCCGCTGAGCTTGATATCGGCCGTCGCATTGCCGGGAATGCGGCTCTGGCTGTTGGCCTGGTCGTTGTCCATGATGCGCGAGCTCCAGGCGCGGAGCGTAGCGTCGAACACGAGGTAGTTCTGCCAGATGTTCCAGGTGACGCCGACATTGCCGGTATAGCGGGAGACCAGTGGCACATCGTTGCCGGCCCAGATGCCTTCGCGGAAGACGGCGCGGGTGTAGGCCATGCCGCCGCGCAGCGTCACGGTGTCGCTGACGCGCAGCGAGGCATTGGTCTCGCTGCCGTAGCGGCGGGTCGGATCGAGATTGACGTTGTAGAATAGCACTGGGTTGAAGTGAATCTCGTTGTCGAGATCCATCAGGTAGACGCTTGTCTGCACCTGGAAGCGGTTGGTCCTGATCCGGACGCCGCCCTCGACGTCTTGCGAGGTCTGGGTCTTGAGCTGGAAGCTCTGCGGGATTGGCGCGAACGTCAGCGGATCGAATGATGGGCCCGAGGCGACGCGTTCATCGACATCGGGCGTGCGGAACGCGCGCGCAGCACGGCCAAATACCGAGAAGACGTCGGTGAAGCGATGTTCGACGCCGGCATGCAACGCATATTGCGTTTCGTTGCTGTTGAGCGGGGAAGCCTGGATGTCAGAGCCGGGGAATGTGCCCGGCGCCGTGGGATCGTAGCGGTCGGTTGCGTTCACGGCGGTCTTCTGGATGCGCGCCCCATAGGAGAAATCAGTCGTCGGCAGCAGGCCGATGGTGTGCTGCCAGTAGCCGGCAAGTGTCTGCTGTGAGATGTCGTAGGTGTGGATCGGCGCATACCCCTGGAACTGGCTGCGCGCTTCCCGGAATGTCGAATCATAGTAGTCGATCCCGGTCAGGATCGTGGACGGCAGCCCGAGCATCGCGCTCTTGATGTTGAGGCGTGGCGTGATCGACCACGTTTGCAGCGCAGCGTCATTGTAGGTCGAGGCAAAGCTTGGGGTCGGCACCGTGCCGAAGAAGCCGCTCTGCGTGTCCCGCTGCCGCCAGCCGCCGTCGATGATCAGGTCAACGCCGTTCATCAGGGTCTTGGTGAAGCCGGTGGTGACGCTCGCGGTCTGTTGAGTGGCATAATCGTATGGGGTAGCCGCGCCCCTGCGATCGGTCAGCAGCTCATTGACACCGATCGACGGGTCCACGATCCGGCCACCGGGAAGGCCGAGCTTCTGGTCGCTCCCGGTGACGGTCAGGAACGCGGTGAGGTCCGGCGTGGTGTAGCTGATGTTGCCGACACCGTTGCGCTGGTCGAGCGCATTGTTGACGCGATAGCCGTCGGACTTGATGCCGTTGCCGTAGAACGACGTCGACCACGGCCCCGAATTCACCGCGGCGGAGACCGCGGCCATGCGTTGGTTGAACGAGCCGAAGCCGGTTTCAGACTTCACGGAAACCGGCGGTCCGCCGACGCCGGTCTTGGTGACGATATTGACGACGCCGCCGACTGCGTTGTCGCCATAGAGCACGGCGCCGCTGTTGCCGCGCGTGATCTCGATGCGCTCGATCGAATCGATCGGGATGGTGGTGAGGTCGAAGCCGGCCTTGTCGATGTCGTTGAGGCGGCGGCCGTTGAGCAGGAACAGCGTATTGTTGGAGGCGAATGCGCCGAAGCCGCGCAGGTCGACCGAGGTCTTGGCGCCGTTCACGCCGCCATAGAGAGATTCCAACTGCACGCCCGGCACCTGCGCGAGGATTTCGGGCAGCGTCTGCACCGGCGAATGCGCGATGTCATCGGCCGTGATCACCGTCGACGATGCGCCGACGATGCCCGCGAACTGATGCCCGCCGCCGGCGGTCCCGCCGGTCGCGGTTCCGACCGATGGGGCATTCGATCCGGTCCCGGACCCGGTGCTGTTGCTCTGCGTGTTGCCCGGGGCCGGGCGGCGCGGTGCGTGGGACTCGTCGACACTGCCCGGCTTGGCGCGGGTGACGTTCTGGTCACCGGGCTTGGTGACCTCGATGGGCGGAAGCACCTCCGCAGCAGGCGACTGCTGAGCCTGCGCGGCCGAAGCACAGAGCGATGGCGCCGATATTGCGGACGCGAGCAGCAGCGCGCGGCGCAGTCGGATTGAAGCAAGGGACAACATGGGCGAGACTTCGGTAACGTCAGTGGCACGTCACCGCGAACCCAGTCTCACCCCTTGCGCGACGGCACTTCGGGTGAAGCCAATGTCTGTACTCCCCGACCGACATCGTCGCGTGTGACCACGGCTGACGGCAGGTCTCCTGGCTCGCGGGTCGTTACCCTTCGTCGCCTTCCCAGGACCGAGAGTCCCAGTGGCCTGTGACGAAGGATTCACCGCCTACAGTTGCGGGGGCAGCCGCGGCGTTGGGGCAGTTTCCCCGTACCGCATTCCCTTTTCATCTCATGAAAGAACCGTCATGGTCACTAGGGTTCGGTCGGCGACCAAAGTCAATCCCGGCGGAACCAGGGCAGCGGCCGGACGGGTATGGTTTTCACCGAGTGTCGCTTGTCTGCCACGGCGATCGCTGTAAGAGCATGATCCGATGAGTGTGCAGGATTTCGCCTTGGCGGCCGAGGTCGCAGCGCGGCGCCGCCTGGGTGCGACCATAGCGCTCACGGCGCTCGTGGTCTTGCTCGTGCTGATCTCGCTCGGCATCGGGCCGGTGCGGCTGTCACCGCTCAGGGTGATCGCGGCGCTGTTCGGCGGCGGCACCGACGTGGCGCAGGTGATCGTGCGCGAGATTCGCCTGCCGCGAACCATCCTGGCGTTTGCGATCGGCGGCATTTTGGGATTGTCGGGTGCGGCGCTGCAGGGGCTGTTGCGCAATCCGCTGGCCTCGCCGTCGTTGTTCGGCGCGCCGCAGGCCGCCGCGTTCGGTGCGGTGCTGGTGATCGCGCTCGGGCTGGCCGATGTACGCTCGTTCGCGCTGCCGGTCGCGGCGATCATCGCGGCGTTCGGCTCCGTGTTCGCCCTGCTTGCGATCGCCGGGCGCAATGCGGGGCTGTTGATCCTGATCCTGTCGGGGCTTGCGATCTCCAGTTTCGCAGGCGCTGCAACGGCGCTGGTGATGAATCTCTCCAGCAACCCCTTCGTGGCGCTGGAGATCGCGTTCTGGCTGCTCGGCTCGCTCGAGGACCGCAGCTTCCAGCATGTGACGATTGCGCTGCCCTTCATTATCGCCGGCACCGTCATCCTGCTCAGCCAGGCAAGCAGCTTCCGCGCGCTGACACTCGGCGAGGAGGCCGCACAGAGCCTCGGGGTCGATGTCGGGCGGTTGCGGCTGTTCGTCATCTCGGGCGTTGCGCTCGGTGTCGGCGGGGCGGTCGCCGTGACAGGCACGATCGGCTTCATCGGCCTGGTCGCGCCGCATCTGATGCGGCCGGTAATCGGCCACGATCCGGCGCGGCTGCTGGTGCCGAGCGCGCTCACCGGCTCGGCGCTGCTGCTGGCGGCCGATGTCGCGGTGCGCGTCATCCCCTCGACCTCCGACATCAAGGTCGGCGTGCTGACCTCGATCACCGGCGTGCCATTCTTTCTCTATCTGATCATGCGCGAACGCCGCGCGCTCGGCGGAGGCGTGGCGTGACGATGCTGTCCACAACCAACCTCGACGCGTCGCTGGGCAGTCGGAATGTGCTGCACGACATCTCGCTGCAGCTTGCATCAGGGCATCTGGTTGCGCTGGTTGGTCCGAACGGCGCAGGCAAGACCACGCTGCTGCGTGCGCTGGCCGGGCTGATCCCCTCCCGCGGTGACATCAGGATCGGCGGCGATGTGCTGTCGTCGCTGTCGTTGCGCGAACGCGCCAAACGCTTTGCCTATCTGCCGCAGGGGCACATGGTGCACTGGCCGCTGCCGGCCCGCGACATCGTCGCGCTCGGCCGCTATCCGCACGGCGCGACCGATCCCGCCAGGCTGTCGCCCGACGATATGGCGGCAGTGCTGCGGGCGATGCAGGCGGTCGACGTCACCGCGTTCAGCGACCGCCGCGTCACCGAGCTCTCCGGCGGCGAGCGCAGCCGCGTTGCGCTGGCCCGCGTGCTCGCGGTGGAGGCGCCGGTCATCCTGGCTGACGAGCCGACCGCGTCGCTCGATCCGCGCCATCAGATCGATGTGATGCAGCGGCTGCGCGGCGTTGCCGACACGGGCGTGCTGGTCGTCGTGGTAACGCATGATCTCGGCCTGGCCGCGCGCTTTGCCGACCAGGTGCTGGTGCTCTCCGAAGGACGATTGGCGTCGCAGGGCGCGCCTGTCGAAGCATTGTCGGAAGCGGTGATGGCGGAGGTGTTCCGGATCAGCGCCTATCGCGCCGAGTATCAGCGCGAGGCGGTGATCGTACCCTGGGCCGACGTGTGATGTGCGGGTCCGTCTATAGGCAGCGCCGAAGTATCCGCGAGCTCGCTGCACCTCTCCCGCTTGCGGGTGGGGGCTTTCTCCACGATATGATTTGCAGCGATACCCCCACCCCAACCCTCCCCCGCAAGCGCAGGGGCAATCGCATATGAGATTCGAGTCGCAACGGCATCGGCAGTCGGCTCCCTCTCCCGCTTGCGGGGGAGGGTTGGGGTGGGGGTTCTCTCCGCGAGTCGTCTCGTGGAAAGAGCCCCCACCCGCCGCGCGCTGCGCGCGCGTCGGCCTCCCCCGCAAGCGGGAGAGGCGAAGGGAGCCCGCGGACAACCTCCGCAGACGCCATATGCGATTGCCCTGCCCGCGAGCGGGAGAGGGGGCGCAGTTTTCTCGCGGCGGCTATCTCACTTCCAGATATCTCATCGCGATACTCTCGATGCTGTCGTGGGCAATCTCGCCCAGCACCTCCCTCGCCGCCGGGCCGCGCGTCGTCTCGATGAATGTCTGTAGCGACCAGCTCGTGCTGTCGCTGGCCGATCCGGATCAGATCCTCGGTCTCAGCCCGTTTGCGCGCGATGGGTGGCAATCCTGGGCGGCCGAGGCGGCGCGGCGCTATCCCGTGCTGTCTGGCGGGGCCGAGGATGTGCTGGTGCTGAAGCCGGATGTTGTTGTCGCCAGCCGGTTCGACAAGCGCGAGACGCGCGAGCTGCTGAAGGCCAATGGCCTTCGTCTCGTCGAATTCACCGTGCCGCGCACGCTCGACGAGGTGAAGGCGCAAATCCGACAGATGGGCGATGTCGTGCAGCATGCGGATCGCGCCAGCGCTGCGATCGCACGGCTTGATGCTGCGATCGCTCGCGCGCGGGCCGCGGTGACCGCGCATCATTATCGCGTGCTGCCGCTGGAGCGACGCGGCTGGGTGTCGGGAGAGAACAGCCTGGTCAGTGCATTGCTGACGGAGGTCGGACTCGTCAACGCCGCCGGCGAGCTCGGCTTTGAGGCCGGCGGATTTGCCTCGCTGGAGGCGATCGTGAAGTTGCGGCCGGATTTTATCCTGGTGTCGGAAGCCGGCGATCGCGCCGAGGACGAGGGCCGCGCCTTCCTGCTGCATCCCGCGCTGGAGCGCTTCTATCCGCCGGACAAGCGCATCGTGCTGCCCGAGCGGCTCACCGTATGCGGCGGCGTGATGCTCGCCGACGCGCTGGAGCGGTTGACTGCGGAATTGAAGCGGGTGACCCGATAGTCCAAACGCTGTAGGTTCCGTCATCCTGAGGAGCGCGCAGCGCGTCTCGAAGGATGCACGGCCCGGATGCTTCCAAGTGCGGAAATAGCGGGGCCGTCGCCCTTCGAGACGCGCGTTCCGCGCTCCTCAGGGTGACGGTCGTTATATTTACTGCGCTGTCACCCCATCATCACCGGACCGCCGGCCTTCTTCCAGGCGTCGATGCCGCCTTCGATGTGGGCGGTGTTCGCAAGTCCCGCCTTCTTCGCGGCGGCCACCGCCATCGCCGAGCGTTCGCCGAAGGCGCAGAAGAACACGACGCGGCGGCCGGTGGCGGCCGCGACCTCGCGCAGCATCCCGCCGGGCTGCAGGTTCTCGCAGATCCCGGGGTAGGGCGCGTGCATCGCGCCGGGAAGGGTGCCGTGCTTGGCCCGTTCGCCATTCTCGCGCAGATCGACCAGCAAAATGTCAGTCCGGCCGAGGCTCGCGATGGCGTCGCGCGCGGTGAGCGCGAGCCCCTGTTTGGCGAGTTCGTCCTGGTGCAGGCCGACATGCATGTTGGCGGGCACCGCGACGTCCATCATCTTCGGATTCGGCAGATGGAGATTGTTCATCAGCTCGACATAGTCGTCGACCGATTTCACCTGCAGGCGGGGATTGTAGCGCTTCTCCTCGCCGATGGTGGAGACGGTATCGCCCTTGTAGTCATGCGCGGGGAACACCATCGTCTCGTCGGGCAGCTTCAAGAGGCGATTGAAGATCGAGTCGTATTGCTCCCGCGCGCTGCCGTTCTGGAAATCGGTGCGGCCGGTGCCGCGGATCAACAGCGTGTCGCCGGTGAAGACGCGGTCGCCCATCAGATAGCTGTAGGAATCGTCGGTGTGGCCGGGCGTGTACATCGCCTCGAGGCAGAGGCCCTCGATCGTGACCCTGTCGCCATCGGCGACGCGCATCGACACCACGTCGGCTTTGCTCTGCTCACCCATGATGGTGATGCACTGGGTGCGGTCCCGCAGCTCGGCGAGACCGGTGACGTGGTCGGCGTGCAGGTGGGTGTCGACGGCCTTGACCAGCCGCAGGTCGAGTTCCTGCAGCAGCTTGCAGTAGCGGTCGGCTTTTTCCAGCACCGGATCCAGGATCAGCGCCTCGCCGCCGGCGCGGCTGGCGAGCAGATAGCTGTAGGTGCCGGACACGCTGTCGAAGAGCTGGCGAAAGATCATGACGGCTTACCCATTCTCCAGGTCGAGTCTCAAGGAGGAGATTATTCCAAAGATAGGGTGTGTTCAAAGCAAATCCATCCCCATCCGGAAACCTGCGACAAAGCATGGAAGCCTGTCATCGCGCGTTCGCGCGAGCCGTCGGCTCGCAATGACGGCTTCAGGGACGAACCAGCGTGTATCCGTTCTCGGTCAGCCGCAGGATCTGCGCGACGCCGACCTGCACCGGCGTGGCGACGGGGAGGTAGTCCGGCCGCTTGCCGGTCTCGCGCTCGATCGTATCGACGGTGTTGAGGCAGATATCGACCCGCACGCCCTGAGCGACCAGGCTCTCGACCAGCTTGCGGTTCGGATTGTCGGGCTTCAGCAGGTCGATGCCGGGGCCGAAGGCGACGATCTCGATCGCGATCTTGTCGGGATCGTAGCGCTTCATCAGGTTGTTGGCGACGCTGATCACGAGGCCCTGCTTCTTCGGATCGTTGTCGGAGAGCTGCAGCACGATCTTGTGCTCGGCAAACGGCTTGTCCTGCAGCGGAGGCTCCTGCTGGGCGTGCACCACTGGTGCCGCAAGGGCGATCAGCGCGAGGCAAAGCATCGTGGTGATCGCCCGCCGCATCATTGTCCCTTCCTGGCAATACCCGGATTGTCGTCGACCCCCTTCAGCGTCACGCCCGGCGCGTCGCGGTTCGGCGGCCGGCCGGCGCGCAGGTGGTTTGCGACGACATCCCAGATCGGCGGGCCCTTCTGCTCATTGACTGAGGCCCAGCCCGCCACCTTGTAGCTCTTGCGGGCTTCGAGATGCTTGCCGTTGGCGAGCTTCAGTTCGGAGATGCGCTTGCCGACGGTTTCCGTCGGCGCGCAGGTGTAGGCGAGGCCGCCGATGCGGACCATGTCGCCGCCTTGCTGATGATAGGGATCGGCGTTGAACAAATTGTCGCAGATGTCTTCCAGCACATCCTTGATCTGGCTGCCGGTCATGGTCGCGACGTAGGTCTCGGGATAGGTGATCGCGGTTTCCGACAGCACGTCTTCCATGGTCAGCGGCTGGCCGGCGAGCATGGTGAGGCCCCAGCGGAAGCCCGGCGACAGCGCGATCTCGGCATTGAGCTCGTTCAACATCGCGTCGCAGATCAATTGATCGACCGTGCCGGAGAAATTGCCGCGGCGGTACAGCAGGCGGTCGGCGGCGGCGAGCTTGTCGCCCCATTCGCCGACATACGGCTCGCGCACCCGGTCGATCAGCCCCTGCATCGCAGGGTCCGGCTTCAACAGCTCCGAGAACACCGGCAGCAGCCGGTAGCGCACATTGGCGACCTTGCCCTTGGCGAGATCGAGATCGAGCACGCCCAGGAACTTGCCGTTCGAGCCGGCATTGGTGACCAACGTGATGCCGCCACCATTGGTCACCGTGATCGGCAACGGGATCGCATCATGGGTGTGACCGCCGAGAATGACGTCGATGCCGGTGACGCGGCTCGCAAGCTTGAGATCGACATCCATGCCGTTGTGCGACAGCAGGATCACTGCCTCGACCTTGTCGTTGTTGCGGTGAAAGTCGACAAGTCTCTGCAATTCCTCTTCGCGGATGCCGAAGGTCCAGTCCGGCGTGAAGCGCCTGGGATGGGCGATCGGCACATAGGGAAATGCCTGCCCGATGATCGCGATGCGGTGGCTGCCGATCTCCCTGACGACCGACGGTTTGAAGACGCGTCCCGAGGCCGGGTCGAATGCCTTGGCGTCGTTGAAGGCGGCTTCCTCGGTCAGGAACACGTTCTGCGCCAGGAACTCGCCCTTGAAGCGGGCGAGATTGTCGCGCAGCACCTGCTCACCATAGGTGAATTCCCAATGGCCGGTCATCGCCTCGACGCCGAGCAGGTTGGCAGCCTCGACCATGTCGGCGCCCTTCACGGCGTTGGCAAGCCCGGTGCCCTGCCAAAGGTCGCCGCCGTCGAGCAGAATCGAACGGCCATGGCCGACATCGGCGCGCAGCTTGTCGATCAGCGTCTTCAGATGCGCAAAGCCGCCCAGCCTGCCGAAGCGGCCAGCCGCCTTCTCGAACTCGATGCAGGTGAAGGCATAGGCGTCGGCGCTGTCGGGCCGGATGCCGAAGCGGTCGAGAAAAGCCTTGCCGACCAGATGCGGCGGCTGGCCGGCCATCGCGCCGACGCCGAGATTGACGCTGGGTTCGCGAAAGAACACCGGCCGGAGCTGCGCATGCGTATCCGTCATGTGCAGGATGCGCGCATTGCCGAAGCGTTCGAGATCGTAGACGCTGGCCGTGTCGGCACTGCGCGCAAGGCGCGCCGGCAGGCCGGCGGTCAGCGTTGCGGCGGCCGAAGCTTTCAGGAATTCCCGGCGGCGGATGATCATGATTGTCTCCGCCCGACCTTCTTTACCTCTCCCCGTCGGGGAGAGGTCGGCGCGCAGCGCCGGGTGAGGGGGCGCGGACCCCACGGGAGAGTGTAACCCCTCACCCGCGCCTTTGGCGCGACCTCTCCCAAAGGGAGAGGTGCGGCACCGTCGATGCGGAATGAGTTCGTTGTCATCTCAACATACGTCAGCGAATTTCTAGGTCCTTCCAGCGTTCCTTCTCGCTGGTGGCCTGGAAGATCGAGGCCTTTGCCAGTGCTTCCGCTTCCTTGGCTTGCGTGACCGCGGTGTCGAAGTCGCCGGCATCGGCGGCCTTTTTCGCCGCTGCCAGCGTCGCGGCGGTGGTGGTCCACTGGTTGCGCAGGCTGCCCGCTTCCGTGTTGGCGGCTTCGGCTGCGGCATAGGCTGCCTTGTAGTCGGCCTCGGATGCAGCGAAGGCGCTCGCGCCGTTTGCGATCAGCAGCACGGTTGCGAGGATCGTCGTCGTTCTCATGGCCGCGCTCCGGGACCCGAGATCGGCAGACCGTTGCTGACATAGGACAGATAGTATTCGAGGTTGCGATACTCGTCGTCCTGCGGGTTGAGCGGCACGGCGCGGGTCTGGCTGTTGCATGTCGTGAAGCGGCGGCTGGTCGTGCCCATGCCGCTCCATTCCGAGCGATAGATCGGCATCGCGTTCAGGATGCCGAGCGCCGGCGCCAGGACCTCGGCGCGGATCCGCTCGCCCGGGCTCTGCACGTGGCAGGTCGCGCAGGAGAAATTGAGTTGGCCGCGGCGGGTGTAGAAATATTCCTTGCCCTTCTGATAGGCCTCGAGCGCGCGCGGATCGTTCGGGATCTTGATGTCCATCGGCTTGCCGCGCGAGGTGAAGGCCATGTAGGCGGTGAGCGCCGCCATGTCGTCCTTCACATAGGACAACGGCGCCTCGCCGTTGGCCTCGCGGCAGCGATTGAGCGCGAGCTCGAGCGTGACGACCTTGCCTTCCTTCTCGTCGAAATAGGGATAGTTCTGGCGCACGCCGATGCCCTTGTTCGGGAAGCAGTCGGCGTAGCTCTTGCCGTTCTTGAACGGCTTCGAAAACATCTCCTTGCCGGCCTCGAGCGAGAACTCGTAGGGCGGAAACTCTTCCTTTTCTTCCCACTGCTTGTGCAGGTCCTCATTCATCGAATAGGGACCGTTGACGAAATCCTCCAGCTTCAGCTTGGGGAATTTGGTGGTGAAGTAGTTCTGGAAGGCAGCCTTGTCGGCCGCGGGATCGACCTTGTCCGCCGCGTGCGCCGAAGGCGCGAGCGCCAGCACGCCCAGCGCAAGCGCTGCGGTTGCGACATGAACAGGAAGACGCCGCGTCATTGAATCTTCGCCGTGGTGCTGTCGGTCGCGCCCTTGTTGTCGACCCAACTGATCTTGAGATCGTCGCCCTTGTTGCCGCCCTTGAAGGCGAACTTGACATAGGGGTCTTTGGAGACGCCGCCGCCCCAGTCGGCGATGAACACCGGCTTGCCGTCATGCTCGAAGGTGAGCTGCTGGATGAAATGCGGCGGTATGATCTCGCCCTTGGCGTCCTTGACGAAGCCGGAATCCATCGGATGCTGGATCAGCGCCTGCACTTCGGTGGTCTCACCGTTTGATGTGGCGCGCACGCGAATGCTCGATGCCATCGGATTATTCCTCGATGTCTGTTGTCGAAACAGCCTGGCCGCAGGCTCGCTTCACCTCTCCCGCTTGCGGGGGAGGTCGGATCGCATCGAATGATGCGATCCGGGTGGGGGCTCTCTCCAAATGAAGAGTGTCCATCGTGGCGATACCCCCACCCCGACCCTCTCCCGCAGGCGGGAGAGGGGGCGCAGCGAGTTCGCGGGCTCGATCGACGCTCATCATGCCTACTACCCGCCGCAGCCGCCGACGGTGACCTTGACCTCCTTGGCGGCGCTGTAGAGCTTGCCACCGGCCTCGACGATCACGATCACGTTGCTGGTCTTCGCCATCTTGATGCGGTTGGCGACGCTCGGCAGCGTGCCTGCCGGAATTTTGTAGGAGGCGACCAGCGCGATCGGGTTCTCGCTAACCAGGAACGAGATCGAGGTGACGTCGGCGAGCGTCGTGGTGGCCGAGATCGGCACCACCGCGCCGTTCTCGGCGATCTCAGGCGCGTCCATCTTCACCTTGTCGGACGGCTCGGCGGTCTTGCCATAGAGCGCCTTGATCGCGTCGGCCTCGTTCTTCTGCTTGAACGCTTCCGTGGGATAGGGGTCGTTGGCGGCTGCGAGCGCCTGCCGTCCGAACGGGATGACGCCGAGCCCGATCAGCGCGGCGACACCGGCGCCCTTCAGCACCAGGCGGCGCGTCCCGGAAAATTCGTTGGTCGTGATGCTCATCCCAAAAATACTCCTAAAGCAATCGTCGCAGAGTCACAGCGTCTGCAGAAAATCCACCACCGCGCTGATCTCCTTCTCGTTCAAGATCCGGTTTCGTCCGAACGGAGGCATCACGGTCAGCGGATTGCGCTTGGTCTCGTCTGATACGATCGCGGTCAGCTCGTCGCGGCTGTATTTCTTGTTGAGGCCGGTCAGCTCGGGGCCGATCGTGCCGGGCAGATCGCCGCCCTTGATGACATGGCAGGTCAGGCAGTTGCCCTTGCCGCGATCGAAGGCGAGCTTCTGGCCCTCGGCGGCGGACTGGGCCTGTGCGGGCGCAGCCACTGCCGCGCCCGCCAGCAGCGCCAGTACGAGGGCCGGCTTGGAGAAGTTGGCGATCAAGGGTGTTTCCCGGGCTTCAATCTCGATGATCCCATCGCAATATAGAGAGTGGAAAGCACAAAGGCCATCGGCTGGCAACTCGGAGAATGGGCGCGTTGTGACGGGGTTAAGGTCTTACGGATGACATCAGCTCCGTCACACTGAACTGCGAGCGGAGCGAGCCTCGAAGGGCGGACGGCCCGACTGTGGCCGTGCATTCATCGAGGCTCGCTCCGCTCGCGGCTCAGTGTGACGGGGAGGCAACGACGGCGCCTTGCGGTTCCGCTTTTGCCGGTTGCGGTGGCACGGTTTACATACGGCCAAGGGGAGAGGCGCGGTGGCAGGATATGTCGCGGAGTTCGGCAAGAATGGCCGGCCGGTGGAGGCGGACGGGCGGCTCGATGCGGCGGCGTTCCATCGCAACCATCAGCCGATCTGGGCCGTCCTGAAGGATTATCTCGCCGGCCAGTCCGGTGACGTGCTGGAAGTCGGCAGCGGCACCGGCCAGCATGTCGTCTATTTCGCAGGCCGGACGCCCGACATCACCTGGTGGCCGAGCGACCTTCATGCCGCCCATCTGCGCAGTATCGAGGCTTGGCGCACGCATGCCGGCCTTGCCAACATCCAGCCGCCGCAGCCGATCGACCTGTCCGATCCGGCCTGGTCGCCGGCGCCATCGGCAGCCAAAGGTCCGGACAAGCTGCTCGCGATCTTCTGTGCCAACGTGATCCACATTGCGCCCTGGTGCGTCGCCGAGGGGCTGTTTGCCGGCGCCGCCAGGCACCTACGCTCCGGCGGGAAACTGTTCCTCTATGGTCCGTTCAAGCGCGGCGGCAAGCACACAGCGCTCAGCAATGCGGTGTTCGACACCTCCTTGCGCGAGCGCGACGCGGAATGGGGCGTGCGCGATATCGCCGACCTTGAAAAGCTCGCCGACAGCGTCGGGCTGAAGTTGGCCGAGACGTTCGAGATGCCGGCCAACAACATGATCCTGGTGTTTTCCAAGGACTAAGGCGTGATGAGATGAGATTGAGCTGGAGCGGCGGCGGTGCTTCACCTCTCCCTTGGGAGAGGCATAGGCCGCCTTCGGCGGCCGTCCCTAGGAGAACGCCGAAGCGCTGCTTCGGCTACGGCGCAGCGCCGGGTGAGGGATTACGGTCTCTCGTTAGTACCGCGGCCCCTCACCCGATTGGCTGCGCCAATCGACCTCTCCCCGTCGGGGAGAGGTGAACCGAACGCGTGGCTAAAACCTATTCGATCTAAATTCATCGCGCTTTAGCTGCGTTCATCGGTCGCCATCGATCCAGCCGGTCGCTGTGCTTCAGGAGCACGTAGCCATAGGCAGCGCGGATAATACGAAGCTCGGATCGCTGTCGGCCCAGATATGTGTCATTTGACACACCGCTGTGTGTTAAGTAGCATACTCCCACCACGGAGGGCCAGAATGAAGAGGCGGCTTTATCCGGCCGTGCTGGAGCGCGGCCCGCGGGGCGCGTTCGGCGCATGGTTTCCCGATTTTCCGGGCTGCGTGGCCGGAGGCAGATCGCAGGAAGAGGCGATCGAGCGCGCCGAGCATGCACTGGCCCAGGCGGTCGACGGCTGGGTCGAGCAGGGGCGCGCGCTGCCGGAGCCGACGGCGATCGAGCGCATCGTCCCGCCCAAAGGCTCCGACGTCGCCGCGTTCTTTATGGTCGGCGTCGACCCGCCCGATCCGTCCGAGCGCGTCAATGTCTATCTGCCGAAAAGCCTGATCGCGCGGATCGACAAGCGTGCCGCTGAACTCGGCATGAGCCGTTCCAGCTATTTCGGCTTCGCGAGCTCGCTGGCACTCGAATGGCCCGGCGGATTTCCGCGTGGCGCTCCCATCACGCCGCGATCGAAGGTGCACAAGACCGGCGCACTGCGTGCCGAGAGGCGACCGGGCAAGAAACCCGCGCGGTAGGAGACATGCGATGCCGTGCATGTGACGTCGTCCTGGCGAAAGCCAGGACCCATTGCCCCGAATGCCCGTTATTGAGCTTAGCTGGGGCCACGATCCCTCTCGAATAAGGTCCGTTGGTTATGGGTCCTGGCTTTCGCCAGGACGACGCCAGAGTGTGAGTTGTTCGACCCGGCCATCCCTCGTGCGTCTCCCGCATGGCCTACGTCTGTTTGCGTCGGTTGATCGTCCTGAGTCCGCTCTCCATAGTGCCCGCGATTGGAGGCTCCCGCCGGGGCTTCGATGCGGGAATGCCGATGATCGACGTGACAGTTTTGGACGAGGCGGCCGACGATGCGCGGGCGCGCGGCAACGTATTGCGGCTCGCTGCGGCGCAGGCGCTGACCGGCGCCAATTCGGCCGTGATCTTCGCCACCGGCTCGATCGTCGGCGCCACGCTGGCACCTAACATCTCGCTCGCGACCGTGCCGCTCTCGATGTATGTGCTCGGGCTTGCCGCGGGCACGCTGCCGACCGGCGCGATCTCCCGCGCCTATGGCCGCCGCATCGCCTTCATCGTCGGCACCGGTTGCGGCACGCTCACCGGCTTGCTCGGTGCCTGGGCTATCCTGCATTCGTCATTCTGGCTGTTCTGCGCCGCGACCTTCCTCGGTGGCCTCTATGGCGCCGTGGCGCAATCGTATCGCTTCGCCGCGGCCGATGGCGCGAGCGCTGCGTTTCGGCCCAAGGCGGTGTCGTGGGTGATGGCGGGCGGCGTGTTCGCCGGCGTGCTCGGCCCGCAGCTCGTGCAGTGGACCATGGACGTGTGGCCGCCCTATCTGTTCGCCTTCTCCTTCGTGATGCAGGCGCTGGTCGCGCTGGTTGCGATGGCGGTGCTGTCCGGCGTCGACGCGCCGAAGCCCGCCGCGGCGGACCTGCATGGCGGCCGTCCGCTGCTCGAGATCGCGAAGCAGCCGCGCTTCATCGCCGCCGCGCTGTGCGGCGCGATCGCCTATCCGATGATGAACCTCGTGATGACCTCGGCGCCGCTCGCCATGAAGATGTGCGGGCTCACGGTGAGCGATTCCAATTTCGGCATTCAATGGCATATCGTGGCGATGTACGGACCGAGCTTCTTCACCGGCTCCCTGATCGCGCGATTCGGCGCGCCTGTGATCGTGGCGCTCGGCCTCGTCCTCGAAGCGGTGGCCGCGATGATCGGGCTGTCCGGCATCACCGCGCCGCACTTCTGGGCGACGCTGATCGTGCTCGGGCTCGGCTGGAATTTCGCTTTCGTCGGCGCTTCCGCGCTGGTGCTGGAAACGCACTGGCCGCAGGAACGCAACAAGGTGCAAGCCTTCAACGATTTCCTTGTCTTCGGCATGATGGCGATCGGCTCGTTCTCCTCCGGCCAGTTGCTCGCCCATTACGGCTGGAATGCCGTCAACATGGTGGTCTTCCCGCCGGTGGTGCTCGGGCTCGCGGTGCTGTCGCTCGCCTCGGTCGCAAAGCGCCGGGCGCGATTGCGGGCGGGAGACGAGATCCCGGGTCCCATCGGCTAGGCATGAACGCGGTTCCCCGCCGCCAATTGCTGACACTTCGATCTGAATCGAAGTGATTGCCTTGCATGGCTATTTACATCGTCAGAACCGACGATTCCCTGTCATGACGGCGTGAGAAGCAAGAGCAACAAGATGGACGCATCCTCATACGCCCCGCCCGATGAGACTTCGCTGCGCTACGAGGGTTGGCGCATCGTCGTCGTCTGCTTCCTGCTTGCGACCTTCGGCTGGGGGCTCGGCTTCTACGGTCAGAGCGTCTATGTCGCCGAGCTGCAGCGGCTGCACGGCTGGCCGGCCTCACTGATCTCCTCGGGCACCACCTTCTTCTATTTGTTCGGCGCCGCGCTCGTTGCCTTCGTCAGCGAGGCGATCAAGGCGTTCGGTCCACGCAAATGCCTGATCGCGGGCACGCTTGCGATGGCCGCCGCTTCGGTTGCGATCGGCGAGGTGCGCGAGCCCTGGCAGCTCTATCTCGCGGACGCCTTGCTCGCCTTCGGTTGGGCCGGCACCAGCCTCGCCATCATCACCAATACGCTCGGCCTGTGGTTCGACAGGAAGCGCGGCATGGCGATCAGCCTCGCGCTCAATGGCGCGAGCTTCGGCGGCATTGTCGGCGTACCGCTGCTGGTGGCGGGCATCGGGGCGTTCGGCTTTTCCGGCGCGATGATCGCAGCCAGCGCGCTGCTCATCGTGGTGATGGTGCCGGTGATCTTGATCCTTGTCGGCCAGCCGCCGGCGCACCTCCGCGCAGTCTCCTTGGCCGCCGCCGACGCGCCGTCGGCCACGCAGCTCCGTGCCCGCGCGCTGCGCGATATCAACTTCCTGTCGGTCTCGGTTGCATTCGCCCTGGTGCTGTTTGCCCAGGTCGGCTTCATCGTCCACCTGATCGCATTCCTGGATCAGACGATCGGGCGCGAGCGCGCCACGATCGCGATCGCGCTGTTGACCGCGATGGCGGTGGTCGGCCGCGTCTCGTTCTCCTTCGTGATCGACAGGCTGAACCAGCGGCTGGCATCGGCGCTGTCCTTCGCCAGCCAGGCGGTCGCGCTGCTCGTCATCATCAATCTGGACAACGATGTCGCACAGATCGCGGCCTGCGGGCTGTTCGGCTTCTCCGTCGGGAACCTGATCACGCTGCCGTCGCTGATCATTCAGCGCGAGTTCGATCCGCGGGCCTTCGGTGTGCTCGTCAGCCTGCTCACGGCCATCAACCAGGTGACCTATTCCTTCGGCCCGGGCGTGATCGGATTGCTGCACGACCTTTCCGGCAGCTACACATTGCCGTTCTATGGCTGCATCGCTCTCGAGCTGATCGCGGCTGTTGTGATCATGATGAAGAGGACTTAGCTCCGGATAGAGCGAAGCTAATTTCCACCTCCCCTTGAAAAGGGGAGGTCGCTTTGCTCGCCAGAGCAAAGCGGGTGGGGATCCACTCTCTCCGCATGCAGCGTCGCTCGCGGCTGACCCCCATCCCGACCTTCCCCCTTTTTCAGGGTAGGGCAATCGCATTTGGGAGAAAAGCGCCCTGCGGCCATCCTTCGAGACGCCGCTCCGCGGCTCCTCAGGATGAGGTCTTGTGTTGCGGCACAATAGTAGACCCTCATGGTGAGGAGCGCCGCTTGCGGCGCGTCTCGAACCACGAGGCCGAGTATGTGCGCAGCCGCCCAAGGCGGCACATGCGATAGACCTGCCTTTCAGGGGGCTACGATCGCTGTCGTGATTTCCGCACCTTCTTCTCGCCGATCTTGCCGGCCGCCGCAACACGCAGCAGGCGACGGAAGGTCGGGCATTCCATGTGGCTCGGCGCGGGGCAGGCGGCGGCGTGGCGCAAGCCGTCGCGCATGGCGTTGAGCTTGCGAATGGTCCGGTCGAGCTCCTCCGCCTTGGCTGCCAGCTTGCGGCGATCGATCCGTGGCCGGCCATCCGGCGCAAACATCGTCCCGATCTCGTCGAGCGAGAAGCCGGCGGCGCGGCCGAGCGCGATCAGCGAAAGCCGATCCAGCACGGCCGGGTCGAACAGGCGGCGCAGTCCCCGCCGTCCATGCGAAGCGATCAGCCCCTTCTCCTCATAGAAGCGCAGGGTCGAGGCGCGCACTCCCGACATTTGCGCGAGCTCGGCGATATCGATGTCCCTCACGGCCTTGACCTCAAGTTAACTTGAACTGGCAGAGTGCAGCCATCCGCTTGCTCCAGGCAAGCATCACGACGGGCAAGAACGCAAGAAGACATCATGGATGACGTGCATGGCTGAGGCCGCAGAGTATTTGACAGCCGCGGTGCTGATCGGGGCGGGGGCTACGGCCGTGATGGACGTCTGGGGGATCATCCGCGAGCGGCTGCTCGGTATCCGATCTCTGGACTATGCGCTGGTCGGCCGCTGGCTCGGCCATCTCGTGCGCGGGCGCCTCTGTCACGACCGGATCGCCGCCTCACCCGCGATCGCCGGCGAGCGATCGATCGGATGGATCGCGCATTATCTGATCGGGATCGGCTTGGCGGGCCTGTTGCTTGCGATCGTCGGTCTCGATTGGGCGCGTTGTCCAACGCTTGCCCCGGCGCTGATCGTCGGAATTGCCAGTGTGGCCGCGCCGTTCCTGGTGATGCAGCCCGCCATGGGCGCCGGCATCGCCGCGAGCCGGACGCCTGATCCGACCGCCGCGCGGCTGCACAGCCTCGTGACGCATGCGGTGTTCGGCGCCGGGCTCTACATCGCGGCCTGGCTGGCGCGTCCGTTGTTGGCGCCGTAGCCCCGGAGGGAGCCCACGGGTCGCGCGAACGCGCGCCCGCGGACAGGCTCCGCGTAATCCGAACCCCCTTTTTCACCTCCCCTTGAAAAGGAGAGGTCGCTTTGCTCGCCGAGCAAAGCGGGTGGGGATCTGCTCTCTCCTCAAACAGCATCGTTCGCGGCTGACCCCCATCCCGACCTTCCCCCTTTCAGGGGGAAGGGGAAGCCGGCCACGAAGCTAGATCGCGCGCTGCTTCAGGAGATCCTCGAGGTCGAGCCGCCTGGTGAACATCGCGAGCTTGCCGTCGGCCGTGCGCGGCCATTCGGCCTCGGGCCGGTCCCAGTAGAGCTCGACGCCGTTCTCGTCGGGATCGCGCAGGTACAATGCCTGGCTGACACCGTGATCGCTGGCGCCGTCGAGTGGAATGCCGGCGGTGAGCACGCGATGCAGCGCGTCGGCGAGCGCCGCGCGGGTTGGATAGAGGATGGCGGTGTGGAACAGGCCGGTGGTTCCGGGTGGCGGCGGATGGCCGCCCTTGCTCTCCCAGGTGTTGAGGCCGATGTGGTGGTGATAGCCGCCGGCCGAGATGAAGGCGGCGCCGGAGCCCATGCGCTGCTGCAGCTCGAAGCCGAGCACGCCGCAATAGAAGCCGAGCGCGCGATCGAGGTCGGCGACTTTGAGGTGGACATGCCCGATCCGGGTGCCCACGATGATGGGAGGGGTCTGCGACACGTTCCGGCTCCGCTGGCGTACGGCTTCCCGGCCGCGGGAAGCCTTTCAATCTGATATAGTCAGAATCCGCGGATCGTAGAGCGGTCGATCCGGAAACCCAAGGTTTCCGGAAGCGTCTCAGTTGCGGGCCGAAGACTTACGCCAACTCCGACAGTTCGCCGCCGGGCACCTCGAACTCGAACGTGTTCAGCGTCATCGACACCATGGTGTAGTAGCCGCACAACCCGATGATCTCGACCACGCCGCGCAGGCTCAGCAGTTCGACCGCCTCGTCGTACAGCGGCTTGGCCACGCCGTGGCCCTCGTGCAGCGACTTGGCGAGCTCGTAGATCATCTTGGCCTTGGGATCGTCGAAGGTCGGGACGCGCCGCACCCGGATGTCTTCGATGATCTTCGGATCGAGGCCGCCTTTCAGCGCCAGGCGCTTGTGCGCATACCACTCGTAATGCGCGGTCCAGTGCCGGGCGGTGACCAGGATCGCGATCTCCGACAGCTTTGCCGGAAACACCGTGTCGAAACGCAGCACTTCGCCAAGGCGCGTGGCGTGCCGCGCCATCTCCGGGCTGTTGAGCCAGGCCATCATCGGCGCCGGCGGGGCCCCGCGCTTGCCGGCGATAGACTCGTCATAGGTTTCCTTCTGGGCGGCGTTCATTTCGCCAGGCGAAAGGAGTTTGAGCCGCATGTCCGTTTCCTCTTGTTTTTCAATCGTTACCCCATCTCGCGCATACACCCGATCGGGCGGAGTGACCAGCGACGGCTGCGCATGGCGCGCTCGCAAGACATATTGAATTCCACGGGGCGCTGGCTAAGGTCGATTCAATTCATCGATTTTGACCGGAAACGCACCATGGCTGACCTCGAGAAATTCCGCAGTGAGACCCGCGCCTGGCTGGAGCAGAATTGCCCGCCGGAGATGCGCAAGCCGATGACGTCGGATGGCGATACGTTCTGGGGCGGGCGTAACGCCAAGTTCTCCTCCGAGCCGCAGCGCGTCTGGTTCGAGCGCATGCGCGACAAGGGCTGGACCGTGCCGCACTGGCCGACGGAGTATGGCGGCGGCGGCCTCGACGGCGAGGAAGCCAAGATCGTCCGCCAGGAGATGGCAGCAATCGGCGCGCGACAGCCGCTCACCTCGTTCGGCATCTCCATGCTCGGGCCGGCGCTGCTGAAATACGGCACCGAGGAACAGAAGAAGGAACATCTGCCTGACATCACCGCGGGCCTGATCCGCTGGTGTCAGGGCTATTCCGAACCGAACGCCGGTTCCGATCTCGCCTCGCTGCAGACCCGAGCCGAGAGCGACGGCGACGACTACATCATCAATGGCCAGAAGATCTGGACCTCCTACGCCAACTATGCCGACTGGATCTTCTGCCTGGTCCGCACCGATCCGGCGGCGAAGAAGCACGACGGCATCAGCTTCATCCTGTTCGACATGACGTCGAAGGGCGTGTCCACCAAGCCGATCCTGCTGATCTCAGGCTATTCGCCGTTCTGCGAAACCTTCTTCGACAATGTGCGGGTGCCGAAGTCGCACGTCGTGGGTCAGGTCAACCGTGGCTGGGACGTCGCCAAGTATCTGCTGCAGCACGAGCGCGCGATGATCTCGGGGATGGGCGAGCGCGGCGTCGGCCGTCCGCTCGGCCAGATCGCGGCCGATTCCGTCGGCGCGGACGCGCAAGGCAAGCTCGACGATGCGCAGTTGCGCAGCCAGATCGCGACCTTCGAAGTCGACGAGGCGGCGCTCGCCGCCGCCGCGGAACGCGCGGTCGATCTCGCCAAGGCCGGGCAATCGCATCCGGCGTTCTCGTCGGCGATGAAATATTATGGCACCGAGCTCAACAAGCGCCGCTACGAGATCCTGATGTCGGCGGGCGGCATCGACGCGCTGGAGTGGGAAAGCGAGCGCTCCAGGGGCGGCGCCCGGCCGCGCGCCTGGCTGCGCACCAAGGCGAACTCGATCGAGGGCGGCACGAGCGAGGTGATGCTCGGCATCGTCGCCAAGCGCATCCTCGATTTGCCGGGGGCGTGATTGCAAATTCCTCATCCTGAGGAGCGCGGAACGCGCGTCTCGAAGGATGAGGCCCCGATATCGGCCTCATGGTTCGAGACGGCGCCAGAGCGCCTCCTCACCATGAGGGGCAACAGTGAAAATCAATCGAAGATATCTAGAGCGGAATCCACCAATGGCCCTCGTCCTCACCGAAGAACAATCCATGCTGCGCGACAGCGCGCGCGGCCTCATCAGCGACAAGGCGCCGGTATCGCATCTGCGCAGCTTGCGCGACTCCAAGGATGCCACCGGCTTCTCCCGCGAGCTCTGGAAGACCTTTGCCGAGATGGGCTTCTCCGGTCTCCTGGTGCCGGAAAAATTCGGCGGCAGCGGGCTCGGCTGCGTCGAGGCCGGCATCGTGATGGAGGAGATCGGCCGCACCTTGATGCCCTCGCCGTTTCTGGCGACATCAGTGGTGGCGGCATCGGCGCTGTCGCGCGGCGGCAGCGAGGCGCAGAAGGCGCAGCACCTGCCGAAGATTTCCGACGGCTCATTGCTCGCTGCGCTCGCCATCGACGAGGGCGCCAAGCATCGCCCGCTGCAGACCAAGCTGCAGGCGGCGCGTTCCGGCAACGGCTTCAATCTCTCGGGCGACAAGGCGTTCGTGGTCGACGGCCACACCGCTGATCTGCTGATCGTCGCGGCGCGCACGGCGGGCGCCGCCGGCGACAAGAACGGGCTGACACTGTTCCTGGTCGATCCCAAGGCGAAGGGCCTCGCGGTCGAACGTACCGCGATGGTCGATTCGCATAATGCGGCGCGCATCGTGTTCGACAATGTCGAGGTCAATGCCGGCAGCGTGCTCGGTGAGGTCGATCAGGGAAGTGGGCTGCTCGAGGGCGTGCTCAATGTCGGCCGCGGCGCGGTCGCCTCCGAAATGGTCGGCCTGAGCGAAGAGGTGTTCGGCCGCACGGTGACCTACCTCAAGGAGCGCAAGCAGTTCGGCAAGGCGATCGGTGAATTCCAGGCGCTGCAGCACCGGGCTGCCCAACTTTATATCGAGATCGAGATCACCCGTGCCGCTGTGCTGAAGGCGCTGCAGGCGCTCGATGCCGACATCGACAAGGCCGGCACCGCGGTCGCGGTCGCCAAGGCGCGCGCGGGCACCACGGCGACGCAGGCCGTGCAGGAAGGCGTGCAGATGCATGGCGGCATGGGCATGACCGACCAGTTCGACATCGGCTTCTTCATGAAGCGCGCCCGGGTTTGCCAGGAGCTGTTCGGCGACAGCAATTTCCACGCCGATCAATTGGCGCGCTGCAAGGGGTATTGAGGGCAGGTGTCTCGCCGCACACTACACTGTCATCGCCCGGCTTGCCGCCTCCGCTAAAGCTTCGGCGGGCCTGAATCGCAGGCCTCGTCGAAGCCTTGGTGGAGACGGGACCGGGCGACCCAGTATTCCAGAGACGCCAGCACTCGAATCGAGAGGCCGCGGCGTACTGGATCACCCGCTTTCGCGGGTGATGACAGTTGAGGCTGTGGCAGAGCGCGTCCGCTAAACCGTCGTCACCGGATCGGCGGCGCGTATTGGACGCCGCCGGCGTTCCAGAGCTGGTTCATGCCACGCGGGATCTTCAGGTTGGAGCCGCTGCCGACGTTGCGGTCGTAGACCTCGCCATAATTGCCGACGTGGCGGATGATGCGCACGGCCCAGTCCTTGGTCAGGCCGAGATCCTCGCCATAGCTGCCCTCGGTGCCGACCAGCCGCATCACCTCGGGCTTCTTCGACTTGAGCGCCTCGTCGATGTTCTTGGAGGTAATGCCGAGCTCCTCGGCGTTGATCATGGCATACAGCGTCCATTTCACGATCATCATCCAGTCGTCGTCGCGCAACCGCACCACCGGCGCAAGCGGCTCCTTTGAGATGATGTCGGCCAGGATGACCTGGTCGTTAGGCTTGGAAAGGTTGAGCCGCAGCGCGTAGAGCTGCGAGGCGTCCGACGTCAGGGTGTCGCACTGGCCGGAGTCGTAGGCCTTCACGACGTCGTCCAGCTTGTCGAACTTCATCTCCGTGTACTTCATGTTGTTGGCACGGAAGTAGTCGGCAAGGTTGAGCTGGGTCGTGGTGTTGGCCTGCACGCAGACCTTGCTGCCGTCCAGGTCGAGCGCGGAATCGATGTTGCGCGCACGCGGGATCATGAAGCCCTGGCCGTCATAGTAGGCGACCGCTGGGAAATAGAGGTCGTAATTGGTCTCGCGCGACATGCTCCAGGTCGAGTTGCGGGAGAGGATGTCGACCTTGCGGTCCTGCAACTCCTTGAAGCGTTCGCTGGCGTCGAGCGGGACGAACTTCGCCTTCGACGGATCGTCGAAGATGGCTGACGCCACCGCGCGGCAGAAGTCGACATCGAAGCCGGTCCAATTGCCCTTGTCGTCGGGAATCGAGAAGCCCGGCAGGCCCTTGTTGACGCCGCACAGCACCTCGCCGCGGCGCTGCGTGCGCTTCAGCGTGCGGGTGTCGTAGCGCTCGTAGGTGATGGCGGCGGCCGCGACCAGCACGGCGATCGCGAGCCCGATCGTCAGGCCGCCTCGAAATGTACGCATGGATGTATCTCGCCAATGAGGGAAAGTGAGTGGGCTGATGAAGGCGGGCTGGAGGCTAGAGTTGGGGCTTCTGCCGGACGATCACCTTGGTGCCGACCGGGACGCGGCCGTACAAATCCATGACGTCGGCGTTGACGAGGCGGAAGCAGCCCGAGGAGATCGCGGTGCCGATCGTGTCGGGCTGGTTGGTGCCGTGGATGCGGTAGACCGTGGTGCCGAGATACATCGCGCGCGCCCCGAGCGGATTGCCGGGGCCGCCCGCCATGAAACGCGGCAGGTAGGGCTGGCGTGCGATCATCTCCGGCGGAGGCGTCCAGTCCGGCCATTCCGCTTTGCGGGTGATGTTCAGAAGGCCCTGCCACTGGAAGCCTTCGCGGCCGACACCGATGCCGTAGCGCAGTGCGCGGCCGTTGCCCTGGACGAGATAAAGATGACGCTCGGCGGTGGAGATGATGATGGTGCCCGGTGCCTCGTTGGTGCGGTAGTACACGACCTGCTTCTGCCACTCCGGATCGAGCTGGTAGTTTTCGTCGGGGACCAGGCCGGGCTCGTCGACGTCGGGGCGGCTTTGCGCAAAGCCTTGCGACGTCGATAGCACCAGACCGACCACGGCGGTCACCATCCAGACCAGGTGGCGAAGTTTCGTCATGCAAAGCTCCCCTTCTCGGCGCAGGCCAACTGCCTGCGCCACTCAAATCGCGCGAACATCAAATCTCAGTGACAGCTTGATGGCAAGCTTGGGGCACGCACAGGTGGTATCCCGCTGTAATGCTTCCCGTTTTTGGATCGCCGCGTCACCGCTCGACCGAGCTCATCTCGGCGCGATCCAGAGTCGCAGGGCGAAGGAGACCAAGGCGACCGTGCCAACACCGCCGAGCCAAAGCGCAGCGAACCACAGGAGGCGCCGGCCGAGCGGGCGCGGGACAGGATCCGGCGGCATCAGTGGTACCCGTGTCCGGGCCGCACCTTGCCGCGGAATACCCAGTAGGCCCAGCCGGTGTAGCCGAGGATCAGCGGGATCAGCACCGCGACGCCGACCAGCATGAAGATCTGGCTGTTTTCCGGCGCAGCCGCCTGCCAGATCGTGATGCTCTGCGGCACGATATACGGGTACATGCTGATGCCGAGCCCGGCATAGGACAGCGCGAACAGCGCCAGCGACAGGAAGAACGGCTGGTAGTCGTACTTGTTGGTCAGCGCGCGCAGCAGCAGCACGGCAACGGCGGCGACCGCGATCGGCACCGGCGCGGTCAGGATGATATTCGGCCAGGCGAACCAGCGATGGGTGTATTGCACGTGCAGGAACGGCGTCGCGATGCTGACGGCGCCGATCGCGCAAAGCATCGCGATCAGAAGCACCCAACTCAAATGGTAAGCGCGGTCGCGCAAATTGCCTTCGGTCTTCATCACAAGCCAGGTGGCGCCCAGCAGCGCATAGCCGATCACCAGCGCCACGCCGGTCAGGATGCTGAACGGCGTCAGCCAGTCCCACCAGCCGCCGGCATATTGCCGTCCCTCGACATGGATGCCTTGCAGGATCGCGCCGAGCGCAATCCCCTGCGCCAGCGCCGCGAGCAGCGAGCCGCCGGCGAAGGCGATATCCCACTTGTTGCGCGCCTTCTGCGTCCGCCAGCGGAATTCGAACGCGACGCCGCGGAACACTAGGCCAAGCAACATCGCAATGACAGGCGTGTAGAGCGCCGGCATCAGCACCGCATAGGCCAGCGGAAACGCCGCCATCATGCCGCCGCCGCCGAGCACCAGCCAGGTCTCGTTGCCGTCCCATACCGGCGCCACGCTGTTCATGATCACGTCGCGGTCGGCCTTCTGCGGAAACAGCGGAAACAGGATGCCGAGGCCGAGGTCGAAGCCGTCCATCACGACGTAGACGAACACGGCGAAGGCGATGATGAAGGCCCAGATCGTGGCGAGGTCGGCGGCGAAGCTCATCGTGCGCCCTCCACGGCAGCGCCTGCGGCCGGCGTGATGCCGGCGGCGCGCGCCGGCAGGTCATGCGACGGGCCTTGCTCGCCATGATGCGGCGGCTGCGCCATCAGCCGCAGGATGTAGACCACGCCGGCGACGAACACGGCGAAATAGACGATGATGAAGGCGATCAGCGAGGAGCCGACCGCGGGCGCGGCGAGCGGCGAGACCGCATCGGCCGTTCGCAACAGTCCATAGACGGTGAATGGCTGCCGGCCGGTCTCGGTGGTGATCCAGCCGGCGAGCACGGCAATGAAGCCGGCCGGTCCCATCGCGATCGCGAACAGGTGCAGCAGCCGCGTCTCGTACATCTTTCCGCGCAGGCGCATCACGAGGCTGAACAGGCCGAGGCCCAAGATCAGGAAGCCGAGCCCGACCATGACGCGGAACGCCCAGAAGGTGATCGGCACCGGCGGCCAGTTCTCGCGCGGCACGGTGTCGAGGCCGGCCAGCGGAGCGTCGAGCGAGTGCTTCAGGATTAGCGACGACAGCTTCGGCACCTCGATCGCGTATTTCACCCTGGCATCGGCCATGTCGGGCCAGCCGAACAGCACCAGCGGCGCGCCGTCCTTGTGGCTCTGGAAGTGGCCTTCCATCGCCATCACCTTGGCGGGCTGATGCTCGAGCGTGTTGAGGCCGTGCTGGTCGCCGGCGAGGATCTGGATCGGCGCCACCAGCGTCGCCATCCACATCGCCATCGAGAACATCACGCGCGGGCCGGCGAGATGCTGGTCGCGCAGCAGATGAAAGGCGCCGACCGCACCGACCACGAGCGAGGTGGTGAGATACGCCGCCAGCACCATGTGCACGAGCCGGTAGGGGAATGACGGATTGAAGATCACCTTCAGCCAGTCGGCGGCGACGAACTGCCCGTCGGCATTGACGGTATAACCGGCCGGCGTCTGCATCCAGGAGTTGGCCGACAGGATCCAGAACGCCGAGATCAGCGTGCCGATCGCGACCATCAGCGTCGCGATAAAATGCAGCCTGTGGCCGACGCGTTCGAGCCCGAACAGCATCACGCCGAGGAAGCCCGCCTCGAGGAAGAACGCGGTCAGCACCTCATAGGCCATCATCGGGCCGATCACCGGGCCGGTCTTGTCCGCGAACGCCGACCAGTTGGTGCCGAACTGGTAGGACATCACGATGCCCGACACCACGCCCATGCCGAAAGCGACCGCGAAGATCTTCAGCCAGTAATTGAACAGGTTGATGTAGACATCGCGTCCGGTGGCAAGCCACAGCGCTTCCAGCACCGCGAGGTAGCTCGCAAGCCCGATCGAGAAAGCGGGGAACACGATGTGGAACGACATCGTGAAAGCAAACTGTGCGCGCGCGAGTACAACCGCATCCCAGCCTTCGAACATGACGCACCGTCCGTCGTCCATTCGGAGCGCAATCTGTCCGAAGACCGTCTTCCAGGTTTCGGGAGCGCGCCCACTCTGGAAGAACCCTAGCACGGCGGGGATGACCGACAATACGGGGCGGATTGTCCGAGGACGGCGATGCGATGGATACCATCGCATCGCCACCTCATCTCATTGTTCGGGCTCGATCTTTGCGGAAAAAACCATTCCGGTTTGCGCGGATTCAGCCCTCCTAGGCGCCGGCGTTGAGCAGCCGCGCGATGGTGCGGTCGATCTGCTCATACTGCCCTTCGCCGTCATGCTGGAAAACGATCTTGCCGTTCTGGTCGATGATGTACTGCGCCGGCCAATACTGATTGCGATAGGCGTTCCAGGTCTGCGAATTGTTGTCCTGCGCCACCGGATAGAGGATGCCGTGCCGCTTCAACGCCGCCTGCACATTCGAGGCGGAGCGCTCGAACGGGAATTCCGGCGTGTGGACCCCGATCACGACCAGGCCGCGATCCCGATACTTTGAATAAAGTTCGGTGACGTGCGGCAGGGTGTTGACGCAGTTGACGCAGCCATAGGTCCAGAAATCCACCAGCACGACCTTGCCGCGCAGATCGGCGAGCTTCAGCGGCTGTGAATTGAACCAGTTGCTGATGCCGACGAACTCGGGCGCGGTCCGGCTCTGCTCGGCCACCATGGCTGCGGTCATCGCAATGGGCCGCGCCGGCGCATCGGCCTCCGTGCACAGGCCGGGAATGACGGCGCCGCCCAGGCCAAGGCCGGCCACCAGCGCGGACACGGCAATCAAGCGCAGGGACATCGAGATCTCCTTTCGAGACTTACAGGCCAATCTGGCCGTTGGGATAAAAGCGGGTCAGCCACGCCACGATCAGCGTGTCGTATTGCAGGTATGAGAGTGCAGCGAATGCGACGATCACGACGCCGAAGCCCTGCTGCAGGCGCGGCGAAATCCGCGCGATGCTGCGCACGCGGCTGGTAACGGCCTGCCCGCCATAGGCGATTGCAAGCATCGGAATCGCCGCGCCGATCGCATAGGTAACGAGCTGCAGTCTCGCCCACGCGGTGTCATTTGCGGTCGCGATGATGGTGAGGATCGAGCCGAGCACCGGTCCAGCGCAGGGCGTCCACACCAGGCCAAGCGTGCCGCCGAGCAGAAAGCCGCCGAACAGCCCCTGTGACGGGACAGTGCCGGCGAGGTTGCCGCCGGTAGGGCCGGCCAGCCGGATCGACAGCCATTCGAACGGCGCCGGCCAGATCATGAGCAGACCGAAGCCGGCAAGCAGGATCGCAGCTCCCGTCCGCAGCACGTTCGGATCGAAATCGAAGGCGCGCGTGATCGCGCTCAGCAGCAACGCCACGATTGAGAATGACATCACGAAGCCGAGTGCGATCATCGCCGGCCGCGCCTTGCGGGTCTGGCCTATCGATACCCCGAGCAGGATTGGCAGCATCGGCAGGGTGCAAGGCGCGGCGACGGTCGCGACACCGGCGAGCAGCGCGAGAGCGAGACTGAGCATCGTGGTCCATCCGTCAGCAGTCCCGGCCTATCGAACAGTGCCGGGGACCCATGATGCTGTTCGCGGCAATGACTCACGGCGTTACGCGCTTCGCTCGCGCGCGCCGTCACGTCCATGTGAGACCAGCCGCGCTCGGCTTCACGAAGCCGCGCCGGAAGCTTCGTCGGATCCTGACCTGAGGGATCGACCCGCCAGACATAGAGCGACCCGGCAGGGGGGCATCCCGGCCGGGTCGTTGGAGGTCACTTGGGAGGTTAGCTTGGGAGGTTAACTTGGAAAGTCTCGAACCTGATTCACTAGATGGTGGCGTTGCGTCGTTGTTTAAGAGCGTAGCGATCGAATTTTTCGGGCCGATGTCGTGGTGTGTTTCAATTGTTTCGTCGCTGAACTTTTTCGGTTTCCCGGGCCGTCGGTCCGGCCCGCGTGATATTCATCTAATGTATTGAACTTGCTTTATTTACGCAGCGACGCTGTCGACGCCGGCACCCCTGAGGAGATCGGCGAGCTGCTTGCGGGCATAGAACATCCGGGTCTTCACCGTGCTCTGCGGGATCCCGATGATCAGCCCGGCCTCTTCGACCGACTTCTCATGATAGTAGACGAGGTTGATGATCTCGCGGTGGGCCGGCGACAGCTTGGCGACGCAGGCCCGCAGGATCTCACTGGTGGTGGTGCGATCGAGCGAGGTTTCCGGCGTGTCGGCGCCATCGGCGATTTCAAGCACGTCTTCCTGATCGATGTCTTCGTGCTTGCGCTGGCGCAGTGCGGTCAGCGCCTTGAAACGGGCGATCGACAGCAGCCAGGTCGAAACCTGCGAACGGCCCTCGAACTGCGAGGCGGTGCGCCAGACATCCAGGAACACCTGGCTGACCAGGTCTTCGGCGATCGTGCTGTCCCGCACCATGCGCAGCACGAAGCGGTAGACCCGAACGTTGTGACGGGAATACAGGACGTGCATCGCGGTGCGGTCACCGTTGGCGATGCTGGCGAGCAGCATTTCATCCGAGGTCGTGCGGGCAGCGGCAATATGCTTCTTGGCTGCGGCGTTGATGGCGATGACGTTCGGCATGACAGGCTCCCAATTCGCCGTTTGGCGGCGGTTCGTTGGGAGAATTGTTAGTGACTGCCCGTTTCCGGATGTCTGCGCGAAAAGGGGAAAATGGTTTCGTGAGCGGGAGAATTGTTTCGTCGGGCGCTCTGCGACGAAACATTCGGGACCAAAAGGCCAATCATTTCAATATGCGGAAAATTCGATCGGCCGGAGACCGCCCGTTTGGAACGAATCCGGCCGTGACTTTCAGCACTACCGGGACTTATCCGGCCGCTTGCAGCGCGGGCGCGGCCTTTTTTGGCGCAATCCAGAACGCATCGGGCCGCTCGAACAGGAAATTGGCCCGTGCCGCCAGCGCCAGGCGCCAGATCAGGAGGGAGCCGGCCACGCCGGCGGCGGTCACGATCAGCGAGATCAGGCCGATGTCGTGGATCACGTCGATCCGCAGCAGGGCCGTCCGCGTCGCGGCCATCGGCAGGAAGAAGGCGAGGTAGATGACGATGGAGTGCTCACCACAGAAGCGCAGGAAATCGAGCCGATGCGCACGCGCCAAGAGCGTACCGATCACGATGATCGCACAGGCGCCGGAGAGGCCGAGCGCCAACGAGAGAAGCGGCCATTCGCTCACGTCGAGCGCGACTAGCCCGCCATTGACGAGCGCCCAGAGCCCCAGCCCGAGAAGCGCAAGCAAAGGCCGCGCCCGGGCGCGGTCCGACAACGCGAACACATAATCGGCGAGGATGTAGCCGGTGAAGAAATAGACGAAGCGCGCGCAGAACTCGTCGATCGCCGTCCAGCCCGTCGTCAGATGCGTCATCTCGAGCGCCGCGGCGATCAGCCAGATGACAAGCGGGTGAACATTGCGTGTCAGTTTGGTGACGACGAAGAAGATCGGCAGCAGATAGATGAACCACAGCGTGCCGAACGGCTCGATGAAGGATTCGAGATACAGCAGTCCAACCTGACCCCAGCCCGTTTCGGCAGCGAGCGACGGTGCCTTGAAGCCGAACTGGATCGTCACCCACAGCACATAGAAATAAGCGAAGTGCATCACCTTGCGGTCGAGATAGGTGCGCCAATCGCGATCGATCACGACCGACAGGAACAGCCCGGAAATCAGGAAGAAGTCGGGCATCCGGAACGGCTTCGCGAACATCACCACATAATGCATGAAGCCGGTCTGATCGGCGGCTTTCTCCACGCCCAGCACCGAGTGCATCATCACGACCATGACGATGCAGATACCCTTGGCATAGTCGACCCAGTCGACGCGCCCGCCGGCGCCCCTCGTGGAACGGTCTGTCGCAGCGGCTGTGCCGTTTATGGTCATCTTTGTCCTGTTTCGGCGTGATCGGGTGCATCATCGGCCCGATCGGTTGCTTTCTCCTTTATTCATACAAATGACATGCCGCGGGGCCGGTGCTTTTCCACGTTTCCCTTGGCCGGTAAATGTTCTAAGAGGCGCACGAATCCCAGGGGTCGTTAACCATAGAAAGCGGGTTGTTTCATGCGCATTGCCATGATTGGCACGGGGTATGTGGGGCTGGTGTCGGGCGCCTGTTTTGCGGATTTCGGCCACCAGGTGACGTGCGTGGACAAGGATGCCAGCAAGATCGCGGCGCTCCATCGGGGCGAAATCCCGATCTTCGAGCCCGGTCTCGACGCGCTGGTCGCGGCCAATGTGAAGGCCAGGCGGCTCGAATTCACCACTGATCTGGCGGCGCCGGTTGCGGAGGCGGATGCGGTCTTCATCGCGGTCGGCACGCCGTCGCGGCGCGGCGATGGTCACGCCGACCTCACCTATGTCTATGGCGCGGCGCGCGAGATCGCAGCGGCGCTGAAGGGTTTCACCGTCGTCGTCACCAAGTCGACCGTGCCGGTCGGCACCGGTGATGAGGTGGAGCGACTGATCCACGAGGCCAACCCCGCGGCCGACGTCGTCGTCGCCTCCAATCCCGAATTCCTGCGCGAGGGCGCCGCGATCCGCGACTTCAAGTTCCCCGATCGCATCGTGGTCGGCACATCAGATGAACGCGGCCGCAAGGTGCTCGGCGACATCTACCGGCCGCTGTCGCTCAACCAGGCGCCGCTGATGTTCACGGCACGGCGCACGGCCGAGCTGATCAAATACGCCGCCAACGCGTTCCTCGCGACCAAGATCACCTTCATCAACGAGATCGCCGATCTCTCCGAAAAGGTCGGCGCCGACGTGCAGGAGGTCGCGCGCGGCATCGGTCTCGACAACCGCATCGGCTCAAAGTTCCTGCACGCGGGGCCGGGCTTCGGCGGCTCCTGCTTCCCGAAGGATACCCGTGCGCTGATCAAGATCGCGCAGGACCACGACGTGCAGTTGCGCATCGTCGAGGCGGTGCTCGGCGTCAACGACAATCGCAAGCGTGCCATGGCACGCAAGGTTGCGAGCCTCTCCGGCGGCAGCCTGCGCGGCAAGACCATCGCGGTGCTCGGTCTCACCTTCAAGCCCGACACTGACGACATGCGCGAGGCGCCGTCGATCCCGCTCGTCACCGGCCTGCTCGACATGGGCGCCAAGGTGCGGGCGCATGATCCGGTCGGCATGGAGCAGGCACGCAAGGAGCTGCCTGATATCGAGTATTGCGACGATCCCTATGCGTGCGCGAAGGGTGCCGACGCCATGGTCGTCGTCACCGAATGGGTGCAGTACCGCACGCTCGACCTCGATCGGCTCAAGGCGGAGCTGAGGCAGCCGGTCGTGATCGATCTGCGCAACATCTATCGCCCCGAGGATATGGCTGCCCACGGCTTTGCCTACGACAGCGTCGGCCGCGCGCCGTTGCCGCGGGCTTAACCTCAATGCCACTGTCATCCCCGCCTTAGGCGGGGTATCCAGTAGGCCCGGTCTTTGCGGCCGGGCACGACGGTGGTTACTGGATCACCCGCCTGCGCGGGTGATGACGGATGATTGGTTTTGCCGCGCAAGTTTGATACGCCGCTTCCCATCGATGCCGTGCTCGATGAGCTCGACCGCACGCTCGCCGGCCACAACGCCGCGGTGCTGGTCGCTCCGCCCGGCGCCGGCAAGACCACGCGCGTGCCGCTCGCGCTGCTGGATGCGTCCTGGGCGAAGGGCAAGAAGATCATCGTGCTGGAGCCGCGCCGCATCGCCGCGCGCGCCAGTGCCGAGCGGATGGCGAAGACGCTCGGCGAACGCGCAGGCGAGACGGTCGGTTATCGCGTCCGCTTCGGCTCGAAGGTGTCGCGCACGACGCGGATCGAGGTCGTGACCGAAGGCATCTTCTCGCGGCAGATCCTCGACGATCCCGAGCTCAACGGTGTGGCCGCCGTGCTGTTCGACGAATTTCACGAGCGTTCGCTCGACGCCGATCTCGGGCTCGCGCTGGCGCGCGACGCGCAGACCGGCCTGCGCGAAGACCTGCGCATCCTCGTGATGTCGGCGACCCTCGACGGCGCGCGCGTCGCGAAGCTGCTCGGCGATGCACCGGTGGTCGAAAGCGAGGGCCGCGCCTTTCCGGTCGAGACCCGCTATCTCGGTCGCAAGGTCGATGTGCCGCTGGAGCGCCAGATGGCGGACGCGATCGCTACTGCACTGCGTGCCGATGCCGGTTCGGTGCTCGCCTTCCTGCCGGGTGCGGCCGAAATCCGCCGCACCCAGGCCTTGCTCGCCGAGCGTGTGCAGGATCCTTCGGTCGAGATCGTGCCGCTGTTCGGCGCGCTCGAGGCCGGCGTGCAGGACCGCGCCATCGCGCCGGCGCCCAAGGGCATCCGCAAGGTGGTGCTCGCGACGTCGATCGCCGAGACGTCGCTGACCATCGAGGGGGTCCGCATCGTGGTTGACTCCGGGATGGCGCGGGTGCCGCGCTACGAGCCTGATATTGCGCTGACGCGGCTGGAAACCGTTCGCGCCTCGCGCGCAGCGGTCGACCAGCGGCGCGGCCGTGCCGGCCGCATCGAGCCCGGCGTGTGCTACCGACTGTGGGACGAGCCGCAAACCGCGTCGCTCCCGGCCTATACCGCGCCCGAAATCCTGTCCGCCGACCTGTCGTCGCTGGTGCTCGACCTCGCGCAATGGGGCGTCAGCGATCCTGCCGGCCTTGCCTTCCTTGATCCGCCGCCGGCGCCGGCGCTGAAGGAGGCGAAATCGCTGCTGAGCGAGCTCGGCGCGCTCGATCGCGACGGCCGCATCACCGCGGAGGGCAACAGCCTGCGCGCGCTGGCGCTGCCGCCGCGGCTGGCGCGCATGATCGTGGATTCGGCGCGGTTCGGCGCAGCCGAAGAGGCGGCGATGATCGCGGCCGTCCTGACCGAGCGCGGCCTCGGCGGCGACAGCGTCGATCTCGATGTCAGGCTGGATCAGTTCCGCCGCGACCGTTCGCAGCGTGCAACGAGCGCGCGCAGCATGGCGCAGCGTTGGGCCGCGCAGGTCGAACGATCTGAAACACGTCCCTCTTCTCCCTCCCCCCTTGCGGGGGAGGGCCGGGGAGGGGGGCCCACAAAGGCGGCAGCGATTGATGAAGGAGATCTCTCCACCGGCGTGATGCTGGCCTTCGCTTTCCCGGATCGCGTCGCGAAGAATCGCGGCAATGGCAGCTTCGTGCTCGCCAATGGCCGCGGTGCCGCTGTCGAGCAGACCGCGGCGCTGGCGCGGGCACCTTACATTGCCGTCGCCGAGCTGACCGGCACGGCCGCCAGCGGCCGCATCCTGCTGGCGGCGCCGATCACCCAGGACGAGATCGAGCAACGCTTCGCCGACCAGATCGAAGCGATCGAAGAGGTGACCTTCGATCGCAGCGCGATGGCGCTGCGTGCGCGCCGCAGGCGTTCGCTGCATGCGATCACGCTGTCGGAAGCGCCGATGTCGCTGTCGCCATCGGCTGAGACCGCGCGGATCTTCGCCGATGGGCTGATTGCCGCGGGGCTCGACCGGCTGCCCTGGTCGAAACAGGCCAAGCAATGGCGCGACCGCGTCATGTTCCTGCGCAAGGCCGAGGGCGAGAGCTGGCCCGATCTGTCCGATGCCGCGCTTGCTGCCCGCGCCGACGACTGGCTGGCGCCGGCGCTGTACGACAAGATCGCGCTGAAGGATCTCTCCGCCGGCGACCTGTCGGATGCGCTGATGGCGCTGCTGCCATGGGAGCTGCGGGCCCGGCTCGATCGCGAGGCGCCGACGCATTTCGAGGCGCCGACCGGCACGCAGCTTGCGATCGACTATGAGGCCGAGCAGGGGCCGACAATCGCGGTGCGGTTGCAGGAGCTGTTCGGGCTCAACACCCATCCCTCGATCGCGAAGGGCGCGGTGCCGCTGGTGCTGGAGCTGCTGTCGCCGGCACAGCGGCCGGTGCAGGTGACGCGCGACCTGCCGGGTTTTTGGCGCGGCAGTTACGCCGCCGTGCGATCCGATCTGCGCGGCCGCTATCCACGCCACCCCTGGCCAGAGGATCCCGCCAACGCGATGCCGACCCGGCGGGTGAAACCGCGCGGCACTTAGTCTTACTGCGTCACAAACCCCGTAACCCTCATGGTGAGGAGCGCGGAACGCGCGTCTCGAACCATAAGGCCCCATCTGTGGCCTACATCCTTCGAGACGCCCGCTTCGCGGTCCCCCCAGGATGAGGAGATACAACATCTGCAACGCAGTAAGATTAGACCGTGAACTGACGGACCTGCTGCCCCCACTTTTCCTGATCATTCCCGGTTGTGGCGCTGGCGGGCGTCGGCAAACGGTGGTTAGATTTGCGCGTCGGGATCACAGGCTTGCACTTTGTGGGGAGGCTGCCTTGGAGATCAAGAACGCATCGCCGTCGCTTTACAATGAGGATCTGGCGCCGGCCAGGGAGCGCAACTGGGGCGCCTTCAGCATCTTCAACGTCTGGACCTCTGACGTCCACAGCCTCTGGGGCTACTATCTCGCGGCCAGCCTGTTCCTGCTCTGCGGCAGCTTCGTCAACTTCATCCTGGCGATCGGCGTCGGCTCGCTGGTGATCTTTTTCCTGATGAGTCTGATCGGCAATGCCGGCGTGAAGACCGGCGTGCCCTATCCGGTGCTGGCGCGCGCCTCGTTCGGCGTATGGGGCGCCAATATCCCGGCGCTGGTGCGCGCCATCGTTGCCTGCTTCTGGTACGGCGCGCAGACGGCGGCGGCATCGGGCGCGATCGTCGCGCTGCTCACCCGCATCGATGGCTTCAAGTCGTTCCATCAGTCCACCCATGTGCTCGGCCATTCCGGCTTGGAGGTCATCTGCTTCGTCGTGATCTGGGCGCTGCAGCTCCTGATCATCCAGCGCGGCATGGAGACGGTGCGTCGCTTCCAGGACTGGGCGGGCCCGGCCGTGTGGCTCATGATGCTGATCCTCGCGATCTATCTCTGCATCATGGCCGGCGGCATCTCGCTCACCGCACCGATCCCGCAGGACGTGCTGCTGGAGAAGACCAAGGACGCCGGCGTGCCCGGCGAGCCCGGCACGTGGCCCGCGCTGTGCGCGGTCGCCGCGACCTGGATCACCTATTTCGCGGCACTGTATCTCAACTTCTGCGACTTCTCGCGTTACGCGCCTGACGCGGCCGCGCTGCGCAAGGGCAATATCTGGGGCCTGCCGGTCAACCTGATCCTGTTCTCGCTGGTCGCCGGCGTCACCACCATCGCGGCGTTCAATGTCTATCACGAGGTGCTGCTGCATCCCGACCAGATCTCGGCGAAGTTCGATAGCTGGTTCCTGGCGCTGCTGGCCGCGATCACTTTTGCGGTGGCGACGCTCGGCATTAACGTCGTCGCCAATTTCGTCTCGCCCGCATTCGATTTCTCCAACGTGTTCCCGCGGCAGATCGACTTCAAGAAGGGCGGCTATATCGCGGCGCTGATTGCGCTCGTGCTCTATCCCTTCGCGCCCTGGGAGGGCAGCGCAGCCTCGTTCGTCGGGCTGATCGGCGCGACGATGGGGCCGATCTTCGGGATCATGATGGTCGACTATTATCTGATCGCGAAGGGCAGGGTGAACGTGCCGGCGTTGTACCAGGAAGACGGCGAATACCGCTTCCAGAACGGCTGGAACGTCAGTGCACTGGTCGCCGCAGCGGTCGGCGCGCTGTTCTCGTCGATCCTGCCGAACTTCACCTCGCTGTTGCCGTCCTGGTGGGCGGTCTATGGCTGGTTCTTCGGTGTCGGGATTGCCGGTGCGGTCTACTACGCGCTGCGTACGGCGATGCCGAGCCCGGTCGCCAGGACCGCCTGAGACGATGGCAGCGGACGCCGGATCAGGCGGTCGATGCCGGTCGGCCGTCCTGAGCGAGCTTTCCACTGGTTCGCATTAACCCTTCGCTCATCCTTTTCATCAAAATGACAGGCTCGGTCCCATGGCGTCGCTCGCGGCGGGATGTCCGGCGTGGTCAAATTGCATTTTCGGTTTTCCGAGTTGGTGTCATGCGTAACCTGATGATTTTCGCGGCCATCATGATCGGGCTGGGCACGTTCATGGCACAGATGGCCAGCAAGATGACACCAGCCGCGGCGACCACAGCACAAGCGAAGGCTGCAGCCCCCACCCTTACCGTGGCGCAAGCCAGCGCCCGCACGCTGACGATCCCGCCGGACGCCCGCGGTCACTTCGCGACCGACGGCCGCATCGATGGCCAGCGCATCGGCTTCATGGTCGACACCGGCGCATCGGTGGTTGCGCTGAACGAGACCTCCGCGGCACGCTTCGGCCTGCGTCCCGTGCCGGGCGATTACACCGCGCGCGTCACCACCGCCAACGGCACCATCAAGGCGGCGCGCACCCGCATCGCCATGATCGAGCTCGGCGGCCTCATCGTGCGCGACGTCGATGCCATGGTGCTGCCCGACGAGGCGCTGTCGGAAAACCTGCTCGGCCTGTCCTTCCTGTCGAAGCTGAAGCGTTTCGAATACGCCAACGGCAGGCTCGTGCTGGAGCAGTAAGGCCGATTGGCATCAAAGCCCTATCCAAGTCTTCCGCTGGATGTCTTTCTCCGTGATGCGGATGGTCTCCTCAGAACGGCAGAAAATTCGGCCGAAACAGAGCAGGGCGGACATCCAAGTAGCCTCGCGGGAGTTCAGAGCGCTGCTTGTTCACATTTTGGGAATGAGAGGGTAACCGAGTCGATCTTCGCGACGGCGCGGCATTTGCGCCAGACGTTCGCGAGCAACACCAGACCTGAAGCGCTCGCGCAGAGTGTCGAGCCGGTCTCCCGGCGCACCTACTGTAAGTCCCTATTGTACTCCCTAATTTCGTGATCCTGATCGTCGACATTCGGATAGCGCTCTACCTTATAGCAGTAAATCCTGTCACCCAATTTGTATATCGAGCGTTTTACACGCTCGTCGTTGTCCGGCGATTTTCCAATAAGAGATATGCCCAGACCGCGATCGTCACCCTCCAGCGCCAGCCTATCCATCGCAAAAGAAAAACCGGATAGACACGCTGTCGGCACGTCAGTCCATTGCCCATTGTGTTCGATGCGCATCGAGCGTTCAAAGTTTGCTCCAAACCCTTCCTTTTCCGGGTTACGATCGCAAACCGGTTTGAGGGAACGAAGCTCGATCCTTGCAAGATCTTGACCTTTGTAATTTTTGAAACTCAAGATCGCAACATCCGCCGCACACCAGGGACTAGAGTTCGCCATACATAACGTTGAACTGGCAAATAGAAGCAATATAGCTCCGGCGAGCGCGATCGCCTTCATCGACATGACTCAATATTTGTATCGATTCCAATCCGGCATCCGCCCTGCCGTTGGCTTGCCGTTATGCCAATACAACCTGCTCCCATACCAAGTTCCGACCCACGCTTTATAACCTGGAGTTTTCTGAGAATAAGCCTCCGCATTTCTTAGATCTCTCTCACTTTCTCGCTGATCTTCCCAGTGCATATGCCCCCGTGCGACCGCACCGTTATCGCCAAGTCCCACGCCACCGCCGAGCGCTCCGTCTTGGAATCCGCGCGCTATCTGATCGTAGTAATATAGTCCGCCTCGCTTATGAATTTCCACGCCCAACTCGGGCCTGGGCCAGCTTGGCATTTTTCGTAAATGTCTATTGCGGAGTCACCTCTACGCACTGACCAGGGTCTGAAATACAGAACTCAGTTTTCCCGGTAGTCTGATCGATTTTCCAAGAGCCTAACACGGGCAATCCCCCAAAAATGTTTGAAATCCCTCCCTGTACGTTAAGTCCTTCGCCGGTCGATTTATCCGGAAAGCCGGGCCTCTCGGTGCATTGACCGGTTAATTGCTTAGTCTCGGCGTCGAGGACTGCTGTGCAGTGGTGAAGCTTCTGGTTCTTGTGGTCGAGGCGTTCGACAGCATAATGGTTTACCCCAGTCTCCACAGTCGCAAACTCAGCGAAAATTTCGTAATCCGCAGCCAGCCCAACGGTCGCCGTCACGGTTAGCGAAAGTGCGAGTATCCCGGTCTTCAGAAGCTTCATGAGACCTCTCCATGTCTTCCCCTGTGATGCGGACCATGTCCCCATTTCGGCAGAAATTCGGACCACGTCCACTATTGCGTCGAAAGCGAAAGAAGATTCGTCGCGCTAAAGGCCGTGCCGCGGACCATTTGATGGCGCTTCCAGAAGCGTGATCCAAGTTCCAGAACGAAGCCTCGAATCATGCGCTCCGAACTTAGCTATTTGAATGGACCGCCATCACCCCCGATGCTTGCCCGGCAAGGTGCGAGTACTGGAGGAATGGGTACGCGATCAAGGCCATAAGAGCATGATGATGGAGGCCTTTCCGGGACCGTCCCTCGAAGTGATCGGGCCCCGTTCCTCTTTCAACTGCTGATAGGCCCATCCATCGGGCTTTGATCGTGGCGCTAACGTGCGCAGGTCCGATTTGGTCGGCAGATCGGCGAGATACTTCTTCTCTCCCGACGCCCTGTGTTCACCGATGAGGCAGGCTTCGTCCCCCAGAAGATGCTGCTGGCCCATGTCCTTGATCCGCTGAGGAGGTCCATCAGCGAGCGGTCTGCGCGCGAACCGCGGCGAAGCGAGCTTCCAGCCGGCCCTTGGTCCCGTTTCGCCAACTCGCATTTGCCACTCGGCATTGGCCAGCGTGTCTTCGGCCGCCGTCGACAATACATCGGGGATGTGTCGCTCGACTGCGGTTATCTAGTAGCCCTTATACTCTCTGACACTCAGGAGGTTTGGATTACCCTCAACCGGGGTCGCCACTAACAAACCAGTTGGGTCGGCAGCGGTGATTGTTCTCAAATTATTGCTACCGGGTTCTGAGAACGTTAGCGTATGTCCATAAACCCCACCGAAATTCGTAGGTTTGGCATTGTCAGTGGCAGTGATTGTGAGATTGCGGTTGGCAGTAGTAACCTGCGGGCCTTCTGGCGGGGTGCCAGTCGAGTTTTTTGCGTAAAAATAGCTGTCAACTTTACCATGTTCAAGCAAGGGAATTGCGCCACGGTGTGATGGAAGAGAGTCTGTTGGCGTCGGATTAGCGTGGCCGCTAAATGGAGCAGCTTTGGCTGCGCCTTGATCCGAACCGCTGGGATCGCCGCCTGCAGCCGGCGCATCGGCATCGGGCTGACCGGCTCCCGTTGCTGGCTGTCGCTGCGGCGGGCCTTGCGGCTGGGACTGAGCCAGTTGAATCTGCGCCTGTTGAGTTACGCCATCCGCGGCAAACGGATCGTGGTCAACGGGAACGAGCGAGTAGTCATCGAAATCCGGCTGATGGTCCACCGGCACCAGAGAGTAATCAGGCATGGTCATCACCTACAGATATTGCGTATTGCGGACACGTTCGGGTGAGCCCGTGCGTGACCGCACCTCGCGGAGAGGGCTGGGTTGGCTTTCGGTGTTTGAAGGCAAGTGCTTGAAGGATGGCTTGCGCGATGGCGCGGAAGTGTCGCTTCCGGTTCGGCTTGCCCACCGTCTTCGCCGGGCGCCCGTCTATCGGCGGGGTCGGCCCTGGCTGTCGTCACCGGTTCGGTTCGCTGCGGCGGCCAATTTCGGCGCGCTCGGCAGTGCATTGGCCGACAGCGTCTTGTCCGATTCAAAAAGCCCGCAGCGGATTTTCCGGTGCGGGCTTAATTGTTGCGACGATGAAAATGTACCGGTGAGTTGCCCGACGTGTCAACTATTCGACGCGCAGATTGCAGAGCGCCGGCAATACCCGTCCTTGCCTGGCGCCACCCCTGCAGAAACCATGCTGGGTCGGAGCGATTAGCGGTCAAGCAGCTCGTAGGGCGCAACAGCGCGGCGTATTGCGCCGGCGGGCAAGTATTTCGCCGACGCCAAATCTGCCGCAATTATTGGCCAAAAGCCGTCAATCCTGCCTTCCGCTGCGGCGATGCATTCGCTAAAGCCAGCGGCATTGTTCCTCCGCACTCCCACGAGGCCATTCCTGATGTTCCCCAAGCCGAAAGCCGCGCTGGTTCCGAATACCTATGCCTTCGAATCCGAGCCGATGGTGAAGTCGACCGGGTTTCGCGAATACGATGCGCGCTGGCTGTTCAACAAGGAAATCAACCTGATGGGCGTGCAGGCGCTGGGCATGGGGCTCGGCGCGCTGATCGCGGAGCTCGGCGTCCGCCAGGAGATCGTCACCGGCCACGATTTCCGCGGCTATTCGGCCTCGATCAAATACGCGCTGATCTCGGGCCTGATGGCGGCGGGTTGCAAGGTGCACGACATCGGGCTTGCGGTCACGCCGATGTCATACTTCGCGCAGTTCGATCTCGATGTGCCCTGCGTCGCGATGGTCACCGCCTCGCATAACGACAATGGCTGGACCGGGGTGAAGATGGGTGCCAACCGGCCGCTCACTTTCGGCCCGGACGAGATGACGCGGCTGAAGGAGATCGTGCTCAACGCCGAGTTCAGGAACAAGGCGGGCGGCTCCTACCAATTCCACGAGAACTATCCGGCGCGTTACATCGCCGACCTCACCAACCGGCCGAAGCTGAAGCGGAAGCTGAAGGTCGTGGCGGCCTGCGGCAACGGCACCGCGGGCGCATTCGCGCCGCAGGTGCTGGAGGCGATCGGCTGCGAGGTGATCCCGCTCGACACCGAGCTCGACCACACCTTCCCGAAATACAATCCGAATCCCGAAGACATGGAGATGCTGCACGCGATCCGCGATGCGGTGCTGGCGCACAAGGCGGATGTGGGCCTGGGCTTCGACGGCGACGGCGATCGCTGCGGCGTGGTCGACAATACCGGCGAGGAAATCTTCGCCGACAAGGTCGGCGTGATGCTGGCGCGCGACATGTCGGCGATCCACCAGAACGCGCAGTTCGTCGTCGACGTGAAGTCGACGGGACTGTTCGTCACCGACCCCGTACTGCAAAAGCAGGGCGCGACGACGGTCTATTGGAAGACCGGCCATTCCTACATGAAGCGCCGCACCAACGAATTGGGCGCGCTCGCCGGTTTCGAGAAGTCCGGCCACTTCTTCTTCAACAAGCCGTTCGGTCGCGGCTATGACGACGGCCTCGTCTCGGCGATCGCGATCTGCGAGATGCTCGACCGCGCGCCCGGCAAGTCGATGGCCGACCTCAAGAACGCGCTGCCCAAGACGTGGTCGTCGCCGACCATGTCACCGCATTGTGCCGATGAGGCGAAGTATGGCGTCGTCGATGCGGTGGTGAAGCACTTCGAGGCGTTGCAGCAGAAGGGCGGCGAGGTCGCAGGCCAGCCGATCCGCGATCTCGTCACCGTCAACGGCGTGCGCGTCACGGTCGCGGACGGCAGTTGGGGCCTGGTGCGCGCATCCTCGAACAAGCCGGAGCTGGTGGTCGTCGTCGAAAGCCCCGTCAGCGAGCAGCGCATGCGCGACATGTTCGAAGCGATGGATTCCGTGCTGCGCACGCATCCCGAGGTCGGCGAGTACAATCAGAAGATCTGAACGGAATTGCCGCATACAAGCCTGTCATCACCCGCGCATGCGGGTGATCTAGTACGCCGCGGCCCCCGGTCGAAAAACGACCGCCTCTGGAATACTGGGTCGCCCGCCGGAGCCTGTCATCGGGCGCGCGTTCGCGCGACCCGGTGGCGGGCGACGACAGTTGAGTGGATTGGCGACAGGCTCGTCACGCCGCCCGCAGCGAGCCGAGGAAACCGTCGAGCTCGGCCTTCAGCCACTCCGACTGCGACGACAGGCCGTTGGCTGCGTCGAGCAGTTGCGCGGTCGCTTGGCCGGCCTGTTCGGACGCCTGGTTGACGCTCAGGATGCCTTTGTTCACCTCCCTGGTGCGGTCGGCGGCCTGCTGCAGGTTTCCGGAGATCTCGCGAGTCGCGACGCCTTGCTGGTCGACGGCCGCGGCGATCTCGCCGGAGATCTGGTCGATCTCGGCGATGGTGCCGCCGATCGCCTCGATGGCATTGACGGCCTCCGCAGTCGCGGTCTGGATATCCTGAATCTGCGCGGCGATTTCCTCGGTCGCCTTGGCGGTCTGGTTGGCGAGCGCCTTGACCTCGCTCGCGACCACTGCAAATCCCCGTCCGTGCTCGCCGGCACGAGCTGCCTCGATCGTCGCGTTCAGCGCCAGCAGGTTGGTTTGGCTGGCGATGCTCTGGATCAGCGTCACCACCTCGCCGATCTTCTGCGTGCCGGCGGCGAGGCCGTCGACCACGGTATTGGTGCGCCGCGCGTCCCCGGCGGCTTTGGCGGCGATCCGCGTGGAGCGGGTCACCTGCTCGGCGATGTTGTTGATCGAAGCGGTCAGCTCTTCCGTCGCCGACGCCACCGTTTCCACATTGGTCGATGCCAGCGCGGATGCGGAGGCGGCTGCCGTGGCTTGGCGCATGGTTTCCGCGTTGCTGCCGTTCATAGATGCCGACAGGGCCTGCATTGCGCTCGCTGCCGCCGCAACGGCCTCGACGACGCCGGCAATCTTGCGCTCGAAGGCCGCGGCGAGTTCGCCCCTCGCCGCATCACGGTCTCGCTTCGCCTGCTCGGCCTCGAGACGAGTCACGTTGGCGCGCGCCTCCGCAGCACTGGCTGCTTCGGCCTCCGCCGCTTTCTCGGCCGCCGTCGCGAACAGGCGGGCGAGCGTGTGCGCAAGCCAGATCAGAACCCCGGCCTCGATCAGGAGAATGGCGGCATGGAGAACGACGCGGCCAAGGTCGCCGCCGCCCGGGTAGATGGCGGCCGGCAGAATGAAGTTCAGGGTCAGATGATGCAGCGCGACGGCCACCGTGCCCGCGACGATGGGCCGATAGTCGCAATAGGCGACCAGGCATGCCAGCGCGGCAAAGAAGTACATGTGCATGTCGACCTGCCAGGCGTGGCCGACGAACTGGAACACGAACATCGAGACGCCGGCCATCAAGGCCACGGCAACGATCATCTGGGTCGCGGCGCCGCTTCCTGACATGCGCCAGGATATTGTCGCCGACAGCGCCATCGCCACCATGAAGACGGTCGGCGTGAGCCAGTCGGCATGAAGCGAGACGCCGATGAGGGCCGCGATCGGAACATGCAGCCACAGCACTGCGAGCAGTATCCTGCTGGCGGTCTCGCGCAGGGCGGCCATGTCATCGCCTTCGAAGGTCATCCCCAACCCCCACACCGTCATCGGCCTTGATGCAGGCAGCGACCGCCTGCGGGTCAATGGTCAGCCAGGCTCCGGCCTCGTACAGTCGGTTCAGCCCGCCATCGCGGTCGGGCCGCACCACCAGCAGCGTCGGAACGGCCGTCATCCGGACGATCGACGCATGGGCGGATGCGGCGGCCAGAAGCGTGCGCTCCGCCCCCCACCATGGTGGAAAGGCCACGGCGATCACTTCGGCTCCTGCACGGACTTGCAACGACAGTGCTGTGACCGCGATCCAACTCGCGATCAGCAACGCAACCGCCCCCAGCCATGCCGGCCATCGCGTCGTCGGGATGATGTCCCCCGGCTCCATGGCGCGATGATACCGCCGGCGGAACTAACTTCAGGTTAAATGCACTGCCGGACAACTACCTGGGAGCGTGCCGTGGTCGCGGCGAGTGTCGGCGATTACGCCGCCGGCACCGGCAACGCTGTGACCGACTTGATCTTCTCCATCGCGAAGCGCGAGGTGACGTTCTTCAGCGGCACGGCGCTGATCAGCTTCTTGTAGAAGATGTCATAGCTCTGCATGTCGGCGACCACGACGCGCAGCATGTAGTCGACATCGCCGGCCATCCGGTAGAACTCCATCACCTCGGGCATCGCGCTCACAGCGTCGGCGAATTTGCGCAGCCAGGCATCCGAATGGTCGGCGCTTTCGACCGACACGAACACGGAGATGCCGAGCCCGATCTTGTTCTGGTCGACAAGCGCCACCCGGCGCAGGATCACGCCGTCGGCTTCCAGGCGCTGGATGCGCTTCCAGCACGGCGTCGACGACAGCCCGACCCGGTCGCCGATCTCGGCGACGGAGAGCGAGGCATCTTCCTGCAGGACGGTCAGGATCTTGCGATCGATCGCGTCGAGGCGGCGGCTATCCTGGTGAATCGGAACGGCGACGTCTGTCATAGAAGAAAGTTCCATATGATCGGTTGATATCCGTCATATATAGAAAAATCTTCTCAAGCAAGTGGTTCCTCGTCCCCTAAGCCGGCCGTGCGTCCTGCTGCTCCGCCAAAAATCCTTCAACTTCAGCACGTTGCGGTGCGGCATAAGCGCCCCCGAAGCGGGTGCACTTCAGCGCTGCGGCGGCGGAGGCGAATCGCAGCGCCTGCCGCAGCTCCTGCTGCTCGGTGATGGCGAGCGTAAACGCACCATGGAAGATGTCCCCGGCGCCGAGTGTGTCGACGGCGTGGACCGGAAAGGCGCAGGTCTCTTCCAGCTCCCCCTTCTCGTTCAGCCAGATCGTGCCCCGCGGGCCGCGCGTGGCGGCGAGAAAGGATGCGCTGAGCCTGGCTATTTTCCGGAGCGCGGCGCCGTCATCGGTGACGCCGGCCGTCTCTTGCAGCGGTCCGCTGGAGAAGATCAGGTGGGACGAGGCGGACAACAGCCCGTCCTCCAGCGACATCACGCGGTCGACGTCGACGATCACGGGGATCCCGCGCCTGTTCGCCTCGGCGCAAAGCTCCGTGCAGAACGGCGCGCAGCGGCTCTCGGTCAGGATCGCCGCGCAATCCTCCAGCAATAGCTCGGTCGGCGGCAGTTTCACGTTCCACAGCCCGGGATCGCGGAAGGTGACGTTGGTGCGCTCGCCGCCCGAATCGATCATGACGGTCGTGATCGGAGTGGCCAGATCGGGCACGTGCACGATGTGCGTGGTCTCGACGCCCTCCTCGGCGAGCTTGTCGAAGATGAAGCGGCTCGAGGTCTCCAGCGAATCGCCCATCGGCCCGCACAGCGAGGCGCGGCCCCCGAGCCGCACGATGCCGATCGCGGCGTTGAGCCCGTTGCCGCCGCAGATCTCTTCGAAATGCGTGGCGCGCGCCTTCGACCCGCGCGGAGGCACGCCGCTGACGCGGAAGGTGAGGTCTCGCACCGGCATGCCGATGCAGAGAATGCGCGGCGGAGTTTTCGGCGCGCCGGTCTGAAAGTTCATGCGGGGTACGTCATGACGGCTCTGCCAAACCCTGCGTCCGGATCCAATCTAAAGCGCGATGAGATGAAGTTGAACGAGAGCGGCACCGGAGATTCACCTCTCCCTTGGGAGAGGTCGGCGCGTAGCGCCGGGTGAGGGGTTACTGTCTCTCATTGGAGCCGCGGCCCCTCACCCGATTTGCTGCGCAAATCGACCTCTCCCCGTCGGGGAGAGGTGAACCGCCTTTGCGGTCGAGCTGATTCCATCTTAACTCATCTTGCTCTGGCGAGATGATGTCCCGTTTCCGTTATTTGCCGGAAGCATCTCCGTGATGCACCCATCGTCCGAGCAGGTGATGGGCAATCGCAAACGGATGCGGGCCGGCGAGACCCTCGGGATGCTGCCGCTTGATCATCAGCGTCGCTTCGTCGCGGTTGAACCAGCGGGCGTCCTCCAGCTCCGTGCGGTCGACCACGATGTCCTCGTTGGTGGCGCGCGCGGTGCAGCCGATCATCAGGGACGACGGATAGGGCCAGGGCTGCGTCATGTAGTAATTGACGTCGGTGCAGCGGATGCCCGATTCTTCGAAAATCTCGCGCCGCACCGCGTCCTCGATGGTCTCGGCGGCTTCGACAAAGCCGGCGAGGCAGGAATACATGCCGGGCATGAACTGCTTCTGCCGGCCCAGCAGCACCCTGTCACCGTAGGTGACCAGCATGATCACGACCGGGTCGGTGCGCGGGAAATGCTCGGTCTTGCAGCTCGGGCATTCGCGCTTCCAGCCGCCGTCTCGCATCGCGGTGCGGGTGCCGCAGTTCGGGCAGAAGCCGTGGCGCTGATGCCAGGTCACCATCGACTTCGCCATGGCGATCGCCGAAAGCTGCTCGGCCGGGACAGCGCCCTGCATCGCCATGCCGCGCAGCTCGGTCACGGTGACGTCGCTGCGGCCGACCAGCTTCTCGGCTGCCTGGGGCGCGATGCCCATGCCGAAGATCGGCGCGCCGTCGCGCAGACCCAAAAAGATCGTGCCGGGGTTGGCGCCGAAGGTTCGCGCCTCCTCGAACGACAGCAGCGCACGGGGGCCGTCGGCGTCCTGCTTCACGACAAGGGAGTCGCGATAGATCACATAGGCGCGGGCTTCACGGTGGCCTTCGAGCGCGAACAGCTTCTCGTCGCTGGTGCGCAGATGCGCTGCGCGATCCAAGACGTGTGTGACGAAGGCCGGTTGCCCGAGTGGAAACTTGTCGAATGCTGACATCTCAACCCAACCAGATCTTGCGGCGAAGCGCGTTGATGAAATTTTGCACTTCCTCGGCGTCATGCGCCAGCGGCGGCATCACGCCCCAAACGGGACGCGGCCATGCAGCATCGCTCGTACGGCGGGCGATGACATGGACGTGAAGCTGCGGCACCAGGTTGCCGAGGGCCGCAATATTCAGCTTGTCGCACTTGGTGATCTCTTTCAGGGCCCGCGCGACCCGCGAGGTCTCCGTCATCAGTTGCGCCTGCTCGACCTCGTCGAGGTCGATGATCTCGACCGCGCCCTCGCGTCGCGGCACCAGCAGGAGCCAGGGATAATGCGCGTCCTTGATGACGAGCACCTTGCACAGCGGCAGATCGCCGATGTCGATGGTGTCTTTCTTGAGCTGCGAATGCAGCGTCCAGTTGGCGGCGGGCATGAGGGCGAAATAATGCCTTTCCGTGTTCCCTTACAAGTCCCACAAAGCCAGCCTTACAAAGCCGGGTCAGGCCGCTTGCTTTCCGGCTCTTTTGGCCCCAAATAGGGACCGGGAGATTGGCGGTGGACGAGCCACTCGCCAACCGGGTCAGGTCCGGAAGGAAGCAGCCCTAACGAGGTCCGGATCGGGTCGCTCGTCAGTCTCCTACCTGTTTTTCCGAGCGAATCGCGCTGGAATGGCGGTCTCCGCGCCCGGCGCTCGATTTCGGCTCCTATCCGCACGCCGGCTGCAAGAGAAATCCAAGTTGCGGATCGACGCATGAACGACGCTGGCGCCCCCTCCCATCTGCCCGACGGCGCAGGCCAAGCGAGCCTCGACGGCGGCTTTGACCTCGGCGGTGCGCCCGACGCCGCCAAGCCCTACCGTGTGCTCGCCCGCAAATACCGCCCCTCCAGTTTCGAGGACCTGATCGGCCAGGAGGCGATGGTGCGCACCGTCTCGAATGCGTTCGAGACCGGGCGGATTCCGCAAGCCTGGATCCTGACCGGCGTGCGCGGGGTCGGCAAGACCACCACCGCCCGCATCCTCGCCCGTGCTTTGAACTATGAGAAGCCGGACGGTTCGGTGAAGGGGCCGACCATCCACATGCCCGACCTCGGCATCCACTGCCAGGCGATCATGGAAAGCCGGCACATGGACGTGCTGGAGATGGACGCCGCGTCCCACACCGGCGTCGACGATGTGCGCCAGATCAACGACAGCGTGCGTTATGCGCCGGCCAGCGCGCGCTACAAGGTCTACATCATCGACGAAGTCCACATGCTGTCGACCGCGGCCTTCAACGCCTTCCTGAAGACGCTGGAGGAGCCGCCGGAGCACGCCAAGTTCGTGTTCGCCACCACCGAAATCCGCAAGGTTCCGATCACGGTGCTGTCGCGCTGCCAGCGCTTCGACCTGCGCCGCGTCGAAGCCGACGTGCTGATGAAGCACCTCGGCAACATCGCGGCCAAGGAACGCGTCGAGGTCGAGCCGGAGGCGCTCGGCATCATCGCCCGCGCCGCCGAAGGCTCGGTGCGCGATTCGCTCTCGCTGTTCGACCAGGCCATCGCGCACGCCGCAGGCGAGGTGAAAGCCGATGCGGTCAGGCAGATGCTCGGGCTTGCCGACCGCACCCGCGTCATCGATCTCTTCGAGTCGCTGGCGCGCGGCGATATCGCCAGCGCCTTCGCCGAGTTCCGTGCGCAGTACGACGTCGGTGCCGATCCGGTCGTGGTGCTGTCCGACCTTGCCGAATTCGTCAATTTCGTCACCCGCGTGAAGGTCGTGCCGGCCACCGCCGACAACGTCGCATTCGGCGAGACCGAGCGCGTGCGCGCGCGTGAGTTTGCCGCGAAACTCTCGATGCGCGTGCTGTCGCGGATGTGGCAGATGCTGCTCAAGGGCATCACCGAGGTGCAGGCCGCGACGCGTCCGGCCGCCGCCGCCGAGATGGTGCTGGTGCGGATCGCTTATGTCGCCGACCTGCCGACCCCGGACGAGGTGATCCGGATGATCGAGCAGAACGGCGGCGGCGCTGCGCCCGCGACGTCGGGCGCTTCGGCATCCTCCCGTGGCGCACCGACTTCGGCGATATCAGCGATGCCGTCCGCTCCGGTCCGCGCACCCCAGGCAGCGCCGCGTGCCGATTTGGCTGCGCGTCCGCAGATGGCCGCGCCGGCTGCTGACGCTGCGCCCGTGCTGCGGATCGCGAGCTTCCCGCAACTGATCGCACTCGCCGGCGAGAAGCGCGACCTGATGACCAAGAGCGCGCTGGAGGCCGATGTGCGGCTGGTCCGCATCGAGGATGGACAGCTCGAGATCGCGCTCGAGCCGAAGGCCTCGCGCGGCCTCGTCACCGACCTCTCGCGCAAGCTCGAACTATGGACCGGGCGGCGCTGGACCGTGATCATCTCCAACGAGGCCGGCCAGCCCACCGTGCGCTCGCAGAACGAGCTGGCGCGGAACGAGCACCAGCGCGCCGCCGAGGCTGATCCGCGCGTGCAAGAGGTGCTGGCACGCTTCCCAGGCACGCGGGTGGTCGAGGTGCGTCGCCTCGCTGCGGAGCCGCCGGCGTCGGATATGATCGAGGATCCGATTGAAACTTCCGACAGTGACGACGGTTGATCTGATGACAGGATGCTCGCATGGCTGATTTCCTTGGCATGATGAAACAGGCAGCGCAGCTGCAATCCAAGATGCAGGCGATGCAGGACGAGCTCGGCAATGTCGAAGTCGAAGGCATTTCCGGCGGCGGTCTGGTCGCGGTGCGCATGACCGCGAAGATGGAAGTGAAGGGCGTCAGGATCGATCCCTCGCTGATGAAGCCGGAGGAGCGCGAGGTGCTCGAGGACCTGCTCGTCACCGCGCATGGCGATGCCCGCCGCAAGGCCGAGGCCGCCATGCAGGAGAAAATGGCGGCGCTGACCGGTGGGCTCGGCCTGCCGCCGGGACTTGGTCTGACTTGAAGCGCGGCGAGATTAAGATGAAGCATCATCGTGCTCTGGCTCCTTGTTTGAGCATGATCTCCGCGCAAACGCCTTTGGCGTTTGCCGCGAGGGAAAACCGCTTCACACTTTTCCGGATCATGCTGTAATGGCTGCAAGCGTCGCCGGCCCTGAGATTGAGCGCCTGATCCAGTTGCTGGCGCGGCTGCCCGGGCTTGGGCCGCGTTCGGCGCGCCGCGCCGCGCTGCATCTGATCAAGAAGCGCGAAGCGCTGATGACGCCGCTCACTGCGGCCTTGCAGGTCGCGATCGACAAGATTCAGGTCTGCAAGACCTGCGGAAACATCGATACACAAAATCCCTGCACGGTGTGCACCGATCCGCGCCGCGATCCCTCGATCATCGTGGTGGTTGCCGATGTCGCCGATCTCTGGGCTTTGGAACGGGCGAATGCGACCAACGGCCGCTATCACGTGCTGGGCGCGACGCTGTCGCCGCTCGACGGGGTCGGCCCGCAGGATCTCACGATCGATCAATTGGTGGCGCGCGCGCATGCGCCTGAGGTCAGCGAGATCATCCTGGCGCTCAACGCCACCGTCGATGGTCAGACCACCGCGCATTACATCACCGACCTTCTGACAGACGCCAATGTGCGGGTGACGCGGCTGGCGCATGGCGTGCCGGTTGGCGGCGAGCTTGATTACCTCGATGAAGGTACGCTATCCGCTGCCATGCGGCAGCGGACGCTGTTCTAAAACAAGATTCAAACGAGCGCCGCGGCATCGCCATGCGATCAGCGCGGTCGGCAAAGATCGCACTGAAACGACGTGATAGGGTTGGATGACGATTCGGGGACGGTCATTCACGCTCTGACGAATCAGATACGGAACCACTGGACATGACGACACACCGATTTGGCGTAGGCCTGGGCTTTGCGCTTCTGGCTGCGGTCTTGCTCGCGCCCTGTGCCGGGGCGCAGCCGAGCGACGCGCCGCAGAAGCCCGGCAAGCTGATCAGGGCGGGTGATGTGCTGTCGGGCGAACTCAACGCCATGCGGGTGCGCGACGCCAAGAACGGCGGCAAGCGCGTCGCAACCTACCAGATCACCAGCGAGCCGCGCCGCCTGCCGCCGCCGAACGGTCTATGCAACCTCGAGACCGGGCCGGAGACGTTCCAACTGGTCACGACCAGCCAAGCCCAGGCCGCGCAACTCAGGAGCCTCGCCGGCAAGGAAATCTCGGTCAAGGTCGATGAGATCGCCTGCGCGGAGGATGCCGGCCAGATGAGCGAAGCCATCGTCACGAAATGGAGCGTGGTGACGAAGTAAGGTTGTGCCGCAACTTCGGTGTCATCGCCCGGCTCGTCCGGGCGATCCAGTACGCCGCGGCTTCTCTACGAACAACTATCGTAGCCCGGATGGAGCGCAGCGAAATCCGGGACGCTTATCCAAAGCTCAAACGATTCCCGGATTGCGCTTCGCTCCATCCGGGCTACAGACGGTAAACTAAACCCTCACCGGCCCCAGCTCCTCAAAATGCTTGCGCCGCTGCAGCCAGGCGAGCAGCAACAGGCTCGGGATCGCGACCAGCACGCAGATCACGAAGAACACCGGCCAGCCCACGGCCTTGGCCACATAACCCGCGCCTGACGACAGATAGGTGCGGCCGACCGCGGCCAGCGCGGTCAGCAGGGCATACTGGGTCGCGGTGTGCAGCGGGTTGCGGCACAGCGCCGAGAGGTAGGCGACGAAGATCACGGTGCCGATGGCGCTGGTGAAGTTCTCCGCCGTGATCGCCAGCGCCAGCGCCCATTGATTGACGCCGACATGCGCGAGCCAGGAGAACGCGAGATTGGCGATCGCTTGCAGCACGCCGCCGATCCAGAGGCTGGTCGCGAGCGAATAGCGCCGCGCCACGAAGCCGCCGGCAAAGCCGCCGATCAGCGTTGCGGCAAGCCCGACGCCTTTCACGATCGCCGCATAATCGACCTTGGAAAAGCCGATATCGATCACGAACGGCGCGGTCATGGTGCCGGAAAATGCGTCGGTGAACTTGAACAGAACCACGAAGGCCAGCGCCGCGAAGGCGTCCTTGCGGCCGAGGAATTCGGAGAATGCGCCAAGCGCTGCGCGGAGCACGCGCTGGAGCGCAGTCTGCGCATGCGTCGCCGCTTCGGCGTTCCTGGATTGCGTGGGCTCGGTAGCGGCCAGCGCGGTGATGGTGCCGATCAGGATCAGCGCGGCCATCACCACATAGCCCCACATCCAGGCGGATGTGCGTGCGAGCCCGCCCGATTCAAAGCCGCTGACGATGAACAGCGCGCCGGCGGTCGAAACCAGCATGCCGACGCGGTAGGCCGCGACGTAGGATGCCATGCCGGCGGCTTGCTCGGGCTCAGGCAGGCTCTCGACGCGGAACGCGTCGACCACGATGTCCTGTGTCGACGAGGCCGTCGCGACCAGAAGTGCGGCGAACGCCGCAAACCACGGCGATCGCGCCGGATCGGCCATCGCCAGCACGAGGATCGCGGCGATCAACAGCAATTGCGAGAACACCAGCCAGCCGCGGCGGCGCCCGAAGACTTGCGTGAACAGCGGAACGTGCAGCGCGTCGACCAGGGGCGCCCAGAGGAACTTCAGCGTGTAGGGCGTGCCGATCAGCGCGAGCAGCCCGATGGTGCCGAGATCGACCCCGGCCTCCTTCATCCAGACCTGCAAGGTCGAGCCCGACAGCGCCAGCGGCAGGCCCGAGGAGAAGCCGAGCAGCATCACGATCAGCACGCGCGGCTGCAGATACACGGCGAGGCTGTCGCGCCAGGAGACGGCGCTGGGAGCGGATGGCTTGGCGGACGCGTCTGACGAGGTTTCAGGTGCGGTCATAGGCAAGTTGTTACCAGATTCGGCCCCAAAAAGACTGTCATCGCCCGGCGGGGATGCCGCATCAAATTCGGTGTCGTCCCTGCGAAAGCAGGGACCCATAACCACGAATAGTGGTTGGTGGGCGATGTCGGAACAACGAGCTCCTCAACAATGAAAGCCGCGGCGTATGGGTCCCTGCTTTCGCAGGAACGACAAGTGGAGACAATCTCGTTCCCACCCCGTCTTTGGAATACTGGATCGCCCGGTTCACGCCGGGCGATGACACCAAATATGCGGTCACAACCGCGTCCAATACCACTCTCCAGCCTGCGGCTTGCGGCCCAAAAAAGACTGTCATCGCCCGGCTTGACCGGGCGACCCAGTATTCCAGAGGCCTATCCGCCGCCCGCGGCAATCTCCGGGTAAAGATCAATCCAGTCCGGATTATCCTTCTCGATCAGCGAAACCTTCCACGCACGGGGCCACTTCTTCAGCCGCTTCTCGCGCTTAATCGCCTGTTCGATATCTTCGAAGGCCTCGAAATAGACCAGCCGATTGACGTCGTACTGCTTGGTGAAACCCTCGACGAGCTTCAGTTTGTGCTCGCCCACGCGGCGTATGAGGTCATTTGTCACACCGATGTAGAGCGTGCCGCCGATCTGGCTGGCGAGGATGTAGACGTAGTAGCTGCGTGATCCCAACTGCGCCCTCTGGGATACTGGATCGCCCGGTCAAGTGTTTAGCCCGAAGACATGGCTGACACCTGTTCGGACACATCACTGACAGGTTGGCCATCGGTCAAGTCGATTGATGCGATTTGCCAACTGGCGAAGAAGATTCCGTAGTGGCCGTCGCGATCGAGCGGCCGGATAGCAAGACGCTCGCCGAAGAAGGCCTGCGGAACTTTCCAGAACCGTCCCTTGAAGGAGATGTAGCTTCGGGTCGACGAGACGGTCCGAACCGTCTCGCCGACGTCGTATTGCACCTGCGGAAGACGCGCCGGCATCGCGCGTGAACTCGGCCGAAAGCGATCGGCGGGCACCTGCATAGCGAGCCCCTCGTGAGGCCGCTCCAGATTGTAGATCATGCGCCAGGCGTCGAGCGCGCGTTGGACCTCCGGCAAGGTGCGGAAGAGATGCATGGCAAACACTTCCGCGTTGAGGGTGCGATGGAAGCGCTCGTTCTTGCCGCGGCCCTGCGGGTGACACGGTCTGGCATGCACCACCCGGATGCCGAGCTTGAGCAGCCACACCTTCAATCCGGTCCAGCGCACGCCGGATGTGTCGCCCCAAGGTGAGCCATTATCGATATAGAAGGCGTCGGGCAGCCCATAGCGGCGGAACGTGGCCGTCAGATGCTCCTGCACCATGGGTCGCTGCTCGTTCGCACATGCCTTCAGGCACGGGACATAGCGCGAGTGATCGTCGACCACCGTCAGCGGATGGCAACGCATCCCGTTGGCGAGCGGTATGTGGCCTTTGAAGTCCATCTGCCACAATTGATTGGGAGCTTCCTTCTCGAACCGATGTCCAGGGTTGGGCGGCGCATTCTCGCTCGGCTTGATTCTGTCGTTCCGACACAGGATCCGATGCACGGTGGACGGGACAGGCACAGCCTGCCCGCCACGCTTGAGGCAATGGGCGATCTTGCGTGCTCCCCAAGCCGGATGCTTGTCGCGGACGGCGACAACTTCCGCTTCCACCACAGCGGCGCTGCGCTTGGGCATCCTCTTCGGACGGCGCGACTGATCCGCCAACTCCCGATCTCCGGCCTGCCAGCGCCTCAGCCATTTGTAGCCGACGTCAGGGCTGATCCCGAACCGGCGGCATAGCTCCCGCCGGTTCGCTCCTTCCTGCATCGCAAGACGCACGAACTCGCGTCGCTGATCCATGACTGACACCTCGCTCCACGGCATGGACGGCCTCCCGAATCGGACCAATCCAGCCATTCTTGATGTGTCAGCTATGTCTCCGAACACCTGTCAGTGATCTGTCCAGACTAAACATCAAGCCGGGCGATGACAGCGATTATGTGGTGGAATCAGCGCCTCATACTACTCCCCCGCCTGCAGCTTGCGCGGGGCGGGGAACAGCTCGGGCGGCGCGCCTTTGACGAAGCGGGGGACTTCGATCGGGGCCTCGGACTTGCTGAAGTCCAGTTCTTCGATGCGGCCGGCGCGCTTCTCGATCTTGTCGGCGGAGATCAGGATCTGCCTGACGTCCTCGTTCACCTGGCCGAAGTGGTTTTGCAGCTTCACCACACGCTCGCGCAGGCGGGCCAGATCGTCGCCGAGATGCATCACCTCGTTGCGGATCTGGTCGGCGGCGTCGCGGATCCGCGCGTCCTTCAAGATCTGCTGCATCACCTGGATCGCCAGCATCAACAGCGACGGCGATACCAGCACGACACGGGCGCGATAGGCCTTCTGGATCACGTCGTCGAAGCCGTCATGGATCTCGGCATAGACCGACTCCGACGGCACGAACATCAGCGCGGTGTCCTGGGTCTCGCCGGGGATCAGGTATTTTTCGGCGATATCGCTGACATGTTTGAGTACGTCGCTGCGCAGCCGCTGGCTGGCGAATTTGCGTTCCTCGTCGCTGCGCGCGTCGTGCAGCGCGGTCATCGCCTCCAGCGGAAACTTCGCGTCGATGCAAAGCGGCCGCTGGTCGGGCAGGTACACCACGCAATCCGGCCGCTTGCCCGATGTCAGCGTGTGCTGGAACTCGTAGGAGCCCTTCGGCAGGCCGTCCTGGACTATCGCCTCCATCCGCGCCTGGCCGAAGGCGCCGCGGGACTGCTTGTTGGCGAGCACGTCGCGCAGCGTCGTCACCTGGGTGGTGAGCTCGTTGAGGTTCTTGTGGGCATGGTCGATGATGCCGAGCCGCTCGTGCAGCATGCGCAGTGAATCCATCGTGTTGCGCGTCGATTGTTCCATCGACTGGCCGACGCGGTGGGTGACCGAATCCAGCCGCTCGTTGACGGCGCGCGCCATCTCGGCCTGCCTGCCGGCGAGCGCCTGGGCCATGGCGTCGACCCGGCCCGAAGCCTCGCTCTGGGCGCGCAGCATGTCGGCGAGCCGCTCCTCCAACTCGTCGGCGCGGATGGTCTGGGCCATCGCGAGTTCCGCGCCGCGTCGGCTCGCCCGCGCGATCACCAGGGCGATGGTCAGCAGCAGGGCCAGCGCCAGCACGCCAAGGGCGAGCAGCGCGTCGGAGACGCGGATGGGCAGGTCGCCGATGGTCAGGAGGATCTCGTTCATATCAGCAGTTGTAGCCGATTCGCCGGCGAGCGCGAACGAAGAGGGAACGCTTATGGTTAATCGTTCGTTGATTTTCTTGGTTAACCCGAGCTGAAGAAACGTGGTTAAGGCCGCCTTAACCGGTTCCGCAGCGCATTGACCCCCGCAGATCAGCGGCTTAAATCGCGCGCATGGCTATCAGAGAAATCATCATCCTGCCGGACAAGCAGTTGCGGCTGGTGTCGAAACCTGTCGAGAAGGTGACGCCGGAGATCCGCAAGCTCGCCGACGACATGTTCGAGACCATGTATGACGCGCCCGGCATCGGGCTGGCGGCAATCCAGGTCGCGCAGCCGCTGCGGCTGATCACCATGGACCTCGCCAAGCGCGACGAGAACGGCGAGACGACGCCGAAGCCGCGCGTCTTCATCAATCCGGAGATCATCGCACGTTCGGAGGAACTCTCGGTCTACGAAGAGGGCTGCTTGTCGATCCCCGAATATTACGAGGAGGTCGAGCGTCCGGCGCGCGTCCGCGTCCGCTTCCTGGATCTTGACGGCAAGCTGCACGAAGAGGACGCCGAAGGGCTCTATGCCACCTGCATCCAGCACGAGATCGACCATCTCAACGGCGTGCTGTTCGTCGACTATCTGTCCAAGCTCAAGCGCGACCGCGTCCTGAAGAAGTTCACCAAGGCCGCCAAGCGCGTGGCGGAGTAGATCTGGCGTGAAGGGCGTTTTCGCTTGCGCGATATGCCCTCTCCCCCCTTGTGGGGGAGAGCTGGAGAGGTGGGTAGCCGCAAGCACCGCCGTTGCGGCTACCTCCCTCCCTAACCCTCCCCCGCAAGGCAGGGCTATCGCATATGCCGCCGTGGATGGCTGCGCACGTCCTCGGCCTCGCGGTTCGAGACGCGCCGCAAGCGGCGCTCCTCACCATGAGGGTCTACTAGCGTGCCGCAAAACAAGACTTCATCCTGAGGAGCCCGCCAAAGGCGGGCGTCTCGAAGGATGGGCCACAGGGCGTTTTTTTCCCAAATGCGATTGCCCTCCCCCGCAAGGGGGGAGGGAACGCAGCGAGTGCTGGTGATGCCTCTCCGCCTGATCTTCATGGGCACGCCCGATTTCGCCGTGCCGACGCTGCTAGAGCTGGTGGCGCACGGCCATGAGGTCGCAGCGGTCTACACCCGCGCGCCGAAGCCGGGCGGGCGGCGCGGCCTGCAATTGCAGCCGACGCCGGTCGAGCGCGAGGCGCGGCGGCTCGGCATTCCCGTGTTGACGCCGAAGACGCTGAAGACGCCGGAGGCGCTCGAAGAATTCCGCGCGCATGATGTGGATGCGGCGGTCGTGGTGGCCTATGGCATGATCCTGCCGCAGGCCATTCTCGACGCGCCGAAATTCGGCTGCTTCAACCTGCATGCTTCGCTGCTGCCGCGCTGGCGCGGCGCCGCTCCGATCAATCGCGCCATCATGGCCGGCGATGCCGAGAGCGGCGTGATGGTGATGAAGATGGATGTCGGCCTCGACACCGGCGACGTCGCGATGGCCGAGCGGCTCGCCATCACAGACACCATGACGGCATCCGATCTCCACGATGCGCTGGCGCCGCTCGGCGCCGATCTGATGGTGCGTGCGATGGGCGGGCTGGAGCGCGGGGGTTTGCAGCTCACGAAGCAGAGCGAGGACGGCGTCACCTATGCCGCCAAGATCGAGAAGGCCGAGGCGAAGATCGACTGGAGCAAGCCGGCGCGCGCGGTGCTACGGCACATTCATGGGCTGTCGCCGTTCCCGGGTGCGTGGACGGAACTGGATGATGGCGGCACGCCAGTGCGCCTGAAGCTTCTGCGCTGCGAACTGGCCAGCGGCTCGGGCGCTCCCGGCGATGTGCTCGACGACAACCTCGCGATCGCCTGTGGCGACGGCGCGGTCCGCCTGCTCGAGCTGCAGCGTGAAGGCAAGGCCCGGATGCAGGCGGCGGACTTCCTGCGCGGCACGCCGCTGAAGCCGGGGGCGAGGCTTTCGTGAGATCGTCATGCGCGGGCTTGACCCGCGCATCCATCTCGAAAAAAAGCTTGTCCTGAAGACAATGACGGCTCAACCAGATCGAACAATGCCCCGCTACAAGCTCACCATCGAATATGACGGCACGCCGTTTTCCGGCTGGCAGATCCAGGAGACCGCGCCGACGGTGCAAGGCGCGCTGGAGGCGGCGGTCAAGGCGATCTGCGGTGAAGACGTCCGCGTCCACGGTGCCGGCCGCACCGATGCCGGCGTGCATGCGCGCGGCCAAGTCGCGCATTGCGACATTGCCAAGAGCTTTCCGCCGGGCCGTTTACGCGACGGACTGAACGCGCATCTGCGTCCGCATCCGATTGCGATCCTTGCGGCCGATATCGTGCCTGACGATTTCGAGGCGCGGTTCTCGGCAACGAGGCGGCACTATCTCTATCGCATCGTCAATACCCGCGCGAACCTCGCGCTCGACATTGGGCGCGTCTGGCGCGTGCCACGCGCACTCGACGCTGCGGCCATGCACACGGCCGCGCAGCGGCTGCTCGGCAAGCATGATTTCACGACCTTCCGTGATACCGAATGCCAGGCCAGATCGCCGGAGAAGACGCTCGATCAGCTCGACGTCACGCGCGACGGCGATGCCGTGAACATCGTGACCTCGGCGCGCTCGTTCCTGCACAGCCAGGTGCGCTCGATGGTGGGATCGCTGGTCTGGGTCGGCGAGGGCCGCTGGAGCGCGGATGATCTTTCCGCAGCGCTCGCCGCCCGCGATCGCGCCGCCTGCGGCCCGGTCGCGCCGCCGGAGGGACTCTATCTGATGCGGGTGGATTATTAGAGCGGGATGAGTTTGGTCTGAATCGACTCGCGACGGCTTCGGTTGACCTCTGCCCGTCGGGGAGAGGTGACCTCCGCGGCCGGTTCAGTCGTAGGATGGGTAGAGCGAAGCGAAACCCATCACTTTCGAATCCGCGGCGCACATGATGGGTTTCGTTGCGCTCTACCCATCCCGCGGATTGATGCCGGTGGAATACGAGCCCCCAATCCCTACTGTGCATGGGGTTGTTTTCGATGTTTTGTCCAGCCGAGCGGCTGGATTACGCAAAATATCTGTCCAACACGCCCCGATATATCCGCGTCAGCTTCTCCAGGTCGGCCACCGGCGTGCGCTCGTCGATCTGGTGCATGGTCTGGCCGACCAGGCCGAACTCGATCACCGGGCAGTAGCTGGAGATGAAACGCGCGTCCGACGTGCCGCCTGAGGTGGAGAGCTCAGGCCTCCGGCCGGTGACCTCCTCGATCGCGGCGACGGCAAGGTCGGTGAACGGGCCGGGCTTGGTGACGAACACGTTGGAGTTCGACGGCAGCCATTCGATGTGGGCGCGGATGCGGTTGCCGCAGGCTTTTGCCAGACGTTCGTCGACCAACTGCCGCAGGCTCTCCTGGGTGTGGTTGTCGTTGTAGCGGATGTTGAACCTGGCGCGGGCCTGGCCGGGGATCACGTTGCTCGCGCTGTTGCCGACGTCGACGGAAGTGAATTCGAGGTTCGAGGCCTGGAATTGCGCGCTGCCGTGATCGAGCGGCTCGTCGCTCAGCGCCACGATCAGCCGCGAAATGTCCGGCACCGGGTTCGAGGCGCGGTGCGGATAGGCGACATGGCCCTGCACGCCATCGACGACAAGTGTGCCGGATTGCGAGCCGCGGCGGCCGATCTTGATCATGTCGCCGAGCACCTCGACATTCGAGGGCTCGCCCAGCACGCAATGATCGAACTTTTCGCCGCGCTCGGCGCACCACTTCAGGAGCTTGACGGTGCCGTTGATCGAGACGTCTTCCTCGTCGCCGGTGATCAGGAATGAGATCGAGCCGTTGCCGCTTTCGTGCGGCTTGCCGCCATGGTCCTTCAGATATTGTAGCACCGCGGCGACGCTGCAGGCGATGCCGCCCTTCATGTCGACCGCGCCGCGGCCATAGAGGTAGCCGTCCTTCACCTCGCCGGAGAACGCGCCGACGGTCCATGCGGACTCATCGCCGGGCGGCACCACGTCGGTGTGGCCGGCGAAGGTGAGATGCGGCGCCGCGCGGCCGATGCGGGCATAGAGATTGTCGATGTCGGCGGTGCCGGGCTCGGAGAAGGTCACGCGATGGACCTCGAAGCCTGCGGCCTTCAGCAGATTTTCCAAAACGCTGAGCGCGCCGGCATCGGCCGGCGTTACCGAAGGGCAGCGAACGAGATCGCGCGTGATCGAGATGGCGTCAGTCATGCCATCCGCTTAACACGCATGCCCGGCGGCGGGCTAGAGCTTCGGTTCCGATCGAATCAGAACCGAAGCTTTAGATTCAAGTTTGAAGTCTTTGCCGGATGCGGATCAGTCGCGCAGCAGTTCGTTGATGCTGGTCTTGGCGCGGGTGCGCTCGTCGACGCGCTTGACGATCACGGCGCAGGCGGTGGCCGGGCCGGGCTGGCCGTTCTTGAGCGGCTTGGCCGGCAGCGTGCCGGGCACCACGACCGCATATTCCGGGACCTCGCCGAGGAAGGTCTCGCCGGTCTCGCGATCGACGATCTTGGTGGAGGCGCCGAGGAAGACGCCCATCGCCAGCACCGCGCCCTTGCGCACGATCACGCCTTCGGCGACCTCGCTGCGCGCACCGATGAAGCAATCGTCCTCCACGATCACCGGCTCGGCCTGCAGCGGCTCGAGCACGCCGCCGATGCCGACGCCGCCGGAGATGTGCACGCGCTTGCCGATCTGGGCGCAGGAGCCGACGGTCGACCAGGTGTCGATCATGGTCGATTCATCGACATAGGCGCCGAGATTGACGAAGGAGGGCATCAGCACGACGTTGCGCGCGATGAAGGCCGAGCGGCGGACGATCGCGCCGGGCACCGCGCGGAAGCCGGCGTCGCGGAAGCGGTTCTCGCCCCAGCCCTCGAACTTCGAGGGCACCTTGTCCCACCACGAGGCCTTGCCCGGGCCACCGGGAATCTGGCCCATGTCGTTGAGGCGGAACGACAGCAGCACCGCCTTCTTCAGCCATTGATTGACCTTCCACTTGCCGCTGGCCTCGCGCTCGGCAACGCGGGCCTCGCCCTTGTCGAGCAGCTCCAGCGCGTGATCCACGGCGTCGCGGACCTCACCCTTGGTCGAGGTCGAAATGCCTTCGCGGGCGTCGAACGCGGCGTTGACGGTCGATTCAAGGGCGGAGAGGGACATTGGGATATCCTTGGACGTATCGGGAGTATGACGGGAGTTGAGGGGCTTTTTCGGAATTTGCAGCCGCGGAGTCAAGGCAGACCCTTCTCCAGCCGGGGTAGAGTTCTTTCCTCCGTCGTCCCGGCTTTCGCTGGGGCGACGCCTGTTGAGAGACTACGGGTTTGTAACGAGCCGTTGCAAGAATCCGGTCAGATCGTCGGTGACATGATCGACATGGGTGGCATCGCGGCCTTCTAGCTCCCAGGTCTCGCGCACCACCTCCCGGCTGCCGTCGGGCACCACCAGCACGGTGATCATGCCGAGCGCGTGCGGCACCACCAGGTTGCGCGCGAGATCCTCGAACATCGCAGCCTTCATGGGATCGACGTCATGAAGCTTCAGGAACCTCTGGTAAGTCTGCGGTGCGGGCTTCGGCTCGAGTTCGGCGGCGATGATGTCGAAGACGCCTTGGAAATGGTGACCGATGCCGAGCCGGCCAAGCACCGCATCGACATGGTCGGTCGAGCCGTTGGTCAGGATCAGCTTGCGCCCGGGCAGCCTTGCGATCGCTGCCCCCATCGCCGGATTGGGTTCGAGCGGCGAGTGGTCGATCTTGTGCACATAAGCGAGAAAATCGTCTGCGCGCACGCCGTGCTCGGTCATCATGCCGCGCATGGTGGTGCCGTAGCGCAGGTAGTAGTCCTTCTGGATCCGTCGCGCTTCTTCCGGCGTGACGCCCAGCCAGTTGCTGACGAACTCGCCGATCCGAGCATCGACCTGCTGCCACAGATTGACGTGATGCGGGTACAGCGTGTTGTCGAGGTCGAACACCCAGGTGTCGATGTGGCCGAAATCGCGGGGAGTTTTAGTCATGGTTTTCTCCGCGGGTCGTCCCTGCGAAAGCAGGGACCCATCCGCCGTGTCCGCTATTGTTGAGCAAGGTGGGAGTAACCTTCCCTTCGGGATATAGACAACTGCAAAACATCGGCCTGTGGTTATGGGTCCCTGCTTTCGCAGGGACGACGGAGGAAATGATCACGGTATCGCAAAGCGCAGCGTCTTGCCGCCGCTGGTCATGTCGACCGGCGCGAAGCCGATCGCGGTGAGGCCGCGGTTGGCGCAGTCGCCCTGATCGTTGACCTCGAACTTGCTGTCGCGGGTGCAAAGCTCCTGGGTGCCGCCCCAGCTCAGCGGCTTGCCCTTGATGCGGATGGTGCGGTTGTCGCCGTCGACGGCTTCGGCGAAGGAGTAGATCTGCTTCGGTGTGCCCGACACGTCGGGATGCAGGCACTTGCCGGGATCGATGCGATACCAGCCGCGGCTGGTCACCACCTTGCCGTCTTCGGTTGCAACCGCCGCCATCACCCTGTGCGGCGTGTCGTTGCACCATGTCAGTCCCGTTGGCGACGGCTTCTGCACGGCATCGATCATGGTGGCAAAGAAAGTTGGCGACTGCACGACGTCGCTTGCGAGTCCGCGGCTCTTGAGAAATGCGGAGAGCGCAGCCTGTGTCTTCGGGCCGTCGACGCCGTCGATCGGCGCGGCGTCGTAGCCTGCGATCACCAGCAGGCGCTGGATGCCGGCGAGCCGCGCCTGCTCGTCGTCATACTCGCTGTCCTCGGCAAGATACGCGACCAGGTTGCCGTCGTCGGTCTGCGTCGGCTTGATCTGGGTGAACTGCGCCGGCGTCTGGCCCGAACGGCACTGACGGGCAGCCGCGATCACGAAATTGTCCTGCGCCACGCAGAGCGTATCGGTGCCGCTCTGCGGGATCGGCGAGGCGCCGTAGACGCCGAGCGCGCGGGCATTGAGCAACATGCGGTCGGCCGTCAGCGCGCCCTGCATGACGACGCGGCAAGTCGCGGGATCGATACGAAACCAGCCCCGCGTCGCGGTCGCGGCCTTGTCGTCGATGCCGATCGCGGCCTCGATCACGTAGCTCATGCGGTTGCAGAGCTTCAGGTCGGCATGTGCCGGAGCCGAGGAGAACAGCAGCGAAACGATCGCGGCCGGGAGCGACATCATCAGCCGCGCGAGCGGCGATCGCCGCTGCGATCGCGTCAGCGCCGCCGCGATCCGGGCATAGGGCGATGTCTGGCGCTCGCTGCGCAGGCCTGTCATGGCCGGGACAAACCCGGCCGTGATGGCCCTCGATCGCTTGGCCGCGCCCGGCATCACTTGTGGATCAGCGTGCCGGTCCCCTGGTTGGTGAAGAGTTCGAGCAGCACGGCATGCTGCATCTTGCCGTCGATGATCACGACGCCCTGCACGCCCTGTTCGAGCGCGTAGATGCAGGTCTCGACCTTCGGAATCATGCCGCCGGAAATGGTGCCGTCGGCAATGAGCTTGCGGGCGTCCTTGATCGACAGGTCGGGGATCAGCTTCTTGGACTTGTCGAGCACGCCGGGCACGTCGGTCAGCAGCAGGAGGCGCTTGGCCTTCAGCGCGCCCGCGATCGCGCCGGCAAAGGTATCGGCGTTGATGTTCAGCGTCTGGCCGTCCTTCGAGGTCGCCAGCGGTGCCAGCACCGGGATCAGGTCGTAGCCGATCAGTTGGTTGAGCAGCGTGAGGTCGACTTTTTCGGGGTCGCCGACGAAACCGAGATCGATCGCTTTCTCGATATTGGAGCCCGGATCGATCATGGTCCGGGTCGTCTTCGACGCCTTCACCATGTTGCCGTCCTTGCCGGAGAGGCCCACCGCCTTGCCGCCGGCCTCGTTGATGTAGCCGACGATCTGCTTGTTGACCGACCCGGCCAGTACCATCTCGACGATCTCGATTGTCGCGGCGTCGGTGATACGCAGGCCGGCTGCGAACTCGGATTGGATGCCGAGGCGCTGCAGCATGGTCGCGATCTGGGGACCGCCGCCATGCACGACCACCGGATTGATCGCGGTCTGCTCGAGCAGCACGATGTCACGCGCAAAGGCCTTCGCGGTGTCCTCGGCACCCATGGCGTGGCCGCCATATTTGATGACGATGGTCTCTTCGTCATACTGCTGCATGTGCGGCAGCGCTTCGGACAGGATGCGGGCCTGATCGAACGGGCTGATGGGCTGGTCGGTCATGGAGCTGGTCTCGTCGTCGGCGGAGGGGTGGGCGCGGTTCTATCTGATTGCCGGGCAGGGCGTAAAGCGGTGGAGCTATTCGTGGCCTGGATGGAGCGAAGCACAATCCGGGATTGCCGGCCGCGACAGGCTTCCCGGATCTCGTGGAGCCTGTCATCGGGCGCGCATTCGCGCGACCCGTTGGCTCGATCCGGGCTACGGATCAACGTCGTGGCCAGATAGCCGCGAGCGTCAGCACCAGCCAGCTCAGGATCAGCAATGTCCCGCCGGTCGGAGCGGCCATCGGAAACAGGCCGTGGCCGGCATATTGGCGTGCCGTCAGGTCGCCCGCGAACAATGACGCCGCGATGACGAAGCCGCAGGCGGCCACGACCCCGATCCGCGCATGAACGATGGCGCGGTCAGCCAGCGCAACGGTCGCGAGCGCGGCGGTAGCATGAAACAGCAGCATCGAGGACGCGGCGCCCAGCCGCGAGGCGTCCGGCAGATGGGCTGCGGCCGCCGCCAGCATGACGCCGCAGGCGCCCATGACGGCGGCAAGGCCGATCAGGAGACGGTGCAGGCCGTTCATCGGCGCCGTTCCTCGATCAGGCGCACCATTGCGGCGCGCAGCTCCGGCATGCCGTCGCCGGTGCGCGACGACGTCACCAGCACCTCGGGGAACGCTGCGGGATGCCTTGCCAGCGCCGCCGTGGTGTCGGCGATGACGGTCTTCAGCTCGCCGGCCTTGACCTGGTCGGCCTTGGTCAACACCACCTGATAGCTGACCGCGGACTTGTCGAGCGTCTTCAGCACGTCGAGATCGACATCCTTGATGCCGTGGCGGGCATCGATCAGCACGTAGACCCGCGCCAGCGTCGCTCGCCCGAGCAGGAATTTGTGGATCAGCTCGGTCCACGACGCGACCTTGGTCTTGGGAGCCGAGGCGTAACCATAGCCGGGCATGTCGACCAGTCTAACGCCGGCCTTTTCGGGCCCCTCGAAGAAGATCAGCTCCTGGGTCCGCCCCGGCGTGTGCGAGGTGCGCGCCAGATTGCTGCGGCCGGTCAGCGCGTTGATCAGGCTCGACTTGCCGACATTGGAGCGGCCGGCAAAGGCAACCTCCAGCCCCGCCATCGGCGGCAGCGTTGCGATCGAGGGCGACGCCCAGATGAAACGCCAGTCACCGGCGAACAGCTTCCGGCCCTGCTCGATCAGCTTTGCATCGATGTCATCAGTCATGGATGCCAAGCCCGCTTGCAATCCTCATGGTGAGGAGGCGCAGTGCGCCGTCTCGAACCATGAGGCCTGGCCGGTGGCCTCATCCCTCGAGACGCGCTTTGCGCTCCTCGGGATGAGGGGAGGATGAGCTACGTCGCCTTCCTGACGAACGTGGCCTTGAGATTGTCGAACAACTCCACCTTCACGCCGTTGCGGCGCATGATGAAGCTCTGCTGCAGCACCGACAGCGTGTTGTTCCAGGCCCAGTAGATCACGAGGCCCGCCGGGAAGCCCGCCAGCATGAAGGTGAAGATCAGCGGCATCCAGTCGAAGATGATCTTCTGCGTCGGATCCGGCGGCGTCGGATTGAGCTTCATCTGGAACCACATCGTGATGCCCATGATGATCGGCCAGATGCCGAGCGCCAGATAATGACCGAAGATCGGAAGTTGCGTCGGATCGTAGTGCAGCAGGCCGAACAGCGTGAACAGGTTGGTCGGATCGGGTGCCGAGAGGTCCTTGATCCAGCCGAAGAACGGCGCATGCCGCATTTCGATGGTGACGAACAGCACCTTGTAGAGCGAGAAGAACACCGGGATCTGCAGCGCGACGGGAAGACAACCGGCGATCGGGTTGATCTTCTCCTTCTTGTAGATCTCCATCATCTCCTGCTGCTGCTTCACGCGGTCGTCGGGATAGCGCTCCTTCAGCGCCTGCAGTTGCGGCTGCACCGACTTCATCTTCGCCATCGAGGCGTAGGACTTGTTGGCGAGCGGGAAGAACAACAGCTTCACGATCACGGTGACGAGCAGAATCGAGACGCCGAAGTTTCCGAACAGGCGATAGAACCAGTCGAGCGCCAGGAACATCGGCTTGGTAATGAAGTAGAACCAGCCCCAGTCGATCAGCAGATCGAAATGGTTCAGCCCGAGCTCCTTGTTGTAGCCGCCGAAGCCGACCAGCGGGAAGTTGATGCCGACCACGCTGGCTTCCTTGGCGCCGGCGAACAGCCGCGCATTGGCGCTGATGGTGCCGCCGGCCGGCAGCGTCTGCGCTGCCAGCAGATAGTCGGTCTGGTAGTTGTGGGAGTTGCCTACCGCTTCCGACGAAAAGCGTACATGCAGCTTGGCCGTGGTGTCGGGCAGCAGCGCCGACGCCCAGTACTTGTCGGTCATGCCGAGCCAGCCATTGGTGGCGTCGAAGGTGAGCGACTTGGCTTCGTCGATCTTCTTGTAGGCGAACTCCTGCAGGCCGTGCTCGCCGAGATAGCCGATCAGGCCCTCATGCAGGATGTAGTAGCCGGAGACCTGCGGCGTGCCGTGGCGGGAGATCAGCGCGAACGGATAGAGCGTGACCGGCGCGTTGCCGGCATTGCTGACCTCGTCCTTGACGCTGAAGAGATAGCGGTCGTCGATCGAGATGGTGCGGCGGAAGGTCAGGCCCTCGCCATTGTCATATTTCAGCGTCACCGGCGTCGTCGGGGTCAGGCTGCCGGAGCCCTCCTGCTGCCACACCGTGTTCTGGTCGGGAAGGCGTGTGGTCGATCCGGTCGCGGGCACCCAGCCGAACTCCGCGTAATAGGGCGCCGCGGTCTGCGACGGCGAGAACAACACGATCGGCGGCGAATGCGGATCGACCGTCTCGCGGAACTTGACCAGCGCGATGTCGTCGATGCGGGCGCCCTTCAGCGAGATGCTGCCGGTGACGAGCGGGGTGTCGATCTTGACGCGCGGGCCCGCGGCCAGCGCCGCCTCGCGGCTGATGACAGGCCCGGCTGCGGCAGTCGACGGTGTCGTGGTGGGCGTGGCGCTGGCGGACGGTGAGGGAGTCGCGGTGGGCTGGCCCGGGGTCGCATTGGGTGCCGGTTTCTGCAACTCGGCCTGCCGTTGCTGCTCCGCGCGCTGCTTCTCCATCTGCGGCACGTTGTAGAAATATTGCCAGGCGATCAGGACGAGGCCGGACAGAATGACGGCAAGGATCGTGTTGCGGTTGTCGGACATCTCTTAAGGTCTCGTCATTCCGTTCGGATTACGCGCCTTGTTAGGTATCTTGGGCGCAGGCCGGTCGAGGCGGCGCAGCGCCGACCGCAGATCGTCAAGCATGGTCGCAAAGTCACGGGTCAGCGCGTCACGGCGGCCGACTAGCACATAATCATGGTGCGGTCGCATCGATATGACGTCGACACGCTTCACCAGTTCGCGAAGCCGGCGGCGGATGCGGTTGCGCTCGGTCGCGGTGCCGTTTTTCTTGGTGACGGTGAAGCCGACGCGGATCGGGCCATCATCGTCGCGGCGGCGTCCCTGCAGCACAAAGCCTGCGCTGTTCGTCCGCGCGCCATTGGCAACGGCGAGGAAGTCCGCCCGCTGCCTTAGCCGATCCATAAAGAATCTCCGGAGAGGAGATGTCCGGGCTCAGGCGCTCAGGCGCTTGCGGCCACGCGCGCGGCGCGCAGCGAGAACCTTACGGCCGCCGGCCGTGGCGAGACGGGCGCGGAAGCCGTGACGGCGCTTGCGCACCAGTTTGCTGGGTTGATAAGTCCGCTTCACGGGTAATTCTCCGCTGACCGGGCAATTTGCCGTTGAATTGAGATGAAGTCCGGTGATGCCGGCGGGCCCAAAACGGGCCGCTTACGGCCCAAATGAGCCGCCCCCGGTCAAGAACCGGGCCATCGCGGACAGTTGGCGCGGCTTATAAGGGAGTGCCCCGTTTTCGTCAATGTCACAGGGTGACGCAAAAGGCCTTCTTCGAAACGTCGCATTTGCGGCGAATATATCTGTTTTCGCGGGGTTTTTCATGGGGGAGCGGTTGCGGTATCCTGCGGGAACCGGCCGACATTAGCGATCCGTAATTTGACCGGCTTGGGGGCCGGGCCGCATCTTCCGACCCCTGAGCCAAGCAAGGCTTTATCTTGTGGCTGTAACTGACGATCAGGCAACCCCGCTGAAGCAGCGGCCGACGCCGCCTCTGCGGCTCGGGCTGTCCGGCAAGCTTCTGCTGCTGACGATCCCCCTGGTGATGATCGCCGGGCTCCTGATCTATGTGCCGGCAATCGCCAACTTCCGCATGAACCGGCTCAACGACCGCCTCGCAGCCGCCAATACCGCCGCGCTGGTGCTGGATGCGGCGCCCTCCGGCATGGTGCCGGATTCGCTGGCGCGGCAGATCCTGACCAGCATCGGTGCCCGCGCCGTCGCCATCAAGATGGGGCAGCAGCGCCGTCTGCTCGCCAGCGCCGACCTGCCGGCCGCGATCGACCACGACGTCGACATGCGCACCATGACGGTGTGGTCGGCGATCGTCGATGCCTTCGAGCTGATGCTGGAGCACGGCGACCAGACCATCCGCGTGGTCGGGCCGGCTCCCGGCCAGGCGCAGTTCATCGAGGTCGTGATCGACGAAAAGCCGCTGCGGCAGGCGATGTACCGCTTCTCGCGCAACGTGCTGGTCGTCGCGCTGCTGATCGCCGGCCTGACCGCCGGCCTGGTCTATCTTGCGCTCCACTACCTGTTCGTCCGGCCGATGCGGCGGCTGACCGCGAGCCTGGTCGGCTTCCACGAAAATCCGGAAAGCTCGGCGCGAATCATCGTGCCGAGCCAGCGCGGCGACGAGATCGGCGTTGCCGAGCGCGAGCTGTCGGACATGCAGCGGGACCTCGTCTCGATGCTGCACCAGAAGAGCCGGCTCGCCGCGCTCGGACTGGCCGTCTCCAAGATCAACCACGACCTGCGCAACCTGTTGGCATCATCGCAGCTCTTGTCGGACCAGCTCGCCAGTGTGCCCGATCCGCGGGTGCAGCGCTTTGCGCCGAAGCTGTTGCGCTCGCTCGAGCGCGCCATCGCGTTCTGCCAGTCGACGCTGTCCTATGGCCGCGCGCAGGAGGCGGCGCCCGACCGCCGCGTGATGCTGGTCGAGCCGGCGGTGGCGGAGGTGCGGGAATCCGCAGGCCTTGCGACGGACGCCTCGATCACCTGGATCAGTGCGATCGAGCGCGGCCTCACCATCGACGCCGATCCGGACCAGTTGTTCCGGGTGCTGCTCAACCTGGTCCGCAATGCCGTGCAGGCGCTGGAGAGCCATCCCGATGCCTCAACCATGCAGATCCGCATCACCGGCCGCCGCGAGGGCACGGTGGCGATCATCGAAGTCTCCGACACCGGCCCCGGTGTGCCGGCGAAGGCGCGCGAACATCTGTTCGAGGCCTTCCAGACCTCGGGCCGCCCCGGTGGCAGCGGGCTCGGTCTTGCCATCGCCGCCGAGCTGATCCGCGCCCATGGCGGCGCCATCCATCTGGTCGAGGGCACCATCGGCGCCACCTTCCGGATCTCGATCCCGGACCGCCCGGTGGAACTGCTGTCGGTGCGCAACGAGCGGGCCCGGGCGTAAGCCGGGACCTCTCATCGTCATTCCTGATCTCGTTGGCAAATCAGTGCGGGAATCCATGATCGCGGCGTTTCCGGACACCGTCCCGGGCCCCGGAACAACGGAAAAGGCCGCTTCGGGCGTCGCTTTCGGCCTTTCCCCGTCAAATCGATGGTTCGAACATGCCTGCCAGACCTTGCCAACCGGGCCGGGACCCTGTAGCTAAAGCGCTCTTTCGCGACGGTCCGGGCTTTCCCGGTCCTGTGCGGGCCCTAAGCCCTGCCGCGAAAATGCGCCCGTAGCTCAGCTGGATAGAGCATCAGACTACGAATCTGAGGGTCGGACGTTCGAATCGTTCCGGGCGCGCCAGCCTTTTCAAGGATTACATCTGGCTATCTCGATCTCGTCGCTCCGTTTGGAGCAGGACGGGTAAGCGGCCAATCTCACGATCCGAAACATCACTGGCGACGCAGTCGCGCCGAGCGGTCGATCGCGATCGTCATGAAAGCCTCCGCCGCGACGGCGGGCGGGTATGTTGAAGTTCGGCGATGAAACGGAAGCTATGGCATCGAACGTTGCGCCGATCGTCTGCCTTCGGTGAAGCACACCTTCGATGTCCGTCGTCGCGACAAGATCGAGCCACCGCTCGAACGCAACGACCGGGGATGTCAGGCGCGCAGTGGCTCGGATGGCGCGGCCGCCGCGAGAGGGCCCGCCGCACCACGTGTCGTGGTCGCGACGTCGCCATCGATGATTCCGCGAGGGTCGATCCTGGCGCGGAGGATGACCGCGGTCTCTCGTCTGAATCTTATTCGATGTAGAGGACAATTCACTCGATGTCGTTACCTGCTCGGACACCAAAGCATCGAAAGTCCGCGAACTGGGTTGTTGAGAACTCTCCTTCCCGAAAACCGCGCTCGCTTTCGCATATATATTATGCGCAAAGTTCAACCCCAGCGAGATATCGATCGGGAGGAAACTATGCGGCGGATCAGACGGAATCTTCGCGCGGCCGGTCTCGAGCCAATCCCCGCCGGGCTAGAGGCGGGGTTGAGCGACAAGGTCACCACCACGCCGCTGCTTGTTCAGGACGGCTTCGGCTACGGCGGCGCAGAGCTCCCGGCCGATGGCCTGAGCTATTGCGGGCCGACCGCCGCTGCGATGTCGCTGCTTTGGTTGGGCAAGAACGGCTGGCGCCAGATCGGCCCCGCCGCCCCGACGCAGACGGATGCGCTCGACCTCGACCTTCTGCTCGCGGGCCTGGCCGATACCTCTGCCTTAGGCGGCACCTATACCGACAACCTGCAGAATGCGGTTGCGACTTACCTTAACGCTGGTGGAATTGCGTCGAGCGCATTCACCTATCCGACCGGGACCAATCAGCCCTCCGTCGATCTCATCGCCGGGCTCAACCAAAGCCAGACCGTCGTGACCCTGCTGCTTGGCTGGTACACACCGGTCAGCGCCGGCAGCAGCACATATCAGCGTGTCGGCGGCCATTTCGTCGCCATCCTCGGGCAGCAACAACCCAATCCCGAGGATCTCATCATCGGCAACCCGTGCCCGAGCTCTCTCAAATCGGTGCCGGACCTGCCGAAATTCGCCCGCCAGACGCTGCCGACCTCGAATTTCACCGGCACGAGCGCGGACCTTCCCGCTCCACCCGTCCCGGGCACGTATTATCTCCAGTTTCCCGACGTGACCTGGTCCGGCTCGACGCAAGCGGTCACGCCTGTGCTGGAGACCGTCGTTGCGCTGACCGTCGCGATGTCCGAGCAGTCGCGCAACCGGCCCACCCCGGCGTCGTGGAGCCCGACGGCCGCGCAGACCATCGACACCAATGGCGCACCGTTCAGAGTCCTCGCCCCGCTTGCCGGGACGGGCGGCCTCATCAAGCAGGGGGATGGCGCCCTCACGCTGTGCGCGTCCAACGCCACCACAGGTCCGAACCAGATCGCCGGAGGCTCGCTTGCTTCGGCCGAGACCTCAAGCGCGTTCGGCGCTGGCGGCATCGCGATGAGCGGCGGGGCGCTCGTGGCCGATCCCAGCGGGTCGGGAGCCGAGGTCGCACTGGCCGTGGCGGGCGGCCAGAATGCTCAGTTCTCATTCAGCGGCTCGACCGCACTCCAGCTTGTGATCGGCGAGAATGCGAGCCTCGCCGTGACGCTCGGTGGCCCGGCGTCCGGAGATGGCCCCGGGCTCGTGCAGGCCGGTCCCGGCGCACTCGTGATTTCCGTCGATGCCGGCGCCGCTGCGCTCGGTGCCGCCTGCACGTTGTCGGTCCCTGCCGGAATCGGAAACCTCGCGTCGTCCCCGATCGTTGCGCCGTCGATCGTCGCTCAAAGTCCGCAGTCGGCCGGCGCCGTCGATTTCCTCAGCTATGGCGAGAGCGGCTTTGTCCTTCCGAGCTACACGTCATCGACCGAGACAAACATCAACTCCGCTTCCGCGTCGGACGTCTATTCCGTCGATGATGCACAGACCCTCGAAGGCAGCGCGACAGCTTCCGTCTTCGCGCTGAAGGCGGGCCCATACGACGTCGACGCGGCGGGCGCGAGTGCTGTCTTGAAGGTCGGCCCGCAGCAGGCCGGCCAGACGGCGGGCGTGATCCTCAACGGAGCCACCCTTACGGGTTTCGAGCTCGATCTCGGCGCATCGGACGCAGCCGTCTATGCGAGCGGGAGCGCTCTCGTGGGAGCTGTGATCTCGGGCTCCGGTCAGCTCAACTTCTTCGGCCCCGGCACGCTCAATCTGACCGGCGCGAATGCAGGCACCGGCGACGTCCTCGTGCTGTCCGGCACCCTCGGGGTGAATAACCTCGAGGGGTCGGGGACCGGTACCGGATCGGTGACGGTGCAGGGCACCGGAATTCTAAACCTCGAGGGGACCGTGTCCGGAGCAATCTCCGCCGAGAACGGCGCGTCCGTCATCCTGCAATCCGGAACGGCGGCGAGCAGCCTCGATGTCGACGACCAATCAACCCTTGCAGGCGTAGGTTATGTCGCCGGCTCCGCGACCATCGACGGCCAGATCCTTGCCGGATCGTCGCCGGGATCGATCGAGTTTCAAGGCGACGTCACCATGACCGGGACGACCATGTTTGCCTGGACGCTGTTCGCTCTCGAGGACGACTCAACCGTCGGGCAGGATCCTCAGTGGAATTCTCTCGCCTTCACCGGCAATACGCTGAACCTTGGCCAAAAAAACAACGGGGTCGCCGTCATCCTCGACATGACCAAGCTCGGCCCCCGAGATCCCAACTCGGATCACGAGTTCTGGACGTCGTCTCACACCTGGACGCTGTTCCACTCTGAAAACACCGCGTTCGACAGTCTGTGGTACGAGCTTCTCCAGCCCCAATTCAAGGCGGGCTACTTCTCCCTCACGAACGACCCCAATTTCCAATTCATGTATCTGACTTTCACGCCCTCCGTCGTCGGTTGATCGGGAATTGCGAGAACCACGGGGCGTGCGTTCGGCGGTCGCGGCGTGAAGAACTGACAGGCTGCGATCGTGCGTTACGGCGCCAAAGCTCGCGCCATCGCAACCACGATGGAGCCCATCAGCGGCAACAGAACGTTGGAGATGGCATAGGTCACCGTATAGCCGATGACGGGGATCGAATTTCCCGCCTGTGAGACCAGCGCGCTGATTGTCGGCGTGCTGCAGTGCTGCCCGGCAATGATCCCGAGAAGGATGGGGGTCTCGATCTTCATCAGCTTCGAACCAACCAGGAGCGAGACCAGAGCCGGGACAAAGGACACGAGCAGGCCGAGCCCGGGTAGGATCAAGCCATATTGCGTGATGAGCTTGATGGCGTCGGGACCTGCGCCAAGTCCGATCGCGGCGATGAAGATGGCAAGGCCAAAGTCCTTGGCAAACTCGGCAGCCGCATTGGGAAGACTGCCATGGCTCGGGTTGCGCATGTGCAGCCATCCGAAGAAAAGCCCGGAAATCAGCGCGCCGCCGCCGGAGCCGAGCGTCAATTCCATCGCGCCGATCTTGACACTGAGATGTCCGATCAAGAGGCCGACCACGACGCCCAGCCCCAGGAAAATGAAGTCGGTCTTGTCTCCCGGGGGAAGCGCGTTGCCGAGCTGCTGCGCCGCGCGCGCAACAGCCTTTTCGGGCCCGTAGAGCGTCACGACGTCGCCCTGCTGTAGCACCGTGCCGGAGAGCGCGGGGATGTTTTGCCCCATGCGGCGGATGCGGGAAATGAAGATGCCTCGCTGCACATTTGGCGCTGCCATCTGCCTGAGGTCGCGCACCTGGTGACCGAACACGCTCCTCCTGACGAGCACCACATCGCGCGTGGCGAGGGCAAATCCGGTCCCCTGCGGGACCGGGACCTCGTCGCCCAGCTGGTCCGTCACCGCGATCACCGCGTTGCGACGTCCCCTCACGAAAACGATGTCCCCACGCTGCAGAGCAAAAGCCGGCGTTGTTTCGAGAAGCTCGGAGCCACGCTGCACCCGCTCGATGGCGACCGCCCAGTTGCGGCTTTGCTCAAATTCGCCGACCGTCTGGCCGGCTGCCGGGCCCACGTCAAAGGCGCGTCCGACGACCAGAGGAAGGCCTTCCTCTTCTTCCTCGTCGTCATCGGTGGAGCCGAGCGCACGCGCCAGCGCCTGGGCTTCCTTCCGCAGGTCCGCCGCAAGGATCAGGGGCGCAATCTGCGTCGTGAAGATCACGATTGCGATGAGGCCGAACAGATAGGTCAGGCTGTAAGCGGTGGCGATGTTGGCCTGCATCTGGACCATATCGCTGTTCGGCAGGTCCAGCTTTGAGATGGCCTCGGCGGCAGTGCCGATGACAGCGGATTCCGTCGCCGATCCGGCAAACAGCCCGGCCGCCGTACCCGCATCAAAGCCGAACGTCAGAACGGCGGCGGCCAACAGCAATAGCACCGTCACGATTTCGATGATCGAGAAGATGCCGTAGCGCCAACCGCCGCGAATGTTGGCGAAGAACTGCGGTCCCGCCGTGAAGCCGAGCGCGAAGATGAACAGCGCGAACGCGGTGTTCTTGAGGTCAGGGCTGACCCGAACCCCCAACTGCCCGAGCGCGAGGGCTATGAGGAGGGTGCCGCAGATGCCGCCGAGCTGGACAGGCCCGACCCGCAGTTGGCCGATGAAATAGCCGAGAGCCAAGGAGAGGAGGACGGCAACCACAGGGTCGGTGAGAAATGACATGACCGGCTCGGATGTCGGAATGACCGCGACGAAATAGCATCGTGCAAGTTAATTTACAGGAACTGAAAGCGCTGGAGCGGAGATGTTGCTGCGGGCCACAGGAAGAGCGCCCGGCGCCGCGGTCCCGTGGCAGAGGGCCGCGAGCGCCGCTTATGGTCAAGTCCGCAATGCCGCCGCGGCCTGTTCGACATGGTAATTTCGTCGCATCGTCAGAACGTGTGTCCTATGATCGCGACAAACGCCTGAAGGCGACGCTGATCGACGACAGGGCGATCCGGGAGTTGAAATGATGTCAGACAAAGCCATCCTCGCCTGCATCGTCTGCAGTGCCATGATCCTGAGTTCGCTGGGCGCCTCCGTGCGCGCGCAGACGCCGTCGAATTGCAAGGAGCCGCATGCGGGCGCCAGGAATGCGCCCATGTTGTCGCCACCGCTCGCCAGCGTGGTGACGGGGACGAGACGGCTGCAGTTCTATTCGGCGCCGAACCTGCACTGTCCGGTCAGCGGTGTCTTCGTCATTCCGAAGGATGAACTCGTCACCTACGCGCAAACCCGTGATGGCTGGTCGTCCGTGATGTACGTAAATCCCAAGACCGGCGACAACGTCTCGGGCTGGGTGAGGTCGGCGCGGTTGAAGCAAACCGGGACCGTCGGCCCGAAGCAATAGCCTGGCCGCACGATCATGTCCCGCCGCGGACCGGCGAGCCGTTCGAAGCGCGCCGACTCCTGATGCGATATCGACCCTCAATGGATCGCGGCGTACATGATCTTCTCTTCCGTCGCCTCGATGGCGGAGAACTCCTCGACGACCTTGCCCTGGCGCGACACCAGGATGCGATCGGAGAGCGCCATGATCTCGGGCAGGTAGGATGAGATCACGACCACCGCCTTGCCCTCGTCGGCGAGATGGTTGATCAGCTCGTGGATTTCGACGATGGCGCCGACGTCGACGCCGCGCGTCGGTTCGTCGAAGATGATCAGATCGGGCTCCTGCACGAGCGACTTGGCGATCACGACCTTCTGCTGGTTGCCGCCTGACAGCTCGACCACCTTGGCCTCGTCGCCGATGGCGCGAACCTTCAGCCGCTCGGTCCAGGTCTTGCCGGCCGCGTTGGTCTCGCGCCGCGACAGGATCATCCGGCCCTTGGGAAACTTGGAGAGCAGGCCGAGATAGATGTTGCGGGCGATCGAGGCGGTTTCGAAGAAGCCCTCGACCTTGCGGTCCTCGGTCACATAGGCGATGCCGGCTTTGACGGCCGGCGCCGGCACCCGATAACGCACCGGCTTATCGTGCAGCAGGATCTCGCCGCCGTGGAAGAAGTCGCGCTTCAGCACGCCGGAGACGATCTTGAAGGTTTCGGTGCGGCCTGCGCCGACCAGGCCGAACACGCCGGTGATCTGCCCGGCGAACACCGACAGCGAATTGTTCTTCACCATCGGCGCCATCTTGAGGTTCTGCACCGTGAGGACGCGGGCTCCGGCCGGCCGCACGGTTTTCTTCTTCGCGCCGTAAAGCGTGTTGGAAAGATCGCGTCCGACCATCGCCTGCACGATCGCCGCGCGGTCGAACTTCGCGGCATCGTCGGTGACGACGTGCTTGCCGTCGCGCAGCACGGTGATGCGATCGGCAAGCAGCAGGGCCTCCTCCAACGCGTGCGAGATGAAGATGATCGAGACGCCGCGCTTCTTCAGGTCGCGGACGAGGTCGAAGAAATATTTCTTCTCCTCCGGTGTCAGGGTGGCGGTCGGCTCGTCGAAGATGATGACCTTGGCCTTGTGCAGGACGGCGCGGGCGATTTCCACCATCTGCTTTTTGGCGGCACCGAGCCCGCCCACGGTCGCGGTCGGCGTCACGTCGAAATTGAGCGATTGCAGGAACTGTTGCGCGGCGATGTAGATGCCGCGCAGCCGATTGTAGAACTTCTCCTGCCCGAGGAAGAGGTTTTGCGCGACCGTCATGGTCGGCACCAGGCTGTTCTCCTGGAACACCATGGCGATGCCGAGGTTGCGGGCCTCGAGCGGTGTGCGCGGCGCGACGTCGGCGCCGTCGACCATCATGGTGCCCGAGGTCAGCGTCACGACGCCGGCCATCACCTTCGTCAGCGTCGATTTGCCGGCGCCGTTCTCGCCGACCAGCGCGTGGATCTCGCCGCGGCGGAGATCGAAGTCGACGTCCTCGATGGCGGGCACGCCGGCATAGAGTTTGGTCGCCTTGCGCAGCGAAAGCACGGTATCGGTCATGCGCCGAACTCCTCCGCAAGGCTGGCCAGCGGCAGTTTCAGGACGCGGCCCGGCCCCTTGGCGATCAGCAGGAGATCGCCGCCCATCTCCACCGCCGCGACCACGCCGTGGTTGATGCCGTCGACCCGGCTGTGCAGCGAATAGAGCGGATTGCCGTCCGCGCTCAGGCGGATCACGAGCCCGTAGGAGCGCGGCGGCGCCCATGGCTTGATCACGCCCATCGTCTTGATGTGCGCGCCCTGCATCGGCTCCTTGAACGAGAAGCCGGAGCGCAGGCGCGGCGCGACCCAGTAGGCCGGATCGATCTCGGCCATCATGCGCCGCCGGTAGGCCGGCTCGCGGAGCACGAACTCGATGAGCTGGGTGCGTGCGGTGAACGCCGTGAGCCAATAGCCGCCTCCGGCAGCCTTCGACAGCCGCGACGGGTAGACGGGCAGGCGGCCGAGCACGACCCGCGGCGCTTGTCCATTCCTGATCAGGATCAGGCGATGGCGCCAGCTCTCGCTGACCAAAACGCCGTCGCTGTGTGCGCAGGCGCCGAAGGCGTAGCCGAGCCTCGAGGCCAATGGCGTGACCGATCGGGCCTTGGGGTCGAGCCGGAAGGCGCGGCCGCTGCGATTGAGCTGCATCAGGTCGCGCGCCCAGTCGTCGACGCCGCAGGTCGTCGAGCCGTCGGTTGCGACCAGGCTCCCGTCGCCGGCCTGCGCCAGGGCGTTGACCGCGTTGAAGGCGGCGTCGTTGAAGGAGAGGCTTGGTTCGCTCGAGGACGCGTCCGGATAAAGGCGCACCTCGCGCCCGCCGAGCGCAACCGCGATGCCGCCATCCTTCAGCGCGCAGAGAGCCGAGATTGGCTGCTCGAAGCTGCGCAGCTCGGTGGCGATGCTGCCCTCAAGTCGCAACAGGCGACGGCCGTCCGCGACATAGAGGTTGCGGCCGTCGGTCGCGAGGTCCTCTGGCGCCTCGCATTCCAGCACCGTCGTTGCGGCCTCCAGCTTCTGGTTCGGCTTCAGCGCGCCGTCGAACGACGGCACGGTGATGGTGGCTTCGCCGCGCCCAAGGAAGCGGTTGGTGAATTCCCTGACGGCCGCAATCACGACAGCTTCCCCCAGCGCTTGTCATACTGCACGAAGTTCGGATCGGCGTTCTCGAGCTTGTAGCGGCCGATCCGGTTGTTGGCGATGCCGCCGAGATAGAGATAGCCGCGATGCTCGCGCATCGAGGTGATCATCGGATGGTTCTCGCCGCGAAGGTCCCAGAACGATTCGAGGATCTTGCCCTGCTCGTTGAACTTGACGACGCAGCCGGTGTTGATGTTCGGGAACAGCCATTCGTCGACCGGCACCCGCTTGGCCATGCGGCGGCGGAAGCCGGGCATCTTCCAGGCGAGGTCGAGCGAGGGGCTACGCATGCCGACCAGCGCCAGCCAGTAGTTGCCGTCGGAGGCGAGGTTGATGTTGTCGGGGTAGCCCGGCAAATTGTCCATCACGACCTCGACCCTGCCCTTGTTCGGTCCCGCGAACCAATAGCGCTTGATCGAGCAGCCGAAGGTCTCGGCGAACAGGATCGACTGGCCGTCGCTGGCAACGCAGATGCCGTTGGGAAATTTCAGGCCGCGCAGCGCCGTGTGCGTGGCGCCGGTCTTGGTGTCGTAGCAGATGATGCGGCCGTTGCCGCGTGCCTCCAGTCCGTCGATCGGCCATTCGTCCATCTCGTAGCGCACGGTCGCTTCGGAGAAGAAGATCAGGCCGTCGTCGGTGATGTCGAGGTCGTCGGCGAGCCGCAGGCGGCTGTCGTCGTTGACCGAATGCATGCTGCGGTTGGTTTCGTCGGTGGCCTTCTCGACCGTGCCGTCCGGCTTGATGCGATAGAGCCCCATGCCGCCGATGCAGACATAGAGATTGTCCTGCCGGTCGAACGCCATGCCGAGCGGCTGGCCGCCGATATGGGCGAACACCTCCATCCTCTCGTAGTCGGGGGCGAGGAAGCGGATGATGTCGCCGTGGCGCGAGCCGGCATAGAGATTGTCGTTGCGATCGAGGATCACGTCCTCGGGCGCCTCGATGCGGCCGAGGCCGATCAACTGGACGTCGCGCAGCTTGTCGTTCTGCTCGAACGGCCCGCCCTGGCCGATCTCGGTCGGCGGAGGCGGCGGCAGTGCGTGATAGGTCGGCGCGACATAGACCTTGCTGATGATCCGGGTGCGGTTCTTCTGCCAGCGGATGTCGACCATCGCGGCCACCAGCAGGATCCCGGCGAGGGCCATGCGATTGATGCCGCCGCGCGCGTTCAGCGTGGTCAGGCCGTTGGTGATCAGGAGCACGATCAGCACGCCGACCAGCGACTTGGCGACCGAGCCTTTGCCGCCGCCGAGCGTGATGCCGCCGAGCACGGTCGCCGTCAGCACGATCACCTCGAGGCCGACGCCGATGTCGCCGCCGACGGTGCCGAGGCGGGCGGCGAAGAACAGCGCGCCGATGCTGGTGAGCACGCCGCTTGCGACGTAACAGAGCGCGATGGTGCGGCGAACCGGGATGCCGGAGTTGTAGGCCGAGCGGCGCGAGCCGCCGATCGCGGTGATGTGCCAGCCCGGGCGCAACCGCGTCATGAAGATATGGCCGAAGATCGCGATCGCGATATAGACCAGCGCGACGCTCGGAATGCCGAACACGTCGCCGCCGCCGATGAAATTCCAGGACGGGATGTCGGGGAAGGCGGCGGCGATGTCGTTGGAATAGCGCTGGATCAGCAGATCGAAGGTCGAACGGTAGATGATTAGGGTGATCAGCGTGGTGATGAAGGCGCGCAGCCGCAGATAGCCGATCAGGACGCCGTTGACGGCGCCGAGCAGCGCGCCGCAGAGCAGGGTGGCCGCCACCACCGCCGGCACCGGCCATCCCAGCACGTCGAGCAGATAGAGCGCGCAGAAATCGGTCAGCGCGAAGATCGATCCGACCGAAAGGTCGATGCCGCCGACGATGACGACGAGCGCCATGCCGAGCGCGATGAAGCCGATCTCGCCGGCCTGGCGCGCGGTGTCGGCAAGGCTCGACGGCGACAGGAAGTGATCGATGGAGCGGCTGAGCGCGAAGCCGACGATCAGCAGCAGGATCACCGGGATTGCGGTCTCGGTCCACCGCTTGGACAGGATCTCGCCGAGGAGATGGTCCGGCCAATAGCGATAACGCAGGCTCGTCAGGGTGTCGCGCATCGGCATTCCAGCAGGTGTTGGAGTCTGGAGAACGACGCCCCGGGTTCGTCACCCGGGACGTGGCCAATCGAGCTATTTTTTGAGGTCGCTGAGATTCCAGCATGCGGTCTGGCTGTCCGCATTCTCCTTGGTGATCGGGATCAGCGTCGTGTATTCGGAGCCCTTCACCGAGCCGGGCTTGGCGCCGGACGACAGCAGCCACTTGATCGTGCCGGCCATCTGCGCCGCCTGCGTCGGGACGTCGTAGCTGAGGTTGAGGTCGAAGGCGCCGGACTTCACCAGCTCGCAGGCGCCCTTGCGCTCGCCGCCGCCGGAGGTCGCAACGAACACTTTCCCGGTGAGGCCGGCTTCCTTCACCGCCGCCGCGGTGCCGATGTCCATGCCGTCCCAGAAGCCGACGATGCCGCAGAGATCGGGATTCTGCTTCAGCACTGTCTGCGTAATCGCTTTGGCCTTCGCTGCATCCCAATCGGCGGCCTGGCTCGACACCACCTTGATCTCCGGATGCTTGGCGAGAACGTTCTCGACGCCCTTGAGCGTATAGGCACTGGCGGCCGCGGAGAGCGCGCCTTGCACGATGGCGATCTTGTTGGACTTGCCCTGGCAGGCCTTGACTACCGCCTCGGTGTCCTTCTCGCCGATCTCGATCCAGTTGGCGCCGACGAAGGCCGAAGAGCGATAGGCCGAACCCATGTTGATCTGGATGACGTAGATGCCTTCGTTCTCGGCGCGTTGCAGCAGCTTGGCATAGGTCTGCACGTCCGGATTGTGGATCACCATCACGGCGGGCTTCTCAGAGATCAGCGAGGTCACCGCCTGCGCGCCGGCATTGGTGTTCCAGTTGGGATCGCGGATCTCGAACTTCACGCCGAAGGGCTCGAGCTCCTTCTTCAGGCCGGCGTACCAGCCTTCGGTGAGGTCGAAGTTCATGGCGACCGGAACGTAGGCCACCGTCTTGCCGGTCAGGGCTTCCTTGAACGGCTTCTGAAACGGCTCGTCGAGGCCCTTTTGAGCCAGCGCCGGTCCAGCGATGGCCGCAAGCCCGAGCGTGGCAACGAGTATCTTTGCAGTATGGATCACGCGCTTCACTGCTTCCTCCTTGGTTGGTGTCGTTGTCGTTTCACTCATATGTCGCCCTGTTGCGCCGTTTCTTCGTTGCGCGGATTCAGGAAGGAGTCCGTGATGACGGCGAGCAGCAGGACCACACCCTTGATGAGGTTCTGCCCGGCATAGGAAATATCCATGATGGTCATGCCGTTGAGCATCGTGCCGATCAGCAGCGTGCCGATGATCACGTTCATCACGCCGCCGCGGCCGCCGGAGAGCCCGATGCCGCCGAGCACCACGACCAGGATGACGTCGTAGATCAGGGTCGAGTTGAAGATGCGGGTCGGCATCGAATTGACGGAGGCGGCCATCACGAGACCGGCAAAGCAGCCGATCAGCGCCGCGACGACATATTGCAGCACGATGATCGGGCGCGAGGGGATGCCGGTGACGCGTGCGGCGTAGGGATTGTCGCCGATCGCGTAGATATAGGCGCCCCAGCGCGTCCGGCGCAGCAGGAACGCGACCACGATGCAGGCGATCGCGAACATCACGATCGAGCTCGGAATGCCGAGGATGTTGCCTTGCCCGAGCCGCTCGAACCCGGCCATGCCGTCGCTCCACTGCACGACGTCGAGCTGAAACAGCGCAGCCTGGCCGAGCCCGGCGAGCAGCAGGCCGGTTGCCAGCGTCGCAAACAGCGACGGCACCTCGGCGTAGGCGATCAGCCAGCCATTGACCAGGCCGAAGACGACCGTGAGCAGAACGGCGGTCAGCAGCGACGCCGTCAGCGAGTGGCCGTCCTGCACCATCTGCAGCACCAGGCCGGGCGGCACCGCCAGCGCTGCGATCAGCGAGATGTCGATGCCGCGCCCGATCACGACGATCGCCATGGCGAGCCCGAGGATGCCGAGCACGGCGACGTTCTGCAGCAGCGTCAGCATGTTCTCCGGCGTGAGAAAGCCGCGCAGGAAGATCGAGAACGCGAGGAAGAGCACGGCGAAGACGACGAAGACGATCTCCTGCTGATTGAATCGGAATCGCTTCATTGCCGGATCCTTCCTCGGGCTATGAGTGCGCCATCTGTTTCGGTTTGGAGCGGGAACTGGCCGCCATGCGGCCGGGTCGGCTTCGTGCCGACAAGGCAGCATCGATGAAGGTCGTGACGCCGTTGATGTAGGCCTCGATCGAGGTGCCGCGGGTGCGGTACTTGGCGCGTTTGACGTACCAGTCCTGCAGCAGCGGCTTGATCAGCGACGCCGAGAGCGTGACCTGGTCGATCGCGAAGACTCCGCTGGCGACGCCCTGCCTCAGCACGTTGGCGATGATCTTCTCGGTCATGACCTCCATGTCTTTGGCGCGTTGACGCTCCGCCGGGGGAAACGATTTCGCCTCCATGAAAGCGAACACGAACCAGGGCTGCATCGTCTCGCTCATCCGGACATGGGTCGCGATGATCCAGTGCAGATGCTTGCGCGCATCCTCCTTCACGTCGTCGGGGGGCGCGGTGAGAACCTCGGAGACGGTCTCGGCGACCTCGCCGAGGATCATCGAGAGCAGCGTCGGCTTGCTGTCGAAGTAGGTATAGAGCCCGCCCATGCTGAGGCCGGAGGCTTCCGCGAGCTGGCGCAGCGTGGTGGCATGAAAGCCGTGCTTGTTCGACAGCGTCAGCGTAGCGCCGATGATGCGTGTGAGGTTCGGAACGGCGAGATGCGGCTTCTGGACCTTGATGGAATCGCGGTGGCGCTCGAGGATGCGTGCGCACAGCACGTCCATCGAGAACGCATTCGTCCCCGGCCGCTGGCGCGCGAGACGCAACGTTGCCTCCTCCCAATGTAACCCCGACCCTCTTGTGTCGTTGTCGGTCAGGGGCGGGCTCTCGGCCCTTGCATAATTCCTAGCGCAGAGACCGGTCGTCGGAAAAGGGGGGCGATCAAATTTTCTGAGAGAGCGCTCGCTCGTTTTTCCGGGCCCAAGGTCGGGGTTGACGAATGCGTCTCCGTGAGGGCGTCGCGCCGGCACAGGATCGCCGCGGTGTGGCCTCGACGACGAGCCCGGCATCTTCCGGCGAGGACAAGGCCACGGTTCGGCGAGCCGCGGTGACGGATCACTCCGCCGCGTGAGGCACGCCGTCTCGCGTGGCGTTCACCTTGCCTTGAGACAGTGCGGCGATGGCGACGATCGCGGCGGCAAAGCCGGCAGCCGCGCCGACGCCGAGTGCCCAGCGTGGACCGAGATGATCGGCGACCCATCCGACGATCGGCGCGCCGATCGGGGTGCCGCCCAGTGCGACGCCGAGTCGGAGCGCCATCACCCGTCCGCGCATCGCGGGTTCGGTCGAGAGCTGCATCAGCGCGTTCGAGGTGTTGGTGACAGTGAGTGCGGCGACGCCGATTACGACCAGCGCGGCGGCGAACAGCCAGTAGTTCGGCGCCAGCGCCGCCAGCGTGCAGCCCAGCCCGAAGATGGCCGCCCCGAGCAACAGCGCGCCGAAACGTGGCCGGTCGCGGCCCGCGGCGAGCAGCGCGCCGGACATCGTGCCGACGGCCATCATCGACGACAACAGGCCAAAGCCGCGCGCATCGGTGTGAAAGACGCCGACCGCCATGGTCGAGATGAAGATCGGGAAGTTCAGTCCGAAGGTGCCGATCAGGAACAGCATCACCAGGGTCGTCCTGAGGTCGGGGCGCGACCAGACATAATGAAATCCCTGCATGACGCTGCCCTTGGTGCGATGGGCGCGCGCATTCGGGCGAAGCTCGGACTTGCGGAGCAGCGACAGCGACGCCAGCACCGCCAGGAAGGACGCGCCATTGAACAGGAAGGCCCAGCCGGTGCCGACGGAGGCGATGATGAGGCCGGCGACCGCGGGCCCGATCATCCGCGCGGCGTTGAACGAGGTCGAATTCAGTGCAATCGCATTCGACAGATCCCGGTCACCGACCAGCTCGGCGACGAATGTCTGGCGCACCGGGGCATCCAGCGCCGCGCTGCAGCCGAACAGGAACGCAAACATGTAGACATGCCAGAGCTGCACCAGTCCGGTGACGGTGAGAACCCCAAGCACGAGTGCGAGCACGCCCATTGCCGCCTGCGTGGCCATCAACAGCCGGCGCTGGTTGAAGTGGTCGGCGGCAAACCCCGACCATGGCATCAGCAGAAGCTGCGGCCCGAACTGCAGCGCCATGACGATGCCGACGGCGGATGCGCTGTGGTTCGTGAGTTGGGTGAGAACCAGCCAATCCTGCGCGGCGCGCTGCATCCAGGTGCCGACATTGGATACCAGCGCGCCCGCGGCCCAGACCCGGTAGTTGAAGCTCCGTAGTGATCGAAACACACGCCTCATGATTGCTCTTCTGCATTGCCGCCGTGAAACCGTCCGAACCGCCGCGCCAGGAAAAGGCCGAGCAGAAGTCCGCCAAGGCCGAGCGCGGCGACGTGGCTCGTGGTCCGCAGGCCGAATTCACCGACCCGGCAGATCAGCAGATATCCGACGAGCAGGTTGAAGAAGCCCCACAGGATGTTGACCGTCGATGTCGACAATCCCTCGCCCGGTGGCTTCGCGAACGGGCTCTGGAACGGTTCTCCCATCGCGCCGGCCACGACATGGGGAATTGCGTTGGTGAGGAAGGCGCCGCCGAAGAAGTAGGCGATGAGCTCAAGCCAGTTCATGCGCGTGCGTCCTGTCAAGGAGGTCGATGATCGATTGCGTTGACCCGGTCTCTCCCAGTCGAGGGAAGACGTTGGCGAGGCTGTAATCATGCGCTTCCGGCCGGATGTCGGTCATCGCATCGGCGGCGAGCGTGACGTTGAACCCCGCCTCATAGGCCTGCCGCGCTGTCGCTTCGACGCCGGTGCCCGTGGCGACGCCCGTGATCACGACTTGCGTGACGCCGCGCTCCTTGAGCCGGCGCTCGAGATCGGTGCTCGCGAAGGCGCCCCAGGTTCGCTTGGTCACCACGATGTCGCTTGCCTGCCGGTCAAGCTCAGGGAGAAGGTCGGTCCATCCATCCGGAAGCGGACCGCTATGGCGCGGCGCCCGCTCGGTTCGCCCCGGCGCGCTGCCGTCGACATTAACCAGCGCGACCGGCAGGCCGCGCCGGCGAAATGCGGCTGCGAGGGCGCTCGCGCGCGCCACGACTTCTGCGATCGGATGGATGAAGGATGAGCCGAGCAGGCCGTTTTGCAGATCGACTACGATGAGGGCCGTGATCGGATCAAGCGTCGTGAGGGCCATGATCATTTCCTTCCAGCCGGAGGTTGATGTGGCGAAGCCCGCGTCAATCGTCGATGAGCCGCTTCAGGAGCCTGACGGCGGCGGCGAGCTCGTCCTGCTCTTGTGGCGACAGTCGTGCGGTGATGGTGCGCGACAGCCAGTCCTGGCGCGCGGCACGCCCGGCCTGGATCCACTCGCGGCAGGCGTCCGTGAGAGACATGAGGGTTTGCCGGCCATCGCCCGGATCAGGCCGGCCCGTGACGAGGCCGGCCGCCTCGAGTGCGGCGACCGCCGAGCTCATCGATTGCGGACGCATCCCTTCGGCTCGCGCCAGGCTCGAAACCGTCGCGGGTCCGTCCTTCTCGAGCCGAAGCAGCACCGCGACCTGGGACGGCGGCAGGTCTCCGCGGTCGCTCTGCTCGCGCAGCCTGCGCTTCAGTCTTCCGATTAGCAGGCGCAGGTCCTCGGCCAGCGCCGGGACCCGCGCTTGCGGGTGGGATTCCGATGAATTGCTCATGCGGATTTAGTAGATATATACAGGTAAGCTGTAAAGATAGACTGCGCAGTTTATCTGCAGAGCTGGTCTGCTTGCGGCGATGAGCGAACGCACGGCCGGCGTTGGACTGCGATCAAGTTGCGGGCGTATGCGACGACGGCAAACGCGCAAGGTTCGGCAGCCCGGCGCGATCGCGTGAACTCTGAAGAACGACAAAAGAGCAGTGCGCCGGCCCCGAGCCGCGCGCCGGTTCGACGGCGTGCCGGCGGTCAGGCCGAACGTTGGCCGGCCGATGCGTCCTCGTCGTCTTCGGGAAGGGCGGCGAGACGGGCCCGCAGCTCGTCGATCGATGCGAACTCCAGCGTTCGCCCCGGGAGCATCGCAACGATGGTCCCGTCGGCGCGCAATTGGTAGTCCATGTTGTTGACGGTGCCGGAGTGAACGACGGTGGATGCCTGCCGGGCTTCCCTTGCGGGCGTCCTGCGCACGGGCGAAGCGGGCCGGTCGGGCCGCGACGAGCGGCCCATGCGGCGAGGCGTGGTCTCCTGTGATGCGGCCGCGGCGCCGTCCGGCGCGGCGACGTCCTGCTCCGCCGGTCGTTTCGCGTCCTTCGGCCGAAGCGGAGAAGGACGTTCCATCGTCGCGGTCGCAATGGCTGGAACGGGTTCAGCCGGTTCGGCAAGCGCCAGCTCTGCACCGGTCTCGATCGCCATCCGCAGCCCGTCGAGGTGGCGGACCACGAAGCCGAGAGCTGCGATCATGACCCCGGAGGCGATGAGGATCAGTCCGCTGCCGAACAGCGCGCTGCCGAACGGCGTTTCGAGCGAGCTGACACCGAACAGGAGCGCGGCGAGGCCGCTGCCGACGAACGCCAACCCAATGATCCAGAGCGCGAGCATGCATCCTCGTTTCTGTTGCAGCCATTTGTCGCGCAACTTAACGGCGATGGCCGCCATCGCGTTCCGGGTCATTCTACCACTCGTCGCCCGCGAGGGACATACGGTGCCTTTACCCGCGCTTTATTCGCCGGTGGCTCCGCTGCCGGACGTGGTATCCGCCTCAAAAATGATCGCCGGCAGGGTGTCTCGCAACCTGCGGGCCGGCCTGCTCACCGGCTCCGCCGGCCATCGTGCCCGACAACATCTCGCGCGCACGCCTGGTTGCCGAGGCATAACGCATGGTGGCGCTGATGTTGATCAGGCCGGCGCGCGCAAGCCCGAGGACGGCGCGGCGCGAGTGGAATGGGCCCGTCTTGCTTGTGGCATATCCGCGCGGGAAGAGCTGCAAACGACCGGCGAGCGCCGCGTGCAGCGCTGCCTTCTGTGTCGCGCTGAGGCGGCGGCGTTTGGCGGGCTTGGCTGTGTCGCCCAAACTGCGCGGCTCCGTGCGCGACGATTTTCGTGGCGCGACCCTCATCCGTCAGCTCACTCCGGTCGAATGGCGCGGCCTGCCTGAGGCGCGGCCTTTCTGGCATCGCCACGTGCACCCGCATGTGGCACACCGCGGCTTGCACGATTTCACCAACCAGAAACCGTATTTCGGGAGGCGGCGGCATCTGACGAAAGTCAGGATCGATCGTGACGAAAGTCATATTCGTTTGCGGCCGCCGCGGGCTTACGCCAAAGTGGGCGGCTCGCTGAGCTGATTTGGGCAACGAATGATCGACCTGAGCGCGGACCTGCTTCCAGCCGCAAAAGCCGACGTCATCGGCCTCGCCGTCATCGGCGCCGACAGAAAAATGGTGCGGAAGATCGGACGCCTCGTCGAATGGCTTCCCGCGGTAGGCGTTGATTGCTGCGAATGCATGTTGCTGGTCGGGATGGAATCCGAATTGGCGGCGCTCGCGGCGGGAGAGCGCGACACGATCGCGCTTGCCGGCGTTCGCGGCGCGTCGCCGGGGATGGCGCAGCCGGTCACCGCCGTGGTGCTGTGGAATGGCGAGCAGTCGCACTACTTCGTCATCGCGATGCCCGACTTCGCGGCGCGCCAGGTCGAAACGCTGCTCGGCAGCGAGCGTCGGGCGCGCCGGCTGATGGAGCAGCAACTCGAGGCGGCGAGCGCCGAAGTGCGCTTCGCCTCGCTGGCGCGCACCCGCCTTCGCCTGGCGCGCGACCTGCACGATACGCTGGTGCACTCGATCGTGGCGCTGCTGACCCAGATCAGGTTGATCCGGCACTACCTGTCGACCGATCCGGCGCGCGTGGCGGACGGACTTGCGACCGCGGAAGACGCGGCGGCGAGCGGACTTTCGCGCGCCCGCGAGGCGATCGCGCGCCTGCGCATGCCCGACGATCTCGAGCTCGATCTCGACGTTGAAGGATTGCTCGCCGACTTCGCGGACCGCAGCGGGATCGCGGTCTCGACCGACATCGATGACCGCGCGCGCGGCGGATTGCGCGATTGCGCCTTGACCGTGCAACGCATCCTCAGCGAGGCGCTGCGCAACATCCAGGCGCATGCCAAGGCGCGCAATGTCCGGTTTCGTGCGTTCGAGGAGCCCGCCGCGGTCGGCCGCAAGCTGATCGTGGAGATCCGCGACGACGGCCGTGGCTTTGATCCGGCGGTGCCGAAGCCCGGACATTTCGGATTGATCGGAATGGCCGAATTTGCTGAACTTGTCGGCGGAGATTGCGCGGTGGAAAGCGCGCCGGGGCAGGGTACACTGGTCCGGATATCGCTGCCCGTGGGGGTGCCGCCGGCGGCATCGGCGGGCGTGCTGGCCGAGTGAGCAGCCGGTCGCGGCATTGATGATCGTGAGGCTTTCGAGAGAACGATGGAATCGCCCGTGAGTAAGGTCGAGAAAGTGCGGGTGCTGATCGCCGAGGACCAGGCGCTGATCCGCGAAGGCATCGCCACGCTTCTTGCGCAGCAGAACGATGATTTCGATTTGCTTCCTGGCGCGGCCGACGGCGAGCAGGCCATCGAGTTCGCACGGCGATACCGGCCCGACGTCATCCTGATGGATTTGCAGATGCCGCGCGTCGGCGGCATTGCGGCGACCCAGCGAATCCTGCGCGAGCTTCCGAATACTCACATCGTCGTCCTGACGACATTCGAGACCAACGATCTGATCTTCGAGGCGGTGAGCGCGGGCGCGAAGGCCTATCTGCTGAAGGACGCCAGGATGGAGGAGATCGCAGACACGATCCGCGCGGTGATGAACGGCCAGTCCGGGCTGTCACCGGGCGTGGCCGCGCGCATCCTCGACGAGTTCAAGCGCCTGCGCGGCCCGCGCGTTTCGGCGAAGCTGCCGGTTCGCGACGGGTTGACGGCGCGAGAGAATGAAATTCTCACGCTGATCGTCGAGGGCAAGAGCAACACCGAGATCGGCGAGCGGCTGCATCTGGCCGAGGGAACCGTGAAAAACTACGTCAGCACCATCCTGGAAAAATGCCAGGTCAAGAACCGTACAGAACTCGCAATAAAGGCAATAACTTATTAGAAATAATTGCGCGTGAGCGCACGCTGTGCGGCTTCATCCCCTTCTGATTGCTCGCCTTGCTCTGTGCCGAGCCAACGAAATTGGCTATAGGATTGTTCTGGATTTGCTTTTTACAGCAAAGCCGGATTTTGCGTAGCTTCGGACGAGCGGGATTACGACGATGAAGGGCAGCGAGCGCCAGATTAAGGACACGGATGGAGCCGCCAATGCCGCGGCCGCGGGAAACGGCGCGGATGCGGCGGCGCATGCCGCGGCGACGATCGATCAGGTCCGTGACCTCCTGTTTGGCGGCGCACAGCGCTCGATCGAAAGCAATCTGGCCGGCCTGCGCGAGGAGATGCAGGCGTCGCTGAAGCAGATGCAGGCGGACTTCGCCAACGAGATTGCCGCCGTCCAGGCCCGCGTCTCCGACCTCGAGCGCGACACCGAGCAGAAGCGGCTCGACTCGCTGAAGGATATCGGCGCCGCCATCTCGCAGCTCGGCGCGGCGATCAGCGGATTGGGATCCGGCCGCACGGGAAAATAGCATGGCAGCCGCTGCCGGCCAGAACCGCGAGATCGAGCAGCTCAAGACATTGCTGTTTCAGCCCGAGGCGACGCGCCTGCAGTCGCTGGAAGCCGACCTCACCTCGCTGCAGCAATATGTCGGCTCCGCCGATCGTCTCGAGGCCGCAACCGCCGACATCCTGGTCGCGGCCCTCGAGCGTGCCGAGGTCAATCGGCCGCGCGAGCTCGCCAACGCGATTGCGCCCACCGTGGTCTCCGCGATCCGGAGCGAGATCAGGAATTCGCGCGAGCTGATGGTCGAGGCGCTCTATCCGATCGTCGGTCGGCTGGTCAGCGCCGCGGTGGCAAACTCGTTCCGGGAATTGGTCGCCTCGCTCGAGCACCGCATCAATGCGCTGACCTCCACCGAGCTTTGGATGGGGCGTATCAAGTCGCTGGTGACGGGGCGTCCGATCAGCGAGTTCGTGCTGGCCGACAATCCGCCGCGGGTGAACCGCCTGCTGATCATCGAACGCGGCAATGGGCGTCTGGTCGCGGACTGGAAGCGCGACGAAACGCCCGACGAGCGCGCCGACCTGCTCAGCGCGATGGTCGCGGCGATCCTGGAGTTTTCGGTTCAGGCGCTCGCCGGCGAAGGCAATCTGCAGACGCTCGATTTCGGCGGACGGCAGCTCGCGCTGCGCGCTTCGCCGCGCTTCATCCTCGCGGCGGAGTGTCTCGGTCCGCTGCGCCCTGCCGACAATGCCCGGATCAATTCGCTGTTCTTCGATTCGATCGAACGCATCGACCGCGGAGCGAAATGCGATGCCGCGATGCTTGCCTCGCTGGCGGCATCAATCGAAACCGACGACATGCCGCGCAAGGCCACGGGCCGGCGCGGCAAGGTCATTCTGTTCGGCCTGCTCGCGGCCGCGGCCGCCGTGCTGGTCTGGTTTGCGGCGGTATCGGTGAGCCGGAGCCTCGTGGAGCGGCGCACCCATGCGGCGCTGGAGCAGCTCGCCGCGAAGCAGCCGTCGCTTGCCACGTTTCCGCTTCGGCTCGACTTTGATCATCAGAGCCGAACCGTCGCGGTGTCGGGCATCGAGCCGAGCCAGGTGGCGACCGCGCCCTTGATCGATGCGCTCGCCGCGGCCGCATCACCGTACCGGATCGTCGATCGGATCGGCCTCGTGTCCGCACCCGAGCAACTCGCGGCATCGCAGGCCGGGATCAGCAGCCTGCAGCAGAGCCTGACGCGCCTGCAGGCGAGTGTCGACCAGATGCGCGAGGCGATCGCCGAGCAGTCGAAGGCAAGCGAGCGGAAATCCGCCGCGCTGAGCGCGCAATATGACAAGCTCGCCGAGCAGTCCGCGAAATTGGGCGAGCAATATGCCGGGCTGCAGTCGGTCGTCGACGGTCCGGCCGCGCGGCTCGACCGCTTCATCGCCTCAACGGCGGTGTTCTTCGCCAACAATTCCGACGAATTCCTCGATAGCGATCAGGCCGAGCAGCAGATCCATCAGCTCGCCGGATTGCTGGCGGACAACGATTTCAGGGTTCGCGTCGTCGGATATGCTGACCAGAGTGGCACCGAAGGCACCAACAGGACGCTAGCGCGCAAGCGCGCCGAGCAGGTGACGCGGAGACTGACCGCGCTCGGGATCGATCCGTCACGGCTGATCCTGGTGTCGCGCGCCGCGACCATGCCGATCACCGACCGGATCGACACGACGATCGGCGGCAACCGCCGGGTGTCATTCGAAAACGTCTATCGAGCCGAACTGGCGCGCTGATGCTTACCGCAAAGGTCATGCTGCTCGGCGATATGGGTGTCGGCAAGACGTCGATCCTGTACCGGCTGGTCTACGACCGGTTCGAGGGGCAGTACAAGTCGACGCTCGGCGTCGAGATTCTGAGCCATGACGTCGCGCCCGCCGACGGCGGCGAGCCGATGCGTCTGGTGTTGTGGGACACCGACGGCGATTTCGGCACGCAGATATTCGACACCGTCTACGTCACCGGCGCGTCCGCCGCGATCATCGTGTCCGATGTCACGCGACCGCAGACGGTGACCCGCATGGTCGAACTGGTCCGTGGTTTCGAGACCAGGTTTCCGGGCCGGCCCTATCGCGCGCTGTTGAACAAGATCGACCTTCCGGAAGCCGCAGGCAGCGCAAGCGCGATCGCCGAGCTCGCAAGATCGAGCGTCAAGTCGGTGAGCGCAAAGACCGGCGCGGGCATCGCGGAAAGCTTTGCCGAGCTCGCCCAGACCATTCGCCGCCGCCAGCTTTAGTCTCTGCATCAAGTCATTTGGCAGTCACAACCGGCTTCACGCGAAGCGCGCGACCGTGTCAGCCGTCCCGACTTCTCGGGGCTGGCGAATCGGGCCGGGACGGCTGACTTCATCGCACGTGGGGCGTGCGATGAAAGGCGTCGCGACATGCGGCTTGCTTGGTCGCCGCACGCTTGACCGCCGACTTGCAGCACGGGGCCCGTCCTTCTGAAAGTGACGAAGGTCATCTTCCGCCGCCCCGGCGGGCTCCCTATCGTTCGCCCCGTCATGCGATCCAGGAACGAGACAAAGCTGTCTCAGGCGAGCGGAGTGAAAGATCATGAGCATTTTTGGAAGCATCATGGGTGCAATCTTCGGCCACGGTTCGGCCCAGGCCCCGCCGACCGCAACGGCTGGGACGCCCGCGGCGGCGCCGCCGGCTTCGGCTGCGCCCGTAACCGGCGGCGCGTCGACGCCGCCGACGGTCGACGTCGCTGCGATTGTCGACAAGGCCGCGGCCGCCAAGGGCGAGCGGCTCGATTGGCGGACCTCGATCGTCGACCTGATGAAGGCGCTCGGCCTCGATAGCAGCCTGGCCGCGCGCAAGGAGCTGGCGAAGGAATTGAATTACACCGGCGACACCAACAACTCCGCCGCCATGAACATCTGGCTGCACCAGCAGGTGATGGCCAAGCTCGCCGCCAACGGCGGCAAGCTTCCAAGTGACATGAAGGTCTGACGCCGTTCCGGACCAGCACATAGCGGTTTTCGGAACGTTCACGCGCTGCAATGACACACGGGAGAGCGGGAAATGGCAAAGGCACGCACGAAGACACGCAAGAGTCTCGATGGCCGTCATCGCGACAAGAACGGCAGGATCGAAAAGAAGCACGGCAACACCACAGTCGCCGCGCTGCGCAAGAAATACGGCGAGAGCTTTGCCGAAGGGCGCCGGAAGGACATGATGCTCAAGACCCTTCTCAAGGAGACGGATTCGGGCTCACTGCACGAATACCTGCGGCATCACCACCGATAGCGCTGCCGGAAGCCTTGAAGCGAAAGCGGGCTTTGCTGTGAACCGTCGCGCACGCATGCGCGTGTCGCGGGAGTCTTGTATTGATTGCGTGAGGAACAGTTGCCATGGCGCCACGTCACGTCGTCGCGACAAGCAGGCTGTTGTCGGCCGTCTCACTCAGGCTCGCCGTGGCCGCCGTGGCGCTCGCCGCCCGTGCGCCGATCGCGCATGCGGATGAGATGGATAGCAGGGCGCGGCCATCGGATCCGCATGTCCAGCGCACCGCGCAGAATCCGCCGCCGGCCCGTGTCATCCTGCCTGCACCATGGGAGCCCGCAGCGCCCGAAAGGTCGGCCGCCGCGCCGGCCGGGCCGACGGATCACAAATAGCCTAGCCATCCCGTCACGACACCATCAGCGTCCACCTTCGGAGGAGATCACATGCTGAAGGAATTCAGGGAATTCGCCATGAAGGGCAACGTCGTCGATCTCGCCGTCGGCGTGATCATCGGCGCGGCCTTTGGTGCCATCGTCAGCTCGATGGTTGTCGACATCATCATGCCGATCATCGGCGCGATCACCGGCGGTCTCGATTTCTCGAACCATTTCACCGCGCTGTCGAAGTCGGTGACGGCGACCAATCTGGCGGATGCCAAGAAACAGGGCGCGGTGCTCGCCTGGGGCAACTTCCTGACGTTGACGTTGAACTTCCTCATCGTCGCGCTCGTGCTCTTCATCGTGGTGCGGCTGATGAACCAGCTCAAGCGCGAGGCGCCCGCCGCGCCGGCCGAGCCGCCGAAGCCGACCCGGGATCAAGAGCTGCTCACCGAGATCCGCGACCTCCTGAAGGCGCGCGCCTAACCGGCACGATCGACGGGGGCAATCTGCGTCACCAGCTCTGGAGGCTTATCATGCCAGAACGGGTCAAGTTGCCCCGCAAGCTCTCTCAGGAACCAGGCGCGCCGCCGCCGCAACGGCCGAGCCATCAGCGGATCATCGAGGAGCTCGACGACTGGGCCAACAGCCCCGGCCTGCAGCCGCCCACGGACGGTGAAGATAAGAAGCCCGACGACAGGAAGGCGCGCTCGCGAGCGGGACGGAAAGCGGTGATGGCGGGCCCGGACGCAGCCCGGTGTTGAGAACGTCGGCGCTGCACCCGACGTCCCCTGTGCTCAGCGCGAGGCCGGCGTGAGCTGAGGTGCAGGCTCCAGCAGCTTGTCACGGATCAGTCGCGTCGCGCCGCGGCTCCATGAATAATTGGCACCCATTCGCAGCCCGCTGTCGCCCGCAGCGATGACGTTGCCGGTGCCGGTGTCGTGCAGTTGAAATCGCACCAGATATTCGGTGCGGCTGATCCGCCTGATCACGCCGATCAGCGACTGGTCCGCGCCGAAGTTCCGGGCGATCTCCACGTCGCATCCGCCGCAGTCGTGGACGGCGCGCGGCTTCGCGGCATCCGTCTCGGTGCCGCTGACAGATACCAGCGCATAACGCCCGGACTGCTCCAGCATGTGCCTGACGGCGTCGGTCGTATTGGCAAGCTCGGCGCCATCGCTCGCGGTCTCCGAGCCGGCGGCGCTGGCATCCTCGAGCTCGAAATTGAACAATGCGAGCTTGATTGGTGCGCTTGCCGCAACCGGCTGTGGCGGTGCCAGCGCCTCGCGAATCTCGCGGGCCACGAATGTCTCGGCCCGTTGCCACGCCTCGTCATTGTCACCGCGGAACGTATACAGTTTCTCGAAAAGAACCTGATTTCGGTCGAGATCGACGGCGCGAACGCGCGCCCATTGCACCAGCGTGCTCATCTTCTGAACCAGGCCGACGATCAGAACGTTGGCGCCAGCTTGCGCGGCGGCGCGCAGCCGTTCTTCCATCAGGGGCGTATTGGCATCGCAGCTCGAATCGCAGGAGGAGAGGACGACGCGATAGAGCGCGCCGGCCGCCACGTCGCGCCTGAGCGCCGCCATGAAGGCCTGCAGGCGCTGCTGGTGGGAGACGCTCTGGTCGGTGGGCTCGCCCGAAGTATCGAGATAGCCGAAGTCCCGAATTTCCACGCCCACCGGCTGCGCCGCGTGCGCGCCGGAGCAGACGTGGCCGACGCCAAGGAGAAATCCGGCGAGAACTGATGTTTGCAACCTGGAGCGGGAGCGGAGCATGGCAACGGACCTGTCGTGGTGGGGGCGCACGATCGGGCGAGCCTAGCCAGAACCGACGGCTGATCGAAGCCGATCCCGTCACGTGCGGGACCGGGAAATTTTCACGACGTCGCCAAGCCGGAGCCGCGGCGCTTCCCGTCGGGGCGGTTCGGCCGCTAGATTGGCGCGGCGATGTCTCAGGGGCAGCCGAGCAAGGACGGCCACCGATGCAGATGTTTCCCGGAAGCGATCTGAAACTCCGCCTGACGTTGCGGGTGATCGCCGCGTCGGCGTTTTGCTTCGCCGCCATATCGGCCTTCTTCCTGGTCGACGGTGATCGATCGGTGCATGCCAGGCTGGACATGATCGCCTCGATCACGGCGCGGACCCTCGAGCTGCAGCAGAACAAGATGCAATGGATCAACCAGCCGCGCTCCAGCTTTCCCGATCTTCAGGAGATCGCCGGATCGGTGATGACGCCGGGTCTGTGCATCGCCTATCGCGATCAGAGCGGCGCGATGGTGCAGCGCGTCTGCGGCGGACCGCGAGGCGAGGCGGCCGACGCGCCATATGCGTTCGCCATATTCCATCGCAAGCTGTTCGATCCCGAGCGCGAAACGGTCCGGCCAGTGTTCTCGCGCGGCAGCAGGGTCGGCGACGTCGTCGTCTCGGTCGATCCGGCGACGCTTGCCTCGGAGGCCTGGCAGGGCGCCGGCCGCGTGATGGCCGCGCTGGCGCTGGCGCTGCCGCTGCTCGGCGCGCTCGTCTATATGGCGCTGGCGCGCGCACTTCGTCCCACGGGCTTGATCCGCAACGGCCTGGAACGGATCGCGACAGGTGACCTTGCGGCTCGCCTGCCGCCGTTCGACCTCGCCGAGCTCTCCGCCATCCGCGACGTCTTCAACCATCTCGCCGAGCGCCTCGGCACCACGCTTGCCGAACGCAACGAATTGACCCGCCGCCTGATCGCGCTGCAGGATGACGAGCGCATGCACCTTGCGCGCGAGCTTCACGACGAATTCGGGCAGTCGCTGGCGGCGATCCGGGCGCTGGCGGCATCGGCCCGGCAGGGCGCGGCGCAGAACTGCCCCGCCATCCTGCCGGAATGCGACGGCATCGCGCGGACGGCGGCCGAGATGATGGAGCGGCTGCGCGGCGCGTTGTTCCGGTTGCGGCCGCCCGACGTCGAGCAGCTCGGCCTCACTGCAAGCCTGGAAGGCCTGATCGCCGGATGGAACAGCCGCAGCCGCGGGCAGACCCGGTTCGAGATCAGCCTGTCCGGGATCTGCGATACCCTGCCGGCGGAGTTGGCGGCCAATCTCTATCGCATCGCGCAGGAGGCGATCACCAACGCGGCCAAGCACGCGGGCGCAAGCCGGATCAGCCTCGCGATCGCGGTGCGCGATCCGCAGGGCGATTCCGGTGGCGACATCGAGCTTATCGTGGAGGATGATGGTCAAGCGTGCGATCGTCCGGCCGGATCCGGCATGGGCCTGCTCGGCATGCGCGAGCGCGTGGCGGCACTCGGCGGCAAGTTCAGCTTCGCCACGCGGCAGGGCGGCGGCTCCGGTCTGCGCGCCGTGATCCCGATCGTGGGGACGATGGATCGGCCTGATGTTGGCAGCATGGTGACGGAGCACGCGGCGTGAACGACGCTGTCGCGACAGTCATGCTGGTCGACGACCACGCCGTCGTCCGCGAGGGCTATCGCGCCGTGTTGCAGAAGCAACCGGGACTGCGGGTCGTCGCGGAGGCCGCCGACGGCGTCGAGGCGTATCGGTTGTTCAAGGAGATCAATCCCGACCTTGTCATCATGGACCTTGCGATGCCCGGCATCGGCGGCATCGAAGCGATCAGGCGCATCCGGCAATGGGATCGCAATGCGCAGGTGCTGGTCTTCACCATGCACCAGAATGCGGCCTTCGCCGTGCAGGCGATCCGCGCCGGTGCGCGCGGCTACGTCACCAAGACCAGTCCACCCGAGACGCTGGTGCAGGCCGCGATGGATGTCCTGTCCGGCCGGATCGCAATCAGCCCGGATATCGAGCATGAGCTGGCGCTGAGCAAGCTGGCCGGTGAGGTCGTCGCCGCCGACGTGTTGTCGCCGAGGGAGTTCGAGGTGCTGCGCATGCTGCTCGCCGAACGGACCAGCGACGAGATCGCCGACACGCTCCACATCAGTCCCAAGACTGTCGCCAATCTCCACTATCTAATCAAAACCAAGCTCGGCGTCGGCTCCGATATCGAGCTGGTGCGGCTCGCGTTGCGGCAAGGGATTCTGTCGCAGCGCGATTGGGGCGAGGCGTGATCTTGCGCTCTCACGATGGTCGCCGCGCTGTTGTGATCAGCGCCGTTGACGGAATCAGGAAGACATTGCCGCTGCGTCCGCGCTCGACCTCCATTGCGAATTCGCGCGCGACAGCCGCGCGCTGCGCCTCGTTCAGCGTTTGCCATTGCGGGCCGAATTCGAACAGACGATCGGCCCCATGGTCATCTGCGACATCAAGAACGAAGTCGTGGGTGACTTCTGTGATCTTGGGATCGACGAAGCCAGCGGCAATGACGGCGGCGGCAAAGCGGCGGGGATCGGCCAGCGCGGTCAGGCCCGTCGCTGGCGATTGGCCGGCTAGGTCCGGATAGAGCGTCCGGATGATCCGCGACACCATGAGATGCACCGCTGCGCCGTCCGGGCTCTTCCAGACCGCGATGGCTGCCGATCCACCCGGCCGCGTCACCCGCGCCATCTCGCGCAGTCCGGCGCGCCAGTCCACAAACAACATCACGCCGAACACCGACGTCACGGCATCGAACGCGGCGTCCGGCAGATCGAGCGCTTGACCGTCCATCTGCCGTGCCTCGATATTTGCGACACCGTGCGCGCGGACCCGCTGCACCATCCCGGCGGAGAAGTCGATCGCGGTGACCTGCGCCCCGGTGCGGGCGGCGGCCAGCGCGGCGACGCCGGTGCCGGTCGCGACGTCGAGCACCTTCGATGACGGGCCGATCGCGAGCGTCGCTACCGCGGCTTCGGCGAAATGCGCGGTAAACGGCTGCGACTGCGCGTCGTAGGTCGCGGCCATCTTGTCCCAACGTCTGGGGTCGCTGAACGGCAGATGGCCGGTCTGCTCACCGTGCTGCATGAACCTGCTCCTCGAGTGACTGCTTGTGTTTGGCCAGTCGGCGCTTGAAATCCTTGGCCAGCGCGTCGAGCGTGACGGCACCGAGCCGTGTCAGGAAGATCGCTTCGACCTCACGAAACGTATCTCCCAGCGCGTCGTTGACGGCTTGCTCGACCAGGCAGCCGGGGTTTTCCGAGCGATGGCTCATGGCGATGATCGTCGGTGCGCCGACCGCGCGATAGATGTCCGCGAGCGTGATGTCGGATGGTTCGCGCGCCAGCGTCCAGCCGCCGCCATGCCCCTTCTCGGAGTGGACGAGGCCTTGCTCGCGCAGGCCGGCCATGACGCGGCGGACCACGACCGGGTTGGTCGCCATCGCCCGGGCAAGCTGGTCCGATGTTACCGGCTCGGCCGCTCCGATCATGTGGAGAAGCCCGTGCAGCACACTCGATAAACGGCTATCGCGTATCATGTAACATTACATGTTACATGATGGCGACTGTGTCAAGTGCGAGCTCCAAAATCGGTCTCCGCGGAAATTGGCGTGACCGAAACAGTGCGGCCGTCCGTTTAACCCGCATCGAGGTTCTGACGGCGGGCGACCGCCGGCGCTCGCTGGCGAGGAACGCGAGCTGCTATTGCCAACGCAGCAGCGATCCGTTTGTCGTTAGGACGTTCGGCTCAAGCAAGATGAGTGTGAATCGAGTTGGTCTGGCCGCGGACTCCCTTCACCTCTCTCCGATGGGGAGAGGTCGAAGCAAATCGGGTGAGAGGCCACAGTCTTGACGATAGACCATAACCCTCACCAGGCGCCACGCGCCGACTTCTCCCTTGGCAGAGGTGAACTCCGCCGCCGCTCGGGCTCAACCAATCTCATCACGCTCCAGGCAAGGCCTTACGCTGCCGAGAGCCGTATCCGGAATTTGCTGCCGGTTGCCTTGGCAAACCGCAGGAGAGTCTTGGTACTGGGAAGCGTATGTCCGCTTTCGAGGCGGGCGATGGTCGACTGACTCGTTCCCATTCGGGCCGCCAGCTCGGATTGCGAAAGGCCGGCTCGCTGGCGCGCCTTAAGCAACTCGGCGGCGATCTCGAACTCAGGCGCAAGCGCCTCGTATTCCGCCATGACCTTGGGATTGGCGAGCAGGCGGATCTTGAGCTTTTCGAACGGAATGGTCACGTGATCCCCCTTGCTCTCAGCAATGCCAACTCGATCTCACCTGACGGCGTCTTCTGGGATTTTTTCACGAATGCTCGGACGACCACAACGCGGCGGCCAGAGGCTGTCACGTAGAGCGCTCGCACGATTCCGTCGCGCCCGCTCAGTCGTAACTCCCAAAGCTTGCCTATCAAGTGCTTGACATGCGGCTCACCTAAGCTTTCCAGCCCAGTGGCGATAATGCGTTCTGAGAGACGGATGAAACGGGCCTGCATGTCGACCGGCAACGCCGCGATTTGCTTTGCAACGACCTCGTTGAGGATTTCGACGCGCCAAGGCATCGCCTAATTATCCCATTTTTGAGATGATTGGAAGCGGTAAATGCGCCGGGACGCGCTATGCTATTATCGCTGCGTGCTCATGGTCTGTGCGCCGCCGAGCAGTTTGACGTTGAGGTGGCCGCCGTCGAATAGCATCTCGTTCAGCGCTCCCTCGATATCGGCCGACGTGACCCTCTGGCCGCCGTCGCGGGCGATGCTGGCCTGGGCGAGGCGGCGCATCAGTTCCTTGATGAAGGCCGCGCTGACGCCCTCGGTGCGCCGCACGGCGTCGTCGATGACTCCCTGGTCGAGCGGCAGGCCCTTGCCGTAGAGCCGGACCAGCTTGCCGCGGCCGATCTCGTCGGGCAGCGGCACCTCGATCGCCTGGTCGATGCGGCCGGGCCGGCCGGCCAGCGCACTTTCCAGCTCTTCCGGCCGGTTGGTGGTCAGCACGAACAGGATGTCACAGTCCTCCTTCAAGCCGTCCATCTCATTGAGCAGCTTGTTGAGCAGCGATTCCTCGCAAGGGCCGCCCATCTCCTCACGGCTGCGCGCGATCAAATCGACGTCTTCGATCACCACCATGCTTGGCTGCAGTAGGCGCGCAAGACTCATATAGGCGCCGAGCAGGCCGACCTGCTCGGCGGTGATGATCAGCGTCGTGTGACCTGGCAGGTTGGTGGCGAGATAGCGGATGGTGTGGGTCTTGCCGGTGCCGGGCGGGCCGTAGAGCAGAATGCCCTTGCGGGTCGATTGGCCGAGCTTGCGCAGCAGTTCACGGCTTCCGACGAAATCGAGCACGTTGCGCTCGAGCAGCCGCAGCGTCCGGTCCGGCAGGATCACGGCGTCACGATCGACCGTCGGCAGGCGATGCACGGTGACGCCGCGCGAGCGTCCGCGGTAGTCGGCGTCGCCGTCGAGCGAGAGGATCTTGCCGCGATAGGAGCGCGCGGCATGCACCGCCGCTTCCAGCTCGGCAAGGGTCCGTTGCACGAGGGCATTGCCGGCGGCGCCGGCGGGCACCGCGAGTTCGATGCGCAAGGTCGGCTCGTAACCGTACTCGCGATGGAAGCTGAGCAGCACGGCGTAGCGCAGCTCTCCGGTTCGGCACAGCCACAATCCATTGACGAGGCACTTCACCGGTTCGGCCTCGCCGACATCGACGTCGTGATATTGCGGCGGCGCGATTGCCGGCGCATCGCGGCTGTCCTTCATCAGCGCTGCGAACTCGATGGTCTCGTAGCGAGAGGCTTCGTGGATGCCGAAGAAGTGGAGCGGCGTGGTGAACAGCCTGTCGATCGCAATCTGGACGTCGGCGCGCATATGACCCGGAAACTTCCGCGACCGTGTCAGGATCTGGTTGCGCGGTATTCCGGCGAAATGCCATTCGAGCGCGACGAAGGCGTATCTGAACTCGTCGCTCGGCAATTCCTCCGAGCTGCGGCGTGCGGCGAGCAGGCAGTCGCTGCACAGCGAGGCTGTCGTGCCCGACAGAAATATCTCTTTAACCGCCCTCGGCGCTTCGCAGAGATCGCAGGGACGGCTGGCGTCGGCGGATTCGGCGGTGATGAGCAACGGTTGGCCCTTGGAGCGGATCAACCACTTCGCGCTCGTGAGCAATGCACGCGCGACCGGCGCGGGATAGGGACCGCACGGAATTGCGCCGTTGGCCTCGATCAACGCAGCGGAGGCGATCGCATCTTGCTGAGATTTGCCGAACACCGTGCGCAACAAGTCCTGCACGAATTCCAGTGGCGTCTCGCCGTCGTCGTGAATGAAGAGCTGTACCGGACCATCGTCGGCAAAGACGTCGTGCATGAGACCCCCAAACAACCGAAATAAAGGAACAAAATAAGAACATCATAGAGGGCCCAGCGCGTCAAGCGAAAGATTGCCCCACTTCAGCCCTGGCGTGTGGCGAGCCGCTCGGCCGGCGTGCCCACAACGCATCCCGCATGCGTAAACGCGGCTCAACACTTATGACGATTGTGTTGCGGCAAATGCCAAGAGATCGCCGTCACGGCGGCAAACTTCCGACACATCATCAAGGCGAAAAGGATCGATCCGACATGACGCGAGCGCGAGGGCAGATTCCAGGCCTGGGATTTGCTGTCGCGCAATTATTTTAAGAGGCTCTCGTGTCGCACAAACTTCGTTTTGCGATCCTTCTCGTCCTCGCCCTGTTCGTTTCTCCCGCCGTCGCGCAGCCCAGCGCCAAACCGGCACCGCCGCAGCAGCAGGCCAATACCGGCGATACGCTGACGCCGGAGCAGGCCAAGCGCGCGCTCGAGACGCTGCAGGACGACAAGAAGCGCGGCGAGATCATCAACACGCTGCGCGCGATCGCCAATGCCTCGCCGCAGGCGGCGCAGCCCGAGCCGGAGCACCACTCCCCGATCCCGCTCACCGCCGACAGCCTCGGCGCGCAGCTCCTGCTGATGGTGTCGGAGCAGGTCACCGATATGTCGCGCGAGGTCGCCGACATCGCGCGGACGCTGACGCATTTCCCGGCGTTCTATTACTGGTTCGTGCGCACCGCCAATGATCCGGCGGCCTATGGTCTCCTGATCGACATCGCCTGGAAGCTTGCGCTGGTGCTCGGCTGTGCGCTGGCCGTCGAATGGGTGGCGTTCCGCCTGATCAAGCGGCCGGTGGCGTTTTTGGAATCGCGCCTGCCGCAGACCGCGCGCGTGCCGGTGCAGGCGCTCGCGGTCGCCGCTCCGCCGTCCTCGGTCGCCGACGTCACGCCGGAGCCAGAGTTGCAGCGCCGCCGGCTCAGCCTGGCGCGAGCCTGGCAATCTGTGGTCCGGCTGCCTTTCGTGCTGGGGCGCCTGCTGCTCGAACTGCTGCCGGTGGTCGTGTTCGTCGGCGTCGCCACCGCGCTGCTCGGCACCGAGATCGGCGACCAGTCGACCACACGGCTGGTGATCCTCGCCGTCGTCAACGCCTATGCCTTCTCGCGCGTCCTGATCTGCGCAGTGCGGGCGCTGGCCGGGCCGTTCGGCCTGTTCCGCATCCGCGCCGAGACCGCGGCCTATATCGAGATCTGGACCCGGCGCATCGTCGCCGTCGGTGTCTCCGGCGTCTGCTTTGCCAATGTCGCGCTACTGCTCGGCCTGCATCGCGCCGGCTATGCTGCGCTGCTGCGGCTCGTGATGCTGATCGTGCATCTCTTCCTCGTCGTCATCATCCTGCAGTGCCGCCGCCAGGTGGCGGACGCCATCCGCGCCCCGGCCGATCGCGTCGGCCTTGCCGCGCGGATCCGCAACCGCGTCGCCGGCCTCTGGCATGTCTTGGCGATCGCGCTCGACCTCGCGTTGTGGGCGGTGTGGGCGCTCAACATCCGCAACGGCTATTCGCTGCTGCTGCAATATTTCGTCGGCACCATCGCGGTGCTGCTGGTGACGCGCCTCATCACCATGGTGGTGCTGAGCCTGATCGATCGCGGATTCCGCATCAGCCCGGAGCTGCTGCAGCGCTTCCCGGGACTGGAGATTCGCGCCAACCGCTATCTGCCGCTGCTGCGCAAGATCGTCTCGGCGGTGATCGCCTTCATCGGCTTCGTCGCATTGCTCGAGGTGTGGGGCGTCGACGCCATCGTCTGGTTCTATGGCGGCCAGATCGGCAGCCGGCTGATCTCGGCGCTGGTGACGATCGGCATCGCCGCGCTCGCCGCCGCCGTGATCTGGGAGGTCGCCAACGCGCTGATGGACCGGCAGATCAACACGCTGTCGCGCGAGGGACATTTTGCCCGGGCGGCGCGGCTGCGCACCTTCCAGCCGATGCTGCGCACCGCGCTGTTGTGCCTGATCGTCGCGGTGGTCGGGCTGACCGCGCTGAGCGAGATCGGCGTCAATGTCGCCCCGCTGCTCGCCGGCGCCGGCATCGTCGGCATCGCGATCGGCTTCGGCTCGCAGAAGCTGGTGCAGGACCTTATCACCGGGCTGTTTCTGCTGCTGGAGAACACGGTGCAGGTCGGCGACGCGGTGACGGTGTCGGGGCTGTCCGGTGTGGTCGAGAACGTCTCGATCCGCACCATGCGGCTGCGCGCGGGCGACGGCTCGGTGCACGTCGTGCCGTTCAGCGCGGTGACGACCATCACCAATGCGAGCCGCGGTGCCGGCAATGCCGCGGTCAGCGTCAACGTCGCCTTCAAGGAAGACACCGACCGCGCCGGCGAGATCCTGAAGGATATCGTCGCCGAGATGCGCCGCGAGTCCACCTATCGCCCGTTGATCCGCGGCGACCTGGAATTGTGGGGCGTCGACAAGGTCGATGGCTCGGTGGTGACGATCGTCGGCCAGATCCGTTGCACCGATGGCGGCCGTTGGCCGGTGCAGCGCGAATTCAATCGCCGCATGAAGCGGCGCTTCCAGGAGGAGGGAATCGAGATCGCCTCCGCCAGCCAGACCTTCCTGATGCAGATTCCGGCACCGACCGAACCCGAAGCCAACGCGTCGCCGCGCCGCGCGACGGGGTAGGCCGCCAGTTCTGCGTGCATCAATCGCGCAGCGCGGGCTTCGTTTCACCTCGCCCCGCCTGCGGGGAGAGGTCGAAACGCACCGTTAGATGCGTTCCGGGTGCGGGGAGATTCCGCGAACGCATCTATCAGTGAGTATGCGGACGCACCCCCTCACCCCAACCCTCTCCCCGTAAGAACGGGGCGAGGAGTAAACTGCCGGAGCTGAACGCCGGCGGCCCGTCTCACGGCTGCGACACCGTCTCGCGACTCTGAGACGGCCCGCGCATCCCTGTGCCCACACATCGACCGCACCCGGTCGAAAACCCGGCCTTCCCTCGCATTATCGGCGATTCCCGTGCTGGCACGGCGCTTGCTCACTTCGCTTTTCGAATGCGCGGCAAGACGCATTGCACCACTGAATTTCCAGAGAGAAGGAACACGCCATGGAGCTTGGATATTTCACCATGCCCTCGCATCCGCCGGAGTGCGGATTGAAGGAGGGCCACGATTGGGACCTGCAGACGCTGCGCTGGCTCGATGAGCTCGGCTATCAGGAGGCCTGGATCGGCGAGCATCATACCGCGCCGTGGGAGCCGCATCCGTCGCCCGACCTGTTGATCGCGCAGGCGCTCTTGCAGACCAAGACCATCCGCATCGGGCCCGGCGGCTTCCTGCTGCCCTATCATCACCCCGCCGAGCTCGCCAACCGCGTCGCGGTGCTCGATCACCTGTCGAACGGACGGCTCAACTTCGGCGTCGCCGCGAGCGGCCTGCCGAGCGACTGGGCGATGTTCAATGTCGACGGCATGTCGGGCCAGAACCGCGACATGACCCGCGAGGCGCTCGAGATCATCCTGAAGATGTGGACCGATCCGGCGCCGTGGACCCACAAGGGCAAGTACTGGACGGTGACCAAGCCGGACACGATGTTCGACTTCCTCAAGCCGCACATCAAGCCGGTGCAGGCGCCGTATCCGCCGATCGGGGTTGCCGGCCTGTCGAAGAACTCAGATACGCTGAAGCTCGCCGGCGAGCGCGGCTTCATCCCGATGAGCCTCAACCTCAACCCGGCCTATGTCGGCAGCCACTGGGAGTCGGTCGAGGCCGGCGCCGCCAAGACCGGCCGCAAGCCGAGCCGCAAGGACTGGCGAATGGTGCGCGAGGTGTTCGTCGCCGACACCGACGAGGAGGCCTGGAAGCTTTCGGTCGGCGACATGATGGGCCGGATGATGAGCGAATACTTCCTGCCGTTGCTCGGTCATTTCGGCTTCAAGGACTATCTGAAGCACGCGCCCGACGTGCCCGACAGCGACGTTACGGTTGAATATTGCGCGCGCCGGAATTGGATCGTCGGCTCGCCGGCGACCGTCACCGAGAAGATCGAGAAGATCTATCAGGAGGTCGGCGGCTTCGGCGTGCTGTTGGTGTTCGGCTTCGATTACAAGCACAAGCCGGAGGCCTGGCGGCGCTCGCTGGAATTGCTCAAGAACGAGGTGATGCCGCGCCTGAAGCATCTCGGCGCCGAGTTCGAGAAGGCTGCATGACTGGTGCGCAGGGTGCGGGGCTTGCCTCGCACCCTGCGTCGCATATCTTGATGCGAGGTATTTTCGACACCGGGGTTCGCGGCATGACCGTCGATGCACAGAGTTTCAAGCAGGCCATGCGCCATTGCGCCGGCGCCGTCGCGCTGGTGACGGTCGGCTCCGAGCCCGGACGGCGCACCGGCCTCACCGTGACCTCGGCCTGCTCGCTCTCGGACAATCCGCCCTCGGTCCTGGTCTGCGTGAACCGCAATGCCAGCGCGCATGAACGTATCCGCGAGGAGCGGCACTTCGTCGTGAACTTCCTGAACGAGGAGCATGCACTGCTGGCGCTGACCTTCTCCGGCCAGAAAGGCGTCAACGGCGATGACCGGTTTGCGTTTGGGCGCTGGACCATCGGCGCCACCGGAGCCCCCGTGCTGGAAGATGCGGTCGCCGCCTTCGACTGCGTGCTGACGCAGGAGCTCGAGACCAAGACCCATTCGGTCTTCATCGGCGAGGTCCAGCATGTCCGCGCCGCGACCGCGGTCGATCCGCTGGTCTATCTGCGCAGCGGCTTCCACAGCGTCCGCGACATCCGCGATCCCGTCACGCTCGGCGACCTCGACGCGCGGCGCGTGAGCTGGAACGAGTTTTCCTGAAGGTGATATCCCGGCAGCGGCTGACGCTTTCGGTACCCCAGCATACTGGCCGGGACGCACCCGTCAGTCTGCGCGACGGCAAAAGCTTCAGCAAGCGTAGCTCCGGATGAGCCAACGGGTCGATCAAATACACGCCCGATGACAGGTTCCGCGACGTCAGAGCCGCCCGTCGCATGCTACGGTGTGATTGCGTGCGAGGGATCGACGAGACGGTGCGAGGTCACCAATCCTTCTCCGCACGACACCTCGCCACCGACAAGGAGCATCATCCATGAAGATCGTTGTGATCGGCGGTACCGGACTGATCGGCTCGAAGACCACAGCCATTCTGAGTCAGCGCGGCCACGAGGTCGTCGCTGCTTCTCCCAAGAACGGCATCAACGCCATCACCGGCGAGGGGCTCAAGGAAGCCGTGGCCGGCGCGGCGGTCGTGATCGATCTGGCAAATTCGCCCTCCTTCGAGGACAAGGCGGTGATGGCGTTCTTCGAAACCTCCGGCCGCAATCTGCTTGCGGCGGAGTCGGCGGCTGGCGTCGGGCATCATGTCGCGCTTTCGATCGTCGGCACCGACCGCACGCCTGACAATGGCTACTTCCGTGCCAAGGTGGCGCAGGAGAAACTGATCGTGGCTTCCGGCATTCCCTACACCATCATCCGCGCGACGCAGTTCATGGAATTCATCGGCGCCATTGCGAATGCGAGTGCGGATGGAAATACAATTAAGCTCTCGCCGGGCCTGTTCCAACCCATCGCGGCCGAAGACGTTTCCGCCTTCGTTGCCGATGTGGCGCTCGAGCCGCCGCACAACGGCATCGTCGAGATCGCCGGCCCGGAACGCGCGCCGTTCAACGAATTCATATCCCGCTACCTGAAGGCAACCGGGGACCCGCGTGACGTCGTGAGAGACCCTGAGGCCCTCTATTGGGGCGGCCGGGTCGAGGAGCATTCGCTGGTGCCGCTGGGCGAGGCGCGCCTCGGCCGCATCGATCTGAACGAATGGCTGCGCCGCTCACGGGCTTGAGCCTGAACAGGTGACCTCAGTCATCCGGGCCGATCTTCAGCGTCTTGATCTTCCGGTACAGCGTCGCGCGGCTCAGCTTCAACGCTTTCGCCGCCTCCGTCACGCGGCCGCCGCTCGCGCGCAACGCCTCGACGATCGTCGCGCGCTTGCGCGCCGCATGATCGGTCTCGGCGACCCGCGCGCCAAGCGGTGGCAGATCGAGATCTGCCTCGGCGATGACGCCGTTCTCGGCGGTGCAGCCGGCGAGCCGCAGCACGTGGCGGAGCTGGCGCATGTTGCCGGGGAAGGGATAGGACATCAGCCGCGCCCAGGCGGGTTGTGAGATGCGGCAGTTCGGCGCTTCCTCGGCCGCGATCTGCGCGATCACCTCCTGCTTGTCCGCCCGCTCGCGCAGAGCAGGCAACCGCACCTCCATGCCGCGCAGCCGGTAGTAGAGGTCGGAGCGGAAGCTGCCGTCGTCCGCCATCTGCGCGAGGTCGCGATGGGTGGCGCTGATCAGGCGGATGTCGACCGGCACCGGCTTGAGCGCGCCGAGCGGCCAGACCTCGCGGTTCTCCAGCACGCGCAGCAGCCGCGTCTGCAGCGCCAGCGGCATGTCGCCGATCTCGTCGAGGAACAGCGTGCCACCGCTTGCCTGCACGATCAGCCCCTTCGATCCCTCGCGGCGCGCGCCGGTGAAGGCGCCGGCCTCGTAGCCGAACAGCTCGGCGTCGATCAGGCTCTCCGGCATCGCCGCGCAGTTCAGCGCGACATAGTTGTTGCGGGCACGATTGCTTGCCGCATGGATCGCGCGTGCGAACACGTCCTTGCCGGCGCCGGTCTCGCCGTGCAGCAGGATCGGCAGGTCGAGATTGCCGACTGTCATCAGCCGCTTCACGCTTTTCAGCAGCACGGGATCGCCCCCTGCCAGCCGATACAGGCCGTTGAATGGTCCCCCCGACGTGTCGCGCGGCGGCGCAGGTACCGGGCGCGGCGAGCGCGTGCGAAGCGGCGGCGCGACGCGGCCATGTCCCCACGGCGCGCCGTCGGCACGGCGCAGCGCGACGGCCTCTTCGGCGGTCCGCGCCGCGCGATCGTCGAGCTGGATCAGATGCGACAGGTCAATGCCGCCGGATATCATCGCATCGGTCAATCCGAACGCAGCGCGGGCGTGGCGGCAAGCGCCGACGACGCGGCGGTCATCGTCATAGGCGAGCATGCCGTGCCCGTCGCCGGGCAGGGTTGCGATCCAGGAGGCGCGATAGCGCCGGCGAAAGAACGCGCGCTCGATCCGCCGCGTCGCATCTGTGGTCACGGCGAGCGCCAGCTCGTGGGCGCCGCGGCCGAGATCGCTGCGGCACGAGGTGATGTTGACGGCGCCGGCGAGCCGCCCGGCATGATCGAACAGCGGCGACACTGCGCAGGTGAACATGTGCCACTGCTCGCGGAAATGCTCGTCGCCATGCACGAGGATCGGCCGCTGCTCGGCGAGCGCGGTACCGAGCCCGTTGGTGCCCTCGAAGGTCTCGGCGAAGTTCGAGCCGGTGTAGATCTTCCATTCCAGGAACATCCGCGCGTAGTCGCCCTCGGGCAGGCGGCTCACCAGCATGGTGGCGTTGGGGTCGGCGAGATTGACGCAGTAGCCGGAGTCACGCAGCACGCGCGCGAGGTCTTCCAGTTCCGGGATCGCGACCTGGATCAGGTCTTCCATGGGCTCGGCGATGTGCCGGACCTCGGCTTCGGTCAGGGTCTGCGGCGGGCCGCGGCGCGCTGGATCGAGCTTGTGATTGACCAGGCAGCGCCGCCAGGACGTCGCAATGCGCGATTCAGTGTCGACGCCGGCCCCTTGATTGGCCGTCGACAAAACACGGGCGACATGATTCGAGGCCGCAAGATTGGCCATCCGGAGGTCTCCACCCTGTATTTTCGCCGAAGTCTGGCAGCCGGCCCGCGAATGTCAATTGGCGGGCAGGGTCGCAGGGGAGGGGACCTTGGGAGTGAGGCAGGCCCTTTACCCGATCTCCTTCGCCAAGCGACGTGCACGGCTCCAACCTCCCCTTGAAAAGGGGAGGTCGCTTTGCTCGCCAGAGCAAAGCGGGTGGGGATCTTCCTTCTCCGCATGCAGCGTCGCTTGCGGCTGACCCCCATCCCGACCTTCCTCCTTTCAGGGGGAAGGAGAAGAGAGACCTGTAGCGCGGATGGATCCAAATGGGTCGCGTGAACGCGCGCCCGATGACAGGCTCCGCGAATCCAGGACCGCACGATCAATTGGCAATCGCCCTCGGATTGCGCTTCGCTCATCCGGGCGACATGACTACTTCGCCTCACCCGCCGTGAAGAGCACGAACGAACGTCCGGCAGCCCTGTACGTGCTGTCGAACGCAAACTGTGCGCCCGCCGGCTGCTCCGGCGCGTTGGTGTCCAGCAGCAGCGACCAGTGCGGGCCGGCCGAGGTGTGCGGCAGCGTGAAATCGACCTCGCCCTCGTAGCTGTTGAGCACCATCAGCACGGTATCGTCCTCACCCTGGCGCGCGATTGCGGTCTTGCGCGCGCGTCCGTCCAGCACCGCGCCGAAACACCTGATCCAGCCGGTGGTCCAGTCGGATTGAGTCATTTCCGCGCCCGAAGCGTTGATCCAGACCACGTCGCGGACGTCGAGCTGGGGGTCGCGGTCGCCGCTGAGGAAGCGGCTGCGGCGCAGGATCGGATAGTCGCGTCGGAGCTTGATCATGCGCTTGGTGAAGGCCAGCAGCTTCTCGCGGTCGCCGGTGACGTTCCAATCGAGCCAGGAGATGTCGTTGTCCTGGCAATAGGCGTTGTTGTTGCCGTGCTGGGTGCGGCCAAACTCATCGCCGCCGAGCAGCATCGGCGTGCCCTGCGCGGCCAGCAAGGTCGCCAGCATGTTGCGCTTCTGCCGTTCGCGCAGCGCGATGATGTCGGGATTGTCGGTCGGACCTTCGGCGCCGCAATTCCAGGAGTGATTGTCGGACGAGCCGTCGTTGTTGTTCTCGCCGTTGGCCTCGTTGTGCTTGTTGTCGTAGCTCGCCCAGTCGTTCAGCGTGAAGCCGTCATGGGCGGTGATGAAGTTGATGCTGGCCCAGGTGCGCCGTCCCTCGCGGTTGAATACGTCATGCGAGCCGAGCAGGCGCGGCGCCAACGCGGCGGGTGAGGCCTCGGCGCGCCAGAAGTCGCGCACCGTGTTGCGGAATTTGTCGTTCCACTCGGCCCAGCCTGCGGGGAAGCCGCCGACTTGGTAGCCACCGGGCCCGCAATCCCAAGGCTCGGCGATCAGCTTGACGGTTGCGAGCAGCGGGTCCTGGTTCATGGCCTTCAGGAAGCCGGACTGCTCGTCGAAGCCATAGACCTCGCGCGCCAGGATGGTGCCGAGGTCGAACCGGAAGCCGTCGACATGCATGTGGCCGGCCCAGTAGCGCAGGCTGTCCATCACCATCTGGATCACCCGGGGATGCGACAGGTTCACGGTGTTGCCGGTGCCGGTGTCGTTGATGTAGTAGCGCCGCTTGTCCGGCAGCAGCCGGTAGTAGCTCGCATTGTCGATGCCCTTGAACGACAGCGTCGGGCCGCGCTCATTGCCCTCCGCGGTGTGGTTGTAGACGACGTCGAGGATCACCTCGAGACCGGCGCCATGCAGCCGCGACACCATCTCCTTGAACTCGCGCAGGCTGTTCGGCACATCGGAAGCGTAGCGCGGGTCAGGCGCGAAGAAGCCGATCGTGTTGTAGCCCCAGTAGTTGGTGAGGTGCTTTTCCAGCAGGCTGCTGTCGTTGATGAAGGAATGCACCGGCAGCAGCTCCACCGAGGTGATGCCGAGCGCCGTGAGATGGTCGATCGCCGGCTGCGCGCCGAAGCCGGCATAGGTGCCGCGCAGGTGTTCGGGAATGCCGGGATGCTGTTTGGTGAATCCCTTGACGTGAGTCTCGTAGACGACGGTCTCGTCCCAGTGCACGTTTTGTCGCTGCGCCTCCTGGGTCCAGTCGAAGCCGGGATCGACCACCACGCATTTCGGCATGAACGGCGCGCTGTCGCGCTCGTCGAAGGTTAGGTCGTCGCCGGTCTCCATCTTGTAGCCGAACACCGCCGGATTCCAGATGAGATCGCCGGCGTGCGCGCAGGCGTAGGGGTCGAGCAGCAGCTTGTTCGGATTGAACCGGTGGCCGCCGTCGGGCTGGTAGGGGCCGTAGACGCGGTAGCCGTAGAATGTCCCGGGCTGCACGCCGTTGATGAAGCCGTGAAACACCTGGTCGGTATATTCGGGCAACTCGAAGCGGTGGGTCTCGCGCTCGCCATCGAACAGGCAAACCTCGACCTTAGTGGCGTTGGCGGAAAACACCGCGAAATTGGTGCCGTGGCCGCTCCAATGGGCGCCGAGCGGATAAGGCAGCCCTTCTTCGACGAGGTAATCGGACATCGCGTCCCCCTGCCATCAGGTCAACCTGCAACAAACGCCGCTGCGCGGCAAACGTTGCATTGGCCCATTCTAGGTGCGGCGTCCGATGGGCCGTATGACGTGGCCGTGTCATTCTTTCAGCCGTCATTCCGGTGGGCCGTGCCCCCGAGGCCTGCGAAGCGCGGCCCGACAGCTTCCGCATACGCAGTTGCAAGACCCTCGTGCGGATTGCCCGTCGCCTCGCCCCTCGCAATGACGGTGTTCAGACATCGAGTGAGAACCATCCCCAACGTCGTCCCGGCCTAGTGCGCAATTGCGCACGGGGGCCGGGACCCATTACCCCAAATGTCAGTTGTCGCGCGACGCTGGGGTCATATTCCGTTCATCCGCAACTGCGGTGGCAATGGGTCGCGGCCTGCGCTGGGACGACGGCGGTGGATGCGGCTCTGGCTTTCGAAAGGACGACCGAGGGTCTCGCCTGCGATCTGCCGCCGCGGAGTATGGGGCTGTGACCGCTACCTGCAATCGCCCGCCGCGGGTTACGGACCGGCGAAACGCCGAGCTATGTCCGGAACTGCCGGCGATAGAGTCCGGGTTCGCGCGGAATCTTCTTGGTTAGCTCCCGCACTCGTTCCGTTTCCTCCGCCGTCATCGGCGCGGTCCGAGCCACCCACTTGTCCCGCTTCACCGGAATGCACTGCGCGACCGGCGTGCCCCTGGGCAGGACGCCACTGAAGTTGGTGTCGTGCCAGCGCGCCGGGAAGTGAATCCAGCTATCATGGAAGAGATCGCAGTCGACGAGGCCGGTCAGCGTGGTGAACGGCAGGTCGAACCGGTTGACGGGATGGGTGAAGAATACGGAATAGCCTTCCGGCGCCTCGATGGTCCACAGATTGTGAAACTTGATCACATAGCGATCGGGTTCGAACAACGGCGTGCCCGTCACCTGACTCTCGTCATGAAAGCCGATCGGCGATCGCGGGAATTCGAGCACCCTGGACGGAAGGTCATTGTCCCAGGTGATGGCGCCGTTCTCGACCTTGAGATCGCAGATCAGCGGCAGCAGGAATCCGCTGGTCATGGCGTCGACGAAGGGCGGACAGCGCTTGATCGTATCCTCGTCACGCATGTTGGCCGTGTTGAAGGCCTGCGTCGGCATCGCCTTGAGCCAGCCCGGAAGGCCCAGGGTCGCCGGGACCGGCGGCGGAATCTTGCCCTCGAGCTCCGCCGGGCAGCGGAAGGTGAGGGTCATCGGCTCGTTGGAGTTGGTCACCGCTTTCGCCTTGCTTTGTCGTGCGTCGGCGCAGCCTCGCTGCCCGTCGATCGCTGATCTAGCACGCGCCGAGGCCCCCGAGAAAGCCGCTGGCGGACGTGTCGCCGGCTGGAACAATAAGCTCTTGTTATCAGGATGAATAAGACCATGTCCCGATGACGGAATCCTGAAGGCGCAATTCACCGTATCCTCGTGTCACGGTCGCCGTTCGGTGCAAGATTTTGGCGATTGGCATTGGCTTTCGACCACCGCCGGGCGCATCATGTTCGGTGTCGGCAGCGACAGAGCTTCAAGGTGCAGGGAGGGAGCAATGACCGAATCCAAGGTTGAGACCGCCAACGCGGCAGGCGCCGCATTGCCACAAGGCGAGAGCGGCGGCCGCAGCGAGCTCGCGGTCGCGACCGTGCGCACCGTGCCGATCGATAAAGCGAAGGCGCAGTCGCGCACCGAGCACGACCTGCTCGGCGAGGACGATGTGCCGGCCAACGCACTATGGGGCATTCACACCAAGCGCGCGGTAATGAATTTTCCGATCACCGGCGTGCCGGTCGGCCACTTCCCGGAGTTCGTCCGCGCGCTGGCACTGGTCAAGCAGGCGGCGGCGCGCGCCAACAGGCGGCTCGGCTATCTCTCGGCCGAGAAGGCCGACGCGATCGAGGCGGCCTGCACGCAGATCGCAACCGACAAGACCTATGCGGAATCCTTCGTCGTCGATGCGATCCAGGGCGGTGCCGGCACCTCGACCAACATGAACGCCAACGAGGTAATCGCCAATGTCGCGTTGCGGCTGATGGGCCGCAAGCCCGGCGACTACCACGCGCTGCATCCGAACGACGACGTCAATATGGCGCAGTCGACCAATGACGCTTATCCGACCGCGTTGCGGCTCGGCGTGATCTTCGCGACCCAGCCGCTGGTGCGCGCGCTGAGCGATCTCGCCTACGCGCTCAAGGGCAAGGCGGTGGAGTTCGCCGACGTCCTGAAGATGGGCCGCACCCAGCTTCAGGATGCCGTGCCGATGACGCTCGGCCAGGAGTTCGACGCCTTCCACGTCACCGTGAAGGAAGACGTCGCGCGGCTGAACGAGATCGTCAGCCTGTTCCGCGAGGTCAATCTCGGCGCGACCGCGATCGGCACCGGCATCAATGCCGACCCGCGCTACGCCGCGCTCGCGGTCGAGGAGTTGTCGCGGTTGTCGGGCCAGCCGATGGTGCTGGCCTCCAACCTGATCGAGGCGACCTCGGATCTCGGTGCCTTCGTGTTGTTCTCCGGCGTGCTCAAGCGCGTCGCGGTCAAGCTGTCGAAGATCTGCAACGATCTGCGACTGTTGTCGTCGGGGCCGCGCACCGGCATCGGCGAGATCCGCCTGCCTGCGGTGCAGGCCGGCTCATCGATCATGCCCGGCAAGGTCAACCCGGTGATTCCCGAGGTGGTCAATCAGGTCGCCTTCCTGGTGATCGGGCATGATCTCACCGTGACGATGTGCGCCGAAGGCGGCCAGCTCCAGCTCAACGCCTTCGAGCCGACCATCGGCTATTGCGTGCTGAGCTCGCTGCGGATGCTGACCGCCGCAATCGACACGCTGACCAAGCGCTGCGTCGAGGGCATCGAGGCCGACCGCGAGCGTTGCCGCAGTCTGGTGCAGGGCTCGATCGGCCTGATCACGGCACTGGCGCCGACACTGGGCTATGAAGCAAGCTCGCGCGTCGCACGCCGCGCGCTGAAGGAGAATCGCTCGGTCGCCGACATCGTGCTGGAGGAGAAGCTGCTGACGGAAGCAGAGCTCAACCAGCTCCTCGAGCTCGAGGCGATGACGCGTCCGGCGCGCAGGCAGGGGCCGGCGCCGAAGTCGTGAGGGCGCCACGGCGGAATTGCGTTTCCTCTCCCGCTTGCGAGGGAGGGCTATCGCATATGCCGCCTTGGTGGCTGCGCACATACTCGGCCTCGTGGTTCGAGACGCGCCGCAAGCGGCGCTCCTCACCATGAGGGTCTACTAGTGTGCCGCAAATGTGCCGCAAACGAGACCTCATCCCTAAGGAGCCCGCCAAAGGCGGGCGTCTCGAAGGATGGCCGCAGGGCGCTTTTCTCTCGAATGCAATTGTCCCTACCCGCCAGCGGGAGGGGTGCAGTCGCTCGACCGATCTCAAAGTGTCTTGATGAACTCGATCAGCGCGCGCCGCTCGTCTTCCTTCAGCTCCGGCCCGATCACGCCCGGGCGCTTCTCGTTGGAGAATTCGTGTCCGGCATTGGAATTGCCGCGCTTGGAGGTATCGAGCAGGAAGCCGTTCTTGATCTGGTCCTTCCAGACATAGCCGAGGTCCTTGGCATCATACTCCCGGCTACCAAGCCAGAAGGTCTTCGGGCGATCCTTCACCGGCGACAGCAGCGCGTAGATCGTCGGCACTGAACCGTTGTGCAAGTAGGGCGGCGTCGCCCAGATGCCGTTGAGCGGGCGAACCTTATAGGCCAGCGGCGCCTGGATCTTGTTGGGCCGATAGCCATTGATGCGTTGCTGATCCGCAGGCGAGGTCTTGTTCTGGTCGTACCAATAATCAACGGTCTTCTCGACCAGCTCGCCCAGCGCCGGACCGAACGCGCTGTCCTTGATGTTCAGATTGGCCGGCGTCTCGACGGTGCGCGTCGCAAGACCTTCGGCTTGCGCAGGATCGGTGCCGATATGGCTGATCGGTACCAGCTCGACGTCGAGCAGCGGCTGGCCGGCATCGTTCTTGGTCCACCACGCCTTGTTCTTGAACAGCGCAAAGGCTTCGCTCGCGGGCAGCGCCTTGCTGTCGATCGCCGGGCGATGGCACTCCTGGCAATGCGTCTTGTAGAGCTCGGCGCCTCTCTTCGCGAGGTCCATGTTGATGGGCGGCAGCACGTTCTCCGGCCATTTCGGCGAGGCCAGGCCGCCAAAGCCCTTGTCCTCGCTCGGCGGGTCGCCGGCGAGCATGCGCTCCATCTCGTGCAGCACGTCGATCCGGGCGCTCGACTTGAACAGGCCCTTCGACTCGTCGAGCAAATTGAGGTCGGCGCTGACGCCGAGCGCCTCGCCGGCGTTGCGCACCATCGGCTGCATGATCGAGCCGTCATACTGCACCCAGCTAAACCACGGCGCGTTCCAGATCCGCGGGAAATGCACCGGCGCCGAATGCGAGGCATAGTTGCTCGGATTCTTCAGGTCGAGCGCGAACACCTGATTGCCGATCCGGTTCAGGGCGTCGAGCCGCGCGTAGCCTTCCTCGACGCTGTTGGCGGCAACCTTGGTCTCGAGCGCGTTGATCTCCGCATATTGCTTGAGCACCAGGTCGAGCTGGCCGCGCAGCGCCATGCGTTCGTCGAGGCTCGCGTCCTTGCCGAGAATCTCGTCGGCGAAGCGGGCGAAGCGGCCCGGCCAGAACCGCGTCAGCAGCAGCGACAGCCCAACGCTCTTCTGGAATTCGAACAAGTTGGTATTGGCCGGGCCGCCGTCGACCACGACCTCGGTGCCGCGATAGGTGAAGCTGCCGGTGTGGCAGGCGGCGCAGGTCAGGCCGATCCCGGTCATGTCGGCCTTGCTGTGCGGATTGCGCCACGGTGCGCCGTTCGCATCTAGCATCGGGCCGCCTTGCGCGAAGCCGATCGGCAGCGGATCGGGTTTGCCCGGAATCACCGTATCCGGGATGAAGCCGAAGCGGCCGAGATAGTCTGTGTCGCTGAGGCGCGGTGCGGCGGTGAACGGTGGCCAGACCGTCGGCTGCTCCAGCGCCATGAACCATTCATGGGGAACGCCGAAGGTCCGGGTGCCCTGATCAGCGTGGTAGAACCAGCGCAGCCGCTCGGTGCTGACATTCTGGTCCAGCCACACCGTCTTTGCCGCCGGCTGGTAGTCGACAGCCTTGACGTGGAAGCTGCTTACGAGCGTCTCGATATCATCCTTGAAGTAGAACACGCCCGCGACAATCAACAGGCCGATGAGAACGATCGTCTTGCGAGGCATGCCCCGTCCCCCAATTCGCGGTTGCCGCGTGATATTCATCAGATGTTAAAATTCGCCGAAAACCGGTTCGCGTCTGGCGTGTGTCAAGTAACGCGCGATCCTATAATCGCGGCGCTCGGTCTAACAACGGAAATGTGGATCGGCTGTGAGCCAGTTCACTTTCGGCAGCAGGATGGGCGGCATTTGCGCGCATCGCGGTGGAAAGCTAGAAACGACGGATCAATTTGTCTGGAGGCAACGCGTGAACGCGGCCGGCGCGCAACAGCTCACCATCGCAGTCTCCGACGGCCACGCGGTGTCCGCGCTGCTGCTGCGGCCGCCGCGGGCGCGCGCGGCTTACGTGTTCGCGCACGGCGCGGGCGCGGGCATGAGGCATCCGTCGATGGAAACCGTTGCGACGGGCCTTTCCGAGCGCGGCATCGCGACGCTGCGTTATCAGTTTCCCTACATGGAGAAGGGCAGCAAGCGGCCCGATCCGCCCGCTCTCGCTCAAGCCACGGTGCGAGCGGCGGTGGCGGAGGCCGCGCGCCTTTGCGGCGATCTGCCGCTGTTCGCTGGCGGCAAATCGTTCGGCGGACGCATGACCTCGCAGGCCCAGGCGAAGGCGCCGCTCGCAAGCGTGCGCGGGCTGGTGTTCCTCGGCTTTCCCTTGCATGCCGCGGGCAAGCCGTCGAGCGAGCGGGCCAAGCATCTGGCCGACGTGAAGATTCCGATGCTGTTCCTGCAGGGGACGCGCGATGCGCTGGCCGAGCTCGGTCTGCTGGAGCCCATGGTGAAGGGCTTGGGTGGGCGCGCGACGCTGCATCTGGTGCACGAGGCCGATCACTCCTTCCATGTGCTCAAGCGCTCGGGCCGCAATGATGCCGAGGTGATGGCCGAGGTGCTCGATGCATTCGCGGCATGGGTCGAGCAGCATTCGTAGCCGGATGGAGCGCAGCGCAATCCCGGGTACCATTCTCCGCTTGTGACACCCGTCCCGGATTTCGCTGCGTTCCATCCGGGCTCTCATCCGAGGGAATCTCTAGATCGGCTACCCCGGGGGGCGTCATCACCTTCTGCACGGCTCCCGGTTGGACGCAGCAATTTAGGCTGCCCGCAATTATTGACTGGCGCTACATATGCCTCGCGCGATGGGTATTGACGACCTTGGGTTGTGTATGCAGAATTGGCAGGTTTCTTATGTAAATTTGCCTTCTAGTTCATTGTCAGTGAGAGCTACTGAACATGGGACGTTTTTTCTTTTTTTTAGCGACTCTATTCATACTTGGTCCGGCAATCGCGCAAGAGTCTAATGTGCGCGTCTTCCGCTTAGATGGCAGTCTCCAGTGCGGGATGGGGAAGGCGAGGACCTTGGCCGAAGATCGGCAAGCGCTTGAGCAGCTTGGGGCTAAAGTCATCAGCGAAGAAAAGCGCGTCGTTCCCACGGCTATCATTGCCGTTTGCGGCGCTCCGACCGGTACGGCAAATACCTACCTAATCTCAGCCGGTGACTGGTCCAAAATCTTACGGAGCTTTGTCGGACCGGCTGGGTTTGCGTTGTGGGATCCTGGTGCCAGCAATGCTGTGTATGTCTACAAGTACGACGGGTCTGTGCAATGTGGCGGTACAGAGCCGATCTCATTGGACGTTATGGGGAAAGAGCTTACAGACGCGGGCGTCAAGGTCACTTCGCAGCGCAAGGGCACGGACGGACTGATGCATTCGTTCGTCTGCGGCGCAACAACTGGCGCGATCAACGTCTATGAAATTGATAGCGCTGACCTTCAAAAGGCGCGCGACCGCAATTTCAGTGTCCTTCAAGTGAGCGGCCCGACGGGTCCCTCGCGCACAACCTCGGCTTCGGCGATGCGCGTGCAAGCGGCAGATGGACTACCGGTACCTTGGCCATTTCCCTGGGTTGCGGCGCAGTATCCCTGGCCATGGCCTTGGTAGATCATCTTTCAAGGAGTGCAACGGCTATCAAGCCATCGGGAGAAGCTCCATGAGACTACTAGCTGCCACGGGACTATGCTTTACCGTCCTCTTGACGTGCTGGAGTGCAGCGTCGCAAGCCCAACAAGCTCGAACACGAGTTGCACAATCAAAAGAATGTGCCCAAGTGATATCTTGTGGGACGAAGGACGGCAAACGGAAGGAATACCCGACCCCCTGCGATGCCGAAAAAGACGGGGCTACGGATATCAAGCCAAAAACCGGTCCCACATGCGAACAATCTCGGTGAATAGGCGCATTTTTACTGCGCAACGAGCAGCAGAAGCCGAGGAGAGCCAATGCCTAGTGGCGACGCGCTAGTAGCTCTAGTTACGCTGCTGCTTGTCATAGTGACTGTGGCTTCAATCATAGCGACTTGGAAAATCGCAAAGGGCCAGGAATCCCTTCAACGACGTCTTGCAGAAGATCAAAGGCAGATGCAGGAGAGGATTTCTCATGAGACCGTTGAGCGTCATGTTGAGCAGCGACGATTCGAACAACGCGCTCAGCTCATTCCGATCTGGGAGTACATGGCGAGCTTGCGTGAAATTGACCCGACGGACCCCATTACGCCTCAAGTAGTAAAGACGGTTAACACGCTAGAGCTTGTTGCCCTGTGCAAGGAGGCGGAGATCGTTGACGGCGCCGTCATATTGAGAGCCTTCCGAGACAAATACGTTGAGCTCTATGGGGCGGTGAAGAAGTGCGGCCCCCTTAAGGGTTATCCTCGTCGCACCACCGGCGAGGACCTACTTGCTGAAAATCATGCAGCGACCGAGCTTTACAACTGTCTTATTGACGAACGAAATAAGCGAGACAGACCACCTTCGCTGAGGAGGGAGCAAGCTCCATGACACCAGAGAAACGCGCGGAACGAATCGCCTCTGAGCTGACGTATCTAATGCTCACAAATCCCGGAAAATTCAGCGAGTTCGCTTTTGACTTCAAGGGGCAGAAGGCAATTGTGCGAGTTGAGCCTGTGGGTATAGAGGGGGCGAACAAGGCCTATATCAGCCTCGATCCTCCGGGAGAGACATGTGGATGTTGTGATGGGACGGGAGTTCAGGAACGGAAAATAACGCCGCCGTCCGCCGCGATGTGAGGTGGTGACGCCTCAGGAGCGTTGAGCTAGGCGAAGCTTTGGTGGGCCAGACGGCGCAAGTCATGGTGACTACCCTCCTAGCTATAATCAGTTGAGCCGCTGCATCGGAATTGGCGACTTTTCTCGTGTCGTGAGCCGCAGCATGCTTGCCTTGAAAGGCTCCTGCAGCGTCGAGGGTAGTCCTTTTCGCGCGCCAATCCATAGAGGCTCATCGGTGAATCTACGCGGTACAAGTTTCAGTGGTCCCGATTCAACCCTCGTCCCGTTGATCAGCGCAATGGCCTTTTTCTCTATTTCCGACCACCCGGTTTCGCTCATACGATCTTGAGCGTCTGCGCGAATGATCTGCTTCAAGGCGGTAGCGGAGCCGTTCCTGCCCCCAATTCCAGCGATCAAGATTCCGGCAAATATGCTCTCGCTCCGGGACCCAGCCGTGATGTCGATCCCGGACCGGTTCGGCCCAATCCGAACCCGCTGGCCGCGGCCGGGTCAGGAGCAGGTTGCAGCACGCGGTGCACATACCAAGTCCCTGACTCAAGTTGGCGAGTCGCAGCGGCCGTTGGGAATCGGACGGCATGCGCTGTCGGATCAGGCCATTTTGCACGGTGGTGGAGGTACAGCTCGACAGTTGTAACGGGCCATTGATATCGGCCATCACAGTAATCGAGATTATGACCAAGCAGGATCGACCGGGCTGCCTCAATAAAGCGGCCTTGAATATCGGCGAAGTCCCTCACGCCCGCAAAATTCGGAACTGGGGAGGCAATGGAGGATGACCGAATCAACGAGATACTCGGACAGGCGATCGGGAAGCCATAGAAATTCTGAATCTACGTGGCAGTTGCCAACCCGCATTCCTCCTGATCAGGGTCCCGCTCAATGCCCCGCGGCGTGGTCCGCAGATTGAGTACCTAGCCAAGACCTGACGCCCCACGGGGCGTCCAGCGCTTGAAGCAGACGTTGCGACCCATCGACCGATGCGGAGATGTCCGTTACTCATGCGCCACCCCTAAGTTGAAGGATCATAAGTTAGCGTTGAAAGAAACCTATTTTTATAGTTCAGTCTCCCCGGGAGACAGGATTTCCAATGAAAATCATAGTTCGGACGGTGGCCATTATTGCGGTCACATCACTTTGTGCCTGTGTGAAAGTCCCCGCAAACGAGGGGGCTTCTGACGTGCGCTTCAACGAGGTTGTGAAGCGCGTCAAGTGCGAGGTTGTCTACGCCATAGGTCGCAAGCTCGATGAAGACCGGCATAGGTTCGGCTTTCTCTCGCAATGGTCGGCGAAGGTCCATATGACGTTGATCGTCGACGATACTGCCACGGTAAATCCCGGCGTGTCTGTTGTATCACCGCTTTCCGTAGCCGGTACGACTTTTACCTTCGGCGCCGGCGGATCGTTCAGCGGCCAGGCAACCAGGCAGGAGGATTATGAGTTTTTCCTTTCATTCCCAACGGCAATCGATGAACTAACAAGGAATCCCGAGAGAACGTCGGTCGCTTACGATGATTGCCGCTTTCAGCCTGGACTTTTGCTTGAGAGCAGTCTCGGTATCGATTCTATTCTGGAGCGCGCCGTCTCACCCATCCGCGCCGGGACACTTTACACCGGGCATCAGGTCGGCCCGGGTTCAAGTTCATCGCCGGCCGTCCCCGCAAATGAGGCTGCAAATATAAACACGGCCTTCAATGAGCTCAAAAAGCTCGCAAAGCCTGAGGATACTGACGCCAAAAAACTCGTCACGAGCGCGGCCGCGCCAGCTCAAAAAAATTTCATGATCGTTTTGGACCATGTTCCGGGACAGTTTCAGCTACAAGCGCAGTCTCAACGCAATCCAATTCAATTCCTCGACGACAAGAAAGACGAGGTCGCCAGGGCAATCAAGAACGCACCAAAGTTCGAGCATGACACGCAACTTGTGATCAAAACGGTCGTTACACCGGTCTATGATCTTGCTAATACCATCAAGCTGCCGGCCAAATGCCTGTCCGACATGCTCAGCAACCAGATCACTGCCGTCGGCAAGAACGCAGAAGTCACCATTAATAAGGTGAAGATCGACGAAGAGATTGCCAATGCGAAGCCCGGAGACGCGAACCCGAATGGCGATCCTGTAAAGATTTTGGATTATTATGGCAAGGAAACTACAGCCAAAAATGCAGCCTTCGCGGCTGCGGACGCTATGTTGAAATCCTTGAACACGTGCAAGATTCCGCCCGCCAAGCCGCTTGGCCCCGTGCAGCCCTTGTATGACCCGATCGACTTGATCCAGGAAACGGTCAACTTCTACATCACGACGTCCGGGAACATAACGCCTTCATGGAAGCTGGTTCGCGTCACGGCGCCCACGGCCTCACCATTCCTTTCCGGGCAGATTAAGAACACAGACACCATTATTATCACCATGGGTCGGCCGGTGGAGGAAAACGGCAAGATCGTTGCTTCGACCCCAATGATCCTTAGTCAGCAAGCCGCGCTACTCAGTCAAGCCATCAACCAGCGGCTTGTGCCGTAGACCGCGCTTTTCTGGTTAGAACCGTCCATACGATGCTTGGACGGTTCGAGTTCATGAATGGCTGCTGAGCGGCTTCGGCCCAAGCCGCCCCATACGCAGCGAACTGAAAGTGGCACATCGGGCCATTCGCTCTCCGTCTACGTTCTGCTCGATGTAGCGTTGAGTGGTCCCTAGTCTAGGTTCGGGTGGCCAGCTAAGGCTTGTACGTCCCTCAGCGAGCCGCCGACCATCGATATCGTCTGAGCGACTCTTGTGATGACGGTGCTGCGCCCGCAAGGCTTGAGCGTCCGACGAATCCCAGATGCCGGTACTGTCTCTGGAATATGTTCGCGATGGCTTGGGCCGAAGTGGACAGTCCGCGTTTCGTACTGATGACGAGCGGGTCCCACAAAGTGCATCACTTTGGCTCGATATTCGATGAGTGTGCTCGAATATCCGCGTTCAGCGGGATCATCCTGCCCGAGTTGCTCTTGCCCGCTACGTCCTAGAAGCAAATCTGGTAGCGGAGTCAGCTCGGAGCCGCGCCATAGATCCGGTCGCGCAGGCGGCGCATTCCGGCCAGCCAGCGGTCGCGATTGGCCGCCTTGCGCTGCAAGTATTCCTGCACCTGAGGATGCGACAGGATCATGAAGCGCTCCTCGGCCATCGCCTCGATCACCATGCGCGCGACCTCGGCCGGCTGCAGCACGCCGTCGACCCGGGCAGCGCTCGGGCCCGGCGTCGTCATGCCGGTTTGCACCGACTGCGGGCAGAGCACGGAGACGCGGATGCCGCGATCGCCATATTGGATGGCGAGATGCTCGGCGAGCGCGACCGCGGCGTTCTTGGTGACGCCATAAGGCATCGAGTTCAGCGACGCCAACAGTCCCGCGGCCGACGCGGTGTTGAGCAGGTAGCCCGAGCCGCGCGCCAGCATGCCGGGCACGAGCGCGCGGGCTGCGAACACATGGCTCATCACATGCACGCGCCAGCTCACGTCCCAATCGGCATCGGAGGCTGTCTCCTGTCCCTTGCGCGACAGGCCGGCGTTGGAGAAAAACACGTCGACCGGGCCGTATTTGTCCTCGGCGGCGGCGATCAGCGCCTTGACGTCCTCTTCCAGCCCGACATCGGCGGTTACTGCGAGTCCGTCGATCGCGCCGGCGACGCTGGCAAGCCGGTCGCGCGAGGTCTTGAGGTCGGCGACCACGACGCCGCGTGCGCCGGCCTCGGCATACGCCCGTGCCACCGCTTCGCCGATGCCGCTGGCGCCGCCGGTGACGACGCAGACCTTGTCCCTGACTTGCATGATTCGATGTTCCTGCTTGTTGTCGGCCCCGCCCGGATTGTCAGCCCGGATACAGCGCCTTGTCACGCGCCTTCTGGATCGCGAGCGCGGCCATCAGATCCAGCATCGGCGTGGAAAGGCCCGCGGCGCGGGCAAACGCCGCCGGCGCGCGGACCAGCACGTCGATCTCCATGGCGCGGCCGAGCTCGTAGTCCTGCAGGATCGAGGGCTTGTGGTCCGGCGCGGGGCCCGAGCGGGTGACGCGCTTGACCTCGGGGATAAAGCGGGTCGCCACCGCATTGGCCTCGTCGAGCAGGCGCGGGATCACGTCTCGCATCGACGGGTCGTCGCGCACCGCGCGCGCGGTCAGGCCGGTCAGCAGGCAGAGCACCGACAATAACATGTTAGTCAGCAGCTTCGACCAGATCGCCTCGCGAACTTGCTTTACCTCGGGCGAGTCGATCGCCGCGTCGCTCAGCGCATTGCGCAGCCGGGTGATGCGTTCGCTCTGGCGGTCGTCGCACTCTCCGATCAACAGGCGATTGCGGTCCAGCGAGAGATTCGCCACTACGCCGGGCCTGATCACCTCGTTGGAGGAGAAGATCACGCCGCCGATAATGCGCTCCTTCGGTATGGCAGCGCGCAACTGCCCGCCGGGATCAAGGAAGCCGAGATCGGGAATTCTGGGGTGATCGGCCGGCAGGCCGAGATCGTACCACCAGGGAATGCCATTCTGCGCGAACACGACCGCGGTGTCGTCTTTGAGCAGCGGCGCCAGTCCGGTGGCGAGTGCGCCGATGCCGGTCGCCTTCAAGGTGCTGATCACGACGTCCTGTGGCCCCAGCTCGGCCGGATCGGAGGAGGCCTTCACCCGCGCGGTGACGTTGGTGTCTCCAACCTTCAGCGTCAGACCGCCTGTCTTGACCGCGTCGAGATGCGGCCCGCGCATCACGCAGGCTACGTCGTGGCCAGCGCGCGCCAACCGGACCGCAAAATGGCTACCGACGGCGCCCGCGCCGAAAATGCAAATGCGCATGAATGGAACACGTCCCTTGAGTGTCGCGCAAGTTTCCATGAGCACGCGACTTCGCGCAACCGGTCATGCGCGCGGCGCGGCCGCAAAGTGATGGATCAACGTTGGCGCCCGCCATAGTGTGCGCGTCACGAGATGCCGATGAAGGAGAATGTCCATGGCCGCCAGCCCAGTCCTGTGGAGCCTCGATGCACGCGGGGTCGCGACTGTCACGCTGAATCGTCCCGAGGTCAACAACGCCTATGACGGCGCGCTGATCCAGGGGGTGCTCGCGGCAATGGACGATCTTTCCACGAAGCCGGTGCGCGTCGTCGTGCTCAAGGGGAATGGCAAGCACTTCCAGGCCGGTGCCGACCTGAAATGGATCAACGGCGTGCGGCCGAAGTCGTTCGAGGAGAATGAGGCGGCATCGCGCGCGACCTTCGAGGCGGTGCAACGGCTCAATACGCTGCCGGTTCCGACGGTGGCGTTGGTGCAAGGCGGCTGTTTCGGCGGCGGCACCGGCGTGATCGCGGCCTGCGACATCGTGATCGCCGCCGACAATGCGCTGTTCTCGATCACCGAGGTGCGCTGGGGCCTCACGGCCGCGATCATCATCCCGCAGCTTTGCGACGCTATCGGCGTCCGCCAGGTGCGCCGCTACGCGCTGACCGGTGAGCGCTTCGGCGCCGAAGACGCGCGCCGCATCGGCCTCGTCCATGAGGTGGTGCCGCTCGCCGAGCTCGAGAGCGCAGGCACCAGGTTCGTGGAGCAATTGCTGGCCAATGCGCCAGACGCGCTGACGGAAACCAAGCAACTGGCGATGGAGAGCTCGTTCGGCGGCATGGCGGTCGACGATGAAGCCTACAAGCGCCTCGTTCGCCTGCACTCGGCCAAGCGGCAAACCGAGGAGGCCGCTGAGGGCCTTGCGTCCTTCGCCGAGAAGCGCGCAGGCCGTTGGGGTGCCGGCAAGGCGTAGCAGCAAGGCAGCATCACATCACAGTGATTGTGACAGCGACGTCTTCAGCGTCTTCAACAGCGCCTGCACAGCGGCCGCGTCGATGCGGCGCTCGGGAACGGCGGCTTTCACCCACAGTTCGGGAATCGGAAACTCCGTGAGCACCGGCTGTAACGCACCGTCGTGCAGCGCATCCTCGATGAGGTAGTGCGAGATCAGCGTGATGCCGTTGCCGGCGATTGCACTCTGCTTCAGCACGCGGCCCTCGTTCGAGCTGAGACACGGCCGCACCTGGACATCGATGCGTCCGCGCGGTCCCTCGAACGGCCATTCCGGTCCAGTCGGCAAAAAGCTGAGGCAGCGGTGGTCGACCAGGTCGCGCGGATGTTTGGGTGTGCCATGTTTCCGAAGATATGCCGGCGAGGCGCACACCAGCCGCGGCAGCCGGCACAGCGGCTCATCGACGACGCCACCGAAGGAATGCGGAAAGGCGCCGATCGCGATGTCGAACCCTTCGGTCACCGGATCGACCGGGCGATCGATCATCACGATCTCGAGCCTGACGCTCGGGTTCTGGGCCTGGAACGCGGTAAAGGCATCGGCGAGCCGCGCGACGGTGAGCGATGTCGGCGCCTTGATCCGCAGATGATCGGTGAGGTCGCGATGCTTCTCGCCCATTCGCGACAAGAGATCGCCGACATCGGCGACCACGCCGCGGGCGCGGTGGACATATTGCTGCCCGGCTTCGGTGAGCCGCAATTGGCGGGTCGAGCGGTGAAACAGCGCGGCGCCGATCCGGTCCTCGAGCTGGGTGACGCGCTTGGCCACCACCGACGTCGCGACATTGAGCTTGCGCGCGGCGGCGGAGAAGCCGCCGGTATCGGCGGTGGCGAGGAAGGCTTCCAGGTTGACCAGCGTATCCATTGGCCTTTCTCGATTCGAGAAAGCTGATTACATAATTTGATGGATTGTAGTCCAATTCGCATCAATTCATAGTCTGAGCAATCAACTTGTTCAGGGCGGAAATGATGCGGGCAAACGCCATCGAAGAACCTGCGCGGCAGGTCCCGGTCTACGGCGAATATGATGTGGTGGTGCTCGGCGGCGGACCGGCCGGCATCACGGCCGCGGTTGCCGCAGCGCGCGCCGGGCGGCGGACACTGCTGATCGAGCGCTACGGCTTTCTCGGCGGCATGGGCACCGCGGCCGGGGTGACGAATTTCTGCGGGTTGCACGCCAATGTCTTCGGCGAGATGCATCGGGTGGTGCAGGGCATCGCCACCGATCTGCTGGCGCGGATCGATCGGCTCGGCGGGCTCAATGCGCCGCATTTGATCCTCGGCAAGATTCTCGCGCAGGCCTACGACACCGCGGCCTATAAGATCGCGGCCGACGATCTGCTCGCGCATCACAAGGTCGACATCCTGTTCCACGCGCTCGGCGCCGGCGTCGTGATGGAGGGTCCCCGCATCCGCGCGCTGATGGTGGAGACCAAGGCGGGCCGGCAGGCGGTGCTGGCCGGCATCTTCATCGATTGCTCCGGCGACGGCGATCTCGCGGTGTGGGCCGGTGCGTCTTACGAAGTCGGCGACAATGCCGGCAGCATGCTCTATCCTTCGATGATGTTCCGCCTCAACGGCATCGACCCCGCCAAAGCGGGCGATGCGTGGCGGACCATTCCGGAGCGGATGGCACAGGCGGAAGCAGCCGGCACGCATAAATTCCCGCGCAAGGCCGCGATCGTGCGGCCGCAGAAATCGCAGATCGAGTGGCGGGTCAATTTCACCCAGCTCGCACGCAGCGACGGCAGCGCGATCTCCGGCATCGATCCTGATGACATGACCCGCGGCGAGATCGAGGGCCGCCGCCAGGCGGTCGAGGCGTTCGCGTTCCTGCGCACACTGCCCGGCTTCGAAAATTCCTACATCGTCGATCTGCCGCCGCAGCTCGGCATTCGCGAGACCCGGCGCGTGATCGGCGGCTATATGCTCTCCGGCGAGGACGTGCTCGGCTGCGCCTCGTTCGAGGATTCGATCGGCGTCAACGGCTGGCCCAAGGAATCCCACGTTCCGGGCGATGTCGTGTTCGAGTTTCCGCCGATCCCGCAATCCCGCGGCTACAACGAATTGCCCTATCGCATGCTGGTGCCCGAGGGCGTCGATAACCTGCTGATGGCCGGCCGTTGCGCCTCGATGACCCATGAGGGCCAATCCGCCGCGCGCGTCTCCGGGGCCTGCTTCGTGATGGGTGAGGCGGCGGGAACCGCGGCGGCGCTAGCTCTCTCGGGCAATACGATTCCACGCGACATTTCGGTCGAAAAGTTGCAACAACAGCTCACGACGCAGGGCGCCTTCATCGGCCGCGATCAGGCGGTCCCTGCGGGGCTTTAATTTAATATTCGCACATCCGTGGCTTGCGGACGGCGCCGAGGCGGAGGGACGGGAATGAAAGTGTGGGCGCGGCTCGCGGTGGCGGGGGTGCTGGCGTTGTCCGCAAACGGGATCGGGCGGGCCGATGATCTCCTGAAGGCCAAGATCGGCGTGCTGCGCCTGTCGTCCTCGGCGCCGGTCTTCATCGCGCAGGACAAGGGCTATTTCCGCGACGCCGGTCTCGACGTCGAGCTGAAATTCTTCGATGCGGCGCAGCCGATCGCGGTCGCGACCACGTCCGGCGATGTCGATGTCGGCATCACCGCGTTCACCGCGGGGCTCTACAATCTCGCCGGTAAGGGCACGCTGAAGGTGATCGGCGGCATGAGCCGCGAGAAGGCCGGCTATCCGTTGATCGGCTATTTCGCCAGCAACAACGCCTATGCCGCCGGCCTCAAGTCGCCGAAGGATCTGGCCGGTAAGCGAGTGGCGGTGACCCAGGTCGGCTCCAGCTTCCACTATTCGCTCGGCCTGCTCGCCGACAAATACGGCTTCAAGCTGTCCGATGTGAAGATTGTGCCGTTACAGTCGCTGTCGAATGCGGCGGCGGCGCTGAAGGGCGAGACGGTCGACGCTGCATTGCTGCCGGTCTCGACGGCGCGGACGCTGATGGATTCCAACGGCGCGAAGTTCCTCGGCTGGGTCGGCGACGAGACGCCGTGGCAGCTCGGGGCGGTGTTCGCCTCGCCGAAGACGCTCGCCAATACGCCGCTGGTGACCAAGCTGCTCGCCGCACTCGTTCGGGCCGATCACGAATATCACGACGTGATCCTGACCTCGATCAAGGACGAGGTTGTTCCGATCAACGACAAGACAAAGCCGCTGCTCGAGATCATCGCCAAATACACCAACCTGCCGGTCGCGCAGGTGGTCGGCAATTGCGCCTATATCGATCCGGACGGCAAGCTCGACGTGAAGAACGTCGACAACCAGATCAAGTGGCTGCAGGAGCAGGGCTTCGTCGACAAGGGCTTCGATGCGAATGCGATCATCGCCAAGGATTATGTGAAGGCGGATTGATGCTACCTCCAGCGCGCCACTCCTTGCCCGTCATCCTGAGGAGCGCGCAGTTGCGCGCGTCTCGAAGGATGCCCGGCCGAGCTGCTGCATCCGGGCCGTCGATCCTTCGAGACGCGCTTCGCGCTCCTCAGGATGACGGATCGACAGTGGAAAGTGCAGCGGCATGGACCTGATCGCCGACCATATCAGCCATCGCTTCGGCGCGCTCGACGTGCTCGACGATGTCTCCTTCACGGTTCGCGCCGGCGAGGTGGTTGCGATCGTCGGCCCGTCCGGTTGCGGCAAGAGCACGCTGTTGTCGATCCTCGGCGGCCTGCTGCGGCCAGCTAAGGGTGCGGCCGAGCTGCGCGGCGCGCCACCGGCCGACAGCCTCAATCCGCTGACCTTCGTATTCCAGGATTTCGCGTTGCTGCCGTGGAATACCGTGGAGGAAAACGTCGCGTTTCCGCTGCTGCATGCCGGCTTGAGCGCCGGTGATCGCCGCGCCGTGATCGACGATGCGCTGCGTCGTACGGGGCTATCTGATTTCCGCACCACCTATCCGAAGCAGCTTTCCGGCGGCATGCGCCAGCGCGTCGGCATCGCGCGGGCGCTCGCGGTGCGGCCCGCGATCCTGTTGATGGACGAGCCGCTGTCGGCGCTGGATTCGCAGACCCGCGAGCTGCTGATGGAAGATTTCGTCCGTCTGCTCGCCGACGGCGCGATGGGCGCGGTCTATGTCACGCATAATCTCGAGGAAGCGGTGCGGCTCGCCGACCGCGTCGTGGTGCTGTCGCGCCGTCCAGGCCGCATCAGGGAGATCGTGACCGTTACAATGACCCGCGCCGAGCGCGGGCTTTCTGATGCGCGCGGTCATTTGGCGGCGCTGCAGGGCGATCTGTGGTCGCTGATCCGGAAAGAGGCGATCGATGCCGAGCGCGAGGTCCAGCATGCTTGATCGCGCGACGACGGAGACAGCGCAATCCACGGAGGCGTCGCGGCCAGTCGCGTTTCGCGGCGCCGGCTTCATCCCGTCGGGAAGCCGTCATGCCGGGTGGGTTGCGCTCGCGATCGTGATCTCAGCCTGGCAGCTCGCCGGCAGCGCCGGTTGGGTCAATCCGCTGTTTCTGCCGGCACCATCGGCGATTGCGGTGGCGATCTACAAGCTCGCCACCTCAGGCGCGCTGTGGCAGCATCTCTCCTGGTCGATCATGCGGATCGGCACCGGCTGGATCATCGGCACGGTCGCCGGCGTCATCGTCGGCTTTGCGATCGGGCTGTCGACCATGGCGCGTGGGGTCGGCATCACCTTCATCTCCGCGCTGTTTCCGATTCCGAAGATCGCGCTGTTGCCGCTCTTGATCCTGTGGCTCGGGATCGGCGAGGAGCCGAAGATCGCAACCATTGCGCTCGGTGTATTCTTCTCGACCGCGATCTCGGTCTATAGCGGCGTCGATGCGGTGCCGCGCAACCTGATCCGGATGGCGCAGAGCTTCAACGTGCCGTTCCATGCCATTGTTCGCCGCGTGATCTGGCCGGGTGCGCTGCCGTCGATCCTCGCCGGCTTCCGCATCACCGCATCGATCGCGCTACTGCTCGTGGTCAGCGCGGAGATGATCGGCGCGCAATACGGCATCGGCGCCTTCGTGCTGCAGGCCGGCAATCTGATGCAGACCGATCAACTGCTCGCCGGCGTCGTGATCCTGTCGCTGTTCGGGCTTGCGGTGGGAAAGTTGATCAATTGGATGGAAGCGCGTTTGCTGCACTGGCGGTGAATGCGCGCTGCTTACCACAAAAGCGCGCTGTCGTCCCGGCCTTGAGCCGGGACCCATAACCACAGCGTTTGGTTATTGGAAACGGCTGCGGCCCTTGCGCCTCTAGCAACCAAGGCCGGTGGTTATGGGTCCCGGGTCGCGCGAAGCCTGTCATCGGGCGCGCGTTTGCGCGACCCGTTGGCTTGCCCGGGACAACAATACCTACGCGTTCCCCCGATCCTCGCGGAACAGATCGAGCTTCTGCTGCACCGGCCGATCGGAGAACGAGAACAGCACCGAGTCGGTGTCGGCCTCATGCGTAACCCAGTGCCAGCTCGGCACCACGAACAGATCGCGCGGTCCCCATTCGAAGGTCTGGTCGCCGACCCTGGTGCGGCCCTTGCCTTCGATCGCCGCGAACACGGTGGCGTCGGTTGCGCGATAGCGCGCGGTCTTGAAGCCCTTGGGCAAGAGCTGGATGAAGGTGCCGATGGTCGGCATTGCGTAGTCGCCGGTTTCGGGGTTGGAGAATTTCAGCTTGAGGCCGTGGCAGGCGTCCCATTCGTCGCGGGCCCTGGCCTTTTCCAGCGTCTCGCGGGTGTATTCATAGGGGTAGTTGAAGATCGGCGAGGTCTTCGACGCCCGCCTCTGATCGACCGGCAGCAGGTTGCGGCCGTAGCGCGCGAAGCTGTCGCCGGCGGGTTTTGATATCTTCTGCTGATCTTCCTTGGCGCCCTCCGCGAAGGAGCAATCGAAGAACTGCACCATCGGGATGTCGAGCCCGTCGAGCCAGAACATCGGCTCATTGGTCTCGTTGGAATGATCGTGCCAGGTCATCGACGGCGTGATGACGAAGTCGCCCGGCGCCATCGCCGTGCGCTCGCCATCGACGGCGGTATAGGCGCCCTTGCCCTCGAGCACGAAGCGCAGCGCCGACTGGGTGTGGCGATGGGCGGGCGCGATGTCGCCCGGCACCACCATCTGCACGCCGGCGAACAGCGACGTCGTGATCCTGGACTGGCCGCGCAGGCCGGGATTCTCCAGCACCAGCACGCGGCGCTCGGCCTCCTTGGCCGTGATCAGCTTACCGGCCTCGTTCATGTAGTCGCGGATATGGTCGAACTTCCACAGATGCGGGCGGCAGGCGCTCCGCGGTTCTGATGTGACCAGATCGCCCAGCACGTTCCACAGCGCCGAGAGGTTTTCGCCGTCGATCTTCTTGTAGAACGCCTCGCGCTCAGGGGTCTTCTGCACGGCTTCCATGGAGGGCCTCCCATGATTATCGTTGAGATTGACAGCATACTGACAATATGGATAGCGTCAACGTCACGCACGAAATCGAACGAGAAAATTGCAGGGAGGTTCCGATGAAGCTGCATGGCTATTTCCGCAGCAGCGCGTCCTACCGGGTCCGGATCGCGCTTAATCTGAAGGGCCTGACGCCCGAGCACCTGCCGCATCACCTTCGCAAGGGCGAACAATGCGCGCCGAATTATCTCGCGATCAACCCGCAGGGGCTGGTGCCGACGCTGGAGAATGACGCCGGCGCGATCCTCACCCAGTCGCTTGCGATCATCGAATGGCTGGACGAGACCTATCCCAATCCGCCGCTATTGCCGCAGGATCCGCTGCGACGCGCCAAGGTGCGCGCCTTCGCACAGGCGATCGCCTGCGACACCCATCCGGTGCAGAACCTGAAGGTGCTGGCGCGGCTGCGTCAGCTTGGCCTAGCCGAGGAGAAGGTGACGGAGTGGGCGGCCTGGGCCAATCGCGAGGGACTGTCGGCCTGCGAGATCCTGATCGCAGAGGAGGCCGGGCCGTTCTGCTTTGGTGATACACCGACGCTCGCCGATCTCTGCCTGGTGCCGCAGCTCGCCAACGCACGACGCTTCGGCGTCGACGTCGCGGCCTATCCGCGCCTGCTGAAGGCCGAGGCCGCGGCCAGGCAGGTGAAGGCCTTCGCCGATGCCGCCCCGGACAAGCAGCCCGATGCCGAATAACAAGTCATCACCGGTCACGATGGACGCGGTCTACACCGCGCCCGGTTACCTGTTCCGGCGCATGCAGCAGATCGCGGTCGCGCTGTTCGTCGAGGAGTGCAAGGCGTTCGACCTGACGCCGGTGCAATATGCAGCGCTGATCGCGATCTCGACCCATCCCGGAATCGACGCCACCCGGCTCTCCGCCGTGATCGCGTTCGACCGCTCCACGCTCGGCAGCGTGATCGAGCGGCTGGAGGCCAAGGACTTCATCGAGCGCAAGCCGGCGCCCGAGGACAAGCGCGTCAAGCTGCTCTATCTGACGCGCGCGGGCGCGGCAGTGCTGCGCGACATCATGCCTTCGGTCGACAAGGCGCAGGCGCGGATGTTGCAGCCGTTGAAGCCGGCCGACCGCAAGACGCTGCTGGCGCTGCTAACCCAGCTCGTCGATCTCAACAACGAGGCGTCGCGCGTGCCGCTGCGCGCCGAGGACGCGCTCGAGCATCTCGGAAAGCAGGGTTGATGGCGGAGACGAAACCAGTCCTGATCGCGGGCGGCGGCATCGGCGGCCTCGCGGTGGCGCTCGGGTTGGCGCAGAAAGGCATCCGCTCGATCCTGTTGGAAAAGGCCGCCGCGCTCGGCGAGATCGGCGCCGGCATCCAGCTCGGGCCGAACGCGTTCCACGCCTTCGACTATCTCGGTGTCGGCGAGGACGCGCGCAACATGGCGGTCTATATCGATCAGCTCCGGCTGATGGATGCGCTCACAGCCGACGAGATCACCCACATCGATCTCGGCGATGCCTTCCGCGCCCGGTTCGGCAATCCCTATGCCGTGGTGCATCGCGGGGACCTGCATGGCGTGTTCCTGCGCGCCTGCCAGGCCCACGCGCTGATCGAATTGCGCGTCTCTAGCGAGGTGATTGGCTACGAGCAGGATGGTTCATCGGTGACCGCGCAGCTCGCCGGTGGCGAGCATGTCGCCGGACGACTCCTGATCGGCGCCGACGGATTGTGGTCGAACATCCGCAAGCAGGTGACCGCGGACGGCCCGCCACGGGTCTCCGGCCACACCACCTATCGCTCGGTGATTCCGACCGAGCAGATGCCGGAGGATCTGCGCTGGAATGCGGCGACGCTGTGGGCCGGCCCGAAATGCCACATCGTGCATTATCCGCTGTCAGGCTGGAAGGTGTTCAATCTGGTCGTCACCTATCACAACGACGCTCCGGAGCCGGTCGCAGGAAAGCCGGTGTCGGAACAGGAGGTGATGAAGGGCTTCGTCCACGTCCACGAGCGCGCCCAGAACATCATCCGTCACGGCACCAACTGGAAGCTCTGGGTGCTGTGCGACCGCGATCCCACCGAGCGCTGGATCGACGGCCGCGTCGCGCTGCTCGGCGATGCCGCGCATCCGATGCTGCAATATTTCGCGCAAGGCGCCTGTCAGGCGATGGAGGATGCCGTCTGTCTGTCCCACATGCTGGCCAACCACGACGATGAGGCCGCTGCGCTCGAAGCGTACCGTATCAGGCGTTTCCCGCGCACCGCGCGCGTGCAGTTGATGTCGCGCGCGATCGGCGAGCACATCTATCACCCCGCCGGCGACCATGCCCGCATCCGCAACGCGATCATGAGCGCGAAGTCGCAGAACGAGTGGTGCGACGATATCGCGTGGCTGTATGGCGGGACGGGACTGGGCGAGTAGCTGCCGCAACACCGCTCGTCGTCCCGGACAAGCGAGCGGAGCGAGCGCGATCCGGGACCCATAACCACGAATGGCTGTTGTTGCTGCAAGCTGGGGCCCCAGTCTTTGCACCACAAGCATTTGTGGTTATGGGTCCCGGCTTTCGCCGGGACGACGACACTGAGGTTGTGGCGCCGCGTCCGTTCGCAGCTTCACGACATCCGCATCACTGCCTGCCGGTCGATCTTGCCCGTTCCCGTTTTCGGCAGCTCGTCGATGAATTTCACCTCGCGCGGATATTTGTAGGGCAGGAGCTTGGTCTTGACGTAGTCCTGCAGCATCCGCGTCGCCTGATCGGTGTCGAAGCCGGACCGGTTCATCACCACCACCGCTTTCAGCGTCATGCGGCGGTCCGGCAGTTCAGCGGCGTACACCGCGCACTCACGGACATCGGGATGGTCGGCGAGGCAGAGCTCGACCTCCAGCGGATAGACCCACTGGCCGGAGATCTTCACCAAGTCGTCGGCCCGGCCGCGGAAGAAGTGGAAGCCGTCGCTGTCGCGCATGAAGCGGTCGCCGGTGTAGATCCAGCCCTCTTCGCGCACGGTCTCGGCGGTCTTGTCCGGCCGGTTCCAGTACAAAGGCGTCGCGGAATCGCCGCGCACCCAGAGGATGCCTTCCTCGTTGTCGCCGACTGCGCGGCCGTCGCTGTCGCGCAGCATGATCTCGTAGCCGGGCACGCGCAGACCGGCGGCGCCGAGCTTCTTGTTTTCCGCGCGATTGCAGAGATAGATGTGCAGCACCTCGGTGGAGCCGAGGCCCTCGATGATCTCGAGCCCGGTGAGCCGCTTCCAGCCGTTGAAGACATCGGCCGACAGCACCTCCGCCGCCGAGATCGCCATCCGGAGCGAGGAGAAATCGGTTCGCTCCGCACCCTCGGCCTTGGTGAGCGTGATGTAAAGCGTCGGCAAGCCGAAGAATACGGTCGGGCGATAGCTCTCGATCGCCGCAAAGATTGCGGCCGGCTTCGGCTGCCCCGGCAGCAGCAGCGTGGCGGCGCCGACCGAGAACGGGAAGGTGATCGAGTTGCCGAACCCGTAAGCGAAGAAGATCTTCGGCACCGAGAAACAGATGTCGTCGGGCGAAAGCTTGAGCACGCTGCGGGCGAAGGCGCGCTCGCTATAGGCCATGTCGTGTTGCAGATGCACGATGCCCTTGGGGCGGCCGGTCGAGCCCGACGAGTACATCCAGAACGCCATCTCGTTGCGATGGGTGTCGGCTTCCTCGAGCTCGCCGGGAAATCCCGGCAGCCATTCGTCGGCGTTGCGCGCATCCGCCACCGCGTGATCGCCGGCGACGCCATTGACCACGATCAGCGTGCGCAGCGGCGTGTCCTTGCAGGCTTCGCCGTTGAAGCGCGCGCAGAACTCGGCATCGGTGACGGCGACCTGCGCGCCGGCGTCGGACAGATAGAATTGCAGCAGCTCCGGCGTCGTCAGCGTATTGATCAGGAGCGGCACGAAGCCCGCCCGCACCGCGCCGAAGAACGCGGCCGGATAGGCCGGCGTGTCGTCGAGAAACAGCAGGATACGATCGCCGCGCTGTAGCCCCAGCGACAAGAACGTATGTCCCCAGCGCGCGGCGTCAGCGCAGAGCTCGCGATAGCTGCGCGTGCCGGCCGGGCCGGTCAGCGCCATGCGCTCGGCATTTCCGTTCGCGAGATTGTCGAACAGGATGCGGCTCGCATTGTAGCGCTCGGGAACCGCGAAGCCGATTTCGCGCGCGCCGGGATTCTCCACAGGAACCTGGTCGGCGATCTCGGTCATGTCTGTCCTTTCGCAGCTTCGTAGCGCGCCATGAAGGCCGGCGACATCGCGCGCAGCCGCGCGTCGTCGATCCGGCCGGAGCGGGTGATGTAGCTAAAGGCGAAATCCATCAGATCGAGCTTCATGTGCTCGGTGAAATGCTCATACCAGTCGGCGCTGGTGCGCGCGGCGGTCACGAGCTTCTTCACGATCGGCTTGCGCTCGCTCTCGTAGCGTGTCAGCGCGGCGGCAAGGCCGCTCTCTCCCTCCAGCGCCTTGGTCAGCGCGATCGCGTCCTCGATCGCAAGCCGCGTGCCCGAACCGATCGAGAAGTGCGCAGAATGCAGCGCGTCACCGATCAGCACCATATTGCCGTGCGACCAGCGCTCGTTCCAGATCCAGGGGAAATTGCGCCATACCGACTTGTTGGAGATCAGCCGGTGGCCGTCCAGCGTTGCGGCAAACACCTGTTCGCAGATCGCCTGCGATTCTTCGATCGTCTTGTCGGCGAAGCCGTAAGCCGCCCAGGTCGCCGCATCGCACTCGACCAGGAAGGTGCTCATGTCGTTGGCGTAGCGATAGTGATGGGCGTTGAATGTGCCGCGCTCAGTCTCGACGAAGGTCTGTGACAGCGTCGCGAAGGGCTTCGTCGTGCCATACCAGGCGAACTTGTTGGTCGAATGCGAGACGGACGCGCCGAACGCGCTCTCGAAGCTGCGGCGGACCAGCGAGTTCAGTCCGTCGGCGGCGACGATCAGGTCGTAGCCTTCGAGCTGGTCGATCGATGCGACCGCAGTATCGAAGCGCGGCGCGACGCCGACGCTCCGCACCCGCTGCTGCAGGATCGTCAAAAGCGCCAGCCGGCCGATCGAGGAGAAGCCGACGCCGTCGATCTCGACGCTTTCGCCGCGCAGATTGAGCGTGATGTTCTTCCAGCTCTCCATCCGCGGCGCGATCACATCGACCGTGTCGGGGTCGTCGGCGCGCAGAAAGTCCAGCGCCTGCTCGGAGAACACCACGCCGAAGCCCCAGGTCGCATCGGCGGCGTTCTGTTCGAACAGGTCGATCTCGGCGTCCGGATGACGCTTCTTCCAGAGATAGGCGAAGTAAAGCCCGCCGGGCCCTCCGCCGATCACGGCGATCCGCAACGTCTGCCTCCCAGATTGACAGTGTACTTACTATTTGGGGCAGACTAGCCGCCCTCCGGCGGGAACGCCAGAGGGAAAATTGTCATCCCGCACGGCGGGCAGCCTGCGGACCCGCGCAGGCAGGGACCGATGACAGCGATCAAATCATGCGGCTCTGTCCGCCGACTACGTCCTTCGAGACGCCCGCTTGGCGCGCTCCGCAGGACGAGGACCCAGGTCGTGGCATCGTGGCCGTGCTTGGCGTCGCTCAACGTGCCGCAAACGGCGCCAGGACGTCCCGGCAGGCCGGCGAGAGCGATCCGGCGTTGGCTGCGAGGCATCTTGCGATCCGTCCGCCGCCGGGCCCGACGCCGCCGCAGATTGAACGGACGTCGGCCCCGCACGCCGAGCGCAGCACGAACAGTTCCTCGCGTGGCCGCAGTGGCCGGAGCGCCATCGCGGTCGGGGCGGCCGCAGGCGCCGCGGCCGGCGCGGCGGCTTCGGTCGGCGCGGCACCGGCCGGCGTCGCGCCAGCGCCGCCTGCGGCAGCAACCGCCTTGCCGCAAGCCGGCGAAAGCCTCGGCTGGTTCTTCATCAGGCACTGCAGCGCCGGGGCCCCGCCGGTCGGCACACCCGCGCAGACCTTGGTATAATCGGAGCGGCATGCGGTGCGGATCGCGGAGGTCTGCGCGCCGCTCGGCTTCTTGGCCGTCACCGTCGGCGGCGTGGCTGCCGCCGTGGCGGGCTTGGCCGTCGTGGCGGCCGGCGTCGCGTCCGGCTTCGCCGCGGCAGGAACAGGCTCGGTCTTTGGCGCGGCCTCCGCCTTTGGCGCTGCCGGCGCCTCGACGGCACGCACCGCGGTTGCGCAGCCCGGGGCCAGGCTACCCATGTTCTTCTGCAGGCATTGCAGCGACGCTTCGCCACCGGGCGATACGCTGGAGCAATGCGCGATATAGTCGTTGCGGCATTGCGCCTTGATGGCATCGCGTTGGGCCTGGGTGGGCGCCTGCGACAAAGCCGGCCCGAAGCTCATGAAAGTGGCCAGCGCAAGCAATGTCGAAAGCATTGCCGCGCGTGTCAGCGTGGTGCTCATCGAACCAAATCCTCTTGTTGACGCCCGAAGTCGCGTTCAACCGAAATGACGTCTGAATAAATCTTCTATTAACAACCCTGGCGAGCGCCATCATTGGCGCTTTCGCGTCTCGCCGCAAGCGGATTGTTACCCGGCGCGCACCAAGCTAATCTTCTCTCGATACGTCGCCTTCTTCGAATGCATTTGAGATCGAGGTTCGGACATGACGCATGCACGCACTGCACACTCCAGGTCGAGCATCGTCGTGCGGCTACGAACCCCGACATTGGCCCGGATCGGTCTCGCAGCGGCAGCCTTGGCCGGCTTAACGGCCTGCGAGCAAAACAGCTTCGTTCAGCCGCCACCGCCGAAGGTCGACGTGGCGTTGCCGGTGCAGCGCGCCGTCACGCGCTACCTGGAAGTCACTGGCAACACCGCACCGATCAAGAGCGTCGATCTGGTTGCACGTGTGCAGGGCTTCCTGCAGTCGATCGGTTATCAGGACGGCGCGTTTGTGAAGGAGGGAACGACCCTGTTCACGATCGAGCCCGAGACCTACAAGTTGAAGCTCGAGCAGGCGCAAGCCGCCGAAGTCGGCGCCCAGGCGACGCTCAAGCAGGCCGAGACCGACTACAAGCGTCAGGTCGATCTGGTGCAGCGGCAGGCCGTATCGCAGGCGACCCTCGATACATCTACCGCCAATCGCGACAACGCACAGGCCAATCTGCAGCAGGCGCAAGCCAATACCAGCATCGCACAGGTCAATTACGGCTACACCAACGTCACCGCGCCCTTCGACGGTATCGTCAGCAACCATCTCGTTTCCGTCGGCGAACTCGTCGGCGTGGCCTCGCCGACGCAACTTGCGACCATCGTGGCGCTCGATCCGATCTACGTGAATTTCAACGTCAACGAACAGGACGTGCAGCGGATTCGCGACGAAGCGCGCAGGCGCGGCCTGACCCCGAACGATCTCAAGCAGTTCCCGGTCGAGGTGGGCCTGCAGACCGAAACCGGCTACCCGCACAAGGGCAAGCTGGACTACGCGTCTCCGACCATGAACCAGTCGACCGGAACGCTGGCGGTGCGCGGCATATTGCCAAACCCTGACCGGGTCCTGCTGCCGGGCTTTTACGTCCGCGTGCGCGTGCCCTTCGACAAGCAGCAGGATGCGTTGCTCGTTCCCGACGTCGCGCTCGGCAGCGACCAGGCCGGACGCTACGTTCTGGTCGTGGGCGCGGAGAACGTGGTCGAACAGCGCAAGGTGACGACGGGACCTCTTGATGGCGATTTGCGGGTGATCGAGAGCGGGCTGAAGCCGGACGACCGTGTCGTCACCGCCGGCCTGTTGCGTGCGATCCCCGGGCAGAAGGTCGATCCGCAATTGCAGAAGAGCGAAGCGGCAGCGACACCGGCCAAGTAGGGGCGCGCCATGATATCAAAATTCTTCATCGAGCGGCCTGTTCTTTCCAACGTCATCGCGATCCTGATGATCCTGATCGGCGGGGTGGCGCTGTTCAACCTCGCGGTCGCGCAATATCCCGACGTGGTGCCGCCGACCGTCCAGGTGACGACGCGCTATCCGGGCGCATCGGCAAAGACCGTGGTTGACACCGTGGCGCGACCGATCGAGCAACAGGTCAACGGTGTCGAGGACATGCTTTACATGCAGTCCTATAGCGGCGCCGACGGCACCTACACGCTGACAGTCACCTTCAAGATCGGCACCGACCTCAACTTCGCGCAGGTGCTGGTGCAGAACCGCGTCTCCAGCGCGCTGTCGCAGTTGCCGAGCGCCGTGCAGAGCCAGGGCGTCACGGTCCAGAAGATGTCGACCTCGATCCTCTTGTTCGTGACGCTGACCTCGCCGAACAAAACCTACGACAGCCTGTTCCTTTCCAACTACGCCACCATCAACATCCGTGACGAGCTGTCGCGGGTACCGGGCGTCGGCAGCGTCACCGTGTTCGGCGCCGGGCAATATTCCATGCGAGTCTGGCTCGACCCGAACAAGCTGCAGGTGCGCGGGTTGATGCCGCAAGACGTCATCCAGGCGATCCAGCAGCAGAGCCAGCAGGTCACTGCCGGCCAGGTCGGGGCGCCGCCGACGCCGCCGGGACAGGCGTTCCAGTACACGCTGAACGTCAACGGCCGTCTCAGCGACCCCATCCAGTTCGAAGACATCATCGTCAAGTCAGGCGGCGTCGGTGACGTCACCCGTATCCGCGATGTCGGCCGGGTGGAACTGGGCGCGCAGACCTACAGCCAGATCTTCTCGCTCAACCAGAAGCCCGCGACGGGCATCGGCGTGTTCCAGTCGCCCGGCGCCAATGCGCTCCAGGTCGAAAGGGCCGTCGAGAGGAAGATGGCGGAGTTGGCCAAGCAGTTCCCACAGGATGTCAAATACGAAACGCCGTTCGACACCACCAAATTCGTTCAGGCCTCGATCGACGAAGTCTACAAAACGCTGATTGAGGCTGGCCTCCTCGTGCTGATCGTGATCCTGGTGTTCCTGCAGGACTGGCGGGCGATGCTGGTGCCGGCGACGACCGTCCCGGTCACCATCATCGGCGCGTTCGCGGCGATGGCCGCGCTCGGCTTCACCATCAACCTGTCGACGCTGTTTGCGATCGTGCTGGCGATCGGCATCGTGGTCGATGACGCGATCGTCGTGGTCGAGGGCGCGGCGCACAATATCGAGCGCGGCATGTCCGGCCACGACTCCGCGATCAAGGCGATGGACGAGTTGTTCGCGCCGATCATCGGCATTACCCTGGTCCTGATCTCGGTATTCCTGCCGGCCGCCTTTCTGCCGGGGCTGACCGGGCGGATGTACGCGCAATTCGCGCTTGTCATCGCGGCGACCGCGCTACTCAGCGCGGTCAACGCGGCGACATTGAAACCGACGCAGTGCGCGCTGTGGCTGCGCCGTCCGGTACCGCCGGAGCAGCGCAACTTCTTCTATCGCGGCTTCAACGCGGTCTATGACCGGATCGAGCGCGGCTATGCAAGGATAATCGGCGGCATCGCCGGTCACGCCAAGACTGCGGTCGTCATCGCGCTGCTCCTGATCGGGCTCGCCGGCTATGGACTGTCGCGGGTGCCGACCGGCTTTATCCCGATCGAGGACCAAGGCTATCTGTTGGCCGCCGTGCAGTTGCCGGATGGCGCTGCGATCGACCGTACCCAGCGCGTGCTCGACCAGGTCGCCGAGATCGCGGGCAAGACGCCGGGCGTCGATCAGGTGACGACCGTCGCCGGCATCTCCGCGCTCGACAATTCGTCGAGCCTTGCCAATGCCGGCGTCGCCTATCTGACGCTGAAGGACTGGAACGCGCGCGGCCCCGGGGAGGATTTGCGCTCGCTGGTCTATGGCCTCAACGACAAGCTCGCGGTGATCCCACAAGCGCGCATCCTGGTGATCCCGCCGCCGCCAATCCAGGGCATCGGCAACGCCGCAGGCTTCGCCATGCAGGTCGAGCTGCGCGACGGCAACGCTGACTACGGCAAGCTGCAGGCGGTCACCGGCGCCGTCGCTGCCAATGCGCAGACGCAGAGCGCGCTGCAGCGGGTCTCCTCGTCGTTCCGCTCGATGGTGCCGCAGTATGACGTCGAGGTCGACCGCATCAAAACCCAGACCCTGCACGTCACCACCGACCAGATCTTCTCGACGCTGTCGTCCTATCTCGGCGCGAGCTACGTCAACCAGTTCAACAAGTTCGGCCGCACCTTCCAGGTCTACGCCCAAGCCGACGCGACGTACCGCCTGACCCTGCGCGACATCGAGAACCTGATGGTCCGCAACAGCAATGGCGACATGATCCCGCTCGGCACGGTCGCGAAGATCACGCCGTCGGTCGGCCCGTCGCTGATCAGTCTCTACAACCTCTATCCGTCCGCGGCCATCATCGGCCTGCCGGCGCAGGGCTACTCGTCCGGCCAATCGATGAAGCTGATGGAGGAGATCGCGGCGAAGACGTTGCCGCCGGGGACCGGCTATGAGTGGACGGCGATGTCGTACCAGGAAAAGGCGGTCGGCGGCCAGCTCTACTATGTGTTTGCGCTGGCGTTACTGCTCGTCTACCTCGTGCTGGCCGGACAATATGAGAGCTGGTATGCGCCGATCTCGGTGATCCTGGCGGTGCCGTTGTCACTGCTCGGCCCGACGCTGGTGCTGACGTCGTTGCGGATCGAGAACAATCTCTACACGCAGATCGGCATCATTCTACTGATCGCGCTGTCGGCCAAGAACGCGATCCTGATCGTCGAGGTCGCGCTGGAGCGACATTTGCGCGACGGCCGCTCGGTGCTGGAGTCTGCTGTTGATGCCGCGCGCGCCCGGTTCCGGCCGATCCTGATGACCTCGTTCGCCTTCATCCTCGGTGTGCTGCCGCTGGTGTTCGCGACCGGCGCCGGCGCCAACGCCCGCAAGTCGATCGGCATCACCGTGTCCTCCGGCATGATCGCTTCGACCTGCCTCGCCGTGCTGTTCGTTCCGGCGTTCTTTGTCGTCGTGCAGAACTTCGAGAACTGGCGCAAGGCGAGGCAGGAAAAGGCGGTAGAATCGAAGCCGGCACCGCAGGCATCAGGCACGGCGCATTAAGCCCGCACACTGCCAATCTATTCCCGTGACTCTGAGGAGGCCGCGAAGCGGCCGTCTCGAAGGGCGAACGGCCCAGCTTTCGCCGCGGCCAGCAGCCGGGCCCGGCATCCTTCGAGGCTCGCTTCGCGAGCGCCTCAGGATGACGGGATCGATAGCGCCCTGACACTATACCTTCACCATACGCTTGCCGCGGTTCTCGCCGGCGAGCAGCCCGATCAGCGCCTGCGGGGTGTTCTCGAGGCCGTCGATCACGTCCTCCTGCACCTTCAGCGTGCCTGAGGCGACCCAGGACTGCAGATCGGCGAGCGCAGCGTCGCGCTGGTCCATGTAGTCCATCACGATGAAGCCCTGCATGACCAGCCGCTTCACCACGATCAGGCCGGGCACGCCGCGCGGGCCGTGCGCGGAGGGGACCCCGTCGTATTGCGAGATCGCGCCGCAGCAGGCGATCCGGCCGCGGTTGTTCATCTGCGCCAAGCAGGCTTCCAGGATGTCGCCGCCGACATTGTCGAAATAGACATCGACACCCTTCGGCGCCGCTGCGCGCAGCGCCTTGTAGGTGGCGCCGTCCTTGTAGTCGACCGCGGCGTCGAAGCCGAGCTCGCTGGTCAGCCAGTGGCATTTGTCCTTGCCGCCGGCGATGCCGACGACCCGGCAGCCCTTGATCTTGGCGATCTGGCCGACGATCGAGCCGACCGATCCGGCGGCCGCGGACACCACGACCGTCTCGCCTTCCCGCGGCTTGCCGACATGGAGCAGGCCGAAATAGGCGGTCAGCCCGGCAATGCCAAAGACGCTGAGCAGATGCGTCATCGGCTCCAGCTTCGGCATCTTCGACAGATGCTTGGCGAGCACCGCGGCATAATCCTGCCAGCCGGTGTCGCCGAACACGATATCGCCCGGCTTCAAGCTCGGGTCCTTCGACGACACCACCTCTGCGATGCTGCCGCCGGCCATCACGGTGTTGGCTTCGACCGCGGCGCGGTAGGTGGCGCCGTGCATCCAGGCGCGGTTGGCGGCATCGAGCGAGATGTAGCGCGTGCGCACCAGCGCCTCGCCGTCCTTCGGCGCGGGGATCTCGCCCTTGGTCAGACGAAAATGCTCGGCACCAAGTTTGCCGGTCGGCTTTTCGACCAGCAGGATCTGGCGATTGATGGCGTCGGTCATGGCGATGTCTCCCCTCGGTTTGATCGTTCGTCAGGCAACTGACTGCGCCGTAGGCGCGTCGTTGCACGGATTGTGCGCTGCGTGAACGCTAGTCCGCGCGCTGGCATTCCACAACGGGAACATTCCGGCAAAGTCCCGCCCAACGCGAAGCGTGTTGCAAGGGTGCGTAAATCTGCCACACTCGCCGTAGCCGGAAACCGACGGGGGTAGAAAATGTCCAACAGGTTTACGCAGTACATCCTGTTTGCGATGGTCCTTGGCATCGCGATGGGGACCATCGTCTTCAATTATTTTCCCGACAGCCGAGCCGAAATCGCCGCTGACGTCAATCTGATCGCGATGCTGTTCCTGCGGCTGATCAAGATGATCATCGCGCCGCTGGTGTTCGCGACCCTCGTCGGCGGCATTGCCCACATGGGAAGCGGCGCGCGGCTCGGACGCATCTTCGCCAAGACCATGGGCTGGTTCGTCTCCGCCTCGTTCGTCTCGCTGCTGCTCGGCCTCGTCATGGTCAACCTGCTGCAGCCCGGCGCCAACTTCCCGGGCACGCTGCCCGACAAGGCGCAGTCGACGGGCCTGCCGGTGTCGGCCTTCTCGCTCGAAAAATTCCTGATCCATCTCGTGCCGACCTCGATCGCGGACGCAATGGCGCAGAACGAGATCCTGCAGATCGTGGTGTTCGCGGTGTTCTTCGCGGTGGCGCTCGGCGCCATGCCTGAACGGGCGAAGCCGATCATGAGCCTGATCGACGATCTCGCCCACATCATGCTGAAGGTCACGAGCTACGTGATGTTCTTCGCTCCGCTTGCGGTGTGGGCGGCTATCATGGCCACCGTCTCGAAGAACGGCCTCGGCGTGCTCTGGAAGCTGATCGTCTTCATGGGCGGCTTCTATCTGTCGCTGATGATCCTGTGGGGCATCCTGGTCATGGTCGGCTTCATCGCGATCGGGCCGCGCTACAGCCATCTGCTGCGGCTGATCCGCGAGCCGCTGATGATTGCGTTCTCGACCGCCTCCTCGGAAGCGGCCTATCCGAAGACGCTGGAGGGGCTGAACAGGTTCGGCGCCTCGTCGCGGATCTCGGCCTTCGTGCTACCGCTCGGCTACTCGTTCAATCTCGACGGCACGATGATGTACTGCACCTTCGCCAGCATCTTCATCGCGCAGTCCTATCACATCGAGATGTCACTCGGGACGCAGTTCGCGATGCTGGCGACGCTGATGATCACCTCGAAGGGCGTCGCCGGCGTGCCGCGCGCCTCCCTCGTTGTGATCGCCTCGACGCTCAGCCAGTTCAACATCCCGGAGGCGGGCCTGTTGATGGTGATGGGCATCGACACCTTCCTCGACATGGGCCGCAGCGCCACCAACGTGATCGGAAACTCGTTGGCGACCGCCGTGGTCGCGAAGTGGGAGGGCGAGCTGAAGGCCGAGCATGGGCTCGGCCCCGACGACGCCGTGCCGTCGGATGCGGTGCCCGGCGCCGTGATGGCAGGCCATTGACGGGAGGGATGCATGCATCGCGCCCGATGGCGGCCGACACGGGCTGAGCGCCCAGCGCTGTCGGCCTGTCTGCTGATGGCAAATCTGCTGACGGCTGGTCTGCTGGCAACGCCGGCCGCGGCGCAGACGGCCGGCGAGGGGCTCAGCCCCACGCTAGCCAATATCAAGGCCACCCACACCGTGCGGCTCGGCTATCGCGAGAGCTCGCCGCCGTTCTCGTTCCTCGATCACTCCAACCGGCCGATCGGCTATAGCCTCGAACTCTGCGATGCCATTGTCGACGAGATCGGCGTCGAGGTCGACGACGCCAATCTCAAGGTCGAATACGTCAAGGTGACCTCCGACGATCGCATCCCGGCGGTGGTCGACAAGTCAATCGATCTCGAATGCGGATCGACCACGGCGAATGCCGAGCGCAGCAAGCTCGTCGCGTTCTCGCCGCTGATGTTCGTGGCCGGCACCAAGCTGATGGTGCCGAAGGGCTCCGGCGTCACCCAGGTCGCCGACCTCAAGGGCAAGACCGTGGTGGTCACCAAAGGCACCACCAACGAGCTGGCGATGCATAATGTCGACGCCAAGCAGTCGCTCGGGCTCAAGATCGTCACCGCCGAGGATCACGAGCAGTCCTACCAGATGCTGGCGGACGGCAAGGCCGATGCGTTTGCGACCGACGACATCCTGCTCTACGGCCTGATCGCGCGGCACAAGTCGCAGGACAAGTTTCGCGTCACCGGCGATTACCTGTCCTATGATCCCTACGGCATCATGTATCGCAAGGGCGAGCCGCAGATGAAGGACGTGGTCGAGCGCGCATTCCGCAAGCTCGCCACCAACCACGACATCATCCCGCTTTACAACAAGTGGTTCACGGCCCGCCTGCCGACCGGCGAGAAGCTCAACGTCGCGCTCTCGCCGCAGCTCGAAGAGGCGTTCAAGGTGCTCGACGAGAATCAGTAGGGCGGCCCCGCCCTCCACCGTCGTCCCGGCGAAGGCCGGGACCCATACGCCGCGGCCTCTTGAGTGAGGTGGTGGGAGTAACCTTCCGTAACAATAGACCTTTGTGGTTATGGGTCCCGGCCTTCGCCGGGACGACGAGATTGTGCAAACACTTCGTCCAGCGCCGCCCAGTACGCGGCCTCGACCAGCTCCGGATGCCGCCGGCCCAGCGCTTCCATCTTCACCCCGGAATTGACCTCGAGGATCTGCCACGCGCCGTCGGCGCGCACGACATCGATCGAGGCGAAGCGGATGCGCAGCGCCTGCGCGGCCGTGACAGCGAGCGCGATGCAGGTCTCGCGCGTCTCGCCGTCTTCAAGCAGCACCGGTGAGGCACCGGAATCGAGATTGTGCCGCCAGTTGACGATGCGCCGCTCGCCGGCGGCCGGGACAGTGTCGAGCTCGGCGGCATCGAAGTCGTCGGCGATGGTCCTGAGCTGTTCGGCAGTCAAGCCGCCGCGCGCCAACTCGCGCAGCGAATGAACGCCGTCGCCCGTCACCTGCGGGCGGGTCTTACCGTAGACGATAAGCGCGCGCTCATCGAGCAAGACGACGCGAACCTCGTCCTCGATCTCGACATAGGGCGAGATGGCAAGGCTCGGGTGCGCGGCCAGGATGCGCGCGACCGCCTGCTCCAGTTGCGTGTTGGTCGTGACGCGGAGCACCAGCTCGCCCGACGTGCCTTCATTGGGCTTGACCACGAGGCCGCGCGGATGGGCATCGAGCAGCCGCAGCATCGCCGCCATCGATCCCGATCCCGGGATATGCGGGCTGAGCCGCGCGCCGAGAAACAGGGTGTGCGGAATCGCGGCGACGCCGGCCGATGCCAGCACCTCGGCGCAGGCCGACTTGTCGTTGGCGACCTGATGCGCAACCGCGCTGTTCAGCCCGACGTCGTAGCCGATCACAAGCCGCCGCTCCGCGCCCCGCTGCAGGATCACGAGCCAGCCGCCCGATCTGATCTCGATCGCGATATTGTGCGCGAGACAATATTTTTTGATGGTTTCCAGAAAAAGACGCTGGCTGATGAGGATCACTAAATCATTTTCCCTTCGCCGCGGTTTTCGTAGCAATTATTTGCCAGATCAGCGGCGATCGCAGCAAGTAAATTGCGTGGATCACGACGCGTTAACGCTGTCGTCGCTGAACCTATCCGCGAAATCGAGCGACTGCCATTCTGAGATCGCAATTGCACGCCAGGTGATCTTGACTATGTGATGCATCGGCGCGATGGAAACGCGAGATCTTCAATGATTTCGGCCACTTCCGCGCCGTCGCGGGCAGCCTAAAAATCAAACCATTCTAAATCTGGTCAATCGAGAAAACGAAAACACATGAGCGCGTTCTATCGAGAGAAGGTTCTTTCCGTTCGCCATTGGACCGATACGCTTTTCAGCTTCCGAGCCACCCGCGATTCCGGTTTCCGCTTCCAGAATGGCCAGTTCGCCATGATCGGCCTCGAGGTCGATGGCCGGCCGCTGCTGCGCGCCTATTCGATGGCGAGCGCCAATCACGAGGAGGAGCTCGAGTTCTTCTCGATCAAGGTGCAGGACGGCCCGCTCACCTCGAAGCTGCAGAAGATCCGCGAGGGCGACATCATCCTGGTCGGCCGCAAGGCGACCGGCACGTTGATCACCGACAATCTGATCCCCGGCAAGCGGCTGATGCTGCTGTCGACCGGCACCGGCCTCGCGCCGTTCGCGAGCCTGATCAAGGACCCCGAGGTCTATGACCGCTACGACTCGATCGTGCTGGTGCACGGCTGCCGCCAGGTCTCCGAGCTCGCCTATGGCGAGGAACTGGTCGCCAAGCTGCGCGACGACGAGCTGTTCGGCCCGATGCTGTCGGAGAAGCTGCTCTACTATCCGACCGTGACGCGCGAGCCGTTCCGCAACCGCGGCCGCATCACCGACCTCATCACCTCCAACCAGCTCTTCACCGACCTGCATCAGGGCCCGCTCGACATCGAAACGGACCGGATCATGATGTGCGGCAGCCCGGCGATGTTGGAAGACCTCAAGCAGCTATTCGAAACCCGCGGCTTCAAGGAAGGCAGCGGCAACACGCCCGGCCACTTTGTGATCGAGAAGGCGTTCGTCGAGCGCTGACGCTGTCCTCCCGCCGAAGCCGGGACCCATCGCTACCGTTCTCGCTTTTTAAGGCTGGTGCCGCATCGGGCACCAGCCTTTTGCATTTCGCGCCATGTGATATGCCGCCTTGGGCGCGCGCACGTACTCGGCCTCGTGGTTCGAGACGCGCCGCAAGCGGCGCTCCTCACCATGAGGGTCTCCTATTGTGCCGCAACACAAGACCTCATCCTGAGAGGCTGTGAATCTAATTGAAGGTTGGCAGCTTTAGCGGAGAGGGACTGCGGCGGGCAGAGGCTAGCGGTGATTGTTTGATTAGGCGGCGGCCTGCAGCAGGCGGTGTCCGGCCAGGATGTTGTTGGTGAGGGCGAACCAGCGCAGCACCGTTTGGACCTTTTCGAGGCCGCGGACCATAAACCGCTGCAGGCCCCAGTTGCGGAAGCGGGCGTTGATGCACTCTGCCTGGACGCGACGCCTGTAGACTGACTTGCCGTGCGGGCTTCTCATGCGGACGCGCCAGGCGGCGACACCCGGTCCATCCCTGTCGCTCGGCTGATAGGGATCGCGCCGATGCTTGCTGCGTGAAGGTGGCCCGTAGATTTTGATCCCGCGGCCAGCCGCCCACTCGGTATCGTCATTCTTGTTGAAGCCGCCATCGACCAGATGGCGCTTCGGCCATCGGCCATAGCGGCGGTTGATCTTGTCCAGCATCGGCCGGGCCAGGCCGCGGTCGGAACCGACCGTTGTGACGTCGGTGACGAGCACGATCTGACCACCGGCGGCAGTGGAGAGCTGGCAATTGTAGGCGGGACGGAAGCCACCATCGGCCATCTTCATGACGCGAGCATCGGGATCAGTGGTGGAGGCGCGCGGTTCCTTCTGCTTCTCGACCTGCTTCTTGTTGGTCGTGCTGCGCCGTTCGCGCTCGGCCTCGATCTCGGCCAGCTTCTTCAGCGCCGAGGCCACACGCGCCTCGCGTTCACGTGCGGCCCGTTCCTCGGCCGCAACGATCCGCCGGTTGCTGGCTTGCGGATCGTCAGTGGCTTCTTCCTTCAACTGGCGGATCAGCCGTTGCGCCTTGCGCAGCTCTTTGTGAAGCTTCTTGCGGCGACGGAACGATTTGGTCCCAGCCGACGCACGCACCCGGACCCCGTCCTGTGCCACCTCATCCAGGTCGATGACCCCGGCCACCGACAGGCTGGCGACAGTGTCGCTCAACAGCCGATCCAGAAGCTCCGGATGCGCCGTGCGGAAGTCGGCCAAGCCGTGATAGTTGACGCTGACCCCGCCGCACAGCCACCGATAGACGTCGTGGCTCTCACATAACCGCGCCAGCGCCCGCGCGCTGCCAACGCCCTCGCTCGTCGCATAAAGCCATAGCGCCAGCAAAAGCCGCGGGCTCGCCGGCGCCTGTCCCGGCGTGTGGGTGCGGGCTCTGATCGCCTCTTCAAGCTCCTGCAGATCAAGTTTCTCAACGTAGGCCCAGATCACCCGCACCGGGTGGTCGGCAGCCACCAATGCCTCCAGATCGACCGCCCGAAGTTCGATCTGATCGCGCACCGGCTCTCGCATCCGCGGGTCGCCCGCATCGTTCGCACGTGCTCGTGTCTGCCGCGGAAGATCCGAAAAGAGTTCATCGCCGGACATCGTTGCACCTCTCCAGTGTCCACAATCAGGAATCACTGCAAGCGTGCAAACTCAATCAAAATCTGCACAAAGATTCACAGGCTCTGAGGAGCCCGCCAGAGGCGGGCGTCTCGAAGGATGGCCGCAGGGGCGCTTTTCTCCCATATGCGATTGCCCTACGCTTGCGGGGAGGGAACGCAGGTTGCTCGCGGTCGCCGCGTAAGCCCTAAAGCCTCGTCGCGCGCCTACGTTGCATTGCAAAAAAGCGGGCTCAACTTGAGCGATTACGACAGCAATACCGCCCATTCGGGCGGTTGTCATATCTGTGACCGTTCGGCGCTATAACCGTGTGGGACTTGATCCGCGAGTTGGATTAGGCTCACGGCCGACAAGGTGGCCTTGCTGATTGGCTGAGGGGTTCTATGGAAACGCTGCTGCTGCCGTTCTCCCCGCGCTTCATCGTGCTAACGACTTGCGCCGTGGTGACGGCGCTGCTGCTGGCGATCGGCGTGTTCGATCACAATCCGAAAATCTGGAATGTGGTCATGGTGCCGCTGCTGACCTTCGGTGCGCTGACATTGCTCGGCATCCGCGATCTCGTGCAGAAGAACCACGCGGTGCTGCGCAACTATCCGATCTCGGCGCATGTGCGCTTCCTGCTCGAGGAAATCCGCCCGGAGATGCGGCAGTATTTCTTCGAAAGCGAGAAGGACGGCATGCCGTTTTCCCGCGACACCCGCGCGGTGGTCTATCAGCGCGCAAAGGCGGTGCTCGACAAGCGGCCGTTCGGCACCCAGGAGGACGTCTATCGCGAGGGCTATGAGTGGATGCACCACTCGGTGGCGCCGAAACCGCGAGCCGATGAGAAGTTCCGCATCACCATCGGCGGTCCCGATTGCACCAAGCCCTATTCGGCCTCGGTGTTCAACATCTCGGCGATGAGCTTCGGCGCGCTGAGCCCGAATGCGGTGCGCGCGCTCAACGCCGGCGCCAGGAAGGGCGGTTTCGCGCACGACACCGGCGAGGGTGGCGTCAGCCCCTATCACCGCGAGATGGGCGGCGATATCATCTGGGAGATCGGCTCCGGCTATTTCGGTTGCCGCAACCGCGACGGCACCTTTAACCCGGACGAATTCGCCCGCGTCGCGGGCGAAGACCAGATCAAGATGGTCGAGCTCAAGATCAGCCAGGGCGCCAAGCCCGGCCATGGTGGTGTGCTGCCGGCCGCAAAGGTCTCCGAGGAGATTTCCAAAATCCGCGGCGTGCCGCTCGGCGAGGATTGCATCTCGCCGGCCTATCATAAGGCCTTCTCGACGCCGCTGCAGATGATGGAATTCATCGCGAAGATGCGACAACTGTCCGGCGGCAAGCCGGCCGGCTTCAAGATGTGCATCGGCCATCCCTGGGAGTTCCTGGCGATCTGCAAGGCGATGAAGGAGAGCGGGCTCTACCCGGACTTCATCGTGGTCGACGGCAATGAAGGCGGCACTGGTGCCGCGCCGCTCGAGTTCATGGATCATCTGGGCATGCCGATGCGCGAGGGCGTCAACTTCGTCCACAACGCGCTGGTCGGCATCAACGCGCGCGATCGCATCAAGATCGGCGCCTCCGGCAAGATCGCGACCGCCTTTGACATGGCGCGCGCGATGGCGATCGGGGCCGACTGGTGCAATTCGGCGCGCGGTTTCATGTTCGCGCTCGGCTGCATCCAGTCCTTGAGCTGCCATACCGACCGCTGCCCGACCGGCGTCACCTCGCAGGATCCGATCCGCAACCGCGCGCTCTATGTGCCGGACAAGATCGAGCGGGTGTATAATTATCACCACTCGACCCTGCACGCGCTGACCGAACTGCTCGCCGCCGCCGGCCTCGAGCATACCCAGGAGCTGCGGCCGATCCACTTCTCGCAGCGGAGCTCGACCACCGAAGTCTGCTCCTTTGCCGAGCTTTACCCGGCACTACGGCCCGGCGAATTGCTGGAGGGCACGCAGGACCGCCGCTTCCGCGACGCCTGGGCGATGGCGCGCGCGGATTCGTTCCAGCCGGCGGGGTAGGAGTTGCCGCCGCAAAGGCGCGCTGCACTCCCTCTCCCGCTTGCGGGGGAGGGCTGGGGTGGGGGCTCTCTCCGCGAGTCATATTGTAGAGAGAGCCCCCACCCGCCGCGCTCCGCGCGACGACCTCCCCCGCAAGCGGGAGAGGTGAAGCAAGCCTGCGGACAGACCGACTGACCAAGACCATCGCGCCTTAGCTCCGCCATGCCGCGGCTGGTGCGCCGAACCATCTGGTCAGCGCTGCCGTGAGTCCCGGCTCGGCCGCCCCTCCCGCCCATGCTACATATCCGTCGGGCCTGATCAGCACGGCGCGGGGAGCAGGGACCGTGCCGAGCACCGGCAACTCCCACGCGCCGTTGTATCTTGCATCGATCAACTGAACGCGGCCCGCCCACGGCGTGATCTCGATGCCGCCGGGTTCAGCGAGATTGAGCAGCAGGGGCCGGGCATCGTGCAGCAAGGTGAAGACCCGGATCGGCCCGCCCGCCGTGACGAGGTCGAGATCAGGCATGCGGCGTCCGAGCAGCGGATGTCCGTCGCCGATGTCGTAGTGAACGTCGAGGCCGGAGATCATGCCGGCGACGCGTTTGCGCGGCTCGTCGATGTCGAGCAACTCGGACACGATCTCACTTAGGGCCTTGGTGCGATCATCGTTACGACGAAGCGCGACCTGCGCCATCGTGTTGCGCAGCACCCGCGCCGCCACCGGATGGCGTTCGGCATGGTAGCTGTCCAGCAGGCTTTCCGGCGAAATGCCCTTGATCACCTGGGCGAGCTTCCATCCGAGATTCACCGCGTCCTGCACGCCAATATTGAGGCCCTGTCCGCCCATCGGAGGATGGATATGCGCGGCGTCGCCGGCCAGCAGGATGCGTCGTTCGTGGTAGGCTGCGGCCTGACGCGTCACGTCGGTGAACCGGGAGATCCAGGTCGGACTGTGGACGCCAAAGTCGGTTCCGTAGACGGCGACGAGTGCCTCGCTCACCTCGCGCAAGGTCGGCTCGCTTCCCTCGCGTAGGTGCTGCTCGGTCAGCACGATCCGCGCCCGCCCGTCATCGATCCTGCCGATCCCATGGATGCCGGTGGCGTCGTGGCGAAAGCCCCATTCCGCCTCGTCGGATATCCGGGCTTCCGCGATCAACCAACTCGTCGTCGCATTCCAGCCGAGAAAATCGATGCCGGCAACCTTGCGGACCAGGCTACGTCCGCCGTCACAACCGACGAGATATTGCGCGCGCAGCATCTGTCCGTCGGACAGCGCGACGTTCACGCCCGTGTGGTCCTGCGTGAAATCACTGACGTCGCGTGCCCGATAGATCGGCACCGCGAGGTCATGGATCCATCCGGCCAGAATGCGCTCGATGTGGTTCTGCCACAGCGCAAGCACATAGTTGTGCCGGGTAGGGAAGTCGCCGATGTCGAGAGATATCCGGTGGAAATGCAGGACCTTGTGCAACTGTCCCTGTGAGACGAAGCGGTCGGCGATGCCGCGCTGATCGAGCACCTCAATGGTGCGCGCATGCAACCCGCCCGCGCGCGAGCCGACCAGCTCCTGGCTGGCGCGCCGCTCGACGATGGCAACGTCGATACCTGCCAGCTTCAATTCGCCCGCCAGCATCAGCCCCGTCGGACCTCCGCCGGCAATCACCACCGCATGTCCACGCATCCCGCACGCCCTCCGTTTGATCGATTGGGCGCGCGTTCTACGCGATGACCCCGGACTTGCCGCAAGCCCGGGGGGTCTCCATATATCTAAGTGGGGAGAGGCTGCGGGCGTGGTTGCCGTGCCTGTACCAATCGTCCAAGTCGTCATTGCGAGGAGCCAACGGGTCGCGCGAACGCGCGCCCGATGACAGGCTCCGCGACGAAGCAATCCATGCTTCGGCATGCGCGAAGCGATGGATTGCTCGCAGTGGCGTCAAAAGGCTGAGAGCTCGATGGCGCTTCGTAGCCCGGATGGAGCGAAGCGCAATCCGGGATTCACTTGTGCACCGGTAGAGCGCTCCCGGATTTCGCTACGCTCCATCCGGGCTACGTCAGCATCAGAACTCTCCGTGCACCCGGCCGGCGAAGATGTGCACCGGGCCGCGGTCGGCGTTATAGGCGGGGTTGGCGATGAACTGGTAGTCCGCGGTCAGCGTCAGGTGCTTGTTCACCGAGTAGGCGTAGTAGCTCTCGAAGATGCCTTCATTGCGGTAGTTGAGCGCGCCGTCGCCGATCAGCAGGCCGAGGCCGCCGGCCGCGAGGAAATCGCGATGCGAGGCGGAGAGTCCGTTGATCGCGCCGCCGATGCCGATCGTGTCGTCCGGCCGTCCCCAGGTGCTGCCCTTCACCGACACGCCGCCCGAGAGGCTGCGGTCGGCGTCGGTGAATGAGAGGATCTCGTTGCGGCCGTCGTTCCAACTCAGGCGGCCGAACAGGCCGACGTCCTTGGCGATCTGCTGCTCGGCATTGACGTAGAATCCGTACTTCAGATTGTCCTTGCGAATGCTGTGCATCACGCTGTTGATGTCGAGTGAAGGGTCGGTGCCTTCGATCGCCAGCGCCTGGCTGTAATTGCCGGTGTTGCCGCGATTGGCGAATACGCCGACGCGCAGCTTGCCGGGCTGGTCGAAGATCGAGTAGCGACCCTCGAATTCGACGACGGCACCGCCGGTCTTGAAGGTCAGGATGTCGCTGTTCGGCGCATCCGGTACCTGGAACAGGCCGGCGCGCACTGCCCAATCCTTGCGGTTGAGCTCGACCACGGCCCCACGCGTATAGCCGGGGAGGTCGGCAGGGAAATCGTAGGCGGCGGATGCCCACATCGCCCAGTTCATGAAATCAGAGCGCGGATCCTTCGCATAGGAATTGCCGTCGAAGAAATCGCCGACCGCGAAACGACCGACAACCACCGTCAGGCGATCGATGTCGCGCTTGCCGGCCACTTGGTTGGGGCCATCGGAGACGTCTTCCTGCTCGCCACCGAAGCCGAATGTCTGCTTGAAGTAGTAGCGTTGCGGCCGGATCCGCGGATATGCAGCGCCGGCCTTCTGGGCTTCACCGTTCGAGAAACCGGCAAGGCCGAGCGTGCCGTTGAGGCCGAAGCCCTGCGCGGTTTCGGGGTTGAAGTAGAACTCGCCGCCCTCCCACAGCCGCACGCCGAGGAACGCCGTGGTGGTCCAGGTCTGTTGCGCCTGCCCGCCGGGCGGCAGGCTGTTGGTGCCGCTATAGGCGGCGCGAAATGACGGGTAGCCTTGTCCGATCAGCGTCGTCTGCGCATGGACCGACCAATTGTCCGATTCCGGCAATTGCGGCTTGGTTGGCGTTGCCGACCATGGCGAATCGCCCAACTGGTAGTTCAGGCCGAATTTCAGGAGATGCAGGCGCGGCTCGATGGTGACGCCAGGCATGCCGAAGTCGGCAAGGCCGAGGGTCCGCCGCGACACGTCGATGTAGTCGTATTCGATCTTGGCGGTCCAGTTGCCACTCAATGCAAACTCGGCGCCGGCGCCGACGGTCCAGCCGGTCTGGTACTGGCCCGGCTCGGACACGACCTCGCCTGCCGCGTCGTTCACCCTGACCTGCGTACGTCCCCAGGCAAAGCCGCCGGTGACATAAGGCATCCAGCCGCCGAACGCGTAGCCGGCCCGGCCGCGGACGGTGCCGACATAGTCGATCGAGCTGTTGAACGGGCCCGGCGTCCGCCGCACCTGGTCGATGGGACTGACGAAGGTTGCGTCAGCCTCGATGCCGAGCACGAAGCGATTGGCGAACTCGCGATTGTATCCGACCTGGAAGCCGCCGATCCCACCCGTGATGGTGTGCGGAAAGAACACGCCCTGCAGCGGAAGCGGATTGGTGCCGGGCCCAAGACTGCCGTCGCCGTAACCGACATGTCCGCCGACGTAAAAGCCGGTCCAGTTGTAAATCGTACTCATGGCGGGCGATTTGACCGCCATGTCGGCTGCGGCCGCCGGCGCGCCGAAAGCGGCGGCACCGAGCGTCGCCGCACCGGCGGCGATCTGCACCCGGAAGAGGCGGAGGCAGGTCATGACGTGGCGTTGCCCCGCGAGCGGTTGGAGGTATTGCCTGCCATCACTGCAGATTTGGCAGCCACTCGCCACCCCCAGATTTGAAGTCATCGCCCGCCGTCCCCGGTTCCGATCTGTATTGGTTCAACAGAGCCAGATCGGCAGCCTGACACCAGCCTTATTGCAAATGGTTCGCAATTGCAACTGAAGGCCGCCACCTACCCCCTCCGATTTGCACGTCGCGATGACAGCCATGCAACAGCGGGCGGGGCGACCAGGTCCTTCGTCCGTGTCGGCCGCCTAAGCCGGCAACCGCAGCTTCGATGCGGCACGCGCCGCGGTGGCGTGCGGGCAGGAAGGTGAGCCTGCACGCCATCGACGATCGAGATCGCCACTGGTGTCCTCGAGGGTCCACCGGCATTCCAGGTGACCGTCGATCAGGATCCAATGACATGCCGGCGCCGGGGTTGGACGGCGGCGCCGGCCTTCAGGGCGGCGAAAACCCGGAACGTTGTCGTTGGCATAGGGAATCGTCCACGGCGTCATCGGCCGCGGCGCGAACGGCCGAAATTTTGCGAGCTTTTCGAACATCGCTCACCTCCACATCCGCTGGTCGTGCGGCAGGCCGGTGAGGAGCGGACGGTCAGCTAAGGCGCGACCATCCATCCACGCAGCGGGAGCCTGCGCGATCAGTCTTGCTGTCGTGCGGCGGCAGGTGTCCCGTCATCGTCGGGGTACTGTCGCCTGAGTTGCTACTGCCCATTTGCCTTCTATGTTGGCTCGTGGTCGGGGCGGTTGCCCCGGTGCGGAACGGATGTTCCGACGATCGGCCACTACGCCCCGTACAGTGGGCTGTCAAGCCGATTTCTCTATCCCCCAGGGAGGATCGTGCTTATCCTGCCGGGAGGATAGGAGAACCGAATGCCCGACGATCACCCCCACGCCGCCATTGCCCGGCGCCTGAAGCGCGCCAATGGCCATCTCGAGACCATCGTCGAGATGATCGAGCACGGCCGCCCGTGCGCGCAGATCGCCCAGCAATTGCAGGCCGTGGAGGGCGCGATCGAGAGCGCCAAGAAGGCCCTGATCCACGACCATATCGGCCACAGCCTGGAGGATACGCTGAAGGCTGCGGGCCCGAAGGGCCGCGCCGTGCTGAAGGATTTCAGGCTGGTCGCGAAATATCTCTGACCGGCCGCCTGCGGCCGCCGGCTTCCCGCCGATCGCGCTATGGGGCCGGCCAGCGCGGCGTCGCTGTCAGCGCGCTCATGTCGAATTTGTCGACGTCTTCCAGCAGCTCGCAGAATGCGCGCGCGCCGTGGTCGAGCAGCGCCTCACCCTTCTCGGCGGAGGCCTTGGTGGCGTCGCCGATCGCGCCGCTCGGGTGCAGGTCCTGCGCCTGCCAGGCGAACGGCGCCGGCCGTTGTGTCGAGAGATGGCGGTGGTGTTTTTCAATTTGCACGCTCGCAGGGCGGAAGTCCGCGATCGCGCCCTTGCGCACGGCTTGCGGATATTTCGCCAGCATGATCGAGGTCTCGACCGCCCCGCCATGGATGCCGTGACGCAGTTCGGCTGCCTCGAACAATCCGTCCGGTACGCCGAAGCGTGACCAGCTCGTGGTGATCGCGAGCATCCCGTGGCGCGCGCGCAGGTCCTGCGCCACCAGCGACATCGCTGCGGAATTGCCGCCATGGCTTGTCACCATCACGAGCTTTTTCACGCCGGCGCGCGCCACGCACTCGCCGAGCGCGGTCCAGGTGTTGAGCGCGACCTCGTTCGACAAGGTCAGCGTGCCCGGAAAATCGACGTGCTCGGTGGAGATGCCGACCGGCTGCAGCGGCAGAAACGTCACCGGTGCGGCCGCCGGCAGCAGCTCGCGCACCCGCGCCAGGTAGGCTTCGCCGATCATGACGTCGGTTCCAACAGGCAGGTGCGGCCCGTGCTGTTCGGTCGCGGCCAGCGGCAGCACCGCGATCCAGCGCGAGGACGCTGATTTGGCGATGTCGGGCCAGTGGATGGCGGTCCAGTCGCGGGGCGGAAGCTGAGAAGTCATCAAGCGAAGCGTTTCATTGGATGAATTTGCAGGTTAGTTTGTCGATCTTTCGCGGGGATGTGAATCATGCCTCCGGGCGATCCACGCGCCTGGGGCGCGGCTCGGTCCCCGGGGCGCGGTCCACGTCCTCCACCCCTCCATCATGGGCCAGAATGAGCGACGGAGTCCAACCATGAACCCGGCCTTTTTGCCGCGAGCGTTAACCATAGGCCTGCTTGCCGTCCTCACGGTGCTGACCCCGGCGCGCGCACAGACCCTGGACAAGGTTTCGTTCGGCACCAACTGGGTCGCCGAGGGCGAGCATGGCGGGTTCTTCCAGGCGGTGGCCGACGGCACCTACAAACAATATGGCCTCGACGTCACCATCGTGCCCGGCGGTCCCAACGAGAACAACCGCATGCTCCTGATCGCGGGCAAGCTCGACTTCTTCATGAGTGCGAACTCGCTGCAGACCTTCGACGCCGTCACCAACAAGGTGCCGCTGGTCGCGGTCGCCGCCATCTTCCAGAAGGACCCGCAGGTCTTCCTGACCCATCCCGAGGCCAAGGTCAGCAAGATCGAGGACCTTAAGCCGCTGACGCTGCTGGTCTCGAAGGAGGGCATCGCCAGCTACTTCCAATGGATGAAATCCAAATACGGCTTCAGCGAAAGCAAGGTGAAGCCCTATACCTCCAACGCACAACCCTTCCTCGTCAACAAGCAGGTCGCGATGGAAGGCTACGTCACCTCGGAGCCCTACGCGGTGGAGAAGACCGCCGGCTTCAAGCCGAATGTCCTCTTGATCGCCGACTACGGCTTTAGCGCCTATTCGACCCTGATCGAGACCCGCCGCGACCTCGTCGACAAGAAGCCGGACCTGGTGCAGCGCTTCGTCGATGCCTCTATTGTCGGCTGGTATCATTATCTCTACGGGGATAATTCAGCCGGCAATGCGATGATCAAGAAGCTCAACCCGGACATGACCGACGAGCTGTTGGCCTATTCGGTTGCCCAGATGAAGGAGCACGGCATCGTCGATTCCGGCGATACCTTGAAGAACGGCATCGGCGCCATGACCGACGAGCGGATGGCGAGCTTCTTCGAGGCGATGGCCGCCGCCGGTGTGGTCAAGAGCACGGTCGACTATCGCCAGGGCTACACGCTGCGTTTCGTCAACAAGGCGGTCGGGCTCGAGCTCAGGCCGAAGAACTGAGCGGCCCGGAACACGAGTGGTGCGATTGGCTCGAGATATCGCCGCATCGGCGGCCCACCTCTCCCTGCCGGGGAGAGGTCGCGCCGGAGGCGCGGGTGAGGGGGCGCGGGTCCCACGAGAGGGCGTAACCCCTCCCCCGGATCGCATCGTGCGATGCGATCCGACCTCTCCCACAAGGGGAGAGGTCGTGCTCGCGGCACGGCCGCGCGCATCAATGCCGAATTGCGGACGGTAGCCGGCATGGCCGCGCCAGAACCGAATGCCGCCGGCCCTGCCGTTCGCCTGCACGGCGTCACCAAGGTCTATGACAGCGGCGTGACGGCGCTCGGGCCGCTCGATCTCGATGTCGGGCGTGGCGAGTTCGTCTCGCTCCTTGGGCCCTCGGGCTGCGGCAAGTCCACCGCCCTGCGCCTGATCGCGGGGCTATCGGCACCGAGCGCGGGCACGGTCGAGCTGTCGCACCATGACGCGGTCCGGCGCGGCAGCCACCCGATCGGCTTCGTGTTCCAGGAGCCGACGCTGATGCCCTGGGCCACGGTGCGCGACAATGTCCGCCTGCCGCTGAAGCTTGCGCATGCGCCGAGCGCCGAGGCCGAGGGGCGGGTCGACCAGGCGCTCGCGCAGGTCGGGCTTGCGGAATTCACTGATGCCTATCCGCGCGAATTGTCCGGCGGCATGAAGATGCGGGTGTCGCTGGCGCGTGCGCTCGTCACCGATCCCGATATCCTGTTGATGGACGAGCCGTTCGCCGCGCTCGACGAGATCACGCGCTTCCGCCTCAACAACGATCTGCTGTCGCTGTGGCGCAACCTGCACAAGACCGTCATCTTCGTGACGCATTCGGTGTTCGAGTCGGTCTATCTGTCGCAGCGCGTGATCGTGATGACGGCGCGGCCCGGCCGCATCGGCGCCGAGTTTCGTATCGCTGCGGCGGAGCCGCGCGGCGAGGAGTTCCGCACGTCGGCCGAATATGCCGGCTTCTGTCGCGAAGTCTCGAAAGCGTTGGCGCCGTCTTATGCAGGGCAGGCCGGCGCATGAAATCTGCGCAACAGATCGTCCGCTTCGTGCTGCCGGCCGTGGTGTTCGCCGGCGGCCTTGTGCTCTGGGAGATGATCGTCGATGTCAACGACATCCAGCCCTATGTGTTGCCGAGCCCCCTGTTGGTGTTGAAGACGCTGGTGCACGACTGGCCGATCCTGTCGCAATCGCTCGGCGTCACGCTGCTCACGACGCTCGAAGGCTTCGTCGCGGCCGCGCTCGGCGGTGTCGCGCTGGCGCTGCTGTTCAACCAGTCGAAATGGCTGGAATACTCGCTGTTTCCCTATGCGGTCATCCTGCAGGTCACGCCGGTCATCGCGATCGCGCCGCTGCTGCTGATCTATCTGCAGCAGCAGACCGCGGTGATCGTCTGCGCCTGGATCGTCGCATTCTTCCCGGTGCTATCCAACACCACGCTCGGCCTCAACTCGGTCGACCGCAACCTTGCGGGTCTGTTTCAGCTCTATGGCGCCTCGCGACTGCAGAAGCTGATGCTGCTGCAACTGCCCGCTGCATTGCCCTACATCCTCGGCGGCTTGCGCATCGCCGGCGGGCTGTCGCTGATCGGCGCCGTCGTCGCCGAGATCGCGGCGGGCAGCGCGGGCGCCGGCTCGGGCCTCGCGTTCCGCATCGCTGAATCAGGTTATCGCCTGAATATTCCCCGCATGTTCGCAGCGCTGTTGCTGCTGTCATTAGCCGGGATTGTCATCTATGGGTTGCTGGCGCTAATTTCATACCTCTTGCTGCGACGCTGGCACGAAAGTGCGCTTGGAAAGGAAAGCTGATGGCCCCGATGTCTTCCGAAAAGATCGATCTGCTGGTTTACGGACCGATCCGGCCAATCCTTGAGAACGGCTTTCCCGATCAATATGTGCTGCACCGCGCGGAAAGCCGCGGCGATCTTGAGCGGCTGACACCTGAGGTCGCGGGCAAGATCCGCGGCATCGCCGTCACCTATCACACGATGGCGACCGACAAGACCGCGATGGCGCGCTTTCCCAAGCTCGAGATCGTGGCGAGCTTCGGCGTCGGCTACGATCACGTCGATTCCGCCTATGCGCGCGATCACGATATCGTGGTCACCAATACGCCCGACGTGCTGACCGAGGAAGTCGCCGACGTTGCGATGGGGCTGTTGATCGCGACCTTGCGCGAATTCGTCAAGGCCGACCGCTATGTGCGCACCGGTCTGTGGCAGACCCAGAACTATCCGCTCAGCGTCGGCTCGCTGCGCGATCGCAAGGTCGGCATCGTCGGCATGGGCCGAATCGGTCAGGCGGTCGCGCGCCGCCTCGATGCCTCGCGCGTGCCGGTGTGCTATCACTCGCGCAAGCCTGCCGCCGATGTCTCCCACCCGCATTATCCTGACCTGATCGAGATGGCGAAGGCGGTCGATACGCTGATCGTGATCGTGCCCGGCGGCGCCGCGACGGCGAAGATGATCAATGCCGACGTGCTGAAGGCCCTCGGGCCCAGGGGCGTGCTGATCAATGTCGCGCGCGGCTCCGTGGTCGATGAGCCGGCGCTGGTCGCCGCGCTGAAATCGGGCACCATCCTCGCCGCCGGCCTCGACGTGTTCGCGGCCGAGCCGAACGTGCCGGACGAGCTGAAGGCGATGCAGAACGTCGTGCTGCTGCCGCATATCGGCTCGGCCTCCGTGGTCACGCGCAACGCGATGGATCAGCTCGTGGTCGACAACATCAGGAACTGGTTCGCGGGCAAGCCGCCGCTGACGCCGGTGGCAGAGACTCCGGTGAAGGGCCGCTGATGTCGCCGGTCCGCTTCAGCGCCGTGCTCGTTTTGCTGCTCGCCGGCGTGCTGCCGGCGCGGGCGCAGGACGTCACGACGTTGAAGAAGGACATGATCGGGCAGTGGGAGCTTGCCACCACCGACCGCAGCAAGACCTGCGTCGTGACGTTGAAGAGCGATACGACGCCGCAAGGTTTCAAACTCGAGCTCGAGCCGTCCTGCGCCGCCGCGCTGCCCTTCACCAAGGACATCGTCGGCTGGAGCATCAAGGGACTGGGCGACATCGTGCGGCTGCAAAACGCAACCGGCGAGGCCGTGATCGATTTCTCCGAGGTCGAGACCGGCATCTTCGAGGGGCTGCGCACCAATGAAGGCGTCTACATCCTGCAGAACCTCGCCGCCGCCCGCTCGCTCGCCAAGTCGATGGACCAGATGATCGGCGACTGGTCGATGGTCCGCGGCAACGGCCAGGCGATCTGCGGCCTGACGCTGACCAACAACGATGCCGGCAATGACAATTTCCAGGTTTTCCTGAAGCCGAAATGCGACCCCGCGGTCGCGGCCTTCAACCCGACGCAGTGGCGGCTCGACCACGGCCAGATGATCCTGATGTCGGCCAAGGGCGAGACCTGGCAGTTCGAAGCCGACGACAACGCGCAGTGGCGCCGGGTTCCCGACAGCGCCGATCCGCTGATCATGCTGCGCGAGCAGTAGGCTCTCCACACGGCTGCCCACCGCTCCCGCTTGCGGGGGAGGTCGTATCGCATTGAAGATGCGATACGCGTTTGCGGTGATACCCCCACCCCAACCCTCCCCCGCAAGCGGGAGAGGGGGGCCGTACTGGGCTGCGGCCGCATTTGGAGGCTCCTCAACACAAAAATTTCCCCGCTCCATGTCGATCCGGCGCGTCGCGGATCGTCGTCCCCTGTAGCGAGCCGGTCTTGCGGCGATCATCGCCGCGTCTCGCCCAACAGGAGTTTTCCGATGCGGTTCATGTATATCGTCACCTCCCCGCAACCCCCGCGGCCGCCGACTCCGGCCTTGATGGAGGCCATGGGCAAGCTTGCCGAGCGGGAAATCAAGGCGGGCCGCATGATCGACAACGGCGGCCTGCTGCCGGTTGCGATGGGCGCCCAGGTCCGCATCACCGACGGCAAGCTCAACGTCATCGACGGGCCTTTCGTCGAGACCAAGGAGATGATCGGCGGCTACGCGATCTTCGAGCTCCGCAACAAGGAGGAGGCCGTCGCCGCCGCCGTGGAGTTCATGCAACTCCACAAGGAGCATATGCCCGGCTGGGATGGAACCTGCGAGGTCCGTCAATTTGCGACCATGGGTGTCGACGGCGCCTGTCAGATCGATGTCCCCGCCGGCGCTTGATGCGCAGCGCGATGATCTCGGGTCGGCGGCGATGACGGCCGCCGACATCCAGGCCACCATTCTCGCCGTGTGGCGCATCGAGCAACCGCGGCTGATCACCAGCCTGTCGCGGATGCTGCGCGACGTGCCGCTCGCCGAGGACCTGACCCAGGACGCGTTGATCGCGGCGCTCGAGCACTGGCCCGCCAGCGGCGTGCCGGAAAAGCCGGGCGCCTGGCTGATGGCGACCGCAAAGCGGCGCGCGCTCGATCATCTGCGCCGCATCAGCGTGCTCACCCGGACGCACGGCATGCTGGCGCATGATCTGGCGCGAGAGCAGGAAACTATGCCCGATTTCGACGCCGCGCTCGACGACGACATCGGCGACGAGCTATTGCGGCTGATCTTCACCGCCTGCCACCCGCTGCTGTCGCGCGAGGCGCGCGCAGCGCTGGCGCTCAAGATGATCTGCGGCCTCACCACCGAGGAGATCGCACGCGCCTTCCTGCAAGCCGAGGCGACCATCGCCCAGCGCATCGTGCGCGCCAAGCGCACGCTGTCGGAGTCCGGCCTCGGTTACGAGACGCCGCGCGGCGAGGCGCTGTCCGAGCGGCTCGCCTCCGTGCTTGAGGTGGTCTACCTCATCTTCAACGAAGGCTACACCGCCGCGCGCGGCGAGGAATGGCTGCGGCCGCAGCTCTGCAACGAGGCGCTGCGCATGGGCCGCGTGCTGGCCGCGATCGCGCCGCGGGAGCCGGAGGCACATGGGCTGCTCGCACTGATGGAACTCAACGCCTCGCGGATGGCGGCGCGCACCGATGCGGCCGGCGATCCCATCCTGCTGATGGAGCAGAACCGCGCGCTGTGGGATCGCCTGCAGATCCGCCGTGGGCAATTGGCGCTGGCGCGCGCCCGCGAGCTCGGCGGCGCCGGCGGCTTCTATGCGTTGCAAGCCGCGATCGTCGCCTGTCACGCCGAAGCCGATATCCCGGATGCGACGGACTGGCCGCGGATCGCTTCGCTCTACGGCGATCTCGCCGCATTGGTGCAGTCGCCGGTGATCGAGCTCAACCGCGCGGTCGCGATCGGCATGGCGGAAGGGCCGCAGGCCGCGCTTGCGATCGTCGATGGCCTCGCCCACGAGCCCGCATTGAAATCCTATCATTTGCTGCCGGGCGTGCGCGGCGACCTCTTGCAGAAGCTCGGCCGCCACGGCGAGGCGTGCGCGGCGTTCGAGGCGGCCGCCAAGCTTGCCGGCAACACCCGCGAGCGCGATCTTATGCAACGCCGCGTGGCGGCGGCGCGTGCGGCGCGGGATCGCGATCGCGATTGACGCGCTCGTGATTTCGACTCAAATGGGCGGCAATCGACGCTGATTGAGCCGGGAGTGTGATCATGACGAAGCCATCCGTGCTGGCGATCGGCCTCGATCCTGCCTTCGTCGATCTCTCCGCCTTTCCGCAATACACACCGGAGATCGTGCGCGGCTACATCGAGTCGCAGCTCGAAGGTTTGCGCACGCTCGGCTATGAGGTGGAGAGCTGTTTCACCGATCTCGGTGAAACGGCCGAGGCGGTGGCGACGGCGGCACTGACGGCGAAGCGCTACGATTGTGTCATGATCGGCGCGGGCCTGCGCGAGCCGCCGGAGCGGCTGCTGTTGTTCGAGAAAATCCTCAATCTGGTGCACCGGCTCGCCCCGGATGCTTGCATCTGCTTCAACACCAGCCCGGCCGACAGCGCTGCCGCCGTGCAGCGCTGGCTCACGCCTGCGGACACGAACCGATAAGGGCCGAGTGTCGCGGCTGAGCCGCGACCATCATTGCGAACGAGATCAAGAGAGCATCCCTGGTGGGATGAGTTTGGGTTGAAGCGGCCCGCGGCGGCTTCGATCACCTCTCCCCGTCGGGGAGAGGTCGGATTGCATCGTCAGATGCAATCCGGGTGAGGGCCTTGCGTTCTCGAAAGAGCGTAACCCCTTGTATCTGCACGGCCATGATTTGTGCGATGGAAGCGACTTGCGCTTTGGCCGGTGGCCACCGGCCAAAGCGCGTGGCGATGTCGCCCGTTTGCCCCTCCGGCTACAACCGTGGGTGAGCTCTGGGATCTTCGCCATGTCACGCACGACCGAACAGTCGCTTGAGTTCCGATCGCATGGACAAGGCAGGTTACCGTGAAGAAGACGATTTGTGGAGTGGACGTTTCGAAGGCCAGGCTCGATGCCTGTATCGAACCCGGACAACGGTTTGCGAGCTTCGATAATGATGCCGCAGGCATTGCCAAGCTGGCCGCGTTCTGTCGCGAGCACGCCGTCACGTTGGCGGTGATGGAGGCCAGTGGCGGTTACGAGCGAGGGGTGTTCGTCGGGCTCTGGGAGGAGGGGATCAGTTGCGCGCTGACCAATCCCCGCAGCGTCCGGCGCTATGCCGAGGCGATGGGCATTCTGGAGAAGACCGACCGGATCGATTCCTCGGTGATTGCCCGCTTCGCCCATGCCAAGAACTTGGCAGCGACCCCGCTGCCAAGCGAAGCCCAGCAGCGGCTGAAGGCCCTGGTGACAAGGCTCAGACAGGTCACCGACGATCTGACCGTCCAGAAGCAGCGCCGCGCCAGCATGTTCGACAACGGCGAGATGCGTGCGAGCATTGACGAGGTGATCGTCCTGCTGAAGCGCCAATCCCTCTCGCTCGAAGGGGAGATCGCTTCGATGATCGATGACGACCCGCTGTGGGCAAAGCTCGCCGAGACCTGGCGCGAGATGAAGGGCGTTGCCGGACGGACCGTCGCCCGCCTCCATGCCGAGCTGCCGGAGATCGGCACGGTGTCCAACAAGGCCATTGCCAAGCTTGCCGGTCTCGCCCCGATCGCCAATGACAGTGGCAAGCGCAGGGGTAAGCGACCCACCCGCGGCGGCCGCGCCGGCGTCCGCTCCATCCTCTTCCTCGTCGCGGCCATCGCCGCCCGCTACGACAACAGCCTCGGCGAGTTCCGCGACCGGCTGCTCAAGGCTGGCAAGGAGAAAATGGTCGTGCGCATTGCGCTCGCCCGCAAGCTCCTAGTCCGCCTCAACGCCAAAGCACGCGATGCGCGTGCCGCTTACCCCAATGCAACTTGACAATCCAGATAGTCGCTCACCCGATTTGCTGCGCAAATCGACCTCTCCCAAAGGGAGAGGTGACCTCAGGCGTCAATCTCATCCCGTCGTCGTGCGCTCGCCGCGACCGACCAGATGCGCGGCGGACCGCCACGCATGATGCGACAGTGCGTCGAGGCTCCGGACCATCTCGACGCGAACCAGCGCCGCGTCGGCGGTGAGCGTTCCATTGGCCGCCGCTCCCAGCGTTGCGCTGCGGTGGATGGGCAGCATGGCATCGAGTTGGGTCACGCAGCGCTTGAGTTCGGCGATCGCTTCGTCGGCCGGTATCGCGCGCGGACCGGCCAGGGCGTCGGCGCCCTGCGAGGCGGGAATCACCAGCGACGAGCCGGTGTCGCGCGCCGGCGCCACCACACCGCGCGCGATCGCGGCCGCGCTCCGCATCGCCTCCGCACAGAGCTCCGTGGCGCGAATGTCCTCCGGTCCGCCTCCCGGCACATTGAGGCTGATGTCTCCATTCGCCATTTCGGCCAGCCGGGACGCGTGATCGAGTGCGTGCAGCGTGCTTGTCAGGCGCTGCTGGCCGTCTTCGCTGTCAGGCGGTCCGGCCACGTCCGACAGGAATGTCTGGGTCCGACGCAGGGCATCTGCCGCCTCGGGCACCGATACGGCGTCCTTGCCGAGGCGGATCGCGGTCGCACGGCCGGCCAGTGCCGTCTCGATGGAACAGCATAGGGTTGCGAGCGCGCGCGCAATCGTCCGCCGCGCGGCTTCCACCGCCACGATCGGGGTCGCGAGCGCGGAGGGATCGAGGCAGCGGGTGAGCGGCGAGCCGCGTTCGGGCAGAATGCGCTCGACCAGTCGCGCGAACGGGTTGATCAAAGGCAGCAAGACTGCGACGCCGACGACATTGTAGGCGGTGTGATACGCGGCCAGCAAGGTGACGCCGTCGACGGTGTTGGAAGCATGCACGAGCGAAGGGACGACGAAGGGAAACAACACGATCGCAATCAGGGCGGCGATCAGCTTGAACAGGACGTAGGCGATCGCCAGTCGCTTGGCGGTGATGCTCGCCCCGATCGCGGCCAGGGCGGAGCTGGTCGCTGTTCCAATGTTCTGGCCGATGATCAGAGCACAGGCCTGATCGAGCCCGAACGCACCGGCGAAGTAGCCGGACAAGGTGACCGCGATGGCGGCCGTCGACGACTGCATCAGCGTCGTCATCGCCAATCCGACCACGACGAGGGCCAGCACGCCGAACAGCGCCGACCACCACCACATATCCGCACCGGCGAGAACGGCGGGCAGATCCGCCGGGTGCAATCGCTCGGCCAGTCCGCCCATGCCTTGCTGCAGGGTGGTCAGCCCGAACAGCACCAGTCCGAACCCGGCAAGCGCAGCGCCGGCCCCCGAGACGCGCCCGCTTGCGATAAGCTTGGTCAACGCACCGACAAAGATCATCGGCAGCGCCGCGGCCGTGAGCGAGACACGGACGCCGATCAGCGCAACCAGCCAGCCGGTGCCCGTGGTGCCGACATTGGCGCCGAACACAAGCCCCAGCCCTTGCTGGAACGTCAACAGGCCGGCGCTGACCAGACCGATCGTGGTCATCGTCGTCGCGCTGGACGACTGCACCAGCAATGTGACGATGGCGCCCCAGAACGAGCCGTGCAGTGGCGTTGCGGCCGCCTTGCCGAGCACGGCGCGCAGGGCGGAACCTGCCAGCGCCTTCAGGCCTTCCGTCATCACGGTCATGCCCAGCAGGAAGAGGCCGACGCCGCCAAGCGCTGAGATTGCCACCGACATACGGGCTCCTGACGTGAACGACGATCAAGCGAGCTCCGGCACTGTAGCGGAGTTGCGGCGTGGCCGCGAGCCACGCGAGGCGTTCGCCGTGCGGCAGATTATCCTTGGCCGCCGGCGCGATCGGCCCTATGTCTGCCCGGCGCGGTTGGGTGATGCCGTCTCGCAGCGCCGCCTTGTTCGGTGCGCTGTTCGGCGACATCTTTCAGTTTGGACCAGTGACGGGGCATGAACCGAAAAGAACGACGTGCGGCCAGCAAGCGACGCGACGAGCCTGCAAGCAGAGCAGGCGCGCCGACTTCGGCAAGCCTCAGCATTGCTGACCTCGCCGCTGAGGCCCGCCGCTTCTACGGGATGGGCCGCGTCAACGAAGCCGGGGAGATTTGTCGTCAGGTTCTCGTGCGCGAGCCGGCACATGTGCAGAGCCTGAATCTGCTCGGCCTGATGGCGCAGGCAACCGGCGATCACCGGGCTGCCGTGAAGATGTTCGCGAAAGCGCTCGATTCGGATGACGTGAATGCCGCGTGTCATTACAATGCCGGCAATTCGTATCAAGCGCTGGGTCAGCGCACCAAGGCCGTCGCCCATTTCGGCAAGGCGCTTGCGCTCGGCATGGACGCGAAAGCCGTCGCCTTCATCCTGCAGAGCCCTGTCATCGCCACCTATGGCGCGCGGATCGCCAGCAAGTGGCCGCTGGCGGTCACGAACGCCGAATTGTTCGGTGCTGAAAGTGTCGCCCCGCTCGCAAACGACCTCTTCCTCCGCGCGGCGATGGAAGCGACGACGCTGGCAAGCATGCCACTCGAGGCCTTGCTGGGACACGCCCGCGCCGAGCTGCTGCGGCTTGCGGGCGAAGCCGATGCCGAGATCGACGACGATATCGTCGGCTTCGCCTGCGCACTCGCCCGGCAGTGCTTCATCAATGAATATGTCTATGAACAGGCCGACGCGGAGAGCAAGCTTGCGAGCGCCCTGCGCGATCGATTGCTGCACGCCCTGGCATCAGGGGCGGCGATCCCTCCGCTGATGCTGGCGGTCGTTGCGGCCTATGTCCCGCTTCATGCCCTGCCGGCGGCGGACGCGCTGCTGCGCCGGGATTGGCCGGCGGCCGCGGCCGGCCTGCTCCGGGTGCAGCTCCGCGAGCCGCTGGAGGAAGCAGGCGAGCGCAGCGCCATCGCCACGCTCACGCCCGTCAAGGACAGCGTATCACTCGAGGTGATGCGTCAGTACGAGGAAAATCCCTATCCGCGCTGGACCATCAACCCGCTGCACGCGTTTGCGGCCGATCAGGCGCGGGGCAGGATCGTCCCGACCGCGGAATGGCAAGCCGAACTCGACATACTGATCGCGGGGTGCGGGACCGGCTCGCACGCGATTCAGATCGCGCAGGTCTATCCGAACGCCCGTTTGCTCGCGATTGACGTCAGCCTGCCCAGCCTCGCCTATGCGCGCCGGAAGACGCGGGAACTCGGCTTGCGCAATATCGAATATGCGCAGGCGGATATTCTGGAGCTGGGTGCGATCGGCCGCACCTTCGATCATATTGAGTCGGTCGGTGTGCTGCATCATCTGGCCGATCCCGCGGCCGGGTGGCGCGTGCTGGTCTCGCTGCTGCGGCCGGGCGGCAGGATGCGCATCGGGTTGTACAGCAATCTGGCGCGCCGCGTCATCGTCGAGGCCCGCGCCCGCATCGCGGCGCGCGGCTATCGCGCGACGGCAGACGATATCAGACGGTGTCGCCAGGAGATCTTCCGCCAGGCGGACGACTGGAAGCCGCTGCTCGGCGCGAAGGATTTCTACAGCATGAGCGGCTGCCGCGACCTGCTGTTCAACGTCATGGAGCATCGCTTCACGGTTCCCGAGATCGCCGCATTCCTGAACGACGATGGTCTGTCTTTCCTGGGCTTCGAGCCCTTTGATGATCCAACGGTGCTCGAACAATTTTACCAGCAGTTTCCGGGCGCGGCCGATGAGACCAATCTGGATCAGTGGCACCGCTTCGAAGCCGATCATCCGGAGACGTTCTGGGACATGTATGTCTTCATGGCGGCCAAGCACGCGCAGTGAGGCAACGGCGCCTGCTTCTGGCGCAAGGAAGACCAACGCATCGAGCGGTTCACAACATCCGCCTCCGACGCGGCCATTCGAACCACGATAGCGATCCTCATCCGCGGTCTCCGCTCTAAAGCCATGCGGAAGACGCAGCCCGCCGCGCGGACACGAACTGTCTCGCGCGGTTGCCATGGGTCGCTCCCGGGCCGATGATACGCAAAACAAATCAGAACCAATCGCGAGGAAACCAATGCGTGGGCGTCGTGTGCTGATGGAATCGTTCGTGGCGCACGGCGTGCGTCATATCTTCGGCAATCCCGGCACGACAGAAACGCCGCTGCTCGACAGCTTGCCGGCGTTTCCGCAACTTGAATACATCATGGCCCTGCATGAAGGTGTCGCTGTCAGCGCCGCCAGCTTCTACGCGCAGGCGTCGGGACGCGTCACCGTTGCCAACCTGCACGTCGCTCCCGGCCTTGGCAATGGCATCGGTTCGCTCTACGGCGCGCTGAAAGCGGGTTCGCCCGTGGTTGTGACGGCCGGCCAGCAGGACACGCGAATGCGGCTCAAGAATCCGCTGCTCGGCCACGACCTCGTTGCGATGGCCGCACCGGTGACCAAGTGGAGCGTGCAGATCGAGCGCGCCGACGAGATCGCACCAATCATGCGGCGCGCGTTCAAAGTGGCGACCGATGCGCCGCAGGGACCGGTGTTTGTGTCGCTGCCGATCGACGTCATGGAGCAGGAGACCGCGGTCGAGGCGTCGGCGCCGGATCATTTGTGGCGATCGACGCGACCCGACCCGGCAGGCGTCGAAGCGCTGGCCGCGCTGCTCCTGAAGTCGAACAATCCGGCCATCATCGCCGGCGACGAGGTGGCGAGATCGGGCGCCGAACAGGCGCTGGTGGCACTCACGGAAGCGATCGGTGCCACGGTGTGGTTCGAAGGGCTGCGGCATCACGCGCCCTTCCCGACCAACCATCCGAGCTATCGTCAGTCGCTCCCCGGCGACGCCAGGCAGGTGCGTAAGGCGCTCGGGGGCACCGATCTCGTGCTGCTCGTCGGCGGCCCGTTCTTTGAGGACGTCTGGTTTGCGCCGGGCGGTCACATTCCTGACGGCGCGTCCGTGCTCCAGATCGAAGCTTCGGCCGAGCGTCTCGCGCTCAACAACCGGCTCGATGCCGGCATCGTCGGCGACATCGCCGTCAGCCTCGGCGCAGTGACGGACGCTGTACGCGCAAAGGCGGGGGCGGGCTTCAGACAGGCCGTGCAAAACCGCAATACCCGGCTTTCCGATTTGCAGGCGAAGGAGAAGGACGCCTATCGGGCGCGCCTTGAGAAAAGCTGGACCCGCGAGCCGAGCTCGATGCCGCGGGTCACCGCTGAACTTCGCCGCGGTCTGCCCGAGAATGTCGTCATTGTCGATGAAAGCATCACAGCGAGCCTCGATCTCGCACGCGCCTTCGATTATCGCGGCTTCGGCGATTATTTCGGCGGTCGTGGCGGCGGCATCGGCCAAGGTCTTGCCGGCGCGATCGGCGTCAAGGTGGCAATGCCGGACCGTCCGGTTGTCGCCATCTCCGGTGACGGCTCGGCGATGTATGCGATCCAGGCGCTGTGGACGGCCGCGCACCACAAGCTTGCGATCGTATTCGTGGTGCTTGCGAACCGCGAGTACCGCATCCTCAAGCACAATGTGGATGTCTGGCGTCAGAATTTCGAAGCCGGCACCCAGCATCCCTATCAAAACATGGATATCACCGGCCCGGCGCTCGACTTCGTGCATCTCGCAGCCGGCATGGGCGTCGAAGCCGTCAGAGTCGAGAAGGCCGACGACATCGCCGGCGCAGTCGCAAAGGCTGTCGCGGCAAACCGGCCGTATCTCGTCGAGATCGCAATCGAGGGAAAGCGCTGACCGCGCAGGAGGAGTTTCCCATGGCAGGCATTCTGGACGGCAAGGCTGCATTGGTGACGGGCGGCGGCTCAGGCATCGGCCGGGCAACCGCGATTGCCATGGCGCGCGAAGGCGCGCGCGTGGCGGTGTCCGATCTCTCGAAGGATGGAATCGAAGAGACGGTCGCTCGCATCAACGCCGCCGGCGGCCAGTCGATCGCGATACAAGGCGATGTCACCGACGAGGCTGATGTCGCGAACATGGTGGCGCGGACGGTTTCGGCGTTTGGGCGAATCGATTGTGCGTTCAACAATGCCGGCGTGGCCGGGCGCTCCGTCGGCCCGCCCGGCCAACGCATTCATGAACTGACGCAGCCCACCGTGGCGAAGATGTTTTCGGTGAACCTGATGGGCGTGTTCCTGTGTCTGAAATACGAGGTCGCACAAATGTTGAAGCAAGGAGACGGCGGCGCGATCGTCAACACCGCCTCGATTGCCGGGCTTGTTGGCCTCGCCACGTCGGGCCATTATGTCGCGACCAAGCACGGCGTTGTCGGGCTGACCAAGACCGCGGCGATTGAATATGCCCAGGACGGCATCCGCGTGAACTGCGTCAATCCCGGATACATCAAGACGCCGATGACCAAGGAGACGATGGACGAACGTTATGACGAGATCATCGCCAAGGTGCCGGTTCGTCGCTTGGGCGTGCCCGAGGAGATCGCGGAAGCCGTGGTTTGGATGTGCTCGGACAAGGCGTCCTTCATGACCGGCGCATCGCATGTGATCGACGGCGGCTACAGCGCCGCTTGATCTGATCGGATCGATCGCTGCTCTCGCCTTGGTTGGTGATTGCCCGTGGCGCGGTGACGCAAGACAGGGCGGGATGAGCGGCAAAAGCTCGGACAGATCGCGTCGCGAGAATGCAATGCCATATCTCCACGCCTGTCATCGCCCGCGAAGGCGGGCGATCCAGTATTCCAGAGGCGGCAGTGATTGATCCGAGAGGCCGCGGCGCACGGGATCCCCGCATGTGCGGGCCATGACGGCGGAGCGATCGCCGCCGTGCCGTCGCGGCAAGGAGCCCGGCACGCGCAACCCGCCCGCCGTTCAGTGGAACAAGGGAAATTGTTCCGTATACAACTAAAGGTTTAGACGCCGCGCCCGAGGCGGCTGGGCTAGTCCCGCACCCTCGGTGCCGCGGCGCCGATGTCGAGACCAAGCTGGCGCGCGCGGTCGTGGCGCTCCTCGGTCAACAGCCTCAATTCACGTTCCAGCGACCGCGCGACCTCCTCCTGCGATGTCTTGGAGGCGGCGCGTTGGCCGCGCTTGGCGTTTTCAGGCTGAGCGGTCACAGGGGAACCCTTGTCATCGTACTGTCACGGCGATTCTTCGCACGGGTTGATTCCGCCCGACAATCAAAAAGAATTCAGGATCAAAGTTTTGGAAAATCTCACGCGCCGTTGACTTGAAACTAGGCAGAAGATTCTCCAGCGTGCCCGCGGCACGGATCAAATTGTGCCACATCTGCGGAAAATACAGTCGATGCCGGCCATCAGACCTATTTCGCATTGCTGCGAAATCATTTCTGCATTCCGATGAACCCGTCCCGAAACGGACACGCTCTAGCGTTACATGATTCGCGGATGGCCAGCCGTGCGGGTGGTCCGATTGTCCTGAGGATGACGTTACCGATGAAGCCGCCAAAAGCCATGCCGTATATGTGGGCGGCCGCACTGATCGCGGTTGCGATCTGGGGTGCGGTCGGATCGCCGCAGATGGCACATACCTTGGCCAGGCAGCACTACGCCGGCACCCGCTAGCCGATTCGGTATCGGCCGGCGATGACGCCGATGTGGACGGTCATGGCAGGCCGAGGAATTTGAAAGACGTGGCGTCCCCGGGACGCTGCGATGGCCCTGAACACATCCGGTCCTGATCAGATCCTGATCGCGCTTTATGCCCGCCAGCGTGCCTATCAATTGCGCTAAAGCCGCAGCCGCAGCGAGCGCTGCATGTCCATGGTCGAAGCGTCGCGGTTCGGTGCGATACCTGCGAAGGGTTAGGAGCATCCGAGCGGGGCGTGATAGGGACGTTGCGCAAGCTGCGATCGGCCACAGGATACGCCATGCCCACTTTCCCGACCTCGACCACAGTTCTCGATTCCGTGCTGTTCCGCGATGCCTTCGGCACGCGCGAGATGCGCGAGGTGTTTTCCGACCTGCGGCTGCTGCAGCGCTATGCGGAGGTCGAGGTCGCGCTGGCGAAGGCCGAAGCCCGCTGCGGTGTGATCCCGGCGGAGGCGGCTGACGAGATCGCGCGGCGCGCGGATGTCGCGGCGCTCGATTTCGACCTGCTGCGACAGGAGACCGACATTGTCGGCTACCCGATCCTGCCGCTGGTGCACCAGATGGCGAAGCAGTGCGGCGAGGCCGGTCGTTACGTCCATTGGGGCGCGACCACGCAGGACATCATGGATACCGCCGTGGTGTTGCAGGTTCGCGACGGGCTCAAGATCGTCGAGGACGAGATCGCCGCGCTGCGCGGCGTCCTCGCCGGTCTGTCGAAGCGCTATCGCGACACCCCGATGGCGGGGCGGACCCACCTGCAGCAAGCGTTGCCGGTGACCTTCGGCTACAAGACCGCGATCTGGCTGGCGGCGTTCGACCGCCATGCTGAGCGGCTGGCGCAACTGAAGCCGCGCGTGCTGGTCGGCCAGTTCGCCGGTGCCGCCGGCACGCTGGCATCGCTCGGCGACAAGGGGTTCGATGTGCAGCAGGCGCTGTGCGAGGAACTCGGTCTCGGCGTCCCGGTCTCGACCTGGCACGTGGCGCGCGACGGGCTGGCGGAGGCGGTGAACTTCCTCGCGCTGGTGACGGGAACGCTCGGCAAGATCGCACTCGACATCATGATCATGGCGTCCACCGAGTTCGCCGAAGTCTATGAGCCGTTCGTGAAGGGACGCGGGGCCTCCTCGACCATGCCGCAGAAGCGCAACCCGATCTCGTCTGAACTGATGCTGGCTGCGGCAAAGGCGGTGCGTCAGCATGCCGGCTTGATGCTGGACGCGATGGTGCAGGATTTCGAGCGCGCCACCGGTCCGTGGCACGCCGAGTGGATGGCGATCCCGGAGAGCTTCGTGCTGACTGCAGGCGCGCTGCATCAGGCGAAGTTCGCGCTCGGCGGCCTGATTGTCGATGAGAAAAGAATGGCCGACAACCTCAACCTCAGCCGCGGGCTGATCGTTGCCGAAGCTGTGATGATGGGGCTGGCGCCCGCGATCGGCCGGCAGGAGGCGCACGACGTCGTTTACGACGCCTGCCGCGTCGCCAATGACAAGGGCTTGTCGCTGGCCGACGCGCTGGCGGCGGATCCGCGCGTGGCAAGCCGCATCGATCGCGCGACGATCGACCGGCTCACTACGCCGAAGAACTATCTCGGGCTTGCGCCCGAAATGGTCGATCGGGTGCTGGCATCGGCGAACCGGTAAGAGTTCGGCGCATGCGCTCGCCGTCGCGTGACCGGCGGTGCTGGAACCTTGCGGATACGGATCGAATTGGACTACGAATCGGTAAAATCTCAACAGGACACTGCCGGACGCTTCATGACTGCACATCAACGCAACCTTTCCGCCTCGATCGATCCCGTGAAACTCGATCGGCTCGCCGAAGTCGCGGTGAAGGTCGGCCTGCACCTGCAGCCGGGTCAAGACCTTCTGCTGACGGCGCCGGCGGCTGCGATGCCGCTGGTGCGGCGGATCGCCGAGCATGCCTACAAGGCCGGCGCCGGCCTGATCACCCCGTTCTTCTCGGATGAAGAGCTTACGCTCGCCCGTTACCGCTACGCCAATGACGCGAGCTTCGACCGGGCCGCGAACTGGCTCTACGAGGGCATGGCCAAGGCCTTTGGCGCCAACACGGCGCGACTTGCGATCGTCGGCGACAACCCGATGCTGCTGTCGGGCGAGGACCCGACCAAGGTCGCGTGCGCGAGCAAGGCGAATTCGATGGCCTACCAGCCGGCGCTGGAGAAAATCGTCAATTTCGACACCAATTGGAACATCATTGCCTATCCCAGCGCATCCTGGGCGAAGCAGGTGTTTCCCGATGTTGCCGAGGATGTCGCGGTGGCCAAGCTCGCCGACGCGATCTTTTCCGCATCGCGGGTCGATCAGGACGGCGCCGTCGCCGCCTGGGAGAAGCACAATGCCAAGCTGCGCGAGCGCACCGAATGGCTAAACGGCCAGCGCTTCCACGCCTTGAAATATTCCGGCCCCGGAATGGACCTGACGATCGGGCTGGCCGACGGCCACGAATGGGAAGGCGGCGCCTCGACAGCCAAGAACGGGATCGTCTGCAATGCCAACATCCCGACGGAGGAGGTCTTCACCACGCCGCATTGCCGGCGTGTCAGCGGCCATGTCGTCAGCTCCAAGCCGCTGTCCTACCAGGGCACGCTGATCGACAACATCGCGGTGAAGTTCGAGGACGGCCGCATCGTCGAGGCCAAGGCCTCGCGCGGTGAGGAGGTGCTGAAGAAGGTGCTCGACACCGACGAGGGCGCGCGCCGGCTGGGCGAGGTGGCGCTGGTGCCGCACTCCTCGCCGATCTCCAAGAGCGGGCTATTGTTCTTCAACACGCTGTTCGACGAGAACGCCGCCTCGCACATCGCGCTCGGCCAATGCTACTCGAAATGCTTCGTCAACGGCGACAAGCTGACGCCGCAGCAGATCGCCGAGCAGGGCGGCAACAAGAGCCTGATCCATATCGACTGGATGATCGGCTCGGCCCATACCGACATCGACGGCGTCCACGCCGATGGCCGCACCGTGCCGGTATTCCGGCAAGGCGAGTGGGCGTAAGGCGCCGTTAGCGGAACCGGCGCTCGCGCGAGGCGATCAATTCGCCCCGCGTGGCGCTGAAGCGGCAGGTTTCGTACTGCGGCCGGAAGCCGAGGCGGCGATAGATCTTCAGCGCGGCAGCATTCCGGCTGGAGACATTCAGCCAGCAGGGATGCTCGACCGAGACCTCGTGGGCGGTGAGCACATGATAGACCAGGAGCTGGCCGAGCCCGCGGCTCTGGCGCGCCGGGTCGACGGCCACCGATTCGATCCACATCGAGTTCTGCTCCGGCTCTGTCAGGCAGAAGCCCGACATCTGTCCGTCTTCCGACGCCACCCAGACTTCGCTCTCTGTCAGCACCTGCGCCATCTCCTCCGGAGAGTACAGGCGGAACGCCGCATCCGAGGCGTAGGCGGTGTTGTGGATGCGCGCGACCTCGGCGGCGCAGGCCGTCACGTCGCTGGCGCGCTCGATAGCGGCGCGCGCGGCCGCAAGGGTGCGGGCCGGCTGCAGCGGCTCGACGCATTTCATTCCGATCTCGGAGCCGACATGAACGAAGCCGAATGCGGACACGAACGCCATTCCCGCCGGCCAATCGCGACTCACCAGCGTTTGCACGGTGAGATTTGCGTCGGCATCGATGGTGAGCACGTCATCGAACAGAGCGAGGCCGATCCGGCGGCGCCGCACCTCGGGCGCCACAACGATCTTGAGGAACCGGGAATGGTGTGAGCCCTGGTCGCGCAAGGACGATTCGGCGAGCCCGACGAGGCGACCGTCCCGCTCGGCTATACGAAAGTCGCGCCCGCCACGATTCTGCGGCAGCTTCAGGAACTGGTCCCATTGCGGCAGCGTAACCGGGCCGAGCCGCGGTTCCACCGCCGCGGCCTTGCTGTAGAGTGCGACCACCGCTTCCGCATCAGCCTCTCGGAGCGGCCGGATGGTGATGCCGTCATCCATGAGTCGCAAGCTTACCCGATGTCGAGGCGATAAACATCCTTTGCCGTCTTAAAGAACAACGCGGTCTTCTCGACTTCGCTATATTGTGAAGCCAGTCGTTTGAACGCGTTGAAGATCACCTGATAGCTGCATTGACCCTTATCAGGTGGGAAGTTGCTTTCGAACATGCAACGGCTTGGACCGAAGGCCTCAATGCAGGTTTCTATATAAGGCCGCCAAGCTGCGGCAAGTTCCTCCGACGATGGCGGCTTTGGCCGCAAGTGGAAGTCGTAGCCGAGCAGGCACATCGCCAGCCCGCCGAGCTTGACGACGACGTTGTGACACTTGGCGATCTCCTGGATCGACGCCCGCCAGACCGGGAAGGTCTCGCTGCGCTTGCCGGCGAAGCGGCCGATCCCGACCGGACCGCCGCAATGATCGAGCACGATCCGGGTCTCGGGGAAGGCGCGGGCGAGGTCGGTCAGCTCGCCGATCTGCGGATGAAACAGCCAGGCATCGAAGCTTAGACCGAGCGGCGCGAGGCAGGCGAAGCCTCTGCGGAAGCTGGTGTCCAGCAACAGACCCTTCGGCCGGTTCGCGTACATGTGAGCGACGTCGGGGTCCTCGTCCCAGGCCGAGGAGTGACGGATGCCGCGGAACCGGCCATTGCCGGCGGCGATTTCGGCCTCCAGCACCGCCTTGGCCTGATCGCCGATCAAAAGATTGACGTGGCTGACGATGCCGGCGCAGATCGCGGCCTTGCCGTAGCCGCCGCTTGCCGACATCGCGGCAACGCCGTTGGCGAATTCGACCTCGCCGACCGGGCGGTATGCCTCGGGGCCGTCGGCACGGTACATCGAACGGCAATCGACATAGACGGTGGCGACGATGTTATGGCCGGAGGCGATGTCGTCACGCATCTCCTCGATCAGATAGCGCAAGCTGCCGCGGTCCCAGAGATGGTGATGCGGATCGACAATCGGCCTGTCAGGGTCGATGATCGCCTCGGTATATTGCGCAAGCCAGTCTTCGCGTGGATTGGCATAGAGCCCGCTCGCGGAGGCGGGCAGAGTGCTGGCCATGGATGATGCTCCCCGTTCTTGCTCTTGTCGGCCGCCCGTACGATGCCGGCTTCGGGAAGGATAGCGAGGCGAGCGGGCAGGTCAAATCGGTACGCGCTGCGTCCTTTCGCGCGTCACCATCCACGCCACAGCGGCGCCCGCGAATTGAGCGAGGCTGCCCGCAATCATCGACAACAACAGCCCGCGCGCGCCCCCGCCGGCCGTGGCATAGCATGCGCCCAGCACGGCGACCCCGATGGTTGCACCGCTGATGCGGGCGACGTTGATGAGTGCGGCTGCGGTGCCGGCGCGCGTGGCAGTGACGTGGCCGACGGCCATCGCAGAAAGTGGTCCCGCTGCGAGGCCGAGTCCAAGGCCGGTCATCGCCAATCCGAATTCGGCCGGAAGGATATCCGGCTGCAGGCCGCCGACGCCGATCAGCAGGAGGCCGAGGCCCATCAACGCCACGCCGCCGGACGTGACCGTGCGAATGCCAAGCTGCTCGGACAGCGCGCCGGAGAGCGGCGAGGCCACAATAAAGACGAGCGACATCGGCAGCAGGGCCGCGGCGCTCGCGGTGGCGTCGAACCGCTCGCTCGACTGCCACGCCAGGGGCAGCACGAACACCATCCCATACCCACCAAACGTCATGCCCATCGTGGCGATCATTGCGGCCCGAAACTGGCTGATCGTGAAGATCTCGGGCGACACCAGCGCATCGGCGCCCTTCTTCCTTTCGATCACGATGAACAGCGCCGCCGACAGCGCGGTTACGATCAGGGCCGCGACCATTGTGCGGGGGGCCGATTGCGTGCTGATGGCGGCAAAGGTCAGGCCGCCAAGCGCCAGCCCGCCAAAGACTTGCGCCGTGGCGTCGAAGGGCCGCCGTCGTGGGTCCGAGGATTCCGGGATCGTGTAGCCGGCCATGATCAGCGCCAACAGGCCGAACGGCACCACGACCAGGAAGATGCTGCGCCAGCCGAACCAGGGGATCAGCATCCCGCCGAGGCTCGGCCCCAGCGCCATGGCGACGCCGTTGCATGCGGCCCAGACGCCGAGTGCACGGGCGCGCTCACCAGGATGATCCCAGACCACCCGTATGATCGCAAGCGAGGCGGGAATCATCAGCGCGCCGCCGGCGCCCGCGAGCGCGCGTCCCAGGATCAGCACGCGAGCCGAAGGCGCGGCGGCGCACAGCAGCGATGCGAAGGTGAAGATCAGCGCGCCCGACATCAGGATCCGGCGCCGGCCGTAGATATCGGCGAGCATTCCACCTGTCAGCAGGCTGACGGCATAGACCAGATTGTAGCTGTCCACGATCCATTGCAGTTCATCGACGCCCGCGGCGAAATGATCGCCGATCGCGCGTGCGCCGAGATTGACGATGAACGTGTCGATATGCGCGATCATGACGGCCAGGCAAAGCGTGAGCAGCGTGAGCCGCAGCGATGCGCGCATGGCAAAGGGTTTACGCAGAAGCGTATCGGTCATCGCGTGTCCTGTTCTCTGATGTTAGAGTAAGACGAGTTAGGATCGAATCGGTTCGGCCGCGGTTCACCTCTCCCGAGGGAGAGGTGAACCTCCGTTGCCGCTCCAGCTCAACCTCATCTCATCGCGCTTTGGGTGGTCGGTCAGGCCCTGGTTGCAGACTGCTTGGCGCGGGCGCGCTGCTGCGGCGAAACCTTGGGTCGCGTGCCGGCGGCGACCCATTCGTCGTAGAACTCGATCTTGGCATCGACCAGCGCGAGCGCCTCGGTCCATTTGGCGATCATGGCCTGGACGCGGAGCTGGTGTTCGGCGAGCAGCGCGCGGCGCTTGCGCAAGCTCGCGCTACCCTGCTTCACCAGCGTGGTGTATTCGCGAAGCTGCCGGATCGACATGCCGGTCAGGCGCAGCCGCTCCATCAGGTCGAGCCAGCCGATATGGTAGTCGCTGTAGACGCGGCGGCGGCCGTGATCCCTGGTCACGCCGGGCATCAGGCCCTGCGCTTCATACCAGCGGATCGTATGCACGCTGCGTCCGGAGCGACGCGCGATGTCACCGATATAGAGCGCGGTCGGCGCAGCCTGCGGATGCGGCGTTCGCGCGTCCATCATAGATATACCGCCTTCATCGCGCCGGCCGGATAGCGCTCGCCCGCCACGGCTCCGGGCGGGATCGCCGCGGAAATGCGCGCAAGCTCGTCCGGTGAAAGCCTAACGTCGAGCGCGCCGATATTCTCGTCGAGCCGCGCGCGCTGCTTGGTGCCGGGGATCGGCACGATGTCCCGGCCCTGGGCCAACAGCCAGGCGAGCACGAGCTGCGACGGCGTACAGCCCTTCTCACGCGCGATCGCGACGATGCCGCCGACGAGATCGCGGTTGCGGACGAAGTTGTCGCCGGCGAAGCGCGGATGGTCGCCGCGGCGATCGCCTGCGATGTCGGCCTGCGACTGAATCTGCCCGGTCAGGAAGCCGCGACCGAGCGGCGAATAGGCAACGAAGGAGATGCCAAGCGCCCGCGTGGTCTGCAGCGTCTCCTCGGCCTCGCTGCGATAGAGCAGGGAGTATTCGGTTTGCACCGCGGCCAGCGGATGAACCTTGTGAGCACGGCGAATGGTCTCGGGGCGGGCCTCACACAGCCCGAGATGTCGGACTTTGCCTTGCTCGACGAGACGCGCCATTGCGCCGACGGTGTCCTCGATCGGGATGGTGGGATCGATGCGGTGCTGGTAATAGAGGTCGATGGTCTCGATGCCGAGCCGCTTCAGGCTCGCCTCGCAGGCCTGCTGCACATAAGCCGGGCGACCGTCGACGCCCTGGCCGGTCGCGGTCTTGACCTGGCCGAACTTGGTCGCGATCACGACCTTGTCGCGCAGGCCTTTCAGCGCGCGGCCCAGCAGTTCCTCATTGTGACCCCAGCCATAGAGGTCGGCGCTGTCGAGGAAATCGATCCCCTGGTCGATGGCGTGCCGGATCAGGTCGGGCGCCGCCGCGTCGTCGCTGGCGCCATAGACGCCGGAGAGCGACATGCAGCCGAGCCCGATGGCGGAAACCTGCGGGCCGTCATGGCCGAGCTTGCGGTGCGGGAGCTTGCTGGAGGTTGTCATATCGTTGGTCCTCATAGCCGGAGCGTTGCCGGACGATCCCGAGTGAACACGCTAGAGCATACTCTAGGTCAAGCACGAAAAATGCCTCGCTAACGCAATCGTGTCAGGCCAGGCGCTTCAGGATGACGCTCGTCATTGCTGTCGGTTCGTCGCTATCGCCCCTCGCTGGATAGAGTCACAGGCCCTCAGACGCCGTCGAGGATGATCACGGTCGGCGTGGCCGGCAGCGTATCTCGCGAAATCCTCAAGGTGCGCTCACCGCCGCGCCGGTCGATCTCGAACTGCCGGCCGATCAGTTGCATGAATTCGTCGAGCGGCGTCGCGAAGCGGTGCATCGGCAGCACCACCGCGGCGCGCAGCCGTTTGGTGATCTCGGAGATGCCATCGAGCGACATCGTATAGGTGCCGTCGATCGGTACCATCACGATGTCGAGCCGTCCGATCGCCGCGAACTGGCTGTCGTCGAGCTTGACGTGGAGATGACCGAGATGGCCGATGCAGAGGCCGGCGACCTCGAAGATGAAGATCGAGTTGCCGTCCTTGATCATCTCGCCGCCGGGATCTTCGCCCCAGTAGCGGCGGATGTCGGTGGTGACGTTGCGGATGTAGACGTCGCCGATCCGCATCGCGTAGTGCGCGGCCTGGCCGTTCTCGCCCCAGCCATGCAGCACGTGAGGAATCCGTGGATCGGGAAATAACGTATAATGCGTCGAATGCGCCCGGTTCATGGTTACGACGTCGGGCAACCGTCCGGTCTGGTAGACGCCGCTGTAGTCGGTCGCGATGCGGATGCCGCCGGGCGTGTCGATGTAGTAGGTGGAATGGCCGGCATAGGTGATCGCGACCTCGTCGGCCTTCGCTGCCACGCGCCGGAGACTGACCGGCGTCGCCCGCGGCGGCCCATTCGCTATCGCCAGGCACTCGCTGCGCTGGGGCTCCTGGGCTTCGGCGCCAGCGGCGAAAGCCCCGAACAGCACGAGCATCGCGAGCAGTCTGAGCATGACGCGTGTTCCGTCTGTGACGACGTCGGGGCGCAACAGTACCGCCGAATTGACCTTCCGTCATGATGATGCCGGCGCATCGCTCCATGGCGCGCACTGCAACACGATTCCTGCGATAGGATCCGGCCGGCGGCGTTACCATCATGCCGATATCGCCTTGCTTCGGGAGCGAGCCGTGACCGACCAATCCTCCGTGCCGCGTGCACCCTCGACCAAGCGGCTGGAACCGCTGCGTCACGTCGATGCCGACGTGCTCAACATTGCTTATTACGAGGCTGGCCCCGCCGACGGCCCGGCCGTGATGCTGATGCACGGCTTTCCCTATGACATCCACTCCTATGTGGACGTCGCGCCCATGCTGGCGGCGCAGGGGTGCCGCGTCATCGTGCCCTATCTGCGCGGCTATGGGCCGACGACATTTCGCGAGAGGGCGACCCCGCGCTCGGGCGAGCAGGCCGCGGTCGGCGCCGATCTCATGGCGCTGATGAATACACTCGGCATCAAGCGCGCAGTGTTCGCTGGCTATGATTGGGGCGGCCGCGCGGCTTCGGTCGGCGCAGCGCTCTGGCCGGAACGCTGCATCGGGTTGGTCTGCACCAACGGTTACATGATCCAGGACATCGCCAATGCGATGGTGCCGGCACGGCCGGAGCGAGAGGGGCCGCTCTGGTATCAATATTACTTCCAGCTCGAGCGCGGCCGCGCCGGGCTCGCCGCCAACCGGAGCGGCATCGCCAAAATACTATGGTCGCAATGGTCGCCGAGCTGGCAATTCGATGACACCTGCTTCGAGCGCACTGCGGTTGCGTTCGACAACCCAGATTATGTCGACGTCGTGATCCACAGCTACCGCCACCGGTTCGGTCTTGCGGATGGTGATGCGCAATATGCCGAGCTGCAGCGCAGGCTCGCCGCATTGCCGGTGATTACGGTTCCGACAATAACGCTCGATGGGGCTGACGATGGCGTCACGCCAGCCCGCGACGGCAGCGCCAGCGTGGCGAAATACACCGCCCGTCGAGCCTATCGCGTGATCCCGCGCGCCGGCCACAATCTGCCGCAGGAGGCGCCGGAGGAATTTGCCGCCGCGGTGATGGATGTCATGAAAGGATAAGGTGTTACGCCCGCTTCGGGCTGATCCTCCAGACGATGACGAGTGTCGCCAGCGTCAGCACGCCGCTGACAATCGCGGCCGCTGGAATCGTCAGCGCCAGCGCCGCGGTTGCGGCCCAGCCGATCGAGCAGAAGGCTTCCGCGAAGGTTGCGACGCGCGACGAGGTCTGACGCCGGCGGAACTGGCTGCGCCTGGCTTGCGCGCGGAACCAGAGCTGGACCGCGGCGGCTGATCCGGTTGCCATGATGACCGCAAGGGCGGTCACCGCAGCCTGCCATGGCGAAACAAATGCAAGCGCTCCGAGCAGCGGCACGAAGATGACGGCGATCGCGATCAGCACCACCTCGATCTTGGCGCGGACCACGCGCGACGGCGGCAGCGGCGCGGTCGCCACCAGGTCGGCGGCGTCCTCGCCCGATATCGTCAGCCAGGCGAGGCCGCCGGCGAGTTGGCCCGCAGCCATCACCACGACGGGCGTGATCAGCACGATCGCGGTCGACGAGTCCGAGAAGCTTCGCCACAGCATCAGCGCCGGCGGCACCAGATAAAGCATCTGCATCAGGCTCTGCGACAAGAGCCACGGATCGCGACGCAGCAGTAGGAACTCCTTGCGGCGCAGCGCCTGCTGCCGCGAGCCGACCCGGAACGAGCGATCGCGGCTGCGCGTGACAGCCGCGGGATTGGCCGCCACGCTGGTGATCGTGTCGGCAAACCGCGGCGCGAACACCGCCATGACAATGCCGAGCACCAAGAGAGCGCCGGCGATCAGCAGCAGCATTACTTCAAGGTCGCCCAGTGCGGCGCGCGCCGGCCACCAGACGATACTGTCCGGGCCGGGCGCGATGCGCGCCGCGGTGCTGGAGGTCAGTACGGCAAAGCGCGACAGCGTGCCGTAGGACAAGATCGCCACGATCTGCAGTGCGATCACGAAGCCCGCGCCGATGATGGCGGACACGATCTGCGCGACCAGCCGGGTTCGGCTCGGTCCGATCAGGCGGAAGAGCAGGACCGCCGTGGCGATCGCGGCCGCCGCCGCCGACAGGCCGATCGCAACGACGACGCCGAAGCCAGCAAGCCAGCGCGCGCCGCCGAGGATGGCCAGCACGTCGACGAATGGAGCCGATAGCAGCAGCGCCATGCCGGTCACCGACATCCCGATCGCGGCAATACGGACGGAGAAGATATTGGTGAGTTTTGCCGGCGACGACATGATCAGGTCGAGATCGGCGCGCGCATAGAATACGCGCGTCACCGATTCGATCGCCTGCGACAGCATCAGGGCCCAGGACAGCAGGATCGTCGCGGTCAGGACGATCAGCGACGAGGGATCGAGCGGAAACTGCATATCGGCAAAGCGGCCGACCACCGCGTAGGCCGGCAAATGCAGGATCGCGGCGACGATCAGCAGCCCGATCACGGCGCGGTTGCGGCGGCGCCGGCCGCCGGTCATCATTGCCAGCCATTCACGCCAGGCGAGGCGGAATTCGTGGCGAGCGAACCAGGAGAGGTGGGCGGCCGAGCTCACGCGGCCGCCGCTTCGGTATCGACCAGCGCGATGAACATGTCCTCCAGGCTGGTGTCGGTGCGGCCGTTCTGCTGGCGCAGTTCGGCGAGCGTGCCTTCGGCGATCAATTTGCCGGCCGCGATCACGCCGATCCGGTCGGCCATGCGCTCGGCGACCTCGAGAATGTGGGTCGTCATGATCACGGTGCAGCCGGTGCGCACCCGCGCCTGCAGCAACCCCTTCACATGACGCGCCGACAGCGCATCGAGGCCGGTCAAGGGCTCGTCGAGAATGATCAAGCGGGGATCGTGGACCAGCGCGCCGGCGAGCGCCACCTTCTGGCGCATGCCCTTGGAGAAACCCTCGCAGCGTTGGTGCAGATGCGGCTCGAGCCCGAGTGAGACCAAGAGATCGCGCGCCGAGGTCTCGGATTGCCGGGGATCGACGCCCCACAGGCCGGCGACGAATTCGAGGTACTCCAGCGGGGTCAGCTTGTCGTAGATCATCGGCTCGTCCGACACCCAGGCCATCACCTGCTTGGCGGCGACCGGATCCGACAGCGCATCAATGCCGAGCACCGACACCGAGCCGGCATCGGGGCGCAGCAGCCCGGCCACCATACGCAGCGTCGTGGTCTTGCCGGCGCCGTTCGGCCCCAGCAGCGCATAGAACTCACCGACACGCACGGTGAGATCGAGTGCATCGACCGCCGGGCGGTCAAAACGCTTCGTTAACCCTCGCACCTCGAGTGCGGATAGTCCTGCCGTCATGATGTGTGGCGATCCCGAAGTTCGCTCTTCGGTTGCGCACCTTGGACAAAAACCGTTTCGGCGCGGTGAATCGTCTCAGGCAAATCGAGCGCGTTATGAACAAAACTCCACGCGGCGGCATATCTCGGCAATTGTGATGACACCCGGCCACCGCGCCTTTGTTGACAGGGGTCAGGGCTTTTGGCTCAATTGGGGTGGGACATAGGCAGCCTTCAGCGCTCGCGACACGGGGCGCGCAGGCGGGATGCACCAAGACGATCGGCACGAATCGCCAGTGCATCGGGGAGGGAACGATGCTGGACTTTGTTCAGCAGCTCGTCAGCGGCATTGCGCTTGGCTGCGTTTACGGCCTGATCGCGCTTGGCTTCGTGCTGGTCTACAAGGCAACCGAGGTCGTCAATTTCGCGCAAGGCGATTTGATGATGCTGGGCGGCTTCTTCGCCTTCACCTTCATCGGCATGCTCGGGCTGAACTACTGGGTCGGCTTCGCCGGCGCGGTGATCTGCATGGCGCTGTTCGGCATGCTGGCCGAGCGGCTGGTGGTGCGGCCGATCCTGGGCTACCCGCAATTCTCCATCATCATGGCGACGATCGGGCTCGGCTATTTCCTGCGCTCGGTCGCCGGGATGATCTGGGGCACCGACGACTTCAAGATCGACACGCCGTTCAGCCAGGGCGTGCTGCGGATCGGCAGCCTGGTGCTCGCCTATGACAAGCTCTCGGTGATCGCGGCGACCATCATCCTGTGCGCGCTGCTCTACCTGTTCTTCAACCGTACCACGCTCGGCACCGCGATGCGCGCGAGTTCCGAGAATATGCTGGCTGCCTATTACATGGGCATTCCGGTCAAGCGCGTGGTGTCGATCGTCTGGGCGATCTCGGCGGCGGTCGCGACCTGCGCCGGCGTGCTGCTGGCGCCGATTACGTTCATCCATTCCAACGTGGGACTGGTACTCGGGCTGAAGGCGTTTCCGGCCGCGGTGCTCGGCGGCTTCGGCTCGATCCCCGGCGCCGTGGTCGGCGGCGTCCTGATCGGGGTGATCGAGAGCATGGCCGGCTTCTACCTGCCGCAAGGATGGAAGGACGTCGCGCCCTACATCGTGCTGCTGGCGGTGCTGCTGCTCAAGCCGGAGGGCTTGTTCGGCGTCCACGCCCGCAAGAAGGTCTAGAGCATGATCGGGAAAAGTGGAAAGCGGCTTTCCCTCGCGACAAACGCGGAACGCGTTTGCGCGGAGATCATGCTCAAACGAGGAGACGAGATCATGATGCGATCAAGTCGCATCATGATCTAGGGAGCAACCCATGCGCTTTCTCTTCAAGACCGACTACGAGGACGACATCAAGCTGTTCCCGCATTCGGGCTATGTCTATTCCTATGGCCTGCTGCTGGCGGCGCTGCTGATCGCGCCCTACGTGCTCTCCAGCTATCTGATGAGCCAGCTCGTCTTCGTCTGTATCTATGCGACCGTCGGCGTCGGGCTCATGATCCTGACCGGCTTCACCGGACAGGCCTCGCTCGGCCACGCCGCCTTCCTCGCCATCGGCGCCTACACCGCGGCCTGTCTGCAGCAGTTCAATGTGCCGTTCCCCGTCTACTTCCTGGCGGCGGGGCTGTTGACCGGCGTGGTCGGCGCGCTGGTCGGGTTTCCGGCGCTGCGGCTGCAGGGCATCTATCTCGTGATCGCGACGATCTCCTTTGCCTTCATCGTCGAGGAGATCATGGCGCGCTGGGAGAGCGTGACCAATGGCAACGAGGGCATGCGGGTCAAGACCATCCAATTGCTCGGCACCACGGTGTCGCGCGACGGCCCCACCTTCTATTATCTCTGCCTGGCAGTGCTGGTGCTGACCATCGTCGGCACGCTCAACCTGTTGCGGTCGCCGACCGGACGCGCCTTTGTCGCGATCCGCGACAGCGAGACCGCGGCGCGCAGCATGGGCATCAATGTCTCGCTCTACAAGGTGAAGTCGTTCGCGATCTCGGCCGCGATCACCGGCTTTGCCGGCGTGCTGTTCGCGCACAAGCTCTCCTTCATCTCGCCGGAGATGTTCACGCTGCAGCTTTCGATCGAGTTCATCATCGTGATCTTGATCGGCGGCATCTTCAGCCTGCACGGCGCGGTGCTGGGCGCGATCTTCCTCGTCATGATCGATCCGTTCCTGACTTATCTGAAGGACGACGTGCCCGGTGTGATCGCCGGCGTCGCGGCGACGCTTGGCGCGGGACCCGAGCGTGCAGGCCATATCCAGGATGCGGTCTCCGCCATTGCGTCCGCCAATGGGCTGAAGGGCGCGATCTACGGCATCATCATCGTGGTGTTCGTGCTGTTCGAGCCGCTCGGGCTCTACGGCCGCTGGCTGAAGATCAAATTATTCTTCCAGCTCTTCCCGCTCTACAAGCGTGCGACGTTCAAGCGGCAGAAGATCTACGTGAAATCGGAGCGGAACCGATGAGCTATTTCCGCGCCGAGAATCTGTCCCTGCACTTCGGCGGCCTGAAAGCCGTCGACGCCGTCAGCTTCGCGGTCGAGAAGGGCGAGATCCTCTCGATTATCGGGCCGAACGGCGCCGGCAAAAGCTCGATCTTCAACCTGATCTCGCGCATCTATCCGCCGACTTCGGGCCGGATCTTCTTCGAGGAGCAGGACATCACGCAGCAGCCGGCCTACGAGATCGCCGGGCTCGGCATCGCGCGCACCTTCCAGAACATTGAGCTGTTCGAGAACGCCACTGTGCTGAGCAATCTCCTGGTCGGACGCCATCGCCATTCCACCACGCGGCTCTGGCAGGAATTGCTGTTCCTGCCGAGCGTGCGCGCCAACGAGAAGATGCATCGGCGCCGGGTCGAGCAGGTGATCGAATTCCTCGATCTGGAGCCCTACCGCGACAAGCTGATCTCGGGATTGCCCTACGGCGTCCGCAAGGTGATCGAGCTGGCGCGGGCGCTGTGCTCGGAGCCGAAGCTGATCCTGCTCGACGAGCCATCCTCGGGCCTCAATGTCGAGGAGACCGACGACATGTCGTTCTGGATTCGCGACATGAAGAGCGAGCTCGGCATCACCGTGCTGATGGTCGAGCACGACATGACGCTGGTCAACCGCGTCTCGGACCGCGTCGTCGCGCTGAACTACGGCCGCGTGCTGGCGATGGGATCGCCATCGGAGGTGCAGCACCATCCCGACGTCGTCGCGGCCTATCTCGGTGCATGAGGATGATGTGATGAGCTCACCCGACATCATCCTGAAGCTCAGCAACATCGAAAGCTACTATGGGCCGATCATGGCGATCAGAGGCATCAGCCTTGAGGTACCGCGCGGCCGGATCGTCACGCTGCTCGGCGCCAATGGCGCCGGCAAGACCACGGTACTGAAGACCATTTCCGGCATCCTCGATCCGCAGAAGGGCACGATCGAGTTCCTGGGCAAGCCGATTCAGCGCATGGAGGCCGACAAGATCGTGCGGCTCGGCTTGAGCCACGTGCCAGAGGGACGCGAGGTGTTTCCGTTCCTGTCGGTGCGGGAGAACCTGATGATGGGCGCCTATCCGCGCCACGATCGCGACGGCGTGGCGAAGGATCTCGAGCGCGTCTACGGCTATTTTCCACGGCTGAAAGAACGGCTCGATCAACCGGCGGGGCAGCTCTCCGGTGGCGAGCAGCAGATGCTGGCGATCGGGCGGGCGCTGATGAACCGGCCGACGCTGCTGCTGCTCGACGAGCCGTCGCTGGGTCTGTCGCCGATCCTGGTGAAGGAGATCTTCACCATCATCCGCCGCGTCAATGAGGAGCAGGGCATGTCGATCCTGCTGGTCGAGCAGAATGCCAAGATCGCGCTGGAGACGGCGCACTACGGCTACGTGCTGGAGACCGGCCGCGTCGTCATGAACGATAGCTGCGACCGGCTGATGAATTCACCCGACATCCAGGAGTTCTATCTCGGCGCCAAGGAGGCCGGCGCGCGGGGCGAGCGGCGCTGGAAAAAGAAGAAGACGTGGCGTTGAGCGGTAGTTGGAGCTAGATTTTAGGCCTGTTTCGCGAACAAGACCGGCGATCGATCCGGCGCGGGGCAGGCGACAGGGGAGGAAACGCGCATGGCCCGACCGGCGGTGCTGACGGTCGCCGACACGATTGCGAGGAGCTTTCTGCTCGCGGTGGAGACGCGCGGTGACAGGCCCGCGATCCGCGAGAAAGTGTTCGGCATCTGGCAGCCGACGAGCTGGCGGGAATGGCTGCGGATCTCGAAGGACATCGCCTACGGTCTGCATGCGACCGGCTTCCGCCCCGGCAACGTCGCCTCGATCATCGCCAATGCGGTGCCGGAATGGGTTTATGCCGACATGGGCATCCTGTGCGCCGGCGGCGTGTCGTCCGGGATCTACCCGACGGACTCGCCGGCGCAGGTCGAATATCTGATCAACGACTCCCGCAGCAGGATCGTGTTCGTCGAAGACGAGGAGCAGCTCGACAAGGTGCTGGCGTGCTGCGTGCGCTGCCCGACGCTGGAGAAGGTTGTCGTCTTCGACATGGAGGGCCTGAGCGGCTTCTCCGACCCGATGGTGCTGTCGCTCGCCGAATTCATGGCGCTTGGCCAGAACCATGCACAGGGCAACGAGGGCTTGTGGGAGGAGATGACAGGCAGCCGCACCGCCTCCGATCTCGCGATCCTGGTCTACACCTCGGGCACGACCGGCCCGCCCAAGGGCGCGATGCATTCCAACCGCAGCGTCACGCACCAGATGCGCCACGCCAACGATCTGCTTCCCTCGACCGACAGCGAGGAGCGGCTGGTGTTCCTGCCGCTCTGCCACGTCGCCGAGCGGGTCGGCGGCTATTACAACTCGATCGCGCTGGGCTCGGTGATGAATTTTGCCGAGAGTCCCGAGACGGTGCCGGACAATCTGCGCGAGGTGCAGCCGACCGCGTTCCTCGCGGTGCCCCGGATCTGGGAGAAGTTCTATTCGGGCATCACCATCGCGCTGAAGGACGCGACCCCGTTCCAGAACTGGATGTATGCCCGCGCGCTCGCGATCGGTCATCGCATGGCCACGTGCCGCCTCGAGGGCGAGACGCCACCGCTGTCGCTCAAACTCTTGAACCGCGCGGCCTACTGGCTCGTGTTCCGCAATATCCGCCGCATGCTCGGGCTCGACCGCTGCCGGATCGCGTTCACAGGCGCGGCGCCGATCTCGCCGGACCTGATCCGCTGGTATCTCGCGCTCGGCATCGACATGCGCGAGGTCTACGGCCAGACCGAGAATTGCGGTGTCGCCACCATGATGCCGGCGGATCGCATCAAGCTCGGCTCGGTCGGCAAGGCTGCGCCTTGGGGCGAGGTGATGATCTGCCCGAAGGGCGAGATTCTGATCAGGGGCGACTTCCTGTTCATGGGCTATCTCAATCAGCCGGAGAAGACTGCCGAGACGATCGACGCCAAGGGCTGGCTGCACACCGGCGACGTCGGCACGATCGACAACGAAGGCTATGTGAAGATCACCGACCGGATGAAGGACATCATCATCACCTCGGGCGGCAAGAACGTCACACCCTCGGAGATCGAGAACCAGCTCAAATTCTCGCCCTATGTCTCGGACGCGGTCGTGATCGGCGACAAACGGCCGTATCTGACCTGCCTGATCATGATCGACCAGGAGAACGTCGAGAAATACGCCCAGGATCACGACATCCCCTTCACCAATTACGCGAGCCTGTGCCGCGCGCGCGAGATCCAGGACCTGGTCCAGCGCGAGGTCGAGACGGTGAACGCCGGCTTCGCGCGCGTCGAGACCATCAAGAAATTCCATCTGATCGAGCGCCAGCTCACGCCGGAAGACGAGGAACTGACGCCGACCATGAAGCTGAAGCGCAGTTTTGTGAACAAGCGCTACGCGGCCGAGATCGACGCGATGTACGGCGAGCGCGCGGTCGCGCAATCCGTCATGTGCGAGCAAATGGCGAAGGCGTGAGTAAGGCCCGGCCCTTCGCTCAACACGGGCCATCGAAGGAGGAGACTGCAATGTCGAAATCGCTGAAAGCGCTGGGCCTTGCGGTGAGCGCCCTGGCGCTGACCTGCCTGCCGGCCGCGGCCCAGACCAAGGTCACCAACGAGGGCATCTCGCCGACCGAGATCGTGATCGGGACGCATCAGGACCTCTCGGGCCCGATCAAGGTCTGGGGCGTTCCAGTGTCCAACGGCATGAAGATGGCGGTGGAGGAGATCAATGCGAGCGGCGGCATCAACGGCCGCAAGCTCAAGATGATCCTGGAAGACAACGGCTATGATCCGAAGAAGGCCGTGCTGGCCTCGCAGAAGATGGTCGAGCGCGACAAGATCTTCGCCATGATCGGGCCGATGGGCTCCCCGACCGTGCTTGCAGCGCAGGATATCCTGTTCGATGCCGGCGTGCTGCAACTGTTCCCGCTGACCGCAGCCGAGTTCACCTTCAAATTCGATCCGAGCAAGCCGCAGGAGCGGCTCAAGTTCAACAACCTGCTGCCCTACGTCGAGAGCACGCGCGCGGCGCTCAAATACATGATGGACTGGAAGAGCTTCAAGAAGCCCTGCATCATGCATCAGGACGACGAGTACGGCAAAAACGTGCTCGACGGCTTCAACCAGCAGCTCGCGGCGATGAAGGTGCAGCCCGCCTCGATCACGAGCTACAAGCGCGGCGCTTCCGACTTCTCGGCGCAGGTCGCCAAGATGAAGTCCGATGGCTGTGATCTCGTCGTGCTCGGCACGGTGATCCGCGAGACCATCGGCGCGATGAGCGAGGCCAGGAAGCTCGGCTGGGATGTGACCTTCCTCGGCGCCACGCCGACCAACGTGCTCGAAGTGCCGACGCTGGGCAAGGAAGCGGTGGAAGGGCTCTATGCGGCCTCAGGCTTCGAAATCCCCTATGAGGACACCGCTAAGGGCAAGGTGAAGGACTGGCTCGTCAACTACAAGAAGATGTTCGGCACCGACGCCAATACGCAGGCGATCATCGGCTATAATGCCGTGATGACCTTTGCCTTCTACGCGCAGAAGGCCGGCAAGGACCTCACCGGGCAGAAGATGCTGGACTCGCTGGAGTCGGGTGACAAGTTCCTCGACATCTTCAACTCGCCGCCGACCAAGTTCTCCAAGACCGATCACCTCGCCAACACCATTACTCAGGTGCAGCAGGTCAAGAACGGCCGTTGGGTCCTAGTGAAGGACAATCTGATGTTCTGAGCGGTCGGCTCGGATCGAGTTACGGCGTCATTGCGAGGAGCCAAGCGGCCCGGCGTTCGGCCGGCCCGCTGACAGGCTCCGGACAAAGCAATCCACCTTTCCGTGGAGGGATGGATTGCTTCGCTTTCGCTCCCAATGACGTTTCGGCCGTTGCCGTCACGTGGGGATGTCTCGTCAATCCCTTTGCGTCGTCGGCCGGACCGCGGCCTCGATGACGGGCGCAGCGCCGACATATTCGCTGACGCCGTGCTGGTCGATCACGAAGGTCGGCCGAAAATTCCTGATGCCGGAATCCTCGATCATCGCCATGCGGCGGTTGTCGAGCATGAGCCAGCGGCCGTCGAGCCGCGCCGCGACGACGGCGTGATCCTCGCCGCCAAGTCGGTCGTGCAGGATGACGATCCGCAAATCTTCAGGTGCAACGCCGGCCTCTCGCAGCGCCACGAATTTCGCGATGGCATAGTCCTCGCAGTCGCCCGCGCCCTTGGCCAAGGTGGCGAGCGGCGCGGTCCATACGTCGATCTCGCCGTAAAGCGCGAGGTCACTGCCCGGGCGGATCGCAAGATTGACGGCGCGATTGATCTCGCCCAGCCTGGCGCGGCCCTCGCGCGCCCGGCCGGCATCGATGATCGCAAGGAAGCGCAGCGCTTCCGGCGATCGGCAGCTTTCGCGATCATCGTCGCAGAGCGCCAAGCGCACAAGTTCGTCGGCAAGCTGGCGCCGCACACCGAGCCATTTGTCGTGCAGCCCGCCGTTGGTGAGCAGGGTGGTCGGCAGCCCGAACGGCTCGGTTGATTTTCCGATCAACTCCGCCGGACCGGGTGTCAGCAGCGACGCGGCGTTGAGCTCGGCAGCCGGCGTGAGCCAGATCAGGCTGCAGACGAGCATGACGCCGCGCAGCGCGCGGGAACGAAGCGAGACCGGCATGTGACACCCCTGTCCGGGCATCGGCGAGGTGATTTAAACCCTGACGTGACCGGATCGTTCGCGCCGTCACGATGGAACACGATGTTTTGAATCTGCTTAAAAACGATCGAATCACGCGCGATGCACAAAAGACGCTAAAGGCGGCCTCGTCGGTGTCCCGAAAACTTTATCGGTTTTGTGAACCCGTCCGGCGAACCTTTTACCGCCTGCCGGCGCCTTATCCTTGCTTTCTGGTTAATCCGGCGAAGCCGCATGGAATTGTACGATTTTGTAAGCCAATTCACAGCTTTAGCCGGAAACTTGGGCTCAAATCTCTTGTCGGATTTGAGAGAAAATAGAGGCAAGTAAAAATATGCCGGTCAATACCACGAATACGTGGCTCAATACTTATCCCAGCTCGGATCTCACCTCATATCACCCGAAATCGAGCTCAAAATACATGAGATTTGGAGGTAGGAGCGGGATCGAGACCGCGGCTAGATCGCTATTGAGCAAAGACGGGATGGTTTCGCAGGATTCCGTCAGATGATATGCAAGCATAGTCGTTTGCATATTCTATAAATATTTCCCTTACATGCGGTGATCCGCGGTGAACTTTGTCGATAAATTCGACGGCTTCTTGCCGAGCCTGGACGCTCACACCCGGGGGCAAGTCCATGTCGACAGCATTTCGGGACATGCGCCGCTCGGCGCGGTCGTCGTTGACGACGCGCAACTGCTGTTCACCGGCGACTTCAAGCGGTCCGGCCTCGATCTGGTCCTGTCGAAGGACGATCGCGAGCTGGTCCTGCACGACTACTTCAGGGGTGAAAAACGCGCGCCCTTGGCCTCGCCCGACGGCGCCCACCTCACCGGCGATATAGTCAACGCGCTCACCGGCTACACGCAATTTGCCCAGGCCGGCGGTGCTGTCGAGCCACCGAAGGTCATCGGTCACGTCAGCAAGCTTGCCGGCAGCGCCACCGTAGTTCGTAACGGCGTCGCGGTCGTGCTGAACCAGGGCGATAATGTCTACAAGGGCGACGTGGTCCAGTCCGGGGCCAACTCGACGCTTGGCATCACCTTCATCGACGGCACCGTGTTCGGTCTTGGGCCGAACGCGAAGATGGTGCTGAACGAAATGCTCTACGACCCGAACGGGTCGAACAATTCTTCGCTGCTGAGCCTGGTGCAGGGCACGATCTCGTTCGTCGCCGGCGCAACCGCCAAGCATGGCGACATGAAGGTGGATACGCCGGTCGCGACGATGGGCATTCGCGGCACGGCGGTGCTGGTGGAAATCGACTTCGATGTGCAGGGAACGGGCGGTGTACCGCCGGCCAAATTCCAGGTGCTGGTCGAGCCGGACGGTTCAACCGGCTCCTACATCCTGTTCGACAAGACGACGCTCAATCCGATCGCGACCGTCGATCAGGCCGGCACGCAAACCATCGTCAATGGTGCGGGCAGCGTCAGCTTCCTGTCCTCGGCGCAACTGTCGACCGATGCGCAGAAGCTCATCTCCGACGTCTTCGCGCTGAAGTTCACCGACAACACCAACCCCAACACCAAGCTCACGTCGAACTTCACCGATTCGATCGTCCCGACCACGACCGGGTTTAAGCTCGTTGGGGGCGATATCGTGGTGCCGACGATCTTGTTGCTGACCTTTGTCAACGGCCCGGCGCAGGATGTCGCACCCAACGGCAACAACCATGTCGCCGGGGCGCCCGAGACCGTGACATTCAATGCCGCGTTCACGGAGCGGCCGGGGCTGACCCACAGCGCGTCGGCCGACACAGCGTCGAACGTGATCAGATGGATTGATGTCAATCTCGGCGATATACCGAGTGCAACGGTGAGCTTTACGTCGTTCACCTACCAGGACGCGGATCACAACGATGTCACCGCGTCGCTGACGGCCCAGCAACTCGCGGCCATCAAGGCGGTCGAGATCCCGCTGCTCGTTGAGCAGACTCCGCGCAACACCAACATCGGTTCCGCGACCTGGACCTATAGCCTGCCGGACAGCGCTTTCGATTTCCTGGCGGCTGGCGAGACCTTGACGCTGACCTACACGGCGCGTGTCGATAACAATTACGCGCTTCTCAACGAGACCGCGTTCAAGACCTTCACCATCACGATCACCGGAACCAATGATGCGCCGATCGTGACGTCGCTGGCGCAGGCGGCCACGATCACCGAGACTCCATGGACGACGAATTCCGCCGTGGCGGATACGGCGCATGGGACGGTCACCTTCACCGACCCGGACCTGACCGACACTCACACGGTCACCATCACCGGCGTCACCGACTCCGGCGTCACCACCGGTCTCGCCGACCACGCAACGGTGCTGAGCTGGCTGTCGCTCGGGGCACTGACCGATTCGGCCGATGGCGTGACGGGATCGCGCTCCTGGACGTTCTCGGCCGCCGACAAAAGTTTCGACTACCTCGCGGCCGGCGAGACACTCACGCTCACCTACACGATTGAGATTGATGATCATCACGGCGGTGTGGTCACGTTGCCCGTCACGATCACGATCGTCGGCACCGATGACAAGCCGGTGATCACGTCGCCAACCCAGGCTGCGGCGATCACCGAAGCCCCCGGGGTGACCGGCTCGCTGCAGCCCGACGCCGCATCCGGCACGGTAACCTTCACCGACGTCGATCTCAGCGACACCCATAGCGTGACTGTCGCCGATGTGACCGAGTCCGGGGTCACCACGGGACTTGCCGATCGGGCGACCGTGCTGAGCTGGCTGTCGCTGGGGGCGCTCACCGATTCGACCAATGGCGTGACCGGGTCGCGCTCCTGGACGTTCTCGGCCGCCGACAAGAATTTCGACTACCTCGCTGCCGGCGAGACGTTGACGCTCGTCTACAGCATTCAGGTCGACGACCATCACGGCGGCGTCGTGACCCAGCCCGTCACCATCACCATCACCGGCACCAACGACCTGCCCGTCATCACGTCGGCTCCGCAGGCGGCTGCGATCACGGAGATGCTGGATGCGACTGGTTCGCTGACGCCCGATGTGGCTTCTGGCGCGGTGACCTTCACCGACGTCGACCTCAGCGACAGCCACACTGTGAGCATCACTGGCCTGGCCAAGTCCGGGGTCACTACCGGCCTTGCCGACCAGGAGACGGCGCTGAGCTGGTTGTCGCTGGGCCCGCTGGCGGATTCGACCAACGGCGCAACGGGATCGAGCGCCTGGACGTTCTCGGCCGCGGACAACAATTTCGACTATCTCGCCGCCGGCGAGACGTTGACCCTCACTTACACGGTCCAGGTCAACGACCATCACGGCGGGGTCGTGACCCAGCCCGTCACCATCACCGTCACCGGCGCCAACGACGCGCCCATTGTCACATCGGCACCCCAGGCTGCTGCTATCACCGAAAAGCCGGACACGAGCGGCTCATCCACGCCGGACACCGCTGAAGGCACGATCACCTTCACCGATCCCGACCTTAGCGACACGCACACCGTGTCCATCGCTACCGTAACCGAGACCGGGTCAACCTCCGGTCTTCCCGAGCAAAGCGTCGTACTGAGCTGGTTGTCGCTCGGCCACTGGAGCGATTCCACCGGCGGAGTGACGGGATCAAGCGGCTGGACGTTCTCGGCTGCGGACAAGAACTTCGACTATCTCGCTGCCGGGGAGACGCTGACGCTCACCTACACGATACAGATCGCGGACGATCATGGCGGCATGACCACCCAGCCCGTCACGATCACGATTGACGGGTCCAACGACGCGCCGACACTCGCCGATCTCGGGACGGTCCTCGCTCCCGCGGCCGACGGCAGCTTCGGCGAGCTCACTGGCACGCTTCACGGGTCCGATGTCGATCACGGAGAAACCGCAACGCTGATCTATGGTGCGCTCGATGCATCGCATCAGGCGACGAACACGGCGATTCAGGGCCTTTACGGCTCGCTGACGGTGAACGCCGACGGCACCTACACCTATGTTCCCGATGCCGCCGCAATCAAGGCGCTTCCCGCGGGTGCCCACACCGACACGTTCGGCATTGAGACCACCGACGTTCACGGCGCCATGGGCACGAGCACGCTGACGATCGATATTCTCGGCGCCGGCGCCGTTCCGGTGCTCAACGTCGATAATCTCACCGTGACGCACGATGCCGTCAATGGCACCGACACGATTTCAGGTCTGACAGTCACGGATGCCGGAGCCAGCGCCAACGAGGCCTTCACCCTGACGGCTGCAACGGCTAGCTCAGGCAGCAGCGTCGATCCCGCGTCTGACACGGGCGATCTGTCCCACGTCAACGCCACGCTGGCATCCGGCCTCACCTATCACGAAGGCGGTGATGCACCGACGGACACCGTTACGATCTCGGTGGCGGACAGCTACGGGACGGATACGGTTAATCTGATTTTCAATGTCCAGCAGAATCCGACGGCGCCGGTGACGTTGACGAGCACGACCGACAAGGATGTGCTGTTCGGCACACAGGGTCATCAGGACCAGTTCGTGTTCGCGCCGAACTTCAATCACGACACGATCGTGAATTTCACGCCCGGCCAGGACCATATCGACCTGTCCGCAGTCGTATCGACCGCCGACGCGGCCGCCTGGTTCAACCAGCACGTTGCGGTCTCTTCGACGAATTCGGCGGATACGCTGATCACCATCGACGCCGCGGACACGATTACGCTGCACGGCGTCGCCAAGGCGAGCCTGTCGCAGAACGACTTCATCCTTCATATCGCCTGACCCGGCGTGCGGCGCCCTGCTATCGGCCCTGACCGCAAGCCCATCCCGCGGTGCACGCCTCGCGCCCGATTGGAACAAGCCCTCGCGCATGATATCCAGATCAGATGAAACGGCTGTGGGCGATACGGAGATGGTTCGCGCGGCGGTTCGGCTATGCCCGGCTGGCGTGCCTTGCGCTATTGGTCGGCAGCGCCGCGCTCCGCGTCTGGGACCCCGCCCCCGTTCAGGAGCTGCGGGTCAGGACATTCGATACCTTCCAGTTGCTCGAACCCCGGATTAAGACGGCGCGTCCTGTCACCATCGTCGACATCGACGAGAGGAGCCTCGCGGATCCCAAGCTCGGGCAATGGCCGTGGCCGCGGACACGGATCGCCGACATCGTCACCAACTTGACCAGGCTCGGCGCGGTCGTGATCGCGTTCGATGCCGTGTTTTCTGAGCCGGACCGCCTCAATCCGGAAATCGCAGCCGATACGCTCGGCAATCTCGACGAGGAAATGCGCGCCAGGCTGCGGCAGTTGCCGAGCAACGACAGCATTCTTGCCGATGCCATCAAGAACTCCCGCGTGGTGCTCGGCGAGTCCGGTGGTCCTGACGTCCGCGCCGATCTCAACGAGAAGCTTCCCGTCACCGGCCTCGCCATGCTCGGCGAGGATCCGCAGCGTTTCATGTTCCAGTTTCCCGGGCTGCTGCGCAACGTGCCGGTGCTGGAGGAGGCGGCGGCCGGACGCGGCCTGTTCACGATCAGGCCCGAGCGTGACGGCATCGTTAGGCGGGTGCCGATGATCATGCTTGCGCAAGGCGTTACCATGCCGTCGCTGAGCTTCGAAATGCTGCGCGTCGCGAGCGGCTCGGACACCATCTTGATCAAGGCCGACGAGGCCGGCATCCAGAGCATCGGTGTCAGGGGATTTTCGATTCCGACCGATCGCAACGGCCAGCTCTGGGTGCACTATGCGAAGCGCGATCCTTCGATCTATGTCTCGGCCATCGACGTGCTGGAAGGGCGCGTCGCGCCGGACAGGATCGCGGGCAAGCTCGTGTTGATCGGCACCTCGTCGATCGGACTGAACGACATCAAGACGACGCCGGTGGTGCCGGCGATGCCCGGCGTCGAGGTTCACGCCCAGGTGCTGGAGAGCGCGCTGACCGGCGACGTGGTTTCGCAGCCGGGTTACGGCATCGGCGTCGAGTTCTTTGCCGCGCTGATCATGGGTCTCCTGGTCATTGCCTTCGCGCCGAAATTCGGACCGGTGACGCTGGTCGCAGTCGGCGGGTTGTTCGCGTCGGTGCTGGTCGGCATATCCTGGTACTTCTACTCACAACACCGGCTGCTGATCGATTTCACCTATCCGCTGATGTCGACCACGGCGATCTATCTCACGCTGATCTTCTCCGCTTTCGTGCGCGAGCAGCGACAGCGCCGGCAGATCCGGTCGCAATTCGTGCAGTACATGTCGCCCGCGCTGGTCGAGCAGCTCGCGCAGTCGCCGGAGAAACTTGTGCTTGGCGGTGAGGAGCGCGAGATGACCATCATGTTCTCCGACATGCGCGGTTTCACCTCGATCTCGGAGACCTACAAGCGCGATCCGCAAGGCCTCACGGCACTGATGAACCGGTTTCTCACGCCGCTCTCGAATGCAATTCTTGCGCGAAAGGGCACGATCGACAAATATATGGGCGACGCCATCATGGCGTTCTGGAACGCGCCGCTCGACGACAAGGACCACCAGATCAACGCCTGCGAAGCCGCGCTCGACATGCTGGAAAGCGTCGACGAGCTGAATCAGGTCCGCGAGCAGGAGGCGCGTGAAGGCGGTCACGTCTACGTGCCGCTCAACATCGGCGTCGGCCTCAACACCGGCACCTGCGTGGTCGGCAACATGGGCTCCGATGTGCGGTTCGACTATTCGGTCTTCGGCGACAGCGTCAATCTGGCATCGCGCCTGGAAGGGCAATCCAAGGAGTACGGCTTTCCCATCATCGTGGGATCGAAGACTGCGCTCGCCGTGAAGGACAGGTTCGCGATCCTCGAGCTCGACTTCATCATGGTGAAGGGCAAGAAGGAACCCGAGGTGATCTATGCGATCGCCGGCCGCGAGGATGTGGCGAATTCCGGCCGCTTCCAGCGGCTGCGCAACCTGACCATCGAAATGCTCGCCTGCTACCGCACCCGCGATTGGGACGGCGCGCTCGCCGCGATCGAGCGCGGACGCAAGACCGACGATGCGCGGGCGCTGCAACAACTCTACAGCCTTTATGAGGCGCGCATCATTGCTTTCCGGAAGGCGCCGCCGCCGGACGATTGGAATGGCGCATTTGCGCTGCTGACGAAGTAGGCGACGCAAACTCGCTGTCGTCTCGGCGAAAGCCGGGACCCATACGCCGCGGCTGAGGAAATAGGCACGCGGCCAGACGGCCTTCCAACAACACCCATTCGTGGGGTTATGGGTCCCGGCTTTCGCCGGGACGACGGTAGAGAATTTTATTCCAGTCCGATCTGTGTCAGGTCCTGGAACCAGTGTTGCGCCTGGACGAACGTCTTCACCTTCGGCGAGAGCGCGTGCGGATTGGTGTCGTGCACCACCCAGACCAGCGCCGCATCGTCGACGATCAGCGCGTGCGCCTGCGCCAACAGCTCATCTTGCTTGGCGGTGTCGAAAGTCTGCCTGGCCTCGTCGATCAGCGCGTCGACCTTCGGGTTCTTGTAGCCGCCCCAGTTCACCCCGACCGGCGCGACCTGGCCGGAATGGAAGAACCGCACGATGGCGTAAAGCGGATCCGACGTCACATAGGCGATGTTGTTGGCGGTGATGCCGGCGTTCATCTCGTCGGCCGCGCCCTTGCGCCAGTGCGTATATAATGTCTCGAGCTCGACCACCTTGAACTCGACGTCGATGCCGATCTCCTTGAAGCTCTGCTGCAGGAATTCGTTCATCGGCAGCGACAGCATCTGCCCGGTGCCACCCTGCGCGATGATGAAGGTGGTCTTCAGTGGCTTGTCCTTCGAATAACCGGCTTCCTCCACCAGCTTCTTCGCGGTCGCGAGATCATATTTCAGATCGAAGGTCGGTTTGCCGAACCATGGGCTCGACGGATCGACCTGTCCCTTGGCTGGCTTCGCCAGACCATTCATCAAGCCGACCACGGCGTCGCGGTCGATCGCGAGGTTGAGTGCCTTGCGCAGGCGGATGTCGGCCCAGGGCGAGCCCGGCAGCACGCTCAGGTGATAATTCCAGACATGCGGTGTGACGTTGTCGACAATCTTCATGCCGGCGGCCTTGAGCTGCGGCACGGCGTCGGGTGCCGGCGTCTCGATCAGATCGACCTGGCCGGCCAGCAGCGCGTTGGTGCGCGTCAGCGCTTCCGGCATCGGGACCAGGATCATCTTGTCGACCTTCGGAATGCGCTTCTTGTCCCAATAGTCGGGGTTCTTGGTCAGCTCGGCGAGCTCGCGCGGCACCAGCTTGGTCAGTTTGAACGGGCCGGTGCCGGACGGCTGGCTCGCGAACTTGTCCCAGTCCCTGCCGAGCTTGTCGTACTGCGCCGGGCTGGAGATCAGGAACCAGAGCATCTGATACGGAAAGAAGGAGTCGACGGTTTTGGTCGTGATCTCGATGGTCGAGTCGTCGATCTTGCGGTAGCCCGCAACCGAGGGCAGGCGGGTCTTCACCTGCGCGCTCTGCCGCTTGTCGAACTGCGGTGCCTTGTCATTCAGCACCTTATCGAGATTCCAGATCACAGCGTCGGCGTTGAAGTCGCTGCCGTCATGGAATTTGACGCCCTTGCGCAGCGTGAAGCGCCACTTGGTCTTATCGTTGTCATCGACCTTCCATTCGGTCGCGAGTCCCGGCACCAGCCTGCCCGGCCGGTCGGCAACGTCCATCTCCCAGGCGACAAGCGGATCGTAGATCGTGTAGGCGGTGAACTGATAGGCCCCGGCGCCACGGTCGGGCTGGCCGGTCGTGAGCGGGATGTCGGCCATCGAAATGCCGTAGCGCACAATGGATTCGGCGCGCGCTGGCGCGGCCGGCCAGCCTGCGGCCATGGCAAGCACCATTGCCGCCACAAGGATCGAACTGCGCCCGCGCATATGAATGGCTCCGCTCATTGAAAGTTGGAGCCAAGCCTGCAAGCATGGTGCCAGATTAGGCACCATCACCCTGTCTTGCCGCCAAGGTGGGAAGAAATGACGCGCCCAGCGGTTCTATGCCGCAGATTTATTCCCTTTGGCACAGGCATTGCATACGCTTGCCCAAGAAATAATCACGTGAAGTCGAGAAGGGATTGCTCACATGCGTAAGAAGACCAACGCGACAGCGGCGGCGACGGTGCTGGCGCTTGCATTCGCGGCAGGCGTGCCGGCGATTGCAAGTGGCGAGACTGTGCTGCGAATTGGCATGACGGCTGCCGATATCCCGCGCACGCTCGGCCAGCCCGACCAGGGCTTCGAGGGCAATCGCTTCACCGGCCTGACGATGTACGACGGGCTAACGATGTGGGACCTGTCGTCGTCGGACAAGGCGAGCGTGATGATCCCCGGCCTCGCCAGCGAGTGGAAGGTCGACGACGCCGATAAGACAAAATGGATTTTCAAGCTGCGGCCGGGTGTGAAATTCCATGATGGCAGCGACTTCAATGCCGATGCCGTGGTCTGGAACGTCGATAAGGTGCTGAAGCAGGATGCGCCGCAGTTCGACCCGAGTCAGGTCGGCGTCACGGCCTCGCGCATGCCGACGCTGGTTTCGGCGCGCAAGATCGATGACATGACGGTCGAGTTGACCACCAAGGAGCCGGACAGCTTCCTGCCGATCAACCTCACCAACCTGTTCATGGCGAGCCCGACGAAGTGGCGGCAATTCTACGACAAGGCCGAAGGCGCCGACGCCAAGGCGATGTCGCAAGCAGCCTGGGCCGCGTTCGCCAGGGATGCCTCAGGCACCGGTCCCTGGAAGATGTCGAGCTTCACCCCGCGCGAGCGGCTCGAATTGGTGAAGAACGAGAATTACTGGGACAAGGCGCGCGTGCCGAAGGTCGACAAGATGGTGCTCTTGCCGATGCCGGAGGCCAATGCGCGCACCGCGGCCCTGCTGTCGGGGCAGGTCAACTGGATCGAGGCGCCGGCACCGGATGCGGTGCCCGAGATCAAGCAACGCGGCTTCAATATCTACTCCAACGAGGAGCCGCATGTCTGGCCGTGGCAGTTCTCGCGCGTCGAGGGCTCGCCGTGGAACGATATTCGTGTCCGCAAGGCCGCCAATCTCTGCGTCGATCGCGAAGGGTTGAGTGAAGGTCTGCTTGCGGGTCTGATGGTGCCGGCCACCGGCACGTTCGAGCCCGGCCATCCCTGGCGCGGCAAGCCGACCTTCCAGATCAAGTATGATAAGCCCGCCGCGCAGAAGCTGATGCAGGAGGCGGGCTACGGTCCGAACAAGAAGCTGACGGTCAAAATCCAGACCTCGGCGTCGGGGTCAGGGCAGATGCTGCCGTTGCCGATGAACGAATATCTGCAGCAAGCTTTGGCCGAATGCTACTTTGATGTGCAGCTCGACGTCATCGAATGGAACACGCTGTTCACCAACTGGCGGCGCGGCGCCAAGGATCCGTCGGCCAACGGCGCCAATGCGATCAACGTCACCTATGCGGCGATGGATCCCTTCTTCGCGCTGGTGCGCTTCCTGCAGTCGGGCATGGCGCCGCCGGTGTCGAACAATTGGGGCTTCGTCAACGATCCGAAGTTCGATGCGCTGGTGAAGAAAGCCCGCGAAACCTTCGATCCGGTTGCGCGCGACGCGGCACTCGCCGAGCTGCATGCGGCCGAGGTCGACGATGCGGCGTTCCTCTTTGTTGCCCACGACGTCGCGCCGCGTGCGATGAGCCCAAAGATCAAGGGTTTTGTGCAGCCGAAGAGCTGGTTCGTCGACTTCTCGCCGGTCACGATCGTGCCGTGAGGCTGGCGGCATAAATCGATGTCCCCTCTCCCCTTGTGGGAGAGGGGAGCTTCGCGAAGCGAAGCCGGGTGAGGGATTGTCTCCGCGGGTCGGACCTCTCATTTCCCGAATTCACGCTCCGCGGGGACAACCCCTCATCCGGCGCGCATGTCATGCGCGCCACCTTCGCCCACAAGGGGAGAAGGGAAGAAGCGAGTAACTCGTGTTCGCCTACACCGCCAGACGAATCGTCTACGTCATTCCGATCGTGCTCAGCGTTGCGCTGGTGTGCTTCCTGCTCGTGCACATCACACCGGGCGATCCGCTGGTCGCCGTGCTGCCCGCTGACGCATCCCAGGAGCTCGCCGCGCAACTGCGCTCGGCCTACGGCTTCGACCGTCCCCTGCCGGTGCAGTTCGGGCTCTGGCTGTGGCGCGCGCTCCATGGCGATCTCGGCAATTCGATCGCAACCGGCCGCCCGGTGCTGACCGAGGTGGTGCGCGCGGTCGGCAACACCGTGATGCTGGCGATCGCGGCGGCGATCATCGGCTTCACGCTCGGTCTGCTATTCGGCCTGATCGCCGGCTATTTCCGCGATACCTGGGTCGACAAGGTTGCGACCTCGGTTGCGATCGCCGGCGTGTCGCTGCCGCATTACTGGCTCGGCATGCTGTTGGTCATCATCTTCTCGGTGCAGCTCAACTGGCTGCCGGCGGTCGGTGCCGGCCCCGGCGGCTCCGGTGCCTGGGCATGGGATTGGGAGCATCTGCGCTATCTCGTGTTGCCGGCGATCACGACCGCGGTGATTCCAATGGGCATCATCACCCGCACCGTGCGCGCGCTGACCGGCGATATCCTAAGCCAGGATTTCGTCGAGGCTCTGCGCGCCAAGGGGCTGCGCGAGACCGGGGTGTTCCGCCATGTCGTCAAGAACGCCGCGCCGACCGCGCTCGCCGTGATGGGCCTGCAACTCGGCTACATGCTCGGTGGCTCGATCCTGATCGAGACGGTGTTCTCATGGCCCGGCTCGGGCCTGTTGCTGAATTCCGCGATCTTCCAGCGCGATCTGCCGCTGCTGCAGGGCACGATCCTGGTGCTGGCCTTGTTCTTCGTGCTGCTCAATCTCCTGGTCGACATCGCGCAGGCCGCGATCGACCCGCGCATCAAGCGGAGCTAGGCGATGAGTGCGATGACCGATGCCGCACTGCAGGCCGCGCCCGCGACGAAAGCGCGCGGCTATTGGTCGACCGTCGCGCGCCGCATCACCCGCGACAAGGTCAGCATGGCCTGCGCCATCGTCCTGGTGCTGATTTTTGCATCAGCGCTGCTCGCGCCCTGGCTTCATCTCGCCGATCCCTACCAGGGATCGATGATCCGCCGTCTTCGCCATATCGGCACGCCCGGCTACCCGCTCGGCACCGACGAGCTCGGTCGCGACATGCTGGCGCGGCTGATCTATGGCGGACGGCTGTCGCTGATCGTCGGCATCCTGCCTGTGATCTTCGCCTTCGTGATCGGCACCTCGCTCGGCCTCGTCGCCGGATATGTCGGCGGGAAGCTCAACACCGCGATCATGCGCACGGTCGACGTGTTCTACGCTTTCCCCTCGGTGCTGCTGGCGATCGCTATTTCAGGCGCGCTCGGCGCCGGCATTGTCAACTCGATCGTGTCGCTCACCGTCGTGTTCGTGCCGCAGATCACGCGCGTCGCGGAGAGCGTCACCACAGGCGTGCGCAACATGGATTTCGTTGAAGCCGCGCGCGCGTCGGGCGCGGGACCGTTCACCATCATGCGCGTGCATATGCTCGGCAATGTGCTCGGTCCGATCTTCGTTTACGCCACCGGACTGATCTCGGTGTCGATGATCCTTGCTGCCGGTCTCTCCTTCCTCGGGCTCGGCACCAAGCCGCCGGAGCCGGAATGGGGCCTGATGCTCAATACCCTGCGCACCGCGATCTATGTCAATCCGTGGGTCGCGGCGCTGCCGGGTGCGATGATCTTCGCGGTCTCGATCTGCTTCAACCTGTTGAGCGACGGCATGCGCAGCGCCATGGATATCAGGAACTAGAGCGATGACCGGAACAGGAACCGCATCGCTGACCGATATGCTGGAGCCGGTCGCCGACATCGGCGGCGCTGCGCAGCCGCTGTTGCAGGTCAAAGGACTGACCAAGCACTTTCCGGTGCGCGGCGGGCTATTCAGCCCGCGCAAGACCGTGCGTGCTGTCGACGACGTCTCCTTCGCGGTCATGAAGGGCGAGACCGTCGGCATCGTCGGCGAATCCGGCTGCGGCAAGTCGACCACCGCACGGCTCTTGATGCATCTGATGATGCGCGATGCCGGCGAGATCGTCTATGACGGGATGCAGGTCGGCCGCGCGCTCAGTCTGCGCGAGCTGCGCCGCGGCATGCAGATGGTGTTCCAGGACAGTTACGCATCGCTCAATCCGCGTCTCACCATCGAGCAATCGATCGCCTTTGGGCCGAAGGTCCACGGCATGGCCGATGGCGCGGCGCGCACGCTGGCGCGGGAGCTGCTCGGCAAGGTCGGTTTGCGGCCGGAGACCTTCGCCAACCGCTATCCGCACGAGATTTCCGGCGGCCAGCGTCAGCGGGTCAACATCGCCCGCGCGCTCGCGCTATCGCCGCGGCTCGTGATCCTCGATGAAGCGGTCTCTGCGCTCGACAAGTCGGTCGAGGCGCAGGTGCTCAATCTGCTGGCGGATCTCAAGCGCGAGTTCGGGCTCACCTATCTCTTCATCAGCCACGATCTCAACGTGGTCCGCTACATCTCCGACCGCGTGCTGGTGATGTATCTCGGCGAGGTCGTCGAGCTCGGCCCGGTCGATGCGGTCTGGAATGCGCCGGCGCATCCCTATACCCGGGCGCTGCTCGCAGCGATGCCGTCGTCCGATCCCGACCGGCGTACCGAGGTGCCGCCGATCTCGGGCGATCCACCCAATCCGATCGATCCGCCACCGGGTTGCCGGTTTCACACCCGCTGTCCGTTTGCGGAGCCGCTTTGCGCAAACGCAACGCCAAAGCTCAGCGATCTCGATACAATGGGCCACCAAGCGGCGTGCTACATGACCATTCCGGGCTCAGGGCACAGCCGCGCGCCGGCAAAAGCAAAAGGAGAAAACGCGGCATGACCAGACCCACACCCAGGGATGCCAAGGTGATCGCGCACGTCGCCGACGTGCCCGCCGATGATGAGGTGGCCAACCGTATCGCCAATTCGATCGGACCCGCATTCGACGGCTTCGCGCCGATCTCCGGCACGCTGCCGTTCGATCTCGAACCTGCGAGCTTCCTGCTGGCGCAGGTCGCGCAGAAGATCGAGAAGGTGTCGAAATGAGCACCGAACCCGCCTTGATGACCCTGACCGCAGTCGCCAAGGCGATTGCCGAGAAGAAGGTCTCGTCGCACGAGGTAACGCGCGCCGTGCTGCACCGGATCGCGGAGTGGCAGCCTCGTCTCAACGCCTATATGGCGATCGAATCGGAAGAGGCGCTTGCCGCCGCCACCGAGGCCGATGCCGAGCTTGCGAAAGGCAGCAGCCGCGGCGTGCTGCATGGCGTGCCGATGGCGCACAAGGACATGTACTACGACGCCGGCAAGGTGGTGACCTGCGGCTCGCTGATCCGCCGCGATTTCGTGCCGAAGACGACCGCGACCGCGCTGCAGCGGCTGAAGGATGCCGGACAGATCCGGCTCGGCTCGTTGCAGATGGTCGAGTTCGCCTACGGCCCCACAGGCCACAATGTGCACTACGGCCCGGTGCACAATCCCTGGAACGTCGATCACATCACTGGCGGCTCGTCGTCGGGCTCCGGCGCGGCGGTCGCGGCGCGCCTGACCTTTGCGGCGCTCGGCTCCGACACCGGCGGCTCGGTGCGCATGCCCGCGCATTTCTGCGGCGTCACCGGCCTGAAGACCACGGTCGGACGCGTCAGCCGCGCCGGTGCGATGCCGCTGTCGCAGTCGCTCGACACCGTCGGTCCGCTGGCGCAGACCGCGGAGGATTGCGCGCTGCTGCTTGGCCTGATGGCCGGCGCGGATACCGAGGATCTCACCGCCTCGAACCAGCCGGTGCCGGATTACATGGCCGCGACCAGGGAGTCGTTGAAAGGCCTGAAGATCGGCGTGCCCACGGCGTTCTACGTCGACGATCTCGATCCCGAGGTGGCGCGCACCTTCGACGAGACCATTGCGACGCTGAAGAGGGAAGGCGCCGAGATCGTCAAGGTCGAGCTTCCGGATCAGCGCCAGCTCAGTTCGGCCTCGCAACTGGTGCTCGCGGTCGAGGCGGCGGCCTTCCACAAGCGCTGGATGATCGAGCGGCCACAGGATTACGGCGCGCAGGTGCTGATGCGTTTGCAGAATGGCCTGACGATTCCGGCGGTCACCTATCTCGAGGCGATGCGCTGGCGCGGGCCGGCGCTGGCCGCGCACAATGCCGCGGTCAGCGGCGTCGATGCGGTGATCGCGCCGTCGTCGCCGGTGCCGGCGCCGACGATTGCCGAGAGCGATGTCGGCAACGGTCCGGGCGCGGACGCGGTGATCCAGCGGCTGACGCGGTTCACCCGCCCGGTCAACTATCTCGGCCTGCCGTCGCTCTCCATCCCCTCCGGCTTCACGAAGGCGGGCCTGCCGGTCGGCATGCAACTGATCGGCCGCTCCTTCGAGGAGGCCGCGCTGCTTCGGATCGGCGCCGCCTTCCAGCGCGCCACCGATTATCACGCACAGGTGCCGAAACTCGCATGACCGACCTTGTCGAGATCAACAACCTCAACATCCGCTTCACCGGCGATCGGACGGTCCATGCCGTGAACGATCTCAGCCTGTCGCTCGGCGAGGGCGAGGTGTTGGGGCTGCTCGGCGAGTCCGGCTCCGGGAAGAGCGTGACGCTGCGTGCGCTGATGCGGCTGCTGCCGAAGAAGCGCACGCAGATGTCCGGCAGCGTCAAGGTGCTGGGCCGGGAGGTGCTGACGATGGACGACGAGGCGCTGTCCGCGTTCCGCGGCCAGATCGTCTCGATGATCTTCCAGGAGCCGGCGCTCGCGCTCGATCCGGTCTACACCATCGGGCGGCAGATCGCCGAAACCGTGATGCGGCACGAAGGCAAGAGTGAGCGCGAAGCGATGGCGCGTGCGCTCGAGATGCTGGAGGTGGTGCGGATTCCGTCCGCCAAGCGGCGGCTGGAATCCTATCCGCACGAGATGTCGGGCGGCATGCGGCAGCGCGCGATGATCGCGCTGGCGCTCGCCTGCAAGCCGAAGATCCTGCTCGCGGACGAGCCGACCACGGCGCTCGACGCCACCGTGCAGATCCAGATCCTGCTATTGCTGCGCGAGCTGCAGCGCGAGTTCGGCATGTCCGTCATCTTCGTCACTCACGACATCGGCGTTGCCATCGAGATATGCGACCGCGTCGCCGTGATGTATGCCGGCCAGATCGTCGAGCAGGGCGCGTTGCGCGAGATCGTGCGCAGGCCGGTCCATCCCTACGCCAAGGGGCTGCTGGCCTCGACCATCCATGGCGCGAAGCGCGGCGAGCGGCTGGAGACCATTCCGGGCACGCCGCCTTCGCTCGATCGCGCGCCGACCGGCTGCTCCTTCGCGCCGCGCTGCGGCCTCGCCCAGTCGCGCTGCAGCGAAAGCCTGCCGCCCAACGTGCAGATAGCACGCGGGCATGTCGCGCGCTGCGTGCTGGCCGAGCCGGCGGTCGCAGCGGTTTAGCCTGCGCGAGGCGACCGGCGGATTGCGGCCGCGCGACGGGAAGCTAGCGCCCGGTTCCGATTGCACGACCTTGCGATTGCAGGCCTCGGCCCGCTGTTGCGGATCCTTGGTTCCGTCGACTGGACCCACGGCATTGGGTCCCGACGCCGTGGCAGGCCCCCCGAACCTGACAGTCCACTTGTTCCGGCAACCACGGGATGAGTAGATCGGGTCCGGGCCAAGGCCGGCTGCCTGGAGCCCGGGTTCGGCGTCCGGCTGCGGCGCGTTGCTCGATATCCATGGCGAGATCGGCCGGGTCTCGATGGCGGCCGTTCTCGTGCCTTTTCCAAAAACACGGCCCGGTTCGGCGACAAACTAGCCATCATTCCTTCAATTCCCCGTGCCATCACCGACTTGCGGTCGCGAACCGGTCTCTCGGTTAACGCGACTTAAATGGTGGATGGTCACACAAAAATGGACGATGGCCACAAACGTCGGTACAACGTGGCTTTCACATAACCCTTTGGCAGAGACTGGACTTTATGGCAGCCGTTCCCGCCGTCCGGCGTTCCGAACTGGGAGACGCGCTGCGCGCGTGCCGCAGTGCCTTCATTGGCGTTGGTTTCATGAGTTGCATGATCAACCTGTTGTACCTGACAGGTTCGATGTTCATGCTGCAGGTCTACGACAGGGTGCTGCCGAGCCGCAGCGTTCCGACGCTGGTCGGCCTCGTGGTCATCGCCGCCGGCCTTTACATTGCCCAGGGAGTGCTCGATCTGCTGCGCGGCCGGATTCTCGGCCGCATCGGAACCTCGCTCGACGAAGCGCTCAACGCGCGGGTGTTCGACACCATCATCCGGCTGCCCCTGATGGCCGGCAATCGCAGCGAGGGCCTGCAGCCGCTGCGCGACCTCGACAATGTGCGCTCCTTCCTCGGCAGCATGGGGCCCGGTGCATTCTTCGATCTGCCCTGGCTGCCGTTCTACATGGCGATCTGCTTCGCGTTCCATTGGCTGCTCGGCGTCACCGCGCTGGTTGGCGCCATCATTCTGGTGGCGCTGACCCTGATCACCGAATACCTGTCGCGCGCGCCCGCCAAGGATGCGCTGACGCTTGCAGCGCGGCGCAACGATATCGCGGCGTCCAGCCGCCGCAATGCCGAGGTGCTCGTCGCGATGGGCATGGCCGGGCGAATGAATAAGCGCTGGAACGATGCCAACGAGGACTACCTGGCCGGCAACCAGCGCGCGAGCGACGTCGCCGGCGGGTTGGGTGCGGTCGCCAAGGTGCTGCGCATGATGCTGCAGTCGTCCGTGCTTGCGGTCGGCGCCTATCTGGTGATCCACCAGGAAGCCACCGGTGGCATCATCATCGCCGGCTCGATCCTGAGCGCCCGGGCGCTAGCGCCGGTCGATCTGGCGATCGCGCACTGGAAGGGTTTCGTCGCTGCGCGCCAGAGTTGGCACCGGCTCAACCGGCTGCTGCAGCAGATGCCGGCGCGGCCTGAGCAAACCCTGTTGCAGTCGCCGACGAAGAGGCTGTCGATCGAGGGTGTGACGATGGTCGCGCCGGGCGATCAGCGCGTGATCGTGCAGGATGTCAGCTTTACGGTCGAAGCCGGCAGCGGCGTCGGCGTGATTGGTCCGAGCGGTTCCGGCAAGTCGTCGCTGATCCGGGCGTTGGTCGGCGTCTGGACGCCGGTCCGCGGCAAGGTGCGGCTCGACGGCGCCGCGCTCGACCAATGGTCGTCGGACGTGCTCGGACGCCATGTCGGGTATCTGCCGCAGGACGTCGAACTGTTCGGCGGCACGATCGCGCAGAACATCTCCCGCTTCGATCCCGACGCCAAGTCCGATGCCATCATCGCGGCGGCCAAGGAGGCCGGCGTCCACGAGATGATCATCAAGATGCGCGAGGGCTATGACACCCAGGTCGGCGAGCAGGGCAGTGCGCTCTCGGCCGGCCAGGCGCAGCGCGTCGCGCTGGCGCGCGCGCTTTACGGCAAACCGTTCCTGGTCGTGCTCGACGAGCCGAATTCCAATCTCGACAGTGAGGGTGACGAGGCGCTGACCCGCGCGGTGCGCTCGGCGCGGGAGCGTGGCGCGATTGTCGTCGTGGTCGCGCATCGCCCGATCGGCATCGAAGGCGTGGATCAGCTCCTGGTGCTGAAGGACGGCCGCATGCAGACCTTCGGACCCAAGGATGTCGTGCTCGGTCAGGTGCTGCAGCGCGTCGCGCCGCCCGCGCCGGTCAGGATCGTTGCCGATGCGGGAGCAGCCAAGTCATGACCGATCTCCCGCGCAACGCACATCAATCGATCAGGAAGCATCTGATCGTAGGGCTTGCCGTGGTGCTGGTTCTGGCCGGCGGCGTCGGCGGCTGGGCCTCGACGGTGCCGATCTCGGGCGCATTGATCGCGCCGGGCTCCGTGGTCGTCGATACCAACGTCAAGAAGGTGCAGCATCCGACCGGCGGCGTGGTCGGCGAGATCCTAGCGCGTGACGGCGATACGGTGAAAGCCGGCGACGTCGTGGTGCGTCTCGACGAGACGGTCGTGAAGGCAAGCCTTGCGATCGTGGTCAAGACCTTGAACGGTCTTTACGCGCGCGCTGCCCGGCTGGAGGCCGAGCAGCAGGGCCGCGACAAGATCGTCTTTCCACCGCAGCTCGCCGAGCACGCCGACGATCCCGACGTTCGCGATGTCATGGCGAGCGAAACCAAGCTGTTCGAGGTCCGGGTGAATGGCCGCACCGGCCAGAAGGCACAGCTCCGCGAGCGTGTCGTCCAGCTCAACGAAGAGATCGCGGGGCTCCAGGCCCAGGAGCAGGCCAAGGACAAGGAGATCGCCCTGGTTCAGCAGGAGCTGGTCGGCGTCCGCCAGCTCTATGAGCAGCATCTGGTGCAGCTCACCCGGCTGACCACGCTGGAGCGCGACGCGGCCCGGCTCGCCGGCGAGCGTGCGCAGTACATCGCTCAGCGCGCGCAGGCCAAGGGCAAGATCACCGAGACCGAGCTGCAGATCATCCAGGTCGACAAGGATATGCTGGCCGAGGTTTCCAAGGATCTGCGCGAGACCAACGACAAGATCGGCGAGTATGTCGAGCGCAAGGTTACCGCGGAGGACCAACTCCGCCGCATCGACATCCGCGCACCGCAGGACGGCGTCGTGCTGCAGTCGACCGTGCATACGGTCGGCGGCGTCATCACCGCGGGCGACGCGATCATGATGATCGTGCCGAAGGCCGACGCGCTGTCGGTCGAAGCCAAGGTCAATCCGCAGGACATCGACAAGCTGCAGATCGGTCAGAAAACGTTGCTGCGGCTCTCCGCCTTCAACCAGCGCACCACACCTGAGCTCAACGGCGTCGTCACCCGCGTCTCCGCCGACACCACGACGGATCAGCGCACCGGGCAGTCCTACTACACCATCCGCGTCTCGATGCCGCCGGAGGAAGTCGCCCGCCTCGGCAGCGAGGTCAAGATCATCCCGGGCATGCCGGTGGAAGCCTTCGTCCAGACTGGTGATCGCACCATGCTGTCCTATCTGATGAAGCCGCTGAGCGACCAATTCATGCGCTCGTTCCGCGAGAAGTGAGTATCGGGCGCGAGCTCATTGGCCCGTCATCCTGAGGTGCGAGCGGAGCGAGCCTCGAAGGATGCACGGCCCCGCTGGTGGCCGTCGATCCTTCGAGACGCGCTTCGCGCTCCTCAGGATGACGGGGAGAAATCGAGCCCGTGGGCGAATATCCGACGTCGTCGAGTGTAGCGCGGCGTGAGGCGATCACAGCGACAGATTTTTCAGCAGCAACTCCAGCGCCGCCTTGGCGAACGCCCGCATGTTGGCCTGCCGGTCGCTGCCGCCGGTCTCGAGCGTGATCACCTGCTGTTGTGGTCCGGCGACCGCCATGCAGCTATGGCCGGCGGCGTCGCCATAGCGGTTGCCGGTCGGTCCGGCTGCGCCGGTTTCCGACAATCCCCAATCGGTCGAGAGGTGCTCGCGGATCTGCCGCGCGAGCAGTTGCGCGTAGGGCTCCGACGCCGAGCGGATGCCTCGCATGGCATCGTCCGGAATGTCCATCAGCGCGCGCCGGGCGTCGCGGGTGTAGATCACTCCGCCGCCGATGAAATAGGCCGACGCCCCGGGCACCGCGAGCAGCGATGCCGAGATCAATCCCCCGGTCGAGGATTCTGCGACGGCGATCGTCTGCTTGCTCGCGATCAGTTTTTTGGCGATCTGCTCAGCGATGGATACGAGCTCGGTCATCGGCAGCCTTTCTGTTGTGCCATGAAAATTATCCGGGGCGTCCTGCCGTCCTAGCACACCACATCGCCCTCTGCCGAGTTGCCCGCCACCGGCAGGCCTGCTTGAATGCCGTGCAAACAAGTTGGCGTCGCCACGGGCGCGCCGATCAGAGGAAACATCATGACGTTGCCGATCGCGGGCGGCGTGGATTGCGATCTGCATCCCGCCGTGCCTCATCTCACCAGCCTGCTGCCCTACTTGAACGACTACTGGCGCGACCAGGTGACGACGCGTGGCATGACGGACCTGATCTCGCAATCCTATCCGCTCAATTCGCCGATTTCGTCGCGGCCGGATTGGCGGCCGGCGCAGGGCAAGCCGGGCTCTGATATCGCCGACATGCAGCACCAGGCGCTCGACAAGTTCGGCACAGCCTACGGCATCTGCAATCCGCTCTACGGCGTGCAGATGGTGTTTTCCGAGGACATGGCGAATGCATTCTGCCGCGCGCTGAACGACTGGCTGGTAAAGGAATGGCTCGACAAGGATGATCGCCTGCGCGGCTCGATCGTGATCCCAGTGCAAAGCATCGAGAAGGCGGTCGCGGAGATCGAGCGTTGCGCGCAGGACAAGCGCTTCGTGCAGGTGCTCATGCTGGTCATGGGCGACATGCCGCTCGGCAAGCGCCATTATTGGCCGATTTACGCGGCGGCCGAGCGCCTTGGGCTACCGATCGGCATCCATGCCGGCAGCGCCTATCACAATCCGCCGACCTCGGTCGGCTGGGGCTCCTATCACATCGAGGATTATGTCGCGCAGGCGCAGGCATTCCAGACCCAGCTCACCAGCCTGATCGTCGAGGGGGTGTTCGCGCGCCATCCGAACCTGAAGATGGTGATGCTGGAATCGGGTTTCACCTGGCTGCCGCCGTTCCTGTGGCGGCTGCACAAGTTCTGGCGCGGTGTGCGCATGGAAACGCCGTGGGTCGACCGTGCGCCGCTGGAGATTGTGCGCAGCAACATCCGTTTCTCGCTGCAGCCGGTCGACGCGCCGCCGGAACCCGATACGCTGAACCGGCTGTTCGACCATATGCAGTCGGACGAATTGCTCCTATTCTCGACCGACTATCCGCATTGGCAGTTCGACGGCGATGACGTGCTGCCGGAGGGATTATCGCCGGATCTCGTGCGCAAGATCATGGTCGACAATCCACACGCGACTTATACGCGCTTGAAAGTCAAGGAGACGACGCCATGAACGTCCAGCTTCGCGAACCTCCGCAAGCCGCATCGTCCACCGCCATCAAGACCGCGATTGCCGATTGCGACATCCATCCGGCGCGCGCGACGGCGGACGAGCTGTATCCGTTCCTGGCAAAGCGCTGGCACGCGCATCTCGAAACGTTCGGCGTCCATGCCTATCAGGGCATGATGGGCGGACCGCCCTATCCGAAGGCGCAGCCCAACGCCTCGCGCCGCGACGCCTATCCGCCGGAGGGCGGCCCGCAGGGGTCTTCGCTGTCCTTCATGCAGAAGCAGCTTCTCGACCCCAATAATGTCGCGCTCGGGGTGCTCAATCCACTCAACACCGGGCAGGGCATTCGCAATCAGGATCTCGCCGGCGCGATCTGCTCGGCGGTCAACGACTGGCAGATCGAGAAATGGACCAGCAAGGATTCGCGGCTGAGGGGCTCGATCGTCGTCGCCAATGAGGACGGCGTCTCAGCCGCCGCCGAAATCCGCAAGCGCGCAGGCGACAAGAACTTCGTCCAGGTTCTCTTGCTCAGCCGCAACGTCGAGCCGCTCGGTCAGCGCCGCTATTGGCCGATCTACCAGGCCGCGGAAGAGGCTGGCCTTCCGATCGGCGTGCATGCCTTCGGCTTCGGCGGCAATCCGATCACCGCATCGGGCTGGCCGAGCTATTACATCGAGGAGATGGTCGGCCATTCGCAGTGCCAGCAGACCGCGCTGGCTAGCCTCGTGCTCGAAGGCGTGTTCGAGCGCTTCCCGAAATTGAAGATGGTGATGGTCGAAGCCGGCTTCGGTTGGGCGCCGTCGCTGGCGTGGCGGCTGGACAAGGTGTTCGCGCGGCTGCACGCTGAGGTGCCGCATCTGAAACGCAAGCCGTCGGACTATATCCGCGACCACATCTGGTGGACGACACAGCCGATGGAGGATCCGGAAAGTCGTGATCACCTGTTCCAGACCATCGAATGGATCGGTTGGGACAAGCTGTTGTTCGCGACCGACTATCCGCACTGGGATTACGACGACCCGTCGCGCGTGTTGCCGGCCGGCGTCAGCGACGCCAACAAGCAGGCGTTCTATCTCGATAACGCGAAGAAGCTCTACGGTATCGCATAAATGGCGCGTCATGTGGTTGCCCCGGTGGATGAACTGCCGCCGGGTTCGCGAAAGTCCATCGAGATCGATGGACGACCGATCGTGGTCTTCAACGTCAAGGGCGAGTTCTTCGGCCTGTTGAACCGCTGTCCACATCAGGGCGCGGCGCTGTGCGAGGGCCCCCTGATCGGTCTGGCGTCGTCGTCCGATCCCGGCGAAATCGAATACACCAAGCTCGGTGAGATCCTGCGCTGCCCGTGGCACGGCTGGGAATTCGACATCCGCACCGGCCAGTCCTATTGCGATCCCCGCCGCTTCCGCGTGCGCGCCTACCCGGTCAATGTCGAAGCGGGCACGAACCTCGTGAAGGGGCCCTATGTCGCCGAGACCATCAAGGTTGCGGTCGAGAGCAACTACGTGGTGGTCGACCTGTAGCCGCGATCTTCCCGGTATTCGCGTTCACGGGAGTCCGCTATCGATGAGCGTTTCGCGAAACCTCCTGATGCGTGCGTTTGGCCGCCCTCAAGGTCTGCTCGGGAGGTTGGGCGGCACCATCATGGCGCGCATGAATGCGGATTGCGGGGCTTGGGTGGTGGAGCTTCTCGAGGTCGAAGCTGACGACAGCGTGCTTGAGGTCGGGTTCGGTCCCGGCGCCGTCATGCAGCGCCTGTCCGGTCTCGTTTCAGCCGGGAGCGTTGTGGGCGTCGATCCGTCGGCCGAGATGGTGGAGCAGGCGCGGAGCCGGAACGCGGCGGCCGTCCGGAGTGGGCATATCGACCCGCAGCTCGGCTCTGTCGAGCGCCTGCCGTTCGGTAACGACAGCTTTGACAAGGCGCTCGCGATCAACTCGATGCAGGTCTGGCCGGATGCGATCGCAGGTTTGCGCGAGATCCGGCGGGTGCTGAAGCCGCGCGGCAGGATCGCGCTTGGCTTCACCGCCTATTCCGGCCAGCCGAACGAAGGGCTTGCGGAAAAGCTGACCGCCGCCGGCTTTGCGGGGGCAAGCCTGGTGAAAACGGACAAGTGGTTCTGTGCCCTGGCCACAAAGCCATGAGGCGGGGCGACGCGCGCTATTGCGGCCCGCCGCTCGTCATGGCCTGCCGCTCGCGCGCGTAACGCACCAGCGCGACGAAGCGATAGATGCCGTGCACGAACTTGCCATAGGGCATCGTGATGAACAGCGCGAACACCACGCCGAGATGCAGCGCCAACAGCGGGCCCATCGCGCCGGTGTCGCGCCAGAATAGCAGCGCAAGTCCGGTGATACTGGTCAGGAACAGCATCGCGATGAACGCGGTGTCCATGCCCATGCGCTGCTCGTCGACCAGCACGCGGTCGCGCTTCCATTTCTCAGTGAGCAGGCCGATCGGGCCGATCACGAGGCCGATGCCGCCGAGTGTTCCGAGCACGACCGGCAGATCCCACCACGCATACGGCGCCTCGCGCGCCAGCAGATAATGATAGAGCGTGCCGACACAGGTCGCGGCGAAGCACAGGGCGAAGCCGTAGAAGGTGAAATGGTGATACAGCTTGCGGCGATCGGTCGGGCGGTCGTCCTCATTGAAGCAGCCGACCCCGCCGCCGTCGAGATAGCGCAACTCGCCGGCGTCGCGGATCGCTTGCAGCAGCGCCTTGCTGTCGGTCCTCATGCCGACCGGCTCGCCGATGTCGCGCCAGAACGCGCGCACGCCCATGACCAGCGCAAGGATCGCATAGAGGAAGGCCAAGCCGAACAGCAGCGCCATCGCGTTGTGCGGCATCAACCGATAGAACGCGCCGGGGCCGGTGTGGATGCCATAGAGCACGGCGCGGTCGTTGGCCGCGGCGAAGCCGAAGATGAAGGCGGCGACGCTCAACGCCGCGATCAGGCTGATGACGAGGCCGTTGCGCGCAAACGCGCCGGCCAGCGCGCGCGGCCAGGCATAGGCGGCGTAGGATTCGGCGCGGGCGATCGCGAGGGTCTGCGGCACATTGACGTTGAATTCGTGCGGCGGCGAGAACTGGCAGTCGGTGTAGCAGGCGCCGCAAGCATGGCAGAGATTGGCGAGGTAGTTGAGATCGCCATCGGTGAAGGCGCGGCGCATCTCCATCGCGGGGAACACCGCGCACAGGCCCTCGCAATAGCGGCAGGAGTTGCACACCGTCATCAGACGGTCGGCTTCCTGCAAGATCCTGGTCCCGTGCATCGCTTCGTTCGCCTCGCTACTTCCGGGTCAGTCCCTTGCCTTCCAGCCATGTCTGGATCAGGCCGGCGACCTCGGCGTTGTTCTTGTCCATCATCATCATGTGCGAATTGCCCTTGATGCCGACCTTCGGCAGGTCGACGACGTCGACGCTGCCGCCGGCGGCCTTGATGGCGTCGGCAAAGGCGACGCCGGTGGCGCGGATCTTTGGCCAGCGCGAATCGCGCTCGATGTAGTCGCCATAGACGATCAGCGTCGGGATGTCCTTCAGCGCATCGACCTTGGCGGGATCGCCGACGCCGGCCGGCTCGATCGCGATCAGCGCCTTCACCTTGTCGGGCCGTGCCTGCGCGACCTTGAAGCCGAAGGTGCCGGCCTGGCTATGGAACAGGATGATGCAGGGCCCGACGCGATCGATCTCAGCGATATAGGCCGCGATCGTCGCGTCATCGGTGGTGGTCCAGCGCGGCACGTTCTGCTTGACGAAGTTCTCATAGCCCTCGTTCGGGAATTGGCTTCCCGGCATCAGCCTCCGCTTGGCGGGATCTGGATCGTATGAACCCGGACCGTCGCCGATGCGAAAGCGCTCGAACGGATTGGCGGTGGTGAGAAACACCGGCTCGCCCTTGAAGATATCGGGATATTGCGCCCAGCCGGCGCGGCCACGCTCGACAGCGTCCGAATTGTAGACGCTCCAGCCCTTGCGCAGGAAGTAGTTCAGCCAGCCCTCGCGGCCGTCCGGCGTGGTCTCGTAGGTGACGCCGGTCAGTCCGCCGCCGTGCCACAGCAGCAATGGATAGGCGCCCGTCTCGTGCTGCGGCAGGAAGTACTGCACGTACATCTGCTCGACCTGGTAGGTGCCGTTCGGATCGACTTTTGCCGGCACGCCACCCGGCGTGAAGATGACCTCCTTCACCGGCTTGCCTTTGATCTCGACGAGGCGGCCGCCAACATGGAACGAGCCCATGTCGCGCAGCGCGATCGGCTCGGCGGCGTGTGTGGCGGTCGACGCCATCAGGATGGCGGCAGCGGAGATAAGTGCAAATCGCGACATCGGTGCTCCCGCTTTCTGCTCCGTCTTCCCGCTCTTCGCGGGGTCGAGACGAGCGAAGCTCGCTCTTAGAGGGTCGGGGTGATTGGCTCTTTCTATGCACCGAGCTCGCGGAGCGTCCCCCTCACCCGGATTACTTGGCAATCCGACCTCTCCCCGCAGGCGGAGCGGGGTGAGCAGGACGCGGCGCTCAGTTCCGCGCATGCTTCGCCGCTTCCCGGCCGGCGACGCGGCCGAACACGCTGCCGATGGTCATGCCGATGCCGGCGGCATATCCCTTGCCCAGCACGTTGCCGGCCATGATCTCGCCGGCGGCGAACATGTTGGCGGAGGGCTTGCCCTCCTTCATCAGGATCCGCGCCTGCTTGTTCACGCGGGTGCCGAGATAGGTGAAGGTGATGCCAGGTCGTACCGGATAGGCGAGGTAGGGCGGCGTCTCGATCTTGCGCGCCCAATGCGTCTTTGGCGGCGTGATACCCTCGGTGCGGCAGTCATCGAGGATGGTGTGGTCGAAGGTGCCTGATCGCACCGCGGCGTTGAATTCGGTGATGGTCTTCTCCAGCGCGCTCGGATCGAGCTCGAGCTTGCCGGCGAGTTCGGCAATCGTCGCGCCCGCGATAGGCGGAAACAGCGTCGGCATGAAGCTGGTGACCACAGTCGAATCGAAGATTATGTAGGCGATCTGGTCCGGCTGCGCCGCGACCAGTCGGCCCCAGATCGCATAGCGCTTCGGCCAGATGTCCTCGCCCTCGTCGTAGAAGCGTTCGGCGTGCTTGTTGACGACGATGCCGAACACGACCGAGTCGTGCCGCGTGATGATGCCACCGTCGAATTTCGGCGCGCGCGCGTCGATCGCCACCGCGTGACATTGCGTGGGATCGCCGATCTCCTGTACGCCCTTGGCGAGCAGCATCTTCAGGATTGAGCCACGGTTATAGGGCGTGCCGCGGATCAGGAAATTGTCGGCGGCCTCGCCCCAATGTTCCTTCAGCCATTCGATATTGGCCTCGAAGCCACCGGCCGCCGCCACCAGCGTCGAGGCGCGCACCTCGGTCTTGCCGTTCACCGGCTGCTTCAATTGAGCCGAAAGGAACATGCCGTCCTCGATCCTGAGATCGATGACCTCGGCGTCATAGAGGATGTCGACGCCGATCTCCTCGGCGGTGCGATAGAGCGCGTTGAGCATGGCGCGGCCGCCGCCGAGAAAGAATGAATTGGTGCGTCCAAGGCTCAGCGTGCCGCCGAGCGAGGGTTGCCAGCGCACGCCCTGTTCGACGATCCAGTTCAGGATGTCCTTGGACTCGTGGATCATGAAGCGGGCCAGTTCCTCGTCGGTCTGGCCGCCGGTCACCAGCAGCAAATCCTTCCAGAATTCCTCCTCGGTGTAGGGGCCGGTGAGGATCTCGGTCGCCGCGTCGTGGGCGCAGCGCATGTTGCGGGTGTGTCGGGTGTTGCCGCCGCGGTAGAACTTCGGCGCGCCTTCCAGCACCAGCACGGAAGCGCCCGCCCGTCTGGCGCTGATCGCAGCGCAAAGGGCGGCATTGCCGCCCCCGATCACCAGCACGTCGAACCTGCGCGTCAAGTCAACCATGCGCTCTTGTTATCGTTGCTGGCATGGAAAGCAACACGGCCGGGCGGATACCTGATCCGCCCGGCCGTGATGTGGAATATCAGGCCACCACCGTCTCGCGCTGCGCGGCGGTCTGGCCGCCGCGATAGACGATCAGTGCGGCAGTGATGCCGAGCGCTGCGGCGCACATCAGCCAGAAGCCGGGCGAGGCCTTGTCGCCGGTATGCTGGATCAGCCAGGTCGAGGCGAACGGCGTGAAGGTGCCGAACAGCCCCGCCGCCAGCGCGAATGCCAGCGAGAAGCAGGTGGTGCGGACATGCGCCGGCACGATTTCGACCAGGCAGCCCAGCATGGTGCCGCTGTAGACGCCGAAATAGAACGAGAACATCATCTCGACCGCCAGCATCTTGCCGAAGGTGGGATCGGTGACGAGCCAGTGCAGCGCCGGATAGGCGGTCACGAAGGACAGGCCCGCGATCGCCAGCAGCACCGGCTTGCGGCCGAGCCGGTCGGAGACCGCGCCGCCGACCGGATTCCAGATGAAGTTGGTCACCGCGACCAGCAGCGTGACCAGGAGCGCATCGCGGGTCGTCAGCTTCAGCACGCTCTTGCCGAAGGTCGGCGTGTAGACCGTGACGAAGTAGAAGGTCGTGGTAGTCAGCACCGCGATCATCATGCCCAGAATGACGATGCGCCAGTTCGCCATCGCCGATGCGAACACCTCGCTTGCGGTCGGGTGCTTCTTCATCGCCAGGAACGCCGGGGTTTCCTCCAGCGTCCGGCGCAGGAAGAAGATCACGGGAATGATCAGGCAGCCGACGAAGAACGGGATGCGCCAGCCCCAGGCCGCGACGGTGTCGGCCGGCATGCTCTCGTGGAGCACGTAGCCGAGAATCGAAGCGACGAAGATCGCGACCTGCTGGCTCGCCGACTGGAACGAGGTATAGAAGCCGCGATTGCCGGGCGTGGCAATCTCCGCAAGATACACCGAGACGCCGCCGAGCTCGACGCCGGCGGAGAAGCCCTGCAGCAGACGGGCGATCAGGACGATGACCGGCGCGGCAATGCCGATCGTCGCATAGCTCGGGCAGAAGGCGATCACCACGGTGCCGATCGCCATGATCGAGAGCGTCACGATCAGGCCCTGGCGGCGGCCAATCTTGTCGATATAGGCGCCAAGCACGACCGCGCCGACCGGGCGCATCAGGGCGCCGAGCCAGAACACGCCGAATGCATTGAGCAGCGCCGCGGTCTCGTTCTGGGAAGGGAAGAAGGCTTTTGCAATTGCCTGGGCGTAGAAGCCGAACAGGAAGAAGTCGAATTGCTCGAGGAAATTGCCGCTGGTCGCACGCAGAATGGCTCCGATGCGCGACTTGATCTGCGGGACTTGCGGTGGATTCGACTGCGACATAACGCCCTTTCCTCTTGGTGGCAGACGGACCGACGAAAATTGTCCCGCCAGCCAAGGCAGTTAGCTGCCCATGCGGCAATTTGGCACGCCTGTCCGGCGCGACCAACCCGAAAAACGCGCTCAGACCATCGGAAAATAGCCGTAGGGAAGAAAGCCCCGTCGCGGCCTGCGCGACATCAGGCCGTGGCGCGCGCGGTTGTGCCGAGCCAGTTCCGGAACGCCGCGAGCTTGGGTGTATCCGCCCGTCCCTGCGGGGAGACCAGGTAGAAGCCCGCGTCCGCCGGCAGCGTGATCTTGAAGGGAACCACGAGGCGGCCTTTCGCGATGTCGTCCTTCACATAAGAGGTTCGGCCCATCGCAACGCCGATCCCGTCGATCGCAGCCTGGACCGTGACGAAGGTGAGGTCGAAGGTGATGCCCGGCTGCCTGGAGATGTCGTTCGGCAGTCCGGCCGCGGTCAGCCACAGCCGCCAGTCGTCGCTGTTGGTGTTACTGGTGTGCAGCAGCACGTGGTCGCGGAGGTCCTCGGGACATTTCAGCGGCTTGTTTCCCTGCAGCAAAGATGGGCTGCACACCGGAAACAGTTCGTCCGCCATCAGCCACTCGGCGCGCAGGCCGGACCATTGGCCGCGGCCATAGCGGATCGCGGCATCGACCTTGTCGCGCTGGAAATCGACCAGACTGGTCGACGTGGTGATGCGGACGTCGATGCCGGGATGCGCCTCCTGGAATGCCGAGAGCCGCGGCAGCAGCCATTTGGCGGCGAGCGAGGCGAGGGTGGAGACGGTCAGGACGCGGCCATCGTCTCTGCGCAACAGGCGGTCAGTCGCATGCCGCAGATCGTTGAACGCGGCGCGGATGCCGGGAAGGTATTCGGCAGCTTCCGGCGTCAGGCCGAGTGAACGGTTCTGCCGGACGAACAGGCGGACGCCGAGCTCTTCTTCGAGCCGACGGATCTGATGGCTGATCGCGGTCTGCGTCACGTTCAACTCAGAGGCCGCCAGCGTGAAGCTCATGTGCCGCGCGGCAGCCTCGAAGGCGCGCAGTCCGTTCAGCGAGGGCAGTCGGCCGGTCATTCCGAATAGCTCCAATCATGACTTTAATTCATACGAAACGGTACAAAGTGTCGTTTGTGAAAAGCCTCGGCTCCATAGATATTACCGCCAACAGGTTACCGATAGGAGCCGGAAATGTCCATTTTCAGTCATCAGTCGATGACAAATCATCATGGCGATGGCGTTTTGAGCCAGGTCGGCGAGACCCTCCATACCTGGTGGGACCGCTACGAGCGCCGGCGCGAGCTGGCGCAGTGGTCGGACCGCGACCTTCACGACATCGGCGTATCGCGGAGCGACGTGGCTTTCGAAACCGAAAAGCCGTTCTGGCGGGCCTGAGCAGGCCGTCAACGCCGGCGCCGCCTCGGTAGAGGGGCGTCGGCGAATTTCTTTGGCCGAGGAGCGTGTCATGGCTGCGCTGCGTCTCGATGATCTCAAGCAATATTCCGACCTGCTGCGTGCGAAGGACGGCCGCGAGATCAAGGTGCGCTTCGTCGAGCCGCGCGATCGCGAGGAGCTGCAGCACTACATCCGCTCGCTCTCCGCGGGGTCACGCTACAACCGCTTTCTGGGCGCGATCAGCGAGCTGCCGAAGCTGGAGCTCGAGCGTTTCATTCACATCGGCGAGGCCGATCGGTTCACTGTGGTCGCGACGATCGTGGTCGACGGCTTCGAGACTATCGTCGGCGAAGCCCGCTACGCCTTCCATGTTGACACGTCGAGCGTCGAGTTCGGCCTGTCGATCGACGACCGGTGGCAGGGCTACGGCATCGGCAAGGCGCTCTTGAAAAATCTTGAATGCCGCGCGGCGTCCTTCGGAGCCGGGCGCATCTTCGGCGACACGCTTCGCTCCAACGCGACCATGATCGGGCTTGCCCGCAAGTCCGGTTACGCCTTCACGAACAGTCCCGGCGACTGGAAGCTGGTGCGCATCGAGAAGGAGATCGACGTCAAGCCGCAAGAAAGTCCCTGTGCTAGCTGGCGGTTCGCCGCCGCTTCCGGCATGGCCGCGACGTCCTCGCTTGCGGTTTGATCCACTGCGCCCGGTTCTGGCCCCTCCAGAACCGGGCGTTTTTTCTTCTGGCTAAGTTCTTCAACCGGCGCGGCCGTCTTACCTACCTTTGAAAAGGGGAGGTCGCTTTGCTCGCCAGAGCAAAGCGGGTGGGGATCAGCTCTCTCCTTGAGCAACGGTGCGTGCGGCTGGACCCCCATGCCGACCTTCCCACTTTCAGAGGGAAGGAGAAGAGACCGCGCGGGCGCGCCTAATTGCCTCGAAACGCCGGCTTGCGCTTGTCGATGAAGGCTTGCACCGCTTCCTTGTGATCGGTCGTCGTGGTGAGCCGGATCAGCCGCTCGGCCTCGTGGTCCCGCGCAGTGGCGAAGTCGAACAGCAGCGCTTCATCCAGATTGTCCTTCATGTAGCGCAGCGCCAGGGTCGGGCCGTCGGCCATCGACTTGGCGAGCGCGAAGGCCGCGTCCTGCAGCGTCTCGTCCGGCACCACGCGGTTGACGAGACCGATCTGCTCGCATCGCGTGGCGTCGACCTTCTCGGCTGTGAACATCAGCTCGCGGGCGCGCGCAGTGCCGACCAGGCGCGTCAGCAGCCAGGCGATGCCGTAATCGCCGCTCAGCGCCACGCGCAGATAGCCGGTCGACACAAAGGCCGATTGCGCGGCGATGCGCAGGTCGCAGGCCATCGCGAGCGCGAGCCCGGCGCCGACCGCAGGGCCGGGCAGCGCGGCAATGGTCGGCTTGCGCACCGAGGCGAGCGCGCCGGTGAGCAGGCGCTGGCGTTCCTGCAGATCGGCGACCTTGTCCTCATAGGACATGTCGAGCTTCTTCTTGTCGCGATGCGCGCCCATGCCCTTGACGTTACCGCCGGCGCAGAACGCCTGGCCGGCGCCAGTGAGCAGCAGCACGCCGACCTCGGGATTCTCGCCGCAGGTCCGGATCATCGTGCGCAGCGCCGGCGTCAGCGTGTCCGACATCGCGTTGCGCACCTCGGGCCGGTTCAGCGTGATGATGGCGACGCGGTCGCGGATCACGCAGAGCAGTTCGTCGGTGCCAGTCTCGATCTTGATTGCACTGGTCATGTTTCCTCCCGAGGTCGATTTTGCCCGTCATTGCGAGGTGAGCGAAGCAATCCATGTCGCCGCGGGTGGACAAATGGATTGCTTCGTCGCTTCGCGCCTCGCACTGACGAATGCGGCGCTGGTTGGCTCCAGCCTACGCCGCTTACATGATCTTCGTCATCTCAAAACTTCTCGACCCAGGGCCGCAATTCGAGCTCCCAGCTCCAGGCGCTGCGCGGCTGCTGCAGCACATTCCAATAGCTCAAGGCAATCGCGTCGGGATCGAGCATCGAATCCGGGCGGTCGGCGGGCTCGGTGCGAACGGCGCTGCGGATGCCGCCATCGATCACGAAATGCGCGACATGGATACCTTGCGGCGATAATTCGCGCGCCATGCTCTGCGCGAGGCCACGCAACGCGAACTTGCCCATCGCGAACGGCGCCGATTGCGCGTAGCCCTTCACGCTGGCGGATGCGCCGGTGAACAGGATGGCGCCGCTCTTGTTCGGCAGCATGCGTTTCGCCGCCTGCTGCGCCACCAGGAAGCCGCCGAACGCGGAAACCGCGATCGCCCGCTCGACCTCTGCTGGCACCAGCTCGACGAACGGTCCGCGCATGCGGCCGGAGGCGTTGTACACGACAAGGTCGGGCGTCCCGATCTCGCGCTCGACGAGGCCGAACAGTCGCTCCACGTCCTCGGCTTTGGTGGCGTCGCAGGCATAGGCGCGGGCGCCGGTCTCGGTGCAGAGCGCACCGAGCTTTTCGATGCTGCGGGCGGCCAGTGCCACACGAATTCCCTCCCGCGAAAATAGCCGCGCGAGCGAGGCGCTGAGCCCCTCGCCGGCGCCGACGATCAGAGCGATCTTGTACTTTGGCGTGTCCATTGGGCTTTCCTTTGCGCTGCCGGAGGAGGATAGTCTGTCTGAAGAGATGAGTAACGAAGCCGGGAATTCAATGCAGCCGCTCAAGCAGGACCTTAAGCCGTCATCCGTCAGCCAGCCGGGCTTGCTAGCCCCCGACACGGCCGGGATGAATTTCTACCGGGCCGATCCGGCGCTGACTGATCTGTTGAAACTGCATTTGCCGGACGCGCTGTTCCGCCACATCGAACCGCATCTCGACCGGCTCGGCGAACTCGCCGGCGGCTATCTCGATGAATGCGCGCGACTCGCCGACAGGCACACGCCGGTGCTGCACCAGCGCGACAAATTCGGCCGCGACGTGCAGCACATCGAATATCACCCCGCCTATCGCGAGATCGAGAAGGTCGCCTTCGGTGAGTTCGGCATTCACGCGCTGTCGATCCGCAAGGGCATCATGGGCTGGCCGGACAAATATCCCGTCGTGGCCAAGCACGCCTTCACCTTCCTGTTCAACCAGACCGAATTCGGCATGGGCTGCCCGATCAACGTCACCGACGGTTGTGCCAAGCTGTTGGCAAATTTCGGCAGCGAGGCGTTGAAGGCGAAATATCTCGACGGCCTGACGCAAACCGACATGAGCAAGCTGACGCAAGGCGGCCAGTTCATGACGGAGAAGGAGGGCGGCTCCGACGTCGGCACGCTGACCACGCGGGCGGTGCAGGAGGGCGACCACTGGCGGCTCTATGGCGAGAAGTGGTTCTGCTCGAACGCCGATGCCAAGGTGGTGATGCTGCTGGCGCGCCCCGAGGGCGCAGGACCGGGCACGCGCGGTGTCGGCCTGTTCCTGATGCCGCGTTTCCTCGACGACGGTTCGCAGAACCACTACCGGATCGTGCGCCTGAAGGACAAGCTCGGCACCCGCTCGATGGCCTCCGGCGAGATCAAGCTCGATGGCGCGATCGCTTACGCCGTCGGCAAGCTCGATCGGGGCTTCGTGCAGATGGCCGAGATGGTGAACTCCTCGCGGCTGTCCAACGGGGTCAAGTCCACCGCACTGATGCGTCGCGCCTGGCACGATGCGATCACGGTGGCGGAAGGACGCGTGGTGTTCGGCCAGCGCATCATCGATCTGCCGCTGGCGCGGCGGCAGTTGATGAAGATCATGCTGCCGACCGAGCAGGCGCTGTCGTTGAGCTTCCTGACCGCGGATGCGCTCGACCGCGCCGAGGCTGGCAGCCAGGATGCCGCGGCGCTGCTTCGCATCCTGACGCCGACCTTGAAATTTCGCGCCACGCGCGATGCAAGGAAGGTCTGCGGCGACGCGATGGAGATGCGCGGCGGCATCGGCTACATCGAGGAATTCGTCACGCCGCGGCTGTTGCGTGACGCGCATCTCGGGTCGATCTGGGAGGGCACCGGCAACATCGTCGCGATCGACGCGCTCAAGCGCGCGGTCGGCCGTCATGGTGCAGATAGTGCGCTGGCTGCCGATTTGCACGCGCGGCTCGATGACAGCCCGAATGTGCCGCAGGCCTGGCGCAACCGGCTGCGCGATCTCAGCGACCGCGCGGTGGCGTTTGCGCGCGAGGTCGCCAGCCGCATCGACAACGAAGGTGATGCGCGACGCGCCACCAGCCTGCTGTACCATGTCGCAAGCGCGGTGGCGCTGGCGTGGGAGGGCGGACGCATCCACGAGATGCGCGGCGATGCGCGCCGGTTGTTGCTGTCGCGGATGGTGATCGATCACCGCGTGATGCCGGGCGATCCGTTCCGGCTAACGGAAAATTCCGTTCAGCGCAGGATGACCGAGCATCTGCTCGGCGATCGCGCCGTCGGCATGGCCGAGGTTGGCGAACTGCTCGCCGCAGCGTAGGCTCGTTCGTAGCCGCTTGCGCAGTCTCACCTCTCCCATCGGGAGAGGTCGGATCGCGCCGGCGATCCGGGTGAGGGGCATCGCTCTATCGATCGATATCAACCCCTCACCCGGACCGCATCTTCGATGCGCTCCGACCTCTGCCCTTGGGAGAGGTGGAGAGCGTACGCAACGATAAACATGAGAGGAAATTCCGATGAAGGCCGCCGTCCTGCATGAAGTCAACAAGCCGCTGGTGATCGAGGACGTCAGCGTGCCCAATCCGGGGCCGCGCGAGGTGCTGATCCGCACCGCGGTCGCAGGCCTCTGTCACTCCGACCTGCATTTCATGGAGGGGCTTTACCCGCATCCATTGCCGGCCGTGCTTGGCCATGAATCGGCTGGTGTGGTCGAGAAGGTCGGTTCCGACGTCAACTACGTGAAGCCCGGCGATCACGTCGTCACCTGCCTGTCGGTGTTCTGCGGCACCTGCGACAACTGCACCACCGGCCGCACCGTGCTGTGCACCGATACCACGGTGAAGATGCTGCCCGGCGCATCCAACCGCCTGCACTGGAACAGGAAGGAGAAGCTCAACCAGTTCCTCAATCTCTCGTCCTTCGCCGAGCAGATGCTGGTGCACGAGAACGCCATCGTGAAGATCAAGAAGGAGATGCCGCTCGATCTCGCAGCCCTGATCGGCTGCGGCGTGATCACCGGCTATGGCGCCGTGGTGAACACCGCGAAAGTGACCGCCGGCGAGACCGTGGCGGTGATCGGCTGCGGCGGCGTCGGCATGGCCGCGATCAACGGCGCACAGATCGCGGGTGCCGGCCGCATCATCGCGATCGACACCAATCCGGCGAAGCTGCAACTCGCCACCAAGCTTGGCGCCACCGATATCGTCGATCCCGCGAACGGCGACGTCGTGCAGCAGGTGCGCGAGTTGACCGGCGGCGGCGTGCAGCACTCGTTCGAAGTGCTCGGCCGCAAGGACACCGCCGAGCAGGCGTTCGGTATGTTGGCGCCCGGCGGCGCCGCGACCATCGTCGGCATGATCCCGTTCGGCCAGAAGATCGAGCTGCATGGCTTCGACTTTCTGCGCGAGCGCCGGATTCAGGGCTCGTCGATGGGCTCCAACCACTTCCGCGTCGACATGCCGCGCCTCGTCGATTTCTACATGCGCGGCAAGCTGCATCTGGAAGACTGGATCTCCGCCAAGCTGAAGCTCTCGGAAATCAACGAAGGCTTCGCCAACATGAAAGCCGGAAAGACGCTGCGCAGCGTGATCATGTTCGATAGTTAGGGAATTTGTCGTCGCCCGGCTCGACCGGGCGACCCAGTACGCCGTGGCGGAAGTTGTGTGAATCAACTGCGGCCGCGGAGTACTGGATGCCCCGCATGAAGCGGGGCATGACGGCGGAGAGTGTCGCTGCGAGCGTGACCCTTACCGCGCCACGTGCGCCGATACCGCGAGCCACTTGCCGTTTCGCCTCGCCCAGCAGTCGGTGTAACGGCCATGCGCCGGCTGGCCGTCCGCGCCGATGTAACTCGTTTGCGCGTGGATGATGGCGAAATCGCCGAGGATGCGGATCTTGACGTCCTCGGCCTTCAGGCCCTTGATCTTCGCCGGGATCGCGGTCTGCTTCAGGAACGCGGCACGATCGACAAGGCTCTTGTCGGGATTGGTGCAGTAGAAATCCTCTGCCAGGATTTCATCGAAGCGCTTGACGTCGCAATTCTGAACGGAATCGACATAATCCTTGTTGAGCTTTGTCAGCTCCTCGAGGTCTGTGCCCATTGTTATCCTCCCGTTTTCTCTCGGCCGAGCGAAGCGAAGCAATCCATCGTTCCGCATGCGTGGAAGGATGGACTGCTTCGTCGCTTCGCTCCTCGCAATGAGGTTCGTTCCTCGGAACCTAATCATCAAACATCTTCGGCGGCGCGAAGCCACCGAATTCGCGCTCGATCAGTTCGGCGAGCTTGAGCGGCGTGCGGTCTTCCAGCCACGGGCCGACGATCTGCACGCCGATCGGCAAGCCGTCGGGCGCGAAACCGGTCGGGATTGCAGTCGAGGGCAGACCGGGCAGGGTCGCGATCCCAGGCCAGGCGAGTTGGTCGGTGTAGACGCGCGGTTCGCCGTCGATCATGATCCGCCGCTGTTCCTGGTCGGGCGCATGATCGTGCGGATAGGCCGGCGTCGGCATGATCGGGCAGATCACCGCGTCGAACGACTTGAACAGCTCGCGCCATTGCGCGCGCAGCCGCGAGCGGCCGGTCGTCGCCTGCACCCAGTCGCGATGGCTGAGCGCGATGCCGCGCAGCCGCTCGGCCTGCAGACTGGTATCGCTCGCCGCCAGTGCGGCCGCCGCCGCGCAAGCGCCGGCATAAACGTCCGGCGGAAAGGTCGCGGCGAGGAACGACAGCAGCATCCGCATGTAGAGCCGCGAGGACGCCGCGAAATCGGGCAGCAGCGGGCTCGATCGCGAGACCTTGGCGCCGGCCTTGTCGAGGTTGCTGGCGAGCTTGTCGATCATGCCGCGGATCGTCCGATCGGTCGGCAACACCGGATCGGTGTCGATCACGAGAATACGAAAATCCTTCAGCGACGTATGCCGTGCCGCCGGCAATTCGAGGCGATAGGCCTTGCCGGCATCGAGCGGATCGGGGCCGGCCATCACGTCGAGCAGCAGCGACAGGTCGGCCGCGCCGCGCGCCATCGGGCCGATCACTGCAAGGTCGCGCTCATAGATGATGGGGGGCGCCGGCGGCGCAGTGTGGCCGCGCGACGGCAGCAGATTGAAGGTCGGCTTGTGCGCATAGATGCCGCAGTGAAACGCCGGCACCCGAAGCGAGCCGCCGATGTCGGAGCCGAGCGACAGCGCGCCATAGCCCGCGGCCAGCGCCGCTGACGATCCGCCGGAGGAGCCGCCCGGCGTGCGGCCGAGATCGTAGGGGTTGTTGGTGGTGCCGTAGACGTCGTTGTAGCTCTGCCAGTCGGCGAGGTTGAGCGGCACGTTGGTCTTGCCGAGGATCACGCCACCGGCATCTTTCACCCGCGTGATCGAGAGCGCGTCTTCGGCCGGCGTGAAATCCTTCTGGGCGGGGTTGCCCCAGGTTGTCGGCAATCCCGCGACGTTGAAGGATTCCTTCACCGTCATCGGAATGCCGAGCAGCGGCCGGTGCTCGCCACGCGCGATCGCGGCGTCGGCGGCGCGGGCTGCGGCAAGGCCACGCTCGAAATCGCGCACGCAAATCGCGTTGATCTTGCCGTCGTGGCGTTCGATGCGGCCGATCGCATCCTCGGCCAGTTCGACGGCTGACACTTGCTTTGCCTGCAGCGCCGCCGACAATTCGACGGCGGTCTTGAAACTCCATTGCGATTTGGCCACGGTGCGCTCCATTGTTCGGGCGTGATCATGCTCAGAATGGAGCAGCCGGGCAAGGCCGGCTTGATCGCAATTGCGCGGCCGGTCCGGGGGCGTGCACTCTTAAAGATACAGATGCAAGGTACAGATTCGCCTTGCAGGCTGTCCGTCTGTGGCGCTTAGGCGCCCCTTTCCCAGCTCCAACGTCAACTTTGCGCCAGCGGCCGCCGCGTCTCGCAAGATCGCGTTGCGATCCAACAATGCACGCTCAGCAACGTGCTAGGGTGCCGCAGTTGGGCCCTCGCTCAGCGCTTCCGGACCGCTTCACCTCAGATGCAAAGGCCGAGCAACCTGATGTGGCAGCCGTTGGATTTCGGTCGGCCTGAGGGAGCGGCCTCGCGTTTCACAGCGACAAGAGGCTCCTTGTCTTTCTTGCCCTTGCTCTTGCCCTTACCCAGCTTCGGCTCGTAATCGCCTGCGATCACCATGGCCCAATAGGTGCGCTTGCCGCTGGCATCCTTGGCGCTCGCGACCCCGACGCGGGAGGCGTTGTGCAACAGGAGGTTCTTGCGGTGCCCGGACGAGTCGATCCACTGGCCGAGCGTTTTCTCAAAACTCTCGTAGCCGTAGGCAATGTTCTCGGCAGCGCGCCCCGCTCGCGCAGGTGCGATCCGTCTGGCGAACGGACCGAGCACGTCATGACTGAGATCATCCTTCGCCGCCATGGCGTGCGCCTGCTCGAGCGCAATGCGATCGAGAGTTGCATCACGTACGACGCGGACCTCGCCGTGCTTAAGGCGGAAGCTGGAGATCAGTTCGGCCGGGGACTCGGTTGCCATTGCAGGCGCGGCTAGCAGCAGCAGAATGCCTGCGGTCACTCTCCCAACTGCACGACGTGTCATGGTCCCCCAGCCGTCCCTTGCTCACCAGCCAACGCGATACCCTGCCGCTTCTCCATCCGCAATATGGACGCTTCAAGGCGCGGCCCCCTTCTCGCGGCTGGCAAGGGCCTGGCAGACCCTGATCCGCCGTGCCCCCGATTGATTTGTGAGGAAACGCTCTAATTCGGGAGCATGCGCTGCATGATGCGATCGCGGTAGATCAGGAGATGCGCCAGCGCCGCAGCGATGTGGAGGCCGATCAGAACCAGCAGGGACCATTCTGCCACCTGGTGCAGGCCGTCGATCGCCTTGCCGGCCGCGGCATTGTCCGAGGCGAGCATCGGCAGCGGCACGATGTAGAACAACGACACTGACCAGCCCCGGAACGACGCGAACAGCCAGCCGGTGACGGTCGTTGCCAGCACCAGCAGATAAAGCATCCAATGTGCGACCTGCGCACCGATCCGCTGCCACGGCGGTAGTGACGGCTCGGCCGGGACCGGGTGGGTCAGCCGCCAGATCAGTCGCAGTACGATGAGAATAAGGATCAGGATGCCGAACGAGATGTGGAACGTCATCGCGGCACCTGGAGACTGGCCGCGATGAATATCCGGCATCAGCCAGCCGATCGGATACTGCACGGCCAACAGGCCCACGATCACCCAGTGGAAGAGTTTTGCGATGCTGTCGTAAGGCGAGCGGGTCATGGGTATCCCCGGAAGCGTGAACGGATCGACGCCGATCCTACGCCGCCCCGATCAATATGCCGACGGCAAGCACGATCGCGCCGCCCAGCACGATCTGGAACACGGCCTGCAGGAACGGCGTGTCCATGTAGCGTGCGCGGATGAGGGCGATCGCCCACAGTTCGAAGAACACGACGATGCCGGCGATCACAGTCGCGATCCAGAATGCGTTCGGCCAGGAATCGGGGACCAGATACGGAATCGTGTGGCCCAAGCCGCCGAGCGTCGTCATCAATCCGCAAGTCAGCCCGCGCAGCCAGGGCGATCCGCGCCCGGTGAGCGAGCCGTCGTCGGACAGCGCCTCCGCAAAGCCCATGCTGATGCCGGCGCCGATCGAGGCGGCAAGCCCGACCAGGAAGGTCTGGAAGTTGTGATGGGTGGCGAAGGCGGCGGCGAACAGCGGCGCCAATGTCGAGACCGAGCCGTCCATCAATCCGGCGAGACCCGGCTGCACATATTGCAGCACGAACATCCGCCGCCGTGTGCGATCTTCCTCCGCGCGCACCTCGGGCTTGAGGATGTCGCCGGTGAGCTTGACCGCGAGCTTCTCGTGGCTCCTCTCCTCCTCGGCGAGATCGCCGAGCAGGCGGCGCACCCCGACATCCTCGGCCTTTTCGGCGGCCTTGGCGTAGAAGCGCTCGGCCTCCAGCTCCATGGTCTCCACCTCCTTGCGGATGGTGTCGAGCGGCAGGTTCTTGGTGAGCCAGATCGGGCGGCGGCGCAGGAATCCCTTGACGTCCTCGCGCCGGATCGGCGGCAGATGCGGGCCGAAGCGTTGCTCGTAGATTTCCAGCAATCGGTGACGATGGCCGCGCTCCTCCTCGGCCATCTCCTCGAAAATCTTCGCGGTATCGGGATATCGCTTGGCGAGGTCCTCGGCGAACGTCATGTAGATGCGGCTGTCCTCCTCCTCGGAGGCAATCGCGACCGCCAGCACCTCGCGCTCGGTCAAATCGGCGAAATTCTTCACGGCAACCCTCTGTCCCGGCAGTTTAGAATTAGAATAGTTCTAATCTATAAGAGGCTGTCACCGCGGGGTCAAATGAGGGCGGTCGCCGCGGCTGAGCAGGTCCGCGACGGATGCGAGCCAGGAATACATGTCCGAACAATGAGATAAGCCGGCAGGCGTCGTTATCCCGCGGTGCCGGCTTCTCGCAGGAATGTGAGCAGCAGGCGGCTCACCTCCGCGGGTTGCTCCTGCTGCACCCAATGACCGGCGCCGTCGACCAGATGGCAGCCGATCATGTTCGTGCAGGCTTTGGCCTGCATCGCCTCGAAGACGCCGGGCCGCTGATAGGTGCCCCAATCCTGCTTGCCTGAGATGAAGGCGGAGGGTTGGTCGATGGTGCGTCCGCTCCAGGTCTGCAATTCCGGCACGAACGCGGCCGACGTGCCGCAGCGATACCATTGCAGCCCGCCCTGGAAGCCGGTGCGCTGATATTCGGCGCTGTAGTAGGCGAGCTCATGGTCCGGCAGCCAGGTGTTGGCGGCGATCGCCTCACGCGAGGGCATCTCCTCGGCGACGGTCGCCGCCATGTCCTTGGCGAGATCCATCACGTAGTAGGTCGGCAGCTTGGCGAGCTCACCCGCCGACCAAGATTGCAGCGGAGTGGGTTGGTTGCTGATCCAATCCGCGCTCTTGTGGTGGTAATAAGCGCGCAGAAAATCATGCACGCCCTGCGGTGCGCGATGCATGTCGGCATTGGCCGCACGCGTAGAGTAGTACCATTGGTAATGCTTGCGCGGCCGCGGCAGCGCCGCCAGCTCGCGATGCACCGGGTCCTCGCCTGACGGTTGCGATGGCGCGTTCGCGATGTTGAACGGCAGTGACGGCGGCCCGGCGAACGGCGCGCTCATCATCACGACCGCGCGGAACACATCGGGCCGGATCAGCGCGCACCATGCCGCGACCGACGAGCCGAAATCGTGCCCGATCACCGCATCGACGTGCGTGTGGCCGAAGGCCGCGACCAGCCCCAGCGCGTCGCGCACCAGATTGGGCAGGCGGAACGGGGCGAGATCACCGTCATAATCGGGATTCCATCCTGTCGTGCGGCTATAGCCGCGCTGATCCGGCGCAATCACGTGATAGCCGGCCGCGGCGAGCGTCGGCATCACCTTGCGCCAGGAGAAGGCGAGTTCGGGAAAACCGTGCAGCAGCAACAGGCACGGCCGGCCCGGCGTCTCGAAGCCGGCCTCGAGCACGTGCATGCGAAGGCCGTTGATCCCGTCGACATAACGCGAGCGGATGGTGGAGGGCAGCGGGACGTCGGGAAGATCGGTTGTCGTGTTCATTGCGCGCACACTCACCGCGTCGTCCCGGCGAAGGCCGGGATCCAACCACTGATGTCTATGTCATGCAAACCAGGGGCCGCAATCCCATTCATCTCGGGCAGCGGTGGTCATGGGGCCCGGCTTTCGCCGGGACGACAATGGTTGGAGTTACGCCTTCGGCTTCGGCCAGTAGCGATCGCGCAGATGCCGCTTCACCAATTTTCCGGTCGGCGTTCTCGGCAACTCGGCCTCGAAGTCGATGCTCTTCGGGCACTTGATCGGCGACAGATGCGTGCGGCAGAACGCGATCAGCTCGGCCTCCAGCGCCTTGCCGGCTTGCGTCATGTCGTGCGGCTGCACCACGGCCTTGACCTCTTCGCCCATCTCCTCGTTGGGCACGCCGAACACCGCGACATCGGAGACGGCGGGGTGCGTGATCAGCACGTCCTCGGTCTCCTGCGGATAGATGTTCACGCCGCCGGAGATGATCATGTAGCTCTTGCGGTCGGTGAGATAGAGGAAGCCCTCCTCATCCAGGTAGCCGACGTCGCCGAGCGTCGACCAGCCCTTGGTGTTATAGGCCTTCTTCGTCTTCTCGGGATCATTGTGATAGGAGAACGCCGGCGCGTCCGCGAAATAGACCTGACCGATCTGGCCGGTCGGCGCCTCCTCGTCGTTCTCGTCCAAAATCTTGACCTTGCCGACCACGGCGCGGCCGACCGTGCCGCGATGCGTCAGCCATTGCTGCGAGGTCGAGACCGTGACGCCGTTGCCTTCAGAACCGGCGTAGTACTCGATCAGGATCGGTCCCCACCATTCGATCATCTTTGCCTTGACGTCGACCGGGCAGGGCGCAGCCGCATGGATCGCGCCTTTCAGCGACGAGACGTTGTAGCGCGCGCGCATCTCGTCAGGCAGCTTCAGCATGCGCACGAACATCGTCGGCACGAGCTGCGACTGGGTGACCTTGTACTTCTCGACCAGCTTCAGGAATTCCTCGGCGTCGAAATGCTCCATGATCACGGAGGTGCCGCCGAGCACGATCGCCATCATGTTGAAGCGCAAGGGAGCCGCATGGTAGAGCGGCGCCGGCGACAGGTAGATGCTGTCCGCATTCATGCCGCACATATCGGCGGTGAGGATGCGCAGGAACGGGTTCGGTACGTCGATCCGATTGCCCTCGAACTCCTTCTTGATGCCCTTCGGCCGCCCGGTGGTGCCGGACGAATAGAGCATGTCGTAGCCCGCGACCTCGTCCGCGATCGGTGTGGTCGGCTGCGCCGCGGCCTCCTTGTCATAGGACCGAAAACCCGGCGCCGGCTCGTCCATCATGTAGAACAGCGGTTCGCCCGGCTCGCCCTTGATCAGGCCCTTGACCTTGTCGGCGCATTGCGGCGTGGTGATGAAGACCTTGGCGCCGCAATCCCTGATGATGTAGGCGATCTCCTCCTCGGTGAGGTAGCGGCTGATCGCGGTGTAATAGAGTCCGCTCCGCTGCGCCGCCCAGCATAGCTCCATGAAGGCGAGGCGGTTTTCCATCAACAGCGCGATGTGGTCGCCGGCTTTCAGGCCGAGCGAGCGGAACAGATGCGCGCCCTGGTTCGAGAGCTCGTCGAGCTCGCGATAGGTGATCGCCTTCCCCGTCGCCGCCATCTGGTAGGCGACCTTGTCGGGCGTGGTGCGTGCGTGGACGGACGGATGGGTCACGGATGTTTCCTCAAGCAAGATGGTCGTCCCGGCGAAGGCCGGGACCCATAACCACTGATCTTTGTTGTTGGACTGGGCTGTGGCCCCAGCCGGGCCTAACCACAAACGGCTGTGGTTATGGGTCCCGGCCTGCGCCGGGACGACACTATTGTCGTGGCCGTCGACGCGGTCTTCTTACAGCCGTTCGACGATCGTGACGTTCGCCATGCCGCCGCCCTCGCACATGGTCTGTAGGCCGTAGCGCTTGTTGCGCTGCTTGAGGGCATGCAGCAGCGTCGTCATCAGCTTGGTGCCGCTGCCGCCGAGCGGGTGGCCGAGCGCGATCGCGCCGCCATTGACGTTGAGCCGGGCCGGATCGGCGCCGGTGGTCTTCAGCCAGGCGGTCGGCACCGAGGCGAACGCCTCGTTGACCTCGAACAGGTCGATGTCGTCGATCTTCATGCCGGCCTTCTTCAGCGCGCGTTCGGTCGCCGGCAGCGGCGCTTCCAGCATGATCACGGGATCGCCGCCGATCATGGTCATGTGGTGGATGCGCGCCATCGGCTTGACGCCGAGCGCCTTCAGGCCCTTCTCGTTGACGACCATCACACCGGAGGCGCCGTCGCAAATCTGGCTGGCGCTGGCGGCCGTCAACTTGCCGTTTTCGGCGATCAGCTTGACGCCCTTGATGCCCTCGAGGCTGGCGTCGAAGCGGATGCCTTCGTCAATATAGTGAGTGTCGGTCGAGCCGTCGGCGCGGGTGATCTTGACCGGTACGATCTCGTTCTTGAAGTGGCCCGCCTGGGTCGCCGCGATCGCGCGCTGATGGCTGCCAAAGGAGTATTCGTCGAGCTCATCCTTCGACAGGCCGTACTTCTCCGCCATCATTTCCGCGCCGGTAAACTGGCTGAACACGATGTTCGGATACTTCGCCTCGATCCCAGGGCTCTTGTAGTGGCCGAAGCCGTTCTTGGCCGGCAGCGAGGAGGCGAGCCCCATCGGCACGCGGGTCATCGATTCCACGCCCGCGGCGATCACACAGTCCATGGTGCCAGACATCACCGCCTGCGCCGCGAAGTGCAGCGCCTGCTGCGAGGAGCCGCACTGGCGATCGATCGAGGTCGCGGGCACGCTCTCCGGCAGCTTCGAGGCCATCACCGCATTGCGCGCGATGTTGTTGGACTGCTCGCCGGCCTGCATCACGCAGCCCATGATCACGTCCTCGATCTGCGCCGGGTCGGCGCCGCTGCGCTCGACCAGCGCGTCGAGCACGGTCGCGGCCAGGTCGGCCGGATGCCAGCCGGCAAGGCGCCCTCCCTTGCGGCCGCCGGCGGTGCGGGCGGCGGCGACGATATATGCCTCGGCCATGTCTGATCTCCCTGGTGTTCTGAATTGGATGTGCCTTCAAGGTTGGGCCGGATTTAAGGGGCGGCCCGGCATTTAGTCAATCAATCAATTAACTCTTGAGTGCAGCCCCGCCATGGGCTTATGTGCGGTCCCGACGTTCCGACCAGCTCCAGGACCAGAGTGCCGTTGAATACCAGCGTACCGACGAAACTGCCGGCCGGCAAAAATGCCACCGCCGACAAGCTATTGGTCGCAGCCAGCGAGCTGATGATCGAGCGCGCCTCGATCGAAGTCTCGCTGTCCGACATTGCGCAGAAGTCGGGCGTCAATGCTGCGCTCGTCAAATATCATTTCGGCAACAAGGATGGGCTGTTGCTGGCGCTGCTGGCGCGTGACGCCGCGACCGAGATGTCCCAGCTCGAATACCTGCTGGCGCAGCCGATCACTCCGACCGCGAAGCTCCGCCTGCATATCGGCGGCATCATCCGCGCCTATCACCAGTTCCCCTATATGAACCGGCTGATCCATTATTTGCTGCACGAAAGCACGGCGCAGGCCGCCGACGAGGTGTCGAAGTTCTTCGTCGCGCCGCTGCTCGAATTTCACCGCCGCTTGCTTGCCGAGGGCATCAAGGCCGGCGAATTCCGCAAGATCGATCCGGTGCTGTTCTACACCAGCCTGATCGGCGCCTGCGATCATCTGTTCTTCGGCCGCCACGCGATGTCGCGCGCGGTCGGCGTCGGTCCGGTCACCGACGAAGTCTGCCGCGACTACATCAAGCACATGGAAGCCTTGATCTTCGGTGGCGTGCTGGAACGGAAGGAAACTCGAATGGCGAGTGGCGAGTAGCGAATCGTCACGAACGGGCCAATGTCCCGTTCCCAATTCGCCACTCCCTATTCGCCATTCGCAAGTCTAGAGAAGAAACGCTCAAGGAAAGGTCATTCTCATGCAGTTGAAAGACGTTGCTGTTCTCATCACCGGCGGCGGCTCCGGCCTCGGCGCCGCGACCGCCCGCGCCATGGCCGCCAAGGGCGCCAGGATCGGCGTGCTCGACCAGAACAAGGAGAATGCCGAGAAGGTCGCCGCCGAAGTGAAGGGCGTTGCGCTTCATGCCGACGTCACCAGCGAAGAGCAGATGAAAGCCGCGATCGCCAAGGCGGAGGCCGCCCACGGCGTTGCGCGTGTGCTGATGAACTGCGCCGGTATCGGCGGCTCGCAGCGCACCGTCGGCAAGGATGGTGTCTATCCGCTGGACAAGTTCACCCGCATCATCAACGTCAACCTGATCGGCACTTTCAACGCGCTGCGTCTGTTCGCGGAGCGTGCGGCCACCGTCGAGACCATCGGCGAGGAACGCGGTGTCATCATCAACACCGCCTCGGTCGCGGCCTATGAGGGCCAGATCGGCCAGATCGCCTATTCGGCCTCGAAGGGTGGCATCGTCGGCCTCACGCTGCCGGCCGCGCGCGACCTCGCCAGCCTGAAGATCCGCGTCAACACCATCGCGCCCGGCATCTTCTTCACGCCGCTGCTGATGGGTCTCAACGAGGAAGCCCGCAAGAGCCTCGGCGCCCAGGTGCCGCATCCGGCCCGCCTCGGCGAACCCGCCGAATACGGCGCGCTCGCTGTCCACATCGTCGAGAACCCGATGCTCAACGGCGAAACCATCCGCCTCGACGGGGCCATCCGCATGGCGCCGCGGTAACAATCGGTTGTCGTCCCCGCGAAAGCGGAGACCCATAGCCACAACCTTCTCCATTGAAGCGCGATGGGGCCCGAGCCTACTGCGACAACTCTCGCCGGTGGTTATGGGTCCCGGCTCGCGCTTCGCTTGGCCGGGACGACGGTGAGGAGAGTTGCGTGACTCAACCGCTGCTAATCGAACATCATGACGGAACAGATTGGGTCACGCTCAATCGTCCCGACAGCCTGAACGCGCTCGATCCCTCGCTGATCGACGCGCTCAACACTTACTTCCAGGGCCTGCAGCGCAACCGCGACACGCGCGTCGTCGTGCTCAAGGGCGCCGGCGCCAATTTTTGCGCAGGGCTCGACCTCAAGCATGCGATGGCCCGCCGCGGTGGACAGACAGAGCCGCCCGGCGTCACAGAATCCCTGGACTCGCAGCGCCGCATTGCCGACATCGTGATGCTGATGCGGCGTTGCCCGCAGCCGATCATTGCGCTGGTGCAGGGCGCGGCGGCCGGCGGCGGCTTTGCGCTGGCGCTCGCCGCCGACATCCGCATCGCGGCCAAAAACGCGCGGATGAACTGCGCCTTCATCAAGCTCGGCTTAGGGGGCTGCGACATCGGCACCAGCTATTTCTTGCCGCGTCTGGTTGGCGTCTCCGTTGCCTCAGAGCTGATCCTCACCGGACGCTTCATCCACGCCGATCGCGCACTCGCGGTCGGTCTTGTGTCTGAAGTTGTCGAGGCCGGTGACCTCGACGCCGCCGCCAATCCCTACATTGATGCGATGATGACAGCCTCTCCGGTGGGCCTGCGGCTGTCGAAGGAATGCCTGAACATGAGCGTCGATGCCGGCTCGATCGAGGCCGTCATCGCGATGGAGGATCGCAACCAGGTGCTGTGCAGCCGCTCGGAAGATTTTCAGGAGGGCATCAAGGCCTTTCTCGAGAAACGAAAGCCTGTCTATATCAGGCGGTGAGAACAGATCCTTCAAAGGACAAGAATTCCGGGAGACGCAAAATGGATGGGAGTGCAGCGGCGATGCTGACGAAGCCCGCCTTTCGCAAGGTGAACTGGCTGGCGCGAGACATCGCGGTCGAGCGACGCGACGACGGCACCGTCGTCCTGAAGTCGCGCATTCCGCTTCAGGCCTATGAAACGCATATTCCGGCCTATCTCGCCAAATGGGCGCAGCAGGCGCCGGAGCGGATCTGGCTCGCGCAACGCGGCGGTCCCGACAGGCAGTGGCGCAAGGTGTCCTACGGCGAGGCCAAGCGCACCGTCGATGCGCTGACGCAAGGGCTGCTCGATCTCGGCCTCGATGAAGGCGGCCCGGTCGCGATCCTCTCAGGCAATTCGATCGAGCACGCGTTGATGACGCAGGCCGCGATGCAGGCGCGGCTACCAGCGGCGCCGGTCTCGCCGGCCTATTCGCTGATGAGCCAGGATCATCTCAAGCTCAAATATCTGTTCAACCTGATCAAGCCCGCCGTCGTGATGGTGCAGGACGGCCCAGCCTTCGAGAAGGCGCTGAGAGCGATCGATCTCACCGGCATCACGGTGATCCACGTGCTGCGTCCCTGCGACGGCATCAGGAGCGTCGCCTTTGCCGATCTCGCCGCGAAGCCGGTGACGGCTGATGTCGCGCGGTCGATTGCGAAGATCACGCCTCAGACCGTCGGCAAATTGCTGTTCACCTCCGGCTCGACCGGCATGCCCAAGGCCGTCATCAACACGCAGGAGATGATGTGCGCCAATGCGGCGATGATGATGCAGGTCCGTCCGCGCGAAGCCAATGGTCCGATCCCGACCATGCTCGACTGGATGCCGTGGAATCACACCATGGGCGGCAATGCCGCGTTCCATCCCATCCTCGTCGACGGCGGCACGCTCTATATCGACGACGGCCGGCCGATGCCCGGCCAGTTCGAGGAAACGCTCAGAAACTTGCGCGAGGTGTCGCCGACCTACTACGCCAATGTGCCGGCCGGCTATGCCGCGTTAGCGGCGGCGATGGAGAAGGACGACGCGTTGTGCCGCAGCTTCTTCAAGAACCTCTCGATCATGGCCTATGGCGGCGCGCGGCTGCCCGACGATCTCTACGACCGCATGCAGGCGCTCGCGGTGAAGACATCGGGCGAGCGCATCGTGTTCTACACCGGCTGGGGATCGACCGAGACTGCGCCGACCTCGACCGGCACCTATTGGGACACCGAGCGCGTCGGCCTGATCGGCCTGCCGTTCCCCGGCGTCGAGCTGAAGATGGTGCCGTGCGGCTCGAAGTATGAATTGCGGCTGCGCGGCGTCAACGTCACGCCGGGCTACTTCGGTCAGCCTGAGCTCACGAAGAAGATGTTCGACGACGAGGGCTTCTACTGCATCGGGGATGCCGGCATGTTCGTCGATCCCGATGATCCATTGCAGGGCATCATCTTCGCCGGCCGCGTGGTCGAGGATTTCAAGCTGACGACCGGCACCTTCGTCCATGTCGGTTCGCTCCGCACCGACGCGATCGCGGCGGCGACACCGGTGGTGCATGACGCGCTGGTCACCGGCCAGGATCGTCCGTTCATCGGCCTGCTGTGCTGGCCGAACCTGCACGCATGCCGCCAGATCGTCGGCAATGCGGATGCGACGTTCGAGGATGTGATCCGGCATCCCGAGGTGATCGCACGGCTCAGGGCAGGCCTGGAGGCGCATAATTCCTCGACCACCGGCAGCAGCATGCGCATCGCACGCGCGATGCTGATGGCCGAGCCGCCGTCGATCGACGGCAATGAACTCACCGACAAGGGATACATCAACCAGCGCGCCGGCCTCGAGCGCCGCGCCGCGCTGGTGGAGAAGCTTTATGCCGACAAGCCCGGCGACGAGGTGATCATTTTGAACTGACCGTAGGATGGGTAGAGCGCAGCGAAACCCATCATCTCCAACCAAGAAATTGATGGGTATCGCTTCGCTCCGCCCATCCTACGAAGCCAAGTAACAACAGCAACGCGGGTAAGCGCCATGAATTTCGATTTCTCCGACGAACAGAAGCAGATGCGCGACGAGGCGCGGAAGTTCCTTTCCGAACAGTGCCCGCCCAAGGCCGTTCGCGAAGTGCTCGACGGCAAGGCTCCTTATGACAAGGCGCTGTGGAAGGGGCTCGCCGAGATGGGCTTCCTCGGGGTCGCGATCCCGGAAAAGTTCGGCGGCGCGGGTGCCGGCCATCTCGAGCTCTGCGTCATCGCGGAGGAAATGGGCCGTGCGCTGGCGCCGGTGCCGTTCTCGTCGACCGTTTATCTTGCGGCCGAAGCGATCCTGATCGCCGGCTCGGATGCGCAGAAGCAGAAGTGGCTGCCGAAGATCGCGAGCGGTGAGGCGATCGGCACGCTGGCGCTGTTCGAGGGCAAGGGAAATCCGTCGCCGAAGGCGATCAAGCTCACTGCCGGCGGCGGTGCGCTCAATGGCGTCAAGAAGCCGGTGCCCGACGGCGCAATCGCCGACTTCGCCGTGGTCGCCGCGCGCACCGGATCGAGCGGCCGCGACTCCGATATCTCGCTGTTCATCGTCGATCTCAAGACCGACGGCGTCGAGGTCAAGCCGCTGACCAATATCGATCTCACGCGCGGACAGGCCGAGATCACGTTCAAGGATGCCAAGGCCGAGCCGCTCGGTGCTGCCGGCGAGGGATGGGGCGTCGTCACCCAGGTGCTCGATCGCGCTGCGGTGCTGATGGCATTCGAGCAAGTCGGCGGCGCCGACCGCGCGCTGGAGATGGGCCGCGACTACGCGCTCGACCGTATCGCCTTCGGCCGCCCGATCGGCTCGTTCCAGGCGGTCAAGCACATGCTCGCCGACATGTATGTCTCGGCGACGCTGGCGCGTTCCAACTGCTACTATGGCGCCTGGGCGCTCTCGACCAATGCCGGCGAGTTGCCGGAAGCCGCTGCCGCCGCGCGCATCAGTGCGACGCAGGCGTTCCAGCACTGCGCCAAGAACAACATCCAGGTCCACGGCGGCATGGGCTTCACCTGGGAGTTCGACTGCCACATGTACTATCGCCGCGCCAACGCGGTGGCGCTCGGCCTCGGCAGCCTGTCCTATTGGGAAGACGCGCTGATCGATCGCATGCGCAAGAAGAACGCGGCGTAACACTTGGTGATGTGTAAGATGGGTAGAGCGTAGCGAAACCCATCATGACGCGGGTGGTCCAAGAGATGGGTTTCGCTTCGCTCGACCCATCCTACGACGCCGGCGAAGGATGAGAGACCATGAATTTCGACGACACCCCCCAGGAGGCCGCGTTCCGCGCCGAGGCGAAAGCCTGGATCGCGGCCAATGCGCCGAAGCAATATGAAGACGAGTTGCGCAAGGCTTCGCTCGGCCGCGTCCAGCTCAAGGGCGCCAATATCCTCGAGGTCGCCAAGGCCTGGCAGAAGAAGAAGGCGGATGCCGGCTGGGCCTGCCTGCATTGGCCCAAGGAATATGGCGGCCGTGGCGCCTCGCCGATCGAGCGCGTGATCTGGCAGCAGGAGGAGGGCCCATTCGGTCGCCTCAGCGCGATGTTCATCATCGGCCACGGCATGTGCGGCCCGACCATGATGGCGTTCGCCGGCGAGGAGCAGAAGCGCAAATATCTGCCGCCACTCGCCTCCGGCGAGAAGATCTGGTGCCAGCTCTTCTCCGAGCCCGCCGGCGGCTCCGATGTCGCGGGCCTGCGCACCCGCGCCGAGAAGCAGGGCGACGAGTGGGTGATCAACGGCCAGAAGATCTGGACCTCGGGCGCACATTATTCCGACTACGGCATCCTGCTCACCCGCACCGATCCGACGGTGCCGAAGCACAAGGGCCTCACGATGTTCTTCCTGGACATGAAGAGCCCGGGTGTCGAGGTCAGGCCGATCAAGCAGGCGAGCGGGGCGTCGGACTTCAACGAGGTCTATTTCACCGACGTTCGCATTCCCGACTCGCAGCGGCTCGGCAATGTCAATGACGGCTGGAACGTGTCGCTGACCACGCTGATGAACGAGCGCATGTCGATTGGCGCCGGTGTCGCGACCGGCTTCCCCGAGTTGTTCGACTTCTGCAGCAGCCTGATGCTGGAGGATGGTCCGGCGATCGAGAACCGCGCGGTGCGCTCCAAGCTCGCGAACTGGGCAGTCAAAGCCAGCGGGTTGAAATACACCAGCATGCGCGCGATCTCCGCGTTGTCGCGCGGCGAGCGTCCGGGACCGGAGAACTCGATCGGCAAGCTAGTCGCCGGCTCGATGATCCAGGATGTTGCGGCTTATGCGCTCGACCTGCAGGGCGCTGCCGGTGCGCTGAACGGGCCAGAGGATGCCGAGGTCGCGGGCAAATTCCAGGCGATGCTGCTGCGTGCGCCCGGCACCCGCGTCGAGGGCGGCACCGACGAGATCATGCGCAACATCATCGCCGAGCGCGTGCTGGGCCTGCCCGGCGACATCAGGGTCGACAAGGACGTTCCCTTCAACAAGATCCCGACCAAGGGGAGAGCCTAGAGACCCTCATCCTGAGGAGCCGCGAAGCGGCGTCTCGAAGGACGAGGCCACGGTCGGGCCGCATGGTTCGAGACGCAGCAAGCGCCTCCTCACCATGAGGGGAGAGAGCGACACAAGGATTGAAAGCAAGAGGTTCGCCATGAATTTCGATGACACGCCGCATGAAGCTGAATTCCGCAAGCTCGCCCGCAACTGGATCGCCGCCAACGCGCCGAAGGAGTTCGAGGAGGAGCTCTCGAAGTCGTCGCTCGGTCGCATCAAGCTCGCCAAGCACGACATGGTCGAGGTCGGCAAGGCCTGGCAGAAGAAGAAGTCCGAAGGCGGCTGGGCCTGCCTGCACTGGCCGAAGGAATATGGCGGCCGTGGCGCCACCCCGATCGAGCGCGTGATCTGGCAGCAGGAAGAGGGCGTCTACGGCAAGCTGACGCAGCCGTTCCAGATCGGCGAGGGGATGTGCGGCCCGACCGTGATGGCCTGGGGCTCTGAGGAGGCCAAGCGCCGCTACCTGCCGAAGCTCGCTTCCGGCGAAGAAATCTGGTGCCAACTGTTCTCCGAGCCGTCGGCCGGCTCCGATGTCGCCGGCCTTCGCACCCGCGCCGAGAAGAAAGGCGACAACTGGGTCGTCAACGGCCAGAAGATCTGGACCTCGGGCGCGCATTATTCCGACTACGGCCTGTTGATCGCGCGCACCGATCCGAACGTGCCCAAGCACAAGGGGCTCACGATGTTCTTCCTGGACATGAAGAGCCCGGGCGTCGAGGTCAGGCCGATCAAGCAGGCCAATGGCATGCAGGAGTTCAACGAGGTCTATTTCACCGACGTCGTGATCCCGGATAGCCAGCGGTTGGGGGCGGTCGGCGAAGGCTGGAGCGTCTCGCTGACCACGCTGATGAACGAGCGCATGTCGATCGGCGCGCGGCTTGCGACCGGCGTGCCTGAAATGTTCGAGTTCTGCTCCAATCTGATGCTGGAAGATGGCCTCGCGATCGACGATCCGGCGGTGCGCTCCAAGCTCGCAAGCTGGGCGGTGAAGGCGAGCGGGCTGAAATACACCAGCTACCGCGCGATCTCGGCGCTCTCGAAGGGCGAGCGGCCGGGACCGGAAAACTCCATCGGCAAGCTCGTCTCCGGCATGATGCTGCAGGATATCGCGACCTACGCGATGGATCTGGAAGGCGCGGCCGGCAGCCTCACCGGCGACAGCGAGGAAGTGGCGCGCGGCCAGTTCCAGCAGATGCTGCTGTCGTCGCCCTCGATGCGCATCGCCGGCGGCACCGACGAGATCCTGCGCAACATCATCGCCGAACGCGTGCTGGGCCTGCCCGGCGACATCCGCGTCGACAAGGACGTGCCCTACAACAAGATCCCGACCAAGGGGCGCTGAGCATGGACGCCGCGACGAAGCCGCGTGACGCGACGGATGATCGCATCGGCGCGCTCGAGGAACTGCTCAACGAGCGCTACTCGGTGCGCGCCTTCCTGCCGCGCGAGGTGCCGCGGGAAACGATCGAGCATGTGCTCAACGTGGCGCAGCGCACCGCCTCCTGGTGCAACAGCCAGCCCTGGCAGGTGCTGATCGTCTCCGGCGAGGCCAAGGAGCGCTTCCGCAAGGCGATCTATGCGGAGGCGTCACGCGGCCTCGGCGAGGACTACGACTTCACGCCGCCACGCGAATATGTCGGGGTCTATCTGGAGCGCCGCCGCGAGAGCGGCTTCCAGCTCTACAACACGCTCGGCATCGGGCGCGGCGACAAGGCGGCCTACGCCAGGCAGGCGCTGGAGAATTACAATTTCTTCGGCGCGCCGCATGTCGCGGTGATCCACAGCAACGAGCCGCTCGGCATCTATGGCGCGATCGACTGCGGCGGTTATGTCGCGAACTTCATGCTGGCGGCACAGGCGCTCGGGCTCGGCACCATCCCGCAGGCGGCGCTGGCCCGTCACTCCGGCCTGATCCGCCGCCATTTCGGTCTGCCGGACGATCGCCGCGTGGTGTGCGGCATTTCGTTCGGCTATGCCGATCATGCCCACAAGGTGAATAGTTATCGCACCTCGCGCGCCGCCGTGGCCGACAGCGCGACGTTCGTGAACGAATAAGACGTTCAGGCTCGCCGCGCCGCGACCGCCCGGCGCTTCGGCACCGGTGCGTAGCGCGCGGCCATCGCACCCGTCATCTCCGCCATCTTCTCGCGCAACTCGGCCGGCTCGATCACCTCGGCCTCGGCGCCGAGCCGCAACAGTTCAGTCGCGGCGTGCCACAGCGTCTTGCCGACCGGCATGGTGGCGGTCCGCCAGCCGTTCGCGTCGGCGCTCTCCGCAAGCTGCATCCGCGCCTTCACGTAAGGATGGGCCAGCGCATCGAACAGCTCCAGCCCGAACGGCGACAGCCGCACCGTGGCCCGGTTCGGATGCAGCTCGGCCTCGAGCCGTTCGGTCGAGGCGCGCCAATAGCTGGCAAGGTCGAAGTCCGCCGGCCGCGTGAACGGCGCGTCGAGCACCAGGCAATCCAGCACGCGCGCGACGCGATAGGTGCGCACATGGCCGTCGATGAGGCCGGCGAGATACCAGCTCCCGCCCTTCAGCACGAGCCCGAGCGGCGCCACGCGCCGGCGCTTCTCGGCCTTCCAGCTCTGGTAGCGGATCTCGATCAGGTTTTCGCCCAGCACCGCGCCGGCGATGGCGCGCAGATGCGTCGGCTCCTCGGTCTCGCCGAACCAGCCGGGCGCGTCGAGATAGAAGCGCTGCTGCATCCCCCTGGCATTGGGGCGCAGATGCTCCGGCAGCGCCGCCATCAGCTTGGCCTGCGCCGCCATCATCGCCGGCTCGAGGCCGAGCGCGGCGGCGGGCCCGGGCAGTCCCGCCATGAACAGCGCCTCGGCCTCGCCCCGCGACAGGCCGTTGACCCGCACGCGATAGCCGTCGAGCAGCCGGTAGCCGCCCTCGGCGCCGCGGTCGGCATAGACGGGGACGCCGGCGGCGGCGAGCGCATCGATGTCGCGATAGATGGTGCGTACCGAGACCTCGCAAGCCTCGGCCAGCTCGGGCGCGGTGACCTGGCCCCGCGCCTGCAGGGTGGTGAGGATGGAAAACAGCCGGCTCGCGCGCATGGGCGGATCATACCTGACACAAGATGTCAGGTATAGGCGCCCATAGTCGGCCGCGACCCGCACGGCCAAGGAGACCTGTCCATGACCACCACCGACCGCATCACGCTGTATTATTCGCCGCAGAGCCGCGCCACCGGAGCGAGGGTGCTGCTGGAAGAACTGGGCGCGCCGTACGACCTGCACGTCCTCAACATGAAGGCCGGCGAGCAGCGCCAGGCCGCCTATCTCGCCGTCAATCCGCTCGGCAAGGTGCCGGCGATCCGCCATGGCGACGCGCTGGTGACCGAGCAGGTCGCGATCTTCATCTACCTCGCCGACCTGTTCCCACAGGCGGGCCTGACGCCCGCGCTCAACGACCCGCGCCGCGGCCCTTACTTGCGCTGGATCGCCTATTACGGCTCGTCGTTCGAGCCGGCCTTGATCGACAAATTCATGAAGCGCGAGCCCGCGCCGGTCTCGCAGTCGCCCTATGCCGATTTCGACACCATGCTGGGCGCGCTGGAAGCCCAGCTTGTCAAAGGACCCTATCTGTTTGGCGAAGAGATCACGGCAGCCGACATCCTCTGGGGCATCGCCTTCAACTGGACCATGACGTTCGGCCTCGTGCCGAAAAAGGACGTCTTCGCCCGCTACGCCGAGCGCGTCACCGCGCGTCCCGCCTTCCAGCGGATCACGCAGGCCGATGTCGAGATGGCGGCGCAGCATGCGGCGGCCGCCGGCGTGTGATACGAGCTTGCCGATGCCGAAGCTGTACACCACCAATTGCGTCAACACCTTCATCAGCGTCGCGGAGGACTGTCCGGCGCGCACCGGCGAGGAGCCGCGCCCGCGCGGCGGCGGTCCGACCGTCGCCACGCTGCAATATCAGATGATTGCAGCCGCGCCGTACAAATACACGTCCGACGACGTGGTGTTCGCGACCTCGGCGGCCGGCCGCGCGCTCGACGCGAAGGCGGCGAAGCAGGAGCGGAGCCGCGCCCGCGAGATGTTCTTCTCCAGGGGGCAGGCCTGCATGCGGGCCTCGCCACTCGGCAAGCGGTTCGGCTGGGGCGTCCATGCAGATGCCGAGGGTCGCATCGCGATCTACGCCGTCGACAGCAAGCGCTACCAGGCGCTCGCGGGTGATCCCAAGCTCACCCAGGTCCGCGCGATGCGGTCAAAGCGGGCGTGAGACGGGAGGCTTTTTTGGGCCGTCATTGCGAGGAGCGATAGCGACGAAGCAATCCATGTCACCGCGCATGTGGTGCGATGGATTGCTTCGTTTCGCTCGCAATGACGGCGGAGCGGTTGCACGTCTGCTTAATCCGTCATCCCCGCGCAAAGGCTTCGCCTTTGTCGCCTGAGGTGCGAGCTCTTGCGAGCCTCGAAGGATGCTCGGCCACCAGCCGGGCCGTCGACCCTTCGAGACGGCCGCTTTGCGGCCTCCCCAGGGTGACGGTACTGGCAGCACGGCGCACCGAACTAAAACCTTGGTGCCCGCTTCTCCGCGAAAGCCTTGATGCCTTCCTTGATCTCGGACCCGCGCATGCTGTCGCGGTGGCGGGCGTTGGCGGCGGCTTCGTCGAGCTCGCCGCGGGCGAACTCGTTGATGGCGCGCTTCATGCCGGCCATCGCCTCGGGTGCGTTGCCGGCCAGCATCGCCGCGAGTTTGTCGACTTCCTCGTCCAGCAGATCGACCGGCACCATGGCGGTGAGATAGCCGATCCGCAGCATCTCGGGTGCGGTGATCTTCTGCGCGGTCAGAAACAGCATCTTGGCATTGTCGACGCCGAGCCGGGTCACGTAGCGTTTGATGCCGCTCGGATAGTAGTGCAGCCCGAGCCGCGCCGCCGGCATGAACATTTCCGCGGTGTCGATGCCGATGCGGAAGTCGCAGGCGAGCGCCAGGTCGGTCGAGCCGCCGTAGACGCCGCCATTGAGCCGGCAGATCGTCGGCACGGACAGGTCTTCCAGCCGGTTGACCACGACCTCGAACGCCGAACCCGCGCTCTGCTGCTCGTTCGCGCTCACCGCGCGCTCGGCCACCGAGTTGAGGTCGTAGCCGGCGGAGAAGGCGCGTCCCGTGCCGGTCAGCACCAACACGCGGACCGCCGGATCGGCCTCGATCCGGTCGAACAGATTGAGAAGCTCGCCGAGATCCTCGGCCTGCAGGCGGTTGAGATGCCGCGGTCGGTTGAGGCGGATCGTCGCGCGCGCGCCCGAGATCTCGAGCACGGGTGAACTGCCGGTCTCGGCGGCATCAGGCATGGTTGTCTCCATCATTATTGGTTCTCGAGTTCGCGCCGCTTCGCCTCGGCGTCGATGGTCGCGGCGAGATCGGGATGCCTTGCCATCAACAGGCGGAAATCGACCAGGTCAAGCACCAGCAGCCGGGAGACCTTGGTGGTCGTGACATCGGCGCCGCGCATGGTGTTGCCGAGCAGCGCCATCTCGCCGAAGAACGCGCCTTCGCCGAGCCTCACCTCGCGGCCGGGCAGGTCGACCGCCACCTCGCCGGCGGCGACGAAATACATGCAGTCGCCGCTGGTGCCCTTGCGGATGATCGTGGCGCGCGGCGGCAGGTCGATGGTGCGCAGCATCTGGGTGACGTCGGCGATCGCGGCGGGGCCGAGATGCGTGAAGAACGGCACCTTGCCGACCGTCTCCCAGGTTTTCAGAAAATTGTCGCGGCGGGTTTCCGCGGCGAAACCGGTCGCGAGAATGCCGGTCCACAGCCCGAACACGCCGAGGCCTGCGATCATGACGAGGGCAGCGACTATGCGGCCGAGCGGGGTGATCGGCACCACGTCGCCATAGCCGGTGGTGGTCAGCGTCACCACCGCCCACCACAGCGCCGCCGGCACGCTGCCGAAGGTCTGCGGCTGCACGTCGCGCTCCAGCCAATATTCCGCGACGGAAGCGAGGAACACCACCATCAGGAAGATCACCAGCACGCTGATCAGCGGTCCGGATTCCTGCACCAGCACGCGCCGGAGCTGCCGCAGGCCGGGGATGCCCGGCACCACCTTCAGCGTCCACAGGATCGCGAGCAGCCATGCCGTCTTCGGCTCGATACCGGCGAGCAGGGCGGCCGGCACGGCCAGCGCGCCGATCGCGTCGACCACTCCGGCGCCCGACAACGCATAGAACCAGAACCGGCCCTGCCGTCCCATGTGGCGCAGCCGCACCAGCCACTCGAAGATGAAGTAGGCGAGGCAGCCCCACAACAGCGCGTCGACCCAGCGCGCGCTTGCGTCATAGGCCGGCTCCACCGTCAGCAGCGTCATCATCGCGACGCCGATGGTCACCGCGACGTAGGCCACCGTGGTCATGTTGCGGCCGGCGGTGGCAGACACGAACTGTGTCAAAACCGGAAAGGCGAGCCGCTTGAACATCGGACGTACGTTGCCTGTCGACGAATGGCGTGAAACGGGTCCTGCCGGAAAGCGAGGACCAAGGCCACAACCTGCCCCGTCCCGGGTCAGGCCGTCAACGCGTGCGGGTCGGCGCGCTGCGGCGGCCGAGCTCCCGCCTGTTCGACGAACGTCCGGCTATACTGCCCTGATTTTGCTTCCACAAATGTGAGAATCCCGACAAAACGTCGCGTTTTCCCCGTATACCAAGGGAGCGGTTCGGACATGCGACCTTCACCGCACTGCAGCGACTAATAGGGTGAATGTATTCACTTCTTGAGAACTGGTTGGTTTCCGATGGATACCTCGCATCTCGTGGAGCACGCCGGCGCCGCCGGCAGTTTCTTCGCATCGATCTTCGTGGTCGCCACGCTGTCGATGCGGACCATGATTCCGCTGCGCGTCTTCGCCATCCTGACCAACATCATCCTGATCGCGACCGCGATCCCGACCCATAACTATGCGACGCTGATCCTGCATTCCGTGCTGTTGCCGCTGAACACCTACCGCCTGCACCAGATGCTGCAATTGGTCCGCAGCGTGAAGAAATCCGTCAACAGCGATCTGTCGATGGATTGGCTGAGACCGTTCACGACCGAGCGCAAATGCGCCTCCGGAGAGGTGCTGTTCTACAAGGACGAGAGGGCCGACAGCATGTTTTACATCGTCAGCGGGCGCTTTCGTCTGGTCGAGTCGGGCATCGAGCTGCCGGTCGGCGCTATCGTCGGCGAGTTCGGCATGCTGTCGCCGTCGAACACGCGGACGCAGACGCTGGAATGCGTGGAGAGCGGCATGGTGCTCTCGGTGACCTACGACCAGGTCGAGCAGCTCTACGTCCAGAATCCTGCGTTCGGTTTCTACTTCCTGCGGCTCGCCAGCGCCCGCCTGTTCCAGAACATCGCGACGCTCGAGCAGCAGCTGGCGCAGCACGCCACCCCCCAGGTCGCGGAGCCAAAACCCGCTTGAGCCCGCCGTGACGAGTTCTGGAGACGCCGTAGTGCCGGACGACGACAGTCTGCTGGCTTCGCTCCGTTACCTGTTCGCCGATATCATCGGTGACGAGGACGATGGACCGCTCGTGCCGCCGGATGCCTGCTCCGCGCAGCTCAGCCCGGTCGTCAGCGACGCCATTCATTTGCTGACCGAGTATCAGAGCGCCGGCTACGCCAGGCTCTATATCGAGCGGCTCGGACGCTTCGTCGGCCGGCGCGGGGTCGACGACGCCATGCTCGCCGACATCGCGCGGCTGATGGGCCAGCGCATGGCCTATGAGGATCCGATCCGGATCGCGCAGCTCAAGCTGCGCGAGGTCAACGCGGCGGGCGGCCTTGCGCCGCGCTCGGTCGACGATGTCAAGATCTTCCGTATCGATGAACTGATCGACGCCTTGCCGGTGGTGGTCGGCGACCCCGTGCTGGGTGTGCTCGAACGCTTCGGCTGGCGCCGCCGAAGGATCTCGATCCGCTTCAGCGGCCACACCCGTTTCAGCGTTCGCCGGCTTCGGATCGAGGCGGGGCTGAAGCGGTGGCGGCTGTTCTCGGCGCGCTATGCCAAGGAGCGCGTCTGGGTCGAACGCTGGCTGCATATGATCGACCGCAGCCTGACCAAGCAGCCGAGCGCGACGGTCGCGGTCATCCAGACCGCGACCATGATCCGCGGCTACGGCGATCCGTATCGCCAGGGCCTCGCGGACTGGCACGCGATCATCGACGGGCTCGCCAAGCCCGTCTTCGACGGCACGCTTGCGCTCGCCGATCTCGCCGGCGCAATCGCAGAGGCACGCGCCGCCATCATGCCCGATCCGCGCCAGGCATCCTTGAAGCGCAAAATCGCGGAGATCCGCGCACGGATGCCGGCGGCCGCGTCATCGCGTTGAGATTCTACCGCCGTCACCCTGAGGAGGCCGCGCAGCCGGTGGCCGTCCATCCTTCGAGACGCGCGTGCCGCGCTCCTCAGGATGACGGAGAAGGTGCGTGCGCTCCCCGTCATTGCGAGCCAACGGGTCGGCGCGAAGCGCCGCCCGATGACAGGCTCCGCGAAGCAATCCAACGCGCCGCGTGCGCGGAAGCATGGATTGCTTCGTCGCTTCAGCGCAAAATTGCTTTGCAATTTTGTCGCGAGCTCCTCGCAATGACGGCCACATAGTTTCACAGCCTCGCAGGGTGACGGGCTTAACTATATCTCGACCGGTGATGGCGAGCCCACGCGCCCTATCGCTTGATATGCGGAGGTTCATCGTAGCCGTGGCGGCTCGAATAGAACAACAGGCCCATCAGGCCGACGCCGACGACGACCAGGACGACGGCTCCGACGGCGAATGCGACGACACCATAGGTCGGCACCGGTGCATCGGATACCATCAAGCCTTCATAGGCGTAGGCGCCGACGGCGACCAAAAAGGCCAGCAGGCCGACGCTGATTGCGACGCGCATGCGTATCTGCCTCTGTTCAAGGCCGGGAGCAGCAGGCGCTCATGATGGCGGCTATCCCGCCGCAGCGGCAACCTTGACCAGCGCCTGGTGTCCGGCTTCGGTCAACTCTGTAAGGGTTGTCCTGCCGCTCTTGGCGCATTTGATGATGTATCTGGCAACGCGCTTGCGGGTGGCGTGTTCCTCGCCGCGAAGAGCATCGGCGCAGACGTGGTCGAGCGCTGCGTTCATGATGGCGAGCGTGCGTGAATCAAACTTCTCCTCGATCATTCGGAGCCCTCCCTGTAGGCCCGTTCGGGCGCGCTTATTCGTGGAGAATCAGCAGGTCACTGACCTCCATCACCGCCTCGGTCTGCCTGGCCTTCCTCATCAGCATTTCACGTTCCCGTCCCGCAGGCATCTTGCGAGCCGCGATACGGTCGTCGTCGGCGAATTTCTGGAGACGATGCTCGAACGATCCAATCGGACGCGATCTGCTGCGTTTCTTCTTCATGCCCGCCTCCGAGGTGGGAACAAGATGCTAGGCAGGTTCCTGCGGACCGTCGTTAACCTATGACATCGGGCCGATCGAAAAACGCGCCCGAGATCGCAGGAACGATCTTACCGGCCGCGCGTAACATCCGTGCGTTCGCTGCTTTGCTCCCCGAGAGCAGTGGACCACTCCGGTGACGGGCTCCGGCGAATTTCGTCGCCGGGGCCCGCATGCGTCAGGGGGCATGCGCTGCAGCAATTGTCGCGGGAACGATGATCTTGCGCGGTCGTTGACGAAGCCGGACACTCAGGGAGAACTGGCAATGAGAGGTGAGAGGGAGAGCGGAAATCTCATCGGCAGCGACAAGGTGGAGGGCACCGCCGTTTACGGCGCTGACGACCGCAAGATCGGTTCAATCGAGCGTGTCATGATCGACAAGAAGAGCGGGCGCGTTTCCTATGCAGTGCTTGGTTTCGGCGGTATTCTCGGGCTCGGCAACGACCATTATCCGCTGCCCTGGGAATCCCTGAAGTACGATACGCGGCTGGGTGGCTATGTCACCGGTATCACCGAAGACCAGCTTCGCGAGGCGCCGAGATACGGCCGCGAGCGGGACTGGAATTGGGATGATGTCGGCGCCACGCGGGCGGTCAACGACTACTACGGTGTGCCGTTCGTGTGAGCGGTGCTGGCAGCCCGCGCAGTCTCGGTGGTGCACTGCGAGACGAAGCGAGGCGAGGTTGTTGAAGGAGAGCTGTCGAAGAAGTCGTGCCTCTAGAGCAGAGCATGATCCGGAAAGTCTGAAGCGGCCTTCGAAAAGATCATGCGCGAACCAAGAGCCAAAGCGCGATGACGGTTCATCGCGACTACATTCGCCAATACTTGTGCAATGTAATATACGTGATTGAAATCAGCCCGGCGGTTACCCGATGAACGTGCGGGGAGACCAATGTCGTCGGCATCGTTAGTTCGAAAGCTTGAGCAATTCGTACGGCTTTCGCCGGTGGATCATGCCATTCTCAATCGGGCAGCGTCCGAGCGTGTGCGCCGGTTCGGGGCGCGCGTCGATATCGTGCGCGAGGGCGACAGGCCAAAGGATGTGCATCTGATTCTGTCCGGCTGGGCCTGCCGCTACAAGCAGCTCGAGGATGGTCGGCGGCAGGTGGTGTCGTTTTTCCTGCCCGGCGACATTTGCGACGTGAACATCTTCATCCTGCGCGAGATGGATCATTCGATCGGTACCATCACGCCGGTGTCGATCGCCGATCTCTCGCGCGAATTCTTCGATGACATCGCCGTGCGACATCCGCGCATCGTGACAGCGTTCTGGTGGGAGACCCTGGTCAACGCCGCCATCCAGCGCGAATGGACGATGAATCTCGGCCAGCGCACCGCCTTGGAGCGTACCGCCCATTTGCTCTGCGAGGTTTGGCTGCGCCTGCGTCTGGCCGGGCTGACCAAGGGAGACAGTTGCGACTTTCCGTTGACCCAGGCCGATCTCGCCGACGCCACCGGCCTGTCCAAAGTCCATGTCAACCGCACGCTGCAGGAGCTGCGCGCCGAGGGGCTGATCGTCCTCAAGGGCAAAACCTTGTCCGTTCCCGACCTCGACCGCCTGATGCGCGCAGGCCTGTTCAATTCGAACTACCTGCACATGGATCACGAGGGTCAGCAGCTCGATGCCGCGGTGACCGACGCGGCGGCTGGATAAGGTGAATGGCCTCTCCGACGTGCGCCGGTGGCTTCGTCGTCGCGCGCGTGCTGCACGACGTCCGATATCCGCTGCACCTCGCGAGCCGACGTTCCGATGGTGAGAGGGAGGTTTGGTTAAGGGCCACAAACGGAAATGAAACACGGCGCAGAATAGAATTGCCGATTGGGTGGGCTGGACGCCAAATTCGTTGCCTATGTCGCCCAAACTACATGACGAAATTGTCCGTTGAGCAGCCTAAAGTTGCTGGGGTCGAGGTGGGCAGGTGATGAACGGCATCCGAACGGGATTTTTGGACTCCATCGGCAATACACCATTGATCAGGCTGCGAATGGCGTCAGAGGCCACCGGCTGCGAGATCTACGGCAAGGCCGAATTTCTCAATCCTGGTGGGTCGATCAAGGATCGCGCGGCCCTGGCCATGATCACTGATGCTGAGCGAAGCGGCAAGCTCGAGCCTGGCGGTATCATCGTCGAGGGCACGGCGGGAAATGTCGGCATCGGCATTGCCCTCGTCGCTAATGCACGCGGCTATCGAAGCGTAATCGTGATGCCTGACACCCAAAGTCAGGAGAAGAAGGACATGTTGCGGTTGTGTGGTGCGGACCTGCGACTGGTCCCCGCCGTTCCGTATGCGAATCCCGGTCATTATGCTCGCTATTCCGGTCAGCTCGCCGAAGAACTCGGTGCCTTCTGGGCTAACCAGTTCGACAACGTTGCCAATCGCGAGGGCCATTACCGCACGACTGGGCCGGAGATTTGGGAACAAACTGCCGGAAAAGTTGATGGCTTTACCTGTGCTGTCGGCAGTGGCGGGACATTGGGTGGGGTGGCGCGAGCCCTCAAGGAGCGCAATCCAGCGGTCAGAATTGCGCTCAGCGATCCCATGGGCGCCGCTCTCTATAACTGGTTCACCAAGGGAGAGCTGACGACCGAAGGAGACTCGATCACTGAAGGGATAGGACAAGTGCGCGTGACCAGGAACCTCGAAGGGACGCCAATTGATGTAGCGTATCAGATCACGGATGAGGAAGCGTTGCCCATTCTCTTCGATCTGATCGAGCATGAGGGGCTGGTGCTCGGTGGATCGAGCGCCATCAACGTTGTTGGAGCTATGCGACTTGCGCGCGACCTTGGTCCGGGCAAGACCATCGTGACCATCCTTGCGGATGGCGGACAGCGCTATCAATCCAAGCTGTTCAACCCGGAATTTCTGCGCAAGAAAAATCTGCCCACCCCACATTGGATGGGATAGCAACCCGTCATCTGAGCTGGTTGCATCCCGACGCGGCGGCCGGATGACGGCCGATAGCGATAGATCGCGCGGCTTCAGCGACCGCAAGTCTTGACCCTCCATGGCAAGGGTGCGCTATGCTGCACCGCAGCCGGCGATGCGGGTTTCACCGATGTCGAGACGTTCTGCCGGACGCTGCAATGCAGAGGCGGATGGACGACTTCGTACGATCGGTAAGCGCAGCCCTGTCCTTGATCGGTGATGCGGATCCCGAACTTCTGGGGATCGTCGCGCTGTCACTGCGGGTCAGCCTGACCGCGAGCATTCTCGCCTTGGTGATCGGGGCCCCGATCGGCGGCTGGCTGGCGATTGTCCGTTTTCGAGGCCGGCACGTCATCATCGTACTAACCAATGCCCTGCTCGGGCTCCCGCCAGTCGTCGTTGGCCTCGCGCTCTATCTGCTGCTGTCGCGATCGGGGCCCCTCGGGCCTGCCGGACTGCTGTTCACGCCGACCGCCATGGTGATCGCCCAAATGCTGCTTGCGACCCCGATCGTGGTCGCGCTGGTGCATCGGCCGTCATCGCTGCTGTGGATGGAGTACGGCGATCTTGCGCGCACCGACGGCCTGTCGCGCCTGCGCAGCATTGCCTTGCTGTTCGCGTTGGGCCGGGCATCGTTGTTGACCGCCTTTCTCGCCGCCTTCGGCCGGGCCATTGCCGAGGTCGGGGCCATCCTCATCGTGGGCGGCAATATTCGCGGCTATACGCGGACGATGACGACGGCGATTGCGCTCGAAACCAGCAAGGGCGACCTGCCGCTGGCGCTCGGGCTCGGTCTGATCCTGCTGGCCCTGAGCGTCGCGGTCTCGACGGTCGCGTTTCTGCTAGTGGGACGCATTGGGGAAAAATAGCTGCTCGCCGCCGACCTTGTAGCCGGCGATCGCTGTCTGCCCGGCCGGCGAAATCAACCAGTCGATGAAGGCCTGGCCGTCCTGGGCCTTCACGTTCGGATGCTTCGCCGGGTTGACCAGCATCACGCCGTACTGGTTGAACAGCCGCCGGTCCCCTTCGGTCAGGATGGCGAGATCGCCCCGGTTCTTGAACGACAACCAGGTGCCGCGGTCCGACAGCACATAGGCATTGGATGAGGCCGCCATGTTGAGCGCCGGTCCCATTCCCTGACCGATCTCGCGGTACCAACTGCCCTTTGCCGCGGCAAGGTCGATGCCGGCCTCCTTCCAGAGCCGCAGCTCGGCCTCGTAGGTGCCGGATCGATCGCCGCGCGAGATGAAGGGTGCCTTTGCCGCCGCGATCTTTCTCAGGGCATCGGCGACGTCCTTGTCGCCCGCAATGTGAGCCGGATCCGCCTTCGGACCGACGATGACAAAGTCGTTGTACATGACGTCGAAGCGCTTCACGCCCTGTCCCTCGGACATGAACTTGTCCTCGGCGGGCCGGTCGTGAACGAACACCACATCGGCATCGCCCCGTCTGCCGATGTCCAGCGCCTGACCGGTGCCGACGGCGACGACCTTCACGCTAATGCCCGAAGTTTTGGTGAACTGGGGGAGCAGATAGCCGAACAGGCCGGACTGTTCGGTCGACGTCGTTGAAGCAACGGTGATGGCATGGTCTTGCGCCATTGCGGACGAGCCCCAGGCCAGGATGGCCGCGAGCGCAATGAAGAGTTGCCGCATTTCGTCTCCTTGTCGTTTCCCTGGATGCCGGCGCGAATTTGCCGGCTGTCGGGGACCTCGCGTACCTTCTGCGATATGATCGTCGGCGAACATCCAACGACCGCGGGGTTTCCAATGACGCGCTTCCGGTGGCAAGGTCAATGACGGACGTCAGGCAGCCTGCGGGCAGCGCAGCCGAGGTTTTCGCCGCATTCCTGAAACTAGGCTTGAGCTCGTTCGGCGGGCCGATCGCCCATATCGGCTACTTCCGGCATGAATTCGTCGAGCGCCGCAAATGGCTCGACGAACTGGCGTATGCTGATCTCGTGGCGCTGTGTCAGTTCCTGCCTGGGCCGGCAAGCAGTCAGGTCGGCTTCTCGCTCGGTCTGATGCGCGCAGGCTATCCCGGTGCGCTGGCGGCGTGGACCGGATTCACGCTGCCGTCGGCCATCGCGCTGGTGCTGTTTGCCTATGGCGCCAGTGCGCTGAGCGGACCTGCCGGCAACGGCCTGGTGCACGGGCTGAAGCTTGTCGCGGTCGCCATCGTCGCGCAGGCGGTGTGGGGCATGGCGCGGACGCTGTGTCCCGACCGGGCGCGCGCGTCGATCGCCGTGGTCGCGGCACTGCTCATTCTGTTCAGCGCCTCGTCGATCGCCCAGATCGGCGCCATCCTGTTGGGCGGCCTTGCCGGCCTTGTGCTGTGCCGAAACGAGCAGACCAACGGGGGCGGTCACTTCGCCATGTCGGTGTCGCGCCGGATGGGGTTGGTCGCGCTGGCGGCGTTCTTGCTCCTGCTGATTGGTCTGCCGGCGCTGGCGCGATTGGCGCCGGGCTCCGGCCTTGCGCTGTTCGAGGCCTTCTACCGCTCCGGCGCCCTGGTGTTCGGCGGTGGCCACGTCGTCCTTCCACTGCTGCGCGAGGCCGTCGTCGCGCCTGGCTGGGTCAGTGACGACGCGTTCCTGACCGGCTATGGCGCCGCGCAAGCCGTGCCGGGCCCGCTTTTCACCTTCGCGGCCTATCTTGGCGCCGTGGTCAACATCGAGCCGCATGGCGTGGCTGGCGCGGTCGTCGGACTGCTTGGCATTTTCCTGCCCGGCGTTCTGATCCTGCTCGCTGCGCTGCCGTTCTGGGAGACGTTTCGGAAGCGATCCGACGCGCAGGCGATGATGCGTGGCGTCAACGCGGCAGTCGTCGGCATCCTCGGCGCGGCGCTGTATCATCCGGTGTGGACGAGCACGGTCGTTGCGCCCCGCGATTTCGGCATCGCGTTGGTCGGGTTCGTGCTGCTCTCGGTCTGGCGCGCGCCGCCGCTTGTGGTTGTTGTCTTCAGCGCGCTCGCCGGAATGGCGACGGCGCTGTGAGCTCCGATGGACGGATTTCCTGTCCTCTTGGCGTGCGCGCAGAGGCTAATTTCATTAATATTTTCAATGTGATTTTGGCTGTCCAGTCCTCAGGGGAGAAATATTCCGCTTCCCTCGTCGGGCAACTCAGTGGCACGAATCCGCTCGTCTCACCCGCTTGAGGGGCGCTTCGCGATCGTCACGAGTGCTGGGTGAGATGCGGTGGACGCCGCTTGCGCAACTGACGAGGGCGCATGAGGCGGACGGCGAAGTCGTGCAGGCCTGACGCCCTAGTGGCAGGTGTCCTGTTGCAAGACGCTATTGCGTCTTGCAACGGCGGTGACAACCAAGCCCAGTCTCGCCGGGGCGAGCACGTATAAGCCGTAACCCATCGCGCAGGGAAAGCCGGGATGCTCCGGTTACACCTGTGGTCCTACCCCCGAGCTTTCTACCATTGCTCGGGGCCCATAGGTGCGATCGGCACCCGAGAGGCCGCAGCGTACTGGATCCCATGCGCGGGGATGCCGGCGGAGAGATGGGGTGCGTCGCGGAGCCTGTTATCGGGCGCGCGTTCGCCCGACCCGTTGGCTCCTCGCAATGACGGGGTTGAGACAGCGCGTGAGAACTATCCCCAGCGTCGTCCCGGCCGAGTGCGCAATTGCGCACGGGGGCCGGGACCCATTACCCCAAATGTCAGTTGTCGCGCGATGTCGGAATGACCCGCACGACCTATAACCTTCGCCGCGGCCTCTCATTTCAACCGCTGGCGCCGCTGGAATGTTGGCCGATCTCGGTCTGCGCCCCGATGCCGCATGACGATCGCCACTGTCGCCGGAGGGGCGCCCATGTGATTTTCAGACGCCGCAGGTGCATTTCACCGCCGGAGATGTCATAAATGCGACACGCCTTGGTTTGCGGAATTGTGCTGACGGTCTGATCCGGATTTTCTTGCAATTGCATTCATCGCAGTAAAGGGCGTCAGCTTGTTGTTTCCTTCCATGTCATCGTCGGTTGCGGTTGGCGCCCTGGTCGGATGGATGTTGCTTCTCACCGCGAAGCACATCATCGCCGACTTCGTGTTGCAGAATGCCTGGATGGCGATCGGCAAGGACCAGAAGACCGGCTGGGCAATGCCGCTGCTGGCACATTGCCTCGTCCACCTCGCCGTGGCGCTGGTGCTGATCCTGGCCGTCGCGCCGCGCTTCTGGTACGTCGCCTTCGTGGATTTCGTCATCCACATCACCGTCGATCGCGCCAAGGGATACTGCGCCTCGCATTACGGCGTGACACTGGAATCGGGACATCCTTGGTTCTGGACCCTGATCGGCATCGACCAGGCCCTGCACCACCTCACCGGCTTTGCGCTGTCGATCTACATGGCCGCGAACTGAGCGGCTCGCACCACCCATCCTCCCTAGTCTCTCGGAACGTGAACCCACCGCTTTGCGGCGCGGATGTGATTCGCGTGCAACGGGCAAGCACCCCCGGAAACGACCGGAAGCCGTGGTTAACCTTTCGTTAGAGAATTGCGCGGCATCTTCGCGATCGAGGGGGATTTGCAAATGTTTTCAAGCCGCGACGCCTTCGAGAACGATGCCTGCCCGGTTGCCGACGACCTGCTCGGCCAGATGTACCGCGCCAATCCCAATGGCCTGTCGCTCCTGGTCGCCAACGTGTCGCCGGACGTCCGGGCGAGGCTGGCGCTGTTCTGTTATCGCCGCAGCCATCTGCACGCGCTGGCGCTGGCAATTGCTTCGAGCTGCACCGAGCGTGAGCTGATCCATTTCGGCGGCCGCGTCGGCTCGACCCTGTATGCGCTGTCGCGTCAACCCGCGCGTGCCGCTGCGGCCTCGCATGGCGGACGCAAGCCGATCACGCTGTCGACCAAGCCGCTCTCGACCTTTGCGCCGTTGGTCGACGAAGAGCTCGATGAGCAAGAAGACGTCACTCAGACGGTGACGGCCTGAGGCAAGCCCAGCCTCAGATCGCCGGCAGTCCGTGGCGCCGCCGCGCCATTGCGCATTCCGCGTCGCCGGGCATGCAGGTCCGGCACACCTCCGGCCGCACCGCATAGACCTCGCAGCGCGTCGCCACCCCGATCTCGCCTGATAGTGCCGCGCAGCGGTCACCGACGCAGCGCATGCCGGACAGCCGCGCATTGACGAACTGCTCCGGGATCAGGTCGAGCTGGTCGTCGTCCTCGACGGTGAACCGCGGCCAGTTCTCCGAATAGCTGCAGCAGGCGCCGCAGGACTGGCAGGGGCTGCTCTCCGCCGCGCTGGCATTGTCCGCGGCCATCATGTGTCCTTCGGTGCTTCCCAGACCAGGCTGCGCCGCCAGCGTGCCCTGAGCAGGTCGCGCCGCTCCGGGTATTTCTCGTCGTGATAGATCGCGGCCACCACGCGGTCGGTGCGGAAGCTGCGGAAGTCCCTGCGCAGCTCGCACCAGGCGGCGAGCAGCCGCACCGCTTCGTGATAGCCGACCGCGATCGGCCAGATCGTGCGCTCACTGTCGCGGCCGTGCTCGTCGCGATAGTTCAGCGTGATCTTCTTGCCCTCGTGAATCTGGCTGCGCGTCTTGACCATATCAATGCGGTCCGGCTCCCGGTTCCAGGCCGACCGTGCGCGGCTTGCCGGTTCGAGCACGAACGGCCGTAGCCGGTCGGGCACGGTCTCGGCGATCTTGGCCATCAGGTCTTCGGCGGCGCGCGCCAGTGCCGGATCGGCGTGGCCCACCACCCATTGCGCGCCGAGCACGCAGGCCTCGATCTCGTCGGGTGTCAGCATCAAGGGCGGCAGATCGAAACCCTTCTCGAGGATGTAGCCCATGCCGGCCTCGCCGCGGATCGGCACCCGCTGCTCGATCAGGGTCGCGATGTCGCGATAGATCGTGCGCTTGGATGTCTCGAGCTCCGCCGCAATCCGCGGTCAAAGGCTTTCGGGTGCGGCGGAGCACCTGGATGATCTGAAACAGCCGGTCGGCGCGTCTCACGGCAAGTCTCTTCGCAAGTCTCGTTCGCGGTCGGCGGATCCCGGGCCTCGCGGCCCGTCGCCTTTTTGTGCCCCGGTGTCGCTGCTGCTGACAGAATGTTGGCAGCAGGTGGGGGCTATACCAGGACAACAGCTCAAGTGAAGGGAATTTGTCCATGGCAAATCTAGACGAACTCGGTTTTCGGCACGCGCAGACGTTCGCGCTGGAACAGCTTGTCACAGTCTACTCCACCTCCGGCGATCTGCGCTGGGCCCTGGTTGCGCTGATCGCGCAGTCGGTCGTTGCCGCCTGGTCATACGGGCGGGCGCGGGTGGTCAAACGGGTTCGCGAGGCGGTTCGCCGCCTCGCTCCCGTTGGTCCGCTCGACGGTGAATGCCACTGCTGCTGACACCATGGTGGCAGCAGGGGGGCGTTAGCCTCCACCCACGATCAGGCAATCGGGAGCTTCAGATGATTACGCTTTTTGGCTTCGGTACGGGGTTCGGCTTGCCGGAAATCAGCCCGTTCGTGACCAAGACCGAGGTCCAGCTCAAGATGGCCGGGCTCGACTATCGCAAGGAGAAGGCGATGCCGCCGGCATCTCCCAAAGGGCAGTTGCCGTTCATCTCGGATGACGGCGAGACGATTGCCGATTCGACCTTCATCCGCGCCCATATCGAGGGCAAATACGGCTTCGACTTCGATGCGCCGCTGAGCCTGCAGGCGCGCGCGCAGGCCTGGGCCTTCGAACGCATGATCGAGCATCACGTCTACTGGGCGCTGGTCGGCGCACGCTGGGTCGATGATACCAATTTCGCCAAGGGACCGGCGCATTTCTTCGACGGCGCGCCCGATCACATGCGCGACAAGATGCGCGAGGATGCACAGTTCCGCGTCGCCGAGAATTATCTGCTGAGCGGACTTGGCCGCCACGCCCCCGAGGAGGATATCGATCTTGCGATGCGTTCGTTGTTCGCACTGTCGGTGCAGCTCGGCGACAAGCCTTATTTGATGGGCGAGACGCCTTGCGGCAGCGATGCTACGGCATTCGGCGCGCTTGCCGGAATCCTGACGCCGTTCTTCGAATCGCCGTTGCGCGAACGCACTGAGAAATTCGAGAATCTCACCGCCTATGTCGACCGGATGATGCTGCAATATTATCCCGAGTTCGCCTGGGCGCCGTTGCAGCAGGCGGCTTAGCCGGCGCCGGCCGGAGCGGGCTGGCCTTTCAATGCGGCGAGTTCAGCCTCCAGTTCAGCGATGCGTTCGTCACGCGAGGCCAGCGCCGCGGCGACATCAGCCGCGTCGAACTTCTGCGGAATATGTTGCGGGCAGTTGGTATCCCACGCCGCGATCTTGAACAGGATCACTTGTTCGGGCCGCGCCCGGTAGCCTTGCGGCATCAGCGCCTCCGTCAGCGCCGGATCGTCCTCCACCACGCGCGCCTCGCCCCAGAGCTTGACGCGGCGGCGATGCGCGTAGTCCATCACGAAGATATACGCCTTGGCATTCTCCGACAGATTGCCCTGCGTGATGTACTGCCGGTTGCCGCCGAAGTCGGCGAACGCGAGCGTGCGCTTGTCGAGAGCCTTGATGAAGCCCTTCGGCCCGCCGCGGTGCTGGATATAGGGCTGGCCGTCGGCCGAGGCGGTGGCAAAATAGAAGCTGTTGGCATTGGCGAGGAACGCGGCGAGGTTCTCGTCGATCTCGGTGCGAAAGCCGCCGCGCTGCTCTCGCTCGGCGTAGGCCTCGCGCGAGCCCTTGCGGGTCTGGATCGCCTTCACGGCCGGGCTGAATGCAACATCGCTGGAATAGGGGTGAACGTCTGACATCTGAGCCTCCCGTCATGGGCGCCGAAGCGGTCGTCCTTGTTGGGAAAGATGGTCGTTTCCGCGACGTAAGCAATCTTGTGAATTGACACTTCACTGTTGCGGAATATGCAATATTGGCATGGATCGTCTCGACGCCATGCAGGCCTTCGTCGCCGTGGCCGACCTCGAAGGCTTCGCGCCTGCCGCTCGCAAGCTCGGCCTGTCGCCGTCAGCGGTGACGCGGCTGATTGCGGCGCTGGAGGAACGGCTCGGTGCGCGGCTGTTGCAGCGGACCACCCGGCAGGTGACATTGACCGACGCCGGCTCGCGCTACCTGGAGCGGGTGCGGCGGATTCTCGCCGACGTCGAGGAGGCCGAGGATGCGGTGGAGGGCGAGCGCACGCGCCCGGAGGGCCGGTTGGTGATCTCGGCCCCTGTCGGCTTCGGGCGGCTGCATGTCAGCCCGATCGTGACCGCCTACCTCAAGCGCTATCCCGACGTCGGCGTCGACCTGCGTCTGACCGATCGTGTCGTCAACCTCGTCGAGGATGGCGTCGATGCCGCGGTCAGGATCGGCCATCTGCCCGACTCGACGCTGGTGGCGCGGCATGTCGGCGAGATGCGACGCATCGTGGTGGCCTCGCCGGGCTATCTTAGGGCACGCGGCGAGCCGAAGCGGCCCGCTGACATCGCGGCGCATGACATGATCCAGTTCGGCGCCATGACCGCGGCGCCCGACTGGCGCTTCGTGGAGAACGGTCGCGAGATCAGGATCGCGAGCTCGCCGCGCTTTGCCAGCAACAGCTCCGATGCCGCGATCCAATATGCTGAACAGGACGGCGGCCTGACGCGGGTGCTGGCCTATCAGGCGGCCGCGTCGCTGAAGGCCGGGCGGCTCAAAATCGTGCTTGCGGAGTTCGAGCAGCCGGCGCTGCCGATCCACATCGTCTATCCGACCTCCCGGCTATTGTCGGCCAAAGTGCGTACCTTCGTCGATCTCGTCACCGAGATCGATGACTGGCATTTCGGCTAGGAGTGTCATTCCGGAGCGATGCGCGGCGTCGAACTATGGTCTCGAGGTTCCCCCGATGCGCAATTGCGCGTCTGAGGTTCGTTCGTTTCACGCGCGCCCTGGAACGACATTCTCCTTCTTCGGTACCACGCGGAAGGTGCCGTTGGCACGTGCGATCGCCACGTCGTCGGCCTTGATCAGGCTTTGCGCGAAGCAGATCGTGCTGCCGGTCTTGATCACCTCGCTCTCGACCGCGAGCCATTGCCCGATATTGGCGGTGCCGACGAAATCGACCGCCAGCGAGATCGTGACAAACGTGGTGATCCAGCCTGTCGCCTGCCCGCAGCTATAGCCCATCGCGTTGTCGGCAAGCGCGGCGATCAGTCCGCCATGGATCAGTCCGCGCGCATTGGTGTGCGGCTTGGCCAGCCGCAGGCCGATGATGACGGCTCTTTCGGTCCTCTTGGCGTAAAGCGGCTCCCAGGGATCGGTGAGCGGGCTCTTGCGGAAATGCGGCTCGAAGCCGGCAGGGATGTCGAGGATCGGCGTATCGGTGCTCATCTGAGGCTCGCGCATTGGCATTTCGTTTGCGCCATTGAACGCGATGTCGATGACAGTTTCACCGCCTACAAAGTTTTAAACGGGATTCGCGGGCGTGTTTGAAAAGCGCGCGCCAATCTTGATCTTGTTGGGACGGCATAGCCCATCACCGTCACCCTGAGGAGCGCGCACTTGCGCGCGTCTCGAAGGGTCGACGGCCCGGCTGGTGGCCGTGCATCCTTCGAGGCTCGCTCCGCTCGCACCTCAGGATGACGGGTCGGGAGCTGTAGGGTGGGCAAAGGCGCGTCAGCGCCGTGCCCACCATTCCTGGCGTGCTCTCGAAGGTGGGCACGGCGCAAGCGCGCCTTTGCCCACTCTACGGCTGCGGCTCCTGCGCTTTGCCCACTCTACGGATCCCGCTAGAACGGCAAGCCCACATAGTTCTCCGACAGCGACGTCGATGCCGCCTTCGAGCTCACGAGATAATCCAACTCGGCGATCTGGATCCGCGCGGCGAATTCGCCGTCGTCGGGGAACTTGTGCAGCATCGAGGTCATCCACCAGGAGAAGCGCACCGCCTTCCAGACCCGCGCCAGCGCTCGCGCAGAGTAACCGTCGATGCCGGCCGAGGACTTCTCGTCGTAATATTCGCGCAACGCCTGCGACAGGTAATGCACGTCGCTGGCGGCGAGGTTCAGGCCCTTGGCCCCGGTCGGCGGCACGATATGCGAGGCGTCGCCGGCCAGGAACATCCGGCCGAATCGCATCGGCTCGGCGACGAAACTGCGCAATGGCGCGATGCTCTTCTCGATCGAGGGGCCGGTGACCAGCTCGTCGGCGGCCTTCTGGTCGACGCGGCGTTTCAGCTCGTCCCAGAACCGCTCGTCCGACCACTGATCGACATGATCATCGAGGGGACATTGTACGTAATAGCGGCTCCGATGAGTTGAACGCATGGTGCAGAGCGCGAAGCCGCGCTCGTGGTTGTTATAGATCAGCTCCGGCGACACCGGCGGCGTTTCCGAGAGGATGCCGAGCCAACCGAATGGATACACCCGCTCATAGCTCGTGATCGCCGACGCCGGCACACTGGCGCGGCTGACTCCGTGGAAACCGTCGCAACCGGCGATGAAGTCGCAAGCAATTTCATAGCTGACTCCATCCTTCACATAGGTGACGCGCGGTTGCTCGGTGTCGAAATCATGCGGCTTGACGTCGCTGGCCGAATAGATGGAGGTCAGCCCGGCGGCCTTGCGGGCGTTCATCAGGTCGAGCGTGACCTCGGTCTGGCCGTAGATCGTTACGGTCTTGCTGGTCAGGCCATGCATGTCGATGCGGTGCCGTGCACCGCCGAACGCCAATTCGACGCCGTGATGGACCAGACCCTCGCGATGCAGGCGGTCGGCGGCCCCGACCTTCTCGAGCAGGGACACCGTGCCTTCTTCGAGCAGGCCGGCGCGAATACGCCCGAGCACATATTCCGGGGTCTGGCGCTCAAGGATCACGTTATCTACGCCAAAAGTATGAAGTAGTTGCCCAAGCAACAGTCCGGCCGGACCTGCGCCTATGATTGCTACTTTTGTCCGCAATACCCGCTCCTCCCGATAAGGTAGGCTTGATCATCGCCCGTGCGTCGCGGGCTGCCGTCGCCGGCTTGCCATGGTGATTATATCATATAACAGTCTTCGCAAAGCGCGTTTGATCAGCGTAGGGACTTCGCCGCAATGCAAGAGACCGATTCGGCCGGATGACCTCCGGTGCGGCGCGGTGTCCGCCCGGCGCATTTCGTCTTGAACAAACGCGCGAATTATATAACATGTTAAGTAATGAGACCGGGCGCGAAGCCCGCCGTCATGGAGAGGGAGGATATTCGATGAGGAAGGCGTTGTTGGCGCTGCTCGTGGCTGCGGGCGTCACGCCGGCTGTTGCCCCTGCCTTGGCGCAGGACAAGACCGTCAATCTCAAAGTATCGCTGTGGGTGCCGCCGGCGCATCCGCTGGTCCCGGCGACGCAGGCCTGGGCCGCCGACATCGACAAAGCCTCGGGCGGCACCATCAAGGTGACCGTGTTCCCGTCCGAGCAGCTCGGCAAGGCGTTCGATCACTATGACATGGCGCGCGACGGCATCGCCGATGTTACCTACGTCAATCCCGGCTATCAGCCCGGCCGCTTCCCGATCGCGGCCGCAGGCCAGCTTCCGTTCGTGTTTGCCGACGGCAAGAAGGGCACGCTGGCGCTGAACGAGTGGTACCACAAATACGCGCCGACCGAGATGAAGGACACCAAGCTCTGCTTCGCCTTCATCCACGATCCGGGCGCGTTGCACGGCAAGAAGAAGATCCTGCTGCCGAGCGACCTCAACGGTGTGAAGGTGCGCCCGGCACAGAGCACGATCGGCGAGATGGTCAAGATGTTCGGCGGCACCAATGTGCAAGCGTCCGCGCCGGAATCGCGCGACGCCATCGAACGCGGCGTGGCCGACGAGATCACCTTCCCCTGGGGCTCGATCTTCCTGTTCGGTATCGACAAGGTGGTGAAGTACCACATGGACGTGCCGCTCTACACGACCGTGTTCACCTACAACATCAACCTTGCCAAATATAACGCGATGTCGGCTGCCCAGAAGAAGGTGATCGACGATCACTGCACTCCGGAATGGGCGTCCAAGGTCACCGATCCCTGGACCGAGTTCGAGGCCAACGGCCGCACCAAGATGAAGGCGCTATCCGGGCACGAGGTCTATCAATTGACCCCGGATCAGCTCGCCGAGTGGAAGAAGGCGGTCAAGCCGCTGCACGACAGTTGGGCCGAGGCGGTGAAGAAGGCCGGCGGCGATCCTGAAAAGATCGCCGGCGATCTGCAGGCGACGCTGAAGAAGTACGACGCCGGATTGTAATTTCGTCATTCCGGGGCGCGTGTCAGCGCGACCCCGGAATCTCGTGCCACGATCTCCAGATTCCGGGTTCGCTCGCGCTGCGAGCGCCCCGGAATGACACCCCGGCTGACAGCGATAGTCCGACATCATGGCTGCCAATCCCGAAGTGACTCAAGACGGCGTCATCACCGGTCCGCCCGAGCCGGCCCGCAAGAATTTCATGGACCGCTTCATCGATTCGATCGAATGGGTCGCTGCGTTCTTCGTTGGCGTCGTCGCGCTTAACACCTTCACCGCGGTGTTCATGCGCAAATTCTTCTCGGTGACGATCCCCGACTACTACAATTTCGGGCAGTTCCTGCTCGGCATCCTGATCTTCTGGGGCATCGCGGCGACCAGCTATCGCGGCACCCACATCACCGTGGACCTGGTGTGGGCCAATGCCTCGCCGCGCTACCAGCGCTGGATCGACATCTTCGCGACGCTGGTGCTGCTGTTCGTCGTCACGGTCCAGACCTACACATTGGTCGACAAGGTGATCGACACCAGGAACAGCCACATCGTCACCATGGATCTCGGCGTGCCGGTCTGGCCGTTCTTTCTGGTGTCGTGGATCGGCGACGTCTCCGCGGTGCTGTTGATTGCGATCCGCACCTACCGGCTGATCTTCCATCCGGAAGACATCCACGATGCCAAGATCAAGACCGCGGAGTAGCCGGCGATGAGCAGCGAGACCGTAGCCGTCATCGGCTTTGTCAGCCTGTTCGTGCTGATGCTGCTGCGCGTGCCCGTCGGCATGGCGATGGGCCTCGTCGGCATCACCGGCTTTGGCTACCTCACCGGCTTCGAGCCGGCGCTGAAGCTGGTCGGCCAGACCACGATGCGCACGGTGACCGATTATTCGTTCGGCGTGATTCCGATGTTCCTGCTGATGGGTGCCTTCGTGTCCGTTTCCGGCATCAGCCGCGAGCTGTTCCGCGCCGCCAACACCTTCGTCGGTCACTGGAAGGGCGGGCTCGGCATTGCCACCATCGCCGCCTGCGGCGGCTTTGCCGCGATCTCCGGCTCGTCGGTCGCGACCGCCGCGACATTCTCCGCGGTGGCCTATCCCGAGATGCGCCGCTTCGGCTATCCGCAATCGTTCTCGACCGGTGTGATCGCGGTCGGCGGCACGCTGGGGGCGATGCTGCCGCCGTCCACCGTGCTTGCGGTCTACGGCATCATCACGCAGCAGGATATCGGCAAGCTGTTCATCGCCGGCGTTGTCCCGGGCCTGCTCGCGATCGTCATGCACATGATCACGATCGGCATCATCGGCGTGACCCGGCCAGGATTCCTGCCGGCGGGGCCGAAGGCCAAATGGCCGGAGCGCATCCTGGCGCTGCGCGATGTCTGGGCGCCGTCGCTGCTGTTTCTGTTCGTGATCGGCGGCCTCTATGGCGGCTTCTTCGTCCCGACCGAAGCCGGCGCCGTCGGTGCGGTCGGCGCCTTCATCATCGGCGTCCTCCGCGGCAGGCTCTCGAAGGACGGCATCCTGCAATCGCTGTTGCAGGCGACCCGCACCGCGGCCGCCGTGTTCACCGTGCTGATCGGCGCGCTCTGCTTCGGCTATTTCCTCACCATCACCCAGACGCCGCAGAACGTCACCGCCTTCCTCACCGGGCTCGGCATTGGCCCTTATGGCGTGCTGGCGCTGATCCTGCTGATGTACATCGTGCTGGGCTGCCTGATGGATGCGATGGCGATGGTGATCCTCACCGTGCCGATCGTATTCCCGGTCGTCACCTCGCTCGGCTTCGACCCGATCTGGTTCGGCATCATCATCGTGATGACGGTCGAGCTCGGCCTGATCCATCCGCCGGTCGGCATGAACGTGTTCGTGATCAAGAGCGTGATCAAGGACGTCAACATGTCGACCATCTTTGCCGGTGTGCTGCCGTTCGTGATCACCGATCTGATCCGGCTGGTGATCCTGATCCTGTTCCCGCTGCTCGCGACCTGGTTGCCGCAGCGCATGATTGGCTAGACCGATGCCGCCAGATCTCCAGACCAAATTTGTCTTCACCATCACCGCGCGGATCGCCGACGTGACCTCCGCCGGCGACATCGGGACCGGCGTCCGCCGCATCATCCCGATCATCGGCGGCGAGGTGAGGGGCGAGCAGGTCAACGGCAGGGTGCTGAGCTTCGGCGCCGACTTCCAGATCATCCGGCCCAACGAGCTGATCGAACTCGAGGCGAAATATGCCTTCGAGACCGACGACGGCGCCGTGGTCTATGTCGAGAACAAGGGCATCCGGTTCGGGCCGGTTGATCTGCTGCAGAAGCTGAAGCGCGGCGAGCCGGTTGATCCGAAGCTGATCTACTTCCGCACCGTGCCGAAGTTCGAGACCGGCGCCGAGAAATATCGCTGGCTGATGGAGCATATCTTTGTCGCTTCCGCCGCGCGCCACGCCGACCGCGTCGTGATCGACGTGCATCAGGTACTCTGAGCCGCTGTCGCACACTTGCGCGTTTCACCCGCCGGAATCCGCCAACGTTCGGTGTCGTCCCTGCGACAGCAGGGACCCGTACTCCGCGGCCTGTGTCGTGAACGGGACTCGTCGTTCCGTCATTGTTCAACAATAATCATTTGTGGTTATGGGTCCCTGCTTTCGCACTAGGGCATCTACATGTCTTCCGGAGTCTTCTCAACGACTTAGCTTAGCAACGCAGAGAAACGCCGCACTTTTGCTAAGCTCTGCTCGCGAAATGGCGTCATCGAGTGGCAAGCAAGTCCTTGATCGAGAGTCACTTTTCGGTCCGGAAAAGATGTGTAGATGCCCTAGTGCTTTCGCAGGGACGACGGGTGGAGAGAGTCATGCGTATCAACTCCATCACCGTCACCCTGAGGAGGCCGCACAGCGGCCGTCTCGAAGGGTCGGCGGCCAACATCCGGGCCGTGCATACTTCGAGGCCCGCCTGCGCGTGTACCTCAGGATGCGATGGTCGTGAGCAGCTATATTGACTCCTGCGCTAATCGTTATAAAACATAACTATTCTGAACAGGAAGCAATAACGCCATGGGAAACGCCTCCGCCGCTGACGACGCGGCGCTGCTCAAGATCGAACAGTCCGGCGCGGTGCTGACCGTGGGCCTCAACCGTCCCGCTAAGCGCAACGCGCTGAACGACGGCATCATCCTTGCGCTGCAGGACTGCTTTTCCGCCATTCCCGATACGATCGGTGCCGTCGTCATCCACGGCATCGGCGATCACTTCTCGTCGGGGCTCGATCTGTCCGAACTGACCGAACGCGACGCGACCGAGGGCCTGGTCCATTCCCAGATGTGGCATCGCGTGTTCGACCGCATCCAGTATTGCCGCGTGCCCGTGATTGCCGCGCTGAAGGGCGCGGTGATCGGCGGCGGCCTCGAGCTTGCCTGTGCTGCGCATATCCGCGTCGCCGAGCCTTCTGCCTATTTCGCGCTGCCGGAGGGCCAGCGCGGCATCTTCGTTGGCGGCGGCGGATCGGTGCGGCTGCCGCGGCTGATCGGCGTGCCCCGGATGGCCGACATGATGTTGACCGGCCGGGTCTATTCCGCGACCGAAGGCGCCTCCTACGGTTTCTCGCAATATCTCACCGAGGCCGGCGGCTCGCTGGCAAAGGCGCTGGAGCTTGCCGAACGGGTGGCGGCGAACGCGCCGCTGACCAATTTCGCCGTGCTGCAAGCATTGCCGATGATCGCGGAGGCCAATCCGCAGACCGGGCTTTTGATGGAATCCCTGATGGCAACCGTCGCGCAGAGCGACAAGGAAGCCAAGCGGCGCATCCGCGAATTCCTTGACCGCAAGACCGCCAAGGTGAAGCCGACATGAGCGCCAAGCCTGATACGTCTGCGACCGCCGCCAGCGCGCATCCGTTGCGCCCGATCTCGTTCGGCAATCCCGAGGTCACCGTCGAGCGTCGCGCCGACGGCACGATCTATCTTCGCCCGAGGGTGAAGCTTGCCGACTATCCCGTTCGCATCACCGACCGCCTGCATCACTGGGCCAGGGTCGAGCCGAACCGCGTGTTCATGGCCGAGCGCAGGGCCGACGGCGGCTGGCGCCAGATCACCTACGCGCAATTGCTTGAGACCACCAGGCGTCTTGCGTCGGCCTTGATGGCGCGCGGGTTGTCCGCCGAGCGGCCGATCGTGATCCTGTCGGGCAATTCCATTGATCATGCGCTGATCGCGTTCGGCGCGCTCTATGCCGGGATTCCGTTTTGTCCGGTTTCCCCTGCCTATTCGCTGGTGTCCCGCGATTACGGCAAGCTCAATTTCCTGATCAAGCTGCTGACGCCGGGCCTCGTCTTCGTTGACGACGCCGACAAGTTCGCCGATGCGCTGATCGCCAATGTGCCCACGGGTATCGAGATCGTGGCCAGCCGCGGCGCGGTGCCCGGCCGTGACATTGTCAGGCTCGCCGATCTCCTCGCGACGCCCGAAGATCCGCGCCTTGACGCGGTCCATGAGGCAATCGGCCCGGACACGATCGCAAAATTCCTGCTCACGTCGGGGTCGACCGGCAACCCCAAGGCCGTCATCAATACCCAGCGCATGATCTGCGCCAACCAGGTGATGTTGCGCGAGACGCTGGCGTTCCTGAAGGACGAGCCGCCGGTGATCGTCGACTGGCTGCCGTGGAATCACACCTTCGGCGGCAACCACAATATCGGGCTGACGCTCTACAACGGCGGCTCGATGTATCTCGACGAGGGCAAGCCGATGCCGGGCGGCATCGAGGAGACCGTGCGAAACCTGCGCGAGATCTCGCCGACGGTCTACTTCAATGTTCCTAAGGGCTACGAATCGCTGCTGCCCTATTTGCGCGACGATGCGGGCTTGCGGGCGAAATTCTTCGACCGGCTGCATGCGATGTTCTTCTCGGGCGCGGCGCTGTCGCCGTTCGTCTGGAACAGCCTCGACGAGCTTGCGGTGCGGGAGAAGGGCTATCGGGTGCCGATGCTGACAGGCCTCGGCGCCACCGAAACCTCGCCGTTCTTCATGTCGGTGCGCCCCGACACCAGCCGCTCCGGCCACGTCGGGCTTCCGGTGTCGGGCAATGATGCCAAGCTGGTGCCGAACAACGGCAAGCTGGAGGTCCGCGCCAAGGGGCCGAACGTGACGCCGGGCTACTGGCGCCAGCCGGAGTTGACCGCCAAGGCGTTCGACGAGGAAGGCTTCTACAAGTTCGGTGACGCGCTGAAGCCCGCCAGTTCCGGCGATTTTGCTGCCGGCTTCGACTTCGACGGCCGTATCGCCGAGGACTTCAAGCTGGCGAGCGGCACCTGGGTCAGCGTCGGCCCATTGCGGGCGCGCTTCGTCGGCACCTGCGCGCCGCTGGTGCGCGACGTCGTGATCGCGGGTCTCAACCGCGACGAGATCTCGGCCATCGTCATCCTCGATCTCGATGGTTGCCGCCTGATCAATCCTAATCTTGCGGCCAACGACATCGCCGCGGCGGCCGCCGATCCCCTGGTGCGCGCAGCCTTCCGCGAGCGCTTCGCCCGATTCCTCGCTACCGCCACTGGCTCATCGAACCGAATTACCCGCGCGGTCCTGCTCGACACGCCGCTGTCGATCGATCGCGGCGAAGTCACCGACAAAGGTTCGATCAACCAGCGCGCGGTGCTGGAGCATCGCAACTTGCTGATCGAAACACTCTATGCGCCGGTGCCGCCGGCATCCGTGATCACGCTCACCTGATTTCCAAGAGGAGAACCGCCATGCAGTTGAAGGACCAGGCCGCCATTGTCACCGGCGGCGCATCGGGATTGGGAGCCGCGACCGCGCGGCGGCTGGCCGTGCAAGGCGCCAAGGTCGCGGTCTGCGACCTCAATGCCAAGCTCGCCGAGAGCGTGGCGGCCGAGATCGGCGGCATTCCATTGGTCTGCGATGTCGCCGATGCGGCCGCCGCCGAAGCCGCGGTCGCGCAGGCTGCCAAGGCGCATGGCCCGGCGCGCGTACTGGTGAACTGCGCCGGCATCGGGGTGGCAAAGCGCGTGATCGGGCGCGAGGGGCCGATGGCGCTTGGCGATTTCGACAAGGTGATCAAGATCAACCTGATCGGCTCCTTCAACATGCTGCGGCTTGCGACTGCTGACATGTCCAAGCTGGAGCCGCTTGCGACCGGCGAGCGGGGCGTCGTGATCTGCACCGCTTCGGTTGCCGCCTATGACGGTCAGATCGGGCAGGCGGCGTATTCGGCCTCGAAGGGCGGTATCGTCGCGATGACGCTGCCGATCGCGCGCGAGCTCGCGCAGTTCGGCATTCGCGTGCTGACGATCGCACCGGGCCTGTTCCTCACGCCGCTGCTCGCCGGCCTGCCGCAGGAAGCGCAGGATTCGCTGTCCGCCGCGATCCCGTTCCCGCGCCGGCTGGGACAAGCCGACGAGTTCGCCTCGCTGGCGCTGCACATGATCGACAATCCCTATCTGAACGGCGAAGTGGTGCGGCTCGATGCCGCGCTCCGGATGGCGCCACGCTAAAGCATGATCGGGACCGACAAGATCGTAGTGTGATCGAGGACAGAACCATGTTCGTTCATCGACGCGACGTGCAGATCCAATGGGGCGACTGCGACCCCGCGAATATTGTCTATTACCCGCGCTACTTCGCGATGTTCGACGATTCGACCTCGATGATGTTCGAAGCCGCCGGTTTCTCGAAGCAGGACATCATCCACAAATACGGGCTGGTCGGCATTCCCATGGTCGACACGCGGGCTAAATTCCACATCCCGTCGACCCATGGCGACTGGATCACCATCGAGAGCCGGATCGAGAGCATCAAGCGCTCGAGCTTCGAGGTGGTGCACCGCGTGTTCAAGGGCGAGGCGCTTGCGATCGAGGCATTCGAGACCCGGGTGCTGGTCGGCCGTCACCCGGATGATCCCGGCAAACTGAAATCGGCGCCGTTTCCGCAGGAGATCGTTGACCGCTTCATGAAGGGCTGATCCGCAGCCCTCCATGACCTAAAGAAGGGGCTGAATTTGCCCGCAAAATTGGTTTAAACCCAAAGACTATCCGCAGGGAGGAATAGATGAGGAAGGCCACTTTCGCCGCCGCGGCGCTCGCGGCGGCCGTTGCGCTGCCGGGTTCGCCGGTGCTGGCGCAGACCAACGAAATCACCATCGGTATCTCGATCTCGACCACGGGCCCCGCCGCAGCGCTTGGCATCCCCGAGCGCAACGCGCTCGATTTCGTGCCGAAGGAGATCGGCGGGGTGCCGCTGAAGCTGATCGTGCTCGATGACGGCGGCGACCCGACTGCTGCAACCACCAATGCGCGGCGCTTCGTCACCGAGTCCAAGGCCGACATCATCATGGGCTCCTGCACCACGCCGCCGTCGATCGCGGTGTCGACGGTCGCCAACGAAGCCGGCATTCCGCATCTTGGCCTGGCGCCGTTCCCGATCAACGAGGCGCGCGCCAAGTGGTCGGTCGATCTGCCGCAGTCGATTCCGATCATGGGCAAGGTGCTCTACGAGCACATGAAGGCGCACAACATCAAGACCGTCGGCTATATCGGCTATTCCGATTCCTACGGCGACCTCTGGGTCAACGACTTCAAAAACCAGGCGGTGCCGATGGGCCTGACGATGACCGACGAGGAGCGCTTCGCGCGTCCCGACACGTCGGTCGCGGGCCAGGTGCTGAAGCTCGTCGCCGCCAATCCCGATGCGATCCTGATCGGCGCCTCCGGCACCGCCGCGGCGCTGCCGCAGACCGCGCTGCGCGAGCGCGGCTACAAGGGCTTGATCTACCAGACCCACGGCGCCGCCAGCATGGACTTCATCCGTATCGCGGGTGCGGCTGCCGAGGGCGTGATCATGTCGGCAGGTCCGGTGATGTCGCCGGAGACGCAGCCCGACAGCGCGCTGACCAAGAAGCCGGGCCTCGCGCTCAACACCGCCTATGAGGCGAAATACGGCCCGAACAGCCGCAGCCAGTTCGCCGGCCATTCCTACGACGCCTTCGAGGTGCTGAAGCGCGTCGTTCCGGTGGCGCTGAAGACGGCCAAGCCCGGCACGCCGGAATTCCGCGATGCGATTCGCAAGGCGTTCATCTCGGAAAAGGAAATCGTCGCCACGCAAGGCGTCTATAACTGGACCGAAAAGGATCGCTACGGCCTCGACGACCGCTCGCGCATCCTGCTGACGGTGAAGGACGGGAAATACGTCCCGGCGATGTGAGCTGGTTGCCGACTTGTGAAACGAAGAAGCCGGCCGCGTCGAGGCCGGCTTTTTTGCTGCGATGATTTGCGCCTAAATTGCGGTCTCGCCTTCGTGCTGGAAGCCGAGATAGCTCGCCGCGACGCCCTTGTTGGCCGCGATCTCCTCGGCCGAGCCGCTGAGCACGAACTCGCCGAGCTCCATCACATAGGCACGGTCGGCGATCTGCAGCGCCGCCTGCGCGTTCTGCTCGACCAGCAGCACCGAGACGCCGGCGGCGCGAAGCTCGCCGACGATGCGGAAGATATCGGCGACGATAATCGGGGCCAGCCCGAGGCTCGGCTCGTCCAGCATCAAGAGCTTCGGCGTGCCCATCAGCGCGCGGCCCATCGCCAGCATCTGCTGCTCGCCGCCGGACAGCGTGCCGGCGAGCTGCCTGCGTCGCTCCTTCAGGCGCGGAAACAGCGTGTAGACCCGCTCGAGCGAGGTTGCCGCGGTCGCCTTCGGGATGCGGAAGGCACCGAGCTCGAGATTGTCCTCGACATTCATGGTGCCGAACAATTCGCGATGCTCCGGCACGAGGCTCAGGCCGGTGGCGACGCGGTCCTCGATGTCGAGCGGGGCCAGGTCGGTGCCGGCGAATGTCGTGCGTCCTTTTAGCGGCAGGATTCCCATCACGGCGTTGAGCAGCGTGGTCTTGCCGGCGCCGTTGGCACCGATGATGGTGACGATCTCGTTCTCGCCAACATCGAGCGACACGCCGCGCACGGCCTCGACCTTGCCGTAGGAGATGTGGACGTCGGCAACCGATAGCAGCGCGCTCATGCGGCGGCTCCGAGATAGGCCTTGATCACGGCGGGATTGGTCTTGATCGCGGCCGGCGTGCCTTCGGCGATCTTGGTGCCGAAATCGAGCACCACGATACGGTCGGCGAGATCCATCACAAAGCCCATGTCGTGCTCCACCAGCAGCACCGACATGCCGCCGTCGCGCAATTGCCGCAGCAGGGTGGCGAGCCGCTGCTTCTCCATGTGACGCAGGCCCGCAGCCGGCTCGTCGAGCAGCAGCAGCATCGGATCGACGCACAGAGCGCGCGCGATCTCGACGATGCGCTGTTGTCCAAGCGAGAGTGAGCCCGCAAGCTGGTCGATCTGGTCGGACAGGCCGACCCGTTCGATCTGGCGGGCGGCCTCGGCCAGCAGCTTCGCCTCATCGGTGCGGTCGAGCCGCAGCATGCTGGAAATCGCGCCGGAATTGCCGCGCAGATGCGCGCCGATCGCGACGTTCTCGAGCACGGTCATGTCGGGCACCAGCTTGACGTGCTGGAAGGTTCTGGACACGCCGAGCTTGACGATCTCCTGCGGCGGCGCGTTCTCGACCTTGCGGCCGAGCACCGAGATCGCGCCGCTGGTCGCGGTCAAGACGCCGGTGATCAGGTTGAAGGTCGTGCTCTTGCCGGCGCCGTTGGGGCCGATCAAGGCGACGATCTCGCGGGCATTCACGTCAAAGGAGACGTCGTTGACGGCGATGACGCCGCCAAACTGCTTGCGGGCCTTCTCGATACGCAACAGCACTGACGACGACCCGGGCGCCCGTTCGCGGTGCTCCAGCTTCAGCGAGGTGTCGGGCGCCTTGCGAGCCGGCTTGAACGGCAGCAATGATATCAGCCACGGCCAGACGCCTGAGGGCGCGAGTTGGAGCAGCAACACCAACATGATACCGAACACGATGGTCTCGAGCTGGCTCTGGCCGCCGAAGATGTAGGGCAGGTAGCTCTGCAGCACTTCCTTGAGCACCACGACGATGCCGGCGCCAAGCACGGCGCCCCAGACATAGCCGGCGCCGCCGACGACCGCGATGAACAGATATTCGATGCCGGCCTGCGCGCCGAACGGCGTCGGGTTGGCGGCGCGCTGGAAATGCGCGTAGAGCCAGCCGGACAGGCCGGCCAGCACCGCGGCATAGATGAACACCAGGAGCTTGGCGCGCGGTGTCTGCACGCCGAATGCTTCGGCGGCGATATGTCCGCGCCGTAGCGCGCGGATGGCGCGTCCGGTGCGGGAATCCAGCAGGTTCATGGTCAGGAGCGCGGACAGCAGCACCGCAACCCAGATCGCGTAATAGATCGCATCCGGGCTCAGCATCTTGAACGAGCCGATCGAGAGCGGCGGAATGCCGGAGATGCCGTCGTTGCGGCCGAGGAATTCCAGCTTGCTGAACAGGTAGAACAGGCCGATTCCCCAGGCGATGGTGCCGAGCGGCAGGTAGTGGCCGGAGAGTCGCACCGTGACGATCCCGAGCAGCACGGCCGCAATGCCGCTGACCAGCAGCGAGGCCGGCAGTGTCAGCCATGGCGACATGCCGTAGGCGGTGGTGAGCACCGCGGTGGTATAGGCGCCGAAGCCGCAGAACGCGGCCTGGCCGAACGAGGTGAGGCCGCCGACGCCGGTGAGCAGCACCAGCCCCATCGCGACCAGCGCGGCGAGGCCGATATTATCGAGCAGCACGATCCAGAACGGCGGGATGCCCGGGATGAGCGGGATCGCCGCCATCACGAGCGCGAAGATGATGAGGGGAAGCCGCTGCGTCATCGCGCTTAATCCTTCTCTTCTTCGACCTCTGGCGCTGCGAGCGAGCGCAGCACCAGTACGGGAAGGATCAAGAAGAACACGATGACTTCCTTGAAATTGCTGGCGTAGAACGACGAGAAGGCCTCGACGATGCCGACCAGGATCGCAGCCACCGCGGTCAAGGGATAGCTGACGAGGCCGCCGATGATGGCGGCGATGAAGCCCTTCAGGCCGATCAGAAAGCCGGTGTCGTAATAGAGCGTGGTGATCGGCACGATCAGGATGCCGGAGATCGCGCCGATCACGGAGGCGAGCAGGAATGCGATCTGGCCGGATAGCGTGGTGCGGATACCGACGAGGCGGGCGCCGAGGCGGTTGACGGCAGTGGCGCGCAGCGCCTTGCCGGTCTTGGTGAAGCCGAAGAACAGCCACAGCGCGACGATGGCGGCCACCGTCAGGCCATACACCGCGAGGCTCTGGCCGGTGAAGCGCAGCGGCCCCGCGGTCACCGCGGCATTCGACAGCGCCGGCCCGCGCAGGCCCTCGGCGCCGAAGAACACCAGGCCAAGACCCTGCAGCGCGAGGTGGCAGCCGACCGAGGCGATCAAGAGTACCAGCACCGAGGTGTGGGCGATCGGCTGAAACGCGATGCGATAGAGGAACAGTCCGATCGCCGCCACGATCAGCAGCGCCAGGGCGATGTTGATCGCGACCGGCGTGTTGGGTCCGACCAGCGCATAGGTAAGGCCAAGCAGCGCGACGGGAAAGGCGACGTTGAGCGCGGCGGAGCGCATGACGAGCCGCGCATGCAGCGACTTGCGCGCGAAGAACAGGTCGAGCGCGAAGGCAACGAGGCCCATCACGACGGCGAGCTGCACCGTGCCCGGCACCTGCCCGGTTGCCAGCATCGCGTAACTCAGCGCGCCATAGGTGACGAATTCGCCCTGCGGGATCAGGATCACCCGCGTGACCGCAAACACCAGCACCAGGGCGAGCCCGAGCAGTGCGTAGATCGCGCCGTTGGTGATGCCGTCCTGCAGCAGGAACAGCATGATCGTTGTGTTCAAGGCCGAGCGCTCCCCCTTAAGCGTCGGGCCGCCGCAACCGTTGATGCCGGTCAGGTCGGCCGATATCGGCTGTTGATGGCGGCCGATATTTGATATAGTGGATAACAATTATCGAATATAATCTCAAGATCCCCGAACGTCGCGCGGGATCCTTGTAGCGGGATTGCGAGCCTGGAGCGATGACTGTTTCCAAGACCGCCTCCGATGCCGTCAGACTGCCGCGCTCCCTGCGCAGGGAACCGGTCGACCCTGTCGGGGACGACAGCATGCTGCAACTGGGCGAACTGTCCGGGCTGCTCGGCTATTCGCTGAAACGCGCGCAGCTCAAGGTGTTCGAGGACTTCCTGCGCTGCGTCGCGCCGCTGCAACTGACGCCCGCGCAGTTCTCCGTGCTGCTCCTGCTCGACAAGAATCCCGGCCGCAACCAGACCGAGATCGCCAATACACTCGGCATTCTCAGGCCGAACTTTGTCGCGATGCTCGATGCGCTGGAGAGCCGCGACCTCTGCGCCCGGATGCGCTCCACCAACGACCGCCGCTCGCACATCCTGGTGCTGACCGACAAGGGCCGCGCGGTGCTGGCGCGCGCCAAGAAGCTGGTCGCCAACAAGCACGAGGCGCGGCTGATCGAGGTGCTCGGCCCGGCCAACCACGCCGCGCTGCTGGAAATGCTGGCCAAGCTCGCGCAGGAGTTTTGAACGGGCGCGACGGTCCCTCAGCCGTCATTGCGAGCCAACGGGTCGCGCGAATGCGCGCCCGATGACAGGCTCCGCGAAGCAATCCACGGGACCCGCATGTGTGGATGTATGGATTGCTTCGTCGCTTCAGCGCAAAATTGCTTTGCAATTTTGTCGCGAGCTCCTCGCAATGACGGTGAGAGAGCCGCCGATCAGTCGACCAAAATCACACGCACATCGTTGACGTTGGTCAGCGTCGGGCCGGTCAGCAGCAGATCGCCGGTCTGGGCAAAGAAGCCGGTGGCATCGTTGTTGTCGAGATACGCTCTGGGATCGAGGCCCATCGTCTTCATCTTCGCGAATGTCGCCTGGTCGATCATGGCGCCGGCCGGATCGGTGGCGCTGCCGGCGCCGCCATCGGCGCCATCGGTATCGGCAGCCAGCGCCGATACGTTGGGTGTGTCCTTCAGCAGGTCGGCAAGCGCCAGCGCGTATTCCTGGTTGGGACCACCATGGCCGTTGCCGCGCACGGTCACCGTGAGTTCGCCGCCGGACAGGATCGCAACGCGGCTGCCTTCGCTGCGGGCCTTAAGCGCGAGGCGCGCATGTTCGGCGGCAACCTCGCGGGCCTCGCCCTCGAGATCGGCGCCGAGCGCAATCGTCGCGTAGCCGGCGTCCTGCGCGACCTTCACCGCGGCATCGATCGAGGCTTTCGGCTTCGCCAGCAGCTCGAAGGTTGCGTGGGCGAAAGCGGGGTCCTCCGGCTTGCAGCTTTCATTGCCGGCATCGTCGAGCGCGCGGCGCACGGCATCGTCGACCGAGAGATTGTATTTGGCGACCAGAGCGCGGGCGTCCGCCAGCGTGGTCGGATCAGGAACCGTTGGTCCCGACGCGATCGCGGAGGGATCGTCATGCGGAACGTCGGAGATCGCGAGCGTGACGATCTCGGCGGCGTGCTGGCCGGCGCGAGCCAGCCGCCCGCCTTTGATGCGCGACAAATGCTTGCGGACGGTGTTCATCTCGCCGATCGGGGCACCCGAGCGCAACAGCGCCCGGTTGACCTGCTGTTTCTGCGCAAAGCTCACACCCTCGACCGGCGCGATCCAGTTCGCCGAACCACCGCCGGTCAGGAGCACCAGCAGCAGATCGTCAGGCGTCGCCTCGGCGGCGAGCCGCAGCGTATCGTCGGCCGCCCTCAGGCCGGCTTCATCGGGCACCGGATGGCCGGCCTCGACCACCTTGATGCGCCGCGTCGGCACGCCATGACCATGGCGGGTGGTCGCGATGCCGACCAGCCGCGCCGGGTCGAGGCCGAGCGCATCGAGGTAGTGGCGCTCGGCCGCCGCGGCCATCGCGCCGGCGCCCTTGCCGGCGGCGAGGACGATCACACGTCCCTTCGGTGCCGGCCGCAGCCGCGGCGCCAGCACGACGTCGGGATGCGCAGCGGCGACCGCCGCATCAAAGATCGAACGCAGGAAGGGACGTCGGTCGGTCATGGTTATGCTTTCGCGAGAGCCGAGGCGTGAGTGAGGTCGGGCCGAATTGCACGCTGCATTCCCTCTCCCGCTTGCGGGGGAGGGTTAGGGCGGGGGTGTTGCCACGAGCCGTATTGCGTAGAAAGCCCCCACCCGGATCGCATCCTTGATGCGATCCGACCTCCACCGCAAGCGGGAGAGGTGGGGGGGATTGCGACGCTTGGATCGAAACAAGAGCCATCTCGTCTCAATTGCCGGCGATCTCGCCGCTGATGACGTCACCGAACAACTGCCAGCGTTCGCCCTTGAACTGCATGAGCTGGAGTTGCTCGATCGGCTGGAAGTCGCTGGGTCCGGTGGTCAGCGTCACGCCCGGCAGCAGGCCTCCTTGCGCGAACTGCTTCAGGCTCGCTGCCTGCGCCATCACGTTGGCGCGGGTGAGGTCGTCGCCGCAGCGGCGCAGCACCTCAACCATGGTGGTCGCCATGTTGTAGCCGGTCATCGCCGAGGAATCGACACGGTTGGTGTCGGGCATGTATTTGGCGAGCAGTTCGTCGAAGGCCTTCATGCCGGCATCGTCCTTCCACTGCGGATCGCTGGCATCCTTGGCGTAGGCCGCCGAGATCACGCCCTGGGCGTTATCGAGCCCGGCCGGCCGCATCACCGTCGCGGTCGAGGCCGAGACGTTGGAGACGATGGTGACCGGCTTCCAGTTCATCTCGCCGAGCTTCTTGATCGCTTGCGCGCCGAACTTCGGCGTGGTGAAGAAGATGACGACGTCAGGATTGTAGGATTTGAGCCGCACCACGTGGGAGTCGATGGTGGGTTCGGCAACCTCGTAGCTCTCTTCGGCGACGATGCGCGAAGCGTCGCTGGCGAAACCGTCCTTCAGGCCCCTGAGATAGTCCTTGCCCATGTCGTCGTTCTGGTAGAGCACCGCGACCTTGGCGGCCGGCTTTTCCTTGAGCAGGTATTTCGCGTAGATCAGCGACTCGCTCTGGTAGCTGGGCAGCCAGCCCATGGTCCACGGGAAGGTTTTCGGGGCGTTCCACTTGGTCGCGCCGGTCGCGACGAATAGCTGCGGCACCTTCTTGGCATTGAGATATTTCTGGATCGCGGTGTTGGAGGCGGTGCCGAGCGTGCCGAACAGCAGCAGCACCTCGTCGCTCTCGACGAGCTTGCGGGCCTGCTCGACTGCCTTCGGCGGCGAATAGGCGTCGTCATAGGAGATGAAGTTGATCTTGCGTCCGTTGATGCCGCCGTCGTCGTTCACCTTCTTGAACACAGCAGCCATCGCCTTGCCGACCACGCCATAGGCCGAAGCCGGGCCGCTATAGGGCACGATGTTGCCGATCTTGATCTCGGTGTCGCTCGCACCCGTGTCGTATTTCTTCTGCGCCAGCGCGGCGCTCCCGGTCGCGGCGGCGACGGCAAGGCCGAGTAGGGCGGTTGCGACAAGGTGTCGGATCGGCATCGGCATGTCCTGAAAGCTCCTTATTTGCTGCCGCCTTGCTGAAGCGGCTGGTTTCTTGTTGGTCTGCCGCCGGTTACCTAGCGCATTGCCAGGCCAAGTGTAAGCGGGCAACGTCCCTGGCCGGCTTTTTCCGGGTGGGCGGACGGGGCTTATAGCTAACGAAAAGCCCCCCGCGACGGTATCGCGGGAGGCTGCATCATTCGACTCGGGCAGGAGGTCAGCCGCCGACGTCGGCGCTGATGACGTCGCCGAACAGTTCCCATTTCTCGCCCTTGAACTTCATGAGCTGAAGCTGGCTGATCGGGGCGAAATCGGTCGGGCCGGTGTTGATCTTGACGCCGGGCAGCAGCACCTCGGTGCGGAAGTCCTTGAGGCTCGCGGCCTGCTTCATGACGTTCTCGCGGGTGAGGTTGTCGCCGCACTGCTTGAGCACTTGCACCAGCGTCTGCGCCACGCCGTAGCCGACCACGGTGCCACCGTCGAGCTTGTCGCCTTCAGGGAAATCCTTGGCCATGAAGGCGTAGAACTCCTTCATGCCGGGGTCATTGTCCCACTGCTTATCGGACGCATCTTTCACATATGCCGCCGAGATGATGTTCTGGGCGTTCTCGAAGCCGGCCGGCTTGAGCACGCTGCCGACCGAGGCTGACACGTTGTTGAGGAAGTGGGTCGGCTTCCAGCCGACCTCGGCGACCTTCTTGATCGCCTGTGCCGCGAATTTCGGCGTCGCGATGTCGATGAAGACGTCTGCGTTGCTGGCCTTCAGCTTGACGATGTGGCTGTCGATGGTCGGCTCGGAGGTCTCGAAGCTCTCCTCGGCAATGATCATGCTCGCGGCCTTCTGGCCGAGCCCGTCCTTCAGACCCTTCAAATAATCCTTGCCGTAGTCGTCATTCTGATAGAGCACGGCGATCTTGGCGTTCGGCAGATTCTTCAGGATGTATTTTGCGTAGATCTGGGTCTCGCTCTGGTAGTTGGGCTGCCAGCCCATGGTCCAGGGGAAGTCCTTCGGATCGTTCCACTTGGTCGCGCCGGTCGCGACGAACAGTTGCGGCACCTTCTTGGAGTTCATGTATTTCTGGATCGCCGAGTTCGACGGCGTGCCGAGCGAGTTGAAGATCAGCAGCACCTCGTCGCTCTCGACCAGCTTGCGGGCCTGCTCCACGGCTTTTGGCGGCGAATAGGCGTCGTCGTAGGAGATGAAGTTGATCTTGCGGCCGTTGATGCCGCCGGCGTCGTTGATCTTCTTAAAGTAGGCGGCCTCGGTGCGGCCGATGATGCCGTAGGCGGACGCGGGGCCGCTGTAGGGCATGATGTTGCCGATCTTGATCTCGGTGTCGCTGGCCCCGGTGTCGTATTTCTTCTGGGCAAGCGCCGCACCACCTGATGTGGCGACAAGCGCAAACGCGGCCGCAAGGACCGCAAAACCTCTGGTAGCGGACATTAAGTCTCTCTCCCTGTGATCAGACTGATGTGTCGCGGCCTCCTGTTTCGAAGGCTCTTTTGTTGTTCGCCGTGATTATCATCTTACCCCGGCCGCCTCAACGAAAAGCCCCTGCGACATTGCCGCAGGGGCTGCGTCTTTAGTCTGCCCTCAAGGCTTAACCACCGACGTCGCTGCTCAGGATGTCACCAAAGCGCTCCCAGGTCTCGCCCTTGAAACGCACCAACTGGAGCTGCGACAGCGGCGCGAAGTCGGTCGGCGATGTGTTGACCTTGACGCCCGGCAGCAGTCCGCCGAGCTCGAGGTCGTGGATGCTCGCCGCCTGCTTCATGACGTTCGCGCGGGTCAGGTTGTCGCCGCAGGCCTTCAGCACATGCACCAGCCCCTGCGCAACCGTATAGGCATACATCACCGAGGCGTCGGACCGGTTGGCATCCGGATAGTACTTATCCAGGAACTTGTTCCAGGCGATCATTCCGGGATCGTTCTTCCACTGCGGATCGGTCGGGTCCTTCAGGTATTGCGATGAGATGATGCCCTGTGAATTCTCGAACCCAGCCGGCTTGATCACGCTGCCGATCGAGGCCGAGACGTTGTTGAGGAAGTGCAGCGGCTTCCAGCCGAGTTCTGCGTTCTTCTTGATCGCCTGTGCGGCGAACTTCGGCGTCGTGATGTTCACGAAGACGTCGGCGCCGGAGGCCTTGAGCCTGACGATGTGGGAGTCGATGGTCGGCTCCGTCACCTCGTAGGCGTCCTCCGCGACGATCATCGACGCAGCTTTCTGGCCGAGCCCGTCCTTCAAGCCCTTCAGATAGTCCTTGCCGTAATCGTCGTTCTGGTAGAGCACGGCGATCTTGGCATTCGGATGGTTCTTCAGGATGTCCTTTGCATAGATCTGGGTCTCACTCTGATAATTGGGCTGCCAGCCCATGGTCCAGGGGAAGTCCTTCGGATCGTTCCACTTGGTCGCGCCGGTGGCGACGAAGAGCTGCGGCACTTTCTTCTGGTTCATGTATTTTTGGATCGCCGAGTTCGGCGGCGTGCCGAGCGAATTGAAGATCAGCAGCACCTCGTCGCTCTCGACCAGCTTGCGCGCCTGCTCCACCGTCTTCGGCGGCGTGTAGGCGTCGTCATAGCTGATGAAGTTGATCTTGCGGCCGTTGATGCCACCTTCGGCATTGATCATGCGGAAGAAAGCTTCCTCGGTCTTGCCGATCACCCCGTAGGCGGACGCCGGACCGCTGTAAGGCATGATATTGCCGATCTTGATCTCGGTGTCGGAGGCGCCGGTGTCGTATTTCTTCTGTGCGATGGAGGGGGTCGTGGTTGCTGCGAGCAGCGCGAGGGCAGCCGAAACAGCCCCCAATCGCAAATGGATAGCAGGCATTTTGATCTCCCTTGGATCACGGTGAATGTGTCATGTTTGTTGGATTGGGAGCACTTCGCGGCTCCTTGCGGCATTGAATACCTTTCGCCTGGCACCAGCAACAAAAAGCCCCCCGCGACCGGATCGCGGGGGGCGTCATTTAGTCGAAGGTGCAGGCTTGGGAACGCCTGGCCACTTCACTCGAAAGCGCTCTAAAGCACGATGGGATTGGCTTGATCTGAAACAGCGGCGGAAGTCACCTCTCCCCGATTGGGAGAGGTCGATTTGCGCAGCAAATCGGGTGAGGGGTTACGGTCTATCGAGAGCGCAAGGCCCTCACCCGGATTGCATCTGACGATGCAATCCGACCTCTCCCCGACGGGGAGAGGTAGACAGAAGCCGCCGCGAGTCGATTTAACCCAAACTCATCCCGCTTTAGTTGCTCATGTCACCCGACATGATGTCGCCGAACAGTTCCCACTTCTCGCCCTTGAAGCGCATCAACTGGAGCTGCTTGATCGGCGCAAAATCCGTCGCCGACGTGTTGACGGTGATGCCCGGCAGCAGCGTGTCGGGGGCGAAGCGCTTTAGGCTCGCGGCCTGCTTCATGATGTTGGCGCGGGTGAGGTCGTCACCGCACATGTCCAGCACCTTCACCATGGTCTGCGCCGCAGCGTAACCGAAGGCGGTCGCACCATCGAGCTTGTTGGCTTCGGGATAGTCCTCCTTGAGGAAGGCGAAGAACTTCTGCATGCCCACGTCACTGTTCCATTGCGGATCGGATCCGTCCTTGAGGTAGGCGGCCGAGATGATGCCTTGCGTGTTCTCGAATCCCGACGGCTGCATCACGCCGCCGACGGAAGCCGAGACGTTGGCGACGAATTGCAGCGGCGTCCACGCGATCTCGGCGACCTTCTTGATCGCCTGCGCCGCGAATTTCGGCGTCGCGATGTTGATGAAGGTGTCGGCGCCGGACGCCTTCAGCTTGACGATGTGATTGTCGATCGCGGGCTCCGAGGTCTCGTAGCTCTCCTCGGCGACGATCATCGCGGCCTTGTCGCCGAAACCATCCTTGAGGCCCTTGAGATAGTCCTTGCCGAAATCATCGTTCTGGTAGAGCACGGCGACCTTGGCGTCCGGCTTATGCTTGATCACGTACTTCGCGTAGATGTGCGCCTCGTCCTGGTAGCTTGGCTGCCAGCCCATGGTCCAAGGGAATAGCTTGGGCGCGTTCCATTTCGAAGCGCCCGACGCGACGAAGAGCTGCGGCACCTTGTTCTCGTTCATGTATTTCTGGATCGCGGAGTTGGTCGCGGTGCCGAGCGAGTTGAACACCAGCAGCACTCCATCGCTCTCGACCAGCTTGCGCGCCTGCTCCACCGTCTTCGCCGGCGAGTAGCCGTCGTCGTAGGAGATGAAGGTGATCTTGCGGCCCCGGATGCCGCCGGAATCGTTGATCATCTTGAAGTAGGCGGCCTCGGTCTTGCCGATCACGCCATAGGCCGAGGCGGGACCGCTATAGGGCATGATGTTGCCGATCTTGATCTCGGTGTCGCTGGCCCCGGTGTCGTAGGTCTTCTGGGCCATTGCGACATTAGAGCTCGTCACGATCAGCGCGAGCGCCGGCAAGAGCGCCGCCAGCGACAGGCGTACTGCTGTCATGGTTTCCCCACCTCGCTTTTTTGGTTCATGTATTCAATACCATCGGCACCGGCCGTCAACAAAAAGCCCCCGCGATACCAGTCGCGGAGGCTTGCCGTTTGTTTCTGCACTGCAGCGTTATTCCGAGGGAACGTCGCCGGAAATGATCTCGCCGAACAGCTCCCACTTCTGACCCTTGAAGCGCTGCATCTGCAACTGGGCGATCGGGGCGAAGTCGGTGGCGGAGGTGTTGATCTTGACACCAGGCAGCAGCGTGTCGGGCGTGAAGTCCTTCAGGTTCGCCGCCTGCCTCATGACATTGGCGCGGGTGAGGTCGTCACCGCACATCTCCAGCACCTTGGCCAGCGTTTGCGCGGCGCCATAACCGTAGACGACGCCGTTGTCGGTCTTGTCGACGCCCGGCATGTACTTGTCGAGGAATGCGTTCCACTTCTTCATCCCGGGATCGTTGGCCCATTGCGGATCGGAGCCGTCCTTGGCATAGGCCGCCGAGAGCACGCCCTGGGCATTCTCGAAGCCCGCCGGCTGCATGACGCTGCCGACCGAGATCGCGACGTTGGTGATGATCTGCAGCGGCTTCCAGCCGAGCTCGGCGGTCTTCTTGATGGTCTGCGCTCCGAACTTCGGCGTGGTGTAGATCAGCAGCACGTCCGGATTGGCGGCCTTGATCTTGACGATGTGGCCGTCGATCGAGGGCTCGGACACCTCATAGCTTTCCTCCATGATGATGCTGGAGGCCGCCTTGGCGCCGAAGCCGTCCTTGGTGCCCTTGAGGTAGTCTTTGCCGAAGTCGTCGTTCTGATAGAGGATCGCGACCTTGGCGTCGGGCTTTTCCTTCATCAGCCATTTGGCGTAGATGTGCGCCTCGCTCTGGTAGCTCGGCTGCCAGCCCATGGTCCACGGAAAGCTTTTCGGATCGTTCCACTTGGTCGCGCCGGTGGCGACGAAGAGCTGCGGGATCTTCTTGGAATTGAGATACTTCTGTATCGCGGTGTTCGATGGCGTGCCGAGCGGATTGAACACGACGAGCACCTCGTCGCTCTCGACCAGCTTGCGCACCTGCTCGACCGCCTTCGGCGGCGAATAGGCGTCGTCATAGGTGACGAAAGTGACCTTGCGGCCGTTGATGCCGCCTTGGTCGTTGATCATCTTGAAATAGGCTTCTTCGGTCTTGCCGATCACGCCATAGGCGGATGCGGGTCCGCTATAGGGCATGATGTTGCCGATCTTGATCTCGGTATCGCTTGCCCCGGTGTCGTATTTCTTCTGGGCAAACGCGGCAGGGGACGACGCGGCAAAAGCGATGACCGCCGCGGAAGCCGCGGCGATCCGTAGTGCAAAAATCATAATATCTCCTGGTTGATCTTCCTGGGGTTTCTTAGTTCTTCTTGAGCTTCCCGATCAGTTGCTGGGCAACGATCGCAACTTGCCTGGCGCCGTGCGGCACGAGGAAGATGACGAGGAACAGCAGCACGCCGAACACCGCGCCGGAGAGCCCCTTGGAGACGCTCTCGGCGATGTTCGGCACGAAGATGATAAAGGCGCTTCCCACGATCGAACCGGGCAGCCAGCCGACGCCGCCGACCACCATGCCGAGGAACAGCGAGATCGCGAGCTGGATCGTGTAGCCGTCGGGCGCGACGAACTGCACGGCAATGGCTCCGAGGCCGCCGGCCACGCCGGTGATGCCGGCGGACACGCCGAACGCCAGCGTCTTGTAAAGCGAGACGTCGACGCCCATCGCAGAGGCCGCGATCTCGTTGTCGCGGATCGCCATGAAGGCGCGGCCCGAGCGCGAACGCAACAGGTTCACCGCGGCGACGTAGATCGCGATCGTGATCGCCAACGTGAAGTAGTAGAGCCACACGTCCTGCGAGATCTTCAGGTGGAGGCTCGACAGCAAACTTTGCAGGTATTCGGGCGCATCCGGCTTGGTCACGACAAGGCCCTGCACACCGCCGGTCCAGTCCTCGAAATAACCGAGCTTCAGGAGCTGCGGCATCGCGGTCGCGAGCGCGAAGGTCGCCAGCGCCAAATACACGCCGGACAGCCGCAGCGCGGGCAGGCCGAATAGGAAGCCGAACCCGAAGCAGATGATGCCGGCGATCGGCAGCGTCAGGGCATAGTTCATACCCGCATGCTCCATCAGGATCGCCGATGTGTAGGCGCCGACCGCGTAGAACGCGCTCTGTCCGAGCGAGAACTGTCCGCTGCCTCCGGTCAGGATGTTCAGCGCGAGCACCGCCAGCCCGTAGATCAAGAGCATCGTCAACTGGAAGATGATGAAGTTCTTGACGAACAGCGGAATGACGAGGAGCGCGACGAGCACGACAAGCGAGGTGCCATAGCCGAGCGTCATGGCGCGCTTGGGCACGGCCTCGACGGCTGGGGCTTCCGTGACGACTTCTTCAGCAGCGCTCATGATCAAACTCGCTTCACGATGGCGCGGCCGAACAGGCCTGCCGGTTTGACGACCAGGACGACGATGATCAGCGCAAGCGCGATCGGAAGTTTCAGCTCATTGCCGACGCCGGGGATGTAGGTGCCGACAAGGTTCTCGAAGATTCCGACCAGGAAGCCGCCGATCACGGCGCCGAACGGGCTGCTCAACCCGCCGAGCACCGCCGAAGCAAATCCATAGATCAGCACGCCCAGCATCATGTTGGGCTCAAGGAACACCACGGGCGCGATCAGCATGCCGGCGATCGAGCCGATCGCAGCGGCCATGCCCCAGCCGAGCGCGATCATCCAGGAGGTGTTGATTCCGACCAGCCGCGCCGATTCAGGCAGCGAGGCGGCGGCCCGCATCGCCAGGCCGATCCGGGTGAAGCGGAAGAAGAAGAACAGCAGGAGCAGCAGCAGGATCGTGACGCCGATCATGCCGGCCTGGTGGGTCGAGATCAGTTGACTGCCGAGGAACGGCGAGGAACCGAACGGCGTCGGGTATTGCTTGATGGTGAAGTCCCAGATCAGGCCGGCGACCGAGTTGATGATCGCATACAGCGCGATGAAGCCGGCGACGTTGGTCAGCACCGGCGCCTTCGCCAGCGGTTTGAACAACAGCCGCTCGATCACGATGCCGGCGGCGAACGAGAACGCGACCGTGATGACGAAAGCGCCCCAATAGGGCACGCCCCACTGCATGAGCTGCCAGGATACGAAAGTCGAGAACATCGCCATCTCGCCCTGGGCGAAATTCAGGTGGTCGATGGCCTGGTAGATCATGACTACCGCGAGCGCCATGCAGGCATAGATCGCGCCGGTGGCGATGCCGGCCAGGACCTGGTTGGCAAAAAGCTCCATTGTGCCAGCTCCTTTAGTAGCCGAGATAGGATTTGCGGACGTCTTCGTTGTTCGCGATGTCCTTGGCATTGCCCGACATCACGATCCGTCCGGTTTCGATCACATAGGCCTGGTCGGCAAGTTCGAGCGCGAGCTGCGCGTTCTGCTCGACCACCAGGATCGTCACCTTTTCCTCACGATTGATCTTGCCGAGGATTCCGAACAGGTCGCGCACGATCAGCGGCGCGAGCCCGAACGACGGCTCGTCGAGCAGCATCAGCCGCGGCCGCAGCATCAGCGCGCGGGCGACCGCGAGCATCTGCTGCTCGCCGCCGGAAAGCGTGCCGGCCTGCTGCGAATAGCGTTCCTTCAGCTTCGGAAAGTGGTCGTACATCCGCTCGATGTCGGTGACGATGTTCTTCTTGTCGGTGCGGGTGATGGCGCCGAGCTGCAGGTTCTCCTCCACCGTCATGGTGGTGAAGGTGCCGCGGCCTTGCGGCACATGCGCGATGCCGAGACGGACGACGTTCTCGGTCGAGCGGGTGCCGATCGGCTTGCCCTCGAACTCGATCGACCCGGTCGAGCGCACCATGTTGCAGATCGCCCGCAACGTGGTGGTCTTGCCGGCGCCGTTGGCGCCGAGCAGCGTGGTCAGCGATCCCTCGTTGAGCGAGAAGTTGAGGCCGTGCAGGGCCTGGACCTGGCCGTAATAGGCGCGCAAGTCCTTGACGTTGAGCATCGCGGTCATTGGTCCTTGCTCCCCAGATAGGCTTTGATGACATCCGGGTCGGCCTGGATCTGGGCCGGCGTTCCCTCGGCGAGCTTGCGGCCGAAGTTGAGCGCGACGACATGGTCGGCGATCGACATCACGAGGCCCATGTGGTGCTCGACCAGCAGCACGGTGATCCTGCGGTCGGCGCGGATTTTGCGGATGAGGTCGCCGAGCACATGGACTTCCTCATGGTTGAGGCCGCCGGCCGGCTCGTCGAGCAGCAGGATTTTCGGATCTGCGGCCAAAGCGCGCGCCAGCTCGACCCGCTTCTGGGTGCCGAACGGCAGGCCGGAGACCACGGTGTGGGCGACATTCTCGAGGTCGAGATAGCCGAGGATCTCGTGCACCTTCTTGTTCATGTCGGCCTCGCCGCGGCGAACCCAGGCAAGGCGCAGCGAGTCGCTGACGATGTCGCTCGAGGTGCGCGCATGGGCGCCGACCCGCACGTTGTCGATCACGGAGAGATTGGGAAACAGGGCGACGTTCTGGAACGTGCGCCCGATCCCGATCTCGGCGATCCGGTGCGGCGGACGCGTCAGGATGCTCTTGCCTTCCATCAGGATGTCGCCGGATGACGGCTGATAGAGCCGTGACAGGCAGTTGAACAGCGTGGTCTTGCCGGCGCCGTTCGGTCCGATCAGTCCGAGGATGTTTCCCTGATGCATGTCGAAGGACACGCCGTTCAGCGCGATGATGCCGCCGAACACGACGCTGACGTCGCGAACCGCGAGCAGGGGCTGCTGTCCCTGCGCGAGCTGTGCCTGCGTCATCTCGTCTCGCCCGCCATCAATTCGCGGTGCGAGCGACCTTGCGACGTGGTTCGCGGGTCGTGATGGAGGCTATCTGATCCCCTCGGCCAAACGTGCAACTTTCCCTCCTACTCTGGACTTTTTGCTTGCTTCTTTTTTTGATTGCGGCGCCATCCCACCGAGCGCCTGCTCGATGTTCCTTACCATCGCGACAAGACGAGGTCCAATGTCGTTGCGCAATCTATCTTCCGTGAAGCGGAATGCCGGTGCGCCACAGTTGAAGGCATAGGGACCGGTTCCGTCATTCAACTTCAATCCAACGCCCACCGCTGCGACATCGTTCTGCCAGTCGCCGGTGGACATCGCGAATCCGTACTTCGCCACCATCTCGCCAGAGCGTTCGATGCCGTCGCGCATCTTGGCCCAGCGGCTGCCGTAGTGGTCCCGCAGCTCGCGCAATAATGCCGCACGCTCGTCCGGCGGCAATGCCCAAATATAGGCACGTCCCATCGCGGTGGTTGCGATGGGTATCCTCGAACCGACGTCGAGTTGCACGCCGAGCGTCAGGCCGTTCCGGCTTTGACCGAAGTAGATCATGCTGTGGCGGTCGCGGCCGCCGACCGCGACCGCACCACCGGTCGCGCGCATCACGTCTTCTCGATATGGCTCGGACAGATGCCGAACGCCGAGATTTGCAAGGGCTGCATAGCCGAGTGCCATCGCCGACGGCGCAAGCTGGTACTTCTCGAATTTGGGAACGGGTGTAAGGTAACCGAGCTTGGTCAAGGTATAGGTCAGCCGGGAAATGGTCGGCTTCGGCAGCTTGGTGCGGGCCGCGATCTCCTGATTGCCGAGAAGTCCGTCGTTGGGCTGGAATGCACGCAAGACTTCAAGTCCGCGGGAGAGCGCGACGACGAAATTGCGATCGGTCGCAACTTTCTTGCCAGAACGTTTCATTCCCTGTCGCTTTGTCATGCTCGTTGACAAGGCTCGTGCTTCAAAATAACCCTCGCTGTCAAGATGTGGAATTTAATTTCGCAGTGCGAAATTAGTCGAAACTGGTGGCGTGACGCAAGTTGCGTAGCCACTCAACACAAGTTCAAGAACAGCATCCAGGGAGAGTGCCTGTGAGTGAAGTCGTCAAGCTCGAGCGTCATGACAACATTGCTGTCGTCACGGTTAACAGCCCCCCTGTGAATGCGCTGAGCGCTGCAGTGCGCGGCGGTATTTTCGAATGCATGAAGAGCGCGATTTCAGATCCGCAGGTGCAGGGCATCGTGCTGACTTGCAGCGGCCGCACCTTCATCGCCGGTGCCGACATCACCGAGTTCGGCAAGCCGCCGAAGCCGCCCGGTCTCGCCGAAGTGTTGAGCCTGATGGACGACTCCCCGAAGCCGATCGTCGCCGCGATCCACGGCACCGCGCTCGGCGGCGGCCTCGAGGTCGCGCTGGCCTGCCATTATCGTGTTGCCACCAAGGATGCGAGGCTCGGCCTGCCCGAGGTCAAGCTCGGCCTGCTGCCGGGCGCGGGCGGCACCCAGCGGCTGCCGCGTGCGGTTGGCCCCGAGCTCGCGGTCAAGATGATCGTCGGCGGCGATCCGATCAGCGCCGATGCGGCGCTGAAGGCCGGCCTGATCGAGGAGATCGTCGAAGGCCCGGCGTCGGGCGGTGAGGCATTTGCGCGCAAGGTGGTCGCCGAGAAGCGTCCGCTGCGCCGGCTGCGCGACGACGACTCCAAGCTCGCCGCGGCCAAGGCCGACCGTTCGATCTTCACCAATGCCGTTGCCGCGATGACCAAGAAGGCGCGCGGGCTCGAGGCGCCGTTCGCGGCGGCCGACGCCGTCGGCGCCGCGATCGATCTGCCGTTCGACGAGGGCCTGAAGAAGGAGCGCGAGGGCTTCCTCAAGCTGGTCTCGAGCGACCAGTCGAAGGCGCAGCGCTACGCCTTCTTCGCCGAGCGCGAAGCCGCCAAGATTGCCGGCGTGCCTGACGGCACCAAATCGCGCAACGTCTCGCGCGTCGCCATCATCGGCGCCGGCACCATGGGCGGCGGCATCGCGATGTCGTTTGCCAACGCCGGCATCCCGGTCACGCTGATCGAGACCGGCGAGGAGCAGCTCAAGCGCGGCATGGGCATCATGCAGAAGAACTACGAGGCGACCGCGGCGCGCGGCGGCATCCCGGCCGACGCCCCGGCCAAGCGGATGGCGTTGATCAACGGCGTGGTCGGTCTCGAGAACGTCAAGGATGCTGACCTGGTGATCGAAGCGGTGTTCGAGACCATGGCGGTCAAGAAGGAAGTGTTCGGCAAGCTCGATCAATACGCCAAGCCCGGCGCGGTGCTTGCCTCCAACACCTCGTATCTGAACATCGACGAGATCGCGAAGGAAACCAAGCGTCCGCAGGACGTGCTGGGCATGCACTTCTTCTCGCCGGCCAACGTGATGAAGCTGTGCGAGATCGTGCGCGCCGACAAGACCGCGCCGGACGCGCTGGTCACGGCCGTCTCGATCGCCCGCAAGATCGCCAAGGTGCCGGCGGTGGTCGGCGTCTGCGACGGTTTCGTCGGCAACCGCATGCTGGCGCAGCGTGGCAAGCAAGCCGAGAAGCTGTTGTTCGAGGGCGCGTTGCCGCAGCAGGTCGACGCCGTCGTGACCAAGTTCGGCATGCCGATGGGCCCGTTCGCGATGGGCGATCTGGCCGGCCTCGACATCGGCTGGCGCTCGCGCAAGGACCGCGGCATCAAGTCCGAGATCGCGGATGCGCTGTGCGAAGCCGGCCGCTTCGGCCAGAAGACCGGCAAGGGTTACTACAAGTACGAGCCGGGCTCGCGCGCGGCGCTGCCTGATCCGGAGGTTGAGAAGCTGATCGACGAGACGCTGGCCCGCCTTGGCCGCAAGAAGCGCGTGGTGACCGACGACGAGATCCTCGAGCGCATGATGTACCCGATGATCAACGAGGGCGCGAAGATCCTTGCCGAGGGCATCGCGGCGCGGCCGAGCGACATCGACGTGGTCTGGTTGTACGGCTACGGCTGGCCGATCTATCGCGGTGGCCCGATGTTCTGGGCCGACACCGTGGGCCTGAAGCATATCGCCGATCGTCTCGCCTTCTATGCCAAGGAGACCAACGATCCTTCGCTCGAGCCGGCGCCGCTGCTCAAGAAACTCGCGGACGAGGGCAAGACCTTCGCCTCGCTCGCCGCGCCGTCGAAGGCGGCTTGATGCCGACATGCGGCTCTGTCTCTCCGTCCCTCCCCCCTTGCGGGGGAGAGGCAGGGAGAGGGGTGGCCGCAACGGGACTGCCCGTGTGGGCCCCCTTCCCCAACCCCTCCCCGCAAGGGGGAGGGGAGCCCGCGCAGCGGGGTCCCCTCACGGAATTTAGAAGCTTCATGATCTATCCCGGCGAACAGTATTATCCGAAGGGCGTGCACTGGAGCGACGAGATCGCGCGCGGCACGCTGCCGGACCTGCTCTCAACTGCAGCCGGCGAATTCGGTGCGCGTCCTGTGATCGAATTCCGCGACCGGCCGATTAGCTACAGCGAGCTGGAGGCTCTTGTCGAAACCGCCGCCAGCGCCTTCCTGCGCGCGGGCTACGGCAAGGGCGCATCGGTCGCGCTGTTTCTCGGCAACACGCCCGATCATCCGATCAATTTCTTCGGCGCGCTGAAAGCAGGCGCTCGCGTCGTGCATCTGTCGCCGCTCGATGGCGAGATCGCGCTGTCGCACAAACTGTCCGACTCCGGCGCGCGGGTGCTCGTCACCAGCAATTTGTCGGCGCTGTTGCCGACCGCGCTGAAGTTCCTCGCCAAGGGTCTGCTCGACCGTCTGATCGTCTGCGAGGACGATCATTGGGGCAAGGTCGGCACGGCGCAAACCGCGTTGCCCGACAATCCCGCGATCATTACTCATAAGCAATTCATTGAGGGTGCGACCAAGCCGGCGCAATGGCCCGCGGTCGACGTCGAGGACGTCGCGCTGCTGCAATATACCGGCGGCACCACTGGTTTGCCGAAGGGTGCGATGCTGAGCCACGGCAATCTCACGGCGGCGGTCTCGATCTACGATGTCTGGGGCAAGCCGGGCCGGCTCGAACGCAATGCGATCGAGCGCGTGATCTGCGTGCTGCCGCTGTTCCACATCTACGCGCTGACCGTCGTGCTGCTGTCGGTGATCCGCCGCGGTCATCTGATCTCGCTGCACCAGCGCTTCGATGTCGAGGCCGTGATGCGCGACATCGAGGTCAAACGCGCGACTGTTTTCCCCGGCGTGCCGACGATGTGGATCGCGATCGCAGCACTTCCCGATCTCGACAAGCGCGATCTGTCTTCGCTTGTGGTCGCCGGCTCCGGCGGCGCGCCGCTGCCGGTCGAGGTCGCCAAGATCTTCGAGCGCCGCGTCGGCATGAAGCTGAAGAGCGGCTGGGGCATGACCGAGACCTGCTCACCCGGCACCGGCCATCCGAAGGAAGGGCCGGAGAAGCCGGGCTCGATCGGGCTGATGCTGCCTGGCATCGAACTCGACGTTGTGTCGCTCGAGGACTCCACCAAGGTGATGCCGGTCGGCGGGGTCGGCGAGATCCGCATTCGCGGTCCGAACGTGACCAAGGGTTACTGGAACCGGCCGCAGGAGACTGCGGAGGCCTTCGTCGGCGACCGCTTTCTCACCGGCGACATCGGTTACATGGATGCCGACGGCTATTTCTATCTGGTCGATCGCAAGAAGGACATGATCATCTCCGGCGGCTTCAACGTCTATCCGCAGATGATCGAGCAGGCGATCTACACGCATCCGGCCGTGCAGGAGGTGATCGTGATCGGCATATCAGACGATTACCGCGGCGAAGCGGCAAAGGCCTTCATCAAGCTGCGCGACGGCGAAAAGCCGTTCTCGCTCGACGAGCTCCGCGCGTTCCTCACTGGCAAGGTCGGCAAGCACGAGCTGCCGGCCGCGCTGGAATTCGTCGCCGAATTGCCGCGCACGCCGGTCGGCAAGCTGTCGCGCCACGAACTGCGGCAGCAGCAGCCGAAGACGTCTCAATCGCAGCACGCATCGGTGTCTCGCTCATGACCGGGCCTGTTCGAGCTGTTGCAGTCATTCCGTCGTCCCGGCCAAGCGAAGCGCGAGCCGGGACCCATACGCCGCGGCCCCTGCAAAAGGCACAAGCGGCAGCCGGCTTTGCCAGTTGCGATGGCCGGCGGTTATGGGTCCCTGCTTTCGCAGGGACGACGGCGAGCGAGTTGCGAACTTATTGAACTTTCAAAGGAGGATCCGATGGATCTCGCTTTTACCAAGGAAGAGATAGCGTTTCGTGAGGAGGTGCGGGAGTTCTTCAAGAACAACGTGCCGCCGGAAACGCGCCGCAAGCTGCAGGAAGGCCGCCATCTGTCGAAGGACGAGATGGTCACCTGGTGGCGCATCCTGAACAAGAAGGGCTGGGGCGTCACCCACTGGCCGAAGGAATACGGCGGCACCGGCTGGACCTCGGTGCAGCATTACATCTTCAACGAGGAGCTGCAGTCCTATCCGGCGCCGCAGCCGCTCGCCTTCGGCGTCAGCATGGTCGGCCCGGTGATCTACACGTTCGGCAATGAGGAGCAGAAGAAGAGGTATCTGCCGCGTATCGCCAATGTCGACGATTGGTGGTGCCAGGGCTTCTCGGAGCCGGGCTCGGGCTCGGACCTCGCCTCGCTGAAGACCAAGGCCGAGCGCAAGGGCGACAAGTGGATCATCAACGGCCAGAAGACCTGGACCACCCTGGCCCAGCACGCCGACATGATCTTCTGCCTCTGCCGCACCGATCCGACGGCGAAGAAGCAGATGGGCATCTCCTTCATCGTGTTCAGCATGAAGTCGAAGGGCGTCACCGTACGTCCGATCCAAACCATCGACGGCGGCCATGAGGTCAACGAGGTGTTCTTCGATGATGTCGAGGTGCCCTATGAGAACCTGATCGGCGAGGAGAACAAGGGTTGGGATTACGCCAAATTCCTGCTCGGCAATGAGCGTACCGGCATCGCCCGGGTCGGCGTGTCGAAGGAGCGGCTGCGCCGCATCCGCGCGCTGGCATCCAAGGTCGAGGCCGGCGGCCGTCCCGTCATCGAGGATCCGGCGTTCCGCGAGAAGCTCACCGCGTGCGAGATCGAGCTGAAGGCGCTCGAGCTCACCCAGCTCCGCGTCGTCGCCGACGAGGGCAAGCACGGCAAGGGCAAGCCCAATCCGGCGTCCTCGGTGCTCAAGATCAAGGGCTCGGAAATCCAGCAGACCACCACCGAGCTTCTGATGGAGGTGATCGGTCCGTTCGCTGCGCCCTATGACGAGCATGGCGACGCCGGCTCCAACGAGAGCATGGATTGGACCGCGCAGATCGCGCCGAGCTACTTCAACAACCGCAAGGTTTCGATCTACGGCGGCTCCAACGAGATCCAGCGCAACATCATCAGCAAGGCGGTGCTGGGGCTTTAAGCCACACGTTAGCTGTCGTCCCCCGCCTTGCGCGCAATTGCGCACTGGTGCGGGGGACCCAGTACGCCGCGGCGGTCGTGATTTCCCAATGAGCGTCGCGGAGTACTGGATCCCCGCCTTCGCGGGGATGACGAGGGGAGATCCGGGCCGCAACTGCGCCCGCGTGATTTTGGAGAGATGGAAAAATGGATTTTGATCTGACCGAGGAGCAGCGGCTTCTCAAAGACAGCGTCGACGGGCTTCTTGCCGACGCTTACGACTTCGATGCACGCAAGAAGTACATGAAGGAGAAGGGTGGCTGGAGCAAAGCCATCTGGGGCCGGCTCGCCGAGCAGGGGCTGCTCGGCCTGCCCTTCGCGGAAGCCGATGGCGGTTTCGGCGCCGGCGCGGTCGAGACCATGATCGTGATGGAAGCGCTCGGCAAGGCGCTGGTTGTCGAGCCCTATCTTGCGACGGTTGTGATCGCCGGCGGCTTCCTACGCCATGGCGGCTCGGCCGAGCAGAAGGCGAAGTACATCCCTGGCATCATCGACGGCAGCAAGACCTTCGGCTTCGCGCAGCTCGAGAAGAATTCGCGCTACGACCTCTATGATGTCGTTACGACGGCGAAGAAGAAGGGCGACGGCTGGGTGATCGACGGCGAGAAGTTCGTCGTGCTCAACGGTGAAAATGCCGACACGCTTGTTGTCACCGCGCGCACCAAGGGCGGTCAGCGCGACAAGGCCGGTATCGGTGTCTTCCTGGTGCCTGCCGACGCCAAGGGCGTCACGCGGAAGGGCTATCCGACGCAGGATGGCCTGCATGCAGCCGACATCACCTTCACCAATGTCGAGGTCGGTGCGGATGCTGTGATCGGCGATCCCGAGAACGCGTTGCCGCTGATCGAGCGCGTCGCAGACGAGGCCCGCACTGCTCTCTGTGCGGAAGCCGTCGGCGCGATGGATGAATCGCTGAAGACCACCGTCGAGTACATCAAGACGCGCAAGCAGTTCGGCGTCGCGATCGGCACGTTCCAGAGCCTGCAGCACCGCGCCGCCGACATGTTCGTGGCGCTGGAGCAGGCCCGCAGCATGTCGATGTTCGCGACCATGGCGTCCGACTTCGACGATGCCAAGGAGCGTTCGTCCGCGGTCGCCGCGGCCAAGGTGCAGGTCGGCAAGTCCTTGAAGTTCGTCGGCCAGCAGTCGATCCAGCTCCACGGCGGCATCGGCATGACCATGGAGGCCAAGATCGGCCACTACTTCAAGCGGCTGACCATGATCGAGAACACGCTCGGCGACACCGACTACCACCTCCGCCGTGTCAGTGAGGGTGGCGGGCTGCTGACCTGAGCTGTCGTTGCCGGGCTTGACCCGGCAACCCATCGCTTTTCAAAAAGATGGATGCGCGGGTCAAGCCGCATGACGTGTCATTTGCAGTCGTCAGGGAGGCATCAACAATGAAGAACACGCCATTCGATCTCACCGGCCAGGTCGCCGTCGTCACCGGCTCGAGCCGCGGCATCGGCCGTGCGTCGGCCGAGCTGCTGGCGCAACTCGGCGCCAAGGTCGTGATCTCCTCGCGCAAGGCGGATGCCTGCAAGGAGGTCGCCGACGGCATCAACAAGGCCGGCGGCGATGCGATCGTCATCCCCTGCAACATCTCGCGCCGCGAAGAGGTCGAGGCGCTGATCTCCGGAACGATCAAGCACTACGGCAAGATCGACACCCTGGTCTGCAACGCCGCGGTGAATCCATATTACGGCCCGCTGCTCGACATCAAGGACGAGGCCTTCGACAAGATCATGGGCTCCAACGTCAAGAGCAACATCTGGCTCTGTGCGCTCGCAGTCCCGCAGATGGCCGAACGCGGCAAGGGTTCGGTCGTGATCATCTCCTCGATCGGCGGCCTGCGCGGATCGACGGTGATCGGCGCCTACGGCATCTCCAAGGCGGCGGATTTCGCGCTGTGCCGCAGTCTCGCGGGCGAGTGGGGTCCGAAAGGCGTGCGCGTCAATTGCGTGGCGCCGGGCCTGGTGAAGACCGATTTCGCCCGCGCGCTGTGGGAAGATCCGGACAACCTCAAGCGCCGCACCGCGTCGTCGCCGCTGCGCCGCATCGGCGAGCCGCACGAGATCGCGGGCGCGGTGGCCTATCTTGCCTCCGACGCCTCGACCTTCATGACGGGGCAGACCATCGTGATCGACGGCGGCGTCACGACGGCTGCGACGTAAAGCCCCATTCGTTGTCTTTGGCTATGCTAACTGGCATACTGTCAGCATGGCAAAGAAGGATAACCATGACGCCTATATAGCTGCCGCACCGGCACCGTTTCGCGCCATGTTGGGCCAACTGCGTGCACAGCTATCGCGGGCACTGCCAGACGCCAAAGAAGTGATGAAATACGATATGCCCGGATTTCAGATCGAAGACACGATCATCGCGGGCTATGCGGCCTTTAGCAAACAATGTGGCCTATATGTCGACCCGGGTGCGATTGCTGCGCATGCGGACGAGATTGCTGCTTTGAAACTCAAGGCAACCAAGACCGGCGTTACGTTCTCGGTGAGTAACCCTATCACGGGTGAACTGGTTGAGAAATTGGCAGTCAGTTCGCGCAGGAAAAAGGGGCTTTAGCAGCCCGGCCGCTACAAGATCAGTGTCGTCCCTGCTTTCGCATGCTTTCGCAGGGACGACGGTTCGCGAGAGGGAGGGTTGCTACGTCAGCCTCACACCTTCTCCAGCGCCTGCTCGAAATCCTCGATCAGGTCGTCGGCATGCTCCAGCCCGGCCGAGAAGCGGATGAAGCCCTCGCTGATGCCGAGCTCGGCACGGGCTTCCGGCGCCAGGCGCTGATGCGTCGTGGTCGCCGGATGCGTGACTAGGCTCTTGGCATCGCCGAGATTGTTGGAGATGCGCGAGATCTTCAGCGCATTGAGGCAGCGGAAGGCACCGGCCTTGCCGCCCTTCACCTCGAAGCCGACCAGCGTCGAGCCGGCTCCCATCTGCTTTTTCACCGTCTCGGCCTGCGGATGGTCGGCGCGGCCGGGATAGACCAGCCGCGTGATCTTCGGATGCCTCGCCAGCGCTTCGGCGATCTTCGCTGCGTTGTCGGTCTGCGCGCGGACGCGGATGCCGAGCGTCTCGAGCCCCTTCAGCAGCACCCAGGCGTTGAACGGCGACAGCGATGGGCCGGTCTGGCGCATGAAATTGTGAATGTGCTCGGCGATGAAGGCTTCCGACGACAGGATGATGCCGCCGAGACAGCGGCCCTGGCCGTCGATGTGCTTGGTCGCGGAATAGACCACGACGTCTGCGCCGAGTGACAGCGGGCTCTGCCAGATCGGGGTGGCGAACACGTTGTCGACGATGAGGCGGGCGCCGCCGCTGTGCGCGATCTTGGCGATTGCGGAAATATCCAGCACGTCGAGCGTCGGATTGGTCGGGCTCTCCAGGAAGAAGGATTTCGTGTTCGGCCGCAGGGCGCGCTGCCACTGATCGAGATCGAGCCCGTCGACCAGTGTCGTCTCGATGCCGTAGCGTGGCAACAGGTCCTGCACCACGTAGAGGCACGAGCCGAACAGCGCCTTCGATGCAACCACGTGATCGCCGGCCTTGAGCGGCGCCAGGATCGCGGTGGTCACCGCGGCCATGCCGGTCGCGGTCGAGCGCGCGGCTTCCGCGCCCTCGAGCTCGATCATGCGACGCTCGAACATCGCGAGGGTCGGGTTGGAATAGCGCGAATAGATGAAGCCGGGGTCCTGGCCCTTGAAGCGTGCCTCGCACTGCTCGGCGGTGTCGTAGACGTAACCCTGGGTGAGAAACAGCCCCTCCGACGTCTCGCCGAATTGCGAGCGCAGCGTGCCGCCATGGACCAGGCGGGTTTCGGGGCGATAGCGGCGGGTAGCTTCAGATTCAGACATGTGACCTCCGACGTGGCCATTTCCTCAAGAAAATGGCCACAAAAAAACCGGCCTGGAGCAATCTCCACAGGCCGGGATCACACTGTCCCCGGCCTGTTTAGCGACTTATTTTACGTGGCTGCAAGCCGGCCGGCTCAAATCACCACGGGATAACTGCTGCTGATATTCCCTCGTGCCCTTTCCGTCAAGGCGGTCATCGGATAACCCCTAAAAGCCCAGTTTTTGGGGCTTTGGATGGCCGTTCAGGATATGATCAGGCCATCCTAGGGGACCCGTACCGTGTCATTCGAGCTGGAAGACGAAGCCAATGGAATCCTGCCCGACCGCATGATCGCGGAGATGGCGGATGCCGGGCTCATTCTGCCCGCCTATGACTTTGTCGAGAGCCAGATCCAGCCGGCGAGCCTCGACCTGCGCCTTGGCGATATCGCCTACCGGGTCCGTGCCAGCTTCTTGCCCGGGCCCGACTCCACCGTCGCCGAGCGCATCGACGAGTTGAAGCTGCACGAGATCGACCTTTCCGATGGCGCGGTGCTGGAGACCAATTGCGTCTATATCGTTCCGCTGCTGGAGAGCCTCGCGCTGCCGCCGCAGATCGTCGCTGCGGCGAACCCCAAGAGCTCGACCGGCCGGCTCGACGTGTTCACCCGCGTGATTGCCGACGGCACCCGACGCTTCGACGTGATCGGCGCCGGCTATCACGGCCCGCTCTATGCCGAGATCAGCCCAAAGACGTTTCCCGTGTTGCTGCGCGAAGGCTCGCGGCTCAGCCAGGTCCGCTTCCGGATCGGCGATGCGGTGCTCGATGCCGACGAGCTCGACGCGCTGCATGCCGCCGAGCGGCTGGTCGATATCGACGATGCGGATCTCACCCAGGGGGTTGCGCTCTCGGTCGATCTGTCCGGAGAGAGTTCGAACGGCTTCGTCGGCTACCGCGCCAAGCGCCATACCGGCGTGGTCGACATCGATCGCCGCGGCGGCTATCCGGTCGATGATTTCTGGGAGCCGATCAAGGCGCGCCCCGACGGCAGCCTGATCCTCGATCCCGGCGAATTCTATATCCTGGCGTCGAAGGAAGCCGTGCAGGTGCCGCCGGATTACGCCGCGGAAATGGTGCCGTTCGATCCCCTGGTCGGCGAATTCCGCGTCCACTATGCAGGCTTCTTCGATCCCGGTTTCGGCTACGCCGGCGCCGGCGGGAAGGGCGCGCGTGCGGTGCTCGAGGTCCGCTCGCGCGAGGTGCCGTTCATCCTCGAGCACGGTCAGATTGTCGGCCGTCTCGTCTATGAACGCATGCTGGAGCGTCCCGACGCATTGTACGGCCAGCGCATCGGCTCGAACTACCAGGCGCAGGGCCTGAAACTCTCGAAGCATTTTCGCGCGTAACGAAATTCCGCTAGCCGGATTTCGTATCGTGCTGTGATCGACAGACGCGCGCGAAGGTTCACCCGCAATCGCGCAGGCCCCCCTTGCGTCTTGCGCACGTGGAATTGGCATCCGTCATGGTAGGGAAACACCATGGCGCGGCTCCCGAAGATCGCGCAGAGCGCGATCAGCAAAAGTGGTTACCGGTTTTGCGTCCGATCGCGCTCTGAATCATAAATTCAGCGCACGACCTTGGTCATGCGCCGTGGAGATGAAATGTCCGATCTCGGCCTTGCCGAAATACCTGTCGATGAAGACGAGCGGCCGCTGCCGCCGCCGGTAACGAGGCCGGCGCGCAACGCGCTGCTCGATGGGCCGATCCTGCGCACGCTGCTCTGGCTCGCCTGGCCGAACGTGATCGCGCTGTCCGCCGGCACCTGCGTGGTGATCGCGGAGACTTCCTATATCGGCCGCCTCGGTGTCGAGTCGCTCGCGGCGATGGCGCTGGTGTTTCCCTGCGTGATCCTGACCATGACGATGTCGGGCGGCGCGATGGGCGGCGGCGTCGCCTCCTCGATCGCGCGGGCGCTCGGTGCCGGCGAGATCGAGCGCGCCTCGACGCTCGCGGCACATGCGCTGCTGATCGGCCTGACCTTCGGCGTCAGCTTCATGCTGGGCATGCTGATCTTCGGCCCGCGCCTGCTCGAGCTGCTCGGCGGCCGCGGCAACGTGCTGGCGCAGGCGATCGCCTATTCGCAAGTGTTCTTCGGCGGCGCAATCCTTCCTTGGCTGATGAACACCATGGCCGGCATCCTGCGCGGCACCGGCAACATGAAATTGCCTTCCACGATGATCCTGTCGTCGGCGGTCTGGCAGATCATGCTGGGCGGCACGCTCGGGCTCGGCCTCGGCCCGGTGCCGCAATTCGGCATGCGCGGCGTCGCCGCAGGTGCGCTGATCGCCTATTCGATCAGCATCAGCGTGATGGGCTGGTACCTGTTCTCCGGCCGCGCCCGCGTCAGGCCGAAGCTCAGGGGGCTGCGTGTGCAATGGGCGATGTTCATCGACATCCTCAAGGTCGGCGCCGTCTCCTGCTTCTCGCCGCTGCAGTCGGTTTTGACGATCTCGATCTTCACCCACATGCTGGCGCAGTTCGGCACCGCGGTGCTTGCCGGCTACGGCATCGGCGCGCGGCTCGAATTCATGCTGACCTCGGTGGCTTTCGCCGTCGGCATCGCATCGGTGCCGATGATCGGCATGGCCATAGGTGCCGAGCGCGTCGCGCGCGCCCGGCGCATCGCGTGGACCGCAGGCACCGTGTCGTTCCTCGCGGTCGGCGCGGTCGGCAGCTTCATCGCGGTCTTCCCGGATCTCTGGGTCAATCTCTTCACCGACGATCCGCATGTGCGGAGCACCAGCCATCACTATCTCTCGACCGCGGCACCGATGTACGCCTTCATCGGGCTTGCGATGTCGATGTACTTCTCCTCGCAAGGAGCGGCCAAGGTGCTGGGCCCCGTGCTGGCGCAGACCGCGCGGCTGATCTTCATCGGCACCGGCGGCTGGTGGCTCACGACGCACGAGGCAACGGCACAGAATTTCTTCGCGCTCGCAGCCGCCTCGATGGCTGTATTGGGCGTGCTCTCCTGCCTCAGCGTGATCCTGACGCGCTGGGGCAAGACGGCACCGGTCGCCAAGGCGCAGCCGGCACTATCGTAAGATCTCTCAACCCGTCATCAGGATGACGGTGATGGATGTCTCAGGCCATATTCTTCGCGTTCGCCGATTGCTTCAGCGCGGTCTGCATCGCCGCTGCGCCGAGGTCCATCTGGGCGTCCATGTAGGGCGCGATCTCGTGCGGCAGCACGTCGGCGATCCACACCACCCGGCACCGGCCGTCGCCCTCCGCGAACACCTGCACGGAGGCCGAATGCTGTTTCAGCCGTTCGCTGGTGATCGCATAGACCAGCCGTCGGCGGCCGTCGTCGCGATCGACCAAGGTCTCGCGCGCCATCGTGCCATTGGCAAAGCTGACGATGCGTACGTCGCCGTCGAGCTTGGTGTCGGTGACGAAGCCCGGCACCAGCCGGGTGTGCAGGGCGCCGAAATCACGCAGCGCATCCCAGACATGGTCGGCCGGCGCGTCGATCGGGATATCCTTGTGAATGGAAGCCATAGGAATTCTCCTCGTCAGGTGCACACCGCCTCGACATTGTTGCCATCGGGGTCGATCAGAAACGCGGCATAATAGGTGGGGCTGTAGTCCTTGCGGTGGCCAGCGGCGCCATTGTCCTTGCCGCCGGCCTTCATGCCTTCGGCGTGGAACGTCTTGATCGCTTCGTGGCTCGGGGCCCGAAAGGCGACATGGGCTCCGCCTGGCGCCTTGCCCTTGTGCAAATGCAGCCAGAGCGCCGGCTGACCCTTCGGGCCGAAGCCGGCGCCGCTGTCGTCGCGCGAGCAGAGCACGAAGCCGAGCGGCGCCAGCGCTGCGGTGTAAAAGCGCACGCTGGCGTCGAGATCGGCAACGCGCAATCCAATATGGTCGTACATGATGGTCTCCAGATGATGGGCGCGTCGGTGACGCGCGACCTGGAGAAACCCTAGCTATTGCAGTGCAAGGCGTTCTTGGAAAATCTTGCGGTCGCCCCGCGAGGCCTGACGAAACTTGAGGGGCGAGGTTCCCGCGGCGCGATGAAAACTGCGCACGAAATTGGAAAGATCGCCGAAGCCGACGTCATAGGCGATGTCGGTGATCGGGCTGTCGTCGTCGGCCAGCCGGCGCGCGGCATGGCGCAGCCGCGAGCGCACGAGATATTGATGCGGCGTGACGCCGAGCACGGCGGAGAACAGCCGCAGGAAATGGAATGTGCTGAGGCCGGCCTGCTTCGCCGCGTCATCCAGATCGATCGCGCGATGCGAATTGGCGTCGATCCACAGCGCCGCCTCCACCGCACGGCGGCGGTCCCGCTGGCCGGCGGTGAGGGGTTTTGCCTTGCGGTCGGACACCACCTCGACGAAGCGGTGGGCAAGCAGATGTCCGACCTCGTCGAGGCCGACATCGCTGTTGCCATGTGCCGCCGTTTGCGCGAGCTCGCCGAGCACCATCAGTTCCGGCAGCGGCGGCACCGAGCCGACCTGCCAGACCGCCGCGCGGTCGCCGATCGTCTCCACCAGCTCCGGGTCGAGGAAGAACGACAGGCACTCATCGCCGACGACATGCTCGTGGGTGCAGGTGTATTCGTCGCCGGGATGGCCAATCAGGAATGAACCGGCCACCAACTCGTGGAAGCGGCCGCGGCAATGGCAGCCGAAGCTGCCCTTGAGCACATACGACACTGAATGGCAGTCGAATTGCTCAGCGAACGGCTTATCGCCCGGCTCCGCCGTGCAGCGAAACTGGTTCACGGTGATGCGATCGTGCTGCAACAGCGTGGTGCGGTTCATATCCTGAATCTAGGGGTCGGGACGCGGCGGCGCAACGGACAGCAGCACGCCGAACGGACTTACCCGCGCTCCGGCTATCGGCCCTCGATCGGACGCGCGCAAGGCGCTGGCCACTTCGCCCGCTCGAGAACGCTTTGGCCAGGGGAGACCTGCGGGCCAACGCGAATGCATGCTTGATCCGTTGCCGCGTGCCGGGCTATGGTCCGCCGGGTCTCGCTAGGCGAGACCGACCTAAGCGATTGAGATCGCGGGCGTAGTTCAATGGTAGAACGGCAGCTTCCCAAGCTGCATACGAGGGTTCGATTCCCTTCGCCCGCTCCAACGCGCATTTCATGCATCGAGGTCCGCGCACCGACATTCGGCCGCATCCGCCCGTGCTCGCGCCGGTTACCGGGGGCTGACTGTTGGAGGCGTGAACCGGTCAGCGCCACCCGAGGGCGGGTGCGATCTGGGTCAGGATGGTCTCGATCACATGTGCGTTGTAGGCGACGCCGAGCTGATTGGGGACCGTCAGCAGCAGGGTATCGGCTTCCGCGATGGCCTCGTCGGCCTTGAGCTGCTCGATGAGCTTGTCCGGCTCGGCGGCGTAGCTGCGGCCGAAGATCGCCCGCGTCCTCTGGTCGATAAAGCCGATCTGGTCTTCCGCCTGGTCGTTTCCGAAATAGGCGCGATCGCGATCGTCGACCAGCGCGAAGATGCTGCGGCTGACGGAGACCCGGGGCTCGCGTATATGACCGGCCTCCTTCCAGGCCGCGCGATAAGCGCGGATCTGGGCCGCCTGCTGGATGTGGAAGGCCTCGCCCGTTTCATCGTTCTTGAGGGTGGAGCTCTGCAGGTTCATGCCGAGCTTCGCCGCCCACACCGCCGTGGCATTCGAGCCGGCGCCCCACCAGATCCGCTCACGCAGGCCGTCCGAATGGGGTTCGAGCCGCAGCAAGCCGGGAGGATTGGGAAACATCGGCCGCGGATTCGGCTGCGCAAATCCCTGTCCACGCAGCAGGTCGAGGAAGATCTCGGCGTGACGTCGCCCCATGTCGGCATCGCTCTCGCCCTCAGGCGGCTGGTAGCCGAAGTAGCGCCAGCCATCGATCACCTGTTCGGGTGAGCCGCGGCTGATGCCGAGTTGCAGCCGGCCGCCCGCGATCAGGTCCGCTGCGCCGGCGTCCTCGATCATGTACAGCGGGTTCTCATAACGCATATCGATCACGGCGGTGCCGATCTCGATGCGGCTGGTTTTCGCTCCGACCGCCGCCAAAAGGGGGAAGGGCGAGGCAAGCTGGCGGGCAAAGTGATGGACACGAAAATACGCGCCATCCGCACCCAATTCCTCGGCGGCGACAGCGAGATCAATGGATTGCAAGAGCGTGTCCGCGGCCGTGCGCGTCTGCGATTGCGGTGAGGGCGTCCAGTGCCCGAACGAGAGAAATCCGATCTTCTTCATGCGGCCAATGTAGTGATGTCCGGGATGATTTGCGATCGTCGATGTGCCTCCATCAGGAAACACAGCGTTTACCAACCGGCCAAGTTTGCTGGAGCCGCGGCTTCGATTCCATTGCGGTTGACCGCCCTGTTACCGCCCGTATGCCTCCAGCTCCTATCGCCTGCGTCGTTGGGCGGCTTGCGATGAGGCGGCTAGCCGCCTAGCTTTCCGGCATCATTTTGCCCGCCCTACGCTCCCGCAGGTACCAATGTCGCAGCCGCTTCTGTTTCAACCGATCACGCTTCGCGGCGTGACCTCCCGCAATCGTATCCTGATTTCGCCGATGTGCCAGTATTCGGCGATCGACGGGCTTGCCAGCGACTGGCATCTCGTGCATCTCGGCAAATTCGCTCAGGGCGGTGCCGGGCTTGTGATGATCGAGGCTGCGGCCGTCGTGGCCGAAGGCCGCATCACCCATGGTGACGTCGGAATCTGGAATGACGATCAGATCGCGCCGCTCGAGCGCATCGCCGCCTTCCTGAAGGACAACGGTGCCGTGCCGTCGATCCAACTCGCGCATGCCGGTCGCAAGGCCAGCATGCAGCGCCCGTGGCACGGCAACGCCGCGCTCGATGCGGCCGATCGTGCACGCGGTGATCTGCCGTGGCGGACGGTTGCGCCGAGCGCGATCCCGATGGAGGAAGGCTGGCTGATGCCACATGCGCTCGAGATCGATGAGCTCGCCGCGCTCCGGGAACACTGGCGTCTCGCCACCTTGCGCGCGCTGGAGGCCGGGTTTGAATTCGTCGAGGTGCATTGCGCGCACGGCTACCTCCTGCACGAATTCCTGTCGCCGCTGTCGAACCGCCGCACCGACGCCTATGGCGGCGATCGCGCCGGACGCATGCGCTATCCGCTCGAGATCATCGAGACCGTGCGCGCCGCCTGGCCCGCGGAGCGGCCGCTGTCGGTGCGGATTTCCTCGGTCGACGGCATCGACGGCGGCTTGCAGCTCGACGACCAGATCGCGTTTGCCCGCGAGGCGAAGGCGCGCGGCGTCGATCTGATCGATTGTTCCTCCGGTGGGCTGCTCGGCTCGGCGACCGCGGCGCGGATTCCGCGCGGCTACGGCTTCCAGGTGCCCTATGCCGATGAGATCCGCCGCGCCGCCGATATCGCCACCATCGCGGTCGGCCTGATCCTGCACCCGCAGCAGGCCGAGGACATTCTGGCCAATGGCCACGCCGATGTGATCGCAATCGGCCGCGAGGCGCTGTTCGATCCGAACTGGCCGCTGCATGCCGAGCTTGCGCTTGGCGGCGGAAGCGGCGAGATTTTCGCGTCCTGGCCGAAGCAATATGGCTGGTGGCTGGAACGGCGCGAGCCGGGGCTGCGCAGGCTCGAAGGGCCGCCGTTGCCGTTCCGCAAGGTGTAACAGATCGCGAGCGAGGTTCTGGCATGACTGTTTCCGTAAAACGCCCCTATCGCGGCGTCTTCCCTGTGGCGCCGACCATCTTCGATGCCAACGGCAATCTCGATCTCGACGGGCAGCGCCGCTGCATCGATTTCATGATCGATGCCGGCTCCCATGGCATCTGCATCCTCGCCAACTTCTCCGAGCAGTTCGTGTTGACCGATGCCGAGCGCGAGACCGTGATGCATGCGGTGCTCGAGCATGTCGCCGGTCGCATCCCGGTGATCGTCACGACGACGCATTTCTCTTCGGTAGTGTGCGCCGCGCGCAGCCGCCAGGCCGAGGCCGCCGGCGCCGCGATGGTGATGATCATGCCGCCCTATCACGGCGCGACCTTCCGCGTGCCGGAGGCGAGTATCTATGAATTCTATCGGGTGGTGTCGGATGCCATCGGCATTCCGATCATGATCCAGGATGCGCCGGTCGCGGGCACCCCGCTCTCGGTCGATTTCCTGGCGCGGATGGCGAAGGAGCTCGCCAACATCAGATATTTCAAGATCGAGGTGCCGATGGCTGCGAACAAGCTGCGCGGCCTGATCGAGAAGGGCGGCAGTGTGATCGAGGGGCCCTGGGATGGCGAGGAAGCGATCACGCTGATGGCGGATCTCGACGCCGGCGCCACCGGTGCGATGACCGGCGGCGGCTATCCCGACGGCATCCGGCAGATCATGGATCCGTTCTTCGCAGGCCGCCGCGACGAGGCGATGCAGGCCTATGCGCGTTGGCTGCCGCTGATCAATTACGAGAACCGCCAATGCGGACTGCAGGCCTGCAAGGTGCTGATGCGCGAGGGTGGCGTCATCAAGTCGGACATGGTCCGGCATCCGCTGCAGCCGCTGCATCCGGCAACGCGCGCCGGCTTGATCGAGATCGCGCGTCAACTGGATCCGGTCGTGCTGCGCTGGGACCGCTGATCACGCCGTTTGGCGGCTATGCATCCCACGTCACCGGCAGATCCAGCAGTCCGCGGAACGCCCAGCCGCCGATCCGCGGCGGCTTGTCCGCAGCCAGCCGCAGATTGTTCAGGCGCCCGAAGATCTCCGGCAAGGCAACATCGGCCACCATAGCGCGCGAGGCCCATGCGCCGGCGCAGAAGTGCGGACCTGCGCCAAACGCGATGCTCTTGCTGGCATCGCGGCGGACATCGAATTTGTCGGGCTCGTCGAAATGCTTCTCGTCGCGGTTCGCCGAGCCGAACATCAGGAATACGCGCTCATTGGTCTCGAAGGCGATGTCGCGGATCGCCCATGGCTTCGCGATCCGGCGTGGCGACATGCCGATCGGCGAGATCCAGCGGGCATATTCCTCGAAGGCCTGCAGCCACGGGATGGCGCCGCTCCTCGCCAGTTCGAGCTGGTCGGGATGCGTCAGCAGCGCCCAAACCGTGCCGGCGATCGCGTCGCGTGGCTCGTTCTGGCCGCCGGAGATCGCAAGCTTGATGTTGGCGCGCACGCTCTCCATCGGCATGTCGGTTTGCAGCAACACGCCAAGCAGGCTGAGGTCGGGCGTCTTGCGCAACACCGGCGCCATGTCGTCGATCGCGGCGTCGATGCCCGAGGTCGCGGCGTGGCAGCGCGCTTCGACGGCGGCATCGCCGATATAGTTGGCGATGCCGTCGATCATGCCCTGCGACCAAGCGTTCATGTCCTGGTAGCGCATGTTGGTGAGGCCGGTGATCGATTTCAGGCATTCGGCCGAAAACGGCAGCGCGAAGGCCTGCACGAAGTCGATTACGCCGTCGGGATCCAATTCGTCGAGGATGCGCGTCGCGTGTCCTTGGAACTGCGCGGTCCAGTGTGACCGCACCGTCTTCGGCGAGATCGCCGGGAAGATCGCCTTGCGCTCGTTCATATGCGCATCGCCGTCCTTGCGCATCATGTTGTGGCCCATCAGCTTGTTCATCAGCCCTTCGGGCTGGTGCGAAGAGAATACGTCGATCTGCTTCTCCGAGATGAAGATATCGTCGCGGCTGCACAGCAGCGTGCTGCCGAGTTGCGGCACGAAGGCGATCGGCGCCTCTCTGCGCATCCGCGCAAGGGTGGGGTAGGGATCCTGCCAGAAAGTGGCGACATCGATGTCGAAATGCGGCGCGGTGCTCACGGCTGTCCCCTCAAGGCTCGATCCGCGCGCCAGAATAGGTCGCGGCCCGCCCGCTGTCTGTCCCTACGGTTTGGGACAGGCGCCGTCCGGCCGCTTCATCAGTTCAGCCGGTGAGGCGATGCCACGAGGCGCAGCGCGATCGCGAACAGCTCGTTCTGTGAGGAGATGCCGAGCTTGTCGTAAGCGCGCTTGCGGTAGGTGAGGGCCGAATGCAGGCCGATGCCGAGCTCGGCGGCAATCGCTTCCGAGCTGAGGCCCGAAAGGATGCGCAGGCAGACCTCCTTCTCGCGCCCGGTCAGCCTGACGAATGGCTCGGCGGCCGCAAACAGGGTCTTCAGCCGGCCCATCGGATCGGTTTCGATGGCGTCGTGCTGGAAGTGGCGTGCCACGGCCGCAGTCACCACCGGCGCGATCGCGGTCAGTCGCGCGATCTGGTCGCGGCTGAAGCGGCCTTGCGATGTGATCTGATAGAAGTTGACGTAGAAGCAGGTGTCGTCGACCCAGATCGCCGATGCGAATTTGTCGACGATGTCGGAGTCGTCGAAGAAGATCTTGCGATAGCTGTCGCTGTACATGCGGCGGGCAAAATTCGGCAGTACGATCGGCGTCGCGTGTGACTGTCCCTCGAACACGGCATCGCGGTTCGGGTCTGACAAGTGGAAATGCTCGGAATAGGCGATACCGAGGTCGCCCCCGATCGGGATATTGCCGACGTCGAGCAGACATGCGGCGGACCGCGCACCCGCAAACGAGAACACCATGCAATGACCGACGCCGGCGGCGCGGCGCAGTGCGCCGATCAGGGCTTGTGGAAAGCTGTCGCGGCCGATCGCCAGCAGCGCCGGTGTGATGTCGCTGACGGCAGACGTCTTGAAGGCGATAGCTGCCTTCATGGTGTCCTCCCGAGTTGTTTCGCGAAGACTATCAGCGACGTCGCCGGCGTGGAAGCCACGGCGTTTCCGAGCGAACTGAATACCGGTTCGCGTGCAGAAACCGCGTCAAACAAGAATCCCGCTGCTAAGGCAGGCTGAGTTTGGGTTGAATCGTCTCGCGGCGGCTTCTGTCGACCTCTCCCCGTCGGGGAGAGGTCGGATTGCGCTCGGCGATGCGAAGCATCGTCCGGTGCAATCCGGGTGAGGGGCTTGCGCTCTCGATAGACCGTAACCCCTCACCCGATTTGCTTCGCAAATCGACCTCTCCCAAGGGAGAGGTGACCTCGGACGCTGTTTCAGGTCAACTTAATCTGATCAGTGCGCTAGGCGCCCGGCACCTGGTCGAGAAAGCCGGTGATGCTCCTGATCCGGCCGTCCTTCAGCGTGGCGAAATCGGTGCCCTTGATCGGGCTGTCGACGCCATCAGGTCCGAGACCCCAGGAGAAGCGGACGTGATCGCCGAAGCCGTTCGGCTCACCGATCAGCTTGAACCTGAAGTCTGGAAATTTTTGCTGCACGCCGGCGATCAGCGCATCGACGCCCTCGTGACTGTCGCCGCTCATCAGCGGGTCGATATAGCGGGCGTCCGCGGTCCAGTTCTCGCTCAGCATCTCGCGGCGGCGGCTCGGCGTGCGTTCGTTCCAGAGATCGATGTAGCGGCGGGCGACGGTTGCGTGGTCGGTCATGGTTGTCTCCTTCGATGGTGCCGGATCATTCGGCTGTCCGGACTATCGAAGGTTTGCAGCGCCCGCTCGATTACCTCTGACGTCATGCGGCGCGCTACGGTGCGATCTTCAGCACCGCTTTCATGTTGGGATGGTAGCGGCAGTAGTAGTCCACTGTGCCCGCCTTCTTCAGCACCAGGCTCGCGGATTGCTTCGGCGCAAGCGTCACGTCGAAGTTGCCGTTCCGGGCGGTCGCGGTGTGGGCGAAGACGTCCTTGTTGACCCATTCGATGGTGTCGCCGACCTTGGCCGAGACTTCGGCCGGCGAGATCACGAGGTTCTCCATCACGATCTGGATGGTGGCTGCATGCGCCGGGACGGCCATCGCACCGAGCGTGAGCAGAGCAAGCATTGCGAGATGGCGTCCCGACGACATCAGGGAAGCTCCCTATTTCAGGCTGGCCGCGACGTGCTCGGCGTGCTGCTCGTGGCCCTGGAAGATCTTCAGGCCGGTCTGCAGCAAATTCTTCAGCTCGGGGTTGCTCGCCGACGGGATCAACTGGGTCTCCAGCGCCGTATTGACGGTCTTGTGATAGGCGACCTCGTTGTCGACATAGGCCTTGTCGTACGCGGCGCCTTTCAGCTTCGCGAGCTCGGCGAGCTTGTCGGCCGCCTGCTTCGACAGCGCCTTGCTGGTATCGTTGTCTTCGGGCGTGACCTTCAGCTTCTTGACGAGGTCCAATGCCTGCTTGTTAACCGCCTCATGGTCGCGCACCATGTCCTTGGCGAATGCCTTGACCTCCTTGTTGGACGCTTTCGATTCCGCCTGCTTGGCGGCCTTGATGTCGATCACGCCCGCCGTATAGGCGATGTGCGCGATTTGCGGATCGGTGAGCTTTGCATTCTGGGCGAGCGCAGCGCTGCCCAACAGGCTCAGCGCGGCGACCGCGATGCTCAATCGAACGAACATGATTTGACACTCCTGTTGCGCAGGCAGGGGCCGGCGCGGGTTGATTGCACAGGAGTTGGATGGTGCAGAAACGCGGAGGTTCCCGAAATTCTTACGCGGTATGGCCGAGCCGTTTCAGCACCGCGTCCGTCAACCGCTCGCAGCGCCGGCCGGCGAAGGGGAAGGCCTCCATCACCACCGGGCCGATCTTCCGCTCGACATTGTCCCGCAGCATGGTTCGGGCCCGGTGCAGGCGGGTCTTCACCGTCTCCGGCTTGAGGCTGAGAATTGCGGCGGTTTCCTCGATCGTCATGCCCTCGATCACGCGGGTGATGAAGACGAGGCGGAACGCCTCGGGCAACTCATCGATCGCATGCTCAACAACATGCTGGATTTCGCGCTGGGCCATGGATTTTTCCGGATCGTCCATTGACGACAGGGGGAACTGGATGATTTGCGCCTCGAGGGAGGCTTGTGGCAGCTCGGACCATTCCACACTGGCCGATTTGTGGCGCACCCGGCCTAGCGCTTCGTTGATCGCGATTCGCGACAGCCAGGTCGACAGGCTGGAGTCGCCGCGAAACTGGTCGAGATGGGTGAAGGCGCGGACATAGGCGTCCTGCACGACGTCCTCGGCTTCGCCGTCGTTGCGCAGGATGCCGCGCGCCAGCCGGAACAGCCGGCGATTGTTGGCCTGCATGATGGCGCGCACCGCGGACTCGTCCCGGGCGAGCGCCCGTTGCACCAAACCGGCGTCTTCTGTGGCGATCGGGGTGGTGGTCGTGACCTGGGCCTGGCGCATGAGGGCTCTCACTCTCGCGGCTGATGAGCATTTGATGCCGCTTGCGCGAATAGGTTCCCGGCAGGGCGTTGTTTCGGGAAAATCGGCATCCGGACGGATCCTATGGCTTGATATACGCCTCGGGATCGCCGCGCGCATGGGCCTCCATGGCGTCGAGGAAGCAACGCACCTTGGCGGGGACGAATTGTCGCGCCGGCAGCAGCGCGTGCACGTTCAGCGGCTCGCAGGCATGATCCGGCAGCAGCCGCAGCAACTGGCCGGCCGCGACCGCCGCGCGGGTGTAGCTCGCGGTCACCCGGAGCACGCCGTGACCGGCGAGTGCCGCCTGGAGACGGACGTGGGCGTTCGAGCTGGTGAGGCGCGCGCGATCGACGGCGAGATGCTCGACCGCCCCGCCGGGCGCGGTGACGGCCCATGGCGGATCGCTGGGGCCGGTCAGCAGCGGGAGCTTCTTCAGTTCTTCGAGCGTGCGCGGCTCGCCGAATTTCTCCAGCAGCGCCGGGGCTGCGAACAGGCCGCGCTCAAGCGTGAACACCCGGCGGATCACGATGCCGGCCGCCGGCAGCGGCGCCTCCAGCATCGCGAACACGATGTCGTAGTTCTCGGCGATCGGGTTGACTATGTCGTGCTCGACGTCGATGCGGATCGACAGCTCGGGATAGTGGCTCATCACCGCGCAGGCCACCGGACCTGCGTGATGGGCGCCGAATTCGTAGGGAGCCTTGATGCGCAAGGTGCCGGCGACGGCGCTGCTCATCGCCAGCGCCTCGCTGTGGGTGTCGTGCAGCGCGGCGAACAGCGGGCGCACCTTGCGATAGATGGTCTCGCCGACGTCGGTCAGCCGCAGGTGCCGCGTGGTGCGCTCGATCAGCCGCAATCCGAGATTCGCTTCCAGGCGCTGCACCGCAGCACTGAGGCTCGATTTGGGGTGCCCGAGCACACGCGCGGCAGCCGTGAAGCCGCCGTGCTCGACAACTTCGCAAAACAGCTCCCAGTCGCGCCACTCCATGGCTGGATTGTCCATCCCCCGGTACAGTGTGTCCAGCCAAATCGGATTATCCTGGACGTCGCGATCACCTAACCTCGCTGCAACCAACATTGCACCGGGAGGGTGACTTGACTGACCATGACGGAATTTTCCTGCGCAACGCCTGGTACGTGGCGGCGCTGAACCAGGAACTGATCGACGGCAAGAAGCTGGCACGCACCATCCTGGAGCGGCCGATCGTGCTCTATCGCGGATCGAGCGGAAAGGTGGTCGCGCTGGACGACCGCTGCTGTCACCGCGCCGCGCCGCTTTCGATGGGGCGCATCGAGGGCGATGATATCAGGTGCATGTATCACGGCATGAAGTTCGCCGCCGACGGCAGGTGCATCCAGATTCCGGGCCAGGACGCCATTCCCGCCAAGCTCGGCGTGCGCAGCTATCCCGTGGTCGAGCGCTACAACATGATCTTCATCTGGACCGGCGACCCCGAAAAGGCCGATCCGAAACTGATCCTCGATTATCCGCCGCTCGAAGATCCGAAGTGGCGGGGACTTCCAGGCTACATGCACTACAAGGCCAACTGGCTGTTGATCGTCGACAATCTCAGCGACTTCGCCCATCTCGCCTTCGTCCACACCAATACGCTCGGCGGATCCGAGGAATACGCCTACAAGACCAAGCCGGTCGCGATCGAGAAGCTGGATGACGGTTTCCGGGTCGAGCGCTGGCACATGGGCGCCGAGCCGCCGCCTTATCACCGGAAGGTCATTCCGAACAAAGCCGACCCGGTCGACCGCCGCAATATCGGCCGCATGATCATCCCGGGCATCTTCACGCTCGACACCACCTTTGCGCCGGCGGGGCAGGGCGTGGAGAAAGGCGTTCAAGTTCCGGGGACGCGGCAATATCGCAACGCGCAGTTCATGACGCCGGAGACGCGCTCGAGCACCCACTTCTTCTGGAATTACCTGCACGACTTCGACATCGACAATCCGAACATCGCGCTGTCGCTGCGGCACTCCCTTGAGGAGGGCTTCAACGAGGACAAGGACTTCATCGAGGCGCAGCAGAAGGTGCTCGATGCCGATCCGGATTATCAACTGCTGGCGATCGGCGCCGATGCGCCGCTGACCTATTTCCGCTGGCTGTTTGCCCGCAAGCTCGACGCGGAGAAGGGGACGGCACGCGCCGCATAAATGCGAATGGCGCGGCTGCCAGCGGCTGCCGCGCCATTCCAGGCCGTCAATCGTCGCGTCTACTTCGCGGCGACCACCATGATCTCGACGCTGTATTGAGGAGCCGCGAGCTTGGCCTCGACGGTTGCGCGCGCCGGCGTGTTGCCGGGCGAGACCCAGGCATCCCACACCGCGTTCATCTCGGGGAAGGTCTTCATGTCGGTGATGTAGATCGTCGCGCTGAGGAGCTTCGACTTGTCGGTACCGGCTTTCGCGAGGTGACCGTCGATGATCGACAGGATGTCCTTGGTCTGATCGGTGACGTTGCCGCCGGCGGCCTTGCTGGCGACGACGCCGGCCAGATAGACGGTGTTGCCGTGCACGACGGCCTGGCTCATGCGCGGGCCGGTTTCGAAACGCTGAATGCTCATTTGGCTCTCCACTTCAATGGCGGGCACTGTCTATAGCGTTTCCAGCGACGCCGCCACTGCGCAGTTTGCAGCACGGCTGATGGAAACCGCTTGAATTGCACCGAGATGTGGATGCGTGACTCGCCGGCCGCGCAACACATTCAGTGTCGTCCCTGCGAAAGCACTAGGGCATCTACATGTCTTCCGGAGTCTTCTCAACGACTTAGCTTAGCAACGCAGAGAAACGCCGCACTTTTGCTAAGCTCTGCTCGCGAAATGGCGTCATCGAGTGGCAAGCAAGTCCTTGATCGAGAGTCACTTTTCGGTCCGGAAAAGATGTGTAGATGCCCTAGTGCGAAAGCAGGGACCCATAACCACGAATGGTCATTGTTGAGCGACCCTGGAATGACGAGTCCCATCAACAACATCCGCCGCCGAGTATGGGCCCCTGCTTGCGCAGGGGCGACAGCGAGTTTGTGGTGTGAGCTGCGGAAATGTGGGACATTTGCTGACCGACAAGGCGGTGTCGTCCCTGCGAAAGCAGGGACCCATAGCCACAGAATTGAGTAGTGGAGCACACTGCGGCACCAGCGCACTCAACCATTGGAGCGGTCGGTATAGGTCCCTGCTTTCGCAGGAACGACAGCGGAGATCGCCTCGGCGCGATCGCGATCAGGTCTGCGGCTTCAGCGCATTGGCCCAGCGCGCGAACAGCGCGATGTGCTCGGCCGGCCATGCACCGTCGCAAGGCATGGTTCCGGCCTCGAGCCGCCTCAAGATCTGCTGACGATGCTTGCTGACATCTGCCTCCTTCCAGAGGTCGAACGCGAACAGCATCGAGTTGCGGTCCATCGGACGGAATAGCGGCCGGATGTGCTGTTCGAATTGCACGACCTCGTCAGGACCGGGCAGCGCCGGATTGACCTCGCTTGCCGCCGATGCGTCGGCAGCCATGGCGGACGGCCGCGCACCGGGCGTCGCGTTGCAGACCCACCACCATCGCGGCACCGGCATGTTCGGCGGCGGCTTGGCGTCGGCAGACGAATTCTCCACCGCGATCCGCGAGCCCCATTCAATATAGGCGATAAAGGCGGCGCGGAATTCGGGATCGGACGGCAGCCCGGCATCGTCGGCGCTCTGCATCATGTAGGTGGCCCACAGCGCACGCTGCTCCGGCGTGATCTCCTTGCCGATATGCTGCGAGATCATCCGCCGATAGCCGCCATAGCGCTCGGTGTAGAAGCGCGGGCCGCCGAACACTTCGCTGAGCCAGGCAGCGACGCGTTCGGGATGATCCGGCGACATCTCGGCGAACAGCGGCCCGAGCAGCGGGTCGTCCGGCACGTAGCGGCTGTAGAAGATCCGCGTCATGTCGAGCAGCGCCGGATAGCCGCCCGCCCATTCGAACAGCGTCGGCTCGCGCGAGGGATCGGGGACGGGATCGCGGAATGCGACGTTCCAGTGCATGCCGCTGCAGAACGGCTTGTTCAACGACGAACCGCAGCGGCACAGGCTGACATGCTCGCGCGATGCGCCAGCATTCTGCACGATGGCGACGCCGTCCTCATCGATCAGCTCCACATGGCCGGTGACGCGATAGGGGCCGTCCTTCGACACGTCGATCTGCGGCGGCCTGATGACGTCGGACAGGTTGGCCTCGCGCACGGGGCCAAGGCCGATGCCGAGCGCGCCTGACGGGCACTTGCGCACCGCGTTGACGATATCGTCGAGCCGCGCGCCGCTTGGCGTGATGAACGGCTCCTCGCCGAGATGAAACACCGATCCGAGCCGGTCGGTGCAGAAGGCTGAATGCGCGCAGGTGCCGCGGTTGTCGAAGATGAACGCCTGTTGGCCCTCGTAGACATCGAGCTTGTCGGGCACGCGCCGCGGATCCCTGGCATCGGAGAAGCCGTGCCTGAGGTGGCTGTCGTCGCAGAACGGCTTGGTCTGCGATTGCCCGCAGCGGCACAGTCGCACCGGCGCTTCGGTTGCGATGGGAACACCGAGATGATCGACGATCGGAATGCTGCCGTCGGGTTCATAGGGCCCGTTGCGCCTGACGACGATGCGCGGACGTGTCGTGCGTGCGTCGCGCGCGGCCGGGGTGGAGCTGTCCTCTGTCATGCCTTGCCGGTCCTGCTGTTCTCCCAACCCCGCGAAGCGTGCTTAGATGCATCGATGGCCGCTCTCAACGAACCAGATGGAAAGTGCGGCGGGAGAACAAGATGATACGCAAGACCAAGCGGAAGTATGGTTGCCCGGTCGAGTTCTCGATCGACCAGCTCAGCGGCAAGTGGAAGACCGTGATCCTGAGCCGGCTGAAGATCCGCCCGATGCGCTACGGCGAATTGCGCCACGACATCCCGCAGCTCAGCGACAAGATCCTCACCGAGCGCTTGCGCGATCTCTGCAATTCAGGCTTCGTCAGGCAGGAGCGCGCCGGCAGCTCCTCGCGCTACCGCCTGACGGGGCGCGGCGAGGCGCTGAAGCCGATGCTGCAGGCGCTCTACGATTGGGGCGAGGCCAACGCCGATACGTTCGGCGTCCGCTTTGCGAGCGCGGAGGCGGATGAGAGATGAGGGCGCTGTCAAAATATCGAAAACAACCCCATGCAAAGGTGCCGGCGGCGCCCAGCGTTCGACGGCCATCTTGACACGTCGGGCAACTCAGCAATATATTTCGAATATTCCGAAATCATGCAAACGTCCCTCGCAAGCGGAGCGGGGCAGCCCTTTCGCTGATCGGACGAAGGAAGGCGGTTTCCCGCAAGCCGGTTGCTTGATGGATGTGGACGCGAGTTGAAGTGCAGTTCACAATTTAGGATTGAGAATAATCGCAGCGATTGGATCATTATTGGATCGTTGATATGTCCGGCACGCCCAAAGCGAACGACTACTTGGAAATCTACGAATCCCGCGTCCGGCTCGCAATTTTCGTTGCCATGGGCACGATTATGACCGCCGCTGCGCTGTTCATGACCGGAGCGTGTATTGGCGTTCTTTTTGGCTTCCTTGTTCCTCCTCCATCAACGGTTCGCGCGTTTGTTGCACCTATTCTGGTATCGCTGATGGGGATCGCCGGCGTCATCCTGTTCTGATCAGCGGCCATTCACGCCGGTGTCAGGTGGTTCGGCTCGCGCGAACCCGGGCTCTTCATGACGCGTGACGGCTTCAAAGACATTCGGATCAGCGCCGATTGGATTCCATGGTCCGCGATTTTGTCTTTGAAGAATTACCGCGGCAAAGGCGTCGTTGTCGACGTTGATCCGGACTTCCTCAAGGAGCATCTGCGGCTGGGTGCTAACGCGATTGGCGCAAGCGCGGTTGGGCATCCATCTCCTTTGCGACGTCCTCGGCGCACCGGATGAAGCGGTGCACGATCGGACTCAATGAACGGTTCTTCAGGGTGATGATTGACACAGGCCACGGTCGGGCGGGGAGGTCGACCGGCAGCGCCTTTAGCGAATAGCGTTCGGCGTACAGGTGCAATACCGAGCGCGGCAATGTGGTGATGAAATCCCCCGTCGCGATCAGTTGGGTCCGCATATGCACCGAGAGCGTTCGCATGCTGATATTGGGCACCTCAAGTCCCTGTGCCGCGAAGGCCTCCGTGACCACCGAGTGATTCCATATCCCTGGCTCGGTCAAGATCCAGCGTTCGTGAACGATGTCGGCAAGTTCAATTTTGCGACGATTGAACCAGCGGTTGTTCGGCCCTGCGGCGACAACAAGCTCGTCCTCGAACAGTGTTCTGACATCGACTTCATCTGGAATCTCCGGCGCGCCAAAACTGCGGTTGCCCCGGGCGATCACGAGGTCGATCTTGCGGTCGAGGAGAAGCGACAGCCGACCGAGATTAATGTGCTCGACGTCAAGAACGGCGCGCGGGTATTGCCGGAAGAATAGATTGGCAATCCGCGGCAACACGGCAGATGAAATGGACTCGGGACAACCGACGCGCACCTCGCCCGTTGTTTGATTGCTGAGGAATGAAATTTCCTCCATTCCATGACGCAACTCGTCGAGGGCCGCGCGGCTCCGTCGGAGGAGAACGTCCCCAAACACCGTGGATGCGACACCACGGGTGCTGCGGTCGAGCAGTCTGACCTGCAGAGTGGCTTCGAGATCCGCAATCATCTGCGATATCGCCGACTGGGTAACGCCGAGCTTCACAGCCGCCTTGGATATACTCCCAGATTGAATCACGGTCGCGAACGCGTGCAGGTCGTGCAGACGTATGCGCCGGCCGATGCGAGCTTCCCAGTTGGAGGGCTTTGCCATCGCCAATCCTAATGCAGGTAGTAGCAAATTCTCCCTTCTGCTTATGACGCCTTCAGGGCAGTTTCAACGCTGAACTCATCCCCGGGCGCCGCGAATGCCACGTGGAAACTCGGATGGCCATCGTTCCGGGGAACATGTGCATCAATCACAGGAGGTTGGCCATGGCGAGCGTTGTTGGTCTGTTTGTCGCCTCCGCCATTGGACAGCCTATGCAGACGTGCACCTCAGTGCGGGTTTTTGCCGGTCGCGGGCTGGAAGGGGATCGGTACGAACGTGGTGAGGGCTCTTACTCGAAATTGCCGCGCGCGGCAGCACGCCATGTTTCCCTGATCGCCTGCGAAGCCATCGAGGCCGCGAATAGAGAGTTGGTCCAGCGAGGTCTCATTCCCTTCGAAGCGAATGAAACGCGACGCAACATCGTCGTCGACGGTATGGACGTCTATGGATTGCTGGGCAAGGAATTCCGCATCGGCGCCGTGCGCCTGCGCGGCTCCGAACCGACAAGGCCATGCCATCTCCCGTCCGCAGTCACTGGCAAGATGGGATTTGCGGAGGCTTATCGCGATCGAGGCGGCGTGCGGGCCGAGGTTCTCTCGGATGGAATTATTTCGATCGGCGACCTCATTCAAACGGATTAATGGAGCGGGTCTGCTCTTGGCCCCCCCCCAAGCCGACCTTTTCTCAGGGGGCGCAATTTCCGCTTTCGGGACAGAAGCCGACCATGGTCAAATTGCGTCGTGGCCGGCTTCTGGCCCATCGCGAACATAACTGCGCTCAGGTGCGGACTTGGTCGCCGTAGGAGCAAAGCGGGCGTAGTCACCAGTCACATGACGCCGCCGGTTTCATAGGTACATGCCCTACCCCACCGCCTTCGCCGCCGCGCGGCCCGCATTGCGGCCCGAGAACAGGCAGCCGCCGAGGAAGGTGCCCTCCAACGAGCGATAGCCGTGCATGCCGCCGCCGCCGAAGCCGGCGGCTTCGCCTGCGGCATAGAGCCCGCGGATGATCTGGTGGTCGTGTCCGAACACACGCGAGTCGAGATCGGTCTCGAGGCCGCCGAGCGTCTTGCGGGTCAGGATGTTGAGCTTCACCGCGATCAGCGGGCCGTGTTCGGGATCGAGGATACGGTGCGGCTTTGCGGTGCGGATCAATTTGTCGCCGATATAGCGGCGCGCATTGTGCAGGTTCATCACCTGCGCGTCCTTCACGAAGGGATTGGCGATTTCGCGGTCGCGCGCCTCGATCTGCGCCTTGATGTGGTCCAGCTTCAACAGCTCATTGCCGGCGAGCGTGTTCATCGCGCCGACAAGATCGGCGAGATTGTCGCGCACGATGAAGTCGGCACCATGTCGCTTGAATGCTTCCACCGGCGCCGGCGCGCCCTTGTTGGTGGCGCGCTTGATGGTCATGCGCCAGCTCTTGCCGGTCAGATCGGGATTCTGCTCCGAGCCGGAGAGCGCGAATTCCTTCTTGATGATGCTCTGGGTCAGGATGAACCACGAATAGTCATAGCCCGTGCCCATGATGTGGTGCAGTTGCCCGAGCGTGTCGGAGCCCGGAAACAGCGGCGCGGGCAGCCGCTTGCCCGTGGCGTCGAACCACAGCGATGACGGCCCCGGCAGGATGCGGATGCCATGGCGCGGCCAGATCGGATTCCAGTTCTGGATGCCTTCGACGTAGTGCCACATCCGGTCGCGGTTGATGATGCGTCCGCCGGCGGCCTCGGTGATGCCGATCATGCGGCCATCGACGTGCTCGGGCACGCCGGAGATCATGAACCTCGGCGGCTGGCCGAGCCGCGTCGGCCAGTTCTGCCGCACCAGATCATGATTGCCGCCGATGCCGCCGGAGGCGACGATCACCGCCGGCGCGCGCAGCGAGAAGTCGCCGATCACCGTGCGCGAGGAGCTCTTGCCGCGCTCGACGGTGGTTGGTTCCAGGATGGCGCCGCTCACGCCGTCAGCGGTGCCATTGGTTACACTTAGCGCGTCAACACGGTGGCGGAACTTGAAGGTTAACCGTCCGTTGTTCGCGGCCTCACGCGCCCGCCGCTCGAACGGCTCGACGATGCCGGGTCCGGTGCCCCAGGTGACGTGGAAGCGCGGAACCGAGTTGCCGTGGCCCATCGCGTCGTAGCCGCCGCGCTCGGCCCAGCCGACGATCGGGAAGTTGCGATGGCCCATCGCGCGCAGCCAGGCGCGCTTCTCGCCAGCGGCGAAGGCAACGTAGGCCTCGGCCCATTTGCGCGGCCAGTGATCCTCGTCACGATCAAAGCCCGCGGTTCCCATCCAGTCCTGCAGTGCAAGGTCGACGGAATCCTTGATGCCGAGCCGTCGTTGCTCCGGCGAATCGACCAGGAACAGTCCACCAAACGACCAAAAAGCCTGCCCGCCGAGGCTTTGCTCCCCCTCCTGATCGAGCACGATGACGCGCTTGCCGGCATCCGCGATCTCTGTTGCCGCGACGAGGCCGGCGAGCCCGGCGCCAACCACGATCACGTCTGCATCGTCAGCCATTTTCGTTCTCCCCGGCCCGCGGCGATTCAAGACCGCCTCATTGCGCGCGGTCAACATCGAGCGGCGCTTGCCGGTGGCGAGGAGCGACCAAGTGGTTGCGGCAAGTTGTTCCAGTTTGGGACCTTGCAGCTTTTCGACTGCAGCGTGCGCGCAACACCCAATTTGAATTTGATTTGAAGAGCCGCGCTCGTCTGGACAAAAATTCAGTCTCGCAACACGCTCTCGCCCATCTTGCATCACAAGACAATCAGATTCGGTTTCGACTGGGGCTGGCCAATGAAGTTGATGACGGGGTTGCTCGCTGCGGTTCTACTGCTGGCGGGAATGGGGGCGTCGCATGCCGTGGTCAGGATCGCCGACGATCGCGGCGGGCGGATCGGAACCTACGTCGACAGATATCAAAATCTGCGCTCGTCGGGCGAGACCGTGATCATCGACGGGCTCTGCGCATCGGCCTGCACCATCGTGCTCGGCGCGGTTCCGCGCAGCCGGATTTGCGTCACCTCGCACGCCACGCTCGGCTTTCATGCCGCCTGGGATTTCGGTGCCAACGGCCGTGCCGTCACCAATCCTGAAGCGACCCATATGCTCTATTCGATGTACCCGCCCGCGGTGCGTAGATGGATCGCCGCGCGCGGCGGCTTGACGCCGCGGATGCTCTTCCTCCGCGGCAAGCAACTACAGGCGCTCTACAAGCCCTGCTATCTCGACGCCCAGGCGTCGGCGGGCAGGCCCAGTTCGCACTGACCGCCGCCGACGTGGTTGGCCTCGCCCCGCAATTTGCCGGGAAGTAAGGACGGGGATCGAGTGTCGAGAGAGCCGACGCGTCCTTCGGGCCGCAGCCTCCGCATGACGTGATCGCGCCGACAGCCATCGTGCTTGCCGGCCGGCGGAACCCGCCTTATCTCAAAGCCATGGTTCAGCCGATCTCCGCCCGACTTCACGATATCGCCGGCCCGGCGCAGGGCCGAGTGGCGTCTGCGATCCTCTGGGGCGCTGCCGGTATCGGCGGGCTGGCCCTGCTTGCCGCTGCCGTGCTCTGGTTCCATTACGGGACTGCGGTGTTTTTCGAAATGATCACCGCCGGCATCTCCGCCTGCCTCTAAGAGAGGACGTTCGCCATCATGCCTCGGACCACCCGCCCGCTGGTGATCTTTGCCGCCTTCGCCGTCAGCCTGGCGGTCGGCCTCGCCCTCATGCTGTGGGCGGTCGGGGGCTTACGCACGGTCGCCGCGCCGGCCGCGATCGGCGGCCCGTTCCAGCTCACCGATCAGTCCGGCCGGACGGTCACCGACAAGGACCTCAAGGGCAAGCCGACGCTGATCTTCTTCGGCTTCACCCATTGCCCTGACGTTTGCCCGACCTCGCTGTTCGAGATCTCGGAGGTGTTGAAGGCGATGGGCAAGGATGCCGACCGGGTGAACGCCTACTTCGTCTCGGTCGATCCCGAGCGCGACACCGCAGCCGCGATGAAGGATTACCTCTCGAGTTTCGATCCGCACCTGAAGGGCCTCACCGGCGATCCCGCCGCGGTTGCGAAAGTGCTGTCCGAATATCGGGTCTACGCCAAGAAGGTGCCGCTCAAGGATGGCGACTACACAATGGATCACACCGCGCTGATCTATCTGATGGATCGCGACGGTAATTTCATTTCGCCGTTCAATCTGAAACGGACGCCCGACGAAGCGGCGGCCGACCTGAAAAAGTATCTCTGAGCCAGCGGCTCGGGCAAGATCCTTGCGAGGAGCCGATCTCCGCTGTTCGCGCCATCCGCCAATTCCGGGGCAGAATTAACCCATTCGGCGCTCGCTTCGGGCGTCGGATGGTCTATAAGCCCAGCCAATTCCTTTTAAATTGCCGGTCATGTCCGATCAGTCCGCCCGATCCGTTGCCGCCTCGTTGCGCCCAGCCGTCCGGCTGGCCGGGTGGGTGGTCGCGGGCGCGTTGCTCGGCTTGACCGTGCCGGTGGCCGCGCAGACGCGGTCGGAGCAGCCGGCGCCCGCGGAGACCTCGCCGGCAAAGCCGGTTCCGGCGCCGGTGCAAGCGGCTCCGGCAGCCCCCGCGCCCGCCGCCCCGCCAGTCGCGGCGCAGAGCCCGGCGCCGAAGGCAGCCCAAGCCGCACCGCAGGCGGTGCCCGGCTTCTGGGACCCGCGGCGGCGCCCGGACCGGCCGGACCTGTCGCGCCTCACCGTGATCCGCTTCCTGACCGAGACCGATTACCCGCCGTTCAACTTCACCGGCCCCGACGGCAATCCGGCCGGCTTCAATGTCGATCTGGCCCGCTCGCTCTGCGACGAGATCAAGGTCACCTGCACCATCCAGATGCGCCGTTTCGAGACCCTGATCGATGCGCTCGCAACCAATCGCGGCGATGCCATCATCGCGTCGATGGCGGTGACGCCGCAGCTCCGCACCAAGGTCGATTTCACCGATCCCTATTACCGTGCACCGGCGCGCTTCGTGTCGCGCCGCGACAACGTGATGCCGGAAATCCGTCCCGAATATCTCGAGGGCAAGAAGGTCGGCGTGATCGCCGGGACCTCGCACGAGGCCTATCTCAAGGCGATGTTCACCGACGCCGAGATCCATTCCTATCCCAACGACGACGCGCTGCGTGCGGCGCTGCGCCGCGGCGACGTCGACTTCATCTTCGGCGACGCGATCTCGCTGGCGTTCTGGATCAACGGTACCGATTCAGCAGAATGCTGCGCCTTCTCCGGTGGTCCCTTCGTCGACAGCCGCTATTTCGGCGAGGGCATCGGCATTGCCGTGCGCAAGGGCAACGACCTGCTCCGGCAATCGTTGAACTGGGCGCTGTTCCGGATCTGGGAAAAAGGCCGCTTCACTGATCTGTGGCTGCGCTACTTCTCGATCAGCCCGTTCTGACGCGGAGTCCTTCACCTCGCCCCGCCTGCGGGGAGAGGTCGGAATTCAAGCGCAGCTTGAAGTCCGGGTGAGGGGGAATCTCCGCGAATCCGTCTCTTGCCGATGAAGCGGATCGACCCCTCACCCCAACCCTCGCCCCGCAAGAGTGGGGCGAGGGAGCCAGTGCCGGCTTCGCCCTTGTTTTGCATTTTGCCGTGGAAGCGTTAGTTTTGCGGCCTTTTTTGGAGAGAGTCTGAGGAATGTCCGTGATTGATCTTGCCGCCAGCCCGAGCGACCTGCGCGCGCTCGCCGAACAATCCAACGCCTGGCCGTTCGAGCAGGCGAAAGCGATCGTGGCGCGGCTGAAGAAAAATCCGAAGGACGAGGTGCTGTTCGAGACCGGCTACGGCCCGTCGGGCCTGCCGCATATCGGCACCTTCGGCGAGGTCGCGCGCACCTCGATGGTGCGCCACGCCTTCCGCGTGCTCACCGAGGACAAGATCAAGACGCGGCTGCTTGCGTTCTCCGACGACATGGACGGCCTGCGCAAGGTGCCCGACAACGTGCCGAACAAGGAGATGCTGGAGAAGCATCTCGGCAAGCCGCTCACCAAGGTGCCCGATCCGTTCGGCACCCATCCGAGCTTCGGCCAGCACAACAACGCCCGGCTGCGCGCCTTCCTCGACCAGTTCGGCTTCGACTACGAATTCGCGAGCTCGACCGAGTATTACACCTCGGGCCGGTTCGATGCGGCGCTGCTGCGCATGCTGGAGCGGATCGAGAAGGTGATGGCGATCATGCTGCCGTCGTTGCGCGAGGAGCGCGCGGCGAGCTATTCGCCGTTCCTGCCGATCTGTCCGCGCACCGGCCACGTGCTCTACGTGCCGGTGACGGCGCACGACGCCAAGGCCGGCACGATTTCCTACGACGATCCCGAGACCAAGGAGAGCGTCACCGTCCCCGTCACCGGCGGCCGCTGCAAGCTGCAGTGGAAGCCGGATTGGGCGATGCGCTGGTTCGCGCTCGGCGTCGACTATGAAATGGCCGGCAAGGATCTGATCGACTCGGTCAAGCTGTCCGGCAAGATCTGCTCGGCGCTCGGCGGCACGCCGCCCGAGGGATTCAACTACGAACTGTTCCTCGACGAGAAGGGCCAGAAGATCTCGAAGTCGAAGGGCAACGGGCTGACCATCGACGAATGGCTGCGCTACGCCTCGCCGGAATCGCTGTCGCTGTTCATGTATCGCGAGCCGAAGGCGGCAAAGCGGCTGTTCTTCGACGTCATTCCGCGCAATGTCGACGACTACCAGCAGTTCCTCGACGGCTTCCCCAGGCAGGAGGCGCGCCAGCAGTTGCAGAACCCGGTCTGGCACATTCACGCCGGCAAGCCGCCGCAGGCCGACATGCCCGTCACCTTCCAGCTCCTGCTGACGCTGGTGTCGTCGTCGAACGCCGAAAACGCCGAGACGCTGTGGGGCTTCATCGGCCGCTACCGGCCAGGCGTGACGCCGCAGACCCATCCGAAGCTCGACGCGATGGTCGGCTACGCCATCAACTACTATCGCGACTTCGTGGCGCCGACCAAGCAGTTCCGCGAGCCGACCGAGAGCGAACGCGCAGCGTTGCAGGACCTGCGCGATGCGCTCGCCAACATGGCGCCGGACGCCACCGCCGAGGACATCCAGAACGTGGTCTACGAGATCGGCCGCCGCGAGCCGTTCCTCGACCTGAACAAGAAGGGCAAGGACGGCCGCCCCGGCGTCTCGCTCGACTGGTTCAACATGCTCTACCAGGTGCTGCTCGGCCAGGAGAAGGGCCCGCGCTTCGGCTCCTTCGTCGCGGTCTACGGTGTGACGAACGCGGTCAACATGATCGACGGCGCGCTGGCGCGGTCGTCGTAGTTGGGGTGAGGTCGCGTAGGTAGGCAAAGGCGCAAGCGCCGTGCCCACCACTCACCTGACGTGCAAGTAAAGGTGGGCACGCTTCGCTTTGCCCACCCTACGGAACATCCGTAGCCCGGATTGCGCTGCGCTGCATCCGGGCTACCGTTGTGCGGTGCCTACAGCGGTTCACCCTTCTTCGTCGTGAATTTGTAGGCGCCGTCGGCGCCGAGCACGGCATGCATGTCGACGTCGGGATAGCTGATCTCGTCGCCTGCGGTGCGATCGCCGACCACCAGCAGCTTGACGTCCTTGTCGGTGCGATTGACGAAGCGGTGCGCGTCGCCGCAGCCGGCAGGGAAGCCGGCGCACATGCCCGCTGTCAGCACCTGCGCCCCGGCATTGGTCTCCATCACGACTTCACCCTCCAGCACGTAGACAAATTCGTCCTGTCGCGAATGCGCGTGACGATAGGAGGACTGACCGCCGGGGATGATCCGCGTCAGGGTGACGCCGAAGTTTGTGAGGCCGGCATGATCGCCGAGCCGCCGGTTGTAGCGCGTCTGGTTGACGGCGCGGTGCAGCGGCGGATAGCTGGTGTAGTTGCTCTCCCTCACCTCGGCCGGATCGAACGCCCTCGGCTTGGGTCCCTGTGGTTTGTTCATTCCCGTTCTCGTCGTGCTTCGTGCAAGTCGTCACTGGTGGCGCGCAGCGGCGGCGACACTAGGTCGTTACCGCCGAAGCAGCCGCCTTCGCAGTGCATCATCCCATAACCCGGCCGGTCCGCAAAATCCGGATGGCAGGCCAGCGGCAATTTCACCCGAGCTTACCGCCGGATTGCGTTACAATCCCGCTCATAAAATCAACCTGGCCTCCATCGAGAGGCCGGCATAGACGGGAGCACGCGCATGCAGTTCAGGGTTTCGCCGACATCGCTGCGGGACAGCTCGAGCGCCGAGGAATGGCAGGCGCGGGTCGATCTCGCGGCAGCGCATCGGCTCGCCTACATCCACGGCTTCTCGGAAGGCATCTTCAACCATCTTACCTTCGTGGTGCCCGGCCGCACCGACCGCTACTACCAGATCCCGTTCGGCATGCATTGGTCGGAGGTGACCGCATCGTCCTTCATGGAAGTCGGCCTCGACGATGCCGAGGTGAAGCGCGGCGAGGGCGAGGTCGAGCGCTCCTGCTATTGCATCCACGCACCGATCCACAAGGCGCTGCCGCAAGCGAAGGCGGTGTTCCACACCCACATGCCGTTCGCCAGCGCGCTGACCCGGCTCGAGGATCCGCGCATCAAGGAGATCGGGCAGACCGAGGTCGGGCTGTCGGAGGCGATCGCCTATGACGATCTCTACACCGGTCCCGCACTCGATCCGGCCGAAGGGGCGCGGCTCGCCAAGGTGATCGGCAACAAGACCATTCTGTTCATGGCCAACCACGGCATCTCCACCGTCGGCGAAACCATCGCCGATGCCTATGACAGGCTGTATTACATCGAGCGCGCCGCGCAGGTGCAGATCTACGCGATGTGGACCCATCAACCGCTGAAGCAACTGCCGGCGCAGGTGGTCGAGAAGACCAAGCGCGATTTCCGCGACGACCACCTCTACAACGGCCCGAGCCCGTCGCAGCGGCATTTCGACGCGCTGAAGCGAATGCTGGACCGCAAGGAGCCCGACTACGCGACGTGAGGGGGCCGCGAGCGCACCACAATCTCCGCCGTCGTCCCGGCCTGCGCCGGGACGACACTGATTATGCGGCCGTCGGCTCGCCCTACTTATTGGCTTGCCCACACAATGCGCGCGATCCACTCGACTTGGTCGGCCTCGAGCGTGCGGTCAGGATGCGCTGGATTGAGCGAAGCGAGCTCCAGCACCTTGGCGGTGCGCCGCCTCAGCTCCTTGACCATCACCTCGCCGCCTGTGGTGCGCACGACGACGCGATCACCGCGGCGGATCGGGGTCCCCGGTGAGACCACGATGATGTCGCCCTCGCGAAAGGCTGGCTTCATCGAATCGCCCTCGATCTCCAGCGCATAGGCATGCTCGTCGTTGGTCGCGGGCAGCGCCACCTCATCCCAGCCCTTGCCGGAGGGAAAGCCGCTGTCGTCGAAATAGCCGCCGGCGCCGGCCTGGGCGAAGCCGATCAGCGGCACCGACTGGCCGCCACCGCGTCCGCCGTCGCCGAGCAACTGCACGAAGGTTTCCATGCTGGAATTGGTCGCCGCCAGCGCCTTGGAGACCGATTCGGTGGACGGCCAGCGCTCGCGGCCATCGCCGGTGATGCGCTTGGACCTGTTGAAGGTGGTGGGGTCGAGGCCGGAGCGCTTGGCGAGACCTGAGGGAGACAGGCCAGCGCGTTCGGCGAGCCGGTCGAGGGCGGCCCAGACCTGGCTGTGGGTCAGCGGTCGAGCGGCTTTCGGCTGTTTGGCCATCGCGAGGATCCGGTGTGGAGACCTAGGAATTATTACCCCAAAACGGGCATCGTCCGCAATTCTGCTGCGGTGTTGCACCGCGCCGCTTGAGTTGCGCCGCCGCCGCCGATACGGTCGCTGGCTCGCCCGGTGGCATCTGGGGCCACCGCCCCAAACCGGACAAAACCCCAAGAGACTCAAGGACAAAAGGGAAGGCCGGCACGTGCCTATGATCTACAAAATCACCCCTGCCTCGGCCTGGCGCGAGGCCGAGCGGCAGGGCGTGTATCGGGGCAGTGCGGACGACAAACGCGACGGCTTCATTCACTTCTCCACCGCGTCCCAGGTCGCCGAGACCGCGCGCAAGCACTTCTTCGGGCAGACCGGCCTGTTCCTGGTCGCGGTCGATGCGGACGCACTCGGCGACGCCCTGCGCTGGGAGCGGTCGCGCAACAACGAGCTGTTCCCGCATCTCTATGGCGAACTCGACCTCGGCGCGGTGGTCGAAATCCTCGATCTGCGCGCGCGGTCCGATGGCGGTCACGACGTTCCGGAGCTCAAGCCGTGATCCGCGCCTTCGACACTTTCTCGCTGCCGCTGCTGCGCTGGTTCGATCCCGAAGACGCCCATCGCATGGCGATCCAGGGATTGAAGCTGCTGCCGCCGATCCGGCAGCGGCCGGATGATCCGAAGCTCGCGGTGCGCGCCTTCGGCCTGAACTTTCCGAACCCGATCGGGATGGCGGCGGGCTTCGACAAGAGCGCGGAGGTGCCTGACGCTCTGCTGCGGCTCGGCTTCGGCTTTGTCGAGATCGGCTCGGTGACGCCGCGCCCTCAGAGCGGCAATCCGCGGCCGCGGCTGTTCCGGCTCGAGCGCGACGAGGCCGTGATCAACCGGATGGGCTTCAACAATGACGGCGCGGAAGCGGTGCTGCGGCGGCTTGCCGCGCGCGCCAGCCTCGGCGGCGTCATCGGCGTCAATGTCGGGGCCAACAAGGATTCGCCGGATCGCATCGCCGATTACGTCAAGCTGATCGAGACTTTCGCGCCGGTCGCGAGCTACTTCACCGTCAACGTCTCCTCGCCGAACACGCCGGGCCTGCGCAATTTGCAGCAATCGGCCATGCTCGACGACCTGTTGTCGCGGGTCATCGATACCCGCGAGCGGGTGCGCAGGAACGCCGGCGATTCGCCTGTTCTGCTCAAGATCGCGCCGGACCTCAGCCTCGCCGAGCTCGACGACGTCGTCCACATCGCACGCTCGCGCCGGGTCGACGGCATGATCGTCGCCAACACCACGCTGGCGCGCCCCTCGACCTTGCGCGAGGAAAGCCGGGCCAATGAGCAGGGCGGCCTATCGGGCCGTCCGCTGTTCCGCCTGTCGACGCGGATGGTGGCCGAAACCTATGTGCGCGTCGAAGGCGCGTTTCCGCTGATCGGCGTCGGCGGCATCGACTCGGGCGGCGCCGCGCTGACCAAGATCCGCGCCGGTGCCAGCCTGATCCAGCTCTATTCGTCGCTGGTCTATAAAGGCGTCGGGCTGATCGACGATATCAAGCGCGACCTCTCCTCGACCTTGCTGCGCACCGGGCGCGACTCGCTGTCCGAAATCGTCGGCGCCGACGCCGCGACCATCACCGCCGAAGACTGGCCGGTGCGATAGGCGCCTGCAGCCCGGATGGAGCGAAGCGAAATCCGGGATCAAGATTCGCCGCGTGCACCGGCCCCGGTTCGCTGCATCCGGGTTACAAATGCTACGCAGGCTTGAACGTCTTTCTCAGCATCGCCGGATAGCGCAGTCCCTGCAGCCCGCCGCGCGCGACGTAGAAGCCGAGCAGCGCCGTCCAGAGCCCGGCGTTGCCGAACGCGCTGAACGCCCACCAAGTGACGAGGAAGATCGCAAGCGAGGCCAGCATCAGGTTGCGCATCTCGCGCGCCCAGGTCGCCCCGACATAGATGCCGTCGAAGCCGAACGCGAAGACGCCGGGCAGCGGTGCCAGGATCACGAATAGCAGGAAGTCGCGCGCGCTCTGGCGGACGCCGTCGCTGGTCGTCATCAGGTCGATCAGGGTCGGGCCGAACAGCGCGAACAGCGCCGAGACGGCCAGCGCGAAGCCGATCCCCCATAGCAGCACCAGCCGGGTCGAGTCGGCAAAGCCCTTGGCGTCGCGCGCGCCGAAGGCGCGGCCGCAGAGCTGCTGTGCGGCATTGGCGAGGCCGTCGAGGAAGAACGCCGAGACCAGCAGGAAATTGTTCAGCACCGAGTTCGCCGCCAGCGTCACGTCGCCTTCGCGCGCGCCCTTCGCGGTGAAGAACAGGAACACGATGATCAGCGCCGCGGTGCGGATCATGATGTCGCGGTTGACCGCCAGCATCCGCGTCAGCTTGGCGCGATCGAACAGCGTGGCACGCGGCACCGCGAAGCCGCCTCCGGCGAGACGCCACGCCACCACGATGCCGAGTGCGAAGCCGGTCGCCTCCGCCAGCACGGCGGCGATCGCAGCACCCGCGATGCCTGCGCCATAGACCAGCACCAGGAGCACGGTGGCCGCCATATTGATCAAGTTGATCGCGATCTGCAGCATCAGCGCCAGATTGGGACGGGCCTGTCCGACCAGCCAGCCGAGGATCACGTAGTTGCCGAGCGCCAATGGCGCCGACCAGATCCGGATCATGAAATAGGTCCTGGCCGCGTGTGTCACGCCCTCGCTGCCGCCCATCACGCTGAACGTAACAGCCGCCAGCGGCACCTGCAGCGCGATCAAGGCTGTGCCGATCAGGCCGGCGACGATGAAGCCGCGCACCAGGATCGCGGCGAACTCCTGCGTCTCGCCGGCGCCCTGCGCCTGCGCGGTGAAGGCCAGCGTGCTCATGCGCAGGAACGCGAACAGCCAGAACAGGCAGTCGAAGATGACAGAGGCCATCGCCACGCCGCCGAGCAGCGCGGCGTCATCGAGCCGGCCGATCGCCGTGGTCGAGACGATGCCGATCAGCGGCGTCGTCAGGTTGGCGACCATCGCCGGGCCGGCGATGGCGAACACCTGGCGTGTCGCGATCTTGGGATGAACGGGTGCGTGCATGGTCAGAGGTCGAGCGTCATGCCGTCGCTGGCCGCGGTATAGGGCAGTTCGCCGACACGGCCGAGCATGTCGTCGCTCAGATGGGTGAGCACAACGCGCTTGGCGTTGATGGCGGGCAAATGCGTTTCCAGCGACTTCAGGCTGAGATGGTTCTTGACCATCTTGTCGTAGGTATAGGCTTCCGCGATGAAGAGGTCGGCATTCTGGGCGGCCGGGATCAGCGCGTCGGTCCATTCGGTGTCGGCGCTGTAGGTGATGATGCGGCCTTCCGCCTCGATGCGATAGGCCAAAAACGGCCCGCCGGATTCGCCGTGCACGACCGGGTAGGGCGTCACGGTCACGTCGCCGAAGCGGCTCACTTGCTCGGGTTCGAGCGTGACCACCGAGAGATCGAAGCGCTGCCTGGTCTTCGACGAATGCTCGAACATCACCTCCATCACCTGTGGCAGCTTGGTCGCGATGCCCTGGGGCCCTGCGATGGTGAGCGGCCGGGTGCGGCGGGAGAACTGCGCATCGAGCAGCAGGAACGGCAGGCCGGCGAAATGATCGCCGTGGAAATGCGTGATCAGGATCAGGTCGATCGCGTTGCGGTCGACCCCAAGCCGCTTCATCGCGGGCAGCGAGGACGCGCCGCAATCGATCAGCAGATTGGCGCGCTCGCCGGTGAGATGAAAGCAGGTGTTGAAGCGGCCACCGGAGCCGAACGCATCGCCGCAGCCGACAAATCGCAATTGCATCGGCTGCCAGCGCTCCCCCTCGATCAGCGGCCGCGCGGCGCGCCGAACAGGCGCGACAGCAGCCAGACCGGAATCACGACCACGGCGCCAAGCAGGAAGTAGCGCCAGGCCCAGTTGATCGCGTCGAAGCCGAAATCCCAGATATTCTGGAACAGCTTGCGAATGCTGTAGAGGATATTCCAGGGATCGAAGCCGATCGCGGCCAGCACGACGCCGACGAGGATCGAGAGCAGGATCAGCCGGAACGCCACCGAAACCGGCGATCCGCCGAGGAAGCGGTACAGACCGTCGTTCTGGCTGGCCGGCAAATCCCGGACGTCGTTGGGCATCACTGTCTCCTTGCGGAATCGCCCCGCATTATATGTCACGGCCGGGCAGATGGGGAACCCGGGAACCGCGATCAATGGCTGCCATGCATTAGCGGGATTTAATTTCCTGTCATGCTCATTAACAGCCGTTCAAGCGTCTCCAAGCGGTCGGCTTCGCGCGGTGGTTTGTCCCAGCGCAGCCGATTGATGCGCGGGAAGCGCATCGCGACGCCGGATTTGTGACGCGGCGAGCGCTGCAATCCCTCGAAGGCGACTTCGAGCACGAGGCCCTGATCCGGCTCGTGCACGACATGGCGCACCGGGCCGAACTTCTCCGTCGTGTTGCGGCGGACGAAGCGGTCGATCTGCAACAGCTCCTCGTCGGTGAAGCCGAAATAGGCCTTGCCGACCGGCACCAGCTCGTCGCCGTCGGTCCAGACGCCGAACGTGTAATCGGAGTAATAGGACGAGCGCTTGCCGTGACCGCGCTGCGCATACATCAGCACGGCGTCGATGATGTGCGGATCGCGCTTCCACTTCCACCACGGTCCCTTCGGCCGCCCCGGCAGATAGGGCGCATCGCGCCGCTTCAGCATTACGCCCTCGACCGCATCGGCATCCTCGCCCGCGCCGGCGCTGCGCGGGTCGGCGCGCGCCGCCGCGAGCTCTGGCCAGCTCGCAAACGGAATCATCGGCGACAGATCGATGCGCGGGTCGTTCAGCTTGGCGATGAAAGCCTCGAGATGCGCGCGGCGCTCGACGAACGGCAGCTCGCGCAGATCGTTCTCGTCGTCGCCGAGCAGATCGTAGGCACGCAGATGGATCGGGAATTCCTTGATCAGCTTCGGCGACACCACTTTGCGGTTCAGCCGCTGTTGCAGCACGTTGAAGGTCTGCACGCGCCCCTCGCGCAGCACCAGCAATTCGCCGTCGATCGCGCCGGGCAGATGCAGCGACGGCACGAGGTCCGGGAAGCTCCCGGTGATGTCCTCGCCGGTGCGCGAATAGAGCCGCGCCTGGATGTGGCCGTGCTCGTCGGGGCCGGACACCGCCTGCACGCGGATGCCGTCCCACTTCCACTCCGCGCTGAAATCGGCGGCGTCGAGACTGGCGAAATCCGCATCCTCGATCGCATGCGCCAGCATCACCGGGCGGAACGGCGCAGGATCACGATTGATCGGCTTGTCGCCGCGGCCTTCGAGCCAGGCGAATAGATCGAGATAGGGCGGTGACAGCCCCGGCCAGATCAGCTCGATCTCGTGCGGGTCCTTATTGCCGAGCGCAGCCGCCGCGGTCTTGGCGAGCCGCGCCGAGATCCCGATCCGCATCGCGCCGGTGACGAGCTTTAGCAGCGCCCAGCGTCCGGTCTCGTCGAGCTCATCCAACCAGCGCGCGAGCTGCGCCGGCAGCTCGGTCTTGCCGAGCGTGCGCAACGTGGTGACGACCTCGGTGAGGGTGGGAGGAGGCGGGTTGTTGTGGGCGCACGGAGTTTCTCTAGCATCTCGCCCGCGGTACCCCTCTCCCTGCCCCTCCCCCGCAAGGGGGGAGGGAACCCATCCACCGGTGCGTCCCCCACCGACGTCGATCACTCCAAGGTTGTTGTGAGGTGAGCAGGCCGGTTGGGCTCCCTCCCCCCTTGCGGGGGAGGGCGGGGGAGAGGGGTGGCCCTGGAAAGATTCGCTGTAAGAGGCACCAGCCTTCGGCCACATCAGCGCCACCGTCTCGGAGAGATCGCCGACGTAGTCGTAGGAGTAGCCGAACAGCACGGGATCGGCGCGCTCGGTGATCAGGTCGCGGATCAAACCCGGCTTGGCGTGCTTGAACGAGAGCGCGCCGGTCAGCGCCGCCAGCGCGTAGCCGCGGTCGGGGTCTTCGGTGTCGCGGAAATAGGCTGAGAGCAGCTTGATCTTGTTGTTGCGGCCGGGCTCGTAGGCGAGGCGGTCGAGCAATTGAGCGAAGCGGTTCATGATGTTGCCCCGCCGGCGGGCTGGGCCTCGCCGGTCAGCGCCGCCGTCTCGCCTTCGTCCTCGTCGCCATAGCCGACAAGGTCGAGCGGCCGCGCCGCAAGGCCGTTGGTCTTGCACCAATGCACCAGCGCGTCCTCCTGGCCGTGGGTGACCCAGATCTCACCGGCGCCGGTCGCGGCAATTGTTGCCGTCAGCCCGTCCCAGTCGGCGTGATCGGAGATCACCAGCGGCAGCTCGACGCCGCCCTGGCGGGCCCGCGCGCGCACGCGCATCCAGCCTGAGGCGAAGGCGGTGACGGGGTCGGGGAAGCGCCGCGTCCAGATATCGGAAGTCGCGCTCGGCGGCGCCAGCGTGATGGTGCCGGCAAGGTCGGCCTTCTTCATGCCGCGCGCGGGCCGGAGCTCGCCGAGCGGGACGCCGCGCTCCTGATAGTAATAGGTGATCTTCTCCATCGCCCCGTGCAGATAGATCGGCGCGTCGTAGCCGGCTTCGCGCAGCAACGCGATCACGCGCTGCGCCTTGCCGAGCGAATAGGCGCCGACCAGATGCGCGCGCTCCGGAAACAGCTTCACCGAGTCCAAAAGCTTGTTCACCTCGTCGGCCGCATCGCCATGGCGGAACACCGGCAGTCCAAAGGTCGCCTCGGTGATGAAGACGTCGCAGGGCACGAGCTCGAACGGCGCGCAGGTCGGATCGCGTGCGTCCTTGTAGTCGCCGGAGGCGACGATCCTTGTGTCCTTGCAGGTCACCGCGATCTGCGCCGAGCCCAGCACGTGGCCCGCGGGGTGGAACGTGGCCGTGACGTCGCCGAGCCTGATCTCCTCGCCGTAAGCGATCGCCTGGGTCGAGCCGGCGAAATTGTCGCCATAGCGGAGCCGCATCATGTCGAGCGTCTCTTGGGTGGCAAGCACGGCACCATGGCCGGAGCGCGCATGATCGGAATGGCCGTGGGTGATCAGTGCACGCTCGACCGGCCGGACTGGATCGATATGGAAGCCGCCGGGCTTGCAGCAAAGCCCGGCCGGGACGGGCATCAGGATGTCTTGCGGGCGCATGGGCCGTATATAGGTACTGATCTGGCAAATCTAACCGTCATGCGCAGACTTGACCCGCGCATCCATCTTCGGAAAAAGTCACTGCTTTGATGGCTGGCCGGCGCTCCCCCGATCGGGGGCGGGACCGTACCAGGCCATGGCAAGATCGGTTTCTTGAGACGTATGCCTGCGCGCCTGTTCCTGACTTCCGGCGATCTCGTTGCCGACCGCCGCTTCGAGTTCGCGCGTGACCTGCAATTGAAGGGCGATCTGCCCGCCGCCGCCGAGCTGCTCGAACAGGCGGTCGAGATCGCGCCGAAATTCGCCTCCGCCTGGTTCGCCCTCGGTGAGATCCGCCGGCAGCTCGGCCGCGAGGAGGCGGCAATCGCAGCCTTCCGTGCCGCGCGCGATGCCGACCCTGAGGACCGCCACGGCGCCGGCCTGCGTCTGATGCATCTCGGTGCGGAGGCCGTGGCGTCGATGCCGCCGGCCTATGTGCGGACGCTGTTCGACCAGTATGCGCCGCGCTTCGAGGCCGCGCTGGTCGGTGATCTCGGCTATCGCGGCCCGGCGCTGTTGTTCAAGGCGGTGCTCTCGGTGCGGGCCGCTGCGAGGAAGCCCGCCTTCTTCAAGCGCGCGATCGATCTCGGCTGTGGCACCGGGCTCGTGGCCGGCGCCTTCGCGAAGAATGTCGACCGCTTCATCGGCATCGACCTGTCGCCGCGCATGATCGAGAAGGCGCGGGCCACCGGGCACTATGCCGAGCTCGAGGTCGACGACATGGTGCGGGGCATCCGCAGCAAGCCCGAGGCCAGTGCCGAATTGGTCCTCGCCGCGGACGCGATGATTTACGTCGCCGATCTCGCGCCCGTGCTCGCCGAGGCGAGTCGCGTGCTGGTCGCCGGCGGCGTGCTGGCCTTCACCACCGAGACCCATGACGGCGAGGACGTGATCGTCGGCGAAGGCCTGCGCTACGCCCACAGCGAGGCTTATGTGCGTGCGGCCGTTGCTGCCGCCGGTCTGACATTGGTGCAGCTCGAAGATCTCTCGGCGCGCAATGAAGACAACATTCCGGCCCCCGGACTTGTCGCCGTCGCGATCAAGCCATGACGCTTGTCGCGCTCGCCCCTTATGGGAGCGGGCTGCTTCGCGCAGCGAAGCGTGGGTGAGGGTTTTTTCCGCGGAGAGAAACCCTCATCCCGCTTCGATGCTGCCGCCTCGAATCCACCTTCTCCCACAAGAGCAGAAGGGAAGAGAGAACCGTGTTCGCGTCTCACAACTTGAGTCTACACGCTACGCATTTGCCGTCGCGCGGCATTGCGTCGCGCGCTTGCGACTTCCCGCTTGCCCGGCGCGAAGCGGAATGCGAGAGCTGTCGCTCCAGGGAGAGAAAACCAAAATGAAGAAGCAAACACGGCGCGAGTTCGGCGCCACCGCGTTGTCGGTCATCGCAGCCTCCATCCTGCCGGCGCCGTTCGTCCGGGCCGCGGACAAGACATACGATCCCGGAGCGAGCGACACCGAGATCAAGCTCGGCCAGACCGTGCCGCATTCCGGCCCCGGCTCGCTCTATGGCGTGTTGGGGCGCGTCGGCGAAGCCTATTTCCAGATGCTGAACGAGAAGGGCGGTATCAACGGCCGCAAGATCAAATTCCTCACCATGGATGACGCCTACAGCGCGCCGAAATGCGTCGAGGCGACGCGACGGCTGGTCGAGCAGGAGGAGGTGCTGGCGCTCTACGGTTCGCTCGGCACCGCGCCACAGACCGCTGTGCACAAATACCTCAATTCCAAGGGCGTGCCGCAATTGCTGCTCAATACCGGCGCCTCGAAATGGAATGATCCGAAGAACTTCAAATGGACGATGGCCGGCCTGCCGCTCTATCCGACCGAGGCGCGCATCCTGGCCAAGCACGTCGTCAGCGTGAAGCCGAATGCCAAGGTCGGCATCCTCTACCAGAACGACGATTTCGGCCGCGACTTCCTCGGTCCTTTCAAGAAGGTGCTGGCCGATGCCGGCGGCACCGCGAAGGTGATCATGGAGCAGACCTACGATCTCACCGATCCGACGGTCGATTCTCAGCTCATCAATCTCTCGAAGTCGGGCGCCGACGTCTTCTACAACATCACCACCGGCAAGGCGACGTCGCAGTCGATCCGCAAGGTCGCCGAGCTCGGCTGGAAGCCGCTGCAGCTCTTGTCGGCCGGCTCGACCGGTCGCTCGATCCTCAGCGCCGCAGGATTGGAGAACGCCAAGGACATCGTCGCAATCCGCTACAACAAGGAAGTCGGCGTGCCCCGCTACGAGAAGGACGCCGACGTGATCGCGTTCGAGGAGCTGCGCAAGAAGTATCTGCCGAACATCGATCCGGACAACACGATCGCCTTCGCCGGCTACGGCCAGGCCGCGACGATGGCGGAAATCCTGCGCCGCTGCGGCAACGACCTGACCCGCGCCAACGTGCTGAAGCACGCCACGACGCTCGCCGGCTTCCACTCGCCCTATTTCCTCGACGGCATCAACTACAGCTACACGCCCGACGACTACACGCCGATGAAGACGCTCTACATCGCGATCTTCAACGGCAGGGACTGGGACCTCTCCGGCGAGCCGATGACGGAGTAGGGACAGGCTCCCGCTCTCTCGTCTCCCTCGCCCCGCTCTTGCGGGGAGAGGGCGGGGTGAGGGGTTCTCTCCGCGAGTCGGCGCGAGCCGAGAGACCTGTACCCCCTCACCCGGATCGCATCTTGCGATGCGATCCGACCTCTCCCCGCAAGCGGGGCGAGGTGTGGTCTGAGTGCCGCGATCGTTTGTGCCACCTGCTGCCATCCAGCCCGCCCCTCGACGAAACCGCCTGAACCGCCTACCTCTTGGGGCGTGTCGTCGCTCGATCTCTTCTCCGTCACGCCGTCGGAAACGGCCGACCCGCTGCCGCGCCGGTTTCGCGACTGGTTCGCTTCTCGTGGCTGGTCGCCGCGCGAGCATCAGCTTGCGCTGTTGGCAAAAGCGCGCGAGCAGCGCTCGGCGCTGCTGATTGCCCCGACCGGCGCCGGCAAGACGCTGGCGGGATTCCTGCCGACGCTGGTGGAGTTGAGCGGAGAAGGACCTGATCGCGGTATCCCTGTTCACCTCCCCCTGAAAGGGGGAGGTCGGCGCGCTGCGGCGCGCGCCAGCGCGGCCGAGCGCGACGGGTGGGGGTCAGCCGCGAGCACGGAGCAAGCGGCTGACCCCCACCCCAGCCCTCCCCCTTTCAGGGGGAGGGAGCCTGACGAGATCAACCGGACGTCAGAAGAATTCGCGAGCGGCGGGATCGCGCAAGTATCGCGCCCTAGCCTCATCTCCACGGGTCGCAGTGTCCGCCGCACCGGTGGGCTGCACACGCTCTATATCTCGCCGCTGAAGGCGCTCGCGGTCGACATCGCGCGCAACCTGGAAACGCCGGTTGCCGAGATGGAGCTGCCGATCAAGATCGAGACCCGCACCGGCGACACGCCGGTGTCGCGGCGGCAGCGACAGCGGCGCTATCCGCCGGATATCCTGCTCACCACGCCGGAGCAGCTCGCGCTGCTGCTGGCCTCCGACGATGCGCCCTATCTGTTTTCCTCGCTGAAGCGCGTCGTGCTCGACGAGCTGCATGCGCTGGTCACCTCCAAGCGCGGCGACCTGCTCTCGCTGGGGCTCGCACGGCTCTGGAAGATCGCGCCGGAGCTGCGCGCCATCGGGCTCTCGGCGACGGTCGCCGAGCCCGAGCAACTTGCACGTGTCCTGGTGCCGCAGGCGAACGGTGAGAGCGCATCCGCCGACGTTGTCATCGCCGGCGGCGCCGCGCCGCCGGTCGTCGATATGCTCGATACACGGGAGCGGCTGCCGTGGTCCGGCCACAGCGCGCGTCATGCGCTGCCCGAGGTCTACGAGCTGATCAAGCGCAACAAGACCACGCTGGTGTTCGTCAACACGCGCAGCCAAGCCGAGATGCTGTTCCAGGATCTCTGGCGCATGAACGACGACGGGCTCGCGATCGCGCTGCATCACGGCTCGCTCGACGTCGCGCAGCGCCGCAAGGTCGAGGACGCGATGGCGGCGGGCCGCCTGCGCGGCGTGGTCTGCACCTCCTCGCTCGACCTCGGCGTCGACTGGGGCGATGTCGACCTCGTCATCAACATCGGCGCGCCAAAAGGCTCGTCGCGGCTGATGCAGCGGATCGGCCGCGCCAATCATCGCTTCGACGAGGCCTCGCGCGCCGTGCTGGTGCCGGCGAACCGCTTCGAGGTGCTGGAATGCTCTGTTGCGATCGACGCCATCGCGGAGAACGCACAGGATACGCCGCCGCTGCGATCCGGTGCGCTCGATGTGCTGGCCCAGCACGTGCTCGGCTGCGCCTGCGGCGAGCCGTTCCTCTCGGACGAGCTTTACCAGGAGGTCAAAACCGCCGCGCCTTACGCCAGTCTCGCGCGCGCCGATTTTGACGACGTCGTCGAGTTCGTCGCGACCGGCGGCTACGCGCTGAAGACCTATGAGCGCTTCGCCCGCATCAAGCAGGACAAGCAGGGCCGTTGGCGCGTCGCCAACCCCAAGGTGCGGCAGAGCTATCGCCTCAACGTCGGCACCATCGTCGAAGAAACCATGCTGAAGGTGCGGCTGGTGCGCTCGCGCGCCGGCGGTAGCGGCTCGACCGGTGCGATCGCGCGCGGCGGCCGCATGCTGGGGCAGATCGAGGAGGTCTTCATCGAAGGTCTCGTGGTCGGCGACACCTTCGTGTTCGGCGGCGAGGTGGTGCGCTACGAGGCCCTGGTCGAGGACCAGGTCTATGTCTCGCGCGCCAACGACAAGGACGCCAAGGTGCCGTCCTATATGGGCGGCAAGTTCCCGCTCTCGACCTATCTCGCCGAGCGCGTCCGCAAATTGCTCGACAACAGCCGCGCCTGGAAGGCGCTGCCCGAGCAGGTGCATGACTGGCTGTCGCTGCAACGGAAGTTCTCGCGGGTGCCGGCGGTGCGCGAGCTCCTGGTCGAGACCTTCCCGCGCGGCGGCAGCCACTATCTGGTGTGCTATCCCTTCGAGGGCCGGCTCGCGCACCAGACGCTCGGCATGCTGCTGACGCGTCGGCTGGAGCGTGCCCGCGCCCGCCCGCTCGGCTTCGTCGCCAATGAATATGCGCTGGCGGTGTGGGGCGTCGGCGATCTCTCTGCCATGATCAGGCAGGGCAGGCTCGATCTCAACGCGCTGTTCCATCCCGATATGCTCGGCGACGACCTCGAGGCCTGGCTGGAGGAATCCGCGCTGATGAAGCGGACCTTCCGCAACTGCGCCATCATCTCAGGCCTGATCGCGCGTCGCTTCACCGATGAGGAAAAATCCCGCCGCCAGGTGCTGTTCTCGACCGACCTGATCTACGACGTGTTGCGCAAGCACCAGGCCGACCATGTGCTGCTGCGTGCCGCGCGCGCCGATGCCGCCACAGGGCTGCTTGATCTTCGCCGCCTCGGCGACATGCTCTCGCGCATCCAGGGCCGGATCACCCACAAGGATCTCGACCACGTTTCTCCGCTTGCCGTCCCCGCGCTGCTGGAAATCGGCCGCGAGTCGGTCTATGGCGAAGCATCCGACGAGCTGCTGGCCGAAGCGGCCGAGGAACTCGTGCGGGAGGCGATGACATAACGCTGAAGCGCGTTCGAGCGAAGCCTGTCCCGGACTCGATCCGGGATGGATGGCGGTTCGCTTGAAGAAGACGCGACCAGGCAAGAGGCATACGAGTATGATGCGATTGGATCGAATCATACTCCGGGGAACAAGACGTGACGGCGGGCGCGCGGGCTTCGGGAGACAATAACGACATGCGCGTTTCGAGGGTCACCGTCGCGGACGTCGCCTTTGTCGCCGATTTCTCCGGCGCGTTGTTCTGGGAAGAGCAGCGCCTGCTCGTCGTGTCCGACCTGCATCTGGAAAAGGGCTCGAGTTTCGCCGCGCGCGGCGTGCTGCTGCCGCCCTATGACACGGTGGCGACGTTGAGCCGGCTGGCTGCCGTGATCGCGCGTCACGATCCAAGCCAGGTGATCGCGCTCGGCGACAGCTTTCACGATCGCTGCGCGCATGAGCGCCTGTCGGAGGCCGATCGCGAGGCACTGTCTGCGCTGCAGGCGCGGCGCAACTGGATCTGGATCGCCGGCAATCACGATCCGGCGCTGCCCGCGGATCTCGGCGGCGTGGTCGCAACCGAGGTCGCGATCGGGCCGATCGTGTTCCGGCACGAGCCGACGGGGGCAAGCGGCGAGATCGCCGGCCATCTGCATCCCAAGGCGCGCGTGCCGACCCGTGGCCGCTCGATCGAGCGCCGCTGCTTTGCGAGCGACGGCGAGCGCGCGGTGATGCCGGCTTTCGGCGCCTTTACCGGCGGCCTGAGCATCCGCGACGCCGCCTTTGCCAGGATCTTCGGATCGCCGGGCTTCATGGCGCACGTGCTCGGCGACAACCGCGTGCACGCCTTCGCCGCCGCCCGATGTTATTGAAGCCGGGCGGCTCGGGCACCGTCGTCAATCCACTCCCCGTCGTCCCCGCACGAGGGCTTCGCCTCTATCGCTGAAGGCGCGCATCGTCTCGAACGACGCATGTCGCGAGAATGCGGATGTGCGACCCACCAGTGGTGCAGCAAATTCAGTGTCGTGCCTGTGAAAGCAGGGACCCATAACCAAAAATGCCGAACGTTGCGCGATGCCGGAATGACGAGTCCCGTCTACAACATCCGCCGCGGGATATGGCTCCTTGCTTTCGCAGGGACGACATCAGAGTTTGCGACGTGATCGTTCCCTACGCTGCCTTCGCCTGCACCGTGTCGCAATACTCGGCGAGCCGATCAGCGAGCCGCAACGTCGCGGGGCTGGCTGCGGGGGCCGCGACGAGGGCGACCTCGGTTTTGTCAATCGGCACAAAGCCGTCTTTCGCCGTCAGCACGCGATGATCGGCCTGGATCGACATCTCCGACAGGATGCTCAGCCCCAGGCCTGCGGCGACAGCGGCCTGGATGCCGGCGAGGCTGGAGGAGGTGTAGGCCATGTGCCAGTTGCGGCCGGTGCTCTCCAGCGCATGGATGGCGCGGGCGCGATAGAGACAGCCCGAGGCGAAGCCGATCAACGGCACCGAGCCGATCGAAACGTCGCGCGGATGGCTCTTGCTGGTGACCCAATGCACGCGCTCCGGCCACACCGCGATGCCGCCCTTCTCGCTGGCATCGCGCTTGATCAGCGCAAGATCGAGATCGCCGCGCTCCAGATCGCGGTACAGAAACAGGCTCTGGCCGGTATGCACGTCGAGCCGCAGGCTCGGATGGCTGCGCGAGAACGTCGCGAGCAATTTTGTCAGCCGATACGCCGCAAAATCCTCGGTGATGCCGATCCGGATCGCGCCTTCGCTGCCGGGACGCGAGAGCACGTCGCGCGCTTCCTCCGCCAGCGCCAACAGCCGCCGCGCATAGCTCAGCAGCCGTTCGCCGGCTTCGGTCGGGGTGACGTCCTTGCCGCTGCGGATCAGGAGCGGCTGGCCGACATCTTCCTCCAGCCGCTTGATCTGCTGGCTCACCGTCGATTGCGTGCGGTGGACGCGTTCGCCCGCGCGGGTGAAGCCGCCAGCATCGACCACCGCCACGAAACTGCGCAGCAGCTCGAGATCGAGCATCGCAGCCTCCATTCGAAAATCAACTGAATGATAGTTTATCATTTAATTTCCAAATATCAAGGCGCAGGCCTAGATCATGGGCATAAGGAGACCCCCATGTCAGTCGCCCCTGCCGACGCGATGCCCCGCACCCGCTTCAACACGCTGCCGTTGCTGATCGCCCTGTTCTGCCTGCTCTGGAGCTTCGCCTTCGTGGCCGGCAAGATCGGCGTCACCGATTGCCCGCCGCTGATCCTGCTCGCCGCGCGGTTCTCGCTCGCCGGCGTTCTGATTCTCGCGATCTCCTGGCTGCGCAGCGACGCGTGGGACCTCAGTTGGCGCGATGTCGCGGTGTTTGCCGTGCTCGGCGTCGCCAACAACGCGCTCTATCTCGGCCTCGGCTACACCGGGTTGAAGACGGTCTCCGCCGGTCTCGGCGCGTTGATCGTGTCGGCCAATCCGGTGTTCACCGCCGTCCTGGCGGCGCTGTTCCTCGGCGAAGCGCTGACCTGGCGCAAGGTCGCGGGCCTATTGCTCGGCATTGCCGGCGTCGCCTTCATCGTCTGGCATCGCATGTCGGTTGGCTCGGACAGTGCGCACGGCATCCTGTTCACCCTGGCCTCGCTCGCCTCGATCGTCGGCGGTACCGTCCTGTTCAAGCTGCTGGCACCCAAGGGCAGCCTGTGGATCGGCAACGGCATCCAGAACATCGCCGGCGGTCTTGCGGTGATGCCGTTCGCCTTCGTGTTCGCCAGCGCCGGCGATATCGTGCCGAGCGCGCGGCTCGCCGGCGCCTTCGCCTTCCTCGTGCTCGGCGGATCGATCCTCGCTTATCTGCTCTGGTTTCATCTTCTGAAAGTGTGTGGCGCCACCGCCGCAAGCGCCTACCACTTCCTGATGCCGCCGCTCGGCATGCTGTTCGCGTTCCTGGTGCTCGGCGAGCACGTCGAATTCCGCGACCTGGTCGGGATCGTTCCGGTGGCGCTCGGCATTTATCTGGTGACCCGCCCCGCGGCCGCGGCATCGTCCAAGAGGAGTTGACATGAGCATCACCATCACCCTGATCGGGGGACCCACGGCATTGATCGGGATCGACGGGTTCCGCCTGCTCACCGACCCGACCTTCGATGCGCCCGGCGACTATCAATTGCCGCATGTGAAGCTGGAGAAGCTGACCGGTCCCGCGCTCGGCGCGCGCGACATCGGCGAGATCGATGCGGTGCTGCTGAGCCACGACCAGCATTCCGACAATCTCGACCATTCCGGCCGCGATTTCCTGAAGCAGGCGAAGCGCGTGCTGACCACCGAGGCCGGCGCCAAGCGGCTCGGCGGCAACAGCGAAGGCTTTGCGCCTTGGGGCTCGACCGTGTTGAAGAAGGGCGATCGATCACTGACCATCACCGCGACGCCGGCGCGGCACGGGCCGGCGGGGATCGAGCCGCTGTCCGGTGACGTCATCGGTTTCGTGGTGGAATCGAGCAGGACGGGCAGCCGGCCGGTCTATGTCAGCGGCGACACCACCTGGTTCGACGGCGTCGCCGAGGTCGCGCGTCGCTTCGACTGCGGCGTGGTGCTGCCTTTCGCCGGCGCAGCGCAGACCCGCGGCCCGTTCCACCTCACCATGGATATCAATGACACGATCGAGACCGCGCGCGCCTTTGCGGATGCGGTGATCGTGCCGGTTCACACCGATGGCTGGGCGCACTTCCGGCAGAACGCCAACGACCTGCGCATGTCCTTCGACACGCTCGGCTTCGGTCGTCGCCTGCGCATCCTCGAGCCCGGCGAGGCCACCATCATCGAGCCGTAGGTTTCACTGCTGGAACAATGGCGGCATCGGGTTCGTTGTCGCAGCGGCGGCTGGAACCGGACATGACGCGGCACAGGCAGACCTCGCGAAAACATCACGGCAAGTCCGGCGGCACGCCAGCCGCAAAGGCGAGGCAAAAGCCGTTCAGTCTCGGTCGCATCCTGAAGGCGCTCGGCCCAGGCCTGATCACCGGCGCCTCCGACGACGATCCGTCGGGCATCGGCACCTACAGCCAGGCCGGCGCGCAGCTCGGCTACGGCATGGGCTGGACCATGCTGCTGACCTTTCCGCTGATGACAGCCATCCAGGAGATTTCCGCGCGGGTCGGCCGCGTCACCGGGCATGGTATCTCGGGCAACGTTCGCCGGCATTATTCCCCCTGGCTCCTGGTGGTCGTGGTGACGCTGCTGTTCACCGCCAACACCATCAACATCGCGGCCGACCTCTCGGCCATGGCCGATGCAACCAAGCTGCTGATCGGCGGTCCGGCCATCCTCTATGTCGTGTTGTTCGGCGTGACCTCGGTGGCCGCGCAGATCTTCGTGGACTACAAGCGCTATGTCGCGATCCTGAAATGGCTGACGCTCAGCCTGTTCGCCTATGTCGCGGCGCTGGGTTTCGCCGACGTGTCATGGACGGAAGCCGTGGCCGGTGCGCTCGTGCCGCGCCTGACCTGGAGCGCCGACTATTTCACCACCATCGTCGCGATCCTCGGCACCACGATCTCGCCCTATCTGTTCTTCTGGCAGGCCTCGCAGGAGGTCGAGGAGCAGCGTCTCGATACCAGAAAGCATCCGTTGATTGCCCGGCACTACGGCGCGCGGCGGGAATTCTCCCGCATCCGTGCCGACACCATCACCGGGATGGCATTCTCCAATCTGATCGCGCTGTCGATCATCATCACCGCCGCGGCGTCGCTGCATGCTGCGGGCAAGACCGACATCCAGACCTCGGCGCAGGCCGCCGAGGCGCTGCGTCCGATCGCCGGGCCGTTCGCCGAGGCGGTCTTCGCAGCCGGCATCGTCGGCACCGGCCTGCTGGCGATCCCGGTGCTCGGGGGCGCCACCGCCTACGCGGTCGGCGAAGCGCTGCGCTTGACCGTGGGGCTCGGGCGCAAGCCGAAGCAGGCGATCGCGTTCTATTCCGTGCTGGTGCTGTCGGGCGGTCTCGGCATCGCGCTCAACTTCACGTCGATCGACCCGATCGCGGCGCTCTATTGGAGCGCCGTCGTCAACGGCGTGCTTGCCGTGCCGGTGATGGTGCTGCTCATGGTCATGGTGCGCCGCCGGGATGTGATGGGCCTCTTCGTGATCCGCGGCCCGCTCTACTGGGTGGGCTGGCTGTCGACCGGGACGATGGCGCTCAGCGTGATCGGGATGGGAATCGGATACTTGCTCTAATCCTTGCGAAACACGATCGAGGCCATCCAGCCGGTCATCAGCGCCATGAACGCCGTGACGAGGCCGTAGGCGAAACCGTTTTGCCGCGCGGTGGTGGCGACGAACTGCTCGAAGCCGATCTTGACGATCTCGAAGGCGGTCTCGGTCTTGGTCACCAGCGCGCCGTCGCTGAACAGCTTGATCTCGACATTGTAGATGCCGATCGGCACCTCCGCGGGCAGTGGAATGCCGGTGCGGAACAGGGTCGGCGTCAGGAACGTCACCGCCGAGGTCGCCTCGCGATAGAGACCATGCTCGGAGCGCAGCCGCACGAAGGCGCTGCGGAAGGCGTCGTTCGGCACCACGTCGCCATAGTCGGAGCCGACGCGCTGCATCAGAAGCACGTTGTTGAGCCCGAGCTGCTGACGCCGCTGCACCTCCGGAGATGCGATCGCGTCAAACGGGCGGTTGGAGAACAGCGCGAGATAGCCCGGCACCTGCAGGAACTGGCGGGAGTCGGTGTTGATCCAGATGCCGAACCGGCGCTCCTTGCGGCGCGTGACCATGTCGGCGCGCGGACCGGAGACGGTGACGACGAGGTCGTAATTGCCGCGATCCGGCGGCGTGCTGGCGTCCTTCTCGACCGAGCCGAACAACACGAGCTCGCCGCCGGAATAGTTCGGCGTCACGGTGACGCGGTGGTTGGAGACCGAGACGATCAGCCGCTCGGCACGGGCCGGCACTGCCGTCAACGCGGCGGCGAAGAGACCGACGATCGCAAGCCGCGCGCACCATCTCATGGCGGAACTCCGCCGCTTTCGCGGATGCTGTAGAGGTCCTGGGGCCGGATCACCAGCTCGACCGCAAAGCGGATGCCGACCGCGAGCACCAGCAGGCCGAGCAGCAGCCGCAGATGCTCGCCGCGGATCTTCTGACCGGCGCGCGCGCCGAACTGCGCGCCGGTGACGCCGCCGACCATCAGGATCAGCGCCAGCACGGCGTCGACCAGATGGTTGGTCATGGCGTGCAGCATGGTGGCGAACACCATGGTGACGAGGGTCAGCACCATCGAGGTGCCGATCACGGTCGAGGTCGGCACCCGCAGCAGGTAGATCATCAGCGGCACCAGGATGAAGCCGCCGCCGATGCCCATGATCGCGCCGATGAAACCGATGACGAGGCCGACCACGATGATGGGAATGACGGAGAGGTAGATCTTGGAGCGCTTGAAGCGCAGCTTCAGCGGCAGGCCGTGGATCCAGCCATGGCTGCCGGGCTTGCGCAGCGTGACCGCTCCGCCGCGGCGGGTGCGCAGCATCGCGCGCAGGCCTTCCCAGAACATCAAGCCGCCGACGGTGGTCAACAGCACGACATAAGACAGCGCGATCATCAGGTCGAGCTGGCCGAGCGAGCGCAGATAGGTGAAGGTCCACACCCCGAGCGCGGTGCCGAGCGTGCCCCCTATCAGCAGCACCGTCGCCAGCAGCGGATCGATCGCGCGTCTGCGCCAATAGGAGATCGCGCCCGAGAACGACGAGGCCGCGATGTGGCTCGCGACGGAGGCAACCGCGACCGCAGGCGCAATGCCGACGAAGATCAAGAGCGGCGTCATCAGGAATCCGCCGCCGATGCCGAACATGCCGGAGACGAAGCCCACCGCCGCGCCCATCGCCAGGATGAGGAAGACATTGACCGGAATGTCGGCGATCGGGAGGTAGAGCTGCACGCGCGTCGCTTCTTCTCGGTTCGCCGCAGGCAGCCGCAAGACTGCGCCACGGCGTGGTGTCCTGGTCGGGCATTCTCCGGCAGAGCAATCCGGTCGGCGCTGCGGAGCAGGCGGACGCGGGTCGAGTGCCGGGTCCTCCATAACCGAAATCGGCCGGGGGCGGGACTAAAGAATTGGCGTCCCGCGGCTTTTTTGCCGCAGGGGCCCTCCGGTCCTGCGGATATCGTTGATGATTTCGGATTAGTGGCAGAAGCCGGGTCAGCGCGGGTCGACCGGCGTGGTGACGAGGTTCATCGCGAGTGCTTGTTGCTGGCTCAGCCAGCGAATCTCTGCGGTTTGCGACATCGCCTCCACGATTGCAGAGGAGACGCCCATATCGGTCATGTAGCCAAGCACCATGCCTTGCATGCGCTGGGCTTCAGCGACGGGATTGTCGATCGGCTCCTTCCAGGTGAAGCGGTGGACGCCCAGCATCGCACCCTTGATGCCGTAGCGGGGCTTGCCGCCCGCATAGACCAGCACGCAGGCGCTCGCGCAGGAGGAGGCCCGCACACTGCCGGACATGTCGGCCGTGCCTACGGCCGTGGCAAGCCCGCGCGCCCGAATGGTCTCGCCCATGATGCCGGCCTGGTCCATCGAGCCGCCCTTCGACGATAGCAGCACGACATCGCCGTTCGACAGGTGAGCCTTGTCGAGCTGGTCGCGAAACCAGCCTGCACTGGCGGGGCCGATCCTGCCGCTGATCGCAAGTGCACGGCGAGTCTGGCCCGATCCATCGATATCGATCGCAGGAATCACGGAAGCCGTCATGCTCGCCGAAACATAGGTCTCGCGCCAATAGTCCCAGGCGTCCGGTCGCGATAGGTCCCGATAGGCGCGAACGCCGATGCCCGACAGCAGCAGCGCAAAGATCGTCACGGACCAAAACGAGGGCCTGAAGAGGCCCTGCGAAGGGTGGCCGCCGACCCAGCGCCGCGAAGCCTCCGGCGGCGGTGTGCCGCCCTGCGGCGCCATGACCCGGGGACCGGTTGGCGACGAGCGATGCACTCCGGCTGCTCCGTCCTGGCAGTCATCGGCAGACAAACGCGATCCTCCGGGCGGCAAGCGCTGTTCGCGCGCCGCGTGCCTGTCTACACGGTTGTATCGCTGAGGTATAGAAGCGCGAAGCCGGGATGCTGCCCGGCTGCGCGGCGTTAGCGCGCGACCAGCGCCGCGGTTCGCTTCGCCGGCTGCCTGACCGCCTTTGCTGCCGAGGGCTGCGCGGGAGCGGCGTCCCAGCCGCCGGGCGGCGCCGGCACGTTGACCGCATCACTCGGCTGCGGCTCGGCAGTGAAGGTCTGGATCGCGAGCTTCGCCGCCGCCAGCGACTGCGGGTCGAGCCGCTTGGCGATGTCGTCGCGCTTGTGGCCGGCATCGGCGTCACCCTGCGCCGCTGCCAGGCTGAACCATTTGAAGGACTCGGCGAGGTTCTGCTCGACGCCGATCCCGCGGGCATAGAGGATGCCGAGATTGAACTGGCTGTCGGGCACGCCGCGGTCGGCGGCCTTGCGGAACCACTGCGCTGCGCTCTTGTAGTCGGCGCCCTTGCCGCCGCCGTCGGCGTCGAGCACGGCGAGATTGTGCATTGCCTTGGCGTTGCCGCGGTCCGCGGCCTGCACGTAGTAACGCCGCGCGATATCGACGTCGCGCTTCACGCTGAGGCCCTTCTCATAGAAGGTGCCGAGCCGAAAGATCGCGGGTATCAGGCCGGCCTGCGCCGCACGGCCGTACCATTTGGCGGCTTCGTCGAGATTGGCGGCCACGCCCTTGCCCTCGGCATAGCGCATGCCGACCTCGTAGGCCGCGGCCGGGTCGCCCTTCATCGCAGCGGCGCGCAGCGTCGGCCCGCCGATCGCGTCGGGCAGCTTCTCACCGGGCGGAATCTGGATCGTGCCGAGCTTGCCCGGAATGGGTGGCGGCGCCGATGTCGCCGCCGGAATTGTACCGGTGACGTCGTTGTTGACCGGCGGCGTTGCGACCGGGGCTGCGGCAGGTGCCGGAGCGGACGGGATCGTCACCTGCGCGCTGTCGAGCGTGTTCGGCGCCGTGCTGTTGTTGGATTGCCGGCCGAGCGGCGTCGGCGAGGTCATCGACGGTCCGGGGGCCGCCGACGGCGCGGCCGGCGCCGGCTTGATGGAGCTCTCGGCGGGCGGTTGCACTGTCGCTGCGGCCGGCTCGTTGCTCTCCATCGCCGGCAGTTGCGGCGCCGAGCCGGTGTCGAGCAGGTTCATCGCCATCTTGAAGGTACCGAGCACGATCACAACCACGCTCGCGCCGACCAGCAGCGAGCGGATCTTGGAGGTAATGGTCGACGGCTGAGCTTCCGGCGCGCCGGCCTTGATCGCGGCCTTGGCTCTCTCGGCCTTGTCCGCCTTCTCCTTGGCCTTCGCCGCGGCCTTGCTGGCCGCACGTGCCGCCTTGTCGTTGACCGGTTGGGCGGCCGCGGCTTGTGCGGCGCGGCGCGCGGCGGCGATGAAGCTCGACGTCGACACCGGCTCCTTCTTGCCGGCCGGGAGATCGCTGATCGCGCTTTCTGACGCCGCGATCCGCTCCGACGGCGACGACATGCGCCCTGCGGGACGTGTGCCGGGCTCGAGCGGATGATCCGGTGGCAGTTCGGGTGCGATCGCAGCGCGCGCTGGCGCCGCATGCGGCTCGAGGATCTCGCTGATGGCGCGCGGCGGGGTCGGCGGCAGCGGCGGCGCAACTGCGGCCTGTGGCTCCGCAGCGTGGAAGTCGCGCGGTGCGGCCGCAAAATGCTCCTGCGCAAGAGCAGGGTTGGGCAGCTCGGGCTTGTACGGCTCAGGCTTGTATTGCTCTGGCTTGTACTGCTCGGGTGCCGCCTGCGCGATCGGCTGCGGTATCGCCGCGCGCGATTCGGCGGCAGCGGGCGCCGGCGATGGCGACGCGGGGCGAACCGTGCGCAAATCGTTCTCGATCATCGCCAGCCGATCGACGACATGACCGAGCGTGTTGTGAACCGTCTCCAGCGAATCCTGGGTGCGGCGATCGGTTTCCGCCTGGCTGAAGCGGATGTCGGACAGCTCGCGCTTCATCATGTCGACGATGCCGCTGTCCATCATCGGCTGCGGCGACGACGCGCCGTTGAAGCTTCGGGTGGCGTCGGCGAGCGAGGCGATGTGGGCATGCTGGGCCTCGAGGTGCCGCATGATGTCATGCAGTCCTTCCTCGACCCGGCCGAGATTGCCGGTCCGCTGATCGGCGGCTTCGAGACGTTCCAGCAGATACGATACGCGCTGCTCGAGATGGGCGAAGGCCGACGCGCTGTCGTTGCCGACCTGCAGGCGGTCGATCCGCTCCGACAGGGTGCGCACCGCGTTTTCGATGGCGTCCGTATTGTCGTGGCCCGGCGGCCGTTCGCGGCTGTCCAGCGTCGAGGTCAGCGCGGCGATCCGCTGTTCGAGCACCGCGAAAGCATCGCTCTGACCGTCGGCGCACGCCACCTGCGAGAGCTGGTCAACCTTGGCGGACAGTGCGTGCACGTCCTCGGAGAGCCGCAGCAGCGCGTCGTTGGAGGCGACGTTGGACACGATGGCGCGCAGCGCCGCAATCGCGCTCTCGAGCTGATGCACCGTCGACGGATCGTCGTTGGCGCGCAGGATCATGTCGAGCTTGGCGCCAAGATTGCGGATCGCCTCGTCGTAGCCGGTGAGTTGCTCGGCCGGGGTCAGCGTGCGCAGCACCTCGCGGATCTCGGACAAGGCGCGCTCGATGCCGGCGATCGCCTGGCCGTTGCGGTTGTTGCCCTCGACCCGGATCTCGTCGATCCTGTGGTGCAGCGAGCGGATCTCGTTCTCGATCGATTCGATCGCCCGGCGTGGCATCGCTTCGGTGATGGCCTGGCGGATTTCCGTAAGCTCGCCGCGGAAGGCTGCGATCGATTGCTCGACATGGTCAGGCCGCTGCAGCGCCTCGATCTGGCTGGTGATCTTGAGCAGATGCCGTTCCAGCGAGGAGAAGTCCGGTCCGCTGGGCGCGGCCGGCGGCGGCGCATTGCGTGGCGGCGTCTGCGCGGGGGCGGGAGCATCGAGCTCGTTCTGGCGCGCGGCGATCTCCGCGATCGCGGAATCGAACGAGGCCGGGCTCAGCGGCGGCGAGGGGCGATAGACCTGCGCAGCCGCACGCTCGACCGCCGCGGCCTGGCGCCGGCGCTCCTCCTGCATCTGCTCCTGCATCTGCGGCTCGCGGGCCGGCTGCGGCCTGGAGATTTGCGATAGTCGCGCATCGAGGCGCGAAATGGCGTCGTTCAACTGCCGGGCGACGGCGGGTTGGCCGCGCGGCACCTCAGCGCGCACGGCCTCGCCGCGCGACATGGGCCTGGCAATCTGCTCGATCTGGCGGGTGATCGCATCGAGCCGCTGATGGATGTCGGCGACCTCGCGGCTCTCTCGGCTCGGCATCGGCGGCCGTTGCTCGTAAGACGTGCGCCAATCCGGCGGCGTCGCATCGCCGACGGTGGAATTCAGCCAGTCGTTCAGCGACATGCCGGCGCGGCGTGCTGCCGCCTCGGCCCTGTCACGGACGGAGGGATCGATGCCGTCAACACTCCACGATACGCGCGAATTCATGATTCCGTCCGGTCCCGACTCCGGCGCCACACCCTGCGCCCACAGCCTCCCCGCGCATTCCTGTTAAGAGACAATCGAATTCTGCGTGGGGCGTCTGCCTCAGATGCCGACTTTTTCCCGTCACGGTAAATAACGGGTTAAGGAATGCGGCTAACGGATCTTAAAGTTCGGGAATCGCGGAACCGGTTGCGCCGGATCAGGACAGCGCTTTGCTTGTTGCTCGAATAACGAAAATGGTGCGTTTCTCCTTCCCCCTGAAAGGGGGAAAGTTGGGATGGGGGTCTACCGCAGACGCCGCTGCTCGTGGAGAGACATGATCCCCACCCGCCTTGCTCTGCGAGCAAAGCGACTCCCCTTTCAAGGCAGGGCTATCGCATATGCCGCCTTGGATGGCTGCGCACGTACTCGGCCTCGCGGTTCGAGACGCGACGCAAGCGGCGCTCCTCACCATGAGGGTCTACTATTGTGCCGCAACACAAGACGTCATCCTGAGGAGCCCGCCAAAGGCGGGCGTCTCGAAGGATGGGCCACAGGGCGTTTTTTCCCAAATGCGATTGCCCTACCCCTGAAAGGGGGAAGGTTGGGACGGGGTCAACCACAGACGCCGCTGCTCGTGGAGAGACATGATCCCCACCCGCTTTGCTCTGCGAGCAAAGCGACCTCTCCTTTTCAAGGTTGGGCGCTTGCTTCTAGCCGCCGCTCTCGCGCTTGCTGTCGTCGAGCGGCAGCACGTTGCCGCGACCGGCGATCGCGGACAGTGCGTCGAGCGCTTCCTCGCACCACTCCACCACCACGCGCTCGTGCCGCATCCCGATGCGCAAGCCGAGCATCTTGCCGAGATCGGCGGGCGGCGCGATGCCGTCGGGAAAGCGCTTGTTGAGCAGGCGCTCGTAGCGTTCGTAGCGGTCGCGGTGATGTTCGAGCCGCGCCATCAAATCGGTGCGCAGCGGCTCGATGTCGACGCTGTCGAGCGCGTAGAGTCGGACCAGCAGGTCATCCTTGATCGAGGGCGGCACGCTCGGCCGCGCCGCCCAGTGCTTCAGCGCCGCACGGCCCTCCGCCGTCAGGGTGTAGACCAGCTTGTTGGGTTTGCCCGATTGCACCACCTCGCGGCCCTGGACATGACCCTTGTCGCGCAGCCGCGACAGCTCGCGATAGATCTGCTGATGGTCGGCTTTCCAGAAGAAGCCGATCGACGCATCGAACGTCTTGGCGAGCTCATAGCCCGTCATCGGACGTTCCGTGAGACAGGCGAGGATTGCGTCACCGAGCGCCAACGCCCACCTCCATCTTGGTTCCCCATCTGCGTTCTGAACTCCGCTTGACTTTATGCATCATCGTGCATATGCGTCAATGTGCATATGGCGATCGGCCCAGTGTTTTGGAGACCGATCGATCGCCAGGCTCCTCATTCCACAGCAGGAGACGTCCGATGACCAGACCGGGCCTCGACAAGTGGTACGCCTACATGAAGTCCCACGATACCGCGGCGCTGTGGGACCTCCTGCATCCCGACGCGGTGTTCGAAAGCCCCGTGGTGCACACGCCGCAACGCGGCCGCGACATCACCTTCAAATACCTGACCAGCGCCGCCAAGGTGCTCGGCGGTCCGACCTTCAGATATCTGGGCGAATGGACCAGCGAGACCGGCGCCGTGCTCGAATTCGAGAACGTCATCGACGGCATCAGGATCAACGGCGTCGACATCATCAGCTTCGATGCCGATGGCCGGATCACGCATTTCAAGGTGATGGTGCGTCCGCTCAAGGCCATCAACATGCTGCATCGGCTGATGGGCGATGAATTGATGAAGCAGGGCGGCGCAACGCCGCAAGCTCAGTCTCAATAGTGTCACTGCCGCGGACCTTCGGAACCGGATAAGGTCCATTCCAACGAACCCAAGGACAAGCTGCGCTGCCGACGCCGCCAGCCGGGAGAACACCATGCCGACCTACAAAGCCCCTGTCGAAGACGTCAGCTTCCTGCTCAACGACGTCTTCCAAATCGACCGCTACGACAATCTTCCCGGCTTCACCGATGCATCGGCCGACGTGCGCGAAGCGATCCTCGGCGAGGCCGCCAAGCTCAGCGAGGAGGTGCTGCAGCCGTTGAATCGCACCGGCGATCTCGAAGGCTGCAAGCGCCATGACGACGGCAGCGTCACCACGCCGAAGGGCTTCAAGGACGCGTTCAAGCAGGTCGCCGAAGGCGGCTGGCTCGGGCTCTCGGCGCCATCGGAATATGGCGGGCAGGGTCTGCCGGTGGTGCTCAGCCAGGCGGTCAACGAATTCCAGATCTCCGCCAACATGGCATTCTCGATGTATGGCGGACTGACCATGGGCGCGACCGCGGCGCTGCTGGTGCACGGCACGCCGGAACAGAAGAAGACCTACGTGCCGAAGATGGTCGCGGGTGAATGGACCGGCACCATGAACCTGACCGAGCCGCATTGCGGCACCGACCTCGGTTTGCTGCGCACCAAGGCGGTGCGTCAGGCCGACGGCAGCTTCAAGATTTCGGGCACCAAGATATTCATCTCTGCCGGCGAGCACGACCTCGCTGACAACATCATCCATCTGGTGCTGGCGCGGATCGAGGGCGCGCCGGCCGGCATCAAGGGTGTCTCGCTGTTTGTCGTGCCCAAGGTGCTGGTCAATGCCGACGGCTCGCTGGGCGCGCGCAACGGCGTCTCCTGCGGCTCGATCGAGCACAAGATGGGCATTCACGGCAATTCCACCTGCGTGATGAACTACGACAACGCCACCGGCTGGCTGATCGGCGAAGAGAACAAGGGCATGCAAGGCATGTTCGTGATGATGAACGAGGCTCGCCTTGGCGTCGCCGTGCAGGGTCTCGCGCAGTCCGAAGTCGCCTATCAGAACGCGGTCGCCTATGCGCGCGAGCGTCTGCAGGGCCGTTCGCTGACCGGACCGAAGGCGCCGGACAAGCCGGCCGATCCGATCATCGTGCATCCCGACGTGCGCCGCGCGCTGCTCTCGATTCGCGCCTTCAACGAGGGTGCCCGCGCGATGGTGATCTGGACCGCGCTGAAGAGCGACGTCGCCCACCGCTCCAACGACGCCAGGGATCGTCAGGAAGCCGACGATCACATGGGGCTGATGACGCCGGTGCTGAAGGGCGTCCTGACCGATACCGGCTTCGCCAACACGGTTGCCGCGCAGCAGGTGTTCGGCGGCCATGGCTATATCGCCGAGCACGGCATGGAGCAGTTCGTGCGCGATGCGCGCATCGCCATGATCTATGAGGGCGCCAACGGCATTCAGGCGCTGGATCTGGTCGGCCGCAAGCTGCCGCGCGACGGCGGCCGCGCCGTGATGGCGTTTTTCAGCGAGGTCGGCGCCTACGCCAAGGAGCATGGCGGCGACGAGGCGATGAAGCCGTTCATCACGCCGCTCTCCACTGCGCTCGGCCATCTGCAGCAGGCGACCGGCTGGCTGATGCAGAACGCGCTGACCAAGCCCGACAATGCCGGCGCGGCGGCGACCGACTACATGAAATTGTTCGGCCTCGTCGCGCTGGCGTATATGTGGGCCAAGATGGTCAAGGTGGCGCAGGACAAGATCGCCGCGGGCACCGCGACGCCGCACCTGACCGCCAAGCTCGTCACCGGCCGCTTCTTCATGGAGAAGCTGCTGCCTGAGACCGCCGTGCACCTGGCGCGCATCCAGAGCGGCAGCGCCACCACGATGGAACTGGCCGCCGAAGCGTTCTAAAGCGTTTTCCAGCGAAGTGGATACCGGTTCGCGTGAAGAACACGCGTCAAACAAAAAGCCCCGAAAATTGCCGCCGCACCCTCTGCGGCGGCGCTCCGTTCGGCTATATATTATGATCCTCATATAAGGAGGGCATCATGCCTGAGGCATATATCTACGATCACGTTCGCACCCCGCGCGGCCGCGGCAAGGCCGATGGCGCGCTTCACGAGGTCACGGCGCTGGCGCTCGCCACCGTGCCGCTGAAGGCGCTGAAGCAGCGCAACAACCTTCCCGAGGATTCCGTCGACGACGTCGTGCTCGGCGTGGTCGATCCGGTCGGCGAGGCGGGCAGCGACATCGCGCGTTTCGCCGCGCTGAATGCCGGCTTGGGCGAGAAGGTGCCGGGCGTGCAGATCAGCCGCTTCTGCGCCTCCGGTCTCGACGCCGTGAACTTCGGCGCTGCGCAGATCATGAGCGGCCAGCATGAGCTCGTGATCGGCGGCGGCGCGGAATCGATGAGCCGCGTCGGCATCGGTGCCTCCGGTGGCGCCTGGCCGATGGATCCCTCGATGGCGGTGCCGGCCTATTTCATGCCGCAGGGCGTCTCGGCCGACCTGATCGCGACCAAATACGGTTTCTCGCGCGATGACGTCGACGCCTACGCCGTGCAGAGCCAGCAGCGCGCGGCCAAAGCCTGGGACGAGGGCCGCTTCAAGAATTCGGTGGTGCCGGTCAAGGACATCAACGGGCTGACCATCCTCGCCAAGGACGAGCACATGCGGCCCACCACGACGATGCAGTCGCTGGCGCAACTGCAGCCGTCATTTGCCGCGGTCGCGGCGATGGCCGGTTTCGATGCGGTGGCGGTGCAGTCGCATCCCGAGGTCGAGAAGGTCAACTACGTGCACCATGCCGGCAACTCGTCCGGCATCGTCGACGGTGCCGGCGCGGTGCTGCTCGGCAGCAAGGAGGCGGGAGCCAAGCACGGTCTGAAGCCGCGCGCCAAGATCCGCGCGTTTGCCAATATCGGCTCGGAGCCGGCGATGATGCTGACCGGTCCGGTCGACGTCACCGAAAAGCTGTTCGCGCGCTCCGGCATGACCAAGTCGGATATCGACCTGTTCGAGCTCAACGAGGCCTTCGCCTCGGTGGTGCTGCGCTACATCCAGGCCTTCGACATCGACAACGCCAAGATCAACGTCAATGGCGGCGCGATCGCGCTCGGCCATCCGCTCGGGGCGACCGGCGCGATGATCCTCGGCACCGTGCTCGACGAGCTCGAGCGCACCAACAAGGAAACCGCGCTGGTGACGCTGTGCATCGGCGGCGGCATGGGCACCGCCACCATCATCGAGCGGGTGTAAGGCGAGGGAGCGAACAACATGACTTACAAGAATTTCAAGTTCGAAACCGACGCCGACGGCATTGCGCTCGTCACCTGGGACATTCCGGGCCGTTCGATGAACGTGCTCGACGAGACGTCGATCCTGGAGATCGAGGAGATCGTCAAGCAGACCACGAACGATCCCGCGATCAAGGGCGTCGTCATCACCTCGGCCAAGGAGGCGTTCTGCGCCGGCGCTGATCTCTCGATGCTCGAGACCATGAGCCGCACCTATGCGGGCCTGCTGAAGGAGAAAGGTGAGGAGGCCGCCAACCAGGTGCTGTTCGACCAGAGCCGCCGCTTCTCGCAGGCGTTCCGCTCAATCGAGGTCTCGGGCAAGCCGTGGGTTGCCGCGATCAATGGCCTGGCGCTCGGCGGCGGCTTCGAGATCACGCTCTCCTGCCACTATCGCGTGGCGGCCGAGAATCCGAAGACTCGGCTCGGCCTGCCCGAGATCAAGGTCGGCCTGTTCCCCGGCGCGGGCGGCACCCAGCGCGTGCCGCGCATCGTGCCGCCGCAGGACGCGATGACGTTGCTGCTGAAGGGTGAGGCGGTCAATCTCGCCCGCGCCAAGGCGCTCAATCTGATTCACGCCATCGTTCCGGCGTCCGACCTGATCAAGGCCGCGAAGGACTGGATCAAGGCCGGCGGCAAGGCCGTCGCGCCGTGGGACGAGAAGGGCTTCAAGCTGCCCGGCGGCCCGGTGTTCTCGAAGGCCGGCATGCAGATGTTCCCCGCCGGCAATGCCATCTATCGCCGCGAGACCTACGACAATTATCCGGCCGCGCGCGCCATCATGAGCTGCGTCTATGAGGGCCTGCAGCTACCGATCGACGCCGCGCTGCGCGTGGAGTCGCGTTACTTCGCAAAGATCCTTCGCTCGAACGAAGCGGCCGCGATGATCCGCTCGCTGTTCTTGTCGATGCAGGAATTGAACAAGGGCGCGCGGCGTCCCGTGGGCGTGCCGCCGACCAAAGTGAAGAAGCTCGCCGTGATCGGCGCCGGCTTCATGGGCGCCAGTGTCGCCTACGTCTCGGCGCAGGCCGGCATCGACGTGGTGCTGGTCGACCGCGACCAGGAGAGTGCCGACAAGGGCAAGGCGCACGCCAAGACCGTGATCGACGGGCAGGTCGCCAAGGGCCGCATGAAGCAGGAGGCGGGCGACGCCATCCTGTCGCGCATCACCGCAACGGCCGATTACAACGCGATCAAGGAGTGCGACCTCGTCATCGAGGCCGTGTTCGAGGACCGCAAGGTCAAGGCGGATACCTTTGCCAAGGCGCAGCCGCTGTTGAAGGAGGGCGCGATCTTTGCGTCCAACACTTCGACACTGCCGATCAACTCGCTGGCCGAGGAGTTCAAGGACCAGGGCCGCTTCCTCGGCATCCACTTCTTCTCGCCGGTCGAGAAGATGATGCTGGTCGAGATCATCCTCGGAAAGAATACCGGCGATGTCGCGCTGGCGACCGCGCTCGACTATGTCCGCGCGATCGGCAAGACGCCCATCGTCGTGAACGACTCCCGCGGCTTCTTCGCCAACCGCTGCGTGATGCGCTACATCGCCGAGGGCAACGAAATGCTGCTCGAAGGCGTGCCGCCGGCGATGATCGAGAACACCGCCAAGATGGCCGGCATGCCGGTCGGCCCGTTGTCGCTGCAGGACGAGGTCGCGCTCGACCTCGGCCTCAAGATCACCAAGGCGACCGAAGCCGATCTCGGTCCCAACGCCGTCAACCAGGCGCAGAAGAAGCTGATGGTCGAGATGGTCGAGAAACAGGGCCGCTTCGGCCGCAAGAACGGCAAGGGCTTCTATGACTATCCCGAGAAGGGCAAGGGTCAGAAGAGCCTGTGGCCGGGCTTGGCCAGCCTGCAGCCGAAGCATCTCGACCCCGATACGCTCGACGTCGAGGAGCTGAAGCAACGCTTCCTGGTGGCGCAGGCGGTCGAGGCCGCGCGCACGGTGGAGGACCGCGTCATCACCGACGTGCGCGAGGCCGACGTCGGCTCGATCCTCGGCTTCGGCTTCGCGCCGTTCACCGGCGGCACGCTGTCCTATATCGACTTCATGGGCACGAAGACGTTCGTCGATCTCTGCCACAGATTCGAGAAGAAGTACGGCTCGCGCTTCACGCCGCCGAAACTGCTCGAGGAGATGGCAGCCAATGGCGAGACCTTCTACGGCCGCTTCCCGCCGAAGAAGCCGGCGGCACAGGCCGCGGAGTGAAGGGCGAGCGTAGCGCCCAGAACTCTGATGTCGTCCCGGGCAAGCGCAAGCGCGACCCGGGACCCATAACCACCGGCGCGGGTTTGTGAGCAAGCCGTGGCCCCAGCGTTCGCAACAACAGCTTCCTGGGATTATGGATCCCTGCTTTCGCAGGGACGACAGGGGTGAACGGACGACGTCTCGTTATAAACAGAAAGGGCCGGATCGACGATCCGGCCCTTTCGCTAGCCATGCGGTGCAAGCCTCACGCTGCCTTAAGCAGGCCTTCCTTCTTCAGCGCTTCCTGCACCTTCGGACGCGCCGCGACGCGGGCCTTGTAGGCCATCAGGTTGGGCAGGCCGGAGAGATCGAAGCCGAGCCGGTCGGTCGCCCACATGATCATCGTGAAGAGATAGCCGTCAGCGACCGTGAACTGGCTGCCCATCAGGTAGTCGCGGCCGGCGAGCTGGCTGTCGACATATTTGAACTTGCCGGTCGCGCGGTCCTTGAAGAACGCCTTGGCGTCGTCGGCGAGCACGGGCGAGAACATCGGGCCGAGGTTCTTGTGCAGCTCGGTCGTGATGTAGTTCAGCCATTCCAGCAGCTTGTAGCGCTCGTTGGAATCGCGCGCCGGGGCCAGCTTCTTGTCGGAAACCTTGTCCGCAATCATCTGGACGATGATCGGCCCTTCGGTGACCAGTTCGCCGGAGTCCAGCGCCAGCGCGGGCACCTGGCCCTTCGGGTTCACCTTCAGGAAATCGTCACCGTTTTCGAGCTTCTTGGCGCGCAAATCGACCTTCACCAGGTCATAGGGCAGGCCGGCTTCGAGCAGCGCGATATGGGGCGAGAGCGAGCAGGCGCCGGGGGAGTAATAGAGCTTCATGGGTAATTTCCTTCCCTTGTTCTTGGCGGCGGGAGAGGGATTGCCTACATGCACCTGCATGGAATAGTCAAGATTGATGCAGATGCATTTAGTGCGGTAGACTTGTTCCGGGAGCTATAGGCCAGACCATGAAACGCAAGCTATCGAGCGAGGCAACTGCGGCCTGGATCCGCCTGATGCGGGTGCCGAGCCGCGTGCTTGATTGCGTCGAGCACGATCTGAAGAAGGCCGGCTTTCCGCCGCTGGCCTGGTACGACGCGCTGCTCGAGCTGTCGCGCGCGCCGTCCGGCGAGCTGCGCCCGGTCGAGCTCGAGCGCCAGATGCTGATCCCGCAATATTCCACCTCCCGCCTGATCGACCGCCTGGTCGACGAAGGGCTTGCCGCGCGGCGCGAATGCAAGATCGACAAGCGCGGCCAGTTCGTCGAGATCACCGAGGCGGGCCGCGAACTGCAGAAGCGGATGTGGAGCGCGTATTCCGCCGCGATCGACAAGCATGTCGGCTCCAAATTGTCCGACGCCGAGGCGGCCAGGCTGTGCGGCCTGCTCGACCGGCTGGGCTGCTCCTGCAGCGACGCCAAAGGCGAAACCAAGGGCGAAACCAAGACCGACACCAGGGCGGCCCCCGCGCGAGACGGTGTGGTCGCCCGATGATATCCTTGATCCCACCAACCGCGGCCCTTCGGGCCTGCGGACCCTGCCACCGCGCGCATTCGATCGAAGCGCCCTTGAGTTGGATTTCGTATGGCGCGTGACCAGATCGATATGACGCCGCTGCAATCGCGCGACGAACTCGTGGCGTGGCTTGAAGCCGGCGTGAAGCCCGAATCCGAATTCCGGATCGGCACCGAGCACGAGAAGACGCCGTTCACGCTCGAAGGCCACCGGCCCGTGCCTTACGAGGGCGCCAAGGGCATCGGTGCGCTGCTCGAGGGCATGAAGCTCCTGCTCGGTTGGGAGCCGATCATGGAGCGCGGCAACATCATCGGGCTTTATGATGTCACCGGCGGCGGCGCGATTTCGCTCGAGCCGGGCGGGCAGTTCGAACTGTCCGGCGCGCCGGTGGAGACCGTGCATCAGACGCAGTCCGAGCTGATGGCGCATCTGGCGCAGGTGCGCGAGATCGCAACTCCGCTCGGCATCGGTTTCCTCGGGCTCGGCATGACGCCGTCGTGGTCGCGGGCGCAGATCCCGATGATGCCGAAGGGCCGCTACAAGATCATGACCAACTACATGCCGAAGGTCGGCAAGTACGGCCTCGACATGATGTACCGGACCTGCACGGTGCAGACCAATCTCGACTTCGCTTCCGAAGCCGACATGGTGAAGAAGCTGCGCGTGTCGCTGGCGCTGCAGCCGGTCGCGACCGCTCTGTTCGCCAACTCGCCGTTCACCGAAGGCAAACCCAACGGCTTTTTGTCGTTCCGCTCGGAGATCTGGCGCGACACCGACAATGCGCGCAGCGGCATGTTGCCGTTCGCATTCGAGGACGGCATGGGCTTCGAGCGCTATGTCGACTACGCGCTCGACGTGCCGATGTTTTTCGTCAAGCGCGGCGACGAATATATCGATGTCTCCGGCTCCTCGTTCCGCGACTTCTTCGCCGGCAAGAATCCGGCCTTTCCCGGCCAGCGTCCGACGCTGTCGGATTGGGCCAATCACCTCTCGACGATCTTCCCCGAGGTCCGGCTGAAACGTTATCTCGAGATGCGCGGTGCCGACGGCGTGCCGTGGGGCCGGCTGCCGGCGCTGCCGGCGTTCTGGGTCGGGCTGCTCTACGACAACGACAGTCTCGACGCTGCCTGGGACATCGTCCGCCACTGGACTGCGCCGGAGCGGCAGGCGCTGCGCGACGACGTGCCACGGTTCGGCTTCAAGGCGCGGATCAAGGACCGATATCTGTTCGAGATCGCCAAGGAGTGCCTCATCCTGTCGCATGCCGGGTTGCGGCGGCGCGGCCGGATCGATCATCTCGGGCGCGATGAAAGCCGCTACCTCGAGCCGCTGGAGCGGATCATCGAGGCCGGCCGCTCGCCGGCGGAAGAGATGCTGGAGAAGTTCAACGGTCCCTGGAATGGCTCGGTGGAACCCGCGTATCGGGAATACGCGTTCTAGCAATCTGGCTTCATCCGATTCCAGGCAGTGCTGGGCTCCCCATCCCGGCCCGCGGTTCCGCGCCGTTCATCCGCCGTACAGGTTCATGGCGCTCAAATGACTGCCCGCGAACGTCGCGGGGCTGCGCGAATTTGAGAGCAATCTCATGGGGATAGACCGCCTCTTTCGGGCGTGTATGGTGACGTTCGCTGTTTTGGCGGCAATGGCCGTGGCGCGCCCCGCGTCAGCGCAGACCAACTTCGACCGGCCCGGTGGCGACTATCTGAACTCGCCGGTGACGTCGGGCGACCCCGCCGATTGCGCACTCGCCTGTGAGCGCGACCGCCGCTGCCGTGCCTGGAGCTTCAACTATCCGACCGACGCCAACAATGGCGCGGTGTGCTGGCTGAAGAGCACGGTGCCGCTGCGCGTGCAGGACACCTGCTGCGTCTCCGGCGTCCGCGGCGCCGGCGTGGTCGAACCGCGCAACGGCGCGATCGAGACTTCGATCGACCGGTCGGGTGGCGACTACAAGTCGCTTGAACTGAAGAGTACCGACGGGACCGAAGCCTGCCAGGCTGCCTGCACCGCCGACAACAAGTGCCGCGCCTGGACCTACGCGCGGCCCGGCTATGCCGGTCGCAATGCGCACTGCTTCCTGAAGAAGGAGATCAAGCCGCCACGCCGCAAGGCGGGATTCATTTCGGGCGTGGTGCGCTGAGTCCGGCCGACGTTCCTGGAATTCGCCCAGCCTCCAGCACTGCAACCTCCGGCCACAGCGCCTTCCAGCGCGCCGCCTTCTTCGCATAGTTCGCCGCGGAGAAGTTCGCGGTGAGATTCGGCCGTACGATCATGCCGGCGATATCGTCGAAGCCGTTCGGGGCATAGACATCGTAGCGCTCAGCGGTACGGCGGATGCCGACCTGAGTGGTCGCTGTGAGGAAGCGGTCGATGCCGTCGGTCGAGCACGACAACGGCGGATAGGGCACGCCGTTCTTTTCGGGGTACCAGAGATGCACGCGCGCCTGATTGCGCGCCTCGATCACGACGTCGAGTTCGCCGAGACGCGCTTGCAGGTTGCGGATCACGGCATCCTCGGCGTCCCATGATGTGTCGAGGTCGAAATAGAAGATGTCGTAATCGCTGATGCCGTAGTCGACCGGCCGGTTTGTCTGCACGTTCCACACGGTCTGGACCAGGCAGCCGGAGACGATCCATGCGTCAGGTAAGGCGAGACGGAACAATTCGTCGGCGATGATGCGATTGGCCGGATTGCTCAGCGCTGCGGCGAGGAATTGATCTTGGGTCATGAAGAGAAGCGCAGGGGTGGGCGAAGCGAAGCGTGCACGCTAATTCAGGTCACCGCAGGCGATGGTGGGCACGTCGCTGCGCTGCTTTGCTCACCCTACGGCTCGCTGAGAATGTCGCCCGGATGCAGCGAGCGAAATCCGGGAGCACACGATCCGCGGCTGGATGGCCGCGGATTTCGCTGCGCTCGGTCCGGGCTGCGTCCGTGTCAATGCACCGATGTGAAGAACCGTGCCAGGCGGAAGCCGGAGAGCCAGGTCCAGACTGGCTGGCTGCGCATGCCCATATCCCAGGAGCCGACCACCGCATCGGCGCGGCCGATCAGATTGTCGATCGGCAGCAAGCCGACGCCGCCGTCGCGCACCGGCACGCGGCTGTCGGCCGAGTTGTCCCGGTTGTCGCCGAGCACGAACAGCTTGCCTGGCGGCACCGTCACCTCCGTCGTGTTGTCGAGCGGGCCGTTGTCGCGCATCTTGAAGATCGCGTGGCTAACGCCGTTCGGCAGCGTCTCGACATAGCGATACGCGTCTTCGCCGCCGCCGCGGTCGTCCTCGGCAAAGCCGGTGCCGTCCGCCTTCAGCGCCGCCGGATGATCATTGATGAAGAGCTGGCCCTGCCGCATCTGGATGCGATCGCCGGGCAGCCCCACCACGCGCTTGACCCAGGCCTGCGAGCGGTCGCCCGGCCAGCGGAACACCACGACATCGCCGCGCTTCGGCGTCTCGCCGAACAGGCGGCCGGTTTCCGGCAGCGTGATCTGGATCGGCAACGAGGCCGCGCCGTAGCCGTAAGGATACTTCGAAGCGACCAGCGCATCGCCGATCAGGAGCGTCGGCTCCATCGATCCCGACGGCACGTAGAACGGCTCGGCGATCGCACCCTTGGCGAGGAACACGACGGCGACGATCGCGGCCAACTGTGCGGCTTGTGAGCGCCAAGTCGACGGCTTGGCCGTCACGGTTTCGTTTCCGCTGCTCACTAGCCTGTACCTCCGACCGTAATCCGTTCCATCCGCAGCGTTGGCTGGCCGACGCCGACCGGTACGCCCTGACCATTCTTGCCGCAGGTGCCGATGCCGGTGTCGAGCGCAAGGTCATTGCCGATCATCGTGATCCTGTGGAGATCGGTCGGTCCGTTACCGATCAGCATCGCGCCCTTCAGCGGCGCGCCGAGCTTGCCGTTCTCGATTTTGTACGCCTCGGTGCACTGGAACACATATTTGCCCGAGGTGATGTCGACCTGGCCGCCGCCGAAATTGGCGGCATACATGCCGTTCTTTACCGATGCGATGATCTCGGCCGGGTCGCGGTCGCCGGCCAGCATATAGGTGTTGGTCATGCGCGGCATCGGCACATGGGCGTAACTCTGGCGTCTTCCGTTGCCGGTCGGTTTCATGCCCATCAGCCGTGCGTTCTGGCGGTCCTGCATATAGCCGACCAGGATGCCGTCCTCGATCAGCACGGTGCGGTTGGTCGGCGTGCCCTCGTCGTCGATCGAGAGCGAGCCGCGCCTGGATGCCATCGTGCCGTCGTCGACCACGGTCACGCCCTTGGCGGCGACTTGCTGGCCCATCAATCCTGCAAAGGCGGAGGTCTGCTTGCGGTTGAAATCGCCTTCGAGCCCGTGGCCGACCGCTTCATGCAGCATCACGCCGGGCCAGCCAGCGCCGAGCACCACGTCCATCTCGCCGGCAGGGGCGGGCACCGATTCGAGGTTGACCAGCGCCTCGCGCAGCGCGCCATCGGCAGCGTCGCGCCAAGCCTTGGTCTCGATGAAGCGCGCGTAGCCCTCGCGGCCGCCATAGCCCTTGCTGCCGCTCTCCTGCCGGTCGCCTTGGCCGGCGACCACGGAAATATTGACGCGCACCAGCGGGCGGATATCGCGATAGCTCTCGCCGTCCGGCCGTAGGATCTCGACCACCTGCCAGGTCGCGGTGAGGCTGGCCGAAACCTGCCGCACCCGCGGATCCTTGTCGCGGATATAGGCGTCGATCTCGCCGAGCAGCTTGACCTTGGCCTCGAATGCCGGCCCATCCAGCGGGTTCTCGTCGCCATAGAGCTTGAGGTTGGTGTGGGCCGGCGCCGGGGCGAACGTCCCGGCGTAGCCGCCGCGCACCGCCGCCACGGCGTCGGCGGCGCGGATCAGCGCCGGGATCGAGACGTCGGAGGAATGCGCATAGCCGACTGCGTCATCCTTGACCGCGCGCAAGCCGAATCCTTGCGAGGTGTCGTAGGTCGCCTGCTTGAGCCGACCATTGTCGAACACCAACGCCTCGGTCTGCCCGAATTCCAGGAACAACTCGCCGTCATCGGCGCCCGCAAGTCCCCGCGCCACCTCGCGGCGGACGGTATCGCGGTCGAGATTGGCACGGTCGAGCAGGGAGGTCGTGGCGGGATTGGTCATGGTCACTCCAGCGAACTGCGAATTCTTGCCATCCCTGCTTCGGGCGCAACCAAATACCGGCGCGAGGGAACCTGCAGCCAGCATTTGCGCGATCTAAGCAGAGATGAGCCTGAAACTCATCTTACATCCCGGAAACCTCGGGCTGCCGGTCCCGGGTTAAGCCCCGGACGCTCGTCGTCAAAGATAGTGCTTATGGCTGCAAATCGGGAGAGGCCGGGGCGGTGCGGTCGATCACGGCAACTTGTCATATCCTTCCGCCAGTCCGTTCAAGCTGAGCGGAAAGCCGATGCCTTCTTCCGGCGTCTCGAAGATGATGAAGGTGGCGGTCTTGGCGTTCTTGAGCTGACCCAGCAGCTTGTCGTCCAGCACGACCTCAGCCACGCAGCCATTGGGCAGGCAGCGGACGAAGCCGGCGCGGCCGACATCCTGATTGTCGAGCTTCAGCCCGAGGCCTGAAGGCAGCAGCACGCCGAGCGGCGCAACCACCCGCATCAGGCGGCTCTTCTGGTCCGCAGTCTTCAACACGATCACGGTCAGGCCGGCATTGGAGCGGTCCTCCGCCACCACGCTCTGGATCAGGGCGCATTGCTCGGCCTGCGCGCCCGGCGGAGTGTCGCAGCGGATCTGCCAGTCGCCATGAACCGAGCGCACCGCCCCTTGTGCGTTCGCCGCCTGGGTCAGGCCCAGACACAGGGCGGCCGCCAGCAGGCCTCCCAGCCAACCTGCCTGCGTCTTTCGCCTTGTAGGCTGAATGTTCGAAGCGCCCATCCGGGTCGATCCTTTGAATGTTCGGTCGGGCCCGGCCGTCCGTTCGGCCGCCGGTCGCACGCACCCGTCGACTGTATCGCAATGACGGCGCCTTGAAGGCGATCTTGCAGCCATTTCCGCGCCGGATCGGGGCATCCATCAGCGAATCAGGTTCCTGCGGAGCACCCGCCTGTGGGTACATCCGGCAATCCCCCTGTCAAGCAGCGTGGACAATTCGTCCAAGGGCTTTCGCTTGATTTTGCGGGAAAAATCGAGGTCGGCAGGTTAGTCGCAGGCGCATGGCGTTCGGCCGTACTACTGCATTGCGAGCGCCTGCGAATTATGGTTTGAGAGGCTGGATTTCGACGCGTTCTAGCGATCTGGCTCCCGTACCCTCCTTGACTCAAGGACGGGTACGTCCGGTAGGCCGTTTGTCAGGGCGGATCGTGCCGCATTCCCGGCCATGTGCCGGGGGTGTGTTGGGGAAATATCTAGGGAGCGCGAGCGGCATGAAGATGTCGATTGGCCGGATTGGCCGACAATTGCTGGGGTTTGCGGTAGCGGGCATGGCGTCGATCGCCGCGGGATCGGCCTTCGCCGAGATGGGGCAGCCGGCACCGTGGGAGCACACGCTGCAGGAGGGCGCGACCCCGGTGATGGAAAACATCATCTGGTTTCACAATTTCCTCCTGGTGCTGATCACCCTGATCGTGCTGTTCGTGCTGGCGCTGCTCGTCATCGTGGTGGTGAAGTTCAACGCGCGCGCCAACCCGGTCCCCTCCCGGACCACCCACAACACCTTGATCGAGGTGGCCTGGACGCTGATCCCGGTTCTGATCCTGGTCGGCATCGCCGTGCCGTCGTTCCGCCTGCTGTTTCTCGAGCTCGACGTGCCGAAGCCGGATCTCACCGTCAAGGTGACCGGCAAGCAGTGGTATTGGTCCTACGCCTACCCGGATAACGGCAAGTTCGAATTCGATTCGCTGCTCGACAAGGAGAAGCAGCCGCGGCTGCTCGGCGTCGACAACGAGATGGTCGTTCCGGTCAACAAGGTGGTGCGGATCCAGACCACCGGCGCGGACGTGATCCACTCCTTCGCGGTGCCGGCCTTCGGCATCAAGATCGACTCGATCCCCGGCCGCCTCAACGAGACCTGGTTCAAGGCCACCAAGACCGGCATGTTCTACGGCCAGTGCTCGGAGCTGTGCGGCAAGGACCACGCCTTCATGCCGATCGCGGTGCGGGTCGTCAGCGACCAGGACTTCGCAGCCTGGGTTGACGGCGCGAAGAAGAAGTTTGCGGCTAACCCGGCGAATACCTACGCCTCGGCTGGTCAGGCGGCGCAGTAAGCGGACGGCTTTCGGCGATTGGAAGAATAAGGGCGACGGGACCGCAAGGTCCAAGAGGGACTGCAAGGCAGGATTTGGAACATGGCTACAGGCGCAGCGACACACGACGATCACGCCCATGATGATCACGCCCATCATCCGACCGGATGGCGGCGCTACCTCTACTCCACGAACCACAAGGACATCGGTACGATGTACCTGATCTTTGCGGTGATCGCGGGCATCATCGGCGGCGCGATGTCGATCGCGATCCGCGCGGAGTTGATGTATCCGGGCGTCCAGATCTTCCACGAGACGCATACCTACAACGTGTTCGTGACCTCGCACGGCCTGATCATGATCTTCTTCATGGTCATGCCGGCGATGATCGGCGGGTTCGGCAACTGGATGGTGCCGCTGATGATCGGCGCGCCCGACATGGCGTTCCCGCGCATGAACAACATCTCGTTCTGGCTGCTGCCGGCCTCGTTCGCGCTGCTGGTCATCTCGACCTTCGTCGAGGGCGAGCCGGGCGCCAACGGTGTCGGCGCGGGCTGGACCATGTACGCGCCGCTCTCGACCTCGGGTCATCCGGGGCCGGCAGTCGACTTCGCGATCCTGTCGCTCCATCTGGCGGGTGCCTCGTCGATCCTCGGTGCCATCAACTTCATCACCACGATCTTCAACATGCGCGCGCCGGGCATGACCCTGCACAAGATGCCGCTGTTCGTGTGGTCGATCCTGGTGACGGTGTTCCTGCTGCTGTTGTCGCTGCCGGTGCTCGCCGGTGCGATCACCATGCTGCTGACCGACCGCAATTTCGGCACCACCTTCTTCGCGGCTGATGGCGGCGGCGATCCGGTGCTGTTCCAGCACCTGTTCTGGTTCTTCGGCCACCCCGAAGTGTACATCCTGATCCTGCCCGGCTTCGGCATGATCAGCCAGATCGTCTCGACCTTCTCGCGCAAGCCCGTGTTCGGCTATCTCGGCATGGCCTACGCCATGGTCGCGATCGGCGGCATCGGCTTCGTGGTGTGGGCGCACCACATGTACACCGTCGGCATGTCGTCGGCGACGCAGGCCTATTTCGTCGCCGCCACGATGGTGATCGCGGTGCCGACCGGCGTGAAGATCTTCTCCTGGGTCGCCACGATGTGGGGCGGCTCGATCGAGTTCAAGGCGCCGATGCTGTGGGCGATCGGCTTCATCTTCCTGTTCACCGTCGGTGGCGTCACCGGCGTCGTACTGGCCAACGCCGGCGTCGACCGCGTGCTGCAGGACACCTATTACGTGGTGGCGCACTTCCACTACGTGCTGTCGCTCGGCGCCGTGTTCGCGATCTTCGCGGGCTGGTACTACTGGTTCCCGAAGATGACCGGCTACATGTACTCGGAGACCATTGCGAAGGCGCACTTCTGGGTCACCTTCATCGGCGTGAACCTGGTGTTCTTCCCGCAGCACTTCCTCGGTCTGTCGGGCATGCCGCGCCGTTACGTCGACTATCCGGATGCCTTCGCCGGTTGGAATCTGATCTCCTCCTGGGGCTCCTACATCTCCGGTTTCGGCGTGCTGATCTTCATCTACGGCGTGATCGATGCCTTCGTCCGCAAGGAGCAGGCCGCGAACAATCCGTGGGGTGCGGGTGCGACCACGCTCGAGTGGACGCTGACCTCGCCGCCGCCGTTCCACCAGTTCGAAGTGCTGCCGCGCGTGCAGTAACCGAGACAGCGCGGCGCACCCCCAAAGTGCGCCGCGCTTTTTGAGAGAAGTGAGACCAGATCTTGTCGGTTATCGATCACAACGCCATTGAGCTGCCCCGGATCTCCGAGGCCGGAGTGGGCGACTACATCGCGCTGTTGAAGCCGCGCGTGATGTCGCTGGTGATCTTCACCGCGCTGGTCGGGCTGATGATCGCGCCGGTTCACGTCCACCCGGTGCTGGCATTCACCTCGATCCTCTGCATCGCCGTCGGTGCCGGCGCGTCCGGCGCGCTCAACATGGCCTATGAGGGCGATGTCGACGCGTTGATGACGCGCACCGCCAACCGGCCGATCCCGCGCGGCCGCATCGCGCCGCCGGAGGCGGCGGCGTTCGGCATCACGCTTGCCTTCTTCTCGGTCATGACCCTCGGCATCCTGGTCAACTGGGTGGCGGGCGCGCTGCTCGCCTTCACGATCTTCTTCTATGCCGTGGTCTACACGATGTGGCTGAAGCGCTGGACCGCGCAGAACATCGTGATCGGCGGTGCTGCCGGCGCGCTGCCGCCGGTGGTGGCGTGGGCCGCGGCGACCGGCTCGCTGTCGGTGGAGCCGGTCCTCCTGTTCCTGATCATCTTCTTCTGGACGCCGCCGCATTTCTGGGCGCTGGCGCTGTTCCGCAGCGACGACTATGCGCGCGCCGGCATCCCGATGCTGCCCGTCGTCGCCGGTCCAGATGTGACGCGGCTGCAGATCCTGCTCTACACCATCGTGCTGGTCGCGATTGCGCTGGCGCCGTGGCCGCTCGGCTATTTCGACTGGATCTACGGCGTCACTTCGCTGGTGTTGGGCGCTGGCATGCTGTGGCTCGCGATCGAAGTCTATCGCCGCCGCGAGGGGGTTGCGGCCAATCGCGCCACGCGCCGGCTGTTCGCCTTCTCCATCCTTTATCTGTTCGCGCTGTTCGCCGTTCTCCTGGCCGAGGTCGCCGTCCGCGCGATCGCGCCTGTCATCATCGGGTAGGGGCGAGATGGGGGCGCTTGGGTACCAAATGGACGAGAAGCAGGAACCAGAAGGAATCGTCCTCACCGAGGCGCAGCTCAAGAGCCGCCGCCAGCGCTCGATCGCCACGGCGCTCGCGCTCGGCGTGCTCGTCTTGCTGTTCTTCGCCGTCACTCTCGTCAAGGGGCCGGCCGTGCTGGTGCGGCCGCTGTGAGCGAGATGGCGAACCAGCCGGTTACCCCGGATCCGCAGGGCGACAACGCCAAGGTCACGCGGCGCGTGCTGACGCGCGACGCGATGGTCGCCTCGATCTGCGGGTTCGTCGTGGTGCTGATGGTCGGCGCATCCTACGCCGCGGTGCCGTTCTACAACTGGTTCTGCCGCACCACCGGCTTCAACGGCACCACCCAGGTCGCGACCTCGGCTCCGACAAGCGCGCCGCTCGACCGCACCATCACCGTCAGCTTCGATTCCAACGTCGCGCCGGGCCTGCCCTGGAAGTTCGAGCCGGAGCAGAACAACATCGACGTCAAGATCGGCCAGGTGGTCACCGTCTACTACACCGTGACCAACCAGTCGGCGCGGACCACCACCGGACAGGCCGCCTACAACGTGGCGCCGCTGACGGTCGGCGCCTACTTCCAGAAGATCAACTGCTTCTGCTTCACCGAGCAGACCATGGCGCCCGGCGAAAAGCGTGAGATGGCCGTGGTGTTCTATGTCGATCCGGCGCTGGCGAAAGACAGCGAGAACGACACGCTGAAATCGATCACCCTGTCCTACACGTTCTTCCCCGTGCGCGATCCGGCGCCGAAGCCCGTTGCGGCGGGCGAGGCGGAGCAGCGCAAGGGCGGTTAGCGGTTTTTGGAATTTGAGACGAATACGTGCCTGACGGCACGCGAATGGAGAGACTGCAATGGCTGAGGCGCAAGTCAAGCATCACGACTACCATCTCGTCGACCCGAGCCCGTGGCCCGTGGTCGGCTCGATCTCGGCCTTCATCATGGCGTTCGGTGCGATCGGCTGGATGCATCACATGTATTCGGCGGCGCCGATCGTGTTCGGCGTCGGCACCGTCGGCGTGCTCTACACGATGGCGAGCTGGTGGGGCGACGTGATCAAGGAAGCCCAGTACAAGGGCGACCACACCCGCGTGGTGCAGATCAGCCACCGCTACGGCATGATCCTGTTCATCGCCTCCGAGGTGATGTTCTTCGTCGCCTGGTTCTGGGCGTTCTTCAACTCCGCGCTGTTCCCGGCCGATGCGGTGCACGCCACCCGCGACGCGGTGTTCGGCTGCGGCCCCGGCACGGCGATGGGCGCCTGCAACGTGCCCGGCACCTGGCCGCCGAAGGGCATCGAGACCTTCGATCCCTGGCATCTGCCGCTGCTCAACACGCTCTTGCTGCTGACCTCGGGCACGACGGTGACCTGGGCGCACCACGCACTGCTCGAGAACGACCGCCAGGGCCTCAAGCAAGGCCTGATCCTGACCGTGATCCTCGGCGCCTGCTTCACCTGCGTGCAGGCCTATGAGTACGCACACGCGACGTTCTCGTTCGCCGGCAACGTCTATGGTGCGACCTTCTTCATGGCGACCGGGTTCCACGGCTTCCACGTGCTGGTCGGCACCATCTTCCTGCTGGTCTGCCTGATCCGCGCCTATAAGGGACATTTCACCCCGAAGCAGCACCTCGGCTTCGAGTTCGCCGCCTGGTACTGGCACTTCGTCGACGTGGTCTGGCTGTTCCTGTTTATCTGCATCTACGTCTGGGGCCGCGGCGCCGAGACCATGGCTCACGGCGCGCACTAATCGCAGGTCCGATGTGCTAAAGAGGGGGCGGCCGCACTGGCCGCCCCTTTGCTTTCAAGAGCATGATGCGGAAGACTGGAGGCCGGTTTTCCTCTCGACCACGCGGAGCGTGCGCGGAGACCGTGCTCCAACAAGGAGATGAGATCGTGATGCGCTTGCTCGTCATCGCATCATGATCGAAGAGAACTGATGACGGATACACCACCCACCGTGACCGAGAGCGCCTTGCGCGGCATCGCCTGCAGATGTCCGCGCTGCGGCCAGGGCAAGCTCTACTCAGGTTTCCTCACGCTCGCGCCGCGCTGCGAGAATTGCGGCCTCGACTACGCCTTCATTGATTCCGGCGACGGTCCGGCAATCTTCGTCATCATGCTGGCGGGTGCGATCGTGGTCGCGGCCGCGCTGATCGTCGAGGTGAAGTACCAGCCGCCGTTCTGGGTGCATGCGGCGCTATGGCTGCCGCTGATCATCGTCACCACGATCCTGCCGTTGCGATCGATGAAGTCGCTGCTGATCGCGCTGCAATTCCACCACAAGGCCGCCGAAGGCCAGTTGATCCGCCGCGACCCGTCATGAGCAGCACAGCTATGCGCCGGCCCGGCGCCGCCGGCTTCGGCATCTTCACGCTGATCCTGATCGTGGTCTTTGTCGGTCTCGGCATCTGGCAATTGCAGCGACGGGTCGAGAAGCACGCCCTGATCGCGCAGCTCGACACCCGGCTGGCGGCGGCGCCGGAAGCGTTGCCGCAGCCGTCGTTGTGGCCAACATTGACGTCGGCCAAGGATGAATTCCGTCGCGTCACCTTCACGGCAACCTACACGAAGTTGCCGGATGCGATGGTCTACAGCTCCGGCTCCGCCGTCCGCGCCGATATCAGCGGCCCCGGCACCTGGGCGTTCCTGCCGGCGAAGCTGCCGAGCGGCGAAACCATCGTGATCAATGCCGGTTTCGTGCAGAACACGATGCAGGACCGTTCTGTCGAGGACCGCGTCGTCGGCGGTCTCGTCACCGGCCAGCCGGTCACCCTGACCGGTTACATTCGGTTTCCCGAGCGCCCCGGGCGGCTGACGCCGGCGGCAGACGTGCCGAAGCGGCTGTGGTTTGCGCGCGATCATCGCGGGATGGCGCAGGCGCTCGGCTGGGGCGAGGTGGCGCCGTTCTACATCGACCTCGAAGCGCCGGTGCCGGACAGCGCGACGCCGAAGCCAGGTCCGCTGCAGGTGCATCTCAAGGACGACCACATGCAGTACGCCATCACCTGGTTCTCGCTGGCCGCCGCCGTCATCATCGCCTTTGGCCTGTGGTGGCGCGGCCAGCGGCGCAAGGGGGCCTGAAACCCTCCTTGCAGCATTTACATAATTACTGTATATTACAGCAATTATGGAAGGCCAGCCATGACCGAGTACTCGACCAGCGATCTCTCGCGGAAGTCGGGGGACATTATCGCTGAAGCGCTTCGGCGCCCGGTGACCATCACCCAGCGGAGCAAGCCGCGCTTGGTGCTGCTGAGCATTGAAGACTACCGACGCCTCGTTACCCGGGCAGATACGCGGAGCGCCGGGCGGCTCGAGACCATGCCCGACGACGTGTTTGAGGGTCTCAAGCAAGCGGTCAGCGCCTATGAGCAAGAGAGCGACGAGACGTGACTCTCGACGATCTTCGCACCGGCAGCGTGATCCGATTTCCTTATCTGTGGATGCGCGAGGCTGAACGCGGCGAGACCGAGGGCCGTAAACCTCGCCCCGTCGCAGTCGGCGTCAGGATCGCCCGCGCAAAGGGCGGCGACCTGTTGGTGCTATTCCCGATCACCAGTCAACCGCCGGCACCCGATCGCTTCGCGATCGAGATTCCCGAGATCGAGAAACGTCGTGCCGGGCTTGAGGCGACACTGCGTCTCTGGATTATCCTTGATGAATACAACCAGGACCTTGTCGACCAATCATTCTATCTTGAACCGGCGCCGCCGCTGGGCCGGTTCAGCAAGGCGTTCTTTCTTCCAGTGATGAAGCAGTTCATTGCACGCCGTGCCAGCATCCGCGGCGTCAACCGCCATCGCTGAAGACGCGCGCTGCCGGGAGAGACGCGCGCGTTCGTCGGCCGGCTCAATGGCCAACAGGAGCAGCACCGCCGAGCTTGATCTTGCGCAGCGTCAGCGCGAGCGGGACGGCGGAGAGCGAGATCAGCATCAGCACCCAGAATGCGTCCATGTAGGACAGGAACGACGCCTGGGTCTGCACCTGCTGGCCGATCCACTGGATCGCCTGATCGTGCGCATGCGCCAGCGAGCTGCCCTGAGCGACGAAGAAGTTGGTGACCTGATGCAGCGTATCCTGATATTGCGGGCTTGACGGCGTCACCTGCTCGACCAGCCGGCTCTGGTGGAACTGGGCGCGATGCGCCAGCACGTTGGACACGATCGAAACGCCGATCGAGCCGCCGGTGTTGCGCGCGGCGTTGATCAGCGCGGAGGCCTGGTCGGTCTTGTCAGGCGGAATGCCGTCATAAGACGCGGTCATGATCGGCACGAAGATCAAGGGCAGGCCGACGCCGATCAGCATGCGCGTGCGCGCCATGAACCAGAAGCCGAGGTCGCCATACACGTTGGTCATGCCATACATCGAGATCGCGATGATCACCGCCCCGACGACGATCAGATATTTCGGCTGCACCTTGGCGGCGAGGCGGCCGACCACGAACATCATCAGCATGGTGACGACGCCGCCGGGCGACAGCACGAGGCCGGCCCAGGTCGCGGTGTAGCCGAAATCCTGCTGCACGAGCTGCGGCAGGAACTGGGTGGTCGCGAGCAGGATGGCACCGGTCGCCAGCATCACCAGGAAGCAGGCGCCGAACTGGCGGGTTGCCACCATCCGCAGGTCGATCATCGGATTGCGCCGGGTCATCTCCCAGGGGATCATCAGCACGAACGCCGTGGCGCAGATCACCGCTGACGTGACGATGAAGGAGGAGGCGAACCAGTCGTCCTCCAGGCCGCGGTCGAGCACCACTTCGAGCGCGCCGAGGAAGGTCGCAACCAGCGCGAAGCCGATGAAATCGAATCTGTTGTCTGGCTGCTCCGCGCCCTTGGCTTGCTCGGCAGGCTCATGCAGCACCGCCGCGATCAGCGCGATCGCAAAGGCACCGACCGGGGCGTTGATCAGGAAGCACCAGTGCCAGGAGAGATTGTCCGACAGCCAGCCGCCGAGCGTCGGCCCGACCACCGGCGCAACCACCACGGCGACGCCGAACACCGCGAAGGCCTGGCCGCGCTTCGCCGGCGGAAACGCATCGGCGAGAATCGACTGCGCGACCGGCACCATGCCGCCGCCGCCGAGGCCTTGCAGAATCCGGAACAGCAACAGCGCGTTCAGGCTGGGCGCGAACCCGCACAGGATCGAGCTCACGGTGAAGATGCCGAGACAGATCAAGAAGAACGTCTTGCGGCCCAGCATCCGCGCAAGAAAGCTGGAGGCGGTCAGGATGATGGCGTTGGAGACCAGATAGGTCGTCACGACCCAGGAAGCTTCGTCCTCGCTGACCCCCATGCCGCCTGCGATATAGGGCAGCGCCACATTGGCGATCGTGGTGTCGAGCACCTCCATGAAGCTCGCCAGCCCAACCACGATGGCGATCAGCCAGGGGGTGGCGCTCGGCGCCGGGGCGCTTCTGGCATCGATCGCAGCGGCGCTCATGGCAGCCTCCCGTCACCCAGCTTTCCAAGGCGCTCGAGCAGCGACGGCGAGGGATCGATGCGCACGGTCGGGACCACGGACATGCCCGGGCCGAGCGCGACGTCGGCCGGCGGGTTGTCCATCACGATCTTGACCGGCACGCGCTGCACGATCTTGACGTAGTTGCCGGTGGCATTCTGGGCCGGCAGCAGTGAGAACGCGGTGCCGGATCCCGGTTGCACGCTCGCGACATGGCCGTTGATCGTGCGTCCCGGATAAGCGTCGATCTTCAGCGTCACCTTCTGTCCCGGCCGCATCCGGGCGAGCTGGACCTCCTTGAAGTTGGCGGTGACCCAGATCTCGTCAGGCACGAACATCGTGAGGTTGGTGCCGGTCTGCGCGAGCTGGCCGACGGCGGCCGAGAGGTTGGCGACGCGCCCCGACTGGGCGGCCGTCACCGTCGTGTATGACAGATTGAGTTTGGCCTGGTCGCGTTGGGCCTCGGCCTGCGCGAGATTCGCGACCGCGCTCTTGCGTTGCGCCTTCAGCGCCTCGATCTGCCGCTGCGCCAGGTTGAGCGTCGCCTTCGCGCTGACCAGTGCGGACTGCTGCTGATGCAATTGCGAGGTATACTGCTGGGAGTTCTGAACCGTACCGTAGCCGGTCTGCTCCAGGTGCTGGTAACGCGCCGCCTGCTGCTGGGCGAACACCAGCGCCGCCTGGCTCTGATCCACCTGTGCCTGGTTGGCGCCGATCTGTGCCTGCTGCACGTCGAGTTGCGCGTCGATGTTCTCGATGCTGGCGCGCGCCGCCGCGACCTGGCCCTCGGCTTGCGCGAGCGCGACGCGGTAGTCGCGGTCATCGAGACGGGCGATCACCTGGCCGGCGGCGACGTGTTCGTTGTCGGTCACCGGAACGGCGGTGATGTATCCGGCCACTTTCGGCGCGATCGCGGACTGCCGGGCCGCGATGAAGGCGTCGTCGGTGGATTCGAAATGCCTTGAATAGTCCATGTAGAGATAGCCGCCGCCAAGCGCGGCAGCGACCAGCACGGCGCCGATCGCGGAGACCGCGGGGCGGCGGCGCAGGAAGTTGTTCCCGGGCGCCTTGGCAGGGGCCTGTGGCGCGGCCGTCTCGGACTGCGGTGCTTTGCCGGAAGGAGGGTCTTTCGCTGCGGGAGCACGCGCGGTGGGTTCCGGCTTGCGGGATTCGACGCTGGGCTCATGCGAGGTCGCATCAGCAGGTGGGCTTCCAACGCCCTCCAGTCCCGGTGCGCCTCGTTCCAAAACATGGTCTTCGAACATGATCGCTGCTCCTGCTTCCGCGAGGTCCGCGAGGACCTCGCATCTGCGAGAGCCTCGCATAAAGGAACGATATCGTTTCCTTCTGTGCGGCAAATAGTCTCGCTTCGGCGCTGCGTCAATAGGAACGGTACAGTATCGTTCTATTTACAAGTAGATTTGATGGAGGTAGGCTGATCCGCAACGCCGCTCATCGGCGATGGAACCCGATGTAATGAGCACCAGCATTTTGAAGAAAACACCATCATCGCGGCCCAAGCGGGCCGAGGTGCGCCTGGGACGCCCGCCGAAGGAACTGATCGGGGAGGTGGATGAGCGCATCCTCGACGCCGCCCGTACGGTGTTTTTGCAGCGCGGGTTTGAAGGCGCGAGCATCGACGAGATCGCCGAGGTCGCCCGCTCCGGAAAGCGCACGATCTATGCCCGCTTCGAGGACAAGCGCGCCCTGTTCACCGAAGTGGTGACGCGGGACATCCTGGCGCGCATCGCGGAGTACAAGGTCGAGGCACCGACCGGCGCCACGGTCGAGGAGCGCCTCACCAGCGCGGCATCCACCATGCTGCACTGGGGGCTCGATACCGACAGGATCGGACTGATGCGGCTCGCTATCGCGGAGGCGCGCCGCTTTCCGGATCTCGCCGCCACGGTCAATCGTCGGGCACGCGAGCTCAGCACCGAGCTTGGCGTCCACCTGTTGCGCGACCTCACTCGGTCCGACGAGATCGCGACGCTGCCCGCGTTCGCTCCCGAGAATCTGCCGACGACCGCGCGGCTATTTCTTGACCTCGTCGCGGTGCCGATGCTGCTCAGGGCGCTGTATGAGGTCGACCTCAAGGTGCTTGACCCCGAGATCGACGCGCATGTGGCGCGCGCCGTTGCGTTCTTTCTCGCGGGCTGCCGGAACGGCGAAGCTCGCAGGTAAGCTCAATCCGGTGCGCGCTCGACGGCATGACGCAGCCAGACCATGCCGCCCTCGAGCGTTTCGCAGTGGGTCAGCCGAAGCGATTGCCCGGCACCGGGCCGATCGCCTTCCGGCCCGTGATAGTCGACGATGCTTTGCGCGCCGGCGACGCCGTCAACGGCCGGCTGAATCAACGTGCTGAATTCGTCGATCAGCCCATGCTTGAAGAAGGCGCCGTTGATGCCACCGCCGCCCTCGAGCAGCAGCGTCTTGGCGCCGAACAGCGTAGCAAGCTGCGCCATCGCGCCCGGCAGATCATCGCCCCTCGGCCCGGCAAAGATGTAGGACGCGCCGTCCTCGCGCAGTTCGGCGAGATGGGCGTCGGAGACCTGCTCGCCCAGCACCGCAACGGCGTGATCACCGCCGACATTGTCTTTCCCGAAATGCACGCGGCCCGCGGGATCGATGCCGACCGCCAGCTTGCGGCCGTTGCGTTTCGCAAGGTGCGGCTCCCGCGGCAGCTTCGGCGGGTTGGCGATGTGCCGTTCGGACCCCTTGGCCATCTCGTTCATGGTCACGCGGCCGATGATCCATCCGTCGGCATTGAAGCCGTCATGGATCCTCTCGTAGTGCGAGCGCAGGACGTCGGCGGAGATGCCCGCAGCCGGCTTGGTGAAGCGGCTGGGATGAAGCTTGCCGTCGATGGACGTGCCCATATGGCAGATGATGTGAGGTCGCATGAGCCTACTCGTCGGTGGAGGTTTGCAAGGACAAGCCGCTGTCGCGGATTGGGAGGCGCGGTCTCATGTGGAGGGCCGGCGGCCCATTCTCAACTCCGGTAACAGTGCGGTGTTTCAACTTCGCCGCAGAGCAGCTTTAAGTCCTCAAAATCCGCCACGCCCACTTTCCTCTCGAACACCCACGCCAAATCTCGGTGAGCAAGAAAAACACACTTGCGGCGTGATCGCATGATATATGCTTGGCCAGCACGCATTTCCCTAAGTCGCCAGCCTCGCGCATCGAGGACGCCCAGCAAGTCATTCCTGCACGGAGGACGGAACTGGTTTCGCCCCGCATCCCGCTGACGCTCCTCCTGATATCGCTGGGCGCCATTGCCGCGGTGTGGTGGTGGTTGGGCCTGCCAGCCGACCTAGCCTACGCACCGATCGATCCCAATCATAAAGTCCAGTGCATCTCATACGCCCCCTTCCGCAGCAATCAGACGTCGCTTTCGCCGGCGACGCAGGTGTCGCGGGAGCAGATCGCGGAAGATCTCGCCCAGCTTGCGAAGATAACCGACTGCATTCGTACCTATGCGACCGATCTTGGGCTCGATCAGATTCCCGAACTGGCGGCCAGGGTGGGGCTGAAAGTCATTCAGGGCATTTTTCTTGATCGTGACCGGCGAAAGAATGCAACGCAGATCTCGGCGGGGATACGGCTCGCCAAGCAATATCCGGAAACCATCATCGCGCTCGTGGTCGGCAACGAGGTCTTGTTGCGTAAGGAAATGTCCGTTTCCGATCTCGCCGCCACGATCCGCTCCATCAAGGCGCAGGTCACCGTCCCCGTCACTTATGCCGACGTCTGGGAGTTCTGGCTGAGCAATCGCGAGCTTGGTGACGCCGTCGATTTCGTCACGGTCCATATCCTGCCCTATTGGGAGAATGTCCCAATCCCGGCAGAACATGCCGCGGCTCACGCCGACACGATCCGCCGACGGGTCGCGGCGGCTTTTCCGGGCAAGGAAATCCTGGTCGGAGAAATAGGTTGGCCGAGCGAGGGACGAATGCGCGGGTCGTCACTGGCGTCGCCGGTCAACCAGGCGCGGGTGGTCTCGGAGGTGCTCGAGCTGGCGCGGCGCGAACATTTCCGCGTCAACCTGTTCGAGGCCTATGATGAATCCTGGAAGCGGGAGATCGAGGGGACGATCGGCGGATATTGGGGCTTGTTCGATTCCGAGCAGCGTACGTTGAAGTATCCGCCCGGCGTCCCGATCAGCAACTTTCCGTTCTGGAAGCTGCAAATGTGCGGCGGAATGGCGCTGGCGGTCCTGGTATTTGGCGCGGCATGGCTGACCTTGCGCGGAAAGCCGGGAGAGCTCGACTTCGGCTTGTGGATTGCGCTCGCGCTATCGGCGACGACAGCAGGAATCCTGTTTGGGGTCGCCGCTCAAAAAATGGTCTATGAGAGTTATGGAGCAGGTGGCTGGCTTCTCTGGGGCTCGCTTCTGGCGGCGGCAACGGCCTCGCCGCTGTTTGGCGCCAACGCCCTGATGTCGGGCCGCGCACCGCCCAGCTTTCTGGAGTTGTTGGGTCCGCAGGGCCACCAGACCGAATCGGTGCTCGCGACCATGCACGGATTGGCCTGGATCGTCACCGTCGTGATCGGCACGGCGATCGCACTCGGCCTTGTGTTTGATCCACGCTTCATTGATTTTCCCTACGCGGCTCTCACCATGGCAGCGGTGCCCTTTGCGGCTGCGACGCTGCTCAATCCTCCGAAGAAAGGACTCCGCCCGATGGCGGAATCGCTATTCGCAGGCATCTTTTCTGCAGCGGCAATCTATGCAGGGTTCAACGAAGGACCGGCCAACTGGCAGTCGCTATGGACCTGCGCTGCGTTCATCCTGCTTGCGGCCACGCTGTGGCGGGCCCGTGCCTGAGCTCACACCTAGTGGCAGGTGTCTTCCGCGAGATGCGCAGCATCTTCGCGAGACGGTGACAACCAAGCCCAGTCTCGCCGGGGCGAGCACGTATAAGCCGTAACCCATCGCGCAGGGAAAGCCGGAATTGCTCTGGTTACGCCCGAGCTTTCTACCACTGCTCGGGGCCCATGGGTGCGATCGGCACCCGGCTTTCCCTGCGCCCTCTGCTCACGAGAGGGCGGATAAGATGCAAAGCTCGCACAAAATATGTCACGAGAATGCGAATGTATGACTCACAAGCTGCGCCACATACTCGCTGTCGTCCCGGCCTTGAGCCGGGACCCATAACCACGACTGCGCACTGTCTTGCGAGGTTGGAGCCACAGTGCGCTTCAACAGCGCAATCCTGTGGTTATGGGTCCCGGCTTTCGCAGGGACGACAGCGGAGAACTTGGCACGGTCGCGAGGTTATCCCGGACTTTCGCGGGTGATGACAGTGCGCTGCTTGAGATGTGAACCTGGAGCTATCCCCGTCATTTGCGAGGCGCGTAGCGCCGCGGCAATCCATGGTCCCGCATATGAGGAGCGATGGATTGCTTCGTCGCGGAGGCTGTCATCGCGCGCGCGTTCGCGCGACCCGTTGGCTCCTCGCAATGACGGCGTTGAGGCATCGAGCGAGACCTATCCCCACCGTCGTCCCGGCGAAGGCCGGGACCCATTACCCCAACTGCTCATCGTTGCGGGACGCTGGGGCCACCATCCCGTTCATCATCAAGCGCGGTGGTTATGGGTCCCGGCTTTCGCCGGGACGACGAACAGAGAGTCCCGTTCACCACACCCGCCGCGGAGTATGGGTCCCGGCCTTCGCCGCGACGACGACGCAGGGTGGTCCTTCACTTCATTTCGGTCATGGGCCGCTGGCCGTTTCAAGCGGCCTCTCGAACCCGTCGTTCGGGCTACCCTTTGTCGGCCCGATCTTCTATGGTGGCCCTTCGGTTCGCAGGCGGCGAACATGATAATTCCATGATATCAAAGGCTTAGGGCTCGGATCGAAGCCTTTGGAGGGCAGTTTGACGCGTTATATTTCGACCCGGGGCGAAGCTCCGGTTCTGGGCTTCTGCGATGTGATGCTGACCGGGCTCGCCCGGGACGGCGGGCTTTACGTGCCCGAGGCCTGGCCGCAGCTCACGCCCGAGGCCATCGCCGCCTTGTTCGGCCGGCCCTATTGGGAGGTCGCGGTCGAGATCATCCGTCCGTTTGCCGCCGGCGAGATTTCGGATGCCGATCTCGGCCGCATGGCAAACGAGGCTTACGCCACCTTCCGCCACCCGGCGGTGGTGCCGCTCCGCCAGATCGGGCCGAATCAATTTGTGCTCGAGCTGTTCCACGGTCCGACGCTGGCGTTCAAGGACGTCGCGATGCAGTTGATCTCGCGGCTGATGGATCACGTGCTCGCCAAGCGCGCGGAGCGCACCACCATCGTGGTCGCGACCTCGGGCGACACCGGCGGTGCCGCCGTCGAGGCGTTTGCGGGTCTCGACAACGTGGATCTCGTCGTGCTGTTCCCGAATGGGCGCATCTCCGAGGTGCAGCGTCGCATGATGACGACGACCGGCGCTGCCAACGTGCACGCGCTCGCGATCGAGGGCACCTTCGACGATTGCCAGGCGATCGTGAAGGAGATGTTCAACAATCACCGCTTCCGCGATGCGGTCTCGCTGTCGGGCGTCAATTCGATCAACTGGGCGCGTATCGTGGCGCAGGTGGTCTACTACTTCACGTCGGCGGTCGCGCTCGGCTCGCCGCAGCGGACGGTCGACTTCACGGTGCCGACCGGCAATTTCGGCGACATCTTCGCCGGCTATGTGGCGAAGCGGATGGGGCTGCCGATCCGCTGGCTGCGCATCGCCGCCAACGTCAACGATATCCTGCCGCGCACGCTCAAGACCGGCAATTATGAGGTGCGCGAGGTCCACGCCACGACATCGCCATCGATGGATATCCAGGTGTCGTCGAATTTCGAGCGGCTGTTGTTCGAGGCGAGCGGCCGCGACGCCGCCCAGATCCGCCGCCTGATGGCCTCGCTGAAGCAGTCCGGCCGGTTCGCGCTGCCGGATGCGACGCTCGCCGCCGTGCGAAAAGATTTCGACGCCGGCCGCGCCGACGAGACCGAGACGGCGGCGGCGATCCGTGCCGCCTGGCGCGAGGCGGGCGATTTGGTCGATCCCCATACTGCGGTCGCGTTGGCGGTCGCGGACCGCGACACCTCGGACTCGAAGATTCCCAACATCGTGCTGTCGACCGCGCATGCGGCGAAATTCCCCGACGCGGTCGAGGCCGCCTGCGGGGTGCGCCCGCATCTGCCGGCCTGGCTCGGCGGCCTGATGACCAAGTCAGAACAGATGACTGTCATGAAGAATGATGCCGCAGAGGTCGAGCGCTTCGTGCTGTCGGTCAGCCGTGCCGCCAAGCAGGGAGCTATCGGATGAGCGTTGAAGTCACCAAACTTCCGAGCGGCCTGACCGTCGTCACCGACACCATGCCGCATCTGGAAACCGCGTCGCTCGGCGTATGGGCCGGCGTCGGCGGCCGCGACGAGAAGCCGAACGAGCACGGCATCTCGCATCTGCTGGAACACATGGCGTTCAAGGGCACCGCGCGGCGCTCCTCGCGCGAGATCGTCGAGGAGATCGAGGCGGTCGGCGGCGACCTCAATGCCGGGACCTCGACCGAGACCACGGCCTATTATGCGCGGGTGATGAAGGCCGACGTCGCGCTGGCGCTCGACGTGCTCTCCGATATCCTCGCCAACCCGTCCTTCGTGCCTGATGAGCTGGAGCGCGAGAAGAGCGTAATCGTGCAGGAGATCGGCGCGGCGCAGGATACGCCCGACGACGTCGTGTTCGAGCATCTCAACGAGCTCTGCTATCCGGACCAGCCGATGGGCCGCTCGCTGCTCGGAACCGCGAAGACGCTGAAGAGCTTCGACCGCGACATGCTGCGCGGCTATCTCTCGACGCATTACCGCGCGCCCGACATGGTGGTGGCCGCCGCCGGCGCCGTCGATCACAAGCGCATTGTCGAGGACGTCGCGCGGAAGTTCGCCGGCTTCGACGCCTCGCCGGCGCCGAAGCCGCAAGTCGCGACGTTCGGCAAGGGCGGATCGCGCGTGGTGCATCGCGAGCTCGAGCAGGCGCATCTGACCCTCGCGCTCGAAGGCGTGCCGCAGACCGATCCCTCGCTGTTCTCGCTCCAGGTATTCACCAACACGCTGGGCGGCGGGATGTCGTCGCGGCTGTTCCAGGAGGTGCGCGAGAAGCGCGGGCTGTGCTACTCGATCTACACCTTCCATGCCCCCTACACCGACACCGGATTCTTCGGCCTCTACACCGGGACCGATCCCGCCGACGCGCCTGAAATGATGGAGGTCGTCGTCGACGTCATCAACGACGCGGTGGAGACGCTGACGGAAGCCGAGGTGGCGCGGGCCAAGGCGCAGATGAAGGCCGGCCTGCTGATGGCGCTGGAAAGCTGCTCGGCCCGGGCCGAGCAGTTGGCCCGCCATGTGCTTGCCTACGGCCGGCCGCAGACCGTGGAAGAGCTGGTGGCGCGGATCGATGCGGTCAGCGTCGAATCGACCCGCGATGCTGCCCGCGCCCTGCTGTCGCGCAGCCGTCCCGCGGTTGTCGCCTTGGGCAGCGGCAGGGGTCTGGACACGGCGGTGTCTTTTGCGGAAGGATTGACGCAGTCGAAGGCAAAGACGCTGCTGCATTAGAAGGAGTTTCACCTCGCCCCGCTCTTGCGTGGGGGAGGTCGGCGCGAAGCGCCGGGTGAGGGGGTCGGGCCGCAAAATCGAAGCTGCGGAGAGCCCCCTCGCCCCGATCCTCTCCCCGCAAGGGCGGGGCGAGGGAGGAGAGGTGGTCCGGCGGGGGAGTATTGGGCTATGGCCCTGTTTCGTTTGCCATCCAGCGGACCGGCCGCGCTGATGCCGCGCGGCCACGGGCTGCTGCTGCGGGCGCCGCAGATGTCGGACTTCCCGCAATGGGCGCAGTTGCGCGAATTCAGCCGGGCCTATCTGACGCCGTGGGAGCCGATCTGGCCCTCCGACGATCTGACCCGCTCGGGCTTCCGTCGCCGGCTGCGCCGCTACGCCGAGGACATCGCGACCGACCGCTCCTATCCGTTCATTATCTTCCGCGAATCGGATGGGGTGATGATCGGCGGCATCACGCTCGCCAATGTCCGCCGCGGCATCGTGCAGGCCGGAACCATCGGCTACTGGGTCGGCCAGCCCCATGCAGATCGCGGCTACATGACGACCGCGCTGCGGGTGCTGCTGCCCTCGCTGTTCGGCGAGCTCAACCTGCATCGCATCGAGGCGGCCTGCATCCCCTCCAACGCCCCGTCGATCCGGGTGCTGGAGAAGTGCGGCTTCACCCGCGAGGGCCTGGCGCGGCGCTATCTCTGCATCAACGGCATCTGGCAGGATCATCTGCTGTTCGGCCTGCTGCACGAGGATTTCCGCGGTTGATCTCAGTCTTTTGGCTGATGCCATAACCGCCCCGACGACTCCCGACATGCCTTGGGTTCGCCGCCATTGCCTTGCTATAACGCCCGCGCAACAGGAACCTCGATGGGAGGCTTTGAGGATATCGATGGGTGACAGGGTGATCAGGCTCGCGATCGCGGCGGCGGTATCGATTGGTCTCAGTGCAACCCTGCTGCCGTCGGCAGCGCCAGCGCAGTCCCTGAGCGATCGCTTCAAGAGCCTGTTCGGCGGCGGTTCGGACTCCTCGAAGCCGGCCACGCCCGCCGCACCGCCCGTGCTCAACGAGAACGATGCCGAGCTGACGTGCCCGCCGGTCCAGGTCCGCTCCGGCGCTTCCACCTACGCGGTGGCCGCGCCCGGCAAGCAGCCGATCGGCAATGACATCAAGTTCCAGGCGTCGATCTCGCGTATGGCGCGGCAATGCAACCTGGACCATGGTCAGATCACCGCAAAGATCGGAATCCAGGGCCGCGTGATCGTCGGCCCCTCGGGTGCGCCGCCGACGGTCGAGGTGCCGCTGCGCGTTGCCGTGGTGCAGGGCGGCGTCGGCGAGAAGACGATCATGACCAAGGCCTACACGACCACGGTCCAGATCGACGAGACCGGCAGCGTGCCGTTCAGCCTCGTCGCGGAGGATGTCGTCTATCCGGCGCCGTCGCCTGCGGACAACGACAACTACGTCTTCTACATCGGCTTCGACCCACAGGCCTTGAAGCCCGAACCCAAGCCGCGCGGCCACAAGAAGCGATAGCGGGCCGCGGCTGAGAGAGCTGACCATCCAAACAAAAAGCCGGCGCGATCATCTCGCGCCGGCTTTTGTTGTGGATGGTGTCGGCTTCAGTTCAGCTTGGAGCGAACTTCTGCGATGCCCTTGCTGACGAGGTCGTCGGCGACCGAGCCCTTGACCGACTGCGACAGGATGGTCGAGGCGGCGGTGACCGCGGCGTTCGCCGCGGCGGCACGGACGTCGGCCAGGGCTTGCGCCTCAGCCAGGGCGATCTTGCTCTCGGCGGTCTTGGTCCGCCGGGCGACAAAATCCTCCATCTTGGTCTTGGCCTCGGCTGCGATTCGCTCGGCCTCCGCCTTGGCGCTGGCGATGATCTCCTCGGCTTCGCGCTCCGCGCTGGTCCGGCGGGCCTTGTACTCGCCGAGCAGCTTATTTGCCTCGTCCTTCAGACGGCGGGCGTCCTCGAGCTCGGCCTTGATGCGTTCGGCGCGGTGGTCGAGCGCCGTCAGCAGCGTGCGATGGACGCCGAAATAGCCGAACACGATCATCAAGATGACGAACGCGATCGCAACCCAGGTCTCCGGTTCATAGAACATCGATCTATCCCTTCAGCGAAGCGTCGACGGCGCTGTTGACCGCATTCGCGTCCGGCGAGACGCCGGCCAGCCGCTGAACGATGGCGCCGGCCGCATCGGCCGCGATGCCGCGGACGTTGCTCATGGCGCTCGCCCGGGTCGCCGCGATCTGCTTCTCGGCGTCGGCAAGCTTCACCGCCAGTTTGTCTTCCAACGCCTTGCGCTCGGCTTCGGAGGCCGCGTTCAGCTTCTCGCGGGTCTCGTTGCCGATCGCCTGCGCGCGGGCGCGGGCGTTCGCCAGTTCGCTCTCATAGGCCTTCAGCGCAGCGTCGGACTCGTCCTTCAGCTTCTGCGCCTGGGCCAGGTCACCTTCGATCTTGTTCTGGCGTGCATCGATCGTCCCACCGACGCGCGGCAGTGCGATACGCGACACGATCACGTAGAGCGCGACGAACGCAATCGCCAGCGACACAAGCTGCGAGGCGAAATTGGAGGAATCGAACGGCGGAAAGGTTCCGCCGTGAGCTCCCCCATCGGCCTCGGTGTGGCCACCGGCATTCTGGCCTTTTGCCTCGCCATGACTCTCAGCCATGGTGTTCTCCTGTTGCAGTCATGCGCGCCGCCCGAAGGCGGCGCGAAGGGGTGCCGCTCAGAGCGGAACGAACAGCAGCAGCAGCGCGATCAGCAGCGAGAAGATGCCGAGCGCTTCGGTCACGGCGAAGCCGAAGATCAGGTTGCCGAACTGGCCCTGCGCGGCCGACGGGTTACGCACCGCAGCGGCAAGGTAGTTGCCGAAGATGATGCCCACGCCGACGCCCGCACCGCCCATGCCGATGCACGCGATGCCCGCGCCGATAAGTTTAGCTGCTGCCGGTTCCATTTTTAGCTCCTTGAGGAAGATAGACAGATTGGTGGGTGGAGATTCCCCGGACCGCTTAGTGTCCCGGATGAATGGCGTCGTTGAGGTAGATGCAGGTCAGGATCGCAAACACATAGGCCTGCAGGAACGCGACCAGGATTTCGAGAGCGTACAGCGAAATCGTGAGCGCCAGCGGCAGCACGCCGCCGACCCAGCCGAGCGCACCGAGCGAGAAGCCGAGCATCGCGACGAAGCCCGCGAACACCTTCAGCGCGATGTGGCCGGCGAGCATGTTGGCGAACAGTCGGACGCTGTGAGAGACCGGCCGCAGGAAGAAGGACAGGATCTCGATGAACATCACCAGCGGCAGGATGTAGATCGGAACGCCGGAGGGAACGAAGATCTTGAAGAATTTCAGACCGTTCTTGTAGAGGCCGTAGATCAGCACCGTGAAGAACACCATCAGCGCCAGCGCCCCGGTGACGATCAGGTGGCTCGCCACCGTGAAGGTGTAGGGGACGACGCCGACCAGGTTCGAGACACAGAGGAACATGAAGATCGAGAAGATCAACGGGAAGAACTTCATGCCTTCCGCGCCGGCCGTGCTGCGAATCGTCGAGGCGACGAACTCGTAGGAAATTTCGGCGATCGACTGCAGCCGTCCCGGAACCATATCGCGGCCGGTCGCCAGCATCAGCAGCGCGGTCAAGAGAACCGCGATGAACATAAAGAGCGACGAATTGGTGAAGGCGATCGTGTGATTGCCGATGTGGCCGAGCGTGAAGAGGGGCTCGATGTTGAACTGATGGATCGGGTCGATTTTCATCCGCGCGGCTCTTGGTCCACCGGCCATCCTGCCGGTTATCGAATTTCAAATGTCATGACTTCCCGCCAGCGCTCAACGCTTGCCTGAGGCCACGCCCGCAGACCTCACCACGTTGACCACGCCGGCGACGAAGCCGAGCAGCATGAACACGATGAAGCCGAATGGCGATATCGACAGCCAACGGTCGATTCCCCAGCCAATCGCCGCCCCGACGGCAACGCCCGCGATCAGCTCCGAGGAAAGACGAAAACCGAGCGCCATCGCCGAAGCTCTGGCCGCACTGTCCCCGCCTTCAGTACCGGATTGATCAGTCTTGCTCTTCCGGCTGTCGCGAATTTCAGACAACCGATGATCGAGACTTCCGAGCCTTGCGGAAAGCGCAGCTTCGTCGGGAGGCGATTGATCGCGACTTCCATCTGCGCCGTGGTTATTGTTTCCAGCCATGCTGCAAACACTAACCGATGCCGCGGATGATGGAAATTGCGCCCGTCCCCGTCAAAAGCCGCGCGGACCATACTTACCGCGTCTAATCAAGTCAAGATTGCGTCGTCACGGGTTATTGCTTTGATTTCGCTGGATTTATTTGGAGATATTCAAGGTCAGAGTGACGCAGTGATCGCAGCGCAACAGCTTGTATGCAATGAAGCGATCTTGTGCCGGTTTCGCAGCTCTGTTGGGATGGCGAAAACGCCCCTCCTCGTTTGCAATCGGAAATTCGCATGGCGCGCCAGATCGACTACTACTTCTCGCTGCAATCACCGTGGGCCTATATCGGCCACCGGCCGTTTGTTGAACTCGTAAGTGCCTATAATCTTGAGGTAAATTACCGGCCGGTCTTGTTGGTCGATCTGTTTTCGGAGACTGGCGGGCTGCCGCTCGCGCAGCGCCATCCGGTGCGCCAGCGCTATCGGATGATCGAGTTGCAGCGCTGGCGCGATAAGCGCGGGCTGAGTTTCCATCTGCAGCCGGCGAACTGGCCGTTCAATCCACGCCTCGCCGATGGCATCGTGATCGCGGCGCTCGAGGCGGGCCTTAATCCCCAGCCTTATCTGCAGAGGGCCTATCCCGCAGTCTGGGAGCTCCAGCTCAATCTGGCCGATCCTGCGACTCTGGTGAAGCTCGCTGACGAGGCCGGTCTGCCCGGCCAACGGCTCGTAGAGCGCGCGGGCACAGAGGCGATCAGCGCGGCCTATGAGCAGAACCGGCAAGATGCGCTGACCGCCGATGTGTTCGGCTCGCCGGGCTATGTGCTCGACGGCGAAGTGTTCTGGGGCCAGGACCGGATCGAATTGCTGGAAGATGCGTTGAAGTCAGGTCGCAAGCCCTATAGCTCGAACGTTGAAGCATGATCGGTGGAATGGGCAGTGATGTTCGAGGCGGAGCATGCCCAGGCGGTGCGGGATCAGGTTGAGGCGGAGCAAGCCATGCCGACAGCGGCGCCTTCCTCGAAATTCTCCGTCGCGATTGCGGCGGCCGCGTTGCTGATCGGCAGCGCGGCAGCAGCGCAGCCGGCTGCCGCGCCCGACACCGAGAACGGCCGCTACGCGCTGTCTCCGGCAGGTGATGGCTTCCTGCGGCTCGACACGCGCACCGGCGCGGTGTCGACTTGCACCAATTCCGGCTCCGGATGGTCCTGCTATGCGGTGCCGGACGAGCGCGCCGCGATGGATGCCGAGATCGGGCGGCTGCAGGCCGACAATGAGAGATTGAAGGCCGAGCTTGCGGCGCGCGAACCGGCCACGGGCAAGACCGACGAGGCATTGCCGAAGTCCGACTCGCTGAAGAAGGCGGAGCCGAAGACGGCGGAGGGCGAGCGCAAGATCGAGATTCCGCTGCCGAGCGATCGCGACATGGATCGCGTGATGTCGTTCCTGGAGCGGGCATGGCGGAGGCTGATCGAGATGGCCAACCGCGTGCAGCGCGACGCCAACGGCGGCAAGATTTGAGGCGGCTCTCTCCGCTGCGTCGTCCCGGCGAAGGCCGGGACCCATAACCACCGCTGAGAGTTGGGTGGCTGAGCTGGCAACTCCAAATCTTCGTAACTGGGGGCCGCGGCGTATCGGTCCCGGCTTTCGCCGGGACGACGGGTTGAAAGAGTTCAAATGACGACACCGAAGACCGTCACGCGCTCGGCACCGTCCTCCATCGCGGCAACCAGCATCGTGTCGTCGCGATTGATGGTCGAAACGTCGGGCGCCGGCTTCACCGACATCACGCGCGAGGTTGCAAAATTCCTGCGCGAGGCGCGTGCGACCGAGGGCGCGGTGACGCTGTTCATTCGGCATACCTCGGCGTCGCTGACGATCCAGGAGAATGCCGATCCGACTGTACTGATCGACCTGATGACGGCGCTCGACCGCGTCGCGCCGGAAAATGGCGGCTGGCGTCACGACACCGAGGGTCCCGACGACATGCCCGCACACATCAAGACCATGCTGACGGGGACCTCGCTGCAGATCCCTGTGCTCGACGGCGAGATGGCGCTCGGCACCTGGCAGGGCATCTATTTGATCGAGCACCGCGCCCGCCCGCACCGGCGCGAGATCGTGCTGCAATTCATCGGCACGACGAGGGCATGACCTTATCGAGGCCGGCTCGAGCGTTCGCGCCTTGCCCGAAATGACGTTGGCCGCGGATCGCTCCGCGGCCGATCGATCAAGATGGCTACGTCAGCCCGATCAGGTCCTGCTGATATCGACGTCCTTGGTTTCCGGCAGGAAGATCGTGCCGACCACCGCGGTGATCGCCGCGAAGATGATCGGGTACCAGAGGCCGGCATAGATGTCGCCGGTCGAGGCCACGATCGCGAACGCGGTCGCGGGCAGCAGACCGCCGAACCAGCCGTTGCCGATGTGATAGGGCAGCGACATCGAGGTGTAGCGGATCTTGGTCGGGAACAACTCGACCAGCATTGCGGCGATCGGGCCGTAGACCATGGTGACGAAGATCACCAGGATGAACAGCAGACCGATGACCGCAGCGACCTGCGGGCGGAAGATGTCGAACGGATGTGCCATCTTCACGATGCTGGCGTCACCTGCTTTGGGGTAGCCGGCGGCCGCGATCGCCGCGGAGACTGCGGGATTGCCGGCCTTGGCGTCGGGATAGGGGACATCCTTGCCGTTGACGACGACCTTCACGCCCGACCCGGCCGCGCCGGATGTCGTCGAGTACTTGACCGATGACTGGGCGAGGAAGGCGCGAGCGACGTCGCAGGGCGCGGTGAAGACGCGGGTGCCGACCGGATTGAACAGGTCGCCGCAGCCCGCGGGATCGGCGACCACCTCGACCTTGGTGGCTTCGATCGCCTTTTCCAGCGCCGGGTTGGCGTTGGTCGTGATCATCTTGAAGATCGGAATGAAGGTCAGTGCGGCGATGGCGCAGCCCGCAAGAATGATTGGCTTGCGGCCGATCCGGTCCGACAGCGCGCCGAACACGATGAAGAAGCCGGTTCCGAACAGCAGCGACCAGGCGATCAGCAGGTTCGAGGTGTAGCCGTCGACCTTCAGGATCGATTGCAGGAAGAACAGCGCATAGAACTGGCCCGTGTACCAGACCACACCCTGGCCCATGGTGCCGCCGAGCAGCGCAAGCAGCACGATCTTGGCGTTGGACCAGTTGGCGAAGGCTTCGGTCAGCGGCGCCTTGGAGCTCTTGCCCTCGTCCTTCATCCGCTGGAACACCGGCGATTCATTCAACCGCAGACGGATCCAGACCGAGATTCCGAGCAGCAGCACCGACACCAGGAACGGGATGCGCCAGGCCCATTCGGCAAACGCCTTTTCGCCGGTGATGCTTCGCGTGAACAGGATCACCAGGAGCGAGAGGAACAGGCCGAGCGTCGCCGTGGTCTGGATGAACGAGGTGTAGTATCCGCGCTTGCCCTGCGGGGCATGCTCGGCGACGTAGGTCGCCGCACCGCCATACTCACCACCGAGCGCAAGGCCCTGCAGCAGGCGGAGGCCGATCAGGATGACCGGCGCCGCGAACCCGATGGTCTTGGCGTTGGGCAGCAGGCCGACGATGAAAGTCGACAGGCCCATGATCAGGATGGTGACGAGGAAGGTGTATTTGCGGCCGACGAGGTCGCCGACGCGACCGAACACGATGGCGCCGAACGGGCGGACCAGGAAGCCTGCGGCAAAGGCCAGCAGCGCAAAGATGTCCCGGGTTGCCGGCGGATAATCGGAGAAGAACTGTGCGCCGATGATGCCAGCGAGGGATCCATAAAGATAGAAGTCGTACCACTCGAAGACGGTACCGAGCGACGAGGCCAGGATGACGAAGCGTTCGTCCTTCGTCATGCCGGCGGACCGCCCGGAAGTTGCAGTCATTGTGGACATCTGGATTAATCCCCCCGATTTTATCGCTGCCGTGATGCCCCACCTGCCGGGTTCGGTCAGATCAAGTCATAGGCCTAATTTCAGGGTAACATCGCAGTGAAACCCCTCCCAATAAGACTTTTGGCTTTCCCACGCCTTCGGCTTATCGTCGGGAAGCTGAGCGGGATGGAACGCATCCGCGTAGTTCTATTGCAGCGCACAAGCTCAGCGGGTTAACTGCGTTGGCATCTGGCATTATCAAGCACTTGCGTGATACTGCCGCGCGGGGGACAACCAAGTTGCGCGGGTTGGCCAACACCCGCTTATGGGATTGAGATGACTGCTGTTGCCAATTCTCATCTTGTCATTGCCGACGACCATCCGCTGTTCCGCGATGCGTTGCGCCAGGCGGTGTCGAGTGTCGTGAGTTCGGCCACGATCAGCGAGGCTGGATCATTCGAGGATCTGACCGCGCTGCTGGAGCGTGACTCCGACGTCGACCTGATCCTGCTCGACCTGACAATGCCGGGGATCAGTGGCTTCTCCGGCCTGATCTATCTGCGGGCGCAGTATCCGGCGATCCCGGTGGTCATCGTCTCTGCCAGCGATGATGCCGGAACCATCCGTCGTTCGCTCGATTTCGGCGCCTCGGGTTTTATCCCCAAGCGCTTCGGCGTGGAGACGCTGCGTGATGCGATCATGAAGGTGATGGAGGGCGACGTCTGGGTTCCGCCGGACACCGATCTCTCCGCGGCCGGCGATCCCGACATGACGCGGCTGCGCGACCGCCTCGTGACGCTGACCCCGCAGCAGGTGCGGGTCCTGATGATGCTGTCGGAGGGGCTGCTCAACAAGCAGATCGCCTACGAGCTCGGCGTCTCCGAGGCGACCATCAAGGCTCACGTCTCGGCCATCCTGCAGAAGCTCGGCGTCGAGAGCCGGACGCAAGCCGTGATCGCTGCCGCGAAGATCGCCGGCGGCCAGTGGCGCCAGGGCACGCCGACGACGTAGTCAACTCCAATTCCGATTGCCGGGCTCGAACCAAGGCGTTGCGCCGAGCGAAGGCGGGAATGCGTGGCCGATCGCAGGCTTCCGCCAAGTGTCCGGATTTTCCCTCAAAGTGCGCGGGGCTCGAAAACCGGCTATCCTGCCCGGCACCGGCCCGTGAGAGGCTGCGTGCTTTTGGGGAGAACGCCATGATCTCTGCAACTCGTGTCGCCGGATTGTCGCTGGCTGCGGCAATCCTGCTCGGTGCCGGCTCTTTTAGCTGTGCTCGGGCCAAGCCGTTGATGATCGTCGGCCTCGACGAGAAGTTGTTGTGGGACGACGACGGCAAGCCGGTGCTGTCAGCGCCGGGCAAGGATCAGGTGCTGATCGTTGATCTCGCCGACCCCGAGAACCCGAAGATCGTAGCTGCTCTCCCATTGAAGAATTCGGTGGTCGGCCCGCCCGTCAATGTCGATATCGATCCGAGCGGGACGGTGGCGCTGGTCGCGGACTCGGTCGACGTGGTGAAGGACGGCGACGCTCTGAAGCAGGTGCCGGACAACAAGATCTATGTGATCGATCTCAAGGCGACCCCGCCCAAGCTGGCAGCGACCATTCCCGGCGGAAAGCAGCCATCGGGGTTGAGCTTCAGTCCCGACGGCAAGATGGCGTTGGTTGCCAACCGCGGAGACAATTCGATCAGTGTGCTTTCGGTCAACGGCACCGACGTGAAGATCGCCGACACGGTCTCGATGCCTGACAGCGTCGCGCATGTCGCGTTCGCGCCGGATGGCAAGCACGCGCTGGTCGCGCGCTTTCCCGCTCACAAGATATCGGTGCTCGATATCGCCGGCGACAAGGTCACCTACAGCAAGGTCGACCTGCCGGCCGGTCAATGGCCTTACAACGTCGCAGTGACGCCGAACAGCAAGATCGCGCTGACGTCGGATAACGGCAACGCGGGCGCGTCGGACGGCAGCGTCGACACGACCAGCGTCATCGATCTCGAAGCGAAGCCGCCGCGCATCATCGATCGCGTGGTGGTCGGCGACGGACCGGAAGGGCTTGCCGTCAGCCCGAAGGGCGATCTCGCGGTCTCGGTGATCCTGCGCGGCTCGAACATGAAGAATGCGTTCTTCCATGAGAAGAACGGCAGCGTCTCGGTCCTGAAGATCGATGGCAAGAAAGTGACCAAGATTCGAGATATCGACGTCGGCGGACTGCCCGAGGCTGCCGTCTTTACGCCTGACGGAAAATATATCCTGGTCGGGAACTACCTCAGCCAGGACTTCTCGATCCTCAAGGTCGACGGAACTGATGTCACCGACACGGGCAAGCGCTTTCAGGTGCCAGGGCATCCTGCGTCGGCCAGAATGGGACCGAACTGAACTGGAGCGCAAATGCGGATCACCTCTCCCACGGGAGAGGTGATCTTTCGATGCCGCGCCGCTCGACCAATCTCATCGCGCTCTTAGAGCGAAACGCTCGCCCGGACCGCGCCGTCGCACTCACTCCGCAGCGACCATCTGCTGGGTGCGCCATTGCCCGAGCAGCGCCCGTAGCGACGCCGGTTTGACCGGCTTGTTCAGCACCGCGATGCTCTCCTCGCGCGCGGCGGCGCGCACCGCGGGGCTGCGGTCGGCCGTGATCAGGATCGCGGGGATGTTGTCACCGAAGCGGCGGCGGATCTCGCGGATCGCGGCAACGCCGTTGCCGCGGTCGAGATGATAGTCGACCAGCACGCCGGTGACGCGACCGCCGGCCGTCTCGATCGCGCCGATGGCGGCATCCGAATCGGTCACCGCGATCACCTCGGCGTCCCACGCCGTCAGCAGTGTCTTCATGCCGTCGAGGATGGCGGGATCGTTCTCGATGCAGACGATCCGCGCGCCGCTCATCGGCGTCTTCGACAGCGGCGTGGCGCTGGTGACTGCCGCGGTGTGGTTGATCGCAGTCGCAACCGGCACGCTGACCGAGAACACCGAGCCGCCGCTGGTATTGGCATCGATCGCGATGCGGTGGTTGAGCACCCGCGCCAGCCGCTCGACGATCGACAATCCGAGGCCGAGGCCGCGCGCGATCCGGGCGCCCTGTTCGAGGCGATGGAACTCCTTGAAGATCTCGCCGCGCTTCTGCACGGGGATGCCGACGCCGGTGTCGTAGATGCCGATCTGGAGCCGATCGCCGCGGCGACGGCAACCGACCAGCACGCGGCCGCGCGGGGTGTATTTGATCGCGTTGGAAATGAAATTCTGCAACAGCCGGCGCAGCAGCGAGCGGTCGGATTCGACCGGCAGCGAGCAGGGCACGAAGCGGAGATCGAGGCCCTTGTCGCGGGCGATCGGCGCGAATTCGATCTCGAGTGAACGCATCAGGTCGGCCATCCTGAAGCTCGAGATCGACGGCGTCATGGCGCCGGCGTCGAGCCTGGAGATGTCGAGCAGCGCGCCCAGAATGTCCTCGATCGCCTCGAGTGAATCGTCGATATTCTCGACCAGGCGCGAATCCTCGCCGCCGTTCTGGCGCTCGACCAGGCTTGTCACGTAGAGCCGCGCCGCGTTGAGCGGCTGCAGGATGTCGTGGCTCGCGGCGGCGAGGAAGCGGGTCTTGGACGCGTTGGCGTCCTCGGCGGCGCTCTTGGCGAGCGCGAGCTCCGAATTGAGCTGGGTCAGCTCCTCGGTGCGGTCGCGCACCCGCTTTTCCAACGTCGCATTGGCGCGCTCGAGCGCCTCGGCAGCCTCGAAGCTCGGCGTGACATCGGAGAAGGTGATGACGAGGCCGCCGCCCGGCATGCGGTTGGCGCGCACCTCGATCACCAGATGGCGATCGGTGAAGCGCTCCAGATAGGGCTCGCCCTCGGTGGTGTAGGCGCGCAGCCGCTGCTCCAGCAGGTTGTCGCTGTCGCCGGTTGCCGGCGGGCTGACCGCCCCCATGCATTCGAGGATCTCCGGCAGCGGGATGCCAAGCTGCACCAGGTGCGGCGGCAGTGCCAGCAGCTCACTGAACTGGCGGTTGGAGCAGATCAACTGCAGGTCGGCGTCGAACACAGCGATGCCCTGGCGCACATGGTTGAGCGCGGTCTGCAGGATCTCGCGGTTGAAGTGCAGCGCGGCGTGGGAGTCGTCGAGCAGCTTCAGCGCGGCCTTGGCCGACACGGTGCGCCGCTGCAGCATCAGCGACATCACGAGACGCGACGACGCCGCGCCGATCGACGAAGCGATCAACCGCTCGGCATGCTGCAACAATTCGAAGTCAGCCGGCGCCGACGGATCGAGCGCGCCGTTGCGATCGGCCGCGAAGGCGGCGAATGCCTCCCGGGCGCGATCGGGGCCGAGATATTGTGCCACCGTGCTCTGGATGTCTTGCACCGTCACGGTGCTGCGCCAGCGCCGGAACGTCGGCGCGATCGGAGCCAGCGCATTGGGCACGAACACGTCGGCCTGCAGCAGCTCGATCGATGATGGCGCGCGTGCCAGCGAGAACAGCACGTAGCTGAGGATGTTGAGCCCGAGGCTCCACAGCACGCCGTGCAGCAGCGGCGGCAGGTCGGCGTCGAACAGCGCCTGGGGTCGCAGCGCCTCGATCCCGAACGGCCCATGTTGCAGCAGCATCAGGCCGGTGGTCGAGGTTTCGAGGAAGCTCGGCGCGAACAGCGTGTAGAGCCACATCGCGAAGCCGACCAGCATGCCCGCCATCGCGCCGCGGGCGGTGGCGCGGCGCCAGAACAGGCCGCCGAAGAATGCCGGCGCGAGCTGCGCGATCGCGGCAAAGGACAACAAGCCGATCGCGACGAGCTGGGTGTTGCCGAGCGCGCGATAGTAGAAATAGGCCATCACCATGATGGCGAAGATCGAGAAGCGCCGCGCCTTCAGGAGGAAATCGCCGAAATCCTTCTGGCCCGCGCGGGCATCGTCGCTGCGCGGCAGCACCAGCGGCAGCACGATGTCGTTGGAGACCATGATCGACAGCGCCACGCATTCGACGATCACCATCGCGGTCGCGGCCGACAGGCCGCCGACGAACACGGCGAGGCTGAGCAGCGGCGAATTGCCCTCGATCGGCAGCGCCAGCACGAACATGTCGGCGTCGACGGCGCCGAACGGGAACACGATCAGGCCGGCGATCGCGATCGGAATCACGAACACGTTGATCACGACGAGATAGAGCGGGAATAGCCAGCGCGCGCGGCTGACATCTGCGCTGGTCGAGTTCTCCACCACGCTGACATGGAACTGGCGCGGCAGCAGCATGACGGCGACGAACGACAGCAACGTCATGATCAGGAAGTTGCCGATCGATGGCACATACTCGATCGCGCGCAACGCCTCCGGCGTCTTCAGGGCGCGCTCGTAGAGCTCGACCGGCGAGAACATCCAGAAGGTGACGAAGGCGCCGGCGGCGATGAAGGCAACCAGCTTGACGATGGATTCGGCGGCGATCGCCAGGATCAGGCCGTGCTGGTGCTCGGTCGCGTCGGTGTGGCGGGTGCCGAACAGCACCGCGAACACCGCCATCGCGAGCGTCACCATCAGCGCGATGTCGCCGAGGATCGGAACCTTGGAGAAGGCCTGATCCTCGCTCAGGATCGTCTCCAGCGAGGAGGCCATCGCCTTCAGTTGCAGCGCGATATAGGGCACCGAGCCGATGATCGCGATCAGCGCCACCGTGGCGGCCACCGCCTGGCTCTTGCCGTAGCGCGCGGCGATGAAGTCGGCGATCGAGGTGATGTTCTGCGACTTGGCTAGCGCGATCACGCGGCGCAGCAGCGGCGTGAACAGCCCGACCATGACGATCGGACCGACATAGATCGCGAGGAAGTCGACGCTGGTGCGGGTCGCGAAGCCGACCGAGCCGAAGAAGGTCCAGGAGGTGCAGTAGATCGCGAGCGACAGCGGATAGATCCACTGGCTGGCACGGCCGCGCTCGTCGGGCGACATCCTGTCGCCGCGGCTGGCCACGAAGAACAGCAATCCGATATACGCGAACGCCGTGACGATCACGCCCCAGTCGTGCAGCATTGGCTGCTCATCTCCCTTCCCGGCCCTGGAGAGGGCCGCGCGCCGGATTATAGACGCAATGGGCCGGCCGCGCACTGCACGACCGGCCCGATTTCGGGATCAGGACGGAGTAGGGTTACTCGGCCGCCAGCGCCTTCTTGCCGAGGGGCAGGCCAAGCCGCTCCCAGACCTGCAGCAGCGCGTCCGCCAGCGCGTCGATCAGGCCGTCGTCATGGTAGGGCGAGGGCGTGATGCGCAGCCGCTCGGTGCCCTTGGCGACGGTCGGATAGTTGATCGGCTGGATATAGATGCCGTGCTCCTCCAGCAGCAGGTCGGAGGCGCGCTTGCATTTCTCGGGATCGCCGACGAACAGCGGCACGATATGGGTGTCGCTCGACATCACGGGCAGGCCGGCGGCGGTCAGGATCGCCTTGGTGCGGGCGGCGCGGTCCTGATGGCGCTCGCGCTCCCAGTTCGAGGTCTTGAGATGACGGATCGCGGCGGTCGCAGCCGAGCAGATCGCCGGCGGCAGCGCGGTGGTGAAGATGAAACCCGGCGCGTAGGAGCGCACCGCGTCGATGATCTCGGCCTTTCCGGCGATATAGCCGCCGAGACAGCCGAACGCCTTTGCGAGCGTGCCCTCGAGGACATCGATCCGGTGCATCACGCCGTCGCGCTCGGCAATGCCGCCGCCGCGCGGGCCGTACATGCCGACGGCGTGAACCTCGTCGACATAGGTCATGGCACCGTATGTGTCGGCGAGATCGCAGATCTTCGCCAGCGGCGCGACGTCGCCGTCCATCGAATACAGGCTCTCGCAGGCGATCAGCTTGGGCCGGGCAGGGCCCGCGGCAATCAGCAGCTCTTCGAGATGCGCGACGTCGTTGTGGCGGAAGATCTGGCGCTCGCAGCCGGCCTGGCGAACGCCCTCGATCATCGAGTTGTGGTTCAGCGCGTCGGACAGGATCAGGCAGTTCGGGATCAGCTTCGCGATCGTGGAGATGCCGGTCTGGTTGGAGACATAGCCCGAGGTGAACAGAAGCGCAGCTTGCTTGCCGTGGAGATCGGCGAGCTCGGCCTCGAGTTGCACCAGCGGATGGTGGGTACCGGCGATGTTGCGGGTGCCGCCGGCGCCGGTGCCGACCCGGGTCGCGGTCTCGACCATGGCGCCGACCACTTTTGGGTGCTGACCCATGCCGAGATAGTCGTTGGAGCACCAGATCACGACATCGCGCTGGCCCTTCGGCGAATGCCATGTCGCGTGCGGGAAGCGACCCGCAATCCGCTCGAGGTCGGCGAAGACGCGATAGCGCCGCTCGTCATGCAGGCGGTTGAGGGCGGCGTTGAAGAACTGGCTGTAGTCCATCGGCGAACCTGGAACCTGACCGGAATTGTTGCTTCTTCTTAGAGCTTTTCCAGCTCCAATGTCCATCTGCCCGCCCATATTTGGCCACGCGGGCGCCTTGGGCAAATTGCCCTAGCCGAGCCGGTCAGGCTTGGTTTCGATCAAATCGGCGCGATGCCGGCGCAATTTGCGCGCGCCGCCGACGCTCAGGTGGTGCGGAAGCGCAGCATCCCGTCGGCCGTCTCGGCCGTCAGCCGACCTTCGACCAGCATGTAATTGACGTGGGCGATCAACTCGCCGGCGGCAAAGCCCATCTGGTGAGCGTCCAGCACGTGCTTATGGAACACGACCGGCACCAGCTCCTTGGAGGTCTGCGGCACCTCGCGGCAGGCCTCCGCGATCAGCCGGCAGCGCTCCTCGTGGTGATCGGCGAGCTGCTTGATCCGGGTCTTCAGCCCGTAGAACGGCACGCCATGGCCGGGCAGCACCATCACGTCGTACGGCAGCGTGGTGGTAAGGCTCGCCAGCGAGGCCAGATATTCGCCGAGCGAATTCTGCTCGGGCTCGACCGCCCAGACGCTGACATTGGGCGAGATCTTGCTCAGCACCTGGTCGGCGGAGAGGAACAGCTTGTCGGCCGCGCAATACAGCATCACCTGGTCGAGCGCGTGCCCGCCGCCGGTGATCACCTTGAACCGCCGCGCGCCGATCACGACCTCGTCGCCATGGGTGAGGCGGTGATAGGACGGCGGCAGCACCGACACCCGCTTCAGATAGTCCTGGCCGCGGCCGAGCAGCTTTTCGGTCAGGTCCTCGTCCATGCCGTGGCGGCGGAAGAACAGCCGCTGCGCGTTGCGCCGCTCCTCGGTGCCGCGGTTCTGGTGATAGACCGATTGCAGATATTCGACCTGCGACATGAACAGCGGGCAGTCGAAGCGCTCGGTGATCCAGCCGGCGAGACCGACATGATCGGGATGCGAATGCGTCACGATCAGCCGGGTGACCTTGACGTGCCTGAGCGGTCCCTCGAACAGCGTGGTCCAGGCGGCGATCGATTCCTCGTTGCCGAAGCCGGAATCCACCATGGTCCAGCCGTCGCCGTCGGCGAGCAGGTAGATGTTCACGTGGTTGAGGCGGAACGGCAGCTTCAACCGTGCCCAGAGCACGCCGGGCGCCACCTCCACGACCTGGTCGTGGCCGGGATGGTTCTCCCAGGGGTATCTCAGTGCCTCTGCCGAGGAGTGGATGCTGTCGGTCTTTGAATGCATGCTACCGGCTTAGCGGGACACGGGCGGCCGCGCCAGCCGAAAATCGGGATGGCGGTCCCCGGAAATGGTGTGTGTCAGAAGCGAGAATTCCGCGGCCCGGATGAAGCCGCCACGTCATTCCGGGGCGATGCGCAGCATCGCACCCGGAATCTCGAAATTCCGGGTGCGGTTCTGACGGACCGCCCCGGAATGACGCGCTCGCCTACGCCGCGCGGATGTTCGACAGGAAGCCGTCGATCTCCGAGCGCAGCACGTCGGCCTCATGGCGCAGCGCGTCGGAGGCGTTCAGCACTTCGCCCGCGGCAGCGCCGGCCTCCGAGGAGGCGTTGCTGACGCCGACGATGTTGCTCGACACCTCGCTGGTGCCGCCGGCGGCGTGCTGGATGTTGCGGGCGATCTCGCGGGTCGCCGCGCCCTGTTCCTCAACCGCGGCGGCGATCGCGGTGGTGACGTCGTTGATCTCGCCGATCGTGCTCGAGATGTTGCGGATCGCGGAGACGGCCGTGGTCGTCACCTCCTGCATGCTGACGATCTGCTGGCGGATCTCCTCGGTCGCCTTTGCGGTCTGGCTGGCGAGGTTCTTCACCTCGGAGGCGACCACCGCGAAGCCGCGGCCGGCCTCGCCGGCACGCGCCGCCTCGATGGTGGCGTTGAGCGCAAGCAGGTTGGTCTGCGAAGCGATGGTCTGGATCAGATCGACCACGACGCTGATGCGTGTTGCGTTGTCCGCCAGCCCCTGCATCGTGGTATCGGTGGCGCGGGCTTCCTCCACCGCCTTGCGGGCGATCTCCGCGGAAGTGACGACCTGGCGGCCGATTTCGGCGATCGATGACGACAGCTCCTCGGTGCCGGCCGACACCGTCTGCACGTTGACCGAGGTTTCCTCCGCCGCGGACGCAACCGCGCTCACCAGCGCGCTGGACTGATCGGCGGTCGCCGACATGCTCTGTGCGGTCGACTGCATCGAGTTCGCCGCGGACTGCAGGCTGCCGAGCGCGGCGCGGACCGTGGATTCGAACTCGGCGATCTGCGTCTCCATGCGCGAGGCGCGCTCGGCCTTGGCGATGCGATCCTGGTTCTGGCTGGCCGTAAGCTCGCGGCCCTCCAGCATGCTCTCGCGAAACACTTGCAGCGCATCGGCCATCACCGCGATCTCGTCGCGCTGGCGGCTCTGCGGGATTTCGGTGTCGAGGTCGCCGTCGGACAGCAACTGCATCGAGCGCTGCAGGCCGCGGATGCGGCGCAGGATGTTGCGCCCGACATAGAGCCAGACGAACAGGAATGAGCCGACCAGCGTCAGCGCGCCGAGGCCGATCATCACCATGGTCGCGAGCGAGATCTGCTGCCGTGCCTGGAAGGTCGAGCTGTCCGTCTCCTTCTGCACGCCGTCGACGAGCTGCTGGACGCTGATGCCGAGCCCGACATTGAGCTTGCGGGTTTCCTCCAAGATGGTCTGACCGTAGTCGATCGAATCGAGTTCCTTCTGGCGCACCTTGAACACGCCGGTCTTGCCTTCGCCGAGCGCCAGCAGCTTCTGCGCGGTGTCGCGCACCGCGACGATCGCCGGGTTGTTCGGCAGGTCTTCCAGATTGGACTTGACGCGTTCGCGCCCGGCCTTGAACTCGGTTTCGATCGCATCCAGCGTCTCGCTGGAGCTGGCCGAGAGCGCCGCGGTCATGTCGGCCGCCATCAGATTGCCGGCGGCGAGCACATTGCTGATCTGGCCGACGGTGCGGGCCGCCTCGGTGGCGTCATCCGCTGACACTTCGGCCGATGCGAGGATGGCGTTGAGCCGCGTCTGCGCGTCGAGCATCGCAGGATTGGCGGCGGCGACGAACGCCGCCTGGGCCTTGCGCAGCGCGTCGTATTGCTTGCCGCGCAGCGCGCCGACGTCGAGCCGCTCGCGTGCCGCCGCGATCAGGCTCTTGGTTGCCTCGTCGATGTTCTTGACCGTCTCCTGAAGCGCGCTGACGACGGATTTGTCGGCGCCAAGCTCGATGATCTCGCCAAGCTTGGCATTGGTGAGCTGAGCAACTTCCTGCACCTTCTTCGTGTGCTCGGCGAGTGCATCATCGCTCTGCACGGCGAGCAGGCCGGGTCCCTGGGCGGCAAGCGCGGCGCTCTGCGCAGCGAGTTGCAGGCTGGCGGCAAGCCGCGGAATGTCGCGGCCGCTGAGATTGGTCATTGTGCTGCCGAGCTGGTGCAGGACCACGCCGGCGCCGGCGCTGATGACGAGCGCCATGCCTGCGATGACGGCGAACGCCGCGAACAGGCTGCCCCCGACGCCCATCTGCGGAAGGCGGATACGCTTGAGATTGAGTTTGCCGAGCTTGAACCGAAACGCCATTGCCCCGTGTCCCCGTGGTCACACTACCCTTGGATGTTCCTCGCGCGGCAGTATCGTTGTGGCCGGTTAACAAAATCGGGCAAATTGCGGCAGCCTGCGCGATTTTTGGGCGACGGAGGTCCGCTGCCGCTTTCTTCCGCGTACCGGGATCGACGCACGTATGCGAACCAAAAAAGGCCGGCGTGAGCCGGCCTTTTCCACGCCTGGTTGTGGCGAGTGGTCTCAGTACGGGGCGACCGCCGGGCCGCCGAAGTTGAAGCGGTAGTTGAGACCCGCCTTCACCGTATGCTCGTCATTGTGGAAGCTGCCGAATGGCGCCAGCGATGCCGGGCTGGTGAACCGGCTGTCGCCGAAGTCGTAATACTGGTACTCGACCTTCGCCGACCAGCTCGGGGCGAACATGTATTCGGCGCCTGCGCCGACGGTCCAGCCGTTGTTGTGATTGTCGCTGAGCGTGAAGGCGACCGGCACGCCGCCTGACGTCACGGACTCGTTGTTGTCGGAATAGGCGTAGCCGCCCTTCACGTAGATCAGGCCCGGACCCCAGGTGTAGCCGACGCGGCCCGTGACCGACGCAATGCCGCGCTGGTTGTTGTTGTAGACGAGGCCGTTCGGGAAGATCGCGTTGAGCTGGTGGCTGCCGATCCAGGAATACTGGCCTTCAAGGCCGATCACCCAATTGGTCGACAACTGCCAGTCGTAGCCGGCCTGCACGCCGCCCATGAAGCGGGCGCTGGAGTCGGTGAGCGCGAGCCCGTTGAAGGTGTTGTCGCTGCCCGAGAACACGCCGCCGAGATGGCCGCCGATATAGAAGCCGGTCCAGTTGTAGAGCGGTGCGGCGTAAACAGGGGCGGGCGGCGCCTTCTGATAATAGGGCCGGGCGCCGAGGTCGGCGGCCTGGGCGGTCGCGCCCAAGGCGACGACGGTGGCGGCGACGGTTGCGAGCAAGAACTTCTTCATTGGGTCAGTCTCCGGACAAGTCATGGGGAGACGCCGCTTGGTGGCGCCATCCTTAAGGCCATGCAGCTAGACCCAATTTGAATAAAATGCTGTCACTCGAAGACGACAGCAGCCGTTAACCCAACCCATCGGCACGGAAACGCTTTCTTGTGCCTAACGGACGCTTAACGGGAAGAGTGAAGAGAGGCTTAACGCAAAGCTTGCGTGAAGGCTCTGTCAACCAGGCAGGCCTTGCTCAGCCAAGCCGGCGCCGCACGTCGTCGCGGATCTGTTCGCGGAATGCGAGCCGTCGTGCCGGGCGATCCTGTTCGGCGACGTCGTGGCGATTGAAGATGTCGAACTTCTCAAGGATCGGATAGCGCTCGCTCGCCATCGCCAGCACGCGCAGCAATTCGGTGGCCTGCGGGCTCGGACCACTGACCTCCCATCGGCGGATGGTGTCGGCGCCGCCGCCAGCCGGCAATCCGCACAACTTCGCCATGTCAGCCGCCGTCAGCTTCCGTCCGATCGCCTCGCCGAGATCGTCGCGCAATTTCTTGAGTTCAGGACCGGTCAATTTGCTTCTGCTCCGGGGTAACGACGGGCGAGCGCGGTCATGTGGGCCACCATCCCGTCAGCAATTCGATCCTGCACCTATCTCCCTGCAGTTGGCCACGAGTGCGGCGGATGCGATGCATCGTGCTGACGCGGGGCTGCCTGCGGGGCCGCTGCCGAGAATCTTCCATTCCAGGTAACCTTTCTGCTCTCCGGCCGAACCTTCCTTAGGCGGCCGCTTCGGTGCGCCGCAAGCAACCTTGCATCGGCTCGCAAAGCAACCCCGGAGGAACCCATATGTCCAATCGCACGCTATCGGCACTTGTTACCGGCGCCTTCGTCACGGCCATCGCATCGCTCACCGTTACACCGGCCACCGCACAAGGTGGCATGGAAAAAATGGGGAAGGGCGACATGGAGAAAATGATGAAGGAAAAACAGGCCGAAACCGCCAAGGCGGTGAAGTCCGGCAAGATGGAGAAGTGCTACGGCGTGGCGCTGAAGGGGCAGAACGACTGCTATGCGGGACCCGGTACGAGCTGCGCCGGCACCAGCACGGTGAACTACCAGGGCAATGCGTTCAAGCTCGAGCCGAAGGGCACTTGCACAACCGTTCAGACACCGAGCGGACCGGGAAGCCTGACCCCGAAGAAGGCCTGAGACGTTGGCTTGGGCGGACGACGCTCTCGCCCGCCCCCTCTCCATCTCGAGGTCCGCCGTGTCGCTTCCATCGTCAAGCACCCCTGACCGCATCCCGGCGCGTGGCGGCGTCGGGCTGAAGGCAGAGCACTACCGCACGATCGTCGAGCAGCGGCCCGACATCGGATTCTTCGAGGTCCATGCGGAAAACTACATGGGGGCGGGCGGCCCGCCGCACCGCTATTTGTCGGCGATTCGCGAGCGATATCCGCTCTCGCTGCACGGCGTCGGGCTTTCGATCGGCGCCGACCGGCCGCTTGATCAAGAGCATATCCAGCGTCTCAAGCGGCTGATCAGCCGCTATGCGCCCGGACTGTTCTCCGAGCATCTGGCCTGGTCATCACATGACAGCGCGTTTCTCAACGATCTGCTGCCTGTCCTCTATACCGGCGAAGCCCTGGCTCGCGTTGTCGAGCACATCGACGAGGTCCAGGATGCCCTTGGCCGGCAGATGCTTCTGGAAAATCCATCGACATATCTCGCATTCGCCGAGAGCACCTATTCGGAGATCGACTTCATCGCGGAGGTGGTGCGGCGCAGCGGATGCGGCCTGCTGCTCGACGTCAACAACGTCTACGTCGCCTCGACCAATCAGCAGTGCGATCCATTCGCCTATCTCGACGCCTATCCGCTCGTCCATGTCCACGAAATTCATCTCGCCGGCCACACCAGCGATGCCGATGACAAGGGCCGCCTGCTTCTGATCGACACCCATAATCGCCCGGTCGATGACGCGGTCTGGGACCTCTACGCCCATGCTGTCGCGCGGACGGGGCCGATTGCGACGCTGATCGAGTGGGATGCAGAGGTGCCGCCGTGGCCCGTGCTCAAGGACGAAGCCGATCGCGCCGAGGCGATCATGGTCGCAGCCCAAGCCAAGGCCGTCGGTCATGCGACCGCTCGCTGAACGACAGGCCGACTTCGCGGCGGCTCTGCTGAACGCTGCGCTGCCGACTCCCCATGGTTTGGTCGGTCCGGATGGCGAGCCGGACCCCAAGCGCTTTGCCGTCTATCGAAACAATGTGATGGCCGGCCTGATCGAGGCCCTCAAGGATGGCTTTCCGGCGGTGCGCCGGCTGGTCGGAGACGATTTCTTCTGCGCGATGGCGCGGGCCCATATCGCACTCGAGCCGCCGCGCTCGCCGATCATGCTCGCGTATGGCGCGGGCTTTGCGGATTTCATCCGGACCTTCGAGCCGGCCGCCGCGCTGCCCTATCTCGCCGATGTTGCGCGCATCGAGCGTGCCTGGACGGAGGCCTATCACGCGCCCGAGGCCTCGCCGATTGACCCCGAGGTGCTTGCGACAATAGCGTCCGATCAGCTTCCGGCGATCCGGCTTGCGCTGCATCCCTCGCTGCGCCTCGTCCGCTCGCAATTCCCGGCGCTGACGATCTGGCGGATGAATGTCGGCGATGGCATTCCGGCTGCGGTCGATCTCGCGGCCGGCGGCGAAGACGCACTGATCGTTCGACCGTTCGCCGATGTTGAGGTTCGGTCGATTCCGGGCGGCAGCCTCGAATTCATTCAGGCCTTGGCTGACCAGGAGCCGGTTGTCGCGGCTCTCGAAGCAGGCCTCATTGCCGATCCCAGTTTTGACTTGGCGGCCAACCTGTCTGATCTGATGCGGGCAGGTGCCCTGGTTGGTTTCGGCCTTGCTTCGGATCGAAGGTGAACATGACCGGCGCCGCGATCATTGCCAATTTCGATCGTGCCATGCGAGCGATCGCGGGATACCTGGCCCGCGTCGCTCTGGTCATCGCGCCTCCGGTGCTGCGGGTCGCGCTTGCCGTGCCCTTCTTCAAATCGGGGCTGACCAAATGGGCTGGCTTCCTCTCCCTTTCGCCGGCCGCGGAATATCTCTTCGAGGACGAATTCAAGCTGCATATCTTTGGTCAAGCCTACGACTTTCCGGCGCCGGCCGTGTTCGCCTATGTCGACGGTATTGCCGAGATCGTGCTCCCTGTGCTGCTGGTGGTGGGGCTTGCAACCCGCTTCTCCGCACTCGGGCTGCTCGTCATGACCGGCGTCATCCAGCTCGTGGTGCCGGAGGGCTGGGCAAACTTTCACCTGCCCTGGGCGGGGCTCGCACTCGCCATCATCGCACTCGGCCCAGGGACGCTGTCCCTTGACCATTGGCTCGATAGACGATGGCTGAAGCGGGGAGGCGCACGTGACGTCGCATGATCCCCGCGGCGGCGGACCATCGCTTCGACTGGTCGGGAGAGACGAAGACGGCCGGCATGCGGCGCCAGTCGCGCGAGATGTCGATTGGTCCATCCTGATGGCTCATGCGCAGGACGGTGACCGAGCCGCCTATCATCGGCTGCTGCAGGAGATCACACCCTATCTGCGCTCGCTTGCGGCGCGAAGGCACCGGGACCCCAGCGACGTCGAGGATGCCGTCCAGGACGTGCTGCTGACCGTGCATGCGATCCGGCAGACCTACGACCCCACTCGGCCGTTTGCACCGTGGCTTGTCGCGATCGCCAACCGGCGCTTCATCGACCGGCTGCGCCGCCAGGGCCGCCGGCGCGAGCGGGAAGTCGTCTTGACCGCCGAGCATGAAACCTTTTGCGAGCCGGAAACGAACCTGGATGAGGACCGGGACCGTCATGAGCTCGAGAGCATGGTCGACAATCTTCCGCCGGCGCAGCGATACGCCATCCGGTTGCTCAAGCTCAGGGAGATGTCATTGAAGGAGGCCGCGGTCGTGAGCGGCATGTCCGTCACATCGCTCAAGGTGAACGCCCACCGCGCCCTCAAGAGGCTCAAGAAGATGCTGGTCGATCGGAGCGCGCCGTGATCAAGACATCCGATCTGATTGCTTCGCTTGCCGCGAACGCCGCTCCGGTCCGGCGGTTGCGACCGCCTGTGATGCGAGCGGCCTGCTGGCTCGTGCTTGCCGTCACGGTGCTGGCGCTCCTCGCCGCCAATCAAGGCATCCGCCCCGATCTGGTTCAGAAGCTGCATCAGCCGGCATTTGCTGTGAGCTTGGCGGCCTCGGCCTTGACCGGCATGCTCGGTGCTGTCGCCGCCTTTCTTGTCAGTCTGCCCGATCGATCGCGTCTCTGGCTCTTTCTGCCGCTGCCGGCGCTGGTGCTGTGGCTGTCGAATATCGGCTATCAGTGCCTGACAGACTGGGTCTCGATCGGCCCCGACGGCATGAGCTTTGGCGAAGCCGCACAATGTTTTGCAACGCTGGTGCTGACCAGTTTGCCACTGTCACTCGCCATGCTGGTCATGCTGCGCTACGCGGCGCCGCTCCGTCCGACCGCAGCGACCATGATGGGCAGTCTCGCCGTGGCCGCGATCACGGCAACGGCGCTGTCGCTGTTTCACGTGATCGACGCGAGCGTGATGGTCCTGATGTGGAATCTGGGGACGGCGATCGTGTTTGTCGGACTATCAGTTGCGTTCGGCCGGAGCATTTTCCGTTGGGTCGCGCCACGAATGCTCTACCCGCGGGATTGACCCAGCGCACCGCCGAACAGCCGCCAGTATCGAGAAAAGACTGGTGCTGCCAGACAGGATTGAACTGTCGACCTCTCCATTACCAATGGAGTGCTCTACCACTGAGCTACGGCAGCATGCCCGGGAAATAGAATCGGCCCGCACGGGGCCCGTCCAAGCGGGCGGTTCTTGCCACAGGCCTCCCTTTGGCGCAAGCGAAAGAGCGGCCTCGAAACCTGCAAATGCGGCCGGGATTAGCATTTTGTGCCATGAACCGCTGCAATCCGGTCGATTTCGGGCCGGTTTGGTTCCCGATTCGCTCTGTCGGTCTTTTGCGCGCCAATTGAACCCGGATCGTACCCCTAGCCGGCCGGGTGGGTGCGCGGCGTTCAGACATTGTTTATGGTCGCTGCCGGAAGGCATTGGCGACGAGTGTTCGGGGAATGACAGGCGATCAGGACAAGGGCCGCGGCCGGGCCGGACCCCGCGTGAAGGGGGCACGGCAGGACCGGTTGAAGCTGGCGCTGCGCGAAAATCTGAAACGGCGGAAATCGCAGGCGCGTGGCCGGGGCGAGGCCGCGCCTTCAGAAGCTGCGGATGGCTCCTTGGAGCATGATCCTGAAAAACGGGAATCGGCTTTCCGAAAAGATCATGCTCAAACGAAGAGATGAGATCATGATGCGATTTAATCGCATCGTGATCGAGATGACGCGAGCGGGCCGAAGCACTGGCCGGTGCGTGAATTGGTTTGGGGAAGCGGGTGGCGGATATGGCTGCGGACGAAACAACGATCGATCGACTGAACGCCACGGCTTACGCCTTTCCACGTCATGAGCAGACCTTCCCGACGCTGACGGCGCATGAAATCGAGCGCATGCGCCGCTTCGGCGAGCTGCGCTCCTACAGGGACGGCGAGGCGCTGTTCGAGACCGGCAAGCCGGGGCCCGGCATGTTCGTCGTGCTGTCGGGCTCGGTTGCGATCACCCAGCGCGACGGCCTCGGCCATGTCACACCGATCATCGACCAGGGCGAAGGCCAATTCCTTGCCGAGATCGGCCAGCTCTCGGGGCGCGCCGCGCTGGTCGACGGTCATGCCGACGGCGATGTCGAGACCTTGTTGCTTCCCCCGGACAAATTGCGTGCGCTGCTGGTTGCCGAGGCCGATCTCGGCGAGCGCATCATGCGCGCGCTGATCCTGCGCCGGGTCAGCCTTATCCAGGGCGGCGCCGGCGGGCCGGTGCTGATTGGCCCCGGGGCGGTCGGCAACATGGCGCGGCTGCAGAACTTCCTGTCGCGCAACGGCCAGCCGCATCACTTCCTCGATCCCGAGACCGACAAGGACGCCGCCGACCTCGTCGCGCGCTATTCGGCCTCCCGCGCCGAGCTGCCGCTGGTGGTCTGCCCTGACGGCGCAGTGCTGCGTAATCCGTCGGAAACGGCGCTGGCGATGGCGCTCGGCATGATCGGCAGCCATGCCGACGACAAGCTCTATGATGTCGCCGTGGTCGGCAGCGGTCCGGCGGGGCTTGCCACCGCGGTCTATGCGGCCTCCGAAGGACTGTCGGTCGCGGTGTTCGATTCGCGGGCCTTTGGCGGCCAGGCCGGCGCCAGCGCGCGCATCGAAAACTATCTGGGCTTCCCGACCGGCATCTCCGGTCAGGCGCTGGCCGGGCGCGCCTTCAACCAAGCGCAGAAATTCGGCGCGGAGATGCTGATCCCGGTCTCGGTCAGATCGCTCGACTGCTCGAAAGCGTCGGGTGTGTTCGCGCTCGCCACAGAATGCGGCCACACGCTGCGCGCCAAATCCATCGTGATCGCGAGCGGCGCGCGCTATCGGCGGCCGGCGATCGACAATCTCGATGCCTATGAGGGCCGCGGTGTCTGGTACTGGGCCTCGCCGATCGAGGCGCGGCTGTGCGCCAATCAGGAGGTCGTGCTGGTCGGCGGCGGCAATTCCGCGGGCCAGGCGGCGGTGTTCCTGTCGGCGCATGTCCGCAAGGTCCATATGATGATCCGCGGCGGCGGGCTGGGCGCCAGCATGTCGCGCTACCTGATCGAACGCATCGAGGCGACGCCGAACATCGAACTGATGTTCAACACCGAGGTGATCGGTCTCGAAGGTGCCGAGACGCTGGAGCGGGTGCGCTGGCGCAGCCGGCTCGCACCCGACGAGTTCACGCTCGACATCCGCAATCTGTTCCTGTTCGTCGGCGCCGATCCGGCCACCGGCTGGCTCGATGGCTGCGGCGTGCAGGTCGATCGCGGTGGCTTCGTGCTGACCGGCGTTCAGGACGGCGAGGGCGCGCGGTTCGTGCCGCAACTCGAAACCTCCGTGCCCGGCGTGTTCGCGGTCGGCGACGTCCGCTCCGGCTCGGTCAAGCGCGTCGGCGGCGCGATCGGCGAGGGCGCGCAGGTGGTCGCCGCCCTGCACGGCTATCTCGCCGACGAGGGCAGCCCGACGCTCTAGATGCGGGCCGCAACGCGCAAAAGCGGGATGAGTTTGGGTTGAACCGACTCGCGGCCGCTTCGGTCGACCTCTCCCCGTCGGGGAGAGGTCGGATTGCATCGTCAGATGCAATCCGGGTGAGGGCCTTGCGCTCTCGATAGACCGTAACCCCTCACCCGATTTGCTGCGCAAATCGACCTCTCCCAAGGGAGAGGTGACGTCCGCCGCTGTTTCAGATCAACCTAATGCCATCATGCTCTCGGTGCGGCAGCTCGCGCGCGCGAGGATCCTGCGGGAATCGGGTTCCGCTGCTGCGACATCATCGGGCATTTTTGTCCTGGACGCCGGTACCTCCCGCGCCGGAAGTCACTATATCTCCGGTCATGTCGACGACGGCTCCGTTGAAACTGATCGCGCTTGACGCCGACGACCTCGCGGTGATCTCCGCCCATGTGCAGGACGCCCGCGTTCAGGCCTGCGACATCGTCTGGCGCCAATGCGAGAAACGCCTGGTGGTCGGTCTCAACCGGCTGGACTGGGAGCAAACCCTGTCGGGCGGGCCCTGCTCGCGGCGGCTGATCGCCGCGTTACGTTTCGACCGGGTGCTGGCCTGCAAATCGCGCAATATCGACCATGAGGCGCCCGAGGCCACCCTGGAACTGGTCGGGATCGAATTCTGCGCCACCGACCCGCCGGGCGGCAGCGCGATCCTGATATTCGGCGACGGCGCCGCGCTGCGGGTGGATGTCGAGTGCCTGGAGTGCGAGTTGACCGATCTCGGGACCGACGATCTCGGGACGGCACGGGGATGATTGTTGGTCGTCCCGGCCCCCGTGCGCAATTGCGCACTAGGCCGGGACGACGGCGGACTGTGTCCCTCCAAGGGTTGACGGCCATAATCCGCCGCGCCATTGAGCAGGGGACGTGATCCTTCGAACCATCCTCAGAAAGCCGCCATGCCCGTTCGCCTGGACCGACAGAGCGCCGATTTCGACCAGCGATTCCGCGATTTCCTGGCCGCCAAGCGCGAGGTATCGGCCGACGTCGAGCGCGCCACCCGCGCCATCGTCGACGACGTGGTGGCCCGCGGCGATGCCGCGCTGATCGAGGCCACAAAAAAATTCGACCGGCTCGAGCTCGATGCCTCCGGCCTGCGCGTCACCGCGGCCGAGATCGATGCCGCGGTGAAGGCTTGCGATTCCAAGACGGTCGACGCGCTGAGATTTGCCCGCGACCGGATCGAGACCTTCCATCGCCGCCAGATGCCGAAGGACGAGCGCTTCACCGATGCCGAAGGCGTCGAGCTCGGCTGGCGCTGGAGCGCGGTCGATGCGGTCGGGCTCTACGTGCCCGGCGGCACCGCGGCCTATCCCTCCTCGGTGCTGATGAACGCCGTGCCGGCCAAGGTCGCGGGCGTGCCGCGGGTGGTGATGGTGGTGCCGGCGCCGGACGGCAGGTTGAACCCGTTGGTGCTCGCCGCCGCCCATCTCGGCGGCGTCTCCGAGATCTACCGCGTCGGCGGTGCCCAGGCGGTGGCGGCGCTCGCTTACGGCACCGCGACGATCGCACCGGTCGCCAAGATCGTCGGCCCGGGCAATGCCTATGTCGCAGCCGCCAAGCGGCTGGTGTTCGGCAAGGTCGGCATCGACATGATCGCCGGCCCGTCCGAAGTGCTCGTCATCGCCGACGACACCGGCAATGCCGACTGGATCGCGGCCGATCTGCTGGCGCAGGCGGAGCACGACGTCAGCGCGCAGTCGATCCTGATCACCGACAGTCCGCGGCTCGCCGCCGATGTCGAGCGCGCGGTCGAGGCGCAGCTTGCGACGCTGCCGCGCGCCGCGATCGCGCGCGCCTCGTGGAACGACTTCGGCGCGGTGATCCAGGTCGCGAAGCTCGACGACGCGATCGAGCTCGCCAACGCGATCGCGGCCGAGCATCTGGAGATCATGACCGCGGACGCCGAGGGCCTGTCGCGGAAGGTGCGTAATGCCGGCGCGATCTTCTTGGGCACGCACACCCCGGAGGCGATCGGCGACTATGTCGGCGGCTCCAACCACGTGCTGCCGACCGCGCGCTCGGCGCGGTTCTCCTCGGGCCTCGGGGTGCTTGACTTCATGAAGCGAACCTCGATCCTGAAGTGCGGGCCAGATCAGCTTCGTGCGCTCGGGCCCGCCGCGATGACGCTTGGCCAGGCCGAGGGTCTCGATGCCCATTCACGCTCCGTCGGATTGCGCCTCAACCTCTCATGACCAAGCCACCCGCCGACGAGGATTCCAACAATCGCATCGTCGCGGTGACGCTCGACGAGGAATCGATCGGCCGTTCCGGGCCCGACATCGAGCATGAGCGCGCGATCGCGATCTACGACCTGATCGAGCAGAACCTGTTTGCCCCCGAAGGCACCGAGCCCGGGCCCTACACCCTGCACATCGCCATCACCGGCAACCGGCTGATGTTCGATATCCGGAAAGAGGACGGCACGCCGGTGGTGGCGCATCTATTGTCGCTGACGCCGTTCCGCCGCGTCGTGAAGGATTACTTCATGATCTGCGACAGCTACTACCAGGCGATCCGCACCGCGACCCCGGACAAGATCGAGGCGATCGACATGGGCCGCCGCGGCATCCATGACGAGGGCTCGCGCACGCTGCAGGAGCGGCTCAAGGGCAAGGTGCGCGTCGATTTCGAGACCGCGCGGCGGCTGTTCACGCTGATCACTGTGCTGCACTGGAAGGGTGAAGGCGCATGATCGTCAACGCGAATCTTGACGGGGGCGCGCCCCGGTCGAAAAAAGCCTGATCGCATGGAGGCGCCGCGCGCGCGCAATCCGCAGGCCGTGCTGTTCGCATGCGGCCACAACGCCGTGCGCTCGCCGATGGCCGAAAGCCTGCTGCAGCATATGTTTCCGCAGGGTCTCTATGTGCGCTCGGCCGGCGTGAAGAAGGGCGAGCTCGATCCGTTCGCGGTCGCCGTGATGGCCGAGCTCGGCCAGGACATCTCCGGCCACAAGCCCGTCACCTTCGAGGAGCTCGAGGATTGGGAAGGGCTGAACTTCGACCTCATCATCACGCTGTCGCCGGAGGCGCACCACAAGGCGCTCGATCTCACCCGGACGCTCGCCGCCGACGTCGAATACTGGCCGACGCAGGACCCGACTGGCACCAACGGCAACCGCGAGCAGAAGCTCGCCGCCTATCGCGAGGTCTGCGACGGCCTGCTGCTGCGCATTCGCCGCCGCTTTGCGCAAGCGGGGGCGGCAAGCATATAGTGAACCTCGACAGCGGCCGCGCGGCCGGCTTCGCCTCTTCAAGGAAGAGGTGAAGCATGCTCCGGCTCGCAGAACCGCCCCTTGTCGCCAGACTGACAAACGGCTGTGCTTATGGGGCCTTGCCTTCAAGGAAGCGCGATTCGCGGCCGGTTCCAAGGTTGTGCATCGATCCCCCATCCGATAGGTTCCGCGCGCGTTCGTCCCCCCAATTCCAGCCCAAAAACCCGCATGCTTGGCCGTCCCAAATTCGTTCTTGCTTCCGGTTCGCCGCGGCGGCTGGCGCTGCTCAACCAGGCCGGCATCGAGCCCGATGCGCTGCGCCCGGCGGATGTCGATGAGACCCCGCGGCGGGGCGAGTTGCCGCGCGCCTGCGCCAACCGCCTGGCGCGCGCCAAGGCCGATGCCGCGCTAAAATCGGTGCATCTCGACGATGATCTGCGCGGCTCCTTCATCATGGCCGCCGACACCGTGGTCGCGGTCGGCCGCCGCATCCTGCCCAAGGCCAATCTGGTCGATGAGGCCGCGCAGTGCCTGCGGCTGCTCTCCGGCCGCAACCACCGCGTCTACACCGCGATCTGCGTGGTGACACCCAAGGAGGCGTTCCGCCAACGCCTGGTCGAGACGCGCGTTCGCTTCAAGCGGCTCAGCGAGGACGACATCCAGGCCTATATTGATTCCGGCGAATGGCGCGGCAAGGCCGGCGGCTATGCCGTGCAGGGCATCGCCGGATCCTTCGTGGTCAAGCTGGTCGGCTCCTACACCAATGTCGTCGGCCTGCCGCTCTACGAGACCGTGACGCTGCTCGGCGGCGAGGGCTTTCCGATCCGCTACGGCTGGCTCAATTCCGTCGCGGTCTGAGGCCGCCTGGCGAGGAACCTCGCGCCCTGCCGCGCCCTTGAGTCTCCAATTGGAGTAGGCTCGATCCCGCCATGGATGACCAAGCACAAAAAAACCCGGGCCCGACGCGACGCTGCCCGATCTGCGGCAAGCCTGCCGAGCAGGCCTTCCGCCCGTTCTGTTCCGCGCGCTGCCGCGACGTCGACCTGAACCGCTGGCTGAGCGGCACCTATGTCGTCCCCGGCCGCGAGGACGACGAGGAGGACCCGGAATAGCCCCGATTTCCCAACAAGTTGGGGAAACGTTTGATCCTGGGCTGCGCCCGGCGAAGCCTTTGGCGAAGCCGGGTGGACACGGCGCCTCGACCTCTCTATAAACCGCCCGCTCGCTTCGGCCTTTTCGGCCCAAGCCGGGTACGCCCAGGTAGCTCAGTTGGTAGAGCATGCGACTGAAAATCGCAGTGTCGGTGGTTCGATCCCGCCCCTGGGCACCATACGCCTTCCCACGCCGGAGCTTGATCCAATACGATTGCGTGCTCGATGATCGGCGCGAGGGGCGTTCGCGGAATTCTCTTCCCAGACCTCGCCAAGGTCACCTGCGTTCCAATCCAGCTCCGGCAGCGCTTGAGTTCTTCTGGCCAGGCTCGCCTCTCGTGCCTAGTTCGCGATGAGACTCTGGAAGGCAAGCGGCTTGATTGAGATCGAGCCGATAAACGGCCGGTCGTGTGCCAGAATCACGAAGTAAGCGGCGGACGCTACCAGCACATATAGGTGCGTGGCTGTCACCTGCATGCGCAGCGAATGTGTATTGCAGATGGCGATCGCCGTCAGCGCCGATGTCGATATGATGACCATCGCGATCCATTGCGCCCAGGTAATGCCGGCATTCGATGCGGCGATACGCGCGATGCGTGCATTGCGAGCCACAAGAACCTGGTTCAGGAGCGCCGAGAATATTGGCTGCTGATCGAGCGAGGTCGGCTGGTGGGAAAGGAATTCGATCAGGGTGACCAGAATGCTTTCCGATGTGTTGAATACCGGATCCTCAAGAGTGCCGCCCTTCGCCATTTCGGGCCAATCGACCCTGATCACGCTCGTTGCATAGTCGCGGATGTTGGTACGAATCGCGGTCCGAACCTCGGCAGGAAGGCCCGCGGCGAGCACCGATGCATTTTCCAATGCATCCGCTTCTCGTTGCACCGTGTTGCGGGCGTTGAGTGCGTCGTTCCAAATACCGGCGGCGGAGAATGCCACGATGAGGGCAAAGATCGTGGTGCAGGCGCCGATGATCGAATCGCGGATCGGCAACATCTCGGTCGGTCCGAACCCGGCGAGGCGGACGAGCGTGCGGATTGCGCCGATGACCAGCCAGCAGACCGTAAGGCTGACGAGAAGGACCGCGACGAACATTTGCGGCAGCGGCAATTGATGAAAGAAAATGAACATGGCAGCGATTTTGCGTGGGTGAGGTTCGAGTGACGGGACCGGCTGGGAATTCGACCGCGCTGCGCGTTGTGGATGCCGAATGGACGAGGGACGTTCCTCGTCCGGTTTTGCACTCGCGTGATTAAGGATTCTTGTACGAATCGAGTTAACACTGTGCCGACGAGCAGTCGCGCCGTCGCCGCAGGACGGCGCAGGAATGTGTGGCGGGGGGCAATGTGGCTGCGAGGACGCGTGAGCATGGCATCGCCATGCTCACGATTGGAATGTTTCGTTCAGGACGCTCGGTGGCGGAAGACCTCGCCCTGCGGGTTGTGGTGACGATGACCGGCACCGCCACGTACCTCAATCCCGACGCACCAGGGCACGCCGTCGTGCGCGGCGACGACGGTGTCGTTCAAGGCGTCCGCGAGACCGCTCCGGTTCACGAAGTCGAACCAGATGCGCGATCGCTCATCCGGCTCGAATCATTTCCAAGGTATTCGCCACCGACCTTCCGGCAACGGCTGCCGCGGAGGAACGCCTCAGTCTCACAGTCGCGCTAGGCGGAACTCGCGGGCTGGGCCGTGAAATGACGGGTGCAATGAGGATGCGGACGGGTTTTCGAAACAGCGCGGCCGGCGCACCCCATCTCTCCCGCTTCCGCCGGCTGAGCGTTCTCATCTGCTCGACGGTGATGGCGCGCGCTTTGCTGGCGCTGGCGACGCCGGCGACGTTCGCTCTGGTGGCAATGCCAAGCCGCCCGGCATTTGCGCAAGCATCGGGAAGCGGCGGAAACGGCGGAAATCGCTTCGATATTTACGGCAACATGTACGCGGCCGGTGCCGGCGCGGCCAGCCCGAGCCCCACCTTTGGTGGCGGTGGCGGCGGTGGGGGTGGCAACGGCTTCTCAGGCGCGGTTCAATCCACTGGCGGTACCGGCGGGACCACTAACGATTTTGCTACAACCCCTGGAGGGGGGCCCGGGGCGATCGGATTTGATGGGTCGGGAGGGGGGACGATCCTGGGAGGCAACTGGATCGGCGTGGCTGGCTCGCCTGGTACTCCCGGACAAACCGCGCCGACCGACCGCACCAATCCGTTTGCCTCTGGTACGGACGGCAGCAGCGGCGGCGGCGGCGGCGGTGGTGGTGCCGGCGCGCTCCTTGGCAACGTCGACGCCACAACAGGAAACGGCGTCACTATTCAGGGAGGGGACGGCGGCGCTGGCGGTGTCTCTGGCAATGGTTCGTACTCGTACGCGGTGTCCTCAAGCGGAGGTATGGGTGGTGGCGGTGGTGGCGGCGGCGGTGGTGCGGCCGGTGTCCTGCTTGAGAGCGGTACCCTCAACGTTGGCACGAACGCGGTGGTCTCCGGCGGCAAGGGGGGCAACGGCGGCGACGGCGGAAGCGGTGCGGACGGCGGTCCCGGCGCAAGTACGATGGTTTGCACCGATTTTGGATGTCGTGTGGTCGGGTTGCCCGGAGGCATCCAGGGCAACGGCGGCGATGGCGGCGGCGGCGGCGGCGGTGGCGTCGGCATTTTTGCCGGCGCGTTTTCGTCCGTGACGATCGGCAACAACGTCAAGGTAAGTGGCGGGAAGGGAGGCGACGGGGGCCTTGGTGGCTACACTGGCGCTAACGGCGAGACCGGTCTCGCTCAGGGGATACCAAGCGGCAATGGCGGCAACGGCGGCAAAGGTGGCGATGGCGTGCATCTCGGGACAGGCGCCATCCTTCAAGTTGGCGCCGGGGCAAGCGTGCTCGGCGGCGACGGCGGCAAGGGGGGAATCAGCCTCTACAATATGAACGATTCCTCCGCCGTGCCTGGAGCGACGGGCCTCAATGGACAGGCTGGCGTCGGCATCTCCAGCGTCTCCGGCGGTACGATCATCAATGCCGGCACGATCGAAGGCGGCCTGAATCCCGACGGCTCGCGAGCCAATGCGATCACCTTCGGCGGCGGCAACAACTGGTTGGAGCTTCAGGCCGGCTCGAACATCATCGGCAACGTCGTCGCGAGGCCGGATCCGAACAATCCTAACACATTCGCGCTTGGTGGAAACCAGAATGCCAGCTTCGATCTGTCGGGGCTCGGCCATCAGTATCAGGGCTTCACGAACTTTGCGAAGGACGGAGCGAGCATCTGGACGCTGTCCGGGTGGAGTACGGTTGCCGGAAGTGTCACGGTGGACCAGGGCGGCCTGACGTTGGGCGCCGCTGCATTTCTCGAAAGCCAATCTCTCGACATGTCCGGGACCGGCGCGATTCATGTCACGAGTGGCGGGCGCTTCATGGTCGACAGTCAAGCAACCATTGACCCAGGTACCGGCAATCAGCCTGCCATGATCGATGTGAACGGTGTGAACGCGGCGTTTGTCGCCGGCAGGCTTGATGTCGAGGCCGGTACGGTGAGCATCGCCAATGGCGGCAGCGCTAGGATCAATTCGGATTTTGTGCTTGCCGGTGCCGCCGGCAGTTCGGCGGCCCTTCACGTCAGCGGTGTTGGATCGTACCTGCAGGGCAATTTGAATATCGGGGCCTTGGGCTCAGGCGACGTCATGATAGACGGCGGCGCCGGGGTCGAGGCTGCCAATGTCAACATCGGCAATATCACCGACCTCAGCACGACAAGCACCGTGACGGTGACGGGCGCGGGGTCAACGCTGAAATCGGACCAGATATCGATTGGAAACGGGGCGCTGACCCTGTCCAATGGCGGTGAGGTCTTCGGCGGCAGGAATCCGATCGTTGTCTCGCAGGCGGGAGGCTATGCTTCGTTGAATATCGGCGCGGCCGCCGGCGCCGCAGCGGTTGCACCCGGCACGCTGTACGGGACCGATACCCTCGCGATCAACAGCCACGGAACGCTGGTCTTCAACCACACCAGTAGCAACTACGCCTTCGCCAACAAGGTCACTGGGAACGGCGCCATCAACCTTCTGGCCGGCACCACCATCTTCTCCGGAGACGACAGCCAATTCACCGGGAATACGACAGTCTCGGGCAGCACGCTGCGGATGGCCAGCACCGGCAACCTCGGCGGCGCCCTCGCGGTCAATACGGGAGGCCGTCTCGAAGGTCTCGGCGCGGTCGGCTCGACCACGATCAACAGCGGCGGCACCATCGCGCCGTCCAGCGGCGGCGCCATCACCATCAACGGCAATCTGGCGCTGCAGTCGGAATCGGCGTTCGAGTATCATCTCGCCGATCCGTCATCGTCGCTGTCCGTGATGCCGGTACCGGGCACGTCGGTCATCAACGTCATCGGGAATCTCGCGCTGAACGGCGCCAACCTCGACATTCTCGGCAACGGCGCGGCCCCGAGCATCGGCTATCACCGCCTGATCTCATACACAGGTTCATTGTCGGGAACGAATTGCCCAACGAATTGCGGGCTGAAGGTCAGAAGCTCTCCCCCGAGCAGCCCGATCGCCTACTCCTATACGGTCGACACCACGACCTACCACAATGTCGATTTGCTGGTGACGCCCGATGGCCTCAATGTCCTGCAGCTATGGGGCGGCGGCACCAATGGTGTCGGCATGGGCAGCGGCACCTGGAATGCCGGCAACGCCAACTGGCTCAATCCGATCGGCGGCATCGTGCCGTCCAACTGGGGCAGCGGCTATGGCATCTTCCGTGGCCCCGGCGGCACGGTCACGGTCGATGGCGCGCAAACGTCGGTCGGGCTGCAATTCGCGGGCGGAGCGTATACGCTGGCGCCGGGCACGGCCGGATCGCTGAACCTGGTCAACAGCACGGCAGTCGGGATTGCCGTTCCCGGCATCGACGTCCTCGCCGGCGAGACCGCGACCGTCGACGTGACGATCACCGGCACCGACGGACTGCAGAAGACCAGCGATGGCACGCTGATCTTGAGCGGAGCCAACACCTATACCGGTGGCACCATCATCAGCGGCGGCGTGCTGCAGATATCCTCCGACGCCAATCTAGGCGCCGCGGGCGGCAGCCTTACCTTCGATAACGCGACCTTGCAGACCACGGCGAGCGTCGTCTCCGGGCGCGCGGTCAATCTCCGGGGAGCCGGCGCGTTCGACATCGCATCTGGCACCACCTCTGTCTTCGGCGGCGCCGTGACCGGTGCGGGCAGCCTCACCAAGCTCGGCGACGGCACGCTCGAACTCCAGGGCAACAATAGCTGGACCGGCGGCACCCAGGTCACCGCCGGCACCCTGCGCGCGGATACGCCGGGTGCGTTGCCGGCCTTCACTGATTACGTGCTCACCGGCGGCACGCTCGATCTCAACAACAACAACCTGACCGTTCGTTCGCTGTCGGGCACCGGCGGCCAAGTGGCGCTTGGCACCGCCACATTGGGTATCAATCAAACCATCGACAGCTATTTCGGCGGCGCTATCTCCGGCGCCGGCGGGCTGACGAAAAGCGGCTCCGGCCTTCTGATCTTGACCGGCAGCAGCAGCTATAGCGGTGGCACCAACATCATGGGCGGTACGATCGGGATCGTATCCGACAGCAATCTGGGCGCCGCCACCGGCGCGGTCACGATGTGGGACGGCACCACGCTGGCAATCCTGGACGACGTCGCGACGACACGCAATATCGGCATCACCGGCACCTCCACTCTGTACACCCTCGCCGGCACGACGCTGGGCGTTGGGGGCCAGATTTCCGGCGGCGGCACGCTCGTCAAGGACGGCGGTGGCAAACTGATGCTGACCGGAGCCAACAATTACAGCGGCGGCACCACCATCAATGCGGGTACCCTGCAACTCGGTAATGGCGGTCCTTCCGGTTCGATCACCGGCGACGTCCTCAACAACGGCATCCTCGCCTTCTACCGTGTCGACACGTCGGCGTTCGCCGGCGCGATCTCCGGTACCGGCTCGGTGCAGCAGATCGGCGCGGGCACCACGATACTGACCGGCAACAACAGCTATTCCGGCGGCACCACCATTGCCATGGGCACGCTGCAGCTCGGCAATGGCGGCACGTCGGGTTTGATCACCGGCAATGTGACCAACAATGGTACGCTGGCGTTCAACCGCTCGGACGCGGTGACTTTTGATGGCGCGATCACCGGTGCGGGCGCGCTGAACCAACTCGGTTCCGGCACGACGATTCTTACCGCCAATAATAGCTATAGCGGCGGCACGACGATCACCGCGGGCACGCTGCAGCTCGGCAACGGCGGCATGTCGGGCTGGATCCACGGCAATGTGACCGACAATGGTGTGCTGGCCTTCAATCGGTCGGATACAATGATCTTTGACGGTACGATCACGGGCGCGGGCAGGCTGGTTCAACTTGGTCCTGGCACGACAGTTCTCACCAACAACAGCAGCTATCTCGGAGGCACCACCGTCGCAGGAGGCGTGCTGATGCTCGGCAATGGCGGCGCCTGGGGCGCCATCACCGGCAACGCCACCAACAACGGCGTCCTCGCCTTCAACCGATCCGACACTTCGGTGTTCGCAGGCAACGTCACCGGCACCGGTTTGCTGCTGCAACTCGGCGCGGGAGCCACGGTGCTGACCGGCACCAGCAGTTACGGCGGCGGGACGCTGATTGCCGCCGGCACACTGCAGCTTGGCAATGGCGGCACCACGGGTTCGATCACCGGCAGCGTCACCAATAACGGCGTGCTCGCCTTCAACCGCACCGACAGTTCGGTGTTTGCCGGTGCGATCTCCGGCTCAGGTTCCGTGCAGCAGCTCGGCGCGGGCACCACGGTGCTGACCAGCGCCAACACGTATGGCGGGGGCACGACGATCGCCGCCGGCACGCTGCAACTCGGCAATGGCGGCACCTCCGGATCGATCCTCGGCAATGTCCAGGATCAGGGCACGCTGGCGTTCGATCGCGCTAACACCGTGATCTTCGCCGGCAGCATCAGCGGCGCAGGCGCGCTCGCACAGATCGGGTCGGGCACCACCGTCCTGGCCGGCAACAACACCTTCACCGGCGGCACCACGATTTCCGCCGGTGAACTCATCGTCGGTAACGGCTTTGCCTCCGGAACGCTCGCCGGCAACGTTGCCAACAGCGGCATCCTCGCCTTCTACCGGGCCGATACTTCCGAGTTCACGGGCGCGATCTCCGGCGCCGGGTCGGTGCAGCAGATCGGCTCGGGCACCACCTGGCTCAACGGCACCTCCAGCTACACCGGCCCGACCGACATCTATGCCGGGCGCTTGTCCGTGAACGGTTCGATCGCAGCGTCCTCGCTCACCACCGCGCATGCGGGCGGCACGCTCGGTGGCAACGGTATCGTTGGCCATACTCTGATCGATGGCGGCACGCTGTCGCCGGGCAACTCCGTCGGCTCGCTCACCGTGCAGGGCAACCTGACGTTCACCGCGGCCGCGACCTATCTCGCCGAACTCAATTCCGTCACCTCCGATCGCGTCAATGTCAGCGGCACGGCGACGCCCGCCGGCGCGACCGTTGTCGTCGCGGTCTATCCAGGCAGCGACTACGTGAAGACCCGCTACACGCTGCTGAACGCCGCCGGTGGCGTCCAAGGCACCTTCGGCGGACTGGTCAACACCAACCTGCCGGCGAGCTTCAATCCGTCGCTGAGCTACGACCCCAACAACGTCTACCTCGATCTCAAGCTCACCTATGCCGGCGGCATGAACATCAACCAGCAGAGCGTGGCCAATGGGCTGTCGAACGGCTTCAGTGCCGCCGGCGTCATTCCGCTGGCGGTCGGCGGCTTGACGCCCGCGGGCCTCACGCTCGCGTCGGGCGAACTCGCCACCGGCATCCAGCAGACCACGTTCGACGCCATGGGGCTATTCATGACGACGATGACCGATCCATCGGTGGCCGGCCGCACCGGATGGTCGTCGCTCGACGGCCGTGCAGCTTTGGCCTATGGACCGGTGACGCCGGACAAATTGGGCGGCGCGCGCGACGCGTTCGCGGCGCTTCCCGGCGCGGCGGCGGCCGCCTCGTTCGATCAACGCTGGAGTGTCTGGGCGGCCGCCTTCGGCGGCGGGCGCAGTACTAGCGGCAACGACATCATCGGATCGCACACCCTCACCGACCGCATCTATGGCGGTGCCGTCGGCGCGGATTATCGGCTATCGCCGGACACTCTGCTCGGCTTCGCGATGGCTGGCGGCGGCACGGGCTTCGGCCTCGCCAATGGTCTCGGCAGCGGGCGCTCCGATCTGTTCCAGGCGGGTGTGTACGCCTATCACCGCATCGGCACCGCCTATCTGTCAGCGGCGCTCGCCTGCGGCTGGCAGGACGTCACGACTGATCGCACGCTGGCGCTCGCCGGCAGTGATCGCCTGCGTGGCACCTTTCAGGCCAACGCGTTCTCCGGTCGCCTCGAAGGCGGGTACCGGTTTGCGACGCCTTTCGCCGGGCTCACACCCTACGCGGCTGGGCAGTTCGTGACGCTTGATCTGCCGTCCTATGCCGAAGGCGTGCTTGCCGGAGACAACATGTTCGCCTTGAACTATGCATCCCGCAGCGAAACGGCGAGTCTGTCTGAACTCGGCGTGCGCACCGACAAATCGTTCGCGCTTGACGGTGCGCTCCTGACGTTGCGGGGGCGCGCCGCATGGGTGCACAATTTCGACACTGGACGCAGCGCCGCTGCGACTTTCCAGGCGCTTCCGCAGGCGAGCTTCCTGGTCCGCGGCGCGACGCTGGCGCCCGACGCCGCGCTCGCCACGGCCTCCGTCGAGATGAAATGGATCAACGGTTGGTCGGTTGCCGGAACCTTTGAGGGCGAGTTCTCAGGTCCCAGCACCAGCCTCGCCGGCAAGGGGACCGTTAGCTACCAATGGTAAGGGTGCATCGTGCGACACGCCGGCGGCTGCGGCAGGAGCGGCAGACTACCGAAATGCCATCAAGTGAATTAGACCGCTCGCTGAAAGCAGAGCTCGCGAGGTCGCGGGTTTTGCGATGCACCGAACCTGCGCGGCGCTCATGCCATCATAACAAGCACAAACAGCGGTTCGCCGTGTCGGTGATTGGGCATGATTCCCTCCCTGGGCACCATGAGCCTTTCCGCGATCTTGTACGATTGCGTTCGCCAGATGATCGCCGCGAAGGGCGCTCGCGTTCGATTAGCGCGCGATCACAGGCTCACTCGCCGTATGTCCGAATATGGCGCTCAGATGACCCCGAGCTTTCGTCAGACTTCCGCTTTGCGCAATAGGGGTTCGGGCGCTGTCTCGACACACGATAGCTGGCGGCATCCTGCAGAGCTGAGCCTATCAGACCGCGATGAAGGCCGATATCTCGCAGCTCTTCATCGCTGAGACTCTGCAAGAAGGCCAAACTCGCCTGGTATTTGCGCTGAGTGATGAAGGCCGCGATCCATTCACTGACGAGACTGAAAAGCCATCTGCCGATGGTCCCGAAGGGAGGACGTGCTGCGGCCCCTCGGGGCACCACATGAACTCGACCTGCCCCCCTTCATCGTTCTTCCTTTGCTCGGCCATGCCAGATCGCGACCGCACCTGCGAGCAACACGGCGGCCGATATCACCAGCGAGGTATGTGCGCCTGCAATGAACGCTTTGTCCCCTCCGACGAGCGAGCCGAACAGGGCAACACCAAGCACGCTGCCGGTTTGCCGCGTCGCGTTCAGTACGCCCGCGGCGATGCCGGATCGCGACTTCTCGACACTGCCGAGCAGAGTCGAGGTCAAGGACGGCACGAGCAGGCCGAGCCCGCCGCCGAGGACGATGAGCTGAGCGCCGATCGCCCCGTAGCTGGTGCCTGAGGCCATGGGCAGCAGCGCAACGCAGCCCGCGGCAGTGATCACACAAGCCAGCGCAATGGTTTGCGGCGCGCCGAGGCGCTCGCTGACCGACGCGGTGATCAGGTTGGCGGGCAGCACCATGGCCATCATGGGCACGAAGGCGAGGCCCGTTGCGAACGGCGACCAGCCATTGACGTTCTGGAAGTAGAGACTGAGCACGAAGATCAGGCCGTAGAAGGCGATGTTGAAGAGAAGCCCGACCAGCGCGGTCAACGCGAACATGCGATGGCGGAACAGCGACAGCGGCAGCATCGGTTGTGGCGCGCGCGCCTCGCGCCATACGAACAGGAGTCCGATCACGGCCGCCCCCGCGAAGCCCATGATGACGAGCGGATGGCTCCAGCCGAGCGCGCCGCCCTCGATCAGGGCGCCGGCCAGCGCGCCAAGCGCTGTGGTCGCCGCGATCTGTCCCGGCAGATCGATTTCGCGCTGCGCGAGCCGCGGCGTCTCCTCGGCATAGCGCCAGGCGAGCCAAAGGCCGGCGGCGCCGATCGGCAGGTTGACGAGAAAGATGGCGCGCCATCCGACCAGCGCGATCAGCACGCCGCCGACGAACGGCCCCGAAGTCAGTGCGACGCTCGCACCTGCGGCCCAGAAGCCGACCGCGCGGCCGCGCGCCTTCGGATTGGTATAGGCGTGATTGAGCAGCGTCAGCGAGTTTGGCACCAGGATCGCCGCCGCCAGGCCCTGCACGGAGCGCGCAGCGATCAGGAACATCGCTGACGGGGCCAGTGCGCAGGCGAGCGAAGCCAACGTGAAGATTGCAAAGCCCCCGATGAATATCCGTTTGGCGCCAACACGGTCGCCGAGCGCGCCGGCGGTCAAAATGAAGGCAGCGAACGCGATGGTATAGGCGGTCACCACCCATTGCAGCTCGGCGACGCTGCCGCCGAGCGAGGTGCCGATGCTGCTCAGCGCAGTGTTGACGATGGTGATATCGAGTTGCACCACGCCGAGGCCGAGGCTCGTGGCGGCAAGCGCCAGCGCCGTCGCGAGAGGCGAACGGGATGACGCGTTGTGGGAGCGGGCTTGTTCCGGCCGCCTTGTGTTGAGCGAAGCTGTTTGCATTGATCACACTCAGTTGTCCGTGAGAATTTGACGGCTCGGATAAGCCTGCTTTGCGATCATCATTCGATACAAATCGAATATTCGGAGCCGCGGGGATGATATCTTTCGCCCATCGCGGCGCTTGCTTTCGCGGAGCTTGTTGCTGTCCAGGCAACCTATGTCCGGCGATCGAACCAGTCTTGCGGAACTGCTACGGTCTCGGCCGAAGCATTTGCGCTTGGCACTGCGTCCTCGTCGGCGTTAGGAGAAAGACATGGACACGGGACCCAAAATCGCCCAAGTCGCGGCGCTCATCGGCGATCCGGCGCGCGCCAACATGCTGAGCGCGCTGATGGATGGCCGAACGTTGACCGCCTCGGAGCTTGCCTATGTGTCTGGCGTGGCGCCGCAGACAGCGAGTGGCCATCTTGCGAAACTCAGCGACGCCGGATTGCTCGCGCTCGCACAGCAGGGCCGACGACGATATTTCCGCTTGGCCTCTCCGTCCGTCGCGCGCGTGCTGGAAGGTCTCATGGTCGTGGCGCAGGAAGGCCCCGCCCGGCAGCGCAATCTCTGGCGCGGCGGAGAGATGCTCCGACACGCGCGCACGTGCTATGACCACATGGCCGGCCGTATCGCTGTCGCAATCGCCGACCGGCTGGTCCAACAGTCATTTGTTCTGCTCGACGAGGATGGCGGACAATTAACCGATGCCGGTCGGTCATTCTTCGATGAGTTGGGCGTCGATCTTCGCCTCGCCTCCAGGCGCCGCGTGTTCTGTCGCCCCTGTCTCGACTGGAGCGAGCGGCGGCCGCATCTGGCAGGGGCGGTCGGCGCTGCCATTCTTCATCACGCGCTCGAGCACGATTGGGTCGAGCGTGTCCGGGATAGCCGCGCGCTCGTCGTGACTCCGGTTGGCGTTAGAGAACTCGCCACAACGTTCGGCATCGAGAGCGCACCCCCGACGGACGGCTGCGAAGGGCCTGTTGCATCACTGTCCCGAGGCCGGGTACCGGTTATCCCGGTTGAGTCAGCGTTCCCCGGCCGGAGGTAGCACTGCGATCAGCCGCTTCGGCCGAGAGTGCTGTCCGTTTGACATTCAGAATCACGGTGACAGTGCACTTGGTTCGCACTCCGTCAGCGCAATTTGCCGTTTGCTCTCTTGCATCGGGTAACCGGCGCATTTTGGCGGCGATAGCGCATTGCGAAGTGGCGCGCCCGACCCGATTCGAACGTGTGGCCCCCACCTTCGGAGGGCAACGGTCCTAAGCCCACAATCGCGGAACGATTTGTTCAATCGCAAGAATCGGGTGTTGCGAGCGCTGGATTTGAACCTCGCCAGGGGTTCGAATAAGCGGCGCTAGGGCGCGAACTCATCGGCACAACGAGTACGCGCCCCAGTTCGATTTAAACCGACAACCGGTCAGTAGTCCCAGAAGACCGGTACCCATCGAAACGCGTCGCCCTCCACAGCGACCCGTCCGACGGACGGGAATGGCAGGTGAGTGGCCACCAGCATCTCGCCAGTCTCAGCCAGGTCCCGCAAAAGACGGACCCGAACGCGCGCCGCCTCCTCGGGGTCGTGCTCGAAACCGTTATGCCAGTCGGGTTGCTCAAAGCCGACCGTAAACACGGCATCGCCTGCGAACGTCAGCGCCTCGCCGCCGGACGCCAGGCGGACCACGCTATGCCCGGGGGTGTGGCCGCCGGTGCGACGCACGACGACGCCTGGTGCCACCTCGTGCTCCTCATCGAACTGCCGGAGCTGATTGTGGTATTCTTTTGCGAACCGCTTGGCGGCCGACCGAAGCGCGTCCGGGAAACCCGGCGGCATGGCGGTATGGGAGAAATCGGGCGACTCCCAGAATTTGACCTCGGCGGCCGCGACATGGATCAGCAGGTCCGGACGCAGACGCTCCTTCACTCCGTCGACGAGCAGCCCGCCAATATGGTCCATGTGCATGTGGGTCAGCACCACGTCGGTTACGGACGCAAGATCGATCCCGGCGGCGTCCAGTCGCTTGATCAACTGCCCGGCCCGCGGCAAGTGCAAGTCCGGGTCGCCTCCCAATCCTGCGTCGATGAGGATGGTCCGACCGCCGCTGCGCACCAGGACTGCGTTCAGCGCCCAGTCGAAAGCGTCCTGCGGCAGGAACATATCCTTCAGCCAGGCTGCCCGGATGGCCGGGTCGGTGTTGTGTCCCAACATTTTGGTCGGCAGCGGTAGTACTCCGTCGCTGACCACCAGCACATCAATCTCGCCGACCTTCAGCGCGTAGCGCGACGGAACCAATTCGTCAGGCTTCGATCTAACGGGGTGCGCGGCAATATCGAGGTCCATGTTTGTCTCCGGCTGAGTGTTGCGGGTCATCTGGTTCATCTTTGAAAACTCCTGCGTTTGATCTGGGCGTTCTTCTGGACGGATCGCGCTTCTCGCGTGCGAAGTGCGGTCGGCGTGGTGAGGTGTTCAGAGATCGATGACACTCTCGGCGTGTCACCGTGATGATCTATCGAAGTTGACGTGCGACTGCCCCAGAGCGGTTGCGGTCCCTATCGGGCGATTGCTGCTAAGCATGCGCCAGCGCCGATTGTTGAGGCTGTCGCAGGACAAAGGCTCGCTCGCGCAACGATGGTCGGCGTTGCAAAGCGGCCGTACCGTCCTGCAACTAGGACAGTCCCAAGCCACCATCGATAGCGACGACCTGGCCTGTCATCCATTCCGAAGCTGGACCGGCAAGCCGCACGATCCACTCTGCGACGTCGTCCGGAATACCGCGCCGCCCGAGAGGGATGCGCGCGCGTTCCTGCTCCTTGACGGCAGCAGCCTGTTCCAGGGACAGCCCCATCATGCCGGTCAGAGCGCCTGATTCCGTTGGCCCCGCGGCGACGGCGTTTACCCGTACGCCAAGTGGCGCAAGCTCCAGCGCCCAGCAGCGGGTCAGGTGCTCCAAAGCCGCCTTACTGGCTGCGTAGTGGGACAGTCCAGCCGCCGGCTTATGACCGAAGGTGCTTGAGATATTGATGATCGTGCCCCGGGTTGCCTTCAGGTGAGGAAGAGCAGCGGAGGCAAGCAGAGTCGGGCCGATCACATTCACGGAGAAAATCTCCACGATCCGATCGGCTGTCGCATCGGCCAGCGGAAGGATTGCCCCTGCTCCCGCGTTGTTGACCAAGGCATCGACTTTGCCCCAGCTATCGACCGCCTTGGCGATTGTGCGCCTGGCATCTTCGGCGGAGGCGACATCTGCAACCAGGCCGGCAATGTTCGCATGTTCGGCAATCGTTTCTTCGACGGGACCGGGACGGCGGCCGGTCACGAGCACCTTATCGCCTTGTCTGGCGAACCGTAGTGCCGCCGCCCGCCCGATGCCGGAGCTGCCACCCGTCACGATGACGACTCTTTCTCTTCTCATGTTCAATTTCCTTCTTTGGTTGACTGGGCAGCCGCTATCGACCGAGGCCACCTTGCGCTCGCGCATGAGTGCGCTGCCGACGTCGTGAGCTGCCTAGAGGGCCGTTACGCGCTCCGGATCGGCCGAGGCGAGCGCGGCGGCACGCTCGGCGCACGGCGGATAGATCCACACGGTGTTGATCTCTTGCTTGGTCCTCTTGGCTGCGTCGCCGACCATTTCCACCTTGCGGTCCCAGCCGCGCGTGAAGAGTGCGCCGGCTTCTCCAAGATCGAGGCAGGTGACGTAGGCCTTCTGGTGATATGGCTTGGTCGACACGCCCAGCAGCTCCGCGGCGGCATTGTTGCCGGCGAAGGCGCCCATCCGCGTGGCGTGCTGGCACGACATCAGCGCATAGTTGCCGACGTCGTCGCAGGCCGCGCGTGCGGCATCGCCGGTGGCGAATACGCCGGCAACTCCCGGCACGCGCAAATCGCGGTCGACCAGCAACCGGCCGAAATTGTCGCGCTCGGCGGGGATTTGCTGTGTCAACGGCGCGGCGCGAATTCCCGCCGCCCAGATGACGGTCTCGGCTTCGATGTGCTCTCCGTTGGAAAGCGTGACGCCGGATTTGTCGAGCGAGGCGACGCCGGCGCCGAGCCAGGTCTCCACGCCGAGCTTGCGCAGCGCGTCCTCGATGATGGGGCGGGGGCCTTCACCCATATCGGGGGCGATTGCATTGTTACGATCGACGATGATGACGCGGGGCCTGGCATCCTTGCCCAGGACCGCACGAAGCCGTGTGGGCATTTCCGTCGCCGCCTCGATGCCGGTGAATCCGCCGCCGGCGACGACGACCGTATCGCGCCCGTTCTTTGCCGGCCGTTCGGCCAGACTGTGCAGATGACGGTCGAGCGCAACGGCATCATCGAGTTGATCGACGCTGAAGCCGTGTTCGGCAAGACCGGGAACGTTCGGACGGAACAGCCTGCTGCCGGTGGCGACGACCAGACGATCGTAGGACAGCGTCTTTCGCGTGCCCTTGGCGGTCGCGATCTGCACCATGCGCGACTTGGTGTCGACCGTCTCGGCGCTGCCCTGCACGTAGACAACGTCGATCGCCTTGAGGACGTCAGAGAGCGGTGCCGTCAGTGTCTCAGGCTTCGGTTCGTAGAGCCGCGGGCGCACCACGAGCGTTGGCTCGGGCGCGACCAGCGCGATCTCGAGTTCCTCGGGCGAAACGCCCTGGATGTCGCGCAGGCGCGCAGCGGAAAGGGCCGCGTACATGCCGGCGAAGCCGGCGCCGATGATGACTAAGCGCATGTGGTTTTCCTCACTGGTTTGTGTTTCTTCCGGTAAAAAGGAGCTAGACAGCCATGAACGAGAGCAGCGCGTCATTGACGAGGTCGGCATGAGTTGCGCACATGCCGTGAGGTAGCCTCTCGTAGATCTTGAGTGTGCCGCGCTTCAGAAGCTTCGCTGACAAAGCAGCGGAGTCGGCGACGGGCACGATTTGATCATCGTCGCCGTGCAGAACGAGCGTAGGTGCGTCGATGCTCTTCAGATCTTCGTTGAAGTCGGTCTCTGAGAACGCTTTGATGCCGTCGTGGTGCGCCTTCGCGCTCCCCATCATGGCTTGGCGCCACCAATTCCAGATAACCGCCTGCGATACCTTGGCGCCCGGACGGTTGTAGCCGTAGAACGGACCGCTCGCGAAATCGATATAGAACTGTGACCTGTTAGCTGCGAGCTGGGCGCGCAAGCCGTCGAACACTTCAGTGGGCAAGCCGCCCGGATTGGCGTCCGTCTTCAGCATCAGCGGCGTCACGGCGCCGATCAGGACCAGCTTGGCCACGCGATCCCTGCCATGACGCGCCACATAGCGCGTGGCCTCGCCGCCACCAGTGGAATGGCCGACGTGGATGGCATTGCGAAGATCAAGATGCTCAACGACCGCTGCGACATCGGCTGCGTAGTGATCCATATCGTGGCCGTCACTCACCTGGCTCGAGCGACCGTGACCGCGGCGATCGTGGGCGATGACGCGGTAGCCTTTCTCGACGAAGAAGAGCATCTGGGTGTCCCAGTCGTCGGAGCTGAGCGGCCAGCCGTGATGAAAGACGATCGGCTGGGCGAACTTCGGCCCCCAGTCTTTGTAGAAAATCTGGGCGCCGTCCTTGGTGGTGATAAAGGTCATGGGGTCGGTCCTTTGAGCGGGGTGGGTCGAAATCCTCGTTTCTTTGCCGGCGGCCGAGGTGGAGCGAACGGTTAGCGAAGTCGCATACATGAGCGTGGTCGCGAGCACCTTCCGCCGCGATGCGTTGGCAAGCCGGCTGACGGAGTTATTCCAGGCCATTCGTTTCTCTCCGTGTCGTTGGCGTGGTCACGACGAGTTGTAACAGGCCAAGTGACCCGTTGCCCCAGAGCGATTGATGTGCCTGTAGTGCGATTGCTGCTAACGTACGCGCCGCCGCCACTCGCTGGGCGTCTCGCCGGTCAGCTTCCTGAACGCCGCGGCGAAAGCGGTCTGCGAGGAATAGCCAAGCGCCGCCGCGATCGCGACGATCGATGCGTCGCTATCGCGCAGCATGTTCATCGCCTGCTCCAGCCGATATTGGCGCAGCCAGGCATGGGGCGACAGGCCAGTGCTCTCCTTGAACGCACGGCAGAAATGAAAGCGCGACAGACCGGCCTCCGAAGCAAGCGCTGCGAGCGAGACGTCCGTATCGACATCCGAACGCAAGCGTTCAATGGCGCGGACCAGTACCTTCGGCGACAGCCCGCCCATGACCGGCTGGAACGTGGTTGGCGATCCGGCGTGCGCAGCCAAAAGACGCGTGGCCAGGAGATCTGTCACTTGCTGCCTGAACAGCGCATCCAACGCCTCGTTGCCCTCCAGGACATCCGCCGCACTCAAGAGCAGTCGGGATGTGATGGTGTCGGCGTGCCCTGTTCGCTCCAGGAGAGTGCCGGGACCGGCCATATCGGCTTCGCTCGCAACCCGCTGGAGCGTTGTGTGGGGAAGATAGAGCTGAACGACGTTGACAAGCCCGGGAATATCCCATCGGGCGCTTGAGCCGGCCGGGATGATCGTCACCACACCGGAACGCGCCGTTCCGATCGCAACCGATCTCCCTGAGCGCCGCTCCAGTCGCTGCATGGAGCCGGTGTACGTCATGATGACATGATCAGCCATGGGCTCGACGACATCGTGCAGAGCTCCATGTTTCCAATGGGCGATCGTGCCGCTGGACGGATCGGAGGCCATGCGAAGTGGTGCGGTCTTGAGTACGCGCGCCATTTCCATACCTGCGGGACGCCGATCGGGGTCGGGCGGAGTCCCTTGGCGTTCGTCAGACGCGGCCGGCGGATCCTCCTGCGGAGGATCACGCAAGATAGACTTGCTCATGAGTTCGTGCTCGCAGCGGGAAGACCGTGTATGCGATGAGGAATTAGCGGCAGGCGGGCTTGTTACTTGCGGAGCCCAGCCAACCAGTCCTCGAAGCGCACTGAGCCGAGCCGAGCGTTGCCGCCAGGCGTGAGTGACCGATCATCGAGCTCTGCACCGAAATAGCGGGCGTGGATATCGGCGACGACCTTGCGTGGGTCCTTCGTCGCGACCAGATATTTTCGGGCAAAGTCATCGAGGCTGAATCGCTCCGGGCCGGCCAGTTCAACGATGCCGTTGACGGGAGCGCCGAGCGTAACGTCGGCCAGTGCGGCGGCGACGTCTTCCGATGACACGGGCTGAATCAGAGCGGGTGAGAGCCTGACGATCTGCCCATCCGCGGAAGTATCGACGATTCCGCCAATGAACTCGAAGAACTGCGTGGCGCGCAGGATCGTGTAGGGGATCCCTGACGCCCTGATCAGGTTTTCCTGCGCCAGCTTGGCGCGGAAGTAGCCGCATTCCGGAAGGCGATCGGTGCCAACAACGGACAGCGCGACATGGTGCCGCGCTTTGGCCGCGACCTCCGCAGCGAGCAGGTTGTGCCCCGAGGCTTCGAAGAACTTGAGAACCTGCCTCTCCTCGAAGGAGGGCGAGTTGGCGACATCGATGACAATTTCCGCACCCGATAGCGCCTTCTCGAGACCCTCGCCCGTAATGGTGTTGACGCCGGTGCTGGGGGCTGCTCGAATCACGTCATGGCCCTTCCGAAGCAGCCTGTCCGCAAGCTTCGTCCCGATGAGGCCAGTACCGCCAATGACGACAATCTTCATGACCCTCAACTCTTTTTCCAAGCCACCAATGGCCTTGCTGCTAAAAGCAGCGGGAGAATGCGCCCGTGCCGGCGGGAAGACCTTGCAGTCAGCTTGAATTGCCGTTGAATTTTCCTTGGACCGTTGTCCAAGTGGAGCGCGAAGGTGCAGTTTCTATTCGAGGATTATTGCCTGGACGCCGATCTGCGCGAGCTCAAGCGGGACTCAGAGCTCATCCAGATCGGCCCGAAAGTGTTCGACCTGCTGCTCTATTTGATCCGCAACCGCGAGCAGGTGGTGACCAGAGACGATCTCCTGCAGGCCGTGTGGAACGGTCGGATCGTCTCCGAGTCGACGTTGACAAGCCACATCAACGCGGTCCGCAAGGCGATCAATGACACCGGTAAAGAGCAGCGCTTGATCCGCACGGTCTCTCGCAAAGGCGTTCGGTTTGTCGGCAAGACCCAGGAGGTGAAGCCGTCCGCGAACATCTCGATCACGGATTCGACCAGCGGCGGTGAAATGCTCGGCCCCGTTCTGACCCTGCCGGACTCTCCGTCGATCGCGGTCTTGCCGTTCCGCAATCTCAGTGGCGATGTTGAGCAGGATTATTTCGCCGATGGGGTCGTCGAGGACATCATTACGGCCTTGTCGCGCATTCGCTGGCTGTTCGTGATCGCGCGTAACTCAAGCTTCACCTACAAGGGCAGGACGGTGGACGAGAAGCAGGTGGGACGCGAGCTTGGCGTGCGTTATGTCGTCGAAGGCAGCGTACGCCAGTCCGAAGGTCGGATTCGTATCACGGGCCAGCTCGTTGATACGGCAACCGGCACCCACGTTTGGGCCGAGAGATTCGAAGGCACACTCGACGACGTCTTCGAGCTTCAGGACCAGATCGCCACCAGCATCGTCGGAGCGGTCGCCTCCCAGCTCGAGCGAGCGGAGATCGAGCGCGCCAGGCGGAAACCGACCGGCAGCCTCAGTGCCTACGACAACTATTTGCGGGCCATGCCTCATTTGCATAGCGGAACGCGGCAGGCGATCGATGAGGCGCTACCGCTATTTTACAAGGCGATACAGCTCGATCCGAGGTTTGCCTCTGCCCATGCCATGGCAGCGTGGTGTCATTTCTGGCGCAAGCTAAATGGCTGGATGGCCAACCGGCCCCAGGAAATCGCGGAAGGGGTTCGATTGGCGCGCCTTGCGGTGGAATTGGGCAAGGACGACGCCGTCGCGCTCACGAGGGCTGGGCACGCGCTTGCTCATCTTGCCGGCGACCTGGACGGTGGCATCGCGCTGCTCGATAAGGCACTGGTGCTCAACCCGAACCTGGCGGCCGCCTGGTTCCTGGGCGGCTTTCTCAGAACCGAGCGCGGTGATCCCGATACCGCGATCGAATTCTTCACCCGCGCGATGCGTTTCAGTCCGCTGGATCCGGAGATGTTCCGGATGCAGGCAGGTATGGCCATGTCGCATCTGTTTGCGGGGCGCTATGATATGGCCTCGTCATGGGCCGAACAATCTTTCCGGCAATTGCCGAGCTTCTTGTTCGTGGTCGCCATCAGCGCCGCAAGTCATGCGCTCGCCGGTCGAACCGACCAGGCGGGCAGCGCACTCCAACATTTGCGGAAGCTGGATCCCACGTTTCGTATTTCCAGCCTGCAAGGTTGGATTCCTATCCGGCGACCCGAGCATCTCGCGAGATTCGTAACCGGGCTGCGCGAGGCGGGGCTGCCGGAGTGACCTCCCGGGGCCTCCGGGATGACCTCGTCCTTTGACGATTCCCGAGATGCCGTCCGCGAGGCTTGGCCGGACGGCGCAACGCTTTAGACAATCATCATCTAGCTGGGCTGCGAAGGGTCGACGTCGGCCTGTCCGTGCCTCGACCTTTCGCGAAACTCGCGCGGGCTGAATCCCGAAATCCGTCGGAAAGCGCGAGCGAAGTGGGCGGGGTCCGCATAACCCGATGAGAATGCGACATCGATGATCTTGTTCTCGGTGTCGCTGAGAAGCCGCATCGCATTGCTGAAGCGGACCTGCTCGAGCAGGCCCGAATATGTCAGCCCGGCCAGCGCCAGCTTCCTCTGCAGGCTCCTCACGCTCAGTCCAACCATCTCAGCGGCCTGCACGATCGCCGGGCCTCCTTCGTCAAGATATGACGGCAAGGTCAACTTGAGAATGCCGACGACGTCGTTGCTGAAAGGCTGTCGCTCCGTCTCGGGTACACTGGAGCGGACAACATCTGCGCGATTGGGATAGCTCAAGAATTGCAGCGGTACTTCGATCCAGGAGGCCTTCTGGCCTGACATGAAACGGGTGTCCGGCCAATGCGATTCTACTTCCTTGCTCGGTGCATAGTCGGCTTCAAACGCGATCAGTTTCGGAGTCCAGTTTGCGCCCGCGAACTGACGGACAATGTGCACGACGAATATGTTCTGAAGCCATTGGGATATCTCAAGATGCGAGATGCCCTCCGTCCCGATGAGCCTGCTGCAGATTTTCACGCGTTCGTCACATGGCTCCAGCCATAGACGCAGATTTGTATCTTCGACCGGCGCCCACTTGCACATCTGCTGAAGAGCAGCCAGCAGGGTCGGTGAATGCCGGATGCGAACCCGCATCGCATCGCTCAGATGATCGAATGAGAGCCTCTGGGCTGCGCGAAAGGCGATCTCCGACAACCCCTGCTTTTCCTGAGCGGCCATCGCAAAACGAACGGCCGGCAGCAGCGGCACGTAGTGATCCGCTTTCTCCTCCAACGACGTCGGCAGCCGAAATTTGGCGAGAAGCGCCGCCGTAGGTCCGCCGACCTCTGAATGAATTTCAGCAAATGGCATAAGAAATTGACAACGGGTCAAAGGACTGAGGGGCATTATCACCTACCCAAGAATTCTGACGCGGAGGCAGCCTAGCAGGCTGCCGAGCTTCTTGCGTTCTCGATTGTCGCGTCATGCCCGGCGTTGCGTGCAAGGTGCTCGAATATTTCCATCTGACAAAAAGCCTGGCGGCTGATGGCCAGATTGGTCTTGCAGATGTGTGTAGCCTCGCAGCATCGGTTTTCTTTCGAGGGAACATGGGCTTCACGCCTCACACAAACCGATGAGAGCTGTCCTGTTGCCTTCATCTCGGGCGGTCCGCGCGGCCATTGTCGCCTCGCTGCGACATGGTGACGCAACCCTCGGTAGCGCGGCTCGCGCCTGCAAAGTCAGCACCCGGACGTTGCAGCGTCATCTCGGCCGCATGGGCACAAGCCACAGCGCGATGCTTGCGGAGGTTCGCTTGGCCATCGCTTGCCGCATGCTCGTGGATTCAAGCAAGCGCCTGTCCGATATCGCAAAATTCCTCGGCTATACCAATGCAAGCAGCTTCAGCCGCACTTTCGTGCGTTTGATGAAAGTTCAACCCATTGTTTACAGACAGCAGCAACTCGCCCGTAAGCAGGAGCGGGCACGCCATCGCAGAGGCACGCGTGTGATTGATGACTGAAGCAATCGCCGACCATTGGCGCGAAATGGCAAGACGCGCGATCTGAATTGGCGCGAAATGCTTAGCGAAGCTGCTTGTTGAAGTTACTCAGCTCCCGAGGAGTCATTTTGAGACATGACGCAGCAGGCGCGCGAGGCGCGCCTGGAAGGCTATAGGAGCCCGCCGAGAACAACAATCCACTTTTCAGCGGAGAGAATAACATGAAACTTCGTGCTGCTCTGTTTGTATTTTGCGCCGGCGGCTGGCTCATCTGCCCCCAAGACCTTTCCGCTCAAACGGCATCCGAGCAGAAGCCGCACGTTCCGCTCGAGAAGTCGATAGGCCAGGCAAAGCCTGAAGTCGTGCCTTCCCTCTTCGTCCTCAATTCGCGCAGTGCCAGCCTGAAGGACGGCAAGCTTGTGCTGACGGGGCTTTCGCCGAATGCCATCGTGTTTGCCGATCGACCTGTTCGGGCCGCTGGTCACGATCTCACGTCTCGAATCATCGAGGACTGGGGCAACGGCAGCGACAACTTCGCCAAGGATCCTCCAAACGCGACGGTTTCCGGATTCAGGAAGGACGGATCATCGGTGGCCGACGCCGTCGTCGTGCTCAAGTCGCCCAAGCTTGAAGGCGACAAACTCACTTTCGATGTCGATGTGCTCGAGGGAGATCTTGCCGGCGCTGATGGACCGGCGTCGATCTTTATCGACATCATTGGCCGGCCATTCACGCCGTTGTCCTTCGCCGGTGTCGCCCGCCGAACCGCTTGGCGCGGTGCTTACTACCGCGGCGCGGCCATTGCAGGAGCGGCTGCTCTTGGAGCTGCGGCAGCCTATCCGTACTACTACGCGCCCCGATGCGGATACTATCCCTATCCTCCTTGCTACTGAGCAATACGGATCGAGCGCGTTCAATGACATGAGAGCCCAACTTGGAATCAAGATGCAGCCATAGCTGCGGACAGAACGCTCGACGGGTGGCGCCGAACGTCGGCGCAGCCCTCTCTGCCTCGATTTTCAAGACCATCAAATATGTAAAGGAGAGAAAAAATGAAGATCACGCGTCGCGATCTTGCGCTTGGTGGAATGAGTCTGCTCACCGGAGCGGCGATGGGACGATCGGCTGTCGCCCAGGACGGCTCTTTCGTCGGCATCGGTCAGGGCTTGGAGGACTTCTGGCTCGCGAGCGATGCTTACATCTTCGGCTATCCACTGGTGACGATGGAGATGACGCGCCGGGTCATCACCAACGTGGCTGAGCCGGTTGGAACGCGAGGGCCGATGGGCCATATCATCAAGCTGCGCCAGTATCCGGACGCTTCGTTCAGGGATGTCACCGCGCCGAACGCGGACACTCTGTACACGACGTCCTTTTTCGATGTCGGGAAAGAGCCGTGGGTGCTCAGCATCCCGGACATGAAGGGACGCTATTTCTTGATGCCGATGCTCGACGGCTGGACCACGGTGTTTCAGGTCCCAGGGAAACGTACCACCGGCACCGGGGCGCAGACTTACGCGATTACTGGACCCGGGTGGAAAGGCACGCTGCCGGCCGGCGTGAAGGAATACAAGTCAGCCACCAACATCGTATGGCTGCTCGGCCGCATCTATTGCACCGGCACGCCGGAAGACTATGCGGCGGTCCACAAGTTGCAGGACGAGTGCAGCCTCGTCCCGCTCAGCGCTTACGGCAAGCTGTATACGCCACCCGCCGGAAAAGTGGATCCCTCGATCGACATGAAGACGGCCGTCCGCGAACAGGTCAATCGCATGGACGCCGTTTCATATTTCAAGCTGCTGTGCGAGTTGATGAAGACCAATCCGCCATACGCCGCAGACGCTCCGCAGCTTGCCAAGTTTGCCCGCATCGGCATTGTGCCCGGACAGGATTTTGATGAGAGCAAGCTCAAGGCGGACTTCCTGAAGCGCGTACCGGAGGTGTCGTTCGACAGGATCATGCTTCAGTTCAAGATCAACAAAGCCATCAAGGATGAGAACGGCTTTGCCTTCACAACCAAGACCGGCATCTATGGCACCGACTATCTGATGCGGGCGCTGGTGACCGCGATCGGACTCGGCGCCAATCGTCCGCAGGATGCGGTGTACCCGGTCTCGCAGAAGGACGCGGAGGGCCAGAAGTACAATGGCGCGAACAAGTACGTCATGCGGTTTCCCAAAGGCCAACTGCCTCCCGCGGAGGGTTTTTGGTCGCTCACGATGTACGATAGCGGCTACTTCTTCGTGAAGAACCCGATCAACCGCTACTCGATCAGCGCTCGTGTAGACCTGAAGGAAAACCCGGACGGCTCGACCGATCTCTACATTCAGAAGGATTCTCCGGGCAAGGACAAGGAGTCGAACTGGCTTCCCGCGCCGGAGGGCGATTTCATACTGATGCTGCGCATGTACTGGCCGCAGGAAACGGACCCGTCGATCATCAACGGCACATGGACGGTTCCTGCCGCCAAGAAGGTCGGAGCTTGAGAGGTTGAACCGATGCCGGCCTTCAGGGGTCGGCATCGGCTCAAGTGAGCGTGCGCCGCCGAGGGGTAGACCTGTGCGGCAGACCAGATCGTTACGCGATACGCTTGGAAGGGCGGGGTGTGAGATGGGCATAGTTGGTCTTTCGAGAAAGGGGCTGCCCGGCAGGCGAAGCAAAGCAATGCCAGGAATCCGTTTCCCATTCAGAAGCTCAGTCATCGCGATGGCGATGATGATAACGTCAATCCCGTCTGGAGCCGTCCGCGCCGACGAGGGTGGCGTTTCATATTGGCTTCCCGGCCGCTTCGGCAGTCTTGCAGCGACCCCTCAGGTGCCAGGCTGGTCGATGGCGGAAGTTTACTATCACACCAGTGTAAGTGCCTTCGGCAATGCAGCGGCCGCAAGGGAGATTCAGGTCGGCAGAATCCCTGCGACGGTGAACGTCGATCTGAACCTGCATTTGAACGCACAGGCGGATCTCGTGCTGCTCAACCCGACCTACACTTTCGCAACGCCGGTGCTGGGCGGACAGCTTGCCATTGGCGTAACCGGACTGTTCGGGCGGTCGAGCGCTAACCTTGACGGAATACTGACGGCGGCAGTCGGCCCGCTGGCGCTAACGCGCACGGGCAGCATCGCCGATTCAATTACGTCGGTCGGCGATCTCTATCCGCAGGCGACTCTCAAGTGGAACGCGGGCGTCCACAACTTCATGACCTATGTGACGGGAGATATTCCGGTTGGGGCCTATAGTCCGACCCGCCTCGCCAATCTCGGCATTGGGCATGCTGCCATCGATGCCGGCGGCGGCTATACCTATTTCAATCCGCAGGCGGGACATGAGTTTTCTGCTGTCGCGGGCTTCACCTACAATTTCAAGAATCCGGATACGCAGTACCAGAACGGCATCGACTTCCACGTGGATTGGGCTGCTTCCCAGTTTCTATCCAAGCAGCTCTTCGTTGGCCTGGTGGGCTATGGCTACCAGCAGATCACCGATGATTTTGGTCAGCATCCTGCCCTGGGAGGCTTCCGGTCCCGGGTATTCAGCGTCGGCCCACAGATCGGCTTTCTGTTCCCGGTAGGCGACATGCAGGGCTTCCTGAACCTGAAGGGGTACGGAGAGTTTGCGGCGGAGAACCGCCCGGCCGGCTGGAACACGTGGCTGACGTTCTCAATTTCGCCGATGGCACCCGCCACCGTGGCCGCCACTCGACGTTCGACAACGAAATAGCTGCGCCGTCGCGGCACAGCGTGGCCGCTGCGGTCGGACTGATCGGCGCCTTCCGACGAGTGTCTATGGCTGGTGCGACGTATCGAACACCACCTGATCGTGATGCCAAAGGCGCTGAAACAACACCCGGCTCGGTTCTGTTCCGATCTTGCCCTTCACCAGGGCCGCGATCGAAAGCTCGCCGTCGATTGCCTCCACGACGCGCTTCTCGGGTGCCGTGATCGGCAAATAGATATCGGTATCGGTGTGGTGCGAGTTGATGAGGACTCCCGCTTTGCCGGGCGGTAATCGCTCCTCAACGCACAACGTTCCCGGCATGCGGATCGGCACATAGCCCAACCATGCCTCGCCCTCGAACGTGACCGCTTCATCATGATCGGCCTCGTCGTCACGATAGAGGATTGCGCTGTGTCGTAACATCGTCCCGCGAAACAGCTCCATCGCGGCGTATTGCGCGGACGGGGCAAGATCGGCCAGGCGTGGCTGGTGCGGTGTACCCCGCGGCGCGCCGCAATAGGGCAGGTAAGGCGCCTGCCGCATCCAGCGTCCGAAGCGCAATCCATTTCGGGCTGCAAAGGCGAGAAATTGCGGAACAGAATACGGGCGGTCCTGTGGATGCAGCAGGGCGTCGGCGATGCCTGAATCATACTGGAAATCGGGAGACTTCTGCAGCAGCGGCCACAATGGGTGACCTTTCGGGAGGTTCTTCAACGCGGTCATGAGATCGCGGATCTCGGACGGCGTGGAGCCGAGACCGAGCAAACGGCCATATTGCTGGATCAGATAGATCCCGGCCCGTCCGTACGGGGCGTACACCATCAGATGCATGGCTCCACGCGGAGCCAGCACGCTCCGCAAGGCGCGGAGGCCCGCATCCGGATCGGGCAGGTGGTGCAAGACGCCCGTGCAGATGATCTGGTCGAACTGCTCCGCAAGTTGCTCAGCCTGTTCGACGGGCAGTCGCTTGAGCTCGAGGTTGTCAAGTCCGTGCCTCTCGCGCAGAAGCCTCGTCTTATCAAGGCTCGCTTCGCTGACATCGATCCCGACGACCCGCGCGCGCGGCCACCGGCGCGCATGTCTCGCCGCTTGAATGGTGCCGCATCCTGCAATCAGGATCGACCGGTCTTCGCGAAATGGCTGCTTCGGCCAGAACAGATGGTGCTCGCTCTTGCGGGCCTGCCGCTCAGGCGTTTCGGCCTGATCTTCGCCGAGCTGGTCAACGGCGCCGGGGTAGGGGTGACGCTCGTAGAAATCATGCACCGCCGCGGCGACCCCGTCCGTGGGACCGTCAGTCCAATTCGCCTGCTTCACGATCAATCCGGCTCCTGCTCGAGTTGGCTGTCGCGGAGCATAGCATGATCCCCGCGGGAACTCCGCAGGCCCCCGGGTTGTTTGCAACGGCGGACGTTTCCGTGTTGCCGTTCGTGCAGTATGACAGCCAGCTATCCGAAGGACGTCTCGACATGGCCAGGAAGTTCAAGGTCGGCGATCATGTGAGCTGGAATTCCGAGGCCGGCCGAGTCTCGGGCACCATCATTGCGGTGCATACCAGCGACTTCGACTACAAGGGCCACACGCATCGTGCCTCGAAGGACGATCCGCAATATGAGATCAAGAGCGACAAGACCGATCATGTCGCGGCCCACAAGGGCAGTGCCCTTCATCCGGCGTAGTGCAGGCGGAGCGTGACGCGTCCGTTCTACACGATCGGCCACTCCACCCGAAGCCTCGAGGATTTCATCGCGCTCCTGACTGGGCCGGGGATCGAGCGCGTTATCGACATCAGGACGGTGCCGCGGTCGCGAACCAATCCGCAGTTCAACAAGGATGCGCTTCCCGAACCGCTGGCGGCCGCCGGCATCTCCTATGAGCATGTCCCTGCTCTCGGTGGGCTCCGCGGCAAGGCGCGAAGCCTGCCGCCGTCCGTGAACGGCTTCTGGAGCAATGAGAGCTTTCACAACTACGCTGACTATGCGCTGTCGGCGCCGTTTCACTCAGGTCTGCAACATCTGCGCGAGGAGGGGCACCGGCAACGCTGCGTGATGATGTGTTCGGAGGCGGTGTGGTGGCGCTGCCACCGTCGCATCGTCTCCGATTATCTCATCGCGGCTGGCGAGACCGTCATCCACATCATGGGGCAGGGCCGGCTGGAGCCGGCCCGCCTCACCGAAAGCGCGGTCGTCCGCGACGACGGCACGGTGGTCTATCCGCCAACGAGCCGCTCCGATACGTGAGACCGAACGCGAAAATCCCCTCGGCGGTTGCCGCCTCGGGGACTTCCATTCAGCAAGCTCAAGCCCGGGGTTACGGCCGCGCTTCCAGGATCAGGTTGAACGGAGTCTCGGTGGCGCGGCGGAAGCGCGTCAGGCCGCCCTGACGGGCGACATCACGCAGCCGCGCTTCGCCGGCCTGGGCGCCGAGCGCGAGGCCGACCTCCTGATCCAGCGAGGCCGGCGTGCACACCATCGTCGATGCGGCGTAGTAGAGCCGGCCGACCGGATTGAGATTGTCCTGCAACCGATCGTTAGCGAACGGCTCGATCAGCATGCAGGTGCCGTCGTCGGCCATGCTGTCGCGCGTGTGCTGGATCGCGCCCACTGGATCGCCCATGTCGTGCAGGCAATCGAAGAAGCAGACCAGGTCATAGCCGCGCTTCGGGAACGTTTTGGCCGAATGGACCTCGAAGTGCACGCGGTCGGCCAATCCTTCGGCGCGTGCGGTCTCGCGCGCGGTCGCGATCGAGCCGTCATGATAGTCGAAGCCATAGAATGTCGAGTTCGGAAAGGCCTTCGCCATCAATTGCGTCGACACGCCATGGCCGCAGCCGACGTCGGCGACAACGGCGCCGCGCTCGAGCTTCTCGGTGACGCCTTCGAGCGCAGGAAGCCATTCTTGCACCAGGTGATGCTTGTAGCCGGTGCGGAAGAAGCGCGCCGTCCCGCAGAACAGGCATTCGCTCCGCCTGTTCCAGCCGACGCCCTTGCCGGATTTGAACGCGTCGGAGATTTTCGGCTCGTCCAGAAAGGCCGCCGCGATGATGTTACCCGCGGCGCCGAGGAACACTGGACTATCCTCGTCCGCCAGTGCCATCGCCTGCTCCGGCAGCATCGAGAACGTCCCATTGACGGGATCGTATTGGACATAGCCGGAGGCCGCCTGGGCGGACAGCCATTCGCGCACATATCGTTCGCTCGTTCCGGTCGCCTTTGCAAGCTCGGCGGAGTTCATCGAGCCGCCCTTGGCGAGCGCGCGGTATAAACCGAGCTTGTCGCCGAGCAGTATCAGCGAAGCATTCATTGCCGCGCCGACGTCGCCGATCATTTTTCCCATGAAAGAGTTCAGGCGGTCGCTATCGATTTCCATCTTACTCTCCGTTGAAAAGTCAGTGGTACAGACGCAATTCCCTTCCAGGCGCTATCATAGACCCCTCGTGTTGCGGCTCGATTTCGTCGCCGGCGCAAAACAGTTTCGTCACGAGCACAGTTTTGTTACGCGGCCCGCCGCGCTCACGACGTTCGCGCATGAGGTCGAGCCGTTCTTCGCGGAAGGCATGCGCGCGTGTGACGCTGCCCACGCAAGGCCAAGCCTTGCCGCTGCTGGCAGCGTGATCTAAGCCTGCGGCCGGCGGGCAGCGCATCGAACAACAATCGCCCGCGATCCTGGGAGGAACGATGAGACGATTCATCATGGCTGCCGCGGCTGTCTTTGTCGCCGGCATGAGTCACGCGGCCCCGTTGCCCGAGGCAGAGCCCAGTCAGGTCGGCTTTTCGAAACAAGGCCTCGCGCGGCTCGACGATTTCTTTGCGCGCGAGATCGCGGCCAAGCGCGTGCCGGGCGCCGTGGTGGCGATCGCGCGCGACGGCAGGCTCGTGCATTACAAGGCTTATGGCCAGCTCGACCCGGCGAAGGACACGCCGATGCCGATTGACGCGGTGTTCGCGCTGGCGTCGATGACCAAGCCGATGACAGCGGTCGCGGGTCTCACGCTGATGGAGCAGGGCCGCCTGCCGCTGCAAGCGAAGCTCACCGAATATTATCCGGCGTTCGGCGAGATGAAGGTGGGCGTGCCGCAGCCGGACGGCTCGCTGAAGATGGAGCCGCAGGCCTCCCCGATCCACATTCACGACCTTTATCGTCACACCTCCGGCCTGATGTATGGCGGGCGACCCGACAGTTCGAGCCCGCTGGTGCGGCTCTATCCCGACGGCATCGCGCCGGCGCTCGAGGGCGACACCCAGGCCTTCATTGAGCGCATCGCCAAGCTGCCGCTGGCGCACCAGCCGTCGACCGCGTTCGAATACGGCTTCTCGATCGACGTGCTCGGCGCGGTCGTCGAACAGGTCTCCGGCCAGCGGCTCGGTGATTACCTCGCAGCCAATGTCTGGGGGCCGCTCGGCATGAAGGATGCGACCTTCCATCCGTCGGAGGCGCAGCGCGAGCGTCTTGCCCATCCATTCGCCAACGATCCACTCACCGGCAAGCCGCAGGCGATCAAGCTGCTCGATGCGCAAACCAGGTTCGATTGCGGCGGCGCCTGCTCGTTCGCCACCGTCGGCGACTATCTCCGTTTCGGACAGATGCTGCTCAACGGCGGCGAGCTCGACGGCAAGCGTATCCTGAGCCCCAAGACGGTGCATCACATGACGTCGAACCATCTCGGGCCCGAGATCAAGAACAACGTCGCCAACGTCGAGCCGCATCGCGGCGGCTTCGGTTTCGGTCTCGGGGTGGCGGTGCGGACCAGCGAGGGCCTGTCGTCGGTGCCCGGCAACCCTGGCGAGTTCACCTGGAATGGCGCCTATGGCACGCAATTCTTCTGCGATCCGCAGGAGCGCCTCGTCGTGGTGGTGGGAACGGCAGCCCCGGGCGAGCTGCGCAAATATTATCGCGAGAACGTCCAGGACATCGTCTATGGCGCGATGGTGAAGTGAGCGGCATCACTGCATCGACGTCGCTTGTGCCGGAACATGAACAAGGCCCACCGCTGGACGAGCGACGGGCCTTGGTTCTGGTCTGGGTGAATTACCACTGGCCGTAATAGTAGGGGCCGGTCAGCGTACCGTTGTTGTTGCCCTCCGGACCGACGTCGCCTTGCGTCGAGCTGGGCGTCGGGTGGTTGGCGCCATTGAGGGAACCATACCAGCCCGGTTGCGCCGGATAGTACATCACGTTTGGCTGCACGGCCTCGTAACGCGGGCCACCCCTATAATAGGGTCCGGAGTTCCCGTAGGGATAGTAGCCTTGCGCAAATGCACCTGCCGTCGTTGCGAACAGCGTGGCTGCGGCCAGTGACACAACTTTGATCTTCGTTTGCATTGCGAGCTCCTTGCTGGTGTCGCGACCAACGACCTCAATGGGCGAGCGTTCCCGCTTTTCCGATCAACTCCGATGTGAGCGAGGGCTGCGAATATCGTTCCGGGGCGTACGATCTGCACCACGTGACGAGCAGCCGCACATGAGCTGCATGGCTGGGATCAGGAAAAGAAGCCCGCCAGTGCGGCGGGCAAGGTCTCAGGGAGGAAGCGCTCACGAAGAACGCCCACCTGCAGGCTCGCCGATTCGATGAAGCCTGCGAAGATCGTATAATTACTGTCATCGGCGCCGGCATTATGCCAATGCTCGCAGGTGCCGGCGGGCCGGCCAGGGCGCGCCGCGACTGCGGTTGCGCGCGATCGGAAATGGGGGAGTTTGATGAGCATGTCCGGAATGTTTGCGCGCGTGGTGGCGGGCATCGGCGCAGTCGCGCTGGCGTGGCGGCGAATGCAGGGCGAGACGCCCAAGCCCGCCTGGGGCAGCGCGCCGGAGATTCCGACGGCGAAATCGCAAGGTGCGATTCCGACGCTCAAGATGCCGACCGCGCGCGGCTGGGACCGTGGACAAAAGCCGACCGCGGCGCCCGGGCTCAAGGTGAACGCATTCGCAGCCGGGCTCGATCACCCGCGCTGGATCAACCTGCTGCCCAATGGCGATGTGCTGATCGCCGAGGCAACGCAGATCGCGGGCACGCCGCGCACCGTGTTTCACTATGCGATGCAGGCGACGATGCGACGCGCCGCGGCGCTCGGCGTCAGCGCCAACCGCATCACGCTGCTGCGCGACCGTGATGGCGACGGTGTCGCCGAAGTGCGCGGCGCCTTCATGGAGGGCTTGAGCCAGCCGTTCGGCATGGCGCTCGTCGGCGACACCTTCTACGTCGGCAACACCGATGGCGTGGTGGCCTTTCCCTACACCGCAGGTGCGGATCGCATCACGGCGCAGGGACGCAAGCTCGTCACCTTCAAGCCCGCCGGGCACTGGACCCGCAGCCTGTTGCCGAGCGCCGACGGCAAGAGGCTCTACGCCGGCGTCGGCTCGCTGAGCAACATCGCCGAGAGCGGCTTCGAGGTCGAGGAAGGCCGCGCCGCGATCTACGAGCTCGATCTCGCCGCCGGCACCAGCCGTATCTTCGCAAGCGGCTTGCGCAACCCGGTGGGGCTCGCCTGGGAGCCGACCACCAACGTGCTCTGGACCGTGGTCAACGAGCGCGACGGCATCGGCGACGAGACGCCGCCGGATTACCTGACCTCGGTGCGCGACGGTGGCTTCTACGGCTGGCCCTATTGCTACTGGGGGCAGACCGTCGACGACCGCGTGCCGCAGGATCCGGCGATGGTCGCCGAGGCGATCCAGCCGGACTACGCGCTCGGCGGCCACACTGCCTCGCTCGGCCTGTGCTGGATGCCTTCAAATACGTTGCCGGGCTTTCCCGACGGCATGGTGATCGGCCAGCACGGCTCGTGGAATCGTTCGACGCTGTCCGGCTACAAGGTCGTGTTCGTGCCGTTCGAGAACGGCCGGCCCTCGGGTCCTGCGCGTGACATCCTGTCGGGCTTTCTCGCGCCCGATGAGAAGGTATCCTACGGCCGCCCGGTCGGCGTCGCGCTCGGCCCGGACGACTCGCTGCTGGTGGCCGACGACGTCGGCAACGTGATCTGGCGCGTGACCGGCGCATAGGTCGCGCCGCGACATTCGGCCCAGGCTGCCAACCAAGCCCAGTCTCGCCGGGGCGAGCACGTATAAGCCGTGACCCATCGCGCAGGGAAAGCCGGGCTTGCTCCGGTTTCACCTGTGGTCCTACCCCGGTGCTATTTTTACTGCACCGGGTCTATGTGCGATCGGCACCCGGCTTTCCCTGCGCCCTCTACCTGATGAGGGCGAAACGAACAGCAAAGCTCGGACAAAACATGTCGCGAGAATGCGAATGTGACTCAAACGCTGCGCCACATACTCGCTGTCGTCCCGGCCTTGAGCCGGGACCCATAACCACGACTGCGCATTGTCTTGCGAGGTTGGAGCCACAGTGCGCTTCAGCAACGCAATCCCATGGTTATGGGTCCCTGCTTTCGCAGGGACGACAGCGGAGAACTTGGCACTGTCGCGAGGTCATGCCGGACTTTCGCGGGTGATGACAGTGTACAGCTTGAGACGCGAACTCGGAACTATCCTTGTCATTGCGAGGCGTGCGGCGCCGCGACAATCCATGGTCCCGCATATGCAGAGCAATGGATTGACGGCGTGAGACATCGAGCGAGAACTATCCGCGGCGTCGTCCCGGCCTGCGCGGGACGACGGAACGAGCAGCGCTACTTTCGCCGCATCGCGCGCTTGGTCGCCTCCTTCACGCCGCCATCCGCCTTCGGTGCGTGCAGCGCGTCGGCGGCGAGCGAGACCACTTCGGCAATCTGCTGGAGCTGTGCGGCGAGCGGGCTGGTCTTGCGCCAGACCATGCCGATGGTGCGCGAGGGCTGCGGATTCCTGAAGCGCGAGACCACGACCGGCGCCGAGCGCGTTTCCACCGCAACCGCCATTTCCGGAATCAGGGTGACGCCGATGCCGGCGCCGACCATCTGAACCAGAGTCGACAGCGAGCTCGCATCCAGCACCTCGCGCGGCGGCGAGGACTGCATGTTGCAGAACGACAGCGCCTGGTCGCGGAAACAGTGGCCTTCCTCGAGCAGCAAGAGCCGCATGTCGCGCAACCGTTCGCTGCTCGGCACCGGCGTTCCGGCCTCGGCACCCGGCCGGACCAGCAGGAAGTTTTCAGAGAACAGCGCGACCTCGGTCAGCGACGGCTCCGACACCGGGAGCGCCACGATCGCGGTATCGAGCCGGCCCTCGGAGACCTCCTTGATCAGCTTCGGCGTCAGCGTCTCGCGGACATGGATGTCGAGCTCGGGATGCAGCCGCGCGAGATTTTCGATCACCCTGGGCAGAAGATACGGCGCGATCGTCGGAATCATGCCGACGCGCAAGCGCCCGGCGAGCCGGTCGCGCGAGGCGCGCGCGAAGTCGCCGAGCTCGTCGACCGAGCGCAGGATGTCGCGCACGCGATGCAAGAGTTCCTCGCCGAATTTGGTCAGCGTCACCTGTCGCGCGCCACGCTCGAGCAGCACGCCGCCGAGCGCCTGTTCCATTTCCCGGATCTGCATCGACAGCGCCGGCTGCGAGATCGCGCAGGCGTCGGCGGCGCGCCCGAAATGACCGTGGCGGGCCAGCGCATCGAAATATCTGAGTTGCCGGAGTGTGACGTTTATCATCAGATTATCTTATCGATGCGATCATTAAAGTCAATTTCACCTGATGGAATCGGACGCGTAGACTCATTCTTGGAAGAGCTCCAGCAGATTCCAGAATCCATCACCTCGGAGAAGAAACATGGACGCAAAAACCGACGAAGGCGCGGGCAAATGCCCATTTACGGGCACCCGCGGACACACGAATCGTGACTGGTGGCCCAACACGCTCGACGTCCAGGTCCTGCATCACAATTCCAACCTGTCCGACCCGATGGGTAAGGAGTTCGACTACGCGAAGGAGTTCAAGACTCTCGACCTCAACGCGGTCATCAAGGACCTGCACGCCCTGATGACGGAGTCGCAGGAATGGTGGCCCGCCGACTACGGCCACTACGGCGGCCTCATGATCCGCATGGCCTGGCACAGCGCGGGCACCTACCGCATCACCGACGGCCGCGGCGGCGCCGGTGCCGGTCAGCAGCGCTTCGCCCCGCTGAACAGTTGGCCTGACAACGCCAACCTCGACAAGGCGCGCCGGCTGCTGTGGCCGATCAAGCAGAAATACGGCCGCAAGATCTCCTGGGCCGACCTGATGGTCCTGGCAGGCAATGTCGCGCTGGAGTCGATGGGCTTCAAGACCTTCGGCTTCGCCGGCGGTCGTGCCGACGTTTGGGAGCCGGAAGAGCTGTACTGGGGTCCGGAGGGCACCTGGCTCGGCGACGAGCGCTACAGCGGCGAGCGTCAGCTCTCGGAGCCGCTCGGCGCCGTGCAGATGGGCCTGATCTACGTCAACCCGGAAGGCCCAAACGGTAATCCGGACCCGGTCGCTGCGGCGAAGGACATCCGCGAGACGTTCTTCCGCATGGCGATGAACGACGAGGAGACCGTCGCGCTGATCGCCGGCGGCCACACCTTCGGCAAGACCCACGGCGCGGGCGATCCGTCGCTGATCGGTCCGGAGCCGGAAGGCGCGGCACTCGAAGACCAGGGCCTGGGCTGGAAGAGCAAGTTCGGCACCGGCGTCGGTGCTGACGCGATCACCGGCGGTCCGGAAGTGGTGTGGTCGCAGTCCCCGACCAAGTGGAGCAACTACTTCTTCGAGAACCTGTTCAAGTACGAATGGGAGCTGACGAAGAGCCCGGCAGGTGCGCAGCAATGGGTGGCGAAGGGCGCGGACGCGATCATTCCGGATCCGTTCGACCCGTCGAAGAAGCGCAAGCCGACCATGCTGACCACCGACCTGTCGCTGCGCATGGACCCGGCCTACGAGAAGATCTCGCGCCGGTTCTACGAGCATCCTGACCAGTTCGCGGACGCTTTCGCCCGCGCCTGGTTCAAGCTCACGCACCGTGACATGGGCCCGATCCAGCGCTACCTCGGCCCGCTGGTGCCAAAGGAGACGCTGATCTGGCAGGACCCGGTCCCGGCGCTCGATCATGCCGTGATCGACGACAAGGATACCGAAGCGCTCAAGGCGAAGATTCTCGCTTTGGGTCTGTCGGTGTCCGAACTGGTGTCGACGGCCTGGGCGTCGGCGTCCACCTTCCGCGGTTCCGACAAGCGCGGCGGTGCCAACGGTGCGCGCATCCGTCTCGCTCCGCAGAAGGACTGGGACGTCAACGAGCCTGCGCAGCTCAAGGGAGTGCTCGGCAAGCTCGAAGCCATCCAGAAGGAGTTCAACGCCGGCGGCAAGAAGGTCTCGCTCGCCGACTTGATCGTGCTCGGCGGCGTCGCTGCCGTCGAGAAGGCGGCGAAGGATGGCGGCACCGACGTGAAGGTTCCCTTCACGCCCGGGCGTACCGATGCGTCGCAGGAGCAGACCGATGCTCCGTCGTTCGCGCCGCTCGAGCCGCGGGCTGACGGCTTCCGCAACTATATCAGCGGCAAGCCGCAGTTCATGACGCCCGAAGAGGCGCTGGTGGACCGCGCGCAGCTCCTGAAGCTGACCGGACCGGAGCTGACCGTTCTGGTCGGCGGCTTGCGCGTGCTCGGTGCCAACGCCAAGAAGTCCAAGCACGGCGTCTTCACCGGCAAGCCGGGCACGCTGACCAACGACTTCTTCCTCAACCTGCTCGACATGGGGACGAAGTGGAACGATGTCGGCGAGGGCGTCTACGAGGGCCGTGACCGCAAGAGCAATGCGCTCAAGTGGACCGGCACCCGCATCGACCTGGTGTTCGGCTCGCACTCGCAACTGCGCGCGTTCGCGGAGGTCTACGGCTCCGCCGACGCCAAGGAGAAGTTCGTCAAGGACTTCGTCGCGGCGTGGACCAAGGTGATGAACGCCGATCGCTTCGACCTGGTCGGCCACAAGTAAGCGGCCGGCAATGACGATCCTTCAGGGCGGCGCCTCGGCGCCGCCCTGATTCATTTCGAGGCTGAATTTGAAGACGAAAGGCTTTCCGCGCTTCGCCACTCCGCTCAGTCGTGGAGCTTCATATCCCGATCATCTCGTCGAACTCCGCCTGCGTCGGAATCGCCGGCGTGGCCTGGGTCACGCGGCTCGCGTAGCTGCTATCGCACTGCGCGGCCTCGCGCCGAGGCTCGAAGATCGCGGTCAGGCTTGCCCAGCACACGAGCAGCGCCACGATCCAGTCGAGCATCTTGGATGCCGTCATTGCAGCACCAGCGTCCGCATTGTCATGCGCTGATGGTGCAGCCGGGCAGAGGCGCGCGCAATTCGGAAGCTGCGAAACGTAGCTTCGGCAAGACCGAGCGGAGTGCCGGTTCAAGACCGGTGCCAGACGCCGTCATTGCGAGCTACCGGGTCGCGCGAATGCGCGCCCGATGACAGGCTCCGCGAAGCAATCCATCGTGCCGCGAGCGGAGAGATGGATTGCTTCGTCGCTTCAGCGCAAAATTGCTTTGCAATTTTGTCGCGAGCTCCTCGCAATGCCGGCGATTGGGACCGCGCGCCAGTCCCAGGTCGCGCGCCTGCTGTCAGAGCGGCCGCTCCGTGCGTGCCCGGCGTCCCTCGATCGGATAGGCCGGATCGTTGAATCCCGGCGTCGAGGGATGACCGCTCGCGACGAGGCGGTCGATCAGCGCTTCGTCGTCCGCCGTGAAGCGATAGTCGAGCGCGCGGAGATACTCGTCCCACTGCGCCTCGGTGCGCGGGCCCGCAATGACCGAGCTGACGAACGACGAGTTCAGCACCCACGACACCGCGAACTGTCCCGCGGTGATGCCGCGGGCCTCGGCGTGGCGCTTGATCTCCTGCGCGAGCTGCAGGGATTCCGGCCGCCATTCGGTCTGCATCATCCGCTTGTCGTTGCGGCCGGCGCGGCTGTCCGCGGCCGGCGCCGCGTCGGGCGCGTATTTGCCGGTCAGGACGCCGCGCGCCAAGGGGCTATAGGGCACGATGCCGAGGCCGTAATAGCCGCAGGCCGGGAAGTGCTCGACCTCAGGCATCCGGTTCATCGCGTTGTAGTAGGGCTGGCTCGCGATCGGGCGGTCGATGCCGAGCCGGTCGCAGATGTTGCAGATTTCGGCAACGCGCCAGGCGCGGTAGTTGGAGACGCCGAAGTAGCGCACCTTGCCGGCGCGGATCAGGTCGCCCATCGCGCGCAGCGTTTCCTCGAGCGGCGTCGCGTGGTCTTCCTTGTGCAGATAGTAGATATCGATGTGGTCGGTGCCGAGCCGCTTCAGGCTCTCGTCGGCCGCCTGCAGCACCCAGCGCCGCGACAGTCCGCCATGGTTGGGATCGTCGCCGATCGGATTGGCGAGCTTGGTTGCGAGCATCCAGTTGGAGCGATGGTTGGAGATGGCGCGGCCGACCACCTCCTCGGACTTGCCGCCATTGTAGGCATCGGCGCTGTCGATGAAGTTGATGCCGGCGTCGCGCGCCTTGGCGACGATCCGCGCCGATGTCGCCTCGTCGGTCGGTCCGCCGAACATCATGGTGCCAAGGCAGATCGGAGAAATCTTCAGGCCGCTGCGGCCGAGCTGGCGGTAGTGCATCGATCGTTCCTCCCGGGTCATTCCGGGGCGATGCGTTAGCATCGAACCCGGAATCTCGAGGTTCCGGGTCGTCCTTCGGACCGTCCCGGAACGACGATGGTCAACTCTCGCTCTTCAGGATCTTGAATACACCATTGGCCATTGCGATGCAGCGCTTGTCGACGGTCACCTCGGTGGTGATGAAGATCAGGCTGCGGGTCGAGCGCACCACGCGCGGACGGGTGATCAGGATCTCGCCGATCTTGCCGGCTTCAACGAAATGGGTGTCGAGTTGCACCGTCGCAAGCGTCGGCTTGCCCGAGACGTGGCGCGCGGTCATGCCGCAACAGCGGTCGGCGAATGTCATGATCACGCCGCCCTGCACGAGGCCGCGGCGGTTGTGATGCTTGTCCTCGGTCACGAGCGCGTATTCGGGGAGGTCGTCGTTCATCCGCTGCCACAGCGGGCCGACCAGATGCAGGAAGCCAGTGGTGTCGACGATCTTCCAGCCGTCGGATTTGAGTTTGTCCGCGGCCTTCGCCGTCATGTGATGGGGTCCATTGGTTGCAGGCGGGTATGTGCCAAGCGTCATTTCATCAAACGCTGTTGTGTTGTAGTCAAGATCAATGGCCCGCACATTTGACGATGCCACCCGGCGGAATATCGCAGAGCTCTGCGCCGCGTTCACGCGGCTGGCGCCTATGGATGCCGCGCCGACACTGAAGCGTGCGGCGGTCGCGATCGCGCTGACCGAAGGCGACGATGGCAACGACACGGCGTTTCTGCTGACCCGTCGCAGCGCCAGCCTTCGCGCGCACAGCGCGCAATGGGCGCTGCCGGGCGGGCGTTGCGATCACGGCGAGACGCAGGCGCAGGCCGCGCTGCGCGAGCTGCACGAGGAGCTCGGACTGTCGCTCGGCAACAGCGCCGTGCTCGGCGTGCTCGATGATTACCCGACGCGATCCGGCTATCTGATCACGCCGGTGGTGGTCTGGGCAGGCAGCCAGGCCGAGATCGCGCCGAACCCGGACGAGGTCGCCTCCGTGCATCGTATCGCCCTGGATGCGGTCGAGGCCGCCGATGCTTTCACCTTTGTCTCGATCCCGGAAAGCGTGCGGCGCGTGATCCGCTTCCGCCTCGGCGGCCAGCTCATCCATGCGCCGACGGCGGCGCTGATCTATCAGTTCAGCGAAGTGCTGGCCGGGCGCGCGACCCGTGTCGCCGATCTGGAGCAGCCGGTGTTTGCCTGGAGATAGCGGGGCTCGAATTGTGCCGGCGAAACTGTCTGTTCATCTTTCGGGCAAGGGGGGCCACATGCCTCTGCGCGAGGGGGCAAAGATGTTGTTTTCGCGGCGCAACTCCGCGGCATCACAACGCGCGGCCCCGCGGAATTCCGGGCTGACTTCGCGCCGGTGCTTGCTACAAGGGGCTCATGCGCCCGCAATTGATTCGCCCGTGCCTTGGACTTGTCGCGCTCGCGCTGACCGCGGCGGCGCCGTCCGTATCGGCGAACGAGGCTCGCGCCTTGCCGCCGGCCACCGCGAACGCGATGGCGCAGGCGGTGTCTCCGTTCGCGATCGCCGAATATCGCCGCAAGCTGAAGGAATATCTGGAGGCGCGCGCCGCCTTCGAGCAGGAGGCGGACGCCTACTGGAACGCGATTGCCGACAAGCGGCGCACCCGCAATGTCAAGCGCCGCGACCGCGTGCAGGTCACGCTCGACGACTACGTGCTGGAGCAGCCGCCGATCTATCAGGGGCCGAAGCGGCCAGTGAACCCGGCGCCGGAGGAGGAAGAGGAGCGGCCGCGGCCGCCGCGCAAACCGATCCCGGTGGTCGCGGATTTCGTCCGCGCGGCAGCCGAGCAATTCCAGTTCACGCCGCAGCGTCCTGCCTCCGAGATGGAGTTCAAGCGTGCCTATGCCCGGTATGCTCGCGCGGCGGGCCTGACCCCGGAACAGGCGGTGCGGGTCTATTCGTTCGAGACCGGCGGCACCGGCAGTTACGACGTCCAGTCGGGCATTGAGCATGGCGGCAAGCGCGCCATTTCCACCGCAGTCGGCTACAACCAATTGCTGACCACCAACAGCGTTGAGCTGATGGCCGAGCAGGGCCACGAATTCGTGCGCGAATTGACACAGCGGGTTGCGGCCACGTCGGGTCCGGCGCGCAAGGCCATGGAACAGAAGCTCGCGGTGCTGAAGAAGATGGTCGCGTTCACGCGCACGGTGCCGGACGACTGGTCGGCGCATGCGCGGCTCGCCGACACGCCGCAGGGCTGGGCGGTGCACGCCATGGTGCTCGACATCGACGTCGGCCCGATGTTGCAGACCCACAAGCTCCTGACCTCGGTGCTCTTCGCGCGTGCCAAGGGCTACAACCGGCCGCTCACCGCAGCCGAGCTCGAGATGATGAACCTGACCGGCGACGGGACCGGCTTCGATATGGTGACCATGCCGCAGGGGCTGCGCGAGCAGGTGCCGACCTCGAACTTCTTTCAGCGCTCCGGCTACGAGCGCAACCCGGTGGCGATCCGCCACAACACGGTGGCGAAGCTGCTTGCCGTGACCAACGAGCGGATGGACTACAACAGCAGCAAGCCCGGTGCGAAGGAGCTCGCTTCGGCGTTCTGACCCTCACCTGCCGCCACGGTGGATCGATGTGGCTGGAGTGCTACTCGGATCCGAACATGAACTTGCCGTCGCCCTCGAGATAGGGACCGGAGCGCATGTAAAGCTGGCCGTTCTGACCGATGAAGAACAGCGTGCCCTTCGGCACCTTCTTGGCCCCCTTCAACAGCGTGCCGGCATTGTTGGTGCCCATCTTGTAGGACCAGGTCTTGCCGTCCTTGCCATAGGCATAGCCCATGTCGGGCTTCAGCTCCCACGGCGTCGCCGCTTGAGCGAAGGCGGATGTCGATAGCGCAGTGAGGGCTATTGTCGCGAAAAAGGTCTTGGTTGAAAAATGCGTCATGATCCACCTCCGGCCGAAAAATGGCGTCGTATCAGTGCCTTGAACAAATCACGAACGTCGCCGCGCCGTCAATACGACAATGGGCGCGGCTCATTCGCGCATGTCGGCGACTTTGTGATTTCCTGCTGCGCGACTATCTTCGCGTTTCCGTCTACAAGCATTTCATTGCCAGAACACAGCTTGGGATGATTCGCATGCACCACGTCGTGAAGATCGGTTTCGGTGTCGCTCTGTCGTTGATGATGCTGGCTTCGGTCGCACAGGCGGACGAATTCAAGCTCTCCAACAACCAGCGGATTTCCTGCAGCCGCGGCCTCTCGGCCGGCAAACTCAACACGGCGACCTGCAGGTCGTATGCGTATCTTTTCAACGCCAAGACCTCGGAATACTTCCGCTGCCAGGTGTCCCTGGCGCTGACGCGGGACAACAAGGAGGTCATCAACGTTCAGGCCGACGGCGGCTGCACCAAGAAGCCGCGCATCTTCGACACCGACGGCAACTATTCGTTCGACGCCACCGAGACCGAGCCGCCGAACACCAACTCGTTCTTCGGCCCCGGTGGCTATGCGATCTGGGCGAGCGACAACAACACGCAGAAGATCCGCGGCTGCATCACCATCTCGTCGGGGCTCGGCTCCGACATCTCGAAGTGCCTCGATATGACGTTCCAGTGATGGCGGCGCGGTCTTGCACGGGTCGAACTCGGCGGCGCTGCTCGAAGTCCCGACCTATTCGAACGTCAGGCGGCTGATCGCGCGCGGCGAGGCGCTGCGCGGAATCGGTCGCAGCGCCCGGACCTGACGCGATCCAGGCTCAGGACGCGACGTTCCTTTCCGCCGGAAGCTGCAGGCGCGATCTCGCGAACTTCCTGAGACCCATCGGCTTTCCGAACAGGTATCCCTGGACCAGATCAAAATCCATGTCGTGCGCGGCAAGGAAGTCCGCGCGCGTCTCGATCCCTTGCGCGACGACGCGCGCGCCGTTGTCGTGGGCCAGCTCGACGATCCGGCGGCACACCGTCTGCTTCAGACGCTGATCGGCGCTACCGGTGACGAACTGATGATCGACCTTCAGCTCGACGAAGGGAAAGGTCTCGAGTCCCATCAAGGACGGCCAATTGGCGCCGACATTGTCGATCGAGATCGCGATGTTGTGCAAGCGCACGCGCCTGGCGACGTCGATCGCGAGATCGAGATTGTCGATGAGCTCGGCGCTGTCGATCTCGATCAGCAGGCCCGCGAACGCCGGGTGATCGGGCATCCGGCGGCAGAGCTCGCCCACCGCATCGGCGTTGGCCAGGAAGGAGATCGGCAGGTTGATGGAGAAATCAACCGGCCCCTTCTGCTCCAGCAGATATCGCCAGTCCTCGATCGCCCGCTCGATGACGAATTCCGACAAGGCCTGGAAGTGCGGGTCGTCGTCATCGGGAATGAAATATGCGGGCGGAACGATCCCCCATGCCGGATGGCGCATCCGGATCAGCGCCTCGGCCCCGCTCGGAACGAGCGTACGGAGCTGGATCTTCTGCTGATACCAGAGCTCGAGCCAGCCGGCCTTCAGCGCTTCGGGGACGTCAACCGCCGGGCTCGGCGCAGGCTCGACCGGAAGCAGTGACGCAAGAGTGTCACGAAGGGTTGCCGCGCTGAACGGTGTCGGCAATGCCGGCAGCATCGCGATACCGTACTCGTCGCCAATTTGTCTGACGGCCTTGACGATGATCGAGTCCGGCAGGCCGATGACCAGGACCTTGCCGCCGTACTCCTTTCTCACCAAAGTCTCGAGAATTTTACTGACTTCGATCCCGTCCACGGACACGCCGAGCACCAGCAGGTCGGGTCGTTCCGCGTCCAAGACGTTGTCGAGCTCGTCGGCTTGACCGCATTCGCTGGTGATGAAGCCGAGGTCTTCGAGTGCCTCCGCAAGGAAGGTGCGAAGGTGTTTTTTGCTGTCCGCGATGCATGCGCGCGGCGTCAGCTTGCGCTGCCCGAACCAGCCGGCTCGTGCGCGTCCGATATGACTGATGTGGTTCATGCTCGCCCTATTCCGAGTAGCCCCGAGCGAGTCGTACATCGGAGCGGCGGGGGCAATCATGGAAATTTTGGGATCATACATGCGTTGCTTCGCTAACCTTAAGGCCGCAAATTCGAATCAAATTGCGAGCGAAAGGGCGCGTGACGTGGCATCTTTGACTGCAATAAATGCGTCATCCAGCGTTCATAAGCGCGATTGACGCGGGCCACGATCGTCGCCGGATGTGACGACGTCGTGTTTCATCAAGGGACGCCGTTAATGTCTGTGTTGATGCGCTCACGCCGGCGCGTTTCTGCACCATTGTCGGACATCAAGCCGGGTGGCTCGACACGAATCAGACGCGAATCAATCGCGCGCGCGGATGGTGCTCCCGTCGCGCTGTGATCTCTCGAGAGAGGGTGGGAATGCGTCGGCCATCTGCTTGGCGCGGCCCGTGCAGCCGAGCCCCGCGTCACGCTTGCTGCTCGCAACGTCTCTCCCATCGGCGCGCAGTCGCTGATCGATCCGATGCACGCGACGGCAGCGACGACGAGCAAGGGGGCATCAGAGCAGCCATGACGATCTACGCGCGTTTGGTGTGGCTGCTGTCGATCAGGACGGCCGCAAGTAATACCTCGCGGGCAAGGCTCATCCTCAATCGACTCGCGCGGGCCGGGTTCCCACATCCGGCGGGTGACGGCCATGGCGGGCGCGTGCGACAAGCATGCGTCGTTTGGATGGGTTGACCCGGCGGGGGTGTCCGGCCAATTTCCGGCCGGCTCAAGTGGAGAATAATACTCATGAATTCGAAGTTGGTGGCTGCTGCGGTTGTGGCAGCCAGCGTTTTGTCGGCGCCTGTCGCACGGGCCGAGCAGTTCATTAACGTACTGACGGGTGGGACGTCCGGCGTCTATTATCCACTCGGCGTCGCGATCGGCAAAATCTACGGCGACAAGATTCCCAACGTGAAGACCCAGGTACAGGCCACCAAGGCGTCGGTGGAGAATCTGGTGTTGCTGCAGCAGGGCCGCGGCGAGCTCGCATTCACGCTCGGCGATTCGCTGAAGGCGGCCTGGGAAGGCGATGCGGAAGCTGGCTTCAAGAACAAGCTCGACAAGCTGCGGACCATCGGCGCGATCTATCCGAACTACATCCAGATCGTCGCGACCAGCGAAAGCGGCATCAAGACGCTGGCCGATCTCAAGGGCAAGAGCCTGTCGGTGGGAGCGCCGAAATCCGGAACCGAGCTCAATTCGCGCGCGATCCTCGCGGCCGCGGGCATGAGCTACAAGGATCTCGGCAAGGTCGAGTATCTGCCGTTCGCGGAATCCGTCGACCTGATGAAGAACCGTCAGCTCAACGCGACCTTGCAGTCTGCCGGCCTCGGCGTCGCCTCGCTGAAAGACCTCTCGACCTCGACCGATATCACCGTGGTCGCCGTTCCGAAGGAGACCGTCGACAAGATCGGTCCGCCCTTCGTGTCGGTGATCATCCCGGCCAACACCTATACCGGCCAGGACAAGGATGTGCCGACCGCGGCGGTGGTGAACTATCTCGTCACCTCCAGCGCCGTATCGGACGATCTCGCCTATCAGATGACCAAGCTGATCTACGAATCGCTGCCGGAGCTCGCCAATGCCCATGCCGCGGGCAAGGAAATCAAGCTCGAGACGGCTGCGAGCGGCAGCCCGGTGCCGTTGCATCCCGGTGCAATCCGCTATTACAAGGAAAAGGGCCTGATCAAGTAAGAGACGGCATGGATAAATGCGTCATGGCCGGGCGCCTGTCCTCGACTCGATCGGGGATGACCCGGCCATCGATGTTTCTAAAGACGTTGATTTTTTGATGGATGCGCGGGTCGAGCCCGCGCATGACACACGGTGAACGCGGCCCAAGCGCCACCCAGGCGCTTGCCGCGCCGCGGGGACGGCGGGGGACACATTCATGCAGCAGCAGGCCGAGGGCGCTCAGCAGCCTGACAAGGTTGAATTCGACAATTTCGAGCACGGCTTTCCGGAAGGCTTCGGACCGGGCGGCTGGGGCTATCTGGCCTACGCGATCGGTCTCGCCTTTGCAGTGTTCCAGCTCTATGTCGCAGCCTTCAACTACCTGCCGAGCCAGGTGGTGCGCGGCGTCCATGTCGGCTTCCTGATCCTGCTGACCTTCGGTCTGATCGGCAATTTCACCGCGAAGACCAATTTCGGCCGCGCGATGAGCTGGATCGTCGGTGCCGCCGGCTTCCTCTGCGGGCTCTACCAGTGGATCTTCTACGCCGACCTGATCGCCCGCGACGGCGACCCGACCACCACTGATCTTGTTGTGGGTACGCTGCTCGCCGTGCTGATCTTCGAAGGCACGCGGCGGCTGATGGGCGCGGCACTGCCGCTGATGTGCGGCGCCTGTCTGCTCTACTGGTTCTTCGGGCAGTACCTGCCGTCGCCGCTCAATCATCGCGGCTACGATTTCGACCAGATCGTCACGCATCTTTCCTTCGGCACCGAAGGTTTCTACGGCGTGCCGATCTACGTCTCGGCGACGTACATCTTCCTGTTCATCCTGTTCGGCTCGTTCCTCGAGCGCGCCGGCATGATCCAGCTCTTCACCGATGTCTCGCTCGGCCTGTTCGGCCGCACCCGCGGCGGACCGGCCAAGGTCGCGGTGTTCGCCTCGGGCATGATGGGGACGATCTCGGGGTCCGGTGTCGCCAACGTCGTGACCGTCGGCCAGTTCACGATTCCGCTGATGATCAAGTTCGGCTATCGCCGCGCCTTCGCCGCCGGCGTCGAGGCCACCGCCTCGATGGGCGGGCAGATCATGCCGCCGGTGATGGGCGCGGTTGCCTTCATCATGGCGGAGACGCTTGGCGTTCCTTATTCGGAGATCGTCAAGGCCGCGGTGATCCCGGCGGTCCTCTACTTCGCCTCCGCGTTCTGGATGGTGCATCTGGAAGCCGGCAAGCACGGTCTGGTCGGCATGAAGCGCTCGGAAATCCCTAGCGCCTGGAAGGCGCTGGTGGCGCGCTGGTACCTGGTGCTGCCGCTCGCAGCGCTGGTCTATATGCTGTTCGAGGGATTCACACCGCTCTACGCCGGCAGCATGGGGCTTGCGCTGACGGTCGCGCTGATCCTCGGCGCCAGCATCACGCTCGGCTTCTCCAACACCGCGTTGCGTTACATCTTCTGGATCGGGCTCGCCCTGGTGGTCGCGGCGGTCTCGCGCAACGGGCTCGAGATCGTTTCCGTCGCCTGCATCGTCGCCGGCCTGATCGCGATCGCGGCGATCACCCGCGGCGGTCGCGCCACGCTCGCCGCATGCCGTGATTCGCTTGCCGACAGCGCCAAATCGGCGCTCACCGTGGGCATGGCTTGCGCCATCGTCGGGACCATCATCGGCATGATGACGCAGACCGGCGTCGGCACCATCTTCGGGAGCTGGATCATCGGCCTCGGCGCCAAGAGCCTGTTCCTGGCGCTGATCATGACCATGCTGCTGTCGATCCTGCTCGGCACCGGCATCCCGACCATTCCGACCTACATCATCACCGCGGCACTCGCCGCGCCCGCGCTGGCGAAGCTCGGCGTGCCGCTGATTGCGAGCCATATGTTCGCGTTCTACTACGGCATCATGGCCGACCTCTCGCCGCCGGTGGCGCTTGCAGCCCTTGCGGCGGCGCCGATCGCCAAGGAGAATCCCGACAAGATCGGCTGGGAGGCGATGCGGATCGCGCTTGCCGGCTACGTCATTCCCTTCATCTTCGTCTATTCGCCGGCGCTGATGCTGCAGACCAGCGATCCAATGGTCGCGCAACTCGGCTTCTACGGCGCGGTGGCGCTCGCGTCCTTGAAGGCGCTGGTCGCGATCGCCCTGTTCGGCGTGGTTGCGATCGGCTTCCTGTTCACGCGGCTGGCGCTGATCGAACTGGCCGTGGCGTTTGCCGGTGCGCTCTGCCTGCTCGGCGACTTCCCGTTCTCGGATACCGCGGGCTTCACGCTCGCCGCGGCGGTCCTGCTCTGGCAGTGGCGGCAGCGGTCGCGCAATGCGGTGGCGGCGGCTTGAGCCTCTGCCTCGCCTCGGCAGGTGTCGTGAAGGCGCTGTCGATCGCCGCCTTCACGCTGGCCTGGACGCATTCGATCGAGAAGACGGCCTGGCAGGAAGACTGGCGTGTCACGGACGCCGGGCTTGACCTCGTCGAGGCTCGCATCAAGGGCTTCGGCGCCGGCATGGAGCCGCCGCCGGAGGCACGCCTCGTCGACGGCTGGTTCCAGTGGACGCCGCCGCGGGCGCCACGGCCCCAGGTCGTGCTCGGCAATTCCGGTGCCGCCGGCGAATGGCATCTATGCCATGAGGGACACTGCCAGACGCTATCGGAGATCTTCGGGCATCCGATCGGTGCTAATGTCACCACGATGAGTGTGTGTCACGATCGGTAGCCCCGGATGGAGCGCTAGCGAAATCCGGGACCAGCGTTCCCGGATTGCACTCCGCTCCATCCGGGCTTCAAGAAACAATAAAGGAGAGAACAATCGATGGATCGGCTCAAGGGCAAGGTTGCGATGGTGGTCGGCGCGGGCTCGATCGGACCCGGCTGGGGCAATGGCAAGGCGACCGCCGTCACCTTCGCGCGCGAGGGCGCCAGCGTGTTTTGCGTCGATCGCAACGGTGAGGCTGCGGAAGAGACCGCAGGAATCATCGCCGGCGAGGGCGGCAGGGCGACCGCATTCACCGCTGATGTCTCACGCGCCGGCGAGGTTGAAGCAATGGTCGCAGCCTGCCTGCAGACCTATGGGCGCATCGACGTGCTCGACAACAATGTCGGCATCGCCGAGGTCGGCAGCGTGGTCGAGGTCGGCGAAGCCGAATGGGATCGCGTTTTCGCGGTCAATCTCAAGAGCGCCTATCTGGCGATGAAGCACGTCATTCCCGTGATGATCAAGCAGGGCGGCGGCTCGATCATCAACATCTCCTCGATCGCCTCGATCCGCCATGTCGGCATTTCCTATGTCAGCTACAACGCGAGCAAGGCCGCGATGAACCAGATGACGCGCTCGACCGCGGTCGAGTTCGCGCCGAAGCATGTCCGCGTCAACGCGATCCTGCCCGGACTGATGAAGACCCCGATGGTCGCGCATTCGGCGGGGCTGGCGCAGAGCTACGCCAAGGGCGACGTGGAGGCGATGTGGCGCGCCCGCGACGCGCAGGTACCGATGGGGCACATGGGCGACGCCTGGGACGTCGCCAACGCCGCTCTGTTTCTGGCTTCCGATGAATCGAAATATGTCACCGGCATCGAGCTCATCGTCGATGGCGGCATCACCTCAAAGTCGGGTGCGTGAGAGGCTGTTGCGGGGGCGACGGATCACACTTCCGCGCTGAGCTCGGCGCGGTCGAGTTCTTCCTCGACCAGATGGAAGGCATCGTCGCCGATCACTTCGATGCTCCGCAGATTGAGCAGCGCCAGGCGGGCGGCGGCGATGGCGCGGCGGCGCAGCGGATCGGCCGGCAGTTCGCTCGTCGCCACGCCGCCGTCGGGTTCGGTTTCGGCGCGCAGCAGCACGGCGCGATATTCGAGACGGAGGATCTCGGCTTCCTCGGATGGATCGCTCTCGACCGCATCGAGCGCGGCGCGATAGGCGACGGCGCGGGCGTGCGCGGCTTCGCGCGCGACCGGATCATCCTCCTCGAATTTCAGCGCCAGGATCAGCGGCCGCAGCGTCAGGCCCTGCAGCACCAGCGAGCCCAGCACCACGGCAAAGGCCGTGAGCAGGATGAGATCGCGATAGGGGAAGCTTTCCGGCAGCGCAAAGGCGGCCGCCAGCGTGACGATGCCGCGCATCCCGCACCAGGACACGACGATGCCGCGCCGCACCGTGGGCACCGCCATCTCCACCCGCGGTGAAAGCAGGCCGTGCGCCTTCAAGGCGCGCAGGAAGACGCCATAGGGCATCACCCAGGCGATGCGGACGACGATCACGACGGCGAGGATCGAGGCGGCGAACGTGCCGTATTGGAAGCGCACGTCGGCGTCGAGACCAGACCAGATCGGACGCAACTGCATGCCGATCAGCATGAACGCCAGCACGTTGAGCACGAAGACGACGGTGTCCCATACCGCATAGGAGGACACGCGCAGCCGTGCCGGGGTGCGGGCCGGCGCGGTGCGGGCGATGGTGGTCGCGTAGGCGACGATGGTGAGGATGCCGGACAGCCCGACATGCTCGGCGACGATCCACACCATGAAGGTGCCGCCGAATTGCGTGATGATCGCGCTCGGCGCCTCGGTGATGCGGCGCGTGATCAACGTCCAGACTTGCGCGAACAGATAGCCCGCGGCGAGGCTTCCGAGCAGCGCCACCGCGACCGAGGGGACGAATTCCCGCACCTTCATGTGTTCGGCGGCAACCAGGCCGACGGCGACGCGATAGATCAACAGCGCGCTGGCATCGTTGAGCAGGCTTTCGCCCTCGAGTATTTTCTGGATGCGGTAGGGCAGATTGACCTGGCGCAGGATCGCGGTGGCGGCCGCGGCATCGGGCGGTGCCACGATGGCGCCGAGCGCGATCGCAACCGCCCACGGCATATCCGGGCGCAGCCAGTGCGCGACCGCGGCGACGGCAGTGGTCGTGATGCCGACCGCCGCGAGCACCAGCGTCGAGACCGGTAGCCAGTTGTTGCGAAGGTCGCGCAGCGAGGTGTCGAAGGCGGCATCGAGCAGCACCGGCGCGACGAACAGCGCCAGCGCCAGCTTCGGTTCCAGCGTCCAGGACGGGCCGGACGGCAGCAGGGCCAGCAGCATGCCGCCGATCGCAAGGAACGTCGGATAGGGCACCTTGAGCCGCCGGGCCAGCGCCGACAGCGCAACGGCCGCCAGCAGAAGGCCGATGATCCATTCGAATGTCAGCAAGATGAACCCCGTGCAGCCGATCGTCGCAATTGACGTATAATCCAGCGTGTGGTTTTGCCGCAATTGCGCGTGCTGAAGGACGGTGCGCCTGGTTGGTTCGAGCGCTGGAGAGGGGCGCCCTGTCGGCGATTGTGATGCGACGCAACTCTGGACATCTGGCCCTGGCGCTCAGTGTTTCGCTGTCATGCATGGTCGTGGCCGGTGTCGCAGGCGCAACCGGCAGCGAGCCGGGCAAGGATGTCGAGGTTGATCCGGGGCCTTGCCTGGCAGCGGCCGCCGCGGAGGACGACGACAAGACGATCGACGTCTGCGGCGGGTTCATCGACAACGAGAAGGCGGCGAAGTCCGACCGCATCAAGGCCCTGATGGCGCGCGCCGCAGCCTATGACCGCAAGCAGACGATCGATCGCGCAATCACCGACTACGACACCGTGCTGCGGCTCGATCCGGCGCAGGCCGATGCGCATAACGCGCGCGGCGAGCTGTGGCGCCGGAAAGGCGACCGGCCCAAGGCGATCATGGATTTCGGCGCCGCGCTCAAGCTCAATCCAAATCACGCCGCGGCGAAAGCCAACTACAAGTCGCTGTCGCTCGAGCTGGAGCGGATGGGCGCCATGATCGCGGTTGCCGGCAAGCCGAGCTTCGATTGCCGCAAGGCGCGCCGCGCGGTGGAAAAAGCCATCTGCGCCAATTCCGAGCTCGCCGACCTCGATCGCGAGATCAACGCATCGACCGTTCGTGCGATCCGCGAGACGCAAGATCCGCGCCGGGCACGCGAGCTGCAACGCGAGCAGGATCAGTTCATCGCCCGCCGCAACGGTGAGTTCGGCAAGCCGGGCTACGATTTGCAGAAGGCGATGCGCGAGCGCCTGCAGCGGCTGAATGGCGCAGACGGATACTAGTGCTAACGTCGGTCAGTTTGCGGCTTGAATTATCGGGTGAGCCCGTGACAATGACTTCCAAGAGAGCCAACCATCCGTAGTCCGCATGCCCGGCCCTGAACGTGGATGGCCGGGTCGTCCCCGATCGGGTCGGGGACAGGCGCCCGGCCATGACGACGGAGAGCGGCGAGGGAGAAACGCGATGAACATTCAGCAGAACAGCCGGTATCATGAGGAGTATGCCCGTTCGCTTCGGGACCCCGAAGGCTTCTGGGCCGAAGCCGCGCGCGAGATCGATTGGATCGAGCCGGCGAAGAAGATCTTCGATCCCGCGATCGGGGTGTATGGGCGCTGGTTCGCGGGTGCCGTCGTCAACACCTGCTACAACGCGCTGGATCGCCATGTCGCCGGCGGTCGTGCCGACCAGCTTGCGCTGATCCACGATTCTCCGCTCACCAATACGGTTACGAAGTACACCTATTCCGAACTGCTGGCGGAGGTGCAGACGCTGGCCGCGGTGATGCAGGATTTTGGCGTCACCAAGGGCGATCGCGTGATCCTCTACATGCCGATGGTGCCGGAGGCGGTGGTCGCGATGCTCGCTTGCGCGCGGATCGGCGCGGTGCACAGCGTGGTGTTTGGCGGCTTCGCGGCCAAGGAGCTGGCGAGCCGGATCGACGACGCCAAGCCGAAGCTGATCTTCTCGGCAAGCTGCGGGCTCGAGCCGGGCCGCATCGTGCAGTACAAGCCCCTGCTCGATGAAGCGATCCGCATCGCGAGCGCGAAGCCGGAGACCTGCGTCATCCTGCAGCGGCCGCAGCACGGTTGCGAACTCACGGCCGGCCGCGATCATGATTGGGCCAATCTGCGCCGTGCCGCCTTCGACGCCGGCAAGGCCGCGCCCTGCGTGCCGGTGCTCGCGACCGATCCGCTTTACATCCTCTACACGTCGGGCACGACGGGTATCCCGAAGGGCGTGGTGCGCGACAATGGCGGGCACCTCGTCGCGCTGAAGTGGTCGATGTACAATCTCTACGGCGTGAAGCCCGGCGAGGTCTGGTGGTGCGGCTCCGACATCGGCTGGGTGGTCGGTCACAGCTACATCGTCTATGGCCCGCTGATCCACGGCGCGACCACGATCATGTATGAGGGCAAGCCGGTCGGCACGCCCGATGCCGGCGCGTTCTGGCGCTTGATCTCCGAGCACAAGGCGGTGGCGCTGTTCACGGCGCCGACCGCGTTCCGCGCCATCCGCAAGGAGGATCCGGACGGCAAGTTCATCCGGCAGTATGATCTCTCGAACTTCCGTACGCTGTTCCTCGCCGGCGAGCGCGCCGATCCGCCGACGGTGGAATGGGCGGAGCAGCAGCTCAAGGTACCGGTGATCGATCACTGGTGGCAGACCGAGACCGGCTGGTGCATCGCCGGCAATCCGATGGGTCTCGGCATGCTGCCGGTCAAGCACGGTTCGCCGACGGTGTCGATGCCGGGCTATCAGGTGGATGTGGTCGACGAGTCGGCAAAGCCGGTGCCGGCGGGCACCATGGGATCGATCGTGATCAAGCTGCCGATGCCGCCCGGCTGCCTGCCGACGCTGTGGCAGCAGGACGAGCGCTTCAAGGAAGCCTATCTCTCGGAATTCCCCGGTTACTACAAGACCTCGGATGCTGGCTACAAAGACGAGGACGGCTACGTCTGGGTGATGGGTCGCACCGACGACATCATCAACGTCGCCGGTCACCGGCTCTCCACCGGCGGCATGGAAGAGATCCTGGCGTCCCATCCCGACGTCGCCGAATGCGCGGTGCTCGGCATCAAGGACGCGATCAAGGGCGAGGTGCCCTGTGGCTTCCTGGTGCTGAAGGCTGGCGTGGCCAAGGGGGCGCCTGACGTCGAGAAGGAAGTCGTGACGCTGGTGCGCGACAAGCTCGGTCCCGTCGCCGCGTTCAAGCTCGCGATCACGGTGGCGCGGCTGCCGAAGACCCGCTCCGGCAAGATCCTCCGCGGCACCATCAAGAAGATCGCCGACGGCGAACCCTGGACCATGCCGGCGACGATCGAGGATCCCAAGGTGCTCGACGAGATCGGCGCTGCGCTGAAGGGGAAGGTGTAGGCGTTCGTCATTCTGGCTGGCGATGGAGAGAGCACGCCGTGTGGCCACCCCTCTCCCTATCCCTCCCCCGCAAGGGGGGAGGGAACCCTTCCGCCAGTGGCTCCCGCACATCAGCGGCGCTGATGGCGCTGCATGACCAGCGTCTCCAAACGACCACAGCAATTCCCCTGAAGCGCTCGTTCGTGCGGATCCTGCGACGTGAGGTGAGCACGTCGGTCAGGCTCCCTCCCCCCTTGCGGGGGAGGGTTGGGGAGAGCGACTATCTGGATTGTCAAGTTGCATTGGGGTAAGCGGCACGCGCATCGCGTGCTTTGGCGTTGAGGCGGACTAGGAGCTTGCGGGCGAGCGCAATGCGCACGACCATTTTCTCCTTGCCAGCCTTGAGCAGCCGGTCGCGGAACTCGCCGAGGCTGTTGTCGTAGCGGGCGGCGATGGCCGCGACGAGGAAGAGGATGGAGCGGACGCCGGCGCGGCCGCCGCGGGTGGGTCGCTTACCCCTGCGCTTGCCACTGTCATTGGCGATCGGGGCGAGACCGGCAAGCTTGGCAATGGCCTTGTTGGACACCGTGCCGATCTCCGGCAGCTCGGCATGGAGGCGGGCGACGGTCCGTCCGGCAACGCCCTTCATCTCGCGCCAGGTCTCGGCGAGCTTTGCCCACAGCGGGTCGTCATCGATCATCGAAGCGATCTCCCCTTCGAGCGAGAGGGATTGGCGCTTCAGCAGGACGATCACCTCGTCAATGCTCGCACGCATCTCGCCGTTGTCGAACATGCTGGCGCGGCGCTGCTTCTGGACGGTCAGATCGTCGGTGACCTGTCTGAGCCTTGTCACCAGGGCCTTCAGCCGCTGCTGGGCTTCGCTTGGCAGCGGGGTCGCTGCCAAGTTCTTGGCATGGGCGAAGCGGGCAATCACCGAGGAATCGATCCGGTCGGTCTTCTCCAGAATGCCCATCGCCTCGGCATAGCGCCGGACGCTGCGGGGATTGGTCAGCGCGCAACTGATCCCCTCCTCCCAGAGCCCGACGAACACCCCTCGCTCGTAACCGCCACTGGCCTCCATCACCGCCAACGTGACGGCGTGCTCGCGACAGAACGCGGCCAGCTTGGCAATGCCTGCGGCATCATTATCGAAGCTCGCAAACCGTTGTCCGGGTTCGATACAGGCATCGAGCCTGGCCTTCGAAACGTCCACTCCACAAATCGTCTTCTTCACGGTAACCTGCCTTGTCCATGCGATCGGAACTCAAGCGACTGTTCGGTCGTGCGTGACATGGCGAAGATCCCAGAGCTCACCCACGGTTGTAGCCGGAGGGGCAAACGGGCGACATCGCCACGCGCTTTGGCCGGTGGCCACCGGCCAAAGCGCAAGTCGCTTCCATCGCACAAATCATGGCCGTGCAGATACAAGGGGTGAGCCGCGGACGAGATGATTGACGATCGCACAACCGCTCTGCTCGCCGCGGAAACGCATCCGGAAGCAAAACCGCCTTGATTTTGATGGAATGCCGGGTCATTCCCGGCATCACACGCCCTGTCGTCACCAAATACGGACTCACGGATGCGAATGATTTCCGCACGCGCGCCCTTCGCACTGCTGCTTGTGCTGCCGCTGCTTGCGGGCTGCCTGGAGCGCGGCCGCTCGCCGGTCGCGGAGAGCATGGGCGATGACGATCAGTACTGCCAGGCCAACGGCACGGTGAAGGTCGGCTCGCCCGAATATGTCGCCTGCCGCAAAGACCGCGACGTGCAGCGCCAGAACGCCGAGGCCCGCTCGGATCGCCGCCAGCGCGATCTCGGCGAATACATGATGAACCATCCAGACGTGCATTAGACGCCATGAGGAGGCGACGATGAACGAGGACGCCTTCAACGCCAGCCTTCGCGGTTTCCTCAAGAAGGTCGGCATTACTTCCCAACGCGAAATCGAGAAGGCCGTGCGCGAGGCCGTCGCGAGCGGGCGGCTCAAAGGCAACGAGAAGCTTCCAGCGAAGGTTGTGCTGACCATCGCCGGCGTCAATCTCGTTCACGACATATCGGGTGAGATCGAACTCGGCTGACATAGGTCGACGCTTCTTGCGATGTTCCTGGCGCCGCTTATGCGCAAACGAAAACGCGGCGGGTTGCCCCGCCGCATTTCGCAGTCCAGTCATCGCAGCGCCTGACGCGCTTACTCTTCCTCGTCGTCGATCTTCTTGCCGCCGATCGTCTTCAGCTTGGCGAACACGGCGTCGACGTTGAGATCGTCGTGCCGTTCGGTCGGCTGATCGTCCAGCTCGTCCTTGCGCGTGGTCTCGGAGGCCGGCAGCAGTGTGGCGCCGCCATAGACGGTGGTGGTCGGCTTCTCCTTGGCGGCGCGCTGCACCTCGAAATCGAGCTCGATCTGCGAGCACAGGCCGAGCGTCACAGGGTCCATCGGCGTCAGCGTCGAGGCGTTCCAGTGGGTGCGGTCACGCACGCTCGCGATCGTGGTCTTGGTGGTGCCGACCAGGCGCATAATCTGCGCGTCCTTGAGCTCCGGATGGTTGCGCACCAGCCAGAGGATCGCGCTCGGCCGCTCGTGGCGGCGCGACACCGGGGTGTAGCGCGGGCCCTTCTTCTTGGCCGCAGCCGGCAGCACCACCTTGCTCTCCTGCAGCTTGAGGCGGTAGTTCGGGTCGCTTTCGCCCTTTTCGATCTCCTCGCGGGTAAGCTGGCCGTTCGAAATCGGGTCCATGCCCTTGATGCCCTGGGCGGCGTCGCCGTCGGCGATGGCGCGCACCTCCAGGGGGTGCATTTTGGTAAAATCGGCCACCTGATCGAAGGTCAGGGCGGTATTGTCGACCAACCACACGGCAGTCGCCTTCGGCATCAGCGGTGCGTTGCTCATGGCAAATCTCCTTTGTGCTTCGCCCACCTCTGTCGAGGCGAAGCTGGTAGTCATCGGCGATGACGGGAATTCTGACCCTATATAAGCCCTCAGGGGGGAATGGCGCAATGGGCCAGCAAAATCGCCTTGACAGAGCCCGAAAGCAGTCCCAAGTCCTTACTCAAATTGACCGTTCCCCGCCCGGCGGCGAGGGGTGATTCGGTCCCGAGATGGCCTTATGTCAGCGAAAAAACCCGACCTTAGAATCGTGCTTTGTTCCCCGCGTGGCTTCTGCGCCGGGGTGGTCCGTGCCATCGATACGGTGGAACGGGCGCTCACGATCTATGGAGCTCCGGTCTATGTCCGGCACGAGATCGTCCATAACAAGTATGTGGTGGACAGCCTGAAGACCAAGGGCGCCATTTTCGTCGAGGAATTGGCCGAGATTCCCGACGACACCAACGCGCCGGTGGTGTTCTCGGCCCACGGAGTTCCGAAATCGGTTCCGGCCGAGGCCAAGGCCCGCAATTTCTTCTCGCTGGATGCAACCTGCCCGCTGGTGACCAAGGTGCACCGGGAGGCTGCGATCCACTTCAAGCGCGGCCGGGAGATCCTCTTGATCGGGCATTCGCACCATCCCGAGGTGGTCGGCACCCTGGGTCAGCTCCCGCCGGGAGCCGTGACCCTGATCGAGACCGCCGAGGATGCGAAAACCTTCACGCCGAAGGATCCGGACAACCTCGCTTTCGTGACCCAGACCACGCTGTCGATCGACGACACCGCCGAGATCGTGGCGCTGCTCAAGGAGCGCTTCCCGAACGTCAACGGTCCGCACAAGGAAGACATCTGCTACGCCACCACCAACCGCCAGCTCGCGGTGAAGAAGGTGGCTCCGGTGGTCGATGCCCTGATCGTAGTCGGCGCGCCGAACTCGTCGAACTCGCAGCGCCTGCGCGAGGTCGCCGAGCGCGAGGGCTGCCCTATTGCCGTGCTCGCCCAAAGGGCGAGCGACATCGACTGGAAGCGCTTCGAAGGCATCACGAGCCTCGGCATCACCGCGGGCGCGTCCGCGCCGGAGGTGATCGTCGAGGAGATCATGGGCGCCTTCGCCGAACGCTACGAACTTCATGTGGAGACAGTCTCGGCCGCGGAAGAGAACGAGTTCTTCCCGCTGCCGCGTTCGCTGCGGCCTGACGCTGCCGTCGCGGAATAAACCATATGGCGGTCTACACTGACGTTGCCGCCGAAGACCTCGCGGAATTCCTCAAAAGCTACGACATCGGCGAACTGCTCTCCTACAAGGGCATCGCCGAAGGCGTCGAGAATTCGAACTTCCTGCTGCACACGAGCCAGGGCGCCTACATCCTCACGCTCTATGAGAAGCGTGTGGCGGAAGACGACCTGCCGTATTTCCTGTCGCTGATGGCGCATCTCGCCGAGCGCGGCGTCTCCTGCCCGCAGCCGGCGCGCAATCGCGAAGGCGAGGTCTATAGTCGGCTGGCCGGCCGGCCGGCGGCGGTCATCAATTTTCTCGAAGGCCTCTGGCCGCGGCGGCCGAACGTGGCGCATTGCGCCGGCGTCGGCCAAGCGCTCGCAAAGATGCATGTTGCCGGCCTCGACTTTCCGCTGGTGCGCAAGAACCCGCTGTCGGTTTCCGGCTGGCGGCCGCTGTTCGATCTCGCCGCGGCGCGGGCCGACAGCGTGCAGGCGGGCCTGTCCGACTTCATCGCGCGCGAGCTCGATCATCTCGAAGCAAGCTGGCCGACCGATCTGCCGGTCGGCGTGATCCATGCCGATCTGTTTCCCGACAACGTTTTCTTTCTCGGCGACAAGCTGTCGGGGCTGATCGACTTTCCGTTCTCCTGCAACGACATTCTGGCCTATGACGTCGCGATCTGCCTCAACGCCTGGTGCTTCGAGCCGGATCATTCCTTCAACGTCACCAAGGCCCGCGCGCTGCTCAATGCCTACCGCCGCGAACGGCCGTTGTCGGTGGCGGAAGAGGCCGCGATGCCGCTGCTGGCGCGTGGCGCTGCGATGCGCTTTCTGCTGACGCGCCTGGTGGACTTCCTCAACGTGCCGGAAGGCGCGCTGGTGCGCCCGAAGGACCCGCTGGAATATGTCCGCAAGCTGCGCTTCCAGCAGAATGTCGCTGGTCTCAACGACTATGGCGTCACGCCGGCGGGATGCGCGGCGTGAGCGACAAGCCGCATGTCACTGTATTCACCGATGGCGCCTGCTCCGGAAATCCCGGACCGGGCGGCTGGGGCGCGATCTTGAGGTTCGGCGACGTCGAGAAGGAATTGAAGGGCAGCGAGCCGCACACCACCAACAACCGCATGGAGCTGATGGCAGCGATCTCGGCGCTCGAAGCCCTGAAGAGGCCTTGTATCGTCGATCTCATCACCGACAGCCAGTATGTCCGCCAGGGCATCACCGGCTGGATCTATGGCTGGAAGCGCAACGGCTGGCGCACCGCCGACAAGAAGCCGGTCAAGAATGTCGAGCTGTGGCAACGGCTCGACGCCGCAATGAAGCCGCACGAGGTACGCTGGCACTGGATCAGGGGCCACGCCGGCCACGCCGAGAACGAGCGCGCCGATCAGCTCGCGCGCGAGGGCGTGGCGATGGCGAGGCTCAAGGAGCTGTAGCGCGCTGGCCGGCGCCGTGTCGTAGGGTGGGTCGCGCGCAGCGAAACCCACCAATTGGCTCGCGGCACGAAGGTGATGGGTTTCGCTTGCGCTCTACCCATTCTACGATTCCCTGCTAACGCATTCCCAACACTGTCATCGCCCGCGAAGTGTTTAGCCCGAAGACATGGCTGACACCTGTTCGGACACATCACTGACAGGTTGGCCATCGGTCAAGTCGATTGATGCGATTTGCCAACTGGCGAAGAAGATTCCGTAGTGGCCGTCGCGATCGAGCGGCCGGATAGCAAGACGCTCGCCGAAGAAGGCCTGCGGAACTTTCCAGAACCGTCCCTTGAAGGAGATGTAGCTTCGGGTCGACGAGACGGTCCGAACCGTCTCGCCGACGTCGTATTGCACCTGCGGAAGACGCGCCGGCATCGCGCGTGAACTCGGCCGAAAGCGATCGGCGGGCACCTGCATAGCGAGCCCCTCGTGAGGCCGCTCCAGATTGTAGATCATGCGCCAGGCGTCGAGCGCGCGTTGGACCTCCGGCAAGGTGCGGAAGAGATGCATGGCAAACACTTCCGCGTTGAGGGTGCGATGGAAGCGCTCGTTCTTGCCGCGGCCCTGCGGGTGACACGGTCTGGCATGCACCACCCGGATGCCGAGCTTGAGCAGCCACACCTTCAATCCGGTCCAGCGCACGCCGGATGTGTCGCCCCAAGGTGAGCCATTATCGATATAGAAGGCGTCGGGCAGCCCATAGCGGCGGAACGTGGCCGTCAGATGCTCCTGCACCATGGGTCGCTGCTCGTTCGCACATGCCTTCAGGCACGGGACATAGCGCGAGTGATCGTCGACCACCGTCAGCGGATGGCAACGCATCCCGTTGGCGAGCGGTATGTGGCCTTTGAAGTCCATCTGCCACAATTGATTGGGAGCTTCCTTCTCGAACCGATGTCCAGGGTTGGGCGGCGCATTCTCGCTCGGCTTGATTCTGTCGTTCCGACACAGGATCCGATGCACGGTGGACGGGACAGGCACAGCCTGCCCGCCACGCTTGAGGCAATGGGCGATCTTGCGTGCTCCCCAAGCCGGATGCTTGTCGCGGACGGCGACAACTTCCGCTTCCACCACAGCGGCGCTGCGCTTGGGCATCCTCTTCGGACGGCGCGACTGATCCGCCAACTCCCGATCTCCGGCCTGCCAGCGCCTCAGCCATTTGTAGCCGACGTCAGGGCTGATCCCGAACCGGCGGCATAGCTCCCGCCGGTTCGCTCCTTCCTGCATCGCAAGACGCACGAACTCGCGTCGCTGATCCATGACTGACACCTCGCTCCACGGCATGGACGGCCTCCCGAATCGGACCAATCCAGCCATTCTTGATGTGTCAGCTATGTCTCCGAACACCTGTCAGTGATCTGTCCAGACTAAACACTTGACCGGGCGATCCAGTATTCCAGAAGCGGTGGTTTTCGAAACGGGGGCCACGGCGTACTGGGTCGCCCGGTCCGTCTCCGCCAAGGCTTCGACGAGGCTTGCGATTCAGGCGCGCCGAAGCTTTAGCGGAGGCGGCAAGCCGGGCGACGACGGTGTGCGCGTGACGTTCAGCTCAGAGCTGACCGAGCAGCGTGTCGCCGCCGGAGACCTCGACCTTGCCCGGGGCGGGCTCGAGGTTGAGCTTCCTCACCACGCCGTCCTCGACCAGCATCGAGTAGCGCTTGGAGCGGATGCCGAGGCCGTTGGCGGAGGCGTCGAGCTCCATGCCGATCGCCTTGGTGAAGTCGGCATTGCCGTCGGCGAGGAAGGTGGCTTCGTCGCGCTGGTCGGTGTCGCGCTTCCAGGCGTTCATCACGAAGGCATCGTTGACAGAGACGATCGCGATGGTGTCGACGCCCTTGTTCTTGATGGCGTAGGCGTTGAGGAAGATGCTCGGCAGGTGCATCTTGTGGCAGGTGCCGGTGTAGGCGCCGGGCACCGCGAACAGGGCGACCTTCTTGCCCTTGAAGATATCGTCGGTGCTTTTGACCTGCGGCCCTTCGGCCGTCATCACGCGAAACTTGGCTTCCGGCAGCTTGTCGCCAACCTTGATCGTCATCATTGTTCTCCCTCGGTGAAGCGGAACTGTCTTAACCCCGGTGGTCGCACGGCACAATACGAGCTGGTGGAGGAACGGCAATGCCGGAGGCTGGTCACTGTTCCGTCATCAGCCGGAAAAGCCTCCAGCGTCGAGGAAAGCCTGCTCCTCCGGCGTCGTCGGCCGGCCCAGCACGCGATTACGATGCGGGAAGCGGCCGAAGCGGCGGATGATGTCGGCGTGGTCCTCGGCATATTTCAGATTGTCGGGATGGCCGCCGGCCCGCCGGATCAGCGCGACACAACGCTGCTGGTCGGCCAGATGCTCCGAATGCATGAAGGGCAGATAGAGGAATTCCCGCAACAGCGGATCTATCCGTCCGTCGACGCCGCGGTCGATCGCGCGGCCCGCGACCTCGCGCGCCAGCGCGTCGCTGGCATAGGTCCGGGCATGCCCGCGAAACATGTTGCGGGGAAACTGGTCGAGCACGATGGTGAGCGCCAGCGCGCCATCGTCGCTCGCCTCCCATGAGGAGAGTTCGCCGGCGGAAGCCTTCTGCCAGGTGGCGAGGAAGCGATTGCGGATCTCGGCATCGAAGGCGTCGTCGCGCTCGTACCAGCGGTCGCGTCCGGCCCCGCGCCAGAACGTGAGGACGTCGGCCGCCGTCGCGAGGCCCGCGTCAGTCATTGTTCGATGCCCGCCGTGGCTCGCCTCACGCCGCGGCCTTCTTCTCGTCGCGCAGCTCGCGGCGCAGGATCTTGCCGACATTGGTCTTGGGCAGGTCGGTCCTGAACTCGATCTGCTTCGGCACCTTGTAGGCAGTGAGTTCGGTGGCGGCGAATTTGATGATGTCCTCGGCCGTGACGTTCGGATCTTTCTTGACCACGAACGCCTTCACCGCCTCGCCGGACTTCGCGTCGGGCACGCCGATCACGGCGCATTCCAGCACGCCCGGATGGCTCGCGAGCACTTCCTCGATCTCGTTCGGATAGACGTTGAAGCCGGAGACCAGGATCATGTCCTTCTTGCGGTCGACGATCTTGGTGAAGCCGTTCTCGTCCATCACGCCGATGTCGCCGGTGCGGAAGTAGCCGTCGGCAGTCATCACGCGCGCGGTCTCGTCGGGCCTGTTCCAATAGCCGGCCATCACCTGCGGGCCCTTGGCGCAGATCTCGCCGGCCTGACCGATCGGCAGCTCGTTGCCGTCGTCGTCGCGGATCGAGAGCCAGGTCGAGGGCACGGGCACGCCGATCGAGCCGGTGAAGCGATCGATGTCGGCGGGATTGCAGGCCAGCGTTGGTGAGGTCTCCGACAGGCCGTAGCCTTCCGACAACGCGCAGCCGGTCACCTTCAGCCATTTGTCGGCGACCGGCTTCTGCGTCGCCATGCCGCCGCCGAACGAGGTCTTCAGCTTGGAGAAGTCGAGCTTGTCGAAGCCGGGCGTGTTCAACAGGCCGTTGTAGAGCGTGTTGACCGCCGGGAAGCTGTTGATCTGGTACTTCGCCAGCTCCTTGACGAAGCCCGCCATGTCGCGCGGATTGGGGATCAACAGATTGACGCCGCCAGCGCGGACCGCGAGCAGGTAACAGGCGGTCAGCGCGAAGATGTGGTACAGCGGCAGCGCGCAGACGATGAAGAGCTGCTCCACATGCGGCGGCTTCTTCAGCGCCGGCTGCAACCAGGCGTCGTTCTGCAGCACGTTGGCGAGCACGTTCTGGTGGATCAGGGTCGCGCCCTTGGAAATGCCCGTGGTCCCGCCGGTGTATTGCAGGAAGGCGACGTCCTGGCGTGTCAGCACTGGCTTGTCGAGCTTCATGCCGCGGCCCGCCGCCAGCGCGTCGTTGAACCAGACGGCGCCGGGAATCGACCAAGCCGGCACCATCTTCTTCACGCGGCGCACCACCAGGTTGACGATCACGCCCTTGAAGCCGAGCAGGTCGCCCATGCTGCCGACAATGACGTGCTTGACGGATGTGTTGGCGAGCACCTTCTGCACAGTGGTGGCGAAATTCTCCAACACGACAATCGCCTCGGCACCGGAATCCTTGAGCTGATGCTCGAGCTCGCGCGGCGTGTAGAGCGGATTGACATTGACCACGGCGTAGCCGGCGCGCAGCACCGCGGCGGTCGCGATCGGGTATTGCAGCACGTTCGGCATCATCAGCGCGACGCGCGCTCCTTTCTGGAGCCCCTTGCTCTGCAGATAGGCGCCGAATGCCGTCGACATCTGGTCGAGGTCACGATAGGTGATCGACTTGTCCATGCAGATGAAAGCCTTGCGGTCGGCAAATTTCGCAAAGCTTTCTTCCAGCAGCTCGACCAGCGACGAATACTGCGTGACGTCGATATCAGCGGGCACGCCGGCCGGGTATTGCTTGAGCCAGATGCGCTCCATGGTGGTCATTCCCCTCTCATGACGTTGCCGCTTGTCCCGGATTTCTTTCCGGGTTTTCGGACTTGGCCGCGTTGTTTTGGGCAGTATTGAGCAATGCCGCGGCCAATGGCAAGCCGCTGCGCGCTATCGACGCATTGGGCGGAGAATCGCAGGGAGCCGGTTAGCTGGCCGGCTGCTTGGCGTCGCTCTTCGGCTTCGTCGCTGCCTTCGGCTTCGCCGCGGGCTTTGCGGCGGCCTGCTTGTCGGCGGGCTTGGCGGCGGCCGACTTTGCGCCGGCTGGCTTTGCGCCGGCGTTGTCCGGCTTCGCATTGGCGTGGCGCGCCGGCTTGGCTGTGGCCTGCTTGCTGTCGGACTTATTGCCGTCCTTCTTGGCGTCACCCTTAGCCTCACCCTTAGGCTCACCCTTGGCCTCGCTCTTGGCGTCAGCCGCGGTGTCGGACTTCTTGTCGACCTTGATGACGACACGCGTGCGCTTGCCGCGCTTGGCGGCCGGCTGCATCTTCTCGCTGTCGGCCTCGACCGCGGCGGCCAGCGCAGCGCCGGTCTTGGTCGGGCCGGTATAGACTACGACCGGCTCCGACGGCGCAGCCGGAAGCCCCAGCAGCTCGGAGGGTTTCGGCATCGCCGCCTGCAGGCCGGTGGCGAAGAAGGACATGCTGCCGCCCTCGCCGTTGGTGGCCGAACCGCCGGCGCTGCTGGCAATGGTGTCCTCGTCCTCGTCGCTAGCGGGCCGCTTGCGCTTGGGGCCGCACATCTCCTCGTGCAGATTGGGCGGCGAGGCATCGATCGGCGCAAGATTTTCGACGGTGCCCAGCGAGGGACGCAGCCACGCCAGCCCGTTGCCGGCAAAGCCGCGGTCCAGGAGCTGTGCAGCGCGCACCGCGCGCATGCGGCCCGAGGAAGCGCCGAGCACCACGGCGATCAGCCGCTTGCCGTCGCGCGTTGCCGAGGCCACGAGATTGTAGCCGGAGGCGCAAATGAAGCCGGTCTTGAAGCCGTCGGCGCCCGGATAGCGGCCGATCAGCTTGTTGAAGTTCTGCGTGATCCGGCGACCGAAGCGGATGGACGGAATGTGGACGAAATATTCGTATTCGGGCAGGTCGCGGATGATGGCGCGGGCAAGGATCGCCATGTCGCGTGCCGAGGTGATCTGGCCATCGGCCGGCAGGCCGTTCGGGTTGACGTAGCTCGTCTGCGTCATGCCGAGCTTGCGCGCGGTCTGGTTCATCATCGCCGCGAAGCCGTCGATCGAGCCGCCGACGCCTTCAGCGAGCACCACGGCCATGTCGTTGGCCGATTTCACCAGCATCATCTTCAGCGCGTTGTCGACGGTGACCTGGGTGCCGGGCCGCAAGCCCATCTTCGAGGGCGACTGCGAGGCCGCAGTCGGCGACACCGTGAGCAGCGTGTCGAGCGACACGCGACCTTCCTTGACCGCCGTCAGCGTCACGTAGGCCGTCATCAGTTTGCTGAGCGATGCCGGGTACCAGGGCATCGTCGCATTGTCGGCCTGCAGCACCTTGCCGCTGTCGGCCTCGATCAGCAGCAGCGCCTCGGCCTGCGCCGTGCGCGGCGCCGCAACCGCGAGCAGCGCGACGGCAAGGATCCACTTCAACGACGGGTTGCGCAGCAGGCGGAGGAAATGCACGAGTCCGGTTCCGGTCCTTTGAGACCCGCCTTCAACAGGAGGGCTTTGCAAATGTGACGTTCGGGTTTCAAGCGTGTCCGGGGGCCGCGGTGCGGCGATGCAAACCCTATACCGGCTTGCCAGCGGAGAACAGAGCCCGCCGAACTAAATCGTGGACGAAATCGGCTGAATTTCGGCAGCCGCCTCAATTGGAAAGCGGAGATTATGGCGCCTCGAGATCGGCGCGTTGCTGTTCCTGAATCATGAACTGGGCGCGCGCGAGGTCGGCAAAACGGCCGCCTTTCGCCACCAGTTCATCGAAAGTTCCGCTTTCGATCACGCGTCCCTGGTCGAACATCAGGATGCGGGTGGCGTGGCGGATCGTGGAGAGACGGTGTGCGATCACAAACGTGGTCCGTCCCTTCATCACTTCATCGAGAGCAGCGTTCACCTTGGCCTCGGTGACGGCATCGAGCGCGCTGGTCGCCTCGTCCAGGATCAGGATCGGCGGATCTTTCAGCAATGCGCGCGCGATCGACAAGCGCTGTCGCTCGCCGCCTGACAACATGCGGCCGCGTTCGCCGGCATGGGTATCGAACTTCTTTTCGCTGCGTTCGATGAAGTCCAGCGCCTGCGCGCGCGCTGCGGCGGTACGCAGTTCCTCGTCGGTGGCGTCAGGTTTGCCGATACGCAGGTTCTCGGCGATCGACCGGTTGAACAGTAGCGCCTCCTGGAACACCACGCCGATATTGCGTCGCAGCCCGGTCAGCTTCAGCGCGCGTATGTCCATACCGTCTATCTTGATGACGCCGGATTGCGGGTCGAAGGCGCGATGCAAAAGCGCGATCGCAGTGGATTTGCCGGCGCCGGTCGGCCCGACCAGCGCAATGGTCTGGCCGGGCAGCGCGGTGAAGGTGAGATCCTCGATTGCCGGGCGCTTGCCGTCATAGGAGAACGAGACGTCGTCGAACTCGACCAGGCCGGAGAGCCGGCCGGGATCGACCGCGCCCGGCCGGTCGCGCACCGCCGGCACCGCGTCGAGCACGTCGAAGAATTCCTTCAACCGCGGCGCTTCCATGAACACGTTGTTGATGAAGCTCACCACCTGCTCGAGCTTCTGGATCAGCATGGTGGCGAACGAGACGAACATCACGATCTCGCCGACCGTTGTCAGGCCCTGGCTGTTGAGCGCGATGCCGACGGTGAAGATCGCGAGCACGGTGATCGTGGTCGACGCGCGGGTGATGACGGTGACGATCGCCCACCACGACAGCACCGGCATCTGCGCGGCGAGCAGCTTGTCGGCGACGAAGCGCAGCCCCTGCACCTCGGAATCGATCCGCACGAAGCTCTGCACCAGCGCGACATTGCCGAGTGCGTCGGAGGCGCGCGCCGAGAGGTCGCTGTAATATTCCTCGACCTCGCTCTGCATGCCGTAGGTCTTGCGTACCACCATCGTGGTCAGGATGGTGAAGACGACGCAGAGCGCGAACAGCAGGATGGCAAGCCGCCAGTTGATGTAGAGCGACAGCGGCAGCAGCACCACCAGCGACATGATCGCGGCGAAATGCTCGCGGAAGAAACCGAGCCATAGCCGCCACAGCGCGTCGGTGCCGTTCAGCATCACCTTCATCAGCCGTCCCGAATGGGTGCCGGAATGGAAGGTCAGCGGCAGTTGCAGGACGTGCTCGAAGTAATCGGTCAGCACCGCCTGGCGCTGGCGATGCGCCAGCCGGTCGGCCTGCAGCGCAACCACCGCGCTGCAGGCGATCGTGAACAGCCCGAATGCCACCCAGGCCCCGAGCAGCGGCCACGGTGACGTGGTGGCGAACATCCCGGTCACCGGCCGGCCCGACAGCACGTCGACAATCTTGCCGAACAGCACGGGCTCGGCGAATTGCGCGCCGGCGAGCAGCAGATTGGCGGCGGCGAGAATCCAGCCGAGCCGGGCCTCCTTGCCGAGCAATTCCAGGACGCGAGTATAGAGGCGGAGCATGGACATGCCGGCGGGACCCTTGAGCGGTAGATGCGCCCGATCAGGCGGGATGCAATCTAATCAGGGTTCGCGACGAAGGGCCAGCAGGTGAAGGTACAGCACACATTCCGTCGTGGCTGGGACAAGCCCGGCCGTGACGAACGTAGGGACGTCTGCGTCAAGCTTCCCCGTGCCAGATGCGATGGCCCGCGGGGCGAGCCTGGGCATGACGAACACGTCCGGGGAGCAGGTGCCTCAATTGATCAGCCGGTCGTCACGCGGGGGCAGGAAGGACTCATCGAAAATGTCGGATACGTGCGGCCGCTTCTGGAATTTGAAATCCTCCGCGAGCTGGTCGATCGATCGCTCGAAGCGCGCCGGGTCGATGCCGCCGATGCCGTTACGCTTCACCTCGCCGGCGAGGATGTTGTCGTGGATGATGGCGCGCAGCCGCTCCAGCTCCAGCTCGCGCGAACCGCCGTCCATCCGGTTCGCGACCTCGGTCGCGGCGCGGGCAGGGTCCTTGATCGCGAGGGTGGTGCCGCCGATCACCGCGCGCACGAAGCCTTTCACGGCGTCCGGCTTTGCCGCAGCGAAGCGCGGGTTGACGATGACAGCGAAGCCATAGGCCTCGCAGCCGTAGTCGGCGAAGCGCAACACCGCGAGATCGTCGGCCGGCACGCCGCGATCCCGCACGTTGATCGCGGACAGATAGGAGAAGCCGGTGACGGCATCGACCTGTCCGGCGGACAGCATCGGCTCGCGCACGGCGGCGCTGATGCTGATCTGCTTCACGCTCGAGAGCTTGATGCCGTTTTGCCTGGCGATCGCCGGCCACAGCCGGATCGAGAGATCGCCCTCGGCGACGCCGAGGTTCTTGCCCTGGATGTCGGACAATGCGTTGATGCCGCGACTCTTGCGTGCCACGATCGCATAGGGCGCCTGGTTGAATAGCACGAACACCGCCTTTATCGGCGCGGCGCCCGGCTTGTCGCGAAACCGCACCAGCGAATTGATGTCGATCAGCGCGAAGTCGCTCGCGCCGTCGGCGACGCGCGCGATCGCGTCCGCTGAGCTGGTGGCGATGTTCGTCGTGACAGCGAGGCCCTCGGCGCTGAACAGGCCGCCGACCGTGGCCATCACGAACGGGGTTGCGGCGGCATCGAGCGGACGGTCGAGCGTGAACTGGATGGCGGTTGGCTGGGGCGGATCGCTCGCGGCGCGGAGCCGCGTCGTGCCCGGCCCAATGCCGCACGCGAGGCCGATCACGGCAGCCAGCATGAAGCGGAGAAGGGTGGTTCGACTTACGTGCATCACGACTTCCGGGAGGCGAGACAAAGTGCCGCGCCCGCGCTTGCTTCAAGCATCGAATGCGCCAAGACAAGCAGCATTTTCAAGCGTCAGTTTGGCCGACATTCTGCCTCATGCAAGCTGAATGTCTGATGACTGGCATGCACTTCGCCCGAGCTCGCTCAGCTTGCACCCGGCTCGCGGAACCGAATGTGAAACCTGTGGTTAGCTATCCATGGGCCCGTGGGGCCCTTCCATAAGGATGACTGCAATGTTTGCGCGAAAGGGTATCTTTTCGTCCATTGGCCGGGCAGCCACGCTGGCAACCGTTGCCGTGGTGGGGTTGACCGCCGTTGAGCCGACGATGGCATTCGCTGGCTCCGCTGCTGCGGGCAAGGCTGCCGCGGTGACCACGTCGCACGGGACCAGCGATGCGACCGATATCAGCGCGCGCCGCCGATACTATCGGGGCGGTGGTGCAGCGGCCGCAGCCGCTTTCGCCGGCATCGTCGGCACCACGCTTGCGATTATTGCCGCGCAGAACCGCTACGACTCGTATGCCTATTACGGCGGCCCGGGTTATTACGGGGGCCCTGCCTATTACGGCGGTCCGGTTTATTACGGTGGTGGACCGTATTACGGCTATCGCGGCTATTATGGGCGCCGGTCGCAACTGCCCTATGTACCGTACTGACGTTTGGCGGTCGGCGCGTCGTAGAACTGTCATGGAAGAATCGAATCCGCCGGCTGCACGCCGGCGGATTTTTTCGTGGTCGGCTGCGCCGTTAACACGCTGGCGACGCGTTTCGACTAGGCTTGCGAGCCATGGGTGATTCGATCGATCGGCTTTATCGGGCGGTGATCGCGGCCAGGGATCTTGATCCGGCAACGTCGCGCACGGCACGGCTGTTTCAGCGCGGTCCGGCCAAGATGGCCAAAAAGCTCGCCGAGGAAGCCATCGAGGTCGTGATCGACGCCGTCAGCGGCAAGCCCGATGCCGTCGTCCGGGAAAGTGCCGATCTGCTCTACAACCTGACCGTTCTGTGGGCCGAGGCCGGCGTGAAGCCGGAGGACGTCTGGCGGGAGATGGAACGGCGCGAGCGCCTGCTCGGGATTGCCGAGAAGCTGCCGAAGTCCCCGGTCAAGCTGCCCAAAACCGCGCCCGTTCCGGTCGTTCGGCGCCGCATCGTGGCACTGGAAAACCGCCTGCGCAAACGGCAGTCTTAAACCGCCCGAAAATCAACTCAATTCCCGGCATGGACAAATGCGCTCCATGATGGTTCATCGCGCTCATGCTGAAACGGATTTACGACTGGTGCATCGACGCCGCCGACAAGCCCTACGCGCTGTGGCTTCTCGCGGCGATCGCGTTTGCTGAGAGCTCCTTCTTCCCGGTCCCTCCCGATATCATGCTGCTGCCGATGTCGCTGGCGCAGCCGCGGCGGGCGTGGTGGTTCGCGACCGTATGCACGATCGCGTCGGTCGCCGGCGGCGTGCTCGGTTATGCGATCGGCGCGCTGCTCTACGACTCGCTCGGGCAATGGCTGATCCATCTTTACGGTCTCTCCGACAAGGTCGACGCATTCCGCGCGTCCTATGCCGAATGGGGCGCGGTGATCATCCTGGTCAAGGGCCTGACGCCGATTCCCTACAAGCTGGTGACGATCACCTCGGGCTTCGCCGGCTACAACATCTGGCTGTTCATCCTGTGCTCGATTGTCGCGCGCGGCGGTCGCTTCTTCTTTGTCGCAGTGCTGCTCAACCGCTACGGCGATTTCATCCGCAAGGAGCTGGAGAAGCGGCTCGGCACCTGGGTCGCGATCGGCGCGATCGTGCTGGTGTTGGGCTTTGTTGTCGCATTCAAGCTGATCTAGCCGCTAGTCGGCTTTGCCGAGCGCTGGCTTCGGGTTACGCTCGTCGCAATGGCTGATGGAATCGACGATCTGCGGCATCGCGCCAGGCTGCGGCCCGTCAGGGTTCGCGTGGTGATGGCAGGGCTTGCTCTATCGATGGTCATGGCAACGATCGATCGAGCCTGGGCACAGGCTGGGGCACCGGCGCTCGGCGTGCAGCCGTCGGCGCAGCAACCGTTGCCTGCGCAGCCGCAGCCGTCGCAGCAGATCGAATTGCCGCCTGCGCCGGTCGAGCATGAGAACCCGGGTCTGATCAACGAAATCGGAAAGCTGTTCGAGAAGTCGAAATCGATCCTGCCGTCGTTGACGAGCCCCGGCGAGACCATGAACGGCCTCTCCGATCTCGCGCGTCCCTCATCGATGGTCACGGGACGCGCGGCCTGCGTGATGACCTCGAACGGCGCGCCGGACTGTAAGCTCGGCGCCGACAGGCTGTGCCAGAGCAAGGGGTTCAAGGAAGGCAAAAGCCTCGATACCGATGCCTCCGAGAAGTGCTCGCCGCTGGTCTATCTGCCGGGCCACAAGCGCGGCCCGAACGACTGCAAGACCGAAAATTTCGTAATACGGGCACTCTGCCAGTGACGCGGCTGACTCCTTGTCTGGGATGCCAGCAGGCTAGCATGAATGCCGCGTCGGGATGAGGTTTTGTCATCCATTTCGCAGCGCCAAAACGCAATACTTGACACTGGAAAGATTGCCTTGTTGGTATGATGGCCGGCCCTTGAGGCCATCAGCTATTCCGTCCCGGCAGCAACCCGAAGGATCCGTTTTCAATGTCCATGCCTGCTCTGTTCAAGGGCCGCCTGTCTATCCCCGTGATTGGGTCTCCGCTGTTCATCATTTCGGTGCCTGATCTGGTCATCGCGCAGTGCAAGGCCGGCGTGGTCGGTTCGTTTCCGGCGCTGAACGCGCGGCCGCCGGAACTGCTCGACGAGTGGCTGTACCGGATCAAGGAAGAGCTCGCCGCTCACGACAGGGCCCATCCGGAGCGGCCGTCGGCCCCGTTCGCGGTGAACCAGATCGTGCACAAGTCCAACAACCGGCTCGATCACGACATGGCGCTTTGCGAGAAGCACAAGGTGCCGATGATCATCTCCTCGCTCGGCGCGCGCGAGGAGCTCAATCAGGCCGTCCACGGCTGGGGCGGCATCGTCTTCCATGACGTGATCAACCAGAAGTTCGCCCACAAGGCGATCGAGAAGGGCGCCGACGGCCTGATCCTGGTTGCAGCCGGCGCCGGCGGCCATGCCGGCACGATCTCACCGTTCCCCTTCGTCGAGGAGACCCGGCAGTGGTTCGACGGGCCGATTGCGCTGTCGGGCACCATCGCCAACGGCCGCGCGATCCGCGCCGCCCGCATCATCGGCGCCGACTTCGCCTATATCGGCTCGGCCTTCATTGCGACGCAGGAAGCGAACGCGGTCGAGGGCTACAAGGCCATGATCACCAATTCGTCGGCCGAGGACATCGTCTATTCCAACCTGTTCACCGGCGTGCACGGCAATTACCTGAAGCCCTCGATCGTCGCGGCCGGCATGGACCCGGACAATCTGCCGACCTCCGATCCCTCGAAGATGAGCTTCGGCACCGACGCCTCCGGCGAGCGTGCCAAGCCGAAGGCCTGGAAGGAGATCTGGGGCTCGGGCCAGGGCGTCGGCAGCATCTCCAAGGTGGTGCCGGCGGCCGAGCTGATCGCGCGGTTTAAGAAGGAATACGAGGAAGCGATCGATCCGGCGCTGGACTGAAGCGCGATGCTCAGAATGAACCATCGCGCCTTAGCTTTCTGTTTGAGCATGATCTCCGCGCAAACGCATCGCGTGTGTCGCGCGGAAAACCGCACCACACTTTTCCGGATCATGCTTTGATGGAGCCGATCTTTCGCGTTGACGGCGAGCGCGTCGTCACCAGTCCGGATGCCGCGGGTCCATGGGATCCGCGGATGCAGCACGGCTCCGCGCCGGCGGCACTTGTGGTGTGGGCCGCCGAAGCCGTTTCCACGCCTGTGCCGATGCGGATTGCACGCGTGACCATCGACCTGATGCGGCCTGTGCCGGTGGCGCCGCTGACGGTCGAGCGCGAGGTCCTCCGCGAGGGTCGCAAGATCCAGCTCTGCGGCATCAGGCTGAAGGCCGATGGCGTCCTCGTGGTCTCCGCGAGCGTGCTAAAGATCAAGCAGCAGGCCGCGGAGCTGCCGCCCGGGATCGCCGACCTGCCGGCCGGGTTCCCGGCCCCGACCAATGTGTGGTCGAGCCGGGGAATCTCGCCAACAGTCCGTTCGTGAAATGCATCTCGATGCGGGCCGCGCGCGGCCGGTTTGGCCAGCTTGGCCGCGGCGCGATCTGGTTCCGCATCGACCGGCCGTTGATCGCGGGCGCGGCCGTCTCGCAGGCAATGCGCGCGGTGGTCGCCTCGGATTTCTCCAACGGCACTTCGCCAGTGCTGGATTTCAGCGAATGGACCTTCATCAATGCCGACCTGACGGTGAGCCTGGCGCGAGAGCCGGTCGGCGACTGGATCCTGCTCGACGGCGAATCCTGGATCGGGCCGGACGGCGCCGGGCTCGCAATGTCACGCCTTGCCGACCAGCGCGGCTATTTCGGCCAGGCGATCCAGAGCCTGGTGATCGAGCGGCGCTAGACTAGCCCCGCCCGCCGCTTTCCAGGAGCGGCCGGGCAGGGCAGCGCGGCCGCGACGGCCGGCCTATGCCTGAAAATTAATCCGGCTTGCCGGGAACGGTTGGCGGCGCAAACGAGTTTTCGCCCCGTAAGGGGCCTTCATGACACGTGTCGATCTCACCGCCGGCGTCCTGGCTCTTGGGGCCGAGCGATTTTGCGGCTTGGGCTCGGTCCGCGAAGCGCTGCGGGTGGAAAGGCAGCCGCGGTGAAGCCCGGCCCGTCCTCCGAACGCGCGGTCATCCTCGCCGCGAGCGAGTGGGACGCTGCCAGGACCGCCCATTTGATCAAGGAGGCCGGCTACTACGCCAACATCTGCGGCAATCTTGCCGAGTTGGAGCGCCAGATCGCTAGCGGCGCGGGCCTTGCGATCATCGCGGACGAGGTGATCAGGCATGCCGATCTCTCCAGCCTCGTGCGCTGGTTGAACGAGCAGCCATCGTGGTCGGACTTCTCCATCGTGCTGATGAGCGAAGCCGGCGGGCCCGGGCGCAATCCGGAACTGGCGCGGCTCGGCCGGCAACTCGGCAACGTCACCTTCATCGAGCGTCCATTCCATCCCACGACCCTCGTGAGCCTGGTGGCGGCAGCGGTGCGCGGCCGGCGCCGCCAGTACGAGAGCCGCGCGATCCTTGAAGACCTGACCGAGAGCGAAGGCCTGTTGCAGACTGCGCTCAATGCAGGCCATCTCGGCGCGCTGGAGCTCCATCTGCCCGACTTCGAGCTCGTGGCATCGGCCACCTGCAAGCGCTTCTTCGGGCGTGGGCCCGACGAGCCCTTTACCTATCAGGATCTGCTCGATTCGGTTCATCTGGATGATCGCGAGCGCCGTCGCGACACCATCGAGCATACGCTGCAGACCGGACTGGACTACAAGATCGAGTACCGCAACATCTGGCCCGATGGCACCCAGCACTGGGTCGACGTCCGCGCCCGCGTGGTGCGCGGGCCCGAGGGCAACATCAAGTCGCTGGTCGGCGTCTGCTCCGACATCACCGCGCGCAAGACCGCGGAGATCGAACGCGAGGCGCTGCTGGCGCAGCTCGCCGCCGAGCGCACGGCGCTCGCCGAGCTGACCGCGACGTTGGAGCAGCGTGTCGAGCAGCGCACCGCCGATCTCATGAAGGAGGTCGCTGCGCGCGAACGGGCGCAGGAGCAGCTCCGCCACGCGCAAAAGATGGAAGCGATCGGCCAGCTTACCGGCGGCGTCGCGCACGACTTCAACAACCTGCTGATGGCGGTGATGGGTAATCTCGATCTGCTGCGCAAGCGGCTGCCGGAGGACCCGCGCCTGCATCGCCTGGTCGAGGGCGCCTTGCAAGGCGCCCAGCGCGGCGCGTCGTTGACCCAGCGGCTGCTGGCATTTGCGCGGCAACAGGATCTGCGCGTGGTGCCGGTCGATCTCGGAACGCTGGTGCGTGACATGAGCAACCTGCTCGAGCGCTCGTTGGGGCCGCGCGTCACGCTGCGGCTGAATATCCCCGAGGGACTTCCGCCGGCCTATGTCGACACCAATCAGGTCGAGCTTGCGATCCTCAACCTCGCGATCAACGCGCGCGATGCGATGCCGGAGGGCGGCGTGATCGAGATCAGGCTCGCGGCATGGAAGGCGAAGAACGATCCAATGCTGCGCCCCGGCAATTACCTGAAACTGTCCGTGGTCGACACCGGCACGGGCATGCCGCCTGACGTCCTGAAGCGGGCGATCGAGCCGTTCTTCTCGTCCAAGCCCGTGGGGAAGGGCACCGGTCTCGGCCTGTCGATGGTGCACGGACTGGCCGTGCAGCTCGGCGGTGCGCTGCAGCTTTCGAGCACGGTCGGCAAGGGCACCAACGCGACCTTGGTGTTGCCCGTTGCGACCGCCGCGGCCGAGCTGGAAGGCCCCGCGCCCGCGCGGCAGAACAAGAAGCGCTCAGCGGTGATCCTGTTCGTCGACGACGATCCGCTGATTGCGACGTCGACCACGGAAATGCTGGAGGATCTCGGCCATCACGTGATCGGCGCCAGCTCCGGCCAGCACGCGCTCGAAATTCTCAGGAGCGAGCAGCCGGTCGACCTGATGATGACCGATCACATGATGCCCGGAATGACCGGTATTGAGCTCGCTGCCGCCGCGCGCGAGATCCGGCCGGAGCTTCCCGTCCTGCTCGCCACCGGCTACGCGGAATTGTCCGAAGGCATCCAGGTCGATCTGCCGCGGCTGGCAAAACCCTACGACCAGGATCAGTTGCGCGAGCGGCTCGATCAGGTGCTGGGGCAGGGCGCCTCCGAGCTTCCGGGGCAGACACGTCCGCTCTCGCCGTCCTCCGGCGTTGTCTCCCTGCCACCCTGAGAAGACAGGCTCGCGCGGTGTTCTGAGGCTGTGAATGTATGCAGTCTCCCGGAGCAATTTGGTGGCCGGTGCGCATCGCTCCATCCCCGTCATTGCGCGCCAACGGGTTGCGCGAATGCGCGCCCGATGACAGGCTTCCGCGAAGCAATCCATCGCGCGGCGTACGCGGAAGCATGGATTGGTTCGTCGCTTCAGCGCAAAATTGCTTTGCAATTTTGTCGCGAGCTCCTCGCAATGACGAGCTACATAAGTTCACAGCCTCTCAGGATGACGAAAGCGGTCGCTGCGCTCACCCCACCATGCGGTCGCGGCCGGACCAGAAGGCGGCCTTCAGCGCTTTCTTGTCGACCTTGCCGACGCCGGTCATCGGCAGCTCCTTGACGAACTGGATCTGCTTCGGCGCGTGCGCCGAGCCTTTCTTGGCCTTCACCAGTGCGATCAGCTCGTCCGGGTTCGGCATCGCGCCATCGCGTGCCACCACCACCGCGGTGACTGCCTCACCCCATTTGTCGTCGGGCACACCGACCACCGCGACCATCGCGACATCGGCGTGTTGCGACAGCACATCCTCGACCTCGCGCGGAAAGATGTTGAAGCCGCCGGAGACGATCATGTCCTTCTTGCGATCGAGGATGAACATATAGCCGCGCTCGTCGATGCGCGCGATGTCGCCGGTATGCAGCCAGCCGTTCTTCAGCGTCTCGGCCGTGATGTCGGGCCGCTTCCAGTATTCGGCCATCACGTGGCTGGCGCGCACGCAGATCTCGCCGGCTTCGCCGGTCGCGACCTCCCGATCGTCCTGATCGAGGATCTTCACCTGGCAGGCCGCGATCGGGAAGCCGCAGGACAGGAACAGCTCCGGTGTTTTCGGGTCGTGATCCCCCTTGCGCAGCACCGACACCGGATAGCACTCGGTCTGGCCATAGAGCTGCGAGAACACCGGACCGATCCGCTCGATGCCCTCGACCAGCCGGCTCGGCGACATCGCGGAGGCCCCATAGAGCAGGAGCTCGAGCGAGGACAGATCGGTCCTGGAAAGCGCCGGATGATCCAGCATCACGTAGATCATGGTCGGCACGAACAGCGTGAAGTTGATCTTCTCGCGCGCGATGGTCTTGAACACGACTTCCGGATCGAAGCCCTTGAGCATATGCACGGTGCCGCCGCGCATCAGCGTCGGTAGCACCTTGGTGCCGGCCACGTGGCTGATCGGCGCCACCGTCAGATAGCGCGGTGTGTCGGGAATCTCGAAGTCGGCGAGGATCGCGTTGGCGAAGCCGCCATATTCGCGATGATAGCGCAGCGCGCCCTTGGATTTGCCGGTCGTGCCGCCGGTGTAGTTCAGCGTCGCGATGTCGTCGGCACCGGCGAAATTGCGCGGGCTCGCGCTGCCGGCGGCCTCGACCGCCTGCAACAGGTCCACACCGTAGCTCGCCGGGCCCAGCGTGAACACGCTTCCGAGGCCGGGCGCCTTCGCCGCAAGCTCGCCGCCGCGATCGCGGAAGGTGATGCCGTCGACGACGAGCATCTCGGCCTCGGAGTCCTCGATCTGGAATAGCTGATCGTCGAGCGAGCCCAGTGGATGCAGCCAGGTGATGGCCAGCCGCGACAATTGCGCGGCGACGCCGGCGCACCAGGTGTCGGCGCGGTTGGCGGTGAGGAAGGCGACCCGGCTGCCCGGCGCAAAGCCCAGCCGCATGAACACACTCTGCATCCGTCCGATCAGGTCGGTCGCGCCCTGATAGCTCAGCGAGCCGCCCGGCCAGGCGAACGCGGTGCGCGACGGATAGCGCGCCAGCGCCCGCAAGGTCTGCTCGCACACCGCCGGAAATGCATAGAGCGGATTGCTCATCTCGCCGTCTCCTCCCACTTTGTGTTTGGCCTCTCGCGTGCCAATGTTGGCGACAACGCTAACACAATGATGCGGGGAAGGAACAACTTGCCAAATGCCGATCCTCTTGCGCGCGTCCGCGATCGCCTTCGACTGCCGCTGATCGCCGCGCCGATGTTTCTGGTGTCCGGTGTCGAGCTGGTGGTAGCGGCGTGCCGTAACGGCGTGATCGGTTCGTTTCCGACGGTGAATTGCCGCGAGACGGAACAGCTCGAGGCCTGGCTCACCGAGAGCGAGGGCCGCCTGCGGGCGCATGAGGATGCCAGCGGAAAACGCGCGGCGCCGGTCTGCCCGAACCTGATCGTGCATCGCTCCAACACGCGTCTCGCGCAGGACCTTTCCGTGCTGCTGCGGCACCGTCCGGAGCTGGTGATCACATCGGTCGGCTCGCCGGCGCCGGTGCTCGCGCCGTTGCATGATGCCGGCGCGCTCGTATTTGCCGACGTCGCCTCGATCCGCCATGCCGAGCGCGCTGTCGCGGCCGGTGCCGACGGGCTCGTGCTGCTCACCGCGGGCGCCGGCGGGCAGACCGGCTGGCTCAATCCGTTCGTGTTCGTGCGCGCGGTGCGCGGCTTCTTCGACGGCCCGATCGTGCTCGCCGGTGGTATCAGCGACGGCTATGTGCTGCGCGCGGCGGAAGCGCTCGGCTGCGACCTCGCCTATATGGGCACCAAGTTCATCGCGACGCGCGAGAGCATGGCCGATACCAGCTACAAGCAGATGCTGGTCGACAGCACGGCCGACGACATTCTGCTCACCACCGCGTTCACCGGCCTGCAGACCAACATGCTGCGGCCTTCGATCGAGGCCGCCGGTCTCGATCCCGACGATTTGCCGGCACGCGGCGCGATCGACATCGGCAAGGACATCGACGTGGGCGCCCGCGAAAGCCGCCCCAAACGCTGGCGCGATATCTGGAGCGGGGGGCATTCCACGTCCGGCGTGACCGATGTGCTCGCGGTCGATGACCTCGTGGCGCGAACGGCTGCGGAATACGCGGCCGCAGCGGCGCGGGTGAAGATCCACCGCTAAAGCCTTGCCTGCCGCCTTAACGCGCCATTAACCACGATCGCCGCAACAATGGTGCCACAGGATGGTCCGCCGCCACGGCCGGCCGCCCGGCATCATGGGAATGCGACATGGCCTTTGAGGCGCTCCTTGCCAAGACCCCGGCAACGCTCGACGAACTCAGGATCCGGGTCTTCCACGCCCTGCAGCGGCATCCGCTGTGCAGGCAGGTCGAATTCGACATCGTCAGCACGCCGCGGACACGCCGGACCAACTGGACCGTCAGCATGCGTACGGTCCAGCCGGGCGCCCTGTGGACCGCCCATGAGATCGTGGCCGACATCCAGGAAGCCTACGAGCTCGCCGCAGCGGCCTGAGTCAGGGCCGCTCCGGCGCGATTTTACCCAATGTGGCAGCCCCTTGCCGCCGTAGGGGCACGCTAAGGCCTCATTTGGCCTTCACCCTGCGACGACACCGGCCGGGCATGGAGACGTTTTTGACCAGAGCCATTACCCTTGCCGCGCTGACCAGTGTGCTCCTCGCCGGCGCGGCAATTACCGCCATTCTCGGCCGCGACAGCCTGCCGTCGGCGCGGTCCGAGGTTGCCGTGGCGCCTGCTGAAGCTCCAGTCGCCAACAGGGCGAGCAAGCAGGACAAGCTCGCGGTAGTTGCGCTGGCGGCCGCCGCCTTCGAGCCGCCGCAGCCGGCCGAGCCGCCCGCCGCGCCCTCAGCGCTGCTGTTGCGCGCGCAGGCGGCCATCCCGGGCGCGCCCGAGACGGTGCGTCAGGCCTATGCCTCCGTCGAACCCACTGACGTCATTCCAAGCACCGAGCCCGTGGACGGCGGCCAGCCCAGCGCCGCCGAGGCCAAGACCGCTGAACCAAAGACTGCGGAGCCAAAGAGTGCTGAGGCCAAGAGTGCCGAGCCCGACGGCGCTGAATCGAAGACCGCCGAGCCTGCGGCCGCACCGCCGAAACCGAAGGCGGCCGCCAAGCCGGCGCCGCAGAAGAACTACGCGCTACTGAGTGACGCGCAGATCGCCAGCATCAAGCAGCGGCTCAGGCTGACCTCGGACCAGGAATATTATTGGCCGGCGGTCGAGAGTGCGCTGCGTGCCGTTGCGCGCAAGATCCACGCCAAGCACCAGGGCCAGCCCGCGCCGGGCAACATGCCGATTGATCCCGACTCCGAGGAAGTCCAGCAGCTCAAATCCGCCGCGATGCCGCTGCTCTTCCAGCTTCGCGAGGATCAGAAGAGCGAGGTGCGCTCGCTGGCGCGCCTGATCGGATTGGAAAAAGTCGCCGCGATGATCTAGCTCTTTGCGTGCTGCAGGTTGCGCAGTTCGCGAAGCCGATGCGCCTGACATCGTGCTGATCGAGTACGGCGGCGATGTCGGCATCGCACAGGCATGCGGCGTCGCTTGCGCGCAACTGCGCGAGACGCCGGATAGTCATAGCCCGCAGATTCAGAACGACACGCTCTCGATCAATGTTGCATCGGGGCAGGTGCCCTTGCGGTTGAAGTCGATCTTCTGGTTCCAATACGTCACGCCGATTTGATGTTGCACGCGAGGCAAGTTGGAACCTCTCCCTGAAGTTGCATTTAGCTAACTGCGGGAAAGCGGGACCTTCCCGACGTGGCGTCAGCCATGGTTCTCAAGCGTCGCAACCAAATCGTAGGGAGTAAGCCATGACCAATCTGAAAGTGTTCGGCGCGGCCGTGATAATGGCATCCGCGCTGTGGAGCCCTGCGCATGCGCAGGCGGTCTTCTCCAATCCGGCGGCCTGCGAATCTCAATTTGCCAGTGCCAACTGCCTGAATAGGGGAGCTGGCAGTCCGTATGATTCCAGGCGCTCTTATCATCGGCGCGCGGGCTATTACCGCCACCCGGTAGGGCCAGTCGCAGGTGCGGCCGGTGCAGCCGCCGGCGTGGCGGGTGCTGCCGTCGGCACGGCCGCGGCGGTCGCGACCGCGCCGTTCCGCGGCTGGGGCAATTCCTACGCCGCCTACGGCCAGCCCGCCGCCTATGGTGACTACTACGGCTGGTCCGGCGATTGGGACAGCTATGCCGCGCGCAACGGCATCGTCTGCAAGCCCGGCACCTATTACAAGGCCGGCGACGGACTCCGGCATATGTGCCAATAGATCATCTGATCTTCAGGCAAGCACACAGGCGGCCCCAAAGGGCCGCCTGTGTGCTGCCGAACCGTGGTCTCTCACCGAGCTAGTGGACAGCAAAGCACTGACTTGATGCCGCCGTATTGAAGGCAGCGTCAACAACGCGCGCCATTGTGCGCCAGCCGATATCAAGAACGCCGTACTCGTGCAGCACGATCGCAAATTGATGGAGTGGCTCAAGAGAGAGGAGCCGGTCGATGATTGAGTTGGCAATGAATGCGCAGGGTATGGCGATCTGCCAAAGATAGGAGAATTGGCGGGAGCTGAAGACTGCTCGACCTTCGCCGGAGACGCTTCGTCCTTGCAGCTTTCGCCTAGCCGCGCCACGCGAAGCCCGCGACGGCGAAGCGTGGTGCCCCTGGCCGGCAATCACCTAATCACATAACTATTTGAATTTGAAGTAATTTTCGTCGTCGATTGCTGCCGATACCAGCAGAAATACCAGCAACATGACGCTTGGTATTAGCTCGCAAGAATAAAACAGCAGGCTCCTCGGCAGCAGGCAGGGCCCATGCCGTTCCGGTCTCCATAATCGCCCCGACCGGAATCGAACCCGGCTCGACTCGAAATTGTTGCGGGATCGACCTAACCCAATATCGGGAGGTCAAGGGCGAGTCTTGTCATAGGTACCCCATCCTTTAGCCCCGACGATCCCGAGCGAGATACTTACCTCGTACCGGACGACTTCGGCGGTCGACTCGGTTGCGCTGGCACGAGACTGACGTCGAAAGCGCTGATCGCGCGACGCCCATCCGCGATCTGCTACCTCCAATGACGATGGTGTGCCAATGTCCGACAACACACTAAACAAGCCGCTGCAGATTTTGGGTTGCGGTACTGGGCCCCGGCGGCGACCACTGCGCGCACGGCCGCTTGACTGCGTCGACCTGCTCGACGACCAGCAAGGCGCGTTCGACGGCGATGTAGTGGAAGTCCAACTCGCTCACGACACGGAGAAAAAGCGCCGGCGCCCCGACGAGGTGGTGGGGCGCTAGCTTGGCAAGGACGACGAGAACAAGCCCCGCGCATCTGTAAGCTTGCGGCCTATTGGCCTGAATGCGTGCATTTAATGTAGCGTTGCTCTGATCGCCTCGACGGTCCACCCGACGGTTTGTCCGCCGTCTCGCTGCGGAGATCGGCGGCCTAGCTCGCTCTCGCTTCAACCCTTGGCAGCGAAGCGTGATATTCGTCCACGCTGTCGAGGTCGATCAGGGTCTTGCCCCCCATCTTGTACGCCCTGATCCTCTCGTGGGCGATCAGTTCATAAGCCTTGGTCTTTCCGAACTTACCATAGCGACAACCGTCCTTGAATTCGACGAGCCGGCGCCGCTTGTTCTCATCATTTTCAACCATGGGTCCCTGCACGTGCTTCGATGATCTCCGCCACAAGGGTCAAGCCCCTCTGAGCAAGACGGGCTTTTCCACGCCGCGGCTTGGCGTCGACGCGGGCTTACCAGGAAGGCGCTGCGTTTGTGGTAGCTGACGAGTTCCTGCTGACCTGTTTCGACGTCATCTGCGGGTAGCCCAATTGTCAGGATGCGCCGATCTATATCGCCTACGTTGCCAAACAAAAGCCTCTCTGGTGCCGCCGCTAACTCCTGCGCGCCGTAGCGCGCAAATCGGACAAACCCGAAGCGCTGTTGGCAAGCTCGCCTGCCGTCCCCGTGCTCAATGGGCCCCGTTTGGCAATTCCGATGTACAAGCGCCGTTCAACTCTTTCGAGCCCTGGTGCGCCCACCCGATAAAATCGTTTGAGGTCGCCGAACTAAGGCGGTTTTTCAAACGGTGTATTTTTGGATCCTCCCCGACGTTTACTCCCGACGATGTGATCGGAGGACAAAGCGGTTCGACAGGCGGCTCCCCGGCCACGCAAGCCACGTCTCGCGCAGCAGCCCCAGGCCCACAATCTATTTCTCCGACCTCGACGACCTGTTGGCAGAGACCAGGAAAGGCCAGACGCTGATGAATCGGATGTTCTTCGAGCGGATTTACCCGTCGTCGCCTTTGCCCTTCTCGACTTCCTCGATGGCCTTCTTGATTGCCTGGCCCCGTGCCCAAGCATTGCTGGCATCACCCTGGCGCCTCGCACGGTATTCCTCTGGCGTGTACATAATGGTGGAGAGCCCCGCCTCGATATTCCGTTGGTACTCGCCGGACTCGAAGTGGTCGAGCCTGAAATTCTCGTAAGACGTCCGTCCTCCTACCGGCTTCCTAGGCACCAGCTTCAAATCCAGATAGGCGGTCAATATCATCCGGTATAGGGGCGCCGCAAACATGTGGAGCGGCTGCTTCGCAGGAGCGACGATCAATCGGCCTGGCGGAATCGGATTGCCGTGCAGGGCGTCATTCCGCAGCGAGTTGATTTCGCCGAACAGCCAAACCGGCAAGCTGCGGCGCTGACCGTTCTTGTCGCCGAACACCTGGTACTTCTTCTCCGAGCAGGCTGACAGATTCCATGTGATGCTTTCGAGCGCGGCATAGACGCCCTTGAAGGCCTGATTCTTCGCCGGATAGAGGATCTCAAAAGCGCTCGCCCACAACGCCGCTGATCGGACGACGTCGTAGAGGTTAGTATCTGCGCCAGCCGGGAGCTTGGCGGCGGCGTTTGCCATGTTGAGCGAGCGAAACAGCCGCTCATCCTCAACAGCCGGGCTGTCGGTCGAGAAGCACCGCTCCCAGCGCTTCAATAGTTCATTCAGTAGCAGCATATCGACGTCGCGGCGGTCGAGCCGATGAAAGGAAAGGGCGGCCATTGTCTGGCCGCGGAGCAGCTTCACTTCGTGGTATCCGAGAAGCGATGGTGTCTGCGTGATGAGACCTTCTCCTCGGTTGTCCACCATCCAAGGATAAACCGCGAAGGTGTCGGAATACATCGGCCCCTGGCCGTGGCCGAACCTATGCGTCTTCGCCCAGCTCAGGGGAATGACCGACATCGATACGAGGTCGCGAAAACCGGATATGGCGCTGATGGAGCGATAGCTGTCGGGCTTGTCCTTGCGCCAGATGATGGTGCTCGGGTCGACGGCGTCGCCGAATTCTGTCTTGAACCGCTTTAGGAAGCTGCCCAGGCGAGGCTGCTTCTTCTTGATGGCTTCGATGCGGAAGTCATTGGCGGGCACCAGCGCAAATCCCTCGACTTGGATCGGGAATTTGACCTGGACGTTCGGCAGGCTAAACATCGGCCACCAGAGCGGCGGCTCCTTCGCTTTAGGTGCTCGGGACATTGAATGTCATAATTGTCAAAAATACTTCGCGGTTATGGTCGGCGGGATTGCCAAAAATGTATCTTAGACGAGTGTCACCATCCTCGATCGGCCCGCGTTTCTTGTGAGGATGAGCGTCCGTTGTTTCCTGAATGCTCTTCAGGATGCTGGAAAAGTCCTTATTGCGGCTGAAGATAATTACGGCGGCCTTAGTATCTCGCCAGCTCAAATACCCAAGCAGTTGGTCGATCGTCTCCGTGAACGCCTTCGGACCGCTCCAAAACTTACATTCAGCGATGAAGATGTTGCGCCCTTCGACCCGGATGAGTATGTCGGTCTTGCCGGTGAAGTTAAATGTCTCGCCTGAAGCCGCACCCTCGAACTGACCGTTCAACTGGACCAGGAAGTGTTGCCGGATATCTTCTTCGCCCATCGATGCGAAGGCAAACGGGCTGCGCTCCATAACGAGCGTCATGTTCTCGATGATCTTCAGTATTTCAGAATAGGTCTGGTCATCGAGCATCGGCTCGGGCTTAAACGTAGCCTGGGCTGCCGGTTTCGGAATGGTCGGCACAATCTTCTTGCGCACCACTGGGGCGACATAGGTCTTGGGAGCGTCCGCGCGACCCTTCAGCTTGAATCCGAGGTTCGCAACCGAGTTGCGGTCCTTCAGGACTTTGACCTTCTGGGCCTCAATAGCCTCGCGCAAGCGCACCTTGATCCGCTCATTGAAGGGCTCGGCGGTAGCTCGCTGCCAAGTCAAGTATCGCTCGATGTCGTCCAGCATCCCATTCAAGGCTTTATTAGCCTCTTCGGGCTTCAACTCACGATCCGAATGCCTGACGACAACGTGGTTCCCATCGATTTGTGCGCGCGGCGGACCGCTGTCGAAAGTCGTCGGCTGGACGTCGAAGAGTCCTCGGTCCCCCGTGTAGGGAACGGTCAGTTCGACGATGCTGCCCTGTACCGTGCGGCGCCCGTCGCTCCCACCATAGTCGCGAGAAAAGTAGTCGTAGACCTCAACAGGCCCTTCGGAGTGCTCAGCCTCGGCGTTGGCGCGATCGAGGACCGGAACGTTGAGGCGGTATCTCTGCGCTAATTCGTCAACCAGGTCCTCGGTGGGAGTGTTGAGAAGAACGTTATCGTTGATACAAGCGGGCGCTGCCGTGGCACTCTGCTCCTGGCGGTACATGAGATCGTGCATGCCAATTTTATTGAACAACAGCTCGGGTTGGCCGTAACGCATCTGGGAGTCCGCTAGCGAATCAAGGAGCCTCCAATATACTCCTCCGCAATCGTCAATGGACTTGGGGTTGCGAGGTATCTGTGGGTTGGGCGTACAATCGGGCGTGGCCAAGCGCGGGCGCGTGTCCGATTACCTTCGCGCCTTTTGGGGGCTTGGATCATGCAAAGAGTCGGCACCGCTTTAGTGCTCAGCGCCCACGATCTCGTGGGCAATCTCTATTGTGCGCATTTGACCAGCGTCGATCTCAAGGTCGCACAGGGTTTGCTGCCCAAACCTGCGCGCTGGGACCCGCTCCTCGACATATTGCGCGAGCGCGGCCAGAAGCACGAACAGGCCTTCCTCTGTCACCTGAGGGCTAACGGCTTCGAGCCGTTCCTGATCGAGGGCGTCGATGTTACGGATGATGCCGTGACCCAAACGCGCGAGGCGATGCAGGCTGGTCACGCAATCATCGTCCAGGCGGCCGTGCGTGACGGGGACTGGGTGGGACGCGCCGACATTCTGCGGCGAGTGGAAACACCGAGTGACCTCGGGGACTGGTCCTACGAGATCATCGATACCAAGCTTGCCCGCGAAACTAAGGGCGGCACCATCTTGCAGCTATGCCTCTACGCGCAGCTCCTCGCTGCCATGCAGGGCGTCGAGCCGGAGTTCGTCTACGTCGTCGCGCCGTGGTCTGACTTTCATCCGCAGCAATTCCGGATTGCCGATTATATGGCGTTCTTTCGCAAGGCGCAGCGCGCCGCTCAGACGGCGGTGGACGGCGGTATTGACACTGCCAACACTGTCTATCCTGATCCGAAGACCCATTGCGACGTATGTCGCTGGGAGCCGCAATGCGACGCGCGCAGGCGTGCCGACGACCATCTCTGTCTGGTGGCTAACGTGTCCGCGTTACAGATGAACGAGCTGCGCACCAATGGCATCGCGACGGCCAAGGCGCTCTCTGCAATGCCCGTTCCTCTGTTGTGGAAGCCGAAGCGGGGGTCTATTGCCAGCTACGTTAAGGCGCGGGAGCAGGCGCGTGTTCAGGTCGAAGCGCGTGAGACCGGCACTTTGCGCCACGAACTGCTCGATTTTATCCCTGGAACGGGCCTCTACCTTTTGCCTGCACCGTCTCCGGGCGATGTCTTCTTTGATATCGAGGGAGACCCGTTCATCGGCGAAGGCGGTTTCGAATACCTGTTCGGCTTTCGCTACCGCGACGCGGCGGGCAGCGACCATTACGAAGCACAGTGGGCGTTCGACCGTGCGTCCGAAAAGGTGATCTTTGAGACGTTTATGGACTTCGTCACGGCAAGGCGCGCTGAGTTCCCGGAGATGCACGTCTACCACTACGCGCCCTATGAACCCGGTGCGTTGAAGCGCCTTATGGGGCGCTATGCCACACGGCAAACTGAGGTGGACGATCTCCTGCGCGGCAAGGTTATGGTTGATCTCTATGCCGTCGTGCGCAATGCGATCAGGGCAAGCGTCGAGAGCTACTCGATCAAGAAGCTGGAGCCGTTTTACGCCTTTACGCGCATGATGCCTCTCCAAGATGCAAACGTAGCGCTGGCGGCTATTCAGGCGGGTCTGGAACTGGGCGACGCTCAGTCGATCGATGAGGCGGCACGCCAGGCTGTGGCCGCGTACAATCAGGACGACTGCAATTCCACGGCGGCCTTGCGGGATTGGCTGGAGCATCTGCGCGCGCAAGCGATTGCAGATGGTGCTGCGATTGATCGGCCTGCCCGTGGAAGCGATGGTCCAAGCGACGATATTGCTGAGCGTGAAGCGCGTATCAACGAGCTGATCGAGCTGCTGACGCACGATGTTCCGATCGACCCTGTCGAACGTACGCCGGAGCAGCAGAGCCGCTTTATTCTGGCTCATTCACTCGACTGGCACCGGCGGGAGGAGAAAGCGATCTGGTGGGAGTATTTCCGGCTGGCGGCGCTGACGGCCGAGGAGCTGCTTGATGAAAAGGCGGGCCTGAGCGCCCTAGAATTCGTAGGGACGGTAGAACGGACCAAACAGGGCATTCCCACAGATCGGTACAGGTTTGCCCCGCAGGATACCGATATTCGCGACGAAGCTGACCTACATGCCCTGGGAGGAGAGAAGTTCGGGTCAGCCGCCGCCATCTCACAGGACGACCTCACGATCGATATCAAGAAGTCCAAGAAAACGGCGGATATCCATCCGGACGCCGTCTTCGAGCACACGCATATTCCCACGAAGGAGCAGCAGGAATCGCTTCTGCGCCTTGGCACCTACGTCGCCGAACACGGCATCGAGGGCGTGGGGGAATATCAGGCGGCGCGTGACCTTCTGCTTCGATTGCCGCCGCGGCTTGGTTCCGCGCCGTTGCGCATCGAAAGTGAAACCACCCTGGAGAATGCCCTGCGGATCACTCCTGCGCTTTCAGGCGGTATTCTACCGATGCAGGGGCCGCCCGGCACCGGAAAGTCCTTCACCGGTGCGCACATGATTTGCCGCCTGCTCACGGACGGCAAGCGCGTCGGCGTCACCGCCAACAGTCACAAGGTCATTCGCAATCTGATCGACAAGGCGATCGAAGTGGCACTGGCAGCAGGACAGGCCATCAAGGCCGGGCATCGATGCCCGGACAAAGGCTCTGAAACCGATCACGTACGTGTTTATCCTGATAATCCTAAGGCGATTGCGGCGATCAGCTCCGGCGAAATCGCTATCTTGGGCGGCACGTCATTCTTCTGGGCGCGCGAGGATGTGGCGAACAGCGTTGACGTTCTCTTCGTTGATGAAGCCGCGCAGATGTCGCTGGCCAATGTCCTCGCCGTTTCGCAGGCCGCTCCCCAGGTCATTCTGCTGGGCGACCCCCAACAGTTGGACCAGCCCATGCAGGGATCACATCCGGACGGGACAGGCGTATCGGCGCTTCATCACATCCTCGCCGGTCGCCAGACGATTGCCCCTGATCAGGGACTCTTTCTGGAAGAGACCTGGCGGATGCACCCGGCGATTACCGCCTTCAATTCGGAACTGTTTTACGACAGCAAACTGCACGCGGTGCCCAACTGCGCGCAGCAGAACGTGACCTCCACCGGGGTATTCCTCGGAACCGGGCTGCGGTACCTGCCGGTTACTCATACCGGCAACCAGTCTAGTTCGATTGAAGAGGCCGACGCCGTTGCGCGGATCGTGACCTCTTTGCTGTCTTCAGAAACGCAGTGGACGGACAGGGACGGCAAAACGAAAGTGCTGGAACTTTCTGACATTATCATCATCGCTCCCTACAACGCGCAGGTTTTTGAAATTCAGCAGCGCATTCCCGGTGCGCACGTCGGCACCGTCGACAAATTCCAGGGGCAAGAGGCTGCCATCGCGATTTATTCTCTAGCGACATCATCCCACGCCGATGCGCCGCGCGGAATGGAATTTCTCTACAGCGCCAATCGCCTGAACGTTGCGATTTCTCGTGCCAAGTGCCTCGCGATCATGGTCGCGTCTCCGGCGATCTTTGAGGCCGAATGCAAAACACCGCGCCAGATGCAACTGGCAAATGCGTTCTGTCGTTACCTCGAACTGGCACAGACGATCACACTTTAGTCGAGAGAACGCGCCTCCCGACCCTTCCGCATAATCAAAATTGATGCCGACGCATGGACTGCGAGCGCCGATTTCTAGATATTTAGGCATTCGTCCGTGGCCCTGCACTCTGTAAGCACCTGTACAGGGTACGCGGCCTACTCGACACTCATCCTGGCCGAATTGTCGCCGTGCGCGCGCCACCAAGTGGCCAGCTAGGCCGCGCCTGCAGAGGAGGCCGTACGGCGTACAGACTTAAGTCTTTGGAAGGTTTGGCGAAAGAAGGGCTTGCCGCGGCCCGCGCCTAGCGTCACTCTGGTTGTAAAAGGGGCGGGTGCATGGCGTCGGGGCAGGGGCTACAGACCAAGATTTTGCGGCGAGCGAAATCGCCAGAAGACTATACGGTGTATCGGGCCGCGCTGGAATGGGGGCTGACCGACCCGATCGTGATTGAGAGCCGAGACGATTTTAAATCGGAGTTCCGCTGGAAGGAGCGCCTCGATCCTTTCCATCACCAAGTCCAAAACCTCATCACCTTCTGCCGGCGTCTCCCGGTAACCCTGCTGGCGGACGATGTCGGTCTCGGCAAAACCATATCGGCGGGACTTGTGGCGAGCGAGCTAATCGCCCGAAATCGCGTTGCTAAGATCCTAATAGTCGCCCCCAAACTGCTTGGCCCTCAATGGAAGGACGAGCTTGGGACGAAGTTCGATATCCCGGGTGAGGTTGTCACCGGAAGCAAACTTGTTTCCGCTGAACCTGACGACGTCGGGGCCGTCATCACGACATATCATTCGGCGCGCTCGCACTTGGACAAGATTCCCGACGACCGCTTTGACATGTTAGTGCTGGACGAAGCCCATAAGCTTCGCAATCTCTATGGTGTCGATCCCACACCGCAGGTCGCAAAGGTCTTTCATCGAGCTCTTCAGCAGCGCCGCTTTCGCTATGTGTTGATGCTGACGGCGACTCCGATCCAAAATCGGCTCTGGGACCTCTATTCATTGGTCGATCTGCTTAGCGTTGCGCGCGGTCACGAAAACCCCTTCGGCAATGAAGGTATGTTCGCCCGCCGTTTCATCGAGGACAAGCGCGAGAGCGCGCGGGTCCTGAAACCTGACGCGCGTGAGGAGTTTCGAAAGATCGTTTTTGGTTACATGTCGCGCGTGCGGCGGGGCGATGCCAATCTGGATTTTCCCGAGCGAAAGATTCAGCTGCACAAGGTCGATCCTTCTGCCGATGAGCTTGCCCTTATCGAGGCTATCGCCAAGCCTATCCAGAAGCTAAATCGGCTAGCGCAGATAAGCATTCTCCAAGCGCTGACCAGCAGCCCGCATGCGCTTATGGCCCAGCTTCAGACTATGGCTCGCAACGAGACGGTGCCGATGGAGCTCGCGGAGACTGTCAAAACCATCGTCACACCCATGAAGACGAGCGCGAAGCTTGAAGGGCTGCGTCAACTCGTTTCGTTGCTCAAGCAGGAAAATCCGACCGGCTGGCGTATGGTCGTATTTACTGGGCGGCGTGAAACTCAGACCACGATTCAGGTGTTTCTCGAGGAGCTCGGTCTCAAGGTCGGCATCATCAACGGATCATCCGGCCAACGCAACCAAGAGACCATAGCTCGTTTCCGTGCTGATCCGCCTGAAATCCGTGCCATTGTTTCAACCGAAGCTGGATCGGAAGGTGTCAATCTTCAAATCGCGAACGTGTTGATTAATTTCGATCTGCCTTGGAATCCAATGATCGTGGAGCAGCGTATCGGTCGCGTTCAGCGTCTCGGCTCTCAGCATAGGAACGTAATCATCTACAATGTGATGCTCGCCGGCACGTTCGAAGAATATATTGTCGGCCGTCTGATGACCAAGTTGCAGATGGCGACCGATGCCATCGGCGATATCGAGTCCTTGCTCGAAGCATCGGGCGTCGGCGACGGGGAAGAGGGTACCGGTTTCGACGAAAAGATCCGCGAGCTTGTGGTTGCGGCACTTGCTGGCCGCGACATGAAAGCTGCCGCAGAGAGGATCGCCCGCAGCATCGAAGCTGCCAAGAAGACCCTCGAAGAAGAAAAAGAGAATATCGAGCAAACGCTAGGGTCGCAGGATGGCTACGGCTATGTCGGCCCCCAGACGCCGACGCTCGAAAAGATCAAGCCTTCCATGGATCTCGAGTCATTCGTGCGCGCGGCGTTCACAAGTCTAGGCGGAACTGTCAATGATATCGCTCCTGGTGTTCTGCGCATCACCGGCAAGGGTGGGCCAGAATTGGCGCGCCTCACAGAGGATGCCGGGTCCGATTACGCAAAGGTACCGCTCTATAGGCCAGGGAGTCCCGCCTTTCTTCGTCTTATTGATCGCGTCACGGCTTCCGGCCTTCATGACGTTCAGGATACCGATCATGAGCCGCGGCAGCGGATAGAGGCGCTTGTCAGCGACTGGGTCTCTGTTTTTAAGGGAACGAAGCCGGAGGTGACAATCGTGAGCGTGCAGCGCGGGTTCGCAGGTAATGCTATTGCCCGCGTACGCGCGACAACTGCCCATGATAGTTACGAGCGCATCGTGACGATTACGTGCAATCCCAGCGAGCACACTCAGGCGGCCGCTACGCTCGACGCTATACCGGATCTACTTCAGCAGCCCGCGGTCGCTGGTCTCAATTCAAATCTCGTTCTGGATGAAGCCAATCGCGACCCAAACATCGTTGAATTTAACCGCTTCTATCTCGAGCGGCGCGACACTGAACTGAGGTCGGCCGGTAAAGATGCTCGGAAGCGCAAAAAGCTGGAAGATGAATTCACGCCACAGATTGACACAACACTTGTGGCCTTGGACGGCCAGCTGAGCCGGCGGGCAAATCTAAAGGTACGATACCAGCTGGATGGCGCGTCATATGAAAGCGACCTCGTCATCACGCCTTCCGCCGATCGGATCGACACTGCGCCGGCGCTGGAGCCATGCGCGCTGACGCGCGTAGAGGTGCCTGCCGACTGCCTCGCCGCCTGTGAACTGTCGGGCGTGCGCGCGTTAAAAAACCGGTTGGCGCGCTCGGAGGTGAGCGGACGTTATGGATTGCCTGAACATCTCCTTCGTTGTTCGCTTTCTGGGAAGTCGCTCCTCGTTGACGAAGCTGGCATGTCCGACATCACGAATGCTGTCGTTGATCGGACATTGCTCAAATCTTGCGCCATCACCGGCAAGAAGGGAGAGCCTGCCCATTTTGGGCAATGCGCTTTCACAAGCGCCAATGTACTGTTGGAGCACCTTGGCAGAAGCGAGGTTTCGGGCAAGCCCTATCGGCTTGATCAAGAGGCGTCCTCCGTGGTCTCCGGCAAGCGCGGACATGTTCGGGAATTTGTCCGCTGCCAGGAAACGAAACGCACGTTGCTGCCGCGTGAGGCCGAACGCTGCGCCAAGACTGGACGGATCGTTGCACCAGACGTCCTTCGACCCTGCGCGGTCACAGGCAAGCGCGTGCTGCCCAGCGAGCTTCGGACATCGTCCGTCAGCGGCAAACGTGTGCTAGCGGAGCATTTGGTCTCGAGCAATCTGTCCGACGCTATTTTCCTAGCAGATGAGGGCATCCGCTCCGCTTACGGGAAGTTCTGCGCGCCAATCGAAGCGAGGCACTGTCAGTGGAGCGGTGCCGCTACCCATCCGGATGATCTCAAGACCTGCACCCTCTTGGGGCTCTCTGTTCATTTCCAGTATCTGTCAGACGAGTCGCCTCGTCTTCGGCCTGTTGAAGAACTCCTCGCCGGCAGGCTTCGCGCCGTGGATGCACGAGATCGTTGGGACATCATCCTTCCTTTGGTGTCGTCAGCAGTAAACACGAAGAAGTGCCAAATCGAGTCTGGACAACTCTCGCCTGATGGTCAAAAGCTCGCCCTTGCCGTCGAGATCAAGTCCTTGCTTGGGCTCAGAACGCAACATGCGGCGATGCTATACTCACTCAAAGACAATGCGATCCTCGGCAATATTGCGATTGTCAAGCGAGACGGGCATGGCGGTTTCCGCTAGAGCATACTTCAATTCCATTGAACGGATGTCTAACGATGGCAAATATCGAAACTATCAAGTGCAACTTCATCGGTGACTTCAAGGTAGGCGACAACATTCTGGCCAATGGCAAGGCTCTGTGTCGTTTAAGTGCGACCAACGAAGCCAATACGTTCAACAAGCTCATGGTGGTCCAAGCGGGCTCTATTGTTGAAGCCGCGCTTGATCAGATTATCTATCGAGCACAAAATTACACTACGGAAGGGGTGCCCAACATTCCGGCTGAAGTCCTCAAAAAAATCCGTGACACTCAGATCGAGCGATTTAACAACATCATTCAGGCCATGAAGACCCACAAGCTTCTCGATGGTCTGGGCGCGACCATTTACGACGACCTGCATCGCCTGCGCGAGCTTCGCAACCGCGTACATATTCAATTCGACGATAAGCCCGAGGAATTGGGCCGGAACGACCATGACGCTTTTACCAGCAAGAATGTCGCATGGTCGCTTGATCTGTGCATCAAAACCTTGAAGCATTTGAGCGAGAAATTTCCGAGGCCCGAAAGGCTGGGCATGTTTACCCACGACGTTTCCATTCCGAGAAATTAGGTAATAGTAGGCAAGACGTGTCATCCGCATTCAGTGAAAAACAGGTTCACGACGCTTTGTGTGCCAAGGGCGGACTTGAATCGATCGTTCAGGATAGTCCGGAGATTGAGAAGGCGCTCGACGAAGCGGATTACACGCCGCCGAAGATTGTTCCAGCGGAGTATCCCGGACCTGATTTCGAGCTTTGGAAATTTGTGAAGTCGCGCGCCCTGCAAAAGATCGGTCGATTGCATCGGACCGTACGTTACGGCGATTTTATCGGCAGCAAAATCAATCTTCGCACCGACGATACGAAGCCAATGCAGCTCGACCTTTTGGGACAGCACGAACTTGGCTTATTCATTCTGGAGCTGAAGGTCGATAAAACGGCGGAGCGCAACGCGTTCTCTGAGCTGTTCGCATACAGCAATTACATCGCCGAGATGTTCGCTCTGTCGGGCAGCAAGGATATCACGAATGTTCTGGTAGCCAACCTGGACAACAAGATCACCACGCAAGCCTACCTGTACGATCTGCTGATCGCCGATCGCAATGTGATCGTCTACCGGCCCGAGTTCCCGACCGCTTCATTGGACGATCTCACCCTTCACCTGCATATTCCTGACGACGAGGATTTTAAGCATCTCACCAATCGTTTGCTGTCCCACGAGTCGATGGACTGCGTTGTCGTTTCCTTCGATGACATGGAGGGATGGTTCGATAGCAATGAAGATGGCGGCGAGCTCAACGAGCACACGATCGAGCATCTGAGCAAGCTAAGTACCTACGCAGCGCAACTCATGGAAGCCGAGCGGCTTCACGGATTTTGCTTTGTCCGGAAGCGTTGGAAAGAGGTCCAGATGGGCGATGGCAATAGCCTGATCTTTTGCGCGATCAATCCGTTTCGGATCGCTGGCCGCGAGCAATCAAATGACATTTTGGAGCAACTGGACGAAAAGCACCACTACGCATTCTTCGAAGTTCCTGAAATGGGGTTCGGCAGTCGCCTTTTCGCGCTGGCGAAGCGTACGATCAAGGATGGCCTCACCCACGATTACGACTGTGAGTTGGAAAGCGCGGTATGGAGCGCGATGGTAGTCTCGATGATCGAAGTTGTTTTTACGCACAACTTTGCTTTCCGGCCTACTGGAATTTTTCGCGAGGCCTACTCAAACTATCTGAACATGCTCTATGCCGATGAAAATGCAGGCCTGTGCGACGAGGATATCTCGGTGCTCAAGGTCAACGAGCTGTACAGCTGGTTCAACGCTTGGCAGTTCATGGAGCGGTGCGGTTTCACGGAGCCCGATCACAAGAACGGGTTGGAAGATGAGAGCGTGGGATAGCCGGGAGAGCTTTCGTTACGTGCTTCTCATCACCTTATTCTAAAGCTCAACGACGTCAGCCTGGACTGTAAGGGCGGAAGCCGATGGTCTCGTCGATCGTCATCAGGATGCGTTTGATTAGGCCAATGTAGTTCTCCGCACCATGGCTGCTATGTCATGACCGGAATCTCGATGACTGGCCGGAGCGCTTCGAGCTGGCGTGCATATTTGCGAACGATCTTGTCGTAGAGGTCACCAAGGTGCTTGGCGTGGACACTGACGACAAGTGCGTACGGCAGATCCTCCTTCGGCGAGAAATTACGCCCGCCGAGACGCGCATTGTAATGAATGTCGAGAACAGGATTGCGCAGCGTCTTGCCCATGAACGTAACGCGGGTGTGGAGGCAGTTCTCCCATTTCCAGGCATCGCGGCGGAGCTCATCCTCCATCAGGCCGCTCTGTGTCTTGCCGAAGAAACTCTTGCTGTCGGCGTGGACCTGGTTCGGATCCTTGCGCTTCTGGTCATGTGGCCTGAAGGTCGGCTCGAGGCCGGCGCGGGTGTAATTGCCGGGATGGTGCGGATCGACGCCAGTCGGATAGCAAAGCGTCGCGGTAATCGTGACCTTGCCGGGTACGGTGCCCGATGGCATGGGGATCGGGGCGCGAATATAGCGGGTCGGCGTAATTTTGCCCTGGTAGACGACGCGCACCGTGTCGTCGTCGCATAGGACGACGTCCTGTACGGATCGCGCGACACGGCCGCGGCCGACATCCTCGGCGGGATAGTCTGACGGTTCGGCCGTGTGGATGAGCAGCGCCCGGATCGCAAGCATGTCCAGGCCGTCACCGAAATGCGCGCGAACACCGGCGCCAAGGCGTAGGACCGACGGCGCGGAGAAGGACGTGCCCTCCGTAGCTTCGAATGCCGCTGCCGGTGTCTCGCTGACGACGATGAATGGCCGTTGCAGGCAACCTCCGAATTCCACGAAGTCGGGTTTGACGACACCGGGGCTGCGTCCCGGACCAACCGAGCTGTAGCCGCTGCGCTGCCACGGGGTCTCAGGGCTGTCGCAAGATCCGACCGCGAGGGCATTCACGCAATCTGACGGGACCTGGATGCGGTTGAAGCCGCCCTTGGCCGGTCCGTCTCCATCGTTGCCGACGGCGATGGTCGCCAGAGTGGTGCCCGCTGACAGTCGGTCATCGAGGACCGCGGTCCACGCATGAACGTCATCGTCTTCGATTGGAAGCCGGGGGCCGATGCTGAGGTTGATGAAATGGTAGTGCTTCTCGACCAGGACCTGGTCGATACGAGAGAGCACCTCGTAGAGCTCGTGCGGATTCTGTTTTGGGGCGGTATCGAGAACGCGATAGTGGTCGACCGCCGCATACGGGCGCGGAACAGGGCTTGCGGGATCGATATGCCCGAACAGGAATGCGGAGCTGACCCCCACGCCGTGCTTCTGCAAATCGGGAATGGTGCCGCCGATACCGGGGGGATCGATGGGCTTGACCCATTTGGTGATCGGATGGTTTTTCGGCATGCCACCATCGAAGATCGCGACGCGGATCTTTGGATCGATCGGACCGACAGTCGGCAACACGATGTTTTCCATCGGGACGCGCGACGAACGGAATGTCGGGCGCAGCATGCGCAGGCTCGGCATCTGCCGCAACGCGCGGACTGGCGTGAAGGTGGCGATTTCGTCGGCGAGCTCCACGGGGGCCTCGAGTTCGACAAAACACAGCCCGCCGGCCGAGAACCGTCGGCCAAGGGCCTGATCAATGCCGATCTCCTCGAGATATTCGCTGAACAGCGGAATGATCCCGTTGGAGCCGGTGCCCGCGTCACTGTGCAGGACGACCTCGAAGACAGTCTCGCCGGTTTTCGGCAGCCTGCCCTTGATCTTGTCGCGCGGCGTTGGCGCTGCCACCTGCTCGATGGTCGGCAGCTCATCGGCACCCTTCACCTCCTCACCCCACCGGGGCAGTGCGCTGCGCCAGGCGCGAAAGGCGTCGCGGCTGCCTGCAACGAACAGCTCCGTGGTGATGGTCTCTTCGGGTTCGCGACCCTTCGAGCGCTTCTGCGGCTTGATGCGCCGCGGGCGGCTTCCGATCGGCTCTAGCCCGACGGATTCGAGCAGGCGTTCGGGGAAATACGATTTTGCAATGTATTCGGGGTTGAGCGTGACCGTTGCAACGGCGCGATTGTCCGGACAGGCCGCGTCCGGCAGCTGGTCGATGCCGCGGACCACGCGCGCGAGCATGGGCGCAATGCGCTCCCTCGCCTCGGAGAACGTGTAAGGATGGCTCTTCGGCGCGCCGCCGCGGACGCCTGCGACATCTTCGACAAGGCGTTCGCCCTTACCCAATAAAAAATTGCGTTTGGTCATGACGTATCTCCGCCGTTTTTCCGTTTCGTCATTTTCTTAGATTTGCCGGCGCGGCTGCGGATGGTGTCACGCGCCACGCCGGTAAGCTCGCCCGCCTTGCGCTGCGAGAGGAGGCCGCGATTGACAATTGCTGTCGCCAGTTGAATGCGTTTGGCTTTGACAATCGATTTGTTGGTGAGCAGCCCGGCCAGTTGCTCTTCGAGTGGGACATTGCCTAGCGCTGCGCCACGTCTCGCGGCAGATAGGTCGCGCTCGATGTCGCTGAAGGATCGGCCGGCGAAGCCCGTAGCAAGCAGACCGCTCCACTGTTTCGTTGCCGGAAAATAAGGGGCGAGTGTCGCCTCAATGAAGCGGGCAATCGCCTCGTGGTCTGGCAAAGGGAATTCAACGTGCAGCTCGAACCGGCGCCATATGGCGGGATCGAGAAGATCGGGATGGTTGGTTGCCGCAAGGAGCACACCCGAGGTCGGCCAGTCGTCGATTTGCTGAATGAGGACCGTGACAAGCCGCTTGAGCTCGCCGATCTCACCGCGATCATCGCGGCGTTTGGCTATGGCGTCGAATTCATCGAGAAGCAGGACACAGTCGATGGTCTTCGCGTATTCCAGAACATGGCGCAGATTGCTGCCCGTCCTGCCGAGCAGGCTGCTCATGACAGCGGCCAGGTCCAGGATGAGGAGCGGGCGCTTGAGCTCGCGCGCCAGCCATCGCGCCGCCATAGTCTTCCCGACGCCGGGAGGCCCCACGAACAAGGCCGCCCGTGTGGGATCGAGACCGGCACGGGCCAGTGCCTGCGGATTGCGACGCTCTTCCACGACCTGACGCAAGGCGCGTTCCAGCTCGGGTGAAAAGATCGGGTCGTGATCAAGAACAGGCTCGGATTCGACCTGCATCAGGTGAAGCCGGGAGTCGATGTCGACCGGCAGCGGCACTTCGGCCTGCCGGCGCAAGGGGGAAGCCGGAGAGGGCGATTCGTGAAGCAGGCTGGTGAGCGCCTCGGCGAACTGAGGCACGCGCTGGTGATAGCGCTTGGCCGCGCGTCGCAGGACGACCTGGACGTCCTGTATGCGGCCCGAAAGGGCAGTCCGGGCAAGTTGGAGAAAATCGGCTTCGATATTGGTCTTCGCAGGTTCTGGCATGTCTCATTCAGTACAACGGTTCAGCGAGCCTGCACGCTAGCAGGGGTGGACGAGTTTTTCACATGAAAAATGAAAACTCGTCCACAATACCATAAAATAACGTGATTACAAATGGATGTGCGTGGACGAAATTATGAGCCTTGTCCGTTCAGCCAAATCCAGAGGCGGCGCCACCACGGCAGCCCCTCGCTCTCCGATACCGGCGCCGGCCGCGGTGCAAAGGCCTGCTTGCGGATGTCGAACAGCGGATCTCCGGCCTCGTCGTGCGGGTGGTGGGGGCAGATGTGATCCTTGAGCAAGTCCATGCGGGCGTTGCGGGTGACCGTTCCCTTGTTGCCGTCGTAGTCGAGGAACACGAAGGACGGCGGGTTCTGGTACCAAGGCGTAAGCACCTGGGTCAGCAAGCCGACCGCCGTCGACGCGAGCACGCCATTCGACCAGACCACTTGGGGGCGTGAGCCTGCAGCACCGTACTTGCGGGCTTCCTGCTCGAGCCTCTCGTCGGTGATGAAGCCGCAGCAGCGCATGCACGGTGCTCCCGGCATCGAGAGGATGACTTGGCCGCTGACCAGGTACCCATCCTTGCCGAGATCGTGCACATCCATGCCGATGTCGATGTACGGGATGAGGTGACGGCGGGCGAAACGCTCAAGTTGTTCGCGCTCGCGGAAGCCGTCGACCGCGCCGACGATGATGTCGCAGCGCTTGAGATCATCGACTGCGTTTTGCCAGTCGTCCTGCACCGAGATGATCCGCGCTCCGGGATTGAGGCCGCGGATGAGGCGCGCGGCGATCGCGACCTTGGGCATGCGCGCGTCCACGTCGGCCAGCGTCCCGCCGATCAGGCGGTTGGTGTTCGTGTCCTCGATCACGTCTGGGTCGGCGTTCACATACCCACCCACGCCCATATGCGCCGTCTGCTGCGCCACATGCGACCCGCCGCCGCCGAGGCCGATGATGCCGATGGTCGCACCTTCCAGGATTGCGTCACTGTTGGGCCCCAGGAAGCTTTGTCGATCGAGGCGGCTCATGCAGCCCTCCATGTGTGAACGGGCATGCCGACCTCGGTGAAGCGGGCGATAAAGGGCTGTGGCGCGTCGCGACCAAGCCAGACCTGGCCGAACGCGGCCGTGTCACTGAGAACGATCGCGCCGTGGACTGCATGGGGCGCGACCGACACGAAATTCGGGATGAACTTGGCGTTCTCGCGGTTATCGACGCCGCTAAACCCCGGCACGCCATGGCCGCCATGCGTATGTACGTGGAAGATGGCGGCGCGGTCGTTCATGGACCACTGGCGCGCGCGGCGGATCGCCGCGGCGCTCATCATCGCGCCGACGCTCGGGTCGCGCAGATATTCTTCATCGAGTACGGGACGGTATTCCCGCGCGAGAATCAGGAGATCGTCGTGCGCGGCAGCGAGGCCGGCGGCGATGAACCCGACCCGCTCGTGCGCAAAGGCGTGGGGGCGGCGCAGATCGGCGCGGATGCCGGCCAGCAAGGCCTTGTTGATCTTGAAATGAATGTTCATGCGACGGCCCTCAGATGCGCCAGCAACATCTGCGTCCATCGCAGCGAGGCGGGCACGTGATTCCAGGACGGCGCCCACCAGTTGCGCTCGACCACGCGGTGCGGGTTCCAGTTCGCGCCGCGCCCTTGGATCTTGGTCTCGAAGAACAGGCGGGTGTCGTAGCCCGAGTGCGCGAACGGCACGAGCAGCAGGTCCATGCGGTACGGAATGTCGCCCGCCATGAAACCGAAGGAGGGCAGCAGCGCGACGGGTTGGCCGCCCTCCTTGAGGAGGACGGCCTCACGGTGCATCGCCTGCAACCCGGCGAAGTTCGCGGAGGCGTCGGTCACGAGGAACCTCCGCAGGGCACCTGCTCGAAGAAGCGCATCCCGTCCTTCACCCGGAGCTTCTGGCCGGGCTTGAGCTCGGTGAGATTGCCTTCCTCGTTGATGACCTCGAGGACGTAGCCCTGCTGCACGCCGAACAAGTCCTTGAGCTGCTCCGTGGTGTAGGTCCCACGGGGCATTTCCCAGGGATTGTTCTCGAAGAACACCGTGATGAGCCGCTTCTCGGTGTGCAGGTGCTCCGTGCCGGCCTCGCCAAGGTCGAGCTCGTCTCCCGGCTTGAGCTCGACGTCGTCGCCGTCGCGGTCCTGGATGATGACCTCGTCGTTGCGGACGTGGCCGATGACGCGCAGCTCCGGCTCCCCGATCTTGCGGACCCCCCATTCGAAGCCGTGGTCATCAAGAATGAACCGGAAGATGCGGTCGCTCTTGAAGGCCCGGAACGTTTCGGTGCCCGGCGCGGTCAGGTCGACGGTCTCGTCGAGCCCGATCGAGCGGGTCCCGTGGCGCATCAGTTGGATCAGCACGTAATCGCCGGCCGGCTTGAAGCCCGCCTTCTCCAGGATGCGGTCGCCCTTGGGCTGCGCATCGCCGAATTCGACCGTGGTGCCATTCACGGTCGTCGAGAACTTGCCGTCCGGCCCGGGGCGGCGCGCCGCTTCGGCCTCGACATGTTGATTGCGGCCCTGGCCGCCGGTCTGGGTATTTTCCATCGTCCTAGTCCTTCTTTCTGCCAGCCCATCGCCAGCTCGGTAGCGATAAGATAAGGCGGCATGCAAAGAACGTCAAGCATTTTACGCGCACGCTTGACGTTCTTATCGACTTGCGCTAAATACACTAACGGAATCAAGTGGTTTGGAGGATGATAGACATGATCAAGAAGAGCGCTGAGCCAGAGGTCAAGCTCACGCTTGGACAATATCTCGCCTCAATTCGTGAAGACCGCGACCTCTCGCAGCGCGATGTCGAGAAGGCCACCGGCAAAGTCGTGTCCAATGCGTACTTGTCCCAGATCGAAAACGGTCTGATCAAAAAGCCAAATCCGAACATCCTGCATGCGCTCTCGGAGCTCTACGCGATCAGCTACGAGGATCTGATGGAGCGTGCGGGCTACATCGTGCCCACGCGTTCGCGCAGCGCAGGGCAGCGCCACGGGCGCGTCGCGACCTTCGCAGGACATAACCTGACGGACGAAGAGGAAGCGAAGCTCGTCGAGTTTCTTGGATATTTGCGCAGCAGGAAGAAGCCCGGTGAAAGCTGACGATAGTAGTCTCGATCCCGAAGAGGTGCGCGCCGTGTATGCCGCTGCACGGCGCGCACTGGACCGGGCGTCGGCATGGGGGATCTATCCCACGCCAACTTCTGTGATCCTTGAAGCGGCGAGCCTAAAGATCGCACCAAAGAGCGCATTTGACCCGCGCCGGATTACGGAATTTCTGCTCGATAAGGCCGAGAGCGCTGCCACTGCTCTCAAGTCCGCAATCGCAAAGGTGTTCGGCATCTACGACGCCGACGAGCAGCTGATTCATATCGACGACAGCGTTCACAAATCCAAGCAGAACTTTCTTAAACTGCATGAAGCGGGGCATCACGAGCTCCCTGCTCATCGGAGTGCCTTCCGGCTGTTCCACGACTGCGAAAAGACACTCGATCCGGAGATTTCCGATCTCTTTGAACGGGAGGCAAACAACTTTGCCAGGTTTGTCCTGTTTCAGGGGGATGGCTACGCGTCGATGGCCGTCGATCACAAGTTCGAGCTGCGCACGCCGATCAAGCTGGCGGGAAAATTCGGGGCGTCGGTCTATGCCTCTTGCCGCGAGTTTGTGCGGACGCATCACCGGGCATGCGTCATCTACATCCTCGAGCCGGTCACGTACTGCGAACGCACTGGCGCCCGCGCCGAGGTACGCCGGATCGAAGCGTCGCCGGCCTATCTGAAGCAGTTTCGCCGGCCAGATGAGGACGTGATAACCCTCGATCATTCGCTCGGACGCGTATTACCGATCGGCAGGAAAATGACCCGTCCGACGACGGTTTCAATCACGGACCGTAACGGTCAGGCCCACGAATGCATTGCAGAGGCATTCAATACGACCTTCAATATCCTAGTGCTGGTCTACCCGGTGAAGGCCCTTACGAGCACCACGATCATCTTTTAGGGATAAGGCGCTCGCAGCGCGGCCGCGGCTCGCCCCGCGATTGAAGATCCTAATCGGTACAGACTGAGCTCGACGACCAACTTGAAAAGGCAGTGACGTGACGCGATTACATCGGCAGCGCCAGCTGAAGTTGCGCGTCGGCCCCATCTCCGGAGTGGTGATGTACTGGCCGTTCGGCTTGCGGTGGTCTGATGCGAGCTTCGCCAGAAATTTGTTGTAGGAAATACCGGCGGATGCATTGAGGCCGGTTACCTCCTTGATCTTCGCGCGGATCGCCAACGCCACGTCCCGCGCAACTGAATGCGTCTGCAGATTTTAGGTCACGTCGAGGTAAGCCTCGTTCAGTGACAGCGGCTCGATGATCGGAGTGTGCTCAGCGAAGATCTCGCGGATCTGCTGGGAGACTGCCTTGTAGACCTCGAAGCGCGGCTTCACGAGAAAATCAGGTCTGGGCATTGCTGCTTCGCAGTAACTGATGGCATTGCCGATCGGACACCGAATTTGCGGGCTTCGTAGCTCGCGGCAGCCACGACACCCCGCTCGCGGGATCCGCCGACGGCAATCCGCTTGCCGCGAAGATCCGGATTGTCCCGCTGCTCGACGGACGCAAAAAAGGCGCCCATATCGACGTGGATGATCTTGCGTTGGCGAGGCGAGGGCTGTGCCTGGTCGTTGGCCACGTTATTTGCCCGGCTTGGTCTTCCTTGACGCCGCGGGCCACAATCCGGAGGCTCCTGTCCGGAAGCGGCCGCTGCAGCTTCAGGGCCTCGTCTGGAGGAGCCGTCATCCAGGTCTCGACTTCTTCCGGCGTTGTCAGGATGACCGGCATTGCCTTGGGATGGATGGCACCGACCTCGGCGTTCGGCTCCGTCGTGAGGAACGCGTAGAGGTCGTTGGTCGTCTCGCGTTCCTTGACCTTTCGCACGGACGTCCAGTTGGTCCAGATACCGGGGAAGCAGGCGAGGGGACGGGTCTCATCGAGCGCGAACCATATGTCACCGCCCTCGGGCTTGTTGAATTCGCTGAACGAATTGAACGGCACCACGCAGCGATGCTCGACGCCGAGCCAGCGGGACCAGTATTTGCTCTTCACATTACGGATGTTGGTCGTCCCGCCGTCCGGCTCCATTCTGAGCAATTCCTTGAAATCCACTGCCTTGCCTTTGGCCTGCAGCTTTTCGGCTCGCTTCTTCGTGGCGTCCATCAGCGCTTTTGACGATGGCATGCCCCAGCGCGCCGTGGCGAGCTCGTGGCCCTGGGCTCCGTTGCGCACGATCGGTGCCTTGTAGTCCGGAAAAACCCCCGGCATCGGCGCCAGATCGCCGACGTATCGGTTCACCACGCGAAATAGCGCGCTGATGGCAGCCTGGTTGGTCGTGATAGAGATTGCACATCAGTCAGGACTCGGTTCGAGGGTGGCGCGGCTGCCACGTCAACTGTAGCAGAGTCGCGGATGGACGCCGGCCCGCCTTGGCGCATTTACGGCAGCGCAGCCGGCTGGCGAGATCGTGCACGAAGGTGGTCGGCGGGTGCTTCATCGCCGCGAGGTCCACGTCGCTCGGCGTCTTGCAGCGCGCGCACCTGATCTCCAGCCAGGGAAAGACGTCGTTGCCGGATCTCGGTTGCGGGTGTGCCGGCGCGAGGATCTTTGAGCACCGAGGCCCAGTATTCGGCCGGCAGCGGTGCATCCGGAGCCGCAGCGGAAGGTGTCGGCCTGCGGGCCGCCTCGGCGGCCAGTTTTTCCATCTGCTTGGGGGTCGGCATGCGCCAGCTCGCGGGTCGGTCGGTCATGCCTGAATTAGAACATAACAAGAACAAATGTCGAGTCCGTCACAAGCAGCTGCCGTAAAAAATCGTCCTGTGGGACGGGTCGCGATGTCGGAACCAAGCCCGGTCGTTCGTCTTGAATCCGGTATTAGTATCGGAGTTCCCCCGGCATGGTCCCCCGCGCTAACTGGAAAGGCTTCCTGCGCCTTTCCCTCGTCACCTGTCCGGTCGCGCTCTATCCGGCCACCTCGGAATCCGAAAAGGTCTCGTTCAACCAGCTGAACCGAAAGACTGGCCATCGGATCAAGTACGCCAAGGTCGACGCCGACACCGGCGAGGAGGTCGACAACGAGGACATCGTCAAGGGCTACAAGGTTGATACCGATACCTTCATCGAGGTGACCAAGGAGGAGCTTGAGAACGTCGCGCTGGAATCGACGCGAACCATCGAGATCGACGAGTTCGTTGACCGCAGCGAGATCGATCCGCGATATCTCATTCGCCCCTACTACCTGCGTCCCGACGGTAAAGTCGGGCACGATGCCTTCGCCGTCATTCGGGAAACCATCCGCGAGATGAACAAGGTCGCAATCGGCCGTGTGGTCCTGACCAATCGCGAGCACATCATCGCGCTGGAGCCGCTCGACAAGGGCCTGATGGGAACGCTCCTGCGCTACCCCTACGAAGTCCGTTCAGCTGATGAGTATTTCGACGATATCCAGGACGTCAAAGTCACCAAGGACATGCTCGATCTCGCCAAGCACATCGTCAATCAGAAGGCGGGCCATTTCGAGCCGGACAAGTTCGAAGACCAGTACGAGACTGCGCTCATTGATCTGATCAACCAGAAGCGCGCCGGCAAAGCCATCACCGCGAAAGTGCGTCCCCGCGGCGAGAACGTGGTGGACCTGATGGACGCGCTGCGCAAGAGCATCGGAAGAGAGGGCGCGGCCGCGACAGAGGCACCCAAGAAATCAGGAAAAAAGCCGCGCAAGGCGGCGGCCGGGCAGAAGGAAATGCTGATGCCGATCGCAGGCAAGAAGCCGGCGAAAGAGACCGCAGCGAAGAAGCCGGCGGCCAAGCCGCAGCGGAAGTCGGCTTAGGTGTCGTGAAGCATCCGGTGACGCCGGACGACCACTACTTCGTCGTCCGCGGCAGGCTCTGGCGAATGGCAAATCCCATCTCGACGAGGTCACGCGAGATCATCTCGTCGGCCGTCTAATGGCGGCTCGGCGGGTCGGTGCGCGCGCCAGGAAGGGCCGACCGCGAGGCCGAAATAACGGTGCATAGGACCGTGGACGAGGCTAAGCAGGCGCTCGGCGAGCGCGGTCCGTTATGGCGGGACGGCGGCTCGCCGGCTCTCGATTGCTCTGCAAAGTAGGAGCGATATGGCTGCGGTGAAAAAGACTTCCAGGAGATCGGCCTTGAGCGCGGGCATTCTCGTATACCGCAAGGACGCTCGTGGGCTCGATGTACTGCTCGTTCATCCCGGCGGTCCGTTCTGGCGTAAGAGAGATGATGGCGCCTGGTCCATTCCGAAGGGCGAAATCGATGCCAATGATGCTCCGGAGAACGTCGCTCGACGCGAATTTGCCGAAGAACTCGGCCCGAGCGCTTCGATTGGTCCACTCCAGGCGCTGGGAGAAGTCCGACAGCGAGGAGGGAAGCGCGTCATCGCATTCGCCGGCGAAGGCCAGTTTGATCCCGCAGCGCTGACCAGCAATACCTTCGACATCGAATGGCCGCCCCGAAGCGGTCGACGGCAGAGTTTTCCCGAAGTGGACCGCGCGGAATGGTTTGAGATCGAGCTCGCGCGGACCAAGATGCTGTCCGCTCAGGTAGAGTTTCTCGATCGTCTTTTGGCAATCGCATTTGAGAGCGTCGGGAAATGATCTTCAGGATCGGAATCATTTCGGACACGCACGGCCTGTTGAGGCCCGAGGCGGAACGAGGCCTGGCGGGCGTCGATCACATCATCCATGCCGGCGACATCGGGCGCCCCGAGATCATCGACGCGCTTCGCCGGATCGCGCCCGTCACGGCCATTCGTGGAAACGTGGACGGTGGCGAGTGGGCTCGCGACTACCCCGACACGAACCTTGTGCGCTTGGCGGGAAAGTCGATCTACGTTCTGCACGACCTGAAGACGCTGAAGGCCGATCCCGGTGGCGGCACCGATGTCATCGTCTCCGGGCATTCCCACGTGCCGAAGATCGACACGGTCGGTGGCATTCTCTACCTGAATCCCGGCAGCGCGGGACCTCGGCGTTTCAAGCTGCCGATCACGTTTGCGACGCTCGAACTCACGCCTGACGGCATGCGACCAGAAATCCACGACCTTGGAGGCGACTGAGTGCCCACCGCGGAGGGCCGGAGGAGGCGAGTGCGTCAAACTTCCGTTTGCCGGGTTACGCCCGGAAGCGCTATTTGCGCGGACGTTCTCGCTCGCGCACGACCTCCTTCGCCCGTTTGTCGGACCTGAGCCCCAGGTAGACGGGCTGGCGCAGTTCGCCCTTACTCGTCCACTCCGCAAATTTGACCTCGGCGACCAACGAGGGCTTGACCCAAGTCGTGGCGGCCTCGTCCTTCACTTTGGCAAGGAAGGGTGATTTCGGGGTCGTCAGCTTCACGAGCTTGGCGTGGAGGTCTTCCAGGACCTTGTGGCTGAAGCCAGTGCCAACATGTCCGATATAGCGCCATGTGTCGTCTTCCCGCACGGCGAGGACCAGGGCGCCGAAGTATGGTCTTGTACGCCTCGGCGCCGTGAAGCCCGCGATCACCACTTCCTGCCGCTTTGCTGTCTTGATCTTCAGCCAATCCGCCGTCCGGCTTCCGGACGCATACGCGCTGTCGGCGCGCTTCGCCATGACGCCTTCCAGACCCTTCCGCTCGGCCTCGGCGAAGAATTTCATGCCGTTCGCTTTGCGGTGATGGCTGAAGGCGATCAGCTGGTTGCTCGGCAGGATCGCTTTCAGCCGCTCCTTGCGCTCGAGAAGAGGCCGTTTGCGCAAGTCAACTGCGTTCTGAAACATGAGATCGAAGGCGCAATACAGGAGCTTGGCTTCATGACGCAGCGCGCTTTGCAGCAGCTGGAAATGCGAGACGCCGTCCTTTCCGATCGCGACGAGTTCGCCGTCGATCACGGCGTCGCCCTTCACACCCTCGAGCGCTTTGGCGACCTCGATATAGCTGCGGCTGATGATCTTGCCGTTGCGGCTATAGAGCGCAACTTTGCCCCGCCGGATTTCCGCAATCATCCGGAAGCCATCGTACTTATCCTCGAAAACCCAGCCGGGGTCGTCGAACGGCGCATCAGTGAGCGTAGCGAGCATCGGCTGCAGGCGCTTGGGCAGGGTCGACGTCCGGCTCATTCGAGGCCAATCCTTAAGAGCACGTTGCGAAATGCATGGACGTCCTTCACTGATTAGGGAACGCTTTGGGACCACGTCGTGTTCCGCAGGCATCGTGGCGTGCGAGACGTTGAGGATCGACCGGGCGAGCGCGGATCAGACCTATGGCCAGAAAACTCAAGACCTATCAGACCTCGCTGGGCTTCTTCGATCTGGCGATCGCCGCTCCCTCCATGAAAGCGGCCCTCGAAGCCTGGGGCGCTGACAGCAATCTCTTCCACCAGGGCGCGGCGAAGGAAAGCGACGATCCGGACGTCATCGAGGCAACTACGGCTGCGCCGGGCGTCGTTCTGAAGAGACCCGTCGGCTCCAACGGGCCATTCAGGGAGCATGCCGAGTTACCTACCGACCTTGCCAGCGGCAGCTCAAAGAAGACAGGCCGCCGTCAACCGCGGAAGCCTTCCAAGCGGGCCCACGACGATGCGGCCGACCGGAAGGCTGCAGTTGCTTTCGAGAAGGAGCAGAAGCGACGGGAGCGCGAACGTGCCAAGGAGGAGGCCGTCCGGCAGAAGGAGCGTGAGCGACGGCAGCACGCCGTCGACAAGGCGCAAGGTGCTTTGGACGCGGCCCGTCGCAAGCACGAAGAAAAGGCCGCTGACATTCAACAACAGCTCGAAGTTCTTGAGGAAAGCGCGCGGGACGAGGAGGGGCGTTGGGAAAAGGAGAAGGCCCGGTTGGAAGACGCGTTACGACGGGCGCGAGGTTAGGTCTCGAAGTGTGACCATCTCGAGTCTCAGCATCAACGCATGATTTGCCGCTGAGATCGGAAATCGCCAATAAACTGCCAGGTCTCCAGTCTTAGCCGTTGCGCTCTTCCCGCAAGATGCGCTCCAGATCATCCTCGAAGATGTTCTGCGTTGCTTCGAAGAAAGCCAGGAGCTTCAGAGCCTCTGCGGCATTTGCACCGCCCTTGCTGACCATCCGTTGCTGCCTTTCGACGATCTGACGTCCTTTGGCAACATGGCGACGGGCAAGGATGACACGTTCGGAATCATGAGACATTGGTGGCTCCTGCTGCAGGCGGGAGCGCGATTGGTCTCTCAGCCACCGGTGCCCGCGGCAGAGTGCCTTTGCCGGTGATGACCGGATTATACTCCGTTTCGCGAATTTGGACACTGTCCAATTCAAGCCGGCAGCGTTGAATGGTGCGGTGGGCGTGCTCAGACTGCGCGATCGCTTGTAAACTATCGGTCGGAAACCGCCCGCGCTGCGGCCTCATTGAGCTTTGCGCGGTCGCGCCTGTTCTCCGGAGGCAGCTCCATCACCGCTCGATGGAGCTCCGCAGGGATCGTCAGCGGACTATCGAGCGGCTTTTCGGCCCACTCCCAGAAGCGGTCAAAGGCATCCATTACAGATCGTCCCGAAGCCCCCTGAAGAAGGGATGACGGACTTTCCCCTCCGCTGATTTGGCGCGGTACTCTATCTCGGCCAGCAGCTTGGGTTCGACCCAGATTCCTTTGTGTGCAATCCGCTTTGCATAAGGCTGCGTCTTGCGGATCAGCGGCTTCAGACGCTCCCGAAGGTCGGCGGCTGACGCCTTGTCAAACCCATGGTCCACCTTCCCGGCGTAGACCAGATCGTTGCCCTTGCGCCGGCCGACGTAGATCCCGTCCCACTTCGTCCCATCAAGTGCGAAGCCCGCAATGGTCAGCGTCTCACGCTGCACGCAGGTCTTCTTGACCCAGTCATTCGTGCGTCCCGCCGGATAGGCACTGCCGCGGACCTTCGAGACGACGCCTTCGAGGCCGAGCTTGCACGCGTGCGCAAACATCTGGCGGCCGTCTATCTCGAAGCTTTCGCTGAACTGGATGTCGGTGCCGCCTAGGATCTTCTTGAGTTCGGCCTTGCGCTGAAAGAGCGGTAACTTCCGGATATCTCGGCCGTTCAGATAGAGCAGGTCGAACGCTACGAGCACGATACTCTTCGACTTACCCTTGAGCTCGTTCTGCAAGACCGAGAAGTCGGTGGTGCCGTCGGCGGCCGGTGCCACGATCTCGCCGTCCACCACCGCCGAGTTCGCCTTGATCCGCCAGGCGTCATGAACGACCTTCTTGAAGCGGTGCGTCCAATCGTGGCCGCGCCGGGTGAAGATCTTTGCCGTCTCGTTGGCCAGATGGACCTGAACGCGGTAGCCGTCGAACTTGATTTCGTGAATCCAGCGCTCTCCGGATGGCACCTTCTCTATCGAGGATGCCAGGGCCGGCTCGATGAAGCCGGGTAAGGGCGCCTTGACGCCGATCGCCTCCGGCTTTTTACGCTGAAACGCCGAAGAACTCCACGCTACAGCCGATTCAAATTGGCACAGTTCGAATCGTTCCGGAACCTGCGAATCCCCGTCGCGTTGCTTCGATGTCACGACAGGAGGCACCGATGGCGGTAGCGAAGAGGAGCAAAACGGCGCGCGGACGAAAGCAGGACCGGGCGCGGGTGGCCGGCGGGCAGGACTATGAAGTGCAGTACGAGGCGAAGAAGACCGGGAAGTCGGCGCCGGCGGTGAAAAAGGCCGTCAAAAAGGTCGGCAACGCGCGCAAGCGTGTGGAGAAGCGGCTGGGCCGCTGAATCGGAGACGGTCGCGTCGATACTTAGCTCCGGTCCTCCTCGTCAGGGGAGCATTCTGGGCAGGTGTCACCAATCGAGTCGAGCACGTCGCGAATCGCAGTCTCCGCTACATCGGGGGACACGTCTGCTGGCGGGTCTCGACGGGCAATATCGAAGGCTCGCTCCCGCGCATGCGGATCGGCTCGGTCCTGCATCCAACCGTGCTCCTCGCACTCGCGGATGGCGCCGACTTCCTGTAGCACGTGGATCGCCCATCCCTGCAGCGTCCGTATTGTCGCCCTTCGTTCACTGATCATCAGCATTGAAATAGACTCCGGATACGACGAATCCTGTGCTCCGACGTTGGTTCCGGCTGCTAGCACAAGGCTGGGATTCCGGCTCAGCAGAGGACAAGCTTTCCCCAATTCTGAGACCCTGTAAAAAGCCGGGCTGCTCTCACAGGATTGCCAGCATCACGTTCGTTCAGGTCTTTTAGTGAGTGGGCGCGTGCGGCCAGGGCCGCACCGGGCTCTCGTGAACCGAGCCGCGCAGCGTCTCGGCCTCGCGGCTTCGATCCCTCGCGCGAGAGCTTTGGTGCTCCTCGCCGGGGGCACTCGGAAAAGGGGCTCGCCTGCGGCGATCGCTATCACTGCCCCGTTCCCGGGTGCCGCTATTGAACCGGTCTCGTCGCTGCACTCGGTCCCGCGTGCCGCCTTCGGCGTCGCTATGCTCACGCTCCTGCGGGTGCCATTTCTCTTAAGGCGATGCGCCCCTGGCGCACGCCGGATCAGGCCTGCGGCCTAAGGCAGATTGCTCAGGAAGCTGAGAGTAAGAGTGCAGGCTGGGTTTTCCGTGACGGGTTACAAGCTGCGAGAGAGGCTCGTGGCGCCCGTCGCGGAGACCCGCGATGTCAAATCCTACTGCTCGCGCGCGCACCGGCCAGGACCGGGCGAGCCTTTACACTGAAATCACCGACAAGATCATCGCCGAGCTTGAGGCCGGACACATCCCCTGGGTTCAGCCCTGGGGTACGGCCGCGGCGAAAGCGCCGCTGGCCATTCCGAAAAATGCGTCGACCAACCGACAATACAGTGGCGTTAACATCCTCATTCTCTGGGGAGCCGTGATCGAACGCGGATTTGCCGGTCAAAGTTGGCTCACCTTCCGTCAGGCGCTCTCGCTTGGCGGCCACGTTCGCAATGGAGAGCGCGGGACTACCGTCGTCTACGCGGATCGTTTCGTGCCGAATGACGAAAAGCGCCGCGCCGCCGAGACCGGTGAAAACGCGCAGGCGATTCCATTCCTCAAGCGATTTACCGTCGTCCGTTGCGCCACCGAAGGCGTCCTACCGGCCGCACCTGCCTTCGAGTCTGGTGGCGGATGGACTTCTGTCGGACGCTCAGCTCGAGAGCATCATCTACGCCGGCGAAGCGCATTCCGAATTCCTGGCAGGCTCCTGGACGGTCGACACGACCTTTGATGTTGTGGCAGCCGCGCGCGACGACGCAGAGAACGCCATCCGCTTTCGCCGCGGCTGGTTTTTGGGCGATGGCACCGGGGCGGGCAAGGGGCGGCAGGTCGCCGGGATTTTGCTCGACAACTGGTCCAAGGGCCGTCGTCGTGCGATCTGGGTCAGCAAGTCCGACAAGCTGATCGAGGACGCGCAGCGTGATTGGTCCGCGCTCGGCATGGAGCGGTTGCTTGTTACGCCCTTGTCTCGGTTTCGCCAGGGCACTCCGATCCGGCTCTCGGAAGGCATCCTTTTTACCACCTACGCTACGCTACGGACCGACGAGCGCGGCGAAAAGCTTTCGCGTGTCAGGCAGATCGTCGAATGGTTGGGCTCGGACTTCGACGGAGTGATCGTCTTCGACGAGAGCCATGCCATGCAGAACGCGGTCGGGGGCAAGGGCGAGCGCGGCGAGCAGGCAGCCTCTCAGCAGGGACGGGCGGGCCTGAGGCTCCAGCACGCCTTGCCCAACGCTCGCGTGGTTTATGTGTCGGCAACGGGCGCCACCACGGTCCACAACCTCGCTTATGCCCAACGCCTCGGCCTTTGGGGTGGTGCCGATTTCCCATTCGCCACACGCGCCGAGTTCATCGAGGCGATCGAGGAGGGTGGCGTCGCGGCGATGGAGGTGCTGGCGCGCGACCTCAAGGCGCTCGGTCTCTACGCGGCCCGCTCATTGTCCTATGAGGGCATCGAGTACGAGCTCGTCGAACACCAGCTTACACCGGAGCAGGTTCGCATCTACGACGCTTATGCAGATGCGTTCAGCATAATCCATAACAACCTCGACGCGGCGATGCGGGCCGCCAACATTACCGGCGAGACCGGAACGCTGAACGGGCAAGCAAAATCCGCGGCCCGATCCGCCTTCGAGAGCGCCAAACAGCGCTTCTTCGGCCATCTGCTGACCTCGATGAAGACGCCGTCGCTCATCCAATCGATCGACCGCGATCTCGAAGCCGGCCATGCAGCTGTCATCCAGATTGTTTCAACGGGCGAAGCGCTGATCGAGCGTCGGCTCGCCGAGATCCCGACCGAAGATTGGGGCGACGTCCAGGTCGACATTACCCCGCGCGAGTATGTGCTCGACTATCTCGCCCATTCCTTCCCGGTCCAGCTCTACGAACCCTTTACAGACTCGGAGGGCAACCTCTGCTCTCGGCCTGTCTATCGCGATGGCCAGCCGGTTGAGAGCCGGGAAGCCGTAGCACGACGCGGCCGCCTCATCGAGAAACTCGCCTCGCTGCCTCCGGTACCCGGCGCGCTGGATCAAATCGTCCAGCGCTTCGGCACCGACATGGTCGCCGAAGTGACCGGCCGCTCGCGCCGCGTCATTCGTAAGGGCGACCGATTGGTGGTCGAAAACCGCGTTGGTTCGGCCAATCTAGCTGAGACATCGGCCTTCATGGACGACGTCAAGCGTATCCTCGTGTTCTCCGACGCGGGCGGCACGGGGAGGAGCTACCACGCCGAACTCTCGGCCCGGAATCGCCGTTTGCGGGTCCACTACCTGCTCGAGCCCGGCTGGAAGGCCGATGCCGCGATCCAGGGACTTGGCCGTACCAACCGGACCAATCAGGCGCAGCCGCCCCTGTTTCGTCCCATCGCGACCGACGTGAAGGCCGAAAAGCGCTTTCTCAGCACCATTGCCCGCCGGCTCGATACATTAGGAGCCATTACCCGTGGCCAACGCCAGACCGGAGGGCAGGGGCTGTTCCGGTCCGAGGACAATCTCGAAAGCCAGTACGGACGTGATGCGTTGCGTCAGCTCTACACGCTGCTCGCGCGAGGCAAGGTCGACGGCTGCTCGCTTGGGAGGTTCGAGGATGCGACCGGTCTGAAGCTCATGGATGTCAATGGGCTCAGGGATGACCTGCCGCCGATCACGACCTTTCTGAACAGGTTATTGGCGCTCACCATCGACCTACAGAATGTGCTGTTCACCGCCTTCGAGCAGCTCTTGACCGCTCGGATCGAAGGCGCGGTTGCATCCGGCACCTACGACGTGGGGTTGGAAACCCTCCGCGCCGAGAGCTTTGTCGTCACCGACCGGCGGACGATCTATGACCATCCGGGGACCGGCGCCGAGACCCGGCTGCTCACGGTCGCCCAGCGCCAGCGCAATCATCCGGTGAGTCTGGATGACGCTCTTGCTCATCTTTCCGATCGTCAGGCCGTCCTGCTCGTCAATGAGCGCTCGGGACGAGCCGCCGTGCAGGTCCCCGCGGCGAGCGTCATGCTCGATGACGGCGAGATCGAGCGGCGCGTCCGTCTGATCCGGCCGATGGATCAGCACACGGTCCCCTTGACCACCATGGTCGAGAGTCATTGGCACGAAGCGGATCGTGAACGTTTTGCTACGACCTGGCTGGCGGAGCTTGCCGAGGTGCCCAAGTTCACGGAAAGCACCATCCACATTGTGGCGGGCTTGCTGCTCCCCATCTGGAAGCGGCTGCCGAACGAATCGACCCGTGTCTATCGGCTTCAGACCGATGCGGGCGAACGCATCATCGGCCGCAAGGTTTCGGCCGCGTGGGTCGCAAACGTCGTTACGACGGACGCGCCTTCGCTGACGCCGGACGCTGCGTTTGCAGCACTGATGGAAGGACGGACCGTGCTCGACCTCGCGGAGGATCTCCAGCTTCGTCGCGTCCGGATGATGGGTGCCTACCGCATCGAGCTGTCAGGCCTCAACGACACGATGCGCGATCGCCTGCGGGCCTACGGACTCTTTGGGGAGATCATCTCCTGGAAGCTGCGTATGTTCGTGCCTACCGACTTAAGCGGCATCGAGGTCCTGTCGAGGGTGCTCAACACCTATCCGGTTGCGGGCATCAGTGAGCGGGAGGCCGCGTGATGTCCCGCGATGCCTCCGAACTGGCACGCCGCCTCGCGCGCGAGGCCGAGGCGGTGTGCCGACACTATCTCTCCAATGGCAAGCGGGCGGGGCGGTACTGGGTGGTCGGCGACGTCTACAACACGCCGGGCCGCTCGTTGTTCGTGCGGCTCCAGGAATCGCCGAAGGGACCCGCTGGGAAATGGACCGACGCCGCGACCGGAGAACATGGCGATCTCCTCGACATTATCCGCGAAACTATGGCGTTGCGAGACTTTCGCGAGGTCGCCAAGGAGGCGAGGCGGTTTCTAAAGCTGCCTCGTTCAGAACAGCAATTCGCTCCGAAACCCATTCGTTCAGTCGCGCCGGCCGGATCGCAGGAAGCCGCTCGTCGGCTCTCTGCGCTATCCAGCCCGATTGAAGGGACATTAGCCGAGGCGTACTTGCAGCGTCGCGGAATTACTTGCATCAACCATGGTGGCAGCTTGCGCTTCCATCCTCGTTGCTACTATCGACCGGATGAGCATTCGTCGACCGAAACCTGGCCGGCGATGATAGCCTCTGTCACGGACCTCGAGGGACGCATCACCGGCGTACACCGCACCTGGCTCGATCCAGACGGCTTTGATCGCCTGCGGCTCGGCAAGGCTCCGATCGACACGCCACGACGCGCCATGGGCGACTTGCTCGGCAATGCTGTCCGTTTCGGCGTGGTCGATGACGTGCTCGCCGCCGGCGAGGGCATCGAGACCATGCTGTCATTGCGTTACGCACTGCCGACCCTGCCCATGGCCGCTGCGCTCTCGGCCAATCACCTCGCAGCCATGCTGCTGCCATCTGGTCTGCGTCGGCTCTATATCGCCCGCGATGACGATGCTGCCGGAGATGCCGTGCAGACTATTCTGACCCAGCGCGCGGAAGCCGTCGGCATTGAAGCGATCCCGCTGTCGCCTCAACTGGGCGACTTCAACGAAGATCTGCACATCTTCGGGATCGATGCTCTCCGAGCACGCTTGTGGCTTCAACTCGTACCAGAGGACGTCGCGCGCTTCCTGCATTCTCCGGCGGTAGCCGCGGAATAGCCGGGGCGCTTCCATCGGCGTCGAGATCGATCACGCCGAGGCCAATGCCGGGAGAGACGCGACCACGGCCTTCTAGTGGGCGATCGGACGGCAAGCGGCTCGGGCCGGCAATGGCTACGTCCGGCTATTTTCCGCCGCGCGCCGGCGACGCGAATGGCAGATTAGCCATCTGGCGGGCGCGCTTTGCATCGCGAAGCAAAATAGCCGGCCTCCGCCATCCTCCGCTGCGCTTCGGCCCTCCGCTTCCGCCTACGCCCTGCGGGCTTCGGCGGACAAGCCGCTCCGGGTTCTGGCCCGTTCCGCCTGCCGTCTGAGTGATCGCCACGAAGGCCGCGATGGTCGCGGCCGATCCGGCAAGGACCTCTCTCATGACCGATCACGACGACATCGAACCGCCGCACGCCACGTCTCCAACCGACCATGCTCTCACCGAATTGCAGCTCTTCGGTTACCGCCCCTTCGACGACCAGCCCGATCCACGGCCACTCCCCGAGGGCAAAATCGTTGCTGGCGCGGTTGCTGACATCTTCGATGCCCTGGTCGCGACGTTGAGCGACACTCGGCTCGAGCCAGACCTTGACGATCTGCTGTGGTCGACCGTCAACCTGTTCCATCGTGCCGTCGACCGCATCGAACGTCAGCTCGACGACAACGAACAGGCGCAGCAGAAGAGCCAGCGCGAGCAGAACGGCTCCGAAGTTCGATCGGTTGAACTCGAGCGCCTGACGGCTGAAGGCATCACACTGATCGAGCGCCGCAACTGCCTGGAGCTCTTCCGCGACCAGGCCATCGAGCGCTTTGAGACACACACAGGCTCATTCTGGCGCCCCCGATCGGGATCGCTGGTGAACCACCGTACCCTGACCGCAGCGATGATCGACTCCCGAGACTTCGTCGCGGCGAAGCGCCGCGCCGAGACCGAGGTCCTGTTGCCGGCAGGACCGAAGATCGCGCTTACCGGAGGGCTCGACTTCAACGACCACCGCCTCATCTGGGATCGTCTTGACAAGGTTCACGCCAAGCATCCCGACGTGGTCCTGCTCCATGGCGGCTCCCCGAAGGGGGCCGAACTGATCGCCTCCAAATGGGCGACCACTCGCAAGGTGGCCCAGATCGCTTTCAAGCCCGACTGGACGAAGCACGCCAAGGCGGCACCCTTCAAGCGCAACGACGCCATGCTCGAACTCCTGCCGATCGGCGTCATGTACTTCCCCGGCACGGGAATTCAGGACAACCTTGCCGATAAGGCGAAGCGCCTCGGCATCCCCGTCTGGAGGTTCGGCGGCGCGTGAGCGCCGTCTTCCAGCCCTCTAAACGACGAGACGGAGTTGCATGCGTCGCAACTCCGCCTCGTTTCGGTCTCATATCTAGGGTTGCGCCGTGGTGGTGGTGGAAGGCGCGACCGGTACATCTATGCACATGGAGCCACCACCATGCTCGCTATTGGGCTTGTTCTCAACACACTCGGCATAGGCCTATTCTGCTGGGCGATTTTCGCGCTCGCAGTGTATGCCCTGCCGTTTTTCGTCGCACTGAGTATCGGAATGACGGCGTTTCAGAGCGGTGCCGGCCTCATCGGCGCTCTTCTTCTTGGAACGGCCGGCGGTGCGTTGACTCTCGTCCTCGGCCAGGTTGCCTTTGCTGTTACTCGGTCCTCGGCCTTGCGCATTGCGATCGCGATAGCATTCGCTGTTACCGCCGCCGTCGCCGGCTATCATGTGGTGTTCGTCGTGTCCCAGATCGGGGTGCCTTCGCTGGCTTGGCGTGAGGTCTTCGCTTGCCTGGGCGCGGTTTGCATCGGCCTTACATCATGGACGCGCTTGATGGTTTTGGCGGAGACCCGCCCGTTCGAGCCGGGTGGGGTGGTGGAGAACCCGTCCTGACCAGTTCTTACGGCCGCATGGCCCGAGGGATGACCGTTTCCCGTCGTCATCGTCGAACAGGTGCGCGTAGATCGGCGCTGTGAACGGGGGATGATCGAAACCTGAGCGCGGGCGAGGCAGGCCTCCTCTGACCTCCTCGATCAAGCTGCCGGCATTCGGCGTGGCCCACCGCATCCGCGGCGGAGCCGCGTTAACCTCGATCGGTCGTTGGGAGACGATGCCGCCTTTTGCAGGAGATTGTTTCTCTTTCCCCGCTGAATCGTTCCGACCTCTTGTTCGACAAAACGAGATAGCCACGCTTCTCCGTAAGATTGTGGTTCAGCACGCGGACGCACGTGGCCTCGTTGATGGCTTGATCTGGCCGAAAACCGGCTTTGCCTCGATCGTCTGAGCCGCAACGCCGTTGATGCGACTTTCTTCCCCTGGGCTACGCCCATTCCTCGCGAGACAAGAAAGTCGCCACAACGACGTCCTCCGCTGCGCTCCGGCCCAAGCGGGTGCGTCGCCGATCGTCCTCGGCCCTAGATCGCCATCGAGGCCGCGGTGGTCGCGGGCTCGAAACACAACAGGAGAAGTGACATGGCTAACATCGGCTCTTTCAAGAAGGTCGGGAACGAATTCCAGGGCGAGATCGTGACCCTGAGCCTGAAGGCCAAGGGCGTTCGCATCGTCGCCGAGACCAACCGATCCAACGACAACGCTCCCAGCCACCGCATCTACGTGGGCCGAGCCGAGATCGGGGCAGCCTGGTCGAAGCGTTCCGAGGAGGGCCGCGACTACCTCTCGCTCAAGCTCGACGATCCCTCCTTCAACGCGCCGATCTACGCGAACCTGTTCGACGACGAAGGCGGTGAAGGCTACACCCTGCTGTGGTCGCGGCCGCGCAAGACCGGCGAGTAAGAGCGCACCATCAAGCCTCGTCCGACCAAATCGGGCGGGGCTTGTTCAAAGCCTACAAGGCACTTCGCAGCTGCCTGGTCCGCCCGCGCAACTGCGCTCTGTCTCTCATAGATCCTCTCATCGTGACCGAGCGGATCAGAGTCTGATCCTGAGCGGACCCTTGGCCTTCCTATTTCAACCGAGGGCGCCGGGCTGTTTCCGACCAGCGGAGTGTTTTGTTCTTTAGAGTGACCTGATTAGGCGTATGCTATGCGGATGGACTTTCGACTTATCCGGGCACACCTAGCTCAGGCTGAGCGCCACGTTGCGCTGAGTGACAAGCATATTGCCCGCCAGATCGAAATCATTGACAAGCTAGAACACGCGGGCCAATCTACCGAACTCGCCCTAGACATTCTAGCCACGTACCGCCTGCTTCGCGCCTCGCATGTTGAGCACAGGGACATGATCCGGAGAGAGCTGGGAATGTGAGGTGCCTTCCTTGATCTATCTCAAGAGGACGCACGCTCCACACCTGACCATCGGACCATGGCCGAACCTGACAAACAGACCGAGGACAAGGAAGCCAAGCCCTCACGGCTGGATGAGGCGCGACGCATCATCGAGGAGTATGCCGCTGGGCTGAGGGAGATCATCCAACAGCTCCGGCGCAAGATGAACTAGGAGCCGCACCTAGCGGCCTCTCTCATTTCAGCCCATGACTTCCGCTTCCTAGCCGTTTGATAATCTCGGCCAGACTGGCAGACCTGAAATCTGAACCCTTGTCCGCTTCGGCCAGCACGGGGTGTCCCTTGGAATGCATCTGGTACCCCCGATGACCCGCTGAGTACACGGCCGTGCAGCGATTACTTTCTCTTAGGGCTGGGACGAATCCGTTTCCGGCCCTTGGCCAATGGCTTTGGCGTGGCGGCTCCCTTGGGCGGTTCAAGAAAAAATTCTGAGAGCCGAACACCTAGCGTCTCGGCGAGTCGCTCGAGCAGATCAATGGTCGGATTCTCGGTTTGTCGCTCCAAGCCGCTCATATATGAACGATCAATCTCAGCATCATAAGCCAATTGCTCTTGCGGAATACCGCGAGCGACGCGGATTCGGCGGACATTCCAGGCCACAAGCGCACGAGCTTTCATGCGCAAAAGCAGCCACCGTGTAGACCATCAAACCACTGGCTATAACCAATCTATTCAGATACTTTGATCCTGGGTTTCCATCGAAGGCCACGAATAGATATGAATGGGCCGCCATTAGATCCTGATGTCGCGGATGTCGCGCCGAGCGAGCCGACGCTGACGACCTACGACGAACAGCATGTCGTCACATACATGCGTCTTCTGCAGGCTGAAGGTGAGGGGGCGGACTGGCGCGAAGTGGCTCGAGTGGTCTTGCATATGGACCCCGAGCGAGAGCTGGACCGTGCGCGGAGCGCATATCAGAGTCACCTTGCGCGTGCCAAATGGGTGACCGAGCAAGGGCGCCTGTTACGCGGCACCGCCTCGAAATAGAATAAGACTGCGGGCTGGCGTCTTGCGGGCAGAATTGTTTTCTTTTGCTAATTGGTGGTCATTCCGGGGCACCACGTGGTGCCAAACTAGGGGCTTCCTACAACCGCTTCGTTCATACCTATTGCGCTGCAATCGTTGTTAGCTGCGTGCAATGGGGCGGAAGCAATGCCTGAATTCGACTGGCGGTCGCCGGAATCCTACAAGAGCCTACAAGACGCGGAAGTCACCGACATCACCTGGGAATGTCTCCGCCGCAACGCCGACTATCGGCGTGAGTACAAGATGATGATTGCCAACAGTCCGAACGGCGAAGTGACTGACGAATTCAGGAGGAAATGGGGTATCTGCTTTCGCCCATGACCCGCAGAGGTCCTTTGACGAGCAGACGATCTTTTGGGCGCCTGAGGTTTTAGCGGCGGTCGTTCCGGTCAAGGTTGCCTCGACGGCCGACGTCGTGTTGGCGTCTCAGCCACTGCTTGACCTTACAGCTGGCCAGGTGCGCCGCGCTGTCGACGGCTGGCACGCCGTGCTGCGCATCGGTGCGGTAGATCACCGTGTCTGGTCCAAAGAGCCGCCGGTGCTCGGAGCGTCCTATACTGCCGAATTGCCGTTTGACGGCGATTTCGGCGCACGTGCCTATGCAGCCCGACGGCTGTGGCGCGCGATGAATGGACGCGTGCCAGGTCCGGCATTTCATAGGCTATCCAGACAGCGGCGCGAACGTCTGAGCGCCGCGATCCGCGCGCTCGATGCGCATAGCGCTGGCGGCAGTTATCGCGTTATCGCCGAAGCGCTGTTCGGCAAAAAGCGCATCCCCGACCGCGCCTGGAAAACGCATGATCTGCGCAATCGAACAATCCGCCTGGTGCAAGGCGGCCTCGCGTTGATGCGCGGTGGTTACCGCAAACTCCTGCGGCCCGGGCGCAAGGACGAGTAGCGCAGAACCCAAGGGGTGCCGAAAATCGCCCCCTCGATGTTCGGCATCCCCCTCCGAAACCGCGCTCCTCCATGATGACCGCACACACGCCGGCCTGGCCGAGCGTAGTGCGATGTCCTCCTGGAGCTCTCAAATGCCCGATCCGATGGCCGGTCTTCCCCCGCGATTCCTGCGTACACCTGAGGCCGCGCGCTATCTTGGCCTGTCCGGCCGCACGCTGGAGAAGCACCGCACCTACGGTACTGGGCCGACGTATAGGAAGATCGGCGGACGTGTTGTCTACGCCGTCGATGATCTGAAAGCATGGGCCGACCGGGGCGCCAAGACCTCGACGTCCGACCCCGGGAAGGGAACGGTGCTGCCGGCCAAGAAGCATCCCGCGCTGCGCCCCTATGCGGGCCAGGAACGTCGCTGATTGCCGCGCGAGAGCAGTGACCATGCGGCGCAAGCACCATTCTGAGCGTGAGCAGCTTGAGCTCTTTCGGGCTTTGCCCGGCGATCTTGCTCCGCGCGACGCGCAGGATCTGATGGCTTACCCGTTCTTTTCGTTGGCAAAAACCAAATGCATTGTGCCGATCGATTTCCGCGCGGGTGCGATCGCAATTCGGGTCGAAGCCGTTCCGGAACACGGCATGGCGACCATTTGGGACGCGGACGTTCTGATCTGGGCCGCCTCCCAGATCGTGGAAGCCCGTGACGCAGGCTTGAAGACGTCGCGCCTCATGGCTGCAACGCCTTACGAAATTCTGACGTTCGTCGGCCGCGGCACCAGCGCACGTGACTACGACCGGCTGAAGGCGGGTCTCGACCGACTTCAGTCAACAACTGTGCTGACATCGATCCGCCAGCCGGCAGAACGGCGACGGCATCGCTTCTCCTGGATCAACGAGTGGAAGGAGACATCCGATGCAAACGGACGTCCATTTGGTCTCGAATTAATCCTGCCCGATTGGTTCTATGCTGGCGTGATCGACGACGCGCTGGTGCTGACGATCGACCGCGCTTACTTCGATCTAACGGGCGGCCTTGAGCGGTGGCTTTACCGGCTCGTCCGCAAGCACGGCGGTCGGCAGGATGGCGGCTGGAGCTTTGACCTTGTGCATCTCCATGCCAAGTCCGGCATCCTCTCGCCGCTCAAGCACTTTGCTTACGACGTGCGCCAGATCGTCCAGCGTCAGACATTGCCCGGCTATCAGCTCGTGCTCACGCGCGACCCGAACGGCATCGACCGGCTGAACTTCACGCCAACGCCTGTTGCTCCCTTAACGGCACGTCTGCGTAGGCGCGGTCTCATTCCAAGTTGGGAGGACAACCTGTGAATCAGCTCGTGCTATCGGGGACCGCAACCCTCGTGCTATCGGGGACCCAATCCTCGTGCTATCGGGGACCGGAATCGAGCTTAATAGCTTGTTTTTCCGCGCTTTCCAGCCGCTCTAACTTTACTAACCAGAAATCCTTCGGATTTCTTCTAACGGACCAGGCGAAAAGCCACATTGGCGGCACCCGGAAACGGCGGTCCGCTAGTCTGGCCTGCCATTGCTGGCCACGCACACTCTCCACTGCACCCCAAGCTGACGCTTGCCAGCTCCAGCGTCATGGAGCCGCCGCATGAGCGATCTCACGGAAGTGGAAGTATTGTGGCTCGAGAAGCGCATCGAAAACCGCGTTCGGTTCGGTCGCATTGTCAAGGAACGGAAGCTTGATCGCCATCGGCGCGTCCTGTCATTTGCGCCAGGTAGCATCTTTGCCTTCGTCCGGTGGACCTCCAACGACTTTGGCACGATCATTTCGCGGATCGACATCTTGCGCGCAGTCGCGCCGGGACAGCGCTGTTCGACTGTACCGTATGTAACACCCGGCGGTGAGATTCTGCTGCGCCTGTCAGGTTGGCCGAAGGTCGAGCGCGTGCTGCAGATGATCGATGCTATTGAGGCACTCGGCATCGATCCGGCCGACGTCGCGCCTGATCATTGGCATCACGTTCACAACCGCCTGTCCGTCAACGAAAACCCGCGCCCGTATACGAAAGCGCGCCATCAGGCCTGGCTCCATCGTCAAAGGGCGATGAGATGACAGGACGCTTAATGATGCTGGCCGTGACGATTGGGGCCGCTGCTGGGCTCATCGCGACGATCGTCCTGGAGCCGCTTCCGATTTACATCTGGAACGCATCCGCGAGCGTGCAGATCGGTCTCTACCGCCTCCGATCGGCGGACCAATTCCAGGTCACTGAATTGGTGGCCGTGCAGCCGCCGGAGCCGCTCGCGACCTTCCTCGACCTTAACGGCTATTTGCCCATTGGCGTGCCCATGCTGAAGCGCGTGCTCGCCCTTCCGGGCCAGAGTGTTTGCCGAACCGGCCTCACGATTTCAGTCGATGACATCGCGGTGGGCGAGGCGAGGGACCGCGACGGACGCGGCAGGCCGCTGCCGAAATGGCAGGGCTGCCGCGTCGTCGGCGATGGCGAGCTGTTTCTGATGAACTGGCAGTCCGACGACTCCCTGGATGGCCGATATTTTGGATTCTTGCCTGCGTCGGCGGTCATCGGCCGTGCGCTCCCGGTGTGGACGTGGGAGGAGTGATCGTGCGTATTCTACGCTCTTACCCCGCCATTCCTCTCTTCGATCGATCGCGAGACCATTCCTCCGTCCCGGCCAACGCCTGCAGGGCCGGCGCGCGCCGCGGCAGTCCAGGGCGGCCGCACGGCCGGCGCGAAGCGGCTCTACCCTGGACAGGCGCGAGCACGACGGCAGGCCTGGCTCGGTCGGGCGTGGGTGTTTGGGCTGTCGCGTTGCTGTTGCTTGTTTTCGCTGCGTCGGACGGTGCTGCTCTAGCCGAGAGTGGATCGGCGCTAGCTCGAGCAGCTGCTCAAGCAAGCAACCCGTTTGCAGCTTTCATCGACGAAGCCTCGCAGCGTTTTGCAATTCCGGTGAACTGGATCGGTTCGGTCATCAGCATCGAAAGCGCTGGGGACGTGCACGCCAAGTCGCCCAGAGGAGCAATGGGCCTGATGCAAATCATGCCGGCGACTTGGGCGGACCTCCGCGAGCGCTATCATCTCGGCAACGACCCCTACGATCCGCACGACAACATTCTGGCCGGTACGGCCTACCTGCGCGAACTGCTGGATCGGTATGGCTCGCCTGGCGTGTTTGCCGCGTACAATGCGGGACCAGCACGCTACGAAGACCATCTCGCAGGCGCCTCTCTGCCAGACGAGACGCGTGCATACGTCGCAAAGCTTGCAAATCTGCTTGCCGACGAGCTGCCGCCGAGATGGCCGTCCAGCGGACAGTCATCAGCAGTTGCGACTCTATTCGTCTCACGATCCGATCTCATGAAAACGCGCGATCGGTTGCCGGCGCTCATGCCGTCCAGCCGTGTCACGACCTCAATTTCGGCGGGCGATGTTTCGCCCACGGTTCCTCGGTCATTTGGCGTGTTCGTCCCTCGATCGGATTCGGGAGCATCGCAATGATCAGGTGTGCGGGTTCTCAAGCCTTGTCATGCTTCACCATGCAAGTGGCACGTGCTGATGGCGTATGGGCGATGCCTTCGGCCCGCGCTCTACTCGTCGCTTCGCTCCTCACCGAGCCACCCTTCGGGTGTCTCGGCCCTTCGGGTAACGATCGCTATCGCAAGCGCTCGGAAGCAGTGGGGGCTTCGCGAACTGGCTACCAGCTCGCGGTGGCTCTGTCGGGATTCGGCGACCGGCAGACCACGAGACCACGACGTATGCGTCCACCTGCTGCAGGTTAGTCAGGTCTTGACATGATTGTTCGATCTCCAGGCCCAGGGCAGCAGTTCGTCGAGTCGGTTGATGGCGTGGCCGTGCACCATTCGAGTGAGCACGTCACGCAGGTACTCGTAGGGTTCAACATCGTTGAGTTTGCAAGTTTCGATCAGCGAGCAGAGAACCGCCCATCTGTCGCCGCCGCCATCGCTGCCGGCAAACAGGTGGTTCTTACGGCCGAGCGCCACGGGTCGGATCGCGCGTTCGACTGGATTTGTGTCGAGTTCAATGCGACCGTCCTGCAGGAAGCGCGTCAATCCCTCCCAACGCGAGAGGGCATACCGGATCGCCTCAGCAAGTGTGCTTGTTGCGGGCAGGCGTGGAAGGTGCGCTTCGAGCCAGGAATGAAGTGCCTCTACGATCGGTTTCGAGAAGGAGCGCCGCTCAGCGAGTCGATAGGCAGGAGATTTTCCGCGGACCCGCGCATCAATTGCATAGAGTTCTCCGATCCGACGCAAGGCCTCCGCTGCAACAGGCGATCCGGTAGCTTCGACGATCTCGTAAAACTTGCGTCTCGTGTGCGCCCAGCACGCAGCAAGTACGACGTCACCATTGCTGGTCAAATGTTCGAAGCCGGCATAGCCGTCAACGTGCAGGACCCCTTTGAACTGCGTAAGATGGGATACAGGACGCTCCGCCCTGCGATCCGGCTCGAACAGATACACTGCCGCCGGCGGCTCTGGTCCGCTCCAGGGTCTTTGCTCTCGGACGTACACCCACAGTCGTCCGGTCTTTGTTCGTCCGCGACCAGGATCGAGCACCGGAACCGGTGTGTCGTCGGCGAACAGATGACCGGAGGCAAACACGTTTTTGCACAGTCGCTCGTGCAGAGCTTCCAGCCACCAGCACGCGCCGCCAACCCATCCGGCCAGCGTCGAACGACAGAGATCAACACCGTGTCGAGCGAAGATCTGCGACTGTCTGTAGAGCGGGGTGTGATCGCAGTACTTGCTGACCAGCACGTGGGCGAGCAGGGCTGTTGTTGCCAATCCGCCAGCGATCGGTCTCTCCGGCGCCGCAGCTTGCACGACCTTGTTGCAGGTACGGCAGGCATATTTCGGGCGTGTGATCCGCACTACGCGAAGCTGAGCCGGCACCCAGTCCAGCATCTCGCTGACACTCTCGCCAATCGCATGCAGAGGGCCGCCGCAGCACCCGCAGCTTTCACAATCGACATGGAGCACCACGTCTTCGCGCGGCAGATGCTCGGGCAGTGGTTTGCGCTTCGGACGCGGATTCGGAGGCCGCGGGACGGCAGTCGCCGAACCCTGATCGGCCTCGACGGCGGCAACATCGACGCCAAGATCTTCAAGCCCAAGGGCGAGTTGACCAGCATCGAGGCGCTCGGAACGACGCCCATATTGTGCTCGTTGAAGCTGTTTGATGATCGACTGGAGACGCTCGATCTCGCTGTCTCGATGCTGGACAGTCTCTGCAATATCCCGCACCAAACGATGAAGAAGCGTTGTGTCCGATGGCAAGTTATTGAGATCGAGCTGCATGTCCGAATCTACTCGAACATGCCGATTCGAGGAAGCAACTTCGCTATATTCTATGCGGGTTTCTGTGATTTCTTAGCCTGCGATTGCAGGTCGCCATCGACGCTCCGGCGTGCGCCAATCGATGCCTTCGATCAACATCGCAAGCTGCGCTGGAGACAACGTCACGGTGCCGCCAGGATCGGTCATTCTCGGCCAGATGAAGCCACCTTGATCGATGCGCTTGGTGAACAGGCAGAGCCCATTGCCATCCCAAAACAGGATCTTCAGTCTGCTCGCATTCCGGCCACGGAAGGCGAACAGGTGGCCAGAGAACGGGTCCTTCTTGAGGTGTTCCTGGATCAGGGTAGCGAGCCCATCAAGGCCCTTGCGCATGTCGGTATAGCCCAAAGCCAGGTGCACTTTCACGCCGGCCGGCACGATCATCATCATGCCGTCTCCTGTTCGGCAACATGTCGCCGCACCGCATCCGGATCGCAGCCGATCGGTGCGAACACGCGGCGCCCATCGTCCAATTCGATAACCTTCATGCCGTCGGGCGGCTGCAACAGATCGTTCAGGACGAGCGTTGCGGATTGCGCTCCTGCGACCGTCACAGCCGCCAAGTTCGCCCGCCCTCGCTTGCTGAACCCGAACTGTACCCGCCACCGGAACAACATGCTGGTGACGATGTCATGGCGCCGGCAAACCTCGGCGGCGGTGGCGCCGGGGAGCTCGGACTCGGTCACGATCGCGACCTTTTCCTCGTCACTGAAGCGACGTCGGATGGCGCGTCCGTCGTTCGGCGGATCGACAGTTGGTGCATCTGTCAAGCGGCTCCCGACGCGAGACCCCTTAGCAGCGCTGCTAGCACCAATGCTTATTAGTGGGCGGGCGCTCGGATGAAGTTGCGCACGCCAGTCGATTTCGACCTCGTCGGCGTCGATCAAATCGCGCCATCGCTTCAGGCTGTACTGCGATATGCCATGTGCTCTGGCATATGCTTGCGCGCTCAGTCCGCACCATCTCATTGCTTCAACATGCATCGCCCAGAACGCTTGCACGGCTCTGCAGCGGAGGTCCTTCGATACTGGAGCCCGCTTCTTGCGGAGCCGCTCCCGACATTCTTCCCGATGCAATTCCGCGCGTATTTTCAGAGCTTCGGCGTCAATCAGATGCCGCAGCCACCGATCAAATGTACCGCCACTGAGACGATGCTGACGACAATATTTGCGCTTGCTGAGACCGCTTCGTCGCCAGGCTTCAACGTGTACCGACCAAAAAGAGCGACGCGCTTCGTTCTTGAAATATTCCGTACCCACCGGAGATCCTCCAATGCAGCAAGGAACCCGATATGGAACGCCAACGCACTCTCGGGAAGTCGTGCAAGATTCCGACGCTTACAACCACGACGGCAGGACGGCGAGATAAAAGGGGCTCGCCGGGCGAACCGCAAGCCATTGGCATGGCTTGGGTTCTGGCGTGCCGGTCGGTCGGGGCGCGTGCCGCGCCTTGCATTTTGACGAATGCAATCAAGGGCGTTTTCGGCACCGAGTGCGCTTTTGATGGTTGGGAGGCCTCGCCATGACCGTGGGCGACAGCGATCTCCGTGTTCGGCCCGGGCGAATCCGCAGTACCCGCGCGCCGAAGCAAAAGAGCTTCCTCAACCAGGTACTGCGCGCGGCGAAGAGGGCCGGGCACACTTCGGGTCAGGCCGCGGCTGCCAGGCGTTCCGCGGCGTATGGACGCTCGACGTTTGGCCGCGGGCGGCTCGCCTTTAGCCGCGCCAGATTGTTCAGCCCAACGCGGCGCGTCGTGGTGAAGGCGCGCGTGGTTCGTCATAAGGGGCGAGCCTTCCGTTCAGCACCGCTGACCGCTCATCTCTCATATCTGAAGCGCGACGGCGTGACCCGAAGTGGTGAGCGGGCCGAGATGTTCGATACCGGCAGTGACCACGCCGATAGCGCGGCTTTCGCTGAGCGTTGCAAGGACGACCGGCATCATTTCCGGTTCATCGTCTCGCCGGAGGACGCCGGCGACATGGCGGACCTAAAGGCGTTCACCCGCGATCTCGCCAAGCAGATGGAGACCGATCTTGGCACGCGGCTCGATTGGGTGGCCGTCGATCATTGGAACACCGACAACCCTCACGTCCATCTTCTCGTCCGAGGAGTAGACGAGGAAGGGGCGGATCTCGTGATCTCCCGCGACTACATCAGCCAGGGCCTGCGCTCCCGGGCCGAGGAACTGGTCGCCATCGAACTGGGCCCCAAACCGGAGCACGAGATCCGCAATTCGCTGGTAAGGGAAGTCACGGCGGAACGATGGACGCGGCTCGATCGGGAGATCCGGCTGGCGGCAGATGAGACCGGCTATATCGATCTTCGCCCGGAGAATCCCGGAAGCTCTGATCCCGAGATCCGGCGCCTGATGGTCGGTCGCCTTCAACATTTGGAGAAGATGGGCCTTGCCGCATCCGCTGCCCCGGGGGAATGGATGGTCGGGCTCGAGGCCGAGCGCAGCTTGCGCGACCTCGGCATGCGCGGCGACATCATCAAGACAATGCACCGCGCCTTTACCGAGCGTGGGGAAGCGCGTGGCGTCGCCGACTTCGTCATCGAGGGTGGACAGCCGACGTCCCAAATTATCGGACGGCTGGTCGGCCGTGGATTGCATGACGAACTGACCGGCGAGGCTTACGCCCTGATCGACGGAACAGACGGACGTGCGCACCATGTGCGCTTCCGCGGGCTCGAGGCTTTCGACGAGGCACCGGCGCTCGGCGGCGTCGTCGAAGTCCGACGCTTCGGTCAAGCCGGCGAGCCGCGGCCGACCTTGGTTCTCGCGACACGCTCCGATCTCGATCTCGGGAGCCAGATCACGGCACGAGGGGCAACCTGGCTCGACCATCGGCTGGTTGAACGGGACCCCATGCCGCTCGCCATGGGCGGATTCGGCCGCGAGACCCGCGACGCTCTGGAATCCCGCACCGAGCATTTGATCCAGGAGGGCCTGGCGCGGCGGCAGGGCCCACGCATCATCTTGCAGCGCGATCTCTTGAACACATTGCGCCGGCGTGAACTGGACGAGGTGGCCGCAAAGGTCTCGGCTGAGACCCGGCTCCCTTACGTTAAGCCTGACTCCGGGGAGCATGTGGCGGGTACGTATCGCCAGCGGCTGACCCTCGCCTCGGGACGCTTCGCCATGATCGACAATGGGCTTGGCTTCCAGCTCGTCCCTTGGTCGCGCGAACTCGAAACGAGGCTCGGCCAACACGTCACCGGCGTCGTGAAGGATGGCGGCGGCATCGAATGGGGCTTTGGTCGCAAGCACGACCTTGGCCTGTAGCTATCTCGCCAATTGAGTTGCGGAAGGACGTTCGGGATGTCCGGAACCAAGATCCTCTGGGGACAGGTAATCGTTGTCGGCCTGATCGTTCTGCTCGCCATCTGGGGAGCAACCGAGTGGACGGCTTGGAGACTTGCCTGGCAACCGGAGCTCGGGCGGCCCTGGTTCGAACTGTCCGGCTTTAAGATCTATTACCCACCGATCTTCTTCTGGTGGTGGTTCGTCTACGACGCCTATGCACCGCAGGTCTTTGTCGAGGGCGCTTTCATCGCAGCGTCGGGGACCTTCGTTTCGATCGCGGTAGCGATCGGCATGTCGGTGTGGCGGGCGCGTGAAGCCAAGAATGTCGAGACCTATGGTTCGGCGCGCTGGGCTGGGCTGGAGGAGGTGCGGGCGGCTGGACTTCTCGGTCCTGACGGTGTGGTGCTGGGTAAGCTCGAGCGCGACTACCTCCGCCATGATGGACCGGAGCACGTATTGTGTTTTGCACCCACCCGATCCGGCAAGGGCGTCGGTCTTGTGGTCCCTTCGCTATTGGCTTGGCCTGGCTCGGCCATCGTTCACGACATCAAGGGCGAGAACTGGCAACTGACCGCGGGCTTCCGCTCGCGGCATGGCCGCGTCCTGTTGTTCGACCCCACCAACCCAAAGTCCTCGGCCTACAATCCGCTCCTCGAAGTCCGGCGCGGGAAGTGGGAGGTTCGCGATGTTCAAAACGTCGCCGACGTCCTGGTCGACCCCGAAGGCTCGCTCGACAAGCGGAACCATTGGGAGAAGACCAGTCATTCGCTCCTGGTCGGCGCCATCCTCCACGTCCTCTATGCCGAGGCGGACAAGACCTTGGCCGGCGTGGCGGCCTTTCTGTCCGACCCGCAGCGGCCGATCGAGGCAACGCTAAAGGCGATGATGACCACGGCACATCTTGGCGAGCAGGGGGCCCATCCCGTGGTCGCCTCGACGGCGCGCGAGCTCCTCAACAAATCCGAGAATGAGCGATCCGGCGTCCTGTCTACCGCGATGTCCTTCCTCGGGCTGTACCGTGATCCGGTCGTGGCCCAGGTGACCTGTCGCTGCGACTGGCGGATCGCCGATCTGATCGCAGATGGCCGCCCCACGACGCTTTACCTCGTGGTGCCGCCCTCCGATATCTCGCGGACCAAGCCCCTGATCCGGCTTGTGCTGAACCAGATTGGTCGGCGGCTGACCGAGGACTTGCAGGCGCGCGACCGCCGGCATCGAGTCCTGATGATGCTCGATGAGTTCCCGGCGCTGGGACGGCTTGATTTTTTCGAGTCCGCGCTTGCCTTCATGGCGGGGTACGGCATCAAGAACTTCTTGATCGCGCAGTCGCTTAATCAGATCGAGAAGGCCTACGGCCCCAACAACGCTATCCTCGATAACTGCCACGTCCGCGTCAGCTTCGCGACCAACGACGAGCGGACCGCCAAGCGCGTATCCGATGCGCTGGGTACGGCGACGGAGATGCGCGCAATGAAGAACTATGCCGGGCACCGGCTGAACCCATGGCTGGGGCACCTGATGGTCTCACGGCAGGAGACTGCAAGGCCGCTGCTGACCCCAGGCGAAGTCATGCAGCTTCCTCCGATGGATGAGATCGTCATGGTGGCGGGCACGCCGCCGATCCGGGCCAAGAAGGCCCGCTATTACGAGGATAGGCGGTTCACCGAGCGGGTTCTGCCGCCGCCAGATCCGGCGAGCGCCGGCCGATCATCGCGAACGGACGGTTGGTCAGCGCTAAGACCATTGAAGCCGACGGCGGGTCCAACTGACAAAGCCGCGGAGGCCGAGGAGGACACGGCGAACAGCGGGCTCCGTCGCGAGCCCGAACTCCCCGATCACGTGCCGATCGCCAAGGAGACAACCGAACCGACACCGGCAGAGGAATTTGCCGCCGTTCTCGACGACGACGAGGATGCGGTCCGCCAGTCCCGGCTCATACGCCAACAGATGCGCGGTGTCGCCCGTCAGGCCGCCCTGGACCCGAATGACGGTATGGAGCTCTGAGGCGATATGCGCGACCGGATGAACGTCTATTTCCCGCCAGAACTTCTGAAACAGATCTCGGAGCTCGCCGATCGCAAGAAGCTTTCCCGCTCTGCGATCGTGGAAGCGGCGGTTGCATCGTTTCTGTCACCTGATGGAGCGGACAGGCGGGAGGCGGCGTTTACCCGTCGCCTCGATCGGCTATCGCGTCAGATGCAGCGACTGGAGCGTGACGTTGGTCTGACGGCTGAGACTCTGGCCCTCTTCATCCGCTTCTGGCTGGCGATTACGCCACCGTTGCCGAACGACGCGCAGGCGGCCGCGCAGGCAAAAGGCCGGGAGCGGTTTGAAGGATTTGTTGAGGCACTCGGGCGCCGCTTGCAGAAGGGGCAAAGCTTTCTCCGCGAGATTCCAGAAGATATCCGTCGTCAGGAACCGGCCGCCGAAACCTGACTGAGAGTCCTACGGTCTGTTATCATAGCGATCGGTTTTCGAAGCGAAGCGGAAGTCAACAGGTGCAGCTAAGATCAACAGCTTGTGGCCCTACGCAGACATTCGACTTGATGGCCGGCATCTCAATTGCGCGCGTCGACTCGACGGGGATCTTCGCCAGCCTGTGCTTGGTGACTTCTTCGCCAATGTCGGCGTTGACTCCTAGGTAGCGGATCCGGTGGTCGGCTTTCCTGATTGTCTGTTTGAAGCTGATTTGGCCGGATTCAGATGGCGAGCCAAACGGCAACCTCGACCAGCCGGAGGCCCACGACGCGCTTCAACTCCACCCGGCGTCGCTACCACGAGGGCCTGATCGATCGATGATTTCGGGACGTTTGTCAGCGACGTCTGCGACGATCACCACCCCTCAAAATGTGCAGAGCTTCGACTATCGCGTCATCATTTAGTCGTAGATAGACATCGATCCAGGCGCGCCGAAATTGTCGCTTGCACTCCGCAAGAGTCGCAGCGTTCCCGCTCCAACGAGTTTGCTTGGGCACGTTGGGAAGTATCACGCTCCAGTTCCAAGCTGTGTAGTCGGGTGACAAATGGCGGCGTCTTCGGATCCAGCCGATGGGAGCGCCCTCCCAAATCACCCGATAGTCTTCAGTGTTTGTTTCACTGACGACGAAGGTGAGGCGAGGTAACATCAGTCGGTCACCGCTTGATGAACCACTGGAACAGCTCTGGCACGGCGGTGGCATCCAGATGGTGATCGCACAGAACTGGGGAATGGACGACGAAATCTTCGGATGAATCCGGTGCGCGCGTCTCGACGTGATCGATGCGGGAGTGTGAACAATCTGTTAAAACGATTATGTCGCGATACGACGTGGTGTCGCAGAGGTGCTGAGGCTACGGACTGCGCGGAACTGACGGCGCCAGCACGTTCCTCAAAGCTGAGCCCGATTTGTTAGAGTTTTATCGTCGTGTTGCCGCGACGACACGTCCTGTCGGCGTTTTGCAAGCTAACTCGTTTTCCTATTTTGTCTACAAGCCTTCTATGTATGATTGTGAAAGGTAGGTTCGGCAACGAGTCTGCACGGAACTGCGGTCGGGCTGGCCGATGGAGTGGGAATGAGCGATAAAGCCAACAACGGCATTATCAGCCGTGGCATCGTACTACTTGCAACCAGCTCAGCCCATTCAAACAGATCAAGCCTGATGCAGGCCAATACGGCCCCGGATTTGAGCGCGCGGCAAGATCGCTCGCGTAGTTTCCGGAGACTCGTTGTGCCGAGTTGGCTGCTGAGGACAACGTCGGCCTTGGCGCTAGCCGAAGCCGTGATGGTTATGACGACCGATCCTGCTGCTGCGCAGACGTGGACCGGCGCGACCAGCACCGACTGGACAAATGCCGCCAACTGGACCGGCGGCGTGCCGACGAACGGCGCCGTCATCATCAACACGCCATCCAATCCGGCCGTTTTGGGCGTGAACGGCGCCGCGACCGGCACGACCGGCGATTTCTCTCTTAGCACTGCCGGCGGATTGGGCAGCCTGACCATCCAGAACGGCAGCACGCTCACGACGAGCCCGTCCGGCTATGTCTTCATTGGACGAAATGCGGGGTCCACCGGCGTCCTAAACGTGACCGGCGCGGGGTCGACCTGGAACATCAATGGCGTGGCCAACTCCCTTATCCTGGGCCAGATTCCAATTGGGACCGGTACTGCGCCCACCGGCACGCTGAACATCAGCAATGGTGGCACAGTCAACACGGGTGGCGACATCGTCGTCGGCGAGACCAGGGCCAGCGGCGTTCTGTCGGTGACAAGCGGCGGCAAGCTTACAACAGGGCGAGATGCCTATATCGGCCGCTTCATCGGTTCGGACGGAACCGCGACGATCACCGGGACCGGTTCATCCTGGGCGATCGCCAATCGGCTGTTCATCGGCAATGGCGGCCCTGGTGCGCTGACAATCAGCAACAACGCCATGGTCGACGTCGGGACCTCCACGACGGTTGGCGACTCCGCGAGCCAAGGCACGCTCAACGTCACTAGCGGCGGCGTGTTGCAGACCCAGACGCTTGTTCGCGGCACCGGTCCCGTTCAGGTCAATTTCGACGGCGGCACGCTCCGCGCGAAGACAAACACCACGAGCTTCGTCAGCGGCTTTTCCGGCACTGAGCTCAACATCGCCTCCGGCGGCCTGACCGTCGATACGGCCGGTTTCAACGTCACCGCGTCCTCACCCTTCAGCGGTGCCGGCACGTTCACCAAGATCGGCGTCGGCACGCTGACGCTCACCGGTGCCAACAGCACCAATTTTTCCGGTGTGATGGCGATCAATAAAGGGACGCTCTCAGTCGGCGCCGCGACCAATCTGGGGACCGGCGGATTGAGCTTCGACGGCGGGACGCTCCAGAACACCGGCGCGTTCACGACCGCGCTTCCGGTCACGCTCAATGCGGGTGGCGGCACGTTCCAGACCGACGCCGGTCTGACGCTGGGGGGGATTATCGGCGGCACCGGCGCGCTCACCAAAACCGGCGCCAGCGCGCTCACGCTGACGGGCGCCGACACTTACAGCGGCCAGACCTGGATTCAGTCGGGTACGCTCGCGCTGTCGGGCAGCGGTGCGATCGCCAATTCCAGCCGCGTGGTCGCCGACGGCACGTTCGATATTTCCGCCGTCACGCCGACGGGCGCAAGCATCCAGAGCCTTGCCGGCGCAGGCAGCGTCGCTCTCGGCGCCAAGACGCTGACTTTGACCAATGCCAACGACACGTTTGCGGGTGCGATCACCGGCACTGGCGGCCTGACCGTCTCGGCCGGCACCCAGACCCTCACCGGCTCGAGCAACTACACCGGCATCACGAGCGTGACGGGCACTGGCAATCTGCAGCTTCTGAACGGCGGAAAGATAACCGGCACCAGCAGCACCACGCTGGACGGAGCGAACGCGGTGGTCACGGCGACGGTGAGCGGCGCCGGCTCGCTCCTGCAGACTGGGACGCTGACTTTGGCCCCGAACGCTGGAAGCGACGTCACGTTAAACGTTCTGAACGGCGGCGCCGTCACCAGGACCAGCATCGGCACGACCTTGATCGGCGGCCCTGGTGGCAGTGCGACCGTCAACGTCGACGGCGCGGGATCCAGCCTGAACCTCGCTGGAGCGCTCAACGTCTCAAGTTCCAACACGGCCACAAACGGATTTCTGAATATCACCAATGGCGGCGTCGTCCAAAGCGCTGGTGGAAGTGTTGGGACCTTTCTTCCCGCAACCGGTACGAAGTCGGTTGTGATCTCGGGGGCGGGATCGCGCTGGACGGCGAACGGCGCGTTCAATCTTCAGAGCAATGCATCGGTGTCGATCCTCAACGGCGGCGCCGCGAGCGCAATAACGTCGATTGTGGGCACGTCGGGGAATGGTGGTACCGCTAATCTTCTGGTGTCCGGCGCCGGCTCAACCTATTCCGTCACCGGCAACCAGGTGGTCGGCGCCACCAGCGGCAAAGGTTTCATCACGCTGGCGGATGGCGCCGTCATGAGCGTCGGCGGCCAGCTCACCTTGGCGAGTACCGCGACAGCGACGGGTGTCCTCAACATCGGCGGCGCCGAGGGCCAAGCGGCCACCGGCGCCGGCACGCTTACAACTTCGAAGCTAGTGTTCGGGTCCGGGACGGGGCGGGTCAACTTCAATCATACCGATCCGGCTTACGTATTCTCCACAGTGATGAGCGGGGGCGGCGTGGTCAACCAGACCGGCCCCGGCACCACGATACTGACCGCCGACAACACGTACACCGGGGGCACCGCCATTTCGGCGGGAACGCTGCAACTCGGCAACGGCGGAACGACCGGCTCGATCGTCGGCAATGTCGCCGATAACGGCGCGCTCGCCTTCAACCGCTCCGACACATATACTTTCAGTGGCCTGATCTCCGGCGCCGGTGCGGTATCGCAAATCGGCTCAGGCACGACGATTCTAACCGCTGACAATACCTATACCGGGCCGACGACGATCTCGGCGGGCACCCTGCAGCTCGGCAATGGCGGCGCGGCAGGCTCGATCGTCGGCAATGTGACCAACAATGGCGCGCTCGCCTTCAACCGCTCCGACACATATTCCTTCGGCGGCCTGATCTCCGGCAGCGGCGCGCTCAACCAGATCGGCTCCGGCACGACGGTGCTGACCGGCAACAACAGTTACACCGGAGCGACCACGATTTCCGCCGGCACGCTGATCGTGAACGGCGATCAGTCTGCCGCCACGGGACCGACGTCCGTCGCCAGCGGAGCCACGCTTGGCGGTAATGGCATCATCGGCGGCAGCGTCGCCGTGGCAAATGGCGGCACGCTCTCGCCGGGCAATGCCGGCAATGTTCCGGGCACACTGATGATTCAGAACGACCTGGTGCTGAACGGCGGATCGGTGCTGAACTACAATTTCGGCCAGGCCAACGTGGCGGGCGGTCCGCTGAACGACCTGACCAAGGTCAACGGCAACCTGACGCTGGCCGGCACGCTCAATGTCAACACTTCACCCGGCGGCAGCTTTGATCCCGGCGTCTACCGCGTGATCAGCTACGCCGGCACATTGACGAACAATGGCCTCGCTGTCGGCGCGATTCCATCCCCGGACTATTACGTGCAGACCTCGATCGCCAATCAGGTCAATCTGGTCAACACGACGGGGGTGACGCTCAACTTCTGGGATGGAGCTGCGGGTCCAAAGAACAATGGCGTGATCAACGGCGGCGACGGTGTCTGGCAGAACGCCGCCGGCAACGACAATTGGACGACCGCGGACGGCACAATCAACGCGCCCTACAGCAACGGCGCGTTCGCAGTCTTCGCCGGCGCCCCGGGCACGGTGACCGTCGACAACAGCCTCGGCCAGGTCAGCGCCTCCGGCATGCAGTTCGCGGCCAACGGCTATCATCTTGTCGGTGGCGCCATCGCGCTCAATGGCGCGCCGACCATTATTCGCATCGGCGACGGCACGGCGGCCGGCGCGGGCTATGTGGCAACCATCGACAATGTGCTGACCGGCAATTCGCAGCTGGTGAAGGCCGATCTCGGCACCCTGGTGCTGAACGGCGTCAACACCTACACCGGCGGCACCACCGTGACCGGCGGCACGCTTTCGATCTCAAGCGATGCCAATCTGGGCGCCGCGGGCACCGCGCTCACGCTCGACACGGGCACCCTGCAAACCACAGCCAGCATGACCACCTCGCGCAACGTGGCTGTGCCGACCACCGGCAGCTTCCTGACCAATGCCGGCACCACGCTGACGTTGAACGGCACGATCTCCGGCGCCGGCGGCGTCGTAAAGGCTGGCGGCGGCACGCTGCTCCTGAATGGTGTTGCCGCGAACACCGGCAGCACCACGATCGCCGGCGGCACGCTGCGGACGGGAGCAAGCAACGTCTTGAGCTCGGCCTCCAGCTTTTCCATCCTGAGTGGCGCGACACTCGATCTGAACGGCCATGACCAGACGGTCGCGAGCCTCGGCAATGCCGGCACCGTCAAGCTGGGTGCGGCACCGGGCACGGCCCTGACGGTAACTGGCAATTACACCGGCAATGGCGGGGTCCTTGCGCTCAATACGACCCTTGGCAGTGATGCGTCGGCGACCGACAGATTGCATGTGCGAGGGAGCACGTCCGGCACCACCTCCGTCAAGGTGACCAATGTCGGCGGCCTTGGCGCGCAGACCGTTGAAGGCATCAAGATCATCGATGTTGCAGGGGCGTCAAACGGCACGTTCTCGTTGCTTGGTGACTATGTCTTCCAGGGGCAGCAGGCATTGGTCGGCGGGGCGTATGCCTACACGTTGCAGAAGAATGGCATCAGCACGCCGACAGATGGCGATTGGTACCTGCGGTCGAGCCTGACCAATCCGCCGGACTCCGGTTCAACGCCGCCCGCCGCACCGGCCGGCCCGCTCTACCAGCCGGGCGTGCCGCTCTACGAGAACTACGCCCAGGTGCTGCTCGGCATGAACGAGGCTCCCTCGCTGCAGCAGCGCGTCGGCAACCGCTACTGGGGAGGCGGCCCGAGCGAAGCGATGGCGCGCATGACTGTGACGCCCGCGGCAGAGGCCGATCGGGCGGCGGCGCAGTCGGCGTTCTGGGGCCGCATCGAGGGCGGCCAGGCGAACTTGCAGCCCTCCAACACCACCGGCTCGACCTACAATGCCGACCAGATGAAGGCGCAGGCCGGGCTCGACGGCCTTGCGCTCGAAAATGCCTACGGCCGGCTGATCGTCGGCCTCACCGCGCAATACGGACTGACCACGGCTTACGTCAATTCATTCTTCGGCAATGGCACGATCCGCGCGTCCGGCAGCGGCGTCGGCGCCACCGCGACCTGGTACGGCGACAACGGGTTCTATGTCGACGGCCAGGCGCAGACGATGTTCTACCGCGCCGATCTGTCGTCGGCGCTGACCGGCAGCATGACCCATGGCAACGAGGGCTTCGGTTATGCCTTCAGCGTCGAGGGCGGCAAGCGGATCGGCGTCGGCAACGGCTTCTGGCTGACGCCGCAGGCGCAGCTCGCCTATTCCAAGGTCGATTTCGATCCGTTCGTGGATCGCTTCGGCGCGCAGGTCTCGCTCGGCAATGCCGACAGCCTGCTCGGTCGCGTCGGGCTCGCCCTCAACCACCAGCGCACCTGGAACGACGGCAGCGGCATCGTGCGCTCCGACGTCTATGCGATCGGCAATCTGCACTACGAGTTCCTGAACGGCAGCAGGGTCGACGTCGCCGGCACCAACTTCGCCAGCGCGAATGACCGGCTGTGGGCCGCATCGGCGGCGGTGGCACCTATAGCTGGGCGAGCGGCCGCTACGCGGTGTATGGCGAGGTCAGCTACCGCGCCAGCCTCGACAATCCCACTCAGAACCACGGCTACAAGGGCACCGGCGGCTTCCGCGTGACGTGGTAGGGCCCGCAGAGTGTCTCATCAACTCATCGAGCTTGTGACTACAACCAGTACACAACTTGCGCTGTATATTTGAACTCTAAGAAGAACGTCCATAAGAAATGGTGCATGCAGAAGCACATGCGGTAAGGGCTGAGGGCCCTGATGTCCGCATCGGGCCCTGAGCCGGCATGCATGAGTGTCCGGTTGACAGTCGCCTTCCAAGGGCAAAGCGGACCTGACGAATTTTTGCTTTTGTGCCCAAACACAAATGGCGTCGACCTTTCTTTTTCTACGCCTGCCTACGACCGCAGCAATTTAGCCGAACTGACAAAAAGCCGGACGCGCTATCGGCTCGCACGAGCCGAGAGCAAAAGGGACCAGCATGCAAGTCTCAGGGACATGGCGTCTCACCGCGCGCGTCTTTCTCCCGTTTGCTGTCGGATACTATCTTTCGTATCTGTTTCGAACGATCAACGCTTTGATCGCCAGTCATCTCAGCTCGGATACCGGCTTTGGGACTGCCGACCTCGGGTTGCTTACGTCAGTCTATTTCCTTGTTTTCGCGACGGCTCAGATCCCCGTCGGCATATTGTTGGACCGATTTGGTCCGCGTCGCGTCCAAAGTGTGCTGCTATTGCTCGCAGCAGCGGGCGCCGGACTGTTCGCGGTATCGACCAGCTTCCTGTCACTTTTGATCGCGCGTGCAATGATCGGGCTTGGTGTGGCGGCGGCGCTCACGGCAGGACTGAAGGCCATCATCCTTTGGTTCCCCAGGGAGCGAGTTGCATTGCTGAACGGCTACATGATTATGCTGGGATCGCTCGGAGCCGTAACCGCTACGGCTCCCCTCGAACATCTGCTCACTTGGATGAGCTGGCGTCAGCTCTTTGAGATCCTGGCGGCCACGACCGGCGGCACGGCCATTTTGATCTATGTCGTGGCGCCCGAACGAGGCATTGTCCCATTGATAGCGTCAACCCCCGCGACCCTAAGCTCTGTTTTTAGAGATCCACGCTTTTGGCGAATGGCCCCGTTGTCGGCGACTTGCGTTGGATCAGCTTGGTCCCTGCAGGGATTGTGGGCATCGCCGTGGCTGACCGACGTGGAGGGGCTTGATCGCTCGAGACTCGTCAGACAGCTTTTCATGATGTCGATCGTGCTCAGCGCCGGCGCCTGGTTGTTTGGTATAACGGTCCATCACATCAAACGAAGGGGAATCGGGGCAGAGACGATATTGGCCTTGGTTACAGTGCTGTTTATCGCAGCCGAACTAGCCTTGATCCTGCGAGCGCCTCTACCGTCCATCTTGCCCTGGTCCGTTGTCGCAATTGTCGGAACGGCAACCGTAGTCAGCTTCGCGGTGATTTCGGATTACTTTCCTCCGGAGCTTGCCGGTCGTGCCAATGGTGCCCTGAACGTCCTGCACTTTGGTTGGGCATTTCTGGTACAATCCGCGACAGGTCCCATCCTCGAGCAATGGCCTGCGAATGATGGCCATAGGCCCGTCCAGGCCTATCAAGTTGCGTTCGGCCTCAGCGTAGCACTGCAGATCGCGGCGCTGGTCTGGTTCGTGCTGCCTTCGCGACGATCCTTCTCCTCATGGATGAGTTCAATCCTCTTCTTCAAGCCGGCTGATGTTTCCTACGCTGTCGAGTCAGTCGGGTTGTATGAGGATTCGGTCATACTCGTGCCCCCGGATGACGATGCGGAGTGGTGAGCGGTAGCTCGCCGAGTACGATACGATTGAGTAGGCCTAAAACATCAGTTCTCACTCTTTCTTTTTCTACGCCAGCCTACGATCACGGAAGCCGCTTGTTGCGCCAAGTCCATTGGTGCCTTTTCTAATGATCCCCATCTGAGGCGCTCTTTGGGCGTCCTCATCCGGTGGGGGCGAACGGTGGCAATCCATTCCATTCAATCGGAAGCGAGTTCGCGCGGTGCGCGAATGCTGCGCAGTGCGCTTGGTTCTGCGATTACCGGCTACCTCGAAGACGAAGCGATCATCGAGGTGATGCTCAACCCGGATGGGCGGCTGTGGATCGACCGGTTGTCGAATGGCCTGATCGACACAGGCGAAACGCTGTCCGCGGCTGATGGCGAGCGCATTGTTCGCCTGGTCGCGCATCACGTAGGTGCCGAGGTGCATGCCGGCGCGCCGCGGGTCTCGGCCGAACTGCCAGGGACCGGCGAGCGCTTCGAAGGTCTCTTGCCTCCCGTCGTTGCAGCACCGGCCTTTGCTATCCGCAAGCCCGCCGTCGCTGTGTTTACGCTCGACGACTACGTCGCCAAGGAGATCATGACCTCGGCGCAGGCCGGGATCCTGAAGAACGCGGTCGCTGCACGGAAGAACATCCTCGTCGCCGGTGGGACATCGACCGGCAAGACAACATTGACGAATGCGCTCCTGGCCGAGGTGGCAAAGACTGCCGATCGGGTCGTGCTGATCGAAGATACCCGCGAACTTCAGTGCAAAGCGCCCAATCTTGTAGCGCTCCGGACCAAAGACGGCGTGGCCACGCTATCGGACCTCGTTCGGTCCTCGCTGCGCCTACGACCTGATCGCATCCCGATTGGCGAAGTGCGAGGTGCCGAGGCGCTCGATCTGCTCAAGGCCTGGGGTACGGGCCATCCCGGCGGCATCGGCACTATTCACGCGGGCACCGCGCTCGGTGCGCTGCGGCGGCTCGAGCAACTCATTCAGGAAGCCGTCATCACGGTGCCGCGTGCCCTGATCGCGGAGACCATCAACCTCGTCGCTGTCCTTGCGGGCCGCGGCGCTGACCGCCGCCTCGCTGAGCTCGCCCTCGTTTCGGGGCTTGGCGCCGCCGGCGACTACCACCTTTCATCAGCAGGAGACTGACATGCGTCAGCAATTTCGCTTTCTTCGAGGTGCATCGTTAGCCGCCTTCGGCATGATGGTTTTGGGAGTGGCGCCGGCATGGGCGGCTGGCTCGAACATGCCGTGGGAGCAGCCACTCAATCAGATCCTGCAGTCGGTAGAAGGTCCGGTCGCCAAGATCATCGCCGTCATCATCATCGTGGTGACTGGGCTCACGCTTGCGTTCGGGGACTCGTCCGGTGGTTTCCGCAGGCTGATCCAGATCGTGTTCGGTCTGTCGATCGCGTTTGCCGCGTCGAGCTTCTTTCTTTCGTTCTTCTCCTTCGGCGGCGGCGTGGTGATCTGATGGATGATCAGGTGGCAGGCTTTGTCGTGCCCGTTCATCGCGCGCTCGCTGAGCCAATCCTGATGGGCGGCGCGCCGCGGTCGGACGCGATCGTCAACGGCACGCTTGCCGCAGCCCTGGGGCTGGGACTTCGGCTCTGGATCGCGGGCCTCGTCCTCTGGTTCATCGGCCACATGGCCGCCGTCTGGGCCGCCAAGCGCGATCCCGCCTTCGTCGATGTGGTGCGCCGACATCTGCGCATTCCCAGTCATCTCAACGCCTGAGCTCTCGGTTATGATGAATCTTGCCGAATATCGTCATTTCAACGCGCGTCTCGCCGACTTCCTGCCTTGGGCAGCCCTCGTTGATGAGGGAATCATCCTGAACAAGGACGGCTCGTTCCAACGGACAGCAAAGTTCCGCGGGCCGGACCTAGATAGCGCAGTGCCGGCTGAACTCGTCGCCGTCGCGGGTCGCTTGAATAACGCCCTGCGCCGTCTGGGGTCTGGTTGGGCCGTAGTCGTTGAGGCGCAGCGTCATTTTGCTGGAGCCTATCCTCCGGGCACATTTCCGGATGTCGCATCCGCACTGGTTGACGCAGAGCGCAGGGCCCAGTTCGAAGAGGCGGGCGCCCATTACGAGTCCAGTTACTTCCTGACCTTCCTCTATCTGCCTCCAGAGGAGGGAGCGGCCAAGGCGGAGCGATTGCTCTATGAAGGTCGCGACCGCACCGTTGGAGCGGATGCCTGGGAGGTGCTGCGCGGGTTTGTTGATCAAACCAATCGCGTGTTGCAACTCGTTGAAGGGTTCATGCCGGAATGCGCCTGGCTCGATGATCAGGCTACGCTGACTTACCTGCACTCGACGATCTCGACCAAGCGTCACCGCGTTCGGGTGCCAGAAATTCCGATGTATATCGATGCGCTGTTGGCCGACCAGCCGCTGACCGGCGGGCTGGAGCCCATGTTGGGCTCAGCCAATCTTCGGGTCCTGACGATTGTCGGCTTTCCGGGCGCCACGACCCCGGGAATCCTGGATGACCTTAATCGCCTGGCGTTTGCATATCGGTGGTCGACCCGAGCAATCATGCTCGACAAGACCGACGCCACCAAGCTGCTGACCAAAATCCGCCGCCAGTGGTTCGCGAAGCGAAAATCCATCGGCGCCATCCTCAAGGAGGTGATGACCAACGAGGCATCGACGCTGCTTGATACCGACGCCCACAACAAGGCGCTCGATGCCGACGCCGCCCTGCAGGAACTGGGGTCCGATCAGATCGGGCAGGCCTTTGTCACTGCGACCATTACTGTCTGGGACCGTGATCCCAATGCTGCAGATGAAAAGCTGAGGCTGGTCGAGAAGGTTATCCAGGGCCGCGATTTCACCTGCATGATCGAGACGGTGAACGCCGTCGAAGCCTGGCTCGGCAGCCTGCCGGGGCATGTCTATGCGAATGTGCGGCAGCCTCCGGTCTCGACCCTCAACCTCGCCCACATGATTCCGATGTCGGCCGTGTGGGCGGGCGAAGCGAGGGACCTCCACTTCAAAGGTCCGCCTTTGTTGTTCGGCAAGACAGAGGGATCGACGCCGTTCCGCTTCTCCCTCCACGTCGGCGACGTCGGTCACACCCTGGTGGTGGGACCGACCGGCGCTGGCAAGTCGGTGCTGCTCGCTCTGATGGCTCTGCAGTTCCGCCGTTACCCGAACTCTCAAATATTTGCGTTCGATTTCGGCGGTTCGATCCGGGCGGCCGCGCTCGCCATGGGTGGCGACTGGCACGATTTGGGTGGTGCCTTGTCAGACGGGGATGAAAACCCCGTCGCCCTGCAGCCGCTGGCTTGGATCGACGATCCTTCCGAGCGGGGATGGGCGACCCAGTGGATCGGCGCGATCCTGGCACGGGAAAAGATCGAGATCACCCCGGAGGTCAAGGATCATCTGTGGTCGGCGCTGACATCCCTCGCCTCGGCGCCGAGGGAGGAACGCACCCTCACGGGCCTGACAGTCCTTCTTCAACTGAACTCCCTGAAGCGCGCCTTGCAGCCTTATTGCCTCGGCGGTCCGTCCGGGCGCCTGCTCGATGCCGAATTCGAACGACTCGGTGAGGCGTCGGTCCAGGCGTTTGAGACCGAAGGGTTGATCGGAACGAGTGCGGCGCCGGCCGTGCTGGCCTACCTCTTCCATCGTATTGAGGACCACCTCGACGGCCGGCCGACACTTCTTATTGTCGATGAAGGCTGGCTTGCCCTCGACGACGAGGATTTCGCCGGCCAGCTCCGGGAATGGCTCAAGACACTTCGGAAGAAGAACGCGTCCGTCATCTTCGCCACCCAGTCGCTGTCGGACATCGATGGCTCTTCGATCGCGCCGGCGATCATCGAAAGCTGCCCAACGCGATTGTTGCTGCCGAACGAACGGGCGATCGAACCGCAGATCACCGGCATCTACCGCCGCTTCGGCCTCAATGACCGGCAGATCGAACTTCTGAGCCGGGCAACGCCAAAGCGCGACTACTACTGCCAGTCGCGTCGGGGCAACCGGATGTTCGAACTTGGTCTTGGTGAGGTTGCGCTCGCATTCACCGCAGCCTCTTCCAAGACAGACCAGGCTTCAATCGCGCAACTCCTCGCCGAACATGGACCTGACGGCTTCATCCCGGCCTGGCTCCAGCATCGCGGTGTCGCCTGGGCGGTAGACCTGATCCCTAATCTCGTCAATCTGGAGAAATCGCTATGAAGCGTCTTGGCCTGTTCGCCGCCGCTGGCACTATCGCGCTGGTGCTTGGCGTCGCGGTGCCCGCACGGGCGCTGATCGTCTTTGATCCCAACAACTACGTCCAGAACGTCCTGACTGCCGCGCGAGAGTTGCAGCAGATCAACAACCAGATCACCTCGTTGCAGAACGAGGCGCAGATGCTGATCAATCAGGCGAAAAATCTGGCAAGCCTGCCGTATTCGTCGCTTCAGCAGTTGCAATCATCGATCCAGCGGACCCAGCAATTGTTGGCGCAGGCTCAGCGGATTGCCTACGACGTCCAGCAGATCGACCTCGCCTTCTCAACCAGCTACGCGCCAGCTACCAGCAGCCAGTCGAACCAGTCGCTGATCTCCAACGCTCAGGCACGTTGGCAGAATTCCTATGCCGCAACTCAAGACGCGCTTCGCGTCCAGGCGGGTATCGTTGGCAACCTCGACACCAATCGCATCCAGACATCCGCGCTTGTAACGTCAAGTCAAGGCGCCAGCGGCGCGCTGCAGGCAACGCAGGCCGGCAACCAGATTCTTGCACTGAACGCGCAGCAACTCGCCGACCTCACTGCTGTCGTGACGGCGCAAGGTCGCGCGCAGAGCCTCGAAGCCGCTCAGCGCGCCTCGGCCCAGGATCAGGGACGAGAGCAACTCAGGCGATTCCTGACGCCAGGACAGGGCTATCAATCCTCCAATGTGCAGATGTTCCACTGATGACCGACGTAAAGGCATTCAAGGCGCTGTCGCTGCTTACAACAATCGGCCTAGTGACCGTCGCTGCCTGCACGATTCAACTGCGTGGCGGAGACGGTTCTCCGCCGACACCAAAGGCGGAGCAGACGACCGATGCAACCAGCTCCGACCTCGCACGCTGCCGCAGCGTTACTCCTGAGGAAACAGCGGGCTTTCGGCATTGTAAGCGCGTTTGGGACCAAAACCGGCGTCGCTTCTTTGGCAGGAAGGACAGCGCCACAGCTTCCGGCCACGATGACTCAACCAGTTCGATACCTGTCCCAAAAGATCAAAGCCGAATTCCACAGGGATATCCGAACCTGACGACACCCGAGGCGAGCGAGCCATGACTGGTACAGGGATCATCGACCAGTTCCTGGAAACATTCACGCGTTACATCGACAACGGCTTCGGGCTGCTGGGTAGCGACGTCGGATATCTCGCAACGACGCTTGCGGCGATCGATATCACGCTCGCCGCGTTGTTCTGGAGTTGGGGAACGGACGAGGACATCATCGCGCGCCTCGTCAAGAAAACGCTCTTCGTCGGCGTTTTTGCCTATCTCATTGGTAATTGGAACAGCTTGGCGCGCATTGTCTTTGAGAGCTTTGCTGGTCTTGGGCTGAAAGCATCGGGCGCAAGCCTGTCCGCGGCAGATTTCCTGCGACCGGGAAAGATCGCTCAAGTCGGGCTCGACGCCGGCCGACCGTTGCTCGACTCGATCTCCAACCTGATGGGCTACATCAGCTTCTTCGAGAATTTCGTCCAGATCAGCGTTCTCCTGTTTGCCTGGATCGTGGTGCTGCTCGCCTTCTTCATTCTGGCGATCCAGCTCTTTGTCACCCTGATCGAGTTCAAGCTAACGACGCTGGCCGGCTTCGTGCTGATTCCCTTTGGGTTGTTTGGCAAGACAGCTTTCGCGGCAGAGCGGGTTTTGGGTAACGTCATCTCTTCAGGGATCAAGGTCTTGGTCCTGGCCGTCATTGTCGGCATCGGCTCGACTTTGTTCTCGCAGTTCACCGCTGGCTTTGGTGGCAATCAGCCGACCATAGAAGACGCGATGACCCTGGTTCTTGCGGCGCTCTCCTTGCTGGGCCCCGGTATCTTCGGTCCTGGAATCGCCAACGGCCTGGTGTCAGGTGGACCTCAGCTCGGTGCCGGTGCCGCGGTTGGAACAGGCCTTGCTGCCGGTGGCATTGTTGCGGCGGGCGCGGGTCTTGCCGCCGGTGGTGTTGGTCTCGCTGGCGGCACGATTGCAGGCGCAGCGCGTGGTGGCGGCGCTGCCATGAGCGGAGCATCAGCCGCCTACCGGAGCGGTGGCCTTGCGGGCGTCGCGGAGGCGGGCGCTTCCGCTGCCATGAGCCCGTTGCGTCGTGCAGCGGCTGCGCTCGGAGGAGGTGGGCAAGCCGGCGTGCAGGCGGCCAGCACTTCGGCCGAAGGGCAGCCCGATTGGGCGCGGCGCATGAAGCGTGCCGAGACTATTCGACACGGTGCGTCGGCAGCCGGCCACGCGGTCCGCTCAGGCGATCACGGTGGCAGCGGCTCTTCCGTCGATTTGTCTGAAGGAGAGCGCTGACACGCAGCCACTGCATCTCCGCCGCACAGCAGTACCTCGATCCCTTCCCATCGCACTGCTTGCAACGATCACTCGATACCAGGGGCAATCCTCGATGTTTAAACGACCTTCCGTTCATTACGGGCGCATGCCCGAGCCGGTTACGCCGTATCAGAAAGCAGCGCAGGTTTGGGACGAACGCATTGGATCGGCGCGCGTGCAGGCCAAGAACTGGCGCTTGATGGCGTTCGGCTGCTTGATGTTATCAGCCGGTCTCGCAGGTAGCCTTGTTTGGCAATCGAGCCAAGGCTCGATCACGCCGTGGGTGGTTGAAGTCGATCATCTCGGCCAAGCCCAAAGGGTTGCGCCGGCCAACATAGACTATCAACCTACTGACGCTCAGATTGCCTACCATCTGGCGCGCTTCATTGAGGACGTCAGAGGCCTGCCGGCCGACGGTATCGTTCTGCGCCAGAATTGGCTTCGTGCCTATGATTTTACGACCGATCGTGGCGCGGCAGCGCTCAATGACTACGCGCGCAACGATGACCCTTTTGCCAAGTTGGGCAAGGCCCAAATCTCAGTCGACGTCTCGAGCGTCATCCGCGCGTCCTCTGAAAGCTTTCGGGTCGCGTGGACCGAGCGCATCTACGACAACGGCTCGCTGAGCTCGACCGAGCGTTGGACTGCGATTCTCACCGTCGTGATTGAGACGCCGCGCGATGCCGAGCGTCTGCGCAAAAATCCGCTTGGCGTCTATGTCCGCGCTATCAACTGGTCGAAGGAGTTGAGTCAGTGACCAAGACGCCATCTAACGTTCATTCGAAACTTCCCATCTCGCACAGCAGGCTAAATTTGCCTTGGTCTGAGTTCGTCACATCGAAGCGAGCAATTCTGTCCGCTCTTCTCCTTTGCTCGTCGGCGCTCGGTGGGTGCGCGACCTACATTCCGCCGGAGATCAGCTATGACGCCGAAGTTCCTCCGTTGCCGGCGACTCCAGTGGGTCTCGACGACAGACTGCGACCGCTTCACGTTCCACCGCTCTGGAAGCCGGCTCTCGGCGGTAAGGCGGGAGAAAAGGAAGACGCTGAACCCGTGAGCCGGGTCGAGACGGCAAACAGCGCGGCCCGGGTCGAACCGCGCAAGCGGGGGTATTTCAACGCGGCGCAAATCTACGCCTACAGTCCCGGGGCGCTTTATCAGATTTACGCTGCACCGGGGCAGATCACGGACATCGCGCTCGAGGAGGGAGAACAGTTGACGGGATCAGGGCCGATCGCGGCCGGAGATACCGTACGCTGGGTCGTAGGCGATACCGAGAGCGGAAGCGGCGACACACGCCGCGTCCACATCCTGGTCAAGCCGACCCGAGCGTCGATCGAGACCAATCTGGTGGTCAATACTGACCGGCGCACCTACCTAATCGAGCTCCGCTCGCGCGAGCGGCCATACATGCCGTCTGTTGCCTGGTACTATCCAGAAACTGCACGGGAACGATCGCGTTCGGTCGCTCTGAAGCCCGTTATTCCGGAGCCGGCGCAGCGCATCTCCCGCTATGCCATCGAAGGGGACAGTCCTCCCTGGCGGCCGCTCGCCGCATATGACGATGGCCGCAAGGTCTATGTCGAATTCCCGCGAGGCATCGTGCAAGGTGAGATGCCGCCGCTCTTCGTCATTGGCCCTGACGGCAAGACCGAACTCGTCAACTATCGCGCTTACGGCAACGTATTGATCGTCGATCGGCTGTTTGCTGCCGCCGAACTGCGGCTTGGCGGCGAGCACCAGCAGAAGGTCCGCATTGTCCGGACCGACGGGAGGCCGTCGTCATGAAAACCCGGAATGGAAACGATCGGGAGCAAGCGGCTCCGCCTGAGAGACAAGAAGATCAGTCCAGGAACTTCCGCTTGAGAGCGGAGCACCCGCGCGTGACACGGTTGTCACGGAAAGTACTGGCAGGAGTGAGCGCGGTCGCCCTGCTTGTTATCGGCGGAGCGGTGCTGTGGTCGCTCCAGAAGAATCGTCCTCGAGACCAGACGGCCGATGAGCTTTACAGTACCGACCATCACAATGTCGCCGACGGCGTTACGGCGCTGCCGAAGGACTACGCTGGCATTCCACGCCAACCAATCCCGCAACTGGGTCCGCCGCTTCCCGGGGACCTCGGTCGGCCGATCCTTGCGGCCCAAGGCCAGTTGCCGACGATCGGCGCTGATCCGGAACAGCAGCGCCGGGATCAAGAGACCGAGGCAGCCCGCACCAGCCATTTGTTTGCTCCGGCCAATGGGAGACAAGTGCGTGAGCCCACGGCTGCAGGTGTAGGGGGCGATCGCATCGCATCACCAAGCCCGACGAGTACTAATGACGACGGATTTGCGCAGAACGGTCAGGACCGCAAGCTTGCCTTTGTGAACGCCTCCGTGGACCGTCGCACAGTCAGTCCTGATCGCGTCGCCAAGCCAGCTTCACCGTACATCGTGCAGGCTGGGACGGTTATTCCGGGAGCCCTGATCACCGGAATCCGGTCGGACCTGCCAGGCCAAATTACGGCGCAGGTAACCGAGAATGTCTATGACACGCCGACTGGCCGCTTTCTGCTTGTGCCTCAGGGAGCGCGTCTGATCGGAATTTACGATAGCCAGGCCACGTTCGGCCAGTCCCGTGTGCTGCTCGTTTGGACCCGGCTGATCATGCCGAACGGACGTTCACTCGTTCTCGAGCGGCAGCCCGGCGCTGATAGCGCAGGATATGCGGGCCTCGAAGACCAGGTCGACAATCACTGGGGTGAGCTCTTCAAGGCTGCGGCACTATCGACCTTTTTGGCTATCGGGACCGAACTGGGTTCCGGCTCGGACACCAACAGCAACGACAGCGCAATCATCCGAGCGTTGCGACACGGCGCCTCGGACTCACTAAACCAAACCGGCCAGCAGGTCATCCGTCGGAGTCTTAACATCCAGCCAACTCTAAACGTACGACCTGGTTTTCCAGTTCGCGTTCTCGTCAATCGCGACCTCATACTTGTGCCATATGGAAGGTGACAACATGCCAAAGCTCAAAATTGGAGCGCTGCCCGACGACAAGCCGGTCAAAATCACCACTGAGCTTCCAGCATCAGTGCATCGGGATCTAGTTGCTTATGCAGAGGCCTTGGCGCGCGAAAATGGGGAGCGTATCGATCCCGTGAAGCTGATCGCGCCCATGTTGGCGCGCTTTATGGCTACGGACCGCGGATTTGCAAAGGCGCGACGAACCAATCATTCTCCTAGAGCCGGCGGAGGTGAGGGATAGCGTTCCGTTAACAGATTGAGGAAACGCTTCAGAGCCGGATTCTCATTGTCGTCGCGCCAATGGGCATAGAAGTCCACCCGGCTTGGTCCCGCTCCGTCCTGCAACTCCCGGTACACAAGACCAGCGAAACTTGCACCAATATCCGACTCCATCACCAGACTGAGCCCCATGCCCATACTCGTCAGACTCTTGATGATGCCACGGCTTACGTCATGGCGCTCTACCTTGGGGCGATCGTCAGGTAATACGAGCTTCGAAATCAAGAGATCTTCGAGCTCTCGTCCGGGATCATACTCACTTAGAAGGATCTTTTCGTTACGCAAATCGGTCCAATAGATGATCTCGCGTGCCGCCAGGCAGTGATCCTGAGGCAGCGAGATCAGAATGCGTTCGCTCCAGAGCAGTAGTGATCTAGTGTCGTTTGAAGGTAGACGTCCAGGGCTAACGACAACGTCGGCCGTTCCGTTACGGAGGGCAGTCATCAGACGGAAACGAGAGCGTTCCATCGTTGCCAATTCGAGGCGTGGTAGCAGCTTCTTGAGTTCACCTAACGTTGCTCGCAAATTGCCGGTGGACATTGATGTGAAGAAGCCGATGACAAGATGGCCAGTATCGCCGCGACCACTGGACCTTCCTGTGTCGACGAGCATGTCAACTTGTTCGAGGATCAACCGCGCAATTCGCAGAACCGCTAGGCCAGCCAGAGTAGGCTTGATTCCCCCGCTCGAGCGCTCAAACAGTGAAGTTCCCACCAGGTACTCAAGCTGACCGATAGCGCGGCTGAAGGCGGTATGCTTGATCGAAAGCGCTTCTGCGGCCCGCCGAAAGCTCCCGTAGTCGCAAGCGGCAACCGCTTGTCGAAGCTGTTGCAGGTCAATGGCTCTCGCTGCGTTTCGTTGATCGTTCTTGGTCTCAATTACGGTCATGTTCATAGCTCGTCAGCAAACCGCAAGAACGACGTCCCCGCTCCATGCGAGGACGTATGTCTCGGTTGTTTGGCTGGATGATTCTAGGCAGCAGCGAAGACTACCGGCGCCCAAAGAACCGGCTTCGAAAGACCGCCGGCCTTACGAAGGCTGGCCAGAGTCTCGCGCGAAATCTCGAGGTAACCCGCCACGGCCAAGGTATTGCCAATTGCAAAAGGATCGCCAATACGCCGCAGGGGCCACCCGGCTCGTCGAAGGATTCTCTCCATACGGACATCCGTGACGGTAACGATGTCAGTGAGTTTTCGTGAGAGCCCGAACTCGATCATTCCCGCAAACAGCTCGTAAGCGGCACGAGTGATACCGTGATCCCCTTTCGGAGCGTCCGCAGCAACATCGATTGCGAATCTACTACTTTCCCAAACGAGAGGGGTGGCCGGCGCGAGCTGGCCTTCGAGAAGCGCGGGAAAGGTATCGCGAAGCATGGTCGGGCCAAGCGTGGGAAGCAGGCGAACCGAACCTTGCACTTGGCCGTTTTCAGCTGCCTGGATTAAGTAGTGGGGATGCAGCGCATCGAAATCGTCAATCTCCATGTCGCCGCTGGTTTGAACGTCCCAGGCCATGCGGAGCTTAAAGACACGATGGCGTAACCGATGCATATCAACGAGAGTGTCGGAAAACTCTCCATACGAAGATGGCGTAATCAGCTGAATCATAATCCCTCCAAAGGTGTTCACCACCCTTTTTGAAGCGAGATTATTGACCTGAATCATTACCTTTAGTTGTAGGGGAGGTTTGTCCTAATTCCGCTTTCTTTTATTTGCAGCGGCAAGGTGCGTCACCGCTTGCGCGATCGTGCGAACGCCCAGCTTTTCCTTCGCGTTCTCTAAGTAATATGCAACTGTGTTGCGCGAAATGCCGAGAATGCATCCGATCTCCCAAGCGCTTTTCCCTCGTGATGCCCATTCCAGACATTCGAGCTCACGCGGCGACAAAAGTACCCCTGAGATTCTACGCCCACTTGTGAGTTTGCGGCGCACGTGAGCATGAAAATACATCGCCATGAGTTGAAGCACGCGCCCCTGCGACTTGGTGAAGTTCTCGAAGGTGCAATTGCGCTGAGATGTGGCGAACGTCAGTGCGGCGATCGGTCCGTGACCATCGTGAATGGGGACGGTAAAGCCAATCCGAATCCCGAATTCAGCCGCTTCGTCGAGAAGCTGTTGCTGGACCGCGGACCGCCGGACTGACCGGAAGCCAATGCCCCACTCGAACGGTTCGACTGTCTGAAGAGCTTGAGTAATGACCGGATCGATGACCTCATAGCGGCTCCGCAGGTAATGAGAGGTCCATTCCTCCGGGTATGTTGAGATCAGGCGCGGCTTGTTTTCTGGCTTGCTGGGAAGGCTAAGATAAGCGAAGCATGATAACTCAATGGCGCTGGCAGTTAGCGTCATAGCCTTCGAGAAATCGGCCACGTTTTCCGCGCAAGCCAGCAAATCAATAAAATCCTGAAATATGCGGTGCATTGGAAGCAATATGACGAGTCAGCGCAAATGTCGTTGAAGGTAGGCCTTGATGGCGCCCGTCCGTACAGCCACTTTTGCAATGGTGGCTAAGTGCTCATTGGCAAGAAGCAGCTTCCAAGGCGATGTCGGAGCTTGTCGTTCCATATCGCAATTGGAAGTGCTCCTGGTCGAGCGGAGATGTCTAGCCTTCATGGGAAAAATGGCTCGGGCTAGTCTAGCGACCCCAAAGGAGCTTGGTTGCCAATTTCGCGCCGTCAGATAGCGCGCGTAGCTTAGCCCAGACGATTGAACCGGCGACAAATTCATAGCCGGTGAAGGTGCCGAAACCGCAATCAACACCCGCGATAATTCGCGATCGCTCGCCTATCGCATTGACCACATCGCAGATCCGATCTGCGACGAGTTGCGGGTGCTCGATATAGTTGGTTGTGGAATCGATCACTCCGGGTATGAGTACTTTATCATCTGGAAACTTTAGCTCGCCAAGCCGCCTAATTTCGTGCTGGTGTCTGGGGTTTGCAAATTCAATAGCTAGAGCGCCTACATTCGCTTGCTTGAGAAGAGGAAAGATCTCCACCAAGGGAACATCGTGCAGATGTGGTCCTTCCCAGTTGCCCCAACAGCAGTGCAGCCTAATCCTGTCCTTCGGCAATCCTTCCAATGCATAGTTGATGGCGGCGACATGCATTTCAACGACGCTGAGAAACTCTCTTTGCGATGAACTTTGAAACATGATCGTCCTCTCCATTGCGAGGTCCGGCGCATCGAGTTGCAAGATCAGGCCGCGATCAATGATTAGTCGATATTCCTTTCGCATCTCGCGAGCCAGCGCGAAGACATAGTTCTCGTGAGTGTCATAGTAGTCATTGATCATGGTTGTGGCGATAATGCCGGGCGATGCCGCAGTCATGAATCCTTCTACGAATTGGTCGGTATGGCACACAGACGCGTCGAAAAAAGCATCGATCTCTGACTCGGCGTCCGAGAGATCGTCATAGCTGACTGTGGTAATGGCTTTCGGAGCGGACCGGGACTTCGACCTGTTTGGAAATCGGCGTGCTGCCATTTCTGCAAAATCGGGAAATTCGAGGTAGTCCAGAGGTGTCGCTCGATTGGAGACGCCGTCAAATCCCCGCATGCGCCGGGGCACATAGGTCTGAAAGCCGACACGCGGTTGTTCGCCATTATTGATGACGTCGATACCTGCGTCGACCTGTTGGCGGACTACGTCAACTACGGCTTGTCGCGTTTCAGCCTTCAATCGCGCGCTGTCGACCTCTTCACCGCGCTCTTGGCGGATTAAAAGATCTGAAAGCACCGAATTTCGCGGTAAACTTCCAACATGTGTTGTCAGAATCCGATCAACAGAGACCTGCATTGTGGAGCCTCCTGTTTCTTATGCGAGCGGTTGGCCATAGCACCGTCGAGGAACCGAGCGTGGGCGGTCTGACTGATGGTTTGTCTTGGCCACTCATTCGTCGAGGATTGCGACAGCGCGGGTCCACCCGGCCGACGCTCGCTCAATCTTGACTGGGAAGCACGAGACCATGAACCCGGACGTAGGTAATAGTTCTAGGTTATGCAGCTTTTCCAAGTGGCAATAACCGATGTGACGGCTCGCCTTGTGGCCCTCCCAGATGAGGCTAGCATCGCCTGTTTCAGCATATTTCTTGGCCGTATGAAGAAAAGGGGCGTCCCAACTCCAGCCGTCCGTACCCGTCAATCGGATGCCGCGCTCGAGAAGATACATTGTTGCTTCATACCCCATGCCGCAACCGGAAGTGATGTAATCCTTGCTGCCGAATTTGGTGCTGGCGCCCGTGTTGACGACGACGATCTCAAGAGGTTTGAGAACATGACCGATGCGCTTCAGTTCGAGTTCGACATCTCGCGCGGTAGCGACATAGCCATCGCAGAAATGGCGGAAGTCGAGTTTCACGGCTGGCTGGAAACACCATTCCAAAGGGACTTGTTCGATTGTCCAAGACACCTCACCGTTGTTCATGGTTGGGTGAAAGTGCCAAGGGGCATCAAGGTGCGTACCGTTGTGAGTAGACAGTCGCACATGCTCTACTGCCCAGCCCTGGCCGTCGGGTAGATCCTCCGCCTTTAGCCCTGTGAAGAATTGCAGCATGCGTGGCAGGGCCTGTTGATGATTGATATACTCGATAACGGGCTGACCCCCCGGTGGATCAGCAGGCACATCATTTTGCAGCGGGACGGAAATATCTATGAAGTGACGCGCCACACCTTTTGATTTCCTCGCTTCTTTGGTGCTCGCCGGCTCGGAGTTCATTGTCGTTCGACCCGGTTTCTCAGGATGCCAATTTTCTCAATTTCTAGTTCGACCACGTCGCCATGCTCGAGATACCTACACAGTTCGAGCCCGCAGCCATTTCCGACCGTTCCAGAGCCAATGAACTCGCCTGGCATCAAGGTCTCATCTTGAGTAATATGAGCGATCATTTCCTCGAAGGAAAACAGCATTCCATCGGATAGGCTCGTAGAGCGCGTCTCGCCATTGACGCGAGCTTCCATTTTCAAGCGATAGGGGTCATCGATCTCGTCAGGGGTTACGATCCATGGGCCGATCACATTGCCCCCATCGAAACTTTTGCCCTTGGCAGGGCCTAACCGACCCTGCATCTCAATCTCCTGAACATCACGCGCGGAAAAGTCGTTGAAGACCGTATAACCGAAAATATGTTCTTTTGCTCTTTGCGCGCTTATGTTCATTCCTCTGTTCTTTGTGACTATGCCGAGTTCAAGTTCGTAGTCCATTGTCTGGCTGTATCGAGGCCATTTTATCGTGGTGTTAGTACCGCGCACGCTGAAGCGATTCGTGATGTAATAAATTGGCTGTTTGCGATAGACTTCAGGCAAGTCGCCCAGCGGCTCAGATTCGATCCGTGCAAGTTCTTCTACGTCGCCCTTGGCGCGTGCTGAAAACTTGCGCCGCCCGCGTGGGGCCTGCAGAATATGTAGCGGAAACGCCATGCCGTCGCGCATCTGTCGCGGCACGGGGAGCGGAGCCAGGATTTCCGCATCAGCAACTCGAATCGACAAGTCGTCGCTCATCCTGTGCGTTTGGAATAAATTGGCCGCTAAATCGAGTGCTCGCTGACCCGCGTCAATCAGCGCGAGCATTGAAACAAACGCTGGCTCGTTCCGGCCGATGCGGTCGGCAGCTGCGGCAACGTCGAATAGTTGTTCGTCGTTTCCATGGACGATACCGATCTTTTCACGCCCATTCTCCCTGAATGTAGCGAGCTTCATGCACTTCGACTCCTTCATTTTTGTGAGGTGTTCACCGCACGCCGAACCGTCGAACTCGGTTGGAGCGTCACAGCCTATTTGGCAAGACATTCAGCTATTCGCGAGAGCTTCGTTCTGAATGACGTCCAATGCGATCTTGAAGAAGATTGCGCAGAGTTATGTGTGATTGCCCGTCGCCGTAAGAACTCGCGGATGCGAGAACATGGTCGCGTGATGCTTCCATCTGCTGATTCAGCGCTCCCAGATCAAACTTCTGGAGTCTTCCATCGCGCTTGCGAACCACACCTGCGACAATGACGGTGCTGATGTCGCCAGGCCGCGCTTGCAGGAGGAGGCTAGGTGCGCTTTGGCAGGATGGCGTCAAATGCCAACCGTGCTGCTTGACAATGATTATGTCAGCGCTCTTGCCTACCTCGAGTGTGCCCGTGCTACTCCCGAGCCCGATACTTTCAGCCCCTCCTCTGGTTGCAATACGAAACGCGTCATTGCAATTCATATCGATTTTGTCGACGGTGCTACCTCGATCGATTGCTGGTTGATTCTCGAAGGCCCGAGCCACTTGCAATGACAGCCGCGCTTGAGTCAGAAGATCGCCGGAACAAGCGGACACAATATCGGCGCCGAACGCCATGTTGACGTTCAATGCCCGACATCGATGGGTCATCGGGAACCCCATACCCATCTGCAACTCTGTTTCAGGGGTAATGCAGATGGCGCCGCCAGCGTCGCGAACCGCCACCAAATCATTGTCTGTGAACCGGTTCGCATGCACGTGCAGGATATCAGGTCCTAGGAGCCCTTCAGATACAAACCATGCCGTACCGCCCTGATAGCCCACGCCGGAATTGTGAACCGAAATGTGGCGACCAATTTCCCTTCCGACTTCAATCTCGGCCCTTGTCTCGGCCCAATCGACGATTCCCAGCTCAGAAAGCGCAACGCCCATGGTTACCCTCGCGTCCTGCGCGCCAAATCGCAGTTTTCGCAGGTTCTTCGCATAGATCAATCTGTCGCGATGCGACGGAAAGGCCGCGTGTCCACCAGGAACATCGTAAAATCCATGAGCATAGACGGCTCGTATACCCGAATCGTGAAGGCCGCGGATCGCCGCCTCAGCGTGCTCGGGCGAACTGACAATATGAGAATGGTCGCAGACAGTCGTTACCCCCGCGTCGATCATTTCCAGGGAGCCGAGCAAATTACCCAAATAGACATCCTCTGGCCGATACGCGCCCGCAATTCGCATTCGAATCTCATGCAAGTATTCGAAGAGGGACCAGTCGGCAGCAATTCCTCTGATGTTAGTTTGCCAAACGTGTCGATGACCATCTACGAAGCCGGGCGAAACAATCGCGCCAGAAGCATCAATTATCTCGTCGACGTCAGAAATTGATATTGTCGGCGCAATTTCTGCGATTTTCTCGCCGTCAATCAACAAGTCGCCTACAGCCGCGTCCCGTCTTGACGTTGGATCAAATATCCGCCCCTGGCGAACTAAGATACGCGGGCTAGATACCATACGACGAACTCCAATCGACGATTGTTAAACGTCAATTTCAAACGCCCATTTGACTTTTGTCAAGGCTTTGAATGCCGGAGTGCGGCCCTAATCCAAGGCCAGGTCGCCTATCTACTTCGCTTTGTAGGCTACTGACGCCCGGCGCCGCGAGTCGGCGCGCATGCCTGCGACGAGAAAATTGAGCATCGCAGTCTTAATATCCTTGGGGTCCTGAGCGCTTATCTTCCCGCCTGACAATTGGACGGCCCGTTCAGCAACGCCGATGTCCGACATGCTGTAGACGACGGCACCTACCATAAACATATATCGAAAGTAGAGCTCGCTCGAGTCCAATGGCGGGCAGGCTTCCGATATTGCCGCGATGAACCGCTTGGCCATTGGATCAAAATGCTGATCGACTATCGTTTGCGTCAAGTCAGTCGGTGAGAGCCGGTGCTGCATTATAAGCCTTGCAAAGAGCCGGCCGAATTTGCCCTCTTCTACATAGGGGCGAACGAATATCTCCAGAACAGTACGCAAGTCAGGAGGGGCACCCTTCTTTTGGGCCAACAAGATGCAGCTCTCTAGGTCAAGCAAGCGCCGTTCGTTTATCCTTGAGGAGAGCTCATCAAACACGGCAAGGGCCAGTTCGGATTTTGACCCAAAGTAGTAGCTCACGGCGGCAACGTTCACCTCCGCTCGGTCGGTGATTTCTCGCAGTGTTGCTCTTTCTATTCCCTTTTCCGCAAAGACCAGTTCAGCCGCGGAGAGAATCCGGCGGGTAATCTCCTGATCCCTATGATCGAGGTACTTGAGGCGCATGCCGTTGGACTACGGTATCAAGAATTGTTGGTCAACATGGACGGATTGGGACTGTTATCGGACCATGGCCCCTTTGCGCCAAGTCATCAACCGTTCCAAGACAAAATTTCGCTTGACGAAAGTTAAACGGACATTTTAAATTCTCATTTAAGTCACGAAGACCGGCAGTCTAGCCCGGCAGCCAATGGGACGGTTGTTGCAAGGAGGGGATTGGCGTGAGAAGCCAAAGGGAAGCACATGTCACCGCGCCGGCGCGCCGGATGGGTCGATTCGCGTCGCTGCTGGTTGCTGGGAGTTTCTTGGCGCTCACGGTCGCTCCCGCGGCCGCGCAAAAGAAATATGATGATGGGGTCACCGATAGCGAAATAAAGATCGGGAACACGACTCCCTATAGCGGGCCTGCCTCAGCATACGCCATCATGGGCAAGACCTATGCCGCCTACTTCCAGATGATCAATGACGGCGGCGGCATCAATGGACGAAAAATAAACTTTATTTCCTATGACGACGCTTATTCGCCTCCGAAGACGGTCGAGCAGGTCAGGAAATTAGTTGAAAGCGATCAAGTATTTCTCGTATTCGCTCCACTCGGGACGGCGCCCAACGCAGCAATTCAAAAAACTCTAAATCGCCAACGAGTACCGCAGCTCTTCGTCGGAAGCGGCGCCTCGCGCTGGGCTGACCCGGATCATTTTCCCTGGACGATCGGCATCCTGCCTAGCTACCGGAGCGAAGCGCGCGTCTATGCCACGTACGTTTTGAAGAATTATCCGGACAAGAAGATTGGAATTCTTTTCCAGAATGATGACTTTGGAAAAGATTATCTTCAGGGCTTGAAAGACGTTCTCGGCGACAAGTATCGGACGCTCGTTGTGAGCGAAGTCTCATTTGAAGTCACGTCTCCAACCGTTGACTCTCAAGTCGCAACGATAAAGGCGGCAAACCCTGATATTTTCATTGATCTCGGTGCTCCCAAGTTCACGGCGCAGGCGATCAAGAAGGTGGCTGAACTCGCGTGGCACCCAATTCACATTATCAGCAATGTTTCAACTTCGATAGCGGCGACGTTGAACCCCGCGGGGCTCGATAATTCAAGGGATATTCTCAGCGCGGGTTACCTGATGAACGTCTCGGACCCAAAATCCGAGAGCGCGCCAGGAATGAAGCGGTTTCGAGCATTCCAGGAAAAATATCTTCCCAATGTCGATAAGGGGGAGAGCCTGGTGCTCTCTGCGTACAATGCAGCCGTTGTCCTTATCGAGGTGTTGAGGCGATGCGGAGACGATCTCACTCGCGAGAACGTAATGAAGCAAGTGGCGAATCTCGATCTTGAGGTCGATACCTATCTTCCGGGCATTCGCATCAAGACGTCTCCCACAGACTTTGAGCCAATCGAGCAACTTCAGATGATGAAGTTCGACGGCTCCAACTGGGAGCTATTTGGGCCAGTCATCGATACTCATAGAGAATAACCTGAGCCTATCCCAACAGCGCGAGTTGCATCGCGCGCTGCCGGGGCCAGACCATCTTGAGGGCCGCTCGCTGGGGTCTTGGGATACGGAGTGGGCGGGTGCTCGGGTCAGCGCAATGAGGGGCCGGCGAGAGCGAGTCAATGCAGAGAACAGGCAAGCTTCCTCAACAGCGCTGTACGATGGAGCACTGCTGTTAGATTTCGCGTGCACGGCATTGGGTCCGTAGCGGCCCAGGCGGTCCGCGGGAGCGTTGGTACGGTTCTGGTCGCGCGCCATGGCGCATCTGTTGCAAACGGTCAGAGCCCAATCTTGAACCACGGTGCGCATGGGGAGGCGAGGTGCATAGACAACGGCTAGAGCGATTTCGAAGTCAGACCCGGGTAAATCACTTGGCAAGGTTTCCGCTACCGACGCATTGAGAATTATCAGCGGAACGATCGATGCTCTTACATTGGCGCAGACCGACTCAACTTCGCAACCATATTTTGGCGGGTCTCCCGCCCGATGATCTCGCTTATATACGCCCGCTTCTCGAGCCTGTCGTTCTGAAGGAACGCTCGGTGTTACAGGAGCCGGTTCGGCGCATCGAGTATGTCGATTTTGTTGAGACAGGTATTATTTCGCTCATGACGCTAGCGAGGGGGAGTGTGCTTGAGACCGCTATGGTGGGGTCTCAAGGTTTTACTCCAGTATCAGTCGCGCTCGGCGCACCTGCATCTGAGCATCGCTCTGTTGTCCTGGTCTCGGGAACTGCATCCAGAATAGGTGCAGACGCTCTTCGCCGTACCATGTGTGAGCGGCCCCAGATCCGTGAGCAGTTATTAAGATATGTGCAGTCAGTCATGACCCATGGTTCGCAAATCGGCTTGTGCGGCGTATGGCACCGACTTGAGCAGCGTCTTGCGTGCTGGCTATGCTTGGCTTGCGACGCAATCGAGAGCAACGTATTGCCGGTAACGCATGACAATATCTCTGCCGTGTTGGGTCTGCGTCGCGCGGGTATTACCGAAGCGCTCAATCGTTTCGAGGAAGAAGGCCTCGTCAGCAAGATGCGCGGATTGTTGGAAATAAGGGACGCCGCGAAATTGAGGCAAAAGGCCTGCTGCTGCTATGGGACGATAGCGGCGGCATATGGTCGAGCAAGAACCCAATAGCGAGTTCTTGCGCGCATCGCGACGCTGTCAACTGGGCTATCCAAACGATCAATGCGCCCGAGGGACAAGGGCGAACATGCGCTTGGTTGTCACTGGCGCATCTACTTGCAACCTGCGCATCAGACCGCTCGGAAACTGCGACGCGTTAGCGAAGGGCGGATCCCTACTAAGAGTCCAACTCAGCTCATTGAGGTTGGAGACGTTGGCTGTCGCCGCGTCAACCAATCGTACGCTGCTGCACGCTTCTGAGCTTCGAATGTCACAGCGGGGTACGCGAAGGCATCATTCGTCCGATGCCGTACAGTGTTTTCCAACGCAACGCGTGATCGACGCGTCAAAATGCGCAGGCGAATAGGGAGCCGTTCCATTATCGCAGCGCTCGCCGATCCAAGGCCGATCAAGTGCGATTGTCAGGATCCGCGAGAGCGATTTGGGGGCGAGAAGTCCATTCAAAGGGATTTCTTGCGAGGCACAAACTTGGAGGTTTAGATGAAGGTGATTATGAATTTGGCCATCGGTTCCGCGGCGAGCCTGGTCGCCTTAGGCGGAGCACAGGCGGCCGATCTTCCCATGAAGGCCAAAGCGGTCGAGTATGTGAAGATCTGCTCCCTGTATGGAGCTGGATTCTGGTACATTCCTGGAACGGACACGTGTCTGAAGCTTGGGGGCTATCTGCGCGCCGACGTCCTGGCGAACACGAATACGGATAACGTGGGCAACGTATCGGGCCAGGGCGGTGCAAAGAATCGTTTCACCAATGCTTATACGTGGCGCTCCCGTGAAGATCTCTCGATCGACACGCGTACTGCGACTGAATATGGCGTGGTGCGCACCTATGCCGACGTGGTCTTCACCTGGACCACAGACAGCTACGGGAATAACCTCGCTGTACCCGGCTCAACCGTCTATTCACCGATTGGTGGCAGCGCGCTTGTCTCTCCGGCCCAAGCGCCGAACAATGCCAATGCGGGCGCCGTTGCTTACGGCACCCTGGGCGTCTATGCCGCCTTCCTCCAGTTCGCCGGCTTCACGATTGGCAAGGCCACCTCGCAGTTTAGTGCGCCTTGGGCGAACTATCCGGGCAACAACTTCGACGGTCTGGTCGGCGGTGGTGGCGCGGTCACCGGTGTGAACCAGTTTTCCTATACCTGGGACTTCGGCACTGGCACGTCGGTCACAGTGTCCGCTCAGGATCAGGCCCCTTATTATCAGGCCGGTGTACAGAATCTCAGTGCCGGCGGAGCTTTCGGTGCCAGCGACTACGCGGGAACGGCTGCACCTGATCTGGTCGCCATGGTCCGCGTTGATCAGGCTTGGGGCGTGTTCCAGGCGTCGGTCGCTGCGCACGACAACCACGCTGCATACTACTCCTGTTCCGCCGGTGGCGGCACGGAGCCTTGTGGCCATCCCAACGACGTGTGGGGCTATGCGGGTCAGTTGGCCTTGTCGATCAAGAATATCCCGACAGGCGCGGGGGACAGCATAAACATCCAAGGCGTGTATACGGATGGTGCGACGCGTTACAATATCCAAGACCTCGCGTTGGCGTACGGTGCGGCTACGCTATTCGGTGGCACAAATAACCCGTTCGCCTACCAGAGCGTCGCCTTGAACGCCGCGCCTGATACGGTGTTCGTTACAGGAGGCAGTCAGCACACAATCAAGACCTTCGGCATGAATGGCGCCTTCAATCACAACTGGGATCCGTACTGGAGCTCCAGTCTGTATGGCGCCTACGCTGCCGTTCGATATGACAACTTCTCAAAACTTGCGATCTGCGGCGCTGGAGGTAACGGCGTTCTCAGTGGCGGAACGTTCCCGACCGTCAGTGCCGGCGGTGTGGCGGGAGCAGGCGCCTGCAACCCTGACTACAATATTGCGCAACTTGGTTTCATCACGCGGTGGACGCCAATAAAGAATCTGACCTTCTCGGGGGATTTCACTTGGAGCCACATCGATCAGAAGAACTCCGGGTACATCACGACTGCGAGTGCATCGGTTGGTAAGCCAGCAGCCACGTACGAGTTGAAGGACCAGAGCAACGTCCTGCTCATGCTCCGCGCCCAGCGCAACTGGTGACGGTCCGCAAACAGCCAGGAGGATGCTCTAACCACCTCTCGACGAGTTCATTGCAATTCTGAGGCCAAGCCAGCAAAGGAGAACCTGTACTTTAATGTAAACCTCCAAGGACCTCCGGCCATGCCCGGCCGGAGGTTCTTCCCTTAACCGAAGCTGCAGTCTCCATATGGTCGACCAATATATCGTTCGAGAAGAGAGCTAGGGTCATGGGTCCTCTACGCCTCAGTTGCGAACCGTCTCTTATTTTGAGCCGTCCCCTTCCGCTGGCAGGCCGGTAGTCTGCTTCCTCCCTCACTCGGCCGCCGCCCAATGGCGGCGGCCGTCCTTTGCAGGCTACGTTGTTGCTCCAAGCATTCGAAGTACCTCAAGCGACGGAAGTGCCGCGAGCAGAGATTGACGTGTTCTTGAGCGGTATGCGTGTCGGCGTGCAAGAACGTCGGCGTGTCGGATGATGCTGGGAGATCTCAGGTTGGAGAAAACGCGATCGTGGGTAACAGCGCCAATGCTGCAGGACGTAAGCTCCTCGCCATCGGCTGTGAAGTCGGCGGTGCGAGTGCTACGAATTATCGAGTTTTTCGACGAGATTCGACGCCCGGCTCGGGCCAACGAAGTCGCTGAACGGCTTGGCTTTCCTCAATCTTCAACATCAGTGTTGCTCAACAGTCTTGTGGGCCTTGGCTATCTTGACTTTGATGGCAGATCGAAAACGTATTTGCCGTCAATACGGATTGCAGTCCTTGCGACTTGGCGAGATACCGGCTGCTTCCGCGACGGATCAATGCTGGCGGAACTCGATCGACTGGAAGCCGAATCTGGCTTGGCGGCTTGCCTTTCCACGCGTTCAGGTATCTTCGTGCGGTATCTCAACGTCGTTCAGCACGTGCGACCAGGCGACGTCCACATCACCCTGTCGGCGAAGCGCTATGCGGTTCGCAGTGCGGCCGGAATAGTGCTGATTGCAGATCTATCTGAAGCAGAAATCAAAAGACTGATCCATCGCACTCGTGCGGAAGGTGATCGAGCGATCGCGGATCTCTCCGGCCGTGAGGTGATAGCCCGCGTTTGTTGGGCGAAGCAGCATGGGTATTATTTTTCGGCCGGCCTCGTGGATCCGAGAAGCGGAGCTGTGGCTATAGGCTTGCCAAAATCGATTACAGGCGGATGGCAGGAAATGGCTCTGTCGTTAGCGGGCCGCTTAGAGTTGGTCGACAGCAAGCTCAAGGAGCACGTTAGGTTGCTGCGGCACTCAATTGAACGGCTCATCCGCACGACTGAGCGATGAGCGAATCAAAAATCACAGGTGTGATCTTTTGCCGAGTGCCTGGTTTGTTTGACGATGTCGTTCTAATGCTTGCTCGCAGAGGAAAAGAACAATCGGTGGAGGAACGAGGAGTGGTCGTTGAGCTGCAATTGGTCGCGGTAACCTCGATCTAGCCCACATCAAAGGCCTACCGCATGGTCAACATCTTAGATGGTATTAGAATTGTCGACTTGACCTCAGTAATCATGGGGCCGTTCGCGAGCCGCACTCTGGCCGATCTCGGTGCTGACGTTATCAAGGTGGAGCCACCTGGCGGCGATAGCGTTCGGAAACAAAAGCCGTGTCTGGCTTCCGACATAAGTGGTATGTTTCTCAATCTGAACCGTAACAAACGTAGCATTGTTCTCGATCTGAAAGTCGAGCGTGATCGTGAGGTTCTAAAGCGTCTTATTGCGGGCGCAGACGTCTTTATGCACAATTTGCGGGCGCCAGTAATGGCGCGCCTTGGCTTCGACTACGATTTCTGTCGATCAATAAGAGAAGACATAATCTATTGCGCAGCCTACGGTTTTGGCGCCAAAGGCCCCTATGCGCCTAAACCGGCCTACGACGATTTGATCCAAGCCGCGTCTGGCTTCGCTTCATTGTCCGAAGAACTTGTGGGCGCGCCAACTTACGCGCCCTCTGTCATATACGACAAAGTCGTTGGGCAGGCCATCGCTATTGCCGTTCTCGCAGCCATAGTTCATCGCTTGAGAACGGGGCGGGGCCAGACGGTCGAAGTGCCGATGTTCGAGGTGGCGATCGACTTCAATCTTGTCGAGCACTTTGGTGCTGCGGTCTTTCAGCCCCCCCGTGGACAGCCAGGCTATCCTCGGATTCGGAGCGCAGATAGAAGGCCGTTTGCCACCGCGGATGGTTTCGCTTGCATTTTGCCCTATTCCGATCGGAACTGGCGAGATTTCTTCCATTTTACGGGACGAAACGACCTACTAGCCGACGCTCGGTTCAGGAGCCTCGAGACGCGACAGGAATACTTGGGCGAGCTCTACGCCGAGGTTCGCAAAGAAGCCCCGCGTTGGACCAATGCCGAATGGCTCGCGTTTTGTGAACGGGCGGACATACCCTGCATGCCCGTGCTCGGTCTCGCTCAAATCTTCCATGACCCTCACGTCAAGGCGGTCGAGCTTTTCGAAACCGTCGAACATCCAAGGGGAGGTTCATATCGATTGATACGCAGTGCGGTCACTTATGGAGCTGCACCATTCAGTCTACGACATCACGCTCCAGGTCTCGGTCAGCATACCGCAGAAATTCTAAGTGAGCTTGGCGCCGCTCAATTCCGAGAGATATCCGACTTGCCGGAGTGATGATCCCAAGTACTCCGCTCCAAAGGCCTCAACACTCTCTCGGCTCCGGAGTCGGAGAGCAGCAAAGCTAGTGCATTCGGCAACCGTTTGGCACGAAGTAGTGAGATCCAGCTACATTCTGAGCATGACATCATCAAATCGCAATCACTTGTCGACCAACTCTGCTCTTGCGTCGGATCAGATAATAAAAATCAATGAGTTGACGGTCTTGTTCGGCGGTATCATCGCGCTCAACGGCGTGACCTTCGACATGCACAAGGGCCAGATCCTGGGGCTGATCGGCCCCAATGGCGCCGGCAAGACCACCCTCTTCAATTGCCTGTCCCGGCTCTATCAGCCGTCGTCCGGCGACATCCTGATGGAAGGCGTCAGCATCCTGTCGCGTCCGCCGCATCGCATTGCCGAGATCGGCATCGGCCGCACGTTCCAGAACGTCGCGTTGTTTCCGAATCTCTCGGTGATGGACAATGTGCGGGTCGGCACACATGCCCGCACCTCCAGCGACATCATCTCTGACTCGTTGCGGTTGGCATGGGTTCGCCGCAGTGAGACGACCGTGAACAAGAAGATCGAGGAGATTCTCGCCTATCTCGATCTCGAGGACGTCGCCCACACCGTGGTCTCCGGCCTGCCATTCGGCACCCAGAAGCGCGTCGAGCTGGCGCGAGCTCTCGCCGCGGACCCGAAGATCCTGCTGCTCGACGAGCCGGCCGGCGGCCTCAACCACGAGGAAGTCTACGTGCTCGGCGACCTCATTCGCCGCATCCGCGACGACCGCCACATGACGGTGCTGCTGGTGGAGCATCACATGGGCCTCGTGATGTCGATCGCCGATCACGTCGTCGCACTGAATTTCGGCAAGAAGCTCGCGGAAGGCACGCCCGCCCAGGTGCAGGCGGACCCCGACGTCATCAAGGCCTATCTCGGGAGCAAGGACCAATGACGACGCTGCTCAACGTCAAGGACCTGCGCGCCTATTACGGCCAGGTCCAGGCCCTTCATGGCCTGTCCTTCTCGCTCAACGAGGGCTCGCTGACGACGCTGCTGGGCGCCAACGGCGCCGGCAAGACCACGACGCTGCGGGCGATCTGCAACATGGTGCGCTCGACCGGCGCGATCGAGTTCGACGGCAAGCCGCTGAACAACCGCTCGACCGAGAACATCGTGCGCTTCGGCATCGCGCATGTGCCGCAGGGCCGCGGCACGTTCACCAACATGACCGTGGAGGAGAACCTCCAGCTCGGCGCCATCACCCGCAAGGACAACGCCGGGATCGTCTCCGACATCGAGCGCATGTATGCGCATTTCCCGGTCCTGAAGCAGCGGCACACCCAACAGGCCGGCACGCTCTCCGGCGGCGAGCAGCAGATGCTCGCGGTCGCGCGTGCGCTGATGCTGCGGCCGCGCCTGATGCTGCTGGACGAGCCGTCGTTCGGGCTCGCGCCCCTCGTCGTGCGCGACCTCTTCGGCATCCTCGGCAAGATCAATCGCGAGGACAAGGTGTCGATCCTGGTCGTCGAGCAGAACGCCCAGCTCGCGCTGGAGCTCGCCGACCAGGCCTATGTGATCGAGACCGGGCGCATCGTGATGTCGGGCAACGCCAAGGACATCGCGAACAACGAAGACATCCGCAAATCCTATCTGGGCTACTAACGGAGCCGGCGACAATGGAGCTTTTCACCAACCAGGTCCTGGCCGGCATCGCCACGGGAGCGATCTACGCCTGCATGGCGCTCGCCGTGGTCATGATCTACCAGGCCATCGACCATCTCAACTTCGCGCAAGGCGAGATGGCGATGTTTGCGACCTTCGTCTCATGGCAGCTTATGCAGTGGGGCGTGCCCTACTGGGCGGCCTTCGTGATCACGCTGGTGTTCGCTTTCGTCGGCGGTGTCGCGCTGGAGCGAATCCTGTTCAAGCCGCTGGCCAAGGCGCCGATCCTGACCAATGTCGCCGGCTTCATCGCGCTGTTTGCCATCATCAACTCGTCGGCCGGCCTGATCTGGGACTTCACCATCAAGCAGTATCCGACCCCGTTCGGCTCCGCGCCGTTCCTCGGCAGCCAGCTCATCTCGACCCACCAGGCCGGCATGATCGGCGTCACCGTGCTGCTCCTGATCGGCCTGTTCTTCTTCTTCCAGTACACGCGGATCGGGCTTGCGATGCGGGCGGCCGCCTCGCTGCCTGAATCGGCCCGCCTCGTCGGCATCAACACGAGCTGGATGATCGCGCTCGGCTGGGGCATGGCTTCCGCCATCGGCGCCATCGCCGGCATGCTGATCGCTCCGGTCGTGTTCCTCGAGCCCAACATGATGGGCGGCGTGCTGATCTACGGCTTTGCCGCCGCCGTGCTCGGCGGGTTGACCAGCCCGTTCGGCGCCGTCGTCGGCGGCTTCCTGATGGGCATCTTCGAGAACCTCGCGGGTACCTACATTCCCGGGGGCGGCAACGAGCTGAAACTCCCGATCGCGCTCGCGCTGATCATTTCCGTCCTGGTCGTCAAACCCGCTGGCCTGTTCGGCCGGCAAATCGTCAAGCGAGTTTGATCATGAGCGCCATTGAACAAGTTGCCCAGGAAGACCAGGCGGTCGAGGCCGTTCCGAAGCGGGCCATGACGCTCGGCAACGGCACCTCCTACGTCGTGCTGCTGCTCCTTTTGATCGTGCCGCTGTTCGCCAAGAACTTCATCATCTTCCAGATGACGATGCTGCTGATCTACGGCCTGGCGGTGCTCGCGCTCAACATCCTCACCGGCGGCTCGGGCCAGTTCTCGCTCGGCCAGAGCGCGTTCTACGCCATCGGTGCCTACACCACGGCGGTGCTGATGGAGCAGTTCAACGTCAACTATGCGCTGTGCCTGCCGATTGCCGGCGTGCTCTGCTTCGGCGCGGGCTTCCTGTTCGGCCAGCCGGCGCTGCGGCTGTCGGGCGTCTATCTTGCGCTCGCCACCTTCGCGCTCGCGACCGCCATGCCGCAGCTCCTGAAGCTCAACTTCCTCGAGCACTGGACCGGCGGGGTGCAGGGCCTCGTGGTCACCAAGCCGGACGCGCCGTTCGGCCTGCCGATGTCGCAGGACATGTGGCTTTATTACTTCACCCTGGTGATCTCCATCGCGATCTACATCTTCTCGGTGAACCTGTTGCGCTCGCGTTCGGGCCGCGCCTTCATGGCGATCCGCGACAACGAGATCGCCGCCTCCGCCATGGGCGTGGACGTTGCGCTCTACAAGACGCTCGCTTTCGGCGTCTCGGCCGGCATCACCGGCGTCGCCGGCGGCCTTGGTGCGATTGCCGTGCAGTTCGTGGCGCCCGACAGCTACACCATCACGCTCGCGATCTCATTGTTCCTCGGCATGGTCGTCGGCGGCGTCGGCTGGCTGCCCGGATCGATCGTCGGCGCCGCCTTCATCATCTTCGTGCCGAACATCGCTGAAGGCATCTCGAAGGGCCTATCCGGCGCCGTGTTTGGCGTGCTGCTGTTCCTCGTCATCTTCCTCGCTCCAAATGGAGCGCGTCATCTGTTGACTACACAACGGTAGGCAACGAGCAACTCTGCTGGAATCCGGAAAGGAAATTCAAGATAGCTGGCAGGCTCCCCCTGCGCGGCGGGGGCACTTCTGGAAGAACGCGTTTCGAAATTGGAGTTCGTTTGACGGGGGAATTGTTGTCACTCGGCCGCGGGCAATTGGTTGAAGAGAGTTGCGATCGCATTGCCTGCTAGCGGGACAGCAGCCCAAACATGAAAGACATAAGTGATGCTCTTGGACGACGAAACCAAAATGATCCAGCAGACGGTCGCCAAATTTGTGGACCGTGAGCTCGTCCCGCTCGAAAGTGATGTGCTCAACAGGCGGATGGCCGGTGATAGCGAACGATCTCTCACGGAGCCACAGTGTGAGCGCTTGCGTAGCGTGTCAAAAGAACTGGGCCTGTGGGGCCTGGACGCCCCGGTGGAGCTTGGCGGTCAAGATTTGCCAGCCGTAACGATGGCTACGGTGAAGGAGGAGATGGGTCGCACGTGTGTCAATTTCACGCTGCCCCCGGATTCGCCGAACTTGCGCATGCTAAACGCAATCGGCTCCGAGGCACAGAAGCAGCGCTATCTAAGGCCCTACATCGAGGGACGGATGCAATCTGCGATAGCAATTTCCGAACCCGGCGCTGGCGGCGATCCCGCGGCGTTGAAGACACGTGCCGTACTAGACAGCGGACAGTGGGTAATCAACGGACGCAAAATCTGGATCTCCAATGCTAAGCACGCTGACTTCGTCATTGTCATGGCTCGTGTCGGCGAGGGTAGTCGCCGGAATGGCATTACCTCGTTCATCGTCGAGAAGGGCGTAGCTGGCTTCATTATTGAACGCGAAATTCCGATGATCGGCGGATCGTCCACATATGAAATTTTGTTTGATGACTGCCGAGTTTCAGAGGACGCAGTGCTCGGGATTGTGGGGCAGGGCTATATACCGATGCAGCTTCGCCTGCTGACACGCCGACTCGAGATGGGCTCAACGGCGATCGGCATAGCAAGGCGGGCCCTCGACTTGATGTGTGAGTATGCGAAGCAGCGTGAGACCTTCGGAGTGAAACTCGCGGACCGACAGGCTATCCAGTGGTGGATCGCCGACATCTCGACGCGTATTCATGCTTGCCGTCTGATGGTTCATGACGCCGCTGAAAGACTTGATCTGGGCGAAAATCCCGTTCAGGAAGCGTCGATGATCAAGGTGTTTGCCACGGAAATGGCCGTTGTATTGGGAACCGTGCCTGGTTTCGCGCTGGTACGTTGATGCTGTCCAAGCACTTGCCCGTTGGAAAGTGCCGAAAGTCACGCTGCGGAAATGGTGACATGCGAGAGATGCTCCACACCTCTCGGCTGCGGTAGGTGCCTAGCCAGGCTTTCCCCTTGGTGGCTTTCGGACGCCAGCCGCCGAACGCGCGGCCTGTCCCTCAACCGGCCAGCATCCGAAATCTTCCACAGAAGCGGATATCAACTGTCGACAAAGCCTGAACTCTAGCGGCGGTCTCGCTACTCGTTCTCCATGGGGCAGCAGCACATCAGAATGCAGACGTCCGAGTGGCCACTGAAGCACTTCAGCTTGGTGCTCAATGCGCCAACAGATGGGAAAGCCTCTGAATAGCCGTGGTGATCTCTTCCTCATCGGGCAGAGAAAAAGATAATCGTATCGTGTTGCGACCGCGCTGGCTTGCAAAGAATGCTGCTCCTGGGACGAACGCAACTTTGGCCTCGGCGATGGCACGCTCCAGCAAAGCGGCACCATCAGTTCCGTCCGGCAACGTCACCCAGATGAACAAGCCGCCCTCGGGCCGTGTCCATGTCACGCCGGTTGGCATATAGGTTTCCAGAGCTCGCAACATCACGTCACGCCGTCCACGATATTGCGCGATAGCCTTTTCCACCTGCCGGTCGTACACGTCCTCTACCAACCGGTGCATCACCATCTGATTGAGTAGCGGGCTGTTGAGGTCGGTTGCTTGCTTCACCAGGACGAGGCGACGGATTATCTCGCGAGACGCACACAGCCAGCCGAGCCGCAGCCCGGGAGTGACTGTCTTCGAAAAGGTGCCGCAGTACACGACCCGGGATGCATCGATGCTGCCCATGCATCGAATATCCAAAGACTGCAAGCTTGGCATCGGCGTACCTTCGAAGCGCAACGCAGCATAGGCACTATCTTCAAGCACGGGTACCTCAAGCTCTCGTGCGAGAGTCAATAAGTTCTCGCGTGCAGCACGAGAAAGCGTCAGACCGGTCGGGTTCGCAAAATCGGGCACGACGTAAGCGAACTTCACTCGCCCGCCAGCCGCTGCTGCGCTGGCCGCATAGGCTTCAGGAGTGTGGTTGCCGCCCTCAGGCCGAAGTTCGTCGTAGTGTGGTTCAAAGGCGGAAAAGGCCTGCAGAGCACCGAGATATGTGGGCATCTCGACCAAAGCAGTATCTTTCGGTGATAAGAGTAGGCGGCCGAGGAATTCGAGTCCCTGCTGTGAACCCGAAGTGATTACGATGTTGTCCACCGTGCATGGCACACCTCTCGTCATCATGTGCGACACGATCCATTGCCGCAATGGCAAATAGCCTTCGCTTACCGAGTACTGCAGTGCTTGCGATCCAAGCGTCACATTGCCGAGAACTTCTGCATACGCCGCCTGAGTCTCTGCTATCGGGAACAACTTTGGATCGGGAATACCGCCAGCAAAAGAAGTGATGCCGGGCTGTTCCAAGAGCTTCAGCAACTCACGAATTTCCGAGGCCTTCATTCGGTCGACTCGGCCAGCATACGCGGGTTCGTAGAAGGACATGGCCAACACCCTTGAGCTGTTATGGTACCCTGAACCTGCAGCAACGCCAGCTCCTAGTTGCCGAGATGGACCTGCCTGATCTTGGGGCTGCTTGGATTGACCCGACGTTGCCTGAAGCAATGATCTTGCCGAAATACAGCACGTGCGTCTTCTCCGTGACGCGGATGAATTCCAACTCATGGGAGACGGCCAGCACGGCAATGTCGTCGTCACGCGCGCGCTTCAGCAGACTTGCTGGGATCGTGCGCGCAGCGTTCTCGGGCCGCTTCCTCCAGCGCCCAATTCCGGAAGGCGACGATCTTGTCGTGATCGGCAGTGGCCAGGGGGCAGACGATGAACAGCCCATAGGGGCCCCGCACGGAAAGGTCGCCAAACGGCCTAACGAGCCTCCCGATGCTCAAGTCATCGGAGATCAATGCCGAGCTGCCAAGCGCGACGCCCTGACCTGTGCCGGCAGCTTGCAACGTCAGGTGCGAGAAGGAAAAGCGTAGTCCTCGCTCGGCGTTGATGTCCTTCTCGCCGGCAGCGGCCAGCCAGCGTGTCCAGTCAATCTGATCGGGGGTTTCCGAGCATTCGCTGTGCAGCAACGTGTGCTGCGAAAGGTCCGAAACCTGACGCAGCCTCGGCGCACACGACAGCAGCGCGGGGCTACAGACGGGATAGAAATCTTCCTGCACCAGCAAATCGCTGTGCAGGTGGTCTTCGATCCTGATCGCCTGACGGATGGCTAAATCTACTTGATCCCGGGTGAAATCTGTGTGCGACGCAGATGCGTGCAGCCGTACGTCGAGCCCCGGATATCGGGTAGTCAAATATTGGAGGCGCGGAACCAGCCACCGCACCGCGAAAGAGGGGGCGGCACTTATGGTCAGCACGCTTGCATTTTTGCGGCGTTGCAAATCGATTGTCGCCTCGGCGAGTTGATCAAAGAGCCGTTCGAGCTTCGCAAGATAGGTCCGCCCTGCCTCCGTCAACACGATGCCACGCGGGAGTCGAGTAAAGAGTGTCACCCCAAGCCAATCCTCCAGCACCTTTACTAGGCGGCCCACCGCGTTTGCCGACACGCTGAGTTCGGCTCCAGCCGATTGGAAACCACCTGTTCGCGCCGCTACCTCGAAGGCACGAACAGCATTGAGCGGAGGCAGCTGATGATGTTTGCCACGGCTAATCTTTGCTGACGCATTGCCGCAGCCATTTCGATGGGTCCTGGGCAAGTTATTCATTTACTGGTCTTTGTCCTTGCTTCACGTCTAGCAAGAAATGACGCGGTGCCCCCATGCAACTCTCCTGTCGCGAACGTCAGATGAAAGAGTCGCCGCTCGAGTCTGAGGCCTTCCTCAAGCCCGACCGAGACGGCACGGTCCACTGCTTCCTTGGCGAACTTCAAAGCGAGCAGAGGTCGGCTTGCAATGGCTTCTGCAATATTGAGCGCAACGACCAACGCTTCCCCAGCGACGACCACCCGGCTGACTAAGCCAATCTTTTCTGCCTCCGACGCTTCGATAAGCCGGCCGGTCAGCACGAGATCCATGGCCCTGACACGGCCGACCATTCGGGCAAGACGTTGTGTACCGCCTGCACCCGATAGCGTTCCAAGCGTAATCTCGGGATGCCCAAGACGCGCTTTGTCGCCTGCTACGACGATATCGCACATTTCAACAAGTTCGCACCCAGCGCCAATGGCAAAGCCCTCGACCGCGGCAATCAGCGGCTTGGAGAAGCTCGCGAGACAATCGCAGCAGCCGGAAAAGTCCTCGTTCAACGCGGTTTCGAGAGAAAGTTCACTCATCTCAACTATATCGGCACCGGCGCAAAAGGTCGGTCCTCCGGTCAGGACGACGGCTCTGATCGCTGGGTCCCGATCAAGATCATCGACTGCATCCGAGAGCCGCGCGATCAAAGTACGCGACAGGGCATTGTGGGCCGCCGGCCGGTTGAGAGTAACAGTGGCGATTGCGCCGGAGCGCCGAACCTCGATCATCTGCTATCCTCGAAGATAAGAGAGACGCTAGATTTTGAAATGGCGCGCGGGCTCCGTCCCCGGGAAATCGACGGCACGCATCGTGGCCGTAATGACCGCGCAGATTTCCTCTTTACCTGCACAGACGCTATAGACGTCGACATGAGAGACACCGATGGTTCCACCAACCCGCAGGGCCTTAGCTCTCGCAATAAGCGAGTCCCCGAGCGCCGGCGCCAGGAAGTTGACATGAAGATCAACAGTCACCGCGAATTTCCCCTCCGGGAAAGCAGTTGTGACGGCAGCTCCCGCGGCATGATCTGCCAATCCAGCGATGACGCCCCCGTGAAATTGGCCATGTACCTGTTGAAGGTCGGACCGGCGATCGAGCGCCATCGTCACTTCGCCGCGCCGGACCTCGAGTACACGCGTTCCAATGCTACTTGAATATCCTGCGCGAGCGGTAACGCCCTCGACCAACTCCTTGAGTCGTTCAACAGTCGCCATCTAGTGCCTCCCAAGCGCGTCATGATTTCAAGCCGCCCCATACTTGACGTGAATAGCTCACGATTGCAGGACTCCAATCCAAGAACTTCACGGGATACGGAGTGATTTTGATGGCGCGCCGGCTCGTTGTAGGGGTTAGCGATTGATTATGAGCCTGAACGACAGCGCCGACTGCGCGCTACCCCGCTCCGCGAGCCTTTTTTGTCTATTTTGCCAGGTTCGACATCTTTGGATTCCTCTCTGCTGTCCTTTATACTGCGGCAATCCCGATGTAGCGCAATGCCCGTCGGCTCTATGCGATCATATAGATGGCTTTTATAGATGCAGATTCATCAGCTCAGATACCTCATTGCTATCGCCGAGGCGGGAAGTTTTAGTGCCGCAGCGAGACGGGCGTTTGTCACGCAGCCGACCCTGTCTGCCGCAATCGATAGTCTCGAGATTGAGCTGGGTCGAAAGCTGTTTGAACGACAAGCGCGTGGCGTAGTGCCGACAGCCGAATGTGCTCGTATTCTCGAGCACGCGCGATCGGTGCTGAGAGAGATTGAAAACATAAAGTCACTGCAGTCACTGACTGCAACAAGGCGCCCCATCAGGATCGGCGTGCTCGTCAGTATTCCCGCTGCGTTGCTTTCTGAGTTGCTAGCCCCGCTCAAGCAGATGCTGGCCGATCGCCCGAGCAGGATAGAGATTGCGCCGCTCGCCAAGTTGCGCGAGCGCCTAGGGACAGGACGCTATGACGCAATCATCACGAATCTTCGCGAGAGGACCGATCGTAGTTACAGACAGCTGGAATTCACGAGAGACAGACAAGTTTTGGCCTTTCCAAAGTCGACGGTTGCCCCGGTCCGTCCTACACCGAAAATCCTGCAGCTGCGCCCAATCATCGTGCGAACGCATTGTGAATTTCTCCAAAGGGCGTCACGGATTTTGGACGAGTGGCATGTCAGACCTATCGTCGTAACGAAAACCGACAGTGACAGCTTAGCTTTGGCAATGGTGGCTGCCGGGTTCGGCGCATGCCTTGTTCCTGATAGTATGCGGGACAGCAGGGTTGATTTCATCAAAATCGATGGTGTCGAACTTGAACGGCGTATCGGTATCGAGTGGATCAAGGGCGCAGCGGGCGGACTATTCGATGTCCTGTCGAAGATCCGATGAACGCCCCTCTCGGTGCGACGCGAAGCGACGAGCTCAGGAAATCGCGAGGCGCGCAACTCGGTACCTCGGGCGGTGCTCGGACTTTTTGCCGCAACTCGACGGTAGCTGCGGTGAGTTCGGCCGTTTGATCGAGGAGATGTTCGACATTAGGAACATAGGCGGCCACGCCTAAGACGACTCCACGCGCGAGCCGTCTAACAGGCTGTTGAAGAAGTTGGTGGCGGATCGTTTCGCATCGTGATTCTCTAGGACCCGGATTTAACTGGGGGGCGCGATGCGGGGGAGTGACGAACGGTCCGGCTCACTTTTCAGTTATGTGGACCTGGAGGCTCGAGTTCGCGCCGACCATCCGCTACGGGTGATCGGAGACTTGGCGAATGCGGCGCTGGAAGGCCTTTCTGGCGAGTTCGGCAAACTTTATACGAACTTCGGCCGCCCCTCGATCGCACCGGAGAAATGCTTCGGGCGATGCTCCTGCAAGCGTTTTATGGGGTTCGCTCCGAACGGCATCTGATGGAACGGATGGAGTTCGATCTCCTGTTCCGCTGGTTCGTTGGGCTGGGGGTGGACGATGCGGTTTGGGACCATTCGACCTTCTCGAAGAACCGCGACCGGCTGTTTGAAGGCGAGATTGCGGCCAAGTTCCTGAACGCGCTTTTGGCGCGGCCAAACGTCAAGCGTCTGCTATCGAGCGATCACTTCTCGGTGGATGGTACGCTGATTGAAGCCTGGGCTTCGATCAAGAGCTTCCGGAAGAAAGATGGTAGCGATAAAGACGAGGATGGTCCGGGACGCAACGCCGAGCGAAGCTTCCACAAGGAGAAGCGACCCAACGAGACCCATGCGAGCACGACCGATCCTGAGGCGAGGCTCTACAAGAAGGGTGATGGCCAGCCGGCTAAGCTGAGTTATATGGGCCATGCTCTGATGGAAAACGGTAATGGTTTAGCGGTTTTGGGTGAGGTGGGCCAGGCGACGGGCACCGCCGAACGGGAGATTGCGCTTGCCATGATCGACAGGCGAGAAGCGCGAAGCGGATCACGCTGGGGCGGATAAAGCCTATGATGTCACGCAATTCGTGCACGAGCTGAGAGATCGATCGGTTACCCCGCATATCGCGATTGATGGACATCTGAGTAAGACCGGCAAGCGGCGCAAGACGGCGATCGACGCACGTACGACGCATCACAGCGGCTACGACGTCAGCCAACGCTGCCGCAAACGCATCGAAGAAGTCTTCGGCTGGATCAAGAGTTCCGCTGGCTTGGCCAAGGTCAAGCTGCGAGGCCGCCACCGCGTAGATGCCGTCTTTGTCCTGGCGCTTGCAGCCTACAATCTGATCCGGCTGCCCAAGCTTCTGGCGGCACCGGCATGAGCATTCGGGGCAGATGGCAGGTCGTCGAGACGCCGGGCTACGACATGGCCTTGGCGGGCGCCTACATCCTGTTCGATGAGGCCGGCGGCGAGTTCGCCTTCGATTGCCTCACTGGCTCCATTCATGGAGCCTGCCGCGGCGATGCTGTCGAGTTCGGCTGGCAGGGAAACGACGAAATGGAGCCAGCCGAGGGTGACGGCTGGGCCGAACTAAAGGATGACGGCTCACTCCAAGGCGAGATCTGCCTCATCAACGGCGACAACGTCCCGTTCATCGCACGACGTTCAAAGGCTTCTTCAACAGCCTGCTAAAGGTTACTACGCCCAAGCTGCTCTTCCAGCACTTTTCCGCGGAGAAGTACGGCGTTTGCCGACACGTTGAGTGCGGCCCACCCGACCGGAAAACCGCATGTGCAAGGCACTGACACCGCCGATCCCTTGTCACGCCTCATCTTTGCTGACGCATTGCCGCAACTATTTCGATTTGTCTTTGGCAAGCCGTTCATCGATAGAGCAAAGGATGTGTTGAAGTCTCGTGGGTTGGCGAACTGTTTCGATAGGCGCCGCGCGCAGTAGGACACGTGCCAAAGAACAAGCTTGGAGTGCAGCCATGCCGAAAGCAGATCGCATCCCGACATCGGCTCAATTTCGTCAGCGTCGGAAGAGTTGTGTACTTCTCAAGTTGAATTGTTCGCATCGTCTTCTGCCATCGATTTTCCGATCTCGCTCGCCGCAGCCATTCTCGGGTAGCATCGCAACGGCGCAAACCGGCAAGGCGCAGGTGTCCATGCAACTATGGATCGCAGCAGGTCTCGGACTGCTCAATATCGCCAACGGACTGGCGATGTTGATTGCAAGCTCGATCTGGTGGGCAGTGGTGCCCGGGGTGCAGGATACGGGACCATTTAACCGCCATTTTGTCCAGGATGTCGGAGCGGCTTTTGTCGTTGCCGGCGTCGCGCTTGCCGCTCGGGCCTGGCGGACCGAGTATTGGCCGGCTTCCTTGGCAGGTGCGGGATTTCTGGGCATCCACAGTGCCCTTCATCTGGCAGAGATCGTTGCTGGACACAACCATCAAGCCGCGGCGGATCTCGCAACCATAATTCTCCCCGCGGCGCTCGCGGTTTACGCAGCCTTGCCCAATAAAGGAGATAGACGCTGTGCGTAGCTTTATCGCGCGATATCTTCTGTGCCAGGTGAGCAGGCGTTACGCTTACGACACGAGCTATCTCGAAATGATGCTCAAGACCTCGCCCGCGGCTTTCTTCAAGTTTGCGGCGCTCATGAAGGCGGCGAAACACCGGGAAGCGGTCGCAGTGGAGCCTTGGTTTGCCGCAAAATTAACCGGGGCAATGGCTGAGGATTGTGGGCCATGCACGCAGCTGTGCGTGGACATGGCGCTGGAGGCCGGCGTTCCCAGAGATCAAATCGAAGCAGTATTGCGTCGCGATTTGCGAGCGATGAACCCAGACACGGCGTTGGCTTTCCAATTCGCGGATGTGGTGGTGGGTCGCTCGGCGGATCATGGCGCATGCCGCAATGCTGTTCGCAAGCGCTGGGGCGATAGAGGCGTTATCGATCTCGCCATGGCACTGCAGATGGGCAGGATCTTTCCCATGCTCAAGTCGGCGCTGGGATATGCCAGCGAGTGTCGCTGTGTCAGAATCGAAGGCGATCAGGTCGACGTCGCCAAGCGGGTCGCTTGAAGCAACAATCCGATAGTCCAGGGTGGCAGGGCTCCCCATCGTTGGTGATGGCAATGGGATCTGCGAGACGATGAAACTGGATCGATAGGGGACATCTATATGACGGCATCAGGCCAATAGGCATTGCTTTGTATCGTCATCGTCGCAGTATTGAAAAGATGTCGAACGTAGCAAAGCCAAGCAAGCTGGCTGCGGGGACCGCAACGATCCGGAGAATTGCATGACGGTCGCAGATGTCACTCTTGCCGTATTCACATTGTTTAACAGTCTTCGTTTTTTGGCGTACGTCCCGCAAATCGTCAGGGCGATTAACGACCAGGGCAGTGCCGAGGCCATTTCGTTTGGAACATGGAGTCTGTTTCTCGCATCGCATGCGTCGGCAATGGCCTACGCGATCGAGAATCAAGGGGATTGGAAGATGGCATCCCTGTTTATGAGCAATGCCATCGGCTGCGGCGCGATTCTGTTGATCGTGGCCTGGAAGCGCTCTCGACAGCGCAGGTGTAGGGCGAGGCAGATCGGAGACAAACTTGGCAGTACAGGCACCGCGTCGTCCGGCGTCTGAAGAATGAGACAGATCGTCGATCTGTCCCAAGGGCGATTGACTGCCAGCAAGATAAACCTAGGAGAGCAAACGATGCGTATAGGGTGTATGACGGCAGCAATGGCCTATGCATTGACATGCGCGGCTTCGTGGCCCATCGCGCAACAAGCTTTGGCTCAGAGCAACGAGGAGGTTGTCGTCTGGCTTCCGGAAGACATGGTCTACAAAGGGCCTCCCGGTGCTCCCCAGCATATCACATTGATCGGGGACCCATCAAAGGCTGGCCTCTATGTCGATCGAATAAAGTTCACCAGTGGAACCAAGGTGATGCCGCACTGGCATCCGGATTCGGCCCGCACCGTCTTGGTCATGTCAGGGACATTCTATTTCGCGGTCGGTGAGACGTGGGACGAATCCAAGCTCAAAGCTTATCCGGCCGGCACAGTTTATTCGGAACCGCCCAACACGCCACACTACGCTTGGGCCAGAAACGGCGACGTCATCCTTCAAGTTACAGCTATTGGCCCAACTGGCAGCACGCTGGTGCAAGGCCGATAGCGGCGGAAAGGTTGGTCTGCACGGGCTTATCGGGTTGCGATGACCGCAGTGCCATTCCGAGTCCTTGTCGGGGTTGATGTGCCGCTAGGCCTACCGAGAACGCCGTCGACGGAGATGATGATGGCGAAAACCAGCTACCACAAGCAATCAGGCGGCTTTCTGGCATCTTCTTCAGTTTGCATCGATCCGGGAAGTCGAGCTTTGGAGTAAGATGAATGAAGCTATTCCCCCAGCGTGCTTCACGTTTGCTGCACTAGCTCTTTATGCGCTGAGAGCCACAGAACTTGCAGCGCTCGTCCATGCTGTTGACGCGGCAAGGACGACCGGCATGGTGACCGCGAGAACGGGCAATTCCAGCGATAGCGATGGGTCATGTCAGTATCCGTGACCCTCTAAACCGGCTGGTTCTGTCGGACATGCGCTTGCCTCGCCGATGAACCTTTACCTCTGTTGATCGACCCATGATCGGATGGAAACGTGGAAACAATGGAGTTTCCCATGCTGATGCGTCTAGCGATCGTGGCAGTCGCCGCCAACCAGATTGCTGCGCGGCTTTTCCTCTTTCTATATCTTCACCCCATTTGATACTGCTTGCGGATCCGACGGTGTAGGCCGATTACGCGCACGTCGTAGAATTGGATATTGAGGCGAGCAAACGGACAATCTGCCCCGCCTGCCGCGCACGATGCTGCTTGCTGCACCAGACCGGGTTGTTCCAGGCGGGAGGATCGATTCGGCCCCCACGATGCGATTTGGTTCGCCAAACGGCGATTTGCCGCGATCGCAACGAATGACAGCCACCGGCGGCCGGGCTGAGCCGCTGCTCTACGCGTTACGCTGCCCGGCTGAAACGCAGTGAGCCGGCCAAATAGTATGCTCACAACGACGAGGCCTTGGCGAGCATGGTCCCGTAGATCGGAATGCTGAGCCCCTCGATGGCGGCCTGCTGCTGCGCTCCGAAAACGTCCCGCTCGTCCGCCGACGCCGAGATGTTCGGCCGGTCGATCGAGATCTTGATGGCGTTACACGTGTCGACGAAGAAGGTGCCGACGACCCGCTCACGGGGCAATCCCAGAAGCTTGGCAATATTACAGCTCGAAAAGACGTTCGAGTGCAGTGCGGCTTCATAGTTCTCGGCCGACGTGAAGATGATGTCGAACGTCAGGCGGTTGATTCCTGCGTCCTTGCTGCGGATCACGACGGCCATGTCGAGCAGGCGGTTCGACTTGAGCAGCACACCCGTCGGCGGCGCATCGGCGATCAGCGATAGTGTGCGATCGTCGAGATTGCCGGTATAACTAGTTTCCCCGATGTCCTCATAATGCGGACGAGCGTCACCTTCCCGCGTCCACGACGCGCCGTCCGCTCGGAAATAGGTGATGTCGAACATCACGTTCTTGATGACGTGCTCGTTCTGCAGCAGATGATAGAGCGACCATTCGTACGCGTCGGGCGCATCCAAATGGAGCCGCGAGGTCGATTTCGGCTTTGCAAGCTTGGTGATGCGGTCGATCTCGACGGCGTGCCGCGCGGCCAGCCGCTGCGGATCGCGGTCGACGGTCCGCAGCAGGATGGCCGGATTGGCTGCGTCCGCATCCGTGATGGTGAAGGTCGCATTCTTGATCGCATCCGGGAATTCGTGCTGAATCAGGTTGATGACAGCCTCCTTGATCTTCGGATAGTGCTCGAAGAACACCGGATCGCGCGTTCCGCTCGGCACAATTGCACCGAACAGCCCATCGTCACGGCGGAAGCTCACGAGATTAGGAGACAGAGGATAGGCAATGTTGCCGGCCGTGGCCTTGCGGCCCGGATAGCCGTAGTGAATCAGATAGTGTGTCAGCAGGCTCGCCAGCAGAACCGCCGCTTCCTGTGTCTTGGCCGAGGTTTCGATGATGATTCCGAGCTCGCGCTGACTATCCTGGACCGGCTTTGCCTGCACGCCGTTCCGACCATAGATCAGTACGTCGGCTGGGATCTTCTCTAGGTCGGCCGGATCGATATAGATCACCGAGACCTTGCGGGCGCCAAGCCTCCGCGATCCTTCCAGCTTGATGCTCCACGGCCAGGGTTTGCCTGCACGAACGAACCTGCTGTTGCGGATGCCGGCGACACCAGAGTTGCGCGAGAAGAACTCCGTCTTCTCCATCGCAAGCACGCCTTCGGGATAGAACTGGAGTTGCGGATGGCTCTCCTCGTACAGCGAGTGCGCCGCAATCGAATACGCGGTGCAGCGTCGTGCCGGATTGGGCGCGACGAACAGCGCCGAGCCATCGTCATAGATCTCGGCGACGAGGCAGTCCGACGGTGAGCCGGGATCACAGGCAAGCGCGCCGCATTCCAGAATGTGGCCGACATGGTAGGCGAGGCCTGCATCGATGCCGCGACGGATCATGTCGGAGGCAAATAGTGCCACATCGCAGGAACGACCGGCCAGCACGTATTGTGCGCCGTCCTCGAGGGCGGTGATCAGGGGGTGGATGCCCATCTGCCCGACGATGGCGCTTTCGCGCAGCGCTTCCTCGCTGAGCTCGGGGCCGGCGCCCGTTGCGCGCAGGGCTCCCTTGCGAAATTCCTGGATGACGAATTCCGGATCAAGTTCGGCACGGATGACGGCGACCTTCGCGTTAGTCACCTCAAGCTCACCGAAGACTTCCTTGGCGAGGCCGATCATCCAGTCGAGGTTGCGGTTGCCGCCCGCCATGCCGCTGGATCCCAGGATCACCGGGCAGCCGAGTTTCTTGCCGGCCTCGACCATGTGACGGAAATCCGCCTTCACGGCTTCGTGCTCAAAATACTCCGTCCCGGTGCCAAGATAGAAAGGCCCGGCATCCATCGAACCGCCATCGCAGATGATCGCATCGACGCGGCCGCGCAACGCGTTTTCCAGAGACTCCTTTGGATAGCCGTAACCAAGAGCGCCGCAGGCGGAAACGACCCGGTAGATGAGCTTTGCCATGATGTATAACTTTCCTGAAGGGGGGTGAAGCCTTCTCGGTTCACCACTGGTGCTGGCGGCCACTCTGGTCGAGGAACTCGGCGAAAACAAATACGGCTTCAGTATGCGGGTATCGGTGCCAGCTATGGCCGACGTCTGTTCAGCGATTGTCGTAAAAGGCGGCTGCCGCCGCGATCACCGCGGCGGCAAATTCCCGGTAGAGCCTATGATTTGTAGAGGGTTGCCACCGCATCGTGGAGCTTCAGCGCCAGCGGCGATGCAGCGTAGGCATCCGTCACGACCTCGATGTAGGCACCGGTTTTGGACCTGCCGGCGTCTTCCAGCGCCCGGTCGAATTCGTCACAGGTGGTGACGCGCGCCGTGAGCCAATCGTCGTTCCCGAAGGCCTTCGCCAGGTCAGCGTAGTGCCACGGGGCGATGTCGTTGTAGGCGATGCTCGGCTCCCTGCAGAGCAGCCGTTCGATCAAATAGCCGTTGTTGTTGAGCACGAAGATGATCGGCGCCAAGCCCAGGCGGCCAAACTGGCTGATCTCCTGCACGGTAAGCTGATGCGCTCCGTCTCCCGTCACCAAAACGACTCGGCTGTCCGGTGCGGCAACTGCGGCGCCGAATGCCGCCGGCGTCGCCCAGCCGATCGAGCCCCAGAGAGTCTGGTTGTGGAAGGTCGCGCCCTGCGGCAGCAACGCAAACCCCAGGCCCATCGAGACGGTACCCGTTTCAACGACGAGGATGTCATCCGGCTTCAGGAAGCGTTCCCACCGCGAATAGAGGGCGGGGGCGTCGATTGGGTCGTTGTCCTTGCCACTCACTTTGCCGAGGGATTTCGCCTTGATTCTGGCCCAGCCGCGTTTCGGCAGGTGATCCACGAGAGCAACGAGCAGATCGGCCATCTCAACATCGTTGAATCTCCTGCCGCCGATCTGAACATGGTGATGATTGATCGCGATGGTCTTTTCCGGCGAAAGCCGTGCGGTGAAGGCGCCGGTGTTGAAATCGGTCAGGGGTGCACCGACCAGCATGACGCAATCGCAAGCTTCGACGAAGGTACGCACCTCGTCATTCATCAACGCTCCATTATAGATGCCGACATAGGACGGATGCTGCTCGTCGAGCACGGACTTGCCCATGAGCATGGTGCTGAACGGCAGTCCCGATACATCGATCAAGCGCTGCAGCACCTCGCGCTTGCCGGTCCGGCTGACGAGAATACCGGCGATCACGCAGGCCGTGCGCGCCATGTCGAGTGTCGTCGCAATGGCCTCGACGGCGGCAGCGAGATTGTCGGGATTGCTGCGCGGAGGCGAGATAGGCGTCACCTCACCAAGCACCGGCTGATTGGCCAGATCGGCTGGAAAAGCCATGTACACGGGGCGGCGGTGATAGAGCGCTTCCGCGATTAGCCGCTCGGTCTCGTAAACGGCATTTTGCGGCGTCATCACGGCATGTCCACAGACGACCGGTTCTGTCATCCGGCGGAAGAGCTCATATTCGCCGTTACCCAGCGTATGATGCATCGGTGCCCGAGCAGCCCGCGTTGTCATGTTCGGACTGCCCACGAGGTGAAACACGGGCAGATGCTCGGCATATGCGCCCGCGATGCCGTTGATCGCGCTGAGCTCGCCGACGCCATAGGTCGTGCACAGCGCCGCCGCTCCCTTGATGCGCGCATAGCCGTCCGCCGCGTAGGCCGCGTTGAGCTCGTTGCAACATCCGACTCAGCGCAAGTTTGGATCGTTGCAGATCGCATCGTTGATAGAGAAGGCATAGTCGCCGGGCACCCCGAACACGTCGGTGATACCGATGTCGTGAAGGCGGGAGAGAACGTACTGGATGACGGTCTTGGTCATGATGAGCTCCGATTGGCTTCAAAGGGAAGGAGGCGATTGGAATTGGGCTGGAGGATCGGTGCGCCGCGGCAGTGCAGCAGGAACAGGCCTGTATTCCACAAGGCCGAGAACGTCAGGCCGAAGGCGAGGGCGGTCCATTTCCCGAGCGGTACCGCAAGCAGGTAGACGATCACAAACGCCAGCGATATGCCGAGGAAACCTGCGAGGCTGTTGGCGATCACGGCTGCTGCCGCCCGCCCGCCGAGCCGGCGCTGCAGGATGATCATCAGCGAGAGATAGAGAACAGGCGCAGCAGCCAGTACGCCCGTCCACATGGGGGTGGCCAAAAGGCCAAGGACCTCGATCGCACCTACCAGCAGTGCAACGGCGAGACCTCGCATGATCAGATCACCTGCGTGCTGTCCTGGCGCTGACGCCGTTGCGTGACGATATGGCCTGACGAGGACGATGCAGAGCGGGAAAACGCATGCGCCGAGTAGGAGCGCAGTGGGCAAGCCCGAGTCTCCCCAGAGCGATAGCGCGAGATAAACGAGCCAGATGCACATTGCCCCGCCGACGCTAATAGTCGTCGATAGACGTTGTGCAAGCAGCACGTAGGACGTTGCGAAGATGGCGGTCGGAATGTTCTGGGCAAAGGTCGACAGCGCTGTCTGAGAAATGAAGAGAGCGTCATGGTCCTGCGCCAGAAAGAAGAAAGCCGGCCCCGACGTGACGGGCAGCGTTGCGAGCAATGCGCCGATGACGGGGCCTGCCTTTTCGGCAAGTACGGTGACGGATACGGCGATCAGCGCCGAAAGCCCCATCTTGAGCAGCAGCGCGAACACGAATCCTTCATGGATGTGAACAGCAGCGAATGGCATGTGGTCGCCTCCGGAATGGTGTGCACTCGCCGCCGCGTGCGAGCGGCGGGACCATCTCTCAAGCGCGGCCCGGTAACAAATACGGTTTGGCTATACGGCTATTGGTACGCCAGATGGCCGGCGTTCTGCCGCCCAGCGTGCGCGGCGAAGCTAGCAAATCCATCGCAGTAGTTTTGAAGAGCTAGCTTGCCGTGATCTGGCAGACCGTATTGATGATCCTGCCACGGATTCACGCGATCACTTCGGCGATCGAGCCGCCGATCGGATCTACCGCGACTCGCGTCGCATGGGCCGCGCAGCCAAAAGAGAGGCTTCAAATCAGAGGTGGAAGATATCGTCCATCCAGCCTGTGGCCTCCTGGGCCAAGCGAAGTCGGTTGTTGACCTGTACGTGGCCGTCGGCCCCGGAAGCTGCGTCCAGCAGAACGAACGCCTTCCGGCTCGATTTGATGTCGCGGTGCCACGCATGAGCTTGTGCCGCGAAGACGGGCGAGTCGCCCGCGCCGAGGATTGAGAGGAATGGGACAGTGACCAAGGCAGGATCGGCGATCATGTTCGATGTGCGCGCCAGGAAATCCTGTGGGTTGCTCGCACCTGCTTTCCATAACGTGACTTGCGCGCTGCGCAGGGCCGATGCCGAAGGCGTCTGCGATGATTTCGCTTTCTCTTTGACCGCCAGCGCGAACATCTCGGCCGGGTTCGGAAACGGCGTGCTGGCGATCACGGTGGCAAAGCGTTCATCATGGCCCGCCGCGCGTGCGGCGAAGTACCCGCCCAGACTGAACCCGATCAAAGCAATACGGCCGGGCTTCGCGCCGAAACGGCTGACGAGCAGATCAACAATCGCAGCGATGGGCTTCTCCGCTTCAGCTTGCCAATAGAGTCCGTCCGCCTGCGTGATGCCCTGTCCTGGGAGATCGGCCAGGGCGACGGAGTAGCCGCGGTCGAGAAGGTTGCGGCCGACGGTCAAGAACAGATCTTCAAAGCAAGTGTCGGCACCGCCTATCACGAGCACCACGGGAGCATTCGGATTCGCATTCTGGAAATAGGCGCCCGGCAGTTGCTTGCCGGCGAAAGGCACCCCGAAATGAGACGAGGGGAGCGCAAGCTCCTTCATGGCTGCGACAAAGGCAGTCTTGTGTTTGACCACGAGGGACCTGAACAGATCGCCGGGGCCTGCGAATTGCCAGGCCGAGCGGTAGCTGGCGAACGCCTTGAGCCGGGCCTCACCGGCGGCACGCTTTCGCCCGTGCACATTCCAGCTGTCCGCCTGGGCGTTCATGGCGTCGCCGTAGTGAGAAGGCGCGCACCCAGCTGTCCGCATCGCCATCTGTAATCTGCGAAGCGATGTAGAAGGCCTGCCCGATATCAAGGCCGCCCGCGGGACCCCAGCCGAGCGCCGCAACGAAAAAGAGGTCCATATCCGGATCGGCAAAGCGATAGGTTTGGCCAAGACGCTGATCGGGCCGCTTGTCGGTCGCAGTGGATTGCGCCATTGACCCCTCCGTGGCCAAAGTTGCAGCAGCGAGGCTCGCTCCAGTGACGATTATCGTTCTCCTATCCATTGCTCAACTCTGTTCTGAGAAAGGTCTCTGAAACTGACGACCGTTGCGATAATATGAGTATTGCTCACATCCTCAACTCGCGTTTGGCGCCACGGGCGATTCCCAGTGAAACCGACATCAAAACAATCAGTTAGACGCAGGACGCCGCAGCAGGCTCGTGCCCAAAACAAGGTCGACCTCATATTGGAAGCTGCCACGCGGCTCATTCAGCGAGGCGGCATGGACGGCCTGACGACGAATGCAATTGCTGAAGCGGCCGGAGTCAGCATCGGCACGCTGTATCAGTATTTTGATAACAGGGGCGCGGTCCTCGAAGCGTTGTCGGGGCGAGAGCTGGAAGGACTGTCAAATCGTGTGATGCAGGCGATGACGACTGCACGCGCCGGGGCGACAGGAGAACGCATTCGGATCATCGTGCATTCCATACTGACGAGCTATGGCGGGCGGCGTCGGGTCCACCGAGTTCTGCTTGAACATGCGTTGTCGCGCGGACCTGCTACCAGGCTGAACCCGCTCCTCAAGAGCCTGACCGACATGCTGACGACAGCCGGCCCGGACGGCTCGGGTGGCGTGAGAAGACCTATGCGCCCGGCGGACGCATTCGTTCTTGTCTACGCCTTCGCCGGCGTGATGCGCGCGGTGGTGGCGACGGAAAATAAGCAGGTGCCACAGCACGAGCTGGAGCAATCGCTGACCAGGCTCATCGCCGGCTTTGTCGAGGGCAGCTAGAGGAGGCTTGCTCGCGGCTCGGCGCGGGTCTCGCCGTTTCCATGACGCGACACCAGCGAACTTGACAGCTCGGCGTCTTTGTTAGCACTTTGCAACCATCGGTTTACCGCTGCAGGAAGACGGAGGATGCAGTACCGCCATCTCTATTATTTCGTGAAAATCGTCGAAGCCGGCAGTTTCTCTCAGGCTGCCAGGACCATTCACGTGGCGCAGCCGGCCTTGAGCCAGCAGATCGGCGAACTGGAAGCGTCGCTAGGCGTCGCATTGCTGCATAGAAGTGCACGGGGCATCAAGCCGACGGCTGCCGGGCAGCGGTTCTATGACGAAGCATCCTCGATCCTGCGCCGATACGAGAATCTGCCGGCCCTGGTGCACTCCAAGATCGGTGAAATCGAAGGGCCGGTCAGCCTCGGGATGCCGGCATCTCTTTCCACGACCCTGGTCGGGCCGTTCATTGAGCTGTGCCGGGCTACTCATCCGAAAATCACGCTTAGATTCGTCGACGGCGATAGCGAATTCCTGCGCGAGGAGGTCGAGAAGAGTCGCCTGGACCTGGCTCTCATTTTTGAAGATGAGTTCTTTCCCACGGTGCAGCGGCAGCCGCTGTTCCGGCAGGACCATTATCTCGTCCGCAGCAAGCAATCGGCTCCGATCGCCGGCTCAACAATCCCGATCAACGAACTTTCGGAGATCCCGCTGATCCTTCCGGGTCAATCGAATGCGCGGCGAATCGTTATCGACCGCGCTTTCGCAAAGGCTGGAATCTCGGTGCAGCTCGCCGCGGAGGCGGCCAATATCTCGAGCGAACTTTCGGCGGTGCGCTCCGGCGCTGCCAGCACCATCCTGAATCTGGGTGACATGTCAGGTTTCTCGCTCGCCGACTTTGCCGAGCCTGTGCTGATTACACCGACATTCCATCTTACCTGCTGTCTGGTTTGGTCAAATCAGTTCGCGCTGACGCTGGGCGCCGAAGGCGTGAAGAAACTCCTGATCGACTTTCTGAGAGAGCAGATCGAGGGCGCCCGGAAGCCGGGAGCGGTTTGGGTTGGCTAAATACCGATGGGCAGGCACCGCAAGGTGCCTGCCGTTCGTCCGCTAACGGCCGGCCCCGCCATGCCCCGCTGCAAATGCTATGCCTGCCTCGGTCTCTTCGATGGCCTGGCGGACCAGCTCCGCCGCGCGTGCTCGGTGGCCACCCTTGTTCGGCGTCGCCTCCTGTAACGACTGCAAGGCTTGATGCAGCGATGCAAGCGCACGCTCCATGTTGCCCTGATAAGCCTTGGCCGATTTTGCTGTGGCCGCTAGCAACCCGATGCTCGCAACGCCGGTTGCGACAGTCGCGGCGAAGCCGCGGCGCGTGAACTGAGAATCGATTTTCATGCTGTGTTCCTTCTCTCGATGCGGAAATGCCAGGCGGCTGATCGTTCGCTCATGATGAGGCGACAGGCGCCGTGCGCCACTTCCGTGGTCGATCCATCGCTCCGCGGCAAATACGGTTTGAATATGCGGGCATAGCCCTCGCCGATGGCGACGGATCGGCGTGCCGATGTCGTGTTCAGTGATGAAGGTCGTAGACCGTAACGACTTCGTGAAAGCGCGCGCATCGAAGCGACATCGACGCAACAAATGGTCGTCGTTGCCGAGGCGCGGATACGAAGCGTAACGCTTTGATAGGCCGTACCAAAGGCCAGTCGCGCGGGCAGCTTCAGGACGAGCCGGTCGGCATCAAAGAACTAACCTATAGGCCGCGCAGATACCTGCATATGGAAGCTGTATTTGTCCGGGATGCCAGCGTGGATCATTAGTCGCGCCCGTTAAGTGGCGGCCGGAGCGGAGCACTCGCTCGTGAATCTTTTTCGGCGAGACTGAGAAAGAGTCAACAAGCTAAGCTCTGGACTGAAAAGTGAATGCCAGCAGATGAGGGGCTCCCTGAGGAGCCAAGCAATGAGCCATGTCGAATCGACTGTCGATAAGAGCACGAAGCCAAGCGCTCGCATCCCACATCCTGCCGGTCTCGGCGACGATGATCGGCGTTTGCGCGACGCTGATCGGCCTGGTCAAGCTTGCCGAAGCAAAGCATGGATCGTCGCATGTCGACGAATACGCCGCTCTCGCATCGGTCATGTTCCTGGCGAGTGCGCTGACATCTTACCTCTCAATTCGATATTCCCAGCGCGCCGGCCTGAGCTATCGCATCGAGCAGATCGCAGACCTGATCTTCCTTGCCGGTCTGATCGGGATAACGCTCGTTGCGACGCTGTTTGCCTATGAAGTGATCTGACCAACAAGGCTTCGCCAAGGGACCGCCTGGCGAGCTGACGCGGTGGTGCGTCCGACGATGCACTCAGAAAGAGAATAGATTCGTTCAATCAACCAGAAGAGAAGGCCAATGTATCGCAAATCAATCAAGCTCGCCGCCGTTGGCGGCATCGTCCTGACGCTCGCCAGCAGCGCGGCGTTCGCGGAAGGCACAGCAGCTCAACGGCAGGCCTGCACGCCGGACGTGTTCGGCTGTGCAGCCATTTCATCCCGAATGTCGGCGAGATCGTCGCTTGTTTGCGAGGCAATGAAGCCCGGCTGAGCGAGGCGTGTCATGAGGTGATGTTCGGCGGCCAGGTTGAGCCGGAAAGATACTCGCCGGCTCGCTCGCAAGCGGCATGGACCCGATGAACGGCCCGGGCGCTGGCAACCAAGATACAAGTGAGGCTCTCATGAATATGTTGAAGCAGATGAAAGCACCGTCGGTCCTGAGGCGCTGCTTGGGTGCAATCGCTGGCGCGGCCGCATTGGCGCTTTCAGTCGTCGCCGCAGATGCGCAAACCTCTTTCTATGACGCATCGCGCCAGGAGATTGCCGGACGTCCGGGAACGCTGATCCGCTCAGAGCCGATTAGCTTCGCGCCTGCGGGCGCCAAGGCCTATCGCGTGCTCTATCGCTCGACCGGCATGCACGGTGAGCCGATTGCGGCGTCCGGTGTCATCATCGTCCCACCGGGCCCGGCGCCCGCAGGCGGGCGGTCCGTCGTTGCCTGGGCGCATCCGACTACAGGCGTGGTGCCGCACTGCGCGCCGTCGCTGGCGATTTTCGTGTTCCAGCAAATGGCGGGCCTGCGTCAGTTGATTGAGCAGGGCGTCGTGGTCGCGGCCACAGACTATCCAGGCTTGGGGACGCCAGGCCCTCATCCTTATCTCGTCGGCGACAGCGAGGCGCGAGCGGTGATCGATTCCGTGCGCGCTGCGCGCAACATGCCAGGCGCGGAGACCGGCAACAGCTTTGCCGTCTGGGGGCATTCGCAGGGCGGACAGGCCTCGCTCTACACCGGTCTGATTGCCAGGACTTATGCGCCCGAGCTCAACCTGGTCGGTGTTGCCGCGGCGGCGCCCGCAACTTCGCTGGTCACCTTGATGGGTGACGATTTCAAGACGTCCGGTGGCAAGAACCTGACCGCGATGACATTATGGTCGTGGTCGCGCGTTTATGGCGCGCCGATCAACAAGGTCGTGTTGCCGGAAGCCATGCCGGCAGTGGACCAATTGGCCAACGAATGTATCGAATCGATCTTCGATATCCTGGCCCGACGCCGGACGGAGAAACCGCTCGAGGAGCACTTCCTCTCGGTGCCCAACATCGCCACCGTCGAGCCCTGGCGTTCGCTGGCGGCCCGCAACACCCCGGGCGCGCTGCCGTCGAGCATTCCGCTCTTTCTCGCGCAAGGCACGACCGACGATATCGTGCGCCCTGAAGTGACCGCGAGCTACATGCAGCGGCAATGCAAGGCAGGCAGCAAGGTGCGGATGATGTGGGTGCAGGGCGTCGGACACGGATTCGTCGCACGCGACAGCGCCGATGCTGCCGTCACCTGGATGATGGATCGCTTTGCCGGCCGGCCAGCGCCGACCGACTGTGGCAAATCGCTGTCCAGCACCGCTGATGCGGAATCACCGGCTCAGTAATCGGAGAAGAAGGATGTCCCGTCTTGTGATCGATCTGCTGAGACCATATCGCGGCCGGCTGACAATCGTATTTCTCGCCATGCTGATCGAGATTGCGATGAGTCTGGCCGCGCCCTGGCCGTTGAAGCTTGTCCTGGACGACGCGCTCGGCAGTCACCGCTTGCCCGAATGGTTGAGCTGGGCCCACGAATATGGCGGCTTCGGCAAGCATACGCTGGGCGTAGCGCTTTTTGCCGGCGCGGCGACTCTGGCGATCGCAGTCGTCGCGGCGGTCGCGAGCTATTTCGACAGCTACTTCACGACCAGCGTGGGGCAGTGGGTCGCCAACGATTTGCGGCTGCGCATCTACGAGCACCTGCACCGGCTCTCGCTCCGCTACTACGATCATGCCAAGATCGGCGCGCTGGTATCGACCATTACCAGCGACGTCGCCACGATCCAGGATTTCGCGTCCTCATCCACGCTCGAAATCGTCATCGATCTTCTCACCATCGTGTTCATGGTAGGAGTGATGTTCTGGCTCGACTGGGACTTCACGTTGATCGCCGTTGCCTTCACACCTGTCCTTCTGCTCTTCGCCTTCCATCTCAAGAGAGCCGTGAAGGCCGCCACCCGCGCGCTCCGGCACCGCCAGGCAGAGGTGCTCTCGATCGTGCAGCGCGGACTTGGCTCGATCCGCTTGACAAACGCTTTCGGAGGCCAGGCTCTGGAGATCGCGCACCTGGAAGCCGCAAGCCACGCTTCCGTCGCTGCAGCGCTTCGCGCGCGCGGCATCAAATCGCTGATGTCACCCATGGTCAGCATCGTGGTCGCGATCTGCACCGCCGTCGTGCTCTGGAAGGGAACGTCACTGATCATCGCGGGAACGATGACGGCGGGAGCGCTGACGGTCTACCTCGCTTATCTCAAGAAGTTCTTCAAACCGGTGAAGGATCTCGCCAGCATGACCAGCACCATCGCGCAGACGACAGTCGCGCTGGAGCGGATTCAGGCGATCCTCTCGGCTGACGAAATCGTCCGCGAGCGTCCGGGCGCGATCGATCCGGGCCGGGTCAGCGGCGCGATCCGCTTCGACCGTGTTAGCTTCGGCTATGAGGCGGACAGGCTGGTGCTGCACGAGGTATCCTTCAGCATCGAGCCGGGAGAGGTCGTCGGTATTGTCGGCCCGACCGGCTCTGGAAAATCGACCGTGCTGAGCCTGCTTCCACGCTTCTACGAGCCCATGCTGGGCCGTGTGCTGATCGACGGCATCGACATTGCAGACTACAAGATCGCCGCGTTGCGGTCGCAGATCGGCTTCGTCTTGCAGGATACCGTGCTGCTTCACGGTACGATCAGGGAGAATATCGCGTATGGGCGGCCCAATGCGACAGAAGCTGAGATCATCGAAGCCGCCAGGATCGCAAATGCCGATGAGTTCATCAGCCGGATGCCACAGGGCTATGATTCGGTTGTTGGTGAACGGGGCGAAATCCTGTCGGGCGGCCAGCGTCAGCGCATCGCCATCGCACGTGCAGTGATCCGCAACAGCCCAATCCTGATCCTGGACGAGCCGACGGCTGCTCTCGACACGGAATCCGAGCACCTGGTGATCGAGGCGCTGCGGCGGCTGATGAAAGGCCGGACCGTGATCATGATCGCGCACCGTCTCAGCACACTCGTCGATGCAGACAAGATCATCGTGCTGAAGGACGGCGTCGTGGTCGAGCAGGGCACGCATGAGGCGCTGATTGCCGGAGGCGGGCTGTTCTCCGAACTCCACCGGATCCAGTTTCAGGCGGCGCGACACGTTGCCGACGCTGCCTAGAGGAGGACAAGCCAGATGTCACATCGATTGATCGTGCTTCCGGATGACACCGCGGGCGCGATCGTGGACCCGATCATGTCGGCGCAACACACGCTGAACATCCGCATGTTCCTGTTCACAGATCCGTCACTGCTCAATGCCGTCATCGCGGCGCGGCGCCGCGGCGTGCATGTTCGGGTGATGCTCAATCCGGCCCGGCGTGATGGAACGAGCGACAATGACGCGACGAGGGCCATGCTCCTCCAGGCGGGTGTGGACGTGCGCGACAGCAGCCCACAATTCGCCGTTACCCACCAGAAGTCGATGGTGATCGACAACCGGATTGGTGTTGTCGAATCCCTGAACTGGGAGACACGCGATCTCACCGAGACGCGTGACTACGCGGTCGTATCCACGGACGCGGCGGAAGTTGCGGAGATGGTGCGATGCTTCGATGCCGATTGGGAGCAGCGGCCGTTCGAGCCGACACCGGGCTCCAGCCTGATCTGGTGTCCAAACAACGGTCGGCAGCGTATCGCGAGCTTCATCGACGGCGCCACGGAAACGCTGTGGCTGCAGAACGAGCGCTACCAGGACATGGTGATCATCGAACGCCTGGTCCGCGCGGTCAAGCGCGGGGTCCGCGTCCGGATCATGTCCCGTGCGCTTCACAAGCTCAAACGCAAGAAGCTGTTCGAGGGTGTCAGCGGGCTGCGCATCGTTCACGACGTCGGCGCCAAGGTTCATGCGCTCAGGAAGCTCAAGCTGCACGGCAAGATGATGATTGCCGACAACAGGCGTGCCGTCGTCGGTTCGATCAATCTCAGCCCGGGCAGTTTTGACGACCGTCGCGAGCTTGCCATCGAAACATCATCGGCTCACGTGGTGAGACGGCTCGTCGAGACGGTTGAGCACGATTGGAAGCATTCGTGCAAAACGCCATTATCCGATGAAGCCGTGTTCGCTGATTTGACGGGACACGGAGTGAAGGACGTGAGCCGGCTTGCTCTGGCTCAAAAGGACCGATATGAACCGTATCCTTGAAGCGTACTTCAGTCGTTCACGCCGTTCCGGACGTCACCGTTCCGGTAGGCGCTCCGCTCCCACTATACTGCCCTCGCTGAGCCGGCGTTCAAGGAACTTGGCGAGCGCATCGCGGACCGCTTCGCTGGCGGCAGTGAGTGGAAAATCGGCAGAATAGGCAATGGAGCAGGTAAAATAGATCGGTGGCTCGATCAACGTCGGCTTGGCGAAAGCGTGAGGCCCAAAATTGGAGAGATCACCTACCGGAAGTATGGTGCAACCCACCCCATTTCGCACCGACCACATTTCACTTACCAGCGAATCTGCTTCGAGAACGACGTTTGTCTTTAGCTTCGCTTCGGCGAATACGTGTTCGATCAAGGCACGACGGCCCTTGACGTTCCCCGGCAGCACGAGGGGCAGCTCCGCGATGCGCTCAAGAGAGATCGGGTCTCCGTTGGTTGTTATCGGCTGACGCGAGACAACGAACAGCTTCTGCCTATACAAGGGTTTGCGCATCAAAGCCGTCGTAAATTCGACCTCATGAAGGACGGCGAGATCGACCAATGACGAGGCGATCTTGTCTTCAAGGCCGAGGCTGTCTCCATCCGAGAACCGGATCACGACCTTCGGAAATGCTTCCCGGCACTCATCTAGAAAGCCTACGAGTACCGGCGCGAGGGAGGATATGAAACCAACGTTGACCACCCCTTCTGGCTGGTCACGGTCCGAACGAACGACTGCGGGCAACTGGTCGAGTTGATGCAAGATCGCGGAAGCTTCCTTGTAGAAGATTTCCCCTGCTGCTGTGGGCCTAACGCCCCGCGCACTGCGCTGAAGCAAGGCCACTCCCAGCCTTACCTCCAATTCGGCAACCTGCTGGCTCAGCGCAGGTTGGGCAACATGAACAATGGAGGCTGCGCGGGAGAAGCTGCCTGCCTCGACGATCTTGACGAAATATCGAAGTTTACGGAACTGCATTTTGTCCTGCCCATACCGGGGCCGCACATCATCGATGAGATCGCCGCTTTGGGCAACCCGCTCTGTGACCCATCAGCCTGATGCTAGCGGTCGGAGAAGGTGGCGGGTGCCGGTTGTGGTACACGATCATGTGAGGCGTCCGAGTATACTAGCTGAGGTTGCGCCGTCCAGAGCCTCCGTTTCCTTGCTTTTTCCGCCTGATTTTGGAGTTGCGCGGCCGGCCATATGACGAGGCGATACCTGCATATTGAAGCGGTATTTGTTTTTGAATCGTCGCCGAGCCATTTCTCCTCGTGTTGAGGACGGGGCAAATCGCAGCCCTTGAGTCCAGCTTCCACCTTCGCATGGCGACCCTCTGCCGGGGCATCGAACGATGTCGCGCGCCGATTTGTCGCGAAAGGAGACTTCCCATGAATACCATCACGACGAACTCCCGCATCTCCGCGCTCGCGCGTTTCAAGCCGAAATATGCGGCCGTCGCAGTGGCGAGTGCCCTCGGCGTCCTTCTCACGGTGTCCGATGCCAGCGCAATGAGCTGCGTCAGGGGCGTGTATCGCGCGGCTTGTACGACCCGGTACGGCAGTTTCGCCGTAGGTCCCAACGGTGCCGTCGGCATTGGACGCTACGGCAACGTTTACGCCTACCGCCGCGGCTCCGGATGCTTCTGGCGCAACGGTCAGCGCATCTGCCTCTGAGCGCCCGCGCCCATCAATGCAGCCGCGCGCAGACGCGCGGCTGCAAACAAGGAGAACAGAGATGTCCAACAGGATTGCAATGACAATGCGCGGTTTCGCGCTGTGTGCCGCGCCGCTCGTGCTGGTTTCGAACCTCGCAACCGCACCCGCCCGCGCGCGGGACGCGACTGCTGCTGCTCCAGTGCAGGCGGAGACCCAGGACCAGGCGGTGTTCTCGCAGGCGCAGATCGCACAGCTCGTTGCGCCGATCGCCCTCTATCCGGATTCGCTGCTCACGCAGATCCTGATGGCTTCGACCTATCCACTGGAGGTGGTCGAGGCGGCACGCTGGTCACGGGAGAACCCGACGATCAAGGGGCAGGCGCTTGAGAATGCGATGCGGACCCAATCCTGGGATCCGAGCGTCAAAGCCCTGACGGCAGTGCCGCAGACGCTTCAGATGATGAACGACAAGCTGGACTGGACCCAGCAGCTCGGCGACGCCTTTCTGGCGCAGCAGCAGGACGTGCTCAACGCGGTGCAGCAGCTGCGCGCCGAGGCGCAGGCTGCCGGCAATTTGCAATCGACGCCGCAGCAGATTGTCACCGTCGCGCCGGCCCCGGCAGACGGGGCCAATTCGGGAGTGCGGCCGATCGTGATCGAGCCGGTGAACCCCGACGTCTACTACGTTCCCGTCTACAATCCAGCCCAAGTGTATGGCGGCTGGGATTACCCGGGCTATCAGCCGTTCTACTGGTCGCCGCCTGGCTTCGTCGCCAGCAACATCATTTCCTTCGGTGCGGGCATCGCCGTCGGCGCAGCGATCTGGGGCGGTTACGACTGGTGGCACAACAACGTCATCATCGACGTCAACCGATATAACCTCTTCAATCACGCCAGCATGAACATCGGGAACAATGTGTGGGTCCACAATCCCGCGCATCGCGGCAACGTTCCCTATGCCAACGCTGCGCTGACGCAACGCTTTGGCCGCAACAGCGACGTGGCCGTCCGGGATGCCTTGCGCAGCGATCTGGGACACGACGACTTCCTGCGGGATCGCTCTGCCTTGGAGCAACGCGACGTCCTTGGGGATCGGATCGATGCGGCACGTCCCGAGGCGTTTCATCGCCCTGAGGGTGACGTCGCGAGGAGGATCGAACCGGCGATGCCCGATGCGCGTGAATCCGAGATCCGACGCGATGCGGGCGAAGCGTTCGAGCGGCATGAGGCGCCTCCGCAGCGTGATTTCAGCCGCCCGCGAATCGAGGACGGCGCAAACCTCCCGCGCTGGCGCTCGATTGGCGAGGACCGGCCGCGCGCCGGCGCCTTCGGCGACTTTCGCCGGCCCAGGCTCTGATCTCCAGACTGCCAACATCTCCAAACCATCGAACAACTGTTGAGGTAAAGGTCATGAATCTCCATCTGAAAGCTTCAGGTAAACGCCCCGGTCTCGCCTTTCGATCGGCGCGTGCAGGTCTCGCTGCGCTCGGCGTGGTCGGGCTCTGTTCGTCCGCGATGGCGGCGGAGAAGCCGCCTCTCGCTCCCGATACGGTAGCGCCTTTCAGCACGCAGTCGCGCATTGCAGCGACGATCGAGTTCGATCTGCCCGCCCTGGCAAACGATATCGAGAAGGTCATTCCCCGGCGGCTTGCGACCATCGACGAGCGTATGAGCTGCGTGCATCGCCGGGTGCTGTTCTTCCAGATCAACGCCAATTGCGACATCTATGGCTACGTGGAGAGGTCGGGGCCGGTCTCGCTTTACGGCCGCGGCGGTCGTCTCTATGGTTCGGTGCCGATCTACGGCGCGTTGGAAGGGCAGGGCGCCAATCGATTCACGGCCCGCATCCATGGAGAGACCGAGGCCAGTGCCACGATCGAGGCCGAAGCGCGGCCGGAACTCACACGTGACTGGTCGCTCGACCTGAACTTCAGCGACGGCTTTCGCTGGAGTGAGCCGCCCATTCTGCATGTGATGGGCCGCGAGATTCCGCTCGCCAACTATGCGGAGCCGCGGATCAGGACGGAGCTTGTGCAGGTGAGGGGACGTGCGCTTGCAGCGGCCCGCCGTCTCGATCTGCACGACAAGGCCGCCACGGCCTGGCGGCATGCGTTTGAGCCAGTTCAGCTCTCGGCGGATCCTGAAGTGTGGCTGCAGTTGACGCCGCAAAGTGCCGCGTTTGCCGGCGTACATGCCGAAGGCAAGGTGCTCAGCGGATCGCTCGAGCTGTCGGGCGCCGCCGAAACCGTGATCGGACAGCATCCGGCGGCGGTGACGCCGACCGCACTTCCGGCCCTCGGGCGGGAGGTCACCTCGCCCGGCCAGTTTGACGTGATCCTGCCCGTCCGCGTCAGCTACGACGTGCTGAAGGGCAAGATCCAGCAGGCCCTCGCCTCGATCGCACCGGCGGCCGGCATGTCGGTCCGGGATGTTGAAGTCTATCCTTCGTCCGGCAAGCTCGTGATCGGTCTGCGCGTCGCCAAAGCATCCGATGCAAATCCGACTGACGGCGAATGGACCTATCTCACGGCTGGTCTGCAGGCGGATGAGGACGGTCATGCGGTTCGGCTTTCCGATCTCAGCGCCTCGACCGCCAATGAGGGCTTGGCCGCGATGATCGATCCGATCGTGAGTGGACTGCGCGACAAGATGAGCGTGGACTATGGCGTCGCCTATGAGAACCTGCTCAATGCCGCGAACGCGAAGTTGAACAGGCCGCTGAAGGACGGCTTCCGCATGGAAGGGCATCTCTCCTCGGCCAAGCTCGAGAAGCTGTATCTGCCTGCGGACGGAATAGAGATCGCCCTTCGCGCCAGCGGCGAGCTGAAGATCCTGTATGGCATGTGAGTGAATGGCGATCTGCAATCGAACCCGTCGTCCTAGACCCGCCGCAGGTCGTCTCTTGCGGCGTATCGCTCAGATATTACAGGCGTCGTGGCTCGCGTCAGCGCCTTTAACGCGACCGCCGGCATCTTAGTGCCGACGGAACCGGAATATGAGGAGACCCCGACGATGACTGACCTGGCGAACTGCACTCGCGCTCACACTGTGCGTATCGACCGAACTGTCCTAGCTCGCATTCTCCCGCTCCTGCCGCTGTATCTGCTGATCTTCATTGGTTTCTGCGGCTACTCGCTCATGATCACTTTGTTTGCGCCCATGCTGATGGGAAACAATGGCTTTGTGCCGGACGGCGCCAGTCTCGGGCAGCGGAGCGTCGTCCTTGGGCTGCTGCTTGCGATCTACCCGCTCGGTCAATTCGTGGGATCTCCGATCCTTGGCGCCTTGTCCGATCGCTACGGTCGCAGGCCTGTCCTGGTCGTCTCGCTGCTGGTGACGGTGCTTGGATATGCTGTGATAGCTCTCGGCATCGAGTGGCGATCGATTGTCCTGCTGGGATCGGGGTGCCTGATTGGCGGACTGGCAGAATCGAACATCGCCATCGCGCAGAGTGCGATTTCCGACATGAGCAGCCCCGATGAACGTCCGCGTCTGTTTGCGTGGACGTACTCCAGCTCCAGCCTTGGCTACATCGCCGGCCCGGTCGTCGGCGGCCAGATGGCCCTGCATCTCGGCTGGAGTGTTCCGTTCTGGTTGATGGTGCCGCTCCTTGTCGCCACTCTTATTTGGACATGGTTCCGCTTCGCCGAAACGCACGCGGCTGACAGGCAGGCCGATTTCAGCCTGTTTGCTGCCATGACAAATCTCAGCACCGTCTTCACGGATGAATCAATCCGGCGGCTCTATTTGCTCAATTTTCTGATCTATCTTGCGCTGTTCGGCTACTTCCGGATGGTGCTCGTCTATTTGGTCGATCGCTGGGACACTGGCGTCGATCAAACCACCTTGATCTATTCGGGGCTGGCTCTGATCTCGGCAATCACGAGCTTCTTCATCATGGCCCCATTGACGCGCCGTATGGGTTTGAACCGCCTCGCCATCACCGCCTGCATTGCCGCCGGGGCTGCCATGATTGCGATCACAGTGCCCTCTCAGATAGGTTCGATCTGGATCACCGGCGGTCTCACAACGATGATGGGAACGATCGCACTTGCCGCATGCCCGACGATCCTGTCCAACGCTGTGTCCTTGGAGCGGCAAGGCCGCGTGATGGGCAACAACCAGGCAATCCGGGTGGGTGCAGAGTCCCTGAGCGCCATGATCGGAGGGGCGCTAGCTGCTGTCACGATCCCGCTTCCGCTGATCGTGTTCGGGATTTTCCTTATCATCTGCGGAGGCTTGTTGCTCCGGGATTTCGCGGCTTGAAACCGGCAGGCGAGCGGGAGACTGGCGAGGAACGAACGCTCCGGTATCGCCTTCGCCGAATGGAGGTCTCGGAGCTGGTAGCGTGATGACGGACAGCGCTAAAATTCACGTCACGAGCCTATCGGGAGAGATCTCGCCGATTTCGAGGGCGCCAACTTTCGAACAGCAAAGTAAACTCAAAATCGATTTTGGGAATTGGAGGCAACTCGTGTTTGGACAGGTAAAGAAGGGCTTTGCGGCACTCGTACTCATCTGTTGGTTCGTCCCGTGTAGCCCGGGCGGAGCGCAAGCATTCGACACTAGTGCCGCAACGGATACGGCAGCGCCCAGCGAATCCAGAGAGCAGTTGAAGCCGGTCGACATCGTCACTGAAGCGATCATCTACGGTTTGCCGCTGGTCATGATGGACCTGACGAGGAGGCGGATGACCAATGTTGCCCGTCCGAATGCCATGGCAGCGCCTGTGAACCAGTTCGCTCATGCACCCATTTTTCCGCCGGCCACGTTCAAGAACGTGGTACGCGCCAACGTGGATACGCTGTACTCGTCCGCCTTCCTTGATCTTTCATCGGAGCCGATGGTCCTGTCGGTGCCCGAAACCGGCGGCCGCTACTATCTCCTACCCATGCTCGACGCATGGACCAACGTGTTTTCCAGTCCGGGGCCGCGCACAACCGGAACAAGGGCTGGCAACTTCGCTATTACCGGACCCGGCTGGAGCGGGAAGCTCCCGGCTGGGATGGAGCAGATAAAATCGCCGACGAATATGGTCTGGATTCTCGGGCGTACTCAGACAAATGGCCCTGCGGACTATTCAGCCGTGCACGCGATCCAAGCGGGATACACCCTTACTCCGCTATCGAAGTTTGGTCAGCCGTATTCGGCTCCCGAGGGAGCCGTCGATGCGCAAGCCGACATGAAGACGCCGCCTGTTGAGCAACTCCGGCGCATGAGCGGCGCCGATTTCCTTGGCGCGCTGGCTAAGCTGCTGACTGCGAATCCCCCGCCCTCAGCCGACGCGGCGATGCTGGAGAAGCTGTCGACGATCGGGATCGTCCCGGGACAGCCGTTTGACCCGTCGAAACTCGATCCCGACGCGGGCAAAAGCCTGGACGGAGCGGTAGGGCGGACGCTCGCCTATTTGCAAGAGCAAGCCAAGCACATGGGTACGTCAGTCAACGGCTGGCACATTCCCAAGAGCAACATCGGAGCGTTCGGGACGGATTACGAGACTCGGGCTTACATCGCGCTCATCGCGCTGGCTGCGAACCTTCCCGCAGATGCCCTCTATCCGACAACGTTCGTGGACGGAGACGGCAAACCTCTGAATGGTACTAACCGATATGTCCTGCACTTCGGGCCTGGGCAGATGCCGCCGGTCAACGCATTCTGGTCGGTGACCATGTACGACCCGCAGTCCTTCTTCGTCGAGAATGCAATTCATCGCTACGCAATCAGCAGCTGGATGCCGCTGCAGCAGAATAGTGACGGCTCAACGGACATTTATATCCAGCACGACTCGCCAGGACCCGGCAAGGAAGCAAACTGGCTACCAGCTCCGGAGGACGGCTTCAACCTGACCATGCGGATGTACTGGCCCAGACAGCAGAGCCCCTCGATCCTTGACGGAAGCTGGAGCCCGCCCGCTGTGACGAAAGCGCCGTGACGTAGGCAAACGCCCGAAGAGTACTAGGATGCTTCCAAGTGCCGGGCTCACGTCGGCGGCTGACGAGGTCTCGATAGGCGAGACTTCGAGATCCTGAGCTTAGGACCGTGGCAGCTAGGTGCTCCGGCAGGCCGGCGCGGGATCTTGTGGCAAAAGCTATCCTGCTTGCATTCCGCTGAATGCCAGCGTCGACACGATCTTCTGAGTTCAGCTGTCTACATCCGATCCAGGAGCGTTCTCCTGCCAAATTCGGCGGTCGGAGTACGTGGAAACGAAGGATACTCCTGGGGGCGCGCTTCACTACTAAGCGCGGTGTCCACGTTAAGCGGAAAAAAGGGACGCGGCACGTCGCATCCGCTTGTCGCGCCACACGAATCTCCCGACCATATCGCTCGCCGATACCTGCATATTGAAGTTGTATTTGTATTCGTACACCGCCACGCGCATACCTCGCGCCATCAGATCACGCCTGTCCGACACACAACTCGATACTTGCAATCCGGGGTCGGAGGGAGGTCAGGCAACGCATGGAGTCAAAGATGGCTGACGAACCTTTCAAGCGGCTGATGTGCCTCGGCTGCGGCTTTTCGTACGACGAAGCTCTTGGCCTGCCTGAGCACGGCTTGGCTCCCGGCACCCGCTGGGCGGACATTCCGGAAGACTGGGTGTGCCCGGACTGCGGCACGCCAAAGCACATGTTTGAGATGGTCGAGATCGGCTACGCCTCCGGCGGCCCCGATCTGGCCCGCGTCGCCTGACGCGCCAACACAAGGACACACGGCCATGAGCAATTCATTCATCATTCGCGAAGCGGAACGTGGACACGACCTCATCAGATCCGATGGATCGCGATCTTCCTACATCGCCGGCCATCCCGACGGGTTCGTCACGCGGGCGTCCAGCTTCAACTTCCATGAATATCAGGCCGGACGGCCAGGCTTCGGTCCGGTCCGTGTTTTCGGCGACGAGATCTTCCACGGCGCGGGCTGCGGCTACAACATGCATCCGCACCACAACTTCGTCATCTGCGCCTTCGTGTTCGAGGGCGAGCTCACACACATCAACACGGCTGGCGAGGGCATGGTCGACCGGCTGCAAGCCGGCGACTATTACGTCTTCTCTGCAGGCTCGGGCGGCAAGCATTCCGAGCTTAGCGTCACGCCGGAGGACATGCATGCCATCTATCTTTGGCTGCTTCCCGAGCAGCTCTTTCTTCCACCGACCTATCACCGTGCCCATTTCGATTATCGCCGCCGGCGCAACGAAATCGTGCAGCTCATCGGCGATGCCGACGGCGCGCTGCCGATCCCCCAGGATCTGCGTGTCTCCCGCCTGATGGCCGACAAGGGCCGCTCGTTTTCGTACAAGCTGCGCACCGCATCGCACGGCGCGTACGTGTTCGTGCGCGAAGGATCGATCCGCTGCGGCGGCGCCGTGCTCGGCCGACGCGACAGCATCGGGCTTTGGGCGACGGGCTCGATCAATATCGAGGTCCTTCAGGACGACACCGACGTGATGATCGTCGAGACGATCATGATCGATGATGCAAATATCAAGAAGTGGGAGAGCGAGCATGCCGGCCACTGATGACGCGCGCGACGCCGCCACCCCGAGCCCACAACGCGCGCCCGCGGCGGTCGCTGGAATCGCGGAGCTTACAGAACGGCCTTGCAGCTCGCCGCAACATCTGCCGATCACTCCTCTGTCAATCCAACCGCACCGACATCAGCTGCCTCGGCAGCCGACGAGGAAACTGACATGCCTATCATGAATGTTTGTTATGGTGCCGGCGATCTCGACGACACCGCGAAGGCCAATCTCGCCAAGAAACTCACCGACGTGATGATCCGGATGGAAGGCGGAGCGAATACGCGAGGCGGCCGCGCGTTTGCCTGGGTTCTGTTCAATGAACTTGCCCAGGGCGACTGGTGGGCCGGCGGGGAGGCCGGAAACGGTTACGTCTCGCCGCCCGGACGGTTCCTCGTTCGCGTCAATATCCCTGAGGGCTACATGAACGCCGAGCACAAGAGCGAGGTGCAGGCATGGGTGACCGAAGCGATCCTCGCCGCTACGGCAGCCTCGGGACAAGATGTGGGCCGCAGCATTCAGGTCATCATCGACGAGGTGCCTGAGGGCAACTGGGCCGCCGCCGGGCACACGATCAGCCTCGCTAGCATCGCCGACAGCGTCGGCCTCTCCAAAGCAGGCAGCCGGTTTGCGTGGTCGAAAAACTACTTCGCAGCCAAAGCCCGCGCTCATGCCGCTGCCGGCTTCCCTGCCGATACCGGAGGCCTGTGGACCGATCGAGCCAGCTGATTGGGATTCCTATCAATTAACGAGCCACAAGAGAACGATTCCCATGCCTTGCCATGACGATCTAACATGGAACTGCGAAGATGCTGGCAACACTTCCCTTCAGCAGGAAGACGAGAGGATCAGTATTGACCCGCCGATTTGTACCGCCAAGACAGTCAATCACATCGCGATCTCCGTCTCCAACCTCCAGCGCTCTAAGGATTGGTACTGCCGTGCATTCGGGGTGCGGATCATCCAGGAGAGCGCGACAAGCGTGCTGCTCGGCTTCGGGGAAAGCATGCTGGTGCTGCGCGAAGAAGGGCAGCCCGGCACGATCTCTCATTTTATGTTCGGGATCGACGGCTACAACACCGCCTGGCTGCAAGCTCGCCTTGCCGCGATGGGGCTGGACCCGCAGCAGGATAGCAACAGTTTCCACGTGCGGGATCCGGACGGGCTAAACGTTCAGGTCGGCGACCGCGATCTCGGCCTGTCTTCCGGTATCATCGAGAACGGCTTCACAATGCGGTAGACTCTCTGGGTCGTAGGTTGGGTTGGTGTGTGTGTAAAAGGCGTAGACGTTTCGGATGTGTCGATCCGACAACATGACGCGCTCTTGTGGTTGGATGTTTCGTTGTAACCCATTGATCTCAAATAGTCGGATCTTGGCTCAGGTCGAGAAAATCGGTTGAGAAATCAATAGTCGCAGCGTGTCTCTTAATTAGCCGCTCGGTCGATTCAGGGGGCTTGCTTCAAGCTGCCCCAGGTCTCGAGCAGTTCTCGTTCACGTCCAGGACGCCGCAACGAAGCGGGATGAAACGACCGTGAACAGAACGCGGTCGATGCGTCCATTACCTAAAGAAAATCAATATGTTATAGTAAACTCACTGCGTTTGGGACGCAAGGGACACTCAGATCACAACTTGAACCGAATGTCGGTATCGGTGGTTGCGTCTCCGCGATTTGAACCTGCAATCTAGGTCGGAAGGAAGCCGACGAGGAGCACCACGTGCCTTATGGTACGATCTCGGCACCGAATATGGGCCGTTTTCGATTTTCCACGACAGAGGCCGCTTTCGCCTGACCTGCAGCTGGAGGTCTTTCAACTTTCGCGATTGTGAGGGTAAATCTGCGCTCGCCGACGGGCTCACGAACTGCCCTGTGCGAAGGCTTGGATAAGGTATCGTAGGTTTGGTTGGTGTGGTGAGCGGCCCGAGACATCGGTGACAAAACGTACCGGACACATGGGTTACACTTTCCGCTTTTGTTCTGCGGAAGGCGTGGATGCCGTGGAAAGCGAGTTCGGTGATCGAAGAGCGCCTGCGCTTTTTCGCCCGTCTGTTGGACGGGGAAGCCATGACGGATGTGTGCCGGGAGTTCGGCATCTCCCGCAAGACCGGCTACAAGATTTTCGATCGCTACAAGGAGCATGGCCTGGAGACGCTGAGCGACCGCTCCAGGCGCCCGGTTCGCTACGCCAACCAGCTGGCGGCCCAGATCGAGACTCTGATTGTCCAGCTCAAGGCCGAGATGCCGCACTGGGGCGCGCGCAAGATCCGCGAGCTGCTGGTGCGGCGGCTCGACGACGACGGTGCCGGCCAAAAGCACCATCCATGCAATCATCGACCGCCACGGCCTCGTCAAGCGCGGTGGTGGGCTGCGGCACCGCGTGCGCGGCACGCCGCTGTGCCCGGGACTGGCTCCCAACGATCTCTGGTGCGCCGACTTCAAAGGCGAGTTCAAGCTCGGCAATAGCCGCTGCTGCTTCCCGTTGACCGTCAGCGATCATGCCGCGCGCTTGCTGCTGCTGTGCGAGGCGCTCGACTCGCCGCGGGAAGACCCAGCAACGAGCCCAATCTATCTGGGCAACGCGTCAAGAGACGCCGACCTGTGGCAGACCGATTTCGGTTCCTTTGCGAAATGCCCCAACAAAGATCGCGACCCAAAAGAGGGCGCTATTGGCGCGACATCGCGCGGCGCCCATACTTGTTCGCAGGTGCCCTGCTTCAATAGCTGTTGAAATTTGCTAGGGAACACGCATGTCGGGCTTGGGCGAAACGCGGACGTGAGGAATGCTCACGATTGCTGCGTTCTGCAGAAGTTAATACCTGCTTAACCAAATCCAGGCAGTTGTTGCTCGCAAAGCAGACCTCTGGTTGGTCCATCATTTACAACACGAAAGTGTCGTTGACGACATCGTCACGACTCCCGTAGCGTCGCGCTGGAGTGGATTCGAACGCTCGACCTCAAACAGTTGAGCTAATGCTCTTATCAGCTCACGGTAGCAGTTGCCACTGGAGCACACCTCTGGTTATTCGACAACCACTGACTGCCCCGTCGTTGACGTCGCAGTCACGATCCTTCTAGTGTGAAGCGCAGGGGTCGATCCGCGTTGCTCGCTCGCTACGACCTTTCGGACGTTTCGGGCAAGGCGCGGCAGTTGATGCTGTCGGCGCGCGATTAAAGTCGTTGCGGCGACAGTCTCGTGTGCGGCTGCGCTGGGAAACTGGAATGGGAATGCAAGTGCGGCGATGGCCTGCTACCGCTGTCGTACACGCCTCGCACGAGGCAAAAGCGCCCCGCAGAACGACGCTGCAAACGTGTATCAGCAGGCTGATACATCTGCTCCCAGGCCGCTCTTACCGGTCCATCGTCGTTCGCTGCCTCCTGTTGTCAGGCACATCGAGCCTAGCGCTGAGCGTTGTCATTTGCGAACGAGCCACGGCGCAGACCCTCAGTTGGGGTTCAAGCGGCGCGGGCGGCTCGGGCACTTGGGACAATACCACCGTCAATTGGTTCAATGGCTCGACCGCAGTGCCGTGGGCCAGCGGAGGAACCGCCGTCTTTGGCGGGAGCGCGGGCACCGTGACCGTGAACGGTACGGTTGCAGCGGGAGGCGCGACCTTCAACACTGACGGCTATACGCTCACTGGCGGTACGCTGGCCCTGAGCGGGGCCACGCCGACGATCACGACGAATGCCGGGGTTTCGGCGACGATCGGTTCGGCGATCTCCAACTCCACCACCCTGGTGAAATCAGGAGCGGGGACGCTCACGTTTGCCAACGCCAAGACTTACACGGGGACGACCATCGTTGATGCCGGACGGCTGGTTCTGAACAATGCATCCGGCTTTGTTTCCGCAACCACAGTCAATTCGGGCGCCACGCTGACGTTCACCGGCACCACGAACGTGAACGCCGCCGCCCCCGTCACGCTCAAAGATGGCGCGGTGCTGGAAAACATCAATGCGTCGGGCTTCACAGTGTTGACCGGGAACGTGACCAGCACCGGCAACACTACGATCAATGACAATCACACGCCCGGCGTGGGCCGAGGGCTTTACCTGGACGGTGGCTTGAAAGGCAGCGGGACGGTCACCATCAACGCCGTCAATGCGGGCGACGCCGTGAAGCTGCGCAACAACAACAGCACCTTCAGCGGCACGCTGGTCATCAACGGCATTGCCAATGCCACCGCCGGCCAAGGCAGCGGTCTGGCCCTTGGGGGATTAGCCACAAGCAACGCGCTGATCAATGCGAATGTCGTGCTCAACGGCACCATCGAACTGGCCGATCAGGGAATGGGTTCGGGGTTCGGCACGGCCGTCTTCAATCTGGGCGCGCTATCCGGAACCGGCATCATCGTCGGCAACCGCAATCCGATCGGCAACTTCGGCGCGACCATCGTACTGGGGAACACCAACGACAGCGGCGTTTTCAGCGGCCGGATCGTTCGTGGCAGCGGCGTCACCAACGTGGTCGGCGTCACCAAGGTGGGCGCCGGGACGCAAGTTTTGTCCGGTGCCAATACCTATACGGGGCCTACGAGGATCAATGGCGGCGTGCTGAGCGTGTCGAACCTCGCGAATGGCGGATTGGCGAGCAGCGTCGGTGCGTCCAGCAACGCGGCGGCCAATCTCGTCCTCGACGGCGGCGCTTTGCAGTACACCGGCGCCGGGGCGAGCACGGACCGCCGGTTCACGCTGGGTCTAGCTGGCGGCACAATCGATGCGTCCGGCTCCGGCGCGCTGAATTTCACGAACACGGCTGCAATTGCCTTCAGCGGTGCGGGTTCTCATTCCCTGACTCTAACCGGCAGTAACACCGAAGCGAATACGCTGGCCGCCGTCCTTGGCGACAGCGGCGGTGCATCCTCCCTCACCAAGACAGGTGCAGGCACATGGGTGCTGACGGGGAACAACAGCTACACGGGCGGCACCTTGCTTAATGGCGGCACGCTCGCGGTCGCCAATGACGGCAACCTCGGCGCCGTATCGGGAACGCTGACCTTCAACGGCGGCACGCTGGAGAACACGTCTGCGTTCGCCACCTCGCGTGGTGTCACCCTCAATGCCGGCGGCGGCACGTTCCAGACCGATGCCGATCTGACGGTTTCCAGCACGATCGATGGGGTCGGCGCCCTCGCGAAGACCGGCGGCTCGACGCTGGCCCTCACCGGAAACAACACGTACGGGCGCGGCACGACCATCTCGGCTGGCGCCCTTCAGATTGGCAACGGCGGCACGACGGGCTCGATCATCGGCAATGTGCTCAACAACAGCGTTCTTGCGTTCGATCGTTCCGACACCCTCACCTTCGGTGGCCTGATCTCGGGCTCCGGCTCGCTGAACCAGCTCGGCAGCGGCGCGATAGTGCTGACCGGCAACAATACCTATACAGGCGCAACCACGGTCTCCGCCGGCACGTTGATCGTCAACGGCAACCAGTCCGCGGCCACGGGGCCGACCTCGGTTGCCACCGCCGGCGCGCTCGGCGGCACTGGCATCATTGGCGGCAGTGTCGCTGTTGCGAATGGCGGCATCCTGTTGCCGGGCGATCTCGGCAGCAATCCGGGCACGCTGACGATCCAGAACGATCTGCTGCTGAGCAATGGATCGATCCTGAACTACAGCTTCGGCAAGGCCAACACGGCTGGTGGTCCCTTGAACGACCTTATCCAGGTCAATGGCAACCTGACCCTCGCCGGTACCATCAACGTCGCCACCTCCCCTGGGGGCAGTTTTGATCCGGGTGTCTATCGCGTGATCAACTATGCGGGCGCGCTCACCAACAACACGCTTCAGACCGGCACCATCCCGTCGCCGGATTATTTCGTTCAAACCTCGATCGACAAGCAGGTCAACCTCGTCAACACCGGTGGCCTGACGCTGAACTTCTGGGACGGCAACGCAGGCCCGAAGAACGACGGTGCCGTGAACGGCGGCGATGGCGTGTGGCATGCCGCCGGTGTCGATAACAACTGGACGGACATCAGCGGCGTCGTCAATGCGCCGTATGCGAACGGGTCGTTTGCGATCTTCTCGGCAGCACCGGGCACAGTGACCGTGGACAACAGCCTTGGTCAGGTCACGGCCACCGGCATGCAATTCGCTTCGAGCGGCTATCATCTCGTCGGCGGCGAGATCGCGCTGGTTGGCTCACCCACGTCGGTCATCCGGGTGGGAGATGGCACTCTGGCGGGTACGAGCTTCGTTGCGACGATCGACAACGTATTGAGCGGCAACACGCAGCTTGTGAAGACCGATTCCGGCAAGCTGGTGTTGAACGGGATCAACACTTACACCGGCGGGACCGCAATCAACGGCGGCACGCTTGTCATCTCGAGCGATTCCAATCTCGGCGCGACGGGCACCGGGCTTACGCTCGACACAGGCACGTTGCAGACCACGGCCAACATAACCAGCGGCCGTAACGTCCTCGTTCCGACAAGCGGCACCTTCCTAACCGATTCCGGTACCACGTTGATCTTGAACGGCACGATCTCCGGGGCCGGCAACGTGATGAAGGACGGTAGCGGCATGCTGCTCCTCAATGGCGCTGCCACGAATATGGGCAGCACCACGGTGGCCGGCGGTACGCTGCAGGCAGGGGCAGCCAACGTATTTAGCGCGCTCTCCGCCTTCTCGGTTCTGCGCGGCGCTACGCTCGATCTCGGCGGTCGGGACCAGACGATCGCGAGCTTGACCAATGCCGGGACCGTGAAGCTGAGCGGAGCGCCGGGTACGACATTGACGGTGAGCGGCGACTACGTCGGCAATGGCGGGCTGCTTGCGTTCAATACAGCGCTCGGCAATGACGCATCGGTGACGGACAAGCTTGTCGTCAATGGGGGCACCGCGGGCACGGGGTCCGTCAAGGTGACCAATGTCGGCGGGCTTGGCGCGCCGACGACTGAAGGCATCAAGATCATCGACGTTGCCAATGCCTCGAACGGTGCGTTCTCTCTGCTCGGCGATTACATGATCCAGGGCCAGCAGGCTGTGGTCGGTGGCGCCTACGCCTACACCTTGCAGAAGAACGACACTAACGGCGACTGGTACCTGAAATCGAGCCTGGCCAATCCGCCCACCGTTGTCCCTCCCCCTCCGCCGCCGGGGCCGCTGTACCAGCCAGGCGTTCCGCTTTACGAGTCCTATGCGCAGGTCCTGCTTGGACTGAACGAACTGCCGACCCTGCAGCAGCGCGTCGGCAACCGCTATCGGGGCGGCAGCGACGCCACCGCGCGCGCTGGCATGGCCGATGCTCAATTGGACGGCGCCGTGCCGGAGTCGCCGGTCTGGGCCCGCGTCGAGGGCAGGCACGCGACGATGCAGCCCTCCACGACCAGCGGGTCAACCTATCAGGCCGATCAGCTCAAGGTGCAGACCGGCATCGACGGATTGGCGCTCGAGAACGACAAGGGCAGGCTGATCATCGGGCTCACCGCGCAGTACGGCACGGTGGCGGCGGATGTCGCTTCGTTCTTCGGCAATGGAAAGATCCGCACCGATGGTTACGCCAGCGGTGCGACGCTGACCTGGTATGGCGACAATGGCGTCTATGTGGACGGCCAGGCGCAGACCACGTGGTACAACAGCAATCTGATCTCGGCGCTCACCGGCGCGATGGCCCATGGCAACGATGCCTTCGGCTACGCATTCGGCATCGAAAGCGGCCGCCGTTTCGCTGTTGGCAACGGCTTCTCGCTGACACCCCAGGCGCAGCTCGTCTATTCGGTGGTGAACTTCGATACGTTTTTCGACCGGTTCGGCGCACGGGTGTCGCTCGGCCGCGGCGACAGCCTGCTCGGCCGCGCCGGCCTCTCGCTCGATCATCAGCGGACGTGGCGCGACGAGGCAGGCCGGCTGACGCGCTCGGACGTCTACGGCATTGCCAACCTGCATTACGAGTTCCGCGACGGCACGGTCGTCAACGTCTCCGGCACGCGCCTTGCGAATGCCAATGATCGGCTGTGGGGCAGCATCGGTGCCGGTGGCACCTATAGCTGGGCGGACGGCCGCTACACGGTCTATGGCGAGGTCTCTTACAACACGAGCCTCAGCCATGCGGGTGACAGCTACAGCTACAAAGGCACTGGAGGCTTCCGGATCGTATGGTGATGTTTCTCCAAGGCAGGCGACCGGTTCCCATTCGAGCCTTCGATGTCACGACTCTGGTGTTGAACGAGCGGAGCAATGGAGTTCGCCGATCGGATTGGGAGCGAATTGGGCGAATGGCCTGCCGACAACGAAACAGGGCCCCACGATTGTGGGTTTCGTGATGTAGCGAACCGCTGCCCCCAGTGCCAAGGGCTCACGCCTCCACACTAAGGACAAACAACGGTTCGGCGCGTCGGTGGTTGCGTTTGATTCCCTCCCTGGGCACCAAATCCACGCCTTTCCACGCGCAAGCACGATTTTGTACGATTCATTAGCGGACAGCGTATAGAGGCGTTCTGACCGTCAGTTGATAGGCTGGCTTCGGCAACCAAGTGATGTCTGCTGTAGCGCCAAACAGCCGATTGTCGTTATCGTCCATCCGATCCGAGATCGAACCGCACGATGGGTGGGTGAAGGGCTGGATGGACGCGAGGGTTAGAAGCTGCGTTCCTTCGAACGATTGCACGCCCAAGCGGCCAGTGAATTTCCAGTTGTTGGACCATCGATAGTAGCCGCCGACATAGGGAATCGTGTTCCGACTGATCCTCCGCAGCGCACCCCCCAGTCAGTACGCGTATCCTGGAAACCGGCGAGGAGGCCCTCGGTCTCAACAGGATCGAGAGCATAGTCGAACTCAAGGATGTTGTTGAAGGATGTGGTGGTCAGCGGACCATTGGGGGTCGACTGTGTGATGGTCGATTGCAGCGTCACGGCAGGAAATGTTCCGCCGTTCTGTATCACCATCAGACCGCCGATGGCGGAGCGACGTGGACGCGGCAGCGGGTGAGCGCCCTGGCGAACGAGAATGTGCGGCCGGTTGTGTCGGTCAACCGCACCGACAAATATTCGGTGCTCTGGCTCAACGGCGCGTATCACTATTTCGATTTCAGCACTAGCCCGGCAGCAACCGATATCGGTTATACGGCCCGGGTCAATGGCGCGTCTCGCAACTATGCCGTTGCCGGTGCGAGCCCGGCGAATATCGCCGCTCCCACGGTCTTGTGATCGAGCGGGACCGCAGGCAATGTCTTGAGCGCAGCGCTCAGCACATGGACCGGCGATCTCCCGATTGCGTACAGCTATCAATGGGCCAAGGGCGACGCCGATATCCTCGGCGCGAATGATTCGACATACATCGTGCTTGCGGGGGATGTCGGCGCGTCGACCGTGCGCGTGATGACGACGCATGCGCAAGGTTCGAGTTCCGTCACATCGGCGCCAGCATCCACGCTGCCGACCAATCCCGTGCTGCATTCGGATACGCTCGGCCAGTGGACGATTAACTCGTTCGCGCAAACGGCGAATGTTGCCGTCAACAATGCGATGACTGCCGATCGTCTTACCGAGACGGCGGCGGCCGACACTCAGAGCGAGGCATCGAACGCCATCATTTCGTCGCGGGGGCGAGCTACATGTTCTCGCTGTATGTAAATACGAAACGGCGCAATTTCTGCAAATGCTGTTCGGGAGCGCAGCATTCGGCGCCATCGCCTATGCGAACTTCGATGTCCAGAATGGTGGTGGTCCAGACCGTTGGGGCGGGAGTCACCGCCTCGATCGTCAATGCGGGCAACCGCTGGTATCGGCTGACAACAACGGCAGCGGCGACCGTCGCGGCTCAGGTGGCCGCCTATGGCATCACGGCGGACAATCGGCGCGCGCTCAGAGCTATCTTGGCGTCGCCTCGAACATCCGCTTGTGACGGACATTCAAGTCGAAACCGGCGTTAACGCGAACCAGTATGTGGCGGTGGCGTGATCGGCGCTGCAGTGACCGCGCTTGTCGGCGCGGCATTCTTTATTGTGGCGGCGTCATCATGGCGAAGAACGCGACGACCACCGTCGGCATCGCGACCGGCCTTCTGTTCGTGATCGTCGGCGGCGTGATGCTCGTGCTAACCGTGGGGCTGTCAATCGACATAGGTTTGCGCTGAAATGCCAACCCGGAACGGCGACTATGATGCGCGCTTCGAGCCCGCAGCGCTTGAGCAACGGGTTCGCGGCCTCAAGTACGGCATCAAGGACCTCGCGGCGAATACGACCAGCCAAGTCAGTTCGCTGTCGAACCAGATCAGCAATCTTGGGACCAAGCTGGACGAGCGGGCGAAAATCCCGTGGCCGGCACTCGGCGTCATGCTGTCGTTTCTTACCATCGTTGGCGGTCTCGTCTGGTATCCGGTCAAGGAGGGACAGGAGCGGCAGCAGCGGGTCATCGAGAAAATGGCCGAGGCGACTGTGACGCAGAAGGATTTGGACATCCGCTTGGCCGCGACGACTGACGACGGGCCTCGGAGGAGCGAAGCAAACGCAATGCCGAAGCAATCGACGAGCTATCGAAGGCCAATGTTCCGCGTGGTGGGCATGAGACGAAGTGGCGCACCATCGACGATGCGATCAAGCGCAACCAGTCGCGGCTCGATGAAATCGCAAAAATGATTGTGCCCCGAGGTGAGCACGAGGAGAAATGGCGCGGCAACGACGGGCGCATGGCCGATGTCCAGCGCCAGATTGACGAGATCAAGAAGGCCTATTCGGAGCTATACTCACCGAGGGACGCGCTCACCAACATGCAGCGCCGCCTTGAGGATGTGGAGCGGCGTCTCGCCCTGGCGCAGCAGGAAACGCTGCAGCGGCGGCAACCGTCGGACGACCCACGCCGTGATCGTGATCAAGCGCTGGGCTGGAATCCGGCGCTCCCTGCGAACGCTGGCCGTCGAAATTGCACGCCAAAGCAAAAGCCCGGCTGCCAATTGAGGCAGGCCGCGCGCGATCGGAAATATGAATTGATGAACGCCGCGAGTTTACTGCGGTGCAGTAGAGTTTTCCATCAGCAACGCTTAGGCGCGCCCTTGCACTCGGTCCCACATCGCTTCCCGTCGGACCACCAGTTGTAGGGTGGAATGGCAGACTGGACATTCAAATGACTGGAGGTCGTGATCCTTGGTGAAAGGTGCGACGACGATAAGCTTCCGTTCCACGTGGCATGCGGAGCACACGGGCCGCGACATGGCGTCTCTCCCTTTGCTATCGAAGCTGCGTCGCGATCTTACGGCCGGCCGGCCGGGCCGCGGTCGCTTTTTCAAGCCGTAGTAATACTGTCCGTCATTCTGTCCCGCCTACGGTGGAAGCGGCGGATTTATTTCTTGCGTGATCACCGACCGAGCTATCGACGGCGTACTGAAGCCGAGCTAGCGTGTCGCTTTCTGCCTAGCTCCCATTTCACCGGAGAAAGTAATCGCTCGGGAGGTCAATCATGCTCATTGCAGACCGGTTTGACAGTCGGACCTTCGCCAACATGGATGTCGCGCTGGAAAGGGCCTGTCAGCATCTACCGAAAGGTGCCGATAACCATAAGTCCCGCCGACACATCGCGCGCCGGATCATCAAATGCGCAGAGGATGGCGATCGAACCCTTGGCGGCCTCACCGAAGCCGGTCGATCGGCTGCATTGGAGCTAACGTCAAAGTCAAGAAAGGCTGCCTAGCCCGGGGACCGTCTCAACGCTCGCGGCCGGAGACTCCGGTCCGATGGGGCAGAGTCGCTTCTAATTCTGCAACGATGTCGTGGATCAGGCGGAACGCGAGCGGATCAGTCACGTCACGTTCCGTCAATCGGTAGAGCATGATGCGGTCTTGAAGCTCTTGTTGTTCCTCGTCGTTGTCCATGACGCGCTCTACACTTGTGCAATGACGCCGAACACGGTCGATCGTTGCGAGGAACTTGGAAAACTTTAGTCGGAGCGTCAGCCGGGAGGCTTAATTGGGCGGCTGCAAGTCAGCCGATGCCGGCCATCGGCTGGCTCGAAGCGCCGCTTCGATCTGGCGCAGCCTTCGCTCGATCAAGTCTCGTTCTTGTCCCTGCCGGGCTGAGTTCAATTGTTCTTGGAGCCGCGCCCTCTCTGCGGAAAGAAGATCGAGGAACGTGGGGACAGAGCGTTTGCTTGGCATCGCTCTCTCCTGTGTGGCGTTTGGCGAGAGGGGCATTGTTGGTTTTCTCTCACCGCCGGCGCCGGGGTAGTTTGCCGGTGGCGATGATTAACGAATAAGTCGCTGGGGTGGTTCAGACGGGGATCCGCGATCCCCTAGTTCCGCCGCGATGTTCGCTTAAAACATTCCGATCAAAGCGAAAAAGCAACCTCGATCAGGAAGATGACAGGTGACGGTGAGAAATACGTCGCTCGGCGGCAGAGGAGTCATAGCGTGCCCCGCAATTGCGCTGCCCATGAGCCAAAAACCACCCGAGGATGGAAATGTTTCGGGGGGACGCCTCACCGCATTTCGAGCTCGAGGATCGCAAGAGCTGAAATCTCGGCGGCATCTTTGATGCCGGTCTGCGCAATCTTGATGATCTTCTTTGCGATCATTTCCGTGAGTGGGTCATCGCGGTCTTTGACGCATAGCTTGTGCAACGCTTGCTCGTAAGCCTTCGTCACGAGGCTGGCCTGTTTCGGTGCCATGGCGTCCGTATGCAAGTGCAGGTAGATCGACATTTGCTTGCCTCTAGCCCGGTTCCAAGGGAACTTTAGCACGGGAACTGCTGTCATGCGAAAAATCGGCAGGCGTTTGTTTCGCCATTGGCGGTTCCCGGTGATCACTTTCCAAACGGTCGCGGGAGAGGCGGCCACGGCCTTTGCGTTCGGTGTTTCGCGGCATTCTTCGGGGCGATGCGCAGCATCTACCAACCGAGGCGCCTTGCTCTGCTCACTCACTGGCGCTAACGCTAGCTCTTGGGTTGGTGGGAGTTGAATATACGGTGAGCAAGGCCCGCGAGTTTATCGAGTTCTGGATTAAGAACAGCATTCACCCTGTCGAGCAATATCGGACTGTCGGCGCGTCGCAGGATGTGGCCGAGTTGACCCGCCGTCTTGTCGTGGCCGCCAAGGAGCAGGGTTTCTCGGAGGCCGACTTGCAAACTGAGATCGGCGACATCTCCGACTACGTCGGAGACCGGCTTAAGGCAGCAAACAAGGCTGAGAGCGAACGGCGTAAGCTTTCCTAGGCGCGTACAATGCAGGCGCCCTACTTTGTCAATCTGTACACATCGCCGGGCTTGAGGTTGAGTCCCTCGAGCATTCGTCGCTGCTTGTCCGTCAATTCCATGTCCAAAATCTCCGCTGTCCAGCCTTCCGGGACGGCGGTGAGCACCAGCGTCAAAGCCTGACTTGGCTTAGCTAATGCGATCCAAATTTGTGGCCGGTCCAGCGAAGCATCGTCCGCCGCTACTACAACGACAGTAAAGGAGTTGCCGAAGGACTCTCCCATGGTCGTTCAATGCACTGGCGGGCTGGCTTGTTTCGATCTATGGGCCTGGGGTTGTACGATAAATCGAGCCTATTGTTCGAAGAACCGGCCGGTAGGCAAGGTACTTGGGGCCTGCCCTCGGTACTGAAGCCGAGTTAGCGTATCGCCTTCCGCCTAACTCCTCATTCCACCGAAGTAAGTAATTGCTTGGGAGGTCAATGATGCTCATTGCAGACCGGTTTGACAGGCGGACCTTCGCCAATATGGACGTTGCGCTGGAAAGGCCTGTCAGCATCTTCCGAAGGGTGCCGATGACCATAAGGCTCGCCGGTCCATAGCTTGCCGGATTATCAAACGCGCCGAGGGCGACGATTGGACCCTTGGCGGCCAACGGATGCCGGGCGAGCGGTCGCCTCAGAGCGTCGAGCAATGCTGCCTAGCCGTGAATTTCTTGCTTGTTGCTGGAACGGTCTTAGCCGGCCCGAAACCGCAGGGTAGAAGTTTCGCCACATTTCCCCGGTCTGCATGATCGAGTGTTCAATATGGAATGGGATGCCCATGCGCAAATTGCTTCTTGGAATAGCGCTCGCCCTGCCGATCGCCTTCATGACTTCGCCGGTGTCGGCCTTCCCGCGATCGCCTGCTCATCTGCCTGCGCTGGGCACCACGAACAGCACTGACTTAATCCAAGTAAGAGGTGGTCACGGCTGGGGGCATGGCGGCTGGGGTCATGGACACGGTTATCGACCATTTGGCTGGAGTCGCGGTCGCAAGGTTGGCTGGCGCGGACGTGGATGCCCGCCCGGTCTCTGGAAGCAGGGCCGGTGCTGATCCAAAGGACCGAGTTCGTGACGGGTTGCTAATTGAAAGTTGGTGACCCGTTTCGGCTAGTGAGCCATGAGGACAGCCGCAATGCTGAACGCGAACACGCACGCGGCGGCCAAACTCATGAGAGTGATTGCGACGGACCTAGGCATAGCGGATCAAGTCGGCCAATTCGCTGCTTGAATTCTCCGATCAGGCGATCGCCGTCACATAGTTTAATGTGACAGTCGGCGAACGCTTTGGCGCGCTCCCTGTCTGCTTGCTCGTCATGACAGAGCAAGTCTAAGCGAGTGACAATGCAGTCATTGGCACCGAGAATGTATGCCGTGTAATTGTGCGCGCTCGCGACGGCGCACCAAGGTTCCGACAATCAACGGTTTTTGGAACCCTTAGTTCCGGCTGTACTACGGAAGAGGCGCTGGCCTTTGGGCGCTGGCCGAACGGCGGCCCGCGATCGCTGGGGCGAAGGGATGAGCCTGAGGAACGGGTTCGGGTTTTGGCGGGCGAGCCCAAGGCCGGGTCGGTCTCAGTGCCTCTTTCCACCCGGAATGGTTATCAACTCTACCCAGTTCGCATCACGGACGGTCACTTCACGGCCGGTGCTCTCAGCGATCCGTCGTGCGACGGCGAAGGTCGGCAACTTCCAGAGCAACGAACGCGCGCGTATCCGTAGATACGCCAGCGCCTGTAAGTATCATGGAACACATATCGATCTCTTTCGGTTCGGCGGGCATCAAGCACGATCTAACGTCGGACCGGTCACTGGATTTCCAGTTCCTTGATCGCCTGCACCGAAATCTCTGCCGGTCTTTGATAGTTTGGGAACGACCCTCACCAGCCAATGGCTTCGGCCTTATCTTGGGGACGGTGAAAGCTCACGGGCGTGTTGACGTTCCCTGCCGCACGGTCCCGATTTCTCCAGTTCGGCGATCCGGAGGATATGAAGGCCGCGCTTGCGCAAGTGGACTTCTCCGATGTCGCTGCAATTACTGTGGCTCAGACCCTGCTACTGAAAACTGCGACTGGGTTGGTGAATCTGGCATTGCAGGGAGGGGTAAGGATAAGGGCTCTTCTTCTTGCTCAAGACAGCGCTGCTCTCTCGGCAATCAACGTCGCCGTCGCTGAAGGCGTGGATCAGCTGTTCCGAAACGGGGACCGCTTCCGGGTCCCCATGCCTGCCATTCTTGGAAGCGGGGTAAAGCCGCGACAGTAATAGATCCGATCTGTTTCCGATGGAGCAACGTGATGCCGGTCGCTTGGCATAGCATTTCGTTGGGTCGATCGTGGAGACTTACAACGATCCATGCGGCGAGGCGGCTACCCCAACAGAGGAGGCCGGTTGGCGCGGCCCAACGTTGCCTCAAGCGACAAGCCGACGGACAGCAGCTCCCGGTCCTGTCCGCTCAATGCGTCAAATTCCAATCCGACAGGCAGACCACTGGGGGTCTCACCGGCTGGCAGAACCAAGCTAGACATGCTTGCACAGCCTCCCAAGGCGATGTTGCGCCCGATCGCGACTCGGAACGGAATCTTTTGTCCGCCGACCTCGGTTTCAATTCCGTCAGACAGCTTCGGTGGGAGACCCATGATCACGGGATGTGCAAGCATCAGAATATTGTGTTGGCTGTACCAATCGCGGACGGTAGCCTTCAGTTGATCGCGCCTGGCCAGCGCTGCCTCATAAGCCTCACGACTGGGTCTGCTCGGTGGCAGCGCTCGAGTCTCGATGTATGTTTTCATCGAAGGGCCGACTTGCGCAAACATTGCCTAGAAGGTCAGGCCGGTCCCCTGCTCCTGCAAGTACCTCGCGATCCCCCGGGCCAGTTCGCTGACCAGGATCGTCCCTCCAATGTCCGTAGCCGCTCGCACAACATCGGGGGTGGCGACCTCCACCAGCGTCGCGCCGGCCTCATGGAGCTTGCCGAATGCTTCAGTGTCTGAGGAGATGATCGTACGACAGGCCAATTCTGACACCACGCAAAGGCGTCGCGGTCGGCGTCGTGTCGTCGCCGGTCAGGACGCGATCGAACAGAGATCCACGACCGCACGCGCCAGCGGACCGACCTGATCAAACTTGTTGTCAGTTAGCGCCGCCGCTATCGTCGCGGTGTTCGATATCAAAGCGGCATGGGAACGAAGGCAGTTACAACGGCGAACCCTGGATCAAGGCCGCACCGAATTAACGCTGTGAGCTCGCTACCTGGCGCTCGGTGCGTCGAAATCATGTTGCGTCGAGCCACTGCGGAGGTGCCTAAGTACTCGCGACGCTAGGCGAGCGCCATGTATGGATGCGCGCGCCATGGGATGAAGCCAAAGCAGCTACAAGGTCCTAGAGTTTCGCGGGCCGAAGCCGAGGGCGCGGAGTAACATTCCATTAACGACCCACGATCACCATTACCCCGTCCAACCAGCGGGGTCTCAGGCATGGTGAAAGTTGTGCTGTTCATCCTGGCGAGTGCTTCGCTCTACGGCCTGATCGGCGTGCTCTTTCGCGATGCGGCAGATAAAGTGATGAAAGTCATCGACTAGCATGAGCACGCCCCACCCCTCAGCACTTTCCCGTCAGGACGTAGCGGACGGTGCGCCCAACGAGCAAGATCGGCGGAGCACCTGCGATGGCAATGGCAGCGCACAGACGTAAATCATCAGGGGATGGCGAGTACTGTTGAACCCGCGGCAAGACAAGAAACAGCGCCAGCCAGCCGATGGCACCTGCGATAGACGCCCAATAGACGATGTCGCCGAAACGGTTGAGCATGGCGGTTGAAGCCCTCGCAGCGTGTAGCGAGGTCCGCCCCGCGTCTAACGACTTGGCAGATGAAATAGGGCTTAGTAAGGCAGAGGCTCGGGAACTGGTGGCGTATTCGGTGGGACTGTCGTCGTACCGACGTAAAAAACGCGCCACAGTTGCTCGCAGCGTCCCGAGTGTCCCCTTCTAGTCTAGAGCCATCCGGACACGCGTTGGCTATGACCTACGGTTCTGTGCCGCTGTGATGGCGTTGCCCGCGGCACACTCCGACCACGGGTATCTTCGCCGCTCCCTGGAGCACCACGGTTGGACGCGATCGGGCGCGCGCCATCGTCTCAGGCCTCACGGATCCGATGCTGATTTGGACCGAGTGCCGCCGCGGTGTAACCCCCAGGCTTATGAGCTGCGGCGCGTCTCATGGACTCCCGACGCCGCCCGCTCGCGTAGCAGCTCTTTCTCGGCTTCGTACCAGAAGTAGTCCATTTTGGTGTCGGCGGGTTCGCCTGCAGCCTGCCAGAGCGCATAGGCCCGGCTTCGGATGTCTTGCTCGGTCAAGTTACGCATAACCTTTTCCCCGACCTTCTCGAATGAGAAACCCGTTGCTCCCTCCGACGCGGACTTGGAACGGGCCAAGTCGCTGTGTTCATCATACCCCTTAGCCCCAACCTATTGATAATTTGCATAGTTGGTCGGGCTCCGGTTGGAATGGCTCGCAAATACCTCTTCGGCGCTCGGGTCCGACACCTCGCCGAGCCGGCCGTCGAGGCGCTCCGGAATGCACATCATCTACACGAACTCGAAATGGCGCCCGCTGCGTGCTCGAACCATTGAGCAGTCGTTGCCGAAATAAACTTGGCCTTACCATTGATAGCTGACGGTGCCCTTGCCGGCCAGGCTGGTGCTGAGATCGGAAAACTCGCCCTCAAAGGTTCCGGCAACCGACCAACCGTTGACCCATTTCATCTCGACGGAGGCCGTGGCGAGCGCGGCGTCGGGCGCCAGCGTCGCGCCGCGGACCAGGAAGCTCGCCTGCGGAAGCGCCTGGAAAGTCGCAGCGGCGCTGCGTCCAGTGTCGAAATTGTGCACCCATGCGGCGCGCCCCCGCAACGTCAGGAGCGCACCGTCAAGCGCGAACGATTTGTCGGTGCGCACGCCGAGTTCAGACAGACTCGCCGTTTCGCTGCGGGATGCATAGTTCAAGGCGAACATGTTGTCTCCGGCAAGCACGCCTTCGGCATAGGACGGCAGATCAAGCGTCACGAACTGCCCAGCCGCGTAGGGTGTGAGCCCGGCGAAAGGCGTCGCAAACCGGTACCCGCCTTCGAGGCGACCGGAGAACGCGTTGGCCTGAAAGGTGCCACGCAGGCGATCACTGCCGGCGAGCGCCAGCGTGCGATCAGTCGTGACGTCCTGCCAGCCGTAGGCGAGCGCCGCTGACAGATAGGCGGCGCCGATGCGGTGATAGGCGTACACACCCGCCTGGAACAGATCGGAGCGCCCGCTGCCGAGACCATTGGCAAGGCCGAAGCCCGTGCCGCCGCCAGCCATCGCGAAGCCGAGCAGAGTGCCCGGCGATAGCCGATAATCCGCGCCGACGGCACCGCCATAGATGCGGTCGGTGAGGGTGTGCGATCCGATGATGTCGTTGCCGCTGGTACTGCGCCCGCCGCCGAAGGCGGCCGCCCAGACACTCCAGCGTTGATCGAACGAGGCGGCCGCCGCCGCGCCGGGAAGCGCCGCGAACGCGTCGCGCGCGCCGCCCAATTTGTCCGGCGTCACCGGTCCATAGGCCAAAGCTGCACGGCCGTCGAGCGACGACCATCCGGTGCGGCCGGCCACCGATGGATCGGTCATCGTCGTCATGAATAGCCCCATGGCGTCGAACGTGGTCTGCTGGATGCCGGTGGCGAGTTCGCCCGACGCGAGCGTGAGGCCCGCGGGCGTCAAGCCGCCGACCGCCAGCGGAATGACGCCGGCGGCACTGAAGCCGTTCGACAGCCCATTGGCCACGCTCTGCTGGTTGATGTTCATGCCGCCGGCATAGGTGAGCTTGAGATCGAGGTAGACGTTGTTGGGGTCGTAGCTCAGCGACGGATTGAAGCTCGCCGGCAGGTTGGTGTTGACCAGTCCGCCGAAGGTGCCTTGGACGCCACCGGCGGCGTTGAGCAGCGTGTAGCGGGTCTTCACGTAGTCGCTGCCTGGATAGACCGCGACGACAACGGTCGCGCCGGCGGGCGTCGCCGTGCCGCTGACATTGACGCGATCGGAGGTGACGGAATTGAGTTCGGCGAGATAGGTCGCGGCCGCGGTGAACGTCAGGCTGCCCTGCACGGTGAGCGTGCCGACGGAGTTGCCCGGCGACAGCGTGCCGCCATCGATCAGGGTCTGGCCAACGATACCGTTGCCACCGAGCGTGCCGCCCGCATGCGCGGTGGTGAGCGAGGACGCTGCGATCGAACCGTTCACGGACAAGCGCCCGGCATAGATGTCGGTCGGGCCGGTGTAGCTGGAGGTGCCGTTGAGCCAGGTGGTGCCCGAGCCGATCTGCTGCACCGACCCGACGCCGGAGATTGCGCCCGCGAATACGGAAGTATCGGCCCGGTAGAAGGCGAGGATGCCGCTGTTGGCAACGTTGCCGGCGAGCGTTCCGGAGGCAAAGCCGTTACCGACGATGAGTTCACCGGCCGAAATCGTGGTGCCGCCGGTGAAGGTGTTGTTGCCGGCCAGGACGGTGGTGCCCGACCCGATCTGTGCGAGCGCGCCTGCGCCGCTGATGCTGCCGGCGAAGATCACGGTGTTAGCGCGATCGAACGCCAGCGTGCCCTGATCCTGGACATTGCCGAGGATCGATCCGGAGGTGCCGCCATTGCCGAGTTGCAGCGTGCCGGCGGCGATCAGCGTGCCGCCGCCGTACGTGCTGGTGCCGGATGCATTGGAAAATGCATCGGTGCTCGCCGCGGGCCTTCCTGCCGAGGTTCGAACCGCGATTCGTACCAACATCCGCGACTATGTAACGAGCGTGATCAGGGTCGATTGGCCCGAAATGGCGAAGGGCGGCACTCTTGAGGATCCGGTATTCAACACATCGGAAAGCATTCTGGTCACCCTGATCGAATTCCTTTCCCACCAGCCGACCTCGCTCGATCAGCAGCCAATATTCTCGGCGCTCCTGAACCAGGTTCTTGTGGCTCGCAATGCACGCATCGCGCGTATCGCCGCATCGAATGCCGGCATTACCTGGGCGCAATGGATCGCGATGGTCATCATATCGACATCGGCGCTGACGGCGATCGCCATCTGCAATACACATTCGCTGCGCATGCAGGTGACAGCCACGCACCTATATGTGCTGGTAGCGTCCGCCGCTTACTTCGTGATTCTGGCACACGACCGGCCGTTTATCGGCTCGATCTCAATCAAGCCGCTTGCCTTCCAGAGTCTCATCGCGAACTAGAACCGTTTTTTGAGCGAAGTGGGCTCGCGGTCATCACATTCTCCTTGCGCTCAGCTCGTCATGATTGCCGTCGACCGTTCGGGGTGATTAATGGGACGGGCTTATCCGTATGTCGCAACGAGTCGTGCCCCAGACGACGAGCACGATCCTGCGGCTCGGGACAGCCGCACGTCGTTTCGTGACAAGGCCAGTCCAAACCTTCGCGGAGCGGTTTCGCCGTCAGATGATTCTCGATCTATTCCAATTCCACCCAGCCGAAGCTGCTGCGATGTTGGACAAGGGTAACGCCAGGGGGTGCTCATGCTCAGCCTGTCACGATCCGAAGGCGCGAAGCTGCAGGCTTCAGCCATCGGTCCCTTTTTCCAACATCATACATCCGGCATCGAAGCGCGCGGCGGATCGGATGAGGAGCTATCAATGCCGTTAGCCGTCTGCGCCGCAAAGCATCAAGGGCGATAAGCATCTTCGGGAGGTGGTCAACCGGCCATCAAGGCGAATAACGACAAGATCGCCGAAACGTCGTGTGGCCGGATGGAGAGTAACCGCATAATCGCGGAGGACGATGCTTAGGGCGCGTCATCGCGCTTTCGGTTTCCGAATATCGAGTATGCCTTGTTCAGGAAACACTCACGATTTTCCCCATCGCGGCTTCGGCTTACTGGTCAATCGCCATCGTCTTGCGCGGAGACGGCAACGCGTGGCGTGGCGCCGCGGTCCAGCGTCTCACGCAATGACATCGCACCAAATCGTAGTTCAGCGTGGAAAAGCGTGGAATGGTGCCAGGGAGGGAATCATACGCAATCACCGACACGAAGAACCGCTGTTTGTCCTTCGTATGGTGGCGTGAACGCTTGGACGGGGGGAGCTTCGGTACATCGCGAAACCCGCAATGGCGTGAGCCGCTTTGCCATTGGCAGCCTAACTAGCCGGGAAGCACCTTATGCCCGCCGGAACCCGCTGGATTGACGTTCGCCACAGCGCCCATCGCCTTCAACTCGTCGTCGAAATCTTTTGCCGACAGGGCATCGTCATTCCAGAACGACTTGCCGATCTCGTCATAGATCAGGGTTTCGCCGGTTGTCGTCCAGCTTTCGCATCGAAAACCAACGGCGCATGATCGTTTCTCCTAGGCTGCCTCAGCGTCATCGTCAGATAAGTTCCCTTGCGCGTCCGCTTGCTCTTGAGGATCGGATGCATTCGGATCGGTCTGCATTGCGGATGCGGTCTGGATCTTGACCTCAAGCCCAAGGCGTTTCTCGCGCTTCTTGTCGGCCGCGATCTGCTCGTCGGTTTCCTCGGGGTCGTAGCCTTCCGCCTCGATGACATCGCTGCGCGACTTGAACCCGGAATCCACCGCCAGCTTTTCGGCTTGGCGATCCTTGAGCGGTCGACCCACTCGAAGCGCGGCGCAATCCATTTCGCGCTCGAGAGCGCGTGGAAATCGCCCGCGAAGCCCGGCAGTGAGATCGTGCCGGCGAGCGCCGCGTCGTTCATCCAGCGTTGCCAGACCGGCCGGCAGAACTGAAAGACCATGACACTATGCTGCAATTGCTCCAGCCGGCGGCGATATTCGACGATCACGCCGCGCAGTGACGAATAGGACGCGCGCCGGGTATCACTGGTCCCTAGCATGTAGGGCACGCCCAGCACCGAAAACGTCGCAAGCTGATTGCGATACTGGAAAGCTTCATAGGCGCCGCCGACATCGGCCGGTTCGGAGAACGTGATCTGCTCGCCCGGCCGCAGCGCTTGGATCGTGCCGGTTCAAGCGGCGCGATCCCGATCGAGCCGCTGTCCGAATTATCCGCGTCGGTGGCATGGGGCAGAATGTCCTCGGGGCGCCGACGAGGTGATGAACGCGGCGAACATCGGCCAGCTTTTTGCGATCAAGCTCGGCGTCGTCGTATTGATCGAGGAAGTACAGCTTGACGAGCGCGGGCGTCACTAACGAAACGTCCCGGACTTGGCCGAGGCGCGTGGGACGGAAAATATGGAGGACCTGGTTGGCGGGCACCCGGACCTGTTCGGTCGTGAAGCCGGCCCCCGGCCGGCCCCGCCATCGGCCGCCGATCCGGGCGCCAGGGGTGCGTTTTTCCCGCCCGCCTGACCGGAGGGCCCTAGCCTTCCCCCACCAGTGGCGCCCCTACGGCCGTTTCCGGACATCCGTACCCTTTGATCTTTCGCCATTATTCGCCCCGGAATTGGACAAGAAGGATCTTCCAACCACCGACCAGTGGCCTAGTTCTGGGCCACTTCCCCGGGTTTTGGCCCCCTTTCCGGGCCGGCCGATGAGGGAAGCGAAAAAAGAAAAAACGTATGTGAAATGACGAAGCTGACCCCGGGGGACCTCGCCACCGGCACGGCCGAATGGTATCGGGACGGCCTCAATCGGCACATGCTCTACACCGACGGCGTGCCGTATCTCGCCGAGAAGGACGGCGCGTATTGGCTGCTCGATAAGATCGCTTGTCTGCAACTCGAACCGAAGATTGGGGCCGAGGAATTTCAGGTTTGGCGATTGCAGGTCATGGATAACCGCAGCGCGCGCCTCGTTTGCGATGACGGCAACGCCACCGATGCGGTCCTGCATTCCGAGGACATCGATTTCACCGATTTCCCGCTCGACGACATCGCCATCTGGGGCAATGTCATCCTTCTGCCGAGCGAGCACTGATCATGACATTTGCCGCTGGGGATGCCCGCATGACGTTTGACGCGATCGAGTCCCGTGCCATTGCAGCCATCCGGAGCGCTGACCATTTCACCGCGTCTCTGTTTATCGGACGCGGTCAATATCGGATCGAGAAGCGCTATGCCGTACTGGCAGCCGCCCGCGGCCTTGAATATGATTCGCGCGCCCATACCCGGCGCGCGCTCATTTACGCAATTGCGCCCGACGGCCATGCCACGCCGCTGACCGCCGCGCTCATCGTTTCCCTCAAAAGGATGTCCGTTTAGCGACCACCAGGCAACATAATAGCTGGCGCTTTCTAACGAACGCGATGGGCGAAGGGGAAGTCGGCGCCTAGATCGCCACCTGCGCGCCAATCTCCACAACGCGTTCGGTCGGAATCCCAAAATAGTTGGTTGCGTCACTGGCTCCCGATGCGAGAGCAATGAATAGCCGATCTTGCCAGTGCGGCATTTCCGAGCTGGCGGCGATCCTGAGCGAGCGCCGTGACAGATAGAACGACGTCGACATGATCTCGAACTGCCATCCCGCCTTGCGGGCGATGGCAAGCGCCTGCGGGATATTCGGTACATCCATGAACCCGAACCGCAGCATGAGCTGCAGAAATCTGTCCCCAAGACGCTCAAGGCGAACGCGCTCCTCCGGCGAAACATGCGGTCGCTGGGCATATTCGACCGTCAGCACAACATTCCGGTCGTGTAGCACCTTGTTGTGCTTGAGATTGTGCACAAGCGCAGTCGGTGCATGCTTCGGATCGCCGGTGAGAAAGACAGCTGTACCTGATGCGCGAGGCGGCGGCGAGCGCTCGAGCATCTTCACCAGCGTATCCAACGGTGTTTGAAGCCTCGCGGTCTTTGCCGCCAGAACCGCCGTACCGCGACGCCAAGTATACATGATTGTCACCATGGCGGTCCCGAGCATCAGCGGCATCCAGCCGCCTTCCAGTACCTTCAGGAGGTTGGCGCCAAGGAAGGTGAGATCCAACATCAGGAAGGGCGCGACCAATGCCGCGGCCGCCACGGACGACCAATTCCATACCTTCCAAATCACGACAAAGGCGAGCATCGCCGTCACGACCATGGTGCCGGTGACGGCGATGCCATAAGCGGAGGCCAGGGCGTTCGACGAGCGAAACACGAAGACGAGCACCAGAACACCAACCAGCAGGAATCCGTTTACGCGCGGCATGTAGATCTGTCCGACGAGGGCCTCGGAGGTGTGCATGATCTCCAGGCGCGGCAGTAGGCCCAGCTGGATGGCCTGTTGGGTCACGGAATAGGCGCCCGTAATGACGGCCTGGCTGGCGATGACGGTCGCACCGGTGGCGAGCACTACCATCGGTATCAACGCCCATTGCGGGTAGAGCCGAAAGAACGGATTCTCGATCGCGGCCGGATCAGCCAGAATCAGAGCGCCCTGGCCGAAATAATTGATCGTCAGTGCCGGCAAGGCGACGAACAGCCATGCAGTCCGGATCGGCCCGCGACCGAAATGGCCCAGGTCGGCATAGAGCGCCTCTGAGCCCGTTACGACCAGGAATACCGCACCCAAGGTCAGCAGCCCGACCATGCCGTGCTCGAGAAGGAAGCGCACGCCGTGAAGGGGATTGAACGCGAGCAACACCGACGGATTCTGCGCGATGTGCCACACGCCCGCGAGCGCGAGTGCGATGAACCACACCAGCGTGATCGGGCCGAAGAACGCGGCAACCCGCGCGGTTCCACGGGACTGCACCGAAAACAGGCCGAGCAGAATCGCGGCCGTTACCGGGACCACGTAAGGTTCAAACGCCGGCGTGATGATCTTGATGCCCTCGATAGCCGATAGCACAGAGAGCGAGGGGGTGATGATCGCATCGCCATAGAACAGGCCGCCACTGATGATGCCTAACAGTACGATGATCGGTGCTCGCTCGCCCATGGCCTTGTTGGCGAGCGCCATCAAGGCGAGCGTCCCGCCCTCACCATGGTTGTCGGCGCGCAGAAGAATGACGACGTACTTTAGAGTGACAACCAGCAGCAGGGCCCAGAAAATCAACGAAAGGATTCCCAGCACGGCTTCGTGGCTCGCCGGCTTTCCGGGGCCGACCGCCGCCAGCACCGATTCATGCACCGCATAGAGCGGACTCGTTCCGATGTCGCCATAGACGACGCCGATGGCGCCAAGGGTTAAGCCCCAGAAGCCGGCATGTTGCCGACTATCGACAGTTTGCGAGGCTTGAATCGGGCCTGCAGCTTGATCGACATCATTCGCTGGCATGTTCTTTCAAGTACCTCTGTTGCGATGCATGCAGGAGGCGTCGAACCGATGCATGAAAATTTACCTGAAGTTATCGCAGCAAAATGGGTCTGCTGTTACAGGCCGTGCCTCCGGCACGGATGGTGTGCTAATCGGCTCACTCGACGCGAGAAGCCACTTTGCCTCTACTAAAGACAACAGAATCGCAACTGCAATGGTTTCATGCCGTCCTTCGGTCGGCTCGTCGAACTCAATCGGAACATCGGGATGGCGGGACAGCGAACAGAGCCGCTCACCGTCATCGTAAACCAGTCGGCGACGCTGCCACATCGGCAGCTCCAACTCGATCAGCGAGAGCGTCGCCTCCGTCCAAGCCTCCGCAAGGATCAGGCGATCGAAAACCTCGGTCCTGCCTGCTCTCGTCAGGCTTGAGACGCGCGTGCAGGCACCTGCAACAATCCTGGACATCAGATTCGCCGTGAGACCGGCGTCACGCGAAGCTTACCGGCTACCCGATCCAACCTTTCCGTGTCGTCGCTTCTGGTTGACAACATACACACCATCGATTGAATGCGACTGCGTCTGAAGGATGGCTGCAGAGGCATAGGGAAACCAGAGTTATCGGGGGCTTCGGATATAGGAATCCCATAAAGAACTTGCCCGCTGGTATAAAAGTCGTCCTCCGCTACCCGCAGACGCTACAAGCGTAAGTGGTCACGATCAGGAAGGCTCGGACCGCGGTCTCGTCTTCCGAAAATCCGACACGTCGGTCAAACTCTCAAACTGGAGCGTGGCGGTCGCCGCTGCCGCGCCGCTGTGCCGATTGGTCGTCGGCCATCGCCTGCTTGCCACGCGCAATTCCGCGATGCATGCCCGCGCCGCGCCGATCGATTTCCGCATACGGGATTTCTTGCGGCACGAACCGCGCACGCGCTTCGAGATTGAGAAAATAGATACACCGCATCTGGTAGCCGTCGAGCGGCGTGCCCTGGCCCGACCATGATCCGCCAGTCTTGGCGAAATGCGCAACGCGGTTCTTGCCGGTGACTTGCGTCATCTTGTGCGTCACCGAGCCATCGGGCAATCGCAGCAGGCTTTTGTTCAACTTGAGCCCCGTAAGCGTGACGCCGGACGCGCGATAGATCGTCGCGCCGCCGCACTGACATCCATCGGCGAACGAGATCACCCATTCGATGTGCGGATAATGCTTTTTGATCATCCGCAGCGCGATCGAGAGTGCGCGGCTTTCGGAATTGCGCGGTAGCGCTGCTGAGAACGCCAGCCGGTTCAATTCGAGAAAACCGTTCCATGCGGTATCGCGCACCAGCCCGAGGATGTTCGACTTATCCATCGACGGGCCAAACGTCATCGCGCCTTCAGGCCGCCCGCCGATAAAGACGCCCACCGCAAGGAACGCATTGTTGATGGTCTTGTGGCTGTAATGCAGCCGTGTGATCAGCGCGTCGGCGTCCTTCTTTGCGATCGGCGCAAGGCGGATTTGTTTAGCCTGTCCCATGGTTAGTCACCGAGTTTCGGAAGCGCATGATCCGAGGCTCCGGTTCGGCTGTCGGGGCGGTACATCAACCCAAAACGGCCCACCACCGAGGCGCCAATGCTCTGAATTCACTTCCGCTTTTGGCGCAAGGCCGATATTGCCGGGCTTGCCGCTGGTGCGACCCGTCAAGAATGACCCATCCCGGGCTGCCTCCTTTCCGCAAGGCGCAGTCGAGCGTAACTTAAGCGGTCGACCTTCAATAGAAGGAGACGACCATGTGGCAGCCGGACGGTTGGGGACAAACGCATTGGCGTTCTCACACCCCATGCAGACATCGTTCCGGAAACGGAATTTAGCGCACTCGCTCCTGATGGAATTTCGATCCACGCCGCGCGTGTGCCTTTTGGTGGCTACAAGCCGGGCAGAACGATGGATCCGACCATTGCCGATAACCCGGTACGCGCTTTTGCGGACCCGCCTGCGGTGGATGACGCCGCGGAGATGCTTGCAATGGCCCCATTGAATGCAATTGTTTTTGGCTTCACCAGCAGCAGTTATGTCCGGGGCGCAGGCGATGACGCAGTGCTCAAATCTCGTTTGTAAGCTCGCACGCGAGGTATCCCAGTCATTATCCCGTGCGCGGCGGCGATCACCGCACTAGCTGCACTCACCGTGACGCGGGTTGCACTAATCAGCCCGTCTTGGTTCTCGGCCGAAATGGATCAGCAGGCGTCCGCTACTTCGAGAGCCAGGGGGTCGAAGTCGTTTACAGCGGAGTTGCAGGTTTGCCATCGGACCAGCAAGCTATTCAGCCAGGGGAGCTCTACAATTGGGTGCGCTCGAACGTACCCTCGAGTGCCGAAAGCGTTTTCATTGGTGGCAACTGCTTTCGTGCAACTGGCGTGATCAAGGCGCTTGAGATCGCCCTGTTCTGACTGCGAACCAAGTCGCGTTTTGGTGTGCTCTGCGCCGATCCGGCACGCGAGCGTCAGTTACCAGCTACGGCCGGATATTCGAGTTTGGCCTACAACCTTCATAACGTTGGTGTTTCTTCCATAATGTTTGAGTTTCTTCGTGACTTCCAACTCTGGCCCACCGCGTCATTTCGCTGCGCTGCGGTATTTGGTCGGCGTCGGGGATAGCGGACATCAAGCAAGCCGCACCAAGCAAACTCGATTGACGCGCACTAGAAATTCGGCGCAGATCGCGGCGAGCGCATTGCCTTGCGGCGATCGATTGGGATTATTCGGCTCACATGGTTTGGTCGCCCCGGCTATCGCGCGCTCGACGGTCCCGAATTGATCCCCATACAGGATGAATGTCATATCGCGGAATGGCGACCGATCGCCGTCCGGCAATTCGGGCATCTGCTCTAACTCGCCGACCTCCACCGATAGCTTTGAAAGCTCGTCCTCGGTGATGCCGATCAGCGCGATCTCGAAACCGCCCTCCACGAGGTCGGCCAATTCGAGCCTCTGTCATCCCAATCACTGGCATCGGTCAGGCGATTGTTGGCGATGACGTAAGCGCGCTTCTGCTGATCGGTCCAACCGCGCACAACGATGACCGGGACATCCGTCATTCCGAGCAATTTGCCGGCGGCTAGGCGGCCGTGGCCGGCGAGAACCATGCCGTCCTCGGCCGCGAGGATCGGCATCGTCCAGCCCCATTGCCGGATCGACGCCGCAATCTGCTCGATTCGCTCGGGCGAATGCCGGCGCGAATTGCGCTCATAGGGCCGTAAACGGTCAATGGGCCATGTTTCCACGGCCGGCTTGCTAGGGTCATTGCATCCATGGTTTGCCGCTCGTATAGGCCGTTTACGAACCGCAAGAAAGCCTCGATATTGGCACGCCCTGGGAATAGTCCAGAAACTGGACTACTTTGGTGGCCCTCGTGACGCTAAAGTTATGGTCATGAAAGGCTATGGATCATTTTGCCCCGTAGCCAAAGCTGCGGAAATTCTCAAGGAGCGGTGGACGCCGCTTGTGCTCCGCGAGCTGTTGCTCGGGTCCCGCCACTTCAACCAGCTTCGCCGCGGCATCCCCCAGATATCGCCGACCCTCCTCTCCAAGCGCCTGCAAACGCTAGAAGAGGCCGGGCTAATCTTACGCCGATCAGCCGATAATGGGCATTCGGAGTACCATCCAACCCAAGCGGCCAAAGAAGCCTGGCCAATTATCGATGCATTGGGCTATTGGGGCCACAGGTGGGCGCGCAGCCAGCTCACGCCGAACGAACTCCACGCGGGCCGGCTGATGTGGAATATGCGCCGTTCGTTCGAACTAAAGCACATTCCATGCAACTTCGTGCTGTACATCGAGATTGCGGACGCTCGGCCGAAGCGCTGGTGGTTTGTTGTGAACAAGGAAGAAGCCGATCTCTGCTGGGATGATCCCGGCTTCGTGGTCGATATCAGCGTCTGCTCGAGTCTGCTGACGCTTGTGCAGATTTTCACAGGCGAGCTGCCGCTGCGACGGGCGCGTGAGCTTGGCAAAATCGAGATCGACGGTCCTAAGCATCTTGTGAACAGCATGCCCAGTTGGTTCCCACGCAGCAAATATGCCAATGAGGCGCCTGCAGTAGCAGATCCAGTCTCAGCTAGCTGACGACATTCTCTCCGGTCCACTTTTTGAACTAGCGGCCCAGCTTCCCTCAGCGGTAGCGTTTGCGAATTCGCTCATGCGCCAAGCATCTCAGCTAAAGGAGGCAAAGATGAGCCGCCACTCTCTTCTTTCATACGCCGTGCTGCTGATCTTTACCTGTGCCTGCGTTGGTCATGCAGGGGCAGACCCGCTTGCCGACGAACTTTCCTCGGCGGCTGCCAAATGGGATGCCGCCATCAACAACGCGGACTTCGATGCCCTATTACCATTGTATACCGCTGACGCCAGATTGATGCCCCCTGGCGCGCAGCCTGTCACGGGCCCTTTGGCAATCCGTAATTTCTTTGCTGGGCGGGGAAGAAGCGTAAGAGATCACAAAGTTGAGCTGGTCGATGTGTTGCCCATCGGGACCTACGCTTATACCGCCTCCCATTTCACGGCCACGCTAGTGGTAAATGAAAAGGCGGCGCCAATTTCTGGCAGCACCGTGAGACTACTTGAACGCCAACCCGACGGACAGTGGAAGATAAAGTCTCATATCTTCGTTAAGGAATAAATTCGGCTTACGGTGCAGGCGGAAAGCGCCCCAGCGCGAGCGGGGCCACTCGGCCGCGCAAATGATTGACCCCGCCCTACCTCGCGCTGGTGGTCCGACCAAGTTAAACGGGGTGACATTTTCACCAACGATGCATTGCAGTTTCGTGACACCGACTCGCTGTCCACAGCGCCCAGGCCCGTTCTCGATCTGGACCGGCAATCTCGATCTGGGCTGAGAGGAAGAAATGTCCACCTACCTCCGCTCGCAGATCGATGCCATGGCGCCGAACGATGCCAACCTTATTGCTAAGGCCTACGAGCAAACGTTGCGCATGCTCTCCGTCAAGGACGGCGACGATCCCCTGACGGAATTGATCGCAAAAGCCGTTATCTTATCAAGGTCGATCTTATCAAGGTCGCGCAAACCGGTGCTGATCGCCACGCGGCCGCCGGGACGAAGCACTCGACGCATTTCCGCCAAAGCGCGGTCCGGCTCGGGTACATGGAGGACGCCATAGCCGCAAATGACGGCATCGAACCTATCATTGGGATATGGCAAATCTTGCGCGTCCCCCTGGCGACAATCGACCGAAGGAGCGTTCCGGCGGGCGGCGGCGACCATGGCCTCTGAAAAATCGACAGATGATACCTTCGCACCGCGCTCCGTAGCAGCCAGCGCGAGCACGCCGTGTCCCGTGCAGACATCGAGCACGTCACATCCGCGAATGACCCCAGCTGCATCGAGCGTGACATCAACCGACTGCGCCGTCAGCGGACCAAAGACAGCTTCGTTCCCATCCTTGTTGGACTGTGGCCGGCAGACGAGGAGGTGCTTCAAAACGACAGGACGAAGGCGGAGGTCGGCGCCGACTACTACGTCACTTCGCTCCGAGAGGCTGTTGATGCATGCGTGGAAGAAGCGGAGAAAGGCACGAAGGCGCGTCCTCGCCTGGTGCATCCGACGCCTTCCTCGGCCGACAAAGAGATGACAAGGACTGACGAACCTGAGATCTACTGATAATGGGCAGCACGATCGAGCGCCGATCCGTTCGTCAGGGTCGAGCCTAGCCAATCACCTGGCTCTTCGCCTGTCCAGGCTTCGCCTCACTCTGCTCGACCGGTTCAAGATGGTGGACACTCTCGCCAGAATCCGACAGCTACGCTCCAGTATCTCCAATGATATCAAGAGAACGAGTCGATGGTCTTCAGCTTTGCCGCCCGATATGGGTCTTAGGTCCCCTGAGAATGGTTTGACCGTGGACAAGAAACGTCGATCCAGCTTTGCCGGTGCAGCGGAGCTCGACCGGGTGGAGAGCGGGAGCGAAATGCGCTCCCGCCCTGTTCTTATTTCCCGTTGATAGCGATGCGTTTCACTTTCGACTGAGCCTCTGGAAGCTTCGGCATCGTTACGGTCAGTACCCCGTTCTTGAACGCGGCGGACACCTTGTCCTGGTCCACATTGTCGATCGGTATGCGCCGTTCGAAGCGACCGTAGTAGCGTTCGCTGAATCGTCGATCCTTGTCTTCCGTTTCGGTCTTCTTCTCGCCTTTGATAGACAGTAGGCCGTTAGCAAGCTCGACCTCAACGTCTTTCTCCTCGAGGCCCGGCAAATCCGCCGCAACCTTTATGTCCTTGTCGGTTTCGCTGACCTCGATGTTTGGCCAGCCCATCGACCGCTCAAGGAATTCGCCAAAGGGCGCGTGATCGAAGCCCCGAAAGACGTCGTCGAACAGACGATTCATCTCACGATGCAGGGCCAGAAATGGGTTCACGTCTCCGCCGCGTTGCGCCGGAACGTTCCGACCGCGGCCCCAGGGAATGAGATCAGTCATGGCCATGATTTTCCTCCTTGTATTCGACAATCGCCCGCGTCGCGGCGCTAACCGCCGCGGGTCGAACCCCACCCGTGACAGCAGACGCTCAGGCCGCTTGCTTGTGCTCAAGCTGCCGGTTGTCGTTGCCGACGTTGATGGGGATCTGGCGTGGTTTCATCGCCTCCGGAACCTCACGCACAAGATCAATCTTGAGCATACCATTCTTAAACGAGGCGCCCTTCACCTGCACGTAGTCCGCGATGTTAAAGACCCGCCGGAAGGGACGTGCAGAGATGCCCCGATACAGGTACTGATGCGCGCCCCTATCCGCTTTTCGGCCTTCGACCGTCAACACGTTCTGCTCTGCAGTGATGGTGACCTCGTCGGGCGTGAAGCCAGCCAATGCCAGCGAGATCTGATAGTGGTCCTCACCGGCCCGCTCGACGTCGTGAGGTGGGTAGTTGCCGCCGTTCGTCCATCGGACCGAATCCTCGATGAGGTCAGCCAGGCGATCGAACCCGACTGTCGACCGCCACGGGGTAGCAAGATCAAAGATGGTCATAGCCACATCCTCCTTTCGAGCAACATGGTTACGAGCGCACGGACACCGTGTCCGGCGCTCCGGGGAGCCGGACCCTTAAAGGCGCCCGGCGCAGGGCGGCGTGCCGCGCCTGCACCCTTCGAATTAGAAGTGGGCTGCTGTTTTTCAAGAGGTTTTCCTGTCGTCGCACGCAAACCCATCTTCTTGCCGCGCACTGAATCGCGGACGGCGCGACCGCCTGCAGCCGGCAGATGATGGATCACCGGAGGTCCAGCGCGAGCTGCCTTACTTGAGAGGCCGGCATGCGGTGCGCTACTCGAAATCCCCGAGACAGGGCGCTGCCCGCGTTGCGGAAGCGCCGAGCTCAATCCCGTCGATGACTTGGTGGACGCCCGCCCTGCAGCACGCATTCGATCGAAAGGCAGACGTGCGTTCATTCGCGATCCAGAGTGCCGACAAGCCTTAGCCGCGATGGACCCCTCGTTCGGCCTGCTTCGATACTGATTTCGGTGGACACACGGTCGGAACAATTTTGCTGAACTGGAGTTCTGTGATCGCCTTTTTGCCATCGGACGCCTGAAGGGGTCCATCGATGCAGGAAGGCATTCTCTCGTACCAACCCAACTTGCTCTTGAAGGATTTGGCTATGGGACGTATTTCCGCCTTTGTCCGGCGATTCAGCCGGAGGTTCGATCATCTCATGAATTCACTCGACCAGCGGTCGAGTCGTCTCCGCTTTTCCGCGCGATGCTTTGCGAGAGTCTACCTGAAGCAGGTTCCGCAATTGCGGAGCAGGCTGAGGTCTCTCGCTAGCAAGGTTGCCAGGGCGGCGACCATCTCTCGGTAAGCTTTCGCGCACGTGAGTGAAGGAAGGAGCGACCGCCATGGCGACCATCACGGCACTGCCATCCCTCTCCGAGGGAGGGCTTTCCCGCTATCTTGTCGAGGTTCGGAAATTCCCACTTCTCACCGCATCCGAAGAGGTCAGCTACGCAAGGCGTTGGCGTGAGCACGGCGACCGCGAGGCTGCATACCGTCTTGTCACGAGTCATCTTCGGCTGGCAGCCAAGGTTGCGATGGGGTATCGCCGATACGGCCTGCCAATCGCCGACCTCATTTCGGAAGCCAATCTTGGTTTGATGCAGGCCGTTAAGCGCTTTGAGCCGGAGAGGGGCTTTCGGCTGGCCACCTATGCGATGTGGTGGATCAAGGCATCGGTCCAGGAATACGTTTTGAGGTCGTGGTCGCTCGTGAAGATGGGGACCACAGCTGCCCAAAAGAAACTATTCTTCAATCTTCGCACGCTCAGGAGCAGACTATCCGCCTTTCAGGAAACGGATTTGGGCGTCGATCAGATAAGCTACGTCGCGGCGCAACTGAAGGTTACTCCCCCGGAGGTGGTCGAGATGGATCGGCGGCTCCGCGGCGATATCTCACTTAACGTTCCCATCAGCGATGAGGAGACCACGGAGGACTGGCAAGACCGGCTGGTCGATCCTTCACCTGATCCCGAACGCCAGCTGATGGACATGGATGACTACGGGCGACGAGAGGCGGCTCTCTCGGAGGCACTTGAGCTATTGTCGGGGCGCGAACGAGAAATCCTCGAAGCTCGGATGCTCGCGGACGAGCCGAAGACGCTGGACGAACTGGCGCGGCAGTTTCGTATTTCGCGCGAACGAATCCGGCAGATCGAGCAACGTGCGTTTCAGCGAGTGAGGAACGCAGTGCGCGCCCGGGTCGCGAGCTCTTCTCATGTCGCGGCGGTCTCGGCCAAAACAGCCTCCTCTGAAACAGTGGATTCCAGCGGCAAAAAAAGGCGTGGCTCTATCGACATTGTCGTGGGAGGTCACCATCATGTTCACGGAAGCGATCTTGGGCATCATGCTCGCTAACATCCTGATCGTGGCAACCACTGCCGTTCATTGCTGCGCAGCGCTCATTGGCTAGAGACGGAAAAAGCTCGTGGGCATCACCGTTGGAGGACAGACAGCCCTTACCGCCTACGCGACCTGCTCGTCGTTGAAGTCAGATCGAAATGCGCCGCATACATCGGCATCGGATCTCTCGGCGGCAGGCCGCCAAAAGCGCGCATGGTGGGGAGCTGTTAAGGCACGCCGTCATGCAAGCGCAAGCGGAAGCCGCGGTGCTTGAGACGAAGTAAAGCTAAACCGATGAAATCTGCACCAGGTGCGTGCTTGAGACGAAGCAAAGCTAAACTGATGAAATCTGCACCGGCTGCATGAGCAGCCGATGCAGATTTTGGGTGTTCTAACCTAGACTTTTTCTCCACTAGCGGAAGCACCTCAACCGTCACGCTTTCGCGTCCGTAGGCTTGCTCAACGAGAGCAGATGCACCTGTTGGTCAACCGGCGTAGGCCCAATCAGATTCCGCACCTGCGTCGCGCTCCGGATCAGGAGGTCGTTGGCCTTCACGATGATGTCGCCTTTGGGCGAGGCCCGCACGCTCGGCTGAAGAGCCTGAGCTGATCTCCTTGATTCTCGTCCTTCGAGGTGACCGGCGGCTGGGGCATCTTTGGCGCCATGCCTGTTGGGCCCGCTCAACGCGGCCCGTCGCAATCAGCTGATCATGGCTTTCTTTGGCATGTTGATGGGGCACGGCGAAGCCAATCCCGACGTTGCCGCCGCCCGGCGATGTGATCGCAGTAGCGACCGCGATATTATTTTCTCATTATATTACAATGAATTATATGGATGCGCGTCCGCTTAACTGGGTGGCTAGGGCCCGCCCTCAAGTCCGTCCGGCAGTCATTGGATGAGAGTGCCAAAATTTTTTGTTCCGGGTCTTGAAACCAAGTCCCTCTTCCCTAGGTGGAACTTTCGCCGGGAGCTCGTTATCGGCACCGGTCAAATGACATCGCTAGACTATTAAGGAGGATGTTCATGCATTTCCGTCCGTTGCACGACCGTGTGCTCGTGCGTCGCATCGATGCCGAGGAGAAGACCGCCGGCGGCATCATCATTCCCGACACCGCAAAAGAGAAGCCGCAAGAAGGCGAGATTATTGCCGCCGGCCCTGGCGCGCGGAATGAGCAAGGCCAACTGGTCCCGCTCGATGTGAGGGCTGGGGATCGGGTTCTGTTCGGCAAATGGTCGGGGACCGAGGTGAAAATTGACGGCCAGGATCTGCTGATCATGAAGGAGAGCGATTTGCTCGGCATCGTCGAGCACACAGGCAAGTTGAAGAAGGCGGCCTGACGCCGCCGGGAAGCTGACAGTCATCGAACAGAAAGGAGATTTAGAACATGGCTGCCAAGGACGTAAAATTTTCGACCGAGGCCCGCGAGCGCATGCTGCGGGGAGTGGACACACTGGCCAATGCGGTGAAAGTCACGCTCGGTCCCAAGGGACGCAACGTGGTGATCGAGAAATCATTCGGCGCGCCGCGCATCACCAAGGACGGCGTCACCGTTGCCAAGGAAATCGAGCTGGAGGACAAGTTCGAGAATATGGGCGCCCAGATGGTGCGCGAGGTCGCGTCCAAGACCAACGATCTCGCTGGCGACGGCACTACCACCGCGACCGTCCTGGCGCAGGCGATCGTCAAGGAAGGCACAAAGTCGGTCGCGGCCGGCATGAATCCGATGGATCTCAAGCGCGGCATCGATCTTGCGGTTGAGGCGATCGTCGGCGACCTGAAAGCGCACGCCAAGAAAGTCACTTCCAATGACGAGATTGCGCAGGTCGGGACGATCTCCGCGAACGGCGACACCGAAATCGGCCGTTTCCTCGCTGACGCCATGCAGAAAGTCGGCAACGAGGGCGTCATCACGGTCGAGGAAGCCAAGAGCCTCAACACTGAGCTCGAGGTCGTCGAAGGCATGCAGTTCGACCGCGGCTATGTCTCGCCATACTTCGTGACCAACGCCGAAAAGATGCGCGTCGAGCTCGAGGATCCCTACATTCTGATCCACGAGAAGAAGCTGTCCGGACTGCAGACTATGCTTCCGCTGCTGGAGGCGGTGGTGCAGACGGGCAAGCCGCTCCTGATCGTCGCAGAGGACGTCGAAGGCGAAGCCTTGGCAACGCTTGTCGTCAACCGGCTGCGCGGAGGACTGAAGGTCGCTGCCGTGAAGGCGCCGGGCTTTGGGGACCGGCGCAAGGCCATGCTCGAGGACATCGCCATTCTCACTGGCGGCACGGCGATTGCGGAGGACCTCGGCATCAAGCTCGAAAATGTAACCTTGAATATGCTCGGCCGCGCCAAGAAGGTGGTGATCGACAAGGAGAACACCACGATCGTCAACGGGGCTGGTGCCAAGAAGGACATCGAAGCCCGCGTCGCCCAGGTCAAGGCGCAGATCGAAGAAACGACGTCGGACTATGATCGCGAGAAATTGCAGGAGCGACTCGCAAAACTCGCCGGCGGCGTTGCGGTGATCCGCGTCGGCGGCGCCACCGAGGTCGAGGTCAAGGAGAAGAAGGATCGGGTTGACGATGCGCTCCACGCCACGCGCGCAGCAGTGGAGGAGGGAATCCTTCCCGGCGGCGGCGTCGCGCTACTCCGCGCGCTTAAGGCGCTTGATGGGGTCAAGACTGCCAATGCCGATCAGAAGGCAGGCGTCGACATCGTACGCCGCGCTATCCCGGTTCCTGCGCGGCAGATTGTCCAGAACGCTGGCGAAGACGGCTCACTGATAGTTGGTAAGCTCCTTGAGAATGGCAGTTACAACTGGGGCTTCAACGCTGCAACCGGCGAATACCAGGACCTGGTGAAGGCTGGTGTGATCGATCCTGCGAAAGTCGTTCGTACTGCCTTGCAGGACGCCGCCTCGGTCGCGTCTCTGCTGATCACCACGGAAGCGCTGGTCGCCGACAAACCCAAGAAGCCGGACGCTCACACTTCGGCCGCGCCGCCGATGGACTTCTGACAAGACTGCGCCCGGCCGCCTGACGGCCGGGTGCTCCCTCAAGTGCTGCACAAGGAGCCGACCAACACACAAGGGGAACTGAGACCACAATGAGCATGCAGATCGAAGCCGGGCTGCTCTGAACTGGTTCATGCTGGCCTCGAGCTTCGCAACCATCGCATGATTTCGAACGATAGGAGGATGAGATGATCAGAGATCACACCATTGACTCCGCTCGTGCGGGGAAGCACACAAATCGCATCTTCCGAAATCTCATGACAGCGTTGCTGGCGTCGGTCCTAACGCTACCCTCGCTGGCCGCATGGGGAATGGAGAGTTCACCGCAACAGGCAGCTACGAAACCCGGCGGCACCCTGACGCTGCCACCGATCCGTTATCTCGACGCGACACCCTGGATGAAATGGAGCGCTTCACGCCGACGATGAGGATCGATACGCTCGTGTCCCCGAGCGTTACGCCGTGGGGTGTCCTGCAAACTCCCCAGAATCGGGCAAAAGCCTCGCCGAACTTCAGCTGACCGATCCTGTTGGTGGCGCAATGCGGGCTGCGAAATGCGGCCGTCTCCGCCTGGTTGACCTGTCCGGACTGTGGACGATCCCATTCGAAGCTTCGTGATCGAAAGCGAACGGCGGGTCCCTTTCCCATTGCGGAGCGGCTTGAAGGTCCAAAACTGCCCACCGAAGACCATCGGCGGCTGACGCGCCTCCTCACCGAGGCTGAAGTCTGTCTGCAAGGCGTAGCTTCGCGAGCAATCCAAAATTAACCGAGAGAAGATCCTGACAAAATGTTTTGCGGAGGCTCTTGAAATCGACTTCGACTCTTCTATTTCGATTTTTGCCGCCTGCGGCGGTGCCGGTCGCCAGCTCTGGGTCCGGCAGACTGAACAGGGCGCCAGACAGGTGTCTTGCAACATGTCTTGCGCTTCTTCGTACCGTCTTGCTCTTACGAGGACCTGGCTATGAGGACTTACGATTTTGCTCCCTTGTGGCGCTCGACCATCGGCTTCGACCGTCTTTTCGATCTCCTCGACGAAACCCAGCATCGGACCGAGGACAACTACCCGCCCTATAACATCGAGCGACTTGGCGAAGATCGGTATCAGATCTCACTGGCACTGGCTGGTTTCAGTTCGGATGAGATCACGGTGACCGCCGAGCAGAACGTGCTGACGGTGGAAGGCCGCAAGGGCGATAAGGACCAGCACGAATATCTCTACCAGGGCATCTCAGCTCGCCCATTCAAGCGGCAGTTCAACCTTGCAGACTACGTCCAGGTGAAGAATGCGGCGCTCGACAAGGGCCTGCTTCGGATCGAACTTGTCCGCGAAATTCCGGAGGCCATGAAACCCCGGCGCATCGCGATCGGTGGTGGCGCTTCTAGCGCGCAAATCACGCAGAAGGCGGCCTAAGCCTCGAAGGCGGCGATGTCATTGTTGCCGCCTTTGTCCCCAGACTCATATCAACCCGTCTCTCGACGAAAGGAGTAGAAAGGAGACAAAGGATGAGCCAGGTCAATCGTACCATCAAGAATGTTGAGCCCTTCTTCCACCCGGTATCGCACTACAATTCACCCCACGATGTCTTGAACGATCCCAAACTCTCGACGGATGAGAAACGAGTGATCCTGTCGTCGTGGGCGTCCGATATGTACGTTGTCGAATCCTATCCGGCCTTGCGCGAAGTCCCCGGCATTCCGCACAGGTTGCGGCTGGACGATATTCTGGCGGCGCTGAAGCAGCTGGATGGTGAAGATAACCCGCCGCCACGCGGGGGATTGGCGATGCGGCAGCCTCGTTTCAGCAAGCTCGATTGCATTGCTCTCGACCAGGCGCAGCGTTCGATCGGTCAGCAAGCGACGACGAGACGGTATCGGTCAATGCAAGCCTCACGCACACAGAAGCATTCGCGGTGGACGCGCGAGACAAATGTGAGGCGATACCGCAAACTCCTAAACACGCAGCTGACGGACCTCGAACGCAACTTCATAGAGCGACGGCTCGCTGAAGAATTGCGAGGTTGAGCATTGTTAAGCTCTACTTTGGCAGCTGCGATGAAGAGAGAAAGGACTTCTCTCGTGAGCGATGTTAGTGGAGCGAAGCGCAGAACCGCAAATCAAGCCGGGAGGACGCGATGACTTCCGCCTCCTTGGCTCAGGTTAAGATGGGGACCGAAGCCCTCGCTCTCTGTATTGCAGGAGTTCTGTGCGAGCGGGATCCATCGCTTTTGGCCGCCTTCCGAGATAGAATGGAATTGCTCTATCACGTCCTGGACGATCGCGGAGAGCATGAAGCGGCGGCGATGGTTCTCGCGTTTGGGAGAGCTCTGGTTGACCCGGCTTTCAAGCGTTCCTCGAACTAGTGGATACAGCGTGCGAAGCGAGCAAATGACCGGCCTGCAGCGAAGCCGCTAATACGATGGAATAGTGTACCAGATTAATCATCAAACCTGGGAAGCCGTTAGAGATTGTATTGCGGCTTCCGATGCCGGCCCGATGATCAGCCAAGCATAGCCAGCGCCGACGGCGCCGTGGCTGCGAACTAGAACCAGCCTAGTGATGGCAGGAAAACCCGGAGAAAAGCCTGTTTCCGATCGAACCCCCGGTTTCGTCAGTTCCGGGACGTTGCAACCATGCCCTTTCTGCGCCTCATCGAATCTTTGGATCAGCAGTGACCTCGAGACGAAGTTCGTTGCCTGCAACAATTGCGCGGCGTTCGGCCCTACCGCGCCGACGATCACCTTGGCCACGGAGCGCTGGAATATCCGCAAAATCTGAGTGAGTTGTCCACTTCACCTCGGATGCGTAGGTACGCTGGCTCGAAGTAAGACGTCCGGAGAAGTGATCGGGCTGGGCGAGCGCCGGCCACATCCGTGCGGCCCACGGGCGACAGCAGAAGCTGCCCCGGAGGCCGTCGAGACGGCGGCCCGCAACATCGGAAAGGTCTGAAGACGGACCGGATCGAGATCACGCTGCTGTGCAATAGCTTCCAGCTCGAGATGAAACTGGATCCGGGCAGCGCCCTTCGCGTTACGGCGCTTGCTACTGCTGCGGCGGCTGTCCGTTCGACGCGGAGACGCCGCCGTCCACGGCGACGTTCGCGCCGGTCATGAAGCTGGCGTCGTCGCTCGCGAGAAAGGCGATGACCGCCGCGACTTCCCGTGGTTCGCAGACGCGCCCCAGCGGAATCCTCTCGGCGAACTTCGACAGCAGCTTCTTGTCTTCCATCATGTCGGCGGTCATGCCGGTGCGCGTCAGACTGGGGCAGACCGAATTTACGCGTACGCCTTTCTTTCCAAGATCCATCGCCAGTGCGCGCGTGAGATTGACGACGGCGCCCTTCGCGGCGTTATAGGGACTCATCGACCAATCGCCGCCAGTTCCGGAGACGGAGGCGGTGTTCACGATCGAGCCCTTAGTCTTCTCGAGATGGGGAATGGCGGCCCGGCAGCCGAAGAACACGCCATCGGAATCGGTCGCCATGACCTTCCGCCACTCCTCGTCCGTGATCTTGGACGGATCGCCGCCTTCATGGACGCCCGCATTGTTCACAAGCACGTCGAGTCGGCCGAAGCGCTTCACGGCTGATGCTACCATGCCGTCGACGGCCCGCGAGTCCGACACGTCCGCGACATGGGAGAGCGTGTGCTCGGGCGGGAGCTCTGCAGCGACCTTTTCGAGGGCCTCGCGTTGGCGGTCGACGAGCACGACATTCGCGCCTTCGGCCGAGAAACGACGTGCGGTCGCTTCGCCGATGCCTGATGCTGCTCCGGTGACGATGACGACCTTGTCTTCGAAGCGATCCTTCATGTCCGCAATCCTAATCGTCCTGGTTCAGATTTTCGGTATCTCGTCGAGTCCGAGCGTGCCGTCCACCTTCAATGCGGCACGCCCGAGCAGGGAAGCGAACTGAGTTTCGTCCATGTGTGGCGACTCCGATCGGGATGTGGTGCTCGGCGGCAGCGTCGACGGCCCCTGCGGCGGACCGACCTTGGTGGCGGGGCCGCTTGCCGAGCGGACTTGGCGCGCGCCTTCCTCGGCAAGTCTGCCGTCTCCTACGATTTCGGCGACGATCCGCTTGGTCGTCCCGACGAAGGTGTCTTTCGTGCTCACGTCGCAGTCTCCCAGGCTGGTCGGGAACAAACCGACGAGGCGCGTTGCCGTTCCTCAAGTGCGGTCCGACTGCCATCGGGCGTGACCTCGTTGCCTGCAGCGCTTTGTTCCGGGCACTACATCTTTTCCTTCAGACCCGTCTTCAGCAGCCACCGGTTGGCGGGATAGGAACCCAGGAAGCCGCCCTCGGCCTGGTGGCCGGGCGAACGATAGAGGGAAGCCCGGTGACAGCGGCGCGCGAACGCGAAACACCAAGCGCGCGAGATTATGAAGATCGCCAAAGGACTCGATATGGACGGTCGGCTGCTGGTTGAAGCCAACGACCCGATGCCCTCCGAGTTCGAGGTAGTGACGGCCAAATGGAAGGCGCGATCGACCACATCGTCGAGCACGGTTAGCTCATCCCTTTTTCGGGCGCAACGCCCTACCTCTTTAGGTGTAAGCCCGACTTTGGAGTGAGGTGCAACTTCCAGCTGGGAACGAATGTCCGCTTTTTGCACTTGTTATTCGATCTCTCATCCGCGCCGGTGCACCACCATGAATGCGCATAAGGCAGGCCCGCTGCCAACGCTCCAAACGCAGGAGAGTGGCCGCCGCTGTCCCAAGTGTGCGGGCTTTCTCCGTCTCGCACATTCCGTGCTGGATAGCACCAAAGGCGAGACAATACACATTCTCCGATGCGGCTGCGGCGCGATTGTATGGGACAATGGGGGAGTTGACCTGGTTAGGCAGCAGTGGCAGACGCGAATGCTACCGCCGACAAGCGGAGGACAGCCGCAGGCGAGCGGACCAAGCGATCAGTCCTCTAGATAAGCAGGCATGGCTAAAGCTGGCTGCGGATTGGCTCAGGCTCGCTGAGGACTTGAGGCGAGACGCGGGTACGTCCTTTTCTTTCCTCCCGCGACGAAGCCATTCACCCAGCTTCGAACTGGTCGGTGACAGTCCCGTCGAGATCGGCACGCGGTCCAGATGATCGCCAAGCTAACGATACGGATTCACCTGCGATGGATAAGGGGATTGAGTATCGAGGTCATCGACTCGCGGTGGTCGAGCAACCCCCGGCGGCGGCTCGTTGGTTGAGATCACGCGCCTGGCCGGGGAGCTGACAGTCCGGACATTGACTTACCAAACCAGTCAGGAAGCGCTGTCCGCGGCAAGAGCGAACGTCGACGGTCATCCCGAGGCCAAGAGGTGACTGAATTCGCACCTCGACAAACTAATGGCTGCCTTTTTCGATCTGGATGATCCTAGCGCCGCTCGATCCGCTTCCGGCTGCTGCCGACCTTCTTTACCGAGGCGGCTGACCTGATTGTCTAAGGTTCATAGCGGACTTCATAGTCCTAGCCGCCAGCGACAAGAGCGCGATCCTGTTCGCGTCCGCGGGCAGTCTGCTTCTTCGCCTTTGCCGTTCCTCCCTCCCTCTGATGAACGCGAACGCGCGGTAGGACCGACAGTTCCACGTCCCGGCTATCGCGCTGTCAGCATGAATGTGAGTCATAAAGAATAAGACCTCAGTGCGGGCGGCTGAAGCCTTGAAGTGGAGACCTACTCAAACTCCCGAAAAAACGGAGAACGTGCACACAGGTTCCCGTCAAGGATACTGCGACCATCGATCTCAATCGATCGATCAACATCCATTGAACGGAGTATGCTCAGGAAATCCCGTACGGCAGCGAGTTCACGCCAGCCAACGACAGGAACGGGAAGCCGCCGAGCGCTAACGCCAGCTCACGGAACGACCATCGCTTCTCGACGCACTGTTCAAGGCAATCGAGCGCCAGGGTGGCAAAATCAAGCAGAGCGACCGGCGCGAACTCTTTCCCTGCGCAATCTCCCTGAAATACCGCCAGCGGTTGGCGTCACGTTTTCTTCTTTGTTGCTCCTCGTACCGGCGGGCGTAAAGCGGCTCTCGCCCAAGCCTCACGAACTGCCCTATGAGGAGAAAGGCGTCTGACGCCACCGCGCTGGAGCCAGACTCGCGGCCAATAATCTTGATGTGAAGATGATAGATCGCTCGCTCTAAGTTAAGTAGCCCAGTGCGCCGATCGCGCTTTTGGAAAGCGCGGCGAGGCCCAGCCCTACGAGGATGAGACTGGCCACTTTGTTGCTCAGTTCGAGACGCCTCTTGCTTAGTCGCGAGCGTGCCGCGACGACGACGGTGGTCAGGACGGTCCACCACATGACTGATCCAAGAAACACACCAACCATAACGGATGGCACTGCGGCGATACCGGCCGAAGCATGCAGGACCGCGAAGAACAACACAATCGTGAGAGGATTGGCCATGCCCAGAACCAGAGCGCTCAGATAGGTATCCGCAAAACGAGATCGACCCCCCTCGGCCGTCGTCGGAAGTCTAACGTCATTCCGCCAGATCCTGATCGCGAACCAGATAAGACTGATGCCGGAGATGGCGCGGAGCAGAAAGACATTCGCAGCTATCCAGGGCTGGGTCAGCGCGCCCGGCCCCAGCACTATGAACGCACTGTATCCGAGGTGTACTGTCGCGGCTCCTAGTCCGGTGGCGAGGCCCCCCGCCATCCCACCGCCGAGTGTTCTCTGGATGCACAATACACCCATCGGACCAATCGGTGCTGCGACCATGGTCCCAGCCGGCCTTCATTTTGGCGGCTGGAACAGTCAGCGTTCGGCATCCCGATCGACCTGGGCACCAAACCACGCTCTATGTCATTGCGTGAGATGCTGGACCGCGGCGCCACGCCGCGCGCTGCCGTTTCCGCGCGGGATGACGGCGATTGACCAGTAGGCCGAAGCTGCGATGGGAAGACTCGTGAGTGCTTCCCGAACAGGGCGTACTCGATATTCGGAAACCCAAAGTGCGATGACGCGCCCTAAGCATCGTCCTCCGCGGTTATTCGGTTGCTTTCCGGCCCGCTCTACATCCGGCCACACGACGCTTCGGCAATCTGTCGTCCTGCGCCTTGATGGTTGACCACCTCCCGAAGATGCTTAGCGCCCTTGATGCTTTCGCAGCGCAGACCGCCAACGGCATTGAAATCTCCTCATCCCGCAGCTTCCGATCGCACCTTCGGATCGTGAGGATGAGCACCCGCTTTCACGTAACATCGCAGCAGCTCCGGCAGGGTGGAATCGGAATAGATCGAGAATCATCTGACAGCGAAACCGCTTCTACTGCCGCGAAGACTCCGACGGGTCTTGTCAGGAAACGACGTACGGCTGTCCTGATCCGCGGGATCGCGTTCGTTGTCCTGGACACGACCGGTTGCGATATATTGACGAGCGAGGCCTCGCCCTGGGATTGGCCGGCGAAGGCAACTTGAAGTCGTCGGCACAACCCGACGAACGAGCTGAGCGCAAGGAGAATGTGATGACTGCGAGCAGCACGGTTCCTCAGGCAAACGAAGAGCGAACTCATTCAACAATGATGGCCTGGCGCGTACACGAATTTGGATCGCCAGACGTTATGAAGTTCGAGCGCGTGCCGCGACCCGAGCCAGGTCCTGGCGAGGTCCTGGTCAAGGTTGAGGCCGCTGGAGTTGGCCCCTGGGATGGCTGGATCAGATCCGGCAAGAGCGCTTTGCCGCAACCGGTCCCCCTCACTTTGGGCTCGGATCTGTCCGGTGAAATCGTCGCGATGGGGTCCGGGGTTTGCGAACTGCGTGTGGGAGATCAGGTTTATGGTGTTACGAATCCGCAGTTTGTCGGGGCCTACGCCGAATACGCTCTAGCGTCCGCAGGCATGGTCTCGAACAAGCCGACCTCGTTAACCCACGTTGAAGCCTCGTCCGTTCCTGTCGTCGCCGTGACGGCATGGCAGGCGTTGTTTGATCGCGCCCAACTCAAAGCAGGTCAAACGGTGGTCATTCACGGCGCGGCCGGCAACGTTGGATCCTATGCTGTTCAACTGGCCCGTCACGCGGGTCTACAAACCATCGCAACCGCATCGACGGGCGATATTTCCGCTGTGCGTAAGTTTGGCGCAAACACGGTGATCGACTACCGGACGCAGCGCTTCGAGGAAGAAGTTCAGAACGCGGACGCTGTGATTGATCTGGTCGGCGGCGAAACCCAAAGCCACTCGTTCCGGGTCGTTCGTCGCGGCGGCAAGCTGATCTCGGCAGTGTCCCGTCCGGATCAGGATCTTGCAAAGCGCTACGGTGTTGAAGCCACCTTCTTCTTGGTCGACGTCACGAGCCAGTATCTGGCGAAGATCGCTCGCTTCATCGATGGTGGAAACCTGCGAACAAACGTCGGGGCAGTCTTGCCCCTCGCGGATGCGCGCGAGGCTCATTTGATGCTGGAACGCGTGCGGCCTCCGCCGAAAGGAAAGATCGTGCTCGACGTCGGAGCGAGTTGATCAGCATAATTTCGTCGTTGCGCTCGCGTGCAACGCGCAGCCAAGCCCCACAGCAATTCTTGAAAGGACGCAACAATGACAACCCGAAATCTCGCCCAGGCTCTCGTCATTCCCGATTCCTTGCTCGCGAAAGAGGCGACAGACATCCTGCGCGAACATTCCACCGATCTGCTGTTCAATCACTCGATCCGCGTCTACCTGTTCGCTGCTGAGCAGGGTCGTCAGAGGAATCTGCGCTTCGACTCCGAGCTCCTTTACGTTGCCGCCGCATTTCACGATCTCGGCCTGATCAAGAAGTTCTCGAGCCCAGACGAGCGCTTCGAGGTCGATGGCGCAAATGCCGCCCGGCAGTTTCTTTCTACCCACAACATTGCTGAAAATCAGGTACAGACCGTCTGGGAAGCAATTGCGCTGCATACCACCCCCGGCATCCCGAAGCATATGGGACCCGAAGTGGCGCTCCTCAACTCCGGTGTGCTCCTCGATGTCATCGGGGTGGGCTTCGATCAGTTTCCCGCGGACCTGCGCGAGGAAATCGTCGCCAAGTACCCGCGCACAAATTTCAAAGAAGGCTTCATTCAGGAGTATTTCGCCGGTTTTGCGCACAAGCCGGCGACGACGTATGGCACCGTCAACGCCGCCGTCTGCGAACGTTTCATCCCGGGGTTCAAGAGTCCCAACGCCTGCGACCTGATCGCTGCTTCGCCCTTCTCGGATACCCAGCACAGGGCTCACCATCATGACTAGGACCTATCCTGTGCTCCAGGAGCCCAATCTCGATCGCGCGCAGGCTACCGGCGCCGACTCGCTGGCCTCTCTCATTTGGCTAACCCTCGGCGCTTTTGCCATCGGCACCGAGGGGTTCATGATCGCCGGGCTGCTCCCGGCCCTGGCGCGAGATCTGAACGTCAGTCTGCCAGCCGCCGGTCATTTGGTTACCGCCTTCTCCCTCGCTTATGCCATCGGCGCGCCGGTCATGGCCGTGTTAACGGCCGGGCTGGAACGGCGTCGGCTGCTGGTCGTCGCCATGGGCGGCTTCGCCCTGGGTAACCTGCTCGCCGCGCTGGCGCCGGGCTATGCCGGGCTGTTGGCCGCGCGGCTCCTGTTGGCCCTGTCCGCAGCAAGCTTCATGCCGGCGGCCAGCGGATATGCCGCCGCATTGGGCGGTCCGGAGCGGCGTGGCCGCGCCCTGTCCACCATCACCACCGGGTTGACTCTGGCCATCATCGCCGGAGTGCCGCTGGGTGTACTGGTGGGGCAGGGCTTCGGCTGGCGCGCCACCTTTTTCGGTGTGGCGGGGCTGGCGGTGTTCTCGCTGTCAGGGATTCTCATCCGGCTGCCGCGCCAACGGCCCGGCGTCACGGCCGGCCTGGGTGAGCGCCTGGCGCTGGCTAAGCGTCGCGATATCCTGGGCGTGCTGGCGACGAGCGTGCTGACCGTGGCCGGCACTTTTACGGTCTACACTTATCTCAGTGTGTTCATAGCCGCCGTCGGCGGCCTTGGCCCGCAAGCGCTGGCACCGGTGCTGCTGGGCTTTGGCCTGGCCAGTGCGGTCGGCACCCAGCTCAGCGGCAGCGCGGCGGACCGTTGGGGCGCGCGCAGTGTCGTGATCGTTGGTGGATGGCTTGCCCTGCTGGCCTATCTTGCCTTCTCGCTCAGCGCGGCCCTCGAGCCGGCGCGGGCAATGCCCGTCCTGCTGCCGGCCATCCTGATTTGGGGGTTCGCCAGTTGGGGGCTGATAACGGCGCAGCAAGCGCGGCTGGTGACGTTGGCTCCGGCGCTGGCGCCGATCAGCCTCTCGATGAATTCATCGGCGATCTACCTCGGCAGCGCGATGGGTGCCGCGGCGGGCGCTGTGGTCATTGCCAATGGCGCGATGGAGCGGCTCGGCTGGGTGGCTGCGGGATTCGCTCTGGCAGCTCTATTATCGGTGCTGCTCAGCGGCAGCAGCACATCAGGCCGAAGGTAACGGCGGCGGCGATGGCTCACATCGGAAGCGTCACCATGACCATCAGCTCGGGTCTGCGTCCTGGTTTCAAACAGTTGCGTGAGCTCGTTAGAAGAGGAGGTGCGATGATGTCGATCAGTGGTTTTGCCTATCGGATTGGTGCTTTGTCCAACCCTCGAGGTATAGCGGCAAAGGCAGCGAGACGAGCAATGCGAACGGCCGCCGTCCCGCTGATAGCAGCAGCGATCGCCCTGGGAGCTTCGCCGGCGATCGCGCAGGACCGGGAGCAGGTGAAAGTCGCCTTCGCGCACGCACTGCCGAATGTCGAAGGAAAGAGGCTGGTTGCCGTGACGGTGACTTATCCTCCGGCAGCCAAATCGCTCGCTCATCACCACGCGGCGTCAGCATTTATCTACGCCTATGTGCTGTCCGGCGCCATCCGCAGCCAGGTCGGCGACGAACCCGCGAAGGTCTATCACGCAGGCGAAAGCTTTTACGAAATGCCCGGTTCACATCACAGGGTCAGTGAGAACGCGAGTGACAAGGAATCCGCCAGCTTGCTGGCGGTCTTCGTTGTGGATTCCAAGGACGAGCCCTTGACGACGCCAGACAAGGCGCCGGGATCGCAATAATGGCGACAAATTCGCCTGTTGTCGTGACGATTTTTTTTGGACCTGCATGGGCCGCCTGGTTGGCCGCTGGGAGAGCAAAATCGACCAATAGAAGTCCATAGCCCGCGGGGGGCCCCGAATGCACGGATGTTCGTTCTGTCGCCTCCCGGATTCACGCCAGGCCTTTTGCACCGTCCGGACTACCTGCATAATAAGGCTCCAGAGTGGAGAGGCAGTAGCAGGTGCCGGTACAAGCGGTCGCGATCGTCGTCGGTGAGGGGGTCCAGGCCCTGGACGTGGCGGGGCCGATGGATGTGTTCAGCGAGGCGAACACGTTTCTCGGCAGCGCGGATCGCTACGAAACCGTATTGGTTGCTGCTCACCGCGATCCGCTGCGCGCGTCGAACGGCATACGCTTGGTCGCCGACCTGACCTTCGATGAAGCGGCGGGCGGCTTCGACATCGTTCTGGTGGCCGGCACTCCGACGCCACCGCAAGCGGAGCCCGAGCCGCGCCTGCTTCAGTGGGTCAAGGAGCTGCCGTGGCGCTCGAGCGTTTATGGGTCGATCTGCACCGGGGCGTTCGTCCTTGGCTATGCCGGTCTCCTCGACGATCGGCGTGTCACAACCCATTGGCAGGATGCACAGGCGCTGGCGGCCAGGTTTCCGAGGGCAAAAGTCGAACCTGATCTGATCTATGTGCGCGATGGACGGCTGATCACCGCGGCCGGTGTGACTGCGGGGATAGATCTGGGCCTCGCACTCGTCGGGCAGCGGCACGGTGCCGAAACGGCGCTCAAAGTCGCCAAGCGGCTGGTCGTGGTTGCCCAGCGCCAGGGCGGACAGTCGCAGTTCAGTCCTTATCTCACAGCACCTGCCGATCCCGAGTCGCCGATCGCGCGCATCCAAGACCATGTCATGGCCAATATTGGGGATCGCCACACCCTGGAGTCGCTTGCCGCGGTCGCCGGCATGAGCGCCCGGAATCTGGCCCGACATTTCGTGCAGGCGACCGGGACCACGCCGCACGACTTCATCGAGCGCGCCAGGGTCGATGCGGCGCGCATGATGCTGGAAGGAAGCGACCGGCCGCTGAAGGCGGTTGCCTTCGATTGCGGCTTCGGGTCGGCGGACCGGATGAGGATCGTCTTCAGCACTCGTCTCGGCGTGACCCCTATCCAGTACCGCGCCAGCTTCCGACGAGCGGAAACGGAATAGATCGCGAGCTAAGACGAAAACGCCCTCTCCTGCTGGCGCGAAGGCGCCGGCGGGCCTTTTTGTCAGGAAACGACGTACGGCTGTCCTGATCCGCAGCATCCCGTTCGTTGTCCGGAGCAGGGCTTTATTGCCTAATACCGATTAGCAACCAACCCATGACTCAACCGAGGAGATTGCTCCATGTCCGAGATCATCGCCGGCATCCGCGTGCCTGACAGTGCCATCGCGCGCGCCGCCACGCAGCTTGTGCGCGATAGCGAAGACGACCTGCTCTACAACCACAGTCGCCGTGTCTTCCTTTGGGGCGCGCTCACTGGCGAGCGCCGGGGGCTGAAATACGACCCGGAGCTGCTTTACCTCGGCGCCATGTTCCACGACATGGGTCTCACCGAGAAATATTCGAGCCCCGATCTGCGCTTCGAGGTCGACGGCGCCAATGCCGCCCGCAACTTCATGAAAAGCTACGGCGTGCCCGAGCGTGACATCGAGGACGTCTGGACCGCGATCGCGCTCCACACCACGCCCGGAATCCCCGAGCATATGCGCCCGACCATCGCGCTGGTGACCGCCGGTGTGGAAATGGACGTGCTCGGCATCGCCTATCACGACTTCACGCATGAACAGCGTGATCATGTCTGCGTTCATCATCCGCGCGAGGCAAACTTCAAGGAGAATATCATCGATCACTTCGCCAACGGCATCATCAAGAAGCCGCTGACGACGTTCGGAAACGTGAAGGCCGATGTCCTGGCGCTGAAGGACATGAACTATGTCCGTCAGAACTTCTGCTCGATCATCCTTGGCTCCGCCTGGCCGCACTAGTCGCTCTTTGCCATAGAACGAAGTCGAGATGGGCATTAACAATGCGGCGATATCCGGTCCCTCGGAATGTTAGTGCAGAACGTGATGCTCGCGGCGGCGCGAGGCGGGCTTCAGCCCTGTCCGCAGGAGACGTTTGCGAAATATCACCGGATCTTGCGCCGCCTGCTGTCGATACCGGAAGAGCAGATGGTGGTGTGCGGCGTCTCCGTCGGGAAGGCCATGGTCGAGGGACAGGAAACATTAATGCCACGGGCGGACATTGATGCGTTCGCCACGTTTCAGGGATTTGAAGTGTAAGACTTCGTCGAAGAGGAGACCACCATGGGAAGCCGGGAAGAACTCATCCAGCGTAGCATTCCGTTCCTCCGGGAGATCAAGGACATGACCCCCGGCGCCGAGATGGAGCGTTGGCTCAACGCAACTTATGGGGAAGACAGCGCCCTTTATCGCGATCTCGCCCGCTTGATCAAGGCCGGGGTCGAGGAGGGATGGGCGGCAAACCAGGAGGTGGACGGCCCGAATTACCGGCGCAGCCGCATCCTGGAGCCGACGGCTGAAACCTTCCAGTTCAGCATCACCGCCGTCTACATGAATAGCGCCGATCCTCGCCGCTTCAAGGACGAGGACGATCACGAAGTGCTGCGCGGCCAGTATCACGGTCATCCCTATGGCGAACTCAACCTCGTGGTACCCCTGAACGAGGGCGCGGAGTTGAAGGGGTTGCAGGGATGGCAAGGACCGGGCTGGACGGCGCCGGACCCCGGCAGCAGGCACTATCCCGAGGTCAGGGGCGGCGCGGTCATTGCGCTGTTCTATCTGCCGGCCGGGCGCATCTCCTACGATTTCAAGGCGCCCGTTTGATCGGTAACCGAACTCCGAGGTGGCTCGATACGATGGCTCCTCCGCTTTGGAGCAAAGAACATGGCGGCCGACACAGCTGTCCGGCGGAAGGCGGTGCAACTCTCGTCACCGCACGGAGCTCGGGTCCGGATTGTCGTCCACAGTCTCGACGTCAGATCCGCAGGGCGACTGCGAGACCGAGTTCTTTGGCCCCCTTGGCCAGCAGAAGCCGGCCGGTCCGTCGAACTATGGCTCGAGAAGGCTGGTCAATTCAGCTCCCTCATCAGCGACAAAGACGGCTATGAGTTCGGCCGGTTCGGTGTTGCTTGCGTTGGCGGAGACGAGATGCGTCGCGCCGGGCGGTTCAAAGAACGATTGCCCTACCTCGAACGTCTCCAGCGGGCCGCCGCTCAGCTGTGAGCGGACCTGCCCTTTGGTGATGTAGGCGGTCACCGAGCCGCCGTGGCGGTGCGGCGGCGTGAAGCCGCCTGGCCCGTAACTGACGCGCACCACCGTGACGCGCTTGTCCGGTACATTCGGCAGCGCGTGCGAGGAAATCACCTCGACCTTGTTGAGCGACGTGCCCGACGAAGACATCTCGGCGCACAGCGACGCCGGGAATGCTGTTGTCGCGCTCATCGCCAGCGCAAGGGTCTTGGCGATCCCGACCGCGCAGGCGAAGCCGGTGACGACGGCCAGTGACAGCGGCTGCCAGTCGCGCTCCGCGAACGGTGCCAGGGCTGCGATTGCGGTCCGCATGGGTTTCTCCCCCTCAGGTCGCGACGTTTGGCTTGAACAGGGACAGCGGCGCGGGATCGCGGCTTGGCGGCGGCGGCACCCTTCCGTCGACATCGGTGAAGCCGTATTCGGCCGCCAACTCCGAGGCGAGCAGGATCTGGCCGCTTTTGGCCATCACGCCGGGATCGGCGGCGAGCGCGGCGACCGCCCGCCCGGCGAACACCGGCGTCTCGCCGCGTTCGGCAATCAGTTTGGCGAGCGCCGGCGGCACGCGGTCGGGCTGCGCCGCAAGCTTCTCGCTCTTGATGTAGCCGGGCCAGATCGAGACCGCAGCGATGCCGAACGGCTTCAGCTCATGCGCCATGTCGCGTGCCATCCGGTCGACGCCCGATTTCTGCACGCCGAACGGAACGTTGAACGTGTAGCGGACGCCGCCGCCCGAGGACGTATTGACGATCAGGCCGCGCTGCTGCGGCAGCATCAGCGGCACGGCGAACTGGCCGGCGACGAAATGCGAGCGCAGGCCGACGCGATGCATGGTGTCCCATAGCGAGGTCGGGATCTGCCAGAATGGGACATTCACCGGCATCACGTTCGGCGCCGCGAACACGTTGTTGACGAGGATGTCGAGGCGGCCGTGGTCGCGCCGGATCAGGTCGAAGACTTCCTGCACCGAGCCGTCGTCGGAGTGATCGCACAAAAGGCCGATGCCGCGGCCGCCGGCCTCGTCGATCGCGGCGATGGTCTCGTCGAGCGAGCCCGGCCATTCCGATCCGCCGCTGTTGCGCGTCCGTGCCGTGACGATCACGGTCGCGCCGGCCTCGGCAAGGCCGATCGCAACGCCCTTACCGACCCCGCGGCTCCCTCCCGTCACCAACGCGATGCGATCCTTGAGCAGTCCCTTGATCATGCGATTCCCCGATATGGCTTCTTTGGAAGATAACTTGACAATAATCTTCCTAGGAAGATAGTAGGCCGAGAACGCAGGAGACGTCAACCAGGGAGGTTCGCGATGGTCACGAGAGAAGAGAACGAATTGCTGTGCCGCGTCACGGGCGACGCGCCGATGGGACGGATGCTGCGCCAGCATTACTGGCTACCGGCAGTTCTCTCGGTGCGCGTGCGCAAGGGCGAGGCGCCCGTGCGGGTCAAGCTGTTCGGCCGTAACTTCGTGGCGTTCCGGGGCAAGGACGGCACGATCGGATTCCTCGACGAGGCCTGTCCGCACCGTGGCGCCTCCCTCGCGCTTGCGCGCGTCGATGACTGCTCGCTGACCTGCCTGTTTCACGGCTGGAAGATCCGCGCCGATGGCGCGGTGCTGGACGTTCCCAACGAGCCGAACAATCCGAAGGAATTCGCCAAGACCGTCAAAGCGAGGGCCTATCCGACGCGCGAGGGCGCCGGCCTGATCTGGGTCTGGCTCGGCGAAGGCGACGCGCCGCCCGCGCCCGACTTCGAATGGATGGATTTGCCGCCGGATCAGGTTTACACCGCCGGCATCGAGCTCAATGCCAACTGGTTGCAGGGCGTCGAGGCGACCATCGATTCCTCGCATGTCGCGCTGCTGCACCAGAGCTGGACCGCGACATCCTCGACTGATTTCGGCGCGACGCGCGTCAACACCGAAGTGGGCTACGAGTTCGAGAAGAAGCCCTATGGCTTCCGCGCCGCAGCGCTGCGCACGGCGCCCGATGGATCGTGCCTCGCCCGCGTCACGGAGTTCGTGATGCCCTATTATGGCTTGATCGCGCCGATCTATTCCGGGCCGCAGCAGGATCGTACTGCGATCATCGCGGTGCCGATCGACGACGAGAACCTCATCCAGTGGTACATTTTCTATAATCCGGAGAAGCCGGTGGATTCCTGGCGCAAGGTGCAACGCGCCAACCAGTGGCCGATGGCCGGCGGCCTGCCGGGCGATCAAAGCAACAATTGGGGGCAGAATCGCCAGATCATGGATGCCGGCAACAGCACCGGCTTCCATGAGATAGTCATCGAGGATTTCGTTGTGATGGTCAGCATGGGGCCGATCGTCGACCGCTCGCAGGAATATCTCTGCTCGGCGGACCAGGCGATTGTCAGGGTGCGTCGTCAGCTGCTCGACGAGGTCCGCGGCTTCATGGACGGCAAGGCGCCGAAGAGCGGCCAGAGCGAGACCATGTCCTACAAGGACATCCGCGCAGTCGGCGGCCGGCTCGCCTCCGCCTCCGAGGATTGGCGGCAGATTCCCCGCTGATCCAGTCCGGAGCCCCGGGGGGCGGGACGTTGCGTTCGCGCCTCCTTCCCAGCCTCTGCCCAGGAGGAAATCACATGGCCTGGCACCATCTATGCGCCGCCTCAAAACTGTTGGAAGGCGAGCCGTTAGGCTTCAGGGTCGGCGACCGGCGCATTGCGCTCTACAAGGTCGACGACGACGTCTTCGCAACGGACGACGTCTGCTCGCACGCGTTCGCGCTGTTGTCGACGGGGTTTCTCGACCGCCATGTGATCGAATGTCCGCTGCATGGCGCGATGTTCGACGTCCGTGACGGCAAGTGCAAGTCGAGTGCCTACAGGGATGTCGAGGCGTTCAAGGTCGAGATCCGCGACGGCGAGGTCTATGTGCTGCTCGGCGGCGGCGCTGCTCTGGAAACCGCCGGTGATGGCGGCGTGGACGTCAAGCCGTGAGCGGCCTTGTCGTCATCGGCGCTTCCTATGCCGGCATTCAGGCGGCCCTCACCGCGCGTGAAGCCGGCTATGCCGAGCCGGTGACCGTGATCGCCGATGAGAGCGCGCTGCCCTATCAGCGGCCGCCGCTGTCAAAGGATTTTCTGCTCGACGAGATCGGCGCGCAGGGGCTCCTGATGCACGACGAAGCGATTTTCACCAGCAACAGGATCGAGCTGTGTCTTGGCCATCGTGTTGTCGGGATCGATCGCAGCGCCGGCCGGGTCGTGTTGGCCGACGGCGCGATGCTGGATTTCGACAAACTGGTCATCGCCACCGGCTCGCGTGCGCGCAGGATCACGGTCCGCGGCGCCGAACTCGGCGGGGTCTGTTATCTCAGGTCGATCGCCGACGCTACCGATCTCAAGGCGCGGCTCAACCGGGCCAGCGAGATCATCATCGTCGGAGGCGGCTTCATCGGGCTCGAGGTGGCGTCCTCAGCGGCGAGGCTCGGCAAGAAGGTGACGGTGATCGAGTCCGCGTCGCGGTTGCTCGAGCGAGCGGTCTCTCCGGTGGTGTCTCGCGTCCTGTTCGATCGTCACGTTCGAGCGGGCGTTGCAGTGAAGTTCGGCACGGCCATTTCGGCCATGATCGGTGATGGCGGACGGGTTACGGCGGTCGAGCTGAACGGAGGCGTCCGTCTCGGCGCCGACCTTGTCGTGGTCGGCATTGGCGGTATCGCCAATGATGAGCTCGCCGTTGCCGCGGGGCTCGATTGCGCCAACGGCATCGTCGTGGATGAGCACGGCGCGACGGCACGCCCGGGAATCTACGCCGCCGGCGACTGCGCCAATCACTACAGTCGCTTTGCGGGGGGATGGATCAGGCTGGAGTCGGTTCAGCACGCGCAGGATCAGGGGAGGGCGGTCGGGCTTGCGATCGCGGACAGCCATGAAGCCTACGATAGCGTGCCGAGATTCTGGTCGGATCAGCACGATCTCAAGCTTCAGATCGTCGGGCACTCAGCGCGCAGCGATCGGATCGCGATCCGCGGCGCGCTCGAAGCCGGCCGGTTCTCCGTGTTCAACTACCGGCAGGGCAAGCTCGTCGCAGTCGACAGCATCAACAATCCTACCGACCAGATGGTGGCGCGGCGCCTGATCGCGGCCGGCATTTCGCTGACGCCCGAGCAGGCCGAAGACAGTTCGTGCGATCTCAAATCGCTGCTCAAGGCGGGCAGCAAGGCCGTCGCATGATGTTGTCGGCGGCGCTGCTAGTCCGCTGCCGCAAGCCGGGCGGACTTCTTCGGCGCTTTCACGGTTCGGACGGCGAGCAGCTTGCGCAGGCAGCGGTCGAGCATGGCGAGCTCCGCCTTGGTCAGCCCGCTTGCTTCGGTCACGGCCTCCACAACCCTGGCCACCTCGGCGATGCCGCGGTCGGCGGCCGCAAGACCCTTGGCGGTGAGACGGACCAGCTCCGAACGGCCGTCGTCGCTGGCCGAAACGCGGAGGACGAAGCCACCTTCCTGGAGCCGGGCCACGCGCTTGGTCATGGCACCCGACGTGACGAGGAGGGCGCGGAACAGGTCGGTCGGGCGCAGCTCGTACGGCTTTCCCGAGCGCCGTAGCGCCAGCAGGACGTAGAGCTCGCCGGTTTGCAGGCCGACGGCCTTCGCTATGTCCTGCAGGCGTATTTCGTGAAGCTGGTTGACGCGCTCCAGCCGCAGCAAGGTACAGGCGGCGGCAAGGTCGAGGTCGGGGCGCTGCGCGAGCCAGGCGGCCTCGATGTCGTCGTAAAGCGTGCTGTCGGGCGTAGGCGGTTGCTTGATCGCAGGTTCGGCGCGGCGTGACACGCTGCTTTTCTTCATTCCCTTCCAGTCCCCTTCGTCCCGCGCCAAGGGCGCCGGCATCATGCGTCGCAGCAATCTAACACCGTCGAATTGACGTGTCGCCCCCGCAAGTTCCTGCGACCGCTTCACACAAGCGCATCGTTCCGCGGAGCGGCCATTTGCCGCCTTTTGTCGAGGGTTGACAATTATCTTCCTAGGAAGAATATTCCAGGTAAGGAACAGGGGAGGAGCGTATGCGCGGACTTCGCGCTCTCATCATATTCGCGGTCCTGGTCGCGGCCTGCGGCTCGGCCGGCGCCGCCGAGATCGAATTGATCCTTGGCCAGACCATGCCCTATAGCGGGCCGGCGTCGGCCCTGAGCGCCGTCGGCAAGGTGCAGACCCGCTATTTCCAGATGATCAACGATCGCGGCGGAATCAATGGCCACAAGGTCAAGTTGATCTCGCTCGACGATGGTTACAGCCCGCCGAAGGCGGTGGAACAGACGCGCAGGCTGATCGAGAACGACGAGGCGGTCGCGATCTTCGGCAGCATGGGAACGGCACAGAACGCCGCGGTTCAGAAATATCTCAACGCCAAGAAGATTCCTCAGCTGTTCGTGTTCGCGGCAAGCGAGCGCTTTGCCGATCCGAAGACCAGTCCCTACACCATTTCGGGGATGACGCTGTTCAGCACCGAGGCTGCGATCTACGCGCGGCTCGCGGCCGAGCAGACGCCCGGCGCGCACGTCGCGGTGCTGTACCAGAACGACGACTACGGCCGCGAATATCTCCGTAGCTTCAAGGCGGAGCTGGCCCGGCTCGACCCCAAGGCCGAGATCGTTGCGGCGTCGCCTTACGAAGTCACGTCGCCTACGGTCGATTCGCAGGTCGTGGCGCTGGCGAGCACCAACGCCAACGTCTTCCTCAATGCGTCGACCGGAAAATTCACCTCGCAGGCGATCCGCAAGGCAGGCGAGCTCGGCTGGCGCGCGCAACAGTTCCTGCCGATCGGCAGCAACTTCGTGCCGACGATCCTCAAGCCCGCCGGGCTCGACAACGCCAAGGGGGCGATCTCGGCAACGCCGACCAAGACGGTCGGCGATCCCGAATGGGCCAACGATCCCGCCTATCTGGAATGGCTGTCTTTCATGAAAAAGTATTACCCCGAGGGCGATATCGAGGATCAGCTCAACTTCACCGGATGGAACGTCGCTGTCTTGATGACCAAGGTCATCGAGGCCTGCGGTAACGATCTGTCCCGGCAGAACATCATGAAGCAGGCCACCGCGCTGAAGAACCTGGCGCTGCCGGGCCTGATCCCGGGCATCACCGTCAACACCAGCCCGGATGATTATCGCCTGATCACGTCGCTACGGCCGCAGCGTTTCGACGGCGAACGCTGGATTCCGATGTCCGGTACCATGGCCGCGCAATGAGGCCGGGAAAGGCGGTTGGGCGTCACCCGCCGCGCCTCAGCTCTTCGGTGGCGCGCCGCAGCACCTCGTGAAGCCATTCGTGCGCCGGCTCGTCTTCGACGCGTTCGTGCCAGAGCAGCCGAACCTCCACGGGCGTCGTGGTGTAGGGCAGTTCATAGGTCGTGATCGCATGCACCTGCTCGAGCGCCCGCGCCAGCGGCCGCGGAACGACGGCGGCAAGTTCGGAATCGACCAGCAGTGCAGGCAGGGCAAGGAAATGCGGCAGGGAGACCGCGATCCGTGGCGGCCGGTCGCTGTCGGACAACGCCCGTTCGAGCGCGGGGCGGTCGTACATCTCGGAACGCCGGGCGAGTCCGCGCTCGGAGATGAAGCCGCCGATCGCGCCCTCCTGCTCGCCGCCAAAGGATACCACGACCAGCGGCAGGGTCGCGAGCTTTGCCTTGTCGAGCCGGCCAAGCTTGCGCTTCTTGCCGACGATCAGCACGTCGTCATATTCGAACAGCAGTGCCGTGCGGAAGCGGCTTGGCGGCGAGGAGAACACGCCGATCGCGACATCGATGCGGCCGAGGTCGATCTGCTCGGCAAGATCGATCCGCGTCACCGGCTTGATGGTAAGGTCGATCGCCGGAGCTTCCCGGCCCAGGATCTTCAGCAGCGGCGGCGCCAGCACCATCGTGGTGAAGTCGTTGGCGGCCAGCGTGAACGGCTTGGTCGAGGCCGCCGGCACGAAGGTCGGCAGTTCGACCGCCGCCTCCAGCGATCGCAGCGCCTGGCGGACCTGCGGCGCCATCGTCACGGCGCGAGCGGTCGGCTGCATGCCGGTTGCCGTGCGCACGAACAGGTCGTCGTCCAGCATCTCGCGCAGCCGCGCTAGCGAGTGGCTGACGGCAGACTGACTCAGCGCGACCTTCTGGCTGGCCCGCAGCACGCTGCGCTCCTCCATGACGGCGTCGAATACCTTGAGCAGATTTAGATCCAGGGTCTTGAAGGAAACGGACACGCTGAGAGTCCTGTCTGTAGCGGATCGCTCGCCTTGGCAACCTTCCGCGGGCGACGGCAGTTAAGGCCAGCCGTCTGGCGGATGCAACCGATCGGATCGCGCGCAAGCGCATCGTCTTCGCCTCGTCGCCCGCCATCTGAAGCCGGTTCAGGATCACTCTGCGAGACTTTCACTTCCGCAACGCGCCGTTCTGGCCAAGATTGCCGGCACCGGGTTGGGAGGAGAAAAGCGATGAAGGCCTGGGTGATGTCGGCCCGAAGTGGCACGTGTAAATCGATCGGATTGGTGTTGATGCTGGCGGCGACGGCGACGTCGGGGATTGCACAGAGCGGGCCGGTCAGGCTCGGCGTGCTGACCGACATGTCGTCGCTCTACGCCGACAATGGCGGCCAGGGTTCGGTGGTCGCGGCGCAGATGGCGGTGGACGATTTCAAGGGCAAGGTGCTGGGCCGCCCGATCGAGATCGTGGCCGGCGATCACCAGAACAAGGCGGATGTCGGCTCCGCGATCGCGCGGCGCTGGCTGGAGAGCGACAATGTCGAGGCCATCCTCGACGTCCCGAATTCCGCGGTCGCGCTGGCCGTGCAGGGCATCACGCGCGACAAGAAGAAGCTGTTTCTCGCCACCGGTGCGGCGACGTCCCGGCTGACCGGCGACGAGTGCTCGCCGACCGGCATTCACTGGACCTACGATACCTATGCGCTGTCGCAGGGCACGACGAAGGCGATTTCGCGCCTCGGCGCCAAGTCCTGGTTCTTCCTTTCGGCCGACTATTCGCTCGGCGCGCAGCTCGAGGCCGACAGCCGCAAGGTGATCGACGCTACCGGCGGCAAGGTCGTCGGCGCCGTGAAGCACCCGATCAACACGCCGGATTTCTCGTCCTTTCTGCTGCAGGCTCAGGCCTCCAAGGCCGACGTGATCGCGCTCGCCGATGCCGGCGGCGACTTCATCAACGCCGTGAAGCAGGCCGGCGAGTTCGGCGTAACGCGCGGGCAAAAGCTTGCCGGCCTGATCGTCTTCATCGCCGACATCCACAGCCTCGGGCTGCAGAGCGCGCAGGGCCTAATGCTCAGCTCCGCCTTCTACTGGGACCTCAACGACGAGACACGCGCGTGGTCGAAGCGCTTCATCGAGAAGACGAAGAAAGTGCCCACCATGATCCACGCCGGCACCTATGGTGCGGTCATGCACTACCTCAAGACGGTCGAAGCCGCCGGCACGCTCGGTGGGCCGACTGTGGCCGCCAAGATGCGCGAATTGCCGGTGAACGATTTCATGACCCGCAACGGCAGGATCCGGCAGGACGGCCGGCTGGTCCGTGACATGTATCTGTTCCGCGTCAAGTCGCCGGAGGAGTCGAAGTACCAGTTCGACTACTACCAGCTGCTGGCCACGATCCCGGGGGAAGAGGCTTTCAGACCGATGGAGGACGGCGGATGCTCGCTCGTGAAGAAGTCGTGATCGACCGGGACGCGGCGTGCGGAGTTGCGCGCAATCCGATCGACGAGGTAATCGCCGGTCGGCTCTCGTGTCGTGAGTTCTCCGGTCGTCCCGTCTCGCGATCGACCGTCGAGCAGATCATGCGCGTGGCGCGGTTCGCGCCGAGCGGTGCGAACATCCAGCCCTGGCGCGTCTACGTGCTTGCCGGCGCCGCCAAGACCGAGGTGTCGGCGGCGCTTCTGCATGCGTATGAGAACGAGCCGAGCGAGCACATCTCCGAATATCAGTACTACGCCAGCGCCTTCCCCGAGCCGTATCTCGGCCGTCGCCAGGAGTTCGGGCGATTGTTCTATGACTCGCTCGGGATCGCGCAAAGCGACACTGCCGCGAGGAGCCGGCAGACCGCAAAGAACTTCATGTTCTTCGGCGCGCCGGTCGGATTGATCGTCACCATCGATCGCCGCCTCGCGATGGGAAGCTGGCTCGATCTCGGCATGTTCATCCAGAACGTGATGCTGGCGGCGGTCGGACGCGGGCTGCAATCCTGTCCGCAGGAAACTTTCGCCAGATTCCACCGGATATTGCGTCCGCTGTTGTCGATCCCCGCCGAGCAGATGGTGGCTTGCGGGATCTCGATGGGCCACCCCAGGGAGTGGCCGCGTACGCGGCTGATGCCGCGCGTGGAGGTGGAGGCATTCGCCTCCTTCAAGGGTTTCGAGGATTAGACCAGGAGAAAGTCATGGGAAGCCGGGAACAGCTTATCGAACGCAGCATCCCGTTTCTGCGCGAGGTCAAGGATATGACGCCGAGCGCGGCGATGGAGCGATGGCTCAACGAGACCTATGGAGAGGACAGCGCGCTGTACCAGGATCTCGCTCGTCTCATCAAAATGGGAGTCGAGGAGGGCTGGGCGGCAAACCAGGAGGTGGACGGCCCGAACTATCGGCGCAGCCGCATCCTTGAGCCGGTCCCCGAGACGTTCCAGTTCAGCATCACCGCGGTCTACATGAACAGCACCGATCCACGCCGCTTCAAGGACGAGGACGATCGCGACGTGCTGCGTGGGCAATATCACGGTCATCCCTATGGCGAGCTCAACCTCGTCGTTCCCCTCGACAAGGGGGCGCAGCTGAAGGGGTTGCAGGGTTGGCAGGGGCCGGGCTGGACCGCGCCCGATCCTGGCAGCCGGCATTATCCGGAAGTTAGGGGCGGCGCGGTCATCGCGCTGTTCTATCTGCCAGCCGGGCGCATCTCGTACGATTTCAAGGCGCCGGCCTGATTTCCGGCGCGGGCGGCAATCCGGTCTGGAGAAAGCACATGACGTTGATCTACCCGGTCGCTTCGAACAGCGTCCATCCCGCGCGCCTGTCGCCCGCGTACCGCAGCGCGATCAAGCGTTCGCCGCAAAAGCCGCTGATCCCGATGCGGCACACGCTGTCGGAGCTGACCGGGCCGGTCTACGGCCACGAGACGGTGCGCGCGCACGACAGCGACCTCACCATCCAGTCGAAAGGCGAGCCGCTCGGCGAGCGCATCATCGTGCACGGCTACGTGCTCGACGAGGACGGTCGCGGTGTGCCGAACACGCTGGTCGAGATCTGGCAGGCCAATGCCTGCGGCCGCTACATCCATGTCGTCGACCAGCACCCGGCGCCGCTTGATCCGAATTTTACCGGTGCAGGCCGCACGCAGAGCGACGCGGCCGGGTACTACAAGTTCATCACCATCAAGCCCGGCGCCTATCCCTGGGGCAATCACCACAATGCGTGGCGGCCGGCGCACATCCACTTCTCGGTGTTCGGTCACTCCTTCATCTCGCGGCTGGTGACGCAGATGTATTTCCCCGGCGATCCCCTGTTTCCGTTCGATCCGATCTTCAATTCGGTGACCGACGAGAAGGCGCGGGCGCGGATGATCTCGTCCTTCGATCTCGACAACACCAAGCCGGAATGGGCGCTCTGCTACCGTTTCGATATCGTGCTGCGCGGGCAGAACGCCACGCCGATGGAGACCAAGTAAGTGTCGAACCCGCGTCCTGATGGAATCACGCCGTCGCAAACCGTCGGCCCCTATTTCAAATACGGCCTGACGCCGAACGGCGAGTATGCGTGGAACGACGCCTTCACCAACAATCTGCTGACGCCTGATGTGTCGGGCGAGCGCATCCGCATCGAGGGCAAGGTCTATGATGGCGACGGCGCCGTGATCCCGGACTGCATGCTGGAGATCTGGCAGGCCGATGCTCAAGGGCGCTTCTCCGATCCGCAGGACAAGCGCGCGTTGCCGAACTCGTCCTTCAAGGGTTTTGGCCGCTGCGGCACCGACACGAGCGGCGGCTACGCTTTCGACACCATCAAGCCGGGTGTGGTGCCGGATCCCGATGGCAAGCCGCAGGCGCCGCACATCCTGCTCGCGGTCTACGCGCGCGGCATGCTCTTGCATCTCTACACGCGGATCTATTTCGACGATGAAGCCGGCAACGCCGGCGATCCCGTGCTCGCGCTGGTGCCGGAAGATCGCCGCGCTACCTTGATCGCCAAGCGTAAGGCGGGCGCGGGCCATGTCTATACGCTCGACGTCTATCTCCAGGGCGACAACGAAACGGTCTTCTTCGACATTTGAATATGATCCACGACCGATTGCCTGAAAGATCGGAGGTAAATCGCCAGTTTGCGCCGTAGTTGAAATGGTGGGTTTTTGCCCCAAGAAGGTCAAAACTGCTTTGTCTTTCGATGGGGATTGACTGACAGTATCTCCGCCATTCGTGCGATAGTATTTGCGCAGTGCCTTGACGCTTGCGCGGGACACCAACAACCAGGAATTAGTGTGGCCAGTGCCGTTGGTTTTCGGACACTTTCAATCTTGTTGGCCTTCAGTTCTGTTCGGCGGGAGGAGGTGTCTTTCTGAGCTATTGGGTTTGCGACGACCGTCGGAGCGCCATACCACCTTAGCCGCCCGCCCAGCCGAGGCCGAACCCCAGCGCCAGGGGGCTCCCGACAGCACGACAAAGAATGCGCGTCTGGCGGACGTTGGGCTTCAGAGGCTGCAAGGCTCTTCTCGAATGGGACTGAGATAATCCGACGGAACCATGCGATCGTTGCCGTGGCAGGGATCGGCGTGGCGATAGCTGTCGCATTATGGAGGCTGCATGCGCGCAGCGCGCCTCCGGTAACGCTGAATGTCATCGGAACAACGGCGCAAATTCAGCGCGGCCGGGAGATATCTAATGGCTTTTGCAGCGGCTGCCATTCGACGAAAGGTACGCTTACAGGCGGCCTCAATCTCGCCGTGAACTTTCCCGTACGGTTCGGCTCTTTAATCGCCTCCAATCTCACACCCGCCGGAGCCCTCGGCCGATGGTCGGATGGGGACGTCTTCCGCAATGGAGTCGACCCGGACGGGCGTTGGCTGATCATGATGTCGTACACCAACGCCGGAAAATTGAGCGATGCGGATACGGCCGCGGTCATCGCCTATCTTCGCAGCTTGCCCGCCGCCGGACGGAGAACGCCAGAGCCGGCGGATCGATTGAATCTGTTGGGCTTCGCCATGCTCGGAACCGGTCTCTTGTCGGCTGGAAAGCCGATTATCACGGGCGTGGTCACGGCGCCTGCCAAGGCTCCCTCAGTTCAGTTCGGCAAGTACATCCTCTCGTATCAAGACTGCCGCGAGTACACGGAAGAAAGCCCACCGGGAGCACGCCAGGTCAGCTTCCTCCGATCGGCCCCGATCTGCGTCTCGCGACGGGCTAGAACCTTGAAGAGTTTGTCAAAACCTTTCGCACCGGCGTCGACCCTAATGGCCACGCTATCAGCAAAGACATGCCGTGGGAGCCGATCGGTCGAATAGACGATGACGAATTGCGCGCGATCCATGCGTACCTCATGCAACTGCCGGATGAATAGAAACTCTGAATACTCCGCGCCGACGTCTGAACGATCGAAAAATGCATCTGGTTCAATGCAAATTTTCAATCACGAAGTCTTTGTATCAAGTTCAAATCGCCGGAAGCTGGCCCGATACTAGGCTGGTGTAACCCCAAGACGTTCGCCGAACACGATCCGCATCCGCTCGGCTGTACCGAACCCGCAGTCATGTGCGACGGTCTTGAGAGGACGGTCGCTGCCTTCCAGCAACATGCGGGCAGCGTCGATGCGCGCTCGCTCGACGAATTCGTGCGGTGTGATGCCGGTCTCTCGGACAAAATGCCGACTGAAATTGCGTGTGCTCATCCCCGCCACGCTCGCAAGCGACTGAAGTGTGTGCCGGCTCCCGATGTGAGCCATCACATGATCCTTAATGCATGCGACCGGCGAGGATGGATCGGCCAGCGCGGTGAGATACGGACTGAACTGCGACTGCCCGCCCTGGCGCTGAGCCACCACCACCAGGCGCTTGGCGACAGCCAGGGCAACGGCAGGGCCGTGGCGTTCGCCAACCAGCGCAAGCGCAAGATCTATGCCGGCCGTCACGCCGGCCGACGTCACGAGCCGGCCATCCCGCACATAGATCGAGTCCGGCTCCACATGCGCTTTCGGAAAACGCTTGGCGAGCTTTGCTGCATTCTGCCAATGGGTTGTCGCCCGCTTGTCGTCGAGGAACCCTGCGTGACCGAGCGCGAACGCGCCCGTGCAGATCGAGCCATAGTTGCTAGCGTGCCAGGGTGCCTCGCGCAACCACTCCGTAAGCACCGGATCCGGAGGGGCTTCAGGAAGTGCCGGGCCACCGGCGACAAACAGCATGTCAAATCCGCCGGTCGCCTCCGAAAAACTCAGGTCGGCCGCCATCTGCATGTTGTTCGAAGCCCGCACCGGCGTGCGGTTAGCGGCGATCAGCATCGTTTCGTACCGCACTTCCGTTCCGATATAGCCATTGGCTTCGGCGAAAACATCAACAGGTCCTGCCACATCGAGGGCCTGTACGCCCTCGTAAATGACGATGCCTATCTTCTGGCCTACCATTTGCGCCCTTCCGTCGATGTTGGCTCGAAACGGTGTGCCATTGTCCTGATCCGATGGGCAAGCGCTAGTGCGGCCCAGCGGCGTAACGGCCATAATAAGCGCGTGCATCGTTCTCGGCCAGACGGCGCCGACAAGCGACGGGATCGCGCTTTCCAGCTCGCTCATGCGATCTCACGCCGCCCGGCTTGACCGGTCCAACAAGGAGTGTTCCGATGACAAAATCCATTGCAGGTATCCGAGTTCCCGACAGCGCCATGGCACGACGACCCAGCTCGTTCGCGATACCGAGGACGATCTGCTCTACAATCATAGCCGCAGGGTGTTCTTCTGGGGAGCGTTGACCGGCGAACGGAAGGGCCTGAAGTACGATCCCGAGCTGCTCTACATCGGCGCGATGTTTCACGACATGGGGTTGACCGACGCGCATTCCAGCGCCGATCTTCGCTTCGAGGTCGACGGCGCGAACGCCGCACGCAACTTCCTCCGGAGTTACGGCGTTCCTCAGCACGAGGTCGAGGACGTCTGGGCCGCGATCGCGCTCCACACGACGCCGGGAATCCCCGAGCATATGCGGCCGACCATCGCACTGGTGACGGCGGGGGTCGAGATGGATGTGCTGGGCATTGCATATCACGATTTTTCGCCTGGGCAGCGTGACCAAGTCTGCTCGCATCACCCGCGCGAGGCGAATTTCAAGGAAAACATCATCGATCACTTCGCGAAAGGTATCGTCAAGAAGCCGTTGACGACCTTTGGCAACGTCAAAGCCGATGTGCTCGCGCTCAAGGACATGAATTACGCCCGGCAGAACTTTTGCTCGATCATCCTGGGATCGGCTTGGCCAAGCTAGGAGCCGCCTAGGAGCCGCGCATCTCAGCAGCTCTGACGCTTGTCACTCGACAACCTCCAATCACCGACATGTAACAGGATATGTAATGACTGACTCTCGCCCTCCCATGACCCATGCGACCGGAACGCCCGTTATCGACAATCTCAACACCATGACGGCCGGTCCCCGCGGTCCTGCGCTTCTCCAGGACATCTGGCTCATCGAAAAAATGGCGCACTTCGATCGGGAGGTGATCCCCGAGCGCAGAATGCACGCCAAGGGCTGGGGCGCCTACGGTACATTTACGGTGACTCATGATATCACGCGCTTCACCAAGGCGAAGATATTTTCCAGCGTGGGGAAGAAGACCGAGCTGTTTGTTCGCTTCTCCACAGTGGCCGGCGAGCGTGGGGCGGCGGATGCCGAGCGTGACATTCGTGGCTTTGCAGTCAAGTTCTACACCGAGGAGGGAAACTGGGACATTGTTGGCAACAACACCCCGGTCTTCTTCTTCCGCGATCCGATGCGGTTTCCGGATCTAAATCATGCCATCAAGCGCGATCCGCGCACGGGTTTGCGTTCGGCCGACAACAACTGGGATTTCTGGTCGCTGCTGCCTGAGGCGCTTCACCAGGTAACGATCGTAATGTCGGACCGCGGGATACCGAAGAGCTTTCGACACATGCATGGCTTCGGCAGCCATACGTTCTCGATGATCAACGCAGCGAATGAGCGGGTCTGGGTCAAGTTTCATTTCCGCACCAGGCAGGGGATCGAGAATCTGACCGATCAGGAGGCCGCGGCGCTCGTCGCCAGCGATCGTGAAACGCACGGCCGCGATCTGCTGGAAGCTATCGACGGTGGCGACTTCCCAAAGTGGACGCTATCCATTCAGGTGATGACCGAGGAGCAAGCCCGCAATCACAAGCACAATCCGTTTGACCTGACCAAGGTCTGGCCGAAGGCGGATTACCCGCTGATCGAAGTCGGAGAGATGGAGTTGAACCGTTATCCAGAGAATTACTTTGCGGAGGTGGAGCAGGCCGCTTTCTCGCCGGCAAACATTGTGCCCGGCATCGGCTTTTCGCCCGACCGGATGCTTCAGGCCCGGCTCTTCTCCTATGGCGACACTCAACGCTACCGGCTTGGCGTCAATTTCAACCACATTCCGGTCAATGCACCGCGCTGTCCGGTCCACAGCTATCACCGCGACGGCAAGATGCGTACGGATGGCAATGCCGGCGGCAAGCCAACCTACTGGCCGAATTCCAAGCAAGCCTGGATGGGTGATGCTCCAGAATTGATGGAACCGCCGCTCGGGCTGGAAGGCGATGCTGCCCATTATGACCATCGTGTCGATGAGGATCATTTCGAGCAGCCGGGTAACCTGTTCCGAATGATGACGCCGGCGCAGCAAGAGCTCCTATTCCAGAACACGGCGCGCGCCATGGGCGATGCGCGCATTGAGGTGAAGCAACGCCACATCGAAAATTGCTCCAGGGCTGACCCCGCGTACGGTGCCGGCGTTGCGAGGGCGATGGGCTGCGGTGCGAACAACAGCGCCCGATCATCCAAAATCAAATAAACATTCACCAAATCGGAAAGGAATCCGATGTGAGCATCAAAGCAACTGCCAAGCCGGCCAACACGCTACTCAGCCCGAAGGACCATGCGCTGATCTTGATCGATCATCAGTCGCAGATGGCATTCAATACGAAGTCGATCGACCTGACCAGTTTGCGGGCAAACGTGGGAATTCTGGCCGAGACGGCCAAGGGTTTCAACGTTCCGACGATTATCTCGACAATCTCGAAGGACAGCTTCGCGGGCCCCCTGTTCGATGAAATCACCGAAATCTTCCCGAACGCGGAGATCACGGACCGTACAACTTCCAACGCCTGGGAAGACACGAACTTCATCACCCGAGTCAACGCGGTCGGAAAGGATCGACTTGTTATGTGTGGGCTGTGGACCTCGGTTTGCTGCAATGGCCCCGTGTTGTCGGCACTGGACCAGGGCTACGAGGTTTATGTGATCACCGATGCCTGCGGAGACACAACGACTGAGGCGCATGAGCGTGCGGTCGCGCGTATGACCCAGGCGGGCGCACGGCCGCTGACGGCGCTGACCTATCTTCTTGAGTTGCAGCGCGACTGGGCTCGCCTCGAAACGTATGGCGTCACCACCGGCATTGCGAGGAAATACGGCGGCGCCTTTGGCATTGGCATCAGCTATGCGAAGACGATGTTCGGCAACGAGGAGAGCAAGGCCCACTCGTGATTAAGGTGGGCGGTGTCCCGCGCGCCTCGATGCCGGCCGACGAGCAGGGTTGGCAGGTAGAGGAGCCCCCTTTTCTGCGCCGCGAGCCTTGACGCTTGCGGGCTTCATGTCTTGATTCCCGGCCCGGCGTGCGAGCCCGTTCCACGCCGGGAATCCCCCATTGCTGGACCGTTAGCGTTATTTTGGGTAGGCCCGGCCGGAAACGCTGGAATTGCTCAATTTGCGTCATGTGGACGCGATGAGTAGGATCACCCGACACGAGCATCGCAGGCGGTTGTACTGCGGCCCGGGCCTCCTGCATGTCCAGTCCAAAAGCCCGTCATTGTTCCGACGAGACGGCCGCGTCGGAGCATGGTGTCGAACACTCAGCGAGGGCACACGCGCCTTCTCCATGTGTCGGCGCATCGCACCGTGGCGTCGACTCTGGCTGCGCAGTTAGCTTGCTCTGAGACGTGCCGATCGCAGAGTGTCCGAAGGATATTCGCCGAAAAGCGATCGATAATATCCCGAAAATCGGCCGAGGTCGGAGAAGCCCAGTTTGAAAGCGACCTCGGCGACGGAAGTAGCCTGCTCGGCGCTATCGTTCAGAAGCGCACGCGCCCGCACAACCTCTTTTGACGCAGGAAAGTCGTCGGCGCGACGCCGAGAACCTCATCGAAAGCTCGCTGCAACGAACGTCGCGATACCCGTAGACGGGTCGAGAGGCCGTAGTTCACATGGTGGGTTTTGGTCTAGGAAGGTCGAAAATGCGTTATCTTTCAACAGGGAGTCTCCGTCACATCGACCTCATGCAACAAGTTTCGGTATCTGCTCCTCGATCAAGCGTAGGAATCGGGTGTTGCGAGCCAACGATTTGAGCTTGCCGCCGGACGGCTTGAGGCAAGGTGGATCGCGCGCGAACGGTGGCTTTCGGCGGATTATCAAATCGCCACGTCGCGAGTTAGGCTGCCCGCCGACAAGAAGACAGCGCTGCGGCGATAGTGTGTTTCGCGATGTCGCTGACCTCAGCTAAGCCGCGCTACGATTTTCTGCGCCAAACTACGATTTCCAGATGATTTAGCTAAGGACGAGGCTTTCGTAGCCACTAGTCGGTGCCATCAGTCGCGATAAGACCATTCCTTTATCTCAGCGATCCGCTTGAACAGGTCTTCGGGACCATTCGCTGCTGGATCTGCACGTTGGAGCCAGTCCTCGGCCCACATGAGCCAATCGCCGACACTGCGACCATCGATCTCAATCGATCGATCAACATCCATTGAACGGAGTGTGCTCAGGAAATCCCGTACGGCAGCGAGCTCACGCCAGCCCTGTGCAATTTCCCTGAAGTACCGCCAGCGGTTGGCGTCACGCTTTCTTCTTTGTTGCTCCTCGTACCGGCGTCGTTCCGCGAGCTGGCGTTCGCGCTCGGCGGCTTCCCGTTCCTGTCGTTGCCGAACGAGCAGCGGGCCCGCGGCAACGAATACTGCGACGATGTCTGGTAGCATGCCTTCGAGCGGCTGCGTATCGGTCTCCAGCCATTGGCATTTTAGCCCAGCGGGCAGATAAGCCTTGATTTCGAAGACAAGACGACCGGTTGGCACGAGCTCCTGTTTCCAACCCTTGTTACCTATCCGCCAGCGCTGCTCATCTGCAGTCAGTGGACGGCGGGTCTGCTTCTGCTTCTCGCGGAGCTGGAATTCGACCTTTTCACCGGAGACTTCGGCAAAGAGTTCGCGCCGGTCGCCCTGCTTGATTTTGCCACCCTGGCGCTCGATTGCCTTGAACAGCGCGTCGAGAAAGCGATGCTGTCGCCGATCGCTATCGCTGAAGTCACCAGGGTCATACAGCTTCTTTCGCCACGGATCGCGTTCCTGGCGCGCTCGCCGCTTTTGTTCCGCATGGTCCGCCAGCCACGCGGCAATAATCGCGTGCGGTTTCACGAGGCGTTCGGCCACAGTCATCGAGGACGCTCCCGCGTGAATGCCCTCCATCTGGCGGCGCACGTCGTCCGGCAGGTCAGGGGGCGGTTCGGGCAGCGGCGTCGGATGAATCGTGATCGGGCGGGAAGCTCGGCCGGGTTCCGGTAGTGGCGTACGCTCAGGCGCCTTGCCAACCGCGTGTTTAGCCCAATAGCCCCGCTCCGGGTATGGGATGTCCTCCCGACGGCACATCTTGGCGAGGCCATTGTCGCTGATCCCGTACCGTTCAGCCAACCGGGACATGGGCGTTTCCCACACAGCAGCATAAAGGTCTTGTCGGGTGAGCGTCGTTAGCTGAGACGGGCGTGGTGCAGGTGTGGCTGGCGGCGATGAAGCAGCCGGTGCGGATGTTACCTCTACTTCCGAAAGCACTTGGGCCGCTCGCTCGGGTTTGTGCGCTGCAGTTTCGGCGCGTCGTGTGCGTGTGGTCTCATCCGTGTCCAGCACCAAAGGCTCGGGACAATCTGGAGGAGCCGGAGGCAGAGGTGGCTGAGCCACGGCCTTGCCGAACTCCTTCTTGATCCAGTAACCGGATGGAGGCGTCGGAATGCCGGCGCGGCGGAGCAGGGAGCTCAACCGGCTTGTATTGGTGCCCAACTCGGCAGCCACCCGCGTCATTGGCGTTGACCAGATACGGTTATAAGTTCCTGACGGGTAAAGCGATGTTCCATTGGCTTCGGGCAGAGGTGGCAGATTCGATTCCACGAAGATATCAGCATTTTTTGGCTAGAACTGTAGCCGATGTTCGTCGCGTTCTCTTGCCGCTGATTTCTCGAATGCAAGCTCCTCACCGCCAGAGCCTCTTGCTGAAAGTCTGATTGTCGCTGCGCCGACGCAATGTCGGTAGGATCGACGTCTCGTCTCCGCTGTCCCTGGTGTCGGCGACTGCTCTGCTAGGGAAGCCTACTACATATGGTCACGAACGAACTGCCCATTCACGCCGATCTTGTTTCATCGAGCGAGCGTGCCGCCGACGCGTGAGGCATCAGGAATGCGGACAAGTCTTGGACCACGTCAGCGAGTGTGCCGGGCCGAAACGCGACGTCTTCGCGGAATGAATTCCACTGCTGAACTTTCGTCGGGTCCTCCGCAAAGGCCGTTGTCAGCGCATCCGGAGCCTCTGAGGGAATTTCGGTCTTGCGTCGAGCGAATGTCGCGGCGATAGCTCGTGGGAGCTTACCATCTTTGAACTCGAAGTTGCGCGATAAGACCCAGACGTCGTACAGGTCTTTCATGCGACTATTGGCGCGACCCAACATAACCATCGCCTGAAATTTCTCGGCGATCACTGTCTCGCGAGCGTAGGCCCGGAGATGTGGTGCCGGAAAATCCAACAGAACCGGTAAGTCCATCTCCTGAAGACCCGGCTCAACGGAATCGCCAAAGGCGATATCAATCACGATCCGAACTTTGGCGTTATCGATTACCCCATTGGCCGTAATGCGTAGCCCGCCATATTCGGTTTCTTCGCGGATACGATCGACCTTCACGCTGTCGGAATCGAAAACGACTCCATCGTTAAAGGAGACCGCGCATACCTCCTGGAAGATGCGCACCATTTCTTCTTGATCGTCATTGCCGACGGCCAAAAAGTCCAAATCTCTTGTCGGGCGTAGCGGATCTTCGAACCACTTCGTAAGCAGCATCGCCCCTTTCAGAATGAAACGGTCGTGATGCTTGGTTTGACTCAGCCGATAAAGAAGTCGCTCGAGAACGTAATTGTTGAGCAGCAGATCGAATGGCTGACGACGCTGCTTTGAGAGGTTGAGCAACCGCGCCCGAACTGACGCGCCCATGTTCTTGATTGGAGGTTTTGGCTTCTTAGGCATTGGCGGTCATCGCCTCAAGATACGGCTGAACGACCTTCCAGATACCAGCTTCATTTGCGTATCGGGCGATCTCGGCAGGGGTTGCTTTGCGCTGTCGCAGTGCTTCTCTGAGACCCTCGAGCGCGAGATTGAGGCCGGGACTCTTTTGATAGCGCTTTCCGGCGCTCCGGCGATAGCGAAACAGGTCGACTACTGTTTTGGCGGGATTGTAGATGCGTACCCGCACACCTTCGATCTCTTGCTCTGTAATGCCAGAGGTCAGAACCTTCTCTCCGAAACGCACAAATTGGAGGGGAGGGGTTTGGGTTCGCGGCCGCCGATCCTTTGCGCCTATGGCCATCCAAACCCGCGATGGGATCGTATCGGTTAGTCCGTGAAAGGCGAGCGCGGAAGTGAGGCAGATAACGCCTTTCGGGACGAGCTTGGCGGCTTCAGCCAGCGCATGATGGGTATCGAACGAGGCATCTGGGAGTTGATATAGTCCCCTGCTGAGTTGAAGGACGAGCCCCTTCTCCTTCATTCGTGACACGGTTGCCGCCGTAACGCCCGCCTCCTTGAATTCAGAAAGCCGAACCATGCCCCGCTTTTTCAGCAGAGTTAGAGCGCGGTCTTGCTGCGTCTCAGAGGCTGATTGCATTGAGTATGAATGATATAAAATGTCGGGTTTGTCAATATTTTTACCGACGTTTTGTATCACAATCGGAATGACCAAAATTCGCTACCGTCGATGGAAACTTGGCTCACCCAGATCGAGCCTGCAGAGGCGGTAAGTAAGAGCACTCCGCGCGGCAGTTACGGCCGTCTCTACGACAGTGGCGCCAAACATGCGCCGCCTTTCGAATCTCCGCGAGTTCGGGCACTTTGGGGTTCGTGGTTTTTCAACGTGCGTCTCTAAGAGCGTAAGAACTGAACCCGCCACGGCTCAAGAACTGGCTCATGCGAAGGACTGGATGAGGTATCGCACGGTTGGTTGGTGTGGGTGAAAGATGGTAGCTCCACCGACTCCAACCCCCGACAGTTCCAAAGCCCCGAGCCAAGCTTGCGTGAGACAGCCATATCGGCCTCGCCAACTGGGCTGCCCTCCGAAAACGGGCTCCTGCGACCGCGGTGTGGCGCATCTCCGCCACAACGGCGGCGGTCACGCAACCATGCTAAGGACAAATAGCGGTTCGTCATGTCGGTGGTTGCGTATGATTCCCTCCCTGGGCATCAAAACTACGCTTTTCCACGCTAGAGCACGATCTTGTACGATTGCGTTCGCTAGTTTAGATGCTCGGCGCGAAGGACGTTCGCAGATTTCTCTGGCTTGGGCGCGTCCACGTAGGTTCAAATCCAGTCCAGGATTTGACCTACTCGCGGACCATTTCTCGCCGGCGAGGGATTGCGTACGAACGGCGGCTTTTGACGAACTACCAAGGGTTCACGTCTCGAGTTAGGCTGCCCTTCGGTAGGAAAACAGGACTTCGGAAACAGTGGGTCTAGCGATGTAGCGGACCACTGACCCGAACCCCCGACGTCTCGTCAACGCATTGCATCGCCGGACAAATTTAGACGCCCTCAGTGTCATGGCTAGACTTAACGTGGAAGAGCGGATCCATTCGATCTGCTTCCTTTAGCGCCCAGCGCGCCCAATTTTCGAATTCTGACGCTTGCGTTGCTTCTGATGCGCGTCTTGCCTCGACGTATTCGCGTATCAGCCTGGCGCTTCGCCAGTTCTTGGCTTCGGTTAACAGCTCATCGCGGCGTGCCTTCTCTTCGGCTGCAATCCGCTCCCGCTCTTCGCGTTCAGCCTTCTCTTTGGCCTTGCGTCGCGCTTCGGCTTCCTCCTCCTCGCGCTTGCGCTGCCATCCCGCCATTTCGGCGTGCCACCGCCGCGATTCGCGCTCACTCACAATGGCAAGGCCGATCACAATTTCAGTTAGCTTGTCTTCGAGCTTACCTGCATCGTCATCTATCCAATTTGAAACGATATCTGGATGGTGCCGACCGCTTTCAGCCCGTAGCTCCAGCTTGTCCTTTGCGTCCGCATCGTCAGACCGCCGGTTACGCGCCTGACGTTTCCTTGGGGAATCCAAAGTTATACTGACGCCTGCAGGTCCGCTGATTGAAATCTCACGTGCCTCCCGATCGCGGATATAAGCCACCCACCCTGGCAAAGGCGAGAAAGATTGAGTTGAGAATGCGTAGGCGCCGCCGCTCGTAGGATGATTCGAAAAGAGGCTTCTCCCAGTGGAAGGAGCTTGACGCCATCTTCTGACGAATGGTCTCATCGCGACTAAGCAGTTTGGCGATGGCGGGATCCGCGCGCGTCAGGTCGTGGGACAAGCTTACTTTGCCGAGGCGCTTCCGAAACCGCGCCGTCAGCACATCTACACTCTCCGGTTCACCTTCGATACCGGGCTCACCAGTAATCCGTGCCTTTAGCTCGGGCGGCAGCGCACCACCCCTTTCAATGACATTGATTGTTGCGAGATCGCGCGGAGGAAGAGGTGTTCGCGTAACCTTTTGACCAGCATGCAGCTTGCTCCAGCATCCACGTTCCGGGATGGGTATGTCCGCCTTGCGGCAGTGCTTGGCTATCGCCACGTCAGAAATACCGATTGCTTTGCAAATACGGCTCATGGCCTCCGACCAAACCAATTCATAGAGTTGTTCGCGCGTTAAGCGTAGCGTCACTGTTTTCTTCTCATGAGACTCGGATCTAGCCGCCGCAGACCAACCGGGTCGTTTTTGGCAGGCGCCGCTGCAAGGGATCCGATATCCCAAGTGCGAAGGTAAGACTAGGATCCGAGCAGGCCTTGGCCCGACTATGGCGGGCATCACAATTGAATGGGTGTCGACGGAGGACCTCAGAAAGTGACACGCTGGTCGATGGTTGCGGAGGCGCTGTCCGAGCGGCGGGAAACTCTTCGACCTACACTGCTCCGGCCCACATCAACGGTGACGATTTTTGGCCTGTGGCCGCTCCGCCAAGCTCACCGCCGCATGGCCGAGAGCATCCGCGGCAACCGCGACACGCTGTATTCGACGCGCGTATTTGATCTCGACGCCGGCCCCGCGACCATCAGCCTACCCGATGCCGGAAAGCGCTTCATGTCGCTGCAAATCATCAGCGAGGATCAGTACACCACGACCGAATACGGCGCCGGCCCGCATACGCTCGACAAAGCCAGAATCGGCACCCGTTATGCGCTCGCCGGCGTCCGCACCCTGGTCGATCCGAACGATCCGGAGGACCTCAAGCGCGTTCATGCGCTGCAGGACGCCATCCAGGTCTCGCAGCCCGGCGGTCCCGGCAAGTTCGAGATTCCGAACTGGGACAAGGTCAGCCAGAAGAAGGTGCGGGATGCCCTGTTGGTGCTGGCGACTACGGTCACGGATACTCGCCGCGCCTTCGGCACCAAGGAGGAGGTCGATCCGGTGCAGTATCTGATCGGCGCTGCGTCGGCCTGGGGCGCGAACGCGCCCAGAGACGCGATCTACCTCAACGTCGTCCCGCCGAAGAACGACGGCGAGACGAATTATGAGCTGAAGGTGAAGCAAGTCCCGTCGACGGTTTCTGGTCGATCAGCCTCTACAACGCCGAGGGCTATTACCAGAAGGACCCGTTCGACGCGTACACGCTCAACGACATCACCGCGAAAAAGGAGAGCGACGAGTCGGTGACGGTCCGCTTCGGCGGCTGCGACGGCAAGATGCCGAACTGTCTGCCGATCACCAAGGGCTGGAACTACATGGTCCGGCTCTACCGGCCGCAGGCCGAGATTCTCGACGGCAGGTGGAAATTTCCGGAGGCGGAGCCCGTGAACCCATGACCGGTCTCGATCTCTTCGCCTGGATCGTCCTCCTCATCGTCCTCGCCGTCGCAATCTTGGTGTGCTGGTTGATGGGCTCGCTCCCCGGCCATGTCGCGCGCTCGCGCGGCCATCCCTGGGCCGACGCGGTGCGGGTCGCCGGATGGATAACCTTGATCTTCGGGTTCGCGCTTTGGCCTCTGGCCCTGATCTGGGCCTATGTCGACGTGCCGGCCGGGCGCGCCGGGGAGACTCGGCGATGATGATCGCGCTGATGGCGCTCTACATCGCGCTGCTGTTCTCGCTGGTGTGGCTCGGCATCATCCGCTTGAACGCGTTCTGGAAGGCCTCGCCTTTGATCGTCCTGCTCCTCCTCAACATCGGGCTCTTCATCCCGATGGGATGGGGAGCGCCGCAAGGGACGGCGCTCGTCGCCCGCAACGCGGTGTCGATCGTGCCGCCCGTAGCCGGCGAAGTGATCGACGTTCCGGTCGTGGCCAACAGCCCGCTGAAGGCTGGAGACGTGCTGTTCAGGATCGATCCGACGCCCTACGATGCCCAGGTGAAGGCGATAGAGGCCCAGCTCAAGCTCGCGAGCACGCGGTTGTCGCAGATGACGACCTTGCTGGAGCGCGACGCCGGACGGGCATTTGACGTCGAGCAGCGCCAGTCCGAGGTCGACCGGCTCAAGGCGCAACTGCAGACAGCGCAATGGAACCCGGACCACGCGACCGTCCGGGCGCCGGCGGACGGCTACGTCACGAATCTCGCCCTGCGCAAGGGCGCCCGGGTTGCGAATCTGCCACTGTCTCCCGTGATGGCCTTCATCGATACCTCCGACACCATCATCGCTGTCGAGGTTGACCAGATCGACGCCCGCTATGTCGCGCCGGGGCAGGAGGTCGAGATCGCTTTCAAGTTCGCTCCGGGGAAGGTCTTCGCAGGCAAGGTGGAGAGCGTCCTGCAGGCGGTTGCCACCGGCCAGACCCAAGTCTCGGGGCAGGCCGTGACTCCCAAGGCGATCAGCTCGGTCCCGTTCGTCGTGCGGGTCCAGCTGGATGATAAGGAGGTCGCGGCCCGTTTGCCGGCGGGCGCGACCGGCACCGCGGCGATCTTCACCGATCATGTCAAGGCCGCGCACCTGATTCGTCGTGTGCTGCTCAGGCAGATCGCGATCCTGAACTACGTCGTTCCGTTTTGAAGAGGGACCGCCATGAGGAGAAAGGCATCGCTTTTGGCGCTCGTATCGCTCGGATTTGCGACCGCGGCGCTGCCCTTTCAGGCACTCGCCGACGCCGGCGGCGTAGGCTTTTGGTTGCCGGGAATTTTCGGCAACCTCGCCGCCACGCCGACCGTGCCGGGATGGGCCTACGCCTCGATCTATCTGCACCTGCAGGCCAATGCGGGAGCCTCGCAGAACTTCGTCACCAGCAGCGGCGCGCGAGGCTCGGTGGTCGCCGGTCTCAATGCCCACGGCGACGCGCTCGCGCTCGGCATCACCTACGTGTCGCCGACGCCGGTCCTCGGCGGTCAGGCTACCTTCTCGGTGGTCAGCAGATCACCGACGATACCGGCCCCGGCGCCAAGCTCGGCGGATTTCGGGGACGTGCGATCGGGATCGGACCTCAGATCGGCTTCATCATTCCCATTTCCAAGGACTACCAAGGCTATCTGAACATCAAAGGGTACAAGGACGTGGAGGTTGAAAACCGGGCCAACACCTGGAGCACGTGGGTCACCTTCGCGGTCTCGCCGGCGCAGCCAGAAACGGCGCCGTTGAAGCCCGTCGCCCGAAAATACTGACGCCGCAGGATCAAGCAGGAGCCGCGCTCTCGCGCGTAGCCAGGACCGTAGATTTCCACCGGGCTATTAGAAAAAGCGCTTAAAGATCAACGGGGATTGACTGGCACTCTCTCCGCCATTTCCCACGATTTCCTACGCCAAACAACGATTTACCCCTTGGGTTCGTTAGCTAAATACCCGACGCGCGCGCAGCCTGCGGAGTCCGCCATCGTGATGTGAGGAACGCGTCATTGGCGCAGCCGACGTGAGCAAGAAACCTTTGGCATAAGCGAGCTTTCGATAAGCTTCGAATTCGTCAGGAGGCACGGATCAATCTCGTCGGCTGGTGCGTCGGAGCAACCATCCTGTCTCGACAGCGCTAACGATCCTGCAGACACGTGGGGACGAGTCGGTCGCCAACATGACGTTGCTGACGACCCATGCTGGATTTCCGCGAGCGAGGCGATCGCGGCGTGTTCGTGGATGAGGAGAGCGTGCGACAGCGCGAATAGACGATTAGCAATGGCGGCATCTACCGCGGCGCCGATCTCGGCGGCGCGCATCATCGTCGCGCCTCACGGTGAAGTCAGGGTTGCGCCGCCAACCGCACGCCGTCTGGCCCAATCAGTCCGGGATAGGGCGCCTTGAACCTGTAGATTGTTCCGCTGACGGCACCTTCCATGTAGATATACTGGTTGTTCTCACCGCCGAAGGCAAAGTTCGTTGCCGAAGAATCCCCGTTTGGCAACGGCACATAACCGATGATGAAGCCACGTGGATCGTACTCGATGACACCACCGATGCCGCACGCCGCCCACAGATTCCCATGCACGTCATAGTGGATGCCATCAGGTCCACCGTTGCCGGGATTGTAGCTCCCGGTCGTGGCGAAGAAGAATGTCGTGTGCGAGGGATCATTGGCGCAGTCGGCGCAGGCGGGATTCGACCCTCGCAAGAACGAATAGTACAACATCCGGTTGCTCGCATAATCGGCAACGGCCAGCGTGCTGTCATCTGGCGAAACCGCTATGCCGTTGGGAAAACTACCGGTCGTGATGATGCGCCGGAGAATCCCGTCCTTGGAATATTGATAAACTGCACCGGTCCGATCCGCCGCATCAGGTCCCGGTCCTGTTCCCCATGGATCGGTGAAATACAGGTTGCCCTCGGCGTCGAAGTCGAGGTCATTCGGACCCTTGAAGAGTTCGTTGTGGAACGTCGAAACGAGCGAGCTTAGTTTCTTCGCCTCCGGATCATAGACTAGGACGCCGAGGTGGCGCGTCGTGACGTAAAGCTTGCCGTCATGCCAACGCGTGCCCTGCGGCTCGCATGCAGGACCGAGGTCCCCCTTGGGGTTGCAGTTGAACACGGGGACCAGCTTGGCGTCGGGAGTGAGGTAGGACACCCAGCCACTGCCAATCGCGACAAACCAGAAGTTGCCCGCCTTATCGAAGGCCCCACCCTCAAGGAACTTGCCCTGAGGTTGATCATGGATATCCGCGAACAAGGTGACCGGTCCGATGCCCGGCGGCGGTGGCGGCAGACCCCACGGCTGTACTTGCTCCGGCGATGGCGGACCGGCGAGCGGGGGCGCAGGAACGGACTGGGCCTGTGCCGATGCGGTATGAACGGTTACGACCGAGCCACAGAATACGAGCGAGAGAGCACAGACGGCGCTAGCCAACTTCGTTGTCATGACGGTTTCCTCCGACACGTTCGTTGATTGGTTCGTTTTCTGCCCGCGGTTCAAGCATCGGCTCAAAACGTGGCACGAACATGGGCGTGGGGAACTCTACGATGCAGACTCAGCCATCCTCGCGCGATCTTGGCGTCGATTGGCTGATGGGCAAGCCGCTCGATCGCAGCGTACGCGCCCTCTCGTTCAGAAACTAAGATCCGAAAGAATCTCCCGAAGAGTATGCTTGCTATGAGATGCTACGCCGAGGCCCGGGTTGAGTAGACTGCGGCTACGATGTTCAGTACAAGCGCCGTTGGACGCATCTCGCCTGATGGAAGGGCGGGCAAACGCCATCAACGCCAGAAACGCCGTTTCCCCGGCCTGGCCAACGGCCGCATAGAGCAACGAGATGACGCCGAACAGAAGGGCGAGCAAAGCAATTCCTCGGGATGAGACGACGCGCTCAAGATGCGTGCAGATGATGATCTCTCATGTTGCTAGAGCGGTTGATGCTGCGGCGTGAGCAAGCCGCATGGGTGAATGCGCCCTACAACGCTTTTGTACTCGGTATGTTTACCCGCTCGAACGAGCCCAGGCACCGACGTCAATAGTAGTGCCCACGTCATGCGGCAAAATAAGAGAAATTGGCGCGTGTCCGACACGATTCGAACGTGTGACCTTTGACTTCTGAGGGCAACGCCTTAGGACTGAGGGGTTCCTTAGGCGATACTCTCGTGGCGACAGCAGTGCTCTTCGCGCTGCCGACTCGAGCTGCATCCAAGTGTACGCTGTCCACACAGCGCTGAATGCGACCTGGGTAATGCTGCTCACTCCAGGGCTGATCCAAAACCCGACATCTTTGACGCTCGCCAGTCGCAGGCACATCCATTCTCCCCGCTCTGGCGGGGCTTGCCTGCCAATCCCATCGACAGCCAAGACGGACGCCCGTTCCTCTTGCACAGGGTGACCGACTATGTACGGACAGGCCGTTAGGTCTCTTCCCTTATAATTTAACCGAAGCGCCTTCCGCCGGAAGATGGTGTCCTTCATGGCAACAAAGGCGGCGCTGTGGCCTGCGCGGAGTATTTGAAGAGCTTTCTCGCGAGGACCATACCTGAATATCTCAAATGAGGAACTGAAGGTCGCCGCCCCGTGATTCCGCAACATTGCATCTCCGCGAAGCTTGTGCGGTCGACGGGGGAAAGCTCCTCACGGGGTGCGCTTCCGACATTTGCCGGGCCGTTTCGAGGTCGCTCGCCGTGACAGGTTCAACGACTACATCAGTCTCCCGCAAGCGCTCCCAAAAGGTATTAGCGAGATCGGTGCCAAACTGCGCCTTGATCAATTGCCACGTCTGAGCCAGCACGTGGTCCGTGAGCATGCAGCGATCGATGCTGAGAAGGATGGACTTGGCGAGCTCATTGTTGCGGTCGCGCTTGCAGGCGGCCGCAAACCAGACTGAGCTGTCAACGAACGTGCTCAGGGTTTTTACTCCTCAAGTGGATAGTTCCAAATCTTGCCCTCGGGAGCGTTCTGCTCCAGCCATTGTTCTGCGACTTGCCTGGAGACGAACAGCTTGGCCCAATCGGGCTCTCCGATCGCGTTGGAATCCGAGATGCTCGTCGCGGTCCGTCTTCGACCTTATATTCCCAGGCGACGCCTTCCGGATCGTGTTTCTGGAGCCACCTGTCGGCAGCGTCATCCAAGCCAAAGAGCTTGACCCAATCCGGAACACCCGGCTTGCGCTGATCTCCATTGTTGAGGTCGTTCAGGTAGACCCAGACCGTTTGTCCAAGTCGGCGCAGCTCGGCCCACTTTTCGGCTGCCGCATTGACCACCTTCCGGTTTGTGCGCTCGGCTTCCGGCAAAGACATCACCGCGCCGTATATCTGGTTTGATATTGCCAGCCTGCTGCCGGTCGGCTTTTCTCGCCACTGCCAGAATTGGTGAATGCGTCGTTCATGGCTGCGACCTCCGCGTCGCGCGGAATGGATTCTCCATCGTGAAGGTATCCGGCCCGATGCCGCTCTCGATGCGAGTCCAAGTGACAGGCGCCGCAATCGGAAAGCCCTCTCGCGCCCGCGGCGAGTAGGTGCCGACCGCCGTGGTGCCGCGCCCGTTGCGAAGATAGTCGAGGAAGATTCGGCCGCTGCGCTCGCCCTGTGCTGAGAGGATATAGGGCGCGGGGTTGCGCGCTGCGAAGTCAGAGACGAGCGCTCGTGCGATGTGATGCGCCTGGTCGTGCAGTATGGGTTCACTGAGCGGCGCCATCAAATGGATGCCCTTGCCTCCGGTCAACTTCGGCCAAGTGTCGAAGCCTGACGTTTCATTGCCGCGCGGAGTTCGAGAGCGGTGTCGGCGGCCATCTCCCACTCAATGCCATCTCCGGGATCGAGATCGATCACGATGCGATCGGCGTGCTCGAAATCGTCCACCGTCGAATTCCACGGGTGCAGCTCGATGGCCCCGATCTCGACCAAGCCGAGCAGGCCATCAAGACTGTTGACCCACAGGCGTGTGCCTTGGCCGCCTTCGCGCTTTTGGATCCGGAGCTGGTGCACCGCTTCGGGAGTCTCCTTTGGAAGCGGTCCCTTGTGGTAGAACGTGGTGCCGTGGACCTGCCGGACAAGCTTGAGCGGACGATTGCCCACGTGTGGCAGCGCCTTCCTCCAAACACGTTTCCAGTACTCCGCGAGTTCTTGCTTTGAGGGGACGACGGCGTCGGGAAGCAGTTGCAGGATGTTTTCCTTGGGGACTCCAAGCTTCGGCCGTCCGGCGGGGGAGGGGACCAGCCGGGGGGCCTTGACCTTCCTCACGGCGAGATCGTCGCGAAGCCCCTTGAACACGGCCTCGCGCAGAAGGCCGTCGTCCGTCAGCGCGCCAAACTCGACTTCAGCGTCGACCGTGGGCTCGACCCAGGTGGCCTTTGGCTTCTTGATCCTGACGTCCAGCGGCGACGTCCGCCGGATCAATGGATCCAGCCGCTCGCGCAACTCGCGCGCGGTCGTCTCCGTATAGCCGGTTCGGACCTTGCCGGCATAGAGCAGCTTGCCATTTCCATGACGGCCCACGTAGAGGGAGGCGATCTTACGAGGGTGGGCCCCAAGTTTCTCCACGAAGGCCACGATCGGAAACGTTTCGCTCTTCTTGCACTTGAGCTTGATCCAGGTCTCTTGTCGGCCTGAGTTGTAGGGCTGTCCAAGCCGTTTGGCGATGAGCCCTTCGAAGCCCAGCTCGCATCCGTTGTGGAAGATTCGGTCGCCATCGGCTTCAAGACTTTCGACATAGATGAAGGTCTTGGGCGCATGCCTGAGCAGGGCCTGCAACAAGCGTTTGCGATCCTCGTACGCAACGCCGCGCAAATCGTAGCCATCGAGATAGAGCAGGTCGAATGCGTGGTAGCGGACATGCTCGCTGCGTTTCTTGCCCAGCTCGCGCCGGAGCTGCTGAAAGTCCGGTAATCCGCCGCTGCCGTACACCACGGCTTCGCCGTCGATGGTGGCACTGTTGGCTTTCAACTGGTGTGACGCCGCGGCGATTGACGAGAACTGCTCGGTCCAGTCGTAAGCAGTGCGCGAATACACTTTGACATCACCATCATCGAGGTGTAGCTGCGCGCGGTAACCGTCGGCCTTGATCTCATAGACCCAACCTTCGCCGCGCGGTGGAGTCTCGCGCAACGTAGGATCACAAGGGTCGATGTAACCTGGAATAGCAGCTTTGCGCGCCCCAGCGACGCGCGATACTCCGGAGCGGGACTGACGCAACGCTACAGCACACATGCGGATTCAACGCGTCCGGGCCGATTCGTTCCCTCCTGGAAATGAGCCGCCTCTGGTGAACGCGATCGCGTTTCGTCGCGGCTGGCCGGGCTTTCAACCGAGGAGCTACACGGGCGGGAGAGCCCGGTGAGGAGGGTTGGGCAGGACCACTCGCGCAACATCGCCCGCAGCGACCCGTCCGCCGGTTCTAACTACGGCCATCGCTCCGCATCTGAAGGCCGGGCCGGTTTTCTGAGATGACAGCACGTGTCGTTTCAGGCCGGACCGGAAGCGATCGATCAGCACGCAGGGCGTTCGAAGCCCGGTCAGTTCCACGGAGGCGGCCGGTCCGAGCAGGATTACCGTCCCGAGCGGCAGCGCCTCGAGGTCGAGGCCGACCGTCGTGATGTTCTCCCCGAGGTCTCCCGCGCCGATGTCGTAGCCGCATCTCCGAAGTGTGCCGAATAGCTCGGATGGAATCAGGTGAGCCTGGCGCAGATTCGGCCGGCGCGGCTGCCTTCGGGCGAGATATCTGTGCCGCACGTAAGATCCAGCGTGAGCGTCGCCTTCGACGCCATGGCCTTCCACCAACAGGATGTCGCGCTGCGGCATCTTGCTGAAACGGTGCCCGCGATATGCCGATACGGCTACAACCGCTCCTTCGAGAGCCAGGCCCGCCATCATCCGTCACGCTGCTCTTGCAAAGGCGCGCCGTCGCTGGCGAAGGTATCGCGTGATCTCCAGTAGCGGCATGGCATTCAGCACCCGATTCGCGGGTACGCCGCCTTTTCGCGCCATCTCGACACCCCAATGCATGTGATCGAGCTCAGCAATCGAGTGCGCGTCGGGATTGATGCTCATCATGCAGCCGAATTCAAGTGCCGCCTGATGCCAGCGCCAGTCCAGATCCAGCCGCCACGGATGGGCGTTGATCTCGACCGCGACGTCGTGCTTGGCACAGGCGCGAAGCACTTTCTCGGCGTCGATCTCGTACCCAGGCCGGCGCTGGAGCTGGCGGCCTGTCATATGGCCGATGATGGTGGTGTAGGGATTGGCGATGGCGCGGAGCAAGCGTTCGGTCTGGGCTTTCCTATTCAGCACGAAGCGTCCGTGGATGCTGGCGACGACGAAGTCGAAGCTTTCCAGCACCTCGTCAGCATAGTCGAGCGATCCGTCCGCCAGGATGTCGGATTCGATCCCTTTCAAGATCCGGAACTCCTTGCCGAACTTCTTGTTGAGCCGGTCGGCTTCCCGATGCTGCTCCTTGATCTCCTCCAGTGAGAGGCCTCCGGCGTAATGCGCCAACTTCGAGTGATCGGCGACGCCGAAATATTCGAAGCCGCGCTTCAGCGTACCTTTTGCCATGGTCTCGAGGGTCTCAGTCCCGTCGGAGGCGCCTGTGTGGCAATGCAGGATCCCGCGCAGATCCCGATCGGTTACGAGTATCGGCAGCTCTCCTTTCAAAGCATGCTCAATCTCGCCGCGTCCCTCGCGCAATTTGGGCTCGATGAAGGGAAGCCCGAGCGCATCGTAGATGTCCCGTTCGTTAGCGGAGATCAGGCGGCGTCCCTTCTTGAGGCCGTTGATGTCGAGCTTCATGCCTTTCCGTTCCGCGAGCATCCGGAGCTGTGCAATATGTTCGGCCGAACCTGTGGCGTGCAGCCGTGCCGCGCCAAAATGCTTCCGGTCGGTGAGATGCACCTTGAGCCCACCTGCATCGAGGGCAGCCTGCCCGTCCTCCGGACTTTGAGCTTCGGCAACCAGGGCGAGGTCAGCGACAAGTTCGCAGCCGCGCCGAAAATCTCCGGCGAAGGTAACCTGCTTCAGGTCGGGCCGCGCGTTCTGAAGCGATACCTTGCCGTGTTCGAGCACGGTCTGCAGTTGCTTCATCCTTCCGCGAGGCATCGCACGAGCCTTGCGCAGGGCCCGGACAGCGTAGGCGCGGAAGTAATCAACAGCGTCTGACATAGGTGGATTCAACGTCCAGCCCCAGAATTGGTTCTTACCCTGCCCATTCCAGGAACGCCGCCGAACCAGAGATGTTTAGAGGCATGACCGCGAGAGTTCTCTACGAAAGCGCGAACGGTGATGTTTGGCGGCCTCCGACATCCGGAAACGGGTGTCCCAATGGTGGAGCACGAGCCGAATGTCAGCTCTGGCGGACGAACCTCGCGGACCGAGATCGGACAATTCCTTCGCGCTGGCGCAAACGGGCCCGAACACCAGGCCCTGCTTCAACTGATCGGTACGCTTGTTGGCGACTAACACGGGGCAACGCGACAGGCCTCTCGAACGCTGGTGCCGATGGGTGCTTGGGCGTGCAACATCATGGCGTGCTGAAAAATGTTCTTCTTCTTCTCGAACCGCCTGGGCTGTCTCGGCTCGCTGCTAATCTCGGCGGTGATCACTGTTGTGCTGCTTTTCATATTCGGATTGCTGAGGGTCTAAACGACAAGTTGTGCAATACACCTGCCCTTGACCGCTTGATCGAGGGGGGTGGGCGAGGGTCGATTGGCTCTCCAAGCGCCCAGAGCAGGGCTCCGCGTCTGCTTCGCGGCAGGTCAACGATCTTTTCGACGCGTTGGATATCACACACGCCATCGAGTCCCACGAATTCAGGCTGTTCCTGGACCACATACCGATAGCGATCGTCATCTCAAAGATGGTGGGTGGCGACCAGCGCATCGTGTTCGCGAACAAATCCTATGAAGCGCTGACCGGACAGACGGCTTCCGACATCAAGGGCAGAGGAGGGTCCGTCCTGGAGTCGTTCACGCTGGAAAGGCAACCTGATGTCACCTTCACCAAGGCGCTGATCAACTGCGATGATTTCATCGGGACATTTGAGCGCCAGCAGCCGAAGCACTTGTTGGTCGACGCCTTTGCCGGCGTGATCCAAAAAGAGGACGAAACGGAAGACTATCGCATCGTCGCACTGATCGACACTACCGAGCGCGCAAAGTCGCAGCGTGAGGAATTCGAGCGACAACTGCGCAACAAGGATCTGCTGCTCAAGGAATTGCAGCATCGCGTCAAGAACAACCTGCAGCTGATCGCCGCCCTCATTCGCCTCGACATCCGCAATCAAAGCGGTGGCGACCGGGCCATGCTCGATCGGCTGGCAGGACGCATCGAATCGTTGGCGATTCTTTACCGAGAACTGTCCGCCGACGGGCTCGGTCAGACCATCGATCTCGGCCAGTACCTGACTCAGATCGCGTCCGCGGTAACGCGCAATCACGGCCTTGACGGCATCCGCCTTGACCTCAAGGTCGACCAGGCTCCGATTTCGATCAACGTGGCGATGCCGGTCGGGCTTCTCGTCAACGAACTGCTGACGAACGCATTCAAGTACGCCTTCGATGGGCGGGAATCCGGCACATTGACGGTGAGGTGCCTGCAGGAAGGCGACGACTAGTACACGGTCGTGGTGGCGGACGACGGATTGGGGCTGCCTCAGGACGCAACGTGGCCGGTGCCCGGGAAGCTTTCAGCACTCATGCTCGCGACGTTGAGAGAGAATGCCAAAGCCGATTTTGGCGTCGACAGCGCGCCCTGGAAGGGAATGCGCGTGAGCATCGGACTGAGAGACATAGCGCGTTGAGCGATCAACATGCTGGATTCGTGTCCACCGCGGCCGCCAAATGGCGACTCATTTTGTTTTTGTCAGTTCGCGGACTTCGCCTGGCTTAAGATCCAAAATTGCGTCTTGTTCGGGCGTGAGACGTTCGTCCACGAGCAAAGCAGTCCATCCTTCCGGTACGGCGCACAATACCAGAGTCAGTGCTGATCCGGCTTTGCGGCGGCGACCCAAAGGCGCTTTTTTCGGCGCGCCCCGGAGGGGGGTGTCCGCCGTGGCTTCGACCAAAGTGATCTGGTCTCCGAACGATTGGCCAATCGAACACGACCTCGCCCCTGATCCAAGGGATGCTAGTCCGCCAATCCAACCAGAACACCGAAATCCGAGTTCCTACGTTGGACTGTCGCACCGCAACGATTGGGCGGATGAGACTGGCAGAAACGGACGGCGTTTTGGAACGAAGCCGCGCAGGTCGATTGGTGCAGCGTGACGCGTATCCTCTGGCGCATCGCGCTGCCGCTGGTGGTGTCCGGCGTTGCCGTTTCGGCGACTTCGCGCGCGCTTACTGAGTAGGGCTTTGCCTTGATCTCATCTCGATCGCAGCGTCTGCAGTCATGACTGACAGCTTCATTCGTTCGATCGAGGTATTCCGCTATATCCATTGGTGATGCCGGTGGTGACGTCGTTCGGCAAGACGCCCAACTGTCCCTCCGGCGCGGATGGTCGAGCAGAACCATCTTGTCAGCTTTCACGGGCGTGGTCATTACGCTATCGATCGCCTCGCTGGCACCGACAGCGTCTCGTTCATTTCGATCGCTCCTGAGTGCAATCACGATGGTATTGTCGAGGCACACGCAGCCAAGCTTTCGTGAAGGCGGGAGCGTCGTCAGCGAAGACGGTCTCGACGCTACCGAAACCCGTCAAATTCTTGCGCCGATTAAGGGAGGGGAGCCGCATTCCGATGAGTGCGGTGTCTACGCGTCCGTGCTTGTTGCTGCCACGCAACTAGTGGGCGGCGAGACCGCCGAGTTCTTGATGCTAGGACCTCATGATTGGCGGCAAGGCGCGGAACCGGCAGAATTGATCGGGCCGCGCAGCGCTGTCGGTCGGTTCATCGAATTTTGTCTGCAGCAAGCGCTTGATCTGCTCTCGGAACATCTCCGCCTTATCCGATCGCTCTGAGCCATCCTCCCGATCGTCGCCGTTTCATCAACAAAGGATGACTTTCTATTTGCGTCATCGCCTGGAGGGCTGCCCAATTGGTAGGGATGCATACACTGCCCGATGCCATCAGGTCGAGCTCTCATCGTTATTCGCAAGAATTGCATGCGCTGTGTGCGCCCGAAGTTCTGGCACAAGAGGTCCAAGCTGCAGCAGATGATGATGCGCTACACGGTGGCCCTGATGAATCAGATCGCGCAGAGTACCTCTTGCGACCGTGTTCATGAGGCAGGAGCGCCGTGCGCGATGTCTGCTGCAGACGCACGACCGGGTTCGGGGGAGATAACTTTCCACTTACCCGAGAATTCTTATCGTAGGTACTCGGCGCGCATCGGCCGACCGTGAGCGTCTCCTGCCGGTTTCCGCAAGAAGCAGGCTTGATCGAGTACGGCCGAAGCACGTTAACGATGCTGAATCGCAGAGGTTTAGAAGCTGCGTCATGCGGCAGTCACAAGATCATATGCGTGAACACGAACGGCTTGTGTCGCCTGAAGTCACCGAGCTTTGTGGACCTCAAACGCCCCCAGAGGAGAGCGAAATGGAGCACTCCTTGGGTGCATAGCCAGACACGTGAATTTCGGCTACAGCTTAAGCTGCGACGGTGCCCACTTGTAGCGTTCGAGACTTCCGGCGCTGTCAGCAGGCAGCGCTACTCTGTCTCTTCGATAGCGGCTGGCATTTTTGCCACGGACATCAGCGATCGAGCGACTTGGTTTAGCAGCTGATCGGAATTCTCTTCTTCCGCAAGCGATTTCGACAATAGCGCGACGACCGCACTGTGGCGTAGCTGCTGGGCGAGATTCTTCGCCGTCGTGTAAGCCGAAATTTCATAGTGCTCCACACGCTGTGCGGCTCCGATCAGTGACAGATCGGCAGCTGCGTCCTCCTTTTCTTCGCCTTCAGCTATGATTTCCTGGCCTTCCTCGATGAGGCCTGCCATGCCCTTGCATGGTTTCGCGCGGACGCTCTTGCCGAGCAACTTGAAGCATTCATTGATGCGCTCTACCTGATTTTCGGTCTCGACGAGATGCTGCTCAAACAACTCGCGCAACTGATCGAAGCGAGCTGCCTCGGCCATCTTCGGGAGAGCCTTAGTCAATTGCTTTTCGGCGTGCAGGATGTCGCGGAGCTCATCGATCAACAAGTCGCCCAGCCCAGCCCGGTCGTCCGGCGGCGAACTCTCCGCTACGACAACAGCCGAGGCGCCGGGTTCGGCCTGGATCGCAGGCGATTCAGTAAAGACCCAGCCATTGCCCTCGTTCCATGGACCACGGGTGTCGATCTCACCATGGTCACCGGTTCCAGTGGAATCATTAAAGAACTGGTCGACCAGTCCGGGCGTCGGAGCGATGCGGCCGATGCTGAAGGCCGGCTTACCCATGCTCTCGAGCGCCAGGGTAAATGCCTTCATGTGGGTGATTTCCCGGGTCATCAAGAACTGCAACGCGTCCTTGGTGCCGGCGTCGTCGCAGAAATTAATCAGGCGCTCGTAGACGATCTTGGCTCGTGCTTCGGCGGCGATGTTGTTGCGCAAATCGACGTCCAGTTCACCAGTGATCTTCAGGTAGTCTGCCGTCCATGCGTTGCCTTGGGAATTGAATAGGTTGACGCCACCGCCGCCAGCGATGGCAATCAGGGGATCGGCTTCGGCGGCCTGGCGATCGAATTTCGCCGGCTTGAGGTGCATGCGGGCGAGCGTTCCCACGACTTCGAGGTGGCTCAGTTCTTCGGTGCCGATATCCATCAGCAGGTCCTTGCGATCCGGATCCTCACAATTGAGGCCTTGTATTGAATATTGCATGGCAGCAGCGAGCTCGCCGTTGGCGCCACCGAACTGTTCAAGAAGCATATTGCCAAAGCGGGGGTCCGGCTCGTCGACGCGAACAGTGAACATCAGCTTCTTGACATGGTGATACATGGAGGGCCTCGGGTTGAGAGGGGTGATCATTCGGAACGGCAGCCAGAATCGTTTGTTCCTGTTTGGGGAGAGATTTCCTGTCCTGGCGCCGACCACAGCACTAGCGATTCGGAGGGGAGGGAGGAGCCCCGGGTGCGTGAAACGTAAAAAAGGTACTTACTTCCGGCCGTTGTGACATGTTCAAAAACGCTAGACTGTCGGCAAGGCGCCTTGGCCACAGGCCAAGCTTTCCGGTGACTATCCGACCCACCAGAGCCGATGCCGCGGTGGCACAATCTATCGTCCGCAACACCGCGCCGCCTCCGGAGCAGGTGGCCCGCGCCCTGACCTGGTCTGCTGATGAGAAGGTTCTACTGGTCCTGGCAACCGTCGGTTGGCTTGCTTGCCGCGGGTGTGGGCTGCCGCTGCGGCGCGCAGGCAACCACGCTCTGCTCGTTACGGCAGCTGCGTCGATGCAGCCCCATGGTTTGAAGCTTGTGTTCGACCAAGCTCGGCCGGACCGTCGGACTGTGATTGGGCATGTTCATGGCGTCCGTCTTTCCGGCAAACGAAAGGATGCTTTTCCGTCAGGTTACGCGCTGCACATGGGCGCACTCGCATCGGGCGCCAGCGCGTTGCCAGCCGGCCCACAGCGGACGCCCCGCGGGATCGCAATCGCGCTATCGCTCACGCGCATAGTGATACTGGCGCATTGGGCGAGTGATGTCGTTGCCGGGTTCGCGCTGGGGGCGGCTCTTGAACGCGCCATTCGGCTTTGGACGGCTACCCGAACGGCATTTCAACGGAGGACAATCATGCCGACTCTTGAAGACCTCAAGGGATACCTGGAGCGCGCAACCGGTTTGCAGCGCCCCGGCAAGGGGAGGGCGATTGATTTCGCGCGAGCGCGAAAGCCTCATACGGTTCGGTTTAAGGACGACGGTCTCATCCCGAACCATCCGCAATGGCCGCTCATACTCTATCGAAACGCCGTCTCTTTCGAAGAGGGCCTCGACACTGCGGCGGTGATCGAAGATCTGTTTGAAGCGAACGCATGGGGAAACGGCTGGCCGGACGGTATCCACAACTATGTACATTATCAGTCGAGGATCCATGAGGTGCTCGGCATTGTGCGCGACAAGGGTCGCATTCGGTTCGGCGGCAACAAGGGGAGGATCTTCACGCTGAATGCTGGAGATGTCGCGGTTCTCCCCGCCGGTACGGGCCATCAATGTCTTCTCGCGGACAATGAGTTCCTCGTCATCGGGGCATACCTGCCCATCGGCACTTACGACGAGTGCACAAGCGTCCAAGAGCATCAGCCGGCCTTGAAAGCCATCCCGAAGGTGCCCGGGCCGCGTAAGGATCCGGTCTGTGGGGCTGACGGGCCGCTCTCGAAGCTTTGGAAGAAAGCGAAATGACCGAGTACGTCATCCGCTTTTTTCTGGGGGGCGCCGTCGTATCGGCCTTCGCGATGTTGGGAGATCTTCTGCGTCCAAAGAGCTTCGCCGGTCTCTTCGGAGCAGCGCCCTCGGTTGCGCTCGCCACGCTTGGAATCGCTCTGTATCAGCACGGGGTCAACTACGCCGCCTTGCAAGCTCAGGCGATGATTGTGGGAGCGATTGCACTTGTGATCTACAGCATCGTCGTCTGCCATCTGCTTGTCCGCGCAAAACTGCGAGCGGTGGCGGCTACGTTGCTTTCACTGGTCGCTTGGCTGATCGCAGCCTTCGGGCTGCTAATCTTCACCGGAGGTCAGACGTGAATCCGATCCGGTTTTCGCCGTATTCCCTGAAGGAAGGGCGCTGGTACGAATATCTGATCCGCTTCACGCTTGGCGGCGCTGCGACCGTGTTTACTGGCCTCGTCAGCAGCCGCTATGGAGCAGTCATCGGTGGCGTTTTCCTTGCGCTTCCAGCCATATTTTGCGCCAGCGCGACGCTGATTGAGAAGCACGAAATCCGCCGCAAGCGTGAAGCGGGTCTCGCTGGCAAGCGCCGCGGGCAAATGGCGGCCGCCGTCGATGCCGCTGGCGCTGCGCTCGGCGCGGTTGGCATGTTGGCATTTGCAGCCGCCTTTTCGATGCTGATCTTACGCAGCAACATCCCTGGCGCCTTCGTCGGCGCCTCCCTCGCCTGGCTGACTATCGCGGTACTGGCTTGGTACGTGCGCCGGAAGATCCGATCGATGCGGACACTGCGACAGACCAGGGGCTCCGCGAATTCGCAAACGCGATAGACGGGATGACGATCTTTTGTTCGTTAGTTCGCGATGAGCAAGCTTGACCTCGTCATGGCCGAGCTCATTTTGATGGATCCACGTTAGCACCGTTCGCTGGCCCCAGATAATTCGGAACGATACGCGGGCGTTGATGGGACTCCTAATCGGGAAACTGAGGGCAGGCGAAATCCAGCACGCTCCATCCCATAATGGAGCACCAGGAGGGAAGACCTGAGGAACCGCAGTTATCGGCGCGGATTGGATGGCCGTCCAGTTGCTGCTGCGGCTTGCGCGAGATCTGGAATGGCCGACGAAACGATCAGGACCACCGGCATAGCCGCACACGGTGCCTCACGCTTCCCCTGGATCTAGGTCGATGGTTTCAACCAGCCCTCGAAAGTGCCGAAAGCCCCTGCGCAAACCCGCGAAGACCCATTCGGAAAGGAGCTTTCCAAAGAAATCAGCAAGCTGCGGCGACGATCCTGACGCCGCCGTAGTCGTCCACAGCGCGATCGAGGACTTTGCACAGCGGTGAAAAGCCTTCGGGAGTCGAGGCTGTTTATGTGTCTGACCGGCGGCAACACATCGTTGGTGGAACCTTCGAGGAGAGGGGCTGTTGGCTCATGTCAGGAACAAGGAGGACATTATGCCCGGCCAGAACAAGACACTTGAAGACCTCTTCCTGGAGACCCTCAAGGACATCTACTACGCCGAAAGGAAGATACTCGTTGCGTTGCCAAAAATGGCGAAGGCCGCAAGTTCTGATCAACTGCGCGCTGCCTTTGAAAAGCATGCCGGCGAGACCGAGGGGCAAGTTCAGCGTCTGCAGCAGGTTTTCAAATTGATGAAGCAGGCTCCCAAGGGCAAAACCTGCCCCGCGATCCTCGGGTTGGTCGAGGAGGGCGAAGAAGTGATGGAGGATTTCGAGGATTCTCCGGCGCTGGACGCGGGCCTCCTCTCGGGTGCTCAGGCCGTCGAGCACTACGAAATATCGCGTTACGGCACGTTGATTGCGTGGGCTGAGCAACTGGGCATGAAGCAGGCCGCCCAACTGCTCGAGCAGACGCTTGAGGAAGAAAAGAAAACCGACGCTGCGCTAAACAAGCTGGCGGAAGCCGCGATCAATCGCAAGGCGGCCTAGCCGCAATCAGCCGGCAAGCTCGTTTGACCACCCCAATTGGCGCTGCGTCGCCGAATCTCCGGTCTATGCAGTGTTCGCCGCCGCAGCAAAACGGGGAGGGAGCCGCCAGCAGCGGCTCCCTCCTTCCGCTATTTCTTGCCCTCGCCGACGGTACGCGCGGGTTTCTTATCGAGATTCTGCGCCATCTCGAGGTGATGCTTAAGCACCGGCAGCGCTTTGCCGGCCCAATCCTTCAATTCCGCGTTGTCGCCGCCCTTGGCATAACGCTCGAACAGGTCGACGGCATCCTTGTGAGCGCTGACCTGCATCGAATTGAACTCGGAGCTGAAGTCGTTACCGTTGGCGCTCTTAAGCTTGTCGAGGTTGCTTTGATGCGATGAATCGAGGGCGCTGGGCAATTCGGCCTTCACCTTGCCGCCGGATACCAGTCCCTTCAGCTCGGCGCTGGTTTTGGTGTGGTCAGCTACCATCTGGGAAGCGAACGTCTTCTCCGCCGCATTGCCCTTCTGTTGCGCCAGTTTGCTGGACTCGATTTCAAACATGTCCGATATCGCGACCTGCTGGACAAAATCCGCTGTGGAAGGGCTGACCCCGAGCACGGAATTGACCCCAGTCTTCTCGCTGACAGATTGGGCCAATCCCGGCGTCGCCAGCAAAATGCACGCGAGTGCTATTATGGTGCGTCTCATGTGTGTCTCCATCAACTTGCGGTCTTGCAATTGACGCCCTTGCGAAGCGCCACGGCGTAGCTTGGGTTCGCCGCCTTCTCCTCGTTGAGCTTGGCTGTAAGTAATCAGATAATGTCGTCGCGGCTGAGCTCTCGGCCCGGGCGATCAAGATGCCGCAGCCGCGTTCGGCCGTAACAGTGCCAGCTAGCTATGCCGTCTCACGTAACCGGTCTTGCTGCATCTTCGATCGCTCGGGCTGTGGTTGCCATTCCGGCGGCATATGCGGCTCCGGCGCCCAATAGAAGAGCGCAGAAACTGGCAAGCATGGCATAGGCGAGGTGCTTGCGCGCCTCCTCCAATTGAGCTTGCGTTCCGGGCCTGCTTGTAGAACCTACTGTTTCACGAGTCGGGTTGTTCGAATAATAGGCAATGCGGGCATTCGCCGCGTAGCTCGGGCCGGCGAGATTGCCCGCGATGCTACCAGCCGAGGCAGGTATTATCGCTGCTGTCGCCACCACGATGACGGTCGCAACCGCCCAAGCTCCCATGGCATGTCCCACTCGCCCCAAACCGCTCTGATCGGGCGAATTTGCCGCTGCAATGGCGCCGCCGATGAAGGCGGCAATGATGCCCGAAACAGCCCACCAGACGAAGGCGGGCCAGCCAGCGCTGGCAGGTGCGGAGTTGGCGGTGGGAGTGTCGATGGTGAGCAGGCCAATGCCGAAGCCCAGCATGGTCAGCAGGATTTGGACGACCAAAGAAGCAGATACGCCCGCCAGGACGGGTGACCAGGTCCAGGCGAGGAAAGCGTGCGGTACCGCGCGTGTGGCCATGTTTCTCTCCTCAAATAACGATTGGATTCAAGACCAAATTCAGAGGTAAGTTCCAATTCATTGGAACGGCGGACGTCGCTGCAGCTTAATGCGTGGAAAGGAGGAGGATTGACCATGACATTTGGCAGAGGCGCCCTATTGTGGCTCTTGGGCATTCCACTACCCGTCATCCTGTTGCTTGCGCTGTTCTGGCGCTAACTAGGCTGACCTGTTGAGTCACCTGAGAGTCTGCTTGAGGCAGCAGAGCTGAAGCAGTGTAGCCCGTCCCCCTGCCTTGAAGGAATTTCGGGCAGTGAAGCATCGCTGTCCGGGCAAGCTCTGCGAGCGGGGCTGGTTGCGCAGGGCGGCGCAGGTTCCGCCGTCAGCTCATCGAGCGGCGACGGACCGCCTGGATCTGCCGCGCCGGACGCTCTGGCGATCCAGTTGTGGCACCGGTGGCGAGCGGGCTGACGGTCCTTCGATAAGGGGCGACGCCGAAATCCAATCCGAGAACTTGCAGACTTCAATGCCGATCGAAAGATCAAGAGTATCAGGAAGGCTGCTAGCTGGTGGAGATCAGCATATCCATCAGCCGAGATGACGTCGCCTCGAGGATGCCGGCTGAGGCGCAACATCTTTAGCCGCTGCACCTGACATACAAGCTCCGCTACTAATCGCGTAAATCCGCGCCTCGTGGCAGCGATTGCGAGGAACTGACTCGTATCTCTGTCATTCAAGATGCATGTCCGCGAACGGAACCGCACTGCGCAATGAGGAGCAACCGCCGGATGAAATCCTGGCGTCGGCGATACGCGGGCGGAGCGCGATTCTGTTCGTCGGGGCCGGCGCCTCAATGGCAGTTGGCCTACCCTCATGGCAGTCGCTAATCGACCACCTGCTGGACGAGTTGCACCTCGACCCTGATGTCATTGATGGAATGCATAGCGGCTACCAGATGCTTGCGGAGTACTATCGGCTGAAGCGTGGAGGCATTGGCCCACTCCGGACTTGGCTGGACCGCAACTGGCGAGTCGATCCTGAAAGGATCGCAGCCTCTCGATTGCACCAGCTGATCGTCGAGCTCAATTTTCCGATCGTCTACACGACGAACTACGACCGCAATCTCGAGACCGCGTTTGATGTCCTGGGTAGACCCTACGTGAAGATCAGCAACGCTAAGGAAATCGCGAGTGCTGCCAGCGGGGTTACTCACATCATCAAGTTCCACGGGGACTTCGATGATGACGCCTCGCTGGTGTTAACGGAAACCGACTTTTTCAATCGCCTCGCCTTCAATTCCCCTCTTGATGTTCGTTTTCGGGCCGACGCGCTGGGAGGCACGCTTCTGTTCATCGGGTACAGCATGTCGGACCCGAACATCCGGCTTCTGCTGCACCGCATCTGGCAAACGTGGGAGGAGTCCGGGCACGGCTCGGACCGGCCGAAATCCTTCATATTCGTGGCACAGCGCAATCCGGTCCAGGAAACGGTCCTGGCAAATTGGGGTATCACGTCCATTGGACCGCCCGACAACATGGCTCCCGACGAGGGACTCATCCGATTTCTTCTCGACATTCGCCAGCGCCTTGATCGCGAGGAATAAAGCCGCTCCGTCTCCGTGCAGGCGCTCGTCCGAATGTACCGTTAACATTTATCTAAGCAGCCACCAATTTGTCGTCAGCACTGTCTCGGACGCGAGGAGCTATCCAGATAGTTGGGCCGGCAGTTCATAACCAGGCTTCAGGAACCGGCAGCTTGCCGGAATGCATCCGATTGTGCGGTTTACGAGAGGAGAGCTTCTTCACTGATCAACTATTCCGAAAGGTCGTATCAGAATGGACAAGCTCGGCCGCATGAGGATTGCCCGGAAGCCGCACGCTCGATGCTGAGCGCGGCCAACAACTTTCCGTCCCGGTTGGGTCTATTCGATCGGGATGGCCTCGTCAGAGACTTAAACGTGACGGTCCTGATGAACCGCACAGCCGAGATAGTCTCATCCTAATCGGAAAAATACAGCAGGAGACAAGAACGTTCATTCAGGTTTTTTGTCGGAAGGCGTCGTGCGCAGCAGGCAGCGACATTATGGTGTTCGCAGCCAAGAACGGGTCGTCATAAGCGGAATATCCAGTCGGCCGAGAAGATGTCACGGATCGTCAACAGCAGTCGGTCATATATCACCCGGCTTCGAGCCGAAGAGTGTATCGATTGCTGCGCTGAGCTGTTCGAGGAATGGCTTCCGCAGCACTGGGCGATCTCGGAAAGGCGCTGGCAGTCCGGTCGTGCCGTAACCGCTCGCAAGCACAAATGGCAGAGCCCGTTTGTCAATGACTCGGGCGATAGGAAGAATATCATCGCCCCCTACGTTCACATCGAGTATGGCCAGATCGAACTCCGCGCTCCGTGCGAACTCCTGGGCGTCAGAAATGCTCCCGGCTTGGGCTACCACGCGGTGCCCAAGCTCCTCCACCATTTCGGCTATCATCATTCGGATGAGCGCCTCATCCTCGACCAAGAATATCTTCCGCACTTAAGTTCGACCAGCACGTCTCAATGCAAGAGCCACAACCAATAGTACAGGCCAAAAACCTCTGCCACGTTCGTCGGTGCGGTCCCCCTATCCACACGAGACAGCGCGAGCCACGTAGCGAGGAGGTTCCCAACGCAAGGCGCTCCATTGTGTTCCTCTGTTAGAGTGTTCCTTCGTTAGAGCTGCGGAACGATAGGTATGTCGCGTCGATCATGTTTGTACATTGAGGGCGCAGCAGCATGACCGTCAAACGACATCGTGTCCTTATCGCTCAAGAGCGTCTCCACAGATTCCCTGACGAAAGAGAGTCGCAGCGCAATCTATCCGCCAGTACGGCGAGAGAACAACTCCTGCAGAAAGGTAGAGGTAAGCGGCCGCGGGGCTGGAGGCATGACTTTCGTCTCCTGGCCTGAGAGCCGTGGCTTACAAGACGAAAGCCCCTTGTCGCGCGGCTCTCCCATGCTCCGAGCGCGGCCTTCATGCACGCGATGGAAGACGAGGTCGACGGCTAGCGGGCCAGAAAAGCTATCTAGACCCTCGGGGGTGTCTGCCCTGGTCCGCCCAACTTCGCTGGATTGCTGCGGGCACGTTCGTTCGACCGATGGTGTGAGGAGCATCATCCGCTCCTCGGCGTCCAGCCCTTCCTTAGCAGGGATCGCGCCGGCCGATTTTCCTTCAGTGCGATTGGCGTCTGGATCTCGTCGGGTTCGCAACGAGTCCCAAGTCCGGTAAATACAGCTACAGGCATCGCTACCGTAGACCGCTTCGCGGCGCCTAAAGGAGGTCGCGGAACTACTTGGGAACCCTTGCCGACGCCCCCGTCCGCTACGCTAAAGATGGCGGCCTGTCCGAAGGCCCTAACAAGCTCAAGTTATGAAGGCTAAGGGGCAGATGAGTGTCCCTGACAACCCACTGCTGGCTGCTCATTGCTGCTGCCAGCTTGCCAATCTCGGCCCGTCCTCGGCCTCATAGGCGGGCTCGCCGCGGTGGATCGTGACTTCGGTACGGAACGCATGTTGACGCTCTTAACCCGGGTCTCGTCGTGATGAAAGCGATTGACGCGAAGCAGCTACGACTCCTGCGCGGTTCTTCTCCGGGGCAGGAACATCGTTAGCGTCATCATGTTGGATTCTGCGGAAGAGGAGCGGAACAACACGGCCGCGGCCGCGCGCCGATGGGCGGCTGCAGAGGAGGATTTCGACCATGCCAGACACGATGACACAGGCAGAAGAGAAAACGGAGCAAGCAGCGGACCGGAAAAAGCAGGCGGGCGCAAACCAGATTGAGCAGATGGCTCAGGCCGTACACAGTGCTGCTGACGAACTTCAACAGCAAATGCCTAAGGCCGCCGAATTCGTGCACGCGACGGCTTCCCGCATCGAAGAGGGGGCTGGCGCCGTTCGCGATGGCAGCCTGCGGGACCTCATGGGCAGCTTCAACGACTTCGGACGCAAGGAGCCCTTAGCGGTGTTTGGAGGCGCGGTGCTCGCCGGATTTGCGATCTCGCGGTTTCTGAAGAGTTCGGCGGACCCGTCGCGAGGAGGAAATACGCCATGACTCCTACGCAGCAACGCTCCGTCCCCGAAATCATCGGCGATCTCTTCTCTCAGCTCGCGGTCCTCTTGCGCAAGGAAGCGCAGCTCGCGCGCGCGGAGGTTTCTGAGAACATGGCCAGCATCGGCAGAGGGCTGGGCCTTATCGTCGTCGGCGCTGTGCTGCTGATGCCCGCTCTCGTCATCCTGCTCGAGGCGGGCGTTGCAGCTATCTCCGAGCGCTACGGAATGGCCTCCTACTGGTCGGCCCTGCTGGTGGGTGGGATCGCGCTAATAATAGGAATTATCGTGCTGCTAGTTGGTGTCAGCCGTCTTAAGATCGAAAACGTCGTGCCAAGCAAAACCGTCCACCAGCTCCAACAGGACGCCTCGGTGGCGAAGGAACAAGTGAGTCAGGATCATGAGCTACGCCGAGCAGCTTGAACGAGAGGCCGAACAAACACGCACGCAGATTGCGGGCACGCTGGATGAGTTGCGCGCCTGCATGACGCCCGGGCGCGTCCTCGATCAACTCGCAGACAGGGTGAGCGACGGCGCCGGCGCGGCGTTCGCCCGCAACCTAAGAGACCAGGCCGTCCGCAATCCGATGCCGCTTGCCCTCATGGGAGTAAGCCTGGCATGGCTGATGCTGGGTAGCAGGTCGACCGATGGGCTCATGCGCCGCACGGGGGAGCGTCTTCGCGACGCCGCCAGCAATACTGCGGACAACGTGCGTGATGCGGCCGATAGGGCCGGCAAGTCGGCGGTCGAAAAAGGCGCTGAATGGAGCGATAAGGCCTCTGCCGTCGGAAGCGACACTGCAGAGAGCCTGAGATCGACCGCCGAGGACGCGCGGCGGGCGGGTTCACGGAAAGGAGACCGGCTGCGCGACATGGCGGGCTCGATGTCCGATTCCGCTCAGGAGGCCGCTTCTGAGACAGCCGAAGCAGCGCGGGGCGCGGCCGGATCGGCTAAGGATGCCGTCCAACATAGAGCTGCGGCCGGGTACGACGCGGTCGCGGACACAGCCCGGCGGACGGCATCCTCCATCAACGAATCAGCCAAAGCCGCAGGGCAACGAACCCTACAGACGGGCAGCACCTTCGTCGAATTCTGCCGTGAACAGCCGATGCTGCTGACCGGGTTGGGAATCGCCGTCGGAGCGCTGGTGGGCGCCTTGCTGCCGGCGACTCAAGCCGAAAACCGTCTCGTGGGCGAGACGAGCGACAGGCTGAAGGAACGCGCCCAGGATCTGGCATCGGAGCAGGTCGAAGGCGCCAAAGAGGTCGGCGAGCGTGCGCTCGATGCGGCGGCCGACGAGGTCTCTCAACAGGCTGAAGGCGTGGCTCAGGAAGCTAAGGCCGATGAGGCCACTCTGGTGCCTGGCTCAGAGACGTCAGAGCGTGAGACGCGAGGACAGCCCTGGTCACCCAAAAATGCGCCGCTCTGAGCAAAGGAGCAGACGCGGCAACCCGCCTTTGTGGGCAGCCGCAGTCACGGCGACCCTGTTGGCCGCCGGGTTTCGACCGCGGCGGTTCTCGGCGACGACGTCCGAACTCGGGACCAGACATCTGCGATCCGAAGAAGGCCGCGGACGTCTGGCGAGCACGCCATCCGAGATCGCGGCCCGAGGCTGGAACGATATTCTGTTGCGCCTATATCAGAACATCTCCGAGCATCGTGTGGTGGCTCTGGCTGCCGGAATAACCTTCTACACTCTGCTCGCGATTTTCCCCGCTATCGCCGCGCTCGTTGCGATCTATGGTTTGTTCGCGGATCCCGCAACGCTGACGGCACATCTGGATCAGTTGTCGGGCTTGTTGCCGGCCGGCGCCATAGACGTAATCCGAGATCAGTTGACGCGTGTGGCCTCCCAACGCGGCAGTGTGCTCGGACTCACCTTTCTCGTCGGCTTAGCGGTTTCGCTGTGGAGCGCCAACGCCGCTATCAAATCGATATTCGATACGCTGAACATCGTGTACTCCGAACGAGAGAAGCGCAGCTTCGTAAGGCTCAACGCCATCTCGCTCACCTTTACTGCTGCCAGCATTGCGTTCGTACTTATCGCGATCGGCGGCATGATCGCGCTCCCACCAGCACTTAAATATCTCGGCCTCTCGGACCTGACCGAATTGCTGGTGCGGGTCTGCAGGTGGCCTGCTCTGTTTGCCGTGGTCACGCTGGGACTGGCGTTCGTCTATCGGTATGGGGCGTCCCGCGAGAAGCCGAAATGGCGCTGGATTAGTTGGGGAAGCGCGTTCGCGGCGCTCGGGTGGCTCGTCGTCTCGATCCTCTTCTCCTGGTATGCGCAAAATTTCGGGAGCTTCAACAAGACCTACGGATCGCTAGGCGCCGTGATCGGCTTCATGATGTGGATTTGGCTATCTGCCATAGTGATCCTGATCGGTGCCGAACTCGACGCTGATATGGAGCATCAGACGGTGCGAGACACAACGACCGGTTCCCCCATGCCCATGGGAGCGCGGCGCGCGAGGGTGGCAGACACAGTCGGGCCTGCACAAGGGCGTTGACCTTTCGCCACCAAGATCCCAAGTCAATATGGAGTTTAGACGCTCGTGGCGCGGGGCCAGCGAGCGCCTGACCGGAGGTCGCTCCCGCCGTCCTTGGCAGTCTTCAGAATAGTTTCGTCGTGCGCGGCGTTGAGGCATTGCTACCCAGGGATCTCTATCAGGCTTAGTTCGAGAAGCAGTGGGACGGCAAGAAGGTCTCGCCTAAAGCCGGTCAGTTTGCCGCTGATAGCGAGTTCTCGTGTGACGAATGCCTCAATGGGCTGGCCTGCGCTCACCTCGCTTGCTCTGCCGAGCGGAGAACATCACCTCTCTTGGTCGCACTGGGAGCCCGTCTCATCGTCAAGGTCACTGAGCAGTTGGGCCGCCCCGGCGACCTGCGGGAGCGCAATCGCTATGTCAAAAATGAACCCTCGAAACATCGCACGCTCCCTTCTCGCCCTGTACCTCCGGGGCATAATTCAATAGCCGTTCCGCGCGATGCCACGGCCACTACGCCGGTTTGGGACCACAGAGGGCAAAGGAACTTTGCGGGTTTCCTGCCGTTGTCAGCGGCGAGACGATCATGAGCGCTAAGAAGCCATCAGGGGAACAGCAGAGCGGCGTCGCGAAGTTCTTCGGCGCCTTCGCGAGCCGGGCGGCACAGGCCGCGGGCCGGGCGTCCACTTTCGCACTTGCCACGGTCGTTGTCGTCATATGGGCCGCGACCGGGCCATTGTTCGGCTTTTCGGATACTTGGCAACTCGTCATCAATACCGGGACGACGATCGTTACCTTCCTCATGGTCTTTCTCATCCAGAATTCGCAGAACCGCGACAGCGCGGCCATTCAGGTGAAGCTCGACGAGTTGATCCGCGTAGGAGCCGCTCGGAATTCCCTGGTGGGTATTGAGCACCTGACTGACGAGGAACTCGAAAAACTGCGCAAGGCCTGCGAGTCACGCGCGAATGCGGAGAAAGCTGGCGACGATAGCGCCAATGCCGCGGGGCGAAGGGCCCGGCGCGCCGCCGAACGGGCGGCTGGGTAGTGGAGGGCGCTGCGGTATCCGACGAGGCGTCGGCGCTTCGCCCGAAACGTTGAAGCGATCCTGCGGATCAAAGGACGAGGAGCAGTTCCTGCTCCATCATCGCGCGCTCCACGCGGTCGGCCGCTTCGTCGGCACGCCTTATTTCTTCGAGATCCAACCTTTCGGCGTAGGCCTTGGATTAACACAACGGCGCCCGCGGTCGGCTGGCACTTTGATGAATATCTCTTTCCGCTGCCCCCTCGTGCTTGCCGCTCATGCTGTGCGAACGCGGCCTTGAGGGAGCGACTACACTGCCTGGTCGTCTGCGGGACGGTCTCAGGATCTGGTTTTCAGCGAAGTAAATACCTGACGTCTCTGGAAGAGGTATTCCAGCTCCTTCGGCTTCCTAGCTACGGTGCTCCTCTTAAATAGCGTACAACAACTATTGGCAAGAACCCGGTTCCATCCAGGACAATTGCGGCCCTCGGCCGCTCGTCATGCGTAAGGCAGTCCGTAGCAAAAAGGCCTGGGGGGCCTTTCAACATTCAGCGGTACCGATTGCCTTGCCGGCGTGGTAGCGAGCCTGCAGGAACAACGATTTTGAGATAGCATCGTTGCCGAGGGTCGTGCAAACACGTGAGGAGGAAATTATGGGTTTCGGCAAAGGCGCGCTTCTCTGGCTGATCGGCATCCCACTCCCCATCATCATTCTTGCAACTTCATGGACCACTGAGTGCGAAATGAGCCTAACGCAGAAGCTCCAGCCGGATCGCAGTAAGATAAACATGCAGGATGCAGATGAACTGCACTTTTGGGTCAAGCATTTGCAGGTAAGTGCAGAAGATTTGCGGAAGGCCTAGACAAAGTCGGCAACTCGGCTGCCGCGGTCCGCAAGGAATTGTCGGCGTAGTCGAGGCGTGCGCTATGCTCGCGATCTCAGGAGCGTGCCCGCGCGACCTTTTTTGGGTGCGATGCTTCTCCAGTTCAAGAACGACGTCTCCCGCGCTTATCTTCTTGCAGGCCAAGACAAACGGCATGGCACGTTTCGCCGGAGGCTCGCGTTTGCTTCCGCGATGTGCGTCGGCTTCAACCAGGCTGGGCCACCTGATGCCCGGCAAGCGTGACAGCAACTCTATCTTCATCTCGCAGGGCCGGGAATAGGCGCTAAGACCGATGAAAGAGCCGCCTGCGAAGAAAAGTTGTCGAGTAGAGTACAGGTTCTCGCGAGAACCAAGACATGCGCGGCAAGGGAGACAGGAGTATGTCGGATATGGCTATCTTGCCATGATGGCGGCCATGGCATCCGGACTCGTATCAATCCACTTCAAAAAAGGACATCTCTTCTATTTCCGTCATTGCCGGGACGGCGTGCCCGATGGGTAGGGCGATGTGGCGACGTATCCTTGAGATGATAGGTTCGCTTGGTTCGTTGGAAGATAGCTCAGAACCAAGCAAACTGATGAACTTCGACCATAGGTTCAGTAACATGCGGTGAATGTCTGCACCGTTGGGACCATCACTGGCGTGTGGTCTGGCCGGCGCCATGGTCGACGAACGTAGCGGATCGGAATTCCCATTGGGTTGAGAAGGATGAGTCTCTGTCCGGGCGCCAGTTGAACACCGTGCATCAGTCGCCTTTGCGGCGCGCTCATCCCGCGACCGGCCAAGTTCTGTGCGTCAAGTTCAGCAAATTCGATCATGGGGTCCGGCCGAGCCATCCCCTCGGTGGGCCCGAGCATCGTCAGGCCGCCTGGCGTAACGCCTCCTTCTTGTCCTGCTTGAGTAGGTCCATGTTGAGATAGCGATGATCGTCCAGCCAGGTCTCGTGACACTCGACGGTCAGCGCCCGCACCAACCGCAAGCAGCTTTCGGCATTGGGGAAGATTCGCACCACATAGGTGCGCCGCCGGATCTCCTCATGAGACGCTCCAGCATGTTGGTCGATTTCATGTGCTTGCGGTGCGCCAGCGGCAGACGGAAGTAGGTCAAGGTCTCCTCGATGTTTTCCTCCACCCAGCCGGTGAGCTTGGGGTATTTGCCACCCCATTTGGCAAGCCAGGCGGCCAGATCGCGCCGCACCTCGGCGAGATCGCGCCGGTCGTACATCCAGCGCAGTTCTAGCAGACAATCGTCGTCGACCTTGCGCGGCACATAGTCGAGCGCATTTCTGAGGAAGTGCACATAGCAGCGCTGCCAGAACGCGCCGGTCAGTACTTCGGCGATTCTTCAGCCCCGGATGGTCTCGGAGACGACGAACTCGACGCCGTGCAGGCCGCGGGCCTTCAACGCTTCCAAAAAATCTTTCCAGCTCGATCGGCTCTCCCGGTTGGCGAGCTCGACCGCAAGCGCCTGGCGCCGGCCTTCCCAGTCGACCCCCATCGCGATCAGCACCGCCTGGCTCGCAATGATGCCATCGTCCCTGACGCGCTCGTAGCGGGCACCCAAGATCAGATAAGGGAACGGCTCCTTGAGCTTGCGCTCGCAAAAGGCCTTCAGCGAGGCATCCAGCCGCTTGTTGATCGCTCTGATCGCCGAGGCCGAGAAGGCATGGCCCACCAGTTCCTTGGCGACCTGCTTGACCTTCCGGGTCGAGACCCTTGCACGTACATCTCGGCCAGCAACCAGTGCCTTCTCCGAGCGCTGGTAGCGCTCGAACAGTTCGGTCGAGAACCGGCCCTGCCGGTCCTGCGGCACCTTCAGCTCGATCTTGCCGACCCAGGTGATCAGCGAGCGGGGATAGTAGCCGGAGCGACAGCCAAGCCGTCCTTCGACACGCTCCCCTTTCTCCGCACCCAGCGTCTCCGTCATCTCGGCTTCGAGAATGTCCTGCACCGCAGTCTGAAGCAGCGGCTTCAGGAACTCCTTGTCCGACCTCAACAACTCTTTGACTGCAGAGACATCCGTCCTAATCTTCCTCACGGTCATGGCGGGTCCAAGCTCCTCTACGAGCGGTGATCTTCGCAATCACCGGACTTACCATGACCGCTTCTGCCTCTCAGCTTTTGCAGAACCTCCCGCACACTACCCGGCCAATCGATCAAGTGGGTCTCTGAATGTAATTATGTATAGTCGCGGAAATCTATCGCGGGACTATGCATCTCCGGTAATCAGTGGCGATCGGGAAAATGCCGTGACGGAGACCCTAACTATTCTAGTGTCCCGAATCTGAAGTTCAGCGGACTCCAAATCGACTCGAAGATAGCAGACTGTCCTCATGGTTTGAGGAGGATGGTTATGGGTCGACGCTTTGCTCCGCTGGAATTGACTGAGGTTGAATGCGCTGAGTTGACGTCGCTGGCCTCGCGCCGAAGCACGGCGCAGGGCTTGGCGCAGCGAGCCCGGATCATCCTGGCCAGTGCCGACGGCGAGCAGAGCAAGATCGTGGCGGCTCGCCTGGGTATTGATCCCGATACGGTCGGCAAGTGGCGCCGGCGCTTCGCCGAGCATCGGCTTGAAGGTCTTCGGGATGGGCCGCGATCAGGGACGCCGCGCACGATCGAAGATGCCCGGATCGAGGCGGTGATCGTCCGCACCCTTGAGACGAAGCCGCCCAACGCCACCCACTGGAGCTCGCGCAGCATGGCGCGGGCCAGTGGACTGTCAGTCTCGACGGTCCAGCGGATATGGCGCGCCTTCGGCTTACAGCCGCATCGGTTGGAGACCTTCAAGCTTTCAACCGATCCCGACTTCGTCGCCAAGGTTCGCGACGTCGTCGGTCTCTACGTGGCCCCGCCCGAGCGGGCCATCGTGCTGTGTGTCGACGAGAAGTCACAGATCCAGGCACTGGATCGCAGCCAACCCACGTTCCCGATGCGACCTGGTCAGGCGGAACGCCGCAGTCACGATTACAGGCGCCATGGCACGACATCGCTATTTGCCGCCCTCGACATCGCAACCGGCCGGGTCATCGGCAAGTGTTACGGCGCCATCGCGCCACAGAGTTCCGCAAGTTTCTCGATGAGATCGAGGCCGCCGTTCCAGACGATCTGGACGTTCATCTCGTCATGGACAATTACGCAACCCACAAGACGCCGCTGATCCGCAACTGGCTGGCCAAGAGGCCGCGCTGGCACGTCCATCTGACGCCCACCAGTTCATCCTGGCTCAATCAGGTCGAACGTTTCTTTGCCCTCATCACCGAGTGCAAAATCAGGCGCGGCATCTATCGCAGTGTGGAGGCGCTACGTGCCGAGATCACGGCCTTCATCGAACATCACAACGCCGACCCAAGACCATTCCGATGGACCAGATCAGCCGACGACATTCTCAGCTCCATCGAACGCTTCTGCGCTTACAATGCGCCAGCCAAAGCCTAAAATGCCATGAACTTCCGGTTCAGGACACTAGTGGTCGAGGATGATGATCTCATATATGACTTCATCAGTGACGCCCTGGTTCTCGCTGGCTTCAAGTTGTCTTCGTTGCATCCGCCGAAGAGGCGGCGGAGCTGTTGACGAAATGTGGCGCGGCCAATTTCAGCGCCTTGGTAACCGATGTGAATCTCCGCGAAAAGGTAAGTGGCTGGAAGCTGGCTGCGCTGGCTCGAGCGATCAACTCGGAACTTCCGGTGGTGTATATGACGGCCGCTAGCGGCAACGAGTGGATCGCTCATGGCGTGCCGCATAGCATCGTATTGCAGAAGCCTTTCGCGTCACAGCAGCTGATCACTGCTGTGTTGAGCCTCCTCAGCAGGGGGAATGCTATCCGGTAGCCGTGTCGGGGGGAATCGGTCTGTCGATCGTTAACCGGACCCGCACGACTTGAGCACAATTCCGTGGGTTGCCGATTTCTGCTTTCGCCCCGTTGGCGCCGCTTATGGGCGAGCTCCGCGTCCGCTCTCACTGCCTCATTGGACAACTCAATCACTAGGCGAGGGAACTCGGGACTTGAATAGGCCCCGAGGGCACGGTCAGTTGAAAACGACGATGCCTCATGTTGTTCAATTCAACTCCTAGAATATTCTTGCGCTACAACGTGGAGGCATATTCCAAAACCGATGCAAGCGACACGTGCGGCCCGTCAAGGGCACGCCCTACCTCAACCTTTCGCTAGCGACGCGGATGCGGAACAATGGAGCTGTACCGCGATGAACCTCCAATTCCCAGGTATCGCCCGGACTGAGACTTTCTTGGACGTCACGCATCAACGAAAGCGCCTCGTTCCACGCGTCGGCGTCGCTGCGGAGATCGACGCCGCCATCTGTAAAGAACGGCACGGCGCCGGATATTCTAAAGAAGTAGGTCGCCATGTCCGCAGAACAGCACCTTGACAGGTATCGTTCCTAATAAGTCTCTGAGGCTTGCAGATACAGGTCGTTAAAGCCGCCAATCTCGACGATCTTCTCAATGTCTCCGAGAGTGATGACGAAATCGTGGATGTCGAGAATGCCTCGAGCTCGAAATGACTGAAGCACACGATTGACGTGCACAGTGCTGAGGCCAAGTGCTTCAGCCAACCTTGATTGAGTAATGGGAAAGCGGAACTGATCTTCGACAAGCAAGCCGATTGCCGCAAGCCTCTGTCGCAGCTCCGCAACCAGATAGGCCATTCGAGAGGCGGCCGGTCGGGTTCCTAGACTCACGATCCATTCTCGGAACAATACAGCGTCGAGGAGCGTCTCCCGCCACAACGCCTCCATGATTGCCGGTCTCACGTCGAGGACGCGCTTTAGCGCTTGGTGCTCGATGAATCCGATCCGCGCCTGCGAGAGTGTTACGAGATCGTGATCCATTCTTCTGAGAAAGAGCCCGTGAAGGTCAGGCATGTCGCCAGCGATATGGAAGGAAAGTATCTGCCGCCTGCCCGTGTCCGAAACCTTTGCACGATACGAGAATCCGCTCAGCATGACGCAGCAATGCGTGCTGACGCTGCCCTCCTGAACAACCAGTGCTTCGGCGGCGACGTCCCTTACGATCGAGATCACCGAACGCAGAGCGGCCACGTCATTTTCGTCCAACTTGGAATGCGACCGGAGTTTGCGGATCATCATGTCGATTGGCATGGAAATGGCTCCCAGTCGCGGGCAAGCGTTTGAGTAGGCCGAGAGATTCGATTGTAGCGCGCGAAACCCAACCGGGAATAACATAGGTGAATTCTAGGAACTTGGGTAATTAAAGAATCCAAATCGCGTACGTTCCATCGTTTACAGGCAAAGGATTCGCCTCCTGAGACCATACTCCTCAGGGGGCCGACAAGCTGCATTGTGATGCTGAGTGCCCCCACTCTAGAGCGGCGAATCTACGATCTTTGCACTTTTCTCAATCTGGTCGTGCAAATTTCCGTTATTCCTCGGCGGCCTGCAGCTAGCATCTCTTGCGCTCGCGCTCGTGGTCTGAGACGGTTGATCGAGGGGGGAGATGGTCCAAAGCTAGCCGGTCGGCACCGCCTCCTAGCGCAGCCGTATGGCTATGGTGAGTACGCCCAGACAAACGTCCCTGCTACTCAGCGGCCAGCTTTGGTGGGGCTGGCGGCGTCCAGCACTCGGTCCGGTTGCGGCCTTGCTTCTTAGCTTCGTAGAGCGCCACATCGGCTGCTCTCATCAGAGCGTCGACGCCCGGCATGCTTGTGAACGCCTCGGCAACGCCGATGCTCACCGTGAGCCGTAGCGGCAGATCATTCGCCGTCAACGTCGGGCCTTCGGCCCTCTTGCGAATGCGCTCAGCTACAATTCGCGCGCGACATGGTCGTTTCCGGCAACAGAATGGCGAACTCCTCACCCCCGACGCGGCCCACAACGTCCGATTTGCGCTTGCCACGAACGCAAATCTGAGCGACGGCCTTGATCGCCGCGTCGCCGACCGCATGACCGAACCGGTCATTGATGGTCTTGAAGTGATCGATATCGACCATCAAGACGGACAATAGTAGTGCTGGAATCGGCTCCATTCGGCGTCCATCGCGGTCAGAAAGTGCCTGCGGTTGTAGAGGCCGGTGAGCGGGTCTGTGGTCGCGAGCACCTCAAGCTGGCGCGCGTTGCGCACGAGGTCGGTCACGTCGACGAATGTGAGCATGCGCCCGCCGTTGGGCATCGTCGTGCAATGGACCCGGATGTTGCGGCCATCGGGGGTCTGCACATCGCGCTTGTGATCGCCAGCCTTGATCTCGGCGATCCGCTTCGCCGGAAACGCGCGCGCCTGCTCTGGAGTGGAGCCCGCTGGCAGCGCGCGCCGGTTGCGGGTGAGGAGTGAAAGATAGGATGGGTGTTGCGCCACCTCATCGTCGCTCAGTTCCCAGAATTCCCGCATCTTTCGGTTCAGGAAAACAGCGTTGAGGTCGCCGTCGAGCAGGACAACACCGTCCTCCACGTTCTCCAACGCGCTGGTCAGCACCTTCAGTTTGTCCGAGGCGCGCACGATGTCGGCCACCGGTGTGTAGCTGACCATCCGGCCACCATCGGGCAACGGCGTGCATTGGCACCGCACAACATCGCCGTTGGTGAGCCGAAGATCGATGGGCGTGGTATCACCCACTCTCACGCGTCGAACCCGATCGGCGACGTAGGCGTCGAGCTGGGCGTCCGATAGCTCATAAGCCGTGATCTTGCAGCCGTGGTGCATCAGATCGGTGAAGGTCGGATTGCGGTCGGCAACTGCGTCCGGAAGCGTCCACATGTTCCGGAACGCGCGGTTGATGAACAGTGCCTTCAGCTCGGAATCCAGAAGGAGGATGCCGAGCGGGATTTGGTCGAGCGATGCGCGCAACGCGAGCATCTGCCCGCGCAGGATCGAGTCGCCGCTGCGCCGTTCAGGCACCTCGGTCCGTGCTGGAGCTGCAGCATCCGGTGCCCGCCGTTCCTCGAACGCAAGACCAAGCTGCCGGTCGGATTGCCACAGCCGTTTGCATGATCTCGATTGGTTGGCGCCAACGGTCATAACTGGACGCTGTCCGGAATCCCGACCGTGCGCTCGAGCTCCACTGTCGCGCCGGCGTCGGTGAGTTGCCGGATCGTGCAGTCGAATGTCGACCGGCCGAAATTGAAGACGAGTTTCCCGGCCAACAACGTGCGGCCCCGGGATGCTGAGACCTGTCCGGACATGGCGGCGCCGCCCAAGAGGTAGTTGCATACGCCTCAGCTAAGCACCGGTCCCTCACCAACACTTAAACGTCCGCGGCTCATTTGTGTCCAATGTTAAAGACCAGGTTAAGCTCGCCCTGACCATCGCAGCAACGACGAGACTAGCTCCCGAAAGGCCCACAGACGGCCATTCCTCCAGCGCAGCGATGTGCCGCGGTCTGTCCCTTACTGGTGCTTCTGCAAGCTAATTGGATCGGGATGGGTAGGCCGCGGCTTGCCCATGGCGGTCCAGACGACCACCGCAATTCCTGCAGCGGCAGCGAGGTAGACAATCGCGCTTGGTCCGGCTTGTTTCATCGGATCTCAAAGGCACTAGGTAAGCAGGGCTGCCATGCGAGCGTAGCGAGCCTCATGACCTGGGATTCAATGGAGCAGCTTGTCGTGATTGTAGCTGAGCGTCGGTCACTCCGCGGCAGCGTGACCTGCTCGTCAATGCTTTTCCATCGGGTCGACGAGGCGACGCAGACCATCCGAGACACTGCGCAGGAGCCAGCGTTGGCTCCTCACATCGTAAAAGTACGGCCGCCGAGCGAGTCCGCCGAACCGCAGAGAAGTTATGGCGAAATGCTCAAGCCTGTTGCAGGTTTCGGGTCAACCTGCTGTTGGACCAAAAGAGCCGCCCGAGCGACCCATGGGCCGAATCCATGATGGGATGCCGAGAACCTTCGATGCTGCATCAGCGCGGGACACGTGAGCCAAGCCAAGCCCCGCACCGAGACCGATTTCTCTCGCGCATTTCGGATTTCAGCGAGCGGTACGGTTACCATAGCCGTCGGTGGACGGTTTCTCGTTTATTTGTCCGTGATCCGGAGTGCGGGTCAACCAGCTGCGCCACTCCCGAAGTACCATCGTCATCATCCGCGCGGGACGGATTTCTGATTCGACGCCCATAGCTACGGGCAAGTTGCAGCAGCCGTCTTTTGACGAAAGGTTCGGCCTCACGTGCGAGGTCCCTCAGCGTCCGCGCCCGATCCCGGCAGAACTCGTCGTCCATCTCGATTCCTCGGAAGCTCAAGCCAGGCCCGCCAACGAAGCTAGTTCGGTTAATTTGAGTTGCGTGTGGAGTGGATCATACGGAACGTTCGGAACTTCAGGACTGGCGGCTGATTGATGCGGTTGGCATCCAACCTCCAGAGGCGCACCTCGAGGATAAGGAACTTGTTGCAATGGGACCGCGCGATTCATTAGCCGGATCACGACGGCTTATAAGGAAGCGCTGCGTGCGCTCTGCGTCAAGGATCGTGACGACCCGCTCACGGAAGTGATCGCGAATGCGATCATCAAAACCGCGCAAGCCGGTATCGGTGATCGCTTTGAAATTTCGGCTCAGGCAATCAAGGACCTGGAAACCCGGGGGACCGATGCTGCGATGGATCGATAGCATAGCTGGTGAGCCAATGAGCATTTCACATGATACCCAGCAGCGCTGGAGCGAGCAGGGTAGAGATGGCCATGGTTCATGGCGGAAGGAGGCACTGAGAAGGGCCACTTGAACGGCTCCCGATCGACGGTCACCGTCTCATGGCGGATGCCATGATTGCCGCTTGGTAGCCGCATTCCTTAAAGGGCGATCAGCTCCTGGATCGTCTCGTCAACTTCTACGACGAGAATGATTGGAAGTTCTTCCACCCGCCTTCTCCTCCTCAGCAAGACACACTAATTCGGAACTCAATACGCGTAGCTTCGGCATTTGGTTTCTTTGGCCTTGTTCAAGGCATTGGCAGGTCGGGCGCCCCCGTAGAGACCACACACACGGCGACAAATGCGCATGATCATGATATTTTGTGGAGCACTAGTGATCTTGCAGAAGTTCGTGAACCATGGGAAGCAGCTGAAGGATATAGGCGCTAAGCGTGATTACCTTGACCCATCCTTTCATCAACGATCCCAAATATTGGCACGAGCGAGCTGAGGAGCTTCGCTCCATCGCGAAGCTCCTGGATGACACAGAAGTCGAAAGGCAAATTCGTGCCATTGGTGTGAGCTATGATCGTCTCGCGAAGCATGTGCAACTCTGGTGCGAAGGGATCAAAGGTGTCAACCGAGCCCTCCTCAAAGCCTAGCCCAGGAGTCGACTATCTCATGCTCGATCAACTGAAGGAAAACAACCGCGCTTGGGCCGAGGGCAAGCTCGCTGTCGACCCCCGGCTTTTTCAAGAGACTGGTGGGGCAGCAGAGGCCCGAATATCTGTGGATCGGCTGCTCCGATAGCCGGGTGCCCGCGAATGAAATCGTGGGGCTAGACCCCGGCGAGATGTTTGTTCACCGTAACGTCGCCAACCTCGCCCCGTCCCAGGATGCGAATTATCTCTCGGTGCTGCAGTTCGCCATCGACGTGCTCAAGGTGAAGCACGTCCTGGTCGTCGGCCACTATGGCTGCGGAGGAATAGCCGCTGCAGTGGACGGCGCGCGCAGGGGCCTCGTCGACCACTGGCTCCATCCGATCCGCGAAGTCGCCCACGAGCGCAAGGACGAGCTCGCCGCCTACACCCACGACCGAGAGCGGCTGAACCGGCTCTGCGAGCTCAACGTCATCCGACAGGTTAGGAACGTCGCCTCCGACGTATTCGTCCAGGATGCCTGGGCGCGCGGCCAGCCATTGTCGGTCCATGGCTGGGTCTATTCGCTGTCGAGCGGGCTTATCACCGATCTGAACGTGACCATGACCGGCGGGCTGGGATGACAAGGGATTTAGGTGTCATTCCGCTAGCAATAGCGACCGAATGCGAGCGACCGGCCTTCGCCCAACTTCGTCGTTTAGGCGAGGACCTCGCCAAGCTGTCCTTGTCCACAAACAGGCACACCCCAGCTCTCGGTCATGACGAAATTCGTGAAGGCGAGCTTGAAAATTTGCATCGATCGGAGCAACGAACAGCATCCGGCCATATTACAGGTTAGTCATCATCGCAATGCAGACGATGCCCATAGCAAGTCGAAGCTAACGGTGTTCGGGCTCAAGCTGATGAGTCCTGCTAAAGCAGGTTAATTTCGCTTCCAAGGTCCGAGAATTGTTCTGCCACCGCTTACCGGCGGAGGCGGTTTGGTCAACTCGCCAATGCCGTCGATCGCGACGGAGATCCTTCATCGCGCCGACGCCGATCGATCTCCCACAACAAATCAAATCGCCCGGCAGGAGCGTCATGTCGTGCGAAAACTTGCCGACCAGCTCTTGCGCGCTGAAGATCATGTCCGCATCGGATAATTCTAACGCTCCACGCCATTGAGGATGGTGCGGACCACAAGAGATCGAGGCCTGACGCGATCACGGGACCAACGGACCATATCCATCGAAGCCCTTGGCCCATGCCCATTGGACGAAGGTCGGATCACGGTTGAGAATGTCCGCAGCAGTGATGTCGTTAGCGCAGGTATTGCCGAAGATGAGCGCATCCGCCTGATCAGGAGTGACGGCAGTGCAGGTCTTGCCGATGACGATGCCGAGTTCGGCTCATAGGTCGTCTCGCCCTCGTAGCCCGAGGGACGCCTGACGACGGCAGCGAGGGCGGTGACGCTGGTGGGCGCCTTCAACAGGTAAAGCGGCTCAGCCGGCTCCGGCGATCTCAGCTTGGCTGCCAGCGAGTGAAAATTGCTCCAGAGCGCAACGATCTTGGTCGGCTCAGTCGGGGCAAGCTATTCGACCTGGTCCAGCGCCCGCGTTTGTCCCGTCGGCCGCACGGCCCTGAGCATATCGCCGGCGTGCACTGAGATGCCGACGAGCCGGACGGTTTCTCGCGTCCGCCTACGTATTTGAGGATCCATCTCATGTCGCTAGCGCTCCAGACCTGACGGTCAGCGAAGAAAGGAGCATTCCTTGCATCGTGGGCGTCCGATCCGCGTGCGCCCGAGGAGATGTTTCCACTCACCCGCGGCCCATACTGCATCTACAAAACAGATCCATGCCACTCTGGCGATAGACGTAGGATGCCATGAGGAGTTCTCAAATGCGAACGATCCTATGGCGTCAATCGTTGGCTCGAAGGTCGTGGCCGCTCGCCCGGTCCTAGTTGAATTCCGTTTGCCGCGATGTCGTCTGATCGCGACTCTCGTGCAAGGTCACGAGAAGCAAATAACTGCGGATGCCCGGGCCCGGCTTGATCGGCTTTGCGAGCTCAACGTAATGAATCAGGTCAAGAACGTTGCGACGGACGTGTTCGTCGTTGATGCCTGCGCGAGAGGTCAAGCGATTTCCGCCTCATTGCCGAATCGAGCGAGTGCACCCGGAAAAAACCCACGCACGGTCACAGTGAGCTCGTTGATGTCTGAAATCGCGTGAATCCAGCATGATCCTGCAAGCGGGGAAAATCTGATCAAAGCGAAGGATGTTTAGAGCTCCGGACGATCGGAGCCGCTGCTTTCACCTGGATCTATTCTGCCGCTGCCAGAGAATGGCCGTAGTGAAGCCGCCGGCTCGTCCTGTCGCCCGGTACGCGCAGGTAAGCGGGCGAGAAACCGGCAAGACGAGCCAGCTCAGCCCGGTCGATGAGTCGTATGACGCGCGAGTGCCACTCAACGAGCCCCCGTTCTCGCAACTGCTGAACGGTGCGGTTGATATGGACTGCAGAGAGTCCACACATCTCGCCCAGGTCGGCCTGTGTGAATGGACATGGGATTTCTTCGGTTCGCGCAAGTCCGACCGCATGCAGGCGAGCGTAGAGCTCACATAAAAGATGAGCTACGCGGGCGAGGGCATTGCGGCTCCCTACGTTGCTGAGTGCATTTCGTAGCATGTAAGAGTCAGCCAGCAGTAGCAACGACAAGCCGGCCCTTATGTTGCTTGAATAGTCGGCCAGTTCCCTGAGCCCGCGAACCGGCACAAAGGCTACTACAACGGCCCCTAGGGCGGCCATTTCAAGCTCGAGCTCAGAGTCATAAATTTTTCCGAGATCGGGTACGTCACCGGGCACATGGATGGAAGGAATCTGCATAGATTGAGTAGAACCGGCGCTGCGGGCCGAGACATATCCCTTGACCACCAGGCAGCATTCATGACTGGCAGTCTCAGCGGCGATTGGCTGGTGACCTCCGACATTCTCGATCCGGTAAGGCAGCTTCGACAACAGCTCCGTATCAGACTCCGAGAGCAAAGATATTGCCTGGAGACGCTCGACAAATCGCGATGACGCAAATCCGAGTTGCATAAAAAGCCGATTATACCGCCCTCTTAAAATTCATCTTAGATCGCTCCTGCGTCCTGTCATTAACCTGAAGCAAGCCAGTGCTTGTTCTGCCAGGCAAGGAGGAAGTGGCGAACTGCTTTAGCGAAAGTTCCGATTGAGCCATGGATGAAGTCGGTCGTCTCGCGCGCGCCGAGCTGCTCTGGGACTCTTATCGGCCGCAGACTTTCCACCCATTTTGGCCTAGGCTGACATGCATGCGACCGCACCCTCGCCGGCTTGCGAGCAGCGGCAAACGTCATGGGCCGTATCGAACTTGGACTGTAGTTCTGAGTGATTTTGCAATGCACAAGAACGAACGCAATTTAACTCGAAGCAAGGCCGCCGCAGTTCCTTTCCTGGACGTGAGAACTTCCTGGCGGGTCCTGCATTCCTAATCTGTCGTTGAAAAGGCGATGGAGGTGGTACTTAGGGATGAAGCGCCGACGGCGACGATTCAAGCAAACGACTACGCTCGAAGAGCGCCTGCAAATCCGAGCGCTCGAACTTCGCGGCCGGGCGAGACTGGTGCAAGCAGGGGCCGATCGTGAGCGGCTGCTGCGCTCCGCGCGCCAAGCGGAGACGGCTTCTCACATAAGCGAGTGGCTGACTTCCCCCGGCCTACGGCCACCATCGTGATCACGCGGCGCCCGGAAAGTTCGGAATTGATCTCGTCTAAGCCTCGGTCGTTGTGAAACCCGCAACCGAGCTGCTCCCGTCCAAGATCGACGCCCGCCCCACTCGATTCAGAATTGGGCGGCTCTCTCATTGATCAAGCCCGAGATGCAGCCAGAAATCTTTCTTGAGGGAGACGCTGCCTTAAGCGATTCATCGCTATGCAGCGAAAGAGGAACGCAATCGCCCCATGCTGTTCAGCATAACAGTTTCCCAACGTCAAATTGCGAAGGTCGCTTGCTATTCGGCCCGGCATCAGGCCACGCCTGGCTCGACGAAATGGGCGATCTCGCACGCGCCTTCGCCTGTCATCGACTCCCCTGAGGCCATAGTAAGATATTTCGCGCGACCCAAGACGTGAAGGACTTTTCGAACGTACCGGCTCATTGATGCGGCTTCCTCTTGGTAGGCGAAGGGATCCTGAGAACGGGCTTCCGAGCCGCTCCACTGACAGTTGGCGGGCGAATCAATTGTCGGTTTCGTCGTCGCGGTTGGTGAAACGAGCATTGCCGAGCCCGGTGCCGATGGTAAGGACGCCCCAACGCTTAACGTCCTGCATAAAGGGAATTTCGGAAAGGCCCTGTACCACACCGTCATTGTGCATGACGATGGCAGTGTCATGCTCTCCAATCTGGGGAATGGCCTTGATGAGGCAGAGCGGCAAGTTGAATTTGCTGCTTTCCCAGTTGCCTGGCAGGTTCTGCGCACCCTTGTCAATTGATCCATCGCTCTCGATCGTGCCGGGGCAAGCGATCCCGATGAAGGGAGCCAGCCTGAACTTTTTCTTGCTTGCCTTGTCAATCAAGTCGTCGAGCGCCTTAACCAGCCACTTGACCGTTCCGTCCCGGCCGGGTGCGTCCTCGACGTAGCGCCACGTTTTCGATTTCCAAACGCGCGCCTTTGACAGGTCGGATGACTTCTTGCTGCGCGTTTCCACAACGCCGCAGCGGATATTGCTGCCGCCGATATCAACGGCTAAAATTGAATCGTAGCTTTTGAAGAGGCGGGATGGTGCGAGGTGAAGAGCGCCGAGCAATCCGGCATCGTCGGGATGGTGGCAGATGGCCTGCAGTTCGACATTGAACTTCTTATTTCTTAGGATGATCTCAGCACGCGCAATGGCAAGTTCTCCGAGCCGGCTGTCGCGGAAGCCGCCGCCCACGACGATACGCTCCGTCCGTTCCCAAGCCTTGGCCTTCAGGAAGTGTCGGATCACGTAGGCGAGCTCCTGCGCGTACTCCTCGATGGCACTATGCACGATCGCCGACGCCTCGGTGTCTTCTCCCACCAGGACGGCGTCGAGCGCCTTCTTTTTAATGTTTTCAGAAGGCTCTTTACCAAACGGGTCTTGGCGCAATAGCTTCCGCCATCTTTCTAGGATGTCTCGAAACGAGGCCTTGTTGGCCCGATCGCCAAGGAATCCCTCCTCGTCCTTAAGTTCAACATTGTAGCTATTGATTTCCACCGACCCAAGGCGCGGGGTGCCATGAGCGTAAATTCCGGTGATCGAGCTTGTTTCCCTTGTCATTCTCGACCTTGGAGATGCAGCGTTGCGTCCGTTCAATAACCTTCAATGGAAGCGCGGGTTCCTCAGCATGGCACCTCTCGACGAGCGCCGTAAGCGTCGCTGGACCGCGTCAGCGCTGCGACCCGGAACGGCGGCCGCTGGGGCGCCATCATATTCTCTCGCTCTACCAATTTGCTATGGCTCTGCAGAGCGAGGCGAACTATGCGCGTGAGCCAACTATCCGATTAAACTACGAAGCGATCCAATCGAGCAGCGGAGCCACTGCAAGGCGATGATCGTCGGCGCGCTCCTGATTGCATTCAGTTCTACCATCCGGATCGCTTCTCCAATCTTGCAGCGAATAACGTCGATGTCTTCTCCTGCATCTGCGTCGCCGGCGCGAGGTGGTGCCGATCCGGCGTCGACGCGGGCGAGGAACAGCGTCATCAGTTCATCAGACAATGCAGGCACCGGCGCGAAGCTGAACAGCGACATGAGGGCGAGCGGGGAAAGGCCTACTTCCTCCATACATTCCCGGCGCGCGGCAGCCTCAAAACTCTCTCCCGGATCGACACGGCCGGCCACGATCTCGACCATAGCGCCGTGTCCGGTTGCAAGGTGCCCCCCCAGGCGAAACTGCCGGGTCAAGACAACTTCGTCGCGGTCAAGGTCAAGGGCCAGGACTCCGACAACAGAGCCAGATCGGAGAATGTCTCGTTCGAGCGTCCGTCCGACGCCAGCTTGCGGTTCGGCCAGAATCGCAAAACGGCAATAGTCGCGGTAGCCGCGACCGATCAGTCGTGGCGGGGACACGCTAACGGACCGGGATTCGCGGTCTGCGCAGCCCATCGTGCTTGGTGTCTTCGCCGGCGTCACGAGCGCGGTGCCAAAGAGAGCTGCACGCGTCGACGCCGTGATGAACTTGCCACGCCATGCGCCGGCGCCGCGGACAGCGACGCCGTCGCAATCTTGAGGGAAAAGTAGGCGATTGTTGCCTGCAACCCGTCCTTTAGCCCGATGCGCGGCCGCCAGCCCAACGAACGTTCAGCCATCTCGATCACAGGCTTTCGACGCCTAGGATCATCCTTTGGCAGGGGTTCGAAACGCAGTGTAGAAGTCGAACGCGTACAGGCAAGGATTTCGCGCGCGACCGTTTCGATAGTGACTTCTTGGGGATTGCCGAGATTACAAGGGCCTGTTACCGACGGCGCGCTTTCCATCAAGAGCTCAATTCCTCTAATGAGGTCGTCAATGAAGCAGAAGCTCCTCGTTTGATCACCCCGTCCGTAGATCGTAATGGGATCGCCTCGCAAGGCCTGCACAATGAAGTTCGAAACGACGCGCCCGTCGTTTTCCAGCATGCGAGGCCCATAGGTGTTGAAGATGCGCGCAACTTTCACGTCAAGGCCGTGCATTCGTCGATAATCAAATACGAGCGTCTCAGCGGCGCGCTTACCTTCGTCGTAGCAAGCGCGCGGGCCGATCATGTTGACATGACCCAGGTAAGCCTCCGGTTGAGGATGGACCTCGGGGTCGCCATAGACTTCGCTGGTTGATGCCTGGAGGACCCGAGCGGACTTTTGTCTTGCCAGCTCGAGCACGTTGATAGTTCCCACGACGCACGTTCTCATGGTGCCGATGGGATCCCGTTGATAATGACGGGGCGAGGCCGGGCAGGCCAGACTGTAAATCTGATCGATCGGATCAGCGATGTCCAAGGGATCCCGAACGTCGTGTTTGAGAAACGTGAACCGGGGATGGTTGAGCAGCGGACGAATGTTGTCGATGGACCCGGTGAAAAGGTTGTCGGCGCAGATTACCCGGTTGCCGCGCCTCAAGAGAACGTCGCAGAGGTGTGACCCGATGAAACCGGCGCCGCCGGTGATCAGGACAGTATGGGGGTTACGGGAGCGTAAAATGCTCGTCTGATACGTCATTGATCCTCCTTAGAAATCGGCGACTTGTGCGGACCGGTCGATCGAGTTATCGGTCGCCCGTTGCCGCCGCCGCATGGTCGCTTCCAAATAGTAGGATTCGAGTTGCCGGGCGCGATGGGCCGGCGTGTGCTCTGCCAAAATTCGCTGCCGTGCCCGCTCGCCGATAGAACGCCGGCGGTCGTCAGGCATTTCGCGAAGGATATCGAGGACATCCCTTGTATTCGAAACCAGAAGAATCTCTGTCGATGGCTTAAGCAACATCTCGATTCCCGGCCAGCGATCCGACACGATCGGCGTTCCACAGGCGGCTGCCTCGAACAACCGCACGCTGGGCGAGAATCCCAGAGCGCGCATGTCGGCGCGCGTGACGTTCAGGGCGAATCGTTGGCGCGAGTAGAAGGCCTGGTGATGGACCGGCGCGACATGCTCGATCCGCTCCACATTGCTCGGCCACGTCAAAGGCGGGTATTTCGAGCCGGCCACAACAAATCTGGAGTCGGGCAGCACGCGAGCGGGCTCGAGGAGTAATTGCTCTAGGGCTGGCTGTCGATCGTCACTGTACGTGCCGAGGTAGCCGAGCGTCCACTTGGGGGTGCTCAATTGGGTCCGATCGACACTGACGTCAGCACTGCAAGGAAGCTCCCGCGCAAGCGGGCTGCCATATCTCACCTCGAGCATTTTCGGTATCGGGCCGCCGGCGAACGTCAAGTAGAGATCGAAGCGCGGAATCATCGCGGCGGATAGGTATTGGAGCCCGCGATCAAGCCCCGCAATGGTGACGGGCGTATCGATATCGTAGAAAGCTGTGATTCCCCGGGCGTGTGTCGTGACCCAATCGGCAATGGCAACACCTTCGGGAACGTATGAGCCGAGCACGACCAAGTCTGCATTGCGGATCAGCGTGCCGAACCTTAGCGGAATCTCTCTCAAAGTCCCATACACCTCGATCGACCAGCTCAACGGCTCCTCGAGATCGCGATGATCGCGATACCAGTCCGCGTGGCGCTCGAGAAAAGTCACGCGATGTCCACGCTGGGCCAGGGCTCCGATCAGAGCGCGGTAGGTAGTCGCATGACCGTTGCCCCAGGCGGAGGTCACTGAAAGTCCGATTACGACGATGTCGAGCATCATTCCGCGGCCTCGATTTTTGAGCCCTCAAGGAACAGCTGGTTGAACTGGTGAGCACGGTGACGGTAGGTATGGTTTGCGAGAATCCGATCTTTTGCGCGAGTAGCGAACGCATAAGCCATCTCGGCGGTGAGGGCGTTCAGATGTTGCGCCACCTCGGTGCCGCTGGACGCGACCAGCACCTCGTGATCTGGTTCGAGGAATGTCTCAATGCCGGCCCAGTCGTCGGTAATCAAACAAGCGCCGGCACCGATGGCCTCGAAGATACGGGTTGGCGGCGAAAAGCCATAACGCGCCATGCTCGCTCGGTTGACGTTGAGCGTCGCCAGACTGGATCCGAAAAAGGCGTTGTGGTCGCCGGTGCCCACGTGTCCGACCTTGCGGACGTTGTGCGGAACTTCTTTGGTGTCCCAGCCGGAGCCACCCAGGACGAAACGCCGCGAAGGCATGCCGCGTGCCACGTTCAGAAAGAAATCGTCGATTCGCTGCTCCCGATCAGGCAAACGGTTGGCCAGCAGACCGAGATCGCCCGCATATGTGGGATTGGGCGGAGCCGGATGATGCGTTTCGGTATCCAACGCGTTGTAGATGGGAACGCAATCGCGTGCTCCGGCAGCTCTATAGGCGCCTACGACAGCATCACCACCGCCATACGTGAGCACCAGGTCGTAGCGAGGAATCGCCTGACGAAGATGATGCTTGGGATCGCAGGACATGGCATCCAGGGTGGCCGGTGCATCGACGTCCCAATAGATGCGCACGGCCTGGCATGGAACCTCAATGACCGCTTTCTCCAATTCCGCGTCAAAGATGCCGACGCCGCTTGCCTTGATCAACAGATCAGCCCTGCTAGCAGCGGTCGTGAGAGCCTCCTGCCAGCCATCCGGTGTTGGGGGATAGACCACCACCTTTGCCCAGGGCGGATCCTCGATGTCACGATGCTGTTGGCGTTGGAAGGCGTCGGGTTCGAAAAAAGTGATATCATGACCGAATGCGGCAATGGCCTTGAGCATGCCGCGGTAATACGTAGCGGCGCCGTTCCAATAGGACGACACCAAGCTTGATCCGAAGAGGCAAATCTTCATGCGATCGCTCCTTCGCGCACGGTTCGGCGCGCGCGCGGTCGACGGCCGCTGATTTTCTTGATGATGTCGAAAAGCTCGCGCACGCGGTGTCGACAGGTATGTCTCTCAGCGATCGTACGAAGCCCTCGAGCCGCTATGTCTGATGCTCTCGCCGCGTCGCCGAGTAGCGATTTCAATGACTGTCTCATCTGTTCACCGTCGGTGGCACGTAGATAGGATCCCTCGGGAAACAGCCCGTCCACGTCGCTCCATGGTGCGGATACGATCGGAATGCCGCAAGCCATCGCCTCGAACATGCGTATGGTCGGAATTCCAGGAAGCGATCGCACGTATGGGCCTCGAGGAACGTGAATGGTTGCGCGCGCTGCGGCGAATGCGTCCGGGACGCGGTGGGCGGGAAGCCAGCCGCGGTAATCGATGCCGGCCGCCTCTATCACGCGCAGCGCGGCGGTCGAGTACCGGACGCCATAGATTTCGGCCTGCAATCCCAACTGAGATACCGGGCTTATGAGGAATTCACTGAGCTCTGCGGCTCGTTCGCCATCTCCCCAATTGCCGATCCAGACCACGCTGTTGCGGCGCCAGATATGCGGCATCGGCCGATATAGATGCACGTCTGCGGCTTCATGCCAGGTGAAGGCTCTGTCGGCCCAGCCGAGCCTCAAATAGAGCTCCCGCAAAACCTCGCCAAACGCCAGAACGCCATCGAAGCCGGAAAGGTCGAAGCGCGCAAGCTCCTCCGGAGCTGTGACGGCACGATGGTGCGTATCGTGGAAGAGCAGCGTGTAGGAGCCCGATCTGACACGGTGCCGCCCGATTGCACCGATCAGCTCAGGCTCGTTCCATTCGTGAACGATGACAAGCCCGGCGCCGTCCAAGGCCTGCTCGAGGTTCGGAGACGATTGATATTGCCGAATCTCGATCTCTGGAAACAGACTAGCGACTTCTTGAAAGACCTGTTCTCCATCGTCGCGTATTGCATTAAGTCGGCTCCAGCCGTCGATTGGTTCGTAGACTATGACCTGATGGCCGAAGCCATTGAGTTCGCGGGCGATCCCGCGCAAAAAATGGGCATTGCCATTGTTCCAGCACGAGGTGAATGCATGATAGAATAAGACGCACTTCATGCGTGTGCCTCCAGTAGATACTCGCCGGAGCGTTCGGCGCGCGCCGACGAGGAGACGTAGAGAGTTCGATAGGCCTCGGCCATTCGAGTCAGCGAGTACCGTTGCGATCGCTCCCGTGCGGCGTGCTGCAATTGGGTGCGACGGCGGTAATTGCAGCACAACTGCGCGAGAGCATGACGCAACTCGCCTGCATCGGCGGGGTTCACGAATACCGCTGCGCCATCCCAGAGCTCTCTAAACGTTGGAATGTCCGATAGAACGAGGGCGCAGGAGGCCGACGCCGCCTCCAGAACCGCAAGACCGAACGGTTCGTAGCAAGCCAAGCTTACGAATAGCGCTGCCTGTCGCATCCGCGTACGCAGGGCTTCCGGATCAAGTGAGCCGAGCCAGGTCGCGCCGGTCGCCGTCTCGTTCGCGGTGCGTCCTGCGATGAGCAGCGGCCATTCCAATTCCGGGGCGAGAGCGGCGAGGGTCGAGATATTCTTGGCGCGGTCCCAAATGCGACCAGCAGTGAGGACGAACGCACGTTTTGTACTCCACGAGAGGTCCGGGGTAACGCCATTCCAGATGACGAAACCGGGACTGACCGGCTTATAGAGGTCGCAGATCACGCGATGAAACGCATGGCTCGGGCTGATCCACGCGTGCGCTTTGTTCAAACCGTCCCCGACGGCTTGCGTGTAGTTCTGCCACCTGGGTTCAAGCAACCAAGCCATGTCGTTGCATGCACGGGCCCACGAGTTGACGCACGAGTGTGCGACGACGATTGCGGGCGCAATCCAGTCGAAAGTAGCTTCACGAAAACCGTTGAGGTGAATAACGTCCGGGCAGATCCTGGCCTCCAGCTCCGCGAAGAGATGCTTGGCATTAGGAACATCGGCTCCTTCGGGGTCCTGCCACTCCAGCGCAAGATCTGTTTCGATTATGTCGACGCCTCGGACTCGCAGCATCGCGCGCTGGTCCGCGCTTGGTCGAGGTCCGATCGTCACGAGGTGAACTTCGGACCCCAATTCGGTCAGCGCGGCGGCGAGGGAACATGAATAGCTCCATACACCGCCGATGGTATCGGTGGTCATAAGGATCCTCATGCTGCGCATCTCGTTCATTGGGCAACCTTACGTTCAAGCGCGGCGAGAGGAACGGGGCGGTCTTCCTGAACATCGCTGAACCGGTCGAACACGGCGAGATAATGCTGATGCGCTCGTTCCCAGGCGAGATCGTCGGGCTCGCCCCAGAGCTTTCGGTAGTCCGGCGAACCTGGATAAGGATAGATCGGGACGGGATCGTTGGCCCATACGCCCGCGTCCTGCATTAGTCGCCGCCAACGCTGCACGACCGGATCATCATCCTCGGGCAGCTCGATCAGGTTGGCCTGAACAAAGGGAATGTGTCGGCGCGCCTCAATAAGCCGATCTGCGAGCTGATCCGTCGTCATTCTACAGTTCTTGGCGAGCGCGTCGCGACCCTCGGGGGTCAAGCTCTCGACGCCCGCTTCCACGGACACGCAGCCGGCACGACCCAGAAGGGCCAGCATGTCAGGCTTCCAGAGATCGATCCTGGTTTGAATACCGAACTTGATGCCGCGACCGTCCATTCCTCTCAATAGCTCGGCATTGGGCAGGAATATCTCATCGACGAAATAGAGATACTCGACGCCTTGCTGGCGCAATCGATCGATCTCCTCGAGGACCGTTGCGGCGGGGCGCCGCCGATACGCGTTCCGGAAATTCTCCTTGGCGCAGAAGGTGCAGTTGTACGGACAGCCGCGCGACGCCTCGACTTCGGCGCCCGGCCCGGCCGGATCGGCTTCGAAGCGGTGATGATGATGTCGATGCCGGCGGACCATCTCCTCGGGCCATTGCAGCGGAGGCTGGTCGATGAAAGTGGCAGCTTGTGGTCCGCCATTGATCCGGATCCCGCCTGCATCGGCAAAGCAAAGCCCGCCGAAGTTGCGTTGGCCGTTGGCGAGCCGCAACAATGTGTGCTCGCATTCGCCCATGACGATAACATCGACTCCGAGCTTCCTGAGCGCTGCCCTCGGTGTTGTCGATCCGTGAGGACCTACAGCGACAAGCATCGGGGCAAGTTCCCGCAGAAACCAAGTGAGTTCTTGCGGGATGCGCAGCTCGGGCTGTGCACAGCGCCAGAACAAGTAGGTCGGAGCTGTGGTGACGACGACTAGGTCGGGCTTGAACGTGTGGAGTTCGGCAGCGATGTCGGAATGCGACAGGTCGAACATATGCGCATCGAGCAATAGCGTTGGATGTCCGGCCTCCCGAAGGTAGTGAGCGGAAATCCCAAGCTCGAGCGGAAGGTGAGGGGCGCGACAGCCAAAATAGATGCTGCCGCCGAAATTCCAGTTCGGGTTGATGAGGGCCAAGCGGGTCATGCCGATACTCCCTTGTCCGCGGAGGACTGACCAAAGCGGCCGTCCAGCCACGCATGGAGCGACAGCAGCCCATCGCGCAGCGTCACCTTCGGCTGCCAGCCCAATGCGACCGCGAGCGCCCTGGTGTTGGTGACGTACCAGGGCTGGTCTCCAGGACGCCAATCGGCAAAGCCGTACCGCACTGCGCGGCCAGTCAACGGTGCAATCCCTTCTATGAGCTCGAGCAGGCTTACCGAATTGGAGGGGCCCCCGCCGAGATTGAAGACGCGCCCGCGGGCGGCGAGCATGTGGTCCAACGCTGACAACCAGGCAGAGGCGGCATCAGAGATGTGCAGCGCGTCACGGACCTGATACCCATCGCCAAAAATGGTTAGAGAGCCGTTTTCGATCGCCGTCTTGAGGAAGTGCGCGACCCATCCCTGGTCCTCCGTGCCGAACTGCCGGGGCCCATAGATGCAGCTCATGCGGAGTACGACGGTCTGGAGCCCGAAGACACGAGCGTAATCTTGCACATACTGATCGGCCGTACCCTTTGAGCAGCCATACGGGCTGTAAAAGTCTAGCGGCGTCTTCTCAGATACGCCGTCGGCTAGCGCGGGGTCGATCGGTACGTAGCGCCGGTTGACACGCGCGACTCTGGCATCATCGCAAAGTCGGCCATAAACCTTGTTGGTCGAGGCGAACAGGAGGGGAGCGGAAGGGTTATGCAGGCGGATGGCCTCGAGTACGTTGACAGTACCGCGCGCATTAATCTCGAAATCCCCGACCGGATCAGCCAGGCTGTCGGTAACTGCTACTTGAGCTGCCAGATGAAGAACTGCGCGTGCGCCACGAACGGTACTAATAACCAGGATAGGCTCGCGGATGTCCCCGACAACGATGTCGATGCGGTCGCCATGCCTGGACTTCAGCCATCGAGCATTTTCTCGCGCTCCGGCACGGGCAAGGTTGTCCAGGACAATGACATCGTCGCCACGCTCGGCAAGCCGGTCAGCCAAATTGCAGCCGATGAAGCCGCAGCCGCCGGTAACCAGCACAGGCCTCCTTCGTCTGGTTCTCATGCTACGAGTCCCCTGCGAGACATTTCTTCGGCAGCACGCTCGGTGTGATCGTCCGCGACTTGGTCCACCAGATAGCCGGCCAGCTCGGCCAGGCCGTCTTCAAATGCAACCTTCGGCGCGAAGCCAAGCAAGGCGCGGCTTTTGCTGATATCCGCGAAGCAATGACGAATGTCTCCAGCACGGTATTTTCCGGTTATCTCAGGGGAAATATCCGTTCGCTCCATGACCTGGCTTAGGCTCCGGGCGATCGACAGAATCGTCCGGTCATGCCCGGATCCGATGTTGAAAGCTTCGTTTGCATGCGACGACTCTAATGCAGCGAGGCAGGCTCGCGCGACATCGCGGACGTGGATGAAATCACGCCGCTGCAGGCCGTCTTCAAACACCAGCGGCGGCCGGTTGTTGAGCAGCCGAGATGCAAAGATGGCCAGAACACCGGTGTAGGGATTCGACAAGGCTTGCCGAGGGCCGAAAACATTGAAGAAGCGCAATGCAACTGTCGGTATTCCGTAGGCTCTGCCGGTGATCAGGCACATCCGTTCCTGCGCATATTTGTTCAACGCGTAGATCGAACTGAGTGACGGCGGCTTGGATTCCGGGGTTGGCATCGGATCCAGCCTTCGGCCGAAGGGATCGCGCAGCTCCCAATCGCCTTCGTGAAGCTGCTCGACTGAACGTTCATCTGCTGCGCATTCGAGGTGGTTACAGTCTCGATAGAGACCTTCGCCGTAGATGCTCATCGAAGATGCGACGACGAGACGTTCGACTGGATGCCTGGAAAGGGCCTGCATAAGCATAGCCGTGCCAAGCTCGTTCGTTCTTACGTAGGGCTCGATGTCGTACATACTTTGGCCAACACCGACGACGGCTGCGAGGTGCAGCACCTTATCCACGCCGCACAACGCACGCCTCACGGCGCGTTCGTCACGGATATCTCCCACGATCAGTTCGGCATCGTCAGCTAAATAGGCTGGACGCGCGTGTCGCGTGCCGTGGACCTGCGGTGTGAGGTTGTCGAACAACTTGACGTCATGCCCCGACGCCAAGAGCGCATCTGCGGCATGAGAGCCGATGAACCCTGCGCCGCCGGTAATCAGAACTCGTGCCATACGCCGCAACTCTCCGTACAATAGAGGCAGGCTCGTCAGCCAGCCGAGGAGTGGGAAACGAAGCGCGCCCCCCAACGGGCCGATTGACCGCGCGCCACTCACGCTTGCAATGAAGAATGGACAGGAGGAATGTTCGTTCCTGCGGCACGTACAAACGATAAGTTCTTTAACCTGCATCAATAACGCCGCGGACCGCTTATGCGAGGCAGGCCCATGCTGAGCAGCAGAAATCACTTTGTTGTGCGTAGAACTCTAAGAGTTGTAGCTGCTGTCGCCGGCAAGCGAGCGGCAAATGGCTCGTGTCCCAGACTCATGTCAACGCGTCTGCGCGCCATTGCTCTTGGGTGGCAATCACGGCTTGCCTCCGCTTCATCAGGCGATATCGATTGCCGCGTGCGATCCGCTCGACTGCCGCGACGGACGGTGCACCACGCCGGTCTTGGCGCAATACCGCTCCACTGCTCCTGCGCAGAAATCGGCAAATTCGTTTGGATCCAGTGGTGGACTGGTGTGATGTGGGATAACGCCTCGATGCTCGGGCGTGAAGCAAAAGGTTAAAGTAACGTCGAAGTCGGCAAGAGCATCCATCTGCCGGTCAAACCAGTCGAGCGCGTTCGGGCGGAAGCTGTCTGCCCAAGATATGCCCGTTCTCAGATGCCTTACGCCGAGGCGGCGCATCCAATTCGCGGCATCGTTGAGCCTGTGATCCTCGAAGTGAAACCATTGGCATAGCCCTATCGAGGCGGCATGCCGCTCATATGAGCTCACAGCCTGCTTGGGAGATCCGTCGGCGCGCAAGAGTCCCATGTGAAAATGCCTATAGTAGGAGGACCCTTCCGCTTCCTTGTGGCGGGTGGTAGCCTCCCACGTCGACGGCAGGTCATAGAGGCTGTACCAGTGAATTCTTGGCGCACGGCCGATCAGCAGTTCCGCGGTGCGCTCCAAGCCCCACGCTTGGACCTCCTCAGCGCCGAACGATGACACGCCGACCTCCGTCACCCAAATAGGCAGCCCGACCTCAGCCTCGATACCCGCCAACTTGCTCGGCCACTCATCAATCTGCCACAGATTCCAATCCAGTGGAAAGCCATGTACGCCAATTGCGTCGACGTGATCGAGCACGCCGCGAGACCGCATGGTTCTCATAAAGGATGGATCGATCGGCGACATGCCGCCGAGGATTCGTGGCAATGTCGCATGGACGTCGCGAATGGCCTTGCCGGCGGCGACCGCGAGTTCTCCGAACTTGATCCAGCCGGGATCAAGTTGAATATCCCAGTGCGATTTATTGTTGGGCTCATTCCAGATCTTGGCGGCCTCGATCATCAGAGTGAGCCCTGAGGTGGATGTTGGGACTGTGTCGTCTGTTCGTGTGAGACCCTTTTGCAGAGGTACACTTCATCTTCCGGATGAGCCGTGATAGCGAACCCGGCACTGCGCAGCATGGCTTCGACGCAAGCGCGGTTCGGCACCCACCAGTTGGTGGGATCATCGGCGTACTTGTGCTCGATAAAGTGAAGCTTCGGGTAGCCCGGACAATCGAATTGATCAGTTGTCCAGAAGTCGTAATTGGTGTCGAGGGACTCGACGCTCTCGTTACCGCGGAGCATGGATTGGAATAGCAGGAGGTCACTCGCAACATGTTCGTGAATCAGATCGAGTGCGAGCAACGGATGCCGCAGGTGGTACAGGACCCCCATGAAGATCACGAGATCGAACTTTTCTCGAAGCTGACCAACGTCGTAGGCCGATAACTTCCGCAGCTCGATCTCAAGGCCGGTCACTTCGGAGGCAAACCGCGCTTGGGCTAGGTATTCGTCGTCTGTGTCGAGGCCGAGGACACGCGCCGCGCCGCGACGCTTCATCTCCAGTGCATAAAAACCGGCGTTGCAGCCGATGTCGAGTACGCTCATTCCGTTGAGGTCATCGGGAACGATGTCGCAAAAGCGCTGCCACTTCACGCTGGGATAGTCTCCAAGGAAGTGCAAGGGAGCAGTACTGACGCCGTTGAGGTCGAGGTTATGAAACCATGGGCCGAGTGCTTCGATGCGTCGCCGAAGTTCATCTCTCGGGAATGTCTTTGCTGTCATTCGCCGTCCCGTTTGCTCGTGGCCAGGGGCATATTGCTCGTTTCGCCGAACAGCGTGGTCATGTAGGTACCTCCTGATTGACGCAAACGGCAGCAAGGCGCCCGTGTTCGATCGACAACGTGCTGATACTTGCCAAACCGACATCTATGAGGGAATACCTATCGAGCGGCACACCGGCGCAGTACAGTATCGCAGCTCGAATCGGTTCTGCATGCGTCACAACCGCGATCGTCGCGGCGCCTTGCTCACGTTCTAGCCGTCGCAGCCCGCCAACCACACGCCGTTGCAGTTCTTCCATGCTTTCGCCGCCCGGCGGGCGGCAGTAGGCGCGCTGTTCGTTCCATCGGAGCCAATCGTGATTGTCGTGAAGGTCCGCAAAACTGCGACCGGTCCAACCGCCATAATCGATCTCATCGACTTCGTTGAACAGTTGCACGGCAAGTCCGAACGCGTCACCCAGGATGTCTGCAGACTGCTTGGCGCGCTGCTGAGGGCTCGACCTGATGGCGTCGGGCATGGGATGCATTCGCTCGGCGCAACGCGCCATTTGCTCGCGGCCAAGTGTATCAATCGAAATGCCGATTAGTCGTCCGCAAAGGAGTTGTTCGAGCAGACCATGATGTCCGTGCCGAACTAGGTGAACGGTCGTTGCCATGAAGAATCACCGCTCCGCGTCGATAAATTCACGCGTTCGACGCCGCGCTTCTTCGTCGGTAAATTGCCGTGGCGGTGATTTCATGAAGTAGCTCGACGGGCCATCCAAGACACCTGCGATCCCACGATCAAGGGCAAGTTTGACGCAGCGTACAGCATCAATAACGACGCCCGCCGAATTCGGCGAGTCCCAAACCTCCAGCTTGACGTCGGCTGAAAGCGGGACGCCTCCGAAGGTTGTCCCTTCGAGTCGAATGAACGCGAGTTTGCGATCTGTTAGCCACGGAATATGGTCGCTGGGGCCGACATGAACGTTGTCAGGGTCGATCGGTACCTCGAATTGACTGGTGACTGCTCGCGTCTTCGATAGCTTTTTCGACGCAAGTCGATCACGTTCAAGCATATTCTTGAAGTCGGTATTTCCGCCAACGTTCAGCTGGTAGGTTCGATCGAGACGGACGCCTCGTTCCCGAAATAGGTTCGCAAGCACGCGGTGCACTATGGTTGCGCCGACCTGGCTCTTAATATCATCTCCGATGATGGGAAGGCCAGCAAGCTCGAATCGGCGACCCCAATCGCGATCAGAAGCGATGAAAACTGGAATGCAGTTGACGAATCCACAGCCTGCCTCCAGCGCTCGTTCGGCATACCACTCGCCTGCACGTTGCGCTCCGACGGGGAGGTAGGACACGAGGACATCGGTCCGGGAGTTTGTCAGGACTTTCGTAACATCGACGGCCGGTGCCTCATCAACAGGAATATCACTTTCGAGATAGCGGCCGATGCCATCCAGCAAAGGTCCCTTTTGTACGACAACACCAGTTTTGCTCACTTCGCAGAATTGATGAGTGTTGTTCGGAGTCGCCCAGATTGCGTCTGCGACATCGTAGCCAACCTTTTTTGCGCTGACGTCGAACGCGCAGGCGATGTCGATATCGCCGACGTGATAGCCTCCGATGTTCGCATTCATCAGCCCGGGGACGGGCTCGTTCGACGTGGCCGCCTTGTAGAAGGAGAGCCCTTGAACAAGGGAACTTGCGCAGTTTCCAACTCCGACAATGCCAACGCGGACGCGCGGCCGATCCTGAAAACGTGAATGCATCGGTCAAGGGCCTCCGGAATTGTCTGCGCGAACGTAAGTACATCGGCGAACGTGCAGGAGGTATGTTCGTTCCTGATGATTGGCCGCGAGATGAACTCGCTGCCGCCGCCCCGCCGAGAATATGCGAAGCGATTAACTCAGGATAGAAGCGAGGGGGAAGGTCTGGGAATGGACCCGTCCTTAGATGTAGATGTAGATGTAGATGTAGAAGCTAAGCGGACCGACATGCTATGGCCGCATCAAGAAGTGACTATGGTCGCAGCAAGAACTAATCCTCCTCGCCCGCGTTCATTCCCGTAATGACAGGGCTGCGAGGCCCTAGTCATAGCACCCTAATCATGAGCGAGAGTCATTCATGGCCCAACGTCACGCAGGCGCGGAAAGTGCCGAAGCCCATACAACGACTGACCACAGCGCGATCCGGCATTGGATCGAAGTCCGGAACGGCAGACCGGCGACAGTTGAAGCGTCGCGAGAAGATGGACACGTGGGGATCCTGCGCGTTGACTTTGATCCGCCGGACGCCGGGCTCGAGCAGATCGGATGGGATGAGTTCTTCCGCAAGTTTGATGACGCCGAGCTAGCCTTCCTGTATCAGGATCACACCAAGGATGGGAAGACGAGCCGTTTCCATAAATTTATACGACGATCGGATGCGAGGTGATACTATCGACGCCTCGGCCGGTCTCCATTGGGAGCAGAGCGACGTCGGATTGGGTCGAGGCGATACGTGCGGGCGATTTTGGGCGAGCTTGGGACATCAGCGACCGGTGTCTTGCCGCTCGAGGGAATTGCGGCTCAAAACATCGCGGTCCACGTCACATGCAGAGGATCTGGCATGGCGAGGATTTGCGGTGTAAACGTGTCTTGGTCCGCTGCTATCACGGGCTCGGCGATACCATTCAATTTGTCCGTTTCATACCCGCGTTGCGGAGCTTGGCGCGCGGCGTGACGGTCTGGTGTCAGCCAGAACTCCTGGAGATCGTCGAGCGAATTGAAGGCGTCGATCGAGCCATCGCTCTCCATGAGGGCGCGCCGGCGACTGAGTTCGACGTGGACATTGAGATCATGGAGATTCCTCACGCGATCAGGGCTGGACGGGATCTTATCTCGACGCAGGTGCCCTACCTCAGTTTGCCTTCTGAACGAGGGAATCCCATAGCGAAGTCCGACCAGAAGCTGGCGATCGGGCTGGTTTGGGAAGTTGGGGATTGGGACAAGCGGCGGTCCATCCCTGCAGGTTTGTTACGTCGGCTCGCGGTCGAGAATGTGACCTTGTACTCGCTGCAACGCGGTGTGGACGCCTCAATGGCAGCTGGCATCGGCGCGAGGGACATCAGCGCGCAAGATATCGTTGTGCTCGGACATACGATCGCGCAGATGGACATCGTGGTCTGCGTTGATTCGATGGTTGCGCATTTGGCTGGCGCGCTCGGATTTGAAACGTGGGTTCTGCTGCACGCCGATTGTGACTGGCGTTGGCCCCTGACCGGAGAGCGGTCGATCTGGTATCCGACCTTGCGGCTGTTTCACCAACTGCGTCCTGGCGATTGGGCTACCGTGGTCGAGGAGGTGCGAAGCGCGCTGCTTGGCAGGATCGCGCTCCGAGACATTTGTGGCAAGGATGGATCGTCAGCGTGAAGAGGCATTGCTATTGAAGTCTTCCGCCAACCAGGTCGCCGAGTGCTCCACCTCGATGCCGTCCCGCTCGACCTTGGCCGAGATTTTAGGCATTAATCTCATAGTGCTTTCCGAGCGCATAGTAGACTTTGGGCGGAGCCCCGCCGGAACGGTTCGGCATCAATGCAACCTTGTTGAGCGCCGCGGCAACGCGCGGATCGAGGCGCAATTCTAGCTGACATCCGGTCAGGAATATCGCAAGCGCGAGGATGAGGTGCCGGGCCCGCATGCGCTCTCAGGAACTGGCAGTCCAAATTCTTCAATCGCGCGGCTCAAGGTATGTTCCTATCCGGAGGCAGCTCCGCCTGCTTGCTAGGAACCAATATCGGTTGCGAACCTTGAATGGCGGGGCAACGGTCCGCCTCCTGCTGAGCATAGCTCTCACATTCCGCTTTCGCGGCAGAGATCCACCTCAGTCGGGTTGCCATCGTCGAGGTGTAATCATGACAAGAAAGCGCAGATTGAGTAGGACCCTGGAGGTCGAGCCCTATCATGGACCGGCCGGCGGTTGGGGATCAGTGCAGTCACTGGCGAGAACTCTGACGCGCGAGTACGTTCCACTCAAGGGCGCGCGTGTTCTGCTCAATCAGAACAAGACGGATGGCTTCATGTGCGTCAGCTGCGCTTGGGCAAAGCCGGCCGATCCTCGTGTCTTCGAGTTCTGCGAGAACGGCGCCAAGGCGACGACGTGGGAGATCACGCATAAGCGTGTCACGCCCGAGTTCTTCGCCGAGAGGACGGCTTCCGAACTTGAACGCTGGGATGATCACCATCTCGAGGCGGCTGGCCGATTGACTCATCCCATGCGATGGGACGCCGCCACCGATAAATATCTTCCTGTTGGTTGGCAGCAGGCGTTCGCCGAGATCGGGCGCGAGCTTCAGGCGCTTCCACCGGATAGCGCAGTCTTCTATACGTCCGGTCGCGCGTCATTGGAAGCCGCCTTCATGTACGGTCTGTTTGCGCGCGCCTACGGCACCAACAATCTTCCCGATAGCTCCAACATGTGCCACGAAACGACGTCTGTCGCCCTGCCGGAGAGCATCGGAGTTCCGGTGGGCACTTGTACGCTTGATGACTTCGAGAGGACCGACTGCATCTTCTTCTTTGGACAGAATGTCGGCACGTCCAGCCCGCGCATGTTGCACCAACTGCAGGAAGCGGCTCGCCGCGGCGTCCCGATCGTCACGTTCAACCCGCTGCGGGAGCGCGGGCTGGAGGAGTTTGTCAATCCACAGGCGCCGGGAGAGATGCTGACGGATACGCCGACCCGCATCAGCTCCCAATATTATCAGGTCAGGGGCGGCGGCGATACAGCGGCGATGATGGGGATAGCCAAGGCATTGCTGGCGCGGGAAGCTCGCGCTGATCCCGGATACCCTGTGATGGATTGGGCCTTTGTCCGCGAGCATACGCACGGCTGGGACGCTTTCGCCTTGGCGGTCAACCGTTGTGAATGGTCCGAGATCGAGCAGCGATCCGGACTGAGGCGGGATGCGCTGGAGGCGGCCGCCGCGGTCTACGCGCAGGCGAAATCCGCCATGTTCATCTACGGCATGGGATTGACGCAGCACGAGCGAGGTGTGGAAACCGTGCAGACCATGGTCGATCTGGCGCTGATGCGGGGCAATATCGGCAAGGCGGGCGCCGGCATCTGTCCGGTGCGTGGCCACTCGAACGTGCAGGGGCAGCGGACGGTCGGCATCACGGAAAAGCCGGAGATGGTGCCGGCAGACAAGATCAAAGAACTGTTCGGAATCGACGTGCCCGAAGGCAAGGGCCTGACCACGGTCGAGGCTTGCGCGAAAATCATTGATAGGTCGGTGAGCGCGATGATTCTGCTTGGCGGCAACCTCGTGCGCTCTGTTCCGGAGCACCGCCTGGTCGAGCCGGCGTGGCGGAAGCTGCGTCTGACCGTCAACATCCTGACCAAGCTCAATCGCTCCGCGCTGGTCCACGGCGAGGTCTCTTATATCTTGCCATGTCTCGGACGCATCGAGTTCGATGAGCAAGCGAGCGGGCGACAGGCGGTGTCCATGGAGGATTCCACCGGCTGCATGCATGGATCGCGGGGGCAAGTGCCGGCCGCCAGCGCACACCTGTTGTCCGAACCGAAGATCATCGCGGAATTGGCCAAGGCCGCGGCGCCGGGTCGCTCGACCATTCCCTGGGACGATTGGGTTGCGGACTATAGCCGGATACGCGATGCGATTGCGGCGACGTATCCTGACATCTTTCACGATTTCAATGCTCGGCTTTGGCAACCGGGCGGCTTTCACCGTCCGCTCGGCGCGCGTCATCGGCAGTGGAAGACGGCCACCGGCAAAGCGAACTTCATCGTGCCGTCCTCGCTGGCGAGCGATCCTGGCGCGGAAGCGCGCGATCAAGATGTGGTGCAACTCATCACACTGCGCAGCAACGGTCAGTTCAACACCACGATTTACAGCTACGACGATCGCTTTCGTGGCATCTATGGGTCGCGTCGCGTCGTATTGATGCACCGCAACGACATCAATCGGCTCGCGCTGGCCGAGGGGAGCATGGTGACGCTGTCGACAGCGGTCGACGACGGCGTAACGCGGGAGGTCCAGGGACTGCGGGTGGTCGCCTACAATATCCCGGAAGGATGTGCGGCCGGCTATTATCCTGAGTGCAACCCGCTGCTGCCGCTCTGGCATCACGAGAAGAAGGCAAAGACACCCGCCGCGAAATCGATTCCGGTTCGCGTGAGGCGAGAGGGACCTCGTTGACCCGTTCGCGCGTTGCGGACCCGCGATCCTGGCCGCCGGCAATAACCGGGTCAAAAAGGGGGGCTAGAACCCGCCGACAAAGCGGCCCAGGGCGCTGGCGATCACAAGGGCCAGTAAGAGTGCTTCGTCACCTTCTTGAGAGCCATTCTGCCTTGCTGCGACTGGAGCCCGGACAAGCCCCGTCCGTCTAGGAGCTGCCCGTGCTTGCGTGAGACAGAGCTCCTCTGGCTGCATCACGTGCCGCGGCGAGTCCTCTGGGAAATCCGCTCCGATCTGGGTAGAGCCGGCGACGGCCAGTCTGCCGTGCCGGCATGGTTTGCTGCGCGGCGCGCCAGTCGAGCATGGCCATGCCGCCGACCATGAGTAAGGCCAGAGCGACATTGTGCTTTTTCGGATTGTTGCGCCTCATCGCCGACATCAGCGCAGCCGCGTCCAAGCTGTCGCCGACCACGCGACTCCACAGACCTGCATTCCTGTCCACCGACAAAGAGACGATCCCGCTGAGGATCTCCCGGACCCCGCAGACACGCACCAAGTCTTCGTTGCCGCGCATTCCGAGCGGGCGCGTAATGCGGTGGGGCGCGAGCAGCTGCATCGCGCCAAGGCCGATGCTGAACCAGCCGAGTGCACGGGCCAACCGGCCTCCCGGAGCGCCTTGGCGCGGGCCGCTGCGCACGATTTTCGGATCACCCTTGGAACGCATGATATTGGCGAAGTACATGGTCATAACTTCCGTTCTGGATGATCAGGGCTTCAGCACGACCTTGACGCAACCGTCCCGCTTGTCGCGGAATACCTGATACATCTCGGGACCCCGTTCGAGATCGACTGTGTGGGTGATTACGAACGAGGGATCGATTTCGCCGTCCGCAATCCGGCGCAGCAGGTCGTCGGACCAGCGGCTCACGTGAGTCTGGCCGGTGCGGACCGTCAGACCCTTGTTCATTAGAGCGCCCATTGGGATCATGTCGGAGAAGCCGCTGTAGACGCCGGCGATCGAGAGGATGCCGCCTGGGCGGCAGAGATAGATCATCTCGCGCAGCACATGCGGGCGGTCACTCTCCAGCATCAGCATTTGCTTGGCGCGGTCGAGCAATGTGTCCGGTTGAGAAGGCATGATATGCGATTCCATGCCGGTCGCATCGATGCACTTGTTCGGACCCCGTCCATCGGTGAGGTCCTGCAGCCGGTCCGCCACGCTGTCGGACCTGAAATTGACGACCGTGGCGCCGCCCGCATTTGCCATGCTTAGTCGGTCGGCCAGGCAATCGATCGCGATTACCTGATTCGCGCCGAGCAGGACCGCGCTGCGGATCGCCATTTGGCCGACCGGACCGCAGCCCCAGATCGCCACGGTATCCGTCGGCTCGATGTCGCATTGTGCAGCCGCCTGCCAGCCAGTCGGCAAGATATCACTGAGGAACAGGACCTGCTCATCGGAGAGTCCGTCAGGGATCTTGATGTGGGTCGTGTCAGCGAAGGGGACGCGGAGATATTCGGCCTGGCCGCCTGGATAGCCGCCGGTCAGATGGGTATACCCGAACAGCCCGGCGGTCGTGTGACCGAACACCTTCTCGGCCAGATGGCGATTGCGGTTCGTGGTCTCGCACACCGAGAAATTACCGCGTTTGCACTGCTCGCATTTGCCGCAGATGATGGTGAACGGCACCACGATGCGATCGCCCTTTTTCAATTTGCCGTCCATTCCCTCGCCGATCTCGACCACTTCGCCCATCGCTTCGTGACCCATGATGTCGCCGGGAAGCATGCCGGGAATGAAGTTGTGAAATAGGTGCAGGTCCGAACCGCAGATCGCGCAACTGGTGACCCTAATGATGGCGTCGCGCGCATCCTCGATTTTGGGATCAGTCACGTCGTCACAGCGAATGTCTTCCTTGCCGTGCCAGACTAGCGCTTTCATTTTCGCCTCCGAACGATGAATTCCAATTCAGAGCCGCGGCGATGGTTGCTAATTTCCTGGAATTTCGCTCGGCTTCGCCATGATAGGCTCGTTCCACGATGGCATAGGCAACCACGATCCTTTCAGCCACCTCGCGATACCCGCTGCAATGCTCGACCCAGAAGGGCGGACACCAATCGAATTGATCGACCTTGCGCAAGGTAGGCTGCACATGTCCCTTTGACAACGTGGGCAAGTCCAGGCCCTCTGAGTACTCCCTCCAGGCGAAAGGGAGCACCATTGAACACCGACTGTCTATCGGCGCACTTGAGTTTCCGCGCGTTCGTCTCAAACTCGCATCTGTAGAGGGCTGTCGCCATCGGTCCGTAGGCACAGGTTGAGGCAGTTGTTGCCCGTTAAAATCCTTAGGCGTCTGCCGCTTTCTTTCGACGTAGTAGGACGGCTCCGCCGACAACCACGCATCCGCCGTCACGAAGGTCAGCGTTCAGCGGGCCTATCGGTGCGCGTAAGGCGTCGGACTCGGCGTCCTCCTGCCAACCAACAAAAACATGGGATTGTCCCATCGGCGAACGATCCTCATAGCAACCAGCTCACGATCAGCCCGATGTCGGCGGCGAAGATCGCCGTCACCGTGATCCAGCTCAACAGCTTTAGCCAAAAGCTGTTGGCCTTGTTTCCCATCAACGTGCGGTCGTTCGTCAAGAGAACGATGAACAGGAGGAGCGGCGGGGTCGAGAAGCCCTGCACTATCCCAGCATAGACTAACGCCTTCATGGGATTGAAACCAAAGCTGTTCAGCAACACTGCGACTGCAGTGAAAGCCGCGATCAGAGCATAGAATGCCTTGGCGTCACGCGGTTTCGCGTGCAAGCTGCTCCTCCAGCCGATGGCTTGCGCCACGTCGTAGGCGGCGCCCGTCGTCATGACCGGTACAGCAAGAAAACCCACAGCAACAATCCCGGTGGCAAACAGATACGAGGCTGCGTTGCCAACCAAGGGACGCAGCGCCTCAGCGGCTTGCGTCGCATTCTCGATATTCGTCTGACCGGCGTTGTGCAACGTCGTGCCGGTCGATAGAATGATGAAATACATGATGATGTTCGAGAAGACCATTCCCACGGCGATATCCCGTTGAGAATCCGCAAGATCTCGCTTGCTCGCACCTTTGCGGTCGGTGGTTCTGGTCTTGCCTGCCGCAATCTTTTCTTCGACTTCGATGTTGGACTGCCAGGTATAGAGGTAAGCTGATAACGACGTGCCGATGAGCGCGACGAGGATTGAAAGGAACTCCCTGGTCGCTTCGATATGAGGAAAGAAGGTGCCTTGCAGAACCTGCCAAGGATCGGGCTTGGCCAGAATTGCCGAGCCGACGTAGGCAAATAATGAAAGTGCGAATACGCGGAAGACGTTGCGGATGAGGTTGTAGGAGCCGAACAGTTGAAACAGCAAGATCGTTCCGGCGACTCCCACCGCGATCATCATCGGCGGCACCGGCACGAAGATATTCAGGCTCGCGGCCATTCCGGCAATATTGGCTGCGGCTTCAATCGTGTTGCCAGCAAGTACACCAATCAGCATCGGCCACAATATCCATTTCGGATATCGTTCCTTGACGACCAGAAACAAACCCTTGCCGGTCACCTGTCCGAGCTTTGAGGAGAGGTACACGACTGCAAACATCATAGGAAGGGTTACCGGCGCCGTCCAAAGAAGAGCCAGCCCAAATTGCGCGCCGGCACTCGCATAGGTCCCGATCGCCGAACAGTCGTCGTCGGCGGCCCCGGTCACGAGGCCAAGCCCGATTGCGCGGCGCCAACTCGGAGCGGCGTTATGGTTGGTATTGACCAAAGGTGCGACCGCAACTGCACCACCGATCTCAGGCGGCCTGACTGAGACGCGCGACCATCCAAGGTAGTTCCTATGAAGGTCTGCTCATGGCCTATGGTAGCCGTAAAGTGTGGGGATTTGTGCTCAAACCCTAACCTAGAGCGTGAGCCCATCGGACTGAATCGCTGGGGATTCACAAATCAGCGTTTTGATGATTCAAGCTGTTCGCCGGGACTGGAGGCCGGCGGGCATGGCGAAACCGCTGTCGATGGATCTTCGCGAACGTGTGCTTGGCTGTATTGGAGGGGGCGTTTCAGGCCGGCAGGCTGCCGAGCGCTTTGGGGTAAGCCCGGCAAGCGTGAGCCGCTGGCGCACACGCGAGCGGGAACAGGGGGATGCCCAGCCGAGAGCTCAAGGCGGCGATCGCAAGTCTCACCGGATTGATGCCCATCAGGCGACGATCATCGCGCTGCTCGAGACCTCTCCCGATATCACCATCGAGGAATTGCGACAGCTTGGGCAAACAAGGCTTGTCCTTCGGCTATGGCACGATCCGCCGCTCCTTCGAGCGCCACAAGATCACGCGTAAAAAAAACCGCCCATGCCTCAGAGCAGGATCGCCCGGATGTCTTGACGCGGCGCGAGGCCTGGCGTGAGGGTCAGGACAAGCTTGATCGGGACCGGCTCGTCTTCATTGACGAGACCTGGGCGTCGACCAACATGGCGCGAACACATGGCCGTTGCCAGCGCGGCCAACGCCCGCGGGCCAGCGTTCCTCACGGCCATTGGAAAACGATAACCTGCGTCGCCGCTCTAACCACACGCGGCATCATCGCACCCTGGGTGCTCGATGGTCCCATCAACCGCGATGCCTTCGAAACCTATGTCGAAAAGATCCTCGTTCCCGAGCTTCCAGCCTTCCCCATCGTCGTCATGGACAATCTCTCCAGCCACAAAGGACCACGCGTCCGCGAAATGATCGAGGCTGCTGGGGCAACGCTCCTCTACCTTCCGTCTTACAGCCCCGACTTCAACCCGATCGAGAATGCCTTCGCAAAGCTCAAAGCAAGCTTGCGAAAGGCCGCCGAACGCACCGTCAGCGGCCTCTGGGATGCCGTCGGGCGCATCATCGATACCTACACGCCCGCAGAATCCTCAAACTACTTCGCTGCCGCAGGATACTTGCAACCTGATCGGCCAACGCTCTAGGTAAGCGCGCGATCGGCTGTTACGGCGCCGCAGAAGCTGCAGACGAAAACCGCAAATGAGATCGCATCATGAAGCGCGAGCAGCCATAGCGAGTGTATCGCAAGTCGAGGGTTCGTTCGATGCTGAAATTCGGACGGCGCGGCTGGCAAACGCGATACTCGGTAAGGCGATCGGATGCTGCGCTCCCGTCAGCATTGGATGAACGCTAGTATCATCGGATACATGAACATGTTCCAACATAGCCTATGGGATCAATCGAGTTGATGGTGCGCGGCGAACATATGTACGTGTTCCCACCGGGGACCGCGGTCTAACAGATGTGTCCAATCGCTGAACGCTGGACAATTACATTCAGTCGGATGGCACGAACGGCTCGACCGACCGCGTTAGTCATCCTCGACGGGGCCAGAAATGGTTGAAAGCCCCCAAAGCGTCTCCGGGCCAAGTCGATAAGTCAGGCCGAATGCGCTGCGACCTTGCGCGATTAGGCGTCAACCTGGGCTTTATCTCTGCTCGCATAAGGACGTCACGGAACGAAGTACTCACGACGTGGTAGGTCACGGCGGTCCACCGAACGGACGAGTGCGAGTGTGCAGCAGCCAAATATTCAAATGCGCCCCATGAGGCTAACATGACCACGATAATGAGGATCAGGCCAATCCCACCGCCGGGATAGTTGCCCCAGCCAGCACTGTAAGGCCACGTTGGCAATGCTCCAATCAACAAGAAGATTAAAATGATCCCGTTGCAGCGGCGCTTGTAGTCCAACGCCGCAATCGCTGTGACTTCGACATGAAAAGCCGCGAGCCGCGGCGTGGCCGAGCATAGTCACTAGTGTAGCGACTTGAGCCAGTCATCGACGTCCTTGCGGATCTGATCCTTGGCCATGCCGTAGCGCTGTTGGAGCTTGCCCTCCAGCTGCTCGCGGTGGCCCTCGATCGTGTTGAGGTCGTCGTCAGTAAGCTTGCCCCATTTCTCCCTGGCCGCGCCCTTGAATTGCTTCCAATTGCCTTCGATTCGGTTCCAGTCCATGACCATCTCCTGGAAATGCTGATAGCCGCTCAACAGTCACACCGCGCGGACGTTCCTTGGACATCTGCTGCGCGGATTGCTCGCGTTCGGAGGATATCGCCTACTCTTCCGCTTTATCAAGCTCCGCCGCGACCTGGCCGTAGTTCAACAATGCAACCAATGTCGTCCCGCCGACAATGTTGCCAAGCAGCGTCGGGATGAAAAAATCATAACCGTATTGGCCAAGTGATGCTTGCCCACGCGCCACCAGAAAAGCACACTCAACCGAACCTGCGATGACGTGGGAAAATTCGCCCAGTGCGACCACGTATGTCATGACCACGATGATATGCGCCCGCGATCCCTTCGCCGCAGGCAGAAGCCACATCATCAGTGCGATCAGCCAGCCTGCAAACACGGCGCGAAGGAATGTTGCAGAGAACGAACCTTCGACCGTGCGCCGGCCAAGCTCAAGAAACGCATCCGTGACCTTCGGTTCGAAGATCTCGGTATGCGCGAGACCGTATCCGATGGCCCACGTCCCCGCGATGTTCGAAGCAAGCACCAGTCCCCAAAGCTTGAGCACCTTCACTAGAATTGCGAGAGTGCGGTGATGAAGCAGCGGCAGAATCGGCGTCAGCGTGTTCTCTGTGAATAGCTGCTGTCGTCCCAGGACCACGACGAGGAAGCCGACGGTATAGCCGAGCGGCGCAAAAAGTCGCCGTGCTGCCTCGTCGGATATTGCGGCGTGGAATTCTCCCTGCACCACGAGTGACAGGCCGATCGACAGACCTGCGGCAAGCCCCGATATGAGGATGGCCCACCAGTGCCGCTTCAGTTCCTGTTCGCCCTCCGCCCGGATCGTCTCATGAATTAATGCGGCGCTCGGTCTGCTTTGGGACTCGATCTCCTTCGTCTGCTGAGGCGAGACGCCGTCGAGCTTCGACGCTGCGCTGAATGAGGTTGGCTCGCTCGGCTTTTCCACGCTTGGCGCTCAAGAGGGCTGGTCTTGGAGCTCCAAAGCTTCTGATGACGATCCGTTCCTCCCGCGTGGCCGCGGGATTCAAGTGGGTCGCGCACGCTCTCCGGACGACAGGAATTCCGCCGGCATTCGAGGGGTGATGAATGGCAACCTCTGTTGTCATACCCATCGCCCAATAGCTCCTTCGGCGATATTTGGCGGGTAGCGCTCGGTTGGTCGGAGCGGGGCAGGACAAATAAGGCGAGCCCGGGTGAGGCGTTAGCCGAGCCCGCTAGCAAGGCCTTAGTTGCGGCCTGTATCGCGTGCAAGATGCGTTCCGTCGGAAGAGCGGGCCGGACCGGCCACCCCGCGGTGCGGCGAAGCTGCTAGGATGGCCTGGACGGCTAGCTCAGGCCGCCGACGCCTTCGCGTTGACGCCCTTGCGCAGCGCCACCGTGTTGAGCTTGGTATTTGCGGCCTTTTCCTCGTTCAAGTTGGTCGTGAGGGAACGCACAATCTCGTCGTGGCCCAGTTGTTCGGCCCAGGCGATCAGTGTCCCGTAACGGCATATTTCGTAATGCTCCACGGCCTGCGCGGCCGCAACGATCGCGGCGTCCAGCACGGCCTTGTCCTCGATCTCGCCGGCGGTGTCGTCCGCCTCCCGGACAATGCCTTCGATCGCCGGACACTGCGTGCCGCTCGGCTGCTTGCCGAGCTTGGCGAAGACCTTGTCGAGCCGTTCGACCTGGTTCTTGGTTTCTTCAAGATGGTTCTTCAGGCCCGCAACGAGGTCTCGGTTCGTGGCCTTGTCGATCATCTTGGGCAACGATTTGAGAATCTGCTGCTCGGCATAATAGATGTCCTGCAGACCGTGGATCAGCAGGTCGTCCATCGATTTGATGTCCTTGGTGAAGATACCCATACCCGACCTCCCTTTTCGCGATGACGGCATGCAACGCGGCCGGCCGGCGGTCGTTCCTCGGCAACCAACGCGTCACTCGGAGCCCGAGAGGAACGGAGGCTCGCAGCGCGTGTTGATGCAGGCCACGGCTTGTTCGGGAATCAGGATGGTAGACGAAACGATCACGACCTCCGGCATCGCCACGCATGGCGCCTCGCGCCTGCCATTGGTGGAGATCGATAGCTTCAACCTCGAGCTCAAGGACGACGGATTCCTTGGAGACCGCGCTAGCAAGGTCGCCTTTCGGGAGATCCTGAACAGCTGGCGGAAGAGGCTGCGCAAGACCGGCAAGGACCCATTCGAGGATGAGCCCTCCGAGAACATCAGTAAGAAGGCGCTCGATGCCATACTCGTCGGCGACGACACCGAAGCAGCAGCAGTCGTGCACAGCGTCATTGAGGACTTCGCTCAGGAGCTCGCGCACGTAACCCGACGCTTCCTCGAGCCGAAGGCCTGGGAGAAAACCGAACCCATCGTAGTGGGCGGTGGCTTCCGCGACAGTCGGCTCGGCGAACTCGCCATCGGCCGCACCGAAATTATCCTCAAGGCGGAGGACTTCAAAGTTGAGTTGGTTCCGATCCTGCATGACCCGGACGAGGAGGGACTGATCGGGGCCATGCACCTTGCACCGTCTTGGATCTTCGAAGGCTACGACTCGATTCTGACGGTCGACATCGGGGGAAGCAACTTCCGGTGCGGCGTGGTGGAGATGCGGCGAAAAAAGACTTCGGACCTGTCGAAGGCGATCGTTTGGAAATCCGAGCTCTGGCGTCTTGCGGACGACGATCCGAGCCGCGATGGGGCAGTCAAACATCTGGTCAAGATGCTCCAGGGTCTGATCGCCAAAGCGGAAAAGGAAGGATCCAAGCTCGCGCCGTTCATAGGCATTGCCTGTCCCGGTATCGTCAAGAGCGACGGCTCCATCGAAAAGGGCGCGCAGAACCTGCCTGGCAATTGGGAGAGCAGCAAGTTCAATCTGCCGCCAACCTGATCGGGGCCATTCCGCAGATCGGCGAGCAAGACACCGCCATCGTCATGCACAACGACGGCGTGGTGCAGGGTTTGTCCGAGATGCCTTTCATGCGGGACGTGAAGAGCTGGGGCGTATTGACCATCGGGACGGGTCTCGGCAACGCGCACTTTACCAACCGAAACGGCAAAGGTTAGTCGGGCAAACGCCCGATCACATCGTTCGATCGAAGCAGTGGGATCGCACCGGCGGTGATTTGCTGTAGGGTGCGCGCCGCCGTAATCGTTTCCCTCGAAGAGGAAAAGATCGCCACTCTACTTTTTGTGCTAGCATCGTCGGTGAGACGGAAACCTTCCTGATCGGACTGTGCCGCCGTTCCTTCGGTCGCATCGTCCCCTCCAATGCAACCGAAGGAATCATGTCTCCCGACTCGATGGCCCGGGAGACTCTTTATGTTATGGCCGACTGATTCAGCCCTCGATGATGTAGACGATTTCGTGCGTCTCCGGCTTTACGATCACGTACCTTCCCTTGACCAGGACGACCTCATAGCCACGCCACTCTGGATAGATCTCGACGACCTTGGGCGGAAGCGGATGGAGCCGGACGGACGTCGGGATCGTCGTGCCCACTGAGACGTTGAAGTCCACGTCGGTGGCCGCTTCGATCTTCTCCGACTTAATTGCGGATGTGATCTGGGTGCGCTTCTCGGCTGGGGGGCCCGCGGCTGCCGTGCCAGTCGTCGTCTGCGACCGGCTTGTATCGGTTGCGCCCTTCTGCGTCTCCGCGCCCTTCTGCTCAGTCGCGCCCTTCTGAGTCTCCATGCCCTTCGGCTCGGTCGCACCCTTTTGGGTCTCCATACCTTTCTGCTTCTCCATGGCGCCGCTCTTCTCGCGGCCTTCGCCGACGGTACCACCTTTGCGGCCTTCCTCGGCCTTCATGTCCTTGCCCTGTGTCTCATGCTCGGTGCTCTTGGACTTCTGGCCGGGAGCGGTGTCCTGTGCGCTCTTGCCGCTGGCGCCCGGTTGCCCCTTATCGGATTCCGAGCCCTTCATGCCTGACGCTTCACCCTTGGTGGAATGTTCAGAACCCTTCATGCCTCCTTTTTCGTGTTCGCTGTGCTGCGTGGCTGCGCCTCCGCCAGCTTGGTCCTTACTCATGCCGGTTCCTTGCGCGTTCGCCAAGCCGGTGCCGGCAAATAGCGCCGCAACTGCGACTGAAATCAACAAGCGATGGGTCATTTGAATATCTCCTTAGCTTGCGTGGTCCGCGGCGACAACGAAAGCAGGAGAGTGCGGTTCCTATGGTGATTACCGATCCTATCGGGCTCGTTTATGGAAGTAGACGAACCTTCGCCGGTGCAGCATGTCCCGTAACTCGTGCAAGCCGGTCGACTCGCTCATCGATAGCTAGTGAGGCAAGGCTGTCGCGTCGGCCACCACTCGTCTGACCTTTCGTCGCACACTCGAAGCAGCAATCAGCTTCACTTTCGAAGCGAGCCTGAGGTCACTTCAGCGCGCCACCACCGCCGGGTTTCCGGAGCGCGGCGGCCTGCTCATCGTGCATACCATTGGATCTGGCGGGCGCCGGCTCCGCCCGACACCAGTCCGCCTATCGCCTCATCATTCGCGGCCCGACCCGGTCGGCAGCGCCACCCCTTCAGGGAGCGGCGCACCGTCGCGGTGCCGACCGCTGGCAACTGCAGCGGCCTAGGCACTCACGGCTCCGAGCAGGTTAGCGACCGCCCCCGAGAACAGCCAGGATGATTGTGCTGCGCCGTGCGTGAGCAACCACAGTGCTCGAGCTCGCAATCGCCCGATCGACACGCCCCTCTGCGTCGCCGACCGTAAGGCCTGTCAATGTCTGGACCTGCTGTCGCCGTTCACGCCATGATGGCCCGACGAGGTCATCAGAAGCCGGCCCGCCGATTTGGTAGGTTCTGGCCGGCGCTGCCGGCCAACTGTATCCCCGACGACAACACAGCGATGCCAAGTAACCAGACTCGTTCGATCCGGCGCTGCAGCGCTACTTCTTGTAGCGCTGCAGCGCTACTTCTTGTCTGACACCCAAGTGGTGTTCGCCTTATCGTATTTGAATCCCTGGGCCTGCTTCAGGTCATCCTTGGTCTCGTCGAGGATCAGCCACCATTTGTCGTTCTTTTTTGCCGCCTTCACGGACCCGAATGGGGCGATAACGTCCTTTTCGCCGGCGCCGAGAAAGCTGCGCACGCCGACGACAAGCCCTGTGATCTTGCCGGACTTGTCGACAAGGACATCGTCAATGTCGCCGATCTTGCTTTCCTTCGGATCATAAACGGCCTGCTTGTAGTAGTTTGTGACGGTCCAGCTTTCACCGGGCGCCGTCGCTATGTGGCGGTTCTCAAGTGGCTCTCGCTGAGTCTCTTTGCATATGTCATCGCGCTGGCGGTCGTCCATGTCCCGTGGACCGAAGCCGCAATAGGGCTTCTTATCCCAACGGTTCGCCGGAGCCCGGAGTTTTTAACGACGCTCGTTGCGATTCTCGGAACGACGATCTCGCCTTATCTCTTCGTTTGGCAATCGTCGCAGGAGGCCGAGGCGCAGCGCATTGATGGCAATAAGAAGCCGCTCAAGGATCAAAGGTCGGAAGCCAAGCAGGAATTCTGGCGAATTAGCCGCGACACGAGGGTTGGAATGGCGTTGTCGAACGTGATCGCGATCGCGATCATCATCACGACGGCGGCGACGCTCCACGCTCAAGGCAAGACCGATATCGAAAGTTCGGCACAGGCCGCCGAGGCTTTGAAGCCGATTGCGGGCCCGCTGGCCGAGCTGGTCTTCGCACTCGGCATCATCGGGACGGGGCTTCTCGCGGTCCCTGTACTTGCCGGATCGATAGCCTATGCCGTCGGGGAAGGTTGCCGGTGGAAAGTGGGCCTTGCGCGCAAGCCGAAGGAGGCCGTCGCATTCTATGCCGTGCTCGGCCTTTCGGGTCTTTGCGGTATCGGTTTGAACTTCACCGCCTTGGATCCGATCAAGGCGCTTTACTGGAGCGCGGTCATCAACGGCGTTCTTGCGGGACCGGTGATGGTCATGTTGATGATGCTCGTTCGCAGGACAAAAGTGATGGGGAAGTTGGTTGTGGAGGGGGCCCTTTATTGGTTGGGCTGGGCCTCGACGCTCGCGATGGGCTTTTGCATCATCGGCATGGCAGCCACAATGTTTATGAGCTCCGCGCCCTAGAATTTGAGCGTTGTACGCAGCCCGAAGACCACTGCGTTCTTGAGCACCTTGCCCGGCATGGGCCCCGCAGGGTCCGTCGCTCCGCCGCCAGGATGAATAATGTACTGGAAATTGGGCTGAAGCGTCCAGCCATCCCGCACGTGATATTGATAGACGGCCGTGAGTAGTCCTTCGAAGCGGCGCACCGGCCAGTCTGGGGCCACAACTGCCCGGTAGTCGGCATCGAGTGCCTGGGCTCGTTTCGAGACGTGCGCGTAACCTGCCGCGATGCCAAACTTGTCGTTCGGCCGGTTGTCACTTAGGCCGATCAATTCGAGCCCAGCGTCCGCGTAGAAATCGATCAGGTTGCGGTCGGCGGGGCCGCCGGAGACGCGGGCGAACACGCCTATACCGCGATCATCGCTCTTGGGCACGCGATAGAGTTTCTGCTCGAAGACTGCCCATCCTCCGATGTCGCCCGACAGCCTAAGAGGCGCACCGCTGCTGGTCGGTGAAGCAAGCGAGACGCCATTGCTGGCGAGCTCCAAATCGGAGAACGACCCGAAGTGCCGCCATCCGCCGAACTTGATTTGACCGGCTAGGTTGGGATCGCCCTTCTTGTTGTTCCAGGCATACTGGATTTGGCCCAGCAAGAGAGGCGGATCGTTGACGCGGAAGTTGACGCCATAGCGGTCACGTTCCTGCGGTTCGCCAGGACCAGGTCCTGCCTGGTTGCCATCGAAGATACCGCCAAGAATGGATAGCTGAGGCGTGATGTTAACCAGCAGTCGGGTGCCCATTGCCGCCAAGGGTGGTGAGGGACCGCCGCTGGGTAGGTCGAGCGATGTGATCGCCGGCCAACCCATGGAGGCGTTGGTGAAGACATCCGTGTATTTGGTATTGAAGAACTCGCTATCGGCGGCAAGCTGACCGAACTTCAGCGAGACTACTTTGTTGCCCCACTGCTTCTCGAAGTAGGCTTCGTAAAGGCGGGTCGACGGCAATGCTTCGATGCCGCTGATGACGAGGAAATTGCCAAGAGAGTTGCGCGACAATCCCTCGCCGTGGATCTGGAACATGTTGGCGTGAAAGGTAAGCTTGTCGATCCCGGCTAGTTTCTGCAGGTCTACATCGACCGCGAGATTCAGCCGACCTTCGTAGATTGCTTCCTGCTTCAAGCCGCCGGAGATATTCCCCAGAGTCTCTCCGATATAAGTGGCGGCGAATTTGATGCCATATTTCTGAAAGGGATTCGGCAGAAGCCCAAGCGTCTTCTCCTCGACCGTGCTTTCACCGGTGTCCGGATCGACTGGCTTGTCCTCATCGGTCTTTTTGTCTTGCGCGAACGCGTGGGAGCTTAGAAAAAGGCTCGCCGCTACGACGGCCTGGACCATGCGTCTGACGGACACGCTCAGATTCGACGGCGACAAGACGAAGCTCCAGCGATATGCCCAGGCGATCGAACAGCTACGAATGATTGCTGCTGTCAAAAGCGGTACCATAGTTTGAAGCGGCCCGCCTGAGTTCGAGGATGGGATAAATTGACGTCCCGATTAACATTTGTTGTTGCGTCGCAGCCGGCAACGTCTCTGTCGAGTGTGCGAAAACCATCCCCAGCGGTGATCGCGCGAGCAGGGATGAGGGCCATGGCGCGGATGACATCAATCTGGATATCGAACGGCCGGATTTGAGCGGGATGATCAAAGCGACCGCGCCCGAGAAACGTTATTATCGCCCCCTCTTGGCCGTCTTCTTGCGATTATAGGGCGAGCGATTGATGGGCTTCAGCGAGATGCCCTCGCGTTGTGCTTTGCTGGCGATCGAAGCTTTCGGCCGCTGCATCTTTAGGCTTATGACTCCGGTGGGTGTATTCGCCTTCGCCAACGAGCGGAGCCTTGTCGGTCCAAGGTTGACGCGACCGGCGTTTGTATTTCGGATTGGCCTTGCGCGGCCCCTTCCTGCCGATTGGGGAGCCGGTCCGTCTCCATGCTGCTTGTGCAATGTTCGCACCTCCTGTCCGATGAACACTCGAATGCGGCCACCGGTTCCTAGTTAGGAACGTATGTCTGGAGCGAGAATTGATGAGCATGGCGCGCCTTACGAAAAAAGAGCAATTCGAGCGGTCGAAGATCAATCTGCACTCATCCGACGAAGTTAAATGCTGGGCTCGCGAACTCAGTGTCTCAAAGGACGAGCCTCTCAAGATCGTCGAGAAGGTTGGGAATTCCGCTTCAGCTGTTCGAAAAGAACTGGAAACAACTTGAAACCAAGTCAAGATGACTGAGTGGAAAATTGAGCGCTGAATGCGCTAGGGAAGCTCGACGTTAGGCTGCACTCCTTCAGCCTACTGCGGCTCGCGATGCGCTGCTGGAGAAGCCGGTAATACAAATTCGCTTCAAAGCATGATAATATAAACGCACGCGCCAAGTAGGACGGCGACACTTACGACAACGATGGCGATGAAAAACTTGTCCATGAAGTGAGCTTGTCCAAATTTCCAATTGGTCCAATTGGGTCGTCCTTTCGAGCCTGCTCCTGCCTTTTCCGATCACCGCGGCGGCGATGTGCTTGGCCTGGGCGATCTGTCAGTGAGTTTGGCCATGCGACGCAACGCAAGGCTTAGAAGACGGTTTCTAATTGCCTCCAATGATAAATGATAGAAACGGCGTGTTGCGGTCGCGATGGTTGGGACACAAAGTTGAGTAGAGTGCCGTCCTCCGAAGGTGGAGGCCGCACGTTCGAGTCGCGCCGGGCAACCAATTGGACGGTCCCGTCGGAATGGTCTGACAGTGGTCTTGGAACCGTGGGTCGCGCGAAGGGATAGGGGTTCGATCCCTCAGCCGTCCGCCATGGGCGCAAAGGGACGTCCTACCGTGTCCGTTTTTTTGGAACGCTGAAGATGGGGTGTCAGCGCCGCCGCCATTTACGCTTTCAAGAAGCGTGGTTGCGAATTCCAAATTGTGCGGGCTGACAAGCTTCCATCTTGCCTCCGATCTCGTCCGTCGCTTCCCGTCGGAATAATCGTCCCCGGGGATGCCATAGATGTTCGTCCTTTTAGCGGCTCGTGGCTGGGAGTGTTGGAGTAGGGCGCCCTTACTTGCGGTGGCGCGCATAGACGTGGGCAAATGGAAAGAGATGTCTGTTACTCTGCAAGGGCGACCAATATAGGTCGCTCATGCAACGGGGCCCGAATATGCAGGAATCCCCAAAACCTTTAGACCGGACGCATCGGGGCCTTGTCGGATCATCAACTGCTATTAATCCCTATCATGTCTCGAAAGCCACGGTGCGTCACCATGCGGTTGGTAAGAACGCGAGCGCCCGCGTACTTGTAGGGTAACTACTAGTTGAAAGCCAGTCCGGATGGGTCTCGCTAACGCCGGCCCGTCTCGTCAGAGGATGCAGTGCCTCATGAAAAGAACAGCCATCGCGAGATCTGGCTGACGCCCCAGAAGATAGCGACGATCCAACCGAGCGTGGCTGTAATGCTCAGAAGAATCCAGGCGATCTTCACTGCGTCGTCTCCTTCCCACGAGAGGGCGCGATCTTGACCCGGAGTAGCAGTTGGGGCTGGTCAAAAACCGCGCTTGCCTCGCGGTGGGCGTCTCCACTGTCACCCAGCCGTGGCGCCGCGGGAGTGCCGAAAGTCACGCCCAGGCGACGGACGTTTAGTTAGTAGTTGTAGTGACAGCCCCAAAAGGCGCGCCGAGTTTCGAAAATAGACACAGACTGCTGACGCGTGCGGGTGATCTGCCACCTTGGTCCAACCTTTCCCCGCGTCGGTGGTCTTAGGGTCTCATCAACAAGTAGACAAGCGACCTGAACTCGGCGACCCACGGGCCGCGGTGGTCCTCCGCGCTTGCGTGGTGAGCCAGGCCATTGATCCAACGTTCGCCGGTCTGGACTCCCGCTCCGTAGGGCAGCTTCTGGGGAGCCGCACGCAACCGATTGATCTTTGGAATTCTTCAGAACAGCGGGTCCCTGACCTACACCCCACTAGGGGATCAGCGAGCATCTCGGCGCCCCGGAGGCGCCGTTGCTGCATTACTCATTCCTTCGGCTTTTCGCCTCCTCCATCCGGTCCGAGCGACTGGGTTTGCTGCTCATGGTGGCCCGGTAGCTTCGTCGCCCGGAAGCTTTCGCAAGGCCTTTGCAGTCTCGGCCACGTTAATAGATTGCGGGATGCGGCGCCCCTGCCGCCGAGGGTCTTTCGTCCATTGATGCTCAACCTCTCAGCCTAAAAATGCTCCGGTCTTTCCCAAAGCAGAGCCGGCTTCCGGACCTTCTTACGAATTTTTCTGGGCAGTTATTGGCGCTCAGGAACGATGGTCGATCGGATCCTGTTGGGTGTCAGGGACAATTCGTGCAGGCCAAGGGCTGCGCCGCAAAGGAGGAAAAGATCGAGCAAATGGCAGATACAGTCTCCAAGGCCGAAGATATCGCGGAGCGGCAAAAGAGTGCTAGCGCCGAACGGGTCGGCGCAATGGCCAAGGCCGTTCATGACGCCGCGGATCAGCTCGAAGGAGATGCCTCAAGCCGCCGAGCTTGTGCACGCCGCCGCCTCAAGGCTCGAGCAGGGCACCGAAGCGGTTCGTGAGCGCAACATTCGGGACCGGATGGGAACTCTGAACGATATGGGCCGGCGGGAGCCTTTGGCTCTGCTCGGCGGTGCGGTAGTGGCTGGATTCGCGATCTCCCGCTTCCTGAAGAGCTCGTCCAGTGCGCCCCCGGGGAGACTAACTATGGCCACTCCGAATTATCAGCGTTCCGTGCCCGAGATCATCGGCGACCTGTTCTCGCAACTGACCATGCTTTTGCGCAAGGAGGCGCAGCTTGCCCGTGCAGAAGTGTCGGAGAACATGGCGAGCCTCGCACGTGGCCTCGTCCTCATCGTCGGTAGGGCGGTGCTTCTGATTCCCGCCCTCGTCATCTTGCTGCAGGCCGCCGTCGCGGCACTCACCGGCGCTTATGGGATGGCGTCCTACTGGTCCGCCCTGATCGTCGGCGGAGCCGCGCTGATCATCGGGATCATTCTGCTTTTGATCGGCATTAGCCGGCTGAAGCTCGAAAACGTCATGCCCAGCAAAACCGTCCACCAGCTCCAACGCGATGCATCGGTGGCCAAGCAACAAGCGAGTCAGAACAATGAGCCACGTCGAGCAGCTTGAACGAGAGACCGAACAGACCCGGTCTCAGATCGCCGGTACACTGGATGAACTTGAGGCGCGCATAACGCCGGGCCACGTCGTGGAGCAGCTGGCAGACCGGCTGAGCGATGGCGCGGCGGCCGCATTCGCGCGCAACCTCAAGGATCAGACCCTCGCCAATCCACTTGCCCTCGCCCTGGTCGGCGCTGGGCTCGCCTGGTTGATGCTGAGCCCTCGTGGCACCTCCGGCGGCTCCGGCTTCGCGAGCGGCCACAGCGCCAGTGACGGTGCGAGTACGCCGCGCAGCGCGGCAGGCGCAGCGGGCGAAGCGGCTTCCGCCAAGAGCGCCGAGTGGACCGAGAAGGCCTCGAGGTTGCGCAAGGATGCCCGAGAGAGTCTTGGTTCGATCACGGAGCAGGCCAAGCGCACCGCTGCCGATATGACCGGCGACGTTCGGGAGACGGCCGGCACGCTGGCTGACTCGACGCAAGTGGCCATGGCCGATACCACTGACTCCGTCCGTCGACGCGCCGGCTCCATTGCGGGGTCCACTCGGCAGGCCGCAAACCAGACGGCCGATGCCTTGCGCGGCACTGCGGACGTGATGTCTGATTCCATACACCGCACCGCTTCCGCAGTTTCCGTCTCCACAAAAGCTGCGGGACAACGGACGCTGCAGTCCGCCAGCGTCTTCCTCGATTTCTGCCGCGAGCAACCGATGGTTCTTGCCGGGCTTGGCTTGGCAGCCGGAGCCCTGATGGGCGCACTCTTGCCAGTGAGCGAAACCGAGGGCCGGCTGATGGGAGAGGCGAGCGACGACGCCAAGGAGCGGGCGAAGGAGTTCGGTGCCGAGCAGTTCGAGGCCGCAAAAAAAGTCGGCGAGCGGGCTTTCGATGCGGCGAAGGAGGAGGCTGCTAAACAGGCGAAGGAGCAACACGAGGAGCAGAGGAACGGCGGCGAGATGAAAGACGGGAAGCAATCACCAGCCGGCGAGGTGAAGGCCAATGGCCCAACCCTCGTGCCTTCCGACAAGTCCGAACTGGAGCGGCAAGGGCAGCCTTGGACCGCCGACAATGCACCAGTCTGACACGAAAAACCTCCCGGGCCCGGTCGGGCGGCCGCCACTCTGGGCTGTCGCACTTACGGCAGGCTTGGTGGCACTGGGCTTCCGGCCGCGCCTATCTTCGGCAGTCACTACCCATCCGAACAAGCAATCGGAGCGTGCCATACCGGACCACGGGCGCGGGCGCCTGGCCAGCACGCCCTCCGAAATCCCAGCACGCGGCTGGAAGGACATCTTGCTACGGGTCTATCAGAACATCTCGGAACATCGCGTGATGTCGCTGGCAGCTGGCGTGACGTTCTACACGCTGCTTGCCATCTTCCCGGCAATCGCGGCGCCCGTCGCTATCTACGGCCTGTTCACCGATCCGGCGACGCTCGGCGACAAGGTTGGCGCGCTGTCGGGCGTGCTACTCGGCGGCGCGCTCGACATCGTCCACGATCAGCTCGCGCGGGTCGCCTCGCAGCGCGGCAGCACCTTGGGACTGACCTTCATCGTCGGGCTCGCGATATCGCTGTGGAGCGCGAACGCCGCGATGAAATCGATCTTCGACACGCTCAACATCGTCTATTCCGAACCGGAGAAGCGCAGCTTCGTCACGCTCAATGCCGCCTCGCTCGCGTTCACGGCAGCAGGAATAGCTTTCGTGCTCGTGGCGCTCGCGGCGATGATGGCGCTTCCAATAGCCCTCAAATACGTCGGCCTTTCGGACGTGGCCGAGCTTGCAGCGCAGGTGGCTAGATGGCCTGCGCTTTTCGTCGTGGTCAGTCTGGCGCTCGCGTTCATCTATCGGTTCGGGCCGTCCCGCGAGAAGCCGAAGTGGCGCTGGATCACCTGGGAAGCGCGCTGCCCAAGTGTGGCTCGTCGCTTCGGTCCTGTTTGCCTGGTACGCGCAGAATTTTGGGGAGCTACAACAAGACTACGGTTCGCTCGGAGCCGTGATCGGCTTCATGACTTGGATCTGGCTGTCCGCGATCGTAATCCTAATCGGAGCCGAGCTCGATGCGAAGATGGAGCACCAGACCGTTCGCGATACTACGGACGGGGCTCCTAAGCAGATTGGCGCGAGGCGAGCGACCATGGCGGATACGGTCGGACCCTCGTAAGGCAACTGAACTGCGCGTCGGCACTTGCGGAAGAGGGAGAAGGACGCTGGCCTAGCAATGGGACCGCCAATGCGGACAGGAACGCACCATTTTGGCAGCGATTGTCTCCCCCGAGACCAGTCATGGGATGGATAACTACGTTTGTTCTGCGGCAATAGCGCTCGCTTCCGGTGCCGCAGCGCAAGCCAAAGGTTGCATCAGGGGCGCTGTGATCGGCGGTGTCGCGGAACACATGGCTGCATATGGCAAGCTCGGCGCCGTCGCAGGATGTGCCATCGGGCACCACGCGGCCAACAAGGCCGAAGCCAACAAGAACTCGGCTCAGCCGCCCTCGGACCACAAGTGAACGTCCGCGCCCACCCCGGGAGCTGCCAAGTGATCGAGACCGAAAACCTCCTCGAAAAATGCCGGCAGTTCGGCGCCCGGCCGATGCGGCCTAGCCGCCGAACTCAAGCTCGCATCCGCCCGAAATCCGCGTGAGGTATCCGCAGCGGTTACCAGGACGGCGGCTGCTGGCGACGAGCCGACAACGCTCCGATCCTTCTCGGAGCCACGCGCGCAGAGCGCTAGGTCGCGCGATGGCTGATGAACTCGAAACCACGGTGGTTCAATCGGCCATGGAGAAGGTCATGGCGATCTACGAAACGTTCAAGGAACGCGACCACGGCGAAGTGGTCCAGGCACCCAAGACGCTCACCGACCACATCTTCAGTCAGGTCGCGGCGGGCCAGACCGACAAGCAAAAACTTGTCGTGTCCGGACTGACGCACCTGAAGCCGCTGGAGAGGATGATACAACGGCTGAAGCGATGAAGATAAAATCCCATCCGAGAGCCGCATCTAGATCTTCCCGCGCGATTGATCTCGATTTGAGGGCGAAAGCCACGTCGCGCTCCTAACGGCCGTCATGCGGATCGAGCGCGACCCAGGTCGGCGCTCGCGGCAAGAGGCGCGACTAACCTTTCGAGGAACGATCCGTTAGCCTCCGAGTTCCACGTCGGAATGGGACAAGGCTCGCATTGGAAAACTTGATGGCCCCCGGACCTTCGGCAGATGAGAGTGTCCCGGCCGCATCAGGGCCGACCGTAACATCCATCCTGTCGCTTCAGGTCGGCGCCGTCGTGGTCACGGCGCTGTACTTCGCGCGGGAAGTGCTGGTGCCCATCACCGTCGCGATACTCCTGTCCTTCGTCCTCTCCCCGCTGGTCAACTTGCTCAGACGGCTGAGGCTAGGTCGTGTCCCGTCGGTGTTGATGGCGGCCCTCCTTGCGATCGCAGTGATCGCCCTGATAGGCACCGTGGTCGGCACCCAAGTGGCACAGTTGGCAGGTAAGGCACCCGAATATGCCGTGACGATCGAGAAGAAAGTCGAAAGCGTCCGCGGCTACGCGCTCGACAAGTTGTCAGGTGTATTCGAACGCGCAGGCTACAACCCTAAGCTCGGGTCGCCGCAGCGCTCGGCCGAGCCGCCTGGATCCGCAGGAGCCCCAGTCGAGCAGGGCGGCCAGCCTCAGGGCTCAGGGGCTCCGGCGACTACGCCAGTGAGCTTGCTTAGAAAGTACCTGTCTCCCGTTCTTTCGCCGTTTGCCACGCTCGGCATCATCGTGGTTGTCGCCATCTTCCTGCTGTTGCAGAAGGAAGATCTCCGCGATCGTATGATCCGGCTGTTTGGTTCGACCGACCTGCATCGGACAACGGTGGCAATGGATGACGCGGCGAAGCGGCTCAGCCGCTACTTCCTGGCGCAACTGGGCCTGAACACCGCATTCGGAATCGTCATCGGGGTAGGTCTCGTTCTGATCGGCGTTCCCAATCCGATCTTGTGGGCGATTTTGTCCGGACTCTTGAGGTTCGTGCCCTATATCGGATCCTTCATCTCTGCGGTCCTTCCAACCGCATTGGCGGCTGCGGTCGACCCGGGATGGTCGATTGCGATCTGGACGATTGCGCTTTACGTCATCGTCGAGCTTTGCGTGAGCCAGGGCGTTGAGCCCATTCTTTATGGACATAGCACTGGCCTGTCCCCGTTCGCGGTCGTCGTTTCCGCGATATTCTGGAGTTGGTTATGGGGCTCGGTCGGACTTGTCCTTTCGATGCCGCTCACGCTTTGCCTCGTCGTGCTCGGCAGGTACGTGGATCGGCTCGAGTTCTTGGACGTGTTGCTGGGCGATCGGCCCCCGCTCACGCCGGTCGAGAGCTTCTACCAGCGCATCCTCGCGGGAGATGCGGACGAGGCCCAAGACCACGCCGAGCTTCTCCTCAAAGAGCGGTCGCTGTCCTCCTACTATGATGAAGTGGCGCTCAAAGGGCTGCAACTCGCCGCGAACGACGCCCGCCGCGGCGTGATCGGTCATCGACAGCTCGAAAAAGTGAGAAATACGATCGAGGGTCTGATCGATGAGCTTGCGGATTACGATGATCGCGATCCTCCGCGCTCGGAGCAACAGCCTGCGGGCGTGCCGAAGGACCAAAGACAGCTATCGAGAGGCGCTCCGCCTCTGGCGGTATCGAATACGCGCATGCTTGTGCCGGGCTGGAGGGGGCCGACGCCGGTTCTATGCCTTGCGGGCAAGGGGCCTCTAGACGACTCGGCAGCCGCGATGTTAGCGCAATTGCTCGAAAAACATGGGCTCGGGGCGAAAGTGGCGAGCTATCAGGCCGCTTCGCGCGATGCGATCGCGACTCTGGACCTCATCGACGTGGCGATGATCTGCATTTCCTACTTGGACATTCGTGGCAATCCTTCGCATCTGCGCTACCTTTTGCAGCGGCTTAGACGTCGTGCCAATAACATTCCCATCCTGGTTGGACTGTGGCCGGCAGACGAGGAGGTGCTTCAAAACGATAAGACGAGGGCGGAGGTCGGCGCCGACTACTACGTCACTTCGCTCCGAGAGGCAGTTGATGCATGCGTGGAAGAAGCGGAGAAGGGCACAATGGCGCGTCCTCGCCTGCTGCATCCGACCTCTTCCTCAGCCGACAAAGAGATGACGCGGACTGACGAACCTGAGATCCACTGATAATAAGAAGTGCGATCGAGCGCCGACCCGTTCGTCAGGATCGAGCCTAGCCAATCCTTTGGTTCTTCGCCCTGTCCAGGCTCCGCCCCACCTTGCTCGACCGAGATGGTGGCGCTCTCGCCCAGAATTCGGTAGCTACGCTCCAGCATCTCCAGATGATGTCGAGAGAACGAGTCGACGACGCGATTACAAGCGGTTTGAGCAGGAACAAAATGACCGTCACTCTAATGACTATTCGCTTGTGAAGGCCGCTCGCCCGCTAGAATACACGCGACGCATCGCTGCACATGAAAGCAGGCACGCCTATGTCGCGAGCGCGGTCGGCTCATTCGTCGAGCACGTCACCATCATTCCTAATGATGTGTCTGCTGCCCACTGCGTTCGTAGCGGCGCGTCGTCGTCGTCAGCTTCCCTCAAATTTGTTGACGATTGCCAATCTCCTCCGAAGCCTGCCACGACCGAAGAACTCGTCAATATCTGCGAGGAGATCGGCCCGCTGATGATCGGCTCGCGGCGCATCAAGCACGACAAGGAGGTTGCATGCGCGCAGATAATGTGCCTGGAGTTGGTCGCGGGTAACGTGTGCGAGCGCGTCACGTTTCCCGACCTGCCGTTCTTGGCGCCGAGCATGACAACATGGAGGCGAGGGCGCTCGCGTCTGTCGTCTGCGCGGGCCGGCTGTGGATACGTTCTTGCGCTACGTGGAGGCCGAGGCTGAGGCGTTGATCCGGTCGCATCTCGGCGTCGTGACGGCGTTGACTGATGCGCTCGTCGAGCATGGTACGCTCACGAGCGAGCAGGTCGATCAGGTAATTGACGCGGCCATCGCGGGCGAGATGCTGGATGCAGAACGCGGTCGTCGCCGCGAGATCCATCAGCGCGCTGAGCGCGCGGCTAAGTTCAAGGCGATGATCGGCGGTGGCTAATAGAGGCGACAGCACTCTCCGAACAAGATAACTGCCTTATTTTAGCCACAGCGCTCGAATGGGCTAAGTTCCCGCTTCAATTTCGCTCCGTCGCGGCTTCTGATCGCCTCGGTACCACATTGCAGATTTGTCACTGCGCTCCCCCGAAAAGGATGATCTGCCCTAACCCGAAGGACCTTTGTAATGCGTACACTCCTGGCTGCAGTCGTCATGCTTTCAGCCGTCACATCATCTGCAGAGGCGCGCAACCATCACCATCATCGAAACAATACACATCTAGGCCGCCCAGGCGCGTGGTGTGGGTGGTTCATGCGCACGCAGGTCGGTAGCGATCCGGGCCCGCAATTCAATCTAGCGCGCTCCTGGGCACGGTACGGCACCAATGCGGGTGGTCCTTCAATCGGTACGATCGTCGTTTGGCGTCACCACGTTGGCAAAATCGTAGGTCAGCAAAACGGCCAATGGATCGTCCAGAGCGGTAACGACGGGCATGCCGTACGCACACGGCCACGATCCCTTGCAGGCGCCATTGCGTTCCGGAACGCTTACGCCTCGTTCTGAGGAAGCCGCCGAGCGACGCGTGCGTGACTTTAATGGCGGAAGCGGCGAGGTCGGATAGTCGCCACGAGATCATGCAGACCTCCGAGGCCCTCGACGGACAGATCTACATGCCGCCCGTGAACGGATTCCTGCTGGTTGGCGTTCTGGTGCTCGTCTTCATGTTTCGCTCATCGAACGCTCTGGCGTCCGCTTATGGCATCGCCGTCACCAGCACCATGGTCGTGACGGCGATGCTCGCCTTTGTTGTGATTTGGAAGGTATGGAATTGGTCGTCCGTGGCGGCCGCGGTATCGGCCCGGAATTGGGGGCCAAATCCCCGGTGAAGTGGCCCAGAACTAGGCCACTGGTCGGTGGTTGGAAGATCCTTGTCCAATTCCGGGGCGAATATGGCGAAAGATCAAAGGGGTACGGATGTCCGGAAAAGGCCGTAGGGGCGCCTCTAGTGGAGGGAGGGAGGGCCCGGCTGGGGCCGCCGGTCAAGCGGGCGGGAAAAACGCACCCCCGACGCCCGGATCAGCGGCCGATGGCGGGGCCGGCCGGGGGCCGGCTTCACGACCGACAGGTCCGGGTGCCCGCCAATCAGCTTCTTCATATTTTCCGTCCCACGCGCCTGGGCCAAGTCCGGGATGTTCCGTTAGTGACGCCCGCGCTCGTCAAGCTGTACTTCCTTGATCAATACGACCTGGAATGACGATGCCTGTCGGCAAAAGATTTCGACGACGAGTTGAATGCGATGGGCGCTGCGGCGAACGTCAATCCAGCGGGTTCCGGCGGGCATAAGGTGCTTCCCGGTGAGTTAGGCTGCCAATGGCAAAGCGGCTCACGCCATTGCGGGTTTCGCGATGTACCGAAGCTCCCCACCATCCAAGCGCTCACGCCACCACACGAAGGCCAAACAGCGGTCTGCCGCCGGATGATTCCAGAGTGCTGTCAACGATTGCGAAAATCGAACAAGATCTGCTCATTGATGGACTAGTCAGGCGCTATGATGTTCCTCCTTCGAAGCATGGAATCTCAGAGGGAGAAGGCGTGTTTATTGCTTGCAGCTTCTGGCTTGCAGACGCCTACCATATGATTGGCCACGAGGCCGAAGCCGAAGCCTTGCTTGAGAAGCTCCTTGGGCTATGCAACGACGTTGGTCTCCTTTCGGAAGAATACGCGCCGGAGCCCGGGCGGCTAGTTGGAAATTTTCCTCAAGCATTTACCCATGTCGCCCTCGTGAATACGGTGCACCGCATTACGCGGACGAGGCGGGCCCCGCAGGGGTGACAATGCCAATGTCTGGTGGTCGGCTGTATTACCACCTCAGACCGACATAGGAGCAGTTGGCAGATCTGAGAACTTCAGCACAGCTTTACTTCGGTCCACAACCTTCAATCGCAGCGGCGGCCTCCACAGCACGTGACCTTCAATGGGCGCAAGCCGGGCTGAATGGTTCGTAGCGACGTGCTGGGTGACGTGACGATGAGAGCCGTGGCGCTCGGCATTTTCGCCAAAGGCTGGCATTCGAACCGCAAAATCAAGGTCGTCAGAGAACATCGAGGCGTGCAACGCGATCTTAAAACGCCGACCAAAGTGAGCTCGCATTCACGTTGCTCGGGCCCCCAACGCCAGCACCGTATGGAAAGTGAGTCTGCTCGAATGACAGACGCGCGATAGATGGCGCATTTCTGATCTGGGGCGCGCGTCCTCCGCGCCAGGAACATCGATGCAAGCAGCACGTTACATGGCGTTGCCGTCTATACTGCAAGGCCGAGATGCACGTAGTGCGTTGGTGGATTGTCGCGGGCGCGATCGTCGGGGTGTTGGGCGTCGGCGGCTGGCTGCTCACGTCGCCGCAATTCCTTGCATCTCCAGATCGTATCAGGCTGTCCGATCAGGGCGGCGACCCTATTCGCGGAAAGCTCGTGTTCGCAGCCGGCGATTGCGCGTCATGTCATGCCTCGCCAGGTCAGTCCGATCGGCTGCGCCTCGGTGGCGGATTGGCGCTGGCATCGCCGTACGGGACCTTTCGTGTTCCCAACATATCCATGGATCCGCAAGACGGCATCGGGCGCTGGCGAACCGAGGATCTTGCCAATGCCTTGCTGAACGGCGTCTCTCCCGGTGGCAGCCATTATTATCCCCTGTTTCCGTACTCGAGCTTCACTCATATGCGCGGAGAGGATGTCAGCGACCTGATGGCCTATCTGCGGACATTGCCAGCGGTCCAAGGACGACCGCCTGCGCATGAGCTGACGCCGTTGTTCCGCGTTCGTCGCATGATTGGGCTGTGGAAGCTTCTCTACTTCCGGCCGGGTCAACTCCAGCCGGATCGTGGCCACGACGATGAATGGAATCGCGGGCGATATCTGGTCGAGGCCGTGGGACATTGCGCGGAGTGCCACTCGTCGCGCAACATTCTCGGTGGAATTAGATCGAACACCCGTTATGCCGGCGGACAGGATCCGGAAGGAACGGGCTTCTACCCGAATATTACGCCGACCAGGATTGGAAATTGGTCGACGCAAGATCTCGCTGAGCTACTTCGAACCGGAAACACACCGAACCACGGCAGGGTAGGATCATCGATGGCCGATGTTGTCACCAACACCGCGATGTTGTCCGACCGCGATCGCACGGCAATTGCCGTCTATATCAAATCGTTGTCGCCGCGACCGACGCCGACCCCGTAGAGCGACCCCGCGTTAGTGTGCATAGAGATAGGCCGCGACGTCGCGTGCCTCTGCCTCCGTTATCCCGGACGCTGGCATCGCGGTGTTCGGCGAGAGGCTTTGCGGACGGACGATCCAATTCACCAGGTTATCCGGCGAGTTAGTCGAAACGCCGCCTATGTAGACGCGATGGCGCAAGCCGGCAAGCGATGGCCCGACCTTACCATCGCCGCCAGATATGCCCGGGATGGTATGACATCCCGCGCACCCGTAACGCCGCAGGATATCGGGGGCGCGCGAAGGGTCCCCTCCGGTAATCGTGCGAGCGACCTCAACGACCTGATGCTGTGCCTGCCACCACAGGCCACCGGTGACCGCCGCCAGGACGAAGCCGAGCGCTGACAACGCTGCCATTCGGCCTGGCGCTTTAAGAAACGCCGACAACATTGCTGTGTCTCACGGATCTCGCGGTGCCGTTGATCCAAATCGCGATCAGCGCGAGCGCGACTCCCGCATAGATCGTACCGGCTGGCACCCACATGATCAGGCCGGCCAGTTGCTGGTCCTCGAGTTGCGACAGCCCCCAGGATCCCGCAATGGAGTAGTCCTGCTGATAGAGCAACCGCGGCGACAGCGCCATCAACGCGCCGAGCACGCTGGTGTGCAGCATGGTGACGAACACGTGCCATGCAGCCGCGCCAATTGCGCTGCGTCGAAGCACTGACCACCAGAACAGCACGGCGGTTGCAAAGAAGCTTAGATGTTGCAGCCGGTGCAACGCCGGATCAGAAACTGCGGCGTCAAAAAGGGGAGGTGCGTGCCACGCCCAGATGGCCATGGCGTGGAGCAGCGTCGCGTTGCGCCCGCCGCTGAGCAAGCTCCAGAGCGAGCCGGCGAGCCGACTCCGCATCAAGCGGCCGCCAGCAACACGCAGCCGTCTCGGAAACGACCACATCCAGATGCCGACGGGTCGCGCAAGCACCAGAAGGGGCGCTGAAATGGCCATGAGGATCTCATGCTCCACCATGTGAAAGGCGAGCATGCGTTCGCCCAACCAATGCATCGGAGACACGAGCGCAGCGATCAGGCTAAGCCAGCCCATCAGGAACGTAAGGTGCCGCCAGGCTCGACCGGTGCGCCGTGTCGAGCGTCGCGCCAGCCTTATCGCTCCCAGAGCATACAACGAGCCGACAACGAGGAGGGGAACCACCACCCAGGGATCGAAAGTCCAGCGCGAACTATCGGCCGGCTCGGCGTAAGAGTGGGCGTGAGCGGCGTCAATCGACGCCCACGTCACGAGGAAGAATGCTATCTTTCGCATCCCGTCAGCACCACGGCGGCGATTCCCTGCATTGTGAGGGCAAACGTAAACACGAGAGCGGAAAGAGCGCTCACAGAGCCAGCAAACACGGCAATCGCGGCTTGCACTCTCTCCCGACCGACCCGTCGAACCCCTTCCCACGACACAACGCCGGACGATGCAGCGAACACCGCAGCGACGAACGACGCCGTGGCCGAAATGTGCGAGTTAGTATAGCAGTCGCGATAGGGAAGGATCTGCCCGAGCTGCATGTTCACCGCCCAAAGCGAGGGTGCCAGCCAAAGGCCCGCCCAGTCGCTGAGTTTCCGAACAATTTGCGATGCGCTCATAACCGTGAGACCCAGTAGAGGCAGCTGTAGATCGGAAGCCAGGTGATAACGACAAAGTTCCAATACATCGCATTGTCTTCAACGTCGCCAAACCGTCGCGAACTGCTTCCGTGTCGCGTGAACATCAGGGCCGCCAATACAAACGTTTCGACAAGGTCAGTGATGATGTGCGTGGTATGCAATCCAAGCAGCGTCCACACGACCGAACCATAGGCGTTGGCGTCCCAATTGATCCTGAGCGCAGGAAATTCAAAGATGCGGATGACCAGGGGAGCGATACCGAACAGGCACATCACGATGAGGCCGGCCCGGACCCGGCTCAGCTTCTGCTGTTTCGCCCAGCGTGCTATCAGGACGTTTGGAACGACGCTCGCGATCAGGGTGACGGTGACCAGCGTGCCTGGCAGAAGATCTGGTGGTGGCGCATCGATCGGCCATGTGACGGCCCGGCTCATCAGATAGAGATAGACGGCGAGGACGAGCGCGAACCCTGTGCCCTCGATCAGCATAAAGGCGAGCGTGCCCCACCAGGTGACGCTAGCCGTGCTCAAGCCGTGCAGGGGAAGTTTCGCGAGATCGAGAACGATGCGTTGCGTCACGATTCGTCCTCCGGCGTTCCCTTAGGCCAGAACCAGCCGATCAACGCGATGGTGATCGGAACCGATCCCCACACGACCGCCCAAGGCGAGAAGATCGACCAGATCAGCATGACCGTGGTCGCAATTGCTGCCCAAAGGGGCCAGATCGAATTGCGCGGGGACGCTTCCCGTGCCTGAGGTTCGGCGCTGTCTATCGAAGTGACAATCAACTCGCGACGGTCGGTCCGCAATCCGGCAGCGGAGGGGACGTCGGGCTCGTCCCAAAGTGGATGCACTGCGCGCACCACTGGGATGAACGCGAAATTATAGTCCGGCGGCGGCGATGACGTCGCCCATTCCAGCGTCGGTGCCGCCCACGGATTGTCGCCGGCAGCGCCGCCGGATCGCAAACTCCAGATTGCGTTGATGAAGAAGAGAAGGAATCCCGTCGCCAGTACGATCGCACTCAGGCTCACGAAGAGGTTCGTGTATTGCCAAGGCATATCCGGCTGGTAGGTATAGATTCGACGCGGCATGCCTTGCAGACCTAGAATATGCATGGGGAAGAACGTTGCGTTGAAACCCAGGAAGATCAGCCAGAACGACAGCTTCCCAAGCATCTCGTTCATCAATCTGCCGGTGATTTTGGGAAACCAGTAGTGGATCGCGCCAAGCAGCGGAAAGACGGCGCCGCCGACCAGCACATAGTGGAAATGCGCGACCACGAAGTAGGTGTCGTGAACTTGTGTATCGAACGGCACGGATGCGACCATGACTCCAGTGAGGCCACCGATCGTGAACGTGACAATAAAGCCGATGACGAAAAGCAGCGGGGTCTTGAATACAGGTTTCCCATCCCAGAGCGTCGCCAACCAGCAGAAAATCTGGATTCCGGCCGGAACGGCGATCGCCATGCTCGAGGCGGTGAAAAAGCTGTCGCCAAGCCTGGGCAGCCCCGTCACGAACATATGGTGGACCCAGAGCCCGAACGAGAGAATTCCCGTCGCGATCAGGGCCATCACGAGCGCGAGATAGCCGAATACCGGACGGCGCGCGAACGGTTCGATCATGCTCGAGACCATGCCTGCGGCTGGAAGAAAGATAATGTACACTTCGGGATGACCGAAAAACCAGAACAGATGCTGCCAGAGCAGCACATCGCCGCCCTCGGCAGGATTGTAGAAGTGGGTGCCGACCAGACGATCCAGGATCAGCGTACTGCTTGCGACCATGATCGCCGGCATGGCCAGGATGACGAGGAACGACGTGACGAGCATCGACCATACGAATAGCGGGATTCTGTCGAGCGTCATGCCTGGTGCTCGTTGCTTGAAGATTGTGACGACCAGTTCGACCGAAACGGCGAGTGCCGACAACTCCGTGAACGTGATCATCTGGGCCCAGATGTCGGCGCGTTTCCCAGTACCGTATTGCGGGCCGGACAGAGGCACATAGGCAAACCAGCCGACATCGGGAGCCATGTCCATTGCGAATGCGCTCCACAGCAACGCGCCGCCGGCAAGGTACATCCAGTATGAGAAGGCATTCAGCCTTGGAAAAGCGATGTTTCGGGTGCCGACCATGAGCGGGACGAGATAGACCGCAACAGCCTCCATGACCGGCACTGCGAACAGGAACATCATGTTCGCGCCGTGCATCGTGAAGATCTGATTGTAACGATCAGGCCCAATCAACCGTGACTCTGGCTTGGCAAGCTGGAGCCGGATCAGGACCGCAAGAATGCCGCCGAGAGCGAGAAACACAAAGGCCGTCACAATGTAACGGCGGCCGATGATCTTGTGGTCGACGCTCGTGAGTGCGCTCCAGAAACCCGGCGGCGTCTTCCAGGTGTCCGCGAGGGTAGCCTCGAGCGTGGGGCGCGGCAGGTCAATATCGCGTATATCGGTCGCTGTGGCGTCGCCGGTCATTTCAGGCTGGCCAGATAGGCTGAAATCGACCGCAGTTCGGCGGGCGCGAGCGGCACCAATGGCATGTTGTTGCCGGGTTTGATCGTCTGCGGGTCTGCAACCCAAGCCGCGATCGAGCCCGGTGTGGTCTCGAACAGTCCGGCCGCAATGTACCTCCGACTGCCGACATGGGTGAGGTCGGGTCCCGCGGTGCCGGCTGCGGCTGTGCCGCGAATGGTGTGGCAACCGGAGCATGGCTTTTCGAGAAAGGCTTGCTGCCCGGCCGTGAGAGTCTCATCGCCCGGCGCCGGAGCTGGCCGTCGCTGCGCCTCGGTCCAGGCGTCGAACGCGGACTGGTCGTCGGCGATGATCAGAAATGCCATGTGCGCATGCTGCATACCGCAGAACTCGGCGCACTGTCCGCGATAGATCCCAGGGCGTTCGGCGCGCACCGTTAATTCATTGGAGCGGCCGGGGATGAGATCCTGCTTGCCGGCCAGGCTTGGCACCCAGAAGGAATGAATGACGTCGAGCCCTTCCAACTTGAAATGGACATTGCGTCCGACCGGGATATGGATCTCGTTGGCGGTTTCGAAGTGCCGTTCGGGATCATTGCTAAAGTAGTCGATGCTCCACCACCATTGCAGTCCACGCACCGTGACCTGCAGGTCATCCTGTCCGGCGACGCTCAGCGAACGTGTGGCGAAGAAGCTGGTAACGGTGAAGGCGCTGATGATCAGGGTCGTCAGGATTGTCGCGGCTGTTACTGCGAACGTCTTTCGTCGCTCCGGAACCGGGGGGTAGCTGTCTGTCGACCGGCGGCCCCGCCACAACGTCCAAATGAGGGCGATCATCACCAGCATCCACACAATGCAGCAGGCCACGACGATCAGGATGATCAGCTGTCTCAAGCTGATTGCTGACGTGCCGTGCGCGTCGAGGACCGACTGCCAGCCGCTGCAACCTGCGAGAGGCACTGTGAGCGACGCGCAAGCCGCGAACTTGCTGCGAGACCCGATCACGGCGTGGGTCCCTGGTCGGGATGGATCGGCGTCGGCCCTTCGTCGAACAGGAGCTTCGCGGGCGCGCGGTTCTCCGACGGGCGAGTTTGCTTGTCATCGCTGCGGCTAGGAGCTGCAGTCTTCCCCTCGTAAGAGCCGATGGTTTGCACGTAGCCCGCAAGCTGCCAGATCTGATCCGTCGTTAGCTTGTCGCGAAAGGCCGGCATGCCATGCGGCCGCCCATCACGGATCGATGCGAAGATCGATACCATCTCAGGGCCATAATACCACCAGCCATCGAGAAAGCTCGGGCCAGTACCGCCTTGCCCATCGCCGTGGCATGCCCGGCAGCCAAACCAGGCATACAACCGTTTGCCTTGGCTGAGATTATAGGCGTTGACCTCGTAAGGCTTTCCCAGCGCATAGTAGACCTCGGGCGGGGCCCCGCTGATCCGGTTCGGCATCAGTGCAACGTTATTGAGAGCGTCGGCCACGGGCGGATCGAGGCGCAACTCTCTCTCCTCCCGCTGACATCCGGCCACGAAGGTCGCAAGCGCGAGGATGAGGTACTGTGCCCGCATGTGCTCTCAGGAACGTGGCAGTTCGAATTCTTCAATCGCGCGGTTCAACGGATGTTCCTACTGCCGAGGCAAGGCAACTCCATCCTGTTCGTGGGAACCAACATCGGCTGCAAAGCTTAAATGCCCGAGTGAAGATGGCCCGCACTCTGCTGCGAACGGCTCTCAAGTTCTAAGGCCATCGCAAGGGCGGAGAGTGGCCTCGGTTTGCCCATCGACCCGCGGCCGTGGGCGGCTGAACGGTCGGCCCGGGGCCTTAGTCGAAGCTGTCCTTCTGGATCGTACCGTCGCGAAAGATCTGGTAACTCTGGCCGCGCCATTCGACGGCGGCGCCGAAGAAGCTGCATATGAAGACTGCAAATGAGATCGTGTCATGAAGCGCTAGGAGCCAGAGCGAGTGCCGTCGCAAGTCGAAGGTTCGTTCGATACTGAAATTCAAGATGGCGCGGCTGGCAAATGCGATGCTCGGCAAGGCGATCGGATGCTGCGCTCCCGTCAAGACAGCGAAGAAAGCAAGGATCACGGGATGCATGAATATGGTTCCGACATAACCGACGGGTTCGATCGAGCGGATGGTGCGCGACGAGCGCAGATGATGCTCCCAGAACGAGCGAAAGCTGCGATCAAAGCAGACATGCCCAACCGCCCAGGGTGGGACAACGACATCCAGCCCGATAGCGCGAACGGCCCGACCGATCGCATAATCGTCGGCGAGCTCGTCCAGAAATGGTTGAAAGCCGCCGATTCGTCTCAGCACATCCTCTCGCATGGCGATCGTCGAACCGAAACAGGGTTTGGCTGCGCCGAACGCCAGCGCGATAATCACGTTGGGGAGAAACTGCGCGTTGATGTTGAGTGCGGAGACCTTGGCCCACACGCCGCCGGCTGCAACTCCGTGGTATAGGCAGCTCACCGCCCCGGTCTTGGAATTATCCAGCTCGTCAACGAGGTGGCTCACGAAGCGATCCTCGACGACGATATCGCTGTCGGACAGAATAATGATTTCGTGACGGATCCTCGCTTCCAGATTGACCAGATTTGCGACTTTCGGATTCTCGTCCCGCACACGATCGCCGACAACGAGGTCTATCTCCATGGCCGGATAAAGCCTCTGCATCAGACGGACCACCTGATTGGCGGGATCGGTGCGCTGCTGCGTACCGCAGATGAGCTGGATCTTGCCGCTGTACCGTTGCTTGCAAAGCGCATCGAGCCGCCGAAACAGGCCTGGTTCGCTTCCGTGCAAGGGCTTCAATATCGTCACGGGATGCACCGACGATCGGTCAAGCGTCGATGGTTTGTTGAAGCGAACCGCCAGGATTGCAGCGAGGATGTTGTAGCCGATGCCGAGGATCGCGCCGGCTATACAGATCTCTCTCACGATATGGATGGTCTCGCTCAAACCCGACATTCTCGAATGATCGCCTTCTTGATCAAAAAGCCTGGAGCGACGCCCTCGCCGTCCGATGGCGCCGAGCGGCAGCCACTGGATGAGGTCTGGTCGCCGGGAGCCACGAGGAGGCTGTGATTCCGACCATTGGGCACGTAATCCAAACGAGAGGGCGCTCGGTGCGTTCCTAGCGCCTGCTCCGCTGATTCACACACGTTAAAGCGTCCCAAGGCTTACCAGTCTCGAAGGCCGCTTACTTTCCGCAAGAGCTTTTCATGTCGGAGCGGCAGATAGAAACGAAGCATTGGCTGCGATGTTATCTCGATAAGCCACGGTGATTCGGAGCGCGACGAATGACGCGTCGCGTGGCACTGGGCTGTTCGCGCGCTATTTTCACAATGGCGATAACCAGGGTCCATCGAAGTCCTAGAACAGTCGCAGAAGCCGGGCAGGCAATCGTCTGTGCGGGTCTCGCGATCGAGGCCGAGATGGTCGGGCGCCATTTCAAAAAAGAGGCGTGGGGACCGGGCTCGGCTGACCTTTCGGAGTTCATTGAGCATGCTGCGGCTGACGGTTGTCGAGGTATAGTCAGCTATGGGGTCGCGGGTGCGCTGAGTCCCGACTTGCGATCCGGGGAAATCGTGGTCGGATCAGAGATCATTGCATCAACCGGAAGCATCATGACGGACGATGTCTGGTCGGCATGGCTGCTTTCGGCGATTCCAACCGCCGTGTACGGTCCCATTGTCGGAATCGATGTTCCCATACTGGCTTGTGCGTCACGAAGCGAACTGCAGCGTCAAACCGGTGCATTGATCGCCGACATGGAGTCTCACCTGATCGCCCGCCTGGCCGCGGCTAACTCGATGCGGTTCGTTGCGCTTCGTGTGGTAATCGACGCGGCCGGACGCAATGTCCCCCCGACAGCCCTTGCCTGCCTCTCGAGTGATGGCGAGACCAGTCGATGGCAGCTCAGTTGTTCATTGCTTGGGCGGCCTTCTGACACACTTGATGTCATCAAGCTCTCCGCGGACTGGTGGTTGGCTCGTAAAGCTCTTCGTGACTGCTCTGAGGTCCTTGGTTCCAGCGTCCGAGCAATTCAACTCTAGAGAAACTTCGTCGATCCGAGCATGATTATGAGTACGTCCGCAAACTTGTTGCTCACGGGCGCCACTGGCTTTGTTGGATCCGCCGTGCTTCGCGCGCTGCTGGGTAATGGTTTCCATGTCAGGGTTCTAATGCGCCGAAACAGTCGATATCGGGACCTTAATGTGCGCGGCGTGGAGTATGTCGAAGGTGATTTGAGAGACCGCTCCTCCCTCCGGCCGGCTTGTGCCGGATGTCGATGTTTGTTTCACGTCGCAGCTGACTACAGACTCTCACTATGGAACAGCGCAGAGATTCTCGCGACCAATGTCACAGGTACGAGAAACCTCATGGAGGAGGCACTGCGCAGCGGCATCGAGCGCATCGTCTACACGAGCAGCGTGGCGACGCTGAGCCCTCAACACGGTGGCGTGCCAGCTGACGAGGCGGCGAGTATGTCGGCTGGGGCGGCAATTGGCGCCTACAAACAAAGCAAAATAATCGCCGAACAACTGGTCGTCGATATGGTCCGAAAGAACGGGCTGCCCGCGGTCATCGTCAATCCGTCCACCCCGATCGGTCCGCGCGATATCAAGCCAACTCCGACCGGAAAAATCGTGCTTGCCGCCGCAACCGGGCGGATTCCCGCCTACGTTGATACTGGATTGAACATTGTGCACGTTGACGACGTCGCGCGCGGACATCTCGCAGCGCTCCAGCGAGGCAGGATCGGCGAGCGCTACATTCTCGGGGGCGAGAACGTCCCGTTCTCCCAGCTGCTCGCCGAGATCGCGGCGTCGGTCGGACGGCGGTGCCCATCGATTCGAATTCCATGGTATGGCGCGGTGCCGGCCGCGTTGGCAGGCGAGATGGCCGCTTATCTCACGGGCAATGAGCCGCTCGCGACCTGGGCGGGCATTCGCCTTGCACGGTATAAGATGTTCTTTACGTCTGAAAAAGCTGAACGTGAGCTTGGATATCGCGCGCGGCCACACGTGGAGGCCGTGAACGATGCGATTTCGTGGTTCGGTAGCCACGGTTATTTGCGGTCATCTGCCGTCGGGCCGAAGCTCGGGCGCTTCCGCACGCCACTCGGCTGATATGCAGATGCTGCGCCGGCGCGAGCGCCGTAACGCTTCAAGAGCTCGGCGCGGCGAAGGTAGACCGGCACGCGATCGCGTCGGAGGGACTTAATTCGAAACGCCGCCGGGTTGTGAGAGACCACGATCAGCGCGACCAGGATATTTTCGCCGATCACGTGCAATCCTTCCGCAATCGAGCAGCCGCGCGGGGCACAGAGCGCGTGGACAAAGCCATATCGTTTCGCAACATGAGCGACGCGGTCGGTCTGCTCGGTCGAGCCGAACATCATTTTCCCACCGACCGCTGTTACGTCCTCAAGAGCGGGATTGCCTACAATAAAGGCCGCAAGCTCTTCGAGGGATGTCTCGAAATCCCGACACATCCGTCGGGACCAGCCGAGTGTTGGACCCTGGATTGGATACGGGGGAATATGCTCATTCCAGAGATGGAGATTGAACAGACGGCTGCCGGCACAAAGGTGCGTTCCATCCGCCAGAGCGATGTCGCGGCTGACCGCCGAAAGTTGCAATCGGAAGAGGCAGTGGGGGCATTGGCTGTACTCGAATATTCCCTGCCGCGCGCGAAGCGCGCTGTCGATGATCGAAACAAGGGGAGTCAAGATCATCATGCCCTCACCGCTCGTCCGTTCGGTCAGTCCTTTCGCAAGGGAAGTCCGCTCGCTGGCTCGTCGTAGAGCGCTGAGAGCGTTGCCTTGATGATGAGTGCGACTGGAACTGCGATGATTATTCCGACGACGCCGAACAGTGTGCCTCCGGCCAGGAAACAGAAAATGACAAGCGCGGGATGCACCCGGCTAGCCGCACCAAGCACGACGGGCCCAAATAACTGATCGATCAAAAGTCGCAGCGCTGTGAGGTAGACTGCGTATCCAATAATCGCCGAGAACTCTGAATTGTGTTGAATAGCCACGAGGCCGGCAAGGGTTGCTGCTATCGCTGGGCCAAGGACCGGCACCGCCTCCAGGAGCCCGGTGATCAGGGCAAGGAACACAGCATGTGGAACTCCAAGCAGAAGCCCTAGGCCGGCATAGGCGAAAGCGGCGGCGAAACACACGACTGCGACGACCCCGATGAAGTAACGTCTCAGCACCGGATCGACCTGCACCAGAATGTGGTCCTCGATCAATGGCCGTTCACCGGGCGGAACGAGCCATAGCAGCCCTTGAACGATCGACGGGCCGCTAACCATAAAGAAGAATAGCAGAACCAGCGTTAGCAGGAAGCCGAACCCGGCAACAAAGACGCTTCCCGCGATCACCGAGAGTACCCGCGCATTGCCGATCCAGTTGCGAACGGCCTGATCGATCCCGGCTGCCAGTTGGTGTGAATCCATTGGCTGACCGAGCAAGTTGACTGTGTCACCGTCGATCAGCGCTGCGGCCAGGCGGTTGAGCGTTCCCTGAAGGTCGGTGGCGGTATGTGTCATCTCGCGAGCCAGGGGCGGAATTCCGAGCAAGCCAATGACCGCGCCGAATGCTAGAATCACCAGGAATGCGACGACCGAAACTAACAGACGAGGCAGGTGAGCCCTGGCGCTTGCCCAGGCAATTGCGGGTGCACAGATGTAGCTGATCACCCCGGCAAGGACGAAGGGAATCAGCACCAGTTGCAATTCGTAGACGGTAACTGCCGTCGCCGTGATGATGAAAAGCACCGTTCCGGTCGAGATCCGGCTGACATGTTCGTGGTCGGCTTGCGGCCGCGTGCGGAGAGCTCGCTGGTTCACGGATAGCTCCGGCCTTTCCAGATGATGTCGCCGCGCCAGTGACGACGAACGCTGTCGAGGGTAAGACATCCCCCAACTGCGTAGCCGAGCGGAAAGATCAGGCCATACCAGAACGGGGTACAAAAATATAATGCGCCTGCAATATGCAGGGCCGCTGCGGCTGCTGTGCCGGTAACGGCGGGAACCAGCGCTACGCAATCCAACGCATGCCCGCTGGCGCAGCGAACGCCGTCCATGATCGGAAGCAGGAAGCTAACTGGTGGCAGCATGAGCGCGAGCAGTGCAGTGACGAACGCAGCGGTAGGCCCACCCAGCATTTCGACCGCATTCTTCGAAAAGCCCATCCACAGGCTTTTCCAACCCGTGTACATCCGGGCGGTCAAGAGAAGCCTGCCGTCCTGTAACAAAACGCGGCCGCCGGATTTCTTGATGAGCCGAGCCAGCTCGAGATCCTCACAAATGGCGTCGTGGACGGCGGCATGACCGCCGGCCAATTCGTAGGCACGTCGATGCACCAGCATGAATTGCCCGTTCGCGGTGACCCGATTGCTGTGCGGCGACTGAACGATCTTGAGGTCTTGGCGGAAGGCCATCAGGAACAGTCCGCATGGTATGATGAGACGTTCGGGGAAGCTGCCCAGCTGCTGACGGGGCGCCAGCGACAAAAGTGCTAGTTGCTGCGAGCGAGCCGCCGTTACCGCGCTGCCGATGAGTCCTGGCTCGGCTTGAACATCCGCGTCGATGAAACAAAGCCAATCATCCTCGGGACACGACATTCGTACGCCGATCCAGCAGGCGTGCGGCTTTCCGTACCAGCGCGGTGGCAACGGCGGACACCTGATGACCTTGAGGCTTCGAGTTCTGGCTGCAAAGGAATGGCCTGTGGCGAACGTATCGTCGGTGGAATTGTCGTCGACGACGACAATATGGAGCCGATCCTGCCGGTAGTTCTGACGGAGCAAGCTGTGGAGACAGCGCGGAAGGTTATCGGACTCGTTTCTTGCTGGAACGATGACCGATACGTTCGGTGGGTCGCGAATGGCGCGCGCCACAGGGTAGAGCACAGGCAGTAAGCCGCGTTGGCCATGAGCGCGGAGGATCAACCAGAACACGAGTATCATCCAACCGAAGGATAGGGCGATTTCCATTGCTCACCGGCGGTATCTTTCGCATCAATCGGGAGCAGACGAATAGGTTCCTGTTCGGCGCTCGGGCTCGCCCGGCAGCTCGGTGGCTTGGCCGAGGCCGTCGCGAACATATAGCTTCTTGATTGCAACGAAAGCGATGACGGTGATTGGCGCAGCGAATATGATGCCTATCATGCCAAATATTTCCGTGACCGCCACAATGCTCAGAAGCAACACAGCAGGGGGAAGAAATACCAGCCTATGTTGGACCATTGGGACGATCAGATTACTTTCGAGCTGATGGATGATGATGTACGCCGCGATGGTCCAAAGTGCAGGGTACAGTCCGCCGGTCACGGCCACTAGGATAGCCGGGATCGACGATATCAGTGGTCCGATGTAGGGGACGAATTCTGCAAGACCGGCAATCGCGCCTAACCCAAGCGGCGAGGGGAGACCAATGATCCAGACGGCAACTGTCGTGACTGTTCCGATCACGCACATCTGGATGGCTTGACCGAGCAGCCACAAGCGTAGTGCCCGGCCGACGTCGTCGATGGTTTGCTCGACCATCGGTCGCCACCTCGGCGGAAATAGCTGGGCGGCTCCCCTGCGATACATGGTCGGCCGGACTGCCAGATAAACGCCCGCGGCGACGGCGAGGATCGTAGCCTCCAGCAAACGCGCGCTCACTGTTACGAAGCTCCCGAGGAAGCCGGTGAGAGAAAAGCCGCCGCCACTGAGATGGGACAATAGAGCGCGGCCGAGCTGGGACCGCTGGAGTCCATCGGAGATTGTTTTCGTTGCAGTGTCTGCGCGACTGAACACATCTTGTAGTTCGGCAGTCAGCTGAGTTCCAAACAAATAGGCGCTGCCGGCGACCGCAAGAAAAATGAGCAGCCCAGCGATCGCCAAAGCGGGTCCTTCGGGGAGCCGACACCATCTCACCAATGGCTCGCTGACGAGCTGCAACAGCATCGCCACAAGGAGCGCGCCGATGAGTACAAGAAGAAAATCTCGCAGATACCAGACCAGAAGCGGAAGCGGCGCGAGCGCGATCACAACGACTGTTCGCTTCACGAATTCGAGCGTCGTGGTCTTCATCGCGCCATCGTAATGATCTCAGATGTGTCCAGGTATTCAACCGGGGAAGACGAGTGGACGTTCCTGTGGCAGTATGGTGGCGTCGCCACGCGGAAGCTGCGGCCGAGGATCAGAGTACGAGATGGCGTTCAGTTCAGGACAACGTCAAGCACTGCGGCATAATGGCAAGTGACTCCGACCAGTACGAGTAAGTGCCAGATTGCGTTCTGGAAGCGCAGATTTCGCCAGATGTGGAAAATCACGCCAACCGTAAGGATCGTACCTCCGGCCAACAATAAGTGGCTCGCCTCTGGTGGTATCATTGCAGCCTTGCTTTTCCGGAGAATGAAGGCACTCCAACCCAAGGCGACATATACGCCGATCGACAAACGGTCGAGACGCCCGGGCCAGACAAGTTTGACGGCAATCCCCAAAGCAGCCACGCTCCAAACTCCGACCAGAAGCGGTAGCGCGTTCGCCCTCAGGTTTAGAGCAAAGAACGTGTAGGTGGCGGCGATGAGCACATATATCGCCGAATGGTCGAACCGTCGCAGTCGCCACTTTGCAGGACAAACCGGCCATAAATTGTAGGCGGCGGACAGAGTGAGCATCAAGAGCAGACCTGTAATGTAGACCGACGTTGCTACGACATCCCTAAATCCTCCATGAGCGGCTACACGCGTGAGAAGAACGGCCGAGGCAGCGAAACCCAGGCACAGTCCGATGACGTGAACCGTGAGATCGGCGATCGTCTCGGTCCGGGTGTAGTCCCAGGGTATAGCGCCGGGTTCGCTGTAAATCGGGACCCGCGTCTCGGTCGCCTGAACGCCACTCGTCGACATTGTCATTGCGGACTCGTTTCGCGGAAACATCAGCGCGCAACTTGCGATCGGTCTCACCAAGGGGCGGACTGTGCGTCGTTCGCCTTTCGAAAAAAGCCGTATTAAACGGAACGTTCCTCTCTTGCGGCGTTGGCGATCTGTCATACGCGAGTGAGACTCGACAGCGAGGCTTTCGAGACTGCCGTGCCGACATCCACGATGCGCGCTTCACAGTATCGATAGGAACTTTCGCCGCTCGCCCGTCGTTCCAAAGTCCATCTGGACCTGGACGCAATGGGATGTGCTCCTCATCCATTGGCGTGCCGCTCTGGTCACTTGATCACAACTGCTGACGACGTCGGAACTGGCCGAGGAGGTCAATGAGTCTGTCGAGATCGCTGATCGGCGCGGCAGCCTTGTGCCGCGCGCTTGGTGGTTGCAGGGCCAGCGGCTGTGGATGCGATCAAACGCGCAAGGCGCCTGCCGGATTTGAGGGCATCGTGGAGAAGAGGAGCGTCCGAATCGCTACGGTCATTTCCGGCTATTGTTCATCTCCTGTGCCAGCTCGAGATGATGCTGAAGCGCCGGCAGGGTCTTGCCGGCCCAGTCTTTCAGTTTCGGATCGTCGCCGCTCTTCGAATAGCGCTCAAACAGGGAGACTGCATCCTTGTGCGCATTGACCTGCATTGGGTCATATTCACTGGCGAAGTCCGCCGGTTTGGTATTGCGCAGTCGATCGAGCTTCTTCTCAGAGCTGTCATCCAGGCCTGTCGCCAAAGCGGACTTGTTCTCTCCGTCGACGAGTTGTTTCAGCTCCTGGCTCGTTTTTGTGTGATCGGTGATCATTTGTTCAGCGAACTTCTCTCTGTCGGATTGCCCTTCTGTTGGGCGACTTTCGCGGCCTCGATCTCCAGAATGTCGCTCGTCGTGGCCTCTTTGATGAAGTCCGCCGTCTTCGGCGCCACGCCGAGGACGGAATTGACGCCAGTCTTCTCACCCACGGACTGCGCGAGCGCGGTCGAGGTCAGGAGGCCAGCGGCAGCGATCGCCATAACGGTTCGTCTCATCGGTTGCCTCCTCATGCAGCTTTGGCGTTGAGCGCAGTGACGGCGAGCTTCGTGAGCGCGTCATCCGTCTTCTTTTCCTCGGCCAGCGTTTGGTCGATCAGCTTGACGGCATCGTTCATGCTCAGCTTGGTTGCCCAGGCCTTCAACGTTCCGTAGCGCGCAATCTCGTAGTGCTCGACCGCTTGTGCCGCGGCGAGGAGACCGGGATCGAGCGCCGGCGTATCGGCATAGTCTTCCATCACGTCCTTGCCCTCCTCGATAATCCCCTCGATGGCGTCACATTTCTTGCCGCGTGCCGGCTTGCCCATTAGTTCGAAGATTTGCTCGAGCCTCTCGATATGTGTCTCGGTCTCATCGTGATGTTTCTCGAACGCTCCACGCAGATCATCGGAGGCGGCTGCCTTGGCCATGCGCGGCAGCGCCTTATAGATCTGCTTTTCGGCGTAGTAGATGTCTTTCAGGGTATCGAGGAAGAGTGCGCTGAGATCTTGATGGGGCATGGGGTTGCTCCGCGGTTCGGGATAGCGAATGCTGCCCAACCCGCGCGGGGCAGGCAGGTTCCTATTCCGCCCATTCGCGAGCGTCGCCTGCGAATCCGCGAGGCAACAGCGTCGCGGAACGAAGCGCTCTCAGGCCGGTTGGTTGGATGGTTTTTTGTTTCGATGGAGAAGTTGCGATGGACTGGAATCGGGTTGAAGGCAATTGGAAACAAGTGAGGGGCAAGGTCAAGGAGCAGTGGGGCAAGCTGACGGACGATGATCTTGATATAATTGCAGGCAAGCAGGACCAGCTCGAAGGCCGCCTGCAGCAACGCTATGGGTACGCGAAGGATAAGGCCAGCAAGGAAGTGAACGACTGGTACGGTCGCCAGAAGTGGTGACTCTGTCGACCTGAGCGTCGCTGGACCCGGCCGTCTGCGAGATATGCGACGGAGGGAAGCGCGAACTGCTCGGACACATTGCTAGATCTCTGCTGCGGCCCCCGGGTCGCTATCTCAGGCGAAAGTGTCATGCCGATCATGGTTCGATCGACCAAAGCCGATATAGGGATCGTGCGCGGTATCTCGCGAAAGACGGCTGGCTCGACCGAGCGGGCCGCGTCGACCGTAACGTGAGCTATGGGACGGCTCCCCAGTTCACCCGGCCCCAATGCGGTTCATCTCTGCATCGACATGCAGCGCCTGTTCGAACCGGGTGCGCCTTGGGCGACGCCGTGGATGGAGCGTGTTCTCCCGCGTGCCATAGCGCTGACGCGACATTGCGCTTGTCGCACAGTATTCACGCGCTTCATTCCGCCGCGTTCAAAGCACGACGCACACGGGATTTGGCGAACCTATTACGAGAAATGGGAATGCGTCACCGGCGAACACCTCGATCCGGCACTGATCGAGCTCATGCCCGCACTCGCGGCGAGTGCCGTGAACGCGACGGTCATCGACCGAAGCACCTACAGCGCGTTCGGCAATGGGCGCCTGCGGACTTACCTCGAAGCGCATCGGGTAGATACACTCGTAATATCGGGCGGCGAAACGGATGTCTGCGTGCTGGCGACCGTACTTGCCGCTATTGACCACGGTTATCGGGTCATTCTCGCGGCGGACGCGCTGTGCAGTTCATCGGACCAAAGCCATAGCGCCTCGTTGCAGCTATATCGAGAGCGCTTCAGCATCCAGATCGAGCTAGCTTCGACTGCCGATCTTATTCGTATCTGGCCATCGCCATAGGGGACCAGGTCTCGCACGGGAACGGGTGGTGGCGCGGAGCGGCTCTCGATAACGGCGTCATGCCCGCAAGGGGCGGGTCGCATCTCGGACACCGCAGCCGACGGAGGAGCAGTCCGCCCCTGCCGTCAGAAAGGTTGCTACGCCCGGCCTGGTGCCGATAGATCGGACAGGAACATTCCAAATCGACCGCAATTATCCGCCTCGGGGAGGAAGCGGTGGAGGAGATCAAATGAACCAGCTGATCTATCTGATTGGCCTGATCGTGGTGATAATGGCCATTCTTTCGTTTTTTGGTTTGCGGTGAGGGAAGCGATCATGACGAGCGAAGCTCCCGCACTCGTCGAAGACGAGGCAGCGACACTGCCAGTTCAAATTCGATATCTGCAGTGGACACCTATTATCGCTGGCGCATTTGCGGCAGCGGCATTTGCATTCGTTCTGATGACATTTGGAGTCACCATCGGTCTCGGCGTTAGCTCAGCATCGCCAACTTGGCGAGACGCATCGGCCGCGCTATCGCTGCTCTCCGGTCTCTATTTGATCTTGCTCGCAATCGCCAGTTTCGGCCTCGGCGGCTACCTTGCGGGTCGTGTTCGCGATGGTGTTGGAGCCGAGCCAAATTCGGACATGGAAACGCGCGATGGCCTTCATGGCCTGACAACGTGGGCGCTCGCGGTCCTCCTTGGCGCCATCGTGATGGGGATGGTGAGCCCAGCTGCGGTCACCGGTCCCTCTTCATCACGCATCGCCGGGAGTACCACCTCCGCCGAACCACTCCTGAGTTACGAGCTCGATCGACTTCTGCGCTCGCCGCATCGGCTTCCGAATGCCGACATGAGTGTCGGACGCGCCGAGGCCGGCCGAATTCTGATGACTGGATCGAGCCGGCATGGCGTGAACGGGGATGATCGAGCGCATCTCATACAGCAGGTCCAGACCCTGACTGGCCTTGCGGCTGTCGACGCCGAGAGGCGCGTCGATCAGGCAATTGCGAGTTCCAGGAGTACGATCGCCCACGCCCGCCATAGCATGGTCATTCTGGCATTTTCGGTGGCGGTTGCCACCCTGCTCGGAGCCGTGGGTGCCTGGGTTGCGGCGGTTGCCGGCGGTCGGCACCGCGACGGCGCGCCGCTTCCGGAATGGATGGTTCTACCGACCGGGGCGAGCCACAAATGATGAGGTGGTAGCCGAACTCAGGCTTGGCGCCGACCGCCACCAACACGAGATGATGAGGCCGTGCTCGCGATAGTTCAGCGGTGGCGCACCGAAGTGACCTCCCGCGCACTTCGAAAGGAACATGATTTCCGCTTGGGCGGTGACGCGACGCAGTAAGGAAAGTGCCAACCACCGGCCGACATACGACGGCATTGGCGGCCGCGGAGCAGATTCCGCCCTCGATTTTCGACGACCAACAAGGAACGGCCGCAGCAAGCGCCGGTTGGTTGAACGAACCTTCGGAGCCTCATCATGACGCGTTACCCAAAGCCACCCTTTCCGTCCCAGACACAGCCGATGCCGGGCTCAACCGTCGAGATGAACCCCAGGCCTGACCACGGAGAGCAGAGCTACCGGGGAGCCGGCAGGCTTGCGGGAAAAAGAGCGATCATCACGGGCGGAGATAGTGGTATCGGACGCGCAGTCGCGATAGCGTTTGCGCGCGAGGGAGCTGATCTGGCAATCGCATATCTTTGCGAGGATGAAGACGCTGCGGAGGTCAAAGCAATAGTCGAAGGCGAGGGGCGCAAGATCGTCCTTATTCCTGGCGACGTCCGCAGCGCCGATCATTGTCGCTCAATAGTTCGGCGCACCGTCGACGAGCTAGGGGGTCTGGATATCCTCGTCAACAACGCCGCTCACCAGGCAACTTTCAAGGACATTGGCCAGATCAGCGACGAAGAGTGGCAGAAAACGTTTGAGACGAACATTCACGCCATGTTCTATTTGACGAAAGCGGCCGTGCCCCACATGAAACCCGGCAGCGCGATCATCAATACCGCGTCCGTGAACTCCGATATGCCAAACCCTATCTTGCTTGCCTACGCCACCACCAAGGGGGCAATCCAGAACTTTACCGGCGGGCTGGCTCAAATGCTGGCCGAAAGAGGAATCCGGGTCAACGCCGTTGCTCCAGGACCGATCTGGACGCCGCTCATACCATCCACCATGCCGGAACGCGCGGTCACGACGTTCGGCGAGCAGGTGCCGATGAAGCGCGCCGGGCAGCCGGCTGAACTCGCAACGGCCTACGTGATGCTGGCCGATCCTCTTTCGAGCTACACTTCAGGAGCCACCATCCCGGTCACCGGCGGTAAACCCTTCATGTAAGGCAGCTACGGTACTGAAATGCGAGCGCGCTGCATCGCAGCGGCCTTCGCGATCGCGTTTTCCCCGAAAGCCAACATCCTGGTGGCGTTCATATCCATAGGGTGTCGGCCGCCTGGCTGCACAGCGAGCGTCTCGGGACATGCATCAAGCTGTCCGCGGCTGCCGCGCCACCGCGGTTCCGGTGGCACGGGCGCCAGTGCGCCATTGCGATGGACCAGAGAACCTGTGCTGCCGCCATTACGCTAGAGGGGCGGCAGGCATCGACGCTATGAGCAAGCCGTTGGTCCTATGCCGAGCGGCCACGACGCAGTTCCGCGACTGGCGATTCAGAGCGCTGAGCTATTGCACGTTCAGGCGGCGTTATAGGGGACCGGCCTGGCAAACGCGGCAAAGCGGTGGGCTGCAGCGGTCGCGTGACGGGTGTCCCACGACCGTCGCCGCGCTACAGGAACGATTTATGCGGCAGTAGCTTAGCACCAATGTTGCGCAATTATCTCGCCGAGCGACCAATGCCCACAACCGTATCCGATCATCTCGTTGACCTCCTGCTGCAATGGGGCGTGGACACGGTGTTTGGTTTGCCGGGCGACGGCATCAATGGCCTGGTCGAAGCATTCCGTAAGACGAAGGATCGTATTCGCTACATCCATTGTCGGCACGAGGAAACTGCGGCGCTTGCGGCGTCGGCCTACGCGAAATTCAGCGGACGCCTCGGGGTGTGCTTCTCCACTGCTGCGCCTGGCGCCGTGCATCTCCTCAACGGTCTCTACGATGCGAAGATCGACGGCGCGCCGGTGCTCGCGGTCACTGGCATGACTTACCATGATCTGATCGGGACGCACTATCTGCAGGACATCAACCAGGACTATCTCTACCAGGATGTGGCTATCTATAATCAACGGGTCATGGGGCCGGCGCACTTGGAGAACGTCGTTAACCTCGCCTGCCGCGCCGCGCTCGCTAATCGAGCCGTCGCCCATGTAGCCTTGCCCATCGATATCCAGGTCATGCCGGCAAGTGCCGAGCGGAGATTCAAGCGCAACGTCAAGGGGCACACGTCGGCTGATTATCAACAACCACGGCGCCTGCCGGCCGATGATGCCCTGATCAAGCAGGCCGCCAAGCTGCTGGGTAGCAAGAGCAAAATCGCGATCCTCGCTGGAGCGGGGGCGCGTGGCGCCGGCGCGGAACTGGAGCAGGTCGCCGAACGGCTCGGCGCGCCCGTGATCAAAGCTATGCTCGGCAAGGATTGCATCGCTGACACCAGTGAATACACGACCGGCGGCATCGGCGTCGTGGGAACGCGGCCGTCCGTGGAAGCGCTCAAGAGCTGCGAAGCACTGCTAATCGTCGGCAGTTCATTTCCCTACATCGAATTCTTTCCCAAGCCCGGTCAGGCCGTTAGCGTGCAGATCGACGACAAGCCGGAGCACATCGGACTTCGTCACCCCATCGATGTCGGATTGGTCGGCGATGCGCAGGCGACACTGCGCGCGCTTCTGTCAAAATTGAAGCGTAACGAGGACCGCAGCTTCCTCGCGAAATTGCAACGCGAGATGGAAGAGTGGTGGGCGCTGATGGAAAAGCGCGCCATGGACCTGCGACGTCCGATGCCGCCGCAGGCGGTGAGCTGGCACTTGCCCGATCTGATGGCTTCGAATGCGATTTTGTGCGGCGATTCCGGTACCGTGACCACCTGGGCCGCGCGCATGCGTCTGCGCGAGGGCCAGAAATTCTCCTTCAGTGGAACCATGTGCTCAATGGCCGCGGCGTTGCCTTATGCGATTGGCGCGCAGGCTGCGTATCCCGATCGCCAAGTTGTCGCCTTCACCGGCGATGGATCGTTCACCATGATGATGGGCGACTTCGTGACTTTGATACAGAACAAGCTCCCGGTCAAAGTCGTGGTGCTGAAGAACAATACGCTCGGGCTGATCAAGTGGGAGCAGATGCTCTATCTGGGCAATCCAGAATACGGCGTCGACCTCGCTCCAGTCGATTTTGTCAAGGTCGCCGAGGCCTGCGGTGCTCGAGGCATACGCATTGAGGAACCGGAACGTTGCCGCGACCAACTGCGGGAGGCGCTCGCGCTGGAGGGACCTGTGGTGATCGAGTGCGTCGTCGATCCGCTCGAGCCGCCATGGCCACCCGTCGTCACCAACGACGAGGCGAAGAAGCTCGCAATCGCGCTGGCTCGCGGCGAGGTGAACCGACGACCGATCGGGCTCACCATTGGTCGCCATGCCGCCCAGGAATTCAGTTTCGCGGGCAGCCCCTTCGGTGCCGCCGCCCGCGCGATCGAAAAGCTGACTGGCGGGGATGGGGGCAAGGAATGAGCGTCGGTTCCGAGATCACCTCGCTGGTTCGCGAAGGGCCTAACGATGAATCCGCGATGGTGCAGCGCCGCCGTCGCAACGCGGCGCGGGAGCTTGAGAACGAACTGCAGCGCCGCCTCAAGGGCGAGGTTCGCTTCGATACCGGATCACGCGCGCTCTATGCGACGGATCTTTCGATCTACCGTCACGTTCCGATCGGAGTGGTTATTCCGCGCGACGCAGATGACGTGAGCGCTGCCGTCGAGAGCTGCCGGGCGCGCGACGTGCCGATTCTCGCGCGGGGCTGCGGAACCAGTCTTTCCGGCCAGTGCTGCAACGTCGCAGTCGTGATCGACTTTTCCAAGCATATGAACCGTCTTCTCGCGCTCGATCCGGATGCGCGGCTTGCCAAGGTTGAGCCGGGCCTCATCAACGACCAACTACGGGAAGCAGCAAAGCGCAATGGCCTGACCTTTGCTCCCGATCCTGCCACCCACCAATACTGCACCCTCGGCGGAAACATCGGCAACAATTCCTGCGGCGCGCACACCTTCTGGGGCGGCAAGACCGTCGACAATGTCGAGGAACTCGAGATCCTCACCTATGATGGATTGCGGATGCGCGTGGGGGAAACCTCGGATGATGCGTTTGAGCTAGTCCGCCGCGCCGGCGGTCGTCGCGCCGAAATCTACCAGAAACTGCGCGAACTCGCAGAGCGCTATGGGGACGAAATTCGGACCCGTTATCCGAATATCCCGCGGCGTGTCTCGGGCTACAACCTTGATTCGCTCCTGCGGGAGAACGGCTTCCATATTGCGCGGGCGCTTGTCGGATCCGAGAGCACGTGTGCCCTCACGCTATCTGCGACAGTGCGGTTGCGCCCATCGCCTGCTGCGCACGCACTGCTGGTACTCAGCTATGCGGATTTCGCCGAAGCCGGGGACGATGTGCCGGAGATCCGCGGGCTCGGCGCGGTCGCGCTCGAAGGCATCGATCGGCACGTGGTCACCAACATGGAGCGCAAGGGGAAGGCGGCGCCCGGCGCTGCTCTGTTGCCGGACGGCCATGCCTGGCTCCTCGTCGAGTTTGGTGGTGAGGACCAGAACGATGCGAACAGCAAAGCTCGGGACGCCTATAGACGGCTGCAGCGGGCTCGCACCAAGTCGACGGGCGCGCAGGTCATCGGCAATCCAAACGACCAAGCTGCTGTTTGGAAAATCCGGGAAGCAGGAGTTGGATCGAGCCACATTCCGAATATCGAAGAGGCCTGGCCGAGCTGGGAGGACGCGGCCGTTCCACCCGAGCGGCTCGGCCCCTATCTGCGCGACTTTAAAAATCTGTGTGAGCGATACGGATATGGCTATACGGTCTTCGGTCATTTTGGCGACGGCTGCATCCACGCACGCATGACGTTCGGCTTACGCACCGCGGAAGGCGTCGCAAAATTTCGCGCATATATGGATGAGGCGGCGGATCTGTGCCTCGCTCATGGCGGCTCGCTTTCCGGCGAGCACGGCGACGGACAGGCCAAAGGCGAGCTGTTGCCCAAAATGTTCGGGCCCGAGCTTATCCAGGCGTTTCGCGAGTTCAAGTCGATTTGGGATCCTCACTGGCGAATGAACCCGGGCAAGATCGTCGACCCGCAGCCGCTCGATACGAGCTTAAGACTGGGGCCCGAGTATCATCCGCGGCCGGTTGAGACACATTTCAAGTTTCCCAATGACCGCGGTTCCTTTGCCACCGCAACCGAACGTTGTTTCGGGGTAGGGAAGTGCCGCGCGCTTGACGGCCAGGTGATGTGCCCGAGCTTCCAGGCCACTCGTGAGGAGATGCACTCGACCCGTGGCCGGGCGCATCTGTTGTTCGAAATGATGCGGGGCGACGAACTTACGCGCGGCTGGCGTGAGAGAGCCGTGCATGACGCTCTCGACCTGTGTCTCCAGTGCAAAGGCTGCAAGCATGATTGCCCCGTCTCCGTCGACATGGCGACTTATAAAGCGGAATTCCTGTCGCACTATTATTCCGGTCGTCTGCGGCCGGCTGCCGCTTATTCGATGGGGCTGGTCTTTGCTTGGGCTCGAATCGCGGCAGCGGCTCCCGGGCTCGCCAATTTCCTGATTCACTCGCCGGGTCTCGGCGGAGCCTTGCGGCGTGCGGCCGGTTTCGCCCGCGAGCGCGACGCACCGAAATTCAGTGCCGAGACCTTTCAGCACTGGTTCCACGAGCGTCGCCGTGTCCGTGACAGGACGCGGCCGCCGGTCATTCTTTGGCCCGACACCTTCAATAACTATTTTCTCCCCGGCACCGCCAAAGCTGCGGTGACGGTTCTCGAGGACGCGGGCTATCGCATTATCGTTCCGGCTGCGCAACTGTGTTGTGGCCGGCCACTCTATGACTACGGAATGCTTGGGCTTGCAAGGCGGAAGCTGAATCGGGTGATCGAAGAGTTACGTCCCGCTATTCGAGCCGGTGTGCCGGTGGTGGGCCTTGAGCCGAGCTGCGTCTCCGTGTTTCGCGACGAGCTCGTCAATCTCATGCCGGACAACCGCGATGCGCATCGTCTCGCCAAACAGACGATGATGCTCAGCGAATTTTTGATGAGGAACGCCAATTGGAAACCGCCGCGCTTCGAGAGGGCCGCACTCGCCCATGCGCACTGCCATCATCGAGCCGTTCTCGACTTCGACATGCAGCAGCGGATGTTCGATGCCATGGGCCTCAAGGTCGAATACCCAAAGGCCGGTTGCTGTGGCCAAGCCGGCTCATTCGGCTATGAGGCCGGACACTACGATTTATCGATGAAGATCGGCGAGCAGGGACTACTTCCTGCTGTGCGCAGAGCGCCGGCGGATACCCTTGTGCTGGCCGACGGTTTCAGCTGCCGCGAGCAGATTTGGCATGGCGCGCGTCGCTGGGCCATTCATCCGGCCGAACTGCTGGCACTGGCGCTCCAGGCGAAGCAGGATGTTTCGGCACGCGAAGCAGCAGAAGCCTATCATGAAACGCCGGCGCGCCTCGAGGGTAGGGCTGTCGTCGCTGGTGCAGGCGCGACACTCGCCGCGGGTCTTCTGCTGTACTGGGCACTTGGCCGATCCAAGGCAGCAAGCCCGGCCAGGAAAACGCTTTCGAGGTGACGCGGAATGGGATGTCAGGCTTCGCTGCCCTCACATCTGCGGTTCCGAGCTGACCGAATGCGCAAGCAGATGAGGTCCTAGCTGGTCGACTCGGCTGACGCCTAACAGCCCCATCCCGTCCAGCGCTTCGCTCTTGAGGATCTCCAACGCGCGTGTCGCACCGGCGGCACCGGCGGCGCTCAGTCCGTAGAGCGGTGCGCGCCCGACCCACACGGCAGCAGCGCCGAGTGCAAGTGCCTTGAGCATATCGGTTCCGCGGCGGATGCCGCCGGTCAGATAGAGGGCGATCCGGTCATCGACGATCTCGCGAGCGGCCGGCAGCAGATCGAGCGCCGCGACTGTCCAGTCGAGTTGTCGACCGCCATGGCTACCGAGCACGACGCCGTCGGCGCCACTATCGATGGCGCGGCGGACGTCCTCAAGGTTGAGGATTCCTTTCAGGATGAAGGGTTTCTTCCAGTACTCCCGGATTTTTGCAACCTGGTCCCAGCTCAGCGAAGTCGGCTGATGCTTGCGTATCCAGTTTGAGGCTGAAAAAAAGCTTCGCTCGCCTTTGGGAACGAAATCGATCACGTTCGGAAATGTGGGTATGCCGTGCGAGGCGAGATTCTCAGCCAGCCAGAGCGGATGTGCCAGGCTCTCCAATGCTGCGGAGGTTGAAAGCCGCTGGTTCGCGGACTGATTGCGCCGCTGCCATTCGCGGTCGCCGAAGATCTGAGTGTTGGTCGTCAACACCAGCGCCTCGCAACCGGCGCGGTCGGCCCGCCGCAGCAATTCTTGCCACACTTCGTCGCCGCCGAACACGTAAAGCTGCCACCAGTGACGCAAACCGGGCGCGGCTTGGGCGACCTGCTCCATGGTGTCGTTTGACATCGTGCTCTGGACGAACGGAACGCCCGCACGTAGCGCAGCTTGGGCCAGCATGCTGTCCCCGTGGGCACGAAAGATACCATTGAGACCCGTAGGTGAGACCACCAGCGGCATGCTCGCAGACCGCCCGAGAATTTTGCTATCGAGTGTCCTGTCGGACACGTCCACAAGCGTCCGCGGCATGAAGCGCCAATCGGCATAGGCACGCCGCTCACGAGATAGCGTGGCCTCGTCCTGCGAGCCTCCTTCGAGATATTCGAGCGCGAAACGCGGCAGGCGCTTGTGAGTCATCGCGCGCAGATCTGAGACGGCAACCGCATATTGCGGGTTAAAGCCGGTGTAGTACCGCCGCGTAGGTGTGACACCGAGTTGCGCCACCCGGCTGTTGGGCTCGTAGCCAATCGGATGCAATCGACGTGTCAGCGCAGCGGCCGCGGCTGCGCCGGCGATGCCGGCAAAGGCATACATGAGCAGCGTCGCGAGGCTACGGTTGGAATTCCGATGCGAGGGAAATCGTCTCGGCACGGACATGACGGGTGAATCTCCGACTGTTCTGCATTGTTGGCCGAGCCGCGACACGATCGTCCTCCGACCCGAATAATGAGAGTCATTGCAGTGGCACCGCCTCTAGCAAGAACAAGTGCTCCGGTCGTCTGTTCCATTGCGTCACTTGCCGTTGTCAATCTCGTCCGAGCGCGCTTACATTTGCGCCTCCGTTCGGTTGGCGGGTGATCGCTGCAGTCCCTGCCACAACGAATTCAGTCGGCCCAGTTCCTCAAGGTAGGCGACATGCGGCTAAACCGGCCGGCTAGGCTGGTCCAATGACGCGCATGTTGTTTCGTTGAATTTGCGGGGACACAGCGTTTCCTTTGTTCTTTCCCATGTGTCGCCTCTCGGCGAACAAAGCGCCGTGGCCTGCTTCATAGATGTCGGGACCATTGTGCTTGCGTCTCACGGCACATGAGCAGGAACGCCGGGGTTTGAACTCGGCAAGCGGCAAGGCAAGAAGCCGGTCTCCATAGCAGAGTCAGCAGCCGGTCAAGATGCTGAGCAGCTACATGGAGTGAGCCGTCGTTCATCGCAGGTATGGGGTACCGCGACATCACGTCAGACGGTTGCTGCGAGCTAGTTGGTTTTAGGACCTCGTCCAGAAAGTAGGAACGCATGGGGCTCCCATCCGTTGAAGTTCGATGAACAAACGGATCGACGAAGCGGTGGCGGCGCGGGCCTATCAGCTATGGGAGAAGGCCGGCAAGCCGGAAGGGCGCGACGAGGAGTTCTGGCGGCTTGCCGAGCAAGAACTGATCAACGAGGATAAAGGCTCTCCCTTGCGCACCCCCGATACGCTGTGACCAATTCCAAGTGCCTCATCTGCCGAGCCTCGGCTGGGTGTGCGAGAACCCATCCGCATCGTGCTTGGATCGATTCCACCGGCTGCATCGGCGGCGTCGGCATCGCGCTGCGAATGCAACAGCTCTAATCAGACGGGGATCAGGGAGCCGGAGGCGAGCGGGGCGCTCAACGAGGCCCCGCCCGGGCAAGTATTAGCATTCACGATGCCCGTAACGGCTGTCGCCCTTACGTGATCGCTCGCGTGGAAAGCTCGACGTTGCCGCTAAACGAGCTCCCAGATATCGATCCCGGTGGGATCAAAGCAGTTGAATGCCCTTGGAAGCGCAGCTCGGTCGTCCTGGCAGAAAATCTATCGCTTCACCAGCCTGCACCGGGGCAGATTCCCGTTATCGCGGGAAGAGCATCGCGCAGCTATTTGCGCGGCTGTCGTCGAAGTATTCGGCCGCGTAGCGCGCCTCGCTAGGCAGCCGCAAACGGGTGCCGCGACGTTCGGGCTCCAACACGTTAGTTTCTCGATACGAATTCGGTCACCGCTTGGCGTCCGGATGAGCGTCAATATTCGCCCTTGCTGCTGCAAGCGCCTCCTGACTGGTTTGGTAAGTCATTGTCCGGATGGTCTGCCCACCGGTCAGAGGCGTGATCTCAACCAACGAGCCGCCGCCTGGTTGCTCGATCACGACAAGTCGATGACCTCGATACTCAATCCCCTTGTCCATGGTTGATGAGTCCATTCGTTTAGCCCACGACCACTGGAGTGCCGAAAAGACCGTCGCAACTCTGCTTGAAACGGGCTCACGCCGCGCTAAGAAGGCAAAGACTCGAACGGCCCGTAAGTTCCGATTCGGGCGAGTGCCAAGCGCCTACTGCCCGAGAAGGCGGCTGCGTCCAAATTAAAGGGGCCGCCAACCGGGGGACTCATAGCGCGCGGCCAGCCATCGCCGGATAGATGCGAGTTGGACGGAGCCAAGGTAGTTTACCGCAAGCCTGTCGTAGCGTGTCGCCCCACGACGACATTGTTTGATCTGTTGAAGAACCGTTCGACCTGGTTGCGAGCGCGATAAAGGTATGGGCTGAAGCAGATCGGATCGCGGCAATTGCGTTTCGGGAGGCGCTACGGTGAGCATGTGCACGGAATGTGTCATTGAGATCGACAACGCGCTTGCCGAAGATCCTGGTCCACAGATAAGTGCAGCGCGCAGGCTTCGTGAGCCGCTTGGTTTGCGAGATCCGGAGGATACCGCCCACGTTACCCTGATTCGCTTTCTCACGCTCACGTGAGACACCGTTGACGAGACCATAGCCGACGTTTTGACATTTCCGTAGTTCTCCGGACAGGGCTTCTTTACTCTTTCGGTCGCAGGCGCGGTTATTTACCTAGCGTTCCGCAGACGATGCTGAATCGGACAGCACTTCTGGGGGCGAAAGTATTATGGAAGAACAGCAACCTGTACCGTCGTGCTCTCGGTTCGAGGCGGTCGAACTTCCATGCGCTCAATGCGGCGCTTCCGAGATGAGGCTGACGTTGATCCAGCCACTAACGACACATTTGAGGAGCGGCACTATGTCTGCGACGCTTGCGGTCACTGCGACACTTATTTGATCCGACCGTAGCGGCGTTCTGAGTTTGAAAATTGATCTTGCCGCAAACGGGCGGGCCGTTGCAATAGTTCGGCCTCGTCTGTCGGTTAGACCGACCTCAGGCTCGTCAATCCGGGCAATGCTCGACGCGCCTCTGCCCGAAGATCTGTCAGCGTGGTCTTGCCAGACCGTGCCGCCTCGATCAGATGCTCGACGATAAACTTGCGGGCTTCGTGATCGCCGCCGTGACGCGACAGCTTTTGGCAGATTTCCTCCAGCACGACGTTCAAGTTTGCTTGAATTCGACCGTCGAACTCGGTCATCGCTAGCCTTCTCCCTGAGCGACCCGATGCTAGGCTTGATCTAGTTACGCGTCTCCGGCGTTGATGGGCTTGTCCGTATTTGTACGGAAATGAAAGTCGCGGTGCGTGGACGCTTGAGGAAGGCCGGAAGTCGATTCGTGTTTCGATTGGCGTCGTCCCCGGAGGGGCAGCGCGCTCTGTCGTGCTTGCGATGGTGTGCGGCCTGCTCGCGAGCGACGGTGCGTCCTTCTGGATCAAAGTTGTAAACGAAGACAAATGAGTAGATATGGGGCGCCCGACTATCGTAGCGCCGCGGCCAGCCGAGACGGAGGCAAGACGCGGCATCTCGTTCCAGGATGGCGCCGCTCGTCCTCTTCTTGAGCAAGAATTGCCCTCTTCCTTTGCGCTGGCAGAAGGTCATCCGGCAGCGACGGCCTCAAATTCCCCTCACGAAAGAAACAAGCTGGCCGCCATCGCATTAACGATCATGGCAGAGTCCTTCGGCGACTCCTTTACTGTTGTTGAAGTGACGGCGGACGATGTTTCGCCGGGCCGGTCTCCAATTTGGATCGCATTAGCTAAGCCAGATCAGGCCTTGACGTCGGTGCTCGCCGCCGTCCCGGAAGGCTGGACAGCGAAGGTTTTGGAGATCAACTTGACAGGCAAGCAGCAGCGAATGTTCGGGGAACTCAGCCTCTAGCCCGGCGATGTTTACAGACTTACAAAGTGAGGCCTCTCTGTCGCACTCATTCAACGACGCCCTCTATTTCCGACAACGCATGATCGTGATCAAGTCGGAAAATTTGGCGAGGCACCACTCCGGACACGATTAGCCAGGTATCCGGCTTCATGCTCTCTCCACCACTGTCGCATCCTCATCCGGGAGAGCTTGGAGGGCTTGCACCAGTTCGCCGACTTTCATCTCAAAGTTCGCAAAGGTCAGCGTCGGCGGACCTTCACTCACTGCGCTATGTAGCGTTAGGCCGGCGCATGCTACTCGCAGTTAGAATTATCAGAATTGCGCTGCACAAGTCTTCATCTCAATCCGGGAGCGCCGCCCGATGGCGATGGCCTCTGCTTCTATCGTTTCGGCTTTTCGCGCCTTACTTTTTCATCGGTTCTGGCGGGTCTTGCTGTTTGATCGCCCGCGAGTCCAGAAGTGCCTGCCGATTTTCCGCATGACGGCGGCTGCGGTGCCAAAGTTCTCTTGGAACCGGACTAAAGGGCGAGCACATGTCGATCTATCTGTACTTCCATACCGATGCCATGACGCATCGGCCGGCCCGGGTCCACTTTCTCGCTCAGGAGAACGGCCAAAAACCAAAGCGCCGCGAACGGACCGGCGTCTTGGGATCACCGCTGCGGTCTGGAATGATGGCGCCACCTTCCAACTCTTCGAACCGATCTAATAGTTTCCGCAGGCGAGGCGAAACCGGGGCTGTCTCGCGCGCGAAATGATGGCGCAGCCGTTCGCCGATCTCGTTACAGATTGCACGGTAGTGCTTCGGTTCCAAGAGATGCAGATTAGGGGCTGCGTGCGGCGCAGTTCGGCCATGGCTGCCATCGTTGTCCTAGGGCGTGCATATCATCCGTGCATGTGCACGCGCGCTCCTGCCGCGGTTAGGCAACGCGCATCAGATCTGCTCGATCCGCGGAACCCGAACCTTTTTATCATAGGTGAATTTATTGAAGGGGCTTCGCCGGAAGCGAGGCGCGTCATGACCAGATTATCTGCGGGCGATGTGTTCCTCACCGTCACTATTATGAGCGTTGCTTTTCTGATCGAGGTCACTTTCTTCGCCTTGATCGGAATTTTCTGAGTAGATCATCCCGACGGGCGCGGACGGCGGCTTCAATCGGAACCATTCGGGCGGCTGGTTCGCTAACTATTGGCAAAGCACCCCGGCGCTGATGACTGAGAGGGCCACAAACGCACTGCCCTCTACGTTCCACGAACCGTTCGCCGAGAAAGCGCTACCCCAAGAACAATTGAACGATCAACGCGGGACACGCGAGCCTAGCCTCGGCCTTTAGCCAGGCACCGGGACCGATTTCTCCCGCGCATTTCGGGTTTTGGCGGGCGGTACAGCCCGGCGGACGGTTTCTCGTCCATGCGAGGCCCCTCAGCGTCCGCGCCTCTGACCGAATCGAGATGTCTGGTTCGGGGTAAAATTATCGCGGAGCAGAAGGTTGATGAATTCGATTCGCAGCGAGAGCTGTCGCCACCCGTGGCTTCCACCAGACCGGCGGTCTCGGCCATGTACCCAGAAAGGGAAATGTCAACCTGGGTCAAAAAAGAAAGCCGCCTACACCGCGAGAAGAAGGCGTTGGCAGCACAACTCGGCAACGACGGCCTTGAGTTGATCAGGCTCATAGGGCTTCTCGCATCGTCGCACGTGCCAGAAGCGCGGTGGAATGGTGTCGGCACTGTAGCCGGTCGTGAAGATAAACGGCTTACCGAGGCGTGCGAGCTCGTCCGCAATCGGATAGGCCGAACGTCCTCGCAAGTTGATGTCAATTAGGGCGATATCGAAACCATCGTGCTCAACAGACATCGCCTCGTCGAGTTCGGGGACAGGTCCGATGACATGGGCGCCGAGCGACCGGATCGCGCTCGCCAGATCATCTCCGAGAAAGTACTCGTCTTCGACGATCAGGACGCGGCAGCCCTTCAAGGAAGGTTCGTTGTGGTGGGTCATCTGTTCCACCCTTGGGTCGTTCTGCCTCTTTGGGCAAGCGCCGATTGCCGAAACCGTTCCTCAGTTCCCCGATCTTAAAGCGTCAAGTTTGAAGCAGGCTCTTCTTCTGCTCCGTAACAGAGCCCAAAGCCTTTGGCTTCCGACCTTCTATTGGTTCTTGGATGACGCAAAAGGGAACCAGTCGCGCGATTTCACCCTCGTCAGCCGCGACATCGTCCGCCGCGTCTCGATCTAGCTCGCGGGGCCACGTAGTGGACCTCAATCGCGTGAGATCATCTGACTATCCATTTCCAATTACGATCAACAGAAATACTTGAGCGCGAGCTGTCTGTGGTCGAAGCAAGCCCGCATGACGCAAGAATGTGAGTTGCCTGATCACTACGCACCATCTCGAGGCACGCCTTCCTTCGAATGCTGGTTGCGCCCTGAACTGAAGTTGTGTCATCCAGCAGCGTCAGGATCAATGTGTGCCAGCCCCTAACCCATCGCGCGAATGGTCTTGCAATAGAGGCGATAATCCTCAGCTGCGGCGAACGGGACGAGCAGGGAGTTTCTTTGTAAGCTCGATGTTCGGCGTGCTCCGAGGCGGGGCAGCTGCGGAACTGAAGGAGCTTTCGCTCGCGGTGTCGGTTCGCGAAATGCAGATTGCCGCGGGGCGGCAACTTGGATCCGGGAAAGCGGATGCCGGTCGATTGCGGATGGAGGAGCGCGACGCTAGCCCCCGATGACCATTGTCCTCGCTGTCAGGGGAATCGCATTGGCAGGCGAGCGGAAGACTGGCTGCTTGCTACTTGTCTGGCGAGGCGAGACGCCGTCGAGCTTCGGCGCTGCGCTGAATGAGATTGGAGTACTCGACTTTTCCACGGTTGCCGCTCAAGGAGGATTCGTCTTGCAGACCCAAATCTTCTCATGAAGATCCGTTCCTTTCGCAGGCCCGCGGGACGCCACGCGGGCCGCGTGCACTCTCTGGGCAACAGAAACACGGCGCATTCATCTTCGGAGTGTCCATCAGGAGCGCCCCGGTCAGCACAAAGTCGCGGCTCCTTGGCTGGCATGTCGTTTCGGTGATCGAATGACGCGCACGTTCTGTCGCCTGCAATCGCAGGACGGAGCCAAGGCCAAGTCAACCAGTTGGCCGGGAAACGTCCTGCCTGTTGGGAGGTCCGGCCAACATCGCGTTGATGTCGCGTGCCTTCTCCATCTGTTCAGCTTTCTCAAGCAGATGCATTCGCTCTAAGCTGGCACCGGCCCGGCGCGCCCTCTTTCGAAGGGATTCCGCTTCTCGGGCCAGGCGCTCGTCAAGTGAATGAATCTGCTTCATCCGATTTCGCCTTTTCTTCTCCATGTGTCGCCTCTTGGTGAAGGAGGCGTCATATAGGCGTCCACGCTCAGGTCGTGCATCTACCTAAGTTAATCAGGCGAGTGGCTGTGACGCACGCGCCGCTGTTTAGGGGTCTGGAAGCGGGCTTTCAAGGCGCTGGGCGAGGATCCTGGTTTCGAATACGTCCTCATCGATGGCCCGCTCATCCGGCTCCACCAGCACGGCTCTGGCGCAAAAGCGGGCCTCACCACCAAAATCATGGCCCTGGTCGACGCCCTCGGCAATCTCATTCGCTTTGTGCTGTTGCGCTTTCAAATCCATCACGTCAGTGGTCGCGCACGACGCGGCGATCATTGATGAGATCAGAGCGGTCATAGCGCGCCCGCTGTGGCTCCTCAGTGAGTGTCAACCCGGAACGTTTCTCGGTCATCGACGCCACGAGGGTAGCCCTGGAGCCAAAACCAGGAGTCTAAGGCAAACCGGCGATCGGACGGCTCTCATCATTCCAGCCGCGCAGCCTTTGGTGTGATGATGCGGCCTTTGGTGTGCTGATGGTTCAGGCTTCGCATCGGGTCAGGCAGCATGAACGGCATCTGACCGTAGCGTCCGGAGTTGCGTCACGACCAGTCGGAGATCGTCGGCCAGGCGATCGTTCTGGATCCGGATTTCAGAGACTATCGACGATCAGAGCACGTTCTGCCGCCGCCTGATCCAATTGTTCGATACGCCTTTCGATCTCGCTCGGTCACGATGCACCACCAGGATCGCGGGCCCTTTGGCAGAAGCCGCACTAATATGTGCAAATGGTCGAGCTGATACTCGGCGGCTTTGTCGTGAAATTCGGTGATCAGAGCAGGAGAGATTAGGGCAGGAGATATGTTCCTGACCCCTCGCGCCAGCGGCTCACTGTCGCAGGATCGCGCGGACCAGCTGCCGCGCCATGGCGTGGATATGGATCGGCTTTTCCCACAACGGCACGTCGGCAAAATCGCTGCTGAGGACAACCTTGTCGTAGCCGGATGTGAACACGATCGGCACGGATCGCGCCAGCAACTCGCCCGCGATCGGATAGATCATTTCACCGCGGATGTTGACGTCAAGGACGGCACCGTCGATGGCCCCGCCGTTGCGCAAGATGCGGCTGGCATCGTCGATCGTTCCGACCGGACCTGCGATGGTCGCGCCGAGCGCGCGGAATGCGCAGTCGATGTCGTCAGCGAGGAAATATTCGTCCTCGACGACGAGGATGCGGCGCCCGGCCAGCGGAACGTCGCGCGGCTGCGTTGCAGCGTCCGACATATCAACTCAACCCAACATATCCAGCAAAGAGACCGTAAAATTGGAACATAGGGCGAAAGCCCACCTTGTTGCAAACGACATTGATAAAGCAGGGTGCCATGCAGAATCGCGACATCATCGTTATCGGTGGTTCGGCCGGGGCGACGGCGCCGTTGCGAGACATTCTCAGCCGATTGCCGCCTGATCTGCCGGCCGCGGTGTTCATCGTATTGCACATACCGGCGCATGGGATCGGCATTCTGGCCACAGTTGCGAGCGCGGCCGGCGGATTGCCGGTCCGGCAGGCGGAAAGCGGAATGGTGATCGAAAACGGCCATGTCTATCTTGCCGCGCCGGACCATCACCTTCTGATCCACAACGGTCACATCATGCTCGGGCGGGGGCCGCGCGAGAACCTGGTCCGACCGGCGATCGATCCGCTGTTCCGCTCCGCCGCATTGCACTACGGCCCGAGGGTCATTGGCGTGGTGCTGAGCGGGCTCTTGTCCGACGGCGCGACGGGACTGACCGCGATCAAGCGCTGCGGCGGGCTGGCCGTAGTCCAGGACCCCAAGGATGCCATCTCCGATGAGATGCCGTTGCGGGCCTTGGAAGCGACCACGGTCGACCTCTGCGTCCCGAGCGCGCGGCTTGGCGACGTGCTATCCGATCTGGTTCGGGAACAGGCGGGGGCATCGCTTCCGATCCCGCCGGAGATCGCGCTGGAGGTCCAGATCGCCGCCGGTGAACGGGTCGACAGCGATACGCTGATCAATGTTGCCGATCCCGCGCCGCTGACCTGTCCCGCTTGCGGGGGCGTTCTCTCGGAACTCAAGTCGGACACTCCGCTCCGCTTTCGTTGCCAAGTCGGGCACGCCTACACGGCCGACACGCTCGCCAAGGAACAGGAAAGCCGGGTCGATGAGGCGCTTCGGGTCGCGCTCCGCATCATTGGGGAGCGCGCCGAACTGGTCCAGCGGATGGCGGATGATGGCCGCCAAAGCGGACGCCCGGCGGTCGCCGAAATGTATGACGCCCGCGCCGCCGAATACCGCGAATATGCCGATATGATCCGCCGGGTCGTGCTACAGTCGCTCGATCCCAAGCGATCGACTCGGAAGGAACGGTGATGACATTCGCTGACGACGCGCACTGGGCCGAACAGCTGCGCTCGGAGCAACAGCTCCTGGCGAAGGCGGACATCGACATCGAGGAGGGCTGGATGCGCATTCGGAACCAGCAGGATCTTCTGGATTGGCTGCAGGCGTGCGGCCATGACACCGAGCAGGCCGAACGTCTGATCGGCCTGCTCAAGCGTACCCTGATCGAGTGGGAGCGGCACCGCACCCTGATTGTGCAGCGGGTCGCGTACCTCGAGGCCAAGGTCACATCGCACTAGAGCCGGGTGGAGATGCCGATGAGCCGCAGCGCTCTGCATTCAGATCCCGATTCGAACACCGGATCGGTCGAACCGGTGCTTTCCGGCGCGCATGACAGCCGACGGCTGGGACGGAGACCCCCGGGGGCAACGCCCGATTGTCGCTCATTTCCATTGGGATAGCGCTAAGTTCTGTTATCAGAAGTAGACGCGGGCGATATGCCCACAGGAGAATGAAAGCCGCTGCAATCATGGATGACGTCGGCCAAACACAGACCGAAGATGGGTCCAGGGCGCCGCTGATCGTGGGTGTGGGCGCCTCGGCCGGCGCCCTCGACAGCATCGAGCGGTTCTTCTCGAAGCTGAAGCTCAGTCTTGATCAGGCCGTCGTGCTGGTGATGCAGTACAGGAACGCCGTGGACGACGCGCGGTTGCGTGACGTTCTGCAACGGGACGGTGCGGAGCTGTCCGAAATCAAGGACGGTGAGGTCCCCCGGGGCGGCGTGATCCATCTCTGCCCGCCAGACATGATCGCGACGATTCACGGCGACCGCTTCGTGGTGAGGCCCGCCGAGCCGGCGCATGGCGAGCGGGCGACCATCGACAGTTTTCTGGTGTCGCTGGCGGAAGACCGCGCCGAGCAGTCGATCGGCGTTGTGCTGGCCGGCACCGGCGGCGATGGTACGCTCGGCGTGGCGACCCTGAAGGATCACGGCGGCCTTGCGATCGCTGAACGCAGCACCGACGCCCCGCCCGATCTGCACGAGGAAGGCAACTCGGCGGTCGCGATCGCCGATTTCGTGCTGCCCGCCGAGGAGATTCCGGAACATATCGAGGTCTATGCCCGCCACCTGCACCGACTTGACGAGAAGCACGGCTTCGACGAGGTCCTCGCGGCGGCGGCGACTTCGCTGGCCCGCATCGCGGATATTCTTCGCAACAGGACTGGCAACGATTTCCACGGCTACAAGCAGAACACATTCCTGCGGCGCGTCCAGCGCCGCATGCTGGTGGTCCAGATCGACGAGATCTCCGCCTATGTCGACTTTCTCAGGAACGATAAGGACGAGGCGCAGAACCTCTTCAACGACCTGCTGATCGGAGTGACCGAATTCTTTCGCGACAAGAAGGAATTCGACGTGCTCGAAAGGCAGGTCATCCCGGAGATTTTCGAAGGAAAGGAAGCCGGCCAGCAGGTGCGCGTCTGGGTGCTCGGTTGCGCCACCGGCGAGGAGGCCTATTCGATCGGCATCCTGCTGCGCGAACACATGGCTGGTCTCGATTCGGCGCCCCAGGTACAGATCTTCGCGACCGACATCGACGGACGTGCGCTCGCCGCGGCGCGGGTCGGACGCTATCGCACTAGTATCGAGAACGACATGTCTCCGGAGCGGCTCGCACGCTGGTTCGTACGCGAAGGCGACACCTATTGTGTCGTGAAGGAGCTGCGTGAGATGTGCATCTTTTCGCAGCACAACATCATCAAGGACGCGCCGTTCTCCAAGCTCGATCTGATCTCGTGCCGCAATCTTCTGATCTACCTCAACGCCGAGCTGCAGAATCGCGTGATCCCGCTGTTCCATTTCGCCCTGTTGCCGGACCGGTACCTTTTTCTGGGAAATTCCGAGAATGTCACCCGGCATCCGAAGCTGTTTACGCCGGTCGATCGCCGAGCACGCATTTTCAGAAAGCTCGAGACCGGAACGCGGCTGCCGCCGGAATTCCCCCTCACGACGGCGGCCGGGCGGGCCGCGGTCGAGGTACCGCCCGTCCGGGTCCACGGTTCCGAGGTCGGCCTCGAGCGCCGCGCCCAGCGCATCGCCGAGCGCTATGCGCCGGCCTATGTGATCACCGACGACAACTTCCACATTCTGCATTTCTCCGGCCGGACCGGCCGCTACATCGAGCCGACGGCGGGCACCGCGACACTGGACCTGTTGCAACTGGTGCACCGCGATCTCAGGCTCGAGCTGCGCACCGCGCTCGGACGCGCGGCGGAAACCAATGAGACGGCGCACGCCGAGCAGGTGCAGCTCGGAGTCAACGGGCATCGCGTGCTGGTCGACATCACGATAGAGCCGATACAGGACGGTCCGGCCAGCCGGCGCAATTTCGTCGTCCTGTTCAAGGACGGTCCGGTCCGCGCAGTCGAGCCCGCCGAGCACAACCCCAATGTCCGGATCAGGACCGAGCATGTCGAGCGGCTTGAGAGCGAGCTGCGCGCCACCCGTGACCGGCTGCAGGCCACGATCGAGGAGCTCGAAAGCACCAACGAGGAATTGAAGTCCTCCAACGAGGAATACCAGTCGCTTAATGAGGAGCTGCAATCCGCCAACGAGGAGCTCGAGACCTCGCGAGAGGAATTGCAGTCGGTCAACGAGGAGCTGACCACCGTCAATGGCGAGCTGGCGCACCGTGTCCAGGAGTTGACCCGCGCCACCAGCGACCTGAAGAACTTTCTCGAGAGCACGCAGATCGCGACCGTCTTCCTGGACAACGACCTGAAGGTGATGAACTTCACGCCCGCGATCACCCAGCTGCTGCATCTGGTCGAAACCGATGTCGGCCGCCCGGTCGCGCATATCAAGGCGCGTATCCCGATCGAGGAGCTCTATGACGATGTGCGGCGCGTGCTGCGTACGCTCGCCAGCGCCGAGCGCGAGCTGAGCGCGCCGGACAGCGGCACCCGCTACATCGTGCGTATCCTGCCGTATCGAAGCATCGACAACTTCATCGCAGGCGTCGTGATCACCTTCATCGACGTGACCGCGATCACGCGGGCGGAGGAGCGGCAACGACTGCTGCTCTCCGAACTACAGCACCGGGTCCGCAACATGCTCGGCATCGTGCGGTCGATCGCTCGCCGGTCGGCCAAAACCAGCTCGAGTGTCGAGGAGTATTCTTCGCATCTCGACGGTCGTCTCAACGCGCTTGCGCGAACTCAGTCGATGGTGACGCGCGACCCGGAAGGAGGAATCGATCTCGAATTTCTCGTGGTCGAGGAACTGCTTGCCTACGACGCCCAGGAAGGCAAGCAACTTCAGGTCTCCGGACCGCCGGTGCGCTTGCAGGCCAAGGCGGCCGAGACCTTTGCGCTGGCGATCCACGAACTTGCGACCAATGCATTGAAGTATGGAGCGTTGAGCCAGACGACAGGCCGCATCGACGTATCTTGGCGCTTCGACGACGGTGCCGATCCGCAACAGCTAGTATTCGAGTGGCGCGAGCGAGGTGGACCTTCTATTTCACCGCCTCAGCGCAAGGGATTTGGCACGGAGTTGCTGGAGCGCACGCTGTCATTCGAATTTTACGGCAAGACCACGCTGGCGTTCGATCCATCGGGACTTCACGCCATGATCGCGATCCCGATGAGCGCGCGGGTCATCCATACGCAGAGCATGGGGAGCTAGTGCGCCCCTTGCCGCAAATGATCGAGGGAAATCTCGCACAGCCGGTGATCCGGCGTCTCGATGCCTTGCGGCAATTGTCCGAGCAGGGTGTCGCGCTGTTGCAACGCGCGATCCGGGAGGGCGTGCGGCGAGCAGGCCCCGGCGAGGACCTGATCAACGAGGGCGACGCCGTCGACAGTGTCCGGATCATCCTGTCGGGCTGGCTCTACCGCTACAAGACGCTGCAGGACGGCCGCCGCCAGATCGTCGGCTTCATCTTGCCGGGCGACACCTGCGATACTTGCGTCTACCTGCTGTCGGTGATGGATCACACCATCGGCACGCTGACACCGGTTATCTATGCCGAGGTCAAGCGCGATGCGTTCGAAGCGCTGTTGGCGGGCGACCGTTCGCTGGCCGAAGCCCTGTGGTGTGAAACCATGGTCAACAGCGCGGTTCAGCGCGAATGGACGGTCAATGTCGGGCGGCGCCTGGCCCTTGAGCGGGTGGCGCATCTCTTGTGCGAGATCCACGAGCGGTTGCATTCGGTTGGAATGATCAATGACAATTCCTGCGCATTCCCGGTGACGCAGACTGATCTGGCCGATGCCACGGGCTTGTCAGTGGTCCACGTCAACAGGACCCTACAGGAACTGCGCAGCGCGGGCCTCATCGTGCTGCGCGAACGGACGCTCACGATCAACGACCTCGGGGCCTTGCAGGATATCGCGTTGTTTTCGTCCGATTATCTCCACAGCAAGCGGCGCGGGTAGAGGACGCCGGTCGCTGGCCGATGGAACCCGACTGCCTGGCGACGTGCTAGCCCCTCCAGCGGGACTGCGCTCAGTAGCTTCGCCAACAGCCGTGCGGCCGAAGAAGCGGGTAAGCCGTGCGCATGAACGAGGTCGACCGCTGCTCCGCGCCCGCCGTGCCTTTTCAGGAACCAGCGCATTCGCCCGTAGACCGCGTAGGGATCTCCTCGAATCGCTGCTCGATAACGGCGAATTGATCACCGAGCAAGATTACCGCGTAAACATAGGGAACACGGCGCGCCGATCCTCAATGCGGTCGAACTTGATCAGGCTGAGAATCTTCCGCACGATTCGCAATGAAAGGTCGGGCGCAGCAGCGCTTGTCCGATCGTGCTTCCGGCGTGCCGCGAATTGAATTGCGGTTCCGAAACATGTTCGACAAGCCCGCGATGAGTAGCATTACTCTTTCCAATGACAATGGTTCGCCAAAGGGCTTCTTGCAGTAGCGTCGGTGCCGGCATCAGGAGTGAATTGCTGGGCTCGACGGTCCAATAGAGGCGCGCGCTGAGACGAGCGACGAGCTGCGAACGGCCTCCGGATAGCGCGCAACCAGAGCTCGCATCAAAGCATTCTTCTGTAAATTATCTCCTTATGTCGAGACAAGGCAGATTTCAGGTGGATCTGCACTCGCCTCTTGACAGTCTAAAGTCGAAGAGCCAATGCGCGAAGCATCATCCCTCCCTTGACATATCTTAGTTCACGCTGAGGTTCGCACAGTCTGGACGGTCTTCTCCAGGTTTAGGGGCAACGGCAAGCCCAGAACCAGCGGCAAGCCAACTGTATCAGCGCAATGAGGTTCCAGATAGATTTGCTAATTTCCCGAATAGCGACTGCGCCTAAAGAGCGAGATGCCGTCACCTAGGCGGCACTACAAGGCCAATATTAGAAGGGCGAATGACGCGATGAGGGTTGCCGTACTGACGGCCACCACGACCAAAGCTCTTTCGCTGTAGGCTTGTAGTTCTTCGTTGTCCATCGCAGCGAAACGCCGGTTCGCGCATGCTGTTCCTGTCAGAAATCATTCTATGCGCTGGTGAGACGGCCCTATCGCAGAGCGATCCGGACTATGGCCGCTTCCGCGATCTCTTTTGCCGACCTCGTATCAGTCGCGCTGACCTCGATGACCTTACGAGCAAGCATCTCGCAAAGCGGATCGTTACGATCAACCAAGCCCAATGAGCGCAAAGCTTGGTCGAAGGCATTGTTCAACAACTCGCTTTCGGCCGACGTGTATTTTCCAGTTTTCAACAAGAGACCGATTGGCATTGGAGATGCCTCCGCCGGACCCGTAGGTTCCAGCGTTATCATGGAACTTCGACCAGCTATGTGTCATAGGATAATACCAAACGCCCTATCAACATTTGAATGACACGAGAGGTCGAACGCGGAGAGCGACCGGGTGCGACTGCGGGCTGCAGTGACGCTCCAAATCGGGCCGCGCAAATAGGAACGAGTCCCTACAGCAATGTTTTGCGGCAGCCTGTCGAGGTTACCTTTAATCCTGGCCTTTCCAACTGCCATCAGGCGTGATGCCAACAATGGACGAGGGGCTGAAACGCTACGTGGCCTTCGCAGTCGACGCTGCGGGCGTAGCGCGCGCGACCTACGAATTTAACAGCCTGGACGATACGGAGGCGCGCAAGCGAGCCGAAACATATTTGGCGACCCACGATATCATCGAGCTTTGGCGCGATCACAGGCGCATCGCTCGCCTTCAGCGCGCAACTTAGCTGTGAAACGGGACATAGCACTGATCGTGCTCTGGTTGCCCGCACTGTATGCCGCGCCTTGGGTCGGACCTGCCACGAGCCGCGCCTCGGCTGGTGCCCCACGGGAGCACGAGTTCGCAGCCCGCTTCAGTGTCCATCGCCTGCCGATGCAGGAACACCGCCCAGATCTTTCCGTTGACCGCTTTGACTTGCTGGAGAGCCCTCCATGCACGACTACTTTCGCAATGCCGAGCTTTGGTTAGCTGCGGTGGTCGGCTGGACACCGGCGATTCTGATCGCCGCCCCGATGATCGTATCGCTGCTCCAACCGCAGTTTCCCGGCTGACACATCTAACGCTCCCTCTTATGGCTCGGTCTTCCGTCTGGTCCTCTCATGAGGGATGATGTTTAGCTTCCGGTGACGGTTACTGCAGCGCCTTTCAATGCGTGGTAGGGGCCGGTATTGTGCCGATCACTCGCGCCTGTTCGTCATAGATTGTGACGCGACGCCCGGTCTCTGAAGCAATCTTCTTGGCCGCCCTCATGGCGACATCCTCATCTGCGTATTCAAGGACAATAATGCTGCCTTTTCCCGAAAACGCAGCGGGGTTCGACACGTCCAGAATGATCATTGGGGGATTTCGTCAGCACTTCGATTGGATCTCCTAACCTAGGGTTCCTGATCCAGCCCGCATTCAAATAGGTTAAAGCTTGAACAACTTGCTGCGAGGCGCATGCCGTCCGTCTTCTTCGCCCTCTCGCTTGGCTGGCACATCGTCATAGCTGTCGAGTTGATATGACTGCTGGTCTGCTCACGCTCAGAAAATAGCCGCGCCATCCTCCTTCGACGCGCCACGCGCAGCGATCTTTGGCAGGTCATCCGGCAAACGATCGCTGCAGCGCCTTGGCTTCATCCCATGTCGCGCGCATCCCTGCGTCGCACTCTTCATCGGTAGTCAGGATCACCGGCATCGCTTTGGAGTAGATCGGCTCGGCCACAGCGTTGCCAGTGGTTGTCGGGGATGCAGCACGGAGATCGGCTTGGCGAATTTCGGATCCCTCGATTAACTGAGTAGGAACGCCATAAACGGGAACGCATTCGCTTTCGTGAGCGACGGGTGCAGCATGTGATTGTAGAGCGGACACTTAAACGAGCGAAGCTTATAGTGCCCCGCGACGGAAGCGAGGTTTACGGGGCTTCCGCTCAGTGGCGCAGGCGCTGCAAACCGGAGACAGGCCTCCCAAGGGGTGAACGGGTGCCTCATCGGGCGGTCCAACATGGAATTGACTCAAGTCATCGGCAACATCGTAGTCCTACGGTCGCGCGGAGGTAGACCGAGCCCGCTAATCTGGCACTCTTTGCGCTTCACCAGTCAGGTCCGGGCATGGCTACGTCAGACCTTGAACGTTACCGCCGGAAAGCCGCCGAATGCGAAGATGAGGCGACCGAGGCCACGAGTGCGAGCGCAAGAGAAGCCTGGCTGCAGGCCGCCGAGGAGTGGAGAAAACTCGCAAAAGAAGCCGAGGAGAAAACACGCCGGTCCTAGCCCACCAGCTTGCCTCCTTGTCAGCGCCGCGCAGCACGACCTTGAACATGTCATCGGGCAGGGGCCGCTGCAGCGCTTTGGCATCATCCCATGGCGCGCGCATCCACACGTCACGCTCCTCATCGGTCGTCAGATCACCGGCATCGCCTTGGCATGAATCGGCTCGACGACTGCATTTTGTCAGGAAGCCATAGACCAGATGCGGCCCCGGGATCGGCTTCACCCGCTCCCGTTTGCATGGTTGTGCGCATTGAGGAGAGCGCCCGCAAAAACAGGTCATAGGCATCAAGGTTGTTGGGGCGCTCTCTTCGAACGCGACTGATCTCGATTTTGCGTAAGTTCGGCTCGAGGGCACCAACCAGACTCATGGCGATCGCACCTTGGACCTCAAAGATATCGTCAAAACGACGATCATAGCGTTCTGCCCACAAAGCGACGCCCGTTTCAGATTCCACCAACCGTGCCGTGATCCGTATGCGGTTATCGGCCTTCCGCACGCTTCCCTGAACGAGATAGCGGCACCCGAGCTTCCGCCCGATACTCGCCAGGTCGCCAGAGCCTGCCTCGAACAGCAAGCTCGATGTTGCGCCGACCACAGATAACCCGGTGATCCGCGAAAGCCCTGTGATGATGTCCTCCACAATACCGTCCGCAAAGTAATCCTGGCTGGAATCGCCACTGAGGTTGACAAACCGGAGGACGGCAACCGAGGTACCACGCGCCGGTATCCCTCCAGAGCCTGGATACACCGGCACGTCAGAGCTGCTATCGATGCCGACCAGGCGATAGCCTCTTCCGGGGACCGTGACGACGTAGCTGTGACCGTCGCCTCCGCGTTCAAGCGCCTTGCGCAAAGCGGACACGTGCACTTGGATCGCATTCTCTTCCACCACGCGTCCGAGCCAGACTTTTTCCATCAAGCGATCCTTGCTGACCACTTCGCCTGGAACCAAAGCCAATTCGCACAGGATATCGAGTGCCCGGCTCGAGAGCTTGACGGGCTCTCCCGAACAGGTCAGCTGCCGATCGATGAGGTCCAGCGCAAAACTTCCAAATCGAACGGCTTCTCGGTTTAGTTTCGGACTGGTTGTCATGCTTCTTCAGAACTCTTCAGACTCTGAAACAAGGACCTTAGGCGTGTCCGTCTCCTAGTGTCCATCGAATTTGATAAGCCGCCGTGTCGGCGAGGACGAGGAGACGCCATCATGCGCACCACGAACTTGGCTCTGGGAATCCTGACAACAATCGCTCTATCGTTCACCGCATTGCCCGGTAACGCCCAGTCCTGGCCCAGCCAGGTCGTGAAGATCGTCACTCCATTCCCAGCCGGCAGCGGGGGCGATGTAACGGCGCGTCCGTTCGCCGACAAGCTGGCTAAGCGATGGGGCAGGCCCGTCATTGTCGAGAATCGTCCCGGGGCCGACGGCATCATCGTCGTCTCTACCGTGCTCAATTCCAGCGATGGGCATACCCTCCTCTATACGAACGGAGGGCCCCTCACGAGCAACTTGGTCTCGCACAAGGGTAGCCTTCCTTATGATCCCAACGATCTTCTGCCGATCTCGGCCGCAGCTGAAGTCTACGTCGCAATTGGCGTCCCTGCCTCGCTGGCAATGAACTCGATGTCTGATTTTGTCACGCAGGCGCGCTCAAAGAACGGCCAATTCAACTGGAGCGGAACTCCAGGCAGCCTGGACTATCTCGTGCCGGGCTTTTTGAGGCGCGCGGGCCTCGACCTCCAGCACGTTCCATACAAGGAGGTGAGTCTGGCAATGCAAGACCTCTCGCAAAATCGGCTCCACTGTACGTAGCTGGTCTCGCAACCCAGTTGCCGATGGCGCAAGCCGGCGGCATCAGGATCATCGCCGTTACGAACAGTCAGCGATCAACCACCATCAGATTTCGCCGGAAAATCCAACTGAACCGGTAAGTCCACCTCCTGAAGACCCGGCTCAACGGAATCGCCAAAGGCGATATCAATCACGATCCGAACTTTGGCGTTATCGATTACCCCATTGGCCGTAATGCGTAGCCCGCCATATTCGGTTTCTTCGCGGATACGATCGACCTTCACGCTGTCGGAATCGAAAACGACTCCATCGTTAAAGGAGACCGCGCATACCTCCTGGAAGATGCGCACCATTTCTTCTTGATCGTCATTGCCGACGGCCAAAAAGTCCAAATCTCTTGTCGGGCGTAGCGGATCTTCGAACCACTTCGTAAGCAGCATCGCCCCTTTCAGAATGAAACGGTCGTGATGCTTGGTTTGACTCAGCCGATAAAGAAGTCGCTCGAGAACGTAATTGTTGAGCAGCAGATCGAATGGCTGGCGACGCTGCTTTGAGAGATTGAGCAACCGCGCCCGAACCGACGCGCCCATGTTCTTGATTGGAGGTTTTGGCTTCTTAGGCATTGGCGGTCATAGCCTGAAGATACGGCTGAACGACCTTCCAGATACCAGCTTCATTTGCGTATCCGGCGATCTCGGCAGGGGTTGCTTTGCGCTGTCGCAGTGCTTCTCTGAGACCCTCGAGCGCGAGATTGAGGCCGGGACTCTTTTGATAGCGCTTTCCGGCGCTCCGGCGATAGCGAAACAGGTCGACTACTGTTTTGGCGGGATTGTAGATGCGTACCCGCACACCTTCGATCTCTTGCTCTGTAATGCCAGAGGTCAGAACCTTCTCTCCGAAACGCACAAATTGGAGGGGAGGGGTTTGGGTTCGCGGCCGCCGATCCTTTGCGCCTATGGCCATCCAAACCCGCGATGGGATCGTATCGGTTAGTCCTCGAAAGGCGAGCGCGGAGGTGAGGCAGATAACGCCTTTCGGGACGAGCTTGGCGGCTTCAGCCAGCGCATGATGGGTATCGAACGAGGCATCTGGGAGTTGATATAGTCCCCTGCTGAGTTGAAGGACGAGCCCCTTCTCCTTCATTCGTGACACGGTTGCCGCCGTAACGCCCGCCTCCTTGAATTCAGAAAGCCGAACCATGCCCCGCTTTTTCAGCAGAGTTAGAGCGCGGTCTTGCTGCGTCTCAGAGGCTGATTGCATTGAGTATGAATGATATAAAATGTCGGGTTTGTCAATATTTTTACCGACGTTTTGTATCACAATCGGAATGACCAAAATTCGCTACCGTCGATGGAAACTTGGCTCACCCAGATCGAGCCTGCAGAGGCAGTAAATAAGCGCACTCTGCGCGCGGCAGTTACGGCCGTCTCTACGACACTTGGTGCCAAACATGCGCCGCCTTTCGAATCTCCGCGAGTTCGGCCGCTTTGGCCCGATTCCTCGATTCGTGGTCTTTCTACGTGTGTCTCTAAGAGCGTAAGAACTGAACCCGCCAGGAGCTCAAGAACTGGCTCATGCGAAGGACTGGATAAGATATCGGAGGCTCGGCTGGTGTGGGGAAAGGCGGTAGCGCTCCCCCGCTACCACGTATGACCCACTGTCATGGCCTCCGGAAAGACCCCTTCGCCGACTTATCTCGCGCAAATCGTTGCTTCATGACGTCCGTGGCAGCTCCGAACCTGCTTTGGTTGTTCCGCAGAGGTTTCGGCCCAGAAGGTGCCGGCTGAGAAACTCGACTTCGTCGGCGACGACTGCCTCGTGGGCTGGGCCGTCATAGATGTCGAAGTGATCGATACCTGGATAGAGTCGGAGTTCACCTTTCGGAGCGCGGCGCGCCGCGTCGATCGCAGGTCCAGGCTTGGCAACCTGATCGCCGGCAGCAATGCAAACCAGCCAAGGACAGTGAAGCGAGGCGGCATGTTGGATCGGCCGATATGGCTCGCCCAGCAGCCACGCCGCCGAGACGCGGTTTCGCCATCGGGATTCGTCGCCGATCGCAACGACGCGGCGCCAACCGACCTCGGCTCCCGGAGCGGAAATCAGCGCGGCCTCATGGGGCTGACCAACAGCAGGCAAATAGCGACCTTCGGCTGCTGCTGCCTTCATCTCCTCAATCACATTCTGAGCTCTGTCGTAGGACTGGGTCTCCCTGTCGAGCATCGGAACCTGACTGATTGCCGCGGCCACCTTGCGATCCGCCGCGGCCGCAGCAAGTGCGTGGCCTCCACCCGACGAGGAGCCAAGCGTCGCGACGCGTTCAGCATCGATGCCGGGAAGAGAACGAGCAAATGCGATCGCAGCGCGCCAATCGTCCAACTGACGAGAGGGTTCATATAGGTCCGGCTCGCCGGTGCTGTCGCCAAAACCTCGATAGTCGAAAACCAGCGCAGCAATACCGGCTGCCGAAAACCGCGCGGCGAACGCGCCCAGGCGGTCTCGGCGTGTGCCGGTCAATCCGTGGGCCATAACGATGACAGGTCTCGCACCTTCATCCGCAATGGGCGGGTACAACCACGCAGCGCATGTATCACCGCAGGAGAGGAACGTTAGTTCTTCGCGTTTGCTGCTCATTGGACACGTCCTTCCTACGCGTGCTTGAAATCCGCTCTCCGATTGGATGAGCCCACAGTGTCTTGGCTCGGCGTCAACAAGCTCCCGTCTCATGCCGTCAAAACGGGGCGTTTCCGGTTTGGTTCCGAAAGCTTCACCTTTGCGGTCGCTGCGCAGCAACACCGTCGCAAATCAGGAGCGGCGTTAGCGGCCAAGCGTGGACCTTCCTGGATTGGTCCTGAACACTCGCGAACCGCTCCCGCTCGGGAACACACCGGGTCCGTTGAATTGGTATTCGCATGAGATGCAGAATCGAAGCCATCGTAGGAACGCGCGGCCAATGGCACGCGTAGAAGGTGTTCGTGAAAATCAAAGAGGCGATGAAGCGGAACGCAAAACTCGTAGGGCCGCAGTTACACCTGATCGAGGACAGACGATGATTCAATGGACCTTGCCGGAGCGATTTTTGTTCGAGGGACAGGCGATCGCCTGGGGCATGATCGGCGAGGGGTCGCCGGCCGTCGTCATGCACGGCTCGCCCTTCTCGTCGCGCGTATGGCGGCGGATTGCGCCGTGGCTCGCGCGGCATCGGCGCGTCTTCTGCTACGACCTTCTCGGTTACGGTCAATCGGCCAAGCCCGAAGCGGATGTCCTGCACAGCGCCCAAAACCGGTTGTTGACTGCCCTCGTGCATCACTGGAGGATCAACCGGCCCGACGTCATCGCCCACGACTTCGGCGGCTCGGCCGCGCTGCGCGCGCACCTCTTGGATGGAGTTGACTATCGCAGTCTCGTGTTGATTGATCCCGTCGCCATCAGCCCGCAGGGCTCGGCGCTTGTCCAGGCGGCGAAGGCGCACCAGCATGCGTTCTCCGGTCTGCCCGCCTACATTCATGAGGCAATCCTTCGCGCCTACATCGGCGCCACCGTGAAATACAGGCTGCGCGAGGAGGAGATGCTGCCTTATCTCGAACCGTGGCTGAGCCAAGGAGGACAGAAGGCGTTCTGGCGCCAGATCGCGCAGATGGACGACAAGTACTCAGAGGAAGTGGAAGACAGGTACGGCGAAATCCGGTGTCCTGTCACCATCCTGTGGGGCGCCGAGGACGAATTCATTCCACTAAAGGACGGCGAGGAACTCGCCCGGCGTATTCCAGGCGCGTCGTTCACCGTAGTCCCCGACGCCAAGCACCTCGTGCAGGAGGACGCGCCCGAGGCGATCGTCGCGGCCGTGCTCGACTTCTGGCAAAGGCTGGCCGTGACCCAAGCGCCGCCCAGGATTCCGACATCGGCCTGATCAGCACAGGAACGTCTCGCGTCGGGGCCGGTTTGCTTGACGGCAGACAGCGTGCTGGAGCCGCGGCATGAGCAAACCATCACAAACCGTCGTCGACGTCATCGCGGACAGTCTTGTCCGCCACGGCATCGATTTCATTCTGGGCCAGAGTGTTCCGTCTGCACTCGTCCTTGCCTGCGAGGATCGCGGCATTCGCCAGATCACCTACCGCGAAGAGAATGCGGGCGGCGCAATCGCTGATGGTTTTGCGCGCGTGTCGAACCGCGTGCCGGTTCTGATCTGCCAGAACGGCCCCGCCGCCGCGCTTGCGGTGGCCCCGTTTGCGGAAGCGATGAAGGCCGGAATTCCGATCGTGGCACTCATGCAGGAGATATCACGCGAACATATTGGCAAGAACGCATTCCAGGAATACGACCACAAAGCGTTGTTCCAGCCCGTCACCAAGTGGTCTCGTCTGCTGGAGAGCGTCGATGGAATTGAAGATCATCTCGATCAGGCATTCATCGCCGCTGCGAGCGGCAAGCCCGGTCCCGCGGTCCTGATGATTCCTTCGGACCTGCACAAGGCACAAGCGGACAAGTCCGCGCACCGGACGGCGCGACTTTCCTCCTGGCCGATTGATCGGCCGCGCCCGTCGGACGCTGCGATCCGCGCCGCCGCCGATTTGATCGCCAATGCCTCGGCAGCCGTCGTGATTGCCGGTGGCGGCGTTCATGGCTCCGACGCAGGCGCCGCCCTGCTGCATTTTGCGGAAACCGCCGGCATCCCCGTCACGACCACCAATATGGGCAAGGGCGCTCTCGCCGAAACCCACCCGCTCGCCGCCGGACCGATCGCCTCGCTGACCGGTCCCGGATCGCTCGGCAGGCACACCCGGTCGCTTGTCACCAATGCTGATGTGGTCCTGCTGATAGGCACCCGGACCAACGAAGATGGTACGGATGGTTGGCGGATGATCCCCAGGAATGCCCAGGTCCTGCATATCGACATTTCGCCGGAGGAAATCGGCCGCAACTATCAATCCGTGCGATTATTGGGCGACGCGCGGGAGACACTGAACGCCTTGACCGCTGCGCTTTCGGGCAGAGCGCTGAACTCTTCCCGCAACCGGGCCGAGCTTGAGCACTTCATCGCCGGGGCATGGGAAGCTTTCGAACGCGATCGTGCGCCTTGGCTGACCGATGCTTCACCGATTCGGCCGGAGCGGACTCTCGCTGCCATCCAGCGTCGCCTCGGCCCGGACACTGTCGTTGTGTCCGACGCAAGCTATGCTTCGAACTGGATCGTAGGCCAGCTCCGCACATCACATCCGAGAACGCGGATCATCTCTCCCCGCGGTCTGGCGGGATTGGGCTGGGGACTGCCGCTGGCGCTTGGCGCGAAGCTCGCGCGGCCGGCAGGAGAAGTCATCGCTGTCGTCGGTGACGGCGGCTTTGGTCATGCCTGGGCAGAAATGGAGACCGCTGTACGCAGCGATATTCCAGTGACCGTCGTCGTCCTCAACAACGGCGTGCTCGGCTATCAAAAGGATGCCAAGAAGGTGAAATTCGGCCGCTATACCTCATCTGGTCATTTGCGGCAGGTGGACCACGCTCTCATCGCACGCGCGGTCGGCGCCCAAGGCCGTCGCGTCATGGAGTCTCGTGATCTCGACGCGGCCCTGGCCGAAGCGGCCAAGGCGTCGACGCTCAGCTTGCTCGACGTCATAACCGATCCCGGCGCGCATCCGCCCGTGTCGCTGTATGAAGGCGCACTCGATCGCTTGGAAGGTGATCGGATCGTTCAGGATCCCGTGCCGTAGCAGAGAGTTGCGAGATCACTCTCACCGCCCGCGGCTCGGCTCGCGCCTACGGATTCCAGCCACCGCTGCCATATGGGCGTGTGATGATTTCGAGCAGATGCCCGTTCAGGTCTTCGAAGTAGAGGCCGCGCCCGCCATCGTGATCGTTGATCTCGCCTGGATGTCGCTGCGCGGGATCAGCCCAGTAGGTCAGTTTCCGCTTGCGAATCCGATCCAAGATCGCGTCGAACTCGATATCGCCAACCAGGAAGGCGTAGTGCTGGCGGGAGAGCTCTCCCTTGCTGTCCATATAGTCGAGATTGGCATCGTTGTCGGTCTTGACCATGTAAAACGGTCCCCAGCGCCGCGGCTCCGGCAGTCCTAGCATCTCAGCCAGGAAATCGGCCGACGCCTTGCTGTCGCGAGCTGACAAAATCGTGTGATTGAAGTCGATAGCCATGTTCGTATCCCTGCAACACCACAACTGGCGCCGATGAAGAACGAGGGAGGCACGGGCGAAGTTCCTCGCGAAGGATAACCACTTCCCCGCAACGATATCTCGTCAGCGCCGCTGAATATTCTGCGGCGGGTGGGCCTGCGCGAGTTGTCGAATTGCGGCCAACACTTCGCTCGGCGCTTCGCGAGGAATGAAGTGTCCCACGCCGGGCAGAAGACGCCTTTCATAGCCGGCAACAAAGAAGCGCTCTTTGCCCTCGGACGTCTCTGGAAAATTGTCAGCGTCGTTCTCGCCGTGCAGCATCACGGTGGGCACCTGGACGGGAGGGATTTCGCGCAGTCTCTGCTCGATCGCTTCGTGTTCTGGCGCGCCTTGAGCTTCACCCCAGCGCTGCAGATAGGCATGAATGCTGATTGGAGCCCAGTCGTCGTTCTCCCAGGATGCAGCGGTCGCGGAAAATTCCGCATCAGTGAACCGCCAACCGGGCGACCATGTCTCCCAGAGATAGCGGCATAGGCGGCGACGATCCTTGTCCATCGCCTCTCGGCCCTGCTTGGTCGCTACAAGCCATTCGTACCAATAGGCTTTCGCCAGGTCGTAGGATAATTCGCGGATCGGCTTTGCCGTGGCGTAACCGGCCGACATGGCAAGAAGTCCTCGAACGCGTTCGGAAAACAAGGCTCCGACGACGTAACCGGCTCGTGCGCCCCAATCGTACCCGACGACGAGAACATCGCGGAGATCGAGAGCCGCGATGAAGTCGGCCAAATCCTGTCCCAGCGCGGCAATTGCTCCGCTTCTCAGTGTCTCCGCTGAACGGAAGGTCGTCGGCTTACAGCCACGCAGGTAAGGCGCAAGGACTCGGAAGCCGGTTGCGGCGAGCTCGGGCGTGACATGGTTCCAGCATCGCACGTCGTCCGGCCAGCCATGAACGAGCACGATGGGAGAACCGTGCGGTCCACCAGTCTCTTCGTAGGCGATGTTGAGATGCGATGTTTCGAGGTACTTCGTCATGACCGCAACCACGATCGATTGATTGATAAAGTGGCCCAACGCCGTTGCTCGCCAACGATGCCTGCTCGTTCCAGTTCCGTGCGGTTGCTTGGGTCCGTAGTATGGCTGGTATTTATTATCTGCCGATCATCAGGCGGCCGCGCTGCAGCTTGCTCTCACTGAATGTCGATCGTGCTCCGCAGCTATCTCTTTGGATGAGCGTGGAGAGCGGAAATCAGCAGAGCGCACTCGGTTGGCGCTCCCGGCTCCCGTATTGCAACTGTTTTCATGCTGTTACGTTGATCCTGCGTCCCAGGCGAGGTGGCCCAAGGGACACACTTCGCTGCCGATGATGCGATCGCTTCGATCGACGGTGTGACCAACCCCCATTTCGCCGCCAAGCTGTTTCCCTCTGATCCGGCAGCAGATCGAGACAAGGAGCCCGCGGTCGTGACCGAGGTCCAGGAACTTGCCAGATTTGTGGAACGTGTTCGTCTGGAGGACCTGGGCGAGCAGGCGCTGGAGCAGCTCAAGATTCGCGTGCTCGACACGATCGGGGTGGCCATTGGGGCACTGAGTTCGCTGCCCGTCGCTGTGATACGCAGCCTCGTCGCCGATCTGGGCGGTCGTCCGTGCTCCACGCTCATCGGTGGCGGCCGCACCGCGCCGGATCGCGCCGCATTCTACAACGGGGCTCTCGGCCGTTACCTTGATTTCATGGACAGCTACATCGCTCCCGGCGAAACCTGCCATCCATCCGATAATCTCAGCGCAGTACTGGCCACGGCTGAGATGCGAGGGGTGAATGGAGCCGATCTGCTCGCTGCGCTCGCCGTCGCCTACCAGGTCCACATCCGGCTAAGCGATGTCGCCCCGGTCCGCGACAAGGGCTTTGATCATACGACACAAGGAGCATACGCGGCCGCTGCGGGGGCGGCCAAGGCACTTGCATTGCCGTCAGCACAGATCGCGCATGCGCTCGCGATCAGCGGCACTGCCAATAATGCACTGCGCGTCACTCGCACGGGTGCGCTGTCTCACTGGAAGGGACTTGCCTATCCGAATACGGCGATGTCGGCGACACACGCCGCATTGCTCGCGAGCCGCGGGATCACCGGGCCCGAAGCTGTGTTCGAGGGCACCAAGGGGTTCAAAGAGGTGATCAGCGGCCCATTCGAAATCGACTGGCGACAAGAGGATCTCGAAGGCGTCCGCCATACGATCGTGAAGCGGCACAATGCCGAGATTCACGCCCAATCTGCGCTCGATGCCGCGCTCGACATTCGGGCGCACCCGGGTTTCGACGCGGCGGCTGTTTCCGCAATACGGCTCAAGACATTCGCAGTAGCCCATCGAATCATCGGCGGCGGGGAGGAGGGTGACAAGCGAACGGTGCGAACCAAGGAAGAGGCCGATCACAGTCTGCCCTACATGCTGGCAGTCGCGTTGATTGACGGTGAGGTGCAGCCGCAGCAATACACACCCGAACGAATCGCCGCCGAGGATGTCCAGACGTTGCTGCGGAAGGTAACCGTGACGCCGGATTCTCGCCTCTCGGCGCAGTTCCCGAAGCGGCTCCCTGCCGATCTCGAAGTCGAACAAAAGGACGAAACGGTGTTTCGCGCCCAGCGCGACGATTATCGCGGCTTTCATACCAAGCCGTTCGATTGGGCGATGGCACGCCACAAGTTCGATCGCATCACGTCAGCCTTCACAACGGCTTCCCAACGCGACGCGCTTGCTGAGGTGATCGCGACGCTGGAGAAGCGTCCGGTCGCCGCCCTCACGTCGTTGCTCGGCGACATCTCAGTTCCGCCATAGAGGCGCGAACACATTCCTGAGGAGGACGAAGCCATGGCAGAAACCGCGTTTTCCTTCATTCCCCGGGCGGCGCGTTCGGCCAAGCCGCGCCGGATCGGAATCACCGAAATCCGGGGTCCTTATTACAGCGCCTATGGTCCCCGCCATCTGGCCGATATCCTGGAAACGGTCGGCACCGCGGTCGACGGCCTCAAATATGCAGGCGGCTCGTTTGCGCTCATGCCACCCGACGCGGTCAGGTCAATCAACCGGCTGGCACACGATCATGACGTCTACGTCTCGACGGGGGGCTGGATCGAAAACGTCGTGCGTTTCGGCGTCGAGGCGATCGATCGCTATATCGCCGAAGCCAAGGCGCTCGGCTTTGACGTCATCGAGATTTCCACGGGCTTTATCAGCCTTCCGACAGATGGTCTGTTGCGGCTGGTACAGAAGGTTAAAAAAGCCGGGCTGAAGGCGAAGCCAGAGCTCGGCATTCAGTTCGGCGCCGGCGGTAGCACGTCGACCGAGGAGCTCGCAGCCGAGGGTACCAAGGATGTCGGCTGGCTGATCGCGCAGGCCGAGCGCGCGCTCGATGCCGGGGCCGACATCATCATGATCGAAAGCGAAGGCATCACAGAAAACGTCGATACCTGGCGCACCGATGTGGTCGCCCGCATCATCAATCAGCTTGGGCTTGAAAAGGTGATGTTTGAAGGCGCCGATCCGCCGGTCTTCGAATGGTACGTCAAGAACTACGGAAACGAGGTCAATCTGTTCGTTGATCACAGTCAGATCGTGCAGCTCGAAGCGCTGCGCTCGGGCATCTGGGGCACCAAGAGCACCTGGGGTCGAATCCAGAATCTGCCCGATTGAGGGGTCAGCGGCATGACCGTCGAGATCTTCAAGCGCGACTTGGATCCAAATGAGCCGCGGAATCTTGCCAAGCCCGACGTAGATCGGCGACCGCCCGATGCCAGACATCGCTATTGCGTCCACCGAAGCGGCGGACATAGGCCGGGTGGAACGTGATGCGGAGCACGTGACCGTTAAAATGGCGCTTCGTTCGTCGCGTCACGCTGATCGACTGCGACTCGCCAAACAAGCGGGACGCCGTGCTGCCAAGCGCAACGATCACGCTGGGCTTGGAACGTCGGATGTCGTTCAGAACGGCCTTGCCATAGTGATCGACCTCCGGGATGGTTGGGCTGCGATTGCGTGGCTTCCGGTCTTTGGAATACGCGATTGGCCGGAATGGGATGGCGTTCGCAAGGCGTACCTGTTTGGGGTCGATCCCGGCCTCGTCCAACATCTCGCGCAATGCCCTGCCGGCCGGACCGACAAAGGGCCTGCCCTGCGCGGCCTCCTCCGCACCGGGTGCTTCGCCAACCACGTATAGCCGCGGTCGCCGGAAGCGGCCTTCAGGCGCGACACGACGATGATCGAGATGTGTGTTGGCGACGCTGGTCCTGGCCATCGGTTCCTGCATCTAGACTGCAAGGCGATGTTCCACCCGAATCAACTGCGGCCGCGCCGCGGATTTCCAAAAAGCGACGTGCGCCCCGGTCGGCAATTGTGCGTTGGAACCGGCGCTCAGCGACGCGAGTTTTGCTCGATGTGCTGGTCCCGCCAAGGAGAGATCGGGATTGCGGATGTCGCTGACCGCCTATCGCAGGAAGCGCAATTTTCGGACGACGCCGGAGCCGCGCGCGCGTGCGCATAGGCGAAGCAAGGAGTTGATTTTCGTCGTCCAGAAGCATCGAGCGTCGCATCTGCACCACGACTTTCGCCTCGAACTGGATCGCGTCCTCAAGAGCTGGGCGGTGCCCAAGGGACCGCCGCGAAGACCGGCGGACAAGCGCCTCGCGGTGCAGGTTGAAGACCATCCGTATGCATACAAGGACTTCGAGGGGCGAATACCGGAAGGCGAGTATGGCGCCGGGCTCGTGAAAAAATGGGACGACGGCACTTACGCAGCCGAAGGCACGACCAGCGCAGCGGAGAGTGAGCGGGCCATGCGAGCAGGACTGCAGCGGGGCCGCGCAAGTTTCGTTCTCAAAGGAGGCAAGCTTCGAGGCGTGTATTCGCTGGTGCGATTGAAACGCCCGAAGCAATGGCTGCTGATCAAGACGCATGCGAAAAAGTGATCTTAAGCCAATGCTTGCGACTCTCATCGACGCGCCATTCGATGACAAGGAATGGGTCTTCGAGACGAAGTGGGATGGCTTTCGGCTCGTCGCAAAAACCGGAGGGGGCGCCGGCTCGCTCTACTCGCGCAGCGGCACCGACGTAACCAGGCGTTATGCCGCAATTGCCGAAGCGCTCGACGTCATCAAGCGCAAAGCGGTGATTGACGGCGAACTGGTGGCGCTCGACGCGGAGGGGCGATCGCGGTTCCAGTTGCTGCAGAACGCTCTGAAAGGCAAGGCCCGTCTCCGCTATTACGTGTTCGATCTGCTTTTCCTGGATGGCCGGGACCTGCGTCAGAAGTCATTGCTTGAGCGCAAGGACCGTTTGCACAGCATTCTTGGGCGGCACTCACTGGTTCGCTTTAGCGGGCACAGGAGAAGGAGCGGCAAGGCGGCGTTCAACACGGCGCGACGTGCGGGCGAGGAAGGGATTATCGCGAAGCGCGCCGCAAGTCTTTATCACTCAGGCAAGCGCACGAACGAATGGCTCAAGATCAAGGCCGGTCATGAACAGGAAGCCATCATTGTCGGATTCACCGAACCGCGCGGGAGCCGCGAACATTTTGGCTCGCTGGTGCTCGGCGTGTACGATCGGGGCAAGCTTGTCTACGTCGGCCACAGCGGTGGGGGGTTCTCCAGAGAGATGCTCGCGACGCTGCATGCACGCATGATGAAGTTGAGGACAGACAAGAAGCCGTTTACGGACATTCCGCACGAGGACCGGACAACCTGGATCAGGCCGCGGCTCGTATGCCAGGTCAAGTTCACCGAATGGACCGACGAGGGCGAGATGCGTCACTCCGTGTTTCTGGGCATGCGGACCGACAAGCCCGCGCGGCAAGTCAGGAGAGAGTGAGCATGAAGTCGGTGGGCAAGGCAAAGACATAGGAGCGTGACATGGCCAAGACAAAGACGCTGGAAGCAGCCGCGGCTCATTCATTCCAGACCATCAATCCGGCAACCGGCAAACATGGCCGCGCCTATCAAGGGCACACCGTTGACCAAGCGATGTCGATTGCGGCCGAGGTGCATCGGGCGCAATTCGATTGGCGGCGAGCTGCCATCGGCGTGCGCTCGGAGGCGATGAAACGTGCGGCGCAGGTCATTCGCAGGAATCGCGAACGCTATGCCAGAATGATGACGGACGAGATGGGCAAGACCGTTACCGACGGTTTGGCTGAACTCGAGAAGTGCGCCTTGTGTTGCGAATTCTTTGCGGAGCATGCCGAAGAATTCTTGCGGCCGATCCCGCAGGATATGAGCGCTAACCATACCGGGCCCAAGCCTCCGCCGCGCGCTTTCGTGACGTTCAATCCGCTCGGCGTCATCCTTGCAGTGATGCCGTGGAATTTTCCCTTCTGGCAGGTGATACGATTCGCGGCTCCGCACTTGATGGCCGGCAATGCCGGTGTTCTCAAACACGCTTCCAATGTGCCGGGCTGTGCGCTTGCGCTTGAGGAGATCTTTCGAGAAGCCGGATTTCCGAGCAACATCTTCAGAACAGTGCTGCTGTCATCGAAGGACCTCAAGCCCTTAATCGAGGACCCGCATATCGCCGCTGTCACGCTGACCGGCAGCGTCGCAGCCGGCAAGTCTGTCGCCGCGGCTGCGGGCGCCGTCATGAAGAAGGGAGTATTCGAACTCGGCGGATCAGATGGTTACATCGTCCTGGAGGATGCGGATCCGGTTGCCGCCGCGAAGATCTGCGCGCGCGGACGGATGGTCAATAGCGGCCAGAGCTGCATTGCAGCCAAGCGGTTTGTCGTCGTTGAGCGCATACGGGAAGCGTTCGAGCGCGCATTTGTCGAAGAGATGCGTTCCTATGTCATGGGAGACCCGAACGATCCGAAGACCAAACTGGGACCGATGGAAAGCGTGCGCTCGCGCGATCAGATCGCGAGTCAGGTCAGTCAGAGCGTGAAGCACGGCGCCAAGATTCTTCTCGGCGGCGAGGTGCCGAAGCAACCGGGTGCGTGGTATCCGGCCACGGTTCTCTCAAATGTGCGACCGGGGCAGCCCGCGCATGATGAAGAGGTGTTCGGACCGGTCGCCGCCGTCATTTCCGCCAAGGACGAGGCGGATGCGATCAACATGGTCAATGACAGTCGTTTTGGCCTTGGATCGGCTGTGATAACCGGTGATACCGGTCGAGGAGAGCGTATCGCGGCGGAGGAGCTCGATGCCGGCGCCGCCTTTGTGAACGATAACGTCCGTTCAGACCCGCGGCTGGCGTTCGGCGGCGTCAAGAATAGCGGCTACGGGCGGGAGTTGTCCGCATTTGGAATCCGCGAATTCTGCAATATCAAAACGGTGCTGGTCGAGTCACTGTAGCTTTCAACGCCCGCACGCGTAATTTGCCAGCCGGCGGTCAGGCACTCGCGCGCACACGAGGTTCTGCCGGCGGAACCCAGCGACATGCCGTTCGGCTTGTCCGGCTCCACCGTCGAATAGGAACGAACGGGTCCAGCGGCGGTTGACGACCGTCGCGATCCCCACGACGCCTCTGAGGCCGTTGCTTGATCCGCGACCCCTCATCATCAGGGCCGCCGGCGCGGGAATCGCGGGACCCGTCGGCTTAGGCCGTCAACGCACGGCCCGCAGCATGACTGATGCGCCGCGTAGCGCGTCAAGCCGATACAGCGCCCTCATTTTATCTTGCATTCGACGAGGAACGACGATGGCGATCAGGCGGAAACTGAGTAGCATCCTTCAAGTCGAGCCCTATGAGGGGCCGTCGGGAGGGTGGGGATCGGTGCGATCGCTGGCGAAGAGCCTCACCCGTGAGCATGTGCCGTTGAGGGGCAGCCGCGTGCTGCTCAGCCAGAACAAGACCGGCGGGTTCATGTGCGTGAGCTGCGCCTGGGCAAAGCCTGCCGATCCTCGTGTCTTCGAGTTCTGCGAAAACGGCGCCAAGGCGACGACGTGGGAGATCACGCATAAGCGCGTCACGCCCGAGTTCTTCGCTGAAAGAACGGTCACCGAGCTTGAAAGCTGGGACGATCACGAGCTCGAAGCCGCTGGCCGGTTGACCCATCCCATGCGCTGGGACGCCACGATCGACAAATATGTTCCGGTAAGTTGGGAAGAGGCGTTTTCGGAAATCGGACGGGAGTTGCAGGCGCTTCAGCCGGAGCCGGATCGTGCCGTGTTCTACACCTCCGGCCGGGCTTCGCTGGAAGCTGCGTTCATGTACGGTCTCCTCGCGCGCGCCTACGGCACCAACAATCTTCCCGACAGCTCCAACATGTGTCACGAGACGAGCTCGGTCGCGCTGCCTGAAAGCATCGGCGTGCCGGTCGGGACTTGTACGCTTGACGACTTCGAGAAGACCGACTGCATCTTCTTCTTTGGACAGAATGTCGGCACGTCCAGCCCGCGCATGTTGCACCAACTGCAGGAAGCGGCGCGCCGCGGTGTGCCGATCGTCACGTTCAATCCGCTGCGGGAGCGCGGGCTCGAGCAGTTCGTCAATCCGCAGGCACCCGGCGAGATGCTGGCGGATATGCCGACCCGCATCAGTTCGCAGTATCATCAGGTCAAGAGCGGCGGCGATACCGCGGCGATCATGGGAATCGCGAAGGCACTGCTCGCGCGCGAGGCGCGGGCTGATCGAGGCGCTCACGTGATCGATTGGGCGTTTGTCCGCGAGCATACGCACGGCTGGGACGATTTTACCTCGGCGGTCAATCGCTGCGAATGGTCCGAGATCGAGCAGCGATCGGGATTAAGTCGGGATGCGCTGGAGGTTGCCGCTGCGGTCTACGCGCAGGCGAAATCCGCGATGTTTATCTACGGCATGGGCTTGACGCAGCACGAGCGAGGCGTCGAAACCGTGCAGACCGTGGTCGATCTAGCGCTGATGCGGGGCAATATCGGCAGGCCCGGCGCCGGCATCTGCCCGGTGCGCGGCCACTCCAACGTGCAGGGGCAGCGGACGGTCGGCATCACGGAAAAGCCGGAGATGGTGCCGGCAGACAGGATCAAGGAGCTGTTCGGAATCGACGTGCCCAAAGGCAAAGGCCTGACCACGGTCGAAGCTTGCGCGAAAATCATTGATGGCTCGGTGCGCGCAATGATTTTGCTTGGCGGCAACCTCGTGCGCTCTGTTCCGGAGCACCGCCTGGTCGAGCCGGCGTGGCGCAAGCTGCGTTTGACCGTCAACATCCTGACCAAGCTCAATCGCTCCGCGCTGGTCCACGGCGAGGTCTCTTACATCTTGCCATGTCTCGGACGCATCGAGTTCGATGAGCAAGCGAGCGGGCGACAGGCGGTGTCCATGGAGGATTCCACCGGTTGCATGCACGGATCGCGGGGGCAAGTGCCGGCCGCCAGCGCACACCTGTTGTCCGAACCGAAGATCATCGCGGAATTGGCCAAGGCCGCGGCGCCGGGTCGCTCGACCATTCCCTGGGACGATTGGGTTGCGGACTATAGCCGGATACGCGATGCGATTGCGGCGACGTATCCTGACATCTTTCACGATTTCAATGCTCGGCTTTGGCAACCGGGCGGCTTTCACCGTCCGCTCGGCGCGCGTCATCGGCAGTGGAAGACGGCCACCGGCAAAGCGAACTTCATCGTGCCGTCCTCGCTGGCGAGCGATCCTGGCGCGGAAGCGCGCGATCAAGATGTGGTGCAACTCATCACACTGCGCAGCAACGGTCAGTTCAACACCACGATTTACAGCTACGACGATCGCTTTCGTGGCATCTATGGGTCGCGTCGCGTCGTATTGATGCACCGCAACGACATCAATCGGCTCGCGCTGGCCGAGGGGAGCATGGTGACGCTGTCGACAGCGGTCGACGACGGCGTAACGCGGGAGGTCCAGGGACTGCGGGTGGTCGCCTACAATATCCCGGAAGGATGTGCGGCCGGCTATTATCCTGAGTGCAACCCGCTGCTGCCGCTCTGGCATCACGAGAAGAAGGCAAAGACACCCGCCGCGAAATCGATTCCGGTGCGTGTAAGAGCAGAAGGGCCCGGCCGGCCGGACGCTCGATCGGTCCGGCAGAGCTGATGCACGTTGTGCTCGAGCGTGCTTGCGCGGCAGGCGCGCCGGGATACTTCGTAACGGCTCGTCGCGGGAGCTCCGAGGTTACGCACGAGCAGGAACCTTGGGTTCAGGTTGCGATTGTCACGGCAGCAGAAGGAGACCGCGATGGCTACGCTTTTAGTCATGGATCACAGCGGCGACACCCGTCACCACTTCGATGCTGGGGACCGCGAGCAATTGGCCGGGGCAGAGGCCCGGTTCAAGCAGTTGATCTCGGATGGCTACACGGCGGCGACGCGGAGACCGAGCGGGAACACGGTGCTGGCGCGATCACTGGATCCGACGGCGGAAGAAACCTTGTTCTACCCGCGGCTGGTGGGCGGATGACGCGGCTTCGTCCGCGCGAGGCGTTGATGTCGCTCCGGGCCACGCGCATTACGCTTCGGCTAGGCCGATGAGAGCAGGACTCCGCGGCCGATAGGAACCAAGCAAATGGCGCGGGCTTAAGCCCAATGGTCCGGATCAGCGCGATCGGCTCATCGACCCAAATACGCGCGCGTCCGATCACGCGTCGCCGGCGCCACAGATTTTAGCAGGGTGGAAGCCCGCCGCGGCAGGACAAGCCAAATAGCCGTGGCGTACGTCGCGCCGGATCTTCGGCAGGCGCTGTCGGTTCAACCCACGGGCCGCCGATCCGGAACCATCAAGCAAGCGCCAACGGAGTAGCTCATGGACCTGAATAGCAAAAAGATCGCGATCCTCGCGACGCATGGCTTCGAACAGTCGGAGCTTGAAGTGCCACGCGACCGCCTGAAGAAGGCTGGCGCGGCGGTCGAGGTCGTCTCGCTCGCTTCGGGCGAGATCAAGGGATGGGACAAGAAGGATTGGGGCCGTCCGGTCAAGGTGGACAAGACGCTGGATCAAGCCGCGGCCACTGATTACGACGCGGTGGTCCTCCCCGGCGGACAGATCAATCCGGACCTGCTGCGCGTCGAGGCCAAAGCCTTGAAGTTCATCAAGGATATCTTCGACGCCAAGAAAATCGTCGCGGCGGTCTGTCACGGACCATGGCTGTTGATCGAGACCGGCATCGCCAAGGGCCGCAAGGTGACCTCGTACAGGTCGATCAAGACCGACATGGAGAATGCCGGCGCGAAGTGGCAGGACGCCGAGGTCGTCGTCGATCAAGGCGTGGTCACCTCGCGAAATCCCGGTGATCTCGAAGCCTTCAGCGCCAAGATCATCGAGGAGATCAAGGAAGGACGTCATACCCAACGCAGCGCGGCCTGAGGGATCGCTATGTCATTCTCGGACGAGATGAACCGCTGCATCGAAAGCTGCCTTGCCTGTTACAAGACTTGTCTTGGCACGGCAATGAACCATTGCCTCGTCACCGGCGGCAAACATATCGAACCCGTGCATTTCCGCCTGATGATGGCGTGCGCCGAGATGTGCCGGACCGCGGCGCACTTCATGCTGATCAACACGCCACACCACAAGCACACGTGCCGTGAATGCGCGGAAATCTGCGCCGAGTGCGCTGCGGATTGCGAACGGATTGGCGGCATGGATGAGTGTGTCGCAATGTGCAAAGCCTGTGCGGAGGTCTGCCGGAAGATGGCCGGCTAACCACTGGGCTCCGGACTATCGATATGGAGAACATCATGCACGACAGTACCATCAAGAAAGTCGCTCAAGGGACGGCTCCCAAGGGAGCGATGGGACAGACCTATCTCGTATCCGGCAAGCGTGTCGCGATGCGGCTCTGGGACAACGAGCAACCGCAGCAGAGTGATCCCGAGCAGCGGGATTACGAAACCGTCGGATACGTCATTGCGGGTCGAGCCGAGCTTACTCTCGAGGGACAGACAATTCGGCTGCAGAAGGGAGATTCCTGGCTGGTGCCCGCCAAATCTGAGCATAGCTATCGCATCCTGGAACCCTTCACCGCGATCGAGGCCACCTCGCCGCCGGCGCAAGTCCATGGCCGGGACGAGGCCTAGACGTAGGAGAGCCGGATGCTTGAGGAGAAACTAAAGGAAGCCATCGTCGGTGAGTTGATGCGTCAGGCGGCGGATCGGCCGGACGTTCTCCGCGTGCAGAACGCGCAGGAGCTCTCCGTGGCGGGCGCGATCGATCTGGACGCGCTTGTGATGGTGATCGCAGGCGCGGTCGCGGGCGGTCCCTAATACATCCTTGTCGGGAACAGATTGGGATTTCGCGCTTCTGTTCTCGAGGAGATCGCAAATGAACCGAGAGCCTTCAAAGCCGATGACGCATGATCCCGGCCGCCTCAGCGATTGGGGATCTCATGCGCAAACCGACACGCCCTGGAGGGGCAACCCGGAAAAGGAGCAGCGTTCCGGAGCGCACGCGCCCGATCTGGAAAAATGGCATGAATCGAACACGCACTGAATGCAGGAATACTGAAGGTGGGGAATGAAGAGAAGAGATGTCACCATTTCACTTTCATATCGTAAGTGACGACGGCGTGGTCGGCTCGACGGGCCAACCAGTCGCCGACCGCGATCAGGCCCTCGCGGTGGCAAAACGCCTCGCCATCGACCTTGCCGAGGAGCGAAAGGAATTTCTCGGTGGAGGTTATTTCGTCTCGGTGACCGACGACAACGAGCGCGAGATTCACCGTGAAAGCATCGATAGTGCCGAGAAGAGCGGCTGACCCGCGCCCGACAGGGCGGGCGGGGTGGTGCATCTTCTAGTCTCTAATCTAATCGGAGCTGACATAGTTGGCACGCCAAAGCAGCAACGTGACGACCAATGCCACGATCCCGCCGGCAATCAACATCCAAGGCACATAGTCAGCCACTGCTGCCAATCCATATGTTCGTGCCCCGCGAGGCCGAGCTTCGCGGAGCACGAGATCGTTCTTCGTCCCGAATACCTAGAGCTGCGCATGCTGTGCGGTCGGTCGCGAGATTTGGCTCAGCGCCATGCCTGCGCCGTTGTTCCCTTTGGCCTGCGCGATGTCGCCGAGCGCGATGATACCGACGAGCCGCTTGTCGCGGCTGAGGACGGGGAGGCGGCGCACCTGTATAGCGCCCATATTTTGCGCGATCTGCTCGATGTCCTCGTCCTCGAAGCAGTACTTCACGTCGGCGGTCATGATGTCGCCGACTCGCGTGTCCGGGCCGCGTCCCATCCCGACGCCGCGCACCGCGATGTCACGATCCGAGATCATTCCAATGAGACGGTCGTTATCGGTAACAGGCAGCAGGCCGACGGCGAGCGCTCCCATCGCTTCCGCAGCATCGCGGAGCGTGTTGTCGGGGGTGCATAGCTGAACGTCTCGTGTCATAGCATCGGAAACCTTCATGATCGGCCCTTCCGTTGGCTGGTTGCTTCAACCGCCTAACGATACGCCCGGAGCTCCGTTCCTAAGTTTGTCCGGCGTTCTGTGTGGTCAGATCGAAGGACTTGATGACGTAGTGCTGCTCCAGCAGGCGCAGAAGGTCGACCGGCGGCCGAGAATTCTCGGGACGTCGCCAATATACCTCGAACGCGTACTCCACGTCCGTCGAGGTGCCGCCGCCTCGCCGTTCCTGAAACCGCGCATGGTAATGTAGCGGTTCGATCAGCGTCGGCAGCGCCTCGATCACGCTGACATCGGCCGCACCACCAATCGTCAAGGTAGCGCGGTGGAGCCGGGGAATTCTGACATCGACCCATTTGAGGACCGAAAGCGTAACGACGCCAATGGCGGTTCCGACGCAACCAAGGACGAGCTGACCACCGCCGAGGCACAGGCCGATGACCGTGATCAGCCAGAGCGTGGCGGCCGTCGTCACGCCGGTTACGAGATCGCCCTTCTTGAGGATCGTGCCGCCGCCGATGAATCCGACGCCCGTCAGGATACCGAGCGGAAGCCGCATCAGGTCCATTTGGATGAAGGACGTTGAACCCTTTCCGTCGACGGTCAGCAGAAGATTGGCCTGAATCATCGACAGCGAGGCGGCGAGTCCGACCAGGATCGTGGTCCGCAAGCCCGCCGCACGTCCCCGCGCGCCACGATTAAAGCCTAGGATCATGCCGGCCAAAATTGTCAGAGCGAGGCGGACGGCGATGTCGGACCAAGTCGGGTGAAGCGGCACGTTCCGCCTCGCGCCTACGCAGGGCCTACGGCTGCAGTCCGAACCGACGTGCCGGATGATCGGAGGTGGGCGATCGCGCCGCGGTCATCGGTCGTTACCGCGTTGAGCGTTTCCGGCACAGCAGACGACATCGCATCGGCTCCCTTCCAGAGCACCCAATGCAGCCGTGGAACATTGGTTCCTATTTCCGCGATCGGTGAGCCTCCGGCTCAAGGAACTCGCAAAGCCGCTTGGCATCTGCTGGTGCCGCGCTCTTCTGATCATTGTCGAAATAGACATAGACGTCGTGTCCGCGCCTGCTCCAGGCGCGTATATGCTTCGCCCAATCAGCAAGCTGCGCCGGCCGGTAGTGGCCACTATATCGGCCGCCCGGGCCGTGGCCGCGGACATAGACAAAATCGGCGGTGCGCTCCCAGGGAGCCGGTGCGTCGTGATGATCGGAAATGCAGAGGGCGATATTGCGCGCGGCCAGAAGCTTCAGGATTCGCGCTTCGTACCAGCTCGGATGGCGGAATTCGAAGGCGTAGCGCCGGCGGCGCTTCAGAAGTTTGAGAAACCCTGCAAGACGATCAGCATCGATGGTGAAGTTCGGCGGCAGTTGAAACAGGACGGGCCCGGCCTTGCTACGGAGCAGTGACAGCCGATCCTCCAGCAGTTCGAGGCTATTGACCGAGGTCTCGGACAGCCGCTTCCAGTGGGTGATGAATTTCGAGGCCTTCCAGGCAAAGACGAACTCGGGATCGGTCGCATCGCGCCAGCCTATAACTGCCTTTTCCGTGGGAGTGCGATAGAAGACGCCGTTCAGCTCCGTCGTGCGGAACTGGCCCGCGTAATAGTCGAGCTGGCGATTCAGCGGCAATCCCTCCGGGAAGAACGGACCGCGCCAGGAGGCATAGTGCCAGCCGGATGTACCAATCAGAACGCGCGCCATCTCAACACGGATCGTGGCATCGGGCATCCTCTACGACTTGGCGGTCCGGTCGCGCCCGGCAAGGTCAGCCTCCCAACCAAATACGGACCGGCCATCGAGGGTTGGGGAACGGGCGCGTTCGGTCGCCACAAAAGCATCGAATGACGGCCCACTTGCCGTCCGCTCCAGCCTGCGCGCCTGCTCGTCAAGCCGCTTGAGCGCCTGGATCTGCGTGTCGCGGCCGAGCTTTGCCTGCTGCACAGCCGATTTCAGCACCCGAATGGTCTCGTCGTAGACCTTGATGGGCACCGGAAAAGGATGGCGGTCCTTGCCACCGTGGGCGAGCGAGAAACGCGCCGGGTCCCGGAAACGATAAGGCGTGCCATGGACGACTTCGGCCACCATGGCCAAGGATTCTACGGTGCGCGCGCCGACACCAGGCATCAGCAACAGATCGGGGAAGTCCAGCGGCCCGCGATCCGCGGCGGCGGCCAGCGTGCCGTGCAGGCGCCGGATGAAAACATCGCTTGATCGGACATCATGATGGGACGGCATGATCAGGTGCAACAGGTCCGCTTGTGGCGGGGCCCTGTCCGTCAGCTTGGCATATTGGTGCGCGATGCCGTCCGGCCCGAGCGCAGCGAGCAGGTCGAGCTGCGCCTGGCGCGAGGCTTCGGCGCGGTGATCGGTGAGGTTGACGATCTCGCCCTGCGGGGGACCATCGATCGCACTGTGCGGTTCATCGACAAAATCGCGCAACCCCTCGGAATGCCAATGATAGCGTCGCGCCTGCCGTTTGCGGTCGTTCATGCCTTGCTGGACCACGGTCCACCTGCCATCCCCGGTGACGAAGAAGCCGTGGAGGTACAACTCGAACCCGTCCTGGACCGCCGCGCTGTCGACCTTGGCCACCAGCCGGCTGGCGCGGGTCAGGGCAGTGCCGTCGAAGCCGACACGCTCGCCAAGCGCCGATAGCTCTTCGGGGGTACGTCGCGAATGCCTGCCGCGCCCACCGCACACATAGATTCCCAGTTCGTCCTGCATCGGCGCCAGCCCGCGCTTGAGCGCGCCGATGACGCTGGTGGTAATGCCGGAGGAGTGCCAGTCCATACCCATGACCGCACCGAATGATTGGAACCAGAACGGATGCGAGAGCCGTTGCAGGAATGCGTCCCGTCCGTAGTGATGGACGATGGCTTGCGTGATGATCGCGCCCAGCGTCGCCATACGTTCAGCGAGCCAAAGCGGCACACGTCCGCCGTGGAGCGGGAGGTCGGCACTGCCAGTTCGTCGGGCCATCGCGTTCCCTGATCCTGAATCTGCTTGACCCTAACAGCAAATGCGACGGCGCGCATTCTGGCAAGGGCCGGTGGGTTCGTGATGTGGCGACGCGAGCAGTTCGGTGCCAGACGTACGAAGCCCCTGTTAGGAACAACGCGCGCAGGCAGGAGGTTAGGCGATTGAAGCGGGCGGCATCAGCATCCGAAAGAGGCCCCTATGTGCGAGTCCAGCCTTCACTCCGTTTTGTCGCGGGCGGCTATGGTCCGCAAGTCGATCAGGGCACGTGAACGCGACCCCATCTAGCTCCGGGTGTATCAAGTGAATCGTCCCGCCCGAACCGTTATCATCACCGGCGCTTCCGCCGGGATTGGTCGCGCGATCGCCGGTCGTTTCGCTCGGGCGGGCGATCGAGTCGGCCTGATCGCGCGAGACCCGGCTGCACTGGAGGACGTCCAGCGCGAATTGCTGCTATCCGGCGCCAAGGCTGTGGAATGGGTAGCGGTGGACGTATCCGATGCTGCGGCGGTGTTCGCCGCTGCCGATCAACTCGAGCGGCGGCTCGGCTTTATGGATATATGGATCAACGACGCCATGGAAACCGTGTTCTCAACGGTGGCCGACATTGATCCTGCGGAATTCCGGCGAGTGACAGAGGTCACCTATCTCGGCTTCGTGCATGGCACCATGGCAGCGCTACGATCGATGCGGCCGCGCCGGCGAGGTCGCATCATCCAGATCGGATCCGCGTTGGCCTATCGCGGCATTCCCCTGCAAGCGGCCTACTGTGGTGCCAAGCACGCGATGCGCGGATTCACCGATTCGCTCCGTGCGGAGCTGTTCCACGAAAGATCACCCGTGACCGTGAGTATCATCGAGCTGCCGGCGGTCAACACGCCGCAATTCGACTGGGCACGAGCGCACATTCCGCGCACGCCACGGCCGATGGGAGCGCCTCTCGAGCCGGAAGCAGTTGCCGACGCGGTTTTTCGCGTGGCCGAAGGATCGTCACGCGAATATTGGCTTGGCCTGCAAACGATCCTCACGATTCTCGGCAACAGCATCGTTCCTGCGTATTTCGACCGCTACCTGGCGCGTAAGGCCGTGGCGGGTCAGCAGACCGGCACTCCGCTCTCCATCGGTCGCGACGACAACCTGGATCACCCGGTCACGGCGTTGCATCGGACCCGGGGCTTGTTCAGCGCAGGGGCGTCGCACCATGCGCCACTGGCGGTGGGGTGGTTGGCGCGGGCCGCCTCTGTCGTCATCGGCGCGACGTTGCTTTTCGCGGCTGGAGCCGCTGCCGGCAGGCGCCGCTCGTCAAAGTAATGAAAGCAATAGTGGTCAGAGCCCCGCCAGTTCGCCGCGCCGGCTCATTGCTCTGATCCGGTCAGCAGTGCGGCAGGCAATCGCCTGGATGGTCAGCGAAGGATTGACCCCGCCGACGGTCGGAAATACCGAGCCGTCGCAGATCCATAAATTGGGGATGTCCCAGCAGCGGCAATCGGCATTGACGACGCTGCTCGCGGGATCATCGCCCATCCGGGCGGTTCCATTGAGATGACAGGTGTCGTCGTCCTCATCCCATATATCGTGGGCATCCACTGCTTCCAGCGCCCGACGCATGAACTTGAGCGAATGCGCGATCAGGCGCTTGTCATTGTCGCAGAAGGAATAGGTGACACGTGGGATGCGCAGCCCGTTTTGATCGAGCTCGTCGGAGAGGGTCACGCGGTTGCGCTCCTGGGGCAGTGTCTCGCCGACAATCTTGAGACCGACCTGATGGTTGTAGTTCTCCATGGCGTCGAGCAGCGCCTGCCCCCATAGTCCGCGCTTGCTGGCCTGCGTCGTGCCCCACACGATCGGCAGCGGGCCTTGGCTCATGTAGCAATAGCCGCCGTGGAAGTCCTTGCCCTTGTCCGTGTAATTCCAGTGCTCGGTGATCGCGAGCGAAGGCGGCCCTTTGTAAGAGCGGATTTCCTGGTCCATCACGCCCCACACCGCCTGATTGGACTGCACCATCAGGTTCTTGCCGACCAGCCCGGAGGAATTGGCCAAACCATCCGGGAACTTTCCGCTGGCCGAGTTGAGCAGCAGGCGCGGTGTCTCGATTGCGTAGCCGGCGACCACGACATTCTTTGCTCTCTGGAAGCGCCAGCGGCCCGCGCGCAGATAGTGGACGCCGGTCGCGAGCCCGGTGCGGTCGTGCTCGATCGACCCCACCATCGCAAGGTCGCGGATCTCGGCGCCGGCCCTGAGCGCACGCGGCAGCCACGTCAGCAGCACGCTCTGCTTGGCATTCGTGGAGCAGCCGATCACGCACATCCCCCGATAGACGCACGGATGAGCAAGCCCGCGGGGGGCGGAAAGCGTGGCCAGCGGCGTCGGCGTCCAATCGATGCCAAGTGCTTCGGCGCCTTCGGCAAGGACCAGGGCGGCTGCGTTCAGCTCGTGCGGACGATACGGATAGCGCGGACGCTTGGGCCCCCAGGGATAATGAAGCGGTCCGGAAATCTTCAGAACCTGCTCTACCTCGGAGTAGTAGTCCCACATTTCGCGCCAATCGATCGGCCAGTCGACGCCATAGCCAAGCTGGCTGCGCGATTTGAACCATTCGGGCCGAAACCGAAGCGATACCATGGCGAAGTGAACGGTCGATCCGCCGACGCTCTTTCCCGAATTGTTGGCGCCGAGCTGAAGCGGATTGTCGCCGTCGACGATTCGCCTGTCCGTCCAATAGAGCTTCGACTGATGCATCTCGTCGGAGGCGAAATCCTCGAGCGGACGCCAGTAGGGTCCCGCGTCGAGCGCGACAACGGAGAAGCCATACTCAGCCAGCTTGCAGGCAAGCGTTCCGCCTCCCGCGCCTGTCCCGACGATCGCGAAGTCGACCGCCTCATCCTCCGGGTATTCGCGCATCGGAACCCAAGCGCCCGGCCTGAAGACATCAGGTGCGCGTCCGTTCAAGGCCCTCGGCGAGGTCTCATCCCACACGTTCGTTCTCCCGGCGCGCCTGATCTTCCCGGCCGGGTGACGCCTCTGCCGCTTCCCAGGGGTCGCGGCGGTCGAAGTTCATGCGCACATAGCCGCGCGGGCTTGCCGGTCCGCCAAAGCCGATTTCATTCCATGACGCGGGGTGCGCGTAGTAGGCGCTAACGATGTCGTGCAGCATCCGCTTGGCAAAGAAGGTCGCTGCCGGCATATCCTCCCAGGCGTCGCTTGATACTTGTCCGCGCTGGATTTTGCCCAACAGCCAATGCTGCTGGTCATGACTCAAGTCGCAGAATGGCTTTTCGCACGCCGCCATGGCTTCGGCGTCAATGGCAGCCAATCCCAATCGCCAGGCCTTGTCTTGCTCGGGCAGCCGGGCATCGCGATAGCCGTCGCCCTTGCCGCCGTACAGCTTCTGGTCGATCATCGCCGCGAGTGGCGCCTTGACGGCACGATCAGCCGGTTGGGGGATGATTTGCTCGCACAGCGAGCGGAGCGTCTTCCACTCGGCTTCGTCGCAGAACCGGTGGAATTCGGGATCGAGGCCGCAGCGCGCATCAATCACCGCGCGGGTCTGGTCATTCCATGATACCGAGTTGCGCTTGTTAAGAACATTGTAGCCCGGATAGCGCTCAGTCATGAGAGCTAGCTTTCCCATTTCTTTCAACCAAGGCCAGGGCGGCAAGCCCCGCCAGCGCCAATCCCGTGAACGATGGCGGGGCAGGCAGGGGCGGACCGTTGAGAATGTTCTGGCTCCAATTGCGCCAGCCACCCATGTTGCGGGAAACGCCGTAGGCATGAAATCCGACCCCGGCAAAACCCAGCAGTGCCGTCAATCTGAGGCCAAGCTTCGCCGCCCGCCGCAATATGTTGCCGGGACGGAACAGCGTGGTGGTGAGAAGGCCGGCGGCAGCGGGTGGCACGGCAACGGGCAGAAACATCCCCGGGTTCTGGAAGGCGCCACGGAAGTGCAGCAAGCCTGCTTCCGCGACCGTTCCGGCCAGGCCCGCGGAAGCAATGATGCCCAGAACTTCGCCGGCCGGATATCCCAGAATTGTGGAGGCCTCATCGTCTCTCACTCTCTCCGCGCCGCGGCCGAGTATTCCAGCAAGCAACAACGCCGCCGGCGCGCCGACAGGTGCTGCATAGAACAGGTTGAGCCATGACAGGCCGCCCGGCCTTTTCATGATGTTGTATCCGTGGAAACCGAGCCCGGCTGCTCCGGTCAGCGCGGCGAGGCCATAGAGGCCGTCGCGAGCCACGCGAGATTTGCCTCGCGCATCCAGGATCCCAAGCAGGCTTGCAGCCAGAGCGGCGGCCGATACCCCCAGCGGAAGATACATCCAGCGGTTCTGGAAGGAGCCTCGATAGTGATCCAGTCCGCTGTCCACCAACACTGAAAGTGAGAGCAGGGCAGAGCTGAGATCGAGCTTACGTCCGATGTTGCTGCGCCATTCGCGATCGGGCGTCCGAGCCGGAGCTCTTGGCGCATATTTCTTGTTCAAGCTGGTCGCGGTCGCCTGCAGCGAGGCGAGCGCTGTGCGCTGCGCATCGACCGCCGGCACGCGTCTCATGCCAGCGCCTCCCCTGACGTATGGTAGGGAGCGGCATCCACGGCCTTGAAGCCAAGTCCGTGACCGAAGCGCGACAGATCGGGCGCGATGTCGCCGTCGCGAAGGGCCGGTGCGCCATCGAACAGCATCTGCTCGATGCGAACATGGTCGTGAAACCATTCGATGTGACGCAATCGCGGAACGGCGCAAGCGAGATGGCGATGCATGGACGGCGCGCAGTGCGCCGAGATGTCAATGTGCTTGGCCTCGGCCAACGCAGCTATTTTCAGGAAGCCGGTGATGCCGCCACAGCGTGTAACGTCGGCCTGTAGCACATCAACTGCGTCCTCCGATAAGAGGTGACGAGCGTCGTCGAGCGTGAAGACATACTCGCCAGCCGCGACTTCCAATCCGGCCGGCGTCCGGCTGCGAACGGCGTGCAGACCCGCTGAATCGTCGGACGAGACGGGTTCTTCGAACCAGCGAATGCCCAGGTCTTCCGTCAGGGCCGCGAAGCGCAATGCCTGCTTGACGTCGAACGCGCCATTGGCATCGACGAATAATTGACAGTCGCCAATCGCCTGCCACGCGAATTCTGCACGCTTCGGATCAAGCTCCGGGTCGCTGCCGATCTTCATCTTGACAAAGCGGCAGCCGTCGACTTTCGCCCAGCGTCCAAGTTGCTCGCCCAATTCCTCGTTCGAATAGGAGGTGAAACCGCCGCTGCCGTAGACTGGCACAGTGTCGCGGCAACAGCCCAGCAGCTTTGCCAGCGGAACGGCAAGCAGTTGTGCCTTCAAATCCCAAAGCGCGAGATCAATCGCCGAAATCGCGCAGCTCGCGATGCCGGACCGTCCGACATTGCGCACGGCGCGCTGCATCGCGGCCCAGCAGCCTGCAATATCGAAGCAGTCGCGATCGGTGATGGCGGGCGCCAGCAGTTCCTTGATCACGGCCACGACCGAGGCGTCGCCATAGGTCAGGCCGAGCCCACGCCTGTTGCCAGCACTGACGTGGGTGACGATAAGAGTCGTCGAGGTCCATGCGAGCGTACCATCCGCCTCGGGCCGGTCTGTCGGGATACGATAGGCCGCGCCGTCGATCTTGCCGATGGTCGCTCCGCCGTTCCGTTCAGTCATTGCCACGGTCTCCACCGCCCGGCAGGATGGATTCCAGAACCTGGCGCGCGGTTCCCTTGATGACGCGCGCTTCGCGAGGGTCTCCCTTGATCAGGCTTTCGCTGAATTTTTTGGCTTGCTTCAGCGTGATGTGTGGCGGCAGCGGCGGCACCTCGGGATCCGTCTTGACCTCGAGAACCACCGGCCGGTCAGCGGCCAAAGCTTCGTCCCAGGCAGAGCCAAGCTGGTCAGGATGATCGACGAAGAGCCCCTTCAGGCCGATCAGCTCGGCAAAACGATGATACGGCACATTGGGGATCTGTTGTGAGGCATTGAATTTGGGATCGCCTTCCATGACGCGCTGCTCCCACGTCACCTGATTGAGGTCCTCATTGTTCAGCACGCAGACGATGCAGCGATGGTCGCTCCACTTCTTCCAGTACTGCGCGATCGTGATGAGTTCGGCCATGTTGTTCATCTGCATGGCACCATCCCCGACCAGCGCGATGACGGGTCGGTCTGGATGGGCGAACTTGGCCGCGATTGCATATGGAACGGCGGCTCCCATGGACGCCAGACCGCCCGAAAGGGATGCCATCATCCCGCGTCTGACTTTGAGATCGCGGGCGTACCAGTTGGCGCATGATCCGGAATCGCTTGTCAGGATCACGCGATCCGGCAGGCGCGGCGATAGCTCCCAGGTGATGCGCTGCGGATTGACCGGTTTGGCCGGTTGCATGGCGCGACCTTCAAGCGTCTTCCACCAGTCCTTGAGGTTGGACGCAATCCGTTTGCGCCATGCCCCGTCACCCTTGTCGCGAAGAAGCGGCAACAGCGCCGTCAAGGTTTCGGCGGCATCGCCGACGAGGTTGACCTCCATCGGATAGCGCAACGACAGCATGTCCGGCGCGATGTCGATCTGCACGCCGCGGGCCTGTCCTTCCTTGGGGAGGAACTCGGAATATGGAAAGCCGGACCCGATCATCAGCAACGTGTCGCACTCGGTCATCAGATCGTAGCTTGGCTCGGTTCCGAGCAGGCCGATTGAGCCTGTGACCCAAGGGAGGTCGTCGGGAAGAGCGGCCTTCCCGAGCAATGCTTTCGCGGCGCCGGCGCCGAGCTTGTCGGCGACGGCAATGACCTCATCGGTCGCGCCAAGCGCGCCTGCGCCGACCAGGATAGCAACCTTCTTGCCTTGGTTGAGAATGTCTGCCGCCTTGCGAAGGTCGGCCTCGTACGGAACAACCTTCGGCTTGGTGAAGCCGATGCCCGAATGGATCGTGCCGTGAGCCCGTGGCGGCTCCTCGTACGCCGCCTCCTGCAAATCATTCGGAAGAACGATCGCCGTGACCCGCCTTTCGCCGAGTGCCGTGCGGATCGAGCGGTCAATCAGATGTCGAACCTGGGCCGGAGCCGAAGCCTGCTGCACAAAAGCGCCGGCGACATCCTTGAACATAGATGGGAGATCGACCTCCTGCTGGTAATGACCTCCGATTGCCGTTCGCGCCTGTTGCCCGGCGATTGCCAGCACCGGCATATGATCGAGCCGCGCATCGTACAAGCCGGTAACAAGGTGAGACGCTCCAGGTCCGGAGGTCGCAATACAAACGCCGAGCTCTCCGCTAAACTTGGCATAGGCGGAAGCCATGAACGCGGCCATCTCCTCATGCCGTGCCTGGATGAACTCTATCTTGCCGTTGGCCCGGTTGAGCGCACCGAACACGCCGTTAATGCCGTCGCCGGGATAACCGAAGATCTTCCGCACGCCCCAATCATGTAAACGATTGACAATGAAGTCGCCGACGGTCTGTGCCATGAGCTTGCTCTTCTGAAATCGGTGATGGCCGTGTTGGCCTTGTTCATTCAGCAACGGCACGGAGTTTGCGATGTTCCTGTCAAAACGATTAAGTGCAGCCCGCGTGAACTGTCGTCCTTCTCCGTCCAGCGGCAACTCAACCGTGCATCAAATCCGAGCGAGCGATCCAGCGACGGCGCAGGATTAATTTTCGCGTCGCAGGGTCGAGCTGAGGCATCGTCCGATGATGACGTTCGGCCCATCGCCTTCCATGAGGAGGGTAAGTACAGTTGTACTGCCGGCACCGGCGCCGACTGGAGGGACGCGCACGCCCGACTGGACCGCTTCAATCAGTCGAGCCGTTGTGATCGATCTCATGGGACGATACGGCCGAAGGAAATCCGAGCAAGTCTAACCGCTTAAGGCCGGATCCTCGGTGGATCTGCTTGGAGCGCCCGCGCAGGCGACCTCGAAGCCGGCTTAGGAACCATGGATTTCCGATCGCGTTGGGCCCAGGGGTTCGGCGCCAGGCATCGGGGTGGCTTGGCGGCGGTGAGAACGCGCATGCCGCACTTATTCCGACCATTCGCGGATACGGTGGCGCGCAGCGTCCTGGTGTCCATTGTGGTCGTGCCGCTTCTAGCAATCGGTCTCGCTTATTGGGTATCTGCATCAGAGCATATGACCGGCGAAGAGATCACGCTCGACCAGCCGGTACCCTTCAGCCACGCGCATCATGTCGGTGGTCTCGGCCTCGATTGCCGCTATTGCCACACCAGCGTCGAGTCGTCGCCTGTTGCCGGCATCCCGCCAACCCACACCTGCATGACATGTCACTCCCAGCTCTACACGCAGGCCGCGATGCTTGCACCGGTTCGGAAAAGCCTCGCAGAGGGTCGCCCGATCCACTGGAATAAGGTGAATCGGTTGCCGGCTTACGTCTATTTCGATCACTCGATCCACGTCGCCAAGGGCATCGGCTGCACGACCTGCCACGGCGACGTCGCCAACATGCCGCTGATGCGGCAGGCTGCTCCGCTCACCATGGGTTGGTGCCTCGATTGCCACCGCAATCCCGCGGCGAAGATGCGTCCGGTATCGAAAGTGTTCGATCCATACTGGAAATTTCCAGATGACCAGGCTGAGCAGGGGCTCATCCTGGCGCATCAATATCTCGACAACAAGCATCTCACGGACTGCTCGATCTGCCATCGGTGAGTCGTTATGGAAGCCACTCGCGATATCAGGCATGACCCGCACGCGTTGGACTCCGCAATGGATCGCCGTGCCGCATTGAAATTGTTCATGACTGGCGTTGCGGCCACGCTGGCTTCCTGCGGCCGCCCGCCGGAGGAGATCGTGCCCTATGTCGAGATTCCCGAACGTGCAACGCCCGGGGTACCGCTGCGTTTCGCAAGCGCGTTGCCGTTAGCCGGTTATGGTCGCGGAGTGATTGTCACCTCGGTCGAGGGGCGGCCCATCAAGGTCGAAGGCAACCCGCGGCATCCAGCCAGCCTCGGCTCGACCGATGTCTACGGCGAGGCAACGGTGTTGTCGCTCTACGATCCGGACCGCTCAAAAGCGCCCTATAGCGAGAACCGCACGCAGTCGTGGAGTGCGTTCGAAGCTGCGTTGCGCCCGCGGCTTGACCGTCATCATGCCGAACAAGGGAAAGGACTGGTGGTCCTGACACGGCGCATCACGTCGCCGAGCTGGCTTGCCCAGTTGGACGCCTTGAAGCGATCGATGCCGCAGATGAAGTGGTACCGCTACGAAGCGATTGACGACGATGCGATCCGCAACGGGGCGAAGATGGCGTTCGGCCGTCTCGCGACGCCGCTTCCGCGTTTTTCCGATGTCCGCGTCATGCTCACGCTGGATAGTGATCCCATCGGCCCGGGTCCCGAACAAATCAGCTATGCGCGCGGGATCGTCGACGCGCGGCGCCCGCAGGCGCCGGCGGACTCGTTGCGGCTCTATTCCGCCGAGCCGGACTGGAGCCTGACCGGAGCACTGGCCGATCACCGCATCGCCCTTCGGCCCGAGTTGATCCGCAACGTGGCGATCGAAGTTGCCCGCGCGATGGGCGCGGGATTTGAGCCGCCTGACCTACCGGATGAGATCAAGGAATTTGCCGCAGCCGCGGCAGCAGATCTTCAGGCGCGGCGCGGTGCGGGCCTGGTGATGGCCGGACCGCGGCAACCGTCCGAGGTCCATGCGCTTTGCCACTGGATCAACGCGCAGCTCGAAGCGCCGGTGGACTTCATCGCGCCTGTCGACCCCGTTACGGAGGGGCACACCGAGTCGCTGCGTAGTTTCGTTTCCGACGTGCGTGGGGGGCATGTCGAGACGTTGATCATCGTTGATGCCAATCCTGTCTATGACGCTCCCGGCTCGCTCGGACTAGATGAAGCGATCAAGGCAGTACCTTTCAAAGCGCATTTTGGCGGCTACCGCGACGAAACCGCACAACTGTGCACGTGGCATCTTCCGCTTACGCACCTGCTGGAAAGCTGGTCCGACATCAGGGCCTACGACGGAACTGCGAGCATTATCCAGCCGCTGCTCATTCCGCTTTACGACAGCCGCGATCCGCATCAGGTGTTGGCAACACTGCAGACGGAGGCCGGTCCGTCCACTCTCGATCTGGTTCGCAACCAATGGACATCGGCTGCTTCCGACAAAGACCGCGCGGATTTGTGGCGGCAAACGTTGCATGACGGAGTCGTCGCCAACTCGGCTTTCGCGAAGATTTCGCTGCCGTCGGTCAGCCTTCCCAAGGTCGCGCCGGCCACCGCCGCAGGGCGCTTTTCACTGGCGCTGGCCCCCGATCCTTCGGTGTTCGACGGAGCAATGGCCAACAACGCATGGCTGCAGGAATGTCCAAAGCCGTTCACCAGCCAGGTCTGGGGAAACGCGTTGCATGTCGCGGAGTCCGATGCGCGAGAGCTCGGGCTTGGCGACGGCGAAGCGGTCCAGCTCAAGCGCGGCGAAACGACGCTCGAAGTGCCGGTCTTGATCAGACACGGACAGGCGTCGGGTGTGCTGTCGACGACGCTTGGTTACGGTCGAAAGCATGCCGGGACAATCGGGTCCGGTGTTGGCTTCGACGTCTACCCCTGGCGCGACGCCGAGTCGCCGTGGCTGATCGACAACGTCACGGTTGTCAAAACCGCGCAACGAAGCGAAATATTGCAGACGCAGCACTTCTTCGATCTGGAAGGCGAGGCGGAAGCGTTGCAGCCGCGCCTGACGCTCGCGGACCTAGCCAGCGGCAATTTCCATTTCGAGCGGCCGGGCAGCAACCCGCCGACGCTCTACCCGCCGGTGGAGGCCGACACTTACGAATGGGCCATGGCGATCGACGCTTCGGCCTGCATCGGTTGCAACGCCTGCGTCGTGGCTTGCCAGGCGGAGAACAATATTCCGGTTGTTGGTCCCGACGAAATCGCCATGGGCCGCGACATGCATTGGATGCGAATTGACCATTACGTGGTCGACGGGCGTCCGGGCTTCAGTCCGACCCCCTGCATGCATTGCGAGCACGCACCTTGCGAGCCCGTCTGTCCGGTGGCGGCCTCGATTCACGATAGCGAGGGGTTGAACGTTCAGGTCTACAACCGCTGCGTCGGCACGCGCTTCTGTCAATCGAACTGTCCATACAAGGTCCGCCGTTTCAATTTCGCCGGTTACGCCGATGGCCAGGAGTACGGCAACCTCGGCGAGGATATCGTCAAGGCTGTCTTCAATCCGAACGTTACGGTCCGCAGCCGGGGCGTGATGGAGAAATGCACCTATTGCGTCCAGCGGATCAGCGTCGCCCGGCGTTCGGCCGAACGCGAAGGTCGCAGGCTTCGGGATGGTGAGGTGGTCACCGCCTGCCAGGCGGCGTGCCCCACCAAGGCGATCCATTTCGGAAACCTGTCCGATGCGAATTCACGCATCAACGCCTTGCGTGCCGACCCAAGGAGCTATTCGCTTCTAGGTGAGCTCGGGACACGTCCGCGAACGACTTATCTGGCCCGTCTGCAAAACCGAAACCCGGACTATGGGAAGGCCCGCTCATGACCATGGCGCTGACCATCCCGGTGGAGAAATCGGCCGAGCCAGAGCGATGGACACTGCCGGAGGCGCGCAGCCTGGAAGCCGTCAACGCAATCGTTGCGGCGCCCTTGCTGGAGCCTTCGTCCTGGAGCTGGCGTGCATGGTGGATCGGCTTTTGCGCAAGCCTCGCGGCAACGATCGCATTTCTGGTCACGGTTTTTCTTATCTTCTCTCGCGGCATCGGCATCTGGGGTGTGAACTCGACAGTTGTGTGGGGCTTCGCCATCGCCGACTACGTCTGGTGGATCGGCATCGGCAATGCGGGGACCCTGATCTCCTCGATGTTGCTGCTGATGCGTCAAAGATGGCGGGCATCGACCAATCGCTTCGCCGAAGCGATGACGCTGTTTGCGGCGACCATCGCCGGAATTTTTCCCATTATCCACCTCGGGCGGCCGCTCTATTTCTACTGGCTCACTCCTTATCCCAACACCATGCATGTCTGGCCGCAGTGGCGCAGCGCGCTGATCTGGGATTTCTGGGCGATCCTGAGCTACATCCTGTTCTCGATCCTGTTCTGGTATGTGGGCCTGATTCCGGATTTCGCGACGATGCGGGACCGGGCGCAGAAGCGGGGGCAGGCGGTCTTCTACGGTGTCCTCGCGCTTGGCTGGTGCGGCTCGTCGCGGCAGTGGCAAGTCTACGAAAAACTTCATCTCGCGCTCGCCTGCCTCGGCGTTCCCCTCGTCGTGTCGCTGCACAGCGTGGTCGGGATGGACTTTGCCGCCAGCCTGATGCCGGGCTGGCAGGAGACGATCTTCCCGCCGTATTTCGTGGTCGGTGCGATGTACTCCGGCTTTGCCATGGTCGCCTGTCTGGCGGCGCTGGTGCGGTGGGGCTTCCGCATGGAGGGACTGATCACAACGGAGCATTTCGATGTGATGGCCAAGATCATGCTGGCGGCGTCGATCATCATGGGTCTGTCCTACGCCACCGAATGGTTCAATGCATGGTACGGAGGCGAGCGCGCGGATCGCAGCCTCGTTGTGTTCGAATTCACCGGGCATTACGCGCCGATGTTCTGGGGACTTCTGCTCTGCAATGTGGCGATACCACAGGCATTCTGGTGGGCGGAAATCCGCCGCAGCGTGGCCGCTGTCTTCGTCATCGCGGTCATCATCAACATCGGGATGTGGCTGGAGCGCATTCTGATCATCTGGAACACGCTGTCGCACGACTATCTGCCGAGCGCATGGCGAATGTTTCTTCCGACCGTCTGGGACTGGATGGTGACATTCGGTTCGCTCGGCCTGTTCGCCCTGATGTTTCTCCTGTTTGTGCGCATCATTCCGGTCGTCTCGATGCATGAGGTGAGAAAGCTCGTTGCGGAAGGGGAGCGGCCATGACGCAGTTGCTTGTGGCCGAGTTTGCCGATCAGCGGCGCTTCATCGAGGCGGCTCGCTTTGCCCACGACGCACCCTGGCGTGTGGTCGAGGCGTACACGCCTTATCCGCTCGAGGAGCAGCCGGTTGCACACAGTCACACCGAGAGCCGGATACGTCCGGTGATGTTCGTCGGCGGCATTTTGACGGCGGCCCTGGCTTATGGCCTCGAATACTATTCGGCAGTCATCAATTACCCCTACGACAGTGGCGGGCGCCCACTGCACTCATGGCCGACTTTCATGCTGGTCCCGTTTGCGACCGGCATCCTCGTGGCGGCGATCTGCGGCTTCGTGACGTTTCTGTTCGAGGCGAGGCTGCCCCATCTCAGCAATCCGCTGTTCGCCTCGGATGGCTTTCAAGGAGCGAGTCAGGACCGCTTCCTGCTGGCGGTCGAATGTCTGGCGGACGGCAATCGATCGGCAGCAGCCGCAAAGCTCGCGGACTTCGGTGCCATCGCGGTGCGGGAAATTGCGCGATGAGACGTAACACCACAACGCTCCTGGGGATCGCGGCATGCGCCGGTCTGCTTGCCGGCTGCGATCTGAGCATGACGGTCCAGCGCAAGCTCACGACCTATGCACCGACCGCGCTATGGCCGGATGGTACGACGGCACGACCACTTCCGGCTGGTGTGGTCGCGCAGGGCGACATCGAGCGCGCGGCGGCTGCCAAGGATCCACCGCCGGTGACGGAGGCGCTGCTGACGCGGGGGCGGGAGCGTTTTGGCGTCTTCTGTGCACCCTGTCACGGTCTTGCAGGCGACGGGGACGGTGTCATCGTCGCGCACGGATTTCCGGCACCGCCATCCTACCACATCGATCGTCTTCTGGCCGCTCCGGCTCAGCACTTCTATGACGTCATCGGCAACGGCTATGGCGTAATGTTTTCCTACGCCGATCGCGTGCCGCCTCATGATCGGTGGGCAATCGCCGCCTATATCCGTGCCCTGCAATTATCGCGGCGAACCAAGGTCGCCGATGTACCCGATGTGGCGGAGCACGTCAGATGACCCCGCGCAGACGCAGCATCGCAGCACTGATCGGCGGCATCGCGGCGTTGCTCGGCGTCATCGGAGGCGCGATTGTTGATCCGGCGGCAGCGTCCGCGGGGTGGCTCGTCGGATTTGTGTTCTGGGCGCAGATCCTGGTGGGGAGTCTTTCTCTCATAATGGTTCATCGGCTGACATCCGGCGACTGGGGTGAGATCATCGCGCCCGCGACCGAACCCGCCGCAGCCGCCGTACCGCTGCTTGTCCTTTTCGCCGTGCCGATCTTTGTGGCGATTCCGGCGTTGTATCCATGGGCGCAGCAGCCGCCGACGGTGAAACCGGATGTGCTGTCGCTCTATCTCAATCGTCCAGCCTTTGTCGTGCGCTCACTTGTGGCATTCGCCGGCTGGTCGGCGTTGGCGCTTCTTCTTCCGCGAGCGACCGGCGGGCGAGGTCAGCTCCTGGCGGCGTTTGGACTGGTGTTCCATGCCGCCATTATCAGCAGTGTGTCGATTGATTGGTATCTCTCGGTCGAGGCGCCGTTTACCTCGTCGTCGTTCGGGACGAGCGTTGCTGTTTCCTCGCTGGTCGCCGCGCTGGCCTGGGCTGCGGTGTGGATGCCGGCGACCGACGACGAGCCCGCCGTCGGCGACGTCGGCGCGCTGCTCTTGGCGACGATTCTTGGCATCACCTACATCGACTTCATGGCGGTCCTCGTCATCTGGTATGGCGACCTCCCGCGCGAAGGAGCCTGGTTCGTGGCGCGAGCTCGCTTGCCCTGGACTGCGCTGGCGGTCGCTGCTTTCGCGCTTGGATCCCTGATCCCGACACTTGCCTTGATTCAGTCGCGGGTACGGAACCGTCGGCGCCCGCTGCGGGCAGTCGGCCTTCTGACGCTGGTTGGAATCGCGGCGAATGACGCGCATCTCATTGCACCGCCGAAAGGCGTGGCTGCACTCGCGAGCGCATTGCTGGCCATCGTCGGCATCGGCCTCATCATTATCGGCGTGATCCCATTCCTTGCGCGGGGACAACCGCAGCCGTTCGCTTGGGGGGCGCGCGATGCCCAATGAGCGCCATCACATCCGCTACGTGCCCGAGTCGCCGAATGTTGGCATGGCTTTCGTAATCTGGTCAGCGCTGGGCGCGCTGCTCTTGCTTGTCGTGTCGATCGGCGGCCTCTACGGCATCTACCACGCCGCTGCACCCCCCAGGGTTCTGCCGGGTCCTCAAGCTTTCCCCCAGCCGCGCGTGGATACGGCCGAGAGCGAGGAGCTCCGGCGCATCACCGATGCTCAGACCAAGACGCTTGAAACCTGGAAATGGGTGGATCAGCAGCACTCTATGGTTCAAGTGCCGATCGAACGGGCCATGGAATTGCTCGTGAAGAAGGGCAACAGCGCCTATGAGCCGCTGTTGTCCTCGCCGCAGGCAACGCTGTCTGAACCAGCCGCCGCGGCCGAACGAACAACAATCCAGCAAGGACAGTCACCTTCGGCTGCGCCCAACGGCGCACGTCGACAGCCGGAGCCGGGCAAATGAGAATAGCTGTCACCCTTGTCCTGCTCTTGATCTGTGCGCCGCTCGCGGCATCGGGGCCGGCCAGGGCTGGGCTCGTTGCTGCCGAGGTCAAGAAGGTCGAGGCGGCGCCCGCACCGAATGCGGCACTGCCGCTCGACGCAAGCTTGATCGATGAAGCCGGTCGCGCGGTGACCCTGCGCACCGCTATCGGCGGCGTCCCAACGGTGCTCGTCTTCGCGGATTACACCTGTCGAACGTTGTGCGGCCCCATCCTGGAATTCACCACTGCCGGCCTGGCGAAGACCGGTCTCAAACCAGGTGCCGACTATCGCCTGGTCGCGATCGGCATCGATCCGAAGGACAAGCCGGAGGCCGCGCAGGCGATGCGCGCGCGCCACATCGACAATGGAAGCCCGATCAACGCAGCCGCGGTGTTTCTGACCGGCGGCGAGGCGGCCGTCAGCGCCGTCACGGAAGCGGCCGGGCTGCATTACTATTACGATGCGGAGCATGACCAATATGCTCATCCAGCGGCGGTCTATGTCATTGATGGAAATGGAACGGTGCGCCGCGTCCTGTCGCCGCTTGGGCTTGACGGTGCTGACCTGCGGCTGGCCATCGTGGATGCCGGGCGAGGCTCGGTCGGCACTTTCGCCGATCGCATCCATCTGCTGTGTTACGGCTATGATCCGGTGAAAGGAATTTACACGGAACGCGTCACGACCTTGCTCGCGTTCGCAGCAGGTATCACGCTGGTTGCTCTGCTGAGCGGCATTTCCCTGATGGCGATGCGTGAACGTCGGAGCTGGCCGCCGTGAATCTCGCCGAGTTCACCACCGCCGCTTCGGATTACGCCGCTCATGTCGATGCGCTGTTCATGCTCCTGTCCGTGGTCTCGGGGGCTGTCGTTGCGCTTGTTGCCGGGCTGATCGTCTATTTTATGATTCGTTACCATAGGGGCTCGCGCGCGCCGCGCGGCGAGACACCGGAACGCCTCGACCGGGAGATCGAGATCGGATGGACCGCGGCAACGTTTTTTACGTTCCTGTTCTTGTTCTGGTGGGCGGCGTCCCGCCAGCTATCGGCGCTTGCCACGCCCGAACCGGCCCTGGAGATTCATGTCGTCGCCAAGCAATGGATGTGGCGCATCCAGCATCCGAGCGGCGCGCGTGAAATCGACGAACTGCACGTGCCCGTCCATACCAATGTGCGGCTGATCATGACGTCGCAGGACGCAATCCATGATCTCTACCTTCCAGCGCTCCGGCTCAAGCAAGACGTCCTGCCGGACCGTTACACTTATCTTTCGTTCAATGCGACCAAGACCGGCGTTTTTCATCTGACGTGCGCGGAGTTTTGCGGCACCAATCATTCGGTGATGGCCGGGCGGCTCGTGGTCGTAACTCCGGAGGAATATTCGCGCTGGAACGCCGCGCTGCCGGAGGGGGACGACCTCGCCCATCAGGGCAAGGCATTGTTCCTCTCGTTGGGATGCTCTGGATGCCACACCCCGGGCTCGACCGTCCACGCGCCGGACCTGAAGGGTCTCTATGGCAGCACGGTCCAGCTTGCCGACGGCCGGACGGTCACCGCCGATGAAGCCTATTTGCGCGACTGTATTCTTCTGCCCGACAAAAACAGGGTGGCCGGCTTTCCGCCTTTGATGCCGAACTTCAGCGGCTCGGTCACCCCTGGGCAGGTGATCTCGCTGGTCGCGTACATCAAGTCACTTTCCGGCCAATCGACCGATACAGGGCAAGGAGCTCCGCCATGAGCGAGATGACATTGCCATATGCGCCAGCGGAAGAGCATGCGGCCACCAGCTATCTTGACGAAGGTCACACGGTGCTGTCGTGGCTGTTGACCACCGATCACAAGCGAATTGCCATTCTCTATGCGGTGTCCATCACCTTCTTCTTCTTCATCGGCGGGATCGCGATCGGCCTGGTGCGGCTCGAGCTGATCAGCCCGACCGGCTGGTTCATGACCTCCGATGAGTACAATCGCGCGTTCAGCATTCACGGCATCATCATGGTGTGGTTCTTCCTGGTGCCGTCAATTCCCGCGACGATGGGCAACTTCGTCCTGCCGATGATGATCGGCGCCCCGGACGTCGCCTTTCCCCGTCTCAACCTGCTGTCCTGGTATCTCTATCTGATCGGCGCCAGCTTCACGGTCTATGTGCTGCTGAGCGGAGGTGTCGACACCGGCTGGACTTTCTATCCGCCGTTCTCGTCCAATTATTCGCACTCGAGCGTGATTCCGGCTGCGATCGGCGTATTCGTCGTCGGCTTCTCCTCGATCGCGACGGGTGTGAACTTCATGGCCACCATTCACCTGTTGCGCGCACCGGGCATGACATGGTTTCGCCTGCCGCTGTTCGCCTGGTCGATGTACGTCGTCAGCATGGTGATGGTGCTCGCCACGCCGGTCCTTGCCATGTCGTTGCTCCTGATCTGTGCGGAACGGCTGTTCGGTCTCCCGATCTTCGACGCCAGCGTCGGTGGAGATCCGGTGCTGTTTCAGCACTTGTTCTGGTTCTACAGCCATCCTGCGGTCTACATCATGATATTGCCAGCCATGGGCGTCGTATCCGAGGTGTTCGCCTGCTTCGCCCGGAAGCGCGTATTTGGCTACGCCTTTATGGTGTACGCCTTGCTCGTGATCGGCGTGGTCGGCTTCATGGTCTGGGGACATCATATGTTCGTTGCCGGCCAATCGCCGCTCGCAAACCTGATCTTCTCGTTTCTGTCCTTCATTGTGGCGGTGCCGTCGGCGATCAAGGTCTTCAATTGGACCGCGACGCTCTACCGGGGACAAATCGGCTTCGAGGCGCCCATGCTCTACGCGCTGGGCTTTCTGGGACTGTTCACCATCGGCGGCCTCACCGGACTGTTCCTTGCCTCCGTTCCGATCGATATCGCGACCACGGACTCCTATTTCGTGGTCGCGCATTTTCACACCATCATGGTCGGCGGGACAGTTTCTGCCTTTATGGCCGGCATTCACTATTGGTGGCCCAAGGTGACTGGGCGGCGCTACCACGAGTTTGCGGCTCAGCTTGCCGCCATCACCATGTTTCTCGGGTTCAATCTGACCTTCATCCCGCAATTCATCATGGGTTGGCTCGGCATGCCCCGGCGCTACCATTTCTATCCGGATGTGTTTCAGGTCTGGCACGTGCTGTCGAGCGGCGGCGCGGCGATGCTCGCCGTCGCCTATCTTCTGCCGCTCGCATACCTCGGGTGGTCACTGTTCAAAGGCGACCGCGCCGGGGACAATCCCTGGGGTGCGACGGGCCTCGAATGGCAGACGCCGTCGCCGCCCCCGAAACAGAATTTTCTGCGACCGCCGCGGGTCACTTCTGCGCCTTATCAGTATCACGACGCGGGCCGTACGCGCGAGGAAGGCGAACAGGCGCCGATCGCCGGCCAGGAAGGCGCGCGATGACGACCGGGCTGTCCGGTGCCTTGCATGAGTCGGCCTTGCAGGAGCCGGCCTTGCAGGAGCCTTGGCCCGACCTCCGCTTGCAGCGCGAAGCGGTCGGCCTCGGCATGTGGTTCTTCCTCGCCAGCGAGGTCTTGTTCTTTGCAGCGTTGTTCTGCAGTTACGCGGTCTATCGGAGCTTCAACCCCGAGGCATTTCGGATTGCAGCGGCGCACACCGAGATCATATATGGCTCCGTCAACACGGCACTCTTGCTGACCTCGAGCCTCACCATGACGATCGCGCTGCGCGCAGCGACTGTCCGACTGCGGCGGCTGACGCTCGTCTGTCTCGGTGCAACGGCCGTGCTCGGGGTCGCGTTTCTGGTCACGAAGGGTCTCGAATATCGTGCTGATATCGACGAGCATCTGGTTCCTGGACCTGGCTTCCCTCTGGAGCCTCCGGCCACCGCGATCTTTTGGGGTCTTTACTGGATCATGACGGGTATCCACGCCATCCATCTGACGGCGGGCATCGGTGTCGTCGTGGTGGTCATGACGCTGTTTTGGCGCGAGACCATTCCGGTGCAGGGCTCAACCATGGAGGGTGTTGCGATCTATTGGCACTTCGTGGATACGGTCTGGATATTCCTTTTTCCCTTGATCTATCTGGCTGGTCGATCATGAACGAAACATCAGATGACCATGGCATTCTTTGGCGTGGGCCCGTGCTGGCGTGGGCCGCGCTGCTCGGTCTTGCGGCCATCAGTCTCGGGTCGGCCTACTTGCCGCTCGGCGTCGGCAACCTTGCGGTCAATCTCATCATTGCGGTGGTGATGACCATTATCCTCGCGATCTTCCTGATGGATTTGAAGAGCGGGACGATGCTGGTGCGCGTCGTCGCGATCGCCGGTGTGTTCTGGATGATCTTTATGTTCGCGCTGACGTTTAGCGATTATCTGTCCCGAAGTTAGAAGTCGGGAGAAAACTGTCGGCTGAGGGGCCGAGCTCGGAGCACGCGACGTGGACGTTGCCCCTCGGCGCCATCGTCAGCACGAGTCGCGGAGCGCGCAGATCCGGTGCGCGGCCGTTCTGTCCGGCCGCGCTCGTGGCAATTATCGGGCGCGGATACCCAGGTGGCTCGCGGGGCTGCTGCACATCCGCATCATTCACCTCGGATCAGATCCTGGATGCACTTTAGGAACCAGCGACAGCCCCTCACGTTGCCGCAGGTGGGGCGACAGGACTTTTCATGCGACGTCGATCTTTTCTGATTTCACTTGCGGCTTGGCTGGTGAGCACAACATCCCTGAGCCGGGCGACCATCATCCGGGATCGGATGCCCTGGTCGCCATTTCCTGCCTCGGCGCCTGAGATCGAGCGGCCAGGCCCCTGGAAGTTTTTCACGGCGGATGAGGCACGCGCGATGGAAGCGATCGTTGACCGCATCATTCCACCCGACCCCGAGACGCCAGGCGGAAAGGATGCCGGTTGCGCCGTGTTCATCGATCGACAGCTCAAGGGTGCATACGGTTCGAACGAAGGTTTGTACACCCTCGGCCCTTACGCCAAGGGCTCGAAGGAGCAGGGACCGCAATCGGAGCTCTCGCACGCCCAACTCTATCGCAAGGGGCTTGCCGGACTTGATGCGTTCTGCCGATCGAGTCACGGCAACAAGGCGTTCGCCGAGTTGAGTGCCGAGGAGCAGGATGCGATGCTAAAGAAAGTCGAGACTGGCGAGGCGAAGTTCGACGGTGTCGATGCACAGGGATTCTTCGATGCCCTGTTGAAGGATGTGCCGGAAGGATTCTTCTCCGATCCGATCCATGGCGGAAACCGTGACATGGTGGGATGGAAGATGATCGGCTTTCCCGGCATCCGCTACGACTATCGCGACTGGGTGAAGCGGCACAACGAGCGCTATCCCTATCCGCCCGTGAGCATCGCCGGCCGAGCCGACTGGACCCCTGCAAAATCGTGAGTTTCAAAGGATGGTTCGCAAGCTGCCGCGAAAGGACGTCGTGATCATCGGTCTGGGATGGACCGGGTCGATCATGGCTTACGAGCTCGCCGATGCGGGGCTCGACGTGGTCGCGATCGAACGGGGCCCGTGGCGCAACACCGCAACCGACTTTCCGCCTGGCTACGCCGCGGACGAACTTCGCTTCCGCATCCGGCATGAGCTGTTCCTTCGTCCCGAACAGACCACCTTCACATTCCGCAACAAGATGAGCCAGACCGCACTCCCAATCCGGAGCTGGGGCGCCTTCATGCCACCCAATGGCGTTGGCGGTGGCGGAGTGCATTGGAATGCGGAGACGTGGCGGTTTCTGCCATCCGACTTCAAGCTGCGTACGCACCTGACCGAACGCTACGGCGCGAGCTTTCTGCCTGGCGATATGACGATTCAGGATTGGGGCGTCACCTATGACGACCTCGAGCCGCGGTATGACCGCTTCGAGTATCTGTGTGGGACATCGGGGCAGGCAGGTAACATCAAGGGCAAGATCATCGACGGCGGCAATCCGTTCGAAGGGCCGCGCTCAAGACCCTATCCTAATCCACCTCAGGATCAGCCTTTCAGCCACACGCTGTTCGCCAAGGCAGCGAGGAATCTCGGCTACAAGCCGTTTCCGCAGCCATCCGGCAACATGTCGCGCGCATACCAGAATCCGTTCGGCGTGCGGCTTGGACCTTGCAGCTACTGCGGCTTCTGCGAATGGTTCGGCTGCGGCAACTATTCGAAGGCCTCGCCGCAGACGACGATCCTGCCGGCGCTGATCCGCAAGCCGAATTTCTCGGCACGAGACAACAGCGAGGTGGTGCGGATCAACCTCGACGGCACGGGCAAGCGCGCGACCGGCGTCACTTTCGTCGATACCGACGGCAACGACTGGGAGCAGCCCGCGGATCTCGTGGTGCTGTCGGCCTTCACGATCTTCAACGTGCAACTGCTTTTGCTTTCGGGCATCGGCAAGCCTTACGATCCGGCTGCGAATACCGGCGTCATTGGCCGCAACTTTTCCCACCAGACGGTTTCCGATGTCGTCAGCTTCTTCGATCCGGCCAAGTTCGTCTTCAATCCCTTCATCGCGTCGGGCGCGATCGGGATGTGCATCGACGAGTTCAACGGCGACAATTTCGATCACGGACCGCACGGCTTTGTCGGTGGCGGCTATATGGGGCAGGTGCAAACCAATGGCCGTCCGATCGAGACAACGCCGGTGCCGCCAGGAACACCGCTCTGGGGCGCGCAGTGGAAGAAGGCGGTGAAGGAAAATTACCTCAGCGCACTCAAGCCTGGAACGGGCGTGCACGGCAGCATGTACAGCTATCGCGATGTCTATGTCGATCTCGATCCGACCTACAAGGACCGTCTCGGCCGGCCGCTCGCACGCATCACCATGGATTTCCATGACAATGAGATCAAGCAGAACAAGTTCTTGACCGACAAGTTCGCAGAGATCTTTCAGGCGATGGGGGCACGACAAGTGCAGAAACAACCTCGCAAGCCGCCCTACGACGTCACCAAGTATCAGACGACGCATCTGTGCGGCGGTGCGATCATGGGCACCGACCCGTCGACCAGCGCGGTGAACCGTTACTTGCAGACATGGGACGTGCCGAACCTGTTCGTGCTCGGCGCGAGCGCCTTTCCGCAGAACGCCGGCTACAATCCGACGGGCACGGTGGCCGCGCTGGCCTACTGGGCGGCGGACGCGATCCGAGAAAAGTATCTCAGAAATCCGGGTCAACTGATCAATGGATAAAGGGCCGCAGCTTGCCTTGGTGGCCACTCTGCTCGTCATGACCGGCGGAGGGGCCATGAGCGCAAGCTCGCAGGACTTCGCCGCAGTCGAGCGCGGCCGCTATCTCGCCAACGCGGCTGACTGCGGAAGCTGCCACACAATTCCGGGCGGCCGGCCTCTTGCCGGCGGCCGACCGATCGAAACTCCGTTCGGTGTGCTGGTCTCACCTAATATCACGCCCGATCGGGAGACCGGCATCGGTGCTTGGAGCGATCAGGAATTCGACGTGGCGCTACGGGAAGGGATCCGACGGGACGGCAAGCACCTTTATCCGGCGATGCCGTATCCGTACTTTGCCCGCATGTCGCGACAGGACGTCAAGGACATTCGCGCCTACCTTTCGACGGTTGCGCCGGTCCACAACGCTGTTGTCAGCGACAGGCTGCCGTTCCCGTTGAACATCCGGGCGGCGATGATCGCCTGGAACAGGCTGTATTTCACCCCGGGTGAGTTCCATGCCCAACCCTCGAAATCGGAGGAGTGGAATCGGGGAGCCTATCTGGTGCAAGGACCGGGTCATTGCGGCGCCTGCCATACACCCAAGACGATTCTCGGCGGCGACAAGACGTCGGCATCGCTGCAGGGCTACACGCTGCAGGGTTGGGTGGCGCCTGATATCACCAGCGGGGATGGGCCGTTGGCACCATGGTCGGTCGACGATCTCGCGCAATATCTGAAGACCGGTCACAATCGCTTTGCGGCGGCCGCAGGCTTGATGGGTGAAGTTGTCGATCTTTCCACCTCGAAGCTGAGCGACCCGGATATCAAGGCGATGGCGACCTATCTCAAGGATATCAATGGCCCGAAGCCTTCAGCAGAGAGTTCCGCCGATCAGAAGGTTCTGGCCGCCGGCGCGGCGGTCTATCAAGATCTTTGTTCCGCTTGCCACAAATCGGATGGGAAGGGTGTCCCCAATCTGATCCCTGACCTCTCGCAGGCTGCCACCGTCAACACCGGCGACCCGACGACGGTGTTGCGCGTGATCCTGCAGGGCGCGCAGACCGTGGCGACGGACCGGGAGCCGACCGGCCCTGCGATGCCGGCGTTCGGCTGGCAACTCAACGACGCGCAGGTTGCTGCGGTCGCCACCTACATCCGCAATCACTGGGGAAAGGCTCCGCCGGTCAGCGAAGACCAGGCGAAGAAGGAGCGCGAGGCGCTCCAGGCCAGAACGAACTGAGCTTTCGCGCGACCCAGACGTAAGCGGTGCGCCCACTATTGTGCAGAGTCGGGCTATCGCTAACCCACCTTGGCACGACCAGCAACGAAGGAATCGTCAATCGCCGGATCGAGCCGATTGAATCCTAGGGTGCTATCTTCGTCGCCAGCAGCGTGCTCGCTAAGCAGCGCGGAAATTTCGTGCCGCGACTCGTGCGCGCTATCGAGAAGTCTGTTGTTGAGCGCCCAGATCGCTGCCTGGGTACGATTGCTTGTGCCTATCTTCCGAAAAATCGCCTTGACGTGCGCCTTTACGGTCGGCTCGGCAATCTTGAAGAACCGCGCAACATGTTTGTTGGAATCGCCGCGGACAATTCGTTCCAGAATTGCGATTTCTCGCGCGGAGAGCAGTTTGGAGGCATGCAGTGTGCCCTCCGTCTCCCAAGGAGTGGCATTTTGAGTTGGCGGCGATAGCCGTTCGTCGATCCTCGGCTGGACGATCGTCAGTGGCCAGAGGCGGCCATCGATAACGATGAGATGTTCGTCCGTAATAGCGTGCAGGCAGTTGACAAGAGCGTTCGGCGCGACCGAATTAAAAAGAGCTGCATTGACGCCCGCATCGAGCGCGCTTGCCAAATAATCGGGGCTGCGCTCGTCACCAACCGCTACAATGAAGGAAAGCGGATACAGATCGCGAATGCGTTTGAAAATCTGATCGTGCTTCCGTCCAACCCCGACGATGAACAGGCTCGGCTGGTCGCTGGGGATCGTATTGAGCTCGTCGAGCTCAAATCCCCACCCTTGTGGAGAGAAGCGCGTTCTCGACAGGATAAGCCTGAGACCTTCGCGAAAGAATCCATCAATTTGGAGGATGAACGTTGGTACTATCGCGGCGCTCGACATGTCCTAATATCCTCACGCAACCAACAACGAGTCCGATCGGGTATTTCAGGAACGGGCAATTGTTTTTGATATTTTTTGGGAGCGAGGAAATCCGGGATTTAACCGCGCTCCAATAACATAAGATAAACCCCGACCTCGAACACGCTTTTTTCAAGTTTGAAGCACATTAGAAATATTTGTCGAGAAGGAGGCACCGCAGCCGATTGCCGGCTCAGACGAAGTAGTCACGCGGTATCACCTTAGGAAACCAAACGTGCTTCGCCGAGTTAGCGTAGAGTGGAACTATGCGTCGAGCGACCTAATGGGTTCCACCGGCCCGCCCTAATAGCAGCTTCAAGATGAGATAATTGCGCGGAGCAATCTCTGGGTCCCCGAAAACCCTTGGAGGGTTGCCGGGAGCTGCCCCGGCCCGCTTCCAATATTCTACCGATGACGATTTTCAGTTGTCCCGATCCAGAATACTGGAGATCAAATCACATTCTCCGCGCGGGTTAGTTCGAGTTCACGATTGTCTCTGGGTACGGGCACCAGAATAATCATGATCCGAAGCCGCAGCCATCGTTGCGGCCAGATAGCCGTGGAAACACGTGATCGTCAGCCGGAAGCCGCTCATCACGGTCGTGATACCCTTGTATAACAAGGCAGACTGCATCCTGAGAACGCTGCGGTCAGTGGTTCGTCAGACAGACGTCGATTTTGAGCTCATAGTTGTTGACGACGGATCGACCGACGCCAGCGCGACCTTGGTCAAGGCGGCTGGCTTGCCGCATCTGCAGTTGATTGAGCAACACAATGCGGGAGTTTCGGCCGCGCGGAATCGCGGCATTCGAGCGGCACGAGGCGAATGGGTCGCTCTCCTTGACGCAGATGATTTGTGGTCTCACGACCATCTCGCAAGTCTTTGGCACGCGGCCGAAGGCAGCGACGCGATCGCAGTCTTCAGCAACCTGCAACTGGAGAGTAGAGCGGGCCGCCTGCTGATTGATCCGAACGTTTCGGCGCAGAGGATCGACGACTATTTTTCGTTCGCGCTCTCCAATGGCTCGTATCCAGCCAGCTCGAGCTCGATCATGATCCGCAGGGACGAATTGTTGGCGGCGGGGCCGTTTGCCGAGGGCATCTCGACGGGCGAAGATATCGATATGTGGTGCAGACTTGCGTGCCGGGGCTCCTTTTTCTATAGCGCCGTACCATCTGCGACGTACAATGACGCGACCTCGCCGTCGCTCTGCGGGAACCGCACCAGGATATCGCGGCCGCTTTTCGCAGAGCGCTTGCCGCAGTTGATGCGCGATCGTATCGTTCCTGCGCGTTTGCATGAGAGCAGCCGGCGATATGCCAATTTCCTCATGTTGGAACAGGCGCGCCAGCTATTGGATGCAGGGCAATACGAAGCGGCGCGGGCCATTCTCCTTAACGACTGCATTCCATCGTATGACTTGAGGCGCTTTCTCAAGCGATTGGCAAGGACAACGATTGTCGGACAAACGCTGTTTGGGTTGAGGCAAACGACTGCCGGTCGCATCTGACCAGCCGACAAGCAAGTTGTTGTGCCCAAGCGCTAGTGACGTACGTGCCGGCCGATTGGAGCGCGTGTCCGGGGTCGATCAGCTCTGATCCATTGCGTCCGGTCTCTGTGGGCCAATGTCAGTACGGTGCGCAGCACCATAGCCATGTGCCGCGGCACCTGCGCTATTTCTCCAAGTCCGATCAAATCGCGGCCGGAAACATACCAAGCGCTCACCAGCGAGCACGCAAAAACCGCGACCGCAAGCGCGGAATATGCGAGCGGGGAACCTAAGCCGACCACAGCCAGATAGAGCAAACTGAGGGCGAGGAGCACCAAATTCGCGATGGCGAGCATGCCGAGTGGTGGAACCGCGAGATCAGCCGCCAACGCAAGCAACTGCAAGTCTCGATTTTTCAAGGCATGGAGAAGGAGGCGAGGGAGGTGGCTCCTGATCAGCCCGAGATGCCCATGGACCCAGCGTCGCTTTTGCTGGACGTGGCCGCTTTGCGTGTCTGGGAAATAGCTCGTCACGCATGCATCGCTGAAGAAACGTGCCGGATGTCCTTGGATGGCGAGCTCAAGTCCAAAGAAGATGTCCTCGGCCAGATGCCCGGTTGCGAACAGGTCTGGATTGATGAGCGCCCACGGCACGGCCATGCCGGTCCCGTGGAGCTGGCAGGGCAAGCCAAGGCGCGCGTAGCCGTTTGGACGAAGATCGTTCTTGATGCGCCAGGCAAATTCGGCCAAGCGAGACGGCCCGTTTGTTTCGGGATGTGCGACCATGAGGTTACGACACTGGATCGGCGCGCCGGCCGTTGCGCAGGCGCGCGCTAGCAGATCGATCCCGTGACGATTGATCTGGCAGTCGGCATCGATGAACAGGACGATTTCGGGGGGCGTCGAAGCCAGGTGGCGCAGGCCGGCCGCTAGGGCAAAGCCCTTGCCGCGCAGTTCCGAATTGCTCCGGACCAGCACTTCCGCCCCGGCTTGCGCGGCGAGAGAGGCCGTTCGGTCACTGCAATTGTCCGCCACAACCAGCAGCCGATCGCCGGCCCTGAGGTCCTGCTTGATGCAAAGGAGTGTCGCCTCGATGTTCTGTTCTTCGTTGTGCGCCGGGACCAATGCCGCGACTGAAAGGCGGCGCGGCAGGAGCGAGAACGGACGGTCGCGCAGAAGCATCATAGCCGCCGCCTGCAAAGCGAAGCCCAACATAATCAGGATCAATACTATCGAGGCGAGCCCGAGCAGCATGTTCAGGATAGAAGGGATCATGATGAGCCTCGGCCAAATTGATCTAGGGCGTGCCGCTGGAAGGAATCGTTCCCTCCCTCAAGTTGCGGGAGCCAACGTTCTCCGCGGCATCGCAAGGCTGCGAGGCAGGGACGGCATCGGACCTGGATTGACCAGCGAAAAGCAGATAGTCGCAACCGTGCAGGCGCAGCATTGTCCTTATTCGCCGTTCTGACGCGCGAAGCAAGAATCCCCGGTGCATTCGGCGGCGATAGCCATATGCAAGCAGAATCTGGCCCAGGAATGTCGCGTCGACGTAACTCACGCCGTTGAGATTGATGACCAGGTTGCCTCTCGCAAGGCTCGCTACGGCGAGAGCGTCGCGCAGCGGCAAGATATTCTGCCGCGTCCACGCGCCGAAGAATTCCAGGATCTCGTCGTCGCCACGCTGATAGTGTCGGATGCGTGCCGCAGCCAGTTGCATAGCCGAGGGGCGGTGGATGCTACGATAGACGACCCAGGGGAGGACCTGACGAAGAAAGACAGAAATCAAAGTTGTGAGATCGAGAGCGTACCGCGTCCAGAGCGCCGGTTCCTCCTTGATGCGCCATAGCCATTCAAATCCGGAGCGACGAAAGAATACCGGCGCGCGCTTGATATTTCCCGCGACGAAATTGATGGTTGCTCCGAGATTGCAGATCACCGGGGCTGAAAGGCGGTGCTCATTCCGGCTGAGCCATAACAAGCCCTTGCGCGCTCCGACAGAGACGATCAGCAGATCAGGGCACGCCTCGTTAATGGCGTGGAGAATTGCTGGATCGCTCATCGATTCAACGGAGCCGAAACCCGGAGAAAGGGTGCCTGCGCACTGGATGGCTGATTTGGCTTCGCGCAGGCGCTTGCGCACGCGGTGGCCGATGTCGTCAGTCGCTCCGAAGAAGAAGGTGCTCAGGTGCTCGCCGGTATTGGCCCAGAGAGCATCAAACAGGTCAGATCCGCTGACGCGCTGTTGAACAGGGATTCCGAGAAGCCGGGCGAGCCAAAGAAGCGGCATTCCGTCGATGACAGAGAGATCGTTTGCCAACGCGGCATCTCTGAAATCTGGATCAGAGCGGATCAGGCGCAGGAAATTCGCGTTTGGGGTGACCAGATTGCAGCGGCGCATTTCCTGGATGGATGAGACAATCCGTTGTTTCGCCTCCTCGAAGGTTACTGTGTCGCAGAGCAATCCCTCGATACAGACGACTTGTCGGGAGAAGTCGGGAAGGAACGGCGGCTGGATATCGTGTCTTTGAACAGCCGTTTGTGTTTGCAGGGCACGCATTGAGCTTGTCCACTGACTGCAAGCAAACGGAGAGCCGCACGTGCGTGGGTTTGAGCAGGGCCATCGATCGCGCGCAGCGCTCCCTCGTTTCATGGAGTAGGTGCGGTGGAGTGTAGTCATGGGCCCGCGCGACAACTCTGCTCTCGCGGATGACATGGAGCGTCATGCCGACTAGTCCGATCCGATGTATGGCCAAGAGCCGATCGAACTAATTCTGCGACGAGATCTGACCATCGATGCAGATAGCCGAACCGGCGTTGCTGCGGGCGCTGCGTGAAGAGTCCTGCATCCAGAGGGACTAGTTACTTTGGGGCCGTTGCAGCCCTGCTGCGCATGTCGTCATGTTTCCGGATGGGCGGGAAGCCTGGAGCCGAACCGAAGACGTTATCTCCACTGCGGATGCATGGAGAGGCTCCACGGAATTGAGCGGGAAGGCCAGTATGCGCGGTCCGTCCACCAGCCTTTGCTGTACCGCAGGTACGGTGCTTTTCCTTGGTCTCGGGATCTGCGCCGGGACCGTGGCCAATAGTGGTCGTACATCGCGACAATCCATCGACGCCAAGGATCGTCCCTCACTGATCATGGCTCCCGATCGAGAGTTCTCCGCGACAAGCTACGTTCATACCAAATTGCCGCCGGATACACCGCGCGATCCACATTCCGAAAAGTGGGTGGCGGCGCTGCAGAACCAGATCAGAACTCATTATGGAATCGCGTCGGTCAATATCGACCAATATTCTCCGCCCCTCTACGTGGTCTCAGACGACCAGCCGACGGTCCGTGTGCGAGCGGAGCGAACCGGGAGTGCGAATTGGAGATTCGAACCGTTGCAACAGCAATGGGAGCGCGTTCCGCTACCCGACGGATTTCAGCCCTCCAGCGGCAGCGACAAGGAGGCCATCGTTTATCAGCCCTCGACAGCGCACTATTGGGAATTTTGGGGCATGGAGAAGAGTGGGCGCAAGACCGTCAACTCCGTAGGTCAAACTGTCGACGAATGGCGGGCCTCGTGGGGCGGCAAGATCGATAAGCTTGCGACGAGCCCAGGATATTTTCCGACAACCGACGAAGGATACAAATTTGGTGCGACGGCGACGGGCCTTGCTCTGCTCGCGGGGCTGATCACCATCGCGGAGCAGCGCCATGGTGAGATCGACCACGCCGTACACATAGCCCTGCCACAGGCGCAGCGGTCCAGATGGGCTTATCCCGCGCAACGCACCGATGGTGAGGACGACGATCCCGAGGCAATTCCCGAAGGCGCGACGTTCCGGATTCCAAGCAATGTCAATCTCGACGGAATCGATATGGATCCCTACGCCGCCATGTTGGCGCAGGCCGTGCAACGATACGGGATGATCGTCCGCGACACCGCGGGCGCCGTAGTTTTCTACGCCGAGAACCCGCTCTCCAAGGGAGCAAGTCACCCCTATTTTGGACCTGGCGGCATCTTGCGGTGCCCCAAGGGCTACGCAGAAGCGGCTTGTTATCCTGATGGTAACAACCGCCTTCGCGGCTTCCCTTGGCATCTCCTGGAAGCGGTCCAGTCGAGACCACAGCAGTGATGCTTGCCTTAGCCGACGGACACAATAACCGGGAGCCGAATTGATGCTCGACTCGTCAGCCAGCAAGCGGGCTTATATCGACCGCGCAGAGGACCGGTCGCTCTCACAGGACGTCTGGCGTGATGGACTCGGCTTCAGGATTGCCCTCGCAAAGATTCGTCAGCACCGTCGAACGCTGCTACGGTTTCTGCTCGTTGGCTTCAGCCTTGGAGGGCTGGCAGGCCTTGTTTATGGCGCGATCAGGGTTCCCACGTTCAGCGCGACCTCCGAACTACTCATTTCGAACACGACGCTGCAAATGTCCGGACCGGACGCTGTCGTTACTCAAGTGCTGGTCGAGAATTCGCTGGTCCAGAGTGCAATCGAAATGCTCAGGTCGAGCAGGGTCCTCGACCGGGTGATCGACAAGGTCGGGTTGGAAGAGACCGAAGATATCCTGCCGAGATCGAGCCTCAAGCAGGCCATCAGCCGGATAGGATGGCAACGTATCCACGACCTCTTGCGTGGACGATTATCTGCTTCCGAAGAGCAGCTCCCGGACGAAAGGAGGAGGCAGAAAATACTGGCGCGACTGAGATCCGGCATGACCGTCAGTCGCGTCGGTGCGAGCCTCATCATTTCGGTGCGGGCACGTGCGCGCAGCGCCGACGAAGCGGCAAGCCTGACGAACGAGTTGGCAACGTCATTCGTTCAAGAGCAAAATGACACGAGCGCCGTGGTCAGCACCAGTGCCGCGTTGCGAGAGCGAATCAAGGTGCTCGGTCCGACAGCCCGGGTCATCAGTGAAGCCGTTCCACCCGCGTCGAGCGATGGGCCGCCAACGGCTGTCATCATGCTGCTGGCGCCGGTCGTCGGTGGAATGCTGGCTTATAGCGTTGGAATCGGCCTGGCGCTGTTCGATCGGCGCTTGCGCAGCGCCGAACAACTCGTTGCATTGACTTCAGTCGAGTGCTTTGGGGCCCTGCCGCGCACGAAAGACCCGCAGGTGAACCGCTCCGATTTGGCGTCAACACTGAGGCGCTCGGTCCTGCGGCGCGCGCGGTCGGCGGTGCTCGAAATATCGAACCAGGTCCCTCACTTTGTCGGAGTGACGTCTTATTGCCCTGGGGAGGGGAAGACAGCCGTGGCGGGCAGTTGGGCCCGGTTCCTGGCCGGCGACGGCTCGCGCGTGCTTCTTGTCGATGCCGGGCAGAGCGATACGCGTCCTGTTCGCAAGCAGGTTGCACCGCAGGTGGCCGGTTTGCATGAGGTGCTGCGAGGGGAGGTCGCGCCCTGCGACGCCATCCAACCGCAGATTAGTCCCAATCTCGACTTTCTCCCGAGTGGAGAAGTTCTGAGCAATCTCGACATGCTCTGGGGTAATCTTGCTTACGTGGTCAATGCAGGGCGCGAGTGTGCTTATGAATGGGTGATCTTGGATTTGCCTGCACTCGCGACCGCGGCCGACGTGCGATCCGCCGGCCAAATCATTGATAACCTGCTGATCGTCGTAGAATGGGGCCGTACGTCCGAGACCGAGTTGAGCCAGGCGCTGAGTTCGTTGGGATCCGCGCGAGACAGGATCTTGGGGACGGTTCTCAACAAAGTCCCGCGGAGTGTGCTGCGATCCGAGACTTTGCGCTGGACGCAAAGGCGCTCCGGCAGGCCTCAATCTCTAGAGCTGACCGAGCCAGGAGATTTGTAGGATGAAGCGAACAGCCCTCAAGATCGCGATCGCCGTCAACATAGCCGTGGCCTTGGTCGTTCCATCGGCGAGGGCGGAAGATTACAAGCTCGGCGTGTCTGATCGACTAAAGATCAAGGTGCAGGAATGGCCGGATTTGACCGGCGAATACATGGTCGCTGCGGACGGCGCGATCTCCTTGCCGCTGATCGGAAACATTGATGTCGCGGGGTTGCGCCTGAACGATCTGGCGCGAGAGATATCGGATCGCCTACAACGGCGCTCGGAGGGCGCGGAGCGACCGGTTGCGGCAGTTGAGATCGTTCAATATCGGCCGTTTTCCATCGTCGGAGACGTCCAGCGCCCCGGGCAGTATCCATATCGGCCCGGCCTTACGGTCCTTGAGGCGGTCGGCATCGCTGGCGGATATTACCGTCCCGAATTCGGCTTGCTGCGCCTGGACCGTGACACGGCGCTGGCCAAGGGAGAGATGCGCGCCCTGTCGCTCAAACGGTGCCGCCTCCTGGCGCGTGCGGCGCGGCTGACTGCGGCGCTCGCTGGCCGCACGGACCTTCCTTTCCCGCCGGAGCTTGCTGATCGAAAGGACGATCCGGACATCGCCGCGATCGTCGAAGGCGAGCGTTCCGTGCTTGGCGTGGAAAATAACACAATTCGTTCGGAGCAGGCGGAGTTCGAAAAGATCAAGGCGCTCTATAACAACGAGACCGAATCGCTTCGTGGTCAGGTCGGTGCTTTGGCGCAGGAGAGAGACAGCACCCAGGAGCAGTTGAAGCAATTTCGCGCTCTTTCCGCGAAGGGACTTGCTCTCGCGCCGACCGTTTTCTCGATGGAGCGATCCCTCGCGCAGATCGTGAACGAGCAATTGAACATCGAAACGGCGATCGTAAAGGCGCAGGAGAGTATCGCCCTGGCCGAGCATCGGCTTCACGAACGGGCTCAGGAGAGAAGGAAGGCGGACGAAAGAGACCTGCAACAGACTAGGGATGACATCGCGGAGGTGCAGGCGCGGATCAAGACGCAGGGCGATTTGCTTATGGAGGCCCAGATCAGTGCGCCGGCCGAGGCCAGGGAGCGTCTGGCAGAGAAAGATCGGCGATCTGGATTCATACTCGTTCGGAGAAATGACGGGACGCCGCGTGAAATTACCGCGGACGAGACAGCTTCCGTACAGCCTGGCGACATCATCAAGGTGCCGGTGATCCGTTCCGAGCCCTACGAGACGAGCAATATGCTCAGTCTGTCTCAAGCCAAGGCCGAGAAGGCTGATCGGTGAATCAATCGGTTTTCTGAATGGCTCGCTGTTCTCGTCCGAGGCGTATGGCTGTCCGCATTCGTGGTTACGATCGCGAGCTCACATCGCTCCAGATATGATCCGTTGGGATGGACGGCTTCAAGGCACGCCTTGAAGCCAACCGGCGCCGTGCCGCTTGTATCCACATGCGCTCCCAATAAAACGTCGAGAGATGGGCCGTGAGCAGCGTGAGAATCAGACCAGCGGGGCGCTTGAGCAGATAGCGCTGGTAGATGCTGCCGTCGTTCCACCATCCGTGCGCCGTGAGCGGATGAAAGACGTAGAGCGCGTAGGAGGTTGCAGCGATATAGGCGAGGCTTTTGCTACCGAGTATGCCGAACAGCGCGTTCGGCGGCTGCGAAAGTGTCGCCCACAGCAGGAGGCCCGTCGCGTAAGGCCGCAGATATTGCAGCCAGCCGCTATCGGGATGCGAGCTTGCCGCCCACGCGCCTGCCGCGAGCGCCCAAACCAGCAGCGACGTCGAGGTGGGGAGGCGTCGCACCGGCAGCGTGGCAACGCAGGCCCCGACGAGAATCTCATCGATACGCAGGTGGGTGGCAACCTCGATCGGCGTGCCTTCCAGGATACGGAGAGCGGTGATGGTTGCACAGCAGGGCCAAACGGCGATCAGGCCCTTGCGTCCGGTCAGCGCAGCCAGCGCCGTGACAAAGACGTAGAAATGGACTTCCACGCACAGGGACCATAAGTGCTCGGTCACCGGAATCATCTGATCGAGCCGATAGTTTAAGATGAAGCCAAGATGGGAGAGCAGGGCCTGCCCGCTCAGGCCAAAGACGATGAACACCAGCGCGATGTAGAGGTACGCAAGCGGCAGGATCCGGACCATTCGCCTGATGATGAACTCGAAAATGGTCGCAGTGCGTAGGCTGCGAATGATCAGGTAGCCTGACAGGGCAAAGAATAGGCTCATGCCCATAGGCCCGGCGGTGGAGTTCAATTGCAGGTATTTGGGCCCGAGTGGAAGCAGGTGGGCCGCCAGGACGAGGCTGATGCTGATCGCGCGGAGCCCGTCGAGAGCTGGACTGTTATGCGTTGCGTTGTGGCCGGTTGTCGTGCCGGCACGCCAGTCTGTTCCTGGACGCGCAAAGTAGTGGCCAAGCCATCGCCGGACTTTGCGATCACGGTCAGCGTCGCGGCTTGTCGTCACTGGCCCCTGGCGTTCGGAACTGTCGCGCAAGGTCACCTTCGATCCGTTTCGCTTGGTTGGGGCAAGAACCGTGGATATGCGGGGATACCGAGTGACCGCGAGAGGTCCTCGATCAAGCCGCGAACGTGAACCGAGAGCTCGTGTCGAACGAGTGTGAGGGCCACAACCCAGGTCGCCACCGAGATTGCACCCGAAGCCGCAAATCCAAACAGAATCTCGGTGGGGCCTTGCGTCAAAGCATGTCGAAGGACGAGTGGGACGGGAAGCACCACCAACGTGGCAGCCAGGCTTTTGGCCCATGCCTTGAACAGCCTTGCAGGATCATACCCAACGACAGACCTCAGCACCGCCAAGTAGCAAGCTGCAAAGAACAGGCCGCTGACGGGCAGCGTCCAGATCGCGGCCTCAATCCCGAGCGTCAGGCCGATCCCAAGCATCATGATCGTAAAAACACAAACGGCGGCTTCGCAGGTAAAGAGGAGCCGCTGACGTCGCTTGACGATCAGGATATCGTAGTACGGGCCAGCCGTAAGCGTCACAGCGTGAGCAATCGCGATCGGGATCATCATCACGCCGGTGGCACGCCACGCCTCCCCGTAGATTGTCCTCACAAGCGGCTCGGCCCAAATCGCCAGCAGGGCATAGACCGGCCAGGCCAGACCCGTCATCGTCTCAACGAATGATCCGTAGATCGGCGCCAGATCGACGCCGCGGCTCTCCCGTTCGCCGAGGTTTGGCAGCAGGGGCTTGGTCATACCAAGCACAAGGCCGTTTCTGACGAAGGAAACCAAGTTCTGAGCGCGAGAAAACAAGGCTGCATTGGCAAGCCCGACGGCTCGGCCGATCATCAGTTCGGGTCCGGACAGCGTTGCGCTGCTAACCAGGAGTGTCGCCGAGGTCCAGCCCCCAAAAGCAAGCAGACGCCGCGAGCCCGCGAGCGTCGGCGCCAGGCGCAAGGCGTCGGGCTTATAGGCAATGGTCATTACGGCCGTGATCACGGCCGAGGCGAAATATCCCCACGCCAGCGCATCGGCTCCATATCCGAGCGCCGCAAGCGTGATCGAAACTGCGCTTTGACCGCTTGCCGCAACCAGGCCGACGATGAGCAGAGCGCCGAACCGCATTGCGCGCATCAGCCGCATCGTCGCCGGAAAGGCGACCGCAGGACAGAGTTGCGCAAATGCCAGAATCCTCAAAGAGTGACCGAGAGCCTCGTCGCCATAGAAAGAGGTCAGCGCAAAGCTCAACCCGAACAGCCCAATGGTGAGACAACCAGCTATCGTCAAGCTCAAGCCAAAGGCGGCACCCAGGAGCGAATCATCGAGCTTCGGGGAACTGACCACATATGATCCAAGTGCCGTGTCTTTCAGATCTGCGACCGTACCGGCAGCGGCTATTGCAATGGAGTAGGACCCGGCCTGTCGCGGCGTAAGCAGATGAGCGATCACCACACCGGTTGCGAAGAACAGCAGAAGCGTCGCATTCTGCTGTACGGCGGAACTTAGTATTGCCTGCCGCAGACGCATTACCGGGCCTCCCGCCTCTTGCCCGAAGCAAAAGCCTCGCTGAGCCGTCGCCGCAGGCCCGCCAACTGGGCGTTGTACGATACCGTCGCTGTGGCGGAAGGCTCTGGGCCGCTTAGGAGGGACGTCCGATCTGCCCGTCGCCTCCGTGCGGTAAACAAGGACGTTGCAAGGACTTCCGGCCGGAACCGACCATTTGGAGCGATCCGCCTCGCATCGACATCAAGCCGGCCGACCCGCGAAGTCCCGAGAAAGCCATGATCGAGGCCGCAGAGCTCCGGCTCGCCGGTAAACAAAAGCTCGTAACCTGCAGCGAGCGCCTGATCAGCAATCTCCGGCGTGTATGCTCCGTGCGGAAAGGAGAGTGCATCAACGGAGCCCTGGCCGTGCGGCGCGACGATCTCGCTCAGTACAGCACGAGGTTCGCGCAGTTCAGCCGGAATATCTGAAGAGAAGGGGAACGCAGTATGGGTCTTTCCGTGAGCACCGACGGAAATTCCATTCTGAACGAAAATTGCGATTTCCTCAGGTGTCAGCATCTGGCGGGGACGCCTGACCCGTTGCAAGTCGATCTCGAGCGCAGAGAGCGCGGTCGCGACCAGCTCCACCTCAAGCTCGGGACCGCGGCGCACGATATCCCAAACGAGATTGTCGCCGTCCGCATCGCTGTCTTCGCCAATCAGGAGCGTATGCAGATAGGCCAGTTGCTGTCGGCTGACCCGTCTACGCGCAACCGCGGAAAGCAAATCCTCCGTCCAGAGCCGCTCCTCGCTTCCAACCCGGTCCGATGTCACGAATACGGTCGCCGGCGCACCGTGCTTCCGCAGCAGCGGGAGCGCGTAATCGAAGTTGTCGGCAAACCCATCGTCGAATGTGAGCAGCAGGCTCCTTGCGGGCAGAGGGCGCTCCCTCCTCAGGGACTGCTTGACGTCGTCGAGCCCGACAATTGCGTAGTGATGTTTGAAGAACGCGAGGCATCGGTCGAACGTCGCGTCGTCAAGAGTCCATGGTGGAAGTGCCGTTTCCCAGCGTGCATCCCCTTGCTGCAGAACGCGGTGCAACGTGACGACCGTCAAGGTGCGCCGGTTGCGGAGCCGGTGATACAAAGATAGCGCGCCGATCCGGTAAAGCGACGTACGGATCAGCTCGCGCAGCCAGCGGATAGGCACGAATCGGGCCGCGCCTGAAGCGTCACGGCCGACGTAATTGAATGTCGCTTGCGTCGCCCTCACCACTGATCTCAACCACCGCGCACCGGAGCTGCTTCGAACTGAGCGATAGTCGGCTGTGAGGCCGAGGCGTCAATGACCAGTCAGGATTAGTACGCAATTTCGCCGGTCCGGGTCTGCCCACCGCGCAAGCGCGGCGTTACTGACTAGCCGACGAGCGACCGCGCATGGTCTTATGGTCTTAAGGGCAGCGTGCCGCAAGTTGGAACTGGCTGGACACAATCGCCCCTTCGCCGGGCTCACGATCGCGGGGATGTCACATGCAGGCACTCGAGATGATTGAACGGATGGTTCCTGGGCGGCTTCGCCAGAGCGCGCGCGAACTGGTGGACGTGGTGCTCGTTGGGCGGAGTGCTCGCGCTGGCGTTGCGATCGCGCCGCAGCGTCTCAACCGCGAATACGAGTTGGGACGATGGGATTATCTCAGCAATCTTGAGGAAATGGCACGATATGCGGTGATCGGCGGCTATTGCAGGTACGGCAGGGGTGTTTCGAGCGTGCTCGACCTCGGGTGCGGATCGGGTATTCTGCGCCACTGGTTCAGTCCGCTCGAGACCATCGAGTATGTCGGTGTCGATCTTTCCGATCGCGCCATCGACGTTGCGAGCCGCGCGTGGACGGACTCGCGCACGAAGTTCGTTGCGATGGACGTTGCGGCTTATACGCCGGAGCGCAAGTTCGACATGATCATCTTCAACGAGGTGCTCTACTATTTCGAGCGGCCGGAAGACATCCTGATGCGCTTCGCGGATTTCCTGGAGAGGGACGGATCCTTTCTCATATCCTTATGGGACTCAACCGACTCGCGACGGGCCTGGCATCACTCGCAAAGCACCGTGGACGTGATCGATAGCGTTCAGATCGATCATCAATCCGGAGTGTCCTGGAAGATCAGGCTCTGTCGACCGAGGGGCCGACACCACGACGCCATCGATAGAGCGGGCTTGTCACATGCATCGGGCAGCTTACGGAGCTGATCAGCGCGCGCAGCATCCGCTCAGGATCGCGAATGACGCGCCTGTCGTCCTGTACGTGGTCAACCAATATCCCGCTGTGACGCATACCTTCATCAAGAGGGAGGTGCAGGCGCTTGAGCGTTTGGGCGTCGAGGTGATCCGGGTGGCCGCGAGAGCTGGCAAGGCGCTGGTGGATCCAGGCGACATCGAGGAAGAAAGGCAAACGACCTATCTGCTTCGCCAGCCGTTTGGGTTGTTGCGGGCTGTAGCTCAGTTTCTGCTGCTGCACCCCCACCGCTTTGCGAGGGCCCTTGTGACGACGCTATGCCTGATGCGCAGGAGCGATCGGGGACCGCTGCTGCACGCCCTGTACCTGGTCGAGGCGTGCGGGGTCGCGTCGCTCGTTCGGCGAACCGGCGCCGCGCATATTCACGCTCATTTTGGAACGAACCCGGCCGAGCTTGCGCTCCTCGCCGCTCAACTCACGGGCGTGACGTTCAGCTTCACGGTCCACGGCTACGATGAATACGACAAGCCGGAATTCATTGGCTTGCGGACCAAGATCCATGAGGCTGCGTTCGTTGTGGCCGTGAGCCACTACGGCCGGTCTCAGCTCTACCGTTGGAGCGATGCGGTCGATCAGAGCAAGATCAAGCTTATCCGTTGTGGCTTAGATCAAGGATTCCACGAAGCGGCCGAAGATAGGCCGGATGATGCAGCGCGGTTGGTGTGTGTCGGTCGGCTATGCAAAGAAAAAGGCCAAAGCATTCTCATCAAGGCGGCAGCGGCGGTGGCTGCCGCAGGCCATCGATTCGAGCTGGCGATGATTGGGGACGGCGAAGCCCGACCTGAACTCGAAAGCCTGATTGAGGAACTCGGACTTTCGGGATCGGTCCGGCTGCTGGGCTGGCGAAGCAGCGCCGATGTTCGGCGCGAGATCTTGGGCGCTCGGGCGTTGGTCGTTGCAAGCTTGGCCGAAAACCTGCCCGTCGTGATCATGGAAGCAATGGCACTTCGGCGCCCGGTGGTGGCAACGCAAATTGCCGGAATCCCCGAATTGGTGCGCTCCCGCGAAACGGGTTGGCTTGTTCCCGCAGGGTGCGTGGAGGACCTTGCTGCCGCGATGACCGAATGTCTCCTCACACCGCGTGAGGAGCTACGCGCAATGGGGTGCAAATCGCGCGAACGTGTGGTGGCCCTGCATGATGTCGACCGTGAGGCGGCGGCCCTGGCTCGCCTGTTCGCAGAACAGGCTTCGTGTCGCCGCGATGCTCTTAATGCGGCGGAGCGGCCACTTACGACGGCGGCGCAATAGCAGAGTACGACAGTCGCGATTGCAATGCTGGTCCGGCAAAGCACTTTGATGCGCATACGGTTCCCATCGTGAACCAGAAGAACCACTGAAACTGCAGGTAATCGAGAAGGTTGTCCGAATAGAAGACGATGAGATAGCTGATACACAACATGAGCATCGTGAAGGAGCCGGCAAAGTCCCGGCCGATTGTGGAGATGAGCCTGAACGCGATCGCGGCCATCAAGAGGGCGAAGCTGGATAACCCGGCGATACCCATTTCAAAGTAGATTTGCAGAACAGCATTATGCGGACCGATCCCCTCCTGCCCGTCGCCGCGCGGGAAGAAGAGAGGAAAGTAGGATTGATAAGATCCCAAGCCATAGCCGAACAGACCGGAGGGATTGACGGCGAGCCATTCGAGCGTGTCGTTCCACAGCACTTCGCGCCAAGCCATTGAGTTCAGATGCTCGTAAGCACCGTCGATGGCGCCGGTCTCGAGGTCCGCCAATCGATCGGAAACTCCGGGAATGAGGAGCGCCGCGGGCAGAACGAGCACTGGAAGCAACCAGCGTCGGTCCACGACGATCGAGTAGCCGGTGATGAGAAGCAGCGCTGCGAGCCATGCGCTACGGGTCTTTGTCAGCAGCAGCAGGAAGAGAAGATAGAATGCGTAGCAAAATGTCGCTCGCCGCATGAACGCGGAGATGCGAAAATTCGCACTGCAGTGCATGTAGAGGATCAGGGCCAGAACGCCGACAATGTAAAACGCATAGATATTTGGATGCGTGAATGTGCTCTGCAATCTTTGCGATCCCGTCAAGGGGGCGGGCTGGGTTGCGAGCTCCAGCAGCGCATAAACCGACGGGATCAGTGATGAGCCGAGTGCCACCATGAGACATTGCGCGGCCGCTGCTCGGTTCCTGACGACGAGATAGGGCAGTGTGAAGGCGGCCGCATAGGTGGAGAGGGCCAGAATATCACGCACTCCCGCGCTTAGATCGGTCGTCTGAACAAGGGATATCGCGGCGGTCACAAGCAGGCTCGTCCATGCCAGCAGCGGCGCCGAGAGCGCGGCGTTGGGAACCTGAACGAGGGCGATCATCGCCAAAGCGATTACGAGCGCGTTGACTGCCGCGCCCGGTCCGGATTGTTGGCCGAGGCCGGCCTTTACCCAGTCGAATGCGCGGTCGCACGATGGGCGCAAGAGCATGACCGCCAGCATCATCTGGCGCGCGCCGATGACGCGCGTCAACAGAAGTAGCAGACCCACAACTGCCAGAATGATGGCGGACACGGCATTCCCGAGGCGGCACTATTGGACAGGTGTTAGCTCCAAGCGCCTCGTTCATTAGGGCGATCGCGCACGCGCCGCAAAAGCTCAAACGTATCGGCGGAGGCGCATCGGGCCTAGCACGGACGAAATATCGCCAGCCCAAAACATCGACTGTATCGTCTGCAATAACACGGCGCCTGTGGCGAGAGCGACCGCCGGAGGCGTGGTCGGCGGGAGCATGCTGAAGCGTGCTGCGCCGGCGGCGAAATGTTTGCACGTGCGACGGCTTGAGAACAACGGTTTCCCGGGGCGGGATGATCGTCGCCTCTCATGCGGGAGTGAGGATGCAATGGCCGACTGTTCTTGGCTCGTCAGGCCACTTGGCCGCAACCCCTAGCCGACGCGGTTTGATGCGCGGAGTGGCTCCGGCCGAGGCTGAACGGCCCGCGAGCGCCAAGCTTGATCATGGCGCGATCGTCGATACGCGGCTCGAGGCGCGTGGTCCCCGTCTGAGATCGAAGAGGGAGGTGCCGCGCGGACGGCGCGCAGGTCAAGGGAGGCAAAGCGGTCCCAATAGCACGAGCAAGAGAGCGTTCGATCTGGTGATTGCCGGAATTGCGCTTGTCGTTCTGTTTGTGCCGATCGTCGTCATCGCGATCGCGGTGATGGCGGAGACTCCGGGGCCAGTTCTGTTCCGGCAGTGGCGGGGTGGGCGCGACGGGCAGCGCTTTCAAATTCTGAAGTTCCGGACCATGACCTGCATGGAAGATGGCGCCGACGTTAGTCAGGCCCGGCCAGGCGATGCCCGCGTGACCAAAGTCGGACGGATCCTGCGCAGGACCAGTTTGGACGAGTTGCCTCAGCTTTGGAATGTTCTTCGGGGCGACATGTCGCTTGTCGGTCCCCGACCGCACGCGCTTGTCCACGATGCGATGTACTCCAGGTTGATCACCAGATACGCGTATCGTCACTCGGTGAGGCCGGGCATGACCGGTTGGGCGCAGGTGAATGGATGCAGGGGCGAGACGCGCGACTTGATAGCCATGGAGAGACGTGTCGCTCGCGATCTCGCATACATACGCCATTGGTCGTTTTGGCTTGATCTGGTCATCGTCGCGATGACGGTGAGGGAAGTGCTACGGTCGCAAAATGCGTGCTGACTGTGCAAGTTTCTCAGCAGCGTGGCGCAAGGTCGGGTGTTCCCGCATCGTGCGTCGGTCCGCGGAACGTCTCGCGTTCGAGCGAGATCGGGAACGGTGAGCGCCTGGAGCAAGTGTGTCGCGCGGGCAACGCTGCAAATGTTCCTCATGGTTGCGAACCAGGTTTGACTTCACTGCCGCGCGCATTCGGCGTTTCATGGTCGTGGACTCGGGGTTAAGGGCCTTCAAGTCGAAGGTATTTGAGGTGGGTCCGAGAGGGCTGCTGTCCAGCGCCAGCGGTCTCTTCGCGCGTCGATCCTGGGTTCACGTGACCTGGGTGGGACTACCCCGGAGTCGATCATGACAACACTGCAGGCCATCGCATTGGGAGCCATGCTGGCATGGACGCCAACGCTGATCGTTTTCGCGTTCTTGTTGTGGAACGTTCCTGAGCTCGAGGAAGAGTAGAGTAATCGCCGTGCGAGCTCATGGCGATTGACAGCCGCGCCGGTTGTGATCGGCGCACGCCACATCATCGCGTGGTTCGAGCCTGACGCATGCGCTCGGCGTTCGAGTTGAGAATGCTTCAATCCCCGGAGAAGCCGAAGGGGACGCTTGAGGTTCTGAAATCATCGGGAAGAATCTCACGTCCGATCGGCGGGGCCGATCGTGCGGTGCATCTCGGGCGGTGACAAACCCGGCACGCGACGCCGATTGGCGTCGGCTCGTCCACACGCGCACCGTGGCCATCGCGCGTATAGATCAACTGTCCGGCATGCTCGGCAGCGCAGCCGATCGCAATCGCTCGCTCCACGCGAATTGCGCCGAACGAACCTCCGCCGGCGGTCACCGTGCGGGCGATCGAAAAGAACCGCTGCCCATCGGGCAATTCGAGCCATTGCGTGACAATCTGGCGTGGCGTTCTGAACACCCCGTGGACGGACCAGAGCGGACACGCGCCTCCGTGTTTGGCGAAAGGGAATCCTGCACCGTCAAGCAGCTTGGAGACGTTGCCGGCCGGATCGACCCGGATCAGAAAGAACGGGACTTTCTCCGATCCAGGCCGTTGCAGGGTCGTCAGACGATGCGCTGTCTGTTCAAAACTGGTGCCGAATTGACGCGCGAGCGCCTCCAGATCGTAACGACGCGTTTCGACGGCCTTCGCAAAGGTGGAATAGGGCATGATGAGCGCGCCGGCGGCGTAGGCTGCAAGCGCCCGGCGTGCCAGCAACTCAGCGCTCTTGGTCGAAAACTTGCCGGCTTCGAGTGCCGGGCCAATCTCATCTTCCATTTCGAGATAAGCAAGTTGCTTGGCCAACTGAAAGTTGAGGCTTGCGGTATCGAGCGAGTCCTCAAGCAGGAGCTGTCTGCGATGGAGATCGAGCCGCCTGACCGAGCCGAGCATGACGTTCGGTGGCAGATAGCGCACTTGAAGATTATGACGTGCCCGGAACCGCTCAATAAATCCGGCGGGTCCGGAAGGCACCTGGGCGAGGCGCTCCGCTGCGTCGTCCAGGTTGGCGAAGTTGTTGCGGCGTGCGGCGAGGAATCGCCTGACTTCCGCGACGGGGTCGTTGGCGTCAAAGCTTTCCCGCCCCCGCGATGATGCCGCGCCTGTTAGCTCCGACGCGCTTCGCTCCGCGAGCGCCAATTGTTCTTCGCGATAGGCGGTGTAGAGGCGAAGGAATGCTTCGGTCATTCCCGGATAGCTGACGGCGAGATCGCTGATTTCAAGCGCGGGGATGTCGATGTCGGAAAACATCGGCTCCTTCAAAGCGGACTGCATGCGCGCGGTGTGATCGGCACCGCCGTCCCCGGCGAGATCGGCGAGGTCGATTTTGTAGGTGCGGGCAAGGCGAAGCAGCATGTCTGCCGTCACCGGTCGCTGGTTGCGTTCCAGGAGCGCGACGTAGGGTGCGGAAATCTCCAGATCGGCCGCCATGTCCGCCTGGGTCAGCCCGAGGTCGCGCCGAAGCCGTCGCAAGCGTGGTCCCATGAAGACGGAGCGCGTGCTGGAGGTTGCCATATCGAATTCCTGCGTATTGTAATGTTCTTACAACAATACACCATATTTCTGTAAAGTGTGACAAGTTTTCCGCGAGATGTCTGGTGAGGGGCGAGATGGCGCGTAGAAACGCTGCAGAATTTGTCGTCACGAAGGGATCACGGACATGAACTTCCAACCGCGTGGGATCAGCGACCGGGCCATCCAGGGACCGGCTTCTTATCAGAGTGAGATCGAGGCGGCCGAAGCGCTCCTCAAGACCAAGCCGACGTGGAATGGCGTCAGCGCCGAAGCCGTGGCGCGCATGCGTCTGCAGAACCGCTTCAAGACCGGTCTCGACGTGGCCCGCTACACCGCGGCGCTGATGCGCGCCGACATGGCCGCTTATGACGCCGACAGCACCAAGTACACCCAGTCGCTCGGTTGCTGGCATGGCTTCATCGCCCAGCAGAAGCTGATCTCGGTCAAGAAGCATTTCGGCACCACCGATCGCCGCTATCTTTACCTCTCGGGATGGATGATCGCTGCGCTTCGCTCAGAGTTCGGACCGCTGCCCGACCAGTCGATGCACGAGAAGACCTCGGTGCCGGCCCTGATCGAGGAGCTCTACACGTTCCTGCGTCAGGCGGACTCCCGCGAGCTGAACGATATCTTCCGTGCACTCGACGCAGCCCGCAAGGCGGGCGACAAGGCGAAGGAAAAGGCGTTGATCGAAAGGATCGACAACTTCCAGACCCATGTCGTGCCTGTGATCGCGGACATCGACGCCGGCTTCGGCAATGCCGAGGCGACTTACCTGCTCGCCAAGAAGATGATCGAAGCCGGCGCGTGCGCGCTTCAGATCGAAAACCAGGTCTCCGACGAGAAGCAGTGTGGCCACCAGGACGGCAAGGTGACTGTGCCGCACGATGTCTTTCTGGCCAAGATCCGTGCCTGCCGTCACGCCTTCCTCGAACTTGGCGTGGAAGACGGCGTCGTCGTAACCCGCACCGACTCGCTCGGCGCCGGCCTGACGCAGCAGATCGCCGTGAGCCACAAGCCTGGGGATATCGGCGATCAATACAACAGCTTCCTCGATTGCGAGGAAGTGACGGCCGAGAACGCCAGGAACGGCGATGTCATCATCAATCGCAACGGCAAGATGATGCGTCCGAAGCGCCTGCCCAGCAACCTCTACCAGTTCCGTCCCGGCACCGGTGAAGATCGCTGCGTGCTCGACTGCATCACCTCGCTGCAAAACGGCGCTGATCTCTTGTGGATCGAGACCGAGAAGCCGCATATCGAGCAGATCGCCAAGATGGTCGACCGCATCCGCGAGGTGGTGCCGAACGCGAAGCTGGCCTACAACAACTCGCCGTCGTTCAACTGGACGCTCAACTTCCGTTGGCAGGTCTACGATGCGATGAAGGAAGCCGGCAAGGATGTCAGCAAGTACAACCGCGCCGAGCTGATGAAGGCGGAGTACGACAACACGCCGCTGGCGATCGAAGCCGACGAGCGCATCCGCACCTTCCAGGCCGATTCAGCGAAGCGCGCCGGCATCTTCCATCACTTGATCACGCTGCCGACCTATCACACGGCTGCTCTGTCGACCGATAATCTCGCGAAGGAATATTTCGGCGAGCAGGGCATGCTGGGATATGTGAAGAACGTGCAGCGCCAGGAAATCCGTCAGGGCATTGCCTGCGTCAAGCATCAGAACATGGCGGGATCCGATATCGGCGACGATCACAAGGAATACTTCGCCGGCGAGGCTGCTCTGAAGGCTGGTGGTGTCCACAATACGATGAACCAGTTCAGCTAACGATCGGACAGGATCGGTCTGGAGTCTGAGGACTCCAGACCGATCGACCCGGCCATCGCCGGGCGACACGCTCAATGCCAGCGATCTCCACCTCGATGTGAGATCCCTTGCTGGTCAGTCCCGATCGCTATGAGATCGCGACGACTTCGATTTCTTGTCCCGACGCTTCAATGACATCTCCGACGGATTTGCCCATCAACAGCCTGGCGATCGGTGAAACGAAGGAGATCATCCCCTTCTTCGGGTCGGCCTCGTCTTCGCCTACGATTCGATAGGTCTGGATGCGTCCGTCGTCGCGGCGGAAGGTGACCGTGCTGCCAAATCCGACGCTAGCAAGCGTCGTTGGCTCCGGGACCACCTGAGCCGTCCGCAGCCGCTCCGCGAAATATCGCGCATCGCGCAACGGCAGCGCGCCTTGACGTCGCCGCTCGTTTACATCGTCGATCTTTTGCGAGTTCTCGTAGGCTTCCTGCGCCGCCTTCAACTGTGCTTCCAGCGCCTTCAGGCCGCCTACCGTGACCAGATTTGGGTGCGACGAAATCGGTCGGTCCGGCAGCAGTGTCTCGGACGCGGTCTCGGCGCTTTCTTCCTTGGTGAATGCGACGCTCACGCCTGGAACTCCCTGCACAAGTGGCCTGCTACTTTCACATAGCGGCTGCGGCGGCCGACGGCCAGTCCCTTGCGTGTCGCTGCCGTCATGCGCGGCGCCCTTCCGCGCGGCCAATCGCAATTCCGTGATACCCCGCAATATGTCTGCCTATATAGTTGCAGCCTAATAGTTCGTATCCTATCTAATTTGCATGGCTCCGTCGCAGGCTCACATCCACGCCGAGATTGGCCGCTTGATCACAAGGCTCGGCTGAATCTGGCGCCGCGAATCGGATCAGGCGCTGTCTGATCACGGCCTGTCCTACGCAACCGCGATTCCGTTGCTGGTGCTATCGCGGCAGGGGGAGAACGTTCGCCAGGGCGTGCTGGCCGAAGAACTGGGGATCGAGGGCCCATCGCTGGTACGGCTGATCGATCTGCTGCAGACCGAGGGACTCGTGGAACGTCGCGAGGACCCCACCGACCGGCGCGCCAAGACGTTGCATCTCACACCGGCAGGCGAGGCGAAGGTCGAGCGGACCAACCGGATCTTGCGCCGCGTGCGGGCCAGTTTGCTGAAGGATATCGGCAGCGAAGAACTTGCGATAACATTCGAAACGCTCCAGCGCATCGAGCAGCGTGCCAGTCGCGTGCAGGAACCGAAGGCTGCTCCGGAGGCGAAATAGTCATGCGCGCGGAAGAGCCGTTTCTGGTCCGCCACGCGGACCTCATTTTCGCTTTGAAGACGTTTGCCGCGTCGACCCTGGCGCTCGTCGTCGCGCTGGCGCTGGATCTGCCGCGGCCCTACTGGGCGATGGCGACCGTCTACATCACCTCGCAACCACTGGCTGGCGCGACGAGCTCCAAGGCGTTCTTTCGCGTGATGGGGACACTGATCGGTGCGACCGTGACGGTTGCGATGGTGCCGAACCTGGTCAATGCGCCGGAGCTGCTTTGCCTCGCGATTGCGCTCTGGGTCGGGCTCTGTCTTTACCTGTCACTGCTCGACGGGACGCCGCGCAGCTACGTCTTCATGCTGGCCGGATATACCGTGGCGCTGATCGGCTTTCCGGCCGTTAGCGAACCCGGAAATATTTTCGATATCGCGCTGGCAAGGGTCGAGGAAATTTCGCTCGGCATCATCTGTGCGAGCCTGGTCTCGACGGTGGTGCTTCCGCGCAGCGTCGCACCGGCGGTTGGCCGTCGCGTCGATATCTGGCTGTCGGATGCGCGCCGTCTGAGCCGCGACACCCTGCTCCATCGCGGCACCACCGAGACGCGCCGCGCCCAACGCCTTCGCCTTGCGACCGACATCGTCGAAATCGATGCGCTGGGGACTCATCTGTTCTATGACCGGTTGGCCGAGGCCGACGCAGCGCGCGGCCTCGGCGAAATCCGGCTGCGCATGCTGATGCTGCTGCCCGTGATGGCGTCGATTGAAGACCGGCTCGCCGCGCTCGGCGAGGCAGGTCTGCGAGCGCAGCATGAATTGCGGCAGCTTCTCGAGGAGATCGCGGGATGGGCCGTTGACGAGGTCCGCCTGCGGCAATCGGGAGACCGGATCCGCGTCGCAATCGCAGAGCGGCAATCCGCGCTCGACGGTGCTGCGTCCTGGGAGCGCATCATCACGACCAATCTGCTGTCGCGGCTGCGCGAGCTCGTCGACGTCTCCGATGATTGCCGCGCGCTGAGCGATGCGATTGCAGCCGGAGAGGACATCTCGGCTGTCTCTCTGCGGTTCCGCCCCGAAGCGGGGGCCGCGCCGGTTCGCCATCGCGATCATGGCATGGCGCTGTGGTCGGCGGCCGGAGCGGCCGCCGCCATTCTGATCTGCTGCGGCCTCTGGATCGCGACCGGATGGGCGGACGGCGCCTCCGCGCCGATGATGGCGGCGGTGGCCTGCTCGTTCTTTGCCGCCAATGACGATCCGGGGCCCGGCATCAGAAGATTCGGCCTGTGGTCGCTGGTGGCGATTGTCGTCGTCGCGATCTACCTGTTCGCACTGATACCCGCGATTGCCCACATCGAGGTGCTGGTGATCGCACTGGCGCCGACCTTCATCCTGTATGGCGTGCTGATTGCAAGGCCCGCGACCGCGTTGACCGGCATGGCGCTCGCCGCGAACACCGCAACGCTGCTCGCGCTGCAATCGACCTACAGCGCGGAGTTCGCCTCCTATGCCAATTCCGCCGTTGCCTTCTTCGTCGGCGTCGTGGTCGCCGAAGTCGTGACGAGGATCGCGCGCGGCGTGGGCGCCGAGTGGATCGCCAAGCGTCTGATGTTGTCGAGCTGGAAGACGCTCGCGGTCGCCGCCGAGCGCCGCGGGCGCGGCGACCGCGCACATTTTGCCGGCTTGATGCTTCATCGGCTCGGGTTGCTGGTGCAGCGGATCGCGTTCGTGTCCGAGAGCGATCGTCGCGATACCGACAGCCTCGTACAGCTTCGCATCGGCCTCAACATTATCGACCTGCGACGTGCCCGCTATGGCCTGTCGACATCGACCATTCGCGCTATCGACGACATGCTTGACGCCCTCGCTGCGGCTTTCCGCAGCCACGTGGGCGGGACGATGCCGGCCGGACTGCTCGCGCGCATCGATGCGACGCTGACTCAAGCTGTCAAGGACTCCGGCAGCGCGCGGGAAGATGCCTTGATGGGGTTAGCTGGCATCCGCCGCGGCCTGTTTCCGGACGCGCCAGCCTATCAGCCGCGGTCGGGGGAGAGTGTTGCAGCGTGAGATATGAAATCGACATCTACGGGGTGCTCGTCCCGTCACTGCTGCTCTGGCTCGTCATTGCCTATGTGCTGTCCACGGCAGTTAGCCGGATCATGCAGCGCTTCGGCCTCTATCGGCTGGTCTGGCATCGCGCGCTGTTCAATTTCGCTCTCTTCGTCTGCCTCCTTGGCGGCGTCGTCTATCTTTCGGAGTTCTTGCCATGAAGGGGAATCTCGCCTGGCTTAGCCGGCTGGCGCTGACTGTGGTCGTTGTTGTCGCGGCGCTCGCCGTTGGCCGTGGACTATGGGCCTACTATATGGAGTCTCCGTGGACGCGTGACGGCAGGGTTCGCGCCGATGTCGTTCAGGTGGCGCCCGACGTGTCCGGCTTCGTCACCGACGTGCTGGTCAAGGACAATCAGAAGATCAGTCGTGGCGATGTTCTGTTCAGGATCGATCGCGAGCGCTTCGCCCTGGCGCTACGGCAAGCCGATGCGGCGGTTGCCGGTCATCGCGCCACGCTGGATCAGGCGAATGCAGACCTGAAGCGCTACAGCGCGCTGACGACCGACGCCGTGTCGCAGCAGAAGCAGGAGCAGGTTCTGGCAGCTCAGCTACAGGCGAAAGCAGCCTATGATCAGGCCGTCGCCGACCGCGCGGTGGCGCAGCTCAACTTGGACCGCAGCGAGGTTCATGCGTCAGTGAATGGCACGATATCCAACATGGATCTCAGGCCCGGAGCCTATGTCACCGCTGGCAAGGGCGTGATGGCCCTGGTCGACACCGATACGCTGCATGTCGAAGGCTATTTCGAGGAGACTAAGCTGGCGCGCATCCACATCGGCGACAAAGCACGGGTGCGTCTGATGGGTGAGCCGACCCGGCTGACCGGGCACGTCGAGAGCATCGCGGCGGGTATCGAGGATCGCGATCGCGCAGAGGGCGCGAACCTACTGGCAAACGTCAATCCGACCTTCAGTTGGATTCGGCTTGCGCAGCGCGTGCCGGTGCGCATCGTGCTGGACCACATTCCGGAGAACGTTGCGCTGGTGGCCGGCCGTTCGGCGACAGTCGAGATCGGACAATAGCGTAGGCTCCTACACGCCCGATCCGTGGAGAAAGATCGCGGACGCTATTGGAGACGCCGTGCGACGGGCTTCGCTGCCGCCGCGCTATGCCATTCCGACAACGACGTGCGGGCCGTTGACAAAAGTCCGCTCAGCAACACCGTGGTTTTCGGTTGAACCCGCGACCCGTCGATCACCTCGAGTTGGCCGCACCGGTTGAGCGTGTGCAGCTTCCGACCGGTCCACGCCGGTCCGGGCCTGAGCGAGTGCCGAACGGCTTGCCGATACGTCGTCGGTGACAGCTCCAGCACTTCCGCGAGACCGAGCGCTGCGCCATATCCGTTGCTGCAATCCTGCACCGGTCGCCACAGCCGTCCATTGATATTCACGAAATTTCCAGCCGGCCGGGTACTCGCCCGGTCCATCAGGATCGGATTGCTGGCGTGAGGCAACCAGGGGCCGAACAACTGCTCGGCGTAGTAGATCGCCAATGTGTCGGAATATCCGCCGGTGCCGTCGCGCCAGGCTCCGAACAGATAATACAGGCCGTTGTGGCGCGTGATGGTTACATCTGCGAGCTCGAGCCCGGAGAGCAGCGTGCTATGACGCTCCCACTTATCGGGAAACCGAATGCACCTGTAGAGCGGGACGTCCCGATGCTCGGTGCTTTCGGGGATCATCCATAGCTCACCATTGTCTTCGATCAGGAAGGGGTAAGACAGGTGCCAGGGTTCCTCCAGCACGGGCACGACGCTTGCGAGCGGCCCGTTGCCGTCGAACTCGACGGCTGAGATGATACCCTTGCCGACCCGATGGTCGAGGTCTTCGAAGAAGACGAACGTCCTTCCCTGCCATTTGACCGGGAAAGGATCAGCAAAGAAACGGTGCCCAGGATCTTTCAGTACGTTCCAGGCCGGCCCGGACAGATCGCCGGTGCGCCAGATATCGGCGTTTTCGACGTAGCGCCAGCCGACATGCCAGTGCGGCGCATAGCAGCACAGGCGATAGATCTCCTTCGCAATCGAAGCAGCCAGGCCGCGTCCGACATAGGCCGTGGCATTTCGCGGGCTGCGTCCGCTGGTCGAAGGGGCGAGCTGCGGCACCAGCCGTGTCGTTCCTGACAAAATCGCTGTCAGCATCGTCAGGGTTCGCGCCATCACCGTGTCGAGCGCGCCGCTCAAGCCGGTTGCGATCTCGCCGGAAGGATGGCCGCGGTCCATCACGCTACCGTCGAGCTCATTGACGATATCGATCACCGGCAGATCACCGGCAAGGATGACTGCGAGCGCGGCGTTTTCTCCTGCCACGCCGTTGAACAGCGGGCGAAGATAGAGCCGGGCGGAGCAGTCCGGATCTCGCTTGGCAGTCGTAAAATCGACCACCACGTCGGCTTGGCCCAACGGCGCCCGCACACGCTCGGGTATTGCCTTCAGTCTGTCGGCCTTGCTGGCCTCGCCCTTGCGCAAGACCATGCGCTCGAGCTCAAACAGCACGTCGAGGCCAGCAGGCCGAGGTTGCTCGGTCGTGGTCCATGCGATCTGCACCGGTACGTTCTGACCGTTGACGGACAGCGCCTCGCGGCACATCCAGAGCCGTGCACGCTCCCGTTCGCAGCGAAACTCGATGATCATGTTCGGCCCACCATCTCATCCATGTCCGCGCGAGTGGCCTCGTCGAGGATGCGGACGTATTCGTCGACCATAGTATCTAGCGAATAGCGCGACTTCAGGCCCTTGGCGCGTTGTCGCAGCTCCGCGCTCAGGGCACCGTCGGCCAGGATGCTAGAAACCGCGGCCGATAGCGCGGCCTGGTCTGCAGCATCAACGAACATGGCTGCCGGCTTACCATCGAACGACAACACCTCGCGCAGAACGGGGAGGTCATTCACAACACAAGGGACGCCCGCGCTCGCGGCCTCGACGGCGGCGAGACCGAAGGTCTCGGCTTGCGAGGGAAACACGAACACGTCGAGGCAGACCAGGAAATCGGCCATGCGCTGCGGCGGAATCTCGCCGATGAAGTGCAATCTGTCGTTGACTTTCAGTTCGTCGGCCAAAGCCTTTAGCCGTTCCTCGTCGGCGCCTTGCCCGGCGAGTGCAAGGTGCCATGATGGTGTATCGGCGAGCAGACGTATTGCGGCATCAAGCCGCTTGTGCGGGTGCAGTCTTGCGGCGCAGCCGAGCAGGACGCAATCCGACGGCAGCTTGAACTGCTGCCGCGCAATCTCTCTTGGCAGACCACGCGATTTATCGTCGAACCCGTGCGGGACGTGCTTCATTCGCGATCGATAGCGGGCCGGGTACCGCGCATACTCACGCTCCATGTCCCGCGAATTCAGCGTGATGCATGTGAAGAAGCCGACGCTGCCCATCACGATGTCGGCGGCGCGAACCGGCCAGCTCATCGACATGGCTGAGGATACCTGATTGGCGATGACCGGAGCGCGGCTCACGAGCCGCGACACGCCTGCACCAATGACGTTGCCGAAATGCTGGAAGGTCAGCACGACGTCGGGCTTGATGGTCCTGATATGAGCGGCGAGCTGCCAGAGCATCCGAAGCAGCGCGAGCGGATTTCCAGGGCGGCGGGAGGCGCAGTAGAGCGTATTGGGCGGCTCGTCGAAGGAGTCCGATTTGCGGAAGAAAAACAGATTGAAGACGTCGTAGCCGCGCGCGGTCAGGCCGCTGCCGAGCAGCCTCGAGATTTCCTGAGCGCCGGCGTTCTCCGCCTGGGTCTGCATCAGAATGACGCGGAGCTTCGGCTGAATGGTGTTTTGCCGATCGTGCGACGCGGATGACGATTGGTTCGGCGCCTCGCGCAGTTCTGTGCTGGGCTTGTAGTGGAGCACGGATTCCTCGACCATTAAGGGAGTGAAGCCGTCTCCCATACTCTTGTGCACATACTTATCACGCGAGACACGCTCGTACGTCGAGTAACGCGAGTTGAGGTTACTGCCCGTTTGACGGGACTTGCCGGCAAAACGAGAGTCCACTGTGGGGGCCGCAAGGTACCAGCGGCTCGTTAACCAGTTGGTTACGGCCATGCATCGATTGCCGCCAGGAGAGGGTAACCGCTGATTAACCATAGATCCTTACGTTGGCGCAGGCCGCTGAACAGTGAATGCCAGTTGAATTCGAGTCAGAACACCCATGACGTTCGGTAGCCGCTCAGGCCCAAGACGGTCCGGTCCAACGGATCCAGCAGCGTCGTGGGAGTCCGCTGCCGGTGTGCGCAGATCTGCGGCCGAGGTCGCCAAGGGCGCGCTGACCCTCTCCGGTACGATTGCCTTCCTGCGCGAAAATGGTCGGCGCATTTTGACGCTCGCGTCGGTCATCTTCGTGATCGGTATCATTCTCCTGCTGCTTATTCCGGCCCGCTATGCGGCGACGGCGCTGGTCGTCGTCGACCCGCGTGAGCAGCGCGTGACCACCGATCAGGACGTGCTGCCGGGGATCGGACAGGATGCCGCGGCGCTCCAGAGCCTGGTTGAGATCGCGAAGTCCGACGGATTCTTGCGGCCGCTGATCGAGCAGCTCAAGATCGCGGACGACCAGGACATTGCCGGCGGCAAGACCGAGGCCACGCGTCTGCTCGAGAGGTTTCGCAGCCGGCTCGACATCTCCCGCCGCGGGCTCACCTACGTCATCGCGATCAAGTTCACGTCCAACAATCCGCAGCGTGCTGCGTACTACGCCAACGCCGTGGCAGAGGCCTTTGTTGCCAATCAGCGCGGGACGCGGGTTGTGGCTACCGACGAAGCTGCCGATTGGCTCAAGAGCCGGCTGAAGACGCTGAACGACCGCTTGAGGGCGTCAGAGGATGCCGTGGCCGCATTCAAGCTCGAGCACCGGATCGTGAATGCCGGCAAAGATTCAACGACGCAGCAGTTGCGCGTGACCGACCTCACCCAGCAGGTTGCCGCCGCTCGTGCGCGCACCGAAGAGGCCAAGGCCCGCTACGAGCAGGCGCAACGCGACCTGAAGGCGAATGTCGACGGCCCGGTCAAGCAGGACATCCTGACTGCGCTGCGAGCGCAGCGCTCGGCGCTCAACGATCAGATTGCGCAGAAGCGTGCGGTGCTCGGTGATCGTCACCCTGACCTCGTCATGTCATATGGCCAGTTGAACGATCTCAACCGGCGGATCGAGATCGAGCGGAAGAAGAATATCGAGACTGCAAAGTCTGAATACGAGGCCCAGCGCGAGCAGCAGAAGGGCCTTGAGGACCAGTTGAAGGTCGTCGAGTCGCAGATTCTGGTCGATGGTCAGGCGCTGGTCCGGTTGCAGGAGCTGCAGCGTGACGCAGATGCCAATAAGAACATCTACGAGCAGTTCCTGTCGCGCTACAAGACCACCGATGAGCAGCGCCTGCTGCAGAACTCTCAGACCAAGGTCGCTTCGCCTGCTACGCCACCGGTCCGCTCGACGCTTCCGCCGCTGCCGTTGCTGATCGCCGTGCTCGCGATTGCCTCGCTGCTGATCGCAACGTCTATCGTCGCCGCGCCGAGTCTGAAGCTGCTTGCGGCGAAACCCGATCCGGAAGTTCGCCGCGTGGATGCGACGTCGCTGCGACCCCAGTTGCCGCCGGAGCTGCCGGTTTTGGCCCGGATTCCCAACCTGTCATCACCGGGCTCTATCAAGAGCGTCTGGCAGACTCCGCTCTCCACAACCGGCGAACCCGATCTCAGCCCGCATCTGCAACCTGTAATCAGGAACATCGAGCAGCTTCCGGGCCCGCACGGCAAGGTCGCGCTTCTGATGTCGACCGAAGAAGGTGTGGGTGGAAGCACGGTTGCAAGATCGCTCAACCGGTCTGCCGTCAAGAATGGAATGCTCAGTGTTCTGATCGAGATGGAACCGAAGGCCACCGATGCGATACCGGCGACACAGGCATCTGGCATCGTCAGGGCGGACCTTCATTCCGTTGAGGAGCTCCTGAGCGGCAGCGCGAAAGATCAACCGTTGCCGCCGGACGACATTCGTGCCGACTTTGGTCTCATCATTGTCGACGCGTCGTGCTTCGTCGCGCAAGCGGCCGTCGCGGCGTTGGCCGCCCATGCAGACCTGATCATTCTCGTGGTTGGCGATGGCGCAGCCAATGCCGACGCTACTCGCAAGGCGAATGCTGAGCTGTCGAAGTTCGGCAGTGTGCCGACGGTGCTGGTCGTCAATCGTATACCCACCAGCGCAACCGCTGGTGCGGTTCAAGCCGGGGCGCTGGGATTGGCGAGCTGAGCGCGGATTGGCAAGGTCCCGACGGAACCGGATTAGTCGTTCGAGTCCGCGGCGCCAACCACGTAAGTGTCCGACTTGTCCGACGCGAAGTGACAAAGCGCCAGGATGGAGGGGTCGAGGCCGGTTCGCTTGCGACACAGCACGTTGAGCCCGATGGTAGCGAGTGCCAGCGACACCGTGGCCGAGATCGCGGCGCCGAGCACGCCGAGCCAGGGGATCAGGATGAGGAACCCGATGAGCCGCAATACGACGTTGGCGGCGATGACAGGGACATACTCGCGCTCATGGCCGGTCAATTGCAATATCGCCGCGGCCGGACCGCCCGCCGCTTGAAATGCCGTCCCTATCGCAAGCACGATCAACACCCATTGCTGCGCGATAAAGTGGGATCCGAACAGGCCGAGAAGATGAGGCGCTCCGAGCCAGACCAGAAATAGGCCGCTGAACACGCAAAGCGCGGTCACCTCGGCCATGAGCTTCAAGGTGTGCTCAAGGTCACGCTGGTTCTTGCTGAAGTAGAGCGAGGGGAGCCTCCGCGCGCCGAACGTATACAGCGCGGCCGAGAGCATGGCAAAGATGTTCGCCAGACGCGAGGCCGCGAAATAGACGCCCGCTGTGGCGGGATCCAGCATCCAGTAAACGATGATGACATCGAAATACTGGTTCGCCGCCTCGAGGATGGAGGACAGCCAGAAGCGAATCGCGCTCGCTCTCCAGCGGGACGTCTCGAACCGGGCGGTCACATCGCGCAGGTGAGGAACAACACGCAAGATCGAGGCGACCTGCACCAGCAACCCTGCGAGCATCGCCACTGTCATTGCGCTGAACAGTTCCGCAGGGGTGAGCTGTCGGTGACCGAACAGGACTGCGATCAGAAACAGGACGACGGCAACCCGCCAGAAGAATTCCCGGTTGCCTTCTCCCATCAGAATACTGACCAGGGATCGCGCGATCTGGCTGCCGAGCATCAGGCCGGCATTGACTGCCGTGAACGCCGAGACCGACAGGATCAGGAGCCACCACTCGCCGCGAATGCTCGCCACGGCCGCGATGGCGGAGATCGAGATCAGCATGGCGATCGCTGAGCCCTTCAGGCTGGATAACAGCACACCCTTGGTGAGATCGGCCCTGCCTCCGACGTCATACTCGTTGAGGAAACGAACCAGGAGCAGTTCTTGGCCGATCAGACCCACGACCGAAGCGATCTGGGCAACCGACAGCCAGGTCGCAAAATCTCCAAACGCCTCGGGCGACATCGCCCGCGCCGCCAGCGAGAACAACGCGAACGCAAGTCCGCCGCTACCGACCTTGAGGAGGATCGTGCCGGCAACGCCGCGTGTCACGTCACGCTGCATCAGTTGGAGAAGAGAGGCGAACATGAAGGCGAGGGACCTTTCTCCTTCCGAGAAGCCGCCATGCCGTCGAGGCGCAACATTCGGTGGAGCGGGGAGTGTTAACGTTCGGTTGCTAAGATTCAGTTCCTCCCCGCCGATCCGAGCTTCCGGTGAATGCGGCGCCTCGCTCCATTCCGGAACGCCGCCTGCCTTGCTGTCTCCAAATGAGGCAGGCGCGGGAAAGTCCTCACGGCGGGCATTGCCGTGCGAAGGAAGCGGGACGGGGCCGGCTCTGCGCATCATGGGCACGATATCGTGGCGCTCCACGACCGGTCGCGCGCTTCGGATGCGGCGGCAAACGACCGCGCATTCTGCGGCGGAGCCTTGGGAAAGCAGGTTCTCATGAGGCTTGTCGTGCAAGGTGCATGCCGGGCAGCCGTCCGCCGGGTCTCTTGTATTGCCGTTAACCTCAATGTCGGAACGGCACTGACCGGCTCGGGAAGGGAGCATGCAGCCGGCAAGGAAATTGCAGTTCCGGCGTCATCCGTTGGAGTGGGACAGCATGATCGCCGATCAGAGCATGACAAAGCCGGCCGCAGCAGACGGCGCAGAAACGATCGAAACCGATGTTGCCATCGTCGGCGCCGGGTTGACCGGCTCGCTCGCCGCGGCTGTGCTCGTCCGGGCCGGATACCGCGTTCTCCTGATCGACAAGCGCACGGTCCCACCGCACGAATTTCGCGTTGAGAAGATCGCAGGTCCGCAGGTCGATATCTTGCGCAAGCTGGGCTTCCTCGGCGATATCGAGGCCGCCGCGTCTACCTTTGACCGGGTGCTCAATATCAGGGAAGGCAAGGTGGTCGACGTCAGCCTCCGTCGCGCGTACGGAATTCGCTATTCCGATCTCGTTGCCACGGCCCGTCGCTTGCTGCCCGATTCGTCCAGCTCCATGTCTGATGAGGTCACCGGCATAGATTGCAGCGAAGACCTTCAACATCTGCAGTTGGCTTCCGGAAAACGCGTCATTTCGCGCCTGGTTGTTCTGGCGACCGGCATGGCGGGAGTGTTGGGATATAATCTCGGAATGAACCGGCGGGTGCTCGCCGCGCGCCATTCGATTTCGTTCGGCTTCACCATTGCTGCACCGGAGGACGCGCCGTTCGATTTCGAATCGCTGACCTGCTACGGGGAGCGGACAGTGGACGGTGTCGACTATCTCACCTTATTTCCGATTCGGGACGGCATGCGGGCAAACCTGTTTCTGTTTCGCGACCCGAACGACCCGATCATGCGCGAGCTGCGCCGAAATACAAAGGCGACGCTGTTTCGCTTGATGCCGGGCTTGCAGCGCTATGTCGGGGATTTCCGCGTGATAGATCAGGTCCAGAACTGGGTGATGGACCTATCGGTGATCGAAGGCCACGTGCAGCCGGGGGTCGTGGTGATCGGGGATGCATTTCAGACCAACTGTCCTGCCGCAGGGACCGGCGTAAGTCGCCTGCTGGTGGATGTCGAACGTCTCTGTACGGAGTACATCCCGCAATGGCTGGAGACCGACGGCATGGGCATCGAGAAGATCTCGCAGTTCTATTCCGATCGGGACAAGATCGCGGCCGACCAGCGCTCGTTGCAGGTGGCGCACTTCCGCCAGGCTCTGGCGTCGAGCACCGATCTGCGATGGAACATGCAGCGGAGGCTACATTTCCTGCGACGAAGCATCACCCACCGGGTCGACCGGATTCGGCCCGGTTGGGTCGCACGCGTACGCGGTGCGCTCGGATAGGCGGAAAACGGTCCTCGCAGGGAACCGAACCTGCTAACGTGTGTCAGTCGAGGTGCGGATCGGCTGGGCCCTGAAATCAACCATTTTCTTGACCGCTTGTTTGATCCACGGCGCCTGGTTCAGGGCGAATATCGCAATTGACCCGGCGGCGCTGCCGGCCTGCGTCACGCTCGACATCGGTGAGGGCTGAGCACCGAACAGCTTCTTGTACGGCTCGTCCCCGATGGTGAAGTCAAGGATATGATCGCCACGCTCGATACAGTCCTTCGCAACCTGCTCGAACGTCAGCGCGCCGATCGATTGGCTCTTGTATCCGGCGATATCGAATGCCGTCATCAGGATGAGGAAGCTGTCTCGGTGAGACAAGCCGAGCACGGTCGCAATCACGTTGCCGTCTATCTTCATGACGTATAGCCGGACTAATGAACCCAGACCGCGCAACGCCACGTCGGAGTAGAAGTCGAAATACTCGGGACGCTGCAGCAGGTCGCCATCGCCTTGCGCCTGGAAGCGCGGACCACGATACTTCTTCATCGTCTCCATCGCTTCCAGGATGGAAGTGTTGTCCTCACAACATGAGAAGGTCAGTGCACCCTTCTTCTGAACCTGACGCCACTTCTTTGCGAGTTCTTTCCGATAAGAAGGGTTGAGGGCGTTGGTTCGCCATTGTTCGAACGGTGCCGTTAGAACGGTTGCATACGAGTTCGTATTGGTTGCAACTCGGCGTGGCGCCGCCAGAAGACTCTCGATGGGCATCCTCGCATCGAGCAATTTGGGCATGCGCAACAGATCAAATGGCCTGACGAGTTGTCGAAGCTTCGCGCAGGCACTCTGATCCTGGAGCAGATCGGCGAAGGTCCGGACGGTGCAGACAGGTGCCAGATAGTCGGATACTCGCAGGTCCGCGAACTCAACGGTTCGCATGGGGCCGCGTCGCAAGCGCACCAGAGGCAGTATTGCCGCGAGTTCGCCTGTTGCGCGACGGCGTACGACGACAACGAGCGGCTTCGCCGCCATAGCGGGCGCGAGCTTGCCGTAGAGACTGCTCAGCCATATCGGGTGCTGAAAGGCGGTGGCGTCCGAGTGCTTGAACAACTCCGCATATTCGTGAGACAGGAAGTCGAATGCGTCGTCGATGCACACATCGAACGCGTCATTGTTATTCATGTGAGGCCAGACAACCGGTGGTTTCGAGGCGCCTGCCAAGCCAGCGCGGCGTCCTTATAGCAAAGGCCGATCGGGTCGGGCAGCAACGGAATGCGATTTGTATTAATACAATGCCCTCGCCGATCTCGAGGCCGCATGGTTGGCGGAAGCGTGCGTGAGATCGAACCGGGCTGGCGCAGCCCCATCCTCGCTCCGGCCAAGCGAATGGCGTTGGCATGGGGCCGTGTTGGTCGATCCTCGTTACGGTTAACGAACCGTTGGCAGACCGGCCAGCCAGCTTGGCCAGGGCTGGCGCGCGAGCTGGACCGGATATTGCACTTGGGGGCACGTACGCATTGGAGTCTCCGGTAAACATGTTGAGTCATAGTCAGAAAGCGCGTGTTTCCAACGAAAAATCCTCGTTGCGACACGACGGCGAACGCGCCTGGCGTATCAATTCCGACGCGGCTGCCCCACGTGTCCGGATTTGGAACACGGATCGCGGCGCGCAGCCGAAGTCCCCGGCAGATCTCGCCGCGGTGACACCGATGCCGAGCAAAGCGCTGAGGACGCGTGAACGTCGTGCCAATCCTGTCGGCAGAGCCGCGACAGCAAGTATCCCTCGGGAGACGGTTGGCGGACTGCGGCTCGCCGTGGTCGATCTCGAGCAGACGGCGGATTTCATGATCGATGCGGTATTCCCGCGCCGGCGCGTCAGCCGGCCGCTCTATCTGACGTCGGCCAATGGCGAGGTGCTCTCGCGATGCTCGACCGAGCCGGTGACCGATCGCCTGTTCCGTTCGGCCGACCTGATCAATGCCGACGGGCAGCCGCTGGTCATGATGTCGAAGCTCCGGTCTCAAAAGCCGCTGCCCGAACGTGTCGCGACGACCGATCTATTCCACGTTGTCGCGCGCAAGGCGCAGGCACTCGGGCTGACTTTCTACATGTTCGGCGCCGACGAAGCGGAGAACGAGGCCGCGGTCGCAAACGTCCGCAGCATGTATCCGAAGCTCAAGATCGTTGGTCATTCGCACGGTTACCTGCGCGGCGAAGCGCTGCGATCCAAGGTCGATGAGATCAACGCATTAGCGCCGGACTTTCTTTGGGTCGCGCTCGGCGTACCCTACGAGCAGGCGTTCGTCGAAGAGTTCATGCCGCGGCTTGCCCGTGTCGGCGTCATCAAGACCTCCGGCGGGCTGTTCAACTTCCTGTCGGGCAGCCGGCCGCGCGCGCCACAATGGATGCAGAACTTCGGATTGGAGTGGGCCTGGCGGCTCTGGCTCGAGCCGCGGCGGCTGTTCTGGCGCTACCTCACGACCAATCCGCACGCTCTTTATCTTCTGTTCAACCGCACCTTGGCTTCGCGTACGAAACGAGACTGAAGCGATGGAGCCCCGAGCACGGATGCCTATGCTTCGGTCGCCGCGCCCGGACCAGCAAAGATTTGAGCCTGCTTCATGAAGTTCGAGCCATGACCAGAGCGCCGGCTGAGATGGATTGGGACCAAGTCGAGAGTTCGATCTGGCAGGCGCCCAGTGTCGAAGCGGAGAACTTTGCACGAACCGTCATCAATTGGTCGATCACCATCAACATGGTGATGTCGATGGGGAACTTCAACGCGGGCTTACTGGCGGCCGAGCAGGCTTATGTGCAGCAATCCGTCGCCCTCCTGATGTGGGGTGTGCTGATCTACGCGAGCGCGTTTCTGCGCCCGGTTCTGCGGCTGGCATTCAACCTCGACACGGTCGCGATCGTCTCGTTCTACGCCTTTGCCGCGATCTCCGTGCTCTGGACGAATCTGAGCGCTGCCGCCTTCATGAAGGCTGCGGCGCTCGCGATAACAACCTTTGGTGCGTTCTGTCTCATCACCCGCGTCGACATCGATGACATCGTCAAATCGACCGCGAGGGGCCTCCTTGTTCTGGTGGCTGCATCTGCCGTTTTTGCGATGTTCGTACCGGACATCGGCATCGATCGTACCTGGATGCACAACGGTCAGTGGCAAGGCGTCTTCGAGTCGAAGCAAACCCTGGGTTTCGCCGGTGCCTATCTCATGTTCTTTGCGTGCTATCGGAAGATCACCGGGCAGGGATGGCTGCCCTTCCTGGTGACGTTCCTGATCGCTTCGACCTGCGTCATCGGGTCGGAATCGCGGGGCGCGGGCGCGCTGGCGCTGGTCGCCTGCGCCTTGGTCTTGACGTCCTTGTGGTCAGTGAGATGCATGAAGGTATACGCGGTACTGCCGTGTGTCATGTGCGTCGCGGCCGCGGTGCTGTTCCTGTACTTCTATACGACGGGGTACGACGCCATCCACATCTTCGACTCGACGATCGACTTCACCGAGAGAACGTTCATTTGGCAGTACGCAATCAGCCATTTCGACAACGCGCCGTTGATCGGATTCGGAATCAACGGGTTCTGGACCAATCCGGCGATCTACGACTATTTCCAGCAGAATCACGGCTGGGTGCTCGACAATTATCATAACGGCTACATCGCCATTCTCATTGAAACGGGATTCCTGGGCTACGTTCTTTTCATGGCAAGCGTGTTCCTGTTCTCAAGCAAGGTGCGCTACCTGATCTCTGCGCGGGCAATTGACCGATCTCACTGCGCCCTCATCATTGGGTTTGTCTTCCTCACTTGTCAGACAAATTTTACCGAAACGACCTTCCTTCGTTCGACGACGTTCACGTCGGTGCTGCTGGTGTCCTTCTTTTTTGCGGTATGCAGACCTGTCTACGCTGCAAATCCACAGCCATCGTGAATTGGAGCGCAATGATGGCCGTTCGCGCACGCTGGCCAGGGGCCGTCAACTGGCTTCTGGCACTTCTACTCGCGGTGCTGACTTCGCCGGTTGATGCAGCGGGACCAGGTCAGCCTGCGGCGATGCCGGCGCTTGGGCGTGGCATCAATATTCTCGGATATGACGGCCTCTGGGAGGGCTACCAGAATGCGCCATTTCGTCTCGAAAACTTGACCGCCATTCGCAAGGCGGGCTTCTCGCACGTCAGGATCAATTTCTTTGGATTCAAGCATATGGATTCCGAGAACGTGCTGGACGAAGCTGTCCTGAGGCGGCTCGATGTCGTGATCGAGCAGGCACTCGCCAGAAGGCTGATTCCGATCGTTGACGAGCACGATACGGACCTTTGCCAGCGTGATGTCGCGGCATGCGCGGAGAAGCTCAAGGCATTTTGGCGGCAGATCGCATCGCGCTACGCCGGGAGATATCCGGCATTGCTGTTCGAGATCCTGAATGAGCCCGGAGGAAACATGACCTCGGCGCAGTGGAATTCGCTGCTGGGCGAATGCCTTCGCATCATCCGGGTGGGTAATCCCGAGCGGGGCGTCATCGTCGCGGCGTTGAATACCGAGGAAGCGCCGATCGATGAACTGGCGTTGCCGGCCGAGGACAGAAGACTGATTGTGACCTTTCACTATTACGCGCCCCTTCAATTCACGCATCAGGGCGCGCCGTGGTCGCCGACGTTCTCGAAGATCGGACCCTTGAGTTGGGGCAGCGCCGAAGATGAAGCGAAGGTCACGGCCGACTTCGACAAGGTCCGTCTCTGGTCGGAACGGGAAAGACGTCCGATCTACCTCGGCGAGTTCGGCGTCTACGAGCGCGCTCCTTCGGACAGCCGGACGAAATACCTGTCGTTCGTGGCGAGAACCGCCGAGCGATACGGCTGGGCGTGGGCTTACTGGCAGTTCGATCACGATTTTGCTGCGTTCGATGGCACGCGTCAGGCGTGGAATCGGGATATCCTGCACGCGATCATTCCCTCGGCGCGGTAAAGATCGCCCAGCCGCCGGTGGTTCTGTAGATCTGATCGAAGGCTCAACTCCGATAGGCCCGATCAGGCTTGACCAGTATCCTTGACGACACGATTGTCACGCGCCGTGAGCCTTCCGCCCTTGAAGACGGAACGCCCCGCGGGCCGTGCGACCACGGCTTCCTGGATATGCTCGGCCTTCAGCGTCACGAAGTCCGCCCTCGCGCCGATGTGCAGGCCGTAGTCCTCGAGCCTGAGCGCCCTGGCGCCGGCCGCGGTGACCAGGTCGAACGCGATGCCGAGTTCTTCATCGGTGTAGAAACCCGATCGATATCCGATCATCATCGCGCGGCCCAGCATGTCGCCATCGCCATAGGGCCACCAGGAGTCGCGGATGTTATCGTTTCCGCTGAACACCGTGACGCCCGCCGCCCGGAGCGTCATGATCGGGGGAAACGGTCGGCTGCCCGGTGCATTCGTCATGATTGCGACCCCCGAGCGCGCCAGAATGTCGGCAATCTTCTTCAGCGTGTCTGCCGGAATGTCGCCGAGCCCATAGGCATGACTGACGGCGACATGGCCTTCCATCCCGAGTGCTCGCGTGCGTGTCGCGATCTGTTCGATTTCGAAGGCACCGAGCATGCCAGCGTCATGAAGATGAATGTCGACGTCGACGCCGTGCCTTTGCGCGACGCCGAAGACGACATCGAGATGACCTTCGACATTGCGATCGAAGCTTGCGGGATCGAGGCCGCCGACAACGTTGGCTCCGAGCTTGATCGCCTCGTCGAGCAGTTGCGGCGTGCCCGGGCTGCTGAGGATCCCGCTTTGTGGAAAGGCGACGAGCTGGATGTCGATCAGGTCCCGGTATTCGTCGCGCACCCCGAGAATGGTTTCCAGCGACTTCAGACCCACGGAACCATCCACCATGACGTGACTGCGCATGTGCGTCGTGCCGTGCCCGATGCAGAGATCAAGCTGGTTCCGCGCGCGCACGTCCATGGGAGCGGCGGCGGCGAGATTCTCGGCCTGAAATGCCACACGCTCGCGCACGTCGAAGCCTTTCGTGCACGGCTTGTGTGGCCGCCAGGTGTCGCCATAGAAGCTGGTATCGAGATGAATGTGGCCTTCGACGAAGCCGGGAACGACCAGCGCGTGGTCGAGGTCGATGACATCGACACCGGCCGCGCGATGCTCGGAACGCTCGATCGCAACGATACGACCATCGCGGACCAGCATGTTGCCGCGAGAACCGTCGGCGAAGCGCGCATTGGCAAAGAGTCGATCGATCGCCATCAAGTCCCAATCCTTTTTTGTTGACCGCGGCCCGGGCATGGGCCGCGTGGACGTGCCGTGCCTTGCTTAACACAGCCGGGAGAATATTATCCGCACACGTCGGGAGCGCAAGGAACCGGGATCGTTGCCGGACATTCAAGGCCAGCAGGAGTTCAGCGTCCAACGCGCAGCATTTGCCGCGACGATCGGCAATATGCTGGAGTTCTATGACTTCATCACCTACAGTTTCTTCGCGATCGAGATCGGCCATACCTTCTTTCCCGCGCACAGCGCATATGGCAGCCTGATGTTGTCGCTGGCGACCTTTGGCGCAGGGTTTCTGACGCGGCCGATCGGCGGTATCGCGCTCGGCATCTATTCCGACCGCGTCGGGCGGCGGCCGGCCATGTTGCTGAGCTTCGCGTTGATGGGGGCCGCGATCCTGACCATCGCGCTCACGCCGTCCTACGACTCGATCGGTCTGGCCGCGCCGGTCGTCGTGATCGCTGCGCGCATGGTGCAGGGATTTGCGCTTGGCGGCGAGGTTGGGCCGACCACGGCCTATCTCGTCGAGATCGCTTCGCCGCTGCGTCGCGGCCTGGTGGTGGCGTGGCAACCCGCCAGCCAGGAGATCGCTGCGACCGCCGGCGCTTTGGTCGGTGTCATCCTGAGCAGCGTGATGACGCCCGACATGATCCAAGCCTACGGATGGCGCATCGCATTTCTGATTGGCGCTGTCTGCCTGCCGTTCGGCCTGTGGATGCGCCGCACGCTGCCGGAAACGATTTCACACGAAGAGCACGTCGCCGCGCATGTCGAGAGTTCGAGCCATGCCGTGCAGGCGCGCCGGTATATCCGGGTGATCGTGTTGGCGCTGATGATCCTCGCCAGCGGTACGATCTCGACCTACGTGACCCAGTATATGACGACCTATGCCAAGAACACCTTGCATGTGTCGTCGTCGCTCGCGTTTGCCGTCTCGCTCGTGAGCAACGGTCTTCAGATCATCGGTGCGTTATACGGCGGCTGGCTGGCGGACCGATTCGGACGCAAGCCGATCATGGTCTGGCCGCAATTGGCCGTGCTGGTGCTGACCTATCCGACCTTTCTCTGGATCGTGCAGGATCCCGGAATGTCGTCGCTGCTCATCGGCTTCGGCATCCTGTCATTCATCGGGTCTTTGCCGTTCACGGCCTTCTATGCGAACTTCACCGAAGCATTGCCGCAGAACATTCGTGGCGGCGTCTTTGCCACGATCTATGCGGTTGCGATCGCGGCGTTTGGCGGGACCGCGCAGCTCGTGGTCACATGGCTGCTTCACGTGTCCGGCGACCCGTTGGCGCCGTCCTGGTATCTTCTGCTCGCGGCGATCGTCGGTCTCGTTGCCATGGGCCTGATGCCGGAGACGGCCCCCGTCAAAACCGGCGACAAGTGACCGCCGAGCTCCCGCTTGGTGTCACGCGCGGCTGCAAACAGGAGTCTGCCGATCGAGTCGATCGGCAGAATCGACGACCGGGCCTTCGTCTCAATCCATGTCGCGAAAGGCGTGACCGTTGGCTTCGATCTCCTTCACCACGGCCGGCGGCAGGCTGGCCTCGGCGGCGGTGCCGTCAAATACCCAGTCCTTGGAGTCGGCGAGATCGGGAAGACCTGCGCCCTTGCGGACGTAGAGGCCGATCGAGGCTTTCTGCGGATTGATGTAGAGATCGTATTCCTGCATTGCGGGCCTCCTCTCCGTTTCGTGTTGGACGGGATCTCTGGCGCGGGACGACCCGAGGCCGCTCCGACCCGTCGACGTCCGCGTCAGGCGGGCTTCTTCTTCGCTTCCAATGCCAGGGCCACGGAGGCCTCGCTCGTCAGCATCAGGAAGGTGATGGTCTCCTGGAAATAGAGTTGCACGCTTGTCGCCGAATGGCCCAGATACCCGATCGAAAGGTCCTGGCCGATCGAGAGCTGAAAGTCGCCGCCGCGGGTGGTCAGCATGACGCCGCCCTCGATGGCCGGCGCCCAGATGATTTTCCCGTCGACCAGGCGCTGGATGTGCTCGAGCACTGGATAACCATCGTCGGTCGCGCCGCCGATTGCGGTATAGGGTTCGGTGCCGAGCAACAGCGTATAGGGACCGTTGACGCCCGCCAGCCGCAATTGGCTCACCGCTTGCGCGACCACGCCCGGATAGCCCTTGACGTTGGACGGCAGCGTCAGCACCGGGTTGCTGCTGCCCTGGCGGATGCCCTGAATTCCCGCCGCGGCGTATCCGTCAAACACGGCGCGGTCCTCTGCGAAAGCGATCTTGCGCGCTGCAGCTTTCAGCGGATCCCAGTCGGAATCGTTGGAGCCGCGCTCGACGTCGTCGATGGCCTGACGGCTCAGTTCGAAGGGGACGCGCAATTCCACGAGGGCCCTGACGTCGCGTTGCGTTGCCTCGACCCCGTCGCCCGGCGTCGGGATCTTCCTGACATGGCCGGTGCCGACCGCGGAGAAGTCCGTGCTCTTCGGACCATCGACATCCACCACGTGGCGCGCCGCCAAATGGCGCTTCAGGGTGCGCGAGGCTTCCTCTTCAATCTGGGCCCATGCCGCGTCTGAGATGGGGGCGAGTCCCCGATGAAGATTATTCATGTGCAGCCTTTCCTTTCAGTGAGCCGATACCGAGCGAGCCATCGGGCGGCGGCATTTTCGGTGTAGGGGCATCGTCGGCCTGATCGCCGTCCAGAGACAGCTCTGCGGTCGAACAAGCGGGTCCCGCGGTCGCGGCGTCCTCGAGGAACGTCACGGACGGGATGAAGTACAACGTGCCGGTCACGGCGCGGCTGAAGTCGAGCAGGCGATCGTAATTGCCTGGCGGCCGGCCGACGAACATGTTCTCCAGCATCTGCTCGATCCGATGCGGAGACTTTGCATAGCCGATGAAATAAGTGCCGAACTCGCCCTTGCTGATATTGCCGAAAGGCATGTTGTCGCGGACGATGTCGAGCTCTTCGCCGTTCTCCACGATCGTGGTCAGGGCGTTGTGCGCGTAGCTCGGCTTCACCGCATCGTCCAGCTCGATGTCGGACAGTTTGGTCCGGCCGATGATCTTCTCCTGCATCTCGACCGGCAGCTCGTTCCACTTCTTCATGTCGTGCAGATACTTCTGCACGATCACATAACTGCCGCCGGCAAAGGCCGCATCTTCATCGCCGATGACAGTGGCATCCAGCGCCGCCTGGTCCTCCGGGTTCTCCGTCCCGTCGACAAAGCCGAGCAGGTCGCGTTCGTCGAAATACTTGAAGCCGTGCACCTCGTCCGACGAGGCGATCGCATCGCCGAGCCGAGCCACGATCTGCGTCGCGAGCTCGAAGCACAGGTCCATCGGCACGGCGCGGATGTGAAACAGGAGGTCGCCCGGCGTTGCGACGGCGTGGTGGACGCCATGGATCTCGCGAAACGGGTGCAGATCCTTCGGCTTCGGCGCGCCGAACAATCGGTCCCATGCGTCGGAGCCGATTCCCATGACACATGACAGCCGGCCCTCGAGGTCGCGGAATCCAACGGCGCGTACCAACGCGGTCAGATCGCCGCACAGCGACCGCACCACCGCGTCATATTCCGGATTGGGCTTGAGCGTGACGGCAAGGAAGATAGCGGCGCGCGTCAGCTTCGCAGCGACCGGTTGCGGGACGGCTGATGGCACGCATCTCTCCTTACCGAACTATCATTCCAAGAGCGCAACGAGCAAGGCGCTCGGCGAATATCCGAGCACGGGGAGAGGAGCATGCAACGGTTAGCTTTACAAGAGCCCGAATTGCTAGGCGTCTGCTGAAGGACCAGCCGGCTTTCCGGACTTCTCTTCCTCAAGCGTCACCGCAATCGCGGCGTTCGCCGAGAGACGAACCTTGGTGCCTTCGACGCCAGCGACAAAGCCGAGCTCGACATAGTGATGGTGGCCCTTGTGCAGCCCTTCGCCGCTGTCACGCTTCGTAAGCTTGATGCGGCTGCCTTCAACGCGATCAACGGTGCCGACGTGCACGCCATCGGCGCCGATGACCTCCATACCGTCCTTGATCTTCAGCTCCGACATGTGTTCCTCCTTGGTTGAGGGCCAGCTTGCCTATGATGCCGCGAGATGACGCCGCGATGACATCGCGCGTCTGTGCATCATTGTCTGGGTCGGTCTCACGCCGATTCGAATTCGTCGGCTCCGGCGGTTTCCGGCTTCTTGCCGTTGAAGGTGAGGCCTGCCGTGGTCGCGGAGATCTTCACCTCCGAGCCGTCGCGCACGTCGCCGGCGAGGATCATCTCGGCGAGCGGATCCTGCACGCTGCGCTGGATCACGCGCTTCAGCGGGCGAGCGCCGTAGGCGGGATCCCAGCCCTTCTCGGCGAGCCAGTCTCGTGCCTTCGGATCGAGCTCCAGCTCGATCTTGCGGTCCTCCAGCAGTTTGCGCAGCCGCGCGAACTGGATCTCGACGATCCGGCCCATCTCGCTCTTCTGCAGCCGATGGAACAAGATGATCTCGTCGACGCGGTTGAGGAATTCAGGACGGAAGTGCGCCCGCACCATGTTCATGACCTGGTCCCGCACCGCACTGGTGTCCTGGCCTTCGGGCTGGTTGACGAGATATTCGGCCCCGATATTCGAGGTCATGATGATCAGCGTGTTGCGGAAGTCGACGGTGCGGCCCTGGCCGTCGGTCAGACGGCCGTCGTCGAGCACCTGCAGCAGCACGTTGAATACGTCAGGATGCGCTTTCTCTATTTCATCGAACAACACCACTTGGTAAGGCCGGCGCCGTACCGCCTCGGTGAGCGCGCCGCCCTCGTCATAGCCGACATAGCCGGGAGGCGCGCCGATCAGCCGCGCCACCGAATGCTTCTCCATGTATTCGGACATGTCGAGGCGGATCATCGCGGTCTCGTCGTCGAACAGATATTCGGCGAGCGCCTTGGCGAGCTCGGTCTTGCCGACGCCGGTGGGTCCTAAGAACATGAAGGAGCCGATCGGCCGGTTGGGATCCTGCAGGCCGGCACGCGCACGGCGCACCGCGGTCGAGACTGCGCGCACCGCCTGGGCCTGGCCGACGACGCGCTTGCCGAGCATCTCCTCCATGCGCAGCAGCTTGTCCTTCTCGCCTTCCAGCATCTTGTCGACCGGCACGCCGGTCCAGCGCGAGACCACTTGCGCGATGTTGTCGGCGGTCACCGTTTCGCTGGCCGACGAGGTCTCGCTGGCCTCGACGGTGGCGAGCTTCTTTTCAAGGTCCGGAATGCGACTGTAGGCGAGCTCGCCTGCCTTCTGGAATTCCCCCTTGCGCTGCGCGTTGGCGAGCTCGGTGCGCAACTGCTCGAGTTCGCCCTTCATCTTCTGGGCGTCGGAGAGTTTGCTTTTCTCCGATCGCCATCTCGACGTCATGTCCGCCGACTTCTTTTCGAGGTCGGCGAGGTCCTTCTCCAGCGTCTCGAGGCGGCTCTTGGAGCCGCGGTCGGTCTCTTTCTTCAGCGCTTCCTGCTCGATCTTGAGCCGGATGATCTCGCGGTCGAGTGAGTCGAGCTCTTCCGGCTTGGAATCGACCTGCATCTTCAGTCGCGCCGCCGCCTCGTCCATCAGATCGATCGCCTTGTCTGGCAGGAAGCGGTCGGTGATGTAGCGGTTCGACAGCGTGGCGGCTGCAACCAGCGCGGAGTCCGCGATGCGGACGCCGTGATGCTGCTCATACTTGTCCTTGAGGCCGCGCAGGATCGAGATGGTGTCCTCGACCGTCGGCTCCGACACGAACACTGGCTGGAAGCGGCGGGCGAGCGCCGGATCCTTCTCGACATGCTTGCGATACTCATCGAGCGTGGTGGCGCCGATGCAGTGCAGCTCGCCGCGGGCCAGCGCCGGCTTCAAGAGGTTCGAGGCGTCCATCGCGCCGTCGGCCTTGCCGGCGCCGATCAGCGTGTGCATCTCGTCGATGAACAGGATGATGCCGCCCTCGGCTGAGGTCACCTCCTGCAATACGGCCTTCAGCCGCTCCTCGAACTCGCCGCGATACTTGGCGCCGGCGATCAGCGCGCCGAGGTCGAGCCCGAGCAGCGCCTTGTCCTGCAGGCTTTCCGGTACGTCGCCGTTGACGATCCGCAGCGCCAGGCCCTCGACGATCGCGGTCTTGCCCACCCCAGGCTCACCGATCAGAACGGGATTGTTCTTGGTTCGCCGCGACAGCACCTGGATGGTGCGGCGGATCTCCTCGTCGCGGCCGATCACCGGATCGAGCTTGCCGTCGCGTGCAGCCTGCGTGAGATCGCGGGCGTACTTCTTCAGCGCATCGTAGGCGTTCTCGGCGGACGCGCTGTCGGCGGTGCGTCCCTTGCGCAAGGCATTGATGGCTGCGTTCAGGTTCTGCGGACTGACGCCGCCCTTGGCGAGCAGCTTGCCGGCGTCGCTGTCCCTGTCGGCTGCCAAAGCCTGCAACAGCCGCTCCACGGTGACGAAACTGTCGCCGGCCTTGTCCGCGGCCTGTTCCGCCGCCGTGAAGGCGCGTGCCGTCTCGGGCGCCAGATAGATCTGTCCCGAGCCGGCGCCGGAGACTTTCGGCAGCTTCGCCAGCGCGTCCTCGGTCGCTTTCAGGATCGCGCGCGAGTTGCCGCCCGACCGGTCGATCAGACCTGCCGCAAGGCCTTCGCTGTCGTCGAGCAACACTTTCAAGATGTGAAGCGTCGAGAATTGCTGATGCCCCTCGCGCATGGCGAGCGATTGCGCCGACTGGATGAAGCCGCGTACGCGATCGGTGTAGTTCTCTACGTTCATCTTGGCACCTCAGGGCAACAACGCAACAGGACGAGCCGCTCAAAGCCACTCATTGGCGCCGTCGACAGGTGGCGGAATGATGACATCAACTAAATTCGCGCTCGGTCGACCGAGAGTGCAACGTGGCTGTGCACGACCGTCTCATCGTGTGATCCTTTCATCGGATAGTCAATGTGCGACGTCCGCCGCTGTCTGTCAGCCGCCATCAGCCACGCGAAATGTGAGACGCTCACTCGCCGGGCGCAACGACCCCAGGCCGTTGGTCCCCGCGTCTCGATGGATCGGATTCGCGCCTTGGCGATGACGGACTCCGCCAGGAGGCACCCACCAATGCCGGCTGAGCCGATGAGCTTGCCTCGATGCGGCTGTGCTATCGCCTCCCAGGACTATTACAACGGTTACAATGGTACGAAGATCGACGCTTCGCCGCCGCAGTCCGAGCGCGGTGCGAGGGCTGACGTCGACCGCGTTCCCTCCACATTGGTTATCCGGCATAATCAGAGAGGGTTGTTGTCCTTGTTGACGATCAGCGGACGCGGAGGCACGACATGACGAGGTGGCTCGGCCGGAAGCGCGGTCTCGCGTCGCCGGTAGGGCCTGCGGCTCTGCCGCGTGCGTCCCGCCGAAGAGAAGAGAAGGGCCCGAGCGCCGAGCAATTCGCACACGCCCTGCCGGACTTTTCCGCCGCGTCGCGCTATGCTCTGGATCGTAATTCAAGGGAGATCATCCGCAGGAGGTGAGTCATGGGACCGAGTCACGGAGGCGACGGACAACTCGACGATCGAAAGCCGCGCTTGAGCGAAGACGACATCACGCGAGCCTTGCTTGGTCCGAGGGGAGTGGTGGGCAAACCGGACACCGCCAGAATGACACCTCAGCAGGAGAAGAACATGCCGAACTATCTGGACCCCGGACATACGTCATAGCGTCCCGAGGCATGGGCGCTCGCTGCTCTGACCTATAAGGCCATCCGATACCGCACCCGGCGAATGGACGACCGAGGCCTGCCTGCCTCGATGTGAACGCTACGCCGGCGACGCTATCGTCGCGGGATGAGCTGTCACGAGGAGTGTTGCAATTCGGCGCATTTTGAGCCCTCATGACCTTGGGTGCAGTGTGATGTTGCGGAGCAGGTCGTGAGAAATCCGTACGAGATTCTTGGCGTTGCCCCGACGGCGTCTTCGGCCGATATCCAGAAGGCATATCGAAAGCTCGCAAAGAAGCTGCATCCGGATCTCAATCCCGGCGACAAGGCCGCTGAGGATAAATTCAAGGAGGTCGCCGGCGCGTACGATCTGCTCGGAGATGCCGAGAAGCGCAAGCGCTTCGACGCCGGCGAGATCGATGCGAGCGGCGCGGAGCGGCCACAGCATCACTTCTATCGCGATTTTGCCACCTCCGATCAGGGACATCCCTACGCGGACAGTTCCGGCTACGCGGATTTCATGGATTCGGACGACGCGTTCGCCGACCTACTGAGGCGCAGCCAGGAGGCGCGCGCGAACCGGCGCGGGCGCGACCTGCACTACAGCCTGACGATTGACTTTGCGGAATCGATCACCGGCGCGAGCAAACGACTGACCTTGCCCGACGGCGGCACGCTCGACGTGACGATCCCGCCGGGGCTCGTCGATGGGCAGGTGCTCCGGCTGCGCGGCAAGGGTGCTGCCGGCTCCGGCAAGGGTGGGCCCGGAGATGCGTTGATCGAGGTGGAGGTTCGGCCCGATCCGCGCTTCACGCGCGACGGCGACGATATCTCGCTGGAATTGCCGATCTCGCTCTCCGAGGCGGTGCTCGGCGGAAAAGTTCGCGTTCCGACGCCGACCGGCGATGTCACCATGACGGTTCCGAAGGGGTCGAACACCGGCACGACGATGCGGCTCAGGGGCAAGGGCGCGCCGCGCCATGGCGGCGGTCACGGCGACGAGTTCGTCAAGCTCAAGGTTGTCCTGCCGAAGGGATCCGATCCTGAGCTCGAGGCGTTCGTGTCGACGTGGGATCGGAAGGCGTTCAATCCGCGTGAGGAAGGCGCATCATGAACAAGCAGCAGTTCCTGAACAACGCCGGTGTCGAGGTGCAGACCCTGGAGTTCTGGATCGAGCAGCAATGGCTCATCCCGGATCGGACCACCGCGGACATCAGCTTTTCCGAGACCGACGTGGCACGCGCCCATCTGATCCGTGACCTGAAGGCCGATCTCGGGGTCAATGACGAGGGCGTCGACGTCATCCTCCATCTCGTCGATCAGCTTCATGGCCTACGGAAGGCATTCGAACAACTGCACGCGGACATGCCGAAGCCCTCGCGCTGATCCGCAAGGGGACGAGAATCGTCATCGCGCCTTGACCCGGGGAGACCACACTCATGGAAAAGCCGACGCAGCTCGCGCACGGTCAGATCGACGTCCTCATCCTTCAAGCACTGGTCAGGAAGCTTGTCATGAAGGGTGTGCTCTCGCCGGACGAGGTCCGAGCGATGCTGCTGGAGGCTGCGAAGAATCTCGATCTCGTCGGCAGTGAATTGACGCCGGAGGCCGCGCGCATCATCGTCCAGGAGGACCTGATGCCGGCATTTCTGGGCACCGGCGCGTCAGGCTGATCGCCATCCTATACGAACGGCCGAACGCGTCACGGGGCAGGAGCAGGCAAGCGACTGGGAGGTGAAGATGCGTGCGATATCCCCGGGAGTGAAGGGAAGCTCCGCGCTCGTGGTCGGACCCGACCACCTGGCAAGCCGATTCAAGGATGCGATGTTGCCGCCGGTGCTGGCAACGCCGATCATGATCCTGGTGATGGAGAATGCCGCGCTCGACGCCATTCGCAGCTACCTGGAGCCCGGTGAGAGCGCGCTCGGCACGCTGGTGGACGTCCGCCATGTCGCGGCGACGCCGCTCGGGCAGCGGGTCACGGCCGAAGCGGAGGTGGTCCGGGTCGAGGGCAGGCAGATCGTCTTCGCGGTGACCGCGCGTGATGAGGTTGAGGAGATTGGGCACGGCACCCATGAGCGGACGGTAATCGACTTACGCCGTCTCGCGCAACGCCTTGATACGAAGGCGCGTCGATAGGACGGCTGTATCGTTGACCGTCGCACGCACGGGATGGGCGCGTCACGTCTGACCGCTGCGATTGGAGACCAGCCTGATCTGCGTGACCTGGTCGGCATTTCCGGCAAGATACGCGCGCGCAGCCTGTGTCAGCCGCTCCACGGCTGCGGCATCGTAGCTTGGATGCCGTACGTTCAGATGCAGGTCCGTCTCGATCAGCATGACATTGGTCGTGTCCCTTGCACTGATCTCTACCGAGAACGACACCAGCGAGACGTGCGGGGTCTTGAATGCCATCTTGTCATCTCCATTCCTTCGGACGCGCCAGCTGACGACACGCCGGTCGAGCGCGTGGGAGCCTGGCCAAGCGCTGCAGCAGCAAGGGCTGGGGAAACTGGTAGATCCGGCCATCGGCATTGATCACCTCGAACTTGCGAATGTTCCTTGGCCGGCTATGCAGCTTGCGTGGAAGCATCCGGGTGCCTCCTCTCGAGCTCCTCGATCATGCCGCGAGCGATCTCCCGCTCGCCCATGATCACGATGTCAGCTCCCAGTCCCTTCAGATGATCGACTTCGGCGTCCGAGTGCGCACGCGCGATGATTTGAAGGTCCGCATTGGCCGCGCGCGCCTGTTCGACGATCTGTCCGGCTTCGAACGCCTCCGGAATCGCGATGACCAGCGCGCGCGCGGCAGCGGGGTTGGTCGCGCGGAGCACGCTCGCGCGCGCAGCGTTCCCCATCACGGCCTCGATGCCTCGTTGCTTGAGTTTCGCAACCGTGTCGTCGGAGGCCTCGACTGCAAGGAACGGCGCGTTGCGCTGATGCAGCGCATCGCCGACGATGCTGCCGACCCGGCCGTAGCCGACCAGGATAGTGTGGTCGGACAATTCGGTGATCGGGATCGCCTCTGATGTCGCAGCGGCTGGCGACAATGCCTGCGGCCTCTCGAGCCGCGACGTCAGCCAATCGATCGCCGCGAAGACCAACGGGTTGAGCATGATCGAGAAGATAGCTCCCGCCAGGATCAGGTCGCGGCCGGCCTTTGGCAGTAGATCGAGCGCGACCCCGAGCTCGGCCAGGATGAAAGAGAATTCGCCAATCTGGGCGAGGCTTGCCGAGATCGTCAGCGCGGTCGCAATCGGGTGACGAAACAGCAGCACGATCAAAAGCGCGGCGAGCGACTTGCCGACCACGATCACGAACAGGGTCGCGACAAAGGGCCAGGGCTCGCGGATCACGCTCATCGGGTCGAACAGCATTCCGACCGAGACGAAGAACAGGACCGCGAACGCGTCGCGCAGCGGCAAGGTTTCCTGCGCGGCGCGCTGACTGAGCGGCGATTCCCGCAGCATCATTCCCGCGAAGAACGCGCCGAGCGCGAGCGAAACTCCGAACAGCTTAGTCGCGCCGAACGCGATGCAGAGCGCAGTCGCAAGCACCGTCAGCCGGAACAATTCACGCGATCCGGTATGGGCGATGTAGTGCAACACCCATGGAATGAGGCGGCGCCCGACCACCAGCATCAAGACGATGAACACAGCAATCTTGATCAACGTCAATACAAGCACGCCGGTCAGCCCTAACCCGAAGCGGGCAGCGAGCGGATCGGACGTCAGCGCCGTGCCGCTGCCGGTCTGCAGGCTCGCCACCGCGGGAAACAGCACCAGCGCCAGCACCATCGCGAGGTCTTCCACGATCAGCCAGCCGACGGCGATCTTGCCCCGCTCCGTGTCCATCAATCGGCGTTCCTGCAGGGCGCGCAGCAGCACCACGGTGCTTGCAACCGACAGTGCGAGGCCGAACACCAGGCCGGCGCCGACGCTCCAGCCCATCAGCAGCGCAAGGCCAAGCCCCATCAATGTCGCGACTGCAATTTGGGCAACCGCGCCCGGCACCGCGATGGTACGGACGGACAGCAGGTCATTCAGCGAAAAATGCAGGCCCACGCCGAACATCAGCAGGATGATACCGAGCTCCGCGAGCTCGGTCGCCAGCGCCTGATCGGCCACGAAACCCGGTGTGAAGGGGCCAGCGGCTACGCCCGCGAGCAGATAGCCGACAAGTGGCGGAATGCGGAAGCGCTGGGCGATTGTCCCGAATACAAAGGCAAGCCCGAGACCCGCGACGATGGTCGCGATAAGAGGAGTGTCGTGCGGCATCTGGCCTTGTCGCACAGCATCGCCATCGATGCACCGCGACCAATTGAGGCGGCGCAGCGCTGGCGCACCGCGTCGACGCACACAGGGTCATTTCGTGTCGAGCTATTGCTCATCGCCTGAGCATATGATCTCATGTCTGGATGGATTTCCGGCTGCCCGAGATAGATCTCGTCATCTTCGACTGCGACGGCGTTCTCGTCGACAGCGAGGAGTTGAGCTGCCGCTGCCTATCAGACGCGCTGACGCGGGCGGGCATCGAGATGAGCACCGAACAGGCGCTCGAATGCTTCCTCGGTCGCAGCACGGCGGCCGTGCTCGAGTACTGCCGGGCCGCCGGCCGGGCCGTGCCTGTGAACTTCCTGGCTGATCTGGCCGGACAGGTCCGGGAAACCTTTCGATCTCAGCTCAGGCCGATATCAGGCGTCGCGGCCATACTGGCGGAGTTGCGCGTGCCATACTGTGTCGCGTCATCCAGCGATCTTGATCGCGTGAAGTTTTCGTTGGAGTTGACGGGCCTGGCGCCCTATTTCGCGCAACGGCTCTTCACGTCCCAGATGGTCAAGCACGGCAAGCCGGCGCCGGATCTGTTCCTGCATGCCGCGGGCCGGATGGGATTTGATCCGCGGCGCACGCTGGTCATCGAGGACAGCATCAGCGGTGTGACGGCGGCGAAGGCGGCGGGCATGAAAGTGTGGGGATTTGTCGGGGGGGCCCACTATCGGTTGCGGGACGGCAGTGCTCTGCTGCGCGACGCTGGAGCGGATCGAATCTTCGCTGCGATGGCCGATTTCTGGACGGAAGGTTGACACAGGATGGCTGCGCCCGACAACGAAAAGTCCCGCCTGGATGATGCGGCGCGCGCCGGCTGGCTTTATTTCATTGCAGGCCACACCCAGGACGAGATCGCCAAGATGCTGCAGGTGTCGCGCGCCTCCGCGCAGCGCCTGGTCTCGCTCTGCCTGGCGGAGCGGCTAATCACCTTCCGTCTCGAACATCCTATCGCGGCCTGCATGGAGCTGGCCTCGAGGCTGAAGGAGCGCTTCGATCTCGTGCATTGCGAGGTCGTTCCGACCGATCCGGCGGCGCCGACATCAAACGCCGGAATCGCCGAGCGCAGCGCGAATCTGCTGGAGATGACGCTGCGCTCGGAGACGCCGGTGATCGTCGCGCTGGGCACCGGTCGCGCCGTGCGCGCCGCAGTCGAGCGTGTGTCGCCGATCGAGCGGCCCGATCACCAGATCGTCTCGCTGGTCGGCAATATCTCCGCCGATGGCTCCGCAAGCTTTTACGATACGGTCGGCCGGCTGGCGGACCGTACCGGTGCACGCCATTACCCGATGCCGCTGCCTTTCCTGATGTCGAGCGAGGACGAGCGCAACCGCATGGTCCGCATCGAGCCGATCGCCAGGGTGAGGGCGGTCGCCGCCAAGGCCGATCTCCGATTGATCGGCATCGGCCAGATGGATCAGAAGGCTCAGGTGCATGTCGATGGCTTCGTCACCCGCGAGGAGCTGCTCGAGATGATGCGGCTCGGCGCGGCCGGCGAGGTGACCGGTTGGGCCTATGATGCCAAGGGGCGGCTGATCAAGGGCGGCACCAACAAGCGGCTGACCAGCATTCCGCCACAGATTCCTGCGCAATCAACCACGATCGCCGCCGCGGTCGGCGCCGCCAAGGTGCCGGCGATCAAGGCCGCGCTTGCCGGCCGCGTGGTCAACGGCCTCATCACGGATGAGGCGACGGCGCGCGCGGTGCTCGACCGCTAGGCGCCTTTTGCGTCGGCAATAACTCGATCCTGGATCTCACAGCGCCGATAAGCGCGCGCCGGCGCGTCCCCGCGCTTGACAAAATCGGGAGACGGGTTGAACATACGCCCAACACGTGGGCATATGCTCAACGTGGCATATGGGAGGTCACCTTGAAGAACGTCCTTTGCGCCGTCACGGGCGCGGCTGCCCTTTTGCTCTCTGCCCCCTCGATCGCCCAGACCACGCTGACGGTTGCGACCGTCAACAATGGCGACATGATCCGCATGCAGGGGCTCACCAGCGACTTCACCGCCAAGAATCCGGACATCACCGTCAAGTGGGTGACGCTCGAGGAGAACGTGCTGCGCCAGCGCGTCACCACCGATATCGCCACCAAGGGCGGCCAGTTCGACGTGCTGACCATCGGCACCTATGAGGTGCCGATCTGGGCCAAGAAGAATTGGCTGGTACCGCTCGACAAGCTCGGCGCCGACTACGACGTCAACGACCTCTTGCCGAAGATTCGCGATGCCGTGTCGGTCGACGGCAAGCTCTATGCCGCGCCGTTCTATGGCGAAAGCTCGATGACGATGTATCGCACCGATTTGTTCCAGAAGGCCGGATTGACCATGCCGGAAAAGCCGACCTGGGACTTCGTGGTCGATGCCGCCAAGAAACTGACCGACAAGTCCGCCGGCGTCTACGGCATTTGCCTGCGCGGCAAGGCCGGCTGGGGTGAGAACATGGCGTTCCTGACCGCGATGGCCAATTCCTATGGCGCGCGGTGGTTCGACGAGAAGTGGGAGCCGCAGTTCAACTCACCCGAATGGAAGAAGACGCTCACCACCTATGTCGACCTGATGAAGCAGGCCGGCCCCCCCGGTGCGAGTTCCAACGGCTTCAACGAGAACCTTGCGCTGTTCAACGCCGGCAAATGCGCGATGTGGATCGACGCCACCGTCGCGGCGTCCTTCGTGACCAACCCGAAGGATTCCAAGGTCGCCGACAAGGTCGGCTTCGCGCTGGCGCCGAACACCGGGCTCGGCAAGAACGCCAACTGGCTGTGGGCCTGGAGTCTTGCGATTCCGGCCGGCTCGAAGAAGGTCGATGCGGCCGAGAAGTTCATCGCCTGGGCAACCAGCAAGGACTACACCAAGCTCGTCGCGTCCAAGGAAGGCTGGGCCAATGTGCCTCCGGGCACGCGGACCTCGCTGTATCAGAATCCGGACTACCTGAAGGCCGCGCCGTTCGCCAAGATGACGCTGGCCTCGATCGATGCGGCCGATCCGAACAAGCCGACGGTGAAACCGGTGCCTTATGTCGGCGTGCAGTACGCGGCGATCCCTGAATTCCAGGGCATCGGCACCGCGGTGGGCCAGCAGTTCTCGGCGGCGTTGTCCGGCTCCACCACTGTCGACGCTGCGCTCAGTGCCGCGCAGTCCTCGACCGAGCGCGAGATGAAGCGAGCAGGCTACATCAAGTAGCGCATGCGCAAACGATGAGCCAAGACGCGCACGTGCGCCTTGGCTTTCTGACCAGCTCAATCCTCCCGAGCTGGGCCACTCGCGGCCATCCTGTCCCGCAGCGGGATGGCCGCTCCTTTCGATGGAAGGAGGCGGGGATGGCGACCCAGCAGACCCAACTGCTTGCCCGTACACTGCTCAGTCCCGCCGTGGCGCTGCTGTTCATCTGGATGATCGTGCCGCTCGCGCTCACGATCTACTTCTCCACGTTGCACTACAATCTGCTCGATCCCGGCTCCGAGGAATTCGTCGGGCTGGACAACTTCCGCTACTTTCTCACCGACCCGGCTTTTCTCGCCTCGCTGCAGAACACGCTGGTGCTGGTCGGCTCGGTGCTCGCGATCACGATTCTGCTCGGCGTGCCGCTGGCGCTGCTGCTCGATCAGCAGGTGGTCGGGCTCTCGATCGTCCGGTTGATGGTGATCGCGCCATTCTTCGTGATGCCGACGGTGAGCGCACTGGTCTGGAAGAACCTCTTGATGCATCCGGTGTCGGGCCTGTTCGCCTGGATCGCCCAGTTGTTCGGGATGGCTCCGATCGACTGGTTCAACGACGCGCCGCTGTTCTCGGTGATCCTGATCATCTCCTGGCAATGGTTACCGTTCGCAACCCTGATCCTGCTCACCGCGCTGCAGTCGCTCGACGAGGAGCAGAAGGAGGCGGCGGAGATGGATGGGGCGAGCGCGGTCTCGACCTTCATCTACATCACGCTGCCGCACCTGGCGCGCCCGATCACGGTGGTGATCCTGATCGAGACCATCTTCCTGCTCACGGTGTTTGCGGAGATCTTCGTCACCACCGGCGGCGGTCCCGGCCTGCAGACCACCAACATCGCCTTCCTGATCTACTCGCAAGCGCTGATCCAGTACGATGTCGGCAGCGCCTCGGCGGGCGGCCTGGTCGCGGTCGTGCTCGCCAACATCGTCGCGTTCTTCCTCGTTCGTATCGTCGGCCGGAATCTGGAGGCGTAACGCCATGGCGCGGATGGTGACGACAAGACGCAAGGTGATCTCGACGCTGGCGGCCTGGCTGGTCGGCTTCGTGATCTTCTTCCCGATCCTGTGGATGGTGCTGGCGAGCTTCAAGACCGAACTCGAGGCCTTCGCCATTCCGCCCTCGTTCCTGTTCTTCCACTGGACCACCGAGAACTACGTCACGGTGCAGGAGCGCAGCGACTATTTCCATCATGCGCTCAACTCGATCATCATTGCCGGCGGATCGACGCTGATTGCCCTGCTGATTGCGATCCCGGCCGCCTGGTCGATGGCGTTCTCGCCGACCAAGCGGACCAAGGACGTCCTGCTCTGGATGCTGTCCACCAAGATGATGCCACCGGTCGGCGTGCTGGTGCCGATCTATCTGATCTACCGCAATCTCGGCCTGCTCGACACCCGGAGCGGTCTGATCTTCATCCTGTGCCTCGGCAATCTGCCGATCGTGATCTGGATGCTGTTCACCTATTTCAAGGAGATCCCGAAGGACATCCTGGAGGCGGCGCGGATGGACGGCGCCACGATCGGCCGCGAGCTCGTCTACGTGCTGACGCCGATGGCGATCCCAGGGCTCGCCTCGACCCTGCTGCTCAACCTGATCCTGGCCTGGAACGAGGCGTTCTGGACGCTCAATCTGTCGACGCTGGAAGCCGCGCCGCTCACCGTATTCATCGCGTCCTATTCGAGCCCGGAGGGATTGTTCTGGGCGAAATTGTCGGCGGCGTCGACGCTCGCGATCGCGCCCATTCTCGTGCTCGGCTGGTTCAGTCAGCGGCAGCTCGTCCGCGGCCTGACCTTCGGCGCGGTCAAGTAGCAGAAAGGCTTTCGCCATGGGTCAGATTACACTGCAGGGTGTGCAAAAATCGTTCGGGCCGGTCCACATCATCAAGGGCGCCGATCTCGACATCGCCGACGGCTCCTTCGTCGTCTTCGTCGGCCCCTCCGGCTGCGGCAAGACCACGCTGCTCCGGCTGATCGCGGGGCTCGAGGACGTCACCGGCGGCGCCATCCTGATCGACGGACGCAATGTCGTCGACGTGCCGCCGGCCAAGCGGGGGCTGTCGATGGTGTTCCAGTCCTACGCGCTCTATCCGCATATGAGCGTGCGCGGCAACATCGCGTTCGGCCTGAAGATGGCCGGTGCCGCCAAGGACGAGATCACCCGCAAGGTCGAGGCGGCCGCGGCCACGCTCAATCTCACGCCCTATCTCGACCGCAAGCCGCGCGAACTGTCCGGCGGGCAGCGCCAGCGCGTCGCCATCGGGCGCGCCATCGTGCGCGAGCCGAAGGCGTTCCTGTTCGACGAGCCGCTGTCGAACCTCGACGCCGCCCTGCGGGTGCAGATGCGGCTCGAGGTGACGCGATTGCAGAAGCAGCTCGGCACCACGGCGATCTACGTCACCCACGATCAGGTCGAGGCCATGACCATGGCGGACAAGATCGTGGTGCTGAACGGCGGCAAGATCGAGCAATACGGCTCGCCGCTCGAACTCTATGAGAAGCCGGCCAATCTGTTCGTCGCCGGCTTCATCGGCTCGCCGAAAATGAACTTCATCGCCGGCGAGCCCGCGAAGCAGCATGGCGCCGCCACCATCGGCGTGCGACCCGAGCATCTCAAGGTCGAGCGCAACGGACAGGGCTGGCAGGGCACGGTCGCGGTCGCCGAGCATCTCGGCAGCGACACCTTCCTCTATGTCGATGCCGGATCGCTCGGAACGTTGACCGCGCGCTATGTCGGCGAGTTGGGCTTGAGCCCCGGCGATCACGTGTCGCTGATCCCCGATCCCGCCCGCATCCATCGTTTCGACGACAACGGAAAGGCGATCCGCGCGTAAGACCCGGGCAGGTTTGGAATTGGCTCGGGCCGGGCGGTGCGCCTGCGATCCTCAGGCTAAGGCAAGGGAAGAAAAGATGTATCTCGAGAAATTCAAGCTCGGCGGCAAGACCGCCATCATCACCGGCGGCGGCCAGGGCATCGGGCTTGCCTGCGCCGAGGCGCTGGCGGAAGCCGGCGCCAAAGTCATCATCGGCGACCGCGATGCGAAAGTCGCCAATGACGCCAGGGCGGCGCTGAAGGCGAAGGGATTCGAAGCGGATATCGCGCTGATGGACGTCACCGACTCCAGACGTGTCTCCGAGGTCGCCGACGACCTGGTCGGCAAATATGGAAAGGTCGATATCCTCGTCAACAATGCCGGCATCGCGCGCAGCGAGACGCCGGCGGAGACGGTGACCGACGAGCACTGGCTCAATGTCGTCGACGTCAACCTGAACGGCACCTTCTGGTGTTGCCGTGCGTTCGGCAACCACATGCTGAAGGCGAAGTCCGGCACCATCGTCAATGTCGGCTCGATGTCCGGCTTCATCGTCAACAAGCCGCAGGAGCAGTGCTTCTACAACGCGTCGAAGGCCGCAGTGCACCATCTGACCAAGTCGCTGGCTGCCGAATGGGCGACGCGCGGCGTCCGCGTCAATGCGGTGGCGCCGACCTATATCGAGACGCCGCTGAACGCCTTCGTGAAGAACAGCCCCCGGATGTACGACGCCTGGATCGGCGGAACCCCGATGGCCAGGATGGGCCAGGTCGATGAGATTGCTTCCGTCGTCCTGTTCCTCGCCTCGGAGGCCGCCAGCCTGATGACCGGCAGCATCGTTTTGGTCGATGGCGGCTACACTTGCTGGTAGGCTTGCCCCGCAGATAACGGAGCGGTCATGCGGCAAGCCTATATCGGGGTGGACGTCGGGAGCGCGAGCGCCCGGGCAGGGGTGTTCGATGAGGTCGGCAAACTGCTGGGGGCGGCCCGGCATCCGATTCGCGTCTGGCATGAGACCGGCGATATCGTCGAGCAGTCCTCCGAGGACATCTGGGTCGCCTGCGTCGCCGCCGTCCGCGGCGCGATGCGCGAGGCCAGCGTCGGCGCCGAGCACGTCAAGGGGATCGGCTTTGATGCGACCTGTTCACTCGTGGTGCTCGATGCGGCCGGACAACCGCTCACCGTCAGCCCATCCGGCGACCACGCGCGCAACGTCGTGGTCTGGATGGATCACCGCGCGATGGAGGAAACCGCATTCGTCAACGCGACGGGCGATCGCGTATTGCGCTATGTCGGCGGCGTCATCTCGCCGGAGATGGAGATCCCAAAGATCCTGTGGCTGAAGCGGCATCTGCCCGTGACCTTCGCCGCCGCGGGACACTTCTTCGACCTCGCCGATTATCTCTCGTTCCGCGCCACCGGATCGCTGGCGCGATCGACCTGCACGGTGACCTGCAAATGGACCTATGTGGCAGGCGAGGGCGGCTGGAGCGAGACCTTTCTCAAGCGGGTCGGGCTCGAGGCACTTGCCGCCGATGGCTTCGCGCGGATCGGCAGTGAGATCGTCCCGCCTGGTGCTCCACTCGGCCGCGGGCTGTCGGAGGAAGCCGCCCGCGATCTCGGCCTGCTGCCGGGAACGGCGGTCGGCGCCTCGCTGATCGATGCTCATGCCGGCGGAGTCGGTGCGATCGGCGGTCGCGATGGCTCCGGCGCCGATGTCGATGTCTGCAACCGCCTCGCTTACATCATGGGGACCTCGGCCTGCATCATGGCCACCACCGTCGAGCCCTGCTTCGTGCCGGGCGTCTGGGGGCCGTATTTCTCCGGCATGGTGCCGGGCTTCTGGCTCAATGAAGGTGGCCAATCGGCTGCGGGAGCCGCGATCGATCATCTGCTCAAATCGCACCCGGCGCATGCCGAGGTTCAGGCCGCGGCGAAGGCCGACGGCCTCGACGTCATCGAATATCTTGAGAGGCGCATTCTGTCGCGAGCCGGCAATGCCGGCGCCGCAGCGCTGCTGGCGCGCAGCGTCCACGTCCTGCCCGAGTTTCTCGGCAACCGCTCGCCTTATGCCGATCCTGGGTCGCGCGCCGTAATCGCCGGGCTCGATCTCGACGCCGATGTGTCCGCGATGGAGCGGCTGTTCGTCGCCGGCCTGTGCGGGCTCGCCTATGGCCTCGCCGACGTCATCGACGCGCTGCAGACCCATGGCGCCAGCGGCAAGACCATCGTGATCGGCGGTGGCGCGAGCCGCAGCCCGCTGGTCCGCCAGATCATGGCCGACACCACGGGCTATACGGTGGCGCTGCCGCAAACGCAGGAGCCGGTGCTGCTGGGCGCTGCGATGCTGGGCGCAGTCGCAAGCGGCGCGCACAATTCGATCAACGCGGCGATGGCCGGCATGTCGGCGCTCGGCCGCCCGAGCGAGCCGACCAAGCCCGAGCTCGCCGATTTCCACCGCCGCAAGCGCGGCGTACACCGGATGCTGCGGGAGCTCGATCGCGGCGCGCGCGAGGCCATGACGCGGGCGCCCGGCGAAGCGCTATCGATTTAGGGCGTTTGTGAGATGCTGCTCAGTTGTGGAGATGCGCTGATCGACTTCCTGCCGTCGAAGACAGCGGATGGACGCGAGGCGTTGACGCCCGCAGTCGGCGGCTCCTGTCTCAATATCGCGATCGGGATGGCGCGGCTGGATGTTCCCACGGGGTTCGTCGGCGGCATCTCGACCGATACGTTCGGCAGGATGATCGCTGATCACGCCGCGAACTCGGCGGTCGATCTCCGTTATGCGACACGCAGCGATCACCAGGCGACGCTGGCGTTTGCGCGCGTCACCGGGACCGAAACCCAGTACGCTTTCTATGACGCCGACACCGCATCGCGAAACTGGGTCTACCGACGCGATGCGATCGCGCTTAGCGACATCCAATGCGTTCACGCCGGCTCGACGACGCTCGTCAACGACAAGGGCGCGGCCGAAACGCTGGCCTTCATCGACGATGCCAGAGCGAGCGTGACGATCTCTCTCGATCCAAATTGCCGGCCGAACCTGGTCACCGACAAGGAGGCCTATCGCACGCGTATGCTGACCTTCTGCCGCAAAGCCGACATCGTGAAGATGTCCGACGTCGACTTCGCCTATCTGTTTGGCGACGAGCCCTACGCCGACAGGGCGCCGACGCTGCTGTCCGAGGGGGCATCGCTCGTCGTCGTCACGCGCGGGAACAACGGCGCCTGTGCCTGGCACCGGCGGGCTGGATCAATCGAGGCCGCATCGCCGGCGGTGAAGGTGGTGGATACGATCGGTGCCGGCGACAGTTTCCAGGCCGCGATGCTGGCGGCGTTGCACCGGCTCGGCCGCATCGAGCGGCAACGGTTGCGCGACATCACCGCAGCCGAGCTTAAGCGCGCGTTGTCCTTTGCCTGCAAATGCGCCGCCTTCACCTGCACGCGTGCGGGCGCCGACCCGCCACGCAGCCGCGAATTGCCCGCCGATAGCTGGTAGGCCATGCGGGATCGCGGCGGAGTGAGGCGAGGCCATGCACCGGACGCGATGGACTTGGCCCGTGGCGCGCGGCACGATGCCGGCCATCGATCATGTCCGACGTGAGCGCCTGTTCCGAATGAGCGATGATCTGTGTTTCCTGCTTGCCGTTGAGCTGCGTGCCCGCATCGGCCGCAAGGAACTGTCTCCCGTCGAGGTGACCCGCGCGGTGCTCGCCCGTGCCGAGCGTTTGCAGCCGGAGTTGAACTGCTTCATCACGCTGTGCGGCGAGGAGGCGATGGCGCAGGCCAATGCCGCCGAGCGGCAAATGATGGCAGGCGAGCCGCTCGGCCTGCTGCACGGCATTCCCTTCACGGTCAAGGATATCGTCAATACCAGGGGCGTGCGGACGACCTTCGGCGCGGTACCGTACAAGGACAACGTGCCCGACCATGATGCCGTGGCGGTGGCCCGGCTGCGCGCGCAGGGCGGCATATTGATCGGCAAGACCACGACGCCGGAGTTCGGCAGCAAGTGCTTGACCGACTCGCCGCTGTTCGGCCGCACGCGCAATGCGTGGAGTGCCGAACGCTCCAGCGGCGGTTCAAGTGGCGGCGCTGCGGTGGCCGTCGCAGGCGGCATCGCACCGCTGGCGGTTGCGACCGACGGCGGCGGCTCGACCCGGATTCCGGCGGCCTGCAACGGCGTAGTTGGGATCAAGCAGAGCAACGGTGTGATCCCGCACAGCCAGGTGCAGGACACCTTCGGCAACCAGACCTATGTCACGCCGACCACGCGCACCGTTGCCGATACCGCGCTGATGCTGCAGGCGATGGCGGGCGAGGACGCCTCCGATCCCTGGTCGATCGGCGTGCCGGTGCCGGATTATCTCGATATGGCGGCGCCGCGCGGCGATCTCAGGGGCAAGAAGATCCTGTTTTGTCTGTCACCGCCGGAACGGCCAGTGAGTGCGGACGTCGCCGCGTCATTCAAGACCAGCCTCGACCGGCTCGCCAGCCTCGGCGCGGAGCTTGAGGAGTTTTCCGGCGAAGGTTTCGACATCGAGCCGATCTGGCGCGCCATCAACCACACGGTCTGGCGCACCCGCTTCGAGAAGCTCGCAGCGGACCATCCCAATGATCTGAGCGCGACATTCCTCAAGCAGCTCGCGCTTGCCGCTGAGGTCACCGGCGTCGACTACCAGCAGGCGATGTTCGACCGCACCGCGCTGTTCCGCCGCGTGCAGGCGCTCTTGGCGCACGGCGATTGGCTGGCGATGCCGACCCTCACGCGTACCGCGCTGCCGATCGACCAGGACCTGTTCGGCCCCATCGAGATCGATGGCCGGAGCTTCGACAGCGTAAGGCCGCACTGGTTTCCATGGACCATGCTGTTCAACATGACCGGGCACCCCGCGATCAGCATTCCCTCGGGCTTCGGCAGCGACGGCCTGCCGATCGGTCTGCACCTGGTCGGCCGCTTCCGCGCCGATGCGGAACTGCTGCGCGCCGCGGCGCTGTTCGAGGCGGCGAGCGCCCTGCTCGGCCGCCGGCCGTCCTGATCGTGACAGCCCGAGCGACGCGAAAGACTTGCATTCGGCCCCGAACTTGTTGAAACGTTGCTTCGAAGCATCAAGGGGAATGAAGCTTGTTGAATCGGTTCGGCCGCGGACTCGGTTCACCTCCCCCAGCGGGGAGACGTTGATTTGCGGCTGCAAATCGGTGAGGGGGCGCTGCTGCAACGAGAGACCGTAACCCCTCACCCGGCGCTACGCGCCGACCTCTCCCAAGGGAGAGGTGAACCTTCACCGCGGCTCCAGTTCAACACGATGTCACCCTGCACTGAATTCCGGCGCACATGAGCCTGTTTGTCTTACGGCGGATCCTGACACTGGTGGCGACACTGTTTGCCGCCTCGCTCATCATTTTCCTCGTGCTGGACGCGCTGCCGGGCAACGCCGCGCAGATGCTGATGGGTGCCGATGCCTCGCCCGACGCGGTCCGCGCGCTCACCGTCAAGCTCGGGCTCGACCAGCCGCTGACCTACCGCTATTTGCTCTGGATCAAGGGCATGGCGGTCGGTGACCTCGGTAGCAGCTATGTCTACGGCACACCGGTCGCCGGCCTGATCGCGGAGCGGCTGGTGCTGACCGTGCCGCTCGCGATGATGTCCATGCTGATCACGGTGGTGCTGGCGCTCGCTGCCGGTATCTACACCGCCGCCAATCACAACAAGCTCGGCGACGTCGGCGTGATGTCGCTGACCCAGGTCGGCATCGCGCTGCCGAATTTCTGGTTCGCGATCCTTCTGATCCTGCTGTTCGCAGTGAAGCTGCAATGGCTGTCGGCGGGTGGGTTCGCCGGCTGGGACGACGGCATCTGGCTGGGTATCCGCTCGCTGCTGCTGCCGTCGATCTCGCTCGCCGTGGTGCAGGCCGCAATCCTCGCCCGCGTCACGCGCTCCGCGGTGCTGGAGGTGTTGCGCGAGGATTTCGTCCGCACCGCGCGCGCCAAGGGGCTCGGCAAGCGCGAGGTGTTGTGGCGCCACGTGCTGCGCAACGCCATGATCCCGGTCATGACGGTGATGGGCCTGCAATTCGCCAATCTGCTCGCCGGCACCATCGTGATTGAGAACGTGTTCTATCTGCCGGGTCTCGGCCGCCTGATCTTTCAGTCGATCGCCAACCGCGACCTGATCGTGGTGCGCAATTGCGTGATGCTGCTGGCGGCGATGGTCGTAACAGTCAATTTCGTGGTCGATGTGCTCTATGCCTTCATCGATCCGCGCATCAAGGTCGGCAACCTGTGAGCGCGCCGCTGACCGTTCCCGCCGATGTCCCGGCGATTGCGCCCGGTGCGAAGCCGGCAACAGGCTTCTGGCGGCGAGCGCTGCGCCATCGCAGCTTCATGCTGGGGGCTGCACTCAGCCTGCTGGTGCTCGGAGCGGCCCTGCTGTCGCTGGTGTGGACGCCGTGGTCGGCCTACGACATCGACGTCGCCTCGAAGCTGCACCCGCCCTCGGCCGCGCATTGGCTCGGCACCGACGTGCTCGGCCGCGACATCGTCTCGCTGCTGCTGGTCGGGGCGCGCTCCACCATCGTGGTCGGCGTCATCGCGGTCGGCATCGGCCTCACCTTCGGCGTCTGCCTTGGGTTGATCGCGGCCGCGCGCAAGGGCTGGACCGCGGAACTCATCATGCGGATGAGCGATTTCACCTTTGCCTTTCCCGCCGTGCTCTCAGCGATCATGCTCGCCGCCGTCGTCGGTCCCGGCATGCTGACTTCAATCACCGCGATTGGCATCTTCCAGATCCCGATTTTCGTCCGCGTCACGCGCGGATCGGCCAACGCGATCTGGGCGCGCGAGTTCATCCTCGCCGCGCGCGCCGCCGGCAAGGGTGGTTTCCGCATCACCATCGAGCACGTGCTGCCGAATATCCTGTCGATCCTGATCGTGCAGGCGACGATCCAGTTCGCCCTCGCGATCCTCGCCGAGGCGGCCCTGTCCTATCTCGGCCTCGGCACCCAGCCGCCGCAGCCATCCTGGGGACGCATGCTGAACGACGCGCAGACGCTGCTGTTCCAGTCGCCAATGCTCGCGGTCTATCCGGGCGCCGCCATCGCGATCGCGGTACTCGGCCTCAACCTGCTCGGCGACGGGCTGCGCGATCTGCTCGATCCACGGCTGGCACGGGAGCGTTGAGCATGAGCAAGGCAAACGCACCGTTGATCGAGGTGAGCGATCTCGGCGTCAGGCTGAACACCAGCCGCGGCCCGGCGCGGGCCGTTCGCGGCGTCAGCTTCTCGCTCCGGCGCGGCGAGACGCTGGGGCTGGTCGGCGAATCCGGCTGCGGCAAGTCGGTCACTGCGCTGGCCCTGATGGGACTGTTGCCCGACAGCGCTGTCGTCAGCGGCAGCATCCGGCTCGATGGCGCTGAGCTCGTCGGCCTGTCCGATGCTGATTACTGCAAACTGCGCGGCAACCGCATCAGCATGATCTTCCAGGAGCCGATGACCGCACTCAATCCGATGCACACGATCGGACGGCAGGTGGCCGAGCCGCTGCGCCGGCACACCGGTTGCTCGGCGAGCGAAGCGCGAAAGGAGGCGATTGCCTTGCTCGATCGCGTCGGCTTGCCGGATGCCGCTAAGCGTGTCGATGCCTATCCGCATCAGTTCTCCGGCGGCCAGCGCCAGCGCATCACGATTGCGATGGCGCTCGCCTGCCAGCCCGACGTGCTGATCGCCGACGAGCCGACCACCGCGCTCGACGTCACGATCCAGGGACAGATCCTCGATCTGATCGCAGATCTGGTCGAGGAGCGCGGCATGTCGATGATCCTGATCTCGCATGATCTCGGCGTGATCGCCGAGAACGTCCAGCGCATGATGGTGATGTATGGCGGCACCGTCGTCGAAAGTGGCGCCACCGACGCCGTGTTCACCCGGATGGGCCATCCTTACACGCAGGGTCTGTTCCGCGCCCGCCCGCGGCTTGGCGCACGCAAGGGCACGCGGCTCAAGACCATCGCCGGCACCGTGCCGGAGCTTGCCGATCTGCCCGAGGGGTGCACCTTCGCGGATCGCTGCACGATCGTCGACGCGCGCTGCCGCGTGGCGCTGCCGGCGGTGGTGGATGTCGGCGCGGCTCATGACGTGCGCTGCCTGAGGACCGACGTTTCGATGGCCGAGGCCGCCGGAGGTGTCCGCACGTGACCACGCTCGACCAGCCCTCGTCCGCGCGTGAGACTCCGCTCCTCGAGGTGAAGGATCTCGTGCAGCGCTACGCGCTGCCGCGGGAAAGCCTGTTCAAGCCGGCGACGCAGGTGCACGCGCTCAATGGCGTGACGGCGCGGGTCACTGCCGGCAAGAGCCTCGGCGTGGTCGGCGAGTCCGGCTCGGGCAAATCGACCTTTGCGCGGCTGGTGATGGCGCTGGAGCGGCCGACGTCGGGGCAGGTCTTGCTGCTCGGGCGCGACCTCAACCAGATGCGCCCCGATGAGCTGCGCCGCGCTCGGCGGGATTTCCAGATGGTGTTCCAGGATCCCTATGGGTCGCTCGATCCGCGGCAGACCATTGCGCGCATCGTCGCCGAGCCGTTGACGGCGCTCGGGCGGATCGACCGCGCCGCCTTGCGCGAGCGGGTCGCGGCGGTGCTACGGCAGGTCGGGCTGCGCGATGCCGACATGGACAAGTTCCCGCATGAATTCTCCGGCGGCCAGCGCCAGCGCATAGCGATCGCACGCGCGCTGATTACCCAGCCGAAGCTGATCGTCGCCGACGAGCCGGTGTCCGCGCTCGATGTCTCCGTGCAGGCGCAGGTGCTGAACCTGATGCAGGACCTGCAGGACGAGTTCGGATTGAGCTACGTCCTGATCAGCCACGATCTCGCCGTGGTCGATCTGCTCTGCGACGAGATCGCGGTGATGTATCTCGGAAGGATCGTGGAGCAGGGAAGTCCAGACGATCTGTTTGCGCACAGCGCCCACCCTTACACGCGCGCGTTGCTCGAGGCGGTGCCGCGGGCGCGGGTCGGCGGCGTCCGCCGGCGCCTCCGCGCGCAGGCGATCGCCTCGCAATCGTCAGGGGCGGCGGGCTGCCCCTATGTGTCCCGCTGTGCGCTGGCCGACCGGCATTGTCGCGAGGCCGCGCCTGCGCTACGCCCGGTGGGCCAAGCCCATCTGGCCGCATGCCACCACGCCGAGGCGGTGATGGCGCTGCCGGCCGCGACGGCGGAGGCCGGTTAGCGTTTGGCGCGGGATTGGCCTAGTTTGACAAAATAAGACGTCCGGGGAGCAAACCAATGTTGAAGAAATTGTCTGTTATCGCGGCGGCGGTCGCATTTGCCGCGGCGCCATTGCCGAGCCTGGCGCAGGGCAAGAAGGACAGCGTCGTGATGGGCATGACGCTGGAGCCGCCGGGGCTCGACCCGACCACCGCTGCCGCAGCGGCGATTGCCGAAGTCACGCTCTATAACGTCTATGAGACGCTGACCAAGATCAACGAGGACGGCTCGGTGTCGCCGTTGCTCGCGGAGAGCTGGCAAGCCTCGCCCGATCTGAAGACCTACACATTCAAGCTGCGCAAAGGCGTCAAATTCCAGAATGGCGAGCCGTTCAATTCGGCGGCGGTGAAGTTCTCCTACGATCGCGCCGGCGCGCCGACCTCCACCAACAAGGACAAGAGCCTGTACCAGGCCTTCGAGGCGGTGACGGCGCCCGATGCTGACACGGTCGTGGTCGCGCTGAAATATTCCGAGCCGGACCTGCCGTTCCTGCTCGGGCAGGCGACCGGTGCGATCGTCGAGCCGAAGAGCGCGCCGACCGACGCGACGCAGCCGGTCGGCACCGGGCCTTATACGCTCGGCGCCTGGGCCAAGGGCTCATCGATCACGCTCGTGAAATGGCCGGATTACCGCAACGCGGCTGCGATCAAGCTGGCCAAAGTGACGATCCGCTTCATCGGCGATCCCGCCGCGCAGGTGGCGGCACTGCTGTCCGGCGACGTCGACGTCTTCCCGCGGGTTGCGGCGGCACGCAGCCTGGCGCAGTTCAAGGCCGATCCGCGCTTTACCGTGCTGATCGGCGGCTCCAAGGCGAAAACCATCGTCGGCATCAACGAGCGCAAGAAGCCGCTCGATGACGTGCGGGTTCGTCGCGCCATCCTCGCCGCCATCGACCGCAAGGCGATGATCGACGGCGCGGTCGACGGTTTCGGCACGCCGATCGGCAGCTTCTACACGCCGGGGTCGCTCGGTTATGTCGACACCACCGCGATCAATCCCTACGATCCGGACAAGGCCAAGAAGCTGCTCGCCGAGGCCGGCGTCACCACGCCGCTCGAGCTCAGCCTCAAGCTGCCGCCGCCGCCATACGCGCGGCAGGGCGGCGAGATCCTTGCCGCTCAACTCGCCAAGGTCGGCATCGTCGCCAAGATCGAGAACGTGGAATGGGCCCAGTGGCTGTCGCAGGTGTTCACCGGCCCGCACAATTACGACCTCACCATCGTCTCGCATGTCGAGCCGTTCGATCTCGTGAAGCTGACCGAGCCGGACTACTATCTCGGCTACAGGTCCGAGGCGTTCAATGCGCTCTACCGGCAGATCATGGCGACGCCGACCGAAGCCGATCGCGCCAAGCTGCTCGGCGATGCGCAGCACATGCTGGCGACCGACGCCGTGGCCGGCTTCCTGTTCCAGCCGCAATGGATCACCGTCACCAGCAAGAAGCTGAAGGGCGTATGGAAGGAAGTCCCGCAGTTCGAGAACGACTTTTCCGCGTGGTCGTGGGAGTAGTTGCAGGAGCGTGCGCGCTCCTCAACGCGCAGCACTCGCTGAAGGTCTCGACCTCCCGCCCCTCATGGTGAGGAGCGCGGAACGCGCGTCTCGAACCATGAGGCCCCACCTGAGGCCTACATCCTTCGAGACGCCCGCGTTCCGCGGGCTCTCAGGATGAGGGCGCAGGTGTTTGCCGCACTTGGAACTAACCCGTCTGCCCGCTGCCCACATCGACGATCGCGCGCGCGACCTTTGCGATCGCCTCGTTGCATTGGGCCGCATCGACCTTGGTGTCGGTCAGATAGACCGTCACCACGACCGGCTTGCGGCCGGGCGGCCAGAACACGCCAATGTCGTTGGCGGTGCCGCGCTCGCCGGTGCCGGTCTTGTCCGCAACGCGCCAGTCATGCGGGACGCCGGCGCGCAGACGTGCGCCGCCGGTCTTGTTGCCGACCATCCAGTCCGTCAGCGTCTGCCGCGAATTCGCCGACAGCGTGTCGCCGAGAAGCACGCGCTGCAAGTTCTTCAGCATGGCGGCCGGGCTCGTGGTGTCGCGCGGGTCACCGGGCGTGCCTTCGTTCAACGCCACCTCCCAGCGGTCCAGCCGGCTGACATTGTCGCCGATCGAACGGAAGAAGTTGGTGAGCCCCGCTGGACCGCCGATCTCGCGCAGCAACATGTTGCCGGCGGTGTTGTCGCTCTGCGTGATCGCGGCCTCGCAGATTTCGGCCAGCGTCATGCCTGACGCTACTCGCTCCTTGGTCACCGGTGAGTAAGGCTGAATGTCCTTGGCCTCGAACTGGATATGTTGATCGAGGCTGGATTGGCCGCGATCGACCCGGCGCAACACAGCGGCCGATGCCAGCGCCTTGAAGGTGCTGCACATCGGAAAGCGTTCGTTGCCGCGCAGGCTGGCGCGCAGCCCCGTCTCGGTGTCGAGCACTGCGACCCCGAGCCGTCCGCCGGTTCCCTGCGCGATGCGCGCGAGCTCCTGCTGCAGCCGCTGCGTCAGGGCGGCGGCGGTTTCCGCTGCCGCGCTTTGCCGCGGCAAGGTGCAGGACATTGCGAGGCCCAGGGCGCGCAGTCCAAATGTCCGTCTCGTCAACATGTCTCGTCTCCGTTGGCGGCGCGAACCTGCCGAACCGGGTGACGGCGTACAAACGATCATTTATACAGCGAGGCATGAGAAAAACTTGGTCTTGATATCGTGCGCCGCCACCTCCCGCTGAACGCGTTGCGCGCCTTTGAGGCGTCGGCGCGGTTGTTGAGCTTCACTCGCGCCGGGCTGGAGCTGCGCGTGACGCAGACCGCGATCAGCCACCAGGTCAAGCAGCTCGAGGACATGCTGGGCGCCAGCTTGTTCCGCCGCCTGCCGCGCGGCCTCGTGCTCACCGACGAGGGCCTGGCATTGCTGCCGGTGCTCTCCGACGCGCTCGATCGCATCGACGCGGCGATCGACCGAATCGAAGCAAAGGGCACACGCGAGGTCGTCACCGTCGGCTGCGTCGCGACCTTTGCAACCGGATGGCTGTTGCAGCGGATCGAGCGCTTCAAGCGCGCTCATCCCTATATCGACCTGCGTCTTTTGACCAACAACAACCGCGTCGACATCGCCGGCGACGGGCTCGATCTCGCGCTTCGCTTCGGCGACGGCTCCTGGCACGGCACCGAGGCGATCCATCTTCTTTCCGCGCCGCTCTCGCCGGTGTGCCGGCCCGACGTCGTGGACCGGCTGCGCAAGCCTGCCGACCTTGCCCAGGAATTCCTGCTGCGTTCCTACCGCGCCGAGGAATGGCCGCTGTGGTTTGCCGTCGCCGGTGCGCCATGTCCCAAAATCCAGGGACCGATCTTCGACAGCTCGGTTGCGATGGCCGAGGCGGCGGCGCGGGGCGTCGGCGTCGGCCTGGTGCCGGTCGCGATGTTCGAGAACGAATTGACCTCGGGCCGGCTGGTGCGGCCATTCGCTGCCGAGGTTCCGGCGGGGTCGTACTGGCTCACCTGGCTGAAGTCGAAGGACATGACGCCGGGTATGCGCGCGTTTCGCGACTGGATGATCGAGACGTTGCGGGCGGATGCGCGTGAGGCGGAGGAGGTGAGGGCGGCGGCGCCTGCTCAAGCACCGAAGGTAAAGGCCAAGTCAAGGACTACAGCGAAAGCGAAGGTCGTAAGGAAGCGACGAGTTAGCTTGCGTTGATGTGACGCGAACCGCTTCGACAGTCGCTACTGTGCTCCCTTTCCCGCTTGCGGGGCGGGCGGGTGTAGGCTCATCGGCCATGACGTGGAAACGTCGGTTATAGACGCGCGCGAATGCCATATGCCCCTCTGGGACGAGCGCGGCATCTGGGTGATTTCGGAATATTGGAAATATATTCGCGAGTTGCCCGACGTGTCAAGCAGTCTGGCCGAACGCCGGCTACTTTGCATGGGGTTGTTTTCGATGTTTTGACAACGCGCCTCCCCCTTGCGAGGCCCGCAAGCGGGAGAGGCGATACGACGAGTTTGCGGCAACAGCTCCGACTCACGCCAGATGGCACGCCACAAAGTGCCCGTTGGCGCCCTGCCGCAATTCCGGTGCGCTCTGCCGGCAGCGCGCTTCGGCGATCGGGCAGCGGGTGTGGAAGTGGCAGCCTTGCGGCGGCTTCATCGGGCTCGGCACGTCGCCCTTGAGGCGGATGCGCTCGCGCTTTGCCTTGGGATCCGGCACCGGCACCGCGGAGAGCAGCGCCCTGGTGTAGGGATGCTGCGGGTTGCGGTAGAGGTCGTTAGCCTTGGCAAGCTCGACGATGCGGCCAAGATACATCACCGCAACGCGGTCGGAGATGTGCTCCACCACAGACAGGTCGTGGGCGACGAACAGATAGGTGAGGTTCAGCTCGGCTTGCAGGTCCTCCAGCAGATTGATCACCTGCGCCTGGATCGAGACGTCGAGCGCCGACACCGGCTCGTCGCAGACCAGGAGCTTGGGCTCCAGCGCCAGCGCCCTTGCGATTGCGATGCGCTGGCGTTGGCCGCCGGAGAATTCATGCGGGTAGCGCTGCATGTGCTCGGCCTTCAGCCCGACCTTGACCAGCAGGGCAGCGACGCGTTCCTCCCGCTCGCTCGCCGAAGCGGCGAGGTTATGGATGATGAAGGGTTCGCCGAGGATCGCACCGATCGTCATGCGCGGATTGAGCGAGGCGAACGGGTCCTGGAACACGAGCTGCATGTTGCGCCGCATGGCGCGCAGGTCGCCGGCGCCGAGGCCGGTCACGCTCTTGCCGTCGAACACTACTTCGCCCGATGTCGGCTCGATCAAGCGCAGCACGCAGCGGCCGGTGGTGGACTTGCCGCAACCGGATTCTCCGACCAATCCCAGCGTCTCGCCGCGGTTGACCGAGAACGACACGCCGTCGACCGCGTAGACCTGTCCGATCTCGCGCGACAACAGGCCACCCAGCACCGGAAAATGTTTCTTGAGATCGGTGACGCGCAGCAGCGGTTCGCTCATGATGCGTCTCCGAGGTGGCAGGCCATGCGATGGCCGGGTGCGATCTCGCGCAAGCGCGGCTCCTTCTCGGTGCAGATGCTCATGGCATGGCGGCAGCGCGGCGCGAAGCGGCATCCGGGCGGCGGATTGATCAGGATCGGCACCGAGCCGGCGATCGTCTCCAGCCGTGTCTTGTGCTCGGCGTCGAGATCGATGCGCGGGATCGAGCGGATCAGGCCTTGCGTGTAGGGATGGCCCGGATTGCCGAATAGCTCGTCGACCGGTGCTTCCTCCACCACCTTGCCGGCATACATCACGACGACGCGCTGCGCGGTTTCGGCGACCACGCCCATCGCATGGGTGATCAGCATCACCGCCATGCCGAAGCGCTCCTTCATGTCCTGCAAGAGGTCGAGGATCTGCGCCTGGATGGTGACGTCGAGCGCGGTGGTCGGCTCGTCGGCGATCACGAGCTTGGGCCGGCACGCCAGCGCCATCGCGATCATGACGCGCTGGCGCATGCCGCCGGAGAACTGGTGCGGATAATGATGCACGCGGCCTTCGGCATTGGGGATCTGGACCAGCTTCAGCATCTCGATGGTGCGCTCGAGCGCCTGCTTCTTGGTGACCGCCTCGTGGCGGCGCAGGCTCTCGGCGATCTGCTCGCCGATGGTCAGCACCGGATTGAGCGAGGTCATCGGCTCCTGGAAGATGAAGCCGATCTCCTTGGCTCTGATGTCGTCGAGCTGCTTGCTGCTCAGTGGCACCAGGTCGCGGCCCTCGAACATGATCTGGCCCGCGACGATGCGGCCGGGGGGCATCGCGATCAGCTTCAGGATCGACATCGCGGTGACGGTCTTGCCGCAGCCGGATTCGCCGACGACGCAGAGCGTCTCGCCCTTGTTGATGCTGATGTCGACGCCGTCGACCGCCTGCAGGATGCCGGCGTCGGTTGCGAAATGGGTCTTCAGGCCTTTGATCTCGAGCAGCGCCATCAGATCACCTTGCGCGCGTCGAGCGCATCACGCAGCCCGTCGCCGATGAAGTTGATGGCGACCACCGCGATGAAGATCGCGCCGCCCGGGAACAGCGCCCAGTGCGGGCCGATGTCGAGAAAGTCCTTGGCGTCATAGAGAATGCGGCCCCAGGTGGGAGTATCGGGCGGAAAGCCGAGGCCGAGGAACGACAGCGTCGACTCCGCGATGATGGCGGCGGCGACGTCGATCGTGCCGGCGATGATGACGGGCCCGAGCGCGTTGGGCAGAATGTGGCGCACCACCTGCCGCACCGGGCTGGCGCCGAGGGCTCGCGCAGCCTCGACGAATTCCTTCTCGCGCAACGACAGGAATTGGGCGCGCACCAGGCGCGCCACCGGCATCCAGCGCAATCCGCCGATGACCAGCACGATCAGGATGAAGATGCCGCCCTCCGGTCCAAACACCGTCTTGAGTCCGTCGCGGAACAGATAGATCAGCAGCAGCAGCAGCGGCAGTTGCGGCAACGACAGGAACAGGTCGGTGAGCCACATCAGGGCGTAGCCGAGCCCGCCGCGCGACATGCCGGCGAGCGCACCGATCAAGGTGCCGACGAACACCGAGACCAGCATCGCGGCGAGCCCGACCGCAAGCGAAATGCGGCCGCCATAGATCATGCGGGCCAGCAGGTCCTGGCCGAGGTCGTCGGTGCCGAAGGGATGTGCCAGCGACGGGCCTTGCAGGCCGGCCACGACGTCGATGTCGTTGATCGAGACGCGCCAGACCAGCGGGCCGATTACGACCGCCAGGATCAAAAGCAGCAGCAGCACGGCGCTGATCACCGCCGGCTTGTGCCGGCGATAGCGCCGCCAGGTCTCCCGTAACGGCGAGTAGCGTCGCCGATCAACGGAAGGAGATGCGAGGGTCAAGCCAGCCATAGAGGACATCTGCGATCAAGTTAAACAGCACCACGAGACACGCGAAGACGAAGGTCACGGCCATCACGACCGGCGTGTCATTGGCGAGGATGGAGGAAATCAAAAGCGAGCCGATGCCCGGAATGCGGAAGATCTGCTCGGTGACGATGGCGCCGCCGAACACCGCGGGCATCTGCAGCGCGATCAGCGTGACGACCGGGATCATCGCGTTGCGCATCACGTGCTTGATGATCACCTTGGTCTGGCCGAGCCCCTTGGCGCGGGCGGTGGTGACGTAGTCGAGCCGGATCACGTCGAGCATCGCCGAGCGCACAAAGCGCGTCATCGACGCCGCCTGGAACAGGCCGAGCACCATCACCGGCATGATCGCCTGCCGGATCGTCTCCAGCAGCCAGGGAATCCCGGTCCCCGGCACATCGGTGTAGACGAACGGCAGCCAGTCCAGCTTCACCGAGAAGATCAGGATGAACAGGATGCCGGTGAAGAAAGTCGGCAGCGAGAAGCCGATGAAGGCGAAGGTGTTGGCGAGGCTGTCGAACAGCGAATAGGGGCGGGTGGCGGCATAGACGCCGACCGGGATCGCGACCAGCAGCGCCAGGATCTGCGCCGAGCCGATCACATAGAGCGTCGCCGGGAGCCGCTGCAGGATCAGCGTGTCGACATCGACCCGACTGACAAAGGAGAATCCCCAGTCGCCGTGGGCCATGGCGGATAGCCAGTGCAGATAGCGAAGATAGATCGGGTCATCGAGCCCGAACTTGGCCCGCAGCGCGGCCTGCACCTCGGGCGGCACGTTCGGATTGGTGGCGAGCTCGCCGAACGGGTCGCCCGGCGCGAGCGCGAGCACCACGAACAGCACGAGCGAGATCCCGAGCAGGCTCGGGATCGCGATCATCAGGCGACGCAGGATGTACTGACTCATAAAGAAATCATCCGACTAACGGTCTCGCATACAGCGTGATGATTTTGCTTCCAGCCGAAAGACGCGCTTCACCTTGCCCCGCGTGCGGGGAGAGGTCGGAATTCAAGCGCAGCTTGAATTCCGGGTGAGGGGGACTCTCCACGAACTCACCTTTCACGGCATTTGCGGTTAAAGTTCCTCTCCCCGTAAGAACGGGGAGAGGAAGAAGGTGCACGCATTCAACTCCGGACCGGTCCCGTGGCTCAGGTTTCCCGGTACCAGTCTTGCAGATTATCGGTCTGGTTGGCCCAGCCGGAGAGCGCGGGCCGCAGCGTATTGGAGCAGGCTTCGACCGCGAGGCGGTGCATCACGGGAATCATCACCGTGTTCTCCCACAACAGGTCGTTACACTTGATATAGAGGTCGGCGCGCTTGAGCGGATCGGTCTCGACATCCGCCGCATCGATCGCGGCATCGTAGTCCTTGTTGACCCAGCGCGGGAAATTCTGGCCCTGCCACTTGTTCTCCTTGGTGGCGACGTTGCGCGAGATGTACCGGCGCATGTGCAGGGCGGGATCGGGCTGGGTCATCGGGATCTGGAACATCTCGATGTCGGCGTAGAACTTGGAGTAGGTGTCGGGATTGGCGACGTCGGAGGAGAAGAACACCGAGGCCACCACAGATTTCAGCTCAACGTCAATGCCGGCCTTCTGGCAGGCCTGCTTGACGATCGCCTGGGTCTTCTGACGCGGTCCGTTGATCGAGGTCTGGTAAAGCAGCTTGAGCCGCTTGCCGTCCTTCTCACGGATGCCGTCGGATCCTGCTTTCCAGCCGGCCTGTTCCAGAAGCTGGCTCGCCTTCTCGATGTTGAACTCCCATTTGGTGTTCTTGGAGACGAACTCCTCGGGGCCGTTGAGATAGTTCGCGGTGGTGCGTCCGGCGCGGCCGTAGATCACCTTCTTCACGGAGTCGCGGTCGACCAGCATCGCCAGCGCCTTGCGCACGGCGGGATCCGACAGGATCGGGTGCTTGGTCTTCATCGACGAACGCTCGCCGTCGACTTCGGTGTTGGGATCGGTGAAGTTGACCGCGATGAACTCGATGTCGCCGCCGACGGCATAAAGCGTCTTGCCCTTGCCGCCCTTTTCGAGGCGCAGCAGCACCTCGTCTTCGACCTGAATGTTCCAGGCGAAATCATATTCGCCGGTCTGGATCACCGCTCGCGCCGCCGAGACGGCATCGCCGCCGCCCTTCATCTCGATCGTGTCGAAATAGGGCCGGTTCGGCATGTGGTAATCGGGATTGATCTCGCCGCGCACCAGATCGCCCGGCTTGAACTCGATGAATTTGTAGGGGCCGGTGCCGACCGGCTTCAGATTGTTCGGCGCCTCGCGCGACTTGCCGCCCTTGTACTCGGCGAACAGATGCTTCGGAAGAATGCAGCCATAGGCACCGACAAAGGCGTTGGCCCAGAACGGCGTCGGCTTCTTGAAGTTGATCCGGACGGTGAGGTCGTCGACTTTTTCGACGGTCATGTCGGCGTAGGTGCCGCTGGAGACGGCCGCCGTCGCCGGATCGGTGGCATATTCCCAGTTGAACACGACGTCGTCGGCGGTGAACGGCTTGCCGTCGTGCCATTTGACGCCGGGCTTGAGCTTCCATGTCACCGTCTTGGCATCGGCGGAGAGCCCGCCGTTCTTGATCGAGGGGATCTCGGCGGCGAGGATAGGGTTGAGATGACCGTCGGCATCCCAGCTCGCGAGCGGTTCGTAGAAGATGCGCGAACCGTCCTGGTCCTTGGTGCCGGTCGCGAAATGCGGATTGAGCAGGGTGGGGCCCTGCCACCACAACAGTTTCAAGGGACCGCCGCCGCCGCGCTTGGTTGGCTTGTAGGGATTGGGGCTCTGCGCCATCGCGACACCGCCGATGGCGAGGATCTGGTTGGCCATCGGCGCGGTGAGGCCGACGGCAATCATCCGCTTGACGAAGGCGCGGCGGTCCATGCGTCCGCCCCTTACGTCGTCGATCATGCTCCGCAGGTCTTTGTCGAACATAGTCCCCTCGTCCGGTTCCGGTGATTGCGGCTGGCCGCTGGATTGGGCTGCCGGTTCATTTGGCCGCAGATGGCACACCGAATGACCGCGCAGGTCAACGCCTCACGCGGCGCAACCCATTCGTCTTTTGGCTATCGCTTGTGCAGGAGGCCACGTCGCCGCACATGGCTTCGGCATTTTCCGCGCCAAAGCATGCTCCCGCGCCCCGTAAGGTGCGGAAAATTTGTTCGTTATCCTTTGTTCTGATGCGTTTTTTTGGCGCGCGCCAAGCTTTACCCGGGATCATGTCCCGGGCCAGGTTCTGGATCAAATCCGGCGCGGACCGGCATACGATCCCGGTCCGCCTTGAGTCAAAGCCGGTGGTCAGGCCACTGACATGTCCAACGGCGGTGCAACATTCGCCGGCAGCGGGCTCACATAAGGTGTCCGCGTGGTCCGCTTCTTCAGGTCCGCCTTGGCGGCCTGGATCAGCTCGGGCTCCATCAGCGCCTTGACGCCGAGGCCAGCCATCGCCTTGGCCGCCTGCACCATCGCCTTGTGCGCCGCGGGCGTTTTGCCTTGCGCCACAACCTGCCAGGTGTGGAATGGGGTGCCGATTGCAACCGTCGGTGCATGGACCTGCACGGTCGGCACCACCCAGCTCACGTCGCCGACATCGGTGGAGCCGATCAGTGGATTGCGCTTGGCGTCGATCGGAACCAGGAAGTCGGCCAACGGCCGATCGGTCGGATCCATGCCGATTGCGTGATAGACCGAGGCGATGTCCTTCTCGGTCAGCGTCGCGCGGATCCTGCCGGCGAAATCCTTGTCGGCGTCGTCGAAATGTGGCGGGCCGAGATCTTCCATGATCCGGTGCAGCTCCTGCTCCAGCGGCGTGTTGGGCAGGATGTTGGAGACCGCGGAGATCACCTTCATCTCCACCCTGGTCTCGGTCATCAGCGCCGCGCCTTGCGCGATCTCGTGCACGCGCTCGACCAGCTCGTTCATGCCGGGCAGGTCGCGGGCGCGGATCGAATAGCGTACGCGGGCATGGGCCTGCACCACGTTGGGCGCGATCCCGCCGGTGTCGAGCAGCGCATAGTGCACGCGGGCGTCGCTCGGCATGTGCTCGCGCATGTAGTTGACGCCGACATTCATCAGTTCCACCGCATCGAGCGCGCTGCGGCCGAGATGCGGCGAGGCCGCGGCGTGCGAGGTGCGCCCGGTGAAAGTGAAGTCCGCGCGCGTGTTGGCGAGCGACGGCGTCACCGCCACCTCCCAGAAGCTGTGCGGATGCCAGGTGATGGCGATGTCGGTGTCGTCGAACGCGCCTGACCGTACCATGAAGGCCTTCGCGGCGCCGCCTTCCTCGGCGGGGCAGCCGTAATAGCGCACGCGCCCCGGCACCTTGTTGGCGGCGAGCCAGTCCTTCACCGCAGTGGCGGCGAGCAGGGCGGAGGAGCCGAGCAGATTGTGGCCGCAGCCATGACCGTGGCCGTTGGCCTCGATCGGGCGATGTTCGGCAACTCCGGCCTCCTGGCTGAGGCCGGGCAGCGCATCGTATTCGCCAAGGAAGGCGATCACAGGGCCGCCTTCGCCCCATTCGCCCATCAGCGCGGTCGGAATGCCGGCGACGTTCTCGGTGATGCGAAAGCCCTGATGCCGCAGTTCGGCCAGATGTTCGGCGGACGAGCGTGCCTCGGTGTAGCAGACCTCCGGCATTCCCCACACACGGTCGCTCAATTCGATGAAACGCGGCTTGATCGCGTCGACGCCACGCCAAACATCACTGCGGTTGTCCATTTGCTCCGGTCCTTGTACTTGCAAAGGCAAATCTGAAGCGCAAAAAGCTAGCAGCTTGCTGCGAGCCCGCCTAGCGCCGATCGGTAGACCAGCGTTTCGGCAGCGTCACGACTACGAATGACTGTAACCGCGAATTCCGTTCACCTCTCCCCGATGGGGAGAGGTCGATTTGCGCAGCAAATCGGGTGAGGGGCCGCAACTCTCACGAGAGACCCTAACCCCTCACCCGGCGCTACGCGCCGACCTCTCCCAAGGGAGAGGTGAACTCCCGTCGCCTCATCACCTCGCGCTCAGCCGGTCCAGTCCTGCCCAGTCGAACGCAACGCCGTGCCCCGGCCGATCCGGAGCGAGCGCCATGCCCTGTTCGAGCACCAGCGGATTTGCGATGTAACGATCAAGGCCGAAGCCGTGCGCCTCGAGATAGGAGCGGTTCGGACAGGCCGCCAGCAGATGGACGGTGATGTCGTGCGCGCCGTGGCTGGTGACCGGGATGTTGAAGGCCTCGGCGAGGCGCGCGATCTTCATGAAGCTGGTGACGCCGCCGCAATTGGTGACATCGGGCTCGGCATAGGACAGTGCGCCGCCGGCGATATATGGCTTGAACTCCCACAGGCTGCGCAGGTTCTCGCCCGCCGCAATCGGCACGCCGCCGGCGCGCAGGATCCGCGCATGGCCTTCGACGTCGTCGGGAATGGTCGGCTCCTCCAGCCAGGTCAGGTCGAAGGGCTGCAACGCCCGCGCGGCCCGGATCGCCTCCTCGACCGTCCATTTCATGTTGGCGTCAGCCATCAGCGGAAACTCGTCGCCGAGATGGCCGCGCATCGCCTTCACGCGCGTCACGTCCGATGCAAGGCTCGGACGGCCGACCTTCATCTTGATGGCGCGAAAGCCCTTGGCGAGATTGTCGTCGGTCTGCTTCAGCAGGTCATCCAGCGGCAAATCGAGATCGATGCCGCCGGCGTAACATGGCACGCGCGGGTCGAAGCCGCCGAGCAGCCGCCACAGCGGCAGCGACGCCCGCCGCGCCTTCAGATCCCACAACGCGATGTCGAGTGCGGAGAGGGCGAGCACCGCCGGCCCGCCGCGGCCGCCATAGTGCAGCGCCCACCACAATTTGTGCCAGAGCTGCTCGGTGTCCTCGGCCTCCGTCTCGCGCACGATCTCGCAGATCTCGCGGCTCAGGATATCGGCGATGGCGCCACCGTTGCGCCCGACCGTGTAGGTATAGCCGGTTCCTTCCGCGCCGTCGGCGTCGCGGGCACGGATCGTGATCAGCTCGAACGCCTTGATCTCGCCATGCGTGCTGTCGCTCAGCACGGTCGGCAGCGGGATCTTGTAGAAGCCCACTGTGAAGTCCTTGAGCATGGCCACGTCGGGAAACTCCTGAGATCAAGAGGACGATACAGAATTCCAAATGCCGTTTCCGGCCGCAACCACCAGCGACTGAATGCCTGCCTTGAGCAATCGGTCTGTCTCGCGCGAGCCGACGGTCGGTGTGACCGGGATTTTCCCTCGCTGCCCGCTGGATCGACGGCTGGACGGTCGCTCACGGCAAGATATTGTCTTTCCTGGGTCGCGCCCTCAGCGCATTGAACGGAGCAGCACCATGAGAGGCTTGAAGAACCGCGTCGCCATCGTGACCGGCGCAGCCGGCGGCATCGGCCGTGCCATTTGTCGCCGCTTCCTCGAGGAGGAGGTCAATATCATTGCGCTCGACATCAACGCCGACGCGCTGAAGCAGTTGGCCGCCGACATCGGCGCGGATGACCAGCGCCTGCTCTGCGCGGTCGTCGATATCGCAGACTATGCCGGGGTCAAGGACGCCGTCGATCGCGGCGTTGCCAAGTTTGGCAAGCTCGATGTCCTCGTCAACAATGCCGGCTGGGACGTCGCCAAGCCGTTCCTGCAAACCGAGCCGGACTTGTGGGATCAGATCATCGCGATCAACCTGCGTGGTCCGCTCAATCTCCACAAGGCAGCGCTTCCTCACCTGATCGCCGCCGGCGGCGGCAAAGTCGTCAACGTCGCCTCCGATGCGGGCCGGGTCGGCTCGTCTGGAGAGGCGGTCTATTCGGCCTGCAAGGGCGGCCTGATCGCGTTCTCCAAGACCATCGCGCGGGAATGCGCGCGCGACAATGTCAGGGTCAACGTCGTCTGCCCGGGACCGACCGATACGGCTCTGCTGCGCTCCTTCGTCGTCGAAGGCGAGTATGGCCAGAAGATCTACGACGGATTGAAGCGCGCCATTCCGCTCAAGCGTCTCGGACAGCCCGACGACATTCCAGGCCTGATCGCCTTCCTGTCGAGCGACGACGCCGACTTCATGACCGGGCAGGTGATCAGCGTGTCCGGTGGCCTGACGATGAGTGGATAAGGGAGCGCGCCGACCATCTCAACGATCGGAAGACGAAGCGAAATGCAGCGCGGTGGTGACGTGTCCCGGCTCAGTCAGAATCCGGCGGCGTTCTAAAATGAGAGATCTCCTCATCTCCGTCATTGCGAGGAGCGAAGCGACGAAGCAATCCATCGCTCCGCATGCCCTGAAACATGGATTGCTTCGCTTCACTCGCAATATAGCGGTACCTAAGCGGATCACTCAAAACCTTCCCGCGATCTCCGCTAGCCTCCGATGCGCAGCGTCGCGTGCCACGTGGATCGGCTCGCTCGGTCCCGCGGTCGGGCCGATCGGCACGAAGCGCACGTCACTGATGCCGATGAAGCGCAGCACCTCGCGCAGATAGGGCGTTGCCATATCGATGCGGCCGCGGTTCATGCCGGTGACGAAATCGCTGCCGCTCGCGAGGATCACGACGGTCGGGCGGTCCTTGAGCAGCGGCAGATAGCCTTGCGTCGGATCGAAGCGGAAGGTGAGCCCCGGCTGGATGATGACGTCGAGCCACTGCTTCAGCTTGTAGGGAATGCTGAAGTTCCACATCGGCGTCGAGATCAGCACGCGGTCGGCCAGCGACAGCCGCAGTGCGAGGCGCTCGGCGGCCGCAAAGGCGTCGCGCTGCGAATTGCTGAACGGCGTGCCTCCGATGCGAGCATATTTGGCCTCCAGCAGATCGCCTTCGAACTCCGGCAAGGGATCGCGCCAGAGGTCCGACGCGTCGATCTCCCAGTCTGGCCGCGCCTTGCGGAATGCCTCGAGAAAGGCGCGCGCACCGGCGGCCGATTCCGACGCGGCACGGGGAGAGCAGGCGAGGTGAAGCAGCTTCGGCACCGCCGCCGCCTCCCTCTAGCCCAGCGCTTTGATGACGGTGTCGGCGTTGGTGACCACGGAGACGTTCTGGAGGGCAAAATTGATCGCGGCGTTGTGCCATTCGGCATTCATGGTCGAGCAGCAATCCTCCGGCACGATCATGAAATAGCCCTTGTCGGCGCCGGTGCGCGCGGTGTGCTCGACCGACATGTTGGTCCACGCCCCGGTGTTGATGATCATGTCGCGGCCGGTCGCCTTCAGGATCGTCTCCAGCCGCGTGCCCTCCCAGGCGCTCATCCGCATCTTCTCGACCACGAAGTCGCCCGGCCGCGGCTCCAGCCCGGAGACCGGCGCGGCGCCCCAGCTCCCGCGCACCATCGCCTTGCTGTCGACCAGTCCCTCGAACAACGGCGCGTTCAAGGTCACGCCGGGCGCGCCGGGCTCGACGACGAACCAGACATGGATGATGGCGACGCCGCGCGCGCGGGCGGCTTCGGCAAGCCGCCGCACATTCTCGACGACGTGCTGCTGTCGCGCATGCGTGGGCGCACCGGAATCCGCGAACGCGCCGCCGTCCATGATGACGTCGTTCTGCATGTCCTGGATGATCATGGCGCAGCGCTGCGGATCGATCCGCATCTCGCCGGTGGTCAGGTTCGGCGCGGGAGCGGAGGACGATGTTGCGGCTGTGCCGCCGCGCCTGCCGCTCATATAGGGCTCGTGGCGCGGACCGACCTTGGTCGGGATCGCATAGACCGAATGGGTCGCGGTCAGATAGAGCGTGCGGAAATCCGGCCCGCCCCAGGCGAGATTGGCGACGAGCTCGGGCAGGCGGACCTTGCCGAGCAGGTCGCCGGCAGGCGAATAGACCCAGACGCCGCCGGGTGCGGTGACCCAGACATTGCCGCGCTGGTCGCACTTCATGCCGTCGGGCATGCCGGGCTCGAGCTCGGATCGAATGCCGCTGGCGAACACGCGCGGATTGCCGAGCGAGCCATCGGCCTGAACGTCGAAGGCGCGGATTAGCGCCTGCACGGTGTCGTTAACGTAAAGGATGCGCTCGTCGGGCGCAAAGCAGAGCCCGTTCGGCTGGTCGAATAGGTAGCGGTCGACCAAAAGTTTTGGCGCGCCGCCGCCGGGCGGTATCAGATAGACGCCTTGATACCCGAGCTGGCGCGGCCGCTCGACGCCATAGACCGGCATGCGGCCGTACCACGGATCGGAGAAATAGATCGCGCCCGACGAATGGACGCAGACGTCGTTCGGGCTGTTGAGCTCCTGGTTCCCGTAGTGCGAGGCCAGCATCTCGCGCCGCCCGTCGGGGCGCTCGCGGATCAGCGAGGAGGTGGCATGCTCGCAGACGATCAGATTGAGGTCCGCGTCATAGGTCATGCCGTTGCATTTGTTCGACGGGCGCTTGACCTCGACCACGCCGCGCCGCGCATCCCATCTTCGTCGCACGTCGCCGGGCATGTCGGAGAATAGCAGGAAGTTATCGAGCGGATGCCAGATCGGGCCCTCGGTGAAATCGAAGCCCGTTCCCACCTGGCCGACCGGCGCATAGGGATCGATCAGGTCCTCGAACTCGCTGCGCAGGGTGACATGGGTCATCGCGTCAGTCCTTTGCGCTCACGCCGGGAACCAGTTGCGCTGCGGCAGGCTCTGCACGACGGGTCCGGGCACCTGGTCATGCAGCCGGCCGACCACCACGCCGCCTTCGATCTTCGCCGGGCGATCATGCACCGGCAGCAGGTAGCGCGAGCTGGACAGCAGCTTCTTGATCGCAGCCTTCTCCGCCCGCTTGCTGGTGCCGTGATTGCCGGTGGTGCGCGGTTCGGCGTCGTGGATCTCGTTGAAGGGGGTGACGATCTGGTCGTTGAAATCGTAGATGACGTCGCCGCAGATCGTCGCGATGCCATCGGCGGTGTGGACGTGGATGTTCATCGAGCCCTCGGTGTGGGCATTGGCCGCGTCGCAATAGACGCCCGGCATCAGCTCGACCGGACCGGTGATCTCGAGGTCGAGGAAGCGCAGCGCGCTCTTGGTGTGCAGGCGGTCGATCAGGTGCTTGATGTCGGGTGCCGGGTATTGCGGATGCATCAGGCCGGAGACGGAATATTCCAGCTCCTTGCGATTGAGCACCACCGTCGTGTTCATCGGGAACAGATCGTCCTTGCCGGCGTGATCAATGTGGAGATGGGTGTGGCAGACGAAGCGCACGTCGCCCATCCGCACGCCGTGGCGGGCGAGCTGGTTCTCGATCATGTTCTCGTGAAACTGGAGGCCGCGCATGCCGAGCGTCTCCATGATCTGGTTGGAGCGATAGCCGGTATCGACCAGCACCGGATACGGGCCGCCGAGGATCAGGAAGCCGAGCGTGAGCACACGGCGGGTACGGCCGCAATTGTGCCCGAGCACGAGAAAGCTCGATTCCAGCTCGATATCGCCGTAATCCAGGATCTTGATCTCCAACGGCATTACATTCCTCCCAATTCGTGTTCGTGTTTGTGTTCGCAGCGCCTATGGTCCGAGCTGATAGACCCGCGCCGCCGTCGTGCTGAAGATCGCCTCGCGCTGCTGTGGGCTGAGTCGCGCGGTTGCCGCCTCGAAGGCCTCAACGAGCTCGCGATAGCTGGTCCACAGCTTCTCGATCGGAAAGTTCGAGCCGAACAGGCAGCGCTCCGCGCCGAACATCGCGACGGTGTCGGTCACGACATCGGCGATGTGTGAGGCGTCGTTGCGGTGGATGAAGGTGCCGAGCCCCGAGAGCTTCGACACCACGTTCGGACATTGCGCGAGCCGCGCCATGCCGGCTCGCCAGGCTGCGCGTCCCTGTGGCGATAGGTCCTCCAGCATGCCGGCATGCTGCAGGATGAAGGTCACGTCGGGACAGGCGGCAGCGAGGCCGGCCGCACCTTCCATTTGCGGTGCGAACACCTGCAGGTCGAAGCTCCAGCCATAGTCGGCGAGCCGCCCGACATTGCGCCGGATCTTTGGATCGGCGCAGAGATCAGCACGCGCCGCGAAGCGATAGAGCTCCTTCTCGTGCCAGTGCAACTGCATGCGCACGCCGCGGACCAGCGGATAGCGCTTCAGGCGATCGAGTTGCGGGCGGACGTCATCGACGGAGAAGTCGGCATAGGCGACGATCGCGTGCGGCCAGCCATGGTAGTCGGCCGTCTGCTGCACCCAGGCGGTCTCGTCCTCGAACCGATCGGTCGGCCAGTTGGTCTGGACGTAGACCGAACGGGTGACGCCGCTGCCCTTGAGGTCGTCGAGATATTCTTCAATCGGATAGTCGCGGCGGATCGGCTCATAGGGGCCGAAGATGCGGGGCTGCATCGGGCCGGACAGCCAGGCGAGATCGGCCTGACGCCAGATGTGATGATGGCCGTCCACGATATCAGTCACGCAGCTCTCCTTCGTCCGAACGACAGCAGATGCGCAACCACTGCCGCGCTCGACCCGCCGTCCACCAGATCATCGACAAAGCGCTGGATCGCGATCAGCGCTTCGGTTTGCGGCCGAAAGCCGGGCCCGGTTGCGAGCGGCGTCAGCCAACTTACGCGCCAGGCTCGGCGCGACAGTTTTGCAACCGCATCGCGCAGCGCAGCCGGATCGCCGCGCTCGAGGCCATCGGAGACGATCACGACGGCAGCGCCGCGGGCGTATCCGCCAAAGCGCGGAACGGCGAGGAAGGCTTGCAGCGCATCGCCGATCCGGGTGCCGCCGTCCCAATCGCTGACCAGGAACGCGGCCGCGTTCAGCGCCTGCTCACGGCGCTTCAGCCGCAGCGCGCGGGTGACGCGAGTGAGCCGCGTGCCGAAGGTGAAGACCTCGACATTGCCGGCCGCCTGCGCCAGCGCATGGGCGAGCTTCATGTTCTCTTCGGTGCGCGCCTTCATCGAGCCGGAGACGTCGATCAATAGCAGGATCTTGCGCGGGCGCGCGCGGCGACGCAGGCGCCCGAGCCGCAGCACCTCGCCGTCATTGCGGACGCTGTCGCGCAAGGTGCGGCGGAGATCGGCGAACGGACCGCTGCGAGCACGTTGGCGCCTATGGCCGCGCCGTCGCGGCAGCCGCCGTGCCGCCTCGCGCGACAGCCGCCGCAACGGATCGCTGGTCGAGGTCTGCGCGAAGCGGCGCTCGACCAGCGCCTCGGCGCGCGCCGCGGCGAGGCCGGACTCATTGGCTTCGTCGGCGAGCGGCGGCTCGCCCTCGCCGCGGCCTTCTTCCTGGAGGCGGACAGTCTCGTCGTCGTCGCCTTCGGCCCGCTCGATCGCTTCAGAGCCGCGGAAGTGGATGTCGAACAGGCGATCATACGTCGCGCGGCGCTCCGGCGGCGGCGCCAGTGTCGCGAGGCCGGCCTGGCGGATGTGCTCGAGGCTCCGCGGTCCCAGCAATTCGATCGCCGCCAGGAAGCTCGTGGTCTGCTCCGGCGCGATCGAGAAGCCGTTGGCGCGCAGCAGCGCGACAAAGGAGACAAAGACCTGCGCGGCGCGCGGTAGCTTGAGATCGTCGCTCACGCGGCGGCCTCCGCGATGATCGCATCGAGCCGGGGCGAGATGAAATGAAGATCCTCCTCATCCTTCAGCGCGACGCCGATCGAGCGCTTGAACGCGTCGGGCCAGCGCGCGCCGCCCTTGTAGAGCAAGGTCGCGGCCTCCGCCCAGTCGACGGCCTCGGCGATGCCCGGCGCCTTGCTGAGCGGCTCGCGGCGGAGCTTGCCGACTGCGGCGACCACGGCACGGGCGGTCGCCTCGGCGACGCTGGAGGCCCGCATCATCACGATCCGCGCCTCGCGCTCGGCGCTCGGATAATCGATCCAGTGATAGACGCAGCGTCGCCGCAGCGCTTCGTGCAGATCACGCGTCCGGTTCGACGTCAGCACGACGACCGGGTGTTCGGCGGCGCGCACGGTGCCGCGCTCGGGAATCGAGATCTGGAAGTCGGAGAGAAACTCGAGCAGGAAGGCCTCGAACTCCTGGTCGGCACGATCGATCTCGTCGATCAGCAGCACGGTCGCGTCGGGCGCGCGCAGCGCGGCGAGCATCGGGCGCTCGATCAGGAACGCCTCGCCGTAGATGTCGATGCTCTCCTCGCCCGCCTGCCGGATCGCCAGCATCTGGCGCGGATAGTTCCACTCGTAGAGCGCTGCGGCGGCGTCGATGCCCTCATAGCATTGCAGGCGGATCAGCTTGCGGCCGAGCACCGCGGCGATCGCTTTCGCCGCCTCGGTCTTGCCGACGCCGGGCGCGCCTTCGAGCAGCAGCGGCTTGCCGAGCGCGAGCGAAAGATAGGACGCCGTCGCGATGCCGTCGTCGGCAAGGTAATAGGCCGCGCGCAGCGCTTTCTCCAGCGCCTCGGGGCTGTCGATGCCGACGATGTTGGTGCGAACCGGCATGGCAAAACCTCAGCGTCGCGGCTGCGGCCGCGCGCCGCCCTGCGCCTTGATCGCGCGCAGCACCTTCTCCGGCGTGATCGGCAGATCGTCGATCCGTACTCCGACGGCGTTGAAGATCGCATTCGCAATGGCAGGCAGCACCGGATTGGCGCACATCTCGCCCGGTCCCTTGGCGCCGAACGGGCCGTCGGGCGCCGGGCGCTCCAGCACCGCGATATCGTGCGGGCAGATGTCGCCGGGTCCCGGCATCAGATATTCGACGAAGTCGCGCGGCCCGTGCACTGGATCGGGATAATAGGGCTCCGGCGTCTCGTAGAGCGCGTGGCTGACGCCCATCCAGGCGCCGCCGACGAGCTGCTGCTCGACCAGCCGAGGGTTGAGCGCGCGGCCGAGCTCGTAGGCAGAATCCATCCGGACCATCGCGACGTCGCCGGTCTCGTCGTCGACCTCCACTTCGGCCACGAGACAGGCATGCGCGTAGCATGTCGCCGGCGACATCTCGCCGGTCTCGGGATCGACATCGGAGAGCGGCACCAGGAAGATGCCGCGGCCGGAGATCGTCTTGCCCTGCTTGAACTGCGCGGCAATCGCGACGTCCTTGGTCGAGATCGAGCGATGCGGCGCGCCCTTGACGTGGATGTTGCCGCGGCCGTCGGTCTCGAGGTCGGCGGCGTTCACTTCCAGCTCGTCGGCGGCCGCCTCCATCATCACGCCGCGTGCCTCGCGCGCAGCCGCCATCACCGCGTTGCCGACGCGGTGGGTGCCGCGCGAGGCAAACGAGCCCATGCAGTGCGGGCCGGTGTCGGAATCGGCGGTGTCGACGTAGACGTCCTCGACCGGCACGCCGAGCGTCTCGGCGCAGATCTGCCGGGTCACCGACTTCATGCCCTGGCCGAGATCGATGGAGGACAACGCGACGGTGAACTTGCCGCTCGGATTGGAATGTACCAGCGCCTGACTCGGATCGCCGCCGAGATTCATGCCGATGGGATAATTGACCGACGCGATGCCGCGTCCACGATGCCGGGCCATGGTCAGCGCCTCCTGGTGCCGAAGACGGAGGAGAAGCGGGTCGCACCATGCGATGGCGCGCTCGGCCGCGGCGGCGGTGGTGCTGCCGGAGGAGGCGGTGGCGGCGGCTCGCGGCTTGCGACCGGCGCACGGTCATACGTGGTGCGCTGCTGGGTGGTTGCCGCCAGCGGTGCATGCGCCTCGCGCGGGGTCGGCGTCACGGCGGCGCGGGCGCCGCCGCCATCCTTCCGCGACGACATCCGCTTGAACTCCTCGCGGATCGGCCATTTGGCCTTCTCTGCGGCGACCTGCACGCATTCGATCAGTGCGGTGTTCTTGGCTTCGCGCCGATGCGCCTTCATGTCGCCGTCGCGATACGCATTGAGGATCCGGAATTCCATGGGGTCCATGCCGACCAGATGAGCGAGCTTGTCCATCTGGCATTCGATGGCGAAGTCCATCGCAGTGACGCCGAAGCCGCGCATCGCGGTCGCCGGTGTCCGGTTGGTGAACACGCAGTAGACGTCGCCATAGACGTTCGGGATGGTGTAAGGGCCGGGCAGATGCGCCGCGCATTTCACGGCCGCATAGCTCGACAGCCGCGTATAGGCGCCGCTGTCGAAATAAGCGCGCACCTTGCGGGCGACAACGCGGCCGTCACGCATCACGCCGTCCTTGATGTAGATGCGTTCGGCGCCGCGCGGCGGGCCGTATTGCATCTCCTCCTCGCGCCCGAACACGTAACGCACCGGGCGTCCGGTCAGCATCGCGCCGAGAATGCAGAGCGGCTCGGTCAGCGTATCGACCTTGCCGCCGAAGCCGCCGCCCACCGTGCCGCCGATGAAATGGAAGGTGTTGGAGGGAACATCGAGGATCTTGGCGCAGGTGTCGACCGAGAAGAACAGCGCCTGCGTCGAGGTGTAGACGATATAGCGGCCGTTGGTGTCGGGCGCCGCGATCGAGCCGTTGGTCTCGGTCGGAGCATGCTCGATCGGCGACATCTGATAGCGCTGCTCCAACACGTGATCGGCGGAGGCCAGCGCGCGGTCGGCGTCGCCGAACCGCAGCTTCTGATGATCGTAGGTCTCGTGATAGGTGAAGGTGTTCTTCGGATAGACCTCGTTGACGACGGGCGCGCCCGGCTTCAGCGCCTCCTCGACATCGAACACGGCGGGCAGTGGTTCATAGTCGATCCTGACCTTGGCGATCGCCTCATAGGCTTCGCGCGGACTGTCGGCGACCACGGCGACGATCGGCTCGCCCTTGTAGCGCACCTTGTCGACCGCGAGCGACGGCTCGTCATCCTTGCCGAAATTGATCAGGCTGAGCAGCGTGTTGAGGTTGCGCGGCACATCGGAGCCGCGGATGACCCGCCGCACGCCCGCTGACCGTTCGGCTTCCGAGGTGTCGATCCGGCGCAGCCGCGCATGCGAATGGGTGCTGCGGACGACCTTCAGATGCAGCATGCCCTGCAGCTTGTGATCGTCGAAATAGGGCGAGGTGCCGGTGACATGGCCGAGCATGTCCTGGCGCTGCGTGCCCTTGCCGATCTCCTTCAGATTGTCGTCACGCTCGTCGGCGAAGATGTCTTTGCGCAGTTCCAGCATGGCACTGTTCCCTTACGCGCGCGCCCGGCTGCCGGATGCGGCTGACAGCACGGCGTTGATGATCGGCTCATAGCCGGTGCAGCGGCAGATATTGCCGGAGATGGCCTCGACCACGTCCGCGCGGTTCGGCTGCGGATTGCGGTCGAGCAGCGCCTTCGCGGCCATCAGCATGCCCGGCGTGCAGTAGCCGCACTGGGCGGCAAAATTGTCGGCAAAGGCACGCTGCAGCGGATGCAGATTGGGGCCATCCTTCATCCCGTCGAGCGTCTCGACCGAGCGGCCGGCGACCGTTTCGGCGAGCGTCAGGCAGGCGAGATGCAGCTCGCCGTCGACAAGCACGCTGCAGGTGCCGCAGCCGCCCTGGCCACAGCCGAATTTCGGCGTCATGTCGCCGATCAGCTCGCGCAGCGCGACCAACAGGTTGGTGCCGCCGTCGACGAAGATCGCGACGTCACGGCCGTTGTGGCGGAATTGAAGAGCAGTCTTGGTCATGACGATCTATTCCTGACCGGACAACAGGCGGCGGAGGTGGACGCCAACGATCTCGCGGCGATACCAGGCGCTGGCGAGCGCATTGTCACCGGGAGAGGTTCCTTCGACGGCGGCGGCGGCCGCTGCATTGATCGTGGACGAATCCAGCGAGCGTCCTTCCAGCGCGCGCTCGGCGGCGCGGGCGCGGATCGGCGTTGCCGCCATCGAGCCGAACGCGACGCGCGCGCCGACGATGCGGCCGCCATTGGCGGGTAGATGCGCAGCGAGCGTGATCACCGCGCCGCCCTTCGGCTTGATCCGCGCGACCTTGCGGTAGCGGAAGGCATCCGCGCTGCCGGGCTTGGCGAAGGAGATCGCCAGCACCAGCGCGCCGGCCTGCCGGTCGCGCGACTGCAGGAATTCCTCGACCGGGATATCGCGGCCGCCGAGGCCGCCCTGCAGCGACACCGTCGCGTCGAGCGCAAGCATCGCAACCGTGAAGTCGCCATACGGCACGGGCGCGAACAAATTGCCGCCGACGGTGCCCATGTTACGCACCGCCGGACCGCCGATCGAGCGCGCAGCGGCGTGCAGGAAGGCAAGCTCACGCTCGGCCAATATACGCGCAAAAGTGACGCCGGCACCAAGCGTGATGCGGGAACCGGTGGCGTCGATCCTGCTCATCGCATGATCGTTGGCGCGCACGACGGTCGAGATCGAGATGTCGCCCTCGTTCAGCGCCCGCATCACCAGCGTGCCGCCGCCGAGATAGCGGGCGCTGCGATCCGACGACAATGCCGCCGCCGCGTCGTGGGTGCTGGTGAAGGTTTTCACCGTGATGGGCATGATGTCCTTCTCCGCTTACGCGGCCTCCTTCAGATGCCGGCGGATGGCTTCAAATCCCGCCTGGTAGATGTCTTCCGAAACCATTTGCGTGATGCGGTCCTTATCTTCCGGCCGCGTGGTAAAGCGTGATTCCCAGTGCCAGAAGGTGCGGTCGCCGTCGGTCACCGGCAGCAGCCGGACATGGGCCACGTAGTTGAACATCGGGATCGGTGTATCGAGCAGGCAATAGCTGAAGCTCTGCTCGAGGTCGGACAGCGCCAGCAACTGCTCGCGCAGCTCGGAGCCGTCCTTCAGCTTGAACCGCCTGATGCAGCCGATCTTGTCGGACGGCTGCGCGCGCTCGATGGCGCTGGTCGCGACCGCCGGGTGCCAACGATCGTGCCCGTTGAAATCGCGCAGCACGGCCCACGCCGCGTCGGTCGGCGCATCCAGGATCGTGCTCTTGACGATATGCGGCACGGTTACACTCCGGAGCTTCTGGGTCCAACGAGCCGTTCGTGCTCTTTCACCTCGCCCCGCTTGCGGGGAGAGGTCGGAATTTGCGCGTCGCGCAAATTCCGGGTGAGGGGGACTCTCCACGAGACAAACTCGGTCCGTCTCTGCGGAGATTCCCCCTCACCCCAACCCTCTCCCCGCAAGCGGGGCGAGGGGGCGCTGTGTGCCTTGATCGGAATGATTGCGATCACGTTCAACCTCCGAACGCCCGCTTCAGCGCGTCGAATCCGCCCTGGAATACGCCGCCGCCGATGTTGTTGACGAGCTCCGTCTCGCGTTCCGGCGCGCAATCGAATTCGGCGGTCCACTCCAGGAAGGTCTGGTCGCCGTCGGTGACCGGCGTGAGCCGCAGGGTCGCCACGTAGTTCTCCACCCCCATCGGCGATTCGAGGATCGAGTAGGTGCAGAACATGTCGTAGTCGGAGAGGCCGAGCAGCTTCTCGCGGATACGGTCACCGTTGCGCAACCGGAAGTCCCTGACGCAGCCGATCTTGTCTGCGGGTTCGCCACCCTCGATCCGGCTCTCCGCGATCGCGGGATGCCAGTTCGGCAGCCCGTTGAAGTCGCGCACGCGGGCCCAGACCCGATCGTTGCGGGCGTTGACGACGGTGGAGACGTAAACTCGTGCCATGGCGTGAGCTCAGTCCTTCTTGCGCGGCGTGCGCTCGGCCCGCGGCTCGCTGCTGCTCTCCGGCAACGCCTGCTTGGCATCGCCGCCGCTCTTTCGCGTGGAATCCTTGATGCCCTGCATGTCCCGGGCCTCGCGGATCAGGCCGGGCATTTTCGCCAGGCTGCCGCCCTCGACGCCGATGTCGGAGAGGATCGAGTCGATCAGCGGCGCCTGCACCCGGTAGCGCAGCGCGGAGTCGATCACCTCGTCGGTGGCGCTGCGGCCGGTGCCGTTGCCATGGCCGTTGCCGTTGAGGCCATCGACCTGGAGGATGCGGATGCCTTCGATCTTCTCCATCGGCTTCACGCTCTCGCGGACGATGCCCTCGATGCGGTCGAGCAGCTTGCGGCGGAACAGCGAGTAGCGCGCCTGGTCGGTCAGCACGTTCTCGGCCTCGTTGAGCAGGCGCTGCGCCTCGGCCTCGACCGCGGCGCGAACGCGCTCGGCCTCGGCCGCGATCCTAGTCTCCTCGGCCTGCTTCTCGGCGAGCAGCACCTCGACGGTCTTGCGCCGCTTGGCAATCTCGCTTTCGCGCGCGGTGACGACGCGCTCGGCGGCCTCGGTGGCGCGCATCCGTGCGTCTTCGGCGGCGGCGCGGGCCGCGGATTCCTCCAGCGATTTCTGATGCAATGCGATCGCCTTCTCCATCAGCGCGGTTTCGACATCCTTCTCCCTGTTCACCTCGAGCTTGCGCAGCTCGCGCTCGCGGCCGATCCGGGCCTCGTCGAGGCCGCGGTCGGACGCAATCCGGGCGCGCTCGACCTCCTCGCGCGCTGCGATCTCGGCTTCCTGCAACGATTGATTGCGGGCGACCTCGAGCTGCTCGATCGCACGGCGCCGCGCGATCCGCGCCGCTTCCAGCGCCTGCTCGCGGGAGACGTCGGTGGTGTCGACTTCCCTGCGGGCCACGATCTCGGCTTGCCTGACCTGCCGGTCGGCGTCGATGCGCTCGGAACGTTTGGCGGCGAGCGCAATCACGCGCTCCTCGTCGGCGAGCTCGATCGCCTTCTTCTGGTCGATGTTGAGCACTTCGCGGGTCCGCGACGAGGCAATTCGCTCACTCTCCAGCGCCAGCTCGACATCGATGCGCTGCCGCTCGATGGCGTCGCGGCGCTTCAGCTCGGCGGCCTCGATCGCTTCGGTGCGCTCGATCTCGAGCCCGCGGGTTTCCCGCTCGGCGCGAATGCGTTGCGCGGCGACCGACTTCTCCTGCGAGATCCGCGCGGCCTCGATCGCCTCGCGCGAGGCGATGTCGGCTTCCTCGATTGCACGGGTGCGTGCGATCTCGAGTGCCCGGACGCGTTCCTCCTGGGCGATCCGCGACGCCTCGGTGGCCTCGCGTGCGCTGATGCCTGCGATCTCGACCGCCTGGTTGCGCTCGATCTCGAGCTTGCGGGTGGTGTGGTCGGCGGTGATGCGCTCGGCGGCCAGCATTTTCTCGCGGGCGATGCGGGCGGCTTCCACCGCTTTCTGCGCCTCGATCTCGGCCTCCTGGATGGTGCGCACCTGCTGGATCTCCAGCGCGCGGGTCCGCTCGTCGGACGAGATGCGCTCGACATTGACCGTCATGGTCTGGGCGATGCGCGCCTTCTCGGTGGCCTCGCGGGCGGCGATCTCGGCCTCCTCGACCGCGCGCGTCCGCTCGATCTCGCGGCGGCGGGTTTCTTCCTCATTGGCGATGCGCGCGTCGGTGACGACGCGATCCTGCTGGATGCGCGCCTTCTCGATCGCTTCCCGCGCGGCGATCTCGGCTTCCTCGACGGTGCGCATCCGCTCGATCTCGCGCTGGCGGACCTCGCGCTCGGAGGCGATGCGGGTGGTGTCGACCGCGCGCTGGTTGGCGATCCGGGCCTTCTCGATCTCCTCGCGCGCCAGCAGCTCCTTCTCTTCCACGGCCCGGGTGCGCTCGATCTCCTTGTGCCGGGTCTCGCGTTCGGAGGCGATGCGCGCTTCGGTGATCGCCTGTTCGTTGGCGATGCGGGCCTTCTCGATGGCTTCACGCGCCGTGATCTGGGCCTGTTCCGCCTCGGTCTCACGCAGCGCGCGTTCGCGGGCCACTTCAGTGCGCTGCAGGGCGCGGCGCATCTCGATGTCACGCTCCTGCTCGAGGCGGGCGGTCTCGCTCTCGCGCTCGATCTCCAGCGCCTGCCGCTCGGCCTCGAGGTTGCGGGAGCGGATCTTGATCATCGAGTCCTGCTCGATGTCGTTGCGCAGCTTGCGCTTCGCCTCGATGTCCTCCATCAGGCGGGTCAAGCCTTCGGCGTCGAAGCGGTTCGAGGGATTGAAGTATTCGAGGTCGGTCTGGTCGAGATCGGTGATCGCGACCGACTCCAGTTCCAGTCCGTTCTGCGCCAACGCTTCCGCCGCGTTGGCCTTGACGCGGGCGACATATTCGCCGCGCTGCTCGTGCATCTGCTCCATCGTCATTTCAGACGCAACCGAGCGGATCGCCGAGATGAACTTGCCGGAGAGCAGGGTGTGGAGCTGTTCGGGCTCCATAGTGCGGCGGCCGAGCGTGGCTGCGGCGATCGAGACGGCCTCGCGGGTCGGCTGCACCCGAACGTAGAAGTCGGCCTCGATGTCGACGCGCATGCGGTCGCGGGTGATCACGGCGTCCTGCCTGGAGCGCACGATCCCCATCGGCAGCACGTTCATGTTAACCGGCGTGTAGTCGTGGATGAACGGCAGCACGAAGGCACCGCCGTTGATCACCACGCGTTCGCCGAGGAAACCGGTGCGGACGAAGGAGACCTCCTTCGACGAGCGGTGATAGAGCCAGTTCACGACGTACACGATGATGATGATCGCGACGATTGCGACGATGAGCCAGAGGATCAATTCACCTGCCAGCATCCCCGACATCTCTTCCTCCCTTGGTCACGGCGCTTCAGCGTGCGCCGATCGCCTTGAATTTACGAACCTGATCAGTCAGCGCCCGCTCGACCGGCAGGCGCTCCATCGAGGAGGCGCCGTAGAAGCCGTGGCAGTTGCGGGTTTTCTTCATGATGAAATCGGCATCCGCCGGGTCCGCGATCGGACCGCCATGCGCGAGCACGATGATGTCTGAGTTGACGCTGAGTGCGGCCTCGGCCCAGGTTTCGATGCGGGCAGGGCAGTCGGCCAGTGTCAGTGCGGTCTGCGCGCCGATCGTACCGCCCGTGGTCAGGCCCATGTGGCAGACGATGATGTCCGCGCCGGCGATCGCCATCGCGGCGGCTTCCTGCTCGCTGAACACGTAGGGCGTGGTCAGCATGTCCTTCTCATGCGCCTGCGCGATCATGTCGATCTCGAGCGCGTAGGACATCCCGGTCTCTTCGAGATTGGCGCGGAAGGTGCCGTCGATCAGGCCGACGGTCGGAAAGTTCTGCACGCCGGCAAAGCCGAGTGCCTTGAGCTGGTCGAGGAACACGTCCATATCGCGGAACGGATCGGTGCCGTTGACTCCGGCAAGCACCGGCGTCCTGGTCACGACCGGCAGCACTTCGCCGGCCATCTCCACCACGATCGCATTGGCGTCGCCATAGGGCATCAAGCCGGCAAGCGAACCGCGGCCGGCCATGCGGTAGCGGCCGGAGTTGTAGATTACGATCAGGTCGACGCCTCCCGCCTCCTCGCATTTCGCCGACAGCCCGGTGCCGGCGCCGCCGCCGACGATCGGCTCGCCGCGTGCGACCATGTCGTGAAACTTCTTCAACAGCGCCGCACGTTCAAACCTGGGCATGTGTCACCTCGCCACTCTCCGCCGTCCACCGGCGCGTCCAAGCAGCGGCCGGAATGCGCTGACGATGGCGGCGGTGAATTCGGGATCGTTGATGTTGCGCTTGACGTGAACGATTTGCCGATTGCTGGTCTGACGCACGGTGCGCTCCAGCGCACGGAACAGCGCGGCGTCCGCCTCGGGATCCCAGAACGGCTGGCCGGGAGCATCGAGCGCGGAGACGCCGCCCTCCGGCAGGAAGAAGCGTACTGTCCCATCCATCTGGTTGAGCCGCTCGCCGATCCAGCGGCCCATGCGTTCGTTCTCGTCCGGCGTCGTCCGCATCAACGTGACTTGCGGGTTGTGGACGTGAAATTTGCGCTGCCGGTAGCGCTCCGGGACCGTATCGGGCGCACCGAAATTGACCATGTCGAGCGCGCCGACCGAGCCGACATAAGGCACGCGGCTGCGGATGATGGCGCCGAAGCGGTCCTCCGTTGCCGGGAAGACGCCGCCCATCAGGAGGTCGCAAATTTCGGTCGTGGTGAGGTCGATGACGCCGGCGAGCTGACCGGACTCGACCAGCTTTTCCATCGAGCGGCCGCCGACACCGGTGGCATGGAAGACCAGGCACTCGAAGTCCTCGCGCAAATCGGCGGCGATCTTCTGCACGGCGGGGGTGGTGACACCGAACATGGTGATGCCGATGGCGGGCAGACTGGCGCCATCTCGCGGTTTGCCGGCCTGTTCGTCGAGCCGCGCCTTGACCATCCCGACCAGCGCATTGGCGCCGTTGGCGAGTACCGCGCGCGAGATCGAGTTGAGGCCCTGCACGTCGGTCACCGAATACATCATGGTGATGTCGGCTGGCCCGACGTAAGGGCCGACGTCGCCGGACGCGACCGAGGAGATGATGAGTTTCGGCACGCCGACCGGAAGCGCGCGCATGCCGGGCGCGACCAACGATGCGCCGCCCGAACCGCCGGCCGAGATGATGCCAGCGACATTGCCCTGGCGGCGCAGCCACCGCTCGAACGCGTCCGCCATCGCCGTCACCGAGGCACCACGATCGGCGCCGAACACGCCGGAGCCGCCGCGTCCATGGTTCAGCGCGATCTCCTGCGCGGTGACGTCACAGCTTGACGCTTTGCCGCTGGTCGAAACGTCGACCAGGCGCGTGCGCAGGCCGCTGCCCGCGACGATGTCGCGGATGAAGCGGAGCTCGGCGCCCTTGGTGTCAAGCGTGCCGACGACCAGCACGACGGGAGGTCCTGATGTCCTCGATGCTGCCGGTTCACGCCGCGCACCGGTTGCTTGTTCGAGCCGCGTGACGCCGGTCGACTGCGTTCGCGCCGCCGCCTCGATTCGGGCGATCGGCACCGGCTGCGACCAGCGCGTCGGCAGCACGGGATTGGAGACATAGATGCGGACCGGCCCCTTGCGCTCCGGCTGCGGCGCTCTCGCAGCCTCAGCTTTCTGTGGCGCCGCCTCGGCATCGGTTTCGTCGGCGCCGTGCGTGCCGACGCCGAGCAGTCGCTGCTGCAGCTCGCGGTCGGCGGCAAGCCGCGCGGAATCGATGATGCGGTTGACGCGGCCGTTGACCATGATGGCGACGTTGCGCGACACCGCCGTTGCCACACCGATATTCTGTTCGATGACCAGCACGGAGATGTCGCCTTCATCGCCGAGGCGCAGCAGCATGTCCTCGACCTGGGCGACAATGACCGGCGCCAGCCCTTCGGTCGGCTCGTCCATGATCAACAGATGCGGATTGGTCAGCAGTGCGCGTGAGATCGCGAGCATCTGCTGCTCGCCGCCGGAGAGCTGGCTGCCGCCATGGTTCCTGCGCTCGGCGAGGCGCGGGAAGGTGTCGTAGATGCGCTCGATGGTCCAGGAGCCGCGCCGCAGGCCGCCGGCAAGTTGCAAGTGCTCGTCGACGGTCAGCGAGCGCCAAAGGCGCCGGCCCTGTGGGACGTAGCCGACCCCGAGCCGGGCAATCCGCGCCGGGGGCAGCCGCGTCACCTCCTCGCCGCTGATACGGATCGAGCCGCTACTGGCCCGAACCAGGCCCATGATGGCCCTGCACAGCGTGGTCTTGCCCATGCCATTACGGCCGACCACCGAGAACACGCCGGAGTCGAGCGTCAGGTCGACGCCTTGCAGCGCGTGCGAATGCCTGTAATAGACATCGAGGCCTTTCACCTCAAGCGCGGGCGCGGTGCGGCGGTCATTCATGGCCGCCTCCGAGGTAGAGTTCCTGCACCTCGGGATCGGACTCGATCTCGCGCGGCAGGCCTTCCTTGAAGATGCGGCCGTTGTGCATCATCGTCACGCTCTCGACGACGCGAAGCGCAACGTCCATGTCGTGCTCGATGATGATGTAGCCGATGTGCGCCGGCAGCGAGGTCAGGATCTCGATCAGCTCGCGCCGCTCGGTCGGCGACAGTCCCGCGGCTGGCTCGTCGAACAGGATGAAGCGCGGCGCCCCGGCAAGCGCCAGCGCGATCTCGAGCTGGCGCTGCTGGCCGTGGGCGAGCTCGGCGACACGCTGGTCCTTCACGCCGGTCAGATGCACGGCCTGCACCAGCGTTTCGGTCGCGTGCATCAGGGCGTCGTTCTGTCCCGGACGGAGGAACGAGAACCGGCCGCGCGATACGCCGCGGCAGGCGAGATAGACGTTGTCCTGAACGGTGAGACCGGGGAACAGCGCCGAAATCTGATAGGTGCGGCGGAGCCCGCGGCGGATGCGCTCATAGGGCGGGAACTGGGTGATGTCCTCGCCGAAGAAGCGGATCGTGCCGGAGGAGGGCGGGAAGTCGCCGGTAATGCAGTTGAACAGCGTGGTCTTGCCGGCGCCGTTGGAGCCGAGCACGGCGCGCCGCTCGCCGGGGCGCACGGTGATGGTGACGTCGGTCAGTGCCGCGAGCGCGCCGAACAGCCGCGTTACGCCGCGCAGCTCGAGGGCCGCGCCGGCGCCGACCGCCGACAATCGCTGCGCGACGCTATCCATGGCGGCCCCCACCCGGGCGTTTCGCTGAGGATGCGTTGCGGCGCTGCCAGCGCTCCCACAGGCCGATCACCCCGTCGGACGACCAGAACACGATGGCGAGGAAGCCGAGCCCGATCAACAGTCGGAAGCGGTTGCCGTCGAGCCCGAGCTTGACCAGCAGATCGAGCGCGAAGGTGCGCAATAGGACGAAGATGAAGGCGCCGATGAACGGGCCGATCGGCCGGGTGATGCCGCCGACCACGGCGATGATCAGGACATCGATGCAGGCGCCGACGCTGACCGAGCCCGGCGAGATCTGCCGGTAATTCCAGACTTGCAGCACGCCGCCGAGCCCTGCGATGAAGGCGGCGAAGGCGTAGGCCGCGATGCGGTGCGCATTCGGATTGAAGCCGAGCGCCGCCATGCGGCGGGAATTATCGCGCACGCCCTGCAGCGCGAGGCCGAACGGCGCGCGCGAGACGTACTGGACGGCGAAATAGCAGACCGCGGCAACGCCCAGCGTCACGTAGTAGAAGGCGATGTCGGCGCGCCAGTCGACGCCCCAGAAATGCGGCGTCGCGACATTGTTGATGCCGGTGTGGCCGTTGAAGATCGCCCAGTTCTGGTTGGTGAAGTAGTAGAATGCCGCGCCGATCGCCAGCGTGATCATGATGGTGTAGATGCCCTCGGTGCGCACCGCGAGCGCGCCGCCCAGCGTGCCGAACAGCGTCGCCAGCGCCAGCGCCATCGGGGTCGCGAGCCACCACGGCCAGCCGAGGCTGATGTTGGCGTTGCCGCTGACGCCGAACACCGCGACCATGTAGCCGGCGAAGCCCGCGATCGTGAGCTGCATCAGGCTGACCATGCCGCCATAGCCGGCCAGGAACATCAGGCTGAGCGCGATGATGCCGAGGATCAGCGTGGTGCCGAAGATCTCGATCAGGAAGAAGCCGTTGGCGATCAGTGGCATGATCACCAGGATCAGCGCGACCAGCCAGGCCACCGGGTTCTGGAATTCAGGCCAGGCGCGGATGAAGGCGCGCCGTGCCTCCGAGGCTGTGGTCGGGTCGGGGCGAAGCTGGGTGCTCTGCAGCAACGACATGTCATCGCCTCGCGAGCAGGCCCTGCGGCCGCAGCGCCAGCACCAGCACCATGATCAGGAAGGTGACGACGATGGCGTAGGTCGGGATGTAGACCGAGCCGAGCTGCTCGGCGAGACCGATGATGACGGCGCCGAGTGCTGCGCCCGGGATCGAGCCCATGCCGCCGACGATCACCACGACCAGCGAGGCGAGCAGGAAGCGGGTGTCCTCGCCCGGCGACAGCGACTGGAAGGTGCCGCCGACGACGCCGGCGATTCCGGCGAGGCCCGCGCCGAGCGCGAACACCAGCACGAACACGAGCTGGATCCGCACACCGGTTGCGGCCAGGATGTCGCGGTCGTCGACGCCGGCGCGTACGATCATGCCGATCCGGGTGCGGTTGAGCGCGAGCCACATCGCGATCCCGATCACCACGGAGGCGGCGAAGATCACGAGCCGCACCAGCGGATATTGCAGATAGACCGGCTCGCCGGAGGATTTCACCGCGGTGAGCAGCGGGAGCTGCACCGGGCCGATCAGCCAGCTCGGCGTCTGGATCTGGTAGAAGTCGCCGCCGAACACCCAGAGCATCAGGTCGGCGAACACGATCGACAGCCCGATCGTCACCATGGTCTGGCGGAGATCCTGTCCCTCCATGCGGCGGAACACGGCGAGCTGCAGGACCACGCCGACCAGTGCCACCGCGATGAAGGCAACGATGAAGCTCAGGATCCACGAACCGGTCCAGGCGCTGATGGCGTAGCCGATATAGCCGCCGAACAGATAGAGCGATCCGTGCGCGAGGTTGACATTGCGCATCAGGCCGAAGATCAGCGTGAAGCCGCTGGCGACCAGGAAGTAGAGCCCGCCGAGCGTGATGCCATTCAGCACCGCGTTGAGGAACACGCGCTTGCGGCCGATCGCGGCTTCGAGCCCCGGCGGCCAGATCGCGAAGATCAGCCACAGCAGCACCGCGATCACGATGATCGCGATCAGCGCCCAGGCCGGATGGCGTTCGATGAACCGGGTCATCTCCGACGCGTTCCCTCAAGCCGCGTCCTCTCACGGGGCGCGTTTCGGGCATCCTATCGAGGGCGAGGGCGGCGGATTTGATCGAGAGTATCTTTTATCGCGCGAGGAACTCCCTCAGGGCCGTAACACCTTGGCGGCGCGGCGGTAGTCGGTCGGGGCCATGCCGACATTGGCGGCGAAGAAACGGGTGAAGCCGCTCTGCGAGGAGAAGCCGAGATCGAAGCCGATATCGGCGATCGGGGACTCGGTCGCCACCAGCGCGTCCAGGGCCTGCTCCATGATCAGCGTGTTCATGTAGAGATGAGGGGTGACGCCGGTCTGGGTGCGGAACAGCCGGTAGAAATGCGGCCGCGACAGGCCGGCTTCCCGCGCGATCGCATCGAGCTCGATCTCGGCGCCGGGGCTTTCCGACATCAGCTTGATCGACTTGCGGACGCGGAAGTCCGTGATCGCCGCCGCCGCGCGCGCCGCCTGCGCGGCCTGCCAGCTTTCCTCGTAGCAGGACTCGATCAATTGCCTGAGCTCGCTATCGAGGCTGCGCAGCGATGGCGCGCCGCACACCAGGGCTGCCGTGCGGCGGATCAACTTGTCGAGCGCCTCGGTGCGGGGAAAGAAGGTGCGGCCGAAGCGCAGGTTCTGCGCAGTCGCCGCTGCGGGCGCGAACCATTCCGCATTGACATAGAGCACGAAGAAGATCGCGCCGTGCTCCGTGTCCGATGGCAGAAAGTTGTGCGGCTCCCACGGGTTGACCGCGACCACGCTGTCGTCCTTGAGCAGCCAGCGCTGGTCCGAGACGTCTATTTGCGCCGGCGTGCCACCGACGTGAAAGATCAGGTGCCCTTCGCGGTGCGCATGCACGTTGAAGGGGCGGTTCAACTGATAGACCGTCGCGCGACCGAATCGGCCGTGGAAGACGGCAAGCGCCCTGCTCATGCCTCCCCTCCCGCGGGATGTTGTTGTCTTTTCGACAAGCGTTCAACATCCGCCAACGGAAAGCAAGGGCGAGCAGAGCGTCCGATACAACCGCGTCGCCGCCACGGCCGGCTTGCCCGCACTGCAACAAATACGTCAGTACTTCTTGCACTCCGGGATCGTGCGGCTGGGCAGGCCGATCTTGGCGAAGGTCGCGGGATCGTAGCCCAGCGTCTGGTTGACGTTCGGGATCACCTTCACGACCTTGCTGAACAGCGCGCCCTTGCCGTCGTCGACCACCTCGGTGACAAAGTTGGTGCCGATCGCCTGGCGGTTCGAGTCGAGCTTGATCTTGCCGTTCGGCGCGTCGATCTCGATCTTCGCCAGCGCGTCCTTGAGCTTGGCCTGGTTGTTGGAGAGGTCGCCATTGACCTGCCGCAGCGCCAGGATCAGCGCCATCGTCGAGTCGTAATAGTTGGTCGCCAGCAGCGACGGGCTCGGGAAGCGCTTCGCCGGCGGGAAGGAATCCTGGTAGGCCTTCACGAATTTCTGCCAGTTGGGATCGTCCCAGGTGTCGGCCTGGCCGCTCGCTGCGATGGTGCCGATCAGCGCGTTCTTGGCGCTGCCCTTCGACGACAGGATGGTCTGGTCGATCATGATCGAGCCGCCCATCAGATGCGCCTTGCCACCGGCCTGCTGATACTGGTTGAGAAAGTTGACGGCGTCGGCGCCGCCGAGCCCGAGATAGATCGCGTCGACATCGTCAGGCAGCGCGGCGATCACGGAGGCGAAATCCTTGGTGCCGAGCGGCACCCATTGCCGGCTGGTGACCTGGCCGCCGGCGCCGCAGAATTCCAGCACCAGCCCGAACACCTGGGTGTAGATGAAGGAATAGTCCTCGCCGACCGTCGCGATCTTGCGATAGCCCTTGGTCTCATAGGCGTATTTGCCGAGACCGACCTGCCACTGCGCACCATCCATGTTGTAACGGAAGAAGTTCGGCGCCGGGTCGACATAGGTCGCTTCCTGCGCGCCGGAGGCGGCGTTGACGAAGGTCAGCTCGGGATGGGTTTTCGCGAAATTCTTCACCGCGATGCCCTCGTCGCCGGACAGCGGCGACAGCAGGATCTGCACCTTGTCCTGCTCGATCAGCTTGCGCACCGCGCGCACCGCGGAGTCCGGCGTCGCGTCGGTCGAGGCGACGACGAAGTCGAGCTCCTTGTCGCCGATCTTCTTGCCGAGCACGTTGAGCGCAGTCTGGAAGCCGCGCATGCCGTCCTCGCCCAGCACCGTGTAGGTGCCCTCGAGCGTTGCGGTAACGCCGACCTTGATCTTCTCCTGAGCGAACGCCGTGCCCGAAAGCAACAGGCTGCCCAACGCTATCAGTCCCACACTGCCCTTCAACATTGCTCTCCTCCCTGCTGTTGTCGCCGGCGTCCGCGTTGTCAGGCGCAGACGTCCGGTTGTTACGCGCAAGGCTAGCCGATGGCGGGCGCGACGCGGATGTCGTCGCCCTCAGGCGGCTTAACGGGCAGTCTCATTTTGCTTGCTGCGCCGCAACGAGGTTGGTCGCGGCAATGTCGCCGGGAAGCGCCAGGTCCCGGCCTCCGCCGGGACGACGGCGAATGTGTTGCACCGCTGGTGAGTCAGACATCGCGTTCTCGCGACATGAATAGTCCGAGCTTTGCATCTCGTTTCGCCCTCGCATCGGACAGAGGGCGCAGGGAAAGCCCTTTCTTCCATGCGATATTGCCGGCCCATCGCGTCAATCAATTTCTGAGCGCGCGCCGCTGTGTTGGCCCATCTCATGCCGCCTTCAGCCCAGGGATACGCCTGCCTTTGCGCGGCTGATGCCGAGGGTCACAATGCGATGCAGCAGATCCGGGTAGTCCAATCCGTCATGCTGAGCCGCCGTGGCGAACTCCTGGCTCTTCGCGATTTCGGGATTGGGATTCGCCTCGATGAAATACGGAACGCCATCGGCAGAGAGACGAAAGTCGATGCGCGCGTAGCCGTCGAGCCCCAGCGCCCGGTAGATGCGTTTCGCGGTTCGCTGGATACGCGCGGATAGTTCCGGCGCAAGATCCTCGGCTGGTCCATCGACAATTCCGACGCGTTCCTGATAATCGGGATCGTGTTTGGCTTTCTCGGTGGCGATGTGCCGGGCGCCGCGACCGCCCATGCTGCCGAATTTCAATTCCCAAACCGGCAGAACGCGCAGCCGGTTGTTGCCGAGCACACCGACATAGAGCTCGCGCCCCTCGATATACTGCTCGGCGATGGCGGCAGATCCGATCCGCTCGTGGATGAAGGCGACGCGCTCCGCGAGCTTCTCGTCCGTGTCGACGATGGAGGCCTGCGAGATACCGAACGATCCATCCATGTTCAGGCTCTTGACAATGAGCGGCAGCGCGAGGCGCGCCGGCCGTTTGACCTTGTGGCGCATCGGGAACACGGCGAAGGCCGGCACGGCGATCCGGCGATGATGCACCAGCGTCTTGGACAGATCCTTGCCCCGCGCCAGGATCAGGCCGCGCGGGTTGCACCCGGTATACGGGATCCGCATCAATTCGAGATAGCTGGCGATGTGCTGGTCATACACGACCTCGTAGTGGAATTCCTCCAACAGCGTGAACACCACATGCGGCTTGAAGCCTTCGATCTCGTCGCGCACCGGCTTGATTTCCTCCTGTGCGCCGAGCGGGCGAACTTCGTGGCCGGCCGCGCGCAACGTGCTCACGACGTCGTATTCCGTCTTCCACGCGTTGATCTGCTGCGCGGTGTATCCATCGGTCGAGTCCGGAGGCACACAGTCCGGATGCATGAGCACGAGAATGCGAAGGCGTCTCATAGCGCGATCCATTTGCGCCGCGACGGCCCGAACAGCGCGTGCATGGTTTTGGCGGTCAACAGCACGGTGAAGTTGATCACGAGCTTCTGTTCCGGGCCGACGGCACGCAGGTCGAGCTCGCGGCAGCGAGAGATCATGTCGTCAAGCACAGAATCGAGCGTCAACTGGTTCTCGCCTGTCCACCGCGCGACGAGCTGCCGGATTTGGGCGCGGTGCCGCCTGATGAAGGCCGAGGCCGGCCGCCCCCGCCGATGCAGCGGATCGGCGGAAAACAGCCGGGAGAGATCGCGGTCGTAGGTCTTCGGTGGCGTGAAGGCGTAGAACGCCTGCTTCTTCTTGTAGTGCTCGCCGAGCGTTTGGCTGAGCTCATGCAGCGGGTCGACCCGCTCTCGCGTCGTGACCAGCGGTCGCTTCCCTGCAATCTCAGCCATCAACTCGTCGACATATTCGAGCTTCTTCAGCGCCGGCCATCCGGCATACCGCGTCCGCCAGTTCGAACGCGGCCGCAGCCACACCGCGAAGGTTTCAGCGAAATCCTCGTCCGGGTGGCTCTGCGCGTACCAGCGCCGAAGATGCTGGACATAATTGCGGCTGGCCGGATTGGGCCGGTAGTAGCGCGGGTAGTGCTTCGACGACGGGCCGAACAACTTCTGCCAACGCCTGCGGCGTTGCAGTTGATAGCCATGCTGCATGGCATGGCCGGCCTCATGACGGAGAATGGCCATGCACTCGGACCAGGCGCCTCCCTCGACATCGAGCATCATCTTCTTCTCGAGCTTCATCAGGCGGGGATGAGTGAGATAGAAGGGGATGGCAATGCCGGGCACGTTTGCCGGACTGAACCATTCGCTCGATATCCAGGCATGCGGCCGCAGCCGGATGCCCCGCTCCTCGAGCTCCTCATAGAGGGTGCTGAGACAATCCTCGAGCCAGGTGCCCTCGACCGCAACCCTCAAACTGCTGAGCCGTTGCTTGAGCAACTGCTCATCCGACAGTTCTTCCCAAGCATATCTCCGGCGCGGCATAGGACCCAGAAGTCGTGACAACCGATATTTGAATGGTGTCACAGGTTGCCGCAGGCAACAATCACTGAGTGCTCGCGCCGCGGGCCCTGCCGCGTCACCGGCGTGATCGGATGCTACTGCGCCGCAGCTATCGACGTGCTCGTCGAGCCGGCCAGGGTCGATCTGGGGTGGCAGGCTTACGCGGCATGCGACGGTCTGGCGCGAACCGGGCGGCCAAACCGAAATGCGTCGACGGGGGCGATCTCTCCATCGAGCCAATCCTGTTCGCGCGCCAGAGCCCTCCAGGAGTCTTCCATGCGCTTGAAGAGAGCTTTCGTCTGCTTGTTGTTTGAACGCCGGGCGAGCTTGGAACAGATCACCGCGTTGTCCAACAGAAGCTGCGACCGTTTCATGGAAAGTCCCTCCTGTCCTGTTCAGAAGAAACGTAGGCAATCGGGCAAGGCCGTTCAACGAATCCTCCATGACCATTTCGTAACGCTCGTGAACGCGTGTTCATCGCGACGTTTTCGGCCAAGAATATTTGCAGGGAGATGTCGGCGTCCCATGATCGCGTTCGTCGTTCCGATGTCCATCCAATGAAGTCCAGCTCAAGCGAGGAGACAGACGATGCGTGTCATGGTGATCGTGAAGGCGACCGAACAGAGCGAAATGGGGATTCTGCCCACGACCGAATTGTTGGAGGCAATGGGGAGGTACAACGAGGAGCTCGCCAATGCCGGCATCCTGCGCGCTGCCGATGGCCTCAAACCCTCATCCCACGGCAAGCGTATCGCGTTCGACGGCACCGGCCGTACAGTCACCGATGGGCCGTTCGCCGCGACCCGCGAACTGGTCGCCGGCTTCTGGCTCTGGGAGGTCAAGGACACGGACGAGGCGGTCGCCTGGGTGAAGCGCTGCCCAAATCCGATGGCGGGACCAAGCGAAATCGAGATCCGGCCGTTATATGAGATGACCGATTTTCAATGAGACGTCGGCGCCGAGGACGACTGAAATCGATCACTGAATGCGAGCTCGCCGGCAGCAACAGTGCCGGCGAGCTTCGCGGCGCTCCACTCGACTTCGAGCGGTTCGCCGGGACGACTTAGTGAGCCAAACATCGTCACATCAAGGACTGCGGGTCCGGCGCAGTCGTGAGGCTCAACCGCATGCTCGCGAAGGCAAGCGCAAAAGCATTATCGTGCAAACCGGCGAGGGGGCAACGGCCGTCCAGCGTAATAGGGATTGAACAGACAGGTCGCCGGAATTCCCGTGGCGGAGGCCTGGCACTGATTGAACGAGGTGAAGATGCAGTCCATTCGCTCGCCGATCAACGTACCGTAAACATGCATGCAGACCGGGTAGCGTGGATCATACATTTGCGCAGATGCCGGTCGTGTCATCCAAAGCGCGCTCAGTGCAAGCACCAGCGCTCCAACTAACTTCACATCAGGTCTCCCGCCGTTCGTCGCGAGCTTTCATCACTCGCTCTGGTGCATGATAGTCTCAGTGTTACGCTTTGATCCAGTCCCCGGGGAACGGACCCGCCCGGCTAAATCTCTCCGTCGTCCTGGCGAAAGCCAGGACCCATTACCACTGCAGTTGGTTGGACACGAGAATGTGGCCCGAGCGTCGTGCAACAGTGACCATTTGAGGTAACGGGTCCTGGCTTTCGCCAGGACGACGCTGGGGATAGTTCTCGCTCGACCACCGGGATCGTCGATCTGTCAGGTCACGGCTTCGCGCGCTCCGCGAGCGCAGGGACGATCTGGCGGGAGATTGCGATGGATTGGATAGAGCGTTGGGGCCCGCCGGGTATGAACCGGCGAGCCTATGTAGTGTCCGAATTTCGTCGGGCTGTCTGTGCTCAGGCCGTTTTAGCGAAGAGCGTCAGGATGCCGTTGGTGAGATTGACCGCGACGACTTGTGACGAGCTGAGGCCCTTTGCCTTGAGCGCCGATACGGCCTCCGGCGACGCGTCGACCGATTGCTGAAGCTTTCGCAGATCGTCTTCGCTTGCCTTTGCGACGACATTTTCGACCTTCGTGCGCAGCTCGGGCTCAAGGTCCTTGATGTTGACGACCTGTATGCTCCGGATGACGGTGGACTCGTCAGACTGAGACTGTGGCGGCGTCTTGGGTTGGGTTCCTTGCGTCTGCCCCCAAGCAGGCGTTCCGAGGGCGAGCGCCGCAACGATGACGGATGCGGTGGAGATCCGCATGAGCATTCCTTTCTTGGCTTGGTTTGACCCCCAACGCCGGCCAGAACGCGCCGTCCCTGCATATCGTTCCGGATCATATCGCGGCCCGCGACGCAGGATATCGAGATCGGCTTCGCGAAAAGCCACAATTCTCCATGCGGCCAAGCTGATTCTTGATGAGGCCAAGCTGATTCTTGCAACGTTCCCATCGCACTAGCCGAGATCCGAGAACTCTGCTCATTGGAGTTCACGCCAGCTTGACTCAGGATTGCTGCCCGCCCAGCGAATGCCCCTTATGGGCTACGCGCAGGTCGCGGTGACCGGTCAAGCCGAAGCGGACTTCGGAACCGGCCGCGTGGGCCGCATGGGCGACAGCTACCCGTTCAGCATTGACAGAACAATGCGAGCAAGGTCCGCCGTCCGCTCCACCAATCGATCTGCGCCGGCCGCCTCGAGCTCATCCCGGCTGCCATATCCCCAAAGCACGCCAACGCCGCGCATCTTGACCGCGTGAGCGCCGGCGATGTCATGCCGGCGATCTCCGACCATGAGGCTGTGCGAGGCACGGATATCCCGCTGTTCAGACAGGATGTGGGCGAGCAACTGGGGCTTATGGTCGAGCTGGCCGCCCGGCACCGAGCAGTAGATGCCGTCGAAATACGTTGCGAGTTGCAGGTTCTCCAGGATGCGCCGCGCAAACACGTCGCGCTTCGACGTTGCCAGATAGAGTCGCAAGCCGGCTTGCCGCATGTCGCAGAGCGCATCGCCGATTCCGGGGTAAGGCTCGCTTCCGAGCAGACCGCTTTCGCCGTAGTGCTGACGGTAGGCCGCCACGGCTTGATCGAGCCGGTCGTCACCGTGCGGCCGCAGCAGGGCCTGCAAGATGTCTTCGAGCGGCGGTCCGATCGCGCGCCTGATCTCGCGCGCATCACCGGGCTCGTGTCCGAGCGCACGCAGAGCGGCCGAGCAGCTCGCGACAATGCCCGGCTGTGAATCGACGAGCGTTCCGTCGAGATCCAGGAGCACGGAGCGGGCCATCGGCATACTCGACCATAGCGGCCGGGTGCGGGCGAGTAAACGCTTGCTCCTGGCAACCTCGGCCCTGGATCAAAGGTGGATGTGGACCAGGTCTGGGCGTTGCGCGTGCCGGCGGTTACGTCATTTCGAGATCTCCTCGAGCTCGCGATCGAGCGTGCGCGGGCCCCATCCGGCGATGGCGACGACCACGATCAGCATGGCGCCGGCGATCAATCCGAACACGCCCCTGGTGCCCGCGGTCTGCAGGAAGAAGCCGATGATGAAGCTGGCAAAGATCGCGCTGAGCCGGCTCAGCGAGTAGGTGAACCCGACCGCGCGTGCCCGGATCCGGGCCGGGAACAGCTCGGCCTGATAGTTGTGAAACGAGTAGGAGAGGATATTGTTCGAAAGCGTGATCAGCACACCGAACAGGATGAGCAGCGGCATGGTGCCCTGATACGAGAACAGCATTCCGAAGATGCCGATGCAGCAGGCCGCGGCGACCAATTGCCACTTGCGCTCGAACTTGTCGGCGAAGCTCATGGCCAGCAACGGCCCGAACGGGTTGGCGATCGCGATGATGAACGAGTAGAGCAGGCTCTTGCTGACATTGATGCCGGTCTGTTGCGCGATCAACGTCGGCACCCAGGCCGCGAAGCCATAGAAGCCGAACGTCTGGAAGAACTGGAAGACCATCAGCATGAAGGTGCGGCTGCGATAGCGTGGCGCGAAGATCTCGGCCAGGCGTCCCAGGGGCTCGGCCTTCTCCACGGCATGGCTTCCCGGTGTCGCCAGCGCCGCGCCCTTGAGATCGTCCCGGACTTTCTTTTCGATCGCGGTCGTCACCGCATCGGCCTCGTCGAGCCGCCCCTGATTGATCAGCCATCGCGGGCTCTCCGGGACCGAGCGGCGGATGAACCAGACAAAGAGCGCGCCGGTCGAGCCGATCAGGACCACCCAGCGCCAGCCATCCACGCCGAACGGGCTGATCGGTACCAGCATGTAGGAGATAAACGCCACAATCGGCACGACCGAGAACATGACGCCCTGATTGAAGGCGAAGGCGCGGCCGCGCATCGATTTGGGCACGAGTTCGGACACGTAGGTGTCGATGGTGACGAGCTCGACGCCGATGCCGATGCCGGCGATCAACCGCCACAGGCTGACGCCAAGCCCGGTGTCCTGAAACGCCATCACGAAGGTCGCCGCGCTGTACCACAGCATCGAATAGGTGAAGACCGTCCGGCGTCCGTATTGATCGGCGACATAGCCGAACGCGCAGGTGCCGATGAACAGGCCGGTGAAGGTTGCCGCGACGAACAGCGCCGGGCCCGCGAAGATGCTGACGGACACGTCCTTGAGCAATCCCGCCTTCAGAAGACCGGGAACGATGTAGGCGGTCATGAAGAGATCGTAGAGCTCGAACATGCCGCCGAGCGAGAGCAGCGTGATCATCATCCAGACATGTCGCGTGCCGGGGAGCCGATCCAGGCGAGCGAGGATATCCGCGGCGCGCCCTTGGGCGGGCTGGTCGATTGTCGACATTGGGCCTCCCGTTATTTTTTATGGCGAGGGACGCAGCCTACGCCGACCCCGCCATCGGGGCGACTCATCAAAGCGGAGGGGGACCAAAATTCCGGCGCAGTTGGCGATGGAAAAATGCGGAGAGGGGATGGAATGCGGGCTCACGACTCGTGATCGACGAACAGCCGCCAAATGCCCTCAAACAACGCCATGCAGACGAACAGCGTCGACGAGGTCAGCAGAATGCCCACCGCGAGATGATGATACGGGGCCCCCTCGGTCACTCCGAATCCGATCAGCGATGCGCCGATCAGACACGCCCAACTGACGAGCGCGCGCCAGGATTCGCGGATCAAGCCGGACAATGCGCCCGCCGTCGTCGGCTTCTCCGGCTCGGACGGGGCGGTTCGCTGCTCTCTGGTCATGGGCGTGTGACCCGTCGTGAAGCATGCACGCCACATCCTGCGCTACAGGGACATCATCCCGGTGCACTGGTGCGGATGATCGGCGGATTTTGTGCCGGCAAGCGTTCGAGATAATGCAGCGCTGCCTTGAGTTGGCTGTCGTGATCACTACCGATCAGTTGTTCCTTGATCGGCGGCGAAGCGGTTTGGGCGGACGTGCTCTTGGTACCCGGCGTCGCGTCGGATCTCGGCAGCGTTCCGGGATTGGCGAACGCACCGTGGAGCTGGGCTTCGCGCCAGACCAGCGCGTTTGCGACCTGCTCGTCCTTGGCCGCCTCGACGACGACATCGGGCGTGATCCCGTCGCCCTGAATCGAGCGGCCGGATGGCGTGTAGTAGAGCGCGGTCGTCAACCGCAGGGCGCCGTGATCCTTGATCGGGATGATGGTCTGGACCGATCCCTTGCCAAAGCTCTGCGTTCCCATCACGGTCGCGCGGTGGCGATCCTGCAATGCGCCGGCGACGATCTCGGAGGCCGAGGCGGAGGCGCCGTTGACGAGGACCACGACGGGCGTGTCCGGCAGCAGCGCACCCGTTGCGGGAGCCGTGAACGATTGATCGTCATTGCCGTTACGGCCGCGGATCGAGACGACGGTGCCGCCGTTCAGGAAATCGCTGGAGACGTCGACTGCGGATGCCAGCAGGCCGCCGGGATCGTTGCGCAGGTCGAGGACGAGACCGGCCAGCTTGCCGTTGGCCTCGTGCTGCAGCGTCGAGATGGCCTGGTGCAGTTCGTTCGGCGTCTCCTTGCCGAACTCGCTGATCCGCACATATCCCATCTCATTGGCTTCGAGCCTCGACTTGACGCTATGGATCGCGATGACCTGACGGGTGAGGGGCACGTCGAAGGGCGGCTTGCCGTCGCGCTGGATCGTCAACCTGACGATCGTTCCGGGTGTTCCGCGAATCTTCCTGATCACCTCCATCAGGTCAGCGCCATGCGTGCTCTGCCCGTCGACGGAAACGATCGTATCGCCCGGCTGCAAGCCTGCATGGGCGCCCGGCGTGTCGTCGATCGGCGAGAGAACAGTGGGCAAGCCGTTGTGATCGGTGATTTTGAGGCCGATGCCGCCGAACTTTCCGCTGATGTCTTCCTTGGACTCGCGGAATTCCGGCTCGGTCATGTAGGAGGAGTGCGGATCGAGACGGGACAGCATTCCCTTCAGGGCCGCGTCGGTGAGCTGGCTCGAGTCGACCGGGTGGACGTAATCTTGCTGCACGAGCTGCATCACGCCGGCGAGAAGTCCGAGGTCGGCCGTCGAAGGGCCGGCAAGAACGCGTGGCGCCAGACCGAGGCCGATGGCGGCGGCCGATGCGGCGCAGGCGATAGCGATGGCGCGATGAGATCTCTTCATTGCTTGCTCGTCCAGTGAATGCGCTTAAGACGCGAGCGCGCCGCGGAGGCCGCGGCGACGCAGCAGATATTGGTCGTGGTCTTTGATGCCATTCGCGGCTTTCCGATAGCGGCTCCGGTGCTGCCACCGAAATTTGATCGCATCCCGGTGATCGAGCACGCCGTCGCGCTTGGAGAATACGCGACGGCGGGCCAGCCGTCATCCCTGGCTGATCGGCATCGCGACGAAGTGTGTATTGTCCGACGTCTTGACCCGCATCAGGACATCATGCTTGCCGTCGGACTTCGCTTCCGAGAGGGCGCTGCGAAGGTCGGCTGCGGAACTGACCTCATTGCCTCCGACGGACAGGATGACGTCGCCGGACTGCAGGCCGTGCTCGGCTGCCGGACCGCCCGGCTCCACCGCCGTGACCACGACGCCCTTGTCGCCGGCACCTCCGACATCGCCCGCGGGGGCAACCGACAGGCCGAGATGAGGAATCCCTTTCGGCGATCCTTGCTCGGTTTCGTCCGCCCGCGCGACCTTGGTGTCGTTCGGCATCTTGGCCAGCGTCACCGTGACCGTCTGCGTCTCGCCCTTGCGCAGGATATCGAGCTTCGCGGTGCTGCCCGGAGCCATGCCCGAAATCTCGCGCGCGAGCGTTCGCGAGTCCTTGACCGCGTTGCCGTTCACCGAGGTAATCACGTCGCCGGGGCGGATGCCGGCTTGTGCCGCCGGCGTGTCCGGCCGGACCTCGTCGACCAGCGCGCCCTTGGCCTGCTTCAGGCCGAGGCTCTCGGCAATGCCCGTGGTGACCGGCTGCACCTGCACACCGAGCCAGCCGCGCGTCACCGTGCCGTGCTCCTTGAGCTGGGCGACGATCATCTTCACCGTCGGTGCCGGCACGTCGAAGCCGATGCCGACCGAGCCGCCCGAGGGCGAATAGATCGCGGTGTTGACGCCGATGACGTTGCCGTTGGTGTCGAAGGTTGGCCCGCCGGAGTTGCCCTTGTTGATGGGCGCGTCGATCTGGATGTAGTTGTCATAGGGGCCTGCGCCGATGTCGCGTCCCTCGGCCGAGATGATGCCGGCCGTCACGGTGCCGCCGAGGCCATAGGGATTGCCGACCGCTACGACCCAGTCGCCGACCCGAGGAACCTGGCTTTCGAGATTGACGTAGGTGAAGTCGTTCTTGCCGTCGACCTTGATCAGCGCAAGGTCGGTCTTCGGATCGGTGCCGATCACCTTGGCGGCATAGATGGTGCCGTCGTCCGTCGTGACTTGCACGGATGTGGCGTGATCGACGACGTGATTGTTGGTCACGGCATAACCGTCCGCCGAAATGAAGAACCCGGAGCCGACGCCGGTGATGACCTCGTGACGCTGCAGCTTGCCGCCCGGGGTGCCGTCGAAGCCGAACTGGCGGAAGAATTTTTCGAAGGGCGTGCCCTTCATCGACGGCGGCAGGTTCTCAGCACTGGGACCAGTTGTATCGCTCCCTTCGTCGAGCTTCACGCGCACCGAAATGACCGCCGGCTTGACCTTCGCGACCAAGTCCGCGAAGCCGGCGGGACCCTGTGTCTGCAATGTCGGAGTAGCGGCAAAGGCTTGCTCGACAAGTCGGCCGTGCCCCAACGGCCCTGCGATCGCGAGCGCGCCGCCGATCATCGCAACGGAGCCGAGCAGCGCGAGACGTCGGGCCGATAAGATCCTGTGACGCAATTTGGTGTTGTCGTCTGGCATGATGTTTCTCCCGGGATTGGTTGCCTGATATGGCTGGGGAGAAACCTATCGCCGCCGCATTACCGTGTCCTGTCGAGAGCATTAATTCGCGGGATAGGTTGCTAAATTCGCGGTAACGCTCGGCGGGGACGACACATCCGAGATCGCAGGTGAGAACACGTGCCGTAGAGGCGATGCGTCCTGCGCTGATCTCCGAATTCCTAGGCCGTTCGCCGCATATCAAGCGCGGCACCTTTCGGCCGACGCAATGTGAGTCTGTCGGGCGACGCGATGTGAGATCGCGTCTGGCGCGCTTGCCCGTCCCGTCGCTTGCCTAGCGTGCGCCCGCTTGCCGAGGTTGAATCGTCGCAATGCCACCCGGTATCTGAATACGCGAGTAGATCTGGCTCGACAGCAAGTTGTCGCGCGGCGGGCCGCCGCATACGCCGTAATCCGGCGCAAAGGACGCGCAGCAATCGGTCCGTTCGATCGCCGCGACGTGCATCTCAACGCTCGGCGATCAAGATCGTAAGCCATTGTTTTCGAAGCAGTTGGTCGCGTCCCGCGACCGCTCCAGAGCCCCGCGCGGCACTCTCGTTCAAATCCGGCCGGTCCGCTGTCAGCACAATTCGAGGTTTAATTTCGTTCGATTATCGCGCAAATCTACCGATCGGCGATTCAAACAGCTTTAGGATTTGTCGCGCTACCCCCGGTTGTGGGACGCAGATGTCCCATCGTTTCGGAAAGTAGAAAAGGGTACAGCGATGAAGGCTATTTGCGTTGAGTTCTTTAAGGATGAATCGGGGGCTACCGCCATCGAATACGGGTTGATCGCGGCGGGCATCGCGGTTGTGATCATCGGGGCGGTCAAGGGCGTCGGCACGCAGTTGATCGACGTCTTCGGCAAGGTCTCCACGGCTTTGACCCCCGCCGCTCCCCCCAGCGGCGGCTAGTCAAGCAAATCGAATACTGACCAAGCGTTCTCAGCGCATTGTGGCTGGTCAGTTGGCAACGCACCGGGTGGTGACCTGCCCTGTTCACCCGGTGCGTTGCATTTGCCAACCTATCGACCGAGGGCATGTGTGCATCGCGACGTTTGCCGCGCGCTGCTGCCCCGGGACTCATTGATGTCCGCCCTCACGAACAAGCGACCGCCTGCGAGGCAATCGTTTGGCGCTCGAGCAGAATCGTGAAGCTCGCGCCATTGAATCGCCTCGCGGTTCTGATCCTCCTCCATTGATATTTCTCCCTAGACGCCCGACCGATCGTCGCGCGGCGCAATTGGATGTGTCCCATGCCGGAACGCGTGGCCGGGTGGTCAAGTTGTCCGCGGGAGCCGGGGTATATCGACAGGGAGGTCCCGTTGTCCAAGGCAATGCTGCACAAGATGATCCTGCTTGGCGTCGCGCTGTCGCCGATCGCGGCGCATGGTGAAAGCCCGGAGGGGATGACAAGGGTTGGGCCTGCCCTCGAAACAGTCAAGGCATTCCAGGATGACTTCCGGCTGGTCGGCATCGGCGTCTCGGCGAAGGGCCGTGTGTTCGCGACCGCGCCGGCAGGCCGGGCCCGATCGGTTTACAGCATGGTCGAGGTCAATCCGAGAACGGGCGAGCTGAAGCCTTATCCCGACGCTGCCTGGAATAAGTTCGACGAGCAAGGCAACGGCAGCTCGCAGTGGATCTCGGTCCAGGCCCTTTGGGTGGACCGAAGGGACCATCTTTGGGCGCTCGACTCGTCATTGTCCAAGGTCGATCAGGAGCGCCTGCCGCCGAAACTGGTCGAGTTCGATCTCTCGACCAACAAGGTCATCCGGCAATATGACTTCAGCGGCGTCGTGTCCGCGAAGGACTCGCTCAACGACGTGCGCGTCGATGTCGTTCACAACTTCGCTTATCTGACCAATGCGGCGAACAAGGGCAGCCTGGTCGTGCTGGATCTGAAGACCGGCAAGGCACGGCAGGTGCTGGTTGGCGACCGTTCGACGTTTGCCGATCCCAAGCAGCATCTCATGATCGGCAAGGACGCCGCGTTGCGCACCGATGGATCGGTGGTTGCGATCCATGCCGACGGCATCGCACTCTCGCCGGATTCGCAATGGCTCTATTACCGGCCTTTGACCGACCACAATTATTGGCGCGTACCCACCGCGGCGCTGCGTGATGACCGGCTGTCCGACAGCGAGCTTGCCAGGAAGGTCGAATATCTCGGCAGCTCCGTGTTGAGCGGTGGCCTGATCATGGACAGGCGCGGCACGCTCTACGCCGGCGATCTGGAGCACGGCAGCGTCGTCGCCATCACGAGGACGCCGAGCCATACGCTCGCGACCAAGGTCTTCGTTCGTGATCCCGGAAAGCTTTCGTGGGCCGACGGCTTTGCGATCAGTCAGGGCTACCTCTACATCGCCGATTCCCATTTGTGGGAAGTCGCCTTCAAGAACAACCTGCCGCGCTCGGGCCCGTTTACAATTTTCAGGACCAAGCTACCCGAGCCCAATATCCGGAAGCGACGACGCTAGGAACTGCTGAGGTCCCATGGGGCCACAGGTCTTTCGCATGAACGTGCGCAGCCGACCAGGGCGGCATATGGGCCTCGTGGTTCGAGACGCGCCGCAAGCGGCGCTCCTCACCATGAGGGTCTACTATTGTGCCGCAACACAAGACCTCATCCTGAGGAGCCCGCCAAAGGCGGGCGTCTCGAAGGATGGCCGCAGGGCTTTTCTTCCAAATGCGGTTGCCCTACATGGGTCCGGATGCCGGCGCTCGACGGATGCCGAGAAGCTGCTAGACACTGCCCCATGAGCCGCAACGTCCACTGGTTGAACCTGGAATACTGCACGTTGTTTCGCACGAGGAACGACGGGCGAATAGAACGCGAGAACGATCCGGACTGTTCGCGTGGACCGCGATTCTGGCTGGCCGGTTGCGCGGATGGCAACGTGTTCGGAGTGCATGCCGATCTGCCTGACAACCTGGCAGCGGAATTGGAAGCCCTCGCCGCAGACGAGCCGCCGTTCATCCACCCGGCGTCACCGAAATATCTTGAACGCTATCTGTCGCTGCTCCACGGTGATCGTCCCGCGACCGCCGATTTGGGTCTGATCTACGAATTGCCGTGGGCGCATCCGTATCCGGGCCGCGCGCGGCTCGTCAGCAGCGATTCCGAGGAAGGGCGAGATCTGATCCGATCCTGGGCGGCGGACGGAGTTCCGGAAAGCTTCATTGAACTCGGCTTTGGTCGGGCGGCGGACTTCTGGACACCCTGGTGCGCCGCCATTGTTGATGGTGACGTCGCCTCCGTGGCGTTTGCGGCGCGGCTTGCCGAGGCCGGAGCCGAACTCGGGCTGGTGACAGCGAAGCCGTTCAGAGGTCGAGGCCTCGCCGCCGCTGCGACGGCCGGATGGTCGCGGCTTCCCGAACTTCGCTCTCGCACCCTGTTCTACAGCACGGGCCGAGGCAACGTCGCCTCGCAACGCGTTGCCGCTCGCCTCGGTCTCCGGCTTCGCGGAGCCAGCTTGCGGATCTCGTAGGACACGATAGCGGGTGATCGCTGCGAGTGAGCTGCGTCATGACCTGACGGCGCAGGACGAGGGTGCGTGGCTGCCGTGTCGGCAGGGCTGGCACGTGGCGCCGAAGCCGTTCCACTGGCATTCTCGATGTCCGCAGCGTATAGTTTCGCGGGGGTGTTGGCGGTAACGGAATGTCGATCTTCTCACGCAAATGCGGTCTCGCAATCGTGTTGGCGACGCTGTGTCTCGGCGGCCGCGCGGCTGACGCTCAAACCGGCCCGGTGCCATATTGGACCCCGGGCTCGCTGTTCGGCTTCGGTGCCAGTCTCGCCGACGGCCAAAAGGCGGACACCTACGGGAACTTCCCGAGCTTTGGCGAAGGCGGCTCCGCCTATCTGAACGGTAATCGTCCCGAAGGCTGGTTCGTCGGGAGCGAAGCGGGCCGCTTCGGCTTGAGCGGTCTCAACCAGGCTGGAGCGTTCGGCTCGTTTGATTACCAGGGCTCGCGGTTCGGCTATAACTTCAAGGGCGCGGATGGATCATCACCGGTCACGTTCTACGCCGGGTTTGATTCGCTGAAATACAACGCCCCCGGCATCGGCGGACCGATCGCGCCGTTCAGCACCGCGTCGGGCACCAACGCCGGCTATGCGGCGCATGCAGGTATCGAGTATCGGCCGACATCGAATGTGAGCTTGTCGTTCGGGGTTGGTTACACGCAGTTGCAATCGGAACGCACGGACAGCGACATCAATTCACCGCTGCTGCCGGGCCAGTCTCCGATTCTCTTCGGCGGCCGCTAAAGCTGACGAGTTGAATTGAACTAGAGCGGCAACGGAGACTCACCTCTCCCAAGGGAGAGGTGGACCTCCGGCACCGGCTCTCGATCTCATGACGGGCCGGTGGTCAGTCCTTGTACTCGCAGCCAAGCCGCTGCAGTGCCTCGTCGACCCAGCGGCGGTCGCTGGTGCCGGCCAGGATCTGCTGGATGGCCTTTTCCTCGCTCGCCTTCTTGGCCTCGGTCAGCTTGCAGATCTCCTCGGCCTGGTCATACGGCACGCACAGCACGCCATCGTCGTCGGCCACGATGAGGTCGCCGGGCTCGACGATCATGCCGTCGATCGAGATCGCGCAATTGATCTCGCCGGGGCCGTCCTTGTAGGGGCCGCGATGCGCGACTCCGGCGGCAAACACCGGGAACGATCCGGCGCGGATCGCGCCGGCATCGCGGATCGAACCGTCGATCACGAAGCCGGCGACGCCCTTCTTCTCGGCCATCGTCGACATGATCTCGCCGATGATGGCGTTGACCAGCACGCCACCGGCATCGACGACGATGACGTCGCCCGGCTGGGCGAGGTCGATGGCCTTGTGGACCATCAGATTGTCGCCGGGCCGCGTCTTGACGGTCAGCGCGGGGCCGCCGAGCCAGCCGCCGGCATGCATCGGACGCAACCGGTTGGTGCCCGCGATCCGCGACATGCTGTCGCTGATATTGGCGACCGGGAGCGTGCGGAAGCGCGTGACCAGGTCGGGCGATACCTTTCGCTTCGCCTTGTGAATTGCAAATCCTATGGCCATCGATTTTCTCCGGGGTCTGTGATGATCGTTGAAGTCAATTGTTTTGCGATGAGTCCCTCATGGTGAGGAGCGCGGAACGCGCGTCTCGAACCATGAGGCCCCGCCTGGGGCCTGCATCCTTCGAGACGCCCTGCGGGCTCCTCAGGATGAGGGGATGGAGTGCCGGTCGCACAGCGACACTACTGCGCGCGACGTGCGAGATGGGCGTTGAGGCGAGGGTAGACGCGGCGGGCGTTGCCTTCGAATATCTTGGCCTTGTCTTCCGCGCTCAGGGGCAGCGCGTCAATATAGCGGCGGGTGTCGTCGAAATGGTGCCCGGTCTCCGGATCGATGCCGCGCACCGCGCCGACCATCTCGGACGCAAACAGGATGTTCTCGATCGGGATCACCTTGGTCAACAGCTCGATGCCGGGGAGGTGGTAGACGCAGGTATCGAAGTAAACGTTCTTCAGCAGATGCTCCGACAGTGGCGGCAGCTTCATGTCCTGCGCCAGACCGCGGTAGCGGCCCCAGTGATAAGGCACCGCGCCGCCGCCATGCGGGATGATGAATCGCAGGGTCGGGAAGCGCTTGAACAGGTACGATGTCAGGAACTGCATGAAGGCGGTGGTGTCGCCGTTGAGGTAATGCGCGCCGGTACCGTGGAAGCAGGGGTTGCAGGACGAAGAGACATGGACCATCGCCGGCACGTCGAGCTCGACCATCTTCTCGTAGAGTGGAAACCACCATTCATCGGTCAGCGGCGGATCGCACCAGTAGCCGCCCGCCGGGTCAGGATTGAGGTTGCAGCCGACGAAGCCGAGCTCGTTGACGCAACGCTCCAGCTCCTCGATACAGTTGCTCGGCTGCACGCCTGGGCTCTGCGGGAGCTGGCAGACCGGGACGAAGTTGTCCGGAAACAGCGTGCAGACCCGATGCACCAAGTCGTTGCAGATCTTGGTCCATTCCAGGCTGGTCGCAGCCTTGCCGACGTGATGAGCCATGCCGGCGGCGCGCGGCGAGAAGATCGTGACGTCAGTGCCGCGCTCCTTCTGCAGGCGAAGCTGCGCGCCCTCGACGCTGTCGCGGATCTCGTCGTCGGTGATGCCGAGATTGGTCGAGAGCGGGCGCCGTGACTTGTCGGCGAGACCGGCGAGCTGCTTGTCGCGGAAGGCGTGCAGCTTGGGCGGCTCGGTGGTGTAGTGGCCGTGGCAATCGATGATCATGATCTTGCTCTCTCTTTCAGTGCGCAACGGATGACGGGATCGCTGCCGTCAGCTCCGCCTCGCGGGGTTTGACGCGCATGGTGGCGGCGATCGCGGAGGCGATGACCAGGAAGCCGGCGATCCCGACCAGCGCCCATGAGAAGCTGCCGGTGGAGTCCTTGATCAGGCCGATGCACCAGGGGCCGATCAGGCCGCCGAATTGCGCGAGCGTATTGACCAGCGCGATCGACGCGGCGCCGGCGGCGCCCGTCAGCAGCGAGGCATTGATGCTCCAGAACAGCGGGTTGCCGGCGTTCAGGCTGAAGCCGGCGATGCAGAGGAAGACGAAGGCGAGCACCGGGCTCTGGACATAGGCGCTGCCGAGCATCGCGATGGCGGCGAGCAAATAAACCGCGGCGAGATGAAACTTGCGGTCGCCCGTCCGGTCCGAGCTGCGGCTCACCACGATGGTGCCGACGACGCCGAGCAGCGGCGGGATCGCGGAGAGAAAGCCGACCTCGATATTGCTGAGGTTGCCCATGCCCTTGATGATCTGCGGCAGCCATAGCAGCAGGCCATAGATGCCGACCAGCGCGCAGCCGAACAAGGTCGCGAGCAGCCAGACCCTGATGTCGAGGACGCAGTCGATCAACCTGTGCTGTCCTTGTTGCTCGATCTCGGCCCGTTCGGCGGCGAGCTCACCTTCCAACCAGTCGGCCTGCTCGCGAGTGAGCCAGCTCGCCTTGGCGGGACGGTCGGTCAGATAATAGAGCGTGAACAGGCCGAGAAGAATGGTCGGGACGCCTTCGGCGATGAACATCCATTGCCAGCCGTGCAGCCCGGCGGCCCCGTCGAACCAGGTCATGACGCTCGTCGAGATCGGGCCGCCGAGCACCGCCGAGAACGAGCCTGCGATGATGTATCCGGCAACCGCACGGGCGCGATAGCGCGGAGGAAACCAGTAGGTGAGATAGAGCACTACGCCCGGCATGAAACCGGCTTCCGCCACGCCGAGGCCGAACCGCATGACGTAGAGGCTGAGCGGATTCCAGACGAAGGCGGTCAGGGTTGCGACGAGGCCCCAGGTGATCAGGATGCGCGCCAGCCAGATCCGGGCGCCGAGCAGGTGCAGCATCAGATTGCTCGGAACTTCGAGCACCATGTAGCCGAGGAAGAAGATGCTGGCCGCGAAGCCGAAGATCGCGGGGCTGAGGCCCAAATCCTTGTTCATGGTCAACCCGGCATAGCCGAGATTGATGCGGTCGAGATAGTTGAAGAACATCATCACGAACAGGATCGGGATCAGCCTCCAATACACGCGCCGGATGGTTTGCCGCTCCAGCTCGCTTGCAGGTGAATAGGCCATTGACTTCCTCCCTTATTATTATGATGTCGCCGGCGACCGGCGCGCGCAGTTTTCCGGGAGATCGCCAATCGGCTGCGGCGCGATCGCATGGCCGATCGGCGGTGCGCGCAGTGCCGCTTGATCCGATCTTGACGCAAATTCCCGTGTCTCCGCTGGGAGACCCCCGTAAATTCGCGCCAAGATCGGGAAATGGCCCGGCGGGGTCAAATACCTTGTTGACCCCTCACTTATAGGGAATCGGAATAAGCGATGGACTACCGGCAGCTTCGCTACTTCATCGCGGTGGCCGAAGAACTCTCCTTCAGCCGCGCCGCGAAACGTCTGCATGTCAGCCAGCCGCCGCTGAGCACGCAGATCAAGGCGATGGAAGACGAACTCGGGACGCAACTGCTGGCGCGGACGCGCCGCGCGGTGGCATTGACCCAGGCGGGGCAATTGCTGCTCGAGCATGCGCGGCGCGCCGTCGGTGAGCTCGATCTGGCGTCGGAGACCGTGCGTCGCGCGGCGCGGGGCGAGGCCGGCGTGGTTCGCGTCGGCTTCATCGGCTCGGTCCCGATGCTCGACATGTTCGCCGAGCTGTTCCGCAGCTTTCGCTCCAACTATCCGCGAGTGAAGATCGAGCTGCGGAATATGTCGACCGCCAAGCAGCTTCAGGCTATCGCCGATGCCGAGCTCGACGTCGCGATCATGCGGCCGCCGCTTGATTTCAGGCCGGCGGCCGATCTGCAAGTCCACGTCGTCTGGCGCGACCTGCTGATGGCCTTTCTGCCGCTCGATCATCCGCTGGCCGGCGTGCAGGGCCGATTGAAGGTCGCCGATCTCGCCGAGCATGAGTTCGTCGGAATGGCGGACAGCGGTTGCGGTGTGTGCGACCAGTCGGCGATGCTGTGCCGGCGGGCCGGTTTTGCGCCACGGGTGGTGCAGGAGGCGCATGAACTCCGCACCGTGCTGAGCCTGGTTGCAGCGGGCATCGGGCTGTCGATCCTGCCGTCCTGCTATCAGGACGCTGGAGTCGCAAACGTGGTCGCGAGGCCGCTCGATACGCCGGACGCCGAGAGCCGCATGCTGGTGGCGATGCGCACCAGCAATGCCTCGCTGCTGCCGCGGCGCTTCGTCGAATGCGCGCTGCAAGCTTCGTCGCGGAGCGCGCTGCCGCCTGCGGCTGACGTCGTTCCCGTGGCGGGCTGATCTGCGCCACGCCTAGCGCGGCTTCAGATGCGCGACGCCACATCTTGCGTGGAACATTCCGCACACTGCGCTCTGCGGTTCTCACTTAATCAAAGGTAAATCGCGCGAGTTCCCTTGCGCTTGCCCTAGTTTATCCATGATACGCCTATCAACTTCCCGTGTGGTGCCTGTCGAACGCGGAGACAGGGGATCGCCGCGCCTGAGTGGGGCTCGGGTTGAGTCGACAGATGAGTTGGGAGCGGGACAATCAATCGGCTCGTGGTGCGACGATGTCTGCTTCCTTCGCTGGGGCAGGCAAGCCGAGGATATTTTTCTGCGACGCGACGCATCCTGGGGACGGGCTGCGCGGCGATCGCGCTCGCGGCCTGGTCGCTGTGCGAATCGGCTCATGCGCTCGATTTCTTCGGCCTGTTCGGCTCCGACGATCCGCCGCCGGTCAGCGCCACGACGCTGTCCTACCGCCTGGTGATCGAGGCCAAGACGGACGACGGCAAGGAGGATAGCGATGCCGAACAGGCATTGCGTGACGCCTCCGCCACCTATCGCCTTCGGCAGGAGCCGCCGCCGGACAGCGACGGTCTTGCGCGCCGCCTTCAGTCCGATATCAATCCGCTGCTCGACTCGCTTTGGAGTCTCGGCCGCTACAACGCCGAGGTCAGTGTCGCCGTCGATGGCGTTCCTGTCGCTCCGCTCGACGACACCGGCTTCGCTGCAGCGGCGCGCCGGGCCGAGGCTTCGCGCAACCGGACCGTTGTTCCTATCAAGATCACCGCGCGGCTCGGTCCGCTGTTCAAGCTGCGCGCGGTCGATGTCGACTATCCGCGCGATCAAGCGCCACAGGGGTTGCCACGCCGCGCTCTCGCACTAAAGCCGGGCGATCCGGCCGTGTCGGCCGACCTGCGCGCCGCGCAGCTCAAGCTCATCGATTGGTTTCGCAGCAACGGACATCCGCTGGCGAAAATCGCGGACGTCAAGGCAACGGTGGATCACGCCGCGGCCGCGATGGACCTTCGCCTGCGGGTCGATGCGGGCCCCAAGGCCGGCATCGGCGCCGTCACCATCTCGGGTGACGGGGCCGTCGACCCGCGGGTAGTCGCGAGCCATGTTTATCTCAGGGAAGGCGAGCCATATTCTCCCGAACGGCTGGCATTGACCAAAACCTCGATCGCCAAGATCCCGGCGATCGGCGGGATTCGCGTCCGCGAGGCCGACAGGCTCGATGCCAACGGCAACCTGCCGGTTTTCATCGATGTAACCGAACGACCCCGGCATGCGGTGGGTCTGTCGGCGAAATATTCGACGGTCGATGGTCCTGGCATTGCGGGCTACTACGAGGATCGGAACATATTCGGCGGCGGCGAGCGGCTGCGGCTCGAGGCGTCCGCCTCCCTCTTGCAGCGCGTCGATGGAACGTCCTTCAACGGCATCAGCAATCTTCGCGCGTCGGATTTCGGTGCGCGATTCACGGGGACTTTCATCAAGCCAGGCCTGTTCGGCACCCCCAACGATCTTCTGATCGAAGCCACCGCCTTCCGCGAGCGCGTCGGCAACAACGAGCTCGGCGGCTACACCGACGATACCGTGCGCGGCACCATGGGGGTGGTCCACCGCTTTTCGGAGACGGCCTCGCTGCAAGGCGGTCTTCAGGTCGAGCAATCGAAATCGCAGGACGTGCTGGGTCGGGTCGATGCGACGCTCGTCGGCTTCACCGCCACCGGCCGCTACGACACGACGGACAATCCGCTCGATCCGACGCGCGGTGTGCGCCTTGCCGCGACCGTCAACGCCTATCCGAAGCTGATGGGCTCGACGATCAATCTGTTCGAGGGTCGCGTCTCGGGGTCGGCCTATTACGCGCTCGATGAGCAGGCCGACTACGTGCTGGCGGGTCGGCTGGCCGCAGGCTCGCTCGGGGGCGCGCCTTTGGCCGACATTCCGGACTCGCATCGCTTCTTCGCGGGTGGCGGTGGATCCGTGCGCGGCTACGGTTTCAACACCATCTCGCCGATGATGTTCGGTCAGATCACCGGCGGCAGCAGCCTGATCGAGGGCTCTGCCGAAGTGCGCGTGAGGATCACGCCCACCATCGGCCTGGTGCCGTTCCTTGACTTCGGCTCGGTGTCCCGCTCGTCGCTGCCGGGCTTCAGTGATTACGTCGGCTACGGGGCGGGACTCGGCCTGCGTTATCTCACGCCGGTCGGCCCGATCCGCCTCGATGTCGCAACGCCGCTGAATCCGCGGCCCGGCGACAGCCGCTACGCGATCTATGTCAGCATCGGGCAGGCCTTCTGATGCGCGCGCGACGGGCCCTTGTCATCGGCTTCGCCATTGCGGCGCTCGGGCTCGTCTGCGTCACGGTGCTCGGTATCGGCTTCTACGGAATGACCGGCAGAGCCGGCGAGAACCAGCAGGACATGCTCGCGAGCCTCGTCTCGCGCGCGCTCTCGACGCCCGCGACCCAGGTTCATATCGGTGCCGTCGATGGCATCCTGTCGTCGGACGCAACGGTGCGCGACGTCAGCGTCACCGATAAGGACGGGGCTTGGCTGACACTCGACAAGGCCCGTCTCGTCTGGCGGCGCAGCGCGCTGCTGGCGGGCCGGCTGGAGATCGATCGGCTCGAGATCGGCGCGCTCGACATCAAGCGAAAGCCGCTGCCGTCGGACCAGCCGGCCGCGGCGTCCGACCAACCGATCCTGCCCGAGCTCCCGGTGAAAGTGCAGGTGAAGGCGTTCGACCTGCATGCTCTGGTGCTGGGCCAGCCCATTCTCGGCGAGGCCCTGAGCGTCAAGGCGACCGGCAACACCGAATTGGGCTCGCCCTCGGAGGGTCTCGTTTTCAATCTCGACGCGACGCGCACCGATTTCCCCGGCCGCTTCAAGGCTGCGCTCGCCTTTGTGCCGCAGGGCAACGCATTGACCCTCGACGTCACGCTCGACGAGCCCGCTCATGGACTGATGTCCAAGATCGGTCATTTGCCGGGTGAGCCGCCGGTCACCTTCGCGCTTGGCGGCAAGGGCACGCTCGATGCCTTCCGCGGCACCTTGAAGTTTCAGGCTGGACCGACGATCGACGCCGCCGGCGCCATCACGCTCGACCGCAACGGGGCGGGCCGCGTGCTTGCAACCCGCCTCTCGAGCCATCTCGGGCCGCTGCTGCCGTCAGTTGCTGCGCCGATCTTTGCAGGCGAGACCAATCTCGACAGCACCACGCACTTCGGCGACGACGGTAGCGTCGGGCTGGACGGATTGACGCTCACGAGCCGCCTGGCGCGGCTCGATGTGAAGGGGCTGCTCGGCGCCGACAGAGTGATGGATTTCTCGGCCTCGATCCGTGCCCTGCCAAGCAATGGCGACGTCACCGAGACGGACCAGGGCTCGATCCGCAGCCTGGTGTTCGACAGCAGGGTCAACGGGCCGATCAAGGCTCCGACACTCACGGCCAAGCTCGCGCTGGCAGGCGCCCGCTTGCCGGATGGCGATCTCGACTCGCTCGATGCCTCGCTCACGGCGATGCCTCGCGCGGAGCCCTCCGACCCCGCAACGCATATCGTGGTGGACGCGAATTTGCGCGCCTCCGGCATCGTGCCGCGTGACCCTGGCCTCGCAGCAGCGATCGGCAGGACCGCATCGCTCGTGCTCCACGGCAGCACCGATCTGGGCGGCCATGCCACGATCGAGCGGCTCGAGGTCGGCACATCGACGGTCCAGGCCACCTATAGCGGCGATGTCAGCCCCGACCGGCTGCACGGCCGTGCCACCGGAACGATGCCTGATCTCGCCCGCTTCGGCGATCTCGCCGGGTTGAAACTCAAGGGCGCGGTGGCACTCGGCCTCGATCTCGACGCCGACCGCGAGCATGGCCGCGTCGACGCCAAATTGTCCGGCACCGGCGAGGGGATCGCGACCGGTCTCGCAGCGCTGGATGGGCTCGCAGGACCGCGCGTCACGCTCGCGGCCGATGTCAGTGCGGATAGCGGCAGCGATACCTACACCGTCCGCGACGTCTCGCTCGACGGCGCCCATGTTGCGGTCCGCGCCAAGGGAACGGTGACCCGCGAAACGAGCGACCTGTCGGCGCATGTCAATCTGCCTGATCTTGCCGCGGCGGATGCGCGTCTCACAGGTGCGGGCGCGGTCGACGCCAGTCTGACCGGAGGGCTTGCTCATCCCGGCGTGTCGTTTGCGGCCTCGCTGGGTCGCGCCACCGCGATGCGGCGCCCCATTCCGCATCTGCAACTCGCGGCGACCATCAGTGATGTCAAGGGACCCTGCGTTGTCGACGCCAGGCTCGACGGTATGATCGACGGCAAGTCCGCGCGTGGGGTCGTGCAAGCCAGTCGCCAATCGGGCGACACGTCTGCTTCGGCTTTCGCCGGGTGGGACGCCAAGACCATCGACATCGCGATCGGCTCGGTCTCCTTGAAGGGGGCCGGGACGATCGATGCGCAACGGCTCGCGCGCGGGCAGCTTCGCTTCGCCGCCGGCTCGCTCGCCGACCTTTCGCCGCTCGCCTTGATCGACCTCGCCGGCTCGGCGTCGCTCGATCTCGCCGCATCCGTCGAGGACGACCAGCAATCCGTCCGCCTCGCCGGCAAGGGTGCGGCAGTCCGCGCCGCCGGTGCCGCGATCCGCAGTTTCGATCTGCGCGCCGATGCGGCCGATCTCTACCGCCATCCGCGGCTCAATGCGGATGCCAAGGTCACCGGCGTCGAGGTTGCCGGCCAGACCGTCACGAGCGCCACCCTGACCGCGCGGGGAAGCGCCAGCACGAGCACCATCGGCCTGTCGGCCAAGGCCGCCGGCTTCGATCTCGATGCCGGAGGCGTGCTGACGGCCCAGGATCGCACGTGGTTCGATCTCAACCGGTTCTCCGCGCGACGCGGCGCCAGGGCGATCGCGTTGCAGGGACCGGCGCGCTTCACGCTCGACGACGGAAGCGTACTGATCGAGCATTTGGCGCTCGGTGTCGGCAACGGCCGCTTCATGGCTGACGGCAGCGTGGGCAAGGCGCTCAGCGTCAAAGCCGTCGCGAGCGCAATCCCGCTCGGCGAGGCCGATGTCGTGATGCCGGGCCTGGGGCTTGCCGGAACGCTCGACGCCTCGGCGACGATCGCCGGCTCCACGAGCGCCCCGACGGGCCAGTACAAGGTGTCCGTCAAGCAACTGACCGCGCCGCAGGGCCGCAGCGCCGGCCTGCCGCCGATCGACCTTGCGGCAGAGGGCCGCCTTGAGGGAAGCCATGCGAGCCTCGCCGCTACGATCGCCGCGGGAAAAGCCGGCTCGATCACGGCCTCCGGCACGGCGCCGCTCGATGCCGGCGCGCCGATCGCGTTGACCGCGAAGGGCCGTCTTGATGCCGCAGTCGCCAACGCCGCATTGTCAGCGTCCGGCCGCACGGTGTCCGGAACCGTCGTGCTCGATGCCCGCGTGGCCGGCACGCGCGCCAAACCTCAGATCGGCGGCGCCGCTACCTTGAGCGGAGGCGGCTTCCGCGACAGCCTGCTCGGCACCCGCTTCGACAACATTGAAGCGAAGGTGACAGCAGAAGGCGACCGCATCGTCGTCGAGCGCCTCGCCGCGGCGACGCCCAACGGCGGCACATTGTCCGGCTCCGGGCAGGTGCGGGTTGCCCCCGATGAGGGCTTCCCGGGCACGATCTCGATCCGCGGACAGCAGGCGACGCTGGCGGCCAGTGCGCTCGCCACCGCGCAGGCCAATCTTGCGATCGACGTCAGCGGCGCTCTGGCGCGCGATCCGCGGGTCACTGGCCGGATCGACCTGACCCATGTCAGCGTCGATATCCCCGACCGCCTGCCGTCGACGCTGAAACCGATCGACGGTATCAACCACGTCAACGCTTCGGGTCAGGCGGCTGCGCGTCTTGCCGCGGTGCGCAAGGCCGAGGCCTCGAAAGGCAGCAAGGGGCGCGCAGCGCTGTTCAATGCCGCGCTCGATGTTTCGGTCTCGGCGCCGAACCACGTCTTCATTCACGGCCGTGGGGTCAACGCGGAGGTTGGCGGCTCCGTTCATGTGGGCGGCACGACCAACGCTCCAGTGCCGAAAGGCGCCTTCTCCCTCTACCAAGGCAAGCTGGCAGTACTCGGAAAGACGTTGACCTTCACCAAGGGCAATCTCTCCTTCAACGGCGACCTTGCCCCCGAGCTCGACTTTGCGGCGGAGATACAGGCCTCCGACATCACCGCGCAGGTCGGCATCTCCGGGCCTGCCGCCGCGCCGGTCTTCGCTTTCACATCGCAGCCGGAATTGCCGCAGGATGAGATCCTGTCGCGCATCCTGTTCCAGAAGGCGTCGGGCAGCCTGACGACGTCGCAGGCGCTGCAACTCGCGCAGGTGGCAGCGCAGTTCGCGAGCGGCGGCGAAGGGACGATGGACCGTCTGCGTCGCTCGCTCGGCGTCGACAGCCTGGATGTGGGCGCCGGGGCAGGCGGTCCAATGGTCGGCGCGTCACGCGCGATCGGCGACAGGCTGAGCGTGGGCGTGCGGACCGGCGCGAGCGCCAGCCAGTCCGGCGTGTCGGCCAATGTGGACGTCACGCGCCACATCCGCGTCGAATCGGATGTCGACGCGAAAGGCTCGACATCCGTTGGTATTGGAACGCGGTACGAATGGTAACGCGAGAATGATTCTGCGATCGCTTTGATGCGATCTGCGACGACCGAACGAACGATTCCCGCCAATCGTGGTCTAAGGCGTGATGGGGTTAGGTTGGATCGAATCGCGGGGGCTTGGGTCGACCTCTCCCCGTCGGGGAGAGGTCGGATTGCATCGTCAGATGCAATCCGGGTGAGGGCCTTTGCGCTCTCGATAGACCGTAACCCTCACCCGATTTGCTGCGCAAATCGACCTCTCCCAATGGAGAGGTGACCTCCGCTACTGTTCCAGATCAATCCAATCCGATCACACTCTAGTCGCCGCGTCGTTTGGCTTCGGGCCGCACGCCTCGCACGAATAGACGGACCGCAAGGCGCAGACGCCGGTCCTGTTCGGCGGGCGGCTCGGTCATTTCAAGCAGGGCGAGGCGCTGCGGAATTCCGGCGACGCAGTTGAAGAACTGCTCGGCCACCAGACGCAATTGAGACTTCGGAAACTCGATGTCTCCGCGATCCGCATAGAAGGTCAGGATGTGCTCGACCTGATGAAGTCCGCGCTCCCGGTTTCGCTCGGTCAGGCGCTTCATGATCTCGGGAAATTGCGGGGCGACCGCGAACATCAGGCGCCGCAGCGCGACCACGTCGGGTTGCAGCGAAATGTCGATCAGAACGCGGCCGAGTTCATACAGTCCGTGCTCGGGACCGCGGGGTGAGGGCGCAAGCGAGCGCAGCACATCGAGCCGGTCGAGAAAGTTGTACTCGATCGCGGCCACGAAAAGCTCGGACTTGTCGACGTAGCGGGCGTAGATGAAGCGCTTGGCCACCCCGGACTGCCGCGCGATCTCCTCGACCGACACCGCTTCGAAGCCGCGCTCGAGAAACAGCCGCATCGCGGTCTGTAGCAGCACGCCGCGCCGCCGCTCGGCCTCCTCGCGGCTCGGCCGTCCGCCAGGACCACGTCTGAATTCGACGGTTTCCGTCACTCGATTCTCCCAGGGCGCGATGTTGCTCAACCGCATCATGCCCTAATCGCCATGTCCTGACCCGTCTTCATCACGGGAAGCTGATCCGACCGGGCCGCAGTTTCGCTCGAAACGCGCCACGGCCGGATTGACCTTACATAACTTCCGGCATAATGCAACAGCATCGTTGCGTTGCATTTAGTGGTGCCATCATGACCCGGCGATTCCTCATCATTCTCGGCGTGCTGATCGCGTCGGCGATGGCCGGCGGCGTGTGATGGTCCTGGCGCGCGTCGGAGCGGGCGGCTTGGCAGGGCTACGCGGAGGCCGACTATGTAAAGGTCGCCCCGACCCAGCAGGGCTTGCTCACCGCCGTGACCGTGGCGCGCGGCAGCAGGGTCGAGGTCGGCACGCCGCTGTTCGTTCAGGACGAGGGCGCGGACCGCGCCGCGCGCGATCAGGCCGCGCGTCAGCTTCAGCAGGCTCGCGACCAGCTCGCCAATCTCGAGGCTGCGGCCAAGCCGACGGAAATCGAACAGGCGGAGGCCAACCTTGCCGATGCCCAGGCGACGGTCCAGCGCGCCAAGTTCGATCTCGATCGCGCCGAAGCCTTGATCCAGAGCGGCGCGGTCACCAGCCAGACCCTCGATCAGCGGCGCGCGGATTTTCGCTCCGCGACCGCAAAGGTCTCGGCGATGCAGGCGATGCTCACCCAGATGCGCGCGCCGACCGGCCGCCAGGGTGAGATCCAGGCGCAGCAAGCGGCCGTCGATGCCGCGAAGGCCGCGCTCGCCATGGCCGATTGGCGGCTCTCGCAGCGGCGCGCGGCGTCTCCGGTCGATGCCCGCGTGGTCGACGTGCTGGCGCGGCCCGGCGAGACCGTCGCGGCCGGAACGCCGGTCGTGTCGCTATTGCCTCCGAGCAACATCTTCGTGCGCTTCTTTGTGCCGGAGGCGGATCTTGCCCGTGTCCATACCGGCGATACGGTCGTAATCCACTGCGATCGCTGCCACCGCGACATCACCGCGACGATCTCGTTCGTCTCGCCGCAGGCCGAATACACCCCGCCGGTGATCTACAGCGAGGAGAGCCGCGCCAAGCTGGTCTATCTGGTCGAGGCGCGGCCGCCGCCGGCGCAGGCTGCGCTCTTCAATCCGGGCCAGCCGGTGACGGTTGAGCCCTCCGGGGCGAAGCCATGACCGGTCATGTCATCGACGTGCATGATCTGCAGAAGACGTTCGGCGAGCGGCGCGTCGTCAACGGGCTGAACCTGCAGGTGTCGCGCGGTGAGATCTGCGGCTTCCTCGGCGCGAACGGCAGCGGCAAGACCACGACCATCCGCATGCTCTGTGGCCTCCTGGTGCCCGACGGCGGCACAGGCATCTGCCTCGGCCTGGATATCCTCAGCCAAGGCCCGGCGATCCGGCGCCAGACCGGTTATATGACGCAGCGGTTCAGCTACTACGAAGACCTTACCGTGCGGGAAAATCTCGAGCTGGTGGCCGGCGTCTACGAGATGGACGATGCGGATGCGGCAGTGCGGGACATCATCGCGCGGATGAGCCTCGGGCGCTACGAGACGCAGCTCGCGGGACATCTCTCCGGCGGCTGGAAGCAGCGGCTGGCGCTCGCCGCCTGTGTTCTGCATCGTCCGAAACTGTTGCTGCTCGACGAGCCGACCGCGGGCGTCGACGCGCAGGCGCGGCGCGAGTTCTGGGACCTGATCCACGACATGGCTGGCGAAGGGCTGACCGTGCTCGTGACCACGCACTACGAGGCCGAGCGTTGCAACCGGATCGTCTACATGGCGGACGGCCGTATCGTCGTCCAGGGCACGCCCGATGAAGTCGTTCGTCGCGCGGGCTTGCTGGTCTATGAGGCCACGGGCAACGCGATCGACGATGCGGCGCGGCGCCTGCGCCATTTGCCGGGCGTCGAGGCGGCCGCCGTATTCGGGCATGCGTTGCGGGTCGCGGGCACCGACCGCGCGCGGCTCGAGGCGGCGATCGCGCTGGCGCCGGCCTGCGCATGGCAAGAGGCGGAGCCGCGCCTCGAGGACGTCTTCATTCATCAACTCGCTGCAAGGGAGGAGGCACAATGAGCCGCTTCTCCTTCAGAAGGCTCCATGCGCTGTTGCGCAAGGAGTGGATCCAGGTGCGCAGGGATCCGATGACGCTCCGCCTGATCATCGCGCTGCCGATCATGCAGCTCTTCCTGTTCGGCTATGCGATCAACTCCAATCCGAAGCATCTGCCGACCGGATTGCTGCTCGGCGAGCCCTCCAAATACGAGCGCACGATCGTCACGGCACTGCAGAATACCGGCTACTACGACGTGAGGACCTACGCATCGGAGGCCGAGGCGGAGCGGGCGATCGCCAACGGCCAGGCTTTGTTCGTGGTCAATATCCCTCCGAACTTCGACCGCTCGGTCGATCGCGGCGAGACACCCACGGTGCTGGTCGATGCCGACGCGACCGACCCGACCGCGATCGGCAATGCGACGGCGGCGCTTGGCTCTGTCGTCAACAGTCTCAATCGCGACCTACCGGTCATCCGCCAGGCGCAGCCGGCGATCACGCCGTTTCAGTTCGTCATCCACGCGCGCTACAATCCCGAGCAACTCACCGTGCTGAACATCGTGCCCGGCCTGATCTGCATCGTGTTGACGATGTCGACATTGCTGATCACCACGCTCTCGATCACGCGCGAGCGGGAACGCGGCACCATGGAGAACCTGATGGCGATGCCGCTGCGGCCGATCGAGATCATGCTCGCCAAGATCGTGCCTTATGTCGCGATCGGCTACTTCCAGGTCGTCCTGATTCTGGCGACGTCGGCGCTGGTGTTCGGGCTCCCGGTCCGCGGCTCCGTACCGCTCTTGATGCTGGCGCTCGGCCTTTTCATCGCCAGCAATCTGGCGCTCGGGCTGACCTTCTCCACGATCTCGGCCAATCAGATCCAGGCGCAACAGCTCGCGCAGTTCATGCTGCTGCCATCCTTCATGCTGTCCGGCTTCATGTTTCCGTTCCAGGGCATGCCGGTCTGGGCGAGGTGGCTCGGCGAACTGTTTCCGACCACCCACGCGATCCGGATCGTGCGGGCCGTGCTGCTGAAGGGCAACGGCGCCGCCGCGATCATGCCGGACCTGTGGCCGATCGTGTTGTTCACCTTGCTGGTGATCTGCGTCGCCATCTGGTTCTACCGGGAGACGCTCGAATAGCGCTCAGGCGCCGTCCTGTCCGGGATTTTCGAGGCTGAACGTCTCGGACTGCTCGTCATAGGCGAACAGCTCGGCGTAGCGGCCCCACGACACGATGGTCTTGAGCGTTTCGTCCGCATAGTCCTCGGACATGTAGTCCTCGAGCTCGTTGCGGAAACGCGCGGCGGGCGCCATGTGCGAGGGCCGTTCGTCGAGCACGCGCTTGATCAGGCCGAAGACCGGGACGTAGCTGACGAGGTGCTCGGCGAACAGCTTCTTACGGGCGTCGGTATCGAGATGGGCGAAACGCACGCCCGCGTCCGTGAGCACCAGATCGCCCTCGCTCAGATGGGCGAAGTGCAGCAGTTGCAGGGTTTCGCCGAGATGCAGGATCTCATCGGTCTCGAGCTGAAGCTGGCTCGCCAGCACGGGGAGGTCGGCATGCCCGCCATAGGGCGGTCCGGCCAGCGTCTCGATCAGGCCGGACAGCTCGTTGGACGAAACGTGGTCGAGCACCATGCCGACGCCGCCGCCGGGAACGCCCTCGAGCGACGGCGTCTTGGGCTCCTCGCGCTGCGTCATGCGGGCATAGAGTTGCTCGACGAGCTGGCGGAACGTCGGATCCAGCCGGTTGCGCGGATGCTTGAGGTCGATCTTGAACTCGGCGGCGACACGTCCGGGATTCGACGAGAACACCAGGACGCGGTCGCACATCAGCACGGCCTCCTCGATGTTGTGCGTCACCATCAGCACCGACTTGATCGGCAGCCGGCCCTCAATCCAGAGGTCGATCAGATCGGTGCGCAGCGTCTCGGCGGTGAGCACGTCGAGCGCCGAGAACGGCTCGTCCATCAGCAGGAGATCGGGATGCACGACCAGCGCCCGTGCGAATCCGACGCGCTGGCGCATGCCGCCGGACAACTCCTTGGGGTAGGCGGATTCAAAGCCGTCGAGTCCGATCAGGTCGATCGCGGCGAGCGCGCGGGTGCGCCGTTCGTTGGCGTCGACGCCGAGCGCCTCCAGGCCGAGCTCGACGTTCTGCAGCACGGTCAGCCAGGGGAACAGCGCGAACGACTGGAACACCATGGCGACGCCGTTCGGCGGGCCGGCGATCGCCTCGCCCCGGCAAGTCGCATTGCCCGATGACGGCGCGACGAGCCCCGCGATGATGCGCAGCAAGGTCGACTTGCCCGATCCGGAACGGCCGAGCAGGCCGACGATCTCGCCGGCCTGGATGGTGAGGTCGACCTTTTCGAGCACCAGCAATTGCTCGCCGCTTCCTTTCGGGAACGAGCGGGAAACGCCGCTGATGTCGATCAGGGCGGTCTGCTTGGTTTGGTCGAGCATCAGGATTCCTCTCGATCAGCCGAGCCGAAGGCGGCGCTCGCCAAAGGCATAGAGCGGCCGCCACAACAGGCGGTTAAACAACGTGACCAGGACGCACATCACGACGATGCCGAGCACGACCCTGGGAAAATCGCCGGCCTCGGTCGCGTGCGCGATATAGGCGCCGAGGCCGGTGGCGACGAGATGGGTGTTGCCCCAGCTCGCGACCTCGGCGACGATCGAGGCGTTCCACGATCCGCCGGATGCAGTGATCGCACCGGTGACGTAGTAGGGAAAGATGCCGGGCAGCACGACCTTCATCCACCATCGCCATCCCCCGAGGTGAAAGCTGCTGGCCGCCTCGCGCAGGTCGGTCGGGAAGGCGGCGGCGCCTGCGATCACGTTGAACAGGATGTACCACTGAGTGCCCAGGATCATCAGCGGGCTCAGCCACACATTCGGATCGAGGTGGAAGCGGACGATCAGCACGACGAACACGGGGAAGGCAAGGTTGGCCGGAAAGGCGGCGAGAAATTGCGCGAGCGGCTGCATCCGTTCCGCAAGCTTTGGCCGCAGCCCGATCCAGACGCCCACCGGCACCCAGATCAGCGACGCCAGCGCGATCAGCACGATCACGCGCACGAGCGTGATCAATCCGTATCCCACGGCATCGACTACGTCCGACAGTCCGAGCGACGCGGAGAGATATCGATACGCCAGCCAGGCCGCATAGCCGGCCGCACTGACGATCACTGCAATCCAGATGCCGTCGACCACACGCGAGGGTTGGCTGCGCTTGCCGCCAGCCTGCAGCACGGGCAGCCAGGTGACGCGCATCGTCGAGATCGACTTGTTCGCTACGGCGAGCGGATAGGTCAAGGTGCGCAGCGCACGCGTTCGCCTGAAGAGATCGAGCATCCATGACGTCGGGCCTTCGCCGGAGGCGATCTGCTCGAAACGGAATTTGTCGGCCCAGGCGACGATCGGGCGGAACAGCAGTTGGTCGTAGGCAATGATGATGATCAGCATCGTCAACAGTGCATAACCGATGGCGGGCAGGTTCTTCTGCTCGATCGCGGTTGCGACATAGGAGCCGACGCCGGGGAGGGTGACCGTCGTGTTGCCGACGGTGATCGCCTCGGACGCCACAACGAAGAACCAGCCGCCGGACATCGACATCATCGCGTTCCAGATCAGGCCGGGCATCGCGAACGGAACGTCCAGCCGCCAGAACCGCTGCCAGCCCGAGAGATGGAAGCTCTCGGTCGCGTCCTCCAGGTCCTTCGGCACGTTGCGCAGCGACTGATACATGCTGAAGGTCATGTTCCAGGCCTGGCTTGTGAAGATCGCGAACACGCAGGCGAACTCGGCGCCCAGCACGCGGCCGGGAAACAGGTTCATGAAGAACACGACGGTGAAGGTGAGGAAGCCAAGGATCGGCACCGACTGCAGGATATCGAGCATCGGGATCAGCACCATCTCGGCGCGCCGGCTCTTGGCCGCGACGGTGGCGTAGATGAACGTGAAGATCGTCGAGCAGACGATCGCCAGCAGCATCCGCATCGTCGTCCGGAGCGCGTAATACGGCAGGTTGGCCGGATCGAGCGACACCGGAACGCGCTCGAGCTCGGACAACGGCACGGTGGTCTGCTCGCCGCCATAGACGACGAGCACCATCGCGCCGACCAGGAGCAGCAACGCCGCCAAGTCCCAAAAATTGGGCCGCAAGGAGACAGGCCCCCATACGGCTGATCGCATGTCCTGAAACGTCATAAGGCCACCTTCGGGGGCAGGATTCGGCATGCATGCGGCCCGACAGGTCGGAACCGGCCCCGGTCGGCTTATAGGCAGGATTTACGACAATCGGGTAGTCGGAAGATGAGAGTCATAGGCTCTTTCGGAAGCCCGGTCCCGTGCATGACATCGCCGGCACCATGCATCCGCGTCGCCGCGGTACGAGCTGGAGTCTTCGCCACAGCGTTCGCGCTACGCCGGCTGGAAGGGGTGCATCACGGAAGCGCTTTTGCCTGACCCACCTGACCGAGAGGCAATCGCCGCCGTCTGTAGCGAGGTGCACGCCCATGCGCCGTGCCGCTATCGCGACGCCCCGGTAGTCCAGGAATTAAGTGCGGCGCTCCGTGAGAAAGCGAGTCACTACGCCGCCGAGCCGGGCATGATCCAGCGGCTCGGCGAGCGACGCCTTGGCGGTTGCGATCAGATCGTCGGCCGCGTGGCCGCGGTGGAGGTCGCACAGTGCGTCCGCGTAGTCCACGGTGAACTCGGGATGCGGCTGCACTGACAGCGTCGTGCCGTTTGCGTGGAGCAGGGCGGCGTGCGGCGTGAACGTCGACGACATGATGGTGCGCGCGGACGCGGGCGGGACGACGACCTGATCCTGATGCGAGCAGGCGATGGCAATCTCGTTACCCTCGATCAGCCCGTTGTCCGGCGCCAGTTGATAGACGTGACGTCCCATGCCCCAGCCCTTCTCCGACTTGCGCACCGTGCCGCCGAGCGCCTGTGCGATCAACTGGTGGCCGAAGCAGACGCCGACCATCGGAACGCGCTGGTCATGGGCCTTGCGCACGAAGTCCTCGAGCGGGGCAATCCAGTCGAACCCGTCATACACGCCCGCGGGTGAGCCGGTGATCAGGATCGCATCCATCCCGGCCGGATCGGGAAGCCGCTCGCCGCCGGGGATGCTCACGACGTCACATGCGACCGAGGGATCGGCGGCGGCAATCATCCGCTCGAACATCTGCGGATAGGTTCCGTGGCGCTCGCGATAGCGCGAATTGACAAGCCCGGTTTCGATGATGGTGATGTGCGGCATGGCAAAGCGCAGGCGGATGTTGTGTGGCTGGCCCGGGATTTACTCCGAATTGGCGATTCAGCTCAAGGCGCGCGATGGGAAACGAGTCTCTCAGTGCCGCGCGGATGCGCCGCCGCACGCTGCGGTGTTTTGCCGCTCCGGAGGATCAGACCGCGTGCTTCAGCGCGCCCACGGCCTCACATGCAGGCGTGCTCCATATGACGGATCGCGAAGGACGCTTGAGGCCGCCGCATCGACGCACGATCGCGCATATGGCGCGGCAAAAACGGTGATTCATTCGCTCAAGCGCGGTGTCGCAGCTTGCTTGATGGCGTGGAACTGCGTGCGCGCGCTAGCACCTTTCGTGAGGCGTTGAAATTGGAATGTCTCGAATTCTCTGGATAGAAAAAATGCGCGTCGCAGCTTGGCTTGCCCCTTAGAGTCCTTCTAGTGGCGGCGTCATTGCGCTTTGCCTAATTCCCATCGCGACACCGGTGATGCGCGCGTCTTGCGCCGATCGCGACACAGGTCGCGGCCACCGACATCCGCTGGGGAGACGACCTTGAACGATCTGAACACGCCGCGTTCGGCGACCTTGTCCGCCGTCTGCGTATCGGCGCTACTGATGGCTGGCCCATCCGTCGCGCAACAGCCCACCTCGCCGTTGTCGTCCACTTCTGCCGAATCCGGGTCGCAACGCTCCTCTGGCGCGGGACAGGCGCTGCCGCCGGTCGTGGTCTCTCCGTCACAGCGTCGCAATGCCGCTGCGCTCGATCACCGGCGCAAGCCGCTCGCGGCCTCGCGCGTCGGAGCAGCGGGGCGCGCGGCCCATCGTGACAATGCGGCAGCACCTCCCGCGCCTCCAACGGCTGGTGCGCAGCAGGCGGCGCTGCCGCCCAGCTTCGCGGGCGGGCAGGTCGCACGCGGTGCGCAGCTCGGCTTGCTCGGCAACCGCGACTACATGGCGACGCCGTTCAGCTTGACGAGCTACACCGAGCAAACCATCCGCGACCAGCAGGCCACCAGCGTCGCCGAAGTCCTGACCAACAGCGATCCGTCGGTGCGTGCTGCGATCGGCAGCAGCAACCGCTATGACGCGCTGACCATTCGCGGCTTCCGGGTCGAGAACAGCGAAATCGCGCTGAACGGGCTCTATGGCCTGGTGCCGAACTATCGCGTCAATCCGGCGCCGATCGAACGGATCGAGCTGCTCAAGGGACCGGGGGCCTTCCTCAACGGCATGGCGCCGCAGGGCTCGATCGGCGGCAGCGTCAATGTCGTGACCAAACGTGCCGGCGACGATCCGCTGACGCGTTGGACCGCGGGCTACATGTCCGACGGTCGCTTCGGCACGGCGATCGATGTGGCGCGGCGCTATGGCGAGCAGAAGGAATGGGGAGTCCGCTTCAACGGCGCCTTCGATGCCGGCAACACGACGATCGACCGGCAATCGGTGCGCGACGGTGTTGGCTCGCTCGGGGTCGATTACCGCGGCGACCGCTTCCGATGGTCGACCGACATCATCTACCAGAACGACTGGATGAAGGCGGCGGCGCGTGGCTATACGCCGGTGACGGGCATCGCCGTTCCCGTCGCGCCCGATCCCAGGATCAATCTCGCCCAGCCCTTCGACTATGCCAGCGCGCGGAGCATTACCGGCTTGACCCGTGCTGAATACGACTTGTCGTCCAACGTCACCCTGTTCGGCGCGATCGGCGGCAATCATTTCGGCTACGACAAGCAGGAGGCGCCGGGCGCTACGATCCTTGACAGCGTGGGCAACGCGCAGTCGACCTCGCGCTACCAGATCGGCAAGTCGGATACGGTGTCGGGCGAGGCCGGAATCCGGTCGCGGTTCGACATTGGCCCGATCGGCCATGAGGTCGTCGTCAGCGGCAGCTCGCTGCAGCGGACAGACTGGCTCGGTCAGGTCAACTACGCAAACTATCTGACCAACATCTATAGGCCGACCCTGTTCGCGAGCCCGGGCGCACCGGTGTCGTCGTTCCCGGAAGCGAAGTCGGATACCCTCGATCTGAGGAGCGTCGGCGTGGCCGACACCCTCACGATGATGGACGGCCTGATGCAGTTGATTGTCGGTGCCCGACAGCAGCAGGTGGTGTCGAGCAGCTTTGATCCGGTCAGCGGCCTTGCGACGGCGCACTACGATCAAAGTGCGACATCGCCGTCGGTGGCGCTGGTGGTCCGGCCGATCCGCGAGCTCTCGTTCTACGCCAACTATATCGAGGGTCTCACCCCCGGCCCGACGCCTCCTTCCGGCGCCGCCAACACCAATGCGGTGTTTCCTCCATTCAAGACCAGGCAATATGAAGTCGGCAGCAAGCTCGATCTCGGCCGTTTCGGTGCGAGCCTCGCCCTGTTCCAGATCAGCATGCCGAGCGGCTTGATCGATCCGGTCACGAAGATCTACAGCCTCGACGGCGAACAACGGCATCGTGGCATCGAGCTGAACACGTTCGGTGAAGTGGCGCCGGGCGTGCGCGTGCTCGGCGGCGTGACGTTCCTCGATGCCAGACTGACGAAGACAGCAGGGCACATCAATGACGGCCATTACGCCGTCGGTGCGCCGGATCTGCAGGGCAATCTCGGGGTGGAGTGGGACACGCAGTTCCTGCCCGGGCTGACGGCGACCGCGCGCGCCATCTACACCAGCAGGGCCTACGTCAGCGCCGACAATCTACAGAGCGTTCCGAGCTGGACGACGTTCGATATCGGTGCTCGTTACGCGACAAAGCTTGCGGGGCGTCCCACCACATTCCGCGCCACCGTCACGAACATCGCAGACAAGCGCTACTGGATCGCCAACCCGACCGGTTACCTCATCAGCGGCATGCCGCGGACATTGTGGCTCTCGATGACCGTCGACTTCTGACCATCGATGGCGCCGGCGCTCGCGGTCGCCGGTGCCGCGCTCGCGACCGCCGGCGTCGCAATTGCGATGGCCGGCTCGGTGCGGTAGCGCGGGAGCTGATCCTCGAGCGAATAGCCGACGCAGAGCGCAAGGCTCGACCACACCGCCATGCTGAAATAGAGCGACATCCAGGCGATCTCTTCGCGCCATTCGGCGATATCATGCGTCACGACCCAGCGCGTGCTGACATCACGCAGGCCCTCGAGCGGATGAAGCAGCTTGCCGCCGGCGGCGAGCTCGGCGCGCCAGCGGTTCAGGTACATCGGGACATCGACGGTCATCAGGAACGCGAGATAGCCGGCGATGCCGAGGATCGCGACGATGAAGGCCCAGCGCACCGGACCCTGGAACTCCGGCAGCAGCCGGCAAAGCGCGATCCCGACCAGGAAGAAGACGACCGCCCACAGCGAGTTCTCGATCGCGTTGCCGAGATAGTGGGTGGTGAGTACCGCGTACCAGGAAAAGCATTCCGCGATCAGGATGACAGGCACGATGATCCAGGCGATGGTCACAGTGGTCTCGGCGCCGGTCATGGTGCCGAGCTGATGCAGGACGATCGCCCATTGCGCGGCGAAGCAGACTTCGGCGACGGTGGCGACCGAGCGGCCGACAACAACGCTCGACAGCCAAGTGTCGAACAGGCAAATGCGCTGGACATCCGCGCGCGGCAGAATCGAGCGGAAGGCGCAGCCGAACACGTAAGCCGCGCACAGCAACAGCATCAGGCCGATGCCCGACGTACTGCTCAGGGCACCATTGCTCTGTTCGTGGAACTGGCGATACAGCACGAACCACACCGCGACGTTGGCGGTGCTCACCAGGCTCAACAGCCCCCACCAACGGACCACCGGATTTGACCAGGCCAGCGAAACCGGCCGCGCCCGCCACTCCATGCTCATTCACGACTCCGCGTGTAACCGAACTGACATTTCAATGTAGCAATTCTGTCACACGAGGGAGGGAATCACGACTAAAAAATGCGTGTGGGGGGCGGGCTGTGGGCTGCGCCCGGCGAGGAGCGGACCGTTGCGACTTCCGCGCGAACCGTGTGCTATTGTGATCGAAATTGAATTAATCCCCGGTAGGCAATCCCGGCGCGATCATCTACTGAACGCCTTCTTTTTTAGCCTGCGCAAGCTCAACCGAGGCGTTTTGTGACAACGAAAGTGACGGCCAGCTACGATCCGCTGTTGCGCAAGATCCATTGGGCAACAGCGGTGTTGTTCATCGCGGCCATGCTGATCGGGCTTTACTGCGGATTGCAGCCGGCGGGGACGTCGCCGCGGCGCGAGCTGCTCGAGGTGCACAAGTCGCTTGGCGTGACGCTGTTTGTCCTGGCGATCCTGCGGCTCATCGTGCGCGCCGCGACGGTGGCGCCGCCCGAGCCGGGATCGCTCTCGCCGCTGGTGCGGATCGCTGCGCGGCTCAATCACTGGGCTCTCTACGTGATCCTCTTCGCCATGCCCGTCACGGGATACATGTTCTCGTCGGCGGGCGGCTACTCGCTGCGCTATTTCTGGACCTTTAGCTGGCCGCGTCTGTTTGCCGGCAACAAGGCGGTCGCGCATGCGGGCGAGGTCGCGCATGGCCTGCTCGCCTATCTGGTCTATGCCGCGGTCGCGCTGCACGTTGCCGCCACGCTCTGGCATGTCGTCGTGAAGCGGGACGAGACGTTGTCGCGGATGTGGCCGCGCAAAGCATGATTGGGGTTGAATCGCTTTGACTGCGGGCTCAATACACCTCTCCCCAACGGGGAGAGGGCGATTTGCGTTAAGCAAATCGGGTGAGGGGCCGCGGCTCCGTTGAGAGACTGCAACCCCTCACCCGGCGCTACGCGCCGACCTCTCCCAAAGGGAGAGGTGAACCTCCGTCGCTGCTCCGGTCAGCCAGCGTCAGCCGCGCAGCGCGGTTTCCGGAATGGTCCGGCGCACCACCTCGCGCATCGCGAAGCTGGAATGGATGCGGGCGACGCCCGGCATCCGTGACAGATGCTGCTTGTGGATGCGCTCGAAATCGGCGATGTCGCGCGCGATGACTTGCAGGTGATAGTCGTCACTGCCCGACATCAAATGGCAGGACACGACATCGGGGCAGCGCGCGATCGCGGCCTCGAATGCCGCCAGATAATCCTCGCTCTGCTTCTCCAGCGTGATGGTGACGACGACCGTCGTCACCAACCCAAGCGCCGTCGGTTCGAGATCGACGCGATAGCCGCGGATGACACCAGTTTCCTCGAGGTGACGGATACGCCGCGCGCACGCCGTCGGCGACAGGCCGACCTTCTCGGCAAGCTCGATCTGGCTGGCGCGGGCGTCGAAGACCAGTTCGGCCAGGATTCGGAGATCAATACGGTCGAGACCGTCCACGCAGTTTTCCTCTAATTGTCCGGCCGACGACGAAGAATATGAGCGTATTGCCGCGCCGACAAGCTGGATTTCGCTGAGAAACGCCGCCTGACGAGGATTAGCCTCACGTCAGGCGGAAACGATTCTTTCAGGAGCGGATCATGCGCGTTGGCGTGCCTAAGGAGATCAAGGTCGAGGAATATCGGGTCGGGCTGACGCCGGCGTCGGTGCGCGAATATGTGGCGCACGGGCATGAGGTCGTGGTGCAGCGCGGGGCCGGCGACGGTATCGGCTCCGGCGATGACGTCTATCGCCAGGCCGGCGCCAGGATCGCCGATACGGCCGAGGAAGTGTTTTCCGCGGCCGACATGATCGTGAAGGTGAAGGAGCCGCAACCATCGGAATGGACGCGGCTACGCGAGGGCCAGATCCTTTTCACCTATCTTCATCTTGCGCCGGACGTTCCCCAGACCAAGGGATTGCTTGCCTCCGGATGCACCGCGGTTGCCTATGAGACCGTGACCGACGCGCACGGCGGGCTGCCGCTGCTCGCGCCGATGAGCGAAGTCGCCGGCCGGCTTGCGATTGAAGCGGCGGGCGCCGCGTTGCGCAAATCGGCCGACGGCATGGGCAAGCTGCTTGGCGGCGTGCCCGGCGTTCCGCCGGCGCGGGTCGCGATCATCGGCGGCGGCGTGGTTGGCAGCCATGCGGCGCGAATGGCCGCGGGGCTGGGCAGCGATGTCACCGTGCTCGATCGCTCGCTGCCGCGGCTGCGCGTGCTTGATGAGTTGTTCGCAGGCCGCGTCCGCACCCGCTACGCCACGCTGGAAGCGATCGAGCAGGAGGTCATTGCCGCCGATGTCGTGATCGGCGCGGTTCTGGTCCCCGGCGCCAGCGCACCGCGGCTGGTGTCGCGCGCGCAACTCGCCAGCATGAAGCGCCGCGCCGTGTTGGTCGACGTCGCGATCGACCAGGGCGGCTGCTTCGAGACCTCGAAGCCGACCACGCACCAAGCGCCGACCTATCTGGTGGATGACGTCGTGCACTATTGCGTGGCCAACATGCCGGGCGCGGTGCCGGTCACCTCGAGCCATGCGCTCAATCACGCCACCCTGCCGTTCGGTCTCGCGCTTGCATCGAAGGGGTTGCGCGCGCTGGTCGAGGATCCGCATCTGCGCGCCGGCCTCAACATCCATCGTGGCCGCATTACCAACCGCGCCGTCGCCGAGAGTCAGAACCTGTCCGTCGTGATGCCGGAGGAAGCGCTGGCGTCGTGAGTGCGTTCGCTATACCCGGCCACGTTGAAAGAGGGCCGTTGTCATCTGCGTAGCCGGATGGAGCGCAGCGACATCCGGGATCAGGTTGAACTGCTCCTGGATTGCGCTTCGCTCCATTCGGGCTACGGGTCGTTGTCAAGCCGCACAGATGCAGGCCTCCTCCATGTCGTGTTCGCCACTCGGCTCTGGCGGGGCGGTCTGGCGCGTGATTTGATGCCCGCAGTCAAAGCCGCGCCACGCGGCATTCGGCGGCCTGTGCCGCTGGCCTCAAGAAGCCAAAGGGAGCACTGTCTTGCAAAAGACCGGTCGCACGATGCTGGCCAAGATCTGGGACCAGCATGTCATTGCCCGCTTGAGCGAGGATACGGATCTTCTGCACATCGACCGCCATCTGCTGCACGATCTCGGCGGCTCGCGCGGACTGCTCGATCTCAAGAGCAGAGGTCTCAAGGTTCACAATCCCGAGCTGACATTTGCGACCCCCGACCATGCGATTTCCACCGCGCATGGTCGCGCCGGAACCAGCAAGATCGGGCAGGAGCTGTTGGCTGCGCTGCGGGTCGAGAGCGCGGCGAGCGGGATTGCGATGTTCGACGTCGACCAACCCGGCCAGGGCATCGTGCACGTCATCGGGCCGGAGCTCGGCTTGAGCCTGCCGGGCGCAACTATCGTCTGTGGCGACAGCCACACCTGCACGCATGGCGGCCTCGGCGCGCTCGCTTTCGGCATCGGGTCGAGCGAGCTTGCGCATGTGCTGGCGACCCAGGCGCTGATCCAGCGCCGGCCCAAGACGTTGCGCGCCCGTTTCGAGGGCAAGTTGCCGCTCGGCGTCACCGCCAAGGACATGATTCTGGCGCTGATCGGGCAGATCGGCGCAGCCGGGGGCACGGGCTATGCGGTCGAATATACCGGCAGCGCGATCCGTGACTTATCCGTCGAGGCCCGGCTCACGATCTGCAACCTCTCGATCGAGCTCGGCGCCAAGATCGGCATGGTCGCGCCCGATCAGAAGGCCTTCGAATTCCTGCGCGACCGACCCTATGCGCCGAAGGGCGAGATGTGGGAGCTCGCAGTCAAGGCGTGGCGCGAGCTGCCGAGCGATCCGGACGCGGTGTTCGACCGCGAGGTGGTGATCGATGTAGCGAAGATCATCCCGCAGGTGACCTGGGGCATCAGTCCCGAGCACGTCATCGGCGTCGATGGCCGGATTCCCGATCCGAAGTCGGTTGACGATCCGGTGCGGCGCGCGGCGATCGAAACCGCGCTGGACTATATGGGCCTGCAAGGCGGCGCGCCGATCGCGGGCACGCCGGTCGATTGGGTGTTCATCGGATCCTGCACCAACAGCCGGCTGAGTGATCTGCGCGCGGCGGCGGAAGTGGCACGCGGCCGCAAGGTGGCTCCCGGCGTACGCGCCTGGGTCGTGCCGGGCTCTGAGAACGTCAAGCGCGAGGCGGTCGCCGAAGGGCTCGACAAGATCTTCACCGACGCAGGGTTCGAATGGCGCGAGCCGGGCTGCTCGATGTGCCTTGCCGCCAATGGCGAGGTGGTAGCGCCCGGGCAACGCTCGGTCTCGACCTCGAACCGGAATTTCGTCGGCCGCCAGGGCCCGCGGGCGCGGACGCATCTGGCGAGCCCGGCGAGCGCAGCGGCGTCGGCCATTGCCGGCGCGATCGCCGATGTCAGGACGATGGGACACTGACGATGCCAAAACCGTTCAACAAGCTCACTGCGACCGCCGCGCCGATCATGCGCAGCAATATCGATACCGACGTCATCATCCGCATCGAGCGGCTGGTCGGCAATTCGATCCGCGGCACGCTCGGCAAGTGGGCGTTCGGCTCGCTGCGCTATCTGCCCGACGGCTCGGAGAATCCGGATTTCATCCTCAACCGCGAGCCGTATCGCCAGGCGGAGATCCTGGTGACGGGTCCGAACTTCGGCTGCGGCTCGTCGCGCGAGGGCGCGGTATGGTCGCTGCAGGAGATGGGCATCCGCGCCATTATCGGTTCGGGCTTTGGCGACATCTTCTTCGCCAACTGCTTCCAGAATGGAATCTTGCCTGTCGTCGTCGACAAGGCGGTGGTGGATTCGCTGGCGGCCGATATCGAGGCGACGCAGGGCGCGGGCAAGGTCTCGATCGATCTGGAGACGCAGACCATCGTGTCGCCGTCCGGCGCGCGCCATTCGTTCGAGATCGATCCGAGGCGGCGCGAGGGATTGTTGAAGGGGCTCGATGAGGTCGCGCTGACCCTGCAGCGCGATGACGAGATCCGCGCCTTCCAGGCCTCGGACCACGCGGCGCGGCCCTGGATTCATTTTTCAAGGACGCCGGCATGAGCACGCACTCCAATATGGTCAAGGTCGCCGTGGTCGGCGGCGAGGGCATCGGTCCCGAGGTCACGGCGCAGTCGCGCCGGGTGCTCGAATGGTTCGCGGCCAAGCGCGGCGTGCCGATGACGCTGCGCGAGGCGCAGTACGGGTTGATCCCGTATCTGGCGACCGGCAAGGTGTTGCCGGAAGACACCGCCGAGGCGATGGACGAGGCCGATGCGATCCTGTGGGGCGCGACCGGTGGGCCCGAGACCAAGGAGGTGCCGGCGGCAGCGCGCAAGGCCGGCAGCCTGCTCGGTCTGCGCAGCAAATACGATCTCTACGCCAACCTGCGGCCGATCGTGGCGAGCCCGGCGCTTGCGGCCTCCGCGCCGCTGAAGCCCGAAGTGCTTGATGGCGTCGACTTCGTCATCATCCGGGAGCTGACCAGCGGCATCTATTTCGGCGAGCCGCGCGGCATCGAGACGCTGCGGGACGGGCAGCGGCGCGGCTTCAACACCGAGCAATACACAACCCACCAGATTCGCCGCGTCGCGCGGTCGGCCTTCGAGCTGGCGCGAACGCGGCGGGGCAAAGTCTGCTCGGTCGACAAGGCCAATGTGCTGGAGACCAGCGTGCTGTGGCGTGAGGAGGTCACCGCGCTCCACAAGGAGGAATTCTCCGACATCGAGCTGACCCATCTCTATGTCGACAATGCCGCGATGCAGATCGTGCGCGCGCCGCGGCAGTTCGACGTCATGGTCACCGGCAACATCTTCGGCGACATCCTGTCGGACTGCGCGGCGATGGCCTCCGGCTCGCTCGGCATGCTGCCATCAGCGTCGCTCGGACCGGTCGACCGCTACGGCCGGCGCAAGGCGCTCTACGAGCCGGTGCACGGCAGCGCGCCCGACATCGCGGGCAAGGGCATCGCCAATCCGCTCGGATCGATCCTGAGCGTCGCGATGCTGCTGCGCCTGACGCTGAGCCGTGCCGCCGACGCCGACCTGCTGGAGAAGGCGGTGCAGGCCGCGCTCGCTTCCGGCGCTCGGACCGCCGATATCGCCGAGGCCGGCGCGAGGAAGCTGTCGACCGTCGAAATGGGTGATGCAGTGCTACGTGCGCTCGACAAGGTCGCGGCGAAGGAGCATGCGTGACGGCCGGGTATCATTAGCGTAACGCGGAATGAACTGCCGTCAGGCAGCTCCTCGGGCTCCAACGGAAAGCGCCGGAGATTCGACCAGATTGTCCGAAGGTGAAGTCTCGCCATCGAGCCAGTCCTGCTCCCTGGCCAGCGCGCGCCAGGCAGCCTCCATCCGCTTGTATCGATTGTAGGTCGGCTCATCGGACGCGCGCTCTGCGAGCTGGGCGCAATTCTCCGCATTGTCGAGGAAATGCTGCGACTGTTTCATGGAACGTCCTCCTTGGTAAGGACGTGGGACATCGTTTCAGGCTATTCAACGCACCAAACATGATCATTTCGCCACAGTGGTGAACGTCTGTTCATCGAGTTCCATGATCGTCCTTGGCGTGAGGACGTGAGCAGTTGCAGCAAGTCAGGGAGCGCGAGCCGTGATCGACCCAATTGTCATAAGGGGAATGTATCCCGCTGCAACAGCGTCGATCATGACGACGATCGACGGCAACCAAGCCTCACCCGAAGTTGACCCGGTTGCGGCGGACTTTTTTGTTTCTCTTCCGATTTGATGGCGGAGCCCCGAGCGCGTCTCAGGCGTTGTTGGCCGTGTGCACTCCGTGGAGGGACAATGGCGGTCGAGACGGAGCTCAAATTCCGCGTTCCTGCGCGCAAGCTGAAGATGTTGGTGAGGCCGCGGATTGCCGGTAGCAGGAGCGATAAACCGTCCGAAAGCAATCTGGTTTCGACCTATTTTGACACCGCCAAGCACAAGCTGAAGCGGCGCGGCCTCTCGCTGCGCATCCGCCAGGACGGCCACGGATACGTCCAGACCATCAAGTCAGCGGGCGGCACGCAGTTCGACCGGGGAGAGTGGGAGACCGAACTCGACAATGACGAGCCCGATCTGAGTAAAGCCGACAACACACCGCTCGAGGCCATCGCATCCAGGAAACTGCGCCGCAAGCTGAAGCCAGTGTTCGAAACGTCGGTGCGGCGGATCACCGTGCCGTTGCGCATGAAGCAGAGCGAGATCGCGCTCGCCATCGATCGCGGGCAGACCACCGTCGGACAGCGGTCGCGCCCGATCGGGGAGATCGAGCTCGAGTTGAAGAGCGGGCAGCGGCTCGACCTGTTCCGCCTCGCGAGGGCCCTGGAGCGGAAGGCGGGGGCGGAGCTCGACCTGCGCTCGAAATCCGAACACGGATACGAGCTTGCCGGCGATCAGGAGCATTTCGTTGTCTCGGCCGAGCACATCGTGCTGGAGCCTGAACTCACGTCCGGCGAAGCATTTCGGGTGATCGCCCGCTCGGCATTCCGCCACTTCTCGTCGAACGCCGATGCGGTCCGCGACGGCGAGCCGGAAGGAATTCATCAGATGAGGGTCGGCCTGCGCCGGTTGCGAACGGCAATCTCGCTGTTCTCAAAAATCCTGACTGGACCGAGTACGGAAGAGGCCAAGGCGCAACTGAAGTGGTTAGCCAATGAGCTCGCGCCGGCGCGCGAGCTGGACGTCTTTATCAAGGAGGAGATCGAGCCTGCCTCCCACGATGCATTGCTGCGGCGTGGCGGCAAGGTGATCCGTCAGGAATTTTCCAGGAACCGCGACCGTGCTTTCGCGCGCGCGAGGACGGCAGTCAATTCGGCGCGCTATCGCGGTCTGTTGATCGACATACTGCAATGGATCGAGGCTAGGCAGACGATCGCCGCAGCGGACGATGGAGGCCCAATCGACAAATTTGCTACCGCGCTGCTCCGTCGCCGCATCAGGAAGCTGCGCAAGGGCGGCACGCGTCTCGACGAGATGTCTGCGGCGGAGCGGCACAAGGTGCGCATCAGAGCCAAGAAAATCAGATACGCGATCGATTTCTTCGAGAGCTTGTTTTCCAGCAAGCGCGAGCAAAGGCAGCTTGCGCGGCAGTCAAAGCATCTGAAGCGGATCCAGGACGCGCTCGGCTCGCTCAATGATTTCGTTGCGCACCGCAGGCTGGCGGTTGATGCTGCACTCAAGGCGCCGCATCGAAAGGAGCGCACCCGCGCTTTCGCGTCTGGCGTGGTGCTCGGCCGTGAGGAGCAGGCGATCAAGCCCTTGATCAAGATCGCAACGAAAGAGGTGCGCGGACTGGGGAAGATTTGACGCGCCTTGCCGCCTCATCGCGGATCGCCCGACATCGATGCCGCGCCGGCGATAGGCCAATCACCCGTCACGCGCCTCGCGCTCCACCGCTGTGGCTCGCTTGCGGCACTCATCGGCGTAAGCGCGCAGGCGCTCAGCAGTCAGCGCATCGATGCCGGTGCGTGCCAGCCGCTCGGCGCGATCGGCTTGATCCTTGAGATCCTTGCTCGTCCGGGTCATGTCTGCCTCCATGCCAGGACAATTTGAATCGAGTTGCGACGTTCCCCGGCCGATTGCGGCATGGCTAACGAGCGGTTAACCGGTGGCGCGGGCTTGCTTTAGGTCACCGGCGCGGGGTTGAACAGCGTGAGGTCGTTGTGGATGCCCCAGCGATCCGACCACGGCTTGGTGCGGCCGCTTGCGACATCGAGAATCAGGCGGAACAGGTCCCAGCCCGTCTCCTCGATCGTCTTCTCGCCGGTCGCGATACAGCCGGCGTCGAAATCGATCAGATCCTTCCACCGCCGTGCCAATTCGCTGCGGGTCGCGACCTTGATCACCGGCGCCGCGGCAAGGCCATAGGGCGTGCCGCGGCCGGTGGTGAACACCTGCAGCGTCATTCCGGAGGCAAGTTGGAGCGTGCCGCAGATGAAATCGCTTGCCGGCGTCGCCGCGAACAGCATGCCCTTCTGGCGTGCCTTCTCGCCGGGCGAAAGCACGCCGGTGATCGGGCCGGAGCCGGACTTGACGATCGAGCCCAGCGACTTCTCGACGATGTTGGCGAGCCCGCCCTTCTTGTTGCCCGGCGTGGTGTTGGCGCTGCGGTCGGCGCCCCCGCGAGCAAGGTAGGCGTCGTACCACGCCATTTCGCGGATCAGCGCCCGGCCGACCTCCTCATTGATGGCGCGGCGGGTCAGAAGCTGAATGGCGTCGCGGACTTCAGTCACCTCCGAGAACATCACGGTTGCTCCGGCGCGCACCAACAGGTCGGCGGCGAAGCCGACGGCTGGGTTTGCTGTGACACCGGAGAAGGCGTCGCTGCCGCCGCATTGCAGGCCAATCACGAGATCGGAGGCCGGGCAAGTCTCGCGCTTGCGGGTGTTGAGCACCTTCAGCCGCGCCTCGGCCTGGGTCATGATGGCGTCGACGATCGCGCCAAAGCCATCAAAGGCTTCGTCCTGCATCCGCACGATGGCGTCGCCGACGCCTTCCGGCACCAGCCGCTCGGGCGCGAGCTTCTCGCAGCCGAGACCGACGACGAGAATTTCGCCGCCGAAATTCGGGTTGAGCGCAAGATTCTGCAGCGTGCGGATCGGCACCACGGCATCGGGCGCCGATATCGCGACGCCGCAGCCATAGGCATGAGTCAGCGCCACGACGTCGTCGACGTTCGGATACTTCGGCAGGAGCTCGGCGCGAATGCGCTTCACCGCATATTCCATCGTGCCCTTGACGCATTGCACCGAGGAGCTGATGCCGAGGATGTTCTTCGTTCCGACCGAGCCGTCGGGATTGCGATAGCCCTCGAACGTAAAGCCTTCGAGCGGCGGCAGCGCCGCCGGCACCGCGGTCGCGATCTCGAGCTGATCGAGCGGCGGCGCGTCGGGCATACGGATGCGCGCCTCGTCGACCCATTCGCCGGCTGATATCGGCGACAGCGCGGTGCCGATCACCTCGCCATAGCGGATGATCGGTGCGTCTTCCGCGATGTCGACGAGCGCGGTCTTGTGCCCCTGCGGCACGAAGGCGCGCAGCGTCAGGCCGCAAGCGAAGCGGGAGCCGGCGGGCAGTCCGAAATCATTCACGACGATCGCGACATTATCGCGCGCGTTGAGCTTGATGTAGCGAGGTTGTTCTTTCGCTGCGACGTCCTGGTCCATGATCGTTTTTCACAAACTCGCTGTGCTTTGGGGAAGTCGGCCGAGCCGCCGACGGCCACCTCTCCCCAACGGGGAGAGGGCGCGGGTGAGGGGGCACAAGTCTCACGAGGGACCGTAACCCCTCACCCGGATCGCATCTGCGATGCGCTCCGACCTCTCCCGAGGGAGTGGTGGGCAGCGTCGTCGTGGTACGTGCGCCGTCATCACCCGGGGAAAGTATAAGCCGTCTTCACCGCGGTGTAGAACTCGCGCGCATAGGCGCCCTGTTCGCGCGCGCCGTAGCTCGAGCCTTTGCGGCCACCGAACGGCACGTGATAGTCGACGCCGGCGGTCGGCAGGTTGACCATCACCATGCCGGCCTCGCTGTTGCGCTTGTAGTGCGAGGCGTATTTCAAGCTGGTGGTGCAGATGCCCGAGGCGAGGCCGAACTCGGTGTCGTTGGAGATCGCAAGTGCCTCCTCGTAGTCCTTGGCGCGGATCACGCAGGCGACCGGACCGAAGATCTCCTCGCGCGCGATGCGCATCTGGTTGTTGGCTTCGGTGAAGAGCGCCGGCTGAAGATAGAAACCGGGCGTCTCGCGGTTCAAGAGCTCGCCACCCCAGGCAAGCTTGGCGCCCTCGTCCTGGCCGATCTTGAGATAGCGGAGGTCCTGATCGAGCTGGCTCTGGTCGACCACCGGGCCGATATGCACACCGCTCTTCAGGGCGTCGTCAACCGAGAGGCCCTTCATCCGCTCGGTCATGGCGCTGACGAAGCGGTCATGAATGCCCGCGGTGACGATCAGGCGCGAGGACGCGGTGCAGCGCTGGCCAGTCGAGAAATAGGCGCCGTTGATGGCGACCTCGACCGCGACCTTCAAGTCGGCGTCGTCGAGCACGACCAGCGGGTTCTTGCCGCCCATTTCGAGCTGGAACTTCTTCATCGGCGTCGAGAGCACGCAGGCCTGCGCGATCTTGCGTCCGGTGGCGACCGAACCCGTGAACGAGATCGCAGAGACATCGGGATGTTCGAGCAGGGTCTGGCCGACCACCGCGCCGGAGCCGATCACGAGGTTGAACACACCGGCCGGAATGCCGGAGCGCGCGATGATCTCGGACAACGCATGCGCCGAGCCCGGCACCAGCTCGGCCGGCTTGAACACCACGGTGTTGCCGTAGCAGAGCGCGGGTGCGATCTTCCAGGCCGGGATCGCGATCGGAAAATTCCACGGCGTGATCAGACCGATGACGCCGACCGGCTCGCGAGTGATCTCGACCTCGAGGCCGGGCCGGACCGACGCGCCCTTTTCGCCCATCAGCCGCAGCGCCTCGCCGGCGAAGAACGCAAATATCTGGCCGGCACGCGCGACCTCGCCAATGCCTTCCGGCAGCGTCTTGCCTTCCTCGCGTGCAAGCAGGCGCCCGAGCTCTTCCTTGCGGGCGAGGATCTCGAGAGAGATTTTGTTCAGCGCGTCAAAGCGCTCCTGCGGCGTCGAGCGGGCCCAGGCCGGGAAAGCGGCCTTTGCCGCGGCGATCGCCTTTTCGGTCTGCGCCTTGTCGGCCCGGGCGTATTCGCCGACCACGTCCTTGGTATTGGAGGGGTTGATGTCCCGCGTGATGCCGGAGCCGTCGACCCATTCGCCGGCGATGAAGTTCTTCTGGTGAGCGGTCATGTTTCTCTCCAACTCTTGTTGTTAGCGCACGAGGCAGGGACGCTTGTCGTCGAAGGTCCAGCCCGGGATCAGGAACTGCATGGCGAGCGCGTCGTCGCGAGCGCCGAGGCCATGCTGCCTGTATAGCGCGTTCGCCGCCGAGATGGCACCACGATCGATCTCGATGCCGAGCCCCGGGCGATCGGGGATCGCAATCCTGCCGCCCTTGATCTGCAGCGGCTCCCTGGTCAACGCTTGGCCGTCCTGCCAGATCCAGTGGGTGTCGATCGCGGTCACCTTGCCGGGGGCGGCGGCGCCGACATGGGTGAACATCGCGAGCGAAATGTCGAAATGATTGTTGGAGTGCGAGCCCCAGGTCAAGCCGTTGTCGCGACAGGTCTGTGCCACGCGCACCGACCCTTGCATGGTCCAGAAATGCGGATCGGCGAGGGGAATGTCGACCGCGCCGAGCCGTAGTGCGTGAGAGAGCTGGCGCCAGTCCGTCGCGATCATATTGGTCGCGGTCGGCAGCCCGGTGGCGCGGCGGAACTCGGCCATGATCTCGCGACCGGAGAAACCGGCCTCCGCACCGCAGGGATCCTCGGCATAGGCGAGCACGCCGTGCATGTTGCTGCAAAGGCGGATTGCCTCGTCCAGCGACCAGGCGCCGTTCGGGTCCAGGGTGACACGGGCTTTCGGGAAGCGCCTGGCGATCGCGGTGACGGCCTCGATCTCCTGCTCGCCCGTGAGCACGCCGCCCTTGAGCTTGAAATCGGCAAAGCCGTAATGCGCTTGCGTTGCTTCGGCGAGCCGCACGATGGCCGCCGGGGTCATTGCCTCCTCGTGGCGGAGGTTGAACCAGTCGGGCTTGCCGGTTTCGCCTTCGACGTAGGGCAGGTTGGTCTTGCTGCGATCGCCGACGAAGAAAAGATAGCCGAGCGTCTCAACGCTGGCGCGCTGCTGGCCTTCGCCGAGCAGAGCTGCGACCGGCAGCCCGAGATGCTGGCCGAGCAGGTCGAGCAGCGCGGATTCGACTGCGGTCACCGCATGGATGGTGACGCGGAGATCAAACGTCTGCTTGCCGCGGCCGCCGGCGTCGCGGTCGGCGAATGTCCGGCGCATCGAGGCCAGGATATTGTTGCAGGCACCGATGGTTTGGCCGACGACGAGGTCGCGCGCGTCTTCCAACGTCTTTCGGATCTTCTCGCCGCCCGGCACCTCACCGACGCCGGTGTGGCCGGAATTGTCAGTGAGGATGACGAGGTTGCGGGTGAAGAACGGCGCGTGCGCGCCGCTCAGATTGAGGAGCATGCTGTCGCGGCCGGCGACGGGGATCACTTCCATCGCGGTGACGATTGGGGCGCCGGAAAAGCCGGCACGGATCGTTTCCTGGATCATCTGCTCCTCCCTCTGTCCTTGCTCGGTTCGGCTTATTCTGCCGCCTGTTGGGTAGCCGTCCGTGGCAGCTTCGCCACCAGTGCCGTGAGCTCGGCCATCTCCTGCTCGGTCAGGTCGGTCAGCGGCGGCCGCACCGGGCCGGAATCGCGGCCGATCACCTTCATGCCGGCCTTGATGATCGACACCGCATAGCCCTTCTTGCGGTTGCGTATCGCGATCAACGGCAGGATGAAATCCTTCAGGCCGGCATGGATGGTCTGATGATCGCGCCGGCGCACCGCGGCATAGAATTTGGTGGCGAATTCCGGCACGAAATTGAACACGGCGGACGAATAGGTCGTGACACCCATGTCGAGATAGGGCAGCGCGAAGGTTTCCGCCGTCGGCAGCCCGCCGATATAAGTCAGGCGATCGCCGAGTTTTGAATAGACGCGGGTCATCAACTCGATGTCGCCGATGCCGTCCTTGTAGCCGACGAGGTTCGGGCAGCGCTCGCAGAGCCGCGCCAGCGTATCGGGCTGCAGGATCGCATTGTCGCGGTTGTAGACGATGACGCCGATCTTCACCGACGCACACACCGCCTCGACATGGGCGGCGAGACCATCCTGTTCGGAATGCGTGAGGTAGGGCGGCAACAGCAGCAAGCCGTCGGCGCCGGCCTTCTCTGCGCCAACAGCGATCTCGCGCGCGATCGCGGTGCCGTAGCCGGTGCCGGCCAGCACGGGCACGCGGCCCTTGGTCTCGTCGACCGCGACCTTCACCACCTCAGGAACTTCAGTCGGCGTCAGCGAGAAGAATTCGCCGGTGCCGCCAGCGGCGAACAGGCCGGCGACGTCGTAACCGCACAACCAGTCCATGTTGCTGCGATAGGTTGCTTCGTCGAACGAATAGTCCGCCTTGAACGGGGTCACGGGAAAAGACAGGAGGCCGCCGCCGATGTGCCGGGCCATCTCCTGAGGGGTCATCTTGCTCATGGCGCCACTCCTTGAAAGCTTTGGGGATCAGGATGCGCGAGAAACGCGCATTCACAGCGGCATTCTTAAGAAACGGTTCGATGCGCGTCCAAGCCAAACGCGGTATCGAACGATGCGTTATCGGCATCGATCGTCGCCGCCATGCGGCCCGGCTATTTCCGTTGCGATGTGGATCAATGAGGGCAGCAACTGATTGTCGTAATCACGCCGCCACACCAGAAACAACTCGACCGGCGCCGCCGCCCGCAACTTCAGCGGCTTCAGCCTCACGTCGGCGATCTTCAGGCTCGCGGCGGCTTCCGGGACGATGGCGACGCCAAGCCCGGCGCGCACCATCGCGAGGATCGAATGGATCTGGCTGAGATGCTGGACATAGCGCGGCAGCACATCGGCGCGCGTGAACTGCGTCACCAGCAGGTCGTGGAAGTAGCGGGCTTCATAGGGTGAATACATCACGAAGGGCTGGTCGTCGAAGTCCTTGATCGTGATGATCTCGGCGGACGCCAGCGGATGCCGTTTCGGGATCGCGGCGAGCAGCGGCTCGGCGACGACGCGCCGGCTTGCGAATTCGGGCCGCGCAATCGGCGGCCGGAGCAGGCCGGCATCGATCTGACCGGTGGTCAGCGCCTCGAACTGATCGCCCGAAACCATTTCCTTCAAGGAAAAGTCGACCTCGGGCAGGCGGCTGCGGCAGGTCGCGATCAGATCGGGCAGAAAGCCGTAGGCTGCGGCGGCCGTGAAGCCGATCTTGAGCGAGCCGGTCTTGCCGAGCGCGATGCGCCGCGCCACTTGCGATGCGGATTCGGCCAGCTTGAGGATGCGCCGCGCCTCGGGCAGGAAGCTGCGCCCCGCCGGCGTCAGCCGCACCGAACGGCTGGTGCGCTCCAGCAGCGGCGCGTCGATGATGTGTTCGAGCACCTGGATCTGCCGGCTGAGCGGCGGCTGGGTCATGTTGAGCCGTGCCGCGGCACGACCGAAGTGCAGCTCCTCGGCCACCGTGACGAAGCAGCGGAGCTGATTCAGGTCGAACATCGATACCGGCCCGGAATGGATGAGGCGGGGTTTGGTGCGTTCTAGCATCGATGCCTGCCGGAGACCAAGAAGACAAAACGGCGGCCGAGGCCGCCGTTGAACCGTTGTCACTGGAGACGGCTCTTACGCCGCCTTTAGCTGCACGCGCTTGATCTCGCCGACGATGAAGAGATAGGCGACCGCCGCGACCAGGGCGTTGGCCCCGACGAACACCAGCGCGCCGTTGAACGAGCCGGTGGCGGCGAGGATGTAGCCGATGATGATCGGCGTCGTGATCGAGGAGAGGTTACCGAAGGTGTTGAACAGGCCGCCAGAGACGCCGCCGGCTTCTTTCGGTGAGGTGTCGGAGACGACAGCCCAGCCGAGCGCGCCGATTCCCTTGCCGAAGAAGGCGAGCGCCATGAAACCGACCACCAGCGCCTGTCCCTCGACATAGTTGCAGCCGATGATCGCCATCGACAGCAGCATGCCGCCGACGATCGGAATCTTGCGCGCCATGGTCAGCGAGCCGGTGCGGCGCAGGATGTAGTCCGAGATGACGCCGCCGAGCACGCCGCCGATAAAGCCGCACAGCGCCGGCAACGTGGCGACAAAGCCGGCCTGCAAGATCGACAGCCCGCGTTCCTTCACGAGATAGACCGGAAACCAGGTCAGGAAGAAGTAGGTCAGCGTGTTGATGCAGTACTGGCCGATATAGACACCGAGCATCATGCGGTTGCCGAGGAGCTGGCGGATATGAGCCCATTTCGGACCGCCGTCCTGGGCCTTGCCGTCCTTCGGTGCGTCCATGTCGACCAGCGCGCCGCCCGCCTTGATGTAGTCGAACTCGGCCTCGTTGATCGCGGGATGATCCTTCGGCTCGTAGATCGTCTTGATCCAGACGATCCCCACAACGATTCCGAGCCCGCCCATCACATAGAACACATGACTCCAGCCATGCTCGTGGGCGATCCAGCCCATCAGCGGCGCAAAGATCACGGTCGCGAAATACTGCCCCGAATTGAAGAAGGCCGATGCGGTGCCGCGCTCATTGCCGGGGAACCAGGCCGCGACGATGCGCGCGTTGGCCGGGAACGACGGTGCTTCGGCAATGCCGACCAGGAAGCGCAACGCGAACAGCACGATCACAGCGGATCCCGCAGCCAGGAAGCCGACCATGCCCTGCATCGCGGTGAAGGCCGACCACACGATGATGCCGATCGCATAGACCCATTTGGAGCCGAAGCGATCGAGCAGCCAGCCGCACGGCACCTGCGCGATCACATAGGACCAGCCGAAGGCCGAGAACACATAGCCCATCGCAACGGGATCGAGATGCAATTCCTTGGAAAGGGCGGGGCCTGCGATCGACAGCGTGGCGCGATCGGCATAGTTCACGGTGGTGACGAGAAACAGCATCGTCACGATCAGAAGCCGCACGCGGGATCGCCGCGCCTCGGCGGCGGACACAATTGCGCTCATGGCGCCTCCTCGAAGATTTCCTCGAGGACTGTCCTAGAGAGATGGCGACAATCGGTCCAAGCCGAAGCTTGTATCGATCCATACCGATTTTGAATTGATCCGGCCGGTGCCATGCCACCTTTGCACCAGTTGCGTCGGCCGCAGAATTAGTGTACGTTGAGTACAGTTAATGGGGCGCGGTGTCGCGCTCTTGCATCGGGGTCGATTTCATGACCACGCCTCGCGACTACGACGTGTTCGAAGCGGGCGACGTGACGCTGCAAAGCGGCGCCGTGTTCCCTCGGCTCAGGCTGGCTTACAAGACCTATGGCACCCTGAACGCGGCCAAGGACAATGTCATCCTCTATCCGACATCGTTCAGCGCGCAGCACACGGACATCGAATGGCTGGTGCAGCCGGGCGGAGCGCTCGATCCCAGCAGCTACTTCATCATCATCGCGAACCTGTTCGGTAACGGTCTGTCATCCTCGCCGTCGAATTCGACCGACGTGCTCGGCAATGCACCGTTTCCCGCCTTCAGCTATTACGACGCCGTTGCGGTCCAGCGCCGGCTCCTGATCGAGCAGTTTGGCGTGTCGAGGCTCGCGCTGGTCTATGGCTGGTCGATGGGCGGCATGCAGGCCTATCATTGGGCCGCGCGCTATCCGGACATGGTGGAACGGGCGGCGGTGGTCTGCGGCAGCGCCAGGTGCTCGCCCTACAACCACGTCTTTCTCGAAGGCGTCAAGACGGCGCTGACGGCCGATCCGGCCTATCAGGACGGCCGCTTCGTCACGAAACCGGTGGCCGGGCTCCGCGCAATGGGACGTGTCTATGCCGGCTGGGCGATGTCACATGAATTCTATCGCGACGAGGTCTGGCGCGAGGCCGGCTTCACATCCCTTGAGGATTACCTGGCCGGCTCATGGGATGGTGCGTTCGCTCGGCGCGACGCCAACGACCTGTTGGCGCAGATCGCGATCTGGCAGAGCGGCGACGTCAGCCGCTGCGATGAATTCGGCGGCGACTTCGACCGTGCATTGGCCGCGATCAGGGCGCACATGCTGCTGATGCCCGGCCGCACCGACCGTTATTTCGACATGCGCGACAACGCGGATGAGCTTCCCCGGCTGGTCAATGCGCGTTCGGCAGCGCTGCGCGCGATCCCCTCGATCCACGGTCACCGCGCCGGCAATCCGATCAACAACGCCGCCGACCGCGCCTTCATCAACGCCGAGATCTCGGCGCTCCTGCAACGCTGACATGTGAGACGACGATGAGCATCGCGGAGACCCATGACGCCGGACCTCGTTTGAAGCCGCTGAGCCCGGAGAGCTTGCGCGACCTGTCGGTCAAGTCGAACCTTCCCGGTGCAGTGCGTGCGGCGAGCCACTACGGAATGATCGCGATCATCGGAGCTCTGATCTGGCTGGTCGCGTCGCGCCACGGTTTGCCCTGGGCGTTGCCGCTGATTGCCGCGCAAGGCTACTTTGTCGCTTTCCTTTTCATGGTGGTGCACGAGACCGCGCACAAGACCGCGTTCCGCAGCCGCGTGCTCAACGTTTCGGTCGGTAATCTGTCCGCCTTCTTGATCGGGCTGCCTTACGAATACTACTACCTGTTCCACTGGGACCATCATCGCTACACACAGGACCCCGAGAAGGATCCGGAGCTGATCGTCGGCCCCAAGCTAGGTTCGGACGCCCAGCTCGCGATCGCCTATTCGGGATTGCTGCAGGTGCTGGTCCGCATTCGCCTGATGTTGCGGCACGCGCTCACCGGCGAGGTGACCGTGCCCTGGATTCCGCAAAACAAGCGTGCATCGATCGTGACGGAGGCCAAGCTCTATCTTACGGGCTATCTGCTGCTGCTTGTGGCATCGCTCGCGCTGCACAGCGCCATCCTGCTCTGGGTCTGGGTCGTGCCGCTGCTGGCCGGTCAGCTCATCCTGCGCCCCTACCTCTATGCGGAGCACACCGGTTGCGAGCGGACGCGCAGCGCGTTCGAGAACACGCGCACCACGATGACAGGCAGAATCATGAAATGGTTTGCGTGGAACATGCCTTACCATGTCGAGCACCATGCCTACCCGACGGTGCCGTTCCACGCCCTGCCGGAGCTGAACGCGATCGTCGATGGCCACATCGTGTATCGCGGCAGGAACTACCGCGCCGTGACTCGCGAGACCTGGGCGTGGTTTCGCCGTCAGCGGCAGACTGCCGCCTGACGAATGTCATGCGTCCGCGTGCGGCCGCAGCACCAGGTTGACGAGGTTGCGGGCGTAGGCTGAGGTCAGCGGCTTGATGCCGAAGACATAGCGATAGAACAGGCTGCCATAGATCGCGTCATAGAGGTCGCCGGGCGCGCCGTTAGCGCCGATGCTGCCGTCCTGTTGGCCCGCGACAATCGTCTCCAGCATCTTGCTGCGGCGAAGGCCGAGATAACGCTCGTAGAAGAGCTCCGCCGATCCAGCCTTCGAGATGCATTCCGAGATCACCGCGAGCTGGACACGCCCGAACTCGCCCTGCAGCGCCTCGACATAGGTTGTCACGTGGCGGCGGATGCGCGTCACCGCAGTGCCTGTCCCGGGCAACGGCACGGCACGCGAGGCCTGGTCGAGGAAGGCGTCGATCAGCAATGCCTCGCGTGACGGCCACCATTTGTAGATCGTCATCTTCGAGACGTTGGAATGGCGTGCGATCGCATCAATCGTGGTGGCGGCAAGGCCGGTGGTCGCCATCAGAATGTAGGCGCTTTGCAGGATGGCGGCGGTGGTCGCGGCGGAGCGCGGTCTGCCGCGGCGCGCCGTCGTGCCATCCTCCGTTTCCGCCTTGCTGCCGGCCATTGCCCGAATTCCCCCAGTGTGTCTGAATCATTGCACCGTTAGGCAGGGCATAGCACAAATCGGGCGGTTTTCAGACGCGACGCCGATCGCGTACCGAGACAAACCGGGCTTCTGCCGCGTCTTGTTCAGTAGCCGCGTGTACGATCGATGGCATTTGGGGGACGACGACCGGCGCCGATCGCGGCGGCCGTTGCGGCAAGCGTTGTCGCGACGGCGTTGATGCTGACGTCGCTCGCGTCATGCGGCGTGATGACGATCCGCGGATGGTGCCAGAACGCATGCGCGGGCGGCAGCGGCTCGCTGGCGAAGACGTCCAGCGCGGCGCCGGACAATTGGCCGCGGTCGAGTGCCGCGAGCAGGTCGGCTTCGACGAGATGCTCGCCACGGCCGACCTGGATCAGGTAGCCGCCGCGGCGCATTCTGCCGAAGACTTCGCCGTTGAGGATGCCGCGTGTCTCCGATGTCAATGGCAGCAGGTTCACCAGCACCTCGGTTTCGCTGAGCATCGCGGCGAGCCCGGCCGGTCCGTGAAAGCCGCGGCCGGCCTGCGAGGCCGGCTTGGCGGTTCGGCTCCAGCTCATCACGGGAAAGCCGAGTTGGGCGAGGTCTGCGGCGACCCGCTGCCCGATTCCGCCATTGCCGAGAATGCCGACCGGGACATCCTCGGCGCGACGCTGGTCGCGGCGTTGCCAGATCCGGTCGCGCTGCTGGGCGCGGAAGGCTGCAAATTCGCGTTGATGTCCGATCACGTGCCAGGCGATGAAGCTCGACATCATCTGCGCCTGCCCGGGATCGACCACACGGACCACGTCGACATCAGCCGGCAGGCTCGGGCATGCCATGATGTTGTCGACGCCGGCAGCGATCGAGCAGACCGCCCGCAGGTTCGGATAGCGTTCGAACGCGTCGTCGGGCGGATGCCAGGCAAGCGCGAGGCGGATATCCTGGTCCTGCGCGCCGGCGGCATGATCCACCAGTTCGACGTGAGGCGCGGAGCGCGCGAACTCCGCGCCGAAATAGCCGCGCAGATCGAGGCGCTTGCTGACCAGAACGCAGCGCATCGTCAGGCCGCTCGCGACGAGGAGATTTGACCTGGCACGGCGGCGAGCAGTTCGCGGGTATAGGCATGTTCGGGGGCCGAGAACAGTGCCGCCGTCGGCTTCAGCTCGACGATCGCGCCGCGCTGCATCACCGCGATCCGATCGCAGATTTGCGCCGCCACGCGCAGGTCGTGGGTGATGAACAGCATCGACAGGCCGAGCCGTGCCTTCAGATCCTCCAGCAGATCGAGCACCTGCGCCTGGACCGAGACGTCGAGCGCGGAGACGGCTTCGTCGGCGACGATGATCTCCGGCTCGAGCGCGAGCGCACGCGCGATGCCGATGCGCTGACGCTGGCCGCCGGAGAATTCGTGCGGATAGCGTTCCAGCGCGCTGGCATTGAGGCCGACAAGGCCGAGCAGCTCGCCGGCGCGCTGCCGCGCCGTCTGCGGATCGGTGCCGTGCGCGATCGGCCCGTCGGCGATGATGTTGCCGACCTTGCGGCGCGGATTGAGCGAGGCGAACGGATCCTGGAAGATCATCTGGATGCGGCTGCGCTCCTTGCGCAGCGCCCGGCCGTCGATGCGCGTGAAATCGGTGTCGCCGAGGCGCACCGTGCCCTGGTCCGGCTCGATCAGGCGCATCACCAGCCGCGCCACCGACGACTTGCCGGAGCCGGATTCGCCGACGAGGCCGAGCGTCTCGCCTTTGAGGATGTCGAAATTGACCTCGTGGGCGGCGCGCACGCGGCGCTCCGGCTGAAACCAGCCGCCGCCCGACACATAGGTCTTGTCGAGGCCGATCACCTCGACGGCCTTGGCGCGATCCGCGAGCGGCGCGCGCTGCGGCGGCTGCATCGACGGCACCGCCGCGAGCAGTGCGCGGGTGTAGGGATGGTGCGGACGCCGCAGCACGTCATCAGCGACGCCCTGTTCGACAACCTTGCCGTGCTGGAGCACGACGACGCGATCGGCGATGTCCGAAACGACCCCGAAATCATGGGTGATGAACATGACCGCCATGTTGCGGCGGCGCTGCAGGTCGCGGATCAGTTCGAGGATCTGTGCCTGAGTGGTGACGTCGAGCGCGGTGGTCGGCTCGTCGGCGACGAGCACGGCCGGCTCCAGTGCGAGCGCCATCGCGATCATCGCGCGCTGGCGCTGGCCGCCGGACAATTGGTGCGGATAGGCGCGGATCGAGCGCTCGGGGTCGGGCAGGCCGACCTCGCGCAGCAGTTGGAGTGCCTTCTGCTTGCGCGCCTTCGGCGTCAGCAGCCTGTGCGCCTCGAACATCTCGGCGATCTGGTCGCCGATCCGCATCAGGGGATTGAGCGCGGTCATCGGCTCCTGGAACACCATTGCGATGTGGCGGCCGCGCAGCGCGAGCCAGCCGGCGTCGTCGAGGGTGAGCAGGTTGTTGCCCTCATAGTCGATCTCGCCAGCCTCGCGGATGATGGTGTCGGGCAACAGCCCCATCAGCGCATGCGCGCACATCGACTTGCCGGAGCCGGATTCGCCGACTATGCAAAGGATCTTGCCGGGCTCGAGGTCGAACGAGACGCCGTCGACGGCGTAAGGACGGTCGGAGCCTGGCGGCAGCGCGAGCTTGAGGTTCTTGATCGAGACGGCGATGGCGGCGGACATGCGTTAGCGCCCCTCCTTGTTGAGGCGCGGATTGAGCGCGTCGTTGAGGCCTTCGCCGATCAGGTTCAGCGCCAGCACCGAAAGCAGGATCGCGATGCCGGGGAATACCGTGATCCACCAGGCCTGGCGGATGACAGTGCGACCGGCGCCGACCATGTAACCCCAGGACATCAGATTCGGGTCGCCGAGACCGAGGAAGGAGAGCGAGGATTCCAGCAGGATCGCGGTGGCGACCATCAGTGAGGCCAGCACGATCACCGGCGACAGCGCATTGGGCAGGATCTCGCGCCAGATGATCCAGGTGTGGCTCTGTCCGATGACGACGGCGGCCTGGACGTATTCGCGGGTGCGCAGCGACAGCACCTCGCCGCGGACCAGGCGCGCGACCGGCGGCCAGCTCACGATCGCGATCGCCAGCACGATCGAGACGATCGAGGGTCGCAGGATCGCGACCAGCACGATCGCGAGCGCAAAGCTCGGCACGGTCTGGAAAAACTCCGTGAACCGCATCAGCGCGTCACCGATCTTGCCGCCGAAATAGCCGGCGAGCGCGCCGACGGGAATGCCGACCGCTAGCGCGGCCATGGTCGAGACGAGACCGACCAGCAGCGAGACGCGGGCGCCATGGACGATGCCGGCGAGCACGTCGCGGCCGAGCGCGTCGGTGCCGAGCGGCAGGCCGGACACCGTGAACGGCGGCAGGAAGGGCCGCTGCACCATGCGCCACGGCGAGGTCGGAAACAGCAACGGACCGAACAGGGCGATCGCGACCGCGACCAGCAGGATCGAGAGTCCGATCGCGCCGCCCGGATTGCGTAGCAGGGTTTTCCAGAATTTGTTCATGACGCGAACTCGATGCGCGGATCGACCGCGCGATAGATCAGGTCGGTGATCAGATTGAAGGCCAGCACGATCGCCGAGCAGATCACGAATACGCCGAGCAGCAGATTGTAGTCGCGCTGCAGCAGCGCCTCGTACATCAATCGGCCGATGCCCGGCCAGGCGAACACGGTTTCGGTCAACACGGCGCCGCCGACCAGCGTGCCGGCTTGCAGCCCGGCCAGCGTAACGACGGGCAGCAGCGCGTTGCGTAGCACGTGGCGCCGCTGGATCACGGCGTCGCGCAGGCCTTTGGCGCGCGCGGTCTTGACGAAGTCGTGCCGCTGCACCTCGAGCATCGAGGCACGGGTCATGCGGGCGTAGGTCGCCATGAAGAACAGGCCCATGGTCGTCGCCGGCAGGATCAGGTGCGCGCCGACATCGAGCACATGGGCAAAACCGGTATAGTTGGCGCCGACGGTCTCGTAGCCGAAGCTCGGCAGCCAATCCATCGCGACCGAAAACAGCAGGATCGCCATCAGCGCCACCCAGAACAGCGGCGTGGCGTAGAAGATCAGCGCCAGGACCGTGATCGCGGTGTCGGCCCAGGTGCCGGCAAAGCGCGCCGCCAGCGTTCCGAACAGGACACCGAACGACAGCGAAATGGCGAAGGCCGAGACGGTCAGCAGCAGCGTTGCCGGCAGCCGCTCGGCGATCAGCGTGGCGACCGGCATCTGCTGGCGAAACGAGAAGCCGAGATCGAGCGTCGCGATGCCCTTGACGTAGCGATAGAGCTGCACCGGCAGCGGCTGGTCGAGACCGAACTTCTCGCGCAGTTGCGCGACGAAGATCTGGTCGCTGGCGCCGGCCTCGCCCGCCATCACCATCGCCGGATCGCCGGGCGCCATGCGGATCAGCATGAAGTTGAGGACGATAATCGCGAGCAGAACGACAACGGCCTTTGCGAGCCTCTGGGCAATGAATGCGAGCATCGATGACTTCGGTTGCGTTCGAGGGAGAACAGAGCAGCCGCGGCGCTCGGCGAGCGCCGCGGCCCGTTGATATCGCTTACTTGTCGAGCCAGGCGTCGCGGAAGCCGTCGTTGACGCCGATTGCGGTGGTGATGAGGTTCTTGACGTTGCAGCGGGTGATGGTCGGGAACTGCAACTCGAGCTGCCAGGCCACCGGCACGTCGTCGGTCAGGATCTTCTGCGCCTTGGCGTAGATCTCCTCACGCTTCGAGTCCGGGAACGCGTTGGCGCCGTCGGCGAAGAGCTGATCGATCTCCGGGTTCGAGTAACCCTCGACATTGTTGAACGGCGAACCCTTGGCGATCTGGCTCGAGACGTAGTTGCGGCCGACGCCGAGCGCGGGGTCGCCGTACTGATAGAGATAGGTGAAGGCGATGTCGTAATCCCAGTCGGAGACTTTCTGGTTCCAGCCGGGGACGTCGGTTGCGATCATCTCGACGTTGATGCCGACGTCCTCTAGGTTCTGCTTCACGGCTTCTGCCCACCGCTGCCAGGTTTCGCCGTAAGGCAGCGGCAGCAGCCGGACCTTCTCGCCCTTGTAGCCGCCTTCCTTCAGCAGCGCCTTGGCCTTGGCCGGATCGTAGTCATACTTGGTCGCCTTGTCCGTGTAGTATTTGATCGTGGAGGCCGACGGGCCGGTCGCGATCTTGCCGAGGCCGTTCCAGATCACGTCCCTCGCGAAATTGCGATCGATCGCATACATCAGCGCCTGACGGAATTTCTTGTTCGCAGTCGGGCCGGAACGGTTATTGAGCCACAGCCAGGAATGCGGGCTAAAGAACTCCCAGCCGGCGCCGGTGACGCAGACATTCTTCAGCTTCGAGAGCCGCGGTACGTCGAAGTTTTCGACTGAGCCGCCCGGCAGCACGTCGACCTTGCCGGTCTCGAACGCTACCGCGCGCGCAGCGGCGTCGGGGATCACGTGCCAGTAGATCTCGTCGAGATAGGGCTTGCCCTTGATGTAGTAGTCTGGATTCTTGACCAGCCGGATGAAGGAGCCTTTCTGCCATTCCTTGAACATGAACGGACCGGTCCCAATCGGCGTGTTGTTGGCGGGGTTGGTCTTGTAGTCGGTGCCTTCGTAGATGTGCTTCGGGATCATCGGCAGCGAGCCGACCTCGAAGATGCCCATGAACGGGCCGAACGGCTGCTTCAGCGTGAACACCACGGTGCTGTCGTCAGGCGTCTCGACCTTGTCGAGCTGGGCGAGATTGGCGCGGGCGCGCGGATGGGTCTGCTTGAGGAACTCGATCGAGAATGCGACGTCCGCCGAGGTGAACGGCTTGCCGTCGTGCCAGGTGACGCCCTTGCGCAGCTTGAACGTATAGATCTTGCCGTCCTCGCTGACGGTCCAGCTCTCGGCGAGACCCGGCAGCGGCTCGAGCTTCGGTGAGTAGCGCAGCAGGCCTTCATAGATATTGCCGGCGACCATCTGGGTGGGGCCGTTCTGCACCAGGCCGAGCATCAGGCCCGGCGGCTCCGGCTGGATCACCGCATTGATCACGCCGCCCGATTTCGGCTCCTGTGCAAGCGCGGCGGTGCTCATAGCGCTCGCCACGAAAAGCCCAAGCAATACTCGTTTCAACATATCCAATCTCTCTTGTGTTTGATTCGCCCGGCCGCGGCTTCCGGCGCGAGGCCGATGACTAGTTCATGAAATCTGGGTCGGTGCGCTCCAGCATCCGTTTGAAGGCCGCCCATTCGGCATCGGGCACGCCCTTGGTCTCGATGCTGTCGTAGAAGGTCGCGTATTGACCGGCGGTCTTATGTGCGACCGCATCGGAAAGCGTCGCGATCTCGGCACCGGCGGCCTGAATCGCGAGCTGCGCGCGGCAGGAGCGCTCCAGATTGTGCATCAGCTTGAATGCCTCGGCGACCGAGCGGCCGCAGGTCAGCATGCCGTGATTACGCAGCACCATCACGAACTTGTCGCCGAGATCGGCAACCAGGCGCTGCCGCTCGTCGAGATCGAGCGCGATGCCCTCATAGTCGTGATAGGCGAGGCAACCGGTGAACTGCATCGACCATTGATTGAGCGGCAGCAGCCCGTGCTTCTGGCAGGACACCGCGACGCCCGCCACCGTGTGGGTGTGCAGCACGCAGGCGACGTCCGGCCGCGCGGCATGCACCGCGCTGTGGATGGTGAAGCCGGCCGGATTGATGCCGAGCCCGAGCGGATCGTCGATGATGTTGCCGTCGAGATCGACGGTGACGAGGTTCGAGGCGGTGACCTCCTCGAAGCGCATGCCGTAGGGGTTGATCAGGAAACGGTCATGCCGGCCGGGTAGCCGCACCGAGATGTGCGTGTAGATGCTGTCGTCAAGACCAAGCCGGTGGATGAGCCGGTAGGCCGCCGCAAGATCGATGCGGGTCTGCTCGTTTTGGTCCTTCACGGCTTCCGGCCGCACATGCGTCCTCATTTGTGCCCAGCGTCCTCTGTCAGCGGATCGTCCTTGTTGCGGCGCGAGATGCCGCGCGCGTAAGCTGTCGACAGTCGACCTATCAAGCAAGACTAAACTGTCGACAATCGACGATTAAATAATGTACAAGGGTTAAAACGGACCCTTCCCGATGCGCACGATGTCCCCGCCGGTCGGATTGCCGGCCCTTGCCGAGACCGATCTGGTCGGCCAGGTCGCACGCCTGCTGACCCAGGCCATTGTTCAGGGGCGACTCGCTCCGGGGACGAAAGTTGTCGAAGCGGGGATTGCACGCGAGCTCGGCGTCAGCCGGGCACCGGTCCGCGAGGCGGCGCGGCTGCTTGAGCAACAGGGCCTGCTGGTCGCCCATCCGCGCCGGGGCTTTTTCGTCCGACAGTTCGCCGCCGACGATATCGACGAGATCTACGATCTGCGCTTGTGCGTCGAGCGCCACGCCGCGGTGCTTGCCGCGCGCAACCTTGTGCCCGAGACACGCGACATGCTGCGTCGGCAGATCGACGTGCTGCACGAGATGGCCGATCTCGACGATCCGGCGCGACAGGTCGAGGAGGACTACCGATTTCACCGCCTGATCTGCGAGATCGCCGGCAACAAGCGGATGCTGCGTCTGTTCGACGATCTCGCCTCCGAGCTGCGCATGGTGATCGGCCTGATCGGCCGCCTCTATGACGATCCGCACGAGATCGCGCGCACGCATGAGCCGGTGCTCGCCGCGATCGAAGCCGGCCATCCCGAACGCATCGTCGCCCATGTCGACTATCACATCGGTCACGCCTGGCGCGAGGTCGGCAGGTTGGTGCGGGACATTCCGCCGTGGCCGGCGGCGGCGAAATAGGCGCGCGCGGTCGCGCCGGCGCGGTACCGGCAATCAATATCTTCATTCAATGAACAGGAGTGTCTCGTGAAGGCTGTCTATAGTGACCTGCATCGCAGCCATGATCCGCAATTCTTTCTGGTGCGTGGTGTGGTTCAGCGCACCACCGAGCAACCCGAGCGCGCCGATCGGCTGTTGGCAGGGTTGAAGGCAGGCAAGCACACGGTGGTCGAGCCGACCGCGTTCGGGCAGGGACCTCGGGCACGGGTGCACAGCCCGGAATATCTGAGCTTCCTCGCCGAAGCCTGGGAGGCGTGGGCGGCGCTCGGCGACCAGGGGCCGGAGATGATCGCGAACATGCACCCGGTGCGTAACGCCGGCACCTATCCGACCCACATCGTCGGCCGGCTCGGCTGGCACACCGTGGATACCGCGTGCCCGATCGGTCCGGGGACCTGGGCCGGCGCCTGCGCATCGAGCGATGTTGCGGTGACGGCCGCGCAAATGGTGCTCGACGGCGAGGACGCCGTCTATGCGCTGTGCCGCCCGCCCGGTCACCATGCCTATCGCGACCTCGCCGGCGGCTTCTGCTTCCTCAACAACAGCGCGATTGCGGCCGAGCATCTGCGCCAGAACCATGAACGGGTCGCGATCCTCGATGTCGACGTGCATCACGGCAACGGCACTCAGGGCATCTTCTACGAGCGGCCGGATGTATTCACCGTCTCGATCCACGCTCATCCATCGTTCTTCTACCCATTCGTGTGGGGCTATGCTCATGAGCGCGGTGCAGGCCCTGGCGTCGGCGCCAATCTCAACATTCCTTTGCCGAAAGGCACCGGCGATGATGACTACATGAAGGCGCTTGCGGCGGCAGAGAAAGCGATCAGCGCCTTCGCGCCGACCGCGCTCGTGGTTGCCCTCGGGCTCGATGCCTCCGAAAAGGATCCGCTTGCCGGCCTTGCAGTCACCACCGACGGCTTCCGGCGCCTCGGCGAGGGGCTCGCCCGGTTCGGGCTGCCCACGGTGCTGGTGCAGGAGGGCGGTTATCTCTCCGATATTCTCGGCGCCAACCTGACAGCCGTGCTCGGCGGGTTTGAAGCCGCCCGCTAAAGCGCGATGGGATTGAGTTGAATCGTCATCGCGCTTTAGCTTTGTTCGAGCATGGTCTTTTCGGAAAACCGCCTCACACTTTTCCGGATCATGCTCTAGCCGCCCGGAGAGCACTTGGCGATCCGAAACAGTCAGCAACCGAAAGGAGCATGGTCTGGCTAGGAATCGGCGCGGACATGTGCTCTTTCTTTGCTGCCGGGCATACTAGGCGAGGACGATCATGAGCGATCTGTTTCGTGTTGCTATTGTCGGCGAGGTCGCGCGGGCAGCACGTGCCCGCGGTCGGAGCGTCTGAGAATTGACCATGCCATCAGCCACGATCGATCGCGCGCCCTTTGGCACACTGCCCGATGGTTCCGTGGTCGAACGCGTGACACTGCGCGGGGCGGACGGTCTTGAAGCTGCCATCCTGCCCTACGGCGCCACGCTGCAATCGCTGATGACGCCCGATCGGGACGGACATGGCGACGACATCGTCCTTGGCCATGACGACTTCGATGGCTATCTCGCGCAGCGCAAGTTCTTCGGCGCGACCGTTGGCCGTTATGCCAACCGGATCGCCGGCGCACGCTTCACGCTCGACGGGAGGGCTGTTACGCTCGATGCCAACAACGGTCCCAATGCGCTGCATGGCGGGTTGGAGGGCTTCGATCGCAAGCTCTGGGAGATCGTTGAACTCGCCGACAGTCCCGCACCGACGCTGGTGCTGGCACGCACGAGCCCACATGGCGAGGAAGGCTATCCCGGTAATCTGCAGACGCGCGTGACCTATCGCATGAGTGGCACGGAGCTTTCGGTGACGTTCGAGGCGACGTCCGACCGTCCGACGGTGGTCAATCTGACCAATCACAGCTTCTTTAATCTCGAGGGCGCGCGCTCGGGCCAGCCAATTCTTGATCATCGGCTGATGATCGCTTCGGATCACTTCCTCGCGGTCGACGCGACCGCGATCCCGCTACCGGAACCGCCGCGTCCGGTCGATGGTACGCCCTTCGACTTCCGGACACCGATGGCGATCGGGGCGCGCATCAGAATGGACGACGAGCAGCTACGGCTCGGCCGCGGCTATGACCACAATTATTGTCTGGCGTCAGGCACGGGTCTGCGCCTGGCCGCACGCCTCGAGGCGCCTGGCAGCGGCCGGGCGATGGAGCTGTTCACCGATCAGCCGGGATTGCAATTCTATTCGGGCAATTTCCTCGACGGCTCCACAGCGGGCAAAGGCAATCGTCTGTACCGGCAATCGGACGCGTTGTGTCTCGAGCCGCACGCCTGGCCGGATACGCCCAACCGCCCCGACTTTCCCTCGGCGCGGCTCGATCCGGGCCAGGTCTATCGGCGCTCGATCGTCTATCGCTTCTCAACAGTGTGAGCATCTGGATGACAAATCGCGGCGATGATGCGTTGATGGAGGAAGTGCCGACATCGGTGCTGTCGGATGAACGTTGCCATCTCGGCGAAGGGCCAACATATGACGCCACGACCGATACCGCCTGGTGGTTCGACGTCCGCGAGCGCCGCCTGTTCGAGCACCGTTTTGCCGATGGGCGCACCATCGTTCATCGCTTGCCGAGGATGGCGAGCGCGCTGGCGCGGATCGACGGTGCGCGGCAGCTCGTCCTCACCGAGGATGGGCTCTATGTTCGAGACGTCGGGGACGGCCGCCTGGAGCTGTTTGTTGCGCTGGAAGCGGAAAACCCGGTGACGCGGTCCAATGACGCGCGCGTGCATCCCTCGGGCACGTTCTGGCTCGGCACCATGGGACGTCAAGCGGAGAAGGGGGCAGGTGCGATCTACGCACTGCATCGCGGCCGCATCACGCGGCTCTATCCGGAAATCACGATCCCGAACGCGATCTGCTTTTCGCCTCGAGGCGACATCGGCTATTTCGCGGATACGGCGACCAATGTGCTGTATCGCGTGCCGCTCGATGCATCGACCGGCTTGCCGGTCGGCGAGCCCGTCGCGCTTATCAGGCACGAAGGCGTCGGCGGCCTCGACGGCGCGATCGTTGATGCGGACGGCATGATCTGGAACGCGCGCTGGGGCGGCGGCTGTGTCGATGTCTACGATCCGAGCGGCCGCAGGTTGCGCTCGTTGCGCGTGCCGGCGAAGCAATCCAGTTGTCCCGCCTTTGTTGGTCGCGACTTCTCGCGCGTGCTGGTCACCTCGGCCTGGCAGGACATGGACGAGGCGCAGCGCGCCGCCGATCCCGAACATGGTAGGACTTTTCTGCTCGACGCCACAGCCCGGGGCCGCCCGGAGCCGGACGTCAAACTGTCCTGACCCGCAGGCCGAAACTGCGCGAAGCCGGCAGGTGACATTTCGAGGCACTGGTCCAATGCAGGAACACGATTAGGCGTGCGCTCAGGGCAAAGGTTGATCGTGATGTCCGGAGTTCGCTGACATGGACAGACTTCGGCTACGCACCGTGCTCGGGAATCACCGGCACGTTCAGGCGCTGAAGTCGGGCGCGCTGCGTTCAAACCTGTTCGATCTCGACGTCATTGAGTTCGCGCCGACCAACGCCGCCTTCAAGCCGATGGTGCGGCAGCAGGCATTCGACGTCTGCGAGATGGCGGTCGTCACCTATCTGATGGCGAGGGCGCACGGCAAGCCGCTGGTGTTGTTGCCGGCCGTCATGCTGGGCCGATTCCAACATGGCCACGCCCTGTATCGCGCCGATCGCGGCACGCTTGCTCCCCGCGATCTCGAGGGCAAGCGGGTCGGCATTCGCTCGTTCACGACCACGACCGGAGCGTGGATGCGCGGCATCCTTGCCAATGATCATGGCGTGAACCTCGACAAGGTCGATTGGGTAACCTTCGAGGACCCGCATGTCGCCGAATACGTCGACAGGACAGAGCGTGCGCCGAAGGGAAGGAGCATTATCCAGATGCTGAAAGACGGCGAGCTCGATGCTGTGCTGGGCGAGACCTCGAGCGATTCCGCGCTCAAGCCGCTATTTGCCGATCCGGCCGGAGAGGCTGCGCGCTGGTATCGACGGCATGGCGTGGTGCCGATTAATCATCTGGTGGTGGTAACGGAAAGGCTCGCGGCTTCGCGGCCTGATGTCGTGCGCGAGCTCTATGATCTTCTCAAGCGCAGCAAGGCCACCGCTGAGCCGCCCGGCGCTCCGGACCTGCTACCCTTCGGCGTCGAGGCGAACCGCAAGCCGCTTGAACTGATCATCGACTATTGCGTTCAGCAGGCGTTGATCCCGCGGCGCTTGCAAGTGGACGAGCTGTTTGATGACGCAACACGGGATTTGAACTGATGACAATCGCGAACGATCCGAGGCAATGGCAGGTCGGCCTGCTCGGCTACGGCGAAGTCGGCCGCATCCTCGCCGAGGACCTGCGCCAGCAGGGCGTCAAGGTCCGCGCCTACGACATCAAGTTTGCAGGCGAACCGGGAAAGCCGCTGCGCGAGCACGCGGCGCAGATCGGTGTCGAGCTGATGCGATCGCACGCTGACCTCGCCGCGCAGTCGGATTTCATCGTCTCGGCCGTGACGGCAAGCCAGGCGGTGTCGGTGGCCGAGGCCGGTGCGCCCGCGATCCGGAAGGATACCTGGTTCCTCGATTTCAACTCGGCGTCACCCGGCGCCAAGCAACGCGCCGCGTCTCACATCGACGGTGCCGGCGGCCGCTATGTCGAGGGCGCGGTGATGACCTCGGTGCCGCCGTACCGAATCAAGGTGCCGCTGCTGCTCGGCGGCCGGGGGGCGCGGGAGCTGGCGCCGCTGTTGGTTGCACTCGGCTTCGCGGCCAAGGTCGCAAGCGACCAACTCGGCGTCGCCTCGGCGGTCAAGATGTGCCGCAGCATCATGATCAAGGGCCTGGAGGCCATGGTCATCGAGAGCTTCACGACCGCGCGCGCCTATGGCGTCGAGGATGCAGTGCTCGCCTCGCTGAAGGAGACGTTTCCGGCGATCGACTGGGAAAAGCAGGGCGCCTATTTCTTCCAGCGTGTGATCGAACACGGCCGGCGGCGCGCCGAAGAGGTGCGTGAAGTGGCGGAGACCGTGCGCGAGGCCGGGCTCACGCCATGGTCGGCATCGGGCACGGCAGAGCGTCAGGCCTGGGTCGCCGACCTTGCCGGCGAGGGTGTGTTCGGCGCAAAGGACACCGAGGGTTTTGCCCGCAGCGCCGACTGGCGCACCGAGGCGGATCGGATCCTGGCGCGGCTCAAGTCCGGATCGCGGCCATAGGGTCAGGCCTCGCCGCATGACGGATGATGGCGGCGAATCCGCCGCGTTTCCCGCCGCCGCGGGATGCGGTATTGCTTCAGCAAAATTCATCCTGGAGACATGGTCATGAAATTTTCCGGCAAAGTGGTTGTTATCACGGGAGCGGCGCGCGGCATCGGCAGGGCCTGCGCGGAGCGCTTCCTTACCGATGGCGCGAAGGTCGTCATCTCGGATGTCGACGGTGGCGCGCTCGCCAAGACTCTAAACGAGCTTGAACTGCTCGAACATCCCGGTGACCTGCGCACGGTCGAGGCCGATGTCAGCAAGCGTGCCGATGTCGACCATATCGTCGCCACGGCCGTCAAGGAGTTCGGCCGGCTCGACGTCATGGTCAACAATGCCGGCGTTGCCCGCAACCGCGATTTCCTTGAGATCAGCGAGGCCGAGTTCGACGATGTGATGGGGATCAACCTCAAGGGTGCGTTCTTCGGTGTCCAGGCCGCGGCCCGCCAGATGATCGCGCAGGGCGGCGGAGGCGTCGTCATCAACATGTCCTCGGTCAACGCGCTGCTCGCGATTCCTTCGCTTGCGACCTATGCGATGTCCAAGGGCGCGATGAAGCAACTCACCTCGGTGGCCGCGGTGGCGCTGGCGCCACACGGCATCCGCGTTGTGGCGGTCGGGCCCGGTACGATCCTGACCGAGATGGTGGCAACCGCGATCTTCTCTTCCGAGGACGCGCGGCGCAGCGTGCTGTCACGTACGCCGGCCGGCCGTTGCGGTGAGCCGAGCGAGGTCGCCTCCGTCGTGGCGTTCCTCGCCAGCAACGATGCCTCATACATCACCGGCCAGACCATCTATCCCGACGGCGGGCGGCTGATCCTGAACTACACGGTCCCAGTCAGCGACCAGAAATAGGCGAGGCGACCGCGCCAAGGTGGCGGCAGTTCAGCGCTAGCGTCCCTTGAATTGCGGCTTGCGCTTGTCCATGAAGGCGCGGCGGCCTTCACGAAAATCCTCGCTGTCCATTCAGTCGATGCCGATCTGCTTGATCGCGGCCATGTCGCGGTCGTCAGGATCCTTCAGCACCTGCGCGATGGTGATCTTGGCGGCCTTGATCGCGAGCGGCGCATTGCCCGAGATAGTGCGCGCGATCTCCATCGTCGCGTCCCAAAGTTCGGCATCCGGCAGTACCCGATCGACCAGCCCGATCCGCAGCGCCTCCGCGGAATCGATCCGCATGCCCGTGTACATGATCAGCCGGGCCCAGGACGGGCCGACCAGCGACACCAGATGGCGCAGTCCGTCAAAGCCATAGGCGATGCCGAGTTTGGCCGCGGGAATGCCGAACTGGCCACTCGTGCCGGAGATGCGGATGTCGGCGAGCATCGCGACCTGCATGCCGCCACCGAGGCAGAAGCCGCGGATGCAGGCGATGGTGGGCTTCGGATAGTCGGCAAGCAGAGCGCGCTGGGCGGCGCTGCGCCGTGAATACTCCTCCGAGGCTTTGGCATTGTGCCTGGTCTTCTCGAACTGGCTGACGTCGGCGCCTGAGACGAAGGCCTTGTCGCCGGCGCCGACCAGGATCACGACCCGGACATCGGGATCGTCGCGCAAGGCCGTCAGTGCCTCGCCAAATCCTTCCCACATCTCGAGCGACATCGCGTTTCGCTTGTCGGGATTGTTGAAGGTGATGACGCCGACGCCGTCGATCACGCTTTGCAGGATCTTGCCGTCGGCGAGCGATGTCTGGGGGATGTCGGGCATGCTGAGGTCCGGTCTGGTTCAGGAATCGGGCAGCGGGCCGAACGGGCACGTTGGAGCCTGCCTCTCAAACATGAGTCTAGCGAAAACCGTCCGCTCGTCATCCCGCCTCAGGAGAGGACCTGATACACGCATAGCGCGCTTACGGATCATTTTCTGCCCTCCGTAGTTGTGCGGTGTCAGAAATAAACGCCCCGGCAAGGCCTGACGTTTACACTGGCCGGAGCCCGGCGTCCGTCCCCGGTTTAGGCTTTCATTAGCAATTCGCCGGTAGAACCGTACGGCACCCTGGCGCCGGGACCCATTCCGCGCCAGGTTGTGGCGTGAGCCGCAGCGCCCGCTGCCGGCGGAGCGTCGCCCCGGACGGCGCTTTCCCCCGCGCCGGCCGGAAGAGTCAAATCCACCGAAGCTTGTACGATCAGATCACGTCCAGCGAGGACTTGCCGTGTCTGTTGAAAAGTTTCTGAAGCAGCGCGCGGTCAAGATCACTGTTTATGGCAGCTACACGCTGCCGAACTGGTACGACGCGCACGGCCGGCTGCGCACCTTCGCCTGCCGTACCACGCGCGTCTCGCCGTTCCGCATGATCGTTGACGTCCCGGTCGTCGGCAAGATCGGGGATCGGTTGACGTCGTACTTCGAAGAGTTCGGCAGATTCGAAGGCTCCATCACCGACACCATGAGCGGGAGCTTTCTGTTCGAACTCGAGATGACCCGCGCGATGCGCGAGAAGTTCGCCGACAAGCTGACCTGGATCGAGAAGAGGCAGAAGGATCCGAGCATCCTCGAGGTGCGCGACAATCCGCGTTTTATTCCATCGGATCCTCACGCCGTACTGACACTGGCCGACGGCAGCGTGCGAAGTTGCTTGCTGATCGACGTTTCGCTGTCGGGTGCGGCGGTGTCGTCCGAGGCGCAGCCGCCGATCGGCATGCCGCTCGCGGTCGGTGCGTGCATCGGACGCGTGGTTCGGCATCTCCCAAACGGGTTCGCAATCAAGTTCGTCGAGAGCTACAAGCAGAAGGACCTGGTGCGGCTGATCTCGCGCAAGACCAGGGAGCTTCAGTCGGCCCCCGAGGCTGATCCGGTTGCGTAGTCGCCGGGCGCGCAGCAGCTCACGGTGCCAGATCCTCGGGATCGTGCGCCGACTTCAGCCGCAACGCACCATCGTCCGGCGCCACCGCAATCGCGATCTCCCGCGCGAGGTTGGTGCATTCGGCCCAGAGCAGGAAGAACACCAGCGGCGGGCGCTGGCCCGCCTGCAGCATCTGCCGGCAACGCTCCGCGGCGCCTTCGATCGCCCACCATTGCCGTGCGATCACCATGACCCGACGGAAGCTTCGCAAGGTCCCGGAGAATTTTTGCGGATCGGCGCCCGAACGGGTTCCGCAATGGTTCAGCCAATTCAGCCCGGCATAGATCGCGATCCCATAGTCCTCGATCGCCGTGCCCGTGAAATCGATAATCGTATTCTCGTGCGGGCGTTGCCGCAGGAAGGCGTCGATCATCTCGGCCTGGCGCTCGGGATTGATGAGCAGCGGCGGGTCCTGCCGCGGCACGAGCGGAAGATAGCGCATGGCTTCGAGCCGCGTGTGCTCCCAGATGGCGCGGACATCGCCGTTTGCGTCCGCCGGCTTGCGCTTGCAGGCCGGATAGAGCAACGCGCCGTTGTCGACGAGGTCGAGATAGCGCGGCACCGCTTTGTCGAGGGTGGCGAGAAACGCCGATGGGTCGGTGAGGCCGCCGAAGTCGAAGGCGGCATCGTCCAATGGCTTCTTGACGCGTGTCCAGCCAAACGTGGCCATGCGGGCGCCCCGATCTCAACCCGTCCTTAAGCTAGATGGAAAATGAGGCGAATCAAATGCGGCATTTGCGGCTGGTTGACCGGGGCAATCCCCACTCATAAGTCATGATCATCGGCGCGCCGTGCAGCTTGCCCCGCAACCGCCGACTGCCGGGACCGTATCGCCATGACCGCCTCAGATCGTCAATCGCATTGGCAGACCGTCTACCTGACCAAGGGCGAGCAGCAGGTGAGCTGGTCGCAGGCTGATCCGCAGCCATCGCTACGCCTCATCGAATCGGTCGCCGGGAGCCGGGACGCAGCCATCGTCGACGTCGGTGGCGGCGCCTCGCGCCTTGTCGACGCTCTGCTCAAGGACGGCTTTCATGCGCTGGCGGTGCTCGACATCTCCGATGCCGCGCTCGCGAGCGCGCGGGAGCGGCTCGGCGAGGCGGGCAAAGGCGTGCGCTGGATCGTCGGCGATGCGACCATCTGGCAGCCGGAGCAAGCCTTTGACGTCTGGCACGATCGTGCCGCGTTTCATTTCCTGGTCGATGAAGCGGACCGCGCGTCCTATCTCGACAGGCTCCATCGCGGTGTGAGGGCAGGCGGCCACGCCGTTATCGCCACCTTCGCGCTTGACGGTCCGGAGAAATGCAGCGGCCTGCCGGTGCAGCGCTACGATCCCGCGTCACTCGGCCGGACGATTGGTCCGGCATTCGAGCTGATCGCGCAGGAACCGCATCGGCACGTCACGCCCTGGGGCGCGACGCAATCTTTCCAGTTCAGCGTGCTGCGGCGCCTGTAGCGAATCGTCGACCCGGCATCAGACGACTTGCGCGACCTTGTAGGCGATGCCGCCCTCGACGAGGTAACCTATCCCCACGCAGACGATGTCGTTAAGCCACGCGTATTGGCGCGAGCCTGTCTCGAACAGCGGGGTGGTGCGGAAATAGTAGCTGCGAGGATCGACCTGGTAGCGCCTGACTGGATCAGCGATCTCGGCGCGCAGCTCGGCTGGCGTGACCCAGCGGCCGCCATAGGTCATGTGCACCAAAGCGCCGTCATGCGTCTTCAGCACCAGCCGCACATCCAGCGACATCGTTCCGTCCGGGCGAAACAACGCCCAGTCGCCGCCGTCGGCGAGAACCTCGCCGCGCAATCGCGGCCCCTCGAATGTGCCGCCGGCCGCGCCGAACAGCACGCGACGGCCAAGCGGGCCTTCGCCGATATCCAGACGCGGCTTGAGATCGATCACGATGTCGAACAGATGCTCGGTGGTGATCGCGTCCAAGTGCTTTACGCGTGGGTCGCTCATCGCTGAGTCCTACCGCTTTGAGGTCGTCATTCCGCAGCAACCGGAACGGAGGGCCGCTGCGGAAACAGCTTGTTGCGCACGGCATCGGTCGACACCCCAGACTGGGCGCAGAGCTCGGACAGGTCGAAGATGAAGCGCTCGCGGGCGATCAGGCCGTCCTTGAAGCCGAACTGGATCACGACCGGCAGTACGGCGCGCTTGCCGTTCGGGGTGACGCCAAAGCGATCGCCGGTCATCGTCATGCGGGCGGTGCCCCAGCAGATCAGCGTTTCGCCATTGCCGGCATGACCATCGAGCGCGACGTCATAATCCGGAAACGACACAAAAAACCGCGCCAGCGCGGCTTCGTTCTCGGCGAGGCCGCGCGCCTTGGTCCCGAACGCCGGCGTTTCCAGCAGCATGTCGGGGTGAAACAGCTTCATCGCCGCGGGAAGGTCCTGACGGCTCTTGGCCGCAGCGAGCGCGTTGGCGAGCCCGAACATCTGGTGCGTCTCCACGGGCGGTCCTCCATCCATTCAGAATGTATCTAACATACACAATGTATGATATATACTGTTCGTATCATGGCGGTCAATGTCTATGTTCACCGGATGCGCCGCGATGGGATCCAGCGAAGCCGCCGGGACGAACACACTGAAGCCACGCGACAGGCATTGCTGTCGGCGGGACGCGAGATCTTTGCGCAAGAGGGCTACCAGGCCGCGAGCATGGAGGCGATTTCGCGGGCGGCGCGGGTCACGAGAGGCGCGTTTTATCACCACTTCGATGACAAGAAGGCGCTGTTCGACGCCGTCGTCGTTGCGATGCAGGTCGAGGCGGCCGCTACGATTCAAGAGCGCGCGAGGGCGCAACGGAAAATCCGGGATCGCCTGACGATCGGCATCGACGCCTATCTGGACGTCTGCCTGGAGCCCGCCTACGGGCGCATCGTGATCCAGGAAGCTCCGGCCGTTCTCGGCAATCAGCGCTATCGCGAGATCGAGGAGGCGCACCCCATGGCGCTGCTCGGCGCCACGCTGAATGCACTGAAGCGCGACGGCGAGATCGCCTTTGACGACATGGGCCTCTTGACCCGGCTGCTTGATGCCATGATCTGCAAGGTGGCGATCATGCTGCCGGACGCAGACGACGCCAGGAAGCTGCGGAAGGATGCGCACAAGCTGTTCGAAAGCCTGCTGACCGGCCTCAGTCAGAAGGAAGGGTGACGAAATGACAAATGCGCCACGCGCCATTGGCGAGATCGCGAGCTACCACGCCCATGTTTACTACGACCCCGCGTCCAGTCGAGCCGAGGCGGAGCGGCTACGCAACTGGATCGGCGAACGCTTCCTGGTCACGCTCGGGCGGTGGCACGACGTCAAGGTCGGCCCGCACGATCAGGCGATGTATCAGGTGGCGTTTGCGGCCGAGCTGTTTCCCACAGTGGTGCCATGGTTGATGCTGAACCACGGTAGCCTGAGCATCCTGGTCCATCCCAACACGACCAATCCGCGGCGCGATCATCGCGACGATCCGCTCTGGATTGGGACGCCGCTTGCCGTCCATGCCGACAAGCTGCCAGAGGAGGCCGAAATGGAGCATGCACCGGCGCCGAACACGACGCCGAGCTTGCGTCCCTGAGCGCGGCGCGCAGATTCCGCTCTGCGTTCGGGTCTCTAAAGTTTGAGCGAATTACGCTGCAACCAAGTCGTTTCAAACTCATTGCGTTTTGCAACGTGAGGTTAAGTCGCGGTTCCTACGTTCGGCCCGACAAATTGTTGTTTCGGGCGTTCGTATGTTTTTTTCGTTTCGAAGCAGATCGCTCTGGCGGGTGGTTGGGCCGCTGATTGCGATCGTGTTTTTGCAGGCGAGCCTGTCGGCCGGCAGTCTCCAGGTCATGTCGGCGGTGCGCGCCTATGTGGCGGGCGAGAGTCTCTGGTCCAAGGGGCAGAAGGACGCCATCCACGATCTCCAGATCTATGTCAGCACCGGCACGCCGGACTATCTGCAGAAGTTCGACACTGCGATCGCGGTGCCGCTTGCCGATCGCACCGCGCGGCTGGCGCTTGAAGCGCCTGGTGACAACGAAGCTGCGGCGCGCGCCGCGTTCGCCCGGGCAGGCAATCATGATGACGACATCGGCGGACTGATTTGGCTGTTCAAGTATTTCCGCAGGCTGCATCACGTCGCCGGTGCCGTGACGGCGTGGCGGAATTCGGATCTGCTGCTCGACCAGCTCAGCCAGATTCGCAACGAGGCCGAGAACGACCGCGCATTGCACGATCCGTCGGCGGCGACCATCAGGCATTGGGCGGAACGGATCGGCGCGGTCGACGCGGCGCTAAGCGCGCTTGCCGTCGATTTCTCGGATCATCTCGGCAGGGCCTCGCGTCAGGTGTCCTGGCTGCTGTTGCTCGTCAACGCCCTGATCGCCGCCTGCCTCGCCGGCATCGTCCTGTTCCACACGCGACGGATGCTGCAGCGGCGCTGGCTGGCGGAGACCGCGCTCGCCGTCGAGAAGGAGCGCGCCCAGCTCACACTGGCGTCGATCGGCGACGCCGTGATCGTAACGACGCCTGACGACCGCATCGGCTACATGAATCCCGCTGCGGAGCGGCTGCTCGCGGTGGGGCAGGATGCGACCGACCGGCCGGTCTCGTCGCTGTTCAGGATCGCCGAGCAGCCGCTGCAGGGCTCGTTCCGGACACTCGAGGCCGGCGGCGAAAGCGCGTCGCAGCAGCGGCTGCTGCTGCGACCCGATCAGTCCAGCGTGCCGGTCTCCGTGGTCGAAACGCCGATCATGCACGCAGGCCACCCCGCCGGCCGCGTCATGATCATTCATGACATGACGGCAGAGCGGCGCCTGGTCGAGGAGTTGGCGTGGGCAGCGTCACATGATGCGCTTACCTGCCTCGCCAACCGGCGTCAGTTCGAGTTCGAGCTCCACACATCGATGGCGGAGCCCTCAGCCGCAAGTGCGGATTTGATGCTAATCGATCTCGACCAGTTCAAGATCATCAACGACACCTGCGGTCATATGGCGGGTGACCGGCTGTTGAAGCAGATCGCGAGGCTACTGACGACGGAGATTGGCGGTGACGGGCTGGTGGCGCGTCTCGGCGGCGACGAGTTCGGCATCCTGCTGCGCGAGGACGGCGGTGTTGCCTCAGACGTTGCGGAGCGGATCAGGGCAGTGATCGAGCAGTCGAGCTTCGTTCATGAGGGCTCGAGCTTCCGGATCAGCGCGAGCATCGGCCTGGTCAGGCTGCACGATTGCGCCGGCGTGCAGGACGCGTTGCGGCTCGCCGACGTCGCCTGCTTCCTCGCCAAGGACAAGGGGCGCAACCGCGTCCAGGAGCACCGCCCCTCGGACACCGACTTGACGGTGCGCGTTACCGAGATGAGCTGGGTCAACCGCATCCGCAAGGGCTTGGATGAAAATCGCTTCTGCTTGTACGAGCAGGAAATCCGTCCCGTTGCCGGTACACTGAAGGGCCAGGAGCGGCGCGAGCTGCTGTTGCGCTTGCGCGATGAGAATGGTGGCCTGGTGCCGCCCGGCAGCTTCCTGCCCGCCGCGGAGCGCTACGGGCTGATGCCGCTGATCGACCGTTGGGTGGTGCGCCGCGCCTTCGAGCTCATCGCCGAGCGCAAGCACAGCCACCGCAAGATTGCCGGCTATGCCATCAACCTTTCCGGCGTGACCATCGGCGACAGCGATTTCGTCGAGTTCGTCGCCGAGCTGTTCATGCAGTACGACGTTCTACCGACGATGGTGTGCTTCGAGATCACCGAGACCAGCGCGATCTCCAATCTGGACGAGGCGCGGAAGTTCATTGCGCGGCTGCGGGAAATCGGTTGCAGTTTCTCGCTCGACGATTTCGGCACCGGGATGTCATCGATCGCCTATCTGAAGCACCTGCCGGTCGACTTCATCAAGATCGACGGCTCGTTCGTGAAGGAGATCGTGAGCAGCAAGGTGGATCGCGCGATGGTCGAGATGATCACCAAGACCGCGAAGATCATGCAGAAGCAGGTGGTCGCGGAGTTCGTCGAAAGCGTCGCCATCCTGGACGAGTTGCGTCAGATCGGGGTCGACTACGTTCAAGGCTTTGCCATCGGCAAGCCCGTGCCGGTCCTGACCCTGCGGGAAGAAAAGATCGCGTGACTGCCAGGAATTGACCCGAATCGGGGCATTTTCGGCCGCTTCGGCCCTCCGAGGCACTGATTCTCGGTTATTTTGCACCCCGAGAAGCTTAAAAAAGCGTGCCTTCGCGCTCTATGTCTCGATTATGCCTTACTCTAATTCCCTGATAGACTGAGGTTTCGGTGAATCCCATATGGGCCGGAACAGGCCCGAGAACACCGAACTTGGGGATGGATGGGTCAACGAACGACGAAAGCTGCCGGGCGCAGGTCGAGCCGCGGCGTGTCAGTGGTGGGCAGCACGGCATTAGCCGTGGGCGCGCTTGCCCTGTCGTCGGGTCTGGCCGCGTGGATGGTTGGTATTGATCCCACCGCCTGGCTGCATGGACCGGCTTTAGCCAACACCTCAGCCGCGCTGACGTTCGACGACCGCTTCGGCTCGCGCTCCACGCTGAACTCCGCATCGATCTATTACCCGGTGCGCCGCGGCATCCGCTCGGATCGCGGCGACTTCAAAGCCGAGTTCGACCAGATCGAAGACGCGCTGGCTGGCCAGCAGTTGCGTAACACGCAGATCGATCTGCCTAGCCAGGAGGCCGAGACAGTCGCCTTGCCCCCGCCCGCTTCGGCTGTCGCGGCAATACCGATGCCGCGATCCCGGCCGGCGGAAGCCAACCAGATCGCCCGGAACGATACACCATCCTTGCCGCCACCTGCGCCCGTGCAGCAGGCCGATAACCGGACGTTCTTCCAGAAGCTCGCGGCAAAGCTGCAACTGGCCTCGCTCGATCCGAATGACGGGCTGCTGTCCGGTCCGAGCCCGAACCTCAGCGCGCTCGGTTATGACAGCACCACGGCGGTCTACGACATCACCGGTCGCGTCGTGTACATGCCCGACGGCACCAAGTTCGAAGCGCATTCCGGCCTCGGCAACCTGCTGGATGATCCTGCGCATGTGAACGCCCGCAACGCCGGCGCGACGCCGCCCGGCATCTACGAGATGAAGCCACGCGAAAAGCTGTTCCACGGTGTCCCCGCATTGCGGATGACGCCGGTCGACGGTAGCGACACGTTCGGACGCGTCGGCCTGCTCGTTCACAGTTACATGCTTGGCCCGAACGGCGACTCCAACGGCTGCATCTCGGTCAAGCACTACGACAGGTTCCTGCAAGCCTACCGCAGCGGCATCGTCAAGCGCATCGCCGTCGTAGTCAGCATCAAGGACACGCAGTCGGCTTCCAGCCGCTCGCCGTCGAACTCGTAAATCGCCCTCCATCGAATAGCAGTCTTCTCGGCAGGCGGCTGTGGCGCAGCCGTGCGTCGCCCGTACTGGCGGCCAATGTCGTGCCAGCTCCGAGAGCGCAAAATCCCTCGGCGATCTCGCAAATCGTCTAGCTATGTATACATTATTGGGCCCATTCAGGCGGATTTTTCCCATTATTTGCTAATTCCATACCATTAATGTATACAGACAGTACTCAGAACGCCAGGGAGGCCTTGATGTCAAAACCCTTCCCGATGAACGCCTGGTACGCCGCCGGCTGGGATGCCGAGATCAAGCAGGCGCTGCTGCCGCGCACGATCTGCGGCAAGCACGTCGTGATGTATCGGAAGGGCGACGGCGGAGTCGTGGCGCTGGAGGATGCCTGTTGGCACCGCCTGGTGCCGCTGTCGAAGGGCCGGCTCGACGGCGATACCGTGGTCTGCGGCTATCACGGCCTGAAGTACAATTCGCAGGGCCGCTGCACCTTCATGCCTTCACAGGAGACGATCAATCCGTCGGCCTGCGTGCGCGCTTATCCGGTGGTTGAACGCCACCGTTTCGTCTGGCTTTGGATGGGCGATCCTGCGCTCGCTGACCCCGCCCTGGTGCCCGATATGCGCTGGAATGACGATCCCGCTTGGGCAGGTGACGGCAAGACTATTCACGTCAAGTGCGACTATCGCCTCGTGGTCGACAACCTCATGGATCTCACGCACGAGACCTTTGTGCACGGCTCCAGCATCGGCAATGACGCTGTCGCCGAAGCTCCCTTCGACGTCACCCATGGTGAGAAGACCGTGACGGTGACGCGCTGGATGAAGGACATTGAGGCGCCGCCGTTCTGGGCCAAGCAATTGCGGAAGCCGGGTCCGGTCGACCGCTGGCAGATCATCCGCTTCGAGGCGCCGTGCACGGTCAATATCGATGTCGGCGTCGCGCCGGCCGGGTCGGGTGCGCCCGGGGGCGACCGCTCGCAGGGCGTCAACGGCTATGTGCTCAACACGATCACGCCGGAGACGGAGAAGACCTGTCACTACTTCTGGGCCTTTGTCCGCAATCACCGCGTCACCGAGCAACGTCTGACCACGGAGATCCGCGAGGGCGTCGCCGGCATCTTCCACGAGGACGAGATCATTCTTGAGGCACAACAGCGCGCGATGGACGAGAACCCGGACCGCGTGTTCTACAACCTCAACATCGACGCCGGCGCGATGTGGGCGCGACGCATCATCGACCGCATGGTAGCGAAGGAAAACCTGCCACAACATCTGCAGGCGGCCGAGTAGTTCAGGAGCAAGCAGTGCCGGAACGCGAGGCCGATCGCTCCGTGTCGCAGACCGTGCGGGCACAGCTCGCGCTGCGCGACCTGATTCTCTCCGGCGGTCTCCGTCCGGGCGAACGCATTTCGGAATTGCAGGCGGTCGAAACCACCGGTGTCTCGCGGACTCCGGTACGGATGGCGCTGGTGCGACTGGAGGAGGAAGGCCTCCTGGAGGCGATTCCGTCGGGCGGCTTCATGGTCAAGGCATTCTCCGAGCGCGACATTCTCGACTCGATCGAGCTGCGCGGCACGCTCGAGGGTCTTGCCGCGCGGTTTGCCGCTGAACGTGGCGTCTCCGCGCGCGATCTCGAGCCGTTGAAGGAATGCGTGAACGAGATCGATGGCCTGGTGCGCCGGGATCCGGTCTCAGTCGAGGCGTTCTCGTCTTACGTCACGCTAAACGCGCGTTTCCATGCGCTGCTCACCGAGCTGTCGCGCAGCCCGCCGCTGATCCGGCAGATCGATCGTGCTTCGGCACTGCCGTTCGCCTCGCCCAGCGGTTTCGTGATGGCGCAATCGGCCTTGCCCGAGGCACATCAGATACTACTGATCGCGCAGGATCATCATCGCGTCGTGGTCGACGCGATCGAGAACCGGGAGGGTGGACGGGCGGAGGCGGTCATGCGTGAGCATGCGCGGCTCGCCGCGCGAAATCTGCGGCTGGCGCTGCGCAACCGGACCCATCTCGAGCTGCTGCCGGCCTTGGCGCTGATCAAATCGGCCGCGGCCGACTGAGCGGAGAGTTTATGCGCTACATCGAGAGCTGGACCCCCGCAACCATCGTCGCCACGCGCGACCTCACGCCCGGCATTCGCGAATTCCTGCTGCGCCCCGACTGCGTCGCCGTCGAATCCTATCCCGTTGGCAGCCATATCCAGATCGGCGTTACGATCGACGGACGGCCACAGACGCGCTGCTACTCGCTGGTCGGGGAAGCGGATGCGCAAGGCTACCGGATCGCGGTGCGCCGCGCGCCAGAGTCCCGCGGCGGGTCGCGTTACCTGTGGTCGCTTGCGCCGGGGGCCCGCATCAATATCACGCTGCCGATATCGCTGCTGCAACTCGACTGGTCGCGACGGCATGTCTGCTTGGTCGCCGGCGGCATCGGCATTACACCGATCGTCGGCGCGACGCAGGCGCTCGCGCGCCGCGGCGCCGAAATCACGCTGCACTATGCGGTGCGCTCGCGCGATGATGCTGCCTATCTCAACGTGCTCGAAACGCTGCTCGGCCGTCGCCTGACCGTCTACGCCGGCGACGAAGGCCACCGGCTCGATCTCGGCACGGTATTCGCGGCGCTGCCGCAGGATGCGATGACGTTGTTCTGCGGTCCGATGCGGATGTTGGATGCGGCACGGCACGCCTGGGAGGCGGCAGGCCGGCCGATCGCCGACCTGCGCTATGAGACGTTCGGGTCAAGCGGGCTGTTGCCGACCGAAGCATTCCGCGTACGGCTCAAGCAGGAGGGCGTCGAGGTCGTGATCCCGCATGACCGTACGATGCTTGATGTGCTCAACGACGCCGGCCACGAGGTGATGAGCGACTGCCGCCGCGGCGAGTGTGGCGTCTGTGCGATTGACGTGATCGATGTCGACGGCGAGATCGACCATCGCGATGTCTTCTTCAGCGACCGCGAGCGTCGGGAGGGTCGCAAGATCTGCGTCTGCGTGTCGAGGGCTCGCGGCACCATCACGGTGGACACATTGCGGCGGGCGGACGTTATCTGAGGCGATCCGTCGCCTGACTACGCGGCGTGCATCGACTGCTGGCGATGACGATCGAGTGCGGCGGAAATCTCGCTTGCCGACATCGGCCGGCCGATCAGGTAACCTTGGACCTCGTGACAGCTAGTCTGACGTAGATATTCGAGTTGGTCCGCGGTCTCGACGCCTTCGGCCACGACGCCGATTTCCAGGTCCTGCGCGAGCGCGATGACCGATTTCACGATCGCTCCGCAATCCGGCTGGGTCAGCATGTCGCGGATGAAGGACTGATCGATCTTGATGCGACTGAACGGCAGCTTGCGCAAATAGGTCAGCGACGAGAATCCGGTACCAAAGTCGTCGAGCGCGACGGTCAGTCCGAGCTCGAGCAGCGAGTTCAAGATTGCCGGTGCCGATCCATATTTCGAGATCAGCATCGACTCGGTGATTTCGATCTCGAGCCGGTGCGGCGACACGTTCGCCTCGGTCAATGCCTGCACGATCGTCTGCAGAACATTCACACTCTGGAACTGGACGGCGGAGAAGTTCACCGCGATCCTGAGATCGTCCGGCCAACGCGACAGCGTCGCACAGGCGCGGCGGATCACCCATTCGCCGAGCTGATGGATCAATCCGGTCTCCTCGGCGATCGGAATGAATTCGGTCGGAGGGATCAGGCCGCGCACCGGATGTTGCCAGCGCAGGAGCGCCTCGAAGCCGGTGATGCGGCCGCTGCGGATATCGAGGAACGGTTGATAGACAAGGAACAGCTCGTCGGCATCGATGGCGCGTTCGAGGTCCCGCTGCAGGGCCCTGCGGTCGCGAGCCGACTGGTCGTCGCCCGCCTCGAAGAAGCAGATGGTGCCGGGTCCTGATTTCTTCGCCCGATAGAGCGCGATGTCGACATGCTTGAGGAGGTCGTGGGACGTGTTGCCGTCCCGTGGCGCCAGCACGATGCCGATGTTGATTGCGCTCGTGATCTCGTATCCTTCGATCACGAAGGGATCGGCAAATGCCGACACGAACCGCTCGGCGAGCGCGAGGGCATCTTCCACCCTGGTCGGGTTCGACATGATCAGCGCAAATTCGTCGCCGCCGATGCGCGCGACGTGTTCGTCCGCGCGCGTGCATCGCTGCAGCCTGGCCGCGACCTGCACCAGGAATTCATCGCCGGCGCGATGGCCGAACCTGTCGTTCACCTCCTTGAAGCGATCGAGATCGAGCAGCAGCACGGCGAATTCCTCGCCGGTCCGGGCCAGCCGATTGAGAGCGCCTGACAGCGTTTCGTTGAAAGCGACGCGGTTTGGCAGATGCGTCAGAAGATCCTGCCGCACCGTCCGCTCGGCTTCGTGCTGCGCAATGATTCGCCGCCTGAACTCGAAGGCATGGACGAAGACGCCGCGCAGCAGCACAAGCCCGTAGACCACGACCAGGACCGCAACCAGGAGGTAGACGAAATCGTCCTCCCGGCCGAGGCAGATCGCGGTGCCGAGGAAGATCGGCGCGGTGAATGCAATCGCCGCGATCGGAATGGTGGAGAAGGCGAGGGCGCCGCCGGCCAGCATTCCGGCGCACAGGCAGGTGATGACCAACTGCGCGCCGCTTGAGGCATCCGCGAAGAAGGCGACCGGGACGATGCCCCAGGCGGCGCCCAGCGCCAGCGCATTGCGCACGAGCCGGTATATCGTCCGGCGTGACACGAATTGCGGCTTTGCGATGCGTCGCGAGGCCCGCGCCTGCAGGCCGAAGAAAAGGGCCGCGCTGCTCACCCCTATCGCCCACACGAGGGCAAAGGCCCAGTCCGGCGATTGCCACAGCGCGACCGCGAGCACCAGCGCGTTGCAGGCGTTGGCCAGCATGATGCCGGCCGAATAGCCGAGCACGAGCGAGACCTGCTCGGCCCGGATGTGGCCCGCGAGTGCGTCATCTGTCGCCGGCGCGCCGAAGGCGGAGAGGTCGCCGGCGAGCATCTTCGCGAGATATGAACTCAGGTACATACGCATTGCCGATACTGCGCGATTGGGCCCGGCGCCGAGCCTAAAAGTTCGCTGCAAACCTTTGACAAAATATGAATTTTTGAAATGAACCGAGCCGCATGGGCGCCCCTTGGTTCCCAATCGGCGGCATTGCTAACAAATCGATACAAATGCGCGAGATCACGACGTCAGGCGACGTGCTGACGCCGAAGGCATCCTCTCCTTTGGCGAGCCCGTCGGCCTATTCGGCGGCAGGGATGCAGGACCATGCCGTCGCTGTGGTGGTCTGCGGCCGGTCCGTTACGTCTTCGCCACCGGCAATAGCTCCGACGAGCCCACTTGCTAGGTGCGGCAACTGCTGCAGAATCCCACTGCGGGCCGCACACATCACTTCTTGATGTCGGCTGCGACCAGGACGCGATGGCCGCGCAGTAGTTCCTGCAGGGCCTGCAGCGCCGCGACGCCGCATTGGGTGTCCTGCTCGCCGTTGCCGCCGCTCAGCCCGATGCCGCCGACCACCTCGTCGTCCACGACGATTGGAAATCCGCCGACGAACACCGCGAACTTGCCGTCGAAGCTCCACTGGATGCCGAAGGCTTCGTTGCCGGGCAGGGCCGGGCCGTTCGGCGGTTGGTTGAAGAGGTGGGTGGAGCGCTTGTGCCCGGCCGCGGTGAACGCCTTGTTCCACGCGATCTGCGGACCGGTGACCCGTGCACCATCCATCCGCTCCAGCGCCAACGGATAGCCGCCCTCATCGGTGACGCAGACCGTTTCCAGGACGCCGATCTCCGCGGATTTCCGGATCGCCGCGGCGACCATGTGGCGGGCTTCGGCAAGCTCAAGTTTGAACGACTGTCTCATCGCTTCTTTCCATGGATGGAGTGACGCCGTCGGTTGCGGCCTAGGTGCCGCGGTAGACGGTCTTGATCTGGGTGTAGAATTCGAGGCCGGTGCGGCCGGACTCGCGGAATGTCGAAGTGCTCGATCGCTTCAAGCCGCCGAACGGCGCGTTGATCAAATTGCCGGTGGTGGTGCGGTTGATCTTCACCGTCCCTGACTGAATATCGTTGGCGAAGTCGTGCATGACGCGCGGATTGCGTGTCACGATCGCAGCCGACAGGCCGTATTCGCTGGCGTTGGCCTTGGCGATGGCGTCGGCATAGCTGTCGACCTCGATGATCGCGATCACAGGGCCGAAGATCTCCTCGCGCGCGATCGTCATCTCCTGGGTCACGTCGGTGAAGATCGCGGGCGATACGTAATAGCCGCCGTCGTAGCCGGCGCCGGTGAGCCGGTCGCCGCCGTGGAGGTGCGTCGCCTCGTTCTTCCCGATCGCGACATAGCGCAGCACGGTTTCGAGCTGCTTGGCTGTCGCCAACGGTCCCATGTCCATGCCGCTCGCAAGGCCGCTGCCGATCTTCATCGCCTTGACCTTTGCGAGCAGACGGGCGGTGAACTCGCCCCGCACTTGCTTCATGACCAGCACCCGGCTGGTGCCGGTGCAGGCCTGGCCCGCGAGCGAGAAGCCGCCCTTGATCGTCAAGTCGACCGCCTGATCGAGATCGGCATCGTCCATCACAATCAGCGGGTTCTTGCCGCCGAGCTCCATCTGCGTGCGGGTGGTGAAGCTGACCGACCGGCAGATATGCTCGCCGGCTGCGGTTGATCCGGTGAAGGAGATGGCACGGATGACCGCCGGCTCGGTGACGGCGGCGCCGATCTCACTGGCCTTGCCGGTGATGAAGTTGAGCACGCCTTTCGGCAGCCCGGCGGCGATCAGCGCTTCGGCGAGGCGATAGCCGCTGAGCGGCGCGTCGGATGACGGCTTGAATATCACGGTGTTGCCGGTGACCAGCGCCGGCGCGATCTTGCGCGCCGGTATAGAGATCGGAAAATTCCAGGGCGTGATCACCGACACCACGCCGAGCGGCTCGCGCAGCGTGTAGACCGTCATGTCGGCATCGTCGTTCGGGAACACCTCGCCGGTCAGCGATTGGCCCTCGACCGCGTAGAACCGAAGGGTTTGCGCCGAGCGCAGCACCTCGTCGCGGGCGAGGCCGAGCGACTTGCCCATTTCCCGCGTCATTTCGCGCGCGATCTGATCGGCACGAGCCTCGAGCTGATCCGCCGCGTGGTTCAGGATCGCCGCGCGTTTGGAGACGGGCGTCTTCCTCCAGCCCGCGAACGCGGCGGATGCGGCGTCGACGGCCGCCTGAGCCTCGGCGGCTGTCGAGGCCTGAAAGCGTCCGACAAGGTCGGCATTGTCGGCTGGATTGAGGTTCGCGAACAGCCGCCCCGAAGCGCTGCGGACGCGCTCGCCGCCGATCAAGTTCGGATATTCCTCGATATCCGCGGGACTCGCCGCGGGCATGCGTGCTTCGCGTGCTGCCGTCTCAGTCATCGTCATGAGATCCTCATTCAATGCCAGATCAGAACCGCGCAGATGGTCGACATTGCGAGCCCGACCAGCACCGGGATCATTGCCGTTCGCACGATCCGGAAGACCGGCACGCGGGCGAAGCCGGCCACCGCGATCAGTGATGACCACGCCACCAGTGTGCCGCCGCCGGTCCATACCGCGCCCATCTGGCCGACTGCGGCAAGCGTCGCGGGCTCCAGTCCGACCGACGGCGCCAGCGCGCCCGAGAGCGAGCCGGTCAGCGGCAAGCCGGCGAAGCCGGAGCCGTCGATGCCGGTGATCATGCCGGCGATCAGAACGCCAAAGGCCACGAACAGTTGATTGCCGGGTATCCAGGCCTGCGCCGTCTGGATCAGTTCGAACAATAGGCTGGGCGCCTGCGCGGCAGGCACGCCAAGGATCGGCGAGGACAGGCCGGGTTCTGCGCCGAGAAAGAAGAAGCCCGCGATCGGCAGCACGGAGCCCATCGCCTTGAACGCGAACACAAAGCCTTCGGTGATGTGATCGGCGCTGGTGTCGAGGAAGGTGCGCAGATCGCCAGTGACGGAGGATGCACAGATCATCAGCAGGGCGGCAACGCCGCCGACCAGCGCGGCGGCATCGCCGCCCTTGAGGTCGTGGCCGATGCCGAGCTTGGCCAGCACCATCACCGCGATGACGCAAAGGAAGGCGAGCGGGGTCGCGATGGCAAAGAACTTCGACCAGCCTTCGCGGCGGGACGGCACCTGGGCGAGCTCCTTGTCGATCTGAGCCTGGGTTGCGAACGGCCGCTGGCCTTCGGCGGTGGCGCGCGCGATCTCGGCCTTGTCGAACGTGCCCTCCTGCTCCAGGCGCGCCAGCTCGCCATTGTTGGACTGGGATTGCCAACGCTCCAGCAGTTGGTCGTCCGCCTTGGTGATCGATTTGCGGATCGACAGATAGGCGAGCGTCAGCGCGATGCCACCGGTAATCAACGAGAGCACGAGCGCCCGGTCCGCCACCGTTGCGGCGCTGACCGCAGCGCCTGCCGCCTTGGCGCTGATCCCGGGGGCGACGCCGATCACGTAGTCCGATGACAGCGCCATGCCCTGTCCGGCGATCGCAATCGCGATCGCGCCGCCGAGCGGCGGCAGCCCGGCCGCAATCGCCGCCGGCAGCAGCACGGCGGAGACCAGCGGCACTGCGGGCGTCGGCCAGAAGAACAGCGAGATCACGTAGGTGATGGCGGCGAGCACGAAATAGGCGGCGTGTCCCGTCTTCATCACGGCGCGGAACGGCTCGACCATGCGGATGTCGGAGCGCAGCACCTTCAGCGCATTGAGCAGCGCGGTCATCAGTGCAATCACCAGGAAGATGTTGAAGAGCTCTTTCGCGGCGGTGAAGCTCGCGTTGAAGACGCTGGCGAGCGCAGCGACCGGACTGTGGGTCCATGCCAGCGCGACCAGGAAGGTCGCGAGCACCGATGGCACAACCACGTTGGCGCGCCAGATCATGGTCAGGACGATGGTGGCGACGCCGAGCAGATAAACCCAATGCGCGGCAACGATTGGAGCGTGCTGCATGCCCTTGTTTCCCCCTCAGGAATGTTCGCCATGATGTATACTGTATTCAAAGTTGGCAAGATCAAATTGCAAGCTTTTCGTCGGAAGATGCCGGTACGGCCTCACCGCTGATCGTCACCACCGCACGACAATGCATCGATAAACGGCGGAAATGCCGCATTTTTGGCCAAAGCCGGCTGGCGCGTCGAGCGGTCGATTTCAACGTTGACAGCATCCAATTTAGTATACAGTATACCGAACTTGTCGTTTCCGGTTGAAGTCGGCGCCCGGGCGGCATTCGTCACGGCACAGGAGCGCGATGATGCAGAAGCTTATGGATCATGTGGAATTTCGAACGGCCCTCGAAAACGCCATCAAGGGGAAGAGCGCCAACAAGGCTCCGTTCAGCGTGGCGTGGGCTACCGGCAAGCTGAGCCGCGCGCATCTCGCGCGCTGGGCCGAGAACCACTACCACTATGTCGGGCCGTTCGCCGACTACCTCGGCTACATCTATGCGCGGATGCCCGAGCAGTATCAGGAGGCCAAGGACTTCCTGCTCGCCAACATGTATGAGGAGGAGATCGGCGGCGACCGTCACACCGATCTCCTGATCCGCTTCGCGGAAGCTTGCGGCACGACCGCGGCGCGGGTCAAGGATCCCGATAACATGACGCCGACCACGCGCGGGCTGCAGAGCTGGTGCTACTCGGTCGCGATGCGCGAGGACCCGATCGTCGCGGTGGCCGGCCTCGTGGTCGGCCTGGAATCGCAGGTGCCGTCGATCTACCGCAAGCAGACGCCGACGCTGCGCGAGAAGTACAAGTTCACCGACGAGGAAGTCGAGTTCTTCGATCTCCACATCGTGTCGGACGAAATCCACGGCGAGCGCGGCTACCAGATCGTGCTCGAGCACGCCAATACGGTGGAGCTGCAACAGCGCTGCCTCAAGATCTGCGAGATCGGCGCGCAGATGCGGCTGCTTTACACGACCGCGCTGTACCACGACTACGTCGCCAGCGACATTCCGCTGTCGGAGCTCGATCTGGCCAGCGGCGTCCCCGCCGACCAACGCGTCCTGCTGCAGGCTTGATCCACGGCGAAATGGAGAGCGGCGCGATGCCCAGCGTGGTCTTTCACCGCAACGGCGAAACCTTCGTCGGCGAGATCAAGGAGAACACCAATCTCGTGGTGCGCGCCGGCATCCGCCAGTTTCCCTATCCCAACTTTCTCTACGGTTGCGGGATGGGGAAGTGCGGGAAATGTGCGTCGCTGATCATCAAGGGCGGCGAGCATTTGCCGGAGCCGAACTGGAAAGAAAAGAAGCGCCTCGGCGCCAGGATTGAGCAGGGATATCGGCTGGCCTGCCAGCTCTGGCTGACGCACGACATTGAATTGTCGCAGGAGGCGACGCCGCTGGCGGATGTTGTCCCGCCGACCGTCACCGCGGCAGGGAGGCCGTGACCGATGTATGTGATACTGACGAGCAAGCCGGGACAATTCCACACCGAGATCGCCGAGGGCCTGCGGCCGCTCGCCGCCTACGATTATCTGTTCTACGGCGTCAGGAAGGCGACCTTCGTGATCGCGGAGCTGGTCAAGGAGACCAAGGTCAAGGTCGTCGACGAAGCGTGGTCACCGCCGATCGTGAACGAGGTGCCTTCGAAGTTTCTCGAAAAGTTCGAAACGCCGGAGCGGGCGCTGCATGAGCTCGAGCACCTCGTCTCGTTCGGGCACATGGATACCAAGCTGCGCAAGCGCTGAGCCGATGCCACGATGATCAAAGTCACGTTCCTCACCAACGGCGGAAAAACCGTGACCGCGCCGGAGAACAGCAATCTGCTGCGCGTCTCGCTACGTGAGCAGGGCGGCATTCCCTTCAAGTGCGGCGGCGGCCTCTGCGGCACCTGCAAATGCCGGATCGAGAAGGGCATCGAGAACACCGACGCGATCAAGCCAAAGGAGCGAAAGCACCTCACGGAGGAGCAGTTCGCCGCCGGCTATCGGATGGCGTGCCAGACTTTTCTAACGGGCAGCGTGAGCGTGTCCTGGACGCCCAGACCGGCGCTACAACCGGTTGGCCGTGTAGCTGTTGACGGCGATTGACTGCGGCTTGATGGCTTGCGGCCGGCAGTCTAAATACGCTGATGTCGCCGTCGGCCGGGAGACTGGCAGCTCGCAGGACCTCGTTGTGCGACGGTCCAGGCAATGAGTGGAGTGCGGCCGGACAGGTCACTTCATGGCAGGCAGGCTCGGAAACCCCAAACGTCTCGGCGACGATTACCTCTCCCTCCACGGCCGGGTCATCGAAGAACTGCGCCAGGCAATCCTGAGCGGGCGGCTGAAGCCGGGCGAGCGGCTGGTCGAGGGGCGCCTCGCCGATGAACTCGGCGTCTCCCGCAATCCGGTGCGCGAAGCGATCCGCGTGCTTGAGTCGGAAGGGCTGGTCGAGGTGACGGCGCGGCGCGGTGCATCCGTCGTGACGATGACCGACGAAGAGGCGCGGGAAACCATTGAGGTTCGCGCGTTGCTCGAGGGACAGAATGCCCGCCTCGCGGCGCGCCGCCGCGAGGAAAGTATCATCAAGCGCATTGCGGCGGTGTTGAAGCAGGGCAACGAAGCGGTTGCGGCGCGGCGCTACAATTTGCTGTCCGACCTCAATCAGCAGTTCCACCACGAACTGGCGGAAGCCGGGCGCAATCGCGTGCTTGCGGACCTGCTGAAGCGGCTGCGCGAGCGCACCGCGATGCTGTTCTCGCCGACCGACCCGGTGCGCCAGGCCCGCACCTGGGACGAGCATGCCGCCATCCTTCGTGCCATCATCGCCGGCGACGAGCGCGCCGCGGCCACGCTGGCGACTGAGCACGTGATGCGGGCCGGCGCGGATTTTCTTTCGAGCCTTCATGTTCCGGATGAGGAGGCTTCGCTGGAACAGGTGTCGGCGAAATACGGCCTGCCGTCGCCATCGTCGAGGTCCGGTCAAGCGGCACAAAAGCCCGCGCGGCGCGGCCCGGCCCCGGCAGCCACACGGCGGCGCAAAGCCGAGGGCTGAGCAACGCGGGACCTGCTGCGCCGACCTCCTGTATTACCTCTCAGCGTCGACGCTCCATCTTTCTTGACCGTACCTGCCACGCTCGCTACGTCTTCTCGGGCCGGCCACGACGCGTGGCGAGACCCGCGGGTGCCGGACGCGCCGTATGGCCGGGGGAAACGAATGAACAACAACAATGGAGCGTCGCCGAACGACGCTGCCGAGTTCGATTATGTGATCGTCGGAGCCGGCTCGGCCGGCTGCGTGCTCGCCAACCGACTGAGCGCCGACGGCAAGCATTCCGTACTGCTGCTCGAAGCCGGACCGAAAGATAGCAATATCTGGATCCACGTCCCGCTCGGTTACGGCAAGCTGTTCAAGGAAAAATCCGTCAACTGGATGTACCAGACCGAACCGGAGCCGGGGTTGAACGGTCGCCAGGTGTTCCAGCCGCGCGGCAAGGTGCTGGGCGGCTCCAGCTCGATCAACGGCCTGCTCTATGTGCGCGGCCAGCACGAGGACTACGACCGCTGGCGCCAGCGCGGCAATGCCGGCTGGGGTTATGACGACGTCCTGCCGTATTTCAAGCGGGCCGAAGATCAGCAGCGCGGATCCGACAAATATCACGGCAAGGGCGGGCCGCTGCCGGTGTCGGACTGGCGGCATCACGATCCGTTGTCGGAGGCCTTCGTTCTCGCCGCGGCCGAAGCCGGCATTCCCACCAATCCGGATTTCAACGGCGCCACCCAGGAGGGCGCCGGCTTTTTCCAGACCACGACGCGGCGCGGCCGGCGCGCCAGCACCGCGCGGTCCTATCTGCGTCCGGCGCTGGCGCGCGGCAATCTGCGCGTCGAGACCTCGGCGCTGGCGCAGCGCATCCTGTTCGAGGGTCGCCGCGCCGGCGGGGTGGCGTACAAGCAGAACGGACAGTTGCGGATAGCAAAGGCGCGCAAGGAAGTCCTGGTGTCGAGCGGGGCGTATAATTCGCCGCAATTGCTGCAGCTCTCCGGAGTTGGCCCCGCCGATCTGCTGAAGCAGCACGGCATCGATTTGGTGCTGGACTCGCCCGGTGTCGGCAACGACCTTCAGGATCATCTGCAAGTTCGCATCGTGACGCGATGTCTGCAGCGGGTGACGCTCAATGACGTCGTCAACCATCCGCTGCGGCGGATCTGGGCCGGTGCGCATTATGCCGCCTTGCGCCGCGGGCCGCTGACCATCGCGGCCGGCACTTCGGGCGCGTTCTTCAAGACCAGTCCGCGCCTGGCGACGCCGGATATCCAGATCCACTTCATCCCGTTCTCGACCGACAAGATGGGTGAGAATCTCCATCCATTTTCAGGCTTCAGCGCATCGGTCTGCCAGCTTCGGCCCGAGAGTCGCGGCACGCTGCGGATCAAGAGTGCCGACCCCAGCGTGCCGCCGGAGATCCGCATCAACTATCTCGCGACCGAGACCGATCGGCGCGCGTTCATCGACGGCATTCGCATCCTCCGCAAGATCCTGGCGGCGCCGGCGCTGAAGGATTATTGCGCGGAGGAGGTCTATCCGGGGTCGAAGGTCGTCAGCGATGAAGATCTGCTCGCGTTCTGCCGCAGCACCGGCAGCACGGTCTATCATCCGACGTCGACCTGCCGGATGGGCAATGACCCGCTCGCGGTCGTCGACCAGCGGCTCAAGGTGCACGGCATCGACGGCCTGCGCGTGGTCGATGCGTCGATCATGCCGGACTTGATGTCGGGCAACACCAATGCGCCGACGATCATGATCGCGGAAAAGGCCTCGGACATGATCCTGGAGGATGCGAGGTCGGCGATGTAGCCTGGATGGAGCGAAGCGAAATCCGGGTATTTCTGCGCGGCTGAAGGGTCCCCGGATTTCGCTGCGCTCCATCCGGGCTACACACTTCACCCTTTATACGCCCGCACCCGTTTGACCATCTGCTCGACATGGGCGATCGGCGTCTCCGGCAGGATGCCGTGGCCGAGATTGAAGATCAGCCGCCCGTTGCCGAAATTCTCGAGGACGTCGTCCACCGCGCGGTCGAGCGCTGCGCCGCCGGTGATCAGTGCCAGCGGATCGAGATTGCCCTGCACGGCGACGCGCGACTGCACGCGGTCGCGGATCATTGAGGGCTCGGCAGTCCAATCGATCGACACGGCATCGACGCCGGTTTGCTCGGCATAGGCCGGCAGCATGCCGCTGGCGCCGCGCGGAAAGCCGATGATCCGGGCGTTCGGGACCTGCCTGCGTACACCCGCGACGATGCGCCTGGCCGGCTCGATCGACCAGCGCGCGAACTCGCGCGGCGGCAGCACGCCGGCCCAGGTGTCGAAGATCTGCAAGCAGTCGGCGCCGGCTTTGAGCTGCCCGACCAGATACTGGATCGAGTTCTCCACCAGTACGTCGATGATCTCCGCGAACGCGTCCGGATGACGATAGGCCAGCATGCGCGCCGGCGCCTGGTCCGGCGTGCCCTGTCCGGCCACCATGTAGGTGGCGACCGTCCAGGGAGCGCCGCAAAAGCCGATCAGCGTGATCTCCGGTGCAAGCTGGCTGCGGACGCGGCGCAGCGTTTCATAGACCGGCTCGAGCATGCTGAAGTCCGCTTCCGTGGCGAGCGTCGCGATCTGCTCGGGTGTCGCCAGCGGGTCGAGCCGGGGACCTTCGCCGGCCTCGAAGCGTACCGAGCGGCCGAGCGCGTGAGGCATCACCAGGATGTCGGAAAAGATGATCGCGGCGTCGAAGCCGAACCGGCGGATCGGCTGTAGCGTCACTTCGGTCGCATAGTCCGGAGTGAAGCAGAGATCGAGAAAGCTGGCCGCTTTCGCGCGCAACGCACGGTATTCCGGCAGATAGCGGCCGGCTTGGCGCATCATCCAGAGCGGTGGCCTGTTCTGGCGGCGGCCCGACAAGACCTCGATAAGCGGTTTCGTCGCGGAATCCTGGGGCACGCGAAAGTTCCTGAGCACGAAAGAAAGTTGCAGCCCTGATACACGGTGCGCCGCTGTGGGCCAAGTCGGATCTGGAACCCGCATTCAAGCGGGTGCGTTGACTTGGGTAACGGAGGACCACATGGCCGATAAATTCAATCCTGCGGCGCATGACAAGCTCGCAGAGGATCCGCGCAAGGCGGAGGCGGCCGACCGCGAGGCACATATCCGGTTGCAGGCCGGCCTTGAGGACACCTTTCCGGCATCCGATCCGGTCAGCGCGACGCAGCCTGCGCCGTCGCGGCATGATAGCGACCGGGATGGCTAGATTGGAGAAGGCGCGGACAACGGCGCTCGCCTCCTGAGCCGCTGCCGTGGCAGCGCTCGCCGTTCTGGCGACACTGCCGACGTGATGCTGCGCGCCTGCCTACATCGGGGCCTCGTGTCTTGTCAGCGCCTAACCCGGCCTTGCTCGGGGCGCCGCGGACGTCCCCTAGTTGACCAGCACCGCACCATCGCAACGAATACCCATGACCCACAGATCGGCCTGGCCGATGCTCACGCCGAGCGTTGCGAGCAGGGATGCCAGCACCTGATCGACCGGAGAGGTCACGGCGTTCAGGATGCTGGCAACCGTCGCGCCAAGCCCCGGGATGGGCAGGGCGAGCGGGCCGACATTGACGTTCAGCGCCAGGTTGCCCAGCAGGCTCGACGTTAGCGACGAGGTGAAGTTGGTCGTCGTCACCGTCTTCATGTTCAACGACTGAATGTCGCTGTAGCTGAAGTTCACGCTCGTCGGCGTGGTGTTGCCCATATGGGCGTTGGCCCGGCCCGTGACCGTGACGCCGAGGACGGTGACCAGCGTTGCCGGGGGCGGGCTCGGCGTGGTGGTGAAGTTCGTCATATCAGCGGTGGTGACGCCGCCGATCCATGCATTGACGATTCCCGGCGCGGCGCCGAGCGTGACCTGCGAGGTGTTGATGTTCGGATAGCCGCAGGACACTGCGTTGAGCGTCGCAGTGCCCGAGGCGACCTCGACATAAACCGGCAGGTTGATGGCCGGGACGCTGCCGCTGCCGAGCACCTGGACCGTCGCCAGGAGCCTGGTCTGTGCCGTATGGACGCTCGCGCCCTGGCTGCCGAGTGCCACCCAGCTCGATCCGACCGGTCGCTCGCCGACGGTTGCGAGCACGGTGACTTTGGCAAGGCCGGGCAGGGTGAGGTCGATCCCCGTCGAGATCTGGTTCGTGCCGTTCGCGAGCTGCGCGACCGTGGACAACAGGTCGAAGAGCGAAACGGTGGCGCTGAGCTTCGGCTTCTGCCCCACCGTAAGGTTGGCGAAGGGCCCAAGGTCGATCAAAGAGCCGGTCGTGATCTTGGTCGTGAGGCTACTCACGGCCTGGGAAACCGTCGACAGCGCGGTCGTCGCGGAGTTCGCGCCGTTGGTGGCCTGTTGCGCCGCCAGCGCGGCAGCGATGATGTCAGGAAGCTTGATGTTGCTGCTCAGCAGCGTGTTGTAGGTGACGCCGGTCATATTGATCCGCGTCGCCAGTGCCGACAGGAAGTCCAGCGCGTCGATCTTCGCACTGAGCAGGGCATTATAGTCCATCACCGAGAGGGATAGCGTCGTGCCGAGCATGCTCCCGAGCATGGCGTTGATCACGCCGCCATTGAGCGAGAGCAGCCGTGAACCTATCGCGAAGGAGGCCATGGCGGTCGAACTCGCTGTAGCAGACGTGCGGATGCTGTAGCTGTTCGCGCCGGTCAGATAGCGTGCGAAATAGAGCGGCGTCTGCGTGTTCAGAGTGACTCGTGCGGCGTTGGCGGTGCCGACTGCAGGTGTCACGAACCGGGACTGCGGCGCGATCGCGCTATTTGCCGTGTAGGTGCCGAGCTGCACGCTGACGAGCGCGCTGGCTGGATAGTTATTCTGGGTCACGGTTGCGGTGGCGGCGTTGACCGCATTGTTGAGGTTGGCGGCGGCAGTGATCGCGGCAAGGTCCGCAGTGGACTGCGTCTTGCGCCGGTCCGCGAAGATTGTGCCGAGATCGACAGCCAGTCCCGCGCAGCCGACGACGAGGGTCATGAGAGCCGCGCTCATGATGGCAAAATTGCCTCGATGATCAGCGCGGAAGCGTCGCAGCAGGGTCGGGATTGCGACCATCTAGAATCCTCCGTACTGGATCGCGGCCGAGCGGATGATCGTTGCAGAAGGAGCAGGGACGAACGGCAGGCTGTAGATGAAATTGCCAGACGCGTTGTAGTTGACGGTCACGACGTAGACATTTGCGTTCGATGGCGATGGCGCAGCGCTGACGGTGAGATTGTTGGGGACCAGCAACGGATATGTTGAAGCATTGGCGGCGATGTATCTGGCCGCCAGGCTGCTGCGTTCGCTGTCGGTCATTCCGGCCACCGACGAGCGTGCTGCTTCGGCGGCGAGCTGCTGCACGCCGTGCACCATTGCGAGATACGAGCCGAACACGACGATGCCGAATATGAAGGCGAGAAATAGCGGCAACATCAGCGCAAATTCGACGGCTGATGCGCCACTTCGGCAGCGGAAAAACCTGGTCATGGACACCTCGACACGCAATACGGTTCCGCATCGTGGCGAGGCGTTGATTAAGGAAAACTATGAGAACACTTTCACGAATCGGTGCCAGCTATCGGCGCAAATAGCCGCACCGGCCTTTATGGGATGCTTTCTGCTTTATGAGGAAATCAAAAACTTTGATGCTTGATCCGGAGAAATGCGGGGGAGATCCGGTATGCCATCGCCCGTTCGGTCATTCGATACCATGGCGACGGGCGGCAATGCACGTAACGATGCATATGAGCGCACATTGCTGCAAATTGAAACGAATGCGATCTGCAACCAAATGTTAGCATAGCTCGATCACATAATGTGGAGATCGTTTTTTGCGTCCCGTGCTAGGATTGGAGGGCTCGCGATGCACAGACCACGTCAGTATTTGAATATTCCTACTGAGATTATTCGCACCGTTGTTGCCATTGCCGAAACCGGAAGCTTGTCGAAGGCTGGCGAGCGTCTTGGCCTCAGTCAGCCGGCGATAAGCTCGCAGGTGAAGCGCTTGCAGAATCTGGTCGGCGGTGCGCTTTTCGTCAGGACGGCGAACGGCACGACGACCACCGAACTCGGCAAAGTCGCCGTGCAACAGGCGAGGCGTATCCTCGAAGCGAACGATCAACTGTTGCGGCTGGGCGGCAACAACGAAGGTCCGCAACCGCTGCGGCTCGGGATCAGCACGCTACTCGCCGAAGAATTCCTCAAACTGCAGCCAGTCGACGCGCTCGCTGATATGCTGGTTCATGCCGACATGTCGTCGGCTATCATCAGAGGACTGATCGACGGCTACATCGATATTGCACTCGTCTATGGCAATCCGTTGCTTGAGGCGGAAGACGAAGTCACCATCGCCAATGAGGCCGAAGAGCGCTCGATGTGGGTGCGGTCGCGGGACTTCGTTCTGCGTCCGGGCGCGCCGATCCCGATCCTGGCCTGGCCGGGCGACGACTGGATGATCCGTACGCTCACCAAGCACAACATTTCGTACAAGATCGTCTTCAGGAGCCCGAACCATCAGTTGCGGCTCGAGGCTGCGCGGGCCGGATACGGCTTGACGGCGTGTTCGGAGCGAATGATCCCGCCGTTCCTCGTTTCGGCGAAGGATTACTATCTGCCGGAGCTGCCGCCTCACAAGCGCTTGCTCTGCGTGCGCCCGGGCCTCGAAGGCAGCCGTGCGACCGCCGTGGTGCAGCGGTTGTCGAGCCTGTTCTTCAGTGGCACGAAGTCGATACGCAAGGTGAGCAGCATGTAGCTCGGCCGCTGCCGCGGTGTCGAAGCGACACCGGTCAGTAGTGCGGCGGGCGCTCGTTGGCTGGGCCCGGCGTATGGCGCTCCGCTTCCTGCAGCCGGTCGCGCAGCTCGGAGATCTGGCGCGTCAGCGCGTCGATCTGCTTCCACTGTGCGGTAATGGTCTGGTTCAGCGTTTCGATCGTCTCATCCTGGTAGGTCAGCCGCACCTCCAGTGCATCGATCCGTTCGCCGAGTTTCGTGGCGTCATTCATGGGGCGTGCCTTCGGATCCGCGCTCGCGCAAGCCGTGACCAAGCGCGACACGTGCGTCGAACACGAAGCATTCGCCGCGCCAGCGGCTTTGCTGCTCCGGCATCGCCTCGAGATATTTCAGAATTCCCCCCTTGAGGTGATAGACCTCGGCAAAGCCGTGCGCGAGCAGATAGGCGCTCGCCTTCTCGCAGCGGATTCCGCCGGTGCAGAACATCGCGATCCTGCGGTGCTTGGCGGGATCGAGGTGACGTGCCGCAAAATCCTTGAACTGTCCAAAGCTCGCGATCTTGGGATTCACCGCGCCCTCGAAGGTGCCCATCGCGACCTCGAAGGCGTTGCGGGTGTCGAGGAGCAGCATGTCGGGGGAGGCGATCAGCGCGTTCCACTCGGCGGCATCGACATAGGTGCCGACGCGCCGCGTCGGGTCGACCGTGGTGTCGCCAAGCGTGACGATCTCCTTCTTCAGCCGCACTTTCAGCCGCTGGAACGGCATCTGCGCGGCGTCCGAAAATTTCAGCTCGAGATCGTCGAGGCGGCCACCGAACAACGGTCCGCGCTGCAGCTCTGCGACCAGCGCATCGATGCCCTCGGCGGCGCCCGCAATGGTCCCATTGATGCCCTCGTGCGCCAGCAGCACGCTGCCCTTGAGACCGAGGCCGGCGCAGAGTGCGCGCAGGGGCTCGCGCAGCACGCGGAAATCGGGCAGCGCAGCGAACTGGTAGAAGGCGGCGACCTTGAGGGGCATTGCGGGGGTTTATCAGGCTGGTCAGGCCAGTGAAACCCCGCAAAGCCATGCGTTATCGTGATCATTCCTCTGGCATGCCAGGCATTGCCCTGCCGGGGACGAATGTGTCATGTACTCCGCCTCCGCCGCGGCGGCATCAGAAGATCACGATCAAGCGAGCTCCCCGTTATGAGGAATTTCCATTTCGCCGGCCGATCCACGGTTCATGCCCAGAACGCGATGGTGGCGACCTCGCATCCGGAAGCGGCGCTCGCGGCCATCGAGGTCATGCGCGAGGGCGGCACGGCGGCAGATGCGGCGGTTGCCGCCTGTGCATTGCTCGGCGTCATCGAGCCGCAATCGACCGGTATCGGTGGCGATTGCTTCGCGCTGGTCCAGCCGAGGGGCGAGGGCAAGATCGTTGCCTATAACGGGTCCGGCCGCGCACCGATGGCGGCGAACGTCGACTGGTATCTCGAGCGCAAGATCCATTCGGTGCCGTTGACCTCGGCACATGCGGTCAGCATTCCCGGCGCGGTCGATGCCTGGGACGTGATCCTGCGGGATCACGGCAAGTTCGGCTTCGACCGGCTGCTGCAGCCGGCGATCAAGGCCGCCGAGGAGGGATATGTCGTCGCCCCGCGTATCGCCTTCGACTGGAAGAACGGCTTCGAGAAGCTGAAGAACGGCACCAATACCGAGCGCTACCTATTGCCGCACGGCAAGCCCGCGGTGGCCGGCGACGTGATCCGTCAGCCCGAACTCGGCAAGACGCTGCGCGCGATCGCGCAAAAGGGCCGCGATGCCTTCTATAGCGGCGAGATCGCCGCCGACATGGTCGACACGCTGCGCAGAATCGGCGGTCTGCATACGCTGGAGGATTTCGCCGCGCACGCGACCGAGACGACCTCGCCGATCGGCACGATGTACAAGGGTTACGACGTCTGGCAGTGTCCGCCGAATGGCCCGGGCATCACCATGCTGGTGATGCTGAACATCCTTTCGCGCTTCGACCTGACGAAATTCAAGCCGCTCAGCGTCGAACGCTTCCATCTCGAGGCGGAGGCCGCGCGCATCGCCTACATGATGCGCGAGCAGCATATCGCCGATCCCCAGCACGTGCATGTCGACGTCGCCGGCATTCTCTCCAGGGAGTTCGCCGACGAGCACATCAAGAACATCCGGATGGACCGGCTGCTCGATCTGCCCAACGTCGCGCCGCCGATGAATCCGTCGACCGTCTACATCACGGTGGTCGACAAGGACCGCAACGTGTGTTCGTTCATCAATTCGATCGCGCATTCCTTTGGTTCGGCGATCGTCTCCGACAAGACCGGCATCCTGCTGCAAAACCGTGCCGGCGGCTTCCGCATCCAGCCCGGCCATCCCAATTGCATCGCGCCAGGCAAGCGTCCGCTGCACACTATCATCCCGTCGCTTGCGACGAAGAACGGCCGCGCGGTGATGCCGTTCGGCGTGATGGGCGGGCAGTATCAGCCGGTCGGCCAGACCCATGTTTTGACCAACATCCTCGACTATGGCTGCGACGTTCAGGAGGCGATCGACATGCCGCGCGGCCTGCATTACGAGGGCGTCTATCAGCTCGAGGACAGCGTGCCGGCGGAGATCGTCGAGGGATTGAAGAAGATCGGCCACAAGACCACCAGCGTGGTGCCGCCGCTCGGCGGCGGCCAGGCGATCTGGATCGACTGGGACAAGGGCACGCTGACCGGCGGCTCGGACCCGCGCAAGGACGGTTGTGCGCTCGGCTACTGACCGGCCATCATCAATCAAGAGAAGGATATCTCGATGCGATCGTCGCGACGCACCATCATCAGGACTGCATTCGCTGCCGCCGCGGCGGCGATCTCCACGGCCGCTGCCATCACCACGGCAGCGGCCCAAACCGCAGGAAAGCCCATGACCACGTCCTCAGGCCTCCAGATCATCGACGCTAAGGTCGGCACCGGCGCCTCGCCGAAGCCCGGCCAGATCTGCGTCATGCACTACACCGGCTGGCTCTACGAGAACGGCCAGAAAGGCAAGAAATTCGACTCCTCGGTCGACCGCAACGAGCCGTTCGAGTTTCCGATCGGGCAGGGGCGCGTGATCAAGGGCTGGGACGAAGGTGTCGCCACCATGAAGGTGGGTGGCAAGCGCACGCTGATCATTCCGCCCAATCTCGGCTACGGCGCGCGCGGCGCCGGCGGCGTGATCCCGCCGAACGCGACGCTGATGTTCGACGTCGAACTGTTGGGCGTGAAATAGCCGGCACCCAAGGACAGGAGGCGCAGCGGTGAAGATCACCATCCTCGACGACTATTTCGACACGCTGCGCACCCTCGATTGCTTCCGCAAGCTCGACGGCTGCGACGTCAAGATCTGGAACGACCACGTCCAGGACGTCGATGCGCTCGCCGAGCGGCTCGGCGACACCGACGTGCTGGTCTTGATCCGTGAGCGCACGCAGATCCGCGCGCCTTTGCTGGAACGTCTGCCGAAGCTGAAGCTGATCAGCCAGCGCAGCGTGTATCCTCATATCGACATCGAGACCTGCACCCGGCTCGGCATTATCGTCTCATCGAGCCAGCATGCCGACACGCCGTCCTACGCCACCGCCGAGTTCACCTGGGGGCTGATTCTCGCCGCCATGCGCGCGATCCCGCAGCAGATGGCCGCGCTGAAGGCAGGCAAATGGCAGATCGGCGTCGGCCACACCCTGCGCGGCAAGACGCTCGGCATCTATGGCTACGGCCGCATCGGCGCGGTGGTGGCGGGCTATGGCAAGGCTTTCGGCATGAACGTGCTGGTCTGGGCGCGCGAGGCGGCGCTGGCGAAGGCGCGTGCCGACGGCTACGAGGCGGCCGCCAGCAAGGCGGACTTCTTTGCGCGCTGCGACGTGCTGTCGCTGCACATGCGGCTGGTCGACGCCACCCGCGGCATCGTCAAGGCGGAGGACCTGGCGCGCATGAAGCCGACGGCGCTGATCGTCAACACCAGCCGCGCGCCGCTGATCGAGCCGGGCGCGCTGGTCAACGCGCTGCGCGCAGGCCGGCCCGGCATGGCCGCGGTCGACGTCTACGAGAAGGAGCCGCTGCGCGACACCTCCGATCCGCTGCTGAACATGGACAACGTGGTCTGCACGCCGCATCTCGGCTATGTCTCGCGCGACGAGTACGAAATCCAGTTCACCGATATCTTCGATCAGATCACGGCCTATGCCGCCGGAACACCGACCAACGTGGTCAATCCGGATGTGCTCGCAAAGGCGCGCCCGAGACCCTGACCGCGGCGCCTGCATCACCGTTGGGTCGGTCTTTTCGTTGTCGGCTGCAGAATGCATCGCGCCAATGCGCCGCGACATGGGAATGGTCCGATTTTCCGCTCGCGTGCAGGAGTGCTTTTCGCTAGCGTTTCCACACGAAACCCAACTTTCGAAAGCAAGAACGATGAGCGGTTCCCACGATCACACCCATTCCCACGACCACCATCATCACGACGATGAGCGCTGGAAGCACGATGGCGTGCGCGTGATCCCTGGCAATCAGCTTGATCCGAACGTGCCGTCAACCGCTGGCATGGACCGCAAGGCCGCGATCAATTTCGCCCGCGTCGGTGCGCAGAAGCTGTGGGCGGGCACCGTCAGCATCAAGCCGGACGCCAAGACCGGCGCGCATCATCACGGCCACCTCGAAAGCATCATCTATGTCGTGAAGGGCAAGGCGCGGATGCGCTGGGGCGAGAAGCTGCAATTCACCGCGGAAGCCGGTCCCGGTGACTTCATCTTCGTTCCGCCCTACGTGCCGCACCAGGAAATCAATGCCAGCCGCGACGAGGTGCTGGAATGCGTGCTGGTGCGTTCCGACGGCGAGGCGGTCGCGATCAATCTCGACATCGAGCCGGTCGAGAAGCCGGAGACGGTGCTATGGGTCGATCCGGTGCACCGGCACCCTGACGAAAGGAAGTAATGGCGCGGCCTGGGCCGCGACTGAATTATAACGGCCAGGGAGGCCAGCATGACGTTCGTCCGCTACGAGAGCGCCGACCACGTCGCGACCATCACGATGAACCGTCCCTCATCGCACAACGCGCTCAACAACGCGTTGTGCGACGAACTGCGCGAGACATGGCGTCGCTTCCGCGACAGCGATGATCGCGTTGCGGTGCTGGCATCGGCCGAGGAGAAATACTTCTGCGTCGGTGCTGATGTCAGGGACTTTCCCGCCAACATGTGGCAGGCCGTGCCCGGCCTCGGCGTCGAGCTCGACAAGCCGGTGATCGCGGCAACGTCCGGCTGGGTCGTCGGTGGCGGCTTTGTGCTGGTCCAGATGGCGGACATCTGCGTCGCCTCGGAGACGACCCGGTTCGTCTATCCGGAGGCGAAGATCGGCACCACCGGCGGCGGCGTCTCCTCGGTGCTGGCGCGGATGCCGCACAAGATCGCGATGGAATTCCTGCTGATCGGCGAGGAGCTCTCGGTCGAGCGCGCCTATCAGATCGGCTTTGTCAACCGGATCGCCCCGCAGGGGCAGCACGTCGCGGTGGCGCAGGAGATGGCGGCCAAGATCGCAGGCAATGCGCCGCTGGTCGTGCAGACGCTGAAGAAGCTCGCCCGCGATGCCATGCCCAAGGGGCCGCTGGAGACAGTCGCCGAGGTGCGCAGGCTGCTCGACGCGATCAAGGACAGCGAAGACCTGAAGGAAGGCGCCAAGGCGTTCAGCGAGAAGCGCAAGCCGAACTTCAGGGGGAGATAGGATTCCGTCCTCCCGTCATTGCGACCCAACGGGTCGCGCGAACGCGCCCGACCGGTGTCATCACCCGCGCATGCGGGTGATCCAGTATTCCAGAGAAGCTGGTGGTTGAACCGAGAGGCCGCGGCGTACTGGATGGCCCGCCGGAGCCTGTCATCGGGCGCGCGTTCGCGCGACCCGGTGGCGGGCCATGACGACAGAGAGAGAACGGGCGTCCGCATTCTCGCGACATGATTTGTCCGAGCTTTGCATCTCGTTCCGCCCTCTAGGAAGAAAGTGGTGAGTGCCAGGTCAAGTTCGGTCCAGTGCACCCACCCACTTTCGTTCAACGCGGCTCGACGACTTCACGCCGGTCCGAACTCGCAAATGACGGGGTTAGGGCCTCAAGCAAACACGCTGTGATCGATCGGGCCGTTTGGCACCACGTAGCCGTAGCGCCGGTTGGACGGCTCGGGGCCGGTCTTTTCGTATGTCGCCTTCATCATGGCGAAGCGATCGCCGCCCAGCTCCAGCATCGCGCGCTTCGGCTGGATGCCGTAGAGCCGCGCATTGTTGTCGCCGAAGATCGCTGATTTCACCGGACCGTCGGCGGGGCCGAGCGGTGCATAGCCGAACTTCTTCTGCATCATTTCGGGGATTTCCAGCCGCCGCAAACCCTCGATCTGCCATTGCGGCGCGCCGGTCCAGAGCGCGTCGGTGCCCCAGCAGACGTGATCGACGCCAAGGCCCTTGATTAGCGTGCCCATCAGTGCGGCGCAGACATTCGGCTCGGCGACCAGCGTGGTCGCGAACAACTGGCCAACATCGCCATAGACATTGCTGACGCCGTATTGCTCGGGAATGTCGGCGAGGTCGCTGGTCCAGGCGATGCGGCCGGTACGTTCGAATTCGGCGAGTGCCACCCTGGGATCGCCGCCGACATGGCGATAGGCGGAGTGATAGATCACGAAGTTGAGCTGCGGCCAGTCCTTGGCCGCCTGGCCGACATCTGCGACGTCGGCGAAGCCGCGCAGGTTCGGATACTGCTTCTCGATCCCCGGCGGGAACAGGCCCTTGTGGATGCAGACATTCTTGATGCCCGCCTTCACCATCTTCTCGTAGCCTTTGTAGGCGACTTTCTCGTCGTCCATCCGCCAGGGGTAGCGGCTGATGTCCTTGTGGGTGTTGTCGCCGATCGTGTAGCCCTTGCAGGACTCCGGTTTGAGCGCCAGCGCGGCGTCGAGCTTGTCGAGCCAGCCGGGTTGTCCGGGCGTGAAGATCGCGTGACAGAATACCCGCCGCGTGCCGGCCTCGTCGTTGATCTTCTTGCGGGCGTCCGCCATCTGCTCATTGGTCAGGAACCAGTCCTGCTCGATGTCTGACGGCGCCGACGAGATCAGCGCGATCTTGGTGTCGGAATCGAGAAACATCTCCTTTTTGTAGTTGTTGAACTTCAGATCATCGATGGTCTGCTCGTGATCGCTGAGCTCCTTATTCCAGCCGGCCTTGCCGACGGCCTTGCGCATTTCGAGGAAACCCGTGATCCGGGTGTCGTCGCGCAGGAAATGCGTGTGCATGTCCATGATGAACTGGTTCTTCAGCCCGTTGGCGCGCTGGTCGGCCATCGCTGGCGTTGCGGCCTCAGCCGGCGTTACGTCGAACAGCGAGCCATAGACCTGGTTCATTGCAACGAAGGAGGCCGCCATGCCCGCCGCGGTCTGGAAGAACTTGCGGCGGTCGAGGCCCTGCTTGCTGCCGAGATCATCGGCCATCGCGAGCAGCCGCGCCTCGACCTCGCGCTGCCGCTCATTCTGTGGGTCGGGATAGAACTCGTCGCTGGAGACGATCTGGGTCGGGATCGGCGTCTGGTACTGACACAGTTCGGAGGGCATCAGGGCGGCAAGTTCTTCGTCGGTCAGATTGCTGCTCATAGTTCGCTCCCGCTTCGCGCCGGATGTTTCCGGTCGGACCGCTGCGAAGACTAGGCTCAACTCCATCCGTCGTCCGCGCCGAACTCCGGCGGTTGCATTCACAAAATCGTGCAGCGAATTTGCCGTTGTGAGATGCCGGCGCCGGGCGTTTGCTCGCGGCGTTGCGTGTGGGCTGCTATGCTCGATCGCACCTGCTCCGACGAAGAAATCCAGCAACGGAGGCGAGCCATGACGCATTCAGGCCGATCACGCCGCGCGGTCATCAAGGGCATCGGCGTCGCAACGGCAGCAGTGCTCGGCGGAGCGCCGGCGCAGGCCGCCACGGCGGTTCCCATCGAAGGCGAGATCTGGAGCAGCGAATACTGGGCCAAGAAAGGCGATATCCCCTTGTGGATGTTCCGCAAGCGGATCGGCGCGCCGAAGCCGGGCGAGGCCGCCCGGCCGGTGGTGTTCTTCGTCCACGGCTCATCGGTGACGTCGCGGGTGTTCGACCTCACGGTCCCGGGCAAGGGCGAGTATTCGTTGCTCAACACATTCGCGGGTTATGGCTTCGATTGCTGGACCATGGATCATGAGAACTACGGCAAGTCGGGCCGCACCTCCGGCAATGCCGATATCGCCAGCGGGGTCGAGGATCTGAAGGCCGCGGCGGAGGTGATCGCCCGTGAAACCGGCCAGACGAGATATCACTTCGTCGGCGAATCCTCCGGCGCGCTCCGTGCCGGCGCCTACGCGATGGCGGCGCCCGAGCGCATCGACCGGCTGGTGTTCGCCGCCTTCACCTATAAGGGCGAGGGCTCGCCGACGCTGGCGAAGCGTGCCGAGCAGCTCGCTTATTATCGCACGCACAATATGCGCAAGCGCGACCGCGACATGATCCGCTCGATCGCAACCCGCGACAAGCCAGGCACCTCGGACCCCGCGGTGATCGAGGCGCTGGCCGATGTCGAAATGCAGTTCGGCGACCAGATCCCGACCGGCACCTATCTCGACATGACCGCCAACCTGCCGGTGGTGCATCCGGAGAAGGTGCTCGCGCCGGTGCTGCTGGTCCGCGGTGAGTATGACGGCATCGCGGCGGTGCCTGATCTCGAGGAGTTCTTCAACAAGCTGCCGAACGGCGACCGGCAGTTCATCATTCTGCCCGGCACGGCGCATTCGGTCGCGCTTGCGATCAACCGGGAGCTGTTCTGGCACGTGACGCGGGGCTTCCTGACCATGCCGACGCCGATCGCCACCTGACGCCGGCCAGCGACGGGACGCCGCAAGAAAAAGTCGCCGGGCGATGTCGGGAGCCTGTCGCCGGCTTCGTCCTTGGGGCACAGTTTCGCCCAAAGGAGTGCCTCATGGCCAAAATGATCTTCGTCAATCTGCCGGTCAGCAATCTCGCCCGTTCCACCGCCTTCTACGAGGCGATCGGTGCGACCCGGAATCCGCAATTCTCCGACGACACCGCCTCCTGCATGGTGATCTCGGAGACTATCTACGTCATGCTGTTGACGCACGACAAGTTCCGGCAGTTCACGCCGAAGACGATCGCCGACGCCAGGGCCACCAGCGAAGTGCTGATCTGCCTCTCCGCCGATGGCCGCGATGCGGTCGACGACACCGTGACCAAGGCCAAGGCGGCCGGGGGCTCCGCCGACCCGGGCCCGAAGCAGGACTACGGCTTCATGTACGGCCGCAGCTTCGAGGATCCGGACGGTCACATCTGGGAAGTGATGTGGATGGACGTCGAAGCCGCGACCAAGGCGCAGTCCGCCGCGGCCACGGCCTGATCGGATTCGCCGGCGTAAGGAGTCCATCCATGTCAAAAGTGTCCCCCTGCCTGTGGTTCAACGGCGAGGCCGAGGAGGCTGCGAAGTTCTACGTGTCGCTGCTGCCCGACTCCCGGATCGAGACGATCCAGAAGAATGTTATCGACAGCCCCGGCGGAAAGGCCGGCACCGTGCTGGTGGTCGAATTCACGCTAGCCGGTCAGCGCTTCATGGCGCTGAACGGCGGCATGAAGATGGAATACACCCACGCGGTCTCGTTCCGGATCGACTGCGTCGATCAGGCCGAGGTCGATCGCCTCTGGGACGCGCTGCTTGCCAATGGTGGCACGGCCGAGCAATGCGGCTGGCTGCGCGACCGCTATGGCGTGGCTTGGCAGATCGTGCCGACGGTCGTCGGCCAATACTTTGGCGGGCCCGACGCCGCCGCTGCCGCGCGCGTGATGCAGGCCGTGCTCGGCATGATCAAGCTCGACGTCGAAGGCTTGCGCCGCGCCTATGAGGGGAAGAAGGCGGCGTAATTTCGCGCATGTGTGGAAAATGCGTAGGGGTGGGCAAAGGCGCACGTGCGCCGTGCCCACCTTCAACCGCTCCACTCGTGGCGGTGGGCACGCTTTGCTTTGCCCACCCTACGAATTCTCACCGGATCAATAGTTGATCCTTAAGCCTACGCCGCCGTGGACGGTGTTGCCGACCGGCTGCGGGCCGGCGGTGCCGTTGAGGAAGAGGTCGGCGACCCAGCCGTTGGTGATGCGGAAGCCGAGCCGGCCGCCATATTCGAACCAGCCTTGATTGCCCATCGTGGGCACGATGGTGCCGTCGCCGGTGACGGTGGCGACGATGCCGGAATGGCTGGCAAAGGATTGCACGTAGCCGCCATTGACGTTGGCTTCGACGCTTGATCCGAACAGGTGCGTCCACTGGCCGCCGACCTTGACCAGGTTGGTGCGATCGGTGCCGTCGGCGATCGAGGCGCCGAACGGATTGAACGCCACGAGAGGGTCATTGTAGCCCTTGACCCGCTGCCACAACTGCCAGACCTCGATCGAGGCTGCGACCTCGTCGCGCGGCGACATCCGGCTGATCCAGCCCGCGCGTCCATAGACGCCATAATTCTCGCTCGACGTCTCGCCTGTGACCGACACCGCGCCGAGACTCGTCGTATAGCTGCGGGTGTAGCGCACTTTCTCGAACGGCGAGAGGATGGCGCCGATATCGAAGAACGGGCGGGAGGAGCCCCAGTCGACGAAGTCGTAGCGCAGCGCGAAGGCGCCGATCGGCGCGCTGGTGACGTTGTAGCCGCCTTCGCCATATTGCGTGTAGGCGATGCCGGCGAGCAGCGACAGATTGGGCGTGATGGTCTTGCGGCCGTGGATGCCGGCCGAGAACGAGCCGGCCGAGCCGAAGGCGCTGACACAGTCGTTGCAATTGACCTGCTCATTGACGCCGAGCAGCACCGAACCGAGCACGCGGTTGGTGATCATCTGGTTGAAGCGCTGGTCGGCGAGACCGGTGATCGAGTTGCCGCTGGACGGCGCACCGGTGACCGGGGGCGGTGACGGCGATGGGCTCGGTGTCGGGGTCGGAGTGACCGTCGGGGTCGGCGTGGGAGTAGGCGTCGGCGTGGGCGTGGGGGTGGAGGTATATGACGGGGTCGGCGTCGGTGTCGGGGTTGGGGTATAGGTCGGCGTGGGCGTTGGTGTCGGCGACTGGGCCCGCGCCGGCGCCGCCAGCGCCTGCATGATCGCAAGCGACAGCAGTACGGTCAGTGCGGCGGCCGGAATCCGGTTGCGCATGCCCCGTGCCATGGTCATCGCCCGCACAATATGCCGGCGGGATCGTCGACCGACGGCGACACCGGCGTTGCATCCGCGTATTGCGTGACCGAACAGAGGCCTGCCGACGTGCTGCAAATCGCGGCAAAGGTCCAGGGCGCATTGTTGGTCTTCTGGATCGTGGTGCGGCCGCCGGTCGAGGTGATGATCGCAGTATCGCCCGGCTGAGTCAGATCGAGGCACTGCTGGCTCGTGCTGCAAACGGTCGATGCGCCTTCCTGCAGCACCACCGTGGTCCGGCCGCGCTGCGACAGGATGTCGAGCACGGTACCGCGGACCCCGATGGTCGCAAGCGGCGTGGTGATCCTGTAGGCTGCCTTGTCCGAATGCCCGGTGACGAAGCGGAATGCGCCCGATGTCAGGCGGATCGCGACATCGCGATAATGATGCTCGTCGTCGAACACGGTGCGGTCGAGCTTGATCGTCGCGCTCGGCCCGAGCGAGAGATTGGTGCTGTCGGCCATCACCAGGCGTGTGGCACTGTTGAGACCGGTGCGAACGACCTCATCGCGGAGCAGGGCGTCGCCGACACTGATCTGCGTCGTCGATGATGCGGCGACGCGAACGACCTCGTTCTTGACGACGGCGGCTTCGCCCACGCGCGTCTGCGCCTGAACGGGACGTGCCGTCAGCGCGGCTGCAAATCCGAGTGCAAGGATTGGGAAAAAACCGTGGCGCCAATGCATTTCAAAACCAATCGATCTGTCCCATCATCGTACCGGATCGCGCCCGCATCAGATATTGTATATTTGTCACAAGCAGCGCCGAGCTCATTGGATGGTTGGTGCCGGTGGATTCGAAATCGTTCAACGGAATGGTTATGAAAGTGAGCTTCGATCACACACGCCACATGCGACAACATCAGCGTAGCTCACACTTCGATCACACATGCATCCGTCGCGGCGTCGTCGATTCGTGAACACAGTACCCGGGCCATATTCCGTTCTGCGGCGTTCGGCCGCGCGTACGGCGATCGTCGCGGCCGCCATCTTCGTCGTCGCCCAGGCCGTGCTGCTGCTCGGGATCACCACGCCGGACAAGCTCTATTTCGACGAGGTGCACTACGTGCCGGCGGCGCGGCAGATGCTCTTGCCTGACATCCAGCAGCCGATCCTGAACCCGATGCATCCGCCGCTCGCCAAGGAGATCATTGCGCTCTCGATCAAGGCGTTCGGCGACGGGCCGCTGGGGTGGCGTTATCCGGCGACGCTGTTCGGTGCGCTCGCGCTGGTCGGCGTCTATCTCGCTGGGCTTGCGCTGTTCGCATCGCAGTCGTGCGCGCTCGCGGCGGTGCTGCTCGCCTTCTTCAACCAGATGCTGGTCGTGCAGGCGCGGATCGCGATGCTGGATATTTTTGCGCTGGCCTTCAGTCTGTTTGCGATCGCGGCGTTCGTCCAGGGTTTCAGGCAGCAACGGCCGCAGCTTGCCTTCGCGCTGACCGGGCTTGCCGCCGGTCTCTCGATTGCCTGCAAATGGAGCGGGTTGTTCGTGCTCGCGACCTGCATCGCGGCGGTGGCTGCGATCCGTCTGATGCAAGGCTGGCGCACGCGCTTTGCCGATGGCAACGCCGAGGATTGGTACCGGCCGGACCTTTGGCCGGATTTCCGCCTCCATCACGTCATCGCCTGCTTCGTGCTGATTCCCGCGGTCGTCTATCTCGCGACCTTCGTGCCGCTGTATGGTTTGTCGATCGCCGACCTCGTGGAGGCGCAGCGCCGCATCTTTGCCGACAACACGACGAGCGCAATCGCGGGCCACACCTACATGAGCTCGTGGCCGTCCTGGCCGTTCCTGGTGCGGCCGGTCTGGTATCTATTCGACAAGCTGGACGATGGCCGCATCGCGGCGATCGTGTTTCTCGGCAACCCGCTGATCCTGTGGCCGGCATTGATCGCATTGCTCATCGCCTTGCGCGACTGGATCGTCGCGCGCCGGCGTGATGCGTTCCTGGCGCTGGCATTTTATCTCGGCCCATATCTCGCCTGGGCGCTGCTGCCGAGGATGCTCGGCTTCATCTACTACTATCTGCCCGCTGCGACCACGGCGAGCTTCGTGCTGGTCTATGCGTTGACGCGCAAGCCCGCGCCGCGCTGGCTGCTCTGGGCCTTCGTGGCCGTCGGGGGCGCGGGGTTCATCGCGATGCTGCCGATCACGGCGGCCTTCGTCGAGACGTCGATGGCGACCTTCAACCGGCTGATGCTGTTCCAGAGCTGGATCTGAGAGGGCACCGACAAGCCCGGCCGCTTCAGCCAAACGCGCGGTGCTGGCCGGCGGCGCTGGGCCGCCCGCAAGGCTGATATTCGCGCGTTCGCTCTCCACGGATGCGCGAATCTCGCTACATTACACCAACATGCCCCGCGCGACCGAACCTCTTCCGTTGAGCAACGCCGACGCCCGCCGCATCTGGCTGCGCGCGCAGCGGCTCGACACCAGAGTGCCGTTCGGCGAGGGGGCTTCGGCGGTCGCCGCGGCCGTCGGCCATCTCGGCTACGTGCAGATCGACACCATCAACGTGATCGAGCGCTGCCATCACCACATCCTGTTCTCTCGCATTCCGGATTATCGCCGCGCCGACCTCAAGCAGGCGCAGAGCGCGGACCGAAGCGTGTTCGAGTACTGGACGCACGCGCTGTCCTACATCCCGTCCAAGGACATCCGCTTCTTCCTGCCGGCGATGAAAGCGCACAAGCGCGACGGCCACAAATGGTTCTCGTCGGTGACGCCGGCCGACACCCGCAAGGTGATGCGGCTGGTGCGCGCCGGTCCGCTCACCATCCGCGACATCGACGACGACGTGCTGACCGAGAAGGAGCATCTCTGGGCGAGCCGGAAGCCCTCGAAGCGCGCGTTGCAACTCGCTTTCTATGGCGGCGTGGTCACCATCAGCGAGCGCAACGGCATGCTGAAGACCTACGAGCTGACGACCCGGCATTTCGGCTGGGAAAAGCCGCCGAAGCCGGCCTCGGCGTCCGGGATCACCGCCTATCTGCTCGACCGCGCGCTGCGCGCTCAGGGCATCGTCAGCCTGGACTCGGTCTGTCACCTCGACGCGCCCAGCAAGACGGCGGTGCGGCGCCTGATCGAGACCCGTGTCCGCCGCAAGGAATTGGTTCGGATTGCGCTGGAGGGCGCCGGCAAGCAGGAGCACTGGGCACGACCAGATGTGCTGGAGCTGGCCGGCGAGGGCGATCCCGGGCTGGTCCACATCCTCTCGCCGTTCGATCCTCTGATCATCCAGCGCAAGCGCACTGAGCTGTTCTTCGGCTACGGCCATCGCTTCGAGGCTTATGTGCCGAAGGAGAAGCGCGTGTTCGGCTATTTCGCGCTACCGGTCCTGGTCGGCGACGAGATCGTCGCCGCGCTCGATCTGAAGACCGACCGGCAGAACAGGAAGCTGCTGATGCAGAAATGGAGCTGGGTCGGCAACGGCCGGAAGCAGGCCGCGCGCAAGGAGCTGAAGCGCCGGATCGAGGAGGAGCTCGACCGCTTCGAGCGCTTTCAGCTCGCGGAGTGATATCTCCGCCGTCATTGCGAGTGCAATCCATCCCCGCTTGTGGCGCTATGGATTGCTTCGCTCCGCTCGCAATGACGGTAGCACTTGGTCGGTTCCCGTTTGACGCTGTGTGCTATGAGATTTTGCCATTGCTCAACGCGCGGCCAGTCAATAATCGTCGGGGCACGTAGATACCTTGGGGGAAACAGATGAGCCAGACCGCGACCATCGCGCCCAGCAGCGGCGCCCGCAGCGAGATCGAGACGTCCACCATCCGCGCGATCTCCTGGCGGCTGATTCCATTCCTGATCCTGGCCTATTTCTTTTCCTATCTCGACCGCGTCAATCTCGGCTTCGCTGCGCTCACCATGAATGCGGAGCTGAAGTTCTCGCCGGTGGTGTTCTCGTTCGGGGCCGGCATCTTCTTCGTCGGCTATTTCATCTTCGAGGTGCCGAGCAACCTGGCGCTGGAGAAGTTCGGCGCCAGCCGCTGGATCGCCCGCATCATGGTGAGCTGGGGCATTCTTTCGGCGCTGATGGCGGCGGTCTATGATGAGCGGAGCTTCTACGCGCTGCGCTTTCTGCTCGGCGTGGCCGAGGCCGGCTTCTTCCCCGGCATCATCCTTTATCTGACCTACTGGTATCCGGCCGAGTATCGCGCCCGCTTCCTGGCGGCTTTCGCGCTCGCTGTCCCGATCTCGACGGTGATCGGCGCGCCGATCTCGGGGCTGCTGCTCGGCCTCGATGGCGTGATGGGATTCAAGGGCTGGCAGTGGCTGTTCATCATCGAAGGCGTCCCCTCGGTGCTGCTCGGCCTCGTCACCTGGTTCTATCTCACCGACAGGCCCGAGAAGGCCGATTGGCTCTCGGCCGAGCAGAAGGCGTGGCTGAAGTCGAAGCTCGATGCCGAGGTCGCGGCCAAGCAGGCGGTCAAGCACGTCTCGCTGGCCGAGGCGCTCACCTCGCCGAAGGTGCTTGCGCTCAGCGCGATCTATTTCGGCTTCGTCGCCGCGCTCTACGGCATGCAGTTCTGGCTGCCGCAGATCGTCAAGGCCTTCGGCCTCACCAATGCGCAGACCGGCCTCGTCACCGCGATCCCGTATCTGTTCGGCACCATCGCGATGATCCTGTGGGCGCGCCATTCGGATGCCACGCGCGAGCGTGTCTTCCATGTCGGCGGTCCGCTGTTGCTCACCGCGCTGGCGCTCGGCGTCTCCAGCTACATCACCGATCCCACCCTGACCATGATCGTGCTGACGATCGCCGCGATCGGGGTGTTCTGCACCTTTGCGGTGTTCTGGACGTTGCCGACCGCGTGGCTGTCCGGCACCGCGGCCGCCGGCGCGATCGCGCTGATCAACTCGATCGGCAACCTCGCCGGTTTCGGCGGCCCCTACCTGATCGGCTGGGTCAAGGAGACGACCGGCAGCACTTCCACCGGCCTGCTGGTGCTCTCGCTGCTGCCGCTGATCGCGGGCCTGCTCGTCTTCCTCGGTAGCCACGAGACCAAGACCGAGTTCGCGGGGGCGGAGTAGACAAAAAGATCGAAAACAACCCCATGCACAGGTCCCGGATTTCGCCGATCCGAGGCTGTTCTCACGAATTGGTGTTCACTGACGAATATTGACATTTATCAGTGATAAATCGATACTCTTCATCAGTCGTCAGCCGATGGAGAGCGTCGATGTTCGTTCGTTCCGTTTTATCCAGCTATTACAGGCTCTTGACGGGCGCATCGTTGGCTTTTGCCGTGTTCGCGCTGACCGGCTGCAATGAGAAAGCGGCTGAAAAGGTTGAGCCCGGACGCCCCGTTCTGGTGGCGACCGTGCATTACGAAGCCGAGACCCCTGAGCGCAGTTTTGTCGGCACGATCAAGCCCCGGATCGAAGCCGATATGGGCTTTCGGGTTGCCGGCAAGGTGGCCAAGCGGCTGGTCGAAGTCGGACAGACAGTCGACGTCGACCAGCCCTTGGCCACCCTCGATGAGGTCGATCTGAAGCTGCAGGCCGAGCAGGCCGAGGCCGAATTCCGCGCCGCCACCGGCGTGCTGGCGCAGGCCGCCGCCGCCGAGCAGCGCGCCAAGGATCTGAAGGCCAAGGGTTGGACCACGGACGCGCAGCTCGATTCCGCCAAGGCCGCCGCCGACGAGGCTAGGGCCCGGCTGAACCGCGCCGAGCGCTCGGTCGAGCTGACCAGGAATTCCCTGTCTTACGCAACGCTGGTGGCCGACACCCGGGGTGTCGTCACAGCGACCATGATCGAGCCCGGCCAGGTGGTTGCCGCGGGCCAGGCATCGATCCGTGTCGCCCGACTTGGCGAGAAGGAAGCTGTCGTCGCGATCCCAGAGACGCTTCTCGCTCGTGCCAGGTCGGGCGTAGCCACGGTGACGCTGTGGTCGGACGCCAACAAGACCTATGCCGCGAAGCTGCGTGAGGTCGCGCCGTCAGCCGATCCCGCAACGCGCACCTATCTCGCAAAATTCTCGCTGCCTGATGCCGACGATGCCGTCTCGCTCGGCATGACCGCGACGCTGACCCTGGCCGACAAGGCGAGCGAGCGCGTCGCCAAGCTGCCGCTCTCGGCGCTGTACAGCCAGGGCGGCGATCCCTCGCTCTTCATCGTCGATGACAAGGGCGATGTCGCGCTGAAGCCGGTCAAGGTGAAATCCTACGAGAGCGACAGCGTCGTCATCTCCGGCGGCGTCGACGAAGGCGCCAAGGTGGTGGCGCTCGGCGTGCAGAAGCTCGATCCGAGCCAGAAGGTCCGGGTCGTGTCGTCGCTGTCGTTCTAGTCTCGCATCATTGAGGTCCGTCATTGCGAGAAGCGAAGCGACGAAGCAATCCATGTCGCCGCAACTGGAAGAATGGATTGCTTCGCTTCGCTCGCAACGACGGTTGAAGTCGAAACGGATTGGACTTTGGAGAGTTCGATGAAGCGCTTCAATCTTTCGGCCTGGGCGGTCAGCCATCCGACGCTGGTGCTGTTTCTGATGATCGTGCTCGCCGCCGCCGGCTATTTCTCCTACGAGAAGCTCGGCCGCGCCGAAGATCCGTTCTTCACCGTGAAGGTGGTGAACGTCTCGGTGATGTGGCCAGGCGCGACCTCGCAGGAAATGCAGATGCAGGTCGCCGATCCCATCGAGAAGAAGCTGCAGGAGCTGCCGTTCTTCGAGAAGGTGCAGACCTATTCCAAGCCGGGCTTCACCGCGATGCAGGTCACCTTCCGCGATTCCACACCGCCGAAGGATGTGCCGTATCTCTTCTATCTTTTGCGCAAGAAGCTGGTCGACGTGCAGGGCCAATTGCCCTCCGGCATCCTCGGCCCCGTCGTCAACGACGAATTCTCCGACGTCGATTCCATCCTCTATATGATGACGGGCGACGGCGCGGACTATGCGCAGCTCAAGAAGGTCGCCGAGGGCTTCCGCCAGCGCCTGCTGAAGGTGCCCGGTGTGACCAAGGTCGACCTCTACGGCATCCAGGATGAGCGCATCTATGTCGAGTTCTCCCATGCCAAGCTCGCCACGCTGGGCATCACGCCGCAGGCGCTGTTCGATTCGCTCGCCAAGCAGAACAACGTGACGCCTGCCGGTACCGTCGAGACCTCGTCGCAGCGCGTGCCGCTTCGCGTCACCGGTGCGCTCGACGGCGTCAAGGCCGTCGCCGAAACCCCGGTCGAGAGCAATGGCCGCGTGTTCCGGCTCGGCGACATCGCAACCGTCACCCACGGCTATGTCGATCCGCCGACCTTCACCGTGCGGCAGGAAGGCAAGCCCGCGCTCGGCATCGGCATCGTCACCGCCAAGGGCGCCAACATCCTCGAGCTCGGCGAGGAGGTCGGGAAGGCGACCGCCGAGTTCATGAAGGCGGTGCCGCAGGGCATCAATGTCGAGCAGATCGCCGACCAGCCCAAGGTGGTCGAGCATGCCATCGGCGAGTTCGTACACTCCTTCGTCGAGGCGCTCGCGATCGTGCTGTTTGTCTCCTTTGTCGCGCTCGGCTGGCGCACCGGCATCGTGGTGGCGCTGTCGGTGCCGCTGGTGCTCGGCATCGTCTTCATCGTGATGAACGCGATGTCGCTCGACCTGCATCGCATCACGCTCGGCGCCCTGATCATCGCGCTCGGCCTCCTGGTCGACGACGCCATCATCGCGGTCGAGATGATGGTGGTGAAGATGGAGCAGGGCTGGGATCGCATGAAAGCCGCATCCTTTGCCTGGGAATCGACCGCATTCCCGATGCTGACCGGCACGCTGGTCACGGCCGCCGGCTTCCTGCCGATCGGTTTTGCCAATTCGGCGGTCGGCGAATATGCCGGTGGCATCTTCTGGATCGTGGCGATCTCGCTGGTCGCCTCCTGGTTCGTCGCGGTGATCTTCACGCCCTATATCGGCGTCAAGCTGTTGCCGAACATCAAGGTTCATCAGAACCATGATCCGCATGCGATCTACGAGACGCGGATCTATCGCAGCCTGCGCCGCGTGGTGCTGTGGTGCGTCGATCACCGCATCAAGGTGGTGGCGGCGACCGTCGGCATCTTCGCCGCCTCGATCGTCGCGTTCGGTCACGTCCAGCAGCAGTTCTTCCCGCTGTCGGAGCGGCCCGAGCTGTTCCTGCAGCTCCGCCTGCCCGAGGGCACCGCCTTCAACGTCACCGAGAAGGCGGTCAAGGAGGCCGAAAAACTCCTGAAGGACGACCAGGACATCCAGACCTATACCGCCTATGTCGGCCAGGGCTCGCCGCGCTTCTGGCTCGGCCTCAATCCGCAACTGCCGAACGAGGCCTTTGCCGAGATCGTCATCCTGTCCAAGAACGTCGAGGCGCGCGAGCGCATTAAGGCGAAGATAGAGCAGGCGGTGGCTGATGGTGCGCTGAACGAGGCGCGTGTCCGGGTCGATCGCTTCAACTTCGGCCCGCCGGTCGGCTTCCCGGTCCAGTTCCGGGTGATCGGGCCGGACGCCAGCAAGGTGCGCGACATCGCCTACCAGGTGCGCGACGTGATGCGCCAGAACCCGAACGTCAAGGACGTCCAGCTCGACTGGAACGAGCAGTCGCCTTACCTGAAGCTGGCCGTCGACCAGGATCGCGCCCGCGCCCTCGGCCTCACCCCGCAGGACGTCTCGCAGGCCCTGTCGATGCTGATCTCGGGCGCGCCGGTCACCACGATCCGTGACGGCATCGAGAAGGTCGGCGTGGTCGCCCGCGCGGTGCCGTCCGAGCGGCTCGATCTCGGTCATGTCGGCGATCTCACCATCACCTCGCGCAACGGGGTCGCGGTGCCCCTGCAGCAGATCGCCAAGATCGAGTACGCCCACGAGGAGCCGATCCTGTGGCGGCGCAACCGCGACATGGCGATCACCGTGCGCTCCGACGTCGTCGACGGCGTGCAGGCACCCGACGTAACCAACCAGATCGCGCCGAAGCTGAAGGACATCCAGGCTCATCTCGAGCCGGCCTACCGGATCGAGCCGGGCGGGGCCTTCGAGGAATCCGCCAAGGGCAATGCGTCGATCTTCGTCCTCTTCCCCGTGATGGTGATGGTGATGCTGACGCTGCTGATGATCCAACTGCAGAGCTTCTCGCGCCTGTTCCTGGTGTTCCTGACCGCGCCGCTCGGCATCGTCGGCGCCTCGCTCGGCCTGAACGTCGCCAACCAGCCGTTCGGCTTCGTGGCGCTGCTCGGGCTGATCGCGCTGGCCGGCATGATCATGCGCAATGCGGTCATCCTGGTCGATCAGATCGAGAGCGATGTGTCGCAAGGGCTGACGCGGCGGGAGGCGATTGTGGAGGCCACCGTCCGGCGCGCCCGGCCGGTGGTGCTGACGGCGCTCGCCGCCATCCTGGCCATGATCCCGCTGTCCCGCTCGGCGTTCTGGGGCCCGATGGCGATCACGATCATGGGCGGATTGTTTGTTGCGACTTTCCTGACCTTGCTGTATCTGCCGGGCCTTTACGCCCTCTGGTTCCGCAAGACTCTGGACGAGTGCGGTCCCAGCGCGCAAACCGATACTGCGCCGCAGCATGCCGGCGATGCGCAACGTGCATTTCCACTTGCTGAGGCGGCTGAATAATTGAACATTGAGATGACCAACATGACGCTGATCTCGGAACACAACGAAACCGACACCCGCGAGCGGATTCTCGTGGTGGCGGAGCGTTTGTTCCGGCAGATCGGCTACCAGAAGACCACGGTGGCCGACATCGCCAAAGAGCTGCGCATGAGCCCCGCCAACGTGTACCGCTTCTTCGACTCGAAGAAGTCGATCCACGAGGGCGTGGCGCGCGGCCTGATGGGCGAGGTCGAGGTCGAGGCGCAGCGCATCGCGCGATCGGAGGGTCCGGCCGCGGCGCGTTTGCGCGAGATGATGACGACCATCAATCGCATGAACACCGAACGCTATGTCGGCGATTCCAAGCTGCACGAGATGGTCGAAATCGCGATGCAGGAGGACTGGGGAGTTTGCGTCGCCCACATGGAGCTGATTGCCCGCATCATCGGCGAGGTGATCGCGCAAGGCGCGGCCTCCGGCGAATTCGAGGTCAAGGACCTCCAGGTCGCCTCGCTATGTGCCTGCACCGCGATGATGCGCTTCTTCCACCCGCAGATGATCGCCCAATGCGCGACCAAGCCGGGCCCGACCATCGACCAGATGATCGACTTCGTCATCGCCGGCCTGTCCCCGCGCGTCCGCGCGAATTGAGCTTGTCAGCACTGACGTTTTCGTCAGTTGACTCTCCCGTCATTGCAGGCAAAGCGACGTTGTAGCCCGGATGGAGCGCAGCGTAATCCGGGTCGTTCGATCCGCTTGCGGGGCCGTCCCGGATTGCGCTGCGCTCCATCCGGGCTACCGAATGAGAGACTTCCACCGTGACCGCGAAAGACTTGCATTTCTACGAGCCGAAGAACGGCCATGGCCTCAAGCACGACCCGTTCAATGCCATCGTCGCCCCGCGCCCGATCGGCTGGATTTCGTCGCGGGACGCCAAGGGCAACGTCAACCTCGCGCCCTACAGCTTCTTCAACGCCTTCTGCTACGTGCCGCCGATCATCGGCTTCTCCTCCACCAACTGGAAGGACAGCGTCGCCAACATCGAGGACACCGGCGAGTTCGTCTGGAATCTGGCGACGATGGATCTCGCCAAGCATATGAACGCGACCGCGGCGCATGTCGCGCGTGACGTCGACGAATTCGGGCTTGCAGGATTGACCCCCGTGCCGGGCAAGCTCGTCAACGTCCCGCGGGTCGCCGAAAGCCCGGTGTCCTTCGAATGTAAGGTGAGCCAGATCATCCAGCTCCAGGGCGCCGACGGCAGGAAAGCCGACGCCTGGCTGACGCTCGGCGAGGTCGTCGCCGTCCATATCGACAAGGCCTTCATCAAGGACGGCGTCTACCAGACCGGTCTGGCGCATCCGATCGTTCGTGCCGGCCGGCGCGGGGATTATTTCGAGATCAAGCCCGAGAACATGTTCGAGATGGTCCGCCCGGATTGAGCCTGTCCACGTAGCCGTCATTGCGGGCCCACGGGCGCCCATTCGTGCGGCCCGCTGGCCCCCTCGCAACGGACGTTTGCCTCACAAATCGCGCAACACACTCAGTGTCTTCCCTGCGAACGCAGGGACCCATAACCACGGGTGTTCATTGTCGCATGATGTTGGAACGACGAGCCCCATTCACAACACCCGCCGCGGCGTATGGGTCCCTGCGTTCGCAGGGACGACAGTCGTGAATGTGGCGCGACATGCGCGTCAACCGACGAAGAGGGCAACGGACGTTTGCCTCACAAAGCGCGCGACACACTCAGTGTCGTCCCTGCGAACGCAGGGATCCATAACCACGAATGTTCATTGTCGCATGATGCCGGAACGACGAGCCCCATTCACAACACCCACCGCGGCGTATGGGTCCCTTGCGTTCGCAGGGACGACAGTTGTGAATGTGGCGCGACGTGCGCGTCAACCGACGAAGAGGGCAACGGACGTTTGACTCACAAATCGCGCGACACACTCAGTGTCGTCCCTGCGAACGCAGGGACCCATAACCACGAATGTTCATTGTCGCATGATGCTGGAACGACGGGCCCCATTCACAACACCCGCCGCGGCGTATGGGTCCCTGCGTTCGCAGGGACGACAGTTGTGAATGTGGCGCGACGTGCGCGTCAACCGACGAAGAGGGCAACGGACGTTTGACTCACAAATCGCGCAACACACTCAGTGTCGTCCCTGCGAACGCACTATGGCATCTACACGTTTGCGGTGCCGTATACGAGGATTTGGAAGCGAGCCATCCCGATGTGGAAGGTGATTGGTCCAGGTGGGCGATGCGAGGCGTAGCCGGTCCATCCGCCGAGCTTTGCGATGATCCACGCCGCCCAGGCGACAGTGTTGGGGCGATGGTGGTTCTTCTGGAGCTCGGTGCGGCCTTTCAGGGTTTTATTGATGGCCTTGAGCGCGTCGATCTCGTCCGGCGTGAACACAAATTCGGCCGGCAATTCTTCACCGCCATTGCGGGCTTGGACAAGCTGGATGACGAGACATGCCACTCTGGTGGCGATCGCCACCAGTTTGATCAGGCCTTCAGCGCTGTCGAGCTGACTATCCTCGATGCGCAGACCCTGGCTCTTCAGCGAGCGGAAGAGCTGCTCGATGATCCAGCGCTGCTTGTACCAGGAGACGATCCGCCAGGCATCGGCGGCGGTGGCGACCGGATGGGTGGTCAGGAGCAACCAATGAATGGGCTGGGCGCCCTTCGGGGGGTGCAACTCGACGACTTCGACGAAGCTGACTTTGACGCCCTCCGCCAAGTCTTTCACGCCGGGGCGCTGCGGCCGTTTGAGCACAACGGTTCCAAAGCACATGGAGAGGTGGGCCTGGCGAGCGCTGCGATCCATCCGCTGCGGCAGATCGATCACCGCCTTGCCGCAGAAGCCGGCCCGCCCGACTGCCTGATAAAGCGTGCCGCCATCGACCAGCGCATGGTCGTGCATGGCGCGCGACAGAAGGTGGACATTGTCAGCGGGCGTCAGCGCCCAGTGGGCGAAGAAATCTCCCTCGCGGTCGTTGACGACGGTGATCATACCAGCTGCGGCCAGAACATCGCGGCCTTGCTCAGCGGTCGTCACCCAGCGCGCCGACTCCTTGTCGGCCAAGGCTCGCTTCTCGTGAGCGATCTTCGCCGTGCGCTTGCGCGTCCACACCTTGCCGCCAGTGAGCCCGAGACAGACCCCGCTGTCGGCATCGACTGCCATCATGGCATGCAGCAGCACGCCACGCGCGTTGCCTTTGCCGACCTTGCCCAAGCCGCGCCGATGTCCCGGACGGGTGTGGAACTTGATCTCGCTGGTATCTTGGATTGCCAGCACATGTCGCCCGCTGACCGCGGCTGACGTCTGCAGGCTCCAGCCTTCAACCAGCTTGTCGGTCGTGACCCGTGGATTGTTCACAAACCGCCAGAACGCCATGTTCGCAGCCCAGTCGCCCTGCGCCATCTGGCGCAAACAGACGTTGCGCGTGCAAAGCACAGCCCGGAGAAGCGCCGCCCCCTTTTATCAAGGCGAACGTCTCCAAACTTGCCAAGGGACAAATCCGGTTCCTGCTGCATCTCTGGCGCTCCTTCGAATCAAAACGCCAGACAGAGAATCATACAAGTCGCTGCGGCGACCGCACATCATGCCGTCCCGAGTCAATCTGTCGCGCCCCAAAGATGTGTAGATGCCCTAGTGCGAACGCAGGGACCCATAACCACGAATGTTCATTGTCGCATGATGTTGGAACGACGAGCCCCATTCACAACACCCGCCGCGGCGTATGGGTCTCTGCGTTCGCAGGGACGACAGTCGTGAATGTGGCGCGACATGCGCGTCAACCGACGAAGAGGGCAACGGACGTTTGCCTCACAAAGCGCGCGACACACTCAGTGTCGTCCCTGCGAACGCAGGGATCCATAACCACGAATGTTCATTGTCGCATGATGCCGGAACGACGAGCCCCATTCACAACACCCACCGCGGCGTATGGGTCCCTTGCGTTCGCAGGGACGACAGTTGTGAATGTGGGCGACGTGTGCATCAAGCGACGAAGAGGCCTATCGCGAGTATAGCGCTTTGCCTTCTCAGGCCGCGATGATGGAGGCGGAAACCACAACAATGTGAGCTTTCCGCGCGCGGACATGAAAAACCGTCACTCGCAACCTTGCCGGGAGCAGATTAACCTCACACCCCGCCAGGCCGGATCAACGGCCGGCCAACAGTGGGAGGATGCGATGACACGCCAAGAGCGCAACGGTCAGAACGAAGCGCGGCGCGATCCGAGGACGGCTCTTTCACGACGAACCCTGGTCCAGGGTCTTGCAGTCTCGGCGGCCGCCGGCGCTGCGGGCATCGGCAATGCGCTGGCCCAGACTACGCCCGCGCCGGTCGGGCCGCCGACAACCATCACGACCCCGCCGCGGGACTTCAGCCCGCGGGGTGCGCCGACCACCTATTTCTGGGATCCGGACGTCATCGCCGTCGATCCGTCCTTCAACAACCTCGCGCAGCCGAACACCTCGATCAAGCGACTCTATACCGGGGTGCTGTGGGCCGAAGGCCCGGCCTGGAGCTCGCAGGGCCGCTACCTCATCTGGAGCGACATTCCCAACAACCGGCAGATGCGCTGGTCTGAGGATGACGGCCATGTCAGCGTCTTCCGCATGCCGTCCAACTACAGCAACGGCAATTCGTTCGACTTCCAGGGCCGCCAGCTCTCCTGCGAGCACCTCACCCGCCGCGTGGTGCGTTATGAGAACGACGGCACTGCGACCGTGCTTGCCGATTCCTACAACGGCAAGAAGCTGAACTCGCCGAACGACATCGTCGCGCATCCCGACGGCAGCTACTGGTTCACCGATCCGCCCTATGGCAGCCAGCTCTATGAGGGCGAACCCGACGCCGCGGGCGGCCCGGTCAATCCGGCCGGCAAGCTCAATCCGCGGATCGGCCAGCCGCCGGGTTTCGAGCCGTTCAAGCGCGAGTTGCCGACCAACTGCTATCGCATCGATCCGTCCGGCCGCATCGACCTCGTGGTGAGCGAGGACCAGGTGCCCGATCCGAACGGCATCTGCTTCTCGCCGGACTACAAGAAGCTGTATGTCGTCTCGACCGGCAAGGGACCGGGCGACACTGGCCCGGGTGGCAAGGGCGACGTGTTCGTATTCGATGTCGGCCCCGACAATAAGCCCTCCAACGGCAAGCGCTTCAGCGATTTCATGATCGATGGGGTGAAATGCGGACCGGATGGCATCCGCTGCGACGTCAACGGCAATGTCTGGTGCTCGAGCAACGCCGGCCGCGCCGTCGGCTACAACGGCGCGACCTGCTGGTCACCGGAGGGCAAGCTGCTCGGCCGCATCCGCCTGCCGGAGGTCTGCGGCAACATCACCTTCGGCGGCCCCAAGCGCAACCGCCTGTTCATGGCCGCGAGCCAGTCGCTCTATGCGGTCTATACCGCCACGCAGGGGGCAGGGCCGGCGTGAGACGGGGGGCAGATTAAGCGGAGTTGCAACCGCATCGGCAGTCGGCTCCCTCTCCCGCTTGCGGGCAGGGCTATCGCATATGCCGCCTTGGGTGGCTGCGCACGTCCTCGGCCTCGTGGTTCGAGACGCGCCGCAAGCGGCGCTCCTCACCATGAGGGTCTACTATTGTGCCGCGAAACAAGACCTCATCCTGAGGAGCCCGCCAAAGGCGGGCGTCTCGAAGGATGGGCCACAGGGCGTTTTTCTCCCAAATGCGATTGCCCTACGCTTGCGGGAGAGGGTTGGGGTGGGGGCTCTCACCCCGAGTCGACTCGTGGAAAGAGCCCCCACCCGCGTCGGCCTCCCCCGCAAGCGGGAGAGGCGAAGGGAGCCGCGGATAACCTCCGCAGACGTCATATGCGATTGCCCTGCCCGCATGCGGGAGAGGTGCAGGGAGCCTGCCGCGAGATCGATCGAGCTTCATCCCGCTTTGGCGATTCGAAGACGCCGCCATCCCCGGCTACCTGATTGTCGCAGCTCGGCTTTCGGAACTGAAGGTGCGGCTTGCCGTTAACAATCGGCGCTCCGCCGCGTCAATTTCGCTTTATTTGAAGGGGGAAGTATTCACCCGTGACCGGCACTTTCCGCTAGGATCAGCACATCCGCGCCGCCGATCCATGAGGACCTCACCATGAGCTTCCGCCGCGACTTCATCACCAAGCCGATCTTCTCCTGGGCGCGTGGCGCGCTGCCGACCATGTCGGCCACCGAGCGCGAGGCGCTGGAAGCCGGCGACGTCTGGTGGGACGCCGATCTGTTCACCGGCAATCCCGACTGGTCGAAGCTGCTGGCCTTCGCGCCGGCGAAGCTGACCGACGAGGAGAAGGCCTTCCTGAACGGTCCGGTCGACGAGCTCTGCGCGATGCTCGACGAATGGAAGATCAATTGGGAATGGCGCGATCTGCCGCCCGAGGTCTGGGACTTCATCAAGCGCAACAAATTCTTCGGCATGATCATCCCGAAGGAATTCGGCGGCCTCGGCTTCTCGCCTTACGCGCATTCCGAGGTCGTGCGCAAAGTCTCCTCGCGCTCGCTGACCGCCGCCGTCACCGTGATGGTGCCGAACTCGCTCGGGCCCGGCGAACTCCTGATGCGCTTCGGCACCAGGGAGCAGCAAGAGAAATGGCTGCCGCGCTTGGCCTCCGGCCACGACATTCCCTGCTTCGGCCTGACCAGCCCCGAAGCCGGCTCGGACGCCGCCTCGATGATCGACACCGGCATCATCTGCAAGGGCAACTTCGAGGGCCGCGAGGTGCTTGGGCTGAAGCTGAACTGGCACAAGCGCTACATCACGCTCGGTCCCGTGGCGACGCTGCTCGGGCTCGCCTTCAAGGCCTATGATCCTGACCACCTGGTCGGTCAGCAGGAAGAGCTCGGCATCACCGTTGCGCTGATTCCGACGCATCTGCCGGGTGTTTCGATCGGCCACCGCCATCTGCCGGCGATGCAGGTGTTCCAGAACGGCCCGAACTGGGGCCGCGATGTCTTCATCCCGCTCGATTACATCATCGGCGGTGACGCGCGGCTCGGGCAGGGCTGGAAGATGCTGATGACGGCGCTTGCCGCCGGACGCGGCATCTCGCTGCCGTCGCTGTCGGCGGCCGGCGCCGCCTACGCCGCGCGCACCAGCGGCGCCTATGCCCGGATCCGCGAGCAGTTCGGCATCTCGATCTCGAAGTTCGAGGGCATCGAGGAGCCGCTCGCCCGCATCGTGGCGACCGCCTATCTGCTCGACGCCGCGCGGCGGCTGACCTGCGCCGCGCTGAACCAGGGGCATCATCCGGCCGTCATCTCCGGCATCATGAAGCTGCATGCCACCGAGCGGATGCGGATCGCAATCGATGACGCGATGGACATCCATGGCGGCAAGGCGGTGATCGACGGGCCGCAGAACTATCTCGGCCAGCTCCACCGCTCGGTGCCGGTCGGCATCACGGTCGAGGGCGCCAATATCCTGACCCGCAACCTGATCGTGTTCGGGCAGGGCGCGATCCGCGCGCATCCCTATCTGTTGCAGGAGATGAACGCGCTCGGCGAGCCCGATCGCGACAGGGGCCTGACCGCCTTCGACACCGCGTTCTGGAAGCATGTCGGCCACAGCTTCGCGACCCTGTTCCGCGCCTGGGGCCGGAGCTGGACCGGCGGCCTGTTCGCGCCGGCGCCCGATGCCGGCGAGGCCACCGAATTCTATCGCCAGCTCTCGCGTTATTCGTCGGCGTTTGCGCTGTGCGCCGACATGGCGCTGCTCACGCTCGGCGGCGCGCTGAAGCGCAAGGAGATGCTCTCCGCCCGCTTCGGCGATATCCTGTCCGAATTGTATTTGCTCTCGGCCGCGCTGAAGCGCTGGCAGGACGAGGGCCGGCAGAAGGAGGACCTTGCCGCGCTCGAATGGTGCATGGCAACCGGCTTCAAGACCATCGAGCACCGCTTTGCGGAAATCTTCGCCAACCTGCCGAACCGTGTCGTCGGCTGGATGCTGAAAGTCCTGATCCAGCCCTTTGGCGCGCGCGTCACGGGCCCGTCGGACCGCGCCGTGCATCAATGCGCGCAGCTCGTGCTGTCGCCGTCGGCGGCGCGCGACCGCCTGACGCCGGATCTCGCCTTGGTCGAGGACGATCGCGGCGTCGCGCGGCTGGAGAAAGCCTTCCGTCTTGTGGCCGACGCCGAGGATGCGGCCAAGCAGCTCCGCGCCGCGCGCCTGCATGATTGGAAGGATGCGGTCGCCAAGGGTGTCATCACCCAGAGCGAGGGCGAGAAGCTCGCCGCCGCCCACGAGGCCATCGCCAAAGTCATCGAAGTCGATGATTTCGCGCCGGAGGCGCTGTCACCGATTTACAAGAAATCCGCCAATGTGCATCAGTTCTTCCAGGAACTGGGAGAGCAGAGGGCGGCGAGCTGATGGCGCGACCAGTCTTTATCGTCGACGGCAGCCGGACGCCGTTCCTGAAGGCGCGCTCCGGCCCCGGTCCGTTCACCCCGGTCGATCTCGCGGTGCAGTGCGGACGGCCATTGCTGGCGCGCCAGCCCTTTAGCCCCACCGCCTTCGATCAGGTGATCCTCGGTTGCGTCAACGTGATCGCGGACGAGATGAACCCGGCGCGGGTCGCCGCGCTTCGGCTCGGCATGGGCGAGAAGATGGTCGCCTTCACGGTGCAGATCAATTGCGGCTCCGGCATGCAGTCGATCGACACCGGCTACCGTTACATCCGCGAGGGCATCTCCGATCTGATCCTCGCCGGCGGCGCCGAGGCCTTGAGCCACGCGCCGCTGGTCTGGTCGAATGCCGGCGTGCGCTGGTTCGCAGGCCTTGCCGGCGCCAAGGGCATGGCCGCCAAGATCGCCGCCGCGCTGAAGGTGAAGCCGAGCTATTTCAAGCCGATCATCGGGCTCGAGCGCGGACTTACCGATCCGATCACCGAGCTCAATATGGGCCAGACCGCCGAGAAGGTCGGCCATCTCTTCGGCATCACCCGCGCGCAGTCCGACGCCTATGCCGCCGAAAGCCATCAGCGGCTCGCGAACGCACAGAAGCAGGGCTTTCTCAAGGGCGAGGTCGAGACCGCGTTCTCCCGCGACGGCAAGTTCTACGATCACGACGACGGTGTCCGCCCCGACTCGACGCCGGAGACGCTGGCAAAGCTGAAGCCGGTGTTCGAACGTCCCTGGGGCCAGGTCACCGCCGGCAACTCCTCGCAGATCACCGATGGCGCCTCCTGGGTGATTCTCGCCTCGGAAGCCGCCGTTGCGAAGCATGGGCTGACGCCGAAGGCCGTCATCCTCGACAGCCAATGGTCGGCGCTCGATCCCTCGATCATGGGCCTGGGTCCGGTGCTGTCGGCGAGCGCGCTTCTGAAGCGCAACGGGCTAACCTTGCAGGATGTCGAGACCTGGGAATTGAACGAGGCCTTTGCCACGCAGGTGCTCGGCTGCCTCGCCGCCTGGAACGACGACAGGTTCTGCCGCGAGATCCTTGGTCTCGACGGCGCGGCCGGCGCGATCGACCGTGCCAGGCTCAATGTCGATGGCGGCGCGATCAGCCTCGGCCATCCCGTCGGCACCAGCGGCAACCGCATCGTGCTGCATCTCGTCAATGCGATGAAGCGGCTCGGCACCCGGCGTGGCGTCGCCACCGAATGCATCGGCGGCGGGCAGGGCGGCGCGATGTTGATAGAGACGGTGTGATCATGGACTCTGAGATCATGGACGTCCTTGCCGATCGCGTGCTCGAACTCGGGCCGACGCCTGCGGCCGACAGCCCCTACCGGAATTTCAAGCTGACGCGCGACGAAGACGGCATCGCCTGGCTCTTGTTCGACCGTGCCGGCGTCAGCGCCAACACCATCTCCGCCGATATGATCGACGAGCTCAACGCGATCGTGTCGGCATTCGAGACCCAGCGGCCGGCCGGTCTCGTGATCCGTTCGGCGAAGCGGAGCGGCTTCATCGCCGGCGCCGACGTCAACGAATTCCGCGGCGTCAGCGATTCGCGCGCGGTCGAAGCCGAGATCGGCCGGGCGCATGCGGTGATCGACCGCTTGGAAGCGCTGCGGGTGCCATCCGTTGCGGTGATCCACGGCTTCTGCCTCGGCGGCGGGCTCGAGGTCGCGCTGGCCTGCCAGATGCGGATCGCAATCGACGATGCGCGCTTCGGCTTCCCCGAGGTGCTGCTCGGCCTGCATCCCGGCCTCGGCGGCACCGTGCGCTTCACCGAACTGATCAATCCGATCGAGGCGATGACGCTGATGATGACCGGCAAGACGATCGACGCGCGCCGCGCCAAGGCGCTCGGTCTGGTCGATGCCGTCACGCAGGAGCGCCACGTCCGCAACGCCGTGAGGGACGCGGTGTTCGGCCGCCTGAAGCGCGCCAGGCCGGGCCCGCTCAACTCGCTTCTCAATCTCGCCCCCGTGCGCGGCTTTCTTGCGACCCGCATGCGCCGCGAAGCCGGGAAGGCTGCGCCACGTGCGCACTATCCCGCGCCCTATGCGCTGATCGATCTCTGGGAGAAGCACGCCGGCAACCGCGCAGCGATGCTGAACGCGGAGAAGACCTCGTTCTCCAATCTGATGGTGACGCCGACCGCGCAGAATCTGATCCGCGTGTTCTTCCTGCGCGAGCAGATGAAGAAGGCGGCGGGGGGCGGCAACAAGGTACAGCACGTCCACGTGATCGGCGCCGGCGCGATGGGCGGCGACATCGCCGCATGGTGCGCCAATCAGGACATGCGGGTCACGCTGGCCGACATGAAGGCCGAGCCGATCGCGGGTGCGATGAAGCGTGCCGCCGATCTGTTCAGCAAGATCATGCGCAAGAAGATCGACCAGCGCGACGCGCTCGACCGCCTGATCCCCGACATGGCGGGCGAGGGCGTTCGCAACGCCGACCTGATCATCGAGGCGGTACCGGAAAAGCTCGAGCTGAAGCAGAAGGTCTATGCCGCCCTCGAGCCGAGCATGAAGCAGGGCGCGATCCTCGCTACCAACACTTCGAGCATCCCGCTGCAGGATCTGCGCACCACGCTCGCAAGGCCGGAGCGGCTGCTCGGCCTGCATTTCTTCAATCCGGTGTCGCGGCTGCAACTCGTCGAGGTCGTCAGCCATGACGGCACCGACGCGACGCTGCTGAAGGAGGCGCTCGCCTTCGTCGGTGCGATCGATCGCCTGCCGCTGCCGGTGAAGAGCTCGCCCGGCTTCCTCGTCAACCGCGCGCTGACGCCCTACATGCTGGAGGCGATGGTGATGCTGGACGAGAAGACCGACCAGCGCCTGATCGATGCGGCCGCGGTGGAGTTCGGCATGCCGATGGGACCGATCGAGCTCGCCGACCAGGTCGGCCTCGATATCTGTCTCGACGTCGGCGACATGCTACGCTCGAAATTCGGCGACCATCTGCCGCCGACGCCGGCCTGGCTGCGCGAGAAGGTCGCCAAGGGCGAGCTTGGGCGCAAGACCGGCAAGGGCTTCTACACCTGGAAGGAAGGCAGAGCGGAGAAGACCCCGCTGCCGGAGACCGGTCCACGAGTGACCGACGAGATGATCGACCGCCTGGTGCTGCCGATCTCGAACGTCTGTATCGCGGCCTTGCGCGAAGGCATCGTCGACGATGCCGACATGGTCGATGGCGCGATGATCTTCGGCACCGGCTACGCGCCGTTCCGCGGCGGCCCGCTCAATTATGCGCGCACCCGCGGCGTCGACAAGGTGGTGTCAGCATTGCGCGCGCTCGCGGAGAAATTCGGCGATCGTTTCACGCCCGACTCCGGCTGGGAGAGCTTCAAGTGACCGACACCCATGTCCACGCGCCGCCGATTAGCGGGAACGAGCCGCAAGGCGATCTCTGCATTCGCACGCTGGCGATGCCGGCCGACACCAACGCCAATGGCGACATCTTCGGCGGCTGGCTGCTCAGCCAGATGGATCTCGGCGGCGGCGTGTTCGCCTCCAAGGTGGCGAACTCCCGCACCGTGACGGTCGCGATCGAGGCGATGAATTTCCGCAAGCCGGTCTATGTCGGCGATCTCGTCTCGGTTCACGCCAATCTGGTGCGGGTCGGCCGCACCTCCATCACGGTACATCTGGAAGCCTGGGTGCTGCGCCGCCGCGATCAGCAATCGATCCTGGTGACCGATGGCAACTTCACCTACGTCTCGATCGACGATCAGGGCCATCCCCAGCCGATCCCGCGCGACGGCGCGACGATCAAGAGGTGAGGCATCGTCGCGAATCAGACACCGGAACGCTTCGAGGAAACGTGTCAAAACCAAGCCCGGTTCTGATCAATTCAGGGCCGAGACCCATATCGCGGCGCATCGCCGCCTGCGAAAATGTCTGAGGAACAAACGGGCAGTGATGCCGTTGTCGGGCCGGAGTCCAACCGAGGCCGACAATGTCCGACAGCTACGTTATCGAAGTAAGTTCACAGACCGCGGGTATTGTGGTGCGCGATACGCGCGGTTACCAGTTCTTTGCAGCATCGCCCCGCTTCGAGGCCCTCGAGGGCCGGATCTTCCGCAACGCGCGCGAGGCCGAGCGTGCGGCGCGCCGCCTCCTCACCGGCCAGGATCTGCAGATGGCCTCGTGAGAGGCCGCCGGCGCCATGTCGGTTGCGCGCGCCGCCAGAGCCTGTATTGATACATCCGGGCCCACGGAACTGATGCTCGGATGTTGCAGGAACAAGGCAAGGCGCTGCTGTTCGACATTGACGGAACGCTCGCCGATACCGATCCGCTTCATCTTGCCGCCTTCAACGAAGTGCTCGGCCCTCATGGACATGAGTTCGATCATGCGCGCTTCGGCAAGGAGCTGCAGGGCTTTTCCAACGCGTCGATCGGCGAACGTTTCCTGGCGCACGAGGCACCGGAACGCCGCGCCGTCATTCTAGACGAGAAGGAGCGGATCTTTCGCGAGCTGGTCAGCGGCCAGATTCAACCGGTGCCGGGATTGATGGCGCTGCTCGACCAGGCGGATCGCGCCGGCGTTCCGATGGTCGCGGTCACCAACGCACCGCGCCCGAATGCCGAACTGCTGCTGTCGGGACTTGGCATCGCGCATCGCTTCAGGGGCGTGGTGATCGGCGACGAACTGGCACACGGCAAGCCGCATCCGTTGCCCTATCTGGAAGGGTTGCGGCTCGCCGGCGCGTCGGCGCAAGCTGCGCTCGCATTCGAGGATTCGCGCTCCGGCATTCAGTCCGCCACCGCCGCCGGGATCGCGACGATCGGGATGCGAACCGGCCTCGGCCACGCCGATCTGATCGCGGCCGGCGCAGTCGCCAGCGCCCGTGCGTTCGACGATCCCGAACTGATCAGGCTGGTCACCTTGGCGATGGCGTGGTGAGGCACTCTCGCATCGAATGCGCCGGCGGGGCTGGGTCCGGCGTTGGGCTTTTGGCGACGCTTGCTCGTTGACCTCGGTGCCGAACGGTCGCACGATGGGTTACTCGCCATTTCAAGGATGCCGCCGTGGCCGGACTCTCGCATCGCCAGACCGAAATCCTCAACATCGCACGCGCCTTCGGCCGGGTGATGGTTGAGGACCTCGCCAAGCGATTCGAGGTGTCGGCGCAGACCATCCGCAAGGACCTCAACGATCTCTGCGACCAGCGCTCGCTCACCCGCATCCATGGCGGCGCGATCATCGCTTCCGGCGTGGAGAATCTCGCCTACGAGGCGCGCCGCTTCGTCGCGGCGGAGGAGAAGAAGGCGATCGGCGCCGCCGCGGCCGCGCGGATCCCGAACGGCTGCTCGCTGTTCATCAATATCGGCACCACGACCGAGGAGGTCGCGAGCGCCCTGACCTCGCACGAGGATCTGCTGGTGATCACTAACAACCTCAACGTCGCGATGCTGCTCTATCGCCATCCGCGCATCGAGGTGGTGGTGGCGGGCGGCACCGTGCGCCGTGCCGACGGCGCCGTGGTCGGCTCGACCGCAACGCAACTGATCGGCCAGTTCAAGGTCGATTACGCCATCATCGGTGCGTCCGCGATCGACGAGGAAGGCGCGCTGCTCGACTTCGATTATCGCGAGGTGCAGGTCGCGCAGGCGATCATCGCCAATGCACGCAACGTCATGCTGGTGTCTGACGCGACCAAGCTCCGCCGCAGCGCGCCGGTGCGGATCGCCCATATCAGCCAGATCCAGACCTTCGTCACCGATTCGCCGCTGCCGGCCGGCCTCGCCAACATCTGCCATTCGCGCGGCATCGAGGTGGTCGTGGCGATGGACAAGCCGGCCGTCGATCTCGACGACAACGGCTCCGAGACCGCGCCGGTCACGCTGCGCAGCGTGTAGCGCCCCGTAGTCCTCCGTTCCCGTCATTGCTGTCGATACGGAGCGATATCCGGTCGCCCCAAAGAATTTCCGCGGGTTCCTTATTTTCGGTTTGCTTTCGTTTTCGGTTGTGATCTAATTCAATCCGAAAGTAAAATCGTCGAAGCGAAGACGGTTTCTGGGGGAAGCGTTCGTTGGATCGAATTTACGACCTCGCCATCATCGGAGGCGGCGTTAATGGCTGCGGCATCGCGCGCGATGCAGCGGGCCGGGGTAATTCTGTTTTCCTTTGTGAAATGAATGACTTGGCGAGCGGGACGTCGTCCTGGTCGACCAAGCTGATCCACGGCGGCCTGCGCTATCTCGAATATTACGAGTTTCGTTTGGTGCGCGAGGCGCTGATCGAGCGCGAAATCCTCTGGCAGATCGCGCCCCACATCATCCGCCCCTTGCGTTTCGTTTTGCCGCACCATGCCGGCCTGCGCCCGGCCTGGCTCTTGCGGCTCGGGCTCTTCCTCTATGACCACATCGGCGGCCGGCATCTGCTGCCGGCAACGCGCTCGGTCGATCTCACAACCAGCGTGGTCGGCAAGCCGCTGATCGCCGGCCGCTACACCAAGGGCTTTGAGTATTCCGACTGCTTCGTCGATGACGCGCGGCTCGTTGCCTTGACCGCGCGCGATGCCGCCGATCGCGGCGCCGACATCCGCACCCGGACCCGCGCTGTCGAGATCAGGCAGGTCGACGACATCTGGCACGTCACAGTCGAGGACCGCGCAAGCGGCGGCCGCGAGACGATCAAGGCCCGCGTCGTGGTCAATGCCGGCGGTCCCTGGGTGGAGCAGGTGCTGGCATCGGGTGCCGGCGTCAATGCGCGCGCCAAGGTGCGGCTGGTGCAGGGCTCGCACATCGTGGTGAAGAAGCTCTACGACCACGATCGCGCCTACATCTTCCAGAATGCGGACGGCCGCATCATCTTCCTCATTCCGTATCAGGACGACTTCACGCTGATCGGCACCACCGATCGCGACTATGACGGCGATCCGGCCAAGGTGAAGGCGACGCGGGAAGAGATCGAGTATCTGTGCGTCTCCGCCAGCGAATATCTCGCCAAGCCGGTCAAGCCCGAGGACGTCGTCTGGGATTATTCCGGCGTGCGTCCGCTCTATGACGACGGCGCGAGCGAGGCCAAGGCCGCGACCCGCGACTATGTGTTCGAGCTCGACACGCCCAGCGGCGCGCCGCTGCTGTCGATCTACGGCGGCAAGATCACCACCTATCGCCGCCTGTCCGAGGAGGCGCTGGAGCGGCTGGCGCCCTATCTGCGCGGCGCCAAGGCGCGCGAGGGCTGGACCGGCAAGGAGCCGCTGCCCGGCGGCAACATGGATGTCTCCGCGGTCGCGGCTCTGATTGCGGAACTGACCCGCAACTATCCCTTCCTGGCCCAGCCGCACGCGAAGCGCCTTGCGCATGCCTATGGCACCCGCGCGGCCAAGCTGTTGGGCAATGCGAAATCCGCAGGCGACCTCGGCCGTTCGTTCGGCGCCACCTTGACGGAAAGCGAAGTCAGGTACCTGATGGCCAACGAGTGGGCTCAGACTGCGGAAGACGTCGTCTGGCGGCGATCCAAGCTGGGCTTGCGGATGACGGCGAGTGAAATCGCCGCGCTCGACGAGTGGATGGCCGCCAACCCCGTCTCAGGTGAACGTCCCCTCCGCGAAGCGGGAGGACGGCCATGAGCGTCACACTGCAGAACGTCACGCGGACCGTGGACGGCATTCCGACCATCCGCGACGTCACGCTGACGCTGGAGCGCGGCACGCTCAGCGTGCTGCTCGGGCCGACGCTGTCGGGCAAGACCTCGATCATGCGGCTGCTCGCCGGCCTCGACAAGCCCGCGACCGGCCGCGTGCTGGTCGACGGCAAGGACGTGACCGGCGCCGATGTGCGCCAGCGTTCGGTCGCGATGGTCTACCAGCAGTTCATCAATTACCCCTCGCTGACGGTGTACGAAAACATCGCCTCGCCACTTCGGGTGCAGGGCAAGCCGCGCGCCGAGATCGAGAAGCGCGTCGGCGAGGCTGCGCGGCTATTACGGCTCGAACCCTATCTGAAGCGCACGCCGTTGCAGCTCTCCGGCGGCCAGCAGCAGCGCACCGCGATTGCGCGGGCGCTGGTCAAGGGCGCGGACCTCGTGCTGCTCGACGAGCCGCTCGCCAATCTCGACTACAAGCTGCGCGAAGAGCTGCGCGCTGAATTGCCGCGCATCTTCGAGGCCTCGGGCGCGATCTTCGTCTATGCGACGACCGAGCCGTCGGAAGCGCTGCTGCTCGGCGGCAACACCGTGTGCATGTGGCAAGGCCAGGCGTTGCAGGTCGGCGAGACGCCGAAGGTCTATCGCCATCCGGATACGCTGCGCGTCGCCCAGGTGTTTTCCGATCCGCCGCTCAACATCATCCCCATCGAGAAGAAGGGCTCGCAGGTGATCTATGCCGGCGGCGAGCAGGCGCCGGCGGCGGGCCTTTATGCCGGTCTGCCCGACGGCCGTTACCGGACCGGTTTCCGGGCGCACCAGCTCGAGGTCGGCAGCGCCGCGGCCGGACGCCACAAATTCTCCGCCGCCGTGACGGTGACCGAGATCACCGGCTCGGAGAGCTTCGTGCATCTCCACGTCCACGGTTCGAACTGGGTCGCGGTGCTGCACGGCGTGCACGAATATGAACCCGGGCAGGTGATCGACGCCGCGCTCGACCCCGACAATATCTTTGTGTTCGACGCGGCCGACCGCCTGGTCGCGTCGCCAGCGACAGCGTTTTCAAGCGACGTGCCTGGCGCTTCGCGTGAAGCAAACGCCTCAACAAACAAGAGCAAGTGAGGGAGATGCCCCATGGCCCGCATTGACCTCGTCGATCTCGCCCATTCCTACGCCGGCAACGATGCGCCGCAGGACTCCTTTGCGCTGAAGCCGGTGACCATGACCTGGCGGCAGGGCGGCGCCTATGCGCTGCTCGGGCCCTCCGGCTGCGGCAAGACCACGCTGCTCAACCTGATCTCCGGCATCGTGACGCCCTCGCGCGGGCAGATCCTGTTCGACGGCCGTGACATCACGCCGCTGTCGACGCAGAAGCGCAACATTGCGCAGGTGTTCCAGTTCCCGGTGATCTACGACACCATGACGGTCGGCCAGAACCTGGCATTTCCGTTGAAGAATCGCGGCGTGGCGAAGGCCGAGGTCGATGCGCGCGTCAAGCAGATCGCCGATCTGCTCGACCTCTCGCAGTATCTCAAGCGCAAGGCGACGCGGCTGACTGCCGATGCCAAGCAGAAGATTTCGCTCGGCCGCGGCCTGGTGCGCTCCGACGTCGCCGCCGTGCTGTTCGACGAGCCATTGACGGTGATCGATCCCGAACTGAAATGGCAGTTGCGCTCGAAGCTGAAGGCGCTGCATCGCGAGCTCGACCTCACGATGATCTACGTCACCCACGACCAGACCGAGGCGCTGACCTTCGCCGACACCGTCGTCGTGATGCATGACGGCCGTGTGGTGCAGAGCGGCACGCCGGCCGAGCTGTTCGACAAGCCGGCGCATACCTTCGTCGGCTACTTCATCGGCTCGCCCGGCATGAACATCGTGCCGGCGGAGGTGAGTGGGCACGAGGCGCGGATCGACGGTCATGTCATCGGCCTGCATCGCAACTACGGCGTCCTGCTGGCCGGCAAAAAGATCGAGATCGGCGTGCGGCCTGAATTCGTCGATATTGGCGCACCCGCGTCGGGCCTGCTGTCGGCGACGATCGAGCGGATCGACGATCTCGGCCGCATCAGGTTCGCGCGCGTCCGCGTCGGCGATACCAAGTTCGCCGCGCGCGTGCCGCCCGGATTCTCGGTGTCCGGCAACACCGCCGGCCTGATCTTCGATCCGGCGCACGTCCACGTCTATGCCGATAGCCATTTGGTCGAGGGGGTCGCCTGATGGACAAGACCGTCAATCAGAAAGCCTGGTTCCTGGTGCTGCCGGTGTTCCTGGTGGTGGCGTTCTCCGCGATCATTCCGCTGATGACCGTCGTGAACTATTCGATGCAGGACACGTTCGGCAACAACCAGTTCTTCTGGAACGGCGTCGGCTGGTTCAAGGAGCTGCTCGATCCCTCCACCGACCTCGGTGGCCGCTTCCTGGCCTCGCTCGGCCGCAACCTGTTCTTCTCCGCCGTCATTCTCGCGATCGAGGTGCCGCTCGGCATCGTGGTCGCGCTGTCGATGCCGCGCGAGGGCTGGAGCGTCGCGGCCTGCCTCGTCATCCTGGCGCTGCCGCTCCTGATTCCGTGGAACGTGGTCGGCACCATCTGGCAGATCTTCGGCCGTCCCGATATCGGACTGCTCGGCTATGTGCTGAACAGCCTGGGGATCAACTACAACTACGTCTCCAACGAGGTCGATGCCTGGGTCACGGTGATCGTGATGGACGTCTGGCACTGGACCAGCCTCGTTGCGCTGCTCTGCTACGCCGGCCTCAAGTCTATCCCCGACGCTTATTATCAGGCAGCGCAGATCGACGGCGCCTCGCGCTGGGCGGTGTTCAAGGCGATCCAGCTCCCGAAGATGCACCGCGTGCTTCTGATTGCCGTGCTGCTGCGCTTCATGGACAGCTTCATGATCTATACCGAGCCGTTCGTCGTGACCGGCGGCGGCCCGGGCAACTCCACCACCTTCATCTCGATCGAGCTCGTCAAGATCGCGCTCGGCCAATTCGACCTCGGCAAGGCCGCGGCGCTGTCGCTGGTCTACAACCTGATCATCCTGATCGTGTGCTGGGTGTTCTACACCGTGATGACCAACGCCGGCGCCGAGCGCCCGGCCAAGGAAGGAGTGGCGTGATGCACTCGATCCCCGGCCGTCGCCTGATCATGGCGCTGTTCCTGGTCTTCCTGTTGTTGCCGATCTACTGGCTCGTCAACATGAGCTTCAAGACCAACAGCGAGATCGTCTCGACGATGACGCTGTGGCCGCATGCGCCGACCTTGCAGCACTACAAGCGCATCTTCACCGACGAGAGCTGGTACTCCGGCTACATCAACTCGCTGGAATATGTCGTCATCAACACCATCATCTCGATCGCGGTGGCGCTGCCGGCGGCGTATGCGTTCTCGCGCTACCGTTTCCTCGGCGACAAGCATCTGTTCTTCTGGCTGTTGTCGAACCGCATGGCGCCGGCGGCGGTCTACGCGCTGCCGTTCTTCAACCTCTATTCGGCGATCGGCCTGTTCGACACGCCGTGGGCGGTGGCGCTCGCGCACTGCATCTTCAACGTTCCGCTGGCGGTGTGGATCCTCGAGGGCTTCGTCTCCGGCGTGCCGCGCGAGATCGACGAGACCGCCTTCCTCGACGGTTATTCGTTCCCACGCTTCTTCATCAAGATCCTGGTGCCGCTGATCGCGAGCGGCATCGGCGTCGCCGCGTTCTTCTGCTTCATGTTCTCCTGGGTTGAGCTGCTGCTCGCGCGCACGTTGACGTCGGTCGCGGCCAAGCCGATCGCCGCGGTGATGACGCGCACTGTATCAGCGGCCGGCATGGACTGGGGCCTGCTCGCGGCGGCCGGCGTCCTCACCATCATCCCGGGCGCACTCGTGATCTGGTTCGTCCGCAACTACATCGCGCGCGGCTTCGCGCTCGGCCGGGTATGAGGATCATCGTGAGAACATCGGGAAGCAGCATCGATGTCGGTCTTACCTCTCCCAGAGGGAGAGGTCGGGTTTGGCGCGGAGCGGCAAATCCGGGTGAGGGGTCTTGCTCGTCCGAGAGAGCGTACCCCCTCACCCCAGCCCTCTCCCCGTGGGAGAGGGAGTGCAACGCGTCGTATGGAGGGAGATGAGGCATGGACAGCATCGCATGGATGGCCTGGACCTGGCCGACCGCGATCTTCTTCGTGCTGCTTGCCTGCACGCTGGGGGTGATGACCTGGCTCGGTATTGCCTATCCCGAAGCCGAGCGCGTCGGGGTGCTGCGCATTCCAACGACGCGCGGCGATCGTTTGTTCATTTCACTCGTGCTCGCTGCGGTGATCCACCTGGTGTGGATCGGCGTCGTCGGCACCGACCCGATCGCGACACTGCCGATCGGGGAGGGCGTGGATATTACGAGCCTGTGGCTCGCTACACTGATTTCGCTTGTTTCAGCCGTGGTGATCTTTCGCACCGTCTGAAGCAGGCGAAGAAGAGCAGATCCGGGGTCTACCCGGGCCTGGGGTACTTAGTTTGTCGCTGCAACCGGAGGAATCAACATGCGACACGTGAGAAGGACCAAGGATAGTCTTCTGGCCATGACGAGCGCGCTCGCGCTGGTCGCGGCATCGGTGGCTATCGCCGCGCCGGCGCGCGCGGACGAAGCCGCCGCGAAGAAGTGGATCGACAGCGAATTCCAGCCGTCGACCCTCTCCAAGGAAGACCAGATGAAGGAGATGGAGTGGTTCATCAAGGCCGCTCAACCCTTCAAGGGCATGGAGATCAACATCGTCTCGGAAACGCTGACGACCCACGAATACGAGTCCCGCACGCTCGCCAAGGCGTTCGAGGAGATCACCGGCATCAAGGTCAAGCATGACATCATCCAGGAGGGTGACGTCGTCGAGAAGATCCAGACCCAGATGCAGTCCGGCAAGAATGTCTATGACGGCTGGATCAATGACTCCGACTTCATCGGCACCCACTTCCGCTACGGTCAGGCGGTCGACCTCACGGAATGGATGAAGGGCGAAGGCAAGGACGTCACCGATCCGATGCTCGACGTCGACGACTTCATCGGCAAGTCGTTCACGACGGCGCCGAACGGTCACCTCTACCAACTGCCGGATCAGCAGTTCGCGAACCTCTACTGGTTCCGCTATGACTGGTTCACCAACCCGGAATACAAGGCCAAGTTCAAGGCCAAGTATGGCTACGAGCTCGGCGTGCCCGTGAACTGGTCGGCCTATGAAGATATCGCCGACTTCTTCACCAACGACGTCAAGGAGATCAACGGCGTCAAGGTCTACGGCCATATGGACTATGGCAAGAAGGACCCCTCGCTCGGCTGGCGTTTCACCGACGCCTGGCTGTCGATGGCCGGCAACGGCGACAAGGGCATCCCGAACGGCCTGCCGGTCGATGAGTGGGGTATCCGCATGGAAGGCTGCCGTCCGGTCGGCTCGTCGGTCGAGCGCGGCGGCGACGTCAACGGCCCGGCGGCGGTCTATTCGATCGTCAAGTATCTCGACTGGATGAAGAAGTATGCTCCGCCGCAGGCACAGGGCATGACCTTCTCCGAGTCGGGCCCGGTGCCGTCGCAGGGCAACATCGCCCAGCAGATCTTCTGGTACACCGCCTTCACCGCCGACATGGTGAAGCCCGGCCTCGCGGTGATGAACGCGGACGGTACGCCGAAGTGGCGTATGGCTCCGTCGCCGCACGGCGCGTATTGGAAGGACGGCATGAAGCTCGGCTATCAGGACGTGGGCTCGCTCACCCTTCTGAAGTCGACCCCGGTTGATCGCCGCAAGGCGGCCTGGCTCTATCAGCAGTTCATCGTCTCCAAGACGGTCAGCTTGAAGAAGAGCCATGTCGGTCTCACCTTCATTCGTGAATCCGACATCTGGGACAAGTCGTTCACCGAGCGTGCGCCAAAGCTCGGCGGCCTGATCGAGTTCTACCGCTCGCCCGCGCGCGTGCAGTGGACCCCGACCGGCAACAACGTGCCCGACTATCCGAAGCTCGCTCAGCTCTGGTGGCAGAACATCGGCGATGCGTCGTCCGGTGCGAAGACGCCGCAGCAGGCGATGGATGCACTCGCGGCCGCCCAGGACTCGGTGATGGAGCGTCTGGAGAAGTCGGGCGTGCAGGGCGCCTGCGGTCCGAAGCTCAATCCGAAGAAGACCGCTGAGTACTGGTACGACAAGTCCGCGAAGGACGGCAACATCGCGCCGCAGCGCAAGCTCGCCAACGAGAAGCCGAAAGGCGAGACGGTCGACTACGACACCCTGATCAAGTCGTGGCCGGCGTCGCCGCCGAAGCGTGCCTCGGCGAACTAAGCCGCAGCATCGTCAAGTGGCCGGGCCTTCCGGCCACAACGCGACAAGGCCGGGAGCGATCCCGGCCTTTTTGCCTTGCGCGCGGGATTGCCGTATCGATGCTTATGACCTGAATTCACGGCCGCAGTTCGGCCAGGGAGTCCGCCATGCGCATGACGTTCCGTTGCGATCCGAGGCTCGCCGATCATCTGGTGCGGCCGTTTCCGGCGCGCAGCGCGTTGCCCGACTGGCTGCGGGCGATGCCGGCGAAAGCGCATTCCGATATCCACGGCCGCGAGATCCGCACCGTCAAGCAATGTCCGCCCTTCGTCGATGCGATGGCCTATGGGGCGATGATTCCGCTGCCTTGCGACGTGAGGGTCGAGCGCGGCGCGTTCGCTTGGGACTGGGACATTCCGGAGCCCGCGACCGAGGGCCATCCGCGCGCGCCGCTCAGTTTCCATCCCGTGGCGCAGTTCGCCGGCGCGCCGTTCGCCAATGGCCAGGCCGCGCTCAAGTTCAACAGCTTCTGGACCATCGAGGTCGAGCCGGGCTGGTCGCTGTTTGCGACCCACCCGGTCAATCGCGACGACTTGCCGTTCCGACTGATCTCCGGGCTGGTCGATGCCGACCGGTTTCACGACGGCGGCATCAATTTCCCGGCAGTCTGGACGCAGCCGGATTTTGCCGGCGTGCTGCCGAAGGGCACGCCGGTCGCGCAATGCTTTGCGGTGCCGCGCGAGGCGCCCGAGCTGGTGTTCGAACCGTTCGACGCGGCACACCAGCAGGCCTATTCGAAGGTGGTGAGCGAGGTGCTGGCGGCACCCAACGTCTATCGCAAGCACTTCCGCGCCAAGCGTGGGCGGCTAACGACCTAAGCGCGATGAACTAGATCGGATCGGTTTGGCCACGCCTTCGGGTCACCTCTCCCCGACGGGGAGAGGTCGATTTGCGGAAGCAAATCGGGTGAGGGGCCGCGGCGCTAACGAGACACCGTAATCCCTCACCCGGCGCTGCGCGCCGACCTCTCCCAAGGGAGAGGTGAAGCACCGCCGGCGCTCCAGCTCAACCTGATCTCATCACGCTGACGTCCGATCAGTTTTGATTGAACGACTCGCGGCGGTCCCACCTCTCCCAAGGGAGAGGTGACTTCCGACGCTCTTTCAGCTCAACCCACTTCATCATGCTCCAGCACCTTGCGCAGCGCGCTCTCGTCGAGCCACAGGCGGCCGTGTGACGCCGAGGTCAGGGCCATCGCGATCGACCCGAACAGGTGCGGGCGCAGGCCGTAGGCGCGGGCGAATGCGCCGATTGCGGCATCCGGATCACCGCTATCCTGCAACGCGATGCCGAGATTGAGTGCGGCCTCGGCGTAATCCGGCTTGAGCTCGAGCGCCTTGCGGTAGGCGCGCGCGGCGGCGTCGTGATCGCGCAGGTCCTGCCGCGCCACGCCGAGATCAAACCACACAGAGGCCGGCGCCTCGCTCGCAGTGGCGCGCTCGAGCAGGTCCACGGCCCGCGCAAGGTCGCCGTCCTCCCAGGCCAACCGGCCGAGCCGCGCGGTCGCTTCCTGATGCTGCGGGATAACCTTGAGGATCGCCTCCCAGGCTTCGCGCGCCTGTGCCTTCCGGCCAGCCAGTTCGAGCGTGCGCGCTTTTTCGACGAAGGCATCGCGCTGCGGCTTGAGCGTGATCGCGCGGTCGAGATGCGCCAGCGCCGCGTCGAACTCGCCATCGGCGCGCGCAAGGCGGGCCGCCAGCAGGCGCGCAGCCGCGTTGTCGGGGCGCCGCGCGAGGCTCGCCTCGATATGCCTGCGCGCCGGCGCGATCTCGCCTTTGGCAAAGCGCACCGCGGCCGAGAGATGATTCAGCATCGGCTCGCCGGGCTCGCGCGCGAGGCCACGTTCGCAGAGTGAAATCGCCTCGTCGTGCCGGCCAGCATTGAAGGCCGCGGTCGCGCGGCGAACGATATCCTCAGCGGTTTCCGTCATCCCCGCATTAGAGCAAAGCCGGCTCGGCACAGCAATTCGAGGCGCGACATCGACGGGTGCGGCTTCAGCAAATTGAATTGTGTCGACGGCCAGCAGCCGAACAATCCTGCCCAACCACCGGCATCGACGTGCCGGCCAAGCCGCGACCGGTCGCCCCACTGGCGGGCACGGCTTGACTCGGCCTGACCGCAAACTCATAGTCAGCATAATGCGATTGAAATAATCGTATATCGATTAATTTGGGCCGGCCACTGGCCCGTCGAGAGGCTCTTGGATGGCACTGATCGAGGCGTTCAAGCGATTGCTGGGCGATGCGGCGGTCCTGACGCAGGAGGAAGATCTCGCGGGATTGATCGAGGACTGGCGTGGCCGCTACCGGGCGCCCGCGCTTTGCGCCGTGCTGCCGGCAAACACCCAACAGGTTGCCGCCGTCGTGCGCCTCTGCGCCGAACACGGCGTGCCCGTCCTGCCGCAGGGCGGCAACACCAGCCTGTGCGGCGGCGCTGTTCCGTCTGCGGAAGGCAAGCCGCCGGTCATCGTCGCGCTGACCCGCATGCGCCGGATCAGGTCGATCGATCCGGTGAACAACACGATGGAAGTCGATGCCGGCTGCGTGCTTACCGCGATCCAGGAAGCTGGCGCTGCGGCGGGCCGGCTCTATCCGGTCAGCCTCGGCGCGGAAGGCTCCTGCCAGATCGGCGGAAACATCGGCACCAATGCCGGCGGCACCGGCGTGCTGCGTTACGGCAACACGCGGGACAACGTGCTCGGCCTCGAGGTCGTGCTGCCCGAGGGCTCGATCTGGGACGGCCTTTACGCCCTGCGCAAGAACAATACGGGCTACGACCTCAAGCATCTCTTCATCGGCTCCGAAGGCACGCTCGGCATCGTCACCGGCGCCGTGCTGAAACTGCATCCACTGCCGACCGCGGAGGCGGTGGCGTGGCTCGCGGTCGACGATCCGCAACGCGCGCTCGAGGTGCTTGGCCTGTTCCAGGCGGCTTGCAGCTCGCGCCTGTCGGCGTTCGAGCTGATGAATTCCGATCAGGTCCGGCTGGTGCTTGAGCAGGTGCCGGGGCGCCGTTGCCCGGTGGCGCGGATCGAGGGCTGGCATGTCCTGGTCGAACTGTCTGACACCGGCGAGGCGCAGGAGCTTGCTGCCACGATGCAGGCGGTGCTGGAGCGCGCGCTCGAGTCCGGGTTGATCAGCGATGCCGTGGTGGCGTCGAGCGAGGCGCAGCGCAAGGCGATGTGGCTGGTCCGTCACAGCGTGTCGGAAGCCAACAAGAAAGCCGGCGTTGGCCTCACCTCGGATACGGCGGTGCCGGTCTCCGCGGTGCCCGCCTTCATCGAACAGGCAACGGCCGCCGTGCGCGCCATCGTGCCTGGGCTGCCGATGGTGGTGGTCGGCCACATGGGCGACGGCAACGTCCATTTCATCCCGTTCTTCAGCTTCGATGCGTGGAATGCGGTCGCGGATCGCGACGGTCTTGCGGAACGGGTTCGCCGGGCCATCAACGACGTCGCCGCGTCGCTGCGCGGCACGTTCAGCGCCGAGCACGGCATCGGGCGCACGCTGACCGGCGAAATGTCGCGCTACAAGCCGCCGGTCGAGCTCGCCTTGATGCGAGCGGTGAAGCAGGCCTTCGATCCGCTGGGCCTGTTCAATCCCGGCCGCGTGCTGCCTCAGGCAGCCACGCCATCCGCTTCGCCATCACATGCAACCAACAGCCAAAGGGAGACCTGACACGTGAGCAAATCTCCGAACACCGGCATTTCTCGTCGCAGCCTGCTGCTCGCCACCGGGGCCGCCGCGCTGGCGACACCCGCGATCTGGTCTCCGTCCCGCGCGGCCGGCAAGCGCATCATCGTGCGCGACGACGGCGGCATCTACACCAAGGCGTTCGGCGCGGTGTTCTACCGGCCGTTCACGCAGGCGACCGGCATCGAGGTCGTCGGCGTCCAGGCCACCGCCGAGCCGGTCGCGCAGATCAAGACCATGGTCGACACCAAGAACTACACCTGGGACATGGCCAAGATCAGTTGGCCCGCGATCCTGCTGCTGACGAGCGGCAAGACGTCCTATCTTGAAAAGCACGGCCTGGAGTCGGAGCCGGTCATCAAGACCATTCCGGCCGAATACATGTCGCCCTACGGCGTCGGCACCAATGTCTACACCACGGTGCTGGCCTATCGAACGGATGCGTTCAAGGGCCGCAAGGCGCCGCAATCCTGGGCCGACTTCTGGAACGTGAGCGAGTTTCCGGGCCGCCGCTCCGTGCGCAAGCATCCGTTCGACACCGTCGAGGAAGCGCTGATGGGAGCAGGCGTGCCGACCGCGCAGGTCTATCCGTGCGATCTCGACAAGGCGTTTGCGTCGCTCGACAAGATCAAGTCGGCCGTCGCGGTGTGGTGGACCACCGGCGCGCAGGTCGAGCAGATGCTGACCTCCGGCGAGATCGACATGATCCCGACCTGGGTGTCGCGCGCCCAGGCCGCGCAGGCGGCCGGCGCACCGGTCGAGATCGTCTGGAATCAGGGCATCTGGGGCGCCGACAACTGGTCGATCCTCGCCGGCACGCCGAATGCGGATGCGTGCCGCGAGTTCATCAAATTCGCGTCCGACCCGAAGCGGATGGCCGCGCTCACAGAGTTCTTCCCGGCCGGCCTCACGCAGCCGGAGGCCTTCAACTACGTCAAGCCGGAGATTGCCAAGAACTGCCCGACCTATCCGGACAACATCAAGGCCGGCCTGAAGATCGATCCGAAATTCTGGCTCGACAACCAGGCCGCCGTGATCGAGCGCTTCAACAGTTGGATCCTGGCGTAACCGGATCGCACAATCGGAGCAGGCATGGCCTCATCGAGCCTACGCATCTCAAACCTGTGCAAGCGCTACGGCGATTTCGTCGCCCTGGCGCCGACCACCCTCGAGGTCGCCAAGGGCGAATTCCTCACGCTTCTCGGCCCGTCCGGGTCGGGCAAGACGACGCTGCTGAGCCTGATCGCGGGGCTTGCCCATCCGGACGAAGGGCAGATCCTGGTCGATGATCTGGATGTCACGCGCAGTCCCGCCTATGAGCGCGACATCGGCGTCGTGTTCCAGAACTACGCGCTGTTTCCGCACATGACCGTCGCGGAGAACATCGCGTTTCCGCTGAAGATGCGAAAGGTGACCGACGGTGAAGCGCGCAAGCTCACGGCCGAGGCGCTCGAAACGGTGCGGCTGCCGCACGTCGCAAAGCGCTATCCGCGCGAGCTCTCCGGCGGCCAGCAGCAGCGCATCGCGCTGGCGCGGTGCATTGTCTATCGGCCCGCGATCATCCTGATGGACGAGCCGCTCGGCGCCCTCGACAAGAAGCTGCGCGACCAGATGCAGCTCGAGATCAAGCGCATCCATCGCGAGCTCGGCACCACCATTGTCTACGTCACCCACGATCAGGAGGAGGCGATGACCATGTCGGATCGCATCTGCCTGATGAACGCCGGTGCGATCGAGCAGCTCGGCACGCCCGAGGACCTCTACTTCCGTCCCCGCTCGGTCTTCGTCGCAGACTTCCTCGGCGAGTCCAACCTGCTCAGCGCCACGGTGCGGGACGTCGATGCGAACGGGCTCGATATCGTCCTGGCCGACCCGCCGGCGCGGCTGCGCGCCGTCGGCAACGGCAGCGCGTTTGCCGCGGGCGAGCCGATCAAGGTGATGGTGCGGCCGCAGAACCTGATGGTCGAGGACGCTGCCGCCGGAGGCGGCAAGCTCACCGGGCGCCTGACCGATGTCATGATCAGCGGCAGCCTGACCCGGCTCTATATCGAGCCGGAGGCGCCAGGCGTGGCGCAACTCGTCGCCGCCTATCCGACCCGGAGCAGCGCTGCGCCCTACGAGATCGGACAGTTGCTGTCGCTCGGCTGGAACCCCGCCGATGCCGTCGCCATCCGCGACGGTAAGGCAAGCTAGGGTGAGGGCGGTGGCGAAGCTGCGCAGCCTGCAAAGAGCCCAGGTCTGGACCTGGGCCGCGATGGGCGGGCCGCTGGCCTTGCTGCTCGTGCTGTTCCTGGTCTATCCGGTCGGCCAGTTGCTGCTGCTCAGCGTGCACAACGACGCCGGCTTCACGCTTGCGCCGTATCGCCAGCTATTTGCGTCGGCGGTCTATGTCGACGTTCTCTTCATCACCCTGAAGATATCGCTGGCGACGACGTTTGTTTGCGTCGTCACCGGCTATCCGATCGCCTATCTGATCTCGGTGGTCGGCAAGGAGCGCAAGGCGACGCTGCTGTTCTGGGTGCTGCTGTCGTTCTGGACCAGCTTCCTGGTGCGCGCCTTCGCCTGGGTGGTGCTGCTGGGGCGCAACGGCGTCGTCAACAAGCTGTTGCTGTCGCTCGGCATCGTCTCGGCGCCGGTCGATCTGCTCTACAGTTTCGGCGCCGTCCTGATCGGCATGGTGAATGCGCTGTTGCCGCTCGCCGTGCTCACCATGCTCTCCGTGATGGAGAATATCGACCGCAATCTGCCGCGCGCCGCCGCGACGCTCGGCGCCGGTCCCGGCATGGCGTTCTGGAAGATCTATTTTCCGCTGTCGCTGCCCGGCGTCGCCGCCGCCGGCATCATGGTGTTTGTCACCGCGATCGGCTTCTTCATCGTGCCGGCGCTGCTCGGTGGCCGCCGCGAGACCATGATCACGCAGCTCATCATCGACCAGGTCCAGCAGACCATGAACTGGGGATTCGCCGGCGCGATCTCGGTGCTGCTGCTGATCGTCGTGCTTGTCGTCTTCGCGATCTATGACCGGCTGCTCGGCCTTTCGACGATGACCGGGGCGACCACGGCGAAAAAGGGCACGCCGGCACGCCGGTCGCGCTGGTTCGAAAGCATCGGCGACGCCATCCTGACGCTGCTCGGCTCGATCTCCGACCGCGTCCTTCGTCTGCTGCCGGCGCGGCGGCGCGACCGCGGCCCCGATAAGCCCGGCTTGGGTTTGCAGGGCTTCGTCTGGATCATGTTGCTCGTCATCAGCGTGCCGACATTCCTGATGATCCCGCTGTCGTTCGGCACCGGTGGCCTCAACTGGCCGCCGCAGGGCTTCACGCTGCACTGGTACCAGGAGGTGCTGCAGTCTCCGGTGTGGACCCAGGCGGTGCTGCGCTCGCTGCTGGTCGGTCTCGGCACCGGAGCGCTCGCCATGCTAATCGGGACTCCGGCCGCGTTCCTCCTGGTGCGCAGCAATCTTCCGGGCAAGGGCGCCTGGCTCGCCTTCATCCTGTCGCCGATCGTGGTGCCGCGCATGATCATCGCCGTTGGCCTGTTCTATGTCTTCGCGCGCATCGGCCTGGTCGGCAGTGCGCTCGGCCTCATTCTCGGGCACACCGTCGTCGCCGTGCCCTACGTGGTGATGACGATGATGGCGGTGCTGCGCAATTACGACACCCGGCTCGACCATGCCGCGCAGAGCCTCGGCGCGCGTCCGTTCGCCACGCTGCGCTACGTCACGTTTCCGATCCTCGGCGCCGGGATGATGTCGTCGTTCCTGTTCGCGTTCGCGACCTCGTTCGACGAATTGACCATCGCGTTGTTCGCGACCGGCGGCCTGAACGCAACCTTGCCCAAGCAATTCTGGGACGAGGTGACGCTGCAGGTCTCGCCCGTCATCGCCGCCGTCTCGACCTGCCTGTTCATCTTCATGGGCCTGCTGATCTTCGTTGCCGAACGCCTGCGCCGACGCGTGGCTGCAGGCTAGCCGACCCGTCCTGCTAACCAGAGGTTTTCCCCATGCTCACTTCCAGCGCTCTCCGCGGTCTCTTCCCCGCCATCCCAACTCCGGTCAACGCCGATGACACGATCGACACGGCTGCGGTCTCGGCGCTGTTTGCCTGGCTCAACAAGCAGGGGATCGACGGCGTCGTGCCGCTCGGCGGCACCGGCGAGTATGGTGCGCTGGCGCGCCGCGAGCGTATCCGGATGGCGGGCCTGTCGGTCGCGGCCATGGCGGGCAAGGGCCCAGTGATCGCAGGCGTGCTCGACACCGGTTTCCACGACGCGCTTCAGGCCGGCCGGGAGTTCGCCGCGGAGGGCGTGGACGGCGTGCTGGTTCTGACGCCATACTACACCAACCCGACTCAGGCGGGCATCCGCGACTATTTCCTGCGCTACGCCGATGCGTCGCCCGTGCCGGTGATGATCTACGAGATTCCCTATCGCACCCGCATCGCGATCGAGCCCAGGATCCTGCATGAGCTGTCGAGGCATCCCAACATCATCGGAATGAAGGCCTGCAATCTCGACATGTATCACTTCCTGCAGGTGGTCGCCGGCGTCGACCAGAGCTTCACGGTGTTGAGCGGCGAGGACAGCCTGTTTCCGCTTCATCTCGCCGCCGGCGCCAAGGGCGGCATCGTGGTGACCGCGAGCCTGCTGCCGCGGGCCTGGCGGCAGATCTACGAGGCGGCATCCGCCGGCCGCATTGCGGAGGCGCTCGATCTGCATCGCCGCCTGATCCCGCTGATGAACATGGCATTCGCGGAGACCAATCCGGGACCGATGAAGGCGGTGATGGATCTGGTCGGCGTCCATGCGCCGCGCGTGCTGGCGCCATTGGTGCAGCCGGCAGCGGCGCTGGTCGCCGCGTTCCGCACCGAACTCAGCCGCCAACTGGCAGAGACGGAAGGCGTGGGCTGACGATGCACGCCGCGCCGCATCTCGACTTCCATGGAAGGATGGCAGCATGACTGACGGCAGCCGGAATGCAGGTCGTCCCGCGCAGGCGGGAAAGGCGAGGGCCAGCAAGGGCAGCGCCGGCAAGCATACCGGCGAGAGCGCGGCGCCGCAGCGCTCATCGCTGTTCGTCGGCTCCACCGAGAAGGCGTTCCAGGTCCTGCACGCCTTCGACGGTCCGCGACGACACATGACGCTCGCCGATATCGCGCGCGCCGCCGGCCTCGACCGCAGCGCCACGCAACGCCTGGTCTACACGCTGGAGACGCTTGGCTACATCAAGCGCATCGAGGGTACGCGCAACTACGGCCTGACCTCCAAGGTGCTGCAGTTCTCGCACAGCTACCTCAAGGCCAACGAACTGATCGACAAGGCCTCGCCCTATCTGCTCGAGATCAGCCGCAATCTCGGCGAGACCTGCAACATGCACGAGCTCGACGGCCACGAAGTCGTGTTCGTGGCCCGCTTCCCGGGACAGCACCTGATCAACATCGACATCGTGATCGGCAGCCGGCTGCCGACTTACTTCACCGCGTCAGGCACGGCGATCCTGTCGGCGCTTCCCGAGGATGAGCGGATCGAATTGCTCAAGCGCACGCCGCTGGTGCCGCTGACACCCTACACCGTGACCGATCCGGACCAGCTCCTGGAGCGGGTGCGCGTCGCCGCGAAGCGCGGCTATTCCGTGATCATGAACGAGACGGTGATGGGGGACATCTCGGTCGCCGCGCCGATCATCGACGAGCACGGCCGGGCGGTCGCCGCGATCAATATCTCGGTGCCGACGACGCGCTGGACCCGCGAACGCGCGGAAGCCGAGCTGGTGCAGCACGTCCACGTCGCCGCGACCTCGATCTCGAAGTCAAAGTTCAATCGCTACGCGGCGTGACGCCGATGGTGCGCTAGCGCTGACAAAAGAGGCCGGGAGCGATCCCGGCTTCTTCTTTCTTACCTCGCCCCGCTTGCGGGGAGAGGTCGGGTTGCGAAGCAATCCGGGTGAGGGGGACTCCCCGCATATCCGCCTCTCGAATTTGCGAAGAGAGCCTCTCACCCCAACCCTCTCCCCATCGGGGACAGGGCTATCGCATATGCCGCCTTGGCGGCTGCGCACGAACCCGGCCTCGTGGTTCGAGACGCGCCGCAAGCGGCGCTCCTCACCATGAGGGTCTACTATTGTGCCGCAAAAACAAGACCTCATCCGGAGGAGCCCGCCAAAGGCGGGCGTCTCGAGGATGGCCACAGGGCGCTTTCTCCCAAATGCCGTAAGAACGGGGAGAGGGAGCGCATTGTGCTACTCCGCCGCTTCCGTCGCCTTTAGCGTCGGATAGTCGGTGTAGCCCTTGGCGCCGCCGCCGTAGAAGGTGGCCTTGTCCCAATCGTTGAGCGGCGCGCCCGTCTCCAGCCGCTCGACCAGATCGGGGTTGGAGATGAACGGCTTGCCGAACGCGATCAGGTCGGCGGCGCCGGCATCCAGCACCTTGGTCGCCAGCGCGAGGTCGTAGCCGTTGTTGGCCATGTAGGCCTGCTTGAAGCGCTTGCGCAAGCTTGCGTAGTCGAACGGCGCGACGTCGCGTGGGCCGCCGGTCGCGCCCTCGATGACGTGGATGTAGGTCAGCTTCAGCGCATTGAGGTGATCGACGATGTAGTCGAACAGCGGCTGCGGGTTGGAGTCGGAGACGTCGTTGGCCGGCGTCACCGGCGAGATGCGGATGCCGGTGCGATCGGCGCCTGCCTCGGCAGCCACGGCCTTCGAGACCTCGAGCATCAGCTTGGCGCGGTTCTCGATCGATCCGCCGTAGGCATCGGTGCGCTTGTTGGTGCCGTCCTTGGCGAACTGGTCGAGCAGATAGCCGTTGGCGCCGTGGATCTCGACGCCGTCGAAGCCGGCGGCCAGCGCGTTTGCGGTGCCGCGCTTGAAGTCGTCGATGATCCCGGGAATTTCCGACAATTCCAGCGCGCGCGGTTCGGAGACGTCGGCGAAGGTGCCGTTGACGAAGGTCTTGGTCTTGGCCTTGAGCGCGCTCGGCGCCACCGGCGCGCCGCCGTTCGGCTGCAGTGCCACATGCGAGATGCGGCCGACATGCCAGATCTGGATGAAGATGCGGCCGCCGCGCTCATGCACGCGGTCGGTGATCTTCTTCCATCCCTCGACCTGCTCCTTCGAGTAGATGCCGGGCGTGTCCTGATAGCCCTGGCCCTGCTGCGAGACCTGGCTCGCCTCGGTAATGAGAAGGCCGGCGGAGGCGCGCTGGGCGTAATAGTCCACGGCGAGCGGGCTCGGCACCATCGCGGGCGGCACCGCGCGGTTGCGCGTCAGCGGCGCCATCACCAGGCGGTTCGGCAGCGTCAGCGCGCCAAGCTTGAAGGGCTCGAAGAGTTTGGTCGGTTGGCTCATGGGGAAATGTTCCAGGACATGACGGATAGGGGAGAGTTGTGCATCGCGGCGACGAGCGCAATGGCCGCGCCATTCCGATCCTGCAGACTAGCCACGCACGATCCCGCCCATGTGGCCGGCGTCGAGGAACAGCGTGTGCGCGTTCACGTAGGACGATTCATTCGAGATCAGGAACAACGCGGTATAGGCGACCTCCCAACCGGTGCCCTGGCGGCCGAAAGGCACTGTCAGCGCCCGATCGGTCCGCCTGCGGCTGGCATCGCGGCCCATCGGCGTGTCCATGAAGCCGGGCGCGATCACATTGCAGCGAATGCCCTTGTCCTCGCCGGCGCGCGCGATCGCCCGGCCGAGCGCGATCTGCGCGGCCTTGGAGGATTCATAGGCGGGGTTGCGGCCGCCGGCGCGCTGGCTCGCCATCGAGGAGATCAGGATGATCGCGCCGCCAGGCGCCATCACCTCCAGCGCCTTCTGCGCGAACAGCATGTGGCTGCGGACATTGACGGCGTAGTCGCGGTCCCACGCTTCAGCGGTCATCTTGGGCAGCGGCAGCCCGCAGGAGATGCCGACATTGAGCGCCAGCCCGTCGAGGCCGCCGAGCTTTTGCGCACAGCGCTCGACCACGGGCGCGATCGCTGCTGCGTTGGAGACGTCGACCACCTCGGTGAACGCCTTGCCGCCCTCGCGTGAGATCTGTGCGACGGTGTCGTCGGCTGCTTCCTTGTTGATGTCGAGGCACGCAACCGAGGCGCCCTCGCGCGCGAACAGCACGCTCATCGCGCGGCCGTTGCCGATGGGCGGATCCTCATCGACGGTGTTGCGCTGTCCCGCGCCAACCACGACGATGCGGCGGCCGGCAAGGCGACCGTGGTTCTTCGCCTGCCCCAGCGCCTCCGCGTGCAGCGAAGCGGAGGGATCGATGGACTTTGGCGCGTGGGTGGTGACGGACATGGCGTGCTCCCTGACGTCTTGTTGTTGTCAGGGAGCAGTAGCACGGCTGCGCGCGCGAGGCTAAAATCCCGCGGCGGGGAATATGACGCGCGAAGCGCGTCAGCTCACGCCGAGGAAATCGCGCTTGCCGATCTCGACGCCGTTGTGGCGCAGGATGCCGTGCGCGGTCACGGCGTGAAAGTAGAAATTCGGGAACGAGAACGCGCTGAGGAATTGCTGGCCCTTCAGGGTCATGGTGCGGCCGGCGCCGATCGGGAAGGTGACATCCTTGGCGTCGGCGCCCTCGAACTGCGCGGGCGTGAACGACTTTACATAGTCGATCGTCTTCGCCAACCGCTGCTTCAATTCGGCAAACGTGGTCTCGGTGTCGGGCGTCGACGGCACCTCGCTATGCGTCAGCCGCGCGCAGCCCCTCGAGGCGTGATCGCAGACGAGCTGCACCTGCTTGGTCAGCGGCAGCATGTCCGGATAGAGGCGCGATCCCAGGAGCACCTCGGGCTGAATCGTCTTCGCCTCGCAATACGCCTCCGCCTTGGTGAGGAGGCCGGTGAGGCTGTTGAGCATTTGCAGGTAGGCCGGGACAACGGCGTCATAAAAGGACATGGGATGCTCTCTCGATGTGGAAATCGGATGTGCCGAACGGCGATGCTGCAAATGGGGCGGCAGGGGGAGGAATACAACTGTGAGAGGCTGTAACAGTTGGTCAAATATTTCTTGTCTTCACCTCGCCCCGCTTGCGGGGAGAGGTCGGATCGCATCGCAAGATGCGATCCGGGTGAGGGGGATTCACCGCAAGTCCGCTGCGTGAAGAGAGCCCTCACCCCGACCCTCTCCCCGCAAGAGCTAGGGCAATCGCATTTGGGAGAAAAGTGCCCCGCGGCCATCCTTCGAGACGCCCGCCTTTGGCGGGCTCCTCAGGAAGAGGTCTTGTTTTGCGGCACAATAGTAGACCCTCATGGTGAGGAGCGTCGCTTGCGGCGCGTCTCGAACCACGAGGCCGAGCATGTGCGCAGCCGCCGCCCAAGGCGGCATATGCGATAGCCATGCCGCAAGAGCGGGGCGAGGGGGCTAAGATCTACCGCATCCCTGGCAGCGCGGCTTCCGTGGGCGGCGGCGTGCGCGTCCCGTGCATCCGCGCCAGGAGCTCGGCGGTCGGCCAGGAATCCGCCGGCAGACCGTATTTGAGCTGCATCGCCTTCACCGCGCTGCGGCTCGCCTGTCCAAGCACGCCGTCGACCTTGCCGACATCGAAGCCGGCGCGCACCAGCAGACCCTGCAATTCCTTGATCTGGTTGAACGGCAGTTGCGCGACCGCCCCCTGGGGCCGCTGCATCGGCGGCGCGCCGGCGATGCGGTTGGCGAGATAGCCGGCGGTGGTCGAATAGATCAGCGAGTTATTCCACTCGGTGTAGGCGGCGAAATTCGCGTAGGCGAGAAACGCCGGGCCCATCCGGCCCATCGGCAGCAGCAGCGAGGCCGGCATGTCGTCGTTCGGCAGCGGCCTGCCGTCGCTATAGGTGACGCCGAGCGAAGCCCATTTTGCGCGCGGCAGCTTGACGGTGAGATCGGCCTGGTCCCAAGGGAAGCTTGCGGAGCTCGCCTGCGGCACGCGCACCTCCTGCAGCCACGGCTCGCCGCGCCGCCACTTCAATCCGTTGGCGATGTAGTTTGCGGTCGAGCCGATCACATCCGGCCCGCTGCTGAGCAGGTTGCGACGGCCGTCACCGTCATAGTCGACCGCGTAGTTGAAGTAATGCGTCGGCAGGAATTGCGTTTGCCCGAGTTCGCCGGCCCAGGAGCCGATCATCTCGTCGGGTGCCAGATCGCCGCGATCGATGACCTTCAGCGCCGCGATGGTCTCGCCCTGGAACATCTCGGAGCGGCGGCAATCATAGGCGAGCGACACCAGTGATTTCAGCGTCGGCAGGTTGCCCATCTGGGCGCCGAAATCGCTCTCCAGTCCCCAGAAGGCGGCGATCACCGCAGGCGGCACGCCATATTCCTTTTCGGCGCGCGCGAAGGCTGCGGCATAGGTCCTGATGTGCTGCTGGCCCTGCTGCATCCGATAGGTCGCAGCCATGCGGCCGGCGAACTGGGTGAACAGTTGGCCGAACACGCGCTGGCCGCGATCGCGATTGACGATGCCCTGATCGTAGACGAGGTAGGGCGAGGCCTCCGCGATGGTCTGCTGCGAGACGCCAGCAGCGATAGCCTTCTGCTTCAGCTCGGCGAGGAAGCGATCGAAGTTTTGCCCGTTGTGGCATGACGCTGCGCGCGGCGCGGCCGCGGCCGGCCGCGGTTTTGCCGGCGGGGAGGTGAGAGGGGCCGGAAACGGCTGTTGCGCCGAGGCGAGGGATGACAGCGCCAGCGCAGCCGCCATCGCAGCGACGGTGATGGAGGCGCGAGGGGAGGGGGCTGGCATCGATGTCACCGGTTTGGGGGAAAGGAGGAAAGGCACGTCCTGCATACACCAGCCCGGCGCCGCGCAACAACAGGATCGACTGTTACACCCGGAATGCCTTCGACCAGGACGTCCGCCGCGCATGAGGCACGTCGCTTCGCGCCTTGTCCCGCCCTGCGCCAGATGGCCGATCGTTAACCCGTGCCCGCGTCGCCGCGACGCAGTGGTTCCCCTTGCGGCGCCGACCGTCAAATCCCTACCTGAATGGCGTCGGTTATGGCAGCATACAGGCTGCCCCTGGAGCATGATCCGGACCCAAAGGGCCGCGTTGGCGCAAAGTGTGAAGCGGCTTTTCGAAAAGATCATGCTCAAACAAGGAGCTGAAGCGCGATGACATCTCGATCCAATCTCATTGTGCTTTAGGGGATCACGATGAACTATTTCCGCACTGCGCTTCTGCTTGCCGGCCTCACCGCCCTGTTCATGGGCGTCGGCTACCTGATCGGCGGAGGGACCGGCGCTGTCATCGCGCTTCTGGTCGCGGCTGCGACAAATCTGTTCACCTACTGGAATTCCGATCGCATGGTGCTGTCGATGTACGGCGCCCATCAGGTCGATCAGCGTACCGCGCCGGAGCTTTATAATCTCGTCGCCGAGCTCGCCCAGCGCGCGAGCCTGCCGATGCCGCGCGTGTTCCTGATGGACGAGGCGCAGCCCAACGCGTTCGCGACCGGCCGTAACCCAGAGAACGCGGCGGTCGCCGTCACCACCGGCCTGATGCAGCAGCTCAGCCGCGAGGAGCTCGCCGGCGTGATCGCGCACGAGCTCGCGCATATCAAGCATCACGACACGCTGACGATGACGATTACAGCGACGATCGCCGGCGCGATCTCGATGCTGGCGCAGTTCGGCATGTTCTTCGGCAACCGCAGCAGCAACAACGGCCCCGGCATCATCGGCTCGATCGCGATGATGATCCTGGCGCCGCTCGGCGCCATGCTGGTGCAGATGGCGATCAGCCGCACCCGCGAATACGCCGCCGACAATTTCGGCGCGCGCATCGTCGGACAGCCGATGTGGCTGGCGTCTGCACTCGCGAAAATCGAGAATGCCGCGCATCAGGTCCCGAACATGGAGGCCGAGCGCAATCCCGCGACCGCGCACATGTTCATCATCAATCCGCTGTCAGGCCACGGCGTCGACAATCTGTTCGCCACCCATCCCTCGACCGCCAACCGTATCGCCGCGCTGCAGCAGCTCGCCGCCGAGCTCGGCACGCAGACCGCGCCGCGCTCGGCTCCGACCGATTATCCACCGCGCGGTCCGTGGGGAGGATCGTCCGCTCCTCGTGGTCCTTGGGGCTGAATGCTCGTAGACGTTGCCTTCGGGGGAAAAGCGGACCTCTGGTGCTGCGCTTCCGCAATTCCGGAGTTGCCCCAACTTGAACTTCCCCAGTTGGCACGCGCTTGTCGCCGCTGTGCGCTGGCCCGGCAAATGCCGGTTGAGGCAAGCCCTCAATTCCGCTCGCGGGACCACACCACCATGCTAATGTAAGTCCATTCAAAAAGCTCTCGGAGGCGCCGTGACTGGGGAGCGGGTTCAACGGCGGTTAGCGGCCATCCTGGCGGCCGATGTGGTCGGCTATTCCGCTCTTATGGAGCGAGCCGAGGAGGCGACCTATGCGGAGATCGGGCGGCTCAGGCGGGAGGTGATCGATCCTTGCTTCGGCCGACATCAGGGTCGCCTCATCAAGACGACCGGAGACGGCATCCTCGCGGAATTTGCCAGCCCGCTGGCTGCGGTAAAGTGCGGGCTGGAAATTCAGGATCATCTCGCGTCGAATCAAAGCCCCCTTCAACTGAGGATCGGCATCAACCTCGGCGATGTGATCGTTGATGAACAGGGCGACGTTTTTGGCGACGGGATCAACGTCGCGGCCCGGCTTGAAAGCGTTGCCAATCCGGGCGGCATCCTGATCTCTGGCAAGGTCCACAGCGAAGTCGAAGGCAAGCTCGACGTTGGCTTCGAGGATCGCGGTGAGCAGCAGCTCAAGAACATCTCCAAAGCGGTCCGTGCTTACGCAGTATGCGAGGGAGCGCATCGTGCGCCGACCGGGCGGCTCAGCACGGCTCCTCCACTCCCAGACAAGCCATCTATCGCCGTGCTGCCCTTCCAAAACATGTCCGGCGATCCTGAGCAAGAATTTTTTGCAGATGGGATCGCCGAGGACGTGCTCACGACGTTGTCGAAGCTCCAAGAGCTGCTTGTGATCGCTCGCAATTCAAGTTTTGTCTTCAAAGGTCAGGCTAAGGATGTGCGCGAGGTCGGCCGGATATTGGGTGCCCGCTATGTGCTGGAGGGAAGCGTGCGCAAGGCCGGCAATCGAGTGAGGTTGGCGGCACAGTTGATCGACAGCCTGAATGGCAGCCATGTGTGGGCCGATCGTTTCGAGGGTGATCTCAACGACGTGTTCGAGCTTCAGGACCGAATAACGCAGGACATCGTCGTCGCACTCGAGGTCCGGCTGACACTCGGCGAGCAAGCAAGGGTTTGGCGAAAACGGTCTGGAAGCCCGCTTGTCTATGAGCATTTTCTCAAAGGTCGAAGCCTGTACGTCAATTTCGCCCGACACACTCACGCGCAGGCCCGGAGCGACCTTGAGCAAGCACTGGAAATTAATCCCAACTTCACACCGGCACTGGTATGTTTGGGATGGACACTGACTGACCAAGCTCGATTTGGCTGGGAAAAAGACCAGGCCGCAACCTACGACGCGGCGCTAGAGTGCGCTGCTCGTGCTTTGGGAGCCGATCCAGGCTGCGGCGAAGCGTACACGGTCGTCGGGTATGTGCGCACGTATCAACGTCGTCATGAAGAGGCGTTGGAAGCCGGAGAAAAGGCGGTCGCCTTGTGTCCGAGCGGAACGGATGCATATCACATGACGGCAATGTCTTATGGATACGCGGGCGATTTTGAACGGGCCATTCTGTATGAAGAGCAGGCGCAGCGCTTGAGTCCGATCGAGCTCAGTGTATCCATGGTTGATGAGGCCCGTGCGAGGTTTCACCTGAACGACTTGACGGCGGCGCGGGACATCGCGCGACGCGTCCTGCAGGCGAAGCCGCGCTGGCTTACTGCGCAAACAACTTTAACCGCGTCTCTTTGGAACCTGGCCGAGTATGATGACGCTCGTGCGATCGCAAGAAGCATACTGGCCGGTCACCCTCATTTCTCCGTCAGGCGCTGGGGACGAGGGTTACCCTATCGGTATGATGAGCATCTCGATGCATTGCTTGCACCATTGCGATTGGCAGGGCTTCCAGACTGAGCGGCGTGTCTCCGCTGTTTGGCGCTACCAGCGACAGAACTCACCAGGTCCGGTTCTGCCCCCAAAGCCGACATGCGTTCGTGTCGGCTGCACATCGCCTTTCGAATCGTAAAGCCGACGTCACGAACCTTATGCGTAGCCACCCTCGGCGCGGGAGCGCCGCTTCGTTCTATGCGCTCGCGGCATCCAGTCGCTCGACTTGATCCTTCGTCAGCTCGAGCCGGGTCGCCGCGACCAGCGTTGCGACGTGCTCGGGCTTGGTCGCGCTGGCGATCGGCGCCGTGACGGACGGCTTGGCCATCAACCAGGCGAGCGCGATCGCGGCGGGCTCGGCGCGGGTTTCGGCGGCGACCTCGTCGAGGCCGGCCAGGATGCGCTTGCCGCGTGCATTCATATACTTTGGAATGCTGCGCGCGCCACGCGGGCTCTTGGCGAAGTCGGCCTCCGAGCGATACTTGCCGGTCAGGAATCCCGCGGCGAGCGAGAAGAACGTGATCACGCCGACGTCGTTGTCCTTGCAGACGCGTTCTAGCGCGCCTTCATAGCTCGACCGCTCCGCCAGGCTGTATTCGGGCTGCATGCTTTCGTAGCGCGGCAGCCCGTTCGCCTTGGCGATCTCGAGCGCGCTCTTCAGCCGCTCCGCGGAGAAGTTCGATGCGCCGATCGCCCTGACCTTGCCGGCCTTGATCAGTTTGTCATAAGCCGCGAGCGTCTCTTCCTGCGGCGTCGCCTCGTCGTCCTTGTGGGATTGGTAAAGGTCGATGGTGTCGGTCTGCAGGCGTCGCAGCGAGTCCTCCACCGCGCGCGTGATGTAGTCCGGCTTCAGCCCGACATTGCCGTTGCCCATGTCCATGCCGACCTTGGTGGCGAGGATGACGCGGTCGCGGTTGCCGCGCGCCTTCATCCATTTGCCGATGATCTTCTCGGACTCGCCGCCGCTGTGGCCCGGTACCCAACGCGAATAGACGTCCGCCGTATCCAGAAACGTCAGCCCGTGCTCGAGCACGGTGTCGAGCAATCGAAACGATGCGGCCTCGTCTACCGTCCAGCCGAACACATTGCAGCCGAAGCACAGGGGAGGGACGGTGAGGCCCGAACGGCCGAGCGGACGATGCTTCATGAGTTTCTTTCGTTTGTTCTTGATGGCAGGCACTGACACGGAAACACTGAGGCAGATCGATCTCATTTGCAAGACCGCCCGCGTCGGTCGTGCCAAGCCGGCGCGACCAAAGGCGAGACGGCGATACGAGCTAGCGTCGCAGGGCATGACGCGAGCGGTCATATCATCGCCCAGAGATCCTAGTCGTTTGACGCCAGCGCAAGCTCCAGCAACGCTATCCGTTGCAGCGCGTCGACCTCGCGTTCGCCTTCATGCGCGGTGCGCAAGATCGATTCCGCGATCAGGGTGACCTGCGAGGTGTTGACGGGATCGGGCAGCGTTGCGACCGAGGATTCCAGCGCCCGTGTCATCAGCTCGATCACTTCGGGAGAAAATGCAGCATCGGGAAAATTCTTCATTGTTCAGGCCGTCGCGTTGACAAGCAATTGCCGCCGCTGCGTTCCCAACTCTGAAGACGACGTGCCTGTTCCGGCGCCGGACGAGGGCAAAATCGTGTGATGTGCCGGAACTGGTCTGTCGGGCGAGCGAAATCCCCGGCGTTTTCGTTATTCCGGGGCTCGCGCCGGGAGGCGCGCCCATAGCGCTGAGTTGCCCCGACGGCGCAAGACCTGGCGGCAAGAATATTTCGGTTTATCGTGCCGCGAGAACACAATGCCACATCTCAGTGCCTGTCATCGCCCGCGAAGGCGGGCGAGCCAGTATTCCAGAGGCCGCAGTGATGGATCCGAGAGGCCGCAGCGTACTGGATTCCCCGCATGCGCGGGGGATGACGGTGGAGAGAGATGAGTTGCGTCGCGGAGCCTGTCGTCGGGTGCGTTCGCGCGACCCGTTGGCCGCTCGCAATGACGGCGTTGAGACATCGCGCGAGAACGATCCCCATCGTCGTCCCGGCCGAGTGCGCAATTGCGCACGGTGGCCGGGACCCAATGTCAGCTATTGCGCGACGCTGAGACCACGATCGGGTTCATCACCAAATGCGGTGGTCATGGGTCCCGGTCTTCGCCCGAATGACGAGTCCCTTTCACAACATCTGCTGCGGCGTATGGGTCCCTGCTTTCGCTGGGACGACCGGCGTTGCGAGCGGCGCGCAACGCGGCTCGAAGCCTCCAGCGTTACTCCAGGTGGTTCACCTTTTTCACCCACGCGCGCACGTCGGCGAGGACATCGGGCAGCACGCCCTTGACCTCCTGCACGGTCATGCCGGCCTTGATGCGGGGATCGTAGAGCAGGTTGAGCAGATATTGATCGTAGACGTCGAAATAACCCATCGAGACATTGTCGTTGAACATGGTCCACGGCACGGTCGCGGTGTCGTTGATCGGTCCGAGCGACTGCAGCAGTTCCTCATAGGCGCAATCGAGGAAGACAAAGTCGCCGTTGTCGACGGTGAGGATCACGTCGGAATGCTCGATCTCGTAATTGTCGTTCTTGCGGAAGCCGGACAGGCACTGCGGATCGAGCGAGGTGCGGATCTCCCGGGCGCGTTCGCGGCCGTAGAAGGTCGCGATGGTGCGATAGAGGTCGTGGTCGCGCACGAGCTTGACGCGCACATTGGCCGCGTTGTTGTCCTCGGTCATCGCAATGTCGAGATGCCGGACCTTGGCGCGGATGTCGGCGACGACTTTCGCGAGCTGGGTCTTGCGGTCGGCGCGGGTGCCGTCGGCGAATACGCGCACCGGGCTGTCGTATTTTCTGATGCGATCGACTCGGCCGGCGAGATGATATTCGGCGCCGAACGCCGTCTTCAGGAAGCCCTCGACGATCTCGGTGTCGCTGAAAGCTTTCCGCTCGGTGTGCTGGCGCGAGGTGATGGCCGGAATTTCGGTGGCGACCGCGAACGTGGTCGCAGCGTCGACGGCAGCAACTGCCGCGGCGAAGAGAAGCAGGGTCGAGAGGCGGTGCCGCATTCGGACGACGCTGCCGCAAGTGCTGCGGCAGCGCAAGTCGGGATCAGTCATGCCGGATTGCGGCCTTGGCGCCGGCGGGGGGCGGCGCGGTCAGTTCTTCACCACCACCGTGGTGCCGACCGAGACCCGATTGTAGAGGTCGACGATGTCGTCGTTGGTCATGCGGAAGCAGCCCGACGAGACCGCCTGGCCGATGGTCTCGGGCTCGTTCGAGCCGTGGATGCGGTACAGGGTCGAGCCGAGATACAGCGCACGCGCACCGAGCGGATTCTCGATACCGCCGGCCATGTGGCGCGGCAGGTCGGGACGGCGGCGCAGCATCTGGGAGGGGGGCGTCCACCCCGGCCACGCCTTCTTCGCGGTGATACGATGGGTTCCGCTCCAGCGGAAGCCGTCGCGGCCGACGCCGATGCCGTAGCGCAGCGCTTCGCCGCCGGGCAGCACCAGATAGAGCCGCCGCTCGGCGGTGTTCACGATGATGGTGCCGGGCGCATAGTTGGTCGGATACATCACGGTTGTGCGCTGGATCGGACTCGCGCCGCTACCGAAGAAGCTCGGGCCGAAGCCCATGAAGTCGCGGGTGTCGAGGCCTTCCGCCAGCGCCTGGCCCGCGCCTGCGAGCATCGTGAGCGCAGCAAAGATCAGGGCAATCGGGCGCATCGTCGTGATCCCCCAGGAAGCATCAAGTACGTGTCGAGACAGGCCACAATCTCAGGTGTTTCGCAACCGACGATGCTGTGAGATCGCGAGTTTCGAACAACAGGGTTTAAAAAGGCAACACATCGGACGCGATACCTGCATTGATCGGCTAAACCTTTGACGAACCGGGCGAACAATGGTTGATCTGGGCCGACGACGAGAACATCTCTGACGGGAGCGAGACCATGAATGGTGCGGAAAGCCTGGTGCGGACATTGGTCGCAGGCGGTGTGGACGTCTGCTTTACCAACCCGGGCACGTCCGAGATGCATTTCGTCGCGGCGCTGGACAGGGTCCCGGGCATGCGCTGCGTGCTCGGCCTGTTCGAGGGCATCGTGACCGGCGCGGCCGACGGCTATTTCCGCATGAAGGGCACGCCGGCCTCGACGCTGCTGCATCTCGGGCCCGGCCTCGCCAACGGGCTCGCCAATCTGCACAACGCCAAGAAGGCTCATTCCGGCATCGTCAATATCGTCGGCCAGCATGCGACCTATCACATCGGCTACAACGCGCCGCTGACGTCTGACATCGAGGGGCTCGCGCGGCCGATGTCGTCCTGGGTGCGCACCTCGCCGGATGCGAAGTCGGTCGCCGCCGACGGCGCAGCGGCGATCGCGGCGGCCAGGAGCGCACCGCCGCAGATCGCAACGCTGATCCTGCCCGCCGACACCGCATGGAACGAGGCCGACGGCATTGCCGAGATGCCGGCGGAGAAGCAGCGCCCGAGCTATTCGCCGCAGGCGGTCGATACCGCAGCGAAGATCCTGCACGGCGATGCAGCGCATACACTGCTCCTAATCACCGGCAGCGCGCTCTCCGAGCAGGGGCTGGCGCTGGCGGAGCGGATCGCCGGCAAGACCGGCTGCACCGTGATGGGCCAGACCTTCCACCCGCGCATGGCGCGCGGCCGGGGCCGGTTTTCGATCAACCGCATTCCCTATGTGATCGAGCAGGCGCTGCCGATCCTCAAGGATTTCCGGCACATCGTGCTGGTCGAAGCCAATGATCCGGTGGCGTTCTTCGCCTATCCGAACAAGCCGAGCCTATTGAAAGCGGAGGGCTGCGATGTGCATCGCATGACCGCCTGGGGCGAGAACTCGGTCGCGGCGCTCGAGGCGCTCGCCAATGTGCTCCACGCCACGCCGCAGCACGTCAAGCCGCAGCAGCGGCAAGAGCTGGTCAAGCCGACCGGCGCCCTCAATCACACGACGATCGCGCAGGCGATCGCCTATGCGATCCCTGAGAACGCTATCATGGTCGACGAATCCGTCACCACCGGCCGCGGCTTCTTTCCGCCGACGGCCGCCGCGGCGCCGCATGACTGGCTGCAGAACATGGGCGGCTCGATCGGTTTCTCGACGCCGGTCGCAACTGGGGCGGCGATCGCCTGCCCGGACCGCAAGGTGATCTGCATGGTCGGCGACGGCAGCGCGATGTACACGATCCAGTCGCTCTGGACGCAGGCACGCGAGGGGCTCAACGTCGTCACCATCGTGTTCGCCAACCGCATCTATCAGATCCTGCGCGGCGAGTTCGACGGCGTCGGCGCCGGCGAGCCGGGCCAGCGGGCGCAGGACATGTTGAAGATCGACCGGCCGACGCTCGATTTCGTCGCGCTCGCCAAGGGCATGGGCGTGCCGGGCCGCGCGGTGACCAATGCGGACGAGTTCAACAAGGCCTTGGCGGAAGCCGTCGCGGAGCCGGGCCCGCGACTGATCGAAGTGCAGATGTAGCAGCATGATCCGGACCCGAAGGGCCGCGCGAGCGCAAAGTGGAAACCGGTTTTCCCTGCGACAAACGCGAAGCGTTTGCGCGGGGATCATGCTCAACTAAAGCATCGCAACCGGCCGCAGCGGCGGCCCTGTCAGTCGGAGGCCTGATGCAGACCGCGCTGAACAAGGTGATCGCCGCGCTGCAGGACTTCTACGCACAGGAACGCTTCCTGCTGGAGCGCGATTTCGGCGAACGGACGCTCACGCACCGGCTGGCGGTCTATGTCGAGCGGCAGTTCGCCGGCTGGCAGGTTGATTGCAACTACGACCGGCTCGGCGAGCGCACGCTGCGGCTGCCGCACGGCTCGACCGTCTCGTCCGACGATCATCTCGGCAAGTCGATCTATCCCGACATCGTCGTGCATCAGCGCGACATCCCCAACAATCTGCTGGCCATCGAGCTGCGCAAGGAGAGCAATCACCAGCCGATCGAGCACGATCAGCACAAGCTGCGGGCGTTGACCGATCCGCTTGTCTGGTTCGCCTACGAGATCGGCGTGCTGGTGATCGTCGGACGGGATGGGGTGACCTCGTCGGAGGTCTATGCGGGCGGTGCGATCGAGCGGGGGGCGTCGCTGTGGTTTGCCGAGCGGCTGCGCGTGAGCGGGCTTGCGCGAAGGCGCGACGATGACGCTGGACGTTAGGTCTGTCGTTGAACGGTGGGGTCCCGATCGTCCTCGTGATAGCCCGTTTGGATCATGCGCTGCTCGCGGCATCACGCCACAAGTAAGGTGCGGCAGGTGGAGCAATTACAGGGGCTGGTGGTCAATTTTCAGTACGGTCCAATAGCGCTGCTCATCACCGGCTTCGCTTGGCTTCCCCCTCCGCACCTGAGTTCACCGGCGATGACGGTTGCACTGATCGCAATGTCACCGGCCGGGACCGAGAAAGGCCGCCCCGCAGGCGGCCTTTCCTGTGCGCACCGGGCGCGATTGTTTCCTACTGTTGCTTGGTCGCTTCGCCGCCGGATTTGGCGCTGGACTTCTTCGCCGTCTTCTTCGCCTTCTTCGGCGCCATCTTGCTCGTATCGCCCTTGCTCATCGTGTCACCGCTCTGTGCGGCGGGCGCGGGGCTGGCGCCGGTCTTGTCTTGCGCGAGCGCGGTGGAGGACAGGAAGGCAAGAGCAGTGGCGGCGAGGATCAGTGTTCGCATCGGATAGGTCTCCCAAGTTGCTGTTTTCCGGCGCGCCTCAACGGGGCGGAATGTCGCAGGGTTCCGCGGGCTGGATCAGTTGTCCGTGAGTGGTCCGTGAACTGTGCGGCTCACGATCGCCGGCGGGAACCGGGAACTTTGCTGCGCGTTATGCCGATGGGCAGGAGTTCCGAGGAGAGACGCCATGCGCTGGCGGTCAATGACGGAAACGACCGATGCGGTGCTCGACACCGCTCCCGAGAATGCGTTCTACGCGGTCGGCTGGACAATCAGCGGCGTGGCGACACTCGCCACCATCATCGCCGTCTGGATGTTCGGGATGTGAGGGCGCCGATAACGGCGCCACAGCGAGCCGCGGCGAGGTCAAGCCGGTCGGCTTGGTTGCCGGTGCAAACGGGCGGCGCTGGGGACGCGATCGAATTTCACTTCCGCAGAATGGCGAGCGCTTCGCGATAGAGCTGCGAGAAGCAGACGAGGAGGGCGCTCGACAGCAAGAAGCTCGAGATGCTGTCGTAGTCGGCAGCCGTGGGCCAGGCAAACTCGAAGCAGGGCGGCATGAACATCCACCACACGATTGGGACCGTAATGACGGTGGCAAAGGCGCCGGCCGGGGCGCCGCCCAACAGGCCTGCGATCAGGATCGCTGGCACGAAGGTTGCGAAGTAGAGCTGCAGGCCGAAGGTCGCGAAGACTTCCTGCATCGCGGTGGCGAACACCACGGCCAGCAGGGCGGCGGCGAAGGTAGACAGCGACCACGGGCGCAGCTTCAAAATGTAGTCGTTGCCCTTGCGCATCGGATTCCCACGCCCCCGCGAGTTCCGCGGAAGGTAGCGAAGCAGGACATCAAATAAAAGCCCGTAGGATTCCGTGGACCACGGCGCTCCGTCGGCACCCGCGCATCCTCCACGAAACCGAACCGTCCTCGTCAAGCCCCTGCCTCATTGTCGCGCTTACTGCATTGCGGCAGGGTGATTGCGGGACAACACAATGCTCGGACTTCTGATCATTCTTATCGCCGTCGGCATGGGCTTCTGTTCGGGATATGCCGTACGCGAAATGGAGTCGCGCCGTCGCCGCCGGATTGCGCGCGGGGATGCACCGGCGGCCCACCCACAGCGGCGCGCGCCGCCCGCTGCCGGTGCAGGACGAGACGATCTGATGATCAATCTCGAGGGGCTTCTGGTCGCCGCCAATGGCAGCTTCTCCGGACGCCGCAAGGCGTCACGCCGCACGCCGCAGGTCGATCCTCGTCGGCAGCCCGATGAATTCGATGGGGCCGTGCGCGATTTGCTCGGTGAACTCAACCGGCGCCCGTCCGCGCCGTCGCCGCATCCCGTCCGGCAATGAGCCGGAGGCCGGGACGTCGCCGGCCGGCGGTGAATTGGCGGGCGCGCGAGGCCGCACAGCGGTCCGCTGCGAAGGGGCCCGTTTCAGGACTTAAATACCTGAACCAGCACAAAAAATTCCGGCGGGGAGAATCAATTCATCATGTGTGACGGCGCAAATTTTCCGATCTTGCGCGCGCCGTCCCAAAGCTCCACCGGCTGATCGTCAGTCGCCAGATTCTGGGCCTGCTCCCGCGCGTCGTCGTCGTTGCCGCAGAACAGATCAACCCGCCATAGAATGCGGTCGTCGGAGCTGAGGACGTACGCCGTGTAACCGTGCATCGGATCGTCCTTTCGACCCTGCCTTCACCGAAACAACATCCAAGACCTATTGTTCCTCGGACTGACCTAGCCTCAGGCAAGCCGAAGCTCGATGCACGGAATCCGCATACCTTCGCACGCAACTTTCATGGACAGATATCGACCGAGCGCCTCCATCGAGCGGGCCACATCTTCCGATCTAATTGATTTTATTGAGGTAAATGGTGGACGCACAAGGGATCGAACCTTGGACCTCTCCCGTGTGAAGGGAACGCTCTCCCGCTGAGCTATGCGTCCGGGATAACGGCGCACGAAAGGCCGCTGCTCGGCGGCCGGTCGAAACGTGCTTCGTCAGAGGCTGCGATTTACGAAGTGCCGGGTGGAGGTGTCAAGCCAAGACCTTCGAGATCAGGCGCCCCGCCGGCGGGCGCGGGAGGCGTGCGACTGCAGCGCCCGGATGCGTTCGGCCAGTGTACCGCCACCCTCGGGCGGGCCGCTGCCGGCGGCAGCCCCATTTCCGGTCCCACCGGCGGGTTTGGCGGCCGTCTTGGCCGGCACCGTCGGTTCGGCCGCCAGCATGGCCTCGATCGTCGAATTCGGTCCCTCGAGCTGGATCGCAAGCTTCGCCACTTCGGCGGCGATGTCGTTGATGCGCTCGCGCAGCAGCGCGTTCTCCATGCGCTCGGTCGTCCAGGAGCTCTCGGCCTGCTGCTGGATCTCGCTAATGTCGCGTTGCAGCTTGGCGCCCTCATCACGAGCGACACTGAGCTGCTCCTCGGCTGCGGCCTTCTCCTGGCGCAGTTTCGCAAGGAGCGATGATTTGCCTCCGCTTGGCGCGGCGGTCTCCTCGCGCAGCTTCTGCAGGGCCAGCTCGGCGGCGGCGTTCGCCTGCTTGAGCTGGCTGTTCTCGTATTCGCGTTCGGCGAGCAGCTTGCCCTGGGTCGCGAGCCGCGTCTCGAGATCGTTGACGCGGTTGCCGAGCGTTTCGGCTTCCTTGACAAGGTCGGCGACGCGCTGGGTCAAATTCTTGACCCGGCCGCGCGCTTCCGCCAGGTCGCGGGTCGCGATTTCCGACTGGCTGCGCTCCTCGGCGAGGCGGGCCTGGGTCGCCGCGTATTCCTTCTCGGCGTTGCCGATGCGGCCCTTCAGCGCCTCAACCTGCGTTTGCGCCGTGACGAGCTCGATCCGGCGACTGTCCACCGTCAGGGAGCGATCGCTCAGCACGGCGTTGATCTTGCCAAGCTCGGTCTGCTTCTCGGTCAGTGCCTGCTCGACCGCGCGCAATTGCTCGGTCTTGGCGGAGATTTCCTGCTCGGTGGCTTGGAGCTGCTCCTGCATCGCCTTATCGCGTGTTTCCAATGCGAAAATCGCGGCGTTCTTCTCGCCAAGCTCGATCTTCATGCGGTTGATCGCATCGGTCTTCTTGCCGAGTTCGGCGAGCTGGCTCGTGGTCTTGCTCTTGAGCTGGTCGACGCTCATCTCGAGCCGGCGTGCCGACATCGCGAATTCGGCGCGAAGCTGGTCCTTGTCGGCCTGGATCTCGGCCATCGAGAGCGGGGTGGCCGCCTCCATGCGGCGCGTCGTTAACCGCACGGCGCGATTGTGCACCAGCGGCACGATCATCAGGCCGCACAGCATCGAGATCAGGAAACCGATCGCGCCGTACATGATCGGTTCGATCATGAAGGGTCACTCCACAAGAAATAATTGGTTAATCACAATGCCATGGCGGGCTGGCCAAAGGCCAGCCCGTTGCAGCGTTAACGTGAATCGCTGATTGGCGGCCAAGGTCGTCCACGACAACCCGCACAGACGGCGATTAGAACGGGTTCCAGGTCGCCCGCGGAGTGTATTTGAGGTAGCCGACATTCGCGCCGAGCCGCAAGCCGATGCCGGAGCGGATCGGTACCAGCACGATGTTGTTGGCGGTCAACGCGGTCATGCCGAAACCACCGATGATGTAGGCAGACCCGTCGATGCCGACGAAGCGCTGATAGATCGCGCTGGTGGAGGGCAGGTTATAGACCAGCGTCATGGTGCGGGCGCCGTCCCCACCCCAGTCGAAGCCCACTGACGGCCCCTGCCAGTAGACTCGAAGGTCGCCGGCATTCTTGGTGTAGAGCGTGCCTTCGCCGTAGCGCAGCCCCGCCACGAAGGCGCCGGAGCCTTCCTCGCCGAGCACATAGCCGTTGGGAAGCCCCCACTGGCTGACGGCGCGCTCGATGATCGAGGCGAGTCCACGAGACACGTTGCCGAAGAACTTGTGTCCGGCGTTGACCAATTCCTCCGGTCCGTAGGTATACGGGGTCGGGTCACGCTGGGGCGGTGGATATTGCGGCGGCGGGGGCTGCTGCGCGGACGCATGTCCGGTCCAGCACATCAGCGCGGCAAACGCGACCGCGGCAAGGCGTGATGCGAAAGTCATTAAGAACCCCTGCTATCGAAATCCGGACGTCACCCTTAACCCTATGCCAACAGGCACGGCTCTAGGTTGCGCCCAGTGTCCCCTCGACTCGGATGTTATCGGTATCAACTATGACGGCACAACGGCAGGAAAAATATGGTTGGTGCCGTCGAGTGGCGATTTTCGGCCTGTTGGCGGGCATTTTGGCGGCCACCTGGCTCGACTCGTCCGCCCGAGCCTCCACCACCGAGCGGGTGGTGACGAACCGATTTTCCGGTCTCGCGATCGAGGGATTCGATCCCGTCGCCTATTTCACCGACGCCGCCGCGTCCGTCGGCCGGCCTGAATTCGAGGCCGCCGAGGGTGGCGCGGTCTGGCGCTTTCGCAACGAGGGCAACCGCGCCTCCTTCGTGGCGCATCCTGAAATCTATGGCCCGCAGTTCGGTGGTTACGATCCGACCGATTTGGTGCGCGGGGTGACCTGCGCGGGCAATCCGCGATTCTGGGTGGTCGCCGGGAACAGGCTCTATCTCTTCAATCGGGAAAAGAGCCGCGACGCCTTTGCTGCCGATCCGGCGCGCTTTCTGAAGGAGGCCAAAGCGCGCTGGCCGAAGCTCGAAGAGAATCTCGCCCAATAGAGTGTTTTCGAGCGCAGTGGACACCGGTTCGCGTGAAGAAGACGCGTCAAACCGGGAATCGAGAGCTTCGGCTCTGATTCAATCAGGACCGATAAGGCTCTGGATCAGGACGCTGCAGCCGGGTCACCCCAGGCAATGAATTCCGGGACCAGGAAGTCCTCGCGACCCAACCCGAAATGCAGCGGTTGCCCTCGCGAATCGGTCACCTTGCCGCCGGCCGCGACGACCACCGCGGCGCCGGCCGCGACATCCCATTCCGACGTCGGCGAAAGGCGGGGATAGATATCAACCTCTCCCTCGGCGACCCGGCCGAATTTAACCGCTGAGCCCAGCACCGCGCGCGTGGCGCCGCCGCGCGCGTCGATGAAGGCTTCGGTGCGCGGATCGCCATGCGACCGGCTGACCGCCACGGTCCACGGCGCGCCACGCGCCGGGCGCGGACGGGTCTTGATCGGCACCGTGTGCGAAACCTTGCCGTCACGCAGCGTCAGCCGTTCCGCGCCCGCGCCGACGATGCCGCGCCAGATCAATCCCAGCGCAGGTGCACCGACGATGCCAAGCAGCGGTGCGCCGTGTGTGACGAGCGCCACATTGACCGTGAACTCGTTGCGGCCGGCGACGAACTCCTTGGTGCCGTCGAGCGGATCGATCAGGAAAAAGCTGTCCTTGTAGGGTGGCTTCGCCAGATGAGCGCGCTCTTCCGACAGCAGCGATACTCGTGGTGCCAGCCGCCCTAATCCCTCGACGATGATCTGATCGGCGGCAAGATCCGCTTCCGTCACCGGCGAGCCGTCACCCTTGCCGGCAACCTTCATCGTGGAACGATTGACTGAAAGAATCGCCTCGCCGGCCTGGATCACCAGCTCGGTCAGCGATTCGAGCAGCGCGGCGGCGATATCGCGACCGATGGCGGGCGATTTTGCCTCATTCATAAGCGGGTCCCATGTCCTGTTGATCTTTTATTTGAGCATAATGCGCTAACGCGGCCGTTCCCGTCCGGATCATGCCTTATCAGTCCCGCCGCAAGCTGGCAGCATGCGTCTTCGCAGTGTATCAAGCCGACAGGCATGCGTGATTCGCACTCCTCCCGCGGCGTGCGGCTTTCCAGGAACAATCTATGTCTGGCACTTCGTCTCCCGGTCCCGCTCCCGACGCACTTGAACTCGCCGCGCTGCTGTGCTCGCGGGTCTGTCACGATCTCATCAGTCCGGTTGGTGCGATCGTCAATGGACTTGAGGTCCTCGACGACAATCCCAAGCCCGAAGATCGTGACTTCGCACTCGATCTGATCCGCAAGAGCGCCAAGACCGCTTCGGCGCGATTGCAGTTCTGTCGGCTGGCGTTCGGCGCAGCCGGTTCTTCCGGTGCGCAGATCGACCTCGGCGACGCCCACAACATGGCGAAGGGCCATATCGAGGACGGCAAGGTCACGATGAGCTGGAATTTGCCGCGGCTGCTGCTGCCCAAGAACCGGGTCAAGCTGCTGTTGAACATGCTCGTGATCGCGCAGCAGACGATTCCGCGCGGCGGCACGCTCACCATCGATCCGGTCGGCGAGGGCGAAGCCTTGAGCTTCCGCATCACGTCCGCCGGTCTCAATGCCCGCGTGCCGCAGAACATCGTCGATCTCCTCAACGGAACGGCGGCCAACACGGTCGACGCGCATGCGGTGCAGCCGCATTACACGCGGCTCCTCGCGGAAGCCTGCGGGCTCAAGGTGACGCTCGCGCTGGACGGCGACAAGGTGATTGTCGCGGCGTCCTGAACGCGGTCTCCGCCACACTGTTAATCAACGGTTACCACAGGCCGCGCGATTTGATCGCGCGGCCTTATGTCTTTGTTGATCCCGTTCCTTTGCGATTACTCAACCAAACTTAAACGCTTTGCAGGGAAGCTGGCCCGGTTCCGTAAGGCGCGGCGATGTCGCGCGCCGCTGCGTTTTAAAGGCTGGTTTCCATGGACGATCTGTTGCGCGAGTTCCTGACGGAGAGCAGCGAGAGCCTGGACACGGTCGACAACCAGCTTGTGCAGTTCGAGCAGGATCCGAACAACGCCAAGATCCTGGATAACATCTTCCGCCTGGTGCACACGATCAAGGGGACCTGCGGCTTCCTCGGGCTGCCGCGGTTGGAGGCGTTGGCGCATGCCGGCGAGACCTTGATGGGCAAGTTCCGCGACGGCATGCCGGTGACCGCGGAGGCGGTGACGCTGATCCTGTCCTCGATCGACCGCATTAAGGAGATTTTGGCCGGGCTCGAGGCCACCGAGGCCGAGCCCGACGGCACCGACCGCGACCTGATCGATCAGCTCGAAGCGATGGTCGCGCGCGGCATGGCGGCGATGGCCGAGACCAGCGCGGCTGACGCTACGGCGGTGCCGGTGGTGGAGGCGCCCCCGGTGCAGCCGGCGCTCGCCACGGGCACGCTGGTGGCGCAGACATTGGAGCGGCCGTTGCGCCCGGGCGAGGTCTCGCTCGACGAGCTCGAGCGCGCCTTCCGCGAGACCGCAACCGAGGTGGTGGCGCCGGTCGCTAGGCCCGCCGCGGCGCCTGCCGCCGCCCCCGCCCCACCCGAGGGCGCGAAGCGGCCGGCGCGCCGGAGCGCCATCGAGGCCGAGGCCGAGGCCGGCGACAAGATCGCCAACCAGTCGATCCGGGTCAATGTCGACACCCTCGAGCACCTGATGACCATGGTCTCCGAGCTGGTCTTGACCCGCAACCAGCTCCTGGAGATCTCAAGGCGCAACGAGGATACCGAGTTCAAGGTGCCGCTGCAGCGGCTCTCCAACGTCACCGCCGAGCTGCAGGAGGGCGTCATGAAGACGCGGATGCAGCCGATCGGCAACGCCTGGCAGAAGCTGCCGCGCATCGTCCGCGACCTCTCCGGCGAGCTCGGCAAGCAGATCGAACTCGAGATGCACGGCGCCGACACCGAGCTCGACCGCCAGGTGCTCGACCTGATCAAGGATCCGCTGACCCACATGGTGCGCAACTCCGCCGACCATGGCCTCGAGACCCCGGCCGAGCGGCTCGCGAGCGGCAAGCCCGAGCAGGGCACCATCCGGCTGTCCGCCTATCACGAGGGCGGCCACATCATCATCGGCATCGCCGACAATGGCCGCGGCCTCAACACCGAGCGGATCAAGGCCAAGGCGCTCTCGAACGGTCTCGTCACCGAGGCCGAGCTGGAGAAGATGACGGAAGCGCAGGTCCACAAGTTCATCTTCGCGCCCGGCTTCTCGACCGCCGCGCAGGTGACCTCGGTGTCCGGCCGCGGCGTCGGCATGGACGTGGTGCGCACCAATATCGACCAGATCGGCGGCACCATCGACATCAAGAGCGTGGCCGGCGAGGGCGCCAGCGTCACCATCAAGATCCCGCTGACGCTGGCGATCGTCTCCGCGCTGATCGTCGAGGCCGCCGGCGACCGCTTTGCGATCCCGCAATTGTCGGTGGTCGAATTGGTGCGGGCCCGCGCCAACTCCGAGCACCGCATCGAGCGCATCAAGGACACCGCGGTCTTGCGGCTGCGCAACAAGCTGTTGCCGCTGATCCACCTGAAGAAGCTCCTGCAGATCGACGACGGCGCGGCCGCCGCGGCCGAGAACGGCTTCATCGTGGTGACGCAGGTCGGCAGCCAGACCTTCGGCATCGTGGTCGACGGCGTGTTCCACACCGAGGAGATCGTGGTCAAGCCGATGTCGACCAAGCTGCGCCACATCGACATGTTCTCCGGCAACACCATCCTCGGCGACGGCGCGGTGATCATGATCATCGACCCCAACGGCATCGCCAAGGCGCTCGGCGCCTCCGGCGCCGCGGCCCATGAGCTGGCCGAGGACACCGCCGCCGCCCATGCCGCAAGCGGCGAGCAACTGACCTCGCTCTTGGTGTTCCGCGCCGGCACCTCGCAGCCCAAGGCGGTGCCGCTCGGCCTCGTCACCCGGCTCGAGGAGATCGCCGCCGACAAGATCGAGCTCTCTAACGGCCGCCACATGGTGCAGTACCGCGAGCAGCTGATGCCGCTGGTGCAGATGGCGGGCGTCGAGGTGCAGCGCCAGGGCGCGCAGCCGATCCTGGTGTTCTCCGACGACGGCCGCTCGATGGGGCTGGTGGTCGACGAGATCATCGACATCGTCGAGGAGCGGCTCAACATCGAGGTCGCGGGCTCCCAGGACGGCATTCTGGGCTCGGCGGTGATCAAGGGCCAGGCCACCGAGGTGATCGACGTCGGCCACTTCCTGCCGATGGCGTTTGCCGACTGGTTCGCGCGCAAGGAGATGCGCCCGTCGGCCAGCGCGCAGTCGGTGCTGCTGGTCGATGATAGCGCGTTCTTCCGCAACATGCTGGCGCCGGTCTTGAAGGCCGCCGGCTACAGGGTGCGCACCGCGGGCGGCGCGCAGGAGGGGCTCGCGGCGCTGCGCTCGGGGCAGGCCTTCGACGTGGTGCTGACCGACATCGAGATGCCGGAGATGAACGGCTTCGAGTTCGCCGAGGTGATCCGCGCCGACGGCAACCTGACCGGGCTGCCGATCATCGCGCTGTCGGCGATGGTGTCGCCGGCGGCGATCGAGCGCGGCCGGCAGGCCGGCTTCCACGACTACGTCGCCAAGTTCGACCGTCCCGGGCTGATCGCGGCGCTCAAGGAGCAGACCGCCGAACTGCGCAAGGCGGCGTAGAGCATGATCCGGACCCAAAGGGCCGCGTTAGCGAAAAGTGGGAACCGGTTTTCCGATCAGATCATGCTCAAAACAAGGGGCTTGAAGGACCAGATGCGATGACCAGCACGAGCGAGATCAGCGACGGCGCGATGGCCGAATACGTCACCGCTGTGATCGGCGGGCAATTGTTCGGGCTGCCGATCTCGCGGGTGCAGGACGTGTTCATGCCGGAGCGGCTGACCCGGGTGCCGCTGGCCTCCGGCGAGATCGCCGGCGTGCTCAACTTGCGCGGCCGCATCGTCACCGTGATCGACATGCGCGCCCGGCTCGGCCTGCCCAAGGCCGACAGCGGCCAGGTGATGATGGCGGTCGGCGTCGACCTGCGCGGGGAATCCTACGGCCTCCTGATCGACCAGATCGGCGAGGTGCTGCGGCTGCCCGAGGCGAGCCGCGAGGACAATCCGGTCAACCTCGATCCCCGCATGGCCAAGCTCGCCGGCGGCGTCCACCGCCTCGACGGCCAGCTCATGGTCGTCCTCGATGTCGATCGCGTGCTCGAATTGATGCCCGACGTCAAGGCCGCCTGAGAAAGGCAGCGTGACCAGGGTAACCGAAGTGAAGAACAGACATCCCCGAGGGGATGAGGAAGCAGAGGTCGCAGATGAGAACCTGTCTTGTTGTCGATGACTCCAGCGTCATTCGCAAGGTCGCCCGCCGCATCCTCGAAGGTCTCGATTTCCAAATCGTCGAGGCCGAGGACGGCGAAAAGGCGCTCGAGGTTTGCAAGCGCGCAATGCCGGACGCGGTGCTGCTCGACTGGAACATGCCCGTGATGGATGGCTACGAGTTTCTCGGCAATCTGCGGCGCATGCCGGGCGGCGATCAGCCCAAGGTGGTGTTCTGCACCACCGAGAACGACGTCGCGCATATTGCCCGCGCGCTGCATGCCGGCGCCAACGAGTACATCATGAAGCCGTTCGACCGGGACATCGTCACCGCGAAGTTCCAAGAAGTCGGGCTCATCTAAAGTTTGCGTCCGATCCGGCGGCGGAAGCCATCGGCTCTACCGTTATCCTACGTGCCGTTGCGTCGCTGGTGAGTTCATGAGTGTTGCGTTGACAAGTGCTGCGACCCCGACATCGCCCCGTACCGAGAAGGTGCGGGTGATGGTGGTCGATGACTCCGTCGTGATCCGCGGGATGATCTCGCGCTGGATCGGGGCGGAGCCCGACATGGAAGTCGTGGCGTCGCTGCGCACCGGCCTCGACGCCGTCAATCAGCTCCAGCGGATCAATCCCGACGTTGCTGTGCTCGACATCGAAATGCCCGATCTCGACGGCATTTCGGCGCTGCCGCAACTGCTGGCCAAGAAGCGCGACCTTGTCGTCATCATGGCGTCGACGCTGACCCGCCGCAACGCCGAGATCAGCCTGAAGGCGCTGTCGCTCGGCGCCTCCGACTACATTCCGAAGCCGGAAAGCACACGCGAAGCGACCGCCGCGGAAACCTTCCGCCACGACCTGATCCAGAAGATCCGTCATCTCGGCGCCAAGGCGCGCCGCAACGCCGTCAGTAGCACGGCGAGCCCGACGCTGGCGCCGGGGCATGACAGGCCGCGTGTGACGGCAGCGGGCGCTGCGCCTGCGTCGGCCGCCGCGCCGGTGCAATTCGTCCGCCGCCAGCTCGGCCTGATGCCGCCGAAGGTGCTGCTGATCGGCTCCTCGACCGGCGGTCCGCAGGCGCTGATGGCGCTGGTCGCCGAGATCGGACCGGTGATCGATCGCTTCCCGGTGCTGATCACCCAGCACATGCCGCCAACCTTCACCACCATTCTCGCCGAGCATTTGGCGCGCACCAGCAAGCGGCCGGCGCATGAGGCTGTCGACGGCGAGGTCATCAAGGCCGGTCAGATCTATCTTGCGCCGGGCGGCCGCCATATGCGCGTCGCCCGTCAGGGCATCCATGCGGTGATCGCGCTCGACGACGGACCGCCGGTCAATTTCTGCAAGCCCGCCGTCGATCCAATGTTCATCTCTGCGATCGAAGTCTGGCAAGGCAGCATCATGTCGTTGATCCTGACCGGGATGGGCTCCGACGGCATGCGTGGGGGCAAGGAGATCGTCGCGGCCGGCGGCAGCGTGATCGCCCAGGACGAGGCGACCAGCGTGGTGTGGGGTATGCCCGGCGCGGCGGCCAATGCCGGCATCTGCGCCGCCGTGCTGCCGCTCAATCAAATCGCACCGAAACTTGTTCGTGTGTTTTCGGGAGACCGTTCGTGACGCCGCTGGATTATGAGTATCTGCGCAAGCTGCTGAAGGAGCGGTCCGGGCTCGACCTCTCGGCCGACAAGCAATACCTGGTCGAGAGCCGTCTCCTGCCGCTGGCTCGCCGATGGAATCTCGCCGGCATCCCGGAGCTCGTGCAGAGGATGATGAAGGGCGGTGCGGACGCGCTGGTAGCAGAGGTGGTCGAGGCGATGACCACCAATGAGACCTTCTTCTTTCGCGACAAGATCCCGTTCGACCATCTGAGGGAGGCGGTGCTGCCGGCGCTCGCGCAGGCGCGTGCGGCACGTCGCTCGCTACGCATCTGGTGCGCGGCCTCGTCGACCGGGCAGGAGCCTTATTCGATCGCGATGTGCCTGAAGGAGGCAAGCGCGCTGTTCGCCGGCTGGCGGATCGAGATCGTCGCCACCGACCTGTCGCAGGCGGTGCTGGAGAAAGCCAAGGCCGGCCTGTTCAGCCAGTTCGAGGTCCAGCGCGGCTTGCCGATCCATCTGCTGCTCAAATATTTCACCCAACACGGCGAGCTCTGGCAGCTCAACGCGGATATCCGCGGCATGGTGCAGCATCGCCAGCTCAATCTCCTGCACGACCTCTCTCATCTCGGCACCTTCGACGTTATCTTCTGCCGCAACGTGCTGATCTATTTCGATCAGGACACCAAGACGGGCATCTTCGCCAAGCTGTCGCGGATGCTCGAGCCCGATGGCGTGCTGGCGCTCGGCGCCGCCGAATCCGTGGTCGGCATCACCAATCTGTTCAGGCCCTATCCGGAGAGGCGCGGGCTCTATCAGCCGAATACCGTGGCGCGTGCCGGCGCAGTCCATGTGCTGAAAGCGGTGGCTTCGGCTGCGCGCTGAGGCGAGCGAGATTCTCTTGTGGCGCGACGCGGCTTACCGCCCGTGATCCTGAGAGGCTGTGAATCTATGCAGTCTCGCTCCACACATCTCCCGTAGCAGGGCAAGGATGTCGTTGTTCGACAGGATCGGCCCATACAAAGCGACGGGTCAATCCAAACAAAAACCCCGCCGGTTGCGGCGGGGTTCAGTCGGGAGCAGCGAACCGGATGGTTCGGCTGCTGATACCCTTGAGAAGATCAGGCGGGGATGCGCTCGTCGGCCTCGTGCGGCTCGCGCAGCACGTAGCCGCGGCCCCACACGGTCTCGATGAAGTTGCGGCCCTCGGAGGCGTTGGCGAGCTTCTTGCGCAGCTTGCAGATGAAGACGTCGATGATCTTCAGCTCCGGCTCGTCCATGCCGCCATAGAGATGGTTGAGGAACATTTCCTTGGTCAGCGTGGTGCCCTTGCGGAGCGAGAGCAGCTCCAGCATCTGGTATTCCTTGCCGGTCAGATGCACGCGCTGGCCGCCGACCTCGACCGTCTTGGTGTCGAGATTGACGACGAGGTCGCCGGTCTGGATGACGGACTGGGCGTGGCCCTTGGAGCGGCGCACGATCGCATGGATGCGGGCGACCAGTTCGTCCTTGTGGAAGGGCTTGGTCATGTAGTCGTCGGCGCCGACGCCGAGACCCTTGACCTTGTCCTCGATGCCGGCGAGGCCGGAAAGGATCAGAATGGGGGTTTTGATCTTCGACACCCGGAGCTGCTTGAGCACGTCGTAGCCGGACATGTCGGGCAGGTTGAGGTCGAGAAGGATGATGTCGTAGTCGTAAAGTTTGCCGAGATCGACGCCTTCTTCCCCGAGGTCCGTCGTGTAGACGTTGAAACTCTCGGACTTCAGCATCAATTCGATCGACTGCGCGACGGCGCTGTCATCTTCAATCAGCAAAACGCGCATGCCAGTCCCCTTTAGTCGCCGCTCCGGGCGTCAGGTCGGCCGCACTTGCGGCACTCACAGAACGCCTTTGAACAACTGATTCGGATCCTGACGAGCTATGGTTAACAAAAACTGATTCCTCGACGCAAGCTCTAACCGTGCAATTTCTGTCGAATCGCCCTAAGATATTGCGTAGAAGAAGCTTTTCCTACCCGCTCTCGTTCAAGTTCCAGATTAAGAGACGGCGCTAACCGACTCTCGCGACTCGCCCTTCTTCTGACGGGCAAGCGACCTCAGTCACCAAAGACAGTGACGCAATGATTAATGATGCGGGTAAACACGAAGTTAAGCGGCAAATCCAAAAGCGCGGAAACTTAAGGTTTTCGCAATGAAGGCGCTCGCGGAGCAGATCGGCGACATCGACGGTGTCAATATTTATGGCCGCGTCGTCGGGGTGCGCGGGCTCATGGTCGAGATCGCGGGGCCGATTCACGCGATGTCGGTCGGCGCCCGCATCGTGATCGACGTCGGCGCCGGCCGCGTCATCCCGGCCGAGGTGATCGGCTTCTCCGGTGAGAACGCGGTCGTGATGCCGTTCGGCGGCCTCGACGGCGTCAGGCGCGGCTGCCGCGCCGTGATCGCCAACGCGGCAAGCCAGGTGCGGCCGTCGCCGGCTTGGCTCGGCCGCGTCATCAACGCGATGGGCGAGCCGATCGACGGCAAGGGGCCGCTGGTTCACGGCGCCTCGCCGATGCCCTACCGCAACTCGCCGCCGCCGGCGCATTCGCGCAAGCGGGTCGGCGCCCCGCTCGATCTCGGCGTGCGCGGCCTCAATACATTCCTGACCTGCTGCCGCGGCCAGCGGCTCGGCATCTTCGCGGGCTCCGGTGTCGGCAAGTCGGTGCTGCTGTCGATGCTGGCGCGCAACGTCGATGCCGACATCTCCGTGATCGGCCTGATCGGCGAACGCGGCCGAGAGGTGCAGGAATTCCTGCAGGAGGACCTCGGGGAAGAGGGCCTGGCGCGCTCGGTCGTCGTGGTCGCGACCTCGGACGAGCCGGCGCTGATGCGGCGGCAGGCCGCCTATCTCACGCTCGCGATCGCGGAATATTTCCGCGACGAGGACAAGGACGTGCTGTGCCTGATGGACTCGGTGACGCGCTTTGCGATGGCACAGCGCGAGATCGGCCTGTCGGCGGGCGAGCCGCCGACCGCCAAGGGCTACACGCCGACCGTGTTCACCGAATTGCCGAAGCTGCTTGAGCGGGCAGGGCCGGGCACGGGGGCCGGCACCATCACCGCGATCTTCACGGTGCTGGTCGATGGCGACGATCACAACGAGCCGATCGCGGACGCGGTGCGCGGCATTCTCGACGGCCACATCGTGATGCAGCGCGCGATCGCCGAGCGTGGTCGCTATCCGGCGGTCAACATCCTGAAGTCGGTGTCGCGCACCATGCCGCGGTCCGCCGATCCGGCCTTCCTGCCGTTCATCACCAAGGCGCGGCAGGTGATGGCGACCTATGCCGACATGGAAGAACTGATCCGGCTCGGCGCCTATCGGCCGGGTTCCAGCGCCGAGGTCGACGAGGCGATCCGGCTGCACGAGCCGCTGGAAGCCTTCCTGCGTCAGGCCAAGGACGAGGCGACCAGCCTCGGTGATGGCTACCGGCAACTCGCTCAAATCCTGTCGGGTTTGGAAACGGAACGCTAACTTTGTCAGGCCATCATCCGCGGCAGACCATTAGCGATGCCGGCGGGGCCCAGCGGGAAGCCGGCTCTGTCCCGCGTTCAAAATCGGGACTTCTGGGGAGTAGGAGTCGATGAAGTCACGTGAAACGCTGATCCGGCTGAAGAAGTTTCAGGTCGACGAAAAGCGCCGCCGGGTCACCCAGATCGAAGGCATGATCGCCGACTTCCAGCGCATGTCGGTCGAGCTGGAGCGCGAGATCCAGGTCGAGCAGGAGCGTGCCGGGATCAACGATCCCACCCATTTCGCCTATCCGACCTACGCCAAGGCGGCGATCCAGCGCCGGGAAAATCTCACCCGCTCCGCCGACGAATTGCGCAGCCAGCTCGAGGACGCCAAGGCTCTGCTGTCGGAGGCATTCGAGGAGCTCAAGAAGGTCGAGCTGCTCGACGAGCGCGACCAGGCGCGTGAGCGCGCCGAAGAGACCGCCCGCGAGCAGGCCGACATGGACTCGATCGGGTTGATGCGCGCCCGTCTCGGCGTCATCGCCTGACGCATCGCCTCCAGCTTGCAAGACGATGACAGCCCGGGCTTTGGCCCGGGCTTTTGTTTGAGCTGTCCACAACCCGGCCCATTGGCTGGGTCGGCTGGCAAAAAAGTATGCTACGAGCGTTCAGGAGATGGCGACGGAAAGACAATTGGCGGCAAGACCATTGGCAACAGGGCAGGCGGGCACCGAGCGGTCGGCGAGGACGCGATGGGGGAAGCGGGCTTTGGGGGACGCTGAATGCTGACCTCGGCTGAGCTGGTCTGGCTGGTCGCCGCCGTCGCCAAGGGGGACGAGGCCGCCTTTGAGCGGCTTTACGTTGCCACGCGCGCGAAACTCTTCGGCGTTGTGCTCCGTATCTTGCGGCGTCAGGACCTCGCCGAGGAAGTCATCCAGGAGGCTTACGTCAAGATCTGGAACGGCGCCGGGCAGTTCAATCCAGCCCTCTCTTCCCCGATCACCTGGATGACGTCGATCGCGCGCAACCGCGCCATCGATGTCGCGCGCAAGCGAGGCGAGGTCTCGCTCGAGGAGGAGCCGGCGGCCATGGAAGCGGCCGCGGAATCGCCCGATCCGCTGGCGCGACGGGAGATGACGGAAGAGTTGAGGCGATTGCTCGAGTGCGTCGGCCGTCTGGAGCCGGATCGTCAGAAGCTCGTACTGCTCGCCTACTACAACGGTTGGAGCCGCGAGCAATTGGCCGCGAAATTCGAGACGCCGGTCAACACGGTAAAGACCTGGCTGCGCCGGAGCATGATGGAAATCAGGGAGTGTCTTGGACTCTAAGTGATGGCCTATAGCGAAGACCATATCGTGCTCGCCGCGGAATATGCGCTCGGCACGCTCGATGCCGACGAGCGCACGCAGGTCGAGACCATGATGGCCGTCGACACGGAGTTCGCCGCGGTCGTGCAAGCGTGGGAATTCAGGCTCGGGCCGCTGAACCAGATGGTCGGCCTGGTCGAGCCGCGGCCGATCGTCTGGGAGAACATCAAATTCGCGATCGGTCGTCCCGGCGAAGCGCAGGCGCCGCTCGCGCTACCCGAGCCGGTGCCGCCACCGGAGCCAATGCCTGCGCCGTCACCGTCGCCGCAAGTCGAGCCGGCCGAGATTCGCGCACCGGTCGCCGACCAGAGCAACGTCATCGATCTCGCGGGTCGCGTGAAGCGCTGGCGCGGCATCGCGTCGGTTGCGAGCGCGATCGCGGCGGCGCTGCTCGTGATGGTCGGGTTGCAGATCTTCCAGCCCGACGCCTTGCCGGACAGCCTGCGGCCGAAGCCGCGCATCCGCACCGTCGAGGTGAAGACGCCGGCGCCGGTGCTCACGCCATCAGCGCAATATGTCGCACTGCTACAGGGCCAGGGCGGCGGCCCGGCCTTCATCCTGACCATCGACGGCGCGACCAAGAACTTCACGGTGCGCAAGGTCGGCGCCGCGGCGGAGCAAGGCAAGAGCTTCGAGCTATGGCTGATCTCCGACAAGCTGCCGCAGCCCCGCTCGCTCGGCGTGATCGGCGCTGATGATTTCACCGAGCGCCCGGCACTCGCGGGCTACGATCCCGACGTCATCAACGGCGCCACCTATGCCGTCACGATCGAACAAGAGGGCGGATCGCCGAGCGGACAGCCGACCTCCGCACCGGTCTTCACCGGCAAGCTGATCGAGACGGTGCCGGGCGGGCAGAATTAGCGGTCGCCTTTGGTCAGAAATGCACAAAAAAGAAAACGCCCGTGGGGAGCGGGCGTTTTCAACAGTCAACTTGGGGGTAGTTGGGGGTCTTAATATCCACGTAGCGACTTTGGGGGGCTGTAAAGAGCTACGTGAATTCCGTGAAATTCTCCTGTTAGCGGACGAGCGAGTTGCCCGAGCTTGTCACTGCAACCGGCTTGCCGGCCTTGATAACGCGCGCCGTCTGGGCATAGCCATCGTCCGACGCGTTGTGTACCGAGATACCGAAACCGGCGACCAGGATACCCGCGATCAGGGCAACCACGACGATCTTCAGGTGCGTCATACGATCGGCGCTATAGATCGAGTGGTTCATGGAAGTCTCCTGCCGCCTTCCTGCTCTCTGCTCTCGTCGATGTGTCGCTTACGTTCGTCGATGTGTCGCTTACGTTCGCTGCCGGGTTCAATGTCTCGCGCCCCGCTAACGTAGGATTTGTCCATTCCGTTCCCTAGAGGCGATCACAAGGCAGTGATGAGACGTGATCCTGCGCGATCAAAAGCGGCGATGTGAAGGTCATCCAAGAAGATAAACGAAATTATATCAGGTGCTTATAAGGAAGGTGCGCTGCGGCGGTCAAGATAGGGCCGTTCCGGTCCGGTTCCGAACAAATCGGTTGCCTGTGACGGAAAAGCACTCGGCGAACGCAACTGATTTGCCTCGAAAACCTAGACGCTGCCGACCGTTTTCAGGCGTGCCCGCGGATGGATCTCGGCCTGCGACAGCACGGTGGTTTGCGAGCGGAACCGCTCGACCAGCGAGCGGACGAACGGCCGGATCGCAGCCGACGTCACCAGCACCGGAGCCTCGCCTTCGCGCGCCGCCTGCTCGAAGGCGTTGCGCACCGCGGTCATGAACTCGGAAAGCTTCGAGGGTTGCATCGCCAGGCTGCGGTCATCGCCCTGTCCGACGATCGACTCGGCGAAGGCCTGTTCCCATCGCGCCGACAGTGCGATCAGCGGCAAATAGCCGTTCGGCGAGGTGTTCTGCGCGCAGATCTGTCGCGCCAGCCGGGCGCGGACGTGTTCGACCATGGCAGCGGGATTGCGCGAGAACGCCAGCGCGTCGGCGATGCCCTCGAGGATGGTCGAGAGGTCGCGGATCGAGATGCGCTCGGCGAGCAGGAGCTGCAGCACGCGCTGGATGCCCGACACCGTGACCTGGCTCGGCACGATGTCCTTGATCAGCTCGCCCTGCTCCTTCGGCAGCTCCTTGAGCAGCTTCTGCACCTCGCCATAGGACAGCAGGTCCGCCATGTTGGTCTTGAGCAATTCGGTCAGGTGGGTCGACAGTACGGTGGCGGCATCGACCACGGTGTATCCCTTCAGCGCGGCCTCTTCCTTGAGGCCGGCATCGACCCAGGTTGCCGGCAAGCCGAAGGTCGGCTCGATGGTGTGGATGCCGGGTAGCTGAACCTGGTTGCCGGCGGGGTCCATGACCATGAACTGGTTCGGCCAGATCTTGCCGGTGCCGGCGTCGACCTCCTTGATCTTGATGGCGTAGCTGTTGGCCTCGAGCTGCACATTGTCGAGGATGCGCACCGCCGGCATCACGAAGCCCATCTCGATCGCGAGCGAGCGGCGCAGCGCCTTGATCTGCTCGGTCAGGCGGTCGGTGCCGTCGGGGCCGTTCACCAGGGGCAACAGCGCGTAGCCGAGCTCGATCTTGAGGTCGTCGATCTTCAGCGCGGCTGAGATCGACTCGTCCGCGGCGGCAGCGGCGGCGGCCGCCGCGGCAGCCGGGGCCGCTGCGGCGGCGGCTTCGGCGGCCTTCACCGCCCGCTTCTGTTTGCGCGCGGACCAGGCCAGTGCCGCGGCGCCCGAGCCGAGCGCCATGAAGGGGAGCATCGGAATGCCAGGCAAGAGCGATAGCACCAGCATGACGCCGGCGGACATGCCGAGCGCCTGCGGATAGCCGGAGAGCTGCCCCATCAGCGCCTTGTCGGCGGCGCCGGTGATGCCAGCCTTGGAGACGAGCAAGCCCGCCGCAGTCGAGACGATCAGGGCGGGCACTTGGGTGACGAGGCCGTCGCCGACGGTCAGCACCGTGTAGGTGCGGGCGGCTTCGCTGAAGGAAAGGCCCTGCTGGGCGACGCCGATGATGATGCCGCCGACGATGTTGATGCCGACAATCAAAAGGCCCGCGATGGCATCGCCGCGGACGAATTTCGAGGCGCCGTCCATCGCGCCGAAGAAACCGCTCTCGTCCTCCAGCGCTTTGCGCCGTTCCTTGGCGGTCTTCTCGTCGATCAATCCGGCGGAGAGGTCGGCGTCGATCGCCATCTGCTTGCCGGGCATCGAGTCGAGCTGGAAGCGCGCCGCGACCTCGGCGATGCGGCCCGAACCCTTGGTGATGACCACGAAGTTCACGATCACCAGGATCGCGAACACGATGATGCCGATCACGAAGTTGCCGCCCATCACGAAGTTGCCGAACGCCTCGATGACATGGCCGGCGGCGGCGGTGCCCTCATGGCCGTGGCTCAGGATCAGCCGGGTCGAAGCCATGTTCAGCGACAGCCGCAGCATGGTCGAGATCAGGAGGATGGTCGGGAACGACGAAAATTCCAGCGGCGCCTGGATGAACAGCGAGGTCATCAGGATCAGGACCGAGACCGTGATCGAGACCGCCAGGAAGAGGTCGAGCACGATCGAGGGCAGCGGCAGGATCAGCACCACCAGGATAGTGAGGACGCCGAGCGCAAGCGCGAGATCGCCGCGCTTTAAGATATCGCCGATGTCACTGAGGCTCGGGAAGCTGCCGCCTTTGCCCGCCGTGCCCTGACCCGCCGTGATGTCGACCATGGTAGCCGCTCTCCCCCGCGATTGGCGGCTGCGGCCGCCAAGCGTCTGCGCGACCGCCGAAGGGCCGCCGCTTCGAAAGTGAGGCACCGCACTTGCGTCCACGGGGATCTCCGCCCGTCATACGCGATCGACGACACTCGACTTCACTCGGCAATTTTTGCCCGGTGTATGGTTAGCAAAGGGTTAATTCGGCTCGCGGTTGCGCCGTTCTGGGCCGATCGGCGGGGCGGGAGGCTGGCCTGCTACATCCGCGAGCGGCAGGGCTGCGCGGTTACTCCGGCTGCGGGTTGGGGCCAACGGCTATCTGAGGGCGCCGAACACGACGCCCGATGCGGCGACCAGGCCCAGCAGGATGACGCTTGCGCGCCAGAGCAACTGCCGGCGCGCGGTGCGCCGGTCATGAAAGGCCAGCCAGTCGCGCACAAAGCCGGCGGGGATATCGAACACCACGGCCGGCTCTTCGAGATGGTGCGTTTCGTGCTCGCAGAACATGGCTCTCACGGTCGGGACGCCCAGCCGCTCAAGCTCGCAATGCCATTCCCAGGCATGCTTGCCGTTGGTCCAGCGATTTTCGAAAGGGATCGCGTGCGATTCCATGACGAGCCTCCGGCTCACCCTGAACCCACACGACAACTCTAGCCGATTTTCCAGATCGGTGCGAGGCGCTGCTTCGAGACCGGTGCGCCCCGTCGCCTAATTCGCCGCATGCCTCCAGTTGCGCCAATGCGTCGGCTGGATGTCGAGGTGCTTCCTGTTGGCGTCGTCGACCCATTCGGCGCCTTGCCGGTGACAAGGGAAGACGAGCGCATGAACAATCCCATCATAGTCGAGGACGCAGACTTCGAGGTCCCGGTCCGACGGCGCGGTTGAGACGGGTAGCCATTCCGCTGACGACAAATGCATGGTGACCCTCCGACGATGCAGCATTGCTCGTTGTCTTCCAAGGCGTGCGGCACGGTGCCGGCCCGCAGGCAACTCCTTCCGGTCCAGGCTGAACAGGCGTGCGAAGAGTGTCCCGGGCACGCGCGGCCATGGTAACGGGAATGGCAAATGGCCTGTGTGAACCGACACACATTGTAACAGCCTTCGTAGCTGCCTTCCTGGCCAGGATGATCACCATCCAGCGAGCGATATTCCCGAACGGCCCGCTGCGGCTGGGATTGAACCTGCCGACCGCTGCGTCCGACGAAGTGCGAGGTCATCGTCCATGGAACAGGAGGCAAGATGCCAAGCCAAATGCACCGCACGATTGCCGCAACCAGCAGGCACGGCTGCGCGGCGATTGGCCTTGTCGTGGCCGTCACCCTTTGCTTCGCGACGGCTGCCGCCGCCAAGCCTCCGGGCTTCGAAGCCGCGATGATCCGCATGATGGCTTGCGAGGGTGAGGGTGTCCGGATGGAGCTCTACCTGCCGCTATCGGTCGATCGCCACATGCGCGGCGGACAATCGGTGATCGGCTACTACGCACTCGATCTGACTGATGTAAACAAGGGTAAGCCGCTCGAGCCGGTTCGCGTCACCTTGAGCGATGACGAGAAGACCGTGACCGTCAATCAGTACCTCCGGGGCCTGCCGCCGACCCGCATTCCCGTCACCGGCGGCACCGTCGACTTCGATCAGCGGTTCGCAACGCACGCGAAATGCGGCCCGTTCCAGTCGCAGGATCCGAATTTCGGCAATTGATCCGGCTCGCATTCCCGTCGCGGGGCACGCGTCCCGTTGTTCGCGCATGCCTAATCTCTCGGCATTGCGGCTTGACGTTGCGGCAAATGCCGACGAAGTTCCGGCTGCCGTGGCAATTTATTCTCAATTTTCCTCCGAACCTGCAACGTTCGTTCCCGACTCGCGCCGGGCATGGCTGAGGCTTGCCGTCGCCGTAGTCATCGGTTCGCTCGGCAGCGTCGGCATGTGGTCGGTCGTGGTGGCGCTGCCGGTGGTGCAGTCCGATTTCGGCGCAACGCGCGGGACCGCATCGCTCGCCTTCACCATGGTGATGCTCGGCTTCGGCCTCGGCCAGGTGGTGACCGGCAGGATCAGCGATCGCTATGGCATTGTCGCCGCGATCGGCGTCGGGATCGGCATCCTAGGCCTTGGCTATATCGGGGCCGGCTACGCACCGTCGGTCTGGGCGTTCATTCTGCTGCATTTCGCCATCGGGCTGTCCTCGGCCGCGACCTTTGGTCCGTTGATGGCCGAGGCCTCGCACTGGTTCGACCGCTTTCGCGGGCTCGCGGTCGCGATCGCGGCGAGCGGCAACTACATCGGCGGCACGCTGTGGCCGCCGGCGGTGAATTTCGGACTCCAGACCTTCGGCTGGCGGACCACCCATATCGCGATCGGCATCTTCACCGCGATCGCCATGGCGGTCTCGCTCGTCGCGCTGCGCCTGTTGATGGGGGCGGCGACCCAGCGCAGCCATGTCAACGCGCCGCCGCCACGGGTCGACCTGAAGCTCTCCACCAATGCCCTGACCGCGATCCTGTCGGTGGCCTCGATCGCTTGTTGCGTCGCGATGTCGATGCCGCAAGTCCACATCGTCGCCTACTGCGGCGATCTTGGCTATGGCGTGGCGCGCGGCGCCGAGATGCTGTCGCTGATGCTCGGCTTCGGCATTATCAGCCGGATCGGCTCCGGCTTCCTCGCCGACAAGATCGGAGGCATCCGCACACTCCTGATCGGCTCGGTCGCGCAAGGGTCGGCGCTGTTGTTCTATCTGTTCTTCGACAGCCTGACCTCGCTGTACATCATCTCCGCGATGTTCGGCCTGTTCCAGGGCGGTATCGTGCCGAGCTATGCGATCATCGTGCGGGAGGCGATGCCGGCGGCGGAAGCGGCGACCCGCATCGGCATCGTGATCTTCGCTTCGGTGTTCGGCATGTCTCTCGGCGGCTGGATCTCGGGCGTGATCTTCGACGCCACCGGCTCCTATGCGGCGGCCTTCGCCAATGGGCTGGCCTGGAACCTGCTCAACGTCACCATCATGGTGCTGTTGCTGCTGCGCGCCCGGCAGCGGCTGGCGCTGGCATAGAGCATGATCCGTCGCGCGTTTTCATGCGAAGCCTGTCCCGCATTTGATCCGTGACGGCGAGGCAGAAGCACACGCAAGACTTGCGGGCGCGGGGTTCAAAATGACGGCGGCGTGCAGGCCGAGATCACCTCGCAGGGCTTGGCGCCGATGCAGCGGAAACGATGCGGGCGGCGGCTCTCGAAATAATAGGCGTCGCCGGCATTCAGCACCCGCCGCTCGTCGTCGACCGTGACCTCGAGCCGTCCGCTCACCACGATGCCGCCTTCCTCGCCCTCATGGGACAGCGGCACCCGGCCGGTATCGCTGCCGGGCTCGTAACGTTCTTTCAGGATCTGCAAGGCACGGCCGAACAGATTGTCGCCGACCTGGCGGTAGGAGATCGGCTTCTTGCCGATCTCAGTCAGCTCCTCGGCGCGGTAAAATGCCTTGCGCGGGCGCTCCGGCTCGATCGCGAAGAACTCCGCAAGCCCCATCGGGATGCCATCGAGGATGCGCTTCAGGGCGCCGACCGAAGGATTCATCTGGTTGGATTCGATCAGCGAGATCGTCGAATTGGTGACGCCGGACCGCTTGGCGAGTTCCCGCTGCGACAGCTTGTGGCGCGCGCGGATGAATCGCAGCCGTCCGCCGATATCGACGCTCATGGCAAAGTCCTGTTGCAGGTGTTGCGGATCGAACAAATCTTCGCAGACCGCCCCAATCAGATCAATGGCTTGCGGTGCGACAGAAAAGGACTTGTTGAGTAGCGCGAAGCGTGGTCCGACTAGGCAAACTCAGCCCATGGAGCGCCGCCGTGACCGTTCATCAGATTCCGAACACCATCAAGACCGATTCGTTCTGGATGCCGTTCACGGCCAACCGGCAGTTCAAGAAGACGCCGCGGCTGTTCTCCTCCGCCAAGGGCATGTACTACACCTCCGTCGACGGGCGACAGGTGATCGACGGCTCCGCCGGCCTCTGGTGCGTCAACGCCGGCCACGGCCGTCCGCAGATTGCATCCGCCGTCGAGCGCCAGCTCGCCACGCTGGATTTCGCGCCCTCCTTCAACATGGGCCACCCGCTGGCGTTCGATTTCGCCGAGCGGCTCGCCGAGATCGCGCCGAAGGGCCTCGACCGCGTCTTCTTCACCAATTCGGGTTCTGAATCGGTCGACACCGCGCTGAAGATCGCGCTCGCCTATCACCGTGCGACCGGCCAGCCGACCCGCACCCGGCTGATCGGCCGCGAGCGCGGCTATCACGGCGTCGGCTTCGGCGGCATGTCGGTCGGCGGCATGGTCGCCAACCGCCGCGCCTTCGCGACCCATCTGCCCGGCGTGGACCACATCCGCCACACCCACGATCTCGCCCGCAACGCCTTCGCCAAGGACCTGCCGGAGCACGGCGCCGAGCTCGCCGACGACGTCGAGCGGATGGTGGCGCTGCATGGCGCCGACACCATCGCGGCCGTCATCGTCGAGCCGGTGCCCGGCTCGACCGCGGTGCTGCCGCCGCCGAAGGGTTACCTGCAGCGGCTGCGCGAGCTCTGCACCAAGCACGGCATCCTCCTGATCTTCGACGAGGTCATCACCGGCTTTGGCCGTCTCGGCACGCCGTTCGCCGCCAACTTCTTCGGCGTCACGCCCGACCTGATGACGACCGCCAAGGGCATCACCAACGGTGCCGTGCCCTGCGGTGCCGTGTTCGCCGACCGCAAGATCTATGACGGGCTGATGAACGGCCCGGAGGGCACGATCGAGCTGTTCCACGGCTACACTTATTCGGCCCATCCAGTGGCCTGCGCGGCCGGCCTGGCCACGCTCGACATCTACAAGGATGAGGGTCTGCTGACCCGCGGCGCATCGCTCGCCGACTACTGGCGCGATGCCTTGCACTCGCTGAAGGGCCTGCCGAATGTCATCGACATCCGCAATGTCGGGCTGATGGGCGCGGTCGAAGTCGCGCCGCGCAAGGACGCGGTCGGCACGCGCGGCTACGACATCATGGTCGATTGCTTCAACTCCGGCCTCTATCTGCGCCTCGGCGGCGATTCCATGGCGATGTCGCCGCCCTTGATCGTCGAGAAGAAGCACATCGACGACATGGTCTCGATCCTCGGCGACGCCATCAAGCGCGCGGCCTGATAGTTGCTATAAGCCGCGACGAGATTGGGTCGATAGGAGCAGGCGCGGGAATTCACCTCTCCCTTGGGAGAGGTCGGCGCGTAGCGCCGGGTGAGGGGTTAAGGTCCCTCGCTGGCGCTGCGGCCCCTCACCCGATTTGCTGCGCAAATCGACCTCTCCCCATTGGGGAGAGGTGAGACCGAATCCGCGGTCAACGTGTTCAATGCGAAGTCATTCCGCTCTAGCTCCTGCGGAACGTGTCTTGCAGCGGCAGTCCAGCGCCGCAGGAGTGTGATCGTGAAGGTCCTTGTTCTCGGTAGTGGCGTGATCGGCGTCACCTCGGCCTATTATCTCGCCCGTGCCGGCCACGAGGTGACGGTGATCGACCGTCAGCCCAAGCCCGCGCTCGAAACCTCGTTCGCCAATGCCGGCGAGGTGTCGCCGGGCTATTCCTCGCCCTGGGCCGGCCCAGGCGTGCCGGTGAAGGCGGTGAAGTGGCTGTTGATGAAGCACGGCCCGCTGGTGATCCGCCCGAAGCCCGATCCGGTGATGTGGCTGTGGCTGCTCAAGATGCTGCGCAACTGCACCAGCGCGCGCTACGCGGTGAACAAGAGCCGGATGATTCCAATCGCGGAATACAGCCGCGATTGCCTGCGCGGCCTGCGCGACGAGATCGGCATCCGCTACGACGAGCGCGCGCGCGGCACGCTGCAACTGTTCCGCTACCAGGCTCAGCTCGATGGCACCGGCGAGGACATCGCCGTGCTCAAGCAATATGGCGTGCCGTTCGAGGTGCTCGACCGCGAGGGCTGCATCGCCGCCGAGCCGGCGCTGGCGCAGGTCAAGCAGAAGTTCGCGGGCGGGCTGCGATTGCCGCACGACGAGACCGGCGATTGCCATATGTTCACGCAGGCGCTGGCGCTGGAGGCCGAGAAGCTCGGCGTGCGCTTCAATTTCAACGTCGGCATCGACGGGCTGAACGCGGATGCGACGCGGATCACGGGAGTAGCGACCAGCGCCGGCGTGATGCAGGCCGATGCCTACATCGTCGCGCTTGGCAGCTATTCGCCGCATCTGGTGCGGCCGCTCGGCATCTCGCTGCCGGTCTATCCGGTGAAGGGCTATTCGATCACCGTGCCGATCAAGGATGCGGCCGGCGCCCCGGAATCGACCGTGATGGACGAGAGCTACAAGGTCGCGATCACGCGGCTCGGCGACCGCATCCGCGTCGGCGGCACCGCGGAGATCTCGGGCTATTCCACCAAGCTCTATGCCGCGCGGCGCGCAACGCTGGATCATTCATTGACCGACTTGTTTCCGGGCGGCGGCGATCTTTCCAGGGCGACGTTCTGGTGCGGCCTGCGCCCGATGACGCCGGACGGCCCGCCGGTGATCGGCGCGACGCGCTACCCCAATCTACATCTCAACACCGGCCACGGCACGCTCGGCTGGACCATGGCTTGCGGCTCGGGAAGAGTGCTGGCCGATCTGCTCTCGGGCAGGACGCCCGAGATCGACACCAAGGAGCTGTCGATCACCCGCTACGACCACCGGTTCGGGTAAGGCCATGCGTCCGGCGCGCCAATGATGGTGTGCGCTAGGCGATGTCGAACTCGCCCTGCATCCGCGTGACCTCCTCGCGCAGTTGCTTTTCCTTCGCCTCGTCCAGCGCGGTCTCGCGCGTGCCCCCGAGGTCCCAGCTCGGGTCGTAGCCCTTGAGGCGGATCAGCTTCAGTCCTTTGACGCCGGATCGCCGTTCGAGTTCGGTGGTGAGTTCGTGCTGCATCAGAAGCGTCTTCATAGCGTTCTCCTCAGTCTTGTTGCCGGGCTGAACAGGAGAGGCGGCCGCAGGTTCCTTGCGCCGTGCGGGAGGCTGCTGGGTGGGAAACGCCCGTCGCGCCCTAGGAACGTGGCTGCGCGGGACACGTTTGGTCCGATCGAAACCAGGAAAGGATTTCGCATGAAGAAACTGGCAACGATCGGTCTAGCCGCGGTCATGGCGTTATCGTCTTCGCTCGCTTTCGCGCAGGCAGGGGGCGGCGCGGGTGGCGGTGCAGGCGGCGGAGCCGCAGGTGGCTCGAGTGGGAGCACCGGGATGAGCGGTACAGGTTCAGGTACGGGCACCGGTACCGGCACAGGTTCGTCGGGCATGGGCGGCACGACCGGCATGGGAACCGGCTCGTCGGGCATGACTCAGCCGCCCGGCAGCACCACCGGCAATAATATGAACAACAACCCGAACACATCGACACCAGGCGGTTCGACCAGTCCGAGCAACAACTCCGCGACCGGGACCGGGACGTCGAACCTGCCCGGGAACAACTCGACATCACCGAAAAATCCGCAGTGAGCGCAAAGAGCCCCGCATCGCGCGGGGCTTTTCTTTTGGGCGTTCGGAATGTGCCGCAGCGCAGGCTAGCGCGCGGGCTTGCGCCGCGCCTTCGTCTTGGCAGGCTTTGCTGTCGCCGCACTTGCCGGCCGCACGCGCAAGCCGTCAACGAACACATCCAATAGCCGCAGCGTCGTGGTCTGCCATCCGGCCTGGTCGTGCATGTAGCACATGCCGATCAGGGCGCGCAGCACGTCCTCGGCGCTGATGTCGGCGCGGATCTCGCCGGCTGCGACCGCGCGCGCGAGCAGGGTGCCGATCGCCTTGGTCAGCCGATCGAAGGAATAGGCGTGCAGCTCGGTCGAGCCGTGCGCGACCAGCGCCAGCGCCGCCACCATGCCCTTCTTGGTTGCGACGAATTCGACATTGGCGCGCAGCCAGCGCCGCAGCGCCTCGACCGGATCGGGCGCGTTCTGCAGTTGCTCGGCGAGATCCCCGAGCTGCTCGACCTCGCGGCGATAGACGGCCTCATACAGGGCTTCGCGGGTCGGAAAGTGGCGATAGAGCGTGCCGATGCCGACCCCCGCATGCCGCGCGACGGCTTCAAGGCTCGCCTCGCTGCCGCCGGCCGAGAACACCGCCTTGGCTGCTTCCAGCACACGCTCGCGGTTGCGCACGGCGTCCGCGCGGGGCTTGCGAACAATTTCTGTTGAATGACCGGCCATTCCTTTTTCTTCTCACCCTCCCTTGTAAACGGAGGACGCCTCCGTATATGGCGGCCAGCATCCGGCCTGACAAGGCGCGCCGACCATCGGTTGGCGGCCACGGGACTGCGTTGCTCGCTTCAACCCGACCATACACGGATCGGAGCCCTGCATGAATTTTCCTCTCAGTCTCACCATCAACGGAGTTCGCCGGGACATTGTGCTCGACGACCCCCGCGTCACCCTGCTCGATCTCCTGCGCGAGCGCCTCGATCTCACCGGCACCAAGAAGGGATGCGACCGCGGCCAGTGCGGAGCGTGCACCATCCTGGTCGACGGCCGCCGCATCAACTCCTGCCTCGCGCTCGCCGTCAGCCATGACGGTGCCGAGATCACCACCATCGAGGGTATCGCGCAGGGCGACCAGTTGCATCCGGTGCAGGCCGCCTTCATCGCGCATGACGGTTTCCAGTGCGGCTTCTGCACGCCGGGCCAGATCATGAGCGGGATCGGCTTGATCCAGGAAGGCCAGGCCGGCGACGATCCGGAGCGCGTGCGCGAATGCATGAGCGGCAATCTCTGCCGTTGCGGCGCCTATGCCGGGATCACCGAGGCCGTGCTCGAGGCGACGGCCGAAATCAATGCTGCCAATCGGAGGCGCTCCGCATGATGAACTTCGATTACGTCAGGCCGGCCAGCGTCGCGGAGGCGATCGCGGCGGCATCCGAAAAGGGCGCGAGCTATCTCGCTTCCGGCACCAATCTGCTCGACCTGATGAAGGGCGGCGTCAGCCGGCCGAGCCGGCTGGTCGATGTCACGCGCCTTCCCGGGCTCGACCGCATCGAACGTCTGGCCGATGGCGCCTTGCGCATCGGCGCGCTGGTGCGCAATGCCGATCTCGCGCATGACGCCGAATTCTCGCGCAGCTATCCTGCGGTCGCCGAGGCATTGCTGTCGGGCGCGTCGGCGCAACTGCGCAACGCCGCGACCGTCGGCGGCAATCTGATGCAGCGGACGCGCTGCGCCTATTTCTACGACGCCGCCAGCGCCTGCAACCGGCGCTGGCCCGGGGCCGGCTGCGACGCGCGACACGGCGAGAACCGCCTGCACGCGGTGCTCGGCTGGAGCGAGGGCTGCATCGCCACCCATCCGTCCGACTTCTGCGTGCCGCTGGTTGCGTTCGACGCCGTCGTCGAGATCGAGGGCGCCGGCGGCCGGCGCGAGCTGCCGCTTGAATCGCTGCATCACCTGCCCGGCGAGACGGCAGAACGCGAGACCGCGCTGGAGCCGGGCGATCTCATCGTCGCGCTGCGCCTGCCGGCCGAGGCGAAGGATTTCGCCGCGCATGCGCGCTACATCAAGGTGCGCGAGCGCACCTCCTATGCCTTCGCGGTGGTGTCGGCCGCAGCAGGCCTGCGCATTGAGGACGGCGCAATCCGCGAGGCGCGGCTTGCGCTCGGCGGTGTCGCGGCCAAGCCGTGGCGGTCGCGCGAGGCCGAGCAGGTGCTCGCGGGGCGCGCGCCCGATGCCGCGCTCTATCGCGAGGCGGCGCGTGCCGCGCTCACGGATGCCACGCCGTCCGGTGACAACGCGTTCAAGATCGAGCTCGCGCAGCGCATCATCGTGCGCGCGCTTTCCCTTGCCGCCGCAGGTACGCCGGCGCGCATTCCCGCGCTGCCGGGCTCTCCTTTCTCATCCGTTGCAGGAGCGTAAAGCATGACGGTTGAACTCAATCCCACCCGCGATCCCGCCCATCTCAGGCACGGCTCGAACATCGGCCAGCCGCTGACCCGTACCGACGGCGTGCTGAAGGTGACCGGCAAGGCGCGCTACGCCGCGGACAATCATCCGCCCGGCATGCTCTATGCCGTGATCGCGACGAGCTGTATCGCGCGCGGCCGCGTCAAATCGCTCGATGTCGCCGCTGCCAAGCGTCATCCCGGCGTCGTCGACGTGATGACGCCTTCGCACAAGCCCGAGCTTGCCGAAGATCCCGACGCCAAGGGTAATCCGTTCACCTTCCGCATGGAGCTGTTGCAGAGCGACGAGGTGCGTTACGCCAACCAGGCGATCGCGGTGGTGATCGCGGAAACGCTGGAGGCTGCCACCGAAGGCGCGGCACTGCTGTCGCCGCGTTTCCAGGTCGAGATCGCCCGCGTCGGCCTCGACGCCGGCGAGCCCTACGTGCCGCCGGCGGTCGGAATAGGTAATCCCGCCGAAGTCCAGCACGGTGATATCGATGCGGGTTTTGCCGCTGCGTCGAAGCTGATCGACGCCACCTATGAGACGCCGGCGCAGTATCACAACGCGATGGAGCCGCACGCGATCGTCGCGGTGTGGGACGGTGACAAGCTGTTCATCGACACGCCGAGCCAGGGCATGGCGATGGCGCAGCTCCGCATCGGTGGACTGTTCGGCATTCCGCCGGCCAACATCCACATCAACAGCCCGTACCTCGGCGGCGGCTTCGGCTCCAAGGGCCTGGTGTCGGGGTCGCAGGTGCTTGGCATCATGGCCGCAAAGCTGGTGGGACGTCCGGTCAAGCTGGTGCTGCGCCGGAGCCAGATGTATGGCCCGGTCGGGCATCGTTCGGCGACCCGGCAACGCATCCGCATCGGCGCCGACGATGCCGGCAAGCTGACCGCGCTCGATCATCACGCGCGGATCACCACGTCGAGCTTCGATGACTTCTACGAGCCTGCCGCCGATGCCTCGCACACGCTCTATGCAAGTCCCGCGATCCGCACCGCACATGACGCGGTGCGCATCGATACCGGCACGCCGCTGTTCATGCGCGCGCCGGGTGAGGCGACCGGATCGATCGCGCTGGAGAGTGCGATCGACGAGGCGGCATTCGCCTGCGGCATCGATCCGCTGGACTTCCGGCTGAAGAATTATGCCGAGGTCGAGCCGACCACCGGCAAGCCGTTTTCGTCGAAGGCGCTGCGGCAGTGCTATGCCCGTGGCGCCGAACGCTTCGGCTGGGCGCGTCGTCCGCTGCGGCCGCGGCAGATGCGCGACGAGAATGGCTTCCTGGTCGGCTGGGGCATGGGCACGGCGACCTTCCCGGCGCTGATGTTCCAGGGCAACGCTCGCGCGGTGATCCGCGCCGATGGCCGCGGCGTGATGGAGAGCGGCGCGCACGACATGGGGCAGGGCGCCTGGACCGCGCTGACCCAGATCTCGGCTGACGCGCTTGCCCTCGATCTCGCGCAGATCGAATTCCGCTCCGGCTCGTCGGATTTGCCCGATGCCGGCATCGCCGGCGGCTCGGCGCATACTGCAACCGTTGGAGCTGCGATCCACAATGCCGGCGCGGCCGTGATCGCAAAGCTTGCCGAGCTCGCGACCTCGGATGAACGCTCGCCGCTGTTCGGCGCCGGCAACGCCGGCGTGGTCGCGCGCGCCGGGCGGCTGCATCGCCGCGACGACGATGATCGCAGCGAGAGCTATGCCGACATCCTCGCCCGCGCCGGTCTTGCCGAGATCGAGGCCAGCGGCACCGGCGCGGCCGATCCGGCGGCGCAATCGCAATACGCGATGCATGCACACGGTGCCGTGTTCGCCGAGGTGAAGGTCGATCCGGCGCTCGGCCAGATTCGCTCGACCCGGCTGGTTGGCGCCTTCGCCGCCGGCCGCATCATCAATCCGCTGTTGGTGCAGAGCCAGCTCCGTGGCGGCATGATCTGGGGCCTCTCCTTTGCGCTGCATGAGGAGGCGGTGATGGACCGCAGGTCGGGCCGCATCCTGAATGCCAACCTTGCCGAATATCATGTGCCGGTGAATGCCGACGTGCCGCCGATGGATGTGATCACGGTCGACGAGCATGATCCGCATGTGAATGCGCTCGGCATCAAGGGCGTCGGCGAAATCGGCATTACCGGCAGCGCCGGCGCCGTCGCCAACGCCGTCTGGCACGCCACCGGCATCCGCGTGCGGAAATTCCCGATCAAGATCGAGGAGGTGGTGAGGGGGGTAGCGGACTAACTAACCCAGTCCGTCATTGCGAGCGAAGTAAGCAATCCATGTCTTCGCTCGGGAGCGATGAATTGCTTCCGCCTTCGCCAAGGGTTCGGCGGACAAGTCGTCGCTTCAGCGCAAAATTGCTTTGCAATTTTGCCGCAAGCTCCTCGCAATGACGGTGCGCGAAACGCCCATCAGCGTCGTCCCGGCGAAAGCCCATGGGCGCTAAAATAGGATTTGCGGGTTGGGTTTGCTTGTGATTCCAAGATGGGATGAGACACGAATCGCTTGTGAACGAAGACTGGGCGCGTGTTGTTGCGCGGCTTGGCGGAGCCGATGCTCTGGAGGTCAGCGCCCGCGAGACGAAGGCGTTTGTCCGGCCGCGAGAGATTAGCAATGCAGTCGATTTGCTGCGTCTGATCCTTGCGTACTGTCTCGGCGAGAGGGGTCTGCGGTTGACAACGGCCTGGGCAACCTCGGTGGGCCTTGTCGATATCTCCAACGTGGCTCTGTTGTATCGCTTGCGTCAATGCGGGGATTGGCTGGCGCGCCTGGTAGGCCAAGCGCTTGTGAGCGGCGCACCGAAGGCGAGCCGCGGTCGCCTGATCCGCATTGTTGACGCCACGACGGTCCCCAAGGCTGGGACGAGCGGCAGGAACAAGAACGCGGTGTGGCGCGTCCACAGTGCGTTCGATCTTCCGCGGGAGCGTTTTGGTCACTTCGAATTGACTGATGAGCGCGGGGGCGAGACGCTGGATCGGATACCGGCGGTTGCCGGCGAAATCCGTCTTGCCGATCGCGCCTATCTGCAGCCCGAGCGGATGGCACGTCTGCGCGATGCCGGTGCGGACTTCGTGATCCGGTCCGGCTGGAAGAGCGCGCGTTGGCTTGATGCCGAAGGTGGTCTGGTTGATCTCACGGCCGAACTGCGCAAAGCCACGGCAGGCGGCATGATCGATCGGCCGATCTGGATAAAACGCAAGTCTGGCGCGCCGCTCGCCGTGCGTCTGGTTGCGATCAGGAAGCCGGCGCAAGCTGCCGCGGCTGCGCGACGCAAGGCACGCCGGACCGCACAAAGGGAGGCCATCAGCTCTCCAGCCAAACACTGGACGCCGCAGATTGGGTGATCCTGGTGACCTCACTCAAACCAAAGGACTTCACGACGGCCGACATTCTCGCCCTCTATCGGCTGCGATGGCGCATCGAGCTCGGCTTCAAGCGGCTGAAAAGCTTGATTGGCCTGAAGGGGCCGCCCGGAACTGACGAGCGATCCGCCAGACCCCATATCCTTGCCCATCTGCTGATCATTCTTCTGCTCGAGCCGCTCGTCGACGAACTCGAGGACTCTCCCCGCTTGGCCGACGCCGCCTGACCCGCCCAGGGGCGTGGCGACTCCTGCACCAGCTCGTCGCTTCGCTCCGGCAAGCCATCATTCCCCAGCCCGCAATCGCTTGCCTCCGCAGACTCCGCTCCACGCTCCGACGGCACCTCCGCGAGCCGCCCAGACACAAGCGTCGCTATCAAGCAATCCAACTACCTTAGCGCCTATGGGCGAAAGCCGGGACCCATAACCACGAATGTGGGTTATGGCGCGACGCTGGGGCTGCAGCTTTCGTAAACAACACAACCCTGTGGTCATGGTCCCGGCTTTCGCCGGGACGACGCGAGATAGGTTGGCGGCTCACCCCGCTGCCGTCACGCAGTTCACCCACAGCACCACGGCATTCGCATCGGCGTCCGGATTGGAAAAACTATGCGGCCTCCGGCTGGCGAAGCGGAAGCTGTCACCTTGTTTCAAGGTCCAGGTCTCGGCATCCACGGTCAACGTCATTTCGCCTTCGAGCACGAGGCCGGCTTCCTCGCCGTCATGAGTGTAGAGTTCGTCGCCGGTGCTGCCGCCGGGGGCGAGATGCACCAGGAAAAGATTGAGCCGGCTCTCGCTGCCGGCCGGGCTCAGCAATTGTTTCGAGACACCGCTGCGCCACAGCTTCAGCTCGGCGCGCTGCGCCTCGCGCGTGACCACGCCGTTTGCCGCCGCGTCGTCATTCGGCGTGGTACCGAACAGCGCGGCGATGCCGACGCCGAGCACGTCGGCGAGCGTCGCCAGCACGCGCAACGAGGGCGACGACAGGCCGCGTTCGATCTGGCTGACGAAGCCGATCGACAGCTTCGTGCGCGCGGCGACCATCTCCAGCGACATCTGCCGGGCGCGACGCAGGTCGCGGATGCGGCGTCCGACGGCGAGGTCGACCAGCGGCTCGGCCGGCTTCCTTGCCGCGCGGCGCGCCGTCGCAGGCTTGCCTGTCGTTGCTTTGCGCATTCGCTTGCCGCCACTCACGTCAAGCCGCTTCCTTCATGTGCATGAAAATAACTTGCATTGGCCGTGATTTCGTGACCACAATTTCATATTGGTGAAAATAGGCCGGAAGGGCGTTGCCCGCAACAACAAGCTCGAAAGTAAACGGGCGACGCGGCGCCGGTGTCAGCTTCGGGAGGTGTTGCGATGTCGTTTCAGCGTCTCGTCCAGGCCGCGATCGCGGCGCTTGCGCTTGCCTTGAGCGCGCCGTCTGAGGCGCAGCAGGTCCTGAAGGTCGGCTCCACGCCGACCGGGATCCCCTTCACCTTCCTCGACACCAAGACCAATTCGATCCAGGGCATCATGGTCGATCTCGCCACCGAGATCGGCAAGGATGCCGGCTTTTCGGTGCAGATCGAGCCGATGCAGTTCTCGGCACTGATCCCCTCGCTGACCTCGAACAAGATCGATATCATCGCCGCCGCGATGTTCGCGACCGCGGCGCGCAAGGAGGTGATCGACTTCTCCGACGCCGTCTACACCTATGGCGAGGGCCTCGTGGTGCCGAAGACCGACACCAAGGCCTACACCTCGCAGGAGGATCTGAAGGGCACGGTGGTCGGCGCCCCAGGTCGGCACCGCCTTCGTCGATGCGCTGAAGAAGACCGGGCTGTTCAGCGAGGTGAAAGTCTACGACAACATTCCCGATATCCTGCGTGATGTGAATGCAGGCCGCCTCAAGGCCGGCTTCGCCGACTATCCGATCCTCGCCTATAATCTGCAGCAGGGCAATTTCGCCGAGGTGCGTCTGGTCGATGGCTACAAGCCCGTCACCGTCGGCACGGTCGCGATCGGCGTGCGCAAGAGCGATACCGAGCTGCTCAAGAAGATCAACGCCTCGCTCGCCAAGCTGAAAGGCAACGGCAGCATCGCAAAGATTCTCGAGAAGTGGGGCCAGAAGGGCAGTGCTTCGTGAGAGCGCCGATGGCATTCGGTTGCACAGTACCATCCACGTCATTGCGAGCAAAGCGAAGCAATCCATTTCGCCGCGCTCGCGGAAGGATGGATTGCTTCGTCGCTTCGCTCCTCGCAATGACGGGTTCGTGCGGCAGCCGGCTAATCGTGCCGATGTCGTCTCGCGTTTGAGCCGATGCAGAAATTCTTCAGTGACGCCGTCGAGTTCGTGCCTATCCTGTTGCAGGGGGTCTGGCTGACAGTCGTCGTCACCGTCGGCTCGCTGGCTCTGTCGACCGTGCTTGGGCTGGTATGGGCGCTGATGCGGGTGTCCGGCATCGGATTTTTCGTCGGCCTTAGTGCCTCGCTGATCAACGTGATCCGCGGCATCCCGATCATCGTGCTGCTGTTCTACCTCTATTTCGTGATGCCCGATTTCGGCATCGCGCTCACCGCGTTGCAGGCGGCGATCCTCGGGCTCGGCATCGCCTATTCGGCCTATCAGGCCGAAAACTTCCGCGCCGGCATCGAGGCGATCGACAAGGGGCAGATCGAGGCGGCGCAGACCATCGGCATGGGCTGGTGGCTCACCATGCGCCGTGTGGTGCTGCCGCAGGCAATCAGGATCGTGCTGCCGCCCTACGGCAACATCATGATCATGATGCTGAAGGATTCCTCGCAGGCCTCGACCATCACGGTCGCCGAACTCGCGCTGCAGGGCAAGCTGATCGCCTCCTCCACCTTCAAGAACACCAGCGTGTTCACGCTTGTTGCGCTGATGTATCTGACCATGAGCATTCCACTCATCCTATTGGTTCGGCATTTCGAGACCAAGGCGAACCGCAAATGATCGAGCTGAAGGACGTTCACAAGAGCTTTGGCAAGGTCGAGGTGCTGAAGGGCATCTCGGCGTCGGTCGCGAAAAGCGAGGTGGTCTGCATCATAGGCCCCTCCGGCTCCGGCAAGTCGACCATCCTGCGCTGCATCAACGGGCTGGAGAGCTATGACCGCGGCGAGATCAGCGTCGAGGGTGCGCGGGTGGATCGCGACTCGCCTTCGATCGTGGCGATCCGCACCCAGGTCTCGATGGTGTTCCAGCGCTTCAACCTGTTCCCGCATCGCACCGCGCTGGAGAACGTCATCGAGGGCCCGCTCTATGTGAAGAAGGAGCCGCGTGAGCAGGCGATCGCGCGTGGCCGCGCGTTGCTGGCGCAGGTCGGGCTCGCCGAGAAGGCCGACGTGCATCCACCGCAGCTCTCGGGCGGCCAGCAGCAGCGCGTCGCCATCGCCCGCGCGCTGGCGATGCAGCCGAAGGCGATCCTGTTCGACGAGCCGACATCGGCGCTCGATCCTGAACTGGTCGGCGAGGTGCTCTCGGTGATGCGCAAGCTCGCCGACGACGGCATGACCATGGTCGTCGTCACCCACGAGATGGGCTTCGCCCGCGACGTCGCCGACCGCGTGCTGTTCATCGACGGCGGCGTCATCGTCGAGCAGGGCGCGGCGAAGTCGGTCCTCAACCAGCCGCAACACCCGCGCACGCAGGATTTCTTGCGTCGCGTGTTGCACCCGTTGTGAGGGATCTATTGTGACGTCGGATCGTGAGGCATCAAAGGTTCACCTCTCCCCTTGTGGGAGAGGTCGGATTGCATCGCTAGACGAGATCCGGGTGAGGGGTTGCGCTCTCTCGTGGGATCTGAACCCCTCGCCCGACGCTGCGCGTCGACCTCTCCCTACGGGAGAGGTGAAACGAGAGCTTGCAACATGACCCTCCCCACCCGCCAGCCGCTGCCGCCGAGCCTCTACGCCGACACCGCAGTCGAGGCGGCGCCAACGCCGCCGCTCACCGCAGACAAAAGCGTCCCCGTCGCGATCATCGGCGGCGGCTTCACCGGGCTCTCCACTGCGCTGCATCTTGCCGAGCAGGGCGTCTTCGCCACCGTGCTGGAAGCGCAAGAGCCGGGCTGGGGTGCATCCGGTAACAATGGCGGGCAAACCAATCCCGGGCTGAAGCACGACCCCGACCAGATCGAAGCCGATTTCGGCCCCGATCTCGGCCGCCGCATGATCGAATTTTCCTACGGCACCACCAACTTCACGCACGACCTGATCCGCCGCTACCAGATCCCCTGCGAGGCGCGGCAGAACGGCACGCTGCGCGCCGCCTACAACGAGGCCAGCGCCGCTGCGATCGCGGCGACCGCGAAGCAATGCATCGTACGCGGCATGCCGGTGAAGCTGCTGGACGCCGCCGAGGTGCGCGAGATGACCGGCAGCGACCGCTACCTCTGCGCCATGCTGGATGCGCGTGGGGGCGATCTGCATCCGCTGAGCTACGCGCGCGGATTGGCGCGTGCCGCGATTAGCGCGGGCGCGGCTGTCCATGGCGAGACGCCGGCGCTGCGGCTCGGCCGCGACGGCGGCCGCTGGCGGATCGAGACGCCGCGAGCAGTCGTCCACGCCGATAAGGTGCTGCTCGCGACCAACGGCTTCACCGACGACCTCTGGCCGGCGCTCCGCCGTAGCATCGTGCCGGTGTTCTCGTCGATCGCCTGCACTGCGCCGCTTTCGGACGAGGTCGCGCGCGCGATCATGCCGACGCGGCCGGTGCTCTACGAGAGCGGCCACATCACGGTCTATTACCGCATCGATCAGCGCAATCGCCTGTTGATGGGCGGCCGCGGCCCGATGCGCTGGATCAACAGCCCGTCCGACGTCGCCTATCTGATCCGCTATGCCGAGCGGCTGTGGCCGCAGCTCAAAGGTGTCGCCTGGACCCACGGCTGGAACAGCCGCCTCGCCATCACCGCCGATCACTATCCGCATGTGCACGAGCCCGCCGACAACCTTTTGATCTCGCTCGGCTGCAACGGCCGTGGCGTCGCGCTCTCGACCGCGATGGGCGCGCAACTCACCCGCCGCCTGATCGGCGGAAGCAAGGCCGAGATCGACATGCCGATCACGGGCATCAAGCCGATCCCGATGCACGCCTTCTGGCGCGTCGGCGTCACCACTGCGGTGCTGACGGGGCGGGTGAGGGACCGGCTCGGGGTATGATCGAGCAGTGCCGTCGAAACGTACCTCATGCCGCGAGAATGCGGACCCTTACCAGCCGTCATGCCCGCGCATGCGGGCATCCAGTACGCGGCGGCCTTCCGCTCTAGGCCTGACGTCCCTGGAATACTGGATCACCCGCATGCGCGGGTGATGACACTGTGGTTGTTTGATATGTGAATCGGAATCCAGCCGCACGTCAGTCCGGCGTAGTGACGTCCCATCAGGTCGACAGCGGCCTCAAGTCATACAACCCGACGACCCCACCACGGATACTGGCTCGGCATGTCCTGTGAGACCTTGCCCGGAAGGGCCGGCTTGCGCTTCTCGACAAAGCAATGATGGCTCTGACCGCTTCACGCCTCCGCAACCGCATCGCCCCAAGGCTGGAACGTCTCGGTGGCGCCGCTGTTGGTCGCACCATCGCGCAGCACGACGCTCGGGCAGGCGAACTTCATCGGCAAGGTCTGGATGCGCGCCTCCTCGTAGGAGAAGCGCCCGCGCAGCGTATCGCGCACCGCCTGCGGCAGCCGCACGTCGCCGATCACGACGGCGCCTTCGCTGGCGTCGATCCGCGGCTGATGGATCGCGGTGTCGAGGTCCATGCCGAAATCCATCACGAAGGACAGGAGCTGCGACACCGCCGGCAGGATGCGGCGGCCGCCCGATGCGCCGGCGGCGAGGCGACGTCCATCGGCGGCTTGCGCGATCACTGGCGTGTAGTTGGTCAGGCAGCGCTTGCCGCCGGCGAGCGAGTTCGGATTGCCCGGCGTCGGATCGAACCACATGATGCCGTTGTTCATGGTGAGCCCGGTGTTCGGCGTCACGAATTTCGAGCCGAAGGTCGACAGCAGCGTCTGCGTCACCGCTGCCATGTTGCCGTCGCGGTCGACCGCGGCGAAATGCGTGGTGCAGGAGGGAGCGATCGCCTCGGCGCCGAGCGAGCGGCGGCCGTCGACGTCGCCCATGTCCTTCAGCCGCTCGCGATAGGCCGCCTGCAGCGACTCGGCATAGGCCGCGTAAGCCGCGGCATCCGGGCCGCTGCGCGCGGGCTCGAACGCCTTCTGCAGCAGGCCGAGCGTGCGCGCCATGGTGGGCCCCGCGGTCAATTCCGGCGTCGCGTAGACCGTGCCGCCGCGATAGGGGATCGCCAGTGGCTCGCGCAGATGGGCGCGGAAGGCAGCGAGGTCGCGCACCGACAACGCACCGCCGGCGGCCTGGATGTCGTCGGCGATGCTGCGTGCCAGATCGCCCTCGTAGAAGTCGCGCGGGCCGGCCGCGGCAAGCTGGGCCATCGTCGCCTTCAGCCTGTCCTGCGGCATGCGCACCACCGACTTGATGCCCCATTGCGCGCTCGGCGGCAGGCCGTCGTGTAGATAGGCGGCGGCGCTGGCGGGGTAGCGGCGCAGGTCGGCGGCGGAGCTTGCGATCATCGCGGTGGTCCACCAATCGACCAGCAGGCCTTCGCCGGCGAGTGTCACGCTCGGCGCCAACAGCTCCTTCCACGGCATCCTGGCGTGGCGGCGATGCGCCTCCTCCATGCCAGCGACCACGCCGGGCACCGCGATCGATCCGGGGCCATGCAGGTTGCGGTCGTTCTTGACGCGGGCCCAGGGGAAGAGATCGGAGGCCGCGCCCGAGCCGGTCAGCGGATAGTCCTCGATGCGCAGACTATCGGGCGCGCGCATGCCGTAGTCGATCACCTCGGTGCGGTTCTCGCGCGCGCGGTAGAGCACCATGGCGCCGCCACCGCCGACGCCGCTCATCCAGGGCTCCACCACGCCGAGCGCGAACGTGGTTGCAATCACCGCGTCGACGCAATCGCCGCCCGCTGCCAATACCGCCGCGCCGATCTCCGCGGCCTTGCGCGATTGCGCGGCGACGATGCCGCCCTTCGAGGTCACGGCGGGTTTGCGGATCACTTGCGAGTTGGAGAACTGATCGGACATGGCGCTGTTTTCGCTGTTCTTGTTGCGGGTGGATGACCTTAGCGTAGCATGCCAAGCAAGGCACGGTGAGCGCAACAACTAGCAATTCCGGGGAGAGGAAAATGACCGCAGTGAAGCGCGAGCGGGACGGCAGTATCGGCATCCTGACACTCAACGATCCCGCCAGCCTGAACGCGATGACGCCGGAGTTGCTCGGCGATCTCGCGACGGCGATCGGCGAGATGAGCAGCAACGCCGGGCTGCGGGCACTCGTGCTGACCGGGGAGGGGCGTGGCTTCTGCTCGGGGCAGAACCTCAAGGCGTCCCAGTCGCTCGGTGACAACATCTATGTCGGCGTGATGAGGCATTATTGGCCGGCGCTGCAGGCTTTGCGCGAATGTCGCGTGCCGGTCGTGGTCGCGGTCAATGGCGTTGCGGCCGGCGGCGGCTTCAGCCTTGCGATGTCCGGCGACATGATCCTCGCAGGCCGGTCGGCGAGCTTCATCCAGGTGTTCAGCCGGATCGGCCTGGTGCCCGACCTCGGCTCGACCTGGCTGCTGCCGCGGCTGATCGGCCGCCAGCGCGCGCTCGACCTGATGCTGTTGAACGAGCCGCTGTCGGCCGAGCGCGCCAAGGAATGGGGATTGGTGCGCGAGGTGGTCGACGATGCAAGATTACTCGACGAAGCCAAGGTGCTGGCGCGGCGTCTCGCCGACGGGCCGACCCGGGCGCTGGTCGCGACACGGCAGTTGCTCGAGGCGAGCGAGCACGCAAGCTATGCGGATCAGTTCCGCCGCGAGCTCGAGGTGCAGATGGTGATCCGTGAGAGCGCCGATGCGCAGGAAGGCCGCAAGGCCTTCGTCGAGAAGCGCAAGGCCCAGTTCACGGGACGTTAGGTGGAGGACGCGTGGTTGTCGAATCGGCGGGCGGCGATTTCGGTTCACCTCTCCCCAGCCGGGGAGAGGTCGGATTGCGTAGCAATCCGGGTGAGGGGTCTTGTTCTCTCATTGGACCGTAACCCCTCACCCGATTTGCACTGGACGATGCTTCGCATCGCCGGGCGCAAATCGACCTCTCTCAAGGGAGAGGTGAACCTTCGATGCGGTTCAAGTTCAACCTGATCTCTTCTTTCAGGCCGTGGCACCAGCTTCTTCGACGCGCTACCCGATCGCGATGGCGACCTTGCCGAAATGCGCGCCGCTGGCCATGTGGGCGAATGCGTTCCTCACCTGGTCGAACGCGAAGACCTTGTCGATCACGGGCTTGACGCCGTGCATGCTGATCCCGTCGCACAGCGCTTGCAGGTCCTCGACCGAGCCCACCGTGACGCCCTGCAGCCGCTGCTGCTGCATCACCATCAGCGGCAGCCGCGTGTCGGATGCTGCGGGACCGGCGAGCACGCCGATGAAGGCGATAGTGCCGCCGATCTTGGTGGCGCGGATCGATTCGTTCAGCGTGCCGACGCCGCCGACCTCGACGACCAGATCGACGCCGCGCCCGGTCACCTCGCGCGCCTTCTTGCCCCAATCGGGCGTCGTCTTGTAGTTCAGCGTGACGTCGGCGCCGAGCTGCTTCAGCCGTGCGATCTTGGCGTCGCTGGAGGATGTCGCGATCACGCGGGCGCCGCACATCTTGGCGAATTGCAGCGCGAACAGCGAGACGCCGCCGGTGCCTTGGGTGAGCACGGTCTGTCCCGGCTTCACGTCGCCGAGCTTGACCACTGCGCTCCAGGCCGTGAGGCCGGCGCATGGCAGTGCCGCGGCCTCGATATCGCTCAGGTGATCCGGTGTGCGCACCAGCGCGCGTGTCGGAAACAGCCGATACTCGGTCAACACGCCGTCGACGCTGCCGCCGAGCGCCGCGCGCATCCGTGTCTCGCTCGGCGCGCCGCCGAGCCAGTCCTCGAAGAAGCTGCCGATGACGCGATCGCCGGGCGCGAAACCCGTGACGTCGGCGCCGACCGCCTCGACGACTCCAGCGCCGTCGGAGACCGGTACCAGCGGAAATTTCTGGCGCGAGCCGTAGCCGCCCTTGACCGTCAGCAGGTCGCGATAGTTGAGCGTCGCCGCCTTCAGCCGGACCAGAACCTCGCCGGGGCCGGCTTGCGGCACCGGCTTATCGACCAGCGCAAGCGCATCAACGCCCCCTGGGCCTTGCAACTCGTAGCACTTCAAAGGACGTCTCCCGTAGCGGACTGTTGTCTCGGACGGCGCTTGCTGCGTCGTCGCGCGTGCACTGAGCATATGTCAGCCGGGCCGGGCGTGGCCATAGCGTGCAACGCAGCGCGCAACATGGTGCCCATGTCGGAACCTATTGGCGCCGTGCCCAAATGCGGTCAATCTGTGCGGACCCAGCGCGGGAGGTGAGCATGGCTGCCTTGCTTGAGACGGGAAAGACTCTGATCGGTATCCTCGTGCGTCGCATGGCTTGGGCGATGGTTGCCGTAGCCCTGATCAGTTGCGGCGGCGCGATGGCGCAGGCGGCCGATGGTCTCTACCGCGCGCAGACCGTCGTCACCGGCCAGGGCGAACCAAACCGGATCATCGGGTTCGGCGCGTGCCTGGAAGACGTGCTGATCAAGGTCTCCGGCCAGCAGGCGCTCGCTAGCGACAAGCGGCTCGCCGCGTACAAATCGAAGGCCAAGGAGTTCGTCAGCGACTTCAGCTATCATGACCAGTACGCCGGCAAGCCGCATCACGACGAACAGGGCACCCGCGACCGCCCGTTCGATCTGACGGTGACATTTGACGAGCAGAAGATCGACGGCCTGCTGACCACGTTGGGCCTGAAGCCGTGGAAGGCACAACGGCCGATGCTCGGCGTCTTCGTCGAGATGCAGCAAGGTCCGAAGGACTACATCGTCACCGCCGACGGCACGCAGGCGGACCTGCAGCGCGACGCGCTTTCGGCGGCGGCGGATAAGCGCGGGATGCGCCTTATTCTGCCGAGCGCGGCCGCGCTCGCCGCGTCGAACATCACCGCAGCCGGCCTCAATAAGGTGCCGTCAGCGAAACTGATCTCCATTGTCGCGCCGCAGGGCGGCGAGACCGCCTTGGTCGGACGGCTGGTTTGGGATGACAACGATCTCGGCTGGGCGACGCAATGGCGGATCGACTGGCAGGGCAAATCGTACACGTGGCGGATGCGCGGCGTCACTTTCGACGAGGCCTTTCGTCGTGGCATTGGTGGCGCGGCACAGGCCTTGTCGGGCAACGGTCATCCAGGGACGGACAATCGATCCAGGTGATGTCAGGGTCGGAGAGTTCGTCAGTCGCGCGAATTGCCCTCGGTGCGATTGTGTCAGGAATATTTCAGCGGTTCGAGAACCGTGAGCGGATTGACTTATTGCCTGATCGGGCATTGGATACCCGGCATATTTCAGGGACGGTGATTTATACTCATGGCAACTCCAGGTTTAGTTACTGTGACGGTTTGTTTCAGCGCGTTTTCCCAATTCGCAAGACCAGCCTTCCAGACGGCATCGCGAGCTGAGCGTCCCGATAGCAAGACGATCGGCTAGGCAGCGATATGTGGAAGAGCGCGAAGCTCAGGCACCGCGAGGCGAGAGTCGCAGGCCTTCGTGCGGCCCATTCACCGGTATCGGCCATTCCGACACCTGATGCGATCGCCGAGCTCCAATCGCAGCTCGAGGGCTCCGTGGTCCTGCCGACCGATCCCAATTACCATGCCGCCCGGCAGGTCTTTAGCCAGGAATTTCAGGTCCTCCCGCAACTCATCGTCTATTGCGAGGTGTTCGAGGACGTCAGGCATTGCCTGAAATTCGCCCGGCGCCACAAATTCTGGGCGATCACGCGTTCTGGCGGGCACAGTACGGCCGGCTATTCGGTCATCTGCGACATGGTGATCGACCTGAGCCGCATGAACTACGTCGTCGTCGACGCGGTGGCCAAGCGGGCGGTGATCGGTGCGGGCGCCACGTTCGGCCACATCAATGCGGTGCTCAACGGCTACCGGTTGCACATGCCGGGCGGCGCCTGCGAGGATGTGGCGATCGCGGGCTACATGCAGGGAGGCGGCTATGGCTTCACCTCCCGCGAGTACGGCATGAATTGCGACAATCTGATCGATGCAACTGTCATGCTCGCGGATGGCAGCATCGTGCTGGCTAGCGAAACCGTGAATCAGGATCTGTTCTGGGCCATCAGGGGCGGCACAGGCAACAATTTCGGCGTGGTGCTGCAGGCGACCTACCAGTTGCACGACCTCTGGAAGATCTGGGGGTTCGGTCTGCTGTGGCCGATCGAGCACGCGCCCGCCGCGCTCGTCGAGCTGCAAAAGAACTACATGACCAAGGGCGCTGCGGATCAACTCGGCTACATGGTGATCGTCACCGCCCAGCAGGGCAAGAATGTCATGCTGATGCGCGGCACCTATCATGGAAGCCGCGAGGAGGGGATGGCCGCGCTGTCTTCGTTGCTGGCGACCAAGGGCGTTCAGCTCCAGGTCGACATGGTCGACACCTATCTGGCGGTGAATCGCTACATCGTCGACAAGCCGTTTCCGATCCCCGACGTGCCGAACTCGGTGATGGAGGACAAGCAGAGCGCCTATGTCTCGCGGCCCTTGAGCCTCAACGACTGGCGCAAAATCATGAACCGCTTCGCGCAATCGCCGTGCCCTTGGAGCTGGTTCGTGATCGAGCCTTATGGAGGCCAGATCAACCGCGTCCGCAAGGGCGCCAACGCGTTCATCCATCGCGACGTATTGATGAACACGTTCTTTGGCCTGTTCTGGCGCACGCCGGAAGAAAAGGCTCCTTACGAGCAGTTCCTCGACGACTTCATGAAGATGTACGCGCCCTACTGCAACGGGCATTCCTATCAGAACTACCCGCGCCGCCAGCAGAAGGGTTTCGCGAAGGCGTATTGGGGTGACTATGACTCGTCATTGGTGGCGATCAAACGCAAGTACGACCCCGATGGCTTCTTCCATTACCAACAGGCCGTCGCGATGAAGGGTGGAGGCCGCAAACCACCTTTGGTGCCGCCCACGCCGGGGCCCATCGTGCGCGAGCCCTATTCCAGCGGCGCCTAGCTTCGATGCATTGGGAGGGATGGATGGACCGCGTCGTCGAAATGTACTTCCTGCCTCCGATCGCGATCGCGCGGGTCGGCGGCAGCGATAATCCGCTGGAAGCGTTCGAATGGGACACTGACGTCTCGACGCACGGAGCCCATCAAACCGTCATCAAGCCCTCCGTCACGCTGGATGTCGGCGCGGACGGCTCGCTTCGGCCGTATATTCCCAATGTCATCAGGTTCAAGGACGGCGATCAGCTCCGACCTGCGGCGCCGTTCTTCGAGCTATGGCTGAGGGTGCAGTCGTCGCACGACGGCGAGGTCCGCGAGGAGAGGGCGACGCCGGCGAGGCTGGCGCAATTGGGGGCGTCGATCGACAATCTGCAGTTCAACGTGACCGTGGCCAACTGCAAGGCGCAGCGGCGAACCGGATCTCCGGCGTGCTCCTATATCGCCCGGCTCGAAGTCAGTGGCACCGACCATGAGCGCAAGCCATTGCTTGCCATCAGCCCGCACACGCCGGGTCAGGAGCCATTGGTCTATCCGGATCGTCCGATACCGCTCGGGGCCTTTCAGGTGATCAAGCCGGCGCCGGCGACGGCGATGGGCATCGACCTGTCGCAGATCCGCGTCCGCTTCACGCCGGCGCGTGGCGAGGTCTATGGACCGCCCAATGCGATCGCGGGCCCGTCGTCGCCGGGGCAGCCCGGCGACATCATCGCCGCGGCGATCTTGCCCGGCGCGATCCACGAAATCGTGCCGGCGCGCAATCGCATACTCAACCCCAACACGCCGTGGTCGACCTACATCATGAACGCGCCGGGGCAGACTGATCCGCAGCCATGCGATTCTTACGACGGTGCCGATGTCGGCGATTGGCGCTCCTGGGGCGTGGTCGACGACACCTGCGATGGCGTCATCTCGGCGCAACTCGTCGTCGCCGGCGCACGTTTCGTCGCGACCGCGAGGGTGCTGTCCGGCGTGCCGGACTACGCGCCAGACCGGCGGCCCTTCGCGTCGCTGGCCGCCGATCTCGCCGATCGCGAACTGCCTCCGGTCGAGGTATCCGAGCAAACGATCGAACAGACCAGCGCCGAGATTGCCGACCTGTTCGCACGCGTCTTCGAGACCGCGGGCCTGATGAATCTCGACGCTGTGCGCTACAAGGCGATCCAGAGCAATATCAACGATCCGCCACCGTCGAACTATCCCGGGCTGCCGCAGATCGACAAACGCATGATGACAAAGGACGACAAGCCGTATGTCGACCTCACGCCGATTTTGCTGGATTCCGATGAGGTGGCGCAGCAGAGCGATGGCGTCCCGTTCCTGCCATTGCCCTATTCCGCCGTTGCGATGGCGGCGCATGCGCCGCTCACCGACCTGATCACGTTGCGGGATTTCCTGCGCACCCGCAAGGAGCATGTCCAACGATTGATCCGACCGCCATATGGCCGCTTCTCCCAATTTGAGGAAGCGCCGGGGAAGATTCCCGATCCGAGCTTCCGCGACTCCCGGGTGTCGCGCGATGGCCTGCATGACATGCGCATGCCGCCCTTCATGCGCGATTCCGACGAGAACGCGCTGTCCCTGACCTGGCGTGACTACGACACGCTGATGAGATTCATCGACTTGCTTGCCGAGCAGGCCGCGACTGACGCAACGTCGGGCCCGCTGCGGAAGGCGTGAGGACAACAACCATGGACAAGCGATCGGGGAAGATATTTCCGCGCAATCTCACCGCCCGCGCCGCCTATCAGGTGCCGGGCAATCCGGCCGTGACGCGGCTCGAGGATGCCGTCGGCAATTGCTACCCGGGTCTCGAGCTCGACGTTCGCAATTTCGACCGCCGATTCTTCCCGGGCCTGGTCTTCGAATTCGTCGGCCGCGACGACAACAGCGCACCCTATGACGAGCCCCAGCGCTACGGCGCGTGGCTCCGGTATGTCGACTATCTGTTCGATCCCGAACTGCAGGCCGATAACGCCGACGCACGGCGACTGCTGCTCGATATCGAACTCGCCGCCGGCACGCTCGGCGCGCACACCGACTGGTATCTCGAATGGGTCGAGCAGGGCGGCAAGCGCCTGTCGATGCGCCTGCACAACCCCGATAATCCGGATTATCCGCTCGACGGTCTCTACGTCTGGCGACTGCTGCGCGGGCTCGCGCCCGGCGCGCTGAAGATCGGGTTGAAGCGGCGCGGTGCGGCCGACGCCGCCGAGGTTGTTCTCGATGGCTGGCGGCGGCACTTCACCGACCCCGTCACCGGCGTGATCAGCGGCGCCTATCTACCGGGTGAACTGTTGCAGAGCCTCTGCTCGCCCTGGCAGCACGATTTTCGCGACTGCGCCTGCATGTACTGGGCCTCCAATCATCCAGACGCGGTATTCCAGGAGCTAGACCCCGGCGAGCCGACGCTGCCGAACGGCGAGGCCGCCAATCCGCTGCTGGCCAATCTGCGGGTCGACTGGTTGCGTGCCGAGCGCTCGCGTGACGTTTCGGCGGAAGCAGCGAACACCATCGCCAAGAACCGCCCCTACCAGTTCGACCACTTTCAGATCAATCACGAGTGGCAAAACCTCAACGTCGTGCTCCACGACCGGGAGATCGATTCGGTCTATGTCCCGCTGCGTGAAAGGCATGCCAATCCGTTCGCGAGCCCGGAAGAGCTCGCGTGCGAATTGCGCGACAAGCTCGGCCCGATGGAGATGGCGCTCGCGCTCGAATATCTCTATGCGCGCTTTTCGCTGCTCTCTTCCGAAGAGGCGGCGGGATCGCATTGGAGCACGATGAAGGACGACGTGACCTTCATCCGCGGCGGCCTGATGATCATCGCCACCTGTGAGATGCAGCACCTGCGTTGGGTCAATGAGCTGCTGTGGATGCTTCACGACGCCGGTCTCATCGCGTCCTATCAGCCGGTTTTGCACCCGGCAAACAAGTTGCCCGACGGGAAGGGCGGCTGGCGCGACGCTGCCTTGCGCCGCCTGACGCCGGACGCGCTGAACGACTTCATCAACATCGAACGTCCCAGCGGCTTCCTCGATGGAGCCTACTCGAAGGTGATCGCGACGTTGCGATCTCCAATCTATCCCGCTCATGCGATCGAGCTCGCTGAACGGATCGACAGCGACGGCGTCGATCACTACAGCCGCTTCCGTGAGGTGGAGACGGCGCTCAAAGCCTATCAGGGCGCTGAACCGGCCTTGCCGTATCTGCGACGGGTCGAAATCGGTACGCCCCGCCAAGCGGCTGCGGCGCTCGCGATCTACCAGGACATCCTGCGCGACCTCGGCAAGGGCTACGCGGATTACGCGCGCGGAGGGATGACGGAAGGGGCGCCGCTCGTCAATGCCGCGCGGCTGAAAATGAACGAGCTGCTGCAGGTCGGTGAAAAGCTCGCAGCTGACGGCATCGGCATTCCATTCTGGCCACAGCAATGATCGCGGCGAGCCTGTCCGACACGTCGCCTGACGTTCATCTGTTCGACACCGAGTTCGGGCCGCACGCACTGTTGGCCGACGCCTCGCAGGTGTTCGCGCTCGACGAGGAGACCCGGCAAGAGCTGCTGCGTGCGGCCGGGCTCGGTCCCGGTGCCGTGCGCGAGGCGATGGGGTTGTCGCGTCCGCTCGCGATGCCCATGACGGCACCGCGCGATCCACCGCTGCGGTCGTTGTCGCTCGCGGTTGCGCAAGCCTGCAATCTCGGCTGCACCTATTGCTATGCGCAAGAGGGGGGCTTCGGCGGCAAGGCCAAGGAAATGGCATGGCGTACCGCCGAAGTGGCGGTGCGCCGGCTGTTCGCCGATGCGGAGAGGGGAGACACGCTCCATATCTCGTTCCTGGGTGGCGAGCCGCTTGCAGCACGCGACCTGCTCCGCGACGCGACCGAGCTGGCCACGCGGCTGGCGCGCGAGAAGGGCGCCAATGCCAAATTCTCGATCACAACCAACGGCACGCTGCTGCGTCCGGACGACGGCGCGTTCTTCGAGCGGCATCGATTTGCGGTGACGGTCAGTCTCGACGGCATCGGGGCGGTACACGATCGGTTGCGGCCGTTCAAGAGCGGGCGCGGCAGCTATCAGCGGGCGATCGAGAATGTGATGCCGCTGCTCGCGATGCAGCGGCGCATGCAGATTTCGGCGCGAGTCACGGTGACGCCGGACAATCTCGATCTACGCGAAACCCTGGACGGGTTCGCCGAGCTGGGATTCACCAGCGTCGGGTTCTCCCCGGTGCTGCGTTCGCCGACCGGCAGAAGCGAGCTCGCGGTGTCCGATTTCCAGTTGCTACTCGCGCAGATGATCGACTGCGGGCGGGAATTCGAACGCCGCGCGGCGCTCGGGCAACCCTATCCGTTCGCCAACATGGCGAGCGCGTTGCGCGAGATTCATCGCGGTACCCATCGCCCTTATCCCTGTGGTGCGGGCGCGGGGTATTTCGGCGTGTCGGCCGATGGCGACATGTTCGCCTGCCATCGCTTCGTCGATGACGAGGCCGGCGCCATGGGGCATGTCGAGACGGGCGTCGACCGCGCGCGTCAGCGGCAGTGGCTCGAGGAACGTCTGGTCGATCGGCAGGAGCCGTGCCGCTCCTGCTGGGCGCGGTACCTCTGCGGCGGCGGCTGCCATCACGAGGTGATCGCCCGGGGACGGCCGGCTTGCGATTTCATCAGGGGTTGGCTCGAGTACTGCCTGCAGGCTTATGTGAGGCTGTCCGTGCTTCGCCCTGACTATCTCAGTGGTGCCATGGCGCCCGAAAGCCGGGCTGCTGGCGATGCCCCGGCTCTGCCATGACGCGCGTGATAACGGCCGAGGTCTGCGTGATTGGGGGCGGGCCGGCGGGAGCGGCCTTCGCGGCACGGCTCGCGAGGCTCGGCCACGACGTCGTTGTGGTCGAGCGGACTGCGTTCCCGCGCCCGCACATCGGCGAGGCGATGGCGCCGTCGATCTGGACTGTCCTCGATCTCCTGGGGATCCGCGATGCGATCGCGCAAGCCGGCTTCGTACGGGTCGAGAAATCCGTGCTGCGGTGGGCTGGTGACACGGATGAAGATGTATCACCGCCGCCCGGTCGCTTCGGTTTGATGGTCGACCGCGGACGCTTCGACGCAATCCTCCTGGATGCGGCGAGGAAGGCCGGCGCACGCATCCTTCAGCCGGCAAGGGCGAAGGCTCCGCGTGCGGGTGCTGAGGGATGGCTCGTTCCGGTCGAGACAGGCGAAGGCAGCATTCTGATCGAGGCCCGGTTTCTGGTCGACGCCGCGGGCCGCTACTCCAACATCCGCAAGACGGACCAGCCGACGGACCCGCGAACGGTGGCGCTGTCGGGGAATTGGCGGGATACATCACTGGGTCCCGGCCCCAATCGCGTCGAAGCCGGAACGACCTGTTGGTACTGGGGCGCGCCACGGCCTGACGGTGCGTTTTGCGCGATGGTTTTCGTCGATGCCGACCAATGTCACGGCCGGCGCCGGGGCGATATCGAAGCCGATTATCGCGCGCGGCTTTCGGAGTCGTTGCTGCTGCGGGACTGCTTGCGCGGCAGATTGGAAGGTGGGGTCCGGTTTCACGAAGCGACGCCGCATCAGAGCGCCGTTTGCGTGACAGAGAATTTGATCAGGATCGGGGAGGCGAGCTTCTCGCTTGATCCGTTGTCGTCGCAGGGCGTTCAGGCCGCAATGAATTCCGGCCTTCAGGCCGCGATCGTGGTCCACACCATGCTCACACGTCCAGTAGATGCTCGGGCCGCAATGATCTTCTATCGAAATGCCCGAAAGGACACGGTTGAGCGGCATCGCGCAGCAGCGGCGCGTCACTATGCGGCGGTGGCGGGCATGACGTCGGCTCGCTTCTGGCACGAACGCGCGGCCATGGCGCAAGCTTCGGCGGCGCCAATGCCGCTGCGGGTGCCACCAATGTTCGCCGGACGGGCGCGCCTGTCGCACGACGTTCGCATTGCCGACGTGCCAATCATCGAACGCGATCGGGTTACCTTGCGTAAGGGCCTGCATCATCCGGCGCTTGCCCGCCCGTTCGCCTATCTCGACGGCGTCGCGGTCGAGACGTTGCTTGAGCGGATGGCACAGAGCGACAGCCTCGAGGCACTTGGGCATCAATTGGCGCGGGACACCAGTCGTGAGCGCGGGCAGCGCATGGTGTCGTGGTTGGTCGAACGCAGGATTCTTGTGGCGTCGGAATGACCGGTCAGGCGATGGAGGAGGTCTGCGGCATCAGGATCGCGCGCGCGGCGGCAAGGTCGACGCTGTCGAATCCCTCGTCGAAACGGCGATAAACCGCTTCCACGAGCGCCTTGCCTTCGGCGGCGCGTCCAAGCTCGCCCAGCAGGCGAGCCAGATCGACCGAGGCACGCAACTCCCATGCCTGCGCCGCGTGGTCGCGCGCGATGGCGATTGCCTTCCGCAAGCAGGCTTCGCACTCGGCAATCCGCCGCTCCGGCAATGCGAGCAGCAACATGCCTTCCACGCGATAGAGCTCGGCTTCGGCCCATCGCTCGTCAGTTGCCTCGAGCAACTCCTTGCCCTGTGCCACGATCGATAAGCCTTTCTCAGGCTGGTTCGCGTCCAGATAGGTTTCCGCGATCACAGTCAGGACATAGCCCTGGTACTGGCGGGCACCCGTCGCCCACCACAGCTCGGCAGCGCGCAGCATCTCCGGCAGCAATTCGTCCGGCGGCACCTGCCCGCGCCGCGCGGCGGCGAGGAAGAAGCTCGCGCCGTGCTCCATCAGGTCGAACGACAGACGCCGGGCCAGATGGATCCCTTGAGTGGCCGATTCGATGACGCCGGGGTGGTCGCGCGCCAACACGCGAAGCAGCGCGCTGTAGATCAGCGCTTGGCAAATGCTGGGCAGGTGCTTCAGGCTCTCGGCATGAGACAGAGCCTCCTGTTGCGAGGCCTCCGCCTGAGCGGGCCGCCCGAGCAGCCAGAGCGTGGTCGAGCGGAACGAGGCCGCGACCTCCTTGTGATCCAATCCAAAGGAGGAAGCGAGCGGACCATGCGCCACGGGATCGTACAGCGACAGCGATTGCTCGAAGTGTTCGAGCGCGGCAGGTTGGTATCCGAGCTGAAACTGAACGCATCCGATGCTGCGCAGCCCGATCATGATGTAGTTGGTGTCGCCCTGCTGCCGCGCGAGGGTCAGCAGTTTCTCGGCGACCTCTCCCGCCCGAATCGTCTCGGAATGGACGAGGTGGTAGGCATAGAGGCCGGCGAGCGTCAGCAGCAACTGCGCCGGCTCGCCGACGCTCTGGCTCAGCGTGTAGGCGCGGCTGATGGCCTCGCCGGTTTCCGGCGCGGAATAGCCCTTGGTGCCGCGCAGGGCTCCCGCGCGCTGTAATTGCACCTGCAACTCCAGCCGGTCGCGCTCGGTGCCGGGCGGCAGCGTCTCGATGACCCGCAGTCCGTCATTCAGATAGGCGAGGGCTTCGACGTTTGCCGAACGCGCCGCAGCGCGGCCGCCGGCGAGCCGATAATAATCGGCGGCGCGTGCCGGGTTGCCGCCGTGCTCGTGATGCATCGCCGCAATCTCGGGCTGGGTTTCGACGATCTGCGGAAACCGTGCCTCGAGGGTGCTGACGATGCTGCGATGCACGTCGCGGCGTCGTCCGCGGATCATGAGCTGATAGGCGGAGTCGCGCAGCAACGCGTGTTTGAAGGTGTAGACGGCCTCGGGCGGATCACCGCTGCGGTGGATGATGTTGGCGGCGATCAGCTTGTCGAGTGCGTCCATGAGCGCTGCACCGCGCATGCTCGACACTTCCTCGAGCAGACGGTGCGAAAATTCGCGGCCGATCGCCGCGCCGATCTGGGCGATGTCCTTCACCGAATTGAGCCGGTCCAGGCGGGCCAGCAGTGAGTCCTGGAGGGTCGACGGGATCGCGATCGGCGTTCGTCCCGAAACGAGCTGATAAGAGTCGCCGTCTTCGCGAAGCAGACCGGACTCCATCACGGTTTTTGTCAGCTCTTCGACAAACAGCGGCACGCCGTCGGTCTTGACGATGATCTCCTCGAGGATTTGGGCCGGCAGCGTTTTCCCTCCGGCCACGCCATGAACGATGGCAGTCGTTTCGTCCTTTGGCAGCGGGCTGAGATTCAGGACGGACAGATTCGCCTGGTTTTCCCAGGGAGAGATGAATTCGGGGCGGGCGGTGACGACGATAAGCGCGCTCAGGCCCGGCACCTGGTCGAACAGGCGTCCCAGCACGACGAGTGACGTCGGGTCGATCCAATGCACGTCTTCGAGCAGTGCAAGCGCAGGGACGCGCTGGGCTCTCGCTGTGAAGAGCACGACCAGTGCCGAGATCGTGCGTTCCTTCAGTTCCGCCGCTGTCAGATCGATCGGGGCGTAACGGTCAGCCGCAGGGATGGAAAGCGCCCCGGCAAGGATCGGTGCGTACTCGCGAGCGTCGAGCCCATGGCGCACAAGCATGTCTTCGATCTTGTCGAGCTTCACCGTCGGCGGTTCGTCGTCGACCAATCCCGCCGCGCGCCCGATTTCACTCAAGATCGGATAGAGCGCATTGTTCACATGATGCGGCGAGCATTGATAGCGGATTGCGACGTGGGGCGATGCGGCGGCGTGTTCGGCGAGCGTGGCCACGATGCGCGACTTTCCGATTCCCGCTTCGCCCGAGACGAGGACCACATGCCCTTCACCGTTCTGCGAGCGTCGCCAGCGGTCCCGCAGCAGCGCCGTCTCCTGCTCGCGGTTGACCATGGGCGAAAGCCCCTGCGATCGGAACGCTTCGAAGCGGGTGCTGGTCCGGGCATCGCGCAGCACCGACCAGATCGGGACCGGCGTTTCGAATCCTTTGAGCGCATGAACGCCGAGTGGCGCCAGATCAAAAGTCCGGCCGATCAGTCGCATGGTGGCTTCCGCGATCACCACGGTGCCCGGCGCCGCCAGAGCCTGCAGCCGCGCCGCCAGATTCGGCGTCTCGCCAACGACGTCCCGTTCCTGACCGGGACCGTGTCCGATCAGATCGCCGACCACGACAATGCCGGTGGCGATGCCGATCCGCACCGCGAGCTTGCGTCGCGCCGGCGTCTCCAGCTTTGCGACGGCGTCGACGATATCGAGGCCCGACCTGATCGCGCGCTCGGCTTCATCCTCATGCGCGCGCGGGAAGCCGAAATAGGTGAGGATGCCGTCGCCCATGAAACGTGCCACGAAGCCGTCGTAGCGGGCGACCGCCCCCGAGCACGCATCCTGATAAGCGCGGATCACGTCGCGCATGTCTTCGGGATCGAGCCGCGCTGAAATCTCGGTCGATCCCACGAGATCGCAGAACATCACGGTCAATTGGCGGCGTTCGGCTTCATCCGGGCCCGGCTCGCCCGACGGCACCGGCGCTCTGCGCAGGGCGGCGATCGCCCTCAATAGACGCTTGCGGTTGCCAAGCGATACGCCCAATTCGACAAGATCGGCGTCGGTGAGGTCAGGCAGAACGTCGAGTCCGATTTCCGCTTCGCGAAACGCGGTCTCATATTGCTCAAGACCTAGGCCTCGCAGCCACTCGACAACGTCCATGATCACTTCCTGCCACCACACGCTAAGGTCTTCCAACATCTCGCGGAAGTCCAGTGGATAAGTGGTCTGGCGAGATCACCCGACATTGGGAATGTCCCCGCTGACGGTGCACGAAGCGCACCTCAGAATACCGTTGGTCATCACCCCGTCGCGCGCATCGTCCGCTCGCGAGCTTTCGTTGCGATGTTCAGGTGTGAGCTTGGCAAGGCGCCGCGACAATATCTGCGGCGGACCAGCTCCGAAGGTCGCGCTGCGCAATTCGTTCTTGCGAGGAAGGCCGTGCTTGCGGATATAGCGTCAAGCCAGCGCCTTCAATCCCGCGTGACTTGTCGCCGGCTCGTTCGACAGCAGAAGCCCGGACTGGAGCAGGATTTCCGCTGTGGCATTGATGTCGGCCTGGATGGCGGCTTCGGCGGCCGCAGGGTCGCGCTTCCGGAGCGCGTCGAGGATCTCGTGGTGATAGGCGATCATGGGCCGTCCGCCAGAGACATAGACTGCCGCGATCAGCGGGCCCATCCGCAGCCACATGTTCTCGATCATGTCGTGCAGCACGGGCAGGCCGGCGATTTCGGCGATCTTGGAGTGAAACAGGCGGTTGAGCTTGACTGCGGTGACGGTATCGCCCTTGGTTCGCGCCTCCTCGTTCTCCTCGAGGATGCGCGTCAGCATCACCTCCGAGGTGCGGTCGATGCGCGAGGCGGCAAGTTGGGCAGCAAGGCCTTCCAGGCGTAACCGGATCAGCCGCACCTCCTGCAACTGATCGACGCGCATCCGCGGGACGCGGATGTCCTTCAGCCCGCGCATCTCCAGCGCCCGTTCCTTGACGAGGCGGAGCAGGGCGTCCCGCACGGGCGTGACGCTGACGCCGAGCTGATCGGCAAGAGCCCGGATCCGGACCTTGTCGTCCGGCTGGAGCTGCCCCTCGATCAGCGCGAGGGCAATCTGCGAGTACACGGTCTCGTACAGGCTGCTGCGATCGACCTGTAAAAACATGTCCTTCACAAGGGGTTCCCTATCTCGCGGTGGATCAGCCCGATCACGATTCAATGTTTCGAGAAGCTATATCAGCGCGCCTGTTTGATAACCAGCCTGCTGATATTTGATGCATCAAAATTATCTTGACGCATCATGCATCAAATGCATACGAAGGAATCGCCGGAGATCACACGTTCAAAACCCGCGCACGAACTGGGGAGAAGGAACAGGGGCATGGTTGAGCGACAGCCGATCAGGGCGGCATTGGCCGCGTTTCTCGGGACCGCCATCGAGTGGTACGACTTCTACATTTATGGGACGGCCGCCGCGCTGGTGTTCGGCGACGTGTTCTTCGCCACCAAAGATCCCTTCATGGGCGTTCTGGCTTCGCTGGCGACGTTTGCCGTCGGCTTCGTGGCGCGGCCGTTCGGCGCGCTGATCTTCGGGCATCTCGGTGACAAGGTCGGCCGCAAGAAGAGCCTGATCATCACGCTGGCCGTGATGGGCATCGCGACCACGCTGATCGGTATCCTGCCGAGCTTCCATTCCATCGGCATCATGGCCGCGGTCATGCTCGTGCTGCTGCGTTTGGTTCAGGGCGTCGCCGTCGGCGGCGAATGGGGTGGCGCGGTGCTGATTGCCACCGAGCACGCACCGGCAAAATGGCGGACGTTCCTGGCGTCCGCGCCGCAATACGGCAGCCCGATCGGTCTCATCCTGGCGACGCTCGCGTTTCGCGCGGTGTCCGCGCTGCCGCAACAGGACTTTCAGTCCTGGGGCTGGCGAATTCCGTTCATCCTCAGCGGCGTGCTTGTGATCGTGGCCTTCATCATCCGTGCCGGCGTCAATGAAAGCCCCGAGATGCTCGCGCAACTCAACAAGGCGTCGTCCCACGACGTCGTTCCGGTCCGCGAGGTGCTGAAGACCAGGAAGAGAGCGGTGGTGCTCGGCATCGGCCTGAGCCTGCTCGGCATCGCCGGATTCTATTTCATCACCACGCTGATGATCAGCTACACGACGACCTATCTGAACATCCAGCGCAGCCAGATCCTCGATATCATCTCCTGGGTCGGCATCGTCGAACTCGCTTCGTTCCCGGTCGGTTCGTATATTGCCACGAGGATCGGCGAGCGACGCCTGCTGTTGCTGACGACCGGCGCGGCCTGTCTCTGGTCGGCTCCGATGATGATGCTGGTGGTGTCGGGCAGTGTTGCGAATATTGCGATCGGCATCCTGGTTGCGACCTTTCTGATTGGCGCCTACTACGCGGTGATCGCCTCCTATTTGCCGCGGGCATTTCCGGTGCGCATGCGCTACACCGGCATTTCGCTGAGCTTCCAGCTCTGCGGCGCGATCTTCGGTGGCACCACGCCGCTGGTCGGCGTCTGGCTGGCGCACGCCTATGGCGTCCAGTGGGGGCCGCTGGCAGCGCTGTTCGCGCTCATTGCCGGCGGTGCATTCCTGTCGATCTGGTTCCTGCCGGTCGAGGATGAAGCCGCCGCCACGAAGGTCGCGCTCGGCCGGGCGGATCGTTCCGCCTACGCCGTCAACAGCTAGACTGGACTCTCAAGCAGCATTCGCGGCAGCCTATCGTGGCTGCCGCGAGCGCATGTCACCGCCTAGTGATTGTATGTCGGAATGCCGGAATGAATGACGTGGCGATCCAGAGTGAATCTCGCGCTTCGGCCAGCGACGTGCTGTCGTCGCACTGGATGCTGCTGCCGCTCGCCGAGGTCGAGGCTCTGGTCGCGCGGATCTACGGCCTGTCCGGTTCGGTGACCCGGCTGTCGAGCGAGCGCGACGAGACCTTCAAACTCGTCGCCTCGACTGGCGATGCCTACGTGCTGAAGATCGCCAATCCCGTCGAAGATCCGGCGTCGCTGGCGTTTCAGGATGGTGCGCTGATGCATCTCGAGGCGACGGCCCCGGATGTCCCGGTGCCGCGGCTGATTCCCACCCTGCAAGGCGTACGCAGCCATGATCTGTCCTTGGCAGACGGTGCGGTCCGGAAGGTGCGGCTGCTCAGCTATCTTGATGGCGACCAGCTCTATCGTCTGCCGGCATCGATCGCTCGCAACCACAATCTCGGACGAGTACTTGGGGTTCTCGGTCGAGGGCTCGCCGGCTTCCAGGGGCGTCCGCCCGCCGGCAAGCTGCTCTGGGACATCAGTCATACCCTCGATCTTGCCGACCTCGTCGGCCATGTCGGCGAGGAACGGCAACCACTCGTGCGCGGCGTGCTCGATGCATTTGCGCGAGAGATTCCACCGGTGGCGGGCTCGCTGCCGCATCAGATCATCCACAACGATTTCAATCCCCACAACATCCTGGTCGATGCGGCGTCGCCGCTGGAGATCGCGGGGATCATCGATTTCGGCGACATGGTGTTTGCGCCGCGCGTCAATGATCTCGCCGTGGCACTTGCCTATCACCTGGCGAGCGACGATTGGCAGGACCTCGCGGGCGCGATCCTGCGCGGCTACAGCACTGTGACGCGGCTCGAGGCTGATGAGGTCCACGTGCTTCCGGTCCTGGTCAAGGCACGGGTGGCGATGTCGATCATCATCTCGGAATGGCGGGCCGCGAGCCGGCCCGACAACAGGGACTACATCCTGCGAAACCATCATGCTGCCTGGCAGGGCCTGCAGCGTCTGTCCGGATTGTCCGCGTCCGATCTCGCGCGGTTCGTCTCATCCAATTGCGAGGGTTAAGCACATGGCCATGGTCAACGCCTTCACTCCCGAGGACTTCGCCCGGCTCAATCCGGAAGAGCAGCGTCTGATCGAGCGGCGGCAGCGCGTGCTCGGCACCGCCTACCGGCTGTTCTATGAGAGACCGCTGCACATCGTGAAGGGTGAGGGCGTCTGGCTTTACGATGCCAGCGGCAACAAATATCTCGACGCCTACAATAACGTCGCTTCGATGGGGCACTGCCATCCACGGGTGGTCGAGGCGATCACGCGGCAGACAGGCATCCTCAATACCCACACGCGCTATCTGCACGAGTCCATCATCTCCTATGCCGAGGCGCTGACGGCGACGTTCCCTGCCGCGCTGAGCCAGGTGATGTTCGCCTGCACGGGCAGCGAGGCCAATGATCTCGCCGTGCGCATCGCCCGTCACGTGACCGGCGGCACCGGCATCATCGTGACCAGCCTTGCCTATCACGGCCTGACCAGCGCGGTTGCCGAATTCTCGCCGTCGCTCGGCGAGTTCGTGCATCTCGGCGGCCATGTCAGGACCGTGCCGGCGCCCGATTCCTATCGTACGGCGCCGGGCGACATGGCGGAGCGCTTCGGGCGCGATGTGCGCGCCGCGATCGCCGATCTCGAGCGGCATGGCATCAAGCCGGCGCTTTTGATCGTGGATACGATCTTCTCCAGCGACGGCGTGATGGCTGAGCCCAAGGGCTTCCTGAAGCCGGCGGTCGACGCCATCCACGCGGCCGGCGGTCTTTTCATCGCCGACGAAGTGCAGCCCGGCTTCGGTCGCACCGGCGATGCGATGTGGGGCTTCCTGCGCCACGGCGTTGCGCCCGACATGGTCACGATCGGCAAGCCGATGGGCAACGGCTATCCGATGTCGGGCGTCATCATCCGACCCGAGGTCGTGGCCGAGTTCGGCGAGCGGGCGCGCTATTTCAACACCTTCGGCGGCAATCCTGTGGCGGCTGCGGCAGGCCTTGCCGTGCTCGACACCATCAGGGATGAAGGGTTGCAGGCGAGCGCCGCCGATGTCGGCGCCTATATGCGCCACGGGTTGCAACAACTCGGCCGCGACTTCCCGCAGATTGGCGACGTCCGCGGCGCCGGCCTGTTCATCGGCGTCGAGATCGTCGCTGATCGCTCGGCGAAAACGCCGGATGCGGCGACCACGACGCGGCTGGTCAACGGCTTGCGCGAGCGCCGCGTTCTGATCAGCGCCTCGGGCCCAAACGCCAACGTGCTCAAGATCCGTCCGCCGCTGGTGTTCTCGCGTGACAATGCCGACACCCTGATCGCGGCGCTCCGCGATGTCCTGGCTTCACTGTAGCGACAAGAGTCGAGAGGAAATTTCTCCCGTGAGTGCGAAACACGACACCGCCCGGACCATGCAAATTCTTGCCGCGGTCGATGCCCTGTTCGATGAACAGGTGCAGTTCCTGCAGCAGCTCGTGCGCATTCCCTCGCAGCGCGGCGAGGAAGCCGCTGCGCAGGACATTATGGCGGACGCGATGGCCGGGCTCGGTCTTGCGGTTGACAAGTGGGTGATCGACGCCGACAGCATGCGCGACCATCCCGGCTTCTCACCGGTGTCGATCTCCTATGACAAGTCGTGGAACGTGGTCGGCACCCATCACCCGAAAGCCGCCTTCGGCCGTTCGCTGATCCTCAACGGGCACATCGACGTGGTGCCGACCGGCGTTGCCACCTCATGGACCTACGGTCCCTATGAGCCCGTGATCAAGGACGGCTGGATGTATGGCCGCGGCGCCGGCGACATGAAGTCGGGGCTCACGGCTAACCTGTTCGCACTCAAGGCGCTGTACCGCCTCGGGCTGCAGCCGGCCGCCAGGGTGCATGTACAGTCGGTGGTCGAGGAGGAGTGTACCGGCAACGGCGCGCTGGCTTGCGTCGTGCGCGGCTATACGGCCGATGCCGCCTTCATCCCCGAACCGCTGGAGCCGAAGTTGTTGCGCGGACAGATCGGTCCGATCTGGATCCGGGTGGAGGTCGCCGGCGCGCCGGGCCATGCTTCCGGCGACTTCGGCAAGGGCGCGAGCGCGATCAACAATGCCATCGAGTTGATCCAGGCGCTCGGTGAGCTCGAAACGCGCTGGAATGCGCGAAAGGCGGACTATCCGCCATTCCAGAACCATCCCCATCCGATCAACTTCAATGTCGGCCGCATCGAAGGCGGAGAGTGGACATCGAGCGCGCCGTCGGCCTGCGCCTTCGAGGTGCGGGTCGCGGTGTATCCCGGCCAGTCCCCGGCGAACGCCTGCGCCGAGTTCGAGCAGTTCATCGCCGAGGTGTCGGCGCGCAATCCATTCCTCGCGACGCACCCGCCGCGAATCTCCTATCCCGGATTCATGGCGGAGGGCTATCATCTGGTCGGTGCCGAGCAACAGGAGGCCGTGCTGCGCCGCTGCCATGCCGAGGTATGGGGCGCCGAGCTCAAGGAGCACGCCTTCGCGGCCACCACCGATGCGCGCTTCTTCGGCCTCTATGCGGATTGTCCGACGCTGGTCTACGGCCCCTACTGCCGCAATCCTCATGCGTTCGACGAATGCGTTGATCTGGAATCGCTGCGCAAGGTGACCAAGACGCTGGCGCTGTTCATCGCCGATTGGTGTGGCCTCGAGGCGATGGACAGCGAAGCCCGCCGGTAGGCGTCACGCCCGCCGGCCGGCGGCGTTCGGGGGCCGACGGCCCTCGGCGTCCCGGCAACCTGATGCGCACAATCGCGGCGGAATGTGTTGACGTCGCCCAGCGGGAGCACGACATAGTCGGTACCGCCGGATCCGGGTCACCGCTCAGGAGCAGGGTATGAATGCGCCGCCAAACATCGATTCCGCCGCCAGGGGTTCAGACAGCGACGTCGTGCACTGGCTGACCAACGAGACGCGCGAGGAGCGCTTCGTCGACAATATTTTCGCCGAGCTGTGTGTCCGGCTGCAACGCGCGGGGATTCCGATCAAGCGGGCGTCCCTCCATCTCCTGATCCAGCATCCCCAGTGGCTGGGTGCCAGGATCCTGTGGGTCGACGGGATACGGGAGGCCACGATCACGCGGGTCGACTACGATGTCCGGCAGCGCTCCGAATATATCGGCAGTCCGGTTGCGGAGATCCAGGACGGCGCCAGCGAGATCCGGGAGAATCTCGAGCGCGATCCGGCACTCGGCCGCAAGCATGGCGTCTATGACGAGTTGCGGTCGAAGGGCCTGACCGATTATGTGGCGTGGCCGATGCACCATACGCTCGGAAAGCGGCACGCGGTGGCGTTCTCGACGGACCGCCCCGGCGGCTTCGACGACGCGCATATCGCGGGCCTGTTGCGCGTGATGCCGATCCTCTCGATGGTCAGCGAAATCCGCATGAAGAACCGGATGGCACGTACGCTGCTCGAAACCTATGTCGGCGCGCATGCGGGCGAGCTCATCCTGGCCGGCGCCACAAGGCGCGGAAGCGGGACCACGGTGCGTGCCGCGATCATGATCTGCGACCTGCGCGATTTCACCCGGATCTCCGATAGCTGGCCGCGGGACGACGTCATCGGTCTGTTGAACGACTATTTCGACGCGATGTCGGAGCCGATCGCGCGACACGGCGGCGAGATCCTGAAATTCATGGGCGACGGTCTGCTTGCCATCTTTCCGCTCAGCGAGCCGTCGGCCTGCGCAAACCTGCTGCATGCCGTGACCGAGGCGCGTCAGGCCATGGCCGCCTTGAACGCGAAGAGCCGCGAGGCCGGTGGCGCGCCGTTGAACTTCGGCATCGGCGTCCACGTCGGAGACGTCATGTACGGCAACATCGGTTCGCGGACGCGGCTCGACTTCACCGTCATCGGCCCCGCGGTCAACATGGCCTCGCGCCTCGAGACCCTCACCAAGCAGGTGGGACGAACCGTGCTGCTGTCCCGCGCATTCGCCGACCTGGTCGCAAGCGATTTCGAGCTCGAACGCGTCGGCGAATTTCCGGTGCGCGGCTTCAGTGACCCGATCGAGCTGTTTGCGTATTAGGGGTGAATCTCGACCAGATGACGGCAAAGGACCGTCCGCTATTTCTACAATTCTGACTTCTCTGTCAGAAACTAACTCACTCATGATCGCGAACATCGCGCGTCATTCTCCGAAAAAATTTAGGAACTGCTGGAGATCAACTGCATTCAAGCGTTCGACGCAGCCAACCGGCTTTGCGCCTTGGCGAACGCAAACGAAGAGGAGTTGATGATGAGAAGACTCGCAATCATCGCAGCAGGCGTATCATTGCTTGCGGGCACGTGCCCCAGCCAGGCCTCCGACCACCTGTTCACGGCGGTAGGTGCTGGCGGCCTGACGACGACCTCCAGCAACCCGTTCGTCAAAACCAATGGACGGTCGGCCGACACCGTGCCCGGTCAGGGAAGCCCGCTGTCCGGTGCAGATCACACAACCCCGGCGGTCGAAATGGGGTCGTTGCTCACGCACCACTTCACGCAGCCCAACACGAATGCCAATCCTGGCAACGGCACCCTGAAGACCCCTCCGCCGGTCACGGCTGGAAAGGTGGCACCCTCAGCCAACAGTCCGCATACGGCGGTCATCATACCCTGATCCGGCCGACAGCGATCGCTTCGGACCGCGTCCCGCGGCGGCGCGGGTACGTCTCGGTTCTCTGAGCCGTCTCGCGCCGCCCGCGAAGCAGAGCGAAAGGCGGCCACGCCTGTTCTCAAAAATGGAGCACCGCATCAGCTAGCGCGGCGAGATCACTATTCGCACGGACACTCAGCCGAACTTGTCTCGAAGCCTTCTGGCGCGTGTCGTGCTGGGAGCCTTGGCGATTGCCGCCACCTACCCGCTGTGGGCTCCGGACAATTCAGTCTCTGCAATCGGGGATGATCGCGACAATCTGCGCTATGTCAGCATCGCCCGCGACAACGTCGTTCAGAATGTCACCGCTTCAGGAACGCTCGAGGCGGTCGACACGGTCGAAGTCAGCTCGCAGCTTTCGGGGCAGGTCGCCAAACTGATGGCCGATCACAATTCCCGCGTCCGGACCGGCGAGCCGCTCGCTGCACTCGACGCCGCGACATTTGAAGTCCAGGTCAAGGAAGCGGAAGCCGCGCTCGCGATCGCGCTGGCCCAGCACGAGGAGGCTAAGGCCGCCGTCGAAGGCGCGCAGGCGCGCCAAGACGACGCCCTGCGCGATCTTCAGATCAAGGGCACGCTGAGCAGGAACGGCACTGTTTCGCAGCGCGATGCCGAGCGCGCACAGATGGCGGCGCGGTCGCGCGCCGCGGAGGTATCCGCCGCCAGGGCGGGCGAGCAGATGCGGGCGGCCGGAGTCATGGCGGCGCGCGCCGCACTCGAACGGGCCCGGCTCGATCTGGAACGGAGCACCATCAAGTCTCCGATCGACGGGATCGTGATTCGACGCAGCGTGGAGCTCGGCCAAACGGTGGCTGCGAGCCTGCAGGCGCCGACATTGTTCACGATCGCGCGCGATCTTTCTGATATGCGCGTGAGTGCATCCGTCAGCGAGGCCGACATTGGCGCGGTCCAAACCGGGCAGCGTGCCTTGTTCAGCGTCGATTCTTATCCCGGCCGCGCGTTCGAAGGTCGCGTCCTCGAGATCCGAAAGGCGGCACAGATGGTGCAAAACGTAGTGACCTACACCGTGATGATTTCGGCGCCCAACCCCGATGGCTTGTTGCTTCCGGGAATGACGGCTGACGTTCGCGTCGCGGTTCAGGAGCAACAGGACGTGATGGTCGTTCCCAATGCGGCGCTGAGCTTTCGGCCGACCCGTGACCGCCCCGACAATCACGCCCCCGGGAAGGGGCTGATCTGGATTCGCACCGAATCGGGCCATCTCGAGCCCACCGTCGTGTCACTGGGCGCTACCGGAGATTCGCTAACCCAGATCATGTCGCCGGATCTTCAGGTCGGCGAACGGGTCGCTGTCGGTTACCGGAGTAAACCCTAACAATGAAAGCCGCCCGGCCAGTTAGCGTATGAGCTTGCTCGTCACACTCGATCACGTCCACAAGCTGCATCAGCTCGGCGACCAAACCGTTCGCGCATTGTCGGATGTCTGTCTGGAGATCGATCGCGGAGATTTCGTCGCCGTCGTGGGGCCGTCCGGATCGGGAAAGTCGACGCTGCTCTCGATCCTGGGCTGCCTCGACCAACCCACGCGCGGACATTATCTTCTGCACGGCGAAAATGTATTCGCGCAGACAAAAAGCCGCCTGAGCGAGCTGCGAAATCAGCGCATCGGCATCGTCTTCCAAAATTTCAATATGCTGCCGCGCCTGACCGCGCTCGAGAATGTCGCCTTACCCCTGTTCTACCGACGCGAACCACTGCGGAATCCGGCTGCGACGGCGCGAGCCGTTCTCGAACGGGTCGGTCTCGGCGCCCGGATCCACCATATGCCGGCCCAGCTCTCGGGAGGCGAGCAACAGCGTGTTGCGATCGCACGGGCGATCGTCAACGGTCCCGACCTTCTCCTGGCCGATGAGCCGACCGGGGCACTCGATACGAGCACGCGCGATGCCATTCTCGCGCTCCTTCGCGAGCTGCAGCGCGCCGCGCTCACCGTCGTGCTGGTGACCCACGATCTCGAGGTCGCGGCATGCGCGCGTCGCGCGATCAGGCTTCGGGACGGCGCCGTCGTCGGCGACTCCCGACGTTGCGACAGCGCGTGAATATTGACAGGCGAAGGCCTCGAATGCGATCGCTCAACTATGTTCATCTCGCGTTTCGGTCCCTGCGTGCGCACATCCTGCGCTCCATTCTCGCCGTGACCGGCATTGTCATCGGTGTTGCTGCTGTCGTGATCGTGGTTGCGGTGGCGGAAGGGGCACGTGCCGAAATCTCGAAGCAGATTAATTCGCTTGGCTCGAATCTGTTGCTTGTGAGGCCCGGCGCGCAGCTCACACACGGCGTGCGGCAACAGGCGGGCACCATCCTCTCGCTCACGAGCGCCGATGCGCGGGCGCTCGCCCGCGAGGTGCCGGACATTGTCATCGCCGCACCATTCGTCGGTGAGCAAAAGACGGCAGTATCGGGCGATTTGAACTGGTCGACCCTGGTTGCGGGCGTGACGCCGGATTTTTTCGAAGCGCGAGGTTGGAGGCTCGCGGAGGGCCAACTCTTCAACGATGATCACGTGACGTCGGCGGCAAAGGTCGCGGTAATCGGCCGCACCGTGGCGCGCGAACTGTTCAAGGACAGGGACCCGCTTGGCCACTTCCTGCGCATTGAACGCGCCTCCTATCTCGTGATCGGCGTGCTTGCCGAAAAGGGACAGGACTTCACAGGCCGAGACCAGGACGACGTCATGTTCATTCCGTTGTCAGCCGCGAAAATCTTCACGGTCGGGCGCAGCCAGGCCAACCCTGATGCCGTGCATACGATTCTCGTGAAGGCCGAATCCGCTGAGGCGATGCAGGCGGCAGAATCGGCGATTGCCCGTGTCCTGCGGTTGCGTCACAAGATCGTGGGGCGCAAGTCCGACGATTTTAGCATTCAGAACCTTATCCAGGTCGCCCAGACCCACGACCGGGCCTATCGACAGTTCACCTTGCTAGTGTCCACACTTGCCGGAATCTCCCTGCTGGTCGGCGGCATCGGCGTGATGAACATCATGCTTGTATCGGTCACTGAACGGATCAATGAGATTGGAATCCGGTTGGCCTTTGGCGCCCGGCCACAAGACATCCGCTGGCAGTTTCTATTGGAAGCGGTGCTGCTGTGCACGATCGGCGGTTTGTTGGGGCTCATCGCCGGCTATGCATGCGCTCGTGTCATCCCCACTGCGCTCGGCTGGCCGATCGAGGTCAACGAACGGATGGCGCTGATCGCGATCGCCTGCTCGAGCGTCATCGGCATCGGCTTCGGTCTTCTGCCCGCCGAGCGGGCCGCGCGGTTGGATCCGGCGGCACTGCTCAGGTCGGGATAGGCGGAAAACTGGCTCAGGCGACTCAAGCCGCAGCAGTGCGCCAGCTTTCGATCGTCAGCCAACGGATAGTCGGCGATTAAAACGTCTCGGTGATCTTGCTCAGGCGAGGGGGACGATCCGGGTCAAATCCGCTCGCGCGCGCCGTCTGCTCGATCATCCGGTAGGCCGGAACCAGCATCGTGATCGGGGCGGTGGCAGGGTCGTCCTCGGCCAGCCACGGCAGCGACCCATGCGGTCCGCCGCAGAGATGCAGCGCGATCTTTTGCTCTCGCAATTCTTCTGCCAGTGCGTCCACCGTTGCCGCTGTTCCATCCATGAGGCGCATCATGACAACCGGCGTGTAACGATAGCGCGGCACGCGGTCCATGCTGCAACTCGGCGGCACTCAGACCAACGGAGGGCAGACGCAGGATTTCCGAAAGCTTGAACGCTCACGCTAGCGTTCTACGAGGATGCGCTTAGGGCAAAGGAATCGAAAGAGTTCCGATCGTCCGCAGTCCGATCTGCAGCATGTAAGTGTCGTTGACCACCGGTGGTGCGCCGCCCACCGCATAGTTGTAGGACCTGATGTAGTTCAATGCCAGCACGAAGCAATCGTCCACATAGCCTGCGGCAATCACATATTGATTGATCTTGTTCGCCTCCAGGTCCCAGCGCGCAGCGCCGGTCACCACCCAGTTTGTCGCGACCTTGACGGAGGCGCTGCCTAGCAGGCCTTCCCGGCGCGAGAGATAGCCGAGCTCGGGCTGCGGTGCATAGTTGCCGTATGTCATGCTGACCGACCAGCGATTGAAATTCGCCCTCGCTTCGGCCTCGAAGCGCTGGACGTTCCAGGTCTGCCCGTCGAAGCGCGAGCGTACGCTGAACGTGTAGGTCGAGCTCGGCGAGTAGGTCACGCTGCTCACATAGTCCGATCGCGGTGTCGCGAGGCCGGAATCGACACCGGTATTCGTTACGTCCTGCACCGCGAAGGAGTTGAGGCCGAATAGCTGGTAGGACTGGCCGAATAGCACCTTGATGGCGCCGCCGCGATCGAACTGCGTGGTCGCCTGCACGCCGACATTGGCGCGTCCGCCGCCCTCGATACGGTCATAGCCGGAGAACTTGTCAACGCTGAACAGATTGCTCGTGTCGAAGACAAGGCTCTGGGCGTCCTCATTGGGAAGCTTGCCGGCATAGGTCTCGTTCGGGCGGATGATGACCTGCGCGATCGGCTCGATCGTCGTCGAGCCCCACGGCTGCACGTTGATGAAGGGATAGCGGTATTCAAGGCCGACGGTCGGCATCAGGCGCAGCGCCTGGGTGTCGCCGACGGGGAGGAAGTTGGAGACGCCCGGCTGGCTCAAGACGTCGGAGTTGATGACGTCCGCACGCATAATCGCAAACGGCGTCCATATCTCGCCGATGGAATCGGTGAACGAGCGGCGCCACTGCGCTTCCACCGTGAGCCGCGCGTAGGTTCCCGGGAAGCCGCGCAACAGGCACTGCGTCGGAATCCTCGCCATCGGATCGGCGGAGGCGACCGAGCAGAGCCCGCTGGTGTTCGCAAGCGTCGTGATCGGATCGAACACTGTGTCGTTGCGCGTCAGGCTGACGAAGTTCGTTTTGTAGGAAACCTCGCCGCCGAAGATCGGATAGTTGAACACGTTCGAATAATCGAGCACGGGGTAGATCACGGGCACCTGCTGCTGGTTGCCCGAGAAGCTCAAATAGTAGATCGAACGCAGGTCGAAATAGCTGCGGTCGCCGACACCGGTCAGATAGAGCTGCGAGATCGCCTCCGTCGGCAGGCTGAGGAAGGAGCTGAAAGGATCGCGGTACTGCGCCAGGTGGTAGTCGGAGAAGAAATAAAAGTCCGACAAGAGAACGCCGTCCCAGCCCCAAACCCACTTGTCGTTGATGGCGAACTGGCCCTTGGTGTCGATGCCGCCGCGGAACTGGCGGTCGCCGGGTTGGCCCGCGAAGGCGCCAGGATCGAGCTGGTCGATGCCGTAGGCGCGGATCTGGTAGGAGCCGTCGATCAGGCGCTGGCGGAATTCGGCCTGCATCAGCACACCCTGGCGGGTGGTAATGCGCGGGGTGAAAGTGGCATCGTAGTCCGGCGCAATCGCCCAGTAATAGGGGACCTCCATCGCGTATCCGTAAGTCGAGGATTCGCTGAAGCCCGGCATCAGGAAGCCCGACTTGCGCTTCGCGGTCGGATCGGGCGTCGAGAAAAACGGCATGTAGGCCAGCGGCACGTCGAAGAACTCGAGCTGCGCCGTCTCGAAATACAGCATCTTCTCGTTCTGGTCATGGATGATGCGCTCGCCCTTGACCTGCCACAGCGGTGGCTTCTTCGGATCGTCACGGCAAGGGGCGCAGGCGGTGTAGACGCCCTTCTCGAAAACCGTGTAATTACCGCTCGATCGATCCAATCGCGTCGCCGCCATGCGCGTGTTATCTGCGGCCTCGACGTGGAGCGAATCGACGAAGCCGTCGCGATAGTCGTCGCTCAGATCCATGATATCGGCATAGGTGATCTTGCCCTCGGCATCCGTCATGCGAATGTTGCCTTCGGCATGCAGCCGCTTGGTCTTCCGGTCGTAGATCACCTTGTCGGCTTCGATACTGGTGCCGTTGTAGAACAGCTGCACGTCGCCCACCGCCGACACGCGGTTGTTGTTGTAGTCGTAATCGACCTCGACCGCCTGCACCAGCATCTGGTTGTCATTGGGTGCGCGCGGGCGGGCGGGCTGCGGCGGGCGCGGATTGTAGATGAAGCCCTGCGCGACGGCAGATGGCGTGATCTCTGTTGCGAAGACCACGGCAATCAGAGGGATGAGAGAAACTGCAATCAGCCTAGCCTGGATCGCTGATGGCCGAGCGAACGGAGGTCGTATGATCTGCTTCTCCTGCGGAGCGGAGCCTGCGATCCGGGACTTCAACGCTGACCTCAATGCGTACCCATCCGCCACTTGACGGTCAGGAATCAAATCCGCCGATGTTCGAGGCGTCTTACATCTGACCGGCTCGGCGCATCTTCTTAGCTCGGAAGCTCCGAGCGCTTGATGTCTCCCAAAACCCCGAAAAGGCCCGAACTGTTGCACATTGTTGCATCACGAGCCCTGGGTTACAGAAGGTTACAAAATCGTTTGCCAAAAGGGCTCAACGCGCCGGCGACGCTCGTATAAAGGGACGCACATGCCGGGTTCCAGGTCGAAATGCGAGGTTTGCGAGGGGGCTCCAGCGTCATGAACGCTGCACCACATCTTCTCATTGTGGATGACGACAAAGAGCTTTGCTCATTGCTGTCGAAGTTTTTTAGCCGGCACGGCTACCGCGTTTCCATTGCCCATAATGGCAGCGAGATGGCTTCGATCCTGGAGGCGTCACGCGTCAATCTCGTGATCCTCGATCTGATGTTGCCGGGCGACGACGGGCTGGTGCTATGTCGTCGTTTGCGCGCCACCAGCACATTGCCGATCATCATGCTGACGGCGATGGGCGATGAGGTGGACCGAATCGTAGGCCTCGAAATGGGCGCGGACGACTATCTTGCAAAGGTTGCGAATCCGCGCGAACTGCTGGCACGTGTCCGCGCCGTGCTTCGCCGTGCAGGGGCGCCCGAAGCCGGCGGCTCGGGCGATCAAAAGCGCATTCTTGAATTTTCCGGTTGGCGCCTGGATGTGATTCACCGGCAGCTTTATTCTGCGAAGAACGCCCTCGTGCCATTGCGGGCCGGCGAGTTCGAATTGCTTCTTGCGTTTGTCGAGCGGCCGCGGCGCGTGCTTTCGCGTGACCAACTGCTCGACCTTTCTCGCGGACGTTCTGCCAGCGTCTTCGACCGAAGCATCGACGTCCAGGTCAGCCGGCTTCGTCGCAAGATCGAACCTGACCCGAAGTCACCGACGCTGATCAAGACCGTTCGGAGCGGCGGCTATGTGTTCGCAGCGAACGTCACCGTGGTGCCGGCGTCATGATCATGCCGGCGGGACTGAACAGCATCGCAGCGAGAATCGCGATCGCGATCGTTCTTGCCATCACGCTCGGGCTACTGGCGGCAATCGGGCTAGGCCTCGCTGCCAATTACTACGGCTACGGTCAGGCTAAGGATGACAGTGCGCGCACCCATGTCATGATCTCCAGATCCAACTTCACCGTTATCAGCTCCCGCGGCAATGCGATGATGCTTTCCGGGAGAATTGCCGTAATCGTACGTTCGGTGGCGTCGGCTCCTCAATCCAAACAGCAGAGTATCGTCGCGGGAGTTGCGGAGCCCGACATGCAGGTTTCGCTCGATGTGCCCGCGCAGCCCTATGCCGTGCGTGCCGTCGACGAGAACCTTGATAGGCTCCGCCAGCTCGTTCAAATCCAGCTGGAAACGATGTCGCCGCCGATATCGGTGAGCGCGCGGCGGGTGCCTGTCGACGACCGCAGGAATGATGGTCTTGACCATTCCGACCTGACGTCAAGCGGCACCGCCGTCATCGAGGCAGCTTTGTGGGACGGTCGGAGGATTACGTTTACCATTGCCGATTATCCGATGGGATCCGGAAACGGATTGATCTTGCTCCTGATCTCCATTGCCCTCGTTGCGGGACTCGTATCAATCTGGACAGCGCGTCATCTGGCGGCCCCGATCAGAGAGTTCTCGAACGCGGCTGAGCGGCTTGGTACCGATTTGACGGCGCCTCCGCTTGTCGTGCGTGGACCGCAGGAGTTGCGGGCCACGATTCGGGCGGTCAACTGCATGCAGCATAGATTGCAGCGCTTTCTGGAAGATCGGACACAGATGCTGGCCGCAATCTCGCACGACTTGAGGGCGCCGCTTGCACGCCTGCGCCTGCGTGCCGAACTGATTGGAGACGATGAACAACAGCGTAAAATGTTTTCTGATCTGGAAGCCATGAATGCCATGATCGAATCCACGTTGGCGTTCGCTCAGGATGACGCTCGCCAGGAGCCGCGTACGCTCGTGGATCTCGGTGTCCTGGTCGGGGATGTTTGCGAGGACGTTGAGGATACGGGTGGCAAGGTCTCCTATTCCGAGGGACGCGGCATCGATGTTCGTTGCCGGCCGGCCCTTGTTCGCCGCGCCGTCGCGAACCTCATCGACAATGCGGTCAAATATGGGGGAGGCGCGCGCGTAAAGATCGTTCAAGATATCAACCGCGTCGTCATCACCGTTGATGACGACGGGCCGGGTATCCCACCAGAGGAACAGGAGAGAGTTTTTGCACCTTTCTATAGACGGGAACCTGCGCGCGATCCGGGAAGGGCCGGGGTTGGCTTGGGCCTAAGCATAGCCCGAACGGTCGCGCGCGAGCATGGTGGTGATGTTACGCTCAAGAATCGTGACAGCGGAGGGCTGAGCGCTCTTCTTGAGTTACCAACCTTGTGACGCGTGCATTGCTACGAAGGCGGTCATCGCGCCTATCCCGCAACAGTCGACCTCAGCGTGCGCGTGTGCGCGAGGTCGTTTTGCTGCGAAGCTGGTGCGGCGATGCTCCAGCTTTCGTTCAACAGCTAAGGGCATGATCCAGAAAAGCGCGAAGCGGTTCTCCGGATCAGGCCCAAACCAAGAAACTAAAGTGCGATGACGATTTATCCCGATCTCATCGCGCTTTAGGTGGTCGGCTGTCAAAACGTCTCGGTGATCTTGCTCAGGCGGGGAGGACGATCCGGGTCAAATCCACTTGCGCGCGCCGTCTGCTCGATCATCCGATAGGCCGGAACCAGCATGGTGATCGGGTCGGTGGCAGGGTCGTCCTCAGCCAGCCAGGGCAGCGAGCCATGCGGTCCGCCGCAGAGATGCAGCGCGATCTTCTGCTCTCGCAATTCTTCTGCCAGTGCGTCCACCGTTGCCGCTGTTTCATCCATGAGGCGCATCATGACAACCGGCGTGCGCGACGATAGCGCGGCACGCGGCCCATGCTGCAACTCGGCGGCACTCAGACCAACGGAGGGCAGACGCAGGATTTCCGAAAGCTTGAGCGCGATCTCGCGCGCCGATCCCAGGCCCAGGCCCCGCGCCGCTACGAACACCGCCGACGCCCTGGCGAGATCATCGGCAATCTCAGACCAGTCGAGCGCCAGCGCGCCGCGCACGCGCTCGGGCAGCCTGTCGAGAGCTGACCGCAGCGCATGATCCTCCGCGAGCTCGGCAACAAGTCCGACGCAGGCTGCCATCGAGCCGATCACGGTCTTGGTTGCCGCGACGGAGTGCTCCTCCCCGGCTTCGATCGGAATGACGAACTCCGCTTCGTCAGCCACCGGCGACGACGTCGCATTGACGATCGCGATGGTGCGGGCGCCCGCGATGCGCGCCGACCTGGTGGCCGCCACAAGATCCGGGCTGCGGCCGGATTGCGAGATCACGATGAACAGCGCATGGCGCAGCATCAACGGCGTGCGGAATGCCGTGATCACGGAGGGAGCGCTGGCTGAAACGGGAAGGCGCAGGCGTGTCTCGACAAGGTATCTTAAGAAGACCCCGGCATGCCCGGAGCTTCCCCGGCCGCACACGACGCACACGGGGACAGAGCCAATTCCAATTCGCTGTGCGATGTCGCGCGTAGCGGCGCGGTTACGGACAATTCTGGCGACAACGTCCGCGCTTTCGCCGATTTCGTTTGCCATCGCGGATGTCGTCACGACTTGACTGCTCCGCTTGGCTTGCGCTCCGCTGTTACCTTGGGATGTCGATCGCGTTCCTTGGCGAGCTCGGCAAACACGCGCCGAAGGTTGCCGTCGCAGCTTTTCAGAACGGCCTCGGCATCACCCCGGTCGACACCCAACGCCAGAAGAACTGCCGTCTTGATGTCTCCCTCGGCCTGCTCAAGCGAGCGTGCCGCGTGCTGCGGATCGCAGTGCGCGATTTGCGCCACCATGGCTTCGGCGCGCCGCTTCAGCTTGGCATTGGTCGGCGGCATGTTGACCATCATGCCGCGATACACCCGGCCAAGGCGCAGCATGATCCCCGAGGAGATCAGGTTGAGCACAACCTTCTGCGCGGTGCCCGCCTTCATCCGCGTGGAGCCGGCGATCAACTCGCGGCCGGTCTCGATCAAGATCGGAAACTTTGCCGATGCCAAGAGTGTGGTGCCGGGATTGTTGGCGATAGCGATCGTCACGGCGCCGAAAGAGCCTGCCTGCTGCAGCGCCGCAACCGTGAAGGGTGTGGTGCCGCTGGCGGCAACGGCGATCACCACGTCGTGCGGCGTAAGCCGCGCGGCATTGATTTGCGCGACCGCGGCATCGACATCGTCCTCCGCACCCTCGATGCTGGTGACGAACGCGCTGTCTCCACCGGCGACGATGAAGCGGACGCGCTCGCGGGGCCAGGCGAAGGTCGGCATCAACTCGGCGCCGTCCTGCACCGCCACGCGGCCGGAGGTGCCGGCCCCGACATACACAATGCGTCCGCGGTCGCCCAGCGCGACCTTGGCCGCTTCGGCAGCCGCAGTGATCGCGGGAAGGGCATGGCCGATCGCGGCGACGGCCGCAAGTTGGCCCTCCCACATGGCTTCCATCGCTGACGCCAGTGGCCATGCATCAAGATCGGCAAAGCGAGGATCGACTTCTTCGGTGGCCATATAGTTGATCCATCCGCTGTCAAACGCTGAACTTTGAAGCTTGTTCATGGTCAGTTTTTCCATGGGACAGGTCAATCCGCCCTCGTGCCACCAGTAACGCGCCGGCCGCCGCGTCGGCGTCGGGACGCTTCAGGCGGCCGCGTAGGTCAGGCGTCAGCCAGGGAGCAATGGCATCGGCGAGCCCGCCCACCAGCGAGAGCCGGTCGATTCCTCTCGCCAGGAACAGATCGAGCAGATCGCCAATGGCATCGGCCGCGCGTTCGACAATGCGACGGCCGACCGGATCGCCCTGATTGGCGTGCCGCATCACGATCGGCGCGAACGCAGCGTAGTCCGTGGCCCTGGCCTCCTCTGACCAGGCCACCGCCTGGTAAGGGTCATGATCGAATGCGCCCAGCACCTCCGCAAGCAATGGGGTCAATTCGCTGCGGCGATCCGCGGCCCGCAGCGCCAGTCGAACAACCTGGAGACCGATATCGGCCCCGCTGCCTTCGTCCGACACCGGAAAACCGTAGCCGGCGAGACGGATTTCGTGGCCGTCGATCAGGCCGACACCCACCGAGCCTGTGCCGGCGACCACGATGGCTCCGTTCGCCCCGCCATGGGCGCCGAGACAGGCCGCCAAGCCGTCGCTAATGAAGATAACGGACGCGAAGGGATGGGCAATGTTTTTGAGCGCAGCTTCCGCGCCCCGGCGGCCAAGCCCGGCGAGGCCAATTCCGGCGTGCATTCGGGCAAAATCCTCGCGCGCCAGCCCCGCCTGTGCGGCGGCCGCTTCGGTTGCCTCCATGATGGAGCGCCAGGCCTTTTCGACGCCGATCCGCGTCGTGGCGGGCCCCGAGCTTGCCTCGCCGAGCAGCCTGCCCTTGTCATCTTCAATCCGGGCGCGGCAGCGGGTTCCGCCCCCGTCAATTCCGAGATACGTGGTACCCTTCGTTTCCATCGGATGTTAACGCGAGGACTCCGGTCCGGGTCCCCCAATGCCTAGATGGGGGAATATTTGAGGTTACGGCAGTCGTCTCACGGGCCCGTGACTGCCACTCTCGGATGAATGCTGATGGGCGACCGCTCCTCTTCCGACGTTATTACGATTGCTGCGCCGCAAATTTTTGACGGTATCGTCATGCGCGGGCCGGGATCGGTCAGCATTTCGAACGGTCGGATCGAAGGCATCATATTCGGGCAGTCACAGTCGCGCACGCCAATCGAGCTTCCTTCAGATGCGATCCTTGCACCCGGATTCATCGACATTCAGGTCAATGGTGGCGGGGGCGTCCTTCTCAACGAGCAGCCAACGGCGGCCGGCGTTCGGCGCATCGTCGCGGCGCACCGCAAGGCGGGGACCACGGGCTGCTTGCCAACCCTCATCACGGATCGAAGCGAGGTCATCCAGCGATTGGCCGCGGCGGCTCGGGCGTGCCTTGGAATTCCCGGTGTGCTCGGCTTTCATTTGGAAGGTCCGGCCCTCAACAGGTCCCGCAAGGGGATTCATCCGGAGGCCGAGATACGCGTGCCCGATCGACGTGATCTCGCCGCCATCAAAAGCTTTGGCGAGCGTGGCCGCTCCATTGTCACCCTGGCCCCGGAATGCGCGCCTGCGTCCATGATCGACGAACTGATCGGCTCCGGATTGCGGATCGCCGCCGGCCACAGCGACGCCACCGCGGCCGAAATCGGACAGGCGGTCGATCGCGGCGTCTCAGGGGTGACCCATCTGTTCAATGCCATGTCGCAGTTGAACGCCCGGGAGCCGGGTTTGGTGGGCGCCGCGCTGGGGGATGACCGGCTGTTTGCCGGGATCATCTGCGACGGCATCCATGTTGACCCTGCCTGCTTGCGGGTTGCCTTCCGCTGCAAGGGGCGCGATCGATTGATGGTCATTACCGACGCCATGCCATTGGCGGGCACAAAGGATCGGCAATTCACGCTGCAGGGACGGCAGATCACGTTGCATGAAAATCGCCTGACCGGACCCGACGGCACACTCGCTGGCGCTCACCTCACCATGATCGAGGCGGTGCGCAACGCTGTTGCGATGCTCGGAATCTCCCTTGCTGATGCCCTCATCATGGCCTCTCGGACGCCCGCGGTATTTCTGGGCCTTGACTCCGAGCTTGGACGGATCGCGCCCGGCTACCGCGCGGATCTTGTCGCTCTTAACCCGAAATTCGAAGTCGTCGACACCTGGATAGGCGGTGTCGGATCGATGGGCGTGGCAAGCGAGGGTTAGATGCGTAGCCATCCCATCATCGTGCAGAAATATGGCGGTGTCTGTCTCGAAACGCCGGCAAGAATTCGCGCGGTGGCGAGCAGCCTCGCCGAGCTGCATGGCCGTGGTCATCGGGTCGTGGCGATCGTCTCTGCCATGGGCACGACCACCGACCAATTGATCCAGATGGCTCATAAGGTGAGCCCCGCTCCCAATCGCCGTGAACTCGACATGCTGCTGACAACCGGTGAGCGCATCAGCATGTCCCTGATGAGCATGGCGCTCACCGATCTCGGCGTGCCCGCGATCAGCTTTACCGGCAGCCAGGCCGGCGTGATGACCGACGACTCGCATTCCTCGGCGCGCATTCTGGACGTGCGGCCCATTCGGGTGCGTGAGGAGCTTGATCGTGGGCGTGTCGTGGTGCTGGCAGGATTTCAGGGCGTGAACCCGGCGACGAGGGAAATCACCACGCTCGGCCGGGGCGGCAGCGACACCACGGCTGTTGCGATGGCTGCGGCGCTCAAAGCCGAGCGCTGTGAAATCATCAAAGAGGTCGACGGCATTTGTTCGGCCGATCCGCGTATGGTGCCGGATGCACAGCCGTTGCGGCGAGTGGACTTCGCATCCCTGTCCGAGATGTGCTTCTGGGGTGCAAAGATCCTGCATTTTCGCAGCGTAGAGCTGGCGCAAACTCAGGATGTGCCGCTGGTTCTCAAGCAGTGGGGTGGCATTGAACATAGCACCGAAGTGATGAAAGAGGTTGCGGGCATGGAAAACGGGAAGGTTCTCGCCGTCAACTCGATGGCTCGGGTCGAGCATGTGGAGATCGATTGCAGCGATCTCAATCACGGATTTGAGAAATTCGCGCAGCATCTCAAGCAAAACAGCCTGTCGTGGCCGCAACTCCTCGCCTCACACTTCGCCATGGGCAAGACCAGCATGACTGTGGCCTCGGATTCAGAGTGGCTCGACGCGCTGTTGCGCACGCTTCAGGACGCCAAGGATTTGCGTAAGCAGCGGGAGGCTTCAAGCTCGGTCAGTCTCACTTGCGTTGGCGCCGTTTCGTCGGAATTGCCGTTCAGGGCATTGCAGGTTCTCGGACAGCACGGAATTGTCCCCGACAGGTACGTGTTGTCGCCGCATTCGATCAGCCTGTTTGTCCCCGTGGAGAGCCGGGAGGCTGCCGTTAGGGCGCTGCATTCGCTTGTCCAGCAAGCATAGCGTCGAGAAGTGTGGGATCGCTTCCGCCTTCGGTCGCGCGCGGCCTGCCAAGCCGTCGCTCGCGACATCAGGACCGGAATGCACCCTGAGCAGCCATGAATTAGCTATGGTTCAAAACGGAGCGGGGATCGGCTATGCGTCACGGCGCCAACAAATGCCGCAGCGTTCGACGTGCCATGTTGAGCGGCTTGGGGCCGCGCTCGACCTTCGCTGAGAGCACCGCGCCTTCCCAAAGCGCCAGAACCGTGCGCGCAAGCTCGGTGACGGGCACGTCGGTTCGCACGCTGCCGTCGCGCTGCCCATCCGCGAGACACTGGGAAAGTGCATCCGTCCACTGGCGCCACAGGCGTGACAAATCCTGGCGGAAGGCGTCGAGTTGCGCGAGTTCGGCCGTGAAATTGCCGATCAGGCAGCCATCCTCGCTATAACCGAGCGCCGCGAGATAGCGGTCAAGCCGCTCGAGCCCGGGAAGGCTGGTGTCCCGCAGCAGGGCACGCGCCTTGGCGCGGTCCTCCCAGTAACGCGCCAGCGCCGCCAGGCCGAGGGCGTCCTTGCTTTCGAAATGGCTGTAGAAGGAGCCCTTCGGCACACCGGCCGACGAGACGATCTCCTGAACGCCGGTCGCATGATAGCCGCGGTGATGAAACGCCGCGAGGCCCGCGTCGAGTAGTGCTTCCCTATGATTAGGTTTCGGCATGGTCAGTTCAGGGTCCAGTTCTCAGCGAAAGGCCGGATGACGTGATCGAACGACCAGGTCGAAGGGTGTTGATGCGCGATGTGGTAAACTTCGTCGGCAATCGCGTCGGGATGTGCGAAATGGTCAACTGGCTTATCGTGCCAATCCGGGAGCGGCAGGGTGTCCCTCCTCCATGGGGCGTCGATCGCGGCATCGATGGTGATATATCCAACATGCACGCGCTTCGGGCCCAAATCCTTTGCGAGCGACTGCGCGAGGATGCGCTGGGCAGCCTTGGTCGGCGCGAAGGCCGGGCGCAGCGGGATGCCCCGGAACGACGATGTGTTTCCAGTGACCATGATGGCTCCCTCGCCGCGGTCGATCATCGCCGGCGCGAGCTTCTGCACCAGATAGAACAGGGAGGTGGTGTTCACCTGAAAATTTCGCTCCAGATCCTCGACCGACGCATCGAGGATCTTGGCGAATGTCGCCGCGACGGCGTTATGGATGAGCACATGGGGTGCCCCTAGCTCGGTCTGCACGCGCTCGACAATTTCGCCGAGCCGGTTAAGATTGGCGACGTCGCAAGGATAGCCGCGCGCACGAGGTATCTGCATCTCGAGCTCCGCGAGCCGCTCGGCGTTGCGGGCAATCATCGCCACACGATATCCGCCTTGTGCGAAGCGCCGCGAAAGCGCAGCGCCGGTCGCGCCGCCAACACCGGCGATGAGAGCGATCCGATCAGTCATGCTTTCCTCCATGCGCCTCAAGCGGCTGGCCTCGTCAGCGCGAAGGGCGGTGCGTTTCGATACTCGGCCGCTAGCTCGGCCAAGGCGGGGATTGCGGAAAGGGTCTCCAAATCCGGGTTCGTCCGCGCGATGTATTCCACCGCTACGATCGCGGTGATCGCAGCCGCGTCCAGTGGCGTCGCCCTGAGTGGTCCGCCATCGCGCGCGGCTTCGTCGAGCGCGCGTAAGCCTCCAAGGATCTGCGCCTTCCAGCGCTTGGCCTCGGTCGCAGGGACCTCGCGTCCGCGGAACGAAAGGCTGGAGGCCTGTTCATAGACGCCGTAACCAATCGCCGCGAGCTTGAGCGTCGTCCGGCGGGCTCTCGACCCGGCGGGGATCAGCGGCGCCGAAGGCGTTAGTTCATTGAGGTAGTCGAGGATGGCGGTGCTGTCGATCAGGACCTCGCCATCATCGAGCACGAGCGAAGGTACCTTCGCCACTGGATTATAACGGCTTGCGGTCTCGAACTCTCGGTAGCCGTTCACCGCCTCATGCTCGAAAGGCAGACCGCGAGAGATCAGGGCCGCTGCGACCCGCCTCGCGTAGGGCGATAGATAGGTGCCTATCAGCTTCATACAAACTCTCCTCGGCAAGTGCATTCAGGCGTATAGACGACCGGTCATATTGCTCTAATACGACCGGTCGTCTATAAAGTCAATCGTGAAGTCGTCCAATCTGGAAACTGATTTGAACCTTCCCCAATGCTCGCGGAAGCCTGCTGATGACTTCTGCCATGGCGACCTTCAATATAAACGACGCGATCACTAAGGCGGTGTCGGCCAAGATGAATTTTGGCCAGGTCCTGCTAGTGCGTGGCTTGTTCGCGATTGTGCTGATCGCAGCGCTTGCTTGGCTTCAGCGGGCGCTGCGTCCGCTACGGGCGCTGATGATGATGCCGGTCGTGCTTCGGGTGGCTGGCGAAGTCGGCGGAACGATATTGTTGCTGGTGGCGATCGTGAACTTGCCTCTGGCGAATGCTGCGGCAATCATTCAGGTGCTGCCACTCGCCGTCACGCTCGGTGCAGCCTTGGCAGTCGGTGAACCCGTCGGCTGGCGGCGTTGGCTCGCGATCGCGGCCTTCGGTCGTGCGCGTGGCCTGTCCAATCGTCGCTCGTGGTCCCGGTCCGCCTTCACCCTGCGCGCTTTGCCGCGACAGCCTTCGCACGCCTCGCTTGGGGTTCGCTCGCCTAGCCGAAGCTCGCTCACAATCGCTTTGCTAAACGTTCAGTAACGTAACTTACTAAACATCAGAATGACAATGAGGCACGTGTTCTGGTATTCAGAAAGATCGAAATTGCTTGCGCCGGGCCAACTCGGCAAGCGTGCTTCTGACAGAATTCCACATTTTGCTGCGCTGCGAGCATGCAAGTTGCGCGTGCGAGCGTCGCAAATATTTATACAAGGTCGCGAGAACCCGCTTGACGGCGAAAAAAATTTAGTAATACGTTTAGTGACATAAAAAGCTAAACATCGCGCATCGAGCCGATGTGTAGGAGGAGCCCAAGCCATTCCGGAGCCGTCTCCGGAAGCGGTCCATATCGTCCTTCACTCATCGCTCCTCAACTCGGTTTCAGGGTCTCGGCGTCGTTCCGGCAGGGCGCGCCGAGCGGGTTAGATGCTTCAACGAGAGAGGAAACGGATATGCGGACATTCAATTGGTTAAGAAGCTCAGCGGCCACCACGGTTCTAGGGGCGGCGCTGCTGGGCGTATTCGGCGGAGGCGAAGCTGCGGCCCAGGGCAAGCAACTCACGCTGTGCTGGGCGGCATGGGATCCGGCCAACGCGCTGGTCGAGCTTGGCAAGGACTTCACCAAGCAATCCGGCATCGAGATGAAATACGAGTTCGTTCCCTGGACCAGTTATGCGGATCGCTTTCTCAACGAGCTCAACTCCCACGGCAAGCTCTGCGACCTGATCATCGGCGACAGCCAGTGGATCGGCGGCGCCGCCGAGAACAAGTGGTACGTCAAGCTCAACGACTTCTTCACCAAGGAGAAGATCTCGATGGACGACTTCGTTCCGGCGACGGTGGTCGGCTATTCGCAGTGGCCGAAGAACTCGACGAACTATTGGGCGCTGCCGGCAATGGCTGACGCGGTCGGCTGGACCTATCGCAAGGACTGGTTCTCGCGGCCGGAGATCCAGTCGGCGTTCAAGGCCAAGTACGGCCGCGATCTGGCGCCGCCGAAGACCTACGACGAGTTGAAGCAGATCGCGGAGTTCTTCCAGGGCCGCGAGATCGACGGCAAGAAAGTCTATGGCGCCTACATCTTCACCGAGCGCGGCTCCGAAGGCATCACCATGGGCGTGACCAACGTGCTCTACAACTACGGCTTCAGCTACGACAACCCGAAGAAGCCGTATCAGATGCAGGGCGTCGTCAACTCGGCCGAGGCGACCAAAGGGCTCGAGTTCTACAAGGAGCTCTACAAGTGTTGCACTGCGCCCGGCATGACCAACGCCTACATGCAGGAGGGGCTCGACGCCTTCAAGTCCGGACAGGTGGCGATGCAGATGAACTGGTTCGCCTTCTTCCCCGGCCTCTACAAGGATCCGAATGTCGGGGGCGACAAGATCGGCTTCTTCGTCAACCCGGCTGGCCCGAGCGGGCATTTCACCCAGCTCGGCGGGCAGGGCATCTCGGTGGTCGCGACCTCCGACCACAAGGATGACGCGCTCGCTTACATCAAATGGTTCGCGCAGCCCGCCGTGCAGCAGCGCTGGTGGCAACTCGGCGGCTACTCTGCCTTGAAGGCCGTGGTCGACGCGCCGGACTTCCCGAAGAGCGCGGCATTCGCGCCGCAATTCCTGGAGTCGATGGCTATCGTCAAGGACTTCTGGGCCGAGCCGTCCTACGCGCAGTTGCTGCTCGACATGCAGAAGCGCGTGCATGACTACGTCGTCGCCGACAAGGGCACGGCGCAGCAGGCCCTCGATCTGCTGGTCAAGGACTGGACCAAGGTCTTCAAGGAGCAGGGCAAGCAGGTCGCATCACAATAGACGAGCCGTATCAAGCGAACCGGGTTTCCCCGAGCGGAGTGTCTCGGGGAAACCGCCCCAGCCCGCAGATGGACAAGATGACCACGATCTCTCAACCTGATGATGCCACGGTCGCCGGCATGGGCGAGCCTGCGAGGTCTCGGACCACGCGCCGCGTGCGCGGCCTGTCGGACCGCGCCATCGCCTGGTTGTTCGTGGCACCGACGATCGCGCTCTTGCTGGCGATCAACATCTTTCCGCTGGTGTGGATGATCCGGCTGTCCTTCACCAGTCTCAATCTCAGCATGTCCTATCTGCCACTGCGCTTCGTCGGCCTCGACAATTTCACCGACATTCTCGGCGACGAAGACGTCTGGCTCCGATTGCAGACCACGGCGCAGTTCGTGATCTGGTCGGTCACGTTGGAGGTGATCATCGGATTCGGCCTCGCGCTGCTGATCAACCGCCAGTTCCGCGGCCACAGCTTCTGGACCACCATCCTCCTGTTGCCGATGATGCTGTCGCCGGCGGTGGTCGGCAACTTCTGGACCCTGCTGCTGCAGCCGCAGATCGGGCCGTTCAATTATCTGATCAGCCTGTTCACAGGCGTGCCGCCGAGCGCGTTCAGCATGACCGGTCAGGTCTCGCTTGCACCCTGGACCATCGTCCTGGTCGACACCTGGATGTGGGCCCCCTACGTCATGCTGATCTGCCTCGCCGGGCTTCGCTCCATTCCCGATTACATCTATGAGGCGGCCGAAGTCGATCGCGCCTCAGCCTGGCGGCAGTTCTGGTCGATCACGCTGCCGATGACGGTCCCGTTCCTGATGCTGGCGGTGCTGTTCCGCGCGATCGAGAACTTCAAGATGTTCGACATGGTCAACCTCCTGACCTCCGGCGGACCGGGGTCGACGACGGAGCTCGTCTCGATCACGCTGAAGCGCGCCGCCTTCGAGAAATGGCGCACTGGCTATTCGTCCGCGCTCGCCATCATCCTGTTCGTCACCGTGTTCGGTGCCGCCAACATCTACGTCAAAGCGCTCAACAAGGTGAAGCAACGATGACCGTCGCCACATCCACCGCGCATTCCATCGTCGAGGCATCGCCCCGTTCGAAGGCCGTGGCCGGCGGCCTCGTCATCCTCTACGCCGTGATCACGATCCTGCCGCTGCTCTGGATCGTCGCCACCGCGTTCAAGTCGCAGAGCGACGCCATCGCCTATCCGCCCAAGGTGATCTTCGAGCCGACGCTGGAAGGCTATGTCAACCTGTTCACCGTGCGCACCCGCCAGACGCCGGATTTCATCGCCAAGCTGCCGCCGCCGGAGACCTGGTATGACAAGCTGGTGCGCCAGCGCGACATGGTGATCGCAGGACCGTCCAAGGTCGTGCCGCGCTTCGTCAACTCGCTGATCATCGGCTTCGGCTCGACGTTCCTCGCGGTCTTCCTCGGCACGCTCGCGGCCTACGCCTTCTCGCGTTTCCGCATTCCCTTGGCGGATGATCTCCTGTTCTTCATCCTGTCAACGCGGATGATGCCTCCGGTCGCCGTCGCGATCCCGATCTATCTGATGTACCGGCAGCTCAATCTGACCGACACCAGGCTCGGTATGATCCTGCTCTACACCGCAGTGAACGTCTCGCTCGCGGTCTGGCTGCTCAAGGGGTTCATCGACGAGATCCCGCGCGAGTATGAGGAAGCTGCCCTGGTCGACGGCTACACGCGGCTGCAGGCGCTGCGCAAGGTGGTGTTGCCGCAGGCGGTCACGGGGATCGCCGCCACCGCGATCTTCTGCCTGATCTTCTCGTGGAACGAATACGCCTTCGCGGTTCTGCTGACCAGCGGCGAGGCGCAGACCATGCCGCCCTTCATTCCCTTCATTATCGGTGAGGGCGGACAGGACTGGCCGGCGGTTGCCGCTGCGACCACGCTGTTCGTCGTGCCGATCGTCCTGTTCACGGTGCTGCTCCGCAAGCATTTGCTGCGCGGCATCACCTTCGGAGCTGTGCGCAAATGAGCGGTTCTGCCATTGCCAAGAGCGGAATGTCCCGCTGGCTCCGTCGCGGGCCCTGGGAGACCGCGACGATGACCCTGATCGGAGGCGGCATCATCATGCTGGTGCAGCCGCTGTCCATGGATCTCTACAGCTATTCCTTCGTGACGATCCTCGCCGGCACGGTCGGCTATGTCATCGTCAGCCATTTTCCGGAGTAGAGGCTGACATGGCACAAATCCGCGTCGAAAACCTGCGCAAGTCGTTCGATCAGTTCACGGCCGTGCACGGCTCGAACTTCACGATCGATGACGGCGCCTTCTTTGCCATGCTCGGCCCGTCCGGCTGCGGCAAGACCACTACGCTGCGCATGATTGCGGGTCTCGAGCTGCCGACCGAGGGCAGGATTCTGCTCGATGGTGAGGACGTGACGTTCCGCCGTGCCGCCGCCCGCGACATCGCCTTCGTGTTCCAGTTGTTCGCGCTCTATCCGCATATGAACGTCGCGGCGAACATTGCGTTTCCCCTGAAGTGCCAGGGCATGGCGAAGCGAGAGATCTCCGCGCGGGTGCAGGACACGGCGCGATTGCTGCGGATCGAGCATCTGCTGTCGAGCAAGACATCGAAGCTCTCGGGCGGTGACCGCCAGCGGGTCGCGCTCGGCCGCGCCATGGTGCGGCGGCCGAAAGCGTTTCTGATGGACGAGCCGCTCGGCGCGCTCGATGCCGAGTTTCGCCATCTGATGTGCGGCGAACTGCGCGATTTGCACGAGCGGATCGGCGCCACCACGGTCTATGTCACGCACGACCAGCTCGAGGCGATGTCGATGGCCGATCAAATCGCCGTCATGAACAAGGGATGTGTCGAGCAGATCGGTTCACCACAGGAGATCTACGACCGGCCTGCGAGCATGTTCGTCGCCGACTTCATCGGCTCGCCGGCGATGAACTTCCTGCGCTTCGAGGGCGGCCTCAAGTCCGGCGACCGGACCATCGCCTTCCATGATGCGCGCGTTGCGGTGCCGGAAATTCGGCAGGATTGCGCGCCCGCGCCACTGGCGCTCGGGGTTCGCCCGGAGCACATCCGCTTCAGCGACGCGGCTGCCGTCCGCGGCGAGGTGTTCGGCGCGGAGTATCTCGGCACCACGCAGATCGTCACCGTCGATACCGCCCACGGCCGCGTCGCGGCGCGGCTGCCCGCCAGCGCATCGGTGCGGATCGGCGAGACGGTGGGGCTCGCGTTCAGCTCGGAGAGGCTGGTGCTGTTCGATGTCGGAAGTGGCCTTGCGATCCGGACCGCCAATGACGGGAGTGTGCATCGTGGCTGACGTCGCCTTACGCAACATCACCAAGCGCTTCGGCGCGGTGGAGGCTGTGCGCGAGCTCTCGCTGACGGTAAACGACGGCGAGTTCCTGGTGTTGCTCGGACCGAGCGGCGCGGGCAAGACCACAACGCTGCGGCTGATCACGGGGCTGGAGAGACCGGACGGCGGCTCGATCATAATCGACGGGCGCGACGTCACCCGTGACCCGCCGGGATCGCGCGACATCGCGTTCGTGTTCCAGCAATATTCGCTCTACCCGCATCTGACGGTCTACGACAATCTGGCGTTTCCGCTGCGCTCGCCCGCACGGCGCGTGCCGGAACCCGTCATTCGCAAGCGCATCGAGCGGACGGCGGAGCTGCTGCATATCGCAAGCAAGCTGAACAACCGCGCAACCCGCCTCTCCGGTGGCGAGATGCAGCGCGTCGCGATCGGCCGTGCGCTCGTGCGCGATCCCTCGATCTATCTGATGGACGAGCCGCTGTCGTCGCTGGACGCCAAGCTTCGCTCCGAGCTTCGTCTCGAGCTCAAGCGGATCCAGCTCGAGCTCGGCGCCACCATTCTCTACGTGACCCACGACCAGGTCGAGGCCATGACGATGGCGTCCCGAATCGGTGTGATCAGGGATGGCCAGTTGCTTCAGTGCGGCACGCCGCGGGAGATTTATGAAAGCCCCTCGTCGAGCTATGTCGCCTCGCGTCTCGGCACGCCTCAGATCAACTTCCTGCCCGCGCGCCTCTTGTCCGACGTCGCGATCCCGCCTGGAACCGAGACGGTCGGCATCCGCACCGAGCACCTGCGGATCGGCGCGCGCAATGGCGGGCAGATGGTTGGTCGCGTGCACAGGGTCGAGCACCTCGGCGAGCAGAATCATGTCCATCTGGACTATAAGGGTGAGACATTGGTGATGCTTGCGGATCCGCATCAGCCACTGCAGGCTGGTCAGGAGGTCGAATTGCATCTGATGCACCCGCTCTGCTTCGATTCTGCAGGGCAGCGCGTTCTTGCGCCGGCCCGTTGAAAGGATTGTTCGCGATGTCGATACAAGCCGAGACATTCAAGTCGCTGGTCAAGGTGGCCGCCGAGCAGGTCATCGCCAGCGCGCCGGAGCTGACCAGCCTCGATCAGGCGATCGGCGATGGCGACCACGGCACCAACATGAAGCGTGGCTGCGAGGCCGTGCTCGGCAAGCTCGATGCGATCTCCGCGCAGCCGCTCGACGAGGCGCTGAAAATGATCGGCAAGACGCTGGTGATGACGGTCGGCGGCGCCTCGGGGCCGCTCTATGGCAGCTTGTTTCTGGCCGCCGGCGAAGCGCTCTCGCACAACAAGCATCTGCCCGAGGATCTCGCTGACGTCTTTGGCAGCGCGGTGAACGCGGTCAGCGCGCGCGGCCGCTCGCACGCCGGCGAGAAGACCATGCTCGACGTGCTCGTCCCGGTGCTGGAGACACTGAAGACTGCGGCCGGCCAACCTGACCTGATCGAACGGGTTCGTGCTACCGCGAACGAAGCCGTCGAGCGGACCGCGCCGATGCTGGCGACCAAGGGGCGAGCCTCGTTCCTCGGAGCGCGCAGCGTCGGACATATCGATCCCGGTGCGCGGTCGAGCTGCGTTCTTGTGCAGGCGGTCTGCGCGAGCCTGGAGGCAAAGCAATGAGTGAAACCGTGGGCATCGTGATCGTCTCGCATTCACGGGACATCGCCAAGGGTACCGCCGACATGGTGCGGCAGATGGTCGGCAGCGAAGTCCGGGTCGCCTTCTGCGGCGGCAATCCCGACGGCGGGCTCGGCACCAGCGTTCCCTCGATCATCGACGCCATCAATGATGCTTGGTCCGCCAAGGGTGTCGCGATCCTGGTCGATCTCGGCGGCGCCGAGACGAACAGCGAGATGGCGGTCGAAATGCTGGAGCCCGCGCGGCGCGATCACGTTGTCGTATGCAACGCGCCGATCGTCGAGGGCGCGGTGATGGCGGCGACTGAAGCGGCGGGCGGCAGCACACTGGCCCAAGTGAAAGCCGTGGCCGAGGAACTCTCTGCCGACTGAGACGTCGGCGAAGCGATGATGGAATATGACGATGCTGGATAAAGCGGACGGACAGATCTTCAGCGGCAACGTACGGCTGGTGCATGCGGTGGGCATGCATGCGCGCCCGGCGGTCAAGCTGACCAAGCTTGCCAAGAAGTTCCAAGCCCAGATTTCTGTCCGGGTCGAAGGCGCGGCCGAATGGATCAATGCCAAGAGCGTTGCCAAGATCATGGCGATGCGTGCGGCGCACGGCAGCACGATCGAGATCAAGGCGGCAGGCAGTGACGCAGAGGCGGCCGTTGCGGCAGTGGTCAAGCTGATCGAAACCGATTTCCCGGACGAGGTGTCGTAACATGCAGGGCGGCGCCGCAGCACTGGCCTACCGCGGCAGGACCGCCTCGATCGGCTTTGCCCATGGTCCGTTCGTCCGCGTCGGTGCGGATGCGAGCGGGGAGCGGATTGCGGGTTCGCTGGTCGAGGAAGCGCTCGCACTTCGCAAGGCCATCGACGCTGCGAGCGGGCAGATCGCTGAGCTTGCGGCGATGGCCGGCGGCGAGGCCGCGCAGATTCTCGAATTCCAGGTCGCACTGCTCGAGGACGAGGATTTCATCGAAGGGATATTCGCGGCGATCGGCGAGGGCGATGCTGCCGACGTCGCATGGCGCTCGGCGCTCGACGCGCAGATCGCCGACTACAATTCCGCCGAGGATGAATATCTGAAGGCGCGCTCCTCCGACCTCGCCGACCTGCGCGATCGTGTGACGACGATCCTGCGCGGCGGCGGCGCTCAGGCGCTGACGATTCCGAGCGGCGCCGTGGTCTGCGCCGATGACCTGCCGCCGTCGCGATTCCTGGAGATCGACTGGTCTGGTGGCGGGGGCCTCGCGCTGCTGCGCGGCAGTCCGACCAGCCACGTCGCAATGCTGGCGCGTGCGCGCGGCATTCCCATGGTGGTGCAGCTCGGCGCCGTGCCTGAACTCGGAGCCACCGCGCTGCTCGACGGCGAAGGCGCAACGCTCGAGCTCGACCCGAATGCCGAGCAGCTTCGCCTGTTCGAGAAGCGGCGCGACATCCATCGCAAGAGCCGGGCCTCCGCCCGCGCGATCCTACGGCGGCCGACGGCCTTGTGGCGTGGCGAGCGGATCAAGCTGTTCATCAATATCCAGCACGTCGACGATCTCGCGCATGCCGATGCGCAATATGCCGACGGCATCGGGCTGATGCGAACCGAGTTTCTGCTCACCGAGCGGGGCGGCCTGCCCGACGAGGAGGCCCAGTTCGCAGCCTATGATGCGGTCTTGCGCTGGGCCGGGCAGCGCCCGGTCACGATTCGCACCTTCGATGCCGGCGGCGACAAGCCGGTGCCGGGATTTACGATCGACGGCGAGGCCAATCCCTTTCTTGGCGTTCGCGGCTTGCGGCTGTGCCTGGCGCGACCCGAGATTTTCACCGTCCAGCTCCGCGCGTTGGCGCGTGCGGCGGCGCGTGGCAACCTCAAGGTCATGTTCCCGATGGTCACCTGTGCCGACGAGCTCGAGGCGGGGCGGAAGCTGTTCGCCGACACGGTACAACGCTTGCAGGCCGAGGGCATTGCCGCGATGCTTCCGGAGCTGGGAATCATGGTTGAGGTCCCGGCGGCGGCTCTGGCGGTCGACAGCTTCGAGGCCGCCTTCTTCTCAATCGGCTCGAACGATCTCGCGCAATATGTGCTGGCCTGCGATCGTTCCAATGGAGCGCTTGCCCCGTTGATGGATCCCCTGCATCCGGCCGTGCTCGAACTGATCGCGCGGACCGCGGAGCATGGGCGGCGCGCCGGAATCAGCGTGAGCCTGTGCGGCGACATGGCGAGCGACCCGCGCTGCCTGCCTGCGCTGTTGAACTGCGGCATGCGCGAGCTGTCCGTGACCACGTCTGCGCTCGCGCAGATCAAGCAGACCATGGATCGGCTGAGCAGCGGAGGCAGCTTTGGCTGACACGGCGACCGATGAACCGGCTGAAGCCGGCGCTGTTGCGGTCTACAAGCGCATCTTCAAGGAGGTGCTGGAGAGCCGCCCGTCGGGCATGCGGCTTCGCCTTGCCCACGCCATGGGCAAGAACCGCAGCTTCGTCAGCCAGATCAGTAATCCGGCCTATCCGGTGCCGATCCCGGTGCAGCATCTCAGCACGATCTTCGACGTCTGCCACTTTCCGCCGCAAGCCAAGGCCGCCTTCCTGCGCGCCTACGCCCGCGCGCATCCGCGCCGGATCGGCCGGCTGACCGAAGGCTCGCATGAGCGGACCTTGATGCTGCATTTGCCGGATCTCGGCAGTTCCAAGCGCAACGCCGAGCTGGATGCGCTGCTGCAGGAGTTCGCGCGGCGGCTCGTTGCCATCATGCGGGAAAAATAGCCGCGGGGTGCAGAGAGACGGAGAGGGGAGGAAAGAGTGAAAAAATTCTTCAATTCGGTCGAAAGCGTGCTTGCAGAAAGCCTCGATGGGTTCGCGGCGGCGCATGCCGATCTCGTCGCGCTCGGCGCGGAGCGGAAATTCATCCGACGCCGCGAGCTCAATCCGCGGAAGGTCGCGCTGGTCTCGGGCGGCGGCAGCGGACACGAACCGCTGCATGCGGGCTTCGTCGGCTACGGCATGCTGGATGCGGCCTGTCCGGGCCAGGTGTTCACCTCGCCGACGCCCGACCAGATCGTCGAGGCCGCGCAGGCCGTTGCAGGCGATGCCGGCGTGCTGTTCATCGTGAAGAACTATGCGGGCGATCGCATGAACTTCGAGATGGCGGCCGAGATCGCCGAGGGCCGCGTCGCCACCATCGTGACGGATGACGACGTCGCGGTCGAGAACTCCACGCACAGCATCGGGCGCCGTGGCGTCGCCGGCACGCTGGTCGTCGAGAAGATCGTGGGCGCCGCCGCCGAGAAGGGTCTCGACCTCGAGGGTTGCGTCGCACTCGGCGAGCGCGTCAATGCGCGAACCCGTTCGATGGGCGTGGCACTGACGAGCTGCACGGTGCCGGCCGCGGGCACGCCGACGTTTTCGCTTGGCGAGGACGAGATAGAGATCGGGGTCGGTATTCACGGTGAACCGGGACGTCGGCGCGTCAAGCTGGCGCGTGCCGACGCGATCGCGGACGAGGTGACCACAGCCATCGTTCAGGATCTCGACGTGCGCGACGAGGCTGAGGCCCTCCTGCTCGTTAACGGATTTGGCGGGACGCCGACAATCGAGCTTTATCTGATGTACGACGCGGCGCGCCGCATGCTGGAGGCGCGCGGCCTGCGCATCGCACGCTCGTTGGTCGGCAGCTACGTCACTTCGCTCGATATGGCCGGATGCTCGCTGACCGTGAGCCTGCTCGATAGCGAGACCATTGCGCTCTGGGATCATCCCGTGCGCACGGCCGCATTGAAATGGTGACCGATACAATGCGCGGCTGCTGATTTTCAGATCGCGCCTTGCCGACGATCGGGATCGTACGCATGCATCGGAAGTGTGCCGGTTCACCCTCCCTGAAACTTGCCGTGTCCTTCGGGCACGGCATCTTTTTGTCTGGAGCATGCAGACGGAGCATGGCGAGCGACAGCGAGTGACCGGTCAGCGCGTGAAACTCTGGGCGTTGCCGGCGTCGACATTGATAATGTTGCCCGTCGATTTGGCCGACATGTCCGAAGCCAGGAAATAGACGGCCTCCGCGATGTCTTCCGGGAACACCGAGCGCTTGAGCATTGACCGCTTGCGATAGTGCTCTTCCAGCTCGTCCGGGTGCATCGAATAGGCGGCAGCACGCTGCTCTCGCCATTCGCCGGTCCATATCTTGGAGCCGCGCAGCACTGCGTCCGGATTTACCGTGTTCACTCGGATCTGATGCTCCGCGCCTTCGAGCGCCAGGCAGCGGGCGAGGTGAATTTCGGCTGCCTTCGCCGTACAATAGGCGGCGGCATTGGGCGAGGCGGCGAGCCCGTTTTTCGATGCGATGAAGACGATATTGCCGCCGATCTGCTGCTGTATGAAATAGCGGAACGCTTCGCGCGAGACCAGAAAATAGCCTTTCGTTAGGATATCGTGGTTGCGGTTCCACATGGAAAGCTTGGTGTCCACGATGGATGCGGACGATGAGATGCCGGCATTGGACACCACGATGTCGATACCGCCGAACTCTACAACACTGGTGATGAAGGCAGCGGCGACGTCGCTTTCCTCGGTGACATCGAGCTTCACCGGCCGCACGCAATCCTTGCCATAGGCGGCGCCGAGTTCTTCGTTGGCCTCCGCGAGCGAGGCCTCGTCGATGTCCGCGATCATAACGCAGGCGCCTTCGCGCAGCAGCCGCGTGGCGGTCGCCCTGCCGATACCGCCGGCGCCGCCGGTGACGAGCGCGATGCGTCCTGCCAGCGATTTCGGCTTCGGCATGCGCTGCAACTTGGCTTCCTCGAGCGACCAGTATTCGATGTCGAAAGCTTCCTGGTCGGGCAGACCGACATAGGAGGAGACGGCCGAGGCGCCGCGCATGACATTGATCGCGTTCACGTAGAATTCGCTGGAAATGCGCGCCGTCGCCTTGTCGGCGGCGAAAGTGAACATGCCGATTCCGGGCATCAGATAAACCACCGGGTTTGGGTCGCGTATGGCCGGCGAAGCCGCGCGTTTGCACCTGTCGTAATAGGCCTGGTAGTCCGCGCGATAGACGGCGACCGAATTGGAGAGGTGGGCAAGCACAGTGTCGACATCGGGTTTGGCCGGGTCGAACTCGATCACCAGCGGTCGAATCTTTGTGCGCAGGAAATGATCGGGGCACGACGTACCGAGGGCTGCCAGCGGCCGCAGGTTGTTGGAGTTGACGAACTCCAGAACAGCATCGGAATCGTCGAAATGGCCGATCTTGTAGCTTCCGCCCGATATCATGCCGCGAATCTTCGGCATCAATCTCGCGGCGATTTCACGCCGCCGGTCTGCGGGCAGCGATGTGACCGCCGCTCCGCCAAAGGCCGCCTTGTGCCCGGTTTCGTCTTCGAACCACTGGATAGCTCGGTTGATTGTCGCAATGGTCGTCTCGTAGCACTGCTTCGGCGTATCGCCCCAGGTGAAGAGCCCGTGACTTTCCAGCACGACGCCGTTGGCGTCGGGGTTGTCTCGACAGAATTTTTCGAGCCAGAGGCCAAGCTCGAAGCCTGGCCGTTTCCACGGCAGCCAGCCGATCCGGTTGCCGAAGATCTGCTGCGTGAGCATCCTGGAGTCCTTCGCTGCCGCGATGGCGATGATCGCGTCCGGATGCATGTGGTCGACGAAGGGCTTTGGCACGAAGGCGTGCAAAGGCGTGTCGATAGAAGCCGCCCGGGGATTGAGATCGAAGGTACAGTGCGGCAGATAGGCGACCATCTCGTCCTCGTGCTCGAGTCCTCGGTAGAGACGTTTCAGCGCGCGCAGCCGGTCCATGTACAGGGTGGCGAAGCCCTCGAGTTTGATCGTGGCGCTGTCGCCGCCGGAGCCTTTCACCCACAGAATTTCGACTTGCTCGCCGGTCAGCGGATCCCTCTGCCAGATCTTGGATGAAGTGTTGCCGCCTCCGTAATTGGTCACGCGTTTGTCGGAGCCGAGGATGTTGGAACGGTACACGAGCCGCTCGGGCTCGCTCATCGCCGCCGCCTTGGCGTCGTCCCAAAGGTTCGCGAGCCGGGCTGCAGCGTGTGTGTCTGACATGGAATTCTCCTGTGCGGCACGGACGATGGACGAGATCCATTCAGGGCAACCAACGATAAAAGTCAATCACCGAGAGACGCAATCCAATCGTATTGCGGCGCGTCATGATTGTCCTCGATCAAAATTGCTTGCGTTCTGCGCGATGGTGCGTAAGTTAGATCAAGACGCTGAAGCGCGGTGCCCGGAGGAAATTCATTGAACGATTTGGTCCGCCAGCGGCTGATCGTGGAATTGCTGCGCGATCGCCCGTTCGCGTCAGTGCGCGAATTGCAGGAGCGCCTCGGCGTTTCAGCGGCGACTGTCCGGCGCGATATCGACAAGATCGATGAACTGGGCAACGCGCGGAAGGTCTACGGCGGCGTTTCGGCGCTTGACGTGGCGTCGAAGGCGGGCACCGCTTTCGCGCGCCCCTATGACGAGAACCGCGACCTGGCGGTGGAAGCCAAACTGCAGATCGCCGAACTCGCGGCCACGATGGTGCAGGACGGCGAAGCTGTCATTGTCAATGGTGGCTCGACCTGCTTCCACCTCGGCGTGAAGCTCGCCGACCGCAATATCCGCCTCTTCACCAATTCGATGCCGTTGGCCGGCTATCTCGGCGACCACGGGTGCTGCAGCCTGACAGTGGCGGGGGGCGATCTGCACCGCGAGCCGCGGGTGATCTATTCGCCGCACCATGCACCGCAGTTCTATGCGTCGAAATACTTCGTCGGTGCCCAGGGCATCGCGGCCGAGGGCCTGCTGGAGTCGCACCCGCTGATGGTGCGTTCGATCATCGAGCTGAGCCAGAACGCAGACCAGATCATCGTGCTGGCCGACAGCCGGAAATTCTCGATCCATGCGCGCAATGTCTCGTTACCGCTTTCACGCGTCGGCACCGTGATCACGGATGAGGCGCTGAGCGACGCCGCCGCCCGCATGCTGGAAAATGCCGGAGTGAACGTACGCATCGCGCGGGCGACGGGACAGGATGGCTGACATGCCCAGCGCCAAGCCGACATCCAAGCCCATGCTGGACATGCGCGATATCAGCAAGACGTTCGGCCCGGTGCAGGCGCTCAAGAACGTTTCCCTGACCGCATTTCCCGGCGAGCTGCATGCTCTGATGGGTGAGAACGGCGCGGGCAAGTCGACCTTGATGAAGGTGCTGTCGGGGGCCTATCGGCCGGATTCGGGCGGCGAGATCCTGATCGACGGAAAGCCGGTTGCGACCGGAGATCCGATCAAGGCGCGGGCGAATGGCATCGCCGTGATCTATCAGGAGCTGTCGCTAGCGCCCAACCTGACGGTCGCGCAGAACATTTTCCTCGGCAACGAGCCCCGGCGGTTCGGCATCGTGGATGTCGGCAAGATCACGGCGCGCGCCGAAACGATCCTCGATCGCCTCGGTGTCTCGTTTTCGCCGCGTACCAAGGTAGCGCGGTTGTCACTCGGCGAGCGGCAGTTGGTCGAGATCGCGCGCGCGTTGTCGACCGATGCGCGGATCATCGTGCTCGATGAGCCGACCACATCTCTCACGTCGCGCGAAACCGACCGTCTGTTCGAGGTCATTGCCGGCCTGAAGGCGCAAGGCATCGCCATCATCTATATCAGTCACCGGATGGAGGAGGTATACGAACTTGCTGACCGCGTCAGTGTGCTCCGCGATGGCGGTTTTGTCGGCACGCTGGAGCGCAGCGAGCTCAGCGCCTCGCGTCTGGTGTCGATGATGGTCGGGCGCGACCTATCGGCTTTCTACAAGAAGGATCATCGCCCGCCGGGCGTGCGCCGCCCGGTCGCTCTGGCGGTGCGAGGCATATGCGACGGCGTGCTGGTGCGGGACTGTTCCTTCGATTTGCACGAAGGCGAGGTTCTCGCGCTGTCGGGACTTGTCGGCTCGGGACGCACGGAACTGGCGCGGCTGATCTTTGGCGCCGATCGCAAAACGGCGGGTTCATTGCAACTCGACGGCAAGCCGGTCGACATTTCCTCGCCCGCAGCGGCGCTGAACGCTGGGATCACCTATCTGACCGAAGACCGCAAGGAGCTCGGCGTCTTCCTCGACATGTCGGTCGCGGACAACGTCAACATGGGTGTGCTGTCGCGCGACGCGAGCCGTTTCGGCTGGCGCGACTATGCGATCGGGGACAGACGGGCCGGGCAGGCGGTATCGGATCTGTCCATCCGCACCAAGTCGACCAAGGTGAATGTCGGCTCGCTGTCCGGCGGCAACCAGCAGAAGGTGCTTCTCGCCCGCCTGCTTGAAACGAAGCCGAAGGTCGTCATCCTGGACGAGCCGACCCGCGGTGTCGATGTCGGCGCCAAGTCCGAGATCTACCGGATCATCGATGACCTCGCCAAGAACGGTATCGCGATCCTGATGATCTCCAGCGAGCTGCCTGAAGTCATCGGCGTCGCCGACCGGGCGCTGGTGATGCGTGACGGCGCGATCGTCGGCGAGGTGGCTGCCTACGAGGGCAAGCCGATCAGTCAGGAAGCGATCATGGAGCTCGCGACCGGAGCATCGGGAACATGAGCAATAAAGCGACAACATCGACCGCTCGGGCGGCGGCTCTGCGACAGATGCGCTTCCAGACGGCTTTTGCCGCCTTGGGCATGCTGCCGATCCTGGTGTTGTTGGCTGTCGGCTTTCAGCTGGTCAATCCGCGCTTCATGACAGATACCAACTTGCTGATCGTTATGCAGCAGTCGTCGATCAACATCGTCCTGGCGGCCGGCATGACTTTTGTCATCCTCACCGGCGGCATCGATCTGTCGGTCGGATCCGTGCTGGCGGCCTCGGCCATGGTCGCCGTCATCGTCTCACTGATGCCTGATATCGGCCTGCTCGGCGTGCCGGCTGCCATCCTGGTCGGCCTCTGCTTCGGTCTCGTCAACGGGCTCCTCGTCGCCTATGTCAAGCTGCCGCCCTTCATCGTCACCTTGGGCTCGCTCACGGCCGTGCGCGGCATTGCGCGCCTGCTCGGCAACGACACCACTGTCTTCAATGCCTCTCTGCCTTTCGATGTCCTGGGTAACGGAGTTTTCCTCGGCATCCCCTGGCTCGTCATCATAGCGCTCGCGGTTGTTGTCATCTCGTGGCTCGTGCTCACGCGCACCGTGCTCGGAACCTGGATCTATGCAGTGGGCGGCAACGCCGAAGCCGCGCGACTCACTGGCATCAAGGTGCCGTTGGTGCTGCTCTTCGTCTATGGCGTCTCCGGCCTGCTGGCAGGCCTCGGTGGCGCATTGTCGGCAGCCCGGCTCTATGCCGCCAACGGGCTTCAACTCGGCCAGTCCTACGAACTCGACGCCATCGCCGCGGTGATTCTCGGCGGCACCAGCTTTGTCGGTGGCGTCGGCTCGATCTGGGGCACGCTGGTCGGCGGCCTGATCATTGCCGTGCTGTCCAACGGCCTCATCCTCGCCGGGATCTCCGACATCTGGCAGTACATCATCAAGGGATTGGTCATCATCGTCGCGGTTGCTCTCGACCGCTATCGGCTCCAGGCAGCGGGAGCACGGACATGATCGACCTCAATGCGCCGGCCTCTCGTGTCCCGCTTAGCAAGTTCGTTGCGTTCTCGGCCAACTCCGCGAAGCGACACTCGTCAGGCTTTACACAACGCACCGCGACAGGTGCGGCACCATCGGAGGAAACCAAATGAAGTTCGTCACCAGACTGCTCTGCGCCACCGCCCTGGCGTCGATCGCGCTTGCTCCGGCATCCGCCAAGGAGCTCAATAAGGTCGGCATCTCGGTCGGCTTGCTCGGCAATCCGTTCTTCGTCGCGACTATCAAGGGCATCGAGGACGCCGCCAAGAAGATCAATCCGAAGGTCCAGGTCACGTCCGTGTCCGCCGACTATGACCTCAACAAGCAGGTCTCGCAGGTCGACAGCTTCATCGCTGCTGGTGTCGATGTGATCATGTTGAACGCCGTCGATGCGAAGGCGATTGCGCCGGCGGTGAAGAAGGCGCAGGCGGCCGGAATTGTCGTCGCTGCATTCGATGTGTCGGCGCCCGGCGCCGACGTCACGGTGATGACCAACAACGTCAAGGCGGGCGAGGAGGCCTGCCAGTATCTGGTCGACCGAACGGGCGGCAAGGGCAACTACATCATCATCAACGGCCCGGCGTCGTCGTCCATTCTGGACCGCGTCCAGGGCTGCAAGAAGTTGCTGACCAAGTATCCCGACATCAAGATCCTGTCGGACGACCAGAACGCGGAAGGCTCGCGTGACGGTGGTCTGAAGGTGTTTCAAGCTCTGCTGACCCGCTTCGACAAGATCGATGCGGTCTTCGCCATCAACGATCCGACGGCGATCGGCGCGCAGCTTGCCGCTCGCCAGCTAAACCGCAAGGAGTTCATCATCACGGCGGTCGACGGCGCGCCCGATATCGAGAAGGAGTTCGCCAGCGGCAAGTCGCTGATCAAGGCATCGGCCTCGCAGGATCCGTATGTCATGGCCGGACAGTCGCTCAACATGGCGGCGGAGGTCCTTGCCGGCAAGAAGCCGGCCGAGCCAACCGTTCTGCTCGATCCGAAGCTGATCACGGCCGAAAACCTCAAGGACTACAAGGGCTGGACCGCAGCCCGCTAACGCGCCTCGACGAGCCCGGCCGTGCCACGGCGGCCGGGCGTTCTGACCTCAACGGGAAGCAGCACCATGGCTCATGTGGGCATTCATTCCTTCGTCTGGTCGGCCAGCTCGGATCAGGCCGCGCTGGATCGCACGCTGGAGAACACCAAAGAGGCGGGTTTCGACCTGATCGAATTCTCCTATCTCGATCCGGCCAACGTCGACATCGATCGGCTGGCCAAGCGGATCGCGTCGCTCGGACTTGGCGTCGCGACCAGCATCGGGTTGCCGGCGGACGGTGACATTTCCAGTGCGGATAAGGATGTGGCCGCGCGCGGCGTCGCCATTCTCGATCGGATGGTCGCGCTGACGCGGGATATCGGCGGCGGGACGCTTGCCGGTATCCTGCAGACAAGTCACGGCCTGCAGACCGACGTGCCGACAACGGACGGATGGAATCGCAGCGCACATACGCTCGCGGCCGTCGCGGAACGAGCCAAGCGGGCCGGCGTTTCGCTGAACGTGGAGTTGGTCAATCGATTCGAATGCAATCTGCTCAACACCGCGGCCCAGGGCCTCGCCTATATTGAGACCTCGGGTTCGGACAACATCTTCCTTCATCTTGACACCTTCCACATGAATATCGAGGAGGCCGATGTGGCGCTCGCGATACGGCATGCCCGGGACAAGATCGGCTATGTCCACATTGGAGAAAGCCATCGTGGCTATCTCGGGACCGGCAGCATTGACTGGCCGTCGGTGTTCGATGCCCTCATCGACATCGGCTATTCGAAGGACATCACCTTCGAATCCTTCTCCTCGGAGATCGTGGATCAGAACCTGTCGCGCAAGACGGCGATCTGGCGCAACCTCTGGTCCGACAACAGGGATCTTGCCACGCATGCGCGGCGTTTCATCGACGTCGGCCTGGAAACGGCACGTCGGAAGCACGCGCTCGTCAAAGCGGAACACCGGCCGTGACGACACCTGCATCGCAAAGCGGTCCGCTTGCCGTTTTCGATCTCGGGAAGACAAATTCCAAGCTGTTTGTCTTTTCGGAGGACGGCGCCGTTCTGGACGAGCGGCGCAGCAGGCCGGTTTGGGGCTCCCACAAGGGGAGGGCGGTGCTGGACGAGCAGCATCTCTTCCACTGGATGAGCCAGGAGTTGTCAGATGTGGTGGCTAGGCACGACGTGACCGGGCTCATGATCTCTGCTCACGGCTGCACCTTCGCGCTGGTGCGCGGGGACACAGGATTGCTGCATCCAATTCTCGATTACGAGCAGGAGATTCCCGACGCGATCGCCGCAAAGGTCGCTCCGAGCCTGCCCGCCTTTTCCGAAACCTACACGCCGCATCTGCCGTTGGGGTTTTGCATCGCACGCCACATCTTCTGGCTCGCGGAAGAGGAGCCGCAGGCCTTCGCCGAAACCGAGTCCATCCTGTGCTACCCGCAATACTGGGTCTGGCGATTCACAGGCCGGCATGTCTCCGAGTATTCCTATCTCGGCGCGCATAATCAGCTCTGGGCGCCGCTGAAGCGCGATTACAGCTCGCTGGTCGACCGTCTGGGATGGCGCTCCAGGTTCCCTGCAATCGTTCCTTCCGGCGCCATCGTTGGCCAGACGACCGTGCGTCTCAACGACGGCTCGAAGAAGACCATCGATGTGCACAATGGAGTCCATGATTCCAATTCGGCGCTCGCTTACTACCGCATGACCGGGCTCGAACATTTCACGATCGTCTCGACCGGAACCTGGGTCATCATCATCAATCTCGATTGTCCGCTGAACGCGCTCGATGAGGAGCGCGACATGCTCTCCAATGTGACTGTCAATGGCGAGCCGGCGCCGTCGCTGCGCTTCATGGGCGGGCGCGAATATGACCTGCTCAGCGGCGGCTGGACCAAGCCGATTGGCCCCGTCGCGGTCGAGGCGGTGATGGCGCGCGGCGTGTTCGCGCTGCCATCATGGGCTGCCGGGGGGCCATTTCCGGAGATCAAGGGCGAAATCGTCGGCGGCGATGTCGCGGGCGAGGAGCGCGCCGCCGTCGCCGCGCTCTATGTCGTGATGATGACAGACTTGTCGCTCGACCTGATCCGCTCGACTAACAAGGTGGTGGTCGATGGCGGCCTGGCGAAGATCGACCTCTACACCTCCATGCTGGCGCAGCTTCGGCCTGAGCAGGCGGTGGTCCGCAGCACCATGAGCGAGGGATCCGCCACGGGTGCTGCTGCACTCGCCTTCAAGGCGCGAGGTTTGTTTCCGTTCAAGGACGAGACGGTGGCTGTCGTCGCGAGCGGCGTCGCCGGGCTCGAGGCCTATCGCGATCGGTGGCGTGAGCTCGCGAGCGCGGCGCGGGCAAGGGCGCGCCGCGCTGCGGGACTGGAGTAAGCGGAATGGCCGACACGCCCGCCTTTGTGACATTGAGTGGCATCTCCAAGGCCTTCGCCGGCGTGAAGGTGCTCAGGGATGTCGGTTTCGACGTGCGCCCGGGCGAGGTGCATGCGCTGCTCGGCGAAAACGGCGCGGGCAAGTCGACGCTGATCAAGATTCTGTCGGGCCTCTACACGCCCGATACCGGCACGATGATCATCGACGGCAAGAGCGTGAAGTTCGCTTCGCCCCGCGACGCGACGGCCGCGGGTATCGCGACCGTCTATCAGGAGCTGCTGCTTTTTCCCGAGCTTTCGGTGGCCGAAAACGTATTTCTCGGCAACTACCCCCGCACGTCGATCGGCATCATCGATTGGGCCGAGGTGCGTTCGCGCACGCGTGAGCTGCTCGATTCACTCGACACCCACGATCTCGATGTCGATGCCAAGGTGCTATCGCTTTCGGTCGCTCAGCGCCAGCGCGTGGAGATCGCCAAGGCGCTGTCGAAGAACGCGCGCGTGCTGATCATGGACGAGCCGACGGCTTCCCTCGTCGAGGCCGATGTGCGCCGGCTCATGGATATCGTACGCCAGTTGCGTGCTCGCGGTGTCGGCATCATTTACGTGAGCCATCGCATGTCCGAGATCTTTGCCTTGGCCGACCGTGTCACGGTGCTGCGCGACGGAGCTTTCGTGGCGACCAGGGATATCGGCGATGTCGACGAAGCCGGGCTGGTTTCGCTCATGGTTGGCCGTTCGATCGAGAGTCTGTTCCCCAAGCTCGACGTCTCCATCGGCGAAACGGTGCTGGAAGTGAAGGACCTCAATCATGGCCGGCATGTCCGCGACATCTCGTTCGCGCTGCGCAAGGGCGAGATTCTCGGCGTGGCCGGCCTTGTCGGTTCGGGCCGGACGGAGCTGGCGCTCACGCTTTTCGGCATGACGCCGGCGGCGTCGGGGGAGATCCTGCTTGACGGCAGGCCGGTGTCGATCGGATCGCCAGTACAGGCGCGCGATCTCGGCATCGCCTATGTGCCAGAGGATCGCGGTTTGCAGGGATTGGTCAAGCCGATGGCGGTGCGCAAGAATGTGACCATGGCGACTCTCGAGGAGGTATCGAGCGGCATCTTCCTTAAGGCGCGTGAAGAGGCCTCTCGTGCCATGGCCGCGGTCAAACGCCTCGGCATTCGCTGTCGGACGATCGACCAGCCCGTTGGGCAGCTTTCTGGCGGCAACCAGCAGAAAGTCGTGATTGCCAAATGGCTGCAGACGAACCCGCGTATCCTCATTCTCGATGAGCCGACCCGCGGCGTCGACGTCGGGGCGAAGTCGGAGATCCATTCGGTCATGGGCGAGCTCGTCAAGCAGGGCGTGGCCATTCTGATGATCTCCAGCGAACTGCCTGAAGTGCTCGGCATGAGCGACCGGGTGCTGGTGATGAGCGACGGAAGGATCACGGATGTGCTCGACCGCGTCGAGGCGACACCTGAGCGCGTCGGGGCTGCGATGACGGCACGGAAACCGGCGGAGGCAGCGTGATGGCCGTGACCGGAGTTGAGCTGTCGTCTGCCCGTCCGCAGCGAAAGCCGCGCCTCGGCGGCCTGAAACGCCTGATGTCGGACTATGGACAGGAGGTCGTGGTGTTCGCTGCGATCATCGCTCTGTTCGTGGTCGTCACATTGATCAATCCGCGCTTCATCAGCGCCAACAACCTGACCTCGATTTTCGCCGGCAACGCCTATATCGCGGTGGCCGCGATCGGCATGTCGATGGTCATCATCACCGGCAACATCGATGTTTCCGTCGGCGCGCTGATCGGCGTGCTGGCGACGATCTCGGGGACGCTCGCGGTCGCCGGCTATCCGGTCTGGGTGGCGTGGTTCGTCCCCGTGCTGGTCGGCATGGCGATCAACGCGGTCATCGGCGTGCTCGTCGCCTACGCCAAGATCCCCTCGATCGTGGTGACGCTGGGGGCGTTGTCCATCCTGCGTGGCGGTCTCATCAGCGTCACCGGCGGAACCTGGATATCCAACCTGCCGCCCGAGTTCCTGATCGCGCAGAAGAGACTTCTTGGCATTCCCGTGCCGCTGGTCGCGATGTTGTTGCTGACGCTCGCTGCCGCAGCTTGGATGCGTTATTTCGCCTTCGGGCGATCGCTCTATGCGCTCGGCGGGAATCCCGAGGCCGCAATGGCCAGTGGCATACCGGCCGAACGGCGCACCGTGGCAGTGTTCATCATCCATGGCTTCTTTGCAGGGCTCGCGACGATCCTCTTCGCCACACAGCTTCAGGTGATCCAATCCACCGTGCCGCCAAACCTGGAACTGACCATCATCACGGCTGCGGTCATCGGAGGCGCCTCGATCCTGGGAGGCAGCGGAACGGTCGTCGGCTCCACACTGGCGGCGATCCTCTTCGCGACGATCGGATCGGCGCTGATCTTCACCAATGTCTCGGCTTATTGGCTGCGCGCGGTCATCGGTTCGCTCATCCTGGCGACCGTGCTGGCCGACATGCTGCGTCGCCGGCGTAACGCTTAGTCAGAGAGGGCGGCGATGACGCTGCGTTCCTTCATTCGTCACGAGACCTTGCTGACGCTGCTGCTGGCGCTGGTGCTGGTCGTCCTGTCCTTTCAGTCGGACAAGTTCTTTACGGTGCAGAACCTGCTGAACCAGGGCCGTCTGATGACCGAGACAGGTCTGATCGCGATCACCATGACCTTCATCATCGCGACAGGCGGTATCGATCTCTCGGTCGGCTCAATCCTTGGCCTCTCGGCGATCCTGACGGGTGTGTTCTGGCACAACGTCGGCCTGTCTTTGCCCTTGACCGCCGTCGCAGCGATCGCTGTCGGCACTGTCGCCGGCCTGGTCAACGGGATCATTATCACGCGCTTCAAGGTGCCGCCGCTGATCGCGACGCTGGCAACGCTGGCGCTCTATCGCGGTCTGGCAGAGGGCATCAGCCAGGCGCGTTCGGTGCGCGGCTACCCCGAATGGTTCTACGTGCTGGGTCAGGGACAAGTTCTCGGCGTGCCGACACAGCTTTGGATCCTGCTTCTGGCTGCGATCACGGCCTCCATCGCCCTTACCTACACGCGCTGCGGCCGAACCGTGTATGTCATCGGCTTCAACGAGGTTGCGGCACGGTTTTCCGGTCTCTCCGTCGAGGGGACGAAGCTCGCCCTTTACACTGCGTCCGGTTTCACCGCCGCGGTGGCGGCGGTGATTTTCGTGTCGCGCGTCTCGACGACTCGCTCGGACATGGGCACCGGCATCGAACTCGACGCCATCACGGCGGTCGTCCTTGGTGGCACATCGATCTTTGGCGGGCGGGGCACCGTTCTCGGTACGGTCATCGGGCTCTGCCTGATCCAGGCGCTGAAGAATGGTCTATCGCTCGCCGGCGTCAAAGGCGACGGCACGATCATGCTGATCGGCGTCGTACTGATCCTGGCGATCCTGGTTAGCAACCTTTTCGAGAGAAGCGGCGCTCGATAGCTCGGAGAACGTCGTTGCTCATTGCCGCGTGAAGTGACCGGACAACACTGGAGGAAACAATGGGTAGGATACTTCTGTCTGCGCTGCTGGCGCTATCGTTATCGACCGGCCTCAGTCATGCCGCTTCGACTTGGACCGGGGGCGACGACCTGCCGACCAATCCGCTGGCTTGCGATGCGACACCGGCGAAGGCCGAGCCGAAGCCGTATGACGGTGGTCAGCCGAGCAAGGCTCCTGACCGAAAGGGCAAGACGCTCAACGTCGTCGACGTGCCCAAGCTGGTCGGGATCGGCTACTTCAACGCGACATCCAAGGGTATCGCGGACGCGGCCAAGGAAATCGGCACGATGAAGGCCAAGACTGACGGTCCGAGCAAGGCCAACATCGACGACCAGATCACGCTGATCGACAACTACATCACCAGCGGCGTCGACGGCATCCTTTTTGCCGCGAACGATCCGGTGGCGATCTCGCCCGTGCTCAAGAAGGCCCTGCAGGCGGGCATCAACGTCGTCGGTTACGACGCCAACTCCGAGCCAAGCGCGCGTCAGTGGTTCGTCAACCAAGCCGAGTTCAACGGCATCGCCAAGGCGATGGTGGACTCGATGGCCGCCGGGATCGGCGAGGAGGGGGCTTTCGCCATCGTCACATCGACCTTCACCACACCTAACCAGGCGCGCTGGATCGCCGAGATGGCCGCGTACCAGAAGAAATGCCACCCCAAGATGAAGTGGCTGGAAACGGTCGAGGCGCAGGAAGACAACATCCTGTCCTTCAATCAGTCCAATACGCTGATCAACAAGTACGGCGACGAATTGAAGGGCATCTTCGGCATGACGTCCGTCGCGACGCCAGCCGCCGCCGATGCGGTGACGCAAGCGAAGAAGTGCGGTCAGGTCACCGTCGTCGGCCTGGCGACTCCGAATGCGATGAAACCCTATGTTTCGTCCGGCTGCGTAAAGTCGGTGGTGCTGTGGAATCCGGTCGATCTCGGCTATGCGGCAGCCTATGTGCTGCGCGCCGTGGCTGACGGTACGCTGCAGCCAGGCGCGACCTCGGTGAAGGCCGGCAAGCTGGGTGACCTCAAGGTCATCAATGGCTCGGAAATTCTGCTCGGCTCGCCGACAGTTTTCACCAAGGACAACATCAATAACTTCGACTTCTGATCGAAAGTCGGGGAGGCGCATGGTGCGCCTCCCCGCAACGATCGCACGACGGCCGCCGAGGCGGCGTATTGGCATATCGATGACTCAATCCATGAAGCCTTTGGACTGGCGCACGGAACTTCAGGCGTTGCGCGACTTTTCCGCGCTCATCGGCGCCGACTCGCTGCTGACCCAGGCCGCCGGCGGCAACACCTCGCTCAAGGACGGCGATACGCTCTGGATCAAGGCATCGGGCACGTGGCTCGCGCATGCGCGGGAGCGCGACATCATGGTTCCGGTGCGAATGGCGCCGCTGCTTGATGCCGTTGCGAACGCGCAACCGGAGGCCGAACAGGCCCAGTTGTTTACCCTCTCCGATCAAAGTCCTTCCGGCCTGCGCCCATCCATCGAGACCACAGTTCATGCCTTGATGCCGCAGCGTGTCGTCGCGCACGTCCATTGCGTCGACACCATCGCTCTGGCGGTCCGTGAGGACGCGATGCCGATCCTGCAGGACCGGTTGCGCGGATTGAACTGGGCCTATGTGCCGTACAGGCGGCCGGGGCTGCCTCTGGCACTCGGTATCGCCGAACACCGGCACCGGCGTCCCGATGTCATCATCCTCGGCAATCACGGACTGGTGGTTGCGGCGGAAACCGTCGCTGATACGGCGGCTCTGTTGTCGCGCGTGAAGCGGTTGCTGACGCAGGATGCACGCCTGGCGCCGGCCGGCGATCCGGAGGCGTTGTCGAAGCTGGCGGGCGACAACTACCGGCTTCCGGCAAGCGATGTCGCCCATGCTGTCGCGACGGATGCGGCCAGCACGGCGATGGCGGTCGGCGGGAGCCTCTATCCTGATCACGTCATTTTTCTGGGCGTCGGTTCCGTTGCGGCTGGGGTCGGCGAGACTGCGGATGATGCTGTCGCTCGTCTCGGGACGGCGCCGGTAGAGATTCTCTTTCCCGGCAAAGGGGTGCTGATGCGCCGGGACGCGACGCCCGCAGCGGATGCGATGGCGAGGTGTCTCGCCGACGTCATAGCGCGCGTGCCTGAAGGTGCCCCTCTGCGCTATCTGACCAACGAGGAGAACCTTGAGCTGACGAACTGGGACGCCGAAAAATATCGGCAGAAGCTCGACGCCATGGTTCCCTCGGCGACCAGAGGTATCTTCTGATGTCCGCGATTGTCATCGGCATCGACATCGGTACGTCAGGGGCGCGTGCCGTCGCCTTGGATGCCGCAAGCACGATTGTCGCCCAAGCGACGGCTTCCTTGTCTGATTTCGGTGCGGATCCTCGCGATCCGAACATCTGGTGGGCAGCCGTCGCGCGCAGCATCCAGGGCTGCGTAAGGTCGATCGGCGGCAGCAAGGTCCGCGCCATGGCCGTTGATGGCACGTCTGGCACGGTGCTCCCCGTCGACGCGACCGGCCGGCCGCTCGCCGCGCCGTTGATGTACAATGAGAAGGTCGCAGACGCCGGCCTGCTGGCTCGCATCGCACCGCTGATGCCGCCGGAGAGCGCGGCGCACGGCCCCACATCCGGCTTGGCGAAGATGCTGTGCTTTCAGTCGATCCCTGACGTGGCCAAGCTCCTGCATCAGGCGGACTGGATTGTCGGAAGGTTATCCGGCCATTTCGACGTGACCGACGAAAACAACGCGTTGAAGTCCGGCTACGATCCGGTCGCCGGCAGATGGCCGGAATGGATTGCCGGTACTGGGCTTAAGCCGGAATTTCTGCCGCAGGTGCTCGCACCGGGCGCGGTGATCGGATCGATCCTGCCTGCGGTGGCCGCCGAATTCGGGCTGCCGTCGGACGTTTGCATTGTCGCCGGCACGACGGATGGTTGCGCGTCGTTTTTGGCGACAGGTGCAAGCGCGCCTGGCGACGGCGTTAGCGCGCTCGGCTCCTCGCTCACCCTCAAGCTGCTCTCGACTGCGCCAATCTTCGCGCCCGAGTTTGGCATCTATAGCCACCGTATCCTTGGCATGTGGCTCGCGGGCGGGGCGTCCAATACAGGAGGCAGGGTGTTGGCACATTTTTTCGATCCAGACAGCCTGCGGCGCCTGTCGGCAACTATCGATCCATCTCGGCCGGGCGGTCTCGATTACTATCCTCTGCTGTCGCCCGGCGAGCGGTTTCCGATCATGGATCCGTCGCTGCCGCCGCGGCTCGAGCCGCGTCCAGCGCGAGAGGATGATTTTCTCAAAGGCCTGCTCGAAGGCATCGCCGCGATCGAGCAGCTCGGTTATCAACGCCTTGAGGAACTCGGCGCGCCAAAACTGAAATCCGTACGCAGCGTCGGTGGCGGTTCGGCCAATCCGCAATGGACACGCATTCGTCGACGCATGCTGGGCGTGCCGTTTCCGGCGGCGGTGTCGGGAGAGGCTGCGGCCGGAACGGCGCGGCTCGCGCTTGCGGGCGCGCGCAACGCCGGGCTTCTCTAATGCATAACGTTCGAATCCCCCGGGGCATTCAGGACCTCGTCGACGTGTTCGACTGCTTTATCGTGGACCAATTCGGCGTGCTGCATGACGGCACACGGCCCTATCCCGGCGCGGTCGATGCGCTTGTCATGTTGAAGCAGGCCGGCAAGACGATCCTGGTCCTGTCGAATTCCGGACGCCGGTCGGCCCCCAACGAGCAGCGGCTGCTGCGGCTCGGCTTCCAGAACGGAAGCTGGGATTATTTCCTGTCGTCGGGAGAGGTGGCCTGGAAACGACTCGAGGGGAAGCTGAAGGAGCGGGTCGGCGGAGAGCCTTTGAAATGCCTCCTCATGGCGCGCGAGGGCGATCGTTCCGCGGTGGAGGGATTGCCGCTTGAGATCGTGGATTCGGGGGCGGATGCCGATATCGTGCTGCTGTCCGGCAGCATGGGCGATCGTTTCGATATGGATCACTACCGTCGTCTGCTGGAACCGGCCGCCGCGCGCAACGTGACGTGTCTGTGCACCAATCCCGACAAGATCATGCTGACGGAGGTCGGGCCGCGCTTCGGCGCCGGCCGGATCGCCGAGGTCTATGCCGAGATGGGGGCTCCCGTGACATGGATCGGCAAGCCGTTTCCGGAGATCTACGAGGTTGCCGTCGAGATGCTCGGCCGTCCGCTTGCGGCCCGCACGGCCTGCGTCGGCGACAGCATCGAGCACGACATTGCCGGTGGGCAGAGAGCCGGCCTGCCGACAGTGCTTGTCGGCACGGGCATCCTCGGCATGCTGACCGGCGCGGAAAAGGCCGAACTGCTTCGACAGCACGGCGCGGAGCCGGACTATTTTCTCCCGGCATTCGTTTGGTGAGGTGGACCGGAGGCTTGCATGGAAAATGTCATCGCTGGCGAGATCTTGGCCGCAGGTAATGCCGCGCGCGAGAAGACGTTGCGGACAGACTACGCAGCGCTGGGCGAGCAGTTGCAACGCCGCGCCATCGACATCGATGCCATCCTGAAGAAGGTCGAAGCCTTCGCCGTGGCCATCCCGTCCTGGGGCGTCGGCACCGGAGGAACGCGATTCGCGCGCTTTCCCGGCGACGGCGAGCCGCGCGATATCTTCGACAAACTCGAGGATTGCGCAGTCATTCAGCAACTGACCCGCGCCACGCCGAGCGTATCCTTGCACATCCCCTGGGACAGGGCCGACCCGAAACGCTTGAAACAGGCGGCATCGCGTTACGGCCTCGGGTTCGACGCGATGAACTCGAACACCTTCTCCGATGCCGGGGATCAGAAGCATTCCTACAAGTTCGGCTCGCTCTCCCATGCCGATGCCGGCACGCGCCGGCAAGCGGTCGAGCACAACCTCGAATGCATCGAGATCGGAAAGACGCTCGGCTCCAGGGCGCTGACGGTCTGGGTCGGGGACGGTTCGAACTTCCCTGGGCAGGTGAATTTCGCCAGGGCATTCGAGCGCTATCTTGACTCGGTCAAGGCCGTCTACGCGGCATTGCCCAGCGACTGGCGCCTCTTCACGGAGCACAAAATGTACGAACCGGCCTTCTATTCGACGGTCGTGCAAGATTGGGGCACGAACTACATCATCGCGAAGGAACTTGGCGAAAAGGCCTATTGCCTCGTCGATCTCGGTCATCACGCGCCGAACGTCAACATCGAAATGATCGTTTCGCGCCTGATCCAGTTCGGCAAGCTGGGTGGCTTCCATTTCAACGATTCGAAGTACGGCGATGACGACCTGGACGCAGGCTCGATCGATCCCTATCGGCTGTTCCTTGTCTTCAACGAGCTGGTCGATGCCGAGCAGTCCGGGAAGAGGGACTTCGACCCGGCGCATATGCTCGACCAGAGCCATAACGTCACGGACCCGATTGAAAGCCTGATGTTGTCGGCAATCGAAGTGCAGCGGGCCTATGCTCAAGCGCTGCTGGTCGACCGCAAGGCCCTTGGAGCGTATCAGGAGAACAATGACGCGTTGATGGCGACACAGACGTTGAAGGCCGCTTATCGCACCGACGTCGAGCCGATCCTGGCGATGGCACGCCTCAATGCCGGCGGCGCCGTCGATCCGATCGCCACCTATCGAGCCAGCGGCTATCGCAGGAAGGTCGCCACCGAGCGTCCCGCCGTCGCAGCCGGCGGTGGCGGCATCGTCTAAGGGCCTTCACCCTGCAAGAAATCCCCCATCTACCGCGACCACCGTGCCGGGTGTCGGCGGCTTCCTCGCCGGGCGCACCATCTGGCTCGATGCCGTCCTGAAGAATTTTCCGGATCGTGCTGCGGTTTCGGCAAGCCTTCGCACGGATGGCCTCGCCGTGCTGGAACGGCTCAATCGGCTGACTACCGCGAAGGGCACACCCTGGAAGGCGCGCTTTCCGGTTTTCACCGATATCAAGCAGGAAGGCGACTTCGCGCGCGCTTACTGAGGTAGTCGCGGCTCCGTCGTCATCTTTATCTCGATCGCAACGTTTGCAGCACGACTGACCGCGTCACCATTGTATATCCTTGAAGATATTGGTGGGCCCGGCAGGACTCGAACCTGCAACCAGACCGTTATGAGCGGGAGTATCTCGATCGCCCTCGTTGATTTTCTTTCGCTTTCGTTTGGGTTCGATCGCGTTCTTCACATTTCGTTTGCACTGTTTCTGGTGCGGAACTGGTGCGGTTGGGCCCACTGAAGATCGCGGGCTCAAAATCCGGTCCCAGCAAACGATTCTTGCGAAAACGGGGCTTCCTGGAAGGTGGACGCCGACGCTTCTCAAATCTCCTCAATTGTTTCGTCTTCACTGTCCGTCTGAAGGATGGTTTGCGACAGGAGCGAGGCGGCTCTTTGAAGCGGCGGAATGAAGCGATCCAGCTCTGCAAAGCTGACTCGCGCTACAGGCACCGATACGCCAAGGCAGGCTATCAGCGCTCGGTCTGGGGAAACGATGGGGACCGCGCAGCCGACGACGCCCTTCACGTACTCCTCATTGGTCTTGGCCCATCCGCGACGGCGGGTCTCCTTGAGAAGCTTCAGGAGGGTGTCGTAGTCCACAATGGTGTTGTCGGTGTACCGCGTCAGAGCGAGGGAGCGGCATAACTGCTCACGCGCTCTCTCGGGTAACCGGCTCATGTAGATTTTTCCAGTCGAGGTGCAGTGAAGCGGAGCAGCCTCGCCAGGATTGAATTGAAGCCCCTGTGGTTGGGACACACGTACGCTGTCGACGTAAGCGACGACGTTGTCGCGCACGACGCCGATCTCGCACTGTTCGCCTATCTCACCGGCGACCGCGCGCAGGACCGCATGGCGCCGCGCCGTGCGAAAGGCCGCGCCGATAACTTTGGCGGACAGCGTGACCAACTGGTTGCCCACCACATAGCGCTTTGATCCAAGCGCCTTCTGGAGGAGCCCCCGTTCTTCCAAGTTTCCGACAAGCCGATGAGCGGTCGGAACCGGCAAGGAAAGGGCGCTCGCGATTTCCGCGACCGAGACAGCCTTCGTCTGATTGGCGACGTAACCGACGATGGCGAATGCCCGGTCGAGCGGTCTAGCCGTGCTTTCATGCTCCGTCATACGAGTCTCCTATTTCAATAAATTATCATTATTCGGAATAAATACTACTGAAATACGGAAAAATAACTTGGACGCCTCCGCCTTTGCCCATATCGTCGGCGTCGTCGCCTCATGATCAGTTCTTGTGCAGTGCACAGGCCACTTCGGCTAAGCCCAGAATTCGACCGCTGTGGCGAGAGGTGTCCGAGAAGGAGATGAGGAATGTCTCGTCATTACGATGTGGAAGCTGTGCGCAGGGAGTTCCCGGCAGCCGAACGGATGGTCTATCTCGACTCCGGTTTCCAGGCGCCGCTGGCGCGTCCTGTCATGGCCGCGATCGAGACCTTCCTCCGTGAAGGTCTGGAGACGGCCGGTCCGAAAAGCGTATGGCTCGATCGAGTTGAGCAAACGCGTGGCAAGGTCGCCCGTTTCCTTGGGGTGTCGGCCGACGAAATTGCCTTCACGAAGAACACATCGGAAGGCATGAACATCGCGGCGAATGCGTTGCCTCTCCGAGCTGGCGACAACATTTTGATGATCCACGGAGATCATCCAAATAATGCCTATGCCTTCCTCAATTTGAAGAAGAAGGGCGTCCGGATCGACTTCCTCCCCATGACGGATGTCGTAAACGCGGAAACGTTCCTTCCCCACATCGACGAAAAGACTCGCGCGATCTCGCTCTCGCACGTCACCTTCCACGCTGGACATCGCTTCGACATCGAGAGCGTCGGCGCTCTTTGCGCGGATAAGAAGCTGTACTTCGTCGTTGACGTCATGCAGGCGATCGGGGTCGTTCCGATCGACGCGAAAGCTATCCAGGCAAGCTTCGTGGGCTCCGGCAGTCACAAGGGATTGCTCGTCCCTCAAGGTCTTGGACTGCTCTATTGGGATAAGAAGCTGGAGGAGCTGGAGCCTACCTATCTTGCCGCCGCCAGCTTGGCCGAGATTCCTGGCGACCTTATCGCACGTACCGATCGGTTGTCGCCATCTCCGAGCGCGCGACGTTTCGAACTAGGAAACTTCAACCTTCCTGCAATTCACGCACTCGGCGCCTCCCTCGACATGATCGAACAGATCGGGGTGAATAACATTCAGAACCATTGCTTCGATCTGGGCGATCATCTCATCGCTCAACTGGACGATCTCGACCTCACTCTCGTCGGCCCACGTCAGCGGCAGCATCGCTCGCCTCACATCTACGTCGTTGGCCTACCCGCGACAGAATGGCTCAGCTACTTCGAAGAGAATGGGGTGCGTGTTTCCCCCGAACGCGATGGCATTCGCGTGTCGTTCGGCATGTTCAACACGGTCGACGATGTCGATCGTCTGGTCGACCTCATCCGTCGACGCAAATCAAGAAAGTCATTCAGGGCCGCTTAGGATTGGCAGGGAAGCGGACTGATAAAAACACCCGCAATCGTGAGGCTCGCGATGTTCGGAGTTCTTCTTGAAAATACGACGGATGGTCAGCGGTACATCGACTGGCTTCTTTCGGGCCTCGGTTGGACGTTGGCGCTTGCCTTCTTCGGCTGGTGGATAGCGTTCGGGATCGGAGTCGTCGTTGGTATAGGTCGAACCGTGCGGAGTTCCGTTATCAGGGCATTAGCGCGATTGTACGTAGAGATCTTCCGAAACATTCCCGTTCTCGTGCAGATGTTCCTCTGGTACTTCGTCCTGCCCGAGCTTCTTCCGAGTGCGATGGGCGACTGGATCAAGCAAATTCCTCCGCCCTGGGGATCTTTCTTTCCCGCCTTGTGGTGTCTGAGCCTATATACCGCGGCACGAATCGCAGAACAGGTTCGGGCGGGCATCGAGGCCTTGCCGAAGGGGCAAGCCGAAGCGGCTGCCGCACTTGGTCTGAGTGGATATCTGACCTATCGCCTTATCATCCTGCCGCAGGCTTTGCGGGTCATCGTGCCAAGTCTGACAAGCGAGGTGATGGGCGTCTACAAGAACACGTCCGTCGCTCTGACCATCGGCTTGATGGAGCTGACCGCCCAGGCGCGCCAAATCAGCGATGCGACGTTCCAAACCTTCGCGGCATTCGGTGCCGCCACACTCATCTATCTCGCTTTGGCTTTGATCGCCTACCAGACGATGATGCTCATCGACAAAGCGGTGCGAATTCCCGGTGCCGCACCGGGCAGGGAAGCCATCGGGGCAGATTTTGACGATGTGAAATTGGAAAGCCCCCTGCCTGGCAGTATGGAGGTCGTGAAATGAATGGTCTCGATTTCTCGATTGTCGTGCAAGCGTGTCCCTATTTATGGTCAGGATTGCTGTTCTCGCTTTCGTTGACGGCAGCCGCCTTCTTGGTTGGGATGTTTCTGGGAACGCTCTTCGCCCTCGTGCAGCACTTTGAGCTCCGCATTCTGAGCCAGCTCGTTCGTAGCTACGTCGCCCTGATGCGATCGATTCCGCTCATTCTTGTCCTATTTTGGTTCTTCTTCTTGGTGCCCGTCGTTCTGGGACACCTGTCAGGCAATGGTCGTCCGATTCCAGTCGGTGCCACCTACACGGCGTTCATCACTTACGGCTTGTTCGAAGCCGCCTACTATTCGGAAATCATTCGCGTCGGATTGCGCGCGGTGAACGAAGGACAGTTCGAGGCTTGCCAGGCTCTCGCCCTGTCGACATTCGATACGTATCGTCATGTCGTCCTTCCGCAGGTGTTTCGGGTCGCAAGCCCCATCATACTGAGCCAGACCATCATTCTGTTTCAGGATACGTCCCTCGTTTACGTCCTGTCGCTCACTGATCTCCTTGGTGCGGCTTCGAAGCTTGCACAGCTCAATGGCCGCCTCGTCGAGATGTACCTCGCAGTGGCCGTCGTTTATCTCATCATAAGCTCAACCGCGTCCCAATTCGTCGCCTCGCTCCGCAAGAAGTACGCGATCGCGGGTGCCCGCCGATAATTAATCGATTCGCTGATGGCCCCTCGTTCCTAGTGGCTACAACCTGGAGATCAGCATGCCGCAAGAGTGCACAGTTAGCCCAGCCGACCCTTTCCCGATGGTTGTCGTCGAGCACCTCGTCAAGCGGTTCGGCAGCTTCAATGCCCTGAGTGACATCAACCTCAAAGTTGCAAAAGGAGAAAAGATCGTACTCTGCGGGCCCTCGGGTTCCGGGAAGTCGACTCTCATCCGCTGTATCAATCACATCGAAAAGCATGATTCCGGCCGAATAGTCGTCGATGGGATCGAGCTGACAGATCGGATGCGCGATATCAACACCATTCGCCGTGAAGTCGGCATGGTCTTTCAAAGCTTCAACCTTTTCCCACATCTTTCGGTAGCCGAAAATTGCATGTTGGCGCCAATGAAAGTCAGGGGGCTCGCTCAGTCTGAAGCACGTGACCGGGCGATGGTATTGCTGAGGAAGGTCCGGATCCACGACCAGGCCAAGAAATATCCCGCGCAATTGTCGGGCGGCCAACAGCAACGTGTCGCTATAGCCCGTGCCCTGTGCATGCAGCCCAAGATCATGCTCTTCGACGAGCCGACTTCTGCCCTCGATCCGGAAATGGTCAAGGAGGTGCTCGAAACCATGGTTGATCTCGCGCAGGACGGGATGACGATGATCTGCGTCACGCACGAAATGGGCTTTGCGCGCGAAGTTGCGGATCGAGTGGTCTTCATGGATCGCGGCTCAATCGTGGAAGAGCGCGATCCGAGCACCTTCTTTCGCGCGCCCAACACCGAGCGTGCGAAGGCCTTCCTCAACCAGATCATTCATTAGGCGCGTCTCACCCGAACAGAGGGATTTCTATGTTCAGAACATTTGCACTGCTTTCCGCGTCTGCGATTGCCGTGTTTTCAGTCTCTGCTGCTCAGGCAGGGCCAACTCTCGATAACATCAAGTCGAGGAGAACAATCACCATTGGCTATCGCGAGGCCTCGATACCGTTTTCCTATCTCGCCGGTGACCAGAAGCCTGTCGGGTTTTCCCTGGACCTCTGCGCGCACGTCGTCGATCGGCTGAAGGCTGATCTCAGCACTCCAGATCTTCAGATAAAGCTCACGCCGGTCAATTCGTCCAACCGTATCCCGCTTATCCAGAATGGCACAATCGATATCGAATGCGGCGGAACTGCCAGCAGCAAGCAGCGTCTGGAACAGGTCTCATTTAGCGTTGCAACCTTCGCCAGCCAAACGGCTTGGCTCGCGAAGGTGTCGAGCGGGTTTAAGACGCCGAAAGACCTGAAGGGAAGGACTATCGTTGTCACACAGGGGTCCGATGCGCTCGGCATCGCCAAAGGCATCTCGCAGGATGAGGGTCTCAATCTTACGATCGCGCAGGCCAAAGACCATGCTGAATCCCTGCTGCTGCTGACCACTGGGCGTGCATCGGCGTGGGTGGAGGCCGACATTCTCTTGGCCGGTATGAAGGCGGATTATTCGAAACCCGCTGACCTAGCCTTCTTGAGAGCCAACTACGGCACGATCTATTATTATGGTCTGATGTTCTCGAAGGATGATCCCGACTTCAAAAAAATGGTCGACGACGTTCTCTCTAAGCTCATGGCTTCCGGCGAGTTCACGAAGATCTATGACAAATGGTTCATGGCTGCGATTCCGCCAAGAAACATAAACCTCAACTTCCCAATGACCGACGCTCTTAAAGAGCGCGTTGCTCATCCTAGTGATGTCGTCAGCAATTGATCTCGCCACCCGCGGCGCTGAAGGTCCCGCTGGCTACAGCTAGACGTACAGCATGTCTACACGAGGATCGCAAATGCGGACGCAAGCGACTGTACTTAAAGGAGCCACAAATGAGTAGAGCTGCGATTGGCTGGGAGTCGATGACGGAATCCGATCGACAGATCGCACAATGGGTCGAGGAGACGCCGTTTGTGGATACCCATGAGCACCTGATCGAGGAAAGTCAGCGCCTTGCCGGCGAGATCCATCCACGAACATTGCCGTGCAATGACTGGGCGTATTTATTCAGGTCCTATGCTGCCGAAGATCTAGTGGTGGCCGGCCTGCCAGCGGCCGACTTGCGCAAGTTTCTCGGGCCGGATCTTCCAAGCCAGGAAAAGTATCGGATCATCGCCCCTTACTGGGACCGCATCCGCCACACTGGCTACGCCCAGGCGCTGCGCCATACGTTTCGCGGCGTATACGGCGAGGATGAACTGACTGCCGAGAGTCTGCCGCGCATCGCCGAGAAATATCGTGAAACCGTTCAGCCCGGCTTTTATGCGCGCATTTTTGGCTTGGCGAACATCAAGGGCTGCCACGTCAATTCGCTACAGCGCATCTTCATGGAGACCGAACAGCCAGAGCTGCTCGATCACGATATAAGTATCCTTCAACTGTGCCGGTGCAGTGCTGCTGACTTTGCGTGGGTGGAAGCCGAGACAGGTCGACGCCCAACGACACTCGATGAGTGGCTCGACGTCATCGACTTCTATTTCGCAACATACGGCGCCAGAGCGGTCGCCGTAAAATCGCAAATAGCTTATTCGCGTGCGCTCAATTTCGAACCGATCACCAAGGCGCATGCGTCAAGGTTATTTCCCCACCACGCCGACAGGGTCGGCGCATTACATGCCCTCGGTCCTGAGGATCTCAAGGCGCTACAAGATTATCTGTTCCGCTATTGCGTCGGCAAAGCTGGCGAGTGCGGCCTGCCGGTCAAGCTGCACACCGGCGTTTTGGCTGGCTACGGCGTGATGCAACTCGGTCGTACCCACAGCAATGCTGCCGACGTCTGCCGACTATTGCAGGACTTTCCAGAAACCCGATTCGTCCTAATGCACATTGGGTATCCATACCAGCACGAGTTTATCGCGCTGGCCAAACATTATCCCAACGCCGCGATCGACATGTGCTGGGCATGGATTATCAACCCAGTGGCAGGCGTTCGCTTTCTGAAGGAGTTTCTGATGGCGGTTCCGTCCAACAAGATCTTCACCTTCGGCGGCGACTATGTCGCTGTCGAGCCAATTTATGGCCATGCTTTCGTAGCGCGCCGCGGAATCGCTCTGGCACTCTCGCAATTGGTTACCGAAGGTTGGATTGCGCTCGAAGATACTCGTAGCCTGATAGACCGGATCATGCGAGGGAACGCCCAACAGTTCTTTCGGAAAGGATATCGAGAGAATGTGACGCATCCGTGAGAGGCGAGGGCGCCCTGTTACAATTAGGGAGCTCGGCTGGACGCGGTGTTCTGACGGATCGTTGTGGTGGTTATCCGCTACGGCGTTGTGGCCCGCGAGGAGGCCTATCTAGATCGCAAGTTCGGTGATGTCCACCGCGCTTATCGCGCGCGTGTTCGACGGTGGATGTAGCGCACTCCAATGGGAGTGCATCCAGGGTTCGAACCCTCACTGAGCGCGTTCATGTGACCCGAACGCCGGAGATCGTGGATATGGAGCCGGAATGCAACATCGACGCCGTGGCAGCCGTTGGCGAGCACGGTTGAAAACTCGAGATCGGAGCAGACGCAAGATTTCTCGCCTCAGAGCTTCGACTTCAGTCTATCGGCAACTCGGCCAGCGATCTCTGCCCAAGCCTCTTCGGGGATCGGGAAGACTGAGCTGACGTTGATCTCGCCGAGCACGTAACTGTCGGTCCCGTCGGGACGGGGCGGACCGAGCATGAAGTCCGCGTCCCAGATCATCGGGAGATCGCTGCTCGGAATATCCAGCAAGGTTGTCAGCTGCGGCGTCCACTCGTCTTCCATCAACCGACGCAGGACCTGAAAGCGCGGATCGGCCTTGCTGGCATAGAGCCGTGGTCCGGCTTCGGCGCGCGCGGTCGGTTCGTCAACCAGGGCCTTGACCTTATGGTGGCCGAAGCCGGCGCAGCGATCGCCTGCCATATAACAGCGCACCACCCCCTCGCTCAGGCGCGCCTGGAACGGCTGATCGATCACAGAGCCGTCTTCGAAATAATCGACGCACCGCTGAAGAAACTCGTCCAGAGCGACGTCCTCCGATGCGTCGCTCGTGGCATCAAGCACGCGAACCATCGGCCGGGTGGGGGGACTTACCAGGGCGTCGACCTTCCAGACGCCCTGGCCGCCGTTGCCGCGGCTGCGCTTGATCACGCGCGGGCCAGCTGCCAGCCGCAACGGCAATTCCACCCTCATCTGCTCGAGCGTTCGGTAGAGGGCCGTGTCACAGCCCCAACTCATCATGCGGGTGCGATGGAGCACCTCCTTGGTGCCCATTTTGAGGATGACATCGGGATGGGCGCTCACCCAGACGCCGCGCGCCGCCACCTCGCGCAGCAGCGCGTCGAGATTGGCGCGATTGCGCCCCTCGTGAATCGGATTGACCCAGACGAGTACACCATCAAGTGTGGCGAGCTGTGCGCGCACTGCGTCGAGGACATCGTCCTCGTAGACCACCGGTTCGGCATCGACGCCGACATCGGCGAGCGCCGCGAACACGGCCTTGAAACGGCTGGTCTCTGGGGAAACACTGCGGCGCGCCGCTTCATCACCTCGCCAGAGGATAGCGATGCGGCCGAGGCGAGTTGTGGGTTCAAACATGGAAACGGCTCCAGAGTCATTGATCCCTATGATTGCATGTTCCTTCCATACAGCCGGTCCGCCCGCCGGGCGGGATCTGCCGTAACGCTAAACGACCAGGACCGCGCCCGAAACCAGAAGCGGCGCCAGTACGATCCTGCGGAATGCAACCTCGCTGAGGCGACCGAACAACTTGAGACCAATCCAGGTACCGGCGAACAGGGCGGGCAATCCGATCAGAAAGAGCTTGATTGTCTCCGCGCTCAACGCGCCCCTGGCGCCGATCCACAGCGCACTCACCAGGAATGTCGCCACCGCAACGGGGTGAAACACCGCACGCTGCACGTCCTTGGGCCAGCCGCGCAGTCCGCACCGGATCGTGACGAGGATTCCGGCGAGCCCGGTGATACCGCCCAGGACGCCATTGAGGAATCCGACAATGGCATCGACGCCAGCGCCCGGCGCTTTCAACGGCCCGAGCGCAGGACGAAGCAACGCATAAAGGCTGTAGAGAACGAGAAACACATCGACGCCAACGCGGACGCAGCCAGGATTGCCCCAAGTCAATATCGTTACGCCAACCGGTACGCCGAGTGCTGCGCCAAAGATGAACGGCCAGAGCCGTCTCCAGTCCAGCGCACCACGTAGTTTCCATACGGAGTAGGCCTGCACGACCAGCCCAAAGGCGATGATCAGGCTGGCGGTTTGCAGGGGGGTAAGGATGTAGAGCCAGATCGAGGCGACTACCAGGCCGGATGCAAATCCGGAAAGGCCAGCGACGAGCGCACCGGCACCGCCGAAGGTCGCAACAATGAAAAGCGGAAGCTCAAAAGACATCCCATCCATGTGTTCGCTCCAACACAAAGCGAACAGCTCTTGCATGGGATGGCCCACTTGACGGGGAGGCTGCTACGTCCCCTGAGGCACACTAGTACGAACGTAAAGCTCAATTGACGATTTCAATGTGCAACGTCTCGGCCGGTTTGAGGATGGAGTAACCGATGGACACATGGGTCGTGAGGATCACCGCAGCGGGTTTATGCAGTGTCTCGTCGGTTGCCTGATGGCTCTTATTTTCAGGACGAGACGTGCCGAGACTTAAGGGGTAACAGCCTGATTCCTGCGTGCGGACGAGGGGCCTATTTGTGATCGTCGCGGTCTCCGCTTTGAGTCTATAGCATCAATGTTACGCCCTTCTGCGCCCATACTGCACCGCTCACCTGCACCGGAACCAGCGTGAAATCAGCGAACCGAAGCTCAGGTGAGTCGTTAGTGTTTCATCTGAATGGAGGAGAAACGCATGCGTATCGTTGCGGTAACAACAGCAATGCTGCTGTCCTGTGGTCTCGTTCCCACCTCCGCCGAAGAAGCGGGAAGGACTGGCCAAGCGCAGACGGTCCCTGTGCAGCCCGATCAGACCCCTCAACAAGCGGAGCAGTCGCGCGCACAGGAACGGGGACGCGGAGAGGATGTGCAAATTGGGCGTGATTGGAAAGCCAAGGAAAGCGACGCTGATCGCGCAGGGCGTATGGATAAGACAGATGAGGGCCACCAGACGGTAGGCCGTGACTGGCGAGCGCATCCGGACGAGAAGCATTGACACCATTCCTGCCACACCGTTCTTGCGACCCCCAAGATGATCTGCGAGCGGACGGCCGCAGACACGTCGTTTCGCTCTCGGCGTCGCAAGGAACGCGGTGGCGCCTCACCGTTATGCAATCGCGTGCCTGCGGACCTGCTTTCAGATTGACAGGTTCAACAGCTTTGGCACTATTTGCCCCTGGGGATAGCGGTCTCCCCACGAGGCGACATGCCCAAGAATCGCGTCCGGTTCTTTGAAAAGGACGCTGCATGTCTGCCCTTATTCCACCATCGGCTGTTGGATGCGCTCGCTTAATTGTCCAACGAAAGCCTTCCATCTCTTCAGCTGGAGCGCCCTCAGGTTGGTCATTTCATTGTCCAGTTCGGCAATGCGTTGTGTAGCGGTGATCATTGCTGCTGAAGCACGATTGTAGTTGTCTGCAGTCAATTGAAACGGGAATACGAACTGACCTTCTGTCACTTTGTAGATACCAAAATCCCTCAGCAGGACCGTCACACACTTCTCATAGGCCTTGTAGTATTCAGTGTGCGTGGCCGACAGTTTGGAAGCTACGGCAACTATTTCGGTGTGCTGCGCGTCAATCATTCTCATAAATCTGAGAACTGTTTCGTTTCCAAGACGGAGCAAACGGGCTTCGTTTTCCAATTTGCCGCGCTCGGATTTGATCAGAGCGATATAACGGGGTTCAAAAGTAGCGATACCACGCTCGGCGGCTTTCAGATCGCGTAGGAGCTTGTCTAGATCACTGCGACTGGAAGCTAAATCGATTGCTTTCGGAAGATCATTTTGCTCGGCACCGGCTAGTAACCTCCGCGCGGCAGCATCCATTTCGATCGCATCCAGCCTTGCCATTGCGATCATTTTCAGCATCGCATTTGAGGGATGTTGCTTTAGCGCTTGATCCAGTTGTTCGGGATTACTCACGCTGCGCATGGCGACCTGGCCCTCACTTATTGAAATAGCTTCCTGAAATCTGGACAGGTCGCCGACTACGTACAAGCCGATGAGGCCAACGATCATGAACGCACACAGTACCAGTAGAACCGGCGCCAGTCGTCCCGGCATGTTCGCGTCCCGATGTAACGTTGATCTCATTGGTCGACCCGAGACTCGTGTGCGCGCTATTGGGCGCTCTCGATCGGCGAAGCGAGCCCCCGAGGCAATGAAGCCGGGAAAGAGCTTGGTCTCGATCGCCACCGGCTCTTCCCGCCGAAGACTACACTAGTCGGCTATGCTTTTGCTTGCGCCGAGTCCCGCCCTGTACGCGATGACCTAGAGCAGGATCCCCGATAGGTTGTCGCGTAACTATGGTTGTGCGGTCGGCGCCTTCGTCGATTACGCTTACACTTGCTCTTGCTTGGGCTTGCTCTGGAGCCACTCTACTTGTCGCACACTGTAGGTCTTGGTACCGCCCGGCGCCTTGACCACCGTACTTCCGTTTCTCTTTCCAATTAATGCCAAAGCAATTGGCGAGGTTACTGAAATTTTGTGTTTGCTCGCATCGGCTTCGGCTTCGCCTACGATCTGCCAGATCCGCTTCTCACCAGTGTCCTCATCTATCAACGTCACCGTCGCTCCGAACTTGATTTCCTCGCCGGAAAGTCTGGACACGTCGACGATCTCAGCACGCGCGAGCTTATCTTCCAGCTCGGCGATGCGAGCGTCGTTAACGCTTTGCTCCGCAAGCGCAATCTGATATTCCGAGTTCTCGACCAGATTTCGGTCATTGGCGATCGCCTGTTGAATTCGCTGAACGAGATCTGGTCGCTCGGTGCGGATGCGGTGACGCAGTTCACCTTCGAGCGCAGCATGCCCCTCGGCCGTCATGGGAAGCTTTATCATCGGAATTGTTCTAACGGGTTAATCGACGAAGTCTTGTCGCCTGAATGAATGGTGCCTTTGACGCTCGATACTGGTGCCGATGAGTGCCACGGCCTGGGCCTATCGGAGCCGATCGAAATCGATCGCCGTAAGCCTCGGGTGGAACGCCATGCGCCGACAGATGTTCCAATCCTGATGATTGTTGCTGCACTGCGTAAAGGTGCAAGCCGGCGGGGCAGCCGACCGCTATGTCGTGGGCTTGACCGATATGGTTCGGTACCTCTACTCAAGATAAGGAGCTCTAGGATCCAAGGGGGTGCCAACGCTGATAGTCCACCACCCGAGCAATGACATAGCAAAGGCCAGACGTGAGACTGCAGCCTGGATGAGGTGCGATGTCGTCCCGCAAAGGTGGACGCAGGGTTTGGTAAGCCGGCGCGGTTCCGATCGCTTTTGCGGAACTGGCGCTTACGGGTCGGCCACGGCACGTAAATTAGCGAGCGGCAAACCGAGGAGCCGAACGACGCGTTTGATCTAGCAACGCACCCGTATCGATCGCAACGAATGCGCGCTTTAGTAGCCTACGACTTGTTGAAGGCGCCGCGGGCCGGAACAGGCGGCCCGCGGCGCCGTTAGCAAAAGCCATGTCCTTATTTCCGACAACGTCCAACGAGGACTGATGCAGCGCATTGTCGGCAACGTAATTGCCGCCGCGGCGATATCAGCTCCGCTAAACGGTGCGCAGATGATCAAACCCGATGTTCGCATTCGATCGCCTAGAATTCAGGCGGCCGTAACTTCGTTCAAGCGATGAGGCGGCGTCTTAAAGCGACTGATTAAGTGGTCGATCGTGTACCGCCTGGGTCGACAGCCGCAAATGCGCGGGCGCCAAAGCGAACATCGCACTCGGAAAGGCCGTGTTCGAAGGTCGCATCGTTGGGATCAATGCGATTGGCATTCAGCACTGCTGAACAAGCTCGCGACCAGAGCTGCAGCAATAAACGACGCGTTCAACGCGATTAAGAGAATGTTGCTTTCCCCGACCGCATGGAAAAGAGTGCGCCTTGGACTCGCGCGTGATCGGTTTCTCTGCGAGTATCAGTTGCTCGCCGAGCGCGCTTGCGAGGGAGAATGCGGATGACTTGCTCTGGCCTCCTTGATCAATTTCGAACATGCGTCGCATCGTTGACGCCGTGCCGTGCGGCCTGTTGCTGACGTACCGAGCATGCGCCGGCGGCGATCAGCTGACCTGAGCCGCGCCAACCGTCCCGTAAATCACATCTAACGACGGCTCGAACGAGCGGCGTCGCAACCGGCTGGCACAGCAGCCTGGGTGCTTCGTTGCGCCAGCGTCACGTCCTACTCCAGCCAAAACCGTTGAGGTACCTTCATGAGCACCAGCAATGATTCGATCAAATTCGCCTACTGGGTCCCGAATGTCTCCGGTGGTCTTGTCATCAGCAAGATCGAGCAGCGCACCGGATGGGACATCGATTATAACCGCCGCCTGGCGCAGATCGCGGAGCAGGCGGGGTTCGAGTATGCGCTGAGCCAGATCCGATTCACAGCCGGTTATGGGGCCGAGTTTCAGCATGAGCCAGTTGCTTTCAGCCATGCGCTACTTGCAGCAACGAACAAGCTGAAGGTGATCGCGGCCCTTCTTCCCGGACCATGGAATCCGGCTGTTGCGGCCAAGCAGATCGCAACCATCAGCCAGCTCACCGAAGGCCGCGTCGCGGTCAATATCGTCAGCGGCTGGTTCCGCGGCGAGTTCGCGGCAATCGGCGAGCATTGGCTTGATCATGACGAACGTTACCGGCGCTCGGAAGAGTTCATCCGGGCACTACGCGGCATCTGGACTCAAGACAGCTTCACGTTCCGCGGCGATTTCTATCGCTTCAAGGACTACACGCTGAAGCCGAAGCCGGCGCAGCCTCTGCCAGAGGTCTTCCAGGGCGGCAGCTCGCGTGCGGCGCGCGACATGGCGGCGCGGGTATCGGACTGGTACTTCACCAACGGCAACTCGGTCGAGGAGATCAAGAAGCAGGTCGACGACATCATGGCCAAAGCCCGCGCAAACAACCGTTCCGTCAAAATCGGCGTCAACGGCTTTGCGATCGCGCGCGACACAGAGGCCGAAGCGCGCAGCGTCCTCAATGAGATCATCGACAAGGCCGATCCGGAGGCCGTCAATGCCTTTGGGCGCGAGGTCAAGAACGCCGGCAAGGCGTCGCCGGAAGGTCAGGGCAATTGGGCGAAATCAAGCTTCGATGACCTCGTCCAGTACAACGATGGATTCAAGACTAATTTGATCGGCACGCCGGAGCAGATTGCCGAGCGCATCATTGCGCTTAAGAAGGTTGGCGTTGACCTCGTGTTGCTCGGTTTCCTGCATTTCCAGGAAGATGTCGAATATTTCGGCCGCCGCATCATTCCGCTGGTCCGCACGCTGGAAACGAACATGGCCGGGCACGTCCAGGCGGCCGAATGACAATGGTTGACGTGACGACGATAGCAGCAAGTGCGGACCGCCTTGCGCCAGATGGGGTCTTGCTGAGCCGGCGCTCTCTCTGGCTTGTCGGCCGAGCGGTCCGGCGATGGCACAGTTGCGGCCGGTGCTCTTGCGTGCGGAGATCTCGCTGACGTTCGAAGCACCGCGGCGCTCGGTGACATCGAGCCTGAAGTCGTGGCGGCGAAATGCGAGCCCTGATCGGATCCAACGGGACGCCGCGCCAAGGCTGGATCCGGTATCGTGCGCGCTTTGCCGATGTGGTGCAGCTGGCCGAGCACGCGGGTCGCGTGCACATTCCAGACCCTCGCGGTGTACTCGCCCGCGTGGCTGCCGAGCTGCGTCTCGGCGGCTCGTCGCCGGGGCGATCTTAACGGAACGTTGCCGACGCAGGCTCTCGCTTGACACTGCCCAACAGGAGAATGACCATGACCAACGACAACTTCGCTCACAGGGCCGACGACGACGCCTACGCTCGGCTCGACGCGGCGATCGACGCCACCGTAAAGGTGAACGCCGATCGCAACGACAAGGAGAGCCGATTTCCGCGGGAGAATCTCCACGCATTGTCGGACGCCGGCTGGACCGGCGTGCTGAACGAGGTGCAGTTCGGCGGGCTCGACTGCAGCCATATCGACTTCGCCGAGGCTGCCTGTCGGATCGGGCAGGTCGATGCCTCGACCGGCCTCGTCTACGTGATGCATGTCGGCGCGGCGCAGACCATCAATCTGTTCGGCAGCACCGATCAGAAGGAGCGATGGCTCAAATCGAACAATGGACGACTGCTCGGCACTTATTCGACCAGCGAGCGCGCCACCGGCGGGCACTGGTGGTACAATCTGTCCGAAGCGTCGCGAGATGGCGAGGACTATCTCGTCAACGCCGAGAAGTCGTTTACGACTAGCTCGGGCCAAGCCGACTATTATGTGGTCCAGACGCGCACTCCGGGCGCCAAGGATCAGACCGACATCGTGTTCTTCATCGTCGACGGCACGTCCCCCGGCATTGAGTCACGGCCATGGGATGCGCTGGGTGTCAAGGCTAATCATTCGGGCGCAATCCGCTACATCAACGTGCGTGTACCACAACGCGACAGGCTTGGTGCCGAAGGGCAGGGCAAGGAGATTATCTATGACGGGGTGTCGCCCGTCTACTTGATTGGGCTCGGCTCTGTCTGGGAAGGTGTGGCGCGCGGCGCGCTGAACGCGGCGGTCGCGCACACCACACGCTTCGTGCATAGGGATCGGAACAAGAGTCTTTCGGACTACCAAGCGATCCGGCAGGAACTCGGGGCAGCCAAGGTGCTGGTCGAGACGCTGCGGCCTTGGCGCAACGAACTCGCGGGCCAACTGGACGCGCTGTGGCGCGCTGGCAGGCCGCAGAGTGAAATCCTTATCCCGCTGACCGAGTTCAAGGTGCATGCCGCCGAAGTCGCCAACAAAGTCGCGGCCACGGCTCTGACGGTAACGGGCGGCTATGGGTACCATCGGGGGCCGATCGAACGCGCCTTCCGCGACGCGCGCGCGGCCATCGCGATGGGGCCCTCTAATGTGATCGCGCGCGATTGGATCGGCAAGGCTCTGGTCGGTCTGCCGCTGGAGCTGTTCTACGAGGGGGGAGAATAGTGAGGATTGAGAACTGCTCGCAACATTGCCTGCGAGCCGCGGCTGAAAAGAATGAGAGCCTCTGCTTTCAGATGCAGTGCCGTTTCCGGCCGTCAGAGATCTTTCAGGGTTCTTATGCGAGCCCAACCGGTGGCAAGTCCCGGACCCAAGGACGCCTTTAGAAAACTCGAAGTCGTTCCCGCTACCTGCTGGTCGGGTTGGGCGTAGCCCGAGGCATAATGGGGCCACCAAATCGTCTTGGCTTTGGTCGGAAGGTCCCGTCGGCAAACGGCGGGCTCCTTCTTTAGGTAGGGGGTAAGCGCCAATTTTTTTGCTACAGACCCTTGCTCCGGAAGAAGCCTGTCCTATTTCAGTTCCGCCTGCGTTAGCACTCGCCGGCATCGACTGCTAACAGTCGAGAATCGTTAACTCGTGCAAATAGTTAGGAGGACTGTATGACTTTCCGTCCACTTCATGACCGCGTCGTCGTCAAGCGCATCGACGCAGAAGAGAAGTCCGCTGGCGGCATCATCATTCCAGACACAGCCAAGGAAAAGCCCTCCCAGGGCGAAGTCATCGCCGTCGGCCCAGGTGGCCGTGATGAGGCAGGCAAGTTGATCCCGATTGATTTGAAGATCGGCGACCGCGTGCTGTTCGGCAAATGGTCGGGCACCGAGGTCAAGATCGATGGCCAGGAGCTGTTGATCATGAAGGAGAGCGACATCATGGGCGTTCTCACCGAAATATCTTCCAGCAAGAAGGCCGCCTAATCCACTGCTCGCACCGCTCACCCCTGAGGAGCGCCTGCTGGGCGTCCTATCCAGGGTGAGATGAAATGAAACTCAGGGAAATCAACCATGTCAGCCAAAGAAGTCAAATTCGGCGTAGACGCACGCGACCGCATGCTGCGCGGCGTCGACGTTCTCGCCAACGCGGTGAAAGTCACCCTCGGTCCGAAGGGCCGCAACGTGGTGCTCGATAAGTCGTTCGGCGCTCCCCGCATCACCAAGGACGGCGTCACCGTCGCCAAGGAGATCGAGCTCGACGACAAGTTCGAGAACATGGGCGCCCAGATGGTGCGCGAAGTCGCTTCCAAGTCCGCTGACGCGGCCGGCGATGGCACCACCACCGCCACCGTGCTGGCGGCTGCAATCGTCCGCGAGGGCGCCAAGTCGGTCGCCGCCGGCATGAACCCGATGGATCTGAAGCGCGGTATCGACCTCGCGGTCGAAGCCGTCGTTGCGGACCTCCAGAAGAACTCCAAGAAGGTCACCTCGAACGAGGAGATCGCCCAGGTCGGCACCATTTCGGCCAACGGCGACGCCGAGATCGGCAAGTTCCTCGCCGACGCCATGAAGAAGGTCGGCAACGAGGGCGTGATCACGGTCGAGGAAGCCAAGTCGCTCGAAACCGAACTCGACGTCGTCGAGGGCATGCAGTTCGACCGCGGCTACATCTCGCCCTACTTCGTCACCAACGCCGACAAGATGCGCGTTGAGATGGACGACGCCTACATCCTGATCAACGAGAAGAAGCTCTCCTCGCTGAACGAGCTGCTGCCGCTGCTCGAGGCCGTGGTGCAGACCGGCAAGCCGCTGGTCATCGTCGCTGAAGACGTCGAAGGCGAAGCGCTCGCCACCCTCGTCGTCAACCGCCTGCGCGGCGGCCTGAAGGTCGCGGCCGTCAAGGCTCCCGGCTTCGGCGATCGCCGCAAGGCCATGCTGCAGGACATCGCGATCCTGACCGGCGGCCAGGCCATCTCGGAAGACCTCGGCATCAAGCTCGAGAACGTCACGCTGCAGATGCTCGGCCGCGCCAAGAAGGTGATGATCGACAAGGAGAACACCACGATCGTCAACGGTGCCGGCAAGAAGGCCGACATCGACGCCCGCGTTGCCCAGATCAAGGCGCAGATCGAGGAGACCACCTCGGACTACGACCGTGAGAAGCTGCAGGAGCGTCTCGCCAAGCTCGCGGGCGGCGTCGCGGTGATCCGCGTCGGCGGCGCGACCGAAGTCGAAGTGAAGGAGCGCAAGGATCGCGTGGATGACGCGATGCACGCGACCCGCGCGGCTGTCGAGGAAGGCATCCTGCCGGGTGGCGGCGTGGCGCTGCTCCGTGCCACCGAAGCGCTCAAGGGCCTGCGCACCAAGAACGACGACCAGAAGACCGGTGTCGAGATCGTGCGCAAGGCGTTGTCGTGGCCGGCCCGTCAGATCGCGATCAACGCCGGTGAAGACGGCTCGGTCGTGGTCGGCAAGGTCCTGGAGAAGGATCAGTACTCTTACGGCTTCGACGCACAGACGGGCGAGTACAGCAACCTGGTCTCCAAGGGTATCATCGATCCTACAAAGGTCGTGCGAGCGGCGGTCCAGAACGCCTCCTCCGTGGCGGCGCTCCTGATCACTACGGAAGCGATGGTCGCCGAGCTGCCGAAGAAGAACGCTGCCGGCCCCGCAATGCCGCCGGGCGGCGGCATGGGCGGCATGGGCGGTATGGACTTCTGATCCAGTCGCGTCACGCGGAACGCAAAAATAAGAAAGCCCCGGCAGCAATTGCCGGGGTTTTGTTTGCTCATTGATACAGCGGGCCACCAAGGCTGTCGACGAGGCTCGTTCCCTTGGAGCCGTGTTGGAATACCGTCGTCCAGCTTGCATCGGGCAATGTGAGGCGCGAGAGCTTGTATTGGCGAGCCATACCTGACGTTGCCACTCATCCCGGAGCGTACCAGCGATGTGCATATTCCAGGAGGGCGGTCACTCCGGATCGTTGCAGATCGTGTGCCCGATGGGGTGCAACTGTAGTCTCAGCCCCCCGTAGGGCCGGCGGCGCAATCCTCGCGGCACGGCTCTGTCCTCAGCATTATGTGGCGATTCAATAGGCTGGGCAGAGTGAGGGACCCAGAGGCTGTCGCGGTAGTCATCTCAGCGCTCCGGCAAGTTCACGGCGACGCTATTGCTCGCGCACTCCTTGCTGACGGAATGAGCCTAGCCGTTCTTATGGACGCGGTGTTCTCTCTATCAATGCGGAATAGCGAGGCGGTTCGAATGATCGCCAGAGCGTTAGACTCTCGCGATTTCGTCGTCTCCCCTGACGTCGGCTCGCTTTGGCACGTAAAGTATTTATATGATCGCCCAGGGTCCATGACCGTCGTCGATATGCTGGTACTGACACCTGAGAAGACGTTCATGAGCACTGAAATTTCGTTGCGGCTGCCGATCTGACCTGAGGCGTCAGCGCCGGGGGATCGCTCGGCAAATGCAATGGACAATAAGCCAGAGCAATCACCTGTTCGAAATAGCTGGTTGATCGTACGTCTGGTAACGTCAGCGCGCAATCCGTCGTGCTGGTATATGAACGTTCTGCCGTCCGAGCCCGGCGTCGAAGCCGACCTTCACCTAAATCTGCCGCCCGAGCGAACAAACGGAATATGAGTCCCACGCGTACGACCTTGTTCGGGCGGTCAGACCAAGTTGGACTCCGTGCCCGCGAATTTCGGCCGACGGATATTGCCTGATCATCACATCGACCACGCTGCAAGTGGAAGCATTCCGATCAGCGCGCCGAGTGCTTGCAAATCAATCACCTTCAACAATCTGTAACGACGTTAGTATTCTTCAGTATCTTTCCCACGACCGCTTCACGGTTGGACTGTACTGAAGGATTCGAGTGAGCGCACCCAACCATTCCTGGTAGGTGCATTGGATGCTTTCTGGCATACAGTTGTTCTAGATTGCCAGCACCTCGCTTCTCTCGAGACTCTCAACAGGTCGCGTTGGCCCGGCGGGACCAGAGCTGCAGCAAAAAAAATGAGTCTAATCTAGCGCTCCGCTCAAGCGTCGGCGCTGACCAGTCGCGATGACGAAGATGACGAAAATGACCAGAAGGTGCATGCTTTGGCTCTGTCTCGACCTCTTGTTGATTTGCCCAGGTGCCGTGGTCGTCGCGAGCAGCGATGTCAGAGCGGAGGACAGCATCCTTGTCGACAAGGTCAAGTCAACCTGGCGATCGCAAGACGGTGACACTATCGAGCAAATCATTTCCAAGGTCGCGAAGGTCGCGCACTTCGTCCCGAGAAGGTGGGGAGTCGCTCAATCGAACGATGGGAGCGAATATGCCTTCTTTTCGTGGAGTAAACATCGCGACGATAAAGCCGCCGAATATGCCATTATCTGGCAGGCTGCGCCCGACGGCGCGTTAAAAGTCGATTCGCCATATGCCAAGCCGATAGAATTGGGCTGGAAGGCGTTCGCACTCTCTCTGATCTCCAGTGAAATCGCAAACGGCGAAAAGGCGGTGAATCTCCACTTTCTGCATAACCCCATCAACTTCAACTTTGTGATGACTGCTCAGGGCAGGTTGGGCGATCTTCTGCGACACGGCCGCTGCACTATCGGCGATCCGATCCAGGTGGATTACCTGCAGAAAGTTGATGAAAAAGAGGCCACACAGAGCGGCCTATGGCGCGCCCTGATTGTGGTGAACTGCAATATTCCAGGACCTCGGTACTTCACTCGTGGCGGCGTCATCATTTTTGAGAAGGCCGAGGGAAAAACCTGGGAGCCGCAGTCGTTTTTTGCTAAGCGCATCGCAACCTATCCCCCAGGCTCTTGGTTCGATCATGCAGATCCAGAAGAACAAGAAGCACTAGAACCGGCCAAGAAGACCTTGCAGAATGACCGCGGAGGGCAGCTTCGCGGCGCAGCCCCTTGAGACAATGCGTCGAGTTTACAATGGGGCTCTACGACGAAGCGATGCTGCATCTGAGCCGGAGGTGCCGTGTTGGGTTTGAGAGATTTACGACAACACTTCTCCAAACTCGTCGTGGGTCCGAGGGTGCCGCAGCCCGCAATAGCAAGCAGTCGCGAGAAATAGGCTCATCCGAAAGTTTGCACCAGGAACGTCGCGTTAATTTCGCAATGGCACTGGACTTGCAGTAACGGAAGCATGTTCCGCGACGACATCGTCGTCGGGCTGCCCACCGTGTGCAGGCATGCGCCGGCAAACGCCGGCGCGCCGTACTCGTAACGTGCGTTCTCTGCGGAGTGCCCCGTAAAACCGTCTGCCGATCCGCCGGCCGGCCTGCTCGCGACGCGACTCATATTTTTTGTCTCCGGATTCGGCTTCTCGGCCTGGGCGCCTCTGGTGCCGCTCGCCAAGGAGCGCCTTGCGGTCGATCATCGCGTGCTTGGTCTGCTGCTGCTCTGCCTCGGCATGGGGTCCCTCTTCGCCATGCCTTTGACCGCTTTGTCGGGGGCGCGCTACGGCACCAGGCGCACTATTCTTGTAGGTGGACTTGGCCTTGCGCTGACCCTGCCATGGCTCGCTATCGCCAGTACACCTCTGAAACTCGGGGCGGTGCTGCTTGCCTTTGGCGCTTCACTCGGCTCAATCAATGTAGCCATGAACGTTCAAGCGGCCGAAGTAGAGCGAGCAGCCGGCCGCCCATTGATGTCCACCTTTCACGCACAGTTCAGCATCGGCGAATTGTCGGGCGCTGGCGCCCTGACAGCCTTGCTCTCGCTGCGGATTGACTCGTTTGCTTCGACGCTGGCTTGTTCGGCGCTAATGATAGTTGCGATTTTGTCGGCATGGCCGCGGTTGCTTGCGACACGTCGCACGCCGTCAGAGCCACTGCTTGTCTTGCCTCATCGCAGCGTATTGCTGATAGCGGTGCTTGCGGCCATCACCTTCCTTGTCGAAGGCGCGATGATCGACTGGAGCGCCTTATTTCTCATTGACAGAGGTCTTGTGGCGCAAGAGCATGGCGGGTTCGGTTATATGTTGTTTTCCATCGCGATGACCGCAGGCCGTCTCGCCGGAGATGCCCTCGTGATCAGAATCGGAGACCGCGCCACACTGATGTTCGGACCTGTGCCGATCATGATCGGTTTTGTGGCCCTGCTGGCCGCGCCGGTGGCTGCGATTGCCATGGCGGGTTTGCTGCTTATCGGATTGGGTGCATCGAATATCGTGCCGGTGTTATGCCGCCGTGCTGGCAAGCAGAAGGTGATGCCGGCAGGTTTGGCGATCGCAGCCGTCACGACGGCGGGTTACGCCGGTATCCTCGTCGGTCCAGCTGGCGCCGGGCTCGTTGCACACATGGCTGGGCTGCCTTTTGCTCTCGCGATACTAGGAGCACTCATGTGCATCGTCACGCTGTCGGCCCGGACTGTGACGGCCAACCCTCGCTGATTGTTGGAGAAGGACATGTAGGCCTTCTGCCAAGCGGTTGCGCACGGTTGGCACCCATCACCGCCACTCGGGGGTAGCAACATAGCGAGGACGCTGCGAAAGAGAACGGTTATGGCCAAGAAGCACTGTCGCAGAATGGCCGTTGGTCCAGCGGCCTGAAATACATAGCAAACGCAGTGCTGGTCCGTTCGACATCGATGGGGGCGCCCAGCACGGCAAAAGCGAGATTGATTGATAGTGCCGAGATCTTCCATGCCTTCCAGAGCATATTCGCACGTCTCGGCGCACACGGCCGACGGGATAGATACGTTACCGGGAGCTGCTTACCGGCCCAGCCGCTCGAACCACTTTGCCCGGGATGGGCAAGCTGATTTGACCCACAGCTTCCAAGGGTGACGGTCCCGCAAGGCGGATCTTGCTAAGTTGTCGAGAGATTCACATGTCGAAGATGCTAGTAAAGGCTACCGACTGGTAGCTCGGTCGAAGCCGATCTGTCGCGTGCCATCGGCTGCAGGCAAAATGCGACCCCGATGTACTCGCGCGTGCAGAGACCAGGGCCGAGTTCGAAGCGAGCACTGCCCGGCACACTCATCGCGCAAAGGGGGCTTTAGATCGCGATCGTCGCGATGGAGCCACACCTACAGACTTGTTGAGCGGAGCCGCAGAAGGATGCCGTGCCAAGAGGTTGACGGAACGCTGCTTGTTCGGATAACTGATTTTCGTCGAGGTTCTCCGGAGCGCACTGATCCGGAGCTAAGAGGGAAGCCGGTCGAATGCCGGCGCTGCCCCCGCAACTGTAAGCGGCGAGCCGCTGTCCAATAAAGTCACTGAAACCGCTTGGTTTCGGGAAGGCCGGACAGCAGCGATGACCCGCAAGCCAGGAGACCTGCCCCGACAACATATTCGTCCGCGGGCGGGGTGTCCCGGTGGTGCGCCAAGCAATTGCCGCTTCGGCGGCTTTTCCTGCACGCAATCGCCATGACCTCTGCCCCAAACCAGGGGTTAGAGCTATGTCCGTCCTTTCACTTCCCGTTGCTACACTTGGTACGCCACGCATCGGTCCGCGCCGTGAACTCAAATTCGCGCTCGAAAGCTACTGGACCGGGAAGTCCACCGAAGCGCAGCTGCTTGAAGCGGCAGCTGGACTGCGCACTGCTAACTGGGCGCGGCAGAAATCGCTCGGCGCGACCGTCATTCCGTCGAATGATTTCTCGCTTTACGATCATGTGCTCGACACCAGTGTGATGGTGGGCGCCATTCCGGATGTTTACGCTTGCACCACAGGTCCTGTACCGCTCTACACCTACTTCGCTATGGCGCGCGGTGCGCCGAACGGTGAACTCGATGCGAGTTGCCCTCACTCCAATCCTGCACAGGGCGCGCCTGCGCAGGAGATGACGAAGTGGTTCGACACCAATTACCACTATATGGTCCCTGAATTTCACAAGGGGCAGATCTTCAGGCTTTCTTCTCGAAAGCCGATTGAGGAATATGAGGAGGCAAAGGGGCTTGGTTACCAGACGCGTCCCGTGCTGATTGGCCCAGTGACCTTCCTGAAGCTTGGCAAGAGCGCAGATCCTTCATTCAATCCATTGTCGCTGTTGGATCGACTGCTGCCGGTCTATGTCGACGTTCTTCGTGAGCTGGTCGCGCGCGGCGCAGAATGGGTTCAGCTCGATGAGCCCTGTCTGGTCTTGGACCTCGACGAAATATCCCGCAAAGCCTTGCTTCGTACCTATACCTATTTTGCTAGGGAGATACCTGCTCTTAAAATCATGCTGGCGACCTACTTTGGGACCATCGGCGGTAATCTCGATACGGCCTTGGCTTTGCCGGTTTCCGGGCTCCACGTCGACTTGGTAAGGGGGGCAGACCCGCTGAACGCGATCGTCGCTGGGATTCGCAACGATCTCGTTCTCTCACTGGGGGTCGTCGATGGGCGCAACGTTTGGCGCTCCAACCTTTCAGCGCTGGTCGATCAGCTGGCGCCCACCGTGGCAAAACTCGGCACTGATCGCGTCCAGATCGCCCCCTCATGTTCGCTGCTCCATGTTCCAATCGACCTGGGGCTCGAAACCGATCTCGATTCCGATGTAAAGAGCTGGCTGGCTTTCTCGGTTCAGAAAATTAAGGAACTAGCGACCCTAGGAAGGGCGCTTGCTGGCGATCGTGCCGGCGTGGCCGATGTGCTCGCGGCATCAAAAAACGCGGCACTTGCACGCGAGCAATCGCCCAAGATCCACAATGCGGACGTCGCTGCGCGCATGGCTGCGATCGACCAAACCAAGCGCTACCGTTGCAGTCCTTTCGCAAAGCGCGCCGAGGCCCAGCGCGCGCGGTTTGCCTTGCCGACATTTCCCACGACGACCATTGGATCGTTTCCGCAAACCGCGGAAGTTCGCAATGCCCGCGCTTGCCATGCCAAAGGAGGGTTGAGCAACGCGCAGTACGAGCAGTTTCTCAGAGAGGAAACGGCGCGTGCGGTGCTATGGCAGGAGAATATCGGGCTCGATGTTCTCGTGCATGGTGAGTTCGAGCGCAATGACATGGTGCAGTATTTCGGCGAGCAGCTTTCCGGATTCGCCTTCACCAAGCACGGTTGGGTTCAGTCGTATGGCTCGCGCTACGTCCGTCCACCAATTCTGTTTGGGGATGTCTCGCGGTCGAAGCCGATGACGGTCGAATGGTGGCGATACGCGCAGTCGCTGACCAACAAGCCAATGAAGGCAATGTTGACTGGACCGGTGACGATTCTGAACTGGTCTTTTGTCCGTGACGATATTCGGCGAAGCGATGCCTGTCGCCAGCTTGCGGTTGCGATCCGCGATGAGGTGCTCGACCTTGAGGAGGCGGGAGCGACAATAATCCAGATAGACGAGGCCGCGTTGCGCGAAGGGTTGCCGTTACGCAAATCACAATGGAGGAGTTATCTCGATTGGGCCGTGGATAGCTTTCGCATCTGTTCGTCCGGTGCTGCCGACGAAACTCAGATTCATACGCACATGTGCTATTCCGAATTCAACGATATCATCGATGCGATTGCGGCGATGGACGCAGACGTCATTTCGATCGAGACGTCGCGCTCGAAGATGGAATTGCTCGACGCCTTCAAGAACTACAAATATCCGAACGAAATCGGGCCGGGTGTCTACGATATCCATTCGCCACGCGTTCCCGGCAAGGACGAAATGAAAGATCTCATAACGCTGGCCAGGCAGCGATTGTCCGATTCGCAGCTCTGGATCAATCCAGATTGCGGCCTAAAAACCCGAAGATGGGAGGAGGTGCTTCCCGCCTTGGTCAATATGGTCGCAGCCGCCCGCGAGTTACGAGCAGCCTGCTGATTGCATGAAGATCGTCGGCCCGAACGCCGTCGTCGATGGTGAATGTCGACTCGGACAAATGCACTGCGCTGAAAGGCGGGCGGTCCAATTGCGTGAATATCCCGCTAGTCGGCGGGATATGGCGAAAAGACCGTTCCGGAGTCGATCACACGCCGGTCTGCGAAAGGCCGGCACACCCCAGGACCCGTGGTATTTCGCTTTGCCTGGTCGGATGGGCAACAAATTGCGTGGCGGCGGTACTGAAGCTTCGGCGAAAGCCTGCATCAAGGAGAGCGACAGGCTGCGGGCATAGAGTGGGCGCGTCCTACTCTGTCCTTTCGGTGAGGCGCATCGTCGCCATGATGCCATCGGGCAACCCCGTCTCACGATTTCGCGCGAATGCTCAGAATCAATCGTCAAGCGTTCGCGCTTTCGAATTCGAAAAGCTTGCAGCCTGGTCCGGCTGCCAAATCGGCGTCCCGATCGGGAGTAGAATCGCAACCGACTGATTGCGGCGCTCGATTGCTCTGCTTCATCCCTGCGTGTCCGGCACGAGTGGGCTTACTCTCGCCGTGCGTTACTGTCGTCGAGATACGCTCGATACGCGAGCCTGATGCCGTCCTTGAGCGAGGTGGAGGCGCGCCAGCCGAGCTTGGCCAGGCGGCTGACATCGAGCAGCTTGCGCGGCGTGCCGTCCGGGCGCGACGTGTCGAAGCTGATCTCGCCGCGATAGCCGACCGCAGCCGCGACCACGCGGGCGAACTCGGCAATGCTGATATCCTCGCCGGTGCCGATATTGACCAGTTCGGGAGAGGAATAGGCCTTCATCAGGTGGATGCAGGCGTCAGCGAGATCGTCGACATAGAGGAATTCGCGCCGAGGCGTGCCGGTACCCCACACCACGACGTTGGCCGCCCCCGACAGCTTAGCCTCATGGAAGCGGCGGATCAGCGCCGCGACGACGTGGCTGTACTCGGGGTGATAATTGTCGCCGGGACCGTAGAGGTTGGTCGGCATCACGCTGATGAAATCGGAGCCGTATTGGCTGCGATAGGTCTCCGCCATCTTGATGCCGGCGATCTTGGCAATGGCATAAGGCTCGTTGGTCTGCTCCAGAGGGCCGGTCAGCATCGAATCCTCGCGCAGCGGCTGCGCTGCCAGCCGCGGATAGATGCAGGACGAGCCGAAGAACATCAGCTTCTCGCAACCATTGGCGTGCGCGGCCTGGATCACATTGGTCGAGATCGCCAGATTGTCGTAGAGGAACTCCGCCCGCAGCGTGTTGTTCGCGACAATGCCGCCAACCTTGGCCGCGGCAAGGAACACAACCTGCGGACACTTCGCGGCAAACCAGGCGTTCACTGCGGCCTGGTTGCGCAGGTCAACCTCGCTGCGCGAGGCCGTCAAGAGGTTTGTGCCCTCGCGCGCCAGCCGGCGCATCAGCGCCGAGCCGACCATGCCGCGATGGCCGGCGACGAAGACCGTCTTGCCCTTCAGTTCATACGGAGTGCTTGCCATTGGCGGCGTCCTGTCTGGCTTCTGCGAGATCGCCGGCAACCATTTCCTTCACCAACTGCGCGAAGGACGTCCTCGGCTTCCATCCAAGCTTGGCGCGCGCCTTGCTCGAGTCGCCGATCAAGAGATCGACCTCGGCCGGGCGGAAATAGGTCGGGTCGACGCGAACCACGGTCCTGCCCGACGCCTTGTCGACGCCGGTTTCGTCGACGCCCTTGCCGCGCCATTCGATCGCGCGGCCGACCTCGGCGAACGCCAGCTCGACGAATTCGCGCACCGAGCGAGTCTCGCCGGTCGCCAGCACGAAGTCATCGGGATGATCCGCTTGCAGGATCATGTGCATGCCCTCAACATAGTCACGCGCATGGCCCCAGTCGCGCTTGGCCTCGAGGTTGCCGAGATAGATCGTGCTCTCAAGGCCGACCTCGATGCGAGCGACGCCACGCGTGATCTTGCGCGTCACGAAGGTCTCGCCGCGGATCGGGCTCTCGTGGTTGAACAGGATGCCGTTGCTAGCGAACATGCCGTAGGCCTCGCGGTAGTTCACCGTGATCCAGTAGCCGTAGAGCTTCGCCACGCCGTAGGGCGAGCGCGGGTAGAATGGCGTGGTTTCCTTCTGCGGCACCTCTTGCACTAGGCCGTAGAGCTCCGAGGTCGAGGCCTGATAGAACCGCGTCTCCTTTTCTATGCCGAGGATCCGGATCGCCTCCAGGAGGCGCAGCACGCCGATGGCGTCGGCGTTGGCGGTGTATTCCGGGCTCTCGAAGCTGACCTGAACGTGGCTCTGGGCGGCGAGATTGTAGATCTCGGTCGGGCGGATCTGCTGCATCAGCCGGATCAGATTGGTGGAATCGGTCATGTCGCCGTAGTGCATCAGGAACGGCACGTTGCCGGCATGCGGGTCCTGGTAGAGGTGGTCGACACGCGCGGTGTTGAACGAGGACGACCGGCGCTTGATCCCATGAACGGTGTAGCCGAGACCGAGCAGGTATTCGGCGAGATATGCGCCATCCTGCCCGGTGACACCGGTGATCAGCGCGACGCGCCGCTTCGAATCCTGAGCTGCCATGTCGTCTCCAGAGCACGGAGCGGAAGTTGAGCTCGGCAACGCCATCTGCGCAGCGGCCTTTCGGAAGAGCCTGGATATGCTGGGTCGCGATCACACGAAGTGGAGGAGAGCAATCGTTCGCCTTGATAATACACGTCAAGTAAAGATGCGCATTATATACATTGATTTATCTTCCACCAGGCAGTGCGGAGGCCGCTCTTTATGCACACCTCCCGCCGAACGTTCAGGTCACGGCCTACTGTCTTCAGTAGAAAAAACAGCTCGGCCTTCGACACCCGAACAGAGCATAGGAGTCTGCGATCCCGAGCGGTCTGCAGGCGCTGGATCCGCACAGCCCGTGTTTTCAGGCGCGAAGCGACGCCCTGAGCGCGGATCAAGCGGTGCAAACGTATGTATAGTTCATCAAACGTTTCGATATCGGAGGTTTACTTCCGTACAGTTGAGCTGCCGATCCCGATCCTTCTAGTCTGGCGTTGGTCCGACTAGCGCCGTTCGCGTTGGTTCGAGTGTCGCGGTCTTCAAGATCAACGCTTGCGCGGTAAACTGATGCTTCGCGGCAGTGCCGTTGCAACAGCGCCGAATGCTTTTCAGATTAAATCAATCCGGCGAAGCAGAACGTCCGCAAGATAGAGAGAAGACGGAAAGCACATTCGAAACAGGATAAGGCAGCGGCAATCTAGATGGCAGGAATCGAAAGTGCGTTTCAACACAAGAGGTGGGCCCTATCAATGCGCATCGTGTCGTTGAGAGAAGCCGTATGGTCGTCGTTCCCTCAGGTGCGCAGCTCCGCCTTTTCAAAAGCTTATCTGTCCGCATTCTGGGCCGGTTAACTGAGGTTATCAGCAGAATGGTGGAGCGCGGCTATTTGGATGTTAACTGGCGTATCCTTCCAGCTGTGGCGCTGCAGAAGGTTCTTATGGTCTCGTACCGGAGAATCAAGCGTGGCTCTCGACCACGACGGGTCGAACCACGATCATGAAGTTTTATCGCCGGACATGCCGTCGGCCGACCCGCCTCGACTGTCGTCGATCTTTAGAAGGAGGTCACTTGCACGACATTGGTCTGCGACGCGATTATGATTGCTATCGTCGCTGTCGGGCGAAGGCTCCGCTGGTGCCGGAGCTGGCCGCCACACCAGAGCGTGGAGACGCGCCTGAATATCCGGTTCATCTCGATGTCGTCACGTCGTCTGCTGCCGCATCGCCGCTTGTATTCAGTGGCGCTCGCCAAAACCGCAATGCGGTTGGGCGAACTGATGATGACAAGAACGAGAATTGACGCGTGCGTACGCGTGCGACGATGCCAAATGAGGCTGCAGCGACGCCCGAGATGATTGCTGGTGACTATCCGTCAGATGAATGTCGTGATGGCTTTCCTATCGGGGTGAATGCCAGGTTCCTTGAAGATGGGTGCATTGATCGGTATGTGCGGAATTGTCGGAATCTTGGGTCGTGGTTCGGTCGTCGAGCGGTTGATCGGCTCACTCAAGCGATTGGAATATCGTGGCTACGACTCGGCGGGTGTCGCGACGCTCGAAGCTCTTCGCATCGAGCGCCGCCGCGCCGAAGGTAAGCTGAACAATCTCGAGAAGGAGCTGCGTCGCAAGCCCTTGTCGGGTCATGCCGGCATTGGTCACACCCGCTGGGCGACTCACGGAAAGCCCACTGAGGGCAACGCCCATCCGCATGCGACGGAGAATGTCGCGGTCGTTCATAATGGAATCATTGAGAACTTTCGCGAGCTGCGCACCGAACTGGAGCAAAGTGGTGCCCAATTCGAGTCCGAGACCGACACCGAGGTGGTCGCGCATCTCGTCGAATCCTATCTGCAGAATGGCTGCTCGCCGCAGGAGGCGGTAAAGGCGTCGCTGCCACGGTTGCGCGGAGCTTTTGCACTGGCCTTCCTATTCAAAGGCCACGACGACCTCCTGATCGGTGCGCGTCAGGGGGCGCCCCTTGCGATTGGGCATGGTAATGGCGAAATGTATCTGGGGTCGGACGCTCTCGCGCTCGCGCCGTTCACCGATACCATCACCTACCTTGAAGACGGCGACTGGACGGTTCTGACCCGCACGATCAGTGTCATCTATGGAGCACGGGGGAATGTCGTCCATCGGGAACCGTCAAAGTGTGGTGCGTCGTCGCTCCTCGTGAACAAGGGGAATTATCCACACTTCATGCTCAAGGAAATCCACGAGCAGCCGGAAGTAGTCGGGCAGACACTGGCCCATTACGTGGACATGACCGCTGGGCGCGTAGCCTTGCCGCTGAAATTGCCATTCGACTTCAATGTCATTGAGCGTATCTTGATCACGGCTTGCGGCACGGCGAGCTATGCTGGGCAGATTGCGAAATGCTGGTTCGAGGGGCTGGCACGCGTCCCGGTCGAGGTCGATGTCGCGTCCGAGTTCCGTTACCGTGAGGCGCCTTTGCGCAAGGGGGACCTCGCGATCGTCATTTCTCAGTCAGGGGAGACCGCCGACACGTTGGCCGCATTGCGCTACGCCAAGGGCCAGGGGCTGCACACGATCTCCGTCGTCAACGTGGCAACGTCGACGATTGCACGCGAGAGCGAATCGGTGCTGCCGACGCTGGCGGGGCCGGAAATCGGCGTCGCCTCGACAAAGGCCTTCACCTGCCAGTTGATGGTGATGGCCGCGCTTGCGGTCGCGGCGGGTAAAGAGCGTGGAGAATTATCCGAGATCGATGAATGCAAGCTCGTGCGTGAGCTGATCGAAGTGCCCCGGCTGATTGCCGCGGCGCTGGCGGTCGAACCGCAGATCGAGAAACTGGCGCGTGATATCGCCGGGTCAAGTGACGTGCTCTATCTCGGTCGTGGCACATCGGTTCCCCTGGCGCTGGAGGGCGCCCTCAAGCTGAAGGAAATCTCCTATCTCCACTCAGAGGGATATGCCGCCGGAGAGCTCAAGCATGGTCCGATTGCATTGATCGACGAGACGGTGCCGGTCGTGGTGATAGCGCCTTACGACCGGGTCTTCGGTAAAACCGTCTCGAACATGCAAGAAGTCGCTGCTCGTGGCGGCAAGATCATCCTGATAACCGATACGAAGGGCGCCTCGGAAGCGGCGCTCGACACGTTCGTGACCATCGTGCTGCCGGACATGGCCGCAACCTTTACGCCGATGGTATATGCCATCGCGGTGCAACTTTTGGCCTATCACACCGCCGCCGTCATCGGCTCGGACGTCGATCAGCCGCGTAACCTCGCAAAATCGGTGACCGTCGAATAGGCGGCAACGGAGCGATCGCCCGCGAGGCTCCTGGCCGTCTCGCGATCCGGTGATGTTTGGTTGCGTCTGTTCCGTGAATGCGAGAACCGACCACATCGTCAGTCTCGCTCCTATCCAAATTGGTTGTCGTTGGCGAGGATCGGGCCATGTGGTTAGGCCGATCCCGATCACTCCGCCTGTGCGAGCTCGTGCAGCACTCCGCTCGCCAGCTCGAGGAGACAGGCCAGCCCTAGACGTTATCAAGCGCCGGGCGGCGGTCTGGGGAAGGAGGCCGATTGATCGCATCAATCGTGCGACTATTCCGCTCCAATTGCTGGTGTCTGGCATCATCGGCCGCGATCACGCTCGTGGCGGAAGCTGGTCCGCTCGGAAACAAGCACGCGCCGTTATTGGCGATTGGAAATATGTGTGACCACGCCGGCCCTGGAAGGCGATCTCGAAAATCCACGTCAGCTTTTGGTAAGCCTGGATACCTATCAGCCTCTGCGGGCCTAGTCGGCCTTAAGCCAATGCTGAAATGTCCAGGAGTACGTATCGTCATGTATAATCGAATCGGTGGCTCATCCAACGGCCAATGGTCGCGTTCGGCCGAAGACGACGAGCACGCTTATGGAGATAGGTTCGCGGATACGTTCGCCGAACTGCGTTTAGGCGCCTCGGATTCGAACGGTTACTCATCGTCGTCGTCAGCGCGGCCGTACTCCGTCGTTTCCAGGCCGCCCGTGGTCGAGATGACCAAGGCGGCGTTCAGGCAGGAGGCGCAGGCCTTTCACGGCCCGGAAATCTGGCATATCGCCAACAATCCCCAAGAGTACTCACACTTCATATCCGATAAAGCAAGGCGAACCGCGGAGGTCGCCGAGGAATATGGAACCACTCGCGATTCGGATCAGGCGCGATACTTCAGCTACCACCTTGGAAGTAAGAGTGTCGGGCTTCTAAGAATGGAGGGCGGAGACAGCATGACCGAGTTCGACGTCGAACGGTGGCAGGAACTGTTTCCGGGACGCACTCGAACGACCTCCACCGTAGATCTTCAGGTCGTCCACCCGCTTGTCGAGAATGCCGGCGATATTCTGCTCGAGTATCAACTTGGTCTCGACGGTAAACGGCCGTTGCTCAATCTGCGCCCGGCGAATGATGAAGCAAGAGCTCGTGCAGAAAAGTTGGGCTTCGTTGAGGTTGATGATGACAACATGGTGCTCGATCCAACGAAGTCAGAGAAGTGGACGCTCAGTCATGGTAAGTGGCAGCGAACAGGCACGTCTGCGCGATATCTTTCCAAAACCGACGAGGGTGAGGGCAGAAATGCAAAACCTGCGGCAAGCTCATCAGAATATTCCGATGAAGACGATTTCATGTGATCATCGAACATTCTGAAGATGTCCCGCGGAAGGAGAATAATCGGCCGCGCCGGGGTTCTCGTGCGCCGACCCGACGCGTTTGGCGTCTCACGATTGAGAAGAGCTTCCACGATCTGGGCTAGACTGCTGCCCGGAATGTTCGACAAAGCTTAGCTTCATCGTTGCAGCGTCGATCGCGCGAGTTGGATGTCGTGGTTTCGCGCAGTAAAATTGCTCGCATCGGCAACAACTACACGTGACGACGTGCGCCCGGCTGCCGAAAGGGACCGGGCGCTTTTTTCCCGTGCGATGACTGCGGCCCAAAGAGCCCGGGCGAGGCCGCGGTGCGATGGAAAAGAACGGCAACAATATCGCGTGACGCTGGCGCGAATGAAACGGTTGGCGTCGCCACCCGTTCTGTTTACGAGCTGCATACACAACAGCAGGGCAAATGGACCGTCGACGTCGGCACTATTGCCGACCGCAACACTCACCCTTCCGATGGCTCATTCGCGCGCAGGTTCGCGCGAGAGGTGCTCCTAGATCGTTCATCCGCTCAGGTGCCTGGCCCACCGCGGTGTCCCTCTAAAGCGATTTCGAGGTGCTTGATCAACGTCTGCCCGGCGAATGGCTTGGCCAGGAAACAAGCCGCTCCGGCACTCTGCGCGGCGGCGCGAACGCGGTCATTGGGAAACGCCGTGATGAAAATGAACGGCGCGTTGTAACCGCGGGCGCGTGTGGCCGCGAGCATATCCAGGCCGCTCATAGTCGACATCTGTACGTCCGTGATCACGCAGGACATTTCGTGCAACTGCATCGACTGCAGGAACTCTTCGGCCGACGCGAACGTCAGGACGATATAGCCGCGCGATTTCAGAAGATTCTCTATCGCAACACGGACCGAGGCGTCGTCGTCAACGACGGAAATCAAAGGCGTGGACAAGACGAGCCCTCCTGACCCGCAAAAGCGCTTTCCGAAGCATTAGCCTCCCTGAGCGGAAAGTGGGCTTGGGGCACGTGATTGTAAAATCATACTTAGGTTTGTTCGGGCCGATTGTCATGGATACCCAGCGTCTCAGTCATTCTGATCAGATCGGCCAACGACCGAGCGCCCATCTTCTTCATCACGTGTCCCCGATAGATCTTGACGGTAATCTCGGCGAGGCCGAGCTCCGCAGCTACTTGTTTGTTCATCAGGCCGGCCGTCACCAGTTTCAACACGTCCTGCTCGCGCGGGCTCAAAGTCTCAAACAACGACTGGAGGCCCGCGATTGTCTTCGCGGCTTCCCGTCTCTTGCGATCGCGTTCGATTGCCGCAAGCACCGCATCAAGGAGCTCCTGATCGCGAAATGGTTTGGTAAGAAAATCGACCGCGCCACCTTTCATGGCTCTCACGCTCATGGGAATATCGCCATGGCCTGTGATGAAAATGATCGGGATGTGAAGGCTCGACTTGGCCAACTCGGCCTGGAACTCAAGTCCGCTTAATCCCGGCAGCCGGACATCAAGAACCAGACAGCTTACGACATCTGGAACGTTGCTCTGCAGCATTTCGCGAGCCGATCCAAAAGCAACGACCTCCAGGCCCACCGACTGAAAAAGGTTGGTGAGCGATCGACGCATTGAGGCGTCATCCTCGACAACGAAGACGATCGCGCTTGTTGCTCCCTCGGCTTCCCTGCCTTGGCGCGGCGAGTCAGAGCGTTCGGTCACGACACGACCTCCTTATGGAACGGCAGGGTGAATTGGAAAGTCGCGCCCGGGGCCGCCTTGCGGACAATCGACAGACGCCCCCCGTGAACCTCAACGATTGAACGGCAGATCGAAAGGCCCATTCCAAGCCCGCTCGATTTGGTGGTGAAGAAAGGATCCAAGACATGATCCGCGTGATCATCGGCGATTCCGACGCCGCAATCAGTCACCGCAATCTGCACGGATCCGCTATCGTCTTTGCATGACTGAATCACCAGTTCGCGCGGCCGGTCCTCAACCGTTTGCATGGCCTCGATTCCGTTCATCACCAGGTTGATGATCACCTGCTGCAGTTGAACCCGGTCGCCGAGGACCGCTGGAAGCGCAGGCGCCAACTCGGTTCGTAGTCTCACGTGGTGGGTCAACAGTTCACGCGTCACGAGCGCGATGGCGTCGTTGATGACCTCATTGAGACCGAGAGGCACCATCTCGATCTCGCCTTTCTTCGCAAGTGCGCGGATGCGGCGGATGACCTCGCTTGCTCGAATTGCATCTTCGATAATCCACTCAACAGACCTACGCGCAGCGGAAAGATCGGGAGTTTCGCGACCCATCCAACCGAGACACGCGTCGGCATTGCTGATAATGGCGGCAAGTGGCTGATTGATTTCGTGGGCAATGGAGGTCGTCAATTCCCCCAGCGTCGTCACGCGCGTCACGTGCGCAAGCTCGGCCTGAGCCTTCCGCAGCTCTTGCTCCGCTTGATCTGCGCGAATCGTCGCGGTGATGTCGGTGCTGACGCCACGGTAGCCGAGAAAGTTGCCGTCCACGTCAAAGAAAGGCTTGCCGCTGGTCCGAACGTAGATTGGAGCCCCCATCCGGTTGACGGTGCGATAGACCAGATCGCGAAACGGCAGATGCGCATCCAGCGTTGCTCGATGCTCTCGCCATTTTTCGGGTTCTGCGTCGACGTCGCACGCAATGTCCCAGCGGAGCTGGCCGATGAGGCCGGTCGCCAAGATTCCTGCGGCGCTGGTGTGCTCCGAGAGGTGTGTGACCAAGTGATCCGGGCCGGTCTCCCAGAGCCAGTCCGAAGCAGTTTCGGCGTAGTCGCGAAAGCGTTGCTCGCTTTCTCGCAGCGCAGCGAGTGTGTTTTCCAACCGTTCCCTGGCCGCGTACTGCTCGGTGACGTCCATATGGGTTCCGATGAGCTCGCGCGAAGAGCCGTCGCCCCCGACCATAGCATGCGCGACGGAATGTATGCGCCTAGTTGTGCCATCGGGAAGCAGGACTCGGAAATCATACTCGAAGTTCTCACCCTTGCCTTCGACAACCTGACGCTGCACCTCCTGAAGCGGCGGCACGTCATCTGGATGGATCCGCGAGAGGATCGCATCTCTCGACGCAGCCTCTTCCGGATCGAAGCCAAAGAGACGATCGACTTCGGCGGAGCGATAGGCAAAATCGCGACGGTAGACATCCCAGGTCCAACTGCCCGTATGGCTGAGACGCTGGGCTTCGGCCAGATTGGCTTCGCTACGGCGCAACTGTTGCTCCGCCTGCTTTGTCGCCGTAACGTCCGTCGCTGCCCCCACAAATTCGATGTCCCCAGATGCGGTCGTGATGGCTCGCGCGCGCGCGTGGATGTGCTTTATTGAACCGTCCGCCATCACGATTCGGTATTCATGCTCGAAATCCTCTTGGTCTCGCATCGCGCGATCAATGATCTCTTGGACAGAAGCCTTATCGTCCGGATGGGTCCGCTCGACGACCAGGCCCGGATTTGGTTCAGTGGCCGGATCGAGTCCGAAAATTCGAAAAGTCTCTCTTGACCAAAAGACCTCGCCGGTGGCGACATTCCAACCGAAACTGCCGGTGCGGCTCAATTCCTGAGCCTGGGCCAGATGCGCTTCGCTTCGCTGCAGGGCAAGTTCCGTGCGCTTTCTCTCGGTGATATCTTCGCAGGCAATGAGGACGATCGGCTTGTCATCGGCCCATACCATGGCTTTGGCGTTTTCACGCACCCACAGGACCGAGCCGTCCTTCCTAATTTTCTGAACGTCCCAAGTGTGCGATTGGCCGACCTGTTCAAGGCACTTGGCGATGCAGTCGCGCACGAACGCACGGTCATCCTGAAGAAAAACCTGCAGGACGGACTGGCCGATCAGTTCCGCGCGCGCGTAGCCGAGCTGCGTCGCGCCGAAGGTATTGACGTTTAGGACCATGCCGGCGTCATCGACCATGAAGTACATGACTGGGTTGTGCTCAAAGATTTCGCGCCACTGCTTTTGGCGGTCGCGCAAATCGGCTGCCTCCCGCTTGAGCCTGGCCGTTGCCTTAAGCGTATCTTCCCGTTCCAGGCGGAGCCGTCCGATGACGTACGTTGCAACAATCGACGTAATCAGGAACGCGACAACCACCTGAAGATATTGCGGATCGTCGATCCGAAGATTGAAACTTGGCGGCATAAAGAAATAGACCAATGCCGCGATCGAAATCATGGACAGCCCAATTGGTGCAATGAAGCTGTCCATCGGAGAAAACGCCACGATCACCGCCAGATAGGCAAACGCGGTCGCGGCGAAGTGGGGGCGAAAGTAGAACGAAGCGAGCGTTACCACCGCCAAGGCTAGGCTCCCGGAAACAAGCCGCCAGGCTGGATGCTTGAGCTTGGTGAATTGATTACGCATGCCTGTCAACTGTCCGGCCTTAATCGATGCCGGAAGAGATTAACATTTTGGGCAAAAATGGGGCAATTCATTTCGACCGAGAGCGCGCCTGAGCGGCTCCACGATCGGTTATCGATTGTGAGAATCAGCACGACCAGCAGGGAAGCGCATTACAAACGTTCGTATAGTTCCGCCAAATGTTTGAATATCGAACGTCGCCTCGGCGTGAGAGCCGCTGGTCTCGGCTCCCGATTTTCTTCGCTCGACGGCGAGTAGTGCTTGCAGGAGACAGATCGGATCAAAGGCAGGAGTGTCCAACCCAGGTTGACTTCGACTGGCCGCAGAACGGCTTCGTCCGCCCTTCGCAGCGCGACCAGCGAAGTCCATCTCTTCGGACGGGGCCGTGCTCAAGGTTCTGAGCGTTTTTCGAATGACCGGACGGGCAAACTGGTTTTTTTGGTCGCCCCAATCGTTCGACGTCGTTCGTCCGCTTCCATGCTTTCGAGAGAACAGTCTCGCGCGTGAAAGCTCATCTCTACGCGAGCTGATTTGGCGCTGGACCGCGCCCGGAATATTGGAACCGACGGCTTTGCGAGATGCTCGTTTCGGTTTCCAAGCTATGCGCCACTATTGCGCCGGATGCCGACGCTAGGCAACGGAAAGCTGAGTTGCCGGAGACAAACTTTTGGGGGCACAATCCTGGACGCCCTCCGCCGGATTGAGCACCCAGAATGACGAACTCAGCCGCACTCGACTTGGTGGCATTTCGCCATCGCCGACAAGCTGTAGATCTACCCCGCGGTGTCCGTCGGCTCCGCCTTGGTGAGATCGATGTCCTTGTCGAGCCGCGCACGCAGTGTTGCGTGGTCGAGTTCGCCTTCCCACCAGGACACGAACACGGCGGCAATGCCGTTGCCGGTGATGTTGGTCAGGGCTCGCACCTCGCTCATGAATTTGTCAATCGAGAACACGATCGCCATACCGGGCACGAGCGCTGGGTTGACCACTGATAGGGTTGCGGCGAGCGTAATGAAGCCTGCGCCGGTAACGCCGCTTGCACCCTTCGAGGTCAACATTGCCACGACCAGGATCGTGAGCTGTTGGCCAAAGGTGAGATCGACCCCGAGCGCCTGCGCAATGAACAGCGTTGCCAACGTCATATAAATGTTGGTGCCGTCGAGATTGAAGGAGTAGCCGGTCGGTACCACGAGCCCGACCACTGGCTTGGAGCAGCCCAGTCGCTCAAGTTTTTCCATCAACTGCGGCAGCGCGCTTTCCGAGGACGAGGTGCCAAGTACAATCAAGAGCTCGTCCTTGATATAGACGATGAACTTGAGAACCGAGAAGCCGACCAGGCGGGCAATAACACCAAGCACGACCAGGACGAATAGCGCCGCCGTCACGTAAAACAATGCGATGAGGCCGATCAAGTTGCCGAGTGCCGCGGGCCCGAATTTTCCGATCGTAAAGGCCATGGCGCCAAACGCCCCGATGGGAGCCGCTTTCATGACAATGGCGATCACGCCAAACACCGCATGCGCGGCGTCGTCGATAATGCCGCGTAGCCTCTCGCCGCGCTCGCCCAGCGCCATCAGCGAAAAGCCGAACAAGACCGCGAACAGGAGTACCTGCAGGACGTCTCCGCGCGCAAGAGCGCCGACCACGCTGTCGGGAATAATATTGAGGATGAAATCGACTGTTTTGGAGGTTTCCGCCTGCCTTACGTAGTTGGCGACCGCCCCAGCGTCCGGTTTGACGGAAAGCCCCCGACCGATCTGGAACAGATTGCCCATTACCAGCCCCAGCAATAGGGCAAAGGTGGAGACAATCTCGAAATAGGCTAGCGCCTTGATGCCAACTCTTCCGACCTTCTTTGCATCTTGAATATGCGCGATGCCGGACGTCACAGTGCAGAAAATGATCGGCGCGATGACCATCTTGATCAGCTTGATGAAGCCATCACCAAGCGCTTTGACCCACTCGTTGGTCGCGAGTGACGGCCACAACCAGCCGACAACGATGCCAAGGAGGATCGCGATCAGAACCTGGACGTAAAGAAGTTTGTACCAAGATCGCGATGCCCGCGCAGGCGCCGCAGTTGCGATGGTGGTCATGTCGCTCCTCCCTTGGACGCAAACTCAAATACGAGCCGCCGCGCGTTGAGAAGCGACGGCATCATATGCGTCAGTCGTTTCTTGCCGTGTCCGATTGAAGACGTTGATGTCGGCAGTTCGACACGTGCGGCGTCATTTCAATGGCAGGCTTTCAGTTTCTGCTTATCCTGCTCTGTCTAGCAAGAAGTGCGCCAACCGGGGCGGCGCTTCTTGGACGGGCCTGACGATGACTCGACGGTCTTCCGTGCTGGCGCGCATTCGTGCCGCGAACGCGGCGACGTCGCTGGATGTGCCGCCAGTAGATTCCGTTAACTTCCGGGATTGGATGCCAAGCCAGGTCAAGTACGTAGCGCTCGTTTGTTTTGTCGTCGCTCCGCAACTTGCTTCTTGACCGTGGCGATGATTGCGTTCGCCAGTTGAGCTCCCCTTCTGTCGTTTTCTGTCGACATAGCGCCATCCCATCTTTAGTCGAGCAGCGTCACGCGATGGTCAGTGACGTGATCGGCATGAGAGGGGTGGCGGCGTCGATGCAGCATTCCGCAACAATGGTAAAATCCATTGTTTGGATGGTAGGTATCCACGCCGTGAAAGTATGGAGCAATGCTCGGAGGGGATGCCGAGATCCACGTTGGTTCTTGCTCGTTCCGTTGCCCGCGTAACCTGATCAGCTGACGCCGCAATGGTCTAACGCCGCCCGAATGACCTCGGTGGACCACTTAGACTCCACGTCTCTCTCGATGCGGCAAAAGAGGCGGTGCCGGGCTCGGACCTCCGTACTGAGGCAAGCCCTGGCTCGGAAACGAGCAACCGTCTCGCTTGTAATCGTGCGTAACATAGGCAGCTAGAAGAGTAGTCGTCGCTGGCGAGAACGACATCTGGCTCAATCTGAGGATTGTCGCACCTTGGTTGCTGTGAAAAGCTTCTGTCACACCAAAACCCCTGGGGGCGTCGACCTTGAGCTTGTCATATCAGTCGGCCTACACAGCGCCCGTGTTGCCCAAGCTCTACACTGTACCTCCGCCCCCAGGCTGGTAGCACGATGACCAACGGGCGTGGCGACATCTGATACATGGGATGCGATCGCAAAAGATCCTACCGAGCGCGTCTCAGCCGCAGGCAGATCTCACGTTTAAGGCGTGAGCTACGTGGCCACCATTCCTGGAGCGCGAGATTTTCTCCGTCGAGCTTGATTGGCTCGCCCAACCAGTTGGGCACGCGCTGCGCGCCGGAGCTCTCCTCGATGCAAACTGACGGATCGCAGTTATTTCTCGGGGGGGCGCGGTCGTTAGCTTTGCTGTCAGGCAGGTAAGGCTGGTCAGCGAAACGAGTAGTGCATGATAGTGACGGCAGCGCTTCGTTCACGCGTGGCTCAGGAGCGCCAAGTCACAGCGTTACTGACGTCATCCCAGAATGCTGGGCGAGATCGTCTCGGAACAATGAATGACAGGAGTGGAATCTGCTCCCGACACTGCAAAGCAGCGAACACCGATGGCCGTGACCAGTTGTACGCGCTGTCCGGCATTGGCGGCCTCTTCAGGTCGCGTTTGACTTGGCGATTCCGTGAGGTCGAGGACTCTACCGGCGTGTCACCTGCTCGCTGCAGAAGCCCCACGTATCCGCGACAGTATGTAGGGAAGGTGCTGATGGCGCGCCGATCTTGGCTTTGCCACAGCGGCGCGCCCTGTGGGGACGGAGGATCCGCATTTGGCGTTGCTCCCACCCTGACACGAAAGTCGGGTTCGCGGGCCAATTTCCATCAGCCGGGCAGGCAAAATGGAGATGCGCGACCGCGATGAGCCGACCTCGAAATGTATACAGAACCTGACGTGAATGCCGCCAGATGCAGGTTCTTTGTCAATATTTGACCCGATTTCATCTGTTATCGTGGAAGAAGTGGATACAGAATGTATCCATCGGTGAACAACGAGGACCGCCAATGGACCACTGTTTTCCAATGAATGCCTGGTACGCCGCTGCCTGGGATGCTGACGTGAAGCAGGCGCTATTGCCGCGTACCGTATGCGGCAAGCACGTCGCGATGTATCGCCGCAGCAACGGCGAGGTGGCTGCCTTGGAAGATGCCTGTTGGCATCGGCTGGTGCCGCTTTCAAAGGGGCGACTTGAGGGCGACGCTGTCGTTTGCGGCTACCATGGGTTGAAATTTAACGCGCAGGGGCGCTGCACCTTCATGCCCTCGCAAGACACAATCAACCCCTCCGCGTGCGTGCGTTCCTATCCTGTTGTCGAGCGTCATCGTTTCATCTGGCTATGGATGGGCGATCCCGCGCTGGCCGATCCACAATTGGTGCCGGACATGCACTGGAACGACGATTCCGCGTGGGCCGGCGACGGTAAGACCCTTCACCTCAAATGCGACTACCGTTTGGTCGTCGACAACCTCATGGATCTGACGCACGAAACGTTCGTCCACAGCGCCAGCATTGGCAATGACGCCATCGCGGAAGCGCCGTTCGATGTCACGCATGGCGAGAAGACCGTCACCGTCACGCGTTGGATGAAGGGAATTACCGCGCCGCCGTTCTGGGCCAAGCAATTGCAAAAGCCGGGTCCGGTGGACCGCTGGCAAATCATTCGTTTCGAGGCACCATGCACCATCAATATCGATGTCGGCGTCGCGCCCGCCGGGACGGGCGCACCCGAGGGCGATCGCTCGGCCGGTGTCAACGGTCTTGTCCTCAACACCATCACGCCGGAGACGGAAACGAGCTGTCACTACTTCTGGGCATTCGTGCGCAACTATCGGTTAGGCGAGCAGCGTCTCACCACCGAGCTCCGCGAAGGCGTTGCCGGCATTTTTCGGGAGGACGAGCTGATTCTTGAGGCGCAGCAGCGCGCGATCGCCGAAAACCCAGACCGGGTCTTCTACAACCTCAATATCGATGCGGGCGCGATGTGGGCACGCCGACTGATAGATCGCATGATTGGCGCGGAGCATCCGCCGCAACGGCAGGCGGCGGAGTAAGGCATGGCCGAGCGTGACAGCGATCGCGCCGTCTCGCAAACAGTGCGCGCGCAGCTCAGTTTGCGCGACCTGATCCTGTCGGGCGATTTGCGGCCAGGCGCGCGAATCTCAGAATTGCAGGCAGTGCAGGCCACCGGTGTCTCGCGCACGCCGGTGCGAATGGCGCTGGTGCGATTGGAGGAGGAGGGTCTTTTGGAAGCGATCCCCTCCGGCGGCTTCATGGTCAAGGCGTTCTCCGAGCGAGATGTCTTGGATTCGATCGAACTGCGCGGCACGTTGGAAGGACTTGCGGCGCGCTTTGCCGCCGAGCGAGGCGTTTCATCGCGCGATCTCGAATCCATGAAGGGTTGTCTCGACGAGATCGATACCCTGGTGCGGCAGGACCCGATCTCAGTCGAGGCCTTCGCCTCCTACGTCGCGCTCAATGCGCGTTTTCATGCGCAGCTCACCGAACTGTCGCGCAGCCCACCCCTGATCCGGCAGGTCGATCGCGCGTCGGCGCTCCCGTTCGCCTCGCCGAGCGGTTTTGTCATGACGCAGTCGACGCTGCCGGACGCTTCCCGGACGCTGCTGATCGCGCAGGATCAACATCGAGTCGTGATCGACGCAATCGAGAACCGCGAGGGGGCGCGGGCCGAAGCGGTCATGCGCGAGCACGCGCGGCTGGCCGCACGAAATCTGCGGCTGGTGCTCAAGAATAGGACACATTTCGATCTGCTCCCCGGACTGGCGCTCATCAGGACGGCAGGCGATTAGAGGAGGAACCGCATGCGCTTCATCGAAACACGGACGCCCGCCACCTTGATCGCGACACGCGATCTGACGACTTCAATCCGCGAGTTTCTGATCCGACCTGACAATTATAAGGGCGCGGCCTACCCGGTTGGAAGCCACATCGATGTTGCTGTCGTCGTCCATGGCCAGCCCGAGACGCGGTCCTACTCGCTGGTTGGTGAAGTGGACGGCGCCGGCTACCGTATTGCGGTGCGGCGGGCGGATGACTCACGTGGCGGCTCGCGCTACATGTGGTCGCTCGCGCCGGGGGCACGGCTGAACGTCACATTGCCGATCTCGTTGCTGCCGATTGACTGGGCGCGTCAACATTATTGCTTGGTCGCCGGCGGCATCGGCATTACGCCGCTGATCGGGGCGGCACAGGCGCTCGCCCGGCGCAATGCTGAGTTCATTCTGCATTATGTGGTGCGTTCGCGCGAGGATGCGGCCTATCTGGATGTTCTGGTCCCCTTGTTGAACGAGCGCCTTGTTGTCCATGCCGGCAACGAAAAGCGTCGCTTCGATCTCGCCGCGACGTTCGCGTCGCTGCCGCCTGATGCCATGACGCTGTTTTGTGGCCCGATGCGTATGCTCGATGCCGCGCGACGAGCTTGGATCGATGACGGGCGCGCATTGTCCGACCTGCGCTACGAGACTTTCGGTTCGAGCGGCTTGCTACCGACCGAAAGTTTTCGGGTGCGCCTTGCCGAACAGGGCGTCGAGATCGAAATTCCGCGCGATCGCTCGATGCTGGACGCGCTCAATGCGGCAGGTTACGAGGTGATTTCGGATTGCCGTCGCGGCGAGTGCGGCGTTTGCGCCATCAACCTCATCGGCGTCGACGGGGAGGTTGATCACCGTGACGTCTTCTTCAGCGAGCAGCAGAAACGCGCCAGCGAGAAGATCTGCGCATGTGTCTCGCGCGCCCGCGGTACCATCACGGTCGACATGCTGCTTCGCCCGGACGTCGTTTAGCCTCGCCTCAAGACGCCCGACGGCGGAAAAGCCGGAGTTTCAACGGAGGTCTCGGAGGAGCCAAGTCGTCCCACATCTGACCGTCCTCGGGCGTTCGGCAAAAATCGTGTCACTCGACACCGATCACGCTGACATTCAGCCCGCAATCCTGCCCATCGCAGTCGATGCAAGCCTCGATCTCTTGGCCCCGAGCCGCTATCGCCGTTCCCGTCTGCAGGAGGTCGTGCCGGCGGTGTCACGGCAAATGTGTTGCGCGGCATGACTGTAGCATGCCTCAGGTTGCACTGAAATGCGCAAGCAATGCCAGTCCAGACGCAATTTGCACGACCTTATTCTCTTGCGAGAGCGAAAGTCGGCCGACGACGGTCGCCTTCCTTGGAGAAGCTGAGCTACCCAACAACGGTCAGGCATGGACGCACCAATCTCCAGCTTAAGAACCTGAATGATAGATCCACAAGGCTGGCGTTGCTTCGATTGAGCTAAGTCAAAGCCTGCAGCGCAGGACGCCCTACCTTCAACTCATTAGGCTCAGGAGGCATTCCATGCGAGCTCACCAGGTCATGACGAAGAACGTCATCACGGTCACTCCTCAGACCTCGATCGAGAACGCCGCCAACATCATGCTACGCAACCACATCGGTGGGGTGCCGGTCGTAAACTCCGATGGCAGGCTTGTGGGCATCGTCTCGGAGAGTGATTTCCTGCGCCGCAGCGAGATCGGAACCGGACGCAAGCGTCCGGCCTGGCTGCAGTTCTTCCTTGGACCCGGCCGAGCAGCCGTCGACTTCATCCGTGAGCGGGGCCGCAAGGTGGAGGACGTGATGACGCTGGAGCCGATCACGGTCGAGGAAGAAGCATCGCTGGACGAGCTCGTGGGCCTGATGGAAAAGAAGAACGTCAAGCGCCTGCCAGTGATGCGCGGCAAGGACCTAGTCGGCATCGTGGCCCCTTCGAATCTGCTGCAGGCCGTTGCCAGCAAGGCGGCCGAGATCCCGGATCTAACTGCAGACGACGACCATATCCGCGACCGCATCGTTCAGCAGGTCAGCGCCACGGACTGGTGCCCGATTGGTTTTGAGGTCGCTGTGCGTAACGGCATTGTGCACCTTCACGGCGTCATCATCAGTCCTGATTTGCGCCGGGCAGCAATCGTGGCAGCGGAGAACGTCGCGGGCGTCAAGGACGTGCATGATCATTTCTGCTTTGTCGACACCTATTCCGGCTACCACCTTGAATTTCGGGAAGACGCGAAGGCCGCGAGTTAGTCCGCTACCTCATTTGGAAGCCAATCGATGTCCTGGATTGTTTGGATCTTCTTCATCATCGCAGCGCCGATCGCGGCGTTGCTGGTTACGCCGGACTCTGCGAATTTCGATATCGTGCAGGCTGTCCTTGCGATCATCCTGATGACCGCCCTGATCGGCCTCGGCGCGGCGTGGACAGCCTATCGCCGGCGAAGCGTCCGCCCATAGATAAGGTTGGCTTGGTGTCTTTGACCGGACGACAATTGTCATCTTGCGATCATCGGCCTGAACTTGATCAGGTCCGACAACGCCCTCGGCGTATCATATGGACCAAAGAAATGGCTGATCGACAGACTTGGCGCCCCATTCTCTTTTGCTGCCCGTGGACGGGGCGCACGGTACAGGGATTATTGTCCGAAGAGGTCTTCAGCTCTACCGGTTCAAGCAAGGATCGCTACGAGCCTGTCACATGCGTCGCCTGCGCGGCCACTCATTTCGTCAATCCGGTAACCGGAATTGTATTGGGAGCTGGCGCAAAGCGGTCGTGATGCCTCCGCATCAAACTAATCGACGGCGCCAATTACGCGTTCAGCCGATTCAGGACGGCTTCGTCGCGCAACTGGATGCGTCGGGATGTTTCGAGTGTAATGATGCCGGATTGTACGAACTGGGTAAATGTGCGCGACACGGTCTCGATCGTCAATCCAAGGTAATCGGCAATGTCCCGCCGCGACATTGGCAACTCAATCACGGCATCGCGGCAGCTGCGGCCGGACATTTCCAGCAAAAATCCGGCGACCCGCTCTTCGGCGCTCTTGATCAGGACAAGGGAATGCTCCTGGACCCTCTGCAACTCCCGCACCGTGAGCGTCCAAAGCTGCGCGGCGAAATCCTTTTCGCGCTCGGCGCGAGCCATTAGGCTGCTGCGTTTCACCACGAGCACCTCGGCATCATTAAGGGCTTCGGCGGACGACAGGTGAACCTCGCCGGCCTCGACGCCGAAGATGTCTCCAGGCAGGTAAAAACCGCAGATCTGGCGTCGGCCATCATCCAGCATACGATAGGTGCGCACGGCTCCAGAAATGGCCTGATAAAGGTATTCGGCTGGCTCATCTTCACCGTAAATCTCAGCGTTGCGGGCAAATCGCATCGCTGCCCCCATCAGAGCCCGCGGACTGTCTTTTTGGGCTACACCTGAGCGCAACAGCGGAAGGGAACGACTATACTTTTGGGAATTGGCGGCCGTCATGAGCATGGCAAAACTCCGGTTCGATCCTTCACGATCGGAAGTCTGCCTCTTTTTAATGTTTCCGAAATCTCGGTCGGTCCCCTAAGTACAATTCCGGAGGGCCGCAGGGAGTTACCGACCGGCGTCGAGCGCTGGTTACCTGTCAGCTTCGCTCGAGGTGCAATCGTTGCGGCGCACCTCTCATCTGCTTAACTTGCAATTGTGGAGAAGATGGCGAGTGGATCTCTCGCGGCGTCGGCTAGCCGTCCAGCCTTATTCACGCGAGGTCCCGAATCCGATGCGCGATCTGCGGTTCATAGTCCATCAGACGCTCCAGATACCGTCCAGGGTCGTATCCCCCGAACAGATCGATGGTACAACATCGGCCTTGATTTTTCTGATCTGAACCCGGGCAAATCTGCTCTCGCGGTTGTCTGCTCGGCTTGTCTTACCAACGCGCAACCGTTCTTCTATCAGGCTAACAATTCCGATCTGCTGCTCGTCTCGCTCTTCGCCTGCGGACATTCGTCGACGGTGATTCGCTTCCTTCCATAGACATCTGAGGGGACGCGATGCCTTGGCTTCATCGGCGCGCATCACAGATCTCATCGCTCGTGCAGTTCCGGCTCGGCAAAGGGCAAGGTGAACTCGAACACAGTACCGCCGTCATTGTGAGACCGGGCGGAGATGCGGCCACCATGCGATTCGATGATCGTGCGGCAGATGGAGAGGCCGACGCCCATTCCGTTCGGCTTGCTGGTGACAAACGGCTGAAACAACTGCCGCGCGATCTCCGGGTTGATCCCCGTGCCGGTATCGGCCACCGAGAAGAATGCGGTGTTGTTCCTGTTTCTGACTTCGATTGTGAGTTCGCGACGGCTCGTTGTCTCCATTGCCTCAACTGCATTCCTGATCAGGTTGAGCGCAACCTGCTGGATCTGGATCTTGTCGACGATGATATCCGGAAGGTCGCGATCGCAATGAAGCGAAACCCGGACGCCTTGCTCCCTCGCGCCCACAAGCGCCAATGCCGCGGCTTCTTCCAGCAGCACGGCTGGATTTTCCAAGGTTTGCTGGGTTTCGCCCTTCGCAACGAACTCTCGCAACCGCTTGATGATGTCGCCGGCGCGCAGTGTTTGGGCGGCGCTACGATCCAGCGCTTCGATGACTCTCTGCTTATCGACATGCTCTGACTTCAGCAGCGTCGCTGCACCGCGAAGGTAGCTCGTGATCGCAGACAGAGGTTGATTGAGCTCATGAGCCAGCGAGGACGCCATCTCGCCCATCGCGGTCAGGCGCGACACGTGGACCAGCTCCGATTGCAACTCCTGCATGCGCCGTTCCTCGCTCCTGCGCTCGGTCAGATCACGGATGAACCCTGTAAAGAACCTTTCCGCACCGACCCTGGCCTCGCCGACCGCCAGCTCCATCGGAAAAGTCGAGCCATCCCTGCGCTCTCCGACAACAATCCGCCCGATGCCGATAATGCGACGTTCACCCGTGTTCCGGTATCGGTGCAGATAGTTGTCATGTTCATCCCGATAGGGCGTGGGCATCAGGATCGAGACGTTCTTCCCGATGACCTCCGCGGCTGCCCAGCCGAACAGCCGCTCGGCAGCGACGCTGAAGGAGCGCATGATCCCATTCTCATCGATCACGATCATCGCTTCCGGCACAGTGTCCAGGATGGATTGTAGCTGCGCCTGCCGATAGCGTGCATCCTCCGACTCGCGCGAAAGCCGGTCTCCGACGAAGCCGAGTATCGGACCCAGAACGGCGAATGACAACACGTCGATCAGATCAGCCGGATCTGCATGGAGTCTATTTCCGAGGAAGAATAGTGTGGCCCCAAGACACAGGACTGTCGCGAGGAGCGCCGGGCCACGTCCGCCAGCCAGGGCGGCAAACATCACGGCCGGGACGTAGATGACAGTGAAACTGCGTCCTTCGAAATAGCGGTCCAGCACGAGCCGGACGGCAAACACAAGTAGCGTTGCAGCCACAGCCGATCCATACCTAAGCCAGAAGCGACATCGCATTGTCATCAAGCTGTTTGCCTCGCAAACTTTCGCTTCTCGGGCGATTTCTATCTATATAGCCCAAAGCGGCTGGTCACTCCTATCCGCTTGTGTCAATATACCAAAGCTCGCAACGGCTCTACTCTTGTCGATGCCTTCACTCACCATCGCCTGTTATCCCAACCATCGATTGCTCCGAAGGTGAGCGGATGCACGTCGTCGTCATCGACATCCGTCATGTTGCCATCGAATGGTACTGTCGAGATCGCCTTCGAGACTGCGCTGTCCTTCATGTGTCTTGCCCGGCTTTGAGCAAACCTTGACAGCGTTGATACAACTCGTTGATGTAGCAATTGGCCGCACGAGTCCAGTGACGCAGGTCAGCGTTGCCGTCGCTTCCGTCCGAAGCTGCCAATCCGTCTTTTGCTGTCTGATTGCGCCACATCAACTGCTCTGGCGATCCAAACTGTCATGCTCGACGTCATCGTTCACAGATGAAGCCCGGCATGCGTCGAACATTCAATGTCATCTTTCGTTGGCTCACTTTGCTGGGATGGCGGGACGTCACGACCGCTCCATTCGACTGTGCGATCGAACTTGCAGTGTTCGATGTCGATCCGCGCAGGCTGGCGTTTCCCTGCCTGCGCCACGGCGACGCATGGGTCGACGCCACAACAATGCAGCCCATAGAGGTCTCGCCGACGCACTGGCGCTACTGGCAACCCGAGGTCCTGCCGATGAGTTGCTGCTGACCATGTCTCGGCTTGCATCCATCGACAGATTGCTCGCAGTTCTGAACCTGCGGTCGCATCGTGCGACGTCTTGCTGGCGAATGGCCGCCGGCCTGATCCTGGCGTTTGCCTGTACCGCGCTGACCGTCGCTGCCGCGGTCGCGCTGGTTCATTTCCACCACTCGGATACGCCGTGATCGGTGACAGGCTCGTCATCGGCGATGGCACGCCACGCCGCGCCGTCGAGGTCGTCATACTGGCCGCTCTTGAGCGACCAGAGAAATCCGAGCAGGCCGAGGAAGCCCAGGGCGAGCGCGAGCGGAACCAGATAGACCAGGACTTCCATCAGACAGCCTCCCTCGCTCGCGCCCTCAGCGCATTGAGCATGACCAACAGCGACGAGCCAGACATCGCCGCTGCGGAAATCAGCGGCGTAACGAGGCCGGCGATCGCAACCGGCACCGCCAGCGCATTGTAGATCACGGCAAGCCAGAGGTTCTGGCGCATCAGATGCAGCGCCTTGCGCGAGACCTTGACCGCCACCAGCACCGGCGCGAGACAGTCGCCGAGGAAGACCGCATCCGCGACGGCCTGGCTCATGTGAGTGGCGCTGACCGGTGACATCGAAGCGTGTGCTGCGGCGAGTGCAGGCGCATCGTTGAGGCCGTCGCCGACCATCAATACCTTGCAGCCCCCTCGCGCCAGTTCCTCAATGCGCGCGATCTTGTCGACCGGAAAGACCTCGGCGCGCCATTCGTGGATGCCGAGCATTCCGGCCGCGAACCGCACCGCAGGTTCACGATCACCGGAGACGATCTCGACCGCGATGCCGAGGCGATTGAGGTTCGCGATAATCTCAGCCGCGTCCGGCCGCATCTGTTGCCGAACGGCAAAGACGAAGGTCGCGTCGCCATGGCTGAATGCGACAATGGACGCCTCGGGATCACGGCTGAGCATCTCGTTGGCGAGGTTCTCGGCGTTGCAGAACGAGGGCCGGCCAAGCCGGATCGGCTGCCCGTCATGATAGCCCCGAACGCCTTGCCCCGGCTCCTCCTCGATATCAGTCAATGGCTCGGTGGCACCCGCGGCGCGCGCCACGGCAGCGGCGACCGGATGGCGGCTCGACAGCGCCAATCGGCCTGCGATCTCGACGACGTTGTCGGGAAGGTTCGCCAGATTGGCAACATCGAGCTCGGGGAGCGTCAGCGTACCCGTCTTGTCGAAGATGACCCGGTCGATCTCGGCGATGCGCTCGATCGCGTCGCCGGCATTAAGCAACACGCCGGAACCGAACAGCGCGCCGGACGCGACCGTCTGCACAGCCGGGATCGCAAGGCCCAGCGCGCAGGGACAGGTGATGATCAACACTGCGATCGCCGTGACGATCGAATCGTGAAGCGTTGCACCGTAGGCGAGCCAGCCCACCATCGTCAGAAAGGCGGCTGCGTGCACGACCGGGGCATAAAGCCGCGATGCGCGCTCTGCGAGGCGCAAATAGCGTGAGCGCGCCTGCAGCGCTTGGTCGAGCAGCCGAGAGATCTCGGCAAGCAGCGTGTTCTCCGAGGCCGCCGCCGCGCGGACACGGAGCGTACCCGACCGCACCAAAGTACCGGCGAAGACCGCGCTGCCCGGCGCTGCGCTCACCGGCAGGGTCTCGCCGGTGATTAGGCTCTGATCAATCTCCGAGCGTCCCTCGATCACGTTGCCGTCTACCGCACAGCGTTCGCCGGGCCTCAGCAGTACGATGTCGCCGGGCCTGATCGCCGCGGCGGGTACCGTCTTGATCTCCGTGGAGCTGATGAACTTCGTCGCGGTCTCCGCCTTCAGTGCGGCGAGATTACCAGCGAAGGTGCGGGTACGCCGCCGCATGTTCTGGTCGAGATAGCGGCCCGCGAGCAAAAAGGCGATCAGCATGATCGCTGCGTCGAAATAGGCGTGTTCGGCGTGGCTGATGGTCTCGACAACCGACATCGCCAAGGCGAGCACGATGCCGATACTGATCGGGACGTCCATGTTGACACCCCGCGCGCGCAACGCAGACCACGCGGAAGCAAAGAACGGTTGCGCCGCATAGGCCGCGGCCGGTAAGACGATCAACGCCGACAGCCAGTGGAAGAAGTCGCGCTGCTCCGGCAGCATGTCCGAGACGTTGCCGGACCAGACTGGAATTGACAGCATCATCACGTTCATCGCGGCAAAAGCGGCGACGCCGAGCCGACGCAGCAGGCCCTGGGCTCGCTGGGCTTCGCGATACTCGCCATCGTCCTGCTTGAATGGATGGGCCTTGTAGCCGAGTTCCGCCAAGCGCTTCACGAACAGTGCCGGATCAAGCGCGCCCGGCCTCCACTCCAGCGCCAGCCGACTATCGGCGAGGTTCACACGCGCAGAAACCACATCCGGAATACTGGATAGGTTGCGCTCGATCTTGGCCATGCAGCCGGCGCAATTGATACCTTCAACTGCGAGATCAAGGTGAACGAGTCCCTCACCCGCACCTTTCAAATAGTGGGAGAAGTCGACTTCCGCCTGCATGCGCGCTGCCTCAATCCAGGACGATACGATTCTTCGACAGAAACATGCGGCGGCCGCCGGCGTCGCCCTCGATCACGAGGTCCCATTGTCCGGCGGCGACGCCGTCGACGCTGCCGCGGTAGCGGCCGTGATCGGCTTCGGTCATCTCGATCGCGTGGTCGGCGCGGTCGTCGGTCGGCCGCTCCAGCCGCGCGATGAAGGTCATTCCGGCAAGTGGGGTCCCAGCGTGGTCGCGAGCCTCGATCGCAAGCGACGCCGCGCCATCGGATCGCCGCTCGACATGAGCTTCAATCCGCCAGTTGCGCTCATTCTGTCGCCTCGCGGCGACGATCTCACGCTGGTAGGCGAGACTTGCGCGATAGGCGCTATCGACCTCCGTTCCCGGCAGGGTCGCGATCGCAAAGCGGATCATGACCACGTTGACACTGATGACGACCGCGAAGAATGCGACCGTCGCGATCAGGACGAAGCGTCCGGTAATCGGTCGCGCGCTTGGTGTCGTTATGCTCATTGTGGCGTTTCCATCGGCGGTCGTTATGGGAGAACGAAATGATCAGTTGCCGAGGCGACCTCTCCTAGACCGATATCGGTTATGCGGAACCTAATCGGCACGGATTTGTCGGCATTCGCCGCGAACGGTGCGGTCACCAGTACGCGCAGCTCGCTGCTGGTATCGCGTGCAAGAACGATCATTGGACGATCCGGCGTCACCGAATCGATGCCAATGACGTGGAACTTGGCGGCCGGCGGCCCATCGACATCGATCGCGATGACGCGGTCGAAGCCGCGCTTGTTCAGAAAACGCAACGTGTAGCCGTTGCGGATCGAACCATCGCTGAGGCGCACCGCCACCGGATTGCGGTCATGCAGCACGTTGATGTCCAGCAAGGTCCGGGACATCAGGGCGTAGAGCATCACCGCGCAGACCACGGTGATCAGGCCGGCATAGACGACCGTCCGCGCCCGAACCGGCTTGAAGATCTCTTGCTTGCCGGCAGTGCGGCGCTGGATATTGATGTCGTTGTCATAGCCGATCAGGCCGGTCTTGCGGCCGACCTTGGTCATCACCGCATCGCACGCATCGACGCACAGGCCGCACTGGATACAGCCAAGTTGTGCGCCATCGCGGATGTCGATCCCGGTCGGGCAGACCGCCACGCACTGATTGCAGTCGATGCAATCGCCGGCCTTTTCCCCAAGCGCCCGGATGTCGAAAGCCTTCTTCACCGAGCAGCGCGGCTCGCCACGATCATATTTGTAGGTGACGTTGAGCGCCCATTCATCGGTCAGCGCCGCCTGAATGCGCGGCCACGGGCACATATAGACGCAGACCTGCTCTCGCATGTAGCCGGCCAGGAGATAGGTCGAGGCGGTCAGGATCGCGATCCAGATATAGGCGAGCGCGGGTGCCTGGAGGGTGGCGAGGTCGCGTACCAATGTCGGGGCGTCGGAAAAGTACAGCACCCAGGCACCGCCGGTCCACCACGCGATCACGAGCCAGATCGCATGTTTGAGCACGCGCCGACCGGCCCGCTTCACGGTCATCGGTCCGGCATCGGCCTTGATCTGTTCGCGACGGCCGCCTTCCACGAAGCGCCCGACGGCATAGAACAGATCGGTCCAGACCGTCTGCGGGCAGAGATAGCCGCACCAGATGCGGCCGCCCAGCGCGTTCATCAGGAACAGCGTGAAAGCCGCGAGCACGAGCAGGCCGGTGAAATAATAGACCTCCTGCGGCCACAGCTCGATGAAGAAGAAATAGAAGCGTCGGTTGGGAAAATCGATCAGTACGGCCTGATCGGGCGCGCCGAGGCCGCGATGCCAACGCATAAACGGCAGCAGGTAATAGATTCCCAGGCAGACGGCCATCAGCCGCCACTTGATGGAGCGGAACCGTCCCGACACGCTCTGTGGAAACACCTTCTTGCGAGGCGCGTAGAGCGGTCCGGTTTCGCCGGTCATGAGTTCATCGGGCGGCACGGGCTTGTTCATGCGTCTGCTCGGGTGAGACGGTTAGTCGATGCTACATCGACGTCTCGGTGCCGATTTGACCTCGATCAGCAGTCTCGGAAATGGCACCCGCTATGGCGGCGGTTACTTGCCGCCTCCTAGCGAGTGCACATAGACGGTCAGCGCCTTGATGGTGACCGGATCCAGACGACCGACCCAAGCCGGCATCACGCCGGCGCGGCCGTTGGTGATGGTCTCGATCAGTGTCGCCTCGTCGGAGCCATATAGCCAGATCTGGTCGGTCAAGTTGGGCGCACCGACCTCCTGATTGCCCTTGGCATTGTCGCCATGGCAGCTCGCGCAGTTCTCGGCGAAGGTCTTCTCGCCGGCCGCCGCATCGAAGTTCGGCGCGGTGGAAAGACCGGAGAGCGAGCGCACATAGTTGGCAACGGTGACGATCTCATCCTTCTTGAGGATCCCGTCCCGTCCGAATGCCAGCATCTGGCCTTCATGCGCCTTGGCATGTCCGGACCGCGCCCCGAACTGAATCGTCTGCGTGATCTGGTCGAGCGTGCCGCCCCACAGCCAATCGTCGTCGTTGAGATTGGGAAATCCCTTGGCGCCAGCGGCTCCGCTGCCGTGACATGGCGCGCAATTGTCCGCGAACACGGTCTTTCCGCGAGCGCGCGCAAGCGCCAGCAGGGCTGGATCATTCTCGATCGCGGCCAGGGAAGCGCTGCCGAGGACTGCCATTTTCTCACCACGCAGCTCCTCGAGGTCGGCCAGGTCGGTCGCGACGCTGGCGCGGGTCGAGTAGTGGAGCAGTCCGGAGGTATAGCCCGAGACGAGCGGCCAGGCCGGATAGACGAGCCAATAGCTGATCGCCCAAATGATCGTGGCGTAGAACGTCAATATCCACCACCGTGGCAGCGGCGTATTCAGCTCTTTGATGCCGTCCCACTCGTGACCGGTCGTGCTGCGGCCGGAAACATGGTCAATCTCGCTATGCTCGCTCATGATCGATCAATCCTCCCGCAGCGGCATCCGGGCTGCGGCATCGAAGAGAGATTTGTTGCGGGGCCAAAGCGCGTAGGCGACGATGGCGATGAAGAGTCCGACAAAGATGGGGGTCCAGACCGTGCCGACCAGGCTCGACGCAAAATTCTCGACCTGAATGATCGCTTTCATTCTCGTGCCCTCAGCGCAAATTGGCTTTTTCGTTGTAGAGCTTGAAGTCGACGAGCGTGCCGAGCATCTGCAAATAGGCGATCAGCGCGTCGAGCTCGGTCGGATTGCCGCCCTTGCCGTCGAAGTTGCGAACCAGAGCCTTCGGATAACGCTTCTGGAACGCGTCGGAGCCAGCACTGTCGGGATCGGTCTGCGCCTTCAGGTCGGCGGCCGCGTTGGCGATCTGCTCGTCGGTATAGGGAACGCCGACCGCGCGATTCGTGCGCAGATGAGCCGCAATATCGGACGCGTCGAGTTCAGCCTTTGCGAGCGACGGATATCCGGGCATCACCGACTGCGGCACGATCGCCCGCGGGTCGGTCAAATGGGTGACGTGCCAATCGTCGGAATATTTGCCGCCGACGCGCGCCAGATCGGGCCCGGTGCGCTTGGAGCCCCACTGGAACGGATGGTCGTACATGCTTTCCGCGGCCAGCGAGTAGTGACCGTAACGCTCGACCTCATCACGCAGCGGCCGAATCATCTGCGAATGACAGAGATAGCACCCCTCGCGGACGTAGATGTTGCGACCTGCAAGTTCGAGCGGGGTGTAGGGCCGCACGCCGTCGACCGCCTCGATCGTGCTCTTGAGGTAGAACAGCGGGGTAATCTCGACCAGCCCGCCGATCGCGATGACGAGGAGAATACCCGCGATCAGGATGATCGAGTTCTTCTCAAAGATCTTGTGTCGGTTCCAGAGAGACATCGTGCGACCTATTCAGCAGGCTGGAGGAGGCCGGCGCCCTCGGTCTCATTGATCTTGCCGGCATTGACCGTCATCCAGAGATTGAAGGCCATGATCAGCGCGCCGACCAGGAACAGCGCGCCGCCCGCAGCGCGGATGATGTAGAAGGGATGCATCGCCTCGACGGATTCGATGAAGGAGTATTCAAGGAAGCCAAGAGACGTATAGGCCCGCCACATCAGGCCCTGCAGGATCCCCGAGACCCACATCGCGGAGATGTAGAGCACGATGCCGATCGTCGAGATCCAGAAGTGCCAGCTGACCAGCTTCAGGCTGTAGAGCGACCGATTCCAGATCCAGGGCACGAGACAATACAGCGCACCGAACGAGACGAAGCCGACCCAGCCCAGCGCGCCGGAATGCACATGACCGATCGTCCAGTCCGTGTAGTGGCTGAGCGAATTGACGACTTTGATCGACATCATCGGGCCTTCGAAGGTCGACATGCCGTAAAAAGCGACCGAGACCACCAGCATGCGCAGCACAGGGTCGGTACGCAGTTTGTCCCAGGCTCCCGACAGCGTCATCAGGCCGTTGATCATGCCTCCCCAGGAAGGCATCCAGAGCATGATGGAGAACGTCATGCCGAGCGTCTGGGTCCAGTCGGGCAACGCGGTGTAGTGCAAGTGGTGTGGACCGGCCCAGATGTACAGGAAGATCAGGGCCCAGAAGTGGATGATGGAGAGCCGATAGGAATAGATCGGACGCTCGGCCCGCTTCGGAATGAAGTAGTACATGATCGCCAAGAAGCCTGCAGTCAGGAAGAAGCCGACCGCATTGTGGCCGTACCACCACTGGAACATGGCGTCCTGCACGCCGCCCCAGGCGATGTAGGACTTGGACCCGAGAAACGAGACCGGAAGCGCTGGATTATTGCCAAGATGCAGGACCGCGATGGTGATGATGAACGCGAGATAAAACCAGTTGGCTACGAAGATATGCGGCTCGTTGCGCTTCACGAGCGTCATCAAGAACACGAGCAGATATGTGACCCAGACGATCGCCAGCCAAAGGTCGGCATACCATTCCGGCTCGGCATATTCCTTCGACTGCGTCACGCCGAGCAAATATCCGCTACCGGCGACCAGGATGAAGAAGTTGTAGCCAACCACCACGAACCAGGGTGCAAGGTCGCCCGCAAGACGCGTGCGGCAGGTCTTCTGCACGACGTAGAAAGAGGTCGCGATCAAGACGTTGCCGCCGAATGCGAAGACCACCGCCGAGGTGTGCAGCGGGCGCAGCCGACCGAATGTAGTCCATGGCAGGTTGAAGTTGAGCGCGGGCCACGCCAGTTGGAGGGCAATCAGTAGGCCCACTGTAAAGCCGGCAATGCCCCAGAACATTGCCATTGTGGAAGCGAATTTGATCGGACCGAGATAGTAGTTCGGCCTGCCGCCGATCGCTTGCGGCGGCAACGTGGCCGGACGATCATAGTAGCGATTGAGGATCACGGCCGCAGCGATCAGGCCCGCTACTGAGGCAAGCGAGGCATGAAACGTAAAGGCCGCGTCGTGTCCCATTGCCGCGGCAAAAAAACTGGTGAAGGCAAGGACTGCGGATGCAGACATCAGGCAGGCTTCACCCGTCGTCATCGACTTTGAAACAGGGGGCGGACTAGTCATGTCGAGGCTTTCCTTGAATGCGAGGAAGCTTGGGAAACCAGGGTGGCCAGTCACCAGATTGAGTGACGTTAATCGCCGAACGAGGGCACTTGTCGTCCATTGCGCGGCCAAGCGCTCTCAATGTCAGTTCGTCCGGGCGGCATCTCGGCGGGCTCGCCCGCTCTCTACGAAGCTCTGCACCACGGGGCAGCTTTTCGAGACACAAGCCGCATATTCCCTGAAGGTCGCCTGGCGCCTCATTGCGCGAGGTGACGAGCGCGCCTTCCGATGAGCGGGCATGCGCCAGACGCCTCCGCAGAAGTGCAGGAGTGGTCGGCCGGAGGGGCAGGGCGCGGAAATCCCACCTGGAGAGCCTTGGTTCGCGCGCGACCTCCTCGACCGGCCGGTCGGTCATTTGAGAAAAGTCCGCTGCTGGGACCGCAGCGAACGCAGACGATCGAGGGCGCGCTCTAACAGCGGAGATGCGTTGCTGTTTGATTGAATGACCATTCTTTGCACCCATTGGCCCTCCGTAGCGGATGGTCGCAGGTGCAGGTTTGATCTGCGTCAAATGAAGGTCACAACGATCGAGAAACGCAGTCCACGTGCCGTATTGAACTGGTCTATACCTGCGCGTTAAAAAGGTGTTCGTGGCCACATGCACAATTGGCGCGGGTCGCCCGTCAGCACCGGCTTCTGCCAGCGCTTGGAAGTGGCACATCAGCCCTTTGCTGATCTGCCTTGGCTGTCGATCCGCGCCGCGAAAGGATCGTTTTCAATCGTTAAATTGGGCCGGCCGGCAAACTCCTCATCGATCAACATAGCTGCGCTGAGAAGCCCAGCCTGCTCGACCTGGCGCGGGTCTGATTTTCAGCTTTTGCAACCGCGCAAAACCGAGAATACGAGTTTGTCAGGTGTAAGAGATGCGACCGCAGCGCAGTTCAATCACCGTGTGGCGGCGAGCAGCACTGTCCAAAAAAAAGTTCCGCGCCTAGCCGCCCCATCCCGGCGGTAACGCCGGAGGCGTTCGAAGCTCCATCGCGTCCGCAAAGATGGTCCAGTCGCGGACGCCCTTCTGTTTGCAGAAATCGGCCTCTGCCTGCTGGGCCGCTGCGGTGAGAGAGGTGGCATCGACCTTGAATGCCGCCTGGCAAGCGCGATGTTCGTGACCTGTGTCGTCGCAAACCGTCTTGATAAATCGAATATCGAATGATGGCATCGCTATCTCTCTTGTGAGCTGCTCAAGTCTACGGATGTTGCCATCGGAGATCGATCTCTGTCTTGATCTGCCGCAACAGGTATGGCCCAAGAAGCGAGCGGGATCCGCCACCCCGAGACCGGCAGCCGGTCCCACAGCACGCTGTGTCGACTAGCTAGGGCCATGATCGATATCAGCGATTCCATCATGGGAATCAGCCACTAGGTTCGTGGGAGGCTTTCCGAGCCGCCTTATGGCGGTGAACGGACGAGGTGTAGAGGTCAATATGCACGGATGCTCGCGCACGTCCTGGGGATCACGGCCGGGTCAGGCAAGCGCCGCCAACTCTCCCAGCGCACGGTTCTCTCCCATTGTCGCATCTGGGCTGGGTCGTGACGACATTCCCACATTGATGCATGTCTACTGAGACGTGCGCAGCCCCGCGCGGACGGTGGCTTCCAATCAGCAAACGCTGTAATGTAAATCAGGTGTAAGGCTTGCCGGCGTAGCATCTGACGGCGACCGGTATCGCCGCTCCCCAGAGTGGCTGGCGGCAGTCAGCCCGATACACGATTACGGAATCGGTGCCACCGCAAAGGGCGAACAAGGACCATGACTGCGCGACCAACAATTCTCGTGATCGACGATGATCCGGCGATGCGAGATTCGTTGACTTTCCTGCTGGAGGTGAACGGCTTCGCCGTGGCTGCGTATGAGAGTGCGATCGAGTTTCTCGATCATTTTGCGGATGGTCAGTCCAGTTGCATAATATCTGATATTCGCATGCCTGGCATGACGGGGCTTGAACTGGTCCGCAAGCTGAAGTCCGACCGCGCCAGTAGTCCTGTCATTCTGATGACTGGTCACGGAGATGTGGCACTCGCGGTGGAGGCAATGAAGGCCGGAGCAGCGGACTTCATCGAAAAGCCGTTCGATGACGAAGTGCTTCTGCGTGCGATCCGTGACGCCTTGGAGTCGCCGCCGAAAGTTACCGATAATAGCGTAAAGCTGCAGGCTGAGGCTCGCCTGGCTGACTTGTCACCACGCGAGCGTGACGTTTTGCAGGGACTGCTGACGGGCAAGATTAATAAGGTGATCGCCCACGAGCTGGGCATCAGCCCGCGCACGGTTGAGGTTTATCGTGCGAACTTGATGGCCAAGACGAACGCGCGGAACATGTCGGAGCTGATGAGGGTCGCGATCGCTGCAGGACTTTAGGGGCAACGGCAGAAAAGCATCGACCCGGTCTGCACCTGAAGAGTCGAGCCCCGCGCCGAGCGCCTTTGTCAAGCCTCGGCCAGAACCAGGCGAGGCGGCAACAATAGCGGTTTTCAAGTGGCTGCCGCCGTCTCCCCAGCGTAACCTACCCCATAATCATAGCGGCGAGGAGTTGCGGCGCTGGAATATACCTAGCGCACACGACAACGAAGCTGCGCTGGCGCAGGAACTCGTCTCATACAAAAGCAACAAGTCGACGGAGGCCACCGATCGGTTGATCTATTTTGTCGAGACCTTGAGGTTCAGCGCAACACCAACAAGCGCGCGTTGAGTTCTGCCTTGCCAAGGCCAGTTAGCGCCTGCGCGGCCCGTTGATCGATCGCCAGCAGAAGAGCGTCGCCCGCATGTTCAAGCAAGACATTGATCTGTATGTGGAATATGACCGCTCGGCGTTTGAAAACAATTGTTGTTCATCCGAAATCCGATGGCTGCCGGTGACGCCTGAGGCATTTCATAATGTCCGGGCGGACGAAGAGCGCCGCAGCGACGGCTTCACCCGCATCGTTAAGCTTGTCGCGAGTCGATGCGGAAAAGAGAAGTTGCCATCCTGCCGGTTGGCGTGCGCTTTCGTGCGCAATGTCGTGTTCACGACATCTCGGCGATTGACCGGTGGCCAGACTGTGCGCGCCGCGTTTTGTTTTGGGTCCAATTGACCGCGCAGCGTGCCCGTGCGCGACGCCGTCGGCGATTGGCCCGGTCTTTGCTCTGTTGCTTTCCAGTCATGTGCGGCTATCCGCTTTGTCGGGACTTCCGCTACAGATCGTGGATTTCTATGAGACGAAAGGCGACGCGTGAACTTGAGTTCTTTGACGAATAAGGTGCTCGGCACCGGCCCTGGCGCGACATGCACAGCGCCGGCGGTCGAATGCGGAGCCGATGATGGCCGGAATAGTGGCGTCCGATACGTTTCAGGGAGCCTCCCCGTCCTGAACACTGCCACCTCGGATCGACCAGCGAGCTTCACGCTTCACAACGGCCTACAGGTAGTGGTGATTCCGGATCATCGCACCCCCGTTGTGACCCAGATGATCTGGTATAAGGTCGGCTCTGCCGACGAGCCGCCAGGCAAATCGGGGCTCGCGCACTTCCTCGAACACCTGATGTTCAAGGGTACGGCCAAACATACTGCGGATGAATTCGTCCGGGCTGTGCTGCGAGCCGGCGGCACCCACAACGCCTTCACTGGGGTCGACTATACCAGCTATTTCCAGCAGGTGCCGCGCGAGAAGCTCGGCCAGATGATGGAATTTGAAGCCGACCGCATGACCGGCCTCATTCTCGAAGATAAGAACGTGCTGGCCGAGCGCGACGTCGTATTGGAGGAATTCAATATGCGCATCGCCAACAAGCCGGATGCGCAGCTCGCCACGCAGATGATGGCAGCGCTTTACCTTAACCATCCCTACGGCCGGCCTGTGATCGGCTGGCGCCAGGAAATCGAACAGCTCGACTACAAAGACGCGCTCGCCTTCTATAAGCGCTTTTACGCGCCGAACAACGCCATACTTATCATCGCCGGTGACGTCGAGGCCAACGAGATCCATCCGATGGTGGAGCAGCATTTTGGTGACATTCCCCCGCAACCATCGATCCCTGCGAAACGGGTGCGACCGCAGGAGCCGACGCCGGCCGCGCCGCGTACAGTGATGCTGGCCGATGCCCGCGTCAGGCAGCCGGCCTTGGGCCGCTGTTACCTCGTGCCATCGGCTTACACAGCCTCCTCCGGCGAGAGTCCGGCGCTTGATGTGCTCGCGCGATTGATCGGCGGCGGCGTCAACTCCTATCTCTATCGGGCGCTGGTCATCGACAAGCAACTCGCGATCAGCGCCGGAGCGAGCTACCCTCGTAGCTCGCTCGATCATTCGCACTTCATGATTTTTGCCACACCGAAACCCGGTGTCGGGTTCGCTCAGATTGAGCGCGCCGTCGATGAGGTGATCGCCGATGTTGCGCATAATCGCGCGCGCGAGGAGGATCTTCAACGAGTCAAGACGCAGTCGATGGCGCAAGCAATCTACGGTCAGGACGATCAGGAAGTACTTGCGACTTGGTATGGCCGCGGGCTCACGACGGGACTGAGCATCGACGATATCCGAGGTTGGCCGGACGGCGTCCGCGCAGTCGGCGCCCAGCAGGTGCGCGAAGCCGCGCGGAAATGGCTCAACAAAAAACGCTCGGTGACCGGCTATCTCACCCAAGAGTCAATGCCGAGGTAGAGGAGAACCGATCATGACGTATTCCTTCACACGGCGGGACGTCCTCCTCGGCGGCGCCTCGCTTTCCGTCGCGATGCTCGCCTCGCCACCTTCGCTTTCCGCAGCCAAGGCGCTTGCCGCAATCAAGATCCAGCGGCTGGTCTCGGCGTGCGGTATAGAAGCCTGGTTCGTGCAGGACGCCACTGTCCCGTTGATCGCGATGCAGTTTGCTTTCGGCGGCGGCGGGACCCAGGACCCCGCCGACAAACCAGGCGTCGGGCGCATGGTTGCGGGCCTGCTCGACGAAGGCTCCGGTGATCTAGACTCCAAAGCCTTTCATGAGCGGATCGACCGTCGCGCCATCGAGCTGAGCTTTGAAACGACTCAAGACGAATTGCGCGGCGCCTTGCGCACGCTCGAGGGCGATAGGGAGGAGGCCTTCGACCTGTTACGGATGGCGCTAATCTCGCCACGTTTCGACGCGGTCGATGTCGAACGGATCCGTGCCAGCGTGCTTGGGCGCCTTCGGCATGACTCGACCGATCCTTCGTCGCTCGCCAACCGCAAGTTCTTCGAAGTCGCCTTTCACGATCATCCCTATGCTCGCCCGACTGGAGGCACACTCGAGAGCGTGCCGAAGATCGAGATCGCAGATCTTAAGGACTATGTCCGACGGGTGATCGCAAGAGACACGCTCAAGATCGCGGCCGTCGGCGACGTTGAGCCGGAGACCCTTTGCAAACTGCTCGATAAGACCTTTGGCGGCCTGCCGGCCAAGGCGGATTTGAAGCTGATTCCCGACGTGATCGCAGCAAAGCCGCCACAGCAGGTCTTTATCCCGCTCGATGTGCCGCAAACAGTTGTGACTTTCGGCGGACCCGGCGTCCGCCGCAGCGAGCCCGATTTCATGGCGGCCTATGTCGTCAACCACATCCTGGGCGGCGGGGATCTGTCGTCGCGGCTGTTCCGCGAAGTACGCGAGAAGCGGGGGCTGGCCTATTTTGCCAGCGAGCGATTGGCGTGGATGGATCATTCCGCCGTGTTCGTCGGCCATAGCGGCACCCGCACCGTTCGCGCCGATGATACCGTCGAAGAGATCGCGAGGCAGGTCCGCCAAATTGCCAAGGAAGGACCGACCCAACAAGAACTCGATGATGCAAAGTCTTACCTGAAGGGCTCGCAGATGCTGGCTCTCAACACATCATCAAAGCTTGCGCGAACGCTGCTGCAGCATCAGCTCGACAGGTTGCCGATCGACTATATCGAAAACCACAACGCAATTGTGGATGCGGTGACATTGGAGGATGCCAAGAGAGCGGCAGAGCGGCTCTGGGGCCAGGGTCTGCTCACCATCACGGTCGGTCGTCCCCCACAGGGCGCAGGCCAAGCGACCACCGCGCCATCGGCTGCGACGCCCCCGCCAAGCGCCGAGCAGCCAGGCGCAACGCCATCCCCGACGATACCGGGCAGACCGAATTAGCCGTCAGGCAACCGGCGCGTGGGCGCGAGCCTCGCGTGCTACCGTCCTCCTTGCGGTCGAGAGCCAGAAAGTGGGGGCCGCGGGCGCAAGATCGAGCTCAAACTGTTGGTCCGGCGGCTAAGCCACCAAAGACGGCCGCCGCGCGAGCGAGATCGTTTGCGGACAGACGATGATGCGCTTGCACACGAAAGCGATTGGTCAGGCTTGATTGCGAACCAATCGCCCCTCGCTAAAGTCAGGTGGCTGCATCGCGAATCCGCAAAAGAAATGGCCTCTGCAATGCAGAGGCCATGGCGTGCGATTTCCGAACCTCAACTATAACCGCGCGTAGCCAGATCGGTTCTGACGCAGCGCATTTGCCGGGCGCCTCACCCGGACCGTCTAAGCCTGACGAACCCTCCTTCGGTCAATTCCGCCTTGTATGTCCGACCGTCGATCGCGATGGTCGTTGGATTGTTGGCGGTAGGCATGAAACCCGTTTCGCGCAACTTCTCAATGAGGGCTGGCGGGGCCCACTGCTCCGGAAGCGGGAACCCACGCCGTCTGGCCTCTAGGATGAATGCTCCGAAATCCGGCAGCCCCGCGGGGCCGGTGCCGATCCGTTGATCCTCCGGAGGATTGTGGATGAGGCGAACGCCGTCAGACGGGCTCAACGCAGCCGTGTAGCGATGTCCCCTGATCTCGTAGGTCATCGTGGGTTGATCCGAGTCCGGCAGGAGACCCAGATGACCCAGTCTCTCGACCATTCGGCCCGGGGCGGCTTGGGAGCCCTGCGTAAATTTCTCGGGAACGGAGAATGAGACATCATGTACCGTCTCCTCCGGGGCGGCGGACGATGATGGTCCGGCTTCATTCATGATCTGATCGAATAGATCACGATCCTGTTGAGTCCAGGTGTAGGAGTGTGGGGATCCCGGGGATCCGCCGCCATCGATCGGATTGAAATCCATATGGCTTTCCTTCGGTTTTGAGAACACAGCCTCTCTTGCGGATCGGCCAGCGGCTATCCCAGATTCGTCATCAGTTCAGTCATCGGCCACGTCGGCATTGAGAAGCTGGATTCTCATGTTAGGGCGGTTAGCTTGCCAGAAGCTGACGAGGTTCGGCGAGAGAAGGCAGGCCGGCGGACGGCTTCTGGACGGCAAGACCCTGTCATGGCTGCTTTGGCCCACAAAAGGTGGCGAACGGCAAGCGAAAGCCGCCTCCTGCGAGCGATGTCAGATCGTGCTGACCGGTCGGCTTCCTCACGTCAACGTTTCAAATCGGACGCGCATGGCGCTAAGGGGATGGGTGGCGGATCACGGCTATCAACCTGCACGTTCATATGATGCGCCTCATTAGACTTCGCACCTAAGTCGCAATCGGTCCATCAATTGGGCATTAGGCGGCTCATGGCGTTCGGTCCCGTCGTGTAGGAGCTCGCGGGCTTGCACGAGAATTGCCATCCAGCTTGCGGTTGCCGGAAGAGCGGTTCGACAGCAGCTCGCCAATCCTTGCCATAAATCGCAAATCGCCTGCTATCTGTCAGACTGTCCATGACTTCTTGGCCTGCTTCTTGCTGTCCTGCATGTCAGCAATTTGTTGCGGCCGATAACCGATCACAGGGAAGGGATTATGGGTGATGCTACGGACACGTTTTACAGCGTGATCAGACGTCAGGGTATCACGCGTCGCAGTTTCTACAAATTCTGTAGCTTGACCGCAGCGACTCTTGGGCTCGGTTCACCTGGAGCAGGCCGTATCGCCGAAGCGCTGGAGACGAAGCCGCGTGTGCCCGTGATCTGGATGCACGGTCTCGAATGCACCTGTTGCTCGGAAAGCTTTATCCGCTCGGCCCACCCATTGGTCAAAGACGTCGTGCTGTCGATGATTTCACTCGATTATGACGACACAATCATGGCTGCGGCTGGACATCAAGCCGAAGCCATTCTCGAGGAGACCCGCGCCAAACACGAGAACCAATATGTGCTCGCCGTCGAAGGCAATCCGCCGCTGAATGAGGGCGGCATGTTCTGCATTGATGGTGGCAGGCCCTTCGTTGAAAAGCTGAAGTGGATGGCCGAAGCCTCGAAGGTGGTCATCGCCTGGGGCTCTTGCGCGTCCTGGGGTTGCGTGCAGGCGGCCAAGCCCAACCCGACTAACGCGACGCCGATCGACAAGGTGATCACGAACAAGCCGATCATCAAGGTGCCCGGCTGCCCGCCGGTCGCCGAAGTCATGACCGGCGTGCTGACGTTCATCACCACTTTCGGAAGGTTGCCTGAGCTCGACCGCCAGGGGCGTCCAAGGATGTTCTACTCTCAGCGCATTCACGACAAGTGCTATCGGCGATCCCATTTCGATGCTGGCCAATTCGTCGAGGAGTGGGACGATGAGGCTGCGCGCAAGGGTTATTGCCTCTACAAGATGGGTTGCAAGGGGCCGACCACCTACAACGCCTGCTCGGCCGTACGCTGGAACGGAGGAATTTCCTTTCCGATCCAATCCGGCCACGGCTGCCTCGGTTGCTCCGAGGACGGCTTCTGGGACCAGGGCTCGTTTTACGACCGACTTACAACCATCAAGCAATTCGGCATTGAGAAGAGCGCCGATCAGATCGGGATGGCCGCCGCCAGCGCGGTCGGCGTAGCCGTTGCCGCGCATGCAGCGGTCACGGCCGCGAAGTGGCTGACCCGTGAACGGCAGGGTGCAGCCGAGGAAAATGATCGAGTGCCCGGGAAGGACAACGATGGACGCCGAGACCACTAACAAGTTCAAGCTCGATGGGGCCGGAAAGCGTATTGTTGTCGATCCGCTGACCCGGATCGAGGGGCACCTTCGCGTCGAGGTCAACCTCGATTCCCACAATGTGATCTGCAACGCCGTCTCAAGCGGAACGATGTGGCGTGGCATCGAAACCATCCTCCGTGGGCGCGATCCGCGCGACGCCTGGGCGTTCACCGAACGGATTTGCGGTGTCTGTACCGGCGCCCATGCGCTCACCTCCGTGCGCGCCGTTGAAAATGCTCTCGGAATCACAATTCCGGACAATGCCAACTCGATCCGCAATATCATGCAGCTCTGTCTGCAGGTGCATGATCATCTGGTGCATTTTTATCATCTGCACGCGCTGGATTGGGTCGACGTCGTCGCCGCGCTGAAGGCCGACCCGAAGGTGACGTCGGTGTTCGCACAGTCGATCTCTCCCTGGCCACTTTCATCACCGGGATATTTTAAGGATCTGCAGATCAGGCTGACCAAATTCGTCGAATCAGGACAGCTCGGCCCGTTCAAAAATGCCTATTGGGGGCATCCGGCCTACAAGCTTCCGCCAGAAGCGGACTTAATGTGCGTAGCGCATTATTTGGAAGCGCTCGACTTTCAGAAGGAGATCGTCAAGATCCACGCCATCTACGGTGGCAAGAACCCGCATCCGAATTGGCTCGTCGGCGGCGTGCCATGCGCAATCAACGTTGATGGCACTGGCGCGGTGGGAGCGCTCAACATCGAGCGGCTCAATCTGGTCTCCTCGATCATCGACCGCTCGATCGAGTTTGTCGAACAAGTTTACCTACCCGACATCGCCGCGATTGGATCGTTCTACAAGGACTGGCTCTATGGAGGCGGGCTATCGGGTGTCAACGTGATGTCCTATGGCGACATTCCCGAAATCGTCAATGATTATTCGAGCAAAAGTCTGAAGCTGCCGCGCGGCGTTATTCTCAATGGCAATCTCAAGGAGGTTTTGCCCATCGACCACGCCGATCCCGACCAGATTCAGGAATACGTCGCGCACTCCTGGTATGAATATCCTGATGAATCGATCGGACTGCATCCTTGGGATGGCATAACCGAGCCGAATTTTCAGCTTGGGGGCAAGACCAAGGGCACCAGGACGGAGATCAAGGAACTCGACGAAGGCGGCAAGTATTCCTGGATCAAGGCGCCCCGCTGGCGGGGCAACGCCGTCGAGGTAGGTCCGCTTGCGCGATACATCATAGGTTATGCGCAGGGCAATCCCGAGTTCAAGGATCCGACCGAGAAGCTCCTCAAGGCCCTTGATCTTCCCGTCTCCGCGTTATTCTCCACGCTTGGCCGGACTGCGGCGCGCGCGCTTGAATGCCAGTGGGCGGCGCATCAGATGCGTTCTTTTCAGGACAAGTTGGTCGCTCGCATCACGGCGGGTGACACAGCAACCGCCAATGTCGGCAAGTGGAAGCCGGACTGCTGGCCGAAAGAGGCCAAGGGCTACGGCTTTAGCGAGGCGCCGCGCGGGGCGCTCGGGCACTGGATCAAAATCAAACAGAGCAAGATCGACAACTACCAATGTGTCGTGCCAACGACGTGGAACGGCTCGCCTCGTGATTCCAAGGGCAATATCGGCGCATTTGAAGCCTCTCTGATCAATACGCCGATGGCTGATCCCCAGAGGCCCCTGGAGATCTTGCGTACGATCCATTCCTTTGATCCATGCTTGGCGTGCTCGACGCACGTGATGGGGCAGGACGGGCAAGAAATGGCATTCGTCAAGGTTCGGTAGATGGTCATGCGGGACAAGACCGGGCAAGTTCCCACACCTCATATGGCCGTCGATGCCGAACAAGGTGATCGTAACATCGACCGAGCTGTCGTCGACGTCCATCAAGCGCCAGTACGTCTGTGGCATTGGATCAACGCGATGGCGATTTTAGTGCTGGGCAACACCGGCTACTTGATAGGGACGGGGACACCGGCCATGCCAGGAGAGGCAAGCGACAATTTCCTGTTCGGCTATATCCGCTTTGCGCACTTCGCCGCAGGCTATGTGCTGACCGTCGGCTTCTTGCTGCGGATCTACTGGGCGTTCTTGAGTGGCCCCAACGCCAGGCAAATCTTCTACGTGCCGCTCTGGCGTCGCTGCTTTTGGAGCGAGCTGTGGGATGCGATGCGCTGGTATGCCTTGCTTGAAGTTAAGCCGAAGAGGCATGTCGGCCACAATCCGCTAGCTCGGCTCGCGATGTTCTTCATGTTCACGCTGACGGTCGCGTTCATGATCGTCACCGGCCTTGCCCTTTACGCGCAGGGCTCCGGCAACGAAAGCTGGCAGTATAGCCTTTTTGGCTGGGTGTTCGCGATCTGGCCGAACGGTCAAGACGTCCGCACGTGGCACCATCTCGGCCTATGGATGGTTCTGACCTTTGCAATCGTTCACGTCTATGCCGTGATCCGGGAAGACATCATGTCGCGCCGGGGCGTCATATCCTCCATGATCTCGGGCCAGCGTGAATTCCGCGGTTGATGCTGATGGCGAAACCGACAAACACGAGACGGATCCTGGTGCTTGGCATCGGCAATATCCTATGGGCCGATGAGGGGTTCGGCGTGCGGGCCGTGGAAGAGTTTCATCGCCGGTATGTCGTCTCCGAAAACGTCACCATCCTCGAAGGCGGCACGCAAGGGCTCTACCTGGTCAATTTTCTCGGCGAGGCTGATTGTCTGATCGTGTTCGATGCCATCGACTATGGGTTCCGGCCCGGGCAGTTGGAGCTTGTGCGGGGCAGCGACGTGCCGAAATTCACCGCCGTCAAGAAGCTGAGCCTGCATCAGATCGGATTCCAGGAGGTCTTAAGTGCGGCAGTCCTGCTCGGCCGCTGCCCGCGAGAGCTCGCGCTGATCGGTTGTCAGCCATTGGATCTGGAGGATTGGGGCGGGCCGCTGACTGCTCCCGTGCGCGCTCAAATTACGCCGGCGATCGAACTGGCCTGCGAACTGCTCACGCAATGGGGGGCGCCGCCAAAACTGCGCACCAGGCCATTGCCGGCATCGGAGCGCTTGCTCGCAAACGATATCGACCATGCGAATTATGAGATGAAGGGGCGGCCGATGTAGCGGCGCAGACTATCATGTGCCTTGGCCTGCCAATGACGATCATCGAGACCGACGGCATGTGGGCGCTATGCGAGCGCGCCGATGAGCGGCGGCGCGTCTGTGTCATGCTGCTCTGCGAGCCGCCAGTTGGCGCGAAGGTGCTTGTTCACATCGATGCCGCAGTGCGGCTCCTGGATGACGACGAAGCGCGGTTGATCGCGCAGGCGCTCGATGGTCTCGATGCAGCCCTCAATGGCCACAACTGTGATCATTTCTTCGCGGATTTGATAGATCACGAGCCTCTGCTGCCTAAGCACCTCCGCTAGCACGCGACCGCCATCGGTCCTGTTCGCCAATTTCATGGAGAGCAACGCTCGAGCCGAAGACAAGCCTTGTGCGAAAGATGTCACACTGGTGATCCAGGCCGAGGGGCAATCGGTCGCAAGCAACGCTTGGCACGTGCCTTGCAAATACCTCATCCAGGAAAGCCTTGAGACGGCCAGAAAAGAGATTGATGAAATTGCAAATTCGAAGGCATGGTTTGACGCGGCCTGGTCCGCCCGAGGTCGGCACGGCGTGCGCTGACGTGCGGTTCGCCTCCGCCGATCCAGTCGGTGCGATCGTGACGCCGCTGGCGGAGCGCGACTTAAGAGGTTGGCGAGAGGCGATCCACCTAGCGATTTCAATTCGTGAGCTGACACAGGCATTTCGGCGAAGCCTGTTCGGCGACGTCATCGCGCCGGCCGCTGAAAGCGAACTGGGGCGGAGCTTCCCCCTCGCATCGACGCTGATCCGTCGCCTTCGGGACGCGAAGGCGAGACCAGATCGTCAAGCCCCCGGCCTGGCCGGCCGATATCGATCACATCTCGAAACAGACTAGTCATTTCATCCATGCTCACCAGTATCATCTCTTCCCGCCTGTTGTGGAACGTCGCGTCATGAAGGCGGAGATCTGGGCCCGGCCCAAAGAGCCCAGTCTGCCGGTGAGTGCGGCTCGTGCCAGCGCGGACTGCCTCGGCGCAATCCATAGCCGTTTGACCACTGCTTGCGCGCTCGCCAAGCTCGCTTCGCTCGATGGCGCCGAGCTCACGAGGAGCTGTCCGAATGCCACCACGCTGTTGTCGAATGTCGCCGCCGCCGTTGCTGGCCAAAACTCCGGCATCTCGACCCAACTGTTCAGCCTCGGCCATCTCAGCGATCTTGAGCGCAAGCTGGTTGGCGACGTGCTTGGAAAGGGGGAGGTCACCGGCATCGTTGCGCTGCCCGATGGCTCGCTAGCACATATCCAGGAGACCGCGCTTGCAGGAATCTGGTGCTTGCGCTTCGGGACTGAGACGGCACACCAGTACATCGAGGTTGGCGCGATTCCGATGATCGTGCGACGGGCTGCGACAGATTTGACGTCGACCGATCTCATGATCTATGCGCCGCCGGATGGAGCGATGAATGTACGACCGGTGCTTGCAGAAATCCGCGAGCGGGCGCTGGCTTGGCGCGAGGGCATGCGCGCGCAGATCATCAATTTCACCCTGTTGCCGATGAGCCCGGTCGATAGGTCATTCCTGCAGCAGAGCGTTGGCAATGGTCCGATCCAGCTCATCTTGCGTGACTACAGCACCTGCCGCGTGCAGGCAACGGGCATCCGGAACGTCTGGTCGGTGCAGTTCTTCAATTCAGTAGACGACATCATCCTGGATACTTTGGAGGTCGGCGGCATTCCGGAGATTGCGCTGGCGGCCGCCGAGGATTTGGAGGATTCCGCCGAACGCCTGCACGAAATCATCGAGGCTTGCTCCAAATGACGAGCTTCGACAATTGTGACGGCCGGCAGGATATGTCGACCGGCGCGCATGGAGTGCGGCATCTGCCGGATTGTCGACGATCCGGCCGAAGACGACGGGACGGCGCAGATCGCGATAGCAACGCCTTTCGCCGCATTGTCCGAGAGTTGGCGTGGCCCAAATTGCGATGCGCCCAAATCCAACTCCATATCGATTGATGATGACCACTGACGTCGAACAGTGTCTAGGCGGGGGCGTGCAGGCCGGTACCCCGGCGCGGGAGAAGATGCTCGCCGCGGTCTGTCGCGACAGCTGCGGTCGCGACCTGGTGGTCCTTGATTGCACCTTGAGCATGCAAGCGTTCGGCCTTGGCGGGCGGCGTCGGCATAATGCGACGCAGATGAGATCGATCGGTCGTCGGCACAGCTTGACCGGGGGACGGACGGAGCGGCATCCGTGAGCGCTGCAGCCCGCAACCAGATCGATATCACCCTATCGCTATCGGGCGACACAATTGCCGCCGTCGAGGTCCTGCCGCGGGGTCGGCTCGAGCTGGCCCCGCTATTTTCCGGCAAACCGACCGTGTCGTTACTCAACGCGCTGCCGCGGCTATTTTCGTTATGCGCCATAGCGCATCAGGTGGCGTTCCTGTCCGCGGTCGAAGCGGCGCGTGGCGAGGACATCAATCTGGCGACCCGGCAGCATCGCATTGTCCTTGTCGTTGCCGAGCGGCTGGCGGAATTGCTGCGTGGGCTGTTTGTTGGGCATCTGGCGCTTGATTTCGCAAGCATGGCAGCGATCCGGGCCCTGATGCAGGATGCTTCCGTGCTCGTCGGCAGCGCCGCGGCGGGCTCCGACGCCTTCCGACGCGAGGCAACAGGCAGAGTTGCGGACAAATTGGCCGCGTTCGGCCTATCGAATGAAGGCGGCGCGCTGATGCCGGGTAGCCCGCTCGCGCGTCGCATCGCGGAGCTCGACAAGCTCGCATTAAAGCCTATGCCAACGCAGCACTCCTTCCTGTCCGTCGCCGACGACCGGACCATCGTCGAAGGGGCGTTCGTAAGTGATGCAGGATTCTTCGGTTGCACTGGTCGACAGGTGTATATGCCCGAAACAGGCCCATGGGCACGGCACGTGACCCGTAATGGACTCTCACCAAGTCGGTCTGGGCCGGCCGAGCGGATGAAAGCGAGGATCGATGAAATCGCCCAATTGTGTGCCTGGCTCAAGGCGGGCGCACATGACGAGGCCGCAGCGGATGGAACCGTCGAAAGTTACAGGCTGGGGCCGGGCCGCGGCGCGGCCGCAGTCGAATGCGCCAGGGGACGCCTCTATCATAAGATTGAGCTTGATCGTTACGGAAAGATCTCGCGCTTCGAATTCCTCGCACCGACTGAATGGAATTTCCACCCTCGCGGACCACTTGTCCGCAGCCTGCAGGGCGCGGTGCTGACGGCGGAACGGCATGGACAGGCGGCGGTTCGCGCCATGATTGCCTCGTTCGATCCTTGCGTCGCCTTCACTGTCAGTTTCGGCAGTACTTGCGATGCATGAAATGGCGCTTTGCGTGGACCTCATGGAGATCGTCGAGGACGAGGCGCGTCGGCGATCGGTCTCGAATGTAAGGACCATATGTCTTGAGCTCGGGGCATTGAGCGGTGTCGCTCCTGAAGCGATGAAGTTCTGTTTCCCGGTCGTTGCAGCACGGACGGTCGCCGACGGCGCGGTTCTCGAGATCGTCGAGTCACCCGGGCTTGCCTGGTGCATGGCGTGTTCGACGAGCGTCGAGATCGCGCAGCGCGGCGCACCGTGCCCTTGCTGCGGCAGCTATCAACTGCAGGTGACAGCGGGCGAACAGATGCGCCTGAGGGAGTTGGAGATCGACTGATGTGTATCGAATGCGGTTGCGGCGAAAGAGCGCCGACCACAGAATCCGGCCGATACCCCCGAGCCACGGCGGATCACCATCATCATGCGCATAGTCATTATGACGTGGAGCGCGACCATGTGCATGGCAGCCAAGACGAGCATCGTTGTCATCGCCGTCGTTCTCGAGACAGCCACGTTTGCCGACATGATCATGGTGCTCGGCAGGCTCATGGCGGGCAGCGGCGAGCAGATTGCAGTCCTGAAGCAGCAGATTTGACTCTCGCGCGCACAAGCGGCGAGCGAGTCATTCAGATCGAACGCGATATTCTGGCCAAGAACGATAGGATTGCGGCCGAGAACCGCGCGCGCTTCCTGACCGATGGTCTACTCGTATTCAATCTCGTCTCCAGCCCTGGTGCAGGTAAAACCTCACTGCTCGTCCGCGCGCTCGCGGAGCTCAAGCGGACGCATCTGGTTGGCGTGATCGAAGGCGACCAGCAGACGTCGAACGACGCCGAACGCATTCGCGCGACCGGCGTGCCCGCGATTCAAATCAATACCGGCAAGGGTTGTCATCTCGATGCTGAGATGGTCCGCCGCGCATATCGCCGCTTGCCGCCGCTCAAGCATGGTATTCTCTTCATCGAGAATGTCGGCAACCTGGTTTGTCCTGCGGCGTTCGATCTCGGCGAAGCCTGCAAGATCGTGATCTTCTCGACACCGGAGGGTGAAGACAAGCCGCTCAAGTATCCCGATATGTTTGCCGCATCGTCGCTGATGGTGATCAACAAGGTCGATCTGGAGCCGATGGTCGATTTTGACCGGCAACAGGCCACCGAATATGTGAGACGGATCAATCCAAAGATCGAAGTGATGAGTGTTTCGGCACGTAGCGGCGAAGGTGTTGCCGACCTCTGCGCCTGGATCCGGCGGCAGGCCGCGCATGGGCGCGATCTGGCCGAGGGCACGGCACGATGAGCGCGAATGGCAACGCGATCGGGCACCGAACGCGGCTGCGCGTGCGCATTAGCGGCGCCGTGCAGGGAGTTGGCTTTCGTCCGTACGTCTATCGTCTCGCCATCCGTTTCGGATTGTCAGGATTTGTTGCCAACGATTCCAAGGGCGTCATCGTCGAGATCGAAGGGGATCGTACATCGGAATTTGTCGCCGCATTGCCGCTTGAGAGGCCTTCATTGGCGCGCATCGATCACATCGCTATTGAAGGGATCGGCGCCCTTGCGACGAAAGACTTTTCGATCCGCAGCAGCGAGCTGGGCAAACCTGCGACGCGGATCGTGGCTGACGCTGCGACCTGTCGGCAATGTCTTGATGAATTGTTCAATCCGGCCAGCCGTCATTACCTCTATCCCTTCATCAATTGCTCGCACTGTGGCCCGCGCTACACCATCACTGAACGGCTGCCGTACGATCGCCGCAACACCACGATGAAGTCCTTTGCGCTGTGCGACAGCTGCGCGGCCGAATATGCCGATCCGGCAAGCCGTAGATTTTATGCGGAGGGGATCGCGTGTCCGAGATGCGGTCCTCAGCTCAGCCACGGGGTCGACACCATTGCAGCGGCCATCGCCGGCGGCCAAGTCGTGGCGATCAAGGGAATCGGAGGGTATCAGCTGATCTGCGACGCACGCAACCATGAGGTCGTGCAGCTTTTGCGCAGGAGGAAGCGGCGTGACCAGAAGCCGTTCGCGGTCATGGTCGGTTCCGCGGGACAGGTCGGTGAGATTGCCGACGCGAATGCGGCCGAACTTGCGCTGCTCGAATCCGTGTCCCGCCCGGTCGTTCTCCTGCCGTCGCGTAACAGTCTTGCGCCCGCAATAGCTCCGGGGCTGTCGCGTATTGGCGTCATGCTCCCGGTGGCTCCATTGCATCACCTGATCTTCCATGCGCTTCGTTCAGCAGTTCATGGGGAAAAATCTTCAGTCATCGTCAGCACCAGTGCCAATCTTGGCGGCGAACCGCTTCTGATTGATAATTCCGAGGCGCTGCAGCGCCTTGTGGGCATCGCAGATTTCATCGTGACCCACGATCGCGATATCCTGACGCGCGCCGATGATTCGGTCGTGCGGGTGGTGGCAGGACGACGCCAATTCATTCGTCGCGCCCGCGGCTACGTTCCGGACTCAATCCGCCTGGCGAGGTCGGTGCCGCCCATTCTTGCCGTCGGCGGTGCGCTAAAGTCGACAGTCACCATTACGCGAGGCGACGAAGCATTCGTTTCCCAGCATCTCGGCGATCTCGACATGAGCGAAGGCATCCGTTCTTTCGAAGAGACGATCCGGCACCTCACAACGACCCTTGACGTCAGGCCCGTTGTCATTGCCCATGATTTGCATCCCGACATGGCGTCGACCCGCTTTGCCGAAGCAAGCGGCTGCGCGCTGGTCGCCGTCCAGCATCATCACGCGCATGCCGCTGCTGTCATTGCAGAGCATGGCCTTACGGAGCCCGCGCTCGCCCTGCTGCTCGATGGCCACGGTTATGGCTCTGACGGTAGCAATTGGGGTGGCGAGCTATTGCTGTGCGAAGGCGCGAAATTTCGACGCATTGGACACCTTGCGCCCCTGCAAATGCCCGGCGGAGATCGTGCGGTCCGCGAGCCCTGGCGCATGGCGAGCGCTATATGTCATTCATTGGGGCGGGGACGCGAAATCAAACGTCGGTTTGCGGCACAGCCACAGGCCGAGCGTCTGCAATCATTGCTCGAACGACCCGGCGGCGTCACCACGACCAGCGCCGGGCGGCTGTTCGATGCCGCAGCAGCGCTTTTGGGCGTCGTGCCGTTGCAGAGCTACGAGGGCGAAGCTGCGATGAAGCTCGAGGCACATGTGCAGCGGCCGGCGGTGCTAGAGGGTGGCTGGATGATCGATGACGGCGTGCTGTCGCTTCGCCCGCTGTTTGCGCGCCTGATTGCAGACGACATTGACGCCGAGGAAGGAGCTGGCTTGTTTCATGGCACGTTTGCTGCCGCCTGCGTTGACTGGGTCGTGCGAGCTGCGCGGACGACCGGCATCGCCACCGTCGTGCTGAGCGGTGGCTGTTTCATGAATGCGGTGCTTGCGAACGAAATCGAGTACCGTTGCGTTGCGGCTGGCCTCACTCCGCTGGTCACTCAGCAGGTTCCGCCCAATGACGGAGGCCTGAGCCTCGGGCAGGCCTGGATCGCTGCTCTGCAGATTGCCGAACGGTCGTCAGCCGTGGGAGGAATAGTCTGAAATGTGTCTCTCGGTACCTGCGGAGATCGCGCAAATTCTTCCAGACGACATGGCCATCGTCTCCGTCGATGGTGTCAGCATGGAAATATCAACCGCACTCATCGCCGATCCGGGTGTTGGAGACTACGTCCTCGTCCATGTCGGTTACGCCCTGGCCAGAATAGACGCGGCCGAAGCCAAGCGCACGCTGGAGCTGCTGCAGGACGTGGGTTCTGAGGGCCGGGAATTGCGGCCATGAAATATGTCGTTGAATTTCGCAATAAGACGATCGCGCAGGGGCTCGCCGGTGCGATTGGCGCCGAAGCCGATTTACGACGGGCCTACCGCTTCATGGAGTTCTGCGGCGGACATACGCATGCGATCTCCCGCTATGGCCTCGAGGATCTGCTGCCGGCAAATATCCGGTTGATCCACGGACCGGGGTGTCCCGTCTGTGTTCTCCCCGCCAGCCGGATCGACATGGCGATTAGGCTTGCGGACCGGACAGAGGTCACTGTGTGTGTTTACGGAGACCTGATGCGTGCCCCTGGCTCGCAAGGACAGTCCTTGTTACGGGCCAAGGCGCTCGGCGCTGACATTCGGATGGTCTACTCGACCCTTGATGCAATCCGGATTGCCGAACAGATGCCGAAACGCGAGGTGGTCTTCTTTGCCATCGGATTTGAGACCACGACACCGGCGACGGCGGTGATGGTTCGGCTTGCCAGGAAGAAGCGATTGAAGAATCTCAGCGTGTTCTGCAATCACGTGCTTACGCCTTCGGCGATGCACAGCATTCTGAAGAACCGCAACGCCCACGATATCGGTCGGGTCGAAATTCACGGCTTCGTCGGGCCCGCACATGTCAGCACCATCATCGGTACGGAGCCCTACGAATCCCTGGCGGAAGAGTTCGGCAAGCCAATCGTGATCGCGGGATTTGAACCGCTCGACGTGATGCAGGCGATCCTGATGCTGGTCCGGCAGGTGAACCAAGGCCGTCATGAGGTCGAGAACCAATACAGCCGCGCGGTGAAGCGCGAAGGCAACCGGCGGGCCAAGGAAGAAGTGCTCGATATTTTCGAACTTCGAGACCCGTTCGAATGGCGCGGCCTCGGGCTCGTACCCAATAGTGGGCTGAAGCTGAAGCAGGCTTACGCCCAATTCGATGCCGAAGTGCGGTTCTCGATGCACGAACTGCACGTCGCCGACAATCCGGTATGCGAGTGCTGCGCTATTCTGCGCGGCATGAAGAGGCCGGTTGACTGCAAGCTATTCGGAACCGCCTGCACGCCCGAAACCCCGATCGGGGCGTGCATGGTTTCGTCCGAAGGCGCCTGCGCGGCATATTGGACATACGGTCGTCTTCGCGACTATCAACCAAAGCGCGTATCACGAGAATGAACACCTATCACCGCAAGCTTGATATCAAGAATGGATGCGTCGACCTTTCCCATGGCTCGGGAGGACGCGCCATGGGGCAGCTGATCTCTAGCCTGTTTCACGAGGCCTTCGGCAATGAATGGCTCGACCGCTGCAACGATCAGTCGGCCTTTGATGTCAGCACCGGCCGGATGGTCATGACGACCGACGGCTATGTGGTTTCACCGCTGTTCTTTCCGGGGGGCAATATCGGCTCTCTTGCGGTGCACGGCACCATCAATGACGTCGCGATGGCCGGCGCGCGTCCGCTCTATCTGTCGGCAAGTTTCATCATCGAGGAGGGGTTCCGCCTCTCTGACCTAAAGATGATTGCAGATTCGATGGGTGAGGCGGCGCGCGGCGCCGGCGTTTCCATCATCACGGGCGACACCAAAGTCGTCGAACGCGGCAAAGCGGATGGCCTGTTCATCACCACGACCGGGCTCGGTCGTCTCTCCGATGGACTTGATCTCTCCGCCGAAAAGGCAAGGGTGGGCGACCGTGTGCTGGTCTCGGGCTGTCTCGGCGAGCATGGTGTGGCGATCATGTCGAGACGCCAGAACCTCGCTTTTCAGACTGAGATCGTCTCGGATTCCGTGGCATTGCATGGCCTCGTGGCCGTCATGGTTGCTGCCGGCGGCAATGGTATCCGGGTCATGCGCGATCCGACGCGCGGTGGCCTGGCCGCAGCGCTCAACGAAATTGCTCATCAATCGAGGCTTGGATTCCGTCTGCAAGAGGAGGCCATTCCGCTGAAGCCAGCGGTTGCGGCCGCGTGCGAGCTCCTTGGACTTGATCCGCTCCATGTCGCCAACGAAGGCAAACTCGTTGCCATCGTGGCGCCCGACGTCGCCCGTTCCGTGCTTGCCGCGATGAAGGCGCATCCGCTTGGTTGCGATGCAGCTGATATTGGCGAGGCCATAGCTGACGATCATCGGTTCGTGCAGCTGTCGACCAGCTTTGGCGGCGGACGAATCATCGATTGGCTCTCCGGCGAACAATTGCCTCGCATATGCTGAGCAGTCGTCGTACGCATTTGGTGGCAAGGGCAGCCGCTCGTCAGCAACCGCTCCCCGGACACGTGCTCCCAGCGAATGTTTTCGGCGTCCCGCGCAAGTCCATAGTCGTGGTCCACCCATGTCGCACCGTCGAGAACGAGCCCCGCCGGCTCCTCATCACGCAGCGAGATGCAAAGCGCTCAACCCGTCTGGCCCTCGCCTGGCTTTGGAGTATCAAACCGTCTCCATGTCCAGGAGGTGACGTGCTGGCACGCTCTAAGATCGCTGTCGCCTGCTCAAGACGTTCAGCTTCTGCTGAGACCCAATTTGATGCGGCATCGGGGGCGGTTATGGGATGCGACCCGTTCATTGGCACTTGCCAGTGCGCGAGGACGCACCTTCGGAATCATCGAAACGAAGCGCCGCTTCTGTGCGAAAAGGCGCGCGACCGCGCTGGTCCGAAGCTTCGCAAAAGCTATCAGATTCGATTTGGTCGGCGTCCATTCGTTGAATCCTGCGCATCTGGACAAAAATCGCTGAAATCCTGCGCCATTTGCGCGGCTGCCTCACAATATCGCGGTGCTGTTCCGATTAGAAAAGCCGTCCAAGCGAGGAGATTGCAAATGAAGATCGGGGTCCCCAAGGAAATCAAGGCCCACGAATATCGTGTGGGATTGACCCCCGGCGCTGTCCGCGAATATGTGGCCGCCGGCCACAGTGTGGCGGTCGAGCGCGATGCCGGTGCTGGTATTGGTGCTACAGATGACAATTATCGCAAGGCTGGCGCCACGATTTTGGATTCCGCGCGTGAGGTATTCGCGTCGAGCGAGATGATCGTAAAGGTCAAGGAACCTCAGCCGTCCGAGTGGACGCAACTGCGAGAGAACCAGATCCTCTTCACGTACCTGCATCTGGCGCCAGATCCAGAGCAGGCCAATGGTCTTCTAAAGTCTGGGTGCACCGCTATCGCTTATGAGACCGTGACTGATACGCATGGCGGCTTGCCGTTGCTCGCGCCGATGAGCGAAGTCGCCGGCCGCCTCGCGATTGAAGCGGCTGGCAGCGCCCTGAGGCGATATGCAGGCGGACGCGGGCTGTTGATTGGTGGTGTGCCGGGCGTTCCGCCGGCCCGGATCGTGGTGATTGGGGGTGGCGTTGTTGGGACCCATGCGGCTCGCATGGCGGTTGGTTTAGGTGCCGAAGTCACCATTATTGACCGTTCAATCCCCCGGCTGCGCGAGCTGGATGAGCTCTTCGGGGGACGCGTTCGGACGAGGTTCTCGACGATCGACAGCGTCGAAGAAGAGGTATTGGCGGCGGATGTGGTCGTCGGCGCGGTGCTCATTCCCGGGGCCAGCGCGCCGAAACTGGTCAGCCGCAGCATGTTGGGTTCGATGCGCAAAGGCGCGGTGATCGTCGATGTCGCTATCGATCAGGGCGGCTGCTTTGAGACGTCACACCCAACCACCCACGCCGATCCAACTTACGAGGTCAATGGCGTCATTCACTATTGTGTGGCCAATATGCCTGGAGCCGTTCCACTGACCTCGAGCCAGGCGCTGAATAACGCGACGCTGCCATTTGGGTTGGCCCTCGCCAACAACGGTTTCGCAGCCGTGCTCGAAAATCCGCATCTTCGCGCAGGCCTCAATGTTTATCGGGGTCGGCTTACCTACAAGGCTGTAGCCGAAAGTCTCGGCTTGCCATTCTCACCGATCGAACAGGCTGCTGCCTGATCCCAGAGGCCCCATGGCGGGCGTTTCCTCCCTGACTTGGGCCACTCCTTTGGAGTGGCCTTTTTTTAGCCGTCGTCTTGGTCGCACCTTGTGGCGCGAGAGATTGGCGGGGTTCGCAGTTTCTTGAAAGAATCGGCTCGTGGCCATGTTTGACCATGTCCTCAAGTCGGACGTGGCGACGGGCCGCTTGGATGTGGTCGCGGAGACAGGACGAGGCCATGGTTCTCGAGGGATGACCAGACCCTGCCGGTCGAGGAGATGCCGGTACTGGGCGCGCGACGTTTGCGACGTTGCCTGGCGACACGGGTTGAACCGCAACAAGCGTTCACAACTGCGCAGGTTCATCGTCAAGCAATCGCAGAAGCTCTCCTTGAGGGAACTGCTCTGGATTGAAAGTAAGCTCTTCTGGATCGACGAAGAACGGCTGGGCAGGGGGATTGTCGCGTCGTCCGTGAAGCTCGTCATACAAGTCCTTTTCCAGTCGTAGAAGCTCATCTGATGGGACGGACACTGACGACGGAATGGAGTGATCATCCAGATGATCCAGCACTCGCTGAAGCTCCCCTTGCGAAATCTGCTCCGGATTGAACGCGACGTGCCCCTGGATGACAGCCGACGGTGCGGGTTGATCATCCCGTGGATCCTGGAGCTCATCTGCTTGCGCGGATTCATTATCGAGTAGTCGCCGAAGTTCTCCCGCAGGGAGCTGCTCTGGATTGAAAGCAAGCTCCTCTGGATCGACGAGGAACGGCTGGGCAGCGGGATTATCCCATTGTCCGTGAAGCTCGTCATGCAAGTCCGCTACCAGTCGCGGAAGCTCGTCTGGTCGGACGGAGACTGCTGACGGCGTGGGTTGATCATCGAGATGGTTCAGCACTCGCCGATGCTCTCCCTGAGAAGTCTGCTCTGGATCGAACGCGACGTGCCCGTGGGTGATGGCCGACGGGGCCGGCTGATCATCTCGTGGTTCCTGAGATTCCACTGGCCGACCGCCAGCTTCGCGCGATGCACTGTGCGCGGCGGTGGCGGCGTCGTCGACGCGCCTCGGTTCCATCGGGACCGCGTTCTCAGCGGCCACATTCAGGGCGTGAAGATTGAGCTTGGCGCGAGAACGGCCTGGGCGTACGACGGGCGCCACCCCGCCCGTCGATCGAAACGTCCGAAGATGCTCCAATGCCTTAAGGAGTCTCGCGTTATTACTCTTTCCGCTAAACTCCTGTACGTCAGCGCCATCGCTCAGCGACTTACTGTCGAGCCGCGCAATAATGCTCGGTTTGTTTTTTGCGAAGAGCCAACGGCTAAAGCCAAGAAGAGAGGTTACACAGCTCTTCGCCGCGGGGGCGGTCATTCCGGCCTTGATGAGGGCCTCCTCGAGCCTCAGGATGACGGGAAGATCCTCGGAATAAAGAGGCCGCTTGTCCCACTGTTCCCGTATAACGATCCCCGTTGGTTGAGCCAGCTGCCGCGCCGAGGCCGCCGTCATTGCTCCAGCACCGCGATCTGAATTGGCGATCTCGCCTACCTGTCGCTCAATGGCAACGCTTTGCGAATCGTTTGAGGTCCTCGGCCTCTTCGCTGGCCTCAACTCAGCTGTATCATGCTCATGGCTGATGATGACCTCCTCGCCTGGCAGGAGGTTTGTCCTGAAAGGTGCACCCATCGGCTCGTGCGGGGACTGCTGGTCGCTAGATGCGTCTACCGCTGGGGGGATCGTGCGCGGCCGCTCGCGGGAAACTAAATGGCCGGAATCATGATACGCACGAAGGATGCCTAACCCTGTCTTCATGCCTACGTCTTTCGAGAAGTGAGTGTTGACGTGATCGACCAGGGACTGGTGATCCCCTAGATCAATCATTTGGCCACGAGCGCGCAGATCATTCCCTAATCGACGAAGTGCCTGAGTATAAAGCCTAACCGTGTTCGGTTGTGGGTTCTTCTGAGCCGCATATCGAGCAATCGCCCTATCGATAAGGACCCGGTCTTCTGTAGACAGATGGGGATAATGGTCGCGGTCAGGGTACCGACGCGCGACGGGAGCGGGATGGCCATGATATGCACGAAGGACGCTCACCCCTACCTTCATGGCTTCGTTTTTCGAAAAGTAGGTGTTGACGTGATCGACCAGGGACTGGTGGTCCCCTAGATCAGTTGTTCGGCCGCGAGCGCGCAGATCATTTCCCAATCGCCGAAGCGCCTGAGTATAAAGCCTAACCGTGTTCGGTTGTGGGTTTTTCTGAGCCGCATATTGCCTAACCGCGCTATCGATAAGGTTCCAGTCTTCTGTAGACAGATGGGGATAGCGGTCACGGTCGGAGCCCCCACTGGCGATGGGAGTGGTATCGGCTTGGCTTGCCTCGGCCAAGTGCTGCTCAAAGCCCTCTTGCCCGGCCTGGCCCGCCCGTGGCTCCTCCGAGACGGCGTGCTGCACCTGCGACCAAGCCGGTACATCAAATGGATCAGAATTGTACGGGTCCACGCTAGTCTCACATCCAAATAATCAATAGAGCTGGTCCTTACTATGGATGAGCTTTCGAGAAGCTGACGAGGCCGTCGCTCGCGAAGCAATGCATCGCCACATCGCAAAAACAAGTCTGCGGCGCGGCACTCAATGGCCGCGGAGCGTTGTTTGCGTTTCAAGCCCCGTCTTGCCTCTCTCTACGTACTGCGGAATCCTCTCAAACAGGTCCTTCACGTACGAGAGCGGGAAGTTCGGGTCACGTGTCCTGCGCTGCAATCAGGATTGCCGCGCAGCATTCTGCCCGTCAGGTTCTCGACAGCTATCCCTCCTAGGGAGAAGTGTAAGTCTGTCCAGCCGGCGGAAGTGGATCGTAAATGAGAAACATCGGAGCGCTCCATTCTCGGGGTGCTTGGTGCGGCAAGTTGGGACCGTAATCACGGTTTGCTGGGTCCGACGTCAGGAACGCACTCTGAGCTGAACCCTCAAATGCCGGCGACGTCTCGCTCTAATCCAGGCGCATACGATCAGCGCTTTCCGGCGCTTCATCTTCGAAAGTGGGTACAGATGAACTTCGTCTCAATGAATCGGGGGCGTCAACAGACGGATAGCGTGGACACGCAAGATGTCGCTCCGGCCGACTCGTCGGCAGAGGGACCCGCCTTTCAGCGGCAGCTGAGCGAAGTCGCTGTCCCGTCCACTCGCGTGCTCACGCAGGTCCGCGCCCATCAAGCGGATGCATCGCGATCTGAGGCGCGGCCCGTCACGCGGGCAAGTGGGCGCCCATATACGCCGGCTCCGCACGGCGAAGGCAGTGGAACGACGCTGAATGCTGCGCCGCTCATGGAGCTGGACCGTATCGTGGATGGCACAGTCCAGCACAGCGCTTCGCATGGAGCTGTCGGCTGGCCAGAGGTTCTCCTTGCAGAAGGTCACGATCAGGACCAGCTTTGGGGGATCATGGACGAACCTCGCCCTTCGTTATCTCTGGAGCCAACCGAGCGCCGTCAGCCACCTGATGCACAAGCGAGCTTTCATCAGGTGAATTGGCAGCACAACCACCACAGCGCTGCGGACCGGCTGATGGGTGCGTCAGGCAGGAACAACTTCCTGTCAGACGAGGAGATCCTCGACGATGAGCATGAATCAGGCAATTCGAGAGCGAAGCGAGGCGCTGCCATTGAGCGGCAGCCGAATGAAATCGGCAATTTGCGGAGTCGCCTGCGAACGCAGTCCTGGGCCCATGAGGTTAGTGCATCATCATTGGACGCGCAGGCCATGATGGTGGCCAGTGGGCACGAAGACATCCCAGCACTGCATGCCGAAGAGGACGGGGCGATGCTGGGCGCCTCAGCGCTGCAGACCGGTCAGTCCAATGGGGTGGTGGTAGGTCGCAGCGAGGAGCCGCTTTATGCCAAAGATGCGTTCCTTATTTCCGGGCTTAAGGAGGCGCTCCTCAGGGGTGGCGCTGCCGAGAGCACCGCTACGAGCAACATCGGGTTTCTGCTCGGTTTGGGCCGCTGGCTATTTGCGAACGACAAGCCTAGCATTGCTGATCGGCTTCATGACGAGTCCATGGACGAAGATGTCGAGGAGTTCATAGCAAGACGTGGCACGGTGAACGTCCGTTGGGCACTAGCTCATCTGCGGACCTCTCAGTCGACGGGAGGAGTCGCGCCGATCGCGGCACGCCCTGACCTGACTCCCTATCCCGAGGACAGGACTCTCATCAAAGAGTACAAACAACGAGCAGCGTCGGCCGGAACTTCGAGTACCGCCCAAACCTATGCAACTCTTCTCACGGATTTCAGCCACCACCTGCGTGCAAACAACCTGCCGGGCATTGCTGCTCGGCTTCTCGACGAGACATGGAATGAAGACGAATCACTAAATGAAGAGATCAAGCGCTACAAGGACGCCGGTGGTCACAGAAGTATCGGCGCGGCACTTGATCATCTCCGTGAGGGAGCGAGAAAACCCAACGTTGCTCCTCTTTATTCCGAAGACGCGCTCTTGGTTTCCGGCCTTCAAGGCGCACTCGTTGAGGCAGGGTACAAGAAGATCACCGCTACGGCGAATTATGTTCGTCCTCTTCGCAGGTTCGGCCGGTGGCTCTTTGCAAACAAGAAGCCGGGAATAGCTGCTCGTCTTCACGACAAGTCGCTGGACAGCGACGCTGAGATATTCGACAAAAGTCGAAGGCGGCTCGTTCTTACCGCACTAGATCGTCTCCGGGCCTCCCAGTCGGCAGGCGGAGTCGCGTCAATCACTGACCGGGCAGGGGGGCGTGAGGCCGCGACTAAGCAGGGCGGGTCGCAGCCAGCGTTCAGCTGGCCAGCGGCACTGTCTGAGGGGGACGATCAGGATTTATTTTTTGGGACGGTCGACCAAGCCGGTGCATTGTCCTGTCTTCAGCCGCCGCGACATGGCCTGGCATTGGACCCTGCAGAATCCCTTCTTCCCTCGAACGGGCGCCACCATGATCACGAGCCGACGGATGAACGTCACACGAGCACCGTCGTGCCTGGCGAGCAGGTTCTCATGAGCGATGAGCCTGATGTCGGGAACTTGAGATCAGCGAAGAGAAAGAAGACGCTAAGCGGTCCGCAGGGCGCCGCTGTTGAGCAGCAGGTGATGCGGCCGCCATCCCACCAACTGGAGGCGTCACCATCGCAGAGGCAGGCTCGGATGCCATGGCGTGCGCACGAATACGCCCCGCCGGCACATCCAGTCGCGAGGCATGTCGGAGACATGGCTTGGCAGCACAACCCATTGGGTGACGCCGTGAGGCCATTGGTCTTCTCGAAAGGGCACGCTCAGAATAAGCTTCCGGTAGTGCTGGAAGGCGGCCCATCATGGTCCGCCTTAGTCCCGCTGGCGCGGCCCCGGGAGTCGGAACAAGTCGGATCGCAGGAACCCGCCAGGTCTACCTCAACCGGGGCACTGCAGATGCCACTCGAACTTGATTGGAGCAAGTGGCCGAGCTCGGAAACTCCGCCCTCCTTGCCTGTCCCAGCTCAGCTTCCGTCCAGGTCGTACCACTTGCATGATGATGCCATCGTTCCGAGCACGCCCAACACGTTTGCGTCCGAAAGCCTGCGGGCGCCGGACCAGCCGATCGCCGAGCAAATGCCAGCCGAAGACGCGGAGCTCTTGGCGAAGTTTCGTTTAGACGCCGAGCGGCGCAAGCTCACACCAGGGGCGATCGGTAACAGCGTTTCCGGACTTGGGGTGTTCATTCGATTTCTCCACGCGATTAATAAGGGACCTTTAGCTTCCCGGTTGCGAGGCGGTTCATCACTGGACGAAGAGATTTCGGTATACAAGAGCCTGGGGCGAGACTCTCGGAACAGCATTAAATCGACTTTGAATGTTCTCCGGCGGCTCTTGCGTGGGGGCGAAGAGGCCGAAGCCGTCGAACCCCGTGTCCTTGGTCGGCCCCGTCAACTGATCCCTCATCCCGAAGACGCCCCGCTCATCGAGGCCGCGCTCTGCCAAAGCTTGAACGATCTTAGAACCCCGACTACGAAGCTGAGGCAGGCTGCGCAGCAACGGGCTAGACGTCTTCGTGCGCTGAGTGCATGGCTTAAAAAAAATGGCAGGGGAACCATAACTGGGAGACTTAACGGCTCTAGTGAGGAGCAGTTAAAGCTGGACAACGATGTATTTGCGTTCCAACGGACTGGAGCCAGAATTCACGGCCCAGATTTGTCGTATCTTCGCAACTACTTAAAACTCATCGAGGCGAACCGAGAGCTGGGGCTGCAAGTCCGCGAGCAGCCGAGCTCGCAGGGCGCTCGGCAGTCCGGCTCGGCGCAGGAGCTTCCTCCGACGCCAGCCACCCCGAGCGTGGGAGCTTGGGCTTGGTTGGGGGAGCAGATGCAAGAACCAGCATCACCATCAACTGCCAGTGCCCCGTCACGGACCTACGGCGGTCTTGATCCATTTATTGATCTGAATGCGCCGACGCCGTCCGAGTTGCGCGACGATACTCACTTTGCGCCAGCGCCCTCTGCCGGGCCTCGCTCAGACACCTATGGCGGTCTTGAGTCATTAGTTGATCTGAATGCGCCGACACCGTCCGAACTGCGCGACGATGCTCACTTTGCGTCAGCGCCCTCTGCCAGGCCTCGCTCAGACACCTATGGCGGTCTTGAGTCATTTGTTGATCTGAATGCGCCGACGCCGTCCGAACTGCGCGACGATGCTCACTTTGGGCCAGCGCATCTTGCCAGGGCTCGTTCAGACACCTATGGTGGTCTTGAGCCATTTGTTGATCTGAATGCGCCGACGCCGTCCGAAGTGCGCGACGATGCTCACTTTGCGCCGGTGCATCTTGCCGTGGCTCGCTCAGACACTTACGGCGGTCTTGAGTCATTTGTTGATCTGAATGCGCCGACGCCGTCCGAGTTGCGCGACGATGCTCACTTTGCGCCGGCGCCCTCTGCCAGAGCTCGCTCAGACACTTACGGCGGCCTTGAGCCATTTGTTGATCTGAATACGCCGACGGCGTCCGACTTGCACGACGATGCTCACTTTGGGCCAGCGCACCCCGTCAGGGCTCGCTCAGACACCTACGCCGGCCTTGAGTCATTTATTGATCTGGATGCGCCTACGCCGCAGGAGCTGCGTCGTGATGACGCTCATCATGCGCCGTTCCCGCGCACATCCGCCGATGCTCAGATCGGAGCTTTGGATCCGACAACCTCCTCTCACGGCCGAAGCGGAGTAGAGCTCGGCGCCACCGAATGGCTGGGCGACGAGCATATTCAAAGGGATTACGAGCTCCTGGCGCAGGAGTTGCAGATGGACCATCCGGAGCTCGCCGCTCGGACGCAGTTCGTGGATCCCCTCATAGCCCACTATCAACTGCGATTCGGCACCGCGAGCGACATGCACCGCGCAATCCGGCGCATCGTCTACGATCCGAATGGAAATGATACCGCCGACTTCGTGTTCCTGCCCGTGAACGATGCTACGGCTCCCAATCGCCGCGGCAACCATTGGTCGCTGCTGCTCCTTGATCGCCGCACGCGAGGAGAGCCGGTTGCCTATCACTACGACTCTGTCCGGCGACACAACGACGAGGCGGCAGAGCAGCTCGCACGACGGCTGCGCGCCCGCCTGGCGTCACCCGGCATGGCCCAGCAGCGGAATAGCTATGATTGCGGCCTCTTTTTGGTGGACGGCACGCGGGCGCTGGTTCGACGATTGGCCCAAGGAGAGCAGCCAAGGCACGAGCCGATGCACCTTGACGACCTCGTCATCAACCGGCAGTCGCTCCAGGACCGACTTCGATCTCATCCTGGCTTGGGCTGATGGAACTGGGTGGAGCGGCTCTCCCGGACACTAGACCGTGGGCCTCGCCTGAGCGAGCGGATCAGGGCAACGTCTCGCAGCGCTGTTAGATCAGGCCGGTCCAGCGGGCGAGATGCGCGATCTTTGGATCGTTGGAAAGCTAGCGAGAAACATGCGCGCATCAAGGTGAGCAGGGACTCAGGAGTTCCACGCTCGGTCCCAAGTGACGCAGCAATCCGGCCAAGTGGATCGTACTGACTTTGAGAATTGCGGTAGTCCCAGACAAGCCCTGAGACGCGCGATCGGCGGCGGGCCTTGGCTACGCACCATCCGGGACGCGTTTGCCCGCTGCCATCGCCGCCAATCTGCTGATACCGTGCAGACGCGGATCAGACGAACTGTCATGTATGGACGGCCCCCTCTCGGCAAGGGCTTTTTGGTGTTTCGGCAAATAGATCGGGGAGCGGTCATGTATACGGCCTCGAGATGCGGCCATTGACCGCGGGCCCTGATGGAGATCGCGGATCGAATTCCAATCATTGCGGCGCGCTGTGACGCGCGATGACAGTGCGGAGTGTTTCGATCCCGGTTTCCTGACCATTTGCCATCACACCTTGATTGCCCTTCCGAACGGATGAGCGCGAGCGTGGCGGCTGTCGCGCCAACTACGCAGCAGCCGGCGCGCTCGCGCGGTCGCGGTAAGCCTCTCCTTTGACCAGCATGGCCCAGATGATCCGCGCGGTCTTGGCGGCGAAGGCCACCATGGCGACCTTGTAGGGCCGCCGCGCCAGCAAATCACGCAGCCATGGATCGCTGACGCCGCGCGCCTTCTGCTGCCGCAGATGGGCGCTGGCGCCGCTGATGAAGAGCGCGCGCAGCACGCGATCGCCCTGTTTGGAGATGCGGCCTGGGCGATGCTTGCCCCCGGTGCCGTGGTCTTTGCCGGTGAGCCCGATCCAGGCGGCAAAGTCCCGGCCGGAGCGGAACAGCTTCGCGTCGGGCACCTTGGCAAGAACCGTGCTGGCGATCATCGGGCCAACGCCCGGCACTTCCATCAGCCGCTTCGCGTCGCGATCGCGGCGGGCGGCCTTGCCGATCTGCCGTTCCAGCGTCCGTTCGTCGGTATCGAGCGCCCGCCAATGTGCGGCGAGCATCAACAGGGCACCGCGCATGGTCTCCGGAATCTCCGCGCTCGGCTCTTCGAGCCGGGCCATCAGCTCGCGCAGCCCCTCATAGCCCGGCGCCGCCACGATCCCGAGCTCGCTTAGCGCCGCCCGCAGCGCGTTCGCCGCCATCGTCCGCTGCCGAACCAGCAGCGCGCGGGTGCCGTGAACCGCCAGCGCCGCCTGCTGCGCGACGCTCTTGACCGCCACAAAGCGCATCGTCGGCCGGCTCACCGCCTCGCAGATCGCCTCCGCGTCCCGGCCATCGTTCTTGTTGCGCTTCACGTAAGGCTTCACATAGCCCGGCGGCATCAGCTTGACTTCGTGGCCGTACTTCCCGATCACCCGGGCCCAATGATGGGCGCTGCCACAGGCCTCCAGGCCCACCAGGCACGGCGGCAACTGCGCAAAAAACTTCTCCACCGCGGCCCGCCGAAGTTGCCGCCTCAGCACCACGGCTCCCGCCGCATCAACCCCGTGAACTTGAAACACGTTCTTCGCCAAGTCCAAACCAATCGTGCTAATCTTCGTCATGGACGGTCTCCTTGTCTGGTCGAATCGACATCACCAGTCTGGCACAATGATGCCGTCGGGGGCCGTCCACCCCATCTTTGCGCCGGTCCTCGATCGTGCCGCCATAGCCGAAATCGCGCCGCGGCTGCCGCACTTCCGATATCGAAAACCTATCCATTGCGGTTTGGGGCGACTCCGGGCGCTTGAGCGTATCCGGGACGCGCGACTGAAGACAGGTGATCGCAACCGCGATACAAAGACGTTGTATCGGAGCAGGCGAACCCAGCTCACCTGCACGGGTTAATCGGCGCCAGCTTGTATGGGCCGAAAAGGTATGGCCTCGAAGCAATCGTTTACGGTTACGATTGTAGAACTTGCGACACATTGTCGAGGCCGCAACATGCGCGCAACGCATCTCAACCGAGATACATGAACGCCAGAAGTTTGGCACAATCCTTGAAGGGAAGTTGCGGTCCATATTGGCTGATCAAGGATTCGGAGTGATGGCTTACAAGATAATCGCCTCTCAGTGCACCGCGTGCGGAGCATGCGAGTTCGAATGTCCCAACGCCGCAATCAGTCTCAAGAACGACATGTACGTCATCAATCCGAAGAAATGCACCCAATGCGAGGGGCGTTTCGAGGCGCCGCAATGCGCCGTTGTATGCCCGGTGCCCGGCACCTGCGTACCAGCATAAAGGAGCGGTCGATGAGTGGCTCCGCAGCGCGCAGCGAATGTGAGAGGTTTGTCGGCGGCTATCACCTTTCCGGTCGATGGCCTGGTTGCGCCCGCTGCGCCCGAGAAGGCTGTGATCTCTGCGATCAGGCGCGCGCCGCAGCACTCGCCGGAATAGCCTAGCATCATCCTTACGTGGTTGGAGCGAACAATGGTAGCTGTAGAAGAGACGGTCGAGCGCGTCCGGCGCATCGACGTCGACCAGTATCGATATGGGTTTGAGACGCTGATCGAGTCCGACAAGGCTCCCAAGGGGCTGTCGGAAGACACCGTCCGATTTATCTCCGCGAAAAAGGACGAGCCAGCCTGGATGCTGGAATGGCGACTGGAGGCGTTTCGCCGCTGGCTGACCATGACCGAGCCGACCTGGGCCCGCGTCGACTATCCGAAGATCGATTATCAGGACATCTACTATTACGCGGCGCCGAAGCCGAAGAAGGCGCTGTCCTCGATCGACGAAATCGATCCCGAAATTCTCAAGACCTACGAGAAGCTCGGCATCCCGCTTCGTGAGGTCGCGATTCTGGAGGGCGTCGAACCTGCGCCCGGCGGCGAGCCGTCGGCCAGCCGCAAGATCGCAGTCGATGCCGTGTTCGATTCGGTTTCCGTTGCCACCACCTTCAAGGCGGAGCTGAAGAAGGCCGGCGTGATTTTCATGCCGATCTCGGAGGCGATCCGCGAGCACCCGGAGCTGGTGCAGAAATATCTCGGCAGCGTGGTGCCGACCTCCGACAACTTCTTCGCGAGGCTCAACTCGGCGGTGTTCTCCGACGGCTCGTTCGTCTACGTGCCGCCGGGCGTGCGCTGCCCGATGGAGCTGTCGACCTATTTCCGCATCAACGAGCGCAACACCGGCCAGTTCGAGCGTACGCTGATCATCGCCGACAAGGGCTCCTACGTCTCCTATCTCGAAGGCTGCACCGCGCCGCAGCGCGACGAGAACCAGTTGCATGCCGCCGTGGTCGAGCTCGTCGCGCTCGACGACGCCGAGATCAAGTATTCGACGGTGCAGAACTGGTATCCGGGCAATTCGGAAGGCAAGGGCGGCATCTACAATTTCGTCACCAAGCGTGGCGACTGCCGCGGCAAGCATTCGAAGATCTCCTGGACCCAGGTCGAGACCGGATCGGCGATTACCTGGAAATATCCGAGCTGCATCCTGCGCGGCGACAATTCGAGCGGCGAGTTCTACTCGATCGCGATCTCGAACGGCTTCCAGCAGGTCGACTCCGGCACCAAGATGCTTCACCTCGGCAAGAACACCTCGAGCCGGATCATCTCCAAGGGCATCGCGGCCGGCAAATCGCAGAACACCTATCGCGGCCTGGTCAGCGCCAACCGCAAGGCCACCGGCGCGCGCAACTATACCGCCTGCGACTCGCTTTTGATCGGCGACAAGTGCGGCGCGCACACCATGCCCTATATCGAGGCCAAGAATTCGTTGACGACGTTCGAGCACGAGGCGACCACCTCGAAGATCTCCGAGGACGTGCTGTTCTACTGCATCCAGCGCGGACTCTCGCAGGAAGAAGCCATCGGCCTGGTCGTCAACGGCTTCGTGAAGGGCGTACTTCAAAAGCTGCCCATGGAGTTCGCGGTGGAAGCGCAGAAGCTGATCTCGATCTCGCTCGAAGGGGCCGTCGGATAGTTGCATGTGCCGCGAGCATGCCAAATGCAGCTCGCCCTATGGAATGCTGTATTGCGGGATGAGCTAGTATGCCATTACTCGAAATCCGAGATCTGCATGTTCGTGTCGAGGACCGCGAAATACTTCGAGGGCTCGACCTTTTGGTCAATGCCGGCGAGGTGCACGCGATCATGGGGCCGAACGGCTCCGGCAAGTCGACGCTCTCCCACGTCATCGCCGGCAAGCCGGGTTACGAGGTGACGGACGGACAGATTCTGTTTCGGGGCGAAGATCTCCTGGCGATGCAGCCGAACGAGCGTGCGGCGAAGGGCGTGTTCCTGGCGTTCCAATATCCGCTCGAGATTCCTGGGGTCGCCACCATGAACTTCCTGCGCACGGCGTTCAATGCCCAGCGCAAAGCGCGCGGCCAAGAGGAGTTCTCTACGCCGGCCTTTCTGAAGAGGGTTCGCCAGGTCGCCAAGTCGCTGAGCATCCCGCAGAGCGCGCTGAAGCGCGGCGTCAATGTCGGCTTCTCCGGCGGAGAGAAGAAGCGCAACGAGATCTTGCAGATGGCACTGTTCGAGCCGAGTCTATGCATATTGGATGAGATAGATTCCGGCCTCGATATCGACGCGATGCGGGTCGTGGCCGCCGGAATCAACGCGCTTCGTTCGCCGGACCGCGCGATCGTCATCATCACCCACTATCAGCGGCTTCTGAACCACGTCGTGCCGGATACCGTGCACGTGATGGCGAGAGGGCGCGTGAAGAAGAGCGGCGATAAGCACCTCGCGATCGAGCTTGAGGCCTCCGGATACGCCCGATACGGGGACGCGGCTTGAGGCCTCGATGGATTTTCAGATGAGTCCGGTTCCGGCTGAAACTGGTGCCGGCTGCACAGTGGAGAACGTGTTCGCTGCAGCGCGCGCACGGCTGCCGGGTGCGGGCCCTGTCCTCGATATCCGCACGAGGGCATTTGAGATTTACGAGCGTGCGGGCCTGCCACGCCGCCGCATCGAGAACCGGAAATACACTGATCCGCGCATGCTGATGCGCGATGTGCTCCCACTCGCCGCGCATCCCGATGCGGCTGCATTGGCGCGGGCGAGAGACGCGGTCCAGCAAGCGGCAATCGAGCGGGCGGCCAAGCTGGTTCTGGTTGACGGCGCCTTCGCGCCTGGACTATCTGATCTCGCCGAGCTCGAAAGTGGCATCGAGCTACGGACGCTGCGCGAAGTTCTGGAGAGCGCGGCCGCAGACGCCATGGCCGGCCTGGTGCTGTCGACGAGGGACGATCCGGTTATTTCGCTCAATACAGCGATGGTGACCGACGGCCTGGTGATGACCGTCGCTGCAGGCAGCGCGTTGAACCGTCCGATCCAGATCATTCACGTCGCAACCGGATCATCGGCATCCAGCTTTACGCGCTCATATCTGCACCTTGGAAACCGCGCGCATGTGGCCCTGGTGGAAAGCTTTGTCACGGCCGAAGGCGCGTCTGGCTACCAGGCCAACGATCTGATGATTGCTTTGCTTGGTGATGAGGCGGTCCTATCGCACCTTCGCGTGGCAGCAGATGCGGCCGATGCCGTGAACATCTCGTCCGGGATCACTGCGGTCGGTGCCAACGCGAAACTCAATTTGTTCAATATGACCGACAGTGGCGCCCTCAGTCGCTATCAAGCATTCATTACGCTGGCGGGCGAAGGAACAGAGCTCTCTGCCAACGGCGTCAACTTGATCAAAAACGAGCAATATGCGGACGCAACGCTCGTCGTCGATCACGCCGCGCCGCATTGCAGGAGCCAGGAGAAGTTCCGCACCGTCGTCAACGATCACGCTCGCTCGGTGTTCCGGGGACGTATCATTGTTCGTCCAGGGGCACGCAGGACTGACGGCAAGCTGACCGCGAGAGCGCTGCTCCTGTCTGACCAGGCCGAGGCTGATCTCAAGCCAGAACTCGAAATCATGGCCGATGACGTTACCTGCGGCCACGGCGCGACACTAGGGACGCTGGACCGGAATCTCCTATTTTATCTGCGCGCTCGTGGTCTGTCCGAATTCGATGCGCAGACGCTGCTGATTGAGGCATTTGTGGGCGAAGCCGTGGAGGAGATCGATAATGACAGCCTGCGCAATTATGCGGTCGGGCAGATCCAGCGCTGGCTGGAGGCGCGGCGATGAGCATGCATCCAGCGGTTAGCTCTGGCGCATATGACGTCGACCGACTGCGTCGCGAGTTTCCCGCGCTGGCCATGATGGTCCATGGCAAGCCATTGGTTTATCTCGATAACGCCGCATCTGCGCAAAAGCCGCAGGCAGTGCTCGACCGCATGATGCAGGCCTACTCCAGCGAATGTGCCAACGTCCATCGCGGATTGCACTATCTCGCCAACGCCGCAACAGAGGCCTATGAGGGCGCGCGTGCCAAGGTGGCAAAGTTCTTAAACGCGCGTCGAACCGAAGAGATTGTCTTTACCCGCAGCGCCACAGAGGCGATCAATCTGGTTGCCCAGAGCTTCGGGCGTGAGCATATCACCCCGGGCGACGAGATCGTCCTCTCGATCATGGAGCACCATGCCAACATCGTGCCCTGGCATTTTCTGAGAGAGCGCCTCGGCGCGGTCATCAAATGGGCGCCAGTGGACGACGATGGTAACTTTCTCCTCGACCAATTCGAAGCGCTTCTGACCGACCGTACCAAGATGGTCGCGGTCACGCAGATGTCTAACGTGCTCGGCACCGTCGTGCCGGTAAAAGAGGTGGTGAGGATCGCACGCGCTCGTGACATTCCCGTGTTGATCGATGGCTCGCAAGGGTGCGTCCATCTAGATGTCGATGTCTGCGACATTGATTGCGATTTCTACGTCATGACCGGTCACAAACTGTATGGTCCCACCGGCATCGGTGTGCTTTACGGAAAATATGCGCATCTCGCCTCGATGCCGCCCTTCAACGGCGGTGGCGAGATGATGCGTGAAGTCTCCCGTGACGGCGTCACTTACGGCGACCCCCCACATAGGTTCGAGGCCGGCACGCCGCCTATCGTCGAGGCGATCGGGCTTGGCGCAGCGACGGACTACATCAATTCGATCGGCAAGGCACAGATCCGCGGGCACGAGCGGTCACTCCTCGCTTATGCGCAGGAGAAGCTGCGGAGCATCAACTCCTTGCGCATCATCGGAACGGCGGCAGAGAAGGGCGCGATCATCTCCTTTGATATGAAAGCCGCGCATGCGCATGATTTTGCCACCCTTATCGATCGCGACGGGGTCGCAGTGCGTGCCGGAGCCCATTGCGCGATGCCGCTGCTCAAGCGCTTTGGCCTGCTTGCAACGTGCCGCGCATCCTTCGGTCTTTATAACACGCATGAAGAGATTGATGTGCTCGCGGGTGCGCTTGTCAAGGCCCAGAAGCTTTTCTCGTAAGGGGGGTAGACCTGCCACGATTTCAGTGGCTGGGCTGCTGACGCGATTGAGTTCACGCCTGCGAGGTGGACAGGTGCAAATGTGCAATTGCGCCGGGTAATGAGCTATGCACGACTGGCCCGAGCGACGATGGATCGTCGTGGCGGCGTCGACAGGACCGACGCCTCTCGGCACTCGGGCATCGTCCAGGTACCCGCAATCCTCGACGGGCTTGTAGCGAATTTAAGACGTCGCCCGGCTGCTGTTGCCGTGTTTCGAACGGAACCAAACGAGGATCTCTCGAGACAGGGAGCGATGTCGGATTCGCAACAATCCTCCACCTCCATCGCAGAAGGAGCGCTAACTGACTGCAAACGCGTCAATTGTGATGCTTACACCGAGCTGGCACGCTGGTTGCAAAAGCTTTGGCCGAAGGCCGGAATCGTAACAGCAAACATCTGAAGGACATCAGCATGAGTCTCGCCACGACCCAGAGCATCGCAGAAATCAGGGCGCGAAACAAAGAGCTGATCGCCGAGGTGCTGAAAGTCTATCCGGAGAAGACCGCGAAACGGCGCGCGAAGCACCTTAACGTTCACGAGAGCGGCAAGTCGGACTGCGGGGTCAAATCCAACATCAAATCCATACCCGGCGTGATGACGATCCGCGGCTGTGCTTACGCGGGCTCCAAGGGCGTCGTCTGGGGGCCGATCAAGGACATGGTGCATATCAGCCACGGTCCGGTCGGCTGTGGCCAGTATTCGTGGGGTTCGCGGCGCAATTATTACGTCGGCACGACGGGCGTCGATACGTTCGTGACCTTGCAATTCACTTCCGACTTCCAGGAAAAGGATATCGTGTTTGGCGGCGATAAGAAGCTCGTCAAAGTCATGGATGAGATAGAGGAGCTGTTCCCGCTCAACAACGGCATGACCATCCAGTCGGAATGTCCGATCGGGTTGATCGGGGACGATATCGAAGCGGTCTCCAGAAATAAGTCCAAGGAATATGGCGGCAAGACGATTGTGCCGGTTCGCTGCGAGGGGTTCCGCGGCGTGTCGCAATCGCTTGGCCACCACATCGCCAACGACGCGGTGCGTGATTGGATATTCGACAAGAGCGGATCGAAAGGCGAACCGAAGTTCGAATCGACGCCTTACGATGTCGCGATCATCGGCGACTACAATATCGGCGGCGATGCCTGGTCATCTCGAATTCTGCTCGAGGAAATGGGCCTGCGCGTGATCGCACAGTGGTCGGGCGACGGGTCGTTGGCGGAGCTCGAGGCTACGCCGAAGGCAAAGCTCAACATTCTGCATTGCTACCGTTCAATGAACTACATCTCGCGTCACATGGAAGAGAAGTTCGGTATTCCCTGGTGCGAGTACAACTTCTTTGGCCCTTCAAAAATTGTAGAATCCCTGCGCAAGATCGCGAGCTACTTCGACGATAAGATCAAGGAGGGTGCCGAGCGGGTGATTGAAAAATACCAGCCGCTGGTGGATGCCGTGATCGCTAAGTATCGCCCGCGCTTGGAAGGCAAGACCGTGATGCTGTTCGTCGGCGGGCTGCGTCCACGTCATGTGATCGGTGCATATGAGGATCTCGGCATGGAGGTCGTCGGCACTGGATACGAGTTCGGTCACAATGACGACTATCAGCGCACCGCCCAGCACTATGTGAAGGACAGCACGCTCATCTACGACGACGTCAATGGCTACGAGTTCGAGCGCTTTGTCGAAAGGATACAGCCCGATCTCGTCGGATCGGGCATCAAGGAAAAATACGTGTTCCAGAAGATGGGTGTGCCGTTCAGGCAGATGCATTCCTGGGACTACTCGGGGCCTTATCATGGCTATGACGGGTTTGCGATCTTCGCGCGCGACATGGACATGGCCGTCAACTCTCCGATCTGGAAGAAGATGAAGGCACCCTGGAAAGATGTTCCGAGCCGCAATCTGATGGCTGCTGAGTGACGGAACAGATCTCCGCTCTCCGCCGGGAGCTGAGCGACATCAATCACGATATCTAAGAAGGGTCTTACTTATGCCGCAGAGTGCCGAACACGTGCTCGATCACTTCGACCTGTTCCGCGGTCCGGAATACCAGCAGATGCTGGACAACAAGAAGATGTTCGAGAACCGGCGCGATCCCGCCGACGTCGAACGCGTCAGGGAATGGACGAAGACAGCCGAATATCGCGAGAAGAATTTTGCGCGAGAAGCATTGACGGTCAACCCGGCGAAGGCCTGCCAGCCGCTCGGCGCGGTGTTCGCCTCGGTTGGGTTCGAAGGCACGCTGCCCTTCGTGCACGGCTCCCAAGGCTGTGTGGCCTATTACCGAAGCCACCTGTCGCGACACTTCAAGGAGCCAAGCTCCTGCGTCTCCTCGTCGATGACGGAAGACGCTGCCGTATTTGGCGGCCTGAACAACATGATCGACGGGCTGGCCAACAGCTATCATATGTACAAACCCAAGATGATTGCCGTCTCCACCACCTGCATGGCCGAGGTGATCGGCGACGATCTCAATGCCTTCATCAAGACGTCAAAGGAAAAGGGTTCGGTTCCGGCCGACTTCGACGTGCCATTCGCGCACACGCCGGCCTTCGTCGGTAGCCATGTTACCGGCTACGACAATACGCTCAAAGGCATCCTGGAGCATTTTTGGGACGGCAAGGCCGGAACAGCGCCGAAGCTCGAGCGCAGGCCCAACGATAAAATCAACCTCATTGGTGGTTTCGACGGCTATACAGTCGGAAACCTACGCGAGATCAAGCGCATCTTGGACTTGATGGGTATCGAATACACCATCCTCGCCGACAATTCCGACGTGTTCGATACACCGACGGACGGCGAGTTCCGGATGTATGACGGGGGCACCAGATTGGAAGATGCCGCGAAGGCGGTTCATGCCAAGGCAACGATCTCCATGCAGCAGTGGTGCACGGAAAAAACCCTGCCCTTCATCGCCGACCACGGCCAGGAAGTCATGGCCTTCAATTACCCGCTGGGCATTTCCGCAACGGATGAGTTGGTCATGACGCTGTCGCGCATCAGCGGCAAGACCATCCCGGAGGAATTGGCGCGCGAGCGCGGTCGTTTGGTCGATGCGGTCGCTGATTCCAGCACGCACATCCATGGCAAGAAATTCGCGATCTATGGTGATCCAGATCTCTGCTATGGGCTGGCTGCCTTCCTGCTCGAGCTTGGCGCCGAGCCGGTCCATGTGCTGTCCACAAACGGCAACAAGCCCTGGGAGGAGAAAATCCAGGCGCTGTTTGCGAGTTCGCCATTTGGGCAGAATTGCCACGCCTATCCAGGCCGAGACCTCTGGCACATGCGCTCGCTCCTGTTTACTGAACCTGTCGATTTCCTGATCGGAAACACCCACGGGAAGTATTTGGAGCGCGACACAGGCACGCCGCTGATTCGTATCGGCTTTCCAATTTTTGATCGGCATCACCATCACCGCTCTCCGATTTGGGGATACCAGGGCGGCATGAACGTGCTGGTGAAGATCCTCGACAAGATCTTCGACGAGATCGACAAGAAAACCAGCATCCTCGGCAAGACCGACTACAGCTTCGACATCATTCGTTGATCGATGCGCGTGCCATCGCCGGCGAAAGTCGGCGATGGAAGGACACGACCACCTGATCTTGCAGATAGCTTCGGTTGAGAGGGAAGATGTCGATGAGTTCTCTACCGGCTATGGTCCAGGGCATCTTTAACGAACCGGGCTGTGCCAGGAATGCCAACAAGTCGGATGCCGAGCGCAAGAAGGGTTGCACCAAGCAGCTGCAGCCGGGCAGCGCTGCGGGCGGCTGCGCCTTCGACGGCGCAAAGATCGCGCTGCAGCCTTTCACCGACGTAGCTCACCTGGTGCACGGTCCGATCGCGTGCGAAGGCAATTCGTGGGACAACCGGGGTGCGGCGTCTTCGGGCTCAAGCCTGTGGCGTAGCGGATTTACAACCGACATGACGGAAACCGACGTCGTATTTGGAGGCGAGAAGCGACTCTACAAGGCGATCAAGGAGATCGTCGACAAATGCGACCCGCCCGCCATCTTCGTCTATCAGACCTGTATTCCCGCCATGATAGGCGATGATATCGATGCGGTCTGCAAGTCTGCATCGCAAAAATTCGGCAAGCCGATTATCCCCGTCAATGCGCCGGGCTTCGTCGGTTCCAAGAATCTCGGCAACAAGCTGGCCGGCGAGGCTTTGCTCGAGCATGTCATTGGAACGCAGGAGCCGGAGTACACGACGCCGTACGACATCAATCTGATCGGGGAGTACAATCTGTCCGGGGAGCTTTGGCAGGTCAAGCCGCTGCTGGACGAACTGGGAATCCGCATTCTCTCCTGCATTTCAGGTGATGGCAGATACCGCGAAGTCGCCTCGTCGCATCGGGCGCGCGCGGCCATGCTGGTCTGTTCGAAAGCGATGATCAATGTCGCGCGGAAGATGGAACAGCGCTATGGCATCCCGTTTTTCGAAGGTTCATTCTACGGTATCCAGGATTCCAGTGATTCATTGCGGCAGATTGCGCGGCTCTTGGTCGAGCGCGGCGCAGCGGAAGAGCTGATTGCGCGTACCGAGGCGGTGATCGTGCGCGAAGAGGCGCGGGCATGGGCAGCCATTGAGCCGTATAAGCCGCGCTTCAAGGGCAAGAAGGTCTTGTTGATCACGGGCGGCGTCAAATCCTGGTCAGTCGTCGCCGCATTGCAGGAGGCCGGCCTCGAGCTGGTCGGAACCAGCGTCAAGAAATCCACCAGTGAAGACAAGGAGCGCATCAAGGAGTTGCTGAGACACGATGCCCATATGATCGAGGACATGCCGCCGCGTGAGATGTACAAAATGCTGAAGGATGCGAAAGCGGACATCATGCTCTCAGGCGGAAAGTCCCAGTTCGTCGCACTCAAAGCGGCGATGCCATGGCTCGACATCAATCAGGAGCGTTGCCACGCCTATCTGGGCTACGTTGGAATGGTCAAGCTGGTTTCAGAGATTGACAAATCGCTGTCAAACCCGATGTGGGAACAGCTGCGTCGACCGGCGCCCTGGGACGCGTTGGCGAGGGCGTTGCAGACGCATTCCCAGAGTCCTGACTCCGTCTCCGATCCGGCGCTCAAGCAGACGTCGCACCGCGCGAAGAAGATCTGCTTCTGCAATACAGTCGAGCTTGGCACGATCGAGGATGCCATTCGTTCGCGTGGCCTGACCAGCGTCGAGGCAGTCAGACAGCACACCAATGCGGTCGGCGGCTGCTGCAGACGCCGCATCGAGAACCTTCTGGCCTCTTCTCCGTCCGCAATGCAGGCCGCGGAATAGGACGCTGTCATGGCTACCGTCTCGATGCCGAAGAAGGCCTGCGCGGTCAATCCGCTGAAGATGAGCCAGCCGATCGGTGGCGCATTCGCCTTCATGGGGCTTCGTGGAGCGATGCCACTGCTGCACGGCTCCCAAGGCTGCACGTCGTTCGGGCTGACGCTGTTTGTGCGGCATTTCAAGGAGGCGGTACCGCTGCAGACCACCGCCATGAGCGAGGTCGCGACCGTTCTCGGCGGCTATGACAATCTCGAGCAGGCGATCCTCAATATCTATAATCGCACCAAGCCAAAGCTCATCGGGATTTGCTCGACCGGAGTGACCGAAACCAATGGTGATGATGTTGACGCCTATATCAAGCTGATCCGAGACAAACATCCGCAAGTCGCCAAGTTGCCTCTGGTCTATGTCTCGACGCCCGATTTCAAAGACGCGTTCCAGGATGGCTGGGAGAAGGCCGTGACGCGCATTGTCGAGGTGCTGGTGGAGCCGCGTGCGGTCAAGGCGCCGCGCAATCCCTCGCAAGTAAATGTGCTTCCAGGATGCCACCTCACGCCGGGTGATCTGGATGAACTCAGGGTCATGCTGGAGGATTTCGGGCTACAGCCATCCTTTCTGCCCGATCTGGCGGGATCGCTAGATGGGCATATCCCTGACGAGTTTACGCCAACAACCATCGGCGGCATTGGGGTCGACGAAGTCGCCAACATGGGCCGGGCCGGCTGGACCATCGCAATCGGTGCGCAGATGCGGCGCGCGGCGGAAGCCATGCAAGCCAAGACCGGCGTGCCATTTCGCCTGTTCGAGCGGCTGTGCGGCTTGATTCCCAACGACGAATTCATCGCGTTTCTGAGCGAAATCAGCGGTCGTCCGATACCACCGAAGTATCGACGCCAGCGCGGACAGCTCGCTGATGCGATGCTGGATGCGCACTTCCATATCGGCGGCCGTAGACTTGCGATCGGTGCCGAGCCGGACCTGTTGTTCGACCTGTCCAGCATGCTGCACGAGATGGGCGCGCAGGTGGAGGCAGCCGTCACGACGACACAGTCGGCGGTGCTAAAGAAGATCAGGACCAGCGAGGTGCTGGTTGGCGATCTCGAGGATCTGGAAACGTTGGCCAAGACCAGGAACTGCGATTTGCTGATCACCCATTCGCATGGCCGGCAAGCCGCGGCGCGGCTGAAGATTCCGTTTTATCGCGCGGGCTTTCCGATGTTCGATCGGATTGGCGCCGGACATCAATTGTCCGTCGGCTATCGCGGCACGCGCGACCTTATCTTCGATATCGCCAATCTCGTGATTGCCGACCGCGAGGAGAATCATCAGCCAACGCCGGATCGCTGGCGAATCTCGGCACTGCCGTCAAAGTCCGGCCGCCGTAATGGCTTCATCGAGGCGACAGAGAGGTCGATGGCATGAGAGTGGCATTCGCGACCCAGGACCTGAGGCGCGTTGACGCGCATTTTGGCTGGGCCAGAAACATTGTGATTTACGATGTCGCGCCAGGCGGGCACGTGTTTTTGAAGGCCATCCAGTTCGACGGCCATCTCAAGGAAGACGGCAACGAGGACAAGCTTGCGCCGAAGATCGAGGCAATCAAGGATTGCGCCATCCTCTATGTCGGTGCCATCGGCGGCTCTGCCGCCGCGCGTGTGGTGGCCAACAAGATCCATCCCATCAAGGTCAACAAGCCCGAGAACATCCTCGGGTTGCTCGAAAAGCTCCAGCGCGTCCTGAAAGGGACGCCACCTCCCTGGCTGCGGAAGGCCTTGGCGAAGGACCGCAAGCGCACGTTCGACCTTGACGAGTGAGGACGAGTTGACTGTGGCTGCAGAAACGGTGCAATCCGAAACCGCGCTCGACGCTCCGTTCGTCAAAGAACTGCTCAAGGTTTGGCGCGCTGAGGAGACCAACGCAGCGTGGGAGAGCAAGAGCGATCTCGAACTCCTCGAACCTTACGTTCTGGATAAAGCGAAGCGGCGTGAGTTGCCAATTGTCGGCGATCCCGATCCCGATACGGTCTGGCGGTTGGAGCTATTCTTCAATGCGGTCGCGCTCTCGATCGAAAAGGCGACCGGTGTGATGATCCAGCCGATGCTGAAGATGCACCATGAAGGTTTTGGCCGCATGGTGCTGATCGGCGGGCGGCTGATTGTGGTGAACAAGCAGTTGCGCGACGTCCACCGCTTCGGCTTCGACAATTTCGCAAAACTCGCAGACGAGGGAGGAAAGTATATCGGAGACGGGATCAGGATGATTCAGAAATTCCCTGACGTGGCGAATTATTGAGGGCGGCTCATGAGCGATCGTGAAACACTGAAAGCAGAGTTGAAGAGGCTGTCGGCTAAGGCGCTGCAGGCCAAAATGGATCTGCACGACCTTTCGGAGGAGTTACCCGTTAACTGGACCTCGATCATCGCGGTGGCGCGGAAGGCGCACGATGCCTACGCCGAACTCGAGCGCAAGAGCCAGGATCTGAAGCGGCTAGAGAAAGCTTAAAAGGATATCGGATCATGTCACTTACCACGCGCGACGGCCGGAACTGGACGCCGGACTACCTGAATTCAATCGACGCCAAGAAATGCATCGGCTGCGGCCGCTGCTTCAAGGTCTGTGGTCGTGACGTCATGACGCTGAAGGGGATCAACGAGGAAGGCGAACTTGTCGACCTCGACGATGATGACGATGAGATCGAGAAGAAAATCATGGTGATGAACGATCAGGGCGCCTGTATCGGCTGCGGCGCCTGCGCCAGGGTTTGTCCCGCCAACTGCCAGTCGCACGTCTGCGGCGCTGCGGCAGCGGCTTGAGCGCGCTGTGTCCAGCTCTCCCAGACGTCGCGCAATAGTTGAAGCAAATCCGCTCGCCTATCATTTCTAGCCGGCGCTGAAGGCAAGTTGCCCTTGTCCTATCGCACGAGTCGACTTTGGCCGATGAGCGCTCTCGGGCGAGCCCGGGCCGTCTGCAGAGTCTAAACAGCCCGGATTGCTGGTGATGCCATGGCCGGTGGACCGTCGTTGTGCGATCGGTAGCCCACGGCAAAGGCATCTGATGGCTAAGGCGCGCACGGTCGCAAAATCGACAGTGGCTCAATCACGACTTTGGCAATGAGGAAGCATCGTCATGTGGTCGGTGTCGTGGCATCAAGGATCGGTCAGGGCAACTTGAGATCAGCCCGGAGTGAGGCACGCGCCGGGGAACGAGCGCGTTGCCGATGAGTTTCGGTATGATGCTGAGAGCGTCCGGTTACATTTCAAAATCAACTGGTGTCGAGGCCTGCCTGTATCGGCGCTGGCACTTATGTTCGGATATCGTTGTCCTGGAGCCGTCTCGCCCGCTACGCTCAGTCAAAAGAGCAGCCGCCAATCGCCGCGTCGCCGCGATTGAGTAGCACCGATGTGCGCGACACTTGATGGCATCGTGTCAGGTTATTGTAAGCTAGGCCTTCTATCCCTGTCGGCGAGCTCGATCGGCACGGGCTCAGGTGCAAGAAACCATGCCGACAGGAAAGTTGAATCTGATGTATGGACGAATTGTTGGCTCATCGAGCCAGTCCGCCGGCGCTAGCCAAGCTGACGAAGCCGGTCCGTCGTCAGATAGTGGCCGCTTTGCGGATACGCTTGCAGGCATGCATCCGGGTAGTTCGTCGTCGGCTGCAACATATTCTCTCGATCCTCGCGCCCCGATCGTGGAGATCAAAAGGAGTTCCTGGAAAAGAGAGGTGAAAGCCTTTCATGGCAATGACATCAAGAGCATCGCTGAGAATCCACAAGAGTACTCCGATTTTGTATCCAAGAAAGCTGTTCGCACAGCAACGGTTGCTAAGCTGTACGGTGGCACTGACGAGGACGGAGATGAGACGCGATATTTCAGCTATCAGCTGGGAGACAAAAGTGTCGGGCTTCTCAGGACAGAAGGTGGATTCCGTATCAAGGCTGATCAATTTCGCGAGCAGTTTCCGGGGCGAAAGGGGATTACGTCTGTCGTCGACTTGAGGATCACGCATCCGCTCGTCGAGAACGCTGGCGACATCCTGCTGGAACATCAACTTCGGCTTGACGGCGAGCGCGCGTTGGTCATGTCGCGTCCTGCCCTTGCCGGTATGGAACCGCGTTTGGCAGAGATGGGTTTCGTCCACTTGGGTGACTTGGGTGAGCCACTGGGCAACAACTGCTGGGTGCTTGACCCTAACCACAGCGATAAATGGACGAAGAACTCCGAAGGGAAATGGCAGCGGGCAGGCAAACCTGAGATGTATCTTTCAAAGATGGAAAGCGGTGATGTCGATACAGAAGCAAGCAGCGAAGCCGAGCTGAGCGAAACGGATAGTGAGGCATCATCATCTGATGATGATCTTTCTTGGTATTTTCTGCAGAGGATGAATCTGGCCTGAGGAGGAAAGGCGGGAGCGCTCACCAGGGGCGAGCGCTCCCGCCTATGCCGCAGTCGCCGGCATGAATGCGACCGCACTCGCAAATTCCAGATGACTGCCACGGATGGTAAAGGAGGAGGGGATGTTCCGCTCAAGTCGAATCCATTTCGTCTCGAGCATGATCTGAACCCGAAGGTCGTGTCAGCGCAGAGTGCGCCGCGGTTTTGTCTCGCAACAAGCACGAAGCGGAGATCATACTCGAACAACAGCCCCTTGGCCAAACAGCGTCGGCTGCGCGACCGGCGCGCTCCTGGGCCTCAACCGCGGCGACCGCCGTCATGTTGAGCACATCGCGCGCCGTCACGCCGGGGGTGAGGATGTGAGCCGGCCGCGCCGGTCCGATCAGGATCGGGCCGACCGGCAAGGCATTCCCCAGCACCTTGATGGTCTGATAGGCGATGTTGGCGGCGTCCAGCGTCGGCATGATCAGGATGTTGGCCTCGCCCTCCAGCCGCGACTGCGGCAGCACGGCCTTGCGCGCGATCTCCGAGAGCGCGGTGTCGGCCTGCATCTCGCCGTCGGCCTCGATCTCCGGATGCCTGTCCTTGAGGAGCTGCGTGGCGCGGCGCATCTTGCGCGCCGAGTCGGTGTCGTAGCTTCCGAAGTCGGAGTGCGAGACGAAGGCGACCTTGGGCTTGAAGGCGAAGCGCTGGGCGTGAACCGCGGCCAGTGACGCCACCTCGGCGAGTTCCTCGGCGCTGGGATTCGGCCGAACCTGGGTGTCGGCGAGGAAATAGGCGCCCTTGGTCGTGATCATCAGCGACAGCGCCGCGTAGTCGCTGATCCCCGGCAGGAAGCCGATGATTTCGCGAACATGGCGCAGATGGCTCATGAAGCGGCCCTCGACCCCGCACAGCATCGCGTCGGCCTCGCCGCGCGACACCGCGAGCGCCGCGATGACCGTGTTGTTGGTGCGGACCACCGTGCGCGCCGCGTCGGGCGTCACGCCGCGCCGGCCGGCGACGTCGATATAGGACTGCACATAGGAGCGGTAACGCGGATCGTCCTCGGGATTGATCAGGTCGAAGTCGCGGCCGGCCTTGATCGCGAGGCCGAAGCGCTTGATCCGGGTCTCCACCACCGACGGACGTCCGACCAGAATCGGCCGCGCCAGCTTCTCCTCGAGCACCACCTGGGTGGCGCGCAGCACGCGCTCGTCCTCGCCTTCGGCGTAGATCACGCGCACCGGCTGGGTCTTCGCCTTGGCGAACACCGGCTTCATGGTGATGCCGGAACGGAACGCATAGCGCTGCAGCTCGGCGCAGTACTCATCGAAGTTCTTGATCGGCCGGGTCGCAACGCCGGATTCGATCGCGGCCTTGGCCACCGCCGGCGCGATGCGCAGGATCAGGCGCGGATCGAACGGGCTCGGGATCAGCGAGCCCGGACCGAACCCTGAGTCTCGGTGCTCTCGAAGCCATGGGCCACGGCGTCCGACGGCGGATCGCGCGCGAGCTGCGCGATCGCATCGACCGCGGCATGCTTCATCGCCTCGTTGATCGCGGTGGCGCCGACATCGAGCGCGCCGCGGAAGATGAACGGGAAGCACAGGACATTGTTGACCTGGTTCGGGAAGTCCGACCGTCCGGTGCAGATCATCGCGTCGGGCCGCGCCTGGCGCGCCTCGTCCGGCATGATCTCCGGCACCGGATTGGCGAGCGCCATCACCAGCGGCTGGTCCGCCATCTGCTTGACCATCTCGGGCTTGAGCACGCCCGGTGCGGACAGGCCGATGAAGATGTCGGCGCCGGGAATGACGTCCGCCAGCACACGCGCGTTGGTCGTCTGCGTATAGACCGCCTTCCAGCGGTCCATCGTGGTGTTGCGGCCCTCATAGACGACGCCGTCGATATCGCAGACCCAGATGTTCTTGCGCTGCGCGCCCATCGAGACCAGCAAATTGAGAGTTGCGATCGCGGCCGCCCCGGCGCCCGAGCAGACGATCTTCACATCGGCAAGCTTCTTGCCGTTCAGCAGCAGACCGTTGACGATCGCGGCCGCGACGATGATCGCGGTGCCATGCTGGTCGTCGTGGAACACCGGGATCTTCATGCGCTCCTTGAGCTGTGCCTCGATCTCGAAGCACTCCGGGCCGCGGATGTCCTCCAGATTGATGCCGCCGAAGGTCGGCTCCAGCGCCGCGACCGTTTCGACCACGCGCTCGATGGTGTCGGCCTTGATCTCGATGTCGAACACGTCGATGCCGGCGAACTTCTTGAACAGCACCGCCTTGCCTTCCATCACCGGCTTCGAGGCCAGCGGGCCGATATTGCCGAGGCCGAGCACCGCGGTGCCGTTCGACACCACCGCCACCAGATTGGCGCGGGCGGTCAGAGTGGCGGCCTCGGCCGGGTTGGTGGCGATCTCGGTACAGGCGGCGGCGACGCCTGGCGAATAGGCCAGCGCCAGGTCGCGCTGATTGGCGAGCGGCTTGATCGCCTGAATTTCGAGTTTGCCCGGCCGCGGCAGGCGGTGATAGGCGAGCGCCGCGTTGTGGAGTTCTTCAGACGATGACGACATGCACTCCCCCCTCGGCCCCGCACTGAAATTCGGTGGCCGGACGTAAGACTTAAGGCAAAAGCGGGATGACAGGTATGCCGCGAACGACCGCTGTATTCAGCTCATCCAGCAAGTAGTCGGCAAAAACCGGAATATGGACGGAAGTCCGAGGAAGTACGCTTGACGATAAAGCGTCCATGCTCGCGGGATTGATCTCCATCGCAGCCTTTTAGCGGTTGCGCATGCGATGCCCCAGATCGCGCAGAAAGGAGAGGCGATTCTTGCAGGGCTGACCGAACGGTGAGTGATGAAAGGCTTGTGACGAATGCGCAATAGGTCCAGCCAATCCTGTCTGTGCGATTTGCGGCCTCAATGACATTCCAACCCGCCGGGTCATGGGCGTCCATCTCGTGGTCGTCGGCGAGGATGGCAACCAGCAGTCGTGGTTCATCGCCATTTGTGCGCTGAAGCAAGAAGGTGCTTGGCCAATCTCAACGAATGACCGCATGACGGCGTCGCTCTGATTCATACGTGATCCGTCCTATGTGCGGTAAGCACGGCTTGACCTCCGAGCTCGGAACCGGCCGCTGCACCGAAGGCCCGTCTAGGATACCGCCGATCACGTCGCCAATCTTCGCGCCATCGGTGTGACGCCGCATGTGACACAGAACCAGGCCGTCACCAAAACCGGCAAGACCCGCAACAGCGCCATCGACGAACGAACCACGCGGCATCCGGGATATGGCATGTCGCAATCGCGCCGCGCGATGATCGAGTGCATCTTCGGATGGGGCAAGCAGCATGGCACCATGCGCAAGACCAAACATCGCGGCATCGCTCGCGTTGCCGCCGACTTCCTGCTCAATCTGATCGCCTATAATCTGATCCGCATTCCCAAACTGCTTGCCGCTTAGCCGCCTCTCGTCAGGGAGCGGCCAACCTCAGCCTAGCAAATTATATCCGACGCCACCGCGCCTCCCTCCAAACGACTGGCGAGAACAAGAAAGCTCCTCACCTCAACGTTCTTCAGCAGACTGCTAGAGGCAGAGAACTCGCGCCCGATTGCGTCGACGCTCGGCGAGGGCGGCATCTGCCCCGTCAGAGCTGCACCTTGCCGAGGACAACCTCTCTCGCGATGACTGAAACCAATTCGCGATGACTGGGTACTCAGACCGGCCGGTTTTCGTTACGGTTTTTCACGGGCTCCATCCTCTTCAATCCTTCTTCGTAGGAGATCTGCTCGTACGACACATCGAGATCCTTGGCTGCGTCGAGCAGGTAATCGAGCTTACCGCCTGTATTGAGCTTCTTGATGTCATCCTTGTTGATCCCGATCAGGTCCATCATCTCCTTCCAGACGGTGGATTCATCGCATGGTAGGATGTGGAAGGTAATATTGCCGAGCTTGGTTCGATATTTCGCCAACAGGTCGATGTTGTTGCAGAACATAAAGTATCTGCCAGCTGGGCTTAGCGCGCCGTCAAGGACCTCTGCGACGTCAGCAAGATATTCGAAGGAATGCAGATAGCCGGCCAGCACCGGAATCGTGCTTTCACCTTCTTGCGCGATCGTCAGAACCTGCTCGATCGAATAGTCTGGCGGCCGCTTCTCGTCCGCGACCTGGACCTGGAATTTCAGGGCGATGTCGCCGCGAAAGCCGAATCGGCCCGGCTTGCTGGTTTCGTCCTTGAGGACGGCGTTGAGCAGCCGCCCCTCCTTCTCAAGTCGGCCGAGTGCGGTGTTCTCGATTGCAGTCATTAAAATCGTCCTTGGTCGAAGCTCAATTACCGACGCCTTGGCCGGCGCGACATGCAATGCAAATTGCTTGCCGCCGCATGTGTGGCGTCTGTCCGCCGCAACATCTTGCGAAAGTACGTAAGCGTGCCGCGACGGCCGCATGAGCTATGTCAGCAAGCTGACATAGGTCTCAAAGCGAACGCGTGCGATTGAGAAAGGCAAGCGTTATCAGGCGTGTGCGTGCTGGCATGCGACTTGCCAGCCCACAGTCAGCCGTTCCCGGCAGCCAGGGGTGACTCGTGATCAATCTGACAGAGAGCGCAGTGAATGCGGTCAAGAACGCGATTGCCGCATCGACGCAGCCGGCAAGCGGCCTGCGCATCATGGTCGAGGCGGGCGGCTGCGCGGGGTTCAAATACATGATGGGCCTTGCCGGTGCGCCAGGGCCCGATGACACCGTGATCGAGCGCGACGGGCTCAGGGTGTTCGTCGACAATAAGAGCCATCAGCATCTGGTCGGCACGACAATCGACTTCGTGATGGCGCTCGAGAACCCCGGCTTCACATTCGATAACCCGAATGCGACGTCTAGCTGCTCTTGCGGCAAGTCCTTTGGATGATGGCACAAAAGAAAGCGAATCATGCTGATCGAGCCTGAGCAACTGAAGCAGCCGTCGGCCACCGAAACCGAGCGGGAGCTGGTTATTCGCGGCGTGATCGAGGAGATCCGTCCCCGTCTGCGGCGCGACGGTGGCGACTGCGAGCTGATCGATATCGATGGCGACAGGATCATGGTCCGACTAACAGGTGCCTGTGTGTTCTGCAAATTGTCCAGCGCGACACTCGAAGGCATTCAGGATCGCCTGGTCGAAAAGCTCGGTGGGCTGATCCGCCTGATTCCGGTCGCCGGCGCGCCCAACGCGCGCCATTGAGCGAGACCTGCGTGCCCATTTACCTCGACAACAATTCGACGACGCGAGCCGATCCATCCGTCGTCCAAGCAATGTTGCCGTTCTTCGCCGAACGGTTCGGCAACGCGTCCTCCAGCCATGACCTTGGCAGCGAGGCCGCAAGCGCCGTGAACCAGGCGCGCCGCAGCTTGCAGCAATTGTTAGGAAATGCCCATGAGCACGAAATCGCATTCACCTCCGGTGGAACCGAGGCCAACAATACTGCCATTCTCTCAGCGCTTGCGACCCAAGATGGGCGCGACGAGATTGTCACCACCTCTGTCGAACATTCCGCGATCCTTGCGCTGGTCGAGCAACTGGCGACAAGGGGCGTCAAGACGCATGTGATCCCCGTAGATTCGTGCGGCCGAATCGATATCGAGGCGTTTCGGCGGGCGGTTGGACCGCGCACGGCGATTGCGTCCGTGATGTGGGCCAATAACGAGACCGGTACGATCTTTCCAGTAGAATTTCTGGCTGGGTTGGCGCGTGAGGCAGGTGCGCTGTTTCACTGCGACGCGGTGCAGGCCGTTGGCAAGGTGCGCATCGATCTCAAGGACAGTGCGATCGACATGCTGTCGCTATCCGCGCACAAACTGCACGGTCCCAAGGGCATCGGCGCGCTTTATTTGCGAAAGGGTACGAAGTTCAAGCCGCTAATCTGGGGCGGATCGCAGGAGCGACGGCGCCGCGGCGGAACTGAGAATGTCCCCGGCATTGTCGGCCTTGGAAAGGCCGCAGAGCTTGCGGCCGAACGGCTCGAGCCGGAGCGGGTTCGCATTGGCGCATTGCGCGATCGTCTGGAACAGGCCATTTTGCATGGTGGCGACTGCACGGTGCTCGGCGATGTCGGCAATCGGCTATCGAACACGGCCGACATCGCCTTTGAACATCTCGACGGCGAAGCAATCGTCCATCATCTCAATCGTGCTGGCATTGCAGCCTCGCTCGGGGCCGCCTGCAATTCCGGCTCGATGGAGCCGTCCCATGTTCTGCGCGCGATGCGGGTGCCGGCGACGAGCCTGCGCGGCGCAGTGCGCTTTTCCCTGTCGCGTGAAACGACCGTCGAAGATGTCGATCAGGTCGTGAGTGTACTATCTGATATCGTGGCCCAGTTGCGCGCCATGCCGCGCGCGTGCGCCAATCCAGCCAGCGATACGGCATCATTCAGAAGGCTGACCTCATGAAAATCATGATCCGTCGCTCTCCCGAGGCGGGGCTGTCGATCTACGTGCCCAAGAAAGATCTCGAAGAGCCGATCGTGGAGTCCGAGTATGAAACGCTTTGGGGCGGCTGGATCAAAATAGCCAATGGCTGGGTACTGGACTTGCCCGAGATGGCGAGCGACACGCCGCTGCCGATTACAATCAACGCCAGGAAGCGTGGGGAGGACGGGGACAGCCGATGAGGGCGTCCCCGCGAATCGATTATGTCAACGCCGCCGATGCCGAGGCGGTTCTCACCGACGTCGCGGACAGCTTGAGAGATGGCAGCATCGTTCCCTATCTTGGACCTGACCTCGCCGCCTTGTCCGCTCCCCAAGTGCCAATGACGCCCGAAGCCTTGGCGGCGTTCTTTGCCAGCAAGGTGGCGGTGCCGCGCCGGGTCAAGGGCAATGCCTGGGCGTCGGCCCAGTACATCGAGAGCAGAAGGCATCGTTCCACGGTGACGGCGTTGATGGCGCAGGCGTTCGCCCTCCCGGTCGATCCGACGCCCCTGCATCATCATCTTGCGGCTCTGTCGGTGCCGATGATTGTCGATGTTTGGTACGATGGCGCCATGCGTGCCGCACTCGGCAAACGCGACGGATGGGGTGAGGTGCAGGGGGGCGTGCGCAGCGGCATAGGCGAGGACCGCTGGTATCGCTTTTACGATTCAGCGGGCAAAGAGGTTGATCGTGCCGCAGCCGGCAATTGGACGACAGTGCTGTACAAGCCGCATGGCGGCGCGCTGCCGGCCAAGAACTTCCTGATTTCGGAGGCTGATTACGTCGAGGTTCTCACTGAGATCGATATCCAGTCGCCGGTCCCCGACATCATCAAGGAAAGGCGGACCGGTGGGAGATTCCTTTTCGTTGGCTGTCGCTTCAACGACCAGCTGTTGCGTACCTATGCGCGCCAGATCACCAAGCGTTCGGCCGACATCCACTACGCGATCGTCGATCCGGACAGGCTTACGCGCAACGAGCTTCGCTTTCTGGTCGAGCAGGACCTGATACCACTCGCGATCGGGCTCCCGCGCGCGGTGGAGATATTGATCAGCTAGAGCATGACCCGGAAAAGTGTGATGCGGTCCTCCCGAAAGGATCATAGTTAGACCAGGCGCTAAAGCGCGATGAGAAGTCAGCTCAAACCCATCGTGCTTTAGGCGCTCGCAAAGCGGAGCCGGCGAGGCTCGACCCGCACCCCGGGGGCGAACGGCCGGGCTTGCGTCCGGAGAATCTCGGCGACTCACTTGGCGGACGATTGTGCTGACAAACGCCGGCTCTGCGCCAAATCGTTCGGCTTGTCGTTTTTCCAACACGTGCATCATCGTTGTCCTACAAACGGACGAGCCCGATCGCTCCAGCTAACTCATTGACGTGAAGAACAGATCCGGTCGTGTCAGCGATGGCACGCCGGTTGCTAACTCCTCGCTATGCTCGCCTGGGCCGGTCCAGGGAGCCGATCCGGCCCGCAGGGGAGAACCGAACATGAAGGCAGTGGCGGGAGGCGGAAATGGCGCCAATCATCCGGCGACGAGCAGCAAGATGCTGCCCACTGGCGAGCATAAGGGCTGCCGCGCCTCGGCGGCCGGAGGCAAGGCGAGCTGTGGCTCATATGCGGGTCAAGGCGATTTGCCGAGCGAAGTCTGGGAAAAGGTGAAGAACCATCCCTGCTACAGCGAAGAAGCGCATCATCACTATGCCCGCATGCATGTCGCGGTCGCGCCAGCCTGCAATATCCAGTGCAATTACTGTAATCGCAAATACGATTGCGCCAATGAATCGCGTCCCGGCGTGGTGAGCGAAAAGATCAGCCCTGAGCAGGCAGCGAGAAAAGTGCTCGCGGTTGCCGCAAACATCCCGCAGCTGACCGTGGTTGGCATCGCAGGTCCCGGCGATGCGCTCGCGAATCCCGTAAAGAGCTTCAGGACCTTCGACCTGATCGCAACGACCGCGCCCGACATCAAGCTGTGCCTGTCGACTAACGGGCTGGCCCTGCCTGACCATATCGACGCAATCGTCCGCTGCAAGGTCGATCACGTCACCATCACGATCAACATGATCGATCCAGAAATCGGTGCGAAAATCTATCCCTGGATATTCTTCAATCATAGGCGCTACACCGGGACCGAAGCCTCGAGGATACTCGCGGACCGTCAGCTTGAGGGCCTTGAGATGCTCGCGCAACGAGGCGTCCTGTGCAAGGTCAATTCGGTGATGATCCCGGGCGTCAACGACGAGCACCTGGTCGAGGTCAACAAGGCGGTAAAGTCGCGCGGTGCCTTCCTGCACAATATCATGCCACTGATCTCCGCGCCCGAGCACGGCACGGTATTCGGCCTCAATGGCCAGCGGGGGCCAACCGCGCAGGAATTGAAGGCACTGCAGGACACTTGTGAAGGCGAGATAAACATGATGCGGCATTGTCGCCAATGCCGCGCCGACGCCGTCGGCCTACTTGGACAGGATCGCAGCTCCGAGTTCACGGCAGAGAGGCTCATGACCATGGAGCTCAAATATGACTTTGAGACGCGAAAGGCCTACCAAGCCAACGTCGAGCATCAGCGCGCGGCAAAGGCCGCAGCCAAGCAAGAGGAGCTTATGGAATTGGCTGGCGAGATGAGCGATATCACGCTTCTGGTCGCGGTCGCGACCAAGGGCTCGGGCCTGATCAATCAGCATTTTGGACATGCCAATGAGTTCCAGGTGTACGAACTTTCGACATCCGGCACCAAATTCGTTGGCCACCGCAGGGTCGATCTCTATTGTCAGGCCGGTTATGGCGAGCAGGACAGGCTTGCACCCACCATCGCCGCCATTGGCGATTGCCATGCGGTATTCGTCGCGAAGATCGGCGGTTGCCCGAAGAACAGCCTGATCAATGCCGGCATCGAGCCGGTCGATCAATACGCCCATGAGTTCATCGAGACCTCGATGATCGCCTGGTTCAAAGCCTATCTCCGCAGGGTGCAAAGCGGTGAGATCCAGCATGTCGCACGCACGGCAATGCGAGATTCAGCGATGACCTCGGTGGCGTAGGGGAACTATCGATGCCGTTCAAGATCATCGCTTCGCAATGCACCGGCTGCTCAGCCTGCGAGCCGATTTGCCCGAACGTTGCGATCGTCGAGAAAGGTGGAATCTTCGCAATAGATCCGAAGAAGTGCACCGAATGCATCGGCTATTTCGACGATCCGCAATGTGTCGAGGTTTGCCCGGTCGACGACACCTGCGTGATCGATGTGTCATTGCCGCGCTACAAGGCACCGGGTTAACGGGATGAGACGATGAAGTTCAGGCCAAGCTGCGTCGGAGCGCAGTCGATAAGTTCCGTGCGGCGCGTTGATGGTGTCCCAGAAGCCCGCTTTCGGTTCGGATCAAGGGAACCGATCGCTCGAGAGCGTTCGTCGCGCGCATCGATGCTGCATCGGCCTCCGGGATCGGGTGTGCTGGTCGAGCCCAGTGCTGGTCAAAAGTTGCGCTTCGAGGCCGTGGACCGATTGTCTATTCGGCAGTGTCGCTGCCGATGTGATCGACGTGGCGGCGCAGTTCGTAGCAAGTCAATCGGAACCAGGAGCACCGCTGCCCAACGACGCAGAGAGCGCTCCAATAAACGAGCAAGGCCGACGATTACGCGGAACATTGCAGTCGACCCGACATGTTGCCGCAAGGGGGTGCAGATCATGCACACACAGCACGGTGACGACCTGCCGCGTGACGCCGAAGATCAACTGCGGTGGGCTGGACGTTACCAGGACGAGACAGCCGAAACTTACCTGTTGAAAGCTCAAGCGCTGGCCGCGGACCATGCCGTGGTCCGTTACCATGTCTGTTTCTACACGGCTCGGTTAACCCAAGCATTGGAGATCGCAAAGCCCTGTCTGCGCCGGATCAAGCGCGGAAACACAGGCGCCGACGGTTGGTTAACAGTCAGCGCGGCCGCGAGCGCTCTCGATCGCTATGAGACGCGCTTCTGTCGATTTTTGCTGAAGATGGTGTTCGGCAATCCGAATAACGGCTGTGGCAACGAAAATCTGCTCGAATTCGAACCCGCCGGCGAGGTCGGCGCCGGCGTTTGCCTTGGACGTTCCAGAACAGATGAGCAAGTGCGATGACGATTGACATCGGCGATGCCCTCGACTGGCTCGGGCATGAGATCGATTGCGGCGCCTGCCCTCATCGGTCGCTGAAGAAAGGGGGCGGCTGCGAGCCCTCGCACGCCTGCGTCCACGACAGGTACGCTCGCCGCATCGATCGCTTCTTCGAGCAGAACCCGGGGCTCGCCGACGGTTATATTGGCCACCCGTATTTCGAGGTGCGAGCGATTGTGGCCAGATACGCCAATCGCTTTCTATTGCTGCGGCTAATCAATGACGGGGATGAGACCGTGCGCTGGAACGCGGCGCAGCGGCTGCCCAGACGTTATGTCCTGCGTCTGCGCAACGATCCGCATCGCGCGGTCAGGATTGGCGTCGCGGCTTTGCTTGATGACGACGAACTGGTGCCGATGCTGTCGGACGATGACTATTACGTCCGTCGCGTCGTGGCATACCGGATTGCGCCGTGGCGGCTCGGATCACTGATGAATGACGAGGACACCGAGGTTCGCCGCATGGTGGCGCGACGTATTCCATACGATTGGCTGATGGCCATGGTGAACGACCCGCAGGCTTCGATCCGCCTCGAAATCGCGCGGCGACTGTCACCTCAGTCCCTGACCACGCTGCGGCGTGACCCTGATTGGCGTATCCGTTACGAAGTCGCGAGCCGCATTGCGGCCGACGAGTTGGCAGATCTTGTCAAAGACGAGGATAGCATGGTGCAGGAGGTCGCCCGCGCTCGGTTGACCGTCTCGTCCATCAGCCCACAAGGATGGCGAGCATGAGCAACATCGCTCGCGACAGTGACCTGGTTGAGCTGGACGGGCCCCCGGCCTTCAATTTCGGCGACAAGGTGCGGGCCAACCGCAATATCCGCAATGATGGCACCTATCCCGGCAAGGACATCGGCGCTCTCCTGGCCAAGAAAGGCGAGGTTGGTTACGTCGTTTCCATCGGCACGTTCCTCCAGCAATTCTATATCTACGGAGTCGAATTTCTTGAAACCGGCTACCGCGTCGGTATGAAGCGCAAGGAGCTCGATCCGGTCGGCATGCGCGAGGCGTCTGATCATCTGGCGCTGCCGAAAACGAGCGGATCATGACGGAGACGGGCCTTCCGAAATATCGATCAGGCCAGCGGGTCAAAACCGCGGTCGACCTCATCAATGACGGTTCTTTTCCCGATGCGCCGGCCGACGGACTCCTGCTCAGTGCCGGACGGATCGGAAACATCATCCGGGTCGCCATGCATACGCAAGCGGATGTGCCGATCTACATTGTCGATTTTGGTGGACAGCTGGTCATCGGCTGTCTCGAAGAAGAAATTGCGCTACTTTGAGGGGAGACTTTCGCGATGACTGCAGCGGTAGTGCGGAAGTCACAGACCGGGCTTGTTCCTCACCCGAACGAACTCGATCGCAAGCGGATCGAGCGCGCGTTGATCACCCGCAATCGCTATCGCTACGTCATGCCGAATGTGAAGCCGGTGAGGAGCGGCTATCTCGTCGAGAGTCCCTGCTGCTCGCACAATATCGACAAGGGCGGCGGCCTGATTGATATCGCGCTGGTCCATTATGATGTCGTGAGCGAGGTCTGGAAGCTTTTCTTCAAGAACCACGTGCGAGAGAGCTGGGAATTTTACAGCATTTTCCAACGGTTGACGTCAGCGATCGACGAGCTGAACGCGGATCCCGAGCGATTGTTCTGGCAATGATGCGGTCGGGGACCGTCATGGAGGAGCTACAATGGCGCTGGCTGCCGATGAACTGACCGAAATCGAACGGCTGCTTGCGGCGACTAGCGCCGATGCGGCATCGCTTGAGGCGTTGCGCCGTCGCTTTCCGAAGCTCGCCTGGATGCGCTGTGACGCGTCCGATGTGACGGAGCAGCCATTCCGGCGCTTCTTGGACTTCGATCTGCATCTCATCGATGGATCCGATCATTGCGTTCACATGACGGCCGACCCTGCAAAGGCAACCGGAATGCTGCTGGCGAGAAGGAATATTGGGCGGTGAGCGGTATTGGACTGGCGGAGAACCACAATAATTGTGCCGCCGACGCAAGGATGGATGTTTCCTTCGTTCCGCTGTCCGATCCCGATATCACAAGCGCCGAACTCTCTGCTGTGGAGGCGTTGCTGTGTTCGCCGCGGCTCTCGAACGGGCCGATCACCGATGAATTCGAGCAAGCATTTGCGAGTTATGTTGGCCGCAGCTATGCCGTTGCCGTGCCGAGCGGCACTATCGGTCTTCTGCTTGCGCTAAAGGCGCTCGGCATCGGGCCAGGGCAGGAGGTGATCGCCTCGCCCTACTCGTTTCGCGAGACGGTCCATGCGGTCAGTCTCGCAGGCGCGCGAGCGGTGTTTGCTGATATTGACTATTGGTCCGGAGCGTTGGTCCCGGCGAAACTCGAAGAGCGAATCACGCTCAACACGCGAGCGATCATCGCTGGGAATCCAAATGGCCATCCGGCACCCTGGTCGGAGCTGCGCGCAATCGCGCAGCGCCGCCGGCTGCTTCTTTTGGAGGATTCCACCGAGGCGATTGGATCAAGATATAGGGGCGAACTTGTCGGATGCTTTGGCGACGTCGCCGTTTTCGACTTTGCTCAGCCGTCGGCACTGAGTTGTGGCGAAGGCGGAATGGTGGTCACCGACGACATCGACTTCGCCGTTAGCCTGCGTCGCCACCGCGCCCATGGAGCAGATGAACGCTTCTCCGTCGTCGTCGGAAGCGCGCCGCCCTACCAGGCAGGCATGAGCGATCTCACAGCGGCCTTAGGACTTGCGCAGCTCAAGCGCCTTGCGGAAATTCTGGAGCGGCGGCGGCTGATCGAGCAGCTCTACAATGCGCATATGCAATCGTTTGAGGGCATCAAGCCGCCCTATATCGGCCCCGATGCGACCGAGGTGAACTGGTTTCTGTATTTGGTTCATCTCGGGACGCGCTTTACGCGATCGAGCCGCGATGCCATTGTCGACGATTTGCGCGTCGAGCAGGTCGAAGCTGTCGCCTACAGCCATCCGTTACATTTGCAGCCTCACTATCTTGATCTCGGCTATCGACGGGGTGATTTCCCGGTTACGGAAAAAATTGCCGATCGCGCCGTGGCTCTGCCATTTCACACTCATCTCTCGAACAAACAGATCGAGTTTATCGTGGAGACGATGAAGGATGCATCGGTCAATGTAGGCGCTGGCGCGGCCATCTACTGAGCTAGCCGCCATCTCATAAACCAGGCTGGGCAAGCATCGAATGATGATCACCGATTTGCCATTGCCCAAGACGGCGGGGTCGATTGCTGCGCATCTGTTGCCTGGCGCGGAGAATGCCACGTGAGGCAAATTGCGAGGGCGGAGCAGGTCGGCTCCAACGGGGCGTGGGGAAGAGCTCAGGAGGCGCTCAAAGGTCGGGCGCGAGGACAATGGCAAGCGCGAACGCAGCGTAGATGCCGCTTCGAACCCGCTGTTCGACGCGACGCTCAGCGCTTCGAAGCCCAGGGTGTCAGGGACCAATCTCCTGAGCGTTCGTCTCAAGCCTCGAAATTCGACCAAAAAAAGGAACGAGTATGAACGCGCAACAGGTCATCATTCACGTCCGATTCGCCCCAGACGGGACGGTGGCGCAGATCAGTGAGCGCCCCGCGAAGCTCACGCCAAACCAGTGGTTCAATGTTCTCAACGCGCGCGCAGGCCATGCCTATCGGCCGCTCGCTCGCGGCTGCGGGCTATTTCGGTTGCCGCGAACTGCGGTCGATGCCTTCAGACTGGAAGCTGTGAGGCGGCGATAAGGGATCAGCGACGATATGGCGGCTCGCGAGATCGACCTGTTTGCCGTCTGTCCTGCCGGCACCATTGAGCGGGGCGGTGCCAAGGGGTTTAGCCTGGCCCGGATCGACGGCGGCGGTGAGAGCCGGCCATTCCCAATTGTCGTCGTGCGGACGTTTGACAATGACTTTTTCGGTTATATCAATCGCTGCCCACATGACGGGGTCTGGCTCAACGTCGGCGGTGGCGAATTTTTCTCAGCGGACCGCTCTTTTCTTAGATGCGGCCGGCATGGAGCGATCTTCGAGATCGACAGCGGCTATTGCATCGACGGCCCCTGTAATGGACGCCTCCTCGAGCCGATCGCGATCACCGTGAAGGAGGGCGAAGTCTGTCTGTGTGGCGTCAAGCTGCTGGAGGACAATCGGCCTTCCGATTGGCTCGAAGACAGCGATGAAACCATGGCTATTGCGATCCATCCGGATTAGCCGGCGCGATCTCTCGACCGTTGATCAGGTCGTTCACGCGTTGTGTGACCAGCGGATGGAGCCACCCGTCTTGTCATTATCGACCCAAGTCTACCCGCGGAACTGCTTGTGATGCCATGAAAGCCAAAGGGGACCCGCGTGCGCCGGCGCAAGTCGTGTGGGCAGAATGCCCAAGCCGCAACGGTCGGGCCAGCCATGTTCCGATCGTCGAGCGCATTTGGCGGCCTCGCAAGGATCGGCCGGCTGATCGACGCCTGGCTCGCAGATGGAGTGAACGAAGCGAACTCATTCGCATCATGCACCGGGACGATATCGGCGGCACCAAGGAGGCGGCTAAGCGTTATCCCGAATGGACTGGCTGGCCCGAATTCAATCCTTGTTTGTGACGGATAGGAATGACTTCGACGAAAAAAGAAATGCCCTCGGCGGCCTTGGAGTCCCACCGAGGGCACCGTCTGGGGCAGGGAGAATGGGAGGCCCAGACTAACAGGACCGTTGGGGGCGTGAAATGACGATCCTGTATCGTAGATCCTTGGGAAAGTGACGCGACGGCTGCACCTGCGGCGATACGGGGAATAACCCTGCAAAGTACGAATCCTTCGTAAATGCACCGTCGCGATCGGCGCGATCGGTGAAAAGGCTATGTCCGTCGCGGGCCGTGGCTTCGATCATTGTTATGCTCGCCTCGCAAGATTGAATGCCGAGCTCATGAGATCCGCCACAAAGGTTTGAAGTGGACTTATTGACGCGCTGTGTCCCGGAATGAATCGAAGACAAACCAGATATCGATGTTTTTGATGCCGTCGACTTCGCTGTCCGCATTTCAGCGTCGGCTTCGATATCTCGCCACAGATGAGGTAACCGGGCATTGTCGGCCCGATGCCTGCCGTCACGCCGGGACATGGCTCGATCTGATGGATCAGGCCTCCTCGTCGTCGGTTTGGCAGAGAAATCAGGCTGACTAACATCCAGCGTTGTCATATGGTGACGTCCTCCATCAAGCGCACTGCAATTACGGTGCCACAGCGTGTGCTCCTGTGACGGATTAGCGCGTGACTGCGATTGCCGTCGTCGGTCTCGGCGTCCCGCGCCGATGGCTGAGTGACCTTGGCACCTTAAGCCAGCGCGTGCGCATGTTCGCGGTGAAGTGGCGGCAAGCGTCTTTCTGGGGCATGTCGTGGTAGCCGCAGGCCTTATGGAGAGGACGACAATCACGAGGATCGTTTTCCGATCCCGTCAGATGCTGTTGCAGGGGCCGGCTCATAGAGAAGGAGCGAGCGTTTTGGCTGACCTGGATCAGGCGTTGGAAGCCTGAAACGTGAGTGCGAAATCGGCGCTCGATGTGCGCGATGTCCAGCGAAAGACAACATTGCTGTCGCAAATCTGACAATGGTCGATAGTTGCAATCCGGCAAACCGAGGGCGATCGCCGCAGAAGTACACCTCGTGTCTTGGTGCGGAGCTTGCATAGAGAAGGCGGGGCGATGAAACAGACGAAGCGGAAGCAAGTAATGACAGGACGAGACGTTGTAACCTTGATCAGGAACGCCGTTCCAGACGGTGGAGGCGTCCGTGACTGATCGCTCGCCCGTCGACAATTGTTCTAGCATTCGGACCGTCCGCGTTTCTTCGCGGGCTGAAAAGACCGCCTGCCGCATCGGATCGTCTATGCGACGATCAATACGAAATTGCGTCGAGCGGCATGGGCTTCGACCCACAATTTCTTCAGATCAAGCGAACTGATCACGGGCAGGCGTATGAACGCAGAAACCAAGTTCGAACTTCCTCAGCTCTATAGGCATCATGTCTTCGCCTGCCACACCGAGCGTCCGCCCACTCATCCGCACGGCAGCTGCGTCACCTCAGGTGCGCAAGCCCTGTGGGATAGGATGGTCAAGTCGATCGAAACCCAAGGTCTCACCGATATCGGTTTCACGGCAACGAGCTGCCTCGGCTTTTGCAGCGCCGGTCCCTTGATGGTGGTCTATCCCGACGGCGTCTGGTATCGTGCGACCACGCCTGAAGACATTGACGAAATCGTAGAGTCCCATCTCAAGCGAGGCCATCGTGTCGATCGTCTCGTGATGGCGTTGAAACGGTAGCTGGAGGCTCGCTCGGCGGCGCGGACTGTCGGCCCGGTTTATCCATCGAAGGTCAGGCAACTCCGGATCATTGGACTCCCCTCCCTGGTTGGACGGCGAGGGGAGCCTCACATTCCCATTCAAGACCGCCGCGCGGACGGGCCGTGCTCTCCACTTTGCAGGCGTGACCGTCGATTTCATCGCAATCTTCGATGAGATGAGATGGATGTTCCCCTGCTTGCCGCGCTTCATCTGTGGATGAAGTCAGCCATGTTGCCGCCGCACTGATCTGATGTCAGGGCGGATGTTCTGCACGCGCCGGAATCAGAAAGTGACCTGATCACTCCCAAGCCTGACTGATAGCCTCCGCGCACTTCATTTCGGAGCCGCCGATCGCTCGCGGCTAGAGCGGATGCTGCGCTGTGCTCGACTTCGGGCACCGAGCGGGATGATGCTTTGATCGTCATCGCGCTCGATCCCGCTGTTAAGTGAATCGGTTTGCTTCTTCTCGGATCGTGCCGCGCCTCAGAACTTGTATGTGATGCCGCCGCTGACGAACCACGGGTCGATGTTGACGCGCCCGGTGACGGGAATTACGCCGTTGACGGTCGCCGAATATTCCGGCCGTAGCCATAGTTTCTTCGCGTCAACGTTGATGCCCCAATGACGGTCCAACATGTAATCGAAGCCGAACTGGACTGCTGGGCCGACCTGGTTGTTGATGTGCAAATCCGTCACGGTCAGGCCGGCGAACGGCGTATTAGCTGCCGTTTGGTTGAAAAATAGGGTGTAATTGATGCCAGCGCCGATATACGGCTTGAAGGCGCCGAAGTCCGTGAAGTGATACTGCAGGGTCAGCGTCGGCGGCAGCAGCGAGGCCTTGCCGATGTTGAGCCCATTGAGCGCACCGTCGCCACTGATGTGATGCCGGCTTACACCGAGAATCAGTTCGGCGGCGACGTTCGGAGTGAAGAAGTAGGTGATGTCGAGCTCAGGGATGGCTTGATCGCTGATCGAGAGCCCGGAACTCGGCGAGGACAGGGGCGAAACGCCGATAACATTGACCGAGCTGCCCCGGGTGTCCGGCAACACGCCGAGTAGGCGCAAGCGGAGCATCCACGGATTGAACGGCTCAGCTTGTGGGGGCGCTTTGAAATAAACCGGCGCTGGCGCTGGCGCCAGATCCGCTGCGCGTAGTGGCGTGGCCATTCCACCAAGCCATGCCGCAAGCACGAGCGGTGATGCGGTAATCATCAAGATTGTTGTCGTTCTCATCAGACTCTCCGTTCTCGAACTCAGCGCGAGGAATCGCACGATGCTCTCTCACATGAACGAGGTGGCGAAGGATTTGATGCGGATCAAATCGAACTAGTCACTTCGCAATTGCGTCGTCGAGCCCATGGTCATGTACGCACCAAATCGATCTTGCACAGCGCCTGTTGTGTCGAGTGCTTGCGCGAGATCCGATATGCGCGGTACGAAATCCGGGAGCGGGAAGACCGTCGTCTCCTGCATTCTGGATAGTGTCTCTCACCCCGCGACCGTCCCAGCGCGAGCCTCTCTCCTTGTAGCTTCATGAAGCATCAGAGGGGCTATCGTCTTGACCTCGCGCCGCGGTTGGTCGATTGCTGTGATCGATCGGCATCCGCGGACAGGACGGGTCGGCTTCTTTGCGCGAGCATCGATCGAGTTCGTCTGGGATAGCCTGCCCCAGGAGCGCTCGCGCGAGCGCCTGGTTGAATCCTGCACATCTGGCGCTGCCGGCCTCAATCAGCGGGCGCCGGATCAGCAATGGATCGTCCAGCATCAGCGCGAGTGCGCTCGCCGCGTCGCAGGTGCCCGGATCGATTTCTCCCGACTTGATCCGCGGGGCGGCACGGTTGAACCAGGAAGCGACCGGCATATCCCCGAAGAAGCGACGCAGTGTCTGCGTGCACCACGGCTCATTCAAAATATCCTTGGCGATCACGTCGTGTCCTGCCGCCCTCAACGCCTGCATCTGGCGCGCATTGGTGGAGCAGCCGGGCTTTTGATAGAAAATGATTGTCGCCATGGTGGCCTGTTCGTGCACGTTGGGAACGATCAAAGGGACGCTGGCGGGTTTGAGAACGCTCGTCCTGGTCTACGGGCGGCTTGCATGGTTAGCGGCTCGATCAGCGTGTCCGGCCAGACTTGCATGATCGCGCTCCTCGGACCTGCCGAGGTGGTTTGCAGGGCGATCCGCAAGTTTCGTTCCACAGATGGGGACATCGAACTGCTGAAGGCAGGCGCGTGTTGCAGCTTGGTACTCGGATGTTCTGTTCGATTTCTGACAGGCCACCGAATCCTGTCATGTCCAAAACACCCGAGCTCTGCTGCGCTCTTGTGACGATTGTCGAACCAAATCAGGAGCTTACAAACGTCGGTAGGCACTGGCACGACGGTTGCTACTGCGATGCAGCACCACTGAGTGAGGGCTGAGTGCACGCCGACGCGCAAGACGAGCGATGCTCTCCTTCCCTTGGACCCGTGTGCCCCGTTTCTGAGAGAGAAACAAGCTCGCGCGCAAAACAGCGCGCAACGTTCGGCAAATCGGTTGATGGAGAGCAACATGTCTTCACTGAGACAAATCGCATTCTACGGCAAGGGCGGCATCGGCAAGTCGACGACTTCGCAGAATACGCTGGCAGCGCTGGCTGAGATGGGTCACAAGATCCTGATTGTGGGCTGTGACCCTAAAGCGGACTCGACCCGCTTGATCCTTCACGCCAAGGCTCAGGACACCATCTTGAGCCTCGCAGCCAGCGCCGGAAGTGTGGAGGACCTCGAACTCGAGGACGTCATGAAGATTGGCTACAAGGACATTCGCTGCGTCGAGTCAGGCGGGCCCGAGCCAGGTGTGGGCTGCGCGGGGCGCGGCGTCATTACCTCGATCAACTTCCTGGAGGAGAACGGTGCCTATGAGGGCATCGACTACGTGTCCTACGATGTGCTCGGCGACGTCGTCTGTGGCGGCTTTGCGATGCCGATCCGCGAAAACAAGGCACAAGAAATCTATATCGTGATGTCCGGTGAGATGATGGCGATGTACGCCGCCAACAACATCTCCAAAGGAATCCTCAAATATGCCAATTCCGGCGGTGTGCGGCTCGGGGGCCTGGTCTGCAACGAACGACAGACCGATAAGGAGCTGGAGTTGGCAGAGGCGCTGGCCAAGAAGCTGGGAACCACGCTGATCTATTTCGTACCGCGCGACAACATCGTACAGCACGCGGAGCTGCGCCGCATGACGGTGCTGGAGTATGCGCCCGATTCCAAGCAGGCCGATCATTATCGCAACCTCGCGACCAGGGTCCACAACAATGGCGGTAAAGGCATCATCCCGACTCCAATCTCGATGGACGAGCTCGAGGATATGCTGATGGAGCACGGCATTATGAAGCCGGTTGACGAATCCATCATTGGCAAGACCGCCGCCGAACTGGCGGCCTCGTAAAAGGCTGCGACTCGTGGCCTCGTAAGGGCACGCGAGCGGATGCCGGTCTCCCGAACCCCCATCCCCGGGAGATCGGCATTCTGGCGGAAGACCCGTCTCCGGGATGAGGACGCGGCGTGGCATGTTTGGCCGCTGTGGAGAAACCATCATGTTCGAAACGCAAACGCTTCCGTTCTCGGCCGGCGGGACGACCGACGCGAGCGAGGACCTTCATACGGGAATGGCCGCCTACCGCCTGCTCACTGGAGTGGCGCCCGCAGACGCCGACATTACCAGCGACAGAGATTTCGATCGTCATGTGCTGGCATCGATTCTGTCCGTTGCCACGATGGATGGTGGTCTACTTGCCGAGAAGGCTGGCCTGTCGTGCCACGAACTTGCTGCCGTGCTCGATCAATACTTCCCGTCAATCCAGATCGAAGTCGAGGAGCCGATCTCGAACTTTGAGTGCGACGGGGCCGACGAGATCGCAATGGTGCGTGACCTTCTGCTCGCGCAACGATCGACGAACGGAGATATCGGCCGCTGGCTGGCTGCAATGATCGCGCGCCGCGCCATAGAGCCAAACCACCTGTGGGAGGATCTTGGATTGCGCAATCGTGGCGAGCTCTCTCGGCTCCTCAACCGCCATTTCGCGCCGCTCGCCGCGCGCAATATCAACAATATGCGATGGAAGCGCTTCTTCTATCGCATGCTGTGCGAAGATGATGGCCTCCTGATGTGCACGACGCCGGTATGCACACAATGCAACGACTTCAGTGTCTGCTTTGGCGATGAAAGCGGCGAGAGCCGGATGGCCGAACGCCGACGCGACGTTTTGCTGCGGGCGGCTCCCTGATCTCAAGCCCACTTAGGGCACGCACAAGTCTGGTGTTCCTGGCGATTTCTCCACCCACGCAAGCCGCGTTAGCTCGAGCTCAGCGTGACAAGAATTGAATTGAGGCGTCGACATTGTAACGCTGTCGCGTTTGCGACACTCGGCTCACTACGAAAGGGTTGAGTTGTCAATGACTTGAGGAGAGGGCGGCGTGGCATGGCGGTTGCTGAAACGCTGCTTGATCAAACACGGTAAGGAGTTGTCGTGATCGCTGCCACTGCCAAACCTTCCTGGTCCGAGATGACACGGGCCACGCCGATCGTGCTCAATGACACGACCCTGCGCGACGGCGAACAGGCGCCTGGCGTTGCGTTCAGCGCGGATGAGAAGCTCGCGATCGCGCAGGCGCTGGCGCGGGCAGGAGTCACGGAGCTCGAGGCAGGAACGCCCGCCATGGGCGGTGAGGAGATTGCTGCCATCCGCACCATTGTCGAGGCGGCTCTTCCGCTGACCACGATTGGCTGGTGCCGGATGCGTGAAGCCGATGTCGACGCGGCGATCGAGGCAAAGCTGTCCATGGTCAATATGTCGATCCCGGCCTCCGATGTGCAGATCGCCGCCAAGATCGGCGGCAGTCGCCAGCTGGCGCTCGAACGGGTGAAGCAGGTGGTGGGTTACGCCCGTGAGCGGGGGCTTGAGGTCGCGGTCGGCGGAGAGGACGCCTCCCGCGCCGATATCGAATTTCTCAAGCGGCTGATCGCAGCCGCAGAAGCCGCGGGTGCGCGGCGATTTCGTATTGCCGATACGCTCAGTGTGCTCGATCCCGATTCCACCTATGCCCTGGTCGGGGAGCTACGCGCGGCCGCGAATCTTGAGCTCGAATTTCACGGCCACGATGATCTCGGGCTTGCGACCGCAAATACGCTTGCAGCCATCAAGGGCGGCGCGAGCCATGCCTCGGTGACCGTCATCGGACTGGGCGAGCGGGCCGGAAATGCCCCGCTGGAGGAAGTCGCGGTGGCACTTCAACAGCTCTACGGAGTCGAGACCGGCATCATTCTGTCGGAACTCGAGAACGTCGCGACCGTGGTCGCGGCCGCGGCGGCGCGTACGATTCCGCTGAATAAGGCGATCGTGGGTGAGCACGTGTTCACTCATGAATCAGGTATTCATGTCGATGGCCTGTTGAAGGATCAACGCACCTATCAGTCGCTTGATCCCCACCTGTTCGGTCGCTCCAACCGCTTTGCGATCGGAAAGCATTCCGGGCTTTCGGCAATCACCTTGCTGCTCGACGAATTGCAGCTTGCAGCCAACGCCGATCAAGCAAGGCAGATACTTTCGCGCGTGCAAAAGCATGCCATCGCGCACAAACTGCCGGTTCAGCGCGAGACGGTGATTTCCATCTGGCGCGACGTCTGCGAACACCCTTGAGGCGGCGATGTCCAGCATTGTCGCTTGCGAACGCTTCGAAAAAGCCGCCGCACGCCGAGCGCAGTCTTCGATCTCGTTGATCGGCGAAAATAGTGTAGCCGTCCGCTCGTGCTTGCGCGGCGCGCTCCGTGGACTCCAGAGCTTTTGGTCCTGTGGCGGTCCACCGGCCAAGGCAACCGACAGGTGCCGCCGAGCCTCGAAAGGCTGCGTCGTACTCGGCCCGGACGTCGAGAGGATCCCTCCCTCGACGGGCGGCAAAGGCGCGGGTCAATGCAAATTCTCCGGCCATCGCGCATGCTCAACGCTACGCCACTGTGCGCGATCTTCTGACATGCCTGCGGCCGCAAGGCGGTCATTTCCGGCCTGCTCACCTCGAGCGTTACTGTCAGCTGATCACGACTCCTGCCGGCGATGTCATCGCCATTCCGGTCCATTTATTCGAACTTTTACAGGCGTGGTCGAGCGATATCTAGCGCCTGCGCGAGGAGCGACTGTATCGAGAGCATCAGGCTTTGCCGGATTTCAACGAGCCACCGGCGGCCCAACCCGACGGAGATTTTTCGATGAACGGCGCACAGGGAACAGGCAGCATCCTGGATCGACTCGACGAAGCCTCCTCGGCGGAAGACTTTTTTGCACTGCTCGGCGTTCCCTACGACCCCAAGATCCTCAATGTCGCGCGCCTGCATGTCTTAAGGCGCATGGGGCAATATCTCGCCAAGGAACAATTCGCTGGGGTCGCGGAGGCGGAGGTGACGGAGCGTTGCAAGGCGATGCTGGAGCGGGCCTACGCCGATTTTGTGGCGTCATCGCCGATCGAGCAGCGGGTCTTCAAGGTGTTGAAGGATGCAGTCGTCGAACCGAAGAAGCCGGCGGCATTCGTGCCGCTGAGTGCACTGAAGTAGTCCTGGGCATCACGTCGCTGCCCTCAATGGGCGTTGTTTCGGCGTGTTACGTCGTCTTCGCTTTCATCCGGATCGGCTGCGCGGCGAAATACAAGGCGGTGCTGTCACATTCCGGACCGATGTCCGGAGTCGTCGTGTCGGCGATCGTGACTACGCCGTCCAATCAGCCTCAAGCGGTTGCTTTGACACATGATTTTCGGCGGCCTCGCAACTGGTATGGCGCTTGCTGTCCGGCAGTCTGTTATCGACGCCGACGCTACAGACTTGGCAAGGTCCGAAGAGAGTTAAGGAAGATCAATGACGTTTCTTTCACTGCTCGCCGCTCGCGCCGCATCAGTTTGCGGACCAAAGCTTGCGTTCGAAATCGCCTTTGACGCGGTCGAGGCCGGGCTTGGCCGGAAGGTGGTGGCCAATGGGTCGTTCCTGCACCCGCGCAACAGCTGGAGAAAACATGCATAACGTCGTGTATATCAAGTCGGTCCTCGGTTCGGCGCAGTCCCGCGTCCAGCGCTTGACTAACAGCATCAAATGTCGAGGGAAGCGGCCGCAGACGGCTTGCTCGTCCGGCGCCACGCACGAACGTCACAAGCGGCTCAGCAGCAACGTCACATGGCTCGCCACGTCGTATGCGGCGCGCTGTGCCGCGGCTGGGGTGCAAGCATCTCGCGCAAGGCGCACTTGCCTGGCCGATCGTGCCGGACGTGATCTGCCAGATTCGACGCGGTTGCAGGGGCGGCGCGGTGCCAGCGGTGACGCTCGTCGTGAAACGGAGTGGGCAGGGTCTGCTGTCGAGAAAAGCTCGAACTACGATCCGCGCGGTACGGCCGCCATCGTCAAGCGCCTCCTTACTCACCGCGCCTGCACCGGGAAGACAGGCCCCGTGCAGACTGCCGAGAAGCTGTCAGATGCTGATCAGGTCCATCTTCGGGGACGACCCGGCAGGAAGACTAATCTTATGGCGCAGGTGCGCAGGTTCTGAGGGGAATTCATAGATATGAGCAAAGTCACTCAAGCCGCGATGCCGGCCGCAGGCGGTCGCGCAGCAGCCAAAAAAGAACTGCCGGAGCATTTCAAGGCCTACAAGCATGTCTGGGTCTTCGTCGAGCAGGAGCGCGGTCAAGTGCATCCCGTCTCCTGGGAGCTCATGGGCGCCGGCCGACGGCTCGCCGACAGGCTGAATGTCGATCTCGCCGCCGTTGTCATCGGTCCGGAAGGAGAGACCACGCGTAACGCCGCCCTTGAAGCCTTCTGCTACGGCGCCGATCTGAGTTATCTCGTCTCCGATAGTGTGCTGGCAGAGTATCGCAACGAATCCTATACCAAGGCGCTAACCGATCTCGTCAACACCTATAAGCCCGAGATCTTGCTGTTGGGAGCGACCACCCTCGGCCGCGACCTTGCGGGTTCTGTCGCGACCACGCTATTGACCGGGCTCACCGCCGATTGCACCGCCCTCGAAGTCGATGCCGATGGTTCGCTTGCGGCCACGCGTCCGACCTTTGGCGGTTCGCTGCTTTGCACGATCTATACGTTGAATTACAGGCCGCAGATGGCAACAGTCCGCCCGCGCGTCATGCCGATGCCCGAGCGCGTGATGCGCGATGCCGCCCGCATCATCATCCATCCGCTCGGTCTCATTGAAGACAGTATTGTCACCAAGGTGCTGTCGTTTATCCCAGATCGCGATTCCGAAACATCCAAGCTCGCTTATGCCGATGTCGTGGTAGCCGGCGGCCTAGGGCTTGGATCGTCGGAGAACTTCGAGCTGGTGCGCCAACTCGCAGGCGTGCTTGGCGCCGAATATGGTTGCTCGCGCCCTCTGGTCCAGAAGGGTTGGGTTCACTCTGAGCGCCAGATCGGCCAAACCGGCAAGACCATCCGACCAAAGCTCTATATTGCTGCCGGCATTTCCGGCGCGATCCAGCACAGGGTCGGCGTGGAGGGCGCCGATCTGATCGTCGCGATCAATACCGACAAGAACGCCCCGATCTTCGATTTTGCCCATATCGCGATCGTCAATGACGCCATGCAGTTGTTACCGTCGTTGACGGCGGCATTTCGAGCGCGGCTTTTGCCACAGTCGCGCGCCCGGATCGCAAGCTAGAGGAGATTGTCATGATCCAGGAGAGATTCGATGCGATCGTTGTCGGGGCCGGCATGGCTGGAAACGCTGCGGCGCTGACCATGGCCGAACGCGGGATGAAGGTCCTGCAGCTCGAGCGCGGCGAATATGCCGGATCGAAGAACGTCCAGGGCGCGATCCTCTATGCCGATATGATGGAAAAGCTGATACCCGACTTTCGCGAGGACGCGCCGCTCGAACGTCATTTGGTGGAGCAGCGGTTTTGGATGATGGACGATCGGTCCCACGTCGGCATGCATTACCGCTCCGAAGACTTCAACGAGGAGCGGCCAAACCGCTACACCATCATCCGCGCGCAGTTCGACAAATGGTTCTCGTCGAAAGTGCGGGAGGCTGGCGCGACCGTTCTGTATGAGACCACGGCCACCGAGCTTGTACGAGACAATTACGGGAAAGTCAGAGGTGTTCGGACGGATCGCCGTGACGGTGAAATCCAAGCCGACGTCGTTGTGCTGGCGGAAGGCGTCAATGGCCTGCTCGGGACGCGCGCGGGCTTGCGTGCGCGGCCGACACCCGACAAAGTGGCACTCGCGGTGAAGGAAATGCACTTTTTGCCACGCGAGACGATCGAGGCTCGTTTCAATCTCAAGGACGACGAAGGCGTCGTGATCGAGGCGGCGGGAACCATTTCCCGCGGCATGACCGGGATGGGCTTTATCTATGCCAACAAGGAGTCCATTTCGCTCGGCATTGGCTGTCTTGTCGCCGACTTCCAGCGGACCGGCGAGACACCCTACGGGCTGTTGGATCACTTCAAGAAGCATCCGTCCGTGGCATCGTTGATCGCAGGCTCCGAGGTCAAGGAATATTCCGCGCATCTCATTCCCGAGGGCGGATATAGGGCAATCCCGCAGCTCTACGGAGAGGGCTGGGTGGTGGTGGGCGACGCCGCGCAATTCAACAACGCGGTTCATCGCGAAGGCTCCAACCTCGCGATGACCTCAGGCCGCATCGCGGCCGAAGCGATTTCTCAGGTGAAATCGCGCCGCGATGGCATGACCGCAAAAAATCTGTCGCTCTACAAGAAAATGCTGGACGAGTCCTTCGTGATCAAGGATCTCAAGAAGTACAAGGATTTACCGCGGCTGATGCATACCAATTGCCAAAGCTTCTTTCTCACCTATCCGCAGCTCGTCTCCCGCGCAATGCAGAACTTCGTGCGCGTCGATGGTACGCCGAAGGTCGATAAGGAGAAAGTGACAATCAAATCCTTCGTCAAGGCGCGGTCCTGGACAGGCCTGTTCGGAGATGCCGTCCGTTTTGCTCGCGCGTGGCGCTGACGAGCAATGTCGAAGCTGGACAAAGGAGACTGGAACATGAATGCCGAGCAGTCGGTACGCGTCGAGGACAAGTTATACTACAATCGCTATCTCGTCGATGTCGGTCGCCCGCACGTCAAGGTCCGCCGGCACACGACGCCGTCGCCGCAGCTGCTTGCACTTTTGAGAGCCTGCCCCGCGCGCTGCTACGAACTCAACGACAAGGGCCAGGTCGAAGTCGCGGTCGACGGCTGCATTGAATGCGGTACCTGCCGCGTGATCGCCGAACCGACTGGCGACATCGAATGGAACTATCCGCGCGGCGGATATGGGGTGCTATTCAAATTCGGCTGAAAGGTGCACGAAACGGGGGAGTGATCTCCGTCTCGAACGGTAGTCACCGACGCACCCATTCTGCCTGGCCAGGCTCGTGCGCGGAAGGCGAGAGTTCGAGCAGGGCTCGAATGGTGGAGCGCTCTTGCAAGCCGCGCCTTGGCTATCTGCCTTTCACTCCGGCGCCGCGAATAGCTGGAGAGGGCCGATCACCCGTCGCGGCAGGCAGCTCGGGCCCGGCCGCTTCGATCGCAACCGCAACTGACTGCACGACGGCGGCAAAGCGCACCGCCGTCTGAATTGCTTCGGAACTGACGCCTGCTGCCCGCAGCGCCTTCTCGTGGGCGTCGAGACAGGTGCCGCAGCCGTTGATCGCCGAAACTGCCAGCGACCACAGCTCGAAATCGGATTTGTCTACCCCGGGATTGCCGATCACGTTCATACGCAGCCTCGCCGCCATCGTCTTGTATTCCGGGTTGGAAGCCAGGTGCACGAAGCGGTAGTAGACGTTGTTCATCGCCATCACGCAGGCTGCGGATTTTGCCGCGGTGATCGCCTCTGGCCGCATCACGGCGGCCGCGGCCGACTCCATCGCGGCGATCACGGCCGGATGACGAGTGGCGATCGCGCTCGCCAGCAGCAGTCCATACTGGCGCTGCGGTGACAGCGTCTCATCGGCCACCAAGGACGCCAGGTTGAGCCGGACATCCTTGGCGAAGTCAGGGATTTTCTCTTTCAGTTGCTCGATCGATGACATGCCGCCTCAAGCAACTTTCAAGGTTTCGCCACCGATCTCGCGGTTGCAGGGACAGAGCTCGTCGGTTTGCAGCGCGTCCAAAACGCGTAACGTGTCCTTAGGGCTACGGCCGACATTGAGGTTCGTGGCATAGAGGTGCTGGATGGTGTTGTCGGGGTCAGCGATAAAGGTGTAGCGATAGGCGACACCGTCTGGCGAACGCACGCCGAGGCCGTCGACAAGCGCTCCCTTGGTGTCGGCAAACTGCCAGATAGGCAAATTGCGCAGGTCCTCGTGCGCGCGCCGCCAGGCCAGCTTGCAGAACTCGTTGTCCGTCGAGCCACCGAGCACGACCGCCTCACGATCGGCAAAGTCTTTGGACAGCCGAGCAAACTCGGCGATCTCGGTCGGGCAGACGAAGGTAAAGTCCTTGGGATAGAAGAAGATGATCTTCCATTTCCCCGGGAAGCTCTTTTCAGTCAGCGTCTCGAACGCGCTCTGTCCTTCTTCTTCGTGCGCGTGAAACCCGGGCTTCACGCCAGTGATTTCGAACGGTGGCAACTTACAACCAATTCCGAGCATGCTTGTCCTCACTAAAATTGCTCCGCAGGGATCCTGAAGCATGGGCGAAGCAAGCGACATGCCATTTGTTCGCAAGATGCAATTGTCGACGGTGCAGCAAGGAAGGCGCATCATGGGCGTTGGAACCCCAGTTTGGCTTAGAACTGCCTTCACCCGGATCAAGACGAGTTGCGGTCGCGGACGCCTTTGAGCCAGGAGTCGAAGCGATGCGTCCGTCTAAGTCGAGTGCTGACGCGGTCGTAGGGCTTCACAGGGCGGAACCCAACACAGCCGGGTTTGCCGGGCCCGCGCTGAACAGCACGCCCGTAAATACAACTCGTCACGTCATGAATGAAAGAGTTTAAGGCTGCTTCCGCAGATGACGAGTGAATCGGCCGGATCGTCGGGGATCCGCCGTCGTCGATCGCGTCGGGACCGTGATCAGCCTGTCGGGTATGATCGTTCCCAGATGGCTGTGGCTGGAATTGTGTACGCGGATGGCCGCCAGGTGCTTGTCGACACGGTTCCACCATCGCGCCATGCATTGGCGCTCGCACGCAAGCGTCGTGAAGGCGTCCCCGGTGAAAGCCCGCCAGTCAGCAAGACATTTTGCGGGGACGGCCGTAAGAAGTGGCAAGCCATGCACGATCGCATCAGAAAATTCGGCGCGTAGGCCCTGGCCCAATGCCTCCTGGCTGGAGAATTTGTTGATCACGATAAGATCGGCGTTCTCGTTGATCGCCCGGGATACGACGCTTGCGGCTTCGGCAAGTCCACTCGTATCGAGCTTGCAGGAGGTCGCTCCTGTCCCCAGGGATTGACAGATCGAAATCTCGCGTCCTGTCGCAATGTCGACCGCGAGCATGATCGTCGTGCCCTTTGCGTTCTCGACGTATCGTTGGACAATCCCGCCGACTCGTGCGCCTTGATGAGCGAGATCCTGAGCAAAGTCGGCGAGCAGGGCATCGACGTGGTCTTCGGGCCGGTAGAGAATGGCGGCCAAGAAATTTGGATCGATCTCGCCAAATGCGGTGGTCATGGTTTGATCCTATTGTTGCTCATTCGCCCGCGTCGCAGCCGCCACGGCGCGCGGTGACGGATCGAAGGCAGCGACCGGCAAGAAGCGCGCGACTTCGGCGAAAACGTCCATCCCGTCGGAGAGCCCCAGGGCATCGAAGGATCGACGCGGAATGCGCGCCAGAATCTGGGCGGCTGAGCCTCCAATTTCGAGCGCGAGCACCAACGTGGCCTCAGCCGCGTCGAACGGCATCGAGGCTTTGATGCGTGCCGGAATGATATTGAGGATCGAGCTCGCGCGCGGCGCCTCGCGCGCGACGCTGACGTCACGGGCCGCAATGCGCAGCCGTCGCCGGGTGCCTGGCGCAAGCGGCGTCCCGGGCACCAACAGGCGCGCGCCTTTGAGGCGCAGGATGATTAATCCATATCGTCCGTCGTAGCCGCTGACGACAGCGTCAAGACTGACTGCGGCATCGCGGCGCGAGGCAAGTGGCAGGGCAGGATCGCTTTGCAAGGCCTGTAACGGGCCAGCAGCGGTCACGGTTCCATGTTCCATCATGACCAGATGATCGGCAAAATGTTCTATATCGGCCGCATGATGGCTGAGATAGATCATTGGCAGTGTAGGATTTTCGTGCAACCGCTCAAGGAATGGACGAATCTCTCGATTTTGCGCAGCGAGCAAATCCTCCACCACGAGGAGCTGGGGTTTTGACAACAAGGCGGAGCCTATCGCGACACGTTGCCGTTCGTCGGCCGACAGAGTTGAGGCCGAGCGGTCAAGCAGCGACGCCAGGCCAAGCAGTTCGACCACTTCATTGCAGTCAACCTTGGTTGGTGTGGACTTGGCGGCGGCGTAAAGCAAGTTGCGTCTGACGGACAGCTGCGAAAACAGGATCGGGCGCTGGGCAACATAGGCGACGGGGCGCAGATGCGGCGGGCGGAACCTGGCCTCGTCCTGCCACACCTCACCATCGAGCGCACAGAAGCCGGCCGGCAGGCGCGTAAAGCCGGCGATGCAGCGCGCGACGGTCTTCTTGCCGCAACCTGGCGGGCCGACGATCGCGGTTATACCCTTGGCCGGTACGCTAAACTGCGCATCAAGCGGGATGCGCCCGCGAGAGCCGCTGAACGCAACTTCGATACAGCCTGGTTTTGCTGCTCTCACTTGTCGGCGCTCATGCTGCAAATTTCGATTAAGGCAACGAGCAGGATCACCGCAAGCAGCAAGATCAGCGTGCCGCCAACGAGCCAGTTCGTTTCGCTCCAGCGTGACGTCTGCATCACGGCGATGCCATAAGGCGCGGCCGCAGCATTGCAGGTTGACAGCTGTACGATAGGCGGCGCTTTGAATAGTTCCGTGCCGTTTACGAGGGCCGCAGTCGAGCGCCGCAACGCGTGCCGGCCGATCACACAGCTGAACAAGGTTTTCGCACTTGTGGGACGATGCTCGACCAGTCCGATCGGACGCAGCACCGCTTGTGGGGCCTGGCCGCATTGCCCGCGGGTCGTGATAAAGTCAAAGGTGGCCTCGCGCCCTGCGTTTTTGCAACGTGCCGCAATGACGTCGGCTGGCCGTGTGGACTGCGGGCCTATCACCAAAGTACGGTTTATTGCCAGCGCATCTGCGTGCACAGGCTGCGTCAGAGTTGCATCGATTGGGATCAATTGACCAGGCTCATCGCGACTCCAGAAGCCGGTACTGCAACCGCTCTTGCCGCTGCAGCACCTTGCGCCCCATCCCAGCAAGCTTCGTGCCGCTCGAGCAATACTGTGCCGAACCGTTTTCGCGCCAATCGAACCGAGGACAGGTGGCTCAGCGCCGTACTCTCGAATGGCTGCGCGTTATGCTCGGGTCTTCGACGTTGCAGTCCTCCAACCGCATATCGCGGATGGGAGAGATGGTCGGACGGCTCTGCGTTGAACTGTCAAGGATGAGTTCGTCTGACGATGTGATGACCGAGACGTCTACCGTGGGCATAAGCCGACATTGTTGGAATGTGTACGATCTCGATCTCATCGATCGAGCTACCCGAGGGAAATGCGTCGCCCGACGGCTACTGTGATGGCATTGACCCCTTAGCTAGAAGTTTAGTGATCTCTTGGACGGACCTTTCAGAGATTTCAGGCATCTATGCTTCATGAGCATCACGATCGACCTCCTCGCACGACTTTGGCGACCATCGCGCCAAGAGTGAGCACCGTGCGCCCAAGCGCAAACTCCCGAACGATTTCCTGATTTCATCGAACAGCACGCCGGCAGGCCTTGTCTGAGAGCGCACAAATTCGCGCCTCACTCGCTCGTGCTGGCACATAGGACTGGCCATGGCTATCGCTTCGCTGCGCATCAGCGCCCCCAAATCCCCCTATCGGGACTGCGACATCACACTCGTGGAGGCAGCGGACCCAACGGCAGCGATAAGTGTCATGTGCACCGATGCGGAGACCGGCTTGATCATAGGCAGCCCGTCCATCGCGTCGAGCCGCTGCGATTATCTGCGAAATGTCGGAGCAGACGAGGTCATCCGCCTGATCGGCGGCACCTACCGCCTAGCCTCGGTCGCTGTCGATATCGGAGCGCAGGATCTCGCCAGGCGGAGCCGTCGGATAACGGACGAGTTGCGGTTAGCCCCACGGTTGTGGCGACGGACACGGCGACGACGAGGTTCGTGAACGGCTCCGTGCATTGCGCTCGAACACTTGCGTCGACGGCGTCGCCTCATTTGCGCTTGCCGGGTGCTATGCTGACGGCGAAATGGGCCGGGCGCAATGGTGCATCGTGCGTCAGCTGGTCGACAGCTAAACCTGGCAGTTGAAGACCTCTCTACCCGGAATGGCAGCTCCGGCTTGATCCGCTCACGACCTTGGGCGGGCGTTCAGCACTCTTGGTTGGCAACGGCGGTCTTTGATCTCTGCTTTGTCATTCAGGTGATGTTCGTCCGTCGTGACGACTCAGGCTTTGAAAAGTGCCGGTCTGACGCATTCCCTTGCTTGGTGACAGCAGAGGTTGGATCTATGGACGCAGGACGGGCTCAGCGGGGCGCTCGCACGACTTCCGAAACGTCGGAAACTGGTGAAACTTCCGAACCGAGGGAGCGATGGGGCGAAGCCATGACACTGGCGAGGGCGTCTGCCGCCGATCAGACTCCTCGCGAAGCTTCGGCTCCGAGCGAATCGCCGCGCAATCAGGTTGCGGAGAACAGGGCTGCCGAAGAGGGGCAGGGCGAGAACACGAACGGGCCGGAGGCGACGAGGCGAACGAGAGCTTGGGAAGAGGCGGGCGATATCGATGAAGCGCTGGATTTGTCGTCATTGTCCCTGACCACCTTGCCGGCTGCTCTCCCGGCCGGCCTCCGCCGCCTGAATCTTGACGACAACCAGTTGACCACTTTACCCCATCCTCTTCCGGCCGGTCTCCGGCGGCTCTATGCCAGCGGCAATCGCCTATCCAGTCTGCCCGACCTTCCTGCCGCACTGCGGCGGCTTTACGCCATCAGCAATCGGCTAACCAGCCTGCCCGCTGAGCTGCCGCCCGGGCTCCGCCGCCTGAACGTCAACAGCAATCGGCTAACCGATCTGCCCGACCTTCCACCAACACTTCAGGAGCTCGATGCCAGCGGCAACCATCTGACCAGCCTGCCCGCCCTTCCAGCCGGGCTCGAGCGCTTGAACGTCGACTATAATCAGCTGGCCGATCTCCCCGATCCCCTTCCGGCTGCGCTCGAGTGGCTCAGCGCCAGCCACAATCGGCTAACCAGCTTGCCCGAGACTGTCCCGTCAGAGCTCCTATGGCTTGATGCCAGCAATAACCAGTTGACCAGCGTGCCCGAGCCCCTGCTGGCCCGGCTAGGTCGAGAGTCCAGCATCAACCTGGAGGATAATCCGCTGCCCGAGGAGGTGCAGGCCAACCTGATGACGGCCCTGCAGTCTGGGGACTACGCTGGCCCGCAGGTGTTTTTTACAGGGGATGAAGGGGTCGCACAAGTTCAGGCGCGCTCCTTGTCCGATGTTGTCGCGGACTGGCTCGTTGGTGAGCCGAAGATGGTGGCCGCCTGGCAGGGCTTCGCCCAAGAACCGGGCGCCCAGCAATACGCACACTGTCTGGACAGGCTGAGAGGTACCGTGAACTACGGCAATGAGACGTTCCGGCAGGCGGTGCGCGATGACCTGAGGCAAGCTGCGATCAGGCCGCGATTGCGCGAGCAGTACTTCCAACTCGCCCTCGACGCGAGCACGAGTTGCGAAGATCGCATCACTTTGACTTGGAATGGCATGCAGACCGCCCGTCTGAACGTTGATGTCGAGGACGGGGTCTATGACGGGCGGCTCGAGGAACTGCTCCAGCACGGTCGTGTCATGTTCCGCCTGGAGACGCTGGACGGCATCGCGCGCGACAGGGTCAAGTCGCTCCGCCGCGCCGATCCGGACTCCGACGTCGACGAGATCGAAGTCTACCTTGCTTACCAGAATCAGCTGCGTGACCCGCTGGAATTGTTGCACATCGCCCCCGACATGCGCTTCTTGGCCGTCTCGCACGTCGATCAGAACGACGTCGCTGCGGCTGAGACATTCGTGCGGAACCAGGAGAAAACAGGGTTCGCCGATTATCTGGCAACGCGCTGGCAACCTTGGGCGACGGTCGCGCGCCGTATCGCGCCCAAAGACTACGAAGCGATGGAGAAGCGGCTCGCCGATGCAGTAGAAAATGAATTCAAGACTCGCTTGGCCCAAAGCCTCGCCGCGCTTCAGATGACCGCAGACACCCAGGCATCCTCTTCCACGTCCTGGTTGCAGGATGCCGAGCGGGAGCTTGGAGCCGAGATCAGCAGCAAGCTCGCTTGCGAGATCAAGGGCGATCTCCTGCGCAAGGTGCTCACAGACCGAGGGCTTGCGCTCTGAAGCGGTCCTCCAAGGGCAAGGGCCGTCGATCCATCCGCAATCGTCATTACAGTCATGACCTTTTCGGAGATCGACGCCGCAGATGGCAACGGCCTCTTCATTTCTCCTGCATTTGTAGTGTGCGCTGCTCGGATCACGCAAACCAGCAGCCGCAAATCGTTCCCGATTCCGGGAGCCAGCCGCCTGGTTAGCTCGCCGCGCGGCGATTGGCGCGAGCTTGCGATCTGGCGTTCATTTGGCCTTGAGTCCCGAGTGCGACAGCCCTGCCGCAAGCAAGTCGCTCGAATTGTGCTGTCGCTCTGTCGGCATTGGCAACAACCGCTGCGCACAACCTTCGACAGTCGGTTGTGCGCCGGGCGGCCAGGTCGTCGGCATCGGCGACCGCCATGCTGCATGCTCGCGCCCGGGCCTCGACATGTGCAACGCAGGACATATTTTCGCGCCCGACGTTTAAAGGGCTTGAATCGCACGTAGCGTCAGGTCGTACGATCTGAAGTACAAGGCGACGGCCCCGAAGCCTCACGATGGATAACAAACGTTGCGAATGTCCAAAGACTTCAGTCTCGCTCTGCCCGAGGCCGCTGCATGCGCCTTGCGTCGCTTACGCCCCGCGCGGGTAACGTCCCTGCGTTTGCGGCCTGAGCAGGGCATTCCATTCGGGGTCAAACCGGGGCGCCTTCGCTTTACCGCTGTGCAGCGACGGCGTACCAGGATCAGGCCCCATCTTGGCTGGCCCGCGTGCTCGTCTTTGCGGACGAAGGTAGCCAGGCTTGCGAGGTCACTGAAATCGCATGACGGGTCGATTGCGTGGCCGTAAATGGCTTCGTTTTCCTTGTGCGGCTACTTCGTCACCAACGTCTTGGACGCGCGCGTGCAAGAGGAGCGAGCGGTGCGCGGTTTGACGTCGCTCTAGCTCTGAGGTTCCTCATCCAGCATCGCCGCGTGGATCATTCCCTTCGGCCCTCGGGGCTCCCAGGTCATCGGTTGGCCGTAGAATCATCAACTATAGTTACGCAGGACGTTCGAGACCGGCCATGTATCAAGCCGCACAAATCGAGACGTCCCGATCTCGATTCGTGGCGCTGTTCAACAGCAAGCGAAGCCAGTCTCAGCCGCGAGGTTGTGGCCGTCTCGAGAACGATGATCAGCAAGCGCCTTGGGAGCGCCGCCTGGTCGCAAACATCGCGTTCCCTGCCTCGCCGCTTTGGCAGCTTCCACCTGTTCTCCGGTAGACGGGTGATGTTGCGCATTCAAACAATCCTGGAGGACGTGCGGGTCAAGAGAGATGCCGTGAACCAAGGGTCGCGCACTCGTTGGATCTATAAAGGACCTCGCTTTGCGACGGCTATCGCGGTCGTGGCGATAATAACGGCTTTGTACACGGAACACGCACGTGCTCGAGCGGTAGAAGCAGAGGACGCATTGTCGTCTTGCAGGTTGGATTTGACGCGCTTTTGTGGCCACTTTACTGGACGTCAGGATACGGATGTCGTTATGTTCTGTCTCAGAGATAACTTCAAAACCTTGCGTGCTGAATGCCGTCGCGCCATTCCGGTCGCGACGGAACGAAAGGAAAGCGCGAAACGAGGCGGCGTCCACAAGAAGGCAGCGTCGCGTGTGATCCGTCGTGAGAAACCATCGAAGCGGTCGATTCGGAAACGGTGACGGAATGAGTTTCCGAACCGATGCTCCACGAAAGTCTTCATCACGCTGAGTGAATCGAGGTTGATCAATCGGGTAGGAAGCGGGAGGAGACGAGTTTGCTCGCGTCTCGGCCAAGATGTGTTCTTCGACAATGTGCCCGATCCTCGTCACTTATTGATGTTCTAACGACGCGTACCTCGATTGACGTCAGAACCGCAGCGTCAGAGGAAATGTTGTCGCCAAGAGTCGCTCAAAAGTAGAATGTTGCTCAAGCAGGCGCTTTTCAAGGGCGTGTCGTTCCGCGTCCGGCAACTCGGCTTCGAGCAACCGACGACAACGCCAAATGCTGTTTCTTACCGATCTTATCTCGCTCAATCTGTCGTCAATTGACGTCATCACGCAAGCTGACCCGACTTTCAAGTCGCCAAGAAACCCGTCCAATCTCCCAATCTTAGGCAGCCCTCCCACGAAGCGATGTTCAATTCGATTAAGTCGCTGAGGAGAGCCTGTCACAGATTGCTTAGGTGGTCAGGAGAGCGAAGGCATGGTGTGCACGAAGGCCCTCATCAATCGATTATCATCTTGTCACTGCGCATGTGTTGGAATTTGCCGCAGGTCGAGAGGTTTCCCTGCGTTATGGTCATCTACGGTGCGGAATTCATGCGCGCTCCTACCAAGCTTGGTGGGCGCGCATGAGAGAAGTTCTTTCTAGACGGGCGAATCAAACGTGACGCGGGATACGCTCGTCTCTCTGGGGCCGAGTCCACAAGGACGATGTGCTCGTGCCGGGATCGACTGCGAAGATATCAGCGGTTGATCACGAGCCATGGTCGGGCTTTCTCGCCTCAGCTGATGGGAGGGCTGGAATGGCTTCTTGGTCGAAGCCGGCGGTCGGTCCGGGGTCGAACCGGCCGGGTCCTGATCTCGTCTCGACGCTGCCAGTATTGACATGAGCGTGGCCGACCTTGTTCATCGGCGGGTGCTCGGATCTGCGCCTAGACGAGAGCAGCAGTTCGCAAGCCGTTGTGACGATGCGACCGCCGATGGCGCTAGCGCGACCGGCGCGTCCGCTCGCGGCGATCCAGACCGCGCCCGGTCGCACGCCGAGTTCCGGGCGCGGCAATCGCCTCTTCGGTCAACGAGCGGGGTGCGTGCGCCCATCAACGTCACGGAATAGGCTATCTCCGCATCTGCGTCCAATTGGAACACGCCAATCGCGCTCGAACCAATCAACAGAACGAACCGACCGTGCTCGATACCTCAGGTGGCGCGAGCAGGCGGCCTTCCTCCATGGCGGGCCATGCCACAAACCCGCGCTGTGATACCCGGCTGAGCGTTTCGGTCAGGTGTACGTCGCTCTCTGCATAGGCCAGTTTACCGCTTGAACCTTACGTCGCGTCAGGTTGTAGGTTCGAAAGGCGATGAACGAGGCTATGCCGCGCAGGGATCATGATGCATTGGCACTCAAACTCGAGCAGCTTGCTCATCCTCAGTTCTCTCGGTGGGAGGGGCTGTTGGTTAACCCCAGGTCCACCGAGCGTCAGGAAAAGCTGACACGCCAGCAGTTGATTGGTCCTAACGAGGAGCCTCGCGCCATGTGGCACAGAACGATCGAATGGCGTGACCACTGAAACGCTTTCGTGAAGGCTGCAGCCGCGCTCGCGATCAGGTCGGCCCGATCGATCAGTGACGGGAGGCTTGGCACGAGGCAGTTCATCTCCACTCTTGGGCGCCGGATGGGCGCATCGCTCGCATGGCCACGAGGGCGCTCGTGGGGGAAGTACGGGAGGTCTGATGTTCGCGCAAACGAAGCTCGATGCCGCGCTGAGTGAGATTGAACGGGCTCGCAACATCGCGGAATTCTCGACTGCGGTGGTCAGCCACGACAAGCAGTTGCGGATGACCGAACAGGCAGTGTTCTTGCAGAAGGCTGCTGCGGAGTTCCAGCGTAGATTCTTGACATGCTTCGAGGAAACCATCCGTGCGAGAAAATCGTGGGGCTACGCCACGACATGCAATGCCGTTAGCCGAAGGGCCGGTGGTCAGCCAGGCATGGAGGCATGCGAAAGGATAGCTGCCCAGTTATCGCGGTTTGATGACACCCTGATCAGGAAAGTCGGGATCAGGGCGCTGTCGATTTTTGCATCGTCATTCGGGCGCCATCCCAGAAGAGCGGAATGCCGCAACGGAGCAATCAGAATTGCCAAGTTCTGTCGCGATGAGAGCAGGTCACTTCGGGAATTGAACAATTTGAGCCTGGCAGCACTGGTAAATGGATTTTGCAAATGGCCGGAAGAGGCGGCCTTTCGCGAGGCCACCCTTGCGATCGCCGGTGAGATCACTTCCCGCGCGGGCGGCCGCGGCCGGCTCGCTGATTTTACGCAGCAGGGAATGGCAAACCTGGTGAACGGCTTTTGCAAATGGCCAGGAGAGCCAGCGTTATGCCAAGCCGCGGTCGTGCTCGCCCGTGAGGTCCAGCGCCGTGCCGCGCAGTTGCCAGAGTTTGCCCCCCAAGGATTGTCCATCCTGGTGAACGGTTTCAGCAAGTGGCCGGAAGAACCGGCGTGTGGTCAAGCCGCGGTTGCAATCGCGCATGAGGTCGTTCGGCGTGCCAAATGGTTTGATAGTTTCAGCCAGCAGGATTTGGCGAACCTGGTGAATGGCTTCAGCAAGTGGCCAGATGAGGTAGGCGCTCGTCAAGCGACAGTCGCGATCGCGCAGGAACTGCTTCGTAGTGCCGCCCAACTGCGTGGCTACACTCAGCAAGGCCTTGCGAACCTGGTGAATGGCTTCAGCAAATGGCCTGAGGATGAAGTCTGTCGCAGGGCCACCATCGCGATCGCAGGTGAGGTCCTTTACCGCGACAGCCAACTTCCGGATCATACTCATCAAGGATTGGCAAACCTGGTGAACGGCTTCAGCAAATGGGCGAACGAGGTGATCTCTCGTCAGGCCGCCGCCGCACTCGCTCGAGAGATCCTGCGCCGGTCCCCGCGGCTAGGTGATTTTACCCGTCAGGGATTGGCGCTCTTGGTGAACGGCTTCAGCAACTGGCCAGAGGCTCCGCCGTGCGGCCAAGCGGTCGTCGTGCTTGCGGGCGAGGTCCTCCGGCGCGCCAACCCTGAGACAGGACTGCCGGGTTTTACTGCTCAAGACCTGAGGGGGCTCGTGATGGGTCTCAGCAGATGGCCGGGGCAGGTGGCGTCTCGCCAAGCCGCAATCGCGGCTGCCGATGAGATCAATCGCCGTGGTATCGGGCTCTTTGATTTTACGCGGCTCGAAGCCGAGAGGTTGATCAACGCTTTTAGCCAATGGCCCGAAGAGGTCGCGCGCCACTCTGCCATAGTGGATATCACCACGGAGCTCCAAGTCATACAGCGTCAAACCGTAGCGAATTGCATTGGAGAGAAGCGATTAGATCACGCGCTCCATTCGGCGACAGACATAAGGGGTCTTTCGCAAGCAATCGTCGACCCGCATGGTGCGAAGACGCCGAAACCCGGAAGCCGCACGCAGCATAGCTCTCGCGGATCCATCCATGGTACGCAGATTCCCTAAGGCCGAGCCAATGCTTAGAAGAAAGCAACCCTTGATCCAGGCTGAGAACGACGTGGTCGAGCATATGCTCTCGTCATTGACGGCAATCTCATTGCAGAACCGCATTGCGCCCACCGATAAACAGGTGATGCATCATTTTGGGCTTGCTTGCGAAAGAGCGGGACTGATCGCAACGGATGAATCGACGATCCGGATCCTAAAGCGTGTCTCTCGAGAGATCCACGGGGCGCGGTCGGTGTTGGAGTTCATCGCTCGCGATGCGCGTCGACTACAGTGAAACAACTGCAGTGGTCGGTATCCACTGAACTGGAGCTATACGCTAGCTGGGTCTGCTCGGCCCGATCACTTGGCGACTATCAGAAGATCAGACGGCCGGACCGGCCTTGACGAGAATTGATGCCGTTATCCTAACGCGCGATGCGCGCCGAGCTCGACAAGCCGACTGTGCCAGGCATGTCGCGAACATAGGCTTCGACAGCGCCGGTGAAGCGGCGCATTGAATACAGCGATCCGGTCGAACCTCAGCATGGACAGCGGGCACGTCGGCCTTCCATACAAGCCTCGTACTCAGTACCGCCGTTGCATGATCAGGCTCAGTTCCAAGTCCCGAAACATCGTGTAGTTCCGTCGGATCCATTGATGCAACTCGGTTGACCAATCCCTCTCGTGGCGCAGATATCCGGTAAAAGAGAAATTCAGTCGATCTATGTAGGCCTTTAGAAATATCGGTAGCGCAGGGATGTAGAGCACAGGTCCGTCATTCATGTTCTCGGGCAATCCGCCGCGCAGCACGAATTCATTATGAACGGTGACAAGATTCCCTGGCGGAATCTGTCGCCGCAGCATTTCATAACTCCGCCAGGAGATCCGATCGGCGCCTGCGACGAACAGGATGATCGGCGCGACATACTGGCGCGCCGTCTCCTTCATGAACCCGATCTCATCGCACATCTTGAAGAACTCGTCAAAGGCATGGAAACCGAGATCAATCACCTTGGCCACCCGATCATGGATGATCAGCGGGTCCACTAGCTGCATCTTGCCGTAAGTGTCGATCACGTCCGCTGTCTCGGTGATCCTTGGCAGGTAATCCAGCAATGATGGCTCCTTCAAATTGACGTCGAAGGAGAGCGCCGTGCCGTTCTTCAGCAACAAGAACTCGCTCACGAGGCGAGCGACAAGGGTTTTGCCGACCTGAGGGCTCGGAGAGCAGATGATGTAGACGGGTGTTGCTAACATCGCCAGCAATATCAGTCGAGTGTCGTACCAGGGCTGCCCTTGACTCGCCAACTATGCGTCTATTTCTCGCCGCCGCGGGTCACTGATTTGGCGCCAGCCAATTCTGTCAAGCTGATGCGGTCGTACTCACTCCAGACATTTGCGAGCCAATGCCGGACATAGCCGCGTAGCACGAAGGAGTAATTCGCAGGCTCGTCGTTTCGCGCCTTGTTCGCGATGAAGTCCACGAACGGGACTGCGGCCACTTCGACCTGCTCGTAGGCCATCTCGTTGAGCTTGGGGATGGTCAGCTCTGTTGCATACTTGATACGCTGGAAATACGAATTGTAGGTGGATTGGTCCCACTGGAAGAACTGCGTATCATTGATGAAGTTCTTTACCAGAAAATATTTTGCGCCGGCCATGAAGGATGCAGTCTCGGCGATTTCGTCAAGCGAAGCGATCGACGGCCCGAGGATGTGGAATACAGCGAAAGTGATCTGGCCCGACCGTGCTGCCTCCAGAAAGCCGATGTCGCGCAGCGAGCCGAGCGCTGAGGATAGCAGGCCGGCCCGAGCATCAATCACCGTGACCGATAGTCCCGAATTGAGAGTATCAAAGATCTTCATCTGATCCGAAGTCGTCGTCATGTCGACGATCTCGGTGATATCCGGATAGAAGCGCTTCAATGTTCCCCGTGGTGATTCCGTATCGAATGCGCGTGTCTGCACACTATTGGCGCTGAAGTAGTCCAGAAGCGTTCTGGACACTGTCGTCTTGCCGACGCCACCCTTATCTGCACCGACCACGATCACAACTGGCTTCACCATAGAAATCTCCTGGGACACTCACCATCGCGGACGCGACATGCGTCTGCGGCAAGCGTGTGCTTTGGCTGCGAACATGGCAGAACGAGGGACGCTCGAACGTATGATGCAGAACCGAGTGAGTGATGGACAGCTTTATTGCCAAGCTGACATGACGGCGCACACAACGAGCGACAAAAGATCAGAACGGAGATGTCGATGCCAATGTTGATGTTGAGCTGTGTTCGAATGTTCAGTACGGCGCCCCGCAAATGGCAGGCCATGGAGATGAAAGTCGATCGTGTCCCGAGCCGCAGCTTGGAATGCTGGCCAGCGCAACGGGTTGAATCTGACGTTGCGTCAGGTTGTGGACCTGTCACGGAGATAACCGGAGCGATGAGGGAGCAACTGTGTGCGGCCAGCTGCCAGCGGCGAACTTGCGATCAAGAAGCGGATAGATCCGGTCTATCGTGTTGCAGACGCCTATGGCGGTTAGCGATGGCAGACCGCGTGCGCATGTCACTGAGAGGCGGTAGCATAATCGGAAGGCTGGCGCGGTTCGCGAGATGGATTGCAATTCCATCCGCTCTCGTCACCAAGCCCGGGGTGGTGCCCAGCAATCGGATGCTTGACCGAGAACCCAAGGTTGGCGAACTGAAATCTCGTTGCGGCTGCCGGGAAGCGATGTCGCTAACCACGCGAACCTGACGATGACGTCCTTGAGTGACAATTCGTGAGGCCATCCGGAACGCAAGCCGCGTAAAATTGACGACGGCCGGCAACAAGCGTGTCAACAATGGGCAGTGCGGGGCTCTGCCGGTGGCAACACTTTCGCGGCCTGGACCACAGCTTGCAGCAAGTCCGATGCCCGAGACCCATGAGCGCGGCTTAGCGCGCTCGAGAGCTTGAAACAGCAACGGCTAGCACCGGCGAACGGTCGGGCGTGCCGCGCCCTGGCGGGCCGCCACAAGATGGTCTCTCAGCTTGGACCAGGCGCGCCATGGTTGGCGCTTGAGAACGTATAGCCACCGGACGTTCTCAGACATTCACAAAGCGGGAGTTTGTCGGAACTCATGCCCACAGCATCAGTGGCCCTGCGCCGCCCAAATGCGGTGTTACGGTCCGTTGTCATATCCGGTTCCGTCTGGCGCATGACCCATTTTCGTTTTTGTAGTCCGTCCGCTCGCTTACATGAAGTCCTCGTCCCATTCCGGCGTGTGAGCTGGCGCACGCGCGGGGCTGGCGTGATGAGTATTGTGTTCGCCATCGTCGATTTTCGATAAGTATAACGGCGGTTTGTCTTTTCGCTGCCATTTGCCTTCGCTGTTCTTCGTCCACTTGTCGCCGTGGCGGGTCGGGTCAAGCGCCATCATCGAGTGACCCACATCAACAAACTCAATGCTGCCGTGCGGGCTTTCGCTTGTTCGTTGATAGGCTGAGAGAGCAGCAATGGTCGCTCGCCGTCACGCCGAAGCTGGTGTCCAGCAGAATATCGCCTGCGTTGTCCACAAGCGGGTGAGTGACCTGAAAACTTACAACGGATGTGGCGATCCGTCCTGGAAACTGCTGCTGCCATTGTTCTCCTTCGAACACATCGCTCATATCATCTGCGGATACCCTCCGTGCGAAGAAGTCCAACACTCGTACTGACTAACTGGTAGCTGAAATATCGTGCGTCCTTCGAACCAGAATCCGTTCCGCCGTGGTTGTAAGCGACGTCCGCTGCGTGTTCGGCTCTCAACGACACTGAACGCGAGTACCTCTGCGGTCTTGCGGCGATATCCTTTATCTCGTCGCCATAGAAGTCTTTCACTTTCGCCGCAAATGAAGATTGTGAGAGCTCTACCGCAGGCGGATCGGAAGCCGGGGAATACGGCCGTGGAGCTGCCGAAGATGAACTGGCGTGAGAGCCACGCGCTGCTATGGTGTGCCGTCTAGCATGCCGGTAAAGCTCTGGTCCTCGGCATTATCGGAGTTGGGAGAATGGCTGGATTGGATGTTGGATGAGCCGTTGATACGGCCATACATGTCGGTGCGTATTCCTTTCGACAAATGACTTGACGTTGAGTGTGTGCCGCTCAAGCCCTGGAGCAGATAGATATTCACCCAAGCTGACGACAAGATGACGAGGATACGCTAGCATGTGAGAACCGCCTGAGGGGTGCTACTGCGACCGCCGGAGCTCATTGTGGCTCGCTCATCCGCGGTGGTTGGCTAGCGCGGCTGGTTTCGGCCGTTCCGTCAAGTGCGAGCGATAGCCTCAGATTGTTGCGCAACATCGGATTTGCGGGCTCGGCTGCGAGAGCTTGCCGATAGAGGGCCTGCGCCTCACGATGACGACCCTCACTGTCGAGAGCAACTCCCTTCGCGTTCAGGGCGCGTAGATCACCGGGGACGGCACGCAAGACGTTGTCGAGCACCTCGAGCGCTTCATCGGGACGCTTGTGCGCCAGCAAGGCGCGCGCAAGCGGAATCGCCGCATCAACATTACCCGGTTGTTGCTTTAATGAATCTCGCAAGGCGTCCTCATCGGCATCTCGACCAAGGGCGGTCGCGATGCGTTCTCGCGTAGCAGGGTCAATCTCCTTGGTGTTCAACGGCTCTCGCGCTGACGTCTCTGGCGAGAGGCCTGGATTAGTGATGCTGGTGCAGCCTCCGAGCAGTACGATGGCAAGTGAGGTGAAGAGGGCTGAACACACCGGAGGGCGCAACGAGCATAAGTGCCGCCCATCCTTTATCTCATCCGGGCTCATGCGATCTCCTTGCGACTACTGTGTACTGTTAACTGGCGGCGGGGATCGGGTCACGAATCGCTCCTGATGAAGCGCTATCCTTGGCAGCCGTGAGCTTGACCGATCCAATTGGCTGGACGGTGAAATCCGAGGCGAGATCCTGGTAGGACAGAACAGGCAGATCGATCGCGTTGCGGGTAAGAAAGCCGCGCACGAAGCGCCGGATATCCATTGAACCAAGAACTACCGGCCGGCTCTTGCTCCGTGCGATGCTGGAATGGATCTGGCGAAATTGTGAAAGCAGCTTCTCGCTCTGCCAATCCTCTAACACCAGGTAGGGACCGACTGCAGTATCGCGCACCGCGCCACGCACGATCTCCTCGGTCTCACGTTCGATGATGAAGGCGGCCACCACGCGGTGGGCGTTTGCATAGCGATGACAGATTTGTCGTTTCAGACCGGAGCGAACATATTCGGCGAGCAGCACGGCGTTCTGCTCCCGTTCACTCCATTCTGCCAACGCCTCCAGGACCAGGCGGGTATTGCGAATGGGAATCCCCTCGTCCAATAGGCGGCGTAGGACATCAGCGATCCGGGGTACCGGTGTTGTGCGCAGCACTTCCTTTACCAGATCGGCATACTCCTGCTCCATCCGGCCCAGCAGTTGACGCGTCTCCTGAATGCCCACCAAACGCTGTGCGTAGCGTGTCAATGTCGCGTGGACGCGCAAGGCGATGACGTCGCTCGGGCGGTGATGTCCGATTCCGGCGGCTTTGAGAGCCGTCGCATGACCTTGTTCGATCCAGATTCGATTCGTCTCGGGATCTTGCCGAAAGGGGATGCCGCTCAACTCGATGTTCGCCGCGTCATCGTTAAGCACGAGTTGCGTCGGGTCAACGAAATCACCTTCAACCGGCACTCCCTCGACGTCGACCCGGAATTGCGATTCATTTAAGTGTTGGTCGACTTGGGTGGGGATGCGTGGAACCGTGATGCCAAGATCTGAGGAGACCGTTGCCGAGATCTGCCCGATGCTTTGCTCAAGCTCGTGTTTGTCGATTGCATGGATCAGATTCGGGGCGAGGACCAGCGTGATTGGAAGCGCCTCTGCAGGCACGGTCTGCTTCTGAGCTTGGGCCTGAGCCGGAGCCGAACCGCTGGTGCCGGTGCCCGGCTTGGCGGCGGTCTTGCTGCCGGGTATGCCGACCTTGACGAAGCTTGCCGCAGCAAAGAGCGTGGCCAGCATGACGAACGGAGGCAAAGGGAAACCAGGGACGAGCCCCATCACAACCAGGACGCAGGCAGCCAATCGAAGCGCTTGTGTGCTGGCCGTCAGCTGGTTGACGATGTCGGCGCCAAGATTGAGTTTGGAAGGACCGTTGACACGGGTGACGATAGTTGCGGCCGTAATTGACAACAGAAGAGCGGGAATCTGCGAGATGAGCGCATCACCTATTGTCAAGATCGTATATTGATGCAGCGCCTCTTCAAGGGACATGCCCTTGGAGAGTATAGCGATCGAGATGCCTCCGAGCATATTGATGCAGATGACTATGAGCCCGGCGATGGCGTCGCCTTTCACGAATTTCATGGCGCCGTCCATAGCGCCGTGAAGTTGGCTTTCTCGCTCGAGTACGGCGCGCCGGCTGCGAGCTTCGTGTTGATCGATATGACCGTTGCGCAGCTCCGCGTCTATCGCCATCTGCTTGCCGGGCAGCGCGTCCAACGTGAAACGTGCCGACACCTCTGCGACCCGTTCGGCACCTTTGGCAAGAACCATGAACTGCACCATGGTCACGATTAGGAATATGACGATTCCGACCGCGATGTTGCCTGATATGACGAAATCGCCGAACGTCTGGATGATGCTGCCGGCGTCGCCCTCAGCGAGAATCAGCCGCGTCGTTGCGACGGTGAGAGCCAAGCGAAAGACGGTTGAGATCAGGATGACGCCCGGCAGGGACGAGAAGTCAAGTGGGGTGTTGAGATACAGCGCGACCATGAGCAGCAGTATGGCAAAGCCCAGGTTGAAGCCGATCAACATGTCGATCACGACGATGGGGATCGGCATGATCATCATTCCGATCGCCAGAAGAAGCATCAACGCGACCATCAAATCCGGGTGTGCCGGCGCGCGCATGATGAGACTGCGTAAGACGTTGGCCATGATGAGCCTTATTGTTGTTTGATTGGAGCTCTGCTGGCCCGCAACGAGACATAGCGTTTGAAGGTGGATTGCGCCTCAGCCATGCGGCCAGCCTGACGCAGGGCGTGACTGCGCAATAGCATCAAAGGCAGTCGCGAAGACGGCTGGTCGTCAAGTGTGTCAAGCCTGTCCAAAACGGCCAGTGCCTCGTGACCCCGTCGCTCCGAGATGAGAGCGTAGGCCAGCATGCGTAGCAGGTCGATATCCCGAGAATGTTCGTGAGCGACGATGCGCAACAAGGCTAAGCTCTGTGCACTCTGCCCACACGCAAGATGGACATAGGCAAGTGCGCAGAGTAAATCACGCTCCGGCCCGGAGATCAGCACGGCCTCACCGGGTTTTGGAACGTTTGGCGGTCGACCAGGTGGAAGCTGTTGCAGTCCATCCGAATTGGACATTGCTAACCTTTGATCAAGCCGTTGTTATTCTGGCGGAGCAGGATCAACCTTCGCAGCTCCAGCTGCAGAACGGCTATCCCCTCGCGTGAGGCCGCATCCTCTGGCGCGTTCGATAGCGCATCGGCCAAACGTTCGAGAAGAGGGCCGTGTTTCTCTGGGCGCAAAACATCGCAATGACGTAGGCGGGGCGTGACGAAGGCGAGCAGGTTGCCAGCGAGAGTGGGGCCATTGAGGCAAGTCAGTTCCGCGCTACGCGCGACCTCACCGAGCTGAGCGGGGGTACCGCTAGGATTGATGCGCGAAACTGGATCGATCGGGTCGAGCGCTAGTTCGCTCTCGATCGTAGCTTCAGCAGGGAGCTCTCGTGTGTAGGAATCCCCAAAAGCCGACGAGCGGCTCGTGCCTCCATTCCCATCCGTGTTTGCGATCTCGAGGCTCTTTGCTCGAGGAATGAGCGGGGTAATGGAAGGTCCATGATCGTCGACATTGGGCGGGCGAAAGGAGGCGCCAGGCTCGATAGAATGGTTGGGCAGCCTCGTCATGACAGTTTCCTTATCTATGGGGCTGCAACGTTAATAAGGCAGAATAGCAACTTGGCCATTCCGGCTCAGCAGCACACGCCCTTCTTCGATCCCATTGACTGTCCATCCATTATTCAACAGCGCGCCGACGAAATACTTTTGACCAGAAATGACGAGATAAGGGTCGCTTCCGCGCCAAACAGCTTGGACAGCAATGGACGACGGCGTCTTTTCCTCCCTGACGGCTACTGCATTGACAAGCGTATAAGCGCCATTGCTCTGGCGATCGAACCATTTCTGGACTTCCTCCCATTTCGCAAGAGAGGCGGGCGCAAGGGTGCCATTGGCGGTGACAACGCCCGTCCCAGAACCCACTTTGATGTTGAGAAGGCCCGCTCTATCAACTTCCTCTTGCAGCCGTTCGGCCGCTGCAACCGTGGTCGGAGCATCAGCTGCGTTAAGCGCCGATCGTGCCGCAACTGCCGCGGCAGGGGAGGAGGCGGAGCTGGGTGACGCAGCGCTGTCGGTACGAACGAAAAGTCTTGAGATTGTGCCGGCCGTAATGGAGCTGAGCAGGACCAAGGCGAGCGCGACGATCGACACACGCCAGCGGTCGGTACGGCGGACCGGTTGAGAGTCTTCTATCAACCAACGAATGGACATCGCGCCGGCGTGAATGACGGCGGGAAGAGGGACAACAACGCGCTCGTTCGGTGCAATGTTCTCACCTCCATCAACCCGGATTTCGTTGGCAAGAGCCTCGATCTCGATGGCATTGCAATGTGGAGTGACGCGCAGGTGATGCCGTTCGAGACCTTGCTCGACAAATACAAAATCCGCATCGAGGCCGCTGCCAATCAGGGTTGGTCCGGCCTCTGCTGTGCCCGTAAGTCCGCAATACGGTCCCGACAGCACTTCGAAACGGGGGCGATTCTGTTCATTCACGGCCGGCCTCCTGAACAGCGAACAGAGCCGCACGGCAACGCCGTACGACTCAACCCGAGTTCGCAGATTGCGCACCTGGGAAAAGTGGGACGACGGCGTCGTCCCACTTCAACTATTACTGAACCCGCTCGTCGGCGACCTTCTTGACGGTTGAAAGCTCAGTTGAAACGACGCGCACTTCCACGTCCCTCTCCGCAGCCTTGGTGCTGGTGGCGGTCAGGGCCGCGAGTTGCCGATTGAAGGCCGCTTCTCCTGCGGCTTCAGCAGCCGCGGAACCAGCCGCAGAAGTGATAGTGCCAGCTGCCCCACCTGCAGTCGAGGTATGAGACGCACCAACGTTAGGCATATTGTTTCTCCTATTTGTAGGGTGTTACCGCCATTTGCGGCTCCTCTTCGCTGACGCCGCAACGCTCGACGTCAGGAATCCTCGGCAGTCTCAGCCATTACATCGTCAAAACGGCTCATCTGACTACCTAACATTTGGGTGGCGATGGAGCCGAGGGCGACGTTAAACGCTTGACGCATTGCCGCATCCTGCGAGTTATCGGCTGGATTGGCCACGCTATCGACCGGGCTACCTGCACCCGGCGATTGGCGATGATTGCCATCCGCCCGTGCACGGTCTTTGCCGCCACGATTCGCATGCACGTCGGTATCAACGTGCCCACCGCCGCGTGCGTTCGTAATCCGCATCGGGTTCTCCTATCTCGTTCCAGTTAAGCCAGTGGAGGCAACTCTCTCTGCTGACCTCATTGTGGAAGCATTAGCTTTCGACAAGCTGACGAATCAAAAAAATGGAGCGAGCCAATGACAAATCGTCGCTCTTCACGACGATCGCGATCAGTCCGATTTCGCGTGGTGTCGAGCCGGCGCCGACTCTCGTGAGGCAGTCTCCGGCCTGTTCCCGGTCTGCACGAACTGCAGAACGGGCTCTCCATCTCACATTGTAACCGTGGCATTCGATCTCCATCCGCGTCTTCCGCCGGTGATTGCGGTCTCGACAACTTCAGAGTTGCTGACGAGAGCCGGATGGCGCGCGATTAAGGTTCGGCAACGACGGGCCGACTTGACGTTGGTCGTGTGTCGGTGCGCCGAAAGACAGATTGCGAGGCGGGAACCGATGAAACGAGTGCTGGACCTCGCGGTCGCGAATTCGCCGGCAAGCTTGCAGGGCCTGCTGATCGGCAGGGGACCCGACTGCGCGAAGACCACGCAAGCTCGCCTAGATTATGATCTTGCCATCATTCGAGACGACGGTGTGCCGCTCCGACTAGCTGTAAACACTGCCGGCTTGCGTCCGCTCGGACTCGATGCGAGCCTTCAGGTCGTTCAAATAATTTTCCGCGTAGGACTGCGCCATCGAAACCGGCAGGTTGATGCCGGCTGTCGCCGCTTCTTGAATGGCCTGTTTCACCAAGCCTTCGCGCATGGCCAGTTTGACCTCAGGGCCGGCTATACAGCCCACCGCCTGAGCCGCAAGACTGAGGCCGGCTTCTTCCAGCGCTTGTTTCAAGTTGCCGCCCGTGATGGCTGTGTGCAGAAGATTGGCTGCTTGCGCCTCGCTCTCGAGCACCATTGACGCCAGATCGGCCAATTCACCCAAGCCTGGAATGACGCCAAGTACACCAACCGCCGTTGCGGCCCAGTCGATCACCTTCGAGCCCACCTTGAGCACATCGTCAAGCACGTGCATGAAGGCGCCCCCGTTCTTCTTGGGAGACTTGATATCGGGCTGATCCTCCACGCCAATCATCATGTCTGCGACAGCGGACTGATCGGCAGCCGTTTTGGCGACATGCGTCTTCAAGTGATGCGGCGTGCGGTTGGCAGCCGACATGTTGCTGAAGAAGTGGGTGAAGTCGTTATTGCTGATGTTGCCGGAATCGACCGTATGACCGCCGCCGAAGTCAAAGACCTTATGGTGGGTCTTGTAGCCTGTGATCGAATTGTTCAGGAGCCCGAACAACAGAGGATCCGACAGCAGCTGTGAGGCCGCCTGTCGTACCTCGGGAGCCAGGCTCTTGTCATCGACCATGCTGGCGAGCTTGTCCCGCGTCAGGTCGCCCTTTCCGAAGAAAGCTGCTTGATTCTTGCTGATCGTGTTCAGCGTATCCAGCTCGGTCTGCGAGAGGTTCATCGACGATGAAGCAACCTGCAGGAAGTCCTCCTTGTGGACTTTATCTATCGAGCCACCATACAACTGTTTCCATTCGTTGGGATGATCGAGGAAGTATTGCGCGGCTGCGACAACCTGCGGCGGACATTTGCCGGTTTTGGCCTCGCCGTCGACGATCTGCTTGAAATCCGCAAGGCTCAGGTTCTTGGGCAGGTTATCCGAATACCGATAGAGTTCGCGCAACGCATCGTTTTCGCTCATAACCGATGGCTGACCGCTTCCGGTGCCGTCGGATGGAATGTAGTTGTGCTCGTAGCGTCGCGCCTGCTGGTCCTGGAATGTGGCAACCTGTGCGTGATGATCGGAGAAGCTGGAGAGGTCATCTGCCTTGATCTTGCCACCGCAGCGGCCGTCGCCTTGCGATCCTATCGCATAAAAGAGTTCCGGGTCCTGCTGCAGTGCTTCGATCGCCGCCTTGAGATCCGGCGGTGTGGAGGGATCATTGGCCAGGTCTCCAAGGGATTTCCAATCGAGCGGGCACTTGTCTTTGTGACGGTTCAGCACCGACACAATCTGCAACTCGGTATCGGTCAGGGTGCCGCTGTTCCATGTAATCCTTGAGCTGGGTACTGGCGCCGCCGCAATTCCAACGCTGCCCGCAGCAGCAGGGGTGGGCTCTGGAGCTTGCCCAAGTGCATCCAATGCCGCCTTGAGGTCTGGCGGCAAGATATTTCGCGTTTCCTGCGTGAGCTCCTCCGCCAGTTGCTTGGCTGAGTCTGCCGCCTCCGTATCCTGCGGTACGGAGTGATCGCCCGTCTTATCTTTCAAGGAGCAACCGGCCAGAATCGCCTCGAAGCTTGAAAGCTCCCCGGCTGACGGGAGGCCCGGAGCAAGCCCGGACAAAGTCCCCGTTGAGCAAGCGGTTAGCGGTAGGTTGTTGACTGACATTATACTTCCTCTGATGTGAGATTGCACCACAAGCCGGTCGATGGCGCAGCGGGAAATCGCGCCGGACAACGAACAAGAAGATCGATAGGCGGAGTCCAAGAGTCCTTGCGGTTGCTCAGCGGGTCCCGGGCGCTTGGTTCCGCTACAATCTATCGGCACATCGCCGTCTAGCTATTCACGCTGTTATGATAGGAGGGATTAGCTTTCGAGAACCTGACGGCTCTCAGAAGAATTCGCAACGAGCCAATGAAAGAGAAGTAGCCGACGGCTATGGCGCACAATACGTACCTTAGTCTCGTCATGCTTGATCGTGTCCTGACGCGGCACATTGGCGGAATCAAGAACTCGCGGGTGCTATCCTGTATTGGTCGCGTTCGGCGATTTGCGCGACAAGCTCGGACCGCCGACATCCCATGCCGGACTTAATCGCGTTGCGACGCCTGCGTCTCCGCCACAAGGCTATCTGCATCTGCTCCATTGCCGCGGCGAAGTCATGCGACCAGATACTGTTTGCCGGTGCAATCCCACGATATTATTGCCATCGTCGAGCATGTTGAGTGGAGGTCGACGGTGGCCTCGAGCGCGACCAAGCTGAAATGCTTCAGCGTTTATTCCTTATCATCTACGTTTGGCCGCCCGGCGGACCTTCGCTCGACTCTCGAGGCCAAAAGCCAGGGTCCAGTGATGGTGTAAGACGAATCACCCCATCTTCTCGCCATTCAGCTGTGTGAGGTACACCCAGGACAGTGAAAGTCGTCACCGGCAAGGCCTTGCTCGGCATGACAAGGCCGCTTCCTAGCATGTCGATCTGGGATCGCGTGGCGGTTTGGCCAGTGAAGACCCAGTAGTCCTCGGCGCGACGTCCGTCCCTCAGGACAAAATCTCCAAGTTCTGGCGGCGCATCACCGGCGCGCGGCGACGGCTCGGCTTGCGATGGTCCGGCTTGAGGCGGCCGGCGCCGCATTGGCCCGGGTTCAAGCTCCTGCCAAACTCGATCCTTGCCGCGATCGCAGCCGCTCGCGAGGGAGTGCGCAATCGGCTGTTGGGAGTTCGAGCGGATGCCGGCGCCTGATGATGGTTCGGCGTGCCAAGATCCGGCCTCGAGCTCCCGCCAAATCAGGTCCTGGCTGACATCGGCGGCTTCATGCAGCGCTAACAGTTCGTGTTCAAAGTCGCTCGGATATTGGCACGATGAGGAATTTGGCCCCGGGCTCGCGTCTGTTCGGCTTATTGAGGTAAAGTCCATCCTGTTCCACCTTTCAGATCACAGACCGGCTCGAGGTTGGGAGAGTTGTTCGGCGGAGCGCGCGGGGAGCTAAACTCAACTTGCCGTCAAGAATGATGCTCCCAGCCTTTCCGGTTCGATCGTCTGCCATCTCGACGTCTATCGTGGCGCTCGTGCAGGCTCTCATGCTGGCAGGATCAGCTTTCGAAAAGCTGACAAAGCATGCAGAGCGGCATTGAATTTTCTCCTAGGCCACCTCTTGTCATCAGTGATCTGGGCCCGGTGCGTGGACGACGCCACCTTGATGCGGCCCGGTGGGTGACATAGGGGCCTCTGGTCGTCCATCACGAACCACCACGCTTGAGGATCCGCGAAACAGCATTAGAACCGTCTCGTGCGAAGGCTTTTCGACGATCGGGCTCCGCCGCGCCTCTGCCTCCGCCACCAGGGCTTTGAGCGTCTGGTCCACGAGCGCGACAAAGCGAGGTGGACCAGACGCGAGGACGAGGCCATCTCCCGGTGCAGCTTTCAGGATATAGCGCTCGTCAGAGATCTTAAGTGCATCGAGCGCCGCCCTGAATGCATCGAAAGTGATCGGATTCAAGGCGAGCAGGCGGCTTTGCACCTCGCGCGCGTCAGATACGTACAGCACCAATCCATCATAGTACCACTGAAGATTGTAGAGATTGGTCAAATGGTCGAGAAACGCTCTCGGAGTGAGATCCGGCATCCGCCCCCGAATTCTCCCCTTCACCTCGGCGCTCACGTTGACCCGAATATTCAAGTTGTTGCCGAATTCCTGGAGCGCGGCAGCGAGGTCCTGATCCAGGACTGTATAGCTATAAGGTGTCGATGGCAGCGGTAGGTCAGCGCCGAGCGCCCTAACGATACCCAGCGAAACAAAAACCCAAACGTATAGCATGGTCTTCAAGATGTTTAGCCTCGTGGCTCGGGTGGGTGTGCTTGGAATTTGCGCTTGAGAACAGCCATCGAAACTCGCCCAAAATTGGAAATCGAAAATTTCGTCCAAACTGGAGACCAAGCGTGATCTTTAGATGACGATCTTGGCGATGCTCGTCAGCTTTTCGTCAGCTCTCTTGTCTAGGGTGCTGTGCCGATCCAGATAACAAGCGGCTAATCGCATCACGTGAGAGCTATGATTTCATGTTTGGCGTCACTCCGATCTCCGCCGGCCTTGTCGAATGCCTCTCCAGGGGCTGTTCATCGACGCAGGCCGAGTTCCAGCAGAAACTTGCACACGTCGCCTTGCATCAAGATATCGCCTCTTCCGTGACCGATGGCGCCTTGGCTCCACAAGCCGTGGAACTTCAGCGTGCCGTCGCGCCGGCAAATCCAGTCGGCGATCGTATTCTTCAGAATCTATCTGTCTTGCACCAGGGCAAACCATTTCCCTCGGGTGCAATCCCTTCGGTGATCGGCGGCGAGCCTATTCCTGCGAAAAGTCTCCAGCTTGGGCCGGCCGCGCAGCCCGTCATGCGGTCGCACGAAATGCAGGTTCATTCCATCGGAAAGCCGGAAGGCGTGGATAATTTCGAAGTGATGCTGTCGAATTTGCGGGATGTTTACAACAGCGTCATTCAGGTTTCGCTTATCTCCAAGAGTGCCGGCACAGTGAGTTCATCCTTGAACAAGCTGCTATCGTCGGGCTGAGCGACCTCGATGGCTGTTTCGATGCAAAGAGAGGTTGGTCGCAACGTGCCGGCGGGAAGCTGGTTTCATGTTTTCCTCGCGCTGCCGCTTGTGCTTTTGCTGGCCGGCTGCAAGGCCGATCTCTACACTAAAGTCCAGGAGCGCGAAGCCAACGAGATGCTGGCGCTTCTCCTTAGCAAAGGCGTCGACGCTGTCCGTGTTGTCGCTAAGGATGGGACGAGCACGATTCAAGTCGAAGAAAAGCAGCTCGCCTTTTCGATCGAGATGCTGAACGAGCAGGGGTTGCCGAGGCAGCCTTACAAGAATCTCGGTGAAGTGTTCAAGGGATCGGGCTTGGTCGCCTCTCCGGTTGAGGAACGTGCCCGTTACGTCTACGCCTTAAGCGAAGAATTGTCGCGCACGATCAACGATATCGATGGGGTGCTCTCCGCCCGTGTCCATGTTGTTCTGCCGAAGAATGATCTTCTGCGACAGGATTCGACACCATCCTCGGCGTCAGTCTTCATTCGTCACAGCTCCGATGCGAAGCTCTCGGCTTTGCTGCCGCAAATCAAGATGCTCGTGGCCAACAGCATCGAAGGGCTCTCCTACGACAAGGTCGCAGTTGTGTTCGTGCCAGTCGAGCGGGCTCAGCATGAGCTGTCGCCTGCGCCTGCCGCGACTTCGGCCCAGCCGGCCAAGTTCTTGTCAGCGCCCTCCATGCTTGCCATCGGTGTCGGAGGCGTGGGCGCAGGGTTCGGCATTGTGGCTTACGTGCTGCTGAGCACACGTGCGCGCCAGCTCGGTCAATCATTGCGCAAACTGACAAATCTCGGTGGAGCTTCGAGTATACCGGTGGTCCAAGCCGTCGGCAAAAAGCTAACCTCCGACGTGAGATAGGTAAAATGCAGTGTCGGTATCGACGTCCGCCGAACCAAATCATTCACTCGACCCGCATTCCGATCGCCTGCGCGAGCTTGCTGTCTTGATCCATCCGAGCCGTTTTGCCGCACATCTTGATGCGCTGCTGTCGGCTCCAACAGTGCTGAAGTTGCAGAATTCTTACAGGCTGCAGAAAAGATTGGCCGAATTGCTGCTAGGCAGCGAACTTTCCGCGAAAGGAGGTAGCTGGGGGAGGGACATTCTAGTCGGGCACGATCCGCGTCGGGTGGCCTTGCTCACTGGCAGCATCTGGCATGCACGTTCAGTCCTGAAGCTGGTATCAAAGCGCGATCTCACGATTCTGGTCGGACACATCGGAGCTGAAGCACATGCCTTCGGCATCCGACACTTATCCAGCGCCGTCGCGACCACACCGATAGTCGATCCTGAGCAACTTTCGCGGCAGATTGAACATGATGGATATGCCTGTCTTGGCGCTTGGCTCGAAGATGCGTCAGAGCTCGACCGCGCCCGCGTGCTTCTCCGCCTACCTGTAGGGTCCTCCGCGGAGACCCCTGCCAGCGAACACCACATCGCCGCAAGCCAATTGCTGTCTTTGGTGATGCAGCACCTGGCGACGGAGACACCAGCGGCATGATTGTCACTGACCCAGCGTTGCCAGAAGCGCCCCAGATACGTCCGCTTGGTCCACTCATACCGGCCGCTGAACTCGGAATATGGTATGATGCAATACGGACGCGCGCACTGGCGGAGCGGTATCTACAGCAGGTTCGCAGCTGGGCGAGCAAAGTCTATCAGCGCGAGCGTATGCGTGGCCACGCCGAGGGCATGAAGGCAGGCTCGGACGAAATGGCGCGGATCGTCGCCCGCGCAGCTTCTGAGTTGGCGCGGCGAAAGGCGGTTCTGGAACGGGAGTTGCCACAGCTCGTCATTGAGATCTTGAGCGATTTGCTAGGCTCCTTCGATCCGGGGGAGATGCTGATCAGGACCGTTCGTCATGCCATCGAACGAAGCTGTGGCGGTGCCGAAGTATGTCTTCACGTGTCTCCATTGAATGCCGATGCACTGACCCGTGAGTTCGCAGCGTTTGATGGAACGGATGGACGGCCCAAAATCAGAATTGATCCGGATCCGGCGCTGACGCCGGACCAGTGCGTTTTGTGGACCGAGTTTGGCAATGTCGATGTGGGGCTTGCCGCGCAGCTGCGTACTTTGCGTCTCGAACTTGGCTCGTCTTCTTGGATGGGCGAACCGTGACCGTGCCGCGATCAAGCGACCACGGTGCAGCTGGAGAAAAATCCGTCCACGCTGCGTTATCGTCTTTGCGATCTGCGGCAATGCAGATCGATACGCGTGCTGTGCGCGGACGAGTCAAACGGGCAATCGGCACGTTGCTTCACGCCGTGCTACCAGGGGCTCGCGTTGGAGAGATTTGCGTGTTGCAGGATCATGGTACGGGATGGTCGCTTGAGGCCGAGGTGATCGGGCTGCTTCCGGACGGCGTGTTACTCACGCCAATCGGCGACATGGTGGGTTTATCTAGCCGTGCGGAGGTGGTTCCGACCGGGCGAATGCAGGAAGTATCGGTCGGTCCCGATTTGCTCGGCCGCGTGATCGATAGCTTTGGCCGGCCACTCGACGGCAAGGGCACGGTAAAGGCAGCGCACACTCGCCCGCTGCGCGGCGCGGCGCCCAATCCAATGACGCGGCGCGGTATCGAGCAGCCGTTTCCGCTCGGCATCCGCGTGCTGGATGGACTTCTGACGTGTGGGGAAGGCCAGCGAATCGGAATCTATGGAGACGCCGGTTGCGGCAAGTCGACGCTGATGTCGCAAATTGTAAAGGGAGCTGCCGCCGACGTCACGGTGGTCGCGCTAATAGGCGAGCGTGGACGTGAGGTACGTGAATTCATCGAGCGTCACATTGGAGAGGCGCTCGGTCGCACGATCGTTGTCGTTGAGACGTCCGACCGTTCGCCGATGGAGCGCGCGCAATGCGCCCATACGGCGACGGCACTCGCCGAGTATTTTCGTGATCAAGGACTGCGCGTCGTTTTGATGATGGATTCATTGACGCGCTTTAGCCGCGCGATGCGCGAAATCGGGCTTGCCGCGGGCGAACCTCCCACGAGACGCGGCTTTCCTCCCTCGGTATTTGCGCTACTGCCCGGTCTGTTGGAGCGCGCCGGTATGGGCGAGCGCGGCTCGATCACGGCTTTCTATACCGTGCTTGTCGAAGGTGACGGTACAGGCGATCCAATCGCCGAAGAGACGCGCGGTATTCTCGATGGTCATATCATTCTGTCGCGCGCGCTTGCGGCGCGAGAGCATTTTCCCGCCATTGACGTGTTGTCGAGCCGAAGTCGCGTCATGGATGCGGTCGTCTCGGCGCCACATCGCAGGGCGGCATCCCTCTTCCGCGATCTGCTCTCGCGCTACAATGAGGCGGAGTTCCTGATCAAGGTAGGTGAGTACAAGCCGGGTAGCGATCCGCTAACGGACCGGGCAATCGGCTCAATCGAGGAGCTGCGGGCATTCCTGCGCCAGGGCCAACATGAACCGTCCAGTTTTGAGGAGGCCGTCACGTGGATGTCGCGTCTGACCGCCTGAATCTCGTCGAAGCCGCAAAATCGCGGCTCGTGAAGGACATGAGGGAGCGAAGTGCGCTTCGGGAATTGTCCAACATGGAGGGCAAGCGCCGCATCGCCGATGAAAGGGTGAAGCGAGCTTCCGAGACGCTTGCAAGCGCCGAGAAACATCGCGCAAGCGTCGAAGCCGAACTTTATCTGCAGCTGTCATCCATCGAAGCGATGTCCGTCACAGAACTCGATCGTCGCCGCCATCTCGTCATTGAACGGCTCGCAGCCGGCATCGCATCGGCACGTCAGGCGCTTGAGGAGGCCTGCGTCGCTCGAGAGCAGGCCGAGACGGAAGTGGCGGACGCGCGGGCTCTGTGGACCAGGCGTTTGGCAGCGCGCCGTAAATGGGAACAGATTGAATCTGATGTTCACAGTACAACCAATGCTCGTTTGGAGTCCGCCGCCGAAATCGAGGCCGACGACGAGGTTTTGCTTCGCTATCAGTGCGGCTCGTCTGGGCGGGCGGTCGGCGATTCGATCTAATGGCTGATTCACTGATCTCGGCGCGAGCTCGCGGTTCTATACAAATGGGGTCGGCAAATACTCGGGGCGAACCGTTACCATTCGAACCACCGCTAACGCTGACCCACGAGGTCGTCTCGTGGGTCAATGAGGTCGCCGCGCCGCGCGTGGTTCTTCAGAGCCGCCTTGGCGACAATCCCCTGTTCGTGCGCATGAGCCGGCTTGTCTGGCATGCAGAGCCATCGGCCGTCTCGATGCTTGACTGCGTAGTTCGCGTCGGGGACGACATGGCGATCTTGTCTTTGCCGTGTCGGCTTGCCGAGGCACTGATTTCGACGGTGCAGCAAGGCCTTACTCTACCTTCCGACCCAACCCGTTCGCTCCTTCTCGAGCTTGCGCTTGAATCGTGGCTCACGCGACTAGAGGCCTTGTTCGCGCGAGATTTACAACTTGTCCGCATCGACGAAGCACGGACAGAAGGGCCTTATCTAGAATTCGACACTGCCTACGGACCGCTCACTGACAAGGCGCGCCTATTCCTGTTCTCGCCTCTCGATCGTCGGGTTCCCCCTGCATTCGGGATCTTAGCCCAGCTGCTTGGCCAACTGCCGCTGGAAATGCCTAAGCTTTCTCCGGAGTTTCCTGTCACGGTCGCGATAGAAATCGGCTCGCTTCGTGTGAGCATCGCACTCCTTCGTCAAGCACAGGGTGGCGACGCGCTACTGCCGGACATCATTCCCTTCGCTCAGCACATAGTCATCCTCAATGCGGACAAGCTATGGGCTCCGGCTCAGGTGGCCGGTGCCAGACTGGTCCTACAGGGGCCGTTCCGCCTGCCACCCCATCCTCTAGAGTGTGCCCATATGACGCCACGACCTCAAGCGCAGCAGCTGGTTCCGCCATCGGAAGCCGACATCGACAATATTGAGATCACGCTTGTGTTCGAATGCGGTCGCTGGCCTATACCGTTAGGTACGTTGCGAAACGTCAACGAAGGGTATGTGTTCGACCTCGGGCGACCGCTTGATGGTCCGGTCGACATTCTTGCGAACGGTCGATTGATCGGCCGCGGCGACATCGTGCGTGTCGGTGAGGAGCTGGCCGTCAGGTTACGCGACAGGTTGGCGGTCAATGAGTGACATTCAACCAAGCATCGTTGCGCTTCTCGCGGTGACGGTCGGCCTTGGCCTGCTTGCGTTCGCGGTGGTCACAACGACCGCCTTCATCAAGGTTTCCGTTGTTCTCTTCCTGGTCCGTAACGCGCTCGGGACACAGTCGATACCCCCGAACATCGTTCTGTATGGCGCTGCATTGATCCTTACCGTCTTCATTGGCGCTCCAGTATTTGAGCAGACCTACAATCGTCTGACCGAACCGCAACTTCGATATCAAACGTTCGATGATTGGGTGACCGCTGCCAAGGAAGGGAGCGAGCCGCTGCGCGCCCATCTCAAGAAGTCCACCAATGAGGAGCAGCGTTCGTTCTTCCTCTCGTCGACAGAACATGTCTGGTCGGAGGAAATGCGCAGCAACACAACGGCCGATGATTTTGTGATTCTGATACCGTCCTTTCTGATATCGGAACTCAAGCGCGCCTTTGAAATCGGCTTCCTTCTCTATCTTCCATTCATCACGATCGACCTGATCGTAACGACGATCTTGATGGCAATGGGAATGTCGATGGTTTCACCAACGCTGATTTCCGTCCCTTTCAAGCTCTTTCTGTTCGTTACGATCGACGGCTGGTCGCGGCTCATGCACGGATTAGTCTTAAGTTACGCAACGCGGGGAGGTTAAGATGGATGAGGCCAGTATTCTCACTCACCTGAGCCGATCGCTCGTCCTCTTCATGATTTGGGTTCTACCGCCGCTCATTGCGGCTCTCGTCGTCGGATTGGGCATCGGCATCATCCAGGCGGCAACGCAGCTGCAGGATCAAACCTTGCCGCTTACCGTCAAACTCCTTGTTGTTGTCGCCGTGCTTGTTTTGTTTTCTCCGGTGCTGAGCGCGCCACTTATCGAACAAGCCCAGCAGATCTTCGCGGAGTTCCCAACTCTCACGAGGTATTAAAAAGTGGAACGAAAGAGTGAGTGTCCGGCACAGGGCCGCCATCGCCATCGCTCGTGTGAATCACGAGGAGATTGTCCGTCAGCTTATCGAAAGCGAGCCTCAGTAGCATGAGCAGAAGACCGCTACTTCGATCGCAAGCGGCCTTAACGATGTCGCCTTCGAAAGAGTGCTGCTCGAGACCGGAAAGCGAGGCGTCAAGATCGATGAAGGCTACGACGGTTGGCAGACGCTCGAACGATGCGTTCGGCGTGAGAGGTCAATAGAGCCTGGTTTGTCGGCCCTGCAGGGCCTGAGGGCGGCTGGTGCTATCCTTGAAACTGGCCATGTCTCGTCGCGGGGGAAGCCATGGGAGGCAGTTGGGGCCGAAGTGATCTGCCTTTCACATCATGGGCGCGTCATCTTGCAGGGTCTGGAGCGAAACGGACGGATTATCTGCGACCTTCTTGAATTCTAACATCATGGCGCGGCGAGCGTGGCTGGTTCGATTGGCCGAGGCGAACGATCAACAGACTTCAAATGCATAATGTGTCCTTCACCGAGACGCAGATTCTGATCCAGACTGGTACCGAGTTCATTATTGCAGCAGGTCTTGGTGCAGCCCGGGCCCTCGGCATTATGTTGGTGCATCCCGTGTTCACGCGGCCGCACATTAGCGGGATGATCCGCGGAAGCTTGACGATCGCGCTTGGGCTGCCATGCTTGGCTCATATCAGGGACAGCCTGCAGATGCTAGATCCGGGCACTCGTATGGTCGCAGTCGCGCTGCTCGGTCTCAAGGAGATATTCATCGGCCTGCTGTTCGGCATCCTGCTCAGTATACCACTATGGAGCATTCAGGCAGTTGGTGACATCATCGACACCCAGCGCGGTATTTCGAGCCAGGTGGACGATCCTGCGACACACAGCCAAGCCTCGGCGACAGGTCTTTTTCTCGGGACTGCTGCAGTTACGATTTTCGTTCTATCTGGAGGTCTGCAGACGATGGTCAGGTGCCTCTACGGCAGCTATCTGATCTGGCCCGTGGATCGGCTACTACCACCCCTCACCCAGCAAGGGGCAATGGAATTCGTAGCGCTTCTCGATCATATCATGCGTACGACCCTGCTGGTCTCGGGGCCTGTGCTGGCTCTGCTGCTCCTGATTGAGGCATCGCTCATGTTGCTCGGGCGCTTTGCCCCGCAAATCAAGCTGAACGACCTTTCCCCGACCATCAAGAACGCCGCGTTTGGCGTCATCATGGTCAGCTACACCGTCTACCTCATCGAATACATGGGAGCGGAGATCACCCAGTTCAACGGTGTGCTGGAGTGGCTCGAGAAGTTCTTGAAATGAACGATTCGAGCGAGGAGAAGAAGCTTCCACCAACTGCCAAGAAGCTACGTGACGCCCGTAAGAAAGGCCAGCTCGCGCGCAGCGGCGACTTCGTGACCGCGCTCAGCATTTGCGCCGGTTTCGGCTGTCTATGCCTCAGAGCGGGCTCGATCAAAGATGGATGGCATGAAGCGGTGCGGCTCGTCGACAAGGTACAGGCGCAGCCCTTCAACGACGCGGTCGCGCAGGCGCTGATCGGATTGATCGAACTCTGTATGGCAGCCGTCGCCCCAATTATTGGGGCGGCCGCGGCCGCAGCCGTTCTGGCCAGTGTCCTGGCCACTGGTGGACCGACATTTTCTGTCGAGCCGCTCAAACCAAGCCTTGAGAAATTGGATCCCATCAAAGGGTTGAAGCGGCTTTTCTCTCAGCGATCGCTTGTAGAGCTTGGTAAGTCGCTGATCAAGGTGCTCAGCCTGGGCGCAATCCTTCTTCTTACTGTGATCGCAAGCTGGAAGGCGTTGGTATACTTGCCTGTCTGCGGAATGGGATGTTTCGGCTTCGTCTTCCAAGAGCTCAAAGTCCTGATCGAGATTGCGGCCGGGGCTTTTCTGATCGGCGGCTTGGCTGATCTGCTCATTCAGCGCTGGCTATTTTTGCGCGACATGCGCATGACGGAGAGCGAAGCGAAGCGCGAATCCAAGGAACAGCAGGGCAATCCGCAGATCAAGGGCGAACACCGCCGGATCCGTCGCGAGGCGGCAAACGAATCCCCGATCGGCATTCGTCGAGCCACATTGATACTGACGGGACCCGCGACGGTGATCGGGCTGCGCTACGTTCGCGGCGAGACCGGAGTGCCAGTGCTGGTGTGCCGCGCTGAGGGCGAACTTGCTTCGCGGCTGCTTGAAGAGGCGCGGGCCCTGCATCTGACTGTTGTCCAGGACCATGTTTTAGCGCGTGAGTTGATCCAAAAGGCGACGATGGGGAGGGCCGTTCCGATTGCGTGTTTTGAGCGGGTCGCAAAGGCAGTCTTTGCTGCCGGCCTGGTGTAACTTCGCGTAAGGTTGATGCGCTGTATCCTGGTCAAATACACAATTTGATCGAAAAGCGGCGTAGTAATCACAGAAGTGGCTGGTCCCTATCGCGAACCTAGCGACCAGAACATGAGCCGACACTGCATGTCATGCTACGAGTATGGGCTCGTGATCCGCTCATGGGGATTCCGGTGAAGCCCTGTCATGAGTTCCACCTTCCGATCTGCTGCCGCTGTCCGGTGTGGAGATCTCACGAGCGGTAAGGGGGCGCACCGCACGATCACCACGCGTTGGCATGACGGCACTATTCCCCAGCAAGTCGCCAGGATCGTTGATCATGACTCCGAGATTATTCCGGACCGAGCAGCCCAGCGTCGGGTCAAAGGAATTATCGTCAGTTGAGGGGCCGACGATCGAAATCGGCCGGCAAACGGGAGGCCGTGCTTCGTAGATAATTGCCTCGATCCGTACACCGAAATGGGCGGGTAAATCGACGGGTGAGGCAGCCAAGCGAATATTATAAGGGGCAACGCCCATTGCGCGGGCCTCATGCGCCACTTGAGCAATGAGCCGGGGTGAGCCAGTGACGTCGAGATGGAGGGCATCCCGCCGACCGCGACTTGCCTTCGCAATGAAATCCCGCAGGCGATACCTCTCGGCACGACGCAGGCTGCCTAGGGACAAGACGCTGGTCTTCTGCTCCACTTCGATCGCTTGTTCGGGTGGCCCGAAAGAGCTCGGACCACTATTTGTGCATCCGCCTACCGCTACGCCAATAGCCAACAAACAGCACAGCTGACGTAAGATCATTGTCGGTCCTCATTCGATGATGAAGCCCGCACCGCCGGCCGTGCCCGGTGCTGCCATGGGGGGAGGGGTGCGGCCTCGCGGCGAACTTGCCAATGTGTTTGTTAAAGTGCGGCCGGCGTCCGAGGGCGGTCCGATACGGCCGGTGGGAGCGCTTATCTTGCCCGGATTCGAAGCTGGCCGCACGATATAGGGCGTGACAACTATGACCAGCTCCGTCTCCTGCTTCTGAAATGACGATGAGCGAAACAGCGCGCCTAAGATCGGTACATCGCCTAACCAAGGAAAAGCACCAATGTCGGTGTTGAAATTGCGCCTGATGAGCCCTCCAATTGCAAAGCTTTGACCACTGGCAAGCTCGACGACGGTACTGGCACGCCGCGTGGAGAGACCAGGCACAGAGATTCCGTTGACGCTGACCTCACCTTCTTTCGACAATTCGCTCACTTCAGGCTTCACGTGGATATTGATCTGATTGTTGCTGAGAACGGTCGGAACGAACTCCAGGCTGATGCCAAATTGACGGAATTGGACTGAGACCTGCCGATTGTCCTGCATGACCGGAATGGGAAATTCGCCACCTGCCAGGAAACTTGCTGACTCTCCGGACATGGCGGTAAGATTAGGTTCGGCAAGTACCGAAGCGAGGTGTTCGCTGGCGAGCGCGTCAAGAACAGCGCTGATATTCGCGCCGCCGACGCCGAATCCGATATTTGCCGTGCCGCCGCCGCGTGCCGCGGCGGTACTGCTAGGTCCACCGCGGCTAAAGCCAAAAACGAACGTGCCGTTTTGACCTGAGACGGAGAGGTTAACGCCGAGCTCCTTCATGGCGCTGCGCGAGACTTCGGCGATGCGCACGCTCAAATTGACCTGTAATGAGCCGGCAACCTGAACCTTATTCACGACCAGTGCGCCCGCACCGAGAAATTGCTCCGTCACCTTCTTGGCGGCATCAACAACATCGGCGTTTGGTGCCGTCCCACTCAGAATCGCGCCGCGTGGGGTATAGCTGACTTGGATTGGATAGTCCCCGAGTTCGGCCTTGAGCGCGGCACGGAGATCCTCGACGGGTTGCCTGACAACAACACGAAGCTCGGCTAAAGCTTCTCCATTGTCGTTCAAAGCAAACAAGCTGGTTCGCCCCGACTTTTTTCCGAACACGAAGATGGTCGTGTTCGACGGCGCCTGATAGTCGGCAATCGCCGGGTCGGCAACAAAGATGCTCGCCGCCGGCGCAGGAAGATGGATAGTCTTACCTTGAGAGGAGGCAAGATCGAGGGTTCCGTTGAGGCTATCAGCAGTGGCGCGCGCCGCCCTCTGAACGCCATCGCGTTGTGTCTGAGCTGCAGCGCACAATGGAAACAGTAGCGCAGCCGCGCACGAGATGTACGGCACGGCGATCATCCGGCGTCCAGCGTCACGACGAGAGAAGGCCTTCAAGGCTGTCTTTGCTTTCATGTTCGAGCGAGCTACGCCGCTGACGCGGCATTACTCAGCGCAAGGGAGTAACCGACGCCGCGCGCGGTCTTGATGGTTAGCGTCGCACCTGATTCGCTCAAAATGCAGCGCAAGCGGTAGATTCCGACCTCAAGCGCGTTGGTCGAGACATGGTCGTCGAAGGCATATAGGCTGTCTTCCAGTGAGGATCGCGGTACGGTACGGCCAGCGCGACTGAGCAAATGCTCAAGTATACACACTTCTCGGCGCGCAATTCTCAAGATGCGGTCTCCAACCGAGACTTGTCTGGCGACTGGATCGAAATTGAGATTGCCGAACGTAACGAGCGGGGCTGTCATTTGGGTTGCCCGTCGCAAAAGAGCGCGCATGCGAGCGATGAGTTCGTCGGTCGACACGGGCTTTGGCAGGAAATCGTCAGCGCCAGCGTTGAAAACGGCAATCCGCCTGCCGAGCTCATTCAGGCTGCTCATCATCATGGCCGGCGTCGAACATCCCTCGCGCCGCAAATGTTTCAGCCAGCTCAAGCCGTCTCCGTCTGGAAGAACCAACTCCAGCAGGAGAACGTCGTAGCTAGCGCAATCGAGCGCGGCTGCCGCCTCGTCCAGGGTGCGCGTCAGATCGACCGCAAAACCGTGGTTCAATAGCGCTTCCTTCACTCCGCGCGCAAAATCCGTATGGTCGTCGACCAGGAGAATTCGCATTTGATTGCCTTTCGTCCATCACCTCCAAGCTGAGCGCGTCACGATTGACCACGATCTCGGGCGAATCTGAACAACGGCTGCTTCGGCACGAGCGTTGACGAGTGGCGACCACGAGGACTGGCATAGTGAGCCGAGATCAATCTCACCCGATCCATTACCGGCCGATAACTGACCGCGTGCCCGTGACCGCACGCGTCGTCGGCGATGCTCAAAGTGCATCTATTGCCTGCAAGCCTGACGAAATTATTCACTGCATCATGCGCCTTGATGAACCGCTCGCGCTTCTGCGCGCCAGTGGCAGCAGTGCTTCCGGTCATCGATCTGTTGGGAGAAGTGTCCTTGGCGCAAATGCGCGCGGTCGAAACCAATGTAAAGAGAATGTTCGGGGTTGAAGTTGAACAGAGACAAGAAGTTGGCATTTGGAGCTCCCAAGTTGCCTTAGTCCGAAGTCGGCCTTGCTATGCCGTTGACCTTGTGGCCTCTCTAAGTCACGGCAAATGCAAGTATCGCATTTGAAGGCAGGTGACGTGTCGCAGCTGGCCCATGTGTCGGAAGCCGCTAGACGAAACGACCGATGCGCGTTCGAGCTAAAGACAAGTTCTCTCGATAGCCGGCAATCCGGCCTGGCGAACGCGAGCGGTGCAGGCATCCGATCGCCTACAACATCGCCGGTGCTGCAGCCCGTCGAACACGGTTGTTGCGCGACGAGTGCGATCCCAGGTCTGCAACGTCACGCACCTAGTTAGGCGGTGTCGCCGGCCGGATGTCGTCTCTCGCCACGAACAGCGACGGATTGATCGCATCTCAAAATTGGGGCGGGGTTGCGCGCGGCGAGGGCGAGCAGAGGGTTGCGCGTCCTGATCTCGATCGGTACGCGGCGTTCCGGCTGCAACGAACCCACCGACAGTTCCTGCCCTCTGTGCATCGGTGACACCGACAGGGCGTCTTCGGGAGGAGTGCTCGACAAGCGTGGCCGAGCCGGCCGGCGCGACCTTGAGACATTGAGACATTCGCAATTCTTGCTACCTGCCAGAAATGTTGGCGCGACACAGAACGTCGCGACTTGTCAGAAAACTTACAATCTGACGTTACGTGCGGTTCAAGCCCATTCGAGCGGTGATTACGTCAATACCTACGAACTTGTAGGCCTCCTGACGCAGCGATGATCCTCACTCTGAGGCGTACAATCGATCTGCGCGTGGGCAAGTCGAGCGCGCCTTGAATTGGCAGGCATTTTGTCGATCGAGGCGTCGCGCGGCCGACGTATGGCCGCAGCAAGTGGTGCGCATGAAAGGCAATCTTTCTTGAGTGTGTTCGGCGACGCACGCGGTGAATCGATCCGCGTTGCCGCTGCCGCCAGCAGCCAGGTTGCTGTTGAACCGCATGTCACGATCTGAACAAAGGAAGGTCGCGTTCCGGACGCAAGCATGGGTTCGCGAAGATCACATTCGCCGGCAACTGGTCTGAAGGGAGAATCGATTGTCACACGGCGCTCCTGAACGCTGCTGCGAATGGACGCGTGACTATGGGCCCTTCGGGCAAGATTGGAAAAATCGATTGTTTCGATGGAACACATCCAAGTGACGAATGGACAATGAGGCGATACCCCCGAGCTCCCGGGCGCGTCCTCGACAGGCAGCAGGGCAGGCCGGACACAAGCTGACCTTCAACGAGGTTGCGAGCCTGATCATTACGAGCGCTGCGTGGGGAAATAACCTTCTAATGTCGGCAATAAAGGTCCGTAGCGAAGGATCGCATGGGACCGCTGTTCGCTCGAAGAGGTGCGCGTTGGCGAGGCAAGCGCGGCTGAACTAGGGCGTGTGAGCCGTGTCAGCCCGCGGGTCGCGCTACGCGGGCCGGGGACCTGTGATCGACGTGTAGCGGAACGTGCGCAGGCGCATCTGGCGGCGCCGCGATGCGTGCCTTGAGCGTATCGCAGCGTCAGCGCGTCAAGCTGAGCTGCTGACACGTGCTGGGCCACAGTGGGCCGCCGGGATGAAGCGAGCCCATTTGCAGTCGGAGGCCCCCCTTCTTCGGACGGGCCTATTTGAAGTCTCGTGGCTTGGATAGCAGGCGCTGCCTGCTATGCGACAAGAGGCCGGAGCCGGCTCGAATGCGTATCCGCGCCTTGCATGAGGCGCACGCCGTGGGCAATCCAGAATCGCTACTTAGGCTATCTTTTGCGTGACGACAGTCGATATAACGAGCCCATTGGGGTTCCTGTAACGTTCAGCGAGACTTTTGAACAAGTCACCTATCTGGCCTGATCGGACGGTAAATTCTCCATAGTTAGGATCAAAGAGAGTGGTCATTCCATTCGAGGTCGACGTTGTGATTGTGTGTGCGTCGCCGCCGGCGAAACGCAGGCTGAGCAAATAGATCGAACCGTTTTCAGTGACTTCGTTTACGAGCTGCGCGTTGCGCGAGGACGCGCTAAATCTATGTCTCGTCTGTTGTCCTGATGGTTCCAGGCCTGCTTCCCGCAACGTCGTGATTTTCGCTTGAAGATTGTGCGAACCTCGTGCCCTGTCGCTTCGCAATTGTGCCTTGAGGTCTTCATAGCGCTGCTGCCGCGTTGCCGCAGAGGCGTGGTTTTCCGAACCCGGTCGCAGCGCACGCATTCGCGATGACGGACTGCTGTGACGATTGCGGAGCCACTCCGCGGCCAAACCGACGCAGATGCCGTTGACATTCGCCTCAGGCAAATCGGCGGTCCTGTAATCGAACAGAGGGCGGATCGGCCTTGCGGGAGAGGATGGACTGGAACTGGAAGAGAGAGAGGATGTGCTGAGGTCGAAGGAGCTTGGGCTGTGAACGTTTGCATCCGAGGTGTTTGGCCTGCTGCAGCAGAGTCCCATTCTGTCGGACAATTCCCCTGGTGAGGAGGCCTCTCGCAGCGCGAGATCGGCAAGTGTTTCCGCAAAGTTACGGCTGTCCGTCGATTGATTCAACTGGTCCGCTTGATTGGCGCGCGTGGATGAGTCGCTGATCCGATGATACATGGCGATTCTCGTGTCCCTTCAGCGTACGGTTCCTCGTGGTAAGCACGAGGCTGCTTAAGCTGTGCTGAACTAGATAATCAAGCAAGCTGACGACGAACTGACGGGCAGCTGTGCGCTGCTTGGAGCGGAGGAGGAAAGCAATCGTCTGGTTGGGGCCGCCCGGCGGAATTCGGGTCCCGGGAGGAGTAAAGTGGGCTGGGGTCTCGATGCTTAGCTCACTTTTCTGCGAACGGCCCGGACATGACCCGCGGTCGTTCGTGATCATGACGTGCATCGCCATGGCGCTCTCGTTCAGCAGTGTCTGCGGTAAGCGCCTGGGTCTTCGCGTTTCGTAGGGCGCCGGACCAGGAGGACAGACGCAGCCTGATCGACAGACTGGCACAGCCGCCGTTGCTCGCCCAAGAGCCGATATCACCGAGATGCCGATGGTCCAAAATGCAACGGAGCGGGCTGGCGGATGTGATGGGCGAACTGACGACCCTCTCCGAGATGCGATAAACTGCTCTCGGCATAACCCGACATGCGCACGACCTCCGCACGCGAAAGGCGATCGACTATTTAGTCAGTGCTCTCAGTCTTGAACGGATTTTCTTGCTTGGCGGTCCGATAGGCCTCCAGATCGCCGCCCAAAAACAAGCGCTCGGTCTCCCGGGTGGGTGTTCTACCCAGGGAGCACATCAGGTCCACATCCGCATCTATGTTCTCGTGATCGTCGACATTCATCCCGAGCGCAATGCTGCTCAAGATCTGGTCAGGGGTCCAGACCGCCGACTTCGGTATAGTGTAGGTGTGCAGCATCGTCGCGTTATTGGCGATTGCTCGGGCCCACGGATCGCGCGACGCGGACAGTTTGGAGGGGTCCTCAATCAAAGACACAAAAGGAGAGTCAACCTTGCCGCGCATATGCCATCCAGCCTGACGCGCCAGAGTCATAGGATATCGTTCCGGATGATCTCCAACGGAGGAGTGTTCGCGCGCCGCGTCACGCACATACGATATTGCGCTGGTCTCGGCTGCTCTGCGCGGCTTGCAATCGCCATCCGCGTTCTGAAACCGTCTCAGCTCTACATACGACGATCCAACAACGTCGTTGAAGATGCGTTCGCGATCGACGCCGCGGTCTGCAGGCCCAGACGCTGATGACCACGGTGCCGATTGCTGCTCGGCAAGTTCAATCTCGTTCCTGAGTGCCGCGAGCGTCGCCCCAGTCAGCGTTGCGGCAAGCTGGGCGCGCGCGCCTACAAACGATGAAGCCGAGCAGCGTTCACTTGGGCGAGGCCCGTTGGTTGCAGTCGAGGATGGTCCAATCCCGGGATTGGCCGATGAGGAAGCGCCGTCTGACGTTCGGTCGACCGGGCGGAAGCGATCGAGCTGCTGCTCAAAATCCACCTGGTCCTCGGACGGGTGCGCCGGCGAGCCGGCTTGAGCGCTCGCATCGCCGGTCTGTTGCCGCTGCGCCTCAAAATCGCGGGCTTTGGCGACTTCTGGGCCGTGCCGTGAGTCGATATTCATTTGCTCTCTCAAGTTACAGGTCCGTTCAAGAGTTTTTTGGTAGAAGCAGCTTTCGAGAAGCTGACGAGTCAGGAAGTGAATGATTATTTCGCTCGTCGGGCAGGCTCTTCTGGTCGGGCGAGGGGCGCGGGCCCCCCTTTTTTGGGTGCATCTTGTGACGCTCGACGTGCATCGCTCGCAGCCGGAGCGAATCCATCGAAAGCCAGTTTCGATACCACTGTTGGCTTCGAGAACTGATGGCCATATTGCCCGTTGCGTGAATGCTGCGCCTCGCTCGTGACTCGGCCCGTCTCGGATCGCGGGCATTGTCCTTTCCATCGAGCGCGAGGGGCCTTGCAGAGAATGCGTCGTCTCCTGCGCCAAGTTGGTAGCATTCGACACGTGCCGGCTGAAACGGCGGAATCGCCACCGAGATCGGGCTTCCGATGGCGATGCTGAGATCATCCGCAAGTACCACTATCGGAAAGCCGCTCGCCGCGATCAGACGACTAACGGAGAGGCGCGCAGCAACCGGCAATCAAACTGCGAGACGACGGGAAAGGCTTGAACCGCACGTGGCGTGAAGTTGTAGGCTTTAAGCACGACCAAGGGCGACCCACGCAGTCATCTCGACTCCGGGCAGGTGCAAAAGGGATAAGTTGATGAAACGGATTGCTCTCGCGACCTTGCTAGTCGCCGCCGGACTTGAGCAGGCAAGAGGTCAAACCCCAGCCGCCGGCGAAATGGTGTTCACGGCCTGCAAGCCTTGCCACCGGGTCGGCGACAGCGCCAGGAACGCCGTCGGCCCAACGTTGAACGGGCTGATTGGGCGGAAGGCAGGATCGGTCGAGGGCTTCAGCTATTCAGAAGCCATGAAGGGCTCAGGCATCACGTGGGACGAGGCAACGTTTGCCGATTACATCAAGGACCCGAAGGCGAAGGTTCCCGGTACCAAGATGGCGTTCCCTGGACTCAAGGACGCCCAGAAAATCGCGGATCTGATCGCTTATCTCCATACCTTCGATAAATCGCCGGTCAAGCTCGAGCGCTAAGACGGTGCCCCGTGGCAATCGCTCGAGGAGCGCTCCTTCCGGCGAGCAGGCGACTCGGCCCGCCGCTCGTTCAGTCAAGATGTGGGCGATGGAACAGAAGAACGCGCCCTGCGGGCAGGTTTTCGGCCGTGTAGGGCTCACCGTTGATCAAGAAACACGTCATTGGTGCATCCCGGTGCGGCAGGAGGCCAAGGGTTTGGAGCATGTCAATGACGGCGGGTGAGGCCTCTCGGGGGCCGTGGTGCCAGTCGAGGCCGACGAACTCGCCGATATCGGCCAGCTTCGGAAGCCGGCGATGACCCGGTTCAGGCTCGGTAGACGGCGGTCGAAAATCCGGCACCGGCGCAGAATGGGCATCGTCCCGCAATTCGAGCGGTGTAGGGGGATTGAGATCAAGCAGAGATTCAAGACCGCCGTAGATATCAGTCGGAGCCCACAGCTTCGTCGCTGGCGCAGCTTCACCCATCGGCCGAAGGCGAGCGTGGTGGATGAGCTGAACGTCATTCAGCCCTCCTGGCCCTAACGCGGCGGCGTAGCGCTCACCGCCAATGTCGTAGCTCATGATCCGCTGATCAGCGTCCGGCAGGAAGCCCAGGCGACGCAGCCTTTCGAGCATCGTATCCGGGGCGGGCTGGGTTCGGTGGGAAAAGTTCCCGGGGACGGCGAAGGAAACATCAAATGTCTCGCCGACGGGCGGCGACCCCAAGGTGAATAAGCTGAACGTCATGGGGACCCGCGGGCCCCAGTACGGCAGTGTAGTGTTCTCCGCGAATGTCATAGTCCTTCATCCGCTGTACCGCGTCTGGCAAGAGCCCAAAGCGGCCCGATTTGGAGAGCATCGTGTCCGGAGCGGGTTGAGTGCCGTGGGCAAAGTCATTGGGAACGACCAGCGAAGCATCGAAAGTCTCGCCGATCGAGGTGGGCGTCGTCTGCGCAGCCCTGTCGGGCGGCGGCCCGGCTTGCTCCATTGCCCGTCCAAAGAATTCTGACGAGGCGGGATAGCGCAGCTGCGAGCTGGACTGTCTCGCCGCGGCATCGAAGGGCCCGACCCGGTCGACACTTTGTGTGCGCCGGTGAGCGGCTGAATCCATTTGCTGCCAAAGCTCCGGCGCATCGAACCCGCTGGCGCATGTCCAGCCGCCCCGATCAGCGGCATCAAACAGCTCGTCCTGGTCGACGCTTTGCACTGGCGAGTAGGCAGCTGAAGCCAAGGCCTGCCACGGTTCCTGCGTATCGATTCCGTCGGCAAGAGTGAGGCCGTTCTGATCCGCAGCAACACTTCGCACGGGCGAGTGGGCGATCGAACTCATTGTCGGCCAAAGCACCGGTGCATCGAAGGTGGTGACCAGAAGCGAGCTCTCTCGATGCGCGACATCGAAAAGCGGTTCGTGGCCGGCATTTTGTACGGGAAAGTGAGCGGCTGAACCCGTTCCCTGCCCAAGCTCCGGCGCGTTGAATCCGTCAGCCGCCAGCTGGCTCCCCCGATCCGCGACACCCTCCAAAGGCTGCTGCCGATCAAAATCTTGCACGGGTGAGCGGCCGGCCGGCTCTGTTGGCTGACGGGAGCTGCTGCGACAATGGTCCTGCACGATGCTGTCGCGGTAGTGGCGGAGCCTGTTCAAGGCATAGATGAGTTTCTTGTCGCCCGGAAACAAAGTGTCGGCATGGCCGAGCAGCGCGGCGTGACCAAGCTTAGAAATTGATAACGGTCGAAGTGCTGCAGCCAACTTCCGAAGATCGCTAGAATAATTTCCGGCGGTTTTCTCGTCGATCTGTCGGCCAAAGCCTGCTTCAGCGGCCTGCCTGATGAGGCGGTCGTCTTCCTTGGACGGACGGTAATGCGTTCGGATGGGCCGCGCGGGGGCGTCAGGCTCGCGGTACTACTAACCATCGACAATGCGGGGACGATGACCTTGTCCTTTGGCAGCAGCTTCTTGGCATAATCGAGCAGACTTTCTTCATCGAACCCAGCCATTGATTGGCCATACTGCTTCAGCGCCTCAGCCAATTTGCGAAGTCGACGATCGTAGATACTGATTGTGGTAGCGCCCGGCGGTGGTCCCCGCTCGAGGGCGGCGCCAGAGGCTGCTTGAATGAGGCGGTCGTCTTCGTCAGCGATGTCAAAAAGATCTCTGTGTGGATAGACGGCATCGACCTGTCGCACGTCTCCCAAGTGCTGCTCAAACTCCGCTTGCTGCTGTTGCGTGCGCGGCTGCTCCACTGTGGCATTGGACGTAGCCGAGCTTTTATCGCCCGGGTTGATATTGTTAAATCCGTCCATGATCCCGTCCGGTGGTGGCGCGCTGTTGTTCTCTCGCTACTCACGTTAGCTTTCTGAAACCTGACGCGGCTTGGAGAAAGTTAGAATTGGACTGGCGGCCCCGCAGTCAGCTTCTTCGGGTCCAGCCGACATTCCTTGTATCGGGCGGGCACCAAACGACTGGCGGGCCGTGTCAGTCGTCAGCCAAACAAAGGCTGCGATGATCAAAGGGAGCAGAGCGGCTCCGCCGTGATGATCGTAATCATGTAGCTGATCTTGATCGGATCGTCATAGCACGATCAAACGGTACGCCTTCGGAACGTTCTGATTGGTGGACGGCCGCGCCCGAGCCGTTCGGTGACCCACCGCGCCTGCTCATCCATCCGTGCACGCCAGACGTCGCAGGAATCCTCAAGTCAAAGGCTTTGCGCGTGAGACACGCGCTCGGTTGGCATGGACAGAACTTGCCCCCGTCGGCAACATGTTGTGCATCAAAGCGGACGAAGTCCAATTCAGCACGCTCCGTATTTTTGCGCGCGCGCGATCCTTGTTACTGTAAGCGGGATCGTACTATCCTGAACGTTGGCTGCAAATGGTGGGAGGCAATTTGTCGATCAAGAGCCGTTCCGATGAGGTGGCTGAGACGTTTCGTCTCTTGAGAGCGTTTCGCGCGCTCCGAAATCCTGCCGATCGTCGCCGTATCATCGAGATGGTTGAGACCATGTCAGCACGAGACGATGCGCAGGGCATGGTTCGCCCACGGGCCGATGAGGAAAAGTCCTGACTTGGCTCGTCGGATAGGCCCGCAAACTCCTGATCGTCAGACGAACGTGCCCGTGGTTTCAGTGGGCATGAGACCTCAGCGCGCCGGCCGCCCTATGTCATAGGTTCAATGCTGCAAGCCATGGCGCCAACACAACGATCGAGCAGCGATGCCATGACCCCGTGGCCGCTCGCTCGTTGTTTGATGGCGTCGCCGCGGGCCGCATCTCCTGGAGGCTCCGGCACGGCTCGTTTTGTGCCTTTCGGCCCGGAATTAGATTTCGATATCGTGGACGAACCAGCCGGAAGCCTGTCTTTTTGGACGTTCGAATTGTGGGCGACAGCTTGGGGCATCTTGACCTGGCTTTGATCTGTTTGCGCGAGGCTGCGCTACGTATATTTCGAATCAGCTATCGTGACAGACCCTACTTGTCCAGAGAGGGCCGCGGGGTTGCCTCGGTACGCGCGGGCAATATCGGGTACTCGATCTTGGGCCGCTGTCCTGTCAGCGAATTGAGAAATGCGACGATGTCGTTTTCGTCCTGATCGCTGAGCTTGGTGCCGAGCTGAACCTCGCTCATCACGCCAACTGCTTGCTTGAGGCTCCAAACCTGGCCCGAATGGAAGTAAGGGGCTCGCAAGGCGACGTTGCGCAAGGGCGCAGAGCGGAAAACGTACTCGTCACCAGCCATCTTGGTGACCGCGAAGCGGCCTTTGTCGGCGGCTGGAAGCAGTGGCGCGGCCGGCCTTCCGACCACGCCGAACGGGAAGTAATCCTGCCCTCCGACGTTGATTCCATTGTGGCAGGACGAGCATCCCTTTTCCATAAATAGCTTCAGGCCCGCCTTCTGCCGATCATCGAGCGCTTGCTTGTCACCCTCGAGGTACTGATCGAAAGGCGCAGCGGGTGTAATAAGGGTCGCTTCGAAAGCCTCGATCGCTTTTGCGAAATTGTCAAAGGTGACGGGCGTCGCATCGTTAGGAAATGCCCTGCTGAACATGACGACATAGTCGTTCATCGAATTCAACGTGTCGAGCACTCTATCTGGCGTCGCATTCATTTCGACACTTGCCTGGACTGGTCCCTTGGCTTGCGCCTTGAGGTCTGCTGCCCGTCCATCCCAGAACTGCGCCACATTGAATACCGCGTTATAGACGGTAGGCGCCCGGCGTGGACCGCGCTGCCAGCCATGACCGACCGACGTTGGGCCGGCATCCACGCCGCTGGCACCAAGATTGTGGCACGTATTGCAGCTAATGATCCCGCTCGATGAGAGCCGCGGATCGAAGAACAGCACCTTGCCAAGTTCGACCTTTTCATGGGTGACCGGATTGTCCTTCACCGCAGGAACGATCGAGGGAATCGGCTTGAAGATCTGTCTGGCGGCGCTCATCAAATCGTCATTCGCGGCGGCTGCTGACGACACCAGCATCCCGACGCCCAGGATGTATACCTTGCGTACAATGGAAAGCTCTCGTATCGCTAACTTCTTCATGGCGTGCAGCACCGGTTTTTGTTGGATATCGGAAGTGGATCAAGAGCGACACGCATCACTCTCATTCATGCAGGGCAACGCAGCGGGCGTCTGAAGCGGTAGTTTGTCGTGTCTTGCTCGCTTTGGCGTAGTTCATCATGAGATGCAAACGGCATCACCGCGCAGGCCGAGCCGTTTGAAAGCGCAAACGGCGCTTTGTCTTACGAGCTCCTGACCAGAACTGCTGGCTCCAGACGGCAGTCGACTTGCCCTTGCAAGAGCGACGATCGGTCCGGCGGCGTATATTGTCGTTCGCCATCATCGATCGGCGGACGATGGGGCCGCGCGCGTGCAAGTATGTTTGTATCACGCGGCATCGGTCGAAAAATCCTGCTCCGGCTCGGCGGAGCGCCACCATCGATGCCGAGCGTAGACCATATCGGACACCAGGACGTCCGAGAATGACGTGATGGAGGTCCTGCAGAGCGAGCTCTAAGACTTGAGGCTTCGTGCTGTTCACTGTCGATCATCGAATCTTATACACCGTCCGCTGCTCGGAATATTCTACAACCTGACGTGACGTGCGGTTCAAGCCCCATGAGCGCCTGGACGCGCGGCCATGTCTGGCTCGGGCTATCGAGAAGCGGCGGGGCATTTCTGCTTACGACGTGACGTTGGCTCAACGTCCAAACCAGCGCTTGGGCTCAGATGCATGGGAGTATCAAGCGGCGTGTCGCCGGGTTCTGCCTGCGTGAGCAGACTGTTCGATAACGCCAAGACAACGGGAGAGGAGACGTGGTCGTTGTCGGTATCAGCCGGCGCGACTGCTGCCGAAACGATCAACGCGTGCGCGGGTACCAGATCGATTATCATGGCACGTTGCGCGCGCGTGCACCAGGCGCTGCATCAATCCTTGCGCCGGAATGTCCATGTGTTGAGCGGGATAAGCTCGCTGCCCGTCGCGTAGATCGGCGCGTCGGCAGTGGTGGTGACGGCTCATCCGTGAGAGCCATGCGAGCGGAGGGCAGCGTCTCACTGGCCGCGCTGAAGCGTCGAACGAAGCGGACGTGAAGGCAGATGTGGCCGCTCGCAGGTTCGGCAGGCGCAAAGCTTCGAGAGCGTGCGCCATCTGGCAGCCAACCGATCGATGGACCATTCTGACTGCATCGGCAGAGCTCGTTCGTGATGGAGCGGGGTGGGGAGCAAGTGGCTGAGCGTTCAGCGTCGGAGCGAATCGTGGATTGTGCCGCGTTCAGTATAGTACGAGTCTACGCAAGAGGGCTTTGGAGGACGAGGTGTCGGATCGGTACATGCTGCTGAACATGATCGAGACCGTTTGTCCCCTGAAACGGCATGGACGTTGCCGACGAAAATCACCTAACCGCGGAAGGCGCACCTCCTGACCTGGCCTACGCTTGTCAGTCACGAACGCGATAGCAAAAAACGCCGCACGAGCGCGCTGGCTTTAGGTCAATGGTCTTCTGCCGATGCCAAGCTGCTCGATGACGAGCTTGGAAATCTTTGTTGGATCGCGAACGCCCGTTGCGCCGATCTCGATGGTCTTTCTCGCGACGATTTCGGCGATCGGGTCATCACGATCGACCAAGCAAAGCGAATGCAGGGTCAATTCATAGGCCGACGTTAGGCGCTCGACTTCGTCCGGTCCGAGGTTGCGGCCCTGGAGCAATTTATTGATGGCAGTCACGACGGCGCTAACCCCGCGACAAAAGTCACTTTTATCGTTCACATGCACGCTGATTCGAAATTTGCATTGAGTACGATGAAGCCGGATGTCTTTGGTTCGGGCGCATCGTCGCTGATGCAGCGTGCACGATCGAAATTGCGCACCATCGACCAAATGATCGGATCTGCTCAACTGGAACGCTTGTGTTCCTCCTTGGCTGCCAGCATCCGCTCGAAGCGATCAGCTTGTGCTTTCGTGAGATTGACGGCCAAGCCGACCCCGATCACCGCTGGCCCCTTACGTTGCCGATCATAAACCATCCACCCGCTTGACCCTTGACGCACTAAGAACCTGGATGGAGGAGGCGCCTCATCGGTATCCTTGTCCGATCGTTGTTTGCCTGGATATTCCATCGTGGCCTCCCAAACAGTGCAATCCAATTCTTTGTACGTAGCGAACCGATCTGCTATCCGGCTGCGCGAAATGTTCGAGCATAGCAAGTGATGAGCGTGTTGTCGGGATCGCCCTTGCGGGCGGGCAAGTGAGGTCTCTATTCCAGACATCCGATCGGAAGAGGCCGGCGGCCAGCAAAAGCCCGCTCTAGCTCATCAGCCAACTGCATGGCGTTCAGTAGCGCCGGCATAGACCGTGCGCTACGATTGCGGCATCTGTAGGCGATCGGCTGCGCAAGTGTTCGCGGCCGGTAGGCGTGATTTCATGCGGCCGACCGTCACACCGGGCACGTTCATCTGATGCTGGGTAATCACTTAACGGGGGCGTTACCGGTCCTGTCCCGCCCGTGGAGCGGAAGCGAGACTGGGGCCGACTGGAATTGCGCTGTCTGGCCAAAAGTGAGCTGGCTGGTTGAAGTGGGCGTGATCGGAGGCTTGTCCGCCAACGCCGGGATCGACGGCATCAGTAGTTGTCGTCTTGTCTCGAAGTCGCCGCCGAGGGGTGCGGCGAGGCTAATTACGGCAGGGTCAAACGGATTAAGAACGCCTGGGTTAGGCTAGCGCCTGTCCGAAGCGTTCGGCCAAACCAGCCTGATTTCGACGGCTCGAAACTTCCATGCTGGTTTCCAGAGCCTCGGCTACTGGATCGGCGGCGAGCACGTTTGCGGCGCGGGACAAAACGATCTTTGATCGATCCGGCCTTTGCCTCCGAATCATTGACCCTGCAGAGCCCGCGGCAACGCAATGCCGGGTCCGTCATCCAACCAAGAAATCTTTCTGACTCGTCAGCTTCTCGAAAGCCGACGCTCCTAACATGAGCGAGATAGAGGTCCCGAGGCCAGTGCTCCGATCTGCAATCTGCATCAAACGGAGGTAATACGTGGAACCTGCTAGCAACGTCAAACCATCAGCGTCAGAAACCGTCGCGACGGCCGACTCTATGCTGCAAAAGCAGCCGGTAGAGCAAACGGCCTTTGAGCAACATCTCAGTGAAGCACAACAGCGCGAGCCGCCGCAAACCGATCCGGCCCCTTCGCGTCGCGGTGTTGCGCCGGGTGTCGCGGAGCACATCGTGGCGGCGGAGGCGCAATCTCCGCGCCTTGTCGTTGTTTCAAACCGCCTTTCCAAGCCTGGTGGGGCCATGACAGGCGGCCTGGCTGCGGCTTTGCTTCCCGCGGTGGAACGTTCCGGAGCGCTCTGGGTCGGGGCCTCGGGCCCGCTGAAAGCCGGCAACCACGAGCTCGGCGAGGGAGCGCTGGTGAAGCTCGATTTACCCGCCGCAGATTATGACCGCTACTACAACGGTTTTTCGAATTCGACACTGTGGCCGGCACTACATTCGCTGAGAGAGCGAATCTCCTTCTCGGAGGACGACTACAAGAGCTATCGTAAGATGAATGCCTTCATGGCGGATGCCCTGCTTGACTACAAGGAGCGGGACGCATTCTGGGTGCATGACTATCATTGGCTCACGCTCGGCGCCGAGCTGCGTGATCGGCGCGTCGACCGGCCGATCGGCTTCTTTCTGCACACGCCATGGCCGGCGCCCGGTGTGATGCAGCTGGTGCGGCCTCATCGCGAACTGATCGAAGCGATGCTTGCGTACGATTTGGCCGGCTTTCAGACCGACGAGGACCGGCAGAATTTCCTTGCCTGCGTCCGTGCCGAGCTCGGGCTGACCCCCAGCGAAGACGGTGTTGTTATCTCGCCCCGTGGCATCACCAGATGCCAAGTGTTCCCAATTGGCATCGATACGGACAAATTTGCACGATATGCTAAAGACGCAAGTTCGAATCCCGATGTCTCCAAGCTGCTGGACGGTCTCAATCGCGAGAAGCTTGCCGTCGGCGTCGACCGGCTGGATTACACCAAGGGCATCGACAATCGTATCCAGGCTGTCGGTCGCGCCTTGGACAAAAAGCCGAAGAGCATCGCGCTTTTGCAGGTCGCCACCAGCTCTCGAGATGGCATTCCGAGCTACAGAGATTATCAGAACGACGTCAAAGCTGTTGTCGACGATGTCAACGCTCGCCACGGCGCGGACGACTGGATGCCGATCCGCTACGAGACCGAGCCTGTCAGTCAGGCGGTGCTCGCGGGTCTCTACCGCGCCGCACGTGTCGGCGTCGTGACCCCCCTGCGTGACGGGATGAATCTCGTAGCGAAAGAATATGTCGCCGCGCAAGACCCAATAAGTCCCGGCGTGCTGGTTCTGTCGAAATATGCCGGCGCGGCCAAGGAGCTCGATGCGGCACTACTAGTCGATCCCAACGATATCGAGGGTATGGCGGAGACGATTGCGAAGGCCATAGAGATGCCGCCCGAACGCCGCCTCGACTCCTACCGCAAGATGATCAAGAAGCTCCAAGACTATCCGATAGGCGCATGGTGGGCCGACTTCGTTGCGAAGCTCGAGGATAGCCGGATCGGCGTAGCCGCGGGCGACTCCATTCCGTTAGACGCGGGAGCTTCCAGTCGCTCAGAGAGCCGGACCATCCACGACGACCCAGCAGGCCCATCGGGTGCGATAGATCACTCGGAACGGGTGTCATATCCGGACGTCGCCGTTCCGGCTACGGTGCCAGCGGATCATTTCGGACATATCGGCTTCCGCTAGATCAATGACGCCGCGCTGCCCCGGGACGTGTTGATCAGTACATTGGACAGAATCTGGGTCCTGCCGGCCACGGGCGAGCCCAGCGCAGATTCAGCGAGCAGCTTGACGCGGCGTAGTTGAGCAAACGCGCCGACCGAGCATGGAATGCATCGACGAGGCGAGCGTAGATCTCCAAGCTCATCATAACCGTCGGAGGGCCAAGGAAGGACCAAGGCGGCGCTGAAGCAGTCTTTGTTGGCGCGCCACACCGGAACAGAGGCCGACTATGTCGAGCTTCTAGAGCATGATCCGGAGCTGGCCTTCCGAAAAGATCATGCTCAAACAAGAAGCTAAAGCGCGATGACGGTTCGACCTCATCTCATCGCGCTTTAGGGTGGTTAGTCCAACGGCCGGAAGATTGCAGCTCCGAACGCTCCGCATTCGTCGCTGGTTAAGTCGGAGCCATGGGTCGGCCCTTTTCAAGCGATCGCGATTCGAGCTCTCGCAATTGGAATCCAAGTGCGAATGTTGGGAGTACCTTTTTGCCTCCCCATTGCGGTATGCTCAGGCGATGAGCTCAATGTTGAAGATTGTAGCGGCAGTGGGAGCGATCTTCCTGGGAGAGGCCCTTTCGATTATCGCGGAGTTGATCGCCTCAAAGGAGTTCGGAAAAGCTGGCGGGAATCTGACGACGCTGCTTCCGATGTTCCTGCTGATCATGCTGGGCGGTATCTTGCTCGTCTGCGGATATGCTCTCGGCTACATGCATCTCAAGAATATTTGGATCATAGTCGCAGTATCGGTGGGATCGATCCTCGTGGTGGAACCGATTCTCTCGTTCTTACTCTTTCGGGACGTGCCGACGATCGGTTCGCTGGTTGGGCTGGCACTGGGCGCACTTGGCACTCTGGCAGCGATATTTTTATAAGCGCTATCTGTGTCAGGCTAAATTACCGTGGTTCTGTGAAAGCGGTGGGTTATGAACCGCTCAATTCGATCGCAGCGGCGGAAATGTATTCTGACCGATGTGGCCGGCTCCTGGGAGCGCTATTGCCGTGAGATTGGAGCCGGGGTCTCACTTCGTTGTTACCCGACGCGGAAACGTTCCAGCCTGGATATCAAGCTGCCGCGCAAGCTTCGAAATTTATCGGGAAGGACCTGCAAGTCTTCAACCGTAGAGCTCTTGCGAGCCAAGCAAAGGGAGCGCTCGCGTCTGATTGACGTGCCATCAACTGGAGGGGGGCCGTCGTTTGGTCCAATGACGTCCGTCGATGCCAAACGGATCGCCGACAACCATAGAGAGCTCCGCTGGATCGCAAACGCCGGTTGTACCGATCTTGGTGCCCTTCCTTGCAATGATTTCCGGCGCAAGGCGATCGTAGGGTTGGTCGAAGGCCGAGCCTCAGATGGCTCAGCTTTGTTTCGGCCCGCGTTTTGTCCTCAGGCGCCCCACTCACGGTCGGGCCCGAAGGCGCTGCTGTCGCGCCAACGAGAGCTCCAAAACAATATGCCACTGATAGTGGTCAGGGATTTTCCTATCGGCGTCAGGAACCGTTCGAGTTCACTTCGGCATAGCCGCCCTTATCGTCCCATTTGTAAACGACATAGTCGAGCTGCTTGATGTCGCCCTTGACGTCATATTCAAGATTGCCGATTACGGTGTCCCAAGAGCTCGCTTTGATCGTATCCATCACCTTCCTTGGATCTATGGTGCCGGCCTTGGCCACGGCTTGAGTCCACACTTGCACCGCCGCATAAGTGTAGAGCGTGTAGCCTTCGGGATCGATGTTCCTGGCCTTGAATTTCTCGACAATCGCGGCCGCCGTCGGCTTCTTGCGTGGGTCCGGTCCGAAGGTGAAGAGCGTGCCCGCACCGGCGGCGCCGGTGATCGAGGCATATTCCTTGTCGGCCAATGCGTCGCCCGACATCAGCGTCGTGTTTAGCCCCTGATCGCGCATCTGACGAAGGATGAGGCCTGCCTCCTGGTGATAGCCGCCGACATAGACGAGATCGATATTGTCTCGCTTCAGGCGCGAGACGATCGCATTAAAGTCCTTGTCGCCCTTGTTATAGGATTCGTACAGCTTTTCGGTAATGCCAGCCGCGTTAAGGGCCTTCTTAGTCTCGTCGGCAAGTCCCTTGCCATAGGTGGTCTTGTCATTGAGGATAGCGATATTCTTGCCCTTGAAGTTCTTGGCGATGAAGCGGCCGGCAACCAGACCCTGCTGGTCGTCACGCCCGCAGACGCGCGCTACGTTCCAAAGCTTGCGGTCAGTCAAGAGTGGATTGGTCGAAGCCGGCGTGATCTGCAACACGCCGCCGTCGGCATAGGCGTCCGACGCTGGGATCGAGGATGAAGAGCAAAAATGTCCGGCTACGAACGGGATCTTGGCTCCGGCGACCTTTTCCGCCACCGAGCGTGCCTGCTTGGGATCGCAAGCATCGTCCTCGACGTCGAGCACGAGCTTCTTGCCGAGCACGCCGCCAGATGCGTTGATATCGGCGACCGCCATTTCGGCGCCGCTCTTCATTTGCCGGCCGAAGGCCGACTCACCGCCGGTTATGGGTCCCGCAACGGCGATGGTGATGTCTTCCGCGAACACCGCTGTGGAGAACGCGAAGGATGCACCAAGTGCGAGGCCGATGAGGTCGAATAATTTCATGAATGGTCCTCACAAAGTGAAGGCAATGGCGAGTGAGCACGAGTGGAGCAGTGCGCTGGCGGCTGCGGTCGCGCTAGATCACTGTTGATGACGCCGGCTTCATCGTGCATCAAACCCCTCGATCGCGTCCCGGAAAAGAGCAGCAGTCCTGTCTTGTCTCGCTAGGAGGACATCTGCCTCTCTCAAATGACCAAGCTTCTGGTCGCGAAGGCATCTGCAGAAAGCTTGGCCGAAAAGAGAGAACCTCTGCAGGCGTCGGGACAGAAGAACGAACCAGCGCGCATGTGCCAAGCAACGATTGAACGTTAAGCGCGCTCGCCGGTGCCAACTTTACGCGACCCGTCTCATGCTGGCCAGTCAACGCCTCAAAGGTGTCCATGCGAATATTAGCTGAGTTGGCCGTCCAGAAAAGAAATAGGTTTGTACGAAACGTACACGGAGCGCGTCTTTGATTGTTGGCGTCAGTCGCGGCCGACAACCGCAGCAACGGAGTTTCCCTGAAGTCAGGAGTTCTTCACCAGTGCCGTGTTGAGTGGCGTCAGCTTCTTCACCATCACGCTCAAGGTGGGGCTATAGTCTGCTAAATTACCAGATGGGGGCCCGAGAGGGGATTGGGGATTGTCATATACTCATTCAGTAGCTGCGGACTGCGCCAGTTATTTCAAACAGACCATAGCCAGGTTGAAGCGAGACGACCTCATTATTGCAGTCGCACTGCTCGTCTTCTTTGTGGTCAGTATCGTCTCGCTCATGGTCGCCGGAGCGACGTTTCGCAACATGCAATTTTGGCCGTCAGACAATATGTCGCCGGACGCGCTAGTTGGAGTGGGCGCAATGATGCTGTTCATTCCAGCCTTTGCCGTCGCGCGGTTCTCGTTCGGCTACATCGTCGCATTCTTTCTGCTGTCGGCTGTGCTCGGTTACGTCTGGCTCTCCTTCTATTCCGGATTCGACTATCCTCATGCCTTGGCGCGGTGGTCGATGTTTGGAGCGCTCGTCGGTGCCGCGACGCCGCTGCTGTTCGTGAATTTTGAGATTTCACGGCCTGCCGTCACGGAGGATGCATCGCGCCGAATAGCGCTCGCGCTTGCAGCGATCGCGGTCTTGGTGCTCGCTGCGGATGCCTCTTATGGCCTCACGTTCGGCAGCCCGCTTGGCGCCGACCGCAATTCGGTCACCCGCCCGCTTGTGCTGAACTACCTGACGGGTATCGTGATCTCGGGGATATTGCCGTATCTGTTCGCCTGGTTTGCGAGCGGCAGGCAGCCGATTGCGGCGTTCCTGGTGCTTGTCCTAACGGCTGCGTACTATCCCATCGCTGTCAATAAAACCGTATTGCTGCTGCCGCTTTGGCTGCCGATCGTGTTCTTGCTCTACGCGCGGCTCAATCCAAGGCTCGCGACGATCCTGTCGCTGCTAATTCCGATGGTCATAGGTCTCACACAATATGAGCTCGTTCGGCTGTATTCTCCGAACGATCCTTATTACTTGTTTGGGGTCTTCAATCTACGCATGATCAGTGTTCCGGCACTGGCCATAGACCATTATGCGAATTTCTTTCACGATCACGCGCTGACGAACTTTTGCCAAATCTCATTGGTGCGCGCCCTCATGGGCTGCCGATACGGCGAGCTTGGACCCGTCATGGCGCAAGTCTACCGCGCTGGCAACTTCAATGCCTCGTTCCTGGCGACGGAAGGAATTGCGTCGGTTGGGCTTCAATGGACGCCGGTGGCGGCGCTGATTTGCGGTACTATCTTGTCGATCGGTTCGCTTGCGAGCCGCCATCTGTCGCCGCCGTTTATTGCCGCGTCGTCGGCGGCAGCGGCAGAGGTCCTCGTGAACGTCCCACTGTCGACTGCGATGGTCTCAAATGGGCTTGCGTTACTATTCCTGCTTTGGTGGCTGACACCGCCCACCCCACTCGTTCGGGAGCAGCCTCAAAATGGAATCGTGGCAAGTCTTGGCCTGGCCGGAGATTGAGACCACCAAAGGCAGCAGCCCTGCAGTTCTGTCCGTGTCGACGGCAAGCGGCCTACATGGGCCGCTTTGGTTCGAGGCGGGATAGGGCTCGTCAGCTCCTCGCAGCTAAGCTTGGTCGTTGCGTCTTCTTCAGGTGATCTGATGGGATGGGTGTGCGCAATTTCAACATAACGGCTTGGGCGCACGTGCCTCAGCCAGTCGCGCAAGAGGAGCAAGCGAAATGCCCGGAGGCGGCTTTCCAACGGGCGCCCGTTTCTGCCCGATGATCTCTGTCGGTGCTATCCGCATCTGTCCAACTCGGACTGGAGGTTGATCGAGCGTGCGATCGGTGCCGCTTTTGCGAGCGGGGAGGTGGATTCGGCATTCGGTAGGCCAACCATCTGGCCAGATAGCCTTGGCTCTGAGGGTCTGTCGATGTCCGGGGCTCGATGACGCTGAATTGCGCGCTTACGTAAAGGCGGGACACAATCGTGGCACGCATTTGCCCACCGGGTTGAATGACCTTCGTAAGTTCCGTGACCAATCTGCAGATGCGGCGAGCCGCGGCCTCGAAGTTGGCCCCCTGCAGTCGGGCTTCATCCTGGATGTTCGAAATGACTTCATGGGCCCTCCGGCAAAGCGTCAACGATTGCGGAAATAATGAGCCCGCACAATTGACAGTCTCGGTCAGCCTGGGATGAGCGTCAGCCAGGGCGAGGTGGCGAGGCCGCGTCGTTGGCGCTCGTCGACCCTGAACTCTTCACCTTCGATCCGGCCCAGTTCCCTCCAGGCGAGCTTCGGTCCTTGCTAGGTGATGAACCCGCCGCGGCGCCACTCTTCAGCGTCGATCCGGGGACTTCAGTTCCGCCCCAGATGAGCTTCGGTGATTGCTGGAAGATGAACCCGTCACATCGCGCGCCTTCCTTGTCGGTCCAGAGGACTTCAGCTTGCCTCCAGGTGAGCTTCGGTCGTCGTTGGAGGATCACTCCGCCCCGTTCGTCAATTTGGGTTCGGCAGATCAGCCGGGCTTCGACCGCAGTCCGCCGCCGGCTCTATCTCTGTATCTTCCCCAGGGCTGGCCGCACTGGGACCAGTGGGCGCCGGAAGACCTCAAGGAAGGAATGCGCTTGCACAACGTGCCAGCCGCGGCTGACCCAAACAAAAATCTAACTCTTCGGGACGTGAACTACACGGCCACTATCGGACCGGCAGGTCTGGAGCACGAAATTGTTCTCCGTAGGACTTGAGCAGAGTCGCCGCCCATCCTGGTTGGAGCTCAGCGAGGCTTCTCGGCCATCCAGCGAACGTTCATATGGTCCGACCACTGCTGTTCGAGCAAGGCGCAAAGCGCGTTGCGTGCTAACGGACCGCCTTATCTCGGAATGACACTAAGAGAGAACGAGAGAGTAACTTGTACTTCGGCCTTCCCCGTGTCTTTGAGGAGGATGTCCAGAAGTTTCGCCCGGCGGCGGTGATGCCCTCGAAAAGTTTGAAGAAATCGCCGTCTTGGGCATGCGCGCTGTGGAGCGAGGATGGGTGGCTGCAAGCACAGGTGCCGCAGCCGAACGACGCAAAAGCGAGGAACTGCCGTACCCAGCATCGATGTATCGGCTCTGCGTAGCTTTCGAAGCGCGCCGAAAACGAAACGCCCGGTACCTCCTGTGCGACTGCAACCAATGCACAAATTCTAGGCGAGCGATAGCAGCAGGAGTGGCGTTCTAGGCGACCGGCCCGTAGGAGCACGGGACACTCTTCCCCTGGCCTGCCGAGTTGGATAGCATCACAACCTTGAAGAGAGAAGAGCATGGCGAGCAGGCTTGAACGCGTCGAGAGGGTAGAGAGATCCGCAATTCTTCGGCGCCTCCGTCGCGTGCAGGCGTGGCGCAGGGCTCGCCTCCAGCGGCTCTTGGCCGATCCTGATATAGCGAAGAACGACCCGGAGCGACGCAAGTCCATCAAGGCGGCGCAGCACTATACGGCGGTCTCGATGCGCGCCAAAGCCATTCAGATCGGACTGATAGATCGCTAGTGCGGCACGCCCAGCCGCCCGCATGGCACGCCGGGACTGGACGATGTTCAACGGCCTTTCGGCCGTCCAAGATGTCGTATCATCGATTGCGGGATCAGCTATCGGAGTGCTTCCGAGCATTGGGGCGTTGGTGATGTTCTCGCCACAGGATCACGCTTTCGCGCGATCAAGATGTGCTTCTGAAGCAACTTTCGAATGCCCGGTAGTAGCGTTCTTCATCGCTAGTACCCACTTTTCTTGGATCGTGAGTCGTGATTCAAGATATGGATGATACCCAAAGCGAGAGAAGTCCACCTTTCGAGGGAGATCGCAAGGTGCTTGTGGCGTGCTGTCATTCGCCAGTGACGTTCCAGGCCGATTTGGAGTGGGTGCGGATAGTTCTTTTGGCGCCGGCCGAGCGCAGCACGCGGTCGATCGACAAGGAAGTTGGATCCAAACACGGATCGTTAACCTTTGGCGGCATCGCTATGCCGACCATGGCCTTGAAGGGTCTGAAGGACATGCCGCGGTCTGACAAGCAGCCGATCTATACGAAGACGACCGACAAGCGAATTCTGAAGCTGTCGGACAAGCTACCCCAGCAAAGTTTGCGCGCTGGACCGGCGCTCTGCTGGCCGAGGCGCCAGGGGATGTTGACGTCCAATATGTCTGGCGGTTTGTGCGCAGCCACCAGGTTGACTTATCGACTCGCAAGCCCTCATGTGAGAGCAACGACCCGAACTTTACGGCCAAAGCCGCCGATGTTGTCGGCCCTATGTTGCCCCGCCCGCGAACGCCATTGTGCTGTGCGTGGTCGAGAAGCCCTCGATCCAGGCTTTGGAGCGAGCGCAGGGTTATCTGAAGTTGTTCGATGACCGCGCCTTGATCGGCCAGAGCCACGATTACAAGCGTGCATGGCACGACAACATTATTTGCCGCGCTCGAAGTCGCCACCGGAAAGATCATCGCGACCTAGAATACGCGGATGGCCTAACCTAGGCAGCGACCTCATCATCACGGCCAAACTCGATCGCACCTTCGGACCGGACGCGCATGCGCCCGGCACGCTCGACTTCCAAATAGCTGAAAGCGGGCGCGCCAGTCCCGGCCGATTCGGCAATAGTCGATAGCTCGCCTGGACTGCGAAGGTCAGTGGCCGGAATCCGATGGCGAATGAGTTCGAGAGTCCGTCACCATCTCGGGCGTATCGGAGTTGATTCTTACCTTCTTGATCGGTGTATGATCTTGCGGTGCGCGAGCCGTATTCGGATTATCCACGCTGGCTGTCCAATAATCAGCTAGATTGCCGCCCAGAAACAAGACCTCGGTCTCCTCGCTCGGTATTCCCCCTAACCAATCTCGCAGCTCCTCATCTCCGGGAGCATGCCCACGCTCTAGAATATCGTTGATCTTTTTGATCGGCCAGGCGGTGACGCTTGGTACCGTATAAGTGTGCAGCTTCTTAGCGTTTTTTGCAATTGCGTTCGCGCCATTCTCGCTATGGTCCTTTGAAAGGAGCAGTCGCGAGGGGGTCTGGCACAATGACACAAAAGCACTCTCTGTAAGGCCTTTCGTGTGCCATACCGCGAGGCGCGCCATATCAATTTCGTCCTCTCTTTCGTCGTCCGAGCAGATAGCAGCCTTATAAACATGCGGGCTAGCCTGAGCACGCAAACCCGCTAGGGAACGCACATGCGCGATGGCACTCACCTTTTCGTCTAGAATCGGCTCACAATCGATGTTCTCGTTCTGAAAACGGTGCAGCGACAGATATGATGATGCCACCACATCGTCGAAAATGCGCTTGCCGTCGACACTGCCGGCAGAAGATCCGGTGGTTCGTGGCCACTGTGTTGCTCGCTGCGCAGCGAGTTTGATCTCGTTCTTCAGCGCCTTAACGCTCGCTCCGGCCAGCGATGCCGCAAGTTCGGCGCGCCCTCTCACAAAGGATGCGGCCGGGCAGCGCTCGCTTTCCCGGATGGCGCTCGCTCTCCGATTGCCCGTCGTCATGGTCGAGGGTGATCCAATCCGGAAATCCATGGAAGCGGCAGCTGAATCTGATGTTGAGCGCAGTTCACTCAGCTGCTGCTCAAAGTCCGCTTGATCCGGGGACGGGTATGCTAGTGAGCTGGTTTGTAGGCTTAGTCTGCCCGGCTCTTGCTGCGTCCGCTGCTGCTGGGTCAAGCGTTCTATTGTGTTCTGTGGATCGATGTTCATCTGCTCCCCTCGCGCGCGGATCGTTCGGTTTGATCTTGGCAGGTGCGGCTTTCGAGAAGCTGACAAATGAGGAAAGCATGCGGCCGCCAACTTTTCGGGGGGGCTTCCCGGTCGGCTAGCCACGCTGCGGGAGAGCGTCCCACGAACTGCGTACGCCAGGTAATCCGGCGCATTCGCGTGCCTGATGGGTCATGGGATGACGTTGCGGCTGTGTAACTCATCTGCCAAATAGTTTAGCAGCCGCTGGGAGTGTGCTCGCAGCCGTGCTGCCCCATCCTTTTTACGGGCTGGAAGTCGCGCAGAGCCTCGGAACGAAGCCACAGCTAGCAAAGTATCGCGGCAGAGAAGTGACGGAAGCGAAGAATGCTGCGCGCAATCGGCACATAATCTGCCGAGCATCTGCTCCAGCGCTTTGTGTTCCCCAGCTACTTCCAGCAGGAGCGAGCCTAACCGGTGGGCACCGGCCTAGCCCAACCAAGCGGCCGGCATGCCTTCAACGAAGAGGTCCGTCTCAGTTGGCCGCCATCGGGACCGCATCGTCCAGAACGCTTCCCAGTACCCTTTATTTTGGGACGATCTTGCAGGCCCCATGCTGGTATTCCACCAATAGAAGCTGCTCGTGCCGGCTCCGACTTAACCGGTCAGTGTTTCCTTAAATAGGCAATCCGGCAGGCGCGTCGGACTGGCCAACTTGGCTCACTTAAGCGCGTCAGCTTGTCGACAGCTAATCCCGATAGAGCGAGAACCAGAGAGCGACCCTATCTGCTCAGGATTGCGAACCGACTCAAACCGAGAGGGGACATGGACCCGTTTAACAGCATCAACCCATTCGACCGAGACTTTGCTGCTTACAACGCCGCGGTGCCACAACCGCAACAGCAGCAAGCGGAGTTTGAGCCGTACTTGGATGAAGTGCCGCAGCTTGATACCACTGCCGTCGACGGGATTCCCGTTTCTCCAGATCGCTACAATCCTCATCTGTCTGATGAAGACCATAGATTCACCGAGGCGTCGGAACTTGGGGACCATACTGCACGCGGTCCTCATCCCCCGGACGCAGTCACTAGACGCGTTGGGGACGCCGCTTCTCAGCGCAGCGCGTCGCGTGAAGCTTTGAACTGGCCTAAGGAGATGACTGCCGAAGGTCACGATCAGGATCCGCCGCGAGCTATAACGGGCGAATCGTCTCTCAAGCCAGCCGCGCGCGATCACCAAACACCGGATCCCGGAGAAGCCGTTCGTCACTCCAACTGGAGCTACGGTTCCCAGCCGGCTCACAACGAGCTGACCGGGAGCCTCCCCCTTTCAAGTCACGCGGCTCGCGTGGGTGAGGATTACAGCCGGCAGTTGTGTCCTGCGAAGAGGCAGAGGACGCTAGGCCATGCGGAACTGGATGCTATTGAGCGCCAGCTGAGCGAGCCGGGCAATTCAATAGCTCGTGTGCTGATGGAAAGCGCAGGCGCACCGTCGCCTTTCGGGCCAGCGGTCGATTCGCCATTGGTCCTTCCTGAGGAAGGTTACGATCAGGATCAGCTGTGGGCGATGGTGGAAGACGTCGGCCCATCATCGTCTCTCGAGCCAACCGCGCGCCATCAGCAGACCCTGGATTCAGGAGCCGTCGTTCGTCCCTTCAACTTCCGGCAAGGCGACCAGCACGTGTTGGCTGCGCCTGACGGTAGCAGCATTCCGCCGAGCCAGGACAGCCGACCCAACAGTTTCCTGGTTCACACTGACCGCTACACCGCGCTGTTCGTGCCCGCGGCGGCGATGAGGCGAAGCGCCCCACTCAATCCGCCAGGCGCTGCCATTCGTCGCGGATCTCGATTGGAAAGCGTTCCGCAGCCTAGCGCGCGGCCGGCGAATCCGGCCTCGCCAGCGCGGCTTGGACGGTCGACGGAGCAAGCCGCCCCGGCGTCCTCCAGGGCTGAGAGGACGTCCCCCGCGGTCCGCGAGATTTATGCAGCATCATGGGCCGTTCCCGAGGGCTTTTCGCACGGCACCCAACCCGCCCCGCCCACGATGATTTCGAAGCTCGGCCGCTGGGGCCTCCTGCCGGACGCGGCGCAGCCGGAAAAACAATATGACATTCGCGGCGAGCGCTATACCGCCCTCTTGGGTCCGGGAGGGCCCAACGACGTTCGGCTCATCCATTATCCACGAATGTAGACGCCGAGGAACACTCGACACTAGGAGCCCGTCCAGATAGCTCTGATAGCGGGGTTGTTATTGGACGGCAGCTTGCTCCAGCGACTCTGCGACCTTGGCAATGGGGCGGGCGGTGCAAATGAGCGCTGCCCGTCCCGATGAACTTGCGCGCAACATCGCTCAGCGACTCCTCGTTGAGCCGAAAGCCATCGTCCCTTTATTGTTTGGGAAGAGCCAATGGCCAAAGCTGCGAAGAAAACCTAACGCGTTCTTGGCCACGCCTTGACCGACCAGAGCCACGATTACAAGCGGCATGGCACGACAACATTAATCGCCGCGCTCGAAGTCGCCACCGGAAAGATCATCGCGACGCATTCAAAACGCCGGCGCCGCGTCGAATTTCTCGATTTCATGAACAGCCTCACCGCGGCTTTTCCGAACCGGAAGCTTCACGTCATCCTCGACAACCTCAACACCCACAAGAAGAGCGAGGACTGGCAAGGCCCACCCAACGTGCAATTACATTTCACGGCGACAAGAGTGTCCTGGTTCAATCAGGTCGAGGTGTGGTTTTCGATCTTGCAGGGGCAGTCGCTCAGCGACACCTCCTTCGCAAGCCTCAAGCAGCTGCAGGATCACATCGATGCCTACGTCAACGCGTAGAACGACAGATACGAACCCTTCGTCTGGACCAAGAAAAAGGTCCATCAACGCCGTTTCAAAGGACGCCGTATCACTCAGCTCTGATTCCGTGTACTAGACGCGTGATCCCCGCCCCGTCGCGCGCGTATCCCCGATACGTGCTGCGCCTGTCTCGCACACGCGATTAACCACAGCTCAGCGCGCATTAAGCGATCAGCATTGCGCGGTGGCGAACAGAGTGAGACTTCGCTCTCATCCTGATTGATTGTCGCGCCATACAGCATCTCCCGGTCTGGTTTCTCAGGTTTGGGCTGGCGTGACCTTTTCGACTGTCGCGCTGCCGAAAGTTCTTGCCAATTGCAGGAAGTTCGCAAGGAGCTCGTCTCCTCCTTGGGTCAGTATCGATTCCGGATGAAACTGTACGCCATAGGTTGGTTGATGGCGATGGGCCAAAGCCATGATCTCACCTTCAGCTGAACGGGCTGTCACCATGAGATCCTGCGCGCATGGCTCAGTGAGTTCGACGATCAGAGAATGGTAGCGCCCGACGCAAAGCGGAGACTGTAATCCCTTAAACAGCCCCCGGCCGTCATGGGTTATGCACGAGGGCCGGCCATGCATGGGGCGACGCGCGCGCGCCACGCGCCCGCCGAAAGCGCTTCCAACGCACTGGTGCCCGAGGCAGATCCCGAGAATTGGGACGCGACCGGAGAGCTCGCGGACCACGGCGGTGGATATCCCAGCCTCCATAGGCGTGCGGGGACCGGGCGAGATGACGACTGCCTGTGGCTTGAGGCCGAGGACGTCGCCGACGGTGACCGCGTCATTTCGGATCACTTGCGCCTCTTCCCCGAGCTTACGGACATGGCGGGCAATATTGAAGACGAAGGAGTCGTAGTTATCGATGATGACGATCAAAATGCACCAAATGTTGAGACGCGAAAGCGTCAACGATTCGCTGTGCCTTTGCGAGCGCCTCTTCATATTCGGCCTCCCGACCAGGCATCGCCATTATCCCGCGGCGTGCATGCAGCGCGGCCAGGTCATTGTCGATCATCATACTGCGGATCGCAATGTTCCTACCCATGAGCCCATTCAACCCGTGAAGCCGATCATGCCGCAATATACGTCTCGCGCCGCTCGTTCGATATCCGCAATGATTCCCATCAATCGCATCGTTGACGCTCCAGTTCGCGGAACTGTCCGGAAGCGAAGCTCAGAGCACTCTGCGTCTTGGTCTGCTGCAGTGCGGCGCCTGACCATCGAGCCGAAGTGGTTCGCCGACGCACAGGATTCGAGGTGGCACAGCGCAAGGAACTTCCATCAACCGCCGCCAGTGTAACGGCGGATAGATCGTTGCGCAGCGGGTCAACGATCGGCCACTGTCCTTTTCGGACGGAAGCGGGATTTTAGCACGGCGTCGGTTTGCCTTGGAGTTCCAGAATGTGCGATCGTGCCCTTGACGGAGCGCGCTTCCATGCGTCGTCCGTCGAGTCTCAGGAATCGTTCCGGCGATGCAATTGTCAGCTTGCCCTGGCCCAGCAGCGCTGCAAAGCGCGCTGGATTCGACGACCGCAGCCCGCAGTAGAAGGCAAGCTGATCCAATGAGGTCGACAGCTGTGCGCAAAGAGTGCTGCCCAGCGTTCACCTGGAAGACGTCGCCTGCCAGAATCGAGGTCGACGACGTGTTGGAACGCTGCAATTAGTTTTGCCGGCTGAAAGTTCGAATGCCACGGGTCGGTTGAGCTGGAGCCCCAATTCTGCGGCGAGCTCGGGCTAGCGGGGCGAGCTGCCGTCGGCGCGACTACGCCAACGCTGGCTCCGCCGTGCAGCGTCCTGTTCGGGCCGTCCGGCGGAAACAATCCTGCGCAATCATGATGGCCTCGAAGCTGACGACCAGCCCATAGATGCGCAGGATTGATTGAGACAAGCGCTGACGGGCGATTGCCGGGATCGGCAAGTCGTTCTGACGTCCTGTTCAGATGACAGGCAAAAAAGCCTGCAGGCATCTCTGGAACAGAAGCAAATCGGTCAATGCTCTTACGGATACTTGGCGAGCAAAGAACTCTCCATGAATCGTCCTCGATAGCATCTCCGTTGCAACCGCCCTCCGTCCGCAACCATGTAGGTTCAGAACGGCTTGCAGGCCGGATATGAGTAGCCGCCGAGCAGCTCATGCCTTGCTGCGCTATCGAGAAACGCAAGATCAGGCGATTGCTCGAGACGTCGCATTGCTGCGGCAGGCTCGATTCACCGCAGTTGCCGTCAATGACCAACGAGTGGAGCGCTGCGAGAGGTCTCCCATTGGGTGGTCTTGCGCGACGGTGACCATCGTCCGCGACTTGCAAGCCATCGAGACCGGTTTCAAACTATTCCCGCCGGTGGACCCGGCTGACTGCCAGCGGACCGATGCGTGCAGTCACTTAGCTCATGTCGGCGTCGAAGCCGGGCGCGCATTGGTCGATACATCGTAGTCCGCGGCAAACCGCAGCTCACGGAGTGGTCGCACCCGCCTGATTGATTCCTGGTACAGATGATGCGCTTTGTAGGCCGCGAGTTCCGTCTCGTTGTCGAACTCACCGTAAACCACGACATCGATATCGTTGCCGAGGGCATCGCTCTTGCGGTTACGTGCAACCTCAAGCCGGCGCGCATGTGGGATTGTAGTGAGAAGCGATAGGCCTTCGATGATTTGCTCGATATGGGCCCTATCCTTCGCGGAGAACAAGACGATGTGACGAATCATGGAAGCCCTAAAGGAGGAGTGATGCCGCAAGGAGGCCGCATAACTATCTTGAGAGCCGGGCCGCCGCAATGGCCGCAGCCATAGGGACCGCGCTAGACCGCTCAAGGGCTTGGCGCTAGCGATGTTGCCCGCAGTCTGCCTTGGTACTTGCAACGACCTTATTTCGTCAGGAGGCCGGAAGGGCAAGGCGCTCAATCGTTTGAATGTGACGCGCGAGCAGGCGGCAGGCTTGATCGATATTGCGCGCTCGCAGCGCTTGCAGAATTAGGCGGTGATCCTGACTGGGCCGCGGTCGCCAGCCGCTCGTGCGGGCCATCGCGAACACCAATCGAGAATTTGCAAGCTGCAGTCCGTCGAGACTGGCGAGCAGGCGGGGCATCGCGCAGGGCGCGACGAGGGCCTGATGAAAGGCGCGGTTGGTAGCCTCAAATTCCTGAATGGTCTGCGCATTTTCCCCCTCGATCAGAGCGAGCTCGATGCGTGCCAAATGGTGAGACGTGAGCTTTGGGGCCGCATTGCGCAACGCGACCACTTCGAGCGCGGCGCGCATCTCAGCGATTTCCCTCACTGAATTGGTGTCGAGTGGCGCAACCCGGACCCCGCGACGAGGCTGAGCTACGACAAGGTACTGCGCCTCCAATTGTCGAAAGGCCTCGCGCACCGGAACGTGGCTTGAGTTGAATTCCCGCGCGATGTGATCCTGCCGGAGCGGGGCGTCTGGCTGCAGCGCGCCGTTGATGATGCGCTCGCCGATTGCTTGCGCAATGCGGCCAGTCATGGTTGCGTTCTCTCCGTTCATCATAGATTATCTATCATAAAAACGAATGCATTCGCATCTGGCCTAGGTTAGCATCCCGTAATCAATCACATCATAGATAATATCGGTTATTATCTATGATCCGTCGAAGGTGGGAAAATCAAGATGGACGCGGCTGTGGAGGGCGAGCGGAACGATGGCGCGAGCCGCGCATCGATCCGAAGTGATTGGGAACTAGCGGAGGCCGCAGCGCTCCATGACCTGCCGTTTTCCGACCTGATGTTTCAGGCGCAGTGCGTCCATCGCGAGAACTTCGATCCAAACCACATCGAAACGGCAAGCCTGCTCAGCATCAAGACCGGCGGCTGTCCGGAGGACTGCGGCTACTGCTCGCAGAGCGCACATTACGAAACGGGCCTGAAAGCCACGCGCCTGATGGATCGCGCAAATGTGGTTGCCGCCGCGCAGCGCGCCAAGGCTGCTGGCGCCGCCCGCTTCTGCATGGCCGCAGCCTGGCGCAGTCCGAAAGGCCGCGATCTCGATACTGTCTGCGACATGGTGAGTGCGGTTAAAGATCTTGGCATGGAAACCTGTGCCACACTTGGTATGCTGACATTCAAGCAAGCGACACAACTCGCCAACGCCGGGCTCGACTTCTACAATCATAACGTCGACACTTCAGCCGAATTCTACGGCAAGATCATCTCGACCCGCGCCCTGCAGGACCGCATCGACACGCTTGGACATGCCCGCAGGGCCGGTCTCAAGCTGTGCAGCGGCGGCATTGTCGGGATGGGCGAGTGCACCGCGGACCGACTGGGCATGCTCGTCATGCTCGCCAATCTCGAAAAGCACCCGGAAAGCGTGCCGATCAATCTGTGGAACGAAGTCAAGGGCGTGCCAGTGAACGACACCGCGGAGCGTCCCGATCCGATCGCATTTGCGCGGCTGGTTGCAACCGCCAGGATCATGATGCCAAAGAGCGTGGTGCGGCTCTCCGCCGGACGACAATACATGACCGACGAGGCCCAGGCGCTGTGTTTTTTGGCTGGCGCGAATTCGATCTTCATTGGTGACGTACTTCTGACCACCAAAAACCCGCAAGCCGATTGCGATGCAAACTTGCTCGGTCGGCTCGGCATCAAGTCCTCAGCCAAGTGAAACAGAGCAGTGAGCGCATTGCGCGCAAACTCCAGCAAAGGTGAGCCATGCAAGTCACGTTGATGAAAGGCAAAATCCATCGCGCCTCGGTCACGCAGGCCGATCTGCACTATGAGGGCTCGATATCGATCGATCGCGCGCTATTGGATGCGGCGGGATTTTTGGTCAACGAGCGCGTCGAAATCTACAACATCGAAACCGGAGCACGGTTCGCCACCTACGTCATTGAGGCGCCGGAAGGATCGGGCACCATAGGTCTGAACGGTGCAGCCGCGCGGCTGGCGATGACTGGCGACAAGGTGATCATCGTTGCATATGCCTCTTTCGAGAAGGCGGAAGCCAAGGAGTTCAAGCCTCGCGTTGTGCTGGTTGATCGAGAAAATCGTATTCTGCGGGGCTGAAATGAACGAGGCCAATGTTGGGACCGCTTGGTCTTCGTCTGCCAATTGAGACGTATATGGCCAGCTGACGACGTTAGGAAGTCAACGATGAACTCGATCCACGCCGCGAAGGTGACCGACTATGTCGCGGCCCTGCGCGCCTTAAAAGAAGACGATCGGTTGCGCGGCCTCAAACCGCGCGCGGGCATCGATTTTGCGTCGAACGATTATCTTGCGCTCGCGAGCGCGCCGAGCATGAAAAAGGCCGTCCTGGCTGCTCTCGAGACCGGCACGCCGATCGGAGCCGGCGGGTCGCGGCTGCTGCGCGGCAATTGCGAGGAGCACGAAAGACTTGAGGCCGAAGCAGCGCAGTTCTTCGGCGCAGAGACTGCGCTGTTCTTTGGCGGCGGTTACGTTGCAAATTTTGCCGTCTTGACGACGTTGCCGCAACGAGGCGATTTGCTCGTTCTCGATTCCCTTGTGCACGCGAGTATTCATGAGGGCGCGCGGGCAGCGCGGGCCGATTTCCGCATAAGCGCTCACAACGACCCTGAATCGGTCGAAAACGCGATACGCGATTGGCGTGCGAAAGGCGGAACAGGCCGCGTATGGATTGTGGTCGAAAGCCTCTACAGCATGGACGGCGATTTCGCTCCGCTGGAAGACCTGGTCGCGCTCGCAGACCGGTACGACGCATTCCTGATGGTGGACGAGGCTCATGCGACGGGCGTCTACGGCGAGCAGGGACGAGGGCTCACCGCGCCTTACGGGACGCTCGAAAATCTCCTGGTCGTCCACACCTGCGGCAAGGCGCTCGGTGCTGCCGGAGCGCTTGTTACCGCCTCCGGTGTGCTGCGCGACTTCATGGTCAATCGCTGCCGTCCGTTCATTTTCGCCACCGCGCCCTCACCGCTGATGGCCGTCGCCGTACGCGAGGCACTCTTGATCCTGCAGGAGGAGCCCGAGCGTCAGCAACGCCTGGCCGAGCTGGTCGCGTTCACTCATCGACAGTTGGCTGTGCGCGGTTGGGAAAGTTCATCGATCTCGCAGATCGTGCCATACATCGTTGGCAACAACGCAGGTGCAATGAATCTTGCCTCTGCGCTACAGGCTCGCGGCTTCGACGTCCGCGCAATCCGGCCACCAACCGTGCCGGCAGGAACAGCCCGTTTACGCATTTCGCTGACACTCAATGCGGGGCAGGATGACGTGCGTTCAATGCTCGATGCTCTATTCGAGGAGACGAGAGATGACGCGTTATCAGGTCGGGGTCATGGTGACAGGTGAAGGATCGGACAAACGGCTTCTTGTGTCGGCATCTTTTGGTCGCGAGCTATCAAGAGGCCGATGCTGGCCGAGCCCGATGATGAGATCGAGATCGAACTTTCCGGGCCGCCGGACAATCGGGCACCCGGTCGAATCTTGGCCGAATTTTATGGTCTTCGAATGCCTGCCTCGCTCAATTATCCTGGCAATTTTGCGGGCGTTCGCGAACGACACGGACGTTGCTCGATGTGGCCGGACACCGAAGACCGGCGCTCGTGTGTTAGACAAGTTACCGACGCTGGCGCTGTCCGCACCATTCGCTTTGAACGGCCGAGCCGGATGTGTCAGTGAATAGTCTCCAGGTTGATGATGCAGCTCTTTTCGACGGCGCTGGACGAAATGAACTCGACCACCCAACACGTCACCGCCGTTCAAAGCGTACCGTTCTGCGTCAATTAGGAGACATCCTGCAGCGCGCATGCGCATTCGTCCGATCCGGACAATGTTTGCCTGCCGACGGCAATCTCAACCTGTCACAACGCTTGAAATTCAACTCATGAGAGCGGCCGCGATGCGCCGTGCCTTGACCTTCTATGCGTTTAACCCGTCTGTTGGCATTCGAGCAAGATCCTCTGGTTCAAGGATGGAGCGAAGGCGATGGGCCCCTTGCATGACGATTGCGCGGCCACTGTTGAAATGAGGCGATCCGGAACGCCGTTATAAGCGCGCCGAGCGCCGTTTGCTCGGTTCTGCGCTGGCGCTGATCACCCTGGACCGGCCCCCGATCCTCCACGAGGCAGTGACAGCTCCTGCAAAGTGGCATCCGTTCGCGAATTTCACGGGCGCTGAATGCCCGGAGGACGACGTGAGTACAATGCTCGACCGCTCGGGTCGAGGAGACAGGAGGTGATCGCCGATGAGGCAGCAGCAAATCGTGGTGACTGGCACAGATACCGGGATTGGAAAGACGGTCTTCTGCGCGGGCCTCGCCAATCTTCTTGATGCGACCTATTGGAAGCCAATTCAGGCTGGTCTTGAAGGAGAGACCGATGCCGAGGTCGTCGCGCGGCTTGGCGGCCTTGCGTCCGATCGCATCGTGACGGAGCTCTACCGCCTGCGCACGCCCGCTTCACCGCACCTTTCTGCGGAGATCGACGAAGTTCGCATCAACACGGACACGCTCGATGTGCCGGACGCCGGAGGGCGGCCGCTCGTGATCGAGGGCGCCGGCGGGCTGATGGTACCGCTGAGTAGCGGTACACTTTACATTGACATTTTCGAGCGATGGCGGCTTCCAGTCGTGATCTGCGCGAGCACCGCGTTAGGAACGATTAATCACTCGTTGCTCTCCATCGAGGCTCTGCGAAAGCGTCAAATCGACATTCTCGGAATAGCCTTCATTGGCGAGAAGAACTCGGAAGCTGTGAGGGCGATTTGCGAAATTGGCCGGGTGCGTTGGTTAGGACGCTTGCCCTGGATCGCTCCCCTGTCGCCAGACACACTGCAGGCTGCGTTCAACGCCTCATTCCGTCGAGATGATTTCGCGCCATGATGCCAAGGAAGCGGTCGCCGATCTGGCATCCATTCACGCAACACGCGCTTCAGGACGAGATGACAAGGATCGTACGTGGTGATGGGGCTTATCTCCACACCGCGGACGGGCGCCGCATCATTGATGCAATCTCCTCCTGGTGGGTTGTAACCCATGGCCATTGCCATCCGCATATCGTCGGCGCGATCCAGGAGCAGGCCGGCAAGCTCAACCAAATTATCTTTGCCGGGTATACTCATGATCCGGCCGAGGAGGTTGCAGCGCTGCTGCTAAAGGTCACGCCGCCCGGTCTTGACCATGTCTTCTTCTCCGACAGTGGCTCAGCCAGCGTGGAAGTCGCGTTAAAGATGGCGCTCGGCTACTGGCACAATATAGGCAAACAGCGAACACGCATCGTCGTGATGCAGCATTCCTATCACGGCGATACGGTTGGGGCGATGTCGGTAGGGAGCCGCGGCGTATTCAACGCGCCCTACGAGCCTGTGCTGTTCGACGTCACTTCGGTTCCGTTCCCGGTAAGAGGCCGTGAACAGGCAACGCTCGACGCGCTCGAGTCCGCATGTCGAAATGAGATGCCCGCAGCGTTCATTGTCGAGCCTCTCATATTGGGGGCAGGCGGGATGCTGATGTACCCCGCCTGGGTGCTCAAAGAGATGAAGCGGATCTGCGAGGCATCAGGGGTTCTGTTCATTGCTGACGAGGTCATGACGGGCTGGGGCCGCACCGGCTCGCTGTTCGCCTGCCAGCAGGCGAACATCACGCCTGATATCGTCTGCTATTCAAAGGGCATTACTGGTGGTGCGCTTCCACTCGCGGTCACACTCTGCCGCGGCGATATTTTTGATGCGCATTATTCGAAAGACCGTACGCGTACGTTCTTTCACTCGAGCTCATATACCGCAAATCCTCTGGCCTGTGCTGCCGCTAAGGCCAATCTGGATCTATGGCAAGATAGGGAAGCGCGCCGGCGGGTGGCGGCGCTGGCGACGATGCAAGAGGAGGCAATCGAGCCATTCCGCCTCGACCCGCGCTTTGAAGGCATCCGTCGTACGGGCACCATTACCGCACTCGATCTCAAAACCGGCGACGCTGGCTATCTCGCCGACATCGGTCCAAAGCTTCAGGCTTTCTTCAAGGGGCGAAACCTGCTGTTGCGGCCGCTCGGCAATACGATCTACGTGATGCCGCCATACTGCATCACAAAGACGGACCTCGACGAGATATACGCGGCCATCAGGGATGCTGCCGATGCGCTGGCTTGCGCCAATCGATCCCGGGCAACAGATAGCTCAACTGCGCCGGAGAGATCGTTACCGATTCAGCGGCGACCGATGGCCAGATGAACTTTCCTGTCTCGAGGCTTTTGGTAACCAGGTATGCTCCCCGGTCATGGTGCGTCGGCTCCGGGAGTTGCACCCGGAGCCGCTCTCCGAACCGTAGTGACGCTCTCACGTCATACGGCTCTCAACAAGTAACGAAGCAGAACTCAACATCGTCCAATGAGCGAACAGCTTCGGCCTACGGCAGCGGATTAATCTGAGCGAGGTGGAGGCTCGAAGCATGCCAGCTGGCTGAACATGGTGGAGATTGAGGTCGGCGTGCTGCGCAGCCAATGCCTCGACAGGCGCATTGGGGATCGCCGACAGCTCATATCCTCGTTCTATGTTGGTTTGTCTTCCGTCGTTAGTGCTGCACACATGACGGATCGGTCAAACAAAAAAATAAGTCGCAGATGCCGTCCAACGGGTTGTCCGCGCATTGAGGATATGACGTATCGGCTACCTGCACCTTGGTGGTGACCGGTTGGGCGGAAACCTCAGCAACAAAGGTCGGCACCGCCGCCGTTCCAAGCGCGAGGGCGCTCGCAGTCACAATGACGAATTTTTTCATTCTAGAGTCGCTTCCCTAGGTTGGCCCCAGCCGTCCACCACGTCTATATGACCGCAGCGCAAGTGGTAAAATTGATTCTCTTGATTGGGTCCATCTACGGAATGGATAAGTCCGGATATCTCGGCAGGACCTCGCCTTAGGTCAATCGGAGTCAGCCGCCCACGTCATAATCGAGGTCACACGCTCGGTCGCGTCGTCCTTCGCGAGACCGTCGCATGCAATCGCGATATCGGCTTTCGTCGGTCGAACCGTGATCGGCATGGCACTGCTGCTGCTGGAAGCGGCAGCGGGCATCTGGCAATACGTCCGAGCAGACCGTGGCGTCGTCCGCCGCGTGCGTCGCGAATGATCAGGCCGGATCAACCCGGTCACCACGTCTGGCGATCGTACCAATCGCTCACCTCTTTGCGGGCCTGATCCTTTGCGTAGCCATAACGCTCCTGCAGGAGCCCTTCGAGTTGGTCCTGCCTGCCTGCAATCATATCGAGATCGTCGTCCGTCAGCTTGCCCCACTGCTCCTTGACCTTGCCTTTCACCTGTTTCCAATTTCCCTCGACTCGATTCCAGTCCATCGCAGCTCTCCTTGAACGGCCAAAACCGACCAACCGACTTATGAGCGCTTCGTTCCGCGCCGACGTCGCACCGGGAATTCGCACGTCTGGGCTCGCGAACCGCGAAAATAGGAACGTGGCTGCTCCGCACGGGTTGGAGCAGCACAAGCTTACGTCCAACCCGCGGAGCAACCTTATGTCGTAGCAAGCTCTCAGCGCCCCCTTCCTCGACATCTACGAGGCCGAAAGCAGATAAGATATAAGCGGCGCTGCCGGGCTTGGCGTGACGCACTTACAAAGCTTGCCATCACCGCGCTCAAAGCCTGGGCTGCATAACTGGGCTGCATAAGAAGGCACCCGATGAAGCGAACCGTTTTGGCAATGGCCGTCGTCGGCCTGCTGACCTCGACTGCGCTGGCGCAGTCGGTCGGTGAAAGGGCCGGCGTCAACTCCGTCCTCGGTGTTGCGCCGAAGACCGAGGATTTCATCAAGCGAGGAGTTCATCAAGGAAGCCGCTATGAGCGACATTCTGGAGATCGAGGCAGCGAAGGTCGCCCAGCAGAAGGGCAATCCAACGGAGAAGAAGTTCGCCGAACAAATGATCACCGATCACACCAAGATGAGCCGGGAGCTGAAACAGCTCGTCAATGGTGAGATGAAATCCGCGTTGCCGACAGGCCTGGATGACAGCTCGGAAAAGAAGCTGGATCGGCCGCGCAACGCAAAGCCGGACGACTTCGCCAGCGAATACGATCCGGCGCGGGTTAGTGCGCACAAGGACGCGGTCTCCCTGTTTGAGCGCTATTCCAAGGGCGGTGACGATCCGAAATTGAAAGACTGGGCCGGCAAGACTCTGCCAGCGCCATCTGGAGTTGGCACAGGACATGGACAAGAGCCGGAAGTGACGGTGTCATTTCTGGCCCTCGCGACTATGGTCTGAAGTCGTTTCGCGCATACGACCTGCGACCTGAGCGATCGGACGCAAAGACGAATGACGACGACGTAAGCGGCGATCGTTCGAGGACCGCGGTCCGGATTGCAGACCGATGTTCGATGGGAACGCGATTCACCGGGTTTGCGGAACAGTGCGACGACCTGTTCCGCCCATGCCACAGCATCTGCCGCGGGCCGCGACGGGAGCGCGCGGCATTCAGATTGGGGGGGCTTCCATTCTTGCTTGCTGCTGACCGTTTCGTCTGAAGCCATGGCGGCAGAGAGACGAGGCTGTTGCTACAGCCGAAATGCAAACGCATTTCACGAAGCCTACATTCGCGACGACCTGGACGCCGTGGTAGCGAAATTGCCGAGAACGCGGTGAGAGTGACAGCCAGCCGCATATTTAGGTCCGAGACGCCATATGCCGAAGCTTCAGCGATGCTCTCAAGCTCGGACTGCACGCCTATTCGGCTCAAGAAGTAATCTGGTGCTCCGAGGGCATCTACGTCACAAGTGCCCTGAGGCTCATACCGGCGTCGCGTGCCGGCAAACCTTGGTATAGCATTTGCAACCCCTTCGATATCGCTCGTTAACCTCCGTAGAATTGAGCCGCTGCCCGTCTTGTTGTTTGTACGTTTGACGTCGAAGTTCGATCATTCGAAGACAGTCGGTGGTCGGCTTCGGCAGACTTGATACGTTTGCTTGGAAGTTGTTGCCTGCCATTGAGGCGTGAGGACGAGTCTAATGGAAACGCGTGAGCCCATCGCCCTGTCTGATGTGCATCGGCACATTGTTTCGTTCCTGCAGAAGACGGATCCGGTGATCCTGGACATCGGTTGTTACGACGGAGCCGACTCGTTACGCTTTCTTCGGCTTTGCCCGGAAGCTCAGCTCTATTGCTTCGAGCCGGATCCTCGGGCGATTGCCCGCTTCAAGATGAACATGGGTCTCCATCTTGCGAAGGTGCCTCTGTTCGAGATCGCGATCAGCGATCATAACGGCAGGGTCGACTTTCATCCAAGCAACGGCGATGGCGAAGCGAAGGATTGGGCTCTCTCCGGCTCGATACGACGACCAAAGAATCACCTTGCCGAGTATGATTGGGTCCGGTTCGACAGCCCGATCTCGGTTGAAACGCGAAGACTGGATGACTGGTGCGCCGAGGCCAATCTGAGCAAGGTTGACTTGATCTGGATGGATGTGCAGGGAGCCGAGGCAGATGTCTTCGCCGGTGGCAGGCAGACGCTGAGCAATACGCGCTTTATCTATACCGAATACAGCGACAAGGAGCTTTACGAAGGACAGCTGACCCTTCAAGCCATGCTAAAGCTTCTCCCTTCATTCGAAGTGGTCGCCCAATATCCTCGCGCGGTGGAGGGTGATGTGTTGCTTAGGAACAAGAGCCTTTAGAGCAGCCGATTCCGCTTCCTTCATGCTGCGGGCCTTGGTCGCCACATTGACAACCATGGTTGGAGCCTGACTGGCCGTCGAATTTGCGTCGGCCTCTTGAATGCGAGCCCAGCGATGGCATTTACCGAGCTTTTCATCAAACGTCCGGTGTTGTCCATCGTCGTCAGCCTCCTGATCCTGCTGACCGGCTTTCGCGCGGCCACTGTTTTGCCGATTCGGCAGTATCCCAAGCTGTCGAACACAGTCGTCAACATCACGACGTCCTATCCGGGCGCTGCCGCCGACATGATCCAGGGGTTCATCACCACGCCCCTGGAGCAGGCGGTCGCTTCCGCCGAGGGCGTCGACTATATTACGTCCTCCTCGGTGCTCGGCACCTCGACGATCCAGGTCTATATCAAGCTCAATTTTGATCCTAACGAGGCGCTCACCGAGGTGCTCTCCAAGGTCAACTCGGTCAGATATTTGATCCCGAAAGAATCGAACGATCCGGTCGTCACCAAGTCGGGCGGTCAGGCCACGGCTGTCATGTATGTCGGCTTCTCCAGCGAGGAACTGACGGCCAGCGCGATCACCGACTATCTCTCTCGGGTGGTGCAACCGATTATGTCGACGGTAGACGGCGTCGCAGCGGCAGACATCCTGGGTGGCCAGAGTTTTGCGATGCGGCTATGGCTCGATCCTGCAAAAATGGCGGGGCGCGGGGTGTCGCCGGCCGACGTTTCGGCTGCAATGTCCGCCAACAACTTCCAGGCCGCGGCCGGCCAGGTCAAGGGCCACTTCAATCTCTTCGATGTCACGGCCAACACTGACCTGCGCAGTGTCGACGACTTCAAGCGCATGGTCGTCAAGGCCAAGGACGGCGGCTTTGTGCGCATGGAGGACATCGCGTCAGTCGAACTTGCCGCGCAGAGCGCTGACGCCAGCGTTGCCATGAATGGCGAACACGCGATTTTCATCGGCGTTCGGGCAAGCCCGCAGGGCAATCCACTGAACATCGTGCGAGGCGTTCGCGCGCTGTTTCCAGAGATCGAGCGCAACTTGCCGCCATCGCTGAAGATGAAGGTCGCCTACGACTCCACCAAGTTCATTCAATCATCGATCGATGAGGTGGAGAAGACGCTCATCGAGGCCGTCGTGATCGTGGTGGTGGTGATCTTCCTGTTCCTGGCCTCGCTGCGGAGCGTCATCATTCCGGTGGTCACCATTCCGCTGTCGCTCATAGGCGTGTGCAGCATGATGCTCGCGCTGGGATTTTCATTCAATCTTTTAACCCTGCTCGCGATGGTGCTTGCGATCGGTCTTGTGGTCGATGACGCGATCGTTGTGGTGGAGAACATTTATCGCCATCTGGAAGACGGCGCTCCGCCCATAGAGGCCGCTACGAAGGGGGCGCGCGAGATTGTCGGCCCCATCGTGTCCATGACGATTACGCTCGCCGCCGTATACGCGCCCATCGGCTTTCTTGGCGGCCTTACCGGTGCGCTGTTCCGCGAATTTGCGTTCACGCTGGCGGGCTCGGTGATCGTGTCCGGCGTGATTGCGCTCACGCTGTCGCCGATGATGTGCTCGGTCTTTCTCACGAGCGCAGAGGAGGGGCGATTTGCAAGGGTTGTGAACCGCACGTTCGGGGCCATGACGCGCTGGTACGGCCGCAAGCTCGACCGCTCGCTCGATTATTCGCCAATTACCGGGCTGTTTGCGCTGACCATGCTGGGCCTGGTCGGCTTTCTCTATCTGCATACGTCCAAGGAACTCGCGCCCGAGGAGGATCAGGGCATCGTCTTCGCACTGACCAAGGCGCCAAAATATGCCAATATCGATTACCTCGACTATTATGGCGCCAAGCTCGACACGGCGTTTAAGAAGTTTCCCGAGACCGACTTGCGCTTCATGCTCAACGGTATCAATGGGTCGCAGGCCGGCTTGGCCGGCATGTTGCTCAAGCCTTGGGACGAGCGCAAGCGATCATCGATCGCGCTCAAGTCGCAAGTCCAGGCCGAGCTGTCCAAAATCGAAGGTGTCAACGCATTTGCCTTTAGCTTGCCGCCGCTTCCGGGCGGTTCCGACGGCTTACCGGTGCAGATGGTGATCAACTCGACGCTCGGTTTCCAGTCCGTCTATGAGCAGATGTCGAAGCTGAAGGACGCCGCGCGCAGGAGCGGCCTGTTCGCGGTGAGCGACTCTGACCTCGAGTTCAACCAGCCGGTGGTCCGAATCAAAGTCGATCGATCCAAGGCCAATGATCTTGGCATTACCATGCAGAGTATCGGGAGCGCGCTTGCGACCTTGCTCGGTGGAAACTACGTCAATCGCTTCAACCTGCAGGGCCGCTCCTACCAGGTAATCCCGCAGGTGCCGCGCGAGAGCCGCCTGACGCCGGAAGCGCTCGGCAGTTATTATGTGAAGGCTGCAACGGGTTCGATGGTGCCGCTGTCAACCCTGGTTTCCATCGAGACTGGGACCGATCCGAATGCACTCACCCACTACAATCAGCTGAACTCCGCAACCTTCCAGGCCGTCCCGATGCCCGGCGTCACGATCGGCCAGGCCGTGGACTTCTTGGACGGGGAGGCAAAGAAGTTGCCGGCAGGCTTCAGCCACGACTTCCTTGCTGACGCCCGCCAATATGTCCAGGAGGGTAGCCAACTTCCGATCACTTTTGCATTTGCACTCATCATCATCTTCTTGGTGCTGGCGGCGCAGTTCGAAAGCCTGCGCGATCCCCTTATCATCCTGATCAGCGTGCCGATGGCAATCGTCGGCGCCTTGATCCCGCTATTCTTTGGCGCGGCGACGATGAACATCTACACCCAGGTCGGGCTGTTGACACTGGTCGGGTTGATTTCCAAGCACGGCATCCTGATGGTGCAGTTCGCCAATGAGCTGCAGCTCACGGAGAGGTTAGATCGCCGCTCGGCCATCGAGATGGCGGCGCGCGTCCGACTCCGTCCAATCCTGATGACCACGGCGGCGATGGTGACCGGCCTCGTACCTTTGTTGACCGCAACAGGGGCTGGCGCCGCGAGCCGCTTTTCGATCGGACTCGTGCTGGTCGCGGGCTTATCGATCGGTACGCTGTTCACGCTTTTCGTGCTGCCGGCGGTCTATGTCGCGCTCGCGTCCGACCACCGCGCCGACGCGGCTGACGACCATGCCAAGGACGCCCCCGAGCTTGGCCTCACTGAAGCAGCTGAAGCCCACTTGGCCAAGCCATGATGTTGGCAATTAACCCAGGGTCCGTCCGCTCGATTTCTCCTCGATGTCGGGGACAAATTGAGCGGACCGCGGTGATTTGATCGCACACGATTGCTGCAATTTGTGTTGCGGACGGACAAGAACGATCGTCCGCGACTGACGTGCTCGCTCTCGATCTATCGTTCGGCGGAGGTGCAGGACTACATCACCAAGAGGACGGCCGCGTCAGCGCGCCGGCATGACGAGCGGCGGAAGCCTCCAACGGCTTGGCGGTCCTGCGCGTCGAGATGTGCTGCTCCTGGTGCCGAATTGGGCTGGAATGAGGTGCTCGGCGAAGAATGCGCCTGCGATCCGCCGCTCGGACAGGCGGGATACTGTCCCTTCGCGCGGCCGGATAGAGACAATGGTCGTCGGTCTTAGACCCGGTGAATTGCCGTCGATCCACGGCCACGCAGCTTGCAAGATTGACGTCGCCGGAAAGAGAAAAGAAATGCATCTCCCTGATGAAATGAAGCGGCGTTGCCGTTTCTCCATTAGGTCTTGAAGGAGAATTGTCTACGTCAGACCGACGGCGCTCGGTCGCGAGCTAAAAGTTCTGCAGCTCCAAAATGTCAGACATAAATCGAGAGTCGTCCAACCTTGTGATCCACCGGCACACTATTCGCGCGCGGCAAGTTCAACGATCGTCGCCGTGTCGAGGATTCGACCGGCGAGGTCCTTGATCAGGACCTCGTTGCCGGCTTCGGCGAGTTCGTGGGCCTTGGCTAGAGCTTGCTTTGCTGAAGAAACAACAACTCGAATGGCACCGTTGCCGTTTTTCGAATACACTTGATATGCTACGTCGCTCATCGTCCACTCGCTGACGATGGCTTCTAATGCCTTTCCAGATCAGCGCCTAGTGCAAACGAGCCACAACTCGCAAACCTCCGAAACAAACGCAGAGGGTACGCCTGTCTGCAATTGGTCTCAGGTCCGTCTCCTGGCCGCCCGATAACCAACCGCAAACGCTTAAACGACGGATCATCCGCTTGGTCGCGATATGTGTTGTACGTCGCGCCTGCCTTCTCGATCTGGCAGGCGCATGAGAAGCTTTCCAGGTGCGAAACTGCTTGAGCAGGCACCGTTGCTCAAGCATTCGGTAATGTCTGCGCAAGAAGCTGCTCCGCCGTCTACCGCATCGCCTAAGACAGGTTGATACGGTAAGTCTGCCCCGAGCGTGCGGAGCTCCGTGACATGCACTCCGAAAAGAGGGCGAACAGGGCCGCTTGCGACTGCGTCCTGGCCTTACGTCACCTCCAGCGTGCGGCCATCCTCCCGTCTTGACGCTGATAGGCTTCAGCCGCTCACTGAGCGGATCGATTTGAAAAGTCAATATGATCTCTACTGCCGGATCTGGCAGGGGTGGGCCATCTGCACTTTGGGATACTCTCAAGCCCGTTCGCAGCCAAATGCCACAGTGGTTCGAAGCTTTGAATCGCGACTTGTCGATCGGCAAGCTCCCGAGAGAGCAGAATCTGCGGAGATGATGATGAGAAAGCGATCAGAGCACTATGGAGCTGATGATGAGTGCAATATCCCGCTGAGCAATCTGGATGTAAGCGAAGCCAGGCGGTTTCGAGACGACAGTATATGGGGATGCTTCGAGCGGTTGCGACGGGAAGACCCGGTCCACTACTGTCAGGACAGCCCGTACGGTCCATATTGGTCCCTTACGAAATACCGAGATATCGTAGCCGTCGATACGAACCACAGAGCATTCTCGTCGGAGCGAGGTGTCACTATTGTCGACGTGCCTGATGAACATTGGGCCTCGAGTTTCATCAAGATGGGGCCGCCCAAACACGCCGAGCAGCGCTATACCGTAAGTCCGATATTCGCACCGGAAAACCTGACAAAGCTCGAAAGCTTGATCCGCTCCCGGGTCAGGACGGTCCTGGACGGCTTGCCGCGCAATGACACCTTCAACTGGGTGGACATGGTCTCCATTGAATTGACGACGCAGATGCTCGCTACGCTGTTCGACTTTCCATTTGAAGATCGGCGGCTCTTGACCTATTGGTCGGACGTCGCGGTGGCTACCCCGAAACCAGGCCACGCGATCGACAGCTGGGACAAGCGAAGCACGATTCTATCCGAGTGTCTGAGCTATTTCACCCGACTTTGGAATGAGCGCATTGATGCCGAGCCGCGCCTCGACCTGATTTCTTTGATGGCACACTCGCCGGCTACACGCCATATGGAGCCGAGTGAGTTTCTCGGGAATTTGGTTCTATTGATCGTAGGGGGGAATGACACCACGCGCAATTCGATGACCGGTGGCCTCCTGTTCATGTATCAGAATCCCTCCGAACTGCGAAAGCTACGTGACAATCCCAAGCTGGTGTCGAGCGCTGTGTCCGAGATTATTCGATACCAGACGCCCATCGCCCATATGCGCCGCAACGCTGCGACCGATTGCATCGTAGGTGGGAAAAAAATCAGAAAGGGCGACAAGGTCATCATGTGGTACATCTCTGGCAATCGCGACGAAGAGGTCATCGAGAACGCCAGCAGTTTCGTCATCGACCGCAAGAACGTACGGCAGCATCTCTCGTTCGGATTTGGCATCCATCGCTGCCTTGGTCGACATCTTGCAGAACTGCAGTTGAAAGTCCTTTGGGAAGAGATGTTGAATGCGCGGTTGGAGTTCCAGGTTGTGGGCGAACCCGAGCGTATTGCGTCTAACTTTGTGCACGGCTATTCGACACTCCCTGCGCAAATTGCAGCCTAGTCTGTGATGCTCGGGCTTGAGAGCCGGCACTCAGCACGGCATTCAATCCGGTGTCCTATCCAGGCTCGCCGCCGCACAATGCATTTGATCGGTACTGCATCTTGAGAGCGGGGGCCATCAGACAGGCGCGACGATGACGCTCCGACGCAATTGCAGCGTCGATGGATCGGTATGCTGCGGAGCGTCGTCAGGGAAGGTGCGAGCGAGGAAGAGATCGTCGAGCACAAACAAATTGCAGTCAAAGATTGCTCCGCAGTCGAGCTTCGTCATGAGCGGCCTGAATGAGGGCGTAACGGTTTGAAGACGTCATCTGCCTTGAGATACTGAACCTTAAGGCCTTGGGATGGTCAGGTAGGCGAAGAGCTTGGCGACTTGGGATTAACATATTGGCCGTGTGTCCAGATGATTTGACCCCCAATCGGCCAGGTAGTCGGCTCCAGCGGACAGGTAGTGGCTCACGGCCGATCTGAGACAGACGGACTATTGGTGTGCTGCCCGGTACCTTAGAATTTTCGCTGGATGCGCATCTGGATGCGTCTAACGGCGACCCTGGCGAAAGTTGAGCCTGCGTTGCAAATCCCGCATCGGTCTGTCGTTCGTTGCAAGTTGCCATTCTGCAGTTCGTTCCGCGCTATCGTACGTTTTAGTGCGCAATGTCGTGTTCGCAACACGCCTAGCGGCTGACTTTTGGCCAGAAGGGACGCGTCGCGCCTTGCGTCTTGCGTCACGTTGGTCGCACGTCGCACCCGTACCGGCCGTCAGGCCAGTGGCCCGGCTTTTGCTCCGCTGCGTGCCAACGACGTGCGGTCCCCCCTTTGTCGGGAATTGTCCGCTACGGAAGGCGTTATGCAACGAAGGGCGATGCCATGAAAAACTGGAATCCCGTGACGATCGAGGGGCTAGGCGCCGCCTCCGGCGCTCCTAATTTGACGACGGGCACAGCGTTGGCGGGCGAATACAGAACCGGTGCCAGGCGGAATGGTGATCTTCGTTATGTTTCAGCCGACGGGAGCGCCCTTGCCGAGACCACGCTCATCTCAGACCGACCCGAAAGCTTCACGCTTCAGAACGGTTTACAAGTCGTGGTGATACCGGATCACCGCACGCCCGTTGTGACCCAGATGATCTGGTACAAGGTCGGCTCCGCCGACGAGCCGCCGGGCAAATCGGGGATCGCGCATTTCCTCGAACACCTGATGTTCAAGGGCACGGCCAAACATCCACCGGGTGAATTCTCCCAGGCCGTGCTGCGGGCCGGCGGCCACCAGAATGCCTTCACCGGGGTCGACTATACCAGCTATTACCAGCAGGTGCCGCGCGAGCAGCTCGGCAAGATGATGGACTTTGAAGCCGACCGCATGACCGGCCTCAGTCTCAAAGAGCAGAACGTGCTGTCTGAGCGCGACGTCGTGCTTGAAGAGTTCAATATGAGCGTCGCCAACGATCCCGGTGCGCGGCTCACCCAGCAGATGACGGCGGCGCTCTACCTCAACCATCCCTACCGGCGACCTGTGATCGGCTGGCGGCAGGAGATCGAAAAGCTGGATCGCGAGGACGCGCTCGCATTTTACAAGCGGTTCTATGCACCGAACAACGCGATCCTGATCATCGCCGGCGACGTCGAGGCCGACGAGATCCGCCCGATGGTGCAGAACAAGTTTGGCGATATCCCCGCGCAGCCATCGATCCCCGCGCACCGCCGGCGACCGCAGGAGCCGACGCCGGCCGCGCCGCGCACCGTGACGCTGGCCGATCCCCGCGTCGAGCAGCGAGTGTTGTACCGCTATTATCTCGTGCCGTCGGCTCGGACCGCGACGCCCGGCGAGAGTCCCGCCCTTGATGTGCTCGCGCAACTGATGGGCGGCGGCGTCAACTCCTATCTCTATCGCGCGCTGGTCATCGACAAGAAGCTCGCGGTCAGCACCGGAGCGAGCTACGAGCGTATCTCGCTCGATCCCTCCCAATTCGAGATTTCTGCCATACCGAAACCTGGCGTCGAGTTCGACCAGATCGAGTCAGCCATCGAGGGGGTGATCGCCGGCATTGCGCATAATTCCGCGCGCGCAGAGGACCTCGAGCGGGTCAAAACACAGCTGATCGCGCAAGCAATCTATGCCCAGGACGATCACGAAATGCTAGCGGACTGGTATGGCCGCGGGCTCACGACGGGACTGAGCATCGACGATATCCGAGGCTGGTCTGACGGCATCTATGCCGTCGACGCTGGGCGGGTGCGCGAGGCCGCGCGGAAATGGCTCGACAAGAAGCGCTCAGTGACCGGCTATCTCATCAAAGAGTCAACGTGAAAGCACGGGGAGAAGCAATCATGGCCTATCTCTTCACACGGCGTGCGGTCCTTCTCGGCGGAGCCTCGCTCTCAATCGCGATGCCCACGTCGGCATCTGCGCGTTCCACAGCTAAGGCGCTTGCCGCAACCGAGATTCAGCGCTTGGTCTCACCTTCCGGTATAGAAGCCTGGTTCGTGCAGGACGCGAGCGTCCCGTTGATCGCGATGGAATTTGCCGTGAGCGGCGGCGCGACCCAGGACCCCACCGACAAACCGGGGGTCGGGCACATGGTTGCGAGCCTGCTCAATGAAGGCTCCGGTGATCTTGATTCCAAAACCTTTCACGAGCGGCTCGACCGTCGCGCCATTGAGCTGAGCTTTGGACCGACCCACGACCACTTCTGCGGTTCGTTGCGCACGCTCGAGGAGAACAAGGAGGAGGCCTTCGACCTGTTGCGGATGGCGTTAACCTCGCCCCGTTTCGACGCGGCCGATCTCGAACGGGTTCGTGCCAGCACGCTTGCGGTCCTTCGGTATGACTCGACCAATCCCTCATCGATCGCCGATCGCAAGTTCCTCGAAGTCGCCTTTCACGATCACCCCTATGCTCGCCCGACCGGAGGCACGATCCAGAGCATGCCGAAGATCGGGGTCGCGGATCTCAAGGGCTATGTTCGACGCGTGATCGCAAAAGACACGCTCAAGATTGCGGTGGTCGGCAACGTCGATCCACAGGTTCTCTCCAAACTGCTCGACAGGACCTTCGGCAGCCTGCCAGCCAAGGGGGAGTCGACGCCGGTCCCCGACGTGGTCGCAGCCAAGCCGCCGCAGCGCGTTTTCATCCCGCTCGATGTGCCGCAGACGGTTGTGACTTTCGGCGGCCCCGGCATCCGCCGCAGCGAGCCCGATTTCATGGCCGCTTATGTCGTCAACCACATCCTCGGCGGCGCCGGCCCGACGTCGCGGCTGTTCCTCGAAGTCCGCGAGAACCGTGGGCTGGCCTATTCGGTCGGTGAGCAACTGGTCTGGATGGATCGTTCGGCCATGTTTGTCGGCCACAGCGGCACCCGCACCGATCGCGCCGGTGAGACAGTCGAAGAGATCGAGAAGCAGGTCCGTCGCATCGCCGAGGAAGGCCCGACCCAACAAGAACTCGATAATGCAAAGTCTTACCTGAAGGGCTCGCAGATGCTGGCTCTCAACACATCATCAAAGCTTGCAGGAACGTTGCTGCAGCATCAGCTCGACAAGCTGCCGATTGACTATATCGAAAAGCACAACGCCGTCGTCGAGTCCGTGGCGTTGGGGGACGCCAAGAGGGCCGCGCGCCGGCTGTGGGGCCAGGGTCTGCTCACCGTTGTCGTCGGCCGCTCCCCAAGCTGAGCACCAGCGCCGGCGGCACGTATGTCGGCATGCTCTCGGCAATGGACCTGCTCTCATCACTAGTCGACTTTCCAACCCGAACACCGATGAGGAAAGGCTCGCTCCAGGTGGCCTCGATGAGCGCGAGCGTGCACGGCAGGGACGGGCCATACCGCGAGCGAAGGGGCGCGTCGAGGTCGATCCGGTTGACGCGGCCATCCTCCATGCCGATAGTCGGGCATCATCGCGATGAGGATCGGGGAAAAAGCTCCGGCCGTGGCGCGCGACAGTTTCGACGTCCGGCGCGAGGACAAGCTGGTCGGTCACGTCCGCCGACAAACTGAGGCCGTCCAGGATATCGAATCCGCTTACGACGAAGCTTGGATGTTGGATCCCGAATGGCCGCCCGGCTTCCGTACGCAGGGGCCCCACTCGTCGCCTGCACGAACCGGACGTCGTCTATACTTGGTCCCTTAATCTGTTTCGTGAGGGCCGCACGGCTCCAGACGATCGGTGCGATCCTTCGTATCGCCGAAACGGCCGTTTTCGCGCTACTGGAAGAGATCGGCGTAGGCCTAGCCGAATCGTGGCAAATGGGGCAATTCGGGTTCTCACAGCGTGTCAGGAGCGCGGCGGGGCGAGCTTTTATCCTCGTTGAGCAATTCCTGTTCGGCGAGCCGCCAGAATTCTTCGTCCCGTCCCTCCGGCTTGCCCGCCTTCTCCCAGAGCTGATAGGCACGTGCCGCTACCGCTTCGTCAATCCGTCTGTTCATCAGACTACTCCTGACCACTCAACGAATGGGAACTTGATGCGTTCCTACGTTTTGGACTGGCCATTGAACGAACCGCCGGTACCAGCTCTTTGGGCGCCCAGCAGCCAGCGGAATTGGCTGGACACCGTTCACGACCAGCCGGTGCGGATCTTCCCCTTCAAGCACATCGATCATGGCACAACGCTCAATGACGCTCGGCAAGGACAACGTTACTCGGAGTGTTTTGAAGCCGACGATCGGCATCAGGGAGCGCCCGTCCATAACGATCATCTCAGCTGCGCGATGATCTCATCGCCGGGCACTGTGCAGGGCTCGATGTCGGCAACGGACGAGCGCGCCAGTTCGGGCGAGGTCTCGACTCGGCTTTTCGTTTGAGCATGCCGGAAGATGGTCTATCCCGGATGCTACCGCAAATCCGTCAGCGCGCCCGCCACTGGCCTCCAACAAGCCTCTGCTTTACGTATTCGGCCTGCTCCTTCGTCAGCTTCTCAGCGAAGCCGTCCTCGAACCGAGCTGGGCCCTTGCATTCTCGATCATAAACCATCCAGCCTGTGGCTCCTTGCCGAACGAGGAACCGAGCCTGCAGAGGTGCTGGGTCTTCCAAGATGGCCTCCAACTAGCGGGTGCAATTTGCCATCCAGCTTCCGTGCTGCCGTCCCTGGATTGACGGAATTTACCGGCTGTAGTCACGATGTTAGAGAGCTTCACAGGAATAGGAGGTCTCAACATTATGGTGCAGTTCGTCCTTTTCATCGTGGCGGGGACATCTCTGTTCAGCCTGGCCGGATCTCCTTCGCGGTCAGATCACGCGCAGGGATTGATCCAAGACTGTCGGCGGCTCTTTGGTTTTGGTCCCTAAGAACGCGTCAACCTTTCCGGCGCGCTTGCCTCGGCCATCTACCGTCCTTGCGGCGCGTCATCCATGCTCTAGAGACGATCGTTGATCAGGCAGCTTGCTTTCTGGTCGTGCAGCATGTCCCTGGACTGGCGGGTCGCGCGAAGGGCGAGGCAGGCGATTAGAACGATCGTGAGGAGCGCGTAGTACCGTCATTCCATGTATCGACCTTGGGTCTGAAGAACTGCGGGCTCGACAAGATCGGATAGGGTTGTAGCCTTTCAGGGCGCCTGACGATGACGGGATACTCGATTGCAACACCTTCGGCGCGCGTTCCTCAAGCCAGTGTTCGGCGGGCCTCATTGGAGGCAAATACCTTGAGGTATTCTCCATCACCGACTTTCTTGCTTGCATCTACATGGATCCAAACCGTTTCATCGGTCTCTCTCGCGATTGTGCCTGCCCCCAATTGGGATCTGAGCTAAACTCGTGAACGTTGCGCGGGTTCAACGTTTGCGTGAGGACGCGGGGCAGGCCTAGTCGGTCCGGTACGAGAGCCGACAGGCCCGGACTGCGAAACTCCCAAACGACCCCCGGCGGAAAGAGCGCCAAGGGTCGCCAACCTGGTTTGGGGACAGGTCTTCTCCCGGTTTAGGGGCAGGGGCAACCGAGAGCAAGGAATCGACTCTACAGGCGCAATGAGGTTCCTAATCGGGCCGCGTGCCAATTTCCCGAGTTGTCAGGGACCGAAGCCGATTTCGGCGAGCCACTGTCTCCGACCTGCCCGTCGAAGGCGGGACTCCCAGATGACAGAACCCGAGACGTTTCCGGAGAAGAAAGCCGAACGGGCGTGGGCAACGGCGCAAAAAACCATGGCGGCAAGAAGAATGGGTCCGGTCAGGCACCGACGAGAGCCCGTCGCCGTCACGAAAGGGCGGCAGGCCTGACGGAAAATGTCGGCGACCCGACCGACCGCTGAGCGTTCCAGATCTGCCAAGAAGGCTGCCAGAAATAGCGAAGCCGTGCGGCATGAAGGAAACCACAATACCGACTTGCGAAACCTGCAGCAACGGCGCGCGTTTCATCAATAAGCTTGGACGCGCCCCTTGGTGTCCGTCCGGAGTACGAAGGACTGCTGTGCTGTTTTGACAGGCTCGCAGGTAGACGCTGGCGTCGGCCATCGACTCGTCTCCCGCCACCCAAATCGTCGGGACCTGTCCATATTGTCGCACTTTCTATGATGCTCAATGCTGTCTCTTCGCGTCACGAACGGCTGAAGTCACCAATTGCGCTCCGAGGGGTCCTGAGTTCGGTTTCGGGAGCATCCCAATTTCAGTTTCGACGGGCAGGACGACAAGAAGAACTCCGATGTGGATCTCCGACGAACTGGAAGTCCCGGCTGACGATATGGGCCGCCGTCCAGAGCAGGCGACCGCCGGGACCGAATACGCGCGTTGTGCTCGTTCGAGCGTGTGAGCAACTCAAACATTCGCGAAAGCGCTGAGACGAAACTCGGCACAACGCCGGCGACTTGGCCAAAGCCGCCACAAAGCAAGTTAAGGCCGAAACGCCCTTGGCGACGCGGGGCTCTCGCAGCGCGCGAAAAGCGGGGCGCGTGCCCTGCAGTGGAAGCTTCCGCTGCGGATCGGTTGACGTCGCCGGCGCGCGGCCGCAATCAGGACTGTGCTCTGGTCGCCAGTGCAGGACTATGAGGTGAGGTACGAATCAACAAACGGGCGGTCCGCAGGGGCCAGTGAAGCAGGCGGTGAGGAAAGTTGGCAATAGCCGCGAGCGGGTGGAGCGACGTCTGGACTCCCGCATGAAGGAGCGCAGCCGCTAGTTTCTCAATCCGCGAATTCGGTCACCGCTTGGCGTCGGGATGAGCGTCAATATTCGCTCTTGCCGCAGCCAGCGCCTCCTGACTGGTTTGGTAAGTCATTGTCCGGATGGTCTGCCCGCCGGTCAGAGGCGTGATCTCGACCAACGAGCCGCCGCCTGGTTGCTCGATGTGCCTACAGCGGCTCTCCCTACAAAGGAAAAGGCCGCCAACCGAGGCGGCCTTACAAGGCCGATATCAGAAGAGCGAACGAGGCGATGAGGATTGCCGTACTGATGGCCACCACGACCAAGGCTCTTTCACTGCTGCTCTGTAAATCTTCGTCATCCATTGCAGCGAAACGGCTGGTTCGCGCATGCCGTTCCTGTCGGGAGTCGTTTTATGCGCGGGTCGAACTGAGACGGCCTATCGCCTATCGTAGAGCGATGCGGGCTACGGCCGTTTCCGCGATGTCTTTCGGCTCGCCAATGCACGTCCTGCTGGCCTCGACAACCTTGCGGGCCACCATCTCGCAAAGCGGATCGTTACGATCAACCAGGCCCATCGAGCGTAGAGCGAGGTTGAAGGCCTCGTTTAAGATCTCAATTTCTTCCGGCGTATATTTGCCGCCTTCTAGCACGCGATTGATTGGCATTGGCCGTCCCCCGGCCAGAACGTAAGTTCCGTTTGTGGCATGGATCTCCGATCAGGATCGGAGCAGTTGCCGCCCGATCGGAATTGCCGATTCCAGGCGGGCGGAGGGGAGGAAGATTGCCCACGTTCGTGGGGCATTCGCTTTGTCTGCCTTAGACTCCTTTTTTCCCAGGACGGGTTTTCGGTGAGGCCGGGGGGCGGCGGTGGTCGCCGCCCGTGATGGCCTCCTCTATTGCGTGCTGATCGCGATGCGCTTGACGCCCGCTCGCGGATTCTCGGACTTCGGCAGTGAGATGGTCAGGATGCCGTTCTTGAACGACGCCTCGGCCTTGTCCTCCTCGACGTTCTCAAGCGCAATCTGCCGCTGGAACGAGCCGTAGTAGCGCTCGCTGAAGTATCTGCCTTCATCCTTGCGTTCGCTCTTCTTCTCGCCGCGGATCGTCAGCACCCCATTCGCGATTTCGACCTGGACGTCGTTCTCGGTCATACCGGGAAGCTCGGCCGATATCGTCAGCGCCTTGTCAGTCTCGCTGAGTTCAATCCGGGGCCAGCCGAATTGCCCTTCCATCAGCGGGGACAGGCCCGTTCCGCCGAAGCCGCGGAAGACATCGTCGAACAGTCGGTTCATTTCGCGATGAAGCGTCATGAACGGATCGCGGGTGCCGCGGGCCGGCGCGAGCTCCTGGTTTCTTGACCAGGGAATGAGATCACGAACTGCCATGGTTTTCTCCTTCGTTGCATGAGCCATGGAACGCGGCCACGCACACGCGCCGCGTTCCGCTGTCGCACCTCAATTAGGTGTCAGGCCGCCTTCTGCTCGATCGGCGAGGCGAAAGCGGCGCCGCTTCCGATCTGAATCCGGCGCGGCTTCATGGCCTCCGGCACCTCGCGGACGAGGTCGATGATCAGTAGTCCGTCGCGGAAGGAGGCCTCCTTCACCTGGACATAGTCGGCGAGATTGAACACGCGCCGGAACGGACGGGCGGAGATGCCCCGGTACAGGAACTCGCCGGCCGCGTTCTCGGGCTTTCTGCCCTCGACGGCGAGTGCGTTCTGCTCGGCCGTCACTGTGATGTCGTCGGCCGCGAAGCCGGCAACCGCAAGCGAGATCCGATAGTGGTCGTCGCCGAAGCGTTCGATATTGTAGGGGGGATAGTGGTCTTCGCCTGCCTGCCGCAGCGTGCTGTCCACGAGATCGACCAAGTGATCGAAGCCGATCGTGGAGCGCCACAGGGGCGCGAAATCAAAGGTGGTCCTCATAGCCAAGTCCTCCAAAGAGCAAGATGGATACAAGGAGCGCAAGGCAGGAGTCAGAGCGGGTCCGATACCCAGCCCGGCGCCCGCGCCGGACCCGTAAAGGCGTCCGGCACACCGCTCTCGCGGCGAAAAATGAGTTAGGAAAACGCAAGGGCGTTTCAAGGGGTGCGCAAAAAAAATTGCAAGGCGGCGACGTGATCTGTCGGAAGCACCCGCCGCCGCGATGGAGTGCGCCAGGTAGCCATTCCGGCCTGAATATATTGTGCAGGGTGAGATCCTCGCTGTCTCAACACCGAAAAGGACCGTGACGCCTGTCAGGAGTAACGACCCTGCTTGATGAAGATTTACTCGCATCCGCGCTCGCCGCAACACCGTCCAGCGCTATCATCGGCTGCTGGAGACGGGCCTGTCGGACATCGAGCGCCAGTTTGTCAAACAGCGGGTGGCACTCGACGCGCCTGCTGCGATATTTCTATGAGCCGATTGGGGATGTGCTGTACGTTGAGGACGAGTATCGCAAGCCGGCTATGCTCGATTCGAACGAGCGGAAGGCGATGTGTTGACGGGCGTTCTACCTCTGGTCTGGTTTGGCGTCTGAGCGTTGGATCCGGAAAATCTTCGGTCGGAGACTTGCATCTCCTTCCCGGAGAATAGGACGCGTGCGGCAGACCGAAGGCGCCCGTTTGCCTCACCACAATCCTGCCGTCCGTTTCGGGACGCTAGCATTCTTGTGGCGGTTGTGCGGTGTTTGGAATTTCCAAGTCCATCTAGACAAAGCCGCCGGTATCGGCGGGCTCTTAAGGATCGCCGTCACCGCCGATGCCGGCAGAGCTTGACAGCGCAGATCCTTATGGCGGTCTGCCTGCGAGGCAGAACAAGATCGCCCTAATCCACTGCAGCTTACTATCGCCCACCTAACGCGGGCATCCCTCATCGCGGCCGCTAGCACCACCGCGGCTATCGCGGAACTGGAGCCCACGGTGATTCTGATTTTCTTGTTCATCGACGGGAATGCCCTTCGTCAGCTGCTCGTCAGCCAGGAGACCTATCCAGACAGGGCGCGCATTCTCGACCATATCGGAGTTGGAATATGACGGGCATTGATCGATCTGGCCAATCGCACGGTGAGGCTGCACCCGCGAACAGCGCCCGGGGATCCTCCAGCCTCGTCCCCGGGGAAGGCAGCCAATTTTTCGACGCCGCCTTGGAGCGGATGCATTCTGGGCGGCAAGATCGAGCGACACCACATGCTAGCCACCCGCCAAGTTCGGCTGTGGCCGCCCCAAGAATCGGCGAAATCAAGGCAGCGAAGCGAAAGATTGGCCGCCTGCTTGAGAACTTTGATGTCAGCCGCAATGCGGCCATGCAAGCCCAAAGCCCTGAGCAGGCGCAAGAGCTGATCGATCAAGTCGTTGGCGCAGGATCGGAAGTTCTGGACTACTACGCAAGCCTGCGGCCGGATTTGGCGCGTCGCATCCTGCCCGACGATCAGGCTCGCCGACTCCGCGACGGGACGCTGGATGCGGGGAACCAATGTAACGTCGTGGCCACCCCGATTATCTACGGCTTTGAGAAGAGCAGGAAGAAGGCGGCTGAAGTTCTCGAAGATACGCGCAAAAGTAATGCGCCGTCCCATCAGCTGAGCCGAGTCGTCGCCGGTGTGTCGAAGCACTATATCGACTGCATGGAGTGGTGGGGAAAGAAGGCATTGCGCTCGGAGCGGATGCAGTCCGTCTGTGCAGCCACCGCTGACTTACCAAGCGCCTCGCCCGAAATGCGACAGGCCGAAGAGTCTACGCTACGGCTGCATACAGGCTGGGCACTGTATACGAAGTGCATGTATCTGCAATCGCGGATTGCTCTTGCGCAGGTCTTGATTGGGCCGCTGGCGAGCACGTTCCAACCAGCCGTGCGCGAGGCCCTCGTGGGTGAGGACGGGCGGGTACGTCTGCTCGGGACCTTCATTGAGGATGTCTTTCCGGCATTCCTCTCGGCGTCCGACGCTGTTCTGAACGGCGGAGGACGGCCACTCGATGCAGAGCACTGCGCTGTCCTTGAAGGGGTCATGGAGCGGCTTTCGGAGTTTGCTTTAGGCGTGCACGGCATCGTTGTCGGTCTAAAGGATGCCGGAACGGCGGGCGACCTGCCGTTGGAACTATTGGACCAGATCGTCGAAGGTGCGTGGGTCACGGCGCACGAAGTCATGCGGCTGATGGCAGTGCAGCCAAAGACGCCAGCCATGATTGAACCGCTGGCCGAGGCTGCGATAGCGCAAAATACTGCAGCGGCTGAAGGGAGTGCAGGGCGCAGAAAGGGGAAGGGCAAGCGCGCACCGGCCGCAGGCGAGGGCAGTTCGACGGGGCGGCCCGAGCCGCAGCTCGCCAAGCCCGACGCCGGCAGGGCCCCGACAGCCAAAGTTGTCGTGCTCTCGGATCTGGGCACGAAGAAACTCGCGAGCGTGGAGGAAGCACACGCGATCGCGTCTTCGTCGGCAACCGCACACCTGGCGATGTGGCAGGCTCCACCCTCTAGGAAGGCACTGACCGGACTGCTCTCTCGATTGGACGAACTCTTGGAGTTCGACCTGCCCGGTCAGCAAAGTGCCGTCTCGCAAACCCGCCAGATGAAACCCGAAGATGCCGACCACGTCGTTGGCACCGTCATTGAGCGCCTGCAGAGGCAGGCCGCTGAGAGTGAGGCCTGTGTGGCCGCGCTGGAGGAGCTCCGTCGCAGTGGCCTCCTCACGCCTTTGCAGGTGCGCGAAGTGCACAGCAAAATAGTACGACTCAAGGCGATGTTGTCTGAGGTGCAGGGTCAAGCAAACGCTTTGAACGCGCAAAGGACGGCGATCACAGTCGATTGCATGAAAACCTATGCGTTTCCCTCGCAGAATTACCTTGAACAATTGCAAGCGGCGGGGGAGTTGGCGCCTCCGGATCAACCGCGCGCGTTGAACGGCGATCCGGGGACGTTGTTCGAGATCAAGCTGCAGCCCAAGGCGTTGCGCAACCGCGCGATGCCGAGTCCGATGTGGGTGCACATCCATACAACGCGGCCGGTATCTGCGTGGCAGTTGGCGATGCTGGGTGACGCCGACTTCGCCGCTTGCCATGTGAAGTCCCATGAACAGCGCGGCTACAATCGGCACTGGCAGAACGCGCGAGCCGCGATGGGACACGAAAACGTCGTGATCCACCGCGGCAAGCTCACACCTGCATTCTGTAGATCTTTGTTGAATAACGCAGTTGGCGCCAACCCGTGGTATCGGTCTGCCGAGGCAGAATACGCGTCGATGCGGTTCTCTCGCCTCGGGATCTAGTTACCTGGCCGTCTCGCGGCAGAGTGCCACTTGTGGGCAGCCGTGATCACAGTATCCGGCGGCTATGCCGGGCTTCGCTTGTTCGCGGCGATCTGAGTTGTCGGCGGTGCGGTCTCGGGCATCATGAGCATGGCAAAGAGCCCGGCCGCGCTGGCGACAAGCATATACCAGGCGGGCGCCAGCGCGTTCCCGGTCACGTGGATCAGCCCGGCGACGACGGGCTGAGCTGTGCCCCCAAAGATCGCTATCGCAAAGGCATAAATCGTCGCGAAGGCGCCGCCGCGAATGTTCTTGGGTAAACCTTCGACGAGACTCACATAGAAGGCGCTATACGGAATGGTTCCGATGAGGGTGAGCGCGCCGAGACCTCCAAGAAGTGCGACGGCACTGCGGCTCTCTGCGATCCACAAGAACACGGGATAAGTCATCAGCAACGCAGTGATCTGCGGCCATATCATGACGTGCCGACGTCCGGCCCGATCCGCAAGCCAACCGCCCAGCAATGCGGCAGCGATTCCGACCGCATTACTGATGAGCGTGGTGGCAAAGGCGAGAGGCGCAGAAACTTGCAGGGTGTGCAGCGCATAGGTGGTCATATACTCCGTGACGTAGGTGATAATCGTGCAGCTCGCCAAAATGACGAATCCAAGGCTCATGATGCGGCGAGCGGCAGGCGATCTCTTGACAGACTGGACGACGGGAGCCGCCGCTTCGGGGCGGTGCAACGTTTCGGGCAAGGCGCTCCGCAGCCAAAATCCGAACGGCAGCGTAGCGGCGCCGAGCAGGAGCGCGATCCGCCATCCGTACGCATTGAGCGCCTCGCTTGTCATGGTCAGGGAGAGTATTTCTCCGACAAGCGCGCCGGCCGTTGCGGCGATCTGTTGGCTGGCAGGCTGAAACGAGACAGCAAGACCGCGCCCTTCGACCGGCGCCGCCTCCAGCAAATAGGCAGTCGTCGGGCCAACTTCACCGCCCAGCGCAAAGCCCTGCACCAAACGTGCGAAAATGACCAGCAATGGAGCGGCAATTCCCACTGCCTCGTACGAGGGCGTAAGCGCCAACACTAGGATCGCCGCGCTCATCATGGCAAAGCTGATGGTCATCGCGGGCCGCCGACCGGCCCGATCCGAGTAGGAGCCGAGCACCATAGCCCCGATCGGTCTGGTCACAAAACCCGCGCCGAACGTTGCGAGCGACAACATGAGGCTGGCGAACGAGTCGCTTGCCGGGAAGAACGCCTGGCCGATCTGGATCGCGAAAAAGCTATAGGTCCCGAAGTCGTAGAATTCCAGAATATTGCCGATAGTTGCTCCCCACACGGCGCGGCCGGTCAAGCGTTCGTCTGCCGGAACCAGGACCGGCTCCGGCTTCTCCCGAGTAAATTGGCTAGCCATCCTCGATCCGTCTGAAGCTCTAGTCGCGGCCGAACATTTCGACCAGTCAGGTCGCGCGCGTTGCATTTCACTTGCTCTACACGTCGTCTAGCTTGAGGTGGCCGGGCTCGGCGTTCCGGTGCGCGACACCTGGCTGACGCATGCCAGGACGAAGCTCACGGCGATGAGTGCAACAAAAATGCCCAGCTCTTGCGCCCCATTCAGACCTTGAACCGATCGCGGCGATCGCCAGCAAAAATGAATAGGAAAGGCGCTCTAATTGTCGGGCGGGGCAGTCGTTGTGCTCCCGCGCAATGGCGAGTTTGCGACAAAATTGTTGGGCGACGAACAGGCAGCGCCTGTTTTCACACAGAAGGGCCGCCGCGTGGTTGCAGCGTTCAACTGGTGGCGCACGGTGAACGCATCGCGCGATTTGGTCCGGTTTTTGCTCCGCTGCTTGCTAGTTGCGCGCAGGCCGCCTGCTTTGTCGGGTTGGTCCGCTGCAGAATGAAGGGGCTGTGTGCGATCAAAGACCATAGGAGCTCGCATTTTTTGACGGTACCATGAAAACGATCAACCTCGCCCGGTGCCGCAGGGATCAGGCGATAATGTTCGGTCAGGCTCGGCGGGTCGCTAAGGGACAAGCGTGATGCGCCAGGGGGTGAGCTCCAGGACGTTGAAAATCAAAGTTACGAGCAATGGGGGCGCGCCTCCGTGAGTGGATTTGGTTTCATCACGGCCGACCCAAGGGGAAATAGCCTTCCTTTCGTATTGAGTTCTGCCATCAGGTCTGACCGCCAGGGCGAGCGGCCGACGTCTGGGCAATGACGGCTTTGCTTCGCTCGCGCATCTGCGTGCACGCGCGTTCGAAATTGGATGGCAAAGCACGCTCGCAATCAAACGCCTCCAATAGGAGGTGTAGTATGAAGACGAAGACAACTTACGACCATCTTGCTTGCGGATAATGCGTTGCTGAGCTCGCCCGGTAGGGCGGTTGAAACTTGCGATGTCAGCGATTCCAACGGCGTGCCGGAGCGTTCACTGCGGAATTTGGTGCAATGGGAAACAGACCATTCCCTTGCGGCGATACGGCATTGGGCCGCGGCTCAAGCCGGACTCAAACATCATCTGAAGGGAGCACTCAGGAACAGGTCACTGGAGACAAAAGGCCGACGATGGCCTTACTCAAGCGGCCAATGGGGACGCATGTCTGCAGCACAACTTAAACCAAATTGCCTCCGGCAAACTTGGAGCGCTTCACTCGGTCGTTAGGTACAGATCCTAGGATGTTCCAGAAAATCGAATACAATACTGATGCGCTCGGCAGCACGTTTGAGCGTTTGACGCGAATTGAAGCCCTCGCCCGTCGCGGAGACTCTAATGCTGAATCTCTGAAGATCGATGCCAAGGCGTTCGAGCGCGCAATAATAAGCTCATTGCAGCGTTCGGGAGACCAGCTGGTAACCAATCTTTCGTCAAAGGCAGTGAATCGCGTGCTGCGGAACGAGCGCTTGGGGGAGATTGGTCCCGCGGCGCTGATTTGTGAAGTGGTGACCGAAAAGTCTATTCGAAAAGGCTTCATCAGCGAGGCGGGCCGATACGAGCGATGCTGCCAAATCTCTCGTGTAATTGAACGAAATGGCGAGGTCGAGTTCGCAATTTTGCTCCTCCCATTTCGGACGTCAACGCCGCTGAAGAACCGTGGAACACTTCCCGACATGGGAGAGTTTTATACTCTGATGTTCCTCTACAGCTTGTCACGTGCGTGCCACGTCGCGCAGAAGAAGATGGCAAAGCTGATCGAAGATGTCGCCAAACGGGTAGGAGACGGCGCCCGCGAATGCGCTCAATCGGCTGCGACAGACGAGAAGTGCGGCGTAAAGCATCTCTTTGAAGCAGCCATCCAGGAATGTGAGAAGCTTATTAAAAACCCAAAAGAATGCGCTGCGACTCGAAAGTTCCTTCGGAAGGCTGCGGCGAATCCTCCGATCCTTCAAGTAAACCATGAACCCACTTTTGTTCGTCTACTCGTCGAGCTTGCGGTATCGTCCATTCCAATACGCAGCTGGTTCTCGTTTAAAGACGCTCCTGTCATACCGGTGCGAATTCTTGCATGTCGTGATGCCGGGCGCTATCCCTGCTTCGACACAGTTTCGTTGGAACAAATCGCTGAATATCGCGAAGTCCTATCTGATGCGTTAGAGGCATTCTCGATTGATCAACGATTCTTCCGTCTTATTGATTACGCGGAAATTAAGAAAAGCATCCAAGACACATCTGGTCACAAAGCGGCCATGCGTTACTACGCTAAACGCAAAGCTGCCTTCCTATCGGATGTCGAGAGAATTCTACCCGCTATATGGTCCACGCGCGGACGCGATGAAATGCACAAAGAACTATCCGAAATTGATGAGGAGGGAGTGTTAAGACCTCTCTTCGAGCCAATTTTATTTTCTCTCGAACATTCTTGCATATCTGATGCTGCGCGCCAAACCGGGCTGGACGAGAAGCGGCTCTACGTCGAAGCCATGCAGACAATATACCTGCCTCAGGATGATGAGAAGCTCGAGCGATTGCGTCGGCGGTTGATTGACGAATCCTTGCGGGGAGCCGCTTTATATTGCTCGGCATATGAGGCCAATACAGGTTCGAAAAATCCGGTAGGCTTCGATGATGTCGCCGCGGTGTTTCCGAATGCACTGCGTATGTCAATCCACCAAAAACCGGAATCTTCTGGCCATTTTACCGTTCACGTGAGTCCAACGAGGAAGCGTACTCCTTGGCACGGCACGGCCACCCTTACGACCGGCCGAACCCCAGATGAGACCTGTATCGCAATTGATCTAGCGGAGTACCTCGAATCAGCAGGTGCACGCGGCGTGGTCGTATGTGGCAATGAAGAAGGCTTGCTGGCTCGACACATCCGCGCCAAGCAGCCGGTCGTTTACCTATCTCCAACGATCTCTGCATCTGACGCTCAAGCGCTCGTGGAGCTCTTAGAGGGCACGTCCCTTGTTGCGAATGGATGATCAGATAAGTGGACTGAAGTGGGTCTGGGACTTACCGCTGAAGAACTCGATGAAGGCGTTATCCGGCATGATGTGGCCGATGTCCCGGTTTCCAGACTCGATCTGGCCCATTAGCGTAGACCGATCCGGGCCTCGGGCCACCGGGAGCACGCACGTGCGGGCAAGCCGTCGCACTGACATGAACTGCGAGTGCGAGGTCGTTATTTGGCCGCCCCTGCGACTAGCCCGGATGCGCTGCGAGCGTGGATCCGTAATTGTCGTGTTGCCGGCAGCTCCCTGTCGCACTGACCATGGAGGGAGAGATGCGCATCATTGGCATGGACATCCATCGCGTGGCAGCCGAGGCCGTGGCGCTGCTCGAGAGTCATCTAACCAGCTCGGCCGCATTCCCATAACCCGTGACAGCTTGGAGGCTTTCGCCAGGAAGAACTCACCCATGACGATCACGTGGTTGTCGAGGCGACCGGCAGTGCCGCGGCCGTTGTCGTAGTTCTGGCACCGTATGTCGACCGTATTGTCATAGCCAGCCCGATGCAGATGCGGTTGATCGCACGCGCGAAGGTCAAGAGGGATGCGATTGATGCTACCGGGCTCGCACAGTTGTACGCCACCGGATCTCTTCCGGAGGTCTGGGTACCCGATGAGCGCACTATGGCCCTGCGACGGCGAGTGGCGCGCCGTACGCAGCTCGTGCGTCAGCGGGTGCGCTTGAAGAACCTCATTCAGTCGATCCTTCACGCCCACCTCATTCGGCCCTGTCCGCACCTCAACCTTGGAAGGATTGGCGGTCGCAGGTGGATCGCCGCCCAGGTAGGACCTGCCGACGAGCGTGCCGCAATCAAGCGGCACCTGGCGCAGATCGACCTGGTCCAGGGGGCGTAGAAGGAGGTCGAGGCGGATATCGCGCGTGAAGCGATGTTCGATCGGGTCGTCCGGCGGCTGATGATGCTGTCGGGTGTGGATATGTCGGTGGCTTCGGGCGTGGCCGCTGCCGTCGGTGACATTCGGCGCGTTGCCGATCCGACCAGACTGGTGAGCTACCTGGGGCTAAACCCGGTTGTGAGGCAGTCTGGCGAGGGCCGCTTACCATGGCAGGATCACCAAGCAGGGCCGCCGCCAAGCTCGCGGAATGCGCGTCGAAGCAGCATGGGCTGTCGCCCGTTCGCCGGGACCGCTACGTGCATTCTTCCAGCGTGTGGCTTCACGACGCGGCAAGCACATCGCGGCAGTCGCGACGGCGCGGAAGCTTGCGATGATCATCTGGCATATGCTGACCAGTAGCGCTGATTACATCTAGACGAGGCCGGCCTGCTGGCACGCAAGTTCGGAACATCGAACTGCGCGCTGGGCTACCCACCAGCCATGCCCAGCGTGGATCGTATTATGATTACAACATCCCCCCGAAGAGGGCTGAGGAACGAGGACGCGACGCCGAGAAGGAGTATACGCGGTGGCGGGCAAAGCCGCGATCCCGACAAAGCAAGGCTTTTGCGACATGGGGCTTGTCGACAACGTCCGTGTCGGTTGGCTTGCCGGGCCGCGAGAAGTCCAGCGTGACGACGCGCTGGTAGGCCCACATGTCAAGATCGCGCGACACGAACTCGCTGCCTTGATCGAGGCGGATCGTCGCCGGGAAGCCCGCTTCCTTGCAGGCCCTTTTCCAGCACCGCAACGACGTCGGCGCCGCGGAAGGTGAACCGTGGCGCCAGCGCCGGTGAGAACCGCGACAAGATATCGATGATCGTAAGCACGCGAAGCTTGTATCCTGTTGCCACTGGTTATGGACGAAGTCCATCGCCTAGGTCTCGCTGGATCGCGTCGCCGGCTTGCGGTCATCGTGCAGCTTGGCCTTGACGAGGCGCTTGGGCGCTTTGTAGCGCAATTGCAGAGCCCAACTTGCGGTAGACGCGCCGGGTCTTGTTCTAGCCGTCGCGCCATCCTTCACGACGCAGCAGCACGTGAACGCGGCGATAGCCGTAGCGAATGCGGGCATGACAAATCTCCTTGATCTTCTGTTCGAGGGCAGCCTGTCTGGAACGACGGGACTTGTATTGGTAGGTCGAGCGGTCAAACTCCGGCGCCGCGCAGGCTCTGCGGATCGAGACCTGCCACTCGCCACAGACCTCGTCGACCAGCTTGCGCTTCCGGCCAAGCCTCATAGCCTTCGGCGGATCACGTCCTGTAGCATCTCTTTATCGAGCGACAGGTCCGCCACCAGCTTCTTCAGTTTGCCGTTCTCTCCTCGAGCTGTTTCAGCCGTCGCATCTCCGTCGGCAGCTGTCCGAAGGGGCGACGGGCAATGCGTTCAACCAAATTGCGGCCGATGGAAGAGAAGGACGCGGCCTTCGGATAGGCTTTCGGCCGTATAGGGCTGACCGTGGATCAAAAAGCGGGTCATTGGGACATCCCGGCTCGGCAGAAGGTCCAAGTTTCGGAGCATGTCGATCACGATAGGCGAAGCCTCTCGGGGGCCGTGCCTCCAGTCGTCGCCGAACAACTCTCCGAGTTCAGGCAGTTGCGGGGACGGTTGATGGCCCGATCCCGATGCGGCAGACGGCGGTGGAAGATTCGGTGCCAGCGGAGAAGGAGCGTCCCTTCGCAATTCGAACGACACGGGCGGATCAAACCCGGGTGCAAGGGCGCGGTAGATATGCTGGGTAGCCGTCCGCCCCACAAGTGCAGCGTCACCCGAAAAAGCGAGCCTGGGGTGATGAATGAGTTGAACGTCGTTGGATCCTCTCGGCCCCAACACAGCCGTGTAGCGTTCGCCGGCAATCTCATAGTTCATCACCGGATGTTCCGCAACAGGCAAGAAGTCCCACTTGCCCAACGTGGAAAGCATCATGTCGGGGGCCAGTTGCGTGCAATGGCGAAAATCCTTGGGCACGGCGAACGAAACATCAAATGTATCACCAACAGCAGGAGACCGCAGATGGATGAGCTGAACATCGCTGCGCCCACGCGGTCCTAACACGGCCGTATAGCGTTCACCGTGAATGTCGTAGGTTTTTACGCGCTGTGCTGCATCCGGTAGCAGACCCCAGCGGCCGAGCTTGGAGCGCATCATGTCCGGCGCAGGCTGTGTGCCATGGGAGAAATCCTCGGGAACGGTCAAGGACGCATCAAAGCTCTCGCTGGCTACGGCGGAGGTCGGATCAAGCGTGGCCGGGACCGCAGCATCTCGATCCATCATCCGTCCAAAGTCTTCTTCAAAGAGAGGATTCTGCGGCCGTGAGCTGGGCTGCCAGATCGCGGCATCGAAAAGATCCGCTCGAAGAACGCTTTGCACGGGCAGTTGGGTGGCTGGTCCCATCGCCGCCCAAACCTCGGATGCATCGAGACCGAGAGCAGGCACAGCGCCGTTCCGATCCGCGGCATCGAACAGCTCTCCTTGAGCGACACTTTGTGCGGGAGGGCAGGCAGCTGAGTTGGTCCCTGGCCAAAGCCCACGAGCGCCTGGTTGATTGAACGGCGTGGCTGGCAGCAGGCCCTCGCGATCTGCGGCATCGAAAAGCTCGTCCTGGGCGACACTTTGCACGGGCGAGTGGGTGGCGTAACGCATTCCCTGCCAAGGGACCGGCGCATCGAAGGTAGCGTCCGGAAGCACGCTGCTCCGATCCACAGCGTTGAAAAGCACATCCCGGGCGCCACGTTGCGCGGGAGAATGAGCGGCTAAATCCATTCCCTGCCAAGCCTGCGGAGCATTGAAATCGTCGGCCAGCATGGGGCCGTCTTGGTCTGCAGCGTCCCCCGAAGACTGCGCACGATCAAAAAGCTGCACGGGCAAATCGGCGGTAGGCTGCATTGGCAGGCGCGAGACGCCTCCTTCGCCACCCAAATTGTCCGGTCCGGCGATCGCGCGGTACTCGCTCAGCCTATTCAACGCGTAGATGACTTTCTTGTCATTCGGAAATAAAGCGTCGGCATGGCCGAGCAGCGCTTTGTCGCTGAGCTTGGCAATTGACAAAGGTCGAAGGGCTGCTGCTAGCTTCCGAAGGCAGCTAGCATAATTTCCGGCAGTCTTTGCGTCGATGGTTCGACCAAAGCCTGCTGCGGTCGCCTCTCTGATGAGCCGAGCGTCTTCCTTGGACGGACGGTAATGTGTTGCGAGAGCGCTGGCGCTCCGCTCGCGGTACTTGCTAACCAGCGACAATGCGGCAACGATGACCTTGTCTGTTGGCAGTAGCTTCTTGGAGCACTCAAGCAACGTATCGTCATCGAGCCCAGCAATCGACTGGCCAGACTGCTTCAGCGCCTCGGCCAATTTGCGAAGCCGACGGTCGTAAATTTCGACGGTGGTCGCATTCGGCGGTGGCCCTCGCTTGAGAGCAGCGCCAGAGGCTGCTTGGATGAGGCGATCGTCTTCTTCAGTGATGTCATGAAGCTCCCTATGAGGATATATCGGGCCGAGCTGTCGCGCCTCTCCCAAGTGTTGCTCAAACGCCACTTGCGGTCGTTGCGACTGTTCCACGGTGGCATCGGACGCAACGGAATCGTTATCGGCAGGATTGATCGTGTTGTATCGGTCCATGGTGCATTCAGTCCGCTGGCATCGCTTCCTCGTTCTTTCGCTACTCACGTTAGCTTTCCAAAACCTGACGTGGCCGAGCGGAAAGATAGAATGAATGATGGCCAGCAAGTGCCTTCTCCAAAGCGTAGCAGCATCGTGCGTGCCGCCAGAAAAAGCGCCAGCTGCCAAAAGAGCGTCTTCAACTGAAGATTTGAGGCATTGGCTCCTGACGATGGCGATCGCCTTGATCTCGATTGCGGCGATCACAGGGCTATGATCGCGACGACTGGGATGTCACTCGGCGGGCTTTCGAGTGGTCGGAGGTCCGGGCGGGGCGACGTATCGCTCGCGCCTTCAAATGAATTAGATATTCATTCCGGTGGCATCGGAACCGTGAATTGAGCGCACTCTTGTGCGCTCCTGACCAGTTTTCGTAGAAATGTGAGTTTTCAATGAAGCTCGCAAATTCCGCTTTCTGGTCGATGGCCGCGAGAATAGTCGCGTAACGAAGCCATTCTTATACCAAGTCGGTCATTACGTGTTCGGTTTTTGACGCCGGTGCCGACACACAGGGCAGAACGGCAGCAGCCATCGGAGCAGTCTCCGCGGCGGCCAACCTCGGGCCTCTCTCGACCTCCAACCCGCCGCAAAGCCGGCGCAGCCTCCCTCTTTCTTTTTCCGGCGGCTTTACAAAATCACGGCGAAGACACGCGTTACTTTGGGAGGCCTCGGACCGAGTTTGCAGCAAGCGGTTGAAGGTGATTGTTCCGGTGCTGATCGAGGCGATGGAACGACATGGTCAGCTAGTCGAAAATCCGGCGTGTGAAGACCGGCGTCTCCATCGAGGAGCTGGCAGAATATCCCCCGCTGTACCTTGCTCCACGCTACTCGCCATCTTCACCATCGGCTTGTTCTGTTGGCTGGTGTTCCTGTTTGCTGCTTTCGCACTACCAGCAACGGTGTGTTGATCGGAGGCCGGAAATGAGCCTGATCCCCTATTCCCAGAAAGATACGCCGCCGGGCTCGAAATACGTTGTCCCGACGGCGCCCTGTTTCAAAGCTGGACGTGCAATTCCAGCAGCGAGAGATTCAGCAAGGGATATGCCACGCGTTAACTTCGCCTGATGTGAGGGCTGGCGGGTCAGAACGTTTGCTTGCGTCAGGCTGGAACGAAGTACCGCGCGAGTGCAGTCTCGGCTCTGGCCCCAAGCCACGCAAACTCTCCTGGCGACGATAGAATCTACTGCCGAGGTCCGGGGTTCAGGCGGCCAATGAGAGCGTTTCAGGTTTGATAGAAGCGTATCCTGCATTTTGGAAATAGTTGCTGCATTCGTTGGGCTGGATGGTTGAGATAAGGCCGCCGATATGGCGGCAAATATCGTCGATCGCGAGCTTCTGGGCGGAACGCATCCAGTGCTTGATCTTGGCGAGGGTCTGTTCGATCGGATCGAGGTCTGGCGAGTATGGCGGCTGGTACCAGAGTCTGGCGGCGGCGGTTTGATCAGGCTGCGCAGGACAGCGGACTTCTGGCTGCCGAGTTGTCTGAGAGGGCAGCCAGATCGGTTCCGGAGCGAGATCGTAGCCGCAACCGGTCCTGCGGACGCTGCTGAGTACCATTGAACAGAGCAGACCAGCGCGTCTCGGGCAGGCGGGCAAAGCGAAGATCAAGGACGTCTACGACATCCAGGCATTAGGGGGCTACTACAAGATTCGGTAGATGGCTAAGGCCAACTTGAGGTCCTAGGGTCCGGCCGCCTTCCCCGCCGATCATCATCGATGAACAGAGTGAAGGCAACTGCACGTGAAGCCGCTGCCCGTAGCGCCTGCCGGTCACCTTCCGCCCTTCGACCGCTTAGAGAGTGAAGTGCCACCGTGTCCGAACAACCCTTGCCGACGCTGCCGATGTGGCGCGTCGATCACATCGAGCCCTCGCCCGAGATGTTGGCGCTACGCGCCAACGGTCCGATCCATCGCGTGCGTTTCCCGTCCGGGCACGAAGGCTGGTGGGTGACAGGCTACGACGAAGCCAAGGCGGCGCTATCCGACGCGGCGTTCCGGCCGGCGGGAATGCCGCCGGCGGCATTCACCCCGGATTCGGTGATTCTCGGCTCGCCGGGGTGGCTGGTCTCGCACGAGGGGGACGAGCATGTCCGGTTACGCACGATCGTGGCGCCGGCCTTCAGCAACCGCAGGGTAAAGCTGCTGGCGCAGCATGTCGAAGCGATCGCCGCGCAATTGTTCGAGAACCTGGCGGACCAGCGCCAGCCCGCCGACCTAAAGCGCCACGTCTCGTTTCCGCTTCCGGCCATGGTCATCAGCGCGCTGATGGGCGTGCTCTACGAGGATCACGCCTTTTTCGCCCGGCTATCCGACGAGGTGATGACGCATCAGCATGAAAGCGGCCCGCGCAGCGCGTCGCGCTTGGCCTGGGACGAACTGCGCGCCTACATTCGCGGCAAGATGCGGGACAAGCGCCAGGATCCGGGCGACGACCTGCTGACGGATCTGCTCACGGCGGTCGACCAGGGCAAGGCAACCGAGGAAGAAGCGATCGGCCTGGCGGCGGGCATGCTGGTGGCGGGGCACGAGAGCACCGTCGCGCAAATCGAATTCGGCCTGCTGGCCATGTTCCGCCATCCGCAAGAGCGCGAACGCCTGGTCGGCGATCCATCCCTGGCGGATAAGGCGGTGGAGGAAATCCTGCGCATGTACCCGCCGGGCGCGGGCTGGGACGGCATCATGCGCTATCCGAGGACCGACGTGACCATCGCGGGCGTGCATATTCCCGCGGAGAGCAAGGTGCTGGTCGGCCTGCCGGCAACGTCGTTCGATCCGCGCCATTTCGACGACCCGGAAATGTTCGACATCGGCCGCGAAGAAAAGCCGCATCTGGCGTTCTCCTACGGGCCGCACTCCTGTATCGGCGGGGCGCTGGCCAGGCTGGAACTCAAGGCGGTGTTCGGTTCGATCTTCCAGCGCTTTCCCGCGCTGCGCCTGGCCGTGGCGCCCGAAGAACTGAAGTTGCGCAAGGAGATCATCACTGGCGGGTTCGAGGAGCTCCCGGTGCTCTGGTGATGCGCGGACGCCGCCGGGGATCGCGATCTTCTCAGCGATTTGCCGGCGCGCCTGCCGTGCGCCGGTCAGACCAGCCAGCCAACAGATAACCAAGATGGACGTGCAAGAAACCACGGCAGCATGCGCCGACGCCTTCGCCGAACTGGCGTCGCCGGCGCGCATCCAGGACCCCTATCCATTCATGCGGTGGTTGCGCGAGCACGATCCGGTGCATCGCGCGGCGTCGGGCCTCTTTCTGTTGAGCCGCCACGCCGACATCTACTGGGCGCTCAAGGCAACGGGCGATGCGTTTCGGGGACCGGCGCCGGGCGAACTGGCGCGCTATTTCCCGCGTGCGGCGACCAGCCTGTCGCTCAATCTGCTGGCCTCCACGCTAGCGATGCAGGACCCACCGACGCATACGCGTCTGCGCCGGCTGATCTCACGCGATTTCACCATGGGCCAGATCGACAACCTGCGGCCGAGCATCGCGCGCATCGTCTCAGCGCGCCTGGATGGCATGGCGCCCGCGCTGGAGCGCGGGGAGGCAGTGGACCTGCATCGGGAATTCGCGCTGGCCTTGCCCATGCTGGTCTTCGCCGAACTGTTCGGCATGCCCCAGGACGACATGTTCGCCCTCGCCGCCGGCATCGGCGCCATTCTGGAAGGCCTGAGCCCGCACGCCAGCGATCCCCAGCTCGCCGCGGCGGACGCGGCCAGTGCCAGGGTGAAGGCCTACTTCGGCGGCCTCATACAGCACAAGCGCACCGATCCCCGCCACGACATCGTGTCGATGCTGGTCGGCACACACGACGATGATGCCGACATGCTGTCGGATGCGGAGTTGATCAGCATGTTGTGGGGCATGCTGCTGGGCGGCTTCGCCACCACTGCTGCGACCATCGACCATGCGGTCCTGGCGATGCTGGCGTATCCCGAACAGCGACACTGGCTGCAGGGAGACGCCGTGGGGGTGAAGGCGTTCGTCGAAGAAGTCCTGCGCTGCGACGCGCCCGCCATGTTCAGCTCCATTCCGCGTATCGCCCAGCGCGACATCGAACTGGGCGGCGTGGTGATCCCGAAGAACGCGGACGTGCGCGTGCTGATCGCGTCCGGCAATCGTGACCCGGACGCTTTCGCCGATCCCGACCGCTTCGATCCCGCGCGGTTCTACGGCACCAGTCCTGGCATGTCGACCGACGGGAAGATCATGCTGAGCTTCGGCCACGGCATCCACTTCTGCCTCGGTGCGCAACTGGCCCGAGTGCAGTTGGCCGAGAGCTTGCCGCAAATTCAGGCGCGCTTCCCCACGCTGGCATTGGCCGAGCAGCCGACGCGGGAGCCCTCCGCGTTCCTTAGGACGTTCCGCGCGCTGCCGGTGCGGCTGCGTGCGCAGGGGGCTGAGATGCGCGTCATGGTCGACCAGGATCTGTGCGGAACCAGCGGGCAGTGCGTGCTGACGCTGCCGGGCACCTTTCGCCAGCGCGAATCGGACGGCGTGGCCGAAGTGCGCGGGGCGACAGTCCCGCAGGCGCTGCACGCCGCCGTGCGGCTCGCAGCCAGCCAGTGCCCGGTCGCCGCCATTCGGGTCATCGAAAGCGATGCTGGCGATGACGAGCGCGCCAGCGCCAACAATGCGCCTTCTCCGACGAAGGCCGAGCGGCATGCCGCGAGAGACCAACGCAATCTGGAAGGACATGATGGGACGATTTGAAGGCAAGGTGGCCGTGGTGACCGGCGCCGGCGCCGGCATCGGCAAGGCATGCGCCCTCGCCATCGCGCGCGAGGGCGGCAGAGTTGTGGTCGCCGACATCGATGGCTCGGCGGCCACCGCCTGCACCGCGCAGATTGCGACCGAAGCGGGCCACGCGCTGGCTCTCGCCATCGACATCGCTGATGCGCAGGCGGTGGCAGCGCTGTTCGAGAGGGCGGAGCGGCACTTCGGTGGGGTCGACCTATTGGTGAACAACGCGAGCGCCATGCATCTGACCCCGCGCGACCGCGCAATCCTCGACCTGGATCTGGCGGTCTGGGATCAGACCATGGCGACCAATCTGCGCGGCACGTTGCTCTGCTGCCGGCAGGCCATCCCACGCATGATCGCCCGCGGCGGTGGCGCGATCGTCAACATGTCGTCGTGCCAGGGGCTTAGCGGTGACACTGCGCAGACGTCCTACGCCGCGTCGAAGGCGGCGATGAACATGCTATCGACCTCGCTCGCCACCCAGTACGGTCATGCGCAGATCCGCTGCAACGCGGTTGCGCCGGGTCTCATCATGACCGAGCGTCTCCTCGCCAAGCTGGACGAGTGCATGCAACGGCATCTGCGCCGGCACCAGCTCCTGCCGCGCGTCGGCCGCCCCGAGGACGTATCCGCGCTGGTGGCGTTCCTGCTCTCCGACGATGCTGCGTTCATCACCGGCCAGGTCGTGTGCATCGACGGCGGCATGCTGGCACATGTGCCGACATACGCCGACGGTGGCAACAGCCGCGCCGCGCGGCCTTCCGGCGAGACCGCCGAAGCGGCCGCCTCGCCGCGCTGCTGATGGACATGCTGCTCAACCCGCTGAACCGCCGGCATCGGCTGCGGCACGACATCCCCGTCCTGCCCGGCGCTTTCCCCCTGGTCGGGCATCTTCCCGCCATCGTCTGCGACTTGCCGCGCCTGCTCCGGCGCGCGGAACGGACGCTGGGCAGCCACTTCTGGCTTGATTTCGGCCCAGCCGGACAGCTGATGACCTGTCTGGATCCGGATGCGTTCGCAGTGCTCCGCCACAAGGACGTGTCCTCGGCGCTGATCGAAGACATCGCGCCCGAATTGTTTGGCGGAACGTTGGTCGCCCAGGACGGCGGCGCGCACCGGCAGGCGCGCGATGCGATCCAGGCGCCGTTCCTGCCCACGGGGCTGACCCAGGCCGGCATCGGCGAGCTGCTCGCACCTGTCATCCAGGCGCGGGTGCAGAGGTGGCGCGACCGCGGCGACGTAACCATCCTGCGCGAAACCGGCGATCTGATGCTCAAGCTCATCTTCAGCCTCATGGGAATCACCGCGCAGGATCTGCCGGGATGGCGTCGCAAGTACCGGCAACTGCTGCAGTTGATCGTCGCGCCCCCGGTCGACCTGCCCGGACTGCCCTTGCGGCGCGGCCGCGCCGCCCGCGACTGGATCGATGCGCGGTTGCGTGAGTTCGTCCGCGACGCGCGCGAACATGCCGCGCGCACCGGATTGATCACCGACATGGTGAGTGCCTTCGATCGCAGCGACGATGCGCTCTCCGACGACGTCCTGGTCGCCAATATCCGCTTGCTGTTGCTTGGTGGTCACGACACCACCGCCTCGACGATGGCCTGGATGGTGATCGAGCTGGCGCGGCAGCCTGTCCTGTGGGACGCCCTGGTCGAGGAGGCGCAACGCGTGGGCACGGTGCCGACCCGGCACGCGGACCTGGCGCAGTATCCGGTCGCCGAGGCGCTGTTCCGCGAGACGCTGCGCGTGCATCCGGCGACGCCGCTCCTGGTGCGTCGTGCACGGCGTGAATTGCAACTCGGCCACCGGCGCATTCCCACGGGCACCGATCTGTGCATCCCGATTCTGCATTTCTCGACCTCGGCGCTGCTGCACGATGAGCCTGATCAGTTTCGCCTGGCGCGATGGCTGCAACGCACCGAGCCGATCCGGCCGGTGGACATGCTGCAGTTCGGTGCCGGCCCACACCTGTGCATCGGCTACCACCTGGCATGGCTGGAACTGGTGCAGTTCAGCATCACCTTGGCGCTGACCATGCACGAGGCCGGGGCGCGGCCGCGGTTGCTGAGCGACGCCGAAAAAGGCCGGCGCTATTACCCGACGGCGCATCCGTCCATGACTATCCGCGTCGGATTCTCATGAGCTGGCATCGCAATGCCCTCTGGCGAGGCAGCGGCGCCGGCGATGCGCGGCATTGCTGCACTCGGCGTGCGCGGTGTGACGCCGACAACACCGCGGCGGCTCGCCTGTCAGGGACAAGGACATGATGCAGACCGGTTCGACGCCACAGGACGACAGAACTGGTGATTCCGCGCTCGGCGGATTGGGTGCGCAGGCGCGCGGCGCATCCACCGGGCTGCTGCCCGAAATCTGGATGCAGGACGGCGCAAAGCGGGTCGAACAGGTGCTGGCGCGTCTTCTCTGCGCCGAACATGGTGGTGAGACCGAACTGATGGCGGCGATGCGCTACGCCACCTTGCATGGCGGCAAGCGCACCCGCGCCTTGCTCTGTCTGGCTGCCGGCGCACTGGCCGACGCGCCGGCGCACATGCTCGACGACGTCGGCGCCGCCATCGAGATGATGCACGCCTGTACCCTGGTCCACGACGACCTGCCCGCGATGGACGACGACGTGCTTCGCCGCGGCCTTCCGACCGTGCACGTCAAGTTCGGCGAAGCTACTGCGATCCTGGTCGGCGATGCGCTGCAGGCGCACGCCTTCCTGACCCTGGCGAGCCTGGATGCGCCGGGCGACAACCGTATCGCGCTCGTGCGCGAACTGGCGCAGGCGGTGTCCGCCGAGGGTGCCGCAGGCGGGCAGGCCATGGATCTGTCGCTGGTTGGAAAGCACGTCGAGCTGGACAGGATCGTGGCGATGCACCGGATGAAGAGCGGAGCGCTCGTGCGCGCGTCCGTTCGCATGGGCGCGCTGTGCGCTGTCGCGGCGGATGCCGCGCACGCTGCGCTGTACTGTGCGCTCGATCGCTACAGCGCCTGTTTCGGCCTGGCCTTGCAGGTGATCGACGACATTCTCGACGTGACAGCGGATACCGCGACGCTGGGCAAGACCCCCGGCAAGGACGCGGCGGCGCAGAAGCCGACCTGCGCGTCGATCATGGGAGTTAAGGCCGCACGCCAGTTCGCGCTGGATCTGTTGCGCGATGCCGGGGAGGCCATCGCGCCGCTGGGGCCGGGTGCGGAACGGTTGGCGCAAATCTTACAGCGGGCCCAGGCGTATCTGTTCAAGCACGCGCCATGCACATGAGCGCGCCCGTCCGCATGGAGACGCCCCTGTGCCGCGGCGATCGGCTGGCGGCAGCGGTGCATGCTGCACTGTGTCCGAGTCCGCCGCGCCGATCGAAGCGGTTGCCCAGCATGGCCCTCCGGGCCCACGCGGCGCGCTGCGCGCAAGCCTATGCGGCGGACCGGTGCCAGCATCGGGCGCCTCGCCGCGCCGGAGCAGGGCGGCCGTCCGGCGCTGCCTATGCGAGGGCCCTGCGGCGACATGCGCGGCGTCTGCCCGATCCCGGCTCTCGTCAACCGTTTGCAGAAGGAACATCCCGCGTGAACGCGCTGTCCGAACAGATCCTTTCGGAATTGCGCCGCCTGCTGAGCGAAATGAGCGATGGCGGCAGGGTCGGTCCATCCGTCTACGATACGGCGCGAGCGCTGCGGTTCCACGGCACCGTCGCCGATCGGCAGGATGCATACGCGTGGCTCATCGCGCAGCAACAGGATGACGGCGGATGGGGAAGCGCGGACTTCCCGCTGTTCCGCCATGCGCCCACGTGGGCGGCGTTGCTGGCATTGCAACGTGCCGATCCTCTTCCCGGCGCCGCCGACGCGGTTAAGGCTGCAACCTGGTTCCTCCAGCGCCAGCCCGATCCCTACGCGCATGCGGTGCCGGAAGATGCGCCAATCGGCGCGGAGCTGATCCTGCCGCAGTTTTGCGGCGAGGCCTCATCCTTGCGGGGCGGCCAGGCGTTTCCGCGCCACTCTGCGCTGTTGCCGTTGCGGCAAGCGCGCCTCGCCAAGCTTGGGGCGGAGGCGAGGTTGCCGAGCGGCCATCCGTTGCTGCACTCCTGGGAAGCATGGGGGACGTCACCGAGCACCGCATGCCCGGATGAGGACGGCAGCATCGGCATCAGTCCGGCGGCCACTGCAGCGTGGCGTGCGCGCGCCGTGGCACAGGGGAGTACGCCGCAGGTCGGGCGCGCCGACGCCTATCTGCAGGCGGCATCGCGGGCGACGCGCAGCGGCATCGAGGGTGTCGTTCCCAATGTCTGGCCGATCAATGTGTTCGAGCCATGCTGGTCGCTGTACACCCTGCATCTGGCCGGGCTGTTCGCGCATCCCGCGCTCGCCGAGGCGGTGCGCGTGATCGTCGCGCAGCTCGACGCCCGCCTGGGCGTGCGCGGTCTCGGCCCGGCCTTACACTTCGCGGCCGATGCGGACGACACCGCCGTTGCGTTGTGCGTCCTGCGCCTTGCAGGCCGCGACCCGGCGGTCGATGCCTTGCGCCATTTCGAAAGCGGCGAGGTGTTCGTCACGTTCCCCGGCGAGCGCAATGCCTCGGTGTCGACCAACATCCATGCCCTGCATGCGTTGCGACTGTTGGGAAAGCCCGCCGCGGGCACCAGCGCCTATGTCGAGGCCAATCGCAATCCGCACGGTCTATGGGACAACGAAAAATGGCACGTTTCGTGGCTGTATCCCACCGCGCATGCGGTCGCTGCGCTGGCGCAAGGCAAGCCCCAGTGGCGCGACGAGCGCGCGCTGGCGACGCTGCTGCAGGCGCAGCGCGTCGACGGCGGCTGGGGCGCCGGTCGCGCGTCCACATTCGAGGAAACCGCCTATGCGCTGTTCGCGTTGAATGTGATGGACGGGAGCGAAGAGCCGACAGGCCGCCGGCGCATCGCGCAGGCGGTGGCGCGTGCGCTGGAGTGGATGCTCGCCCGCCACGCGGCGCATGCATTGCCGCAGACGCCGCTGTGGATCGGCAAGGAACTGTATTGCCCCACCCGGATCGTGCGCGTGGCCGAACTCGCCGGCTTGTGGCTGGCGCTTCGTTGGGAGCGGCGCGTCCTCGCCGAAGGAGCAGGAGCGGCGCCATGATGAAGACCGAACGCGCGCTGCAGCAGGTGCTGGAGTGGGGCCGTTCCCTGACCGGGTTCGCCGACGAGCACGCCGTGGAAGCGGTCAGGGGTGGCCAGTACATCCTGCAGCGCATCCAGTCGAGCCTGCGCGACACCAGCGCCCGCACCGGCCGCGATCCGCAGGACGAAACGCTGATCGTGACGTTCTATCGCGAACTGGCGCTTTTGTTCTGGCTCGACGATTGCAACGACCTCGGCCTGATCGCGCCGGAGCAGCTCGCCGCGGTCGAGCAGGCGCTGGGGCAGGGCGTGCCGTGCGCGCTCCCCGGATTCGAGGAGTGCGCTGTGCTGCGCGCTTCGCTCGCCGCGCTCGCCTACGATCGTCGCGACTATGCTCAGCTTCTCGACGATACCCGGTGCTACTGCGCGGCGCTGCGCGCCGGACGCGCGCAGGCGGCAGGGGCGGAACGCTGGTCGTACGCCGAGTACCTGCACAACGGCATCGATTCGATCGGCTACGCGAACGTGCTCTGTTGCCTGTCGTTGCTGTGGGGGCTGGACATGGCGACCTTGCGCGCGCGTCCGGCGTTTCGCCAGGTCCTGCGGCTCATTTGCGCGATAGGGCGCCTGCAGAACGATCTGCATGGACGCGACAAGGACAGGTCGGCCGGCGAGGCTGGCAACGCGGCGATCCTGCTATTGCAGCGCTATCCGGCTATGCCAGTGATGGAGTTCCTCAACGACGAGCTGGCCGGTCATACGCGCATGCTGCACCGGATGATGGCGGAAGAATGCTTTCCCGCGCCGTGGGGATCGTTGATCGAGGCCATGGCGGCCATCCGCGCGCAATATTACCAGACCTCGACCGGCCGCTACCGCAGCGACGCTGCGGGGGAAGGCGAGCGTGCGCCGGCCTGAACGCCGGCAGGCGGCGGCATGCGCGCGCTGCCGTCTGTCCGATCCGACGCAGCGCCGTCGCCCGATGCGACGTATGGAGCGAGCATGAGCGAGACCGCCCTGAGCCGGCGCAAGGACCACCATCTGGACATCGTGCTGGATCAGAGCACGCGCCGGGCACGATCGCCGCCGGCATGGCGAAGCGACACGAGCTGACGAATGCGCAGTGGCGGGGGGTGGCTCCTTTTGCAAGGAGAGCGGTCCCGGACGCAGTGCGGCCGACAAACGCCTGTGTGTGAATGCCTGCCTCTAAGTGCCGCGCTCGCGCCGGAAGCGCAGGAACAACTTGCCTTCGCCGACATCATTCTCGTCAACAAGGTCGACCTCGTCGATGCGTGCGGCCTCGCAACGGTCGAACGACGCATCGAAACATCAACCCATAAGAGCTGCCTCGTGGTTAGAAGACGGGCCTGTCATGACCGTGTGAAGGGCGGGACTAAGGAACCGATCCTTCAGAAGGCCATGGCGATACGACGTCTTAAAGCTGACACACGCCGCGTACTTTTCGCGGGCGGCGAGGCTCGGAAGGTTGAACGGAAGCGCGAGAACGACTTCACCAATTCGGCGTGACCTTGATGCCGTTCTAAGTGTCGACATCATCGAAGATCGAACGAGAACTTGGAGTCGCGACTTCTCCGCTGCTTCGATTGTAATAGTCGCCGTAATCGGGTTCTTCCGATCCCCGGGTCTCGAGAGTAGTGATCGCCTCGTCGACGGCTGCAAGAACGCGCTCGACGCGGGAAACCACGTCCAGGTCGTCCGCCATTGCGGTTTTGAACGCCGACAGTGCGCTCCTGAACGGTTCAAAGTAGTCGCCCGGGGTCTCGCGCGAAGAATAATTGTCTTTCCAATTTTCTATGTCGATGTCGACGAACGGAAGTAGCTAATCGCGGAAATCGGCAAGAATATCCTCTATCTCCTCCTGTTTTACGAACGAGATGATGCGACGGTCGAGAAATCCCGCATCAGGTGTCTAGATAGCAAATTTTCGGACGGTTGAGGCATGCACAGGCCAATGCCGAGGCCATCAAAGAGGCACAACGCGGCGGCATCGCCCTCGCGAAGGCGACAGCAGGTGAGACGAAGTACCGGGGGCGCAAGCCCAGCTACACGCGCGATCAACTGAGCCTTGTTTCGGACATGCTCAGCCGGAGCGCACGGATTGGAGAGATTGCAAGGAGCACCGGACTGAGCCGTCAGGCGATCTATCGTATCAAAGCTGATCCTGCATCGGCTGAGGCTGCTCTCACGAGCTGGGCTGGGCGACCGGCCGGTCTGCGGCTATAGTACTTTTCAGGCCCGATCAGTGTTTTCCGCGTCGGTGCATGAGGGGGTGGGCCATGGATGATGTAGTGAAGCTGGTGAACTTGCCGTGGGCGACACTTGTAACCCTCGCGAGCGGGTATGCTGCGTACTACATCGCCAATGTAGGCGTGAGGGATCACCACAAACCCATCGACGTGGCCTTTTCGACCCTCGTATTCGGGTTCTTCTCGGCGTTCGCGTATGCGGTCTGCCGCAGACGATACGGTGCCGACCTGTTGGCGGCTTCGGTCTTCGCCTTTGGGGCCGCTCTCGTGATCGGGGCGTCGTGGAGCCTGTTCGGCAGAGCAACGTTCGAGCGCCTATTGCGAAGATCGCAGGTTAGTCTTTCGGACGATCTTCCGAGCGCTTGGATGGCGAGCAAAGACCTACGCTACGCAACTTTCGGTCAAACTCAAGGATGGCTCTTGGGTCAAATGCGAGGACCTGAACGTCTTCACCGAGTGTCCGAACGGACCGTGCGTTCTCGGCGCTAAGGGCGACGTTCTAATGTACGTCACCCACATCAAGAGCCCAAGCGACGAGGACTTCGAGCCATGCACCGGACTGATCGACAAGGAGTGGGGAGATGAGGTGACCTACATCCCCGCCGATCAGATCATGATGATTGACTTCAGACGCCGAAAGAAGTGATCACTTCTTCTTCGGGCTCGGCGGCGGTGTGCTTGGCCTCTCGTTAGTAGTCGGAATGTGGTTGCCCTGCACTTCACGTCCGGTTTGCGGAACGAAGTTCTTCTTGATCGTTTCGGAGGTGTGGTTCCTCTGTGCGGGTGACGGTGTCGGTATCTGTGGCTTCTTCTCAGTCATCGGTCAGTTTCTCGGTTGGAATGGAAAGGTGAAAATCGGATCGAACTTGCCGTCCGTCAAAAAGCCTACACGCCAGCCGGCAAACACAAGGGCTCTCGCATGCGCTGGCGGCCTCTCCAACGCGCCGCTACGAAAATTGAAAGTGTAGTAGTCGCCCAAGTTCAGGTAAGCACGCATGTAGAACTCGCCGGCAGCACTGATGATTGCTCCAGGGACAGACTGGTTGTCTGCTATGCTGGAGAGATCGCCTCTCATCACGGCCCGAGGGAAGCTGACGATCAGGTCATTCGGCAAGCCACCGACCGCGAGCGATACGGGTCGGCCGTGCTTTTCAGAGGAGAATACGATCGCGCTCTTGGTGTGGCCGTCAGTGACGCACATCCCGAAGACTGGTTCACTGCGCCTCGCCATGAAGAACCCGCCGAGCGGAAGATCGTCGAAACCGCAGCCCACGCCGGGAAGGTCGATATCCATCGCAAATTACCTCAAAATGACGAGCTACAATCGCACGGGAACGGGAGCAGATCGCAACTTGGGCGGGCATACAAGGGAATTGGCGGACGTGTTCTGGTTGTCCACCGAACTCATGACTTGATCACTTCGGGCGTTTACTCAGCCGCGTCAAGAATGCGCGATTCTTGGGCTATTTGGTAGCGCCGCAGCTTGCAAACCTCGGCGTACAGACCTGCGGGATCGCCGTATACTCGCTCGTCTACACGCTCGCCAGCGTGGTCGGTGATCATGCGTCGCTTTTCCTGATCCAGTCCATGCTTTCGGCTCTTTGTGCTGAAGCGATGCCGCCAGCCGTGGTTCGGTGCGACACGCTTATCGGAGACGATACCCCGCACGAACTCCCCGAGCCGGTTCTTCAATGCCCGCAGCTTACCCTGCACTTCCGCATTCTTGGCGACAGTCAGGAATAGATAGCCTTTGGCCGACGACGTAACGAACTCGATGAAGCCCAACTCGATGAGATGGGGATGCAGCGGCACCTCCCGCGCCTCCTTGTTCTTCACCGGGCCAGCCTCTGGCGTGATCGTCGCCACCCAGTGATCACCCTCGCGGCGAACGTCTCGCGCCGGAGCTGTGCCATCTCGCCAATCCGAGCGCCGCCGTAAGCGCACAGCCAAGGAAGCCACCGCTTTGCCGCAGCAGTCTTTGCGTGCTCTTGCGCAGCCCCACTGAGCGCCTTGGCTTGCCTCGCTTTGGCTTCCCGAGGATCGTGGGTCCGTAGCGACACCTTGATTGTAGCGGTGCGGCCGACCTGCACCGCCGCATTTCTCATTCCCCACGGGGACGCGCAGCACCAAGCCGACCGCCTTGTCGATCAGATCAGCGGGAACGCGCTTTCGGAGGTAATGAACGGATGAGCCGTCGCGGCAGTTCGGAGAGGCCATTCGCAGAAGCATTGTGTACCGTCTCTGTGTACCAGTTGAGACGGTCGATCACCCTTGAATAACAAGGACTTCAGCGAAACCAACAACATCGCGGAGCGATGGTGCCCAGGAAAGGATTGGGGGACGATCCGTCAAACTGCAGCAAAAACAGCCACTTGCCTCTGCGCCAAGTGCGACGCTTGTACCACTGGACTGTGCTCGTGTCGACCCTGCTCTGATCGCCAACCCAGACGCACGGCCGGGGCAGCGAGACTGCGCCTGAAAGAGCGGCTTGGGACAGTCTGGCCTGGCTCGGCTCACTTCGTCCGAACGGTCTTCGCGCTCGCACCCTTCAGGATCTCGGCGATCCTCTCGGAATCCTCGCCAAGGAAGTCGACCGACACCCTGAGCGACCCCTCCAACTTTCTGGTGTTCCTCCGGCTCCGGCGCGGTCTTGGCCTCGGTGCCCGCAGGACGCGTCCCGGCCGAGTTCGTGCCGCCGGCGGGCTGAACGAAAACATCGCTTCGCGGCACGCCGCACTCCCGCATTCGAAGCCTCGCGCTGCATCGATGTATTTCCGTCACCGCCATGCGATCAGTATTCGCTCCTGGCCTGCAGGAAAGGCAGGATTCCCGGCCTGGCCAACGCGTGCCGACGGCCTGTCGCACGACGACAATTGACCAGCGTCACATCGGCCAGATCGAAGAAGCCGCCGTCGCGCACGGCCTGGCAAGCCTGTGCCACCTGGATCGCGGCCGCGGCGGCCGCGGTCGAAGGCACTGCAAGGCTGCGGCCGGCGATGGTGACGGCGGCGCATCGATCGATGCGACCAGCATCGACGAGCTCCTGAAGGGGCGGGTCGAGAGGCATTTCCGGTCGGGAGTCGGGTTCGGGCCACGCCTGCTTCGGCGAGCGCGTCCCCGGAAAGCCGTGGGTGCGAATGTCGAAAATCTCCGAAGGCGTGGCGCCGAGGCCGGCATCGAGCACGAGGTTGAAGTTCGAACCCGCCGCGGCGTGCCGCGCCGCCAGTTGTCCACTCCGACGCCAAGCCCGACTCTTCGGTCGAACGTTTCGTGCCCTCGACGAATCTGCTTTCGATTATCGTTGTCCGGAAACCGCGCTTCTCCCCCCACACCGCTGCGCTGCAGGCCTTCTTGCGGCCGATCCAACCCGGCTTGGTCAGGACCTGAATGGCGACATGGCAATTTTAGATTGAGCATCACGCATTTCGCGTGTATCTTGGTTGCCTTCATTTCGTGCTAGCTGTCTTTCGAATGACGCAGAATTTTTTGAGGATTGCAGTTACGGTTTTGAGCTGAGGTGATTGAAGAGTCCGGATCGCCAATCGTGTTCGAGCGATCGCGCTCGGTTTTGATTGATCCGGCATCATCGTCCGGGTCGCGAGCGCCGGCTCGATCCATTTGAGAAAGCGCAGGTGGTGAGCCGGCGAATTTCGCCGCGCGATACGCGGCGTATGCACAGATGAATCGCGAGACGATGAATGTTCGATTTTCAGCGCGCCAGAAACATATCTGAAACGGCATCGAATCAAGTCCACGATATCCTGCCCACGCTTGCGAATGAGATACCGGAATGTCGGTATTTGCCCGTTGCAAGACTTTGTAACGAAAGGAGGTGAATAAGATGGCAGAAGCGATCAAGAGTGCGATTGATATTCTTTCCGCCAAGTCCGTCACACAAGTGATGACAGAAGCCGTCACAAGAGACGTGACAGCCTCGGCGACAAAGAGCGCGACACTGGCTTTGACATCCGTCTTGCAGACAGCGTCCGTGACACAGAGCGTTACAGCCAGCGTTACACAATCCATGACACAGGGCTTCACACAGGCGTTGACACAGGCGCTGACACAGGCGTTGGCCACAATGGCCAAGCTGCCTGAGCTGGCTCTGACACTCGCTACAGAGATGTCAAACACACTGGCGGGCATGTTGCCGACCCGCGTGTCCGAAGCCCTGACATCGGAAGCTGTGACAGCTGCGATTCGTCGCTAGTCATCTTAGCCGCGGCGGATCGATCAGCCGTTATCGACAGGCCAAGGCGCAACAGACGAGATCGATCCGAGCGCCGATGGATCGACTCAAGAACAAGTCGAACGGTGCATCACCGCGCCAAGGTTGCACCGTTATCGCCTAACAAAGGCGAACTCCACCAGTTGCGGAAGTTTCGCCGCGAAGATCAATGCTCTGGAACTATACGCCCATAGCTCAATGGAAACGAGACGAGGCAAGAACATTCGGGTCGCTTCAACAATTTGGCCAGCTTTCGATGACTGGGCCCCACCCATGCTAGCTGGGTATCGAAGTCATCGTTGAGGGAACTCGCAGCTGGCGCGGCGCAATGCTGGAAGACTCGAAGCCTATTTCGACGCCAAGTCTCCAAGAGCCACGGTCTTGTAAACCGTAGATGCGGGTTCGAGTCCCGCTGGGCGTGCCAACATCGACGTAGTTCGCCACTGGCTGTGGAGTCGACGAGGATGTCTGTCCCGAGAGTAAAGTCGAGGACGCCATATGTGGAAGCGCCGCACCCGCTCGAGATTGCGGGCTGCCGGGCACTCGTTGGAGAGACTGTTACCCTCCACGGCTTTCTCGCGGATATTAGGCGATACCCGAAGGTCACCTTCCTGTCGCTCCGCGACCGTACCGGCGCGATCCAGATCGTATGCAAGCGACAGGATTTGCTGGAAGAAGTCCACTCACTGACCCGCAACAGCGCGATTCGTGTCAACGGCATCATTAAGGCCGGGCGCGGCGAGGAGATCGAACTCGAGGCGTTAGGTATTGCGGTGCTCACCGTAGCCGAGCCATGCGCGCTCCGCGAAGCATCAGCTAGGTCTCCCGCAATGCGGTTCCTGACGATGCGTGAACCGCGTGAGCAACTTATTTGCGCGGTCCGAACCACGCTGCTCAATGTGCTGCGCGGGACGCTGCTAGAGCAGGGGTATCGCGAGATCCAAACACCGAAGATCACCGCCGCTGGAAGCGAGTCGGGAGCGGCTGTGTTCAATCTCAGTTTTTTCGGAGAACCCGCCTGCCTCGTGCAGTCCCCCCAGTTCTACATGCAAATGGCGATGGCTGCCGGGTTTGGCCGCGTGTTCGAGATCGGTCCGGTCTTCCGCGCAGAGCCGTCGCAGACAAACCGGCACGCGGCCGAATTTTCCTGTCTCGACGTCGAACTGTCCTGGATCTCCTCGCATCACGACCTGATGGACGTCGAGGAGAGCCTGCTTTGCGGACTACTGGAGGAACTCGCGCGGCTCCATGGTCACGATATCGAGCGCCAGTTCGAAATACCGGTGAGCCGCATCGATGCGCCGATTCCGCGCATCTCGTTCGAAGAGGCGCTGTCGATAGCGCGCAACGGTTCACTCGCGCTCCGCACCGATCGACTGTCGCCTCAGGACGAGCAAATCATTTGCAAGAAGCTGAGCCAGCGTACTGGCTCCGACTTCGTGTTTATCACCGATTATCCGGCGGACGACCGGCCTTTCTACACGATGCGCGACGATGGCTCGCGCAAGGCGAGCCGCAGCTTCGATCTGCTCTGGCGCGGCGTGGAGATCACCTCGGGATGTCAGCGCGAGCATCGCTTCGGCAATCTAGCGACGCAAATCGAGACTGCTGGCATCGACGAGGAAACGCGAGCCCGCTATCTGGCTCCGTTCTACCTGACGATGTTCCGGCACGGCTGCCCGCCACATGGCGGCTTTGGCGTGGGCATCGATCGTTTCCTGTTCATGCTCCTCGGCTGTTCCTCCATCGCCGATGTCTCGTTCGTCTTCCGCGGACCGGAGGGCTTGATGCCATGACGGCTCAAAGTCCGCTCGCGAACAGGAGAGGTCCGATCCAAAGGGCACTGGCCGCGCACGTGGCGGCGCGCTTCGATCTCCCGTTGGCCGTCGGTGTTGCTGCGCGATCACCCCTTGGCTGCCGCGCGATCCGCATACAGCCTGTCGCCACCACCCCAGAGCGGTCGAGACAATTGTGCCGCGAAATGCATGGCTGGCTGACCCGGCAGCACTGGATCGCCGGCGCGATTGCAGCGCCAACCTGCGTCTATGTCCGACCGGACGATGAATGGTTGCTGAGCTCGTCAGTTCTACCGGGCGACGCCGCCGCCTTCGCGGTCACCTCGTCCGCGGTGCACACCGTCCCTCCAGCATGGAGCGACGTCAGGACGTTGCACGATTGGCGCGTTCTGCATGTCGGCCGCGCGGTGCGACGCCTGGTCCCGCTCGACGTAGGCTCGAGCGGCAACTCTCCTTCCAGACCTCTCACCGTGGGGGCAGGCCGGCGCGACGACGCTGGGCTCATTGCGGTTGCACCGGTCGATGTCGAAAATGGCGCCATGAAGGCAAGCAACGCCGGCGTGGTCACGCCGGATGACGTGTTGCTTGCCATTCGATCCATCGCACGTCGCGCCGACGATGCGGGCAGCCGCACGCTCGAGCGCGAGGCGGATCTCGCGCTCGCCTTCATTGTTGGTCGCGTGCCGCGTCTGGATCACGTACGGATCAGCCTGCAGCGCATTCAGAGCGACGTCGCGGCCTGCATGTCGATCGTAAGCGCCTTGACCGGACGGGTAGACGGGCCGCCAGGGATTCAAATCCACAAGAAGGCTGGCGGCGACGATCCTGCCGAACTTGCGATCGAACTCGACCTGCTCGGGGTTGCTCTGGATCAAGCGGCGGAGCGGCTCGATCCTGCGCCCTTGCTTCGATATGTCCATGCGCTGTCGCGGCGCATGCTTGATTCCAGCCCGTTTCTCCGCCGCGACGTCGCTTCGGCGGCTCGCGCAGCGCTGCATGCAGCCCTGAGCCATGCCGGTTGCCTCGAGGCCGACGCCTCCGCTCTTTCCGCAACATCCCAACCATGGAGCTAGATGATGTCGACCGAATTTGATGCTGCCTACACGTGGACCGCGGACGTGCTCGCTTCGCTGCGTCACTCGCTCAGCCGCGGCAAGTTCGACGAGATCCTTCCCGCCATCCTGTCCGACCGTTACGAACCCGGAGCGAGGCACAGCATCGCGGTCCTTGGCGACCGAACACGGCCGCAGGTGTCCAAGGGTCCTGACGGCGTCGTCGTCCGAGGCGCGGAGTTCTACTATCTCCCGGTTAGCCATTGCGTCGAGAAGCAGCTGTCGCTGGAATACCTTGATCGCGTGTACTGCGTGGCGCCTTGCGTTCGCCTGTTGATGGCCGGTGAGGACATTTCCCGGCGGCATCTTTACAGCTTCTTCCAGGTCGAGATCGAGTGGAAGACGACTGATGCCGATGATGTCTACACCGCCATCGAGACCCTGCTGCAGGATTTCTCCACGGATCTGTTGGCACGGCGCCGCGCCCGCGGCGAATTGCCGGAGGAAGCCGAGCGCCGGATCGCCCAGCTCGGCCGGGTGCCATATGAGCGACTGCCGTTCGCCGCGGCGCGACAGCGGGTCCAACATGTCGGAGGCGCAAGCAATCCTCATGCGGCCGGCGATCTCACCCATTCCGAGGAGACCGCATTGTCCAATGCGGCCGATGCACCGTTCTGGCTGACCGAGTATCCGGAGGGTGTTCGGGACTCATTGTATCTCCGGACTCCGAACGGGCTGTTTGCCACCTACGATCTGATCCTGCCGCACGGATATGGCGAGGTCGCAACCGGTGGTCTGCGTCCGGACTCCGCGGACGCGATTCTCGCCCAGGCGCGCACTCTCGGTGAGGAACCGCATCCGCACTACGCCGACTGGAAACGTCGCACTGCCATCCAGACCGGCGGCCTCGGCTTCGGCCTCGAACGCCTCGTTCGCTACTGCGCCGGGGCTGAAAGCATTCTCGATTTGCGGGTGGCGCACGACCAGGGGCCGAACGCCAAGATCGTCCCCCGGTTTGCAGCCGCTGCGGAGTAACGGCCATGGATATCGCGCGGGCGCTCGAAGTGGCGGATTTCGAACGAGCGGCGGAGGCATTAATGGCGCCGCAGTACTGGGCGTACCTAGCCGGCGGCGCGGGCAACGGTGGCGCGGTCCGCGCCAATAGCGATGCTTTTGGCCAGGTCAGCCTCGTGCCGCGCATAGCGACGGAGGATTGCTCCTCGCCGGCAACCAGCCGCAGGCTTTTCGGCCGCATCCTAACGATGCCCGTGTTGCTGGCGCCGACCAGTCCGCAACGCCTCTTTCATGAAGACGCCGAGCTCGCCTGCGCGCGCGCTGCCAGAGCCGCCGGAACACTCATGGTCGTCAGCACCGACAGCCATTTCGGGATGGACCAGATTGCCGCGGCCGCCGGCGGCGCCTGGTGGCTCCAGCTTTACGCCTACCAATCGCGCGAACATGTCGAACGCCTCGTCAGGATGGCGGAGCAGCATGGTGCAGAAGCTCTCGTCGTCACCATGGATGCACATTTTGCCGCGCGCCGCCTCGGCACCGAACGCGCAGGATTCGTGACGCCGGCATTCGTCGACTTCGGCATCATGCGCAGCATCGGTGTCGAAGGCAAACCGGGCGCGGGCCATGCGAGGATCGCCCGATTGCCGCTGACCTGGAAGGATGTCGAGTGGCTGCGCCGCCTGACGCGGATCCCGATCCTGCTCAAGGGCGTTCTGCATCCGGACGATGCACGGCGGGCCGTCGAAACCGGCGCTGACGGCATCGTCATCTCCAATCACGGAGGACGTCAGCTCGAGGCGGCAAGCGGGACGCTGAATGCCCTCGCCGACATCGCGCCTGCGGTACCCGGCCAGTTTCTGCTCCTACTCGACGGAGGCGTCCGCTGCGGAAGCGACGTCGTGAAGGCGCTTGCGCTAGGTGCACGCGCCGTGTGCATCGGCCGCCCCTATCTGTGGGGCCTTCATCTGGCCGGCGAACAGGGTGTGGCAGCTGTGCTGGCGCTGCTTGCGGCCGAGCTCAGGGGCACCCTTCAACAGTTGAATCTGCCGGGTATTGACGCCATCGACGCGTCGATCGTGCGTCCCGCGTATTCGCCGCGCTTCTGGTCCGGCTACAGATCCATGGAGGTACATAGCTATGCGTAGTTCGGCCAGTTTGTTTCGAAACCCCGCGTCGTCGCCCATCTATTTCACGCGAGGCGTGCCGCCATCTGAGGCAATTCCTTCGGAGGAGCTCGGTGTCATCGCGCGCAGTCTCGTCGACCGGCCGCCGCAGCAGCTCTTCCAGTACGCGCCTTCGAACGGATATCTCGGCGACCGCGTGTTGCGCGCCGCCATCGGCGAGGCAAACCGGGTGAGCCCGGATGAGGTCTTCATTGGAAACGGCTCGCTCCAGGTGCTCGACCTACTCGCCGCAATACTCGTCAAGCCCGAGCGTAGCACGGTCTTGGTCGAGCAACCGACCTATGACCGTTCGATACGCATCTTCGGCCGGCACGGCGCACGGGTAGTCGGCGTTCCCCTGCAGGGCGACGGCATCGACATTGCGATGTTGGCTGAGCAGATGAAGCGCCTTCGAGCGGCAGCGCTCTACCTGATCCCGGACTTCCAGAATCCGGCCGGAATTACCACGAGTCTTGTCAAACGTCGGCAGATCTTGGACTTGGCCGCCGAGTTCGACGTTCTCGTCATCGAGGACACGCCCTATCGCGAACTGCGCTTCGAAGGTGTTGCCCAGCCGCTGTTCAAGGATATTGCGGGACGCGCCCGTGTCGTCACAATCGGCTCCCTGAGCAAGACGCTGAGCCCCGGATTGCGGATCGGCTACGCGATCGGCTCGGGGGCCCTCATGCGACAACTCGCCGAGCTGGCGACCGACACCTACCTGTCGCCCGCCCCGATCTGCCAGTCGATTGCAGCGGAGTGCTTCCGCGCCGGCTTGGTCGAACGGAATATCGTGCGGGTGTGCGACCTGATCCGGCCGAAATGGGCGGCGGCGATCGGCGGTGCCTCCGAGATCTTCGGCCGCGACTGCATGTGCCTGCCACAGGGTGGCTACTTCCTCGGCATTACCGTGAATTCCGATCTTTCGGAGCCCGCTTTCATCGCCAGTGCATCGACGGCCGGTGTGATCATGACACCAGGCTCCGCGTTCTTCCCATCCGAGGGGCAGCCGGGAAGCGGGACGCTGTTCCTGCGTCTGCCGTTTCACGCGCTCGACCCGGGCGATTTCAGATCCGGCCTCGAGATCCTGCAGAACATCCTGGCAAACGGACGGCAGCGTTCGCGAGGCGCGGACTTGGAGGCTTCCAATGGCAAGTTTACTGGGTAGCGAACTCGAGTGTCGCACAGCAGGGGCGTTGGGCGGTCACTTGGCGGTTTACTGCGAGCCGCGCGCGAACGCAGCCTCACTGCCCTTGCTGTTGCACCCATCGCTCCGCAACGCGGGTACGGCGCATGAAGCGTTCATGGAGGCGGATCCCGATCGCGATCCCAAGCGCTGGGAAAGCGGCGCCGCGGCCAGGTTGCAACGAATGCTTGGGCAATCGCAGATCGGAGAGATCGCAACCGCCTTGCAGCGCGATGATGTGATCCACCTGCGCGGGCTTCCGAGGGATCCGATATCGCCTCCGACACCTTATGAAGGCGATCCTGACATGTCGTCGCTGCGCCTGACGCTGGCCAATGTGGTCGGTGTGATGGCCGTGCTAGGTCTGCAGGCATTCTCCTACGATTGCGAGAACGACGGCCGCATCGTTCGTCACGTCTGCCCGCGTCTTGCCGCGACCGGCGAGGCAAGTTCGCAAGGTTGGGCAAAGGAGTTGCTGTGGCATGCCGATGGCGCCTATCGCGCTATCGGCGACGAGCGCAACGCCGTCAGGTCGCCGGCGCCGCGGTGGCTGTGCTGGGCCGTCATCCATGATTCGCCGTCGATCCCGATTACATTCGTAAGGCTGGTCGATGTTCTCGCGAGTCTCGATCCGGCGACAGTTGAGGCGCTACTGCAGCCGCAGTTCGTGGTGGGCGCTCCCGATTCATTCCGCGATCGAACCGAGGCCCGCTCGGTGCCAATCCTGGTGCGGGACGGCAAAGGCGGCTTCTACTCCCGCTACAACCAGGCCCTTTGTCGCGGGACAACGGCTGCCGCATGTGCATCACTGGAAGTCATGGCGCGCGCGTTGGCCGACAGGAGGCTGGTCCACCACCTCCCGATCGAGACCGGCGATATCGTCATCCTGGACAACTGGCGGACTTTGCACATGCGTCCCGATTTCCAACCGCGCTGGGACGGCCGCGACCGCTGGCTCCTGCGCATCTACGGTGCCGAAGGTGGTACGTCTGCCGTTCGTGCGCGAGAGCATTTCCCATATTGTTGGAGGTAAAGCCATGCGTGCAGAAGCTCCCGTGAAGCTACGCCTAGCATCGGTTTCGAGACTTCAGGTCACCACTCCCCAGGAATGCCCCAGCGAAAGCGCGATCCCGGCCATCAACATCCGTCTATTCGGCACCTTCAGCCTGGGCGTCGGCGGCAACCGCGTCGACATCTCGGCGCGGCTGGCGGCGATCCTGGCGTATCTGGCGCGCCGGTCGGGCAGCGAGATTCCGCGTGATCGCCTCGCGGGACTATATTGGGGACGCATGCCCGGCGAGCAGGCGCGACGCAACGTTCGCGTAGCACTGTTCCGGATCAACCAGTTGCTGCATTCCGCACACCCGGCCGTGCCTGCGAGACTGATTCAATCCTTCGGCAATTTCGTCAGCCTGCCCCGACGTTCCTTTCTGCATATCGATGCCAACGAATTTGAGACCGTCTTCGACGATTGCTGTTCGCACCCGGAGATACTCGCCGCCGACTTGCTGAGGGTGCAGCGCGTTGTCGAGCTCTACAGGGAAGATCTGTTGCCCGACCTCGACGAAAGCTGGATCATTGAGGAGCGGGAAAGCCTGCGCTCGAAATATCTGTCGGCGCTGAAGTTCCTCATCCTCGCCTGCCTCAACGAGAACGACCGCAGGAGCGCCCTCTATTGGTGCGAGCGCGCGATGAAGGTTGACATTGGCGATGAGGAGACTACGGCGCTTGCTATGAAGATCGCTTCGCAAATGGGCAACCGATCGCACGCCGTAAAGACTTTCCGCGCGCTCGCACTGGTGCTGCGCCGTGAATTCGGCATTGCACCCTCTGCCGAAATGGTCGACCTGCTGCGGGGGCTCACGTCGGATCCGCCGAATCCTATCAGCTTCGAGATTGACGTCGGCGCGATAAAGCGCAGCTTCTTCGGGTACGCCAAACGCCCGGTACGGTGAGATGTCGGGTCCAATAGATGCCGCTGAAGCGGAGTTCAATGCAATGCCGTGCCTGTCGCCATCGTCGCGAGGCATGAGCTCCCTACTTCGCTCGCTTTCACAAATCGATCGGTGCGATTCGCAGTGCTCCAATCGGTATGCCCCTTGCGCAATATGAAGTCTGCTTCGTCAGACAACCTAGCGATATCCGCCTTACGAGCATTCCGACGGATGAAACAAGGAGTACCCTGCGCACAGTCGGACTGGATCAAGCGCGTGGTTCGAAAGCGGACGGCATTGTCGCCGGGGTAATTGCTTCTTGGCGACGTCAGTTGAGAGCAACCGCAGCTGGTCAACGAAACAGAATTGCAATTTGTGCCGGCCGTCACGGATCGCGAGGACCGGCACCCCCGCTTTCGATGCCGGCACACTCGCCAGCCGGCATGCAGCTAGCTATCCGCTGCAGATTTGGCCCCGACGCCACGACCGAACGCGAGCGACGGCCGACGCATCCGCGCCTTCACAGGAGGCGTCAATCACCAGCGGCCTGAAAGGCCCAGCTCACTGCATCCTTTGCGTCGTGATCGTCGACAAATGCTGCCCGTTGGGATTCCTGTAACGATTAGCGAGGCTTTGGAATAACGAAGCCATCTCGTCCGGATCTGATCGAACGGTAAATTCTCCATAGTTAGGATCGAAAAGCGTGGTCCTTCCATTCGAGGCCGACGTCGCCACTGTGTGTGCGCCGCCTTCGGCGAAATACAAGCTGAGCAAATGATTTGATCCATCTTCGTTGATTTCGTTCACCATCCGCTTGATGTTCGAAGACTTGCCGAATGCGAATCTCTTCTCTTCTCCAGCCGGTTCCAAGCCTGCGTCCTCCAACATGGTATTTTGTGCCTGAAGGTCGGCCTGAGAAGATCCTGCTCCCCTCCTCCGCAACAAATCCTTGAGAGTTTGATATTGCTGCTGCCGTTCAGCCGCTGAGGCATGCGTTCCCGATCCGGGTGTGAGCGCACTCATTCGGGTAGATGGGCTGTTGTTAAGATGGCGGAACCATTCCGCAGTCAGCCCAACGCAGATGCCGTCCACATTCGCATCACGCAGGCCGGCCGTTCTGTACTCGAACAAGGAGGTGGCCGAACTCTCTGAAGAGGATGTACTGGGGTCGGAGGCGCTAGAAGTGTGAACGTTTGCATCCGAGGTATGTGGCTTGCTGCAGCAGGCTCCCATCTTGTCAGGCAATTCCCCCGGTTGTGAGCTCCACTGAGGCGCGAGATCTGCAACTATCTTCGTAAATCTGCCGCTATCCACCGACTGGCTCGGTTCGTCAGCTTGTCTAACGCGTGTGGATAAGCCACTGATTCGATCATACATGACGATTCACCTTTCTGTGCTGCGCTAGTATCTACGCATCAATTCGGGCTGCTTAGGCCCTGCTGCGAGGATACCCAGACAAGCTGATGGCGAGCTGACGGGCAGCTGTCGTCCGGCTTGAAAAACGTCCTTTGTCGGACTTCTGACAATGTCTGATGTGGCGCGGCGGAGCGCTGTGCCAGATCCTCCCGCGCGCAGGCTGCCAGATTCCGGAACGTCACCGACAGGCTATCGCTGCGATGCTCTCGCGGCATGCCCTGCCGGGGACGGGGACGCCATGGCGATCCTGAACAAGCTGGTGCGAGCAGCCGGACTTCAGTCGGCACTGGTTGGTCCCGGGGGGACTTTCTTACCATCTTATGGCTTTCGCCACCAATGCCGTCGCGCGTTGGCGAGACTCATGATCGCTGGATACCGGCGAGACGAACGCTCGCCGGGATTATGTCCGTTCGATCATCGATGCAGTCGATGGCGAGGCCATCAGGATCATCGGCAGCAAGGATGTCCCGCAAGCAGCCACCGCCCGCAGACAGACCGAGAATGAAAATGTTCGCGGTTTTGTGCGCAAATGGCGCGCCCGACACGATACGTGACCTTCACCTTCTGAGGGGCACTCAAACTCAGGCGGAAAAGCGCAGCGCCTCCCAAAGGCGCTGCGGCTTCTATGCAAGGGCAAAGATAAGTCTGCTCATTATCCACGCTTTAGCCCTCCAGCGACCCAATGAAAGTAACCCGCTAGGCTTCTGTTGCGACATCGTCGTACCAGTGTTGCCGGTGCTCGCTGTCCTTGTCGTATCCTTGCTCCTCGGTTGGCGCTAGGTGATTTCAAAATCCTCAACGCCAGCGCGTTGGAGCTACCGCTCTGGAACACGTAGCCCATGCGCCGGCGCGAGCGAACCGGATCGACGTTACGGACGTCCTTGCGTTCCAGCATGAGGCGGCCGCTGCGGATCGAGCAGGCGGTTGACGAGCCACAGCAAGGTGGATTTGCCGGAGCCGGATGCGCCGACGATCCCCAGGAATTCCGCCGCGGCAACATCGAGCTGGACATCGTCGACGGCCACGACGCGTTCGGCGTCATGACAGTTGGTAAAGCTCTTCCCGACATGGGCGCAAGCGGTCAGGGTGCGAGTGCCATGGTTGGACTGGACCACTGCGCTAGTGTCGCAAATCCAAAGCTCGCTTTATTCTGCGGGAAGCACCTTCGCGACTCTACGCGGATTTAGGACCCGCTGAGCGGACATACAGCCGTGGAGTATCCAGGGCGCGATTATGGCTCGCCATCGAGGCAATAGAAGGCAGCGGCCTTACAGTCATGGCGCGCCAGTTGCTCCACTCGCCAACTTTTGTAGCTGAGGATGGCGATTGCGACGGAGGCAAGGACCGCTCCGCCGACAATCTTGGTTGTGTCCGCGCCTCTGAACGAATTAGCGGCCAAAGCGACGGCCAGGGCCGACACCAAGAGATAAATACCGCGAGATTCGAACATCCTAGTCGTTCTTTTCTCCAGTACTATTGATCTAGAAAATTGAGCCATGGAGAACAGCTAGAGTCGACCTACGGCCCGGGCCATGGCAGAGAACTCAGCGTCAAAGGTGGCGATGCGCCGGTCCAGTTCCTTCCCAGCGTATGTGCATATCTCCGAGCAGGAACGTCATGCGCCGGCTCAACGTGCCGGAGCCGCAATCCAGCAGTCCGCCGAGCAAGGTGGCGTAGTCGAGCGTGGCCCTGCGCCACGATGTGCCTACGCTCTAGCAGAAGGCTCCCGATCTGGTTCGTCAATGACGTGCGTTCGGCGACCAGGCGGTCGCGCGCCCGATGCAGCGTCTGAACGTCAAGCTGCTCCTCGCGTTCAACGAAGCGCACGATGGGGCGGGTCGCAGCTTCAGCGATAGCCTCGGCATCGCGATGGTCGTTCTTCTGGGCCTTGACGTAAGGGCGCACATACTCCGGCGACAGCAGCCGAACCTTGTGCCCAACGCCGCCAGCCACCGCCCCGTATGATGGGCGCCGCAGCATGCTTCGATCGCCATTGTGCAGGCGCCAGCTTGCGGCGAACGCGATCACCCCGTCGCGACGCATCCGCCGCCGCACAACGATGGTCCCGCGCTCGTCCAACCCGACGACACTGCAGCTGTGCTTGCCCAGGTCGATGCCAAGGATCACTATGGTCCGTTCCCTCTATTTCTGAACACCGACATCCTATACCGACGTCGGCGGGAGGGGCGGGCCATCCATAAAGGGCGCGCGACCAGGCTCTGGGGCGTTCCAGAGGCGGATTAACCCACCGAGGTCCACACGCTCGCCGACGCGCGGGCGGCCACTCAGGGTGATAATCACCCCCGGTCAGCAGTGCGAAATCACCGCGGCACCCGAACTCCTCGAGGGCGTCGTGGCCCATCATGTCCTCGCCGACAAATGATGCGCTAACAGATCGTGACATTGACAAATGCAAGCGGACTTTGATACCTTTACGTTTCTTTTAGGCACTAGAAGATACGAAAACAGATCATGGAGCGGAACTCAGAAGCAATCAAACAGCTAGGACGGCTCCTCCGGGACGCAAGAAAGCAAGTGGGCCTGACCCAAGGGCAGGTGGCCGAACGCGCGGGCATTTCTCGACCGCGATACCGCGATATTGAGTTGGGCGACGCCGCTGCACGGGCGACCACGCTGATTAACGTCGCGCGCGCGCTCGGCATGGAGCTGATGCTGATCCCACAGGCGACGGTACCCGGCGTCAATGCACTCCTTCGTCCATCCGAAGACGAAGATCGGCCGGCATTCACTACCGACATGGATGATGATGATGAGCACCCGGGTCCGCGCCCCTGACACCATTCAGTCGCTGGACGTGTTCCTTCAAGAACTCAAGGTTGGAACGCTCGTGCGCACGCCGGGTGATTTCAATGCGTTCAGTCTGGATCCGACCTATCGAGCTATGGCGCGGCCCCCGATATTGAGCCTCTCGTTCCGCTCCGCTGATGGCGGCCTTCGTAAAGATCCGAAGCCCGCAGCACACATACTGCCGGCATTCTTCGCGAACATGCTGCCCGAGGACAAGCTTCGCGAGGCGATGGAAAAGCACCACGCGGGCACAGTGAGGCAAGGAAACGATTTCGACCTCCTGGCGGCGCTTGGCGAGGACCTGCCAGGCGCGGTGCGTGTCGTGCCGAGCGACGGCAGCACAACGATAGCGGTTCAAGAAAACCCACATGAGATCAAAGCTCGGTTCTCCTTAGCGGGAGTTCAGATGAAGCTTTCTGTGATGAAAAACACGGACAAGGGCCGACTGACTTTGCCCATCGGCGACGAGCAAGGTCAGTACATCGCAAAATTCCCTTCGGCCAACCTTATCGGATTGTCGGAAAACGAGTTCGCCATTTTGGCAATGTCCGAAATCCTCGGAATGGATGTGCCCGAGCGCGAGCTTGTCGATAAATCCGATTTCGAGGGAATTCCCGAAGAATTCAATACTCTGTCGACCGGCAAGGTCTTGCTGGTGAAGCGTTTCGACCGGCGGCCGGAAGGCGCCCGAATTCACATCGAAGATTTCGCTCAGGTCTTTGGCCGGCAGCCATCCAAAAAATATGATGCCGCATCATACCACGACATCGCCTCAGCGCTGAACGTGGCGGTTTCGACCGACGCCGCACTCGAATTCGTTCGTCGACTGGCCCTTGCCGCGCTCGTCGGCAATGGCGACATGCACTTGAAGAACTGGTCCACAATATACCCGGGTGACGGTTGCACCCCGGCTATCGCCCCCGTTTATGACGTCCTATCGACCACTGCTTACTTTCCGAAGGACGATATGGCCCTCTCTCTCGGAGGAGAGAAGTCTTTCAAAGCGCTTACTCCGGACTGCTGGCGCAAGTTCGCCAACCGCGCGCGTCTACCCGAACCGGCGGTCATCTCGGCTGTCGAGGAAGTCGTATCGTCGCTAAACGACCATTGGTGGAATCTCCCAGAGCGGGATGTCGTTCCGGCCGCCGTTCTCAAATTGATCGATGCTAAAATTGAAGAAATGAGCCCGATTCTAGATCCCGTCCACTTTCCAAGGCCTTCCCTATCTAACTCCTAAGCTTGGCGTTCCTCGGCTCTAGTCCGCGGGCTCGCCGATTGCGCTTCTGAACGCTCCGTGTACGTCGCGTCGGCCCGGCGGATTCTGTTGTAGTCGTCTCCGCCGGTTTGCATCTTTCACCTCGTTCTCTGAAGTCGGCGACCGCGACGGTCGTATCAAAGATGCCTTCTGTCGTATCGCCATCGCAAAAGGCAATCGCGATTGCCCGAGATATTCGTCCCGCTAGCTTCGGTATGCTTGTGTTTTGGAGTGATCCTAGTCACTCCGGCAAAGGCGCAAACTATCTGGACCTGGACCACCAACCAATAAGCTCAGCATTGAGCGTCAACAGCTTTGACCGGGATACAGGCCCAATCTCCGGCACTTGCACGAATGACCTGCCACTGCGTAGTCCCACCAATGCCGATCCTAAGACGCGCTTCGGTGTTCCGATCTGGCCAGCCGGCGTCGTCGGATCTTTGGCACACCACGATACAGTCGTAGCCGCCGCTATGGCAGCGACGAAAAGGATTGCAGCTCTCGGCATCGATATTGAGCCTAATGAACCTCTGCCGGAGAACCTGATCGAATTGATCGCCACCCGCACGTTTTCGCTCGAGCTAGTTATTTCCAAGAATGTAATCGGGTTGGCGTATTCACGGCCGAGTAAAGTGGACGGGGCCGACTACCCAATCAACCTCCGAGGGCTGAGATCGTCAATCGAAGATGGCGAAGTTGTCTTTGTTTTTGGCGGTCAGCCCTTCAGCCTTGAACCCGCAGTTGCTGACGTGGCGGCAAGGTCGATCAAGTCGCCGCGATTGGTGGACGCCTTGACAAAGACGAAGACTGCCTGCGCAGCTGCAAAACTCTGACAAGTTTGAGGCTTGTAGCATCGCTGTTCTAAGTTGACTGGAGTGCATCGGGCCCGCAAGTTCCCGACTTCGAGAAATTGATCGCGGCCGTCAGCTTTTGGTCAGGCAATGGGGTTAATCAGCCGCTGCCTGAAAGGTGCCTGGGCAGCCGCACGAAGTTCCTTCACGGGTCATGCTCGATCAGGTGGAAGGGCAATGTCGTAGCGTTTGACGAACACGTATCGCACCTCGCGCGCCACGTTTGATCGGCAGCGCGTTGATAGACCAATCACATATCTAGGTGTCCAAATGCCGCATGAATATCGCAGCCTTAGTGTTATCGTTCGCTCCCCGTCGGGCGCGAAGGGCGATACCGGCGAGATAGCGGAAGGACAATACAAGGTCGAGGATGGATACGTGCTGCTTAACAAGTTCAAAGATAGTGGCGTTGCGTATCAGGCCGCCCTTGGCGACGACGATGATCCCACCGCGGTCGCGAAACGACTCTTGAAATCCTGGTGGCAGGCGCAGGACGTTTCGGGCGGGAGCCTGGAGCCGCCTAAGCGGATTGCTTGAGCCTATCTTGGCGCGCTCCGGACCGGCACGCCGTGTGGCTGGACCGCACCTGGCGCAAATGAATCCGCGATGGCCGCCGTTCCTGAGGGCGCTCTAATGGTCCAATATGCCGTCACGGCAGACGATGCCGATATCTATCTGTCATTCGCCGCCGAGCTTGCGGATTCGGTCAGGCCCATCGTGCTGTCCTATTTCCGCACGCCGCTGGATGTCCTCGCCAAGTCTGATGCCAGCCCGGTGACGATCGCCGATCAAGCCGTTGAGTTGCGTCTCAGGGAAAGGATCGAGGCGCGCTTTCCGGAGCATGGCATCATCGGCGAGGAGATCGGAGCCAAGCCCGGCGGAGCGTTCACGTGGATCGTCGACCCGATCGACGGCACCAAGAGCTTTATCAGCGGCTTTCCCTTGTTCGGCACGCTGATCGCGTTGACCTATCAGCAGCGACCATTCTGCGGCCTGATCGACGTCCCCTTTACGAGTGAGCGGTGGATGGCGAAGCCCGGCGTGGCGTGGTTCGGCGATGGATTGGCACGGACCAGCGCATGCGAGAGCGCCACCGACGCGCGTTTCTACACCACATCGCCTGACATGTTCCGCAAAGGCGAGATGGAGCCATTCGAGCGGCTATCGCGAGCTGCACGGATGCGCCGTTTCGGCGGCGATTGCTACGTCTATGGCCTGCTTGCGTCGGGACACTGCGACATCGTTCTCGAAGCGGGGCTTCAGCCATATGACTACATGGCACTGGTGCCGATCGTGCAGGGCGCCGGCGGCTGCATCACCGATTGGGAGGGATGCCCGCTCTCGATTCGCTCGGAAGGGCGCATCTTGGCAACCGCAACTCCGCGGCTTCATGCCGAAGCGCTCGCCTTGATCCAGGGATAACCACCGATCCTGCCCTACAGGACAACCATCAAAGTGACGGTCTTCGGCTTTGCCGACCTCAGGGATCTCATGACCAAGGCGACGCCCGAGCGGTCGAGCGATCAGCTTGTCGGCTTCGCCGCTGACGGTCCGGCCGAGCGGCTTGCGGCCCAGATGGCGCTGGCCGATTTGCCGCTCACGAACTGATCCGGCCGATACTAACGGCGCCTGACCTTGGATCGACATGATCCGGCGGTCTTTGCGATCGTCTCATCGCTCACTGTCGGCGAATTCCGCGAATGGCTGCTGAAGCCCGAAACCGGCCAACAGCAGCTTGAGGCGGTGGCGCCGGCCTGACGCCTGAAATGGTCGCTGCGGTCTCGAAGATCATGCGATTACAGGATCTGATCTCGGTGGCGTCGAAACGGGAAGTGGTCACGACATTTCGCTCGACGATCCGGCTCATGGGACGGCTTTCGACGGGCAATCCAACCACCCAACCGATGATGCCTATGGCATTGCCACGTTGGCCGTCGATGGGCTCGGTGACGCAGTGATCGGGGTCAATCCAGCTACCGATACGGTGGATGACTATATCCGGATCGTTTCTCTGCTGGACCAATTGCGCAGCCGCCTATCGATCCCGACGCAAACCTGCTGTCTGGCCGTGTGACGACGGCCTTGAAGGCCGTCGCAGCGAACGCGCCTGTCCATATGCAATGGCGAGTTCGCGACAAGGTTGGCGGGCGCCGAACAGCTGGTGCCTGCTTTCACACACAAGGGCTGCCGCGCGTGCATGGTGCGTTCGGCCCGTTGCACGTGTGCGCAAGCGTGAGGGGATTGGCCCGGCTTTTGCTCCACTGCCGCCCGATTGCGTGCAGGATGCTGTTTTGTCGGGAGTCTCCCCTGCGGAATACAGGACCTTCATGCGATCGGAGATAATAGGAGCTCGCATTGTTGACGGTACCGTGGAAACGACCGACGCCGCGCCGGCGACGCAGGCATCAGGCGGTGATATCCGCTCATCGCGAGCCGCAGCTTAGCGGTTTGCAAATGGCAAGCGTGATGCGTCCAGAGTCTGAGCTCCAGGAAGTTGCTGTCAAAGACATCGGAGATAGCAACGACGCGCCTCTTGGATCTCGATCCATCAAGGTCGCCACAGAGGAGCGGCCGCTTTGATATTGCGGCGCTGCCGTCAGGTTATGGCCGCGAAGGCTCGCGGCCAATGTTTGACCAATGACGGCCGCGCTTCGCTCGCGCATCAGCGCGCACTCGCGCCCGAAGATGGACGACATAGCACACCTGCAACCAAAGCTCTGAAATAGAACGTGTAGTATGAGAACGAAGACGATCACAATCACCGTGCTGGCGGTTCTCGCGTTGCTCGGCTCGCCCAGCAGGGCCGTTGAAATTTACGATGTCGGTGATTCGAGCGGTGTGCCGTTCATGCGGGTCCGCATACTCAGTGCCGACGAGGCCGATCCGGGATCTTCATCGCGCAATTTGTCCCGTTGGGAGATAGATCAGGTGCTTACCGGGATTCAGTATTGGGCTGAAATCATCAAGGTCATCCCTGGTCAATCGCCAGCGATTATTAGTATCAGCGCGAACTACGATAACAATGCCTGGGGCATGTCTCCTTCTCATGGAGCCGGCACGAAGGTGCAGGCTGCGCTCACCGGTCAGGATCCGGGCGAACTTGAATCTGGTGCTCATGGCGCGATCGGCATCGGCCAGATGGGATTTTCACCGCACACTTACATCCCGTCCCAAGTGTCTATGACACCGAGCACAAACCTTTCAGCCGTTAGCGTGCACGAGAACGCGCATCTGCTCGGCATGACGGGTGCTGACTTCATTGGTCGTGCCGGCGGGCTGTATTTTCCCGAAACGATAAATCGGTGGACGAGTCATTTGTACGATGACAATGGCAAACAGGCTCAGCCGGGGCAGGCGATTCATTGTTCCCAATGCCCGAACCAGCCAGCTGCCGACGTTTTCGATCTGCGACGTGATCAAGGCTATTTCAAAGGGGAGCATGTGAGCGAAGTGATGGCCGGTGCCATGCCAGGTATTCCGCTGCGATCGAAGGACAGCATGACGCACAGCGAACTAAAGAACAGTTTGATGAGCCATCAGCGATACCGGAACTACACCGCCCTGATGGAAGCGGAGATCGCCGCGTTTCAAGATATAGGTTACAGTATCGATCGGCGCAATTTGTTCGGGTACTCCATCTATGGAAACGGCCAGAATCTGGTAAACGACAATCCCTTCTTCGCTCGCAAAGCCGACCGCACCGCCTATCTGCCAGATACATACAACACGGCCACGCGCGGACTCGGACTGCACGTCTATGGCAGCCACAACACTCTGCTCCAGAGCGCCGACCTGCTTTCGAAAGGAGCAGGGGGGGCCGGCATCCGCGTCGACGGCGAAAACAATCACATCATGGTTCCGCCCGGAACCCGCGTGTACGCCGACGGCGCCTATGGGCGCGGCGTCATGTTCGCCTATGGTAAGGATCACACACTGACTCAGCGTGGCGACGTGCAGGCTCTCGGCGAGCATGGCATCGCGGCAAGTTTCGACTTTGGCAACAATGTGTTGGGCAATGACCGTGAATATCGTGGCTCGTACATTCACACGATTGGCAATAGTCCGGCGCCGATGCTGAACGAAATCGACGGTCCGCTCGTCAGCACGTATGATCTGACCGGGCGCCTAGCCGGTAGTTATGCCGCGATGTACATGTCGAACAATGGTTATGTGGGCCAGATCAATGTGATGCGTGGCGCAACATTGTCAGGGGACATCCTGTCTGATTACGCCCAGCCTGACGAGAACGGTTCTCCGCGCCTGACCAAATTAACCTTCGGCATGGCGCCTGACGCGAATGGTCATTCCACGGGACGGCCCGACGCAAGCTTTGCAATCCGCTATGAAGGAAACATCGTTGGACGCAACAACCTATCGCTGGAGCTGTCTGGTGGCGCCGTGCTGTTTACCGGCAATCACGAAGTGTACGGCGCAACCGTCGCGCAAGGCGCAACCTTGTCCGGCAACGGCAGTTATCTCCTCAATACCAATGGCCGCTTCACCAATAATGGCGCGGTCGCGCCGCTCATCGATGGTCTTGACAACAGCATCACGGTGAATGGCGACTATCTGCAAACCTCGACCGGTCGCTTACAGGTTGCGGTGAACGATATCGGTGCGTTCAGCCGCCTCGTGGTGAGCGGCAATGCGACGCTCGACGGTGCGCTCGCGATCACGCCCCTGCGTGGCTGGTATGGCAACGATTTTAGCGTTTCCTCTAATCGATGGTTGAATGCAACAAATCTGACGGGTTCGTTCACGAACGTGACGGCATCGCTGCAATCGCCAACCTTGCTGGCGAGCGCTACAGCCCAGGGCGACAATACCTACGCGTTGACACTCTCCCGCCCAACCGATGCCTATTCGCGTTATGGGGCTGATGCCAGCAGCCGCCAGGTGGGCGCGGCGCTCGACCGAGTAGCTGGCAACGCTGCTCTGGGACTGCACCCGCTCGTCGCGGCGCTCGACTTCTCCGCCTCCGACGGCACGGTGGTGACATCTGCGCTGGGTCAGCTTTCGCCGTCCGTCTATGCGTCGGAGAAGGGCAGGCGTGTCAATGACAGCTTCTATGCACGTTCGGCAGTCTATAACCGTCTCGAACAGGCGTTTGGCGGGGCGCCGTCGTCGCCGATGGCGGTGATGGGTTATGGTGCCGGGCAGAGGACAGGCGGCAATTCTGCCTCTGCCATCGGTGCTATCGGCGCTGCTTCCCTTGACCTGCCGTCCTATGACTTGCAGCCTTATGCAGCGTGGGGTTCTACCTTTGGCGGATGGGCGACCCAATCAGGTGATCGCAATGCTGCAAGCACCAGATCCAGCATTAGCGGCGTCATGACCGGTATCGACGCGTCGGTACTTGACGACTGGCGTTTCGGTGTATTTGCAGGCTATAGCCGTTCTACTTTCAACGCTAGCGGTCGTTCGTCGTCGGGCCGCAGCGACAATTACACGTTCGGCACCTATGCCGGCACCGAGTGGACCGTTCCAGAAGGGGCCATCGCCTTCCGCTCAGGTCTTGCCTATACATGGCACGATCTTGAGATGAGCCGCAATGTTAGGTTCCCGGGGTTCAATGACAATCTGATCTCGGATTACGATGCAGGCACTTTCCAGATTTTCGGAGAGCTGGGCTACAAGGTCCATGTCGGCAACGGGTCGGTGATCGAGCCTTATGCCAATCTCGCCCATGTTCGTGTCGCGACGGATGGTTTTAGCGAGAGGGGTTTGGGCGGAGCGGCGCTAAATATTCAAGCTAACACGATGGAAACGACGCTCTCCACCCTCGGCGTCTACGCGACCAGGCGTTTTCAACTTGGCCAAATCGCCACGACTGCCCGAGCCGATATTGGTTGGCGCCATGCCGTTGGTGATCGCATTCCACTGTCGACGGCCAGCTTTGCTGCCGGGTCCAGCGCTTTTGCAGCTTCGGGCTTATCCATCGGCAAGGACGTGGCACTCGTTGAATCGGGTCTGGACTTCCAGCTTTCCAGCAATAGCACCCTTGGCATCGCCTACCAGGGCCAGTTTGGCTCCGGCATTACCCAGAACGGACTCAATGCCATCTTCAGCGCGAAGTTCTGATGCGCATGGTCAATCGATTTTTCGCCAGGCGCGCGACACGCAGTGGAGTCATGTTGGTTACCATCCAGATATCGTCGACAAAAAACGCCGCCGGCGATTCGGGGCTAGGCTGCATGAACGAAGCGCTGGCTGTCCAGGCGCGATGCCCGTGGGAATCCAGGGTCTGCGGCGGACAGACCTATGCCGCCGATGCATGGCATTTCAGGGGCCAGAAATTGCTCATGGCGAGCTGACTTGCCTGAGCCAGGCGCCCATTCGCCCGACACGAAGGAGAAACGCAATGAATCAGCGGGATGTAGCCGAAGTCAATCTTCACGACTTACAGGTATCGGATCCGCTGATTGGGAACTTCCAGCAAGTGGTGATTGAAGTGGCGATTCCCTATCAATGGGACACGCTGAACGATCGCAATCCCGAAGTAACACCGAGCCACGCGGTCGAAAATTTCCGTATTGCCGCCGGACGTTCGAAGGGTGAGTTCTACGGCACGGTTCTTCAGGACAGCGATGTCGCAAAATAGTTGGAGGCCGTTGCCTGGTCGCTGTGCCAGACGCCCGATCCGGACCTGGAGAAAGCCGCCGACGAGCTGATTGAATTGATTGCGGCCGCGCAATGCGGCGACGGCTATCTCAACACTTATTTCATGCTAAAGGGCCCTCAGGAGCGCTGGAGCAATCTCGCCGAATGTCACGAGCTCTACTATGCCGGCCACTTGATTGAAGCCGGCGTCGCTTTCTTTGTGGCTGGAGGCAAACGACGCCTGCTTGAGGTCGTTTGCAGGCTTGCTGACCACGTCTGCACGGTTTTCGGCCCTGAGCGTGATCAGTTACACGGTTATGATGGTCATCCAGAAATCGAACTTGCGTTAACGCGCCTCTACGAAGTGACGCAGGAACGGCGATATCTGACGCTCGCCAATTATTTGGTGGAGCAACGTGGCACAGAGCCGCACTTCTATGACATCGAATACGAGAAGCGGCGGCAATCCGGCCACGTCAAATCATACGGCCCGCCCCTGGGCGGTGCGCAATAAAGCCTACAGCCAGGCGCACCTGCCAGTTTCGAAACAGCGGATCGCAACCAGTCATGCGGTTCGATTTGTATACCTCATGACCGCGGTCGCTCACCTCGCGTCTAAATCAGAATGAGCAACAACGCCAGGCTTGCCTGAGGCTATGGCAAAACATGGTGCAGCGGCAGATCTATATTACCGGAGGTATCGGCTCGCAAAGCCTGGGCGAAGCGTTCAGCTGCGATTGCGATCTGCCGAACGATACTGCACATGCGGAAAGCTGCGCGTCGATTGGTCTGATGATGTTCGCGCGCCGTAGGCTGGAGATGGAAGCGGACGGCCGCTAAGCCGATGTGATGGAGCGCGCACGCTAGAATATTTTTACGCTAACCCGCTCGAAACCCATCCGAAAACGCTGAGGTCCAATGGCATTTACAGTCATGTCGCGCCGGTGCGGCAGCGCTGGTTTGGCTGCGCGTGCTGTCCGCCGAACATTGCGCGCCTTTTCACATCCATTGCACACTACATCTATACGCCACGCGCTGACGCGTTCTACATCAATCTCTACATTGGCAATAGCGTGGCACTATCGGTCGGTGGGCATACGTTGCGGTTGCTGATGAGCGGAAACTATCCCTGGAAGGGCGCGGTGTTAATCGCTGTGGAATCTGCACAGCCGATTGCCCACACGCTTGCTCTGCGCCTGCCGGAATGGTGCAGCGCAACGCAGGCGAGCCTGAACGGAAGGATGACTTCGATTTCGGGCCGGAAAGCGCCTCCTGGTGAACGGTGGGAAATTCAACCAAGCCTATCAAATCACCATACCGGAGGACCTAAATGGCGTTCGCTGAAGCCTCTACAGCACGGATGGCGATTTCGCCCCGCTCAAGGACCTGGTCGCACTCGCAGACGGGCACGATGCATTCCTGATGGTGGCTGAAGCTCATGCCACGGGGAGGGACGAGGGCTCACCGCGCCCTACGAGACGTTCGAAAATCTCCTGGTCGTCCATACCTGCGGCAAGGCGCTGGGTGCTGCTAGGAGCGCTTGTTCCCGCCTCCGGTGTGCTCCGTCATGATCAATCGTTGCCGTCCGTTCATTTTCGCCACCGTGCCCTCACCGTTGATGGCCGTCACCATAGAGAGGCACTATTGATCCTGCAGCAGGAGCCCGAGCGTCAGCAACGGCTAGCCGAGCTGGTCGCCGTTCACGCATCGGGCGATCGTTGCGCGCGGTGAGCGAAGTCCTCGGGACTCGCGGATCGTGCCATACGACAACGCGCGCGCGATGAAGCTTACCGTTGCATTGCAAGTTCGCGGCTCTGATGTCCGCGAAAATCCAGCCACCAACAGTGCCTGCGGGCACGGCCCGTTGGCGGATTTCACTGACACTCAATGTCGCCGAGGGTGGCATGCGTGGAAATGCTCGATATTCTATCGCGCGATTTGGCTGGCCGACCTCGTCGGACCGTATCGGCAAGCGGATTTTTTGCGATAACAAGGATGGAACCTCTTGGAATACGAGAGGGGTCAAAGATGAGCGGGGCGATCCGTGCTGTGTCGTCTTGCTGAATAGCAACGTTTAGCCTGCACGCGTCTCCGTCCGAAAGCGGACGGGCGTCATGCATACAGCCCGCCACCCCTGTTACGAACCTGACATTGCGTGTCCCGAAAACACGCGCGTCTACCGCTGCGCGCAGTGGCCCAAATCCTGCACGCTAGGTGGCCGTACGCTCGAGCCGGTCGTGAGACGCCGGAGTTGCAGGACAATGGAATCGCAAGGCTATGGGCTTCGGGAGTCACCTAGTCCGAAGCTTCTTAACCTCATTTCCACTGCGGCTTCGTTCGCCTTGCGATCGTAGCTGTCCGTATGGCTTTGGAGAGAGGAGTAATTATGCAATCCGCGTCAAGTGAGAACGGATCGATCAAGATCGTCGCCCCTGAGGACCGCTCGAGGGTCATCGCCGTTCTCACGACAGCCTTTACGATGTGTCCACTGCTGAGATGGTTATATCCCGAGCCAGAGCGTTACTTGCGCCATTTCGTCGGCTTCCTTGAGTATTACGCCGGTGATCCGTACACGGATCGAAGTGGCGCGTGTTTCGAGGACGGCGTTAAAGGTGCGCTTCTGTGGCTAACCGACAAAGTGCACCGCGATGACGCGCGCATGATGAAGTACTTGCTCGGGAGCGTTCCAGAGTACAGACGAACGGAAACTGAAAGGATATTCGAAGAGTTCGGCAAGTATCACCCTACGGAGCCGTACTGGTATTTCACCATGCTGGGCATCGATCCCATGCACCAGCGGTCCGGGTGGGGAGGCCTTCTCTACCGATACGGTCTTGCCATCCTGGATGAAGCGAATGGATTGGCGTTTACAGAAGCCACCAGCCTTCGCTCGGCACGCCTATATGAACGCCTGGGATGGAAGATCGTGGGTGAGGTTCAGGTCGGCAGTTCGCCGCCGTTTTTCCCGATGCTCCGCCGTCCTTCTTGAGAGGGAGCGCCGGTTGGCCCGGTGCCCAAGGCGGGCCTTTGTCCACACGTGAACCAGAACCGGAACAGGCCGCAGGATCTAGTGATCCTGTCGCCTGCAAGACGCGCATCATGCTACAATCCCAGGATCTCAAAAGACTGGATAAATTGTTCTCCTCCATGCAGGAGGCGAACGGATGTTTTCTAGGCTACCCGTTTGCGAGGGGCTTCGATTATGAGCCGTTGTGGCGCTTCATGCGCCTCGCAGGCAACAACCTCGGAGATCCGTTCGAACCAGGGACCTATCGTGTCAATTCGTATGAGTTCGAATGCGAAGTTATCGAATTCTTTGCCCAGCTGTTTCGCGCACCTCCTCGCGAATTTTGGGGGTACATCTCCAGTGGAGGGACCGAGGGGAACACTTATGGGCTGTATCTCGCCCGTGAGCTCTATCCGGATGCTGTCGCGTATTTCTCGCAGGACACACACTATAGCGTGAGCAAAGGGGTTCGTCTGCTCGGGCTGGATCACTGTGTGGTGCGTTCGCAGTCAAATGGAGAAATGAGCTATGACGATCTAGCGCAGAAGGCGACCCGTACCCGAAATCGCCCGGCCGTTGTCGTCGCCAACATTGGCACTACAATGAAGGAAGGCAAAGACGATACGCTAAAAATTCGTGCGGTCCTTCGCGATGTCGGCATCGGCGCGATCTATATCCATTCCGACGCGGCTCTGTGCGGGCCGTACGCGCCCTTCTTAGATCCGAAGCCCGCATTCGATTTCGCGGATGGAGCGGACTCGATCACGCTCAGCGGACACAAGTTTCTTGGCGCGCCGATGCCTTGCGGCGTCGTTCTCTCACGCAAGCGGCACGTTCAGCGCGTCATGCGCGCCATCGATTACATCGGCAGCTCAGATACGACGTTGAGTGGATCGCGCAATGCGTATACGCCGATTATCCTTTGGTATGCGATCCGTACTCTGGGTATCGAAGGAATCAAACGGATGTTCCGCCAATGTGAGCAACTGGCTGCCTACACAGCCGATGAGCTTAATTCCCGTGGCGTCGGCGCGTGGCGGAATTCCAACGCGCTTACGGTTGTGCTCCCACCCGTCGAGGAAAGCATCAAGGCCAAATGGCAAATTGCGACTCAGGACGTTAGCCATTTGGTGATCACACCAGGCACGACCAAGCGCCAAACAGACGCGCTGATCGAGGCGATCACAAATAGAGGCAGATGATCTTGATGGAAGCAGCGGCTGTGCTCTCCGGGCAAGCATGCCGGTACTCACTAATACCGAACCGGAATATGCCTCGCGCAGATGCAATGCCACGGAAGATCACATCGTGACTGATGACCCTCACATTTGCCGTGGCGGCCACAGCTTCCAACTGGCACGTATTCTCACGGAGTTTAGCCGTAGTGCGGTCTTCCCGGCCGGATCCGTCGTCGACGCCATGCGCAAAAATGCTCTGGAGCTCATTTCTTACACGACCACTCGTTGTGGGAGATCTTGGTTTGCGTAAGGTTGGGCAATCGGATCAGAAGCGTCGAGGAGCTCTCAAGGGAAGACCCGCGCCGCAACAGCGTTTGCCTGCCGCGATGGGGATGGAGACGCCGCCACTCGACGAGAGAATCGGCGGTGTCATTCGACGTATTCGGCTCGAGCGGGGGCTTACGCTTGGTGATGTCGCATCGGCAGCAGGTATTTCGGTCCCGATGCTCAGTCGGTTCGAGACTGCGCACTCTAGCGCCAGCCTGTTGCTGCTTGCACGTATCTGCGCGACACTCGGTATGAACCTTTCGACCTTGTTCAGTGAGGTCGAGCAAACGAGGGGGGAGGCCGGACTCATCAAGACGTCCGATCAGATGGAGGTCGTTCGCTCAGGCACTAAGTATGGGTACACCTATCGATTGCTGTCCCATTGGCCACGGAGGGTGTTTGAACCCTTCCTCATCAACATAGACAAGAGAAGCAAGACCTATCCGCGCTTTCAGCATCAGGGAACGGAATTTGTCTACATGCTGAGAGGGAGGATGCAATATCGATTTGAAGATAAGACGTTACTGCTCGAGCCGGGTGATGCATTCACGTTCTCTGGGTATGTTCCTCATGGTCCGGAAAAGCTCTTGGACGATGACATTCAATTTATCACGATGATCATTTATCCAGAATAGTTGCGGGGGCCCCCAGGAGCTGCGACAGGTCATACGCAGGAGCATCGGGTCTGGTACTGGGCCTGAAGCTGAAGTTGGGTGTCGAGTGGGATATAATGGCAAGCGTCGCCTCGGCGTGTGAGTTGCCGATCGAACTGAACTGCGATCGCGCAACTCCGACGCTGGGCCGGCGGTCGCCAAAGCCCAGTGCTCCGCGACCGCTAGTGGTCCGGCGGAACACGCAAGACGGCCCATACACCTTCGCAATTGTCACCTGCACGTCCTTCGACCGGTGCCTTCATTCGGCCAAAGACGGGAGCGGCTATTTCGAGAACTTCATCCGGCGCGAACTTGGTGCACATTGCGACCAGCTCGCAAGTCACAAAGGATCATCGAAAAGAGCCCGGAGCTCGTTGGAGCTTCGGGCAGTGAAGGGAGGAGCGCCCAATAGGGCACCTGCCGCCATTCGCTAGATGTATTTAGCACGCTAGGGGCAAGTAAATTACAAGCCCAGTCAGGCTTGCGTCAAATGTCGACCCAGATATGCTCGTCTGATTCCCGCGGGATCAGATGAGTACCTCATCCAATTAATGCATACGCCTCGATCTCGACCAGTTGCCAAGCGCGCAACATCGATGTGACTTGCACCAGAGTTGAAGCTGGCCGAATGGAGCCGAACGTTTCCACGTGAGCTCTTGCGACTTCGTCCGCGTCAGCAATGTCGCGAACGTACACGACGGTGCGTACGACATCGCTGAGCTCCGCTCCCGCAGCCCTAAGCGCCATCGAAATTGTCCTTATAGCGGCTGTTGCCTGCTCATAAGCGCTGCTGTCTTCGAAGTCGGCCGGGGCGCACGTGCCGGACACGTGAACTTGACCATTCTTCGCCACAGCTCTCGAATAGCCAAAGACGTTTTCGTAAGCTCCGCCCGAAGATATGTTTTGTCGCTGCTGTTGTGCCTTCACGTGAGCGGTCATTTCACCTCCTTCTAAAGTCCTGTGAAATCGCGCGCGCGATACCATGTTTCAACGGCGGGTACGGCCGGTCTTGCGACAGCGTGGAACATATGAGTTGGGAAGGTCAGCTCGTCGAACGCCGATCGACCTTCCGTCTCGCCGAGCATTTGGAGCGCAATCTTTCGTCCAAAATGCGTGGAGCGCGAAACGCCCGTTCCGCAATATCCCATTGCGTAATGGATGCCAGCAGGTGTCCGGCCCAAGTGCGGAAACTCGTCGAATGTGTAACCGATGAGACCGCTCCAGGCGTAGGAAACTCTTACGTCTCTCAATTCCGGAAAGGTACGCAAAACGTCACGCGCCAGGTGCGAGTACGCCGCGAGCACGGTGTCGCCGGTAAAATGGTTTGCGCGCCCACCCCAAATCAGCCGGTTTTCGTCTGGCGCCGGACGAAAATAGAAGAACACGCGATTGCTGTTCCCGTAGACGCGCCGTCGTGGCATCAGTTGATCAATGAGTTGCGCGGGAATTGTCTCGGTCGCGAGCTGCGCCGACCGGATCGGGACGATCCGCTTTTTAAAATATGCGCCGACATTTTTGGTGTAGCCGTTCGTCGCAACGAGGACGTCTTTGGCCTGAATTTCGAAACCATCGAAGTGTAGCGTGTGCTGAGCGCCTTCACTCGTGATTCCACGTACCGGTGCACCGCCGTGAACCGCGGCCCCAGCTTGAACGACTCGGTCCAGGAGGCCCGCATGGTACTTGCCCGGATGAAGGCTCGCATCGTTCGGTAGCAGCGATCCCCCATAAAACAAATCCGAGCCAATCTCGCTGTGCTGCTCGGATCGAGTGATCATGCAGGACTCGACACCGACGTAGCGCCTCAGATCCTCCATGTCGCGAGCCATATTTTCGTAATGCTCTGGCCGCATCGCGCCGCGGAAGCGCCCGCAGCGCGTAAACGAGCAGTCGATCCTCTCTCGCTGCGTGAGAGCTTCGAGTCCGTCGAGCATTTCGATCCCTTCACGAAGCAGCTCGACAGCCTTCCGCTCCCCTTTCATTTGGATGAGGGTCTTCACGCGAACCTTCTGATTGCCGCTGCCAACCTGTCCGCCGTTGCGAGTGCTGGCACCAACGCCGGGCGCGCCAGCGTCAACGACCACAACCTGGCGCCCTGCGCGAGCGAGGACCAAGGCGGCAGAAAGGCCGGTAAAGCCGGCTCCAATGACGACAACATCGGCTCTCTCGGCCGGAGTTGGCCAGGGACCAGCCATCGGCGGGGCCGCGCGCCACCAGAACGGAGCGGCCGGCGTCGACCAGTACTTTGCCCAGCCTTCAGCAAGCTCACACAGGCGAATTCCCATGGGCTCATCATCTGAGTTGGCACTCTTGATGGAGTTCGACACGTGGCACCCACCTCTGCTCGACTTGCATATAATAAAAATAACTTGCATGAAATGCAATAAGCCAATACAAGCATCTTTGCCGGCATGGGCAACTCGCCAGACCTGGTGCAACATGGCGGGGCTGCCAACCAAAGGAGAAGTTCGAATGCATCTCCCGAACGCGTGGACGGGCGCAATGTCACCAGGAAGCCTCGCGACCCCTAAGGGGTTGGACCTTGGCGGGGCTCAGGCTTTCCTGAAGCAGGCGGGTATCCGCTACGTGCTTGCGCAGTTCGTCGATCTGCATGGCGTCGCGAAGAGCAAAGCCGTTCCGGTCCAGCACCTTGAAGACCTCTTGAAGGAAGGGGCCGGATTTGCTGGTGGGGGCGCTTGGGGGCTTGGCCTACTTCCCCATGAAGCCGAATACATGGTGGTCTGCGAACTCGATACCCTGTTGGTGACCCCATGGGCCCCGGGATATGCACGCATGATGGGTGTCGGCACGGTGAAAGGGGCGCCTTATCCGATCGACACGCGTAATGTCCTCAAGAGGCAGGCCGCGCGACTTGCGGAGCGGGGCTGGACATTCAATACAGGCCTGGAGCCTGAGTTCATTCTCCTGCGACGCGAGCCGGACGGGAAGCTGTCGCCGTTCGACGGCACGGACACGCTCGCCAAGCCTGCTTATGATTATCGCGGCCTCATGCGCGGGCGAAGTTTCCTTGAGCGGGTGACGGAATGCCTACAAGCGGTCGGGATCAACGTCTATCAAATCGATCACGAAGACGCGAACGGGCAGTATGAAATCAACTTCAAATACGCCGACGCACTGAAGACAGCAGACCAGATCGTCTACTTCAAGATGGCGGCCTCGGAAATCGCGCATGATCTCGGCGCGATCTGCTCGTTCATGCCTAAGCCGCGCAGCAATTCGACTGGCAGTGGTATGCATATCCACTGCTCGATTGCCGATCGAGACGGGCAGAATCTCTTTCACGATGACGCGGACCCGCATGGAATGGGCTTGAGCAGGCTCGCCTATCATTTCCTGGGCGGTGTGCTTGCCCATGCAAAGGCGCTGACGGCGCTTCTGGCGCCAACCGTGAACTCTTACAAGCGTCTTGTCGTCGGTCACACGGTGTCCGGCGCGACGTGGGCTCCCGCCTTTATTGCTTATGGCGACAACAACCGCACCGCGATGGCGCGGATTCCCTACGGCAGGCTCGAGATTCGCACTGGCGACAGCAGCATGAATCCGTACCTCGCAACCGCGGCCCTCATCGCCGCCGGTCTCGATGGCATTGAGCGCAAGCTCGAGCCAGGCGCGCCCAGAAATGTCAACTTCTACGGTCTCTCGCTCGAGGCCATCAAGGAGATGGGCGTAGACCTTCTTCCGCAGACGCTCACTGAAGCGCTCGATGCGCTTGAGTCCGATCAGCTGTTTGCAGGCGCTCTCGGGGAGCAAGTGATCAAAGAGTTCACCTCGCTGAAGAGGTCGGAGTGGCTGGAATACCACCGCCACGTGTCCGACTGGGAAGTTGAAAGATATCTCAGCTTCTTTTGATCTCACCTGTGCCGGAGAGAAACATGTGTGGAATTGCAGGCCTGTTTATCAAAGGAACGCGACTTCAGCCGCACCTCGGCGAGCTGCTTGCGTCAATGACGTCGACCTTGTGTAGCCGGGGGCCCGACTCAGCCGGTTTTGCGCTGTATACGGACGGAACCCCAGAAAGAGCGAAACTTACGCTGACCTCTGTGGAAGGAAGATCCGACTTCGAGGCGCTCGGAGTGATGCTCTCACGATCAATTGGTGCTCCGCTTTCGGTGACGAGCCGTTACACGCACGCGGTTGTGACCGTGCCAACCGATCTCGTGAGACTGTGCCGCGATTGGCTCTTCGAGAACGCTCACGACGTTCGGATTCTGAGCGAGGGGTTCAATCTCGAGATCTACAAGGAAGTCGGTTATCCCGACGATGTCGCGCGTTCGTTCGACATTGCCTCGCTTTCTGGCACGCATGGCATCGCGCACACCCGCATGGCCACCGAGTCCGCAGTGACCACGACGGGCGCTCACCCGTTCTCGACCGGCCCCGATCAATGTCTGGTTCACAACGGTTCGCTCTCCAATCATGCATCTCTTCGGCGTGAGCTTCAGCGCGACGGTATTGCCCCCGCGACCGAGAACGACACCGAGGTCGCCGCAGGCTATCTGACCCGTGAGTTGAAGCGGGGCAGAACGCTTGGAGAGGCGTTAAAGTCGAGCGTGGAGGATCTGGACGGATTCTTCACCTTTGTGGTCGGGACCAAGAACGGCTTCGGCGTGCTGCGCGATCCAATCGCGTGCAAACCTGCGGTGATGGCAGAAACCGACGACTATGTGGCGTTTGCCTCCGAGTATCGGAGCCTGACATCCCTGCCGGGAATCAAAAGCGCGCAGGTTTTCGAGCCGAAGCCCGCAACAGCTTACTTCTGGGAGCACTAGGGAATGAACCAGATCGACATCGGCAACTGGTCGCAACGCGATCTGAATCAGCTCCGGTCGTCTAGCTACACCCGGAAGATTGATCTTCTGACGACGCCGCTTCGTGATCTCAACGCGATGTTGCAGGCGCTCGGCAGCGATACGAAGACCGGCGAGACGTCCGTTCGGGTCTTGAACCCCAACGGAGCACACGCGATTGCGGTCGGGATCGACGCGCCGCTCGATGTCGAGATCGCCGGCCATGTCGGCTACTATTGCGGCGGCATGAACAAGTGGGCCAGCATTGTCATCGATGGAAATGCCGGCCAGGGAGTCGGCGAAAACATGATGTCCGGTTTGATCCACGTCAAGGGCGATGCCAGCCAGTGTGCCGGCGCGACGGCTCATGGTGGCCTCCTTTTGATCGAAGGCAATGCGAGCGCCCGCTGCGGCATCTCCATGAAGGGGGTGGATATTGTCGTAAAGGGCGGTATCGGCCACCTGTCAGGCTTTATGGGCCAGGCCGGCCGCCTGGTTGCGTTTGGCGATGCCGGCGAAGCCTTGGGCGATTCGATCTACGAGGCCCGCATCTATGTTCGCGGTAAAGTCGAGAGTCTCGGCGCCGATTGCATCGAAAAGGAGCTGACGGACGAACATCGCGCCGAGCTCTTTGCGCTCCTCAAGCAGGCTGACGAGGCTCACAAGGTCGATGTATCGGACTTCCGGCGCTATGGGTCTGCTCGCAAGCTCTACAACTTCCACATCGACAATGCTGGGGCCTATTGATGAACACGATTGAGAAGACGTGGGGCTACATTCCGCCGCGCCCGTCCGCTACCTTTGACGAGCATGCGATTGCGGAAATCCGCCGCGCGGCCGCGACCGGCATTTACGACATCCGCGGTGGCGGCACCAAGCGGAAGGTGCCGCATTTCGATGACCTTCTATTCCTCGGCGCATCAATGTCGCGCTATCCTCTGGAGGGCTATCGGGAACGCTGCGAGACCAGCGTGGTCCTTGGGACGCGTTTTGCCAAAAAACCGATTGAGCTCGCGATCCCCGTGACCATCGCAGGCATGAGCTTCGGCGCTCTTTCGGCCCAGGCCAAAGAGGCGCTCGGCAGAGGAGCAAGTCTGGCCGGCACGTCCACCACGACAGGGGACGGAGGCATGACGCCGGAAGAGCGGGGCCAATCCAAGACACTTGTCTACCAATATTTGCCCTCAAGATACGGCATGAGCCCGGACGACCTGCGCAAGGCGGATGCAATCGAGATTGTCGTCGGGCAGGGCGCCAAGCCGGGGGGCGGCGGCATGCTGCTCGGGCAGAAGATCTCCGATCGCGTTGCCAAGATGCGATCTTTGCCCAAGGGAATCGATCAAAGATCGGCCTGTCGGCATCCGGACTGGACGGGGGCGGACGACCTGGAAATCAAGATACTCGAGCTGCGCGAACTGACAGGCTGGGAAAAGCCGATCTACCTGAAAATGGGCGCAAGCCGACCCTATTACGATGTTGCTCTCGCCGTGAAAGCCGGGGCGGACGTCGTGGTTCTCGACGGGATGCAGGGCGGTACCGCTGCGACACAGGATGTCTTCATCGAGCATGTCGGGATTCCGATTCTTGCGGCGATCCGGAGCGCGGTTAAGTCCCTGCAGGATCTTGGCATGCATCGAAAGGTACAATTGATTGTCTCGGGCGGGATTCGTAGCGGTGCCGACGTCGCCAAGGCTCTTGCACTGGGAGCGGATGCGGTCGCAATTGGGACCGCCGCGTTGATCGCACTCGGTGACAACGACCCCCGTTATGAGGACGAATACCGTGCGCTGGGGACCACCGCCGGCTGCTACGATGACTGGCACGAGGGCACAGATCCGGCCGGAATCACCACTCAGGATCCCGCTCTCTCGAAGCGGCTCGATCCGGTGCTCGCGGGCCGTAGGCTAGCGAACTACCTCAGGGTCCTCACGCTTGAAGCGCAGACGATCGCGCGTGCGTGCGGCAAGAGCCGCCTGCACAATCTGGAGCCGGAGGAACTTGTCGCGCTGACCGTCGAGGCAGCCGCCATGACACGGCTTCCGCTGGCGGGGACAGATTGGATACCTGGATACTAATCTGGCTTTCCTTTTAAGCCTGAGCTCGTGGCCTACCAGAGATCGCGACCACGGGCACACTTGGCAGGTGTCTGAGCAAGCAACCGCCCCTCGGACATGGTTTCGCCAGCGAGCTGGGCCCGCGAGACACATCCCATCTTTGCAAGGATGTCCTCGATGTGAGTCGAGGCCGTGCGCGGCGAAGTGTAACACTCTGATCACTTTGATGATTGACGAGACATTTCAGTCAGCTTCGTCAGGATGTCACCTTGGTTGTCGACCGCCTGCCTGCATGAACTGAGAGCTTCCCTAATGGCGACAAGAAACTTCCCGAGGGTGCTTGGAATTGAAGTTTTCCTGATGAGGTCTAGGTCCTGTAATGAGAGGACTAAGTATCTCGATTTTCCAAGCCTTTTCAGTCGCTCATCGTGTTTTAGCACCATGCGATTATAGTAAGCATTAGCTTCCTCTTGGTCTTTTCGTGTCGCGACGAGACTCGACAGCGCGATGTTCAGTATCTCGTTCTCGTACAATCCTCCGATAGTCAGAAGTGCTACGCGTGGGCCCACCCAGCCGAGGTTGATTGTAGGTAATCCGTTCGGCTGAATTTGCATAAGGATAGTGCCGACATGCTCTTCAACGAAGGCGACAGGATCATTTTGGAGCGCTTGTGCTGTGGCTGAGTTGGACACTCGTTCCAATGTAGGGATGATCCATTCCCGCTCGATCAATCCGCGGTTGATTGCGAAGGCCATGCTGATGACGTCGTCGGTATTCCGGCGCGCTATGCTATCCAGTAGAGCTTTCGCGCCAACGGCTGGACTGCGCGAAATAAACAGCGCAGCAAAATACTCCTGAAATGAGCGGTGGGTGAAAGCGTAATCAGTTCCTTCGATTTGAATGAGACAGGTCGACTCGATCATATCGCTAGTAAGATCGTCGATATTGATTTCGAGTCGTTCAAGCTCAAGCGCTTTTTGCAGGGCGGCCCTGAACTGCGACTTGGTGAAGATAAAGAGCTCCTGCAGATAAGTTACCATGCAGAAGGCCGACATGCAGTTTCGGAATTCATCTACCGAGAGGTTTGAATAGGTCTTTCTTTTATAGACGCCTTCCTTTGCGGCGTCGTGTATTGAGAACAGGGCGTCAAACGCTTTCTCGTAGAAGACGTGACGCTTCGTTGGAATGTGACCCGTCTGTTCAAAGGTCACGAGCATCATGATGCACAGGAGAGGATTGGACAAGAAAGTCTTATGAGTAACAAAGAGCCGGCTCTTCGCTTCCTTTAAGAATTTTTCCTTGATCTTTGCGTCATACTCAAGCTTGTCGATCAGTTCGGTCGCTTGTGGCTCCTCCAGGGGCTCAACGTAGACTGTGTCGAACGCTTCCCAACTTTCCAGTCTGCGGTCGGCATCTGGCCTGCTAGATACAATGATCTGGAGGTCGGGGCACTGTTCTCTGAGCTTTATGATCTGCGTTTCGATTTCCTTGCGGTCTTTGTGATTGATTTCGTCGAAGCCGTCGAGGATCAGCGAGAAGACGCCAGCCTTGAGGCTGTCCAAGAATTGCGATTCCGTAATCGTCGCATTTGAGCCGATGAGATTGTAGTAGAGGAATTCCTTTATATCTTTCTTTTCAGATGCGTTAATTTCCCTCAGCTCGAAGAAGAGTGGAATCTTGGAGCGTTCTGCCTTGCAAAGCTCGAGAAATAGATGGCGCATGAACATCGATTTCCCGCTGCCAGCATTGCCAGCAATCACAAAGCTGGCCCTATTGGACAAGCCAGCGATGAACGTCCTGTCGGTGACCAGGTTGCGGCGCATCCGTAATCTGGTTTGGACATAAATGTTGTAGATGTGGGTGGAATGGTCGCGGTTGATGATCGGTGTTCGAACATAGGAACACTTCCTGATTTTTGCTTCGGTGTATTTCGTAAGGTCCTTGGTGATGGTCGCAAGGACTTTGGCGACTACGCTTCTGATGCCCTTGGAAGCGGCGGCCACGGCGTTGTTGATTTGACCTTGGATGACCGAGGCGGCGAGCTTCGCGAAATCGATTTCCGGCGTCATTGCTTCTCTTGAATAAATAGAACGGACTAAAATGCGCGACTGATTCGGCTTCGTAGTGTTACGAATTCAACCAACAGGAGCAACAAAAAGAGCGCGGTTTGGTTCGGCCCCCTTTACACGAGCTCGGGCTCTTCGATGATCGCTGTTTGACCAAAACTTCGCGGCGAGTCCCGCCAAGGTCACGTTTTCCAGCATCGCATCATGCGGGATAAGCACATAGCACCATGGCTTGCCGCCGTAGGTCTTGGCGTGATCGTTGGCGTGCCCCACCCATGTCCGGGCGGCCTTCGCCTTGGCCTTCACCGTCCCATCCTCGAGGTCGCGCCGGACCTTGATTTCCACGATGAGCTTTTCGGCTTTCGTCTCCACCACAAAATCGGGCTCGTAATGCTCGCCGCGCCGGAGTTCGATTTGGAATTGTTTGCCACCCGGCTTTACCCACCGCAGCACGCCGGCTCATGGTCGGAGTCGATCAAGCTTGAAGCCGCCATAGACATAGCGCCGCGTGTCGCTTGGTGGCACGACAGGCGCGGAAATCGCGCACCGCCTTGGCGTCACCGACTCGGAAATCGATGCTTTGCAGCACCTAAGAACCACTTGAAACCCGCGCGCGATATTTCTTCGGCGTCTCGATGTAATGGCCAACCTCGGCGGCAAGGATCGCGCCGCGCGGGATCGGCGGCTGCAAGGCGAACAGCGCGGCGTCGACCTGATGCGGGTTCATGTCCACGCGCGCCGTCGAAAGGGATTTCGCGAAGGCGTCTTCGTCGACGCCTTCGAGCGTGATCCGGTGCGCAAGGTACCGGCTGTGGTATGCGGTGTAGTCCGTTCATCTGCCCCTATCGGCGATCCGTACGGATTACCGATCTCAACCCAGTTTCTTGTTTGTTCTAGCCCGCTTCGCCACTCGCGCAAGAGGCCATAGCCTCTATACTCGTCCAAAACGAGTGATTCTTTCGGGCATTACACGCGCTTGGCAGGCGGCAGGGCCTAGCCGGTCAAAATCGCAAGCATCGGCGCAGGGGGATGGGCGTTAAGGCGTGCTGAAACGTATCTCACCGATCCAATTCGACCTCGCACCGAAACAGGGCCGCACCAAACCGTCGTTCATTACCTGTGAATTGGCGAGCGGGGAACCAATCGAAGTGGTCGCTAAGTTCGCTGGCGGTTGCGACCTTGGCAATGTCAGCCTCGCAAGAGAGATCATTGGCGCGTGTCTCGCGGGCGACCTCCGCTTACCAGTGCCAGAGCCATTCTTGATTGAAGCGACTACGGAATGGGTCGACACGATTCCCGACCCCGAACGACGCGGCAAAGCACGACGCGGATCGCTTATCGGATTTGGCTCTCGTCTCGTTATCGGGCAATTCGACATTTGGAAGCCCGGCAACGTGATTTCGGACGCGATGCTGCCGGCCGCAGCCGCCATCTTCACCTTTGACGGGATCATCCAAAACCCTGACCGAAGGTCGGATAACCCGAATTGCCTCGTTCGCGGCGACGACTTGCGTATTTTCGACCACGAGTTGGCTTTTTCTCATGATCTACCTATCTTTGGGCAGCAATGGAGCCCCCCTTGGGTCATAGGCGGTCTTAAGTCTATGGAAACGAATGGGAATCATATTTTCCGGGCGGGGCTCAAAGGGCGTTCCATCGACTTCGGGCCAATCCGTGCCGCATGGTCAGGCTTGTCGGACGCCCAGATCACGGATTATGAAAAGGCACTTCCAGCCGAATGGACCGACGTAGCGAGCGCTGCGGCAAGCGCGACCAAGCTGATTCGGGACGCACGAGACAACATTGATGCAGTTTTGGAAGAAGTGAAGCGGGTGCTCTCATGACAGACAAGGCAGCATACAGCTACACGCTACTCCGGTACTTTCACGACGTACTGACGGGCGAGTTCGTCAATGTTGGCGTGGTTCTCTTCGTGCCGTCCAAGGGTCTTGTTCGCTACAAAATGCGCGGCACGATTGGACGCCTGAAGGGCGTTTTCCCGGACATTGATCGCAAAGCCTTCCTGTCGTCGATGACCGCCGTGCGCAAGGGCTTGCAACTGGTCACCAAGCACGAAAGGGAAGCTGGCCTCCTGAAGAGTGAAGGCGACGCAGCCGCCATCGCGCGCCGTGCCGTGCCGCCCGACGATAGCTCTCTTCAATGGTCACCATCTGGCACCGGGTTGACCGCAAATCCAGATGAGGCATTGGATCGTCTCTTTGATAGACACGTGTCGCGGTACGATACGCATCATCGTTCCCGCCGCTCCGACGATGATGTTTGGCGTCCGGTTCGCCAGAAGCTCGAAGAGCGCAACCTCGCGCAACATCTTCAGGAAAAATCCATCAGCGGCACCGTGGACGACATTGTCTTTAAGCACGCGTGGAAGAATGGCCAGTGGCATGTCTATGAGCCACTGTCCTTCGACCTTGCCGACGCTGACGGCATCAAGACGAAGGCGCGCGAATGGCTCGGGCATCTGTCCGCTGTCGTTGCCGATGGCAAGGCCGAACAATTCAAGCCGCACTTTATCGTTGGCGCTCCCACTAATCCGACATTGCAGGATGCTTATCGCAGCGCCATAGCCATCCTCGAACGGGCTCCGAACCATCCGGAAGTTTTCGAAGAGGGGCAGCTTGATAAGCTCGTTGCCCAAATCGAGGATGAAGTGCGGGAACACAACGCCCGCGCTTGACGCGCGGTGTGCACAACTTCCGGCCAAGAATTCCAGCTTTTAACGAATTCGATCTTAGACTAGGCCCAGTACCAGCCCCAGATGGTGGACAATGCAATCGAGCCGTGCGGTCCGGTGCCACCGGGACGGGAGAGCATTTGTCCCCGAACCGTCCAGCGAAAATCCGCCGCCGACAATGAGGCACCTCGCAAACGAACCTCCGTGTGATCACGCGGAGGCGTATTCCCCTCAACACGGGCAGCGGTTGGGCAGGACCGTTGGTGCGGGAGCGCGGTCGCTCCTCGCCTCGGTTCAGCGCAAGTCGTGGGTACGCAGATTGGCTTGCGGTGCCATTAAGCGTCTGATTTATTTGCTATTTGTTGCGTGCTGGAAATCTGGCTGGGGAGCCTGGATACTAGCCCTTCTTTTCAAGCTTGAGGTCGCGGCCTACCAGACATCGCGACCACGGGCGCGCTTGGCAGGTGTCTGAGCAAGCAACAGTCCCTCGGACATGGCTTTCGCCGCGAGCTGGGTTCGCGAGACACATCCCATCTTTGCAAGGATGTGCTCGATGTGAGTCGAGACCGTGCGCGGCGAGACGAACAGCTGGTCCGCGATTTGCGGATTTGACGCGCCGGTTGCAACCAGATGCAAGACCTGGATCTCTCTGAACGAGAGATCGTATGGCCACGAAATCTGTTCCTCCGTGACCAGGACCATGTTGCGCTGACAAGGTATGATTGAAACCCGGTGGCAATGGCCGGCATCATCGCTCCACAGGAAGCGCCGCGGCATCCACGGCCTGAGCATTTCCAGGAGCTGTTGACGCAATGCGCCGCCTTCGCCGAGGTGGGGTCCCGGTGCGCGTGCCAGCAAATTAAAAGTTGCGCCACTCGAAGATATGACCAGCGCGAACGAATTAGGAGCTACGCCTTCGGCGAGCAGACGCGGCGTTCTCAGCCGGTCGCACAGCTCAGCCAGAATGGGGCGAAATCGCTGAGTGATCTCTCTGCGCTCATCCGTTGCGGCGCTCGAAGCCGTCCAGTTCATATGGAAGGCGCCGACGTAGCGTCCATCCGGTAACCGCAGGCACATGGTCGAGCCTTCGTGGAAGCCTGACGGAATGAGATATTCGCGGGCCGTCAGAGTGTCGGGAAACCAAAGATCCCAGTCCTGCTCACAGTCCCGCCACCTGAGAGAGCGCGGATCGTCGCGATGCGCAATGGCAAAAGCAGGATTGCCTGTCACGAAATCATCGTTGATGTGCTCGAGCAGTTTCTCGCAGTAACCGTCGCTTGCAAGCGTCTGATGGAGATGGGTCTGAGACAGAGGATCCCAGGCCGTCAGAGTGAAAGCAGAGCACCGCACCAGGTCGCGGATAAGTCGCGTTACCTCCGAAGTTCTGTCAATCAGCTGCGCGCGTGGATCGACGGATGCCGCATCCCACGGAACAATCACCGAACTCTCTAAGTGTGCTCTCACTGCTTCCCCCTGAGATATTATTCCGGAAGGAGCCAGCCGGTAGCGTTCGGTTTGATGCTAATTTTCTTTTGAGCGGCTGTCGTGCCGCCTTATTGCTCTCGGCGGCTCGAATTGGCTCGTTTTGCTGACGAGCTTACGACAGATAAGACCTGTTGGCACCGGCTATTTTGCCTGTCCGACGACCGTAAAGGGCTGGCCGATTCGCTTGGGCCCGGCACTTCGGGGCCAACAATCATAAGTTGTTCTATGATGTCGGAGCTACATGAACTCGATGGCGCCTCGAGGGCTGCCGCATCGAACGGGCCAGTTCTTTCCGATCCAATGAGCCGTGCGCCACCCGCGCTGCCCCGCGCAAAATCGGTCAACTGACGTATTGAAGCAAGGTGTTGCGCGTCCGAAGCTTGGCAATGGCAGCACTTGATTTCGCAATGTCTGGCGACGGCGTTGGCAGGGAGAAGGTCTGCGGTGGGAGGCATCACACGCTCATCGATACGACGGCGAGAGGATGATCGGAAAATAGCTGCGATAAAGCCAAGAGGAGACGACAATGCCCAACTGCTCGGAAAGTCTCAGAAATGGCAGAGCCACGCGATGCGCAGTCTGTAATGGCAGGTTTGGCCTTATCCGGCACTACTCATGGCGGACCCCTCTTTGTTCAAAGAAGTGCGTCGATCGCTTCAGAGCTCGCCGGGAAGCCGACGGCAATTGGGTGGGCAAGCTACTCGCCGGCAAATCGATAACACACTCGGACGTTCAAACAGGGCCCGCGTGATTGTCTGCCGGCGGTGGCGCGGATGACCCTCCATCGGACGATCTGACCACGCTGGCGGCGATCGAGGAGCCTGGCAGGCGGATGGTCCGGCTGCGCAAAAACCTTAAGTGCCGATATCAATTGACTTGCATATAATAAAAATAACTTGCATGAAATGCAAAGCAGCGATACCGTTTTACGTATCGGTAAGCGCAGCCGGATCCATCAAGCCGATCTCGATAAGCGCAGGAGGAGGACTTGAAATGACTTCAAAGCTGACCAGACGGACAGTGACGGCAGCCCTTGGCGCGGGCTTGGCCATGCCCTGGATTTTGCGCTCACATGCCTTGGGCGGACAGCCCATCGTGATTGGAATTCCCGCAGCGCAGACGTCAGCCGCGGGGGTGGCTGATCATCTGGACTTCGTCCAGGGGACAACGCTCGCGGTCGAAGAGATAAATGCCACCGGTGGCGTGCTCGGCCGCGAGCTCAAGATCTTCACAGTCGATATTGATGTGCTCTCGCCGGAAAGCAGCAAGCAAGCGATTGCTGCATGTATCGATGCGAAAGTCGATGCCATCTCCTTTGCGTTTACGCTGGTGCCAGTGCCGGCGATGGATGCCTCCGTCAAATACAAGTGTCCTTGGATCCACGGCAGCGCACAACGTGCCGGGAGCGAGGCCGTCAAAAACAATCCCGAAAAGTATAGCCACGTCTTTCAGACGCCTCCCTCGGAAGTCGATTACGGCTGGACCTATCCAATCTGGCTCGAGCACGAAGAAAAACGAGGAGTCTGGAAACCCAAAAACCGCAAGGTTCACATCGTCCAGGAGCAGGTCGCTTACTGCCAAACTATTTCCAAAGCGGCGCAAGAGGCGTTCAAGAAGCGCGGCAACTTTGAAGTGGCGCGGATCACCGATATTCAATTTCCGGTCCAGGACTGGGCGCCGGTCATCCGCGAGATGAAGGAGGTCGGAGCTGCGGCGATCATGGTCGATCATTGGGTCGCGGCCGAATATGCGGCGTTCTGCAAGCAGTTCGTTGCCGATCCCGTGCCGGACTCTCTGGTCTACCTCCAGTACGGTCCTTCTCAGCCCGAGTTTCTACAGCTGGCCGGCAGCTCTGCAAACGGCTTCGCCTGGTCGACGACCATGGGTCTTTATGCAGACGAGAGGGGGCGCGCGTTCGCGCGCAAATACAAGACGCGCTTCCCGGGAATCATGGGATTTGCCTATCCGAGCATCTCGTACGACCAGACCTACTACCTGAAAAGGGCTTGGGAGGCGGTCGGCGATCCCCGCAAATTCAAGGAGGTCTGTGACTGGATCCGGGCCAACCCTCAGCGCGGGGTCAGTGGCTTCATGAACATGAACAATGCGTATCAGGAGAGTTTTCACTTCCCGAACAATGGCGGTGACACGCTTCAAGTGTCTGACATCGATAAGGGCGTGTCTCAGCTCTACTTCCAGGTTCAGGGCGTGGAGCACAAGCTGATCTTCCCGAACGAAGTTGCCGAATCCAAGCTTCAAAAGGCTCCCTGGTGGTCCTGATGTTGAAGAACACGTACGAGAGCCGATCTTTGGGCAACAAACCCTTTCAGCCGCTGTTCTCGTGCAGCGGCATCCATCTCGACCTCGGCGGACGGGAAATCCTTCGCAACATCAATGTTCACGTCGGGGTCGGGGAGGTACTCGGCGTCATTGGTCCCAATGGCGCCGGTAAGACGAGCCTGTTCGAAGTGTTATCCGGGCGAATGGCACCTAAGGCGGGTCAAGTGACCTTCAAGGGTCAGGATGTCACCTCGCTGCCATTGCATCGAAGAGCCAGGCTCGGGATCGGCCGGACCTACCAGACGCCGGTTATTCCGGAAGAGTTGACGGTCGGCGAAACCTTCAAGGCCGCGCGACAAGCCTTTCAGCCCTATCTGACGAAGTTCGATGCGGAATATGGCGCTGAGCTCGTCAATTTGAAAGTGGACGAGGATGTCCCGACAGCTCAGCTCGAAACACTCAACCGCAGAAAGCTTCTGCTCGCCTGCCTTCTGATGCGCCGGCCCTCGTTGTTGCTGATGGACGAGCCCGCAGCCGGTCTGATCAATTCTGAGGTGGAGGAAATCGATTTCCTCCTCCGGCTGCTGTCAAAGGAAATGAACATCGCGATCATCATCGTTGAGCACCGAATTGAGCTTTTGGGAACGATTGCGGATCGCGTCATGGTGATGGATGCAGGAGAGGTAATCTCCGAAGGCTCGATGGCGAAGGTGCTCACCGATCCCAAGGTCCACGCAGCCTACTTTGAAAACGTAGACGAGGCAGCCTGACATGAACGTCATGCAGCAGGACTTGGGCCGAACGGCACATACGCAGGTGCAGCGACGCGAGGTGCTCAACGTCTGCGGCCTATCGGCCGGATACGGCCCCATGAGGGTCATTCACGACCTTGATCTGATTGTCAGTTCCGGAGAACGCATCGGCATCGTGGGCCTGAACGGCCACGGAAAATCGACCCTGTTCTACGCCATTGCCGGACTGACGGGATGGCAACGGGGTTCCATCAAGCTCAATGGCATCGAAGTCGGCCGTACGCGCAGCCAAGGCCCTGGACGATACACGCACCAGATTGTGCGCGCAGGTCTCGCTCTCATCCCGCAAGGCGATGAGATCTTTCATGGTCTGACTGTCGAAGAGCATCTTGATTCCGGGGCCTTCACCTTGCGCTCCTGGCGCGAGCGGAAGGAACGCAAGGAGCGCATCCTGCAGATTTTTCCACCTCTGAAGAAGCTGATGGCTGTTCCCGTTGGTCGACTGTCGGGTGGTGAGCGACGAATGGTGTCGATCGGCCGCGGCTTGATGGGGGAGGCGTCGCTCTTTCTGGTCGACGAACCATCCCTCGGGCTCGCGCCAAAAATCGGCAAGAACGTCATCGACGCGCTCATGGCGCTCGATCTCGGCGGGTCCGCGATGGTGATCGCGGAGCAGAATGTCTCCCTGCTTGAGGGGCGTGTTGATCGGATCATCGGGATGCATGTGGGCAAACTCAAGGGCGAGGCATCTGCCGCGCTGATGCTGCACGACCACGGAAGGGCGTGACGATGGATGTCTGGTTTGTTGTCAGCAATACGATTCTATTAGCGTGCATTTACGGCACGCTTGCCATCGGCGTATCCATCACATGGTCAAGCCTGGGGCTGCTCAATCTTGCCTATGGGTTCATCTTCGCATTTGCAGGCTATGGTGCCTGGCTATTTGCCCAGCATGTCTCGACCTGGGGACCGGCCGTTCTTGCAAGCGGTGTTCTGGCCGGGGCTTTAGGCGGACTGCTTGTCTGCGCGCTCGCCTTCATTCCCATCCATGACAAGCCGAACTTTACCATCCGCGGGTTGATTGCGACGCTTGCGATCAACCTGATCGGAACACAGTCGCTGCTGTGGTGGTTCGGACCGCGCTCCAAGAGCTTGCCCGAGATCTTTGGAACCTGGAAGCTCTCTCTTTCCGGAATGACCTTGACGGCCGATAAAGTGGGCAACGTCATCACGTCGGTCGTGATGCTTCTGCTCGTGCTCAGGTGGATGCGGTCAAGCCGCCGCGGACTCGAGATCCGCGCAATGATGATGAATCCTCATGCCGCCTCCATCGTCGGCATCGGCGTGCGGCGAACATCATTCTACGTGATGGCGATCACGGGAGCCCTGGCAGGGTTGGCAGCAGTCCTTCTGTCGCAGACCTATTACATTTCTCCCTTTGGCGGTCTTACGCCGATGATCAAGGCCGTGAGCATTGCGCTGTGCGGCGGGCTTGGAAGCGTCCAAGGCGCAGTCATTGCCGCGGTCGTGCTCGGACTGAATGAAGCGCTCACAACAGTTTCGATCGGCGGCCGCTACGTCCTGATCACGCAGTTCTTGATGATCATCCTGATCCTGCTGGTACGCCCGAGAGGGATCGCGGGAATTCTCGACCGGGCCAGGGAGGCTTAAAGCATGACTGAGGGCAGCCAAGCTCAAAGAACGTGGCGAAACCCGTTGTTCGCCTGGGATAGCGGGCAGGAAGTAGAACAGCTTCCGACCGCGTCCTACGTCAGTCACCAGGAGATCTGGGAGACAACGCGCTCCTCAAGGACCAAGCTCTTTCAGGTCGGACGGCTGCGGTACTACCACAAATGGGCAGGCCACGGCCAACGCACCTGGCGCCGCCGCCGCTACTGGCCGACGCGCCGCCGCATGCTGCGTATTCGGGGAGAGTACAACGACAAAAGCCTTCGACGCGAAAAGACCATTGTCGACAAACGTCCGATCTGGTGGGTGATGGGACTGATCGCGTTGGCCTTGGTCCCCTTGGTCGCCCCCGAGAGCCTGGAAAACACGCTGCTCACGGCTGGCGTGACCTTCGGAATCTATGCCGCTATCAATCTGTGTTGGATGCTGGTTATCGGCACCGCGAGCATCTTCTCGCTGGCCACCTATGCCATCGTCGGTACGGCCGCATTCATTACGGCATATGCGTCGACCACCCTTGGCCTGCCCTGGTGGCTGTTGCCGCCGCTTGGAGCGATCGTCGGGTTCATCTTCGGGGGCATCATTGCGCTGCCGGCAACGAGGCTCGATGGCTTCTACTACGCCTTGTTGACGCTCGGGCTCAATGAACTCTGCCGCGTGTATTTCGTGACGTCCAGAGAGTTCGGCTCGGCCACCGGCGGGCTCTATGGTGCCGCAACATACATCCCCCAGGACTGGTCTTCGACCGGACAGCTGCAGCTCGCCTACTATGCTTGTTTTGCGCTGATGTTGCTTGCGCTGCTGCTCTATCGTTTCATCAATGGGCGACGGCTCGGGCGCATATTGCGAATAGCGCCGGAAAAACGTGAGGCGTTTGCCGAAGCTACCGGCGTCAATTTCCGTCAGGCGCGCGTGCGCGTGTTCCTGATCTCCTCCGTCGGGCTGGGATTTATCGGCGGCTTCTATTCGGCAAATTACGGCGGCGTGGCGTTCTCCATCTTCAGTTTTGACACGGTGTTGCTGGGCCTCGCCATGCTCGTGATCGGGGGAATCGGACGGTCCGAAGGCGCTGTGGTCGGGACATTGATTGTCGTGTTCTTCGACAAAGTCCTGATTACGCTCGGACCGATACGCCTGATCATCATCGGGCTGATCATGCTGTTCGTTGTGCTCTATCTTCGCAACGGCCTGTTCGGCATCAAGCAGCAGTTCCGGACCTGGAGAAACAAGAAGAAGAGCGAGCGTCGCTCCGCCCGCGCCGAGAAGGGTGGCGAAATGCTGCCCGAGGAAGCGACCGAAGCCGATAATCCGGATGACGTCTATCGCCGCCGCTACGACAAAATGCAGCGCGAGTTCTTAAAAGAGCTGGTGACCCCTGAGGTGATTGAGGAGCATCGGCGCGCGCCGCAGGGCCAGCACAGCGAGTCATTGGAGCGGCTTCTGATCTACTTCAGGAATCAGCCGCAACCGGACAAATACGCGATCACCGCGCTTCAGTCGATCAACGGCTACCGAATTGTCGCGCTCTCAGGTCACCGGGGCGTCGCCCCTCGCGTGGTCGAGGACAAGATCTACAGGTCGCCTGTGGAAGCCTATCACGGGGTGTTTCTGCGCCGGGTGCAGGATCTTCTCGAGTCCTAAAGCCGCAAATTGAGACGCGGCACTGCTGAAAGTGGGGAGTCACGAGATGGCACAAGTTAAGCTCTTTGGCTATTCGGACAAGATTTCGGTCAAGCCGGGAGATGTCATCCAGTTCCATGTCAATGCCGACGGGACAGAGGTCGCCGAGGCGCAACTGGTGCGCCTGATCCATGGTGATGAGCATCCGGCAGGGCCAGGATTCGTCGAACAGGAGATCGACTGTTCCGTTAACGGAGCTTGGCGCGTCGAAAAACAATACACGCAAGTCGGCTCCTTCCTCGAGGTCGGGGACATCGAGCGCCGGCTGGCGCTCGAGGGTAGCTTCACTGTGTTTGCATTTGTCCACCCGTTGTGGCCGCAGGTGGGCACCCGGCAGTGCCTGGTGGGGCGCTGGGACAACGACAAGAATTGCGGGTTTGGCCTTGGCATCAAGCAAAATGGGCTCTTGGAGTTCTGGGTCGGGCAGGGCGACGAGGTCGATTACCTGGAAGCCGAAGTGCCGCTTAAGGCCAACATGTGGTACTTTGTGGCCGCGAGCCTGGATGCGAAAACCGGTCGCGCGACGCTGTACCAGGAAGGCGTGGTCAACCGGTACAACAGCGTGCTCGGCAAGGTCGCGCCGCTCGACCTCAATTCGCACGTCTCTGAAGTCTTTCGGTTTCGCCCGAAGCATTTGGCCGACACGCCGTTCTTGATGGCAGGATCGCGGGACTGGCACGAAAAGCGTGGGCACTTCGTCTCGCAGCTTTATTGCGGCAAGATCGATCGACCTGGATTGTTCGATCGCGTGCTGGGGCGCGATGAGCTCGACCTGATCAGGAGCGGGGACAGGCCGCCGGCCAAAGGCATGGTGGCGTATTGGGACACGACCCACGGATACACCGATCAAGGAATCGGCGATACGGTAACTGACGTCGGTCCGTTCAAGCTGCATGCGAAAGGCTACAATCGGCCGGTTCGTGCGCAGACCGGGTGGAATTGGAGCGGGCGCAATGATTGTTTCCGCTTGGCGCCGAATGAATACGGAGGGGTCGAATTCCACTCCGATGCCCTCATCGACTGCAATTGGAAGGTAACAAAAGCTCTGAAGCTGCCCGATGATCTGCGCAGCGGCGCCTATGCCATGCGCTTGCGCGCAGGGCCCGGCACGGGCCTCGGTGAGGAATATATCCCATTCTTCGTTCGCCCGAAGGTGCCGACCGGCCGCATCGCCTTCCTCGTGCCAACGGCAAGCTACCTGGCCTACGCCAACGAGCATCTGAGCTTCGATGCACCCATCGTTCAGGGCATGACGGGGATGACGCCCATTCTGACGGACATCGACATCGAAATGTACAAGAACGCTGAATTCGGGCACGGCTGTTACGATTCCTGGGCCGATGGTCAGGGTGTCTGTTACAGCTCCTATCGTCGTCCGGTCGTCAATATGCGGCCGAAATACCGCATCTCGAGCATGGATATCACCTGGCAATACCCTGCCGACCTGTCGGTGATCGCTTGGCTCGAACACCACAATTACGACTACGACGTCTTGACCGATGAGGATCTCGATCTCGAGGGAGTTGCCGCGCTCAAGCCATATCGCTGCGTGATCAGCGGCACGCATCCGGAATACTATTCCGAGCGGATGATGGACGCGACGGAAGACTACATCGAGGGAGGTGGTCGCTACATCTACCTCGGCGCCAACGGATACTATTGCAATGTGGCCATTCGACAGGATGAGCCTTGGGTGCTCGAATGCCGCAAGTTCGGCGATACCTGGAAGGCGTGGGAGGCGCGGCCTGGCGAGCACTACATGGCCACCACGGGGCAAAAGGGTGGCCCCTGGAAATGTCTGGGCAGGCCGCCGCAGAAGATCATGGGCGTTGGCTTTGTCTCCGAGGGGTTTGGCAGGAGCGAGCCTTTTTACCGCATGCCGGACAGCTATGATCCATCGCTGTCCTGGATTACCGAGGGAATCGAGGGGGAGATCATCGGCGACTTCGGCCTCGCCTATGATGGGGCTGCCGGCGTCGAGCTCGACCGTTACGATCTGACGCTCGGAACGCCGCCGAACGCGAAGGTGATTGCATCATCTGGCGGTCACACCGACAACTATATTACGCACGTGCAGGTTCAACTGCATCAGCATCCGGGCATCACGGGGAGTTACGACTACCGCGTGCGTGCGGACATGACCTATTTTGCCACGCCGAATGACGGCGCCGTATTCTCTTGCAGCTCCATTGCTTTCGGCCAGGCGCTGCCGGCAAACGGTTTCGATAACAATGTGTCTCGGCTGCTGGCAAACGTCGTGAATGCGTTCGCCAAACCTGGGCCGCTACCGGATGCCACGCGCCCGGAAACGACGCCGCCGGAAGCAGAGCCTGTTGCTTCCTAGGTTCTTTCCGGAAACATCCGAAAAAAGGAGTCACAAACGTGCCGAACGCAGCACAAGTCCAGGACAGGAACGAACTCTTCAAGGAGATGTTCGAGGCAAAGCAGCGCGAGTTCCTGCGAACGCTCGTCACCGGCGAGGTGATGGAGGAGCACCGGCTCGCTCCTTGCGGCCAACACAGCGAGCCGCTGGATCGATTGCTGCTCTATTTCAATCGCCGCCCCTTGGCTGAGCGGTATGCCATCCTGACCGTCGAGCCGTTCAGGGCCTATCGGGTGGTGGCTCTTTCTGGACAACGTGGCGTGCCTCCGAAGGCGGTGGATGAGAAGACGTACGCCTCTCACACGGACGCACAGCACGCGATCTTTCTGCGTAACGTGCAAGCCTTGCTCGAGTCCTGATCCAACTGTGTCGCTTCGACTTTGCGTCACTTAGACTTTCCGTCACTTGGACCTTGTGTCGCTTTGACGATCCTGTTCCCCCAAACTGGAAGCCGGAAAAATTCTGGAGTGCATAAATGACAAAACCTAAGCTCTTCGGCTATTCGGACAAGCTTTCAGCCAAGCCTGGCGATCTCCTTCAGTTTTATGTGAATGCGGAAGGCACCGATCGCGCCGACGCGAAATTAGTGCGGCTGATCCATGGTGATCAGCATCCTTCTGGACCAGGGTTCATGGAGGAAGAGATCAACTGTGAAGCAAACGGCACTTGGCGAGTCGAAAAGCAGTACACCCAGCTCGGCTCGTTCCTGGAAGTAGCCGACCCCGCGCGCCACTTAGCGCTGGAAGGCAGTCTGACCGCCTTTGCCTTTATCTGCCCGACGCGGCCGCAAGGGGGATGCCGACAATCCCTGATCGGTCGCTGGGATGACAAGGAGCGATGTGGATTTTCCCTCGGCATCTCGGAGAACGGTCGGCTCGAGTTCACGGTGGGACAAGGGGCAAGGATCGATCGGCTCGAAGCCAGTGTCCCTCTGCAGGCGAACACGTGGTATTTCGTGGCGGCCACCTTCGATGGAGCAACAGGTCAGGCACGCCTCCTCCAGGAAGGCGTGCTCAATCGCTACAACAGCCTGCTCAGCAGAGTGGCGCTTGTCGAACACCACGCTCATGCAGCTCGCAGCCTTCAGGCGCGGCAGAAGAATCTTCCCGGCACGCCGTTTCTGATCGGCGGCGCGTGGGATTGGCAGGACGTCCGCGGTCAGTTCATATCGCAGCTCTATTGCGGCAAGATCGATCGACCCGGACTTTTTGATCGACCGCTTTCGCCCGTGGAACTGGAGCAGATCAGATCCGGCGAGATGCCGTCCTCGCAAGGCATGGTGGCCTACTGGGATACGGCTGCTGGTTATAGCGAGGCAGGTATCGGCGACACCGTCACTGACACAGGTCCTTTTCGGCTGCACGCCGAGGGACGCAATCGGCCGGTGCGGGGCCAGACCGGCTGGAATTGGAGTGGCCGTAATGATTGCTTCCGCCTTGCGCCACAGGAATATGGCGGCATCGAATTCCACGCCGACGCCCTGATTGACTGCAATTGGAATGTGACCAAGGCGGTCAGGCTGCCTGAGACTTTGCGAAGCGGCGCTTATGCCATCCGCCTGCGCGCAGGTGAAGGAACCGGCTTAGGCGAAGAATACATCCCGTTCTTCGTCCGTCCGAAGGCGCCGAAAAGCCGGATCGCGTTCCTGTTTCCGACCGCAAGCTATATCGCCTACGCCAATGAGCGTCAGAGCTTCGAGGCACCAATCACCCAACCCGTCACCGGCATGCCGGCCGTGTTGTCCGAGATCGACGTCGAACTCGCGGAGCGCTCCGACCTAAGCCTGTCCGCCTGCGATCACCATGCCGACGGGCAGGGCGTTTGCTATAGCTCCTACCATCGCCCGATCATCAACCTGCGCCCGAAATACCGCTCATCCAGCACAAATCTTGCCTGGCAATTCCCGGCCGACCTGTCGGTCATCGCCTGGCTCGAGCACCAGAACTACGAGTACGACGTTCTGACCGACGAAGACCTGGAACGTGAGGGGGTCGCTGCGCTCGAACCATACACCTGCGTCATCAGCGGCACGCATCCGGAGTACTATTCCGAACGGATGTTGGACGCGACTGAGGATTACATCGCAAATGGTGGCCGCTACATTTATCTCGGCGGCAATGGCTTTCACTGGAGCGTGGCGTTCCGCGACAATGAGCCATGGGTGATGGAATGCCGCAAATTCGGTCCGGCCTGGAAAACCTGGGATGCGCGCCCCGGCGAATACTATATGGCCACCAATGGTCAAAAAGGGGGGGCGTGGCGGGCACAAGGCAGGCCGGCACAAAAGGTCGTCGGCGTCGGCTTCATCTCGGAAGGGTACGGAAAGAGCCAGTTTTATCGCAGAATGCCGGACAGCTATCACCGGACAGTCTCCTGGCTCACCAAGGGAATCGATGGAGAGATCATCGGAGATTTTGGTCTGGCCTATGGCGGCGCTGCCGGCGTGGGGCTAGACCGCTGCGATCCGGCGCTCGGAACGCCACCGCATACAAAGGTGATCGCCTCGTCAGGTGGCCACACCGATAACTACCTGGTCAACCCCGAGGTCATTCACTATGCCTTCGAGGGCCTGTCAGGATCATACGATTATCGCGTCCGCGCCGACATGGCCTATTTCACGGCGCCGCACCATGGTGCGGTCTTCTCCGCCGGATCCGTCGCCTTTGGACAAGCGCTGCCGGTCAACAATTTCGACAATAACGTGTCTCGGCTTCTGGCAAATGTCGTGGACGCATTCGTGAGGCCGGGAGCGCTGCCCGGATCGTGGTGGATCAGCGAGGAGAAGCAATGGCGATGAAGCAATCTCGCCAAGTGTTGCTAGGGGCTCGCTGCTCATCGTCGGCAGCCGCAGAAATAGCTCCTGGAATACATGCTCGTAAGGCCGAAGGACCTACTGTGGAGCCGTAACATTCGTGCACGGTCGCAGAGAGGAGGTCTTTAAGATTACAGGCCCACTTGGCAGACCCACTCCGTGCGCCTGGAGCAGGCGATCGCACTCCGTTGACGGCAGCGCAGCCATGGAACTCGACATACTCGATGCTCGTCTTCTTGATCTCGTGCAACACAACAATCGTCTGAGCAGTGAAGCGCTCGGCGAAAGGGTCGGCTTGTCTGCATCCGGAGTTCAGCGTCGACTGAAGCGCCTGCGATCGAAACGCGTGATAGAAGCGGACGTTTCAATCATTTCTCCGAAAGCCATCGGACGAAACGTCACCGTACTGGTCCTCATTTCGTTCGAGCGCTCTCGGGCCGACATCCTTGATCGCTTCAAGCGCTCAATCTGCAAGATGACTGAGGTGATGAGCGGATTCTACGTGACCGGTCAGGCCGAAATCGTCCTGCTGGTGACGGCTCATAGTATGGAAGAGTACGAGCAATTCACCCGGCGCCTCGTAAATGAAACGCCAGACATCAAGCGTATTGACACGATGGTCGTTTTGGATCGATTCAAGGCCGGCTTCACTTTACCAATGGCGTCTATCGCGTGCAGGTGATCAAACTTGACGTCACACTGGATTAGATGGCGCCTCCTTCAGTGCACCCGACTTGGTGTCTCTCTGTGAACCTCGGGGTTGTTGAGCCGGCGACTATCGTCCGCATCGACTAACCCGAATTTGTATCGTACGCTGTCATGCTCACGTTCTTGCTCTCGCCATGGGGTCGGCCGTGGATCGCGAACGGGCCCCAAAGGAGTGCGAGCTTAATCCTGATGATCTTGAGGCGGCGATGGCTGGCGGGCACGCGTGCGCCAGGACAGATTCTGCGCGAGAATACGTAGGGACACTGGGCAGCATTGGCAAAAAGGCGATGGAGTGCTGTCGGTAGGTGCAAAAATGCTCAAGACGTCATATCCTGCACAAGTGAATTCCTGCAGGAGACGTCGAATTGAGCAAGGTCAAGCGGGCCGACCACAAGCGCCGGGGCAATGTCAAGAAGGGACGGGCTGTGGAGCAGGCTCCTCCTCCCGCTGAAACAGCGGTCGCGAAGCCGCCGATCGACGAGAGAACGGGCGCTGCCATTCGTCGTGCCAGGGTCGAGCGGGGGCTTACGCTCAGCGATGTTGCTTCGGCCGTAAGCATTTCGGTCCCAATGCTCAGCCGCTTTGAAACTGGGCAGTCGACCGCCAGCCTTATGCTGCTCGAGCGTATCTGTGCGGTCCTAGGAACAGACCTTCCGACCTTGTTTAGTGAGGTCGAGCAAGCAAGCGGCGAGGCTCAACTGATCAAGGCCTCTGACCAAATGGAGGTCGTTCGCTCAGGGACCAAGCACGGGCACACCTATCGCTTGCTCTCATATCACAAGGGGCCGCGGAAGCTCTTCGAACCCTTCCTCATCAACATGGATAAGAAGAGCGAGAGTTATCCGCGGTTTCAGCATCCTGGCACTGAATTCATCTACATGCTGAGCGGCCGCATGGAGTATCGCTTTGGCGACAGAACGTTTCTCGTTGAGCCGGGCGATGCCTTCACATTCTCGGGCGGCGTTCTTCACGGTCCGGAAAAGCTGCTGGATGACCGCATTCAGTTCATCACGATCATCATATATGCAGAATAACGTTGCCGGCTGCTCAAATTCGGCGAGAGGGGAACAACGTTGAGAGGTCGACGAGATTGCGATCGAGGTCGCACTTGCCATCTATCGTCGATCGCGATTGTCGACACCTTGCTTGAGCTCAGCGCCAAGATCATCGGCCGCCGCGCACTGCAGGACCACATCGACGCTTGGTGTCCGGCATGCCAGCATCATCGTGCGCAGCGGCGGGATTGTCGGGCTGGGGGAGCGCATCTAGGATCGGCTCGGCATGCTCGTGCTGCTTGCCAATCTCGAAAGTGCCCGGAAGCATCCCGATCAACCTGTGGAACGAGGTCGAGGGTGTGCCGGTCATTGATTCCGCGGAACGTCCCGAGCCGATCGCGTCTGCACGGCTGGCCGCAACGGCCCTGGAATTTGGCGGCCAACTGTGCCGCCGGGGCGCAGTCCTTTTGCGAATTTCGCTGACACTCAACATAGGGGAGGATGCGGTGCATGCGATGATAGATGTCACTCATTGAGGAGACGAGGGGCTGGTCTCGCTGAGCGGGCGGATCGTGGTGACTAGGCACAGATATCTCGGCCGCACCAGCGACCTGGCGCCCGGCAACGCGGTCATGCGGGCGCGGGCTGTGCCGCATCACGCTGGGTGCCATGGTTTAGTTCGAAGAGAATTTCCGGGCAATTGAAAGCGTCGCCGGACGAATAGGTCGCAATCCGTCGAAAAGGGGTTCCTGAAAGCGGGATTCGAGCGTCGACACGAGGCTCATTGCATTTAATCAAAATCAAATCGTCGTTACAGTCACGGGGTCGGGCCCGCAGAAATTTCAGATGCTAGGGGACGGACCGCACTATGACTGACCTCGTGCCTGCTGTCTTGGAAGCGCTTGACAGTTCCGGAAATGCACCTCTCAAGCCGGTGCCCGGCACACATCAAATGCTTCGCCGGCCTGCTACTGTGTGTCCTGATAGGCAATCCTTCGTCAAAAACGCGATTCTTGCAAAAATTCCTCTGCAAGATCTCTCGGCTATTGGGCAGTTCCTTGAGCCGATCGTCCTGAGAGAACGTATGATTCTGCAAGAGCCGAAAAGGCCTGTCGAGCACGTCTATTTCATGGAATCGGGCCTCGTCTCGCTAAGGATTGTCGCGGCGGGAAGCATGCTTGAAACGGCCGTCATAGGATATCGCGGTGTGATCGGCATGTCGTTCCTCTGGGGCGGACATTCTTCCAACCATCAAACTGTAGTGCTCTTCCGCGGAAGCGCGCACAGGATCCGGGTTGAGGATTTGCGTCGGGTGATGAAGGAGCGACCGGGGATCCGGGAGCGTCTCTTTGAGTACCTTCAGGCGCTGACGTTTCAATGCATCCAGGCAGGATTGTGCGGAGTTCGGCACGATCGCGAGCAGCGGCTCGCCAGCTGGCTGTGCCTAGCGAGTGATGCTGTGGATGCTCGCGTGCTGCCGGTTACCCATGATTACCTTTCCTCTGTCCTGGGATTGCGCCGCGCCGGCGTTACGGAAACGCTGATCCGACTCGAAGAACAAGGCGTGATTCGCAAGACGCGCGGCGTCCTGCAGATCGACGAGCGCGAATCCCTCGAGCAAAAGGCATGCTGTTGTTACAAGCTAGTCTCAAGCGCTTATGCCTCGTCTCAATCCGCATGCTTGTCGCCGGAGCCGGCGAGCTAGCAGATTTGGCAAGGTACTGTGCTTCATGGTTTCGGCGCGGCGGCTCGGTTTCTTCCGTAACGGTTGCGCGCTCAATCTGAGCTGTAAGCAGTTTGGAGGATTCTTGTGAAAATGGAGAGCCCTAAGTGGCCCCATGTGAGGGCGAATCTTGCGTCCATGCGGCGAGACGTCGCGATATTCTTGGACAATTTAGCTGCTGAAATCTCCTGTGGCTCGACAGACCGGCAGAACTGGGGCGCAAGATGGACTGAAATTGGAGACGCTCAGTGCCTCCGTGCTGAGCGGAGCCTTAAGGAGATGGCCTTCGATGTGGCGACCGAAGCTTGGCTTTGTGGTTTAACTGCCTTTGAAATGGCCCGGCGCCTAGTTGATGATGACGATCCGAAAAGTGGAGACATTTCGGCAAGAGTCGCGACCGATATTCAGAGGTTCGGATTGTCTCTGCGGCAGAAGCTCGAGAGGGTGCAAATTGCGTGCGACGATCAAATTGAGTTTCCAGCCTACTATTTGTCCGCCGGTAATCCAGAGATATGCGCGCCAGCGGTCATTTGCATCAGTGGCGAACAAGAAACTGGAGTTAGGCTGCTCGGGAGACTGCTGCCAGCCGTGACTGGTCGCGGCATGTCTATTCTGGTTATTTCTCATGACGACGTCTCAACTCGCTTGGGCGTCCAACCGGACATGTTGCTGTCTTGCTGTTTGGACTATGTGTCGGCTCAGCCCGACACGGATGCCACTCGAGTTGGTGTCTACGGGGAAGGCTTGTCGGCTGCTCTAGCAACTGATTTCGCGGCATCTGACAGCCGCGTTGCTGCGGCCGTTTGCGACGGTGGCCTTTGGAATTGGGCGCGAATGCTGGCATCTGTAGGCTGGATGACAAAGGCTGCAGATGTCATCGATGAAGACGTAGTGTCGAGGCTTCGCTCGCGATTGGTACGCCAGTTGAGATGCCCAGTTCTCGTGGTTGCCGGTGGCCGCGGCATTGTCAGCGTGTCGGAGGCGATCAAACTTCAAGCTGACTGCGTGGCCGCTCGCATCGACATCGAGTTGGCCATACCGCGAATGATCCGGAGCCCCGCGGGGGAGATCGAAAACTTCGTTTCTTACGACGACTGCATCTTCGAATGGCTAGAGCACAAGCTCGCACATCGCGGATGAGTGGCGAGCGCGGTCAAGCGGCCCCCGATCGGTTCAGTGATCATTCCAAAGCCGACTTCTGTTCTCGATGGTGCTCGGCCACTCCCGGCTGATCTGGTGCGCTTTGTCCTGCACCAGGATTTGCGGATGGTCCTGCGCTGCCACATCGCCGCGCTGGAGACGATCGGCGGCGTGCCGTGCGAGATCCTATACGACCGCATGAAGACCGCCGTCCTTGGTGAGGATGTGGACGGGCTCGTGATTTACAATCGTGCTCTCCCCGATCTCGTCCGCCATTACGGCTTCCAGCCGCGTGCCTGTCGGCCCTATAGGGCGAAGACCAAAGGCAGGGTTGAGCGGCCGTTCCGCTATATCCGGGAGGACTTCTTCCTCGCCGGCACCTTCCGCAATCTTAAAGATCTGAACAGTCAGCTGCGGCATTGGCTCGACACCGTCGCCAATCCGCGTGTGCATGCGACGACCCGGCGCGTCGTCAACGAAGCCTTCGCCGCGGAAAGGGACGCCCTCAAGCCCTTGCCGCTTGTGCCCTATCAGGCGGTTTTCCGGCTCGAACGCCGCGTGTCGCACGAAGGCACGATCTGCGTGGGCGGCAAACCGACCGGTGCCGCGCCGGCCGTCGTCGATCGGTCAAACGCAATCTTGTCGGCCTGAAGATGCCGCGCGCGCTCGAAATCTTCGACGTCACGCTGCGCGGAATCGAACGCGGCGAGACAACCACGGTCGAAGCGCCCGACATGCTGCTCGCCGAGGAGCTCTCCCTGCGCGAGAACCGGCGCGTCAAAATGGCCTTGCAGATGGCGCGCCTGTCGGCAGTCAAGATCCTTGACGGCTTCGACTTCTCGTTCCAACCCTCGCTCGACAGGAACCGCATCATGGCGCTCGCTGAGCTGTAGGTTCATCGATCGCGCCGAGGCGGTGCATCTGCTCGGACCGCTCGAGTCCGATTCATACTGCCCACCTCGCTATGCCATTATAGTTCAAGCTCTCTTTGGCGGAGATCGCCAGACGACGGGCGCCGGAAGCGCCGCTCTTTTGCGGCCTTATTGACCTCAGGGTGCTCCAGATCAAGCGCTTTGATCATCCAGGGTGCGCCTTTACAGCTGGTGTGCGGGCAAGCTTCGCTCCGCGATCAGGCGGCGAACCGTCGATGGGCTGACCTTCAACGCAGCGGCGGCTTCATCCAGAGTGATTTCTCCTCTCTCCATGCGTTCGCCTTTGCTACCAGCTACACCACTGTCTGGGAGTCATGCCAAGCTGATGGCTTCTTGTGGGTGGAAGTCCCATCCGGCCAAAGCCGAACCAGGCAAGCCGCAACCGAGTCTTGCGGGCGTCGCGGCAACGCGGGGTCTGAAGTGTAGACAGGAGCCATGTGGGGTGCGAGTTGAAGCTAATGTGCCGGCCCAACTGGATATCCATCTCGTCGTTGGCAACTACGCCACCCACAACGTTCTTGATCAAGTTTGCGCAGACCATGGGAGCGACGCCGCAGCAACTCTTCTGCAAGGGGGGGCCTCCGGCTGCGCTTCTGCTCACTCTTGTCGGTATTCGCCTTCAGCGCGTCCGCCATGCTGGTGCTCGTTGCCTCCGAGATGGTCGGCGCGAAAGCCGCTCTCGGCTATCTTATGGTCAACAGCCACTACAGCTTCCTGATCCGCAGATGGTCCTCGGCATCCTCGGCATTACGGTCAAGCCCTACCCCGATCTGCTCGGGGACGGGCTCTTTTTGAGCTGGCGCCAAAGGCAGCGCGCTGCAAACCCGGTGATCCGAATTTAACGCGGGGTCTATGATTTTGGCTTTGGGGCTCTGGGGCGCCTGAAAAATTCTTCATCAGGCAGGATAAGGTCGACGTGGCTGACGCCTAACGTGCTTGCGAGTTCGAACAACGTCACCACGGTCGGATTGCGCCGGCCATTCTCCAGGCCGCTGATATACTGTTGAGTAAAGCCAGAGGCCTCGGCGAATATCTCCTGCGTGAAGCCCTTCTGCTTCCGCAGCCTGGAGAAATTCCGGCCTACCAACTTGCGCATGTCCATCTGCGCAAGTTGCGTCTTTACACACTATGATGTTTATCTCCTATAGTATGTATTTGCCAAGCGAGACCAATTGGGATCTGGGACGCTTCTCGAGGCAATACGTCCGCGACAAGTCATTCTGCGAGGTTTATGCCTAGGCTTGCAATATTACGGCAGTCGTGTGGCAGTCCTTGCGGAGAATGAGCAAGTTGAGCAACCAAGTTGATGGTAAGAACCATGCAGACGCTGCCACTCGATCCTGACGTCGCCGATTCGGCTCCGGGTGCTCCAGTGCTTACGATCTACGATGAACAACATCTAGCGACCTATTGGCGCCTTCTTGATGCCGCGGCCGAGGGCGCCGACTGGAAGGAAGTCGCTCGCATCGTGTTGCGTATCGATCCAGATCATGAACCGGCGCGCGCCCGCAATGCATTTGATACTCACCTGGCACGAGCCAATTGGATGGCGGACCATGGTTACCGTCATTTGTTACGCGGCGCAGCCTCCAAATAGCAAACGTTTGTCATCTGAGATCGCAGATCGAGAATGGGTTTCTTCTATTCCGAAGTGATCGTTCCTGCGCATCACGCGATGCGACATTAGCGACTTGCCTCACAACCCACGGCTTCATAGACCTTGCGTCGCAATTTATTTGGGGATCAGTTGCATGTCGGAGTTCGACTGGCGCTCACCGGAGCCATATCAGCGCGCGATCAAAGCAGGGGACAGGGCAAACTTTGCTTGGGAATCGCTCAGGCGAAGTTTAAACTACCGGATTGCTTATCGGGAGGTTCGCACGAAAGGCGGGGACGTGGGCGCCGAATTCCGAAGGAGGTGGGGGATCTGCTTTCGCTCATGACCCCCAGGGGTCCTTCTTCGAGCAAACCATCTTCTGGGCACCCGAGGCTTTGCCGAGCGTGGTGCCAGTCGTGCGGAGGGTGTCTGCCTCGCAGGTCATCGGCACAGCGCTACCTCTTGCTGATCTTGCATCGGGCAGTATCAAGCGGGCGTCCGACGGTTGGCATGCCGTATTGTGCATTCAGGGAGTGCAACATCACCTTTGGCTGAAACAGGCGCCCCAATTCGGGGCTCTCTACTCCGCCGAACTGCCGTACGATGCGGATTACGAAATTCGCGCTTATGCTTCACATCGGCTGTGGCGCGCCATTAACGGTCGCCCGGCGGGATCTACGCATCATCGGCTTTCGGCACAGCAGCGGGAAAGGCTCGCGTTGGCGCTGCGAGCGCTGGATGGGCACACGGATGGCGCATCTTATCGCGTCATCGCCGAAGTGTTGTTTGGCAGACAACGCATCCCTGAACGTGGTTGGAAGACCCATGACATTCGTAGCCGAACGATCCGCCTGGTGCAGGCTGGCCGTGCGCTGGTGCGCGGTGGCTATCGCGCATTGCTTCGCCCAACATCTCGCAAGGAATAGGGCCAGGGTACCGAAAATTATATCTGCATGTATGCTCTGAGCGAGACTACTCCGCCATCGTGACCGGCGACGCGAGCCCCAACGCGGCCGCGCTCCAGACGGTGACGCGGGGCCCGAATATGTCCGATCCGAACGCCGGCGTGCCACCGCGATACCTACCACGCCCGAAGCTGCGCGCTTTCTCGGCCTGTCCTAGGCACACACTCGAAAAACACCGCACCTATGGCACGCGCCCGACATACCAGCGAGCTGAGCGACCGCGTCGTCTGTGCGCTTGAAGATCTCACAGCGCGGGTTGACCGCGGAGCCAAGACGTCGACGAGCGATACCGGCGCAGGATTGGTGTTGCCAGCCAAACGCCAAACACCTATTCGGTATACAGTCGGATGACAACCCATCGCATAGAAGGCGCTACTCAGAGCGCAGCCAGCTCGATCTGTTCAGTGCCCTTCCGGCGATCTGACAGCCGTGACCCCTAAGATTGATGGCCTACCCGCTCTTTTAACCGGCAAAGTCAAAACGCCTTGTACCAGTCGACTTCCGCGGGAACCATCACATCCGGGTCAAAGCCGTGCCTCCGCAAGGAAGCCGGCTGATTGGCACGTACGACAGCCAGATCGCAATTGGCCAGTCGTGCGTACTCCTGGTCTGGACGCCTCCATCATGCCGAATGGCGGTTCGATCGAGCGGCAGCCTGGAGCGGACGCCGCGGGTTACTCTAGTCTTGAGGGGCAGGTCGACAAACCATTGGAAAGAATTGTTGAGGGCGGCGGCCCCTTCGACGCTGCTCGCCGTCGGCATCGAGGTGAATTCGGGGGGCGGACGTTGGCAACGCCACCAGCGACGTCATCGCTGCGCTACGTGGGGCAGGGGATTCATACCAATCCTCAAATTGATCGACCGATATAGGCCCAATCGCGGAGCGCGATTGACATGGTCTTCCACGGCTGATCGATGAGAGTGTTCCAGGCGTAACAGCAGTGATCGACGATGTTCTCATAGGATTTGAAGACGCGGTTTGACAGCCAATTTTGGCGCATGAACTGCCAGATATTCTCCTGGCTGTGCAGCTCGGGCGAACGCGGCGGCAACGGCATCAGCGAGATGTTGTGCGGGATCTTCAGCTCCTTCGCTCCGTGCCAGCCGGCCTGATCGAGAATGACGATGGCGTGGGCGCTATGGCTGACCTTGCTTGCGATCTCGTTGAGATGAAGCTGCATGGCCTCGCTGTTGCAGAGGGGCAGAACCAGTGCCGCGCCGGTTCCGAGCTCCGGGCACACGGCGCCGAACAGGTAGGTCGATTGCGTGCGCTGGTCGGGAGCCGCCCGCGGCCGCGATCCCTTTCTAGCCCAGCGATAGGTGAGCTTGTTCTTCTGCCCCACCCGCATCTCATCCTGAAACCACACCTCTACCGGCGTGTCCGGCGCAAGGCTGCTGCGGATTTCCTCCACGCGAGCGTGGAAGTTTTTTTAATGCCTCGATCGCCGCGGGATCCTGCTTGTACGCTCTCGGCCGGGCGCTGACGTGTGAGAAGCCGAGGTCCTTGAGGGCTCGATAGACCGTATCGTCTGACACCGAGATGCCGAACTCCTCATGCAGCCGCATGATCAGGTCACAGGCCCGCCAGCGCACCACGCCGTGGATGGGCGGGGTCGGCCCTTCGTCCACGATCCGCGCCAGAAACGCCCGGTGCTCCGTGTTGAGCTTCGCCGGCGCGCCTGGCGCGGGAACATTGATCAGACCATCGGGCCCTTGCTTGTTGAATCGGATCACCCAGTCACGAAGCGTCTGCCGGTCCATCCCGCCAACCTTGGCGGCCTCCGCCCGCGATGCGCCATCGAGCACCGCAGCGATCGCCAGAAGGCCGGACCTGATCGCTGTCCTTCGACCGCCAAGCGAGCCGGCGAAGCTCAACCGCTGAAAAATCCGTTCGAACCGCAATCGGCTGGCCCATGGCAACTCCCTCCAGTTGCCATGTTGAATCATCGATCCTCTGATTTGGGAATGCCCGTCGTGAGTCAGCACCTCAGCGGATTGGTATCAGTCGATAAAACGGGCCAGCAGGCGGTCTGCCGCAATCTCAACATTCAGCCGACATTGACGATGCGTCCGGGATTTCCGATGCGACGTGACGTGAATCGCGACTTGGTGCTTGAGCCGTACAGAGGATGAGACCGCCAAGCTTAAACTCGATGCGATCGAGGACGATAAGCAGACCAAAACGACACACGAAATTGCCGGCGAGCGTCCACCGGAATCTTGTAGACTACGCTAAAATCCTGGCTGGAAACGGGGCAGCCGATCCAGGATCCAGCCAAACTGATGCTGCACCGATGTGGTGCTGTTCACCGCAGCGGACAGAAGTCTTCCAGAAGGCTCGATGGACACGTCAATGTCCGAGCGGAGGCGAGGAATAGCGCTCAGAGAGCAACTGGAGGAAGGCGGCCAACGCCGGGTTTTGGTTGTCGGCTCGCCAATAGGCCGAAAAGTCGAACCGGCTGGGGCCCGTGCCGTCGCGCAGCTCTCGGTAGGTCAGGCCGGCGAAGTTAGCCCCCATGTCAGATTCGAGCACGAGGCTTATGCCGGCCCGCATGCTGATCAGGCTCTTGATGATGCCGCGGCTGACGTCGTGGCGCTCGATTTTGGGACGATCTTCAGGCGAGACGAGCTTGGAAACCAGGAGATCTTCAAACTCCTTTCCGGGATCGTAATGGCTCAGCAGCACCGTCTGCCCTCGCAGGTCAGTCCAGTAGACAGGCTCTCGCGAACTGAGGGGATGGTCTTGGGGGAAGGCAACCAGGACGCGTTCGCTCCACAGCAGTAAGGACTCGGCGTCCGACAATGGCAGGCTCCCTGTCACGATCAGGACGTCGAGCACGCCGTTGCGAAGCGCCGCCGCCAGACGCGCTCGCGATCGTTCCGCCGTCGCAAGTTCGATCTGCGGGAATCGCCGCTTGAACTCGAGCAGCGAGCCTTGCAGATTGCCTGCCGAAAGCGAGGTGCAGAAGCCGACACTCAGACGGCCGGTTTCGCTGTTCTGAACAGACCTCGCGGTTGCGATAAGTGAGTCGAATTCTTCCACAATGGTCCTTGCTAGCCGGAGAACGCTGCGGCCGGCCCGCGTCGGGCGCACACCGCCACTACCGCGCTCAAAAATAGCAATGCCCAAGTGGTGTTCAATCTCGCTAATTCTACGGCTGAGGCTCGATTGTTGCGACCTCAGCATCTCCGCAGCTTGACGAAAACTGCCGCAATCGGCCGCGGCAACCGCCGATCTCAGGTGTTTCAGATCGAGAGCTTTGCTGGCCTGAAGGGAAGGCCGTCGACGATGGAAATTGTGCATCTTAAGGCTTTATCGAGCGGGGCTGCCGCCCAAGTAGCGATTGAGACTTGTACCTGCTTCCGAAGGCCTAAGCGGCAGCTTGGATGACTGGGGCCCAGAGCACCGGACCTGAGATGCGCCCAGCCTTGCGGATGCGCTCCAAAGCATCGGTGGATACCTCGAGATAGCCCGCTAGCGCGATCGTATTTCCGAGCGGTCGAGGTTTTCCGATCGAACGAAGCGGCCATCCTGCACGCCGAAGAATGCGGTCCATGCGAGCATCGGTGACGGTCACGATTTCTGTCAATCCAGTGGAGAGACCAAATTCGATCATACCCGCAAAGAGCTCGTAGGTGGCGGCAGCAAGTCCACCGGCCGCTTTCGGTGCATCAGAACGAACATCGAGAGCGAAGCGGCTGCTTTCCCACACCTGAGCGCTTCGTGGCGCACGTTGTCCGTCCAGAAGAATTGGGAAAATCTCTCTAAGCATGGTTGGGCCAGTCGACGGCAGAAGGCGGACGCACCCCTGAATCCTCCCATCCGTCGAGCGAAGCAGCAGATGAACTGGCCTCAAGACGTCAAATTCGTCGACCTCCATATCGCCGCTGACCTCGACATTCCAATCCAGGCGCTGTTTGAAAACGCGATAGCGCAGCCGGTGCATCTCGGCAAGATCGTCGATAAACTCGCCGTAGTACGGTGGCGTAATGAGCTGGATCATTCCTGCTTCCCTGCTTTGATTCGGCAAATCAAGCAGGAAGCCAAGGCAACCGCATCCTGTGCAATCGCACAGGTGTTTATTGGTAACCGGTATGAGCCCCACCTGGGCATCGCGCGAATGAGCTGCAATACAGCGGGGTATGAACTGTCTTTTGGAGGTGGAATGTAGCAGATGCCATGCATGAAGCCATGCTTGATACCACGCAGGAAGGCGGCTCCTATCGTCGGATCGAGGTGATCACAGGGCGGCGTCGGTGTCGCGCGCCATGGAAAACTGCCCCCTCGGCGTCACGAGGAATTGCCCCTCCTTGGATAGCCGAGGAGAGAGCGAATGAACGAGGAACGAATCACGGAAGGCTCGTCGTGGAGTGATCCACGGGGGCAGGTGATGAAGACGCCGGATGACGTGGCGGAGATGTTGCGCCTGAGGGCGTGCGGGTGGGGTCTGAAGCGGATTGCGCGGCAGCTGGGCTGCAGCCATCACACGGTGAAGGACTACGTGGCGGCGGGCGGGGTGAAGCCGTTCAAGTCGCCTGACCGGGCGAAGCGGCTCGATGGCCTTGAAGGCTGGCTGCGCGAGAGGTTCATTCGGCATCGCGGCAATGCGGATGTGGTGCGCCAGGACCTGTTGGCCGAGAAAGGGGTGGCAATCAGCCGGCGAACGCTGCAACGCGCCGTGCAGCCCTATCGCCAGGCGCTGAAGGCGGAGGCGCTGGCGACGACGCGGTTCGAGACGTCCCCAGGCCGACAGCTGCAGATCGACTTCGGGGAGCGTCTGGTCGAGATCGGCGGGGTAAAGATCAAGGCATTCGTGTTCGTGGCGACGCTCGGGCATTCGCGGCGGCTGCATGTCCGTGCGTTCCGGGGCGAGAAGCAAGAGCACTGGTTCGCCGGGCTCGAGAGCGCATTCACGACGACCTTCGGCGGCGTGCCGGAGGAAGTGCTGATGGACAATCCACGCGCGCTCGTGGTGCGCCACGACGCGGTGAGCCGATCGGTTCAGTTCAACGACAAGCTCATCGCGTTTGCAAAGCATTGGGGCTTCCGTCCTCGCGCCTGCGCGCCGTATCGGGCGCGCACGAAGGGCAAGACGGAGAATGGCGTTGGCTACGTGAAGAAGAACGCGATCGCGGGGCATTCCTTCGCGAGCTGGGAGGCATTTGAGGTGCATCTCGCCGAGTGGGAGCGTGAGGTGGCGAACGTGCGTATCCATGGCACCACCGGCGAGGCGCCGATCGCTCGCTTTGTGCGTGACGAGGCACACCGGTTGAAGCCGCTCGGCGGGCTGCCCTCGTTCGGATCGTTGCGCGAACTGACCCGCGTCGTCGGCAACGATTGTGCCGTCGAGATCGACACGAACAGCTACTCGGTGCCGTGGCGGCTGATCGGCGAGCGCGTGGCGGAGACCGTTGTGGCCGGCGAGGTGCGCATCCGCCACGGCATGCGCGAGGTTGCGGTCCACAGGCAATCGGAAGGTCGCCGGCTGCGGATCGTCGATTCCGCCCACCTAGACGGGGTTGCCGGCCGCAATGGCGCGGTCTGCCGACCGGTAATCGCGACACCGACAGTGCCAGCGCCTTCTCCACTGCCCTCGTTATTGCGTCCTCTTGCCGAATACGAAGCAGCGATCGGAGGGAGCTTCTGATGGCGCGCACAAAGAAGGCTACCGAAGCACCAATCGATCGGCTCGACGCCATGCTGGCGCGATTGCAGCTATTCGGCATCCGCGACCAGCTCGACAACCTGCTCGATGAGGCGGCGCGCGCGAACCTATCGGGGCGTGGGACGCTGATCCTGCTGTGCGAGCGCGAGATCGCGCGCAAGGATCATCGCCGCATCGAGATGGCGCTGGAACTCGCACACTTCGCGGCCGTGAAGGAGCTTGCGGGCTTCGACTTCGAGGCGCAGCCGTCGATCGATCCGAAGCAGATCCGCGACCTGGCCGCGTCACGTTGGATCGCCAACGGCGAGAACGTGCTGCTGCTCGGCCCGCCAGGCGTCGGTAAGACGCACTTGTCGATCGCGCTCGGGCGAGAGGCGATCCTGGCCGGTTACCCGGTGCAGTTCACCACGGCGACGACGCTGGTCGCTGGCCTCGCCAAGGCGCATGGTGAGCGGCGCCTGGACGAGAAACTGCTCGCGCTGGCGAAGCCAAAGCTGCTGATCGTCGACGAACTCGGCTACCTGCCGCTGGAGCCCGATGCGGCGCATCTGTTCTTCCAGCTGGTCAGCCGCCGCTACGAAACCGGCGCCATGTCGATCACGTCGAACCGCAGCGTTGCCGAATGGGGCACCGTGTTCGCCGATCCGGTGGTCGCCACCGCGATCCTCGACCGGCTCTTGCACCACAGCCACGTGCTGACCATCCGCGGCAACAGCTACCGGCTCCGCGCCAAGCGAAAGAGCGCCTCATCAAGCCGCCCGCCGCTGACGGCTCGGCGCTCGCCCGCCCGATACGCCCTCCGGTCGGCTCCGCCTCCCTCCGTCCCGTCAGCGGCGGAGCCAATCTTCAACCGACATCATGAACCCGATGGTGGGGGCAGTTCTTCACGACGCAAAGGGGCAGTTCCGGATGGCTTTGACAGCGTCGGTGACGGCACTGGACAGCGGAAGAGAAGGCCGGATCGTGGCGGAGAGCTTCGAGGAAGGGGCCAATATTTCCGAGGTCGCTCGGCGCCACGGCGTTGTCGGTGGGCTGCTGACGGTGTGGCGGCGCAGGTTCGAGACGGCAGCGAGCCTTCAGGCGCCAGGCTTCGTGCCGGTTCGGATCGCTTCCGAGAGCGGTCCGGCGACGGCAGACGAGCCGGACCGGTTAGCGTCCGCGCATAAGGTGCTGCCGCAGATCGCATCGCCCCCAGGCAAGCTTGGCGGGATGATCGAGATCGAGGTGGGCGGGGCACACGTCCGGGTCGAGCCCGGAGTGGAACTGGCGACGCTTTTCGACAGTGCTATCGGCGCTTCGGCGTATCCGTTGATTGCATTACGGTCTGACCTCAAGGTCGTGCTGGCGGCACAGCCGGTCGACTTTCGCGAGTCGGTGCACACGCTATCGGCGCTGGTGAGCGACACTACGCCATCTCGACCAATGTCTCGCGCAATGGGCGATGTCGAAATACAAACGTCTGCGGCGACATCGAAGACGGGCAGAGCACTGGGTACCGGACATTGCTTGCCGCCCCCCAAGCTGTTGGCCCACAGGGCTGGTTGCTACCGGAGGTTGAGAGGCGCCTCCGGGAGGAACTGGCCGCTCTACAAGTTGAGATCAACGAAGAGAAGAGTCGAACCGTGGACCTCGGCTACGGCGAAAACTTCGGCTTCCTCGGCTTTGACTTCCGACGTGCGCGCAGTCGTCGCGGGCTTTGGCGTCCAAGCTACACGCCAAATCTCAAGAAGCGCACGGCGCTGCTGCGGAAACTCAAGGATATGTTCCGCCGCCGACAATCGTAACCAGTCGGTCAGCTGATCACGCTGATCAACCCGGTGCTACGCGGTTGGGTGAATTACTTCGCGGTTGGAAACTCCGGTGAGTGCTTTAGCTTCAAGGCTGGGTAGAGAAGAAGGTTCGGCGCCATATGATGCGAGCTCGGAGACGAAAGGGCTTCGGCTGGATGCGGTGGAGTAGGCAATGGCGGTACGAAACTTGAAGCTGTTCAACGGCTATCGGGTTCGGCATGTGTGCTGAAAGTCGTGCCAGCAGGATAGGTCCCATAACCCTTGAGGTGAAACAGACAGGAGAGCGCAGAGCGGGAAATCCGCACACTGCGTTCGAGGTGGCGGGGACTGGAAACGTGGCATGGTCGAGATGCTGTGACACTCGCGAACGAAAGGTGCCAGGGATTCTATGCCGCCATGCGGCTGAGACTAGCGGCCTGGGCCCCGCTGCTCGACATCCGCAACATAAATCACGCTCCTGCCCATCCTGCTGCATTGCGTCGACAATCAAGGACATCCACTGCTTGGAGCGCCAAGGCCAGGCCGCGACACCGAGGGATTCCTGCGCAATGCCCATACCGACATTACTGACGTCGTCGAGGTCATGCGCCAATAGTGGGTGCCGACCCGCTACGCGCGTGCGCGCTGATCACTGCAGACGTGGAAGCTCATACCGGTTACATTTATTGTGAGGCATGGGTCTAACTTCGAGATTTGGCTAAAAGCGCGACGGCTTGCCGAAGCGAGCGAACACCGAGCTTCGCTCGGGCGTTATCCAGATGAAAGCCAGCGGTCCGCTGAGAGATGCCAAGAATAATCCCGATCTCTCCGGCAGATTTGCCGCGAGAAGACCATTCGAGGCATTCGAACTCGCGAGGAGATAACACCACCCCACCGACGACGCGATCCGTCGCCAAGAGGCGCCTTGCATGTGCGTGGAAAAACATTGCGATTAGTCGCAGATTCTGGGCGTGTTCGATTATCGAGCGCTCAAAATTGGCCCGGCGCTCGTCGGTAGCAAAGCTCAGTGCGGCGATCGCACCTCCATTATCGTGGATTGGAAATGTGAGTCCGCAACGAATGCCAAATCCCGCAGCTTCTTCGAATAGCTCACGCTCGGACTCCGACCGATCTCGCTGTTCGTATCCGAGTCCCCATCGAAAGGGTTCAGTCTGGCGGATTGCCCGACGTACAACAGGATCGATCGATTCGTACTTGCGCCGCAAATAGAGAGCTGTCCAGGAGGATGGATACGTCGAAATTAAAGTGGGGGAAGTGCGCGGCCTGTTTGGTAGCGCAAGATATGCGAAACACGACAAGTTCAGCGCCGCGGTGATATAAGCCATGCTTTGTTGAGCAGCGTGTCGGTCTACGCTTTCGGCCAGCCGATCGACGAAAGTCTGAATGATCGCATATGTCTGTGATGAACGCGCTGCGTGCCTGCTCATCGGCGCTTGCCAACATCTCGATCGACCGTGCGAGGTAATTAATTTGTTGGTCGGGCTCATACAGAAGCCGGGACCTCGGGCCGCATAGTTACCGTTCGATCAGCGAAGCCATGCAAGCTTGGAGTTCCGCGGATGAAAACCTTCGGATTCAAATGCGGCGAAAGCAGGAAGACGGCATCTTCCGCCTAGAGTTTCGCCATGGTCCCCTCAATCAGCGAGTGGCTTGCTTCGCACTTTGCATCGATCAAAACTGTCAGCGGCTCACAGTCTGGTTCCACAGTTTTGCGCCATGTCTTCGATCCTCGTGCTCCCAAAGGCTTTTGCGAGTTGCAAGAAGCTGCGGAAGTAGCGCGTGGCCTCGTTGGGTAATATCGAGTCCGGATGGAACTGCACGTCATAAGTTGGTTGATAACGATGTTCTATGGGCCATGTTCTTCGGAACGCGCTGTGACCGAGAGATGCGGTGCGGATGGCTCATCGAGTTCGACGACCAGACAATGGTAGCACTCGACGCGAAATGGAGGCGGGAGTTCCTTGAACAGCCCTTGGCAATCGTGCGTTACGCACGAAGGCCGGCCGTGCATCGGAGGACGCGCGCGCCACGCTGTCGCCGAAAGCGCTCCCATACATCGGTACCCGAGGCGGATCCCGAGGAAATGGGACGCGACCTGAAAGTTCGTGGACAGCGGCGGTGGTATCCGGCCTCCATGGCGTGCAGGTACCGTCACGACCACGCGCGGCTTGAGGTCAACAAGATCGGTGACGCTGACCGCGCCGTTCCGGACCACTTCCCTTGCCTCACCAAGCTTGAGGAAATAGTGAAAAATGTTGAAGGCGAAGGAGCCGTAGTTGTCGATGATGACAATCAAGATGCACCAGATGTTTAGGTGCGAAAGGACCAAAGGTTCGCCGCGCCTTGGCGAGCGTCTCGTGGTATTCGGCCTCAGGATTCGACATCGCCGTTATCCCGCTACCCTGCATGAAACACAGCGAGGTCGTCGTCGATCGGCACGGTGCGAATCGCAATGTTCGTATCCGCCAATTGAAGCCGATGAGCCCGATCGGGCCCGCAACAGACCTCTCGCGCCACTCGATGTCCGCAATGACTTGCATCGATCACACCTTTGTCGCTACGGTCACGGAGCCACCAGGAGCTCACCGCCGACCGCAAAGCCGATTGCCAGTTGGCTCTCGCCGAGGCGAGTTGTGCGTCTTGCTTTTGGCCGCACCGTCGGTAGCCGCTTGGTAAATAAACGACCCTTGCAGGCTTTGTGCTGATCCCGTTCGGCTTGTTCGGAAAGACGGCCTTTGCCGTCGAACGTGAGCAACGTGATCTCCTCAACCGTCAAGGCTCGCCGTCATTGTCGATACCGGTTCGACGCTGCTCTCCCAATTCACGGCCGGCTTCGGTGGCAAGCCGCTCCGAGCGCTTCCCGAAGATTGTCCTTGAGCGTCTGCATCGCACGCGCAGCTTCTCGTTCTCGGCGTCAAACGTGAGCACCATCTCGGTCAGAGCCTCTGGATCGGTCGGGAGAGCGTCGGGGCAAATCGCCATGACCAGACAATACAAGCGCAAGAACCTCTAGCGAAATCTTTACCTCTCAGCCAACAATGGTCGACTTCTTCACAGGCTTGGGTGAGACCCGCGGCCACTCAAGACCGTCGAGCAGAATCGCGAGCTGAGTCGCACTTAGATGCACCACGCCGTCGTGGATCGGCGGTCAGGCGAAGTGCCCCTGGCGCAACCGCTTTGTCGCCCGCAGCATACCGCTGCGTCCCGCGCCAGAAGCTTCACTCTATCCATGCGCTTACCTGCGGAACACCAAGACGTGGCCGCAATTCGGGTTTGTGCCGCGCGGCAATCAGGGTGACCGCGGCCACAAGCCTCTTTGCTCCGCGTTCCTAGCAATCGCTGTGCCGCTCGCGGAATATGGTGCGCGTCGTGTTTGACGAGGGTGCGTGCTAGCACTACAGTGCGTTTTTTGATTTGAGATGCGCCTTTCGAGCTGCGGCTTGATGGGCGCGTCGAATGTGGACCATGCGAGGACGCGAACGATTGGGATCCGGCGCTGCGCAAGCTTTAAGATGAGGCGTCGGATTTCCTGGACCGACCAGCGGAGGCGCGTCGATTTCGTTTTTTTGGCATCATCGCGTTCACCTGGGATCGGACGGTGGTCATGACGGCGTAAGCCAGCATGACCAGGCAGACATGCCGGTGCCAGCCGTGCCAAGAGCGACTTTCATTGTGGTCGAGACCGAGCTCGCCCTTTGTCGTCTCAAAATCTTCTTCGACACGCCATCGCGTTCCTTCAACACGAACGAGGCTCTCGATCGAGGTGCCCTCGGGACATTATGTGGTGAAGTAGGAGAGTTCACCGTCGGCAAGGCCGCGTCGGATCAGCAGCCCGCGGGCCGAAGCGGCCTGGAGAACGGGTCAAGACCAGCCGCCGTGATGCGCTGACCCGGGCCAAGCTGCATCGTGCAGGAGAGCTGACCGCGGTCTGGGTACCTGATCCGGAGCACGAGGCGGTGCGAGGACTGGTACGTGCCCGGGAAGCCGCGATGGAAGACCTGCGGCGGGTCCGTCAACACTTGCAGTCCTTCCTACTGCGTCACGGCCGGGTCTTCACCGGCCGTGAAGCGTGGACCAAGGCGCATACACGATGGCTGTGCGAGCAACGCTTCGAGCATCCGGCGCAGTATCTCGTGCTGGCCGAGTATCGCCAAGCGATCGAGGCCGCCGAAATCCGGCTCAAGCATCTGGACGAACAGGTTGCCGAGACGGTGAGTTCATGGTCCATGGCTCCAGTGATCGCCGCCTACCAAGCGCTACGCGGCGTCGCCTTCCTGACCGCGGTCACCTTCGTCGCCGAAATCGGCGACGTGCGCCGCTTCGACAGTCCGCGCCAACCGATGGCGTATCTCGGCCTGGTGCCCTGCGAAAACTCCACGGCAGAACGCATCCGGCGCGGCAGCATCACCAAAGCTGGTAATGGCCGGGCGCGCCGCGTGCTCATTGAGGGCGCCTGGACCTACCGCTTCCCCGCCCCGGATGAGCCGCCTACTGCGGGAGCGGCAGGCCGGCCTGACGAAAGCGGTGTGCGACATCGCCTGGAAAGCCCAAGTCAGACTCTGCGCTCGCTATCGCAAGCCGATGGCACGTGGCAAACGCCAGGCAGTCGTCACCGTGGCCATCGCCCGGGAAATGGCCGCCTTTCTTTGGGCAATCGGCCAAAAGGCGGAGCCGCACGGCGCAACCTGATCGCTTGCCGAATTAGTCACGCTTTCCTTCCACCTCAACACAGGAAAACTCTCAGGAGCGACGTCATTGTTGCGCATCGCTGGGGGCAGGGCCTCGGTCGGGGAACTCTCGCACCAATTGTGTGGCCGACATTGTCGATGCCCGCTGGCAGATCGAGGCAGCCCCCGGACGAACAAACGGAAATGCGGTATCCAACCCGCGTATCAGAGTCTGCAAACCGTCGTCTCAGCGGCTTTGCCTCCTGCGTTGCGTAACAATCATCCAACTGGCAACTCCGGCACAAACGGAGATCACACTCTCATGCCGATAACCCTGGACAACGAACATCAGATCTTGCCGGCAGACCCCGTGTATTGCCGCCTCACGCCGCGCGAGGCCTTGCCCTGCTTGAGAAAGCCGGTCTCGTCGATCACCAGGACTGCGTTGTCGCTCAGATGTTCGATGACATGATCACGAACGATATCGCGCAAGCCTTCGGCATCCCACGACCCAATAGCGCATGCTGTCGCCACGGTCCGCTGTCGCCAGCTGCCTCGGCCCGCATCCAGCCTGTCTTGCGCGGCTCGTTGTCGAGCAACGCGTCGAGAAACTGGCCCGCCGAAGCGGCTACACGCTCCTGCGTGAACAAAGGTCGAATGCGCTGCTTGGCCTCCCGCAATGACGACGCCCACAGCGACAGCACATCCTCAACCGAAGCACCACCATTCATCTGATCCAGAATCATGGTTGCCCATAGATACCGAACCGTCAGACAAGTGCAACTGTAGTGCTAGTCTGTGCGTTGGAATGGCCGGGACGCTTTGTCGATTTTTCGACATCAGCGTCTTCAACTGGACATGCATGGCAGACAAAGACGGAGGCTCGAAATGAACGCGCGTGCCTCTTGCGTCAACCTCACGACCGAGGCGCTTGGCATCGGTGCAGCAGCGACATCACGCGGTTTGTCCCGCGCGGTCGCATGGTGCTTACCGACGACTGTCACTCCGTTTTGGGCGGCGCGAAGCACGGGATGCGTGTCAGCAATCGAGCGCAGGCTCAAATCTCGTCAGGTATAAAACACCGGACGCACCGTGGGGTTGTTATTTTAAAGCGTAATCAGGCGCGTGATACGCGCTGATGGTGCTGGCACAACCCTTGCTATTCTGGATGTAGCAACACGAAGTGAGGGTACGCGAAGGAGAGCAAGCAAGGCGATGCTCTCTTTCCTTCAACACGTGTTCTGTTTCTGAGAGAGACAGGCTCGCGCATAAAGTCGGGCAATAGCTTAGGAGGACAACATGGTGCTGCGCATGGAATCGTCGGCTCTCGCTAGAAGGCTAGCCTATAGCGCGCGAACGAGCGTTTAAAGAGCCGATCTGCGCCAAACTGTGGTCGGTCATGAAGGCGGGGGATTGGGCGACTGCGCTCTCAGCAGTCGAGCGGGGCGCCGCCTTTTGGTTCAAACGAACTCTCGAGTCTGGCGCAAGATGCGCGGAGAGATGGCCGATTGTTGCGCGTATTCGCGTGAGCAACAGCTGTCGGCTACGCATAGATGTGGGCGGAGCCTCGCCGTATCGTAGTTGTTTGTGTTGACTTGCAGCGCGAGATGGCTCCGTCAATCGGGCTTGGTAAGCAGGTTCCAGCTCCGAAGAGGAGCAGAGCGTCGATCGAGGATGTCATCATCAGATGATTAAGCGCTCCTTGAGAACGTCGCCGCGCGTCGAATGTGTAAGGCCGATAAGTTGCAAACTCTGACGTCGAACAGGTGGTTTGATCTTTCTGGCAAGGTCGCCCTGGTAACTGGATCCGGTCGAGGATTAGGGTATGAGATCGCCCGCGCTCTTGCCTCCGCGGGCGCCATTGTGGCCCTGAATGGCCGAGACCCTGTTAATGTTGATCGCGCAACGGATCGGCTTTCGAGAGAGGGACTCAAGGTAGCTGGCTTCGCGGGTGACGCCGAGATCGATGCCGACAAGCTGATAGCTGACGTGGTGTCACGGCTCGGTAGAATGGATATTCTGGTGAGCGGCGTGGGACAGAGGGATCGGCGAGGAACAGAGAATATTTCGAATGATGATTTCGGCCGACTTCTCAAGGTGAATCTGGTTAGCGCATACGGGTTAGCCAGGTCCGCTCTTGCTCCGCTAAAGGCGAGCGGCGCCGGCCGTTTGATCTTTATCACTTCAATCGCGGGCCCGATCGCCAGATCAGGCGATCCAGCCTACACCGCGGCCAAAGGAGGGCTCGCCGCATTGATGCGTTCTCTCGCGGTTGAGTTTGGAAAATATGGAATGACCGTGAATGCTATTGCGCCGGGCTGGTTCGCGACGGAGTCTAATAGACAGTACATTGGAAGGAGGGATATTGAAACTTTCATTGGCGCTCGCGTTCCGCTAGGTCGATGGGGAAGCCCGAAAGAGATCGGTGGCGCCGCTGTATTCTTGGCGTCGTGCGGATCAAGCTACGTGAATGGCCTAACACTGACCGTTGATGGAGGCCTTTCGGTCAGCTTCTAAGGCAAATAGGCCGGCCGATGCGTATCCTGGGACACTGCAAGCTTCGATAGGTCAGCGCTACGCTGCACGGTGAGGTGGTATGACAAGGCAATGCTCTCTCAGTATGCAGCCTCAACTAAGAAGTTGCACCGAGAAGTGTATCTACAAACGTTCACAAAAACCTCACGTTATGGTCCTCTGCTGTCGGCGCCCCCTATTCAGAGATCTGACGCGGCGAGTCGCCGGCCGCCCTATTGAGCACCACTGAATGCTCTCATGGAGTTCTTAGGAACCGAGGCGACCCCTGAGCCAGATATGGGTCCTAGGAGGACATTCTTTCGACCGTTTGTCCTTCGTATAGTTGTCGCCATAAAGCATTAGCGTGAGAGCATCCAGCGCGCGATCGCTCGTCAGCTCATCGTCGAGCGCCTTGCGGCACGGCTCATCCTAGATGCCAGTGTCCAGCAGTTGTAGAGAGGGGAGAGATCCCGCAAGAATATCTGACGTTTGAGCTAGAGTACGGTCAGTTCGTCGTCGCCTTGATTGCGAAGATTCGTGAGTACCCGGTGACGGTGGTCTGGAACGACGGGTCGCGCAGGACACACCACTCAAGAATTTCGGCACGATTTTGCACGACTTCGTGCACCGGGCTATTGAATGTAGTCCATTCGCAGTCCGGTTTCTTGGCAAAAATTGCTGTGCCTTTCCAGACGTTGATGTGATCGATCTCGAGCAGCAGTTCCGAGTAAATTTCGTCGAGCAGGTCGACCAATTGCGCAAGAGGATCGCTCTCGTATGCGCGTCACTCAGGATTACCGCAATCTCGGAAGGCGGCCTCGTGAACAGTGCCTCGATTTCTTCGTGAATGACCACCCAAAAAAGTCCGAGGTGCAAGACCACTCAGTCAGGAGAAGCCTGTGACAAATCAAAGCGTAACGTATCGCGACTTGACCTACCTGGGGAGCTGGAAAATGTCGGAAAATAGAATTGTCATGAGGCGTTTCATGCTGCCTCGATTTTCCGACTCCGGGATCAGCCCGTTGAGCCGCTCTTCCGCTGACTGCCTTTCGCTTGACATTTGTCGGATCATTCCAGCTTCGGAGAAGATATCATCGGTAATTCGTCAGGGCGTCCCTTTGCATCAGCCGTTTGCAGGAACCTTAGTGAGAAGGACAGAACAGCCCAGCAGGTCGATGCAATCTGCTTCTTCGCCATTATGCCATCGATCGCGTGAAATGTTCCGACTAGGCGTGATATTTCGCACAAGGGTTCGTGGACTTGCTCGGTGTGTCAATTGGCGTCCAAAATAGCACGCCGAAGAACAATTGAAAAACCCTCGACCACGACACGCTGAAGGCGATAACCTGATCTGCGATGTAACTCGTCACTGGATCGCTAATCTGCTTACCGCGATCGAACAAAGAGCTGCTCAGCCTCCCTTGACTCACTGCATCCCCATGCGAGTAAGCTGCGTCTTACTCGCCTTCACAACGAGTAGCTCGCTGGCCTCGGCGGGAGCGCCGCTTAGCTTTCGCGTGAAGATTCGCATAAAGCTCGCGGATGAAGCCGGCGCGCATCATCGATGCTTCCGGACACTGTCCAGGAGCTGCCTCGGCGATAATGTATCGGGCAAGTTCGACCGCGGCCCGGTGTGGCGCTAGTGATTGAGCCGCCGAGCGATTGCCAAATTCCGCGGAGCGGTTCAAGCTTTCGGCGTGAGAGCAGGAATTATTGTCAACGTCAGCGGAGCCAATCGCCATCGACAGTCATCTGCGACCATAGCGTGCCGCAGAAGCACATGTAGCGCGCCGAGATCATTCTCGCCGCAGCCGACGGCTGTGGCACCTGACCTGCCACTGCGTATTTCCTCCAGATGGAGTTACAGTTCGACCTGAAGAAGGACGGAGAAATGAAGCGAGCAAGGTTCATGGAAGTGCAGATTATCGCGGTGCTGAAGGAGCATGAGGCTGGGGCATAGACAGCCGAGTTGACTCGCAAGCATGGAATCACCGAGGCGAGAATCTACAAATGGAAGGCCAAGTTCGGCGGCATGGATGTCTCGGAGGTCAAGCGGTTAAAGGCGCTGGAAGAGGAAAACGCGGAGCTGAAGAAGCTCCTGGCCGAGCAGATGCTCGACACGGCCGCCCTTCGCAAGCTTCTTTCAAAAAATGGTAGAGCCAGCCAAGCGCGCTGCGGTCGCGCATCTGCAGGCCGCCACGAGCCCGTCGGAACGGCGGGCATGTTCGATCGTCGGCGCGGATCGGAAGATGATCCGCTACGGCTGCAGCCGCTCTCCAGGCACGGCTCTGCGCGGCCGATTGCGCGATCTCGCCAACGAGCGGCGGCGTTTCGGCCACCGCCGGTTGTTCGTCTTGCTGTGGCAGGAGGGCGAGCCATCGGGAATCAACTGGATCTACCGGTTTTATCGGGACGAAGGGCTCACTGTCCGCAAGCGGCGAGCTCGCCGCAAGGCCGTGGAGACGCGGGCCCCGATCCTGGTGGAAGCTAAGCCCAATGCGTGTTGGTCGCTGGACTTTATCCACGAACAGTTCGCCAACGGTCGCCGCTTCCGCATTCTCAACATCGTCGATGACGTGACTAAAGGAGTGTCTGGGAGCCATTGCGGATACGTCGATTTCAGCACGACGCGTCGCCCGCGAACTAACGGCGATCGTCGAACGACGCGCAAGCCAGCAATGATCGTGCCCGACCATGGCACCGAGTTCACCTGCAACGCCATCCTGACATGGGCGGATCAGAGGCGCGTCGCATGGCACTTGCCCCGGGCACGCCCATGCAGAATGCCTTTCGAGAGCTTCATGTATAGACGGCCTGCGGATGCAAGGGATTTCAGCAGCACTTTGGATACCGGTCGGGTGCGTTCATGTATACGGCCTGTGAGTGCGACCGATGCCATGGCCGCTGGCCCTGATGGAGATCGCGGATCGAGGCCTCATCAACGGGTCGCGCTTGTTGCGCTTAAAGCTCTTCGGGCTTGCTCGATCCCCAGCTCCGCCGGTGTCCATCATGCTGTCATTCGCCCTCACACCATAAGGTGGCCAACGTACGCCGGAAAAATCAGGCCGCGAGCTTAGGCCGATAGAATTCCCGGTCGTCATCATTGCCCAGACGATCCGGGCCAACTTGTTGGCAACGGCGATGGCGACGACCATGGACAGACGCCGGTCAAGCAAGGCTTCGATCCAGCCGGCTCCAACCCGGGAGCTTGCCTTTGGCTACCGAACGACGTTACATGCTCCGACAAGCAAGTGCCTGAGATAGGAATCGCCCTGTTTCGTAATCCGGCCGAGCCGATCCTTGCCGCCGGTGGAATTCTGTTTAGGGGGCAGGCCAAGCCAGGCAGCGAACTCTCGCCCGGAGCGGAACACGGTCGCGTCCGGCACGGTCGCGGCGAGAGCCGTGGCCGTTATGGGACCGATGCCCGGAATCGAGCACAGCCACTTCGCCATCGGATTTACTCGCCGCGTCAGCGGCGTCATTCTTGGCCCTCTACGTACGTAGGGTTTAACATAGGCCGGCGGAATCAATCTCACATCGTGTCCAAACTGCCGAATCTCCCGCGCCCAGTGATGAGCGGTCGCACAGGCCTCGATACCGACCAGGCAAGGTACGAGTGAGATGATCTCGCCTCGCCGGAGGCGTTGGCGACCGGCCACCCGGCCTTGGCTATCAACTGCATGGATGTGAAATACGTGCTTCGAGATGTCCAATCCAATTGTTGCGACTTCCATTGGTGCATTGCTCCTGTTAGCGGCTCGTCCATCGCCAGTATATCGCCGGCCGAGGGAGCGGGGTCGTCTTCCCGTCAACGGCCGGCTGCGGGATGAATTGCTGAACGAGACGCTGTTCTTCGATCTCGACGACGCCCGCGCCAAGCTCGCCACGTGGGTCGTCGGCTACAATATCCAGCGGCCGCACTCGTCGTTGAACTACCTCACCCCTGCGGCTTACGCCGCCCACCTCACCGCAACGGACGATCGGTTGCGTAACCCTGACCAGTTCCGCCGATCGTCCGTTGCTCCACCCGCGTCACCTGGCGTACAAAACCCCGAGACTCTAACTGCCTCTGGATGAACGTTCGGCGGCAGGTCAGACCGCCGAGATGCGTCGGTCGGGTAAGGCCAAGTCGGTAGTATGGCGCTGGCAGGAGCGATCTATGAGAGACGGGGGCGAGGGCCTCGCGCAGGTCGCCAAGAGAAAGGCGATCCATGATTGTCGACAATTACGCTACCCGCAAGGATCCCACGGTCCAAAAATGGCTCACCCGCCCGCGCTCGACCTTCCACTTCTCGCCAACCTCGGCCTCCTGGTTCAACGCTGTCGACGGCTTCTTTACAAAACTTACCAAGCACCCTCAAACGGGGCGTGTACCGGTCCGTCGCAGAGCTCGGGCTTGCGATCGAGCGTTTCATCGCCGAGACAAACGCCGATTCCAAGCCTTTCGTGTGGACAGCGAATACATTTGCGAAGCGCCGACTCGTTTCCTCGACAAGACGAGACCCCCAGACGGCGACTTTGCATTCCCGAAGGTCGCGATCAAGTCGGTTTTCAGCTGTCGTCGCTATAGAAGTGCCAACGTATTCCGCCGTCACACAGCGACGGCCCAGTTTATCCACCGCTTGTCCGAAGGCCCGAGAAAGGCCAACTCATCGAATGGGTGGGCCGTCGAACGACGACTTTGCCGCCGCCGAACATCCAAGTCATTTCGGCTTGAGAATTACATTGTCCACCAGCTGGGTCGAGCCGACGTAGGCTATCGTGCAAAGAACCGCGTGACGATTCAGGGGGCTCTCAGCCGGCTTGAGCGTATCGGCATCGAGGAGCTCGAGGTATTGCAGCCGATCGACTTGCCGCAAATGCCGCTTGGCGATCTCAAGGAGCTTCTCGGCGTCCCGCTCGCCTGCGTGAAATTTGGCTTCTGCGGCGAACAGACCGCGACTGATCGCAAGAGCCCGCCGGTGCTCTTCGCCGTTAAGATAGCGATTGCGAGTACTCATTGCGAGCCCGTCGACTTCGCGAACGGTAGGAACCGTGACGATCTCAATAGGAAAATTAAGGTCGGTCACCATGCGTCGTATGACCGCGCATTGCACGAAATCCTTCTGACCGAAAAACGCGACGTCCGGCTGCACCATGTTGAATAGCTTTCCGACGATCGTGGCAACGCCGCGGAAATGCCCAGGCCAGAAGGCGCCGTGCGGCGGCTTAGCGAGATCGCCTGGCTCAACGACGGTCTGGAATTGAGCAGGATAGACCTCCTGCACACTAGGAGCAAAGAGGATCGCAACCCCAGCGTCGCCGCACAGCTTCTCGTCGCGCGGCAAGTCGCTTGGATACCAGCTCATATCCTCGTTCGGCCTGTACTGAATCGGATTGACGAAGATGCTAACAACCGTGACGTCGCATGCCGCCCGGCTCGCCTTAACAAGCGATAAATGGCCGTCATGCAGACCGCCCATGGTGGGCAGGAATCCAATACGTTTGCCGCCCAGGCGGACCCGCGCCAACGCACGGCGAAGCTCAGCGACAGCGGTTATCGTTTCCATAGCGACCGCCATACTCATGTTGAATCTCCATAGCAACCTTCATGTTTATGTTGGATTGGGTGGTGCCCAGGTCGTGATTGCATCGAATAGATCATCCGGCAAACGGAACGACTCTTGCGATGTGGGAAACGCGCCGTTGCGAACATCCTGTACCCAGCGCGAAAGCGCATCCTGCAACGTTCGAAACCCTTCCGCATACGCACGAGCGAACTTGGGACGGGATTGGGTCAGGCCCACTACATCATGGAACACAAGCACCTGGCCCGAGCACCCGACGCCTGCTCCGATCCCAATGGTCGGTATCGTCAGAGACTCAGTCGCGCGAGCGGCAAGCTCGGCCGGAATCCCTTCCAGAACCAAGGCAAAGCATCCGGCTTCCTGAAGACAGTGCGCGTCGTCGAGTAAATGCAGCGCTGCATCTGCTTTCCGACCCTGCACCTTGAACCCCCCCATGACGTTGACGCTCTGAGGAGTTAGACCGAGATGGCCCATCACTGGAATTTCGGAATCGACCAGGGCACGCACCATTTCGATGCGCTTAGCTCCCCCTTCGAGCTTAACGGCTTCTGCACCGCGCTGAAGAAAGCCTCCGGCGTTCCGTATGGTCTCCGCGGGATTGAGGTGAAAGCTAAGAAAGGGCATATCGGCCACGAGCAACGCATTACGCCTTGTACGTACAACGGCCTCTAGATGATCGTTTATCATCGTCACGCTGACCGGCAGCGTGTTGTCGAATCCGAGGCAAACATTACCAACACTGTCGCCTACAAGGATGATGTCCACGACGGGATCGGCAATGCGCGCCGTAATTGCGTCGTAAGCGGTGGTCATTACGATACGGCGCCCTTCCTCCTTCCATCGCTGCAGAACTGGAATCGTGACGCGTTCAACAGGCGGCTCTGAAATGTGGTTCATCTTGGACCCAATCAGTTGATTGACCCGCATTCGTGGAGTCGGCTCCATCCTAGGGAAGGTGAGAGAAAGCTGTCAACGGTGGCCGGCCTCCTTAAGCTTGTAGTCGACGCGCCGATGATGGGATGTGATGATCCTCCTCTTTGCTCCGTAAGGGATCGAGTTAGTGAGGTCGCTTTTGGGTCGATCCTGTTGAGAGAGTGCGGCCGTAATTCGTTTAATGCCGCAAGCGCCGATGCGGCCGAGCGGCTGTGCCGGTTTCTGACAAGACGTCTGTCGAGATGGCGTAGAAGGAGTCATCGCGCGAGAAGGTGCCGTCTACGCGGATTGACTTGTCGAACATTGTAGTGTGCGGCTCGATCTCGTGCTCGCAGACCGACGGCCGAGCATCTCGGCCGAACCATAGCCGCTGTGCCGAGGAGCCGATTCGAATAGAGGTCGGCCGTTCCGGCGAGCGCTCGATCATGCGCTTGGTGGCCAACAGCTCCGACTGCCCGATTGCGGTGGTCGCTTCGATATCGGTGATGATGGCGTTCTCGACGACGGCCAGATGGTTCGTCGAATAGGCGAAGGGCTTGGCTGCCACTCCTCGCGTCCAGCCGCAACGGCGAGGACGCGTCTGCCGATTGAAAATCATTAGCTGCAGGCGTTCGTCTCTGAGGGCTCAAGCTCTGATCGACAGCGTGGTGACCTTTGCGGACGATCTGTACATCGGCTAGTACCTCGACACACAGGTTTTGACTGATTAGTTTGGGATTTCCAAGGCGGGTAGCTGCTCAGGAGGGGTCGGCACTTCGATGCTGCGCGGTCCTTAGCAACCTGGAGGCGGCTCTCAGCGAAGAGCGCGGCCTGGGGCAACACACAAGCTCGCCGGCAAGGAAGAGACCCTGTTGGTGGCAACCGCGTGCTTAGGCCCTCCGGCCGCCCGCGCCCGTTGGACCTTGGAACTGTTGGGCGATCGTCAGCTTGAGCCACACGAGAGCCTGTCGCGCGAGACGGTGCGCCGACGCTTGGCCGAGAACGATCTCAATGGCGCAAGGACACGTGGCGCATTCCCCAGATCGACGCGGACTACGTCGCCCGCATGGAGGACGTGCTCGATCTCTATGCCGAGGCGCCTAATCCGAAGCAGTCGGTAGTCTGCTTCGACGAGAGCCCGACCCAGCTCATCGGGGAAGTGCGCCAGCCGATCCCGGCCGCGCCGGGGCAGATCGAGCGCTACGATTGCGCGTCTCGGCGCAATGGCGCCGCAAACCTATTAGCACTACTTTGGCAGATTATTGGATTTCCGTGAGTTTTTAGGATACCGGAATCGATTTTTCAATGATTCATGGGTGGTCGGCTCTTGGAGGGCTGACCATGACGAAATGGAAGTCGAGCTTCAACGCTGGCTGAAGCCATTCTTGAGCGGTTGGGTCATAAGACCCGGCAGCGGATGTGTCCACTGTACGTTGCGGGATTAAGGCCCTGGCGACCGCAAGAGCGTTCAGCCGATGGCACAACGCCTTGCAACGGGCAACTACGATCAGTTGCACCATTTCATCGCGATGGCGTCTGGGACGCATCACCGTCGGAATCTGAGCTGCTCAACCAGGCGAAACGGCTTGTCGGCGGCAAGGATGCGGTGCTGGTTATTGATGACACTGCAATGCCGAAGAAGGGGAGACCGCTCGGTTGGTGTTGCGGCTCAATATGCGTCGGCTCTTGGCAAAACGGCGAACTGCCAAACGCTGGTGTCGCTGACACTCGCCCGCGGCGAGGTGCCGGTGAACCGGGACGCAGCAAGTGGCGTCGACGGGCAAAGCACCAAACAGTTTGCGAGCGAGGTGGAGAAGCGAGTTGCGGAGATTTGTGCACAGCTAAAAGAAGGCACGTACCGCGCGCCGCCCGTTCGGCGGGTCGAGATACCCAAAGGGCCGGGCAAGGTCGGAACGCGACCATTGGGGATTCCCACGTCGCCGACCGGCTGCTGCAGCAGGCGCTCGCGCGCATTCTCGAGGCTGTGTTCGAAGCCGATTTCCTCGATTGCAGTTACGGTTTTCGAACCAGGGCGAAACCTTCATCATGCCTTGCAGGCTCTGCGCCGGCATATCGTGACAAAGAAGGTTAGCCATGTGTTCAAGGCCGATATCTGCAGCTACATCACCCGCATTGAGTAGTTACGCCGGATGATGGCTCACCGAATTGCCGACCCGATCATCCTTCAGTTGATATCAAAATGGCTGAAGGCCGGGGCACTGCAAGACGGGATCTTCCTTCCAGCCAGGGAAGGGACTCCGCAAGGGGGACCGATATCGCCTGTGCTCAGTAATTTGTACTTGCACTTTACGCTCGATCTTTGGTTTGCGAAGAAATTCAAACCACTGTGTCGCGAGGCGAGGCATATCTGGTGCGTTTTGCTGATGACTTCGTGGGGTGTTTCCAGGACGATGCGCAGAACTTCCAGCGCCAGTTGCAGGAACGGTTCGCGCAGTTCAGTGTGGAGCTGGCCGAGGACAAGACTCGGGTGCTACTCTTTGGACGCTTTGCTGCCACCATGCGGCCAAGCACGGACAGAGGCCGGATACATTTGAATTTCTCGGCTTCAAGCATTCTGTGGGGTGGATCGGAGCGGGCGGTTCGCCCTGATCCGTATCCCCAGCACCAAGAGCTGCAGAAAGTTCCTCGCTCGTACCCGCGAGTGGCTGCTCGAGCATCGGCACTGGAAGAGACGCGAACAGCAACAACACCTAACGGTGATGCTGCGCGGCTTCTACCAGTACTTCGCTCTGCACCACTGCGACCGTAGGCTGAGCTGGATCCGCCTTGAAACCCAGCGACAGTGGAAGCAAGCCCTACAACGCCGTCGGCTGAGTTGGGCACAATTGGGCGACCGCCCGTGGTTCGAGCTTCCGTTCGCTCGAAACTTGCATCCGACGGTGTGATGAGGCGCTCTTCGCGATTGTCATCTGGGGAGCCCGGTGCGGGAATCTGCACGCCGGGTTCTGCTTGGGGAGGCGAGTTCAAGAAGCCATGCCGGCTCGGTGAGAGCACTGACGTGAAAACGTCAGCAACAGTGACGCTCCGCAAAGGCTACCGCTTCAAGGCTCGTCTCTACCATCCCGTTCGACATGTGGATGCGAAGAAATCATCCGAGCATCCCGTTCGAGCGTTATGCCGATGATATTCTCTGCCATTGCGACAGTGAGCGGCAGGCACAAGAACTGAAGGAGGCGCTTGCGAAGCACTTTGCCGAATGCGGACTGGAGCTTCATCCGGACAAGACGAAGATAGTCTATTGTAAGGATGACGACCGGCGAGGTAATTATCCTGAACAGAAATTCGACTTTTGGGCTACACGTTCCGTGCCCGTCGGTCGAAGAACCGTTGGGTAAAGCACTTCGTCAACTTCAGCCCCGGTGTCAGCAATGCCGCGACGAAGGCAATCAGACAGGAAATCCGTGTCTGGCAACTACGCTGCCGGGTGGATAAGGGGATCGACGACCTGGCGAGGATGTTCAACCCGATCATTCGAGGCTGGATGAACTACTATGGTCGGTACTACAAATCGGCGCTTTGCCCGACACTACGCCATCTCGACCGATGTCTCGCGCGATGGGCGATGTCGAAATACAAACGTCTGCGGCGACATCGAAGACGGGCAGAGCACTGGGTACGGGACATTGCTTGCCGCACCCCCACGCTGTTGGCCCATTGGCCGATGCTGCACAAGACGGCGGCTGGACGGTAAGAGCCGGATGAGCGGAGACGTTCACGTCCGGATCTGTGAGCGCCTGGGGATGAAACTCCCCCGGGCGACTCGACGCAACATGTATGTTTGTAGTCACCACGCCGGCGAAGGGGTGAGGCCTCGATAAACCGGTTGCTAACCGACAAGCTCCGCTTGAAAGTCAACGAGGCCAAAAGCGCGATGGCGCGGCCCGAGGAACGCAAATTTCTTGGATTCAGCGTTGCGAATGACGGGAGCGAGCGACGCATTGCGCCGAAAGCTCTCGGCAAGTTCAAAGATCGAATCCGAGAAATCACATGCCGGACGCGAGAGATCAGTTTGCAGCAGATGATCGCACACCTCACGTCATACCTCATCGGATGGTGCGGGTACTTCGGCTTCTGCCAGACCCTGCGCGTGCTAACGAACTTGGAAGCCTGGATCCGCCGGAGAATGCGTTTGTATCTCTGGCGGCAATGGCGGAACGGGCATAACCGATTCACGGAGCTTCGCCGCCTCGGCATCGCGAAGTTCGCCGCATCGGTCGCTGCCGGTTCACCGACGCGACTCTGGCGCATGTCCGGACACCCGGCGGTTCAACACGCCCTACGAAATCATGTGTTCGACACTCTTGGTCTCGCCCGAATCTTCATGCCTGTGCCGGCTTAACTCGATCGGACCGCCGCGGTACGGACCCGTATGCCCGGTGGTGTGGGAGGGGTGGCGTCGCGAGACATCCCCCTATCCCGATCAATCCGCAACCGGTTCAACTGTTCAGTTTTCCGCAGCTGCCTGAACCCTGGTCAAACCCGTTGAATTTTGCGCCGGGAAGTAGACTAGCACTCCGGCCGTTGCCAGAGCATTTGTCGAGCGAGCCGACCGTCCAATCCCTACAACCTGCTCATGCTGAGGCGACAACCACTTGCGCAAGGTCGGCGAGGATGTGACCGAGACGTTGGAGCTCATTCCGCGGCAGTGAAAGTTATCCAGCACGTGCGTGAGAAGTTCGTCTGCCGAGACTGCGAGCGATCACCACCCAATGCCCTTGAACTAGCCTATTGAAACCGGGACCTGATGTCTACGCGTAAATCACGGACGTTGCGTTCCTACGGAGAGGGCCGGCGCTACGGTTGCGCCTCGGCCTGCGCTTGTCGTGTACGCGACAATACAGCGCGACGTCTTAGGGCGCGAGGCTGCGCTGTTGTTCATAGGATGAGCCATTCCGTGGGCAAATGTACGGCTCCAGGCCCGGCTGGCATGACCCTTGCTGGGGATCACCCGTTAACGCGGGACGTGCTCATGAAAGCCAGCAACGTCACCCATCGTCCACCCGCACCTAGACGCTTCGCATCGCGGCTGAATGGCTTGGTCTGGAGAAGAAACCATAACGTTGGAGAACATACCATGAATAAAACGGCTTTGGTCGACAATGTCATCCCGTGTACCGATGTCGTTAAATGCGCGGCACGCATCGGCGCTGAAATCAGGAATATCAAGCTGTCGAGCGATTTGCCGGACCGGACCATCGCTGCGATCAACGGCCTGCTGCTTAAGCACAAAGTCATCTTCTTCCGCGACCAGAATCATCTCGACGACGCCGAGCAAGAGCGCTTTGCTCTTCGTTTTGGGAAGATCGTGCCGGTTCCGACGCTTGGTGCGAAAAAGGGAACAATGTCAATCTTCGAGATTGATTCAGCACGCGGAGGTATCCGAACTGACTTCTGGCACGTTGATGTGGCTTACGTGGATGCCTATCCCAAGATTTTGGTGCTGCGAGCCGTTGTGATCCCACCAGTCGGCGGCGACACGGTGTGGTCAAACACCGCGGCCGCACTTCTCGATCTGCCCCTGCCGCTGCAACGGCTTGCCGCCGACCTCTGGGCTGTTCACAACAACGCGTACGACTTCGCTCAAATTGACCGCCCTAGCGCAGCCGATAAGAAGCTTTATGACGAGATCGCTGCCAGAACGATGTTCGAAACCGAGCATCCCGTCGTTCGAGTCCACCCCGAGACCGGCGAGCGAACACTCGTTCTCGGCGTATATGTCAAACGTTTTCTTAACATCCCGAAATATGACGGCCACAGGCTGTTCGATTTATTCCAGTCTCATATCACCGCGCCAGAAAACACCGTGCGCTGGAGCTGGAAGCAGGGCGATGTCGCTATCTGGGACAACCGCGCCACGATGCATTATGCGCTCAAGGATTATGGCGACCAGCCACGCGTCGTTCGTCGCGTGGCCATCGAAGGCGAGGTGCCCGTCGGCGTCGACGGCCGGTGCAGTGTAACGCGTATCAAGGTAATCAAGCAGCCACCCGAGAATGCCGACTAGTACTCGACACGGAGGTTTTGACTCGTTGCACTTGGCCTGATTTGGCTGCGGGTTTTGTATAAGCCCGAGTCATTTTGGCGTGGGCCTTTTCGGTTGTAAACATCCATTTGACGCGGGCGCGTTTCGGCATTGGGCCGTTTTTCCCAAGCGGCGGTCTCGGCGACGAGGCGAGCGAAGCTGTCGATGCGCCTATCGAGACATTTGCGGGCGAGGACGCCGATCTTGATCTCGACCATATTGAGCCAGCTCGCGTGTGCTTTGGGACGTAGTGGAACTCAAATCGGCGCAGTATCCGTCGTGCTCCGTCGGCCGGAAAGGCGTGGTAGATGGCGTCGGTCGAATGGGTTGAGAGATTATCGAGCACCAGGCTAATGCGCTCGGCTCGGGGATAATAGATGTCGACGAGGTCGCGCACACAGACCCCGCGGGTCACTTCAAATTCCTCCGGGTGTGGTCAGTCAAATTCCTCCACCCGCGAGGCAGGACAGAGGGGATTGTTATTTTGACTTTGTTCACGGGCAAGAGCTTCAGCGGCCTCTTTGAGGCGATAGCTGCGTCCATCGAACTCAAGCAGATGGCGGTGGTGCATCAGGCGATCGAGGATCGTCGTGCTCATGGTGTTGTCCCCCAGATATGTCCCCCAATCCTGCACGACGCGATTGGAGGTGACGATGACGCTGCGGTGCAGTTTGTAGCGCTGATGGATCAGGATCTGCAGCACTGCGCCGGCGTCGTCGGCGATGGCGCGGGCGAGGAACAGATCGTCCAGCACGAGGAGATCGCAGTCGATGATGGTTCGCAGCCGGACCTCGCGTTGCGCCGGGGAGTTCAGGGCGTAGCGGTGGAAGAAGTCGTCGGTCTCAAGATACTGCACCTTATGGCGTTGCAGGATCGCCTGATAGGCAATCGCCTTGGCGATGTGGGACTTCCCGGTGCCAGGTTTGCCGACAAGCAAGGCGTTCTCGCCAGTGGCAATGAACGCCAGGCTGTGGAGCTGGAAGCAGGTTTGACGCGGCAATTTGGGATTAAAGGACCAGTCGAACTGCGTCAGCTTTTTCGTCGAGCCCCGGATTGCCGGTATCGTCGCTCGATAAGGCGGGACTGACGACGGTCCAATTCGTCCTGCAGGATCAGAGAGAAGGTCTCGAGGAAGGGCTGGTTGGCGCCCTGCGCCTGCAGCACGCGCGTCTGCAGCGCGTCGCGGACGCCCGACAGGCGCAACTGTCGCAGGCAACGCTCAATTTCCGGCATGGTCATCATGTGGCTGGGTCTCCAGTTTGAGGTGAGAAAGCGCAGCGGGAGCGCTCGTGGCGCCGGAGCTGGCCAGGGTTGCGCAGGCGCCACGAGCACGGATTGCAGGGGCGCGGTCGTCGTGAGCCTCGGCCTGCCGGCCATTGTCGTCGGCGTCGCGCCGCACAGCGCGGCTGAAGAGGTCGCCGTATTCGTCGGATGTGCGGATCAACGGATGATCCTGGATGAGCTGCGATGTCGGTGGTGGCGTCGTTTCAATCTGCGCGAATGCCTGTTCAAACAGCCGCTCGACGGTCGCACGCACGTGCTTGTAACGGCAGATGCGGTTGCTAATGGCGTGCGCACAAGCCTGTTCGACCAGCCGTGCCGGATACTTCCGGCTCAGCCCGACAATGCCCCACATCGCGCGTTGTCCAACGCGCCCTTCGGTGTCAAACATCTGCTGGCGCATGGGTGTGGCGATCGCGGATCTCGATCGTCGAGGCGTATATCCGCACCACGACCTGGCTGCCGATGGGCGCAGGCCGCGCGGCGTAATAGCTGCTATCAACACGGACGGTGGTATCGTCGCAGACGGTCCGAACGACCTCGGTAAAGATGCGGAAGGCAACTACTGGCAACGGCCGCAGATGTGGCTTCTCCTCCTGGAACATCGCCTCGACCTGACGACGCGTGCTGCCATGGATGCGCTTGGAGGCCCAATCTCCTCCCAGTGCCTCAAGAACTGGTTCTGGGCTTCCAGTGTCTCGAAGCGCCGTCCGGCCAGCGCGGTGCCCTGGGTATGTTGAATCGCACTCTCGACGCATCCTTTCCGATTGGGATCGGCCACGCGCGCGGGATCGGCGACCACGGCGTAATGAGCCAGCATCGCGCTGTAAATCGGGTTGAGCTGGGGCTCGTACAAATCCGGCTTGAGAACGCCTTCCTTCAGGTTGTCGAGCACGACATAGCTGGGGACCCCGCCAAAATACCGGAACGCCTCTTCGTGAAGCTGCGCCCAGACTTGCTGGCTGGATTGCCAAACCACCCGCGGGAAGCTGCGCCGCGAGTAGCGCAGCGTCATCACGAACAGGCGGGGACGACGGTAGCGGCCGCTCTTCGGATCAATCGTCGGCGCACCCTCACCATAGTCGACCTGGGCCTCCTCGCGGGGGAGGAATTCAAGGCGATCAAACTGCTCGGGGTCGGTGTGCCGCAACCGGCGCACAAACCGCTTGACGCTCTGGTAGCTGGACGGAAAGCCAAATTGATCGACCAGGTCCTGGTAAACCGCCTGCGCATTCCGCTTCAGGCGGACCTGTTCTTCGATCCACGTCCGATGCGCTTCGCAAGCCGAACGGGCGAGGCTGCTGGTGACCGTCGCTTCCGATGCCCCAAAAGCCGGTGGTCGGGGGGGAGGAATTTGGCCGTCCACGCTCACCGGCCCGGTGGTCACTTCCCGGGGGAATTTGCCTCCGCACCAGCCCGCAGCGTCCGGTAACGCCGGATCGTCTTGCGATCGACCCCCGTCAGTCTGTGGATCTCGCGCCGGCTGGCGTTGCGATCGAGTAGCGTAAATACCGTGCTTTGCAGGTGTGGCTTCAAGACGTTCAACTCCCCGGTCCCTTGCTGGCTAAAGGGACCGAAATAAACGTCCTGCCTGACCGGCTACCGCTGTCAGACATCTCGCCGAGTTGGGGATCGTCGCTGCAAAGGGATTAGCGAAGGAGATAGGCTAGTCGCAATTGTCCTCGACGACGTCAATGAAAGGGGCCGACGTTCGCGCGGAAGGCGCTTTTTGTGCTCGTGGAGCACCTCCGGTCATTGACCGACAGGATCCAGCAGCTTGAGCATAACATCGTCGGAGACGTTCGCGCGAGCCCGGCAGGGCGCCGGCCGGCGGCAAATCCAGGCGTCGGGCCGATTACTGCCGCCACGCTCCGGACGCTTGCGCCCGACCCAGCTGTCTTCTCGTCGGGAAGGCTCTTCGGCACCCGCAGCAACTCGAGCGGCGGCAAGGAGCGGATTGGCAGGATTTCCAAGATGGGCAATCCCGCGTTGCGCTCACTTCTGGTCGCGGGCGCGACGCGGTGATCATGCATGGACGATGGGGTTCGCAAAGGGCGGCATCTATAATCACAGCCAGCCTGCCATGGCGGTTGCGGCATGAGCTGACAACCCATCTGACGAACTGGCCAACCGCTTCGGCGGCTGGTCATGGGCAAGATGCAGTTAACTGTGATGACCAACGGGACGGCATCCGATAGGACGGCAAGGTCGCGAATCCCCAAGGGCATCAAGCTCGTTGTTTTGACTGGCTCGTGCCCATCGCGAACGTCATCAAGGCCGGCGGTTTATTTCCGCGCGCAACCAGAGGCCGGACATATGGGCGAACCGAACCCCAATGGTCACTCAACCAACTGCGTCCTTGACCGTGGGTCGTTCCACATATCGGAATCTCTTTCGATTCAATCTGCTCGCGAGTCGCTCTAACATTACAGTTGTAATTTTTGCTTGAGATGCGCTTTGCGCGCGTGAGCTTGATGAGCCCTGCGCCAGGATGACCATGCGAGGATGTGGGCATGCGGGATGCGCCGCTGAGCGAGCTTCATGGCGATGCGGCGGATTTCCTGGATCGACCAGCGGATCAAGAACGATGCTTTGGTCGGGGCCGCGGTCGCGTTTTTTAAGCAATGCTCCGGTGTTGGCCCGATGACGGATGACGGCCATCGTGGCGAAGGCAAGCATGACCAGTGAGACATGGCGATGCCAGCCATGCCAGGAGCGGGTTTCGTTGTGATCAAGACCGAGCTCGGTCTTGGCGGTTTCGAAGCTGTCTTCGATGGCCCAGCGATGGCCTTCTACGGATACCAGCTTCTGCATGGACGTGCTCTTGGGGCACCATGTGGAGAAGAAGGCTAAGCTGTTGTCGGCAATATTGCGGCGGATCAGAAGACCTCGGGTCCATTCCTCGGCAAGGTCGTCGTTGTATTCGCCGGCGTCGAGATCGGCCAGCTCAAGATAGGCCCAGTCGTGCCAGCGCGGACCTTTGGTTCCTTCGCCAGACGGCAGGCGGCGCCAGGCCTTCTTGGGAAGGCTCTGCGCGATCGTAGAGGCAGTGCCGGCGACAGGCTGCTGCTTGCCCCAGGAATAGAACACGTGATTGGAAGCACCCCCCAGAACATAGCCTTTGCCCGCCTTGCGCAGCAGGGTTTCGATCGCTCCCGTGCCATACACGCTGTCCGCTGCTACGAACGAGAACGGCACCTTTGCGGCGATCGCGCGAGCGATCATTTGATGCGCGATCCGGGGCTTCGTCGCAAAGCTCACATCGCTCGGGACATGTGCGGCCTTCAGGCGAGCGGGTTCGTCCGTCCATTCCTTTGGCAGGTAGAGCGCCCGATCGATGAAGGCATGGCCATGCCGCGACACATAGGAGGCAAACACTCCGATCTGGCAATTGGTGATCTTGCCCGCCGAGCCAGTGTACTGGCGCGCGACCCCACACGAGGCCTTGCCCTGTTTCAAAAAGCCGGTCTCATCGATGACCAGAACCGCGTCCTCGTCACCCAGCGTTTCCAGCGCGTACTCACGTACAATATCGCGCAGCGCGTCGGCATCCCACTGCCCCCGACCCAGAATCGCCTGCTGGCGCCACGGCCCTGGATCGCCAGCCGCTTCCGCCGCATCCAACCCGTCTTGCGCGGCTCGTTGCCCAACAGTCCGTCGAGAAATTGCCTCGCCGAGGCCGCGACCCGCTCTTGCGTAAACAGCGGACGGATGCGTTGCTTGGCATCTCGCAACGACGAAGCCCACAGCGTCAGCGTATCCTCAACCGACGCGCCACCAATCATCAGATCCCGAATCATGGTCGCCCATAGATTCAGAACCTTCAGGACGATGCAACTGTAATGTTAGCGCGTTCGCAAATTTCACGACATCCTGCCGATGCACACTCTGCTCTTATATGTGCATGAGCTGCTTGTAGTATCTGCAGATGGTACGCGCGGCGAGGCAACGGAGCTTCGCCGTTGCGGCCAGTCTGGTCCACCAAGCCATAGCCTAGCCGCCCTCAGAACAGCCGCTGCGAGTAGCAAGAAGCTCATAAGTAGTGTCTGACCTTCCTGGGCAAGTATCGATACAGGATGAAATTGCACGCCGTAGGTCGGCTCATAGCGATGGGCGAGGGCCATGCAACGACGTATCAGACATGTGCCTGCTGCTAGCATTTCCGCCAATTGGCCGAAATATCAAGTTCGATTTCGCGCGACACCTCGACGATTTTTTCTGGATGATGGCCATTCTCGAACAGTGCGTATTTGAACGCTTGGGCGCGGTTCACGAATAGGCCGCCAAATATGCCGTTCTGTTCGCGGGCAACCCAGTTGCCGTGGCGATTCTTGCCGATAAAGACAGTTGACGTTGCGGGGCTGCACGAAGGAGGTTCGACGAGCTTCATCTTCGTAATCCTTCTACGACTTTCGAACGGTAGGCCCCTCAGCTCCTTTCCTGGTCATCTCAGCAATCGGCGTGCCAACAGCGGAATCTGATGTGCGTCCTGCTTGACGAAAGAAATACACTTGGTCGCCACGGATCCTGTATCACTTTTGTCGGCTTTCCGACATCACATTGTTCGATCTGAGATGGATAGTACGACGAAGATGCGGGAAGACGATGCCAGTCGCCCCGAGGTCTTGCAGCTTTGCTAGAGCGTTGAGCAAGATGAAGCCGAGGCCTGATAGACGGCGAGAAAATGTCTGGTGAGCCTGTCGTAGCGCATTGCGATAGCGGTAAGCGGCAAGGAGACCGTCTGGCGGTGGGGGTGAGCGATCGGCTATGGGCTGCTGAGTTTGTGAGCCGATGTGAGCTTCTATGTCTGTGCCCTTCCATATAATCGAAGCGGTCGCCGACCGCCTTGAGAGGGCGTCGCGGCAGCTTCGCCGACGTTGGTCGGACGAGTTCAAGGCGCAAGTCGTGACAGAGGCGCTGGAGCCTGGCGCGAGCGTATCGGCGATCGCCCGCCGGATCGGCATTCAACCGTAGCAGTTGTTCGCCTGGCGCCGTGATGCTCGGGCCGAGCGGCATTGTCGCTTGGGGGTACTCGAGTTGCGAGGGTGTGGTGGCATCTGTGGCAGGCGCGGTGATCGAGATTGCCATTGGCGAGGTCATCGTGCGCGCCGGCATGGATGTCGACGAGGCGCACTTGCAATGGGTGATCCGGGCGATCCGTTCGGCATGGTCCCCTCCGGCGTGAAGGTGTTCCTGGCCAGCCATCTGGTCGACTTCCGCAAGGGTATCGATGGCCTTGTTGCGCTTGTGCGCGATGCGGGCTCAGATCTGTTCTTATTTGTCGGACGAGATTATGTGGCGGAGGCGCCCTAACGCCAGCCAGGGTCGGCCCACGGCTGGATTCCTCCGCCACATAATAATCGAATGCTGGCCAGCAGCTGCAGGATGGTTCGGCCGGAAGCGCGCGCTGCGGTCGCCTGAGACGCCCGCCTTCTCGAGTCCGCGACGCATCATCTCGACATCCGCAGCGGCGTATCGGTGGGTGGCGACCTGAGCATGGCCAAGCCAGGCCTGGATCGTCAGGAGGTCCATGCCTGACCGGAGGAGCTTCATGGCGAGGGAGTGCCTGAAGATGTGCGGCGATATCGGCTTGACCTCCAAGCTTGGCCTCGTGGACCCGGCCTGGGAGGCGCACGCCGTACGATGTGTGTCGCGCCGAAACGCGTCAGGCGCTCGTTGTGGACCCCGACGAAGATCGGCCGCGGTTCATGATGGGCGAGGCCGCGTTCGCGCAACAGGTACGTCAGCGATCCCACCAGATCCTTAGAGTCTGACTCAAAATTCATGACTTGACGTTGGCCAATCTGGCGATGCGGCGCACCAGTTGTCGAGTTGACGCGATAAGGAGCCATGCTTCAGCCGAGGTGACGGAGGCCTCCCAATCTTTGGCGAGACGTCGGCAGCGGTTGAGCCATGCCAATGTGCGTTCGACGACCCAGCGTCGGGCAACAATAACGAAGCCTTTTGCGTCATCTGGGCGTTTGACAATTTCAATCGTGGGCCCGTCGATTTTCCGGAGCGCGTTTTCAAGCTTTTCGCCGGCGTAGCCGCCGTCAGCAAACAAGTGTGTAATAGTCGGATAGTTCGCACACGCCAAAGTGACGACGGCCGGCGCGCCGTCCCGATCCTGAACATTGGCCGGGTGCACGATGGCGCTCAGCAAATTTCCTTGTGTATCGGTGACGATGTGGCGCTTGCGACCTTTGATCTTCTTGCCCGCATCAAAGCCGCGTGGCCCTCCGCTCTCGGCCGTCTTGACCGATTGACTGTCGATGATCGCCGCCGTTGGTTGCGGCTCCGTCCAGCAAGCCTACGCGCGATTTCAACCAGGGCTTCATTGATCAAATCCAACACCCCACTGTCGCGCAGGCCGTAAAAATAGTACTGGACCGTCGTGAAGGGAGGAAAATCCTTCGGCAAAAGCGCCCATTGGCATCCCGTCGTCGCAATGTACTGGATCGCATCCCATACCGATCGCATGCAGGTCTTGCGCGGTCGCCCGACCTTGCTCGGCCCTGGTATCAACAGCTCGATCAAGGCCCATTCAGCATCCGTACAATCGCTTGCATAACGGAACGATCGTCTGTCATGCTGACAGCGGGTGATTTCGGTCCAGGTCATCTGCCTTTCCGATGGCTTCGAACACCTTCGAAGAATCACAACCTGCTGAAATCACCCAACTTTAATTTCCGGTCGGCCTCTTAGGAATGGGAACGACGCGATCTCGGCGTCCCTTGTCGTGAAGCAGCACCTGCGGGCGCCCCCGCTCCAACTGAAGGTCGTTCGCGTCGACGATCGGAGTTGAACGCGCCTTTCTCGACGGAGGCACCGCATGGGCGAACACCCTTCTTCTGCCGCCGCTCCTAGAGTCGTACAGTTGCACTTCCGTCGTCGGTTGACAAAGCAGCGCAACGCCAAGGGAATGGTGGTGGCGGTAGGATGTCGATGGACGCGAGACTGAGCCATCGCTCGATCTCCGCAAGCGGCATCGCGGCTGACGCCATCGACGATGCAACCTTTATGGCGACGTGGGCTTATGCCGCTGCCTGCGGTGCGCCTGCGGGCTGCCTTCCGGTTCCAGGCGAGCAGCTCGTGCAGCTGATGGCTCGTAGTTCGCCCGGACACGATGCGCTCCAGCGCGTCGTTCAGGTAGTCCTGCGGACCGTGTTCATGGAGTTTTGCCGTCTATGCCGACTGCCGAACTATGCCGAACGGTTTTGGGAGGAGACCGTCGTTTGCGCGTACTTGCGGCTGGTCGAGCGGTCGTCGTTCCGGTTCCATTCGGCATGGTCTGGCGTCTTACAGCGCTTCAAGGAAGGCGAGCAGGCGGTACTTGGTTGGAAGCGGGTTCGCTCGCGACGCTCGTACGGCTTGACACACGCATCCCCGTGCCGCGGGCTCTCACTAAGTCGCGCGTGGCCATCTCCCTAAGCTTCTTAAGCCTTACGCAGCACTGATATTATCGATTCGTGGTCTCGTTAAGCTTCGATATGCAACACAGCTTGAATGCGCTGGTTCGCGGATGCTGCCGATAGCCCGCCTGCAACGCCAACCCTTTTTAACTTGCTCGTCATCCAATGCTGTCACAGTCGTCGATGGGGCGCCAAGCGCGAACTCCGTCTCAGTTTCAAATCGTTCACTCATCGAGCATCACAATCATGACGCGTACGAGCCTACCACGCCACTTGTCGGGCACAGTGTGACTTCCGAAGCTATTTATGCGCGCTCCAGACCATCGTGATCGCCCAAGGCAGGTGCACGTTGGCGCAGGTGACCACCGTGTTCGAGATTAAGTCGTCTATGTTGTCGAAGAGTATGAATGATCGGCGGAGGCGCAACGACAGCAAATGCCAGTCAGGGGAGGATACCCGAGGACGGTTCCAGCTCGTTGGATTAGCCAAAGGACATTATTCGCCGCAAGCTGCCGCAGTCGCGTCGACTACACCACTACCCAATATAAACTATATCATTTGGCAGGATGTCGAACTCAATATTTCTCACCAAAGTAGGTAGTTCCGAGATCCATTATTGATGCCTATCATTGGTTGGCAGCTCGCCCTAGGTTATGATGCAGCTCATTACGAAAGGAGAATGTCCAGCAATGAAAAGCGTAGTCAATCCGTTGAACGTCTCTCGTTTCCTTCAAGTATATGATGATGCCGCCCTTCAAAAGGGAATCCATCTTTCGATAGGGTTCGATTTTCACGAGTATGTCTCAATCGCACGGGCCACTCCAACAAAGGGGCACACATATCCAACTTTCCGGCCAGATCGCTCGCCGATCAAATCAGGCGAGGGATTTTGGATCCTGGGCGTCGATAAGGACAACGAAGTCGCGCTCTTAGAGGCTGCTCGCCTGTATGATCTTTCAAACAGCAATTTTGCAGAACATCTTCAATCTTTGAAGGTGTTTTACGGTGATCCCACAGAACATGCACACCCTCATGATCGCTGTAGTTGCACAGCACCAAGCGCGAAAAGGATGACCGGGAAAATAGCCTTCTTTGGGGATCGTTGGGTGCGCAAAGACTTTAGAGGACAGGGCATGCCCAAGATCATGGCAGGAATAGATCGCGGCGTGTGTTTTGCCATGTGGGCTCCGGACTTCGTGTGTGGATTTGCAACGCGTCAGCTACTGGATAAGGGTGCCGTTTACGGATACGCTCATCGTGAGCCCGGCGGGTCGATATTGCAGCTGGTAGAAGACGATATTGTGGACGACGAGTGGCTCGTTTGGCAAACCGGCCAGGAGTTGAGGAGCCTTATTGATGGCAGAAGTGAGCTGAATTCAGCCTGGTGAATATCGCCGGCATGACCGCCAGTACTCAAGCTTCGTGCACCGTCGCTTAAGACGCGGATGAACGGTTCGTGTTCGTCAATCTTCCGATGCTCCGCCTCGGGAACCATCTCGGCGTAACGGTTTCGCCTCAATTTCCTTTACCTGCGGGCGACGTCACCCTGCCAGTTGACAGCAGGTCACCGCCGCTTGGGCTCATGCCTCCCCACAGCGGGAAGGAGGCTCGTCACATTCGTCCTTTCTCAATGCATTCCAGACATATGCCCCTCCGATTTCTCGGAGTGAGGCGCACTATAGGTGATGTTGGCCAGCCAGATCTGGTTCGGAGCCGCGGCGATGAAGTTGCGGTCGAGCAGATTCGGGGCGATCGGCAGGTCGTGGCAGCTGTCGGTGGTCCGCACCCGGCGGGGCCGCGCCATGACGGCCCTGATGCCGTGACACCGCGTCAACCGCTCGACGCGACCACGGCTCGCCCCGCGGCCCTGAGCGTTCAACTCGACATGGATACGCGGGCTGCCATAACGCCCGCACGTGTCGCGGTGGACCTGCCTGATGTCCTCGACGAGGTCGCGATCGGCAGCAGATCGTCGGCTCTCTGGGCGCGAGCGCCAGGCATAATAGCCGGTGGGCTGCCCGACAGGACGATCTCCGTGTGCGCGAGGACAATACCTTGCCGCCAGAGATGTTGTTGCCTGGTGCAAGACACAGCCAGGAGGTGAAGTGCTTGGCGACCTGTTTGGTCTTGATGCGTGGCTTGATAGCTTTCCGGTCGGCTTCGCGCCTTTATTGGTCAGTGCCGCGATCAGAACCTCGAGCTTGCGGTCGCAGTCCAGCATCTTCGCCTGGCAGACTTCGTAGAGTTCCAGCGATTGGGTTAGCGCGAAGACATGTTCGTGCCGGTCGTTGCCCACCAGTGCCGCACGGATCGTATCGAGGGATGAATGGCATCGCACGTCCCGATAGGTGCCAAGACGTCAGGATTCCGCTCGCCTGTAACAATGACTTGGATAATCCGAATACCGGCTGCGCCGGTGATATCCGAGACCACATGATGGAGCTGCGGGATTCATTTGCATCAGGGCCTTCTGCATATGCTGGATATGGGCGGCGGCATATTCCACCAGCCGCTCCCGTTGGCGCAGATACGCGCGCAGGGTTGCGATCTCGGCATCAGGTCGGAAGCTGCCGCGTAACAGGCCATAGGAATGAAGCTGGCGCAACCACGCGGCATCGCTGACATCGGTCTTGCGCCCGGGCACGTTCTTGGCGGACCGCGCATTGACCAGAATCACCTCAAATCCACGCTGCTCCAGGATTTCGTAGACCGGGATCCAATAGACCCCCGTGGATTCCATCGCTACACTCGTCACGCCGCACGCTTTGAACCGGTCCGCCAGCTCGTGCAGGTCTCGCGTGAATGTGCCGAACGAGCGCACAGGCACGTCGATGCAAGCGGGGTCACCGCAGCCATTTGCATCGTTGATCCGATGTCGATGGCGCCGGCCCCGGCATTGACCGGCCTAAGTTCTGGGCGGTCGCCGGCCGTCCTCTTCTTGGGCATTGCAATACTCCGTTCAATGATGAGCAGGAGGGGTCGGGCTATGCCAATCGTTCTTAATCGGGATCGTCATTAGGGCGACGCACTCTCAAGTTCGCATGCACCCATGGACCACGTTTTTTAACGGGGATTGTGCCTCCAATAATCGAACGGCCGCTACCCTCCCAGCGGCCAAGGATAGCACAAGGCTGTTTCTACGCCGCACAGGCGCGCCACTGTACTGGACAGTTTTTTAAAATGTCGCGCTCCATGCGCAGCCGCTCGTTCTTTCGCTGCAAACGCGCGATCTCTGTGGTCCGCCGACGGCAGGGTCGCCTGCGTTGTGGGGCGCCGCGTCGCCGCCGTCGGCTCAAGCCGGGCCCCTCGCTGCTCCACATACCGCTGCAGCACGGAATCGCGCAGGCCAAGCTCCTTGGCGGCAGATCCGATCGAGCGTCCTCCGCAGGTAAAGTCACTCACCCGTATTGGCAACTATCTTCCCTCACTACCTTCCGAGGTAGGTGCCGGGAGCTTGGGGACGAGCTACGTTCGCTCACGAAAGTGAACTGTTGGCCAGCAAGTATGTTTAATGAAGGACTCGAGCTTTGTCCCGAAGAAGAAGCGCCCGATCGCCGGTTCAGCGAATGTGCTGGCCTCAGCGGATGAGGTGCCGATGTCCGGTGGGGCGTGATGGGTAGGCATAGCGGCAACGGAGCTACCTGAATTTGGCCCTAGTCTCGGTGGCAATGCCCCTGGATCTGGAGGCTTGCAGCGAGCGCCGTACGCGACCCGTGGTCGTCCCCGCCTTTGAGACTTCTTGGATATCAGCTCGTCTTACCGAGTCAGAAAGTCGCGGGCCTATTTGAGGTGAATCAGCTACCCGGAAGACTCAGGTGAGAGGATTTTGAAACGAGTAGCCGAATCGAGGATGAAAGTGAAGGGCGATTTACGGCTTATGTGGACGGGTTGGTGAGCGTCATCGGGCATGCAGATCAGGCGAAGCCGCTACGTGATTACTGTGTCGGCGTGATGTTGCCTGGTGAGCGCAAGAGCGTAGAGCCGATGGCGGCGATCACCTCGCCGGAGCGCACAGCAACCCAGCATCAATCGCTGCTCCATTTCGTGGGCACGGGCGGATGGTCAGGCGAGAGGTCTTGGGCAAGGTTCGGCAGATGGTGCAGCCGAAGATTGAGCGGCACGGCCCGATTGAAGCTTGGATCATCGATGACACTGGCCTTGCTAAGAAAGGCCGACGTTTGATCGACGTGGCACGTCAATATTGCGGTCAACTTGGCGAGCAAGACATTTGCCAAGTGGCGGTTTCGCTGTCGATCGCCAATCACCATGCGAGCTTTTCGATCGCCCATCGTTTGTATTTATCCCAGAGCTGGGCCGAGGAGGAGGAACGTCGAAAGGCCGGTGCGCCCAAGGATGTTAGCTTCACGACCAAGCCCGAGATCGCGCTGGAGCAAATCCGATTGGTCTATGGAACGAACATTGAGCGTGGCATGGTACTGAATGCCGGATATGGCGCGGAATTGCGCTATGTTGCGGGCATCTTGCCGAAGACGTCCGTGTGGCCGCCCGGCATGGGATCGCTCGCGCATTATGAAGGCCGCGGTTGGCGCGGCTTCAACTACCACGCCACGTTATGCATTGCCGCCTACGGTTTCCTGATCTCCCGAAAGGGAGACGATTCTCTCCTCACGACCTTATCGGCCTGCGCGCGTCAAAGAATTTGCATTTTCAAAAATCAAAAGCCCCGCGGCGCTCCCACTCAGAACCGAGCGTCACTTGCCGCATTCGATCGCCACCATCCGGCGGCGCCTCGCGAGCATTGGTTAGGAGGCTACGTAGATGCCCATGCTGCGTAATCCAAGTCGAGGCCCATGCGCCGTCATGAGCACGGTGCTAAGCGAGTTCATTTCGAGGCCGAATTTGTCTACGTTGGCGAGTGAGACGAGAGGATCGATATGCGGTGACCGGCGTTGCAAGCGCGATATTCGCTGTGGGTTTGCCTCATCTTATATTCACCGGACGAACTTCTCCCGTTACAGCCCCGAGCATCGGGATGCGGATGAGATTGTAGGCGGCGGCCGACAGCACGAAGCGGCATTCGACCAGCGCCCGTCCACAACAGCGTGTCTTACGCGACCCGCCGACGGTCTTCATTCGGCCGAAGGGTTCTTCGGTCCGCTTACGGTTGATCGTGCTGATAGGATAATCGGGGTGGCGGGTGGTGTCTCCGTCGATCGCCGAGCAGCGGTTCGTATTGTTCTCCGAGACATGCGGCGAGCGGCCATGTTCGCGGCGGCCGGCCACGAATTTGGCGGTATCGCAGTTCTTGTTGGCACGCACCGTGCTATTGGGCCTGACGTTTTCCTCGATCAGATCGAGTGCGGCCTCGCGCTCTGCCGTGTCGTTAACCTCGATCACGCGCACATCGGCGATAAGCCGCTTGCGGTTCTCCGTCATCAGATCTCGCTCGTAGGGGAGCTTTGGCTCCTTGCCCGCTCCGTTGCGGAACAGCCGGGCACCGGGGTACGTAGTCGACAAACGCGTGTCGTTCTTGCGCTTTTTGCCATGGAAGTCGCGTTCGGTGCTGCCGCCGCCCTAGCGATCACGCGAGGGCGGACCACCGCCGCTCTTCGGCACAAGAATCAAAGTGTCATCGAACGAGAAGTGTTCGCTGGAGAGCAAGCCCTTGACCTGCGGCAGGCTCAGGGCGTTCACAAAGAACTTGGCCGCGATATCATCATTAAGCGGCCGATCTCTGTTCTTGCGCAACAACATAGCGTTCCACACCGGCTCATGCGACGACCGCCCGACAAACCAACGGAACGGCAGGTTGTAGTCGAGTTGCTCCTGCTCCCGCTCCGAGCGCAGCCTATAGAAGGCCCGCAACGATCGCTCCCGCGGAACCGACATCCGATCATCACGGGCGTGCCGCTGATTAAAGGCCCGCGACAACCCGGCGAGCGCCTGATCGCTCAGCGTACGGATCGTGCCCAGCGCACGATTCGTTCGAACGCGCCATTCAAGCCGCACATAGCTGAAAACTCCTTCCGTTCGCATAATCCTTCCGCGCCCCGCATCGCGCGCCTCAGTCTAAGGGATTCAAACCGATGCACAGAATCACACTCGGACCGTTACGCAAAACGGCTCTTTCGGCAGCTTAGTTGTGCCCTTTAGGAACGGGCCAGACGATCAATGCTCCCTTGTCAGTAGTAAACACGACGAAGGAAACGGCAATGCTTAGTACGAAGAAGGCGCACACGATGGTCGACAAGATCTTTGATCGCAGCAACGCCATGTACGTCAAAACTGTGCCACGAAAAGGTCGCGGCGTATTCGCAAATATTGCGTTCAAGGTTGGAGATGTAATTGAACGCGCTCCAACGTGGGGATTTGATGATACTCAAGCTGAGCTGCTAGATCGTACGGAAATCTTCGAGTACTACTTCGCGCGGCACGATAGGCATCTCAAGGGGCCTCCTCTGACAGGATACGTTGTTTTCGGTTTTCTCTCGATAGTGAACCACTCTTTTAACCCAAATGCACGAATAGTGTGGACGGATGAAGACTCCGGCGCGTGGGCGAGCATTGTGGCGATAAAGGACATAGAGGTGGATGAGGAAATAACACACTGCTATGCGAATATCTCCGCTTATCCTCATAGTATCAACTTCATTGACTAAGTGTAGAGATCGTTGACTGTGTCGACCTAGCGTAAGCGTCCGAATCCTGCACGACTTTCCGAGAGTGCGTTGTCGTTCCATATCGGGTTCCTTGCTGCATTGTAGGATCTCCGGTGGGTACGGAATATTTCAAGAACGAAGCACGTCGCTCCTTTTGGTCGGTACACGTTGAAGCGTGGCGGCGAAGCGGTCTCAGCAAGCGCAAATATTGTCGTCGGCACCGTCTCAGTGGCGGCACATTCGATCGCTGGCTGCGGCACCTGGTTGACGCCGAGACGTTGAAAATGCGTGCGGAATTGCGTCGCGAGGAACGTCGGGAGCGGCTCCGCAAGAAGCGGGCTCCAGTGTCGAAGGACCTCCGCTGCAGAGCCGTGCAAGCGTTCTGGGCGATGCACGTTGAAGCGATGAGGTGGTGCGGTCTGAGCATGCAAACATACGCCCGGGCACATGGCATATCGCAGCACAGCCTGAGGCGATGGCGCGATTTGATCGACGCCAATGAGGTTGAAATCGACTGGCGGACGCACCTTCATCCGAGTGCCCGCCCACTGTTAAGCACTAGTGCTAAGACTAGTGCTAAGGATGGCGCGGCTGAATCCCGCTTGACAGCGACGCCGAATGACGATCCTCCGACACCTGGGAAGCAGAACCGCCGCAGCTTCACCGACGAGGAAAAGCTCGCCATCGTGTTGGAGACCGAACGACCTGGGGAGACCGTATCGTCGGCTGCACGACGGCACGGTGTTGTCACTAGCATGTTGTTCCGCTGGGGAGCCGAGCTTGGATTCGGCAGGGGCAAGCGCGCCAAGCTGGTGCCGGTTGCGGTAGCCGGTGCAAGCTTCGCCGTGCCATCGACGCCGGTTGTTCTGCACGATCTGTTGCAGCCGCCCGACGGCATGACGGTCATCGAATTGGACGATGGGCGTCGCGTCTTCGCACCGGTCGGCAGCGATCCGGATACAGTCCGTCGCCACGTCATTGAGCGAGAGACCACCCGATGATGATCGTGCCAGCCGGCGTGAAAGTGCATCTGGCTTTGGGGTATACCGACATGCGCAAGGGCCTGGATGGCCTCGCCGCGCTCGTTCAGGAACACCTCAAGAAGGATCCGTTCTCGGGCCATCTGTTTGCCTTCCGAGGCAAGAAGGCAAGCACGCTGAAGATCCTGTTCTGGGACGGCAACGGGCTTTGCCTGTTCAGCAAGAGGCTCGATCAGGGCGGCTTCATCTGGCCGAGAATGAGCGATCCCGGCGGCACCGTGACACTGTCCCCGGCGCAGCTTGCCATGCTGATCGAAGGCATCGATTGGCGCACACCCGAGCGTCGATGGCGTCCGGCCATCGCGGGTTGAATCGCAAAAACCCGCATAGAATATAGCGAAGTTGCTTCGTCGAATCAGCGTGTCCGAGTAGAATCGGTCATGCAGCTCGACCTCGAAAATCTGCCATCGGATACTGCGCTTCTGCATCGCCTGGTGCGCGACATTGCCTCGGTCATCGCGCATCGGAACAGCGAGATCCAGCGTCTCCAGGCGATCATCAAACAGCTTCAGCGCGCACAATTTGGGCGCCGTTCCGAGCGTCTCGACGCCGATCGGCTCGCGCTCGGCCTTGAAGATCTCGACATCGATTTGGCAACCGTGGAGGCGGATCAGGGCCTGGCGGCGACGTCCGCGCCGTGCCTGGATACACAGCCGAAGCGTAAATCGCTGCCCGAACATTTGCCCCGCGAAGAGGTCGTTTTGAGCGTCGATCGCGACCTCTGCGCGTGCTGCGGCGGCGCGTTGCATGCGATCGGCGAAAGCGTCAGCGAGATGCTGGATTGGGTACCGGCGCAGCTGCGCATCGTGCGGATCACACGCCCGAAATATGCCTGCCGTACCTGCAACAAGGTCGTGCAAGCGACGGCGCCGGAGCGGCCGATCGCCGGCGGGCTTGCCACGCCAGCCCTGCTCGCTCAGGTGCTGGTCAGCAAATATTGCGATCACACCCCGCTCTGCCGACAGTCTCAAGTCTTCGCGCGCCATGGCGTTGACTTGCCGCGCTCGACGCTGGCCGGCTGGGTCGGCGGCGCGTGCTGGTGGTTCGAGGCCCTGCACGATCGATTGTGCAAAAACGTGTTCGAATCCGACCATCTGTTCGCCGATGATACGCCGATTCCGGTGCTGGATCCGGGCCGGGGCCGCACCAAAACCGGACGACTGTGGGTGTACGCCCGCGATCAACGGAGCTGGGCTGGGCCTGAGCCGCCGGCTGCGGTCTATGTGTTCGCGCCCGACCGGAAAGCGGAGCGCCCGACAGCGCATCTGACGCACTTCAAGGGCGTTCTGCACGTCGACGGTTACGCCGGATTCGAGCGACTGACCGGCGCCGGAACCATCACTCTCGCCGCATGTTGGGCGCACACCAGGCGCAAGTTCTACGAGGTTGCGCAAGCCGAGGACACGCCCATCGCGCACGAGGCTTTGCGCCGTATCGCCAGCCTCTATGCTGTCGAAGCGCAGGTGCGCGGTCAATCGCCGGCGCATCGGCTGGCGACGCGGCGCGCACTCGCCAAGCCGATCATTGACAACCTTCGCCTTTGGCTCGAGGTGCAGCTCCCTCAATTGCCCGGCCGCGGCAATCTCGCCGAAGCGATCCGGTATGCGCTGTCGCGCTGGGATGGATTGACCCGCTTCCTCCATGATGGCCGCATCGAACTCGACACGAACCCCGTCGAGCGGGCGATCCGCCCTGTGGCGCTCGGCCGCAAGAACCATCTCTTTGCCGGTAGCGACGGTGGCGGAGAACGATGGGCAATCCTCTGTTCGCTGATCGAAACGTGCAAGCTCAACGACGTCGAGCCTTACGCATACCTGCGCGACGTGCTGCAGCGCTTGGTCGACGGACATCCCGTCAACCGCCTCGACGAACTTCTGCCGTGGAACTGGAGCTCCGCTGGCTCTGCCAACGCCTGAGCAAAGCCAGACTCTCGCTAAACGACGAACATGAGACCGCGGGTGATTGCAATTGTCGTCCTTTGTAACGATATTACATGACGTTCCGACATTGCAATGTGATTGGGTTATTGAGGTGACGCAGTCTTCCAGAAACGAGGCGGATGCAAAGCTGCTCTCCGAAGCTATTGCGGCGCTTCGTGAGTTGGTCTCACACGCGCGAGACGCCACCGATCGGTCGTTCGACGACGGCCATTCGGTTGATGCCTGGAAGAGCGACGAGCTCAGTGGCGCGATAGAGCGCGCCGAAGCAGTGATCGCGAAGGCGAAAGCCGCCACCGCTGAGTCCGGCGCAGAGTAGGAGCTCGCCGCGTCGGCGCATTGCCAACCGAGACCACGAGACTCGTCAAGACACGACGTCATGTGCAGCCCCCGGACGCATACGACCTAGCAGACTGCTGAAGAACTCAGTCGCGTTCGCAAACGAAGCCTGAATCGTCGCCGTTGTGTATGTAAAAGTGGCCGACCAACTTGCCGGCAGTGCCAAATCGCCAGTGAACAAGCCTCTAAGAGTCTGACTCAAAATTCATGACTTGACGTTGGCCAATCTGGCGATGCGGCGCACCAGTTGTCGAGTTGACGCGATAAGGAGCCATGCTTCAGCCGAGGTGACGGAGGCCTCCCAATCTTTGGCGAGACGTCGGCAGCGGTTGAGCCATGCCAATGTGCGTTCGACGACCCAGCGTCGGGCAACAATAACGAAGCCTTTTGCGTCATCTGGGCGTTTGACAATTTCAATCGTGGGCCCGTCGATTTTCCGGAGCGCGTTTTCAAGCTTTTCGCCGGCGTAGCCGCCGTCAGCAAACAAGTGTGTAATAGTCGGATAGTTCGCACACGCCAAAGTGACGACGGCCGGCGCGCCGTCCCGATCCTGAACATTGGCCGGGTGCACGATGGCGCTCAGCAAATTTCCTTGTGTATCGGTGACGATGTGGCGCTTGCGACCTTTGATCTTCTTGCCCGCATCAAAGCCGCGTGGCCCTCCGCTCTCGGCCGTCTTGACCGATTGACTGTCGATGATCGCCGCCGTTGGTTGCGGCTCCGTCCAGCAAGCCTACGCGCGATTTCAACCAGGGCTTCATTGATCAAATCCAACACCCCACTGTCGCGCAGGCCGTAAAAATAGTACTGGACCGTCGTGAAGGGAGGAAAATCCTTCGGCAAAAGCGCCCATTGGCATCCCGTCGTCGCAATGTACTGGATCGCATCCCATACCGATCGCATGCAGGTCTTGCGCGGTCGCCCGACCTTGCTCGGCCCTGGTATCAACAGCTCGATCAAGGCCCATTCAGCATCCGTACAATCGCTTGCATAACGGAACGATCGTCTGTCATGCTGACAGCGGGTGATTTCGGTCCAGGTCATCTGCCTCTCCGATGGCTTCGAACACCTTCGAAGAATCACAACCTGCTGAAATCACCCAACTTTAATTTCCGGTCGGCCTCTAAGCGATCGAGCGGGAGTTCTGTTTTTGGGATTTGAGGCCGTTTTGAGATTGCAGGATTTGAAGCTTAAGCGCCGCAAACCTTGCAGATTCGTCCCCTTCGCCGTTAACCGTTCTTGTGTGGCCGCTTGGGGGGACGATGCGGCCCAAGAAGCGCAAGACGACGGGATCGAACGATCTGTTGCGGGCACGGCTGGACCAGATCATCAACGTGAAGCACGAACTGGATCTGCTTGCCGGCAAGATCGACCGGGACTGGATCGACGAAGGGATCGCCCCACTCTACAGCGAGAACGGCAGGCCGGGAATCGAGACCCGCTCCATGATCGGGCTGTTGCTTGCTCAAGCACATTCATGAGTTGTCCGATGAGGGGGTGGCGAGCGCTGGGTCCACGATCCGTAGTTCCAGTGTTTCACTGGCGAAGAGTTTTTCCAGCACATTTTTCCCGCACGAGCGCTCAGGCCTGAGCCATTGGCGCAAGCGGATCGGCGACAAGCTGGAGAACTTGTTGGCCGAGAGCCTTCGGGTGGCTGACCCGCCACCGAGTTTTCATCCAGCAGCCGTTAGAGTCTCGGAGTTTTGTACGCCAAGTGGCGCGGGTGGAGCAACGGACGATCGGTGGAGCTGGTCGGGATTGCGCAGCTGATAGTCCGTTGCGGTGAGGTGGGCGGCATAAGCCGCGGGGGCCAGGTATTTCTGCGACGAATGGGGGCGCTGGAGATTGTAGTCGGCGACCCAGGCGGCGATCTTGGCGCGGGCCTCGTCGAGATCGAAGAACAGGATCTCGTTGAGCAGCTCATCGCGCATCAGGTCGTTGAAACGTACGCATACGACGAAGCTTACGATTACCCACAATTTTTGAGGTGCACCTGAGCCGAAAAACTTGATTCGCCAGAATCGCTTGTGAGTCTTTGATGGGCAGCTGATTCGAGAACAGGTGCTCTATGGGACTGACTTCTCGGCGCATCCCCAAAAGCAACTCTCGAAGATTAGACGGAAAACCCAAACGTACACGACATGCGGAATATTGATGCATTCGAGCCTTGCGGTGACCCTCGAGGGGTTTCCACTGGCTCAGTGCCGTGAAGTTCTGGACCAGAAAGAAATTCAGAGGGGGCGCTGCGCTCAGGCGCGAGGTCAACCTGACACGGATCCCCGTCGAAACCAAGGAGAGCATTCGGTGGCTGGAGAACCTCAAGCAATCCACGGAGCTTTTCGAGAAGCCATCGCAGTGCATCCATATCGGTGATCGTGAGGCCGATATTTATGAATTGTTTTGCGCCGCCCAAGAGGTTGGAACGCATTTCTTGGTAAGGACCTGCGTCAATCGCCTGGCAGGCGATGGCGATCATACCGTGCAACGATGATGGACGAGGTCGTGGTCAAAGGTCTCCACCGGATCGAAGTCCAGGATAGCAAGGGCAATCCAGACCAGGCTGTTCTTGAAATCCGGTATCGTAAAATCCGTATTCTGCCACCGATAGGCAAGCAGTCGCGGTATCCAGCTTTGACTTTGACAGTGATCCACGCTGATGAAAGAAGAGCGCCAAAGAACAGAAAGAAGATTGAATGGAAACTCCTGACCGATCTTCCTGTGCAATCGCGCGGGGATGCGATCGAGAAACTCGAATGGTATTCCCTGCGATGGAAGATCGAGGTCTTCCACAAGATACTCAAATTCGGCTGTAGGGCAGAGGACTCGCAACTGCGGACTGCTCAGCGATTTGACGAATCTGATCTCGGTTTTCTGCATTGTGATCTGGCGCATTTTTTGGATGACGATGCTTAATCGTTCAGCGCCAAATGCCTCACCGGAATTTGTGCTGACCAAAGCTGAAATCCAATTGCTTGATCGGCTCGTCAAAGACAAGAATCCAGTCAGCACACAAGATCGCATTATCTCATCAAGACCGCCAGGCTCGGCGGCTATCTCCGCGCCAACGATCCGCCACCAGGGAATCTGATCATGTGGCGCGGATTATCGCGATTCATCGATATCGCAACGGGAGCGAAACTCTGACTCAAAAATGTGGGTAATCGTAAGCGCCGTCGGACTGATACGTTGAAACTCTCGACGAAGCCGTTCTGCATCGTAAGCGCTGTTCAGCGGCCACCTACCGGATGACGAGGCGATCTGCGAGTCTGCGGTTCGGTTTCGACCGTTAGGCTTAGAATGGACACAGTGCATACTGCTATCACGGAGCCGGTGCGGCGGCTTGAGGTCTTCACCGGAGCCGGTCGTCGGCGGAAGTGGAGTGACGAAGACAAGGCGCGGATCGTCGCGGAGATCGTGGCGACTGGCGACTCGGTGTGTTCTGTGGCCCGACGGCATGGATTGTCGCCGCAGCAGCTGTTTGGCTGGCGACGCCAATTGCGAGAAGCAGCAGGCGGTCATTCCCAAGAGGACGAGGTTCAGTTTGTGCCGGCGGTGGTGGACGCCGTGGTGCCGGCGCCGACTGCTCACCGGGAGCGTAAAGCGGTGCGCGAGGCAGAGAGCGGGATCATCGAGATTGAAGTCGACGGCATCACGATCCGAGCCGGTCGTGGAGCGGACACCGGGATGATTGCGTCGATCGTCCAGGCGCTGAAGGCGAGCCGGTGATCGGTCCGTCAGGCGCGGTCCGGGTGATGGTGGCGACCAAACCGGTAGACTTCCGCAAGGGCATGGAGGGTCTTGCGACCCTGGTGCGCGAGAGCATGGGTGCAGATCCATTCTCGGGAGCTGTCTATGTGTTCCGGGCCAAGCGGGCGGACCGGATCAAGCTGGTGTTCTGGGATGGAACGGGCCTGTGCCTGTTCGCCAAGAGGCTTGAGGATGGGATCTTCCGCTGGCCGAAGATCGAGGACGGTGTGATGCGCCTGTCAGCGGCGCAATTGTCGGCGCTGCTGGAAGGACTCGACTGGCGGCTTGTGCATGAGGCACGGGAGACGCCGGCGCCAGCGCAGCCCGGATAGCTGGTGGCAGTGCTGCGGCGAAGTGAATCAGGAGCGCCGAACGCGTCGCCAGATGGCGGCGAATATGCTCTGATTTGGGTGTGAGCGACGCCCTGCCTGACGATCTCGATACGCTGAAAGCGATGCTGCTTGCCGAGCGGTGCGAGAGCGAACGGCTGCGTCAGATCATCAAGGAAATGCAGCGACACCGGTTTGGCCGGCGGGCGGAGACGTTGCCCGAAGATCAGATGCTGCTGGGCCTGGAAGACCTCGAGCAAGTCGCCGCGTACGGCGAGACGGCACAGGACGTCAGTGCACCTGAAGGCCGTGATGCGCGAGCTCGCAAGCGCCGCGGCAACCGTGGCGCGTTGCCGGCGCACCTGCCGCGGATCGAGGTCGTCGTCGATATCGAGGACAAGACCTGTCCCTGCTGCCAAGGCGAGTTGCACCGGATCGGTGAGGACAGAAGCGAGCGGCTGGATCTGGTCCCCGCGCAGTTCCGGATTCTCGTGACCCGGCGGCCCAAATACGCCTGGCGGGCCTGCGAGGATGGGGTCATCCAGGCGCCAGCCCCGGCTCGGCTGATCGAGGGCGGATTGCCGACCGAGGCTACCGTCGCCCAGGTGCTGGTCTCCAAATATGCCGATCACCTGCCGCTCTACCGGCAGGCGCAGATTTACGCCCGCCAGGGCATTGAGCTCGATCGTTCAACGTTGGCGGACTGGGTGGGACAGGCAGCCTTCCACCTGCGTCCGTTGCATGAGCGCCTCCTCGGCAAGCTCAGGCAACGGCCAAAGCTGTTCGCCGACGAGACGACAATGCCGGTGCTTGATCCCGGCCGCGGGCGCACCAAGACCGGTCAGCTCTGGGCCTATGCGGCGGACGACCGACCATGGGGCGGCGTCGATCCGCCGGGCGTCGCCTATGTCTATGCCCCCGATCGCAAAGCCGATCGACCGATCGTTCATCTCGTAGGCTTCAAGGGGATCCTGCAGGTCGACGGCTATGCCGGCTACGCCAAACTCGCTGAGCGGGGCGACGTTGAGCTTGCGTTCTGTTGGGCGCACATGCGCCGCAACTTCTATGAGCTCGCAACACCTGGCCCGGCACCCATCGCGAGCGAGGCGCTCAAGCACATCGCCGAGTTCTACGCGATTGAGAAGGACATCCGCGGCCGCAGCGCCGAGGAGCGTCGCCTCATCCGACAGCAGAAAAGCCGACCGCTTGCCGATACCTTCCAGAAGTGGCTACACGCAAAACTCGCCCTGATCAGTCAGAAGGGCAAGCTCGCCGACGCCATCCGCTATGCGCTCTCACGCTGGGAGGGTCTGACGCGCTTCATCGATGATGGCCGTATTGAGCTCGACAACAACGCCGTCGAACGTTCGATCCGTCCGATCACGCTCAACCGGAAAAATGCGCTGTTCGCAGGCTCCGACGGCGGTGCCGAGCACTGGGCCATCATCGCCTCCCTGGTCGAAACCTGTAAGCTGAATGACGTCGATCCGCTTGCTTACCTGACCGACGCGCTCACCAGCATCGTCAACGGCCATCCAAACCGCGACATCAACCAGCTACTGCCCTGGGCTTACCGCGCTCAAGCCCTCAAAGCCGTGGCCTGAGAACGACGCTTACTCTGCATCGGCTTTCCCGGTGCAATGAAGTGCCAAACGATAGCTGAGTCCTTGCACCAGCCGAGCATGGCGTTGCCAGGTGAACTCGATGCCATGGTCGGACACGATCATTCCTGGCTTGCGGCGTCGCTCGACGATTGCCGTCAGTTCGCGGGCCACGCGTCGCCCCGAGATCGACGTCTTCGGAATGGCGCCCAGGCATTTCATGGTAACGTCGTCGACGATGTTGAGGATGCCGAAGCGTCGGCCATTGGCGAACTGGTCGTGAACAAGGTCCAGCGAACAGCGTGCGTTGGGCTGGGCCTCCACTAGGATCGGGGCACGGGTCCCCAGGGCCTTGCGGCGAGCCCGCCGCTTGTGGACGGTGAGCCCTTCCTCGCGATAGAGCCGGTAGATCCGATTTATCCCCGACGGCTCGCCCTCCCGCCGCAGCAGGACGAACAGTCGGCGGTAGCCAAAACATCGCCGCTCGTTCGCGAGGTCACGCAGCCGGCCACGGAGAGCCGCGTCCGGAGGACGGTTGGAGCGAGAGCGGATCACCTTCCGATCCGCGCCCACGATCGAGCAGGCCCGCCGTGTCAACGGGCAGCGAACTTTCCGTAAGAATGGGCTTCCAAATTTCCCTAGGTGACGGTGATTGTGGTTCGGGGATCAGCCGCTATCGGGATCGTTATTGGTCCTTCCGGGTGGGCGGCCGCGGCGCTTGGGCTGCGGCGGGTTTGTGAGCGGGCGCGAGCGGACGTTTTCCGGTACGAGGGCAGCGTGCTGGCGAAGCCGATAGCTCGATCCCTCGATTTGGATAACAACTGCGTGGTGAAGCAGGCGATCAAGCAATGCTGTGGCGACGACGGCATCACCAAAGACCTCGCCCCATTCGGCGAAGCCGCGGTTCGAAGTGAGGATCATCGCGCCTTTTTCATAGCGGGCGTTGACCAACTGGAAGAACAGATTGCCGCCGCCGGGCACGACCGGGAGGTAACCGATCTCGTCGACGACAAGGAGGGAGGCGCGGGCGAGGAACCGCAGGCGCTCGCGCAAGTGCCTTCGCGTTCGGCTTTTGCGAGGGTGGTGACGATGTCGGCGAGCGTGGCGAACGCGACGCTCTTTCCCGCCTTGACGGCCTCGACCGCGAGCGCCGTCGCGAGATGGCTCTTGCCGGTGCCGGGTGGCCCAAGCAGATGGACCACCTCGGCGCGGTCGATGAACTTCAATTCGGCAAGCGCCAGGATGCGATTGCGATCGAGCGAGGGCTGGAATGCGAAGTCGAAGCCGGCGAGCGTTTTGACGGTGGTCAGGCGAGACATTCTCAGCGCGGTGCTGACACGGCGATTGTCGCGCAACGTCAGCTCCTCGACAAGCAGCTGATCGAGCGCCTCAATCCAGGTGACCTCACCCTGTTCGACTCGCCGCAGCGTAGTGTCCAATATTTCCAGCGCACGTGGCATCCTGAGTGCGACCAGGCTTTTCTTGACGCTGTCGATCGCTGCCGGTTGCGTGTGGATGGTCATGGCCGGCCTCCCGAGTGGGCGAGCCGTTTGCCGACAGCTTGGTAAAACTCCAACGACCGTCGTGGGATGTGATCGCCGGCCCGACCGACGAGGGCTTCGGACACGCCAGGTCGCGACCTGGATCGGTTGACGGCCTGGCGATGCTCGGGGGCGACGCGAGTTCGCCGGCGGCCTTCCAGAACGGGATGGACGGCGACGATTTCGCCTTGGTCGAGAATGCGGATTACATCAGGCAATTGCTGCACTTCGACAATGCGCCGCGTACGGTCTGGTACGCTGTAATAGTTGCCGCCGATCGACACGAGCCCGTCGTGGCTGACACGGCGCTCGAGTTTGAGCAGCGCGTCGAACGGCCCTGCCGGCAACGCCTGCAGCTCGGGTCTTTCGGCGGCAAACGCCTCAGCGACGACTTTCTGCGTGGTGCCATGCACGCGTACGTTCGCAACCGTCGCGAGCCAGTCATCGAGCTGGGTGTTGAGATCGTCGAGATTGCGGAAGCTGCGCGCGAGGAAGAAGTCCTGCCGGATGTAGCTGAACGGACGCTCGACCTTGCCCTTGGTCTTGGCGCGGTACGGCCGGCAGGCCCTCGGATGGAAGCCGTAATGTTGTGCGAGCGCCAGGAGCGACCGGTTATAGACGATGTGACCATCGCCGTCCTCGCCCGTCACGGCCGTCTTCATGCGGTCGTAAAGGATCTCGATCGGGACACCGCCGATGACCGCAAAAGCCTGTATGTGGCAGCGCAGCAGCGTCTGCAGGTCCTGATGCATGACGAAGCGGGCGAAGATGAACCGCGAATGGCCGAGCACCATCGAGAACAGCCAAATGATCCGTGTCACACCGGGCTCGTCGGTGAAGATGGTCACGAAGCGAGCAAAGTCCACTTGCGCCTGCTTCCCGGCAGGCGTCTCAAATCGCACCTCAAAGGGTTTAGGTGCGTTGTCGGGACGGATCGCAGCCGCGAAGCGTTTCACGGCCGTGTAGGCGCCGGTGTAGCCACGCTCGCGAAGCTCGCGCGTTAACCGGATGGCACTCAAGTCGGGGAATGCGGCGATGCGCTCGCGCAAATAGTCCAGATAGGGTGCGAGTTTGTTCGGCCGGCCAGCCTGGCGAGGGCCATAGGCGGGTGGCTCGAGACCACGCGCGATGTATTTGCGGATCGTTTTCGGGTCGCGCCCCGTGCGCCGGGCAATCGCGCTAATCGACAAGCCCTGACGGTGAAGGTCCAAAATCACGATGAGATCTCCAAGCTGGATCATCCGTTCCGCCCCCGAGATCACTTCGGGACAGGATCGGATGCGGAAAGCCTGAAGGGGCCGCAGCGCTCCGGTATGTGGGGCCTACGCGCCGCGGCCCCTTCAGGCTGGGATGCCAGCTAGGGAATTTTCGATGCCCATATTTGGGGAGTATTCACCGCCCAGTGACACCCGCCGTTCCGACAGGCTCATGACGGCCTGCAGATGCGTGACCGCGGCGCGCGTGGCGGCGGGGCCATACCATTTTTGAAAGGAGCTCGCGAGGGGCGGCCGCATCGATCATCTGCTCGGCCAGAAGCTTCTTCAGCTTCACGTTCTCATCCTCCAGTGCCTTCAGCCGCTCGGCCTCCGACACCTCCATCCCGCCGAACTTGGCCTTCCATTTGTAGATGCTGGCGTCGCTGACGCCGTGCCTCCGGCACAGGTCGGCGACCGAAACGCTGGCCTCGTGCTCCTTCAAAATCCCGATGATCTGCTCTTCCGAAAAGCGGCTGTGGTTCATGCTCTGGTCCTTGTCGTGGGCCAGAACGAACTTCAAACTGGATTAAGCTCGTGGAGCAAGGTCAGCAGCTATCTATTATAAGCTGAAAAGTGGCCCAGCTGTAATCGCGAAGCGGACTACCAGCATCGATAGGTTCGTCCCTCCCGGTTCTAAGGTAAGTGCGTGGAGCCGCCCTGGAGGACGAGCCGTCAGAGAGTCGCGCGTTCCGCTCACCATGCCGGTAGCTAGGCAATCCGCGAAGCGTTGTTCATTTATCCACTTCTTTCCGCAGGAGACAGCCATGGGTAGAGCAATTGGCAAGTCACGTAACATGCAGGCCCTCGAAGCGCTAGAATCAAACGTCCGTACATATTCACGTTCGTTTCCGGCTATTTTCAGTCGGGCACGCGGCTCCATAATGTTGACGGAGGATGGTCGGAAGGTCATTGACTTTCTCTCCGGTGCCGGAGCGCTGAATTACGGTCACAATAATCACGAGATCAAAGCTGCTATTGTTGACTATTTGGCGTCAGATGCCGTCATCCACGGGCTTGATATGGCCACCCCTGCAAAGCTCGAATTTATGGAGACTTTCAGCTCTGTCATACTTCGGGAGCGGGGTCTACAATACCGTTTCCAATTCACGGGACCAACAGGTGCCAGCGCTGTCGAGGCAGCTCTAAATTTGTCACGCAAAGTGACCGGACGCCAAAATGTCATTTCATTCACGCGCGGATATCATGGCATGAGCTTAGGAGCTATAGCGGCGAGCGGGAATCGTTTTTATCGCACGGGCAGCGGTACTTCTTTGTCGGGCGCGACTTTCATGCCGTATGATGGTTATTTTGGACCAGCTGTTGATACGGCTGACTACGTGCGAAATATATTGATGGACGAAAACAGTGGCGTCGATTGGCCGGCTGCTATTCTCGTCGAAACCGTCCAGGGAGAAGGGGGGATAAACGTAGCTGACAGGCAATGGTTGCGATCGATTCATAGCATAGCAAAGAGTGTTGGCGCTCTTTTTGTAGTGGACGATATACAGATGGGCTGTGGCCGTACGGGCGACTTCTTCAGCTTCGAGTTCGCGGCGTTATCGCCAGATATAGTCGTACTGTCGAAGTCGCTAAGTGGGTTCGGTCTGCCATTGTCAATATTGCTTATCAAAGAGGAGGTCGACGTATGGCGGCCAGGAGAACACACAGGGACATTTCGAGGAAACAATCTTGCACTTGTATCTGCAAACGCGGCAATCGATATTTATTGGCGCGACCGGGTCTTCGCGGAGGGCGTTCAGCGCATGGGAGGACTCGTGCGACGCCGACTTGAGGCGATTGCATCCGAACATGGAAACAGTTTTGCTGTTCGAGGGCGAGGCCTAGCTTTGGGGTTTGATTGCCAAGTGACGGAAATCGCGGAGTCGACGACACGGAAGGCATTCGAGAAGGGATTAATTATCGAACGGTGTGGCCCAAATGATCAGGTCGTAAAATTCCTGCCTGCACTTACGATTGACCTTGAGACGCTAAATCATGGTCTTGAGATATTCGAGGAATCTCTGGCCGAGACAGTAAAGAGCTCGGGTGCGCCAGTGGCTTGTCCGCAGCGGAAGGATACTGACGAGCCTATGACTGCGTGAGAGCGAGCATTGGCTGACTACGGAGCTGTTCCTCGGCTATCATGCGATCCGAGTTTTTGCTTAGCAGGCTGTTGAAGAAGTCTCCAATCGGCGGGCGCTAAAAGGAATGTCGTCGCCGCCTTCGAGGCATATCTCACCTTCAAGCGAGCCATCGGCGAGCTCTTCTGCCCAACCGCTGCCTCTTGCGGGCTCCATCTCGTCGCTTCCGTCCCATGTGAACTCGACGGCATCGCCTTCGCAACGGCCATGTATTGCCCCCGTGAGACAATCCAGGGCGAACTCGCCGCCTTCGTTTGTAAACAGAATGTAAGAGCCCGATCCAGCCATGTCGTGATCGGGCGTTTCCACGACACGCCATTTGCCCCGTACGCTCATAACTGCACCGCTAGCAGCTTGGGCAGGCGGATCAGATTGTAGGCCGCGAGCGCCAACATGCGGATTCCGATGATCGCGCGCAGGTATTCCAATCTGATGCCGCGCAGCGTTCCGATCTGATCGCGCGCAGGTGAAGTACCCGATCGTTAAAGGCAATTGGCACTATCGTTAGCCCGTGGTCAAGCGGCTGCCGAAGAGATCGCGTCGCATGTTTGATGGTGTCGCTCGATGGAGCGAAGCTGACCGGACGCGCGCCCCCAACAGTGCCGTAGCGGCCGGTCAGCTTCGCGGGCTGCAGTCTCGGCCTTCATTGGCAGACCGCGTAATCAAGGCCGAGGAAGAACGGGCGGGCGACGCATGGAGTCACCGTTCAGTTCGAGCCTGTGAGCGTTGTGAAGCAGGCGATCGAGTATGGCATCAGCATAAGTTGGGTCGTTTATGAGCTCATGCCATTTGGCAATTGGAAGCTGGCTGGTGACGAGCGTCGACCGACGGCCGTAGCGATCTTCGAGGATTTCGAGCAGATGATGCCGCGCGTTGGCGTCGATGGCCTGGAGGCCCCAATCGTCCAAAATCAGGAGCTCGACGGCGGCTATGCTCTTCATCCGCGAGCTGAGTCGGCCGTCGCCCCGGGCAAGGTCCAGTTCTTCGAACAACCGCGGCAGCCGGGTGTAAAGTACCGAGTGGTTGTCCCGGCAGGCCTTGTGACCAAGTGCACAGCCAAGCCAACTTTTCCCGATGCCTGTCGGCCCGACAATGGCGCAATTCTCGTGGTTCTGATCCAGTCTCCCTTGAGCAGCATGTCGAACAAGCAGCGGTCGAGCCTACGGGGGGCGCGGTAGTCGATATCCTCGGGCACGGCATGATGACGCAGCTTTGCCTTACGAAGGCGAAGCGCCAGGCGCCGGTTGTTACGCCAGGTCGCTTCATGGTCCAGCAGCAGCGCCAACCATTCGGCGTGAGCGAGGCCATGGACCTCCTCGTTGTCGGCAAGGCTCTTAAAGGCCTCGGCCATGCCGGTAAGGCCGAGCTGGGTAAGCAAGTGGAGCGTGGGGTGTGTCAGCATTTTCTTCCCTATTAGTGGTAATAGTCCGAGCCTCTGATGTTGGTGTGTAGGATCGGCTCGCGCTCGGGGGACGTGGGCGTTGCAACGCGATCGAGCCCCTTCTCGAGGATCGATTTGACGCTCGGGTAGTTGCGAGCCTGGATCTCAATTGCGCGCAGCGCGGCCGCCTCGAGGCGCTCGGCGCCAAAGCGCTTCTCAAGCCGGATGATCCCCAGGCACGAACGATAGCCCTGTTCGGGATGCGGCCGATCCTCGATGATCCGGTCGATCAGCAGGCGCAGCATCGGGCCGATCCGGCTTGCCTCGCTGCGGATCTTTGCCGGCGTCCACTCGCCATAGCGCCGGTGGCTGGAGGGCATGTGGGCGCTGATCGTCGTGTGCCGCCCGTTGCCGCTGCCGCGCATATGCGCGGCAATACGCTCGCCCCCCAGGAAGATTTCAACCGTTCGCGCACAGATCCGCGCTTCTACCTCGCGACGGGCGAAGCGATAGGGCACCGAGTAGTAGTGTCGTTCGATCTCGACGTGATAGTCGAGCCCGACCCGGCATCGGCGCCATTCGGCATGGACCCACGGCTCGCCGGGAAGCGGTTTAAGATTCGGCGCGTCAATTTCCTCGAACAGCTGGCGCCGTGTGCGGCCATACTGGCGCAGCACCCGTCCGTCATTGAGCTTGGCCAGCCACTCGGCGATCGCACCGTTGAGTTCGGCCAGGCTGTAAAAAGTTCGGTTGCGCAGCCGCCCCAGCAGCCAGCGCTCGATGATTCCGACGCAGGCCTCAACCTTCGCCTTATCTCTCGGGCGACGCGGCCGTGCCGGCAAAATCGCCGTGCCGTAATGCTGCGCCATATCGCTGTAGCTGCGATTGACCATAGGGTCATAGAGGCAGGCCTTGATCACCGCGACCTTGGCGTTGTCGGGCACCAGCAGTTGCGTCGCGCCGCCAAAAAAGCTGTAGGCCGCGTTATGTCCCGCGATCCAGTCGCCGAGCTGCTCGGTCCACGTCGCCAGCGCGAACGACAAGCTGGATGCGCCCATGACCGCCACGAAGATGTGCGCGTCACGCACCTCGCCAGTCTTACGGTCAACCACCGGCACCGTGTCGCCGGCATAGTCGACAAACAATTTCTCGCCGCCGCCGTGGTGCTGGCGCATCACCAGCGGCAGCCGGCCTTCCCAATTGCGGAACAAGTCACAGAAGCGGCTGTACCGGTACCCGTCCGGATGCTCTGCAATGTACTCGTCCCACAGCACCTGCAGAGTCACATGCTTGCGCTTGAGCTCGCGGGCAACAACGGACCAGTCAGGCTCGGCCACCTTGCGACGACCGGGCTTCACGCCAGGCACCCCGTACAGCAGTTGCTCCAGCTCGGCGTCGCTTGTCGCTTCCGGGACCGGCCATGCCAGACCCGCGCACGCAAACCGCTTCAGCGTGTCACGTACCGTCGTCGGTCCGATGCCGACGCGCTCGCCAACCACGCGCGTCGAGAGCCCAGCCTCAAGGCTCAACCTCACAATCTCGCGCACCTGGCGCATGATAACCCTCCTCGTCGGCATCCAATCCTCCCAGCTGCTTCCAGCCGGAGAATTGGCCCAGCGATCGGGCCTCACACCATCCGAAACTGCGCGCGATCAAATCGGAATGCTGCGCGGAGAATGCTCGGAATGCTGCGCGCGATCATCTCGGAACCCTGCGCGCCATCAAGTCGGTACGGTGCGCACCATCATCTCGGAATCCGCACCAACGTAAAGACAGCGTCCACGCGCTCTCGTCCCCGCAGCCTTACCTCGGCCAGACCGGCGGAACTCTTGATCCACCCGAACACTTCCTCAATCCGCTTGCGGCAGCGTTGGCTGACCTCGTAGCCGGCATGGCGGGTGGTGCGGGCGTCAACCGCCATCTTGCGCTGAATTCCGGTCTTACTGAGGTGTCCGTCGATCGCGATATGCGGCGTCACCGATCGTTCTCTCAGGTCATGCACGAACTGCGTAACGTCATAGGCCTTGTTCGCGCCGAGCGTGATCCGCCGACCTCTGCGATGGCGACCATCAATCAACGCCAGCGCCGTCTCTCGTTCGGCAGTGCCGGTGGCCTGGCTCACGATGCCGCCGACCGCCAGGCCATGGCGGTTCTCCATCAGCGCATGCCCCATGTAGCAGAGTTTGGCCGGCTGCCCGTCGCCCTTCTTGTACAGCCGAGCCTCCGGGTCAGTCGTGCTTTGATGCGTCTCGTTTCAACGCTTCTCTTTGTGGAAGCTGCGCTCAGCGTTGCGTCCCGGACCTTCACTGTCGTTGTCGCCTCCATCCTTGCTGCGGAAGCTCTTGATCGAAGCCCACGCCTCGATCAGCGTGCCGTCCACCGAGAAGTGATCGCTCGACAACCGTCGCTTCACCTTCGGCTGAGCCAGTACCGCCGAAAGGAACTTAGCGGCGATCTCACCTTCTAGCAGCCGGTCGCGATTCTTCGAAAAGGTCGAGTGATCCCACACCGGATCGTCTACGCCCAGACCGACAAACCAGCGGAATAACAGGTCGAACTCCAGCCGCTCCATCAATCGTTCCGCGCGGATGCCGTAGAAGGCCTGCAACAACATCGCCCGAAGCAGCCTCTCCGGTGCAATCGAGGGTCGACCAAAGTCCGTGTAAAGCCCTGCAAATGCCTTCGATAGATCGCCCGGCGCAGTGTTCACAATCTCCCGGATCATCCGCAGAGGATGGTCCCGGCAAACCCGCGCTTCAAGATCCACGTAACTGAACAGCGATCCAGACCGCTCGTCCGAGCCCCGCATCCCGCACTCCCGATTCAATCATCGAGAGAATCACGTCCAATTCCATCTCGCCAGAGACTTTTTCAACGGCCTGTTCTAGAGCATTCGCCGATCATGTTGTAGGGTATTCCCGCGACCATGAAGTAGGCGCGGCATTCGGTTGGTGTGAACCTGTCGATGCTGCGGCCGATCGCATTCCAGAGCCGTCGACCGTTCGCGCTACGGCCTGGCGCAAGAGTGGCTTGAGCTTGGTGAATGCGTTCTCGATCGGATTGAAGTCAGGACCGTAAGGCGGCAGGTAAAGCAAACTTGCCCCTGCAGCTTCGATCATCTGGAGGACTCCTGGGGTGGACGCCTCCTGACGGCATCGCTGTGCCGTAAGCGGTTCTCTGTCCCCGACCTTGTCGGAAGCGAGCTGACCCGCAAGATAGGAACCGTCCGATACAGTACGGTTCGCATATGCGTATTTCGCAAAAACGGGACAGTGGTTTCGTTAACTAAGGGACAGTAGTTTTGCTAAATCGCGGACAGTGCTGCTGCGGCGGGCTTTTCGGTTGCCTGATTGAAGTCACTTAAGATTGGTTTCGCTGTTTTCGGTGCTGGTCAAGGGGGCGCGGCTTTTTCTTCCGCATGCTGTCGCCTTCGAGGGCGATGCGGTGCGCATTGTGGATGATCCGGTCGAGGATAGCGTCGGCGATGGTGGGTTCTCCGATCATGTCATGCCATTGCGCAACGGGCAGCTGGGCCGTGATCAGGGTGGATTTGCGCCTGTAGCGCTCTTCGAAGATTTCCAGGAGATCGAGGCGCTGCTGGTCATTGAGGGTGTGGGTGCCCCAATCGTCCACGATGAGCAACTGGACGCGCGCGAGCTTGTCGATCAGACGTGGGAAGCGACCGTCGAGGCGGGCCATGGCGAGGTCTTCGAACAGCCGTGGCATCCGCAAGTAGAGGACGGAATGATCGAGCCTGGCGGCCTGACGTCCGAAGGCACAGGCCAGCCAGGTTTTGCCGGTACCGGTCTGGCCGGTGACGATGAGGTTCTCATGGGCTTTGAGCCAGGCGCCTTGCGCCAGCTGCAGGGTGTTACGCCGATCAAGCCCGCGGCGGGACGCGAAGTCGATATCTTCGATACAGGCGTCGACGAAGCGCAGCTTTGCTGCGGCCAGGCGATTGGTCAGGCGTTTGTCGGCACGCGTGGCGGCTTCGCGATCGAGCATCAGGCCAAGCCACTCCTCCGGCTGAGATCGGCGGCATTGTCCTGTTCGGCCAATTGCCGGTAGGCGGCCGCCATTCCGGCCAGGCCGAGTGCCTGCATCTGGTCGAGGGTCGGGGGGGGCCAGTACGTGCTCATCTGGGACGAGTTGTTTGAGCGATCCAGTAATGAAGAGCTCCGGCTGATCCCGCTCCCCGCGCCCCAGCATCTTATTTGCTCAGCCGATCGCGAATCGCCGACGAGAACGGAATCCGTCAATTCCAACTTTTTCAGCACCGGTTGCTACACCACCAAAACGACCCGGCATGGCCCACGCAAACGGATTTTCATCTGTGGCTTGAACGTCTCTCGCCGAATCCGGGTCGAGCGTTTATCGAGGTTGCGCCTATGTCGTTCTCGCTATTAAAAATCAGCGAACGTTGAGATCGTTCCTTGAAGGGCGCTTGCTGCAACGGTATATGGGCTCGCCAGCCAGACTTGTCCCGGGCCCGATCGACCAGCAAAATTGCGGTTAGTGGCACTAATGGTCACCTGGCCTGCGTTTTCCGATTGGCCCGGCCCGCAATTGGCGCACGCACCGCAGCCAGGCATGAGCAAGACAGCGCCGACCTGCCGAAACGTATCGAGAAAACCGCGGTCCGCGCAATATTGATAGACGTCAAGTGTGCCAAACTGGAGAAACAATTTGGTTTCGGCAGCGACGCGTAAGCTGTGGTCGATACCCCATCGAAGAACTTCATAATATGCGTCAAAGTCGCTCCGCTTTCCTGCCGTGCAAGATCCCCCATACGCAATGTCGATCTTCACTGGCGCGGTCAGTTGCGTAATCGCGATCCCGTTACCGGGGTCGCCCGGACTGGCGACCATTGGGGACAGCGCCTCTGCCTCAACCCTAATCGTTGCGCGATATCGTGCATTGGGGTCGCTGGTCATCCATGGCTCGATGCGGAACTCGATGTCGCGGCGCTCGTGGAGGAAGGCGACTGTCTGTTCATCCGGTGCGACTATGCCCGTGAAGCCTCCAAGCTCAGCGACCATGTTCGTGAGCGTCGCGCGCTCGTCCACCGGCATTGATTGCACCGTGGAACCGCAGTATTCGAAGACGCAGCCAATACCCATTCCAGCGCGAATGTCAGGTCGCCGCAGCAGATGGAGTACGATATCCTTGGCTGTAACCCCACGAGGAAGCAAGCCATTAATCTCTATGCGCAGTGTCTCAGGAACTTTGCATCTCACGTAGCCGGTAACCCAGCTATTGGCCATGTCGGTAGCGCCCACGCCAAAGGCTAGGCATCCCAGCGCGCCGCAATGGGGGGTATGGGAATCTGTCCCGACGATGACTTGTCCCGGCAGCGCGTAGCGCTCTGCCATGATGGCGTGGCAGATTCCTTCTGAGCCGGTGCCATCCTGCAAAGCTCCATGAGACCGAACAGGATATTGCCTCGTAAACCGATGGTGGCCCTCCTCCAGCTCGGCCACATCGTCTAACAGGCCATCCCGCTGGTGCGGGATACTTTGCTGCGCTAGTACCAAATGGTCGTGAAAGGCAACGACGCGATCAGGCTCAAAGAGCGCCGCTGGCTCTCCAAACTCCTTGTGCATGAAGTGTGCGGCCATTCCGGTAAAGTAATCGTGGCTGAAACGCCAGTCGGCACTCACGAAAATGCCGGTGCCGGGTTCAAAATGCCGTGTTTCTGGGTGCAAGCGTCGCGCAAGAATCTTTTCAATTAGTGTTCTGGGTAATACTACGCTTGTGTCCCCGCATTGAACGACTGGTGTTGTCCAGACCTGCGACCGAGCGTAGGGCAATAATCCACCCGCCCGAACTACGCGGCAGGTTAGATCGTCACGCCGTTCAAGAAATTCCTGGATTGGAATCGGCTGGCCAGCCTCTATGCGGTCGATGAGCGAGAAGTTTGTGCTCGTTAGAATACCGACGTTGTCGCAGTTTTGCTGGTAAATCCGTTCGAAGCTCTCCGCGATAATCAGACGTATGCCCGCGTGAAGCTCAGCTAAGGGACTCGATTCCCGCGACGAACCCTTGCCGTACCGCTTGCCCGCGACCGTGACTGCAAAGCCCCCACGGCGCACGTCATCAACGCCGATCGGGTACTCGCCCCGCGTTTCGAAACCAACATAGGGATATCGTCCGAGCCTCTCGTCAAAAGAAAACATCACCGTTACTGGCGTAATCTCATCTGTTGAGACGTTGTCACGTAATTTGCCGGCAGTTGTTATGCTCAGCGATTGTCCCCGCAGTTGCGCCAGAACAAGCGCGGGATCTTCCGCTAGAAAGAGTACGCGGCCGGTGATGCAGATGAGGTTATCCGCTGGTGTGTGCGAGTGGCTCATGAATGAAGCTTAGCCCAGAGGCTATGAAGCCGGGCTCACGAAAATAACGAAGACCCCCTTCTTGAAGGGCGATTTCGAGGTCTGATGAGACAGTGCTAATGCCGTCTCTTCATGGCAAAGACACTCTACAACAAGCTTTGGGAATCGTACGTCGTGACTACCGAACAGGACGACACAGGGGGCTCTGGTAATCCACCTACGGCAGGTGCTGATCATAAATGGATTCCCGCCATCGCGCGAAGAAATTGATGCAGTTCGCGAGATGCGTGATGCGAGCCATGGATACTGGGAGCGTTTCCAGATCGCTGCTGAACGGTATGCAGGTGATCGTGCGCCGCGAAGACGCGAAGAGGGGGTGATCATGTGATACCAAGTCGAGCAGCCATGCTGCTCAAGTGATGGGAGTGGATCCCTCGAACTCGAATGGCAAGATCTGGGTTCAAACCACCGGAAGCTGCTTGGTGCAATGCCCGAGGTGATGAGCGTTTCGGAAAAGGCAGAACTCGACTCTGTCAGGTGAAAACCAAGGAGACGAGCGAAAGAAAGTGCGCCGGGAGACCGGTGGTGCGAGCCCACTGCGATGAAGGAATCGCAGCCCACATCGGCCCGAGCCCAGCGCAGACATCCGCGAGGATGCCGGCGAAGCGTCGGTAGGGGAGCGTATAGCCAGACAATGAGCCGCGAAGCCGTTCTGATCCCGGGCGCCGACGCCGTTTGCTTGTCGGAAGGCAAAACGGGAGGGCGCGTACGTCGGGCCCACTCTGAGTTACGACTTTCGAAGCCATGCATTTGGAGCGCAAGTAAGATTGTCGCCAAACGCATCAGTGTAATAAGTATCGACTAAGAATCCTAATTGCTCAACCAACTGCAAGCCATCGATAATCTCTTTATCTGCCCTTATAGGATCGTCTTCAATTACATAATAGTCTCCTGACGCTAGAAAGCGGTTCAGGTACGAAAATATCGAAAATACTTGCACGTGCGCGTCGTCGGTCACAAGCCAAGGATGAGGTAGCCCCGTCAACAGTTTTTCGTCGAACGTGGCAACGTCCGAAAGGTCAATCTGATGAAAGGTAAGAAGTGGATGCTTTGCGTCTTCATGGATACATTTGGTGTGCAAATCGAACGAGTGAACTTCACCAGGATTCTCACAAAGCATCGACATATGATCGGCAAACCACAATCCGCTGCCACCCTGATAGGAACCGAGCTCCAGAATTGTTTTCGGCTGGAGTTCCCAAATAAGCCTTGTATACAGAGCCAGATCAAAAGGGGTTTTGATAGTTATTAAGCCTTTGTAGGTCAGCGCCAAGGCTCCAACCTTTGTGGTGCGCTTGTGAAAATTCCTTGGGTGCATGGATGACATCCATCCTCGTGCCGATGGCTTTGCAAAGCGGTCAGAATGGTCAGCATTCACGACGTTGCTTATTCCGAGTCCCATATCAAGAAGTCCCATTGGAGCTATTTGATCGGGGTAGTTCTCATGGACGGCCTCCCAAAAAGCTTTGTATCCGGAAGCGAGTTTCATAGGTCTATCTCCGTATTGCGCCCGTCATGTGTCCCGAAAGTGGGTAACCGTAGCCTTGATCAGGTTCACCGCGATGGCCGCGGCTTGGGTGATCTAGCCGCGAAACTGCCCGCTCGCGCTAAAGCTCAACAGGGCCTCGTGCCCCGTTCGTCCAGCAATCGGCGTGCCACTTGGGGAATACGGTGCTCGCCTGCCTCACGAGGGTGAAATACGCATGGGTCCCAGCAAGCCCCGCTGGAACGGCCGCGCCCCTTGTCTGGTTCGCGACATCGGCGTCATTAACTAGGCATCGATGGTAGACGCCATTGTAGTGATATAGCCCAAATACTCAATTCAGTCCTTCTAAACATTACAGTCGGTGCGCCGGGAGACCGGCAAGGAGTAGGTGGTGGAAGTCCACTACGATGAAGGGGGTACCGACCCACATCGGCCCCGAGCCGTGCGCAGGCATCCGTGAGGATGTCGGCGAAGCGTTGGCGGGGGAGCGCACAGGCCAGCCATCGAGCTGCGAAAGAGCACGCGCCGGACGCAGACCCGGCTCGCGTGACCCAGGCGCTGGACCGCGTACGGCAAGCTGCAAAGCTTGGGAAGAAAGAGCGGTTCACGGCGCTTCTCCACCATATCAACAATGACACGCTCCGTTTGGCGTTCTACGCGCTCAAGCGCAAAACAGCCCCCGGCCCGGCGTGGACGGTGTGACATGGCAGGACTTCGAGACAGACCTTGAGCCTCGGCTTGAGGATCTGAACGCTCGGGTCCACCGAGGAGCGTAAGGCATTCGCACACAGACTGTCGAAGGTCCTCTCTCTGGTTATCATGATCTTGCCAAGGTCGATATGGTGGACCGCCTGAACTGACAACTGCGGGGCTGGGGCGGCCTTCTATAAGTACACGGACTTCACTGCGACCACGTTCCGGCACATCGATCATGTCGTGATCTGGAAAATGGCGCACTGGCGGCGAGAAAGTATCGGAGTCGCATCAACCCACTGATGCGGAGCTGGTATCGAGCACCAGTCGCTGGGCAAGCCAAGACCTGGTTTGTCCACGGGGTCAGTGAACGAGGCCAACGTGTCGGGAAAGCATTGCACCGATTGGTATCCAGTCCAAAGGGGCAGTTCCGATCGAGAAATCCGGTAGCAAATCCCTACACCTTCAGGGAGGAGCCCAGGAAGACCATCACCTCGCGATATCAGGATGTCGCAATGGCCATGGGCCAGACTTGCACGGAGAGCCGTACGCGCTGAAAGGTGCCCGTACGGTTCGGGGAGGAGAAAGCGCTTACCCGTGCTGCGCAATCGAAATCGAGGACCGTGCGATTTGTGACCCAGTAAGACTGGGTGCTAGAGTGAGGGAGCATCGGTTTGGAAAAGGAAAGTGACGCATGAGGAAAGACCTTATCTTCGACAGACAGGAATATGCAACTCGCTTGGCGGCGGTAAAGAACGAAATGACAAGGCGGAGGATCGATGTTCTGCTTGTGTCCGAGCCTCCTAGCCAAAACTATCTAACGGGATATGACGCCTATTCCTTCTACACTCCGCAGATCGCGATTGTGGCGCTCGGTCACCCCGAACCGATTTTCATCACCCGCTTTCAGGACCGCGTGTCGGCTGTGAGGACTACCTACCTCGCTGACGACAACATTCGCGGATTTCCAGACAAGTATGTTAATTCCCCGGAATTTTCGGCGTACGATTACATGGCCGATGTAGTGAAAGAAATTGGTGGGGACAAATCGAGAATTGGCGTCGAAATGGGAGGGTATTACTATTCGGCTCGTGCGCACGCTGATTTAACGAGGGCACTACCCCACGCAGAATTTGTCGATGCCGATCTGCTTGTAAACTGGATAAGGTTAGTGAAAAGTCCGGCGGAAGTGGCGCTAATGCGTCAAGCGGGACAAGTCGCTGATGCCCAGATCAAGTGCGCAGTCGATATGATCGAGCCGGGTGTACGTGAGTGTGAGATCGCGGCCGCCATCTGTCATCAGCAGATACTGGGTACGCGCGAATTTTCCGGAAGTTATGATAGCGCGGCTCTGATGTTTGGTGTCGGCGACCGCGCGCTTGAGCCGCACCCGGCGTGGACAGACAACCCGCTGCCGACGTCGACAACCGTCTATATGGAGGTGCACGGGGTGCGGCACCGCTACCAAGTCAATCTGGCGCGGACTGTCTCAGTTGGTACGCCGTCGAGCACGCAACAAAAGCTCGCCGACTTCGCCATCGAGGCTCTTAACGCGGCCTTGGAAAGTGTTCGACCAGGCCACACTTGCTCGGAAGTCCACGCCGTATTCCAGGAGACTCTCGCCCGTCATGGATATGAAAAGGAGGGACGACTCGGTTATCCACAAGGAATTGGCTATCCGCCCGCTTCTGCCGAGCGGACTGCGAGCCTGCGTAAAGCAGATCATACAGTACTTCGGCCGGGAATGTGCTTCCACATGATGCCCGGCCTGTGGTTGGACAACATCAGCGTTGCCATCAGCCAACCGTTCGTCGTGACCGAGAACGGCCACGAGCCGCTAACCTCAACCCCTCGAAAGCTGTTCATTAAATGAGGCAGTAGCAATCGTACTTCGGTTTTTGGGGTGGTCGCATGAGTGGGTTCCAGGATCTTTGACCATGCGCGAGCGTATGAGGTGGTCTTTCGTAGACCAAACCTGACGATGTGGCTCGGATCAACGAGGACCTCAATGCTGCGAAGCGTCCTTGGCTGCCTTCAGATGAGGCCGGCGCGCCCGCGCGTAAGCACCATCTGGTGAACCAAAGGCGGGCTGACCCGAAAGTATTCTTGCATGTCGGTTTTGGCCGGAGGTCTGCGATGCAGACGCGCATAGACCTAGCTCCTGTTCGCTCCCTGAGGTGACGGGCGGCCCGCCGGCGGCAAGCTCCTATCAAGGGTTGCGCCGGATGGTCCGGCGCCGAGCCTCAAGCATGGGGACCGTCGCGCTGTTTGGCTATCAACTTGAACGAAGGCTGGAAGAAGTTCGCGAACAGCCGCGCCGATCGGTAGAGTTGAGCAAGCAGTGTAGCCGCCTCCAGGCCCTCGAACCGGCGATAGCCGACCATCCTGCGCACGACCGCGCCGTTCTTCTGCTCGACGAACGCCTGGTCGTTCTTGCGGTAGGGCCGGCAACGCGTGAGGACGATGTTGCCCGCATCGCAGTAGGCCTTCAGCGTCTCGTTCATAAACACGGTGTCGTTGTCCGTATCGAGGCCGAGCAGCGCGAAGGGCAATTGTTTGCGCAATTCCGTCAGCACAGTGCTCAGCAGCGTCTGTTCGCGCACAATCAATGGAGCGCACTCTGTCCAACCGGTCGCGACGTCGGTGAGCACGAGGATCTGGATGAAGCTGCCGCGCGCCGATGGACCGCTGTGCGCTACGAGGTCCGCTTCGACAAAACCCGGCGCCGGATCGTTCCAATCTGCCGACGTCCGTATTGAAATCCTGCGACGCAAGGCGTGCGTCGCGGGCCGCCGGCGCTTGCGACCTAACCCGTATCGCACCCCGCGCCAATGCGCGGTCGATCGTCGCAGCGCTCATGGCCAGAAGTTTGTCGCGGATCTCGGGAGCGAGGTCGAGGTGGCCGTGCCGTTCCATCGCCTCGATCAGCGCAGGCATCAACGCCTTCAGCCGCTTCCCGCAGATCCGGTCTGACGCCTCCCAAAGAAGCGCGAGCGCGTTGTGTTCCGCCTCGGAATAGACTCGACGTCGCGCCCGCCGACCTGGGCGTACGTCTTCCTGACCTCGAAGCAGTCGCATCGCGTGCTTGCGATGGAATCCGGTGATGTCGACGAACTCGTCCAATATCCGCGCCTTCTTCGCGCGATCCGACGTCCGATAGCGCGCGCTACCGCCGCCGTCAGTTCCTTCCGCGTCGCCATGCTCAGCTACCCCATCTTTGCCCCCGCTCGTTCCCAGTCCAAGGGAGCAATTTACGTGAGGCAACGGCTCAGCATCCGGTAACATTTAGGGCGAGGCAATGCGCGCTCCCATCTTGATTGCCGCGCGGCACGCGCAGGCCAACAAGACGGCGCGGATCATTTGGGCGCTTCTGAACAAGGGCGGGACGTACCGGCGTCCCGACCCACTGACTGCCGCGGCCGCCGCCTGATGGACGCACTGACCGCCAAAGCGATCTGACCGGCGCAGGCCGGCAGAGGGTAAGGTGCAACAACAGCCGATGAACCCATGGGACCACATCCCCAAGCGAGTGAAGCTACCGCCCCCAATGCGCTCAAACGCGTAAACTTGATTTAGCTCCTCGTTCCGCGGATCTCATCGAGGCCAGCGGCCATGTGCCGCGCGCAAAGGCGGACGTATGACCTCACCGTTCCAATCTGTGAAATCGACTGAAAAAGCTCTTGCCACGCGGACTGTTCCACATATGGGGGCAAGGTCAGGCGTCATGGGTGTTTCGGTGACAACCGCAAAGGAGTTATTGGACGCGTTGGCGGACGCGCCCGAAGCGAAATAGCCCGTCTGATTGAAGCTCTATGGGTTACGGTTAGTGCGAGGCAGATCGGCACCTACTTTCTGCCAATCGAAGATGATCGACGAGCTGCCGAGTGATGATCGGCAGCGCAGCGAAGTCTCGGGACACAAGATTCAAAGAGCGCATGGCCCAAAGATCTCGAAGCTTTACGCATACAAGGTTGCCCACACCGCGCGTTAGTTTGAATGCTCGACGAGGCATGATCCCGATGCCCAAGCCATTTTGTATCATTCGACACATTGCATCGAGACTCGTTACTTGAACTCGAAGCTGGACGTGCCGGTTTGCGGCGGACGCTGCATCACACATAGCAAGCGCTATCGAGCTGTTGTTATGCAAGCCAACGTGATCGAAGTCGAGCGTCGTATCGAACGACACTGCTGTTTGCCGAGCCAACGCGTGTTTGCGCGGCACTACCAAGACGAGTTCATCCTTTCGATAGGGAAGCGTTTGTAACGCCGGGCGTGTCGAAATTGCGCTCGCGCTACAAATGCCGAGGTCCGTGGACCCCTGTTGGACGGCTCTAACGATGTCCAGGCTGAGATGTTCCTCCATATCGATTTTCACATTCGGGCGCGACTTGACGAACGTGCCAAGATCTTCCGGAAGATACTGAACAATTGCCGAGATGTTGGCCTGCATCCTGACATGTCCTCGAACGCCTTCTCCATATTCAGTGAGATCGACCCGCAACTTTTGCAATCCCAAAAGAAGGGATCGAGCGTGAGGGAGGAGCATCTCGCCAGCAGGCGTAAGGTCGACGCCCTTAGTATGGCGATAGAGCAACTGTGCGCCGACGACCGCCTCGAGATCAGTGAGCCTTTTGCTGATCGCGGAGACCGCAACCGACTCTCGCTCGGCCGCCTTGCCGATGGAGCCCAACTCGCAAACGGCTACGAACAGCTGAAGCGAAAGTATATCGATACGCCGGGCGAATGATCGGTCGGACAAGCGTACCATACGGGCAATCGAGGTTTGATGTGGGCTGTTAGTTTATGGCGCTACAAACCGATCGAGCAAGAAGCAGCTGAGAACAGGATGAATAGCCACGCTCGTTCGATTCGGGTTCCGGATCGAAGTGCGTTTGGTTAACATGGCTGTGCAGCCGCCGAAATACCCGAAATCCGGGTCTGGGTTTGGTGTCACGCCCGGAAGAACGTAGCCACCGCAGCAACGAACACATCGCAGACGACGGCCGGAACCGACGTTCAAATCGGCTCTTGACAGTGGTAACGGTGCTCTTTTTCATTGCTTGAAGTATGGAATTGGCTGCTGCGCCCGTGCGCGAACAGGGCAGAAACTGCGACTTCAACGCCAGCGCTTCTGCTCGCTGTCGTAGGTGCCGGCAAGCGGATCGCTGACGTTCATCAGTGCACGTTTGAGTACTTTGTTGCTGGAGGTGGTTCTGGGAAGCGCCGGAGTGAAGGCGATGTATCGGGGCACTTTGAACACGGCAAGGCGCGAACAAGCATGCTCGAGAATGCGCTCCACAGGCAGATCAGTCGGGGTTACGCCTTCCTTCAGCTCCACGTAGATCTTGACCTCCTCGCCGCGCTCGTCATGGGGTACAGGCACCGCAGCCACATCCGCGATCTCGGGGATCTCGCAAAGGACGGCCTCGACTTCGCACGCAGAGATGTTCTCGTCGGCGTCCAAGCGCCGGATCATGTCCTTTTTCCGTCCTACGAACCAGTGAAAGCCGAGTTCGTCGCGGCGCAATAGATCACCCGTCTTGAACCATTCGCCCTCGAATGCGGCGGCATTTGCTTCCGGGCTGTTCCAGTAGCCCTGGAAGATCGCACGCCCCTTCACCCACAGCTCGCCGACCTCGCCGACCGGCGTGGGGCTGCCATCCTCGTTCACGCACCGGAGCGCTCGAAACGGCGAGCGAATCCCGACCGTAGAGGGGTCATTCATCTCGTCGATGTCGATCGTTTGTGTGCCATATCCGATTTCAGTCATCCCGTACCAATACGAGCTGCGCACTCCAAACCGCTCGCGGAATCGACGTACCGTCTCAGGGCTCCAGTGTCTGCCGGTTCGCCCGACCTCCTTCAGGCACGTCAACGCTTCTGCGGTGGCTTCGGGCTGGTGTGTGATCGATTCGGGAAACAGACACCACTCGATGCCGTACCGCTTGATCCAAGCGATGAACCGCGTCGAGCGCAGCTGCGTGGCCAGGTACAGCGTGCCGCCCTGTCGATATGACTTCAGAAGATACATTTGAGTACTGACATAGAAGAAGGGCGTCGTAGAGAGCTGTCGCCTGTGCGGCTGATAGTCATGGTAGACTGACGCGTACGAGACCACGCCCCAATAGTCGTGCGTCAACATGCAACCCTTCGGAAATCCCGTCGTGCCTGAGGTGTACTGGATGTTGAGCAGATCGTCGGGGCGAACATCCTCGTCCACCGGTGTCTCGTCGACGCCCTTGCACAATTCATCGAGAGTCGTAGCGGCCCCAGCGGAAGGCTGTCCGACAAGAACCACTTGCTCCTTGGCGAGGTCTTGCGGCCACGGCTTCATCGCGGTGAACATTGGCCATGCCGATTCATCGACAATCGCGACTTTCGCCTGCGTGTCGCTCAGAACGTATTCGATCTCCCTGGACGTGTAGGCCATGCTGAGTGGGACCATCACCGCACCGCACTTTGCAAACGCAAACCACAGGATTGGGAATTCGATGCGGTTGGGCAACATCACACCGATACGATCGCCCTTGCGCACTCCGAATGCTCGCAGCGCATGTGCATATTTGTTGGACCAGCGATCGATCTCGGAGTAGGTCGCGCGCTCGCCGCGCTCGAAGACGTCGATAGCCTTCGTTGAACCGTCCGTTCGCGCCCGCATTGAGACCAGCTGTCCGACTGTGATGGTTTCGTATGCGGATTCCCGCGCCTCGATCCTACGGAAGGCACTTGCTACGCGATCGTGCAGCAGTTGGCAGCGTGTAGGGTATGCAAGGGTCATCGTAAGATACCTTGGAGCTCAGGAGGACGGATCGCGGAGCACTCAAATGTGGCAATGCGCACACTACTCGCTCGCATTGATGTCGAATGGCAGTGTACAAGAGGATGCGGTGGACACCTTGCTATCAGAGTGGACCGTGTAATCGAGACCTCCTGTAGAGAACACTGATGCCTTTTTGGTCAAAGGAAGCGTGAGACTTGGAACGGATTAGCTACTCTTGCCATCGCTGCACCTTGTCCTCTCGTGATGAGCTGCATCACAGCCTATACGGCGTATTCGCGATTGATGGTACATTATTAATAAGGATCGAGACACTACCTACTCTGGTGAGCAATATTGTATTAGCTATTTGAAGAAGCGTGGCTGCCACGTATCAGCATTCAACGTTATGTGAGGCGCAGTTTTGGGTTCAGTAACGGTGTCCGCTCTTTGATTTGGTGGAAGGCGCCCCAAGTGAGGCGACGCGCCGCCCAGCTGCGGCTGCACAACATCTTGCGCCAGTAACGCTCGACGGTCCGATAGATTTTTACGAGGCTCCGGAGATTTCCGGCAACACCGTAGTAAGCATAGTGGCCGCGAAGGACGGCGTTGATTTCGCTGACCTGTTCACCAATCGTTTGATGTCGTATTCGCCGCATGAGCTCTTGCAGAGACGTAAGTCTGCGCCGCAAGCGAGACTTCTCGGCGCGCATCCCAACCTTGAAGTTTCCTTTCAGGTTTCGCGTGCATTACAGCGTCAGACCTAGGAAGTAGATCTTTTCCGGGCGGTTCCTGCCGCGTTTACCAGTGTGTCTTTGCGCGAACCGAACAAACTCGACCAACTTGGTCTTGGTCGGCTCCAGAGTCAGGCCGAACTTCCTCAACCGTAGCCGCAAGGCCTCCTGTACGCGGATGGCGTCCGATCGATATTGGAAACAGATCACAAAGTCATCAAGTCATCGATATAGCGCACCAGTCGGGCTTCGCCCCGCAACCGAGCCTTCACCATGCGTTCGAACCAGAGGTCGAGCGCACGATGCCCGCCGTTGTGGTTGAGCAGGTAGCTTTCCCGGTTGAGCAGCACATGCTGGCGCCGGTAACCCGAGCGACGGCGCACCTCGATGATCGCCCTCATGCGTTGGCGCAGGGCGGCGTCATCAGCCTGGCTCCTCTGGTATCTGATGGTCATGCGGCAACAGCCGATGGCTTTACACGCCCGTCGTTCGCTCATCTCGTAGGGATCCATGAGATGCGCGACAGCTTTCCGCATGGCCGCGGGCCTCACCACTTCTTTCCCAACAGATCTGCCATTCGGCCTGCAATATTGCCCCCTAAGCCGGGGATCGGCGTCCAAACTTTGGACACGATGACGTAATTGCGGTCGGCGCTCGCGGGAAGAATCTCACGCTATCGTCGAGCTCTCGCAACAACCGATTCGGAGCAGCTATGATGAAGCAATACGTTGGGCTGGACGTCTCGCAAAGGGAAACCGCGGTGTGCGTCGTCGGCGAGATCGCGCAAGTCATCTTCGAGGGAAAGGTGAAGTCTGATCTGGGCGTTTTGACTAACCTGCTTCGCAAGCATGCACCTCATGCCGAGCGCATCGGCTTTGAGACCGGGGCGATGACGCGTTGGCTGTGGCATGAGCTCCGTCGGCTTGATCCGCCCGTGATCTGCGTCGACGCTCGGCACGCGCACGCCGCCTTGTCGGTTCGCATGAACAAGAGTGATGAGAACGATGCGCGAGGTCTTGCCGAGCTGGTGCGGGTCGGCTGGTACCGAGAAGTGAAGGTCAAGAGGGCAGAAAGCTAGAAGATCCGCGCAACCCTCGTTGCGAGATCCCGCCTCGTAACCATTCGCCGGGATATCGAGAAGCAGACCGCAGTCTGATCAAGGAATATGGGTTGCTGTTTCCACGCGCCATCGGCTGCAGTTCCGCAACAAGGTTCGTGAGCGCTTGGGCGATGACCATCAACTCCTCAGCGTGGTATCGCCGCTCCTGTCGGTTCACGAGCAGGTGTGTCAACAACAGAGCAAGTTCGATGACGAGGTTCGCCGGTTGGCAAAGTTGGACGAGACGACGCGTCGCCTGATGACGGTTCTGGGTGTCGGCGTCGTGACGGTCCTCACGTTCCGTCATACGGTCGATGACCCTTCGCGCTTTCGATCGGCCTCGACAGTCGGTGCCTATCTGGGCCTCACACCGCGGCGGAATCAATCCGGCGAAACTGATGCCAATGGTAAGATATCTGGATGGGGCGACAGGCTTCTCCGAACCTGCCTGTTCGAGGCCGCGACAGTCCTGCTTTATCGAACAAAGAAATGGTCTTCCCTCAAGGCTTGGGGCATGAAGCTCGCAAAGCGGATCGGCATGAGGAAGGCAAAGGTCGCCATTGCGCGGAAGATCGCCGTGATTTTGCACTGCATCTGGGTCGACAGCACATCGTTCGAATGCGGGCAGGCGAAACCGGCCTGAACTTCTCTTGCACGTTCCTGGTCCGGTCCGCCGCGCCGGCGATGTCCCGCTGGGACGGTGGTTGTGGTGACCTCGGTCAATCGGCTGGTGGCGGCTCGTCCGCACGTCGCTGCATACGTTGAGGCGCCCGATCCGGAACATCATCATGAGGCGCTCGCGACCACTATGACCCAAGCTGCGACGTCAACCCAATTACGCTGAAGCCAGCAACGACGTCGGAGTTGTCTAATGCCGGCTGAGCGATCGTCTCGTCATTCGCGATCCCGACCAGCTCCGACGGAGCGATCGCTACCGGCGCGCCAACGGAGAGAAAGAATGGTAACTTGACAACAACCCGCAATTAAAGGGCCGATTGACAACGGTCCTTCAGCGCCGCGTTGTCGAGCATGGCGTTGGCCAGCAGCCGCTTTAGCCGCGCGTTCTCATCCTCCAGCGTCTTCAGCCACTTGGCTCCGAGACCTCCATCCCGCCGAACTAGGCTTTCCATTTGTAGATGCTGGGTACGCATACGACGAAGACCGCGTGATTGACGCATGCGCGCGGGCACGGCGAGCTCTATGATGGCGTTGCGTGAAGATCAGGCGGCCTGCTGATCGGCGAGCTTGTCGCCTTGGCGCAGGAGCTTCCATTCCCAGGGCAGCAGTTCGTGCAGATGCGACGCGGGAAGATCGGCGATACGGGCGAGGATGTCGGCGAGCCAAGCCTTGGGATCGACGTCGTTGAGGCGACAGGTCGTGATCATCGTCAGCATGATGGCGGCACGGTCAGCGCCACGCTGGCTGCCGGCGAAGGTCCAGTTGCGCCTTCCCAAGGCGATGCCTCTCAATGCGCGCTCAGCGCAATTGTTGGTCAAGCAGATCCTGCCATCGTCGAGGAAGCGGGGCGAAGTCGTCCCAGCGCCTGAGCATGTAATTCATAGGCTTCAGGACCTCGGAGGAGCGCGAGAGGGTTTCGCGCTCACGCAGCAACCAGGCGTGCATGTCCTCGAGAAACGGCTTGCTCTTTTCCTGGCGCACGGCGCGCCGCTCGTCGGCGCCGCGGCCGTTGATGGCGCACTCGATCTCGAACAACGCATCGAGGCGTCTGACCGCCTCCAGCGTGATCGGCGAGGCCGGCTTGCCCTTGTTACCTTCCCGGGCATTTTTCTCGATGTCAGCCAGCTCGAAGAAGCCCCGCCGCGCATCGGCAAAGCAAAATGCCGGCGTAATCGGCCGCACCTTCTTCTGCGGGTCGAACAGCGGCTCGAAGCCGCTGTAGCAATCGGCTTGCAGGATACCGGCGAAGGCGGCCAGATGCTTCTGGGGATGCTCGCCTCATCGGTCGCGCGAGGCGTAATAGACCGCCGCCCGCGGCGCAGGCCCGGCGAGGGGCCGATCATCCCGCACATAAGTCCAGATCCGCCCGGTCGTGCACTTGCCCTTCGCCAGGATACGGATGGTGGTGTCATCGCCATGAAGGCGCTCGGCCGCGAGCACATGGCGTTCGATCAAGTGGAAGAGCGGCATGACGGCGAAGGTGCCGTGGCCGACCTGGTCGGCCAGCGTCGACAACGACAGGTCGATCCCCTCGCACTTGAAGCGCGCACTCTGGCGGTTGAGCGGGATATGCATGCTGAACTTGTCGAACAGGATCGTTGCCAGCAATTGTGGGCCGATGAAGCCGCGCGGCGTGGCGTGGAACGGTGCGGGCGGCTGGCTGATCTTCTCGCAATCGCGGCAGGTGAACTTCTCACGTACCGTCTCGATCAGCTTGAAGCGGCGTGGGATCTCCTCCAGCGTCTTGGTCACATCCTCGCCGATCTTCGCCAGCCGCGATCCACCGCAGCAGGCGCAGGTCGTTGGAGCCTCAATGACGACGCGCTCGCGTTCGATGTCATCCGGCCATGGTTTGCGCACCGGCCGCTTGCGCATGAAGGGGCGGACGTTCTGCGTCTTCGCCGCGGCGGCCTGCGCGGCAAGCTCGTCCTCGCTCGCCGTGGTGACGAGTTCTTCGAGCTCCAGCTCCAGCTGCTCGAGCAGCCGTGCCGTTCGCTCGGAGCGCGGCCCGTACAGTTCGCGTTTGAGCTTCTCGATCCGCAGCTCGAGATGCGCGATCAGCGCCTCGTTGTCCGACAGCTCCGCCCGCGCACTGGCCGCCACCGCCTCGGCGTGTAGCCGCGCTTCACGCTCGGCCTGCAGCGCCGCCAGGGCACTCGCAAGGTCCGATGGAAGATCGTCCGGCTTCGATATCATGAAGCCATTGAATCAGATCAAGCCGCAGATTCAAACCGTAAAACGACTATCCGACCCGCGTTGGACGTTGAGTTTCTTGAGGATGCCTCCAGTCGATGCCGGACAGCGAGTAAGACAACTGCGCCGGAGAGATCGTTACCGATTCACCGGCAACCGATGGCCAGATGAACCTCCCTCTCTCGAGTCTTTTGGTAAACAGGCATGCTCTCTGGCCATCGTGCCAGATCATCTTCACAAGATCGCTGCGGCGACCGCGGAAGACGAACAGATGACCGCTGAGCGGGTCTTTGCGCAGCACCTCCTGCACTTGGAGTGCCAACGACGGAAAGCCTCTGCGCATATCCGTGTAGCCTGTCGCGAGCCACACTCGCACGCCGGTCGGAACCGGGATCATCGGCGCACCAGGGCATCGAGAACTCGACGCAGCGCGTCTCCATCAACCCGGATGCGGTGTTCGCTACCAAGATCAATCTCGATGATGCCCTGGCTCCTTCGTCGACGCGCCGGCGCCGTCGTCAATGGCGCTTCGGCCACATCCCGCGGCGGCACAGACGGCCCAATCTCGACCGGCACTAACGCTATACTCGTCTCACTGTGCTTGCAAAGCTCTTTGCGCCACCTGAACAGCTGGCTCACATGAAGGCCGGCCTTGCGAGCCACCTCGGAAACAGTGGCTCCGGGCTCGAGCGATGCTGCAACTAGCCGTTCCTTTTCATCCTGCGACCACCGACGCCGCCGCTCGACCGATGTGATCACCTCTGCCCGCGAAATCGTCATAGCGCTCCTCCTGGGATTACCCCTAGGACCTGCAGCGCTCGCGTCCGTCAAACAAGGCGGCCTTCACCGGACGGATAGTGCGCCAGTGAAACTGGCGAAGGATAGTCGATGAAAGTTCGATACAGGAAAGGAGTAGCGACCCACCTTGGCCCCGAGTCATGCGGAGGCGTTCGTGAGGATGACTTCGAAGCGTTGACAGGGAAAACCGCAGGCCAGCCATTGAGCGTGTGCTGCAGCAGCATAGAAGAGGAGAGTTCGAGATGAACGCCTAGCCATGTGCGTAAGCTGCGCGAAAAGATGGGGGTGGGCCCTCCGGGATCGGCGTTCAGGCGCGGGCCCCAAACCAGTCCAAGCGGCTGCGCTCAAAAGGTGTGGTCGTGAGCGTTGGATCAAAAGTCCGAAGAGAAATTCGGGCAGGTGAGCGTTCGCGAGACGAATGAAAATGAACCCTCGATGACGCGTCGAAAGCTGGTGGACGTTGCTAAAACCAGAAGCGGCTCAATCTTCTGGGATAAGCCTATCGGCAACCTGACTACTGGGTAGGCAGCAACCGGCGTAGAGGGGGCGTGAAGCGGATGCAGGCTTTCGCGTGGAACTGCAGGAACCAGACTTTGGATGCCAAGGGAGAAGCTGAAGCGACCAAAATCGCGAGGCGAGAGTACCGATGCCAAGGTCTGGGGCGGACCGACTCGTAAGAGCTTCGAAGGCTCTGTAATGGGGCCGGAGCAAAGGGGTCGGATCAGGACGGTTGTGATCATGGACCAACTGGAGACAGGATGAATACGACGATCACGACAGACAAGCCGTTTAGCATCGATAAGAGATGTGTGGTTCGGGCTTATAAAGCGGTTAAATCCAAACGTGGTGCGGCTGGCGTGGACGGGCAGACGCTCGGGGAGTTTGATAAAGATCTGAAGGGCAACCTTTATAAGATCTGGAATCGGATGAGCTCGGGCAGCTACTTTCCTCCGTCAGTGCGTGCAGTCTCTATTCCGAAAAAGGGGGGAGATGGCGAAAGGATTCTGGGTATTCCGACCGTCAGCGATCGCATCGCGCAGATGGTTGTTGCGCAGTACCTTGAACCGATTCTTGATCCAATTTTTCTTCCAGACTCCTATGGTTACAGACCGAAGAAATCGGCCCTGGAAGCCGTGGGCGTTACGCGCGAGCGGTGCTGGAAATATGACTGGGTTCTTGAATTCGATATCAAAGGACTATTCGACAACATCCCGCACGATCTTTTGCTCAAAGCGGTTCGAACGCATGTAACGTGCAAATGGGTTCTGCTCTACATCGAAAGATGGCTCAAGGTACCCATGGAAAAGGACGGAGTGTTGATCGAGCGAACTCGCGGTACCCCTCAAGGGGGCGTTGTTAGTCCGATTCTTCCAATCTTTTCCTGCACTATTGTTTCGACCTCTGGATGACACGGAAACACCCTGACCTCCCATGGTGCCGCTATGCAGATGACGGCCTAGTCCACTGCCGGACTGAGCAGGAAGCGATGGCCCTAAGGGCCGATCTTCAGGCTCGGCTCATGGAGTGCGGGCTGGAGATGCATCCCACCAAGAGCAAGATCGTCTACTGCAAAGACAGCAACCGACGAAGCGAATATCCGAACGTCAGCTTCGACTTTCTCGGGTATCGCTTTCAGCCCCGCCGGGCAGAAAATACACGGAGCAAGCAAGTGTTCTGTAATTTTCTCCCAGCGGTCAGCCCGTCAGCGTTGAAGTCTATGCGTTCGGCGATCGGGACTTGGACATCCGCCAAAGAACCCAGGTGTCGCTGGCAGACATCGCCCGTGAGATCAATCCGCTCCTTCGAGGGTGGATTGCCTATTACGGACGATACACGCGCTCGGCTCTGGGCCCATTTCTGGCATTCGTCGATCAGACGCTCCGGGCGTGGCTGATGCGGAAGTTCAAGCGCTTTAAGGGACAGAAGACCCGAGCAGGAAAGATCATCGCTCGATTATCTCGAGAATGGAGTGACCTTTTCGCACGCTGGAAACTCGGACTACGCGGCTCGTTGGCCTGATGGGAGCCCAGTGAGGGGAGACCCTCACGCTGGGATCTGAGAGAGGCCGGCGGTGAGATTCCGCCGGCCTACTCGCCCGCGAAATCGGAAGTCTGGAGCGCCGACGCTGTTATCCTAAGCGGAAGGCAACACTTTGGGCGGCGCACATCGCTAGCCGCTCAACGGCTCCACGCGGTCGGAGACCCTGAGCATGCGGGGAAATCCTTCGCACAGGAACTGGGAGATCTCGTCGTCGCCGGAGGACGAACAGCCTTCGGGCAGGCTGGGGAAAGGCGAATGCCATAAGCCCAGCGTCATCGTCGACGAGAAGTCGGATGTCCGCATAGTACCAATGAACGACCTGAACAAAAGCGACGGGTCCACACCGTTGCTGGCGGAAGGTCCGGAGGGAAGGCGGACAGCCAAGGGCAATAGCAAACATCCTCCCGCGCCCCGGACCCTGAGCCGGACCAGCGCGTCGACGAGGCTGGAGGCTATACGTGAACTGGCAAGACGGAATAGGAAGACACGGTTTACGGCGTTGATGCATCACGTGACGCGCGAATTGCTGACGGAAAGCTTCAGGCAACTGAAGCGCTCCGCGGCGCCCGGCGTCGACGGGATGACATGGCGCGACTATGAGGAAGGGCTCGACGAGCGAATAGCAGCGCTTTGGGACGCGGTCCAATCAGGCCGCTACCAGGCACTCCCGTCTCGCCGAGTGTATATCCCCAAGTTGAATGGCAAACTGAGACCGCTCGGAATCGCTGCGCTGGAGGATAAGATCGTCCAGCACGCGGTGACGACGGTCCTGAATGCAATCTACGAAGCGGACTTCCTCGGCTTTTCCTACGGATTCCGGGAGGGGCGAAGTCAGCATAAAGCGCTGGACGCACTCTGGATCGGCATCCATCAGAAAAGAGTGAACTGGGTGCTCGACGCCGACATCCGCTCGTTCTTCGACACGATCGATCACGAATGGATGATGCGGTTCCTCGAGCACAGGATTGCAGACCGCCGGCTCTTGCGATTGATACGCAAGTGGCTGACCGCTGGCGTTGTCGAAAGTGGATCGAAGTCCGTAGCACGGATAGGTACGCCGCAAGGCGCGGTGATCTCGCCGCTCCTCGCCAATATTTATCTGCACTACGTCTTCGACCTCTGGACCCACCAATGGCGAAGCAAAACGGCGAAAGGGGATGTCATCGTCGTCCGCTATGCGGACGACAGGGTCGTGGGCTTCGAAACAAAGTCCGAGGCCCTACGCTTTCTCGACGCACTGCGTGAGCGGATGGCGAAGTTCGGTCTCTCGCTGAATGAGGAGAAGACACGGATTCTGGAATTTGGACGGTACGCGGCCGAGCGCCGCGCACGCCGGGGGCAACGCCGCCCGGAAACGTTCGACTTCCTCGGGTTCACGCACATCTGCGCTGTGACCCGAATGAATCCGCACTTCACAATCCGGCGCGTGACAATCGCCTCCCGCATGCGGGCGACGCTGAGGGCGATACGACACGACCTGATGAAACGCCGCCATGCGCCCATCGCTGAGATCGGCGCCTGGCTCCGTCGCGTGGTGCAGGGGTACCTGAACTACCACGCGATTCCAGGGAATCTGAAACGGCTCGGCATGTTCCGCGCCGAGGTCTGCCGGGCAGGGCTGCGCTCGCTTCGCCGACGCAGCCAGCGCTCCCGCATGACCTGGGATCGATTCCAGCGTCACGTTAGGCGATACATCCCGAAAGTCCGCGCCTGTCATCCGCATCCCAATCCGCGGTACACGCATGACCCAAGGCAGGAGCCGTATGCGGTAGCTCCGCACGTACGGATCTGAGCGGGGGGCGCTGGGAAACCAGCGTCCCTACCGCGACCGATGCTGGCGTCGCTGACGCCGTACTTCCGGCACAGATCGGCGACCGAGACGCCAGCCCCGTGCTCCTTCAAAATCCCGATAATCTGCTCTTCCCGCTCTTCCGAAAAGCGGCTGCGCTTCATGCTCTGGTCCTTGCCTTGGGCCAGAGAGAACTTGAACCTGGATTAAATCCGTGGAGCCCCGCGATCTGTATGACCACCACCCGCTCAGCGGGCGCACTCACATGGGCGGAGTGCAGACGCATCGTTGGACCAGAAGACTATCAGCCCTAGTAGGTTCGTTGTTCGCATTTCTCAAGTAAGTGAGTGGCCCTTCTAGGAGCCAACGCCACGCAACATAAGCTCCGCCGCGCGCCCGTTCGGCCGTCGGCATCGTCCGCAGCTCGCGCAATCTGTCATTGAACCACTTACCTTGAAGGGACCCAAGATACGTGTGGAGTGATTGGCGAGCTACGCAATTGACAGCGTTTCGAAACCCTAGAAACGAACGCCGGCTCATACTCGCATATGTAGCGGGTAAGAACATCTATCACAACCAAACGCACTCCATTGCAAATCTCGTTGAACGCGATGCCTACACGCAGATGGACTCGAAAAATGAATACCGATGTGTTCGCGGCTCATGAGTCTAGCGTTCGTCGCTATGGGCGGTCGTTTCCCACAGTCTTTACGAAAGCCCTTGGAGCGACAATCTGGGACGAGGCCGGTAATACGTATCTCGACTTCCTTGTGGGATCCGGCGCACTCAATTACGGACACAACAACCCGAATATTCTCGCACCGGCAATTGAATATCTCGCCGGCGGAAACATTCTTTTGTCGCTTGATATGTACACAGCCGCAAAGCGTGACTTCATTGAGGTGTTTGTCGATTCAATCCTGAAACGTCGGGGCCTTTCTTACAAAATTCAGTTTCCTGGGCCGACCGGCACAAGCGCTAACGAAGCGGCGCTAGCGTTGGCGCGAAAATATACGGGTCGTTCTAGCGTCATGGCTTTCACAAATGCGTTCCACGGCATGTCGCTCGGCTCTCTGGCGGTTTCAGGTTCAGCGTCGACTAGGGAGCTAGGCGGCGTCGCACGCCACGATGTGATCCGTGTCCCCTACGACGGCTATCCTAACCGAGCGTTCGATTCCGCGAGTTACATCAACTACGTACTGGGCGACCCGGGGAGCGGCATAGAAAAACCCGCCGCAATCATTCTAGAGACCATCCAGGCAGAAGGCGGAATGAACACCGCATCCGCCGCCTGGCTCACGGAAATTCAGCGCATTTGCCGTAAACACGGTGTTGTTTTAATTGTCGACGACATTCAGGCAGGCGCCGGACGAACGGGCGATTTCTTCTCGTTCGAGTTCGCTAAAATCGAACCAGATATCGTGTGCCTTTCGAAATCCCTAAGCGGTTTAGGTAATCCTCTATCCATTGTTCTGATTCGCCCCGACATAGACATATGGAATCCCGGCGAACATAGCGGGACCTTCAGAGGCAATAATCTCGCCTTCGTCACCGCGGGAGCCATGTGCAAAATGTGGTCCGACCGGCAGTTCACTGCAGGCGTCGAGCGGACAGCCATCAAACTGCAAGGATACCTGGATCGCCTTGTTGAGAAATTCCCTAAAGTCATCGAACAAAAGCGCGGCCGCGGTCTTATGGCCGGCCTCAAGTGTCGTTCGCAGGCTGATGTCGGCCGTGTGCACGACGTTGCGTTCGAAAACGGCCTGCTAATAGAATCCTCAGGGCCAAACCGCGACGTCATCAAAGTTCTCCCACCGATAACCATCACCGATGACGAACTCGAACATGCCATCGCGATCCTCGATAACGCACTACAGGAGCAAGCCAATGGTGACTGCCCAAGTATCTCAAGCGCCAGCGATCTCGCCTTTGGCGATCAAGGAACGAACCGGCTCAATCAGCATCGCGGAGATCATCGCAATTATGAAAGGTGAGATCACTGGCCTGCACATTAAACACGGCTTTAGTGTCGAAGTAGCCGACGAGATCGCCGCGAACTTTACCCGCAATCCCGGCCTCAAGGAGCGGGAAGATGGCGTTCCTGGACAATATATAGGCGCATCTCACTACAGGAAGCATGCAGCCACTTATTTCGCAGAGGCGCAAAATGCGCGACCGTTCGTCGACGCCCTTTTTGGCAATTTGGTTGATCCAGTCCGCGGATTATTCGACGCGTTGCGGCGCGAGCTTCACAATCAGGGCGTTGAATTGCGGCTTGCCAGTTCAAAGCATGGCCAAGCTAACATTTGTCGCGCTATCTGTTGGTCTGGTACCGGCACGTATGCCTTGGAGCCTCACGACGACGTCGCTCAAGTCCTATGTGCCGGGAAGGAATACGATCTTGCTGCTGTGGCAAATAACACCGTCGTAGCGCTTAACTTCTATCCTAGTATGCCCGAGGAAGGTGGCAATCTGAGGATCTGGAGCCATAAGCCGACAGCCACGGACCGAAAGTCACAGGGTGTCGAGACCACAGGCTATCCCTATTCGACAGCTTATCTCGACGCCATCCCTTCTCACGACTTCCAGCTTCAGGCCGGGGATATCGCTCTGATCGACGGCGGTTTCATTCACGGGGTTACCCGACAATCAGGCTATGGAAAGCACCGTCTTCTGCTGAACTGCTTCTTCGGGTTTGCGCAACCGGATCTTGTTCTCTGGTGGACCTGAAGTTCGACGTCACAGCGAGTGACCGGTCCGCCGGCAGCTAAGGGGCCCACATGCCTCGTAACGGCGCCGCCGTTGCGTGACGGACCATCGGGCTGATTGAACTACCTCCATTTTTAACCGGACACCGGCGTTAGCTGGAGGAGGTAAAGTATCCCCGGCAAAGCCAGGGGCTTTAGGAATTGGGCCGCTCAAAGCGGCCGTGGGGACGTTAACGCATCCCCGATTTCTTTGGCCGCCTAAAGGCGGCCTTAGCGCCACATGTTCATTTGGTCGAGCCGGGTATCCTGCAAGCCGATTGCTACAACGGCTTCGAGCCGCTGTTCGACCCGCAGAAGAAGATGCTGCCGATTACGCCGGCGTTTTGCTTGCCCATGCGCGGCGGGGCTTCTTCGAGCTGGCTGACATCGAGAAAAATGCCCGGGAAGGTAACAAGGGCAAACCGGTCTCGCCGATCACGCTGGAGGCGGTCAGACGCCTCGATGCGTTGTTCAAGATCGAGCGCGCCATCAACGGCCGCGGCGCCGACGAGCGACGCGCCGTGCGCCAGGAAAAGAGCAAGCCGCTTCTCGAGGACATGCACGCCTGGTTGCTGCGTGAGCGCGAAACCCTCTCGCGCTCCTCCGAGGTCCTGAAGCCTATGAATTACATGCTCAGGCGCTGGGACGACTTCGCCCCGCTTCCTCGACGATGGCAGGATCTGCTTGACCAACAATTGCGCTGAGCGCGCATTGAGAGGCATCGCCTTGGGAAGGCGCAACTGGACCTTCGCCGGCAGCCAGCGTGGCGCTGACCGTGCCGCCATCATGCTGACGATGATCACGACCTGTCGCCTCAACGACGTCGATCCCAAGGCCTGGCTCGCCGACATCCTCGCCCGTATCGCCGATCTTCCCGCGTCGCATCTGCACGAACTGCTGCCCTGGGAATGGAAGCTCCTGCGCCAAGGCGACAAGCTCGCCGATCAGCAGGCCGCCTGATCTTCACGCAACGCCATCATAGAGCTCGCCGTGCCCGCGCGCATGCGTCAATCAGGCGGTCTTCGTCGTATGCGTACGTTGAGGGCGCCATTCGCCCGCCAGCTTCGTCATGCGGTCCCAGATGAAGCGGCCTCGTTGACTTCGGCGCCGAAGCGTTCGGAACGCTGAGGGCGCTCACCCATTTGTAGGAACAGCGTAGTATGCGAAGTGGCCGGTGACGACCTGCCTCAACCATGCCCCCCTGGACGGGGATCGGTTGGTGCATTCGACATCGCAACTCTTCCTTGATGCCCTGAAGCTTCGTCCGCAGACGGGCGCGACGGGTCTTCCTTTCGAGCAGGAAGTTCCTCCGGCGTGACTTACCGCAGATGTGGATGAAGCCCAAAAACATGAAGGTCTCCGGTTCGCCAAGCCTGCGTCCCTTGCGATTGGCCGCCGGACGGGGACCGAACTCGCGGTCCAGCGCCTGGGTCACGCGAGCCCGGGTCTGCGTCCGGTACGTGCTTTGCTGTCCCGCGTTCCCCTTGGTCCCAGCCCTCCTCTCCATCGCCTCTGCCACCGGAGTTCCGGCTTTACTCGGCGACTTCATAGCTGCTGTAGCGGAGTCAGACTTCTCTAGATCGTTCATCGGCGACTAGGCTCCTCGCCTTGCCGAGCTCACGCATCGCCGTGGCGCGGGCTCTCACTAAGTCGCGCATGGCCTCATGCGCCGCATCCGGAACCCACACCGCTGTTAGCTCGCCGCTCCGGTGCAGGTTGGCCAGCATCGCCGCGTCGTGCCGGTCGGTTTTAACTCGATCGCCGGCCTTCATCGGAATCAGCGAGGGTGCCACCACGATGCAGTTGTGCCCCCAGTCCCATCAGTTGTCGATGCAGGCCATATCCGCACGGACCGGCTTCGTAGCAAAAGCTTATCTGCCGGTCACCCCTGCCAAGCTTCTTCGCCAGCTTGGCGACCTGATCGGCGCGATTGGGGATGATCCCCAAGTTCCGAACTTCCCCGCCGCGCATCCCTTCGGCCACCGCAACCGAAATCGTCGCCTTGTGCACATCCAGCCCCACGAAAATGCTATCGTTCATCAGGCCCGCTCCCCCATGCTTGAGGCTCGGCGCCGGACCATCCGGCGCAACCTCCGATAGGAGCTTGCCGCCGGCGGGCCGCCCGTCACCTCAGGGAGCGAACATAGGGTCTAGCTGTGAACTTTCAGGAGGTTGTCCATTCGGCCCCGACCGTGAACGCTGATGTCGCCAAACACACAGTGATTCGCGGGGGAACCGAATGGACACTCACAAGAATGCGCCTCTGACGCCCAAAGGTCGAGAGGCCATGGTGCGCAGTGTTGTTGAAGGCGGGCTCAGCAAGGTCGCAGCTGCACGCCAATTCAACGTTACGCCGAAGACTGTGGCCAAGTGGGTCAACCGTTTCCGCGCCGAAGGTGTAGATGGTTTGCGGGATCGTTCCTCACGGCCTCATTCATTGCCAGGCCAAACCCCGGCGGCCACATGCGCCGTCGTCGAGGCGTTGCGCCGGCGGCGCTACACGGGCAAGCAGATCGCCACTGAGGTCGGAGTATCGGCAGCGACCGTCAGCCGCATCCTGCGCCGGCTCGGCCTGAACAGGCTCGCCGCGCTGGAGCCGGCCGAGCCGATCCGCCGCTACGAGCGCGAGCACCCGGGCGAGCTTATCCATCTCGATATCAAGAAGCTCGGCCGCATCGGCTCGGTGGGACATCGCATCACCGGGCGCTATCCCGGCGCGGTCAATCGCCACCACGGCATCGGCTGGGAGTTCGTCCACGTCTGCATCGACGATGCTTCGCGCATCGCCTTCGTCCAGGTCATGGCCGATCAGCGCAAGGAAAGTGCTGTGGCTTTTCTTGAGGCCGCTGTCGCTTACTTTGCCAAACTCGGAGTCCGCGTCGAGCGCGTGATGACAGATAATGGTTCGTGCTACCGCTCAAAGATGTTCCGAGCCGCTTGCAAACGCCTCGGCCTTCGCCAAATCTTCACCAGGCCATATACTCCTAAGACCAACGGCAAAGCCGAGCGCTTCATCCAAACCGCGCTTCGGGCTTATGCGCAAGCCTATCAAAGCTCATATCAGCGAACCGCCGAACTGCCCAACTGGCTCCATCGCTACAATTGGCATCGGCCGCATGGTAGCCTGAAGGCCAACACACCTATCAGCCGACTTGGCTTAGCCGGGAACAACCTCTTGAGGCTCCACAGCTAGTCCGCCAGAAAATGATGACGTCTTGCGCTGTCCGCGCTCCTTTGCTCAGTTCGGAATCATTTGTCGGGCAGGTTCCGTTTGATCGGCACGACCTCGGACAACTCTTCGAATCGTGCTCAATGCGATGTCCATTGCGCAGTGCTTGCGGCCTTTTCATTCTATCAGCTTACGTAACTCAAATAGGGCCGGTACAACGGAAACGTGATGGCTTCAGGTATTTTTGTAATTGCCGTCAATGCCGTGATCGCATTGTAATACACGACCTTTCTCGGCATTCCCTTGTTTGACTGCGCCAGCGCACGTAATACACTCCGTCTTGTGTGCCAATCGATAGCAAAGGAAATCGAGGCGGATAAGCTGCGAACGTGGTGGAGGGTTCCAGCCGGCATAAACAGGACGTCGCCAGCACTTACGGTGATGACGGCGGGCGTCGCTTGCTTGTACTGCGGAAAGCGCACATAGTCTGGTTGCTCGGGGTCCACATCAAACCACCTCCAGCCACGGCGTCCACAGCATGTAGTTTGGTTAGGTGGAATGAGGATGAACTGCTTCGCGCCGTAGATCTGGAAGAAGAGATTATGAGTGAGGAGGCTGTCGAAGTGGAGCGGGGTAACCGAGCCTGCCGGGCCCATGAAGAACTGCGAGTAGCGCCACCAATGCCGACGATACCAGGGACTAAGAAAGTTTGCGGGAAAGGGCTGACAATCCTCTGCCAGGCTTTCCACCAAGCCCAGTAGTGGAATGTCATGACAGTAAGGAATTTTTGCCGCGTTCGACAAGGCTCCATCCGCGTCCGCCGGCTGTTCCATGATGAACCGTGCGTATTCCGCGAGGCGCCAAGAAGAAACCTCGATCTCGCTGCCGTTAAGCGTTTTGACGGGCACCGTAAGTGATCCGGCGACCTTGTCAAAATGCTGAGGGGACCAGCGTCGGCAGGCGCTCCAAGCCGCGCAGCCGCCTCGTAGGAGAACTGGCCGCATTGCATCTCGGTAATTCGCCACAAAGTCCTGGTCAGATAGCTGTGTTACGATTGATACCCATGGTGAGCTCGAGTCCTGTAGCGTCGACGATCGATCGCGTGGCGCTTGTGGCGATGTTACTACTGTTATTTCAGCCATTTTTTGATCCTCTCTTCGACGTAGTTACGTTGAATGACAACTTCCGCCGCGACCGGAGCCAATCCAGTTGATCGGGAACGATGAACAGTAATCATGGAAGCAACCGCTTCGCTAACCAGCTGGTCCGCGGACAGTCTGGGCGGAAAGCAATTCGGACAATGGTCCCCATGCCTAGTGAGAGCAAGGTTCAGACTACATGGAAGGCCACACTTTGAAACTACCAAGATCTATAGTTTGAGATTGTTGTCCCGGAACGGCATCGCATGCTCAAGGAGACGGGGTGATGACATGTATGGTCGTCTCGCCGGAACCTATCCGTCGTATGTGAATCGGGCTGCCCTAAAGCCGCTAAGCGTGCCAGTGCGCGCTAAAGCGTGATGGCATTAGGTTCGATAGCCTGAGTTTTTGAGGTAGTTGGCGCATTCACCAGGGGTGAAGGCATGAAGTGCCTGGGCGATTGCGGCGCAGACTGCATCGACGGTTCGCGCGGCAGCTTTTCGGAGCAGGTGCTTGAGCTTGGCAAAGACCTGTTCGATCGGGTTCAGGTCGGGCGAGTATTTTGGCAGGAAGAAGAGTTTGGCGCCGACCGAACGGATGAGGTGGCGAACTGCTTTGCTCCTGTGGCTGCCGAGGTTATCCAAGACGACGATATCGCCGGGTCGAAGGACGGGCAGAAGAACCTTCTCGACATAGGTGCGGAAGCTCACGCCATCGATCGGCCCCTCGATGAACCATGGCGCATCGATCCGGTCATGGCGCAGGGCCGCCAAGAAGGTCATGGTCTTCCAGCGGGCGTGTGGAACCTTGGCGTAAAGTCTGTGCTCGTGCGGCGCCCATCCTCGCAAGGGCGCCATATCGGTCCTGGTCCAAGGATGAGTAGGCCAGGGGATTTTCACCCCCGGCCTCTCGCAGAACGGTGCGTGAACCTCTCGGCTCACACCGCTCCCGTCAGGTGAACATGATCGTTCCGAAGAACTGCCAGTGGTTTGCGGATTCCGATTATCTCGCCCGGGTGTACCGATTTGATCTCGCCCAGGATTCCGAGATGATCTCGCCCACCATTCCGATTTGATATCGCCCGGGGCGCGAGGCGTTCTGGCTGCCTGGTTTCTGGCACCGGCGAAGCCGCGTGGTCAATCTTGAATCGCGGCTCGAAGTACTCGTTTTTTGCTGCTCCTGCTGTGGGCATGAGGGCAACGCTCTTCGCGTTGTCCAAGCGCAGCGGCATGTCCACAGCGCCACCGGCTTAGGCCTTTCGGCCGGGCTTGCGGGTTCGCCGCAGGGTCTCGCCGTTAAGATCGATCCGGTATGGCGCGACAATCAGGATGAGAGTGCGTATTGCCTCACGTATCCATGCTCCGAGTACGGTCCGTTGCCTCATTTATTTTGTTCCCGGCCTCCTCCGCTCGTTCCTGGCTCGTCACTGGGGTATTGTGATCTCATACGTCGACGGCGTCTTCTCCGAGGGGACGAACAGCAATGCATTTGCTTGCTCGCTGCGCCAGGATTTCAAGCGGCGCTGAAGCGTTCGAAGTTCGAATAGGCCCCGGGATATTCTACCTGTAATCGGGAGAGCAGTTCACTACCGGTCCGCCAAGGCTTGGCCTCAAACCATTTTCGCAAATCTGGCGTGACCCGGATGAGCGGGTCGGGACGACGCCGACCTCTCTTCGCTTTCACGATTGGCCGATCCGTCGGTCGCACACCTCCGTCCTTCCAGGCGGTTCGCAGGCTTGCCAAGAAGAGATCGATCGGTTGCGATGCCATGGCAGGATCGACGATTGGCTGGACATCCGCGAGCGCCGCGAGGCGCTCCTGTGCGGCGCGGATATCGTGCAGCAACGCGACCGGGTCGAGAGCGGCATAGATTTCCTGGAGATGGGCGCGAACCGCTTCGGGCGTGCGAGCGTCGGCAGCCAAGCGCTGGTGTGGCGTCGCCGGCGCGCTGTACGTCTTGCGCACACGCGCACCGTCGCGCTGTTTGGCTATCAACTTGAACGAAGGCTGGAAGAAGTTCGCGAACAGCCGCGCCGATCGGTAGAGTTGAGCAAGCAGTGTAGCCGCCTCCAGGCCCTCGAACCGGCGATAGCCGACCATCCTGCGCACGACCGCGCCGTTCTTCTGCTCGACGAACGCCTGGTCGTTCTTGCGGTAGGGCCGGCAACGCGTGAGGACGATGTTGCCCGCATCGCAGTAGGCCTTCAGCGTCTCGTTCATAAACACGGTGTCGTTGTCCGTATCGAGGCCGAGCAGCGCGAAGGGCAATTGTTTGCGCAATTCCGTCAGCACAGTGCTCAGCAGCGTCTGTTCGCGCACAATCAATGGAGCGCACTCTGTCCAACCGGTCGCGACGTCGGTGAGCACGAGGATCTGGATGAAGCTGCCGCGCGCCGATGGACCGCTGTGCGCTACGAGGTCCGCTTCGACAAAACCCGGCGCCGGATCGTTCCAATCTGCCGACGTCCGTATTGAAATCCTGCGACGCAAGGCGTGCGTCGCGGGCCGCCGGCGCTTGCGACCTAACCCGTATCGCACCCCGCGCCAATGCGCGGTCGATCGTCGCAGCGCTCATGGCCAGAAGTTTGTCGCGGATCTCGGGAGCGAGGTCGAGGTGGCCGTGCCGTTCCATCGCCTCGATCAGCGCAGGCATCAACGCCTTCAGCCGCTTCCCGCAGATCCGGTCTGACGCCTCCCAAAGAAGCGCGAGCGCGTTGTGTTCCGCCTCGGAATAGACTCGACGTCGCGCCCGCCGACCTGGGCGTACGTCTTCCTGACCTCGAAGCAGTCGCATCGCGTGCTTGCGATGGAATCCGGTGATGTCGACGAACTCGTCCAATATCCGCGCCTTCTTCGCGCGATCCGACGTCCGATAGCGCGCGGCTACCGCCGCCGTCAGTTCCTTCCGCGTCGCCATGCTCAGCTACCCCATCTTTGCCCCCGCTCGTTCCCAGTCCAAGGGAGCAATTTACGTGAGGCAACGGCTCAGCATCCGGTAACATTTAGGGCGAGGCAATGCGTGCCTCTTCAGTCGCGTGCGTCGACCAGGTGAGCCAGATGCTCAAGGCTATTCAGGCGCAGGAGAGCCGCGCCGCGGCCGGCGAGAAGACCAGGACCGTCATCGCGAATCTGCGGCAAGCCACGTGGCCAGAGCTGCTGATCTCGTCGAGCAGGTGGTTCACGAGACGCTCACCGACTACGCCGTTCCGGGCATCCATTGGTGTAAGATTCGAACGAACAATCCGTTGCATCATGAAGGAGATCCAGCGACGAACCCGTGTCGTCCACGCCTTTCCTGACAGCCAATCCTGTCTCAATTAGGCGGCGATCGGCCTGCAACACGTAGCCGGAAGGGCGTGATCGACTAAATGCTACATGAATACACGAGCGCGATATCAATCAGCAGAAGGTCTCTGAAACCGGAGCCGTTGCTTGATCAAAAGTGCGAAAGATTCTGGACAACACCGCAAAGCCTTCAGGTGTATTTTAGTCGCAAAGTCGCCGCGACTTGCAGGAAATCGTCCGAAGGACGGGAAACGCGACGCAAATATTTATGCGATATCAGTATCATTATTGGTATAGGCAATTTCAACAAATGACCGTGTGGAAACCGTCAAATGACCTTCCAAGGTATTCGACCTAAAAGTCCTCATTGGACCGGTCTCGCTAGGAAGCGCCTGCAAAACCTGCGTCGTCGAGATTTCGTTTCGGGGGCCGCGCTCATTGACGGCAGCTGGATTGCGAGCGAGCGAAGAGACGTTGTTATCGATCCGGCGACTGGCGAGGAGATTGCTGATGTTGCTCGTTGCGGTGCCGCTGATGTGAGCCTGGCGATCGCCGCGGCCGAACGAGCCTTTCCCGTCTGGCGAGAATTGTTGCCAGTACAGCGCGGCGCGATCCTCCGGTCGTGGGCGTCGTTGATGCGCGACCATTCGGAAGAGCTCGCCATCCTGGTCACGAGCGAGCAAGGCAAGCCGATTGCTGAGGCGCGGTACGAAATTGCGTACGGTGCTGGATTTCTCGAGTGGTTTGCTGCGGAGGGGGAGCGCGCATATGGCGAAACGATCCCCTGCCACAAGCCTGGAAGTCTAGTTCAAGTGCGAATGCAACCAGCTGGTGCTGCGGCTGCGATCACCCCGTGGAATTTCCCTATCGCCATGATTACCCGAAAGGCGGGCGCCGCTCTTGCAGCTGGTTGTCCGATGATTGTGAAGCCTGCTCCCGAGACGCCGCTCTCTGCGCTTGCTGTCGCTCGATTGGCCGAGGAGGCCGGGGTCCCTCGCGGTGTCTTTCAAGTGCTCGTCGGCAATCCGATCGAACTTTCGACACCTCTGTTGCTCGATACAAGAATACGCGCTCTCTCGTTCACCGGTTCTACCCAAGTTGGCCGTCTGCTTTTGGAAGGTGCAGCCGACACAGTAAAGAAGGTTTCACTCGAGCTGGGGGGGCATGCTCCCTTCGTAATCTTTGACGACGTCGACCTTAGGAAGGCCGTCAAAGGGGCGATGGCCGCAAAATTTGCCACCTCGGGTCAGGATTGTCTGGCCGCTAACCGCATCTACGTACAACGGGGCATCTATGGTGCCTTCGTCGAGGCGTTTGCTGGGGCGATGGCTCAGCTCAACATCGGTCATGGCCTGGAGCCTGCAACGGATATCGGGCCAATGACGAAGTTGTCGGTCGCCAACAAGTGCAGAAACCAAATCGATGATGCGGTGACAAAGGGGGCGCGAATCGTCTCCGCGAATCAAGGCGCAAGTCTAGGCCCAAACTTCGTTCTTCCGACGCTGCTGAGTGAAGTCAATGAAGACATGCTGATCGCGCATGAGGAAACGTTTGGGCCGGTAGCAGCTGTACTGCCGTTCGATTCTGAAGAAGAGGTCATAGCCCGAGCTAATGCTAGCGAAATGGGATTGGCTGGATACGTCTATACGGACGATCTACGTCGAGCGCTCAGACTTTCTGAGCAGATTGAGTGCGGCATGCTTGCCGTCAATACAGCGTCATTCACAGGCCCGCCCATTCCGTTCGGCGGATGGAAGCAATCTGGGCTCGGTCGCGAAGGGTCGCGGCACGGTTTGGCGGAGTACATGGAACTGAAATACGTCTGCTTCGGCGATTTGGCGGCTTAGGAGAACCGAAATGATTGATATCAAAACTATCGCTGAACGTGACCGATCGACGGTTCTGCATCCTTTCACTCAGCTGAAGGAATTTGCCACAGGTAAGATTGGTGATCCTACGATTGTCGCGGGGGGGGAAGGAATCCGCATCGAAGACGCGGGGGGGCGTAGTTACATTGACGCCTTCGCTGGCCTCTACTGTGTAAATATCGGATACGGCCGGACCGAAGTAGCTGAGGCCATCGCCCGGCAGGCCTACAAGCTTGCATACTATCACACATATGCGGCGCACACGACTGAAGAGCTGGCAATTCTGTCGGATCGTCTCGTGCGAATGGCACCGGGTAATCCGAGCAAGGTATTCTTCGGGATGTCCGGGTCGGATGCCAACGAAACGCAAGTTAAGCTCGTCTGGTATTACAACAATTTACGGGGCTACCCTAAGAAGAAGAAGATCATCTCGCGTGAGCGAGGCTACCATGGCTGCTCAGTGATTTCCGGTTCAATGACTGGTATGTCATTCTACCACGATCACATGGACCTTCCCTTTCCCGGCATTTTGCATACAGGCACACCGCACCACTATTGGGGCGCCGAGCCAGGCGAGACGGAGGAGTCCTTTTCTAGCCGGCGTGCAGCTGAGCTTGAGGAGCTGATCGTCCGAGAGGGTCCCGAAACAATCGGTGCCTTTATTGCTGAGCCGGTGCTGGGTACGGGCGGTATCACGCCGCCTCCTACCGGCTACTGGCGCGAGGTTCAGGCCGTGCTCAGGCGCTATGACATTCTTCTGATCGCCGACGAGGTGATTTGTGGATTCGGTCGAACCGGCGCTGATTTCGGTAGCACTCTGTATGGGATCGAGCCAGATCTGGTGACAGTTGCGAAAGGTCTGACATCTGGATACGTGCCGCTCTCGGGAGCCATAGTTGGAAAGAAGGTTTACGCAGTTATGGAGGAAGCAGCAGATCGAGTGGGGGCATTTTCACATGGATATACCTATTCGGGTCATCCAATTGCTGCCGCTGCTGCGAACGCAGTCCTCGATATTGTTGAGAAGGAACGGCTAAGCGAGCGCGCCAGAATCGTCGGCTCGCACCTCCTTAGGCGACTCAAGGAACGGTTTGCGCAACTGGAAATCGTCGGTGAAGTACGAGGTATAGGCTTGCTCGGCGCCATCGAGCTTGTTGCCGATCGCCAGACGAAACAGCGATTTGATCCGCAACTCAAGGTCGGCGCGCGCATCTCGAAGGCTGCTCGTGATCGCGGACTTATTGCGCGCGCAATGCCGCACGGAGATATTATTGGTTTTGCCCCGCCGCTCGTTGTGTCCGAAAGTGAGATCGATGAGATTGTTGATCTAGCGTATCGGGCGACGAAGCAGGTAATGGACGAACTCGTAAAGGAATCAGTGATCCAATGAATCTGGATGCATACCGCTGTGAATCTATGTCCATCCTCGGGGAGGCATTTGCCGTGGCAGCAGACTTCGGGCCTGGCTCTCTGAGCGCGTTCCGCACCTTCTTGTCCAGTAAGCGACTCCGAAACGTCCCGCTTTCACAATAGGCAAGGCGATCTCCCAGTTCTCCGCGCCGCGAACAAGTTCGACGGTCTGCGGGGCGGCGGCTGGGTCACACGTGTGGATCAGTTCACGTATGCCGCCGACTTCGCCAGAGCTTCACGGCTGCTTTCTCGTCCAAAATCAGGTTGCGTATGGCCCGAGCAACATCTGGAATGTAAGCGGCGCGATGTCGCTGGACTTGCGACCGGAAGGTATGTGTCGAGGCCAATCCTAGTCCGGTCATGAGGCATCGAAGGTTTGCATTCTGCCGATTGGACGCCGAATTTCGGCAATGCGTGGCCTCTACATTACCTAATTCAGCTTCCAACCGAACTATGCTCGGTTTTATGAGGTCGCAAACCCTATCTTCTCCCTGGAGACCTCAAGGTCGAACGAAGCCTTCCGCCAAGCGCCAATGCTGCCGACGTCGGTCTGAGTTCGATTTCCCGACCATTCCGGGCGTCGCGGGAGGGATCTACCGGATGACGATTGGGTCCATCTCCTGAGGGCGTCGTTGCTTGATTCGAGGAATGTCTATGATTGATCTCGATACTATTCAGGATGCGCGCGGGCGCATCGCCGGTCACATCCTCTCGACGCCACTCGTACACTCGCCGACGCTCTCGTATATTTGCGGCGTTCCGGTGCGCCTAAAGCTTGAACATTATCAGACGACCGGCAGTTTCAAATTGCGCGGTGCGACCAATGCGATCCTCAAACTCACCGAAGCCGAGCGGGCGTGCGGAGTCATCGCTGCCTCGACGGGAAATCATGGTCGAGCGCTTTCTCATGCAGCCAAAGCGGTGGGTTCGCGTGCGACGATCTGCATGTCGCGGCTGGTGCCTAAAAACAAAGTCTTAGAAATCCGACGCCTTGGCGCAGACGTGCAGATCATTGGCAGTTCGCACGACGAAGCGCAGCAGGAGGTCGACCGCTTGGTGGCTAAAAATGGATTCGTCAGGGTGCCGCCGTTCGATCATCCGGACGTCGTGGCCGGACAAGGGACCATCGGTCTCGAAATCGTCGAGGCGATGCCGGATGTCGCCACCGTGCTCGTGCCGCTCTCCGGCGGCGGGCTGCTGGCCGGCATCGCTGCAGCGGTCAAGGGCATACGCCCGCGTACGAGGATTATAGGAATCACTATGGAGCGCGGCGCAGCGATGAAGGCGAGTCTCGACGCAGGCCGACCGGTGCAGGTCAAGGAATTTCCCAGCCTTGCCGACTCGCTCGGCGGCGGCGTCGGCCTCGACAACAAGGTGACCTTCGCCATGTGCCGAGCCCTTGTCGATGACGTAGTTTTGCTAAGCGAGAGCGAGATCGCGGGCGGCATTCGATATGCCTACGAGAAAGAACGCGAGATCCTCGAAGGCGCAGGCGCCGTCGGCATAGCAGCGCTGCTCGCTGGCAACATCGCTGGATTACGGGGGCCGGTCGCGGTCGTGCTCTCGGGCCGGAATATCGATATGGAACTGCACCGCCGCGTCATAAACGGGGACTGCGATCCGTTCAAGGAGGAGGTCTGATGCGAAGAGTGAAAATTCTGACGGAGCGCGATCTTCGGCAAATCGCGCCGTTCGACCTCGATGCGGTGCAATGCGTCGAGGATGCGTTCCATTCGCTCGCCACCAAGGCAGTCGTGATGCCGCCAGTCCTCCGGCTGGATATTCCCCAACATCGGGGCGAGGTGGACGTCAAGACCGCCTATGTGCCGGGTCTTGACAGCCTCGCCATTAAGATCAGTCCGGGCTTCTTTGATAATCCGAAGATCGGCCTGCCTAGCACCAGCGGCATGATGGTGCTGCTTTCCAGCAAAACCGGTCTGGTCCAAGCGTTGCTGCTGGACAACGGCTATTTGACCGACGTGCGTACCGCTGCCGCAGGTGCAGTGGCAGCGAAGTATCTCGCCCGCAAAGACGCGTGCGTGGCCGCAATTCTAGGTGCCGGAATGCAGGCAAAGTTGCAATTGCGCGCGCTGACGCTGGTTCGGCCGATCCACGAAGCTCGTATCTGGGCGCGCGATGCCTCCAAGACCCGAAAGGTTGCGCAGGAGCTCTCCGTGGAACTGGGCTTTTCCGTAACGGCATGTCTGGAACCGATTGAGGCCGTGGCTGGCTCACATGTTATTGTCACAACGACGCCCGCTGATCAACCGATCCTGAGTGCAACGTGGCTGCAACCTGGACACCACGTGACCGCGATGGGATCGGACGCCGAATACAAGAATGAGCTTGACCCGGCCGCGATCGCCCGTGCCGATCTCTATGTTGCGGATAGCCTCACGCAGACGCGACGCTTGGGCGAGCTTCATCACGCAATCTCGACCGGTGCAGTGGCGGAGGAGGCAAACTTTCCCGAACTTGGGCAGATTATTTCCAAGGCGAAATCGGGGCGCATCGACGACCGGCAGATCACCGTTGCCGATCTTACTGGCACGGGCGTCCAGGACACTGCCATCGCCAACTTGGCGTTCGCACGCGCGCAAGTGGCGCAAGTCGGCGCAGAATTCGAAGGCTAAGAGGCTGCCATGGCTTTGGGCGCGAATAAGATAGAGTCACGGCTGACCCCAACTTACCGAAATGCTATCGAAACCCTCATGCTTATGCCGCCTAGAGTTCTGACAGAGCTGCCATGCACGAGAGCAGGTGGGGCTGTACACAAACCGAGCCGGTGCGCTGGTTTGCGGCAGTGCTCAGTGAAAAACCCCATAGCTGACAGAAGGACCTAAAGTCATGACAAAGGGCCGCAGGCGCTCCTCCGCCCGCGAAGATCAAACTACTTATGGCGGCCAAAACCTTGCGTCCTTTTTGCGGCCCAAATCCGCGATTAGACATAGGCATGTCACCTCGAGCCTCCGTCGTTACCGGAGTCTCTCGAGCGCTCCTTTCAGCAAACGATAGCTCGAGCGAGACGTGACCGCATTCCCATCCCATGGCGGCAATGGCAATCGGAGTTTTGCGTGGTACACTCGGCTAAGCGGATCATGGGTCTTGTCTTAGATGGCTTCTTCCTTCACGACGTCATTAGTTCGATGCTCTGATCGAGACTGGTTGGCCATCACGCATGGTCCATTGCCATCCATATATGAGCGTGATTCAGGAAACAAGCAGGTAAGCACGCTAATGAGCGCGACTCTAGGTCCGCGCCCAGCCGGCAAACCCGACTAATTGTGAGCGAGAGAATCGATGAAGGTTCTTGTGCCGGTAAAGCGGGTCGTCGACTACAACGTCAAGGTCCGCGTCAAGAGTGACGGATCGGGCGTCGAGCTCGCCAACGTCAAGATGTCGATGAACCCGTTCGACGAAATCGCCGTCGAGGAAGCGTTGCGGCTCAAGGAAGCCGGCAAGGCGACCGAGGTGGTGGTGGTGTCGATCGGACCGGCGCAGGCTTCCGAGACCATCCGCACCGGTCTCGCGATGGGCGCCGACCGCGGCATCCTCGTCAAGGCCGAGGGCAATGTTGAACCGCTCGGCGTTGCGAAGATCCTGAAGTCGGTGGTTGAGGCGGAGAAGCCCGGCCTCGTCATTCTCGGCAAGCAGGCGATCGACGACGATTCCAATCAGACCGGTCAGATGCTGGCGGCGCTGCTCGGCTGGTCGCAGGCGACCTTCGCCTCCAAGCTCGAGGTCGATGGTTCCGACTTCAAGGTCACACGCGAAGTCGATGGCGGCCTGCAGACCGTCAAGCTCAAGGGCCCGGCGATCGTCACCACCGACCTCCGCCTCAACGAGCCGCGCTATGCGTCGCTGCCCAACATCATGAAAGCGAAGAAGAAGCCGATCGACGACAAGAGTGCGTCGGATTACGGCGTCGATCTCACGCCGCGCCTTGAAGTACTGAAGACCGCGGAACCGGCAGGCCGCAAGGCGGGCGTCAAGGTCAAGGACGTCGCCGAACTCGTTAGCAAGCTCAAGACCGAAGCCGGGGTTCTCTGATGACGACGCTTTTGATTGCCGAACACCACCACGAGACCCTGAAGGACTCCACCAACAAGGCGCTGACCGCGGCAAGCCAGCTCGGCGGCGACGTTCATGTGCTGATCGCCGGCGGCCAGGGCACCAAGGCGGCAGCGGAAGCCGCAGCCAAGCTCACCGGCGTCAAGAAGGTGCTGGTGGCCGAAGGGGCCGCCTATGAGCACGACCTTGCCGAGCCGCTGGCCGCGCTGATCGTCTCGCTCGCCGGCAGCTATGATGCGATCGTCGCGCCTGCGACCTCACGCTTCAAGAACGTGATGCCGCGCGTCGCAGCGCTGCTTGACGTCATGCAGGTCTCCGAGATCATCAAGGTGGTCGCGCCCGACACTTTCGAGCGGCCGATCTATGCCGGCAACGCGATCCAGACCGTGAAGTCGAAGGACGCCAAGAAGGTCATCACGGTACGCACCTCGACCTTCGCCGCGACCGGCGAGGGCGGCAGTGCGGCGATCGAGACCGTCGCGGCGGCGGCCGATCCGGGCCTCTCCTCGTTCATCGGCGAGGAAGTTGCCAAGAGCGACCGGCCGGAGCTGACCTCGGCCAAGATCATCGTGTCCGGTGGTCGCGCGATGCAGAGCCGCGAGAACTTCACCAAGTACATCGAGCCGCTCGCCGACAAGCTCGGCGCCGGCGTCGGCGCCTCGCGTGCCGCGGTCGATGCCGGCTATGCGCCGAACGACTGGCAGGTCGGCCAAACCGGCAAGGTGGTCGCCCCGGAACTCTATGTCGCGATCGGCATCTCCGGCGCGATCCAGCACCTGGCCGGCATGAAGGACTCCAAGGTGATCGTCGCCATTAACAAGGATGAGGACGCGCCGATCTTCCAGGTCGCCGATTACGGCCTGGTCGCGGACCTCTATCAGGCGGTTCCGGAGCTGACCGAAGCGCTCGGTAAAATCGACAAGTAAGCTTAGGACAATTGGCTGGGGCGGCCAAAAGCCGGCTGGTATCTCTTGTGGAGAAAGTTCGCTAGGGTTCGCGCGTTGTTCAGCAACGCTCATGCTGCGTAACAAGGACTTCGACGAGATGAGTGGTTCGCTTGAACGCAGAGATTGTCAATGAATCTTGGCGTACCTCTTGGGTTGGGCGCTACCTAGATGCGCAGGGCGCGATTGCACCGGAGATCACTGTAACTCCTTCCAAATCAATCGCCTAAAACGAAGCTTGGATAATCAAGGCCGGCGCTCGATGCTGCTGACGAGCGTGATCGCGTGGTGCTGCATGCCTCACCATTGCCTGTCGTCGCAAGCTTCCGAGAGTTAAACCGCATGAGTACGGGCAAGAGGCTTATGATGTTCGCCACTGCCCGGGCGGAGGCATGGATCTCCTGGAGCTGATGCTCATAGCTCTCGGCTCGATCTATGAACGGCGATAGCGCGTCTGATCGACTCGCGATTTGCTATGATTGGAGGGAGGACGGAAGACGCTATACACCAGCTTCACTTCCTCAGTAAGTCCCGCTGGCTCGATCGCACCAAAGTTCATTTCGTCTCTCGTGCCTTACTCGCGTAGAACCGCAGGTGGACGCCCTAGTGAAAAGGCGGCGATTTCTCCTAATCAGTCGCAGAATTTCGGAGCGAGCGGGGCAATATTAGGAAATTTCGGCTTCAGGAGCCCGATATATCTGCGCAAAATACTCGCTACGTTATGCCATTCGGCACTCTTAGCCATACCGAACGTTCCGACAACTTTGGTGACCTCGTCGCATTTCATGCTGCGACATCAAAAGCCGCGCGGTTTAACCTCCGAATTTGAGCTCGCCGCATTGTGCAACGTCGGCGTGCTTGCATCGTCGAGAGAGCTCGACAGCTATCTTGACGGACGTCCTCAGGACTTAAACATGAAAGCTATCCAAATTAATGGAAAGACCATCGCCGAGGCCCTTAGGGCTCGCGTCGCGCGCGATGTGGCGTTGCTCCAAACCGAATGTAATGTCACGCCGGGCTTGGCGGTCGTGCTAGTCGGAGAGGATCCGGCCAGTTCGGTTTATGTAAAGATGAAAGCCAGACAAGCGCACGCCGTGGGATTCAGATCTCAGCAATTCCTGCTGCCGAGCAATGTCTATGAAGCCGATCTGCTAGGATTAATCGATGAGCTTAACGCTGACGATTCCATCGATGGCCTCCTTGTTCAGCTTCCGCTGCCCGGGCACATCGACCTTTGGCGGGTGCTGGAGGCAATCAATCCGGCCAAGGACGTGGACGGCTTTCATCCGTACAATGTTGGCAGATTGGCAGCGGGTCGACCGGCTCTCGTCCCTTGCACTCCACTAGGGATTGTCCATCTTATCAAGACCGTCGTGAGCGACTTGAACGGGCAGGATGTTGTCGTCATTGGTCGCTCGAATATCGTCGGAAAGCCTCTGGCACTTCTGCTCGGCGATGCTGGATGTACCGTGACAGGCGCGCAGCTCCAGACGCGAAACCTGCCGGACCTCTGTCGAAAGTCTGACATTGTCGTCGCCGCCGCCGGCTGCGCGGGGTTGGTCCGGGGCGATTGGCTCAAGCCAGGCGCGATTGTCATTGATGTCGGCATCAATCGTGCACTCGATTCGACCGGAACTGCCAAGATTGTCGGAGATGTAGCTTTCGCGGAAGCGAGTAAGCGCGCGAGCTACATAACTCCGGTGCCTGGCGGTGTCGGCCCCATGACTGTTGCTTACTTGCTCGCGAACACCGTTAATGCGGCAGTTTCTCGCCGAGGTTTATCGTTGGCGATGGATCGCGAAGCTCGCCACGTTGGACCATCCTGTCTCCGAGAGCAAAGTCTTGAGGTGGATCTGCAGCGGGCAACTTAGGAGGATCCGGGTGTCACCGGCCGTTTAGGACCGCTTCATGCAATCGCTCTGTTTGTGGCGCTTGACAAAGCATGCCGCTTGTCGGTGACAATACAGGGCCCGGCAACCCGCCACCCGCCATCCAACCGGTTCTTGAGGCTGAGCTGAGTCTGGCTAGTCGTCCGTGAAGAACTCGATTCAGCTCGGAACGAGCTGAGTGGGAGGATGAGCTGGGCAAGGATTTGGTGCAACAGAAGCTCGAGCCAGCGGATGAGGCGACGGAAGTTGTCGCCGGCGGCGGCGAGGACGGCATTGGTGGCATCGCCCTGGCCGTGCCAGAGATAGTTCCGGCCCATCCGATGTTCGGATTTGAGATGGCCGATGACCGGCTCGATGGCCGAGCGGCGGCGCATCTCGCGTTTGATCTTGGGCGTCACCCGCCGCTTCTGCCCTGAGATGCACACCCTGAACTTGTAGTCGGGTGGGGCATTGTAGCCGCGATAGCCTTTGTCGAGAACGAGCCGCTCGATGATGTTGCCAATCAGCGCCTCCATCCTCCATCTCCGGGACCACGGTCTTGAGCGTATGACCGTCATAGGGGGTTGCCCGGCAGCGCCGTCACATGGGTGACAAACGGCCGCCGCGGGCCGGCGCCAGCGTCGTAGTGACGGAGACCTTGACCCCGAACTCATAAGGCCGGTGGGCCTTGCCCTTGCCGATGCACTCCACCTCCGGCGCGTGCAGCGAGTAGACCTTCGGTTCACGCTGTTGCTGCTTCTGGTCAAGCACCCGTCGCGCCAGCGCCAGCATGCGGCCGAGGACAATCTCACCGCGCAAGTCGGTGCGGCCTTCGATATTGCAGGTGATGTCGCGGATGACGCGGTCGAGATAGGTTCGGAGCGTCCTCAAGGCTCGGTTGGCGCGCTCGAACTGCTTGGCGTGGGCATAGCGCTGATGCTTGATCAGCGCGAACTTGCCCACCCGCGCATAGGATTGCCGCAACGCGAGGCCCTGCCGTTTTGCCAGCCGGACCAGGATCTCGCGGGCGCGGTTGAGAAGCCTGGCATCGGTTGGGAACATCACGTTCTTGGGCGGCACCGTGGTGTCGACGATGGCGCGGTTGAGGTCGGACGGCTTGATCGCCTCGGTCTTGGTGGCGACCGAGAGGCTCTCCTGCAGCAGCGCTTGCAGCTTCTTCTCGCCCATCCGTTGGCGTCAGCGAGGAGCGATCGAACACCAAGCGGTGCTGGAAGAACTCCTCGCCGCAGAAGAACTGGTAGTAGGGATTCTCCACCCAGCGCTCGCACAGCGCCTCGTCGGAGACGTCGTAGGTGTGCTTGAGGGTGGCAAGTCCCGCCATCAGCCGCGTTGGCAGCGGCGGCCGGCCCGGCTTGTCTTCGTAGGCCGCGCCAAACCGCTCCTCGAGGAACGACCAGTCGATCGCCCGCGAAAGCTTCACCAGCGCATGGTTCATGTCGATGATCGCGTCCAGCCGCGACCGCAGAAGATCGGCCTGTCCGCTGTCCCGTCGTTCCGTGGGTCGCATCGTCCCCTCCGGTGCGACCAAGGAATCACGACCCGCGATTCGAAGGAATCGCAAAAATGAAATTACAAGCGGGCCTTCGAACCCAAAAAACTTGCAATCTCAAACCTCGCTCCGCTCCAAAAAATTGACTCCCGCTCAATGGATTGGGAGGTTCTTCACGGACGATTGGCTAGCTTCGTCGACAGGGTCACCTAGTGGTGGGCTCGGACGCCGAGCACAAGATGGCGGTGGCGTCGTCACGAGCCTCGAACAGGACAGGGGCGGTCGTCAATATCCCCTTTTTGCGATGGCGCGCGCGGCCTCGGCGAGGCCTCGCGATAGTCGGAATGTGCGACCGCGGTCATGCGTCGAGCACGCTCGACGAACATCTGCCCCTTGAGCTCGGCGGCGCCGAATTCGGTGATGATGATGTCGACCTCGCTGCGGCCGGTCGTCATGGGACCGCCGAGCGTCGGCACAATCCGGCTGCCCTTGTTGCCGACGGTCGCAGGAAGCGCGATGATCGAGCGGCCGCCCGCTGCCGAGAATTTTCGTCGCCTAGTAGATATCAGTGCCACAGCGGCGATTTCCTTCGCGCAATCCAGAGTCATGCGCAGATCCTCGAAGAGCGACTTTGGAAACTGGCCGCTGTATCTCTCGACGGTTTCTCGTCGAGATCAGGACATCTTGAGATCACGTCTGTAAGTGTACTCCTGACCCTTTGAAGAGTTTCTTGAAGTCGCTGACACAACAACACATTGGCTCTCGGAATCGAGCAATCGTCGCGTTTGGCACGTGCGATTGCTTGATCGTAGCGCCGCCGGCGACAAGCCGTTCGTGACCATGCGAGCGAGAGCGTCCGTGATCGTCAGTCGCCTAACCGGCAAGGGTAAAGCGCACAAGCTTATCTCCAGGTGTCCTGGCAGACGAAGGGCAGGCGTCGTGGGCCAACGCGCAGTCTAGGTCTCGGACGTCCATCCGTGCTCGGACTGGGGAAGGCCGCGACGCCGCGCCCTTCGTCCTGCGCTCGGGCCTGACACAAGGCGCCTGGCCGAGCAGACCACAATGCCCCAGACCCTCAAGTTTTGGAATAAGTCCGGACCGACGGCCAGGCTCAGGAAGAAGAAATGGTTCAGGGCGTTAGCTACGCCACGTAATGTCCCAATCCTCCGCCAGACGTTTACTCCTAGTTCAAACGGGGGGCAGCCGCAATAGACGGCGAAACGACAATATCGCATGCAAACGGCATTCACGTCGCTATCGGGTGCAGCCATCGCGGCTGGTGTACCTCAATCAGCCAAGTCCTCGATGTCACGGCGGTCACCGTTTTGAGGAATGAATCAACAAGCTTTGACGTCGTTGTGATCGGGAACGAGTCTACAGCCCTCTATCTGCGCGATTTGAACGCCGGCTAAAAGCGACTGGATACCGGCCGGAGTTATCTATGTCGACGGCAATGCGTCGTGCCGGCCGGTCGCTCCAAAGCTCAGATCACCTCGCGTGGCTTGCTCGCCTCAGCGCCAAGGTCAATGGCATAAAGCTTCAGTTTTGCCGATCGGGCGCAGAATTTCCGCTCCGCGAAGGCCTAGATTAATTAAATTCAAATCCAGGGCCAGCTAGTATTTGCGCGAGCGATGGAGCTTTCCGGTTGAGCAAGGTCACAGAATCAAAGCCCGAGAGGGAGATCGAATTTTGCACACGTCCTTACAGCGCGCATGCTCCATTGCCCATGACTCGTTGCTGATTATCAGACGCAACAAAGGCGCTCGATATCGCGCGAATGGGTTATCACATACCGCGGAAGGGCATCAAGATCGAGTATCAGCTGATGTGCCGCTCCGCTAACACGGTCAGCGCCTAGAAGGACCAGCGATATCCTTGCGCTGCGTTCGGGCGTACATCCAGTCAGTTTCTGAGTTGTGGAATGCAAAGCAAGCTGCCCTCTCATGCGGAATACGTCATCGTCGGTGGTGGAATCATTGGCCTGTCCATCGCCTATCACCTCACGCGCCTCGGGCATCGGGACGTTCTGCTGCTCGAGCGCGACCGGCTCACTTGCGGTACTACCTGGCATGCGGCAGGACTTGTCACCCAGCTTCGAGCCAATGAGAACATGGCGAAGCTCGCCCAGTACACGGCGGAGTTGTTCCAGGAGCTTGAGCGGCTGACCGGCCAAGCCACCGGCTTTCGACAATGTGGGTCGATCACCGTCGCGGCAACACCTGCGCGGCTGGAGGAGCTGAAGCGGGGTGCGTCGATGGGGCGATCCTTTGGTCTAGATGTCGAGATCATCGACGCCGCGGAAGCCGCGCGACGCGTACCCTTGCTCGACGTGGCCGACGTACTTGGCGCGGCATGGATCGCCTCCGACGGCAAGACAAATCCGGTGGACACTGCGCGCGCGTTTGCGGCTGGAGCGCGGCAGGGCGGAGCAAAAATCCTGGAACTCACACCGGTCACTCGCATACTGACCGAAGCGGAACGAATCGCCGGCGTCGAAACCGCGGAAGGTGTCGTGCGCACCGAAAAGGTCGTCATCTGCGCGGGGATGTGGTCTCGCGCTCTGGCTGCCGATCTCAATTGGACGGTGCCGCTGCACGCGGCAGAGCATTTCTACGTACTGACGGAGTCCATTGCGGGTTTGTCACCCGATACTCCCACGGTACGCGATCTTGATGCATGCTTCTATGCAAAAGAAGACGCCGGTAAAATGCTGGTGGGTTTCTTCGAACTGAACGGCAAGCCCTGGGGTATGGAGGGCATTCCGCGTGAGTTCAGTTTCGATTCACTGCCTGACGATTTCGAACATATCGAGCCTTACCTTGCCGGTGCCATGAAACGCATGCCGGCACTGGAAAATCTGGGACTGCAACTGAGCTTCAATGGGCCGGAGAGCTTTACGCCCGACAATCGATTCCTGTTGGGGCCTGCCCCCGACATCGCGGGCCTTTATGTGGCCTCGGGTTTCAATTCGTGCGGTATCGAGTCGTCTGGCGGCGCTGGCAAAGTTATGGCCGAGTGGATGTCAACAGGCGTGCCCGCCAACGACTATTGGGAAATGGACGTGCGACGCGCCATGCCATTCCAGCGCAATCGTCGATATTTGCGCGATCGAACCGGTGAGGCAGTTGGGCTCCTTTACGCTCTGCATCGGCCTCACAAATCACCTGCGACTGCTCGTAACGTGCGCGTCTCGCCGCTGCACGATCGGCTCGCAGCCGCTGGCGCGAAGTTCGGCGAGGCCGCTGGGTGGGAGCGCGTGCAATGGTTTGGCGCGCCGGACGCGCCGGTGCACGCCCACGCTACCTTTGCTCGCGACGATTGGTTCAAGGCGAGCGGGGCTGAACACGCAGCCACTCGCTCCGGGGTCACGCTGTTTGACCAGACCTCCTTTGCGCATCTGCTGGTGCAGGGTCGTGATGCGCTCGCCTTTCTTCAGCGTCTCTCCACTAACGACGTTGACGTTCCAGTGGGTCGTATCGTGTACACGCCATGGCTCAATGAGCGAGGCGGCATGGAGTCCGACGTCACGATCGCGCGAACGGGCGACGGCGAGTTCCTGGTGGTCACGGCGGCCGTGCAGCGCATCCGGGATCTCGCTTGGCTGCGAATGCATGCCAAAGGGGCGGGCCACGTGTTCGTCACCGACGTGTCGTCGGGCTACGCGTGCCTTTCCGTCATGGGGCCGCGTTCGCGAGAGCTGCTCATTCGCGTGAGCCCGGCGGATTTTTCTGATGCCGCATTTCCCTTCGCGACGGCGCGAGAAATCGAGATTGGCTATGGCATGGCGCTCGCTTTTCGCATGACTTTCGTCGGAGAACTCGGATGGGAGCTGCACATCCCGACCGAGCAAGCGCTGAGTGTTTATGATGCACTGATCGCTGCGGGACGCGATCTCGATCTGCGCCAAGCGGGTTACGTCGCACTGAACACGTTGCGCCTCGAGGCGGGTTACCGGGATTGGGGCGCGGACGTGAGCGATGAAGATTCTCCGCTCGAAGCGGGACTGGGGTTCACGATCGCCTGGAACAAGGGCGAGGATTTCATTGGGCGAGCGGTCCTTGAATCACAGCGCGCACACATTCCGCGCCGACGTCTTGTTCAATTGGCCGCGCCCCGGGCGGCACCGCTCATGTTCGGAACAGAGCCAGTTTGGCGCAATGGATCGCTCGTCGGCTACCTGCGCTCCGCGGGCTTTGGCCACACGCTGGACTGCGGTGTCGGCATGGGGTATCTGCACTGCGAGAGCGGGGTGAGTGCCGAATGGCTATCTAAAGGAAGTTTTGAGATAGAGATAGCGGGCGAGAGGCACGCTGCCATCGCATCCGTTCGAGCCTTCTACGATTTGAATCGCACTAGAGTGAAGGGCGAGAGGAGCAACGTCGAAGACCTCATCGCCCCAGAGCTGATTCAAGCTCGCTCCAAGGCGTGACTTTCAAGATCCGCCTTTCTTCAACGCAGTTTACGAAGAGCCGCCGGGCCGTCATTGCTATGTCTGACCTTTCCATGATCCTCGCCTTTTCCGGCCCTGATCGTCCAGGCATCGTATCGGCGGTCTCGAGTCTTCTGTTCGAAGCTGGCTGTAACATCCTCGACGCTCAGCAATTCGATGATACGGAGACCGGTCATTTCTTTATGCGTGTTGTCTTCGATCGCCTTGATCAGGCGAAATCAGAGACAGAAATCGCTGCATCGATCGATGACCTCGCCAAGCGCCTAGCCATACGATTCACTCTGCGGCAGAGTTCCGCAAAAAAACGTGTGATGCTTCTGGTTTCTAAATTCGATCATTGTCTGGCCGATTTGCTCTATCGCTGGCGAATCGGCGAACTGCCAATGGAGGTGACTGCAATCGTCTCCAACCATGGCCGCGAGCACCTGGTCTCCACCGATCTGATGGAGCTGCCGTTCTACCATTTGCCCGTCACCAAGCAGACCAAAATGGAGCAGGAGGCACGAATTTGGGAGCTCGTGCAGGAGACCAATACGGATCTTGTTGTACTCGCGCGTTACATGCAGATTCTGTCGGACGGTTTCTCGGCCAAATTGTCAGGGCGCTGCATTAACATTCACCACTCCTTTCTGCCAGGCTTCAAAGGTGCCAGGCCGTATCACCAGGCCCACGAACGTGGCGTCAAGCTAATCGGAGCGACAGCGCATTATGTGACCTCCGATCTCGACGAGGGACCGATCATCGAACAGGACGTCGAGCGGATCTCACACCGCGACACGCCGGACGATCTCGTCCGCAAGGGCCGCGACATCGAACGGCGCGTACTCGCCCGCGCCGTGCACCATCACCTTGAGGATCGTGTGGTGCTGAATGGCAAAAAGACTGTCGTCTTCACAAGCTGATAGGAGCTTTGACGCGCCGAAGTAGAGTTGCTCCAGAGGTGCGGCGAGGTGCTGCGGCGAAGAATGCAGGTGGTTATCTACATAATTGTGCCCAACGGCACACGAAGTCCGCACTTCAACGTCTTCTGGACAAAATCGGAGGCAGCTTCATCATGGGGCCTTTGAAGGGGATTCGCGTCCTTGATCTTACAACGGTGCTCATGGGTCCGTTGGCGACCCAGACTATGGGAGACTTCGGTGCCGACGTGATCAAGGTCGAAGCACCAGAAGGAGATATTGCTCGGCATGTTGGTCCGAGCCGCCACGCCGGTATGGGGCCGCTTTTCCTGAACGCGAACCGTTCCAAACGCAGTATTGTATTGGATTTGAAGAAGCCGGCGGGGCGGAATGTAGTCCTCAGGCTTGCTAAGAACGCCGATGTAGTCGTTTCGAACATCCGGCCGCTCGCCATGGCGCGGCTCGGGCTCTCTTACGAAGAGTTTGCCAAGGCTAATCCTCGGATCATTTACGCTGCGCTGGTCGGATTCGACCAGAGCGGACCCTACGCTGAGCGTCCCGCCTATGACGATCTAATCCAGGGGGGCTCCTGCCTTGCCTACAGCTTCAGCCGTGCCGGTCTGCGTCCCGCCTATGTGCCCTCGGCCATTGCCGACCGATTCGTCGGGACTGCCGCAGTCAATGCCATTCTTTCAGCAATCATCGAGCGCAATGAATCCGGCCTCGGTCAGAAGGTCGAGGTTCCAATGTATGAAATCATGGTGTCCCTCGTACTCGGAGATCATCTTGGCGGACTGACGTACGAACCGCCGCTCGATAAGGGGGGCTACGCCCGCCAGCTGTCGCCGGAGCGCCGCCCATATCGGACCAAGGACGGCTATGTCTGCGCGCTCATCTATACTGACGGACATTGGGAACGGTTTTTTAAGGCGATCGGCCGACCAGACATCCCGGAAGCGGATGCTCGCTTCACAAGCTTTGCAACGCGCATGGCCAATATCGATGAGGTCTATGCCGAGCTGGGGCGCATTCTGCTAACAAAAACGACCGCGGAATGGCTTCGACTATTCCTTGAAGCCGACGTGCCCGCAATGCCAATGCATAGCTACGAATCTGTGCTTGAAGACGATCATCTAAAGGCGACGGGCTTTTTCAGGGTAGTTGATCATCCAAGTGAGGGGATGCTGCGGAGCATGGCGGTTCCAACTCGTTTCTCGCGCACCGAAGTAACGCCAGATCGTTTGGCGCCGCAGCTGGGTGAGCATGGCCGCGGAATTCTCATGGAGGCTGGTTTTGGCGCCGATCAGATCGACGAAATGGTGACCTCCGGTTCTCTTTGGGTTCCTGCACATGACAAAACTGATGGAATTTGGCCCAAATGAAGTTTGACAATTTGCCAGCGAGGCGATCGGCAGGATTCGCGCCGGCTTGGTGGGCGCGATCAGGACGGCACTTCCCGCAGGAATGCTATGAAGTGCTCGCAAAGGAAGAAAATGAGAGCATCTCATTGGCCCAGGCGGTCGCCCCTGTTTTGTCAACGCGTGCCGAATGGCACTCTCCAAGCGATCGTGCCAGCGCGATGCACCGTTGCCCGCAATGAGACCAGAATTCCGACCGTATCAGGCCCTGCGTGAGGGGCAATTCGGCTTTAAAGCCGGCTATTTGCGTGTCAAACGAATGGTGCAGTTTACGCAGAAGGTCTTTTGGGAGGAATTGAAATGGAGACGACGAACAGTCAGGCATCTCTTGGCGCGCGGGCCTCAGCCTGTCGGCTTTTCGCGCGATGAGCGCGCTTTCCCGAACGAAGCGTTCGCAGGAGCTTGTCAGAATAGGCTCGTCGATATTCTGCCTGCAGTTTGGACAGAAGCTCGCTGCCCGTCCGCCATGGTTCGAACCATGCTCGTAGTTCGACGGTTACACGAACGAATGGATCGGGCCGCCGCCGTTCTCTCTTCGCTTTCATGATCGGCTCGTCTGTCGGCCGTGTCCGGCCAACTTTCCAGGCTGTTCGTAAGCTTGCGAGGAAGAGCTCGATCGACTGTGGCGCCGCGGAGGAGTCGCTTGCAGGGTTTGTGTCGGCAAGCGCGGCGAGGGATTCCTGCGCGGCCCGAATGTCGCGAACAGCACGACAGAATCCAGTTCGGCGTAGATTGCCTACAAACATGCGCGAACTTCGTCGGGCGTGCGGGCATCGGCGACCGAGCGCTGATGCGGTGTCGCTGGCGCGCTGTACGTTTTTGCGCACCCGCGCGCCGTCGCGTCGTTTTCCGACGAGCTTGAACGACGGTTGGAGAAGTTCACGAACAGTCGTGTCGCGCGCCAGAGCTGAGCCAGCAAAGAGGCCGTCTCAGGCCCTCAAACTGGCGATAGCCGACGTCGCACGACCGAACCGTTCTTTTGCTCGACAAACGCCTGGTAGTTCTTACGGTACGGCCGAAAGCGCATGAAACGCCGAGATCATCCCGATCCTGAAGGCTGCGCCTGGAATCCGCGTGATCGGCTTGCTGGACGAGTTACGCCGAAGGGCATCCCGACGTCAATCCCAACATCGGACGCACGCTGGAGCGGCGCATCAATGCCTGACGGGCGCTCGACGGCCCCGAACAGCACGTGATCTTCCGCCAGGAGCACGAGCCCGGACGTCTGGGTCTGTCCAACTTCACCGACAAGCGGTCCGGCATTTCCATCGCGGGTGAAGCACTCGATCACCGGCTCTATCACTTCCAACTGACGTTCTCCGGCTTCGAGCATGCCCATGTCGTCCTCGGTGGCGAAAGCGTCACCGGCCCTGGCCGAGGGTTTGCAGAACGCCGCCCTGTGGGCGCTCGGCGGCGTTCCGCGGGAGCATCGCAGCGACAGCCTATCGGCCGGGTTCCGCAATCTAGCGGCCCGTCGTTTCGGAATGCTCTATCGACTGGAGGTGAGACAGTGGAATTGGCACCGTTCACCAATAAGAGGATCGTCATATCTGTCGGTATTTGCTCATGGTTGCTTGAGCCGCTTCTGACAGGCAGTCCCGAGCAAACGCGTTATGCGCCTGCACGTCCAGTTGCTCTGCATCCATCATCACAAAAGGCTGAAAATAGGTTTTGACCGAAGAGACCGCCTCTGATGGTAGAGCGGCAAGTCCCTTCGCGACGTCGAGAGCCTTTCCGAGTGCCTCGCCATTGTCGACGACGTAGTCAACGATCCCCAGTCTCTGTGCCTCGTGCCCATCAATCTTCTCCGCTCCCCAACTCAGGAGGCGGGCACGCATCGGACCAACCCGGCTCATCAAGGCGCGCATGCCCCAGATGGGCAGCCATCCGCTGGGCACTTCCGGAAGATGCCATTTCGCGTCGCCGCTGCTCACTACCACATCGCAAGCGATCGCCAACATGAACCCGCCGCCGAGCGCATAGCCTTCGACTGACGCGATGACCGGCTTCGTCAACGCAGAAATCGATCGGACGACCGATGCGGTCTCAGCTTCGTGTTCGCGCATGTCGGCACTGGAGAGAGAGGCAAGCTCTTTCAAATCACTGCCAGCGCAGAACGCGGGAGGGGCTCCGGTGATGATGACGGCCCGTACCGTATCATCGGCGTCTAGGCGTCGCAGAGAGGCTGACAGGGTGCGGATCAGCGTGGTTCCAAGCGCATTACGCCTGTCGGGCCGGTCTATGGTGATGATGCCAATTGAGCCGCTCTTCTCCGATCTGATCATTCGTTCTCCTCGACAACGCCCGAGGGCCGGCCGTCCCGAGCCCACCATGGAATCTGACTTGATTTAATAGACGATCGGTCTAAAAATGGAAGAGATGGAACAGAGGCTCGATATACGACCGTCCCGCTCGAGGGGGCGGCCGCCCAAGCTGGTACCAAGCTATGGGGAGACCCGAGAGGCGCTCGTGCGCGCCGGAGTAGCTCTGCTGTCGGAGAAGGGCTTCTCGGCAACTGGTCTGGAGCAAATCCTCCAGCAGGTTGGAGTGCCAAAGGGTTCTTTCTACCACTATTTCACTAGCAAGAATGAATTCGGTCTCGCCATTATCGACGCCTACGCAGATTATTTTGCGAAGAGGCTGGATAGGGCTTTCGTTCATACGAACCTTAGCCCTCTGAGCCGCATCAAGTTCTTCATGGACGATGCGCGGGCGGGCATGGCCCGGTTCGATTTCCGACGCGGCTGCGTGGTTGGCAACCTGGGGCAGGAAATGGGTAGTCTCCCCAACATCTTCCAGGAACAGCTGCACGGCGTTCTTCTGGACTGGCAGAGACGGACGGCCTTGGTGTTCGCCGAAGCTCAGTCGGTCGGGGAGCTGGACGCGCGGCACAACTGCGAAAGTCTGGCGGCATTCTTCTGGATTGGCTGGGAGGGGGTCGTGCTCAGGGCGAAACTCGAGCGTAGCCCGGATCCGATCGATATTTTCTCCGAAACTTTCATGGCGCTGCTCACGCGCTAACCCGGTTCGGGCAAGGAGGCATTCGTGTTCAAGGCGATCGTGATCGACAAGTATGGCGACAACTACCATGCTTTCGTCAAAGAGGTCGATCGGAGGAATCTTCCCGAAGGAAGTGTCACTGTCGACGTCGCCTATTCGGCGCTCAACTACAAGGATGGTTTGGCAATCACCGGTAGGGGGCCGGTCGTCAGAAAATTCCCGATGATTCCGGGTATCGACCTGGTCGGAACAGTCCAGGATTCGCAGGACTCCCGTTATAAGGTCGGTGACAAGGTTGTGCTGAACGGATGGGGCGTCGGTGAGACAAGCTGGGGTGGACTAGCCCAGGTTGCGCGGCTCAAGGGTGACTGGCTCCTGCCGCTGCCGGAAGCATTCACCGAACGGCAGGCTATGGCCATCGGTACCGCCGGTTACACGGCTATGCTCTGCATTCTGGCACTGGAGCGTCATGGCGTCCGCCCGGACATGGGAGAGATCATCGTCACGGGCGCCGCCGGCGGTGTCGGCAGCACGGCCATCGCGATCCTCTCGAAGCTTGGCTACACCGTCGTAGCTGTCAGCGGCCGGAGGAGCGAGGCCGACTATCTTCATTCGCTCGGCGCTAGGGAAATATTCGATCGCTCGCAATTCTCCGGTCGGGGCAAGCCACTTGGCAAGGAGCGTTGGGCGGGCGCAGTGGATGTTGTGGGCAGCCATACTTTGGCGAATATCTGCGCATCGACGAAATATCGGGGCATAGTCACGGCATGCGGTCTCGCCGGCGGTCTCGATTTTCCCAGCAGCGTGGCACCTTTCATCCTGCGGGGGGTAACCCTTGTCGGGATTGACAGTGTCATGTGCCCACGGGAAGATCGTCTGGCCGCGTGGGGGCGCCTTGCGCGCGATCTCGATCCATCCGCCATCGAAATTATGACACAGGAGATCGGGCTTGGCGAAGCCATCGATGCCGCCAGCCAGATTCTGGACGGCCGGGTTCGCGGCAGGCTGGTGGTGGACGTCAATAAATAGTGCGGCGCGCGGGTGACGGCGAATGAAGCCCATCCTCTATGGGGATTTGTGAGTCAAGTCTGTCGTTTGGGTCTGGGTCTGGCTTGCGTGATAAGAGGGGGCGCGCGGAGCCATGCGCAGCGCAGCGCGCCATGGCGGCTCGTGGCAGGGATTGGTTTCCGAAGATTTCTGCAGCTCACTGCATCACCTCATATCCGGTCGGATTGTTTGATCCGTACCCACCTTCCGCATGCTTGCGGCGAGGAAGCCTGGCGAGGATGAGACCCATCTACGAAACGGCGGCTGAGGCCCTAGGATGGCACGGTCATCATCCATCCCGCACGAGCGCGGCGAAGCCGCGACGCGGGTGAGGTGGTTGTTATGCCTTCATGGTTGCCTGCTCTGGAATGAGGCCGGTGGTGAGGTAGCGCCACAGCGCCACGATCAGCTTGCGCGCCAGTGCGACGATGGCGATGCGCTTGGCACGCTTGCCGGCGTTGGCGGTCCGGGAACGGAACCAGCGGCCGAGCGCGCTGTCGCCCTGATGGCGGAGCCAGAGCCAGGCCAGCTCGATCGCCTTGTCGCGGGCGCGCCGATTGCCGGCCTTGCTGATGCCCTGCTCGCGATCGATGCCGCCGCTCTTCCAGGGACTGGGGGTCAAGCCGCAATAGCTGGCGACCTCGCGGCGGTTGCGGAAGTCCTTGTAGAACAGCTCATTGACCAGCGTCGCCGTGAAGGCCGGGCCGGGCGCCTTGAGCCGCTGCAATTGATCCCGCCGCTCAACCATCGGCGTCGGAAGCGCTGGAGAAGCGCCCGCAACCTGGATCTGCTCCAGCGCCGCGAGCTGCTCACGCACCAGCATCAGCCGGGCGTGCTCGCGCTCGATCTCGGCCAGAAGATGCGGCGGCAGCGGCTCGCCCTGCCAGTCGCGTTGCCGCTCGAGCCAGGCCAGCCAGTCACGCCGCCGCGGATTGCCGACCGCCATCTCCCGAAGACGCAGCAACGCTTTGATCCGATTGGTGTGGGCGGTCTGCTCGGTGACCAGGCGGTCGCGTCCGCGGCTGGCGCGCCGGGCATCCTCGGCTTCCACACTCGGCACCCGGACGATCCGGACCACCCGCGGCTCGCCCCGCAAATAGGCCATCAGCGTGCGCAGCAACAGCTCGCCGTCGATCCGGTCCGTCTTCGCCCGCCGCGCCCGCTGCTCCACCGCAATGCTCGCCGCATCGAACACGAAGTTCGTGATCCCGGCCGCTTCCAATAGCCGGTGCAGCCAAAAGCCGTCATAGCCGGCTTCATAGCAGCTCACCACACGCGGCACCGCTCCGAGCTTCTCTGCCACCCGCCTGCGGGTTCGTTCGATCAACCCCCAGCAGTTCGGCGTGATCGCCCCCTTGCAGCTTGTGGCGTCACATCCGCTCCCGGTCCGGGCTGTGCAGCGTCACAAGCCAGGTCTTCTGACTGAGTTCGATCGCAACGAAAATTGTGCCACAATGGCCGGTGGTGGGCGTGCCTAGGGTCGATGCTTGCATCTGACTGCTCCGATGGTTCGAGTGTGGAAACCCAAACCTACCGGAAAGGCCACGCTCACCGCCCATGGAATCTAACCGGCTTACCTCCCGCATCGCGAGGCCGCAAAGCATATCGCAAGTCGTCCGGACCCGCAGTGACCTTGCCCCACGGGCTTAATCCAGTTTGAAGTTCGCTCTGGCCCACGACAAGGACCAGAGCATGAAGCGCAGCCGCTTTTCGGAAGAGCAGATCATCGGGATTTTGAAGGAGCACGAGGCCGGCGTTTCGGTCGCCGACCTGTGCCGCAAGCACGGCGTCAGCGACGCCAGCATCTACAAATGGAAGGCGAAGTTCGGCGGGATGGAGGTGTCGGAGGCCAAGGGGCTGGAGGATGAGAACACGCGGCTGAAGCGGCTGCTGGCGGATGCCATGCTCGACAATGTCGCGCTGAAGGACCTGCTGGGAAAGAAATGGTGACGCCCGCGGCCAAGCGGAAAGCTGTCGCCCATCTCATGGATGCCCACGGATGAGCGAACGGCGGGCGTGTAAAGCCATCGGCTGTTGCCGCATGACCATGAGATACAAGACGACCAGGTCGGACGATGCCGGCCTGCGCCAACGCATGCGAGCGATCGCTCATGAGCGCCGCCGCTTCGGCTACCGGCGCCTGCATGTCCTGCTCAAGCGGGAGGGCTATGCAATCAACCACACGAAGCTGTTCCGGCTCTACCGGGAAGAGGAGCTCGCGGTGCGCCGCCGTGGCGGCCGCAAGCGCGCCATCGGGACCCGGGCGCCGATGACGGTGCCGATGGCCCGAACGACCGCTGGTCGCTCGACTTCGTCTCGGATCAACTGACCGACGGCCGCCGCTTCCGCGTCCTCACCGTGGTCGATGACTGCACCCGCGAGTGCCTGGCGCTGGTCGCCGATACCTCGCTCTCCGGCACCCGCGTGGCGCGGGAACTGGACCGGCTGATGATCGAGCGCGGCAAGCCGACAATGGTGGTCAGCGACAACGGCAGCGAGCTGACCAGCAACGCCATCCTGACCTGGGCCGATCAGCGCCGCGTCGCATGGCATTACATTGCGCCGGGCAAGCCCATGCAGAACGCCTTCATCGAGAGCTTCATGTATAGACGGCCCCGCGGATGCAAGGGATTTCAGCAGCACTTTGGATACCGGTCGGGTGCGTTCATGTATACGGCCTGTGAGTGCGACCGATGCCATGGCCGCTGGCCCTGATGGAGATCGCGGATCGAGGCCTCATCAACGGGTCGCGCTTGTTGCGCTTAAAGCTCTTCGGGCTTGCTCGATCCCCAGCTCCGCCGGTGTCCATCATGCTGTCATTTGCCCTCACACCATAAGGTGGCCAACGTACGCGGAAAGTCAGGCCGCGAGCTTAGGCCGATAGAATTCCCCGGTCGTCATCATCGCCCAGACGATCCGGGCCAACTTGTTGGCAACGGCGATGGCGACGACCATGGGCCGACGCCGGTCAAGCAAGGCTTCGATCCAGCCGCCTCCAACCCGGGAGCGTGCCTTTGGGTACCGAACGACGTTACGTGCTCCGATGACAAGCAAGTGCCTGAGATAGGAATCGCCCTGTTTCGTAATCCGGCCGAGCCGATCCTTGCCGCCGGTGGAATTCTGTTTAGGCGTCAGGCCAAGCCAGGCCGCGAACTCTCGCCCGGAGCGGAACACGGTCGCGTCCGGCACGGTCGCGGCGAGAGCCGTGGCCGTTATGGGACCAATGCCCGGAATCGAGGACAGCAACTTCGCCATCGGATTTACTCGCTGGATCTGAGCTAGCTCGCGCTCGATGGCCTCGACCTGCCGGTCCAATTCCTTCAGTTGGTTCACAAGAACGGCCAGTGCGATGCGGGCATGGGCCGGTAGCGTCAGCCCCTTGTCATCCAGCAGATCCACCAGACCATCCACCCGTTGCCGGCCTTGCCCGACAATGATTCCGAACTCAGCAAAGTGAGCTCGAATGGCGCAGGCTGTCATGGTTCGTTGGCGGACCAGCAAGCCTCTTGCACGATGAAGCATCAAGAATCCTTGGTTCTCGACGCTCTTGATTGGAACGAACCGCATATTGGGACGGTGACCGCTTCGCAGATCGCGGCCGCGTCAGCGGCGTCATTCTTGGCCCCCTACGTACGTAGGGTTTAACATAGGCCGGCGGAATCAATCTCACATCGTGTCCAAACTGCCGAATCTCCCGCGCCCAGTGATGAGCGGTCGCACAGGCCTCGATGCCGACCAGGCAAGGTGCGAGCGAGGAGAAGAACGAAATGATCTCACCTCGCCGAAAGCGTTGGCGACCGGCCACCTGGCCTTGGCTATTAACTGCATGGATGTGAAATACGTGCTTCGAGATGTCCAATCCAATTGTCGCGACTTCCATTGGTGCATTGCTCCTGTTAGCGGCTCGTCCATCGCCAGTATATCGCCGGCGCCGAGGAGCGGGGCCGTCTTCCCCATCAACGGCCGGCTGCGCGACGAATCGTTGAACGAGACGCTGTTCACGTCGCTGGCCCAGGCCCGCGTCGCACTCGGATGTTGGCGAGCCGATTACAATAACACACGACCGCACTCGCAGCTCGGATGGAAGACCCCCTCCGAGTTCGCCTTCACCTGTCACCCGCGCCGGGAGCTGGCGCTGCGCTATGCCGAAAGCTCCGCGCCAGCTCCCGTCGCTCCCACCGCCCAACCGGGCAAATCCAACAGCCAGGGCGAACTCAGGACTGGATAAAACTTGGGGCAAGGTCAGCAGTGGTGACCTTGCGGAGCTCTATGAATCCGGCGCTCTGCAGGGCCGGACCGCCGTTAGCCGAGGCCAACGTGGTTGGACAGCCGCGCTATATAAAAGCTGAACCGCTCGCGGACCGCCTGGTACATGCGAGGCAGATCGCTCGTGACAGCGGAACGGGACAACCCCTGTTGCGGTCGTCAGGATGGGTGCGGGAGGGATAAAGGCCGACATCGGTACGCGTGTATCAAGGCCTCAACCACGGCCAGCTCAAGGCCAAGTCGGTTCCGTACCAGCTCGCCTGGATTCGGGATCGTTTTGCCGGCAAGCCTGCGCCCACCTGCCCACCAGCAGTTGCGGCGCGAAATGAGATAGCAACGCTATCTCAGCCATCGATTGGTAGCGCTTATACGTTTCTAGCCTACCAAGGGAGGCCCCCCGGCTCTGCCAGGGAGGCAGCAGAAGTTTGACATTTCAGGCAGTCGTCCATCGACGAAACTCGCGACTCGTGAGCCGCCACGCGCACGAAAAGGAGTTTCGCGACCTGGCTGAGGCTTCTGCTGAGCCTAACACTGAACGTTTTGAAGCGGCTGCTTGCCGCCCCAGCTGCGCTCGAATGCGCTTCTTAGGGACGGCGCCTTATCACGCCGTCATTTGCGAAAGTAGCGTCTTGGCGGACAAAAGACGGATCGATCCCGTGTTTACGTCAGAGCCGTACGCTTCATTGCATCGGAATCTTCAGCTTTGCATGAGCAACGCCGCCATTCTACAAGTCCACTCTATTCGAGGCTGTGTGGCAGCTTCAGCGACAATTTATTCGGGAAGGATAAAGAGTCGTCTGTTGACGTCGCAATTGGCACTTCGATGAGTGGATTTCTGCAGCGCAGCAGGGCAGTTTCTGCTGTCATTGTGCGAAGACGCGTTCCTTTTTGCAGGAAAGCAGATCGAGAATGAGCTAGCCTCGTTGCAAATTTTGGCCATTGTGCGGCTCGCTGTGCTCGGACCGTCCAATGCTGGAGTGAGCGGGCATCGGTTAGGAAAAGAAGGTGACGCATGAAGAAAGATCTGGTTTTCGATAGGCAGGAATATTCAGTGCGTTTGACCGCCGTAAAAAACGAGATGGCGAAACGCGGAATTGATGTTTTGCTGGTGTCGGAGCCGCCCAGTCAAAACTATCTGACGGGATACGACGCCTACTCCTTCTATACCCCGCAAATAGCGATTGTGGCGCTCGATCAGCCCGAGCCCATTTTCATCACGCGTTTCCAGGATCGTGTGTCAGCGGTGAGGACTACCTATCTCGCGGACGAAAACATTCGCGGATTTCCGGATAAGTACGTAAACTCACCGGAGTTCTCAGCTTATGATTATATGGCAGATGTTGTAAAAGAGATTGGGGGAGAAAGGTCGAGGATTGGTGTCGAAATGGGGGGGTATTACTATTCCGCCCGTGCGCACGCTGATCTCGTGAAGGCGCTGCCGCACGCAAAGTTTGTCGATGCCGATCTGCTTGTAAACTGGATAAGGTTGGTGAAGAGCCCTGCGGAAGTGGCGCTCATGCGCCAAGCGGGGCAGATCGCTGATGCCCAGATCAAGCGCGGGGTTGATATGATCGAACCCGGAGTGCGCGAATGTGAGGTAGCGGCTGCCATTTGTCATCAGCAGATACTGGGTACTCCTAAGTTTTCCGGTGGTTATGATAGCGCGGCTCTGATGTTTGGTGTTGGCGAGCGCGCACTCGAACCGCATCCCGCATGGACCGACGATCCGCTCCCATCGATGACCACCGTCTACATGGAGGTGCATGGAGTGCGGCACCGCTACCAAGTCAACTTGGCGCGTACTGTTTCCATCGGAAAACCTTCGGGCGCGCAACAAAAGCTCGCCGATTTCGCGGTCGAGGCCCTCAACGCGTCCTTGGAAAGCGTTCGCCCAGGTCGCACTTGCTCGGAGGTCCACGGTGTATTCCAGGATACGCTCGCCCGTCATGGTTATGAGAAGGAGGGGCGACTCGGTTATCCGCAAGGAATTGGCTACCCGCCCGCTTCAGCCGAGCGTACTGCGAGCCTGCGCAAAGCAGATCATACAGTGCTTCGGCCAGGGATGTGCTTCCACATGATGCCCGGTCTTTGGCTGGATAATATCAGCGTTGCTATAAGCCAACCATTCGTCGTGACCAATAGCGGTCACGAGCCGCTGACCTCCACGCCTCGCAAGCTGTTCATCAAATGAGGGGGTAGCGACATACGTTTTTGCGATGGAAGCACCGTCGGCGACAGAAGGGGGGGCGATAAACAGCTGTGGGGTTTATCAACTTATCTCCGAGCCGGATTTCCGCTGGGTTCGCCGAAGAGATGAAAATATGCGAGAGGGAAATTACCAATGTCCGCCAGTGATGTTGCCGCCGGCGCTCGCTCCTGGTTGTTCGCGCCGGGGGACAGCGACCACAAGATGGGGAAGGCGCTCGGCTCAGCTGCCGACATCGTAATCGTCGATCTGGAAGACGCGGTTGCCGAGACCGAAAAACCCGTAGCCCGGGAAAGGGTCGCGGAGTTCCTGATGGCGAATGCCAATCAGCGTAGTCGCCTCTGGGTGCGCATCAATCCCGTCCAGAGCAAACACGCACTCCACGATCTCGCCAAGATAGTTCCTGCAGCCCCAGGCGGCTTGATGTTGCCAAAGCCACGTGGTCGAGCCGACGTCGAGCTGCTGGACCATTATCTCAGTGCCCTGGAAGCAACGGCAGCAATCGCGATCGGCTCGACGCAACTAATCATCGTTGCGACCGAAACGCCACAGGCGATGTTTACGACCGGCAGCTACGAGGGCGTCCCGCGCCTCGTCGCGATGACCTGGGGAGCGGAGGATATCGCGACCGCGATCGGGGCGATCAGCAACAGGCTCGATGACGGCAGCTACGACTTCACTTACAAGCTCGCCCGGAGCCTGTGCCTCACCGGCGCGGCGGTAGCAGGCGTGCCGGCGATTGAGACCGTCCACGCGGACTTCCGCGACGAGGTCGGCCTCAGGGCGCTCGCTGCCGAGGTGCGCCGCGCCGGCTTCCGGGGCATGCTGGCGATCCACCCCGCGCAGGTCGATCCGATCAATGAAGCCTTCACGCCGAGCGAGGCGGAGGTTGCCAACGCGAGCGAGATCGTCGGTCTCTTCGCTGCAAATCCTGGGCTCGGCGCGATCGGCTACAAGGGGGAGATGCTCGACTTGCCGCACCTCACGCGCGCCCGTGCCGTGCTGGCGCGGATGAAGACATGACCGAATGGATCGCCTCTGAAGCCCTTGCGCTCGATCGCTATGTGCGGTCCGGCGATCGCATCGTGTGGGGTCAGGCCTGCGGCGAGCCGACGACGCTGGTAGAAACCCTCATCGCCCAAGCGGCCGGGCTCGGCGGTGTCTCCGCCTTCGCCGGATCGAGCTTCTCCGGGTTGCTGACGCCGGAGATGGGCGAGCATGTCTCGCTGTCCAGCATGGGTGCGATCGGGGCGCTGCGCAGCGTCGCGAAGGCGGGGAGGCTTGGCATCATTCCCTGCCATGTCGGCCAGATCAGCAACATGATCGAGGCTGGGCTGATCGGCTGCGACGTGGCTTTTGTCCAGGTCAGCCCGAGCGACACGGATGGGAACCACAGCTACGGCCTGATTAACGATTATGTGCAGGCCGCTGTTGCCAAGGCGCGGGTGGTGATCGCCGAGGTCAACGAGCAGGTGCCCTTCACCCATTGCGACGCGCTGCTGCCCGCCTCGCGGATCGATCTCGCGATCAAGGTGTCCCACCCGCCGGTCGAGGTGAAGCCTGCTGCGATCGGCGACATCGATCGCGCCATCGCCAAGCACGCCGCCGAGTATATAGGCGACGGGTCGGTACTGCAGATCGGAATCGGCGCGGTGCCCGATGCGGTATTGCAACTCGTGAGCGACCGCCGCGATCTGGGCATACATTCCGGCATGATAGGCGACGGGCTCCTCGACCTGGTCGAGGCCGGGGTGATCACCAACGCTCGCAAGATGTTCGACGCCGGCATTTCGATCACCGGCGCGCTGATAGGGTCGCGTCGCCTCTATGATTTCGCGCACCGTAACCCAGCCGTGGGGATGCGCGCCTCCGGCTACACCCATGCCGACGCGGTGCTGACCGCCATCCCGCGGTTCGTCACCATCAACTCGGCGCTCGAGGTCGATCTCACCGGGCAAGTGAACGCCGAGCAGGTCGGATCAAGCTATGTCGGCGGCACCGGCGGGCAGGTCGATTATGTGCGTGGCGGCAGCCGCTCGCCAGGCGGCCGCTCGATCATCGCGCTCCCTGCGACCGCCGGCAACAAGGGCAGCCGGATTGTGCCGACGCTCGGCGGTCCCGTGACGACCGGCCGCAGCGAGGTCGACATCATCATCACCGAGTTCGGCGCCGCCGAACTCAAGGGACAGACGCTCGTCGAGCGTGCCCGCCGCTTGATGGCGATCGCACATCCCGACTATCGCGAGGGCCTCGCCCAGGCCGCGCACGCCATCGCCAAGAGGGGATATTGATGACCAACGCTGTCCTGTTCGAGGCTCGTGACGACGCCATCGCCATCATCACCATCAATCGGCCGGACGCGCGGAACGCGCTCGGCAACGCGGTGCGGGAGGGACTGTTCGCCGCTTGGGACCGCTTCAACCGAGACGACGCGCTGCGCGTCGCGATCCTCACCGGAGCGGGCGAAAAGGCTTTCTGCGCGGGCGGTGACCTCAAGGAGATGAGCGTGACCAAGCTCACTGTGCCGCCGCGCGACATGTTCCCCGTACCGGGTGACAATATCGACGTGCCGAAGCCGACGATCGCGGCGGTGAACGGCGTCGCTTTCGCCGGCGGCTGGTTACTCGCGCAGGCGTGCGACCTATGCGTCGCCAGCACCAACGCGCGCTTCGCCATCACGGAGGTGAAGGTAGGACGGGGCTCACCCTGGGCCGCGCCGCTGATTAACATGATCCCACAGCGGATCATGATGGAGGTCATCCTGACTGGAGCGCCACTGAGCGCGGCCCGTGCCTACGAGGTCGGCCTCGTCAACCGGCTGGCGGAGCCGGAGGCATTGATGCAGACTGCGCTCGAACTGGCGGCCCAGATTGTCGCGGGCGCGCCGCTCTCCGTCGTGGCGGGCAAGGAGACGGTGATGCTGGCGACCGAGATGGGCCGTTCCGCCGCACTGCGCGCTGCGCGCCATGCCTGGGAGCGCGCCTATCGCAGCGCCGACGCGCAGGAAGGCCCCACGGCTTTCGCGGAGAAGCGCAAGCCAGTGTGGCGTGGGGAGTGAAGCGTCAGTGCCTCCCGCCATGTATAGGCGAGCAGCGGCACCCACAAGTCCGGGGACGCCGAGCGCGATGGACACCGCGCCGATTCCGCAGCCGATCGCGACCAGCCAGGTCAAGCGATCATCACCAGCGGCATCGCACCGCGTTGACGATGTCGTTCGCGGCGTCGCCCAACGTCTAGAGCAGGGCGTAGAGTGACGAGGTAGACATCCCGGCGATCGCGGTGACCGAAAGCTCTTTTCCTATCTCGACCATACAGCTCAAAACGAAGTCGGATACCATCGAGCGTCGAAGATTAATCGCGTTTTCTCATGAAAGGCGCAGCAATTTCCCGGAGCTCCTGACCAAAATGCACAAGACGGGCGCAAAAATTGGATTAACATCCACCCAATCTCGGCGCGAAACTTCCACGCCTTCCCCGTAGTGCGGTTGCGGGCGGCTGCGTGGCGAGGAGCTTTGTGCTGTAGCTTGCGCCAAACAAGCTATTTCAGAAATGGTGGGGAGCTAGAAATCTTATGCGCAGCGTTGAGGCATTCCGGTATCTGCAGAGCGAAGTGACTGAGTGGCGTCGCTATCTTCATCGTAACCCAGAGCTCGGTTATGAATTACATAATACGGCGAGATTTGTGGCGGAGAAACTGGCTTCCTTCGGCATCAATCACATCGAAACCAACATCGCTGAGACCGGAATAGTTGCTTTGATACAGGGCGAAGGCGGGTATGGCCCGACAATCGGGTTGAGAGCCGACATGGACGCCCTGCCGATACTCGAAACTTCGAACAAACCCTGGTCGTCTGAGTCGTCCGGCAATATGCATGGGTGCGGCCATGACGGTCACACAGCCATGCTACTGGGCGCCGCCAAGTATCTCGCCAGCACACGCAAGTTCAAAGGTACCGTGGCTTTGATTTTTCAACCGGCCGAGGAGGTGTTGCCGTCGGGTGCTCTCAGGATGATCCAAGAAGGCGTGTTGGAGCGTTTCGGCATCTCGCAAGTTTTTGGAATGCACAATACTCCTGGCATAGAGATTGGCAAGTTTGGTATCCGCCACGGTCCAATTCTGGGATCGTTGGATGAGTTCGACCTTATTGTGACCGGCAGAGGCGGCCATGCAGCGAAGCCGAATGAGGCGATCGATCCGATTGTTATTGCTGCGCAAGTTATCGTTGGTCTGCAGACTTTGATTTCGCGGAGAACAAATCCTATGGAGGCACTCGTAATCTCCATTACCAAACTGAATGCAGGCACGGCTTATAACATCATTCCCGAGTCCGCGGAATTGGCGGGTACCGTCAGAACCTACTCTTCCAATCTTCGAGATTTCGCCGAGCGACAGATATTGGAATTAGCCCGGGGTGTCGCCCGCGGGTTCGGAGGGGACGCCGAATTAAAGTATCGCCGAGATTGCCCGGTGACCTTTAACGATACCGCGAGTACCGACCAAGCGATCAATGCAGCACGTGGTCTTGTTGGGCATGCCGCTGTTAACGACAAGATGGCGCCGCGGATGGGGTCAGAGGATTTCGCTTATATGCTAGACGCGCGCCCCGGCGCAATGATGTATATTGGCAATGGATCGACCGCTCCTCTGCATAACCCTTCGTATGACTTTGACGACGAAGCATTGTGTTTCGGTATCGGGTACTGGGTGAATCTGGTCGAGACGACGCTGGCTGCCTGACAACGTTCGCTGAAGCGTTTCGAGCGATCGTATACACGATCGCTCGCGCCACTCGCGATTCTGGTGATTGTGTCCTCGTTCACCAGGCGGCGGTACGATAAAGGTTCCCTCTCACGTCTTTTTCGCTGTGCTGCCTTCAGAAGAGTCGAGAAGAGGCTGTCATGACGGCGTTCTGGACCAGCACGTACATTGCGGTGCACAGCGGCGCGTCGAGCGGATCGAGTTTGGCGGATCGAGTCGGCGATGACACGACCGAATCCCAGTAAGGACGATCTATGCGCAGGTGGAATGCTTCGGATTAATTTCTTCTGGCGCAGCGCTTACAAGTTGTGTTCGCCATGGTCAGGCCCGCTCCAGCGCCTTCGTCTCGTGCGCGGCCGTACGTATTGTGCAGTACATCGATGTGTTGGAACGAGGGCTCGATATCCCGGTAGTGACCAGCTCTCTCCGTTGGCGCGGGATGCGCTTCGGCTGGCTACGTCTTTCAATCAATAGATTTGGAAGGCTGTTAGCCACTGAACGGTGAGGCAGAAGCCGAGTTTCTTAAGAAGTCCGGTAAAGAAGCCATAGCCATTGAACGAGAGTAGACTTCTGCGCCGTTGCGGCTTTGAGATTGTAAGCGTGTGGTCCACGCCAAGCCGCCATTCGGCGGGGCCCGAACAGGTGCTGGGTTATCTCGGCCGCTTTACGCATCGCGTCGCCTTCGCCAACAGTCGGCTGATTTCGCTGCCCGATGCTAAGGTAAGCTTTTCCAAGGACTATCGGCAAAATCGCAAAGCCAAGTTCGCTTGATGCTGGTGAGTTCATTCTCGCTTTCTCCCGCACACATTGCCGGACGGCTTTCACCGCATCCGCCGCCATAGCTCCCTCGGCAATCGTGACCGCAACGATAGAATCGGCTTCCGCCGTCAACTCCTTGGTTGCTGGACCATGAAGCGACTTGGCGTAACAACCGGCTCCTGGCACTTCGTCTTCGCAAGGCAAAGCTGCGTCATCATGCCGTGCCCGAGGATATCGAGTACCGCGCTCCCAGTGGGCTCGACCGCCGCTTGTTCGACATGCTGCTCAAGGGAGACTGGATCAAGAACCACGAGAATTGTGCCATTGTCGGGCCGACCGGCGTGGGGAAAAGGCTGGCTTGGCTGTGCAGTTGGTCACAAGGCCTGCCGGGACAACCAGGACCTTGCCGGGCGACGGCCGATTCGCTTCGTGGATGAAGAGCATCACCGCTGTCGAGCTCCTGATTTTGGACGATTGGGGCCTCCAGGCCATCGACGCCAATGCGCGGCATCATCTGCTCGAAATCCTTGAGGACCGCTACGGCCGTCGATCAACACTCGTCACCGGCCAGCTTCCAATTGCCAAAATGGCATGAGCTCATAAATGACCCAACCTACGCTGATGCCATACTTGATCGGTTGCTTCACAATGCTCACAGGCTCGAACTGAACGGTGACTCCCTGCGTCGCCCGCCGGTTCTTCTCGGCCTTGATTACATCGTCGGCCCGATGAAGATCGCGGCTGCAGCCCGCGAAGCTGACCGGCCGCTACGGCACTGTTGAGGGGGGCGCGTCCAGTCAGCTTCGCTCCATCGCGCATTCCAGGGATGATGATCAGCGGTTCCAGGCGATGGTGATCACGGATTCCAGATGATGGTGATCACTTGCGGAGGCGAACCCGACTGACGGGATTATGTGTGCTGGAAATGATCCTCCTGGTCAAGACGGGCGGGAGGGTTTGAAGATCGTTCCAGCGGTCCATGGGAAGGTCCCGTGCGCGGCGCGGAGTGCCCCACGAGCGACGCAGCGGCGCGCGCGGGAGGGCCTGTGGGCCGGTGGGACGATCGGGCGCACGGTGGTCACGCTTTTGTCCTACCGTCGGCCCGACGCCGCAGGCTGTCGCCCTTGAGCTCGATGCGGTGAGCGTTGTGAATGATGCGATCCAAGATGGCATCGCCAAGCGTGGGATCGGCAATCACGTCATGCCATTGCGACGCGGGGAGCTGACTTGTGATCAATAATGATCCCTGTCGTAGCGATCATCGACGGTCTCGAGCAGGTCACGGCGCTGGTCGGCGGTGAGCGGTTCGGGTCCCCAATCGTCAAGGACCAGAAGATTGACGCGCTCCAGCGCGGCGATCAGGCGAGCGAGGCGGCCTTCGCCGCGCGCCTGCGCGAGATCGGCGAACAGGCGGGACACGCGCTTGTAGAGGACGGAGAAGCCATCGCGGCAGGCTTTGTTGCCGAGCGCGCAGGCCAGCCAGGACTTGCCGGTGCCGGTCGGGCCGACCATCACCAGATGGTTGTGATCGCGGATCCATTGGCTGGAGGCGAGGGTCTGGAAGAGCGAACGATCGAGACCCCGCGGTGCGATAGTCGACGTTCTCGATGGTGGCGGCCTGGCGGAGCTTGGCATTGGTCAAGCGGCGCGTGAGGCGACGGTTGTCGCGGGCGGTGACCTCGCGATCGACGAGGAGGCCGAGCGAAGCGCGGCGCGGCATCTCGGGCGGCCTCGGGATTGTTCTGCAGTTCGATGACGGTATCGGCCATGGCAGTGAGGCCGAGTGCGCGCAGGCGTTCGACGGTCGGATGGATGAGCACGATGATCTCCTGATCAGTGGTAGTAACCGCGGCCGCGGATGTTGGCGTGGAAGAGGATGGGTGCGTCCTGAGTCGGAGGCGCGGTTTTGTCGGTGCCGTTCTTGAGGATGGCAGCGACCGATTTGTAGGAACGGGCATTGAGCAAAAGGGTACGGGCGCAGGCGGCGTCGACGCGCTCCTGGCCATAGCGTTTGACCAGCCCGAGAATGCCGATGGCCGAGCGGAAGCCCTGCTCCGGATGTGGCCGCGAGCGTAGGATGACGTCGATCAGGGTCTCGGCGTCGGGCCCCACCTTGGCGGCTTCGGAGCGGATGCGCTCGTGGGTCCAGTCGCGGTAGCGGCGATGCGAGCTTGGCATATGCTCGGGGATCGTCGTCGGACGATGCGGCAGGGTGCTGCGCAGATGCGAGGCGACACGCTTGCCGCGCAGGAAAATTTCGACGGTTTTGAGGGTGATCCGTGCCTCGACCTCCTGATGTACGAGGTGGTGAGGCACGCTGTAATAATGTTTGGCAATCTCGATACGATAGTCGAGATTGACCCGGCAGCGCTTCCACTCGGCATACTCGTAGGGCTCGTCCGGCAAGCGGGGCAGTGCCGGGCGATCGAGCTCCTCGAACAGGTCGCGCCGGCTTCGTCCCCAGCTCCGGAGAGGTCGATCGTACAGCTCGACAAGGAGTGCGTAAATTGCCTCGTTGAGGGCAGCGAGCGAGAAGAAGCGGCGGTTGCGCAGGCGCGCCAGAATCCATCGCCCAACGATCTGGACGCCGACTTCGACCTTGGCCTTGTCGCGCGGACGATACGGCCGCGCCGGCACAATGGCGGTGCGGTAATGGCGGGCGAGATCGGCATAGGTCCGGTTCACCATCGGCTCGTGAAAGCAGGCCCGGGTGATGCCGGCCTTCAGATTGTCGCTCACCGTCTGCCGGGCGGTGCCACCGAAATAGGCAAAGGCCCGAACGTGCGAGGCGATCCAGTCCGGCAAGCTCTGGCTGAGGCTGGCCTCGGCGTAGGTGTAGTTCGAGGCGCCGAGCACGGCGACGAAGATCTGCGCGCTGCGCACCTCGCCGGTGAGTCCGTCAACCACCTCCATGGTGTGGCCAGAATAGTCGACGAACGGCTTCTCGCCGACGACATGAACCTGGCGCAGGGTCGGCTTGAGGCGGTTGGCCCATTCCTTGTAGCGTTCGCAGAACCACGAATAGCTGAAACTGTCGGAGTGGGAGCCGCAATACTCCTCCCGCAACAACATCAGCGTGACGTTCCTCCGCCGCAGCTCGCGATGCACGAGCGCCCAATCCGGCTGCGGACGCTCGTCGCTGGGCAAATCGGACGGTGGCGGAAACAGGCAGTTCTCGAGCCGGACATCGTCATCGAGCTCCGGCGGCAACGGCCAGGTCAGGCCGGCCGGCGCGTTCGGTTGAGGTACTTGTTGACCGTGCCCTGGGCCAGGCCGAGGCTGCGGGCAATCGCGCGTTGCGACATGCCGACGCTGTGGTGCAGGCGCAAAACTTCGCGAATGTGGCGCATGGACAGTCTCTCTGTGTCGGCATCTCGATCCTCTGCGGTTGGGCAAAAGACCAAGCTACCTGGATTGCAGACTGTCAGTGGTGTGTGCCTCTGCCGTCCCCGATCACGATCCGCTGGAAAAAGCGATCACAATCCCCTGGAGTTGGCGATCACGATCCTCTGGAAACGGTGATCACGATGCTCTGGAATGAGTGATCACGATGGCCTGGAATTGGTGATCACGACCGTCTGGAACGCGCACTCCATTGAGCGACACCGGACGTGATCTCTTCGGCGGCCGCTTGACCACGGGCTACCGTTAGTGCCAATTGCCTTTAACGATCGGGGGCTTCACATGCGCGCGGTCAGATTGGAATGCTGCGCGGCATCAGATTGGAACAGCTGCGCGCGATCATCGGAATCCGGAGCTGCCCCGCGACCTCACAGACCCTCAAGATTCGCTTGAATCACTGCTCGTTATACGGTGGTTGCAGGGAAGGAAGAGATGCAGCCGAAGAATCCGGAAGAGACGGGTAATACCAATCCTCAAATTGATCGACCGATATAGGCCCAATCGCGGAGCGCGATTGACATGGTCTTCCACGGCTGATCGATGAGAGTGTTCCAGGCGTAACAGCAGTGATCGACGATGTTCTCATAGGATTTGAAGACGCGGTTTGACAGCCAATTTTGGCGCATGGACTGCCAGATATTCTCCTGGCTGTGCAGCTCGGGCGAATGCGGCGGCAACGGCATCAGCGAGATGTTGTGCGGGATCTTCAGCTCCTTCGCTCCGTGCCAGCCGGCCTGATCGAGAATGACGATGGCGTGGGCGCTATGGCTGACCTTGCTTGCGATCTCGTTGAGATGAAGCTGCATGGCCTCGCTGTTGCAGAGGGGCAGAACCAGTGCCGCGCCGGTTCCGAGCTCCGGGCACACGGCGCCGAACAGGTAGGTCGATTGCGTGCGCTGGTCGGGAGCCGCCCGCGGCCGCGATCCCTTCCTAGCCCAGCGATAGGTGAGCTTGTTCTTCTGCCCCACCCGCATCTCATCCTGAAACCACACCTCTACCGGCGTGTCCGGCGCAAGGCTGCTGCGGATTTCCTCCACGCGAGCGTGGAAGTTTTTTTAATGCCTCGATCGCCGCGGGATCCTGCTTGTACGCTCTCGGCCGGGCGCTGACGTGTGAGAAGCCGAGGTCCTTGAGGGCTCGATAGACCGTATCGTCTGACACCGAGATGCCGAACTCCTCATGCAGCCGCATGATCAGGTTCACGATCCGCGCCAGAAACGCCCGGTGCTCCGTGTTGAGCTTCGCCGGCGCGCCTGGCGCGGGAACATTGATCAGACCATCGGGCCCTTGCTTGTTGAATCGGATCACCCAGTCACGAAGCGTCTGCCGGTCCATCCCGCCAACCTTGGCGGCCTCCGCCCGCGATGCGCCATCGAGCACCGCAGCGATCGCCAGAAGGCCGACCTGATCGCTGTCCTTCGACCGCCGCGCGAGCCGGCGAAGCTCAACCGCTGAAAAATCCGTTCGAACCGCAATCGGCTGGCCCATGTGCCGCGCGGCAATCAGGATGGAAGTGCGCATTGCCTCGCCCTAAATGTTACCGGATGCTGAGCCGTTGCCTCACGTAAATTGCTCCCTTGGACTGGGAACGAGCGGGGGCAAAGATGGGGTAGCTGAGCATGGCGACGCGGAAGGAACTGACGGCGGCGGTAGCCGCGCGCTATCGGACGTCGGATCGCGCGAAGAAGGCGCGGATATTGGACGAGTTCGTCGACATCACCGGATTCCATCGCAAGCACGCGATGCGACTGCTTCGAGGTCAGGAAGACGTACGCCCAGGTCGGCGGGCGCGACGTCGAGTCTATTCCGAGGCGGAACACAACGCGCTCGCGCTTCTTTGGGAGGCGTCAGACCGGATCTGCGGGAAGCGGCTGAAGGCGTTGATGCCTGCCTGATCGAGGCGATGGAACGGCACGGCCACCTCGACCTCGCTCCCGAGATCCGCGACAAACTTCTAGCCATGAGCGCTGCGACGATCGACCGCGCATTGGCGCGGGGTGCGATACGGGTTAGGTCGCAAGCGCCGGCGGCCTGCGACGCACGCCTTGCGTCGCAGGATTTCAATACGGACGTCGGCAGATTGGAACGATCCGGCGCCGGGTTTTGTCGAAGCGGACCTCGTAGCGCACAGCGGTCCATCGGCGCGCGGCAGCTTCATCCAGATCCTCGTGCTCACCGACGTCGCGACCGGTTGGACAGAGTGCGCTCCATTGATTGTGCGCGAACAGACGCTGCTGAGCACTGTGCTGACGGAATTGCGCAAACAATTGCCCTTCGCGCTGCTCGGCCTCGATACGGACAACGACACCGTGTTTATGAACGAGACGCTGAAGGCCTACTGCGATGCGGGCAACATCGTCCTCACGCGTTGCCGGCCCTACCGCAAGAACACGACCAGGCGTTCGTCGAGCAGAAGAACGGCGCGGTCGTGCGCAGGATGGTCGGCTATCGCCGGTTCGAGGGCCTGGAGGCGGCTACACTGCTTGCTCAACTCTACCGATCGGCGCGGCTGTTCGCGAACTTCTTCCAGCCTTCGTTCAAGTTGATAGCCAAACAGCGCGACGGTGCGCGTGTGCGCAAGACGTACAGCGCGCCGGCGACGCCACACCAGCGCTTGGCTGCCGACGCTCGCACGCCCGAAGCGGTTCGCGCCCATCTCCAGGAAATCTATGCCGCTCTCGACCCGGTCGCGTTGCTGCACGATATCCGCGCCGCACAGGAGCGCCTCGCGGCGCTCGCGGATGTCCAGCCAATCGTCGATCCTGCCATGGCATCGCAACCGATCGATCTCTTCTTGGCAAGCCTGCGAACCGCCTGGAAGGACGGAGGTGTGCGACCGACGGATCGGCCAATCGTGAAAGCGAAGAGAGGTCGGCGTCGTCCCGACCCGCTCATCCGGGTCACGCCAGATTTGCGAAAATGGTTTGAGGCCAAGCCTTGGCGGACCGGTAGTGAACTGCTCTCCCGATTACAGGTAGAATATCCCGGGGCCTATTCGAACTTCGAACGCTTCAGCGCCGCTTGAAATCCTGGCGCAGCGAGCAAGCAAATGCATTGCTGTTCGTCCCCTCGGAGAAGACGCCGTCGACGTATGAGATCACAATACCCCAGTGACGAGCCAGGAACGAGCGGAGGAGGCCGGGAACAAAATAAATGAGGCAACGGACCGTACTCGGAGCATGGATACGTGAGGCAATACGCACTTCCATCCTGATTGCCGCGCTATAGGCCCATGGCAACTCCCTCCAGTTGCCACGTTGAATCATCGATCCCCTGATTTGGGAATGCCCGTCGTGAGTCAGCAGCTCAGCGGATTGGTTTAACTAGGGATGTAGATCAGGCGGTCTGACGTGCGGGTGATGACGGCCGTCGCCTTGCCATCTTGCCATGGCCGACGTTCGGCGACGGCGAAGGAAGACGTCACCCGCACAATCACCGCCACTCAAGTGTTGCTCTCTTGGAGCTGTCTTGGCGCAGGAAATGATTCAGCACGACGCGAGGCGGAAGTCCTGCTTAGGGTGCATGATCGAAGGCGCGTGAGGGCGAAGCCGCAATGATTGCCGGCATAAAGAAAGCGTTTCGGCGCGGGATGGTAAGCTGGCGAGCTGTCCCGAATTTCAAGTAAAGTGACACTTTCGGTGAGCGAAGAAAGTGTGATCCAGTCGCTCAGGTGAGAAGGGACCTCAAGGCGTCCAGCACTCGTTGTACGTCGTGTTGGTCATTGTAGGCGTGAACTGAAATGCGTAACCGCCCATCGCCGCCCCAAGTCAATATCCTCAATTGCCGCAGTTTCGATTCCAATTCTTCGGAACGGTCGATTGCGAAGCAAATATTGCCGGCTCTTTTCCCTATTTCCTTTGGCGTAAGCAAGTCGACTCCCAAGCGGAGAAGTCCGCCGCGCAACTCGGCGCCAAGATCGAGGACGTGGGCCTCGATCCTGGATATGCCGATCGACGCGATTGTCTTCAGAGCGTTCTCCAGATAATAGATGCTGATGTAGCTGGGATTCCCGGCTTCAAACTTTTCTATTGACGCCTTCAAGTCGAACCAGTCACGGCGCCGCCAGTCCTCGTTCGGGATCACGGAATTCCAGCCTATGGCCTTGGGCTCCAAGTCGGGCCAGCGCTTCGAGTTCACGAAGAGCACACCCACGCCGTGCGTACCTAGGAGCCACTTGTAGCAGCAGGAGACAACAACATCGCAGAGCGATCCGTCGACAGGGACAACGCCAAGGGCGTGCGATGCGTCTACGACTAGGCGTGCACAGCTACGGTCGGCGATTTCCCGCAACAAGGCAAGATCGCTTCGTGCTCCAGTAAGGTAGCTGACGTGACTAACGACGATCGCTCGTGTGCGCGAATCCACTGCGGCGGCAATCTCGTCTGTCGTCGGGCATGGCGTCGAGCCGACCCGGCGAACTTCGACCCCGATCCCCTGCCAGACATGCAGCAGTGATGGAAACTCGCTGGCCCCAACGACAACGTTGTCCCCAGCCCGCCAAACTATTCCGGTCGCGACCGCGTGAAGGCCCGCGGTCGCGTTCCAGAGAAGCGCGATCTCGTCGGCTGTCCCATTCAACAGATGCGCCAGACTGTTGCGGGCCCTATCAGCCGTCGCGTACATTCGGTCGCGCCCCGGCATGCCGATTCCCTTGTCCATGAGGAACCGGGTCACCGCCGCAACGTTGGTTGCGAGCACGGGAGATTCTCCTCCGGTGGCAAGATGCGTCACGTCTTCGATTCCGATGAAGTCGCGCTTTGGAATGAGAGTGGACATCGGGAAACCTAATCAGAACGATAAGAACACAAGGATGAGGCGTACATACCGTCACATATCCCGGGCGTTCGGTAACTGCAAAATTGCCTCGCGATCGCGGGTTTTCCGCAGAGACGAACCCCAACTGCCGGATGGGAACCCCGCGGGCATTTTCCTGGTGCCGTCGCTGAGGTTTCGTATCGATTTCCCGAAGTCTTCACGCGACGGAGCGCGTGGCGAAGGGCTGGTGATTAGCGATGCGCGATGCGGAAGAACCGCAATGCAGCGCGTTCATGCGCAGAAATTCGGTGCAATGCACTAAGATATGCCGGATTTGTCACGGCGGTTGGTGCGAAATTAGATCGCAAATAGGGAGGGGCCGGCGCAAGGGGCTCCGGTGCAGAGAAACCTTCAACACCACCATACTCACTGAAACCCTGAAGGAAGCACAGGATGAAAAGACAGCTGACTTTCGAACGCGCCGAATATGCCGTGCGCCTGGCAGCCGTCAAGGAGGAGATGGCCAGTCGCGGGATCGACATCCTGCTGCTGTCAGAGCCGCCGAACCACAATTACCTGACCGGCTACGACGGCTACTCGTTCTACACGCCGCAGATGGTGATCGTGTCGCTCAAGCGCGAAGAGCCGATCTGGATCGCGAGAGCCGTCGAGCGGCCGCAAGCGGTAATGAGCACGTATCTGTCGGACGACAGCATCCGGACCTACCCGGACGACTACGTAAACTCGCTTGTCGGATTGTCGGCTTACGACGTCATGGCGGACGTCGTCAAGGAACTCGGCGGCGAGAAGGCCACGATTGGCGTGGAACTCGGGGGCTACTACTACTCGGCGCAAGCGCATGCCGACTTCCTAAAGGCGCTCCCTCAGGCCAAGTTCGTGAATGCCGACCTGCTGGTCAACTGGATTCGTCTGGTGAAGAGTCCGGCCGAAGTGGCGGTGATGCGCCAGTCCGGCCGTATAGCGGACGCGATGATCAATCGCGGCTTCGAGACGGCCGCACCAGGTGTTCGCGAGTGCGAAGTCGCCGCCGCGCTCTGCCACCAGCAAATCCTCGGCACGCCGGAGTACAGCGGGGCCTACGACTGCGCTGTCGTGATGTTCGGCGCTGGCGAACGTGCGCTCGCGCCGCATCCGACATGGACCGATGATGTGTTGCCGGACTCGACCATGATCTACCTCGAGGTTCACGGGGTTCGGCACCGCTACCAGGTGAATCTCGCCCGGACGATCGTGCTCGGCAAGCCCACGCCCGAATACTTGAAATTCGCGGACATCGCGGTTGAAGCGCTGAACGTGGGCCTGGACGCCGTGCGCCCGGGTCGCACCTGCTCGGAGGTGCATGCTGCGTATGCCCAATCGCTTGGGCGCCACGGGTACGAGAAGATTTCGAGGCTCGGCTATCCGCAGGGGGTCGGCTACCCGCCCGCCTCGGCGGAGCGGACCGCAAGCCTCCGCAAGGGCGACAACACGGTCCTCAAGCCCGGCATGTGCTTCCACATGATGGCCGCGCTCTGGCTCGAGGACAAGAGCTGCTGCATCACGCAGCCCTTCGTTGTCACCGAGACGGGGCATGAGCCCTTGACCTCCACGCCGCGGGAGCTACTTGTCAAGTAAGCCGTCCGCTCGCCGTTGCAAAGTCAGATGTCCCGGAGGTGAAACGATACAAGAAACCGGGGTCGAGAAGCCCTTCGGGAATTATCGCGCGCATCGGCCTCATCCTGCGTTCGCCTCGGTGACGCCGAAGGGCGGGGCCGTCTTCTCTCTACGAGTACGGCTAGGGCGACTTCCGATTGGCAATCCCCTTCACGGAAGTTGTCGCCACGCTGCCCCTCCCGGCCGTTTGGGCGTCGTTGCCTTCAGTTGTACCGCCTGCACAGTATCGATGGGCATGGAGAACATGATGCCCAGTTTGCGCGGGCGAGGCCTGGCAGCAAGTACACGTCTCCGGCCAGCACTAGTCACGGCGTTGCGACACTTGGGCGCAAGGAAGATTACGTTGCTTTCGCCCCACGAGTTCGATTGTCAGAGAATCTCCTAGTGATTTATTTGCCAGGAGCTTATGTGAGCGAACATGCCTCTGACACCAAGAATTTCGAAGTTGTCACCGTCACACCCGAGCGGCTTGGTCAGTCCGGGACGGAGCTATCGCGACCTGGTCGCGTGAGGCGAAGGAGCGGATCGCCAAGGAAACGTACCAGGCGAATGTGTCGTTGCTTCACGCATGCTCGATCCATCGTAGTTGTTTGCAGGACGGCTGGGATCCGTCATCCTCTGGTTTGCGCGAGCAGGGCAGGCACGCGCGAGTGCTACGCGCCTTCGAAGACCATTCCGTTCATAAGAACACAGACTCCGCAACCGCATGATCTGAACCAATTGCTCGCCCCGTGAGATTTCGCTCTCCGGCGAAGAGTCAAATGCAAAAGAGGAAGAGCTGTCGTTCAAGACTTCGGTGATCGTCGCAAGCCGGAGTTCGGGGCGCGACGGGCGAGTGGTCAAACAATGGATAACTTTGGGGGACTGGTTAGAGAGCCTTCAGGACCAAAAGGCCAACTCACCCATTCAGGTTGGCCTAGGCTCGCAACCAATGAAGCCCCGGGTGTGGCGCGGTTCTTGAATAACGCCCCGATGGCTGGTTGATAACTTCGGCACGAGCAAACGGGAAGGCTTGCACATCTCGTCGCATCCGCTTGTGCGGGATAGGGAGACTCCCTTCGTCCGCGGCGTCGATCTTGAGTGTAACCGGTATGAGCTCCCACGTCCGCGGCGATCAGCAGGCGCGTGCGTAGCGCATTGGCATCCACCGTGATGTTCGTCAGGCGGTCGATCACGGGAGAGCATGCGGCATCGTGCTCGCCGGTGAAGGCGACCGCTGCGCGGCGGCGATGCCGGCCTTGACCGGCGGCGCGCGCTGCCGCATCGGCTCACCGTGATCGACCGCTCATGCTGCAGGCTTTGCTGCATCTGATCCGTCACGGATCATGGCGTTGAGCGTCACCAGCATTTTGCGAATCACGGCGGTCAGCGCGACCTTACCCAGGCGGTGATTGTCGTTGATCAGTTGCTGATAGAATGCTTTCATGACGGGATTGAAGTGGATTGGCAACGCGGGCCCCGTTGAAGAGCATCTTGCGGACGCCTGGACGATCATGACCAATCGGCGTGACCTTGCCCCACGGGCTTAATCCAGTTTGAAGTTCGCTCTGGCCCACGACAAGGACCAGAGCATGAAGCGCAGCCGCTTTTCGGAAGAGCAGATCATCGGGATTTTGAAGGAGCACGAGGCCGGCGTTTCGGTCGCCGACCTGTGCCGCAAGCACGGCGTCAGCGACGCCAGCATCTACAAATGGAAGGCGAAGTTCGGCGGGATGGAGGTGTCGGAGGCCAAGGGGCTGGAGGATGAGAACACGCGGCTGAAGCGGCTGCTGGCGGATGCCATGCTCGACAATGTCGCGCTGAAGGACCTGCTGGGAAAGAAATGGTGACGCCCGCGGCCAAGCGGAAAGCTGTCGCCCATCATCATGGATGCCCACGGATGAGCGAACGGCGGGCGTGTAAAGCCATCGGCTGTTGCCGCATGACCATGAGATACAAGACGACCAGGTCGGACGATGCCGGCCTGCGCCAACGCATGCGAGCGATCGCTCATGAGCGCCGCCGCTTCGGCTACCGGCGCCTGCATGTCCTGCTCAAGCGGGAGGGCTATGCAATCAACCACACGAAGCTGTTCCGGCTCTACCGGGAAGAGGAGCTCGCGGTGCGCCGCCGTGGCGGCCGCAAGCGCGCCATCGGGACCCGGGCGCCGATGACGGTGCCGATGGCCCGAACGACCGCTGGTCGCTCGACTTCGTCTCGGATCAACTGACCGACGGCCGCCGCTTCCGCGTCCTCACCGTGGTCGATGACTGCACCCGCGAGTGCCTGGCGCTGGTCGCCGATACCTCGCTCTCCGGCACCCGCGTGGCGCGGGAACTGGACCGGCTGATGATCGAGCGCGGCAAGCCGACAATGGTGGTCAGCGACAACGGCAGCGAGCTGACCAGCAACGCCATCCTGACCTGGGCCGATCAGCGCCGCGTCGCATGGCATTACATTGCGCCGGGCAAGCCCATGCAGAACGCCTTCATCGAGAGCTTCATGTATAGACGGCCCCGCGGATGCAAGGGATTTCAGCAGCACTTTGGATACCGGTCGGGTGCGTTCATGTATACGGCCTGTGAGTGCGACCGATGCCATGGCCGCTGGCCCTGATGGAGATCGCGGATCGAGGCCTCATCAACGGGTCGCGCTTGTTGCGCTTAAAGCTCTTCGGGCTTGCTCGATCCCCAGCTCCGCCGGTGTCCATCATGCTGTCATTTGCCCTCACACCATAAGGTGGCCAACGTACGCGGAAAGTCAGGCCGCGAGCTTAGGCCGATAGAATTCCCCGGTCGTCATCATCGCCCAGACGATCCGGGCCAACTTGTTGGCAACGGCGATGGCGACGACCATGGGCCGACGCCGGTCAAGCAAGGCTTCGATCCAGCCGCCTCCAACCCGGGAGCGTGCCTTTGGGTACCGAACGACGTTACGTGCTCCGATGACAAGCAAGTGCCTGAGATAGGAATCGCCCTGTTTCGTAATCCGGCCGAGCCGATCCTTGCCGCCGGTGGAATTCTGTTTAGGCGTCAGGCCAAGCCAGGCCGCGAACTCTCGCCCGGAGCGGAACACGGTCGCGTCCGGCACGGTCGCGGCGAGAGCCGTGGCCGTTATGGGACCAATGCCCGGAATCGAGGACAGCAACTTCGCCATCGGATTTACTCGCTGGATCTGAGCTAGCTCGCGCTCGATGGCCTCGACCTGCCGGTCCAATTCCTTCAGTTGGTTCACAAGAACGGCCAGTGCGATGCGGGCATGGGCCGGTAGCGTCAGCCCCTTGTCATCCAGCAGATCCACCAGACCATCCACCCGTTGCCGGCCTTGCCCGACAATGATTCCGAACTCAGCAAAGTGAGCTCGAATGGCGCAGGCTGTCATGGTTCGTTGGCGGACCAGCAAGCCTCTTGCACGATGAAGCATCAAGAATCCTTGGTTCTCGACGCTCTTGATTGGAACGAACCGCATATTGGGACGGTGACCGCTTCGCAGATCGCGGCCGCGTCAGCGGCGTCATTCTTGGCCCCCCTACGTACGTAGGGTTTAACATAGGCCGGCGGAATCAATCTCACATCGTGTCCAAACTGCCGAATCTCCCGCGCCCAGTGATGAGCGGTCGCACAGGCCTCGATGCCGACCAGGCAAGGTGCGAGCGAGGAGAAGAACGAAATGATCTCACCTCGCCGAAAGCGTTGGCGACCGGCCACCTGGCCTTGGCTATTAACTGCATGGATGTGAAATACGTGCTTCGAGATGTCCAATCCAATTGTCGCGACTTCCATTGGTGCATTGCTCCTGTTAGCGGCTCGTCCATCGCCAGTATATCGCCGGCGCCGAGGGAGCGGGGCCGTCTTCCCCATCAACGGCCGGCTGCGCGACGAATCGTTGAACGAGACGCTGTTCACGTCGCTGGCCCAGGCCCGCGTCGCACTCGGATGTTGGCGAGCCGATTACAATAACACACGACCGCACTCGCAGCTCGGATGGAAGACCCCTCCGAGTTCGCCTTCACCTGTCACCCGCGCCGGGAGCTGGCGCTGCGCTATGCCGAAAGCTCCGCGCCAGCTCCCGTCGCTCCCACCGCCCAACCGGGCAAATCCAACAGCCAGGGCGAACTCAGGACTGGATAAAACTTGATGTGGTGGAACGGCCCGCTCCAACAGCATCAAAGTGCTAGAACGTGGTCGTTGTTCGAACGCCACAAAGGAGGGACCGTTCCGCGAAACAGGTTATCACCATCGGGTTGGATTTGGCCAAGCATGTTTTCCAGGTTCATGGCGCGGATGCCGAGGGCTCGCCCGTGTTCAACCGAAAGCTGCGACGCAGCGAAGTTCTGCGTTTTTTCGAGAGGCTGCCGCGATGCTTGGTGGGGGGGGAAGCCTGCCGTAGCGCCCACTATTGGGCGCGCGAGATCGCAGCTCTCGGTCATGAGGTGCGGCTCATTCCGCCGGCTTATGTCAAACCCTTTGTCAAGCGAGGCAAAACGGATGCGGCCGACGCGGAGGCCATCAGCGAAGCGGTGACCCGAAAGACCATGCGCTTCGTGCCGATCAAGACGGCCGAGCAACAGGCTGCCGCGATGGTGCTAAAGACTCGCGCGCTTCTGGTCCGGCAGCGAACGCAGGTGGTCAACGCGCTGCGCGCGCATCTGGCCGAATTGGGGATCATCGCCACCGCTGGCCTGGCAAAGGTTGAGGCGCTGGTCGCGATCGTACGGGACGAGACAGATGCCCGCCTGCCCGCAGCAGCGCGCTTCGCGCTGATGGCTATTGCCGACGAGATTGACGCTTCAGCTGACCAGATCGAGCGGCTCGAGCGCGCAATCGTCGTGGAGGCCAAGCATGACGAGGACATGCGTCGGTTGACCACGATCCCTGGCGTCGGTGCCATCACGGCGGCGACCATCAAGGCGCTTGTGCCGGATCCCGGCGGGTTCAAGTCGGCTCGCCACTTTGCCGCCTGGCTGGGATTGACGCCGCGACCCCATTCAAGCGGAGGCAAAGAGCGGCTGGGGGGAATATCGAAGATGGGAAATCCGGAACTCCGCTCCCTCCTCGTTGTCGGGGCAACGGCCGTCTTGCGGGTTGTCCGAAACGACGCTCGGGCGCGGCCGTGGCTGAAGGCACTTCTCGCCAGACGGCCCTTCAAGGTTGCCGCGGTCGCACAGGCCACAGGCCAACAAGACGGCGCGGATCATCTGGGCGCTTCTGAACAAGGGCGGAATTTATCGGCGCCCCGACCCACTGGCGATTACCGCGGTCGCGGTCTGATGGACGCAGTGACCGCCACAACGATCTGACCGGCGCAGGCCGGCAGAGGGTAAGGTGCAACAGCAGGCGATGAACCCATGGGACGAAATCCCGAAACGCGTGAAGCTACTGCCCCCAATGCGCTCAAGCGCGTAAACTTGATTTAGCTCCTCGTTCCGCGGATCTCATCGAGGCCAGCGGCCATGTGCCGCGCGCAAAGGCCGGACATATGACCGCACCGTTCCAATGTGTGCAATCGACTGAAAAAGCTCTTGCCACGCGGGCCGTTCCACATATGGGGGCAAGGTCAAGGCTCTTGAGCCACCAAGCGGCACGCTTCACCCAGCCGGCGAGCGTCGCGCGGTCGAGATGAAGGCCCTGGCCAGCCAGGATCTGCACTTGGCGGTACAGCGGCAGATACCAAGCGAACTTCGAGACCACCACGTGAGCCACGAGTGCCGACGCCATTGCGTCGCGCCACCTCGGAGATGTTCGCCCCCTCCTCAAAGCTCTCCGCCACGATCCGGGCCTTCTCCTCGCCCGTCCACCGTCGGCGCTCCCCAGTGATCACCTCGACGCGACGATAGGAGTCACCTTCCAGCCTGGCATCAAGCATGGCATTTGCCATCGCTACATCTCTACCAATCAGATCATGCCTGACTGTGTCGCAGGCGAACCGCGCGATGACGAGGTGGGGGCCTCATGCCGATTACGCTTAAGTAGGAATCTCCATGACAGCTAAGCTTGCTAGTCGGGCGGAAGCTCAATTGGAACGGCGAAGCCTGCCTTTACGCGGTCCATTATGACCATTGTCTTGACCCCCTTAATGTCGGGGTTCTCGTAGAAGAATCGCCGGGTGAACTGCTCATAATCTTCCATGGTGCACGCGGTAACGTAGAGAACAAAGTCAGCGTCGCCGGTGACGTAAAATCCGTTGACGACCTCAACCGACGATCTAATGGCCTTCTTGAACTTATCGATTATATCTGAACGCTCCCGCTCTAAGCTCACTAGCACAAGCATTTGAATCGGGTTTCCTACTGCCTTCGGCGAGACGATCGAGACGTCGGCCTCGATGATGCCTTCCGAACGGAGTCTCTTCAGCCGCCGTTGACATGCGGTCGCTGAGAGGCCGGCCAGTTCGCCGATGACCTCGGAAGTGAGACGGTTGTTCTTCTGCACAATTTCGAGGATGCGGGCATCTATTTTATCGTATCGCATAGTCGGCTCCATCGCAGAGGCCAAATTCGCCGCAAATTGCCTGCGTCATGCAGGAAATCCTCCGAATGGCCGGAAACCGCGACGCAAATATCTTTGCGACACTAGTATCCTGAATGTAAAGGTATTTTCAACGGGGGCCGAGAATGGACGTGCATCCCTGACGTAACACGTCACGGCAGACTTGACGATCGTCGTCGGCGATTACCTAGGCTATGGACAGCAATCCGGATCAAAGAACGCTCGCCCTCGCTCAGAGTCATGATGTGGAGAGGCATTTGTGCCGGGCGGGCGCAATCGGCCGCAGCGGCGAGTTCGTCACGATCGACCAGCCAGATATCTCTCGTTGCACACGCTGTGCGGTACCGACTAAGCCACCCGGATTGCGAAAGGCTCGACGGGATACTGGGAGTTGGCGCTCTCTGCCGGGCATGGAGGCGGACTTTAACCCGATGCGCTGCTGTGGACTGCGACCTTCGCGCCGGAAATCTGTGGCCGGAATATCCTGATCAATGAGCTAGCTGCTAGCTATAACGTCCAGCCCTTTAGCTAAGATCTCGGAGAATACGCTGGTGGCGCGCTTAGGCAGCATGATCGCAAACCGTCCCGGTATTCGAACCAAATGCCGCCTCGGTTCAGCCGGCCATCCTTGACCTCGACCTCCAAAGGCACTCCAGAACGTTTGGCGTGATGATATATAAGCGCTGGGCTACGACCCGGAGCGCCGAAAGTGATAACGTAAAAGGGGCCGCGGTGCCAGACACTCGGATCAGTCCTCCGGAGCATGAATTGGAACGGCAAAGCCTGCCTTCACGCGATCCATTATGACCATCGTCTTGAAACCCTTAATGTCCGAGTTCTCATAGAAGAATCTCCGGGTGAACTGTTCATAATCTTCCATGGTGCGCGCGGTAATGTAGAGAACGAAATCAGCGTCGCCGGTGACGTAAAATCCGTTGACGACTTCAACCGATGATTTGATGACCTTCTTGAACTTATCAATTATATCTGAACGCTCCCGCTCTAGGCTCACCAGCGCTAGCATTTGAATCGGTCTTCCTACTGCCTTCGGCGAAACGATCGAGATATCGGCCTCGATGATGCGTTCCGAACGGAGTCTCTTCAGTCGTCGTTGACAGGCGGTCGCTGAGAGGCCGGCCAGTTCGCCGATAATTTCGGAAGTCAGACGGTTGTTCTTTTGCATAATTTCAAGGATGCGAGCATCTATTCCATCATACGGCATAATGTACTCAGGGTTGAGGGTGAAATTCGTCGCAAAGTGCCTCCGCCATGCAGGAAATCCTCCGAAGAAAATTGCTGCGCAAATGCGTTTGCGATTCAAGTATCCTGAACGTACGAACAATTTCAACCATCGACCGCAGAGATTTTCAGATGGCCGCCTCGGTACAAGGGTCCGCGCTTCGGACTTGCTACCAGCATCTAGCCTACCAAGGGAGGCCCTCCAGCTCTGCCGGGGAGGCAGCAGAAGTTTGACATTTCAGGCGGTCGTCCATCGACGAAACTCGCGACTCGTGAGCCACCACGCGCACGAGAAGGAGTTTCGCGATGGACGATTACGAGAGCCTAAGCCACAGCAAATGGAGAGTGCAAATATCACGTGGTCTTCATTCCCAAGTGCCGCAGGAAGGAACAGCACGCGCACTTGTCACGGGTGATCCGGGGGCACTGCGCCTACTACGGCATCTCCGGCAACGGCCGACGGATCAGGTGGTATCATCACCAGCTCACGCGGATATGGAAGAAATGGCTCGCGCGGCGTGGCCGCCACAGCAATCTGCCGTGGTCACGCTTCCGGGCCATGCTCGCGCGACACCCGCTGCCGACAGCCAAGATCGTCCACCAATATGCCGTCTCGTGAGCGAAGCTTACGCGTGAAGAACCGGATGCGGGTAATCCGCTCGTCCGGGTCTGTGAGGGGCGGGGATGGCAACATCCCCGCCTACTCGGCACGCGGCCTCGATGATCGGGCCGCCCTTGCGGTTGGCCTCGTAGAGCCTGCCAAAGCCGGCGTAGGCGTCGGCCTGCATCAGTCCGGCATAGCCCGCCAGATGCTGCTCCGGATGCGCACCGCCACGATCGGGCGAGTAGAAGAACACGGCCGCCGGCGGATCTGGGCCAGCAAACGGACGGTCGTCGCGTACGTAGGTCCAGAGCCGGCCGGTCCGAGTCTTGCCCTTGGCCTGGACCGGCACCGTGGTGTCATCCGCGTGGATGCGCTCGGCTGCGAAGACGTGGCTCTGGATCGCATCGACCAGAGGCATCAGGGTTGCCGCGCAGGCACCTACCCAGTCCGCGAGCGTCGACACGTCGAGGTCGATGCCTTCACGCTGGTAGACATCGCTCTGACGATGAAGCGGCAGGTGCAGGCCATACTTGGCAAACAGGACATGGGCCAGCAGCCTGGGCCCGGCACGCCCACGCGCAATCGGATGCGAGGGGGCCGGCGGCTGGGTGATCGCTTCGCAGGCCCGGCAGACGAGCTTCTCGCGCACGTGCTGGACCACCTTCCACTGGCGCGGAACGAGCTCCAGCGTCTCGGTCACGTCCTCGCCAATCTTGCGCAATCGGCTGTCGCCACAGCATGGGCAGCTGGCAGGCACTGGATAGACAATGCGCTCCCGCGGCAAATGCTCCGGCAGTGGCCGGCGGGCTGGCTTGCGGCGCTCGAACGACGGCACCGCAATCTTCTCGGCCGCCATCTGCGCTGCGGTCTCGGCTTGCGCCGCGTTCTCCTCCAGGTCGGCGAGCTTTAGCTCGAGCTGGTCCAGTAATGCGCCTCGCTCGGAGGACTGTCCGAACTGCTCGTGCCGGAGCTTTTTGATCGTGAGCTTGAGCTTCTCGATTAGCAGGGTCCCCGCCTGGGCCTCGGCTTCCGCGACCAACCGGGCCGCTCGCTCGGCGCGCAGCATCGCCTGCAGCGTAGTCACATCGTCGGGAAGAGAATCATCGGCGCCCATCACCGACCAGAGAATCACAAGACGCGGTCTCTGTCCGAACCGCTGATCGTGCCCCGATTCAAATCCCAGCGATCAGCCCGCCGCCTGCGGTCGCCAGGTAGGTTGCGGCATCCGCCAGTCGATGCCCTCCAGCAGGTAGCCAAGCTGGGCTGGGGTGATTGTCACCACGCCATCAGCCGACGATCGCCACAGGAAGCGGCCGCGCTCCAGCCGCTTGGAATAAAGCGACATGCCCAGTCCATCGTGCCAAAGGATCTTGATCAGCTTGCCGCTTTTGCCACGGAACACATAGAGGTCGCCGCCGTGCGGGTCTCGCTTGAAGGCTTCCTGCACCAGCAAGCCCAGCGAGTTCATGCCACGACGCATATCGGTGTGGCCCGTCGCAATCCACACCCGCACGCCCGACGCAATGGGGATCACCGTAGGCGTCCATCTGCCAGAGCCGCCACGGCGGCCTTCAGCGTCGCCGCGTCGACCGTACCCGTGATCCGCATCCGAGCCCCGGCCGCAAACTCGATCTCGATCGACCCACCGCTGCTGGCCGGCGTGACTGGACTAGGCGTCGGCCCTGATTCCGCGATTACCACTGCCGGTACGAAGCCAGGTTGGGCGGCATCCTTCGGCTCAGGCCGAAACGACCGTCGCCATCGCAGCAGCAATGAGCGCGAAACGCCATACCGCCGCGCTGTTGCCGCGACTTGGCGCGGCGCCTGTAAGCTCTCCAGGACGATCTTGAGCTTCTCGTCCTCGGACCAGCGCCGCCGCCGGCCCGTGCCCACCACCTCAAGCCGTTCGACCTGGGCACTCCGCCTATCACTGTCCATAAGGACAGTACTCAACAACACGCCTCATTCGGCAAGGCGGCCTTCACCGGACGGATACGACACGCAGGGCTGACGACGTGCCACACGGACATGCGGACTGGCTTCGACGGGCTGGCGCTACTGGTGCGGGATCGACCACGTTTCAACGCTGAAGGCGATGGTGCTCCAGATACATGCGCTCGCCGAGGCGGAAGCGAAGGCGCCGGGCTGCGCCCTTGGACTGACAGGTGATGGGGCTGAAGGTTTAGGTCGACCAGCCCGTGACGGAGAAATGAGCTGCTCAAAAAAGCATCGAGAGGGCGGCCCATCGCGAGCTTCTCCATCGCGAGCGGTCCCAATGGCTGCTCCGAAGCCATCTAGAGGATGCAGCGCGTAGGTAGTGCCGAGGCAGGCGATCCCGCGAGCGAAGCGCGTGAGCCGGCAGCTGCCATGAGATCAGGCGCAGAATTTCAGACTGATCGGGCCCTAAATTAGGGGAATTCGGCTTCGAAACCGAGTAACGCTGTCGTGCGACATAGTGAAAAACGACCGGTTGCAAGGAAGCAAAGCATGGCCAAGATGACAATCGTGACCGGATCGGCGACGCGGTTGGCTGCGGTCGAGCCGAGCGGCCACCAAGACACCAGTGGTTGAGCGCGATAAGATCGAGCGCCGAGCGCTATGCGGCTACTCCAACGGCATCGCCATTCCTGGTTTCCGCGGGGGGGGGGGCATCTCGCTGCATACTAGTTCTCGAGCCTGGAATGACATCGCATCGTCGCGGGCTGAACGGCTATGCGCATATCCAATGAATCTGTTGACCATTTGATCTGGTTTGCGGGACTCTCGTCGTAATTGTTAAGTTAAGAACAGGATGCTCACATGAACAAACTGACCCGTAGAGTGACCTTATTGCTGGCTTCGGCATGCATGGTCGTCTATTCGCTCGCCGCCAAGGCTGACGATTCGCTGGAGAAGGCCAAGAAGAATGGGGTCACGTTTGGCCTCTCTAGCGATCCTCCTAACTCGTATGTGGGACCCGATGGAAAGCCTGCGGGCTTCAGCGCCGACCTTGCACTCGCTATTTTCAAAAGAATGGGAATCGCAGACGTTCGACCAGTGGTGACGGAATGGTCCTCCCTGATCCCGGGGCTGAAGGCAGGTCGGTTCGATGTTGCCACCGCGATGTTCATAATTCCATCGCGATGCCAGGAGGTTGCATTTGCCGAGCCCATAGTGAAGACCGGCGACGCGATGCTGGTGAAGCGGGGGAACCCAAAGAACATCCATAGCTACGAGGACGTCATCAGAAACCAGAACGTTACTCTCGCGATCGTCGCCGGAGCCGCCGAGCAGGGCTACGCACGACGTGCCGGTGTCCCTGATAGTCGCATCTTGGTGCTTCAGGATCCGAGCGCATTGCTTTCAGCGGTTTTGTCGGGTCGTGCTGACGCCGCCGCTTGGAATCCGGCTGGTGTCAAGTCGATGTTAGCACAGGGTAGCGAAGGTGTGGAGCAGGCGGAGCCATTTACCACCCCGCCGTGGGCCATCGCATACAGCTCGTTTCCGTTTCGGAAAGAAGATACTTCGTTGCGTGAGGCCTTTAACAAGGTGCTCAAAGATTTCGTCGGCTCTGATGAGTACATGAAGATCCTTGCCAAGATTGGGCGTGGATCGGAATCCGTGCCGGGTAAGGTGACAGCTGATGAGCGCTGTAAAGCGCAGTAGCTGAAGGATTGTACGAACCGAAAGATTGGGCGAACCGGCGGCGTTGAGATGCTAGAGTTTCTGCCGTACCTACTAAGAGGAGCCGAGGTAACCATTGAGATTACCTTGGCGGCCTCGATTGTGTCGATCATTGTAGCGACCATCGCTGGCATCGCCCGGCTTTCCAGGAACAGACTGGTGCGCTGGATCGCGACTGGCTACGTTGAACTTTTTCGCGGCACTTCGCTGCTCGTTCAGCTCTTCTGGCTGTTTTTCGTCCTGCCGAATTTCGGGATCAAGCTAAACGCGTTCGTTGTGGCGGTCCTCACTTTGGGCCTCAATAACGGTGCCTATGGATCTGAGGTCGTGCGCGGCTCGATAGTTGCGATTCCTCGTTCCCAAATCGAAGCGGCCATCGCATTAAACATGCCACCAGCGTTACGGATGCGCAAAATCATTCTACCTCAGGCATTGATAACGATGCTGCTCCCCTGGGGCAATCTGCTCATCATCTTGCTTAAGGGCACAGCACTCGTATCTCTGATAACAATTCAAGAGCTTACGTTCCAAGCGTACAACCTAAATGTTGTCACATTTAAGACACTGCAACTCTACGGCCTGTCCCTCGTGCTCTACTTTATCATGGCGCAGGGAATAGCGCTGGTGGTTCGCGCTTTATCCCGACGCGTCAATCATGGGATTACGAGGGGTGGGTTTTGAGTGAGATGTTCGACTGGAATTTTGCATGGTCAATAACGCCGATGCTTGCGGCGGGTGCTCTCGTGACGTTCGAGGCGACAGTTATTGGGTTCATCGTGGCGGTTTTCGTTGCACTTCCCCTAGCGTTAGCGCGACGCAGCCGCGCTGTGCTTCTTGCATGGCCGATCGGGTTCGTGATCGAGTTCATTCGATCGACGCCGTTGCTCATACAGGTCTACTTCATCTTCTTCGTTGGACCCCAATTCGGCATTACGCTCCCTCCGATGGGTGCAGGCCTAATTGCCATCGGACTCTACTATGGATGCTTTGTTTCAGAGGTGTATAGGGCCGCTCTTGACAGTGTGCCCAAAGGTCAGTGGGAGGCTGTAGTCGCGTTAAACCTAGGCCGCTGGCGCGCCTACAAGGACGTAATCTTACCTCAAGCGATTCCGCCGATGATCCCCACCTTGGGTAATTATCTTATCGAAATGTTCAAGGCGACCCCGGTTCTCTCTGTCATCTCCGTCTTGGAAATGATGGAGCGCGCCAAATTGATCGGTTCGGAAACGTTCCGCTACACAGAACCGATGACGCTCGTGGGGGTATTCTTCCTGATAATGACCCTAGCCTCCTCACTTCTCATACGGAAGCTTGAGCAATTGTTCGGAGCTCAGCGGCAGGACCGCGGTGCGATCGATCGCGAAGTCTCGACTAGTCTTGCGAGCACGTAGCATGGAGCCCGCCGCGTAGGCGGTCATCAGCGTGCGCGAGTCGTCAGGCTCGGGTTAATACCTGAATTGCTTGAGCCGTGGACCTGGGGCTTGGAGGGACAGATGCCTGCATTTGATCACCCACATGCGCTAGGCGGCTGTAATCGCCGATATTCACAAAATAACGGAGGCAACGCTAGATATGGAAATGGTCGAAAATCTGTCGGAAGGCAGGGCTGAACGTATGTGTGATCTGCAGACACAAACCGCCACGTCGACGCTGCCCCCTGCGGTTCAGTTCGTCGATGTCACGAAGCGGTTCGGCTCGTTGGTCGTGCTCAAGAGTCTCAATCTTTCCGTAGCACGGGGCGAGAAGGTCGCGCTTATTGGACCATCAGGTTCCGGAAAGACAACGCTCCTCAGGACTCTGATGACGCTCGAGCCAATCGATGGAGGCGTAATCGAAGTCGATGGAGAGCCGTTCACTCATGAGCGGATCGACCACCGTCTCGCGCCGGCGCGAGAGGCGCATATGCGGCGCATCCGCAGCAAAATCGGTATGGTCTTTCAGCAGTTCAACCTGTTCCCGCACATGACCGCGCTACAGAACATTATCGAGGGTCCCGTTCACGTGCTTGGCCTATCTAGGGACGAAGCGACCGAGCGCGCAGTTTCCTTGCTTGGCAAGGTTGGCCTAGTGGATCGCAAGAATCATTATCCGGCGCAGCTCTCCGGTGGCCAACAGCAGCGTGTCGCGATTGCGCGGGCCCTGGCGATGCGGCCGAAAATCATGCTGTTCGACGAAATTACGTCGGCCTTGGATCCTGAACTCGTCCACGAAGTTCTGCAGGTCATGCGACACCTCGGAGAGGAGCAGGACCTCACCATGCTGATTGTCACGCATCAAATGGGTTTCGCTGCCGAAGTCGCCGACCGGGTCTGCTTTTTCTCGGAAGGTGCAATCCTCGAGCAAGGCCCGCCGGACGTGATATTCCACACTCCTGCTCACGAACGCACGAGGGCGTTCCTTCGAGCCGTCCTCGAAGCTTAATGCGTCAAACACTGGCGACGCCGGCCGGCGTCTTGCTCCGGACCTTCGCGAATATGCTTTCGAGCCGGCGGAGCGTCCGGGCCTGCACCGGCGCGACGGGCGATGATCCCAAACCCGGAGCTTGCGACGAGCGACCACTCGGAATTCCCGCGACCCGGGGCCGCGTGGTTCAGGCCCTACCGCCAAGCTGGTCCTGGAGCCGATCTTCTCAGCTTATGGCTATCGAAGCCGGACGATCTTCCATCGGACCTTGTGAGTGCCCTGGCGGTGCTGCAGGCCGAGCGTGAGGCGCGGCTGCGCGCCGAGGCGGTGGCTGCCAGTGCGCGGGCGGAGCTGTCGGACAACGAGGCGCTAATCGCGCATCTCGAACTGCGGATCGAGAAGCTCAAACGCGAACTGTACGGGCAGCGCTCCGGGCGCACGGCACGGCTGCTCGAGCAGCTGGAGTTGGAGCTCGAAGAACTCGTCACCACGGCGAGCGAGGATGAGCTTGCCGCGCAGGCCGCCGCGGAAGACGCAGAACGTCTGCCCCTTCATGCGCAAGCGGCCGGTGCGCAAACCATGGCCGGATGACATCGAACGCGAGCGCGTCGTCATTGAGGCTCCAACGACCTGCGCCTGCTCTCCGGGCGGCGTCTCAAAGCGGACCTCAAAGCCGATTGTCCGCGACGGTCGGAGTAGTTCACGCACCAGATCGGTGATCGCGGTGTATCCACCCTGATATCCGCGCTCCTTGAGTTCTCGCCGCAGGCGGCGGCCCGTCAGAGCCGGGAAGGCGGCGAGCCGTTCGCGCAAATACGCTACGAACGGATCAATCCGACGCGTGCGCGGCGGCCTCGGCGAGTAAGCCGGCGCCGTCAAGCCCTTGGCGAGGTGTGTCCGCACCGTCTTGCGGTCGATTCCAAGTTGGCGGGCGATGGCCGACACCGAGACGCCCTGCCGATGCTATTCCAGGATCACGACAAGCTCCCCGAGTTTGATCACCGCACCCCTCCCTCCCGCCAACGGGAGGAGCATCTGTCAACGGGCAGCGAACTTTCCGTAAGAATGGGCTTCCAAATTTCCCTAGGTGACGGTGATTGTGGTTCGGGGATCAGCCGCTATCGGGATCGTTATTGGTCCTTCCGGGTGGGCGGCCGCGGCGCTTGGGCTGCGGCGGGTTTGTGAGCGGGCGCGAGCGGACGTTTTCCGGTACGAGGGCAGCGTGCTGGCGAAGCCGATAGCTCGATCCCTCGATTTGGATAACAACTGCGTGGTGAAGCAGGCGATCAAGCAATGCTGTGGCGACGACGGCATCACCAAAGACCTCGCCCCATTCGGCGAAGCCGCGGTTCGAAGTGAGGATCATCGCGCCTTTTTCATAGCGGGCGTTGACCAACTGGAAGAACAGATTGCCGCCGCCGGGCACGACCGGGAGGTAACCGATCTCGTCGACGACAAGGAGGAGGCGCGGGCGAGGAACCGCAGGCGCTCGCGCAAAGTGCCTTCGCGTTCGGCTTTTGCGAGGGTGGTGACGATGTCGGCGAGCGTGGCGAACGCGACGCTCTTTCCCGCCTTGACGGCCTCGACCGCGAGCGCCGTCGCGAGATGGCTCTTGCCGGTGCCGGGTGGCCCAAGCAGATGGACCACCTCGGCGCGGTCGATGAACTTCAATTCGGCAAGCGCCAGGATGCGATTGCGATCGAGCGAGGGCTGGAATGCGAAGTCGAAGCCGGCGAGCGTTTTGACGGTGGTCAGGCGAGACATTCTCAGCGCGGTGCTGACACGGCGATTGTCGCGCAACGTCAGCTCCTCGACAAGCAGCTGATCGAGCGCCTCAATCCAGGTGACCTCACCCTGTTCGACTCGCCGCAGCGTAGTGTCCAATATTTCCAGCGCACGTGGCATCCTGAGTGCGACCAGGCTTTTCTTGACGCTGTCGATCGCTGCCGGTTGCGTGTGGATGGTCATGGCCGGCCTCCCGAGTGGGCGAGCCGTTTGCCGACAGCTTGGTAAAACTCCAACGACCGTCGTGGGATGTGATCGCCGGCCCGACCGACGAGGGCTTCGGACACGCCAGGTCGCGACCTGGATCGGTTGACGGCCTGGCGATGCTCGGGGGCGACGCGAGTTCGCCGGCGGCCTTCCAGAACGGGATGGACGGCGACGATTTCGCCTTGGTCGAGAATGCGGATTACATCAGGCAATTGCTGCACTTCGACAATGCGCCGCGTACGGTCTGGTACGCTGTAATAGTTGCCGCCGATCGACACGAGCCCGTCGTGGCTGACACGGCGCTCGAGTTTGAGCAGCGCGTCGAACGGCCCTGCCGGCAACGCCTGCAGCTCGGGTCTTTCGGCGGCAAACGCCTCAGCGACGACTTTCTGCGTGGTGCCATGCACGCGTACGTTCGCAACCGTCGCGAGCCAGTCATCGAGCTGGGTGTTGAGATCGTCGAGATTGCGGAAGCTGCGCGCGAGGAAGAAGTCCTGCCGGATGTAGCTGAACGGACGCTCGACCTTGCCCTTGGTCTTGGCGCGGTACGGCCGGCAGGCCCTCGGATGGAAGCCGTAATGTTGTGCGAGCGCCAGGAGCGACCGGTTATAGACGATGTGACCATCGCCGTCCTCGCCCGTCACGGCCGTCTTCATGCGGTCGTAAAGGATCTCGATCGGGACACCGCCGATGACCGCAAAAGCCTGTATGTGGCAGCGCAGCAGCGTCTGCAGGTCCTGATGCATGACGAAGCGGGCGAAGATGAACCGCGAATGGCCGAGCACCATCGAGAACAGCCAAATGATCCGTGTCACACCGGGCTCGTCGGTGAAGATGGTCACGAAGCGAGCAAAGTCCACTTGCGCCTGCTTCCCGGCAGGCGTCTCAAATCGCACCTCAAAGGGTTTAGGTGCGTTGTCGGGACGGATCGCAGCCGCGAAGCGTTTCACGGCCGTGTAGGCGCCGGTGTAGCCACGCTCGCGAAGCTCGCGCGTTAACCGGATGGCACTCAAGTCGGGGAATGCGGCGATGCGCTCGCGCAAATAGTCCAGATAGGGTGCGAGTTTGTTCGGCCGGCCAGCCTGGCGAGGGCCATAGGCGGGTGGCTCGAGACCACGCGCGATGTATTTGCGGATCGTTTTCGGGTCGCGCCCCGTGCGCCGGGCAATCGCGCTAATCGACAAGCCCTGACGGTGAAGGTCCAAAATCACGATGAGATCTCCAAGCTGGATCATCCGTTCCGCCCCCCGAATCACTTCGGGACAGGATCGGATGCGGAAAGCCTGAAGGGGCCGCAGCGCTCCGGTATGTGGGGCCTACGCGCCGCGGCCCCTTCAGGCTGGGATGCCAGCTAGGGAATTTTCGATGCCCATATTTGGGGAGTATTCACCGCCCAGTGACAGCATCGGTGAGTCGGTTCGCCGCCCGGCCTTCCAGCGCATGCCCTGGAAGGCCGGGCTGCACGAAACCTGGGGAATTTTCAAACGGCACTCTTGAGGAGTTTACGTCCGGCACTCACACCGATGCCGTCCTCGCCGCCGCCGGCTACAACTTCCGTCGCCTCATCCGCTGGCTCGAGCTTCTGTTGCACCAAATCCTCGCCCAGCTCATCCTCCCACTTCAGCTCGTTCCGGGCTGAATCGAGTTCTTCACGGACGACTACAAATGGAAGGCGAAGTTCGGCGGTATGGAGGTGTCGGAGGCCAAGCGGCTGAAGACATTGAACACGCGGTTGCTGGCGGATGCCAAGTCGATCCTGCGGCGCGGGCTCGATCGCGCCTACGCAAACGAGAGTCCGCCGGACGGCCCACGATCCGACACGACAACATCCGCGGCACCGATTACTACCAGCGAAGAAAGGAGGGACGATGTTGACACGACACATCCCACCCACGATCGCCTCGTTGCGCTCGAGCTCAACAGGCATCGCAAAGGCCCTCGATGAACAGCAGCGACAGCCTGACATCGCCGCGCTGGCGTTCGAGGAGCGCCTCGCATTGCGCGCGACGAGGTGCCGCGGTGTTCCTTGACAATCTCGATGACCTCTACGGAACCATAGATCGACAGAGCTGGGTCGAAGATGGACAACCATCGGAGATGCTCAGTGCCGTCTTTGTGAGCTGAACATAAAAAAGGGAGCCTTCGATGGGACGACCGAGGCTTGGCTCTGAGCTCTGACCACCTTTGAAGTGGCTAGGCGACTACTTGATGAAGGCGATCTCTGAAGTGAAGAAATTTCGTCGAAAGTCGAGGCTGTGATTCAGAGGTTCGGATCTCTGAAGAAGGTGGCGCGGATACAAATTGCGTGCTGCGAGCAAGTCGAATTGCTAAGCTACTACTTGCCAGCCGGCGATTCCGATTTATGCGCCCCGGCTGTCATTTGCATCAGCAGGGAAGGAGAAACAGGAGCGACGCTGCTCGGAAGGCTCTTGTCCGCGCTGAGTGGTTGGGGCATGTCGGTTCTGGTTGTCTCTCATGACGACGTCTACAATCGGCCGGCGTGCCGGAGGCGATCAAACTACAGGCTGACTGCTCGGCGGCGCACATCGATCTGGAGTTGGCCATGCCGCGGATGACCAAGACCGCCGTCGGGGAGATCGAGAATTTCGTGTCTTCCGACGATCACACCTTCGGATGGCTAAAGTATAAGCTCGCAACAGTTCAGGTCGATAACCATTGTCGGCCAGGACAGCACTATTGATGTTGGGCCGCTTCCAATCCCGAAATTGGGTGCCCTGAGCAGTTTCTTCAATGTGTGATCCGGGACCGCCATATAAGAGGCATCTTAAGAAACACCATGCAATGCTTCCCTTCAGAGGGCGACCAGCGATCATAAGGGAAATCATGAGTTAGGAGCGGATCGACAAGGCATCGGTTGATCCGCCTACAATATGCCTATACTCAGTTTTTGAGAGGCCAATCGGCTATTCTTGGCGATCGAGGTCAGCCGCTTATTCAGATAGCGAAGGGAGTCCTCATCGAGTTCGCCAAACATCGTCGAGTTGAGGGCTTGCCTTTTGATTGATAGATTCGCGATTTCCGCCCGTGCCCTTTGAGTCAGCGACATCTGCAGGAACCTTGCGTCATCGGGCGATGTTACGCGGGTGAGGAATTCCATGTTTTCGAGCTTCTTCGTTTGGTTGGTAACGAAGGCGGGATGGATTCGTAGTTTACTCGCAACCGCAATTCCCGGGACCCCGCGCCCCTCGTCGAGCTCATCGATCGCCATCAGGATCAACCACTGTGGTTCGGTTATTCCCAACATCTGGGCCCAACTTTTGTGTATTTCCTCGAGTTGGGAGTGAATCTCGACAATGTTCCAGATGAAATCACTAACGGCCCTTTCGGGGTGTCCTTTTTCGGTCATGTCGGTCTTTCCGCCAAATTCGAGTCGCTAGGGCGCACAGCGGATCCCTTTGCACGAACCTTGGTATCCCTCTTCGGCCTCCCGAAATAGAGCTCGGGAGACACAGTCGCAATCCGAAAAGAACACTTTACAAATGCAATTATCTCAAGGCATCAATGTGTCGGACCGATACTCGGCCATCGGTCACGTCATCAAAAGATAGCCCTCCTGGAGGTCCCCCCGGGGCTGTTCATTTCGTAAAAATCCGCGCTGATAACACGCCAAACCTGATGAGACGCAACTGTTGCTCGAGTGCAACATATTCCAACAAAGCAATGCTTGCTTACAATAGTTTATTGTAGCAATTGATTTTAAAAATTATATGGCAATTGACAGCGAGGGGGCGCCTCGAAGTTGTTCCGTCAACCACCGCCCATGGCGAGGTTCGGCGGATCTTTGAAGGATGGAAACGACGTTTCCAACTTGGAGGTTCATATGAAACTGACAAAGAGTTTTATCCTCGGTTCCGCGGCGATGTTTGCGGCCGCCGGGGCGCAGGCAGCAGATCTTCCCCTGAAAGCCAAAGCTGTCGAGTACGTGAAGATTTGCTCCCTCTATGGGGCCGGCTTCTACTACGTTCCCGGCACTGACACGTGCATCAAATTGGGGGGGTATGTGCGGGCCGAAACCTCAGTGGGTACCAGCTATCATTATGACGCAGCCAATAACGGTGTGGGTGGTGCTCGCAACCGCCTGAGCGACTATTTAAGTTGGCGCGCTCGTGAAGACCTCAGCATCGACACGCGCACCGCGACCGAGTACGGCATGCTTCGCACCTACTTCGATGCGACGTTCACTTGGACGTCGGGTACCTATACAGGCAGCGGCACGACCAACGTGAACGGCTCGACGGTCTACACCACATCGACCGCTTCTCAAGTTGCTGGTGGTTTTCTCGGCGTCTACTACGCCTTCATCCAGTTCGCTGGTTTCACCCTGGGCAAAGCGCCGTCGCAGTTCTCCGCTCCCTGGGGCAACTATCCAGCGAACAACATCGACGGTCTGCCCGGCGGTGGCGGCTGGATCGCTGGCGTTAATCAGTTCAGCTATACTGCTGATTTCGGCCAGGGGATCACGGCCTCTTTCTCGGCCCAGGATCCGGTCATCACAGGTACGACAAACGTTTGGAACGTGAGCGGTGCCACGGCCGCCGGTCTCGCAACCGGTGCGTATGGAGCCAACGACATCGGCGGTGCGCGGGCCCCTGACCTCATTGCGGCGGTTCGTGTTGATCAGGCTTGGGGACTATTCCAAGCCTCGTTTGCCGCGCACGATAACCATGCTGGCTATTATGGTGCGTCCGAAGTGACGGGCTATCCTTCCGACAAATGGGGCTGGGCTGGTCAGCTGGCGTTGTCGATCAAGGACATCCCGACCGGCGCGGGCGACACGATCAACCTAACGGGCGTGTATACGAACGGTGCAAGCCGTTACAACTTCCAGGACCTGATGTCGACCACGTATGCAATATACGGGGGCACGAGTTTGCCGGGCACCTACCAGAGCGTCGGCATTGGTAGTGTGTCAGACTCTGTGTTCGTGACCGGATCTAGCCAGGAGCTGACCACAACGTACGGCTTCCGTGGTGGTTACACCCACAACTGGAATCCCAATTGGAATACTGGTATTTATGGCGCGTGGGCTGCTCTACGATACAACAACGCTGCCAAAGGCTACATCTGTGGCGCGTTCGTGGCAAGCCTTGCGCTATCGAGCGGGCTCGCCGGCTGTAACCCCGACTTGAACTATGCGGTTGCTGGTGTGATCACGCGCTGGACGCCAGTCAAGAACCTGACATTCTCGGCCGACCTCGCTTACACGATGATCGATCAGAAGTATGCGAGCAGAAGCACGGTGGCGCTACCCCTGCAAACCGGTATCGCCAAGCCGGCGGCCGCGTACGAGCTGAAGGACCAGAACAGCCTCACGCTGCTGCTCCGCGCTCAGCGCAACTGGTGAGCTTCTTTCAAGCTAGCAAAAGGAGAGAGAAAGGCGCTGTATAGCTAAGTTAACCTCCAAGGAGGCCTCCAGTATGCCCACTGGGGGCCTTTTTAAATCGAGATTCATTCTATCCGACCTGTCGAACTGAGGTCCATGCGGCAGCCGGTGTATAGGCAGTATGACCAGCCGATATAGCCCGAACAGTCCGTCCAGTCCTTCAAGGGCGGTGCCGCATTATGGCCGTTTCTGTCCGACGGAGATGTGGAAGCTGTTCACGCGCTTTGATGAACGTCTCGGAGCTATAGCGCCGCAATCTGGCTGGGAAGCTTCGATCCTGATTGCGGCGCGGCATGGAGCTTGGCTCCGACAGAGTACAAGTCACTCACCATGCACAGGGGACGGCGCTTGCTGCGCCTAAACGACTTGCGACGCGCAATCCCTCATTCTTCGGTCCGCTGGGTGCGCCTCGGTCACGCGCCGGTTGGGTGACAAGAACAGGATGACGCGAGAGATCGCGTTCGGTTCTGGGTGACACTCCCTCGGCCTACTCGACAGGACGTCGTGTTCCGCACTATGCGCAGCAACTTCTATGAAGTCACGGCAGCGGGCCCGCACCCATCGCAAGCGAGGCGCTGAAGCACATCGTCGCCATCTAAGCGATCAGGAAAGAGATCCGCGGCCGCAGCCCGGAAGAGGGACGAGCGTTGCCTCGTGCGACAGCAGAGCCGGCCTTTGGTGGACGCCTTTGAAGCCTAACTGTCATTCGGCCTGCAAAATTGGCTCTGACTCACTTTTGATGCAGTTCAAGGGGATGTCTGGCGCATTGATTGGGGGAGAATCAGCGCCTGCAGCAATCGCTCCACCGCTCCAGTCTGGTGCCGCGTGGGTTTGTTGTAGAGAGTGCGTACTACGAAGGCGATAAGGCCGTTATTGTGGTCCGGGCGTCCGGAAGCGTTGCTCTGTGCCCGTCGTGCGGAACGGTTTGCCGACGCGTTCATAGCCGATATCGACTGCGCGTGACCGATCTGCTGCGTATTTCGCAAAAACGGGACAGTGGTTTCGCTAACTAAGGGACAGTAGTTTCGCTAAATCGCGGACAGTGCTGCTGCGGCGGGCTTTTCGGTTGCCTGATTGAAGTCACTTAAGATTGGTTTCGCTGTTTTCGGTGCTGGTCAAGGGGGGCGCGGCTTTTTTCTTCCGCATGCTGTCGCCTTCGAGGGCGATGCGGTGCGCATTGTGGATGATCCGGTCGAGGATAGCGTCGGCGATGGTGGGTTCTCCGATCATGTCATGCCATTGCGCAACGGGCAGCTGGGCCGTGATCAGGGTGGATTTGCGCCTGTAGCGCTCTTCGAAGATTTCCAGGAGATCGAGGCGCTGCTGGTCATTGAGGGTGTGGGTGCTCCAATCGTCCACGATGAGCAACTGGACGCGCGCGAGCTTGTCGATCAGACGTGGGAAGCGACCGTCGAGGCGGGCCATGGCGAGGTCTTCGAACAGCCGTGGCATCCGCAAGTAGAGGACGGAATGATCGAGCCTGGCGGCCTGACGTCCGAAGGCACAGGCCAGCCAGGTTTTGCCGGTACCGGTCTGGCCGGTGACGATGAGGTTCTCATGGGCTTTGAGCCAGGCGCCTTGCGCCAGCTGCAGGGTGTTACGCCGATCAAGCCCGCGGCGGGACGCGAAGTCGATATCTTCGATACAGGCGTCGACGAAGCGCAGCTTTGCTGCGGCCAGGCGATTGGTCAGGCGTTTGTCGGCACGCGTGGCGGCTTCGCGATCGAGCATCAGGCCAAGCCACTCCTCCCGGCTGAGATCGGCGGCATTGTCCTGTTCGGCCAATTGCCGGTAGGCGGCCGCCATTCCGGCCAGGCCGAGTGCCTGCATCTGGTCGAGGGTCGGGTGGGTCAGCATCACGATGGTCCTTTCCTTCATTGATAGTAGGCCCCGCCACGGATGTTGGCGTGGGAGGGCGTGGCTTTGACGGGTTCGGTGGCAGGGCTCGCGCGGTCGAGCCCGGACTTGAGGATGGCGCTCACGGAGGAGTAGCTGATCGCGTTGATGGCGAGCGCCCTCTCGCAGGCTGCTTCCAGCCGACTGCGCTCGTAGCGTCGCGCCAGAGCGATGATGCCCATGGCGGAACGATAACCCTGTTCGGGATGCGGGCGCTCGCGCATCAACCGCTCGACCAGCGTGGCGACGCAGACGCCAATCCGCGCCGCCATCTTAATCAAGGCCGCCGGCGTCATATTGGCGTAACGCTGATGGGCCTTGGGCATGTGCTCGTTCACCGTAACATGGCCGCCGCGCTGGGAACGACGCACATGGCTGGCGACACGCTGGTGATCCTGGAAGATCTCGACGGCCCGATAGGTAAGCCGGACGTCCACTCGACGACCAATCAGCCGGTGCGGCACCGAGTAAAAGGTCTTGTCGACCTCGACATGATAATCGGGGTGGACCTTGGCCGTTTTCCATTCGGCATATTCGAATGGTTCGCCGGGCAGTGGCGCCAGCGCGGCGCGCTCGATCTCCTCGAACAGCTCCCGGCGGGATTTCCCGACATGGCGCATCGGCCGGCTGTTCAGCTCCTCGAGCAATTCACCAATCGCGCTATTGAGATCGGCCAAGTTGAAGAACCGCCGGTGGCGCAGCCGCGCCAGTATCCAGCGCTCGACAATCAGCACCGCGCCTTCAACCTTGCCCTTGTCGCGCGGCTTGCGGCTGCGGGTCGGCAAAATCGTCGTGTCGTAATGCTCGGCCATGGCGGCAAAGGTTTGATTGAGCGTCGGCTCGAACCACAACGCCTTGACGACCCCGGCCTTCAGATTGTCGCAGACGATCGCTTTGGGAACGCCGCCGAAGTACGCTAAGGCCCGGGTCTGGCCTTCGAGCCAATCTGGCAGTCGCTGACCGAAGCTCGCCATAGCGAAGGTCAGCGACGAGGCCCCGAGCACCGCGACAAAAATCTGAGCCTGACGGATCTCGCCGGTTTGCGGGTTGATCACCTACACCGTGTGGCCGGCATAATCGGTCTGCATGACCGCCCCTGCCGCATGGCGATGGCGGAAGGTCGGGGTCGCCCGGCGCTGGTAGACGGCAAACTTCTCGCAGAACCATGTATAGCCATAACCGTCGGGATGGACCGTTCGGTATTCCTGCCACAGCAGCGTCAACGTCACGCCCTTGCGCTTGAGCTCCTGCGCAACGCGCGGCCACTCAGGCTCTCTCAGGTCCTGGGGCGGCCGTCCGAGCCGGCGGAACAGGGCCCGCTGCAACGCCGCCTCGCTCTCGTAAATCGGCGGCAGCGGCCAGCTTAAGCCGGCTTCGCGTGCCGCAGCAGGTAGGTGGCAACCGAGGTCTTGCTGATCTGCAGCCGTTCCGAGATAGCCCGGACCGACAGGCCTTGCTCATATGTCCGCCTCAGGATCGATCGAAGGTCCTTCACAGTTGTCCGTTTCGCTTGCTTCCGTCTCGGCATTGCCCCCTCTCAAACTCAGCTTGAGAGAGAACATTGCCCGAACGGCGCTCCCGAAAACCAACCTCCACGGCTGTCTATAGCGCGACAATCAGGATGAGAGCGGCGCGTCAATCAAGATGAGACGAGGCGGCCGAGTCAGGAGATAATTGACGCTGGCCGTCGACTTGGCAAGCGTTGATTGACGCTGCGCGACAATCAAGCGGCGCTGCCAGCGTCAATCAAAGTCTTGTCGAGTTCGTTTGGGGTAGTGTGAACAGGCGGCCGGCCTGGACCGCGCTTGCGATCGAGGGCAGCTTTTCGACGGTAACTTTCGACGTTCATCTCGAGGATCGTGGCGTGGTGGACCAAACGATCGATGGCAGCCAACGTCATTGCTTGGTCCGGGAAGATACGCCCCCATTCGCCAAATGGCTGATTGGCCGTGATCAGCAGCGAGCGTCGTTCGTAGCGGGCGGCGATCAACTCGAACAGCACGCTGGTTTCCGCCTGATCCTTGCTCACATATGTGATGTCGTCGAGGATCAGGAGGTCATAGCGATCGAGTTTGGCGATCGCGGACTCCAGCGCCAGCTCGCGCCGCGCGACCTGCAGCCGTTGCACCAGATCAGTGGTTCGCGCGAAGAGAACGCGCCAACCGTTCTCGACGAGAGCCAGGCCGATCGCCGCGCCGAGATGGGTCTTGCCGCCGCCCGGTGGACCGAACAAGAGCAAATTGGCGCCGGCCTTCAACCAGGCGTCGCCGGCGGCGAGCGCCATCGCCTGTGCCTTTGATAGCATCGGCACGCTTTCGAAGTCGAAGGTGGCGAGCGTCTTGCCGGCGGGCAAACGCGCTTCCACCATGTGTCGCTCGATCCGACGGCGGGCGCGATCCGCAGCCTCGTGCTCGGCAAGGGCGGCGAGGAAGCGGGCGGCAGGCCACCCTTCCTTGTCCGACTGTGCGGCGAGCTTCGGCCAGATCGCCTTGACGCCCGGCAGGCGGAGCTCATTGAGAAGCAGCTCGACACGGGCAGCATCGACGGAGGTAGCGATACCGGTCATGCTGCTTCTCCCAGGTTCGAGCGGCCCGACATGACGCTGACGGAGGCGAGTTCATCGTAGACGTCGAGCGGCGCCAGCTTGACGGCGACACGCGGGATCGAGGCCGCCTCGGGCCGGAAGCGGTCGCGCAGCGCGGCAAGATCGGGTAACTGTCCGGCGTCCAGATCCATCGCGATCGCCTCGGCGAGTTCTGCTTCGCAGGCGCGCTCGTGAGCCAGCGCCAGAAGCTCGACCGTCACCTTGCAGGCGCGCCGGTCATCACCATGCTCCCGCAAGGTCTCGAACAGACGTTTGTAAGCTGCACGCGGGAAGAGTTGGTCGCGATAAACGAGATTGAGGAGCGCCATCGGCTTGCGCCGCAGGGCATGGATGATGTGCCGGTAATCCACGACATGACCGCCCTGGCTCTCGGACACAGGCCGACCGCGCCGCAGCGTCACGACCGGTGTGACGCCAAGGAAGCATTCGAGCCGGTCGTCAAAGATGCGCACACGCAGGCGGTGGCCGATCAATCTTGAAGGCACGGTGTAGAACACGCGCCGCAGGATGAAGCCGCCTGACGACGTCACCGGGATCACTTTCTCCTCGAAGTCGGTCGTGCGGCCTTTTGGCAGTGGCGCCAATGCCTCCTTCTCGAGCGCGATCGGCTTGGCGAGGTTGGCGTTGCGCCGGCCGACAATCTCGTCGACAAAAGCTCGGTACGCATCGAGACGGGCGAAGTCGCGCGTCCCCCGCAGCAACAGCGCATCTTCCAGTGCCCGCTTGAGATGGCCGTGCGCGCTCTCGATCGAGCCGTTCTCATGTGCGATGCCCGCATTGTTGCGCGTTGGCGCCATGCCATAGTGGCCCATCAGCCCGGCGTAGCGCTGCGTCAGATCCTCCCGTGCGTCGGCGGCCAGATTGCGGAACGCTGCCGACAGGCTGTCGCTGCGATGCTCCCGCGGCACGCCGCCAAGCGCCCACAGCGCGTTCTGCAGGCCCTCCGCCAGGGCGACGAAGCTTTCGCCGCCGAGCACGACATGGGCATGCTCGAAGCCGGAGAACGCCAACCGGAAGTGATAGAGCCGGTGATCGAGCGGCTCACCCGCGATGGTAATACCGAGCGCGCTCACGTCGGTGAAGTCGGACAGACCCAGGCGGCCGGGCTCGTGCTGCTGGCGGAAGATCACGTCCTGTTCGGGGCCGTTGAGCGCCCGCCAGGCGTTGATGCGCCGCTCCAGCGTGCGGCGGATGTTCGGGTTCAGGTCATGATGCCGTCGGCGCAGCTCGTCCAGCACGCCGATCACGCGGATGCCGGGCGCAGCCTTCAGGATCGGAACGATCTCGGCCTCCCAATACTGCGCGAGCGGATCGGACCGGCGCCGGCCCCTCGGCGCCTTCTTCTGCGATGGCGGACGCGCATCGCCCTCGATGCGATACGCGCTTGCCTTCGAGAACCCCGCCTTGGCCGCGGCGGCCTCGGGGGACAGTGTCTGTCGGTAGGTCATGTACAGCCTCATCTGGTGGTCGGTGATGTGGAGGCCAGGCAAGGCATCGATTCCCTCTTGTCGAGACGAATCAACAGCTTGCACCAGCCGCACCCGGCCGCCAGACGGGTCCAAAAACGCGCGACGCCGATGGGGACGGTCCTCCAGTCGGGCTACGCCCTCCCTTCGGTCCGTCCCCATCGGCGCAGTCTCACCTTGATTGTCGCTGGAGTCTCACCCTGATCGCCGCCGCGCAGCTGTCCGCGAATTACCGAAATCCGCGTCCGGCAATTGCCGAAACACGCAATCTGCCGCTGTCCGGGCGGATCGTCGAGCTCCTGGTGATCGCCCGCCGCTTCCGCTGCGACGCCGTCTTGTGCGGACGCCAGATCTTCACTGAGCGTTTCGCCGACGGGATATTGGCGCCATCGGCGCGACGCACGGCGCGGCTGGACACTCTCGTCCATCACCTCGGTCTGGCGCTTGGGGGGCGACCGGCAGCGGGCTTCGCAAAACGGCTGTTGCTGCGGTGAGCAAGGACACGCTTCTCCGCGCCCGGCCTCCTCCTCACCCATGCCGGGAGCAAAATAAATGAGGCAACGGACCGAACTCGGGAGCATGGATACGTGAGGCAATACGCGCTCTCATCCTGATTGTCGCGCCATACTCCGCGTCGTCAGCGAGTGGGCGACCCGCAGACGACGGGCTGAAAAGGCCGACGCCCGAAGCCTTCAGCGGATTCCGTCGGCCAGAACGATCGCGCGCCTGATGACCATCGGGCGGGACTTGCTCACGAAGGCGGAGACCGTCACGGTGGCGGCGATCGAAGCTGGCGTACCAACCCTGGTCGAGGCACGCGAGATCATCGCCGAATTCCACCTGATGATCCGGCGCAAGACCGAGGCAGGCCTCATCCCATGGATCGAGCGCGCCCGCGCCAGTCTCGTCGCCTCGTTCGCCAGCGGCGTAGCGAAGGATGAAGCGGCGGTTCGAGCAGCAATTACTTTGCCCTGGTCCAACGGACAGACCGAAGGTCAGATCAGGCGCCTCAAGCTCGTTAGACGTCAAATGTACGGTCGCGGGAAAATCGATCTGCTTCAAGCCAGATTGATCGGCGCAGAATGAAAGGAGCTGCATCAAAACTGCGTCAGAGCCAAAATTGGACGCCGATTGACAGGGCACATCTGGACCTACGTTCGCGACGATCGGCCATTCGGCGGACGGGCGCTCCCGGGTGCGCTCTATTACGCCTCGCGCGACCGGCGGCAGGAGCATCCCACACGCATCTTCAAAGCTTCTTCGGTATCCTCCAGGCCAATGCCTATAGCGGCTACAACGAGCTGTATGACGCCTCGCGCGCACAGGGAACGGTGACGCCTGCACTCTGTTGGGCCCACGCTAGGCGGCAGTTCTTCGAGCTGGCGGACGTCGCCGCCAATTCGAGGCGAGACAAGAATGCCGCGGCGATCTCGCCGATTGCCCTTGAGGCGGTCAAGCGCATCGATGCACTGTTCGATATTGAGCGCGGCATCAAGCGCCGAACAGCGTCTACGGGTGCGCAAAGAGCAAAGCGCACCCTTGCTGGCGGCGCTGGAAGCGTGGCTGCGCGAGCAGCGTGCTCGGCTATCGAACTCCTCATCGGTCGCCAAGCCAATCAACTACATGCTGCGCCGCTGGGATCGGTTCACTCGCTTCATCGATGAAGGGCGGATCTGCCTGACAAACAATGCGGCGGAGCGCGCGCTGCGCGGCTTTGCTCTCGGCCGCAAGTCCTGGCTGTCGGCCGGCTCGGAACGCGGCGCTGACCGCGCCGCCATCATGGCGACGCTGATCATGACTTGCCTATGCCGCGCTCGGCATAGTGCCGTGGCGATGAGGCTGTAGACGGCAGCCGCACGCCGGCCACCCTCGTCGGACCCGGCGAAGGTCCAATTTTTTCGTCCCACGGCGACCGCCCGGAGCTCACGCTCGGCAGCATTGTTCGACATGCAAAGCCGTCCGTCATCAAGGAAGCGGCTAAACGCATCCCAGCGGCTGAGGCAGTAGTTTATCGCTTTGGTCGTGTCGTTGTTCCTGGAGAGCTTGGCGCGCTGCTTGCGCAGCCAGGCCTCCAGCTCGACCATCAGGGGACGGCTACGCTCCTGGCGTACACGCAAACGCTCCAGCGCAGTAAGACCGTTGATCTCGCGCTCAATGGCGAACAGAACATCGACGCGCTTGACCGCCTCGGCCGCGATCGGCGCCTTGGTGAGCCGTGCCAGATCAAAAAACTTGCGCCTGCCGTGCGACCAGCTTGCGGCCTCGATGATCGGGCCGCCCTTGCGATTGACCTCGTAGAGCCTGCCGAAGCCGGCGTAGGCGTCGGCCTGCATCAGTCCGGCATAGCCCGCCAGATGCTGCTCCGGATGCGCACCGCCACGATCGGGCGAGTAGAAGAACACGGCCGCCGGCGGATCTGGGCCAGCAAACGGACGGTCGTCGCGTACGTAGGTCCAGAGCCGGCCCGTCCGAGTCTTGCCCTTGGCCTGGACCGGCACCGTGGTGTCATCCGCGTGGATGCGCTCGGCTGCGAAGACGTGGCTCTGGATCGCATCGACCAGAGGCATCAGGGTTGCCGCGCAGGCACCTACCCAGTCCGCGAGCGTCGACACGTCGAGGTCGATGCCTTCACGCTGGTAGACATCGCTCTGACGATGAAGCGGCAGGTGCAGGCCATACTTGGCAAACAGGACATGGGCCAGCAGCCTGGGCCTTGCACGCCCGCGCGCAATCGGATGCGAGGGAGCCGGCGGCTGGGTGATCGCTTCGCAGGCCCGGCAGACGAGCTTCTCGCGCATGTGCTGGATCACCTTCCACTGGCGTGGAACGAGCTCCAACGTCTCGGTCACGTCCTCGCCAATCTTGCGCAATCGGCTGTCGCCACAGCATGGGCAGCTGGCAGGCACTGGATAGACAATGCGCTCCTGTGGCAAATGCTCCGGCAGTGACCGGCGGGCTGGCTTGCGGCGCTCGAACGATGGCTGTCCGAACTGCTCGTGCCGCAGCTTCTTGATCGTCCAGCAGGTGGCCAAGCTGGGCTGGGGTGATTGTCACCACGCCATCAGCGGGCGACGGCCACAGGAAACGGCCGCGCTCCAGCCGTTTGGCGTAAAGCGACATGCCTAGTCCATCGTGCCAAAGGATCTTGATCAGCTTGCCGCTTTTGCCACGGAACACATAGAGGTCGCCGCCGTGCGGGTCTCGCTTGAAGGCTTCCTGCACCAGCAAGCCCAGCGAGTTCATGCCACGACGCATATCGGTGTGGCCCGTCGCAATCCACACCCGGACCCCCGACGCGATGGGGATCACCGTAGGCGTCCATCTGCCAGAGCCGCCACGGCGGCCTTCAGCGTCGCCGCGTCGACCGTACCCGTGATCCGCATCCGAGCCCCGGCCGCAAACTCGATCTCGATGGCGCCGCCGGCGGCCGACGCGACCGGACCAGGCGTCGGCCCTGATTCCGCGATCAGTATCGCTGGTACGAAGCCAGGTTGATCGGCGACATCCTTCGGCTCCGGCCGGAACGAGCGTCGCCATCGCAGCAGCAATGAGCGCGAAACGCCATACCGCCGCGCCGTAGCCGCAACCTGGCGCGGCGCCTGTAAGCTCTCCAGGACGATCTTGAGCTTCTCGTCCTCGGACCAGCGCCGCCGCCGACCCGTGTCCACCACCTCAAGCCGTTCGACTTGGGCACTGCGCCTATCACTGTCCATAAGGACAGTTCTCAACAACACGCCTCATTCGGCAAGGCGGCCTTCACCGGACGGATAGTGCGCCAGTGAAACTGGCGAAGGATAGTCGATGAAAGTTCGATACAGGAAAGGAGTAGCGACCCACCTTGGCCCCGAGTCATGCGGAGGCGTTCGTGAGGATGACTTCGAAGCGTTGACAGGGAAAACCGCAGGCCAGCCATTGAGCCGCGAAATCGGAAGTCTGGAGCGCCGACGCTGTTATCCTAAGCGGAAGGCAACACTTTGGGCGGCGCACATCGCTAGCCGCTCAACGGCTCCACGCGGTCGGAGACCCTGAGCATGCGGGGAAATCCTTCGCACAGGAACTGGGAGATCTCGTCGTCGCCGGAGGACGAACAGCCTTCGGGCAGGCTGGGGAAAGGCGAATGCCATAAGCCCAGCGTCATCGTCGACGAGAAGTCGGATGTCCGCATAGTACCAATGAACGACCTGAACAAAAGCGACGGGTCCACACCGTTGCTGGCGGAAGGTCCGGAGGGAAGGCGGACAGCCAAGGGCAATAGCAAACATCCTCCCGCGCCCCGGACCCTGAGCCGGACCAGCGCGTCGACGAGGCTGGAGGCTATACGTGAACTGGCAAGACGGAATAGGAAGACACGGTTTACGGCGTTGATGCATCACGTGACGCGCGAATTGCTGACGGAAAGCTTCAGGCAACTGAAGCGCTCCGCGGCGCCCGGCGTCGACGGGATGACATGGCGCGACTATGAGGAAGGGCTCGACGAGCGAATAGCAGCGCTTTGGGACGCGGTCCAATCAGGCCGCTACCAGGCATGCGGATTCCGATGATCGCGCGCAGGTATTCCAATCTGATGCCGCGCAGCGTTCCGATCTGATCGCGCGCAGGTGAAGTACCCGATCGTTAAAGGCAATTGGCACTATCGTTAGCCCGTGGTCAAGCGGCTGCCGAAGAGATCGCGTCGCATGTTTGATGGTGTCGCTCGATGGAGCGAAGCTGACCGGACGCGCGCCCCCAACAGTGCCGTAGCGGCCGGTCAGCTTCGCGGGCTGCAGTCTCGGCCTTCATTGGCAGACCGCGTAATCAAGGCCGAGGAAGAACGGGCGGGCGACGCATGGAGTCACCGTTCAGTTCGAGCCTGTGAGCGTTGTGAAGCAGGCGATCGAGTATGGCATCAGCATAAGTTGGGTCGTTTATGAGCTCATGCCATTTGGCAATTGGAAGCTGGCTGGTGACGAGCGTCGACCGACGGCCGTAGCGATCTTCGAGGATTTCGAGCAGATGATGCCGCGCGTTGGCGTCGATGGCCTGGAGGCCCCAATCGTCCAAAATCAGGAGCTCGACGGCGGCTATGCTCTTCATCCGCGAGCTGAGTCGGCCGTCGCCCCGGGCAAGGTCCAGTTCTTCGAACAACCGCGGCAGCCGGGTGTAAAGTACCGAGTGGTTGTCCCGGCAGGCCTTGTGACCAAGTGCACAGCCAAGCCAACTTTTCCCGATGCCTGTCGGCCCGACAATGGCGCAATTCTCGTGGTTCTTGATCCAGTCTCCCTTGAGCAGCATGTCGAACAAGCAGCGGTCGAGCCTACGGGGGGCGCGGTAGTCGATATCCTCGGGCACGGCATGATGACGCAGCTTTGCCTTACGAAGGCGAAGCGCCAGGCGCCGGTTGTTACGCCAGGTCGCTTCATGGTCCAGCAGCAGCGCCAACCATTCGGCGTGAGCGAGGCCATGGACCTCCTCGTTGTCGGCAAGGCTCTTAAAGGCCTCGGCCATGCCGGTAAGGCCGAGCTGGGTAAGCAAGTGGAGCGTGGGGTGTGTCAGCATTTTCTTCCCTATTAGTGGTAATAGTCCGAGCCTCTGATGTTGGTGTGTAGGATCGGCTCGCGCTCGGGGGACGTGGGCGTTGCAACGCGATCGAGCCCCTTCTCGAGGATCGATTTGACGCTCGGGTAGTTGCGAGCCTGGATCTCAATTGCGCGCAGCGCGGCCGCCTCGAGGCGCTCGGCGCCAAAGCGCTTCTCAAGCCGGATGATCCCCAGGCACGAACGATAGCCCTGTTCGGGATGCGGCCGATCCTCGATGATCCGGTCGATCAGCAGGCGCAGCATCGGGCCGATCCGGCTTGCCTCGCTGCGGATCTTTGCCGGCGTCCACTCGCCATAGCGCCGGTGGCTGGAGGGCATGTGGGCGCTGATCGTCGTGTGCCGCCCGTTGCCGCTGCCGCGCATATGCGCGGCAATACGCTCGCCCCCCAGGAAGATTTCAACCGTTCGCGCACAGATCCGCGCTTCTACCTCGCGACGGGCGAAGCGATAGGGCACCGAGTAGTAGTGTCGTTCGATCTCGACGTGATAGTCGAGCCCGACCCGGCATCGGCGCCATTCGGCATGGACCCACGGCTCGCCGGGAAGCGGTTTAAGATTCGGCGCGTCAATTTCCTCGAACAGCTGGCGCCGTGTGCGGCCATACTGGCGCAGCACCCGTCCGTCATTGAGCTTGGCCAGCCACTCGGCGATCGCACCGTTGAGTTCGGCCAGGCTGTAAAAAGTTCGGTTGCGCAGCCGCCCCAGCAGCCAGCGCTCGATGATTCCGACGCAGGCCTCAACCTTCGCCTTATCTCTCGGGCGACGCGGCCGTGCCGGCAAAATCGCCGTGCCGTAATGCTGCGCCATATCGCTGTAGCTGCGATTGACCATAGGGTCATAGAGGCAGGCCTTGATCACCGCGACCTTGGCGTTGTCGGGCACCAGCAGTTGCGTCGCGCCGCCAAAAAAGCTGTAGGCCGCGTTATGTCCCGCGATCCAGTCGCCGAGCTGCTCGGTCCACGTCGCCAGCGCGAACGACAAGCTGGATGCGCCCATGACCGCCACGAAGATGTGCGCGTCACGCACCTCGCCAGTCTTACGGTCAACCACCGGCACCGTGTCGCCGGCATAGTCGACAAACAATTTCTCGCCGCCGCCGTGGTGCTGGCGCATCACCAGCGGCAGCCGGCCTTCCCAATTGCGGAACAAGTCACAGAAGCGGCTGTACCGGTACCCGTCCGGATGCTCTGCAATGTACTCGTCCCACAGCACCTGCAGAGTCACATGCTTGCGCTTGAGCTCGCGGGCAACAACGGACCAGTCAGGCTCGGCCACCTTGCGACGACCGGGCTTCACGCCAGGCACCCCGTACAGCAGTTGCTCCAGCTCGGCGTCGCTTGTCGCTTCCGGGACCGGCCATGCCAGACCCGCGCACGCAAACCGCTTCAGCGTGTCACGTACCGTCGTCGGTCCGATGCCGACGCGCTCGCCAACCACGCGCGTCGAGAGCCCAGCCTCAAGGCTCAACCTCACAATCTCGCGCACCTGGCGCATGATAACCCTCCTCGTCGGCATCCAATCCTCCCAGCTGCTTCCAGCCGGAGAATTGGCCCAGCGATCGGGCCTCACACCATCCGAAACTGCGCGCGATCAAATCGGAATGCTGCGCGGAGAATGCTCGGAATGCTGCGCGCGATCATCTCGGAACCCTGCGCGCCATCAAGTCGGTACGGTGCGCACCATCATCTCGGAATCCGCACAGGCACTCCCGTCTCGCCGAGTGTATATCCCCAAGTTGAATGGCAAACTGAGACCGCTCGGAATCGCTGCGCTGGAGGATAAGATCGTCCAGCACGCGGTGACGACGGTCCTGAATGCAATCTACGAAGCGGACTTCCTCGGCTTTTCCTACGGATTCCGGGAGGGGCGAAGTCAGCATAAAGCGCTGGACGCACTCTGGATCGGCATCCATCAGAAAAGAGTGAACTGGGTGCTCGACGCCGACATCCGCTCGTTCTTCGACACGATCGATCACGAATGGATGATGCGGTTCCTCGAGCACAGGATTGCAGACCGCCGGCTCTTGCGATTGATACGCAAGTGGCTGACCGCTGGCGTTGTCGAAAGTGGATCGAAGTCCGTAGCACGGATAGGTACGCCGCAAGGCGCGGTGATCTCGCCGCTCCTCGCCAATATTTATCTGCACTACGTCTTCGACCTCTGGACCCACCAATGGCGAAGCAAAACGGCGAAAGGGGATGTCATCGTCGTCCGCTATGCGGACGACAGGGTCGTGGGCTTCGAAACAAAGTCCGAGGCCCTACGCTTTCTCGACGCACTGCGTGAGCGGATGGCGAAGTTCGGTCTCTCGCTGAATGAGGAGAAGACACGGATTCTGGAATTTGGACGGTACGCGGCCGAGCGCCGCGCACGCCGGGGGCAACGCCGCCCGGAAACGTTCGACTTCCTCGGGTTCACGCACATCTGCGCTGTGACCCGAATGAATCCGCACTTCACAATCCGGCGCGTGACAATCGCCTCCCGCATGCGGGCGACGCTGAGGGCGATACGACACGACCTGATGAAACGCCGCCATGCGCCCATCGCTGAGATCGGCGCCTGGCTCCGTCGCGTGGTGCAGGGGTACCTGAACTACCACGCGATTCCAGGGAATCTGAAACGGCTCGGCATGTTCCGCGCCGAGGTCTGCCGGGCAGGGCTGCGCTCGCTTCGCCGACGCAGCCAGCGCTCCCGCATGACCTGGGATCGATTCCAGCGTCACGTTAGGCGATACATCCCGAAAGTCCGCGCCTGTCATCCGCATCCCAATCCGCGGTACACGCATGACCCAAGGCAGGAGCCGTATGCGGTAGCTCCGCACGTACGGATCTGAGCGGGGGGCGCTGGGAAACCAGCGTCCCTACCGCGACCTCGAAACGCCGGCCTCGTGGTCCTTCAAAATCCCGATGATCTACTCTTCCGAAAAGCGGCTGCGCTTCATGCTCTGGCCCTTGTGGTAGGCCAGAACGAACTTCAAACTGGATTAAGCTCGTGGGGCGAGGTCACTGTGGACCCGGTGGGAAGGCGATTAGCCTTTCCCGACCCCTATCTTACCCCGGCACGTGGAAGAAGCCGTCCTGCGGTTGCTGAATGGAGAACTACGGTCTCGCCAGTTCGGCCGCAACTAAGGCTCTGATATCCTCATCAGAGATGTGTTTTTTTTGATCTGCTAAAGCTTTAAATTGCATGAATGCATGTTCCAAGGCGGGCTCTGAGTGCAAGTAGCCAAGCTCCTGCACTTTCCGTGCGAATGCACGGCGGCCGGAGTGTTTTCCCATTACGAGTGACGTACGCTCCACACCAACACTCTCAGGCTTCATAATTTCGTACGTCTGCGCATTCTTCAACATACCATCTTGATGGATCCCGGCTTCGTGCGCGAACGCATTCCGGCCGACGATCGCTTTATTATACTGTACGGGAAATGAAGTTGCCTCGCTCACTAGCTTAGAGGCGCGAGCGAGCATCTGAGTCTCAATATTGGTCCAATAAGGCAGCAGATCGTTGCGAACCTTAATGGCCATGACTATTTCTTCCAGAGACGCGTTGCCCGCGCGTTCACCAATTCCATTGATCGTGCACTCAACCTGTCGAGCGCCAGCGCAGATTCCAGCAAGCGAGTTCGAAACTGCCATCCCAAGATCGTTGTGACAGTGAACCGAAAGCTGAGCCTTATCAGAATTGGGTACGCGTTCCCGCACCATCCTAACCATTGCGGCGTATTCTTCCGGCATGGAATAGCCGACAGTATCTGCTAGATTGATCGTGGTGGCTCCGGCCTTGATTGCTGCCTCGATGCAACGGCATAGGAATTCGTGATCGCTGCGCGTAGCGTCTTCGCAAGACCACTCGACATCGTCGGTATGCGTTCTCGCCCTTGTTACTTGGGTGGTTACCAACTCGCGAACCTGTTCCTCTTCCATCTGAAGCTTCCACTTCATATGGATTGGCGAAGTAGAAATGAACGTGCTAATGCGGCCGCGTTTTGCAGGCCTGACCGCCTCGGCGCAACGATCTATGTCTTCGGACTTGGCGCGCGAAAGTCCGCATACCACGGCATTCTTTGTTTGTTTGGCAACTGCATGTACTGCTGTATAGTCTCCCTCCGATGCGGCTGGAAACCCCGCCTCGATGACGTCAACCTTCATTTCGTCGAGCATCTCTGCTATCTGAAGCTTTTCCCCAAGGTCCATTGTCGCGCCTGGTGACTGCTCACCATCACGCAACGTTGTATCGAGGACAATGATTCGCTCCTTCTCGGACGTCGAGGTTATAGAAGTCATAGAATCGTCCTTGCTACTTGCTCACTTGTGTTCCGTCAAAAAACACCAAGTCAGACCGAGAATATTCTCTCGTGCAACACGCCCCAACATGATCTACGGATCTCGCTTCTCCGCAACTGCCAGCGGAGCGTCGTATCGAGGAGTAAGCTGATGCTGCAGTTGTGCATGCATCGACGACTTCCTTATGAAGGCGGCCAAACAGAGCAAGCCGCCGCCTTCACATCTGCTCCTTCTCGTACATAGGTTCTTCAGCGTTTGCTCCCGTTACTGTTCGCGGCACACCGATCCGTGCTCGCGCGAGACCGGCAAATTGTGTCTCACGGCCCTGACTTCCCCAATGGGCGCCCCGCTTCTATTTCTCCAAGCGGTGCTACAACGCCGGTCTTGTGGCGCATACTACCAACCTTGCTAGTTCTGCCTGACAATCGTTCATGGATAGTCGTCAGTCAGTGCACCGCAAAACTCCGGCGGAGGAAGAAGACGGGCTCCAGCCGTCGCCCGATTCAAGTTCTTAACTGCCAAGCATGAGCAAGAGCGTCAGTCGCGGTACTGAGTAGTGTGATCGTGCATCACATGCTTTCCAATTTTTGAGGCGGTCGTGGGATCGTGAAATTGGTCCAACGATCAGGCGGAACGGTTTCACCGATTGCGTCTCTGCTTGCCAAACCTTCATTAATCGGCTGAAGGCCTGGTGAGGTGTTCCAATCCACCAAATGGCCTTGCAGAGGCGTTCCTTGCTAAGTGCGATTGCGTGCACGAATATATTTGCCGCCTTGTAAACAACCAAATCCGCTCCGACCTGTTGCAGCGCGAATGAGAAGTCATTGCCCTGGGTCAGTAGGGAGCGCGCGCTTCCGAGCGGGCAAGTTCGTCGTACATGAACAGTTCGAAGAACTCGTCGAGCGTCGCAATGTCGAGCTCAGTGTTGACGGTGTTCTCCTCAGTGATGATGCGGTCGTCGACCTGTCGCATGGCCGCTATCGCAGCTTGCATGGAGTGGTTGGCCCAGATCACCGCGGAGATGCGGGCGTTACGGTATGCGGAGAGGGGCGTTCGATCGTATTTCGTTGGAACGATCACGACGGGCAACCTGTTCCGCCACGCGTGCACGAACCAGAGGATTTCGTCCGCGGTGCTCTTTCGCGAGTGAATTAGGATCGCATCGGCGCCCGCGTCTGCGTAAGCGTGAGCGCGCAAAATTGTTTCGTCGATTCCATGCGCGCCGATGAACGTCTCGATCCGGGCCACGAGGACCAAGTCGTCCGCGACTGTGTCCTTCACGGCGCGCAAGCGGCCGGAGAATTCATTGATATCGGCGAGGGGGCGCTCACCAAAGAGCGAGTTCATCTTCGGAAAACAGCTGTCCTCCAGAGCGACGCCCGCAGCGCCACGTTGATGAAGCTTGCGGGCGAGGGAGCGTGCGCTGTTGAAATCATCGAAACCGGTATCTCCGTCAACCAGAACAGGCAGTTCGGTAGAGCCAACTATCCGCTCGACTACCCTGAGGAGTTGGCTGCATGACACTTCGGCGGCATCGCGGTAGCTGAGGGAGCAGGCAATTGACAGGCTCGACGCCCAGAGACCCTTGAAACCTGCGCGCTCGGCGATTGCGGCGGAGAGGCCGTCATGCGCTTCCATCAGGAAGGAGAGTTCGCTGTTGGAGCAGACCTGAGCGCCTAGCACTTTAACAAGTGAGGAGTCAGCGTGCGGATCGGAGCCATTGATGAGAACAGATTGTGATCGGTCTCGCATGCTGGCTCCTTGCCAGTGCGGTTGATCAGCCGTCATTGGTGAACGATAGGTGGCATGCTTCTGTTATCTAGATCAATTACTAAGGTTGGTAGTTGATTGCGGTGCAGAGTATTTGCATGTCGTATAGAAGGCGCAGTCGCAGCGGCCGCTCTTATAATGAGATTATTCCATCATCGGTCGGGGAAATTCGAAGCACCTGCTCGCTCAGTCGATGTGCCCATCGGGTTCATTTAACTGCATTGTTGATCTTGCAATCCCTAGCGTGTGTTGAGACCGCGTCGACGGACGTATTCTACGCGCCTTCGGTTGCTAAGAGTGTTCGAGAGTCGAGTTTGGAAAAGGATGGTGCCATCAGCCGAATCGAATTGCGACGGCCTGTTCTCTCATGTTTGCCGTCAAGTAACTTGATCAAGCTGAGCCGCTCTCGGCTCAGCGCCCGGGCGCTGGACTTTGAAGGTGTCCACGGTAGGAGGCAGGGCCAAAGACGACGGTTGATCAAGCTCTCATGCGCGGGTTGGCTACCGCATGACCGTGGTTTCGTCTTGGGGCTGCCTCGGTCTAGGGGGCGAGCGTCGGCAATGCCAGCTCATAACAGGCCACGAGGAATCTCCACCGCGCCCTGCCTCCTGCCCTGGGCACCGATATTGATATGGTGGCGCAGCCTTCTTTCAGGCGGCCGGCCCGACTTGTACTTGACGAGCGATCGCCCACAGGAAGCCGACCATCTCGCGCGCAATGGCGGTGGTGACGATCACCTTGGGTTTGCCGGCGGCCGACAGACGGCGATAGCGGGCGCAGAGCCTAACCTGGGCCTTTCAGGCGATATCGCGGATAGTTTGAGGCAAGCGCTCGTTACGGTCATGGAGCTTGCGACTGACGCGGGCTTGCATGCGACAGGTCCATGCCCCCTCGATCAGAGCCCGCCTGGCCAGAGCGTTACCGGCCTTGGTGATGCCGCCACGTCGGATGGTGGCGCCGCTCGAATGCTCCGACGGCACGAGGCCGAGATACGCCATCAGTTGGCGGGGATTGTCGAAGCGGGAGAAGTCGCCGACCTCAGCAGTGTTGGCCTTCAGGCTACCATGCGGCCGATGCCAATTGTAGCGATGGAGCCAGTTGGGCAGTTCGGCGGTTCGCTGATATGAGCTTTGATAGGCTTGCGCATAAGCCCGAAGCGCGGTTTGGATGAAGCGCTCGGCTTTGCCGTTGGTCTTAGGAGTATATGGCCTGGTGAAGATTTGGCGAAGGCCGAGGCGTTTGCAAGCGGCTCGGAACATCTTTGAGCGGTAGCACGAACCATTATCTGTCATCACGCGCTCGACGCGGACTCCGAGTTTGGCAAAGTAAGCGACAGCGGCCTCAAGAAAAGCCACAGCACTTTCCTTGCGCTGATCGGCCATGACCTGGACGAAGGCGATGCGTGAGGCATCGTCGATGCAGACGTGGACGAACTCCCAGCCGATGCCGTGGTGGCGATTGACCGCGCCGGGATAGCGCCCGGTGATGCGATGTCCCACCGAGCCGATGCGGCCGAGCTTCTTGATATCGAGATGGATAAGCTCGCCCGGGTGCTCGCGCTCGTAGCGGCGGATCGGCTCGGCCGGCTCCAGCGCGGCGAGCCTGTTCAGGCCGAGCCGGCGCAGGATGCGGCTGACGGTCGCTGCCGATACTCCGACCTCAGTGGCGATCTGCTTGCCCGTGTAGCGCCGCCGGCGCAACGCCTCGACGACGGCGCATGTGGCCGCCGGGGTTTGGCCTGGCAATGAATGAGGCCGTGAGGAACGATCCCGCAAACCATCTACACCTTCGGCGCGGAAACGGTTGACCCACTTGGCCACAGTCTTCGGCGTAACGTTGAATTGGCGTGCAGCTACGACCTTGCTGAGCCCGCCTTCAACAACACTGCGCACCATGGCCTCTCGACCTTTGGGCGTCAGAGGCGCATTCTTGTGAGTGTCCATTCGGTTCCCCCGCGAATCACTGTGTGTTTGGCGACATCAGCGTTCACGGTCGGGGCCGAATGGACAACCTCCTGAAAGTTCACAGCTAGGCTAGGGGCCGGCGGATCCTGCTCTGGAGTGGAGCTCTGCTTCAGCAGTGGAGCCGGAGATGGGATCCCTCGATGCTTGAGAAACTCAATAGCCTTTCGGGGACCTGCGACATCGAAAATGATCGTTTCTTCTGATGATGAGTGTCGAAGTTCCGACATGCTGTCGGAACCGCGACGCGTCGGTCTGAGGAAAATAGTCTGTAAAAATCAAGGTATCGCAAACCGGCACGAGCATTGAAAAACCGGCACGAGCATTGAAAGGGAGATGTCATCCAATCGCCAGGAACTCCCGCAATGCCAATCATGAAATCGGACGTCGCCACCTCGAGCGAGGAATACGCACGCAACCACCACGCTTACGCCGAGCGCGTCGCCGATCTTCGGGGGCGCCGTGCTGCGGCTGCGATCGGCGGTCCCGAGCGGGCGCGAAAGCTGCATAAGGAGCGCGAACAGTTGCTGCCGCGGGAGCGGATCGCCGCGTTGATCGATCCCGGATCGCCATTCCTCGAGTTCTGCCAGCTGGCCGGCGAAAATCTGTACGAGGGCGTGCCGCCCGGCGGCAGCATCGTCACGGGCGTCGGAATGATCTCCGGCCGTCCTTGCATGATTATCGTCAACGAGCCGACCGTGAAGGGCGGGACCTATTACGGCATAACCTGCAAGAAGCATGTCCGCGCTCAGCGCTTTGCCTGGCAGCATCGCCTCCCCTGCGTGACCATGGTGCAATCCGGCGGTGCCAACCTGCCCGATCAGCCCAATATCTTCCCCGACGACGGCCAGTTCGGCTCGATCTTCTACAACCAGGTCAGGATGTCGAGCGAAGGCATCCCGCAAATCGCGATCGTGCACGGTCCCTCGACCGCGGGCGGCGCCTACATCCCTGCTCTTTGCGATGAGGCCGTGATCATCCGAAACCAGGGCGCCTTGTTCCTCGGCGGCCCGCAGCTCGTCTACGCCGCAACGCGCGAGGAGGTCGGCATCGAGGCGCTCGGTGGCGGCGAGATGCACAGCCGCGTCAGTGGCGTCACCGATCACCTCGCCGAGAATGACGCGCACGCGATTGCCATTACCCGGGAAATCGTCGCCAACCTCGGCGAAATTCCTCGACAGGTCTGGACGGTCGCTCCAATGCGCGACCCGCTGTTCGACCCGGGCGAAATCTACGGCCTGATCAGCGCAGATCCGCGCATCCCCACCAACAATCGCGACATCCTCGCCCGCCTTGTTGACGGCAGTGAATTCCACGAGTTCAAGCCGCTTTATGGCGACACCCTGATCACGGGATTCGCTCGGATCATGGGCTTTGAGGTCGGCATCCTCTGCAACAACGGCGTGCTGTTCTCCGAAAGTGCGCTGAAGGCGACGCATTTTATTGACCTCTGCTGCAAGCGTGACATTCCGCTGCTGTTCATGGCCGACGTCACTGGCTTCATGGTCGGCCGCGAGGCGGAAGAAGGCGGCATCACCAAGAACGGCGCGAAGATGATCACGGCGATGGCGAGCGCGAGCGTGCCGAAATACACGCTGATCATGGGTAACGCCTACGGCGCCGGATATCTCGCAATGTGCGGCCGCGCGTTCCGACCGAATGCCATGATGATGTGGCCCAATGCGCGTTCCGCGATCATGGGTCCCGACCAGGCCGCGACCACGCTTGCAATGGTCAGGGACGAAGTGCACAAGCGTGAGGGCACGAGTTGGATGGACGGCGAGCGGGAGGCCTACATGGCGCCGATCCGGCGGATGTTCGAGGATTTCGCCAATGCCTACAATTTTGCGCGTAACACCTGGTGCGACATGGTGATCGATCCGCTCGAAACCCGCAGCGTGATGGCACTGCTGCTCGACTTGGCCGGACGCACGCCGCATCAGCATACCGATTTCGGCGTGTTACGGATGTAGACGCAGGAGAGGCCCATCGTGTTCAAGAAGATCCTGATCGCTAACCGCGGTGAAATCGCCTGTCGCATCGCCCGCACCTGCCACCGCCTCGGCGTCGCCGTGGCCGGCGTTCATTCCAGTGCGGATGCCGATTCGCTACACGTCAAGGCGATCGGCGAATCCATCGAGATCGGCGGCGCGCCTGCCGCGGAAAGCTATCTGCGGATTGAAGCCGTCATCGCCGCCGCCCGGACAGCCAAAGCCGAGGCCATTCATCCGGGTTTCGGCTTCCTCGCCGAGAACGCGGCATTCGCCCGCGCCGTCGATGCGGCCGGCCTGGTATTCATCGGCCCCACGCCGGAAACCATCGAGCAACTCGGCGACAAGGCGTCCGCCAAACGGGAGGCGGTGGCGGCCGGAGTTCCCACGGCGCCCGGCAGCAAAGTTCCAAGCGCAGATCCCGCCGAGATCGAACGCGCCGTCCGCCAGCTCGGATTGCCCGTGATGCTGAAGGCCGCGGCCGGCGGCGGCGGCAAGGGCATGCGCGCCGTCTCGTCGCTTGACGGAATCCGCGACGAAATCGAGTCGGCCATGCGCGAAGCCAGAAACGCCTTCGGCGCTTCCGGCTTGATTGTCGAAAAGCTGATCCAGCACGGCCGTCATATCGAGGTGCAGATTGTGGGAGACGGCAACGGCAACGTCGTTCATCTGTTCGAACGCGAGTGCTCGCTTCAGCGCCGCCACCAGAAGTTGATCGAGGAAGCGCCGGCCGCGAACCCGCCGCCGAAGATTCGCGCGCGTATCCTCGACGACGCCGTCCAGCTCGGTCGCCGCCTCGGGTATCGCGGTGTCGGCACGGTCGAGTTCATCGTCAGCGGCACGGACTACTTTTTCCTGGAGATCAATCCCCGGCTCCAGGTCGAGCATCCTGTCACCGAAATGGTCACCGGCATCGACATCGTCGAGACCATGCTCCGCGTCGCCGCCGGCGAAGGTCTGCCGTTCACGCAGGACGATGTCTTGTGCCGGGGTCATGCCGTGGAAGCACGCATCTGCGCCGAAGATCCGGATGATGGGTTCATGCCCTCCACCGGCAACGTTGCCTATGTCAGTTTTCCACAGCAAGACATCCGCGTCGAGACCGGCGTGGAAAGCGGCTCGACCGTTACGCCCTACTACGATTCGATGCTTGCCAAGTTGATTGCGCATGCCGACACCCGCGACCAGGCACTCGATCGGCTTCGTCGTGCGCTTGATGAGACGTCAATCTTCGGCGTCACAACCAATCGGGAGTTCCTCGGACAACTGATCGGGTTGCCCGCGACCAGGAACGCCACATTCCATACTCGCCTCATCGATGAGCAGATCGATGAGTCGAAGCGGATCAATGATATTGACACCGATGCGCTCGCGCTGGGAGCCTATTTCTGGATGATGCGCCAGCGGCAGCCTGGATCCAACGGACCGTGGCAGTCCAGAAAACTGACCGGCTGGCACATGGCGGCCGAGGACGACGGAATGGCGCTGATCCCCATCCTGCATCTCGAGAGCGCAGGAAGGAGCGCGGAGATCCGCTTTGCACCGATGCAATCCGACGGCTCCATGTTGATCGGCGTGAACGGGGCCAAGGTCGCAGTGAGGCTGTCGGCGCTCGGGGACGACAGGTTCATCGCCGTGGCAAACTCACGCCGCGAGATCGTACGTATCGTCCAGAGGGACAACGCCATCTACGTTCACGATCCTCGTCGCGCGTGCGCGATAAGCGTCACTTCCTATCTGAGGTACCTCAATACAACTCCCGAGATCAGCGGCGAACTGCGTGCCCCGATGACGGGCGTGGTGCTGAAAGTCAAAGTCGCCGTTGGCGCTCGCGTGAAAGCAGGCGATGCGATGATCGTCATGGAATCCATGAAGATGGAGCTCCGCATCGCGAGCAAGATGGATGGCATCGTGACCGCAGTCCACTTCAACCCTGGCGATAGCGTCGAGCGGAACGCCGTCGTTGCCGTTGTCGAGCACGATCCGGTCCTGAAATAATGGTGCCCGGGGATACTTCGTCTCGACCGTCGGTCGAGACGAAGCGGTGATTAGGGAATACATCCGCAAGCAGGAGGCCGAGGATACCCGGCTCGACCAAATGAACATCTGGCTGGCGCTAAGGCCGCCTCTAAGCGGCCAACGAAATCGGGGACGCGTTAGCGTCCCCACGGCCGCTCTGAGCGGGCCCAATTCCTAAAGCCCCAGCTTTGCCAGGGGATATTTACTGTCCAAAGGTAATATACGCGAAGCTGCATATTTCGTCAATCCAGAAATTATACGCAAGCCCGTATAAAAATCGAACATACGGGATCCCGGATATGCTGGAGGTCAAGGCCCAGAATCATTAGCACGTCTCGACAATTTGCCGATCGGGAGGGTTGCGCGTTCGGTAACCTTATGCGTGACCGTCGCTCCGGTCGGCGTCTCTGACAGAGAGACGATGCTGCGCATGCCAACCTCATCGGCACGCCCTTGACTGCGCTCCTACAAAGTAAGGACACGAACTCGCGTGCGATCCGTCCGGTGAACACGTCGACGGCAAATGGCACTTCAAAAACTTTGGCGCGTAGCGGATGGATTAGGCGAACTTAGGAGACCACGTCGTCAATTGGCGAAGTCGTCGATCTCCACAAACCGCCGCAGGCAAGATCGTGGCTCTCGTCGCGCGCGAGAGCGCAAAAAACCACTTGAATCTCTCGTGGCGTAAGATTGTAGGCTTGAGATCGGGACCAAACGACACGCTGCGTCGACGCTGGCATCAATGAATCATCGGCAATTCAAATTTCGAGCTTCACGCCTCTCTTCGAGAGATCCGTACGTCGACGCTGCAAAGCGAGACGCGTCGCACGCGATGCGCTCGGTCGAGTTCTCTTCGAGAGCTTGCGCAACTGCGCTTCAGTAGGTCGAGACAGATCGGCCAGGCCTCGTCAACGCATGAGGACGTGGCGCACTGTGGGAGTAGTGTCGTCGATCGAACGGATTATGACTGGCGCGTCGGAAGCTCGAAGCGCTTGTTTCATGCGGGTAACACGTTTTTGTCCCCGCATGCTGGACGGCTCGCGCGCAGCATCCTTGGGCTCGCGCGCGCGGGCTTTAAGTTGCGCCTTCGGGGCGAGGGCTGCAGATCTTGGAATGCGCGACTGCGAAGAAAGGCGCCGATGACTTCTTACAATTTTCTCTTCGCCTCGTGGGGTACGTTGGGAAATCTCAGTCCGCTCTTGACAGCGGCTCGCCGATTGCGCCGGCATGGTCACCATGTCCGCCTGATCGCCGATCCGGCCATGCGGGTCGAAATCGAGGCCGCCGATTTCGAGTTCGTGACATGGCGCCGCGCTCCAATAGGCAGGGCCGCCGACCCGACCGATGTCTCGGATATGCGCGAGAGGATGCGCAGGGTCGTCTTCGAGCCTTGTTCTGCCTACGCAGCCGACATTCGCGACGAGATTGGACGCGTGCCAACGGATGCGGTGCTCGGTCTCGACCTGCTGTTTGGTGCGGCGGTCGGGGCGAAAGCATGTGGCGTGCCGTTCGCATTTCTCTCGCCTCACGTCAGCATTCGGATCCTGCCCGGAATGCCGCCCGCGACCTCCGGACTGGGGCAACCGAAAACGCCGGAGGAACACGCCGAAGTCAGGCGAGCCTCCGATGCGCTCGCGGCAACATTCAATGCCTCTCTTCCTATCCTCAATCAAGCCCGCGTCGAGTTCGGTCTTCCTCAACTTAGCGACGCTATGGAGCTATTTGACGAAGCCGATCGCGTTCTGTTGGCCATCAGCCAGGCCTTCGATTTCGAGGCGGACGCTCTTCCGGGCAATTTTCGCTACATCGGGCCTTTGCTTGACGTGCCAAGTTGGTCGAAGTCGTGGCAGGGTCCGAGGTCCCCGCGATCCGATCGCCCTCGTGCGCTGATCGCCTGCAGCACGGGTGCACAGGGCCAGCGCGAAGTATTTCAGCGCGTCATCAATGCCGTCGGCACCATTGATCTCGAAGCTGTGTTCACGACCGGTCCAAATCTGGACATAGCCGATCTTCAAGCTCTGAAGAACGTCCATCTGGTGCGCGGCGCGCCCCACGACACCATTATGAAGGACGTCTCTGTTGTCATATCTCAGGGCGGTCACGGAACCGTTACCCGAGCACTGATCAATGCTTTGCCGCAACTCATCCTGCCAATGGGACGAGACCAGTCAGCCAATGCAGCGCGGATAGAGGCAAAGGGAGCAGGGCTTCGATTGGCACCGACAGCGTCCGCGCCGGAGATAGCGGCAGCCATCAAGCAGCTGATCAGCGAACCGCAATTCAAAGTCGCAGCCCGAAGCCTTGGCCAAATCATCCAGGCTGATATCGACACTTCGCCTGTTGTCCAAGAGATGGAGATTCTCGCGGCAATCGGACGACGGCGGCGCGGCCGCGCGTGACGAGCGAGCCGAGGTGCTGATCGGGCGGTGCTCCCGGACAGTTGCCTGATCGATGCGTTGTCTTTCCCTGATGAAAATTCCTCCAAGCCGGCGACATGGCGCGCCTTGACGCCGATCAATGGAAACATGGCCCTGCGCATCAATCCAAATTCGTTCGCCTTTACCTTGTTGCTCGGTCTTCTGGCCTCCTTGCCGACATTTGGCATCGACATGATCCTGCCAAGCCTCTCGGCTGCGGCAGCCGATCTCGGCGCGACCTCTGCCGATGTCGGGCTCGCGATGAGCGTCTATCTCATGACCATGGGAGCATCGCTTCTCATCTATGGGCCGGTATCCGATCGCTTCGGCCGCAAGCCGATCATTATGTTTGGCTCTGCACTCGTTGTCGCCGCAAGCTTAGGCTGCCTCCTGTCAAGTTCGCTATCGCAGCTCCTGTTCTTTCGCGCGCTCCAGGGAGCTGGTGCATCGGCGAGCGGGATCGCCGCGGTTGCGATTGTCAACGATCTCTTTGAGGGCGAGACCGCGGCGGCAAGGATGGCCAATGTGGTGCTCGCGATCTACGTCGTCCCGATGATTGCGCCAATCGTCGGTGCTGTGCTGCTTGCGCTGGGCAGTTGGCGGACTGTTTACCTTGTGCCGCTCGCGGCAGGATTAGTGCTGCTCGCCGCAATGTCGGCCTTCAGCGAGAGCGCGACAATCGATCCGAACCTCAAGCTCGGCCATGCGACGATCCTGAAAAACTATCGTCGCGTTCTGCGGCATCCACTCTGTGTAGGCTACATCCTTTGCAACGCCGCGGCCGCGGGAGCCGTATTCGCCTACGTGACCGGTTCATCACTATTCTTCATCAATGCTCTGGGGCTCAGCCCGTATCAATATGGTGTGATCTTCGGAGCCAGTTCGCTGTCAGTCATGCTCGGCACCCGCATCAACAGGATTCTCGGCCGTTCGGGGCTATCGCCGGCGCAAGTGATTGTGACGGGCCTCGCACTCTCGACTTTCCTGGCCACCTCCCTGGTCGTCGTGATGCTCGCGGAAGGCACGTCGGCCAGTCTGGTGGTGATCGTGATCGTCGGAGTCGCATTGTCGTTCGGCTTGATCTCGCCGCACACCACGAACGAAGCCGTGCGGCCGATGCCCGAAATCGTAGGCACCATCAGTGCTGCAAGGGCTTTCGTTCAAATGATCGGCGCGGCGTTGTCGAGCGCAATGGTCGCGGCACTTTTCGACGGGCATTCGGCATTTTCGATGGCTGCCGTGATGCTTGGTTTTTGCCTGTTGGCATTCGCCATCTATGTCGGCCTCGTTCTTCCAGCCGAACATGTCGTTGAGGCCGCCTGAACGCCAACCAATTTCGAAAGGAAAGACCGTGATCTCTTATGACACGTTGGAGCCCGTTGTGTTGCGTCGCGACGGCGTACGTCTAGCGCATGTTGAGGCCGGTCCTAGTACCGGTCAAACCCCTCCGCTGCTCCTTATCAATGGCTGGACTGGCGACCACGGCATCTTCACGCCGCAGATCGCCCATTTTGCGCAGTACCGTCGCGTGGTGGCCGTCAATATTCGCGGTCACGGCGCCAGCGATGCGCCTGAGCAGGAGTACACTATCGCGGGATTTGCTGACGATATCGCCTGGCAATGCGCTCAACTGGACCTGCTCAAGCCGGTTGTGATCGGTCACAGCATGGGAGGCCGGATCGCGCTCGAACTATGTGGCCGCTATCCGGACTTGGCTTCAGGCATGGTCATGATCGACACGATTGTCATGCCGCCTCCGAGCTTGCGCGAATCTCGCGAGCTTTCCGCGTTCCTGGAAGGTATCGGCGGACCCAACTATCTTGCGGTCTTGACCGCAAACGCATGGGACATGGGCTGCGATTTCGACGATCCCACCCGGCGAAAGACGATCTACGAGACTTATGTACGTCCGTCTTGCGAGAAAACGCCACAGCATGTGGCCTATTCGATGATACGGAACGCAACCTTGAACTATGATCCCGTCCCCGCCGCTAGAGCCTGCCGGATCCCCATGGCCTATATTTCCGCAGACGTTCCGCTGGTGAACATGGCGCGCGACCTCGATCGGCTGCAGGAGATCTGCCCGCAGCTGGTCATAGCGAAGACGATGCTCGCCGGACATTTCAACACGATCGAGGTTGCCGATCAGGTCAATGCCATGCTGGATCGCTTCTTGACTGTCGGCCTTCGCCCGTGCCGACGTCGAAGCCTTGAATAGTTATGCGTCGCACCTCAAGAATCCCGTGCTCCGCTGGTTCCTCTGTCATGGTCCTGACCGGAATCAAGGTGCTGCATTGGACCAGGCTTCCTTCATCAGGGTGATCCGGTGCAGTGCGGCAATCCTGATCGACTCCGTGAGCTCCGACGGAAATTCCTTCGGAAGCTTGTCAAGAACCCGGGCGAAAGCCGGCTCGAAACTTTCGACCAGAGACTCGAAAACTGAACGGACGAGGGGAGCTCCGACACCGGACATTTCGGCCGTCTGGATGAAGTGGCGAGGCTGGATTTCGCTCATTCTATAGTGTCGGCTCTTGCCGACGGACATCGCGAGCTTGAATACCTTGGGCTGAATCTGCTTTGCATCCAGGCTCGGTTGGGCGGTCAGCACGTCGTACAGGGGGGTGAGGCGGAAACGCCCCCCAGGGCTTAAGAAGACACTGAAGTTCTTGGCGTGATCATCCGTTGCTCCAATCAGCCAGAACGCGACGGCTGCGCGCATGAATGTCGCCAGATCCTCCGCCGGCACGTCGCTACCCTTGAGCAGTTCCAGAATCTCTTTCATCCCGGGGCCACCTTCCGACTGGTATTTCCTCGAAGGCGGCACCGACAGAGACTGGCAACAATCTTCCTGGGGAAGGCGCAGCAAGCGCCCGTTGCCTGTCCAGCGTCGATCAAATCGCTGGATGATCAGGGTCCGGCGTCCCCCGAACTCGCCGATCTCCGCGTTGGCAGTCGGTATGCCGAGGCCGGACAGCAGTTTCAGACAGAAATATTCGTTCTCAACGCTGTTGGAGAGGTCAATGCCGTTTGGCAGCCTGCCAATTTGCGGCTTGAGAATGTGCGTGGTCGCGGCAGTGCCGACCGGCTTGTACCATTTGCCATCGCGGCGAAGTAAGGCGGTTTTCTCCTGCGCGCCCGCAATCGAAAGTCTGAATTCTTCATCCTCGCCAACCCCGAGCGGAGCTGTAGCGAGGTTCTGGATGATGTTGCCAATATCGGCGTCACTAACCGGTTTCCCGTCGACCTTCCCGGCCGGACCTGGATCGACCCCCTCAGGCAAAAACTGGAGCGCGCCAACGCAATCATGCCCGAGCGCGGACAGCATGCTGTAGGCGTCGATTCCACTCGCCCCGACACGTTCGGCCACGCGTCTGCGCATCGGTTCGCTATCGGGAAGCAGATTGTCGAACACGTTGACGACCGGCGCGCCGATGTAGCGGTCCTCTCGAAGGGGCAGCGAGAGAGAAATTGGAAAAGTGGATTCCCAGGCCAGCCATTGCGGATCGTACCGGAAATCGATTGCTCCGCTTGATTCACGCCGAAGCATGCCGACCAACCGTCCGTTGACGAACACATTTAAGGGAGCGTTCGCTCGTCGACGGGCCATCAGAAGACGCTTTCAATATCGGCAGCGCTCGACTTGCTGCGCGGGCGGATCACCAGTTCGAGATCAAGGGCTGCCAGGGCTTCCATCAGGGTGCGCAATTGAATTGCGGGCGCGCCCCCCTCCAGGCGGGAAACTGTTCCCTGCCGCAGGTGAATGCGCTTACCTAGATCGGACTGCGTCAGCCCGGCCTGTTTGCGAACCCGGCGCAGGACGGCTCCAAGTTGCCTTTCCGTGCGGGCAATATGCTGCGTCATATCCGGCCTCCAAGGGGGATATACGCGATCTCGTATATTAAGTAAATACACGCGATCGCGTATATTTCAGATTTATACGCAATCCCGTATAAGCATGGAATAAGCGATGGCCCATACGCACGGATCTGAGATGCCCGGAATCGGCACAATTATGCACGTCTCTGGGATCTTCCCCCGGTAACCTTTCCGCTGATGCGCATCGCGAGGAGCGATTGTCGCTCCATGGTCGGCGCCTCTGATAAAGAGGCGATGCCGCGCGAGACCAACGTCATCCGCACGCGAGCGCACCCTGCAACGTAAGGGACGCGAACTCGCGCGCGAAATACGTCTTCGTACATCAGGCCCGGGGCGCACTGTAAATCGAGGGGTGCTGGACACCGTCCCTTGGCGCGTCGCCGATGGATTCGACGAACTTAGGAGACGGCGCCTTCAAGAATGACGAAGTCGCCGATCTCCACAAAATCGCCGCTGGCAAGATCGTGGCGCTCGTCCTCCACGCGTTGCAAAGCGCCGTGATGAGGCGCGCCGCTGCCACTGTCCGAAGCCTCGTGATCGCCCGGTCGCAGAGGCGGCCCGATCGCCGGCACTATTCTGCTCGTCGTGACCGGCCACGTGCTGTTTTAGCGGCAAGACTTCGGGCGTGAGTGCGTAAGCGGGGGGAGGGGCGGAGGGCAGAGGCCGACCGCGCCGCGTCCACAGTGCTGTGCCCTGATTATTTTGCGCGCCGGCCCCCGCCTACTGCCCACTGATCCTCTGCCACAGCCAACGTGCCACCGCGGCGGGCGAAGAATTCGCGTCGCTTCCGCCGGCGCGCAAATTGGCTTCGCGCATCGCCGCGATGTCGATCCGGCCAAGCAGCGGCTTCAGTTCGGCCTGCAACGCCGCGTCATGCGCGCGCCGCGGTGCCAGCAGTAGGACCGCATCATAAGGTGGGATCGCGTGCTTGGGATCGGCCAGCGCCACCAGGTCGTATTTCTTGATCCGCCCATCGCTGGTATAGCCCGCGATGACGTCGACGTCGCCACTGGCCACTGCCGCATACATGAAATCCGGCTGCATCTGTCGTTGCGTGCGGAATAACAGGCCATAAGCCTTGTGCAGCGAGGCCCATTCAGGGCGTGAGAAGAACTCGTAGTCGCCCGCAATCGACAGCGCCGGTGGCGTGCGCAGCCAGGTCGGCGATCGAATAAATACCCAGCGCATCGGCGCGCTGCCGCGGCATCACCAGCGCATAGGCGTTCTCGAAACCGAGCGCGCCGAGTAGGGTGATATTCTGCTTTGCCAGGATCGTCGTCAACTCGGCGAGCAACGTTTCGCGCGGCGGCATATCGGTGCGGTAAAACTGGTTGACCCACAGCGTGCCGGAATAATCCACGTAGACGTCGATGTTGTTGGCTGCGAGCGCTTGGAAGATCACGTTGGAGCCGAGGCTCTCGCGCGTCGAGGCCTGCAATCCCGCCGCCTGCAACCGCTGCTCGATCAACGCGGACAGCACATATTGCTCGGCAAACGTCTTGGCGCCGACGATGTAGGTCGACGGCGCCCGCGCTATCGAAGGGGTCAGGGTGGCCGCGACCAGTGCGGCAATCCCGACGCTGCCAAACGTCGTGCGCAGGCGCCTGCGTTCGCGCAAGCCTCGCTCAATGAGCGCCAGAAGCTGATCGACCGCGAGCGCGAGCACCGCTGAAGCGACACAGCCGAACAGCACGAACACCCAGTTCTGCGTCTGCAATCCGGCGAAGATGTAATTGCCGAGGCTGGTCTGCCCGATCGGCGTCGACAATGTCGCGGTCCCGATCACCCATACCGCCGAGGTGCGGATGCCGGCCATGATCACCGGCAGCGCCAACGGCAATTCCACCGTGAACAGCGATTGCCCCGGCGTCATGCCCACACCTTGTGCCGCCTCAAGCAGTGTGGGATCGACGCCGTTCAGCCCGGTGATGGTGTTGCGCAGCACCGGCAGCATGGAATAGAGCGCCAGCGCCAGCATGGCGGGCAAAAATCCGAACGCGGAAAAGTCGAAGCCGAACCAGCGAAGCGTCAACGACGCGATGGCGAGCAGGAGCGGGTAGAACAGCGCGAGCAGTGCCAGCCCGGGCACGGTCTGCACGACGCTGGCGAGGCCTAGCAGGAGGCCACGACTCACGGCGTGGTTGCGCGCGAGGATCGCGAGCGGCAGGCTGATCACGAGCCCGAGCGCCAGCGCTGCCAAGCTGACCTGGACGTGGCTGCCAAGATAGTCCGGCAGGTGCGCCACAGCGTCGCGCCAACGCGGGTCGGACAGGAAACTCATCCCGTGCTTTCTCCCGGGAGCAGGGCATTCAGCCGCTCGGCCTGACGCCTGGGCGTGCGCAACAGCTCCGCCACACAGGGGTCGGTGTTGTTTGACAGCTCAGCTGGCCGGCCTAGCGCTACAAGCTGTCCAGCCCGCATCACCGCGATGCGATCGGCAAGCAGCAAGGCCGCCGTCGTATCGTGGGTGACCATGACCGTGGTCAAGGCGAGCCTGCGATGCAGAGCGCGGTAGTCCTCGCCGAGAATGTCGCGGGTCAACGGATCGAGCGCGCCGAAGGGTTCGTCCATCAGCATGATACGAGGACGGGCGGCGAGCGCCCGCGCCACGCCTACGCGCTGCTGCTGCCCACCCGACAGTTCATGCGGAAGGCGATCGCGATGGAGGGAGCGATCGAGACGTACTAGGTCGAGGAGCTCGTCGACCCGCGCGGCGATCTCGGCGGCGGTCCAGCCGAGCAGTCTCGGCGTGATCGCGATGTTGTCGGCGACGCACAGATGCGGAAATAGCCCGCCACTCTGGAACACATAGCCCATGCGCCGGCGCAAACCCACCGGATCGACGTCGCGCACGTCCGCGCCTTCCACCACGACACGACCACTGTCGGCGTCGAGCAGACGATTGGCAAGCCGCAACAGCGTGGATTTGCCTGAGCCCGAGGCGCCCACGATCGCCACGAATTCCCCCGCTGCAATATCGAGCGAGACATCGTCGACGGCCATGACGCGTCCGGCGTCATGGCCGTTACCAAAGCTCTTCACGACATGGGCGTAAGCGATCAGCGGTGTGAGTGCCATGGTTGGACTGAACAGGTGCGCGAGCGTCCGGAATCCGAAGGGCGCTTCATTCTGCGGTAAGTAGTTAGCGACCCCCCCGATTTGAACGACACCAGCAAGTCTACGAGACTAAAGCGGCCCGCCGTGACGCGCGGTAATGCGGTTGTTGGCTTGAGATGTCGAAATCGGTCATGGCGTCGGGCATTCCGATATGAAGCGTAGCACTATGACCCGAATAGTTCACGCTCGCCGAGCGCGCGTGTTGGTCCGTTTCGTACAAAGTTTGCCTTCGATCGGTCCCGTTCCTGCAAAGGCAAATACGCTAGTGCGAAAAGCGAAGCGGACCAGGCGGGCGCGGAGTGCGGGTGGATAGCCACGTTATGCCGCAGCTATATCGGCCTGCATGAGTCCGACGGCAAGCCGATTGCTCGCGCGACGCGTGCTCGTCGTGAGGCCTCTCAGATCTTACAGGCAAGCGATCAGTCGCCCAGGCCGCGGACATCGTCCTTCCACTATCCGTCGAGTTTACGAACTTCATATTCACGCGCGGCGGAACCGCAAAGTCCACGTCGGCCGTCCCAAATTCACGCTGCTCTGGATGCGCTTGGTAGTCACCGCACTGCTAAGCAGAGCCACGAGCTCTGAGCCTTTGCGGCGATACCACTGAACTTCTGCTGATCAGTATTGGCGCTGGAACTCTGCCATTGATCACAGACGAACGATGGCGCTGACACCAGTCGACGGCCGATCGTTTCAACCATTAGCGTTCCGTCAGGTAACCCAAGTATCGGCGTCGCCCCGGCGCGTGACGATCGTCCGTTTCGGAAGAACGAAATCGTTGCGGGCAGGCGGCGCCGTCCCGTTTGCATCGGAGATGATTTATGCGGGACATTGACGAGCGCGGGCAATCGCCCATTTCCGATCTTTGGGCCAATGAAGCTGCCAACGCCGACGCCTCTCGTGTTGGACCAGCCGCTGGCCGTACTGAAGAGCGCCAATTATTCAATGCCGTCATGGACCGCATGCGCCCGGAATCTGAGGATTCGGGTGCCTTCTTCAGGGGCATCGAGCGCTACACAGCGGTGTCCGGCCGGACCGGTCTGCCCATCGCGAGTCTCAGCCGCACTCAGGAGCGCATCAAATGGCGTGCCTTCTCTGCTCCTCGAACAGTCTCGCCCGGCACGACGGGCGAGCAGATGAGTCAATTCGATCAGGCGCGGTTCGGGACCATTGCCACCAGATGTAGTATGGAGGGCGGGCCATGGGCAACGCCGCACGGAAGAGAGCGACGAAGAACTACCGTGCGCGCCTGTACGCAGCGCGGCTTCACGCGCTTCGAAGTTATGGCCCACGAGTCCGGTCGCGATCTGATCCGGACGCTGGCCCGCGGCCTGGCCGAGGAAGGACCGGAAGCAGAGCAGGTTCGCGCCGCCGTGAAGACGGTCATCGCGGGCGAGCCCTCCAAACATGGTGCTATCCTCACCGCACTGCGTCGTTCGCCTCTGGCGGGTGCTGACCTGATCTTTCCCGCCATCGTGAAGAGGGGCGCAAGGTCGGCCCGTGAAGCGCTACCTTCTCGACACCAACATCATCAGCAACGTCGTCAACCCATAGCCGTCGGGGTCGCTGCTGGCCTGGATGGTGGCGCAGCGAGATGAAGATCTGTTCATCGCGTCACCAACCGTCACGGAAATTCGTCGCGCGGCTCTCGAAAAGCCGCGCGGCAAGAAGCGCGATGCGCTCGACACCTGGTGCTCGGGACCGGAGGGGCCTCAGGTCTTGTTTGCGGGGCGCATCCTGCCGTTCGACGACTGGGCCAGCCTGGTCTGGGCTCGCCTCATGGCGGAGGGTGAGGCCGCCGGCCGTCGCGCAGTGGGCATGTCACCGCCGCCGTCGCTGGTGCGAATGACTGCGTCGTGGTTACCGATCACGAAAAGGATTTCGTCGGGCTACAGATCGTCAATCCGATGCGCGAGGGCGCATCATGAACAACATTAGATCCATTGACATGATGTTCCTCGGCTTGGCTGCGCTAGAAGCGCATGCGCGCGGCTACGCTTTCGAAAAAATCTTTCCACGATCTGTTCGATCGCCTATGGCTTTGCGCAACGGCAGCCTTTCGATTAATGGGCGAACAGATCGACGGCAGATTTCAGTTCGGTAACGAGACCTGTCTCGTCGAAGCCAATTCGGCAGTCGCGACTGCGCATAAGTATCGTGTCGAGCATTACTCCACTCATCTCCCGTATGTCCCCATGCCCGACCTTTACGGGGATGAGCAGGAGCGCTGGATCATAATCATGGTACCGCCGCTACGCGGCGGCTATTGTCGAGCCTGACCGCTAGGTCCGCACTGCGGTATCTTTCTGAACGAAAAGTCGCGCCGCGCTGTCTACCAATTCTTTCGGTAGCATCCTTAGCTGCTCTGTGTCGAAGGGCAGGTGGGTCAGATAGTTCGCGACCAGAGCGCCCACGGCTTCCGCCTGTGCTGCATCTCGTTGGCGCTTCAGTGGCTCCCTGTTCGCGCGACCGGACAACCAAAGCTTATGGGCGGCCCAGGCCCGCGGATCTGGAGCGGCGATGCGAACCGGCTCGCCCTTTTCGTCGATTGCGACCGCCTCGAAACCCGGAGAATTATGTAGCCAATCGAGTCCTTCGATTTGAATGGCAGAAGGAACTTCGGGGTCCGCGCCGATCTTGCCCGGAACCTCCTTCCAAGGACGACTCTGCATGGGCTTGATCAGATCGACGAGATAGCCATCCCGGTTCACAGCTCGACATGGCTGCTTGGCGCGTTCGAAGCTGGTGTCGACGCGCTGAAGTATTCTCAGCAGTGAAGATTCGGAGACGTCGTCATCTCCCACGAACGTAAGTCCGCCACGCGCGTCGAACAGAAGGTCGATATGTTCCGTCGTAGCCAGGCCTGAATCGATCCTGACGCCGGAGGGGGCCTCATAACCGTACATCGCGTTCGTTCCGAGAATCCGAATGCCCGAACCCAGCACCCCGAAGCCATCGAGGGCGCGCATAATCCGGGCTCCGATCAGCGGTACGCGACCGAGGCCGAGCGCGCGATTGACCGCGGCTTGGCGCTCCATCGTATCGCGCAAATTCTTCAATCTGTCTTCCGCCGCAGCACGCTTGGCCTCAAAGTCGGCCTTCATCTTTTCGGTTCCGGGAGACCGCGCCCCGAGGGAACTTTGCTTTCGGCGGCATGCTTTGTCGTAATAGCTGCGGACGAGGTATTCGTGGCCTTTGGACTTCATCCAGGTCAGGGAACCGCGATGCGCGGCATGGATTCCCTTAGCGTCTCGCAGGGCCTGAAACCGTTGCAGGCTGTTCACCATCTCGCGGCGCTGATCGTTATTAAGTTCTTGAAAATACACGGTTTCAACATTAGGTTCTTGGCTTGGTCCTCACTGTTGAAACCGTATTTATCATTCGGGATCTGGCTTCAACAACTTGAGCGAAATATGACGCAACTGTTGAAACCGGGAACTGTTAGCTACTCTTCGGGCCGCTTATGCCGCATTGGGGGCGATATCGAAGGGGAGCGCCCGGCGAAGCCGAATAGGGAGGCGCGGCCGCAAAAACCCACGGTCAGTATGGCCGCGAGTAACATGTCGTTCGCACATAGCCGACTGTCGTGCGCTCCGCATCGTGTCTCAGGCCATAGCTACCCCGTTTGCGGCTGAAGGTCTTGCGACGCGGGGCACGAATTCGACTGCGCTGAACGAACTCGGCAATCGGCTGGTCCGGCATTTCCGCGCCGCTCGGCTTGAAACGCATGGGCCTCCTCGACGGACTCGTCCCGGTCGCGGGAGCGCCGGCAGCTTTTGGCTTTCCCGATCAAGCTAGCTGAAGCCGCCGACGAGCCACTTCGATGGCCACGCCGAGAATGAGCACATCTGCCTGCAACTTGCACGCGAACTCGCGCTGCCCGCCGCCGAATCTAGGGTGATGCGGTTCGAAAAGGAAGTCGCGATCGTTGTTGAACGCTACGACCGGCAAGCCAGTGGGAACGACATCATCCGGGTACACCAGGAAGATATCTGCCTGGCCATGGGCATCCTGCCGACCAGGAAATACCAGAACGAGGGCGGACCAACGCCTGCAGATGTGATTGAGCTCTTACGCACTCGCTCGACGGACCGCGCGGCTGACCTTGAGACGTTCGCCAGGGCTTTGGGCTTCAACTGGCTCATTGGAGGCTCCGACGCCCATGCCAAGAACTATTCCTTGCTTCTGGCGAGCGGCCCTCACGTCCGTCTCGCACCGCTGTACGATATAGCGAGCATTCTTACCTACGACCGCATTGACCAGCGAAAAGTCAAGCTCGCCATGAAGGTCGGGGGCGAATACAAGCTCGACCAAATTGGTGTGCGTCAATGGCAGAAATTTGCGCGCGAAACGCGCGTTGATGCGGACGAGCTTATTGCAAGCCTGGTTTCCATGGCCGAACAGATTCCCGACCGCGTGGCGGATATTCACGCGCGCGCTCACCAGGAGGGGTTAGATTAACGCCGTCGTCGGGCGATTGTCAACCTTGCTGCGTAAACGAGCCAATGACTGCCAACGTCTACTAAAGAGAACCTAGTTTTCGGCGAAGCAGGTCAGTGCCGGCAGCATCAGCGCCAGCATGATGATCGTCGGCGTCGCGATCGATACGGCGATGATCGCGGCGATCGCCGTTGGCATGACCGGCACCGCAATCGCCGGACCGCGATTGCGGTGATCTGTCCTTCCACAAAGCGGCTGCGCTTCATGCTCTGGTCCTTTGGCCAAAGCGAATTTAAAGCCGGGTTAGGCGGGTTGCGGCAAGTCACCGGGGCGTAAAGAGCAATGCCCACCGATCTCGCGTACTTGATCCAACTGGCTTTCGCTTTCAGACGCTGACAAGGATCCCGATTTCGCGAAGGCGCTTGATGCGAAGCGTCACGGCCTCGGACATGATTGCAGAAGCGCCTTCATGCCATCAAGGCCTGGTTCGCTCTTCGGCAGCTCGATCGATGCGGCATTCCAGTTCGGCGGGACCTGCCCAAGTATGTTACGAACGAAGTAGTCTAGGAGCTTGAGCTGGGTATAACGGCCGGGCGTTCCGTGATCGGCGCCGGGCACATAAAGCATGTCGAAGTATTTTCCCGCCCTGATGAGCCGATCGGCAAGCTGGAAGGTGGAGGACGGATCGACGTTGCGGTCCATTTCGCCGACAATGAGCAACAGCTTGCCCTGCAGCCTGTGGGCGTTGTCGATGGCGGAGGATTGCGAATATTCGATGCCGACCGGCCAACCCATCCACTGCTCGTTCCACCAGATCTTGTCCATCCGGTTGTCGTAGTTGCCACTGTTGGCCACGGCCACCTTGTAAAAATCAGGATGGAAGAGCAGCGCGCTCACTGCATTCTGGCCGCCGGCGGACGTGCCAAAAATGCCGACGTTGGAGATATCGTACCACGGATACTTCGCGCTCGCCGCCTTGTGCCAGAGGATGCGGTCGGGAAGGCCTGCGTCCTTCAGGTTCTTCCAGGCGATATCATGGAAGGCGCGCGAGCGGTTGTTCGTCCCCATGCCATCGATCTGGACGACGACAAATCCCAGCTCGGTGAGCGGCTCGACCCACGTCGAGAAGGATTTCGGAACGAAAGAGCCCTGCGGGCCGGCATAGATCCGCTCCACGACCGGATATCTCTTGTTTGGATCGAAGTTGGCCGGCAGGTGAATGATGCCCCATATATCGGTCTTGCCGTCGCGCCCCTTGGCATGGAAGCTGAGCGGCGGCTGCCAGCCGGCAGCGCTGAGTTCGGCGATGTCGGCACTCTCGACATCCATCAGTTTGGCATTATCGCTGGCGCGATACAGCACCATGTGCGGCGCGACGTCGATGCGGGACCATAGGTCGACATAGTAGCGGCCGTCAGGCGAGAATTCGATGTGATGATTGGCCTGCTCAGGCGTGAGCGCAGTCAGGCCCTTCCCATCGAAATCGATGCGATAGGCGTGGACGTAGTAGGGATCCTCCCCTGGGTTCATCCCGCTGGCGCCAAACCAGATCTGGCGCTTGATCGGATCGACATGATAGACCGCGCGGACCACCCAATCTCCTTTGGTGATCTGGTTTTTGAGTTCGCCGGTCCGGCCGTTGAACAAATAGAGATGCTCGTATCCATCGCGCTCGGAGGCCCAGATGATCTCGTTTCCGTCGTCAACGTCGTAGCGGAAGATCTTTCCACTATGCGGCTGGTTCACCAGAGGATGGTAGTCGACAAAGGTTTGGCTGACCTCATCAATCAGAGAGCGCACGTGGCCCGTGGCGGCGTCTACCGCGACAAGTCGATAGAGCTGATGCCCACGTTGATTGTAGTCGAAGGTGAAGCCGCGCCCGTCCTCCCACCATTGGATCGGCGAAAGTTCATAGGGATTTGGAAACAGGGTATTATCGATTGGGATCTCGCGCTGGCTGACGATGTCAAACAGCACCGGCTGGGGCAGTGCCAGGGCATCACCTGGCTTCGGATACAGCATCGTCGAATGTCTGGGTTGAAGCTGATCCCTCGGCGATGACTCCACGTAATGGATCTCTCGCTTGTGGCCCGAACGGATGCGGTAAGCCGCGAGGTGACGTGAATCTGGAGACCATTTCAGCGTTGAGACGGCATAGTAGTCGCCTTCGGATCCGTCAAAGGTCAGTGGAATGTCCTGCAAGCCGTCCTTGCTGCGCAGGACAATATTGTAGTTCCTGGTATAGGCCAGCCATTTGCCGTCAGGCGATACGCTTGCCTTGTGCGGATCATTCTCCGCGGGCGGCGTGTGGTCGTAGTAGCTCTGCTGATCGGCGTCCAGGCGCGATGCGTTTCGTGTGCAGGCGTAGCTTACAAGGTCGCAGCTCCACCGGATATTTTCAATGCTGAAGTCGACCTTATTGTCGGTCAGCTCGAAACGGGCGAAGGGCAGGTCGTCAGCCTTATAGTTCTTGTGGCTCGCCCTGTTCAGAGCCTTCGCGAGGCGGGCCTGATCAAAAGCCGGCTGCTTTACGCCAGTTGCCGCATTCACCAGCATGAACTGCTGCTTGCCTTGGGTTGTCCGTCGGTAGACGAACGCCTCGCCCTCGCGGAGCCAGAACGGTTCGTCGGGGATATTCACGGTGAGCCGGCCATAGCGAGCGCCGATCGTGAGCGCTCGCTCGTAATCGGATAGCGCCAGCGGTGGTTTAGCGATGTCCTCGGGCAGAGTCCGCGCGGCTGCCGAGTCCTGCGGAGCCAACAGCGCAAGCATCAAGGCGCCGTACTTGTACATGATCCCTCCTGTTTGTATGTCGATACCGGAATACTGGAATTGAGCGCCGCCAATCACGTGCGGCAGCGTCGATGTCTTCTTGGGGAGGGCCGCTCCGGCCTTCTTGCGCATGACGCGACCGCGAACGTTGGCTCGAGCTGGGCAGAATCACACTGCGCACTTGCGGACATCTGGATGGGCGGTTCTGGTTGCTCTCAAGGCGAAGACAGCCGATGAAAACGCAAGCGCCGCCGACGCCGGTATTCGTCTCGAAGATCGGTAAATCCCACCCGACGAACTGCTCCCTGTATCGTGACCGCCCCGGTTCGTTCGCTGCTCGATTAACATGAACGTTTCATGGCCTCCGTCGCCGTTCTGCGCTCTGAGCGGCACGTGTCCGATCTGCTGTATGCATTCGTCATGCCAAGGTGCAAACGCAACAAAGTCGTCCGCAACGGCCAATGTCCGATATCCGGGATCGTCGTAGATCGGACAATGTCACTCGACATTGCTCGGCCGGCGGTGGCATCACGGAGCGTGCGGCCACCACAATGCGCCGTGACCGCACCTAGACCTCATCAACGTGTTCATGCGACGTCTGCGGCTGCTCGGCCGGCCCGATCAGCTGGAACCTCGAGGTCGTTGGTATCTTCGCCTTGGACGAGTTTGGCGATCGCGTTGGCAAAAGCTCCGATGAGCACCGATCAGGTTCGGGATATTCACCGGCTGAACGCAAAAAGACGCAAGTAACCAAGGACCCTGGTGCCACGTGCTCAGCGATCCATCGCCAACACACGGGTCCGCCGCTCCCTTCGACCTCGAGCGGGGCAAGTTGGCGTGCCCAAGGCCTATATGGCCATCGCCCTCGTGACCGCCGTAGGGCTGTAGTCTCCTTGAGAAAAACCAAAGAATTCGCGCATCTCGGTGAGTTGGTTGTCCATCATCACGACGCCCGGCTGCACGTAGCAGCCGCGCGCTTGTGCGGTAAGCAGCAGCGGGGTCATCTGGGGATGAACGACAACGTCCCCGACCAATGCCCAAGACACCAGATCAGTGCAGTCGATCGAGATCGGATCATCCGGTTTCATCCCGATCGGACTGGCATTCACAATGAGATCGTATCCTCGCGCCGATGCTGCCGAAATCCCGGACGGGATTCCGGCTGCCTGAAGTCGGCTCGCGAGAGCGCGCGCGCGATCTGTCACGATGTCCGCGACATGGACAGAGGCCGCCGCCGCCTCTGCAATAGCGAAGGCGATCGCAGTGCCAGCTCCTCCCGCGCCAACGATGAGCGCACGACGTCCCTCAATGCGTTGACCGGCGCCCAGCAATCCCCTGACGAACCCGACGCCGTCGAGAATGTCTGCATGCCAGCGGCCTTGGTCGTCCCGCCGCATGACGTTCACAGACTGCACCCGACGTGCCCGGTCTGTATGGATGTCCGCATGGTGCACAGCCGCCAGCTTGTGCGGGATCGTAACGATCAGACCGGCCAGGTTCCGGATCGTTTGCAGACTCCTGAGGGCGGTCTTCAGCTCGGCAGGCTTGACATGGAGCGGGACGCAGACCGCATTGAAGCCATTTGCGCGAAACAGAGCGCTCCAGACTTCAGGCGCGCGCACCTGCTCAATCGGATCCCCAACAATACCAAGGAGCTGCGTCGAGCCGTCAATGATCTTGCGCATCAAGCCTCCGCTTGCGAACTGAGCCCGCAGTTCGCTGAAGGACGGGCTACGGTTCTTCGCGAGTGCCGGCGCGCAGCCCGCCGTCGGGTTCTCCTGCGTTGAGCTTGCACCGACCAGCAGCGCCAGGCTGTGCCCGTGACCTGAAGATGCCGTCGCGGCAAGTGTCGTTGCGGAGCACGCGCGTCAGCCGATGTTGGCTCAGGACGACAAGATGGCTCGCGGAGCCGTTGACAGGTGTCGAAGTCTTGGACGAGCGGACGGCCGCGATCACGATCGGCGCGACAATCAAATCTTTCGATCGACACAGGAGCTAGACCTTGGCGAGCGACGGCAACGGCCCGGACGGATTTCATCAACAGTCTCGCATGAGCGGGATCTCCTGTCGAGCGACGATCCCGCTGGTCAGCAAGCGCGCAAGCGCAACCGCCACATTTGAGCTGCGGGCGCTCCAGTCGTGAGACGCCACCGGCCAGCCTTGAGGACGTTCGAGCTCGTCACCAAAGACGACTTTCTTGACTTGGCGATTCATCTCGTCTTGTCCAAACGGCGTCGAGGTAAAGACACTATGTGTGTCAGGAGTCCGACAATGGACGCCCAATCTTCGGGCGAGGGACGTGATGCTGCCCTCTCAGGCAGGCTTCTGACAGTGTCTTTTGCGGCATGCCGATTGCTCCGACATCCCCTGATGGAGCCGTTATGACCCAGACAGTCCCAACCGATCACTGACGTTGGATTTCTGATGGAACTTGCTCGATCTCAGTTGATCAATCCGTTGAAGGCAGCTTCATGGATCGAGGCGTTGTCATGTGACTCGAGCGCGTCATTGTTGCGCGCGCGGCGGCGTCGGTCCTTGAGGGAAGCAAAGAGCGCCCAGGCACTTGCCGGCGGCGAGCTCTTCCATGAGATGGAGCCGTGCGCTGGCACTGACCGATGCTCGAGCCGCAGAGCGAAATGCGGGTCGATGATTTCGGCGCTCGTGCGAGAAACCGGAAGTGGTGGTGTTGAAGCAGCTTGAGAGCGTTTAGATCATGATTGTAAGGGGGGGATGAACTCATTGCCAATGCAATGTCTGAACATTATGGGCCCGGCAATGACGCCAGTTGACAGAGCGTGCGACGTCCAGTGAGCGAGATATTGACAGGTTCATCGTGGCGGACCCTGGCGCACGGCACAGCATGGACGGCAAGGTGTTGCTCAGTTCGACGAGAGGAAGTCCGTCAAGCTAACCAACGAGGCCACGCCACCCCATCTCAGCACGATATTTCGCATGCAGCACCCTTGTCGGGCTTTGAATCTTATGGAGGAGATCACGCCCACCAAAGGCCTATCGAAGCTCGCGTCGGCGGCGGAAATGCATAGAGCCGACGAATTGCTCTGCCGTTCACTTCGTGCTTGCACGCTAAGCGCAGTCCAAAAAAGCGGCGGTGGACACATTGGCTCATCGCTTTCGTTGATCGAAATCCTCTATTGCCTGTTTTATCGATTTCTGCGCATCGATCCGCTGAAACCAGACGATCCCAACAGAGATCGCTTCATTTTGAGCTCTTGCCAAGGAGCTGTGGCGCTCTTTGCCGTCATGCAGCTTCGCGGGTTCTTGCCGCCATGTTCGCTGGAGCGGTTTCTCGCGCCTGGTTCTGAACTGACGATGTTTCCAACCACCCGGATACCCGGCGTGGAGATGACGGGTGGATCTTTAGGGCACGGGATCGCGTTTGGAATCGGAACGGCGCTGTCCGCAAGACGATATGGTCAATCCTACTTAACCGTCGTGCTTATCGGCGACGGGGAAATGAACGAAGGATCCATCTGGGAGGCAGCCCTGGCGGGCAGCCACCTCAAGCTGAGCAATCTTCTGGTCATCATCAACCGAAATCGACTTCAGATTGACGGCCCAACCGAATCGATCATGGCCCTTGAGCCCCTGGCTGAGAAATGGAAATCGTTCGGTTGGAATGTGCAGGAAACCGACGGACACTCGCCATCGAACATCTTGCGCGCGCTCGATCTTGCCAGGGCCAACGCTGAAACGTCGACATCTCCACAGATCTTGATTGCGCACACGACCAAGGGGCGGGGCGTATCCTTCATGGAGAATTGCTTGGATTGGCATTACCGCGTTCCATCTGAGGCGGAGTACGAGATGGCGATCAAAGAGGTGGAGGCGTGCCGGTGCGCTGGCGGTCAATAACCGCCGTGACCTGCGGATCAGGTTGGCCTAGCTCGTCGACCTGCAATGTCGAGAGTGAGCCTCGCCGGCGAATGGCTGGCTGACGGAATAGACGGGCCGATGTGGTGCAACGAGACGTCCCGCGGCTGGCATCGTCGACAGCAGCTCATCCCGGTGTCCGCCGCAAAGCAGATCCAGTTGCGCCCTCCATTGCGCCGTCACCGCAACAGTCGGTGCTTATGGCCAGAAGCCTGTCAAGTCCAGTAAGGAGCCACGCCTAGCCGTGTCGAGCCAATCTGTTGATCTTCGTTCCGCGTTCGCAGCCGCGCTCATCGGAAAAGCAAGGGAAGAACACGCCTTCACCCTCATTTCCGTTGATTCGAAGACATCATCGCATGTCGAGCAAATCGAGGCAGAGTATCCGGCTTACTTCCTAGACCTTGGGGTGATGGAGCAGTGCGCGGCCGGCGTCGCTGCCGGACTGGCCAGCTGCGGCCACAAAGTATTCATTGTCGGCATCGCATCGTTCGTCACCATGAGGGCTTATGAGCAGATCCGCACAGTTCTGTCCCATGAGAACTACGACGTTAAGATCGTCGGCCTGTGGTCCGGCCTCTACTACACCTTCCAGGGGCATACCCATGTTCCCCACGAAGATATCTCGATCATGCGCAGCTTGGACAATGTATCCATTTACTGCCCAAGCAGCGAGCTCGACATGCGCAACGTCGTCGATCTCCTCTTTGCCGAACGGGGATTTGCTTACCTACGCGTGGAGAACCCGTTCTTGCCGGCCAGGATGAGGGCGCATGGTGGAGAGAGCTTGGAACTCGGCAGGCTGCAGATCTTAAGGCGGGGCCACCGCGTGACAATTCTGAGCATGGGCCGCTGCCTTCTCGGCGCTATCGACGCCGCTGATTTGCTAAATGACAAAGGGATCAGCTGCAGCCTTCTCAATGCAATCCGTCTGTGGCCGTTTGACGAAACCAGCTTTCTGACAGTGCTCAAAGAAACAGACGTACTCGTCACTGTCGAAGAACATGGGAAGGTCGGCGGGCTAGCCAGCATTGTTTCGGAGTTGCTCGTACGGCATCGCCTGGATCACGTCAGACATTTGCCGCTCTCTGGTTCCTCGAGATATCAAAACAATCTGTCCTATGAGGACGCGCTCGACAGCTTTGGATTGACGGGCGTCAAAATATCGACGGCCGTTATGCAACTGCTCGACGGCCGTGACGACACGCAGGCCGACTAACGCATGTTCCAGCCGCCATCCACCGTTATGGTGTGGCCTGTGATCATCCGGCTCTTGGTGTCGGAGGCGAGGAAGAGCACGAGCTCGGCGATATCGCGAGCCTGACAGAAGCTGTTTAAAGGCACCTGGCGTAGGAGCGATTGCTGCTGTTCCTCCTGCAGGCGAAGCATTCCTCCCTCTACTCCGCCAGGCGCGATGCAATTGACCCTGATATTGAACTCTGCAAGCTCGCGCGCCAGTGATTTGGTGAGGTTATGGACCGCAGCTTTTGATGCGCAATAATGGATACCGGAATTGCTGTACGGAAACCTGTTTGACGTCGCGCTTGTGGCTCCAATGAAGCCCATCACTGAGCCGATGTTGACGATATGACCCGAGCGCTGCCGACGGAAATACTCGCTTGCGGCCTTGCAGGTCAAGAACACGCCGTTCAGATTGACGTTGATCACATTGGTCCACTCATCAAGGGTCAGATCCCAAAGCCGTGCTCTTGTTGAGCCCTCTCGCTTGGGCGAGATTCCTGCCGCGTTGACCAATAGATCAAGTCTGCCCTCCCGATCAAACAGTTGCGCGAAGGCCCCGTTGACCTGATCTTCTCTGCAAGCATCTCCCGGCAAGTAGATCACCTCATCGGAGGAACGATCCCGCGATGGGGGACGTCGATCGAAAACGGCTGTGCGATAGCCCTGATCCGACAATGCGTGCACGATACTTTGTCCGATATTGCCAGAACCGCCCGTGACGATTGCAACCTGCCGGTTAGCGAGCATTAAGAAATCTCCGTTTTTGTTCCAGGCAAGCCAAATGCGGTTGCATCTGCTTGGCTGAATGGTTTCTCGATAAATATGTCCGAGCCATCCCGTCGCGCTCGATCGCGCTTTGAGAGCGTCCATCGGCGCTGGGCCATTAGCGCCCGCCCGACACATGGATCAGTGAACCGGAGACATAGTTTGCCGCATCGCTCGCGAGAAACCCGACCAAGGAGGCGACTTCCATCGACGTCGCAATTCGGCCGATCGGGATCGTTGATAGGATGCGGTCGTAAGCGTCACGCGGCAACGCATCGGCCATTCGCGTTTCCGTCATCCCAGGCAAGAGCGCATTGACCGTTATGGCGTAGGAGGCGACTTCCTTTGCCAGGCTGCGCGTAAGCCCGAGCAAGCTTGCCTTGCTTGCCGCATAGGGGCTGCCATTGGGCAAGCCTTCTGTCGCGGCTATCGAAGAAATGTTGATGATGCGACCCCAGCGTGCTTCTTTCATGGCGGGAATGACAATTTTGGTCGCGAATACAACTCCAAACACGTTGGTCGAGAAGACGTCACTCCAGGTCTGATTGTCATGCTGTTCGAACGGGCTGACCGGGCAATGGACCCCGGCATTGTTGACCAGGATATTTGCATTTCCCCAACGGACCCTGAGCATGTCGAACGCAGAACTCACCGCATGGTAATCAGAAACATCCACGCGAAGCGTCAGGAGCCGATCGCGGTGCTCCCCAACATGTTCGCGCAGCTGCTTGGCAGCCTGCTCGTCACTATGAAAGAAAGCGCACACATTGGCCCCCTGTTCCAGAAAAAGCGATGTGATGGCGCCGCCTATTCCTTGCGTGCCTCCAGTCACGACCACGGTCTTGCCCTCAAACGCGGAATGCATCCTGTTACCCTCCTTTGCCGCGGCGACCCGCAAGGACACCGCCTCCATTCGAGCGTGTGCCGGTTGGCGCGAGGCAGGCACGCGGAGCAACGGGTCGACCCAACGACATGGAGTCTTTGATTGCCTGTATGACAGACAATGTCGACGCGGCGTCTTCCAGGGTAATTGCCGGATTGCACTGTCCCTCGATCACGGCAAGAAAGTGCTCGACCTCGCGTAAAAGAGGATTGCACGAAGCATTGTCGGTCACGTCTGCAAAGATCGAGTGTTCAAGCCGCTCCGTCCATCCCTTACCGGGCCGCTTGGTCGACCAGATCTCTCCCGATGGAAAGCAAATCGTGCCGGTTGCTCCGAACAGGAGGTAACAGTCCTTGGGGTATCTGTGAAAGACGCCGTTCTCTGCAGCGTCGTTCTCATAGCTGAACGGTGAGGGGCTTAGGTCAGAGTGGATAAAGGTGAGGTGACAGGCGCCGCCCATCCTGTTCTCGATTTTGGCCGTGATCGTACATGAATGATCGAGTTCATCCCGAGTACGTATCGTCTCCTGACCGACAGCGCTCACCTCGCAGATCGGACCAAGAAGATGCTGAAACGTATCTATCTCGTGCACGATGTTGATCATCATCATGCCGCCACCAGCAGACGGTTCAACGCGCCAGGAACCAAAATAATCGTCTGGCTTGCGTACCAGCCAAAGCGCAACGGCGCGGTTGATTGATCCTACGATCTTTTCGTCGATGGCGCGCTTCAGCCATCCAATTTGATTTGAGAATCTGCGGTGATATCCGACAAGCACCGGCGTTCGACGCAATTTGACGGCTGATTGTAGGCGTCCAATCTCCGTCACGTCTCGAGCTCCTGGTTTCTCGAGCAGGACAGGAACGCCTCGTTCAATGCATCGCTCGGCCATCTCAACCAGGCTGTCAGTCGAGGCTGCGACGATGACGCCGTCCGGCCTGGCATTGTCAAGCAAAGCCGCGATAGAGTTATAGACTGGAGCTCCAAGGTATTCGGCCTTTTGAGCGTGTTTGGACGGATCTTTAACGCATAATCCGGCCAGCATCGCCTTTCTGGTCGCGAGAACCTGCTGCGCCATCACGAAGCCATGTCCCAGACCAACGACCCCGACCCGTAACCCGCCAGTGCACCCGGCCTCACTTGGCATGCTTTTCTCGTCCTCAAGCATCGTACCTGACGCCATTTGCTCCAGGCTCTTGACCATTTGTTCATCCGGCGAGCTTTTGTGATTTCGCTCGCGCCTTGCATTGATGCGAGTCACGATGGCGCTGACAAGCTATCCAACGTCACAGGCTTGCGCGACAATCAGCGTGCGTGGAGGCTGTGCTGTTTGAAGTCTCGCCGACAATGTTGTTCGGTCTCGCACAGAACGCGCGAATGCAATTGTCATATCGAGCCGAAACTATCGGTCGAGTCTGATCTTACTCCAAGTGCCACCCAGTCTTTTAGTGCACCGTTGGACATGACTGGCTAATTGCCGCGGGCAACTGCAAACTGCCTCGGAGTTGCACGGGACTGCCGGACGATGTCACCGACGCGGTCCTGGAAGCGGGGCTATTCGCTATTCGCCAAGTGCGGCCCCGGCAGCCGGCACGCGGCATCGGCGCCTCGCCGAACCTGACTGCGCAGCCGTGCAAGACCGATTCAAGCGCCGGGACGTGACGCTGTCGATCCTTGACAATCTGTGGGTTACCCCTCGATGATAGCCCTATACTTCTTCTCGATCTCTTCGGATTCCGGGTCGATCCGGACACCCGGTCCTCCAAAAGCTCTCGCCTCCGGCGTCCTCAGAACTTCACATTGAAGTTGGCGTGGAGGCTGTTCTGTGCGACGCCTGAGCCGAACTGACCCTGATAGGCGACGCCAAGGGTTGTGTTGCTGGAGAGCTGGAAGTCCACACCGGTTTCTACGAGTGCCAAGTCCCTGCCAATGGATAGGCCAGAAGCTGCAAAGGCGCTAGAACCGGCAGCGAAGCTGCCTGTTGACAGTGGAATGTAGTCCGCAAAGGCATGGCGCCAGCCAAGGTCGGTTCGTACTGTCGAGGCTACGTGCCCAAGCTGAAGGCTGTTAGTGACTCGGATGCCGAGGGTGGAGAGGGTGGTTTCTATTGTGTCGGCGCGCATATCAAGTGTCGCTCCGCTCCATCCCTTCTCGCTAAAACCGTCTGTGTTGCCCCGAACATAGGCGAGATTGGCGTAGGGCTCGACCAAGGAATGGTCGCTGACGTGAGCCTTGTAGCCCAGCTCTCCGAAGATCTGGAAGGTGCGTGCATCGTAATCGGAGCTCAGATTGTCGCTGAAGCCCGGGAAGGCAACGTTGCGGGTCATCTGCAGATCGTGCCATGTGAAGGCCAGGCCTGAGCGGAGCGCGATAGCTCCTTTTGGCACAGCCCACTCGGTGCCGCCGTAGGTACCGACAGTGTAGTCCTCGCTGCTGCCGGACGACCGAGGAAAATTAGCCATTAAGGTAGAGCGGCTGTAGCCTGCAAGAACGCCGAAACGCCAGTCGTCATCGACGGCCGTATCGATACCAGTTAGGAAACCGCCAATGGTGGATTTGGTCTTGGCGGCATTGCTCTCACCTGATTGCGTTGACCAGCCACCAAAGGCGAAGCCCCACGCCGCGTAACGCAGCAAGTCATCGGATGGAGCGCCGGGAGGCGTCTGTCCGATCGAACCGACAGCGGTGCCGGATTTGCCGGTAGCCTGCTCAGACCCATAAGTCATCACCGCAATCGGGTGGGATGGCGCGCCGCCGAAAGCCTGCTTCAGACGATTGTAGACCGCCGAACGGGCATAGAAGCTGTTGTTGACCTGCTCGGCTGTGGCCGACGCATAGGCCGCTGGCGAAAGCTGACCCAGCGCAGATGTAACCCCTGTACCGTCCGGCGCGGAGAAGTCGAGTGCTCCGACGAGGGTGTGCAACCCTAAAGCAGCGTTGCCCGCGACTTGATCAAGTGCCGCTCCCACCTGGCGGCTGTTGGCATCGGCGGCATAGCGAGAGTAAGCGTCGGGTGGGCGCGAGAACGTCACAGCGTACGTATTGTTGCCCTGAGCCGCGGCCACGGCTGTCAGGGTAGGTGATTGAAGAGATGTCGCCACGTTCGTGAATGAACCGGTGAGAGCTGTGGCGTTCAACCACTGATTGGATGCAAACCCGAAACCGCTGCCATACCAACCACGCTGTGGCGCGATCGCGAACGTACCACTGACAGTTGCATTGCCGTTCACCACGAGTCGGCTGAATGCGCCGGTATCGTTCAGTGCGACTTGCAAGCGGCCGCTAGAGGTCTGCAAGAGGTCGCCTTTCACCGTTATGCTGTTGTCACGGCCATTGATTAGCGGCGCGAACGTGCCGCTATTGATGAAACGGCCACCGGTGTTGAGCAGGTAACTGCCATTGCCAGTCAGCGTTGCATCTTGCGAGACATTCGCGTCGTAGACTTCGTGATGTCCGGTAAAAAAAGAGCTGCCGCCCAACAATTGCAAGGACAGATTGGTGTGTCCGACGATATTGCCATCATAGCGAAATGCAAAGCTTGGGTCTGGTTGCCCTGTAGAGTGACCACCCGCATCCGGCGTCATGCCGAACGTCAGCTTTGTCAGCCGCGGCGCACCGTTTCCATCAACCTGGGCGTAATCTGAACGGATGTCGCCTGACAGCACCGCCCCACGCATCACATTGATCTGGCCCACATAAGCGTTGTTCGACATGTACATCGCCGCATGGTTGCCAGCCAGACGTCCGGTCAGGTCGAACGTGCTGACCAGCGGACCATTGATTTCATCGAGGATTGGGGCCGGTTCATTGCGCGCTGTGTGAATGTACGAGCCACGATACTCGAAGCGATTCCCTAGCACGTTGTTGCCGAAATCGAAGCTTGCGGCGATGCCATGGTTGCCGACGCCTGCACGTCACCACGCTGAGTAAATGTGTGATCCTTGCCGTAGATGAACATGACGGCGCGCCCATTGGCGCCGTCCGCATAGACGCGAGTCCCGGGCAGGATCGTTATTGAATTGTTTCCGCCGTCAACGCGGATGCCGGCACCGCCCACGCCGCGTGAGAGCAGGTCGGCGCGCTGAACCACCGCATTATTGCTGCCATACACGTGCAATCCCGGCCCAAGCATGGCCGTATTGTAGGTATTCGGAAGGTAGGCGGTACCACCGGCGTTGCGGCTGAGGAAGGGGTTGTCGTTCACCAGAGTCCGGCCGCTGCCGTACAGTGAGTAGCCGAAGAAATTGCGCCGATCGATGGTGTAGCCGAGATCCTGGAGCGCTGCGAGCTCCGCCTCCATCAGATTGGTGTAGTTCCGGTATTTCTGATGGCTCATCAAACTGTTGTTGAGCTCGATATGCGACATGCCACTCGTCGATCGCAGCGGAACACCTGGCATGGCGCCGGCGAGCACTTCGCTCACGTGCCTCCCACCGAAATAGCCTTGATCGCGCCGGAGGTCGAAAACGTCGGCAGCTGGCGGGTTCAAGCATCGGGAACAATAAACCGTCTGCCCCGGCTGAGCCTGTTTGCCATTGTCATCGTACCAATGACTCATCCACCCATCTATCGTTTTGGAAAAAGACACCCAGTTAGTAATGTCACCCAGCATGCCCAACGCATGTGCCATCTCGTGCACTACGACCGCTGGTAGATTAGTACTCGGTGTCATCGACACTTGAGACGGGATATATGCCGCGGATGAAAACCCCATCTGCCCGATTCCAATCCCGCCATGCGCGCCATCGTCAAGCTCGCCCGGATCCTGACCGGTGAGTGCCGCCTGCACCTTCGTGACGACTCCCTGATAAGCAGAAAAGCCAGACGCGTTGTCAGTATGGTCTGCGACGATATTGATAATCGCCGGCGATTGACCAGGGACAACCTTGATGATTTCAGCCCAATACTGAATCCCGGCCAGCGCCTGATCTGTTTCCCATTGCGACAAATTCCGCACTGGGGACGCCGGCTCCGCATTTTCGCAACAATAGGAGGCGTCGCCGGTACCGAATATTCGCGCCCGTATAAACGGCACACCGTTCGAATCCCTGACATCATAAGTTTCAATGGCCTGGCTGGGCATGGCGAGCAACGCGTAGGCCGCGACGGCCGTAGCCGTCATTGCGAATTGTTTCGTTCTCAATTTATAGCCTCAGCTCGGGGGACCAATAGAAACGCGCGTAGCTCAGCGTCGTCCGGAATTCGCAGTTACGCGAGGCGCGTAGACATGCAGCTAGGGAGCAACAAAGCTTCGTCGGCCGCTCCCGTCTCTATCCAAAGCGGCGCGCCAGACGCTGTATATGCGGTTTGTTCGGATGCACCATGGCTGACAGGTTGGTCTTCACTGTTGTTCCTTCGAATGAGATGATCGCTCGTTGAGCTCGGGCGGCACCTGCCAAATCAAGATTCGTGCCGACTGCTGCGATGGGCACCCTTGAAACCGTTCTACATTTTATTCAGAGACTTAAGTGAGCGCGAAACAGCAAGGGTCGAAACACCACCTGTTGCGAACTCGACAAACCCAACAATAGTCGGCGCAGAGCTTTGAGGCGGGAGCGAACGCTTCGGAGGTGACGCAGCGCAATGGCATCGGCCCGGACTGCTCACGGGAGGGCGCCGCCAGGTTGCGGCGCCGGCGGTCAAGACGCCGAGCTTCGTGCCGATCTAAATTGGTGTCGAGAGCCGCAGCGCAGCTGACGTGCGTATTTCATCGGCGAGGCCTTTGGACATCAGCGCGCGGCCGACGAAGGCCTGCGGGCTGGTCGAGATCGAGCTGAGTGCAGCGGATCGCGCCGGAGGAGCTGGCGTGGCTTTCGACCGCGGCGCTTCGGGGCATGCGTGGTTGCACTGAGCAACGAGCTCAAGGTGGAGCTCGCGGCACAGTCGGTCGACCTTCGCATTCAGTGCAAGCGATCGAAATCTTTAGAGTTGAGCTTGGTTGCGCCTGAGGATGCGCGAGCCGGGCACGAGCGCGCCGCAGTCCAGCACTCTTCGACGACCCCCATTAAGCGTAGCTGGAACCGGCTCAGGTGCCCGGCGTGGGTGACGCGGAGCGCATTGCCGCGCTGGGGGAAGAGTCCGCCACCTCGAACGCGGACGTGCGCCCGGCACCTGCCCTGGGCGAGATCTCAATCGTGCGTCGAGATCGTCGAGCGGACTTCTGGCTAGTGCGTCCGATTGGTTGCGACTTGCGTGCATCGCTCCGTCGACGACAGTCGCGCATGCCTAAGAAGTACTTGGATGAGCCGGATACCAGTACCGCGCCCATAACGGTGAGTAGCAAAGCTGTGCCGCAGAACATGTGCCATCACCCGCTGATCGAGGCGGGCATGCTGCCAAGCTTTGCGGCAAGTCTCCTGGAGGTGGCAACGCTCACCAGATCGCCCAGATTGCATCCCGAAGACAGCCAATGGCGCGGTTTGGCAAGATACCAATAGGATCGCAGGATGATGAGCAGCCGCAGCGACAGCATCATGTAGCGATCGTTGCCGCCCTTGCGGGCCGTCATCAGGATCAGCATGCGCTTGCTGTCGATTGCGCTGGCGTCAGGCGGCCGACCTCGCCGACCCGTAGCCCCGGCAGCGTAGGCCGTCACCAACGCAATGCGGTCGCGCAGGATCGGGACAGCCTCCAGGAAACGGGCAACGTCCTCCGCACTCAGCGCCAGCGGTGCTTGATCGGCTCGCTGGCCCATCATTGCGACGTGCCCAAGCTGCGTGAGCGCTATCGGTGTCGCGGGCGTCACGGTTGCGGCGAGTCGCCGGTCACGCGACGGACGCTGGTGACGCCACGGTGATGCTACCTTGCTTGTACTGTCTTGCTCATTCAATAGGTTGGCTCCGGATTGCGCTCTCCAAAACACCGATCTTTTGCTTTGTTGAGACGATCGTCTCGCCGCGGTCGCGTTCGCATCACCGGCGTCATGTCTATTGATAGAATGTTCTACTCGATAGCGCGCCACCCGAAATTGGTGAGAGCATTCTGGCTGCAAGGGAGGTTTCTCTTCAGTAATCGCGGCTATCGACGTCGTGCTGCGACGTTGAACTGTCTCGTTCAAGACGTCGCTTGGCTTAGGCGCGACAACAAGATGTCTGCATCCAGACAGTGCGGCGAGAGCTGTCCTTTCATCGAGAAAGCTCTCAAATGTCTTTGGCATGCCGGTTGCTTGAAGATGCGGCGAAATCCGTCGCGATCATGATCGTCGTCCAACCCTGATCGACATATTCAGATGAGACTTGCTCAATTGATCGCGGTCAGAGCTGTCCTGATGCGCTCGCGTCCAAAGCGCGCAGCTGCCGCGCGACGTCTCTCATCTTCGGGTGGCGTTCAGTTTGTCGGCCGCTATCCAATTGCCCGGTACAAGGCATGGACGAATGGCGGGGCTCAAAGAGATGGTGTGCACCATAGTCAAAACGTTATGCCACGAGGCAATCGACCGCGCGGCCGTTAACCTGAGGCTCAAGCACAAGTATCGCATGGCGGCGAGATGCCGAACCTGTGTTCTTAAAGCTGACCGCCGGACACGCATCGGTAATCATAGATAACAAGAAAGATGATGCAGGGCGATTGGGAGCTCGAAGAAATATTGAGGCGACGAGACGAGCTCAAGATAACACTCCTTCGCGCTCAATCGGTTGTAATCGAGTGCAAGGCAGAATTGGCGGACCTCGAGCAGAGGCTTGAGCGTGGGGATGGCCTGTCGGCGCTCGGTGAACGCCAGAGCAGCGCTGCGGCAAGTGCTGCGGCACGGAGCGCGCGACTGCGCAAGCCTCGAACCGCCGCGGAGCCTATTGGCCCGCAAGCGGATGCCATGGCGTTGACGTCTCGATCGCGGACCGTTGACAGCGGCGGCCGCGCGCGTCGTCGGAGGAAGGTGGTGTCATGAGGCACAAACATCACGGAGCCATGCATCTTGGGCGCATCGCGTTGCGAACTCGGCGGCGGGATCGGGTCGGTCGCGGTGCTTGGCGATCACATGCGCGCGGATGGCAACGCAGATAGGGGTGCGATCACCGCGTTATTTTATGGCGATGCGCCTGTTACGTGCTTTGGCTGCCTACAAAAATATGTTGTCAATCACGAATACAGAGCTATCCGTCCGGGGCAGGACCCGTTCGCTCGCGTAGATATTCTCCTTCGTTCGTGTTGCCCGCAGATGTGTTTGAATGTGTGCTCGCGAAGCGATTGTCCGCTGCGATGATCCGCTATCGCGCTCTGCGGACAAGCAAGCTCTTCAAGCGACTGCCGCAGCCATGCCATATCGAATAGCGTCCTTGCGATACCTTCGATTGCACCGCAAAAATGCTGCAGCATCTTGATGACAAATGCCTGTTCCTGCCGAAAGAGGGGAGCGACCATTCGCAGGAAAGTCGCTACGCAAGGCTCATCGCCGAAAGCGGCGCATTGAATCCGCCGAGTTGGTTCAATAGGGCAACAACCGCCGTGCCCGCGCAAAGCGAACGTCCTCGGCGAATTCGCATCCTCCTTTACCGCCCTCCATGCCCCCTGCCTCGCGCGCCGTTGCGAGCCTCGGTGTCGTCTGTAGGACATCCGACATAGCGATGTCGGAGTGGTCGTATTGCTCTGAAATGAGTTTCTCATTTGGCACGACGCCTGCAAGGCGATCCGCGAACGCGCTGTATCATGGACTGAGAACAACTCATCCCTTGGTCGGGCGCGCCGAACATACGGTTGTCAGCAGTGGCTGCGCTCCCGAGCCGACCCCGCGCATTGGGGGCCCAGTTGGAGACATCCGGCAACGCTTTATGAGGGATGCTCTTTGCGCGGGAACACGGTAGGGGCCGATAGAACGGAGCCGGTCGTCGCAAACGTGTACGCCGCATCGCGTCAATCCGTCAGGGATCGCCAACAATGCTTGTCACCTAAATCCGAGGAAAGAATATGCTAATCAATCAAGGAGAACTTGCCAACCTCACTGATAAATTCCAGTGGGGGCACGCAGCGATCTCGTATGTTCTATCGAAGTTCAACAATGTGGCCGAAAACGGTCCTGGATTTCCATGTTTTTTCGGGCGGAGCGCGGTCAAGCGCGGCAAGTTGCGCTTTCTCCTCATTCCATACGATTACGGAAAATCACGGTACGAGCTTGATATTCTAGCTTGCGGCTTACGAACTTACATTGAACAGATTGATATCGACGCTCTCGATGTTAAGGGCCACCACCCACTCCTCGTGCTTTTTGAGCCAGTCGCCGCGCTCTCCACCACGGATCACTTCAAACAGGTCTTCATAGAAGCGATGCAGTTTCTCATCGATGAAGATCGGCGACCTTGGCCTGTGCACGTGGCCAAGGATCCTGCGCACCACACGTGGACGATGTGCTTTCACGGATGTGAACTCTTCGTGAATGTAAGTCATCCTGCCTACGTTCTTCGCAGAAGCAGGAACATGGGAGCCGGACTGGCCTTCGTTATCAATCCGCGAAAGATCTTCGACATTGCAGCTCCCGCCGATCAGCGAGGCAGAGCTATTACAGCGAAGATCAGACGCAGCATCGACATCTATGATGATGTCACACACAGCCCATTGCTAGGATCGTACGTTCTAGGGGAAGCGCAGTGGCCGCAGTACATGATCCCCGACAACAATGAGGACGCTCCACTCGAGTGCCCTCTGCACTTCAAGTGACTGGCGGCATGTCAACGGCTTCCCTCCGTCCTTCTCTCCACCTGGATCTTGAGACCAATTTGGGTGTCAGGCAATGTGGCCGGTCGCGCTTCGCTTTTGTGGCCGTACAATGATTGAGCAGGGTCAATGGTCTTGCAAATGAGAGACGCAGCGGTGATGCCCGCTTGCGACATACTGTCGGTAGTACGCAGATGCACGACTCGGTGTGGTTACTACAGAGAACCTATTTCTCATTCCGAGGACTGGTGTGAAAGATGAAAGTCAAGGTGAGTTCAAGGGACACCTGGGACTTGCCTCAGGGATATTGCTTATAGTCACAATAATCCTTGGGTCCGGCATCCTCGTGCTCCCAGGACTTGTGTTCCAGAAAATCGGGCGGGATGGCATCTACGCTTGGCTCGCATGTTCGCTGCTCTCTGTACCGATCCTAACAACGATGGTTGTTCTCGGTAGCGCATATCCGAACACTGGCGGGGTTGCATACTATGCAAAACTTGCCTTCGGCCAGTACCCAGAGTTGCTCGTGGCACTGCTCTTTCTTGGAGCGACATTATTGGGTTTGCCATCGATCGCAATTGTGGGATCGGCCTACTTACAGAAATTAACCGGCTCCAGCGTGGATATTCATCTGCTTGCCGCGCTGTTGATTTTGCTTGCTGCCTTCTTTGCCCTGTCTGGCGGCGAGACACTCTCAAGTGGCGTGAGGCTGGTGGGCGGATCGTCGTTATTCCTTCTGGTAGGCGCTCTCGTTGCCCTCATCGTGCTAGCAGTGCGAGCCAGCGGTGTTGGGTTCAGTCGCCCCTCAGATTTCTTGTCGGTTGCGAGTCAGATCCCGTTGATCTTCTTCTCCTTCACGGGTTGGGAAATCGCGTCCCATTTGTCCGCGGATTTTCGGAATCCTAAGAATTTTGGCCGAGCAATGTTCTTCGCATTTGTTCTGGTTTGTAGTGCATACGTCGGCAGCGCGGCGCTCGTGCATATCGCTGATATTAAGGCGAATTTCAATACACCAATATTTCAGGCTGCGGCGCAAGTCGCGCCATTCGCACCAGGCTGGCTGGTTCCTTTGCTTGGTGTATCGCTGATCGTTGCCAATCTCTTCGGGTCAGTTGTGGCCGTCTCACGACTTGTTCTTTACCTGTCCGGTCGACGCTTCCTTCCTGCCAGCCTCGGATACTTGCGCGACGGTGCGCCCCGCAACAGTGTCTATTTCGTGGCTGCATCACTGATCGTAATCGTGGTCTGCGACAAGATTGGGTTGCTCGATATTGAAATGATGTTCAGCTTGGCCGGAACGAACTTTATTGCCGTTTACGTGATTTCTGCGATTGCATTGGTTAGGCTCCGAGGAGGATTGGCAGCGTGGTTGCTCGCTGCTGCGATTTTGATTCCCTCCGGGTTGATCATATTCAGCGCCGCGTCTTCTGTTTCTTATATCGCATCGACTGCCCTCATTGCCTACGTCTCAGTCCGAAACAATCGAACGAGATTGATATGAACCAGCTCCATATCAATGAGGTATTCAGGGCCATCTCGATCGAGGAGGGCCTGTTACCCGTGAAGGTCACGCCATTCTATGAAAGGAAGATCAAGGAAGAAGTTGGGGCGCTAGGCAATCATCTGGGGCCGCTTCACCGGGTGTCCTTTCCAACGCGGGACAGAATCTCATTGAGGGCCCCCAACGAGGTAAAGGACTTCGTCGACGACCGGTCAAATGCGTGTGGCCCCGCCAATAAGACCTCCGCCGTCAGAAAGTACGCCGATCGCGTGCTTTTCTTGACCACCTCGAGGTGCTTTGGGAATTGCCAGTATTGCTTCCGCACGGACGTACTTAGAGAGAACGCCGCCATTGACGGGCGATCTGAACTAGATGCAGATCTGCGTTATCTGCTCGAATACCTTCGTAGCCAACCAGAAGTCACTGAGGTGATCCTGTCGGGTGGAGATCCGTTGATCCTGCCAGGATCACGGCTGGAGGCAATCATTGAAGGAATTCGATCGGTTCCATCGGTGAAGTCAATCCGAATTCATACAAGGGCGATCGTGTATGAACCGAAGGCTTTCACTGCGGAGAAAATTGATCTCTTTGCGAAACATAACCTCCGTATCACCTTCCACATCGTGCACCCATACGAAATTTGTGACGAAGTGTCCGAAAAGATCGCAGAGCTTCGACAGCGCAAGCTTAGACTTTACAACCAATTTCCGCTGCTACGTAACACTAATGATCACCAGTTGGTCCTTTATCGACTCCTGGAAATGCTCGACGACAGGGGCGTGCGCAATCTGTCGATCTTCATTCCGGATCCCATCAACTTCTCCGCAGCCTTCCGCGTGCGTTTGAGTCGCGTCTGGCACATTTCTGATCGTCTTAACTTCATTTCACCATCATGGATCAATTCGACACGCTTTGTGTTCGATTCCAGTCGCGGGAAGGTAAGGCGAGAACATTATTCTGAAACGAATAGCGGGACTGATGTTGCCATCTTCGTACGAGACGGAAAGTCAGTTTCCTTTCCCGATTTTCCTGAGCATCTTGATGTCCCTGGCAAGATCGAATTTATGCTGTGGAAAGAAAAGTGGCCATAAGGGATGATATGTCGCCGGTTTGGCGGATGCCGATATAGGGTGATTTTCCGGCGCTCCCGCGGGTTCTTTTTGGCAAGCGGGGGGTACGATTGCTCACTTTCAGTCCAGCTTTATCGTTCGGCCGCGATCCGGGAATCTGTTCTGCAATGACGAACCCGCTTCTCCGGTGAGTTCGCGCTGGTGAGTGTTATCACTACGACCAAAAGTAAGCGTGGCGTTGAGGCCCTTGAGAATTTTGGTACTCAATCCTGAGAGCACCGCTAGAAGAGTCATCTTCTGCAAGGGTGCTCACAATGGACGACCATTCGGACGACATAAGACGACCGTTGTCACCGCGTATCGAAGTGTACGCAGGCGCAGGTCGAAAGCGCTGGCCGGACGATTTGAAGGCACAGATTGCCGCGGAAAGCCTCGAGCCGGGCGCGATTGTCACAGATGTCGCGCGTCGCCATGGGTGCCGACCCCAGCAGGTGCACGACTGGCGGCGCCGGGCGCGTTTGGGCCAGTTGGTGCTGCCGGCTTCGGCGGACACGCTGTCGTTCGTGCCGGTGGTGTCGGAATCGGCGCTACCAGCGGCCGCAGAGGCCACCGGGTCGCCGGAAGCAGCCGTAGTGACGGTTGAGCTCCAGGGGGCACGCGTGGAGGTGCGGGGGACGCCTGGCCTTGCTGTGTTGAGTGATGTTCTTGGCGCTTCGACGGACACGTTCATGCTGATGCCGCCCGCGAGCCTCATGATCTACGTGGCGACGCAACCTGTGGACTTCAGAAAAGGTGCGGAGGGCTTGGCGCTGTTGGCGAAGGAGACGCTGGGCCATGACCCGATGAAGGGCGTGGCGGTGGTGTTCCGTGCGAAGCGCGCCGATCGGGTGAAGATTGTCGTCTGGGATGGCAGCGGCCTTGTGATGTATTGGAAGCGGCTCGATGGCAGCGGCTTCAAATGGCCTCCCATCGTAGCCGGCGTGATGCGGATGAATGCCGCCCAGCTGTCCGCGCTTCTGGCCGGCATGGATTGGACGCGGATGCACGCGCCTCGAATCCCGCAGCCGAAAGCACTTGCGTAGGACATAAAATCTTCGCTGCATCGGGGCGCGAAGCATGGCAGACTTGGGCCAATGAGTGATTTGCCTGATGAGCTGCCGAGCGATCCAGCCGAGCTGCGTGTCTTTGCCGCGGCTCTGGTGGATCGCTGCGCCAGGCTCGAGCGGTTGCTCAAGCTTGCGAAGGATGCGCAGTTCGGTCGATCGTCGGAAAAGCTGGACGCTGATCAGCTACAGCTTGTTCTGGAGGACATCGAAGAGGCCGTCGCGGCTTTCGAAGCAGCTGAGGATCGCGCCAATCCCAGAGCCCGCGAGAAGAGAACTGCCAAGCGCAGAGCCAACCGTGGTCAGCTTCCGAAGCATTTGCCGCGCATCGTCGAAACCCTGATGCCGGCTGCAATCTGCTGCCCGTGCTGCAAAGGCAATCTCGTTGAGATTGGTCACGATGAGAGCCAGAGGCTCGACGTCGTTCCGGTGCAATACAGGGTGATCGTCACCCGCCGGCCCAAGCTGGCCTGCCGCGCCTGTCATGGCGTCGTCCTCCAGCACGCTGCGCCCGAGCGATTGATCAAGGGGGGACTGCCCACCGAGCGTCTCATCGCGCATGTAATTGACGCCAAGTATCATTGGCATTTGCCGCTCTATCGTCAGGCGCAGATGCTGGCGACCCACGGTATCGCCATCGACCGTTCCACGCTCGCCTTCTGGGTCGGCTACGCCGCCCAGGAATTGAAGCCCTTGTGGCATCGTCTGCGCCAGCTTCTGCTCGCCTCTTCGAAGCTCTGTGTCGATGAGACCCCGGCGCCGGTGCTGGATCCAGGGCGCGGCAGGACCAAAACCGGCTACTTCTGGGCGCTGTCACGCGATGACAGGCCCTGGGCCGGACCTGACCCACCTGGCGTGGTTTACGCCTATGCACCGGGCCGTGGGGCCGTTCATGGCTTGAGGCTGCTCGAGGGCTATCGCGGCATCATCCACTGCGACGGCTATCAGGCTTACAAGACCATGACCCGAGAGACGCGTGCGGACGCCTTGTCCGGAACGCTCGCCTTCTGCTGGTCGCATCTGAGGCGCCAGTTTGTGAAGATCGAGCGCGAGGCTGCTCCGGCGCCAGCTCCGGTTGCCCGCGAGGCTCTTGAGCGCATCGCCCAACTTTACGCGGTCGAGAAAGCGCTCCGCGGCCGATCGGATGCCGAGCGCCGTGCTGGCAGGCAGGCGCATGCCCGACCTCTGGCTACAGCCTTGAAGCAGTGGTTTGAGGCCAAGCTTGATCACCTTGCACAAAAGAGCGACACGGCGAAGGCCTTGCGTTACGCGTTGCGTCATTGGGACGGCCTGACGCTCTACCTTGATGACGGGCGCATCGAGATGGACACGAATGCTGTCGAGCGTGCGATGCGGCCGATCAAGCTCAACGCCAAGAACTCCCTTTTTGCCGGTTGCGACGAGGGCGCCGAGAATTGGGCAGTTCTGGCTTCGTTAATCGAGACCTGTAAGCTCAATGGCGTCAGCGCCGAGCACTGGCTCGCTGATGTTCTCGCGAAGCTCGTCAATGGTTGGCCTGCGGCGCGACTGGACGAACTGCTCCCTTGGGCGTCGATCTACACGATGCATGCACACGATCCGAGGCTGGCGGCATGAGCCTGAACACGACCGCGGTCCGGATCAAGGTGACCCTCAAGGATGTGAAACCGGAGGTGATGCGATGCCTTGTCGTGCCGCTCACGCTGCGCCTTGATCGGCTGCATCTGACGCTTCAGGCGGCGTTTGGCTGGACGAACAGCCATCTCTTCGAGTTCCTGGCCGGCGAAGGACGTTGGGGTATCCCTGATCCCGATGGAGATTTTGGCCCTCAGCCCATCGATGCCCGCAAGACGCGGCTCTCTAATATCGTTCAGGAGACCGGCGCGAAGACGATCCATTATCTCTACGACTTCGGCGATAGCTGGGATCACGTGATCAAGCTCGAAAAGTGGTTCGACAACACGACAACAGAGGGACTTCCGTTCTTGCTCGAGGCCGCCGGCCGTTGTCCTCCGGAAGATGTCGGCGGTGCGCCAGGCTATGCCGAATACCTCGACGCCATCAGCGACCCCACCCATCCGGAGCACGAACATATGCGCCTCTGGGGCCCGCAGCAGTTCGATCCCAACGTCATCGACCGGAAGGCGCTTGCGGCCGCTGTCAATGCGTTGTCCGACATATGGAAGCCGCGCCGGCGCACCACGCGCTCAAAATAGACGTCAAGCGCCAATCAAATGGGCCTCAGAGCTACGCTTACGACCAAAACGCGAGCGTTGTCGATGCATGCGGGTCATAGGCGAATGCCGGCCTGGCCGCGTGATGATAGCGGTAGCCGTAATAGGCGAACGATAGGGGCTATGTCAGGATTACAACAACGTTCAGAGAGGCAGTCCGCGCATCCATCAATTGCTTTCGCAGCCGCGCACCGACGCCCTGCAGGATCGCTCTTCCTCTCGCGAATAGAGTCGATCCAGCTCGACGAAAGGCACGGTGAGACGGGTCTACGAGAAAGTGCGCCCTCGCGATAGCCATCCTGAACGGGTGACCTCTTGCAGGAAAGTCTTTCTTCGCGCAGCGCTCCTGCGAGTTCGTCAAGTCCACGTCTGCTTTGCGTCTTACAATTGTCATCTTGCACGGGCCAGTGCGCCGAGCGGCGGTTGATCTGGTCTGCGCGCAGCCCCGACAGGGCAGGCCGCAAGGATGCACGCAGCAAAGCATGAAGAGGTCGATGACAAATCTGTTTCGCGACTGGATCTTGTTGTCCATAGTTGGCGTGATGACTCTTTGCCCCGCTGCCAGAGCGCAAGACCGCCGCGTGGTCGTCGAACCCGTTGCACCTCGTGCGGTCTGTGACCGGCCGGTGCCATCTGGCAACAACGATACGGCCAGGCTGCAAGACGCGATTGACCATTGTCCAGCTGGCGCAGCGGTCTATTTGGGGCGTGGTGAGTTCAGCTCGGGTCCACTCGAGATGAAATCGGGCGTAACGCTCTGGATCGGGCGTGGGGCCAGGCTTTTTGCCATTCCCGAACCAACTGCGTATGACAAGGGCTGGGGCCATTGTGGGCGCATCGCCGGCAAAGGTGACGGTTGCCGGCCGCTCATCAGCTTTTCCAAAACGCGTGGCGGCGGCATCTATGGCGAGGGCATCATCGATGGCCAAGGCGGCACAGCCATGGCCGGCAGTGCCGAAACCTGGTGGCAGCTTGCTCGCCGTGCGCAGGCAGAGGGCGGCCACCAGAACGCGCCGCGTTTGATTCAGATTGACCATGCACAAGACATTACTTTCCACGGCATCACCTTGCGCAATGCGCCCAATTTCCACGTTGCGATGAACCGCGTCGAGGGAGCCACCTTCTGGGACGTCACCATCGATACGCCCGCGGATGCCCGCAACACCGATGGCATCGATCCGGGCGCTAGCCAGGATGTCACCATCTCCCATAGCATGATCCGCACTGGAGACGACAATGTCGCGGTAAAGGCTGGCAACAACGGTTCGACCCGGTATATCTCGATCATCCATAATTATTTCGGATGGGGACACGGGATGTCGATTGGCAGCGAAGTGAACTCCGGTGTCAGCGACATCCTCGTGCGCGACCTGACCCTGGACGGCACGACATCAGGCCTGCGCATCAAGAGCGATGTCAGTCGAGGCGGCCTGGTGGAACGGGTGACCTATGAGAATGTGCGCCTGCGCGGCAACCGGTGGCCAATCATGTTCGATACAAAATACGATCCTCGCGCCGATGGTGATAGAATTCCGCTCTATCGCCAGATCGTTCTGCGTCATGTCCGCGGCGATAATGGGACGCTGTTGATGCGCGGGCTTGACCAGGCGCATGCTCTTCAGATTACGATGGACGACGTGCGCTTTGGCAAGTCAGCGGCTTGGCAGATCGAAAATGCCGACGTGACGGTGGGAAATTCCGGCGTATCGCCGCCCCTGCCGGGGCGACTGCCGGACCGCTAGCTATTGGATGGGAAGGCTGTTCGCAGACACGTCCCAATCACTAGGCCGTCGGAACAATCTGATGTCGGACGCATCCGGAAAGCGATCGCAACGCGCAAGCGGGCGTGAACCCTCGGCATCAGCGCACGGACGCGCTCAAACCCCGACTGCGACTATTGCGGCGGTTAGATGACATCTTGGGTCATCATCAACAGTAAGATTGTTGTGAGGAGTTTCGCGCTTTCCGCCGTCGTTCTGGCCGGATGCTTTGATCCCTCGCAAGCACATGCGCAACCACTTCTGGTCTCGCAAGTCGACCAGAATGCGTATCACTCCCTTCAAGCGGCGATCGAGGCATTGCCGGCGCGCGGCGGCGATATCCTGATAGCGCCGGGCACCTATCGCGAGAAAGTCAAAGTCGTCAAGCCTGGTGTTCATATAAGAGGCTCCGGCAAGAAGCCGGACGACACGGTTGTTGTCTACAACGACGCCGCGATCAATGTGGGGGGAACCTCCCATTCCGCGACCCTGGAGGCGTCAGGCGACGACTTTCGGCTCGACAATCTGACGGTCCAAAACGACTACTCCCTAGACAAGGCCAATCCGCCCTCCCAAGCGGTGGCGTTATCCATGACCGGAGACAAGGACGTGATCACCCACGTCCGCCTGCTCGGCGCACAGGACACGCTGTTCGCCAATAAGGGGCCGAACGGCCGAATGTCGCGTCAATACTTTTCGGACTGCTACATCGAAGGCCATGTCGATTTCATCTTTGGCAACGCGAAGGCTTATTTCCATCGATGCGAGTTGCACGCCATCGCCCACCACACGGTCGTGTATACCGCGCAAAGCAAGGCCTCGCCGGACGAGGATAGCGCCTATGTGTTCGATCACTGCAGGCTGACGGCCGATCCTGCCGCGCGAGAGATCGCCCTCGGGCGCGCCTGGCGGCCCTATGCTGCGGTGATCTTCTTGTCGACTGAGATAGACGCGCCAGTGATCCCACAAGGCTGGCGCGAATGGACGCCCGGAAAGACTGACACACTGACAACGGCCTACTACGCCGAATACAAGTCCACCGGCATCGGATCCAATCCCGCAAGGCGCGAACCTTACTCCCATCAACTGAATGGCAGCGAAGCCATGCAGTGGTCACTCAAGACGTTCTTTGCCGGCGAGACGGCGTGGCTGCCCCACTAGCCATCAAAATGGGATCCGGTGGCATATTCGAGGCTCGCCAAGATGATTCCAGACCTGCTGCTCGGTTGAGGCACGTCTCGGACGCTGTCAGCACGATCAATGTCCTCGTTGTCTGACTGCGGACAGGATTTGTCGGCATTCGTACATTGCGCGACGTCATGGCCGCTCTTCGGGAGAAGGACACGCGTGTCCTTGATCATGATCGCGTCGTCATCTATCGCGGCATGGCCCAACCATTGCAGGTAGAGCAAATGATGCAGTGGGAGATGTTCGCAAGCATGGTCATGTTCGGCCGTGATTTCACTTTGTTGAGCAGGGCTTGCGCAAGAGGAGGTCGCAGTGGCGGATAAATATGTTAGTCACGCGCTCTGTTTGCTAGATCGAAATGAGCGAATGTGGGTAAAGCGCCTGTCGGGTCCCGTTCGGCCATGTTCGAGTCCTGCTGCCCACGGACAATCGAATTGACCCTGTTCGCCGCGCTGTTGATAGGCGTTGTCTCGCTGTTGTACGCGTCCACCGGCCTGGTCGGGGGGACAGCGTTTCTCGCTGTCATGGCCTTCGCAGGGCTTCCGGCCGAGCAGATGCGTCCGACGGCGCTTGTTTTAAACGTGCTTGCCGCCGGCTATGCGACTTTCGTGTTGCATCAGCACAAAAAGATTGAGTGGCAGCTGCTTTGGCAGCTCGCAATCCCATCGATGTTGACCGCCTTTGTCGGCGGATGGTTGGCGCTTGACGGGTCGCTGTACTGTGTCATGACCGGCGTTCTGCTGATCGCTGCCTCCATCCTGATGTTGCTCAAGCCTGGACTTGACGGCACCAGGCACCGCCAGGTGTGGCCCGCTCATGCCGCGTCGGTCGGTGCTGCCACGGGGCTGCTCTCCGGCTTGACGGGGATAGGTGGTGGTGTCTTTCTGATCCCATTGATCCTGGCGCTTGGTTGGGTCTCGCCGAGACAGGCAGCTGGACTCTCTCCTCCGTTCATCCTTGTCAATTCGGTGCTCGCACTGGCTGGAGTGCTGGTGTCCGGCCAATCGGTGAATTCCGAGGTCGCGTTCTATGCGATCGGTGCGGTATTTGGCGCAGTGCTGGGAACCTTCATTGGGCTGCGCTGGATGTCGAATTGGACCACTCGATATGTTCTGGCAACGATTTTGCTTTTTGCAGGCGTGAGATTGTTGTTGCGGTCCTGACGTTCGGCTTGGCTTGTCCGCGGCCGCTTTCGAACCAGTTGCGTGTTGCTCTCGGCAGAGCGCAATGTCGATTCGAGGGTATCGGCGATTGAGGGAACTCCGACTTCGAGATCGATGAGACGTTTGGGATGGCACCCGCGTTGCGCCAATCTCGCAATTGTTGTGTTTGGCGATCAATTCGACGGCGCTTCTATGGAGAGGCTTGATTCAAGAGGGCTTTCGCTATGAGTGCGCTTTACGCGATGCACACTTTGTTGGAAAGGGCGGAAGGGGTGGCGGTGCCGTTTATGTTGGTAATGGCAAGATCGTCGGGATCGATGTCGGAAACCTGCGCTATACAGGCACCTTTACGGAGCAGGGCGGCCGCTTGCAGGGCACTGTTGATCTTTATGCGCCGACCGGTGGCACGCTTGTAACCGACGCTCAGGTACCTGCGGGCAGCAGATGGAGCATCGCGCTCGATTGGCCGGACGATTTTGCTGATGGTAGCGTCCAGGCCCTTGTCGTCCAAGGGAGCCCAGTACACGTCGTATTTGAGAAGGTCGGGGATATCTAACGTCCTCATAGCTCGGCAGTTGTTAGCCGGCAGTCGTTATCGTTCTGTTGTTGTCCGTGCGATTGCGCCGGTGCGCCCGAATCACAATAGGCATGCCGGTTATGATAACCGATAGGGAAGCTATCCTGTTCGTACTCGCCATCTAAGGCGCGGCGCTCTCCAGTTGGAATCTGTAGAACGGTCTTTGCAATGATCGGCGCGCCGCGTCACCTTTGGTCTCGAAAATTCCGTCGACACGAGCTCGCTTAGCGCATGACGCCCGATGCTGCGGCCGAGCCTGCCGCGTGGGACATGAATGTCGACAAGCGCTCGCTGGCGGGTCGGCGTTAACAAACCTCCGGCGATCTAACCGCTGCCGGTGGACCGTGCGACGCGCTCAGGCAGCCATTGCGGGCTCGCGCCAGTTATTGGCGGCTCCTTCGAAGACGCGGGCGCGATCGCCGTTTCCGACTTGCGGCTCTCTACACTCGTCAGCTTCTCGAAAGCTAGCTCCTGCAAAAAGCACAATCTAGCTCTGACTGAAAACGCTGCTCGCTGGCACTCCAGGCCGAAGTGTAAGTCCAGATTGCGCAGCACCTACACCGTCAAGAGGAGAGCAGGATGGATCCAATCGACCCATTTTTCAATTCAGAAGCCTGGATACAGGAATACGCTGCCAGGCAGGAACGGCAGCGGGCGGGGCAGCAATCGGGCAACGCGAGCCAGCAAGGCGGCTTTGAGCAGCAGATGGAGAGTTTGCAACTCAGTTCACCTGATCGGAGTTCAGCCAGCTCAGCTTCGCCTGATGAAAGTCCCGCAGAGCGGACTGCACAGCACCAGCACGCTGGCCTCGGCAGTTCGATGCGGATGCCGCCGTATCCCCAGCTGAGGGACGAGTTATTCAGTAGCGCGCGCCACAGCGTGGACGTTCCCCGCCCTCGTCCTGGAAGTGCGGCCCAGCTGCCGCGCTCCAATTTGCGCGATAACGTGTTCAGCAGCGCGCGCTACACCTTGCCAGATGCAGAGCCTGCGATTCAATCTAAGAGCAGCAAAGGCCGCGGACTGTGGTCGCGCATCAAGTCGGGGGTCGGAAAGGCGTTCGGAGGAGGTCGCAGTGAAGGCTCGTCCGGCGCCACGATGCAGCAAGAGGCCCTTCCAACGTTTCGCGTGGATTACGCCAGGCAGCCCGGCCGGGCGCGCGGTGGCCCTGTCCCTGCGGCGGACGAGGCGCTCATACAGGATTTCAGAAACAAAGCGGGAGGCAATCTCAGCGACGGCACCATCAAAAATGCGGCCGCAGATCTGCGTCATTTGAGCGCGCGCCTGAGCATGAACGGCAGGCCATCAATAGCAGACCGGATTCGCCGTGAGTTGGAAAACGCGCAATTGGAAAATCCGGAGGTGGACAACCATCAGCTGGAAGCCGAGCTCGATCAGGATGTGGACACCTATGCAAATGACCGCGGCAGGCGGATCAAGGCGGCCTTGAAAAAACTTCGTGAGGTTGGCGCCGGACGGGCCCTATCGGCCGATGTTCGCCGACTGAATCCCTATCCTGCAGACGCAACGCTTATCGACATGTGGGCTGCGGCGGAAAAGGCGACGCACAGGATCGAGCCGAAGACCGTCGACAGGCAGGCTCGTCGCCTTTACAGGCTGAGCGAGTGGCTGCAAGCCCGAAACCTGGAGCCCATCGCTGGCCGGCTCTTCACCGACGGGCTTTCTGGTGACGTCGAGGACTACAAGCGTGAAACACAGGAGACTAAAATTGGCCCTGATTTGATGAGGCTTGGCCAATACCAACAAGTCCTCGACGCGAATAGAGCGCTCGGGCTGTCTCCTGCCGCGGGTGCGCCCCCGTTCGCCAGGGAAGGTGCGCAGCGATCGGCGCCGCTGGAATTGCCGGCAACGCCAGCTACCCCAAGCGCGGGAGCCTGGAATTGGCTCGGGGAGCAGATCCATGGACCCTCATCATCGTCGTCCACACCGCAACGCGGCCCTCAAGGCAGCTTGTCGCAGGGCCTTCCCACAACGCCGGCCACCCCGAGCGCGGGAGCCTGGGACTGGCTCAGCGAGCAGATCCATGGATCCACGTCAGCATTGCCAGCGCCGCCACGGGACCGGCAGCCCAGTTTGTCACACGGGCTTCCGGCGACCCCAGCCACGCCGAGCACGGGAGCTTGGGATTGGCTCGGGCAACAGATGCACGAAGCCGCCTCACCATCATCTGTGAGGCGCCCGTCGTCAGACATCTACGGCAATCTCGATCAATTGGTTAATCTGGATCCGCCCACGCCGTATGAACTGCGTGACGATGCCCAGTCCGTGCCTGCGCCTCGGTTCGCTGGACCGCCGTCGGTTGCTGGACCATCAGGGACATCGCAGGAACTACGGGACATCGGAACTATCGTTGGCGAGGACTGGCAGCACGGCTCACAACCGGCCTCAGACGTCCTCATCGACGTACTGGGCAATATCAATCTGCTGCCGAACCAATACGGGCCAAGCCAGTTTGCGATCAACGGTGAGCGCTACTCGGCTACGTTCGGACCGGGAGGACGCAGGGACGTTCGTCTCATCCACCATCCTGGCACCCGGCAGATCAATCAGGCAGCCGGGCCATCGCGGCAGCGCCATCAGCCGCCGCAGGTAAGCGACGCTGGGCCATCGCGCGAAGGCGTCGTGGATCTTGGTTATCTCATTCACGGAGGATGGCAGCACCGCGAACGCTACCTTCCGTCTTTCCTTGTCAGCGCACTGGAGGGCCAGAACCTGATGCCGGACGCCGAGAACCCAACGTATTTCAACATTCGCGGCGTGCCCTATAGAGGCAAATTGGAGGAAACAGGCGGCCGCCGGCGCGTTCGCATTCGCCCTGAACCTGGCTGAAGAATCCGCCTGGCCTGCAACCTCACAGGATCGCTGGCGCAGCTCACGCGAGCGGCGTTCTAGTCAGGCCCTAGCACGGGATCGCGATCGCTTCAGGATATCGTCAACAGCGCACGGGAGCAGCTCTTGGAGGTTCGCCACGCGTCGAGCCGGCCTTTGGCGCAATCCTGCGGTGATCGCGAGTTGAGGTCTCGCGCTTGAGCAAGAGATAGATGTCAAGATGGACCACCATCCGTGCTGAGTTGACCTTGATGCTACTCATCCTCCTCCAGGGCAGCTTTCATTTCCAGGAGGGCTTCCTTGAGCGGGCAGATCGTCCTTCACCGCCTTCCAGATAATCTGGCTATCGGCTCGCTGATACTCGTGCCGCAGGATGTTGCCGATGCTCGACTCTCGCTTTGGTTGTTTCGACGATGTCATCGTCCTTGCAGACGACGATCAAATCGAGGCCCACGCGGTTCACCGAACGTGTCGCCTTTCACGGTCACGAAAAGAGGGTGGCTTGCGCAAGAAATTGTCGAGTACGAGAAACAGACCAGCCTTTTCCGAACCATCCTACCAGAAAGCAGAGGTGCAGATTCAACGAACTCCTCTATAGGCTGCGCAGGGCGCGTTCAACCGGTCGAGCGACTTGGGCGGATCGGCCACTCGATCGGACAAGCTCGCGTGAGCGGGCTCGCCTCCGTTTTCTTCTCTCGCTCTGTTTGCGTCTCCGTCGCTGTCGTGCGGTAGATTTGATGAGTCTGGACCCCTGGCAGACTGCGTTTCGTTTACTCGGCCACCAGGGTTGGTACACGCTGCCGCGACCGGCGAAGGACATCGATGGCGAAACAGATACCCGCATTGACCGGCATCCGATTTATCGCCGCAGCAAGCGTGGCATTGTCTCACGGCGGCAGCCTGTTCCTGGAGGGCACCAACCTGACACTCGATATCAGTATCGGGACCCTTGGCCTGCTTGGAATGTCGGTCTTCTTCGTATTGAGTGGTTTTGTTATCCAATACAACTACGGCACCACGATTGCCGACAGTCCGCGGAAAGCGATACCGGACTTCCTGGTGGCGCGCATAGCGCGAATCTATCCACTCTTTGTCGTTCTTTTCCTTGTTGAACTGCTGACCGGACCGATGGCCTGGCGCTGGCTTCTCGGAACGCCGGGACCGGCAGAGGGATTTTCGTGGCACATTGTGCCGTTTCAACTCGCAATGCTCCAAAGCTGGTTCTTCGCAAACGTCGCTGGTGTCGCGCCGATCTGGCAGTATGAGTCGATCGGAACCGTCAGTTGGTCGGTCAGCACCGAATGGTTCTTCTATCTCGCCTTTCCGATCGTTTGCCCGTTACTTTCGCGCATCAGAACCGTGCCTGACGCAATCCTGTGCGCAATCGGGGCGGTCACAATCGAACTGGGAATCGACGTTGCGATATTGACTTTTCAGAACCATATCAATCTGTTTGCGCTTCATACCTATGGGACGGAGACGGCTCTGCCGAATTGGAACAACAGCCCCATCCTTTGGCTCGTTTACTTCTCGCCCTTCTGCAGGGTATGGGAGTTTTTTCTCGGCTGCTCTTTGGCTAAACTTCACGAGCTGTGCCTGGCTCAGAATTTGAGACCATCTCGAGTTCTCCTTGACATCGTCGCAGCGATTGGTGTCGTCGCGGTAACCTCGGTGTTCTGGTTTACTGCTCATAAATCGCCATTTGGCTTGCAACTCACCCTGTTCGATATCGCGCGCTGCAATGTCGCCCTGACGGCGCCGGTTGCGTTGATCCTTGTTGCAGCCGCTCATCCCGTCAGCAGTGCAGGACGGTTGTTGTCGGCAAGATGGCTTGTCTTCCTCGGAGAAGCGAGCTTTGGCCTGTATCTTATTCACTTCATCATCTACAAGCGCTTTCCCGTCGTGCATTGGCAGACGAGCAGCGAACTGTTCGCCCATCTCGGGGCGCTCGCATTGGCTTTCACGCTGGCTGTTTGCGTCGCCGTCCTGCTGCATTTCAGTTTTGAGGTGCCTGCACGAAGGCTGATTCGAGGATGCTTTCAAGACGCCACCGCTCAGCAGCGCAGGTCCGTGATTCGATTGTGCGGTGCAGGCTTTGTCACCCTTGCCGCCGCTGCCGTTGTGTATGCAGTCCAAGGTGCAACCGCATACGCCGTCACACAGCCGGGTATTTCAGTTGTCGCTGGCACTTATGGCGGTAATTGCCGCTGGATGTCAGCGCGCGGCAACGCCACGCACGCGCTTGCCGCCGCCTGTAATGGCAAGAACGAGTGCACATTCCGGACAAGAATGGAGGATATTGGAGATCCGGCTCAAGACTGTGCGAAGGAGTTCACGGCAGCCTGGATCTGCAGGGGTGATCGATCGATCCGCTCTGGCTCGATTCCTGCCGGGGCCGAGCTGGGCTCGGCGCTGCAGATCTCTTGCGACCATTAAGCTCGCGCTTTTCCGCCGGAGCGCTGCGCAGGCCCTTTAGCAGAGGATCGCACGGTCAGACTTTCGCCGCAGATCGTAAACTGGACGGTCGGCGCCGTCCGCCGGCGCCGTTACGAGAATTGGGACGCTGATTGATCTGAAGACATCGATGCGGATAAGTGGCCGCCATGCCGAGCAACCCGCGCTGGTACCCTTTGTCGGGCAGTCGGACATCAATGGTGGCATTGACTGATCCGGGAGCACCGACACCGGTTGAGGCCCCCGACGATGCTGATTGTGAGCCGGTGCCGAACCTTCAACTGCCCCGCGGCTGGGTTGTCTACCTAGCCAGGGCCCATCATCAAGCGCCCGGACTTTGCCGATCTCGGGCCTCGGGCGACAATGGACGCCACAGTCCTCACATCGACGCCCGATCATCGAGATGTTGGATCATGTCTCGTTCCCAGTACGTCGCCATGATCTGTTTTCCAAGGTCAAGAAGCCAGCCGCAATTGCGCTATGTGAACATCGGCTTCGACCACCAGAGCAACCTTTCCGCGCGTAGTATAGGCCGGAGCCGTCACGAGGCGAGCTAACAACCTTGCCGGCCAACTACCAACCTTGGCAATTGATGGAGCAGACCGACGCATGGCAATCCTGCTCCATAAATCGTGAAGGAAGTCGCACCGGAATTGGGCTCAAGAATGAAGAAGGTCTTGCTGGGCGCCGTGGCTTTCATCGCGCTGGCCACTCCCGCCTCCGCCACCGATCTGGAGGTGAGGGCTTCGCTGCACCGCTTGCCATGGCATGCCATCATGCGACAGGAGGCCCATTCGGCGACGAGATGGGCCTTGGTCGTCCGTGAGCTCTCGCGGGAATGGCCTCTGCAGGGACATCGACATTGGTTTGCTCCGTGCCAACGTCCACCGAAATGGCGCGGACGTCGTGACATACTGATCCTGGCATTGGATCAAGCCTTCCGCACAGCAAACAGAGGAACCGATGTCCAGAATTTTGGCTGTTGGGACGGCGCTACCGCCATTCCGACTTTCGCAGAGCGACGCCAAGCAACTGGCGGGGGGCCACTTCGGGTCCAGGGTACAGGCGCTTAAGAGGTATCTCAGCGTATTCGACCACGCGTTAGTCGATCAGCGTTTCCTTTGTGTTGCCCCCGAATGGCTTCTCCGCGAGCATCGGATAAGTGAAACAAATCAAATATATTTGGAGTGGGCAAAGCAGCTCGCGTACGAAGCGACAGTGCGCTGTCTCGACAGCGCCGGCATAAAGCCCGAGCAAGTCGATAGGGTCATATTCATTTCAACGAGCGGGATAGCGACCCCCAGTCTCGATGTGGATCTGATCTTGAAGGCAGGATTACGAACGGATGTAAAACGGACGCCCGTCTTTGGCCTCGGATGCGCGGGGGGCGCATCCGGGGTGAGTTTGGCAGGAGCGATCTGCCGCGCGACGAACGAACGTGTTCTTCTTGTGGCTGTCGAACTGACATCGCTGACATTCCAGCCGAATGATCTCACACCGAAGAACGTTGTCGCTGCGAGCCTCTTTGGTGATGGCGCTGGTGCGGTCCTGATTGGCCCAGCTGAAATCGGTGTCGGCAAATTGGATATCGTGAGAAGTACGAGTTTGCTTTACCCCGAAACGACGTCTTTGATGGGCTGGCATTTTGGCGACACCGGATTTGAAGTCGTCGTCTCAGAGCGTATCCCATCAATGATCAGCGAATTGATGCCCAAGGCGTTGCGGTCGTTGCTAGGGGAGGATGGCATCCATCTTGATCAGGTGAAGAGCTTGATCTTTCATCCAGGCGGCAGGAGAGTCTTGGAGGTTTTTGAGCAGAGCCTGGGTAGACCGTCTAATGAATTCATGTCCAGTTATGAGACCCTTCGACGTCATGGAAATATGTCGAGCGCAACCGTATTGTTCGTTTTAGATCACGTGCTCGCGCATGCGGAGCAGGCGCCAGGATCATACGGAATCCTGGCTGCGTTCGGACCAGGGTTCTCGGCCGAACTGTCGCTGCTGAAATGGGCTGAGGACGAAGGAGCCGGACGGCAGTAGCAGCTCGGCAGCACAAGATATGTTGAGCTCCGGCCAAGATGCCCTTCACTTTGGCCGATAGCGCCGCGATGGCGTTGCAGCAAACGGAGCAACAGCAATCACCGACCAATTGTGAATCAGTCCATCAAGGATGGCGTTTGCCGCAACGGGACATCAGACGGTACGCAGTCGACCGCCCAACGGTCGTGATACCAGCATCCTGTCAAGTCATTGTCGGCGGCCGCTGCTGCGTAAGCGCGTAGGTCACCCCACGTAGCGGATGATGTTCGATTGTCGGAGAATCTCCTGGTGATTTGTCCCAGGAGTTCATGAGAGCGAACATATGTCTGATAGCAAGAATTTCGAAGTTATCACGGCTACAGCTGAGCGGCTTTCGGTCAGTCCTGGGCGGAGCTACCGCACTTGGTCGCGGGAGGAGAAGGAACGGATCGTCGGCGAAACGTTTGCACCGGGAGCGAACGTTTCGGCGATCGCGCGCTCCCACGGGCTCGATCCATCGCAGTTGTTTGCGTGGCGACGCAAGGCGCTGGCCTCGGGGCTGGTTGCGCCGGCGTCTGGGGCGCGAGCGCAAGCGGTCAAGTTCGCGCGGTTTGAAGCCGTGGCGGGCGAAATGGTGGAAATTGTCGTCGGCGATGTTGTGGTGCGCATTGGCGGAGAGGTGGAGGTAGAGCGGCTTGCCGCCGTGATCCGGACGGTTCGGCAGGCATGATCCCGGCGGGTGTTCAGGTTCACGTAGCCAGCACGCCAGTCGACTTCCGCAAGGGAGCGATGGGGCTGATGGCGCTGGTGCGGGATGGTGGCATCGATCCGTTCTCAGGGGCGCTCCACGTCTTCCGCTCGAAACGAGCGGACAAAATCAAGATCGTGTGGTTTGATGGAACTGGGGTTTGCCTTTTTGCCAAGACGCTTGAGGAAACAAAGTTCTGCTGGCCGAGGATTGCGCCGACCCGGGTGCAGCTGAACCATGCGCAATTGCTCGCGCTGATCGACGGGCTGGACGGGACGAAGGTCCGTCCGGTGGTTGTGAAGCGCCCGGAATCGGTGGGCTGACAAGCTGCGGCGAATTGAATCAGGGCGGCTGAAAGGTTTGGGAGATTGGCGGCGACTCTGCTGTGATGGCGGCGATGACGACGCCCGTTGCAGAGCTTCCGACGACCCTTGCCGAAGCCCATGCGCTGATCCTCGCTTTGGCGGAAGAGCGGGCGGTGATCGAGGCCGAAAACAGCCGCATCGCCTCTGAGATTGCAACACTGACGGCAGCCAACGCCGATCTTGCCGCGGTCAATCAGGCGGCCGACGGGCGGATCGTGGAGCTGACGGCGATCGTGAAGATGTTGGAGCGCACGCTTTACGGCACGCGCTCGGAACGCTTGCGTAGCGACACGCCGAGCGATGAGCAGATCGCCTTCGTATTTGACGAGATCGCTACCGGCGTGGCGGCCATTGAAGCCGAACTGGCCAAGGCGGGCGGCCGGGACAAATCGAAACGCGCGCCGCGGCCGCGCAAGGAGTTCGGCGCGCATCTGGAGCGGGTGGAGATCGTTGTCGAGCCCGAGGTGCCCCCTGGGTGTGAAGGGTTGGAGAAAGTCCTGATCGGCGAGGATGTGTCGAGGCGGCTGGACGTGACGCCGGCGAAGTTCCGCGTGATCGTCACGCGCCGCCCGAAATACGCGTATCGCAACCGCGATGGCGTGGCTCAGGCTCCGGCCCCCGCGCATCTGATCGAGAGCGGCCTTCCGACCGAAGCCCTTCTCGCCCAGATCGCAGTGGCCAAATATGCCGACGGGCTACCGCTCTACCGGCAGGAAGCGATCTACGCGCGTGACGGCGTCGATCTCGACCGGTCGTTGATGGCGCAATGGATGGGCAAGGTCGGTTTTGAATTGCAGCCGCTGGCCGACTATGTGCTTGAGAAGATCAAGCAGGGCGAACGGATCTTCGCCGACGAGACGACCCTGCCAACGCTCGCTCCCAGATCCGGCAAGACGCAAAAGGCCTGGCTGTGGGCCTATGCGCGCGACGATCGGCCATTTGGCGGCATCGGTCCACCGATGGTGGCTTATCGCTTTGAGGACAGTCGCGGCGGCGAATGCGTCGAGCGGCATCCGGCGGGCTTTGCCGGCATCCTGCAGGTCGATGGCTATGCCGCCTACAATCGGCTCGTCAGGTCAGCGGGTGCCAATGAGGGCGTGCGACTTGCGGCTTGCTTCGCGCATGTCAGGAGACGATTCTACGAGCTGCACGTCAATGAGAGCTCGCCCCTGGCGACGCAGACTGTCACGACTATGGCGGAGCTGTGGGCGATCGAAGCGGAAATCCGCGGCCTCGATCCTGACACGCGAGTGAAAGCGCGCCAGGAAAAAGTCCGCGGCGATCGTCGCGGCGCTCTTCGATCTGTGGGACAAGGGGCTGCCGCGCCTGTCGGGCAAATCCAAACTCGCCGAGGCGATCCGCTACGCCACATCCAGACGCGCCGCCCTCGAGCGCTTTCTAAGCGACGGCCGTATCGAGATCGACTCCAACACCGTCGAGCGGGCAATCCGGCCGCAAACCATTACAAGAAAAAATGCGCTCTTTGCGGGTAGCCATGGCGGCGGCCGGACCTGGGCGACCATCGCCACGCTTCTGCAGACCGCGAAGATGAACGATGTCGATCCGTACGCCTGGCTCACGCAAACTCTCGAACGGATCGCGCAGGGCTGGCCGATCTCTCAGATCGATGCTCTCATGCCCTGGCACTTCAAAGCATGAACGGCCTCAGCTTCGCGCTTACGCTGCTGCAACACCCATCCGCAGCGCATTCGCGTTCGAGGGGGCCGGCCCTACCACAAATTGGTCGAAAGCCGGCAGATGCGCGTCGAGCCCTGATTGGCCTGCCTTGCAGGCGAGATATTCGAGATGACGCAGGTCATGGGTCCCGGTAGGGAAGGTATTTCGCATTTCAGACGGGCCGTTAGAAGAATATAGATGTCGATACCAGGAGATTCAGGGCATGTCCTGTTTCTACCGCGTGCGTGATGCTTGTCGGGTTATGAATGTATGTCAGACCGACGCTTGCATAGATACCTGGTGCCAGATGCGCGGTATATGTTGCCGAGATCGCCGTAGTGTCGCGATGCGCAAGTTGCTGTTTGGTCAAGGCGGCATCCACTGCAAACTTGCTCCAGACCATGTTGGTGGCAACAAGAGCAATCTGATCAGTCGGCCTGCTATCAAACAGTCCCCTCGCATAAAGGCGAAGCTCGTAATACTGGCTGAGCCTATTCACGTCGGGCGGAGCGCCCATGACCGAGAAACCACCATAGATGCCATGAGATGGTGCACTCCGGGCATCACTTTGCCAGAGCTGTCTGTCGGCAGCGACATAATAGAAATGATTGTCGTTTGCCCTTGGTCGAGCCGGGTCCACGACGTTCCTGTAATGACTATTGTTGAAGCCAAAGCCTGCCCGCAGCCAAGTATCGGGTATGCCAGGAGCAGCTTTGGTCTTGTAGCCAATTTCATCGATGAGAAGAACGCCGGCGTTGGCCGTGCTCCAGTTTAAGCCCGTCGGGTTCTCGGTTATTTCCGCATATTGACCGTCCGGATTGAGCGAGCGTTGGATCGAGACTTTGTCATACAAGCGATCGTCAAAATTGTACTTCAGGTTGACGGCAGGCCTTGGCGCGGCATTGTTGCTCATGCCGGCCTGGTACAGGAGAAAAAGGGTCGCGCCCGTAATCGCTCCGGTCACTGCACCTGCGAACTCATTTTGATTCCTGAGATAACCGAGCTTGAGTTCGAGTTTCCTGTCGAAAAAGGTCTGATAGTAGGCCAGCGTATTGAGTCCCAGTCGATCCGGGCCTGGCCGCTCCCATGTCCAGTATTGCTGCTCGGCGCCCACGACAATCTGGCCATCTGAAATTCCAAAGCGGCTGAGATCGTAGGTTACGGTCACGATATTTGCGCTGTAGAACGTCGGATTCTGGCCCATGTAGAGCTGATTGGCGATGGTGCTTCGAGCCGCATTTGGAAGTTGATTGTCGACAATGGCGTTGAGCGTCCAGCCGGCGTAACCGATCCCGAGGTCGGCTAGCGCGGATCTAACGCCGCCAGTATCCTGATCTATCGTATCAGCGGGACCGGGTATATTGAGCCACATGCCTTTTTCACGAAGGTTCTCGAATTTTGCGAACGGATCGATCTGCTTTTGAGTTCTCTTCAAAGCAACGTCATGCGCGCCGTCGCGCTTTGCGGCAAGCATACTGGTGGTCGGTGCCAGCGCTAAGCTGCCGATTGGACGCGGTGCCTGGTTCAGCTGGCGGCGTCGGGGCGTCGTCGCCGGATTCGACGCCGTTTGAGCTTGTCTTTTGCTAGCTTCATGCAGAATGTCTGTTCCTGGGTTGAGCACGTTGACGCTTTGTGCCAGCGCGGGACTAGGAAGCAGACTTGCTGCCACAGACAATGCGACAACATGCGCTCGCTGTATCGGAGCCGATCGACGCTCGAGTACGGCTGCCGCAGCCGGATACATCAAAATCGATATAGCCACGAACAGGCGATCATGCATCGTGAACTCCGCGTCTGTACTGCTGGTCTTGAATGAATTGCGCTGCGGCTCGACTGGTCGTTGAGCTGCCCGGTGACTGAGGGCAGTCGGGATTTGACAGCACTTGGCCGACCAGCGAGCCGCAGCTCAGCCATCCCCCGAGCTAGATCGCAGGCCGTTACGTCATGGCAGGCAAGGCGAGTACACGATGACGACTCGTTGGCGCGCATGCGGCGCGTTCCGCAGTGCTGGCCCTAAACATATCTCGTCAAAGACCTCTCCTTCGAACATATGCCAGTCGCCCAGAAGGAGGTCCTCGCCCGCCAGGACGGGACTCCAGGACGTGCCGGAGGCATCGTGTCGCCGAACGACCATGGGCCCGGAGACCAAGGACCTTTGACGCATGAGCGCCAGGCGATCGCGTCCGAATGTCCTATATGGCGTTCGAGCGGATCTGAAAGCTGCAGATGAGGAGTGGCAAACCCAACAGGTCCGTTGGTGCGGCCAGATTGATACTGCAATCCCAAGTTTCCTGACCTGTGATCCGTCCGGTATTCGCTGGCCACGATTGCCATGTCCCGGTCATCTCGATCAATTGCCAAGGTTGGCAGTTGACTGGTTCTCAAGGCGTCACCCGAGACCGTCGCGATCCCGCGCTTGGGTCGCGGCACAATGAGGAGATTCGGCAAGGCCGGATCGTCAGTTACAAATCGAGTGTCAGTCACTCCAAAGTGCTGCTGGCTGACACCCGCTCTTATGCGCCGCTGTCTCGGCGAGGCGGCGTTGAACCGCAAAGTTCTGCATCGCGAACGCCGCGCTCTGCCGATCGAGGGCCGGATAGATAGACCCGCAACAAGCTGGTCGAGTCTGCAGTTCAGTCGAGCATCGAAGATCCGTGTCCGGGGGCGGTGAGATTGGCGAGTGATCCACATGATTGGTCTTGCGGGTTATGCCGGCTGCCGCGTTACTGCCGGGTGACCTGGCGTAAACCGGCGAGCAGCTCGTCGAGCAGCCGCGGTGCCCGATCAAGACTTTGCTGGCCATGCCAAGTGACGACGCCAGGCTGAGCTGCCGAACGGCAATCGAGGGAATTTCGGCTGGCGCGCATTCGAGCGCCCAAAAAGACGAAAGATAATCTGTAAGGTTCTTCTCAATGGCGACAAAATGCTGCGGCGGGGTCAATAGTGACGAGAACTATTGCGTCGCGGTGGCGCTATGATGTAGAGGCGCGCGTGCGCAACGGTGTCGCATCGCGCTCCTCATCAAGTGCGCCTCATAGGGCACATAACCCAAAACGATGGGATAACGTTGCCGCTCAAGATGTTGTGGCGGCCGCGGTTCGCTGACCCGCTTCTGGGCGCGTCAACGGAGCCGATCCGGATCGGTGCGTCGGACGAGGGATGATGTAGATGATGGATCAAGCCGTGACGTCGGAGTTGCCGCCGATCTTGCGGAGGTCGTCCAGGCGCCCCCCTGTGTGTTCTGGTGCTCTTAGTTTTCTGCCTCGGGCTGGGCGCTGCGGGAGTTTATTTTGGGGCAAGCATCGAAGAGGTTGGCGAGGTAGCGGCCTCCCGTGAAGCTGTCGCACCGCTGGCCTTGTCTGGCAGGACAAGGCAGCCCTGTCTGAAATTCAATCAGGACAACGCGAGGTCGGCGATGGGATCGCCGAGCTCAAGCTCAGCATCGATGCCCAACGGGCCGACCTAAAGCGAATCGCGGATCAGATCGCAGCCTTGGCTTTACGAATCGATTTGTTGCAGAAACTGACGTCCTCCGCTTCTTCTTCTTCTTCCTCTTTTGTTCCTCGTTCGCCAGACCAAGCCGTTGCGAACCCCGCCAAAAGAATGCCGCGGTCCGCCAAACCACAAGGGCCAGTTTCAGTCGGAGGGGCGCCGTTGACATCGAGCTCAAAGACAGACGAGCCTTGATGCTCTCAAGAGTGCGAACGGCGCAGTCCCGCCCGTGAAAGGCGCGAGAAATACACGTCGGACCGGTAGCTGATGCTGTTTGCCGGCCGAGCATCACGCGGCTTTCTACCATCAGATGCTTCGCGGGGAGCGGCACGCGTGGACTATCCCAAGAGTCATCGTGAGGTTTCTCGCGGCTCGCTTCGCTCAGTCAGCAGAGCGAATAATCAGCCGTGTGAGAGGAAGGTTGCAGCTCCATCGCACGCTTCGCCGGCAATGTTGAGCCGATGCTGTCAGCCGCACCACTGCAGAGGAGCGGTTGATGAATACCGAAGCGCCCGACCGAAGATGGAACGGAGCCGCAGCAGCCGCAATCTTATCCTGTCTGGCCCTGTTAATAGGGTGAGCGGCCGAGATAGGCGTCGAACGCGGAAGCAACCGCGCGAAGTACAAAGCGGTGCTCCTGCTTTACGCGGATGAAACCCTTATCGATGTCCACGACGCCGTCCTCGGCGAGCATCTCCAGGCGTTCAGCCGAATCAAGAAAAGCGGCCGGGTCGAACCCGTGAGCGGCGCAGATGGCCGACACATCGACCTGCAAGTCGCACATCAGCCGCTCGATGATTGCGGCGTGGAGGCGGTCTTCGTCGGTGAGAGTGTAGCCCCTCGATATTGCCAGACGGCCGGCCCTGATGTGCTGGTTGTAGGAACCCGTCGCGATTTCGTTCTGGACGTAGCCATCACCAAGACGGCCGATGGCCGACGGGCCGAAGCCGATCACGGTCTTGCAGGTGTCAGCCGAGTAGCCCAGGGAGTTGCGTCGCAGCCGGCCGGCTTTCTGCGCCAGCGTAAGTTCGTCGTCCGGCAAGGCAAAATGGTCGAGCCCGATTTGACGGTAGCCGGCGGCAACGAGCGTATCGGCCACGGCCGCAGCTTGCTCGGCGCGAGCGGCGTTATCCGGGAGCGCTTCCTCGTCAATCAAGCGCTGTCGCTTCATATAGGACGGAACGTGCGCGTAGCCGAAAACCGCGAGCCGATCGGGGCGCATGGCAATCGCCGTTTTCGCAGACTGGACGCAGGACGGTACGGTCTGATTTGGGAGACCGAAGATCAGGTCGAAATTGATGCGGCGTATACCGTGTCGACGCAGACGTTCGACCGCGGTCGCCGTCTGAGCCTCGCTCTGGACCCGGTTGACCGCCTTTTGAACGATGGGATCGAAGCTTTGCACGCCGATGCTTGCGCGATTGACCCCGGCGGCTCCCAGGGTTTCGGCCATCTCAGCCGTCAACGCGCGCGGATCGATCTCGATTGCGATCGTTGCCATTTTGCTGAACATGAAGCAGCGGCGTAGAAGTTCCAATAGCTCCAGGAACGCCGTTGGCCCGATGCTGGTCGGTGTTCCGCCACCGAAGTGCACGTCACTCACCGGTAACGCCTGCGGCACGTGATCTGCCACCAAACGGATCTCGTCTCGCAGCATTGCCACAAAATCGAGGATCGGCTTATCCCGACACGTAAGCTGTGTCGGAAAGCCGCAGTACCAGCAAATCGATCGGCAGAACGGAACGTGGAGATAGAGCGATACAGGATCGTCACCAGGAAGACGCCTCAACCATCTCTCACAGGCGCCGGCGCTGACTGCCGCTGAGAACTCCGACACAGTTGGATAAATCGTGTACCAGGGCAGCCGAGCATCGCAGTATTTATCCAGGATTGAAGTCTGCAATGGTTTGCTGTCCCAGAGTTCTGTTGCCATTAACCTGTTCGCTGCGCGCGAACCTGTCTTTGCGCTATGTCAATCGGTCCGCCCTCGTTGCAAAGCCTGCGTTCCGTGATCTCCTTGCGAAGCGCGCGGCTTAGCGGCGGATCGCCGGTGAGGTGGCGTGAGACTAAATTTATCGATGATCAGCCTACATGCCGTGCCTACCTGCTAACCACCAACTCGACCCTGGTGTGATACGGCGCTCCTGCCAAATGGTTCACGCCGTGAATGACGCCGATCGAATAAGCCGGATCGCTCGATTAAGACACCTCTCGGACAGAGGCCTTGAACTCCACGTCGAGTTCCCGGGGTAATGAGTGCCTGAACGCGATCGTGCTCGGAGGACACCCAGCTTCGCCGCTGGAGGGTTTCGCGGAAAAAATATTTGAAAGCTTGAGGAGAGCGGACGCGTGAGGTCCGTTCTGCGGTGCATGACGACAGCGGCAATGTTGTGAGACGCTGACGATGAGAGCATCATGCCCTCCTTGATCGTTGTCGCAAGGCCCGCGCGATCACGAACGGGAAACTGTTTACGGAAGGGTGCGCCGAATTGGAAATCATACAACTTGACGCTACGTACGATTCAAGCTCCCGCACGGTTGCGCACGAATGTATTTTTGAACACCCGGGCTCAAGCGCAGCGCGCCTCAATTCCGCCACGCTACTTGTTTCATTCCCGGCAATATCATCCGGATGTACTGATGATGTGGGGTGGACCCGGCGCACTTATTACCCGGCAAAGTGCGTCGGGGGCGCCTTGGTTCAGGGCCTTCGATGACCAGAGCCAAGCAGCTCATCTAGCTTTCATAAGAGTTTGGAACGTTCGATCCTGTCAGCACGCGTACGCGATGCGCTCTTGTGCGTCAGCACCTGCTGTCGTCTGCTCTCATGCAATCGCTTACTGCCCGTTAGGGCCGGAGCTTGTGTCATTCGCACAAAATCGCTCATGCTTTTCATCTCGGCATCGCGACGCCGAACATCGCCAAACGGACGTTCGATGGGTGGGACGCGCCAGGACGAACAGGCTCCCCAAGGGAGGCGAGGCGTGTGAAATGATATAGATACAATCTCTCGATGATCCAGCGCCGGTGGCGAGCGCCGGCCGATCGGTCGCCCTTGAACGCGTCCCGATTTTCGCTGTTTTGGAAACGAAGATTTGTCACGGCAGCCATGAATACTGGCCGAGCCAGTTTTGGGGCGGGGCGGTGAAGCGCGACATCGCCCCAAGCCGCCGGCTTGATCGCCAAGCGCCGTGCACTCTTCCTAAGATCGTACTCACGTATGATTAAACTAAAGGTTGCATATGGAACTGAGCGAAGGCCGACGGAAGATCGCCGCGATCAAGTTCGACCGGGATGGAACCAGGGCTCAATCACCACAATGTTGAGCAGGAAGCTGCTATTCTCACCGGAATAGGGGAGGGTCGGGTTTTCATTTTGCCCGCAATTGCCAACCTGTCCTTGCCTAGTATATCTAAATCTATATATGCGGATATACGCGTAGTGTAGAGAGCTGCGTCATGGCCTTCTATATTAAGAATCCGGAGCCCGATGCGCTGGCCCGCAAGGTGGCCGCGCTCAAACGAATTGGCCTCACCGAGGCCGTGCACACCGCGTTGGCCCATGAGCTCGAGCGCGAACAAGGCACTCCCTCCCTAGTCGAGATCGGCGTTCGGTTCTGCAGCGAGCTGCGCGCGAAAGGCAATCCGGCGAAGGGCCAACCGGCCGACCGGGCGTTCCGCGACAGCCTGTACGAGGATGGCTGATGTTCATCGATGCCTCGGCGCTGACGGGCGCTGCTCACTGATGAGAGCGAAGCGCGCGAGCTTCTGGCCCGCCTGCAGATGACGCGAACCCGCCTGACTTCGCCGCTGGCGGCGTGGGAGGCGGCAATCGCGGTCGCGCGGGTGCTCAACCTGCCGATCCACGAGGCGGCGCAGGCATTAGAATCCTATCTCGCGCTGGTCAAGATCGAGATGGTGGCGGTGCCGCCGCAGGCGGCCAGGATCGCGCTCGACGCCTTCGATCGCTACGGCAAGGGCCGCCATCCCGCGCGGCTCAATTTCGGGGACTGTTTCGCCTATGCCTGCGCCAGACACCTGGGCCAGCCCTTAATGTTCAAAGGTGGCGATTTTGCGCAGACTGACATCGAGGCGGCCTGACCGGAGTGCGGCAAGAGGCCGACGTCGCCCCCAGGGCGCAGCCAACCCACCAACGTGACAGAGGCGCAAATCTCTAGTTCTCGGTGGTCCAAACTTCGGTCTCGCTGCAACAATTCCGAGAGGTTAACCGCAACTCAGTGGCAGGTCACGAGGGAAGGTTGAGAGTGCCTATCACGGTGAAAAGACACGGCTATCGCATATGGCACTGGCGAGCTTATGTGATGGACGCTCCGAGATTCGTCGGGCACCTTGTCCCGGCAATGACGTCTTTTTCGCCGGGAAGCCAAGACATGGATGCCAAGGGCGGCCCAAGGCCGGCATGACGAGTTTGTGGAGTTACCCAACGTAAAAAGGGCGCATCGAAACCGCGGCACGAGCCGCATATGCGACAGCTCTGGGTAAAAGCGGGCGGCAGTCACCTAAACCGGCTGGCAATAAGAATAGTAGAGCTGCTGCGAATGAGTTGTCACTGCATCGCAGTGACCTTGGCATCGAGTAGTCTCTCGACGCGCGCTTGGGCTGAAATCCGGCCTGGAGGTGTCGTCTTACAGCGCCTTGCTTGATCGACGTCAACCAATGTCAGGCCGCACGAACGGCATTGTCGCATTTCCTCCTGATGTCGCGATTGCTTCAATCTGCAGTGCGCTGCAATCCTGGTCAAGCACTTGTCTTGATGGTCGATTTTCTCAGCTCCTGCGATTGGTACGACACTTGCTGCTGCCACCCCAGTTCTTCTCCCGCCTGGAGATGCGCATGCAAAGTGTTCTCTGCGTCAAGCAGGTCTCTCGGCTCCACGGGTGCCTGGGTAGCCCGGCCGGCATGCACTGGGGAAGCCGATCGCCATTGAGCCATACGATTTGTTCGCGCCGAACTGAGAGCTGCAGACGCCTCATAGTCGCGCAAGGAGCGCTCCATTCGCAACGATTAGGCCCGGCACCTCACCGATCGTGTGCTCGCCCGCAGCCACATACTGACGACCAGATGCGGGCCGGTAACGCCGATCTGCAGGATCGGGACGGGATATGACCCACTTGATTTCGTCTTCGCCGGCAAGCCGAGCATCAACCGCGCAACAGCCTTGGTGGTGTCCGGTGTCGCGAAGCGGGTCAGCACGCTGTAGTTCACCAAAGTGGAGAACCTCGTCATCCCGGCTCTGGCCGAACGCTCCCTCGAGATGCAGCGAAGCGTCGTTGATGCCGCGCGGCGACCTCGCAAGAGCAATTGTCGCCTCTAGCGACTTCCGAGGGTTTCCGGCACGCCCGGCGTGCTGTTTAAGCCTGGAAAAGCGAGCGTCGCCGCAGCGCTGCTGCTTGATCGACCCGCCCGCGATTTTGCACCTGCCGCAAAGAGTAACGGATCCGACAACAGCGGCTGCCACGGGCGGAGCGTCTAAGCGCGCAAAGAGTGGAGTCGGACAGTGCAGTTGATCGTACAGAACTTGCCTTCGCCCAGAGCAAGCTCAATAGAACGGCGCGAGGCTGACCGTTTGGCGCGCCCTCCAGAGGCGCCCATAATGGATCTTTTCAGCTTCACCGAATGCGCAAATCAAACGCAATCCCTCAGAGTGTTATTCGAGCTCCTGGTGAGCTGCGCGAGCAAGGAGGGATTCAGCGAAGTTGCCTACGGAGCGCTCAATTTCGTGGAGCCGCTTCGTTTTCCGGAATATCCACCGCCCACAGTGGCCGTGAAATGGCCTGCAGATTGGTGCGATCGATATTTTAAACGCAAGTACCATACGATCGATCCAATCGTCCGCCGAACACCAATGCTTGCTCGGCCGTTTCTCTGGGATCAGCTCTCCGAGTACTATCAACTCCAGGCCGATGAAAGGCGGGTACTGAATGAAGCCAGAGAAGCGGGACTGAAGCACGGAATGAGTGTGCCATTGTTCGGGCCGCTTGGACGACTCTCGGTGGTATCGTTTGCATCGCCGTCCGACGATGTTGATCCTCGACATCGCATCAGCCATCTCAACGCGCTCGCTTGGCACTTTCACACCGCGTGCGTGGAGATCGTGCGTCCCTCCGACGACAGCTGCAATAGGAAAGTGACGCTCTCCGAGCGCGAATTAGAGTGTATGCGGTGGGCGGCAGAGGGCAAATCGTCGTGGGAAATGGGGGTTATATTGAAGATCAGCGAAAACACAGTGAACTTTCATCTCAAGAACGCGATGCGTAAACTGGGTGCGACAAGTCGGATCCAAGCCATCATTATTGCGATGCGTCTCAATCTTCTCTGAAACCAACTGCGTGGAAGTCGTGTTGAACGAATGCAGATGTGACATCGGATCCTGACGCGTCCAGGGAGTTGGCGCGGGACGTGTTGCAACGATCACAAAATGCCTCTGGCATCGCGAACCAGAGTAGCCCATCGAGGACGATCGGTCCTGACGAGCCGAACCGGCTCGCCGGAAAAACGAGCCGGCGATCTCGAATCGGGGAGCTTGGAATGCGGCGGCCGCATGAATGATTGTTGCTCGCGACAGACGCACCAAAAGCAGGAGCCCCGACCAAAGGTCGGGGCTCCTCGATTCGTCGCCCCAAGCGCGCAGAGATCAGTACTTGGGCAATGCCGGGCCGAACTTGTAATTGAGCCGCGCGGTCACGAGATCGATATCCTGGCTGATACGATCGGTGGCGACCCCGCCAGCGGCCGTGGTGAAGGTGAGATTGCTGTCTGGCATGAACAGGTGGTCATACTCGACGCCAACCGACCAGCTGGGCGTCAGGCTGACTTCAAAACCGGCGCCGATCGTACCACCCCAACGAATATTGTCGCTCTTGGCAAGCTCGGTACCGGTAGATGCCGCGTTGATCTGATAGGTATTGCTGGTCACCGCAGCTCCGCCCTTTGCGTAGAGCAGAACGTTATTGAACGCGTAACCGATCTGACCGGTAAGCAGACCGAACGCATCGACCTTGGTGCGAATCGTATCTGCGGGGAAGGCAGCGCTCACATTGGAGCCGCTGAAGTCGGCCCAGTTACCTTGGGCTTCGAGACCGTAGACCGTGTTGAATATCTGCCAACGATAGCCGATCTGGCCACCGAGGGTTCCGCCAACCGCGTCATGGCAGCCCTCGGGTAGGATGCCCCCGGCGTCCCAGCAGTTGCGGCTCGAGCCCCAGCCGCCATTGATACCGATATAGTAGCCCGTCCAGTCATTGAGCGTGGCGGTTACGGGGGGCGGGGGAGCCTTGGCGATCGGCTGCGCAGCGAGGTCCGCGCCAAATGCAGGCGTCAACGCGCCAAGCGCGAGGATGCTTGCAGTCAAAAGCAGCAAATTCTTCATTCTGGTGTCGTTCCTTTCGATGTGCCCGGCGCTGCGCGTCTTAGCAAGATCGTCACGAATTGCTGTAACTTCAGCACAACATGTTTTCGGAAGAAATGGCTGCAATCGTACGCTGCGTCAGCTTGCAGAGTCGTCGTGATGATGCGTGATGACGACGGCAGCCGCTTCGTCCTGCCGCAGGCCATTGTCGAAAGCGGCAGGTGCGAGCTCCCACCGAGTATCATTTGTCGGGCGGGACGCAGGTCGTGTGCCCGCACTTACGACGTCATGATACTCGCCGAGCCGCGGACATTGGCGCGCCACCCGGATCTTATCGATCGCTCGGTCGTCGCTCGTTTTGATCTGGCAAAGAACGATCTCGACCGTCCAGTGGACTCGTGCCTCGATCATAAATGCTTATTCGGCGCTGGGCATTGCCAGACTGAGATCCTCAGACGCCCACCTTTAGTCCGGAAAGCGGTCGCTAACATCTCTCTATCCCCGCCTATCGTTTTGGTGGCCCCGCCAGTTCGGCACGTAGCTTTGCTATCGCCTCGTTTGCTAGCTTCAATGTGCTGCGTTCACCGCTCATAATTGAGCATTGCAGATGAGCTCGCAGTCGGCTGTGCAAAACTGTCTTGCGAGTGTGTGCCAAGATCGGATCGGCCTCGACAAAGCGCCACGCCTTATCAAATGCAGCGCTTACGAGAGCCTGCGGCGTTTGATCGGGCTTGGATAAAGTCTGGTCCATCTCAAATGCTCCTGCGACATGCTGATGCAGAGGGTGATGACCAATCCGGCTCCCCGATTTGCGTGCTCAGCGTGCCATAGTGGAGCATTGGATCCGTTGGCGGCATGCCCATTGAGGGAGAACGCGGCCGCTGACATTAATAGCAACGCTCGTTGAACTTGAGATGACCGCCGTCAGGTCTCGAAGTAATTTGCATTGCTTGTGGCCGAGTACTCTGCTTGCGGTGGCGGCCGTGCGACATGGACTTTGAAGTCGTAACCGGCTTTTGCGCTCTTCCGGTGCAGCGCTCCGATCGTTCAATTTAGCGCTTCCGAACTTTAGAGCGGCTTTCTGCAAATTTGTTTCCGGGACGCTCGTATTCGTGACATGCCCATCCGGATCGGGACTGTTGCCGAGGTGCCCGGATGCGGAAGTCCGGCGCGCGTGGCGCAGCGTTTGCTTCTCAGCGGAGCGAATCGTGCATGAGAGAGGAGTGGTGGTTCAATTGAGGCGATCATGCCTAGCAGCGCGGGCACGCTTGCCCGATTGTGGCTTCACGCAGCGTTCGACAGGTGCGGGGAGGTCGTTCTTGGTGGGTTGATGTAACCGTCAAAAGTTAGCGGTTCACCGGGTTGCATTGCATGCCGGCTCGCGTGCCCGCGCAAACGAACGATTCGCTGCCGTATCAGCTCTCGTCGGCACGCGGCCGTTGCGAGAAGCGTCTTGTCGTCGTGGCTCCGGCGGTCTGCAGCGTAGGCCAGGTCCCCGGTTGCTTGCCGGCTTTCGCTCGACTGCGGAAGGGATGCCGCTTAGTTCGTCGTCTGTGATGCTGGCCTCGCGCGACGGACGCATTGCGCCCGTGCGCCTTGCTTCACGCCAGCAGGACAACGACGATTTGTGTCGAAGAGGAATTGCGGCAGGCCGGAAAGATGCTTGTTAGCAGCTCGCAATCTGAGAGAATAGTCTTCGGATAATGCGGCATCAGAGCATCTATGAACTGCACGCGCAAGGATTGGAGGTCGGCTTTATCAATCGGCAGGAGCAAAGGGCCGCAGGAGTTGGATCGGAAACATGCAGCCGACCCTCGGTAATCACGGCATGCGACAAAATGAACTTGGCGACTGTCGACCGGTTGGTTGGAGTTTGCAAGGCTTCTGGTAAGGCAGCGATCGCGAGGTCAAAAATTCTGCCGAGAAGCTGAAGGTCTTCCGGATAGTAGACAACGTTGGGTCCCTGTAATATTCGTCCGGTTTCCCGCTCGCCAACGCCATCGCTGGTTCTCGGCCTATCGAGGCTATCGCGCTCTGTTTCCGCCACTATCAGTGCGCTTGTCAGCGCGTTGAGCAACTGAATCGTTTCGCGAGCACCATTGTCTTCGCAAACGGGTCCTGCGCTGGCGTCTGCCAGCTGGTTGGCGCCGTGTTTGAAGCAGTGAGTGTTTGAATCGCAACGCTCGATGTCCACTGTATTTCTCCGGATTAATCGAAAATGAGTGATAAGTGCGGGAAGACGAGTCGTCTTCCCAATTCCGCTTGGTAGGTCTTGACCTCGCGCGGAAACCGCGGGCGGTGTCGATAAATGACCTGCGTCTTCGCAATCGACGTCCGTTGAAAGTCAGGCGCGTAGGTGCCGGACTCGGGACCGCAGCGCCCTGGTCTTCATCATCGTTACAAATCGCACAACCTCCCCATGACGTTCCGGTATGATCGTGAACTGCTCTGATGCGCGGCGGGTGCACGGAGCGTATCTTGACGCTGAGATACGACGACATGAACCATTGGCGGGGGCGTGGAGAGCGATCACGTCATCGGACACTGGCGAACGGCTTTCCGACAAGCACACAGCGCTTGTCGCTTCCAAAAAATCGGCGAGAGCCGGGCATAAGACGCGAGCGAACTATCGGCCGTAGCGGGCAGGTCCACTGCGAGACTGCTTACTCATCGAGATTGCCAAGCAGGCGGCTTGAGAAGCGCTGTCATGAAAAGCACGAAAAAAACCGGACGAGCTGCGATGATCAAATGGCCGAACGTTCTGTCATTGGTCCGACGCAGAGGAGCAGATGCATTGCGTAAGAGCACAAACTCGTTTCGCCAGAGAGCAGCCCGGACTGATCGGCGGAAGGTGGCGGCCGTGCCGGTGGCCAGTCTGACGACCCGCGCAGGGCTGCACAAGGCGGTCCTGGCGATTGGCGACAGTTCGTTGGCTTGGCTCTCGCGCGGCGTACCCACGCGCACCAACCGATCAAAGGAGGCGAGACCCAATCGTTCTGATTGCTCGCTTGGCGAAAGATGATTGTTATTGGCCGAGCGCGTGATCGGGCGAGGTGAACCGACTGCCACGGCTGCGCGATGATCGCAAGCTGACGGGCAGGGACCTCGATGTTGGGGCAACAGCTTGCTCGCAAAAGGTCGCTTCGGCCTGCAGGGACCGAAGATCTGGAATTGCTCGTGATGTGACATTCCGGGGATGCTTTTTAAGAATTGGCAGTTGAGTATGGGCGTTCGACTGGAACCGGTAAAATCCATTGTGTTTATGGAACGCATCCAGGCCACCGATCGGCCGTGGTCGATGCGCGGATAGCCTCATGCGTGTGCCTTGAGGCAAGTGCGGGATATGGGTCGATGGTCATGATTGGCGACTGCGTCCCTGAACCACGAGCACTCAGCATATATCCGTCATAGGTGCGATATGGGCGGACTTGGTCCGGCTTCTGCGCGCTTCGACATACGGACCGATCGTCTCAAAATCGAGGACCTAGGAGCTTGCCAATGACCAGGGCGGACTCGCCGAAGCGATAAGCAGATCCGAATCTGTATCGGCTTGGGCGAGGGAATAGCGTTGCGGGAATGTACCCCCATAGCGTCAGGCAGGCGGCCTCGGACCGGGTTTCGATGCCCTCGGCGACCGGGATAAGCGATACGAAAGCCCGCTACTGTACTGGACTTTCGGCTTCTGCAACGAGCAGGTGTCGTCAGTCCCGACATATACAAAGTGCGGCCGAGCCGGGACGATGACGATTGGTCGTGACGGTGACCATCTCCTCGAGGAGAGCGCTTGAACGTCAGCCTGCCGACGGAGCAAATTGACTTCGGCATGGAACATCGGAGAGTTGTTAAACGGACCGATCGGGAGACGAGCCCTACCAGAACTCGTAGTTGGTCCACTCTCGGGAATACGACTACCTGTGGGGCGGACTGTTCGAAGGCTGCCGAGGTTGGAGTGAAGCGTGGTCAAGGCAAAGTCGCGAGTTGAAAAGCCCACGCTCGCTGATCCAGACGATGATCCCTATCTGTGGCTGGAACAGATCGAAGGCAGAAGAGCGCTTGACTTTGTCGAGCGGCAGAAGAGTAGAACGCTGCAAGCGTTTGGCGGAGCGGCAACCGGCCGCGATCGCGACACGCTCACGGCGATCTACGACCGGCCAGACAATATTCCCTATGTCAGCCGGCGCGGTGGCTATCTCTACAATCTCTGGAAGGATGCTGACAATCCACGCGGGCTCTGGCGGCGAACCACTTTAAAGGAATTTCGCAAGCCGGAGCCGAGGTGGGAATTCCTCCTCGACATCGATCAGCTCGCCGCCGCCGAGGGTGAAGACTGGCTATTGAGGGCGACAGCCTGGCTGCCTGGGTCTCATTCGCGGACGATTTTGAGCCTGTCGCGCGGCGGCGGCGATGCCGTCACTCTGCGAGAGTTCGATACCGAGGCGAAAAGCTTTGTTCGCGGCGGCTTCCTCCTGCCGGAAGCCAAGAGCAGCGTCGATTGGCTCGACCCGGACACGCTGGTGCTGTCAAGCTCTTATGGAGACGGCATGGCGACGACCGCCGGTTATGCACGCACGGTGAGACTGTGGCGGCGCGGCACGCGAGCGAACCAAGCGACAGTCACGTTTGAGACCACAACCGATCATGTGGGCGTCCGTTGCGCAGTCGACCACACCGCTGCATCGCCAAGGATGTGGTACGTGGACGACGCGGACTTCTTCAATTCTGTCGTCTGGCTCGGCGATAGATCGGGCCCCACGACGAAGCTGGATCTGCCGAGCAGCATCCGGATACAGCCTCATCGCGACTGGCTTGCCATGAAGCCCCGCGAAACCTGGTCTCCGGCCAGGCAGAACTATGCCGCGGATACGGTCCTCGTCACCTCATTGGCGGCTTTCCTCGGAGGCAACCGTCAGTTCGACATTCTCTTCGAACCGGGCCCGCGCCGCGCGCTGCAGGGATTTTTTTGGAGCGCAGGCAGGCTTGTGCTCTCCATTCTGGACGAACTGCGGCCTCTCTTCGAAATAGCTACGCCGCACGCAGACGGTTGGACCCGCCAGCAGTTGCGTGGACTGCCCGATATCGGTGTCGCGGACGTCTGGCCTCTCGATCGCTATCCGTCCGAGAGCAATGGCGACTTGCTCGCCAACATCCAGGATCCGCTTACGCCTCCGTCACTGATGTTGATCGAGCAAGGTGTCGCCAGTCCAGCCGTGCTCAAGCGGGAGCCCAAAGCGTTTGCCGCGGATGGTCTTGTGGTCACGCGACATGAGGCCGTCTCGGTCGATGGCAAGCGCATTCCTTACGTAGAAACTGGTCCTGCGGACCAGACGGGCAAAGCGCCGGTCCATATGAGCGGCTATGGCGGCTTTGGGCTTTCGATGAAACCATATTACAATTCGGCGCTCGGCAAGCTGTGGCTGGAGCGCGGCGGCACCACGGTGCTGGCGAATTTGCGCGGTGGCGGTGAGTTCGGCACGCGCTGGCACGACGCCGGCCGCTTCGCCGGCAAGAGATTGTCGCACGATGATTTCGCAGCGGTCGCCGCCGATCTCGTCCGCCGCGGCGTGACACGGCCGAAACGCATCGTCGCCGAGGGCGGATCGAACGGCGGCCTCCTCATCGCCAACATGCTCACGCGATATCCTGAGCGCTTCGGCGCGCTGTTCTGCACGGTCCCGCTGATCGACATGCGTCGCTACACCAAGCTGCTCGCGGGAACGAGCTGGATCGCTGAATATGGCGATCCCGACAAGGCAGAAGACTGGAATTGGTTGAAAACCTATTCGGCCTATCATGCCGCAAAGCCTGGCCGGCCCTATCCGCCGATCCTGATCGCCACCACGCGGCGCGACGATCGCGTTCATCCCGGCCATGCCCGCAAGATGGTGGCGAAGCTGCAAGCGATGGGCTATGAGGCCTATCTCTACGAACTCGCCGCGGGCGGCCACAGCTATGGCAAGAACAACAAGGAGCGGGCCGGCTTTCAAGCGCTCGGTTTCAGCTTCCTGAAGAGCAAGATCGGCTGGCTGGATGATGAAAATCCAACGAGGCAAGTGTCCACGACCTCGTAAATGCCAGTGCGATTATTGAGCAATATTTCGGCAAGCTCGGCTTAGGACGAGCCAAATCTCTGTGCCATGTACAACGATGTCAGCCGCGGCCTGCGCTAATGGCCAAAGACAGGCAGAGTGCCTTCGAGGCGATATTGTTTGCCGCATCAAAAAAGGATGACAATCTGTCTGCAGAGATTGTCGCGCTACCATTTGTCGAAGTGACGATTGGAAATCTGGTCGGATCTCCAGGCGCCTTCTCTCACAGCGTAGCCTTCCAACGTGGCGGAGCGACAGCCTGGACCTCATCATTTCGCCGAACGCTGGGACCGACCTGGAGGCGCTCGTGGGGGGCGCGCAAGCGTCCTCCACGGACGTTCGTCGATTACAGGTTCATGTTCAGGATTTTTGTCAAAGACGCGGATGGTCCATGGTCACGCTCATGCTCGAACGCGGTGAAAAACCAGCGTGGCCGGAAAATCTATCCGAACGGGGCTGGAACTGAGGCTGCCCTGCCATACGATGTGATCCCAAGGGCCGCATGGCGGTCAGCATGCCCGAGCGATGATTTCGGATTGGATCGTGCTTGCGGTGTACAGCGAGACATCCAGCGGCAGATTCCCAAAAGCAAGCTGACAAAGCAGGTAGTTGGCACCTGCCTCCTCCATCTGGTTAAGAAGGTCCTGTCGCACGGAAGATGGCGTTCCGACGACGCACAACTCACTCTCAAGTGCCGCATCGAAGGTCAGCGGCAGGTTAGGTGGTGTGGGAATGGCATTGAGCTCATAAAGAAATTTAAAGCTCTCCAGCCATCGTTGGTAAGCCGTTGCCGCCAAGGAGTAGGCGTCCTGGTGGTCGCGCGCAATCACAACCATGCGGAGCAACCCAAGGAATGGCTCCCGATCGCTCGCCTCAGCGCTGTGCGTTCGATGAGCTCGGAAGGCGTCCGTGACTGTTCGCACGATTGAGGAGGGACCTACACATGCGAGATTGGCGCCGTTCGCGGCCGCCCAAGCCGCCGACTCGGCTCGATTGCTGGCGATCCATGTCGGCGGATTGGGACGCTGATGAGGCCTCAGCGTCACAGGGATGCCCCTGAGTTCAAAATGCTGCCCCTGATAGGACAGTGAATGCTGTTTCATCGCGCTCGCAAGGATTTCGCTGGCTTCGTCATAGCGGCTCGGCGCGACGTCGGCGCCAATACCGAAATAGCCCAACTCGATCGGCACCGAGCCTCGTCCGATGCCGAGCTCGAGCCGGCCGCCGCTCAATTGGTCCAACATACAGACTTCTTCAAACGCGCGTAATGGATGATAAAGATTGAGCAGCATGACCAGAGGACCAAGGCGAAGGCGCCGCGTGCGCTGCGCGACACTTGACAGGAACAGATTCGGCGACGGACCTCTGCCGTGTGGGGTGCAGTGGTGCTCTGCCAGGTGATACGCGTAGAAACCAAGAGAGTCGCACTTCTCCGCCAATGTGAGACGGTCCGCGTATTGCTGAGCTGCGTCGCGGCCGTCGTCATCCAGATGGTCGAAGATGCCGCAGGTCAACTTTGAAGGAATGCCGTTGTTCATTCGAATTGTCTCCGATTGTAGGTTACTGCAGGCCGGCCCGATCCGCGCCGTCGAAGGAGCAGTGTTATCGACGTTCATGCATGCGACGGCTTGTCAGCATTCGTTGCCTCTTTGGCCGGTTGCACGATGCGCAAGCGCGAAGATGATCTCGGCCGCCCGCCGCCGTCACCCGGCGTTGGTTTCTACTTGTCGTCACTGTTTGCCGTTTGGACATCTGCACCCGCTGCATAACGTTCGCGCCTGGTTGCTGGCCGTCTTCAAGTGTGCGGAAATCGCGTGGACCGCGGCGAGAAACGCATCGATCTGGCTTGTTGTCCCGATACTAATGCGAATGCTGTTTTCCAGACCCTTGTCGGCAAAGAAGGCGACAAGGATCTTCTGCTTCTCCAGGGCTGCCTGCCACCATCTGCCGTCTTGTGGTCCCGGCACGCGGGCAAGCACGAAGTTTGCGTGGGACGGCGCCACGCAGAAGCCAAGCTGCGACAATTCGGCGCTAACTCTCTCCCGTTCTTGCTTGATATGCCGATGATTGGCTTCATAAGCGCTGCGATGTGCAAGAATGCTGATGCCAACCGCGTGAGCGATCACATTCATATTGAAGACGTTCTGGATGTTACGGAGTCTGCCAATGAGCTCGGGATGACCGATACCAAAGCCAACGCGAATGCCCGCGGCGGCATAGCTTTTCGAGAGCGTCCGCAGGATGAGAAGATTTGGATAACGGCTAAGGAGACGCAGGCCGTTGTCAGGAGCGAAGTCGACATAAGCCTCGTCCAGAACGATCAGGCGATCGGATTGGGCCAGCAGGCGTTCGATATCGGCGATCGGAATGAAGAGTCCGGTCGGATTATTCGGGTTCGCCAACAGAAGAAACTTGGCAGCTGTTGCAGGCCCGGACAGAAGCTGTTCGATCGGCAAACGCTGAGGAGCTGCGCATTCGACCTCTATCAATTGGGCAGCTTGCAACATGGCGAGCTTGCGGTTGAACGTGAAGCCTGGGGCGACCATTGCGATGCGGTCGCCAGAGACAAGGAAAGCCTTGTAGATCAAGCCGAGAAGTTCAGATGATCCGTTGCCAGCGATCACATGATTCGTCGGGACGCCGTAGGCGTTGGCGGCTGCCTCCCTCAAGCGGAGGTTGTCATGCTCCGGATAGAGATGCTGCCGTTCAAGGGCCGCTAGCGCGCCTTGCATAACAATGGCGGGCATGGGGAAGGGATTCTCGTTCATATCCAGCTTCACGTAGCTTGTGTCTGGAGCCGCCCGGGCAGTTGGCAGAACTTCCAATCCGCGCGCCACCGGGCTGAGGGCGGAAAGCACGCTTCGCAGTTTATCGTCCGACATGGTGTGTTCTCCCTATGAATAGCCAAGTGCCGGCGCAGCGTATGCGGGTCGATTGAGCTGATGAGACGTTGCAGGAGATTGATGATTGTTATTCGCGGACGACGCTGCAGGTAAACCAAAGCCTCGCAGCGAGGGGAGGTCGAACCAGGAGTCCTCGACGCGAAATGACCGATACCAGACAGACTGTGACGAGCTCGACTTGTCGGCGCGAAGCAAATCATGACTCGTTCCGCGAGGAAGCGCTTCCGCGCCTAATCAGCTTTGGCGTCAGTGTTCCGGGTGCGAATTCGTCGTTCGGCACATTGGCATCAGACAAGTCCGATAGCACGACAGCGAGCACAACGAACGCGATGATGATCGCGAACGCCACGACAATCGCGAGGATCGCAACGCCTAGGTCGAGAGGATGTCTCGTCATGCGATGGCCTTGCTCAATATCCAGGCGCTATTCGGATCGGGACGATCAGTTCTGCTCGGCGGCTTCGATGGCGTTATCGTGCCAGCGATAGACGACGAAGCCTGGAGACGCGTTGTCTCCATTGGGATCGAATCGGACCGGGCCGATCACCGTATCGATCGGCTGCGAACGAAGCGCAGCGGCCACCCGTGTCGCGTTGAAGGATCCGGACCGTTTCACCGCTTCGGCCCATGCTTGGACGGCTGCGTAGGCGTAAAGCGTGTAGCCTTCGACGGATGAATTCGAAGCTTTGAGCCTTGCCACGACGTCGGCTGCGCTCGCGTTCTTGGCGGGATCTGGCATGAAGGTGAACAAGGTACCGTTCCCAGCACTGCCCGTGATGGCCCAGAATTCAGAGGTCATCAGTGGATCGTTCCCCACCACCGTCAGGCCGGTACCAGCTTGTGCCGCCTGTCGCACAATCAGCCCGATTTCAGTGTGATAGCCGCCGATATAGGCAATCTGGATCCCGTCCTTTTTCAGTCTCGAGACGAGTGCCATGTAGTCCTTTTCGCCGGCCACATAGCTTTGCCGCACGACACTTGCGCTGCCGTCGCGAAGCCTTGCCTCGACAATATCGGCAATGCCCTTGCCAGCTGTACTCTTGTCGTCAAGGACAGCGATCGCCTTGTTCGGATAGTGCCGCAGGATGTATTCGGCTGCCACGATGCCTTGGTGGTCGTCGCGGCCGCAAATGCGAAAGACGGTCTTAAGTCCGCGCTCTGTCAGCCGCGGATGGGTGGATCCAGGCGAAATCTGAATAATTCCCGCCTCGGCGTAAACATCGGAGGCTGGAATCGACGAGGACGAGCAGAAGTGGCCGACGACCAGCCGGACCCGATCGATGGTCAGCTTGTTTGCAACCGCGACGGCCTGTTTGGGGTCGCACGCATCATCGACGACACTCAATACGATCCTGGTGTCGGCAAGCAGGCCCGATGCGTTTAGCGCATCGACGGCCGCAGTGGCACCATCGCGCATCTGCTTACCGAATGCAGCGCTGCTTCCACTCATTGGACCAGCTACCGCAATGGAGACATCGGCGGCAGACGCTGCGGAAGCCAGGGCACAACACAGGATGGCTGCGCTTGCAGCGCAACGGGTATGCCAACTCGACATTGTGGAGCTCCCGATGTTTGCCTTGTGCTGTCAGCCTGGTCGCTCCGATCATGGGCTGGTCGGTGCGATGGGCCAGGGTTATCCCCGATCGTTCGTCGAAGACCGTGGGACCCGGGTTAGACCGTACAATTTGACGCTAGGTGCGTTTCAAGCCCCTTATCGGGAGCGCGCGATCAATAAGTCAAAAATTCGTCGGCTGATGAAGCTACAGTAGAAAGAGATATGCGATAGCTCGCTCACCCCCCCCCCCCCGCGAAGGTCGGAAACCGGAGGTCAGTGACATCAGCATCAGGAGGCAGGTCGGCAGTCTCGTATGATCAGGCGGCGCCGCTCAGTACGGCTGATCCTCCAGGGCGGCGAGTGCGAGATCGAGATACTGCATGAGATTGGGATCCCAACCAGCAAGGCTCTGAGGCGCACTCAATCGCGCGAGCACTTTCAGGATTTTTGGGACGGTCGAATCGGCTCCTGCGATTTCGCCGATCAACTGGCGTGCCTCAAGAGCCACCGATCTTGTCCGCTCGCTGCATGGATGCTCGTCGCGATCCACACAGTCACGCAGTTCATCGCGGATTCGTCGCCACCGCTCCTCGCGATCCGCAGCCAGGGTGCACGTGCATGGTCGTGGCTCGGTGCGTTTCTCCACCCGCGCCATCGCATCCAGCGTGGCGGGCAGCTCATCTACACTGACGCGAACTTCGCCATCGGTTGTCATATTGCGTAAGCGGTCTCGCAACAGAGTCGCACGAGCAACTTGCAGCTCGATACGCTCCAGATGCTTGCGCAACAAGTCAGTAAGCGAGGTGCGTCCCTCCATTGCTCTGCGGATCTCCTGAAGGGAGAAGCCAAGCTCGCGCAGCGCTCGAATCTGATGGACACGTTGCATGCTTTCGCGATCATACATGCGATGACCGCCATCCGTGCGCCCCGAGGCGGCAAGGAGTCCGGTATGCTCATAGTGATGCAGCGTGCGTACCGTTACTCCGGTAGCATCTGCAAGTTCGCCAATGCGCCATCGACGCCTTCGTTGTGTAGCTTTGGTCATGTTCTTTCGATTTCAAAGCCTACAACCTGACGTCACGTGAGATTCAAGCTATTTCAATGACCTAGCTGAATCTTCTTCCATTCCGGCGCAAGCAAGGGGACGATCTTAGGGTGCCGCTCGATCAAGCGGCAGGGGAAATAGCGTCCATCAAGCTGATCAGGGACGCCAAGCCAGCTTCGCTCGTCGCTGCTCGCTCCAGAATGAGCTTTGCGATTGCCGTTCGGTTTTCAGGAGTGCGCATCGAGGCGGGCAGCGCAGTGACGGCTTTGTCAAACATCGTTCCCAGGACTGATAGATCCTCGGGATCGAAGATACCATTGTGCTGCTGCAACGTCGGGCTCCCTATTTGTCATTGTGCGAGGCGCGCGCCCATGGCCAAGACGTTTGGCTGCGGTAGGGCCAAAAGGAGACGGGCTGGCGGCGTGCAGCGGCGATGATGCGGTATGCCCTCAAGTGATGCCGTCGAGCAACACAATCGTGCATCGCTTTGTCTTGATGTCTCGCGAGCGATTGAGCGAGCCGTTCTTCGCACAATCTATCAGCTGACGACATTGGAGTGGCCGAGCAAAGCGAGAATAGCACTATATTGCTGCCGTCGGATGTTGGGCTCTGTTTCCTGAGCAGACTCTATTGCCGGCTGAGCGCCGTTGCTCGGGCGGGCGGCTCGATAGCAATTTGCGACGGGCTGCACAATAGGGTGGTGCAAGTGGTCAGTCTGAAAGCTGTCGCGCGCGAGACGACAATAGCAATCGGCAGAGTCCAAATGTCAGGCGGTTGAGGTGGCCAAATCCGGCATCCGATTCACGGGTGTGGCGCGCTTTATGGAATTGCGCTCACGATGAATGGGAGTCCGCCCTCACGAAGTATCCGGACGGGCGCTGATTGGTGGGAAGAATGGCTGAAGCGAGGTGCCGACTGGACTTCGAGCGTTTAGATGCTCGCGCGACGTCACGAGGAGGGGACATGCATGACGCTTCCTGTAACAGTATGTCTCGCATCCATATGCTTGCTGGATCACTATTGTGAAGAGCAGGCCACTGGACGGCTTCAGTGAATGCGGGAAGCGAGAACGGAAGTGTCACAATGCGCAGTGGCGTCGTTTTCTCGAAGTGCTTAACCAACCGTAGAGGCATCATTCCGATTCGGTCAGTACCTATCAGCATCGGTGGGATCATGCTGAAGCTTTGCACGACGAGGTCGACGCGGCGCTTGAGCCCATGTCTAAGCAAAAAATATTCTTCGATCGAGGGCTTTCGCGTCAGATCGCATCCAACGGCGACCTGCCCGATAGACATATATCTTTCGAGTGTAAGCCGACGCGATAGCCGCTTGTTCGTGTGACAGCCGACGCAGACGAGCCGTTCCTCGAATAGCGCTGCTTTAGGATGCCCGTTTGACATGAATGAATCCGGAAAAATCAGAAAGTCGACTTCCCCACGCCGGAGCAGCTGATCGTGGTCGTCGGCGACCGGCAGCAGTTCGAAGCTGACCGTGGGCGCTTCCTGCGCAACACGTTCCACGATCCGACGAAAAAACACCAGCGTGACGAAATCGGAAAGGCTGATCCTGAACCGGCGCTCCGATTGGGCTGGATTGAACGCCTCCCGCGAAATCACAGAAAGCTGGATGTGCAGCAAGGCCTCGCGAACGGGACCAGCAAGCGCTTCCGCTCGCGGTGTTGGGACAAGTGTTCGGCCGCTCATCGCAAACAAGTCATCGCGGAAATAGGCGCGCAGCCGGGCGACGGCAGCACTCATGGCCGGCTGACTGAGATTGATTCGGCGCGCTGCCGCGGTCAGGTTGCGCTCGGTCATCAGGGAATCGAGGGCGACGAGAAGATTCAGGTCAAGGCCCTTGAAACGCATATCTTTTCACCCCGCTGAAAGCGTTTGCGTTGCACTCCTTGAGCCGCAACGGTTAGGTCTGGAACGATCGCGCTAACCGTCCAGGAGGTCTCGATCTGGCGGCGCGATCGTGAGAAACAGCTCGCGTGTTTGGGCCAACAGGCTGATCGACCCGAGGTGGAGCGGGCGAGGAGCGTGTAACTCGGCGGTTTCGGACCTGATCGTTGCCGCACTCCGGCAACAACATCCCTCAGCGTGAAGACCATTCTAGGTAGAACGCTGGTGTTCACGCCGACAATGTCGCAAGTGCGCTATCGACATCCGTGTGACGGAGCGTTGCTCACGATTGCCAGCCTACAACCTGACGCAGTGTAAGGTTCAAGCGTTTTCGTTCCACTGCTGTTGTTATGGTCCGTAAAGTGGAGCGTTCCTAGGTCTCTGCCGCCTTCGGCGAAGGCGCACGGTCGAATCCAGAGCATCACCATCGTGCAAGAGCCGATCGTGGTGCTTGCTTGGCAAGGTCTGGCAGCATTGGCAGGCGGGAGGCGCCCGCCAAAACCGGCTTGAGATCTGGATGAGTGGGACGTCGGCACCGGAAAGCTCGGCGGGCACGTTGGGTCCGCGCCGCGGCTATCGTCCGATCGAAGCCGGCCCTGCCAAGATGCCGTGAACGCGGTCCTGCTGAAACGTCGCAGGTCAGCGACCGAAGGGCCTTCGAATGCTCTCAGGCGCAAATCAGTATCCCCGCCCGCAACGGCTTGCGAAGGTTCGCGATCAACCTAGCAGCGTCTGCGACGTGGTGGCGTCTCGGGTGGCAAGGTCATGCTTGACGCTTCCTGCAGCAATATCCGCCGCATCCAGATGCTGGCCGGATCGGTATTGTGGGTGGCAGGCCATTGGATGGCTTCGGTGAAGGCGGGAAGGGCCAGCGGTGGTTCGACGATCCGTAGGGGCACCAGTTTTTCAAAGTGCCGAGCCAATCTTAAAGGCATTGTTCCGATCCGAGTGGTGTCCAATACGACCGGGGGGATGAGGCTGAAGCCCTGCACGACGACCTCGATTCGTCTCTTGAGGCCGTGCTCAAGCAAATACCACTCCTCGATATTGGGCCTCAGGGCTCTGCCGAACTTGGCCGCGACATGTCCCATCGACATGTATCTCTCGGCCGTGAACTTGCGTGCGAGCTGCTTATTTGTACGGCAGCCGACGCATACCAGTGTTTCCTCAAACAGACTGGCCTTGGGGTGCGCGCTCGACATGAACAATTCGGGCACGACAAGGAAATCGACTTCGCCACGTCTGAGAAGCTCGCCGGGTTCATCTGAGAAGGGAAGCAACTCGAAGCGGACAGCGGGAGCCTCCCGAGCGACGCGGTCTATGATCTTTCGGAAGAATACGATCGTCATGAAATCGGAGAGGATAATCCGGAAGCGCCGGCTCGATTGAGCCGGGTCGAACGCGTCCCGCGAAATGATGGACAGCTGGATGTGCAGCAAGGTCTCCCGAATTGGAGCAGCGAGCCCTTCTGCGCGCGATGTTGGGACAAGTTCGCGACCCCTCATCGTAAATAGTTCGTCGCGGAAGTATGTCCGCAGCCGTGCGATCGCGGCGCTCATGGCCGGTTGACTGAGATTGATCTTGCGTGCCGCTGCAGTGAGATTGCGCTCGGTCATCAGAGCATCGAGCGCAACGAGAAGATTTAGATCAAGGCCCTTGAACCGCATCTTGTGACTCTATCCATCGTATGGATGTGTTCTATCAAAACAATCGATTTTACCCAATCATGCCGAATGTTGGATAGCAAACATCAGTTGGAGAAAGTGAATCAGGCATAGCAAGATGGCTGTCGCTCTTCGCGCCGTGGTTTCCGAAAACAGTTCCAGGGAATGCGCGCAGCGTCAGCCGGGCCACGCTGGGCCGGTCTGTCTTGCTGGACTATGCGAACTGAATTCCGTCAATTTGGTTCGGCGGGCGCTTGGAAAGATCGACAGGCACCTACTTTCGATAAACCTTGGTATGGTTTTTTCATGCCTTTCCATACCGGCGATTTACCCGCGTACACTTGAGGCAACGATCGTCATTGACTTAGGTTCGCGACGACACGGCAGACGCGGATCGCGCGCGCAACTCTCCGTACCACCTGCGAAATGGTTCGCGCGTCCATCGCGTTCAAAGTGTATCGAAAATGCAAATGACACTCATAGATCGGCGGCCTGCGGTGCAGGAGATTGCAACCATCGCCCGTGCCGATAGCTCGTTCGACAGACCGCGAGGCCGTCGAAACGCTTCCGTGCTTTCGGCGTGTGATTGCCGGTCGGGCGGACGTGGTTGGCGGACTGCTCACGTCACCGAGGCCGCTTTCGAGCCGCTGTCGAAGGAGAGCACGCCATGAATATTGCTGTTTCAGGCTCGACGGAAGGTGTTCCCATGCGCTCTCAAGTGCAGTGGATCGTGCGCTGGGAAAACGAGCTCCAGCTCGCCGACCATATCGAGCTGTCCGAATTCTTTCGAAAGAGCTACGGCCCGACGGGCGCGTTCAACGCGCAGCCCTTCGAAGGTGGTCGAAGTTGGGCCGGTGCGCGGCCTGAGCTGCGCATAATCGGCTACGATAACCGCGGCGTGGCGGCACATCTCGGCTTGTTGCGGCGCTGCATCAAAGTCGACGAAGTCGATCTGCTCGTCGCCGAACTGGGACTCTATGCTGTACGACCGGATCTCGAAGGACTCGGCATCAGCCATTCACTGCGCGTGATGTATCCGGTCCTCCAGCAACTCGATGTCCCATTCGGCTTTGGTACGGTTCGTCCGGCGCTCGAGAAGCATCTCACAAGACTGGTCGGCCGACAAAAGCTCGCGACCCTGACCCCTGGAGTTCGCGTACGGTCGACCCGTCCAGACGTGTATCTCAATGTGCCGCCCACTCGGATCGAAGAGGTCATCCTCGTCGTGTTCCCGATTTCACGCGCGATCAGCGATTGGCCGACAGGCACCTTCATTGATCGGAACGGGCCCGAGCTGTGAAGCGGCACGATTGCTTGTCCGTGGTGCGAAGCGAGTACCCGGACATTGACGGGAGTCGGAGCGTCTATTTGACGTTTGACGACGGCCCAAATCCGCTCTGCACACCGGCGATCCTCGACGCGCTGGCGGAGCACCAGTGTCCGGCGACGTTCTTTGTGATCGGCGTTCATGCAGCCGATCAGCCTGGGCTCGTCCGACGAATGATTGCCGAAGGGCATGAAGTAGCAAACCACACAATGACGCATCCCGACCTATCCCGATGCGAGCCCGCCGACGTGGAACATGAAATCGTCGCGACAAGCAGGCTCATCAATGCGGCGTGCCCGCAGGCTTCGGTCCGGCACGTGCGCGCGCCCTATGGCCGATGGACCGACGAGGTTCTCGCTCTGTCAGCTCAGAGCGGGCTTGCGGCCCTCCATTGGTCGGTAGATCCACTGGACTGGTCTCGACCGGGCGTTGATAGCATCGTGAACACGGTACTGGCAGCTGTCCGGCCGGGTGCAGTTGTGCTGCTGCACGACGGATGTCCGCCTGGTGAGTTGGAGCTGGACCATCAAGCTGGTGATCGCGACCAGACCCTCATTGCGCTATCGACTCTGATCCCCGCGCTGCGCACGCGCGGGTTTGCAATCCGTCCGCTTCCTCAACTCCACTGAACAGACTGGCTTCCTATGGATTTGCTCGCCGCAACCAGTACCGTCGCTGTCTCGTCTTATGCGCTGCTCTCGACGGTCTATAAGAGCGTACAGGCGCTCTATGCCACGCCGACAGAGACGCCATCTCCACCGCCCGGACTGCGGCAAACGGCTGCCGGTCTGCCGAGTGTAGATGTCATCGTGCCCTGCTTCAACGAAGACCCGCAAATCCTGTCGGCGTGCCTGCAGTCCATTGCAAATCAGGATTATGCCGGCAAGCTCCAGGTCTTTGTGGTCGATGACGGTTCGGCAAACCGGGATGCGGTTGGGGCCGTCCAGAGGATCTACGCCGATGATCCGAGGTTCAGCTTCATTCTGCTGCGCCAGAACGCCGGAAAGCGCAAAGCGCAGATCGCCGCCATACGCCGCTCATCCGGTGATCTGGTGCTCAACGTCGACTCGGACACTGTCATCGACGCCGACGTGATCACGAAACTCGCATCGAAGATGAGCGATCCTGAGATCGGTGCGTCCATGGGGCAGTTGACTGCCAGCAATCGGAATGACACCTGGCTGACCAGGCTGATTGACATGGAGTACTGGCTGGCCTGCAACGAAGAGCGGGCCGCACAGGCCCGCTTTGGCGCGGTTATGTGCTGCTGCGGCCCATGTGCGATGTATCGCAGGTCGGCGCTCGTTCTGCTGCTCGATCAGTACGAAGCGCAGTTCTTTCGCGGAAAGCCGAGTGATTTCGGTGAGGATCGCCATCTTACGATTCTCATGCTGAAGGCAGGGTTTCGAACCGAATATGTTCCTGACGCTATCGCCGCAACAGTGGTTCCGGACAGGCTTGCGCCGTATCTGCGCCAGCAACTGCGGTGGGCGCGGAGCACCTTCCGCGACACGTGGCTGGCGATGCGCCTGCTGCCCGGTCTCGATAGCTACCTGACGCTGGACGTGATCGGACAGAATCTCGGCCCCCTGCTTCTTGCTGTGTCGTTCCTGACCGCGCTCGCGCAGATCGCTGTCACGGGTACAATGCCATGGTGGACCGTGCTGACGATCGCATCGATGACCATGATTCGATGCAGCGTGGCAGCGTTTCGCGCTCGCGATATTCGATTTCTCGGCTTTTCGCTGCATACGCCGATCAATATCCTTCTCTTGCTTCCCGTGAAAGCGTACGCCCTGTGTACCTTGAGCAACAGCGATTGGCTGTCGCGTAAGGTCACCAGTCTACCGGCTGGCGGTGAAGAACGCCTCGCCGTTCATCAGGCCAACACTCGACGAAAAGCCGCAGCGGGCGCGGGCACTGACGACGCCGTTCGGCGGGTCGATCTTTCGCGCAGGCCGTCAGGCTTGGTGACGAGCGACAACGTTTGCAGCGGCGAGTGACCAAAAGACCGACAACTGGATGGGGTTTCTCGTGACGCAGGGCGCAATGTACCACTTGCTGGAGCGTGAGCTCGCGGCCGATGATCCGTGGCGGCTCGACGGTAATCCGTTCGAACACGAGCGTCACGCGCAAATGCTCCGGATGTCGCTTTCCAGAGGTGCAATTGCAAACGCACTCGAGGTCGGCTGTGCAGCCGGAGCGTTCACGGAAAAGCTGGCGCCCAATTGCCAGCGGCTCACAGTGGTCGACGTCATGCCCCGTGCGATCGCGCGTGCGCGTCAACGAATGAGCAGATGGTCGCACATCACGTGGGTCACCGCCAGCATCCAACTGTTTTCACCCCCGGAGCAGTTCGATCTGATCGTGGTGGCGGAGGTTCTGTATTACCTCGAAGACATACCCCAGATGCGCGAGGCCATCGCGAAGCTGGTGAAGATGCTGGCGCCCGATGGACGTCTGGTGTTTGGGTCCGCGCGTGATGCCACGTGCCGGCGCTGGGGGCACGCGGCCGGTGCCGAGACCGTCATTGACATTTTCAAGGAGACCTTGATCGAGGTCGAACGTCTGCACTGCCAGGGGGATCTGATCGACGAAGGCTGCCTGCTGGTCCAGTTCCGCAGTCCGATCCAATCTTCAGACCAATCGAATCGCCGCGACTAGGCAAGGGGGACGTATGCGTATCTGTGGTATCAAACTAACCCATGACGGGGCGATTGCTGTTGTCGACGACGGGCGGCTTGTCTTCTGCACCGAGCAGGAGAAGCGGAGCAACAATCCTCGCTACCAGCTCATCGACAACCTCGATGCAGTCGTGACTGCCCTCACCGAGCATGGTCTCGATCCGCGGGATATTGATCAGTTTGTCATCGACGGCTGGGACGGGGAAGTCGAGTCCAAATTCCAGGTTCTCAGCGGGGCGGTACCCATCACGCTCAAAGGGGGGCCCTATGTCGAGCGCCATGGCGAGGGACTGCTCGATTCGGTGGACGGCTTTGGCCTGATCCTGGCCAATAAGGTCTTTCCATATAAGAGCTATCCGCATGTCACGGGCCATGTCGCCTCCGCATACTGTACGAGCCCATTTGCCAAAGCCGGGCGACCCGCGTTCTGCCTGGTCTGGGACGGCTGCATCTTTCCGCGCCTTTACTATGTTGAACGCCGCGGCGCGCGCCTCATTGACTGCCTGCTTCCCATGATCGGTCACGCCTATGCTGTCGCAGGCCATCATTTCGGACCTTACAAGCAGGCGAACCGCAGCAATTGGGATTTAGGCGTCGCCGGCAAACTGATGGCTTACATCGCTCTCGGAGCCGTTGATGAAACCATCGTGGCGGTGTTTCAGGAGCTCTACGAAAAACGCTTTGCATCCGATACGGACGAAGCTCGTCGTTATCGTGCCGATATCAACAACGCGGAGTCCTCGCTTGCGGCTCTGCACGACTTCTTCGACGCATGTGCGCTGCGATTGGGCGAGAAGCGGCCGGAAGATGTACTTGCATCATTCCATGAGTTCCTCGAACGCCTGCTCGTGCGGGAAATTGCGCTTGTCTTGCTGCGGCACTCATCACTTCCGGGCGCACGAAATCTCTGCGTCGCCGGTGGATGCGGCCTCAATATCAAATGGAACAGTGCGCTACGCGCGACCGGTCTGTTCGATGATGTCTGGGTGCCGCCGTTTCCGAATGATAGCGGCTCGGCAATTGGGGCTGCTTGCGCTGCAATGGCGGCGCAGAATGGCTACGTTCCGCTCGAATGGTCAGTCTACAGTGGTCCGGCCCTGCAGGCCGGAGAGGTCGCCCCGGAATGGGAGGCCACGCCCTGCAGCATGCAGGAGCTTGCAGCCATTCTCGCCAGCAACAAGCCCGTGATCTTCCTTACCGGACGCGCCGAGCTCGGACCGCGGGCTTTGGGTGGCAGAAGCATCCTTGCAGCCGCAACGTCTCCCGAGATGAAGGATCACCTCAACGACATCAAGCGTCGCGAACACTTCCGACCGGTCGCCCCGATTTGCCTTGAGGACCGGGCACCGGAGATCTTCGATCCTGGAACGCCAGATCCGTACATGCTCTTCGATCATCAGACGCGAGCGGAATGGCGCCATAAGGTCCCCGCTATAGTCCATCTGGACGGATCTGCGCGATTGCAGACCGTTCCCAGGACATCGCAACACAAAGTCGCCGAGCTCCTTGTCGAGTACGAGCGCCTCACAGGCCTTCCTTTGCTTTGCAACACCAGCGCCAATCACCACGGACGCGGCTTTTTCCCAGACGCTGCCGCGGCCTGCCAATGGGGTCGCGTTGAACACATATGGTGCGACGGCCTGCTCTGGACCAAAGCGGTTGTCAGGAATCCGTTGTCGCCTGAACCGCTTCTTTCAGCCTAAGGTAAACATGTCGAGCGTAGCAATCGACCTTGCCGGCGTTAGAAAGTCATTCGACGACAGGATCGTTGTCAACGATCTGTCGTTCAGCGTGGCACGAGGGGAATGCTTCGGTCTGCTCGGGCCGAACGGCGCCGGCAAGAGCACGATTGCGCGGATGGTCATGGGGATGATGGCGCCCGATGCGGGAAAGATTACAGTCCTCAACGAACCTGTGCCGGCCCGCGCTCGGGTGGCACGCCTGCGTATCGGCGTGGTGCCGCAGTTCGACAACCTTGAACTCGAGTTTACGGTACGAGAAAATCTGCTGGTCTTCGGTCGCTACTTCGGCATGAGTTCACGTCAGGTCGAGGCGGCCGTGCCGGAACTGCTCGATTTCGCCCGCCTCCAGAGCAAGGCCGACGCGCGCGTCGCCCAATTGTCGGGCGGGATGAAACGGCGGCTGACGCTGGCGCGTGCGCTGATCAACGATCCGCACCTGCTGGTCATGGATGAACCAACCACCGGTCTCGATCCGCACGCGCGCCATCTGATTTGGGAACGTCTTCGAGTGCTGGTGGCGCGCGGTATGACGATTCTCCTCACCACCCACTTCATGGAGGAAGCCGAGCGGTTATGCGATCGGCTGTGCGTGCTAGAAAATGGAGTCAAGCTCGTCGAGGGCAAACCCCGCTCGTTGATTGATGAGCAGATCGGGTGCGACGTGATCGAAATCTACGGCGGCGACCCACACGACCTGCGTGCGCTGATTGAACCGTATGTACGGCACGTCGAAGCGAGCGGCGAGACGCTGTTTTGCTATGCGGCAGATCCAGGCCAGGTTCGCAGCAGACTGCAAGGTCGGGCGGGGCTTCGCCTTCTGCAGCGCCCGCCAAATCTCGAGGACGTCTTCTTGCGATTGACTGGGCGCGAGATGGAGAAATGAGGATGGTTCAAGGTTATGCGGCGACCTTGCCCGCCAACGCATATAACTGGATCGCGGTATGGCGACGCAACTTTCTGGCATGGAGGAAAGTTGCGATCGCATCCGTTCTCGGCAATCTCGCCGATCCCCTCACCAATCTGTTTGGTCTGGGCTTCGGCCTCGGCATCATCGTTGGTCGTGTCGAGGGTACCTCATACATCGCATTTCTAGCGGCCGGAATGGTCGCGACCAGCGCGATGACGTCGGCGACCTTCGAAACAATGTATGCAGCGTTCGCCCGCATGGACGCAAAGCGCACCTGGGAAGCGATCCTGTCCACGCAGCTTACGCTCGGCGACATTGTTCTGGGCGAATTGGCGTGGGCGGCGAGCAAGTCCGTCCTGGCGGGGACGGCAATCGGAATTGTCGCGGTCATGCTGGGCTATGCGCCGTGGCGCTCCGTTTTCTACGCAATGCCTGCAATTGCCTTGACCGGCGTCGTATTCGCGAGCCTAGCCATGGTCGTGATATCTCTCGCGCCCAGCTATGACTACTTCGTGTTTTACCAGACGCTCTTCATCACGCCCATGGTATTCCTGTGCGGGGCAGTCTTTCCCGCCAGCGAACTGCCGGGCGCATTACAACGCCTGGCGAGCTTATTGCCGCTGGCGCATTCGGTCGACCTCATCCGCCCGGTGATGCTTGGGCGGGCCGATGGTGGCATTGCCCTGCACATCGCAGCGCTGTGCGTATACGCGATATTGCCGTTCCTGGTTTCGACAGCACTGTTCCGTCGGCGCCTGATGCGTTGACCTCACGTGAGGCTGAAGGAAGAGGTTACAAAGGATGCGGCCTGCGGTTGGGGTCGCGGCACCTCGGAACGCCGCAGCATGACACGTCGGGCGCACACCTGTCTTCGGACGGACAATGCCAGTCAGTGCCAGGTCGCAGCCCAGGGCATGCCGTCTCGGCGCCACGAAGCAAGAGAGGCGCGATTGATTGATCGCAAGTCGCCAAGTCGGGCGAGACTTGTGAGGAGCTCGGTTGGGATGTTTGTCGCGCGGGTTTCAGGAGGACTTCGAGGGGACAGCCCAATTTATTGTGGGATAGGCAAATCCCGCTTCCGCGACGCCTTCTCTTATCCAACCCATATCCCGGAACGAGGCAAAGCAAATGCTCACTGGTAACTCGACGAACGATCGCTTCGTTGTTTCTCGACGACGCACAGGGTTCGGTGATTGCCTATGGTCCCTGGCCGCAGCGTGGCGGTATGCGCGGCGAACCGGGCGCACGCTTGCCATTGATTGGCGGGGCTCCTGCTATCTCGATCAACCATTCACCAATGCATTTCCAGTGTTCTTTGAGCCGGTTCAGGAGATCGCCGGTGTGCCGGTCATTTGCGATGATCGGATCAATCAGTTTGCATTTCCGGGCCCGTTCTTTCCGCAGTGGTGGAATAAGCCACCGATCGAGTGCGTTTATCGGCCAGATGAGCAGATTTTCCGAGAGCGCGACGAACTGGACAAGCTGTTCCAAAGCGAAGAGGACACCGACGCCAATACGGTAGTGTGTGACGCCTGTCTCATGTGGCGTTGCGATTCTGACGCCGAGCGGCAGATATTCCGGAGTGTCAAACCGCGATCGGAAGTGCAGACCCGGATTGACGCGATCTACCGCGAGCACTTTGAGGGGCGCAGCATCATCGGAGTTCACGTCCGTCACGGCAACGGCGAAGACATTATGGGACATACGCCCTACTGGGCGGACCCGACACTCGCTTTGCGCCAAGTCTGTGCGGCGATTGATAAAGCCAAGGCGATGCCTCACCCAAGACCCGTACGGGTGTTCGTGTGCACGGACAGTGAGCTCGTCCTTGAGAAGATAACAGGTATATTTCCTGATGCTTTCACGACCCCAAAGCGGTTCCAGGCGCCTCATGCCGGACCCTTGCATAGTGCAACACTCGGAGCAGACGGCGGCTTTTCGGCCCTCATCGAGATGTATCTCCTGGCGAGGTGCGAAACTGTGGTTCGGTTTCCGCCGACCAGCGCGTTCACCCGCTATGCCAGCCTGTTCGTCCCGCGTGTGATCGAGTTCGATCTAAATGACCCGAGCCGCTTGATCGTGATTGAACAGCCGGCGACGGAGTGTGCCGATTGATGGCGATCACAGCTGTGCATTTGTGAGCTCGGCAGCATCCGCGTCAGTCGCCCCGGCGATCCTCCATTGCGAGAATCTGTCCCTTCACAATAGATGACGCTGGGTGCAAGTGTGATTTTTGGCGGGGCGGTAGCTTGAAAGGCGACGGCCTCATCAAGCTGACGGAGTGCGAACAAATGGTCTTGCTTATGCATGGCGCGCGGCCAACGCGTGCGTACCAAGCGAGGCCGGAAAGACCAATCGCGACCCGGCCGATCTGACGGGTCTCCATCACGAAATCTTACGCATCGCGTCCGACGCCGGCATCCAAGAGCCTCAAGCCGGAGCGTCAACGTATCAATGGCCGGTTTCCGACGCCAAATCGGGGAGCGACGCTGTGCGTGCAACGGTCGTGCACACTCGTATGAACCGACGCGCAGTGTAGAGTTGTTGCGGGCGGATCAGCTTTACGACGTCTCCCTCGTTTCGTGGTGTTAGCGGCAGACCAAACTTTGCAATGTCATATCGATGCAAAGCGCAGTCGTAGGCAAACCTGACGTAGAAGCATGTCGCGTCAGATTTGTGCTTGCGATCGTGCGCGGTTGGAAGCTGCGGCGACGCGCCTTCTTGACGCAGCACTCCGATCCGGCCAGAAGTAGCTCGTCTGCGCTCTCACAACCAGCTTGCGGATGCGATCGGGCGAGGCCAACTCTATCGGGTCAATGAGCGTGGGCCGGCAGCCTGTCGGGCACGCGCGAATTATAGATGAGTTCGATAGCGCGCGACGGGCAAGATGTGTCGGTTAACGTCGGATGGATCACATGGCGCGCGCCGCCATGCTCAAGGGGAGGGCGCGTGCCCTACGGTTTGTCATTGTCAGAATGCAAACGCGCAATGTCTGGAACAGAACAGGCTGTGCGCGAACGCGACATTGGGCTGCAAAACCGACGCGGACATCGTCTGCCTTGCCGTGGCCCAAATCCTGCAATGCATTCGGGAGCAGGCTGAAGGATGGGGAGGCGTGCTTGAATCTCAATTTCGCAAATGCCGATCCGGCAGCCACCGCGCCTTTGGTGAGGGGCGTGGCTTGCCCGTTTCATGCCGATCAAGCGCGCGTCCGACCGGGAGAACAGAAAACGCTGTTGCTGACAGGGGCATCGCGCGGCATTGGCCATGCGACCGCCAAGCTGTTTTCGGACGCGGGTTGGCGTATCATTTCCTGCGCGCGCCAACCGTTTGATGGCAGCCGGTGCCCATGGGAATCAGGGACTGACGATCATGTCCAGGCCGACCTCAGCGACCATCGGATGCTCCCGCGCGCCATCGCCGAGGTCAAGGAGCGACTTGCAGGGACACCGTTGAATGCGTTGATCAACAACGCCGGCATGTCACCGAAGACACCAGATGGCACCCGCTTGACATCATTGGCGACGTCTATCGAAACCTGGATGCAGGTGTTTCATCTCAATCTGGTGGCGCCGATCCTGCTCGTACAGGGTTTGTTTGACGAGCTGAAATCAGCGTCAGGTTCGGTCGTCAACGTGACCTCGATCGCCGGCTCACGGGTGCATCCGTTTGCGGGCAGCGCCTATGCGACGTCGAAGGCTGCGCTTGCAAGTCTCACGCGCGAAATGGCGCACGATTATGCGCCACACGGCATTCGCGTGAACGCGATCGCTCCTGGCGAAATCAGGACCGAGATGTTATCGCCGGACACGGAAGCCCAGCTTGTGCCAAACATCCCGCTACGTCGGATAGGCACGCCCGAAGAAGTCGCCAAGGTCATCTTCTTCCTATGCTCAGATGCGGCAAGCTATGTCACGGGTACCGAGGTGCCGATTAATGGCGGCCAGCATCTGTAGCCGGCAGGATCCGGCAATTCATAACTTGATTTGAGCAGATCAATGGATCTCGCGTTCTCCGCCGATAACGTGCAGCGATCCACGAACATGAAGATGGCGGATCAACGCTTTGTGAAGTTGCTGTCGCGCCATGAAAGGATGTCATCTATCTATGTCATCTCGTCAAACTGGGCGCTAGATTGAGCATGACATGCAACACGAAGCTCGCAGACCCGAACAAGATGCCAGGCAGGATGATCATAACAACGGAGACCTTCGCATGCTGCATATGGCTTGCGCGCGCGAAAGATCACAGTCAGAGACAGACCGCGAGATCTGTGTTGAGCCGCGGCGCGAGAGTGCGCTGAGCGGCATCTTTGAAATATCGAAGGTGCTCGCCGCTCCGTGCCGGCTCGAAGTCACGTTGACCAATGTCGTGGATCTGCTGCAATCGTTTGTGCAGATGCGACACGGCATCGTCTCGCTGTTCGACGATGATGGCATGCCGGATATCACGGTCGGAGCCGGCTGGAGCGAAGGCAGTGATGAGCGTTATCGGATGCGTCTGCCACAGAAGGCGATCGATCAAATTATGGCGACGGACAGGCCGCTCGTCGCTCAAAATGTGGCTGCTGAGCCGGCCTTTACTGCCGCGGACCTGGAGGTGCTTGGGGCGTCCGACAATCAGCCGGTCTCCTTCATCGGTGTGCCCATTCGCATCGACGCAAAAGTCGTCGGGACCCTGACCATCGACCGCATTCTCGACGACAGGTCGGACGTTTTGCTCGATTACGACGTACGTCTGCTGACCATGATCGCCAATCTGGTCGGGCAGACAGTGAAGCTGCATCGCCTGTTCGCCTGTGACCGCGAGCGACTGATGACGGAAAAGGACCGGCTGCAGAAGCAACTGCTCGAGCTTAAGCCGCCCGCGCGGGAACGTAAGAAGGTTCATGTTCAGGGCATCATTGGCGACAGCCCGGCTCTGCGAGGCTTGCTGGACAAGATTGCCGTGGTTGCCAAGTCTAACAGCACGGTTCTGCTGCGCGGCGAATCCGGAACGGGTAAGGAGCTGGTCGCCAAGGCTATTCACGAGCTCTCGCCGCGTGCCAAGCGGCCCTTCATCAAGCTGAATTGCGCTGCCCTCCCGGAGGCGGTGCTGGAGTCCGAGTTGTTCGGTCATGAGAAAGGTGCGTTTACCAGCGCGTTCAGTTCGCGCAAGGGACGCTTCGAGCTCGCCGACAAAGGCACTCTGTTCCTTGATGAAATCGGCGAGATCTCGCCCTCGTTTCAGGCAAAGTTACTACGCGTCCTGCAAGAGCAGGAGTTTGAGCGCCTCGGCAGCAATCAGACCATCAAAGTCGACGTTCGCGTGATTGCGGCAACCAATAAGAACCTCGAAGAGGCGGTCGTAAGGAACGAATTCCGCGCCGATCTGTATTATCGGATCAGCGTGGTTCCTCTGCTGCTGCCGGCGCTGCGCGAAAGGCGCAGTGATATTCCGCTGCTCGCCGTTGAGTTTCTCGCCGCTTTCAACAAGGAGAACGGCCGCGCGCTGACGTTCGATACCAGCGCGATTGAGGTGCTGATGAACTGCGGATTTCCTGGCAATGTCCGCGAGCTTGAAAATTGCGTCGAACGCACTGCCACTCTGGCGCCGGGACCTTCAATCGTCAGGAGTGACTTTGCATGCTGCCACGGTCAATGCCTTTCCGCGATGCTGTGGAAGAGCAAGCCGGAAGAGGCGACGCCCCAACCGGGACTTGCTGCGCCAATGTCGGTGAGGCCGGCCACGCGGCCCACTGAAGCGGCTGCGCCGCTCGTACCTGTCAGCGATGATCGGCCTCCGCTGCCTGCTGCCGGCACAGCTCTCGTGGCGGGCGGGAAGACGGCCGATCGCGAGCGCGTCATTGCCGCGATGGAACGGTCGGGCTGGGTGCAGGCAAAGGCAGCACGGCTGCTTGGACTAACGCCGCGGCAGATTGGCTATGCATTGAGGAAATATGGAGTCGAGATCAAGCGCTTCTGAACGCAAGAGCGCGTCGCGACGGCAATCAAGTGAGGCAAGCGGTCGGCACAGAGCAAGGCTCAAGGGTTCGCGCGGACTCCTGCATATGATTAGTCGCAGCGGTGAAGCGCGTCAAAGGCTGCCCGTAGGTAGTTAACTGGACGCTGAGAGCGCCGCCAAAGCGGCGCGATCACCAACGGCCCACCACGTCAAACCTGTCGTCCGTTGGGCGCTGCGGCCTTGCTGCCGCTGCCGGACCAGCGTCGGGATTGGCGCCAGCAACACAGATTCCATTTTGAATGGTGCGCCGTAGCTGGCAGGTCAACTCCACATCAAGCAGGCCGAACCTGCTGTCGCACCCACGACGAATGTCGGAGTTCTGTCGTCGCCGGAGCTTGGGCTGGTTATGCTGGAATCTCATAAGTCGCTGTATTAATTGATCTATTCTTGGAGTCTGCAATGGTACGACACTTGCTGTTCCCGTTGGCTGTCGAAGCCTCCGGAGAACAACATGCACACCGTCGTCTGCATCAAGCAGGTCCCCGATTCCGCGCAGATCCGCGTTCACCCAGTCACCAATACGATCATGCGCCAGGGCGTGCCGACCATCATCAACCCGTACGATCTCTTTGCGCTTGAGGCCGCACTGGAGCTGCGCGATCGACTCGGCGGTGAGATCACGGTGCTTACAATGGGGCCGCCGTCGGCGGAGGATTCGTTACGCAAGGCGTTGACCTTTGGCGCCGACCGCGCCGTTCTGCTTACCGATCGCTGTTTCGCCGGCTCCGATACGCTGGCAACGACTTACGCGCTGGCGACTGCGATCCAAAAGATTGGTCAGGAATATGGCGCGCCAGACGTCATATTTACCGGCAAGCAGACCATCGACGGAGATACCGCGCAGGTCGGGCCCGGCATCGCCAAGCGGCTCGGCGCCCTGCAGCTGACCTACGTCGCCAAGATCAGAGATCTGGATTTGACAGCGCGTACGATCGAAGCGGAGCGACGCTCCGAAGGCGGCGTCCAAGTTCTGCAGACCAAACTGCCATGTCTCATTACGATGCTCGAGGCGACCAACCAGATTCGCCGCGGTGCAATGGCCGATGCATTGCGCGCCGCTCGCGCGTCAATCGTGAAATGGAGCGCGCAGGACGCCGGCGTCGAGGACCTCTCCAAATGCGGACTCAAGGGCTCGCCGACCGTCGTCAAGCGTGTGTTCGCTCCCTCTGCGCGCGCTGAAAAGGCGGCGCTGGTGGAGGCGGCCGAGCAGCCGGCGCAAGCGTTGATCGATGCCATTTTCAAGCACCAGCCAAAGCTTGAGACCGATCTTGCGACACTCGTCCGCGATGTCTGATCCGCAGGATCGTTAGGCGATGGGCCACGTTGTCGGAGCAGCGCGTTGCCGGCGAGTGAGCATACCCTCGTCAAAAGGGCTGTTCAGTGCGTACAGCGCAGCTCGCGGGTCGCGAATATTCTTGTATCGCATGACGGCTCGCTGAACTGTCTCCCCAGCAGAGCGCGTGTGGTATACCATCACATCACTTCAAGGTGGCGCGATACGTCGGCCCCTGATAATGAGTTCGCTCTGTTTCAGGCCGAGGATGCAGCCGGGTCGAGGCCGACCTCTGCGAGGTGAAACGGAGCGCCTGCCAGCCGAGCCACAGTCAGGTCAGAGGCCCAGCGATACCGATCCACGAATCTTAACCGGAGCAAGTCGATGATCGCGATGATGGTCGTGTCCTCGCGGCGCGGGCGTCAGCACCAGCAGTGCGCTGATGGCGATCGCGAGCGGGGTCGAGAGTCCATCCGCCAAGACGGCCCCTGACGATTCGCGTCAGGGGCCGTCATGACGGCCAAGCGATTGGGGCTAGCGCGGTGTGGCTTGCAAAGCCCCGGTGGGTCGTTCGGGCCGCGCCGGCTTCGTAACTCTCGAGGGCTTTTTGGTTCCGGGATAGACGGTAAGTGCCGCAATGATGCCGAGCAGGGCCGCGAACATCAGCCAAAAGCCGGGCGAAGCCTTATCGTCAGTTTGATTGATGAGCCAGGTCGAGGCAAATGGCGTAAAGGTGCCAAACAGGGCGGCCGCGAGCGCAAAGGCCAGGGAGAAGCAGGTGGTGCGCACATGCGTCGGTACGATCTCAACAAGCGCGCCCAACATGGTGCCACTGTAGATGCCGAAATAGAATGAGAACATCATCGCCACTGCCAGCATCTTGGCGAACGAGGGCGCGCTGACGAGCCAGGACAAGGCAGGATAGGTGGTCACCAGCGCGAGCCCCGCAATGGTCAGCAGAACCGGCTTGCGGCCGATTCGGTCAGAAACGGCGCCGCCAACCGGATTCCAGATGAAATTGGTGACGGCAACCAAGAGTGTCACCAAGAGAGCGTCCTGGCTGGACAGTTTCAAGACACTCTTGCCAAATGTAGGCATGTAAACCGTGACGAAATAGAAGGTCGTCGTGGTCAGGATTGCGATCATCATGCCGAGAATGACCACGCGCCAGTTGGCCAGCGCCGAAGCAAACACCTCGCGGGTCGTGGGATGCTTCTTCATGGCCAGAAATTCCGGCGTTTCCTCCAGCGTCCTTCGCAGGAAGAAGATTAGCGGAATAATGAGGCAGCCGAGAAAGAACGGGATGCGCCAGCCCCAAGCGGCCACCGTTTCGGCCGGAATCGATTCGTTCAGGACGTAGCCTATGATCGCTGCGACGAAGATCGCGACCTGCTGGCTGGACGACTGGAAGGAGGTGTAGAAACCGCGCCGGCCCGGCGTTGCGATTTCCGACAGATAAACCGAAACGCCGCCAACCTCGACGCCGGCAGAAAAGCCCTGCAGCAACCGCCCGACCAGCACGATGATGGGCGCTGCGATGCCGATTGTCGCGTAAGTCGGACAGAAGGCGATAATCACGGTGCCGATTGCCATGATCGAGAGTGTGACGATCAAGCCTTGCCGACGTCCGAGCTTGTCGATATAGGCTCCGAGCACGATCGCGCCAACCGGACGCATCAGGGCGCCGAGCCAGAACACGCCGAAGGTGTTGAGCAGCGAAGCTGTTTCGCTCTCCGAGGGGAAGAACGCCTTCCCAATGGCGCTGGCGTAAAAGCCGAACAGAAAAAAGTCGAACTGCTCGAGGAAATTGCCGCTGGTCGCACGCAAGATCGCGCCGATGCGCGACTTGGCCGTTGCATGCGAATTGGACGCTTGTGACACCGCGAGTTTCCTTCCCATCTGAAATGGCCGGTTGCGGAAGACCCTCTCGCCGGCCGAGCTGTAATTCGGGCCGGGAATTGCCATGATTGGGTATTGCCGACCGGTCGGACAGCGCCTGATCTTTTCGGCATATTTTCGGCGGTTGCCGCGTGGTTACACAGATTATCAAGACCAGTTTTTTTCTGTTACGTCAGGAACCAATCGCGGAGGAAGTGGCAGCTTTGGCCGTTGGTAGGCGCACATCATCGACCGCCCGCGCAAACTTCTCGCAGCTGCGCGATCGTCAAGCTGTTTAGCCGAATCAGGCCTGCCTGAGCAGGTCAAACCTCCAAGGCGATCGTGCATCTTGTGATGGACGGCGTGGATGTGACCGTTCTCGTCGATGACGTAGCTGCACACCAAATATGCAGGTGCAACCCAAGGTTCACGTCATCAATCGGCGATGTCCTCATATCGGCGGTCGAAAATCGAGAAGCCAACGGATGCGTACAACTTCACCGCCTTCGGACTGTCGAACTCGTCGGTCCGAAGCCAAATCCGGCCTGGCTGGCGAGCCCATGCAATTGTAAGGCATTTCGACAGAAAATAACGTCCAAGTCCTTGCCCTTCCAGTTGGGCATCGATGCCGAAGAACAGGAGCTCGACTTCGCGGTCGGATTGTTGGCGGAATTCACATAGACCGCGGGCAACATCGCTGACACGCAGCACGAGCGTCATCAGGTCGTGCGCGCTGATCAGCTGCGCTACCTCGGCCTCGGATGCCTTGGTGCGAAGGTCCCATTGAACGCGATCCCCGACCAGACGGAATAGGCGCAGGTAGTCCTTCACAGCAAGTCGCCGTCCGGTAATCGAGAGCGGCAGCGCTGGCGCTGGAAATCTCATGACCTTCGATGGATCTGTCATCTCAAGATAGGTAACCCACGCCTTCATTGGCTTCGACCGTGTGAGCTGACAACAAGCGGAACCTGGTCGTTCAAGGCAGAAGGCCCATCGTGGCGAACGATCGCAACGACAAGCACCGTCGCCGGAGGTGGGTTTTCTGGACCGCCTTGCTCGTCAACAGTCACCGGCTCGCCAAGGACATGATAGTCCGTTATCGGGAGGCTGGATCGCAATCCGATCTTCAGGTCGGCACCGCGCGAACTGCCGTTATAGGCTGAGACACTGGCCAACTGCGGCACGGCCAAGACCGACGATAGATCATCCCTGATCCGATGCTGACAAAGTCTGATCCGGGAAAACGAGGTGATGTGAAATGGAAGCAGGAGCGTGGTCAGTCCGCCGACGCCTTGGACGACCAGGTTCATCTGACTTGTTCGCTTTCGGGGGAGCGGTCTTTGTGCGGGCCCAAGCGGGCTGCGCGCGTGGTGTCTTTCGTCGCGCTCTGGTGGGCTGCGACGGCGTCGGGATCAATTGGGTGGGCGATTCAGTTCGTCTTGCTCTGCGGCTGTGAGCGGCTTTGCGATATTTCTCAGGATCGTGGCGCGGCACCTGGCAAGCATTTCCTTCGTGTACACCCGGCCGAAGTAGTCCAGAAGGAAGGTGCCACGATAAGTCGGATCATTGACGACGCCGCTGATCAGGCGATCGAGAATTGCGCCGGCTTCGCGAACGCGACCGCGATAGCGGGCACGGATAACATTAACAGCGTTCATCGAATGAACCGCCTCGTCGGCGATCAACTCCCTCAGCCAACAAACGAAGCTCTGGTTCTGAAATACGGCATAGAAATCCTTATCCGCAGCGTAAGCGCGGCAAGTACACATTTCATCGAATGCGATCACGACCATCAGTGCGAATTCGTCCTTCAGAAATTCGGTGATGTGACTAAAATCATGCGGTCGAGCGTCCAGTCGCTCCCAAAGATCCCTTTCGGATCCACCAGCGACCAGTTCAATGATGCGGATGAAGCCATTGGTGTGGCGCTCCTCGTCCACCGTCCAGGCATTAAGAAACGCCTCGGCTTCGCTGGTCGCAATCAAGTGGCGATTGGATAGCTCTGCCTGCAGATACCTTGCATCATATTCCGTGTACAGGTCTGGCCACAATTTGTCCCAGCGAGCGCGGACAACTGGTGGTTCGGCGGCGAACATCGCCGGCGTCAATGAATTGAATAACCCTTTCGCATCCCAATTCCGCCGAACCGGCGTGATCATCTGATTGCTCCGAACCGGTGCAGGCGATCTGCCAGACGCTTGTTATCTTGTTGAATGATCGCCGCGCATACTGTGCTACGCACAACATGCTGTCGCCTGTCGATTTGGGTGGGATGCAGCTTCGCATCGATGCTCGGTGAACGCGTCGGGCAGGCTTCCTGGATGAAGCAAGCATGCGCCAGATCGTCGCGAGCAATTTGGCGGGCACGGAACCGGTGCGGGCGTGACAGCGTCACTTCGCAAACCTGACCTACGAAGTCGTGACGTTCGATAGGGTTCAGAACCGCTTGCGAGCCGCTGCGACAGCTGCTGCTGTCCGAATGTGAACGTTCCTGATGTTTGGAATCCGCCAGGATGTTCGCGAACACGACATCAGGCAAGTCGGCCAGTTGCGTGGTCTATGGTTCTTGTAGAGGAGAAGAGTATGCAACTCAGTGGCAAAGGCCTGTCGATCCTGTTGTCCTTGCTTATGGCTGCAGCCGTGAGCCCGATCGCCAAGGCCGATGAACCATCGCCGAAATACGTTGAGGTGCTCAGTGCACTGCAAGCCGGCAAGAATGTGAAGCTGATCCTGGACCTCAGTCGTTGTGCCACCGTCGATGGGGGCAAGCCGGGGCCGGCCACGCAGGGAGGGCTGGTAATCAGTGCCTTCAGGGTGACCAGCCAGAATGGTATTAGCTTTGCCAATGCGCATCAGACCTTGGATAGTTCCGGACGCCCGGTGACGGAGTACATCCGCCACAGCCTCAGCCGCGAAGGCAGGCTCACCGTGCGGGCCGCTAAGCTGGCCGCGGGGGCGACCGAGGTCGTGAACCAGGGCGAATTCGTCTGCGAACTGCCGGACGGCGCCAAGTTTATCTGGTAATTGGAGAAGCACCGCGCACCCGACGGGTGCCGCTCTTCCAGCCTGATCCGCGAAACGTTCGTCGCAGCCATGTCTCGGTGGCCGCGATCGCAGGTACGTCCGGATAGTTTTTTGGCCTTCCTCTCGTGGCGGCTAGCCGCCACGAAGTTGGTTCAGTTTGGCGAGGCCGCACTCGACCAGGTGGTCCTCCGCATAGAGGTGTTTGTCGAGCGAGTATTGGACGGACCGCGCGGAGAGGGAGGTGGCATGAGCGTATGTCGGCTGCTGCGCCGCGGACGTCATCTGTCGCGACATCTGCGATAACTTCGGTTGGGCTCTCTCGAGCGACGAGTTCGCTTGGGGAGCGGCACCTTTTATCGGGATCTGGATCCCCTGTTGTCACTGGGAGGTGCGCGACTAGATTAATCTTGCCGCTTGCTCGCCACCAGGGCCGCTCCTCTAATCGTGCTCGTCGGCTGTGCGAGCTGCATGCCCAACAAATTGCTATTGATTGGCGGCGCCTTACAAGCGGGCGGCGACGGAAATATCCGTCGCTGCCCCATCAAATTGAAGGCAATCCGCCTCAGATCCGTGATGCCGTCAGATTGTCAAAATTGACGGAATTGCGAGGGCGCCGCGACGCTTGTGGCGGTCAGCGAAGGCAAATATCGCGCAATATACGCGCACTCTCGCAACACTGATGTCGTTTGCGGGTTCTTACTTTCCTCTTGCAAACCTGCCTTGTCCCGCGAGGTGCGCCGTATACCTATCCGGTTGATACCCGCACCAAGTCGTGCCACTGTTGTCACTGGAGACGCCGCAATGACCGAATCTGTTCGAAGCGCAGAAATGCTGCGGCTCGCGGCCAAATACGTCTGGTGGACGCCCCCCCGACATCGTCGTGTCCGAAGGAATGTCAAGGCTCGTTGCCAATGTGATGGAGATGGGTACGTGGGAAGACGGCACCGCGCTCATCGAATGCGTCGGAGTTGACGCGTTCAAGGAGGTTCTGAAATCTCCGCCAGCCGGCGTAATCTCCAATCGATCGCTCGCTTTTTGACATTTTCGATTGGGCGAATGTGGAACATCGCCGAGGTCGAGTCGCCGGTTTTCCTGAAACTGGACTTGCTCATCGTGCCACGGCGTCAGCCCGCAGCACCTGCAAGCGTGCCTCAACGAGTTCAGCTTCCGGTTCGGCTATTCTGTCCGTTAACGGCTTCCGCGCTCTGCTCGGGGTCGCTGGTGAAGCCGGCGCGCCGGCTTACGAAGCGCCTCATTGGGGCGAGGGGCATCCTACATATCGCCAGATGAGTGAAAGAAGCTGATCGGGCTCTTGCTCGTCGTGAGGGCGCAGGCGCTAAATTCACCGTATCTTGTTTCCCCATGAATGGCGTCCCCTGCGCCAGCAAGTGGACTGTGCGTTCATGTGTCCGATTCCTCGGGCTAGTTGGTGATCTGTGAGCAGCGCTTTGAGCACCACGATTTCAACTACCTCTGGTTAGCGGAAGTGGCAAACCGTCGCTTCTTAGCCGTCGCCATTGTTCACTTTCTGACCGCCCATCAATCCTGTCGGATTCAAAACATTTGGCGTGATCGGTTAGTTGCGCACCTTCAACGCATACTCAGTGTCTTACAATGTGAGGACGGGTTGGCACGGCGGTTGCTCTGAGCATGCTACAACGCGGAATGAGGCGAGGGCATGCGGAGGCGCGCCGCTTTCCTTCATCTTAATGCGTCTCACATGCGTGCAACTTTTCGCAAAGCTGCCGATAGGAGAGTAACATTGCTGCCTGCCGCTCGTCCCGATCTGCAAACATGCGGCACGCCGATAAGGAGGTCGAACTGACCAAGACGCTGGCCACGAAGCTCAGCCGCAACTCGCTGCAACGCGACAACGTCGTGAGACATGTGGACTTGCATCGCGCGATGCATGGGCCGACCGGGCGATCACAGCCGCAAGCACACATGTCGGACGACGTTCTACTGGTCTCTTTGGCTCACCACGATCTCTTGCCAACCGCCAGAGCTATTGAAAACGAAAGGCACCCATCTTGGTTAGCTCCTGTTTTGTGTCTTTCCCGCTTATCCAGGGAAAGCTCTCGTGCATAGTTGGGGTCGCATGACGTCGTCTCTCGCTTCTCACTCTAAGATGCAGCAACCTTCCGGGCTATCAGCCGGCGATCACCCGGTGCACCAAGCTCGGGCCAGGTTCGGCCCCCATCCGTTCGCTGCGGAGATGTCCAAAGAGCAGCTTGCGACCCTACTGCCTGAATACTTCGCGATGTCACAGGCGTTTCCGTATCTGCAATCGGGATCACAAAGCGATCTCATCTTCGATGCAATGCATCGCAATCGAAGCGTGCCGAAGGACGTTGAATTAACCAGCGTGGTCGCAAATTTCATCTGCTGGGACGAGACGGGAGGCCATGGTCGCGTTCTCAAAGGCGGCAACGCTGCGTTGCCCGATATTCTGGACACAGACAGCTTTCACGCCAATCTCTTTAGAAGAGACGCGTCGCGGCTGCTCGGCCGGCCGATACAGCCTAGTTACAGCTCCACGACGCGCCGGTACCTGCGAGCGCTGTATCATGGCTTGTCATCTACAGACGCCATAGTGCGTTGCGCCTACATGGTCGCGTTTGAGCTGCACGCTGCCGAGATGATCCAGGCGCTGTGGGGCAGTGTGGTTAAAACCTTTGATGTTCGCTCTGACGACCTTGAGTATTTCCGAATCCACGTCGGTGGAGAGGATCCCGCGGAGAAGTACCATGGTGAGATGACAAGCCGCCTTATCAGCGAACTGGTCCCCATCGACGCCTATAGCCGTTTCTCAGATGAGTACGATCGTGCGTACCGCCTCAACTTGGAATGGTGCCGCAACGTCGCTCGATCCGGCTCTCCTGGTGGAGACGATCGGCTCGAGATTGAGCATTACGGTCGCTGCCACTGCGGATCTGTCAAATTTTGCGTCCGTGCGCCGCAGGACGTAGCTGCAGTGAGCTGCAATTGCTCAATCTGCGATATGTCCGGATTTCTGCACCTGCTCGTTCCTGGCGACAAGTTCAGAATCGAGTGCGGCGAAGAATTCCTAACGACATACAAGTTCAACAGCAATATTGCTCATCACACCTTCTGTCGGATTTGCGGCGTAAAGCCATTTTACCGGCCGCGGTCAAATCCTGCAGGATTCAGTGTGAACGTTCGCTGCCTGGATAAGACCACCATCGAAAGCATCACAGTGGATGAGTTCGACGGTGAGAATTGGGAGCAGGCGATCCGCTCATGGCAGATACAGTAGGCTTCCCTAAATTCGAATCGTTGAATGAACCTGAAAGGCGTGCACAATGAACGATAAATCCAGCCTGCTTATAGAAGAAGCTCTCGCGAAATACCGAGGCGAGCTAAGAGATAAAGGTACCGTCCTGGTTAGTCCCGGGGTGCTCTTCACCCAAGACGACCTGGCGGAGATCAATCAGCTGCAGTCAGATATCCCTGAAGAGGTGGTTCTACAGGGAGATGCTGGAGACTCTCACAATCTGTTCGTGAGGCGGCTCCGCACAGATCACCCCGGCCGTCGTCCCAGCAACGTAAATGGGAAATCATCAGCGCGGATCATCGAACTTCTCGAAAGGAAGGACCGTAGTTCCGTGCTTAAGAAGATCTTCGGAGCATCGTCAGAGTACGTCGTCCGGCGATGCCAAATGCATCGCATGCCGCCTGGGTCCTTTGTCGGCATTCATTTGGATGCTGAGAGCGACCCAGACTTTGAGTATTCTGTGATTGTTCAGCTCGCGAAAGACTTCGAGGGTGGTGAGTTCGTCGTATATCCAACCGGGCGCGAGCCCGAAATATTTCGTCCATCGCTAGGTACGGTGGTTATCACCACGTGCAAGTTCCGCCACGAGGTCAAGCCCGTGCATAGCGGGGAACGCCGCTCATTGGTGTACTTTTGTTCGAGGCGCGGCGGTGCAAACCGCCGGATGATCGAAGACGTCGTAGTTGCCGGATAATCCAGGCCAGCTGAGAGGAACGGTCGGATTCGGATCCGGACGAGGACGATTGATGTATGCCGGCAATCTCTGGCATGCTGAATAGGCTCGAGCTGGGCCTTCAAGTCGTGCATGAACGCCGTACCGGTGTGCGAGCCACGGTTGCCCACATGCCAAGAAACGATCAGTTCGGAGTCTGGATCCATCGCGGTCCACGTCCAAACGTCGCCAGCATCGGCCGGGGCTGACTTGGCGAACTTGACATTCCTGGCCTTGGCGTAGCTGAACGACCAGATTTCATCACACTGGACGGGCTTTGAGGGCACGTTGCGCCGGTTGCGTCATACCCCTCGCGGATTTGGACGCGGGTTTGGAGCGACAGCTTGTTCATGCCCCGAGTATTTATGCTTAGCGTCAATGTGAAAATTCATTTACTTGACTTCCCGCAACTCCCTCTCTCCCGGACGGCTCTCCGGACCTGCTAGGTTCCAAATCAGTCCTTCAAGCTCATCAAGGGGCAAATGGAGGCTTTTTGCGATGTCGTTCTTCGTAGTTCTCTCGCTCCATAGCTGTGTAAGCACCTTTCGCCAAATTGCTGACGTTTCTCTTTGAATGCCATTCGGTTCTCCGTCGCGATATCCCCATTTGCCCAAGTCCATGATGATCGACTTGTAACGCCAGTCTGACAGCATGCCTAAGGCATGCAGACGATATGAGAGAGCCATCGCGGAAACGCGCCACCTGGACTTCGCTCCTAAGATCGCCTGCGTGGAGATTGGTCTTTGAACTTGGGCCCGCACATCTCTTGAAGGCATCAAAAATGCGGACGCGAAACCGTTGGCCTCTCGTTCGGCAGCTCTCGTTTCTTTAGGGTCACCGTGCTTGTGCATTACGAGATGGCCAAGCTCGTGAGCCGAGTCAAAAATACTGCTTTCCGCTGTCTTGAAATTGTTCAGGAAAATATACGGCTTATTATCTCGCCAGAATGAGAACGCATTGACTGACGCGGTGTTCTCGGCAAGGGAAAAAATCCGCACTCCTTTGGTTTCCAGAAGGGCCAGCATGTTGGCTATTGGGCGCTCGCCCAGTCCCCAGTGCTGACGAAGCGCCGCAGCAGCGGATTCCGGCTCGGTCTCATAGCTTAGATCTATCAAACTCGGCTGGGGAAGCTGAAAGCGCTCTTCTACCCATGCGCTCAACTGCAAGCCCATCGTGCCAGCGGCAATAGCCGCATCGCGCTCCTTCGCGCTCATTTTAGTGAAGCTGCGAAAGCTAACCGCGCCTGTGTCAATTTCTTCCGGATCACGGTCGAGGAAAAACTCACGCGGAAACTCTAAAGCCTGCACAAGTTTGTCGAATGTTGCGGCATCAGGCACGTTGGTGCCCTTCTCCAGCCGAGATATTGTTAACTCGGCTAGCCCTGTCTTTTCCGCAAGCGCTCGCGCTGTCAGCCTTCTGCGCATTCGCGCAAGGCTGAGCCTCCTAGGATTGAACATCTACTTACTCAGAGCTTGCGCGCAATCTGCGGATCAAATTCGACGGGCGCGTCCGGTGTATCTTGCAGGAGCCCAGTCCCATCGTCGTCAGCTCCGTAGGATAGATAGATGCGCTCGATCATGGCTGTGAATCCACCGCCTTTCACCACAGGCCTAGATAACTCAGCCGCCCCGTTTTCATCGACCATAAGGTAAAAGAACTGCCATTCCCCTTTGGGACGCGGCGCATACTGGGGAAGCTGCTCGAACAATCCGGGCTCGGATGCTCGCTCAACACCGCTTCCTTTCTTCGTTCTTGGTTGAGGTTTATGGAAATCCACGCAGGCAAGATCGACGTTGCAGAAACTCACCACCAGTTTGAGTCTGTCGTTCCGGATCGTTTCTACCCCATTGGTCCGATCCACTCGCCAATCGGCTCCGACGAAGCGGTGTCGGAGCGCCCAAATGCCGTGGTGATATGAGAACGTGCCGGGTGCGTTGGCGGCATGGAACGCCGTCGCATTGGCCCTTTCGTGCACTGCAATATCACGAACCTCTAGCAACTTATTCTTGTGGAGAGTTAGTTCCTGCAACCTAGGCGTCACTTCCCAAGGCTCGCGCAGTATGATGGCTTGGACGATATCCATAGAGCCCTCGATGTTGATTTTCTCGCCCTACAAGTAGGTCACAAAAATCAACATTACAAGAGGCCGCCACGAAACCCACGAAAACCGTTCCCACGTTGGGAATTTTTAAATTGATCCCATATTGGGAACATGCTATGGCAATGAACGTAATAGCGAGGAGGGCGCTCAAAGTCTTTTGGGAGCGGTACCCCCAAGCAGAGACCCCTTTGGGAACTTGGTACGAAATCGTTTCCAAAGGTAACTGGGGTGGCCCAGCAGACCTGAAGACGGCATTTGGGAACAATGTGGACTTTGTTGGAGATAATCGGGCCATTTTCGATATCGGCGGCAACAAGTACCGCCTCGTGGTCCATTTCTCCTACAAGTTCAAAACCGGCCTGATCAAGTTTGTAGGCACGCACGACGAGTACAACGGAATTAATGCGGAGACTGTGTGATGATGGACGTAAGGCCTCTCCACAACGAACAGGACTACGACTGGGCGATCCGCGAAGTAACCCGTTATTTCGAGGCAGAGCCCGCTCCAGGCACGCCCGATGGTGATCGTTTCGAAGTCCTTTCCTCACTTATTAAGGAGTACGAGGATGGGCACTTTTCCACGCCTCGCGGCGACCCGGTAGACGTTCTCCATTTTGCGATTGAGTCTATGGGCAAATCTCAAGCCGAACTCGGCAATCTTATCGGGCGCAATCGCGCATCTGAAATACTGAACCGAATTCGACCTCTAACGCTGGAAATGATCCGCACCATTAGCAAGGAGTGGAACATTCCAATTGATGCCCTGACGGCTCAATACGAACTAGCCCGCGCATACGCCTAAATTTTGAAGGCCCCGCTTAGGCGGCGCCCTTTTCTTAATTGGCCAAAATACTACTTGCCCCAACGCTTTGACGACCGGGGCCAGACAGATCAAGCAGGCACGACCCAGCGGTAGATACCCGATTTGTGGGCGTTCGTGCTCAACCTCGGAAAGAGTCGCCATGATCCAAATCGGATTATCTCGGTAGTCGATACTGCAAATTGCGAGCCGACAGCCTGTCGTGCGCGATCACCAGACACTCTACCGTGCCTGCATCTTGGTCGGCGGCGAGCGGAATGAGCCCTTCCTTGCGTGTGTCGTCGAACAGCCATCCCCTCTTGGCGAAATGGTCAATTGCAGCTCGCAGGGAGCTTGATCGAACGTCCCGTACAGACGAAACCACGCAGGAATCAGAATAGTCGGAACCGAGCAGCCGGGCTGCGATGCTGTGCAACACCGAGCCTCCACCCCACCGGCCGTTCGCCTCATTGAACAGCAGTCGACCGTCCGTCGAGAAGATGGCGTCGATGTTGATCAAGCCGCGGTACCCCAAGGTCCGCGCCAACTCTGCAAATCGATAGGCGTGAGCGTGAGCGATCGAGCGTTGACGATTGCTCATGTCACTTGGAAGCTCGAGTCCGGTCCAGACGAGAGCTCTTTCCGACCGATCTTTGCTTCGACGCAGACGGATGTCTCCACTATTGACGTATGTGATTGCACCTTTTTCCTCGATCTCGAACTCGAGGTAGAACATGGACCGAGCCAGGTGGTACGATTCAACAACCAGCGTCCTGCATGACGGTGTTGTCATCTCGGACCAAACTGCATCGGGATCAAACGTCGGCCAATGGACTCGCCGAGTTTCTCTTGCGCCGGGGAGCGGCGTGGTCTTCTTGCTGGTTAGGACGATATTCCCCGCGCCGCCGGCTCCGTTGTCCAGTTTTAGGATCACGTTGCCGGTCTCAGACCTCAGGCAGGTAACGGCTGCGAGGAGTTCGTCCGAGCTCGTCGCTACGCATCCATTGGCCAACGGAAGGGCGACACTCGTTGCCAACTGACGAAAGTGGCTCTTGCGATTCAGTAGGTCGGGCCCTCGCTGAAGAGCGAACTTGTCCCCGTCCTTGGCTATGCCGAGCACGGCGGCCAGCCGGGCAACACCTTCAGTTGCGTAGCAGGCGGATATCTTCCAATGTGTATTCTGACGAACGATGTGGCTTATTCGTTCGACAACAGCATCGGACTGTAGGGTGACATCACAAAGGACCGGATGGTCGTGCGCGCCCTCAGGAACAAACAGCAGCAGGCTCGCAGGATCGAACTTAAGCGTCGAGCCAACGAATGACAGCAGATCTGCTGGGATGGGGATCGGCGAGACAATCAAGTCACCCTCCTGTGCCAGCCACACCGAGCGCCAGGCCGACTTCGCGGCAAGCGAAAGCTGGATCGCCGTCAAGTCGGTCCCCGACATTTGAGCCGTACCGGCGTTCATGATGAGGATCTGAGGCATCAGCTGTCTCGGGCGCTTTTGGCTTTGTTGGCCGCAGAGGGCCGCCATCCGTGACGACAAACACCTAGCCGCAAATTCGCGTGGTCTTTTTGATCGCCGCGACTTTCATCGCGGCGAGAATGAACGTCGTCCGTGCCTGGTTGAGGGATGCCGTGCCGATTCCAGGTGACGGAGTTCAATTGTTATCGCCTTGCTGTGGTGATCGCGTACCGAGTTGCTTCAGCATGAAGTGCTGGACCTTACCCAGCGCCGTTCGCGGCAATTCTTCTGTGAAAATGATCTCGCGCGGCACCTTAAAGCCGGCGAGTTGCGATCGCAGATGGGCGATCAGCGCTTCAGCCTCAATTTGTGCTCCAGCTCGTTTGATCACATAAGCGACAGGAACTTCCTCCCAGCGTGGGTCCGGACGACCGACAACGGCGCAGTCCGCGACGTCGCCATGCTCCCTGAGCACACGCTCAACTTCGGCAGGAGAGATATTCTCCCCACCGGAAATGATCAGATTCTTCTTGCGATCTTGGATCCAAAAATACCCATCACCATCGCGTCGTCCGATGTCGCCGGTGCGATACCACCCGCCATGTAGGGCCGCCTCGGTTGCTTGTTTGTCACCCCAATATCCGCAGAAGACGTTGGGGCCGCGCACCACGATCTCGCCTGGGCTATCCGGGGGCACCGTGGTGCCGGCATCATTGATGATCGCTGCTTCACAGCATAGACCGGGCAAGCCGCTCGAACCCTCGTGCGCAGGATCGCCGCCAAGCTTCGTATAGACAGCAATGGGGCAGGTCTCCGTCGAACCGTAAACCTCCAGAACCGGCACCCCCCGCGCGGCAAAACGGTCGGTAAGATGCCGCGGCACCATCGTTGAGCCGGTGCAAATTGCTTTCAGCGAGGACAAGTCCGTCGTCGGCCATGATGGATGGTTTGTGAGGGCCTGAATCGCTGCCGGCACCAATGCCGCAAGCGTCGGCCGATCGCGCTCAAATGCAGCGAGCGTCGCCTCCGGCGTAAACCGCGCGTGGAGAGTGATGGTCGCGCCATTGTGCAAGGCTGGCGTTGTCTGGATATTGAGGCCGCCAACGTGAAACAGCGGCAATACTGTCAAGACATGATCCGACGAACTGAGGTCATGCATGTGCTGACTCATGACCCCATTCCACAGCAACGCGTCCTGCCGTAGCACGGCGCCTTTCGGCCGACCGGTGGTGCCGGAGGTGTAAACAATGAGAAGCGGGCAGGAGAGGTCCGCACCCGGATTGCGACCATCGCCGGGGGCACGGTCCAGCAGGCTGTCCCACTTGCTGCCGCCGGGAGGCGCAAAATCCAACCCGACAACGGCGGTATCAGGCGATTTCTGTGCAAGTGCGGGCAGCAGACCGTCGAACGCCTGCTCGAGAAGCAGCACCTTGGCCCCGGCGTCGGACAGGATGAAGAGCTGCTCGGTGACAGCAAGGCGCCAATTCAACGGCACGACCATGGCTCCGAGCCGTGCACAGGCATAAAGCAGCGCCAGATAGTCAGGCCGGTTGAAGCTGAGAATCGCGACCCGGTCGCCTTTATCCACACCGAGCCGGCTTTTCAAGGCGCCAGCGATCTGCCCGATCCGTTGATTGAAGGCCGCATAACTTAAAGTCTCGCCCTCGAAATGGATCGCCGGCCTGTTGGGAGCGAACGCCGCATTACGCTCAATCAGTGTTGCGAGATTCATTTCCGTTCCCCTGGATCGGTCCATGCGCGATCAGGCCCTTCCTGAAATTCTTTGGAAAGTCTGTTGATGGTGATGCTATTGTGTTGATAGGCATCTCAGATGCGGACGATCGTCAGACTGTCTCAGTGAATGCCAGTCAAACGATGTTACAATCGTTTCGGTGAAGGGCCCTCGAGAGCTGGTGATCCGGACGCTTCATTTCGCGCTGAGGGTTGCTCAACGGATGTTGAGTGCATCTGTCCGTAATGATAGGCGCACCACGACGAAATCTTCTTGCCCGGCTTTCTAAGTACAGGTTCGCCGCACATATACGCCTCTCTCTCATCCTCATCTTTGAAACCGACAATGGCCCGGCATTGCCCCTCAGTATGGTCGATCAAGAGAACCTTCCTGGCGCCATCGGGTTTTTTCACTTTGCTGCTCCGATCTGCCAAGCAATCGAAGCGCCGCTTATGCAGAGCGGCCCTTTCAACCTAACGCGGTTGAAAATCTCCACAGTAAGACCGATCGTCATGGATTTGCGCGATAGCAGCACCATACCATTGCTCATCGACCGCTGTGAGCGGCATGTTCGCCAAACTGGTTTCGAGGCGCACGTCGGCTGGCAAAGGTGCTTGTGTTCGGATGTGTGAAACGGTGGACCCGCGCAGAATCTCTCAGGCGATGCCGATCGCAGCGGGCATATGGCCTCGGTTCTGGATTGCCCTGTCTTTCACTATCGTTCGCCAATAACGGCGCCGCAGTTGACGATCGATGCATCACCATGTCGGCAAGCTCGATGTCGGGATCCAGTGTCAAGATGAGATCTCGTGGCGTCAGTCTTTCAATTTGGGGCATTCGGAATCCTTACCTCGATGCAAGTCAAAGACTGGCCACCTCAAGAACGTACAATTTAACGTTACGTGCGATTCAAGTCCCTCGGAGCTGGTCATGTGGAATATCTACAACCGGACGTGGGAAACGCGACAAGAAAGCTGGATGATCCCAACCCTTTGGCGCGAGCCCGAAGCAGTCCGTTCGCCGCTCGTGTGTGCTGGGACGGCGGTAGCGAATTCCAGGACACAACCGTGCACGATTTGCTGCGTAACCTGCGATGGTCAAAACGAGTGCTCGGCGGTCGTAAGTCAGGCTAGTCGCGACGAGCGAAAGGCACGTCGCCTTCTGGTGTTTCCCGCACTAGCGTCCGCGTTGTCCGGTCGTCCCCTGGGCGCGTCATGGTCGCCGGCATCGCGTGGAGCAGCGATCATCGCAGCGTCTGATAGAGGCGATGCAGGAGCCGCGCGCGCGGCTCGAGCGAGGAGATATAGAGCTGCTCGTAATGGGTATGCGCACCCTTGCCGTCGACGCCGAGACCGTCGAGGGTCGCGGTGTGCGGCGCGGTGAAATTGCCGTCGGAGCCGCCGCCGGTGAAGACATCGAGCAGATCGAAGCCGAGCTCGGCGGCGACCGTCCTCGCGTGCTCGTAGAGCGCGGTGCCGGAATTGCTCTTCTCATAGGGCGGACGATTGAGCTCGCCCGTCACCGTCACGGTGACGCCCTCGGTGCGCGATGTGATCCCGAGGATCTTCGACACCAGCTCGTCGGCGTCGGCCATGGTCGGCACGCGCAGGTCGACTTCGGCATAGGCCTCTTCGGCGATCACGTTCGGCTTGGTGCCGCCGCGGACCACGCCGACATTGACGGTGACGCCGCGCTTGAGATCGTTCATCGCCTCCAGCGTCAAGATCACGTTGCCGAGCTCGCGGATCGCACTGCGGCCTCCCTCGGGGGACGCGCCGGCATGGGCCGGCGCGCCCTTGATGAACACGTCGAACCGCGCGACGCCCTTGCGCCCGGTGACGATCTTGCCGCCGTCGCGCGCCGGCTCGGTGACCAGCACGTATTTGGCCTTGCGGCCCTCGGCCTCGATCAGCGCCCGCGAGGTCGGGCTGCCGACTTCTTCGTCGGAGACGTAAAGCTGGGTGATGCCGAGCGGCGCGCGTGCATCGTCGGCGCAGATTTGCCGGAAGGCGTGATAGGCGAGATAAGCGCCGCCCTTCATGTCGTAGATGCCGGGGCCGAACGCGCTGTCGCCATCGATCCTGAACGGCAGCCGTTCGATGAAGCCCATCGGGTGCACGGTGTCGAGATGGCTCAGCACTAGGATGCCCGGCGCTTCCTGGCCCCAGGACGAGCGTGCGACCAGGTGATCGCCGCGGCCGTCGCGCCCCGCGATACGTTCCACGGTGGCCGGCAGATCGCGATAGCTTGAGGCGACGAGGTCGGCGAGCTTGTTGACCTGATCGGGCCGTTCGGTCGGCGACTCGATCTCGACCCAGCGGCGGATGCCGTCGAGGATCGCGCCTGATTGGAACCGGTTGCTCGACATGGATGTTGTCGCCGCCTGTGAAATGAGATTGTCATTGCGGGCACGAGATCATGATACGATTCGCCTGGTCCCAACCATGATGTCCCGCGACGATACGTTCCGCTCGCAACCCGTTACCGGCCGAGAGTGGCCCTGTCGGCGGAAACTGATGTTACTTACTTGCCGGCAGGAACGGAGCTGTCAACGTTGGTAGGTGTCGACGCAAATCATGCAGGACAGATCTGACTCGCTCTCGAAATGAGCGATAGCGTCTCCGACCTTAGGACCTTCTTTCGATGTGTGCGCGAATCGCATCTGCGTCGACGTCAATCCAGCCGTACTCGCGAGCGCTCGCCACCATCTTGCCATAGGCCACTTGCCAGGCTTTGCTTTCCTTGGGGCAACCGGACAGCGTAGGCACCAAGTCGACAGGGACAAGCGCATTGCCTTTGTCAACGAGGGTGATGCCCCTCAAGGCTTGAGTGTTAGAGCAAGTGAGCCCTTCAGCACGAGTTTGAATCCGCCAAAGTCCAAAGGATCCACCAACTGTACGCCGCTTTCGGGTGAGTATTCTATGATCATTTGCTCCGGTCCTCATTGCGGTCTTCAACGTGATTGAGCCGGCTGCTCGTCCGCCTCTTGCGTGCAAAATGCATTCAATCTTCCGGTATGGTTCGAAGCGTACCGCGGAAGTTGATCAACGGATCGCCCTGGCCTGGCCGGGTCGCGACAATTCGTCCGACAAAGATGGTATGCGTGCCAATCCTCTTATGGTCATGCAAGATGCACTCGAGCGTAAACATCGCGCTTTGCAAAAGCGGTACGTCGAGAATACCCTGATTCCACTGCGCCGAAACGAAACGGTGAACTCCTTTCGCGCCATCCCGCCCCCCAAACCGCAGCGCAAGGTCTTCCTGATCGCTGCACAGAAAACTCACTCCAAAACTGTTGTTGGCGAATATCGCGTCATGCGTCTCGGAACTGGCGTTAATGGCGACCAGAAGACAGGGAGGCTCCATGCAGATCGAAGTCACAGAACTGACTGTTAACCCGCGCCGCCTGACGGCCGCTCCAGTCGTCACAATCGCGACGCCACTCGCCAGATTTCGCATAGCCTGGCGGAACTCGATCGCCTGGACCGACGGAATATCGTGCATCTTGAAAGGGGACCGGCAGCTCATGATGATTGGCCTGTAAAGGGGCGTCGAGTTGGCTGTCTCATTCGCCGCGCGGAGAGTGCCGTGGTGGCCGTTCTCGAACTCGCGGTTCGGCGTACGGGCTCATGACCGCCTTCTGGCGGCAATCGGCGTCAGAGCGCGCCTGCCAGGTCTGCAAGTGTTTGGCGGCGCCATGTGAGGCCGATTCCGATATTGGACCGCCGTTCGTGTTTCTCTTCGTATAAGGGGCATCATCGCACCGGTTGCGTATCCAGAACGCGCTGTTTTGCCGCGCACAGATGCTCATCGAGCGTGATGTGCAGCGTGCCCCGCAGCTCCGGCGGGATCGAGCCATCTGTATCGATCAGTTCTCGAAACTTTCGAATAATGTGTTCTATCTTCGCGATCGATCCGAGAACTTCCAGCGTTTGCCATGACATCGTCGATTGTCTCCTTTGACGCACTGCGTGTCTTTCACTAAGTTGTAATGGCTGCCATCGGCGCCAGCAGCGAACGTGTTGCGGTGCGTACATCAGCTTGCCGCATCAAGCTCTCACCGACCAGGAAGGTCGAAATCCCAACACGCGAAAGCCTCGTAAGATCGCCGGGCCCGAGTATGCCGCTTTCCGAGACGATCAGACGATCTTTCGGGATGAGCGGTGCCAGGGTCTCGCTCGTTGAGAGCGTGGTTTCGAACGTGCGCAAATTGCGATTATTGATGCCGATCATCGGTGAGCGAAGGGTGAGAGCACGGTCGAGTTCCGCGACGTCGTGGATCTCGACCAGCACGTCCATGCCGTGCGTTAGGGCAGCGGCTTCGATATCGCGCGCGGCAGCGGCCTCCAGCGCTGCCATGATGATCAGGATGCAGTCGGCGCCATGGGCGCGTGCCTCGGCCACCTGATAGGTATCGAACATGAAGTCCTTCCGCAGCACCGGAAGAGTTGTCTGGCTACGCGCCGCCACCATGAAATCGAGATGTCCCTGGAACGATGGCGTATCGGTCAGGACAGAGAGGCAGGCTGCGCCACCCGCCTCATAGGCTTGCGCGAGCGCAGGGGCGTCGAAGTCGCCACGAATGCAACCCTTGGAAGGCGAGGCCTTCTTGATCTCGGCTATGAGAGCATGCTCGCCGGAAGCCTGCTTATTGCGGATCGCGTCGACAAAGCCGCGGGGAGCTTGCGCTCGCTTCGCGAGTGCCTCGACGTCCGGCAGCGGTAACGCCCGTTTGGCAGCTGCAATTTCCTCGCGCTTATAGGACTCGATCCTGGTCAGAATATCGGACATCGGTCAGCTCGGCGGTTAAGCGTTGGAGACCGCTATCAGACGTTTCAATCGTGCGGCGGCAGCGCCGCTGTCAAGCGAGCGCTGGCCGAGCGCAACACCCTCCTCCAAAGTCGCAGCCCGGCCGGCTACGATCAATGCCGCGGCGGCATTTAGAAGCGCGACGTCGCGATAGGAGCCTGGTTTGCCGTCGAGCACGCCTTTGAGCGCTACCGCGTTGGCGTCGGCGTCGCTGCCTTTCAGTGAATCGACGTCACAGCGGGCCAGACCAGCGTCTTCGGGCGCTACTTCGAAGGTGCGGATCGCACCCGCATCAAGCGCGGCAACAAATGTGGAGCCAGTGAGAGTGATCTCATCGAGCCCGTCTGAGCCGTGAACCACCCACACCGACGTAGCGCCGAGGGTCTGCAACACCTGCGCCAAAGGCTGCACCCACTGGCGCGAGAATACTCCGACGATCTGCCGCTTGACCCCAGCAGGATTGGATAGAGGTCCGATCAGATTAAAGATCGTGCGGGTCCCAAGTGCGGTCCGAATTTGTCTAACGCGCTGCATGGCCGGGTGATGGGTCGGCGCAAACATGAAACCTATGCCGGCCTCGTGCATACAACGACCAACGGCTTTCGGCTTGAGGTCAATCTTCACGCCAAGGCGCGCCAAAACGTCCGCGGCGCCTGATCGCGAGGACACCGCGCGGTTGCCGTGCTTGGCCACCGGAACGCCGGCGCCGGCGACGATAAAGGAGGCGCATGTCGACACGTTGAGCGAGCTAGAAGCATCGCCACCCGTGCCCACGATGTCGACGGGATCGCCCGGTACGCTCACCGACAGCATTTTGCTTCGTATCGCTGACGCTGCCCCGGTGACTTCTTCCACCGTCTCGCCGCGCACCCGCATTGCCAGCAACAGTCCGCCGATCTGCGAGGGCGTCGCCTGGCCTGACATGATGATGTCGAAGGCGATCGCTGTCTCCTCGCGGGTCAGGGTGGCACCGCTGGCGACTTTGCCAATGATCGATTTGAGGACGTCCATCGTGCTCCAGAGCGTGCCTAGTTGTCCCAATTAGCCGTATGCGCATGCAGCCCCATCGACCGGCTAGCCCGCCTCATCTCCTGGTCCGAGACGGAAGTGGCGAGTTACCCGTCGCCCGAACATAGACCCAGCTGACGCGCCTTCGACGGATGCGTGGTGTTAGCTTGATCCCGGGAGCGCTGTGGAAGCTACAACCTGACGTCACGTCAGATTCAAGCCCTTCCATTCCAATCTGGCGGTGGGCCAGTGCAAAGCGCAAGGGTGGTCGCGAACGTTGCAATCTGATCCGTGGGATGGACTGGTGCCGTTCGAGTAAGTCATCATCCGACCGAGGTTGCCAAATGAAAATTGTGGTGCGCGGGCCGAAACGCAGAGGTGGATCATCAAGGCGGTGCCCGGCTTTCCGGTCTGACCGACGCCGGCTCTGCTGTGCCGGCGCGCTGCGAACGACCTCGCGACATTGCAGACAAATTGCAGGCACGTTCGACAAGCCGCGTAGGGATAGCTTGGCGACCCGTTTATCGCTGCATTCCGCCTGACGCATCGCCTCGCTGTTTCCGGCTCGTGGAGCTCTCGTCAGCTCAAAGGCTGATCGAGAGCGATCCGCAACAAGACGAAATCCGGAAATTCATAGATGAGCGGTTTCGCGCTGAGGTTGGGCCGGCACTTGGCGCTACGGATCCGCCACGCTCAACTGCGGCGCAGGCGACCGGACCGCATCACTGATGATCGCGCCCTATCATGGACCGTGGCGCCCTCGCGAACCCAAGGTCGCATCCAGCTGCACCGCGTACCCAGATCCGCCGCTACATTCGGAATACGCCGTAATGCGGTGCTTCAATTGGAGCACTTAACGAAGCACTCAGGGCAACCGCGAGCGCGCTTCTGGTATCGATCGGATCAAGAATGCCGTCGTCCCAGATTTCAGAGGTTGCATAGTAGGCGCTGGAACGCTCCCGATACTCTTCGAGAATCGGTTCGCGAATGGTTTCCAGCTCCTGCTCCGACAGACGACCGCCCTCGCGGGCCAATTGCCTTGCCTTGACATGAGTGAGCACGCCGGCCGCTTGCTCGGCGCCCATCGCAGAGATCTGAGCTTGCGGCCAAGTGAACACAAAACGGGGATCGAAAGCGCGTCCCGCCATCGCGTAAGTACCTGCGCCGTGTGAGCCATTGCAAATGACGGTCAATTTTGGCACCGACGCGCCGGACATCGCCATGATGAGCTTGGCGCCATCCTTGGTAATACCGCGCCGTTCGTACTCGCGGCCGACCATGAAGCCCGTGACATTCTGCAGAAAAAGCAGGGGCGTGCGGTTGCGGTCGCACAGCTGGATGAAATGAGCACCCTTCAATGCGCTTTCGTTGAACAAAACGCCGTTGTTTGCGATTACGCCAATTTGATAGCCATGAAGCCGCGCGAAGCCGCAAACCAGCGATGTACCAAAGCGCGGCTGGTATTCGTGGAATCGGCTGCCATCAACCAGTCGGGCGACGATCTCCCGCATGTCGAACTGGACACGGGGATCCTTCGGGATGATGCCATACAGTTCGCACGGATCGTAGAGGGGCGGCTCCGGGGCAGCTCGATCAATCGACGCCTTGGCGGGACGCTTAAGGTGAGCCACGATGTCGCGGGCAATTGCAATCGCATGCATCTCGGAGCTTGCGAGGTAGTCGCTCGTGCCCGACACGCCGGTATGCATATGGGCTCCGCCAAGCTCCTCAACCGATACATTTTCGCCGGTGGCGGCCTTCACGACCGGCGGGCCGCCAAGAAAAATCGCTCCCGTTCCTTCAACGATAATGTTGTAGTCGCTGAGCGCGGGGACATAGGCGCCTCCCGCCGTGCAGTGGCCCATCGCAATGGCGACCTGCGGTACTCCCATCTTGGACAGGATCGATTGATTGCGCAGAATTCGACCAGCGTGGTAACGATCTGCAAAGAACTCGGCCTGCAACGGCAGGAATCCGCCGGCGCAGTCGCATAGATGGACCACCGGCAAGCGATTTTCGATGGCTATGTCCAACGCTCGCACGATCTTCTTGACGGAGAGCGGATACCATGCCCCGCCCTTGACGCTGGCATCATCGGCGTGAACAATCACCTCGCGACCTGCTACGATGCCGATGCCGACCACCTGGGCTGCACCGGGTACCTCGCCCTCGTAAGCCTTGTTGGCGGCTAACGTCGAAAATTCAAGGAACGGCGTGTGTGGATCGAGCAACGCTTCGACCCGATCTCGAACAAAGAGCTTATTCTGGCGACGCAAGCGCTCGAGCTCTCGCTCCGGCCTCTGGAAGCGGGCAGCACGCTGCCGCTCCTTCAATTCGTCCGCAAGGCGTCTGTTGTGGAGCTCGTTGTTGCGGAATTCGTGCGAGTTGACCTTCAGAACAGAAGTGATCCGCTGCATGTCAGCGTCCTTCCTTGGTCAGCGTGACCAGCACTGCGTCCCGCTCGAAGCTGTCCCCTTCCTCGAAGTGAATTCGATCGACGACACCGTCCTGCGGGCAGCGTATGATGGTTTCCAACTTCATGCTCTCGATCATCATCAGCGCCATGCCCGCGGAGACCGATTGGCCCGGTGATACCGTGGTCGTTACAACCACGCCCGGCATCGGCGCGCGGGCCACAAGGGAATTGTCCTGTCCAGCTACGGAAGCGAGCGTTCGCAGTGGGTCGCGGTAGCGCAAGGTACGCGTCCTGCCGCGAATGAGAACGTGAATGACATCACCGTCGACGACGAAGCGGACTGGCTCGGCTTCGCCGGCAATGGTCAGCAGACCGCAACTGTCGTTGTGATAGACGAACTTGACCGGAGCAATCACCTGGTCAGTTAGGTGAAGACGGTACCCTTGCCGGCAGGGTGAAAGCCACAGCTTGTGGTCGACGCCATCAACCTCGAAAGTGTGATACACGTCAATTTCTCCAACTGCCGATTGCTGCGTGAAGATCAGGGATAGCATCGGCCGAATCACGGACGGTTCGCGTCAAAAGGGCTGCCGATGCCAGGAAGGCGGACAAGCCGTCAGAAGTATTGCCCACTGCGATGTGCGGGTTCTGTTCAAGGTATCCGGTATGGAATTGTCCGCCGAGAAATGCTTCGTCGGCGAGAATGCGGGCGAGAAAGCCGGCATTCGTCTCGCAGCCGAGAAGCACCAGTTCCTGAACCGCCCGATGGGCCTTTGTCACGGCATCCATGCGCGTCGGAGCATGAGATATAATCTTGGCAAGCATCGGATCGAATGCCGTCGTGATGTGCTGACCTTGCAGGATACCGCTGTCGATGCGCACGCCGTGCGGGTACTCCAGAAGCAGTACCTTGCCGGTCGTCGGAACGTATCCGCGCTCGGGAGCTTCTGCATACAGCCTGACTTCGATCGCGTGTCCGTCCGAGACTATGGCCGATTGCGAGAAGTCGAGTTCTCGGCCCGCGGCCGCATAGATCTGTTGGGCAACAAGATCTATGCCGGTGGCCATCTCCGTCACAGGGTGCTCAACTTGCAGGCGGGTGTTCATCTCCAGAAAATAAAACTCACCTCGGCCGAAAATGAACTCGACGGTCCCTGCGTTCTGGTAGTTCGCGGCGCGGGCGATGCCGACCGCGGTTTCGCAGATCCGCTCCCGCAATTCTGGTGACAGCGCTGGAGAGGGCGATTCTTCGATGATTTTTTGGAAGCGACGCTGGACAGAACATTCGCGCTCGAACAAATGCACCACGTTTCCGAAGGCGTCGCCAAGCACCTGAACCTCGATGTGCCGTGGGTCTTCGACATATCGCTCGACGTAGAGCCGGCCATCGCCGAAGTATCGCCGGCCCTCGCTCCGCGACAGGTCAATAGCGTCTTCCAGGGTATCGAGATCGCGCACGATCCGCATGCCCTTGCCGCCACCGCCTGCCGACGGTTTGACCAGCAGGGGCGCGCCGATAGCCCGCGCTTTGGAAACAAACGTCGCCGGATCATCCTCCTCAATCGCAGAGGGGGCGACCGGAAATCCGTTCCGCTGCACGAAGTTGCGGGCCCGGATCTTATCGCCCATGAGTTCTATGGTCTCGGGAGTGGGTCCGATGAACGCCATTCCGGCCTGTATCACCGCCCTGGCGAACTGCGCATTTTCGGAGAGAAAGCCGTAACCCGGATGTAGCGCGCCGGCGTTCGCCTTGCGGGCCGCGGCGATGATCTGCGCGATATCCAGGTAGGCCGCGATCGGCGTGCGAGCGCTGACCTCAATCGCTGCGTCGGCCATGGCGATGGCGGGAGTTTGCGCATCGATCTCGTGATAGACGATTGCGGACCGAAGTCCCAGCTTGCGTAATGTCTTGATAATTCGGACGGCGATCTCGCCCCTGTTGGCGATCAGAACCGTATCGAAGGGGAGTGTGTGCATTCGCCGTTCCGAATCAATGCGTGAAATCAGATAGTCCATTGGTTGCGAGAGCGGGTCGTTCGTCCCGAACGCCCGTGCCGGCGAGCAATCTCCGTCAGGCGTGGCTGTGGAGGAGCTCCCCGAACCGAAGGCGCCCGGAGATACGGGCTGCTCTGTCGCACTTCATCGGGAGTCAGCTTTTCCTTTGGTCGTGTCTCGCGTTGACATCACGTAGCGGCATTGGTGGCTCAGGCTCGCCTGCTTGGCCCTGAGACACGCAGTGATGGCGGCCCGATCCGGTATCTGGCTGCTGCATAGGCGGAAGACGTCCTCCATGCAGGCCTCTTTCTCATCCGCGGTCGGTGCCTGATCTCGCGCACTCACGCATCCGAAACCTAGAAAGGTTGCTGTAAGACCAGCAACAATCCCAATCGCACAGCGATTGGCCTTGGGGCGCGAAGACCCATGCGTTCGTCGTTGTTGATTCACGATATCCTCTTTGGATGGTGGTGTCTGCGGTAGCGGTTTTCCTGCGCGAGGCGCACTGTGACCTGACTACCGATAACAGGCCGAAGTCATTGAAGGTCTCGACCGTCGCGATCTTTCTGCGGGCTTACCGCGGTGGCGGGTCGGTTGTTGGTCGCTGCTCGGCCACGGCGTCAGCCGCGATTGAAGCGGAATCAGATCCGCTGGAGTTGCAGCAAGGCTCGCTGCGCAATTGATAGGGCGACCTTCCGATGTGTGCACTTGGTTGTACCATGGCTTTGATGTGTAGCTTTTGTCGTCACACGCCGGTCGCTACCGGAAATCGTAGGCGATCCGATGAGATCATCGACCGGAACGCAAAGTGAGACTTGCGGTCCCGATGGGAGACGGTCGCGACGGCGGAGAAGCGAAGGCGATTAGCGCTGGTTGCCCGCGAGGCGCCACAGGGATGGCTCGCGATTAAGCGGAGCGCCCTGAAGCAGGAGTGAACGCTCGATCGAGGGCCAATGCAGTCGGCAGTTCATGATTGACGTCGTCCAACGTCGCTCAGCATGCTTGAGAATGGTGATTGAGCTTTCAGGTGTGAGACATTCGCAATTCTCATTGGCTGTCATGAATCGTCTGGATTGTCCGGGGTGGCTCCCAATTGTCCTTGATCGTACAATCTGACGCTACGTGCGATTCAAGCCCATTCGCGATGGTCGTGCGAATATATTCGCACTTACATATGTTCGAGATGAACCTCGCACAAAGCGAGGGCGGAAGGTCACAAGCGGAATTGCGCGGCTCGCTCTCGCTCGACTGGATGGCTGAGCGATGGTGCGCGATACGCACGATAGCTCTGGTATAGCGGCTCGGCGTAAGCGATAGAAGATCTCGTGGCTTGTAGGCGTGCGATCCGGCTCATTTGCGCATGGCCGCTCACAGGTCTGTTGCTGATCGCCGGACGTGAACAACGATCCGAACGAATGCGCGTCGAATCAGCCACTCTCGTTTTGCGAGCAACCGCGCACCGCCTTGCTGGTGAGCACACGGATCGACCGTCACAACGCTGCAAGAGCGTGCAAAGCTCGGACGTCATTTCGACAATTCGTGTTGCGAGGGAAGGCGCTTACGTAATCGTACGGAGCCCACATGTCGCATTACTTTGATCCGAAGACTGCATCTTGGTCGACATGAATCCGAAGAGTAAACTCTACGATCCCGACCATTGGCGAGGCCGTGCGCGAGCAACGCGAACCAAGGCCGAATCGTTGGCGAATGGCAGGCCCCGAGACAAACTCCTCAGGGTTGCCGAAGAATACGAGAAGCTGGCCCGGCGTGCCCAAGAATGGCAAGCGCGCAGAAACGACGACGAGCCAGATCCTGGTCAGGAGTTCTGATGCTTCGCTGCGTCTGGGCTAAGTGAGAGTTGGGCGGGCCGACGCTCGGTCGGAGCCCTTTGGGAAGGCCAGCCGGCCTTGTTCGATATCGGGTTTACGCACATGCGAGCGTGGCTGGTCGAATTCGCAAGGCCGAGAAGGGGAGCGATCTCGATCTATTCCAGTGACAAGCGAGGGGTTGAGCCCGAACCAAGTGCTTGGACGCTTCCTTGCAAACGAGAAGGTCGCCTTGATGGTGCGGTCAAGCGATCTGCCGAATGGCTCGGCACGGCATTTGCAAAAGCAAATATGGGCATCGCGATGGCCGTGCGCCGGGAAGCGCCACGATGGTCCACTGCCTCGCCGATGCCCTGAGCGGCTCGACGCACATTGATCTCCTGCAATGTGCGCCGGGTCGGCTCATCTTGCCCGAGCCAGCTCATCACGCGCTCCCAAGCATCCCATCTGGGGGCGCATGTTCCCGACAGGTCGTGAGGCGCGTGTTCGGTCGACAGCCCGACGCGCGTCGATCCGTGGCTCCGACGACAGGCTTGCATGTGCGCTGGCTTACGACGTTCGGTGGCTTGTTCCGGTCAAAAGAACACGGCGAAAGCCCAGGCGATGGCCCAGCAGATCAAAATCCAGAGCAGCGCGTTGAGGAGGAGCGCCGCAAGCGGCCAGAAGTTCCAGACGGTCCGCGATTGTGAAGCGCTGAGGTCCGATGCGCGGTTGTCGTGTTTGATCACGGAATGTCTTGATACGCGCCAGTGTGTCATCCGTACGCTTTCTTACCCTGCCGTCGTCACGAGCCATGGCTTGGCTTATGGTCGAATAAGGTCACTCAAGGCCATAGCTCGTCCGATGCCTGGGATCAGGGTCGTGAGGACGAAGTCATGCGGTGGGCCTTGGTTCCCGCATCTTCATCTGAGCAATCGCCATGCCACGAGTGAAACGTGCCGAGCGTCGCTATAAATGAGAAACGAGCGTGTTCGCCGCGGGGCGGCGGAATGATTTAACTGCGCAATCGTCGCATTCGCTACGACGACGTCTTAAATACAACGCGACGCTTGAGAACTGGGCGGCCCCTCCCGAACAGTCCGCGGCTCTTTCGCTTGAAATGCGCATGCGCATCGTGGTCTTCAGCGATGATCTCCTTTTCATAGCGGCTGCGCGACAGACAGTTCGATTGTCGGATCCGTGCGCATGGAATTAACTTTGTTCCGCGAGGGAATCATCCAGGAGCTCACGAGCAGCAGCGGCGTCGGGCGGTTCTGGGTCGGTGAACGAACAACCCATGCGCCCCGGCAAGGGCGCCGAATGAGGATCGCGGTCTGGCGCTGCGTTCTGGCCAGAGCTGAACGGGGCGCATCACGCGGGACGATATCGGTTGGCACGACTTGACTTCCAACGAGCTCGCGATGGGCGCGCTAAGGAGAGAATCGGTGTCTGCACGATGGTGAGGGGCAGCGCGAAAGCGGATACCGTTGGCGTGGGCGCAGGTGGAATGCCCAAGCGCGTCGTAGACCTGCGAAGCGGCTGGCCTGACGTTGTCGGAGGCTCCGACGGCTCGCGCTGCGCCCCGCGTTCAGGCTTTGGATTGGTTCCATGTCGTCCGAATGCCAGCATCTTGTCGCAATCCTCCCGGGATTGGCTCCCGGCTTGCGCGCGAGGTTTGCGAATGCGCCCCAGCACGGCGGAATTGGACGGGCGTGGCTCATCAGTGAGCCAGAGCGCGCCAGCCGCAGCCGAAGTTGAAATGGTCCGGATGTACCTGCGCTACCGGACGTCGTTGTGGCCGGCTCAAGATGCTCGCAGCAAGAGATGCTCGGCCCGCAGTGGGCGATCGCTGGGAAGCCAAGCCCACGCCAAAAAGTGACCCAGGCGATCACGCACGCGCCAGCGTCTTGCGATCAGCTGACCAGTCCAGGTTTGGACAGCCCTTTGATCAATCGCAGGCCTTAGCTACGCGGCTCGTCTGCATGCGAAGCAATTTGGCTGACGGATCGGTCAATGCGACGACCACGGCTGAGGGTGTGCATACGCGTCAGCCTGCCGAACATGCGCGGCTCGCGTTGCGAGTATCTTTCGTCCAGAATGCTAGCTGGCTTTCCCTGAAATCGATTCCAACTGTATTCAGAACACCCTTGCACGAAATATGGGAGCGGTCGGCTGCTCCGGTGCTGGCCCGAATCCTGCACCATCGTCTGCGCGTCAGAGAAGACGGCTGCGGCAATGGAACGGGAGTCGCGTTTGAGCCTCGATCTGCCAATGGACGATGCGGTTGCCGGTCAAATGCCGACTTCGCAGGCCGCCCATGCGCATGCTGGAGTGAACACCGAAGAGCCTTGCGCTCATCAAAGCATCCCGCAGCGCTGGCCTCACTGCCGGAAAGCCACTTTCGAAACTCCGTTGGCACATCGTGATCGGCATATCGCGTCGCTTCGACGGCGCGCGATGTCGGTCGAATGGCGGAGCCAATCATCGGCCAGCACCAGTGGTCGCCGAGGTCATGGAGCGACCCGCGGCCGCCGCGTTACGGGCACCGATCGACAATGCCCGGATTTGGCTCCAGGCGCGGGGCGGTATCCAGCTGACGTCCTCGACGGCCTTAGCCCAAAGCTGAAAGACGCTATTCCGTCCCTGGTTGCCGACGCTGATTCTGCTCCGGGAAAAAAGCTTTCAGGTACTGAAGGCGACCTCGGAATCGGTCGTCGACAAGACTGCAGCCCACGGCTGGGGTGCCCGCCTATGGCCCGCTCACGCCAAGGCCGCTCATGCCAAGGCTGACGGTTGTTGCTCTTCTGAGGCGGGTCGTCACAACATGCTCGATGAACTGGATTTGCGAATCTTCACGCTGCATCCGCAACGCGACGCCGCCCTCGGTGAAGTGCATGCCCGGCCTTTCATGCGCCTCGTTTCACCATTCACCGTGGTCCACTTTGCTCTTCTAGCGCAGGGCGAGGTGGCCGCTAGCGATCGTCGCCGCTTCCTTGAATTCTGCCGGCAGAATAACCTTCCCGTGCCCGAGCTATCGGCGAAACATCATGAGATAGGGATCGGACCTATTGTGCTGCGTTGGGAGCAGCATTCGGAATTTGCGACATTCACCTTGATCTGGAGTACCGCGACCAGTCCGACCGCTCACCAATTCGACCCAGCCGGAGGTACGGTCCAGTCGCTGATGCGCGCGCTGCGGCAGGATGGACAGCTGCTGGTCGCGATCAAGTTGGAGGCGGAGCGCGACGCGTTTCCGACTAAACGTGCGGAACAGATGTTTGACAAGAATAGCCTGGCTATGGTCCGTATAAGGGGCGGTGCAGCCGTGGTGGCCTCGGACTTTCGTGTCGACGACAAAGGCTTCACCAAAATCCGCATTTGCGATCTCGGACTGACGCCGCACGACCTCGGCGCGCTGGTGCAACGGCTCGTGGAAATCGAGACCTATCGTCCGCTAGCACTGCTTGGCCTGTCGGCCGCCCTTGAGCTGTCGCCGACAGTCGATCGCATCGATAAACGTCTTGTTGAAGTGCTCGAAGAAATGCAAGGCGCGGAGGGATTGAAGCTCAACAGCCATCTGCTTGCGGAATTGACGGCTCTGGCCTCATCTTTCGAGCGAAGCGCAACCGGCAGCCTGTTTCGATTCGGCGCCAGCAGGGCCTATAACGAGCTGGTCCAATCGCGCCTGTCCATCATCGAAGGCAACGAGGTTACGGGTTATCCGACCTGGTCGTCGTTTCTGGCGCGCCGCATGGCGCCTGCGATGCGAACCTGCGCAACAGTGGAGGATCGTCAGGCGACATTATCGATCAAGCTGGCCCGTGCTGCCGATTTGTTGCGCACCCGTGTCGATGTTGAAATCGAACGACAAAATCGTGACCTGTTGCGCGCCATCAATGATCGCACGAAGCAACAATTGCGGTTGCAATGCACGGTAGAGGGATTATCGGTTGCGGCGATCGGATACTATGTCGTCAGCCTGTTTAGCTACCTTGCCAAGGGCGCGCACGATGTCGGACTTCGTGTCGAGCCGTCGTACTTGACCGCGGTCTTCGTGCCGATCGCCGTCGGCGTGATCTGGCTGGTGAGTTACAATATCCGAAAGCGTCACCTCAAGCATGAGGACGTGCCTTCCGGCGCCGGCGACTAAACGTCCTTGTGTCGGATGTAGCAATTGCAAGCAGGCGGCGAATAGCGATCACTTCCGTTGTCGGAGCCCTGGCGCCTGGAGTTGCGCGACAGCCGCAGGCCTCAACCCATGCCTCGTTGCCGATCGGCGAGTTCTGTTGCGCTCTCAGGTCAGCGGCCATCAGGCGTCACGTGGCCAGAATCGCTGTTCACTTTGTTCGGCGAGCCCAACCGCAGTCGGACTATCGGACGATTGCGGAATAAACGATGTCCTGGACCTGCTCACGGTAATACGTCCGGATTTCTCCGGGAGCTGCCGTTCCCACCACGACGACGAGACGTTCCTTGGGATCACAGAAGAATTGCGTACCGTATGCGCCTGCCCAGGTGAACTCGCCTGGATTACCTGGCACTGCCGACAGACCCTCATTCGTCCGGACCGCCACTCCGAGCCCGAACCCGAAGCCAGCACGATGTGGCTCCACATGAGCGACGTTATTCTTGATCTCCGGCCCAAGATGATTGGAGATCATGTGATGCACCGTCCTGGGACCGAGAATGCGCCGTCCCTCGAGTTCCCCGCCGTTTAGCAGCATTTGTGCAAAGCGCACGTAGTCACCGACCGTCGAAAATGCGCAGGCTCCCCCGCAATCGAACTTCGTTGGCGTGTCGAGCAGCTCAATCGCCTGTGGCTTGCCGGTCAGCGGATCGTGCGGAAATGGACGCGCGAGACGTTCACGTTGCCGCGCGGAAGGGTGAAACGTGGCATCGTGCATCCCGATCGGATCCCACAGGGCCTTCGTAAGGTACTCCCCCAATCGCTGTTCAGTGACCAGCTCGACGACGGCGCCCAGCACATCGATCGAGCAGCCGTATTGGAATTCCGTCCCCGGTTGGTGCGCCAGTGGAAGCCTGGTAATGCTGTCGATGAAAGCCTCTTTATCGCCTCTGATCGCTGGAGTTGCAAAATCCGGATAGAGGCGCGCGACCTGGTTCGAGCTGTCCGGCCGCCCACCATAGGCGAGGCCTGACGTGTGGCGATAGAGATCATGAATGCGGATCGGCGAGGCCTGCGATTTGAACTCCAGCGATTCGTCAAACCGCGGAACGCCCACTTTCATGTTAGCGAATGTCGGATAGTAGTCCGTAAGCTTGGCCTGCAGGGGCAGGCGGCCTTGTTCCATGAGCGTAAGCCCGGCAACCGCCACCATCGGCTTGGTCATGGAGGCAAGTGCGAACACTGCATTGAGCGGCATGGGCGTGCCTTTTGCCGGATCGAGCTGCCCGTACGCCTTGTAGTGAACCAGCTTGCCGTCTCTGGCGATGGCGACCACCGCCCCTGGCACGCGCTGGCCCGCGATCTCGCGCGCGAAGAACTCATCCAGCCTGGTGAGCCGCTGCTGCGAAACTCCGACGTCATCGGCCTTGACCTCAGGTAGAGGCGCGGCCTGCCCCGAATTGAGGCCGATTACCGCTGCCGCCGCGCCGATGATAAGCTCCTTCATGGGCATCTCCCTCACAGGATGGATGGATCTTTCGTCGTGCAACCTGTCCCTCGTGTTTGCATGATCGGATCACATTGTTTATAGCCCGGTTGTTCGCCTTAAAAACGTGCGGCCATCCGGCCCTGCGCAGAGCGCGGCCTTTACACGACGAGCCGCGTCGCATCCGCGGCGCCGTCCCTACCTGCCTTGATCCGACCGCAGGCCGGCATCTTGAGCGATGTCTGCCTTGACCATCTTTGCGCAAATGGTCCGAACATCGAACAAGCGGTCGTGGATTGATGGATGCGCGAAAAGACCGCGTCTGTCGATGTTTGGCCTCGCCATCGATTGCGGAGATCGGCGCCGAAACGCTCCAGCTTCGAGGATGAATCCGGACCTTGGTGGGTCGCGGCCGAGCCGGTCTGAAGATCGCAGCCTGGCCGCCGGCTGCCACATTGAGCCCCATCAAGCCGAGATGCTGCTGCCTCGGCTGCTAGGGGCGATCCGATCCGGCGTGGGGCACCTGTCCTCAACTGCCCCTCTTTCCACAGTATTTGTCGATCACGCCTAGGCTGAGGAGCACTGCAAAGGCGAACAGCACCATGCCGCCGGCGACCCAGCTTGCTTCCTGCCAACGCGACGCTTGAACATATTCCAAAACATAGGCCGACACCACTTTGGTGCGCCCAGGAATGTTGCCGCCGATCATCATCACGACGCCAAACGTCCCGATCGTATGAGCAAAGCCTAGCACAGCTGCCTTGAGACATTCCGGCCGAGCCAACGGCAGGGCGACTGCGAAGAACGAATACATCGCAGAGGCGCGGCGAGCCGCCGCATCTTCCAGCGGGCGGTCACCCATTGCGACGAAGGCGTTTCGGATTGGCTGCACCACAAGCGGTAGCGCGGAGAAAACCGAGCCGACCACGACACCAACAAAGGTGAAGGCGAGCGTGTGCTCGCCCCACAGAGAGGCCAGAAAGCCCCCTGGACCGTTCGGACCGAGCAGGATAAGCACGCAGAATCCGAGGACGGTCGGTGGCAGAACCAGCGGAAGCGCAACAATCGTCGCGATTGCGCTGGCCAAAGCGCCTTTCGAGCGCGCCAACCACCACGCGAGCGGCGTGCCGAAAATCAAGAGAATTGCGGTCGTTATGCCCGCAAGCTCGATTGTCAGCGCGACCGACTGCCAGATCTCGGTCGAAAAGGCATCCATCCACGCTACCCCAAGGTTGACGGCAGCAAGCCGGGTCGCGCTACGACCGCCTGGACATCAAGCTCGCTGGCAAAAACGGCAAGGATGCCCATCGCCGTCGTAGCAGCGTCACTGAGCAAGGACGCGGCACCCATCCAGCTCGGATCACTAAACTGCTCTGCTTCCGTCCGGTGCGTGCTTTCGCTGCTTGGTCGTAACGGAGCGGCGGGGCCAACATCGGCGCCTGCGATCTCCACACGTCGACGAAGCTCAGTGGTGGCTGCCAGCGCAAAGAGCGTCTGCCGCTCCGCATCAGGTGTTGCGAACGCATTCATCGTCTGCATCTTGCCTGCGCCGTCATATCTCACGGCGCGGTCGCGGATACTCAATGTTGTGACAGCTGTCATGACCAGTGTCCTGGCACCATCCATGACGTCGGAAATCGAACGCGACGGGCAGAGGTCGCCAAGCGTAGGCATGAAATGGACCTTCGCAGCCGTATGGGTGTTCTCGATGAGCTGGATCGGGCGGACGTCGCCAGGCGAGAGCGACACCTGAAATGCCACGGCGTTGGTGAATTCTCTGTAAGACCTCTCGCTGGAGCGCACGTTCAAGGCGATCCTTGGGCCGGTTTGCCTGCTTCGACGACCCCGCGGGCGCGTTGGCCAACACAGGAACGTTCGGGACGACCGGTATATTGATGTCCGACGCGTCCGCGCTTCCAAGCAGGAGAGGAATCAGAACCGAATTGACAAGCATCAGTTGAGCGAGCCTCATCGAAATCTCCTGAGACAGCGTCGCCTCTAGCGCTGGGCCGCGGCGACTCATTGCTCCCCATCCAGCAATCGCCGTGCCGCTCGCGAAGCACGGCGCGTTCCGTGCCCAACGAGCACGAAACGGGGATAGATGCCCGCGCTACTCTGGAATGGACAGAACCCCGTTGTCAGGTTTCCGGCCTGCTTTGTCCTCAAACAGACGCCGATGGTAGGACGACCCCAAGTGATGCCGCTCAAGTTCGAGCATCAAGCGCAGGATCTGGACGTCGCCCCCGTGGCGGCCGCCGCGTTGCGGCTTCGGCGTGCCAGACAACCCCGGGCTCGCGGCCGATCAAGGTCGCTTGACGATCTGGCCCTCGGCGCGCCGTCAGTTTGGAGACAGTGCCAGCGAACCATCGTCGCCCTTGGCTTGCTCGCTCGGCTTGAAACTGACGTGGCGATGGCAGTCCGTCAGATACTGGAAAGCATGTGGTCTTATTCTGCAAAGCGCATCTGACAGGCTGATGCAGATCTATGGCGGGAGCTCGCCGCCGGCATGGGACATTAAAGAGGGGCGGCATCGGCGCACGTGACCGTCCACCCCGCGAATGCAGACGCTTTATCAGGCTTTCGAGCCGAACTTCGCTCATGCGGCCACATAGATGACGCATTGGCCTGTTTCAGGCTCGCCGAGGAGCGAGGGCCTAGGAATGATCGAGTACTACGGCGACAAGCGCGCATCTGACCGAGGCGGCAACGCTTGTGGAAGCCACAACCATGTGAGGGCGCCACACGGCTTGCTGGCCATGACGGAAAGTCCGGACGAAACATGCTCGATAGGATTGTATTGCGCACGCCAGTCGACGCATCCGCGATGAAGGAGACCATTTGTCAGCGGCGCAAGTCCTGTGCTGCTCATTTATTCCGCCCACCGCCGCGACTATGCGCTCTCTGCGTTCGATCGGGTCGCTCGCAATGATCGCGTCGTAAACGAAGGCTGGGCGAGACGATCACCGGCCGAGCTGTCACGGGTTCGTAGGCCTGCCTTCGGGCGTTCTTCCTTCGCTTCCAACCGGTCCGTGTCAGTCGCGCGTCTTGCGGCCCGGATTGCGGTCGGCTCGCAAGACGGATCGTACGTGGGCAAGAGCGAGGAAAACCAAATCTGGGGCTGGCAAAGTCCTCCGGATCCCTGTCGCGCCGGGTTCTGTGAGAGCCGCTTTGCCATTAGGCGGTGATGAATCGGGAAAGCGCCATTCCGGCGCGCCGGCAAGACCGCTTGATCGAATTCTTCGAAGAGGGTCCTGAGCTTTCAAAAATGGGTAGTGGAGGGATGAATGATGACCGGCATCTGCGCCTTGCTTCGCAGATTGTTCGTGCAGCCGCTCACGCAGGCTGACCGGAATGTTGCATTGAAAACTCAACTCGCGCCGATCAATGGGACGCGGGACAACGTAATCCACGTGGATTTCAAAAGGATCCGCGAAGCGAAGGAGGGGGCATGCGATCACGGATCATAGAAAAGCTGGAGGCTGGCCGTATACGATCCGGCCGATTCGCCAGTGTTCCGGGATCAGGTCCCTGCGGCCTGTTCTTGGTCCAAGGGCCTTGCGGCTGTGAACTCAAGATCAGCGGACTGGTTCGCCCAGGCTGGGAGCATGTCTCCGCGTCGACGGCGCGGCGCTGCCCGAACTGGGAAGAGATGTGCTTTGTCAAGGATCTGTTCTGGGATGAAGAGGAATGCGTGATGCAGCTGCATCCGCCTCATTCGCAATATGTGAATAACAGCCGCTATTGCCTGCATCTGTGGAAGCCGACATATCGGGACATTCCGATGCCACCGCCAAGCTTTGTAGGCATTGTCGGACTTGGACCGTCGGACTCTGCAACGTTGTTTGCGCAGATGACGGCGACATCGTGACTTGATCGATGATGTCGGTAACTGGTCAATGACGTCGAGCGGCTGCAAAGGAGATCTGCTCGCCTTCGTTGAGCATCTCTGAAGGTCGGGGAAAGACATTGCCTTGCAGCTTCGCGGACCGGACGCCGAGCGCGGCAAATTGCCGCGCAGATTTCGGTTGGACGACGCTCGCCCATCCACCAACACCAGCGTGATCTAGGTGAGTCGCTTACTCGCGAACGGGCAGAAAACTGCTCCAACACGGTTTCGCTCCCAACGCTTGCCGATAACCGGCCCGTCCGCGCCAAGCTCGCAGCGCTCGCCACTCTTATTTCGAGCGTCGGCGCGGCGATCACGACCTTCGTCGTCCCAGTCAGTTCGCTGGCGGCGAACATCTCGCGATAACGCCATCGCTCACTCCACACTTGACGTCCGTTGCTCGGAAGAGGCAAACACCACATGCATGCCACTCGAACTATAGCACAAGAGGTCGAAGCATGATCGGGAATGAGCGATGAGGCAGTTGCTGCGCCCAGTATTGCGCTCGCCCTTACGACCGCAAGGCGAGAGGCTGCAATGCGCCACTGGCCCGAGCAGCAAAGCAATGCCGGCGATCTCTCTTGGCCCGCAAGCCAGGAGAGCGGCTCCGCTCGTTCTTTGGCGCCAGGGCCGTCGGGTGTGACGGCAGGAAGGACATAAGAGGATGCATATCGAACCGGGACTCGTAACGGGCACGAAGCTCGTGCTGGGCTACGCGACGGGTATGGCCGTAGGCGGCGTCGCACTCAAGCTCGCGGTCGAAACCGTTCGTGAAAAGGGCATCGCGTCGTTTCTGGTGCGGACGGGCGTGGCGACTGCGCTCGTCTTCACGTTTTTCGAGATCTTGCCGCACTTTCCGGTCGGGGTGTCCGAAGTGCACTTCATCCTCGGCTCGACGCTGTTCTTGTTGTTCGGTGCAGCGCCAGCTGCGCTCGGATTGGCGCTCGGCCTTCTGGTGCAAGGCCTGTGCTTCGTGCCGACCGACCTACCGCAATATGGCATGAACGTAACCACACTCTTGGTCCCGCTGCTCGCGATTCAGGCGCTTGCCCAGCGTATCGTTTCCCGCAACACCGCTTATGTCGACCTCCGATACTCGCAAACGCTGGCGCTATCGACCGCATATCAGTCGGGTATCGTGGCGTGGGTGGCCTTCTGGGCCCTGTATGGCGCCGGATTTGGCGCGGCGAACCTTTCCAACATCGTAACTTTCGCCGCATCCTATGCGATCGTCATTGTCATCGAGCCGTTCGCCGACCTTGCGGTGTTGGCGACAGCCAAGGCAGTGCGTGATCTGACCGCCGATGCGCTGGTGACGACCCGCCTCCACAACTCTGGCTAGCGATGATCGGCGGGACGGGATGTGCCGCCATTCAAGGGATGTGGCTCTGTTCCCGATTGTGTATCGGTTGCCGGAATACCGGGAAGCTGACGCTCGCCGCGGCTCGCACGGAATAGCAAACCGTCGACATTTCGTGGAGCTATAGGAGGAATGGGCCGGACTGCGCGTGAGGGCAGCTTCTCTCTTGCTCGTCGTCGATCATCGGGCAGACTGGGCGCCCACCGGCGTGGGAGCTCCTATGGCGGCGAGGAATTTGGTTCGCCACCCGCAGGCCTCCGACGCGACGGGCTGCAGCGAAGTCGGCGTCAAATCCAGTCGGCAAGCGGTGACTTCGCTATCCTGCAGTCGCTCAGCCTCGCCTTCAAGCGACTCTCTCTCGGTTATCTGGTGCCGGCGTTCATCCATCACGCTGGATTGACACCCAGCCTGCGCAGTTATGCGTGCCTGCCAGCGCGGCGCAAGCGGCGGCAACTGTGAAGAAGTGGCCTCGCGGACGGGCGTCTGGCCTGATCGTCCCGCTGGAAGACCGGCCCAAAAAGCCCGGCCGCCAGCTACAGCGACCGGGCGAAGGCAAATACGAATTTCATGAACGCTCCAATCATATGGCAGTCCATTCGGGACGGACATCCCCCGCCAATGCGGGGCCGCACCCGGTGGGCCTGCCGGCTTACAATGAAAATTGGTATCCTCCGGGTTCGATAATTCTCGCGCCAACGTTGCGGAACGGGCCAGAGCACGCCGAACTCAACTTGGACGAATGTCACGCCGAGACATCGTCAATCGTGAGTGATGCGGTGGAATCAGCCGGATCCGTTGTGAGCGCCGCCAGATAGCGAGCGAAGAGTGAGATCGTTCGGGTGTGCGACTCGAGGGCGCTCTTGCCGCTGCGGCCTCCAAGCCAATCGTTAAACAGTCGTTTGCGGCTAGCGCCAAGGTCGGCGTTTTCGACGAGGGTATCGCGTGCTGAATAGACCCTCTCCCGCAAAGCGGATCGGCCGAGGAAGCCGCCATTCCGGCAAAGCATAATATGCGCCTCCTTGGCGGACCGCGGACCACCGTCTCTGTCCGAATGCATCCGCTGAAAAACTCTAGCCTCGATCGCAGCGAACGGACCGATGTTCAAGCGGATAGCCTCCGAGGTGTACCGCCCATTCTTGTTGTAGACATTGGTAGGCAGCTGGCGCCAATTGCGAAGTGATACGCTGGTCTGCAGGAGGTCGAGCCGGAAAAGGCAAACGGTTTCGCGGCTTCCACTACGGCGTGCGGCTCCAGCTGAGACGAGGTCAGTCTCGCCCCAGAACGTCGGAGTGGGGGACAGTCCAGGAATTGGTGCCTCGCCCCGAAGCCTGCGCACCGCGTCCGGGCCGATCTGCCGGACCTGGTCGGCCGCCGTCGCCCGGTGGATATCCAATTCGATCGCGAGGCCCCCAAAGTTATCCTCGTTGTGAGCCAGCATGCCGGAAAGAACGTCGATGTAGTGATAGCCGGAATGACAAAGCATTCCGTAGCCGTACCGGTAGGGATGGTCTTCGCGGCAGAGTATCTCCTCCTCGGTGTTCCATACCCCCGCGTGATGCTCGATACCAATATACGTGACCGGGGTACCGAGCTTGCGAGAAGCGTGGCGCGCATACCATCCAATCAGTTCGTAGACGGCATTGTAACGGCGAGGCGTCATTACGGCGCAACGCCCGCCTGTGCGCCTGCAGATCTCCTTCAGCTCCGTGATTGCATCAACGATGCGGTTGGCTGCAGGGCGCCCACACGAAGTCATGGGAAGTATGACGGGCTTATCGACCAGACAATCGAGGCCAAGTCCGAGAGCCGCTCGGAGGTAGCCTAGATGAGCCTTTGGTTCCGTTGAGATGATTACTTTCGTGGCTGGAGTTGCTCTGGCTTTGAGAACGTCCTCCCCATCACGGGAGTACCAGATTCCGTATCGGCGCAGATCGGGGACGTATGAGACGCTCGCCGGCTTGCATGCGCGACTCCGAAAGAAGGCATTCACGCCATCTCTGGCGCTCTCAAGCTCAACGACATGAAAGTCCGACGCCAGCCTGCCGGCGACGGCATTCTCGATCAGAGGAATGTACTTCGCCCGGGCGTAGGGACCAAGCCCAACGAGTATGAGATCCCCTTTCATTCTTCTATCGCCCTCTCTTCTTTATCATGGATCGGAACTTCAGGTTCGATGTCAGCAGACAGCCGGCCCCAGCGGTGAGCGTCCAGCGGCTTGCGGCCCCCAATCGTTCAATCAAGAAAGTGCTCGCTGCTTGGCATTGTTCGCAGCCGGCGTCGGCAACAGGCGCTGCCGCCGGCGTCTGCTGGTGGTTGGGGCCGACGAAGGTCCGGCAAGCGGCCGTCGGACGGATTTTGGTGATCGGTTGCTGTTGAGGCCGGACCGCCAGCCGTCAATGGCGCCGGCCACGAAGATGCCGCGTCAACGAGCATCCGTGATCGGAGTGTGAAGCGATGGGATAGACCTGCAGGTTCTCCGGTTTCTTCGATCACGCCCAGCGGTGCGTCTTCGTTGTCGATAGAAAGACCTGCAGCGACGCCAGTCTGATCTCGAAGGAGCCGAGACACGCGCAATGAAGAAGGTGGGAGAAAGATGCATCAATTCATATCTGGCGAGCGATGGTTGAATGTGGTGTCGAGGCAGATGACTTCACCTCGATCTTCTTGGTCTCGAACAAGAAGCAGGATTTGGGCCATTGCAAATGTTGAGAAATACCGACATTCCTTGTGCGGCAAATGTCGCGCAGCAGACAGCTTGGCGGACTGCAGACACCGGATGGCTTGCCTGCAGCGAGCAGCACGCGGACGCCTTGGCAGTCCAAGCCAATCGTCGAATCTCGTCAAGTATTGACGTCATCAGCCTTTTGCTTGCAGTAAAGGAGATCCGCATCATCATTCCGCCGAGAGTATCGAGCGCGCCGGCGTGCAGAACGCTCTTCTTGCAGAGATTCGAGATCATCTGATGTGCTCGAGACGCGATCCTTCGCTGCCACCGTTTTCGGTTCTTGGAGCGTTGACCCTCCGGTGGGCAGTAGATCGCCAGGCTCGCGTGCGAGTGGCACCATCGATGCTAGCGACGCCCTGAACCATCGCCAGTTTCGGGATATCTACAATATACGTTGATATACGTTGTGCGTGGAGAGCTGCCGTGTAATTGCGCTTTTCGGACAAGGTATCAATGGACCTCCACGCCGATGGGAAAAGAGCCCATGTCTTCCGCAGAAGTGCACCGGCACATTATTTCGCTTCTCCAGAAGCCAAACCCGGTCATCCTGGATATCGGTTGCAACGACGGCACCGATACGAAACATTTTCTCAAGCTGTGCCCGCAGGCGCAGCTCTATTGCTTTGAGCCGGACCCTCGAGCGATCGCTCGTTTCAAGAACAACCTGGGACCGTGCCTCGACAAGGTGAGGCTGTTTGAGGTCGCGATCAGCGATCGAAATGGATCGATCGAATTCCACCCAAGCAATGGGGAGGGAGAGGCGAAGGAATGGGATCTCTCGGGCTCGATACGCCGGCCCAAAAACCATCTCACCGAGTACGGGTGGGTCCGGTTTGACAAGCCATTCTCGGTTGAAACGCGACGGCTGGACGACTGGTGTAGCGAAGCGAAGCTGGACAAGATCGATTTCATTTGGATGGACGTGCAGGGAGCAGAGTCCGATGTGATCGCGGGCGGCAGAAAGGCCTTCAGCAATACGCGCTTTATTTATACAGAATACAGCGACCGGGAGCTCTACGAAGGGCAGCTATCCTTGCAGGCCATTCTTGAGCTGTTGCCTTCGTTCGAAGTGGCAACCCATTATCCGGGCGCGGTAGAAGGCGATGTGCTGCTCAAGAACACGCGATTTTAGAACGATCGCCGCTTTTGGGCACGACAGGCGTGCCATCCAATGTTCGCATCGTGGCCGACCGTGAACCACAGGGTACTCGTTTTGTGATATCGACCCTGCCAGCTTCTATGCGGCACGTTGCGAAGAGGAGCGAGATGGTGCACGATTGGTTTTGATGGCGCATCCTCGCTTCAATCCCGACCGTCGCGCTTGAATGGTTGCAATCGGCGCAATCTTCAGTCCTAACGGTACTTGGCAGTCAGCACGACCCATCTTCGTCCAGCATCAGACCCGCCATGCTCCTGTCGAGCGATCTCGCGCGCGACTATTGATTCCCGGCGCCGCCTGCGACCCTGCATCGATCAACGGCATCGACCGTCTTTGCCTCGCCTCAGGCGCGGCAAAGGATCTGCAGGCCAACGAGGTGAAATTCGTCGCGCCGGATCTACGCGATCGTCCCAGACGGCCGGGTTTCCCCGTCGGTTGATCTGGTTTCAGATATTACAATATGACGCCACGTGCGATTCAAGACCCTTGAACTGGCGGTCGCTCGAATATTTCAAGGCGGCCGCTTCTCACAGGCGAGAGCTCATCCGCGCACTAGTCCGAGGCGTACGCTCGCGCCGTCTTCGGATGGGCTTGTTCCGCATAAGCAGTTGAGGCACATTGCGCTCCATACTTTTTGAGTGACGTCCCATGTGTCGGCCTGCTTCAGAAGCTCGCCTATTTCTCGTTGCCCTGTAGTGGTCCATGAATCTTCAGGTGACCATTTTGAAGCTGCTTGTTAGCTATCCGAATGGCCTCGCCAAGCTCGACGATCTCAAGCGCGACATTGCCATTCTGGCCACGAGCGGCCAAGATTGGTCCGAGCGCACCAAGCGCCTCGCTGCCAGGGTACCTGATCTGAGTATATTTTCCATGAGGCTTGTCGAACGCTACCCGTTCGGATGGCACATCACGGAGAAGGGGCGTGGCGTGCTGGAATACATGGAGAGCCACGAGCGGCCGTCAGTCGTCGACACAAACACTCCAGAGCCCGAATGTGCCCTTGGTAAAATCCCGCCGATGAGGGGTAAGGCATCTCGGCGAGCTCGTGGAAGATCGCGGCAACGGCGCAGTCCACGCGCCCACATCGCCTGAATATTCGATACGCGGTCGATCAATTCTATCTCCGCGGCCGTGCGTCAGAACGTCATGGTTTCCTGGTGGTGATCAAGCCTATGGAGCGAGCCGATGGGTTCCGCCGAAAGAGCGCGTTCAGGAGCTCAATTTGTCCTGCCTGGCTCAAGAAGGTTCCGTGTTTGCCCGAGGTTCGGCAAAAGCCGTCGGTATCGACTGACGTTGCGGCCCGGGCCGAGCACGATCGGCGAGAAACCGTCCTCGGAATCGTCAATGACCAGATGATTGCGGCGTCCATGTCGTGGACGCAACGCGGGCGCTGGTTGGACGATTGGCGCAGAGCGAACGGCCTCAGCAGGAGCCGATGTACCTCGATAATCCGGCGAGGCGGATTTCGTCCTATATAATACGGCCCGCATCATGGGAGAATTCGAGCAGTTCACCAGCACTCTCTCTGGAACCAGGACATCGAGGGTCAAAATGATGGTCGTGTTGGATCGCGTAAAGGCCGGCTTTGCTGTTCCAGAGGAGACGCCATCCGACCACTGAGCGAATGCTGACATGTCGCGATCTTGCCAATCGCTGCCTTTGCGTCTTATTGCCTACATCTGCGCGACCGTTTTCTATAAGCCGATCGTGAAAGTCCTGGGTCGTCCTTCGTTGGTGACGGCGTGTTTTCGTCAATAATCCTCATTTTGATCTGAGGTGCTTTTATTCGGCCATGGACAGTCTTGCCTCGAGGTCCGCACTGATCTCGCGCTGGCCTGCAAGGGCACCAACGCTGGTACGATCCGGACGGCGCCGAAACTCGTCGGCCGCCCAGCGCCGAGCAGCGAGGTATGGCAGGCGCTGGTTTCGTCTAGGACGAGGACAAATTCCCGTAGTCTGCCAAATTTGACAGTGACAATGGCGGGTGTCTCAAGCGTCGCCCGATCTGCCTGGCATGCTTGACAGTTGCCGACGCTTTCGCAGATATGGCGGCCTCTCGCAAAATAGAGTGGATACCCGCGTCGATGATCAAGTCCGAGCTCGTTCAGCGCATCAGCGACCGCAGCCCGCATCTTTATCAGCGTGACGTCGAGAAAATCGTAAGCGCAATCCTGGACGAGATCGTCGACGCACTCGTGCGCGGCGACCGGGTCGAGTTGCGTGGCTTCGGAGTATTTTCGGTCAAGCAACGCCGGGCTCGCACGGGCCGCGACCCACGAACAGGGCGGAACGTTCACATTGACCAGAAGCGCCTTCCGTCCTTCAAGGCCGGCAAGGAAATGCGCGAGCGCCTGAAGCGCGAGATGCAATGCGAGACGGTATCCTCACCATCCGACAAGCAGCTCGACAGATGTATTTGGCCAAAAGAAACCGCGTGACCACAGGGCAACTGATCTTCGCCCGCAATCACCACAAGGCTGTCTTTTGTTTCGTCTATGCGCAATGCGGCCGTACTCGCCATGCGGCCGGCGCGGACTCAAATTGAAGCGTTTTTCTACCTGACCCATGACCGTCACCGCTGAAATCGGATGGTTAGGTTGACGACGGTGAGCGGTCAAACCACGACCGTCGACAGCGGACATTCTCTGCGGCCCTTGATATGAGGCCGGCTGCGCCGATCAGCGCGGCAATGATCCATTTCGACCGAGGGGTGAGCCATTCGAAGCTCGTGACGATCGCGCAGAAAGAAGGGCGCTTATGCGACGTCGTCCAGGACAGTCTACGTGCCTCATGCGCCTCGACGAACCCAGACATGCATATGCACGCAGTTGTGTCCGCTGTCCTGGCTGTAGGCTGCACGTGCAACGCGACGTTCTCAGCTTCCCTCGGACAACGACGGCATCAAAGTCCTTGCCGGCTTTGGGCCCCGTGGAGCGCGGTGGTTCGCCTTCACGGCGCGTGTAAAACAATCAGGACGTCCGGCTAAATGAAGGCAAGGACGAGCAGGCTCGAACAGAGCAGCGCGAAGCTGGTCGCAGTCAGTGCGAGAAGGCTGCCGGAGACAAGGTCATGATTGCGCATCAATCACCCTCGATTGCACAATTAGACAAGCCAGGAGCGGTAGTTCCAATGCCCACTTTGATATAAAACCGATAACTGATTCCGGATGCACTATTCCTGCTTCTTCGAGGACATCATGCATCTTCGCTGCGCCATTGGACTGAAGTTCGTTGAACTTTGGCGCAGGCAGGCTCTTTGAGAGCCTTCCGAAAAAGGCAGGATCTGATGCGGCGATTGTCGAATGTTGATCGGCACGCCAGGCGAAGCTGAGACCAATGACCCGATCGCGGGCCGATGGCCAGCCTTTGAACTCGCTGTGGAACCTGCGGGAAAATCGGTGTTCGGTTGTTTAGTGTCCCAGACGGTTCAACTCTCAGCAAGCTGGTCCACCCGATCGGCCGGGGCGGCCGGCTATTGGTGCCTTTGCCGAGCTTGCGGCCGTATTATCGCGGGTCCCAGTTCGGGCGTGTCGTCCTTCCAACGGACTGAGCCGAACGGCCTCTCCAACATGCGGCGGACGCGTACCGGGGCAGGGCCGAGATGGAAGCGAATGGCCCGCTGCTCCAATTCACGTTCCCACTGGGTCGAGCGGTTGCGCCAGCGCAAGTAGTCGAACCAGGTCGGGCAGTGATAGCGCTCGGTCCACAATTCGGGATCGGCAATGTCGCGCGCGATCGACCAGCCATAGGCCCCGTTGCGCTGGCGTGACAGTTGCACGTCCTGCATCACATTATGAAACGCTCGCGCATTCTCCTGTGCAACCCGATACTCGATCTCGACGACGAGCGGTCCGCTACGCCCGGTCAAGGCGAGACGTACCTCGGGATCGCCGACAAGCGCGGCTTCTTCTCCTCTCGCGCCGACGCGGGGCATGGGCAGCCAACGGCCGATCAGTGGAGAGGCCAGCATCAAGGCGGCCGACACCATGAGCGCAGTTTCGACCCCTGCCGCGTCGGTTAGATGACCCCAACCCCAGCTGCCGACGGCAATTCCGCCTGAGCTCGCCGCCTGATAGGCTGCGAGCGAGCGTCCGGCCACCCAGCGCGGTGCCGACAACTGCACCCCAATGTTGAACACGGTCCACGCCATCATCCAGACGGCCCCGGCCAGGACCAGTGCCGCCGCGGTCAACACAGCTTCGCGGCTGAGCGCGACCGCGGCGATCGCCGCGCCCATCGTCAGCGCGCAGGCGCGGATTGCGGCCTCGCCGCTCATCCGCTTGCGGATCTCGGTGATGTTCAGTGCGCCGACCACCGCGCCCAGGCCAAAGGCGCCGAGCATGATGCCGTAGGTCTGAGCGTCACCATGCAAGAGGTCGCGCGCCACCAGCGGCATCAGCGCGGTGACTGCGCCGCCGACGACGCCGGTCACCAAAGTGCGGACGAGCACAATCTTGATCGATGGCGAATTGCTGATGTAGCGCACACCGGACACTATCGCGCGGCTGAACCCTTCAGGCGGCAGGCGTGAGGGCGCGCTGCTGCGTTTCCAAAGGAACAAGGCGATTACCAGCGGCAGATAGAGCAACGTGTTAAGCGCGAATGCGGCCACTGCGCCCGCAGTCGCCACCACGACGCCGCCGATCGCCGGACCTACGCTGCGCGCGATATTGTAGCTGATGCCGTTCAGCGCGACTGCCGCAGGCAGCTGCGCTTCCAACGGCACTTGTTCGCCAACCGACGATTGCCAAGCCGGTCCCATCAGCGCCATGCCGCTGCCGACGATGAAGCAAAGCATGAGCAAGAGGTTCGGTGTGGCTAGACTAAGCCAGGCGACCACGGTGAGGGCGGTTGCGCCGGCGCACGCGATGCCAAGCGAGATCAGTGCGACGATGCGACGGTCATACATATCGGCGATCGCGCCGGCTGGTAACGAAATCAGCATCACCGGCAGCAACAGTGCGGTCTGCACCAATGCGACCTTGTCGGCCGAGGACGTCATCTGCGTCATTGCCCAAGCCGCACCAACACCTTGAATCAGGATGCCGAGATTCGAGAGGAGGCTCGCAAGCCAGATGCGCCGGAAGGTCGCGTGCCGAAGCGGCGCCGTGATGCCGTCGGCAGCGCTACGCATCTGGACTTTGGCTCGATCGATCATATCGGTTCGTGATGATCTACCATGATTCGAGTCGGGTGCGGATCACAAGGATGTTCCCGGCGCGATGCCGCGCTCAAAAGTCTGGCATGCGTGAAGCGCTGCGTCGATCGCCTGTGACGCAGACGATGATAATGGCGGCGTGCGAAGCGGCACCCTTACCGGCGTGATATCTGCAATCTCCTATCACGACATGATGCAACGAAGATGCAACAGGGAAGCGCCGATTGCGCTCTCGCGTACGCTTTTGCTCCTCGAGCCACCTGTCGCAACTTGTCCCACAACGTCCGGCGATCGCTGAAGACGATGAAGGCACGCTATGCCACGAGAAGAAGGCGGGCGTAGAACGATCGCATTGGTCCGTTTCGTACAAAGTGCGCATCCAACTGCGAGCACAATCTGTCAATATAACCCTGCCAGCGGTGTACGAAATGTTCTGCGCCGCGAGATGCGTGGTGAACTGCGCTCTCGATCAGACGGAGCCGACACATTCCATGTCGCGGGACTTGTCCAATATCAAACTCATACAGGTGTGCGGTGATTGGTGGAGTTTGCTGTCGCCTACCGAATGGCTTCGTGCCAGTGTGTCTGGCGCGGGTTCTAACCCGTCTCAGGCGGCGATGCTAGCGAACGAGCTCCGCCGAACGCAAGATGGCGCAAGAGATCGATCTCGATTGGAGCTGCGGGACCAACGATTGTTGAGGCCGCAGAGAGCGGGTCTATCGCAGGTGGAATGAAAGTATTCGAGAATCGAAATACTGACACCGTTGCTTGATCCACCATGCAATCTTCATCCTAGGGAAGCGAACGTGACGGCATACCGTGGACCTGTCTTTGACATGGCCGTGAAGCAATTCGAGGTCATCGCAGATTATCTATGCATACCGCAGGACGCGAGAGCTCGGCTACTGATGCCAAAGCGCGCGGTCACGGTCTCTTGTCCGATTCATCGTGATGACGGCACGATGGCGGTCTTCGAGGGCTATCGCGTGCAGCATCACCTAACGCTTGGCCCAACGAAAGGTGGTACGCGCTTCGCTGCAAGCGTTGATCTCGGCGAAGTTGCGGCACTCGCCATCTGGATGAGCTGGAAGTGCGCACTGGTCGGATTGCCCTATGGTGGCGCGAAGGGAGGAATCAACGTCGATCCCTCAAGCTTGTCCAAGCGCGAACTTGAGGTGCTTTCGCGTCGCTATATGCAGGAGATGATTCCGTTCGTTGGACCGCATACAGATGTGATGGCGCCCGACATGGGAACCAACGAGCAGATCATGGCCTGGTTCATGGACACCTACTCTATGTATCAAGGGCAAACAGTCACGGAAATCGTGACGGGAAAGCCCGTCAGCGCCGGCGGAACATTGGGACGTCGTGAAGCCACAGGCAGAGGCGTCGCTCATTTGGTTCATCGTGCCGCAGATGAGCTTAAGATCCGTCTCAGTGGTGCAACCGCGGTCGTACAGGGGTTCGGAAATGTCGGTTCGATCGCCGCGCTCGAACTGCACAATATGGGTGTGAAAGTGATTGCGGTAAGCGATCACACCGGCGCGCTATATCGGCCCGCGGGCCTCGACATTCCCCAGTTGGTCAGGCATGCAGCCTCGCGAGGGAGCCTGAACGGCTACTCCAGCGAACTTGCTTTGGACTCAATGGAGATGCTGACGTTGCAGTGCGATGTGCTTGTTCCAGCCGCCGTGGAACGGGTCATCAACGGCAAAATTGCTGGTAACCTGCGTTGCCGGATACTTGCTGAAGGAGCGAATGGTCCGACCACGCCAGAGGCCGATCGAGTTCTCGAGAAGCGTCAGAAGGAGATCTTTGTGATCCCGGATATTTTGTGCAACCCAGGAGGTGTGGTGGTCAGCTACTTCGAATGGGTGCAGGACCTTCAGCGATTGTTCTGGGAGGAGGAAGAGGTGATGCGGCGAGAGTACCAAGTGCTCGATCGCGCGTTTGAGCGCGTATTGTCGCGAAGCAGGCGAGACAAGATTTTCAACCGGAGCGCCGCTATGGCAATTGGTGTGGAGCGGGTCCGTGGTGCAAAGGACACGCGTGGACTGTTTCCGTAGCGATATCCGAGCACCGAATTGACTGAGCGCGACGCAGCCGCGAGAGACTCTCAAGTGGAACGGCCAGCGACCGTGCTCGCGTGTCGTTTGGCGACCGCGATGACGGCAGGCATGTGTCGAGCGGTTACGACCGCACCAGGGCGGAGCACGGTCGCCCCGGCGCTCTGCTCCTTCAGTCCATTTGGCGGTGCGTCGGGACACAGTCAGAGCCATATTATGCTGATGCAATGTCTGGCGCATCCGTACGATACGCATGATGAATGGGTCCAGATGCGGCACGGCTCAACCCGAGTTGCCGTCGGCGACGCTTCCGCCGCCGCATGCGCTGGCTCAGGCTTCTGTTGCGGCAAATCCTGTCTCGTCCCGCCGCCGCGTCCTTAGTCGTTGCTCCGGCCTGAAATCAGGGGCTTTCGCCGACGATTGCCCAGGCGCAACCGAGGGTTGAGGTGCCGGTGCTTGTCGGAGTCGAGGAGCGCGCTCGTCGCACCAACAGAGTCCAGAACGCCTCTCAGCCAGCCTGCCGTCATCCGAGACGGCAGACCCAGCAGCGGGGGCTCACCCTTCTCCTCGCGTTAGTCAGCTTCTCGAAAGCCAACCTTCCTAGCATTCGAACCTGGTCTCTAGGTGTCGATGCCGTCCATGACTGAACTGGTCACAAACCTTGGGGTACCCGCTGGGCGGATCGGCGAGAAGCTTAGTTCTCATAACAGCGAGGAGGGCAATATGGATTCCAATCGGATAAGCGGTACCGGCTCGCCAGCGGCGCCAACGCGGTATATTGGCGCACAGGAGGATCATAGTCTTCTATTTGGGCAGGCTCTGAATGAAGCCAGGTCATCGTCTGCCACGCCTGGAAAGGCTCCGATCTGGAGTTCGAGCGCTCCATACGGGAACTTCTCACGCGATGGCTACACTTGGAACAACGACGTATGGGGCGCGGGCGCCGGACTTCAGACGATTTCTGTGCGTGCGGTCAACCAGTGGGGCGTGTGGTCGAACCAGCCTAATACCGGGGGAATCAAGAGCTATCCGCACCAGGCTTTCAATGTCGGGAAGCCGCTGAGTTCAATCAACACGCTACGCTCGAGCTTCAATCAGGGTGTTCCTGCCGGCGGCGCCTGGGACGTTGCCTACGATATCTGGGACAGCTCAAACCAGTATGAGATAATGCTATGGACAAACTACACCGGAAACTCGGACGGCGGCGGCAACGTAAAGCCCATTTCATATCATTACTCTCCTTCGCGGGCGGCGATCCCGGTCTATCGAAATATCGATGCAGGCGGGGCGACTTGGAACGTGTTTGAAGGCTTCAATGGTCACAAGGTCATCTCACTCCTTCGCACTTCGAAGACCAACAGTGGGACAGTGGACATCAAGAGTATCCTGGAGTGGATCAAGTCGAAGGGCTACTTTGGCGACATAAACGTCGGTAGCGTCCAATACGGCGTCGAGATCACCTCGTCCCCAGGCGGAATGAACTTCAATTTCAACGACTGGACCGTGACCTCAAAATGAGGATCCACGGGCCGTGAGGTGACCTGCGCTTATCCAGTCGTGTCCATGCGCCGTGGGCTGCCTCGATCTGGCTGCGGGGATCGATGCTCGCCCTTTGACTTGCCGGAGGGGTCTCCACACCGCACCCCATGCCCTCGGGCAATGCGATTTCCGTTCTTTGGCGCGAAGCCGGATTGGAGGGATCGCCGGAGTTACCTTCAACTGGCTTAACGTTTTGGCATACCGCCAAAATGAAGCCGAGCAACTCGCTTGCCACCGCCGCAACTGCAGTTGTCTTGGCGTGCCTTCCATGCGAGGTCTTTGATAATTTGCTGCGCGTCCGCTCAACGGGTCAAGAGACACTGACCAACGCTGGCTCTGCTGTGACGACGCCACGCAGCATCCAGCAAGCTCTCAGACGGCAACGGCTCTAGCTCGTCGCAGAGCCGTTGGCGCCAGTGGCTCAGGTCCGAGCGCACCTGCGGGAACCCGTGCTGAAAGAACGTATGCTTCCGACCCCATGTCGACCAGCAACTCCCTTGCTTAGGCCGGGCCACATCGCGTCGTGAGCAAGGCCCGGCAATGCACAACTGGATCGTCCCAAGCCTGCGAGACTATGCTGTGAGTGTCTTCGGCAGGGTTTATCGCTCCCGCTGCGTGCCGTTCGATCGATCACCATTTCTGCCACGCCGTCACTTGCACATCGCTCTTGAGCGGGCCGAAGGGTCTCCATGGCCCGGCCCGCGTTATTTGATCCGCTGATGAAAGTCGAGCGCCAAGCGGCCGCAGCAGTATCGATCCATTTGCGGCGTTGGGCTTCGTGTGAACCTGTGCCGGCTCTAATCGGGAGCGGGAGCGCGGCCGCACGTGCACTGACTCTCGACTGATCGTTGCTGCAGGACCACCTGCTTGGCGGCCCTTGAGAAGCGGCAAGCGTATTCTTTAGTTCTGACGATGGAGAAATTGATGGACGCAGGACAGGCACAGCGGAGTGCAGGTTCTTCCCCGAACACGTTTGAAGAGGGGCCGCAGGAAAGTTACCTCGGCGGCTCCACCCGAGCCGTGGCGGATTGGGTCGAAGCCTTGACGGGGTATCAGACCTCCGCCTTCTCGCGCGAGCGAATCCTGAGAGACTGGGCTGGCGAGGAGGGGCTGGGCGAAGCCGAGGATCGGCAACGGGGGGGTCACGAATTAGGGCTTCAAACAACATCGGCTCGCGTTCGGTGGATTTGTCATCTCTGTCCCTGACCGCTTTGCCCGCCGCCCTGCCGCGAAGGTTGCTGCAACTTCGCGCCACCCACAACGAGCTGAGCAGCCTGCCCGCTGGATTCCCGCCCGGTCTCCGACAACTTCTCATCAGCCACAACCGTTTGACCAGTTTGCCGGACACCCTTCCGGCGAGCCTCGTTGAGCTGGACGTGAGCGATAACATGTTGGGCAGTCTGCCGGCCACTCTGCCGGCTCAGCTCGAAATCCTGAGCGCAAATAACAACCAGCTAAGTAGCCTGCCCGCCTCTCTTCCGAGCACACTCTCCTCGCTCGCGATTAGCGGCAATCAGCTGACCGACCTGCCGTCCCTCCCATCGGGGCTCATCGAGCTCGACGTCAGCGGCAATCAATTGACCGACCTTCCCGAACCCCTTCCGAGCTGGCTTCAATCGCTCAATCTCAGCGGTAACCGCCTGACCAGCCTGCCTGAGGGGCTTCTTGAGGGCCTTCTACTTAGTTACCCGCATTTGGCGAACCTCGAGTTCGGGGATAACCCACTGCCGGCCGCCGTCCTCGCTCATCTGGCGGCTGAGGCGTTACCGCGGCTTGCGCAGCCGTCTCTGGACGAGGCGGCCGCGAACTGGCTCGGGGACGACCCGGCGGCACTGGCCGAATGGCAGCACTTTGCGGATGAGCCAGGCGCCCAGGACTACGCACGGTTTCTAGAGAGGCTACGAGGAACCGTGAACTACCGCAATGACGCATTTCGGCAGGCAGTGGCTGATGATCTGCGGCAGGCGACGACCCATCCGAGATTGCGCGAGCTGTTTTCGCACAGGCTTCCGAGGCCAATGAGAGCTGCGAGGATCGTGTTACTTTGCACTGGAACGGTATGCGGACCGCGCGCCTTAACGCTGACGTCGAGGCCGGGGTATATGACGATCGGCTTGCCGAACTGATCCAACATGGCCGTGTTGCGTTCCGCTTGGAGGCGCTGGACCGGATCGCGCGCGACAGGGTCAACTCCGACCCGAGCATAGACGACGTCGAAGTCTACCTGGCCTATCAACATCTGCTGCGCACCCCGCTCGAGCTCAGTCACGTCGCCCCTGACATGCGTACAATCTGGATGGGAAGCGCGCGAGCAGGGGCTTGCGCAGATTTGGAGCAGCTCCCTCTTCGCGTATCGTCCTGGATGATGCCAATAGTCGGCTGACCGTCCCGGTGGCGAGCGTATCAAGCGCGTCGGCGCCTTGACTGCGTCAAGCGGGCGGACGTTCTGGCCCAAGGCAATAGTGCAGCAAGCTGTTGCACAAATTCGCCATTCGACACGCCTCAGCGAAGGCGCTCATGTCTTTAACGTTTCGGGCAGACAGCCTGGTCAAACGAGGCCGAAGTCGTCTTCGGCCGGCCTCCCTCGCTCCCCTTGCCATCTGGGATGTCAGACATACTGCACCAATTTGAGGTAATCGTCCGTGAGGACTGGTGAGCGGATGGAAGAAGCCGCGTCGTGAAGGAAGGTATTCAGAGTCCGGCGAGCGCGAATGCGGTCTTCGAAAGATAGCCGCTTCGGCGCGCGAGTACGGAGAATCGCTAATTCGGAACTGACCAGGTCCGCTGCGGCCGCCGAACAATCTGAGGCCGAGAAGCAACCGGCAGACATGACAGCTTGTGCCAGTCCGAGTGTGGTGAGCCAACCCGCATAGACGAGTACGGCGCCGTCTGTCTCATTGAGCCCAGACAGATCCTCAATTGCAGCAGCGTGGACTTGTGCCGCACCGAGAGACCGAAAGAGAGCGGCTATTTCGTCACGTGTGGCTCGAGAGAGAAGGCAGCGGCCGAGATGTGATAGCAGCGTCTCGGTCGGACCTTCGAAGATGCGGAGAATGCGTGCGTCTCGATAGATCTTAGCGACAGGCGTTCCCTCATCGTAACCACGTCCGCCCAGCAGTTGGACGCATTGATCAGCGACGAGGCCGCACCACTCCGACGACAAAACCTTCGTTGCTGACGCAAGGTGGACGTTGGGTGCGCCCTGCGTTGAGACAAGTCGGCAGGATGCAGCCAGCATTGCCTTCACGATTTCCCGCCGCAGTACCATCTGTCCAAATAACTGCTCGATATAGCTGTTCTCGAGCATGCGCAGCTTGCCTAGTCGACGATGGCTTGCATATGAGGCTGCGACCTGGATGGCGCGTTCAAGCGCTCCAAGGCCCATGGCTGCCACACCGATGCGCCCGCGGTTCATACTGGATGCTGCCGCTCCCCAGCCGTCCTGATCGCGAGAGAGCACGTAAGCACTCGGCAGCTCGACGTCGTGGAACTCCAGGGTATTCTGAATAATTCCGCGTAGACCGAGCGTGCGATGCTCGTGCGTGACCTTTAGGCCAGGAGCCTGCCTATCAACCAATACGCCAACGACCCGGCCTTTCGCATCGGGACCGGAAGCGCGCGCAAAGCAAACGATCCAACGAGCCCAGTCAGCGAGGCCGATCCAAATTTTGCGGCCAGAGACGCGAACTCTATCTTCGTGCATGAAAGCCGAAGCCTCTATATGTCGCGGGGCGGAGCCAGCTCCAGGCTCTGTTAAAGCGAAAGCGCAAAGGTCGCCGCGTGTTGCGCCCCGCATGACCTGCCTCTGTCCAGGGATATGCGGTGCCGCTTCGATGCAGGGCAAGGCCAGGAAGTTATGGATCACGAGGGTAGAGGCAGCCGAGACATCGAAGGACGCAGTGGCGGAGATGAGGTCGATGGCGTCTTGCAGGGGAAGAGCTAGCCCGCCATGCTCTGTTGGTGTCGTGAGCCCGAATAGCCCATGCTTTGCCAATACGCTGTGCAGGGTCGGAGGGAATGCTCGACGGTCATCCGCGTCTGCGAAATTCAACTGACTGAGGTCATCGATCAAACGAGAATATAGGGCAGTAGGTGCACCAAGTTCAGACGTGCGTTCCTGCGCCTCATCGCATAAGGGATAAGCTTGAGTGTACATAGCCATAAGAGCAGAATGATTGCGTGCGCGCTTCGTGCCAATCATCCGCGTGGCTAGCTCGTATAGACATTGGTATAGATGGATGCCAGCGTAACGTAAGCAGGCTATCCCGGATCGGGATTTATCGCGAATGCTGCTGGGCTGGCTTCAAGATGCCTCTTGCACGACGAACCCCAGCGTGTTCGCGACCGCGCAGTACCGCACGGTGCGCACCAGGGGCTCGTTGTGCAGACCACCGCCAGGCTGATGGTGTGATCGCCGCGTCAAGGATCTGGGGCAGCTCAAAGACACGGATCAGTTGCCGAAGCTCACCGCAGGACGTCAGATTCGGATGTCGGCGAACCAGCCGCCTGAATAACCTCGTCACCTAAGATCCCGTATAGAAACCAGCGAACTGATTGGCGGCCAGCTCAAGTGCAAGACATTTATCGCAACTTCGTGAATCGCTCGACATGCCCAATTGCCATGGAGGCCTGTGGCCACGCGAAGGTTGATTACGTCGAGCCACGTAGTATCAGAGTGATGGCAGAAGGCTGGGAGGATCCGAACTATTGGGCGAGGTGGACGTGCGTACCGTTCCTCACTCGTCAGCTTCTCGAAAGCTCCCCTTGCAAAAATCTAGCCGAAACGACCCAACTCGACCCATGCCGAGATTTCATTGACGTTATGATCTCCTGCGCGAGCAACGACTATTGGAGCAACAACCGGGTGATTTTGACGCACACTATCCGCGGGCGGCGGCCGACGCCATTCCCCCGAGCGCCTCGGCGCGCTGTCAGCGCCGCTTCGAGGTCTGCGCTGATCACCTCATCCTCCGACTTCACCTCGCCCCGAGCTGAAGTGCTGGGTTCTTCACGGACGACCAATGAAGCTGGTCAGCTGAGCGACAGCTAAGCCCTCTAGCATACGAACATCTCTATCCAGACAAGGGCCAAGTTTGATGGGCTCACCAAAATCTGGAAGAGAAGGAGCTGCCTCCCCTCAACATACCGAACCGTTCGAGAAACCAGATCCGATCATTTTACAGACATTTGCGCGCGTCTCGATTTCTGACTCGTGACTCGCTCAAATCGGATCAACTTTGTTGGATTGATGTCGATAAGGCTACCAAAGGAAAAATGGAATGGACCCATTTCACAATGTCGACCCATCCGCGGCTCGGACAAATTACGTCGAGCCGCAACAGGAAGAGACAGGGCAAGCAGACTTTGAGCGGCGGCTTAGAGAGCCTCAGCCAATCCTTCGAACATCAGCTTCACCCGGGACTGGATCGACCCGCACTGTGACGGAAGGCAATGTGAGAGCGCAGTCTATCCAGGAGAACGAACGGTGCGCAGCTGCATCCTTTGTCAGAGCGCGCGCTCAGCTTGCCGCAACGCTGACCTGCGCAAACGTTGCGGAACTCAGAAGAGAAATCGAACTTGCTGCGCAAAGATCAGCACAATGGTCAAGCGCGACTAGGCCGTCAGCCAGCGGCGTCGATAGTGGTCGCGTTTACGACGACGTAGTGGCATCGTCGTACGCGGAGCTGCAGCGCTTTCAAGACCACGCCAGCCATTGCAAGCCACATGTGCTGGACCGTCAAAGCGCGTTGGACCATTTGCGTTCCATGGCGGCTTTGCGTTACGACGCCGCTCCCTGGAATATTTGGGGAGGCCAACAACTTGATCTGGGTCGCGCAGCGGCAGAGCACATGAGAGGGGACACCAATTCTTCACCTTTTGTATCACTGTCCGAGGACGCTTCACAACTGCTCGTTTCGCCGGACGATGACGACGGGTATGGCGCCAAAGCAATCGCGGAAAACGCGAACGAGTTGCACACTTACACGGTGCCGAGGGTCACCACTTGGACGGCCGAAGAGATCGTCAGGATTCTTGAGGACGGGACTGAGAATGATGAACCCAGTCTAGCATGGGTGAGCGATACCCCAACTGAGGAGCGGGAGGTACTGTTTCTGGGCGGGAATCTGGATGACTATCGGACCGCTAGCGAATCGAATCCATACAGAAAGTCAGAGACAAGAGGCTGAGGTAGAAGATCCAGAAAGGCGATATGTCTTGTTGCGATGCTCGAAAAAAAATCGGAAGCAGCGTTTGCGGCATCTATGATAGTCCGATCGAAGTGGCGAGCGGTGGAGCTGGCCGCGTACCGCACTTCGACAATCAGAGTTTCCCCCGAAGCCTGTACCGTTTTCAGATTCGCCGCGCTTGTCGTCGGACTGAAGACAGGGTATTTCGCTCGCCAAGATCCCATTATAGCACCGCTATAGTCTGCAGAGCTTCATGCGCGAGTCTGACGGCAATGCCAGCAGAGCAACAACGAGCTTCGCGCGACGGTGACGCAGTCATCATTGCACGAGGTGTCGCAGACCAATCTGACGACGGTCATGCGTGGCGACGACTATGCCGGTTCGCAGATCCTTTTCTCGTTTGAACCGATGGAGGCCGGGCCCCTGCCGCTACACGAGGGCGTCGCAGGCTGGTTGAGCAGGTCTCCAGCATGGCCGTGTCATATTCCGTTTGGGGGCGCTGGATGAAATAGCGCGCTAGTGCGCCAGAGGGTAGCCCTTGGCCGGTCCGAGCCGATCAATGATATCGAGGTCTACCTCGCCTACCAGATCCCGTTGCGCGAGCCATTGGAGCTGCGTGCGCTTTCTTACTGTCTCTCACGTCGCCCGAGACGACGTTGCCAGGGCCATGGCGACGGTGCCGGGCGAGGAAGCTAGAGGCTTTGCGGACTATTTGGCAACACGTTGGCATCCTTGGGACACCGTGCTGAGGGCGCATTGCCTCGGATGACCATGCAGGGATGGAAGATCGGCTCATCGCGCGATGGGCGATGAGTTTCAAACTCGCCTGAACGAGCGGCTCGCTGAAGAGGGTCTGACGGGCGATGCCGCTGCCGAGCGGACGCTCGGCCTCAAATCGTCAGTGAGATCGCCCGGGAAATCAAAAGCAAGGTCATGCTGCCGGGCGGTTGGGAGGCTTAGCGTCGAACTGTAAAGATCGGCCAGACCCATGATACGGATTGCTGTCATGAGATCGCACCCCTACGCAATGACAGCCCTGCCGAGGTGTCCGGGCTACGGAGGCATCGTCTATCGGCGATGCCATCGTTACTTTAAAGTGTGATGGCGACTGAAAGGTACATGGCTGCGGTACGCCTATGTAAGGCTTCGTACCGCGTTGTACCTTGGCAGGAGCGCCTCGCCATCCGCTTTGAAGAGGAGCAGCTCCGACCTCATGGGCCGAAGGAACTTAAGGAAGAACGAAAAGCCCCAGCACCTTCTGGCAGCCGTGGAAGCCAAGATGCTGAGGCCGTCGTAGCCTTATCCAAGAGATGCAAACGGATAGGCGGCGTCATTGTGCATCGCGAAGTCGATTCGTCAAACCGGCGGGGATGATTATCTCGCTGGCTTGCCAACCATCCGAAAGCCAAGTCTCGCCGGACGTTTGCCCGTTGGGTTCACGGCGGACCAACCATAGACCCTTCACGCCGAGCGCGACGACACCGTTTGGCTTCTGCCCTGAGATGAACACCCTGAACCTGTAGTCGGGTGGCGCATTGTGGTCGCGATAGCCTTTGTCGAGAACGAGGCGCTCGATGATGTTGCCGATCAGCGCCTCCATGTCCGGATCACGGTTTTGAGCGTGTGGCCGTCATAGGGGTTGCCGGGCAAGGCCTTCACATGGGTGACGAACTGGCCGCCGCAGGCCGGCGATAGCGTCGTGGCGACCGAGACCTTGACGCCGAACTCGTAGGGCCGGTGCAACTTGCTTTGCCGATGCACTCTACTCCGGCGCGTGCAGCGAGTAGACCTTCGGTCCTCGCTGCGCTGCTTCTGGTCAAGCACCCCTCGCGCCAGCGCCAGCATGCGGTCGAGCGCGATCTCATGAAGCAAGCCGACGCTACCTTCGAGCTTGCGGGTGATATCGCGGATGACGCGGCCGAGATAGGTTCGCAGCGTCCTCAAGGCCCGGTTGGCGCGCTTGAACTGCTTGGCGTGGGCATCGCGCTGGTGCTTGATCAGGGCGAACTTGCCCATCGACAAACATAGTATGGTCGGTGAGCCCGCCAGCCACGGTTGAGGCGACGCCCATGGCCCCGCTGGAGCTTGCCGAACGGGTCGCCGCGAACGCGCCGCTGACAAATTTCGCGGTGCTTCAGGCGTTGCCGATGATCGCGGAGGCCAATCCGCAGACCGGGCTTTTGATACAATCCCTGATGGCGACCGTCGCGCAGAGCGACAAGGAAGCCAAGCGGCGCATCCACGCATTCCTTGATCGCAAGACCGCTGTCACTGGGCGGTGAATACTCCCCAAATATGGGCATCGAAAATTCCCTAGCTGGCATCCCAGCCTGAAGGGGCCGCGGCGCGTAGGCCCCACATACCGGAGCGCTGCGGCCCCTTCAGGCTTTCCGCATCCGATCCTGTCCCGAAGTGATTCGGGGGGCGGAACGGATGATCCAGCTTGGAGATCTCATCGTGATTTTGGACCTTCACCGTCAGGGCTTGTCGATTAGCGCGATTGCCCGGCGCACGGGGCGCGACCCGAAAACGATCCGCAAATACATCGCGCGTGGTCTCGAGCCACCCGCCTATGGCCCTCGCCAGGCTGGCCGGCCGAACAAACTCGCACCCTATCTGGACTATCTGCGCGAGCGCATCGCCGCATTCCCCGACTTGAGTGCCATCCGGTTAACGCGCGAGCTTCGCGAGCGTGGCTACACCGGCGCCTACACGGCCGTGAAACGCTTCGCGGCTGCGATCCGTCCCGACAACGCACCTAAACCCTTTGAGGTGCGATTTGAGACGCCTGCCGGGAAGCAGGCGCAAGTGGACTTTGCTCGCTTCGTGACCATCTTCACCGACGAGCCCGGTGTGACACGGATCATTTGGCTGTTCTCGATGGTGCTCGGCCATTCGCGGTTCATCTTCGCCCGCTTCGTCATGCATCAGGACCTGCAGACGCTGCTGCGCTGCCACATACAGGCTTTTGCGGTCATCGGCGGTGTCCCGATCGAGATCCTTTACGACCGCATGAAGACGGCCGTGACGGGCGAGGACGGCGATGGTCACATCGTCTATAACCGGTCGCTCCTGGCGCTCGCACAACATTACGGCTTCCATCCGAGGGTCTGCCGGCCGTACCGCGCCAAGACCAAGGGCAAGGTCGAGCGTCCGTTCAGCTACATCCGGCAGGACTTCTTCCTCGCGCGCAGCTTCCGCAATCTCGACGATCTCAACACCCAGCTCGATGACTGGCTCGCGACGGTTGCGAACGTACGCGTGCATGGCACCACGCAGAAAGTCGTCGCTGAGGCGTTTGCCGCCGAAAGACCCGAGCTGCAGGCGTTGCCGGCAGGGCCGTTCGACGCGCTGCTCAAACTCGAGCGCCGTGTCAGCCACGACGGGCTCGTGTCGATCGGCGGCAACTATTACAGCGTACCAGACCGTACGCGGCGCATTGTCGAAGTGCAGCAATTGCCTGATGTAATCCGCATTCTCGACCAAGGCGAAATCGTCGCCGTCCATCCCGTTCTGGAAGGCCGCCGGCGAACTCGCGTCGCCCCCGAGCATCGCCAGGCCGTCAACCGATCCAGGTCGCGACCTGGCGTGTCCGAAGCCCTCGCCGGTCGGGCCGGCGATCACATCCCACGACGGTCGTTGGAGTTTTACCAAGCTGTCGGCAAACGGCTCGCCCACTCGGGAGGCCGGCCATGACCATCCACACGCAACCGGCAGCGATCGACAGCGTCAAGAAAAGCCTGGTCGCACTCAGGATGCCACGTGCGCTGGAAATATTGGACACTACGCTGCGGCGAGTCGAACAGGGTGAGGTCACCTGGATTGAGGCGCTCGATCAGCTGCTTGTCGAGGAGCTGACGTTGCGCGACAATCGCCGTGTCAGCACCGCGCTGAGAATGTCTCGCCTGACCACCGTCAAAACGCTCGCCGGCTTCGACTTCGCATTCCAGCCCTCGCTCGATCGCAATCGCATCCTGGCGCTTGCCGAATTGAAGTTCATCGACCGCGCCGAGGTGGTCCATCTGCTTGGGCCACCCGGCACCGGCAAGAGCCATTTCGCGACGGCGCTCGCGGTCGAGGCCGTCAAGGCGGGAAAGAGCGTCGCGTTCGCCACGCTCGCCGACATCGTCACCACCCTCGCAAAAGCCGAACGCGAAGGCACTTTGCGCGAGCGCCTGCGGTTCCTCGCCCGCGCCTCCTCCTTGTCGTCGACGAGATCGGTTACCTCCCGGTCGTGCCCGGCGGCGGCAATCTGTTCTTCCAGTTGGTCAACGCCCGCTATGAAAAAGGCGCGATGATCCTCACTTCGAACCGCGGCTTCGCCGAATGGGGCGAGGTCTTTGGTGATGCCGTCGTCGCCACAGCATTGCTTGATCGCCTGCTTCACCACGCAGTTGTTATCCAAATCGAGGGATCGAGCTATCGGCTTCGCCAGCACGCTGCCCTCGTACCGGAAAACGTCCGCTCGCGCCCGCTCACAAACCCGCCGCAGCCCAAGCGCCGCGGCCGCCCACCCGGAAGGACCAATAACGATCCCGATAGCGGCTGATCCCCGAACCACAATCACCGTCACCTAGGGAAATTTGGAAGCCCATTCTTACGGAAAGTTCGCTGCCCGTTGACAACCGCTAAGGTGAAGCCGACATGAGCGCAAAGCCTGATAGGCCTTCGCCGCTCGCCGGCGCGCATTTGCTTCGTCCGATCTCGTTCGGCAATCCCGAGATGACGGTCGAGCGGCGCGCCGACGGCACGATCTACCTTCGTCCGAGTCCCACATTCGCAAAGCCGAAACCGGAACGCTCGTGGTCTATGCCGACAAGATCATTCGCAAAGAGACGAATTCCGAGACCGGCGACGAAGCCGAACGGGCGATTCCTTTCATGAAGGGCTACACGGTCTTTAATGCTGAGCAAATCTACCAAGGGATGTGCAGGGTAGGTTCTGAACGTCGGTCGCTCTGAGGTTGGCAGTGCCGCTATTCGAATTTAGTTCTATGGGCATCGCCGCAGTCGCGTTGGCCGGCGGCGGCGGAGCAATCGCTGCCCCCCCCATAGCTGGTAGTTTGTACCTGCCGCTGAATAGTTAAGATACTAGGAAGACCGTTCAATGATCAAGCGACCGTCACGCCGAGCTATCCCGCCGGAGCGCGCAATGCATTCGCGAAGGAAGCCTCTTGTCTTCGTGATCAATTGAGGGAGCGCTGATGATGCAAGTCACCGCTTTGGCTACTTCCGACGCGTGCGCGACGAACCGGTGCGATGCGCAGTTGTCCGATCGACCCGTAGCGATTCGGCATCTTGCCGTCATCCTCGACGGCAACCGGCGGTGGGCGGAACGACTCGGCCTGCAGTCGATCGAAGGCTACCGGGCAGGGGGACGCAACGTTCATGCCCTGTTATCGTGGTGCAGCGAGGCCGGCATTCCGATAGTCACTCTGTGGCCGCTGTCCGCAGAAAACCTCACTCGCGATCCGGAAGAACTGCACGCACTGCTGACCGTCATCGCCGATGTTTTTGAGGAACTTGCATGCAGCCACCTCTGGCACCTGCGCGCGATCGGCGACCTGTCCCGTCTTCCGCCCGATGCGGAGCGCCGCATTCGCAACGCCGAGTGCCATACTGCAGGCATTGCCGGGCTCGACGTGAACATCGCCGTCGCATACAGCGGCCGCCTCGAATTGCTGCATGCCATCAGGACGCTGATCGCGGACCACCTCACGGCCGGCACCGTGGACACGCTGCAAACTGACCTGGGTCCTGAATCGATCGCGAGCCGGCTCTATACGGCAGGGCAATCCGATCCGGATCTCGTCATCCGGACGTCCGGAGAGCAGCGGCTGTCGAACTTTATGCTTTGGCAGTGTGCATTCTCCGAGTTTCATTTTACGCCGGTTTGCTGGCCTGATTTCAGCCGCGCGGATTTCGAGGAGGCGCTCACGGTCTATCGGTTGCGGCATCGCAGATTCGGGCAATGACGTCTCCTATCCCGAAGGATGGTTCGCGATCCTGGCCAGCGACAAGATCCGGCCGGGCGAAGTCGCCGCCGCGCGTCTGATGAACGAGGACGCCATGCTCTATCGTACAGACGCGCGGGTATATGAGACGTAGTGTCTGCACCTCGACGCGCATTTGGGCTACGGCGGTTGCGTCGACGGCGAAGATCATCTCGTCTGCCTGTTCCACGCATTCGCATACGACAAGCAAGGCGCATGCGCACGCACGGGGTGCGGCGACCGGCCGCGGCGCGTCTCGCTCGGGCACCGCCGGCCCGCGCACGAAGTCAACGGCCTGCTGTACATGTGGCATCGCCATGCGGGCTCGCCGCCGGCGTAGAAGCGACAGAATCGAAAGTAACGATACGTCCCGGAGATCGCATATGAATCAATCGGCACATTTGAGCAATCCGGAAAGCAGGCTCCTCCCCAACAGCACACTGCTCGGCAGCAAGCTGCGTCTTCCAGCGTTTTACTATCCGTTTCCGGAGGAGCGCGATCCGAATACCGACGCCGTGGAAGCCGAAGTCGTGGAATGGGCGGTCCGCTATGCGCTCGTCGGGCGCGGCGGCAAGGGTGAAGCCATGCTGCGCAGCCTCGGCCCAGCCGACGTATGCGGCCGGATGTATCATTGCAGGAACCGCGAAGCATTCCTGGCTGCATCGATCTGGAGTGCGTGGATGTTCCTGGTGGACGAGCACTTCTGCGAGACCGGCGCGTATCACGGTTCGCCGGGCCGACTTGCACAATTCCACCTCTGGCTAAGGGCGATCTTGACCGATCCGGGCGGATACGACTGGCGGTCGATGTGCGGGGAGATTGTCCGCGGCCTTCCGGCTGAGTATGCCGAACTTTGCCTCAGGACGGGAGAGGCGACCACCGACATGGCGCAACGCATCGAGAAGGTGAGCAGCTCGATGCAATACGTGCGCTGGATGGAAAGTATGACGTGCTATTTTCTCAGCACCATCTGGCAGCTGGGACTCGACATGAGCGGGCCGCCGCCAAGTGTGCAGGAGTATTTGCTCGGCCGGGCCAGCTTTTCCGGCGCGCCACCTACCTGCGCGCTGGCCGATATCGTCGCCGGATACGAGGTGCCGGCCAACGAGCACCAGCGCGTCGAGGTCAGACGGCTACAGACTCTCGTGGGTATCGTCCTCGGTCTATGCAACGACGTCATGTCATTCCCCCGCGAAATCGGCGTAATCTGGAATCTGCCGAACATCCTGATCGCACAGGGCATGTCGCAACAGGAAGCCATTACGAATACGGTGCGCATTCACAATGATGTGGTCCGCGAGTATCTCGACCTGGAGGCGCGGATCACGCCTTGGGCGGGTGCCGAGCTTCGGCGTTTCCTTCACGACATGGGCACGCTGATGCGTGGTCACTACGACTGGGCACGCCAGCAGAAGCGTTATGCCGCGACTGACAACTATTTCTTCGATGCGCCGGTCGAGCCAGACGATTTTCGGGCCGCCTGAACAGGCCAGCGCACGGGCGGTCGGACGTCAAGGATAATTGAGCAGGGACGGCATTGTCTGACTGCGCTGTTCAATCTGACTATTGATACGGGCGGCGACGTCACGCCGCCATCATGTCAAACTCGACATGCACGCGGTCATAGGGAAATTCCACCCCCCCACTTTCGGTGCGCTCCAAAATCCCCGCGCCCAGTAGCAGGGTCACGTCAGAGTGGACCCCCTTGAAGTCACGATCGACCCGACGTGCGACTTCCCGGATCGTCAGCGGGCCGGTTCCGGTCATAACGCGCACAATTTCCATGCGTTTGGGCGCAAGCACTCGCCAAAGATCGCTGACGCTCTCGAACGAAATTCGGTCGTCGCCGGCTTTACGCTGCCCGTGCGCACTCGCCAGGATGCGGCGCATCACGTCGCTTTGTGTCTCGACGCTCAGGATAACCGTCCGCATGCTCTATCTCCGTTTATTCACGTCGCGCGAAAAATCCGCCAGCAGCCGCTCCAGCCCACGAAACGCATATGGGCTTTCCTTGCCATCCAGATGGCGACGATCGCCCTTGCCGCGTTCATTGTCGTAACGCACGCGTCAGACGCCGTTCACCACATAGGCGAGCTGAACTGAAGCGCTCATTCACGATGTTCCAGTCGATCAGCGCTGCCGACCGCACCCGCGGATGACCCATGTCGATGATCTGATCAAGCGGCGGAAGCAACAAGTCTTTCTGGCGATCATCCCGCGGCTTGCTCATCGCAATTCGCAATGTCGACGACGCCGTCAGGGAATCACGAATCGCCCAAAAGCAAAACCAAAAACGCAAGAAAGCGAGGTCCAATATCCCCCTTTCCTACAAAATTGAATGCTACATCAAGACCAATTCTGCTTATTTCTCAGATCAATCCGCATTCTTCACGGACGACTCATTGCTTGAAGAAAATCCAGTCCTTGCGACTGTACCGAGCGGCGAGGATTCGCGCGGGCGCGCGGCGCTTGTCGCCAACAAGGCCCGCGCGGTGCACTTCGAGCCAGGCATCCGCAACACACCGCGAATAGCCTAAGCTCACATCACTAAGGCGCCGCGCGACCGCGAGAATTGCCACCCAACCCCGGCAAGGCTACGAACGATTCGAGTTGCAATGAAAACCCTCGGCGGCAAGAACCGGCGCGCCGCCGCCTCAGCTCGGAAAGACAAAATGGGCATTGGCGCTTGCAGTCAATGCGCTACAAGATCGGCCGCCCTCAACAACTATATCGCGGCGATGGCAAGTTCTAGCCGGGAATGTAGTCCTGTTCCCTGCCAGCATGCCACCGTGCTCGAGTCGGTCGAAGCCGTGTGGTGCGGCCTGCAGCGCAGCCGAACAAAAGAATGGAATTGCAGCGATCTCCCCAGTCGCCATCTTGGACATGAAGAAATTGCTTGTCCATCTCATCACGGAAGGTGACGTAGGGCCGTTGGCAGCACACGTCGGGCCTCGAACCAATGCAACTCACTGGTCCGGTGCGGACGACATAGTCGGGGTTAACACGTGATGTTCGATGCTCCGAGAAATGCGTCGGCCATTTCGGAGCGGAGCGAGAGGCAGACCATAAGCAGCGTCGCTCGTTCTGCGCGACTTAAGATCAAGGCGGCCGCGATGTCCGAGCTTATCCATGCCGTAGATGGACCCAATCAAGAAAATCAATTTTACCACTTGTGGCGTAGTCATATAGTCCTTGAAGGACGGCTGGGGCCAACCTAGGGAAGCGACTCTCGAATGAAAAGATTCGTGTTTGTGACTGCGAGCGCCCTCGCGCTTGGAACGGCGGCGGTGCCGACTTTTGCTGCGAAGGTTGCCGCGCAACGGGTCACCACCACGGTGCAGGTAGCCGATACGTCATATCCTCAATGCGCGGATGACCCGTTGGACGGTATCTGCGATCTCTTCTTTTGTTTGACCGATCCGTCGTGCGTGCAGCATTAATAACAGAAAACAAACCAAGCAGAGAATAGGATGGAGGTCTCGTGCACCGGCCGCTCGCGGGGACAGCGGCCGCGTCCTCTTCGCGTACGAGGGTGCGCTGCTAGATGGTACAAGGTGCGCCATCTTCAGTGTCTTCTCAGATGACAATTCCGCCCGACTAAGCCCACAACATAAGAGACAGCAAAGTTTGCGGATACTGCCGTTACTTGGGCATGTTGGTACTCGCCCGGCACTGCGGTCGGGCTGGCCGAGAGCGTAGGTGTGCGTAAGGACCCCTAACGTCCGGACCGTTTCCCGCGCTGGCCATTCCGATCGAGAGCGCCCGGCCTTCCCAACGATACTCGATTGTGCGCTCAATAATCATATTTAAACACCATCGAGATCGCGCGCGCTCTTGAGCGGGCTTTGCTGTGACACCGGAGGTCGGAGGCCAATGGTGCTTTCAGAAAAGGAATGGACAGCGTGAAAAGGGATTGGGCAGGCGTCACGCCCCGTACGGGCTGACTACATCAAGCGGGATCTCATCGAGCCCCGCTGGATTGGCTCCCGGCCGTAGCGCGAAGCACTGAATATGCGCCTCGCCGGGCAGGATGCCTCCCGGTATCAGACCGGGTGCTCGCCGACTCGCAAGATGAGCCGGAACCTCCTGTCGCTTGCAATTGCGGCCAGCGCAATGCTGTTGAGCGCACTCGAGTGCGCGCCAGATCGGAGCGGAATTCCCATCGAGACAGACAAAACCGTTCGATGGCCGGAATCTCAAACAGTCCAGGGCACTGCTGGATGATCAGGCACAAATCCATCCAGGACCGCCTCGATTGCCCGAAGGTTCTGGCTGGGTCTGGCGTCGGAACAGGCGCCAGGATTCGGCAGCACTAGCGCAAGATTGAAGATGCTTGTGGAGCGCGAGCTTGCCTGTGACGAGGTCCTGGTCGGCTTACTTCATCATCGCCTCGACTTCCGCACGAAAAGCCTGGCGCGAGGCGTCCCGTGAATAGAACATGTGCCCGCCCGGAAACACCATAAGTTTGACACGCGGTGTGGAGGCAAATGGCGGCAATTGATCAAGCACGATCTGTGATCCGAAATACGGCGTGACGAGGTCAAAAAGGCCATGCGCGACCAGCAATTTCATCTTGCGGTCCGTTGCCAGGATCTGGCGCAGCTCCGAAAGAGACTCCGGAGGGCTACGGCCGAAATCCCAAGCCGGCCGGACCGTGTCGTTGAGCAGCTCATAGGACCCATCCGGTCGCCAATTAAGTTTGCGCGTGAGGAGATCGACGGTGGCGCTGGTCAGAGGCGCCAGGAGCGTATCGCTCGAGGGATCGCCGGACAGCTGGAAATCGAACTCCGGATATGGATCGAGGCCACGCACTGAGGCGTCATAATTGCCGATTAACTTGCCGTTCTTACGGTCGAATTCACGGCGGAACTCGGCGAGCCCAAAGCGGCCCGCGAGCCTGCGACTGACCGCTTGGTCGATGCCGGTCAGCGCCGCGGCCTTGTCGGCCAGACGCGTGGTCGCTTCCTTATCCGCCTGGCCTTTGATGAGGTCGACCAGAAATTCGCCGCGAGCATAAGCTTCTACGTCGGCGAGATCGGCTCGCTTCACCGGGCTCTCGGCTTCACGCATGGTCGCGACATAGCTTGGTAGCCTTGCGACGTATTGCAGTAGGCTCGTGCGGGCAAACTGGCTGTAATCGAATGCTGGCGAGACCATGATCAGGCCCTTGATGCCTATGCCCTGCCGCGTCTGCAATTGGTGGGCAACCTTTGGCCCGCGAATGCCGCCATAGCTTTCACCCGCGAGATACTTCGGCGACAACAGCCGGTCATGCTTTTCGAGCCAGCGGCGAACCACCAGCGCGAGCGCGTTGACGTCGCCCTCAACGGAATAGAGCCGCTTGCGCACATCCTTGCCGGTCCCCACGAAACGGCTAAAGCCGGTGCCCACGGGATCGAGAAACACCAGATCGGTGAAATCGAGCCAAGTTTCTGCGTTTGGCCTTACTTCCGGCGATGTCGATGGCGTGACCTCGTCAGCATTGATTGGCAGCCGCCACGGTCCGGCATTGCCGAGCTGCAGCCAGGCCGATGATGAGCCCGGTCCGCCGTTGAAGAAGAATGTTACCGGGCGAGTGCCGCGATCGGTGCCGTCAAGCTGATAGGAGGTGTAGGCGATGTCGGCCTGCGGCTTGCCCTTATCGTCAAACAAGCGGATGGAGCCAGCGGTCGCGATGAAAGAAAGCGTCCGCCCAGGGAGCTCAAGCGTATGCCTGGTGCTGGAGTCCGGCGGCAGGCGATGCTGCTCGGTCGCCGACGGCATACTCGGCGTCTGGCCGGCGCCACCATTCTGGCCGTCCGCCGTCGTGATCTGGGTAGGCGGCGGCGGATCTGCGGCACGCGCGCTCCCCATTACACCGCAGGCAAACAGGATCACCGCAAGAGACGTGCGGTGCGGCGCGGTCAATTGCATCGAGTTGCTCCTGTCCCGACGCGCACTTTGGTGCGCGTGGCGTCTGTCAAACCAGCTCTAACCACTAGCTCAGGCCGGAAAGCAACAAACCTACTAGATCCAGTAGTCATCACCATCGTCAGATGCTCTATCAATCACGATGATAACCTGTCGCTGGTAGGCGACGAATCGAATGGGTGTAACGATCGAATAGGTTGGATCAGAACAGCCAGCTACAGCCGATCCGTACGAAGGTGACATTTGGACCTGGCCCGTGGATCACCATACCGGCGGACGGCTTCTGCAATCGTCGAAAGAGAAAGACCTGACAGACGACCGCGCTCGATCACAGGTCGGAGGGCTTGCACGACGGCGGCAACCGCAGAAGCGGCCTACATGAAGCACCGCTAAACCGACAACCGCCAGCGGTTAGCACCGAATCCCCGATCGCTTGTGCGAACGGCCGCCGGACCAGAAAGCGCGCCGACTATCGTCAATCTGCCGATCGTCTTGCCGACGAGCGCGGCCGTCGGGGGACCGACTACGATTGCGGAGTGTTCGTGGTGGATGGCACGCGGGCACTGGTTCGGCCGATTGGCGCAAAGACGACGGCCAGCGGTCCCACATCGACAACCTCCGCGCGATCGGCGACCACTCCAAAACCTAGTCAGGGCTCATCCGGCTTGGACTGATCGAGCTGGCTGGAACGGCTCTCGCCGATAGATCGGCAAAGCGCCGTACATAATGGTTGTAGACGCGGACCGTCTGGCAGTCGTAAACGGAAGGGGACCGGCTCGTCGAGCGGTCCGAGGCTCGGACCTGCCGGTTCAAAATTAGATCGTGAGTGCCCTGGCAATCACCGTCGAATGGACGGCGATCCTTTGGCCCATGCACAAATAACGCGACCTCATCGCGGCGAGGTCGCCCCCGATGCCGCGTCACTTGGCGAAACGATTGTCCCGTTTGGGCAAGGGCGCATGCGCCATAAAGAACGTGTACAGCAGGCAAAGATCAATCAGCATCGTGGCTGCCATGACGCTATAGGCCCATGGGCTTTCCATCAGCTTCAACTCGATCAGCACCCGCGATAAACCGAAGCCCACGACCCATGCATCGAAGCTCATGCAGATGCGGCGGAAGGTCTCCGCATCGATCCGCCGGATGATATAGGATCCCGCCGGGATACCCAGTACGACGCTAGGAACAAAAACATAAAGCAGGCTCGCGCTTTCCGAGACGAACAGGCCGAGCTTGTAATAGACGATGGCAGTCACGCTCGATTCCACCACGCGAACCAGCGCAAGGCCGGCGCGAAACTCGTTCTTGACCAAGCCCTGGTTGTTGAACAGCATCGCCAAGGGGGGGCCGGAGATAGTCGTCACGGAATAGAGGACGCCCAGCATCGAACCGAACGGCAGACCTATCAGCCAGTTCGCCCTGATCGAGCGCCGCCACCCCGCCGCCTGCAGCAAGATCAGGGGCAGAATACCTAAGTAGGTAGCGAACTTCATCCAGCCCGGCTGAAGCGAGGCCAGAACATAACCACCAATCGCAATGCCCGGTAAGAGCCCGAGCAAGATGGGAAGCACCCGTTTCCAAACCGCCCGGACACCGTTCAGATTGATCAAGAGGACGTAGAAGTTGACGAAGACCTCGATAATGACGATCGCGGGATTGAGGATACGATTGGTGTAGACAATGAGGGCAAGCGGTACTGTGAGGGACGAAAAACCATAACCGATGGCTCCGTTCACAAAGGCCGCAAAAAAGGCCGTTGCGGCCAGAAAGATCGCGGCGGCATCGAAAGGGGGCATTTCGTTAGCCTTCAGTTTCGGCGTGGCGCCGGACAATGCGTTACGCCACCAGGACGTGGGTATTCATCAGGCTCGCAGCGGCTTCATATCACTCGCAAATCAGCTCCGGTTGGCCTTCAAAGTAGCGGGGGCTGCGGTCAAGCACCGAACCTCAATAGGTGCGCCCGTTGCCAACTCCAGATCGATCACAACATCCTGGGAGACGTGCGGTGTTTCCCACTACCTGACCAGGACAACTCAGCCAATATGGGGCGATATCTTTTTTTATTGTTTGCGATCGAACCCTTTACAGCCGTCCCTCGTATCGAAATCTCCAGATCGAGCTGTTACGGCCTTCGCTGCATCGGTGACCGCTGATTTGGCTCAGCCCTCGGGATTGGTCGTCCATTCACATACGCTCCATGATGGGTCCGTCGGTCCGCTTACTGAAGGCGGGCTCTTGCCGTCCAGTGTCGGACGACCGGCCTTTAAACGGACGTATCCAAGCGCTGAGTTATACAGGCAACGTGGTCTGAGGTTGCCGAAAGCAAAAGCTTCTCCTCTGAGAGCCAATGAGGCAACGAAAGTATTGCTGTATTCGTTGAAGGAGCATGACTTCTCTCCTGGCGCGTGACCTGTCTCTTGGACCATCTCGAAGGCATCGACGTCTGCTCGCAGATCGCCGATCTGCCGATCCGCTTTCTCGTGCAGCGGGATGCCGACGCTCCGTCGGTCCCATCGCGGTGGCAATTTGGACTATCGCTCGTAGGCCAATCCTATCGGCGCGTACCAGAGCGGCGTCCATCAGCTGCGCGGGGTCGGGCATCATTTTGAGCCAATGTTCGACCTGGATTGAGAGGCCGGCCGACACCAAGTCGGCACCCGGGCTACTCTGTTCAGCCGTGTTCGGTTGGAGAGGTCTTATGTCAGAAACGATCAGGCTCGCTCTGCCGCGCCTTGCCGCGACGGCGAACAGGATTCCACGTCCGTTGGGGTTGGAGCAACCAGTATGAGTCAGGAAGACGCCGCTCCATCAGCTACCAGGATTAGTTGGGGGATCCTGCTCAGGCTCGGCGGAGGAAAATCACGTGCTGCAGGCCTGGAGGCCCCTGCATGGCCGTGTAGTTCACGCCGTGAATGGTGAGATTTGTCTGCGGCTGAGACGGGTTCGGCAGGACGTTGTGCAAGCGCATTCCTTCAATGAGGTCTGGCGGCGCCCATTGGTCGCCATGCTGCCAGGGCCCGGCGAGGCACAGTGATAGATTAGGCGGGGCAGGCGCCGCGTCAGCCGGTTGATATGGCGAGCCCAAGATCGACTCCTCGAGGCTGTGCTCCCAGCATGCCGAACTTGGTTGATTGACGCTTGGCGCTGGCAAGTGAGGCATTGAAGGGCCGCTCTGCCAGACGTTTGCCGCACCCCAGCTGTCGGCTGGCAACGGGCCGGCTTGATCCACCGCCCGCCAAAGCTCCTCTGGATCGAAACTTGCACTGGCGACGGAATGGTCTGCCCCTCCGCCTGGCCAGACCCGCCCGCACCGCGGGTAGCCTCGCCGAGCTCACGATACTCTCGAAGCGCCGTCAACGCGGCCTTCATTGGACGGTTGTTCGGGAATGACTTGTTGGCGTGAGCGAGCAGCGAGTTGTGACCGAGTGCAGCAATCGTTTGGCCGGGCCCGAGGGAATTGGCCAATCTTTGAAGAACCCCAGCATAATTCTGGGCAGACGTCGATTTCCATCCATGACGCTCAGCGCCTGCCCGGACTGCCGCGTCGATGAGGCTCTTGTCGTCCGCAGAGAGTTCATATCGCCGCTCGTCAACGGACGCATCGGGCTCGCGATATTTGCGAACCGCCGCCAATGCAGGCCTCATGGCTGTGACGCGCGGAAAGACCTGTTCGGCATGAGCGACCAGGGAATTGTGATCGAGCGCATCAATCGTTTGACCCCGAGAGCCGAGATCATTTCCCAATTTGCGAAGAGCAATCGCATAACCCAGGCACGTCTTTTCTTTCAGAGTCCCGTGCTCGGCCTCGGCCTTGATCGCGGCCTCGATCAGGCTCCGGTCTTGGTGAGACAGATGAGGATACCGGTCCAGAGGCGGCGGAGCCGCTGCGATGGGAGCGCTATCGGCTCGGCGCGCCCGGTCCAGGGTCTGCTCAAAGTCCTCTTGCCCGGCCTGCTGTCGTTCCAGCATGGCGTGATACATATCCCGCCACCCCGGGTCGAATGGATTGAAATTGTGCGGGTCCATTCTCACCTCGTACGTTCGCAGCACGACTAGCCAGTCTAGTCGTGCTAGCTTTCGACAAGCTGACGAGCCCGCCCTTGTGTCCGGATTCAATTTGGCATTGTGCCACGGCAGGAGCACTTGGCGCGAGGAGACTTCGTGAGTTGGACCCGGCAGGCATTGCGCGTGAAGCGGTTGCCGAACAGGGCATCGCGCTGCAGACCGCTTCATAGCCCAGACCCGGCAACCCCGCAGGTAAATGGACAGACGATTGGGGATGCCCCCATGTTGATCTCGCAAGCGTCTTATCGCGCGAAGGGCGGAAATGTTCGCAGAAGAATCATTTTATAGAACGCCCGGCTGCGCCGGATATCCGAGCAAGAGTCGGCCAGCGCTCTGAAGTGTTCCCTCGCTGAAGACCGCATGCTGGGCCACCACGAAACTGTCACACATCGCACGCGCGAGATTGCTCGTCGTGTACACCGAACCGGCTCCAGCGAGACCGCATGCGATCTTGCAAACTTCGGCGCTCTGCCGCGCAGCGTTTGTTGCGGCTAACCGCATCAGCATCGCCGTGTTCGGATTGATCACGCCGTTGAGCGCTTCGTTCCACAGCTGATCGGTAGCCTCATAGAAGAAGGAGCGGGCGGAACGCAGCATGGCTTCAGCTCTGGCCATCTCCAGTTGGACGTAGCCACGCTCCGCCATCACCGGCGCTCCAGTGATCGAGGTGCGACTTCCGGCCATGGCAATCACCTCGTCCAGCGCGGAGCGCGCAATGCCGACGCCGACGATCGCGTGCGCCTGGGCCGCGAAAACCACGGACGGATAACGGTAGATCGGCGCATCGAGCGTCGACGGACCGCCGCGGATCAAGGTCCATTCCTCCGGCACAACGACATCTTTGACAACCAAATCGTGGCTGCCAGTGCCTTGCAGGCCGATGACGTCCCAATTGGGGCGAATTGTCACCTTCTCGGCCGGAATGACGGCGATACGAGGAAGGCCATCGACTGGATCGCCTTCCACCGTGATGCCGACGCCGATCATCTCCGCACCGGGCGAGCCGCTGGCGAACGGCCACACGCCATTGACGACAAAACCGCCGATGCTCCGCTTGGCGGGCTGTAGCGGGAAAAGCGCACCTGCGTAGACCACGTCGGGACCATTCGCATATAATTCGCCAAGCGTGTCATCCGGGAGAGCAGAGAGATAGCATGCCCCATCACCGAAGCTCGCCACCCAACCGGCGGAGCCGTCCGCCTCGGAAATGCGCTCGATCAGGCGACAAAAATCGGCCGGAGTACGCTCCTCGCCGCCGAAACGTTTGGCGACCATGGCCCGATAGACGCCAACGCGCTTGAAGCCGTCGATGATGGCATCTGGAACCTTCTGTGCGGGGCCGAACTCGTTGCGACGCGCACGGATCTCGGCGAGGAGCGTCGACAGGGTGTCCTCGGCTGCAGCCGTGATGTCAGTCTCTCGCGTGATCGTCCCTGGCGGCGCGTTCATAGCTGGTCCTCGATGGCTTGGTACGAGTGGCGCTGCTGCACGGCGTCTTGGAGCGGCCGCGCACGTTTTGTCATGGCTTCCCAATTGGCGGTTTCACCAAGCGCCAACCACGGCAGCCCACATCTGTGAACGTCTGGTCGGTGACTACGAGACAGCCCCAGCCTGCGGATCCTTTACAGTCCTCCAGCAAACGACGTGCCATCGTCCTAGCTGCGTTTGAACGGAGGCGGGACCACGTGGTTCGGCCTCGTCAACGGGATGCTTGCGCTTCAGTGTCTGATTCAAGGCATAACGCGTCGTCAACCGGACATCGTGAATTGAATTCGGCTGGCGTGCATCCCGGCCGGGGGATCTACGCGGCGGGGTGGATTGTAAGTTGGATCGTCGCCAGCTCCGATCTCTGGGTATTGCGGGATCACTGTGACCTGCAAAAAAGCCGTCGCCAGTGTCAAAAACCTTCGCGCGGCGCAGCGGGGTCCGGCATCTTGGCGAAAGCGTTGGCCGATCAGCCGAGGGCGGAAAATAGGCACAAAAAAGCCCCGCCGAAGCGGGGCCCAAGTCTGGGAGTGAGCAGACATCGCCCGAGCGATGCATAAGCGAGTGGGTGCGTTGTCGGTGCGCAAATTTTGTACAGAATGGACTGATGTGAAGCCGACGCCTGGCAGGCGTGTTCTGGTAGCAACATAACGGTACGGTCCGTGCCACGTCCCACGATCCAGATTTGCCGCCCCCAGCGGAGATCACTTAGGAGGAGGCCGCAGGCTCGAACTGAGCCTTGGGTGGCCGATCCGGCTGGTCATGTTACCGCAGGCGGATCGTGAAGCCTGACCAAACTCGATCATCGGTTTCCTCGTCGCGACCTCGTTGCGTGCCGTCCTCGACATCGTCCACCTGGTCAATGAAGGCGCAGGTGTCCGACCCCAACTAGGTTGGACTTTACAAAGGGGCGTTTCTGGTGGTGGCCGTGCCAGTGGGTCGTCGTCGCACAAAAACCTCCGGCCGCAGCGCGGCCGGAGGTTCGCGGACATAGGCGTACGCGTTATTGGCGTTTGCCGCTTACCGGCGCGCCGCTGGTTGCGGAATCGCCAACTGTCCCCTTGTGCGTGGCGGTGCCGGCCGCACCCTTGGTGTCCTTAGTCGATTTCGTCGACTTCACGCCCATCTTTCCACCCGTGGCGTGAGGCTCAGGGGCCAAATCCTCATCTTCGCTCATGCCGCCCTGGATGCTCTGCGCGCCATTGCGACCCTTGGTGTCGGCTGACGGACCTTGCGCAAGCACAGGGCCCGCAAGCAAAGCCGAAAGGGCGCATGCGATCACAGAGGTCTTCACTAACGTCATCCTTGTCTCCTGGATTGAGTGTTTTGCGAGGGAACGATTTGATGATTCCCCGCGCCATTCGCCTCGACAGACCCGTCACATCGCGTCAATCGTGCGAACGGCGCGGCTGTCATAACAATCTGCTTCGTGTGGTCATCGTTGAGTGATTTTCAGGCGATTTCGCGGAATTACTCATCTCACTTTGCGGCGGCACAGAAGTTTGCGTGCAGCAACGATCGAGAGCGTCTTGTCGTGATCACAGAGCATTCAGCTGGCGTTCACCTTGCATCGCGACGGATGGCCAGCGGGGACCTTCGTGAAGTCGGGCCAGGGCCGGTTTATCAAGCGGCGTCACCTGCGACCGGGCAACGTAAGCATAAATGTCCGCCCATCGATCAAGCGGACCTCGGCGCGCCGGGTGCAGGCTGAACCCGCGATGCGCTGAAAGAAAAGCTTTGACAGTTCATGGACCCCGCCAAGCATGATGCTCGATCCGCGCCTCCGGCTATACGAGGGCGGTCGCGTTCAGATCCTGCGTGCGCCGCGCGCTTCTTGCGCAAACGTGCGGCCGGTCGAAGACCTACCAAATTCTGCGAGCGCGATTGGCTCCTTGGCGCCACGGAGTGACAAGCCGTTCTTGCCGCGGCAAACCTATAGTCGAGGGCTCACGCGGTTTTGGTGAGTTCGGTTGCCTTCACGCCACGACCGCAGCTCTTGGAGAGCAAGTCTAAAGCTGGCGGCCAGCAGAGCATTGGTACGATTCGTTCCAATCTGGAGCTGCGGAGACACGCTCGCGTAAGAAGCGGGATCTTCCGTACGTTTCGTACGGTGCCCATCGGAGCATTTATCTTGGATATGGCAGCAGAGTGCGTCTGAGCTGGTGTGACCAATATTTGCGCAATGAGAGGTTCAATTGCGATCCTAATCCGATTGGTCCACGACGCGCGGCACATAGTACCGAAGCCGCGGTAATGACAACGAGCATCTTGCCCGACTTTCTTCGTCGCCGGAGGCTACCCAAGACGGTTTGGCGCCTTCCGGCGGCGGCGGAGATCGCAATCGACAGGATTTCCGATCGGCCGCTTCCTTTGAGGTTCTATGTGGACAAACATCCGATCAACAATAATACGGGCGCTAATGTTCGACCGTGACGGTGAATTCTGGCCTCAACTTGCTGTCTATCTCTACGCTGTGGGCGTGGCACTGTCTGTGTTGTATGGCATTGGTCAACTTCTAACGACGAGCTCGCTTGACCTTGGATGAGCGGGCGTCAGGTATCTTTTCCGTATGGGGCGCAGGCGACCTCAACGAATGAGTGACGGAAGCGCGCAAACGGGATCTGCTAGCATCCGGGACATTGCAATGAACGTACCTCTTCCTCTGGGCTCTTGACGGCAGGCAAGCACCCTGTGACCAGGGCCTCGACCAATATCGGGAATCGGCTTTTGGCCGCACTGGCGCCTGCAGACTTCGGTTTGCTCGCGCCCCATTTTCGCAACCTGTCGTTGAAGCCAAACGCCCTGCTGGTTCGATCAGGCGAAGAGCTCGATCAGGTCTATTTTCCTCATAGCGGCGCCGTAACGTTTATGATCGATATGCCTGACGGCCAGACAGTCGCCACCACGTTGATCGGGCGGGAAGGCGCGGTCGGGCCGTTGCTGTCCATACTTGGACACTCGCAGTCTTCAGTTACCGCCATCGTTCGCGTGGCCGGCACCGTGTCGCAGATCTCCGCCGCAAAGTTTCGGTTCGCTTACGCGCGAAGTCCAGCCATCAGGCACGTTGTCGAGCTTCACACTCGCGCGCTCTTCCTTCAGCTGCAACACGTGGCTGCCTGCAACGCGCTGCACCCTGTGGAGGCTCGTATCGCACGCTGGCTTTTGCAGCTGCGCGATCGCGTTGCGGACGACGTCCTGCCTCTCACCCAGGAAGCACTCGCGCAACTGCTCGGGGTGCAGCGGACGACGGTGACGCTGGAGATGAGCAAGTTGCGGGCCGCCGGTGCCATCAGGTCTGACCGGCGGGGGATGATCGAGATCGACCGGCCGCGGCTCCAGGCCTCGGCTTGCGCATGCTACGCGCTGATGCGTCGTCGGATCGACGGGATGTATGCCGAGGAGGGGGCAACGTCGCGGTTTGAGTAGGCCTCACCACAAGGCTGCTCCAAGGCACCGCCTCTTTCGACGACTGGCGAGACGTCCCTGTAATCGGAACGTCGTTGCCGGAAGGTGAGGAGAGGCGATCAGCGGCCTGTCGCCTCACCCCGTTTGGCGCGATCCGCAGATGCTCGTCGAGCTTGGCAATCGCGCGTAACACTTTGGCCACCTCGCGCAGCTCGTTGCGCGTGGGACCCGGCTTCATCCGCCGTGCCCCTTCAAGAAAGTCCTTGGCCTGCAGCCGCCAAGTAGACATTGCGGTTGAATTTGCGTGTCGGCCATGATGTCGGTTCCATCGCAATCGTTGACCAAGCAGAGGACTTTCCTCAGACGAACGACTGTTGGGGCTTGGCGGGGCGGCACGGCGGCAAGGTGTTCGGCTCGTCGACCCACGCGTCCTGCGCGAACCACATATGATCGGCGCGGCAGATCGGGCAGTGGGTTCTGCTGAAGAAAACTGCGCTACGCCGAAAACCCTCACGATCGATCGTGAGGCCAGTCGGGATCGCGCGTCCGGTCTGCGGGCATTTGACCATCACCATACCCATGTGAGCCTCCTTGGATTTGGTTCTCGTGATTGAAACCGTCCGATTGGAGCAGCGCCACTTTAGCTGGGTTGACACAGAGCCTTCGTGACGCTCTTCCTCATCGGCTCTGCGGTGTCCTTCGCAAGTTTCTGCGCAAGCTCCAGGAGTTCGCGGTTCAGTGCCGATGTGGTCTCGAACGACCTGCGCGCCTCAGTTGCGGACAGGGTGAGGACGTCCGTCACTGATTTGCTCTCCAGGAGATGGGTGAAAAAATCGGTCGCGGACGTTGTATTGGCGTTGGAGAGTTCGATGACCTTGAGGCCATAGTCAGTTACGCTTCTGGCGTTCCGTGAGTACGTTTCACGCAACGTTGCCGCCATCTGCTGCGATATGGCCTTAATCTTCTTGCAGGCGTCTTGAGCGCTGGCGATGCTCTGGGCGGCGAGCTCGCCAGTTACGGCTGGCGACATGGCTCTCGGGAGCGCGAACAACGACATCGCGAAGCCGTGTTGTCCATTTGGTTCGCTCTCACTCATGGCGCCGTACCTTTCTCAAGCGAATACACATCCCGAGATTGCGGTCGCAAGACTGTCGCGGAGGCGGACGGTAGTTCCGCTCCGATGTTCGGCTATGAGCTGAGCTTCAATCCAACACGGATGGCAGTATGCTCGGCCAAACTCACACTGTCTGTTGGGTTTCCGACGCTTGTCCGCAAATTATTCTTGGAGAAGTCAAGACATACAATCGTCATATCTACAGAATGATTCGAAATTGCAGATAACCGGCGCGACCTGGCGCATCAATTTGGGCAGTGTGGCAGCCACGGCCGCGTCGATCAGTTCATGATTGTGACGAGCGCCCGTGAGCTAAAGAGTTCATCATTTATCTCTGACGGGGGAGGCGTTCTTCAAACATGTACCGCACGTCTGGTCAGGGCTGAGCTACGGTGTTGGCAGGCCTCGCGCGCGAAACTGGCCGGCCCCGCGGCAGAAAGCTGGCCGAGCGGATCGTCATATCGATTGACGGGTGAGACTTGAGTCGCCATCTTGAGCGAGCGGTCGATCTCGGTTCAGCGAATGGCTCTGTGGCCGCCCTATCTGATCGACCAGGACAGAGGAGCTCTTCATGCGCCGTCTTCTGTTTGTATGCGCTGCTGCCGCGCTGGCAGCGGCCGGATCAACTTCCGCCGCCGCTCGAGATTATCCTTACTGCCTGCAGGGGCGGATTTGGGGTTATCCAGGCAACTGCCAATTCGCAAGCTACGCGCAATGCATGGCGACGGCTTCCGGCACGTACGCTTATTGCGGCATTAATCCGAGGTTTGCCTTTGCGCGCGAGCGTCGTGTCTATGGGCGGCCCTACTGACCCAAATGCTCAGCGGTCAAAGCTGGTCGAGGGCATGACAAGCCGACCTGCATGCCGGCTCGCGGGGCAAAGCCATCCTAGTTCTGCCAGTTGAGCAAGGGGACATCACCCCGACCCGCTTGGCGGCCGGCGGCATAGATCTTGAACAACTCGACTCCAAACGCGCCGATCGCATCGGCGTCCGTGCGACAGCGTCACGATCGACCGCGGTATCGACGGACGAGCGACGAGTTGCCCGGAGGTCAACAGAACGAGAAGCGCTGCAGAGTTTCTCGCGCAACACAAGGTATGTCGAACCTGATCGGTGCGAAGAGTACCGTTGCCGTCGAGAAAGCCTCCAATCGGCAGGATCGTTAAGAAGCCGAGCGTCCATGTGATGCACTCCACCTGGAGAGAACGATGGGTTGATCGCGGCCCATTCTTGACGTTGATCGAGCCCGATGACGCGAGATGCCAAGCTTGGTCGCGGCTTGCAACATCAGGCGGCCCTTCGCGATTCTCTTCTAGAACGATGGCATCAATAGCCATCCGCCCTGCGAATCGCGCTCACGCTGGTGCCAGAGCGTTCTCGGTCTGTCGGACAACCCCATGCGGGCTTGGGACGCCGCGATGTCGTCGTGCCCCGATCATCTGCGGCGCCATGGAAAGCTCCTGAGATCCCATCCGCCAGCTGTACGAAACGATCCAATCTGAGGCCGGGATCACACACTCCGCCCAGAAGCTCGATTGTTTGTACCCGACGTACGGTGTTCGTCGGAGCATTCTTATCTTGCGCAGGTTTTACATCAATCATGACTGAACCATGACGACAAAGTCTCCATGAAGCATCAACAATGACAGACGAGCGCGGTGAGCTGGAGCGTTGCAAGCAAGAGAATGCGCGCCTCAAAGAGCTGGTTGTATGGCTATCCGAAATTGTCTTACGCGACGTCGTAAAACGCGCGGAAGAGCCGAACTGCCGCGAGCCTATGGCGCAGCGCGATTTATCGCCTCCTGACAAGAGGGACCCGGCCCGGCCCTCGTTTCGGTAGAGGCCGGGCTACTGACTGCGTGATGCACAAAACCGCTCGGCCGGAGAGGGACCATGACCGACCACGTGTCCGCCGTCGTCGACGCGCCTGCCGGTTCCAGAAATGCAGCTCGCAAACCGGTGTACGGCGCATGGCCGATGCCGCACCGGCCCTTTGCGACGCGTAAGAAGCGGCCTTTTGTCGAGAATGCGATCCTGACGAGCCTCCCCCTGCGAGACCGTACCGCGATCGGAAAATGCCTTGAGCCGATTGTGCTGAAAGAGCGCATGATCCTGCAAGAGCCGAAAGGACATGTCGAGCACGTCTACTTCATCGACTCAGGGCTCATCTCGCTTAGGGTTGCCGCGGGGGGAAGCATGCTTGAAACGGCGGTCGTGGGCTACCGGGGTCTGGTCGGCGGTTCGTTCTTGTGGGGAGGGCGTCGTTCGACGCATCAATCGGTTGTGCTCTTTCACGGGCGCGCGCGCAGGATCCCTGTTGAGGATTTGCGCCGGGTGATAAAGGGACGTCCTGTGATCCGAGATCGCCTCTTTGAGTACGTTCAAGCGCTGACGTTTCAATGCGTTCAGACGGGATTGTGCGGAGTTCGGCATAATCGGGAACAGCGGCTCGCGTCCTGGCTCTGTTTGGCGAGCGATGCTGCCGAAGCCCGCATGCTGCCCGTGACGCGTGACTACCTTTCCAACGTCTTGGGACTGGGTCGTGCAGGCGTCACGGAGACGCTGATCCGATTCGAAGAACAAGGACTAATTCGCAAGATACGGGGCTTTCTGCAGATCGACGAGCGCAAGAAACTCGAGCAAAAAGCGTGCTGTTGTTATAAGCTTGTCTCAAGCGCCTACGTCTCGTGTCAATCTGCAATCTCGGCAGAAGAACCAGTTGGTTAATCGAGGCCAAGGCGCTCTTCTTCAATTTTTCAGTTGATTGGCTTGGGTCGCGATCCGTCTCAAATGCTTGCTTAAGCGGGCTGGTGAGCTGGGCGAAACATGCGCGGCGCGAGGACGACCTTGGTGTGGTTGACGCGCGCTCCTCGCGGACGAGCCGCCCGAAAAGCTGAGACGGGCCTGGGATTTTCCGAAAGTCTCCTCGAGGCCAGCGAGGTGGCTGATAGGGTGATGTTCTTGTTGACGTGGACTCGCGACGTCGTCACGAAGTACACGTCATGCTGCACACGCGAAATCCGGCCTTTTAGCTTTTGCGGAAATCTTGCTCAAGTACGAAGCCAAAGCGCGATGATCAATGATCCCAATCTCATCGCGCTTTAGGGGCATCCGCATTCGAACGGCGCGGGCAGCAGGTGCATCCTCGCGGTTATGGGCCACGATTGCCATCGCTCATGCGAGAGTTCGTCGCGTTCGAAGATCTTGGTGCCGGGATAGACCCGCCCGGCGTAAGCAACAACCAACCCCCGGTCCTGGGTCTCAACAAACGGCGTCCGAAGCGGAATCGACGTCGGGGATTTGTCGTGGAGCGAGAGTGGACTCCCGTCGGAGGCTTGAGATGGTGGCCGTCGCGGCCGATGCCTTAGTGATGCGGTGCCTTATTTGAGCATCTGTCCATCTGCCGGTCCCCTTGCCTGTGTTCTGGCTGATGTTGCGTGCAACCGAATTGCCCCAGGGAAGGTTTAAGGACCCAGCAAGACGATTATCGATGATGACAGTCACAATGTGGCGGACGTTTCAGCACGAAACGCGTCAAATATCCGCTGCGCCTTGGCGAGCGTCTCCTCGTATTCGGCCTCTGGATCCGACATCGCAGTTATCCCGCCACCTGCGTGAAACACGGCCAGACCATCGTCGATCGTGACAGTTCGAATCGCAATGTTCGTGTCCATCTGCCCATTGAAGCCGATGAAGCCGATTGCCCCGCAATAGACCTCTCGTGCCACTTGCTCGATTTCGGAGATGATTTCCATTGAGCGCACCTTCGGCGCCCCGGTCACGGAGCCGCCGGGAAAGCAGGCCCGAAGCAGGGCGACTGCATCCTGATTGTCTGCCAGCTCACCCGTAACGACGGACACGAGATGGTGTACTGAAGCGTAGGATTCGAGGTTGCACAGCGCCGGAACGTCTACTGAGTGCGGAAGGCAGACACGTGACAAGTCGTTACGCAGAAGATCGACAATCATAATATTTTCCGCGCGGTCCTTTTCGGACGCGAGAAGCAGTTCGGCGCGGCGCCGGTCCTCTACACAATCCGTAGACCGCGCACACGTGCCCTTGATGGGGCGCGTTTCGACCTGTCGTCCGTCAAGCTTGAGAAAACGCTCCGGCGAGCTCGATGCGATGGTCAGCTTGCCGTAACGCAGCAGAGCTGCAAAAGGCGCCGGGTTCAACGAACGTAGCTGGGAATAGAAAGTAAGTGGGTCGAATAGACGCGACACCCTGGCGCTGAAACGTTGCGCGATATTCGCTTGAAACAAGTCACCAGCCAGGATCAATTCGATAACGCGCTGTACTGCCGCAATGTATCTCGCGCGGCTGAAGTTCGAACGCCATGCGCCCGCTGTGCCAGGGAGCACAATTCGCGGCGACCGTGGCCTGGCCAGCAATGCAGCGAACTCATCGGCTCGACGGCGCGCACGTTCGGCTCGTCGCGCGGGATCCTGCTCTGGCCATCCGGTCGAGACGATCCAGCATCTCTTGTCGCGGTGATCGAAGCTGACGACCACGTCATAGAAGTGCAGGATCGATTGGGGCAAATGCTGACCGGCAATCGCCGGCGCCGGCAATCGCTCCAGTGTCCGGCTGAGATCGTAGGCAAGAAAGCCGGCTGCGCCTCCTTGAAACGGCGGCAGATCGGGATCGTGCTCCTGCGGATACTTGGCGAGAAGGCTGCGAAGCACTTCCCATGGGTCGCCATCCAGGGGCTCTCCATCGTAACTTGCCTGTCCGTTCTCGACCACGTAAGTGCTGAATGGTTCGCAGCTCAGATAAGAGTAACGTCCGAGCAAGGTATGCATCGCTGCGCTATCGAGAAACGTCAGATGCGGTCGGTGCGACAGGCAGCGCATTGCCGTGACAGGCGCGATCCATTGCAATTCTCGGATGTGCGTTGAACGATTTGTCACGAAAATCACTGGCGACAGAGGCGCTTCCATTGTGAGTCCCATCCCAAAGCGAGAGCGCCGCTCGCCGGGATCCCGTAAGTCCTTGACGTCAATTGTCGGGTGGTCGCTCGCGTGTAGGCGCGGTGCGTCGGCAAAGTTGAATCATTCCTCCTATCGCCGCGTAGCGCGCATCTGTGGATACATTGTAGTCGGCCGCGAACCGCAGCTCCCGGAACGGCCTTACCAGCCTGATCGCCTGCTGGTACAGGCCGTGCGCTTTGTAGGCCGCGAGCTCCGTCTCGTTGTTGAACTCCGCATAGACCACGACGTCGATATCGTTGTCGAACTGGTCGGTCTTGCGATTGTGAGCAATCTCGATGCGGCGTGCATGCGGGATTGTGGTGAGTACCGCCAAGCCTTCGATGAGCTGATCAAGCCGAGCCTCATCCTTGGCAGCAAACAAGACGATGTGACGAATCATGGGTGAGGGAGCTTCTGTCGCAGATCGGTCAGATAACTATCTTGAGATCGACGGCTTCGCAACGTCGCTCCGGCCTGGCGCAACACGCGGGATGGCGGTTGGTGGTTCGAGACGACGAAGTGGGCGGTCGCGTTAGGAAAGATATAGTACGTATCGTACGTTTATGATGCGATTAGGTCACGACCGCTAAGTGCGGGCGCATTTGTCCGTTCTGAACGAAGTTTGCGCGCGCATAGCGAAGCGCAATATGCCAACAACACGACGCGGAGTGCGGAATTGCCCGCGCTATTCTGTGGTTCTCGTTCTCTCGGCGGCATTCGGGAAAGGCCCTTTAAGGTGCGAACGATCGCGGGTGCGGACGTCTCTGCATGGCGCTGGCATTGAGGTACGCGGCGGGGGCGGCACGGCATGGGCGAGCGTGTCGATGGTTGCCTCGGCATGTTCGCCCTGCTTGCCGATCCGCTTTGTGCAACGAAGCCAATCGTATGCCGATGAGCGACGCTGCCGCTGAGTGCCTCGATCCGACCGCACCGGCACGCTTGCTCGCGACGACCCAAACCCTGACGCATCCGGGCACGCGTCCTCGTCGCCGGACGTCAGTTCATGACCGATGACGTGCAGGCGCTGCGCGTTTTGGGACGGCGCGCATTGGATCTTCTTGCAAGTTCGTCGCGTGACAGAAGCCGATCTGCACTATCAGGATTCGATCCATCGCGGTGCTCAAAGCGACAGGATACCTGATCAACAAACACGCAGAAACCGACCAATATCGAAGCGAAGCGCACCCTGTCATCGATGTAATCAAGGTGTGCCCAATGATTCCAATCAGACCCGAATGGTGGATACACGAGTTGCGGCATCCGCAGAGAGGTGAACGCGCGAGAGAGCGAAACGTGCAGGGCCCTGAGTTGTGCCGGTTGACGGAGACAATTGTGGATCTTTCATCTGTCGTTTTGCGGCCATGAGGCCGTCATCGCGATGATGGCATCGGGCGGAGTGAGCAATGAACCCAACCTACATCGGCAAGCTTAACCGCTATGTCACGGCCTTGGAGGCCCTGAAGGACGATGACCGGCTGCGCGGGCTGAAGCCGCGCACAGGACTCGATTTTGCATCGAATGATTATCTGGCACTGGCGAGCGCGCCGCGCATGAAAGAGGCTCTGTTCGCCGCGCTTGGGGCCGGCACGCCAATTGGCGCAGGTGGATCGCGGCTCCTGCGCGGCAATTGTGAAGAGCACGAAGCTCTTGAAGCTGAAGCGGCGCAGTTCTTCAGAGCCGAATCAGCCCTTTTCTTCGGCGGCGGTTACATCGCCAATTTTGCTGTTCTGACAACGCTGCCGCAGCAAGGCGACCTACTTGTTATCGATTCGCTCGTGCATGCCAGTATCCATGAAGGCGCGCGAGCCGGTCGAGCCAAGTGCCAGATAAGCGGCCATAACGAGCCCCAGTCGGTCGAAGACACGATTGGCCATTGGCGCGCCAAGGGCGGAATGGGGCGCGTCTGGATCGTGGTGGAAAGCCTGTACAGCATGGACGGCGATTTTGCGCCGCTGAAGGATCTGATGGCAATCGCCGAACGACACGAGGCGTTCCTGGTGGTGGACGAGGCTCATGCCACAGGCGTTTACGGCAAGCAGGGGCGAGGGCTCACCGAGCCCTATGAAGGGCGAGAAAATCTCGTGGTGATCCACACCTGTGGGAAGGCGCTTGGCGCAGCGGGCGCGCTTGTCACCGCCTCCGGTGTACTGCGTGACTTTATGATCAATCACTGCCGACCATTCATGTTCGCCACCGCGCCGTCACCCCTGATGGCGGTCGCCGTGCGGGAAGCACTGTTGATCCTGCAGGAGGAGCCTGAGCGGCAGAAAAAATTGGTCGATCTGATGGAGTTCACGCACCGGGAACTCGCTTTGTGCGGCCGCCCGACCACCTCGAACTCACAGATCATTCCTTACGTTGTGGGCGACAACGCGCGCGCGATGCGGCTAGCCTCTGCGCTGCAGTCGCGCGGCTTTGACATCCGTGGAATACGGCCGCCAACCGTGCCCGTGGGAACGGCCCGGTTGCGAATCTCCCTGACGCTTAACGTCGGACAAGACGATGTATCCGATATGGTTGATGCCTTGGTCGAAGAGACGTGGGGTGACGCGCGGTGAATCCGCTGATCGTGATCATGGCGCTGCCGCCAGAGCGACACATCCTTCCATACGTCCAACAGCTCATCCAATGGCGACGAGATACCCGTGACGAGGCAGCTCAATGATGAAGCCATGCGTTGCGCACCAATGTTGTCCCGTGGGCACGGTGCGATCGACGCCTTATGGGAGGCCTGGGCTGGTAAACAGCAGCGACGTCGATAGAAAACCGAAGGAAATGGCGTTTCTGCACGTCCCCTCTCACTGATCCGCATCGGACCCCGCGTCGGAGCGCGCAGACCCCAGAACTGGCGACAAAACCCAGCGGACACGTGAACGTCGCTACCGGAGTTAACGGAGCGTCCCGATAGGACTGGACCATGAGCGGTTGCTGAACCGGACCGGCAGAGGGATGACGGCAATCGTGCAGAATGCGCTCGTGGATCCGTCCGTATCGTACGCCGGGTGTGTCGCTTTCGCAACGTCGTAACTATTCCACTCGATCGCAAGCTGTTTTTACTTCACACCCGCGGAAGTTCCGAGCTTATGGCGGGTCCAAAGTCATGGCGCGAGGTGGACCAGACCGCTTTTGGCGTCGGCGGTCCCTTCGTTTGCCTGATGCGGGAGAGCCTATCCGAATGCCAACGCGAGCATCAATCTTCCTCACGTCGGTGGGCTGGGCAGCTGTCGTGGTCGTAATCCTGCTCTATCTGGTCTTCAGTCCAGGCTGACCGCTTGATCCTGAGCAGGATGATTTGTATCGACGGCAACGGCAGATGAGCCACGAGAATATTTGCCAGATTGTCTCGCGTCGGCAAGAAACTCCATGGGGACAATGGTATCGAGCTCACCCACCCGTCCGCGTCGATGGGCTATGACTGGTCGATCTGCGAGGATGAATTCAACCACGTCGCTGAATGGATGTTCCGATGGAAGGTGGTGCTCAGACTCGGGTCGATGATGCTGATTAGTTCTTCATACGGTAACAGTTGAGGGCCGGCCCGCCGGACTGATCCGGCGCCATTCATGACGTTATGAACGAAGCGGTCTCCGCGCCGGGTCTGTCCTGCCGGGTTGGAGTGCACTCGATATTCGGCGGCCGGTCAAATCCAACGTGCCTCGGCGCAATCTGCCGCTCCAATCAACTCTGTTGGCTAGGGCGCATTGACGGCAGGTATTGACGCCGTCGGCCGTGGCGCGAATCTATCTTGGTACTGGCCCCGCGTTGCCAACATCACTACCAAGAGTACGAGGAGGATTAAGAGCCCACGCATATCAAAGCTTACTCCTGAAGCTGTACTGTAAGTGTGACGCAGCCCACGTTCGGCGCGTTGGCCTAGGTTGTGGCGAGAAGAGCCTATCGCCACCCCCAATTTTGTAAGGCCCGCAACGGGCGAGGGCTCCTCGATCGAAAACTCGGAACTCGAATATCTCCTGTCTTCGCCGCAAGAGGGTCAAAGATCTGTTCATGTGGCTGCAACACTGCGCCAAATCAAATGGTCGTTGTGCGTGGCGCGGGTGATCTTTGAGTGTGGTCGTTCGCAGTCGCGCGAAGCAACGTCCGATGTCCGCGTCAGTTCAGCATATCGACCCTGCCGGTGTCGAGCCGATAGAGGCCGCCTAAGACCTTCAGCTTGTTCTGATCAACTGCCGCGTTCAGGATGGGGGTTGCCGTTTTGAGCTTGTTGACGTTATCGATCACGTTTTGCCGGATCGCATTGGCGAACACATCGCCGCTTTGGTGGCGAGATGCCTCTACCGCGGGCCTCAGAGCGGTGACGAGGGACGAAATATGCCCCGGCGGTGGCTTGTTGTCCTTGAGCGAGTTGATCGCGGCGTCGACGGCGCCGCAACGGTCATGACCGAGTACGAAGATCAGCGGCGTATGCAGCACGGCCACCGCATATTCCATACTGGCGACGGTGTCGTCGTTGGCGAAATTGCCGGCGAGGCGGCAGACGAACAGATCGCCAAGTCCGCTGTCGAAGGCAAGTTCAGGTGCTATACGAGAGTCGGCGCAGCTCAGAACCGCCGCATAGGGATTTTGCCCATCGACCAATACTTCGCGCTCGTGCTTGAAATCGTCGCGGCGCGATACGCCCTGGACATAGCGGGCATTACCTTCCATGAGCCGCTTTAGGGCTGCGTCCGGCGAAAGCAAGTTATCCGGCTTTGGCGGCGCCTTTACGTCCTTCGCATCAACAATGCTGTTGCCAAGCAGCAAGCCGACAGCCGAAGCTGCGAGCAGCATCAGGGAACGACGAGAAGGGGAGATCGCGATCGGACGAGACATATTTGGGGAGAGGTCTGCACGCATATGGGTCATCTTATCGCGCGGCTTTGCGCCAACCAGTGGCCTCGGCCTCCGCTTCGCTGCAGAGCCAGCGCTCATCCGGTTTCTTCGTCACGTTGATTTGTCCGTAACTGAGTTGTCCGGGCAAGTGATAAACGCGCTTGCCCTTGCCGTCCACGGTGCCCTTTATCAGGCATTCGGGTGAGGGCGGGTCCGACAGCAAATCGGGTCCGAGCAGCAGTTCCTGAGCGTTGGTTGGTACGGAGCTCGCGCCGACGATGATCGTCGCTTTGTTGCGGTGACGCCAGTCCCAAGGCGCGATGAACGCCCCCGACCACAGGCCTGCATAGGCATTGCTCGCCACAACTTCATAAATATCGTAGCTATGGGTATATCGCCCCAATGAAAGTGCCCAGCCCGACCGTACCATCCAGGCGCTCACGTCTTCGCCTGCGATGAAGCAGTTGCCGAGCGACCTGCCGTACTGGTCGACACCTGTGGTATGACAGTCCCAGAGTTGGCCATTCGAATGCTTGATAAGTTCATCGCGGGCCTTTATGCCGCAGGCCCATTTCTGGCCATGGACGTCGAGGCAAATCTGATCTGTTTCCGGCGCGTCGATGCCCGAGAGCCGAATTTTGGTTTGCTCGATCTCGATCGTATTGCCGTCGATGACGCGCGCCGGACCGCTGAGTTTCGCCGCGCAAACCGGAGCTGCGGTGACAGCGATTAACGTGGTGATGACAACGCAGTGCTTCATCACAACAACCGTGTGCATTTGACCGATCCGCTCGTAAACACGTTCAATTCGGCCTTCCCATCCGGCCGCTTGATCGCACCATGTCTGTTATTCGGCTTGCGTTGCATCCCCGTCCGCGTCCTGCTTTGAAAAAGCGCGCGTATGAGTCCTACGCCCTGACGCAACGTGAGGTTCAAGGGATTTATTCCGGTAAAGAAGTGGCTCCCTCTGCTCCGGAACCGCGACCTCGTGAATTTCGGCGCGTTCGCAAAAAAAACGCCCGGCCGCTGTTCGGCGGCCGGGCGGAAGTGAGCCCGGGAGGAGCGACGCTGTTACACATCGCGCCAACTTCCATCGGTGGAGGGAGGGCTACCGACGGCTCGACTACGGCGAGGGCATTCGCCGTAAACTGTGGTCGCGAAAAACCCGATGGCCGAGCGAAATCGGGCCGCGGATCAGTCTGGCCGACTTGGACAACGTCCCGTGAAAGTCAACCCGGCCTTCGCGTGCAACAAAGTCGGTAATGGAGTCTGTGTCTCCTTCGCGTAACCTTGGATGGCTGTTGTGCCCTTGGAACGCCGACGACACGTCACGAGCCGGCCCATTGTCATCCGGACAAGATGTGACAGTGAACGAGCAGAGCATTCGCGTCAGATCCACCAAGGAGGTTGCCTTCATCGTTCAACCGACTTGACTGCATTGGACATTGGACCAGCGAGCTCGACTGTACGACCGCTTGGCGCCGGAAAATCGCTGCTCCGATAGTCGGTAGGCTAGACGCAGTTGAGACGTGGCTCAATTGCGCGGCGGTATGCGGCCAATATAGAATGGGTTTGGGAACATATACGAAGGTTTGCGACGTAAACCGTTCTTTGGCGGCGAGGTGCGCTCGACCAGCGGGCGTCGACATGGCTGACCGTGATGTGCCTGGATCGGTGCAATCGGAGCTCTTTTGCTGACAGGCTTGTTGAGTTGCTCGACGCACCTTAAGTGCGTCCGGGGACCATGAGCTCGTCCAGAATCTGCTTTGAAATGAGTGAGTGAAGCGCGAAGGTCCGCTTAACGGGGTGGGCTCTGCAGGAGCCAGGCACTTGCTTCTGCGACAGATACGATTGTCCTGCGCCGGAACGTAGTGGTCTGCTGGATCTGCGATCAATTTGTGCGCCGAGCGCCTCTTTCAGCGACTGTCTGGAGACGGTCGTCCTTCTGGACAGGACGGTGGCGAGTCGAGTTAAACCGCCCGAGTGTGGGGAGCTTCTGAACGAGGAAGATGAGCGTCGAACGCCGAGGCGACGCTTCTGACAAGGAACTGTGCACCGTCGCTGACGGTAAGGCGGTCACCGTCCATGATCACAACGCCGTCCGCGACAAGCCTGTCGAGCCGAGAACGGTCGATGATGGCCGATTCTGGATCCTGGCCATGAAGGCGAAGTATTTGAGAAAGATCGACGAACATGTCGCACATGATCCTTTCGATGATCTCGGCGCGGAAGCGATCGTCCTTCGTGAGCAGGTAACCCTTGGCGGTTGGGAGCCGATCGTCGATGATACGAGCGAGATACTCGCGTATCGCGACGGTGTTCTGGACAAATCCGTGGGGCAGGCGACCGATCGCACTGGCGCCGAGACCGATGAGAGCGTCCGCTGAATCGTCCGTATAGCCCTGGAAGTTCCTCCTCAGCGTGCCTTGCCGCCTCGCCAGAGCCAGCTTGTCGTCCGGGAGGGCAAAGTGATCGAGGCCAATGCGTACGTATCCGGCATCAACCAGAACTTCCGCGATTGTCTCGGCTTGGAGGTGCCGTGCGACGCTGTCAGGCAAAGAGGCTTCGTCGATCTTGCGCTGATGTTTCTTGAACGATGGAACATGACCATAGCCAAAAACCGAAAATCGAGCCGGCCGCAGCTCGAGGCACCTGGCTACCGTGTTCCGGCACGACGCGACGGTCTGCAGGGGAAGGCCATATAACAGGTCGAAATTGATCCGGTTCACGCCGGCACGGCGCAGCCACTCGACCGAAATTGCGGTCTGTTCGAAGCTCTGCCGGCGATTGATGGCGCGCTGCACCAAAGGATCGAAGCTCTGGACGCCAAGGCTCGCTCGATTGACCCCGCAATAGCCCAGCGCCTCCGCCATCGGCTCTGTCAACGTCCGCGGATCGATCTCGACCGCGATCTCGGCACCAGGCAACACAAGGAACGAATAGCGTAGCGCGCCGACGAGATCAGCGAAGGTTTCGGGCATCATGATCGTCGGAGTGCCACCCCCGAAATGGACATGAGAGATCGACAGTTGCTGACCGATGGCTTCTGCGACGAGGTGGGCCTCAGTGCGCAGCCCTGCCGCATAGGTCGCGATCGGTTCGCTCCGCTTCATGACAGACGTGTGGCACCCGCAGTACCGGCACATCGAGCGACAGAAGGGCACGTGCAGGTAGATCGATGCCGACTGCCGGCTCCGCAGCGACTTGAGCCATACGCGGTAGTCTGATTCCCTGATCGACGACGAGAAATGCGGAGCTGTGGGATAGCTGGTGTAGCGCGGTAGCCGGTCCTGCCCGTAGGAGTTTGCCAGATCCGGTCGCATTCGGTTTCCTTTCTTTCTCTCCGGCGCGACTATCGGACTTGCGGCAGACGATCATTGCGCTTGCTCAAAAAAATTGCCCGGCGTGCCCATGCAACCATCCTCAAGTCGGGATTGGCTAGGCGATGACCAGACGGCGCATAAATGAGTTCGCGGATGAACTGACAAGGTACGAGCGATATGCGCGTGCTACCAAGGTACCGCAGTTCTCGTGGCGGCCCATTCGCGCCTGTCATCGCGCAGAGTGGCCAAAGCCGTTCGCGCCCCCAGCATGTTCGGTGAGGCCTGTCCGTTGCCTGCGTCGGATCGCTTCGAGCCGCAAGTGACAGCGGTTCAAGGCAGGCCGTCTCGATCCGTTCGCCGACGTCGTGGGCGTCTGTCTTGACACGCCATCCAGCCGAGGTTTGCCAACCGGCGATAAACGGGCATGTCGTGAGGAACTTGGAGGCGCCTTCGCGCATGCAGTGTGGTTATAGGCAACGATGCCCATCCGGCTTGGTGTGATGTGGTCCGGCGCGGGACCCGAATATGCACATTCTGCGACAATCGCCGAAGTCGCCGGTTTGCAGTTACTTGACATCGCCGAAGATGACCCGCCGTCAAGGCAACGGCCCGTTTGCCTCGGTGCCGCCGCGTGCGACCACCGCCATCGCGGATGAAAGCGCGGCCGAGCGTCGTTCGGCTTCAGCCTCTTGCGCGAGTTCCAGAATGTGCGCTCTTAGCGCGTCGGAAATCGCTTCGGCATCCTCACTAAATAGCGGATCTCCATGATCGTTGAGGGCGGAAGCAGCGTCCGCCCAATCCTCAGCTGATAGCACCTTGAGGGCGGTGGGAAAGAGATCCCGTTCTTCCCACGTCATGTGATGTCGCTCGTGCATTATAAAATTGCGCACAATGTTGCCGACATCTTGCCGAAGGATCTCTCGATCTGCGAGAACGCCATCGATCGCTTCAGCGAGATGATGCAAACGATCAGCGCCTTCGTGATGCTCACATGTGATGTCTCCGAGGCTTGCAGCCGCATCCGGATCACGGATCTTCAGTTTGGCGAAGATCAAATCTTCCTGCGGGTGATGGTACAGTTCCGGGTAGACTTCGAAGTAGCTGATAATCGCGCGAATAACTTCATAGTCGGGACGATCCCCACGTTCAAAAATATCCAGTTCGCGCTGAAGCGCGTTGAGGAGCAGGTCGATATTGCGATGCTCTCGACGCAAACGATCGACGATCATTGTAGTGCTCCCAGGCAAGAACCTTCGACTTAGACAATGTAAGCTGAAAGCGATTGTGCCCAATTGCGCTGGATCAAGCCCGATCCGAGCCGGGATCCACCGGGCGCTGCCAGCCTAAATCGCAAAGAGGAGGCCGCAGTTCACCAGCCGTTCCGTCGCGCGCAGATCAGCTCAGGCCAATTGCGGTGCAGCAGGAAAACCGTCGACTTGCCGATCAAGCGAACGTTCCTTAATGCAACACGCTGCTTGGATGAGCTGATCTGGGAAAGGACCCGTCGCCTGGGTCCGCATGGCAGCATCGCAGCATCTGATCGATGGGTCTCGATCAATCGCTCGTGACGAAGAGGAAACCTGAGTACGTCCCGTCGGATCGACGGCGTCGCTGATTTGGTTCGCCGACGCTCATCGGCCATTAGCTTCAGATGCCCTCGATCGTGATGACTCATATCTGGCTGGCGCTGGGAGCATGCAGGAGGGAATGGCGGAAAATCGCATGGATGATCCCTCGCTCAGTGCGACATTAAGGTCGGGACGGTCATTGACCGAAGCAGATCGCGCCTCATACGGCCGAGGAGCTTTCCGTGCAGCCAGGAGGAGCTGCACGCGCTCATCACTATGAGATCGAAGATATCGTCCATTGCGCGCGAGAGGATCGATTGGAGCTTCGACCGGCGCACCGGGAGGACCGAGGTGACCTTCGCCGCGAGGCCCAGCCTTGCCAGATGCGTTACCAGATGGTCGCAGGAGCTTTCGGGCGAGACAGTGCCGCGGCCGGTGACCATGATGATGGTGAGAGCATCGGCTTTGCGCAGCAGCGGCATAGCATCGTGCACCGCGCGGGCTGCCAGCCGGCTGCTGTCCCAGCAAATCCCGATTCGCTTGGCTGAAAAAGGGCTATGAAAGGCGTAAGGCATGAACAGGACTGGACCTCCGGCCCTAAAAAGGATCTCGCTTGGCATAACGTTATCATAGCTGTCGTGGTCGCTCCGCGGCTGCGTGACGATAGTCACGTCGTGGACGCGCGCGCTCGCGCAGAGGAGCGCGCGCGCCTCGGATGGGACCGCACTGACCGCGCGGGTCGCGTAGGAGATGCCGGCGTTCCTCGCCTCCCGATCAAAGACGCGAATCGCCGCCTCAGCTCGCTTCAGCGCCCGGTCGTGCTCGACTTCGAAAATCGAGGTGACCGGTGCGCCGCCGGTCGCAATGAGGGGCATGATCGTTCTCTCGTATCCGATCGCCGTAGCGTCGAGATGGGCACCCGTGCTGACGGCGAGGGAGATCGATCCGTTCAGCGCAGGACGCACCGGAAGTTCCGTGGGAATGTGGACCAGTATGGTTCCGAACATTGCCCTTCTCCTAACATGAAAGGACGCGTTGCCCGTCAGACCCTGGCCTTCGCGGGGACAGTTGGACGTTTTGCATAATCGTTTGCCGACTTCGTTTGAGCGAGATCAACTCGGCCGCGGCGTATTTCTTGCAATGCTCTGATGCCGAGTAAGGAGAACCGGCATGATGCCTGTCGCATTAGTAATCGGTGGAGCTGAGAAATCGAGACCCGTTCCCGCGCGTCATGGGTGGCGGCTCGGACGATGCCCCACGATGCCGTCAATTCAGACCATGCGATGGGCGATCGCTCGGGCAGGCGAACTCTACGGTGGCAAAATCGGTCGAGCGCAGCCACTACACGCGCAATGTCACCCCAATCTGCGGGTTCCGGTTGTGATCGACTGGCTGCGTCTCGTGCATGTCAACACAGGCCTGCTGGTCGCGATAGCTCGCGATTCATGCAAACCGCCATTCTGCCGCAGCACAGATCGGACAATGAGGCCGACCCGGAAAGCTCGTCGGAGCCTTCGCATTCCTAGCCGCCGACGTGTGGTCGTCACGGGCGCGCTGTTTGCCACGGAGTGTCGACGATGTGGCCGAGGCGTTAGACATCTACGGCGTTGCTCAGGTCCCGTCGTCGCCGCAGGAACCGCAATCGGTGCGTCAGCCGCAGTAAGGCTTGCGGCGGCAGTGCTCCGATTGAGGGAGTAAACCGCGAGAGGGGATATTGGAGCCAGTTCATGAGCGGAATGACAGTTCGAACGCACGTGCACTCAGTCATCTGGATCGATCACTTCATAGCCAAGATATTTTCTGTCGGAATGACAGGCGCCAGCGCAACGGCCGTGCGTGCGCGTTTGCCATCCCAGCAGCTGCATCACAAAGCGAATACGACCGGCCCTGGCTGCATCCATGAAGATCCCACATTCTTCATCAGGGTCGGCGAAGCTGTCGGCGGCTGCACTGATCTGCTCATCATTGGGCCAGGTGCCGAGAAGACCGACCTTATGCACTTTCTGATAAGGGCGCGGCCGGACCTCACCGTGCACGTTGAGTCGTGCGATCGGCCGAGCGACCGGGAAATCGTGGCATTGGGACGAAAGCGATTCCACCTCGACTGAATGTAAGAGAGCAACCAGAAAGTCGGCCAAGACACGATGAGGGTGCTGCCCGAGTACATCGAGCCGATCAACCGCGAAATTTCGAATGGGGGCGGTCGGCACACTCTCGAGTGAAGCTCTCACTGGCGGGATAATGAAGAAGTTGCAGGTGGCTCGGGGGTAGCTGAGGATTGTGCCGCGAACCTCGCCGCTCTCAATTGTCCTTGGCTTGCGCCACTCGTGTTTCAAGGCCGTGGCGAGCGATCTAAATTAGCGCGGTGCTCGGAACTCGCCTGGTGCGATCGTGCCGATTGCATTGCGGCTTCCAGGGTGGCAGTCGAGCCAGCAGATGCGTCCCGATCCGCGGTGATGACATCCGATGCTATTCGCACCAGACGCGCCAATGGGTGGGCTGCACGGCGACGCGTTCTCCCGTCTGTACCTTGATCCAGCCACCGAAGCTGCGGCGGCAGGGGAAGACCAGCCGGTGAATGATGTTCCCCTCGATCACGGCAATCTCCAACACGCGATCAAAGGGCGCCGTTTCGATGCGTTCCCAAGTGAGATGGCGACCGGCTCCGCGGTGCCGTTCATCGTTGCTGGTTGACAAGATCAAGCAATCTTCCGGGCAGTGCGGTCCGCATCGCCTGTCTCGCCCGCGATGGCAAGACGCAACCGACCCATGTTGCAGGTCAACGAACGTCAAACGCGGCGTCGAATGGACGGCGGCGACGAGCCGGCGAGGCTAGCTGGATGTCTCCGCTGAATCGGCCGGGGCAGTGCAGCCATCTGAGCGGATGTGATGATAATGACCAAGATCAGACCGATCGACGCCGGGAGAATGTGTATCATGAATGGTGTGTCCTATGCGTTTTAAGCGTGCCTTCATCCCCCCGCGTGGTACCTTATCAAGCCGGTGCGCAATCGGATTGAGCGAGATCAAAATCTCGAATGCGCAATGATGTGAGGATTCTGGTGGGAAGAGAATCGAAGGAGAATCGCACTGGTTCGCTGTAGATCAGGGCGAGACGTGTGGTGACGTGGGCTGCGAAGCAGTTGGCGGATTGATTGCTTACCGCGGATTGTCGATGGTCTTTCCGGCACTGGTCGCGGCCACAGCTATGAGCACTGAAGAACCGAGTCTCGGCGGCATCGTGTAGGCTCGCATCAACCTGATCACTGGCTATGCGATCGCGGCCGCTGAGGGGCCCTCAAGAGCGACAACGCGTTGGTTTTCAGTTGCTCGCGAACATGAGATTAGGGAGACTTCTCTGTCGCCAATCCTTGTTGGCCAGCGGCGCTATCGCCACCGATAGACGGGTTTTTGTCACCAGGGAACGTAGCTAGCTCGCTGTCGCCGCAGATGCATTTCGGTGGGCGTTACCCGGGGAGTTTCTTCCCGCAAGTCGGGGTCCTATTTGATGGATGTCAAAAACCAGCCAGGCTCGGGCAGCTAAAGCAAGCTTGAGAAGTATCGCGCATGGTTACTCAACCTGCACATATTCGTGGTTCTGGACTGTTCAAAAATCTGCTCCGCAGGTTACGGGCGAGCCTCTCCCAGCAATCAGAATTGGCTTACTTGAGCCGGCAGGACATCGACTTTATCGCGCGGGAGCTTAATCTCTCCACGTCCGATTTTCGAGCGCTGGCGCAAAGTCCGAGCTTGCCCGAGCTCTTGAGCAAGCGTCTCGCGCGTGCCGGCATTTCCGAGGAATCGCTTGCCTCCGCGCAAGGCGACGTGTTGCGCGATCTTCAGCGCGTATGTGGACTGTGCTACGCCAAGGCCCGATGTGCGGCCAGCCTTAAACGAGAGAAGCCGGCAAGTGCCGTGAAATACTGCCCGAACGAGGCGACGCTGCACGCCCTCGCTCGTGAGGCGGACAACACCTGCAGTACGTTGGGGATTGATGCCAATCCGTCGTGCTCGGGGATACGATCTGATAGCCATTGTTCGATCCGAAGATGAGCGGCCTGGCTGTGCCCCTGCATCGCCCAACTTGTGGGCCAGTGATCGCTTAACACTTTACGCCACGGGTGCTGAGCTTGCCGTTCCTTGGAGTCAGCTCTGATCGGCTCTGGGCGTCTTATAGCGCAATGGACAAACCTGGCGTTCGGCGCCAACGCAATTGTCGTGGCCTCGATATATGGGCTCCAGTCGATCTGCAGCGCCCGCTTCGTGGGGGCTCGTACTAATCTCCAAGAAGCGCGCTGAGGGGCTTGACTATTCGTAGCGCTGTTCCATCTGATCGGGCCGCACATCGACAACATCCAGCGCCGCCGGACTGTGCTCAGATCTTCGGCATCATGCTCTCGACAACGCCGTGGATACCATCGTGAATGACATGATCAACAGCGGTGCATCGGTTGCGTATCGCAAATCCGCAATCGTTTACCCCAAGGCGTCAATCCGGCCAGTGCGCACTTCCGGGTCTCGACGAACGCCATCATGGTGTGCATGTCCGCGATGTGAGCGCGCGGAAATCTTTCGGACGCGTATCAGTCGGATCCGTCCCTGCACGGTGGACGAAGGTCAGGAATCCGGTGACGAAACAAAACGCGGATCGGAATCAGATGAGGAGACGGTCCAGGCGCCCGCGGTATGCTCCGATGAGCAAAAGGATTCGTCGGCTCGCCCGGAATAGGCGGGGCTGAAGCCGAATATGTTCCGTGCGAAGGTTGAATCGGCGATACCGCATGGAAGGGCCAGTAGTCGACTGCGTGGATACTCGTGTTGTCTCCGCGCCTGTTACTTCGTCATCGCGGCGGGGAGAAGCGCTTGTTCAGCGGCACATAAGTTGTATCCATTTCGCAGAAATGTCCTGCGCTATGGTTATGATGCCTCGCATCTCGTGTGAATCGTGCCGGTCAAGTAGCTGCACACAAAGTATATCACAGCAAGGCTGCATAGTTATATGGTGTATGTGTGAGCGGTGATCCAAACTACAGCGTGCGCTCCTGTGATTCCATGAGACGGGCCCATCTCTCAAAAAGGCGTCCAACAGGATGGAAAAATGAAGGAAAGAAACAGGGAACTCTGGGGTCGGATCATTTTCAGGCGTTGTGCGATTCGTCCTCGCTCAATAGCGAGCGCTGCCCTGTTGAAGCCCGTAAACGCGGATTGCTGCGTTTGCAAATGCGTAGCCAAGTCGGGCCGAAACCTGACGAATTCACGCAACGCCGCAGCTGCCATTGATAATCGCTTTAGCTCTTGGGTCGCCAAAGCAGCGCGAGTTCCTGTGATTGATCGTCTTTTATGGGTCGTCGCTGCGGAAAAGTTGTGCTACAAGCCGCTCCTCTGAAAGGAGCATCTACTGTGAAGCAAGCAAAGAAGAAACGCGTTAAGCGGCGCGAGTGGACCAAGGCAGATATCAAGGAGCTCAAGGCCCATTCGAAGGCTCGGACTCCGGTCACAAAATTAGCAAAGATGACCAAGCGTACTGTCGGTGCGCTACGCCAGAAGGCCTTGAATCTCGGAATTGGACTCGGACATCTGCGATAGCAACTCCGTGTCGCGGAACAGAGTAGGGCGGCTCGCGAGCCGCCCTTGTGAGCGATTGGAGATTGTGTCTTAGACCTGACTGCAGACTGCGTTGTTGTCCGCCACTCGTCCTCTGCGTTGTCCCGCACCATTTTCTGTTTGAGCGGGGTAATCCTGGAAACCTGCGGACCCCCTGCCGTACATTGTTGAGTGGTCGAATTGCGAGCGAAGCAGCTTGCTTATCGGCTTCCTCACAAGCGTTTCGTTTTCTTCACATGCTGCCGAGTAATTTGCATCGCCGCGGCAATCGGAATGCTAAGGTTCACCGCGGCGGGGAGGCCGGCTTCGCTGGCCGTATCAGTGCAGCAGAGATGAGAGCATTGCTTCGCCGTCCATGCCGAGTTCGTCGTGAAATTCAGGATCGCACGAAATAGATCGATGTACCCAGTAAGCCAGTAAGAGGCTTCCGGATTCCATCCAGGAGACGCAAGCGGCGGGCGTATGACGTTCCCGCCGGGGTTCGGCGCAATAGTGCTGCACGGCCAATCCCACTTAGGCTGGAGGGCCCATATCCTCGAGGTTGAGGCGATTTGCTGATACCGCCAAGTGCGGATCCAATGGTTTCCGAAGACCCCGAAATCCGCGGCAAGGTGCCAGAATGGCGGAGCAATGTGATCGCCTGACCCGAATGCACCGGCTGTTATCTTCAGCCGATGCTTGCATCGACTCGACGGGATAGCAGCCTTCCGCGACACTAGGCCGAGGCGTAATGCGGCAAATGCTCAACAACCGTCGTCAGTCGCACAGGCTCAAGAAGAGACAAATTCCGGAGCCGGCCATTCATCGAAGAGCCCGGTGGACCTGAAGTGTAGGTGAAAGCAAGCGCTGCGGATGGGTCTCCTGCTCGGTTTGAGTCCTCGACGTCCCGAACGATACGGTGCCCTGAGTAGCAACAAGAAAAGTGCTCGCGTGGCTTCATAGTTGGCGGCAGATCGGCTCCGTCCTGAGCATGTCATAATCCGCGCACCATCGATCGTGCAAACTGACCACAGCCAGCGTCGTCTGCGTTGCTTTAACAAAACGTCGAAAGTTGAAAGATCGGACACGGCATTTGTCCCTCGTTATTTCTGAGGATCGTGCAACTGGTCCTCAGAACTCCAGGGCGATTTTCAAGCGAGCCTTTTCCAGGCGACGCCTGACGGCGGCCAGCTTGCCAGCGAACTCGGCGAACTCCGCAGCGCTGAATTCGCCGAAAATGAACTCATCCAGTGCCTTCTGTTGCGTAGCAACGTTCGCTAGATGCTTGTAAGCTGTTTCCGTCAGCGACAGCCGCACAACCCGAGCATCGCTTGTGCAGGACTTGCGACGCACCAGGCCCTTTTTCTCCAGTGCCTTTGATTGGAGCGTGACGAATGAAGCGTCGGCGTGTATCAGCTTTGATACCACATTAACGGGAACACCATTCTCTGCCTTCAAATCTGCCAAGCCGACCAAGACCATCCACTGCGGCCCGGTAATGCCAAGCGCGTGCGCCAACAGTTGACGAACGTCCTCCAGGCAGCCGTTGATGGATCTGATCTCCCATGAGAACTTTCGCACCATCTCCTGATGTTCAGCAATGGTACGACCCCGCGCTTTCGCGGAGCTGGGCGGATCCGACAGCATTGTAAATCAAGATGTCCTTCTCGATTGTTCTCTTACCGCGAATTGGGAGTGTGGGTAAATGGCAGCTTGCGGAAAGCGGATCAAATGTTTGGTACGATCTGGACGGAATAAGGGGCTGAACGGCACGCGATGAAGGAGGCAGCTGTACCCGCAGGCGAGTTCGCGACGTATACTAGCATCGAGCGTGCCTGCAAGCTCCTCGTGCGTTGACCTGGAGTGGGTATCCACGCGGAAGGCGATCTCGTTCCGCCTAGGTGAGATGCTTGCGAATATCTCGCGGCACCCGGCTTGTTGGTGATGTATCGGCTGGGCCTCCCGCGTGGTGAGTTCCTTGCATCGTAGCGGCCTCGTCCACGCATCTCCGATCGTGTCGACCGTCTCTCCGTTCGACTAGCTAGCGATCTTGGAAGCAGCATCGAGGGCCGAGTCGTCCCGACAACAGATCCATGCGGATGAGCACTTGCGCGATAAACGTTCGTATAGTTTTTCGAAGCGATTCTATATCGGCTACTTATCTTCGTAGAATTGAACTCGCCGTTCTGTCTGCGTTAGCTCTGTAGGCCATCGGGCGATCCCGGGCCAGGACCTGAAATTGCTGACATCCGGCCAGGTCATCCGAGTTTGATGGCTCCCGGATGAAGAGTTGCAGCCGAAATCCTTCGTGCACGATGGCTCGGTCCGAGCGGTCCGCCTGTGTAGAATGCCGCGGCCACCATCATTTCTTTCCGGTGGGGAAGGGGTGGGCTGCGCTTGCGCTGTCCAAGGGGCAGAGGGAGCAGTATCATGAGCCGGGATGTTAATTGCGCACCTGCAGTCTGTTTTCTTCTCGGTCTTCCACGGTCCGGGACGACGCTGCTGGCGCATTTGCTCCAGCAGCATCCGGATATTGCGGCTCCGCCTGAACCTTGGCTCATGCTGGCGCTTGAGGCATTTGGCAGGTTGCGCCACGGTCATCCGGCTGGGTCATCACTGATTGAAGCCGCGGCCTCCGAATTCCTGGGTCGTATCGACCGCAATATGGTCAGCCGCGCTTTTGCAGATGCGGCATACGGTCAATATTTGGCTGCCGCGGGCAAGCGCATCATCATAGATAAGACCCCCCGCTATTGGATGGTGCTCGAATTTTTGGACGCGCTTTATCCGGACGCTCCGCAAATCCTCCTGATGCGCAATCCCTACGCCATTGCTGCATCCCTGAAGTCGACATGGGGAATTCCACTTCAGGCAGAAAACACTCGATCCGTCAGCGTCTCGTCTCTCGCTGATCTTATGCTCCGTCTACCCGACGGCATTGCGTCGGCGCTCGCCGACCTGGTTCTGGGCCTGCCCAGGCTCGCGGCGCACCGCGCTCGCCAACAGACGCAGGTCGTGCAGTATGAACTGCTGGTGGCGCATCCGGAGGAGGAAATACAGCGCCTGGTTGCCAGCCTCGGCTGTGAACCAATCAGCATTGGGGCGACGATGGAGCAAGCGGGCTATTTGCTGTCCAGCAGCTTTGGAGATCGAAAGATCCTGGAAAGAAGGACCATCGATGGCGGCTCCGTCCACGCGTGGCAAGCCCAGTTGAGCATCGAAGAAATGCAAACGGTAACCGATCTGGTCGGCGCCGAGCTCATGATAAAGCTCGGTTATGAGGAGGAGCTTCGGCATGCCCAACAAGCTGGAATCGTGGATAAGGGACGTGACGTAACTGAACTATATCGCCGGATATTTCGAATCTGGTGGGATTTGCGCACGTCCTCCGGCTTCCCAACCAACGCCGGCGAATTGACCTCCGTGGCTCGGCAGGCTTCAGACAATGCTTGCTCCCCGGAGTCGCAGCATACATCCGAGACCATAGTCGAGGCGAGTGCGCGGCTGGAAGCTGCGATGGCGGCTCCGTTGCGCAACGCACTTTCAGCCTCTGAGGCCGCTCGAGGTACGCAAGTGGAGGCGATTCGCGATCGCGATGCCACGATCGCGGCGTTGCGGGCCGAGATCGTGCGGCTCGAGCAAAGCCTCAAGGGAATCGAGCGATGACCGATAGGCTTGCCATCAAACTGAACGACCTGACCTTTTGGTGATCGTTGTCTCGCGACGAAGCACGTCAACAAAACATCCGATGGGCTGGTCGTGGAGAGCAACGAAGGAGCGGCAGGACGTCCACATAACTAGCCTTGCGACCGTCGCGGTATTTGACCCAATTGAAAGCCACGCGATATAGCACACCCGATCGCCGGAACGGCTGTGCGGATCGGAGCAAGTACGTCAATACGGGACTGAGCGAGCAGAGATCCTGCATCGAAGAAAGACATATGCTGCCGAAACATCTGCGCCGACTCGAAGCTGAATCGATCGAAATCATGCGCGACGTGGTCGCCGAGTTCAAAAAGCCGGTCATGCTCTATTCGATCGGAAAGGACTCGAGCGTCATGCTGCACATCGCGATCAAGGCCTTTTATCCCGCGGAGTTGCCGTTTCCCCTGCTTCACGTCGACACGACCTGGAAGTTCCGCGAAATGATCACGTTCCGGGATGAGACGGCCAAGCGGCTGGGCGTCGATCTGATCATCCATGTGAACAATGAAGGCATCGAACGCGGGATCAACCCGATCGTATCCGGTTCGGCTCTCCATACCCAGGTGATGAAGACCGACGCTCTGAAGCAGGCACTCGACCTCTACCAGTTCGATGCAGCCTTCGGCGGCGCGCGACGTGACGAAGAAAGGAGCCGCGCAAAGGAACGAATCTTCTCTTTCCGATCAGCGCGTCATGTGTGGGACCCCCGCAATCAGCGGCCGGAGCTCTGGAATCTCTTCAACACGCGAATTCGTCAGGGCGAAACCATGCGCGTATTCGCGCTGTCGAATTGGACCGAGCTCGACATCTGGGAGTACGTCATGTTCGAAAAGATCCCAGTCGTGCCGCTCTATTTCGCTAAGCGAAGGCCTGTCGTGCGACGAGGCAGTGCGACGATCATGGTGGACGACGAACGGTTGCCGCTTGAATGCAACGAAACCCCGGAGATGCGGATGGTCCGGTTTCGCACGTTGGGGTGCTATCCCCTGAGCGGAGCCATCGAGTCAGACGCGACCACGATCGAGGGCATCGTCGCGGAAATGCGCTCGGCAACGGCGTCGGAGCGTCAAGGACGCCTGATTGATACCGATGAGGCCGCTTCGATGGAAAAGAAGAAGCGGGAAGGCTACTTTTGATGGCTTCCACAATGACAACTGCACCCGTTGAGGCCGGAACAAAGGATCAGCTGCGATTCATCACCTGCGGTTCCGTAGACGACGGAAAGTCGACGCTGATCGGACGCCTGCTGCATGACGGCAAGATGATTCCCGGCGATCAGCTCACGGCGCTGGAACTCGATAGCGCCAAGCACGGCTCGGCCTGCAATGACATCGATTTCGCGCTGCTCGTGGACGGGCTCGAAGCCGAACGGGAGCAGGGCATCACGATCGACGTCGCCTACCGCTTCTTCACGACGTCGCGGCGCTCCTTCATGGTGGCCGACACGCCCGGGCATGAGCAGTACACCCGCAACATGGCAACCGGCGCCTCGAACGCCCAGCTCGCCATCATCCTGATCGATGCGCGCAAAGGCGTGTTGGTCCAGACCCGGCGCCACTCCTTTATCTGCTCGCTGCTCGGTATTCGCCATATCGTGCTGGCGGTGAACAAGGTCGACCTCGTTGCATACAAGAAGGAGTGCTTTGATCGGATCGTCGGTGACTACCTTGGCTTTGCCGCCGGTCTTGGCTTTACTTCGATCATTCCGATCCCGATTTCGGCCCGCTACGGCGACAACGTCGTGGACCGCTCCGCGCATACCAAGTGGTACCATGGTCCAAGTCTGCTCGGGCATTTGGAGAGCGTCGATATCCAGTCCGACGCCGCAAGCCGGGCTTTTCGTTTTCCGGTCCAATGGGTGAACCGGCCCGACTTGGATTTCCGTGGCTATGCCGGGTCAGTAGCCTCGGGGAGTATTTCGGCGGGAGACGAGATCGTTGTCGCCGCATCCGGACGAACGACGCGCGTCAAGCGGATCGTGACCCAGGCGGGTGACCTGCCCCGAGCCGAGGCTGGTGATGCCGTCACCCTTACGCTGGAAGATGAGATCGATATCAGCCGTGGCGATCTTCTGGCGCGGCCAGGCGAGCGGCCGAAAGTCGCTGATCACTTCGCCGCTTATCTGATCTGGATGGACGAGGAGCAACTCGTTCCGGGACGCAATTACATCCTGCGGATCGGATCGCAGACCGTGGCCGGCAACGTTACCGCAATCAGGCACCGGATCGAGGTCAACACATGTGAGCACCTCGCAGCCCGGACGCTTTCTCTCAACGAGATCGCATTCTGCAATGTTGCGACCGCATTGCCGGCCGTATTCGATCCTTACGATGTCAATCGGAAAACCGGATCATTTATCGTCATCGATCGTTACACCAATCGTACGGTTGGCGCGGGCATGATTGCGTTTCCGCTGCGGCGGGCCACCAATGTTGCCTGGCAAGCGGTTTCCGTGGGCAGGAGCGAGCGTGCCGCACTGATGAATCAGAAACCTTGCATCGTCTGGTTCACTGGCCTGTCAGGCGCGGGAAAATCGACAATTGCCAACCTCGTCGATCAAAAGCTGTTCGCAGCATCGCGCCACACCATGCTGTTGGATGGCGACAACGTCCGCCACGGATTGAACTGCGATCTTGGCTTCAGCGAGGCTGACCGCGTGGAGAACATCCGGCGCGCCGGCGAAGTCGCCAAGCTGATGGCCGACAGCGGCTTGATCGTGTTGTGCTCGTTCATCTCGCCCCACAGGGCCGAACGAGATATGGTGCGAAACCTCGTTGCTGAGGCGGAGTTCATCGAAGTCTTCGTCGACACGCCGATCGAGGAATGCGCGCGGCGCGATCCTAAGGGTCTGTATGCAAAGGCGAGGTCCGGAAAGATCAAGAACTTCACGGGCGTCGATGCGCCCTACAAAGCGCCGACGAGGCCCGAAATTCACCTCAGGACCGTGGGGCAGACGCCCGACAAATTGGCGGAGACTGTCGTCGATGTCTTGGCGGCGCGCGGAATCATTGGCGGTCGCTAGCATCGGGCACGCCCTGTAGGTCCATCACCGATTTTGCAGCACATGACTGTCACCGACAAGCTGGCCCGGTCGGGTCGACTCGGGTTAAGCCGTGCTCATTGATCAGACCAACTGGCCGAAAGGAATAAAATGGTCGCACCCACCCGTGAACTGCCGACTTCCGGTTACGTGCTCGAAGTCGACGGCCAATTGAAAGCCGAATTCTCGACCCGAGATGGAGCCTGGGCACGAGCGGAGGAGCTTAAGACGCGTCGTCCGATGCTTCAGGTCAGAATCTACAACACCCTGACAAAGGCCCGGGAGGAAGTCCGGCTTCCACGCGCTTGATTGTTCCGTAGACGTGTTTTTCCGCGCGTGCGGCTGGCGCCGCACCGGGCTCTCGAACCGAGCCACGCAGCGTCTCGGGGCAGCCGGCGTCGATCCCTCGCGCACCAATGAGGTATCCCCGTCGTGACTGGGTCCGGGCGATGACCTTCTGCCATACGCTGTGAACCGCTTCGGGGAGAAGCAGTCGGTTCCGAATTCTCGCGACCGGCGGCGCCATGCTGGTCCTTTCCTCGCGGCCTCGTTTTTGCCGGCCGCTCGGCCGGAGCGCGAACAGATAGACGGTTCAAGAGGCAGGCTGCCGGTCTGCCCGCGAACAAATCGGCGCCGAGGGCCGCAGCTGCAGAGCAGAGTGAGAGGAGCGCCCGCTTCGCCGTGACGGGTTTGTAGCCGCGAGAGAGTCTCGCGACGCCCGTCGCGGAGACTCGCGATGAAGCGAAATCCTTCCCGGGCGCGCGCCGGCCAGGACCGGGCCTGCTTCTATGACGAAATCACCGATAAGATCATCGCCGAACTCGAAGCCGGCCATGTGCCGTGGGTTCAGCCCTGGAGGGCGGCGCCGGACGGGGCGCCGCCGGCCATGCCGAGAAACGCCGCCACCGGACGCCGCTATGGTGGCATAAACATCCTGCTTCTCTGGAGCGCAGCGACGGAGCGCGGATTCGCAGCTCAGAGCTGGATCACCTTCCGTCAGGCGCTGTCGCTTGGCGGTCACGTCCGCAAAGGCGAGCGCGGCGCTACTGTCGTTTATGCCGATCGTTTCGTTCCGGCCGACGAAAAACGTCGTGCATGCGAGGCCGGCGATGAAGCGCAGGCGATCCCGTTCCTGAAACGTTTCACTGTCTTTAACACGGATCAGTGCGACGACTTGCCCGCGGAGATTGCGACGTGCGCGACACCTCCACCGCCGGGTATGATCGAGCCGACCGTCGACAATCTGATCAAGGCGATCGGCATCGATTTTCGGATCGGCGGCGACCGCGCCTTCTACGTTCCGGCCGAAGACTACGTGCAAGTGCCGCCACCGGCGGCCTATTTCGAACCGATCAATTGGCACCGCACAGCCTTGCACGAGATCGGTCACGCCAGCGGCCACCCCTCACGCCTCAATCGTGATCTCAGTGGTTCATATGGCACCAGGAAGTATGCCTTTGAGGAACTGATCGCCGAACTGAACGCGGCTTTCTGCTGTGCCTCGCTCGGGATCACGCCGACTGTCCGGCATGCCGATTACATCGCGTCATGGCTTGAAGTGCTGCGCGAGGATAATCGGGCCATCATCCGCGCGGCAAGCCAGGCCAGCAGGGCCGCGGATTACATTCTCGGCTTTTTGCCCGATTCCGACGTGGACATCGCAGCAGAAGGCACGGATTCACGTGGCTTGAAGCCTCACTTTACGGGCGAAGAGTGAGAGGAGGCGGGCGGGTTTCCGCGACGGGTCGGAGGTCGAGAGAGAGGCTCTCGGCTGCCAGTTCTGGAGAACCGAAATGATGATGGCTGTCCGAAACGACTACGGCGCGTTCGGCGTGCTGGCGCCCGGCAGGCAATATCGAAACCACGCGGCAACGGTTGTGCAAAGTTGTCAAGGAGCATCGGTAAACGGGAGGTCCGGTGATGCCGCGTGACGCTGCCGAGCTGGCGCGCCGCCTTGCCCGTGATGCCGAGGCGGTATGCCGCCATTACCTGTCCAACGGACGGCGCCAGGGCCGCTACTGGACGGTGGGCGACGTTCGCAACACGCCAGGCCGGTCGATGTTCGTCCGGCTGAGCGGACCGGAATCCGGTCCCGGCGCCGCCGGGCGCTGGACCGATTCCGCCTCGACCGAATATGGCGATCTGCTTGACGTGATCCGCGAGAGCTGCGGATTCATCGACTTCCGCGACGTCGCCGATGAGGCACGACGCTTTCTGAGTCTGCCGCGCGCCGAACCGCGCCGCAGCCCAAAGCACGTGGGCACGCCTGTCCCCGCCGGATCGCCGGAAGCAGCGCAGCGGCTCTTCGCGATATCGCAACCGATCACAGGTACGCTCGCGGCAGCGTACTTGCACCATCGCGGCATTACGACGTTGCACGACACCGCATCGTTGCGCTTCCATCCGCGCTGTTACTACCGGCCGGATGAGCACAGCACAACCGAGACCTGGCCGGCGATGATCGCCGCCGTCACCGACCTTGAGGGCAAACTCACCGGCGCGCACCGGACCTGGCTCGACCCTGACGGATTCAGTGAGGCGACGCTCGGCAAGGCGCCGATCGACACGCCACGACGTGCCATGGGCGGTCTGCTCGGCCATGCCGTCCGCTTTGGCGCGGCCGACGACGTCCTCGCTGTCGGCGAAGGCATCGAGACGATGCTGTCGCTGCGCTGTGCGCTGCCTGCCATGCCGATGGCTGCCGCGCTCTCGGCCAACCACCTTGCCGCCTTGCTGCTTCCGCTGACGCTGCGCCGCCTCTACATCGCCCGCGATGCCGATGCCTCAGGTGACATGGCGCTCGCGGCATTGACCGAACGCGCCGAAGCGGCGGGCATCGAGGCGCTTGCCCTGTCGCCGCAGACGGACGACTTCAACGAGGACCTGCGTGCATTCGGCCTCGGCGCGCTGCAAGCGGCACTGCGCATCCAGCTCGCGCCACAGGAGGTCGTTCGTTTCATGCTCTTCACTGAGGCCGAGGCGGATTGACCGATCGGCCTCCGGCGCCGCCGGCAATTGGGCAGATCATGTCGTGTTGTAGTGTTGCGGACTGCCGTCCATATTGGACGCTGGAGCGCACAGCCGGATTTGCCCACCCCTGCCGACTTGCGCGGTGCAGCAAGTCGGCAGCTATCCGGGGTACACGGGTCGTGGCACTGACGCATTCCGGAAGGCAGCACATGACCCAATGCGGGCCTCCCTATCAATGCTATAATATGGGCATTCACTTAGACGGCGGAGTGAGCACACTGTGACGGGCAACACGGCTAACGATAGCCTGATTGACCTTACGGCAACGGCCGCAATTGACTTGATGCGTCGAGGCGACGTCTCTGCGGAGCATTATGCGAAAGCTCTGTTGGAGCGGGCTCGAAGTTTTCTGACCTTAACGCCTTTCGAACGCTTGATCCCGAAATGTTGCTCGAAGCTGCTCGCGCTGCCGACATAAGGCGCAGGGCAGGCGGCGTGCTTGGCAAGCTGCACGGACTGCCCATCCCCGTGAAAGACAGCATCAACACGCGCGACTTCCCGACCTCCAATGGCACCCGTGCCTTGCGCGATTTCAGGCCCAAACAGAACGCAGCCGTTTCGAGCCACTGCTGACCGAGGGCGCAATCGTGATGGGAAAGACAAACCTGCACGAACTCTCGTTTGGCTGGACAAGCAATAATGAAACCTTCGGCAGTGTGTGCAACCCCTATGACCGCGCGCGGATTCCGGGCGGCAGCAGCGGCGGATCGGCCGCAGCGGTCGCCGCGCGCATTGCGCCACTGGCAATCGGCGAGGATACGTTCGGGTCGATCAGGGTGCCGGCAACATGTTGCGGGCTGGCGGGCTTGCGGCCGAGCTTTGGTCGCTACCCCGGTCAGGGCATCATGGCGCTGACCGACAACAAGTTTGATCAGGTCGGTCCGCTGGCGCGCGCCGTCGTCGATCTCCTTCTGTTCGATCGCGTCGTCACCGGCGACGACACGGCGCCGACCGCGACGCCGTTGCGCGGTGTCAGAATTGGCCTGTCGTGCGATCATCTCCTCAGCGGCCTCGACCCGGAGGTCGGGCGCGTTGTCACTGAAGCGTTCGGCAAGCTCCGTGAGGCCGGCGCGACGCTGGTGGAGGTCGCCACCCCCGATGTTGTGCGGGCGGCTACGGACATTGGAGGGACGATCCTGATCAGCGAACTCGTCCAGGGGGTCGCGAGGTACTTGCAGGAGCAGGGGACTGGCCTGACCCTTCGAGGCAATGTTTGCGCAAGTCGGCCCTTCGATGAAAACATACATCGAGACTCGAGCGCTGCCACCGAGCAGACCCAGTCGTGAGGCTTATGAGGCAGCGCTGGCCAGGCGCGATCAACTGAAGGCTACCGTCCGCGATTGGTACAGCCAACACAATATTCTGATGCTTGCACATCCCGTGATCATGGGTCTCCCACCGAAGATGTCTGACCGAAGTGAAACCGAGGTCGGCGGACAAAAGTGTCGCGATCGGGCGCAACATCGCCTTGGGAGTCTGTGCAAGCATGTCTAGCTTGGTTCTGCCAGCCGGTGAGACCCCCAGTGGTCTGCCTGTCGGATTGGAATTTGACGCATTGAGCGGACAGGACCGGGAGCTGCTGTCCGTCGGCTTATCGCTTGAGGCAACGTTGGGCCGCGCCAACCGGCCTCCTCTGTTGGGGTAGCCGCCTCGCCGCATGGATCGTTGTAAGTCTCCACGGTCGACCCAACGAAATGCTATGCCAAGCGACCGGCATCACGTTGCTCCATCGGAAACAGATCGGATCTATTACTGTCGCGGCTTTACCCCGCTTCCAAGAATGGCAGGCATGGGGACCCGGAAGCGGTCCCCGTTTCGGAACAGCTGATCCACGCCTTCAGCGACGGCGACGTTGATTGCCGAGAGAGCAGCGCTGTCTTGAGCAAGAAGAAGGGCCCTTATCCTTACCCCTCCCTGCAACGCCAGATTGACCAATCCGGTCGCAGTTTTCAGCAGCAGCGTCTGAGCCACAGTAGTTGCAGCGACATCGGAGAAGTCCACTTGCGCAAGCGCGGCCTTCATATCCTCCGGATCGCCGAACTGGAAGAAATCGGGACCGTGCGGCAGGGGAACGTCAACACGCCCGTGAGCTTTCACCGTCCCCAAGATAAGGCCGAAGCCATTGGCTGGTGAGGGTCGTTCCCAAACGCTGATCGCCACGCGGCCGCCGGGACGAAGGACACGATACATTTCCGCCAAAGCGCGGTCCGGCTCGGGCACATGGAGTAAACCGTAGCCGCAAACAACGGCATCGAACATATTGTCGGGATATGGCAAATCTTGCGCGTCCCCTTGGCGACAATCGACCGAAGGAGCGTTCCGGCGGGCGGCGGCGACCATGGCCTCTGAAAAATCGACAGCTGATACCTTCGCACCGCGCTCCGTAGCAGCCAGCGCGAGCACGCCGTGTCCCGTGCAGACATCGAGCACGTCACATCCGCGAATGACCCCAGCTGCATCGAGCGTGACATCAACCGACTGCGCCGTCAGCGGACCAAAGACAGCTTCGTAACCCTCGGATACTGCGTTCCATCCGCTTCGTTCAAAGTCTCGAAAAGCGTCCGGCTCGTTCGACACCTGAATTGGCATGTTCTGAACCCCGATCAGAGTTTCTTGGTGGCGTTTAGAAAGAGCCGCGGCAGTCGAAGATATCACCAACCAGAGGCAACGAACAGAAGCTGGGAGGTATCGGTGACTTCGGAAGGGCGACTGACCATTCCTGGCCCAACTCGGACCTCCCGAGTTGAGCGTTCCGCGCTGTGGTCCCGGCAAAGTGCCATTTGAGGCAATCGGGCTCCTGCGATTACCGCTCACATGTCGGCAACAAAATGCTAGGGTACCCCTTGTGCCAGCGGCGTGGTTAGTCTGGTCGTTTAGAGGGCGCCTTGACCGAGCAGCGGGTTCAAAGGCGATTGGCGGCGATTTTGGCCGCCGATGTGGTCGGTTACTCCGCGTTGATGCAACGCGCCGAGGAAGCCACCTATTCCGAGTTTGAGCGGCTCAAGCGGGAATTGATCGAGCCTGGCCTCTCCCGCCACGAAGGGCGGCTCATCAAGACAACGGGCGATGGTGCGCTCGCCGAGTTCGCGAGTCCCGTTGCCGCCGTGAGATGCGCGGTCGAGATCCAGGATCATCTTGCCTCAGGCAGCAGCCCCCTAAGGTTACGTATCGGGCTGAACCTCGGTGACGTTATTGTTGGGCAGGACGGAGACCTTTATGGCGACGGGATCAACATTGCTGTCCGGCTAGAGGGTGTCGCCGATCCCGGCGGCATCCTGATTTCCGAGAAGGTGTACAGCGAGGTCGAGGGTAAGCTGGACGTTGGCTTCGAGGACCGGGGTCAACAGCACCTCAAGAACATCTCCAGGCCGGTCCGCGCTTTTGCTGTGCGCGCGGGAGCGTCTGGCGGGCTGAGCGACAGGCTGAGACCGCCTCCGCCACTCGCGGACAAGCCGTCCATCGCGATCCTGCCGTTCCAGAACATGTCCGGCGATCCCGAGCAGGAGTATTTTGTCGACGGCATCGCTGAAGACTTGCTGACGACTTTGTCGAAAATCCAAGAATTGCTGGTCATCGCACGCAATTCGAGTTTCGTGTTCAAGGGACAGGCGCGGGATATCCGCGAAATCGGGCGAATACTTGGGGCTCGCTACATACTGGAGGGGAGCGTTCGCAAGGCCGGCAATCGCGTGAGATTGTCGGCACAGTTAATCGACAGCCTGAATGGCAGTCATGTGTGGGCCGACCGTTTCGAGGGCGACCTCGAGGACGTGTTCGAACTTCAGGACCGGATTACGCAGGACATCGCTGCCGCGCTCGAGGTCCGGTTGACGCTTGGCGAACAGGTGCGGGTGTGGCGCAAGCGCTCCGGCAGCCCGCTGGTTTACGAGCATTTCCTCAAAGGCCGTACCCTGTACGTCAATTTTGCCAAGCACACTCATGCACAAGCGCGCCTCGAATTTGAACGGGCCTTGGCCATCAACCTTGACTATACTCCGGTGCTTTACCTGTTGGGGCTCACATTAACCGACCAGGTTCGCTTTGGCTGGGAAAGAGACGAGGCGACAACCTACGAGGCGGCGATGGAGTGTGCTGCCCGGGCTCTGGCGGCCGACCCAGACAGCTACATGGCATACGTGGTGATAGGTTATGCGCGGTTGTTTCAACACCGGCATGATGAGGCTTTGGCAGCCGGCGACAAGGCGATTGCCCTCGGCCCGAACTGCGCGGATGCGTATCACATGGCTGGCATGTTTCACGGCTACGCTGGCGATTTCCGAAAAGCCGCTCAGTACGAGGAGCAAGCACAGCGGCTCAGCCCGCTTAGTATTAGTCAATCGATGGTCGATGAGGCACGGGCAAAGTTTCACCTTGGCAATCTTACCGCTGCACGCGACATTGCCTCGCGCGTCCTAATCGAGAGGCCACACTGGCTAACAGGGCAGGCCATTCTTGCAGCGTCGCTCTGGAACCTCGGCAGTGAGGACGAGGCTCGAGCAATCGTCAGGAAGATGCTGACAACCCATCCCAACCTTACCGCAAGCCGCTGGGCGCAGGGATTACCTTACCGCCACCAGGAACACCTGGACGCACTGATGAAGCCACTGCGCCTTGCCGGGTTACCCGAATGATCCAGTAGCCGCGATCAGCGGACGCTCGTCTATGCCGAAGTGGTGATCGAGTCAGGCAGCAGAATTCGAAATGGTAAGGAAACGGATACAGATGCGGGAGACGTCATTGGTTAGCGGGTGTTTACTTTGCGCGACGGCATCAGTGAAGAAGAGTTTTTGCCAAGATTGCACGCCTTCCTCCAGCATTTCATAGATATTGGGTTTGCTACCAGCTATCGCATCATGCGCCGCGAGGCACTGACCGGTTTCGGCAGAACGCTGCCGGTTTTCATGTATCGAGGCGAACTCATCTATCCAGACCTGGAGCGGGAGCATGCCGCGTACGAATACGTCAAACAACGTGGCGAGCAGGTACACTCGCTGCATGTAACGATGAACTCGATGGTCAAACCCGACGCCGACTTCTTTTTGGAGACGCAGATCGGATAGACCGCGAATGTCTGCCTCTATGCGTCGGCTGTCGGGGATACACCGGGCAAATTGTCTCAGGGGCCGGCCGTCGTTCTTGACCCAAGCGGTCCGTAGTCGATTTTAAATCTCCAGGATCGGCCGAACAAAATACCATGCCAAGCGATCGGCGTCACGTTGCTCCATCGGTAGATGAGGGGCGCCTTTGTTCGACGTGGTGAATTGTGTTCCGAACAGGTGCGGATCGAGTCCTACACTGGTAAGCCAATCAGACAGTAGCCGTGCGTACTGGTGCGTGGTTAGGCTGCAGTTAGGTCCTCGCCGGCCGGTGAATAAGTATTCGTCCGGCTTCTTGCCCGTCGCCCTCAGATAGGCGTCGATGGCTTGGCGCGTTGACCCGGTGAGTTCGAATCTGAGCGGCCGTCCCGTCTTCTTTTGTCGGACGCTTGCACGATCGGTCGTCGACTTTCAGCGCCACGACATCGCAGCCACGAAGTTTACCGTCGATGGCCACGTTGAACAGCGCCAGATCACGGACCCGGCCTTCCTTCTTGGTAATGCGCTTCGATTCGGGACGGCCGACGAAGTGCTCGCAGCGGGAGAGGGCATCAAGACCACGCTGTCGCTGCGATGCCCAGCTCCGATGCTGCCAATCGTGCAGCGCTCTCCGCAAAGCACCTTGCTGCGCTCCAGCTTCCGGCCGGCTCTACATGGTGCGTGGTGCCGATTCGGCCGGCGATACAGCAGTGTCGGCCCTGACCAGGCGCGCCGAACAGACAGGTATCGAGGCAATCGCACTGTTGCCCGGCTCGGGGAGTTCAATGAGGAGCTGCGACATTTCGGCCTCGGTCACTTGCGCTCAGCCTTATCCGCCCAGTTCAACTCCACAGGACGCCGCGCGCTTCATCTGTCCCGTCATGACCGGGATTGGCTGAATGACGAGTTCGTGGCGTCGTCATCCGATTCCACGAGGGCGTCCTCTCCCGGCCAAATCCGCACCCCAGCCTTCTGAAGGGCGATCGGACGGCAAGCGGCTCGGCCCTTCAATGGCATGGATCGCGGCTATTTTCCGCCGGCGCTTATCAGCGCCTTTGCATCGCGAAACAAAATAGCCGCGCCTCTGCCATCCTCCGCTGACGCTTCGGCCCTTCGCTGCGCTCCGGGTTCTGGTCCATTCCGCTTGCCGTCGGGTGATCGCCACGAAGGCCGCGATGGGCGCGGCCGAGCCGGCCAAAGGAGCCCACCCATGGCAAGCGACCACGACGACAGCGACCTCGAACCGCCCCACAGTCCGTCCCCGACCGCTCACATCCTCGACGAGCTTCAGCTTTATGGCTTCCGTCCCTTGAAGGATGAACCCGACCCGAGGCCCCTTCCGGAAGGCAACGCTGTCGCCGGCGCCGTTTCCGACATTTTCGGCGCCCTGGTCTCGACCTTGCACGGCACTCGCCTCGAATCGGACCTCGAGGACCTGCTCTGGCAGACCGTCAACCTGTTTCACCGTGCAACAGGCTGGATCGAACGCGAGCTCGACGCCAACGAGCAGGCACAGCAGAGAAGCCAACACGAACAGAATGGCTCAGAGGTGCGATCCGTCGAACTCGAACGGCTCACGGCCGAGGGAATCACACTCGTCGAGCGCCGCAACGCGATGGAGCTCTTCCGCGATCAGGCCGCCGAACGATTCGAAGTCCAGATCGGTTCGCCTTGGCGCCCGCGCTCAGGTTCTGTCGTCAGCCACCGCACATTGACCGCCGCAATGATCGACTCTCGCGATTTCCTCGCCGCAAAGCGCCGCGCTGACGCCGAACTGATGCTGCCGCCCGGCCCGAAGATCGCGCTCACGGGCGGACTCGACTTCAATGATGTGTCATTCATCTGGGATCGGCTCGACAAGGTCCACGCAAAACATCCCGACATGGTTCTGCTCCACGGCGGATCGCCGAAGGGCGTCGAATTGATCGCTGCAAGATGGGCCAGCAATCGCAAGGTACCCCAGATTGCCTTCAAACCGGACTGGACGAAACATGCCAAGGCTGCGCCATTCAAGCGCAACGATGCCATGCTGGCGGTCATGCCGATCGGCCTCATGCACTTCCCAGGCACCGGCATCCAGGAAAATCTTGCCGACAAGGCGAAGAAGCTCGGCATCCCTGTCTGGAGGTTTGGCAAGGATCGCGCATGAGCGAGAATCTCCATCCGCCTCACGTGCCTGCGGGTGTCCGAAGCGCGCAGGCCGAAGTGCCGAACCTTGCGTCGAACTCTGAGACCCGATCCTACCGCCAGGGCTGCTGCAGCTGCGTCTTCTTCCGTCGCATGAGTGCACATGCAATTGCGCAACTGGTTTCAAGAACAGCAACCGTACGACGCCGCGGGCGCGGCTCGGTCCCGCGGTCCCTTCAATTCGGCCGCCGACTTTGACCTATTCGCCACTAGTTGAGGTGCGTGTCAGGAAATATTCACGCGACAACATCTCGGTGAGGGTTGAATCGCACCTAACGTCAAGTTGTACGGTCTCGGAATAGGCAGTGTTGGTATTCACAAACCGAAAAGCTTCGAGCGAGCAACAAAGGTACGAATGTCTCAAGTCTCAGTCTCAGTCTCATGCAAGACGAGCCCCACTGTTAGCGACACTGTAAGGCGGGCGATCTCCGGATCAGGATCGGCACGCGATGGTCTGACGGGCGCCGTTGGCCGAACGTCGACATCCTACGTAAGCAGATCGGCTGACCTGCCTCGCCTGCGATCGAAGATTGGCGGCAAGCTCAACCTGCCTGTGCGCAAGCTCAGGATCGAGCTGACCATTGTACCAATTGCGATCGGAGGCGTGGATCGTAAGCGCAATGTCCAAGAGAGCTCAATGACGTCAGCCACTGGTTTTGCGGAGATCGTTCCGCATCTGCGTAGATATGGAGGTTGTTGTTCGCGGACCTTCGAAAGGCCGACACGCGAGGCGCCATCCTGATTCCGCCGAGTGCCGTGTCGTTCAAAGCGGCCGCAATGAGGGAATCGTCGCCGGCTTCCGGGCTTGACAAAGCGCCGTTTCTCGGTCGCGCCGCAATGCTTCAGATCCGTTGAATACAACAATGAGGGGGATGGTATGACAAGGCAGCGCTCTCTGCTGACGCCTGGTCCAATGTCGCTGTCGGCGGCGGTTAAGACCCAGATGCAATTTGATCTTGCATCGCGTGATTGCGAGTTCAAGGAAGTAACCGCCCGTATGAGGCGGCTGATGCTCAATCTGTCGGGGAACCCTGAAACCTATTCTGTGGTGCCTATTCAGGGTGGCGGCTCTTTTGCCATGGAAGCCGCTCTCTGTTCGTTCGTTGCCCAGGCCGACAAGCCGCTCGTTTGCATCAACGGGATCTACGGGGAGCGCATTCTCAAGATCTTGCGGCTATGGGGCGTCGACGCGCTCCACTTTGTCAAGCGAGCCACCGAGCCTTTGGATCCCCAGGAGGTTGCTGAGCGTCTCAGTCAAAATCCAGGCATCACGCACATCTGCTTTGTCCATTGCGAGACCACGACCGGGATCGTCAACCCGCTGGAAGCGATTGTGGCGGAGGCGAAGCGGCGTGGCGTGAAGACCATTGTCGACGGGATGAGCTCGTTTGGTGCCATCAACACCGATCTGAGCCACGACGGACCGGAAGTCCTTGTCACGTCTAGCAACAAGTGCATAGAAGCGCCGCCGGGAGTCGCTTTTGTCATCGCCTCTCGCGAGCTGCTGGAGAATGCGGCTCACGAACCAAGGTCATTTGTGCTCGACGTAAGAGACCAATGGCGTTCGTTCGAGCGCACGGGAGAGTGGCGATCGACCCCTCCCACTCATATCGTTCAAGCGGTTACAAAAGCGTTGGAGATTTTGCACGCCGAAGGCATTGATGCCAGGCGCCGCAGGTATGAGAAGATAAGGGACCATCTTATCAAAGAACTCGAAGGAGTAGTGTCTCCACTTCTGCCAGCCGACCTGCAGTCGCCCATTTGCGTCGCGTTCACCGCGCCGACCGGAATCTCGGACCAGGTCGCGTTCGATGGCCTATATCGTCATCTGGCGGCTCATAACCTTTACGTCTACTCCAAGTTGCATCCTCCTACCCGCAGCTTTCGGATCGGTTGTATTGGAGAAATCCAATCCAGTTGGATCGAACGGTTGGGGTGCGCTTTTCGCACATATTTCAGGTCAGGTCCGGCGCCGTTGGCGGGGCGGATGTCACCCCAGGAGATTGCCGGCCGGCAAGGCGAGATCTCGCGTCCGGTCGCGACAACCTCCCAGCCCCCATTTTCCACCGAAACTGCCGTTCTGCATGCGGGATACCGGCGTGATCCGACAACAAAAGCTGTCGCGGTGCCGATCTATCAGAACACGGCTTATGAACTCGACGGCGATCTGAACCATATCGCCGATGTCTACAACGTAAAGGCTGATGGTTTCACCTATACCAGGATCATCAACCCAACGACCCGAGCGCTGGAACGAAGGTACGCCGCCGTCGACGTGGGAAGCGACGCGCTCGCGGTTGCATCGGGTCAAGCCGCGACATTCCTTGCGATCGTCAACCTATCAAGCGGCGAGGTGGGGGACAACGTCGTCGCCTCTCCGTATCTGTACGGCAATACCTGGAACCTGCTCCACAACACGCTAAAGCGTCTTGGTATTAGCGTCAGGACAGCGGATCCTCGTAGGCCCGAGACCTTCGAACGTGCAATCGATGATCGCACGATATGTCTGTTCGGAGAGGTGATCTCGAACCCATGCCTTATTCCGCTCCCTGTCAAGCAACTGGCGGAGATCGGCAGAAAGCACGGCGTCCCCCTGGTCGTGGACAATACGACGACACCCTTGGTGTGTCGGCCGTCAGCGCTCGGTGCGGCGATCACGACGTACTCTGCAACCAAATACATATGCGGCCACGGCACGACACTAGGCGGTCTGATCGTTGACAACGGAGAGTTCGATTACCGGGGAGCGTCTCGCTTTCCCCTGTTCAATCATCCTGACGACGCGCATGGGGGAATTATCTGGCGCAACGCGCTGCGGGATGTCGAAGACCTCGGCAAGAGCGAGTTTCTACTGAAAGCGCGAATGACATGGCTGCGCGATACCGGGGCCGCCATCGCCCCCTTTGCGAGTTTTCAACTGATCCAAGGGCTCGAGACACTGCCTCTTCGCATGAAGCAGCACTGCGAGAATGCCAGGATCGTGGCCAGCGTTCTTCAGGAGCATCCAAAAGTGCGGCGCGTCTTCTACCCAGGGCTCTTTGAAGGAGCCGATCGGGAAACTGTCGATCAGACCCTCGATGTCGCGTACGGATATGGGGCGATGGTGATGTTTGAGGTGGAGGACGAACAGGCAGGGCGCAGGTTCATCCAGAACGTCGACTTGATGTATCACGTGTCCAATGTGGGGGATGCCCGCACGCTCGTGACGCACCCTGTGTCCACGACCCACACCACTGTCCCACGGGAAAAGCGTGAGGCCGCCGGCATATTTGGTGGCTCAGTCCGACTGTGCGTCGGCATTGAAGATGTCAACGACATCATCAAGGACTTGGACAAGGCGCTTTCCGCAATCTGACAACCTGTAAGCCCATCAGGAAGGGATTTCTCATGACACAGGCAGAGGCTTGGAAACTGAGGTCGTCGCGCTATGAGGCTGTTCAATTCAGCCGCGAGATCAACAAGCAGCTCTCCGAGCTGAGACCGGACAACATAACGGGAGCCGCCTATATCGCGAAAGATTACGCTGTCATTACAGCTTGCGCGCTCGCGACGGTCTACGTCTCATGGTGGCTCTATCCGCTCGCTGTTCTTCTGATCGGCGCCTACCAGCGGGGATTGACAACGATCGCGCACGATGCGGCTCACCGCACCCTCGCGAAAAACACGACCTGGAACTATGTCCTTGGCATTCTGTTCGCCGCCTATCCCTTGTTTCAGCGCCACTGGGCTTACCGGATTTCACATGTCTACCAACATCATCCCTATCTCGGCGACCCGCAGAAGGACCCTGATCTGAAGTTCTTCCTGGCCAGCGGCGTCTACGACGTCCAGCCCCCGGGACGCTACGCCTTCAACATGATCTGGAAGCCGATATTGGGTGGCGCGACAGTCGCGTACCTGAAGTATCTCTGGACCAACCGGTTTTCGATAACAGATGCCGATGACGCGAGCCGGTCGGGCATACTTATCGACAAGTATGGCTTCTATCTTTTCTGGACGACCATCTTGGTCGGATCATATGCCCTTGGACTGCTCCACATCGTCGTGCTGTTCTGGATCGTGCCCTATCTCTCCACGTTTCAGGTCCTCGGCTGGTTTATCGAGCTCGCCGAACACTCCCCCATGTGCGAGACGGAGACGCAGAACGTCTATCTAACCCGGAATAGGAAAGGAAACTTCCTCGAGCGAGCCATCTTTGGTCAGAACCTGGATGAATATCACCTCGAGCATCATCTGTCGCCCGGCATTCCGTTTTGGCTCCTGCACAAGGCACAGAAGATTCGAATGCAAGATCCTCATTACGCAAGCGTTGCTGCGACCTGGGGAGGGCTCTTCGTCAAGGGACCCCAAGGTCAACCCAGCGTCATGACTCAACTAAAGGAACGAAATCGACGCCTGTATGAGCAGTCGTTGACCAGCGTCGATACGAAAGAGCAACCAGCTTGACATCGCAACGGAGACTCTCGACCCGAGCCGTCGTGGGCGTCACGTCAAATCGCCTCTTGGTGGATGGCGTGCACCGCGACTGGTTGCGCCGCAAGTATCTGCACGCCCTCGCTCACTATGCCGGCGTGACCTGTGTGATACTGCCGACCATCGATGCTGAGGATGTGAACGCCGATGCCGGACTGGCGATCATGCCCAGATTGGACGGCCTCGTGTTGACAGGAGATGAATCGAACATTGATCCTGCAATCTTGCGCGCGCCCGCTTCCCTTGCGAAGACAAGCGAGCAGGACGTTGAAGGAGGCATCCGCGACCGCCCACGCGACCGGCTGTCGGCGGCGGCCATCGAGAGGGCCGTTGCCTACGGGATGCCGATCTTGGGCATTTGCCGTGGGCTGCAGGAGCTTAACGTCTACTTCGGCGGCACGCTTCACCCGTCGCTTTCGCAGTGGAAGTCCGAAAGTGGTCAGATGCATGCCGAGAAAGCAGATCTTCCAAGGGATCGGCAATACGATGTGGCACATAGCGTAAGGATATGTCCTGACGGCGCGCTCTTTCCGATCGCCGGCGCGACCGAAGCGCAAGTGAACTCCTTGCATAATCAAGGCATCGAACAGCTTGCCGCTGCGCTGAAGCCAGAGGCCTGGGCGTCCGACGGTCTGGTTGAAGCGGCGTCTGTCATTGGCGCGCCGACGCTGCAGATTGGCGTGCAATGGCACCCCGAATGGCACGTGGCAACCGACCGCGTGAGCAAGCAGCTCTTCAGCGCATTTGGCGACGCGTGCGCTGCGTACTGCCAAAGCAAGACATACTAGGGGCGGATCGTGAAGTTCCGATCGAAATGCGGCCCTGCGGAGCCGAACGGAGAATCCCGCAGGTCCGGTTCGCCGCAAGCCGCGCCCGGGCTGCTGACCAATCGCTTCGCCGCGGGAGTGGTCTTTGTGGCCCTCTACGTCACCGTGAGTGCCGCAGGTGAGGTCTATGCTGCTTCATATTTCCAGCAGGCAGACGCGTCCATCGCTCTTCTGCTGTCCTTTGGTCTGGTATGTATGACCTTCAACGTCTTGGCTCGCCGGGCAGGCGGACGAGTGGAAGTCACGAAGTCGTCGCTTCCGGTCTTTGTCTCACTCAATTTCGTGACCGCGATAAGCTGGGTTGGGCTGTTCGTCGGACTGACGTACGCCGAACCTGCCATCATCGTCGCGTTCATGGTGGCGTTGGGGCCTTCCGCAACAGTGTGGCTAAACGCGCTGATCAGAAAGCAGGGCATTCCCCCAAGGTCAGATATTGTCGTGAGCCTTCTGATTGCGGTCGTTGGCAGTTACATGATCTGGATTTCGGCGACCGGAAACGCCGGCGTCGCGTGGGGACCTCAATCGTCCTTTGGCATCTTCCTGGCAGTCGTGGCCGGTCTATCGCTTGCCCTTACCAATATCCTCGTGAAAATGCTGTTCGATCGTGGATTCTCCGGTCGTCAAGTGCTGGCCCATCGCTTCTACGGGGCGATCCTCTTGCTGCTTGCGCTGAGCGATCATTCCTCTATCGCGTCGGAGATCGCGCAGCATTGGTGCGCAATCGTAGTGATCGCGCTATCGACAATCATTGTGCCGTTGCTCTTGATACAGGAGGGCATTCGCCGCGTGGAGCCGTTCACGGTGAACATGGTCCTGTCCACGGCTCCGATCATCACATTTTTGTTCCAGTATTTCGACGCTCGCATCGTGCCGTCTTCATACACGTTCGTTGGAAATCTTCTCATCACGGCTATCGCCCTGTGCAACATCTACTTGCAGTATCGGAGATCCGCATGAAGGAACGGCATTGTGTAATAGTGGACGCATATTCAACCGGCCGATACCTGCCGGAGGAGTTCAAGCGGTATGGAATTGGAACGGTGCATGTGATGTCGTCTGCACAGATTCCAACCATCTTTCGCTCGCATTTCGACGATCGGTTATATGATGAGGTCATTCGTCCGAGCGAATGCATGGCTGACGATCGGCTTGTCGAGCATCACCTGCAAGCCCTTAGAGGTCGAGAATTCGACTTCGTGATAGCCGGATGTGAGACAGGAGTTGAGCTGGCCGACTGCCTGTCCGAACGGCTGGGCTTGCCGACGAACGGGACCGCCATGTCGTCTGCAAGACGAGACAAATCGCGCCTGGCTGAGGCGTTGAGGTCTGCGGGGGTACGATCGATCAGTCAACTGGTGTCTGATAATGCGGAGGACGTCATAAGTTGGATGCGTCAGGAACATTTCGACGAAATCGTCATCAAGCCGGTGAACAGCACCGGTACGGAGGATGTATTTTTCTGCGCGACTGATGCGGATGTCCGGCGAGCGTTAAGTGTCATCGTCGGAAAGACGAACCGCGTCGGATCGTTGAACCGCGTTGCCCTTGCTCAGGAGAAGATAAACGGTCAACAGTACACCGTAAATGCAGTCTCGATCGAGGGGGAAACGTTCGTCACCGAGGTGTGGACCTATGACACCGTTCCCATAAAAGGGGCGGGGTCGGTCTGCTCGCTCGAGCGACTGTTGGGAGGTAAGGAGCCCGTCGTTCAAGAGCTGTCCGACTATTTGGTCCGAGCATTGCAGGCGCTGAAGATCGTCAACGGACCCGCTCATGCCGAGATCTTCGTTGATGATCGGGGAGCGGTTTTGGTGGACTTTGGAGCAAGGCTTCAAGGGACAATGTCGACAAAGGCCCGGACGATGGCTTTGGGTCACAATCATATGACGCTGACTGCGTGGCGCTATGCAGATCCCGTCGGCTTTGCGGAGTATATGAGGCGGCGCGGGCCGTACATGCGGCGCGCTCACGCGCTGTGTGTCTCGCTCATCTCCGATGTGGGCGGTGTTGTTGCTGGATATCCGGGACTCGAGGCAATCCGCGGACTGCCGAGCTTTGCGGATGCGATTGCATTCGTTCCGATTGGTCAGAACCTCGTACCGACGATTGACTTGGCGTCAACGCCGGGCATCGTGTATCTCGTCAACAATAACTTGATCCAGCTCGAGGATGACTATCGAGCGTTGCGCGCCATGCGTATGGACCAGGTGTTCGAGTTGAAGACGCAAGGACAGCATTGATGTCGGGCGAAGTAAGGGGGAGCGCCGCGAATGGAGCCCGTGCGGCAATGATTGGCGTGTGCGACTTTGACGGCGTCCTTCGAGGCAAGCACGTGATGGCCGACGATGTCCTTGATGGAGACAAGCTCATCAAATTCTCGGAGGCCGTGCTCGCCTGGGACTGCGCAGACCAGGTGATCCCGGCGACTGTCACACAAAAGCCGACATCAGCATTCGCAGATGCCGACCTGCGGATTCTCTCACGCACTGGTCGCCCGGTGTCTCCTGATCGTCGTCAGTACCTCTATCTTGCTGAGTTTGTGGGAGCGCATGAGAGCATCTGCCCGCGTGGCGTCTTGCGTAAAGTCCTACGAAGAGCTGCCGATCACGGATATGGCTGCACAGCCGGATTCGAGTTCGAGTTTGTGCTATTCAAAGAAACCGCCGAGACAATTGACGGCAAGCCATTTGACCAATGGACTCCTTTGACGCACGGGCCGTTCGGCTATTCAGTCGCACGCGCCGTCGCACACAATGAGCTGTTCGACGAAATCCGCGTGCTTTGCAAGAACGCTGGAATACCTCTCAGCGGGCTTCATTTTGAAACGGGGCCTGGCGTTATTGAAGCGGCACTTCGCCATTGCGATGCCCTGGATGCTGCCGACCGTGCCGTGATATTCAAGTCGATGATAAAATCGTGGGCGCAGACGCGAGGCCTGATGGCGACCTTCATGGCCAAGGTGTCCGAGAACTGGCCGGGCCAGTCGGGCCATATTCATATCTCGATGTCGTCGGGCGGCGAGAATCTATTCTACGACCGCGAAACCAACCGTAACGTCTCGAAAGCCATGCGTCAGTTCGTCGGCGGACAGCTGAAGTACATGAAAGAGTTTTGTGTGCTCGCCGCGCCCAACGTGAACAGCTATAAACGGCTAAGGCCCGGCTATTGGGCTCCAACCTGCCCGAGCTGGGGGCTCGACAACCGCTCCTGCGCAGTACGCGTCATTCCGGGAGAGCCAGCCGCGCACCGCATCGAATACAGGCTGAGTGGCGCCGACGTGAACCCCTATCTCGCCCTCTCATGTGCTATCGGCTCCGGCCTGCTGGGGATCGAGGAGGACGTTGGCTTGACAGCTCCAGTTGCCGGTGATGCAAGTGCACTAAACTGCGCTGCGGCCGAGCGTCTTCCCCAAGATCTATCGGAGGCGACAGGTCGGTTTGTACAATCTCCAGAGGCGGTTGACCTTTTTGGAGGCGAGTTTGTCGAAGCTTTTTCGTCGTCCCGCCGCTGGGAGTGGGAAGTGGTTCAGCACCGAGTCACTGACTTTGAACGTCAGCGATACTTCGAAATCATTTAGAGCAGGCAGCGCGTACGGTCAGCGAACCAGTCGGACGACGGCTCAAGCGCCGGACGATGCTCTCGTCTGCATCTGAGTGGTTCCGGACAGCTGGTACGACCGCCTGCCTCTGTGCGGCCGTCAGTGTCGGCATAGCGCGGACGCGGATTATTGTTCTGGACACGCGCCCAGGCGGGCGTTCTGCATCTATGCCTCGACCGGTTCCGAGTGCCGACGCGAGAGGGATCGTCTTGCCGTCTCCTTGTCGACGGAATCCTTTCCATTATCGCGCTGACCAGCTTGTCGCCGGATGACGTGTCGGCGAACGCGCGGCCTGGGTCGCACTGAGCGTGCCGAGTGTCATTGGGCCCATGATGTGCCGGCGGCAGGCGCGTCGTTGCGGCATTGTGCCATTCGACGATTGCGCCTTTTCTTCGCATGCTCTTTCCTTCTCTACGCCCAGCCCAGACGACCCCTTGTGTTGGACAACGACGTCCGCCAAGTCTTGCTCTCCAGAGTGTTCAGCGCTCGGACGCACCTGACCTCGTTGGCTCGATCTGGCCGACGACCGGCTGCGCCTCGATCGTCTGAGCCGCAACGCCGGCAATCAAAACTTTCTTCCCCTGGGCTGACGCCCATTCCTCGCGAGACAAGAAAGTTTCTCGCCGGCGTCCTTCGCTGCGCTCCGGCCCAGAAGCGGGTGCGCCGCCGATCGTCGTCGGCCTGTAGATCGCCATCGAGGCTGCGGTGGTCGCGGGCTCGAACAACAGAAGGAGAAGAGACATGGCTAACATCGGTTCTTTCAAGAAGGTCGGCAACGATTTTCAGGGAGAGATCATCACGCTGAGCCTGCAGGCCAAGGGTGTCCGAATCGTCGCCGAGGCCAGCCGCGGAAACGAGAACGCTCCGAGCCATCGCGTCTATGTGGGTCGAGCGGAGATCGGAGCGGCCTGGTCAAAGCGCTCCGAGGAGGGCCGGGATTACCTGTCACTCAAGCTCGATGATCCGTCGTTCAACGCGCCGATCTATGCGAATTTGTTCGACGATGAAGCCGGCGAAGGCTATACGCTGCTCTGGTCGCGGCCGCGCAAGAACGGCGACTGAGGTCGATCCGTCGAAGCCCCGCCCGGTTCATCGGGCGGGGCGCTTCGTTGTTTTGTCCACTGGTCAGCGAGTATCCGTCGTCGCCGGATGACCCGCTCGCATCGACTACTCGATCTGCGCCCGAGGCGCTCGCTCGGCGTCCCATGCGATACAGTTGCGACCGCCAGGGCGCTCGCGGTCGCGACTTTGCTATGAATCAGGGCGGGCTGGTTCGCAGCTGGCGTACGCGCCGGCTGTTCGGGGAAACTCCAGATACGCGCGATCTCGGGCGACGGTTCGCCGTCGGCAGCCGACAATGGGCCCCCTCTGTAGTCGTCGTGCTGACTCCCATCGAGGCGCGGCGTGCAATCCCGCCTCGTTCTGAAAACGGTGCAGCTGCATAGCACGATGCCAGCACCGTCTTGAAAACGCTGTCGGTATCCACACTGCTGACGAGCGATCCGGTCATTGCAGGCCACCGTGTTGATCGTTGCTCAGCCAGCCCGATCTCACTCCTGAGCACCTCGACATTCGCCCCGGCCAGCGATGCAGCAAGTTCGGCGCCCCCCCTGACATATGATATCGCCAGGCAGCGATCGGCTTCTCGGACAGGGGGCACTCGCGCATCGCGGCTCGTCATTGCAGTCGGCCCAGTCTCCGAATCTGTCAAAATGGTAACGGGATCCAATGTTTGCTGGATTGGCCGCAACTCACTTAGCTGACACTCGAAGGCTGGTTGATTGGCGGACGCGTGCGCTGGTGAGCTGGTTTGTGCACTCGGGGCAACGGCCAGCCGACTTCAATGCTTCGTGGATCGATCTTCATTCTGTCCCCAACGTAGGCCGTTCAAGGTTTCTTCAGTATTCCAGGCGCGGCTTTCGAAAAGCGGACCTGACGGAAAGGAAAGCCATAGAGGCTCAAATTCGTTTGACTGTGGCCGGCTCGACCTCCATCGCTGAGCAGGAGAATGCCGCGCGAATGCAGCATGCGCCGGGTAAACCCCGCCCTTCGGCGCATCTAAAAGCTCCCGTTTGCCCCGTTTCGGTGCGCCCCAGTGGCCAGCGAACAGATGAGAGCGCCGACGGGGCCTGCCACTGATGCAGGGTGGATATGGCTGACTTCCATGAGCTGGACGTAGAGAGCTAGCGCTATCAGCTTGGGGTATCGAAAATCGGCCCCTCAATATTCGGCATCCCGCTCCGAAAACAAGCTCCTCCATAATGACCACACGCACGGCGGCGCTGCCGTGCGCAGCGTGCTGTCATCCAGGAGCTATCTAATGCCCGATCCAATGGCCGGCCTACCCCCACGCTTTCTGCGTACGGCAGAAGCGGCGCGTTATCTCGGCCTGTCCGGTCGCACGCTTGAAAAGCACCGTACATACGGCACTGGCCCGACCTATCGCAAGATTGGCGGTCGCGTCGTCTACGCCTTGGATGATCTGAAAGCTTGGGCCGATCTCGGCTCCCGGACATCAACTTCCGATCCCGGCAAGGGGGCTGTACTGCCGGCCAAGAAGCACCCGACCCTGCGCCCGTATGCGGGACAAGAACGCCGGTGAGCATCGGGGGGAGCTTGCGATGCGACTTAAACATCACTCCGAGCGAGACCAACTCCAGCTGTTTCGAGCGCTGCCTGGCGATCTCGCGCCCCGGGACACCCAGGATCTTATGGCGTATCCATTCTTTTCGCTCGCGAAAACGAAGCGGATCGTGCCTATCGATTTCCGCGCCGGCACAATAGCAATTCGCGTTGAAGCCGTGCCGGAGCACGGTATGGCCACCATCTGGGATGCGGATGTTCTGATCTGGGCAGCTTCCCAGATCGTCGAAGCACGCGACGCGGGCTTGAAGACTTCACGCCTCATGGCTGCAACGCCTTACGAGATTCTGACGTTTGCCGGCCGCGGGACAGGCGCGCGAGACTATGATCGGCTGAAGGCGGGCCTCGACAGGTTGCAGTCAACGACGGTGCTGACATCGATCCGTCAACCTGCTGAGCGGCGGCGACATCGTTTTTCATGGATCAACGAGTGGAAAGAAACTGCCGATGCAAACGGGCGCGCACGCGGGCTGGAGTTGATCCTCCCCGATTGGTTCTATGCAGGCGTTATCGACGACTCGCTCGTGCTCACGATCGATCGCACTTACTTCGATCTGACAGGCGGACTTGAGCGCTGGCTTTATCGGCTCGTGCGCAAGCACGGTGGCCGCCAGGTCGGCGGCTGGAGTTTTGACCTTGTGCACCTCCATGCCAAGTCCGGCAGCCTCTCGCCGCTCAAGCATTTTGCATACGACGTACGGCAGATTGTCCAGCGTCAGACATTGCCCGGCTACCGGCTCTTGCTCACCCGCGATCGGACCGGCGCTGAGCGGTTGAAGTTCGCGTGCACCCCGATCGGCCCGCTCACCCAAGGACTTCGCGGGCGCGGTATCACTCCAAACTCGGAGGACGGCCTGTGAATCAGCTCGTGCTATCGGGGACTGCGCCCCTCGTGCTATCGAGGACCGAATCCTCGTGCTATCGAGGACCGAAATCGAGCTCAAGTGCCTGTTTTTCAGCGCTTTGCGGTCGCTGTAACGTTACTAACATACTGACACTAACTTCTTGTTGTGAATCAGTGCGTTGTGAACAAGTCGTGCGCCGCTCTGGTGAGGATGCCTCATGCACGTTCTCTTTCTCGCGCGCCGCCCTTCTGCAATCCGATTCTCCTGTCGAAGCCACGCGTGCCTTCGCAGTCGCACGCAAGCGCTCGCGATCATCAGTATCGACATCGCTGCGTCGTGTTCGTCACTTTCCCTTGCGGCAGCTCACGCGGCGAGAAGAACTCTGCAATATCCGTGGTGGGCACGATGCCCGCAGCATGCCGGAAGCTGCAAAATGGGCACTCACGCTAAGCTGCGCCGTTCGTGATGACCTCAATGAGGGGCTCAAAGCCGCCGGCAACAAAAGTTCCGGTCTCACCCACAGCTCCGCCTCCTCGAAAGACGCCGCTCCGCCGTGGCGGAAGGCGAAGGCCCTCATGGAAGGGGCCGGGTCGCGGAGGTCCTTGAGCGGACGCCGCGACCCGGCGGCGCCTGTTGCCGGCGTCAAACTGGAAGGTCGTGCCGCCGATCCAGACCTTGAGCAGCAGTATGGTGTGCGGCCGCGCCATCAGCGCCGGGCGCTGCAGTTCGGCCAATCGCGGCGGCATCGCGTTTCGGGCGTGGACCAGCGACGCGATAACCGCCTCCGGTTTCTTCTTCCCGGCCATGATCTCGTGCACCCGCGCGTCAAGGCGGTCGACCGAGATCCTGCCGACTTTGAGGCAAAACGGGCGCAACAGGCCGCGGATCATGTTCTCCATGGGCAGCACCCTGCCGAGCATTGCCCTGCGCCGGACCAGCAGCGCCTGCAGGGTCTGTACGCCCTCCGACTTGACGTGGACAGCCCGGAACCAGCCGGTCCGTGCCTGTACGATGTCTTTTGCGTCGTTCCGATCGACAGGCAACCGCGGTCGACGAACCGTACCAAGATTTACATCTCTGCCCCGCCGCCGCACTGGTCCGCATCCAGGGCTTCGACGGATAGCGCTTGCCTCCACAACGGAAGAGCTGACGCATGAGCGATCTCACGCAAGTGGAAGTCCTGTGGCTTGAGAGGCGCATCGAAAACCGTATCCGGTTCGGTCGCATCATCGAAGAAAAAAAGGTCGATCGTCACCGCCGTATCCTGTCATTTGCGCCGCGCAGCATCTTCGCCTTTGTCCGCTGGACCTCGAACGACTTTGGAACGGTCATCTCACGAATTGACATCTTGCGCGCAGTTGCACCGGGGCAGCGCTGCTCAACCGTACCCTATGTGAAGCCTGGAGGGGAAATCCTGCTACGGCTTTCCGGTTGGCTGAGGGTCGAGCGGGTGTTGCAGATGATTGATGCGATTGAGGCGCTCGACATTGATCCAGCCGATGTTGCTCCTGATCATTGGCATCACGTTCACAACCGCCTCTCTGTGAATGAGAGCCCGCGTCCGTACACGAAAGCGCGACATCAGGCTTGGCTTCACCGGCGGAGAGTCATGCGATGATCAGCAAGCTGAAGATCATGATAGCGATGTGTGGGGCCGCTGCTGCGCTGATAACGACAATGGTGCTCGAATCAAATCCACTCTACATCTGGAACGGGTCTGCGAGTGTCCCGATCGGCCTCTATCGCTTGCGGCCCCTGGAAAAGCTCTTCGTCACGGAGCTGGTCGCCGTTCTGCCGCCGGAGCCGCTCGCGACCTTTCTCGACCTGAACGGCTATCTGCCCTCGGGCGTCCCGATGCTCAAACGCGTGCTAGCGGTTCCAGGACAGACGGTCTGCAGAACCGGACTCACGATTTCGGTCGACGGGATTGCGGTGGGCGAGGCGAGGGATCGCGACAGGCGCGGCCGACCGCTGCCCAAGTGGGACGGGTGCCGCGTGGTCGGGGACGCCGAACTCTTTCTCATGAATTGGCAGTCGGATGATTCACTCGATGGCCGGTATTTTGGTTTTCTGCCCGCATCGGCTGTCATCGGCCGTGCCTTTCCCATGTGGACGTGGGAGGAGTGATCGTGCGTGTTTCATGTGGCCAGCGCGCCATTCCTCTGTTCGATCAATTGAGGGACCATTCCTCCATCCCGACCAATGTCTGCAAGGCCGACGTGCGCAGCGGCGGTCCACCTCATCGCTTCAACGTGCATTGCCCAGAACGCTTGGACGGCTCTGCAGCGCTGGTCCTTCGACACCGGACTCCGCTTCTTGCGGAGCCGCTCTCGACGTTCTTCGCGACGCAATTCCGCGCGTATTTTCAGCGTTTCAGCGTCGATCAGATGCCGCAGCCAGCGATCGAATGTACCGCCACTGAGACGATGCTGACGACAATATTTGCGCTTGCTGAGACCGCTTCGCCGCCACGCTTCAACGTGTACCGACCAAAAAGAACGACGCGCGTCGTTCTTGAAATATTCCATACCCACCGGAGATCCTCCAATGCAGCAAGGAACCCGATATGGAACGACTACGCACTCTCGGAAAGTCGTGCAGGATTCGGACGCTTACCGCACGACAGCACGACGGCAAGATAAAAGGGGCTCGCCCGTCAAGCCGCAAGCCATTGTCATGGCATGCGTTCTTCCGTGCCGGCCGGTCGTGACGCGTGCCGCGCCTTTCGAATTCACGAGCAAATTCAAGACTGCCTTCGGCACTCCTGGCTTTCTTGCATCGGCGGAGGACCTGACATGATTGCGCGCGATAGCGATCTCCGCATCCGACCGGGACGAATCCGCAGCACACGGGCGCCAAAGCAGAAGAGCTTCATCAACCAGGTGCTGCGTGCGGCAATGAGGGCTGGCCACACCTCGACTCACGCAGGGGTCTATCGGTGCGCTTCAGGTCGCGGACGCTCGACGTTCGGGCGCGGCCGAACCCATTTCAGCCGTGATCGCCTGTTCAGCCCGACGCGTCGCGTCACAGTGAAAGCGCGCGTGGTGCGTCATCAGGGACGTGCGTTCCGATCTGCGTCGCTGAACGCTCATCTCGTCTATTTGAAGCGCGACGGCGTGAGCCGAAGCGGGCAAGAGGCCGCGATGTTCGATGCGCAGAGCGATCACGTCGATGGTGCTAGCTTCGCTGCCCGATGCAAGGAGGACCGGCATCATTTTCGCTTCATCATCTCGCCGGAGGACGCCAGCGACCTGACCGACCTCAAATCATTCACGCGTGACCTGGCCAAGCATATGGAACCGGATTTAGGCACCCGGCTCGAATGGATCGCCGTCGATCACTGGAACACAGACAATCCTCACATCCATCTGCTTATTCGTGGGGTGGACGAGACAGGCGGCGATCTCGTGATCTCCCGCGACTACATCAGTCGCGGTTTGCGCTCGCGTGCCGAAGAGCTGGTCTCGATTGAGCTCGGACCCAAACCGGAGCACGAGGTTCGCAATGCTCTTGAACGGGAGGTTTCCGCCGAGCGCTGGACGCGGCTTGATCGCGAAATTCGCCTCGCCGCCGATGAAACGGGCTACATCGACCTCCGTCCTGACAATCCTGCTACCTTCGATCCCGAAGTCCGTCGCCTCATGATCGGGCGCCTCCAGCATCTCCAAAAAATGGGGCTGGCCTCCTCGGCCTCCCCCGGCGAATGGATGGTGGGGCTTGAAGTCGAGCGCCACCTCCGCGATCTCGGCATGCGCGGTGACATCATCAAGACCATGCATCGCGCCTATGTGGAGCGTGGGCAAGAGCGCAGCGTTGCCGACTTCGTTATCGAGGGCGAAAAATCTTCAGCGCCGATCCTCGGACGGCTGGTCGGAACGGGACTTCACAACGAGCTGACCGGTGAGGCATATGCGTTGATCGATGCCACTGACGGCCGTGTCCATCACGTTCGCTTTAGAGGTGTTGAGGCCTTCGAACATGCGCCGCCAGTCGGAGGGATTGTCGAGATCCGGGAATTTGGAGCTGCCGAGGAACTGCAGCCGACGCGACTGCTTGCGAACCGATCGGATTTCGACCTCGCGGCTCAGATCAAGGCGCAAGGTGCGACCTGGCTTGACCATCGCCTTGTCGAGCGAGAACCCATGCCACTTGCGCTCAGTGGGTTCGGCCGCGAGGCGCGGGACGCGATGCAGGCCAGAGCTGAGCATCTCGCCGCAACAGGGTTAGGAAGACGGCAGGGCCAACGCATCATTTTCCAGCGCGATCTCTTGAATACCTTGCGCCGTCGAGAACTCGATGCAGTCGGATCTAGGATCGCTGCCGAGACGGGATTGCCGCAACGGAAGGCGGCCGTCGGTGAGCAAGTGTCGGGCACGTACCGGCAGCGTGTGACGATGACCTCAGGCCGCTTTGCAATGATCGACGACGGGTTGGGCTTTCAGCTCGTGCCTTGGTCGCGCGAGCTCGAGAAAAGGATCGGCCGACATGTCACCGGTACCGCCAAAGACGCCGGTGGCATCGAATGGAGCTTCGGTCGGAAACGAGATCTTGGACTCTAGTCCGACGTGATCCGGCCCGAACAGAAGTAAGAGCACTCAGCATGTCCGGAACCAAGATTCTATGGGGACAGATCATCATCGTGGGAACGATCGTGCTCCTCGCAATCTGGGGAGCCACACAGTGGACCGCCTGGCGGTTGGCCTACCAGCCAGAGCTGGGGCAACCGTGGTTCACGGTACATGGCTTTCCGCTCTACTACCCACATGCCTTCTTCTGGTGGTGGTTTGTCTACGATGCCTATGCGCCCAGCATCTTCGTGGAAGGCGCCTACATCGCCGCGTCGGGGAGTCTTTTTTCGATCGCGGTCGCCATCGGGATGTCGGTCTGGCGGGCACGCGAAGCCAAGGATGTAGAGACCTATGGATCGGCGCGGTGGGCGGACCCGAACGAGGTGAGGAAGGCCGGGCTGGTAGGTGTTGACGGGGTCGTTCTCGGTAGGCTTGCCAAGGACTACCTCCGCCACGACGGACCGGAACACGTGCTTTGCTTTGCGCCGACCCGTTCGGGCAAGGGCGTCGGCCTCGTAGTTCCATCGCTGCTGACCTGGCCAGAGTCAGTGATCGTACACGACATTAAGGGCGAAAACTGGCAACTGACGGCTGGCTTTCGGTCGCGCCATGGCCGGGTACTGTTGTTCGATCCGACGAACGCCAGATCTTCAGCCTATAACCCGCTCCTCGAGGTTCGCCGCGGAGAGTGGGAGGTCCGGGACGTCCAGAATGTCGCCGACGTTCTTGTTGATCCCGAAGGCTCTCTCGACAAGCGGAACCACTGGGAGAAGACCAGCCACTCTTTGCTGGTCGGAGCAATCCTGCATGTGCTCTACGCAGAGCGCGACAAGACGCTGGCCGGCGTCGCCGCCTTTCTGTCGGATCCTAGGCGGCCGATCGAGGCAACCTTGAAGGCGATGATGACGACGCCGCATTTGGGCGAGGAGGGACCGCACCCGGTCGTTGCCTCAACGGCGCGGGAGCTCCTGAACAAATCCGAGAATGAGCGCTCTGGGGTGCTCTCGACCGCGATGTCGTTCCTCGGGCTCTATCGGGATCCGGTCGTCGCCGAGGTGACAAGCCGATGCGATTGGCGGATTGCGGACCTGATCGCAGATCATCGTCCGACCACGCTATACCTTGTGGTACCGCCATCCGACATCTCCCGAACGAAGCCGCTGATCCGTCTGGTGTTGAATCAAATTGGCCGCCGCATCACGGAAGAGCTGCAGGCCAAGGTCCGCCGGCATCGTGTTCTCATGATGCTGGACGAGTTTCCGGCATTGGGGCGCCTCGACTTCTTCGAATCTGCACTCGCCTTCATGGCCGGATACGGGATCAAGGCCTTCCTGATCGCGCAATCGCTGAATCAGATTGAGAAAGCCTACGGTCCAAACAACGCAATCCTGGACAATTGCCATGTCCGTGTGAGTTTCGCGACGAACGACGAAAGGACAGCAAGGCGTGTCTCGGACGCGCTCGGTACCGCGACCGAGATGCGAGCCATGAAGAACTATGCTGGTCACCGCCTCAATCCCTGGCTTGGGCACCTGATGGTCTCCCGGCAAGAGACCGCAAGGCCGCTGCTGACGCCTGGCGAGGTGATGCAGCTTCCTCCGACCGATGAGATTGTGATGGTGGCGGGCACGCCACCGATCCGAGCCAAGAAGGTACGTTACTACGAAGACAGACGCCTCACGGAACGAGTTCTCGCGCCGCCAGATTCGGCCGGGTTGCCGCGGTCTTCGCGCGAGGACGGTTGGTCTAATCTTAGGCCGCTCGTGCCGACCAACTTGGCTGTGGAGGCCGAGCAGACCCAATCGGATGCCGCCAACACTGGTCTTCGCCGCGAGCCTGAGCTTCCAGATCATATCGCCATCGTCAAGGAGACGACTGACGTGACGCCAGCGGAAGAGTTCGCCGTTCTCGAGGACGACGATGACGCCGTTCGTCAATCCCGGCTTCTCTGCCAACAGATGCGCGGTGTCGTCCGCCAAGTAGCTCTCGACCCGAACGACGGTATCGATCTGTGAGGTTCCATGCGCAATCGCATGAACGTGTATTTCCCGCCCGAGTTACTGAAGCAGATTTCCGATCTTGCGGATCGCAAGGATCTCTCTCGTTCGGCAATCGTCGAGGCGGCTGTCAACTCCTTTCTGTCGCCCGACGGAGCTGACCGAAGAGAAGCGGCCTTCGTCCGCCGTCTTGACCGATTGTCGCGTCAAATGCAGAGGCTCGAGCGTGACGTCGGTGTGACGGCCGAGACTTTGGCCCTGTTCGTGCGCTTTTGGCTGACGATCACACCGCCCTTGCCGAACGAGGCTCAGACAGCCGCACAGATCAAGGGCCGCGAGCGGTTTGAGGGATTCGTTGAGACCTTGGGGCGTCGCCTGCAGAAGGGCCAGAGTTATTTGCGCGAGATCCCTGCGGACATTTTGCGCGGCGCATCGGATGATGTCGCCGACTGATGGACCTGGGCATTTCCTTTCACGTCAGCTGTTCTTATCCCGCCAGAAAACTGGCCGATCCTTTCTTTCCTCACGCCCGCCTACGATGAGGGGCCTTGCACTCTTGAAGCAGCGATCGCCCTGTCCTTTGTGAGGCGCCGTATCAACGGGGCAATTCATCCAGTCCGAGTGATAGCTAGGTTTGCACTCTGCGCGACCGTGCAGAGACCGCAATTCTGCGCTCGACGGAGCTACTCGCGCAAACAGCTGACGAGATGCGCTCCTTAGTGAGGTTCGCAATGACAAGAAAGGTATGCGTCCAGCTTTCCGAGCAGCTGTTCGAACAGCTTAAGGCCACAATGGAGCACTCGAGCGCAGGTAAGAGGATGGTCGTAGAGGCGGCTCTTGAACGGTACCTTGATCCAGTGCCAAGCGGCGAAGACATCGCCCATGGGCATCTCGATCGGATCAGCAAACAGCTTGAGCGTCTTGAACACGAGCTCCGCATCATCGGCGAAACTGCCGCTCTTCACGTCCGGTACCGCCTGACCGTCCCGCCGATGCCGCAGTCGCAGCAGCGCGAAGCGTGTCAGATCGATCATGACCGGCCCACGGTTCTCGCCGGGCAAGTCGACAGCCGCTTTCGTCTCGGCCGATCACTGATCCAGGAAACGATCAGCGGGCTAACCGTGCCCAACGTCGCGGGATCCCTGCTTGAGAGTCAGAAGGATACTTCGAAGAGTTCGAGAACAGCCGATCAAGAGACGCCTCCGATAGCCGCTGAGGTCCCGAACTCCGAGTTAACGGCTGCCGTCCGGGAGGACGGCAGCCCAATTTTCGGCACCTGCCGAACAAATTCTGCTGAGACGGCCGGTAAGGTCGAGCCTAGCGCGCCACGCGCGAAGGGCGATCGATTCGACAGTCAAATGTGGGGTATCGCGCGACGCCTTCCGACCTGGCGCCTAATCGCGGGTGTATTTCTGCCGTTCGCGGCCGGTTACTACCTTTCCTATCTATTCCGGACGATCAATACGCTGATCTCTGGTCCACTTGTCAGTGACCTCGGTCTCGATGCGGCAGAGCTCGGGCTGCTGACATCGGTGTATTTCCTGGTCTTCGCAGCTGCCCAGATTCCTGTTGGCACCCTCCTGGACCGGTTCGGACCGCGTCGGGTTCAGAGCGGGCTGATGTCAATTGCTGCCGCGGGTGCGGGCTTATTTGCCACATCAACGGCATTTGTCCCGCTCTTGCTCGCCCGCGCGTTGATCGCACTCGGCGTTGCGGCCTCCTTGATGGCCGGGCTGAAGGCGATTATCGTATGGTTTCCGAGAGAGCGGGTCGCGCTGGTCAATGGCTACATGGTCATGCTGGGCTCGCTCGGGGCCGTAACCGCGACCGCGCCTGCCGACGTCCTGCTGGGCTGGATAGGTTGGCGGGGGTTGTTCGAACTCCTGGCCGTGGCAACTGGCGGGGTGGCCGCGCTGATCTACCTGTTGGTTCCTGACAGTCCACCGGCTCAGAGCCAGCACTCTCACTCGCGCGCTCTCAAAGAAATCTATCTGAATCGGCGCTTCTGGCGAATAGCGCCTCTCTCTGCATCCTGCGTCGGATCAGCCTGGGCCCTCCAGGCCTTGTGGGCGGCGCCCTGGCTTACAGACGTGGAAGGACTGGATCGGCCGAGCTTGGCCACGCACCTTTTCGTTATGGCGCTAGGGATCAGCGTTGGTGCGTCGCTTTTAGGCATCGTCGCGGATCGGTTGCGTCGACGTAGGGTCCAAACCGAAGTCTTGTTTGCCGCACTGGCGGTGGTGTTTGTTGCGGCGGAGCTTGCGCTGATTCTGCGTCTGCCGTTCCCTTCGCTGTTACCATGGTCTGTCGTGTCAGTCGTGGGAGCGGCCTCCGTCCTCAGCTACGCGATCATAGCCGACTATTTCCCAACTGAACTTGGCGCCCGTGCCAATGGCGGCTTAAACCTTCTTCATTTTGGATGGGCCTTCGTGGTCCAATGGAGCACTGGCCTCATCCTTGGGCAATGGTTGCCGCAGGATGGCCATTACCCAGTGGTCGCCTACCGGATGGCATTTGGTGCCAGTGTTGGCTTCCAGGTGCTGGCGTTGGCATGGTTCATTTGGCCCAGTATCCGTCGTCTTGGCCGGACGACTACACCGTCGTTCGTGCGAGAGCCTTCAGGCGACTGGCACGAGTCGATGGTGCCGTCGGCGGACACCGCCATCCTGGAGCCACTTGAAGGAGCGGAATGGTGACGCCGATCTTTTGCGGTTCATGTCACATTCGAGGATGATCGTATACGGCATGGGTCCGGAACCTGCTGTGAGCCACTCCCAACCTTTCTTTTCATACGCCAGGCTACGAACGCGGCAACACCCTTGTTGATCCCGGTCTATTTCTGCCTTTTCTAATCATCCCCATCTGAGGGCGCTGCTTGTTCTGCCCTCGGTCGGCGGGGGCGGCAGTGGCAATCCATTCGTTTCAATCGGAGGTGACCTCGCGCGGTGCGCGAATGCTCCGCAGTGCACTAGGGCCCGCTATCGCTCGTTACCTTGAAGACGAGGCAATCGTCGAGGTGATGCTGAATCCCGATGGACGGCTATGGATCGACCGGCTGCCAGGCGGCCTGACCGAAACCGGTGAGCAGCTCTCCGCGACAGATGGAGAGCGTATCATCCGCCTGGTGGCGCATCATGTCGGTGCCGAGGTCCATGCCGCTGCGCCGCGCATTTCTGCGGAACTACCCGAAACTGGAGAGCGGTTCGAAGGACTCTTGCCGCCTGTCGTGGTCGCGCCAGCCTTCGCTATCCGCAAGCCCGCGGTCGCGGTATTCACGCTCGACGATTATACTGCCGCGGGCATCATAATGCCTGAGCAGGCAGTTGCTCTGCGTCTGGCTGTCGGCGCACGCAAGAACATCTTGGTCGCCGGCGGTACTTCGACGGGAAAAACGACGCTTACCAATGCCTTGCTTGCGGAGGTCGCGAAGACCAGCGATCGCGTGGTTCTAATCGAGGACACTCGCGAATTGCAATGCAAGGCGCCGAACCTCGTCGCGCTGCGCACCAAGGACGGGGTGGTCACGCTTTCGGATCTTGTGCGCTCCTCCCTTCGACTGCGCCCAGATCGTATTCCTATCGGCGAGGTTAGAGGCGCTGAAGCGCTCGATCTGCTCAAAGCCTGGGGAACGGGGCACCCCGGCGGCATCGGCACCATCCATGCGGGCACCGCCCTCGGCGCGTTGCGCCGGCTCGAGCAGCTCATTCAGGAAGTCGTCGTCACGGTACCGCGCGCGCTGATCGCCGAGACCATCAACGTCATTGCTGTCCTTTCCGGGCGCGGCGCCGCCCGCCGGCTCACCGAGCTTGCACGTGTCGACGGCCTTGGGGCGACCGGCGATTACAGCCTCTCACCAGCAGGAGACTTGACATGAGCTTTCCATTTTCAATCTCGCCGCGCGCGACTTGGCTGCTCGCAGCGGCGATGGGTATGCTTGCGAGCTCACCTGTCCGAGCTGCGGGCTCCAACATGCCATGGGAGCAACCGCTGAACCAAATCCTGCAGTCGGTTGAAGGACCGGTCGCGAAGATCATCGCTGTCATTATCATCGTAGTCACAGGCCTAACGCTGGCGTTTGGCGATACGTCCGGCGGCTTTCGCAGGCTCATTCAGATCGTATTCGGGCTTTCGATTGCCTTCGCAGCCTCGAGCTTCTTCCTGTCGTTCTTCTCCTTCGGCGGCGGCATGGTGATCTGATGGACGAGCCAGTTGCAGGGTTCGTCACGCCAGTGCGCCGTGCGTTGACCGAACCGATCCTGATGGGGGGAGCGCCTCGCGCGGTCGCCATCGTGAATGGGACCCTTGCCGCGGCTCTTGGACTCGGACTGCGTCTGTGGATCGCGGGCCTGCTGTTCTGGGCCATCGGCCATGCCGCAGCCGTCTGGGCCGCCAAACGCGATCCCGCCTTCGTCGAGGTCGTGCGCCGCCATCTGCGGGTTCCGGCTCATCTCAGCCTTTAGAGCCTTCCATGATGAATCTTGCCGAATATCGCCGATCGAATACGCGGCTTGCCGATTTTCTGCCGTGGGCGGCCCTGGTCAATGAGGGGATCGTCCTGAACAAGGATGGCTCATTCCAGCGGACAGCCAGATTCCGCGGACCGGATCTCGACAGTGCTGTACCGGCCGAACTCGTCGCCGTCGCGGGCCGGCTGAACAACGTGTTGCGTCGTCTGGGTTCCGGCTGGGCGGTGTTCGTGGAGGCGCAGCGCCATTCCGCTGGAGTCTATCCGCTGAACTCGTTTCCGGATGTGGCGTCCGCGCTGGTCGATGCGGAGCGGAAGGCGCAGTTCGATGAGGAGGGCGCCCATTACCAGTCGAGCTATTACCTGACGTTTCTGTACCTGCCACCGGTAGAGGACGCGGCGAGAGCCGAACGGCTTCTATATGAAGGCAGTAATCGCGCTCCGAGCAGCGACGCGCGCGAGGTTCTCGGTGGGTTCGTCGATCGAACCGATCGCATTCTGCAACTCGTCGAGGGGTTCATGCCGGAATGCGCTTGGCTCGATGACTCGGAGACGCTGACTTACCTCCACTCGACGATTTCCTCGAAAAGGCATCGGGTTCGTGTGCCGGAAATCCCGATGTATCTGGACGTGCTGCTTGCGGACCAGCCGATGACGGGCGGGCTCGAGCCAATGCTGGGCGCGGCACACCTGCGTGTGTTGACAGTCGTCGGATTTCCGACCGCGACAACGCCCGGCATTCTTGACGACCTCAACCGTCTGGCATTTCCGTACCGATGGTCGACGCGGGCTATCATGCTCGACAAAACCGATGCCACAAAACTACTGACGAAAATCAGGCGCCAATGGTTCGCCAAGCGCAAATCGATCGCGGCGATCCTCAAAGAAGTGATGACCAACGAGGCGTCCTCGCTTCTCGATACCGACGCCCAGAACAAGGCTATGGATGCCGACGCTGCGCTCCAGGAGCTGGGGGCTGACCAGATTGGTGAAGCCCTCATCACGGCAACCGTGACGGTTTGGAGCCAAGACCCGCGTTCGGCCGATGAGAGACTACGGCTGGTCGAAAAGGTGATTCAGGGGCGCGATTTCACCTGCATGATCGAGACGATCAATGCTGTCGAGGCTTGGCTCGGCAGCTTGCCCGGACATGTGTACGCGAACGTCCGGCAGCCGCCGATCTCGACACTTAATCTCGCGCATATGATTCCCCTATCAGCCGTGTGGGCCGGCGAGGCGAGGGACCATCATCTCAAGGGTCCGCCCCTGTTTTATGGCAAAACAGAGGGAGCGAACCCCTTCCGTTTCTCGCTTCACGTCGGAGACGTCGGACACACTTTGATTGTGGGCCCGACCGGTGCCGGAAAATCGGTTCTGCTGGCGCTCATGGCGCTGCAGTTCCGCCGCTACCCCAACGCCCAAGTCTTCGCGTTCGATTTCGGCGGTTCGATCCGCGCGGCCGCGATCGCGATGGATGGAGATTGGCACGACCTTGGTGGAGTGCTGTCGCAAGATGCGACGGGGCCGGTCGCGCTGCAGCCATTGGCCTGGATCGACGATCCGGCCGAAAGAGGCTGGGCCACCGAATGGGTTGCTTCAATCCTCACCCGCGAGAAGGTCGACATTACGCCGGAGGCGAAGGACCTTCTGTGGTCGGCGCTGACGTCCCTGGCCTCTGCACCCCGCGCGGAACGGACGTTGACGGGACTTTCAGTGCTTCTTCAGTCGACGGCTCTGAAGCGCGCCTTGCAACCATATTGCCTTGGCGGTCCCTACGGCCGACTGCTTGACGCGGAGTTCGAGCGCCTCGGCGAGGCCTCCGTCCAGGCATTCGAGACGGAAGGATTGATTGGAACTGGCGCGGCGCCCTCAGTACTTGCCTATCTATTTCACCGCATTGGCGACCGTCTCGACGGCAGTCCGACCCTCATCATCGTCGACGAAGGATGGCTTGCGCTCGATGATGTGGATTTCGCCGGTCAGCTCCGCGAGTGGTTGAAGACGTTGCGGAAAAAGAACGCGTCTGTCATCTTCGCTACCCAGTCGCTATCGGATATCGATGGGTCAGCCATTGCTCCGGCCATCATTGAGAGCTGCCCGACCCGGCTGCTTCTGCCAAACGAGCGGGCGATCGAACCTCAGATCACCGCGATCTATCGCCGCTTCGGGCTCAATGATCGCCAGATCGAGCTGTTGAGCCGAGCCACCCCGAAGCGGGACTATTACTGCCAATCTCGCCGCGGCAATCGCATGTTCGACCTCGGTCTCGGCGAGGTTGCGCTCGCCTTTACGGCCGCATCCTCCAAGACTGACCAGGCGGCGATTGAGAGGCTGATCGCAGAGCACGGCCGCGATGGCTTCGTGGCCGCCTGGCTCCGGCACCGCGAAGCGAGTTGGGCCGTGGATCTCATTCCCAGTCTCAGCAATCTGGAGAAGTCACAATGATCCGTCATAGATTCCTAGTCATCAGCATCATCGTATTGTCATTTGCAGCTACCGGACCGGCGCGGGCACTGATCGTCTTTGATCCCAACAACTACGTTCAGAATGTTCTGACCGCAGCGCGCGAGCTGCAGCAGATCAGCAATCAGATCACCTCGTTGCAGAACCAGGCACAGATGCTGATTAATCAGGCGAAGAACCTGGCGAGCCTGCCGTACTCTTCGCTGCAGCAGCTTCAGGCGTCGATTCAACGGACCCAGAAACTCCTGGCCCAGGCACAGCGTATCGCTTACGACGTGCAACAGATCGATCGGGCCTTCGCGACCAGTTACGCGCCGACGAACAGCAGCCAATCCGATTCCGCGCTCTTTGTAGGTGCACAAGCACGCTGGCAAAACTCGGTTGCGGCGTTTCAGGACGCGCTTCGTGTGCAGGCGGGTGTCGTGGGTAACCTCGATACCAACCGCATTCAGACCTCGGCCCTCGTGAGCTCAAGCCAGGGCGCAAGTGGCGCCTTGCAAGCGACGCAAGCCGGCAATCAGATCCTTGCGCTTGAGGCGGAGCAGCTCGCCGATCTGACCGCAACTGTGGCGGCGCAGGGCAGGGCTCAATCGCTTGAATCCGCGCAGCGCGCCGCTGCCCAAGACCAAGGGCGCGAGCAGCTTTGGCGGTTTCTGAGACAAGGCCAAGGTTATCAGTCCTCCAACGTCCAGATGTTTCACTGATGACCGACCTCAAGGCCTTTAGAGCACTATCGCTGGCTATTTCGGCGATCGCCGGACTGGCAGCCATCGTTGCCTGCACGATCCAACTGCGTGAGCCTCACAAGGTTGCGGGGCCGACGCAATCGAACGAGAAGGCGAACACTGCGCTCGAGTCGGATCTGGCACGTTGCCGTTCGGTGACGTCGGAGCAAGCACCCGCTTACGAGCGCTGCCAAAGGGCTTGGGCCGAAAACCGACGGCGATTCTTTGGTCACAAGGCAAACTCGCCCGGTATCGCCGAAGCTGATACCGGTGGTTCGCCATCATTGTCCGCACCAAAGGATCAAAGCCGTATCCCGCAGGGCAGTCCCTCGGTCGTTGCGCCACGGGAAGGTGATCAATGACGGGCACCGGAGTCATCGACCAGTTCCTCGAAACGTTCACCCGCTACATCGACAACGGCTTTGGTCTTGTCGGAGGTGAGGTCGGCTATCTCGCGACGACGCTGGCTGCCATCGACCTTACGCTGGCAGGTCTGTTCTGGAGCTGGGGCACGGATGATGACGTAATCGCGCGGCTCATCAAGAAGATCCTCTTTGTCGGGATCTTTGCCTATCTGATCGGGAACTGGAACAGTCTCGCCAGGATCGTTTTTGAAAGCTTCGCCGGTCTTGGACTGAAGGCATCAGGGACCGGTCTTTCGGCCGGTGATTTCGTTCACCCCGGGAAGATTGCGCAGGTCGGCCTCGATGCCGGCCGGCCGATCCTGGACTCGATCTCGAATCTAATGGGCTATGTCAGCTTCTTCGAGAATTTCGTTCAGATCGCCGTTCTGCTCTTCGCTTGGGCCGTTGTTCTGATGGCCTTCTTCATCCTGGCCATTCAGCTCTTTGTCACGTTGATCGAATTCAAGTTGACGACGCTTGCTGGCTTCGTGCTGATTCCGTTCGGTCTGTTCGGCAAGACTGCATTTGCCGCCGAGCGGGTCCTCGGCAATGTCGTCTCATCCGGCATCAAAGTGCTGGTGCTGGCCGTGATCGTCGGCATTGGATCGACCTTATTCTCCCAATTTACCTCCGGCTTCAATGGCGGCCAGCCGACTATTGAAGATGCAATGACGCTGGTTCTTGCCGCGTTGTCGCTGCTGGGGCTGGGGATCTTTGGGCCTGGCATTGCCAATGGTCTGGTTTCGGGTGGCCCGCAGCTCGGGGCGGGCGCCGCAGTCGGTACGAGCCTCGCTGCCGGTGGCGTTGTTGCCGCGGGTGCCGGTCTCGCCGCCGGCGGCATGGGACTCGCCAGCGGAGCGATCGCAGGTGCTGTGCGGGGAGGCAGCGCGATCGCAAGCGGAACGGCTGCTGCCTACCGGAGCGGCGGCGTTCTCGGCGTTGCCGAAGCTGCCACCTCCGCGCCAGGGAGTCCTCTACGCCGGCTCGCTGCGGCTGTGGGCGGCAGCGCCCAATCCATCGGCCAGGTGTCAGGGGGCTCGGTCGAAAGCCCGCCGGAATGGGCACGGCACATGAAGCGCACCCAGACGATCAGTCAGGGCGTTTCGGCGGCAACACACGCTGTTCGGTCAGGTGATCCCGGGGGAAGTGGCGGCTCAGTCGATCTGTCGGAGGGCGGGCGCTAGTTGGTCAAAAACTCTGCTCTGTTGGGGAAATGCTAATGTTCAAAAGGTCTTCAGTTCACTACGGGCGAGCGCCAGCGCCAGTCACACCATATCAAAAGGCCGCCCAAGTGTGGGACGAGCGTATCGGATCGGCTCGCATACAGGCGAAGAACTGGAGGCTAATGGCATTCTGCTGCCTGGTGTTGTCGTGCGGCCTAGCCGGAGGATTGGTCTGGCAGTCGACGCAGGGAGCGATCACGCCGTGGATTGTCGAAGTCGATCACATCGGGCAAGCACAGAGAGTTGCGCCCGCCAACTCGGATTATGAGCCGACCGATCCGCAGATTGCCTATCATCTAGCCCGCTTCATCGAAGACGTTCGCGGCCTGCCGGCAGACGGCATCGTCCTTCGTCAAAATTGGCTGCGGGCTTACGATTTCACCACCGATCGCGGAGCTGCCGCGCTCAACGAGTATGCCAGGAGCAATGATCCATTTGCCAAGCTCGGCAAGGCGCAGATCTCGGTCGAAGTCTCCAGTGCGATCCGCGCCTCTATCGAAAGTTTTCGTGTCGCCTGGATCCAGCGTTCTTATGAGAACGGATCGCTGGCATCGACCGAACGCTGGACCGCTATTCTGACTGTCGTCATTCAGACGCCTCACGACGCCGATCGCTTGCGCAAGAACCCGCTCGGGATCTACGTCAACGCAATCAGCTGGTCGAAGGAGCTCGGACAATGAAGCGGCAACCTTATGAACGCCGGACCGGAGTCATCGCCCCCAGATGTGCGCTGGTCTCAATGATAGCCATCCTCGTGTGCCCGTTGGGAGGCTGCTCAACATTCATCCCGCCCGAGATCTCATACGATTCCGACGTGCCGCCGTTACCGCCCGCGCCGGCGACCTTCGACGATCGGTCGCGGCCGCTCCACGTTCCGCCGGCCTGGAAGCCAACCCTTGGCGGGAAAGCAGGAACCAAGGAAGAAGCCGAACCGGTTGGCAGGATCGAGGTCGCGAATAGTGCGGCTCGGGTCGAACCGCGGAGACGAGGATACTTCAACGCCGCACAGATCTACAGTTTCAGTGCGGGCGCGCTCTATCAGGTTTACGCGGCGCCGGGAGAGATTACCGACATTGCACTCGAGGAGGGCGAGCAACTGGTCGGTTCCGGGCCGATTGCAGCCGGTGACACCGTGCGCTGGGTCATCGGTGATACCGAGAGCGGTAGTGGTGAGGCTCGACGGGTCCATGTCCTGGTCAAGCCGACTCGTTCCTCGATCGAGACGAACCTCGTTATCAACACCGACCGGCGGACCTATCTCATTGAACTCCGCTCCCGCGAGAAGCCCTACATGCCGCTGATCTCGTGGTACTATCCGGAAGAGCAAAGAAAGGGGCAATCACTATCTCTAACGCCCACCTTGCCTGACGCCTCACAACGCCGCTTCCGTTACGCGATCGAAGGTGATCGCCCGCCTTGGCGACCGCTCGCGGCTTACGATGACGGCCGCAAGGTCTACATAGAGTTCCCCCAAGGTATCGTTCAGGGCGAGATGCCTCCACTGTTCGTGCTTGGCCCGGACGGTAAGTCCGAAATCGTCAACTATCGTGCTTACAGCAATCTGCTCATCGTCGATCGTCTGTTCGCCGCTGCCGAACTGCGCCTGGGAGGGGAGCATCAGCAGAAGGTAAGAATTGTTCGGACCGACGGGAGGCCATCATAATGAGCCAGAATCTTTCGGACGATCGTCCACCTGTTGAAATGCAAGGTCCTGCCGAAACGCCAAACGCCTTTCGGCTCAGACCGGGGTATTCACGCGTTACGCGACTCTCTCGAAAGGTTCTCCTGGCTGGCAGCGCGATGGGGTTGACGGTCGTCGCTGGCGCAGCGTTTTGGGCCCTACAGAAGAACAAGACAACGGGCCCTTCCCCGGAAGAGCTCTATAGTACCGACCATCATAGCATTGCTGATAGCATTGCGGCTCTACCACGTGACTACGCTGCCGCCCAACGTCAGGTGCCGCAACTCGGGCCGCCGCTTCCGGGCGATCTTGGTCGTCCGATTCTTTCTGCTCAAGGGCAGTCGCCAACAGCCTTTGGGACTACACTTGACCAAGATCAGCAACGGCAGAACCAGGAGAACGAAGCTGCGCGTGTCAGCCGTCTCTTCGTGTCGACAAGCGTTCGAGGGAGTCAAAATCCGACAACGAACGAATCGACCGGCGATCGCGTGATTCCATCTACGTCGCCATCCAACAATGAAGATGGACTAACGCTGAACGCGCAGGACAGAAAGCTTGCTTTCGCCAACGCCGTCGTGGATCGCCGCACCACGAACGCGGATCGCATCACGAAAGCGGCGTCAGCATTTGTGGTTCAGGCAGGAACCGTCGTTCCCGGAGCACTCATCACAGGTATTCGCTCGGATCTACCTGGCCAAATCGTGGCGCAAGTAACAGAGAACGTATATGATTCTCCAACGGGACGTTTTCTGCTGGTTCCGCAGGGAGCACGCCTGATTGGTCTTTACGATAGTCAGATCGCCTTCGGTCAGTCTCGCGTGCTGCTCGTATGGACGCGGCTGATCATGCCGAACGGACGTTCCATCGTTCTCGAGCGACAGCCTGGTGCCGACGCCGCAGGTTATGCTGGCCTCGAAGATGAAGTCGACAATCACTGGGGTGAGTTAGTCAAAGCCGCGGCGCTGTCGACCTCATTGGCAATCGGCACGGAGCTAGGTGAGGGTTCAGACGCCAATAGCAATAATGGTGCAATCGTTCAGGCGTTGCGCCACGGCGCGGCCGATTCGCTGAGCCAAACCGGACAGCAGGTGGTTCGACGCGGCCTGAATATCCAGCCTACTTTGACCATACGGCCGGGGTTCCCGGTCCGTGTCATTGTCCATCGTGATCTCGTTCTTGAACCGTACAGAGGGTGAAAACATGCCAAAGCTCAAAATTGGAGCGCTCCCAGACGACAGGTCGGTCAAAGTGAGTGTGGAATTGCCGGCGGCGGTGCACCGTGATCTCATTGCCTATGCAGAAGTCTTGACACGTCAGGGTGGTCAGCCGATCGAGGCGACCAAGCTCATCGCACCTATGTTGGCGCGCTTCATGGCCACCGATCGAGGATTTTCCAGGCTGAAGCGTGGAGCTCACGTGCCTGTCGCTGGTGAAGGATAGTCGTCCACTACCGCTTCACGAACCTGTCGACCACTGCTGAAGACATGCTCCGCATCAGCCGAAGCGGATCGCTCTCGTTGCAACGGCCGAGCCCGCCGGCATGTCGGGCGAGTGGGCGTGCGCAACTTGATCGCGGCAGCCCGACACGGAGTGCGCGTGGAGATGCCCTGTCGGGAGGTGTGCACCCGCGTCTCCCGGGATACCGCCGCGCTCACCAGGTTCTGTCGAGTTCTTAGCTTCGCGAGTGTTGAGCGACGTCGATAGGCGGCTGTTTGTTGACCTTGAGCCGCCTGACACTGTTTCGGCCGTCAACGCTGACGGGCACATCACCGTCGATTGTGGCACGTCGCACGACGCGATGCTGATCGCCATAGTCGTTGACCGCATAATGCTGTGTTGCGCGGTTATCCCATATCGCGACATCACCTTCCATCCAGTTCCAGCGCACGGTATTTTCGGGCGCGGTGATATGAGACTGGAATAGATCGAACAGCTTCTGGCCGTCATATTTGGGAACGCCGACAAAACGCTGCACCAAGGCGCCGAGCACTAGCGCCCGCTCGCCTGTCTCGGGGTGAACTCGCACGACGGGATGCTCAGTCTCGAAAATCGTTCTGGTAAAGACCTCGTCAAAATGCTTCTTGTCAATGTCGCGGACGCGAGCCATTCCGGCGTAATCGAAAACGTTGCTGTGAACGGCCCAGAGCTCGTCGGCAAGTCGTTGTAGCGGTGGCGCCAGATCGAGATAGGCTGCCGCTGTATTCGACCACACCGTATCGCCGCCGAACGGCGGCATTACAACGGCTCGTAGCACCAGAATCTTTGGATAGGCATCGGCGAATGTCCCATCCGCATGCCACACATCGGCGCGACCGCCGCCGCGGGTGGAATCCAGTTCGAGGATCGATGCCATTCCCTTGGTAACGCCGAGCATCGGATGCGGCACTAGAGTTCCTAGACGAGCGGCAAAGCGCTCCTGCTCGGCGTCATCGAGATGGCCTTGCCCACGGAAGAAGATTACTTTGTGTTCGAGCAGCAAGCTGTTGATCGCTGCAATCGTCCGGCTCGGCAAGTCCCCCGATAGCTTGATATTTTTGACCTCGGCGCCGATACGCACTGCTCGTTTTACGACGTCGGTACGCGGGATAACATCATCGATCAAATCCGTTTCGCTCATAGCGGTATTTTCCAAGCTTGCGGTTCGCTTCCTAGGCCCCTCGGTAGCGAATGATCAGCAGCAAGCATTGTGCCAGTCGCAAAGATCGAGCCTGAGTGGCTACGGACCGAGATGAGCAATAGGAATCGTGCGGTCACCGGATAGAACCGACGACTGGAACGGACAGTCAACGGGCTCGGTCGCCGGCATCATCCTTCAATATCATGGAGTCGCGAAGAAGCAGTGATTAGCAATAGTGACCAACGGCAGACCTTCGATCACTCAATTGAGAATGCGGTGTTTCTGCAAAATGGGTACTAGGTCATGGTGGTCATGTATCATGTAGTCCGGCCGTGCGGCGCGCAAGCGCGATTCGGAAACGAATCCGCCCGTGATCGCCACGCTGATAAGGCCGAGATTGCGGGCGATCTCCGTTTCGATTGGCATGTCGCCGACGACGACGGTTCTTTCGGCGGACAGATCATTGGCCTGCATGTACAGGCGCAGCCGGTCCTCCTTGCTCATGCTCCTAAACTGAGTTGCGCGGCTCTCAAACGCCAAAATCTCGGTGACGCAACTCTTGATGCCAAGTCTTCGCACCTGTACGCGAATTGGTTCGACAATGTGATTGCTCAGAATGACGGTTTGAACGGCTTGGCGATGTGCAGCTAGCAAGATATTTCGTGCGCCTTTCCGTAAAAGAGCTTTACTCGCCAAGGATTCGTAGGTGTCGTGAAAGATGGCGCTGTCGTTGCTATGCACGACTTCGACTTCATCTTCCGACATGTCCAGATTGCGGTAAAGAACGGAGAGCGGAAGCTCAAACTCCTCGCGAAACCTTTGCATGTCTACGGTCGCGCGACTGAACCGGCTCAAAATGGCATTGACGGTTTGCAACACCGCATTGGCATCGTCGAGCAGCGTACCATTCCAGTCGAATACGATCGCGGATTTCATGCGTGAACCTAGAGCGGTGGTGGCGCGGTAAGTCTGCTCGTGATTGTTAAAGTTTGGATCCATATGTCTGCGTCGAGCAGATCGTAAGGGTGTCATCTGAGCATACGAGCCACAAATGTGGACCTGCCTCAGTTACGTTTAGGCTCCAGTGAGGGATTGAGAGGTGCGTTGACCGCGTTGACCTTTCTTCCGAGAGCTAGACACGAGGATTTAGGAAAGGAGAGATTGCCTGCCGGTTTCGTGCCTTTGGATGCTCTAGGTCGGCTTTTGCTGGAGCAATGGTCGTGCCAGCTCTGCTAGTGCGTACTAAGCGGCTGAGTATCCGTTGGAAAAATATCAACCCGTGCTTTCGCGGGGTGTACTGAAGCCGACACAACAATTGTGCCGCTGTCGGAACATGGACAAGAACCTGCACGGCGGGCGGGGCGGAGGTGTCGAACTGACGACTGGTCATGTTGTGGTATTTCGGCTGTACGTTGAATCGAGGCTCGAGTCTCGCCTGCCGAACTTGGACCGATGACCATGGATTCCATGGACACGTCCATGCATGAGGGCCAAGCTTGGAGACCCAAGATACTCACCCGACGTTGCATCAGCTGTCGTTCCTAACTGGTCTTGTACATTTTCGTTACGCTCGCCTCAGGCCTGAGCTAGAATCAGGGCAGCCACTTCCTGATCCCGTGGCTGTTTGCTCGCCGCGAGGCCGGTGGCAACACCGATGCGGTCAGCCGCTGGACGATTTTGGCTCATCTTGCGCTTGCCTTCGATCTTGGTGATGGGAATGTGCACGCCAACAATTCCATAGAGCTGGGCGGCGATGAAATCAGCGGGGGCATCGCTGACTGACCAAGGCGTTGCGCGTAACGTCTCGTGAATATTGGTCAACCGCGTAACGACCGCAAGCAGACGTTCGGGATCCTCGAAGAACTCAATCGGCCCGTGGGCGTGGACCGCGACGTAATTCCAGGTCGGCACCACACATTCAGCTTCTTGTTTGGTGACATACCAGGAGGGCGTCACATAGGCCTCCGCCCCCATGAAGATCGCCAGAGCTTCACCGATCGAGGCCGCACGCCACTGCGGATTGGCCTTCGCCAGGTGCCCGTACAGTGCTCCGTGTTCGCCTTCGGTCTCGTCTAGGAAGAGCGGGAGGGGTGTCGCAAGTGGTCCGTCTGACGTAGCCGTGATCAAATTGGCGAGACGGCCGGAGCGGATCGTCTCTCGAATGTTATCGAGATCGTCATCTCTAAAGGCCGGTGGTATGTACATGAAAGCTCTCCGGTTTGTGGTTCTGAGATAAACCCAGGTCGGCACGCTGGAAACTGCCAGTTCCGGTCGGCCCGGCAGAGGCTCGCCGGTGGATCCAGCGGCCTTGCTCATGACCTGGCCAGCCGATGATCAGGCAGAGAACGTCGCGCCCGTTGGAAAGGGATGTGGCTAAGTAAGGCGGTTGTAATGGCCCAGAGGCCGCCGGTCCGCGAACTTAAGATGGTAAAAAGTCCACGGCTGCGCGTCGGATCTTGAAGGGATCGGCTGTGGGCTCAATCACTTTGGTCGTGCCGTGGGCCGAGTGTTCGTTCCGACCGCGAGTTCGATTCTAGATCAAGCCCGAATGTGGCAGGGACGCATGGGCCGGCGATCCGAACGGCGGCATTCGCACACGGCAGCCGTGACGGCGTGCGAGTTCGCTAACGGCGCAATCATCCGAGATGATCGCCGAAGATTGCAGCGCGGGTAGTAGCTCGTCTGACGGAGCGCTTCGCTGGCCGGAATACAACGCCTTGCGACACGGCCGTGGCCTCTGCATCATGCGGCAATTCACGCAACCGTGTTGAGCCAGCTTAGACGATGTCTTGGGTGCGTTAACGTAGGGAATCGAACAATGACGCCGGTCGATAAGCTCGATAAGCCGCCTCACAGAGCAGCAGGCGCGCGGCAAATCGACGATATATGAGTTCAGCCTCTTCGGGTATGCGCGGAGGTAGCTCGGTCTTGTTCGTTGCTCGGAACGTCTGGCTTCGTTTGAACTCTGCTGGCTGCACGGCAGCTTGCCCATCGGCCGAGCCAAGCTCCCAAATCGGAATCTTTCGTGAGCGACTTACCAAGAGCGGAGAATACAGCAGTGCTGATAGCTTGCTGCTGGCCGCGCAGGTGATCCTCGAGGAGTTTCTGTCGGGTAACGTAGCCGGCGTTCACGCCTGGAATCGAATGGTTCATAAGAAGCTTCGCATCGAATTCGGACACTCCAGCAGCCGATGCAACAGTGCGGAACGTTTGGCGAAGATCATTGCCCCATTTCGAGAGTGTACCCCGATCCTCCTTTGTTTCAGCTAGATGCCCTGACGCGCTGTCGCCGGGAAATACCCATTTCTGCGACTGCAACGGATAAATTTGTCTGCCGAATCGGATTGTCCGAATGAGACACAGGATCATTTCGCGGGAGAGCGGGATGTCAAAAGCTCGCTTCCTGCCACCCTTCGGTTTTTCGATATGCAAAGTCCGGCGGTGAAAATCGATGTGGCTTGGCTTTACTTGCTGCAACGCGGTGGTCCGGGAACCAGACAGCAGCGTGAGCAGATGAAATTCACGACGGACTGGATTCTCAAGAGCGGCCAACTCCCTGAACCATTCGGTCAGGTCGCTGATGCCCATGCCAGTATCGCGACGTTTTTCCTCATTCCAGTCGATAGCGTCTGCTGGATTGTCGCGCGGCAGTGATCTGTTGGTCTTACGAGCGTGATTGTAAATTGCGCGCAGCGTTCGCATGCTGCCATTCGCAATATAGGGACCGTTCTGCTTCGTGAGGTCGTCGTGCTTGTTCGCAACACGAGCAGGATCCATCGCAAGTTCGCTCAATGGAGTATCAAGCCACTCCGCAAAGAGACGTTCTACATGGTCGCGATAACCACTTATGGTCTTCTCACTACGCCCCTTTCGGATCAGATGGGCCACCAGATATCGCTGCCATGCTTGCCTGAGTGTAACAGTCGCGCCGACCGTATTTCCGACCGGGACGGAGCCACTGTGCCCCACTTCCTTTGTCGCCTTCGGGTGCTGTCCCTTGCTGATCTGGGCCAGATATTCCTTCGCCATCGCGCGCGCGGTTCGGGTCGTCAACTCGCGCGTATCACCGATAGAGACTCTGATGGAAGATGACCGCTTTCCTCCTTGCCGGAGGTCGCCTTGGACAGTGAAGGTCCTTTTCCTCCGCCCCACGACGACGAAGAAGCCCTTCAACTCGGTGTCGCGGGCTAGGTACCATCCGTCCTTCGGGGTAGGTAACTGAGCGATGGTCTTGTCGCTCAGGAGAATGCGAGTGTTGTTCATTGGAGGGAGCGGTCAACTAAAACGGTTTTTCAAACGGTTTTGGCAAACCGGGGTGTTTGGGGGTTCGGGTTCGACGAACTGCGAAGCTATGCGAGAAATGCCCATAAACAAAGGACTTCTCGAGCATCGTCGTAGCGCGTCGTGGATTCAGAAATTGCAGCGAAGCGCTGATTTTGAACTCTTAATCAGCGGGTCCCAGGTTCGAGCCCTGGTGCGCCCACCACTCTCAAGTGATGGCCCGTCAAGGGCCTGTTTTATTTTCCGCTAGAATCGGAAGATAACGTGCTCGGTTCGCCGCGCGAGCGGCGGCGTCGGGTCGCGCCGTCAGGTGCGCGCTTGTCTCAACAGCGGCTCGCGGGCGTATTCCTTCGAGCGTAGCAGCGCGTCGACGAAGATCGGCTCCCAGGAGCGGATGTGGCTCCTTAGCAGCGTCGTCAATGCCGCAGCCTCGCCCGCAAGCGCCAGATCGATCAGCCGATAGTGCTCGGGGACCGATGCCTGCTGCCGCTCGAGGCCGGCGCGCGAGCTGATGCCGTAGAGCCGCATCTTGTCGCGCAGGCCCATCACCATCTCGGTCAGCAGGTCGTTGCCGGCGGCCGCGATGAATTCGCGATGATAGTTGCGGTCGGCTTCCAGATAGAGCTGGATGTCGTCGGTTTCGACGGCCTTGGCGATCTGATCGGCCCATTCGCGCACCGCTGGAAGATCCTGCGGCGGATGGGCGGCGAGCAGCGCGGCTGCGTGCAGCTCGAGCACCTCGCGCATGTCGAACAGGTTGCGCAACTCGGTCAGTGTCGGCTCCACCACCTTGAAGCCGCGGTTGCGCATCGGTTCGACCAGCCCGCCGCGGCTGAGCTCCAGCAGCGCTTCCCGCACCGGCGTCGAGGAGACGCCGAGGCTCGCTGCCAGGCTGGGCACCGAATACATCGTGCCGGGCGCGCTTTGCCCGGAAATGATCTCGGCGCGCACGCGCTGCAGCACCTGCTCTCGCAAATTCTGGTCCATGGATGGTTGCGGCCGCCTCGCGTTCGGGAGCTTCGATTCGCCCTTGATTATTACTTAGTCTTGACCGGGCGAGTAGTGTGTGACGTAAATGTGTAACGCATTACAAAGATGCGTTACATCTACCTGGATAGCGAGACCAACGTGAAACAACGGCTACCCGGCTATTGCACGCTTTGTCGCTCGCGCTGTGGCGCAGTCAGCGTCGTCGAAGGCGGGCGCCTCGTCGGCGTGGAGGTATTAAATAACCATCCAACGGGCGGGGCCCTTTGCGCCAAGGGGCGCGCGGCGCCGGAAATCGTGGCGAGCCCGCGCCGCCTGACCGTGCCGCTCAAACGGACGAACCCGCGTGATGCCGCCGACCCGGGATGGGTCGAGGTGTCCTGGGACGAGGCGCTCACCGAGATCGCCGGGCGGCTCGGTGCGATCCGCACCGAGAGCGGCGCCGAAGCGGTTGCCTTTGGCGTCACCACGCCGAGCGGCACGCCGATGGTGGACAGCTTCGAATGGGTCGAGCGCTTCATCCGCGGCTTCGGCAGCCCAAATCTCATCTACGCGGTCGAGATCTGCGGGTGGCACAAGGATTATGCCCACGCCCTGACCTTCGGTCGAGGCATCGGCTTCCCCGACTACGACAATGCGGATGCGATCGTGTTGTGGGGCCACAATCCGGCCCGCACCTGGCTTGCCCAGGCGACGCGGGTCGCCGACGCGCGGCGGCGCGGCGCGAAGGTGGTGGTCGTCGATCCCAAACCGAACGGGTCGGGCCAGCAGGCGGACCTCTGGCTGCGCATCCGTCCTGGTGCCGATGCTGTATTGGCGCTGGGCGCGATTCATCACCTCATCGCGACCAGCGCGTACGACGTAGATTTCGTCAATGCATGGACCAACGGGCCGCTACTGGTCGATTGTGCGACGGGGCGCTTTCTTCGCGCCGACACGCTGCGGCTGGAGGGCGCGCCGGATAGCTTCGTTCGCCTCGACGCAACAGGCTCACCTGTGCCTTGCGATACGCGCTATGCACCGGAGACCGGCGGCCAACTGCGCGGAGCATTGTCTATCCGCGCGCGCGACGGCCGCCTGATCGCAGCGAAGACTGCGTTCGAGTTGCTGGCGGAGAGAGTCGCCGACTACACGCCTGAGCGTGTCGCCGCGCTAACCTGGCTTCCTATCGGTGACGTCGAAGCCTTCAACGCTCTGTTCGCTGGTCGGCGACAACTGGCCTACCACTCCTGGACTGGCGTCGGCCAGCACACCAACGCGACCGCGATCGAGCGCGCGATCGCGACGCTCTATGCGCTGACGGGCGCCTGTGATCGGCCCGGCGGCAATCGCTGGCCGGTCCCGCTGCCGACCCGCGCCCTCAACGATTACAACATCCTGCCGCCGGAGCAGCAGGCCAAGGCGCTCGGCCTTGCCGAACTGCCGCTCGGCCCGCCCGCGAAGGGATGGATCACGGCGCGCGACTTCAGCAGGGCCGTGCTCGATGGCGAGCCTTACCGGGTGCGCGCGCTGGTCGCTTTCGGCACCAACTTCGTGGTCTCGCAGGGGCATTCGGAGCGAAACCGCGCGGCGCTCCAGGCGCTCGAATTCCAGGTTCATATCGACATGTTCATGAACCCGACCGCGGAAAGCGCCGACTTCGTTCTGCCGGCAAGTACGCCGTGGGAGCGCGACGCGCTCAAGATCGGATTTGAGATCACGCAAGAGGCGGTCGAAACCGTGCAGTTTCGTTCACGCGTAGTCGAGCCGGTCGGCGACGTGAAGGCGGACTACGAGATAGCCGCGGCGCTGGCGGTGAAGCTCGGAATGGGTGAGCTATTCTTCGGCGGTGATATCAAGGCCGGCTGGAACTACCAGTTGGCGCCGCTCGACATCGGCGTCGACGACTTGCGCCGCCATCCGGAGGGACGGCGCTTCCCGCAGAGCTTCCGCGACGAGAAATACGCCGTGACACGGGACGATGGGACCGTGACAGGCTTTGCGACGCCGACGCGCCGCGTCGAGCTCTATTCGGAGCTAATGCTTCGGCACGGCTATGGTCCCTTGCCGGATCATGTCGAACCCGCCGAAAGCCCATTCGCGGCAGCGACGGACGAGCGCTTTCCGCTTGTGCTCACGACGGCCAAGAGCGGATGGTTCGTGCACACGTCATATCGCCACGTCGCTTCGCTGCGGCGAAAGTCGCCCGATCCCGCCGTCGAGATCAGTCCGCGGCTCGCTGCAGCGCGCGGGCTTGTGGAGGGCGACTGGGCGGTGGTGGCGACGCGCGGCGGCGACGTGCTTTTGAAGGTGTGCCTCAATGCCGCGCTCGACGAGCGCGTCGTCGTGGCGGAATTCGGCTGGTGGGAGGACTGTCCGCCGCTCGGCCGCGATCGCTCCGTGGCCGTCGGCAGCCGCACGCCCAACATCAATGCCGTGCTGCACGACGATGTGCGCGATCCCGTCAGCGGCTCCGTTCCGCTGCGCGCGACGGTCTGCGACATCAGGCGCGACGCCGTGGCAAGCCGCGGCGTGTGGAGCGGCCAGCGACGGTTTGTGGTCGCCGGGCGCCGCATTGAAGCCGACAATGTCGTGGCGTTTGACCTGTTGCCGCAGGACGGCGATCCGTTGCCGGACTTCCTGCCAGGCCAGCATGTCATAACTTCGCTGCCCGGCTTTCCGGAGAAGCGCGCCTATTCCTTGACCGGACCGGGTGGCACGCTGGGCGTCCTCTCGATCGCAGTGAAAGGGCGCTTCCTTGACGAAGCACGCAGCCGCGACGCGCCGCTCTTCATGCCGGATCGCCTGCATGGTCTTGCCGTCGGAGACGAGGTCGTGCTGGAGCCGCCGGGTGGCATCTTCACGCCGCCACTGAGGGGGCCACGGCCGTTGATCTTCCTCGCCGCCGGCATCGGCATCACGCCGTTCATGAGCCATCTCGAGACGTTGCAACGCGTTGCGCCGCCCGACCGCGTTCCCGAGATCCTGCTGCTCCACGGCTGCCGCAGCAGCCGCGAGCATCCCTTTGCACAGCGGCTCGCGGAGCTGGAAGCCGCCACGCCCGAGCTGAAGCGGGTGACGTTCTATTCCGCGCCGCTTGCACTTGATCGGGTTGGTCGCGATTCGTTGCACGAGGGGCGGCTTGATCTTGAGCTGGTCAAGCCATGGTCGGCGCGGCGTCCGCTTGTCTACATCTGCGGCTCGCCGCAGTTCGTTGCGGCTCAGGTCGAGGCAGTGGCGGCGCTCGGCGTGCCGCGCTTCGACATCTTTGCTGAAAGCTTTGTGTCGCCGCCAACGGTCTCGAGTGACCTCGTTCCGCGCACCATTCGGCTCGCTCAGAGCGAGCGGAGTTTTTCCTGGGGGCCGGAGCAGGGGACGCTGCTCGACGCGGCGAATGCGGCTGGCGTCTCGCTGCCGAGCGGCTGCCGTGTCGGTCAATGCGAGAGCTGTGCGGTGCAGGTCGTCGATGGGCAGTTCACGCATCTCACGCCCGTCGATGGAAGCGAGGGACAATGCCTCGCCTGCCAGGCCGTGCCCCTGACCGATCTCACGCTCGCACTTTGAATACCAACGCAGACCTGAAGGCTGTCGCCGCGTCACCAGAAGGGGGATTAGATTGATGACGAACGCAACGCATGACCAGACCATAGCCTTACCAAAACCTGTTGCTGATAACATCATGGCCCGCTTCTCGCAGGCTCTGGTGGCCTTCGCGGAGCGCTGGTTTCCGGATGCTTATGTTTTCGTATTGATCGCGGTGATTGCGGTTGCGGTCGGCGCGATCCTGCATAGCGGTTCGCCGCTCGCGGTCAGTCGTGCCTTCGGCGACGGGTTCTGGAATCTGATTCCGTTCACCATGCAGATGGCGCTGGTCGCGATCGGCGGCTATGTGGTGGCGATGTCGCCGCCGGTGGCCGCGCTCCTTGCGCGGCTCGCCAGTGTGCCGAAGACCGGCCGCGGCGCGGTGGTCTTCGTCGGCATGCTCAGTATCTTCCTGTCGCTGTTGAACTGGGGCCTGAGCCTGATCTTCTCCGGTCTGCTGGTGCGCCAGATCGCGCGGCGCTCGGACATCCGGCTCGACTATCGCGCGGCCGGAGCCGCCGGCTATCTCGGGCTTGGTTGCGGCTTCACGCTCGGCATCACGTCGTCGGCCGCGCAGCTTCAGGCCAACGCCGGCAGCATTCCTGCCTCGCTTCTGCCGATCACCGGCGTGATCGGTTTCTCGGAAACCATCCTGACTTGGCAGAATATGGTCACCGTCGCGGCGGTGACAGTGATATCGGCGGTGATCTGCTATTTCACGACGCCGGCATCTGAACAGGCCAAGACGGCGGAGGATCTCGGCGTTGCTCTCGGCGACGATCGCATCGAGGCGAAGAAGCCGGCCCGCCCCGGCGACTGGCTGGAGTTCAGCCCGATCCTGACCATCCTGATTGCCGTCCTCGCGTGCGGATGGCTCTGGCAGACGTTCGAATCCGGAAATCCGCTGATCACCCTGTCGGGGCTGAACACCTACAACTTCGTCTTCCTCATTCTCGGCATCGTGCTGCACTGGCGGCCGCGCAGCCTGATCGAATCTTTCTCCAAGGCGATGCCGAGCGTTTCGGGCGTGCTGCTGCAGTTTCCCTTCTATGCCGGCATCGCGCAGATCCTGACCAAGGTGCCGAACAGCCACGGCACGACCTTGTCCGACACGATCGCGCACTGGTTCGTCGGCGCCTCCAGCAATTCCACCGTGTTTTCGTTCCTGGTCGGAATCTACTCGGCGCTGCTCGGCTTCTTCGTGCCGTCGGCCGGTGGCAAATGGATCATCGAGGCGCCCTACATCATGAAGGCAGCCAACGACATCGGCGCGCATCTCGGCTGGACGGTGATGGTCTACAACATCGCCGAGACGTTGCCGAACTTCATCAACCCGTTCTGGATGCTGCCGCTGCTCGGCATTCTCGGGCTGAAGTCGAAGGATCTGATCGGCTATACGTCGGTGCAGTTCTTCATCCACTTCCCGATCGTGATGCTGCTGGCCGCCATTCTGATGGCGACCTTCAGCTATCACCCGCCGATTCTGCCCTGAGCCGGCCTGGCCGGACGCTGGGCGTCCCGACGGCGGGTCGGCGAAAGACCCGCAGATAATACCTCGCCATGAAAATACGACGCGGTGGCCGCTGCGGCCACTGCGCGCCATGGAATGGACGCATATCTCCAGCTCAGATGCATCGGCCTTGGCGCGCCAGGCTGCCGAGGCGTGAATGCCGAAAACCGGAGAATGAGCGTTATGATTGACACGACGGGCGCATCACAGGGCAATGGGAATCATCCCGAGCCCATCCGTCACGACTGGACCCGCGCCGAGGCCGAAGTCCTCTACGGCCTGCCGTTCTCCGACCTGATGTTTCGCGCGCAAACGGTCCATCGCGCCTATTTCGATCCGAACCATGTCGAGACCGCGAGCCTGCTCAGCATCAAGACCGGCGGCTGCCCGGAGGATTGCGGCTATTGCTCGCAGAGCGCTCACTACGACACCGGCCTGAAGGCGACACGCCTGATGGACAAGGCGGACGTGATCGCGACCGCGAAGCGTGCCAAGGATGCCGGTGCGGAGCGCTTCTGCATGGCTGCGGCGTGGCGCAATCCGAAGGATCGCGATCTCGATCAGGTCTGCGAGATGGTCAGCGCCGTCAAGGGCCTCGGCATGGAGACCTGCGTCACGCTGGGCATGCTGACGCCTGCCCAGGCGAGCCGGCTCCACGACGCCGGGCTCGATTTCTACAATCACAACGTCGATACATCCCCGGAGCACTACGACCGGATCATCACCACGCGGACGCTACAGGATCGGATCGATACGCTCAGCCATGTGCGCGAGGCCGGCATCAAGGTGTGCTGCGGCGGCATCATTGGCATGGGCGAACAGGTCGCCGACCGCCTCGGCATGCTCGTGCTGCTCGCCGATCTGCCCACCCATCCCGAGAGCGTTCCGATCAATCTCTGGAACGAGGTCAAGGGCGTGCCGGTCAATGCGACCGCGGAGCGGCCGGATCCAATCGCGGTCGCACGCCTCGTCGCGGTCGCCCGCATCTTGATGCCGCAGAGCGTGGTGCGGCTTTCCGCCGGACGACAATACATGACCGACGAATTGCAGGCGCTCTGTTTCCTTGCCGGTGCGAATTCGATCTTCATTGGTGACGTGCTGCTGACCACGCGCAATCCGCAGCGTGACCGCGATGCCGAGCTGCTCGATCGGCTCGGCATCAACTCTAAGCTCGAGCGGACGGGGCCGCGCGAACAAGCATGCGAAGCCGAGATTGTCGCTCGAGCTGGATGACTTCGTATCGGCGCGGGGACGGGCTCGCACTTCGCTTCGCCCAGCTTACGGGGAGAAGCCGGAGCGCATCGCGAGATGCGTTCCCTCGCGAATCTGATTGTGTCTGCGGTGGGCAACCCCTCAGCCCAACCTTCCCCCGCAAGGGATAGGGCAAATTGCATTTGGGAGAAAAGGGCCCTGCGGCCATCCTTCGAGACGCCCGCCTTTGGCGGGCTCCTTAAGGATGAGGTCTCGCTCTGCGGCACAATAGTAGACCCTCATGGTGAGGAGCGCCGCTTGCGGCGCGTCTCGAACCACGAGGCCGAGGACGTGCGCAGCCGCCCAAGGCGGCATATGCGATAGCCCTGCCGTAAGGACGGGGAGAGGAAGCGCGTCCCGTCGCGTGGTCAGGATGCAGCGGCGAGCGGCGGCGAAGCGATCTCCGCCGCCACTTGCGCCGGCGCGGTCGCGAGCTGGAAGCGGATCCCATGCAGACTGTAGGTCAGCGGGATGCCGCGGAAGTCGTCGTGGAACGCCCTGATGCGGCGAGCCAGCTCGGCGGCGTTGATAGTGGCGGGCAGGTCGCACATCTCCCGGTACATCCGCCGCGTGCTCTTGACCCCGCACCAGGTGACCGGCAACGCGTTCGGCGGCGAGGGATCGCAGGCGAAGTCGCGCGACATCCGCCAGAACAGATGGGCGAGCCGCACATAGGCCATCTGCTCCAGCCCGCGCACGCCGATCTTGTCGGGAATGATGAAGAACTCGACGCCAACGATCGGACCGCAATCCACGCGCTCGGCCATCACATGGGCCGTGACGCCGAACATGCGCGCTTGGTCGTAGAGGGCAAAATGCGCCGGTGCCCAGCCGGGATATTGCGGCGGGCCGGGATGGAAGTTGTAGGCGCCATGGCCGAGTGCCGCCAGGGTCGTGCGCGGCACGATCACGCCGGTGGTGAACGCCAGCAGACGGGCGTCCCGCAGCACCTCGGGCTCGATCGCGGCGAGATCGTCGGCGGTGACCGCGCATCGGAATGACAGGGCCGGATTGTGGGCCTTCAACAGTTCGCGGAGCGCGAATTGCTGGTTGGCGACGCCGGTCAGAAGGATGATGGTCTTCATGGTGCTGTGGCCTTTCCCGCTATCATTTGCTGCCGGCATCAGCCGCGATGTCCGGCCATGACCACGACGCTTCCGGCATTCCGGGATTGTCCCACCGTCCGGAACAGGTCGGTAGGGAGCGTCTGCCACGGCGCAATCTCGATGATCCGGTTGTTCGCGCTCCGGGCTGCCGACTTGGCCGTGCGGACATCGTCCTGCCAGGAGCACAGCGAGAGTTCGAGCCGGCCGAACCCGCCGCAATCGGCGGCAAACGCTTCAGTCACGGCCTCGATGCTGGCCGCCACCTCGCGCGCATCGCTGGTTGCGATATCGCGCATGATCACCGTGATCACGTCGCTCGCCATCGTCTCTGACTTCACCACGATCATCGAGTCGCGACCGCCGCTGCGGCTGGCGCGCCGTGCGGTTCGCATCGCCATGCCGAATTCGGCGTCAGGCCCGAGATCGGAGCTGTCGACAGGCAGATTGTGAACGACCGCGGTGTGCCGAGGCGTGCCAAGGTCTTCGGCCGGCGCATGATACGAGCGTGGCAGCCACACCGTATCGAGCGGCACCTGCGACGAGGTCAGGCTCCAGGCCTGATCGAGCAGGTAACCTTCCCAGACTTGCGGATAGGCGCTGGCGATGTGATGCCAGGTCTGCAGCAGCGCCTCGGCTGCGGGGGAGCGGCCGAGAAAGAGGGTGCGAGCCGACATTTCCCACCGGTTCCACCTGTGAAGCGCGATATCGCAATCGAGACACGAAGGTAGCCGCGGCGGCTCGCTGAGCGTTGCGTCGGCCTCGATGAAGAGCAGCGGCTCGCGGTGCTCGTGCCACATCCGCAGCATGAAGGCAGTCCTTTCGGATGCGCGTATGTGCTCGCCGTCGACCGTTTCGATCGGTGCGATGTCAGAGGCGATCTCGAACTCGGCCAGCTTGTCGCGGAGCCGACGTGCCTGGTCGTGTCCACATGCGCGGGGATAGCAGGACACCACGCGCAGCGGCGTACTGGTCCGGGAGCCGCCGTCGGGCACGATCGCGCGCCAGTTGAGACCGCCCCACCACATCTCGTGCGGGCCATCGAGGCTCGGCCCGATCGTCCCGAAGTCGGTCAGCTTGGACTTAAGGAAGTCGAACGCTGGATTTTCGCCGAAGGGGATTACAACCGCAGAATTGGCGCGAAGCGACCGATAGAGCATTTCGGCGGCGGGCCCGCTCGGCGGTTCGACGACGATGACGACGTGGCTATCCGGGGCCGGAACCGAGCCGCTTTGATGGATAGTGGTGCCGCCGAGGCGTTGCGCCAGCCATGCGAGCCGCCGGCGCTGGGCGGCACCGAGGCGGATGCCGTTCGACGACAACAACTGGTCGAGATTGTCCGGCAAGCTTTCCGCTTGCGTCATGTCAGCCGATGTCATGCTCACGCCCACCCCTCGTTAACTGTTACGTGCGGGGCGGCGAGATCAGGCGGACAAATCAATGACTGTTCGTCGCGGGCGCACGCCAGGAGAGCGTGGCCGCCGGGACTCCGTCGATGTTGCCGTCGTCGACTGCAAGAATGCGGTCGTGACTCAGCGATGTCAGGGCCACGGTGTAGATCGCGATATCGTCCTCGAAGGCATCGACCGGGATCAGCAGCATGCCTTCGTCGTTGATGGCGCGGAAGTTACGGCCGGTTCTCTCTATGCCTGCGTAGACGAGCCGCCCTTCGTGGATCGGCTTCACATCCGAAGCTTCGGCCGCCATTGCGATGGTCTCGCCGTGTTGGACGACGATGCCATGGAGCATGCCTTGGCGCGCGAGTGTCGCCAGCGGGAGGGCGATCGTCGCGACGGCCATGCGGCGCGACAGCGGGATACGCAGCCGAAGCTCGCCGAGCCCGCTGTGATAGACGTCGATGGCCTCCAGAGAGGCCTGACCGTCACCGCCAAACAGGCCGACCCGCAGCGTGCCGCATCGCGCCTCGCCGAATACGTTCGGCGGCAGGCGGTTGGCGCCGAACAGCGCGTAAAGGTAGCCGTACGATGGCGACAGCGCCGCGAAACTGCCGGCGAGCCACATCGGCGGAGCCGGCGCCGTGCAGGCCGTGCCGATACCGCGCGCGACGACGCAGTTGTTGACGAAGTTGGCGTCGAGCAACGGCGCCAATGCCTGGGTGCCGAGATTGACGTCGTGCATGACGCCGCCGAGCAGCAGGAGCTCGTCATCGTCCGGCAACAGCAGCAGTCGTCCGAGGATGGCGGCGGTCCAGCGTGCGGTCGTTGCCGCATCGTCATAGGGTCGCAATGCGTAACGCGGTGCGAGCTCGCGGGCACGCGAGGCGTAGCTCAGCGCTCCGGCCTGGATCTCGGCGCCGAGAGCCAGTTGCGTGGCCGGGCGCTGGTCGCCCTCGCGCAGGACCGCGCCATCCCGATAATCTCGCGCCGATCCTTCGGCAGAACAGCAAAGCTGTTCCAGCAATGCGACGTTGCGGATCAGCATGCGCTTGATATGCGGTGTGACGATGCGATCGGAGATCAATCCTTGCGCGGTGTCGTCGTCCGCGATGTCGTCAAAGGCATCGTCCAATGTCAGCAGATAGGCACCGTGCAGGCGGATGCGAATGCCTTCGCGGTCGAAGATGCGCCGCAGCGACTTCTGAACGCTCGCGGAATAGCCGAGGTCGGCGAGGATCAGGTCGGTGCAGCGATCGAAATCCGGGATCGTCGCGCGCAGATAGGCGAGCAGACGCGCGCGGACGCCGGCGGCGATGTCGGTGATTTCGCTCGTGTCCATCAGACCGGGCAGGGCGTCGGCGAGATCACGGCCGCTTGCGATGCCATCCGGATATTGCGCGAAGAATGCCGTCACCGCCGGCGGTTGCACCTTGACGATATCCGCGAATGTCGCTGTATCGATCTTGACCACCCGGCTCAGCAGCTCGATGAGAGGTTCGAGAGTATCGGCCGATCCGACCAGGCTGACGCGGCGATTGACCTCGAGATAAGCGCCGCTGCCGCCGTGGCCGCCTTGCCAGACGCGATGTGGCAGAAATCCGTCGCGGCCGAGAAAGCCGACTGCGACCCGCGCGCCTTGCTCGGCCAGAGCCGTGCGTCGCGCGTCGATGAACGCGTCGAATGCCGCCATCACCGGCCCCAGCACGGTCACGCCGAGATGAAAGCCGGGGGAGCGTTGTGCGCTTTGCGCTGTGACCGCGCGCCGCAGCGTGCGGGCGCCGTGATCGAGCCGCGATGGCTGCGCAGGGCACAGCAATTCGAACATCGATGTCTCGCGCTGCAGCTTCGAGGCCAACGCCGCGCTCGCCTGCGGATAGTAGCGCGGGCGGATGCCGTGACGGCGCGCGCCCTTGATGTCGGCCTTCTCGTTATCGCCGATGTGGAACGAATTCGCTGCGTCGACGCCCTGCTCGGCGAGATAGGTCGCAAACAGCGTCTCGCTCTTGCTGCTGTGATGATCGCAGGATGCGTAGAGGAAGTCCCAGGTCAACCCCGGGCTGCAGATGCGGAGTAGCTCCGCGAGTTGATCGGAATTCCAGTAGGTGTCGGAAATGAAGCCGACGCGAAAACCGCTGCGCCTCATGTCCAGATATTGCTGGATCATTTCCGGATTGGCGCGACAGAGTTCGAGCTCGGCCTGAAATTCGATCTCGGCGAGATCCTGCAATGCGTCGCGGTTGAGGCCGAACAGCTTGAACGGAAAGTACTTGTAGATATTTGCGATGTGGACTTCCGCAGAGCCGCGGCGCTCCGCCGCGAGCTTGCGCGCACGCGCTTCGGCCTGGATTCGATGCTGAACGAAACTGACGGACATATCCGGAAATTTTTCAGCAATGCACGAAAGCTGAAAAACCCTTTCAAATACGCCATCCGGTGTCGTGCACGCGCGTAAAAGAAATGTATCGAAAACATCGAACGAACATGCAGAAACATTTCGCGCGCGACGCGTCGCGTCGAGCGTCACGATCGTCATGCGCAAAACCCCCGCCAGTCCTCATGCGTTGAACGCATCGTTGCGACAAATCAGGCGCGTCGATTCAAAAAAAGTTGCCGCGAGATTCCAGAACGCGCGCTTCACGACTGACAGATTCAAAAAAATCGATAACGTCGAGTTGGTGATTCGGAAAAAATTGCCTAGTCGCTTTCATCGAATGCAAGCGAGCGACCACGCGATGATCGATGATCCGCATGCTGCGCGCATGCCTGTGTTCGAGTGGCGTTAGTTCGTGTGACCACAGCGTTTTCCGGCGCGATCATCTGTGCTGCGGAAATCGAGGCGATGCTGAACGACTGCTTCCAACCATGCCGAAGTCTTCCGCGCGCGCCGGCGAGGCGGCACCTTTTGCCGGGCGGTCGGCAAAAAGCGCCAGCTAAGCATTTGAAAAATAACGAAAAAAGTTCGCCTGAATTGCTCAGCCTCTGCGTTCAACGCTCAGAAGCCGCCTGGGATGTGTACCATCGGCGTGGGTTGGAGAGTGGGGGATGAGCTACGCGCTTGATATGAGGGCATCGACCGACGTCGAGACGGCGAGTGCTGCGGTCGCGCCGAACGAGGCGACGCCTCCATGGAGCGACGTTCCCGCGGTCGCCGATGCTGTCCCGCTCGATACCGTCGAGATCCACGACGAAGACAAGGAGTTGCTCGACCGTCTCGCCGCCGGCGACGAGGTTGCGTTTCGTCTGCTCGTCGAGCGTCACGTCGACCGCGCTTATGCCATTGCGCTGCGTATCGTCGGCAACGCCGCCGATGCCGAGGATGTTGTGCAGGACACCATGCTCAAGGTGTGGACGCATCGCGGCCGCTGGCAGCACGGCCGCGCCAAGTTCTCGACCTGGCTCTATCGCGTGGTCAGCAACCGCTGCATCGATCTGCGCCGCAAGCCGCGCACCGAGAATGTCGACGCGGTGCCCGAGGTCGCAGACACGCAGCTCGACGCCTCCAGCGTCATCGAGCGCAACGAGATCGGCAATCTCCTGGAGGTCGCGATGCAGCGGTTGCCCGAGCAGCAGCGTGTCGCGGTGATCCTTTCCTATCATGAGAACATGAGCAACGGCGAGATCGCCGAGGTCATGGACACCACCGTGGCCGCGGTGGAGTCGCTGTTGAAGCGCGGGCGGCAACAGTTGCGAGAGATGCTGCGACGACACGAGCGCGACCTGCGCAAGGCGTTTACCGACTGCTAACCATAAAGCCTGGCTTCTGAAGATTTCGCGCCTGACCACCCGCGGCCGCTCCGTTTGATCGGTCGGACGGGGGCTGGATCCGCGTCACCTCTCTTTCACGATGCGGCATCCATGCCCATCAGCACAGGAGCTCTATATGCCCGCAATTTCGACCAATACGGCGGCCAACGCCGCGGTGCGCTACCTGAACATCAACTCGCAGCAGGAAACCAGCGCGCTCTCGAAGCTGTCGAGCGGTTCGCGCATCACCTCGGCGTCCGACGACGCCGCCGGCCTCGCGATCTCGACCCGCATCTCGTCCGACATAACCACGCTGCAGCAGGCCGCGACCAACGCGTCGCAGGCCACCTCGATCCTGCAGACCGCCGATGGCGGCGCGTCCAACATCTCCGACATCCTCGCCCGCATGAAGTCGCTGGCCTCGGAGTCCGCCTCGGGCACCGTGACCGACTCCAGCCGCGCCTACATCAACTCGGAATTCTCGCAGCTCAAGGGCGAAATCGACTCGATTTCCTCGGGCACGCGTTACAGCAGCCAGAGCTTGCTGGACGGTTCGAGCGTGTTCTCCTCGGGCGTCTCGGTGCTGGTCGGGTCGACGTCCGCCGATACCATCACGATCACCCTGTCGACCCTGACCGCGTCCTCGCTGGGCCTGACTTCGCTCGACGTCAGCTCGCTGTCCGACGCCACCAGCGCGCTGTCGGCGCTCGATACCGCGATCGACACCGTGTCGTCCGCCCGCGCCGAGATCGGCGCCCAGGAATCACGCTTCAACTTCAGTGCCGACTCGATCTCGACTCAGACCCAGAATCTGCAGTCGGCCAATTCGGCGATCAGGGATGTCGACATCGCCGCCGAGCAGGCGACGCTGTCTTCGGCTGAGGTGAAGACCCAGGCCGCGGTGTCGGCGGAAACGGCGGCAAACCAGATGCCGCAGTACCTGCTGAAGCTGCTCGGCTAATAGCCAACCTGGGACGGGCCGGCCGAGCGCCGGCCCGTTTCCCATTGCGACAGACGTGTTGAGATGACGGTAAGCAGCGCGACGACGGGCACGTCTTCTGCCAGCACGAGTTCAGCGAACTCGGCGAGCAATGTCACGACCACGGGCACGACCAATTCGACCAGCATCGACTGGAGCGCCCTGATCCAGGCCGAGGTCGACGTCAAGCTGGCACAGGCGACCTCGATCACGACCAAAATCACGGCGAACCAGGCCAAGATTTCCGCTTACCAGACCCTGCAGACCGAGCTTTCGACGCTGGCGTCGGGGCTGACATCGCTCTCTACGTCGATCGTCAATTCGCTCGCAACCAATGCTTTCGCGACGCGCGCGGCCACCATCTCCTCGACCGGCGATGTCAGCGCCTCCTCGGCGCTGTCGATGAGCGTCAACAATGGCGCGGCGACCGGCGACCACACGCTCCAGATCACCCAGCTTGCAACCGCGCAGAAGGTGATCGGCGCCGCGCAGTCGAGCGCCACGACCGCGCTCGGCTATGCCGGAACGTTCTCGCTCGGGCTGGCCGGCGGCAGCAGCGCCGCCATCACGGTCGACAGCAGCATGTCCATGCAGGACGTTGTCGACGCCATCAACGCGCAAAGCTCGACCACCAATGTGCAGGCCTCGATCGTTCAGGTGTCGAGCGGCTCCTATGAGATGGTGCTGACCGGAACCCAAGATGCGGCCGACATCAGCTATTCATCGACATCGGGTGACGACGTTCTCAACAAGCTTGGCGTCACCGATTCGACCGGCGCATTCACCGATGTGCTGCAGAAGGCCCAATCGGCGGAGTTCGCTCTCGACGGCATTTCGCTGACGCGCAACAGCAACGATATTTCCGACGTCTTGTCCGGAGTCACCTTCGACCTGTTGCAGCCGACGCCGAGCGGCACGACGCTGAACATCAGCATCGGCGCCGACACCACCCAGATCACGTCTGCGCTGCAGACGTTCGTGACCGATTACAACGCGTTTCGCGATCAGGTCATCGCGCAGTCCGCCACCAACTCGGACGGCACCGCATCGTCGAGCGCGGTGCTGTTTGGCGACAGCACGATGCGCGATATCATGACGGAGCTCCAGCAGGTGCTGAGCGGTTCGGTCGGCGGCATGACCATGTCCGACCTCGGCCTGTCCTTCAACTCGAACAACGAGCTGCAGCTCGACGCCGGAACCCTGTCCACCGTGCTGTCGACGAATCTGAGCGGTGTGACGCAACTCCTGTCGGCGCAAACCACCACGTCGTCGAGCCAGCTCAACGTCGTCAACACCGGGACGTCGCCGCAGTCATTCACGCTCGACCTTGCGGTTGATTCCAGCGGCAATTTGACGTCGGCGTCGGTCAATGGTGACAGCTCGCAATTCTCGGTGATGGGCGACAGCATCATCGGCAATGCGGGAACGATCTATGCCGGCATGGCCTTCACCTACACCGGCTCGACGGCGCAATCGATCACCGTCACCTCGACGTCGGGCCTGGCGGCACAGATTTATCAGATTGCCAACACCAACGCGATCACCACCGGCTCGCTGCAGACGATGATCTCCAATCTGCAATCGCAGGACACCGACATGCAGCAGCAGGTCAGCACCATCCAGAGCAACGCCGCGACCTACCAGGCGCAGTTGCAAACCCAATATGCGAACTACCAGGCGGCGATCGAGAGTGCGAACAACACGCTCGGCTACCTGCAAGCACTCCTGAACGCGGGATCCAAGAACTGATGACCCAAAATGCCACGGCCCATCGCGCCAACAATGCCTATCGATCCGCCGCGGTGGCGGTGCCGCCGCTGAAGGCGGTGGTGATGCTGTGTGATGGCGCGATCACGCTGCTGCAGAAGGCGCAGGAGGCGCACGAGGCCAAGCGGTTCGAGGAAGGTCATGACTACCTGACCCGGGCCACCGCGATCCTGCGCGGGCTGAGCCACAATCTCGACTTCACCCGCGGCGGTGCCCTGGCTGACCGGCTGTACCGGACCTACAACACCCTGATCATGGCGTGCCTGCGCACTTACGGCCGGCCGCACGCCAAGGAAAGCTTCCGGCGCATCATCGCCAGCCTGACGGAACTCCGCGACGCCTGGAAATATGTCGACGCGACCGCCGGGGCCGCTAAGGCCAACATGACCGAATCAGCCCTCCGGGGCTGAACCGTCCGCCGGATTGCGAATCAGCCGGCGTGGCCCGGGCCCGAGGCTCGGAATGGCCGATAGCCGTTCCGGCAGGGAAGCGACAGTCCGGTGGACACCATGTTCGGCGTGGTGTCATGACGGCGGAAATTGATTTCCGGCGTCTCGCGAATGCTTTATGACGGCCTTGGCGACGAGGTTGGATCTGCGCGCGCGATGGATGTTGCGACATTCGAAGACCTGATCGACCGGCTGGGGGACGACCTGTCCCGTTGGCCCGACGATCAACGGCTGGCTGCCGTGCAGCTTCTGGCGTCTTCGGCGGAGGCGCGGGCGCTCTACGAGGAGGCGGGCACGGTCCGCCGGGCATTGCAGGCGCGCCCGGTCCGGGCGCCTGCCGGTCTTGTCGATCGCATCGTGCTTGCGGCAGAGAAATTGCCGAGAGAGCCGGACGCCCCCGTGGACGAGCCGAAGGACGCCGAAGCTTCCGGCGAATCCGCGCCGGCCGGAAAGGTCCTGCCTGTGCTGCTCCTGGCACTCTGCCTGTTGCCTGCACTGGCTGCGTTGCTGGATCAGCCGGACCTGCCGATCAGCCTGTCGCTCTGATCACCTCGGGCTTCGCCCCGTCTGATCCGCTTCACTCCGCGCGCGCATGACACGCTGCCACGAGAGTCCGTTGCGCGACGTACACGGCAAATTCTGCCGGTTAATCAAGTGATTCCATACGCATGAATCCGCGCCTGAATTCGGCGCGTCATCCGTTTCATCTGCGAACGACCTTCTCGACCACGATGTTCACACGCGTTCCGTCGCTTAACCCGCGGCGAAGAGAGCCTTGTCATGACCGTATCCTCGGCCACATCAGCCGCGACCTCGTCCGCCGCGTCGACGTCAGCGTCGAGCGCGTCGATGGGGATGAGCTCGACTGATTTCCTCAATCTGCTGGTCAGCGAGCTGCAGAACCAGGATCCGCTCAACGCGACGAGCACGACCGACTTCATCAATCAGCTCACGTCCTACGCCAACTTTACCGAGCAGCAGTCGATCAACAGCAGCATGACGTCGCTTGCGAGCTCGTTCTCGAGCCTCGTGACGCTCAACTCGGTCAACTATATCGGCCACACCGTTGAAGCGAAGACGAATACAGCGGAGCTGACCAACGGTTCGGCGACGTTCGGCTACTCGCTCTCGTCGGCGGCGTCCAACGTGTCGATCGCGATCCAGGACTCGTCGGGCAATACGGTGTGGACCGGCAGTCGCACCGGAAACGCCGGTTCGAACACCTTCACCTGGAATGGCCAGACCACGAACGGCACCCAACTCAGCAATGGCGGCCAGTACACGATCCAGGTGACTGCGACCGACTCCGCCGGCAATTCGCTGCTCAACTACACGACGATGACCGGAACGGTGACCGGGATCGATGCCTCCGGCTCGACGCCGTCGCTGCTCGTGAACGGCGTTCCCGTCAGCGCTGCCAACATCATCGGCGTCTCGTCCTGATCGTATCGGAGTTTTATCATGAGCCTCACTGGCGCGCTTTCCTCGGCAATCTCGGCGCTCAATTCGCAGAGCCAGTCGCTGGCGATGATCTCCGACAATATCTCCAATGCCGATACCACGGGTTACAAGACCACCTCGGCGATGTTCGAGGATCTGGTGACGGCGTCGAGCAGCGCCACCTCGTACACGTCGGGCGGCGTCACGGTGTCCGGCCGCGCTAACATCACCCAGCAGGGATTGCTGTCCGCAACCACCAACGCCACCGACGTCGCGATCCAGGGGGCCGGCTTCTTCGTGACGACCGATGCGATATCGGGCGGCACGACCCATTATACCCGCAACGGTGCGTTCACCACCGACAATGCGGGCTATCTCGTCAACAGCGGCAACTACCTCGAGGGTTGGCGCACCGACGCGGACGGTAATATCGTCGGCAACGCCTCGGCCGCCAGCCTGACGCCGATCAACACGCAGGTGGCTTCCACCAGCGGCAGCGCGACCACCAAGACGACGATTGCGGCCAACCTGCCGTCCGATGCGGCAGTGAATGCCACCTTCACCAGCTCGATGACTGTCTACGATTCGCTCGGGACCGCGAACTCTATCCAGATCACGTGGGAGAAGACGGCTGCCAACACCTGGACCGCAAGCTTCGGCAATCCGACGCTCGCTTCCGATTCGAGCACAACGACCGGCACCACGAGCGGTTCGGCGACGATCAAGTTCAACAGCGACGGCTCGCTCGCCTCGACGTCGCCGAGCCCACCGGCGATCTTCGTAACCGGCTGGACTGACGGGGCCACCAACAGCACGATCGCGCTCAATCTCGGCACCGTCGGCAAGACCGACGGATTGACCCAGTACGCGTCGGGCCAGACCACGCCGGCGGTCAACCTGACGGGCATCAACTCGGACGGCCTTGCCTACGGCAAGTTGAGCAGCATTTCGGTCGGCAAGAACGGTGTGGTCAACGCCACGTACTCCAATGGCCAGACCATCGCGATCTACAAGATCGCGGTGGCGACGTTCAGCGATCCGAACGGGCTGACCGCGGGCAGCAACGGAATGTACTCGTCGACGGTGGAGTCCGGCAACGCGACGCTGCAGACCTCGGGAACCAACGGTGCCGGAACGGTCTATGGCAGCGAGCTCGAGTCGAGCACCACCGACACCAGCGGCCAGTTCTCCAGCATGATCTCGGCGCAGCAGGCCTATTCGGCGGCGTCGCAGGTGATCACCACCGTCGACAAGATGTTCGACACGCTGATTTCGGCGGTGTCGCGATGATAGTCCCCACAACGAGTGAGAGCAGGCGCCTGCTGCTCAGGCTTCGGCGGCTTCAGGCGCGAGCTGGTTCGGTGCAGCCGAACGATCGGACACAGCTCTGCGCGCTGCTCGACGACATCGGTACAGTGCGGGACCAATTGATGCGCGAATGCGCGCGGCTCGACGACGAAATCATCCGGGCGATGTTCCGGGCAACGGCCATCACCGCATACGGACGCGGCGCGCACTCTATCCGCGCCCTGCGTCGCGGACATTAGCAGGAACGGGAGTGACATCATGACACCGGCAGGCAACATCAAGCTCGATCCCGCTGATGGCGACGGGCGCGCAAAGGCGTTGATCGCGCTGATCGACGGTCTGATCGCCATCGTGAACGAGGAGAACGTCGAGCTCGCCAAGGGCCTGCCGGCGTCGCGATTGAAGCAGGTTGGCGAGAAGAACCGGCTGGCCAACCTGTTCGAGCAAAGCGTGGCGGAAGCTGTCGGCAAGACGGCAAACCTCAATGTCCAGGACCGCGTGCTGCGCGAGCAGCTCATGGAGCGGATCTTGCGGCTGCGCGTAGCCATGGACGAGAACGTCTTGCGGCTGCGCGCGGCGATCGACGCCAGCAACCGCCGGATCGAGGCGATTATGCAGGCGATCCGCGAGCAGATCGCCAACGTGTCGCCGTATGGCGCCAGCGGCCGGCGCGTTACCTCGGCGATTTCGTACGGTACCAACGTCCGCGCCTGATCGGGCCTGCGCCAGGGGGAGTTCGCCGTGTCGTCGCTCAACATCGCGCAAAGCATTGCGTTCAGCGGGCTCTCGGCCACGCAGGTGCAGATCAGCGTGGCGTCGGCAAACATCTCCAATGCCGATACCAAGGGCTATACCGACAAGGCCGCCAACCAGGTCAGCACTGTCACCGCAGGCGTCGGCACCGGTGTCATCGTCACTGGAATCAGCAGCACCGTCGACAAGCTGCTCCTGAAATCGCTGGTCGGGGCGACGTCCGATCTCGGCGCCGCCAATGCCACCAACAATTATCTGACCGAGGTCGAGCAGCTCTATGGCAGCACCTCGAGCGCCAGCAGCTCTTCGACCGGCACATCGCTTGCCAATACGCTGGCGGCGTTCCAGACGGCTCTGTCGTCCCTGGCGAGCACGCCGAACAGTGCGTCGCTGCAATCAAATGCGATCGGTGCGCTCAATGCCCTTACAACGCAATTGCAGAATACCTCGAGCGGGATCCAGAAGCTGCGCGCCAACGCCGATCAGGATATCGCTTCGTCGGTCAGCGACATCAATTCCGACCTGCAGCAGATTTCCGACCTGAACGCGCAGATCAAGCAGGAGGCCGCCGCCGGACAGTCGACCGCGGACCTCGAGGACCAGCGCAACATCGCGCTGCAGGACCTCGCATCGATGACGAACGTAAGTTACTTCACGGCGTCGAACGGCGACCTGCAGGTCTACACCGGCTCGGGGCAGGCATTGGTGGACAGTACCGCACATCCGTTGAGCTATACGCCGGCGGCTAATGTCACGGCGACCACCACCTACAGTGCGGGCCCCTCCAGCGGCTTCAGCGGCATCACGGTGAACGGGGTCGACATCACCTCGCAGATCACCTCGGGTAAAATCAGCGCCCTGGTCACGCTGCGCGATCAGACCCTGCCGGACGCACAGTCGCAGCTCGACGAGCTCGCGCAGCAGCTCACCGCAAGCGTCAACGCGGTGTCGAACCAGGGGACGTCGGTGCCACCGCCGACCAACCTGACGAGCACGGCCACCGTCAGCAGCTCGACGCCGTTTGCGGCAACCGGCACGGTACGCATAGCGGTCGCGGACAAGAGTGGCAACTTGGTATCGTATCAGGACCTCGACCTGTCGTCCTATGCGACGGTGGGCGATCTCGTCACCGCGATCAACGGCATTTCGGGCCTGTCGGCGTCGATCAATGCCGATGGGAAACTGACAATCTCGGCGAGCGGGTCGGCGAACGGCGTCGCGATCAACGAGATGACGAGCTCAGTCGGCAGCTCCAGCGAAGGCTTCTCGGATTATTTTGGTCTCAATGATCTGCTGACCGGAACCGGCGCATCCGACATCGCGGTGCGCAGCGACATCCTCAGCGGCGCCGCTGGGCTGCCGACGGCGACGCTCGATTCATCCTCTACGCTGACCGCCGGCAACCAGGTGCTGTCGCCGGGTTCGGCGACCGTGATCAACGCGTTGCAGAGTACGTTGACGGGGGCGACCAGCTTCGCCATGGCCGGCGGGCTCGGGGCCACGACCGGCTCGTTCACCGACTACGCAGCCTCGATCGTGGCCAACGTCGCCAGCAAGGCAACCCAGGCGTCGGCGGCCTATACCGCGAAGCAGACCGCACAGTCGACCTATGCCAGCTCGCTGTCCTCGCAGTCCGGCGTCAATATCGACGAGGAGACCGCCAATTTGAGCACGCTGCAGAACAAGTACGCGGCTGCTTCCGAGTTGATCCAGGTGATCAACAGCATGTTCTCGTCACTGATGACTGCGTTGCAGACGGCAAGCTGAGAGTGAGGCTGCGCTCATGGTGATGCGTGTTGCTACTTTCGCACTGTCGGACCAGATGATCGCGAGCGCGCTGCGGATGCAGGCGGTGATGGCCAATGAGCAGATGCAGGAATCCTCGGGGCAGAAATCTCAGGATTTCGCCGGCTATGGGGCCGATGCGGAGCGCGTGATCAACCTGCAGGTCTCGGTGACGCGTTCGCAGTCCTACATCGACGCCGCCAACGTCGCCGATAGCAAGGTGCAGGTGATGTATTCGGCGGTCGGAACGATGACCAACATCATCACCCAGCTTCGCACGCAGCTCAGCGCCGCCACCACCGGCAGCAGCACGGCGACAACCTCGGCGATCAACTCGGCCCAGCAGGCGCTGTCGCAGATGGGCGGGCTGCTCAACACGCAGTATGACGGGCAGTACATCTTCAGCGGCGCCCGCACCGACACGGCGCCGGTTGATTTGACCGGTTTTTCGAGCGGGACAGGATCGCTGACGACGTCCGATACCAGCTACTACCATGGTGACAGCGAGATCGCGTCGGTCCGGGTCGCGGACAACCAGACCGTCTCCTACGGCGTCACCGCCGACAATCCGGCGTTCGAGCAGGTGATGCGGGTGCTGAAATTCGTCGGCAACAGCACATCGCTGTCATCGAGCGATATCTCGCAGGCACTGAACCTCGCGGGCAGCGCGCTCGATGCGGTGTCCACCGTGCAGGCGAAGCTCTCGACCGCGGCATCGCAAATCGAAACGGCGAGCGCGAGCCAGAGCGACTACCAGAATTTCGCCCAAACCCTGGGCGGCGACCTCACCAATGTCGACGTCGCGGCCGTCACTGCGCAACTGTCGACCTACCAGACGCAATTGACCGCGTCCTACTCGGCGATCGCCAAGATCCAGAGCCTCAGCCTGGCGAACTACTTGAAGTAGCCGGCCTCGACGCGTGGTCCGGTCCTACCGGTTCAGGATCTTCAGCCAGACGTCGCCGAGGATGATCGGCTCGCGCGGGGCGAGGTAGGTGAGGCCGGCCGCCTGACCCAGCTCGGCGATCTTGCCACCGGCCTGCAACTCCGAGAGTACCTTGTTCACCGTGTCCAGCAGCGTCCTGTCGCTGTCGAGCGCGACGTAACCGCGATTGGCGCCGATCGGATAGTAGTATCCGGACGCAGTGATCTTGGTGTCAGGATGGCTTGCGCGGTAGGCATCGAACCGACGCATGTCGAGCAGCGTCGCATCGAACTCGCCGCTTTCGATCGAGCCGAGCAGATCGCTGCGGCCCGGAACAAGGTGAGTGATATCGTCGATCAGCTTGCCCTTGTCGAAGGTCATGAGGACGGCATCGCCCAGCGTTCCGCTCTCGATTCCGATCCGGAGGCCGGCGAGATCACCGATGCCGGCGATCTTGCGGTCCCTGGCCTTGGGGCCGAGCACGACTGTCATCGGCGAATAGATGTAGGGCTGGCTCGGCACCAGCACGCCGATCGGAATCCGCCGGCGATGGTCGTCCCGGGTGGCGCCGTCGAAGTCCGGCAGCTTGGCGGTCTTGACGCCGGGCACCACGAGCGAGTCCTTGGTCAGGGCGTAGCCGCCGACCAGCGAGCACCGGCCGTCCGACAGCAGCGCGTTGGCCTCGAGCGAGGGGCTGGAATCCTCGTCGAGCTTGCTTTCGAACCACTGGATCTTGAGTGGCCGCTCAAGCCGTTCGGCGATCGCTCGCGCGAGCGCCACATCGAAGCCCTGGTCGGGCTTGCCGCGATGATGCGCGGAGAGAGGCGGAAGATCCTCGTCGAGGCACACCTTGAGCGGTTCGTCGGCGGCTCGCACCGCGGTCGTCATCGCCAATGCAAGGAGGAGGGCAGTCACTGAGCCGGCGAGGAAGGCCCTCATGGACTCCTCCGGCTCGACACGAAGGCCCAGACGTCGGCGATTTCCTGGTCGGTCAGAATGTCCGCCCAGGGCGGCATCCTGCCGTTCTTTCCCTGCTTCACGGTGGTCACGAAGCGCGTCTTGTCGTCAGGGAATGCGCGCAGGTCCGGCGTGATGGTTCCGGAGTTGACCATGTTGGGGCCATGGCAATGCGAGCAGTTCTTCGCGTAGGTCACCTTGCCCTGGTCGACCTGACCCTGAAGGTCAATTGCACTGGGTTGCTGGGCGGCAGCCGCAATCTGCACGATCGAGGCCGTCGCGACGGCGGCGAGGATCGCCGCCGTCAACAGAGTTGCTCTTTCAGTCACGTCCGCTCCGCGCTCAGTGCTTGACCGCGAAGACCCAGAGCGAGCCACCGGGCGGCACCTTGGCAAGCCGCTCGTCGCCAGAGAACAGCGAGTAGACACCGCCATAGCCTGACGTGACGGCGACGTATTGCACGCCGTCCTGCTGCCAGGTCACCGGTTGACCCTCGATGCCCGAGCCGGTCTGGAACTGCCACAGCTTCTTGCCGTTCTCGGCATCGAAGGCCTCGAACTCGCCGGTCAACGCGCCGGTGAAGACAACGCCGCCTGCGGTCGACAGTACGCCGGAGAAGCGCGGAATGTCGCTCGGTGCTTCCCACTTCGCCTTGCCGGTCAAGGGATCGATCGCCTTGAGATGGCCGCGCGGGCCGTCACCCCACTCCCAGGGATCAGTCAGGTCCATGCCGAGATACCACTCGCCCTGCTTGAAGGTGACGGGTTCGGCCTTGTACCTGCCGCCGAATGCGAGCGTGTTCGCATAGGCGAGGCCGGTCTGCGGGTTGTACGACATCGGCTCCCAGTTCTTGCCGCCGAGGATCGACGGATAGACGGTGACCTTCTTGCCGTCGCGCGCGTCCTTGGCGACGTCGGTCTCGATCGGGCGGCCGGTTTTCATGTCGATACCGGTGGCCCAGTTGACCTTCACATAAGGATTGGCCGCGAGCAGCTTTCCATTGGTGCGGTCGAGCACATAGAAGAAGCCGTTGCGGTTGGCGTCCATCAGCACCTTGGTCGGCTTGCCCTCGACATTCATGTCGGCAAGCACCATTTCGGCCACCGAGTCGTAGTCGAACGGGTTGTTCGGCGAGAACTGGTAGTGCCACTTGATCTTGCCGGTCTTCGGATCGAGCGCGAGCACCGAGCAGGTGTAGAGGTTGTCGCCGGGGCGCACGGCCGCATTGAACGGCCCGGGATTGCCGATGCCCCAATACACCGTGTTCAACTCCGGATCGTAGGAGCCGGTGATCCAGGTCGAGCCGCCGCCGAGCTTCCAGGTGTCGCCCTTCCAGGTATCGCCGCCGGGCTCGTCAGGGGTCGGGATCGAGTAGGTGCGCCAGAGTCGCTTGCCGGTCGCCGGATCCCAGCCGTCGATGAAGCCGCGGGTGCCGAATTCGGCGCCCGAGATGCCGGTGATGACCACGCCGTCGGCGACCAGCGGGGCCACCGTCATCGAGTAACCTTCCTTGATGTCGGCGGCCTTCTGACGCCACAGCTCCTTGCCGGTCTTGGCATCGAGCGCGATCACATTGGCGTCGAGCGTGGTGCGGAACACCTTGCCGTCGTACAGCGCGGCGCCGCGGTTGATGATGCCGCAACAAACGATGCGTGGCGTCTCTGCGGGATATTCGACCTTGCTCTTCCAGATCTGCTTGCCGGTCTTGGCCTCGACCGCGATCGTCGCGTTGTGCGTGGTGAGGTAGATGACGCCCTGATAGACCAGCGGTTGCGATTCCTCGCTGCGGTCGTCGTTGAGACTGTAATTCCAGACCGGGACCAGATTCTTGATGGTCTCCTTATTGATCTGATTCAGCGTCGAGAAGCGCTGAAGATTGTAGCCCATGCCGTAATTGAGAACATTTGAAGTATCAGTCGCACCCTTAACCAACTGCTCGGTGGTTTGGGCGCTTGCACCGTACGATGCAAAGACTACGAGGCTTGCGGCCAGCGCAATGCGTTTCATCCGTTCCTCCCAATGGACTTTATCTTGCACGCCTATTCCTGACGTTGCAGTTGCAACCATCCGCTGGAAAGCAAAACGCGTCAATACGGAAACGCGCGCCAAGCCGTGCTGTCGGAGCAGCGAAGCTTCGAGCGTTCGTTTTTTCCACAAATGCCTCGACGGCTTACCGCGCCGTGGAATACTCGGCACCAGCGGTGCGCGACCGCTCGCAGCCGTCCTGGAATGGATCAACTCGATGGTGTGTGCCGGCAGGCGGTCGGACGTGGCTTGGTGCCACACTTGTCGGGCGGCACGTTGCAATTGTCGATGCGCTGCTCGTCCGTCCATTTGCGGCCGAGCCGCTCCTTGCCGGTCAACGTACCCTGCAGGGTCGTCTGTCCCACTGGAGCAGGCTGCCCGTTCTGGGCGGACGCGGATGCGACCAGACAGAGTGCGAAGAAGCAGCCCAAGGCGTTCCGATCAATGCAGCACATGATTGGCCTCGTTCGCTTATATGGTGCGTTGCAATCGAGAAGCATCGCGAGATGATCACAGGGGCTGTTTCTTTCCACCCGAAACCCGACAGCGGCCCGCGGTCTGTACAAGCTGTGCGAAGCTTCGCTGAAATCCGCTATGGTCAGCCTCGACGAGTAGGCTATGTTCCGCGTCGCTGTCCGAGCGAAACGAGACGAATGATGATATCGCGTCGATCCGTTGCTCTGGCGTTGCTCGCAGCCGTTCTGTCCGGCCCCGCACTGGCGGCGTCCCGCCGTGCCAGCGCGCTCAAGATGCTCGACCCGGACAATGATGGCACCGTCGATCTTGCCGAGGCCAAGAGGGCTGCCGCCGGCCTGTTTGCAAGGCTCGATCATGATCACGACGGCACGCTCGACGCGCGCGAACTGAAGGGGCGGCTGACCGCGAAGGAACTGGCTGCGGTAGATCCCGATCACGACGCCGCGCTCGCGCTCGACGAATATCTCGCGGTCGTCGAACAGCGCTTCAACGCGGCCGACCCGGACAAGGACTGGATGTTGGACGCGAAGGAGTTGAATTCGCGCGCCGGGCGTGCGTTGCTGCGCCTGCTCAAATAACGGTGCGGGCGCCCGTTTCTGCTGACCATGCGGGGGCTCGTTGCAGGTGGTCCGGCTCCGGCTGCAGCCATGACAAAAAAAATTGCGATTTCGCTCCTGGACAAGACACGATCGAAATGGCCAGGGGACAGGGATCGCCTCCGCGCCTGGCCGAAGCCGGAAAAGGCCTGACGGAACAGTGTCGGCCGTTGCCCTGGACCGCTTGCGCCCGGGCGGATCCGGCTGCGCCATCGGTCAAGGCACATGTCCAGCAGCGAAGTCAGCCGTTATCGCGTCGGCTTGCGCCTGGCTGGAGGCGGCCCTAGCTTTCGCCCCCGGCGCGAGTCTCGCGCCAGCTTACTTGGGAGCACGCGAATGACCTGGAAAACTCCGAAGATCGTCGAAGTGCCGGTGGGCATGGAAATCAACATGTACGCCTGCGCAGCGCGCAAGTGAGTCGAGACGATCTGCCCGGCTCGTGCAGCTTGCTGCATCGAGCCGCGGCAGGCGTCCGCGCTTCGGCAGCGAATGCGCTGCCGTTCTAAACCATCGATCGGCACGGAGAGCGGCTTGCGAGCCGATGTGCGCCCGTAGCCAGATTTGCTTACCGCCATACGCCTGAGCTAGGGTGGAGCCTCCTTGCAGGGGCGCGGGTTTTTAAGTCGATCCGATGGCTTTCGGACTGAACCAGGTTTGGTGGACAGAGACCTTATGTGCTGCGACCGCGATCGTCGCCGCGCTGTTGCCGCTTGCCGTGCAAGCCGAAGGCATCGATACCGAGCACATCTTCGGCTTCATGATCGGATCGGATGTCGGCACCGTCGGCGAGCGCGAATTCCAAAGCGTGACTACGGGTCGCTTCGCCAAGGATAGTGGGACTTATCGCGCGATGAGCCAGCAGCTCGAAGCCGAGTTCGTTCCGATGCAGGATTTCCGCGTCGAGGTCGGAACGACGTTCATGGCCCATGACATCGCCGGCGTACCGGGTCTCGATGATCGCCGCCAACTATCCTGGCAGGGCCTGTCAGTCGATCTCCGTTACCGCTTTCTTGATCGCGAGACCGCGCCGTTCGGCATGACGCTGGCGATGGAGACACATGCCGATCGCGTTGACGAGACGACTGCGGCGGTGGTTCGCAGCTATGGCACGGAATTCACTGCGGCGTTCGACCGCGAGGTGATCCCGAATGTTGCCGTGGCTGCTCTCAATCTGAGCTATGAGCCGGAATGGACCCGCGTGCCCGCGACGGGCTCGGCCGAACAGGACTCTACCATCGGCGCGGCATTGGGGCTGATGGTGCAGGTGCGGCCCGGCATCCTGCTCGGGGGCGAGGCGCGCTACCTCAGGAAATATGACGGGATCGGCCTCGATGCGTTCGCGGGACAGGCGCTCTTCATCGGCCCCACCGCGTATTTTCAGCTCTCGGAGAGCTCCCGCCTGACCGCCGCCTGGGGCATCCAGGCCTGGGGGCAACGCCCAGGAAGCAACGCCACGCTGGACCTCGTCAACTTCGAGCGCCACCAGGCACGCCTGGTGTTCGGCGTCAATTTCTAGAGCATGATCCGGAAAAGTCTGAAGCGGTTCTCCGAAAGGATCGTGTCAAACAAATAACCCTCGCTTTAGGGGCCGGTTCCTGCGTTCTTTCACGGGGCTGTGAAACCGCGGATTGCGTGATTGCGGACTTCGCCGCATTATCTGGCGATGGGCACGTTTTGAGGAGTGCACATGAACCTGATCGACTTGATCGTCACGGTATGTGCCGTGATGTCGCCCACCACCTGCGAGGAGAAGCACCTGGTGTTTGACTGGCAGGGATCGCTGCAGCAATGCGCGATGGCTGCGCCGCCCTATATCGCGCAATGGATCGGCGAGCACCCGAAATGGACGGCGGTGAAATGGCGGTGCGAATACCCGCATGCCAACGACCACGCTGACGCGGGCAGCGATACGCCGGCGGGTTAGAGCATTTCTCGGGTCTGATTGAATCAGAACCGAAGCTCTAGATTCTTGTTTTGACGCGTTCACGCGAACCGGTATCCACTTCGCTCGAAAACGCTCTAGGCGCTTACTTGTTGCAGTCCTTCAGGTCCTTGTCGGAGACCGAGAACACCGCGTCGGCCTTGATCTCGATGTCGCGGACAAAGCACTGCCTGGAGCCGGCGTAGTTGACCTTGGCATCATAGCGGCCGGGCTCGACGCCGATGATGCGCAGGCGCTCGTCGTGGTCGACCTCCTTGTCCTTGTCGTTCAGTGTCTGGTTGGGACCCCACTCGTTCTTGCCGGCCGGCGACAGCTCAAAGCCCGAAATCGTCGCGCTGGTCAGATTCCACAGGCGGATGCCTTTGCCCTTGATTTGCGCGAGCGCCAGGCCCGGCCCGGCGAGCAGCGAGACAGCAACCACGATCAACGCACGCGACATCGAGAAGCCTCCCTGGAGTTTCCTGAAGGATGAACGCGCCTCACATATTTGCAAGGTCCAACTGCAAGAGCCGCGTCTTGATTTCGGTGATCTCCTGCTCGCTTCGCGTCGCCCGCGGTGTGGCAATCGTTTCGACGTGGAGGATCCGGGCCGGCCGTGCCGACAGGAAGAACAGCCGGTCGCCGAGGCGGACCGCATCATCGAGATCGTGGGTAACCAGCAGCGTCATCATCTTTCGGCTGGCGACCAGCGTTGCGATCTGGTCCCGCAGCCGTCCGGCAAGTGCGCTGTCGAGCGAAGCCAGCGGCTCGTCGAGGATGAGGAAATCCGGCTCTATGGCAATGGCTCGCGCCAGCGCGACGCGCCGGGCGAGGCCGAGCGACAATTCGCCCGGGAAATGGCCGCGGTGCGCGCTCAATTCCAGCAGTGCGAACAGCGTCGCCAGCCTGCTGCCGTCGACATGCGGCGCGGCGAGCCGCACGTTCTCCTCGACCGAACGCCACGGCAACAGCCGCGGCTCCTGAAACACCATGCCGAGCCGAACGCCCGCTGAGCGCGCGACCTTGCCCTGGTAGTTGCGGTCGAGGCCGGCGAGAATCCTGAGCAGGGTGCTCTTGCCGCAGCCCGAGGGACCGAACACCACGCCGACTTCGCCGGCGTTCAGCGTGAAGGTGATGTTGCCGAGCACGTCGTGGCGCTTGCCGGCCGCGTTCTCGAAGCTCTTGCCCGTGATATTGACGTCAAGCTGCACGGAGCCGCCACCGCGATAGCCTGGTTTCAAACGGCTGTACCAGCAGGGTTTCGATGACCAGCACGACCGCCGCAAAGCTCAGCGAATAGGCGAGCAGCAGCGGGATGTCGAAGAGCTGGAAGGCGACGCCGATCTCGAAGCCAACACCGTTCGGCCGTCCGAGCAGCTCGGCGACCAGTACGATCTTCCAGACCAGCGAGAGTCCGGATCGCGCAGCAGCCGCGACGTAGGGCGCAAGCTGCGGCAGGATCACGTGCCGGTACAGCCGACCGCGCGGAACCGCAAACGCCGTCGCCATCTCGTCCAGTGCCGGGTCGAGCGCGCGGGCGCCCTCGCGCAGGGTGACGACGGCGGTCGGGAGCTTGTTGATGGCGATCGCCGCGATCGCCGCAACCTCGGTGAGCCCGGCCCAGATATAGGCGAGCACGATGACGACGAGCGCCGGCAGGTTGAGCAGCAGGATCAGCCAGGGATCACCGAGCCGGTTGACCAGTTGGACCCGGCCCATCGCGTAGCCGATCGCCGAGCCGATCGCCATCGCCAGCGTGAAGGCTAGCGCGACGCGCGCCAGTGTCGCGCCGAGATTGAGGAACAGCGCCCCGGACCGCGCCTCGGCGGTCATCGCCGTCAGCACCACGGGCGGCGCCGGCAATTTCGCCTCGCCGATCAAGAGCGAGGCAATCCACCAGGTCGCAATGAACAACACGAATGACAGGAGACGCAGCACCTCAGTCTCCGGGATTGGCTTGATAGAAGGTGCCGGGGTCGAGCTCGGCTGCGGTCCCGACCAGCTCGCGACCGCCGATCTGCGCCAGCACGCGGTACAACACGCGCGCATCGGCCTCCTCCTCGGCGACCGTTCGGCGCGGAATGCCTTCGCGATAGCGGTCGCGGTAGGCATGCAGGGTGGCGGCATCGGGCGCGCCGGTCAGCGGCGCGATCACATCCCATTCGGCATCCGATGTGGCAAGCATTTCCTTTGCCGCGCTTGTCATGGCGATGAAGCGGGCGACCATGTCACGGTGGGCGCTGGCCCAGGCTTCGTCGAAGACGTAGCCGATCATCGCAATCCGTCCCTTGGTGCCGAGCTTCTTGAGCACGTCTTCCATGCCGGCAAGCCGGCGAAAGCCCTTGGCTTCAAGCGCAGCGCAGAAATTCCAGTAGTTGAGGACAGCATCCATCTCGCCGCCGAGCGCCTTGGCCGCGAGCAGCGGCGGGGCGCCGTAGACGATGGTCGATTGCGACTTCAGGTCGATGCCGTCCTGCTTCAACGACGCCTGCAGCAGCAGCCAGTTCTTGTCAATCGCGCCGCCGGCGACGGCGAGCTTGCGACCCCTGAGGTCGGCGAGCGTCTTGATCGGGGAGGGGGCCGGGACCATCACGGCGCCGAGCGCGCTCGAATAGGGGTAGAATTGCAGCTTGGCGCCGAGCGAGCGCTCGCGCGATACCCAGGGCCAGTCGGACACCATCACATCGGCCGTGCCAGCACGCAGTGCGATCTTGCCGGCTTCGGGACTTGCGAGCTCGACGATGTCGATCGACAGATTGGCCTTCTTGTCGAGACCGTGGGAGCGGATGACCGCCAGTTCCCAGGCCAGTGTCCCGGTCTTCTGCGCTGCAATGCGGATGGTCTCCGCGCCACAGGAGGTGCCGACCTGCATGACGGCCAGAACGGCCGCGGCCAGCAGCATGCGAACAGAACCCTTCATCGTCTCGTGAGCCACTTCCCCGAATGTTTTCTTTTCTGTCGTCGACTCATAGCATAGCCTGCGGCCGGAGAAGAGGAAGCAGGACCATGGCACGAGCTGGCATGCTAGGACCGATTGTCGCCGTCTCGGCCGTGCTCGCCGCGACCGGCATGGGCGCGCGGGCCGACGAGATCAACGACTATCCGACCTCGGCGCGTGCCGAATACGTGTTCGGCTGCATGAAGGCCAATGGCGAGACCCGGCAGACGCTTGACCAGTGCTCCTGCTCGGTCGACGTCGTTGCCTCGCTCATCCCCTATGAGCGCTACGTCACCGCCGAGACGGTATTGAGCATGTCGCAGGTGCGCGGCAATCTGGGAACGCAGTTCCGCTCGTCCGAACAGGCGACGAACGCGCTCAACGACCTCCGGCGTGCGCAGGCGGAAGCCGAAGTCAGGTGCTTCTAACAGCCCGTCATGGTGCGAAGAGCGCGCGAACCGCGAAGCCCGATGTGCGCCCTGCGTTCTTCGAGGCGGCCCCGTTGCGGCACCCCTCAGGAGGAGGGAAACCAGTAGAATCTCGCGGCTGTAACGTCAGGTCCCGGAAGCGTCGGCATTCCATTCATGCTGGAAAATATGCCCGTCGGTGTCCTTGGCCTCGGCGCGGAAGTGCTTTGCGCCGTTCGAGACATAGGTGAAGCGGATATTGGGATCCTCGGAAATCGAGATTCCCCCCTCCATCGCGAGCACCGGGCTGTCATCCTGCCAGAGGTGTAGCTCGTTGATGAAGAAGGCCGGGATGTAGAGGTGCGTGACCTGGTCCATCTGAAGGCCGGAATTGTTGGGATGGCCGATCATGATCTGGGCATCGCGGATGTTGCTCGCGGGCCCCTGTTCCGGCCATGCGAACTGCCGGTAGCGCATCTGGCCCAACCGGTTCTTCGCTTCTTCGGCGTCCTTGACCGCCGGCGCCGAGCAGCCGCCGGATGCCTTCACATAGGTCTTGGCCACATAAAGCTTGCCGTCGCTGAGTTCGGCGACAACGTGCACGTCGGTGTAATTGTTGACCCGGACCCGGGTCGAGATCTCGGTGACGTTAGCGTCCGCACCGAGGGTGAATTTGGCCGCCATCGGCGCGGGGTTCTGGTCGATCACGAGCGTGATCGTCTTGACGCGACGGCTGTCACCGGGCGACAGCTTGGTGCGCAGCGTCACCGGCACGATCGCGGCGTCCTCCGCCCGCGCCGGCATCTCGATGCCGATGACGTCGCTGCCGTCACTCATCGGACGGTTGTTGAAGATGTCCTGGACGAGCCCGGGCCAGGGATCATAGGCATCCGTGCTGGCCGCGGGCGCGGCAGGCGCAGCCAGCGCGATCGATACGATGCCGGCGAAGCGGAGCTGACGGATGCGATGTCGGAGCATGGTCGCTGATCCAATGTGGCAGCGTCACTATAGGGCACGGGTCAAGCTATTCCCATTCCATTTCTGAGAATGCTGCAGTTGCGTTGCGTGCGTTGTAGTCGTCGAAGAGCTCCCAGCGAGTCCGTTCGGACGCCGCGGCATGTTCGGCGGCCGCCGTGATCGGCTTGCCGCTCGCGATCAGCGCGCGAATGTCGGCGGCCAGCACGCCGAGATAACGCCGCTCATCCGCGAGCGCCGCAGGCCATTCGCTCACGGCCCCGTGACCGGGAACCACGCGCTGCGCAGGGATGGCCGTAAGCTCGTCGAGTTCACCCAGCCAGCCCTTCAGGCTGCCATCGACCACGGGAATATGAGTCAGGAACACCAGATCACCGGCGAACAGGGTTCTGGTCCGCTCATCGAGCACCGTCAGATCGTTGTCGCTGTGGGCGGTGGGCCATGCCTTGAGGGTGAGGGTCCGGCCGCCGAGGTCGAGCTTGAGCGTATCCTCGACCAGCACAGTCGGCGGAATGATGCGGACCTCGTCGATCAGTGCGTCGCCCATCGTTCGGCGAAAGCCGTCGAGATAGAATCGCCCGCGCACGGCCAGCGCGCGCGGCAGGTTCTTGTGGCCGACGAAGCTCGTCCCCTCGTTGACGAAGGCGGCGTTGCCGAAGCTGTGGTCAGGATGGGCATGGGTGTTGATCACATAGCGGATCGGCTTGTCGGTATGACTGCGGACCGCGGCCAGCAACCGGCGGCCCTCGCGGACGCTGCCGCCAGTGTCGATGACGGCGACGGCGCTGCCACCGACGATAAACCCGACATTGGCGATGGCGCCTTCGTTCTCACGCGTCATCAGTGCTATGACCCCGGTGTGCACGAATATTCCGGGGGCGACTTCGCTTACAGGCAATTCCGGCTCCTGCGCCCGCGCTATTGTCGAGGCAGCGAGCGTCAGGACCAGCGCCATCACTGAAATGCCATGAACCATGATTCCGCCTTGGTTTCACCGAGACGCAAGATCGAACGCTTGAGCGCCCGGTTTGCATTGCAGCAAGCAACGCCACGCGGTCGCGATGATTATTCCTGTTGCACGCCATGGTGCGGCGGGCAATCTATGGATGGCGGCGACCCATCCGATCGAGAGGAGACCACGTGATGAGAAATGTCGGATGTCGTCCCGCATTGTTCGCGCTTGCCGGCGTTATCGCCTGCTTCATCGGGCGCGGCATGGCGCTGGCCCAGGTCAACGATCAGGGCGAACTCTCCATCGAACTCGTCGATCCCAAGGTTCTGCGCATTTGTGCCGATCCGCGCAACCTGCCGTTCTCGAACGACAAGGGTGAGGGATTCGAGAACAAGATCGGCGAACTGTTTGCCGCGAAGCTGCAGAAGAAGCTCGACTACATGTACTTCCCGCAGGCGACGGGCTTCGTGCGGGTAACGCTCGGGTCGCATCGCTGTGACGTGATCATGGGATTCCCTCAGGGTGACGACCTCGCGCAGGGGACCAATCCCTATTACCGCACGGCTTACGCCCTGGTCACCAAGCCCGGCGGCGGACTCGAAGACGTCGCAACGCTGGAAGATGAGCGGCTGAAGAGCAAGCATATTGGCATCATTGCGGGTACGCCGCCGGCGACAAATATGGCAATCGCCGGGCTGATGGGGAATGCGAAACCCTATCCGCTGATGATCGACACGCGCTTCGATTCCTCGGCGGAGGCGATGATCACCGACCTGACCAAGGGCGAGATCGACGCCGGCATCCTATGGGGACCGATGGCGGGATTCTACGCCAAGAAGTCGAATCCGCCGCTGCATGTCACACCGCTGGTCAAGGAGACCACGGGACCGAAGCTTGTCTATCGCATTGGGATGGGTGTGCGGGCGGCCGATCAGAACTGGAAACGGCAGCTCAATCGTCTGATCCAGGAGAACCAGCCGGCGATCAACAAGATACTGCTCGATTATGGCGTTCCGCTGCTCGACGAGCACGATCAACCGATTGGTCCGGAGACCGCCAACAAGTCGCCATGATCAGGCTGTCCGCAGCCGCACTCGCCGCGCTTCTGGCAATTGCCATACCTGGCAATGCGCAGGATCGTCCCGCGGAACCTGCGGATTATCGCACCGAGGACTACCGCGCTCCGGTGCCCACGACGCTGGCAGGCGCGCGCGTGCTCAGCACGGAGGAAGCCGAGGCCATTTGGCGCGAGAAGTCGGGCAGCTTCATCGACGTGCTGCCGCGCGCGCCGAGGCCGGCAAATCTGCCTGCTGGCACTGTGTGGCGTGACAAGCCGCGCCACGATATTCCCGGCAGCATCTGGCTGCCCGATACCGGCTACGGCGGGCTCGCCCCATCGACGGAGGATTATCTGAAGCGCGGGCTGGTCCATGCCTCCGGCGGCAACACCGCGACGTTGCTCGTGATCTACTGCCAGGAGAATTGCTGGATGTCCTGGAATGCCGCCAAGCGCGCGCTGTCCTACGGCTATCGCAACGTCGCGTGGTATCCGGATGGAACCGACGGTTGGGGGCGTGCCCTGCTGCCGCTCGCACCCGCCGAGCCCGAACCGCGGGCCGGCGAGGAGAAATGACGGCCGCGGCCTTTGCGCGTCCGTGGGCCGCTACGGCTTCTTCTTCTCGAGCTTGTCGATCGTCTTGGTGCCGTTGCTCTCGGTGGTCGAGTAACTGACCTTGTCGCCGGCGTGGAAGGCTTCGAGCGACTGGCCCTTTGGTACCTTGTATTCCGGAGCGCCGCTGGCCGCCCCGACCGTGCCGGACTCCGTCTGCTGGATGGCAATCGTTCCAGCCAATCGGTCAATCTTGGTGATTATTCCCGACATGGATTGCTGGGCCAAAGCCGCTGACGTGACCAGACTTGCAGCCGCAAGGCTGGTCAGGGCGATCTTAGCTGCTCTCATCGGTGTCTCCCAAGCTCAGACATAGTTGGAGACAACGAGGAAGCGGACCGGTTGGTTCCGCACTTTATCCTGGGCCTTTGTGTGGCGTTTTTGTCTCGGACATTTGCCGGGGAGACCCGAGGTGCCTTGCCGCAAGCGTCAGTCCAGCTCCTGCTGGATCGCGCGGCTGAGCGCAAAAAGGCGCTGATCGATCGTGGTCGGCACCTCGCAGACATATTTCACCACGTGGCGGCGATCCTCGAAGATCCGCGTCTCCCAGGTCAGTTGGTTGCCGAGCTCATCGACCTTGGCCTGATCCGGCGGCGTCGCGTCCTGCAGCGCCTGCAGCGCAAGCGTATCGGTGCGGATCTTCTCCGCCGCCTGGCGCTGTTTGCGCATGACGCGCTCCAATCCGTTCATGATGGACGCGCGCTGCGCGTTGAGCGTATCGAACAGGCCGGCAAACAGCAGCTTTCCGGCGTTGGTCTTGTCGGCCGCAGCGGCCGATAGAAAACTGGCGATCTCCTTCTCCGCCTCGTCGAGCGGGACACGGCGCGCCGAAAGCTTTGCTACCAGCGCGCTGACCTTCGGATCGTCCTTCCACTTACTTTCCGCGTCATCGAGCGACGGCCCTGCCCAGACAGCGGCGACCGAGATTTCAGGCACCTTGGCCTGGGCGCATGGCCAGTCCGGATAGCGCGGGTCGGCGGCCAACGCCGCATGGTTCGACAGCGTGATGGCGAGCAGCGCGCCGCCCGCAATTGCCCACGTCTCGACTGGCCATCTCATGCCTCGCCTCCGCCAGGACCGCGGCGCACGAGGCCACGCGATGGATCGTAGGCGACGATCGCGCCGATCATGAAGACCACGGTGCAGCCTCCAACCACTGCAAGCGAGACCCAGTTCATCTTGCTGTACAATGCGAACCGTATCAGCTCCACCGCATGCGTGAAGGGATTGCATTGGCAGACATAGTACAGCAACGGGCTACCCTCCTGCACGCGCCAGAGCGGGTAGAGGGCCGATGAGGCAAAGAACATCGGGAAGATCACAAAGTTCATCACGCCGGCGAAATTCTCGAGCTGCTTGATGACGGACGAGATCAGCATGCCCAGCGCACCGAGCATCAGGCCGGACAGCACCAGTGCCGGTAGCACCGTGAGATAACCGATCGTCGGCGGCGCGATATCCCAGAACCAAGCGATCAGCAGGAATGCATAGACCTGCAGCAAGGAGACGGCGGTGCCGGCCAGCAGCTTGCAGAACAGCAAGTAGCCACGTGGCAACGGGCTCACGAGCAGCGTCCGCATGTTGCCCATCTCGCGGTCATAGACCATCGACAGCGAGGATTGCATGCCATTGAAGAGTTGGATCATCGCCATCAGGCCGGGCGCGATATAGACCTCGTAGAGGATGTAGGTCTCGTAGGGTGGGATGATCGAGATGCCGAGCACCTGGCGGAAGCCGGCGGCGAAGATGAACAGCCACACCAGCGGCCGGACCAGCGCCGAGACGAAGCGCTCGCGCTGATGCAGGAAGCGCAGCGCCTCGCGCCAGACGATGCCGTTGAGGCAGACGATGTATTCCGATAGCGCGAAGCCGCTTCGCGCCGATGTAACCGTCGTGCTGCTCATGCTGGCGGCCTCCCGGTGAGCGTCTGCGTACCGGTCAGGCGCATGAACGCGGTGTTGACGTCCTGAGCCCCGGCATCCGCGATGACACGCGATACCTGGCCGTGTGCCAGCATCTTGCCCTGATGCAGCACGACGAGATCGTCACTCGGCATGATTTCGTCGAACAGGTGCGTCGCCCACAGCACGCCAATGCCCTGCTCGGTGACGAGTTGACGGACGTGATCGAGAATATCGGCACGCGCTTTGACGTCGAGCCCGACGGTTGCTTCGTCAAGCAGCAGCAGGCGCGGTCGGTGCAGCAGTGCGCGGGCGATCTCGAGCCGCCGCATCTGGCCGCCGGAGAGGTTGCGCACCTTGCTGCCGGCTCGATCGGCAAGGCCAATGCGGTCCAGCACCTCCGCGCTGCGCAGGCGCGCCTCGCGCCGCGAGATGCCGTGGAGGGCTGCATGATAGAGCAGATTCTGCGTCAGCGAGAGATCGAGGTCGAGCGTGCGCGGCTGGAACACCACGCCCAAAAGCCGCAGCGCTTCCCCCGGCGTCCGGCTGATGTCATGGCCGAAGATGCTGATCCGGCCGGTCTGGATGCCGAACAGCCGGGTCACCAGCGAGAACAGCGTGCTTTTCCCCGCACCGTTGAGGCCGAGCAGTGCTGTGAAGCTGGCGGGCGCGACCGTGAAATTGACGTCGATCAGGGCGCGGCGCGGGCCATAGCTGTGGCTGATATTGTCGATCGACAGCGCAGGCTGAACGGCAGCGCCTGCCTCCGGTGCAGAGGCTGGCGAAGGCTGATTAGCGATGTGCGCGTCGGTTGCTGTCATGGCTTTCCGATCGTGACGCCCCAGGGCAATTCCCCGACCTGGATGGTCTTGATCACCTTTTGCGCGGCGACATCGATCACCGAGACGTCGTTGGAGACACCGTTGGTGACCATCAGGTACTTTTCGTCCGGGGTGAAGTCCATGTGCCAGACCCGCTGCCCGACCAGGAGATATTTGAGCACCTTGTGCGCGGTGGCGTCGACCACCGCGACGCGATTGGCCGGGCCGAGCGCAACAAACGCGGTCTTGCCGTCCTTGGTCATGCCGATGCCGACGGGCTGGATCGCCTCGCTGCGCAGGCCTGGAATGGCGAAGGTGATCTTGCCGGTCACCTCGTGCTTGGCGGGATCGATGATCGAGACCGTGCCGCCGATCTCGGAGGAGACCCACAGTTCCGAGCCGTCCTGCTTGAAGACGGCGAAGCGCGGTCGCGAGTCGACCAGCACATTGGCCACGACCTGGCGCGTCGTCGTATCGATGAAATGCGCCATGCTGGTGGTTTCGGAGGTGTTGATCAGGATCTTGCCGTCGGGGCTGACAGCCATGCCTTCCGGTTCGACGCCGACCTGGATGTCGCCAAGCCGGGTCCGTTTCTCGAGATCGATCACCGTGACCGTGTTATCGTTCTCGTTGGCGACGTACATGATCTTGCCGGCGGCGTCCTGGGTGAACAATTCAGGATCGGGACCGGAGGGCAGGGTGTCGACGATCTGCTGGGTCTTGGTATCGATCACCTGGATCGTGTCGTCGTCTCCCACCGCGACCCAGACGAACTTGCCGTCGTGCGAGAATTCGATGCCGCGCGGCCGCTGGCCGACCTTGATCGTGTTGGTGACGGTCCAGTTGTCGGTGTCGATCACCGTGACGGTGTTGCCCTTCTCGTTGGAGACGTAGGCGACGTATGCGGACGCCGGCGCGGTGGCGGCGAGCCAGGCGAACATCCCGGTGAACAGATAGCGGCGCCACATGCGTTCGATCTCCCTCACTGCAGCTTGCACTTCGTCTCGGGCCGGTCAACACCGAGCGTGTCGAGTTCGGAGACCTGATGCAGGAAACCCTCCTGGGGCGACACCGAGACGACCATGCGCCCATCGGCCAGCAGGATCGGCTGACGGAGCTGCAGATTCCAGTCGCGCAAGGTCAGTCGCGTGCCCTTGAAGGCGGCGACCGAGAAGTTCGGCCCCTTCAAGAAGGCGACGACCTTTGTGCGGTCGCCGGAATTGGTGCGGGCCGTTGCCTCCCCGATCATGCGGGCCGCGGTCCAGGCTTGCATGTCGAGCGCAGTCATGTGCCGCATGTTCAGCTTCATGAAGCGGTTTTGAATCTGGACGGCGCCCCATTGGTCATGTGCGGCGTCCCAACTGGTCGGCACCAGGCCAGCCGAGCCGGCTACAGGCCGCGGGTCCCAGGTCCTATACGGCAGATAGTTCGCGAACACCTGGCTCTCGTCTGCTGCGACGAGAACGTCATAGGCCGGTGCCTGCTGCGTGAACACCGGCATCTGACGCTGAATCAGCGTCACGCCGCTGTCGGTGCGGCGTGCCCCGCCGGTGTCCTCGAAAGTCCGCTCCTGAACGATCTTGGCGCCGAAGCGCGTCGCGGCGCGGCGCAGCGCGTCGGCGTAAAGCTTGTCCGGATCGTGCGAGCCGACCACCAGCAGCCAGCGCTTCCACTGCTTCCACACCAGATACTGACCAAGGGCATCGGCGAGCATCGAGCGGGTCGGCGCGACATGGACGATGTTGGTGCGGCAATCCTGCTCGCGCAGCCGATCGTCGATTGCGCCGGCGTTCAGGAGCAGGGTGCCCCGATCGTGTAATGCGTCAGCGGCCTTGAGCAGCGCGTCAGCAGGCAGATCGGTGATGATATAGTCGTTGCGGCCGGCGAGATCGGTCGCGACCTTGGCGACGTCGTCGCCGGGTTTGATCCTGACGTCCTCGAGCGTGAAGTGCTGGTTGAGGAATTTGCCCGTCGTGTTGTTATCCTCGATCGCAAGGTGTGCGCCGGCGATACCGTCATTCTCGGCGGGCTGTTCGGCAAGCGACAGCGTTGTCTTCACGCCGGCATGGCCGAGATAGCCGATATGGATCTCGACCGAATCCGCCGCCAGCGCCTGGCTCGTCGCCAGCCCGAGCGCGATCGCGGCGATCAGCCATCGGAACATGATTCCTCCCGTCACGTCTTCTCGTTGTCGGAGCATGAACACCGGATGCACTCTTCCGGATCATGCCTTGGCTTGCAAGATGACCGAATTGCCCGGGCTTGCAACCCCGCCTTTGGGTGCTTGGAGGTTACAAATTTCGCTGGTTCACAATCATGGGATCGACGTTCATTGGCATCGTTGCAGCGCTGGTGATGCCGGCGGCGGCGGGCGCCGAATCGCCGAATTGCGGTACGTCGCGGTTGCGATTGAGCATCCGGGAAAGCGCGGGCCCGCTTTCCCTCGCGACAAACGCACAGCGTTTGCGCGCTAATCGTGCTCAAATCACGGGACGAGGGATCACGCCTTCAGGCGCGCCGCATGCCAGCGCAGGTGATCGGCCATGAACGTTGAGATGAAGTAGTAGCTGTGGTCGTAACCCGGCTGGCGCCGCAGGGTGAGGGGAATGTTGGCCTTCTCGCACGCAGCCTTCAGCAGTTCGGGCCGAAGCTGCTCGGTGAGGAACTGGTCGGCATCGCCGTAATCGACGAGCAGGTCGGGGAAGCGGGCGCCGTCCTCGATCAGCGCGACGGCGTCGTTCTTCCGCCACGCCGCCTTGTTGCTGCCGAGATAGCCACCGAGCGCCTTGTTGCCCCATGGCACCTGTGATGGCGCCACGATCGGCGCGAAGGCGCTCGCCGCGCGGTAGCGCTCGGGATGGCGCAGCGCTACCGTCAATGCGCCGTGGCCACCCATCGAGTGGCCGAGGATCGATTGCCGTGTCGTATCGACAGGGAATTGCTCGGCGATCAGCTTCGGCAACTCCTCGGTGACATAGCTCCACATGCGATAATTGCGGGCAAACGGCGCCTCCGTCGCATCGACATAGAAGCCCGCTCCAAGGCCGAAATCGTATGAGTTGGCGGGATCGCCGGGCACGCCTTCGCCACGCGGGCTGGTATCCGGCGCGACGAAGATCAGGCCGAGCTCGGCGCAGGCCTGCCGGAATTCACCCTTTTCCGTGACATTGGCGTGGGTACAAGTCAGTCCCGATAGATAGGTGACCACGGGCAGTTTCGCGCCGGCCGGATGGGCCGGGACGAACACCGAGAACGTCATGTCGGTCTTGGTCTCGCGGCTCGGATGCCGGTACACGCCCTGGCTGCCGCCATGGGATTTGTTCTGGGAAACCATCTGCATTGTCGTGTTCCTTGACGGTGGAGCGTAACGTCAGGCGACGCCACTTTCGATCGCCAATCGCACCAGCTCCGCCGAGGTGCGCACGCCGAGCTTCTGGCGCATGATCGAAGACGTGTTGGCGACCGTCTTGTAAGAGGAATGAACCAGCCAGGCGATCTCCGACAGGCTCTTGCCCGAGGAGAGCAGGCGCAGGATCTCCATCTCGCGCGAGGTCAACCTGGACAGCGGATTTTGCGCGAAGGCCGGCCGCGCGAAGGCGACGCGGCGTGCGATCGCGGGTGGCAGGTAGACGCCGCCTTTGCCGACCTCGCGCACCGCCTCCAAAAGGTCGTTGGGATCGCCGGTTTTGGAGACGTAGCCCTTGGCGCCGATATCGATGGCGCGGGCGGCAAACACCGGATCATCGTTCATGCTGAACATGATGATGCGTGCTCCCGCCTCGCGCGCCAGGATGCGGCGCGCCAGTTCGAAACCAGAGACCGTCGGCAGATTGATGTCGATTACGCAGATGTCGGGCTTTTCGGCAACGAAGGCCCGCTCGCCGCTCTCGGCGTCCGGCGCTTCCAGCAGCACGACATCGGGATCGTCGGCGAATACGGTGCGGCAGCCTGACGCGACGATGGGATGGTCATCAACGATCAGAATGCGCATGGCGTTGTCCCGTCGACCCGCTTCGATCCGTTCATCATCGCATCAACCCGCACGACGTGCCGGCGAACGCCGGTTCCAATCCGGTTGTACACCTCGTGCGAGATTGCAGTAGGGTGGGATTAGATAGCCGGGCAAGTTTGGCTGTCAACGATCCTCTGGGAGGAGGACTTCGCGGTCAGGGGCAACGCAATGTGGCGAAAACTATCCTTGCGCGCACGGATCAACCTACTGCTGGCGCTGATCCTGTTGATCGGACTGGGCGTCAACATTGCGCGGCTTGTGCTGGAAGCAGGACCTCGGGTGCAGGCCGAGGACCAGAGCACGATCCGGCTGGCACGCGAGTTCGTCGGGACGATTGTCGCAGGTCTCAAGGAGGTGCCGGATCCCGACGCGCGGCTCGACCAGATCGTCCAGGATCTGAGCCGGCTGCGCCATGTCAGCATCACGCGGCAGGATGAGACGACGACCAAAGCATCCAAGCCAGCCGAGCAGGCCAGCGATCCGCGCGCGCCGCCCGCATGGTTCGTGGCGCTGGTGCACCCCGAGCAAACCTCGGTGCGGGTGCCTATTTCGATCCGCGGCGAGGCGCAATCGCTGCTGATCACCTCGCACCCCGACGACGAGATGGCCGAGATCTCGGACGGCATTGTCACCCAGGTCGAGGTCGGCTCTGCGATCGCGGTCGCGCTCTTTCTGGTGACCATGCTGGTGGTCGGCCGCGCGCTTGCGCCGCTCGAGGGGTTGTCGAAAGCCATGACGAGCATCGAGGCGGGATCTTACGATGTGCGGGTCGAGCCGGGCGGATCGCCTGAACTGGCCGCGATCTGCTCCAAACTGAACCATCTGGCGGCAACCTTGGGCGAGGCCATCGAGGGCAAGCGGCGGCTCGCCGAGCGCGCGGTGTCGTTGCAGGACTCCGAGCGCAAGGAGATCGCACGCGAGCTGCACGATGAGTTCGGGCCCTATCTGTTTGCGCTGCGCGCGCATGCCGGCGCCCTGATGCGCCTGTCCGAGGTCGACAAGCCTGACCCAGTGGCGCTGGGTAAGCATGGCAATGCCATTCTCGAACAGGTCAATGCGCTCCAGCAGTTCACGCGTCGCATCCTCGAACGGTTGCGGCCCGCCGGTCTCGCCGAACTCGGGCTTCGCGATGCGCTCGGAGCGTTGGTGCGGCTGTGGAGCGAGACGCATCCCGAGGTGGAGATCGAGAGCAGCGTTTCGAACGCGCTCGGCGATACCGGCGAGATGGCCAACCTAACGATCTATCGCATCGTGCAGGAAGCGCTCACCAATGTGTTCCGGCACGCCGGCGCGACTGCAATCAGCATCACCGTCGAACCGGCGGAGCGGCAGACCGGCGTGCGCGGCAGCAGGGTATGCGCGCTGGTGAGGGTGAGCGACAACGGCCGCGGTCTCCGACCGGACTACAGGCTGGGGCGAGGTCTGACCGGCATGCGCGAACGGATCCTCGCGCTAGGCGGGACGCTCAACGTCAACTCCGGCGATGACGGCGTGACGGTCGAGGCGCTCGTCCCCAAAGGTGTGGTGGCCTAATCGCTGTACCAGCTTGAGAAGCTATCGCTCGCCTTTATTCGGGAATTATTCCCGGATCTTTCGGGAACAGATTTCGGTGGCGTGGCGCGCAATCTGCTCACTAGTATCGTCATGCGAACCGGCGGGGATAAGCAAGGCCGGCCCTTGGTGGGTGGGAGTATGGGCGGCGTGCGAGTTGTGGTGGTCGCATCAATCGCGACAAGCGTGATCGTCGGCAAGGACGTTGCCTTTGCCCAAGGCGGATCCGAGCACGTTCAAACGCTGCCGCCGGTCGAGGTCACGGCGCCGAGCGATGGTGCAAAACGCGGACGCTCGCGGGAGGCGGCACGCATCGTTCGTCCCCGGCCAAGAGTTGTGATACCGACCGCGCCGGCCTCCACAGCGTCGTCCGCTTCCGAGATCGACGCCGATAAGGTTTCTGCCGGCATCAACGTCGTCGACAGCAAGCAGATCGAACGGACCGGCTCGCCCAATGTGACAGACGCGCTGTTGCACAATGTGCCGTCTGTCAACATCAACGAAGTCTCCGGCAATCCATTCCAGCCGAACCTGGAGTTTCGCGGCTTCGTCGCCTCACCGGTGTCGGGCACGCCGCAAGGACTCGCAGTCTACCAGAACGGGGTTCGCATCAACGAGGCCTTCGGCGACACCGTCAACTGGGATCTGATCCCTACAGCAGCGATCAGATCGGCTACCATCGTCACCAACAATCCGGCCTTCGGCCTGAATGCGCTCGGCGGCGCGGTCGATCTCCAGATGAAGGACGGCTTCAGCTATCACGGCACCGAGGTCAACGTGATGGGCGGCTCGTTCGGCCGCATCCAGGGCTCCGCGCAGTGGGGCAAGCAGATCGACAACCACTATGCCGTCTACGGTGCGCTCGAAGGCGCACATGACGATGGCTTCCGCAACTTCTCGCAATCCGACGTCCGGCGCTTCTACGGTGACATCGCCTACAGGAACGATGTCAACGAGTTCCATCTCAACATGGGCGTTGCCGACAACAAGTTCGGCGCCACCGCGACCGTCCCCAACGAATTGCTGCGGCAATATTGGGGTGCCACCTACACGACGCCACAAATCACGACGAATCGCGTCGGCTACCTGAACCTGACCGGCAAGGTCGAAGCTACCCCGACCTGGACAATCGAGGGCGCCGCGCATCTGCGCTTCTTCGGGCAGAAGACCGTGGACGGAAATCCGACCCGGGTGCAGCCCTGCGACGATCCGACGCTGCTGTGTTTCGGCGACGGTGCAACGCCGGCCAACGACGTGAACGGCCTCCAGCTCGGCAATCCGTTCCCGTCCAGCGCTTTCCTTGGCGAGATCGACCGAACCTCGACGCGGTCGACCACTGCCGGCTTGTCGTTGCAGGCGACCAACGACGACAAGCTGCTCGGGCACGATAACCGCTTCACCATCGGCGCCAGCTACGACACCAGCGTCACCTGGTTCAACGCCAGCGCAGAGCTGGCCACCATCGGCACGAACTATGTCCTGTCAGGCAGCGGCATCTATCTCGGACCATCCGGCGATCCCTCGGTGGGAGAGATCGGCCCGGTGTCGCTGCGAACCACGAACCAGTACACCGGCATCTACGCACTCGATACCTTCGACGTCACCAGCCGGTTTTCGATCACCGGAGGCGGCCGGTTCAACTCGGCCCACATCTCGCTCGAGGACCAGCTCGGCACGGCGCTGAACGGCACCCACGAATATGACCGCTTCAATCCGATCATCGGCGGCACCTTCAAGATCACGCCGGAACTGACGGCCTATGCCGGCTATTCCGAGGCCAATCGCGCCCCGACGCCGCTGGAGCTGGGCTGCGCCGACCCGGCCCATCCCTGCACCATCGCGGCCTTCTTGGTGTCGGACCCGGACCTCAAGCAAGTGGTGTCGCACACCGTCGAAGCGGGGTTGCGCGGGACCAAGGATCTCAACATCGGCACGCTGAGCTGGAAGTTCGGAGGCTTCCGCGCCAAGAACACCGACGACATCCTTGCCATTCCGAGCCCGCTGCTGCCGGGCCACGGTTATTACCAGAATGTCGGCTCGACGCGCCGGCAGGGCATCGAGGCCGAGGTCAAGCTGAATTCGTCGGCGTTCCAGGTCTATGCAAGCTATGCCTTCATCGATGCGCGTTTCCTGGACGCGCTGCAAGTCGGCTCCAACAGCCCGTTTGCGGATGCCGACGGCAACGTCCAGATCTTGCCGGGTAACCAGATTCCCGCCGTACCCCGCCATCGCGTCAAGGCCGGCTTCGATTACGCGGTGACCGACAAATTCAAGGTCGGTGGCGACGCGCTCTGGGTCAGCAGCCAGTACTTCGTCGGCGACGAATCCAACCAGGCACCGAAGCTGCCGTCCTATGCCGTCTTCAACGCGCACGCTTCGTATCAGATCAACAAGACGTTTCAGATCTACGGCCGCATCGACAACATTTTCGACAAGCGCTACGCGACCTACGGCACGTTCTTTGAAACGGATACGCTGCCGAACTTCGCCAATGGCGGCGCACCATTCACCGATCCGCGTTCGCTCAGCCCGGCCCGGCCACGCGCCTTCTATGCGGGACTGAAGGTGACGTTCTAGGATTGTCGCGGCCAGCAGGCGACGACCGCCCATCCCAGCGCAGGCGCGCTCGCGATCCAGAGCAGGATGATCGCGATCATTCCGGCCCGGCTCGTTGGGCGTTGCAGGGCGCTGCTTGCGCTGGCCCGGCACTCGGCCAAGACTTCAGGTGGAATGAGCGAGATCGCGAGCCAGATGCCGAGCGGCAGCAGGATCAGGTCATCGAGATAGCCAATGACCGGAATGAAGTCCGGAATCAGGTCGATGGGCGAGAGCGCATAGGCCGCGATCGCGACGGCGAGCGCCTTGGCGTACCAGGGCACGCGAGGGTCACGTGATGCAAGGTAGAGGGCGTAGCTGTCCCGCTTGAGGTTGCGCGCCCAGGCTTTGAGGCTGGAAAGCATGACAAAGGCCCGTCGGCGTGCCCGCACGCCGACGGGAGGACTTACTCCAGCACCACGTCCGCCGGCATGCCGCCGTGCTGACCCTTGTGGACGGACGAGGGCGCAATGCCGAAATACTTCCGGAACACGCGGCTGAAGTGTGAGGAGCTCGAGAAGCCCCATGAGAACGCGACGTCGGTGATAGTCTTGCCGTTCTGCGATTCCAGCTCCTGCCGGCAATGTTGCAACCGGGCCTTCCAGATGTAGTCGCTGACGGTCATGCCGCGGTCGCTGAACAGCATGTGCAGATAGCGCTTGGAGCAGCCGAGCGCCGCGGAAATGCGGTCGATGCACAGATCGGGATCGCGCAGATGCTCGCGGATGAAACCCTGCGCCCGGACATAGGTCGCCTCGGCGCTGCCGCGGTCGAACATCGCACCGGTCTCGCGCAGTGGCAGCAGCAACAGGTCGATCAGCGAATCGGCGACGCCGACCGCGTTGAGCGGAGACAGCTTCGACGCTTCGCCGAAAGCGGCGTGTACGAAGTCATAGGCGATTCGACCCGTGCCGTTGCGCGCCGACAGCTTGCAGGGCGCCATCTTGGAAAGCTGGAAGCCGCGCTCCTTCAGGAGGTCCTTCGGCACGATGACGACCTCATGCCGCGTCAGTGACGGGCTGATGATGGTGTGGGGGCAGGACACGTCGTAGGCGAAGCAATCGCCGGGCATGATGTCGAAGTGCCGGCCTTCCTGCTCGAAATGCGACACGCCATAGGTCTGGAAGAGGATCTTGATGTAGGGGTGCTCGCTCAACTTGATGCGCGAGACCGTGTGCGCGATCCGGTGCTGGCTTGCCTCGATTTGGCACAGCTTCAAGCGCGACACCGTCGTGTAGTTGATCCTTCCTTCGAGTGATGCCCCCTCCAGGGCATCGACCTCGAACTGACCGCACAGGTCAGTCAACGCGTCTGACCAACGCTCGATTTGCCGCTTGGGCGTCAAACCGGTCGTATTGAGCGAATGGATTGTGTCGGACATTTTTCCAGCCACCGATTTGATCCCCAAGCGTGACTGCTTATCGCGCAAAGCCTGGTCCGAGATACCGCGCCATTTTACCTCATGTCCCGAGAGTGCAGAGAATGGCGGCGGGATTCTTCCCGGTCAATGTCGGGCAATCCTCCGACTAAGTTCTTGCGTCGTCAAGCGCAACCTTGGAGGGCACCGAGGTCGGTCAAGGCCGCCGCTCGCCGTGATGCTCTGCAGCATAGATGCAGGCTCCCCAAGCGAATTCAGACCGGCGCGGCAAATTTTTTGCGAAGGTTCACTTTCGAGCAAACGGGTGTTCTCTCTTGGGCAAGTCGTGAAGAACCGATCGAGGTACGGCTAGGGAACCAAAATGGAAGAAGTGGGCCGTTTCAACGGAAACCCTGAACTCTTGAAACTGGGAGGAATCCACGATGCGCAAGGTGCTTTACGCGACCGGTGTTGGGGCCATGGCGATGATCGCTGCCGGCGCTGCCAACGCCAACGAAGAGCTCAGCAAGATGGCAAAGAACCCCAAAGACTGGGTAATGCCAGCCGGGGACTACGCCAACACACGCTATTCGAAGCTGAATCAAATCAACGCGCAAAACGTCGGAAAATTGCAGGTCGCCTGGACGTTTTCGACCGGCGTGCTGCGTGGCCACGAAGGCGGCCCGCTCATCATCGGCAACACGATGTATGTGCACACGCCATTCCCGAACAAGGTCTATGCTCTTGACCTATCTCAGGACAACAAGATCGTCTGGAGCTACGAGCCCAAGCAGGATCCCAATGTCATCCCGGTGATGTGCTGCGACACGGTGAACCGCGGCCTCGCCTATGCGGACGGCAAGATCTTCCTGCATCAGGCGGACGATACGCTGGTCGCGCTCGACTCCAAGACCGGCAAGGTGGCTTGGTCGGTGCATAACGGCGACCCCAAGAAGGGGCAGACCGGCACGTCGGCGCCTCTGGTCGTCAAGGACAAGGTGCTGGTCGGCACGTCCGGCGGCGAGTTCGGCGTTCAGTGCAGCATGACGGCCTACGATGTGAAGGACGGCAAGCAGGTCTGGAAAGCCTACTCGGAAGGGCCGGATGACCAGATCCTGTTCAACGACAAGACCACGTCGCTCGGCAAGCCGGTCGGCAAGGATTCCAGCCTCAAGACCTGGCAGGGCGATCAGTGGAAGATCGGAGGCGGCTGCACGTGGGGCTGGATCGCCTACGACCCCGAGCTCGACATGGTCTATTACGGCTCGGGCAATCCCTCGACCTGGAATCCGAAGCAGCGTCCGGGCGACAACAAGTGGTCGATGACCATCTTCGCGCGCAATCCGGATACCGGTATGGCCAAGTGGGTCTACCAGATGACGCCGCACGACGAGTGGGACTATGACGGCGTCAACGAGATGATCCTCACCGACGAGCAGATCGGCGGCAAGGATCGCAAGCTGCTGACCCATTTCGATCGTAACGGCCTTGCTTACACACTCGATCGCACCGACGGCGAACTGCTGGTCGCCGAGAAGTATGATCCGAAGGTGAACTGGACCTCCGGCGTCGACATGGACAAGAACTCGCCGACCTACGGCCGGCCGAAGGTTCTTGACTCCGCGTCGACCGAGAAAGGCGGCGAGGATCACAACACCAAGGGCATCTGCCCGGCCGCGCTCGGCACCAAGGACGAGCAGCCGGCGGCCTATTCGCCCGAGACGCAACTGTTCTACGTGCCGACCAACCACGTCTGCATGGACTATGAGCCGTTCAAGGTGAGCTACACCGCAGGTCAGCCCTATGTCGGCGCGACGCTGTCGATGTATCCGCCTCCCGGCGAGTCCAACATGGGCAACTTCATCGCTTGGGACGGCAAGACCGGCAAGATCGTCTGGTCGAACAAGGAGCAGTTCTCGGTCTGGTCGGGTGCACTCGCGACCGCCGGTGGCGTGGTGTTCTACGGCACGCTGGAAGGCTACCTGAAGGCGGTCGATGCCAAGACCGGCAAGGAGCTCTACAAGTTCAAGACTCCGTCCGGCATCATCGGCAACGTCACGACTTATGAGCATGGTGGCAAGCAGTACATTGCCGTGCTCTCGGGTGTCGGCGGTTGGGCAGGCATCGGTCTCGCGGCTGGTCTGACCGATCCGACAGCCGGCCTCGGTGCCGTCGGCGGTTACGCAGCGCTGAGCAACTACACCGCGCTCGGTGGAACGCTCACAGTGTTCTCGCTGCCGCAGCAGTGAGCTGACCCAGCCTCGTTCCGGCGCATGGGGTGGTCTCCATGCGCCGGTCCGTCTTCAAATCGCACGCGAGGACAGGCTTTTGCGCAAGATCTGGTTTGTGAGTGCTGCGATCTTTGTCGTGGCAATGGGAGGAGTTGCTTCCGCCGAAGACGCTGGTGATCCGACCGCCGTCAAGTCTGAGGATGGAAAGTATTTGGACAAGGATGGAAACCCGACCTTCAAAGTGGCGCCCGATGGCACCGTGGACTGGTACACCTACTCCGGATTCCGCCGCTATCATTCGGAGTGCCATGTGTGCCACGGTCCCGACGGCATGGGATCGACTTATGCGCCTGCGCTGGCGAATTCGCTGAAGACGATGAGTTACGCCGACTTCCTCGGCACGGTCGCGAGCGGACGCAAGAACGTCAACACGGCGCAGGAGAACGTGATGCCGGCGTTCGGCGATAACCCGAACGTTGCCTGCTACATGGACGACCTCTATGTGTACCTGCGCGCCCGCGCCAACAACGCGGTCCCGCGCGGCCGGCCAGCCAAGCATGAGGACAAGTCGGACGCCTATACAAAGGCGGAAGACGCCTGCATGGGCAACAGCGAGAAGAAGTGAGCGTGGCCGGCGCGAATGACAAACCCTAAGAGTGTTTTGGAGAGACCAAGATGAAAACGCGCGCCGCAGTCGCATTCCAGGCAAAGAAGCCGCTCGAGATTGTCGAGCTTGATCTGGAAGGACCCAAGGCCGGCGAGGTCCTCGTCGAGATCAAGGCGACGGGCATCTGTCACACCGACGCCTATACGCTGGATGGATTCGACAGCGAAGGCATCTTTCCCTCGATCCTCGGCCACGAGGGTGCCGGCATCGTTCGCGAGGTCGGCCCGGGGGTGACATCGGTCAAGGCAGGCGATCATGTGATCCCGCTCTACACGCCCGAATGCCGTCAGTGCAAAAGCTGCCTGAGCCAGAAGACCAACCTCTGCACGGCGATCCGCGCGACCCAGGGCAAGGGCGTGATGCCCGACGGGACCTCGCGCTTCAGCTACAAGGGGCAGACCATCTACCACTACATGGGCTGCTCGACCTTCTCGAACTTCACCGTGCTGCCTGAAATCGCGGTGGCGAAGATCCGCGAGGACGCACCGTTCGACAAGAGCTGCTACATCGGCTGCGGCGTCACCACCGGCGTCGGTGCGGTCGTCAACACTGCCAAGGTGACCCCCGGCTCCAACGTCGTGGTGTTCGGTCTCGGCGGCATCGGCCTCAACGTGATCCAGGGCGCCAAGATGGTCGGTGCCGACAAGATCATCGGCGTCGACATCAACGACTCAAAGGATGCCTGGGGCCGTCAGTTCGGCATGACGCATTTCGTCAATCCCACCAAGGTGAGCGGTGACATCGTGCAGCATCTGGTGACGCTGACCGATGGCGGCGCCGACTACACCTTCGACTGTACCGGCAACACCAATGTGATGCGCCAGGCGCTGGAAGCCTGTCATCGCGGGTGGGGCGTCTCGGTCGTGATCGGCGTGGCGGAAGCGGGCAAGGAGATCGCAACCCGGCCGTTCCAGCTCGTCACCGGCCGCGTCTGGAAGGGTACCGCCTTCGGCGGCGCCCGCGGACGCACCGACGTGCCGAAGGTCGTCGACTGGTACATGAACGGAAAGATTCAGATCGATCCGATGATCACCCACGTGCTGAAGCTCGAGGAGATCAACAAGGGGTTCGACCTGATGCACGAGGGAAAATCGATCCGCTCGGTCGTCGTGTTCTGAAATCAAAACACCAAGCACTAGGAGGATAGACCAATGACTGTTCATATCCACCCATCGGTCGACAACGGCGTCAAGCAAGGCTCGGGCAACTTCGCCGGCGGGACACTTGTCTGCAAATGCACGGACAAGCCGGTCAAAATCGGGATCAAGGGCGATGTCGCCCACAATCACGCGTGCGGCTGCACCAAGTGCTGGAAGCCCGACGGCGCGATCTTCTCGGTAGTCGCGGTGGTCCCGCGCGAGAACGTCACCGTGCTGGAGAACGGCGACAAGCTGAAGATCGTCGACACCGCGGCGGTGATCCAGCGCTACGCCTGCACGGGCTGCGGCACCCACATGTACGGCCGGATCGAGAACAAGGGCCATCCGTTCTACGGCCTCGATTTCATCCATCCCGAGCTATTCCAGGAATCCGGCTCGGCCGCGCCAGGATTTGCTGCGTTCGTGTCCTCGGTGATCGAGTCGGGCGTCAAGCCGACTGAGATGGCCGGCATCAGGTCGCGGCTCAAGGAACTCGGGCTCGAGCCCTATGACTGCTTGTCGCCGCCCTTGATGGACGCGATTGCCACCCACGTGGCGAAGGCCAAGGCGGCCTGAGCGGCCCATCTGACAACATCCCGTGCCGGCGGCTAGCGCTGTCGGCACCGGACGATCGGCGAACGCGCGCCAGGTGACGTGAACGCCGCTCCGCGCCCGGAAAAGCGCGCCAAGGCAAGAACTTGAGCTTCGGTCCTGGTTCAATTTCTGGCCCGAGGCTCCAGTACCCCCGTGACCTGTGAACCTTGCATGCCCTGCGGGCGACCACAGGGCATGCATTTGTTCATACGGCTGTCCCTTTGCCTCGCCCCGATCCTGGTCCTGGCGCACGCCAATGCCGCGTCGCCGGAAGACCGGTACATCGCTGCCCGTGATGCCGCGGTCGTCAAGTTCGCCAGACAGATGGACGCCGGCCAGACCGGCGACGCCATCGATAAGGCCGAAGCAGCGGCGCGGAACGACCTCAAGGCCCAGCTCACTGCGATCGTGTCCGAGCCCGCTCGCCCGGGCTTTGCGCCGGCGCAGCTCAATCTCGACACTCTGTACAAGGGTGACGAGGGCTTCGGGATGCTGGACGGGCTGCGCTTCGATGCCGAGACCGGTAAGGGCGGCGCGAAAGTCGGACAGGCCGCCGATGGAAGCTATGTCGAGCCGAAAGCCCACATCGTCATCACCACGGAATCCCTGTTCGTCCGCTGGCTGCACGCGCACAAGACCTGGTGGGACAAGGGCACCAAGAATGTGCCACAGCAGATTGATGCGGCGTTGAAATTTGAAGGCCTCTACACCCAGGCGATTTCAACGGATGCGGCGGTGATCGATTTCACCGAGCTGCCGATCAAAAATCCGCCGGCCGCGACGTCGACCTACGCGTTCCTGGCCGGCCGTACCCAGGACGAGACCCCCGATCTGGCCGACGAAGTCTTCGTCGCCGCGCAGGCCAATGGCAAGGTCTATATCGCCTACAGCGCCATCGAACCGTCCGTGCGAATTTCCGCCTGCACCGCGATACGCGCCGGCTACATCAAGAGGGCCGAGGAGGCGGAGGAGAAATTCCGCCAGAAGCGGATCGACAAGAAGACCTACGACAAGCTCGGCAAGCTACGCGAGCAGGGCGACGAGGCCTTCAGGCACTGCTTCACCGAGCGCGCGCCGCAGCAACCCGCCTTTGCCGAGGCGACCAGGCAGGCGCAGGTGCTGCTGGAAACGGCTCTCAGCCACTAGCGTCGTACAGTGGTTTGATCGGCTGGCGGCCTGACCCTATCTTCCCCAGACGTTCTGTTGCAGGGGAGACGTCATGACTAGCGCCATCAGCCCGTTCCGCATTGCCGTCAGTGACGATGCTCTGGAGGATCTCCGCACCCGGCTGCGCCGGACACGTTGGCCCGAGGCTGAGCTGGTCGACGACTGGAGCCAGGGTGCGCCGCTCAAATGGATCAAGGACGTCTGCCGCTATTGGGCCGACGACTATGATTGGCGCCTGCGCGAGGCGCGGCTCAATCGTTTCAGCCAGTTCACGACCGGGATCGATGGGCTCGACATCCACTTCATCCATGTCCGCTCGCCACATCCGGATGCCCGGCCGTTGCTCATCACTCATGGCTGGCCGGGATCGGTGGTCGAATTCCACAAGGTGATCGAGCCGCTGACTGATCCGATGGCGCATGGCGGCAACGCCGCCGACGCTTTCCATGTGGTGTGCCCGTCGCTGCCGGGCTTCGGCTTCTCCGCCAAGCCGACGACGACGGGGTGGGGCGTCGATCGGATCGCCAAAGCGTGGGCGGTCCTGATGGAGCGGCTCGGCTATGCCAGCTATTTCGCGCAGGGCGGCGATTGGGGCTCGGCGGTCACGACCGCGATCGGCGGGCAGGATGCGGCGCATTGCGCGGGCATTCACATCACCCTGGCGATGTCGACCCGCCCCAACGTCGAGGGACAACCGACGCCGGAAGAGACCCGCGCGCTCAACGGCATCAAATATTATGCCGACTGGGACTCCGGATATTCCAAGCAGCAATCCACCCGGCCGCAGACTCTTGGCTATGCGCTGACGGATTCACCCAGCGGGCAGGCGGCTTGGATACTGGAAAAAATCTGGGCCTGGACCGATTGCGACGGGCATCCCGAAAACATCCTCAGCCGCGACGAATTGCTCGACAATGTCATGCTGTACTGGGTCACCGCGACCGCGGCATCGTCGGCGCGACTTTACTGGGAGAGCTTTGGCGCGAACAAGCGAACCCTGCACAAGGTGACGGTGCCGACCGGCGTCGCCGTCTTCCCCAAAGAGATCGTCACTCCGGTGCGCAAATGGATGGAAGCGAGCTACATAAATATCCAGCACTGGAAGGAGATGCCGAAAGGCGGGCACTTCTCCGCGTTCGAGCAGCCTGAGCTGTTCGTCCGTGAAACCCGCGAGTTCTTCGGGATGTTGCGCTGATACCGAACGACGGATCGCCGGCTCGGCGATGATGCGCCGATATCGCGCCGGAGCACGAAGGACGCGCGCGGCACCAAATCGGGATGAGTTTGGGTTGAATCGACCCGCAGCGACTTCTGTACATCTCTCCCCGACGGGGAGAGGTGACCTCCGCCGCTATTTTCAGGTCACCCTAATGCCATCATGCGCTAGGTGGGAGTCATGCGGGCAAGGTCGTGGATTCCGAGCGCCTGCTCGAGCGCCGCCACCTGCGCGACGTAGCGCTCGAAGCCGTCCTCACCGAACTTGCGCCGCTCGTCGCGCTCGAAATCCTCCGCCATGGCGTCGAATTCATGGGGCGAAACGATGCTCCGCAGCCTGGGGAAGAGCTCGGTATCTTCACGCGCCTCATGCGGACGATACATCGCAATGAAGCTCTGCAGGCTCGTGATCAGTCGGCTGCGGTTTTCTTCTGGCGCCTGACTTGCCGGCGCCAGCGCGAGAATCGTGTCGGTGAGACGACGGCCGGCCTGATGCTGCTGATAAAGCACATTGACCAGCTCGACCATTTGCCCGGCTTTGCGAAACCGGGGAAAGAGCTGCTGCTCCTCGTTGCGCTCGTGATAGTCTTCGATGAATTCGTGCACGATTGTTGCCGCGCGAGACAGCATGCCAACGTCGAAATCCTCGCTCCGGGCAAGCTTCTGCAAACCTGCTTCATAGACGAGTAACACGCGGTTGAGCACGCCATGCTCTCGCATCAGATCTTCCGGTGGCGTCACGTCGGCGGGCTTATCGGCTTCCGCCGCATGCGCGCCGGCGGCGCCTGCGATCAACAATCCCGATGCCGCATGAACGAACGTTCGTCGGTCGAAGGCGGGCTTCATCGCTGAACTCCCTGCTGAAGGCGGAGGCCGTACCGCGCCTTCATCGGCGCGAGCCGTGGCGGGTTCAATCCAACCGGCCTGTCGCGGCGTAGTTCCTTGATCTGCGCTTCCGGCAAGGAACGGACCCTTTGGGAACGGGTTGTAGCCGCGATCAGCAACAGGGAGCCATGCCCGTGCGTCAGGCGTTGTTTGCGCTCACGCGTCTCCTCGCCCTGTCAGCGGTGACAACCTCATGCGGCGCCGGCTTCTGCTTTGCGGCGGGCGATCCCGCGAAGGGCGCCGCGATTTTCGAGCGTGAATGCGCGCTCTGTCACACGATCGGCAAGGGTGAACCCAATCGCTTTGGACCCAATCTGTTCGGAATCATCGAGCGCAAGGCCGCCGCGGCGCCGGGATACGACTATTCGCCGGAATTCATCACCATGGCGATCTGGACCTGGAGCCCGGACGCCATCGCATCATTCATCGCGGCGCCCGGCCTGACGATTCCCGGTAACAGGATGTCCGTGTTCCCGGGCGTTCCGGATGCGGAGATTGACGATCTCATCGCCTACTTGGCGGCCCAGAAATAGAGGCGCCCATGAGACCGCCGATCAGGTTGCTCGGAGCCCTCGCCATCATTCAATTGTTCGTGTGCCAGGCACCGGCGCAAGTGGCTGCTCCGGTCGACATCGGCGCCCACGATATTGGCGGCGTCGTCAACAGCGCGAATGGACCGGAAGGCGGCGTCTGGGTGATCGCCGAGACCAGCGATCTCGGCACTCGCTTCGCGAAGATCGTTGTTACCGATAACGCGGGGCGCTTCGTCATTCCCGATCTGCCGGAGGCGCATTATCAGGTCTGGGTCCGCGGCTATGGTCTGGTCGATTCGCCTAAAGTTGCCGGCGAGAGAGGGCGGCATCTCAACCTCGATGCCGTGATCGCACCGGATCGCGCCGCGGCGGCGCAGTACTATCCCGCGATCTACTGGTTCTCGTTGCTTCGGCCACCCGGCACCGACAAATTTCCCGGCACCGGTCCGAACGGCAACGGCATTCCAACCGAATTCAAGACCCGCGATCAATGGCTCGACGTGATCAAGACCAATGGCTGCGGCAATTGTCACCAGATCGGAAATTATGCCACGCGTACGATGCCGCCGGCGTTCGACCATTTCCAATCCGGCCTCGCGGCATGGGCGCGCCGCCTCCAGTCGGGACCCGGCGGCACCACCATGGTGCATACCATGGGCCGATTGCTGGCGCCTGATGGCGGGCACCTCGCTGCGCTTGCGGATTGGACCGACCGCATTAAGGCTGGCGAGCTTCCGAAAACCGCGCCACCGCGGCCCGCCGGCGTCGAACGCAATCTCGTCATCACTGTGCGCGACTGGCTCGACCCGAAACATTATCTCCATGACCTCCTGGCGACTGACAAGCGCCAGCCGACCGTGAACGCCAATGGACCGCTTTATGGCGCGACCGAGCTTTCCAGCAACACGATGCCGGTGCTCGATCCCTTGGCCAACCTCAAGCGTGTCATCCCCATGCCGATCCGCGAGCCGGAACGCACGCCGAGTTCGGCACTTGCGAATCCGGTGTTCGCGTCTTCGCCCTATTTCGGGCGCGAGCAGGTGTGGGACAGCCAGGTCAACGCCCATTCACCGGCGATGGATCGGGAAGGGCGCGTTTATTTCACCGCGCAGGTGCGGCCGCCGACCGAGGTCCCCAGCTATTGCGGCAAGGACTCGCCGCTCCGCTCCGCACAGCTCTATCCGTTGACGACAAGGCCCGAGGGGTTCAACCAGAACTCGCGGCAGGTGACGGTTTATGATCCCCGCAACGGGAAGTTCACGTTCATCGATACCTGCTTCGGCACCCAGCATCTGAACTTCGCCGAGGACGACGGCAACACGCTCTGGTTCAGCAACAACACGCAGGGCAAGAACGCCGTGGTCGGCTGGGTGAACACGAACAAATTCTGGGCGTCCGGCGATGCCGCCGCGTCACAAGGCTGGAGCGCGCTCGTGGTTGACACCAACGGCAACGGCCGGCGCGACGAGGGTTACAACGAGCCCGGTCAGCCCATTGATGCCACCAAGGATACCCGCATCCCGCTCGGGCTCTACGGCATTTCCGTGAGCCCGCTCGATGGCTCCGTCTGGGGCTCCAGCCTGCCGCATCCCGGCTATATCGTCCGCGTCGATCCCGGCGCGAATCCACCCGAGACGGCGCTCGCCGAGGTCTATAAGGTACCGCTGCCCGGCTACGGCATTCGCGGCATGGATGTCGATCGCAACGGCGTCGTGTGGGTGCCGCTCGACAGCGGTCATATCGGCAGCTTCGATCGGCGCAAATGCAAAGGGCCCCTCAATGGTCCCAGCGCTGCGAGCGGCGACAAATGTCCTGAGGGCTGGAGCTTCTATCCGTTGCCGGGCCCGCCGCTGCAGGGCGACACGGGCGCAGCGGAAAACCCGTACTACTTGTGGGTCGATCAGCACGACATCCTGGGACTCGGCGCCAACACGCCGATCGCCACCGGCAACCAGTCCGATTCCCTGCACGCGCTGGCAAACGGCCACATCGTCGAATTGCGCGTACCCTATCCGATGGGGTTCTTCGCCAAGCAGATCGACGGGCGGATCGACGATCCTGCCGCGGGCTGGAAAGGCCGCGCGCTCTGGGTGACCTCCGGCAACCGCGCGCCCTTTCATATCGAGGGGATCGATGCGCCTCATCCGGGAGCGCCGGGGGCGACCGAGGCGACACGGTCGAGCCCGCTTGTGGTGCAATTCCAGCTCCGTTCGGACCCGCTGGCTCGCTAGTGCCGGATGCCGGATTTGCCGACGTCCTCACGCTCGCAGGTTCACGAGCCGCAAGCCCATCGACGGGTCTTGAGCGACACGCTAACAATGCAGCGTAAGTCGTCCCCCGGCACCGGCCGCGAAACCAGCGAGAATACCGCCAGCATGACGTTCCCCTCCAACCGCCACAAGCGGCTGTTCAGAATCATCTCTGCGCGTTGGCAACGGCGGGCCATCTTCTTGCTGGGAGGCGTTGCGGTGGGGGCGGCGGCCGTCGTGCTCGCACAACTCGCCGATGCGGCGCAGCTTGCCTTCTCCACGCTGGTGTCGCGCTTTCGCTATGCCTCGCTCGTGCTGACGCCCGCCGGATTTGCGCTGTCGGTATTTCTCACCAACCGCCTGTTTCGAAACGCCCAGGGCAGCGGAATTCCGCAGGCCATCGCCGCGCGCCATCTCACGGATCAGTCCGCGCGCGAAAGTCTCGTCTCACTGCGGATTGCGGTCGGCAAGATCATCCTGACCCTGCTGGGCCTGCTGTGCGGCGCGTCGGTGGGGCGCGAGGGCCCTACGGTTCAGATCGGCGCCTCGATCATGTTCGCGATCGGCCGCTTCTCGCCGCGGCGGCAGCCTGGCTTGATTCTCGCGGGTGCCGCGGCCGGCGTGGCGGCCGCCTTCAATACTCCGCTGGCCGGCATCGTCTTCGGCATCGAGGAAATGAGCCGCGCCTTCGAGACCAGGACCAGCAGCCTGATTATCGCGGCGGTGATCGCCGCCGGTCTCACCTCGCTCGCGCTGATGGGCAACTACACCTATTTCGGCACCAGCGCGATGGGCCTGCGCAACGGCATAGACTGGCTGGCGATCCCCGTCTGCGGCGTGGTTGGAGGTCTCGCCGGTGGTCTGTTCAGCCGCATCCTGATCATGATGGCGCAAGGGTTCTCCAATCCGGTGGGGAGGGCGATCAAGCGCTACCCGGTCGGCTTTGCCGCGATCTGCGGACTGGCGGCTGCGATCTGCGGTCTCGCATCCGACGGCGCAGTCTACGGGACCGGATATCAGCAGGTCAAAGCCGCCCTTGAGAGCGGAGCGCAGTTGTCGTCGAGCTTCAGCGTATTGAAGTTCCTGGCGACCACGTTTTCGTCGATCAGCGGCATGCCGGGCGGCATCTTCTCTCCCTCGCTCGCGGTGGGCGCAGGGATCGGCTCCAATGTCGCGTCGCTGTTTCAGGGCGCGCCGCTGGCCGCCATCATGCTGCTCGGCATGGTTTCATATTTCGCGGGCGTGGTTCAGGCCCCGATCACGGCGTTCGTGATCGTGACTGAAATGACCGACAATCACGCCATGGTCGTGCCGTTGATGGCCGCTGCACTGATCGCTCACGCCAGTTCGCGCCTGGTCTGCAAGGAAGGCGTCTACCACGCGCTTGCCAAGGGTTTTATCGACCGGGCCTCGCCGGCGCCGAAGATGCCCCCGGCTTGAATGTCCGCTCCGCCGGGTCGATAAGCGTGCGTAAACTGTGTGGCGGTCTACGCGTGTGGACCGCAGCGGCCATGCGCATTGACACGTGCGACAAATCAACCCGACGGGCAAAATTTCGCTTCGCGTTTGACCCAACTCAGACGTCTGATGCCTCCGTCTCACCCGATCGAGGGGCGCTTCGCGATCGTCGCACCCGGCTTTCCCTGCGCCCTCTGCTTTCAGAGCGGCGAAACGAACAGCAAGGCTCGGACGGATCGTGATGCGAGAACGTCGCCTCACGTCCTCTCCGTCGTCATGCCCCGCGCATGCGGGGCATCCAGTACGCCGCGGCCTCTCGGCTCACGCTCAGGCGCCTCTGGAATACTGGATCGTCCGCATTCGCGGACGATGACACCGTGGGCAACTGATACGTGAAGACGAACCGCTCGAACTCAGTTCCGGAGCGACGACTCCGCGAGCTCGAGCTTGCACAGCAAAGCGGGGAAGGGCGGCAAATTCCGAATCCGGCATTGGCGCGCGGCGGGATCGATGCCAGTATGTGGGAAAAGAGCCGAGGCGCCTGAAAATGAGCGATCGCAAGATCCGTATCGCCGTTCTGCAATTCTCTCACGAAACCGTCTCCTTCCTGCCGAACGAGACCACGCGCGACGATTTCATCTATCCGGGCTCGCCTGCCAAGGGCGAGGCGCTGCTGCGCTCCGATCCGACGAACTACATGGGCGGCTTCGTGAAGGCGGCCGGTGAATTTTCCGAGGTCGAACTGGTCGGCATCGAGTCCCCGTTGTGGCCGAAGACAGGCACCGGATCGGGCTGGATCACCCAGGATGCCTATTCGACCTTTGTCGGCAGCATGATCGCCGGGTTGAAGGAAGAGGGACCGTTCGATGGCGTCTATCTGAGTTTGCATGGCGCGATGGCGGTGCGCGACGTTCCGCGGCCGGAGGCTGACCTGGCGCGGCAGGTGCGGGAGGTGGTCGGGCGCGGCGCCTGCATCGCGGCGACCTTCGACCTTCATGGCAACGAGGATGAGGCCTTCCTCGCGCAGGCGGACATGGCGTTCGCCGTCAAATACTTTCCGCACTACGACGGCTATCTGCAGGGCGAGCGCGCCGCACGCGCGCTGGTGCGGGCAATCCGTGGCGACTACAAACCGGCACACAAGACGATCAAGATTCCCGTGATCTCGCCGACCGTACTGCAGTGGACCGGAGCGCGGCCGTGGATGGACCTCGTGCAGCGGGCGCTGGTATGGGAAGCTCGCGAGGTCGATGTCTACGTCAACATCTTCTTCGGCTTTCCGTTCGCAGATGTGCCCGACGTCGGCATGACAGTCCAGGTATTGACCAACGACAAGCCCAAACTTGCCGAGCAGATTGCACGCGATCTCGCGGCCACGATCTGGCGGCTGCGCGAGGCCTTGCTGCAATCGACCAAGCTGCACAGCATCGCCGACGGTGTCGGGCTGGCGAAGCAGGCTATCGCCGATCGCAAGACGCCGGTGGTGCTGGCCGACCACAGCGACCGTTCGGGATCGGCGACCTGGTTGCTGCGCGAGATCATCGCGCAGGACCTCGGCAACACGCTGATCGCCACCATTGCGGATGCCAAGGCGACCGCGCGCCTGAAGACTGGTGGCGCCAAAGCCGGCGATGCCTTCGACATGGAGATCGGCGGACTCGCGGACGAGTCGGCGGGAGAGCCGGTCCGCATTCAGGGCACGGTCCTGATCGCGGTCGAAGGCCATGGCCAGTTCTGGGTCTGCGTGCGCTTTGGCCGCGACAACGTGCTAATCCTCTCCACCTATTTGGTGCAGATCATGGAGCCGTTCTCGCTGAAGGCGCTGGGCCTCGACATTGCCGCGTTCGACGTGTTCGCGATCAAGTCGCGGGTGCACTTCCGGCGTGGCTTCGACGACAACGGTTTTGCGAAGACGATACTGCTGGTCGAGCCCGAGCAGCCGTTCCTCGGCACGACGCGTCTCGACAAGTTGCCTTACCGTAACGTCGACCTCACGCAGTTCTATCCCTACGGCAACCCGAGCTTTTCCGTGTGACGGCGAGGAGCGATATCACGACTGATGTCCGCTATCGCCTGATCGGACCGACCGTGTCGGCTTATGCGATCAAGCTGCGCACGCTGATGCGCTGCGGGCGGATCCCGAGGTTCGCCGCGCTCGACGGCAGCGATCGCGCCGCCTTGAAGGGCGTGCTCGAACGCACCGGCTGCTGGGCGATCCTGAACGGAGGGTGATGGTCAAGCCTTGGGGACATCCTCGCGTGCTTTAGCCGAGCTATTTGCGGTGCCGGCTTCCGAGCGCGATCGCGATCGTCTCCGGATGTTTGATCCGTTCGATCAGCATGTCGATGCGGTCGCCGCCCCAGAACAGCTCGCCGTTGAATAACATGGTCGGAACGCCGAACACGCCAAGCGCTTCGGCCTCGTCGATGATGCGGTCGTGCTCGGCGCGGGCGGGCCCGTGGACATAAGCCTCGAAGTCGCCGGCCGAGCCGCCGATCGTGGAGATCACGCCGGCAATCTCGGCGAGGTCGTCGATCTCCAGCTCATGATTCCAGAACCGCTGGAATACTGTGTCATGGTAAGGGCGAAATAGTCCCAGGCGCTGCGCGAACAGCATTCCGGCGCTGGAATAGAATGCGTCGTAGATCCGGCGCGGACCCTTCATGACGAGACCTTGCGCGTTGGCGAAACGCCGCGCGTCCATGTAGGAGTAGCGCACCTTGCGCCAGAAATGCGGCGTGCGCTCTTCGACAGTGCCCATGAATTCAGGGATGCGCAGGGTGTAGGGCAGCCATTCCAGTTCGACGCCGTATTTCTCCTCCAGCTCGAACAGTCGCTTGTTGGCGACGTAGGCATACGGGCTCTTGTAGTCGGTGTAGATGCGCACCCGCGGCTTTTCCATCATCGATCCTCGCTTGCTCCGGACGATTGTTCCCGATCGCGAGCCGTGACGCAATGCGAGGCACAGGAGAGCGCAAACGAACGGGCCCCGGTGCATTCAAGCATCGCGGGGCCCTGCCACTTCGTTTTAGCGAAGGATATCTGGTACACACCAGTAGTGCTTCGGGACCGAAAGCGCTTGGCCTTTGCGCTCTTGTCCTGCGGATATGGTCAGATTGTCGGCGGCGCGACGTGGCTAGCAGCTGCTGATCGCTTCAACGTGCGCCGAGACCTTGCCGCTGAGCAAGGTCGCTGGCTTTCGCCGGTGGCGTCATGCTCCTCTCCAAGGGTGGTCCGACGGACATCTGTCCGCTTCTACTGCGTGCCGGCAGACCATATGATCCGCCGTCATTTCCTGCGATGGTGGGGAGCAATCGCTCCCGGCACCTCACCAGGTGCATCGCAAATGCTGCGGCAGTTATCGCAGCCTGTCAAGTTAAGGCGAGAGCGATTCAGGTCAGACGTCCTGTCAGGCTTTGGTCTGACGGTACCGGGTAAAATCCGGATCGTGGGTCATTTTCCAGTAGTCGACAAAACGCCACGGCATCGCCGAGAACACCCGTCCCTGGCTGTTGCGGTAGTAGGTCGTCATGCCCGGATGTGTCCAGATCAACTGCTCATGTTCGGCATCGACCTTGCGCACATATTGATCGTGTGCGTCAGGATGCACGTCGATCGCTGCGATGTCGTTCTCGATCATCTCGACCAGACAGGCGGAGATATAGCGGCTCTGGCATTCGGACTGGAAGATCACGCTGCCGCCATGCGCCGGTCCCGAATTGGGGCCGAGCATCAGGAAGAGATTGGGGAAACTAGGCACCGTGAGGCCGAGATAGGCAGTCGGATTGTCGTCGCGCCAGACCTGCTTGAGGTTCTTGCCGCCGCGTCCGGTGATGTTCAGGCGCGCCGCCATCTCGGAGACCTTGAAGCCGGTCGAGATCACGATGACATCGTGCCGCCGCAGCTTGCCATCGGCCGTGACGATGCCTTCAGGTACGAAGCGGTCGATCATGTCGGTAACGAGCTCGACATTCGGCTTGGTCAGCGTCTTGAACCAGTTGTTGTCGAGCAGGATGCGCTTGCCGTAGGGCGGATAGGTCGGCACGCATTTCTCGATCAGGTCGGGACGATCCTTCAACTCCGACAGAATAAATTCGGTCAGTTCCTGGCGATGCCGATCATTGCCCTTGTTGACGGCGCGGTCCGGATACAGCCAGGCCGGATCCTTGCGCAGGAACGGCAGCAGGCCGTCGCCATAGCGCCAGAACATGTTGAAGCGGTACCACTGCACATAGAACGGCAGATGCGCGAGCAGCCACTGCGCGCCGTCGGTGATCGGATCGGAATAGCCCTTCACCGGGCGGGCCCATTGCGCGGTGCGCTGATAGACGGTGACCGAGGCGACACGATCGGCAATCGATGGCACGAGCTGCATCGCCGTCGCGCCGGTGCCGATCACAGCGACATGCTTGCCGTCGAGCTCGATGTCGTCGGACCACAACGACGAATGGACCTTAAGGCCCCTAAAGTCCTCATCCCCGTTGAACCGCGCCGGCGAGGGATCGTTGAGCTGGCCGATCGCGCTGACCAGCGCGGTCGACTCGAAAGTCTCTTCGCCACTCTGGGTCTTCAGGGTCGAGATCCAGCGCCGCTTACCCTCATCCCAGCGCGAAGCCACCAGTTCGGTGTTGAGGCGGACGTTCCGGCGGATGTCGTATTCGCGCACGACCTTGAGCAGATAGTCCAGCAGCTCCTGGCGCTGCGCAAAATACCGCGTCCACGGATTGCGCGCGCCGAACGAAAAGGAATAGGAATGGTTCGGCGTATCGACGCCACAGCCGGGATAGCGGTTGACGTACCAGGTGCCGCCGATCTCGTCTTCCTTCTCGACGATCGTGTAGGGGATGCCGAGCCGTCCGAGTGCAACACCGAGCGCGATCGCGCAGACGCCGGCGCCGACGATCAGCGCATGCTGCCGCGCCAACGTCTCGCCGGTGGGGCGCTCGCGCCAGCGTGCGTCGCGGGGAATGAAGCCCATTTCTTCGCGCATCAGCGGCGCATATTCCGGCGCGACATTTTCGCCGAGCGTTGCCCGCATCATCTTCAGCATCAGTTCATCGCCGGGATCGGTGATGACGGGCTTGGGCGTCCCGTTCGTGAACAGATTCAAGACTGCCGCCCGGACCTCGTCCTGGATCTCCCTCGGCACGCCGGCATCGGGATCGGGGATCAGGCGGACGTCGCGCTTCGGCTTGTAGGGAGGCTCCAGCCATTTCTCGTCGCCGGTCATGTGCACCAGCACCATCAGCAGCACGCGGATGTCGCCTTCCGCGACGGCGGAGGACAGATTGAGGGTCTTGTACGGAAGCTCGACGTTCATGCGTTGCTGTCCCTAGCTGGTCGGCGCTTCCGGCAGGCCGCCATAGGCCGCCCATGTGGTGCCCGCGATGTAGCCGGCGTCGACCGGCAGGTTGATGCCGGTGACGCCGCTGCTCAGCGGCGACAGCAGCCAGGCGATTGCCTGTGCGACCTCCATCGGCTCGACCAGCCGGTCCATCGCAGTCGGACGCGCGAGCAGGTCTTTGTTCAGGGCGCCCGATGCGATGCCGGCCTCGAGCGCCGCCGTGCGGGTGAAGCCGGGCGACACCGCGTTGACGCGGACGCCGACGCGGCCCCATTCGGCGGCGAGCGTCTGCGTGATCTGAATGACGCCGGCCTTGGCCGCGGTATAGGCGTGGATCGGACCCGACGTCATGCCGGCCACCGAGGCGACATTGACGATCGCGCCGTGTCGCCGCTTCGCCATCCCGACGCCGACGCTGCGCGCGACCAGGAACGTGCCGCGCAGGTCGATATTCACCTCGCGGTCCCATTGCTCCATCCGCACCCGCTCGATCGAATGCATCTTGCCGAACACGCCGGCCGCGTTGACAAGGCCGGTGATCGGACCATGCGTCTTCTCGATATCGGCGACGCCGGCCACCACGGCGCTTTCACTCGCGACGTCGAATGGCGCCGGCCAAAGGATGGCCGCGGTTCCGGCCAGCGGCTCGGGTGCAATATCGACGACGACGACGTGGTGTCCTTGATCTGCAAGCAACGTCGCGGTGGCGGCACCGATGCCGCGGCTGCCGCCGGTGACGAGGATTGTGCCGTCAGCGCTCATGCTTTTTGTCCTTGACGCTGGAAGCGAACAGGCCGCGCGTCACCAGCTTCCGGTACGCCGAGATGACGTAGTCGGGCACCGCGGTGACGCCCTGTTCGGAATAGGAGTAACGACGGCTGAGATAGCCGCGCGCACCCATCAACACCTGAACGATGGCCTCGAATTCCTCGTCGCTGAACGTGTTGGTTGCTCCCGCGGCCCGTGCACGCTGGAGAATCCGCACATAGGCGCTCGAAATGTTATCGAAGTGCTTCTGGTAGCCGATGGGCGCAAAGAACTCGGCCTCGTTGAGGATGCGCAGGAACTCCGGCACCTCGCGGATGAAGTCGAAGAACGCGCTGAAGCGCTCGATCTCCTGACGCGCGGCGTCGGCTGTCCCGGTCCGGGCGCGGATGAAGCGCACCATGTCGAGGCCGATCTTCGGCAGCAACTGGTCGAGCAGCTCCTGGCGGTTCTCGAAGTGATTATAGAAGGTGCCCTGCGCAACACCCGCCGCTTCCGTGATGCGGGCGACGGAGGCTTCGGCATAGCCGTATTTGCCGACGATCTTGGTCGCGGCGTCGAAGATCTTCTGCTTGGTCCAGGCGTTGCGCTCGACCCGGTTGAGCTTGGTCACCTTGGCGGATGTAGCTTGCGTCATGCGATCGCCTCGAGTTCGGCACGAAGAACGCGCTTGAGCACCTTGCCGGATGGATTGCGCGGCAGGCTGTCGCGAATGATCAACTGTTTCGGCACCTTGAAGCCGGCGAGCCGGGCGCGGCAGTGGTCGGTAAGGGCGGGCAGATCGAGTCTCGCGTCATCGGCGAGCACCACGACGGCGACCGGCTTTTTGCCCCAGCGCTTGTCGGGGAGGCCGATCACGGCGACCTCTGGCATTTCGTAGATGACGCGCTCGACCTCGGAGGATGCGACGTTCTCACCGCCCGAGATGATCAAGTCCTTCTTGCGGTCGGTGAGAAAGAGGAAGCCGTCTTGGTCGAGATAGCCGATATCACCGGTTTTGAACCAATCGCCGAAGAACGCCGATGCCGTCTTCTCCGGATCCTTCCAGTAGCCTTGGGTGACCTTCGGACCGCGCAGGCAGATCTCGCCGTTCTGACCTGCGGGCAATCGCTTGCCGGCGTCGTCGCGGATCTCGATCTCGACGTGGGCGGTGGCGCGGCCGGTCGAGCCGATCTTCTCGATCTCGCGGCCGGGCTCCATGAACGTGTCGCCGCCGCAGCTCTCGGTGAGGCCGTAAGCGTCGATATAGCGCGCATTCCTGAAATATTCGGAGAAGGCGCGGATCCGCACTTCCGGCGTCTTCTCGCCGCCGCCGATCGCCCATCTCAGGCTGGATACATCATAGCGCTCACGGTTCGGGCAGGTGAGCAGGGCCGTGGTCATGACGGGCGCGAGCCAGGCGGCATTCAGCTTCTCTCGCTCGATCGCGGCGAGCGCGGGCTCCGGTTCGAAGGTGCGGTGAATGCACAGCATGCCGCCGTGCCAGAGCACGGCGATGCCGGGCAGGTCGAGCGCGCCGACGTGATAGAGCGGGCCGACGACGAGCAGTCGCGTATCCGCGTTGAGCCCGAGCACCAGCGTCTGGTCGGCCGATTTCCAGTAGATGTTCTCGTAAGTGAGCATCACCCCCTTGGGACGATCGGTCGTGCCCGAGGTGTACATCAGCCGCATCAGGTCGCGCGGCTGGCACGCATGCATCGGCGCCGCTGCGATGTCGGGCGCAAGGCTGCTGATGCTGGATTGCGTGACTTCATCGAGCAGCACCACGGGCGCGCCGCCCGCTGCGGCCTCCGCAAGCTCCTCGTCTGCGATCAAGAGACGTGCGCCGGAATTGCCGACGATGTAGCCGACCTCGTCGGCCGACAGGCGATAGTTGATCGGCAGGAACACCGCGCCGATGTGGCTCACCGCAAACACCAGTTCGAGAAAGGCGGCGCTGTTCTTCATCAGGACGGCGACGACGTCGCCGGGACCGATGCCGCGTGCGGCGAGCCAGCCGCCGGCCTGCCTGATCCGCTGGTCGAAGCTCGCATAGGCGATGTCTTCGCCGCGATATTTCAGCGCACAGCGATCCGGCGTCCGCTTGGCATGAAAGGCGATGAAGCTGGAAAGATTGATCATTCGCCGCTCGACAAGGCCGATTTCCGGCCGGTTTCTTCCCTAGATGAATTATGACTCGTAATTCATCTTTGGCTTGACGTCACCCCCCTTGCTCTGAAAACATCGTAGACACGGAGGCGAAACGATCTCCGGCAGGGATTTGGGAACGCACACCCGACAGGGAGGGGAAAATGAAGAGAACCCGTAAGCCGGGCGTCAGCCGGCGCGCGACTCTCGCGCTGATGGGTGCCGGTGCGGCGACCTTGGCTGCGCCATGGGTGGCGCGCGCACAGGCCAAGACGATCAAGATCGGCATGCCGACCATCCTGTCGGGCCGGGTTGCGCAGCTTGGGACCTCCTCCCGCAACGCCGTGCTGCTCGAGGTCGAGAAGGTCAATGCAGCGGGCGGTCTTGCTGGCCGGCCGATCGAGATGGTGATCCGCGATTCCAAGGGACAACCGCAGGAAGCGGCGCGCATCGCCCGCGAGCTCGTCAACACCGACGGCTGCGAGATGTTGCTCGACGGCGAGGCGTCATCGGGATCGTTCGCGGTTCACGAGGTGGCGCGCGATCTCGGCGTGCTCTGCATCCACACCTGCTCGGAAGCCTCGTCGCTGACGGCCGATCCCAAGCAGCACATCCCGAATGCATTCCGTTGTGTCCGCCAAGGCATTCACGACTCGATCGTCGGCGCCAGCTATGCGGCTGGCATCGCAAAGGCCAAGGGCCTGAAGAAGTGGGCAACCTGCTCGCCCGATTATGCCTATGGCCGCGACACCACCGGCGAGTTCGTGCTCTATCTGAAGAAGTTCGCTCCCGACGTCGAGATCATCAGCGAATCCTGGCCGAAGCTGTTCCAGCCCGACTACACCGATGTGATCACGAAGATCCTGCAAGCCAAGCCGCAGGCGCTCTATTCCTGCCTATGGGGCGGCGATCTCACCTCCTACATCGACCAGGCCAACATCTACGCCATGTTCACCCAGATGGAGGTGTTCGCGGTCAATATGGCCGACTACACCGCGCTCACCGTGGTGAAGAACCTGCCCAAGGGCATTCACTCCGGCGACCGCTACATCAAGACGTTCCCTGCGACGCCGGAGAATGCAGCCTGGGGCGATGCCTACAAGGCGAAGTACAAGGAGTATCCGACCAACTGGTCCTGGCAGAACGCCACGGCGGTCATGTTCCTCAACGAGGCCGTCAAGAAGGCGGGTTCGACCGACGGCAAGAAGGTCGCGGAAGCGCTGACCGGATTGACCATCAAGTGCCCGTTCGGCGCCGACGGCACCGTCACCATGCGCGCGGACGACCACACGCTGGTCGGCTACGCGATCGGGTGGGGCACCACGATCCCGCAGGAGCCCTACGTGCCCGATGTGAAAGCCGGCGACTGGAAGACGATCTTCGAACTCGAAGCCGAATGGAAGAAGAGCAAGGGTTACACCTGATCCGCATGCCAGGCGGGGGCAGCGATCTGCTGTCTCCGCGGGCCATCTGATGCTTGTCGCGCGCCGGCGTTGCGGCCCGCCGTAATGGATGACTTTCCGTGGACCTCGACGCGCTCGCCAGTTGTTTCGCCAGTCCCGCCTGCCTGGTGACCCAAACCACCAGTGGCCTGATCATCGGTATGCTGCTGTTTCTGGTTGCCGTCGGGCTGACCCTGATCTTCGGCGTGCTCAAGGTGGTCAATTTCAGCCACGGCGCATTCTATATGTTCGGCGCCTATTTCGCGATGACCGCCTATCAGCTCACCGGCAGCTTTGCGCTGGCGATGCTGTGCGGCGCCGGGGGCGCGGCGATCCTTGGCCTGATCTTCGAGCGCGCCTTCATGAGCCGGGTCTATGGCGCCGACGTCCTGATGCAGCTCCTGGTTTGCTACGCCTTCGTGCTGATCTTCGATGACGTCGTCCGCATGATCTGGGGGCCGGAATTCAAGTCGATGGGGATGCCGGCGGCATTCCAGGTCGCGCCACTGTTCATCGCAGGCGGCGTGGTGCCGCCCTATTATCTGCTGCTGATCGGCGTGGCGTTGGCCGCTGCCGTGATCCTCGGGCTCGGGCTGGCACGGACCAGGATCGGCAAGGTGATCCGCGCAGCCGCGCATAATCCGGGCATGGTGTCCGCGCTCGGCATCAACACCGGGCTGATCTACGGCGGCGTGTTCGCGCTTGGCGGCATGCTGGCGGGGCTGGCCGGCGCGCTTGCGGCGCCAGTGCGCTCGCTGACGCCGGGCATGGGTTTCTCGGTGCTGATCGAGTCGTTCATCGTCACCGTGATCGGCGGCATGGGCTCGATCCTCGGCGCGCTGATCGGCGCGCTCCTGATCGGCCTGATCCGCTCGTTCGGATCGCTCGGCTTTCCGCTGTTCACCGAGGGGCTGATGTATCTGTTCATGGTGATCGTGCTGGTGTCGCGCCCGACCGGCCTGTTCGGCAAGGAGGCGGCATGAGCGAATTGCAGGCCGGCGAGGGCGCACAGGTGCTCAAGGCGCCCCGTATCGATGCCAGGCCGCAGCGCTTTCGCGATCTCTTGATCGTGTTTGCGGCCTTCGTCGTGCTGACGCTGCTGCCGACGATCTTCGGCAGCAAGCAACTGCTCGACTTCGTGATCCGCTGCGCGGCCTATGGACTGTTTGCGACCTCGCTCAATCTTCTGGTCGGCTACACGGGGATGATCTCGTTCGGTCACGGCATGTTCTTCGGCCTCGGCGCTTATGGCTTCGGCCTGATGATGCAGAAGACGGGCGTATCGATTCCGGTGGCCTTTGTCGCAACCCTGGCGATCACCTTCATTGTGGCCGCGGTGATCGGCGCCATCTGTGTGCGGTTGAAGGAAATCTACTTCGCCTTCGTCACGCTGGCGTTCCAGATGCTGATCCACTCCACCATCCTGTCGTGGCAGTCCCTGACCGGTGGCGACCAGGGTCTGCGCGGCGGCATTCCGCGGCCGCCATTTTTAGGCATCGACCTGTCGCACCCACTGCATCTTTACATCGCGAGCTGCGCGCTGCTGGTGATCGGTCTGCTGCTGATGCGGCAGATCGCGCAGTCGCCGTTCGGCTACACGCTCCGCATGATCCGCGACAACCCGACGCGGGCGAGCTTCATCGGCATCAATGTCTGGCGGGCGAAGCTCACGATCTTCGTGCTTGCGGCGCTGTTCGCATCGGTCGGCGGCATGATCATGGCGCTGTTCGTCTCCGGCGCCTATCCCGAGTTCGCCTACTGGACGATCTCGGGCGAGGGCATCTTCATCAACATGCTCGGCGGCGTGACCACGTTCCTTGGACCGATGGTGGGGACGGTGCTGCTGCTGATCCTCAACGACACCGTGACCCGCCTGACCGAATATCACGGCATCGTACTCGGCATCGTGATCCTCTTCTTCGCCATCGGACTGCGGAAGGGGCTGATGGACTTCGTCGTGGAATGGTTCGCACAACGTCGCGAGGGAGCAAACGGCTAGCCATGCTGGAGATCCGGTCCCTCTCGAAATCCTTCGGCGGCGTCAAGGCAACAGACAACGTCTCGCTAGACTTTGCCGACGGGTCGCTCACTGCCGTGATCGGTCCCAACGGAGCCGGCAAAAGCACGTTCTTCAACCTGATTACCGGCGCCTTGCGGCCGGACGCTGGCCAGATCCTGCTCAACGGTGTCGATATGGCGGGCAAGACGCCGCCCGAGATCGTGCGTCACGGCGTCGGCCGCGCCTTCCAGGTTGCGAGCATCTTCCCGTCGCTGACAGTGGAGGAGACGATGCTATCAGCGGTCTGCGCCGACCAGCGCCGGGCCGGCGTGATGCATCGTCGTTTTCCGCTGGCCGAAACGCGGGACCGCGCCGAGCACGCCATGGAGCTGCTCGGCCTTGCCAACAAGCGCAACAGGACCGCGGCCACGTTGTCGCACGGCGACCAGAAGCTGCTCGATATCGCGCTCGCGTTGGTGCTCGAGCCGAAGGTGCTGCTGCTGGACGAGCCGACCGCGGGGATGGGCACCGAAGAGCGATGGCGCATGATCGACAAGGTGCGCGAGCTTTGGGAGACGCAGAAGATCACGGTCGTGTTCATCGAACACGACATGGATATCGTGTTCAAGATCGCGCCTGAAATCGTCGTGCTGTGCTATGGCCGGATCCTGGCGACCGGCACGCCTGACGCGATCCGCAGGAACGATGCAGTCATCGAAGCCTATCTCGGCAGTGAAGACCATGCAGGAGCTGTCGCATGAGTGCGCAGCCGGTGGTGCAAGTCGAGGACCTCGACGTCTACTACGGCACCAGCCAGATTCTGTTCGGCGTCGGCCTGTCGGTGCGGCGAGGCGAGACCATGGCGCTGCTGGGGCGCAACGGTGCCGGCAAGTCGACCACGATGAAGGCCATCATGGGCTTGGCACCTGCGCGCCGCGGCACGGTGACCCTGCGCGGCAACGTGGTGTCCGGGATGAGGCCGCATCGCATCGCGCGCGCCGGGCTCGGCTTCGTGCCGGAAGACCGGCAGATCTTCCCGGAGCACACGGTCGAGGACAACCTCGTCATCGGCGCGAAGAAGGGGCCGAACGGCGAGGACGAATGGTCGATCCGCCGGGTCTATGATGTGTTTCCGCTGCTGGAGCCGTTGCGCCACCGGATCGCCGGCCGGCTGTCCGGCGGCGAGCAGCAAATGCTGGCGATCGCCCGCACGCTGATGGGCAATCCGGCGCTCTTGTTGCTGGACGAGCCTAGCGAGGGGCTGGCGCCGATCATCGTGCAGCGAATCGGCGATCTGTTGCGGCAGCTCCGCGGCACTGGTGCCACGGTATTGATCGCCGAGCAGAACATGCATTTTTGCCTTGGCCTTGCGAGCCACGCGACGGTTATCGACAAGGGCCAGATCGTCTACACATCCTCCATCGAAGAGCTCAGGGCCAACGACAACATTCGGCAGCGCTATCTGGCGCTGTAAGGCCCTGCGCAAGCCGAGGGAGGACAGATGGCGGGCGAACGTAAGCTGACGCCGACGCACGAGGCGCCCTATCGGGGGGTGAAGGTGCTCGATTTCGGGCAGGGCATTGCGTCGCCCTACTGCGCGATGCTGCTCGGGGTGTATGGCGCCGATGTCATCAAGGTCGAGCCGCCCGAGGGCGACTGGTCGCGCTATCTTGGGACGACGTACGGCAATCATACCACGCTGTCGGCGGTCTATAACCGCGGCAAGCGCAGCCTGTGCCTCGACATGAAACACAAGGACGGAATTGCGATCGCGCGGCGCCTGGCGCGCGAGGCCGACGTTCTGATCGAGGGATTCCGGCCCGGCGTCGCCGAACGGCTCGGGCTTGGCTATGAGAACCTGTCGAAGGACAATGCCGGCCTGGTCTATCTGTCGGTGAGCGGCTTCGGGCAGAGCGGGCCCTACGCGAAGCGGCCCGGTTCGGATTCGGTCGCGCAGGCGTTCTCCGGGCTGGTCTCGGTCAACATCGGAACCGATGGCGTGCCGCATCGGGTCGGCACCACGATCTCCGACGTCGTCACCGGCGTCTATGCTTTCCAGGCCATCGCGACGACGCTGTTCGCGCGCGCGACCGTCGGCACCGGGCGCTGGATCGACGTCAATCTCTGCCAATCGACGGCGGCGCTGCTTGGACACAAGGTGGCGGAGTTCATCCTCGAGGGCGGCGCACCTCGCGCGCTCAATGTGCCGGCCGGCACCTACCAGACTCAGGACGGCTGGATGATGGTGACGCTGGTGAACGAGCCGCAATACAAGCGCCTGTGCGGTGCGATCGGCCGCGAGGATCTCGCGACCGATCCGCGTTTCGCCGATTTCGCCCGGCGGGCCGATTCCGCCGACGCGCTGATCCCTCAGTTGCGCGAGGTGTTCCTGGCCCAGCCGACGGACGCTTGGCTGACGCGGCTGCATACCGCCGATATCATCGCCGAGCGGATCCTCGATCCCGGCGAATGGCTGCGCAATGCCCATGTCGAGGCGACCAAGGCATCCGTCTGCCAGGATACGCCGGGCGTCGGCCCGGTCTACTCGCCGCGGACACCAGGGATCGCGAGCCTGTCCGAGGACCTGCTGTGTCCGGCGCCGGATGTCGGACAGGACAGCCGCGCTGTCCTCGCCGAGGCCGGCTTTGCGCCGGCCGAGATTGACGGGCTGGTCGAGTCCGGCGCGGTACGGCAGGCGAAGCGATAACGAAGGCAATCATTCATGAGCACAGATCTCGTAAGTTACTCGGTCAAGGACCACATCGCCGAAATCATGCTGGACCGCGGGCCGGTCAATGCACTCAGCCTGCCCTTGATCGATGCGCTGCTGGCCGCGCTGGCCAAGGCGCGCGACGATGAGGCGGTTCGCGCCGTCATCATCGGCAGCGCTCACAAGGTGTTCTGCGCAGGCCTCGATCTCGACATCGTCAGAGGCAAGCCCCCGGTCGAGACCAAGAAGTTTCTTGAGCGGCTCTATTTCGCGCTGAACGATACGCAGTACCGCATGGGCAAGCCGACGATTGCGGCGGTCGACGGCGCTGTGCGCGCCGGCGGCATGACGATCGCGATCTCCTGCGACATGATCATCGCCGGCGATGCCTCGACCTTCGGCTATCCCGAGATCGATGTCGGCCTGATCCCCGCGATCCACTTCGTGCAGTTGCCGCGCCTGGTGGGGAAGCACCAGGCCTTCGCGCCCTTGTTCCTTGGCGAGCCCTTTGATGCGGCCACTGCCTATCGCATGGGCCTGCTCAGCGAAGTCGTGCCGAAAGGTACCGCGCTCGATCGCGCCCGTGAGATTGCGCGCAAGCTCGCGACCAAATCGCCGATCGTGATGAAGATCGGGCGCGACACCTTCATGCGCGCAGTCGATGCTGATTTCCGCCGCTCGGTCGAGAACACGGCGGAAAGCTTCGTCGTGGTCGCGTCGACCGAGGATTGCCAGGAAGGACTGAATGCGTTCGTCGAAAAACGGACGCCCAACTACAAGGGACGCTAAATGGCCGGATTGTATTTTGAAGAGTTCGAGGTCGGGCAGGAGTTCCATCACGAGTTCAGCCGGACCGTGACCGAGATGGACAACACCATGTTCAGCTTGCTGACCATGAACCCGCAGCCGTTGCACCTCGATGCACATTTCGCCGAGAAGACCGAATTTGGGCAGCGGCTGTTCAACAGCCTCTACACGCTCGGCATCATGATCGGCATGAGCGTCTACGACACGACGCTGGGAACCACGGTCGGCAATCTCGGCATGACCGACGTCAAATTTCCCAAGCCCGTCTTCCACGGCGACACGCTGAAGTCGCACACCAAGATCATCGGCAAGCGCGCCAGCAAGTCGCGGCCGACCCAGGGCATCGTCGAATTCGAGCACACCATGACCAATCAGCGTGGCGAGGTGGTGGCAAGCTGCCGCCGCACCGGGCTGATGCATTGCAAACCGAAGGCCTGAGCGATGCGATCGTTCCTGTTCGTTCCCGGCGACAGCACCCGGAAATATGAGAGCGCCAAGAAGACAGCGGCCGACGCGCTGATTCTCGACCTCGAGGATTCCATCGCACCTGACCAGAAGGTCGCGGCGCGCGGCATCACCCGAAAGATGCTGGACGAGCGCAATCCGGGCCAGAAGCTCTACATCCGCGTCAACGCGCTCGACACCGACATGACGCTCGGCGATCTCGCTGCCGTGATGCCGGGCAGGCCTGACGGCATCGTGTTGCCGAAATGCGCCGGCGCCGCCGACGTCAACAAGCTCGCGCTCTATCTCGATGCGTTCGAGGCGGCCTCGGGCATCGAGCAAGGAACGACGCGGATCGTGACGGTCGCGACCGAGACGGCGCGGGCCGTGCTCAAGATCCTCGACTTCGAGAACATGAGCCCGCGGCTATGGGGCATGATGTGGGGTGCGGAAGACCTCGCGGCTTCACTCGGCGCGTCGCGCAACCGCACCGACGGCCGCTATCACTCGCCCTTCATCCTGGCGCGCGACCTCTGCCTGATCGGGGCAGCGGCAGCCGGGGTGGTCGCCATCGACACGATCGCGACCGACATCAACGATCTCGACGCGCTGAAGGCCGAGGCGATCGCCGCGCGGCAGGACGGCTTCCTGGCCAAGGCGGTGATCCATCCCAAGCATGTCGACATCGTCAACGCGGCCTTCATGCCGACGGACGAGGAGGTCGAATGGTCGAAACGGGTGATCGCCGCGTTTGCCGGCAATCCGTCCGGTGTCGTCAAGATGGACGGCAAGATGCTAGACAAGCCGCATCTTCGTGCCGCCGAGAAAATCCTGGCGTCGCGCGGACAATAGTCAGGAAGTTGGCTCGATCAACGCGCCGCTCTCGATGAGAGCGGCGATCTCCGGCTCCGCGAGCCCTGCCTCGCGCAGGATTTCCCGGCCGTGCTCGCCGAGCCCCGGCGGATGGCTCCGGATCGACGGCGGCGTCTTGCTCCAGCTCGCGGCGGGGCCGGCGACCCGCAGGGTCCCCTCCGTCGGGTGCTCGATGGTCTGGATCAGCCCGACTGCCGCCAGATGCGGATCGTCGATCAGGCTGTCGAGGTCGTGCAGCGGCGCATGCGGAATATCCGCCTCTTCGAAGAAGCGCAGCCATTCGGCCGTCGTGCGGGTCTTCATCATCTGCGAGAACCAGTCGTAGACAAAGTCGTAGTTGCGGGTTCGCGCCAAGATGCTGTTGAGCCTGGGATCGCGATCGGCCTCATCGGCAAGCCCGATCTTGGCGAAGAACGCGTTCCACCGCTTGTCGGAATAGACCAGCGCGCAGATATAGCCGTCGCTGGTCTGATAGGGGCGGCGGTCGGGGGACAGCAGCCGGGAATAGCCCGGAGGCCCGACCGGCGGCTCGAAGCTGCGGCCGGCCATGTGATCCCCGAGCACGAATTGCGCCATGCTCTCGAACATCGGGATTTCGATGGCCTGGCCTTCGCCGGTCCGCTCACGGTGAAACAGCGCCGCGAGGATCGCGTGCACGGCGTTCAGGCCGACGATGCGATCGGCCATGGTCGCCGGCGAGTAGCGCGGCTCGCCGGTGATCCTGCCGGTGAGTGCGGGCAGGGCCGTCAAGCCCTGGATCAGGTCGTCATAGGCAGGCCGTCCAGCATAGGGGCCGGTCTCGCCGAAGCCATGCAAACTGGCATAAACAAGCCGCGGATTGACCGCGAGCAGATCGTCGGCCGCGAGCTTCAGCCGTGCCATCGCCGCGGGGCGGACATTGTGCACAAACACGTCGGCCGCCGCGGCAAGACGCAGCAGGGTTGCACGACCGCCGGCGGTCTTGAGGTCGAGCACGATCGAGCGCTTGTTGCGGTTGCCCTGCAGGTACATCGCGCCCATCCGCGGATGGCGCATCGGGGCTGCATGGCGCATGACGTCGCCATCGGGGCTCTCGACCTTGATCACGTCGGCACCGTAGTCGCCGAGGATCATGGTCGCGTAGGGACCCATCATCACGCTGGTGAGGTCGATGATCCTGACGCCGGCGAGCGGGCCCGCCGGTGCCGATTGCATCTCTTTGGTCGGCGTCCCGCTCAATGGGTTGCGGCCAGGGCTTCGGTGAAGGCCTTGAAGACATCGGTGCCCGGCTTGCCGCGCTTGTCGACGTCCTTTACCCAATCCTGCGCGACCGACTTGAAGGCGGTATCGAACACCTTCTTGTCGTCGGCGCTGAAGTTGATGACCTTCATGCCTTGCGACTTGATCTTGTCGGCCGCGGCCTTCTCGCCATCCTCGAACCGCTTGCAGGCTTCGCGCGTGGTCTGCTCGCCGGCCTCGACCAACGCCTTGCGCACGTTCTCCGGCAGCGACTTGAACTTCGTCTCGCCCATCGAATAGGTGAAGATCGCGGTGCCGAAGTTCAGTCCCTCGGTGCCCGACTTGAGGATCTTGCCGAAATCGTAGGACGCGGAGCTCTGGTAGGAAAAAATCAGTCCGTCGAGCGTACCGCGCGTCAGCGATTCATAGATCTCGGGCGCCGCCATCCGCACCGGCACGCCGCCGATCGAGCGCATCATCAGATCCATCGCGCCGCCGGTGGTGCGGATCTTCAGACCTTCGAGGTCCTTTGCGGTCTTCACATCGCGGCCGGTCGCAAGCTGGACCTGGTAGGCCGGCAGCGCGAGCGTCACCAGCGGGCGGAGCTGGTTGGGGACAAATTCCTTGGTCTCCAGGATGCCGCCGTTGTGCGAGATCTTGTAGAAGGCAAGCGAGCCCTGGCATTCGTTGTCGAAGATGCCGGGAAGCTCAGCGACCGCGGTCAGCGGAAATTTGTCGGACGAATAGGACGGCACGATGTAGGAGACGTCGGCGACGCCGAGCGCGGTGAGCTGGGCCATGTCCTTGGCCTTGCCGAGCTGCTCCGCGGGGAAGTGCTGGAATGTGACCTGGCCGTTGGTGAGCTTGGTGACGAGCTCGGAAAACGGCTTGCCGACGAGCTCGTGGATGACATGGCCGGACGGCAGGCTGTCGGCGAGGCGCAGCGTGATCTTCTCCTGGGCTCGGCCGGATCCGGCTGTGACCGCGAGCAATGCCGCGGCGAGCGCGAGCGACATCCTTGGATGGGCGGACATTACGTTTCTCTCCCTCGTTGCTTTTGTCAGTAGCCCATTTTCATCGGAAGCCAGAGGATGATCATCGGCCAGATCACGAGGATCGCGATCGCAATCAGATGGGCTACGAAATGCGGAAATACGCCGTGGAAGACCTCGGCCACTGGGCGTCCGGAATAGCGGGCCACCACGAAGCAATTGAGGCCCACCGGAGGAGTGATCATGCCGACCTCGGCGGTCACGATCTTGATGACACCGAACCACAGGGGATCGTAGCCAAGCGACTTGATCAGCGGCAGCACAATCGGAACGGTCAGCACCAGGATCGCGATCTGGTCCATGAACGAGCCGAGCACGATGTAGCCGCACAGAATGATGGTCAGGATCAACCACGGGGGCACGGGCAGGCCGCCCACCCAACTGACCAGATTTTGCGTCACCTGCGTCAGCGTGAAGAAGTAACCGAAGATCGAGGCACCGAACAGGATCATGGCGATCATGCATGTGCCGTGAGCCGAACGGAGCAGTGCGCTGCGGAGTGTCTTGCGGTTGATCCTGCCTTTCCAGCAGGCGAGCGCGAATGCGCCGAGTGCGCCGAGCGCAGATGCTTCGGTCGGCGTGGCGACGCCGGTATAGATGACGCCGGTAACCATCCCGAACAACAGCAGCATGGGTCCCACGACGCGCAGCATCCGAAGCTTTTCCGAGAGTGACACGGAAGGAGCCGACGGAGCACGTGCAGGATCTTGCCAGGCCAGGAACCAGACGGTGGCCATGATCGTGAAGGTGACGAGAATCCCGGGGATGACGCCACCAATCAAGAGCGCACCGATATTCACCTCGGCGAGCAGGCCGTAGATCACCAGCGCCACCGATGGCGGGATCAGCATGGCGAGCGTGCCGGAAATCGCCACGACGCCCGCTGCCATCCTCGGCTCATAGCCCTGCTTCAACATAGCTGGCAAGCTGGTGGAGGAAAGCGTGGCGGCGGATGCGGTGCTTGTGCCGCAGATCGCGCCGAACCCGGCGCCGGCCAGTGCCGTCGCCATGCCGAGACCGCCCGGAATTCGTCCGACCCACGCCGCGGTCGCCTTGAACAGGTCGTCGGCGATGCCGCTGACGAGCACGAATTCCGCCATCAGCAGGAACATCGGGATAGTGATCAGCTCGTACGAGGTGACCGCCGAGAGCGGAGCGGTCTGCAGAATTCCCGTCAGGATCGGCATGCCGCCGATCATGTACAGGCCGAGCACGCCGGATCCTGCCATCGCGAAGCCGACCGGAGTGCCGATCGCAAGCAGAACGAACAGCACCAGCATCACCAGGATCGGCGTCATTCGAACGTCTCTCCGGCGGTATGCGAGGCGGGCAGTGCGATCACGCTGCGCCCGGTCGTGAGCGAGACAACGTGAGCGACGAGATGCAGTGCGAGGCGGATCGTAATCAGTCCTGCTCCGAATGGCACCAGTCCGATCGATGGCCACATCGGCCAGGGTATCGCGCCGGCCATCACGTCGGCGGACTTGAAGCTATCGACGGCGCGCAGGAAGCCGAGGTAGGCGATCAGCGAGAATATGGCGATGCCGACGATGCAAGTCACGATCTCGGAGACGCGGATCATCGCCGGCGAGAATTTCTGCTGCAGGATGTCCACACTGACATGCGCATGGTTGGCGTAGGCCTCCGACAGCACCAGGAAAAAGATCCCGGCCATCAGATAGAGCGAGATCAGGTCATAGGCCCATGAGAATGGCTTGTTGAAGACGTAACGCATGATGACATCGCCGAACACGATCATCATGATCGCGAACATGAATGTGGCAGCAATGGTCGAGGCGATCTTCTCGATGGCACCGAGCGCCCGTAACAATCCGTCAATCAAAATTTCGTCCCCGTGGCTCTGGGTTTCATTTTGCCGGAGTGGCCGCAACTGCGGCGTCGAATTCCTTTACTGCGTCGCTGCCGTGCTTGCCGCGTGCGTCGAGCCCATCGGCCCAAGCCTTGGCCACGCCCTTGGTCAGGTCCTTGAGCTTTGCGACGACGTCAGGCCGCAGGGTGTCGAACTGGACGCCCGCCACTGCCATCGACTTCATGGTCTCGCTGTCTTGCTTCTGCACTTCCCTGCAGGCCGAAGGCAGGATCTCCTCGGCGGCATCGATCATCGCCTTCTGAATCTCCGGCGACAGCTTCTTCCAGGCGTTCTCGCTGATCGAATAGGCCACCACGAAGCTCGCGAAGCCAAAGCCATCGGTGGAATGCTTCACGAGCTTGTCGGCGCCATAGGCGACGACGCTCTCAAGTGGAAACAAGAGACCATCCATCGTGCCGCGTGACAGCGACTCGTAGGCGTCGGGCGCTGCCATGCGCACCGGCACCGCGCCGATCGCGCGCAAGGTGAGGTCCTGCGCGCCACCGGTCGATCGCAGCTTCAATCCATTGATATCGGCGACGTCCTTCACCGGCTGCTTCACGGTCAGGATACGATAGGGTGGCAGACTGACCGCGAGCAGCAGGCGTATGCCATTTGCGGTATAATCCTGCTGTGCGATCACGCCGCTCCGCGCGGTCTTCCAATAGGCAAGCGTGCCCTGGCACGAATGCTCGAATGCACCGGGGAGCATCGCAACTTCCGAGACCGGCATCTTGTCGGAGACATAGGTGGGGGCGACATAGCCGATGTCGGCGACGCCGGTTTGCGTCAGCTTGAGCATGTCCGCGGCCTTGCCGAGCTGCTGGGCAGGATAGTGCTCAAACGTGACGGCGTTGTTCGTGCGCTTCTGGACCTCGGCCATCCAGGGCTCGAGCACAAGGCGGACGAGATAGTGCCCCTTCGGAAACGAGTCGGCCACGCGCAGCTTGATCGGCTCTGCCGCCGCCGCAAGATTGACCGATGCGATGAGGAAGCCGTAACCGGCCAGCGCCCGCCGAAGCCTGCCCATATTTCCTGCCCCTGAGGATCCTTGTTGTTTTGAGCAGGTGCGCACAAACGAAATTGCACGTCAAGCAGGGCTCGGCTGAGCACGTCTAGTCGGACAACCGGAAGGAGCGCGGGCGGCCATGCGTCGCGGGTCCCGTCGCCACGATTTGGCGTGGATCCGCGATCGGCTGCAAGTGCTTCAAGCCGTCGCAGGGCGGCGACCTCGGCCGGATGTCGGTACTCGATGCCGGCCACGATCCGCACGCCGGCGGGGCTGGACGAGCTCGAGCGTCGAGGTCTCGAGCGTGGTCCAGTCACGATGTGGGCTGCCGGCGGCGTGACGCGGCCATCATCAAGCACGTCTGAGCGCGAGATCAGCAATCAGGACGGTGCGCCGACCGCCGATTTGTAGTCCTGATGCTTCGACCAGGAGACGTAGTAGGCCACCCCCGTCATGGCCGCGATGCCGGCGACGCTGACGAGGACCTGCATTGCCAACGCGTTCGGGCCGGTAATCAAGATGAAGTGCGCGGCAAAAGAGAGGAACACACCCGAACAGAACACAGCCAGCCATTCCTCGCCGCACTTGATAATGGGCTGCAGGATGACCGACCGAAGGTGTATCCACCCGCGCGGCACCAACAGGGTGAACAGGAACGCAAGCGCCAGGAAGTGGAGGATACGGTACGGCTCAACGCTTTCCTTGTCGTCCGGCAGGAAGACATCGGCGAACGAGACGGGGATCAGCTCGGCGAGTATCGGGATATTGCCGCTGGCGACGATGGTCAGCGCGAACAGCAGATACAGCAGCGCAGCGGCACGCAACGCAGGCACGGCCTGCATTGCGCGGATGACGCGCGCGTAGCGCTTGCTTATGAGGCCGAACCAACCTCCCATCACGAACAAGAACTGCCAGCAGAATGGATTGAAGTACCAGCGACCGTCCGGGTACGCCGCCAAATTCCAGTCAAGCGTATGCGCCGCTACATAGAGTGCGGCAGACGCGGCGAGCGTCAAGTTTGGCAACCAAAGCAACCCGACGATGATGATGGGCAGGGACGCCATCAAGGCGATGACGAGCTGCAGGACATCGAGATTGAGCGGCTTGGCCTGCAAGAACAGACCGTAGATCAGAGTCCGGATCGGGTGATCGATGAATCCGGTGATGTTGAATTCACTGATGATCTCGGGCGCTGCCGTCCGGCTGGCGGCATAACTGATCAATTCGACGTAGAATACGAACAAAACGATGTAGGCAGCATAAAGCTGCCACACGCGCTTGAAGATGCGGGTTGCGGCCACCAGGAACCCGCGTTCCCGGGCCATCCCCGCATAGATCAGGGTCGCAGCGTAGCCGCCCACGAAGACGAACAGGTCGGTCGCGCCGCTAAAGCCAAAGTTGCGCAGGGTCAGCATGCCGACCGCGTTATGAGGGATGTGGTCCAGGAACAGAAACCAGTTGGCGATGCCGAGCAGCAGCGCGATCCTAAGATCGCCATTGCGTGCCGCGATCTCGGCGTTTGTTGTCGGATTCATTGAAAGCAGACGTCTACCGGCCCGAGAATCGAATCGCTACCCTAGCGGGAAGCTCCGCACAGTCCGAATAGACTTTGCGTGAACCATATCTAATCTGCATTCGGTTCCGGCCAAGTAGCCGAACCCGAAGAAAATCACATTCTCGAAATTGTCACTTGAATGATACGCCGTCAGACCGGCTCGTGCTTGTGCAGGTCGCGAGCATGATCGAAGGTATTGGCCTGCAAGTCTGCCTCGGTCAAGCCGACCTCGGGCAGGGCGGCCTCGGCGAGGATATCGTCCGTGACGTCTTCAACCGAGGATGCCGCGATTTCATGGATGAAGCTGATGTTCGCGTATTCACCCGAGGCGACCCGCGCGACGACCTCGCGACGTGTCATCTCGGGATCGACGATGGCCTCTCGTCCGCGGCGGCCATAGTCGATCATCACGACGAAATACTGCATGTTCGAAGTTCGATGCCTTGACTGTCATCGGACATTATTTCCGATGATCCGAACGAAGTCAAGAAAAATTACGATAATCGGAAATTGGTGCGGCGGCGAGGCCGCCTGATATCGGCCTCGCATGAATCAGGCTGGCGGGGTTGGCGAACTCAGTCCTATTTCTCGGAGGAGCGTCCGCCGGATGACCGGCCGGCTTTGCGGCCCTTGGATGCCGTCTTGCCCCGCATCCTCGCGATCTGGCCGCGCGGCAGCGTGACGCAGATCTCGCCGATCCATTCGAGCTTCACCCCGTTGATCGGCTTGGCATTGAAGCTGGTCAGATTGACAACGCCGGACGAGTTGCCGCGTTCGACCGTCTTGAGATAGCGCTCACCGGTCTTCAGCCGGACCGCGGCCTCTTCTCCGTAGAAGCTCGACAGCGGATAACGCTGCTCGCGATAGACCACGATGACGTCGCCGTTCTCGTATTTCGGCAGCATGGAATCGCCCGACACCTCAAAGGCGATGGTCTCCTCCGCGAGCGGGAACGGAAGTTCGACCTCGCCGAGACCTTCGGGCGGCACCTGCTCGTAGTCCGGCTCGATCGAGGCCCCGGCGCCGATCCGGCCCATGATCGGCACCGAGTTCAACTCGAGATACTCGACGATCAGAGGGATCTCCGCCGCCTTGATCAGCCGTATTCCCGAGAGAATTTCGGATACGGCGCCAGCCCGCACGCCCATCGCGCGGGCAAGGCCGCCCTTTGACTTCCCCGTCCTCTCCAGTCCCCGTTCGATCAGTTTCACGTCCAGCATGGCTCATCCTTTCCGAATCCCTGCATCCTCATACAGTTACGATAATCAGAATTCAAGCTTGACTTTTTCTTCCGAATATCGGAAATTAATGGCGGCGCCGCCGAATGACAGAAATGGGAATTTGGAATGGAAATCACGAACTGGCTGCCGGAGCATTCGGCGGCGCTGCGGGACCTTCGTGCCCGCGGCATGTCCTATTCGGAGATCGCAGACACAATCAATAAAAGGTTTCATACGGCCTATACGCGATATGCGGCCCTCAGCCGGGGCCAGCGCATGGGGTTGGGAGGCCTTGAGCGACCCGAACCGTCGCTCTCACATCGGCGTGACCGGCCCGAGTCGACCGTACCGGTGCGGCCGCGTATCGAAGTTGCGCACGAGATTCGCCGGGAGCCGAAGGCCGACGCGTTTCACTGGCCGAAATCCTTCTCGGGAGAAGTGCAGACGCCGCAACTTCGTTGCGTCGAGATCACGCCGCGCCATCTTTCGCTGGTCGAACTCGAGCGCGGGGACTGCCGATATCCCTATGGGGGAGACCGCGACGATGAGCCGATCACGTTTTGCGGCCATCCCCGTCGCCAGGGCTCAAGCTACTGCACGCCGCATTTCCACCTGAGCCGGGATCCCGAGGCGTCGGCCGCGCCGGTGTTAAGCACCGCCTGGCTCCGCGTCGTCGGGGTGACCTGAGGCAATTCACCTTCTGACCACGGGACGTCGATCCGCGATCACGATCGCGGGCAGTTCACCCCTGACCGCAGGATTCCGATCCGCGATCACGCTCGCGCGGAGGTGTCCGCGCGCCCTTCATCGGACGATATGGAGATCATCAATGCCCCGAGCCAGACGCCGGAAACCGTATGATCCGGCGAGCGCGCATGACCGCCATTCTCACGACCTGCCCTACAATGCCGAGGTGGCGACGGTTGAAGTCGACGATCCGTTCGCGCTCCAACACGGCGATAAGATTGTCGCGTTGCGCTCGGTCCGCAACGACCCGATCGGCCGGCTGCATGCGCACCGCCAGATCGACGATTCGCAGTATCGGGGAGGCCGCGCCTTCCAGGGCGATTGGGAGAAGGCTGAGCGCGGGCCGCATGCGGTCGATACAACACGCGAGTATGTCGACGGCGGTGAGCGGCGCGAGCCGATCACGGAGGGCCAACGTCAGGCGGTCCTGCGGCTGCAGCGTGCCGAGCATGAGCTCGGGGCCGACGGTTCGATGCTGGTCCACGAAGTCCTGATCCTCGGCATGACGATGGAGCAGGTGGGACAAAAGCGCGGGCTGCGCACTCAGCGTTGGCAGGACTATTTCGCGCGACGTCTCAAGGAATGCCTCGACCGCCTGGCATTGATCTATGGCTTTGCGACGCCGAGTCGGGAGCCCGCGAAGCATACTTGAAGACGTGGCGGCAAGCTCGGGCACTCTTTGCTGCTCCTTTCTTCGGCGCGGCAAAAAGTTCTCCAGCAAAGATCATAACCGGAGCGGCCACCCTGTGACGGAACCAGCGTAAGATTCATCACATTCGAGCGCGGCAACGTGCCGTACCTCACACTTCCCATGCGTTGATACATCCGGCTCCATTGTGTCGAAGGCGGTCGACAGCGGATCGGACTCTCATGTAACGTTCCCAATCACAGCAGGATAGGTCTGGCGGGAAGGTTGACGTGATCAAATCACCCAAGGAGAACTGACTGATGAAGCATACTGGAAATTGCTTTTGCGGCGCTGTCGAGCTGCAGGTCACCGGCGAGCCGGAAGCGATGGGCTACTGCCACTGTCGCTCGTGCCGTTCCTGGTCCGGCGGTCCGGTGAATGCGTTCAGCCTTTGGAAGCCTCAGGCGGTTGAGGTCACGAAAGGAGCTGATCAGATCGCGACGTTCGAGAAGACCCCGATGAGCCAGCGCAAGTATTGCAGCAAATGCGGTGGTCACTTGATGACCAACCATCCGACGCTTGGGCTTGTCGACGTTTTCAGCGCTACGATCCCGACACTCAAGTTCACCCCCGGCGTTCATGTCAATTATGCCGAGGCGGTGCTGCCGATGCGCGACGGTCTGCCGAAGTTGAAGGATTTTCCGGCCGAGTTCGGCGGCTCCGGCGAGATGGTTGCCGAGTAATTTGACGGCCATCTGATGAACAGAACGGCGTGGCGCCGACCGGCGCCACGCCGTGATGTATGGGTTTGCCGCTGTCCAGCACCTTTGAAGCCGACACCGGACCGGTTTCTCTTGAAATCCGGCGCGAGCATGCCGTCCTCGTCCGCGTGCGACCTTGTGGCCGGCGATAGCCATGTCGGGTGAATGTCCCGCCCTGCAAAATCCGGGTTTGGTCTTGCCGCCCCGCTTCCGCTAAAAGGCGGTCACGCCGCCGTCGGTGGCGGCTATCGAATTTCGTCTGACAAAATAACGAGGAAACCCCCGACCATGACCGCCAGACCAGAATTGCCAGAGCGCATGCCGCGCGGAGAAGGCGTCCCGACGGCGCTAGACGGTCTGCTGGTCGTCGACTTCACCCGCGTCGTGGCCGGGCCCGCCTGTACCCAGACGCTCGCCGACTTCGGAGCCGAAGTCATCAAGATCGAAAATCCGGACGGCGGCGACGACACGCGCGCCTACGAGCACGCTGAAATCGGCGGCGAGAGCGCTGCATTTCTCAGCCTCAATCGTAACAAGCGCGGCATCGCCCTCGATTTCAACAACCCGGCCGCGCTGGAGGTGGTGCGCGAGTTGATCGCCAAGGCCGACGTCGTGGTGGAGAATTTCTCCGGCGGCGTGATGAAGAAGTTCGGTCTCGACTATGCTTCGGTGGCGCCGACCAATCCGCGCCTGATCTACTGCTCTATCTCGGCGTATGGTCGCAAGGGCGATTTCGCACTGCGCCCCGGCTTCGACCCGATTACGCAGGCCGAAAGCGGGTTCATGTCGCTCAACGGCTTTCCGGATGGCGAACCGGTTCGCACCGGCCCGCCGATCGTCGACATGGCTACGGGCATGTCGGCCTGCAATGCTATTTTGCTCGCCCTGATCGCGCGCGATCGGCTGGGCCGTGGTCAGCAGGTCGAGGTCGCCCTGATCGACACCGCGGTGGCGATGACAGGCTTCTACGGCATGGCCTATCTGATCAATGGCAACAATCCCGGCCGTTTCGGAAACTCTCCGAACGGTTCGCCGACGGTCGGCGTCTACCAGGCGTCCGATGGCCCGCTCTACATGGCTTGCGCCAATGACCGGCTGTATCGCCGGCTCGTCACTGAGGTGCTTGAGCGCCCGGATCTCATCACCGATCCGGAATTTGCTCACCGCAAGGCCCGGACCGCCAACAGAGAGAAGCTGCGCGCCATCATAGCCAGCGTGTTCGCAAGTGACACGCTGGAGAACTGGATGGAGAAGATGAAGAAGGCCAATATTCCGGTCGGCTATCTGCGAACGGTCGAGGAGGGGTTCAATGCGCCCGAGGTGCGCGATCGCCATCGCCTCAGCAAGATTCCTCACCCGACTGCCGGCTCAGTTCCAAACATCGAATCTAACGTCGGCATGAGCCTGACGCCGGCGGTCGCCCCCGTTGCCGCCCCGTTGCTTGGTCAGCATACCAGAGACGTCCTGCGCAAAACGCTTGGCTACGACGACCGGCGCATCGCGGCGTTGACCGAGGCGGGGGCCTTCGGCAAGGCAGGCAACACCGGTTAGCGCCCGCCGTGCACGGAAAAGCAGGTGCATGGCCGCCATTCGTATGGCGACCTAGTCACGGACGAGCGGGGGGGGGGGGCGCTCGCCCCAAAGCTCAAGCCGATATCATTTCATGTCGCGAGCCGGCCGGCGCACGCCGATAGCAAGGCGCCGACATCGGGCCGGTTCGCTCCTCAGTTCGGCTTGCTGCGCAGGTTGTTCCTTGGCATACTTTCAACTTCTTCGAGCTCCGCCCGATCAATTTCAAGGCGAGCCATCCGGAGTATCAAAGTTGCCGTCGTCAGGCCGAGACGCTCGGCCTCCTGCGCTGCGGTTTCGACCTTCTGGGCCAAGCCTTCACGTTTACCTGGGTATGCCATTCGTGATCCTCACTTACGGTGCGAGATGAAAAATCCCACTTATGTTGCAGAGCTGCAGAAGAAGCTCGGAGCTCCATCGAGCGAAACAGTAGAAAGTCTGCGACTGTTGAAGGCCTTCCTTCGACTTGCGCCCGACCAGCGTTGCGAGATCATCGAGCTGGTCGAGCGGTTGGCGGATGAACCGCCGGGTGATCCCTCATTGTCTTGAGGGTCTCTTTTTCCCCTGCATGTCAGTTGCTGATCGGCTTGGCCGGCGGCTGCGTCGCGATCACGTAGACCGCACCACCTTCGAGCGCCTCGGATTGATGGCGGGTCCCGGCCGGCAAGAAGATCGTGTCCCCGGCGGTTACGACGCGCTCGCCGCCGTCCCAGGTGAAGTTCAGTCGCCCCCGAACGATCATCAGGATTTCATCGACCGGATGGGTATGGAAGTGGTGCACCTTGCCGGCCGCGTCGTGTTGCAGTTCCACCGAGCCCTGCGCAGGAAGCAGGTTCAATATCTCGGGATCGATGGAAAATTCGGTCTTCGCGCCTGCGATGATCTGGGTCATGCCGCCTGCTCCTTGTCCGCGATGGGTCGAGTCTTGTTCTGCGCGAGCTTGGCAAACGGGCAGCCAGAGCTCGCGTTGTTGTCGTCGTGCAGGAAATACTGCAGATATTCGCGTCCGTCGGTTGCGCCGTAGCGACCGAGCAGCGGCGAGGGGCTCGCGCTGTCGTATGGAATGAGACGTTTGCGCACCTCGCCGAATGCAGCGTTGGCTGCCTTTTCGGTCCCAAGGATCTTTTCGAACACCCAGCGCGGCTGGAAGGTGAGCATGAACGCGCTGGATCGGCGGCTCTGCCGCATCACATGCGCAGGCGTGGTGCACACCACGAAGATCGGCTCGCCGGCGAACGAGAACTCCCACATCGGGTGGTCGATCTGTTCCGGGATGTCGGTCGGCCACGGACTTTTGTCCAGGCGTGCGAGCTGGTCGAGCGTCATCCACATCTTGCGGTAATACGCGTCGAGCGTCTGCACCGGCCGAGGCCGCGTGAATACGATCAACGAGGTATTCGGGCCGAACGAGCGGGCCTCAGAAACATATTGCGCGAGTTGCTCGCCGAGGACGGCGACGTCGTATGGATCGAGGAAGAGGTAGCGCAATTGATCCTGGCGATGTCCTGCTACCCCGAAAACGCAAGGGAACGGCCTCGCCTCGCTGCTCATCTGCGCTTCGAATTCCGAGAACATCACGCTTTGCCAGCTACTCACTGGAAAGTTTGCGGATACTTCGCCTTTTCTTAAAAACAAGCGCTCCATAACACCCCCTTCACTCACAACGAGACTAACGAGTTATCAGCTTGCTCCTCATCAGTAGCGGCCCGGCAACGCCCGGCAGCGACATGAGAAGCAGAATGGCAATCAAGGCCCCGTAGCCGGCATCACCGATCGCCGTTGCCTTGTGCACAGCGTCGGTTCCGGACACGTGGCTCGCGGCGAGCATGGCGAAGCCGATCACCGGCTGCGACGTGCCGGCAAAGATCCCGGCAGCGGTGGTGTTCACGGAAGCGCCGACGCCGATGAGATCGGCGGTGTAAAGTTTCTTGACGCATTTCAGCACGAGCGGGACGGTACCGCCGGCGACGAGGCCCAGTGCCGTGAAGATGACGGTGACATAGACGAAGCCGACTGTGCGGGCGATCGGCGGCAAGAGCATCGCGATCAGCAGCATGCGCAACAGGCAAATGCGGATCAGCGCGCGGTCGAGCGTCGCCGCGGCGCGATCGGCGGCGTGGCCCAGGAAGATCGAACCAACGGCATTGCCGATCATGAAGGCGAGCAGCGGCGTTCCGGCGGTCGTCGGGGAGATGTTGAAGAAATGCGCCACCATCGGGATGCCCCAGACGCCGGAGAGCGTCGTCACCACCGCGAAGTGCGAAGCAAACGTCATTGCGCAACCCCAGTTGGCAATGTGTGACAACGATTGCCGCGCAGCCCTGACAACGCCCTTCAGCGTCTTGTTGCTGTGCGAGACCGGATCAGGCTTGAGCGCAAGCTTGGCAAAAGCAAGGTTGGCAAGGCCGATGCAGGCAATGAACAGGAAGCAGGCGCGCCAGCCGAAGCCCGAAACCGCCGCCGCGAGCGGCGTGGTCGCGATCACGCCCCCGACATAGCCGGAAACCTGCGAAATCCCGGACATCACGCCGAACCGCTCGTCGGAAAAGCTTTGCGCGACGAGCTTCAGGAGTGCAGTGAAGACCAGCGCATCGCCGCAGGCGACGATCAGGCGCGCGGCAAAGACGTCCAGCAGGTTCGGCGCCAGAGCGAACGCGGCACTGCCGAGCGACGACGCAACCATGCTGGTCAGCACGACGCGCTTGACGCCGTACCGGTCGACCAGAAGGCCTGCCGGAATTTGCATCAATGTGTAGCCCCAGAAGTAGCTGGAGGCCAGCATCGCAACACCGGCGGCGTCGGTGTTGAAATCGTGCATGAAACTCAGGCTGATCGATTGCGGCGAGACGCGCTGCAGGAAGGCGATGGCATAGGCGATCGCCACCGCCGCCCAGGCCAGGTAGGCGCGGTCAGTCAGGCGCGACGTCGGGGCGTATACGGCTTGCTGATCGAGTACCGACATCAGATCCTCGCGTAACCGACTGAAAAAACGGCATCCGCCGAATTCGGAATCTTCCGCGACATCGCCGCGTCGACGAGCGATGCAATGCCGCGATAGGCTTGGCGATGATGCTTGATATGGTCGTAGGCGCCGCGCATGATCATGTCGGGCAGCTCAAGAAGTTTGCCCGGATAGATTGACGCGCACATCTCGACACAGGCCGCCTGCAATGCAGGATCGTGCGCGTTGTCGAGCAGCGATGGCGTCACTTTCTCGCAAATCTTGGCGTTGGCCGCCCAAACGATGGGATTACGGGTGCGCCAGCCGTAGAGCACGTTGCCGTTGGCCCTTTCGGCGGCACCCGAACATTTCAGAACTTCAGCGGTGAAGAAGCCGTACAGACCGCGGCCCTGGTGAGCCGGAAGCACTTCGGTGCCGCTGCGGTAGATCCCGGGCCCGGCCGATAGTTGCAAAATGCGATAGACCGAAAAGGCAACGAGGCCAGAGCCGTCGTAGACCAGAATGAGACTGTACTTCCGGTCGAACGGAGAGGAGGTTGCGGTCCAGTGCGGCTCGCTGGCCTGCCAATTGACGGCGATGATGCCGTTCATCGCGTCCATGAGCGACTGACGGTCGCAGGCTTCGATCCGGGAGGCGTCGGGTAGGCTGTAGATCGCGTAATCCGGCCACGGCGATTTGATCGCCCGGTATCGGCTGCCCAGATTTCGCGACATGGCAGAACTCCCGTATTCCATCGCGAGCTATACAGGGACGCCTCAAATGGCTTAAAGGACAATATGCCCTCGAAAACTGCCAAACCGTCCCGGCCCGAACCCGCCGAGACGACACTTTCGCGACGGATCGCGATCGTCGCTTTTCCGGGTGTGACCTTGCTCGACATCTCGGGACCCGCGCAGGTGTTCGCGGAATTGGAGGCGATCGAACTGCCCGGGCCGGGCTATTCGCTGTCATATCTTTCGGCATCCGGTGGACTGGTGCCGACAGACGTTGGCATGATGATCGACACCGCGCCGGTCGACACACTCGGACCTGGCGAGGTCGATACGCTGGTGATCCCCGGTGGACCGGGCATTTGGCGGATCCGCAACGACGCCAAGCTAATGAACTGGATCGTGCAGGCGCTTCCGAAGGCGCGTCGCGTCGCATCCGTGTGTCTTGGAGCGTTCGCGTTGGCCTGGACCGGCATCCTGGACGGCAAGCGTGCTGCAACGCACTGGCGCTATTGTCCGCGGTTGCAGGACAGTTTTCCGAAAATCCGGGTCGAGCCAAATGCAATCTTCGTCAAGGATGGCCGGGTCTGGTCGTCGGCCGGTGTCAGCGCTGGCATCGACTTGGCGCTCGCCATGATCGAGGAGGATTTCGGCCACACCACCGCGCTGGACGTCGCACGCAGGCTGGTTGTTTTCCTGAAGCGGCCGGGTGGCCAGAGCCAGTTCTCGACTGTCCTTGCGGCGCAGGCATCGGATGTCGAGGGCCGCTTCAGCGCGCTGCATGCATGGATCATCGAGAACATCACCAGCGACCTTAGGGTTGAGACACTCGCTGAAAGGGCCGGGATGACGCCGCGTACCTTCGCCCGGACCTATGTCAGCCGGACCGGCATGACGCCTGCGAGCGGCGTCGAGGCGCTCCGCGTCGAGACAGCGCGCCTGCTGCTCGAGAGCCGCGAGATCGGCGGCGTGGTTGAAGTGGCCAAGCGCGCAGGATTCGGCGACGACGAGCGAATGCGTCGGGCCTTCCTGCGGCACCTCGGCGTATCTCCGACCGAGTATCGCAACCGCTTTTCGGGCGGCTAGCCTGGCTCAAGAGGCCGCGTTCGGGCGTGGGCCCATTGATGCCGAAGCGGATCCATCTCACAGGCGAATAGCTGACCTTCGCTGGCGGAATTCACCGTTCAAGGTGGTAGCTTTTCCGATTTGTCTACGGCTAATGTGCCGGCCAAATTGGGAGAAGAAACACAATGAATGACGGGACCTCCATTCGACCGGCGCGCAATGTCGAGCTCGGCGCCAGTGGCGAGGAATATCAGAATCTGCACGAATTCGTACGGAAGGCCCGTGCCAAACTGAATCAGAATGCCTGGGACTATATCGTCGGCGCCTCGGAAACCGAGACCACGATGCGCCGCAACAGAATGGCGTTGGATGAGATCGCGTTCAGGCCGCGCGTGTTGCGCAGCGTCGTCAACGTTGATCCCTCTACCGAAGTATTCGGGCGCAAGCTGCGGCTCCCGGTCATGATTGCCCCGGTCGGCGCGCTTGAGATATTCGATCCCGATGCTGGCTCGGCCGTCGCCCGTGGTGCAGGGACGTTCGGTGCGGCGCATATGCTGAGCTCGGTGTCAGAACCGGGGCTGGAGAATACCGCCAAGGCTGCACCGGATGCGCTGCGTATCTATCAGCTCTATGTGCGCGGCGACGATGCCTTCGTCGAGGACGTCGTCAGCCGCACTATAGCCAACGGCTATGCCGCGTTCTGTCTCACTGTCGATACCGCGCACTACAGTCGGCGCGAGCGTGACATTGCCAAGCGTTACGTGCGTGAAAGCCGTATTCGCGCGACCGGCGGCGACTTCCAGAAAGGTCTGGAATGGCGGACGGTGAAGTTGATCAAGGATAAGTTCAAGATTCCGCTCATCCTCAAGGGGATTGCGACCGCAGAGGATGCCAAGATCGCGCTCGATCACGGGGTCGATTGGATCTACGTGTCGAACCATGGCGGGAGGCAGCTCGACCACGGCCGCGGCTCGATGCATGTGCTGCCCGAGATCGTCCAGGCGGTCGCGGGCCGTGCGAAGATCATGGTCGACGGCTCGTTCTACCGGGGCACCGATATCGTGAAGGCGATTATCGCGGGAGCCGATCTCGTCGGCATTGGCCGTCTACAGTGCTGGGCTCTCGCCGCCGCGGGCGAGGCCGGCATTGTGCGGATGCTTGAACTGCTGGAGGACGAGGTGGTCCGCTGCCTCGGGCTGCTCGGCGTCACCAGCTTTGCGCAACTGGATAAGTCCTATCTGCATCCGGCCATGCCGACCAATCTGCCGAGTGTGTTCAGCGCCTTCCCGCTTCTGGATATCGAACCCTACCGCTATTGAGCCGTCGGCTAAGGGTGACCCGGCGAGCGCAGTCGAGGCTCTCGAACCTCGACCGCGCGCCCGGTCGGATCATTCTGTGATGTTCATGAAGACGCCGCGGCAAAGACAAAGTCTGATCGAAATGCCGCACTAGTCGGGGCGAATGGCAGATAGTCCATTTGCTGAGTTTTCACTTGAGAGAGCTATCGGCTTGCGCTGGACCTTGCGGGACATACAGGCCGGCCGGCTCGGGCTGTCGCCGGTGAGTGAGGAGGATCTGCGTGTCCTCACTGAACTTGGTCTGGTCGAATTGCACGACGATAGGCCGGCGTTGACGCCAGCGGGAATCGAGATACTGAACGGTTAGACCGGAGCTGCGACAATCCGCCGGGGCGATACGGAACTTTCCGCCGAATTGCAGCGCAGACGCGGACAGATCAATGAAACAAGGACCGCGTCACGCGGCGGCGCCGATTGTGCGCCGCATTCCATGCACGGCATCTCAACGCTGATCTTGCTGGTGGTCGGGTATTGGGCGGAACAGGCCAGGCGTCCATGGAAGCCGCAAACGCTATTTCTGTTGAGGCTTGGCCCGCCGCGGTGACCTCCTTGGAACCATGGCGGTCGATGCTTCGGAGTTCCGGAATAAGGAATTCCTCCTTGTCAGGCCAAAATGGCCCGTTGGCGGCAGGTGATCCAGCGCTGGCGGGATCACAATTTATGCTAACGTCTGCGGACGCTGATTTCAGGGGGCGATCATGATCGAGCCAAAGCTTGAAGTTCCTGCCGAGCTTCGCGACCTTGCGGAGAAGACTATCGACCAGGCCGAGAGGGCCTTCGGCCTGTTCTTTGACGCGGCTAGCAAATCCATGGCGGCGATGCCGGGTACCGGAACGGAAATCTCCAAACAAGCGCTGTCGTTCACCGAGCAGAACATGAAAGCGGCATTTGAGCACGCGCGAAAGCTAGTGCACGCGACCGACCTCCAGGAGGCAATGCGGATCCAGTCGGAATTCTTGCGCAGTCAGTTCACCAATGCCGGCGAACATATGCGGCAGATCACGGGCAACGTGATGTCTGCCACCAAGGACGCAACAAAAGGCAAGCCTTAGAACGAAGCTTCTTGCGCGCTCAGCGCCGGCGCGCGATTGCGACGCCGAGGAGGAAAGCGACGAACAGACTGGCAAGCGGCGCTTCGCGCGTGACTGCGGTCACGGTGGCGAGGGCTCCGCCAGAGCGGCGCGAGTCCGCAATAACGCCGCTGAGCCGATCGATGGCGGCCCGAAGTCCATCTGAGACCTCGCCGATCGTGCGCGAAACATCGGTTGCCGTATCGATCGCGCGCTCGGCGAGATTGGGCTGCAGCGGGGATTCCGGTGTTTCGAAATTCATGCGATGTGAAATGCCGCAGCCTCGGATTGGTTCCGCAGATTGGTTCGCTTTCAATGTGGGGAACCGGAAACTTCCGGGCATGTCATGGTTTGTTGCAGAGGGGATAATCGCTGCGCAGACCAACGGATATCATGACGGATGTTCGCACGATCAAAGAGAGGAAACGGCACGGCGGCGCGCCACTCGTGGTCGCAGCGGTGGTCGCCATTCTCGGCGTGTTGGGCATGCTGATCGTTGACCACGGTCCATGGAGCGAGCCGAAAGTGCAGCCGGCCGCGACGGCCAACCACACGACGACCGGTGAGGCGGCACGTTCAGCCGGCGCAAAGGTGACGCCGACCGAACCCAGGGCGCCGATCGAACCCGTACCGCCTGGCCCGGAGCCGGTCCAACCAGCGAACCCAAACCCACCGCAATAGAGTTCGCTACACAGTTGACCGGTGCAAACTGGGGGAGCCCTCGAAGGGCGTCGCGTGAGACGTCACCCAGAACGCACGGTGAGCCTCAAAGACAGGATTGACGCGGTCGGGCAAATCACACCGGCACGAGGTCATCATTCGGATTGGGACCGTTAGCGTACGCTGACGAGCATACCCCACGCCGCGGCAAGGCCGGCTCCCACCAGAACCAGAAACGGACTATCACAGAACACGCCGCCGTATTGGCACATGGTGGTGCCGAGCGAGCCGATCTGATGGTGATCCGCGGCATAGAACAGGCCCGACAGCACCGCGAGCACTACAGCGACGAAATACATCGACACCTCCTTACAATGCGAGATCGGCAGGGACCAACCGGCCAACGCCAGCGCGTACGGTCTCGATGGTGAGCCGAACAATGTGTCGCCCGTCGGCTTGACACGTCGGGCAACTCACCGGCACAATCCCATCATCGCGACAAGCATAGGGCGCTCGGCGCAAGGCCCAGGTTGCGATTTCCTCATTCTTACGAATTTTCGACGGAGGCGGTTTCTTGCCGAAGAAGCCGACGCGTCGCATTTTACCAATTTCGTTCAACTCGAAAAAAGAGTTTGACACGTCGGGCAGCCCGGCTGTGCAGGCTTGCTAATGACGATGATGCAGGTTGATCCGACCATCACGTTCACGGGGGCGAAGATCACGCCGGCACCAAAACCGCCTCCTGTGCCAAAGCAAAAGCCCTCAATCACCTCTCCCGCCAAAGGCTCCTTAGGAGCCTTTTTTGTTGGTCTCTTTAAATCCGCCCTCGGAAGGAAATAGTCATGATTTGGTTTCTCCTCCTGGTGCTGCCTGGCGCTCCGTGTGCGTACTTCATCTTCCTGCGTCCCACTCTGCATGCGATCCCCGCGCTGAAGTCCTTCTAAGACGAGGCCGACACATTCTGGGGCAAGGTCTGGGCGCTGATGGGACGATCCGCGATGGTCGTTTGGGGACTTTTTCTCGCCGGCATTGGCACTCTCTTCCAATGGCTCGAGCCGATCGCATCTGCCTTGGGTGATCCAGATTTCAAAGCTCAGATTATGGAAGCCCTGAAGGGCAATCCTCAGTACCTCGCCTATGCGATGATGGGGATCTCGGCGATTACGATCATTGCGCGGCTGCGATCGGTTGGCCGGAGGTGATCGATGTGGATGGCTATCCTGTCCTTCCTCGGTGGCCCAGTCATCAAGGGGCTGATTGACGCATACCAGGCCAAGCTGAAGGCCGGAAACGTCGAAAGTAAGATCGCGGCTGATCTTGCCGCCAGCGAGATCGCTGCACAGACGGCTGAGACGCAAGCTGGCACTCAACTCAAGACCGCTGAGATCGGTCACCCGCGGGAGCCGGAGAAACTGGCGTTCTACGTTACCCTCGTCTTCTACGCGAAGTGCGTCATCTGGGACAAGGTTCTCGGGCTTGGCACGACGCCGTCGCTCGCTGGAGATGTGAGCGCATGGGCCGGCATGATCATGGCCTTCTATTTCGGAAAACGAACTTTTGAGAGCGTTGCGCGAATTCTCCGACGGTGACCGTGATGCACGAAGCGGACGTTAAAGCGATTGTGATGGAAGCGTTAATGGAGCAAGAGCGCGTTCGTCGAAGCGACATCGATGCCGTTGTAGTCAAGACCATTGCAACGATTCTGACCTCGTTCGGTATCGAGGAGGGTGACCGCAAGGAATTGCGCGCCGATTTCCAACACTTGCGGCGTTGGCGCAAGAGCGTCGAGCAGGCCCAAAACCATTCGTTATGCTTCCAATAGCAGGCCCCAGCGATCGGAATCCAAGCGGCCACCTGGAACATCAGCCTGATCGTGCGATTGACGACCGTGATAGGCCGCCTCGTGGCCTTAGTTGGCGGCTATCCGCGAAACCGCGCTACGCGATCGTTATGAAGCGGAGAGGCGTCTTGATCTCCGGTAATCGCCCGATAAACTGTCTCACAGGTTTGGCCTCATCCCGAACGCCGGGGATCGAACGAGGGAAACTTTAATGGCTGAGGTTGATCGCGGGCGTGACGCGACTGTGCCGAAGGGGACTAGTTCGGATCGTTACTCGGTCATGGTCGAACGAGCCAAAGCGCTTGTTCCCGCATTACGCGAGCGGGCTCAGCGGACCGAAGAGCTGAGGCGACTGCCGCCGGAGACGATGCGGAATCTTCACGATAGCGAGCTCTTTCGCATCCTGCAGCCGAGCCGCGTCGGCGGAAGCGAACTCGATTATGTCGCTCTGGTCGATTGCGCCGATGCCTTGGGGCAGGGCGACGCGTCGGTTGCGTGGAACTTTGCCAATCTCGCAAGCCATCACTGGATGCTGGGGATGTTCGCGCCGGAGGCGCAGAGCGCGGTATGGGGAAAGGATCCCGATGCACTGATCGCGTCGTCGTTCGTGTTTCCAGCCGGTCGCGCCAGGAAAGTCGACGGTGGATACGTATTGGACGGTCATTGGCCATTCTCGTCGGGAGTGGAGGCGTGCGAATGGAATATGCTTGCCAGCGTTGTTGAGTCCGACGACGAGGCGGACGGGATCGAGTACCGGCTCTTCCTGTTGAACAGGCAAGATTACCAGATCGACGACACGTGGAATGCGACGGGCTTGCGTGGAACCGGATCCAACGACGTCCGAGTGACGGATGCGCTTATCCCAGAGCACTTGACCGTGGCAGTGAGGGACTTGGCAGGCGGATCGACGCCGGGCAGTGCGGTCAATCCGAATGCGCTCTACGCGCTCCCGGTATTTTCGTTGTTTCCATACGTGCTGTCGGGAGTCGGATTGGGGAACGCTCAGGCGTGCCTGGATGATTATGTTGAGATCGCGCGACATCGTGCTTCGACGTACAACCGGGCCAAGATCGGAGACTTGCAGAGTACACAGATCAAGATCGCAGAGGCGTCGGCAAAAATCGATGCAGCGCGCCTGATCATGCGAACGAGCTGCATTCACGTTCTCGCAAGTGTCCGGCAGGGAGACATTCCGGATATCGCTGAAAAGACGAAACTGCGCCGTGACGGTGCTTTCTCGGTCAATCTCTGTACCGATGCCGTCTCCCTTCTGTTTACGGCGAGTGGCGCCCGCAGCTTGTTCACGTCGGGAGCCTTGCAGCGCCAGTTTCGCGATGCTCACGCGGTTAATTCGCACCTCGCATTCAGCTTCGATACGGCAGGGACCAACTACGGGCGGGTTGCACTTGGGTTGCCGTCCGAGAATCTGACGCTGTGAGGGTGCAGGATGTCTGATCGACCCAAGCATCCGGCGGATCCATCCAATGAGCTCGCCAGCGACAATTCGGTGATCGACCCTCGCGATTTCCGTAACGCGCTCGGCACGTTCGCAACCGGTGTAACGATTGTGACCGCGATGTCGGCCGACGGAAGGCCATATGGGATCACGTGCAATTCGTTCGCGTCGGTGTCGCTCAATCCACCGCTGGTCCTGTGGAGCCTAGGTGTGTTTTCTCAAGGGCTCGCCGTTTTCCAGAACGCCAGCCATTTTACGGTCAATGTCCTGGGTGCATCGCAACAGGTGCTCGCTGTGCGATTTGCCAGATCGTCGGGTGACAAGTTCGCCGGCGTGAGCTGGACGCCAGGTCTTGGCAACGCGCCCATACTAGCCGAGGTCGTTGCCAATTTTCAGTGCCGCTCTGTTAATCGCTATTACGGTGGAGACCACGTGATTTTCCTCGGAGCAGTGGAAGCATATGCTTACGATCAGGGCGCGCCTCTCTTGTTCGCGCGTGGCGCTTTTGGTCGGTTCCTCGCTGACGTCGGCGACAAGAAATCATGAGGAAAGCTGAGCTCAAACCAAGACGCGTGAAGCAAAGGCGATTGTCAGCCGATGATCGTCGTAGTCAGTTTGTAGCCAAGGCTGCCGAGCTCTTTGCCGAAGAGGGATTTGCTGTTGGCACCCGCGCGCTGGCACGCAAGCTCGGGGTAACCCAGCCATTGCTTTACCGCTACTTTCCGAGCAAGGACGATCTGATCAAGGAGGTCTATCAGCAAGTCTATCTTGGTCCGCTCGAGACCGGCTGGGAAAAGTCGCTATCGGATCGTTCGCGTCCACTGCGACTGCGCCTGCAGGAGTTCTACCAAGCTTACACGGATACAATTTTCACCCGCAAATGGCTCCGGATTTATCTGTATTCAGGGTTGAAAGGCCTCGATATCAACCGCTGGTATGTTGGCATGGTCAAGGACAAGATCCTGACCCGCATCATACGAGAATGTCGACACGACGCTGGACTGACGGTGCAAGGCAGGCCCAGTGCTACCGAACTGGAGCTGGCTTGGGTATTTCACGGCGGCATCTTCTATTACGGTGTTCGAAAATACATCTACGAAGCGCCCGTGCTTGAAGACAAGGCACAGATGATCAGTGATGCGCTGGATATCTTTCTTGCAGGATTCGAAAGACTGGCGGAAAGCTCGACTGACCGCCGGCAGGGGCCGATCAAGGTCGCGGTTTAAGCCGTGCTATTTCGTCATCTCTGCGCGATACCAATCGCCAATCTCGCTCGCTGTCATCAACACGACGCCATCATGACTGATCACGTAGTCGAGCAATGCTTCGAGATATTTGATTCGATGCGGTACTCCCGTGATGTAGGGATGCACTGAGATGGCCATAATCCGCGCGTTCTCGGCGCCTTCAAGGTAGAGCCGATCAAACTGGTCGGTGCAGCGCGTCAAGAATTGTTCGGACGGAAGATGTTGCAGGGCGTGAATGACGATGTCGTTGGTTTCAACGGAATAAGGAATCGTGGTCACGGCACCGTGCGGCGTGGCGATCTCCTGCGGAAGATCGTCAATTACCCAGTCGGCGACATATTCGATCCCGTTGAGGCGCAAGAGATCGAGTGTTTCCTCGGTTTCGGTCAGACCCGGGCTTTCCCACGATCTGGGGGCCCTCCCGGTAAACGCAGCGATGGCGTCAACCGATCGCTTGATCGCATCTGCCTGATTCTCGAGCTTGTGCATCGGTCCCTGGACGAATCCATGTCCCATGAACTCGAACCCCGCTTCGAGCGCGGCTGACGCCACGCGCGGATAGGTCTTGCAGACATTGGCGTTCAGGGCCAGCGTTACCGGTATCTTTCGGTCTGTGAGCGCCTTGAACTGCCGCCAAAAGCCGGCGCGCATGCCGTATTCGTGCCACGACCAGTTCGGCACGTCGGGCAGCAAGGGCTGACCCATCGGCGGCGTGAGCACAGTGCGTGGCATCGCATTCTCGATCCGCCACTCTTCAACATTGAGGATGACCCATACCGCCAGCTTCTTGCCGGCTGGCAAGGAGAGTTTTGGTCTATCGACCTGAGCTTGATACGGAATGCGATCAGTAAAAGCCACGTCGGAACTCCTTGATCAACTCGACGATCCGGCAGTGCCGGCATTGATCCGCGGCAGGACCTTCTCGGCCATCAGGATCATCGATTGGCGACCGAGTTCGCGGTCCTTCCAGTCCTTGCCGGCATAAAGCAGGGTCCCGAAGGTGCCAACTTGGTCTTGGAATGCAAGGAGTTGATCGGCCACACTTTCGGGCGTGCCGTGAATGATGAGCCGATCGCAGATCGACTCCAGCGTAACCTCCGAGTCGGGCTGGTCCCGTCGCGTCTTGAACAACTCGAGGCGACCGCCGCGCTTTAGCTTCGTGAACAGCTGATGATAGTAGTACACATAAGGGCCGCTGGGATCGGTGGCGTAAGCTTTCGCTGTCGCAGTGTCCCTCGCAACGAACACGCTTTTGGCGACCCGCCAATTGGCGGCGTCCACTACTCGGTTCACCCGCTGGCAGCCTTCGACATATTTGGGCCAATGGCTCCTCACCCAGGCCGGCATCAGAAAGTTTGCCGAGATCGGATCCCAGCCGCGCGCTGCCGCCTCGGTGACCCCCTTTGAGAACGGAGCGACGGCGGTCACGACGATCGGAGGGTGAGGGGCCTGCAGAGGGCGCGCTATGAATCCCTGACCGATGTCCTCGATGAGGGTCCTCCTGACCGAAATACTCCAGTGCTTGCCATGCAGGTCATAGGGTGGCTTGCCAGTCCAGATATCGAGAACCTGATTGATCGCCTCGAGAAACATCGCATTTCGATCTGCATCGAGATTGCCGAACGCCTCTGCATCGGAGAGCAGACCGCCCGGGCTAATTCCGAGAATGAAGCGGCCATCGAGCATGTGGTCAAGCATCGCGACGGACGCGGCGACCGCCGCTGGGTGAATATTGGGCATGTTGATCGTGCCGGTTCCAAGCTTGATCTGCCGGGTGGCGGCCGCGATCCAGGCGATGAAGGCGATGCTCGAGGTGATGTTCTCGGCCTTGTCGGTAACGTGCTCGCCGACATAGGCTTCGCAAAACCCGAGCTCATCCGCGAGCAAGAAGGCTTCGCGATCCTCCCGGAGCGACTGCCGCCAATCCTTTTCGAGCGGATGAATCGGCATCGTAAAGAACCCGAGCTTCATGATCTGCTGCTCCTTGCGGGCCGGCCCTCGGTCGATCAGGAACCTGCGTCCTCGGCAAAACGAAGACAAGCCCCAGCCGGACAAATAATCGCCCGATAAACAAGCTTGACCTTTAAATGAGGCGGCTCTCTAATCCAGAAAAGCGAGAAGTAGGCCGGGGAGGCTACACCCAACATGAAAGCCGCGGCTTTCGCCTATGCCCGCGCGACCAGCGTGGTCAACGCGTTGGAGTTGTTGGCCGCGCATGGCGATAGGGCGAAGGTGTTGTCCGGTGGCCAAAGCCTGATGCCGGCGATGAACCTGCGGCTCGTATCTCCGGATATTCTGGTTGATATCGGCGGCCTTCACGAGTTGCACGGCATTACAGTGAAGGGAGACGTACTCGTCATCGGTGCGCTCACCCGACACGTTGATCTGCTCAGGTCTCCGGAAGTTGCAGCGCACGCGCCGTTGCTGCGGGATGCCGTGGCCCATGTCGCTCACCCGGCAATTCGCAATCGCGGAACGATTGGGGGAAGCCTCGCGCATGCCGATCCGGCGTCGGAACTGCCGGCCTGCACGCTTGCACTGGACGCGACCATTGTCGTTCGCGGCCCCGGGGGCGAGCGCCGGATCGCTGCAACCGATTTTTTCAGGGGCATTTACGAAACGGCGCTATCAGCCGAAGAATTGCTGGTCGCGGTCGAATTCCCGGTCGCGGCCCAAGGCTCGACGTTCTTCTTTCAGGAGTTTGCCCGGCGGCATGGAGACTACGCCATTGCGGGTCTCGCCGCTCGTGCCATCGTCAAAGACCGCGCCTTTGCAGATCTGAAGCTCGGATTCTTCGCAGTCGGTGATCGACCTCTGCTCGCTGCGGCCGCTCGCAGGCTGACCGATGTATCCATCACTACTGCCACGCTTGCCGAGGCGTTGGCGGCGCTGGCAGGTGAACTCAATCCCCAGGGGGATCAGCAGGCGTCGCCGGTCATGCGTCGACATCTGGCAGGGGTCTTGCTTCGACGTAGCGTAGCGACGCTGCTCGCGCGTCCCGAACTGGATGTGGGAGTAGCCAGGTGACTGAACTGGTCCCGGTTTCGCTCCTCGTCAATGGCGAACCAGTTGACGCCGTCGTGCCGGCACGACTCAACCTAGCCGATTTCCTCCGCGAGGATCTGAAACTGACCGGTACTCACGTCGGCTGCGAACATGGAGTGTGCGGCGCCTGCACGGTGCGCCTCGACAGCGAGATTGTTCGCTCGTGTTTGATGCTGGCTGTGCAAGCGCAGGGCGCATCTGTTGAGACAATCGAGGGGCTTTCCGATAGTGGAGAGATTGCCGATCTTCAGGCGGCGTTCCGCGAGCGCAATGCACTGCAGTGCGGCTATTGCACACCAGGGATGCTGATCACGGCGCAAGATTTGCTAAGGCAATCATCCACACCAGACCGCCAGGCGATCCGTGAGCATCTGTCCGGCAACTATTGTCGCTGTACGGGCTATCAGGCAATCGTCGACGCCGTGGAAGCGACAGCGAGGGCGCGCGGGGAGCGATCGACATGACCGCAACCCGCATGGAAGCTGACACGCTTTCGGTCCTTGATCGCCCCAACTCCTATATCGGCAAGACGGTGCCGCGGCCGAATCTCGACAGGCTGCTGCAAGGACGTGGTCAATATGTCAGCGATCTCGAACTGCCGCGTATGGGCCACGTAGCTTTTCTGCGGTCGCCATACGCCCACGCCAGGATCGTGGCGATCGATGCCAGCGCGGCGAATCGCATGCCGGGCGTGATTGCTATCGTTACAGGCCGCGAGTTGGCCTCTGTTATCACGCCCTGGGTCGGGGTGCTTTCGCATTTGAAGGGACTGAAGTCAGCGCCGCAGCACGCGATTGCGGTTGATCGGGTCTGCTGGCAAGGCGAAGCGGTCGCAGCGATCGTGGCGACCAGCCGTGCGGTCGCCGAGGATGCCATGGAGAAGGTGGCGGTCGATTACGCAGAGCTCGAGGCTGTCACCGATATGCGAACGGCGCTCGATCCATCGACATCGGTCATTCACCCATCGCTCGGCGACAATCTCGCATTTGAGCGGACACACAATGCGGGAGACGTCGATCGGGCGTTCTCCGAATCCGATGCGGTTGTCGAAGCTGAGTTCGTCTTTGGTCGTCACACCGGCGTGACTCTGGAGCCGCGGGCGGTCGTTGCTGATTGGAATACGGCTGAGGCGCGACTTACGATCTACCAAGGCACGCAGGCGCCCCACATGGTGCAGAACATCGCGGCGCTGCATCTGGGATTGAGGGACGCGCAAGTTCGCGTGGTCTGCAAGGATGTCGGCGGCTCCTTCGGCATCAAGGTCCACATCTACGCCGATGAAATGGCGACCTACGCGCTGTCCAAGCTTCTGCGGCGTCCTGTCAAGTTCGTTGCCGACCGCGTTGAAAGCTTCAATACCGACATTCACGCCCGGGATCACCGCTGCAAGGGTCGGGTCGGCGTCAGGCAGGACGGTACGATCACCGCGCTCGAGATCGACGACCTGACCGGGATCGGCCCCTATTCGATGTATCCACGGACCAGCGCGATCGAAGCCAATCAGGTGATCAACCTGGTTGGAGGACCGTATGTCACCCAGAACTATCGGGCACGGGCCCGTGTCGTCTTCCAGAACAAGAACGTCATGTGCCAGTATCGGGCAGTCGGACATCCGATCGCATGCTCCGTGACCGAAGGCCTAGTCGATCTTGCTGCTGCGAAGATCGGCATGGACCCGGTCGAAATCCGTCGCCGCAACCTGATCGCTGATAACGCTTATCCATGCGCGTCGCCGACGGGTATGAAGTTCGAGCGGTTGTCGCATCATGCATCGTTGGCGAAGTTGCTTCAGATGATGAGCTACGACGCTCTACGCACCGAGCAGGCGACCCTGCGGAGGCGTAACATTCATCGAGGAATCGGCATCGCAAGCTTCATCGAGGTGACCAACCCGAGCGCTGCCTTTTACGGTGTTGGTGGTGCAAAGATCTCCTCTCAGGACGGCGTTGCGCTTCGGTTGGACGCGCAAGGCTCAGTGATCTGCCAAACGAGCATCACGGAACAGGGACAAGGATCCGAATCGCTTACTGCCCAGATCGTAGGCAGTGTGCTCGGCATTTCAATGGAACGAATTCGTGTGATGCTCGGCGATACCGACAACACTCCATATGGTGGCGGCACGTGGGCCTCTCGCGGGGCTGGGATCGGCGGCGAGGCCGCTTTACAGGCAGCCAAGGTCTTGCGCAGGAATATTCTTGATGTCGCAGCGGCCATACTGCAATCGACTCCGGCCGAGCTCGATGTCGTCGGCGACCACATCGTGGATGCGAGCGGTGTTCGGCGGATCGAGCTGAACGAGCTCGCGAGGATCGTCTATTTTCGGCCAGATACGCTCCCGCCGGGGATCCAGCCGGAATTGATGGCGACCCGCCACTTTGTCCCGCGCCAATACCCGTTTGCATTTACCAATGGTGTCCAGGCCTCGTGGCTTGAGGTTGACACCGAGACTGGGTTCGTCAAGCTGCTCAAGCATTGGGTGGTCGAGGACTGCGGTACGATCATCAACCCGCAGCTGGTTGATGAGCAAATCCGAGGTGGAGTGGTACAAGGACTCGGGGCAGCACTGTTCGAGAAGTGCGTCTATGACGAGCGTGGCCAGCTCACTAATGCCAATATGGCTGACTACTTGGTCCCTATGTCCGGCGATATGCCCGATATCGAGGTCGGCCATGTGGTGTCGCCGACGCTGGAATCCGAGTTGGGAGCCAAAGGAGCGGGCGAGGCCGGCACCGCTGGCGCGGCAGCGGCCGTCGCCAATGCAGTAAATGATGCCCTCCGGCCCTTCGGCACTACAATTACCGAGATTCCGCTGACGCCCCAGGTTATTCTGACGGCGCTGGGACGAATCTGAAGCGGAGATGGAAGTAGGCGTAGATAAGCCAAATAAACAATTCTTGGGGAGGAATAGTCATGACGAAGAAAGTCACCAAGGCTGGTACGATTTCGCGCCGCCGGCTGCTGACGGCCGTGAGCGCTGGAGCCGTTCTCGCCACCTCGCCCTTTCGTATCAATCCGCTTCAGGCGCAGGAGGCACCGATCAAGATTGGCTTCCCTGTTCCTTTGACCGGACCCTATGGCGCCGAAGCGCAGGACCAAGTGCGAGCGGGACAGCTCGCTGTGGCCCAGTTCAATGACGCCGGCGGTCTCAATGGCCGCAAGGCGGAGCTCGTCGTCCGCGACGACAAGCTGAACCCCGGTGAGGCCGCGACGCGGACATTGGAGTTGGTCGAGAAGGAGAAAGTCAATTTCGTCGTGGGCAGTCTCTCCGCGGCCGTTCAGCTTGGGATCAATAACGTTACCAAGGAACGCGGCATCATCTTCAATTCGATCAGCCAGTCGGATGCCATCAACGAAGCTAGTGACTTCAGCAAGTACACGTTTCACGAAGCCCTGAACCCGCACATGACATCGGGGGCGGTTGGCCGCTACGCGTTCTCCAAATTTGGCAAGAAGGTTGCCTTCCTGACCGCGGACTATGCCTATGGTCACGAGATGGTTCGCGGCTTCCTCGAAGTTGGCAAGGAGTTCAACATCGAGAATCTCGGTGACGTTCGTCATCCTCTGGGAACGGCGGACTTTTCGACCCTGCTGCCACGTCTGCAGGCGCTAAAGCCCGATATTCTGTGCATCAGCAATTTCGGTCGGGATCAGCAGATCGTGCTTAAGCAGGCAACAGACTTTGGCGTCAAGAAGTCGATCCAGATCATTGCCCCGCTTCTCTCGCATGCCAGTCGCGTCGCTGCAGGCGCCCAGGCGTTTGAAGGCGTTATTGGCGGTTGTTCGTTCTACTGGGGCATCGAAGACAAATTTGCTTCGACCAAGGCATTCAATGACGCATTCCGCAAGATGTACGATGGCAAGCTGCCGACCGACTACGGTGCGCTTGGCTATGGGGGCGTTCGGACGGTTCTCGAGGCTGTCAAGAACGCAGGAACGGTTGAGACTGACAAGGTGATCGCGGCATTGGAGGCTCAGAAGTACGATTATTACAAGGGACCTCAGTACTACCGTAAGTGCGATCACCAGTCGGTGCAGTCGGTGCTCGTTATCAAATCGAAGTCAAAGGACATGAAGAACGAATCCGATGTGTTCGAGGTCCTTTCGACCGAAGAGCCCAGCGAGAAGAACCTGCGTACCTGCGAGGCGCTCGGCCACAAGAGCTGAGCTGGTGAGATGTGCACGCCGTCGCTGACGCGCGTCGCTTCTGAGGTGATGAATGGCAGGCCTGAGCTTTGATCTCATTGCGCTGCAATTGTTCGCCGGGCTGGCGCTCGGCGCGATTTACGTGCTGTTTGCGATCGGACTGTCGTTAATCTTCGGGATGCTCACCGTCGTCAACTTCGCCCATGGGGCGTTCTACATGGTGGGTGCCTATGTCGGACTCTATTTGATCTCGCTCGGTGGCAATTTCTGGCTCTGCCTGGTGGCCGTACCACTTCTGATCGGCCTGTTCGGCTTGGCGGTCGAGCGTGTGCTGATCCGGCCGCTCTACGGACGTGGAATCGACTACCCACTGCTGCTGACGTTCGGGCTCAGCTATGTGATGGTCGAATGTGTGCGGATTGCTTTTGGCAAGACCGGCTATCCCTTCGATACGCCCGAAGTTCTTCAGGGTGCCGTCGATATCGGCGTTGGGTACTTCCCGCTGTATCGCCTCTTCGTGATTGGCGCGACTGCCACCGTCTTGCTGGCACTCTGGCTATTTCTCGAGAAAACCAGCTTCGGGCTCATCATCCGTGCGGGGGCGCGTGATCCGCAGATCGTCCGTGTCCTTGGCGTCGACGTATCACGGGTATGGCTGATTGTCTTTGGGATCGGAACGGCGATTGCTGGCTTCGCAGGCTTGTTGGCAGCCCCGCTTCAAGGCGTCATCCCCGAGATGGGCGGTACCGTTCTGGCCGAGGCCTTTGTGGTGACGGTGGTGGGTGGCATGGGATCGATCGGCGGCGCGGTGCTGGCAGGTCTGCTGGTCGGTGTGGTTGTTAGCATGACCTCGCTGATTGCACCTGAAATGGCCAAGGTGTCGATCTTCGCCTTGATGGCGATCGTGCTGATCGTGCGGCCCCAAGGCTTCTTTGGTCGTGCCGGATTGCTGAGTTGAGCGAAGTATGACCGGAGCCACCGAATCCATAAAGCAATCTCGGGCCACGGCGGTCGGCTGGTACGAGTTCGCTACGCGGCATCGCGCTGGCATGGCAGCCGCAGCGATCCTGATTTTCCCGCTCGTGATGCCGTTCACGGCTTTGGCGGTGAATATTCTGATCTACGGGCTATACGCCCTCGGTTTCAACCTCGTGTTCGGATATTTGGGGCTCTTGTCGTTCGGACATGCCGCGCTGTTCGGGACCGGAGCATATCTTTGCGGCATTGCCATCGTGCACTTCGCTTGGCCCTGGTACGCGGCCATCGTCGCCGGCGTGTTTGGCGGCCTTCTGACCGCGCTATTGATTGGCGTGCTCGCAATCCGAACTCGCGGGATCTACTTCGCCATGGTGACAATGGCATTGTCACAATGTGTCTACTACCTGTTCTATCAGGCTGTTGATTGGACCGGCGGCGAGAACGGCCTGCGCGGGATCAACGTCCGCACGATCGATCTGTTCGGCTTGCGGATCGACTTCATCAACCCGATGGTCCGCTACTACGTGATTGCGGCCTTTGTGATCGGTGCTTTTTTCGTCATGTCACGTATTCTCGCATCGCCGTTTGGGGCTGTCATTGAAGCGGTACGCGAGAATGAGATGCGCGCGCGTGCGTCGGGCTATGATGTCACATTGACCCGATTGCTCACCTTCGTTCTGTCGGGCGGCTTCTGCGGCCTCGCGGGTGCGCTGCAGGCGCTTCATCTTTCGATCGTCCCCATCGAAATCTTGCACTACGAGACCTCTGGTCTCGTAGTGATGATTGCCTTGTTGGGTGGCATGGGAACATTCTTCGGGCCAATGATCGGCGCGGCCGTTTTCCTTGTCCTGGAGAACCTGGTCTCGGTGTGGACGGTTCACTGGCAACTGATCGTCGGGGCCATTTTCATTGCGTGCGTGCTGTTCTTCCCGGCAGGCATCTGGGGCACGCTAATTGCGCGGGGTCGGCGATGATTGCCGCTGCAACGCCGGCGAGAGAGGTCATTCTGCGCACCACGGGTGTCGGCAAGACGTTCGGGAAATTTGTCGCGTTGAACAATATCTCGGCCGAGTTCTCCAAGGGAGCGATCACGTCGATCATCGGCCCGAACGGCGCAGGGAAGAGCACTTATTTCAATCTGCTGTGCGGTGGGTTCCCACCCACCCGAGGCAGCATTGAGTTCGAGGGGAGGGATGTCACCGGTCTGCCGCAGCATCGCTTCGCCCATATGGGGATCGCAAAGTCGTTCCAGATCACCAGCGTGTTTCCGCAACTCTCGACGCGCGAAAATATCCGGGTTGGCCTGCAGGCTCTGGTGTCGAGATACGATATCTGGCGCCCGCGCACGCGGCTGAGCGAACTGGTCGAGCGAGCGGACGAGTTGCTCGCCCTGGTTGGGCTGTGGGAGTCCCGCGAGCGCGCAGCCAAGACGCTTGCACACGGCGAGCAGCGTGCGCTGGAGATCGGCATGGCGCTAGCCAGTCAGCCTCGCTTGCTGTTGCTGGATGAGCCGACGGCAGGGATGAGCCCGGAAGAAACCCGGACCATGATGGATTTGATCGTGAAGCTTGCAAGCGAGCGGACGGTGATCCTTGTCGAGCACAAGATGAAGCTGGTGCTCGGGATCAGCGATCGTATTCTGGTGCTGCATCATGGAGAGCTCCTCGCCGAGGGAACGCCGCAAGACGTTCGGCAGAACGAGGCAGTGAAGCGCGTTTATCTCGGCCACCGGGAACATTGACGGTATGTTGCGGATCAGCAAACTCAATGCCTGGTATGGAGCCAGTCATGCCCTCCAGGACATCAGTCTGAACGTTGCCAAAGGCGAAATCGTCTGCCTGATTGGCCGCAATGGAGCCGGCAAGACCACCACCTTAAAGTCGATTATCGGCCTGATGGATCGAACGCGTGGCTCGGTAATTTTCAAGGGGCGGGAGTTGCTGGGTCAGCCCGCACATATACGGTTCGCTTTGGGGCTCGCCTACGTTCCTGAAGAGCGGCGGATCGTGCAGGGACTGTCGGTACGGGAGAACTTGCGGCTTGGTCTGGTCGCGTCGCCCGAGAAGAAGCGGGAAGCCGAGTTGATCGACGAGATCGCGAGGGTGTTCCCACGGCTGGGCGAGCGCTTGGACCAGGAGGCAGTCACCATGTCCGGTGGTGAGCAGCAAATGCTGGCGATCGCGCGCGCGATGATCGCAAAGCCTGATCTGATCATGCTCGATGAGCCCTCCGAGGGCATCATGCCGGTGCTGGTCGATGAGATGTTTGCACTCTTCCGCAACATGAAAAGGCAGGGAACGACGGTCCTGCTGGTCGAACAGAATGTCGAACTTGCGCTTGATCTCGCCGATCGGGCCTATGTCCTGGATCATGGGGCTGTGGTGCACCACGCATCCGCACAGGAGCTGCTGGCCGATAACGAAATAAAGGAGCGGTATTGCTCAGTGTAGCGCGTAAGGTCTTGTTCAACCGAGGATGCAACTGTCCGGACTTCGGCCAATTCGGTGGGCCCATACCCCTTTCTTTTGACGACGGATTTGCCCTGAGACCTCCGGGGCTATGATTGAGCCGAGGTGGCAGGCCGCCGGATAGGGGGCTGATCGCTGCGCGACATCCTCTCGTGCATGTCGCGAAGATCGTGAACAGCTTGATTCAAGCTCAGCTCCGCATGCCGGATCGCGGCGACAAACTTTGCCGTCAGGTCGGAATCGAGCTTGGCACGGGTCAGTCCGTCGCGGCTCCGCTTCCGGTCTAGCGCACGTTGGATGGTTATGCCACGCGCCATCTCCGTGTCGCAATTCAGTAGGTCGGCGATCTCCTGATAGGTCATCCAAATCTGCGGCATTTCTCACGCTCCCTCTTTATGGGAAGACTGGCCGAAGTTGATAAATAGCCGGTTGCCTGCGTCGGACACTTGCCGGGACGGTGGTCAACGGCTCTGTTCTTGGTTAAGCGAATTGCCGGCCGGGATGGTGGTGGGTGCGATTTTTCGGTCGGGTCTTGCAATCGCAGGGTGCAGAGAAGTTAACTACGACGATTGCGTGCAGAAGTATTTTTACCGAGTGAGAGTGTAGCCAATACACAGGCTCGCGCGACCCGCACTTTGTGCCATCTGCCACAATTACGAGTATTCCATCCAATCAACTATTCGAAATTGTGACTTGTAGGCATTTCAGCCCGACTGGCACAGCGTGGACCTCTTGTTGCTGCGGGCCTCCGGGGGGGCTATAGTTGCTGTCGCTTTCATTGATCGATGGCTCTTGTCGGAATCCGCTCTGGTGGCGGACCGATCGTACGCAACACAATCGTTCTGGATGACAATGACCGGTGCGCCGCCCATAGAAAGAACTGCCGGCGTGCCGTTTTCGAGCAGCAAGCTGTCGGTGCTGCGCAAGCATCCTTATTTTGCGGATCTCGAGCCCGATGCTTTCGACCAGCTTTGCCGATACGCCAAGCACATTACGCTGAAGCGCGGCACGACAATCTTTTCCAAGGGCGATCCAGGCACGAGTCTGATTGCCGTGATCTCGGGCACGGTGAAGATCAGCATCTCGTCACCTGACGGTCGCAATGCCATTCTGAACCTGATTGAGGCAGGAGAGATATTCGGGGAGATCGCGCTGCTCGACGGATTGTCGCGAACCGCTGATGCCACTGCTAACACCAATTGCGAGCTGTTTGTCATCGATCGGCGGGAGTTCATTCCGTTCGTCCGGAGTCAGCCATCGCTTGCGATGAAGTTCATCGAATTGCTCTGCGCGAGATTGCGTTGGACCAGCGATCAGGTCGAGCAGATCATCCTGCAGAACCTGCCCGGCCGCCTCGCCAGCGCACTGCTGCGCCTGAGCGACAAGCACAAACGTGAGCCGCAGGGGCGGACCATCTCGATTACCCAGCAGGAGATCAGCGAGATGGTCGGTATGACGCGTGAGAGCATCAACAAGCAACTTCGTGCGTGGGCGACGCGCGGCTGGGTCAGGCTCGAACATGGAGCTATTGTGGTGCTAAAGCCGGACGCGCTGCAGGAACTGGTGGACGCCGGGGCGAACGACGGGGAATAGTCGCTTCGTCCGTTCAGTCGCTGTCGACCCCGATCCAGCACGGCCCCGTCTCGTCGCCCGCACGTGTGGCGGCGCCTCCCTACACGGCGATACCGAGTAGTCGGGAAACGGTGCGGCCGAGGATGTTGGCTTTGTCGTCATCGCTCAGCGATGAACAGGCAAAGATGTGATCGACCGGAGCGAGTTGCCATGGATAGGGATAGTCGCTCCCCAGCACGATCTGGCTGGCGCCAACCTGAGCTGCGAGGTGCCGGATGGCCTCAGGCGTGAAGATCAAGGAATCGAAATAGATCTGCTTGAGATACTCGGCAGGCGCCTTCTTGAGCTTGATGTCGGGATTGCATCCCTTTGGCCCAACCAGGCAGGCATGGTCCGAGCGATCGGCGTAGGAGGGCAGATAGCCCCCGCCATGCGCAGCGATAACTTTGAGTCCCGGGAAGCGGTCGAACGTGCCCTCGAAAATCAGGTGAGAAAGCGCGATCGTGGTCTCAAGCGGGTTGGCAATGGTGTTACCAAGCCAGCCATTGCCGGAGAGCCGCTTGTTGAGTTCAGGGATGCCCTGCGGGTGGATGAAGAGTGGAACGCCGAGCTCTTCCGCCTTGGCCCACACCGGATGAAACTTGGGGTCGGAGAATTCGACGCCATCGACAACGCCGCCGATCGCAGCGCCCTTCAGGCGCAGTTTTTTCACGGCGGTCTCGAGCTCCTGAACGGCGAGATCCGGCGCCTGCAGCGTCAACGATGCGAACGCCGCAAACCGATCCGGCTTTGAAGCGCACAGTTCGGCGAGTTTCTCGTTCTGGATCTTGACGATCTGTCCAGCAAGGTCGCGGTCCCGGTCGTACCAGAACGGATTGATCGACAGTACCTCCATGTCGACCGCCTGCGCGTCCATCGCGGCCAGGCGTTTGTCGATTTCAATGAAGGCTTCGGCCGCGCCATTGACCGGAGGCAATTGCACTTTGGCGGCATCCGCGCCGAGCAGGGCGCCAGCTTCGCGAAAGTGACAATGCGAGTGAATGTCGATGGTCTTGACGCGCTTGCCGTTGACTGTGACGGGCAACTGTTGGCGCGACTGTTGTGCATTTGCGTGATGAACTGCCCCGCAGCCGCAGAACACGACGCTGGCCGCCGCTGTTGCTCCGGCCTTCAGGAAATCCCGCCTTGTGGTCATGGCGATTACCTCCCTGTTCTTGTTGAGAGGCAGCGTAAGGATGCCGGGAGACGGCCGCAAGCCACACGCTGTGCGTGTCGCGCAATCTTGATCCGAGGGTCGACGCGAAAGGCGGGGCGATCAGGATACGCAGCCCTCTCTAAACTTCCGCCGTGGTCACGTCGACGAGCCTTGTTAGTCGAAGAACTCCGGATTGCTGTGCGGGGTGTCCGCAATGTCGACCAGAAGGCGCTCGATATGACTCACCATCGCAGCTCCCGCGGCGTCGGGATCGCGAGCCTCAATCGCGGCCATGATGGTCTCGTGCTCGGTGACGACCTCTGCCATTCGCCCGCGTTGCGGAAGGGTAAGGCGCCGGAAGCGATCGACGTGAATCTTGACCTGCAGGATGAGCTTCCAGATGCCGTTGTATCCGGCGATGTCCGCGATGTTGGCGTGAAAGGCCTCATCGGCCTGATGGAAGGCCTCGCGATCTACCGCCGCCATCGCCTCGCGCTGGCGTTCCAGGATAGAGTGCAGGCCGAGGATCTGGCTCGAACTGGCTCGCTCGGTCGCAACCCGCACTGTGGTTTCCTCGAGCGACCGGCGGATGATGATCGCCTCGGGCAGCGCAGCCAACGGGATGCGAGACACGAAGATGCCCGATTGTGGAAAGATCTCGAGTAGGCCCTCGTCTGACAATCGCAGGATAGCTTCACGCACCGGCGTCCGGCTGACGCCGTAGGAAAGGGCGATCTCGGCTTCCAGGATTGGATCACCTGGGCGACGTTGCAAGGAGACCAACTCGGCGCGCAGCTCAGCATAGATGCGGGCCGCCGCGGTTTCGGTGCGGGGCCGACCGGCGCGCCTGCGCGCGTCCGGCAATCCGACGTGAAATTTCTTCGGGCTCCGCACCGACGCTTGCTTTCAAAATTGATATATTAGTATATCCAGCGCTGCGCCCAAGTGCAAACGGAGAAAGGGCGTACTGGTCGCCCTGAAAGGAGTGTCACATGATCGACTATCGCAAGCTCTTCGATCTCACCGGCAAGACCGCCGTTGTGCTAGGCGCGGCTTCAGGGATCGGCAAGTCGTCGGCCGAAGCGCTGGCGTCGCTTGGCGCACTGGTGCTGTGCGCTGACCGGACCCGGGACGGTGCGGAGACGACCGCGGCAGCCATCCGCGCGCAAGGCGGAGTGGCGACGGCGGCTGGTTGCGATGCCGCTGACCGTACGGATGTGGAGGCGTTGGCCACGAAGTCGCTGACGGAATTTCCCCGCATTGACATTGCCGTCACGACGCCAGGGCTCAATATCCGCAAGACCATCCTCGACTACACCGAGGAGGATCTTGACCGGGTCATCAACCTCAACATCAAAGGCACCGTCTGGTTCTTCCAGGCGTTCGGTCGCATCATGGTCAAGCAGCAAGGAGGCAGCCTGATCGCCTGCTCGTCGGTGCGCGCCGTGACAATCGAGCCCGGCCTTGCCGTTTACGGATCGACCAAGGCGGCGATCGGGCTGCTGGTGAAGGGCTTTGCGTCCGAAGTCGGACGTTCAGGAGTCCGTGTCAATGCGATCGCGCCGAGTATCGCGGAGACTGCGCTGACCGGGCCATTCAAGCAGCGTCCCGATATCTATGACCTCTATGCCGGACACACCGTTTTCAATCGCTGGAGCAGCGCCGACGAGGTCGCAACCGCCGTCGCCTATTTGGCCTCGGATGCTGCAAGCTATGTCAGCGGCAGCACGCTGTTCGTTGATGGCGGCTGGACCGCGGTCGATGGACCGCCGACGGGACTGACCCAACTGGCGCGCTAAAGCGGGATGAGTTTGGCTTGAATCGACTCGCGGCGGCCTCGGTTGACCTCTCCAAAGGAGAGGTGACCTTCGCCGCTGTTTCAGATTAGGTTGATCCCATCGTGCGCTGGGCTGCCGCATGCGCTAGTGTCCCGAATCTGAAGTTCAGCGGACTCCAAATCGACTCGAAGATAGCAGACTGTCCTCATGGTTTGAGGAGGATGGTTATGGGTCGACGCTTTGCTCCGCTGGAATTGACTGAGGTTGAATGCGCTGAGTTGACGTCGCTGGCCTCACGCCGAAGCACGGCGCAGGGCTTGGCGCAGCGAGCCCGGATCATCCTGGCCAGTGCCGACGGCGAGCAGAGCAAGATCGTGGCGGCTCGCCTGGGTATTGATCCCGATACGGTCGGCAAGTGGCGCCGGCGCTTCGCCGAGCATCGGCTTGAAGGTCTTCGGGATGGGCCGCGATCAGGGACGCCGCGCACGATCGAAGATGCCCGGATCGAGGCGGTGATCGTCCGCACCCTTGAGACGAAGCCGCCCAACGCCACCCACTGGAGCTCGCGCAGCATGGCGCGGGCCAGTGGACTGTCAGTCTCGACGGTCCAGCGGATATGGCGCGCCTTCGGCTTACAGCCGCATCGGTTGGAGACCTTCAAGCTTTCAACCGATCCCGACTTCGTCGCCAAGGTTCGCGACGTCGTCGGTCTCTACGTGGCCCCGCCCGAGCGGGCCATCGTGCTGTGTGTCGACGAGAAGTCACAGATCCAGGCACTGGATCGCAGCCAACCCACGTTCCCGATGCGACCTGGTCAGGCGGAACGCCGCAGTCACGATTACAAGCGCCATGGCACGACATCGCTATTTGCCGCCCTCGACATCGCAACCGGCCGGGTCATCGGCAAGTGTTACGGGCGCCATCGCGCCACAGAGTTCCGCAAGTTTCTCGATGAGATCGAGGCCGCCGTTCCAGACGATCTGGACGTTCATCTCGTCATGGACAATTACGCAACCCACAAGACGCCGCTGATCCGCAACTGGCTGGCCAAGAGGCCGCGCTGGCACGTCCATCTGACGCCCACCAGTTCATCCTGGCTCAATCAGGTCGAACGTTTCTTTGCCCTCATCACCGAGCGCAAAATCAGGCGCGGCATCTATCGCAGTGTGGCGGCGCTACGTGCCGAGATCACCGCCTTCATTGAACATCACAACGCCGACCCAAGACCATTCCGATGGACCAGATCAGCCGACGACATTCTCAGCTCCATCGAACGCTTCTGCGCTTACAATGCGCCAGCCAAAGCCTAAAATGCCATGAACTTCCGGTTCAGGACACTAGATCCGTGACGAAGCCTGCGCGATTGCGGAGGTCCCGGGCACCGGGCGACGCCAGTAACGCGATCAGCCGTTGCGCTTGCCGCGTTGCGGACGCGTGTGTGGCCTGCGCGGCCGTATACATCGTCGCGAGCCCACACCCTGGCGGCAGTGCGCCCGACAGCACCACGCCTTCGGTGCTGATGATCTCGGTGGACTGCGTGCAGCCGAGGGGATGGCGGGCATCTGAGGCAGCCAGTTGCCGCATCGCGGTCGCGCCGTTTGCAAAGACTCTCAACCGGCCGGCGACCTCGCCCGCAATCCGGAGGTCGGCGAGAACCTTCGCGACGTGAATTCCGGCGGTTGATGTCTTGGTGTCGGGCACGAAGATTGCGTCCGCAGCGAGGAGGGCATCGCGTAGATCGGCAGCATCCTTGACGCTTGACGGCGGATCGCCGGCACGAACAGCGAGCGCCGTCTCGACCTCCCCGATGTCGGTGATCGAACCGCGCAAAACCAGACCTTCGCCAGCGAGTCGGTCAACGAGCGCGGCAGTAAGGATAATGACGTCGGTCGGCACGCCTGCGCGCAGCCTGTCGGCCATAACACCGACGGCGCCGAACTCGCCGACAATGTCGAAGCCGGTTTCCGCCTTGAATGTCGGCGCGAGACTGCCGACCAAGCCCTGCGCCGCGCCACCGCTCAGGATTTTCAGAGTCTTCATCCGTCGGACTCCATGGCCGGGATCGTACCGTTAAGTGACCGTGCAGCGGCGCGTATTGTCATGAGCCCCTGTTCGGACGGACGCGCATTTACTCTGCCTTGTTGAAGCGCCTGGCGACGTTGGCCCATTTCACGATATCGTCGCGCAAGAATTTATCGAACTGTTCCGGCGTCATCGCCATCGGCAACTCGCCTTGAGCTGCCCAGAGCTTCTGGAGCTCCGGCTGCTTGATCGCAGCGTTCACGGCCGTGTTCAGCTTGTCGATGACGGGCCTGGGCGTGCCCGCCGGTGCCATCAAGCCGAGCCAGATCGTCGCTTCATAGCCGGGCAGGCCGGCCTCGATCGCTGTGGGGACGGCGGGCAGCACCGCCGAGCGCGCCGTGCCGGTCGTTGCGAGGGCGTGGACCTGGTTTGCGGTGATGTTGGGCGCCATCGCCGGAACTGCGTCGATCATCATCTGGACCTGACCACCAATGACACCGCTGCGGGCTTCACCACTGTTGCGGTAGGGGACATGTACGATGTCGATCCCGGCCATCGTTTTGAACAACTCGCCCGCCATGTGATAGGGCGTGCCCTGGCCAGACGATGCATAGTTCAGCTTGCCGGGCCGCGATTTTGCAAGCGCGATAAACTCTCGCAACGTCTTTGCTGGCACGGCCGGGTGGATCACGATCACGAGATCGGAATAGCTCAGCGGTGCGATCGGCACCATGTCGCGCATCAGCTCATACTTGCGCTGAGGCACCAGCGATTCATTCGCGGTCTGGGTATTCGACATCATGAGAAGCGTGTATCCGTCGGCGGCAGCCTTCGCGACTTCGAGCGTGCCGATCACGCCACCGGCGCCGGTTCGGTTCTCGACCACGAACGGTTGGCCGAGGCTTTCCTGCAAAATGCTGCCGATCTGCCGCGCGGTGACGTCTGCCGGTCCTCCGGGGCCAAACGGCACGATGATCCTGACCGGGCGGGCTGGATAGTCATCGGCTTGTGCATGCGAAGCGGGGACCGGCGCGGCCAGCAAAGCCGCGACAAGCGCAAGGGCAATCCGCAAATCAGTCATTGATCCGCTCCCCCCGACTTTAGTCTTGTTTCTTGATTGGAAGTCTAGCTGCAACCTGAAGGGGTTGTCGACGAGAGACTCCGTGTCCCCGGTCGGAATATCTGACGGGAAATTCTGTATCCAACTTCGCCATCAAGCGCGGGGAATCCAATGAGGAAACGTCTCGGGCCATCGCGCCGCGATGTGCTGATCGGCTCCGGTGCGGTGTTCGCCGGTGCCGCCTTTTCAACGCGGGTCGCAGCCGCCGCACCTCCGGCCGAGCCTGTCACGCCAGCGCTGATCGCGGCGGCGACGAAGGAGGGGCAGGTCAACTATTACACCTCGACCGATCTGCCGGTTGCCGAGAAATTGGCAAGGGCGTTCGAGGCGAAGTATCCGGGGATCGCCGTGCGCGTCGAGCGGACGGGCGCGGAGCGCGTGTTCCAGCGCATCGGCCAGGAATACTCCAGCAACATTCATGCGGTGGACGTCGCGAACTCTTCCGACGCTGCTCATTTCATTGTCTGGAAACGGAACGGCATTCTGGCGCCTTATGTCCCCGAGGAGGTCGCGAAGTTCTATCCGGAGGAGCACCGCGACGTGGACGGTCAATTCGCAAGCTTCCGCGTCTGGCTTTCGATCATCGCGTACAACACCAACCTGGTGAAAGCCGAGGAGGCGCCCAGGAGCTTTGCCGATCTGCTCGATCCCAAATGGAAGGGCAAGATCGTCAAGGCGCATCCCGGCTACAGCGGCACGATCATGACCGCGACCTATCAGATGCAGCGCGATCTCGGCTGGAGTTATTTCGAGAAGCTCGCCAAGCAAAATATCATGCAGGTGCAGTCCTCGACGGATCCGCCCAAGAAGCTCGATCTCGGCGAGCGCGCCGTGATGGCCGACGGTAACGAATACAACATCTTCCAGATGAAGGAGGCTGGCCGGCCGGTCGAACCGGTCTACGCCACAGAGGGGTCTCCGATCATTGTTGGCCCGAACGGAATCTTCAAGGACTGTCCGCACCCGAATGCTGCGAAGCTGTTTCAGGCGTTCGCGCTGGGGCGCGAGGCGCAACAGCTCAATATCGATATTGGCGGTCTGCGCTCCGTCCATGCGCAGACCCAGGAAAAGGCTGGACGGAAGCCGCTGAAGGAGATCAAGACGATGAAAGACGATCCGGCCGCGGTGGAGCGGGAAGGAGAGTCGATCAAATCGCGCTACACGCGCATCTTCCGCGTTTGACCGCCGTGACTAACGGAGCGCGTCGATGGCCTGCCTGTTTGAGCGTTCAGCGCATGGCCTATGCTCGATTTTCGCACAAATCGGGTCGATAAAGCCCCTCGGCGGATCGGTCGTTTGATGTTACCTATTCGTCATGAACCAGCACGCCAAGGTCGACATCCGCCATTCCACCTGTCCGCACGACTGCCCTTCGGCATGCGCGCTCGACGTTGAAGTCCTCGAGGGCCGCTCGATCGGCCGGATCCGAGGCTCCAAACAACAGACCTATACCGCCGGTGTGGTCTGCGCCAAGGTGGCGCGCTATGCGGAGCGGATTCACCACCCCGAACGGCTGATGTATCCGCTGCGCCGGACCGGTCCAAAGGGCTCCGGCCAGTTTGCGCGGATATCTTGGGATGAGGCTCTGGACGAAATCGCGGCGCGCTTCGATGCTGCGGAACGGGAATTCGGTGCCGAGTCCGTCTGGCCGTATTATTACGCCGGCACGATGGGGCTCGTCATGCGTGACGGCCTTAACCGCCTCTCGCATGTGAAAAAGTACTCGCGCTTCTACGCCACCATCTGTTCGACCATCGCCCGCATCGGATTTACGGCCGGGACCGGCAAGATCGCGGGCGTCGACCCGCGTGAGATGGGTGTTTCCGATCTCGTCGTGATCTGGGGCACCAATCCGGTGAACACGCAGGTCAACGTGATGACGCATGCATCGCGTGCCCGAAAGGAGCGCGGCGCAAAGATCGCGGCGGTCGACGTCTACAACAACGAGACGATGAAGCAGGCCGACATCAAGATCCTGCTCCGGCCGGGGACCGACGGCGCCTTCGCATGCGCCGTGATGCATGTTCTGTTCCGCGAAGGTTTTGCCGATCGCGATTATCTCGCGCGCTACACCGATTGCCCGGACGAACTGGAAGCGCATCTGAAGACGCGTACCCCGGAATGGGCTTCGGCGATCTCGGGCGTTCCAGTAGAGGAGATCGAGGTGTTTGCGCGTATGGTCGGGCAGACCAAGCGGTCGTTCTTCCGTCTCGGCTATGGCTTCACGCGCAGCCGCAATGGCGCCGCCCAGATGCACGCCGCGCTCTGCATTCCGGCGGTCACCGGCGCCTGGCAGTACGAAGGCGGCGGCGCATTCTTCAACAATGCTGGGATCTGGGGCTTCGACGAGTCCATCATCGAGGGGCATGACGCGATCGACCCTGCGACGCGAGTGCTGGACCAGTCCAAGATCGGCCGTATCCTGACCGGCGATGCCGAGGCTTTGAAGGGTGGTGGCCCTGTCAAGGCGATGCTGATCCAGAACACCAATCCGATGACGGTCGCGCCGGAGCAGGCGCTGGTGCGGCAAGGATTTGCTCGCGAGGACCTGTTCGTCGCGGTGCATGAGCAGTTCATGACCGAGACCGCACAGATGGCCGATATCGTGCTGCCGGCGACGATGTTCATGGAGCACGACGATCTCTACTATGGCGGCGGCCACCAGCATATTTCGGTCGGCCCGAAGCTGATCGACCCGCCCGGCGAATGCCGCTCCAATCATGAGGTGATGCAGGCACTCGGCCGCCGCCTGAACGCCGTGCATCCCGGCTTCGAGATGACCGCGCGCGAGCTGATTGACGCGACGCTGAAGAAGAGCGGTCATGGTGATATCGAGACGCTCGAGGCCGAGCTTTGGCGCGATCTGCAGCCCGATTTCCGTACCTCGCACTATCTCGACGGCTTCGCCCACGCCGACAGCAAGTTCCACTTCAAGGTCGACTGGGGCCGGGTCCCGGTCGGGAGCGGCGGGCTGATGGGAGCCTGGGAGCGGATGCCCTCGCTGCCCGACCACTGGACCATCATCGAGGAGGCGGACGAGCAGCATCCGTTCCGGCTTGCGACATCGCCGTCGCGCAGCTTCCTCAACACCACCTTCAACGAGACGCCGTCCTCGCAAGCCCGCGAGGGCGCCCCGACCGTGATGATCCATCCCGATGACGCCGCGGGGCTTTCGATCGCAGACGGCGATGCAGTGACGCTCGGCAACACGCGCGGCGAGACCACGCTGACCGCAAGATTGTTCGATGGTGTTCGTCGCGGCGTTCTGATCGCCGAGTCGATTCACCCGAACAAGGCCCATATCGGCGGTCGCGGCATCAATATGCTGACCGGGGCCGAGGCCGTCGCGCCTGTCGGCGGAGCCGCGTTCCACGACAACAAGGTCTGGGTGCGGAAGGCGTCGACGCTGGCGTAAATCCTGCTTGCAGTTGATGCCAATCCTGCCGCAAATGTGAGCTGAAAACAGCGCACATGGCAGGAAACATGACCGACAACAGCGTCATTCTGGAAAAGCGCGGGCAGGCGTTCTGGATTGCCATCAACCGGCCCGACAAGCGAAATGCTCTCAATGCTGACGTGATTGCAGGCGTTGCCAAGGGCTATCGCGACGCGCATGAGGAAAAGGACGTGCGCGTCATCGTGCTGACCGGCGCGGGCGACAAGGCGTTCTGCGCCGGTGCCGACCTGCAGAACAGCGGCGCAGCGTTCGCGATGGACTATTCGCGCCCTAATGTCGACTACGCCGATCTGCTGCGGCTGTCGCAGAATTCGACCAAGCCCGCCATCGCGCGGGTCGGCGGCGCCTGCATGGCGGGCGGCATGGGCCTGTTGTGCATGACCGACATGGCGGTCGCGGCCGATCACGCGATCTTTGGCCTGCCCGAAGTGAAGGTCGGCGTATTTCCGATGCAGGTGATGAGTCTGCTGCAGTCGATTGCGCCGCCACGCCTCGTCAATGAATGGGCGCTGACCGGCGAGCCCTTTGATGCGAGAGCTGCGCAGGCCGCCGGCCTGCTGAACTACGTCGTGCCGGCCGCCGAACTCGACGCCAAGATCGATTGGCTGATCGGACGCATCGTCGACAAGTCGCCGACCGCAATCCGGCGCGGCAAATACGCCATGCGCGCGATTGCCTCGATGTCGTTTGACGAGAGTATCGCCTATACCGAAAGCCAGATCGCTCTGCTGGCGATGACCGAGGACGCCAAGGAGGGACTCAAGGCATTTTCGGAGAAGCGCAAGCCGTCCTGGCCGGGCCGGTAAGCGTCGTCGCCATCTCCGAAGGCCGGTGTGGCGATGGCGTGCGCCTGCATGATGCGGTTCGGCGATCGGCCCCTGCGGTCAAAGGAAATCCCGGAGTCGGGACAGCTCGATGATGTGTTCAGGTGACAATATCTCGGGAATCAGCGGGGCTTGAGCCGTTGTGCGGATCTCATAGAGGTGGCGAGATTTCTCCGGCTTGGCCATGAATTCCTGAATGCATTCGTCGAGCGTCCCGTTCGAGACCATGTACGGCACGCGATCCTCGCGGCGCGAATTGCCGAGCGAAGGCCATTTGTAGAGACGCGCCGCGGCGCCGAAATCCAATTGGGAAACGTCGTCAGACATCGGACATCGCAAAAGACGATTATTGCGCGGGGCGCCGGATCGCCGACAGATCGGTCGCGCATGTCGGCTGACATGCCGCCGGCCGCAGCCATGTGGAGACGTGCAACGTCAATAGTCCAATCAGGACGACGACGGTGACAACGAGCCTGGGCAAGAGGTCGTCGTTCAAATTCGGGCTCCAAAAAACATTCGAGAACGCAATGAATAAAATCGGCCTAGATCCAATACTCTGCATCGTCTGAAGGGCCGAGTGGCACCAGAACTGGGCCATTCGACCGGCGCAATCGATAGATGCGGTCACGATCATGGCCGCATCTTGTTGCCAAAGTCTATAAAGGCTTCTTTTTTGCGCTGCAGCAAATGCGCGCGGCTATCCCGCATTCGCCTTCAGTCCGGCGGCCTCGATGCCGGCTATCGCGCAAGCTTCGTCGTTATCCGACGTGTCGCCGCTGATGCCGACCGCGCCGAGCAGCGTGCCGCCGTCGAGGATCAGGACGCCGCCGGGCACCGGCACCATGCGGCCCTGCGCGAGTGTGTTCACGGCGTCGATGAAATAGGCCTGCTCCTGTGCGCGCTGGAACAGTGCCCGCGATCCCATTCCCATCGCCAGTGCGCCGTACGCCTTGCCATGAGCGATCTCGGCCCGCATCAGGCTGGTGCCATCCTGTGCTGCCGCCAGCTTCACGGCGCCGCGGGCGTCCAGAATCGTGACGACGAGCGGCTTGAGCTTCTTCTCGACCGCTTTGGCCAAGGCGGCATCGAGGATCTTGCGGGCAATGTCGAGGGTGAGCTCAGCCATGGGCCTCTTCCCTTGTCGGCGATAACTTTTCGGAGTTGGACTTCGCACAATTGAGGCTCTTCGCCAATACGCTGGCGACGTGAAGCGGGGTGCGTCCGCTGCCGTCTTTGATCTGGTGCCGGCACGAAGTTCCATCCGCCACAATCAGTGTACCTTGATCCGCGCTGCGCACGGCCGGCAGCAGCGACAGTTCGGCCATCTCGATCGAAGCGTGGTAGGTCTCGGCGCCATAGCCGAAAGCGCCGGCCATCCCGCAGCAACTGGACTCGATGGTTTCGACACGAAGGTCAGGCACCAGGCGGAGCACCTTCTCGACAGGTTTGAACGCGCCAAACGATTTCTGATGGCAATGGCCGTGGACGACGGCCCTTTCGCCGACAGGCCCGAGCGGCAGCCTAAGGCGCCCGGCCTCCGCTTCGCGCACCAAGAATTCCTCGAACAGCATCGCGCTGTCGCTGATCTTTTTCGCGGTGTCGTCAGACCGCAGCGACAGCAACTCGTCTCGCAGCGTCAGCAGGCAACTCGGCTCCAGCCCGATGATCGGCACGCCGCGGGCTGCGAACGGTGCGTAGGTTGCAACCAGCCGGTCCAGTTCCGAACGGGCCTGATCGACCAGACCTGCAGAGAGGAACGTCCGCCCGCAGCAGAGCGGCCGCGCGCCATTAGATGGTTTCGGCAGATGCACGCGATAGCCGCCGGCGACCAGCACCTCGAGTGCGGCATCGAGGTTCTCGCGCTCGTAAGCGCGGTTGAAGGTGTCGGCGAACAGGACCACCTCACGGCCGCCTACCGGGCCGAATGCCTCGGCGTCGGGCCGGAACGTGTCACGGCGAAACTCAGGTAGGCTGCGCTGAGCACTGATGCCGGCAAATCGCTCGAACAGCGTGCGCAACAGCGCGCTGTGGTTTCGCCAGTTCGCCAGCAAGGCGAAGCGCGATGCGATGTCGACGTAGCGCGGCAGATAGCCGACCAGCCGATCGCGCAGCGACAGGCCGTGCGTGCTTGCGCGAGCCGCCAGCACCTCGATCTTCATCTTGGCCATATCGACGCCGGTCGGGCATTCGTGCCGGCAGGCCTTGCAGGAGACGCAGAGCTTCAACGTCTCCATCATCGCGTCGGAGGCCAGCGCGTCTGGGCCGAGTTGACCGGAGATCGCGAGCCGCAGCGTGTTGGCGCGGCCGCGGGTGACATCCGCCTCGTTGCGGGTGGCGCGATAGGACGGGCACATCACGCCGCCCTCGAGCTTGCGGCAGGCGCCGTTGTTGTTGCACATCTCGACCGCGCCCTGGAAGCCGCCGCCGGCACCGGGATAGGCCGACCAGTCGAGCACGGTCTGCAATTCGCCGACGCGATAATCCGGCGCAAAGCGAAACAGCGAACGGTCGTCCATCCGGGGCGGATCGACGATCTTGCCGGGGTTGAGCGTGTTGCCGGGATCAAAGCGCTGCTTGACCGCGCGGAAATCGGCAACGATGCGCGCGCCGAACATCGCCTCGTGAAACTCGGAGCGCACCAGGCCGTCGCCGTGCTCACCGGAATGCGAGCCCTTGTACTCGCGCACCATCTCGAAGGCTTCCTCGGCAATGGCGCGCATGGCCTTGACGTCCTTGTCGAGCTTGAGATTGAGCACCGGGCGCACATGCAGGCAGCCTTCGGAGGCATGCGCATACATCGTGCCGCGGGTGCCGTGCTTGGCAAAGATGGCGTTGAGCCGCTGGGTGTAGTCGGCGAGATGCGGCAGCGGCACCGCGCAATCCTCGACAAAGGAGACCGGCTTGCCTTCCTGCTTCATCGACATCATGACGTTGAGGCCGGCGGCCCGGAAATCGGCGATGCCCGACTGCAGCGCGGGCTCGACGATCTCGACCACGCCGCCCCATTTGCGTTGCGGCTTGTCCCAGCCGAAGCCGAGATCGGCCATCAGCTCACCGAGCTGCTTGAGCCGGGCGAGATTGTCGGCCTGGTCCTCTTCGGCGAACTCGACCACCAGGATCGCGTCCGGATCGCCGCGCACCGCCGCCGAAATGATCGGCTGAAACATCACGATCTCGCGGCCGAGTGCGATCATAGTGCGGTCGACCAGCTCGACCGCGATCGGCCGTAGCTTGACCAGATGCTGGGCCGCATCCATCGCCTCGTAGAAGCTGCCGAAATGGCAGACGCCGAGCGCCTTGTTGCGGATCACCGGCCACAGCTTGAGTTCGACCTGCGTTGTAAAGGCCAGCGTGCCCTCGGAGCCGACCAGGAGATGCGCTATGTTGTTCGGCGCGTTGCGCGGCACTAGCGAGTCGAGATTATAGCCGCCGACGCGGCGTTGCACCTTGGGGAATTTGTCCGCGATCTCGGCCGCCTCGCGCTCGCCGAGGTCGAGCATGTCGCGGAACAGCTTCAAGCCGCCATCGGGCGCGTTCACCTTGGCAAGATCGCGCGGCACTTCGCCGAAATGCAGCAGCGTGCCGTCGGCCAGTGCCGCGTCCATCGACAGCGTATTGTCGCGCATGGTGCCGTAGCGCAGCGAACGTCCGCCGCAGGAATTGTTGCCGGCCATGCCGCCGATGGTTGCGCGCGAGGCGGTGGAGACGTCGACCGGAAACCACAGCGCGTGCTTCTTGAGCTGGCGGTTGAGATCGTCCAGCACGATGCCGGGCTCGACCACGCAGGAGCGGTTCTCGACGTCGAGCGAGATGATTCGATTCAGGTGCTTGGACAGGTCGACCACGATGCCGTCGTTGACAGTCTGGCCGCATTGCGAGGTGCCGCCGCCGCGGGGGGTGACGATGCGCCCGTCATCGCGCGCAATCGCGAGCGCCCGCAGCGCCTCGTCGATGGTGCGGGGGACCACCACGCCCGCCGGCATGATCTGGTAGAACGAGGCGTCGGTCGCGTAGCGGCCGCGGTTGAAGGCGTCGAAAAAGACGTCGCCGGTCAGGTTCGATCGCAGGCGCTGCTCGAGCGGTGAGGCGTTCTTCATCCGAGATCCGATATGATCCACAGCGCGCAGGGCGCTTACCGCGAATTATGCATTATCGCGGCTTTTGAGTTACATTATGAATTCATAACGGGCAAGACTAGCCGCGCTGGGTTGCCGTCTCGGCCCTGGCATCCTGGCCTTCGGCCAGATGCTCCATCGCGGCGCTTCGCTTGTTGCGCAGGTGTTGAAACAGGATATCGCTGAGCTCGCTGGCCGCGCGTCGGCGCAGCGCCTCGATAATCGCCTCGTGCTCGCGCATCGCTTCCGCCCAACGTTGCCGCTGCCTCGCGAAATTGGCCGCGTAGCGAATGCGGCGGATCCGGCCCGCGAAGTTGGCGTACGTCGTTTTCAGGGTCTCGTTGCGCGCGGCCGCGACGATGCTCTCGTGGATGCGCTGATTGATCTGGAAATAGCCGTGCATGTCGCGGTGCAGATAATGCCCGTACATCTCATAGTGCAGCCGCTCGATCGCGCTGATTTCTTCGTCCGTAATCACTTCGCAGGCCAGTCGCCCGGCAAGGCTCTCAAGTCCGGCCATGACATCGAACAGTTCCTCGATGTCGCGCTGGCCGAGTTGACGCACCCGTGCGCCGCGGTTGGGCAGCAGCTCGATCAGACCTTCGGCGGCCAGGACCTTGAGCGCCTCGCGCAGTGGCGTCCTGGAAATTCCCAGCATCTCGCAGAGCTGTCGTTCTGGAACGCGCGCGCCCTCGGGAATGTTGCCTTCCACCACATAGTCGCGCAGCCGCAGCAGGATCTCGCCGTGAAGCGAGGCCTCGTGGCGGTCGCCGCCGTTGCCGGCGGCTGGCTGGGTGATCGGAACTCCGGCTTCGGGAATCGCGGATTTCATATTCTGAACAATAATTTGCCGGCGTGGTCTCGTCGATGGCCTCAATCGAATACCAAAAGTCGATTGAAAAGACAAAAAATGAATGCAAAATGTCTTGTCGATGAGCCGGGCGACGGCGATTGGGAGGTTCTTCATGCATCAAGGGCGCCATTTTCTGCAGATCCCTGGGCCGAGCCCGGTCCCGGATCGCATCCTTCGCGCGATGGATATGCCGGTCATCGACCACCGGAGCGCCGAGTTCGCCGAGCTTGGCCGCACCGTGCTCGAGGGCAGCCGCAAGATTTTCCAGACGGTGGGCCCGGTGGTGATCTTCCCGTCGTCGGGCACCGGCGCGTGGGAGGCGGCGATCGTCAACACGCTGTCACCGGGCGACAAGGTCCTGATGGTCGAGACCGGCCACTTCGCCACGCTGTGGCGCCAGATGGCCGGCCGTTTCGGCATCGAGGTCGATTTCCTGCCCGGCGATTGGCGGCGGGGCGCCGACCCTGCCGAGATCGAGGCCAGGCTCGCCTCCGACACGGCGCACGCCATCAAGGCGGTGATGGTCGTGCACAACGAGACCTCCACCGGCGCAACCAGCCGCATCGCGGACATCCGCGCCGCCATCGACCGCACCAGCCATCCGGCGCTGTTGATGGTCGATACCATCTCCTCGTTGGGCTCGGTCGATTACCGGCATGACGAGTGGAAGGTCGATGTCAGCGTTAGTTGCTCGCAAAAGGGCTTCATGCTGCCGCCGGGCCTCGGCTTCAACGCGATCTCGGACAAGGCGCTTGCCGCGTCCCGGACCAACAGGATGCCGCGCTCCTATTTCGATTGGGAAGAGATGCTGAAGCCGAACGCCAAGGGCTTCTTCCCCTATACGCCGGCGACGAACCTGCTCTATGGGCTGCGCGAGGCGATTGCGATGCTGCTGCAGGAGGGGCTCGACAACGTGTTCTCGCGGCATCGGCGGCTGGCTGCCGCCACGCGTGCGGCCGTCAATCAATGGGGCCTCGAAGTCCTCTGCCAGGAGCCTTCCGAATTTTCGCCGGTGCTGACCGCGGTGTTGATGCCGCCCGGCCACGACGCCGATCAGTTTCGCAAGGTCGTGCTCGACAATTTCAACATGTCGCTCGGTGCCGGCCTGTCAAAGGTCGCCGGCAAGGTGTTCCGCATCGGCCATCTCGGCGAGTGTAACGAACTGACCCTGCTCGCCGCACTCACCGGCGTCGAGATGGGGCTGTCGGTTGCCGGCGTCCCGCACCGCTCGGGCGGCGTCGAGGCCGCGATGAGGCTGCTCGAGCAGCGCGACCAGCGCAATGCGTCGCCGCATCTGAAGGTGGTCGGCACCTAACCACCACCTGCGACATCCCGCACGCCGGCGAACTCAGAAAAATCGCGGATCTGGAGGGGAGGATATGAGGCTTCGTTTCAAGGCCACGCATGTCGTGCTGGCCATGCTGTGCGTGATGTACTTCATCACCTATGTCGACCGCGTCAACATCGGCACCGCGGCCGGCGACATCCAGAAGGAGCTCGGTCTGTCCAACACCGAGCTCGGCCTGGTGTTCTCGGCCTTCGCTTATCCCTATCTGCTGTTCCAGGTGATCGGCGGCTGGGTTGGCGATCGATTCGGCCCGCGCCAGACCTTGTTCTGGTGCGGCATGATCTGGGCCGCGGCCACCATCATGACCGGCTTTGTCCACGGCCTCTTTGCTCTCTTCGTCGCGCGCTTCGCGCTGGGGTTCGGCGAGGGAGCAACCTTTCCCACCGCGACGAGAGCCATGCAATACTGGACGCCGGCTAGCCGGCGCGGCTTCGCGCAAGGCCTGACGCATTCGTTCGCCCGGCTCGGCAACGCGGTGACGCCGCCGGTCGTAGCCATGCTGATCCTCTGGCTGACATGGCGCGGCGCATTCGTGGTGCTCGGTGTTGTCAGCCTGCTGTGGGGCATCGCGTGGGTCTGGTACTTCCGCAACGAGCCGAAGGAGCATCGCTCGATCACCGACGCCGAGCTCGCGGCGCTGCCGGCGCGCCCGCAAGGCGAGAGGCCAAAGGTGCCGTGGGGCCCGCTGTTGCAGCGGATGTGGCCGGTGACATTGACCTATTTCTGCTACGGCTGGTGCCTGTGGCTCTACCTCAACTGGCTGCCGCTGTTCTTCAAGAACAACTACAGCCTCGATCTGAAGCACTCGGCGCTGTTCGCGTCCGGCGTCTTCCTGGCCGGCGTCGTCGGCGACAGCATCGGCGGCGTGATCTCCGATCGCATCCTCGAGCGCTCCGGCAATGTGCGCCTGGCGCGGCTCAGCGTGACGATCACCGGTTTTGCCGGCGCGCTGCTGTCGCTGCTGCCGATCCTGTTCGTTCACGACATCACCGTCGTCGCGCTTTGCCTGTCGGCCGGCTTCTTCTGTGCGGAGCTGGTGATCGGCCCGATGTGGTCGATCCCGATGGACATCGCGGCGAAATATTCCGGCACCGCTGCGGGTATCATGAACACCGGTTCGGCGCTCGCGGCCATCGTCTCGCCGCTGGTTGCCGGCTTCGTCATCGATGCCACCGGAAACTGGTACTTGCCGTTCCTGATGTCGATCGGGCTCCTGCTGCTCGGCGGCTTCACGGCCTTCCTGATGCATCCCGAACGGCCGTTCGAGGAGGCCGGGGAACTGGTCTCGCCGGGAAAGGTGGTGGCCGCCGAATGAGCGGCCGCATGTCTCGCCAGGGCGCCGCTGGATATGCATGACTGACCTTCGCCGGGCAGAGGACAAACCCGGCGAATAGTGATATGCGAGCGGCTCACCAAGACCTAGGCAAGACCGGGAAGGACGCCGATGACCGTGCACACTGGAAGGCATTTTCTGCAGATTCCGGGACCGACCAATGTGCCGGATCGGGTGCTGCGCGCCATGGATATGCCGACCATGGATCACCGCGGTCCGGAGTTCGCCGAGATCGGCTTCGCCGTGCTTTCGGCGATGCAGCGGGTGTTCCGCACCAAGCAGCCGGTGATCATCTATCCGTCGTCCGGCACGGGCGCCTGGGAAGCCGCGATCGTCAACACGCTGCAACCGGGCGACAAGGTCTTGATGTGCGAGACTGGGCAATTCGCCGTGCTGTGGCGCGGCATTGCCGACAAGTTCAAACTCGACGTCGATTTCATTCCGGGCGATTGGCGCCATGGCGCCGATCTCGAACAGATCGAGGCCAGGCTCTCCGCTGACAAGGCGCACAAGATCAAGGCCGTCTGCGTGGTCCATAACGAGACCTCGACCGCCTGCGTCACCTATCCGCGCGACGTGCGCAAGATCATGGACGCCCTCAAGCACCCGGCGCTGTTGATGGTCGACACCATCTCCGGCCTCGGTTCGCTCGAATATGAGCACGACGCCTGGGGCATCGACGTCTCCATCGCCGGCTCCCAGAAGGGTCTGATGCTGCCGCCGGGGCTCGGCTTCAACGTCGTGTCGGAAAAGGCGCTGGCGGTCGCCAAGGCCAATCCGGGGATGCGTTCCTATTGGGATTGGCAGGAGGTCATCAACATCAACAAGGCCGGCACCTGGCCTTACACGCCCGCAACCAACCTGCTGTTCGGTCTGCGCGAGGCGGTGAACATGCTGGAGGAGGAGGGCCTTGAGAACGTGTTCGCCCGCCACAAGCGCCACAGCGAGGCGACGCGCGCGGCGATCAAGGTCTGGGGCCTGGAGACGCAGTGCCAGGAGCAGGGCGCACACTCGCCGGCCCTGACCGCGGTGCGCGTGCCCGATGGCCACGACGCCGACCATTTCCGCAAGGTCGTGCTGGAGAATTTCGACATGTCGCTCGGCACCGGCCTTAACAAGGTCAAGGGCAAGGTGTTCCGGATCGGGCATATCGGTCATTTCAACGACCTGATGCTGATGGGCACGCTGGCGGGCGTCGAGATGGGCCTCGATCTCGCCAAGGTGCCGCATCGCGCCGGCGGCGTGCTGGCGGCGATGGAGGTCCTGAAGGGACGCGAGGCAGCGCCAACGTCCAAGGCCGTTGCCTGAAATTGAAACCGCAAAGAGCAGAAAGAGCGAGACATGAACGCGCCCGCAACTCCGTCCGAAGACCTGATCTATTCCGTCGAGGATGGGATCGCGCGTATCACGTTCAATCGGCCGCAGGCCCGCAATGCGCTGACCTTTGCGATGTACGAGCAGATGGCCGCGATCTGCGAGAACATCAACCAGGACCATTCAATCAAGGCGCTGATCATGACCGGTGCCGGCGATAAGGCGTTCGCCTCAGGCACCGACATCTCGCAGTTCCGCGCCTTCAAGACGGCGCAGGATGCGTTGGATTACGAGGCCCGGATCGACCGCGTGCTGGGGACGCTCGAGCAGTGCCGCGTGCCCGTCATCGCGGCGATCGCCGGTGCATGCACCGGCGGCGGCGCCGGCATTGCCGCGTGCTGCGACATCCGCATCGGCACCGAGGCGACGCGGATCGGCTTTCCGATCGCGCGCACGCTCGGCAACTGCCTCTCGATGTCCAACATCTCGCGGCTGGTCTCGCTGATCGGTCCGGCGCGGACCAAGGACTTGATCTTCAAGGCACGTCTGGTCGAAGCGCCCGAAGCGTTGGCGCTTGGGCTGCTCAACGAAGTCGTGCCCGACGTAGCGACGTTGCAGCGCCGCGCCGAGGAGACCGCCAAGCTCGTCGCCAGCCACGCGCCGATCACGCTCGAGGTGACCAAGGAGGCGGTGCGCCGCATCCGCCGCACGCTGTCGCGCGACGAGGGCGAAGACCTGATCCTGCGGGCCTATATGAGCGAGGATTTCCGCGAGGGCATGGACGCCTTCCTCAACAAGCGCGCGCCGAACTGGAAGGGCAAGTAGCGCTGGAGCATGATCCGGAAAAGTGTGAGCGGTTTCCCGTCGCGATAAACGGCGTTTGCGCGGAGGTCATGCTCAAATAGGGAGCTCAAGCGCGATGACGATTCGACTTAACCTCACCGCGACTGCGTCATAGACGTTATGTCTCCCATCCTGAGGCGTGAATCTGTGTAGCCGTCATTGCGAGGAGCGAAGCGACGAAGCAATCCATTCTTCCGCGGACGCCGCGCGATGGATTGCTTCGCTTCGCTCGCAATGACGGGGATTGCACTGGCCATTAAATGGCTCCGCGAGACTGCATACAGCTTCGCCATGAGGGTTACGACGATTGTGGCGCAGTCGAATTAGAGGCGCGCCACTCACACCACCGTCATCTCGCGCCTGAGTTGGGGCGCGAAGATGGACTTGGGTATCAGCGCGTGGACGCCGCGCACGATGTCCACCACCTGGGTCACGCGGAAGCTCACCGCGACGCTGCACAGCGCGTAAGCGTCGAGTTCGCTGATCTTCGCCCGGGCCGCCAGAAACTTGATGGCGTTGCGTGCTGCGAGAGCCATCGCGGCGTTCAGGTCCTTGTCGAGGCCGATGATAATCCAGTGTGCATCTGTCTCGGCGACCGGCCAGGTCTGGTTCTTCTGCTTGTGGAGAATGACCTGGATGCGCAACTCCTTCATGCGGGTCTCAAGGGCCGTCAGCGAGATCTCGCCGTCGCCCTGCACCGCGTGGCTGTCGCCCGTATAGATCAGCGCGCCGGGCTTCCATACCGGGATGTAAAGCGTCGAGCCCTCGGACAAATCGCTGAGATCGAGATTCCCCGCGTGCGGCCCAGGCGGCACCGAACTGGTGACGCCGGGACTTAGGGGTGGGAAAAATCCATCGGGCGGCGCAACGCCCAAGGTGCCCTGGAACGGTTTCAACGGAATGGTGATGTTGGGGAGGAACGCGGCCTTCATGCCGCGCAGGTCGAGATCGACATACTTCACCTGGCCCTGAGCATAGTCCTGCGGCAGCAGGCCGGTTCCCAGCGCGCCGGGGTTGTTGAAGACGGCACCCCATTGGTAGGGGCGGATCCGTTCGTAGCGGATCTCCAACACGTCGCCCGGCTCAGCCTTGTTGACTGCAATCGGTCCGATGATCGAATGCGGCCCTTTACCCGGATTATCGATGCGCAGCTTCGCCAGCGTGTCGATCGTTACGCCCGGCTGCATTTCATTGAGGAAATGCGACCAAGTATCCGGAAAGCTGATGAAGTCGCCGGAATCGATGGTGAGAATAGGTGCCAGATTGGCGTCGAACACGCCGAGCCGCACCGTCTCCTTCGTCGAGGGGACCACGTGCACGCGCCCTCCACCATGGGATTGGCGCTTTGGAATTGCGCCGGACTCCTGCGCCCGCGCCAGCCTTGCGAACCACGGCTCGACCGCGGCGAGCGCGCCCATGAAGCTGCTTGCTTGCAGGAACTTGCGGCGCCAATGGCCGCGCGCCGACAAATAGCCGTCGAGCGTCTCCTGTTCGACCTCGTCCATATGGAGAAGGGCGTCGCGGGCACGATCATTGAGCGCGGCATCCTTGATGTCCTCGCGGATGATGCCCGTGCCCTTCTCGTCGCCGCAGCCGAAGAGATTGGCGCAGACGTGATGACCAGCGTGGTGGCGGACGTGTTCACGTCCGTTGCCGTGGGTCTCGGACATGACGACCCCCAAAGAAAGCGTTCGCGCGGTATGCCGCAATGGACCGCTAGCCGCGCTCACTCGCGATCAAACAATCCGCCTTGGACGCGCAACCTTGCCCGACGGCCAGATTGCGGAATTGTCGCGGACCTCTGACAAAGCTCGCTTCGCTTTGTCGTACGTACGAGCAGGACTTCATTACCACGTTGCTCGCTCGCCGTCGACATTGAGGTTCCGTTCTGGATCAAAAGCGTCCGACGACGATCGAGCGGGCGATGCTCGCTTTGCTTCAGCCAATCCATGGGGGCCAGCCGCAGCCTGCACCGCCAACGGTCAGATGGCTGCCACGCTTGCCCTCTTCAAAGTCACGGTTAGGGGTATTTATTTGAAGACGCATCACGGCCTGCGCTTGCTGTTGGCCGTGATGAAGTCGGCGATCTTCTCGACGGCCTGCGTCTCGATGCCGTAGTAGCCGTGCGCCGCATAGGCCTCGCATGGGACGGACTTCGGTGGATCGCCACCGGTGACCAGAGCGACCTCTACCTTGGCGGCCTGCGTGAGGCGCTTTGCGAGCGCCGGCGCGTCAACCGCCGGCGTAAGCTCGCAGGCATCTTCGCTGTGCGAGACAATGAGCGTGGGCACTCTGATCTCGGACAGCGCCATGCTGATCACGCCGTCTGGGTAATCCCTGGCGATATCAGGGAAAAGTCGTGCGAAGGCGGAGCCTGGCACAATACGAGTCACGGTGGACGTCAGCACCAGGCCATCGATCGAGCCGGCCGCAATGCCGTCGCGGCTGGCGCCGATGGCCCCACGAGCCGCCGACCAACTGCCTGCGCTGGTGCCGACCAGCCACACCGGGACATTGGCCTCGCGCTTCAGGTAGTCGGCGACTGTCCCTATGTCGATCGCATGGTCTTTGCTGACGCGGAAAGACGGGCTCATCCCCTTCGGCTGGTCGGAAGGAACATCGATGACTGCCACCACGAAGCCGTGCTCGGCGAATTTTTCGCGGCTACGCACGAGGAAATTTCCGGATACGAAATCGTAGGCTCCGACCGGCGGAGGCGGCGCTCTGTTCAGCCTGAGAACACCGTTCCCGCCGGCAAACAGGATCACAGATGCGATCGCGTGGTCGGGTTTGATCAGGATGAAGGGTTGCTGGACGCCGCGCGGAGTCGGGATGGTTACGATCGAGGCGCTTTCTCCGAAGGCCGCCGTCCAGGTCGTAAGTGACAATATTCCGAGCAGGACAATCAAACGAAGCACGGGATTCATGGTGCGCATCGGTGATCCCTCGTCGTTTTTGGTCGGGCTTCTGAGAGATAAACGTAGCGTAACAGAAATATCCGCTCCGGATCAAAGGCAGCCGAAGATGGCCCGGGCTAGGCCCCACCGGGCCTGCCGACACCGAATGCGCTGGCCACGCCCGAGTTTAGCCGTCGTACTATTCGAAGTTGCGTGCTGTTATTCGGCCTTGCGCGCAATAACGAGTGCCCTTGGCACTGGGTTGCCCGACGCCGCAAGCCCCTTGCGCAAAAATATTTCGGTTTTCAAGAAGCGCGGCTCAAGGGAGGGCGAAACGAGAAGCAAAGCTCGGACAAAATATGTCGCGAGAGCGCGGATTTTTGCCCAAGTGGCAACCACAACCGTCGTTGCGAGCGAAGCGAGGCAATCTATGGTCCCGCATATTCGGAAGCGTGGATTGCTTCGTCGCTTCGCTCCTCGCAATGGCGGTGTTGAGACATCGCGTGAGAACTATCCCGTCGTCGTCCCGGCGGAGGCCGGGACCCATTACCACAAATGCTCGTTGCCGCGCGACACTGGGGCAGAGCGCGCTCATCACCAGATGCGGAGGCTGGGTCCTGGCTTTCCGCCAGGACGACAATCGGAAAAGGCGTGTCCGCCTCATTCCAAAGTCATGCTGGATGCGGCAGTTCGCGGCTTGAACTCACATCCATTATCCGCACAATGACCGCAACCCGCCATCCTTGCAGGTTTTTGCTCAGCCGAACAAACAATAGGGAAGAAACACGTGGGACAGATTGTGAAAGCCACGGCTGCCATCGCCGCGATGCTGCTCAGCGCGCCGGCCTTCGCCTGGGAGCCGACCAAGCCGGTCGAGATCGTGGTCGCGGCTGGTGCGGGCGGGGCATCCGACCAGATGGCGCGCATGATGCAGGCGGCGATCCAGAAGAACAATCTGATGAAGCAGCCGATGGTGGTCTCGCTGAAGGGCGGCGCGTCGGGTGCCGAAGCGCTGATGTATATGAAGTCCAGCGAGGGCGATCCCAATAAGGTGCTGATCGCCTATTCGCTGATCTACATGCTGCCATTGTCGGCCAAGATACCCTTCAACTGGCGAGATTTGACCCCGGTGTCGGTGATCGCGCTTGACCAGTTCGTGTTGTGGGACAATGCGTCCGGTCCCAAGACGGTCAAGGACTTCATCGCGGCCGCGAAGGCGGCGAGCGCGCCGTTCAAGATGGGCGGCACCGGCTCCAAGCGCGAAGACCACGTGCTGACGGTGTTCGTGGAGCAGAAGACCGGCGCAAAATTCTCCTACCTGCCGTATAAGTCCGGCGGCGAGGCCGCCACGCAACTGGTCGGCGGCCACACCGAATCCAACGTCAATAATCCCAGCGAGAATCTCGAGGTCTGGCGCGCCGGGCAGGTTCGCGCGCTCTGCGTGTTCGACAAGGAGCGTATCTCCTACAAGACCAAGGTTACCGACACGCAGTCGTGGAACGATATCCCGACCTGCAAGGAGGAGGGGCTCGACGTGCAGTACCTGATGCTGCGCGCGATGTTCCTGCCGGGCAAGGTCACGCAGGAGCAGCAGGCGTTCTATGTCGACCTGTTCCAGAAGGTGACGCAGACGCCCGAATACAAGGATTACATGGAAAAGCAGGCGCTGAAGCCGATCTTCCTCACCGGCAAGGATATGGTGCAATTCCTGGAGGATGACGACAAGCAGAACGCCACGCTGATGCACGAAGCCGGGTTCGTCGCGAAGTAGCGAGCCCAGGAATCACGGGCCGATTGTCTTGCCTTCGAAATTGACTTGCAAGGATCGGACCAGCGGTGATTACTGCGCCGCAGTCAAGTCGAACGTCCGGCGTCCCCCATTGGGCTGGGTCAACCCTCCGTCGCCGAACTGTGAGGAGCGATCATGGCCAAAGCCGTTCTCGGGATCATCGGCGGATCCGGCATCTACGACCTGCCCGGCCTGGACAACGTCCGCGAGGAGGCAATCCAGAGCCCCTGGGGCGAGCCGTCGGCGCCGCTGCGACGCGGCGAGATGGCGGGGCTGCCGATCGTGTTCCTGCCGCGGCACGGGCCGGGGCATGCTCTATCGCCCTCCGACATCAATTACCGCGCCAACATCGACGTCCTGAAGCGGGCGGGGGTCACCGACCTGGTCGCGCTGTCGGCGTGCGGGTCGTTCAGAGAGGATCTGCCGCCCGGCACATTCGTTCTGGTCGATCAGTTCGTCGACCGCACCTACAAACGCGAGAGCTCGTTCTTCGGCAAGGGTTGCGTCGCGCATGTGTCGATGGCGCATCCGGTGTCGCCGCTCCTCGCGGGGCGTCTTGCGACTGCGGCCGAAGCCGAGGGCATCGCATTTGCGCGCGGCGGCACCTATCTCTGCATGGAGGGACCGCAGTTCTCTTCGCTTGCGGAAAGCCTGACCTACAAGGCGCAGGGTTATTCGGTGATCGGCATGACCAACATGCCGGAAGCCAAGCTCGCCCGCGAGGCCGAAATCTGCTACGCCAGCGTGGCGATGGTGACCGATTTCGATTGCTGGCATCCGGGCCATGATGCCGTGACGGTACAGGACATCATCCGCGTGCTGAATTCGAACGCGGAGAAGGCCAAGGGTCTGGTCGCGCGCCTGGCGCGGGAGTTTCCGCACGAGCACGAGCCGTGTCCGATCGGCTCGGATCGCGCGCTGGACACCGCGCTGATCACGGCGCCCCCGGCGCGCGATCCCGTGCTGCTCGCCAAGCTCGATGCCGTTGCCGGACGGGTGTTGCGGTCGTGAAGACGTCTTCCAGGGGACGCGCGACGCGAAGGGCGTAGGGCATGAAGGTGGACGGACAGCATTTTCGCAGCATCTGGCTCGAACCAGACGGCTGGTCGGTCGGCGCGATCGACCAGCGGCGGCTGCCGCATGAGTTCATCGTCGCCAGGATCACGACGGCAGAAGAGGCCGGCGAGGCGATCCGCTCGATGCTGGTCCGCGGCGCGCCGCTGATCGGCGCCACCGCGGCCTATGGCGTCGCGCTGGCGATGCGCGCCGATGCGTCCGATGCGGCACTCGATCGGGCGGGCAAGATGCTGGCCGCAACTCGGCCGACCGCTATCAATCTGAAATGGGCGATCGACGAGATGCAGCGTGCGCTCGCGCCGCTGCCCGCTTCGGCGCGGACGGACGCGGCCTATGCCCGTGCCCGCGCGATCGCCGACGAGGACGTGGCGATCAACCGTGATATCGGCCGCCACGGGCTCGGCCTGATCGAGGCGATCGCTGCGACCAAGAAGCCAGGTGAGCCGGTCAACGTGCTGACGCATTGCAATGCCGGCTGGCTTGCAACCGTGGATTGGGGGACGGCGACCTCGCCGATCTACCAGGCGCATGACCGCGGCATCCCGGTTCATGTCTGGGTCGATGAGACGCGACCGCGCAATCAGGGCGCCTCGCTCACCGCCTGGGAGCTCGGTCATCACGGCGTGCCGCATACCGTGATCCCTGACAACACCGGCGGCCATTTGATGCAGCACCGGATGGTCGATCTCGCGATCGTCGGAACTGACCGCGTCGCCGCCAATGGCGACGTCTGCAACAAGATCGGGACCTATCTGAAGGCGCTCGCCGCGCACGACAACGGCGTGCCGTTCTATGTTGCGCTGCCGTCGCCGACCATCGACTTTCGTATCGACGACGGTCTCAGGCAGATTCCGATCGAGCAGCGCGCGGCGAGCGAGGTCACGCATCTGACCGGGCGTACCGCGGACGGGCGGATCGAGACCGTGCGCGTGGTGCCGGACGGCTCGCCGGCGGCCAATTTCGGCTTCGACGTGACCCCTGCGCGGTTGGTGACGGGATTGGTCACCGAGCGCGGGGTGCTCAGGGCGGATCGTGCTGCACTTGCGAGCGCGTTTCCCGAACGCTCCGGCGTTAGCTGAAGGCCGCATTGACCGTGACTGTATCAGCACGCTATCCGAATCGTTGCCTTCGCAACCCAGACCGTCTCATCTATGTCCCATACCGAACTTGATATCGTCGTCGACGATCCGACCGCGCCCGAGGACGACTCGCCCGCGGTGGTCAGCAGCGGTGCCGTTGACGTCATCACGTCGCTGCTGTTGCTCGCACTCGCCGCGATACTGGGGTGGGACAACTGGCGCACCGGCGCGTCGTGGGATTCGACCGGACCGCAACCCGGCTATTTTCCGTTCTACCTCTCGGTCATCCTCGGTGCCGCCAGCCTCTACGGCCTCGGCGCGGCGTTCGTGTCGCGCCGTGAGGCGGCCGAGACCTTCGTCACCCGCGCCCAGCTTCGCCGGGTGATGGCGGTGTTCGTGCCGACGTTCCTGTTCTGCCTCGCCACGCAGTATCTCGGGCTCTATGTCGCGAGCTTTCTGCTGATCGCGGGCTTCATGCGCCTGGTCGGCAAGATCGCGCTGTGGAAGTCGCTGCTGACCGCGTTCGTCTTCACCGCCGTGATGTTCGTGACCTTCGACATCGTGTTTGACGTCATCATGCCGAAGGGGCCGCTCGAAGCGGCCCTCGGCCGCTAGCAAGCCGACGGGGTTTCGCGACATGGAAGCCTTCGGTCTCCTGCTGCACGGCTTTGCCGTCCTGCTGACGTGGAAGACGCTGCTCTTGATGATGGTCGGGCTGGTGCTCGGCATTTTCGTCGGCGTACTGCCTGGGCTTGGCGGCCCCAACGGCGTCGCGATCCTGCTGCCCCTGACCTTCACGATGGACCCGACGTCGGCCATCGTGATGCTGTCCTGCATCTATTGGGGGGCGCTGTTCGGTGGCGCCATCACCTCGATCCTGTTCAACATCCCGGGCGAAGCCTGGTCGGTCGCGACCACGTTCGACGGCTATCCGATGGCGCAGCAGGGCAGGGCGGCGGAGGCGCTTACCGCGGCGTTCACCTCGTCCTTTGTTGGATCGCTGGTCGCCGTGCTGCTGATCACCTTCCTGGCGCCGATGATCTCGTCATTCGCGCTGCGGTTCGGCCCCCCGGAATTCTTCGCCGTCTATCTCTTGACGTTCTGCTCCTTCGTTGGTCTCGGCCGCGAGGCCAAGCACAAGACGGTGATCTCGATGTCGCTCGGGCTTCTGCTCGCCGGCGTCGGCATGGACACGGTGTCGGGGCAGTTACGCATGACGTTCGGCTCTGCCGAACTGCTGCGCGGCATCAACTTCCTGGTCGCGGTGATCGGCCTGTTCGGCATCAGCGAGATCCTGCTCACGATGGAGGAGCGCCTGGCGCTGCGCGGGCACGCCGCCGGCATCAGCCTGCGCGTCGTGCTCTCGGTGTGGAAGGACCTACCGAAATACTGGGTGACGCTGGTGCGCTCGTCCTTCATTGGCTGCTGGCTCGGCATCACGCCGGGCGGCGCGATCGCGGCCTCGTTCATGGGCTACAATCTCGCCAAGCGCTTCTCGAAGGATCCGGAGAGCTTCGGCAAGGGCCGCATCGAGGGTGTGTTCGCACCTGAAACCGCGGCCCACGCCTCCGGGACCTCCGCGCTGCTGCCGATGCTGGCACTCGGTATTCCCGGCTCCGGCACTGCGGCGATCCTGCTCGGCGGCCTGATGGTGTGGGGGCTCAACCCCGGACCGCTGCTGTTCGTCGAGCACAAGGATTTCGTCTGGGGCCTGATCGCCTCGATGTATCTTGGCAACGTCGTCGGCCTCGTGCTGGTGCTGACCACAGTGCCGATCTTCGCATCGATCCTGCGCGTGCCGTTCGCAGCGGTCGCGCCGATGATCGTGGTGTCCTGTGCGATCGGCGCCTATGCGATCCAGAACGCGATGTTCGACATCTGGCTGATGCTGGGCTTCGGCGTGGTTGGCTATGTCTTCAAGAAGATCGGCATCCCGCTGGCGCCGTTCACCCTGGCCTTGGTGCTCGGCAATCGCGCCGAGGACGCGTTCCGCCTGTCGATGATCGGATCGGGCGGCGACATGAAGGTGTTCTGGTCGAACGGCCTCGTCGGCACGATCACGACGCTCGCGATCGTGCTGCTGTTCTGGCCGGTGATCGACAGGGCCTTTGCCGGCGTCACACGTCTGATGCGGCCGGCAAGGGCCCGAGGTTAGACGACCTTGCGCTGCCGGAGTTCGGCGATCTCGTCCTTGCCGAAGCCGAACTCGGCCAGCAGTTCCTCGGTCTGCTCGCCGAACTCCGGCGGCCGCGCCGCCATCTTGCTCGGCGTCCGCGACAGGGTCACCGGTTGCCCGACGAGCTGAAGGGCCCGGTTCTCCTCGTTGGGCACGGCCTGCGCGATGCCGAGATGCTTGACCTGGGCGTCCTCGAACATCTGGTCGATCGAATAGATCGGCCCGCAGGGCACTCCGGCCTCGTTGAGCTCGCGGACCCAGGTCTCGGTCGATTTCTTCTCGGTCAGCGTGTTGATCTTCGCGTTCAGCGCATCGCGGTTCTTGGACCGCGCCGGCGCAGTGGCGTAGTCGGGGTCGGTGATCAGCTCGGGTGCCCCGATCGCCTGGGCGCAGCGCTCCCAAATCCGCCCCCCCGTGGTCGCGATGTTGATGTAGCCATCGGAGGTCTTGAACACGCCGGTCGGGATCGAGGTCGGATGGTTGTTACCGGCCTGCTCGGCCACCTCCTTCTCCATCAGCCAGCGCGCAGCCTGAAAATCCAGCATGAAGATCTGGGCTTGCAGCAGCGAGGTCTGGACCCATTGGCCTTGGCCGGACACGTCGCGCTCCAGCAGCGCGGTCAGGATGCCGATCGCGCAGAACAGCCCTGCGGTCAGGTCTGCCACGGGGATGCCGACCCGCATCGGGCCACCGCCGGGCGCGCCCGTGACCGACATCAGCCCGCCCATGCCCTGTGCGATCTGATCGAAGCCGGGGCGCTTGTGATAGGGGCCGTCCTGGCCGAACCCGGAGATGCTGCCATAGACGATGCGAGGGTTGATCTTGCGGATGCTCTCATAGTCCACGCCGAGCTTGAACTTGACGTCCGGACGGAAGTTCTCGACCACGACGTCGGCCTGCTCGGCCAGCCGCTTGAACACCTCGAGACCCTTCGGATCCTTCAGGTTGAGGGTCATCGCGCGCTTGTTGCGGTGTAGGTTCTGGAAGTCGGATCCGCCGCGCGGGCCGCCCGGCTGCTCGCCGCCGCCATCCTCCAGCAGGGCATCGATCTTGATGACATTGGCGCCCCAATCGGCGAGCTGACGGACGCAGGTCGGCCCCGACCGGACGCGGGTCAGATCCAGGACAGTGAAGCGGGAGAGGGCTTGGGACGCGCGAGGAAAGGGCATTGAGAACACCTCTTGTTTGGCAGGCCGTTCCAGAGTCCGGCCTCTGTGGCTTAGCCAATTTGGCGGGGCATTCCAACCGCCGCCCAATGGGGAAGGACGAGTGGCCGCTCGGAACGGCTATTCCGGTCGAGAGCACGCCCCGTCCCAGCACGATACCCGCAAATCTACGGAGCGCCGCGGGGCAATGGCCGCCGTTCTGCCATAATCTTTCCGGAAGCCGTAGTCGTTCTTTCGGCGTGCACCAATTAATGGTTTGCCAATGACGCTTGCGCAAGATTGCAGCAATCGACCGCGATCCGGCTGTGCTATCCTGCGGCCCTCGTCAATTCATTCATCCCAGATAATTCATTTCCAGGTACAGACAGTGTGATGCGAAAAGGTCATTTGTTGTCCGAGGATCTCGGAGTTTTCGGCTTTGATGATTGGGATGGTGCGGCGCTGACACCGGCATTGCCGGCGTCCAGTGCGATAGCGGGTGGGCCGGCCCTTCTGGATGATCCCGGCGATCAATATCCGCTGGCGGCGAATGCCGCGGCCGCTGCCACGAACGCCGGCTCCGCCAAGCCGGTGGCGACGATCGCCCAACTCGCCGACTATCTCGTCAATGGATTCTGGGCTTACAACAACACGGTAGCCCATCATTGGGCGTCGAATACAGTCACCTTCAACATCAGCGCGCTGAACGCCGCCGAGCAGGCGCTCGCTCTGTCTGCGCTCGAGGCCTGGCACGAGGTCGCCAACGTGACCTTCGTTCAGACCAGCGCCAGCGCCAATATCACCTTCGTCGACACGGGCTCGATGGCGGCCGTGACCAACGCCGTGTGGAACAGTTCGGGCATCATGAGCTCGGCGATCGTCGATATCAGCTCCGACTGGATCACGACCGACGGCGGTGCTTATGACGGCAAGACCGGAATCGACAGCTACGGATACCAGACCTACATCCACGAAATCGGTCACGCACTCGGCCTCGGCCACCAGGGCCCCTACAACGGCAGCGCGAGCTACTCGACCGACGCGATCTACGCCGACGACACCTGGCAATATTCGATCATGTCGTACTTCGCGGAAGATAACTATTCCGGAAGTTCTTATCGCTACGTCGTCACGCCGCAGATGGCCGATATCTATGCCTTGGACTCGATCTACGGCGCGGCAACCGCGACGCGGACCGGCAACACTGTCTACGGCTTCAACAGCAATGCGGGCGCGATCTTCAATTTCGCCAACTACAGCCAGCCACCCGCTTTCACGATCTATGACAGCGGCGGCAGCAATACGCTCGACTGCTCCGGATATTCGCTCGCGCAGACCATCGACCTGCATCCAGGCGCCTTCTCCTCGATCGGCGGCCTGGTCCACAACATCGGGATCGCAACCAACACGATCATCCAGACCGCGATTGCCGGCAGCGGCAACGACTCACTGATCGCAAACGACTATGGCTGCACGCTGGTGGGCGGTGCGGGCAACGACACTTTGATCGGCGGCGCCGGCGCCGACCGGCTGGTCGCCGGCTCCGGCGCCGACACCATGACAGGCGCTGCGGGCGCCGACACGTTCGTGTTTGCAGCCGGGGACGTAACCGCAGCGAGCGGGACGCATGATCTGATCACGGACTTTGTCTCGGGCGTGGACCACATCGATCTCAGTGGTCTCGGTACGTTCAGCTTCATCGGCGCATCGGCCTTCGACCATACCGCCAACGAGCTCGATTACGGCTACAACAGTGCGCTCGGCGTGACTATGCTCCAAGGCGACATCAATGGTGACGGAACGCCCGATTTCGCCATCGATTTGACGGGGAACGTTGCACTTAGCGTCAGTGACCTCTTGGGCGCTACCGCCGTGCCCCTCACTATCGAGTCGTTTGGTTCGACTACCCTGAGCAAGGTCGCCGGCAATTACTTTCTGTACGCGAGTGGTACGTCTTCTGGCCCATCGATCAAGTATCTCGGCGCAAATATTGTCTCGGGACAATTTGGCGGCTGGTCGCCGATCGGCGGCGAGGCGACCTCAACCGGATACGATGTTGCCTGGAAGCTTGCTGGAGCCGACGCGTACACGGTTTGGGCGACCGATGCCAATGGCAACGACACCGTCCAGCTGGTCAGCGCTGTTTCCGGCAGCAGCGCTGCGCTGGAGTCCCTCGAGACAACATTTCATCAAGATCTCAATGGCGACGGCGTGATTGGTATCTTTTCGAGGACGATCGAGTCACTCGGATCGACGAGCCTTGTGCAGTTAGCGAATGTCTACGACCTCAATCCCGTCGGCGGCGGCACCGGTCCGACGCTGAAATACCAGGGAGTGACGATCACGGCGGGTGAATTTCCTGGCTGGTCGCCGATCGGCGCCGAGGCGACCTCAACAGGATACGATGTTGCCTGGAAGCTTGCTGGAGCTGACGCGTACACGGTTTGGGCGACCGATGCCAATGGCAACGACACCGTACAACTGGTCAGCGCTGTTTCCGGCAGCAGCGCTGCGCTGGAGTCCCTCGAGACAACATTTCATCAAGATCTCAATGGCGACGGCGTGATTGGTATCTTTTCGAGGACGATCGAGTCACTCGGATCGACGAGCCTTGTGCAGTTGGCGAATGTCTACGACCTCAATCCCGTCGGCGGCGGCACCGGTCCGACGCTGAAATACCAGGGAATGACGATCACGGCGGGTGAATTTCCTGGCTGGTCACCGATCGGCGCCGAGGCGACCTCAAGCGGATATGATGTTGCCTGGAAGCTTGCCGGGGCTGACGCGTACACCGTCTGGGCCACCGACACCAACGGCAACGACACCGTCCAACTGGTCAGCTCCGTCCCCGGCAACAGCACCGCACTGCAAGCCCTTGAGACCACATTCCACCAGGACCTCAACGGCGACGGTGTGATCGGCATTCCCTCGACAACGATCGAATCGTTCGGATCGACCAGTCTCGTTCAGTACGGGAATGTCTACGACCTCAATCCTGTTGGCGGCGGCACCGGCCCGACGCTGAAGTACCAGGGAGCTGCGATCACGGTTGGCGCGTTTCCTGGCTGGTCACCGATCGGCGCCGAGGCGACCTCAAGCGGATATGACGTTGCCTGGAAGCTTGCCGGGGCTGACGCATACACCGTCTGGGCCACCGACACCAACGGCAACGACACCGTCCAACTGGTCAGCTCCGTCCCCGGCAGCAGCACCGCGCTGGAATCCCTGGAGACCACCTTTCACCAAGATCTCAACGGCGACGGCACGATTGGGATTCCTGTTAGTCAATCTGGCCTCGATTCGATACGATCGTTCGCGTCCACTATCTCGGCGGATGGAAACGTCGGTGGTCACCAGAATTCGTTCTTGTTTCGCGCCGTCCCTGGCGCAACGGAGGTCACGACGACGATCAACGCCGATCTGCCGGAACTCAGCAATTCAATCTCGAAAGCGAGCCCGCCAGGGGTGCTTTCCGAGATTGCAGATGTTCACTTGCCGGTGGACCATGGGGCGAATGTTCCCTTTGACCCGGGCCACATGACCGTAGCGGAGCTCAAGATGGCCGATCTGCATTGGAATGCTACTCTGATCCACTGACATAAGCGCCGACTTGCGACGGCTGAGGTTGACCGAGGCGCTCAAACGGATCAAAAGTTCCCAAGGTCGACTCGAGGGCATGGGCGAGCCACGGATGTTGCGCTAAGCATGTTCCCATCATGACACACGCTCGATCGAAAAATCACCGGATCGTCATTTTTGGCATTGGCGAAATCGCTGAACTAGCGGACTTCTACTTTACCCATGATTCCGAATACGAAGTCGCGGGCTTCACCGTCGACAGTGCGTTTCTCAAGCAAACGGAATTTCGCGGACGTCCAGTGGTCGCATTCGAGCAAGTCAGCGACGAATTCCCTCCTGAGGAGTTCGGATTGTTCGTTGCCGTGAGCTACGCGCGGATCAATGCGATCCGCGCGGAGAAGGTAGCCGCGGCGCGCGCAAGAGGGTATCGGCTCGCATCGTATTTGAGCACCCGGGCTACGATATTCCCCGGCTTTCAACTCCGAGAAAACTGCTTCATTCTGGAAAACAACACGATTCAGCCCTTCGCGACGGTCGGCGCTAACGTCACGCTGTGGAGCGGCAATCACATCGGTCACCATTCCAAGGTCGAAGATGACGTATTTGTGGCTTCGCAGGTTGTGGTGTCGGGCGGGGTGACCGTCGGGCAGGGAAGCTTCGTCGGCGTGAACGTCACGATCCGCGACCACGTTACGATCGGAAAGAGATGTGTTCTCGGTGCCGGCGCCCTTGTGCTGGAAGATCAGCCTGACCTTTCCGTAGTGGCGCCTCGCGGATCCGAGCGGTCCGCAGTACCTAGCACCCGCCTTCGGAGCTTGTGAGCCCGGTATGCCCTGGAAGCGTCTAGGCCTTGTGTTTGCACCGGATGGCCGGCATGCCTTTGCGCGGAGCCACGCTGCGCTGCCTGCGCCTGTGCATCTCGACGGCGACATCTTCCGCGTGTTCTACAGTTCGCGAGATGCAGAGAAACGATCACATGTTGGATGGATCGACATCGAGCTCACGGAAGTGCCGCGTGTCCGGCAGGTGGCGTCGGAGCCGGTGCTATCGCCGGGCGAGGATGGCACCTTCGATGACAGTGGGGTCGGAGTGGGCTGCATCGCGGAATCCGATGACGGCTTCGCGCTGTACTACATGGGATGGAATTTGGGTGTGCGTTCGCCCTGGCGCAATGCCATTGGTTTGGCGCGATCGCCAACATTGAAAGCGCCGTTCGAGCGATTTTCGCCAGGGCCTATCCTCGATCGTTCACCCGAAGATCCCTATACGATGTCGTACCCTTGTGTGCTGCGGCTCGGCCCGGGTGATTGGCGCATGTGGTATGGCTCGAACCTCCGGCCGGCCCTCGGCAATACTGATATGCAGCATACGATAAAGACGGCGCGATCGAGCGACGGCATTCGCTGGACACGAGACGGTGCCGCCGTCCTACACTTCGCGTCGGATGGTGAGTACGCGTTGGCTCGGCCGAGCGTGGTGAAGTGCGGTGACAGGCTGCTCATGTGCTTTGCCTGTCGCGGGGAGCGCTATCGCATTGGAGCAGCGTCGAGTAGCGATGGTACGAGTTGGACGCGGCTCGACGGGACGTTCGGCCTTGGCCCGTCATCAAGCGGTTGGGACAGCGAGATGACCTGCTATCCGGCTCTGTTTTGGCATCGTGGTCGATTGTGGCTCGCTTATAATGGTAACAGCTACGGTGCAACCGGCTTGGGCCTTGCCGTCTGGGAGGGCGAATTCCCGTTCTGACTACGGTCGCGCTCCGACGACAGTCGCGCCTTCTCAGTTGCTCGCTAGCAGCGATCGCTACGTCGCGCTCCCTTGGTGACGAACTAGGATCGTGAATTCGTACAAGCCGTAATCCTGCAGCAAGGCAATGGACCGACCGTACCGCTGCAGACAATGGGCAAGCATCCGCGCCGGATCGGCGTAGTAGAGATTTGACCGGCGGCGATCGGGATCGCTCGACAGGCTCAGGATATTAAAGCCGAATCCGCGCGTGCCGGCGCGGGCGAGAACATCCAAGGTCTGGTGGATGTAGCCCATCCAAACTTCGCTCGCGATCTCTCCCTTAACGTTAAAGATGCCGCTGGCAATCGCATAGTCGGCAGTCTCATTCGGTTCGGCTCCGATGCGCCATCGACGATCATCGCCTTCCCCATGAAGTTCCTGTGCCTTAGCGATCATGTTGGAGGCGATGTCGTACCCAATGAAGCGGCCTCGATAACCCGCACTTCTCAAAAAAGGCAGGAAATCGCCGAAGCCGCAACCGAGATCGATGACTGAACCATCAGGAATCGGCTCGATCAAACGCAGGAACTGGCGATGGCGAATCCGATGTGATTCGATCCCATTCCAGTCGACCCCCTGGGACGTTGGGCCATGCGCTTCAAGACGGGCGGAATAATACTCCGCAACGTCGTGCAGGATGCTGGACAAAACCGGATCGGTCATTGCGAGGTGTCCGCATTGGCAGGCGAGGTGCAACTCGCGAGTTTCGGCGCCGCTGCGGTATCCACATCACGGGTACGATGGATCCGACGGACCACCGTATAAGGTCGCCGCTTGGTCTCAGCTAGGATGCTCGCCATGTAGATCCCGAGGATTCCGAGCATCAACGTGATAAGGCCTCCGAAGAACCAGATCGAAATGATTTGCGAGGCAAAGCCGCTGACGCCGATGCCCACCGTAACATAACGCAGGAGGAAGAAGCCGATCATTCCGATCGAAGCCAAAAAAATCAGCAGTCCGGTGTAAAAAACCAGATAGAGCAGCCGCGTCGACGACGTCGTTAGGTGTTTTACGGCGAGGTCAACACGCATCCACAATGAATAAGTTGATGGCGAACTGGAGAGCTTCTCGACCACTATCTCATTCTGGCGAAATCCCGTTTGCTGCCAGAGATCCGAAATGACGAACTCGCGGTCGCGGTGCCGAATGAGGGCCTTGACATATTCCGACGTCATGAGCCTGGCTGTCACCAGATTTCGTGGGAGCGGCCGATCGCCGAGCGCGTTCACCAGGGCGAAGAATATCGCGCCCCCGATGCGTTCGATCAGGCCACCGCGCCTGGATCGTTGAATGCCATAGACCACGTCGCTGTCGCCTTGCGCGAAGCGCTGATGGAATAGTGCGAGATCCTCAGGCTGTTCCTCGAGGTCGCTATCGATCAGAAACACCAGATCGCCGCCCGCATGAGCGAGGCCGGTCATCATCGCTTTGTAGTGTCCGAAGTTGCGCGCAAGGTCGACTACGACCACGCGCGGATCGCGCCGGTGCAGCGCCAGGGCAAGATCAAGGCTGTTGTCAGGCGATCCATCGTTCACAATCACCATTTCGACTTCGGTAAAGAGTGCTTCTGCTGCCGTCATTGCTCGGCGGTAGAATTGCTCGATGGTCGCGGCCGACCGATACAGTGTTGTCACAATTGAGAGTTTCACGGACGGCTCTCTAGGCGGACATTGTCCATAGCGTAAGGTAGCGCGACGTTTGATTTCTCCGTACCATCTCGCAAGCTATCTCCAGTTGTTCTATCTTGCAGCGACAGCCGGTGAGCGCGCCCGCAAAATTCGTGTACCTGTGGGAAAATCCGAAACATTTCTTTGCTATCGAGTGAGCGCACGATCGTTCGTAGCACATAAGACTGCACCCCCGCACGCGCAGTGCTCGGCGCTTCAGAGTGATGTCCAGGTCCTCGAAATTGCTGCGGCCCCCGTCTTTGTCATTGTGGTTAGTACAAAAACACCTGTGAAAACAAATGGTTAATCGACATGCCCCGTCGGGCTCGGCTCTACGTGTATTATTCCTCATTTCCGTATTCGCCTTGGCTCCAGCCGTGCACCGGCAACGCGTACTTGAGTTTCCCGTGTGGGCGACGATGCCAATCCTTGTAGTTGCACTGCCCCGTGCAACGAGCTTTGCCGGTGCAACTTCCAACACCGCAGCCCGAGGGAAATCAATTGTCTGTATCCCGGGGCGCTATGGTGCACTCGCCATCCCATAGGCAATTACGGTTGGGGGCTCAATTTTTTGCTAATCGAAGAATCGGAGTGATTAGCCCACTTGCGTGCGACTGAAAAAGCGTGGTGACTCCGCGCCGGTGTTGAACAGGAGATCGAGCATGGTGACTGCATGCTCGAACGGGCCGTGAAGTTGCGGATATTCCGGATAACCTTCATAGTTCATCCATTCGCTGGCAATTCCCGCCGACGCGAACATTTCCTCGTCGAAGTAGGCGCGCGCCGAAGGGCCGCTCAGGTAGCAGTCTGCACCCGCCGAACGGGCGATACCCAACAGACGTTCGGTCTTGGTACCACATGACGGATATGTTGCATCCCGTGTGATACGGGTGGCGAGCCCCAGTACCCTCGCAATGCCCCGAAGGAAAATCTCATTGACATCGGTCAGCAACGGCTCCTTGTCGGCGAGTTCGTACCAAGTCCTGACTAGAGGTGCGAACTCCCCGAAAAATGGAGCGGACCGGTACGCCAGTTCCAGCGCGCGCCAGTGCTTTTCCGCCCAAGGCTTCTCGATATGGACCTCGTCTATTGCCTGATTGAACCGGCCTTTGGTCACCACTGGAATGGTGAGCCACTCGACGCCGTGGGCGGTTTTGATTCGGTTGCGATTGTGCCAATGTCGCTTCACGTATTGCATGCGATCGAAGATCACGTACTCGTCGCATCTGCCGACCAGGTCAAAGAAACCCTTCCAGGGAATGTAACAGGACTGAATGATGCAAATTCGCACGTGTCGCGTACCGGACAAATCGAGGTGGCCAAGTGGCTTCTAGCAGGCGGTGTTCTCGATGTTTATAGTGATCCGATGGTGAAAGCATCAAATATCCCGGTCCTTCTTCCAGTCCGTCGCGCGCGCTCGGCATGACCGCTCCAATTCTTCCCCGGCGGCGATGTCTTGCCTGCGCGTCCGAAGAGCCTCTGCCGGCGAGTGAGCCTGTCTGGCCGCTCGGCTGGCGGTGTCGAGCCTGTGGCCATCTGGTCGCCGAGCAGGACGGGATTCCAACATTCGCGCCGGAGCTGGCGGACACGATCAGTGGCATGGATCCGAAGAATTTCGAGATGCTCTCGAAAGTCGAGGCCGAGCATTTCTGGTTTGTCGCGCGCAACGAGCTCATTATTGGCCTCATGGACAAGTTCTTTCCCGGGGCGCGACGTTTTCTTGAGATTGGCTGCGGCAATGGAGCCGTGCTGCGCGCCGTCGCGCGATCGCGCAATTGGGAGCGGCTTGTCGGCTCCGAACTACATCCGACAGGGCTTGCTTTCGCGAAAAGGCGACTGCCGGCTCAGGTCGAACTCGTCCAGATGGATGCGCGCAACATTCCGGCTGAGAGCGCTTTTGATCTCACCGGCGCATTCGATGTGGTCGAGCACATCGCAGACGACGAAGCTGTGCTGCGCGGATTGCGTCGCGCGACACAAAGCGGAGGAGGGGCGATTATCACGGTGCCACAGCATCCTTGGCTCTGGAGCCGCGCTGATGACGTTGCCTATCACCAACGACGGTACCGGCGAGGGGAGCTCGAAGCAAAACTCCGTCGCAGCGGATTTGAGATCGTTTTCTCTACCTCCTACACGGCGCTGCTGCTGCCGGTGATGGTTGTGAGCCGCCTCAGCGCGAAGCACAAGCCCGGGAACGAGGAGGTAGTGCGCGAGTTCAACCTGAATCCCTGGGTGAACAGCATCTTCACCGCAATTTTGCGCGCAGAGGTTCGTGCGACGCTGTCCGGATTGACCTGGCCCGCCGGTGGCAGCCGGGTTGTCGTGGCCCGCGCGGCCTGATCGTTTGCTGCGGCGCGTGTCAGATCGTTCGGGAGGGTCTAGCACTTGCCGTGGCGGTGATCGCCAGCATCGGCGAGCCTAGGATACCCTAGGCACTACGTGTGTCCAGGATGGCTCAAGCGGTCCAATTTTCGATCTTCGTGCTGCCGTCGGGCGGCATCCCCCAAACCGAAAGCCTACGTGACCTGTACGTGTTCCCGGTCGACCCGAACCAGATGGCTCCGATATTCCTAATGTTGGCGATCTGGCACCGCTGGCGCGGACAAATCAGGAACCGGCATTGCAGCCTCACGGCCGATCTGAGGGGAGTGATCACGCCTTGAGGATCCCACCCAGCAGATCGCAAACCCGTTGTTGCTGGCTTTCGGTCAGCCCGACCCACATCGGCAGTCTGATCAACCGTTCGGACAACGACGTCGTCAGCGGCAGGTCGCCGTGGGCGCGTCCGAAGCGTCGTCCGGCCGGGGACGAATGCAGCGGCACATAGTGAAATACGGAGTTGACGCCGTTGTCCTTGAGCTTCCGGAGGACCATCTGGCGGTCGACGCCGGGCGCCAGGAGCACGTGGTACAGATGGCCATTGTGCCGGCAGTCTGCCGGCACGATCGGTCGGCGCAGCAATGCCTGCCGCTCCAGCTCTTCCAGGCCGGCATGATAGCGCTGCCATAGCGCGAGCCGTTCGCGGGTTATGCGTTCGGCTTCTTCGAGCTGCGCCCACAGGAATGCCGCGTTGATCTCGCTCGGCAGGTACGACGAGCCGACATCCTGCCAGGTGTATTTGTCGACTTCGCCGCGGTAGAAGCGGGCGCGATCGGTGCCCTTCTCGCGCATGATCTCGGCGCGCTGGACCAGCGCCGGATCGTTGACCAGCAGCGCGCCGCCTTCGCCCGCGATGACATTCTTGGTCTCGTGGAAGCTGAAGCTGCCGAGATCGCCGATCGCTCCCAGCGCGCGGCCCTTGTAGGAGGCCGCGACGCCTTGCGCCGCGTCCTCAACGACGGCGAGCCCGTGCCGTCTTGCGATCGCCATGATCGTGTCCATCTCGCAGCCGACGCCGGCATAATGCACCACCGCGATCGCGCGCGTGCGCGGCGTGATCGCGGCCTCGATCAGGCGCTCATCCAGATTGAGCGTATCCTCGCGGATGTCGACGAAGACGGGTACGCCGCCCCGCAGCACGAACGCATTCGCCGTCGAGACAAAGGTGAAGGACGGCATGATGATTTCGTCGCCGTCAGCGATGTCGAGCAGCAGCGCCGTCATGTCGAGCGCGGACGAGCATGAATGGGTCAGGAGTGCCTTGGCGCAGCCGGTCTGCTGCTCGATCCATCGATGGCAGCGCGTCGTGAAGCTGCCGTCACCGGACAGGTGCAGGGCACGCTGCACCTCGGCGATATTGTCGAGCTCCTTCCCGGTCATGTAAGGCCGGTTGAACGGAATAGGGTCAATGGCCACGGTGCTGCTTTCAGGCCTTGCGATGTCAGTGAAATTCGGCGCGGAGAACGCCAGATAGGCGGTTTCGGCGGGCAGAATCAACGGCCAATTCGCGCGCAGCGTCGGCTGGGGCCGCCGTCCGCCAACCCTCGACAATTGCCGCGCCGGCTGCTAGCCCGGTCCTGGTGCCGAAGGGGTTTTGCCTTGATGGACGAGGCACTTGAGGCGCATCGAAGCGATGGTCCGAAAGCTGGCATGGCGTTGAAAAAAGGTCCGTCGGATCTGCTCGGGAACTCGGCATGGAATGGGATCGCCTTCGCGGTCGCGGTGCTGCTCAACCTGGCGATCCTGCCGTTCGTGATCTTTCGTCTCGGCCTCGCCGCGTTCGGTGTCGCGGGGCTGGTGACGGCCTGCGTCGCGCCGGCCCTGATGTTCAGCAATGCGCTCGGTTTGTCGACGGCGCGCGAACTCGCGCAGAGGTTGGCGCCAGCCGATCGCGACGAGGCGCAGCGCTTCTTCGCGACCGCGCTTACGCTCGCCATCGTCGCGGGCGGCCTGATCGCGCTGTTGCTCGGCCTGGTCGGAGCACCCCTCGCGCGACTGGGATTTCATTTGGGCGGGCCGGCAGCCGACGACCTTGGGCTTGCTTTCGCATTGGCCGGCGCCGGCTGGCTGTTCCAATGCCTGTTCGCGGTCTTCCTCTCCCTGTTCACAGCGCGCCAGGACTATCGGCGGATCGCGTCGATCAGCATCGCGGGCACCCTGGTGACGACGATGTCGATGCTGCTGCTGATCCCGCTGGTGCCGCGTTCTTCGACGTTCCTCGGTTGCCAGGCGCTGGGCTTCGCGACGAATTTTCTGATGGCGGTGAGCTGGTCGCGACGCACGATCGGAGGGTGGCTGGCGCGACCTGCACTCGATCGCGGCGCGCTCCGCGCGCTTGTCAGGCTTGGCGGTTGGCAACTCGCGGCACAAGCCGGCGCGCTGTTTGCCGGGCAAGCGGATCGCTATCTGCTCGGAGCGCTGCTGCAGCCGCAGTTCGTCGGATTTTACAGTGTGGCGCAGCGACTGGAGGAGGCGGTCTATATCGGTGTGCTGAAGATCGGCGAGATCCTGTTTCCGTTCTTCAGCACGCTGCAGAGGGAGGCCGAGGACCGCAAGGTCGACCTGCTGCTGCGCTCGTCCTGGATCCTCAACGTGCTCGCCGCAAGCGCGCTTGGTGGCCTCATCCCGGTCGCGGGGGCGCTGCTGCATCGATGGACCGGCGCCGAGGTGGCCGCCGAAGCTCAACTGGTGCTGGTGGTGCTCTCAATCAGCGGGATACTGGGGTCGAGCGCCAATGTGTTTGCGTTCTATCTGCTGTCGCAGGGGCGATCCGGCTCCAACGCGCTGATCTCGTTGCTGACTGGAATCTTCACGCTGGCGACCAGCGCGATCGCGTTGCCGCACTTCGGCTGGCAGGCGGCGGGTTGGAGCACCTGTGTCGGCATGATCGCGCAGATGGTCACCACGGTCCTCCTGTTGCGGCGGACTTTCAGGCTTGCCGACATATGGTCGCGCGTCGTCCATTTCGTCTTGGTACCGCTCGGCGTCGGGATCGTGACGGCGCTGGCGCTGCGCGCCGAGCTCGGCCACGCATCATTCGACCACGCGCCGTCGTGGTGGTATGTGGTGTCGCTGTATGCGATATCAGCGGCGATGATCTTTGTCGCTGCCGTCGCAGCATCGCAACTTGGCCCCTATCGCGCGGTCTGCTGGCGGGATCTTCGCGCCATCGTGGCACGCTTCCTGCCCATCAAGGCCATCTAGACATGTGCGGTATCGCAGGCATCCTCAATCTGCGCGGCGCTCCCGTGGAGCCGGCCGAGCTCTCGCGCCTGAGAGGGCTGATCGCGCATCGCGGTCCGTTCGGGGAGGGGGCCTGGTTCAACGCCAAGCGTAATCTGGCGTTCGGTCATCGGCGGCTCGCGGTTATCGATCCCAGCGAGGGCGGCCATCAACCGATGGTGTCCGGCGACCGCCGTCACGTCATCGTCTACAACGGCGAGATCTACAATTTCCTGGAATTGCGTCGCGAGCTCGAGGCGACGGGCGCGGTCTTCCGCAGCCAGTCCGATACCGAGGTGATCCTTGCCGCCTGGCAGGCCTGGGGCGAGGACATGCTGCCGCGCTTCAACGGCGAGTGGGCGCTTGCCATCTATGACACGACCACGGACGAATTGTTCCTGGCGCGCGACCACTTCGGCATCAAGCCGCTGCTCTATGCGCTGACGTCCGAGCGTTTCGTGTTCGCGTCCGAACAGCGGGCGCTGGCGCGCAGCGGCCTGGTCGAGGTAACGATCGATTTGGACGTGGCGCGGCGGTTGCTGCTCGATCCGTTCGGGATCGAAGGCAGCGAGCGGACCTTGTTTCGCCAATTGCGCCGCCTGCAGGGCGGCCACTGCATGTGGCTTCGGCAAGGGCGCATCGAGCTGCGCCGCTGGTGGCGGACCGTCGATCATCTGCCCGAGATACCGACCAGCGAAGCTGATCGGGTGGTGCGCTTTCGCGAGCTGTTTCAGGATTCCGTGGCCTTGCGGATGCGCAGCGACGTTCCGATTGGAACCTGCCTGTCCGGCGGCTTCGATTCGTCGGCGGTGATCTGCGCCATGGCGTCGCACGAGAAGGCGGGGATGGGGCCGCGTGACAGCACGGCCTGGCGCCATGCCTTCGTCGCGACATTTCCGGGCGCGATCAACGACGAGCGCCCGATGGCCGAGGAGGCGGCCGCCTGGGCCGAGGTCAAGCCCACCTTCCTCGAAATTGGACGGGGGGATGCGCTCACCGATCTCGACCGGATCCTCGACGACAATGACGACGTCTATATCAGCCTGCCGAGCGCCGCATGGCTGATCTATCGCGAGCTGCGCCGCCAGAACGTCACCGTATCGCTCGACGGTCATGGAGCGGATGAATTGATGGGCGCCTACCTGCAGGAGGGCCAATCCGCGGCATTCCGAATTCGGAACGCAGCGGCAGCGCTCACCTCGCGACTGCCCTTGGCGCAGCGCGGCGTCGATATCCTTCGGGCGCAGATGATCAAGCGGCAGGGGCACTATTTCCTGCGCGGCGGCCTGTCGAACATCCCCGCGCCACTTCCGCTGGTCGGTGAAGATGATGAGCTGCCGCGCGAATGGGGCGCCCTGAACCGGCGGCTCTATCGCATGTTCCACGCGACCACGCTGCCCACCATCCTGCGCAATTTCGACCGGCTCTCGATGGCTCACGGGATCGAGGTGCGCATGCCGTTCATGGACTGGCGGTTGGTGAGCTATACGATGGCGTTGCCGGAAACCAGCAAGTCGTCCGACGGCTACACCAAGGTGGTGGCACGGCAGGCGATGGCGAACCGGATGCCGGAGAGCATCCGTACCGCACGCCGCAAGGTCGGTTTCAACTCGCCGATGCCGGAATGGCTGAATGGGCCATTGGCCGGCTGGACCAAGGATTTGCTCGGTCGCGACGTTCCAGCGTTTGCCGCAATCGTCGACGAAGCGCCGCTTCGCCAGACGGTCGACCGCTTGACCGAAGCACAAAGCTGGGACTGGGAGACGGTCGGCCGGATCTGGCCGTATCTAAACATGAAATGGATGTTGGTCAGGTATGCGTAACCCATGCGCTTGTTTCAGAATAGCGGCCTTTATCCATCCTATCTGCCGCGCCTCAACCAGCTCGCGCAGCATGCGTCGCACTTCGAGGCGCGGCGTGAAGTGTTTCTGCACGATCGCTTCGGCGCGCCGCACATCCTCAAACCGGTGCTGGATGGTGCACCCGACGCCTTCTTCACCAATGGCGACGATGAGGTGCTGCAGCGCCAGTGGGCGCGCGCGCAAGGGATGCCGGGGACGCCGGCGCTTGAAGCGATCCTGCTTGCGCAGATCGAGCACCACGCAACGGAGGTGTTCTACAATCTCGATCCGGTGCGCTACCCGAGCGCGTTCGTCGCCAAGCTGCCCGGCTGCGTCAAGACCACGCTCTGCTGGCGCGCGGCGCCGTCGGGCAACGCTGATCTCGCGGCTTATGGCGCGGTGCTCGGCAACTTCCCCTCCATCCTGGAGTCGTGGCGAGCTAAGGGCTGCCGGGCCGAGCTGTTCTTCCCCGCGATCGACCCGGTGATGGAGCAATATGGCGATGGCGAGCGGCCGATCGACGTGGCGTTCGTCGGCGGATACTCGCGGCATCACAGCGCGCGGGGCCGAACCCTCGAGCAGGTGGCGAGCCTGGCGGCCAAGCACGACATCGTCTTCTGTCTCGACGCGTCGCGGTTGACGCGGCTTGCCGAGAGCGCGATCGGCCGATTGTTGCCGCTGGGGAAGCACAGGCGCCCCGATGCCATCGCCGCCATCGCGAGGCCCCCGGTGTTCGGGCGCGATCTCTACGCGCTGTTCGGCTCGGCGAAGATCGTGCTCAATGGTGCGATCGACATGGCGGGGAGCGATCGCGGCAACATGCGCTGCTTCGAGGCGATGGGCTGCGGCGCGCTGCTGCTGTCGGATGCCGGCAGGTATCCGGACGGGATGGACCCCGAGCGGACGATCGCAGTCTACGAGACAGGCGATGACTGCCTCACTCGGATCGAGAATTGCCTGCGCGACTGGGATGAAATGAAGCTGAGAGCCGAGCGGGGGCGGCGAGTGGTCGGAGATTTGTATGGCAAAGAGCGCCAGTGGGCTCTATTTGGAAAGCTCTTGGAGCGCCTCTAGGAGCAGGCATGCACGTTGACGGTCTGGTTTTCAGGATCAAGGAGATCGCTGACGCGGTTGCGCTGCCTGTCTATGCGCTGCGAGGGCGTCAGCCCTGGTCGCTCGGCTACTATACGCGCAAGAAGTCAAGCATTCAGACCGCGATCGACACCGCCGCGGTTCAACCGGGGCGACCGCTGCCTGACGCGTTCGGCATCGGAATCGATGAAAGGGTCGTCGAATATCCATGGCTGTTCGAGCGGCTGTGCCGCGACGGCGTCGCGCTGGGGCGAATGCTCGATGCGGGCTCGACGCTGAATCATGAGTATATCCTTGGCCGAGATCCACTGCGCAAGGCGGACCTGACCATCATGACGTTGGCGCCGGAAAAGCGGTGCTATTGGTATCAGGGCTACTCCTATGTCTTCGGGGATTTTCGCAACACGAGGTTCGAAGATGGTGCCTTCGACACCATCATCAGCATATCGACCCTGGAGCATGTCGGGCTCGACAACACGATGCTCTACACCGACGATCCCACGAAGTCAGAAGCCAACAGGCATGGCTTTGTTGATGCGATGCGCGAGTTCCGGCGTATCACTGCTCCCGGCGGACGTTGCCTGATCACCGTGCCATATGGGCGGTATGAGAATTTCGACTGGTTTCAGGTCTTCGACAGGGACATGATCCGAACCTTGATCGATGCATTTGCGCCGTCGTCCTTTGAGCTGGAATTCTTCGGCTATGGGAAGGCGGGATGGCGGCGAGCAACAGAGGCCGACGTTGCCGATGCCACTGCATTTGACCCGCACAGCGGACGCGGCCGCCGCGACGACAGGGCCGGCTGTGCGCGCGCCATTGCCTGCATCGAGTTGATCAGATGAATCTCGATTACTGGCTGCAGCGGGTGGTGGGGCGCGCGACCTGTCGCCTGGGGGCGCGCGCACGGCTGATGCCGACAGCGCGGATTCGCAATATTCGCGGTGACAGCGACTGCATCGTCATTGGTGCGAGCAGCATTATTCGCGGAGAGCTCTTGACGTTCGCCCATGGCGGACGAATCGAAATCGGCTCGTGGTGTTATGTCGGGGAGAATTCGCGGATCTGGTCCGCTGGATCGGTGCGGATCGGCGACAGGGTGCTGATCGCGCATGATGTGAATGTCTTCGACAATCTGACCCATCCGGTGGACCATGTGGCGCGTCACCGGCAGATTCAGGAAATGTTTACCAAGGGCCATCCGCGTCAATTGGATCTGGATGAGCGTCCTGTCACGATCGGCGACGATGCCTGGATCGGAGCTGGCGCATTCCTGATGCGAGGCGTTCGGATCGGCGCCCGTGCAATTGTGGCTGCTGGCTCGGTTGTCACGGCGGATGTCGCCGAGGACACGGTTGTCGCCGGAAACCCCGCGCGTCTGGTAAAGTCGATCCTTGAAGGTTAGGTTGGCTGGACCAACGGCATGATCATCTGGGTCACAGGCGCAAACGGATTCATTGGCCGCCATCTCGTCCAGGAACTGGCGGGGGCCGGCCATGCGGTCCATGGCGTCGGTCATGGCGCAATCGATGAAGCGGAAGCGCGTCGTCTCGGCCTGCGGACCTGGATCAACGGCGAGATCGATGCGGCCAATCTGAATGCGCTCTCGGTGGCGCACGGGTTGCCCGCGCAGGTCTTTCATCTCGCCGGCGGATCGTCCGTCGGCCTGTCGATCGAGCGGCCCTTCGAGGACTTTTCCCGCACTGTTGCGAGTACTGCGCGGCTGCTGGAATGGCTGCGCGGATCGGCACCGGAGTGCGCGTTGATCGCGGCATCGAGCGCGGCCGTCTACGGGGCCGACCACGCCGGTCCGATCCCTGAAGACGCCGTCCTGGCACCGATGTCGCCCTACGGCCAGCACAAAATGATGATGGAACAGTTGTGCCAGAGCTACACGCGATCGTTCGGCCTGCATTGCAGCATCGTGCGGCTGTTCTCGGTCTATGGCCCGGACCTGCGCAAGCAGCTACTCTGGGACATCTGCTCGCGGCTGAAGGCGCAACCGGACGTGCTGACTCTCGGTGGAACCGGCGGCGAGATCCGCGACTGGACCGATGTTCGCGATGTTGCCAGGTTGCTGGCCAGCTTCGCGGCGCCGTCGACGCAGGCTTCATCCCGCATCATCAACGGTGGTTCGGGACGGGGGACGAGCGTCGCCGACATCGCGACCGGCCTCATCCAACAGTGGGGTACTGACACCGTTGTGCGATATTCCGGCGTCAGCCGGCCCGGCGATCCCGTCAGCCTGCTGGCCGACGATGCGAGCCTGCGCCGCGTCGGCTTCGATTGGCGGATTCCGCTCGACCGCGGTCTCGCCGACTACGTGGCGTGGTTCAAGGGGCAGGATTTATGACATCGCAAGCCCCGATGCGCATCGCGTTCAACTACATCTCACGCACCCTTTGGGCCGGCGGATACAACTACCAGAGCAACTTGTTCGCGGCGCTGGCCCGATTCCGGCCCGGCGAGTTCGCGCCCGTGGTGTTTGCTGGCAGCGGCGGCGATGCGAAAGAGCTTGCCGAACTCGCGGCGATTCCCGGCGTTGAGCTCGTGCGATCGGACGCGTTCGAAGGCCAGCCCGAATTGACCAGGGCACTTATCCTCGGCCTGGCGCGCGACGCCAACGCGGCATTTCAAGCCGCGCGGATTGATGTCGTGGTCGAGTCGGCACGCTTCTTCGGTTGGCGCCTGCCGATCCCGGCGATTGCCTGGATCCCAGATCTGCAACATCGCTCGCTGCCGCATCTGTTTCCGCGGGCCGCGCGCTGGCGCCGCGAGTTCGGCTTCCGCATGCAGATCGGAGGACGCCGCACTATCATGCTCAGCAGCGAAAGCGCGCTGCACGACTTCAGGGCTTACTATCCGCGTGTCAAGAACAAGGTCTGTGTGGTCCGCTTCGCGACCCAGCCCCAGCTTACAGCGTTGAACACGGATCCGGCGGGAGTTATCGCCGGCTATGGTCTGCCCCAGTCCTATTTCTATCTGCCCAATCAGTTCTATCGCCACAAGAACCACCAACTGGTGGTCGATGCGCTGACGATCTTGAAGCAGCGCGGGGCGGACGTGGTGGTCTGCGCATCCGGCAGCACGCAAGATCGGCGCGAGCCGGGTTACTACGATCAGGTTAATGCCGAAGTCCGCAAACGCGGTCTCGAGACGCATTTCCGTCATGTCGGTATCATTCCATTTCCCCACGTCTACGCGTTGCTGCGGGCTGCAACCGCGATGGTCAACCCGTCGCGCTTCGAGGGCTGGAGCTCGACCGTGGAGGAGGCGAAATCGTTCGGTGTGCCGATGATCCTGTCCGATATCGACGTGCACCGCGAGCAGACCGCGGGCGCCGCTCGCTATTTCGGCGTCGACGATCCGGTCGCGCTGGCCGATCATCTCTTCGATGCGTCACAACAGGCGAACGGACTAGTCGTCCGCAATGTCGTTCCGCAACAGGACGACAATGTCAGCGCATTCGCGGCGAGCTTTGCCGCCACCATCCGGCAGGCTGTGCGCCGCTAAAAACGCGATGAGATTGGTTGAATCGTCATTGCCCTTTAGCTCTTTACTTGAGCACGTCCTATTCGGCAAACCGCTTCACGCGGGATCATGCTCTGGTAGGTCGCATCCGGTTTGGACGCTGCGCGTAGCGGCGGTAAATACCGGAGCAGGAACAAGAGCAGCCTGGCGGGAGATGAACACCGTGGTGAAGGGCACGTCGAGGATCGACCGGTCCGGCACGGCGCCCGAGACGAGGGCAAAACGCGGCAGCAGAATGATGGTGCGATATGCCGTATTCCTGACGTTCCCGGAAGAGGCGAAATTTCGGCCGGATCCCGATCAGATGGCGAGGCATAGTAAACCGGTGCTACCGCAAAAGTAACGACGTGCTCTTCTGCCGTCGGCGGGCCATTTGCCTGTCTTCGCGCTATGCGTTGGGGGCAGCAGCGCTGCACCCGAGACAGTGATCGCGCTCGGCAACCTTGTGAGTTTAGCCTTTGCCATTCGATGAGTCTCACTAGCTTCCGGCACTATGAGAGCCGTAGAAAAGGCACAGTGGCCGTTGTAAGATTCCAAGTCTATGAAGGAGCTATCGCAAAGGCGTCGATCTAGGTAGGTCCTTTTGAATCAGCTTGGGTAACTGCCATTTTATTTGCGTGCCACGTACCTGAGGCTTTAGCTTGGTACAGATCACGAGAGGAAGTTTAATCAACAAGCCGATACAGAGTCCGATGTTTTCTATCTCACGAAGAACGGTAGCGACGTCAGCGATTGGGTGTGCGGTCTATGCTGGCGCTGCGATATGGTCCATATGGTCGTATGAAGATCCGGCCCCGGAGGGGCGGATCGTCTTTGCCGTCTATCCGCCGTTCGCGAACGTTGCCGGGGCGGAGTATCAGACTAATCCGATAACTGGCCCTCTGTTCAAAGCTCTCAAGGAATTAGACGACGAGGCTGATACGAATGACACGGCCCATCGTTCGATTCTCTTGCTCTATGAAGACGACAAGTTGCTCGGGCCGCCCCACAGTTTGCACGGCGATATCGCTACTCTTGGTGAGGGCAGGTACTCGCATTGGAAAGGTGTTGGAATCCGCTTTTCCGCGAGCGATAATAGTGACCCCAATGTCAACGGCCGACGGTACTGGGCGGTGATACCTACTTCGTGATCAAAGCGGTCAATAGGGCGAGGTTGTCAACACCGCTTTTCAGGACGTCGATAACTTACCTGTATAGGCGCAATTTCTGACATCAGGCCAACTATCGTCATCGTAGCGATAGACCTTGTGATTGAATTCATGGCGAGGCGTGACCACCATATCTGTTTCTTGGCTCAACCAAGGTAAGCGCGGCGCCAGAGTTCAAAGATAGTGAGCCCAAAAAGCCGCTCACTATTGTTGCGGCGCTTGCCATGCCCCTCAAGAAGCAGGGCGATGGCCCGCTTGTCGAATGTGCATCCAGAATCAAGCAGAACGTCCGAGACGAACTTCCTCCAGGGGCCGGCCTTGAGCCAAGTCGGCAATGGAATCGAGAAACCTTGCTTTCGGTTGGCATCAAATTGGGGAGGAAGAACTCTTGCGCATAGGCGCTTGAGCAAGATCTTTCGTTCCATCTGGTTGGCCTTCAAGCGAGGGGGAACCTTTCCAAAGGCAAATTCAAGGATACGAAAATCCAGAAACGGGGCCCGGACTTCTAGCGAAGCAAGCATGCTAGCGCGATCGACCTTAACTAGGATATCGTCCGGCAAGTAATTCTGGAAATCGGTGCGTGTCACTCGTTGCAGCAGGTTCGTCGTGGGCGGGATCCTGTCCGCGAGGACTTGTTCGGCAACAGGGTCCCAGCGTTCCCCCATCAGGGCGCATCGCTCTTTCGAAGTAAACAACCCGGTCACAAATGGGAGTTTCGTTTCAAAATCAGTACTCAAGGCTCCGAGCCAGTTGCGCCCACGGAATCCGGTGGGAAGCAACGCCGATCCGGCAGCCGCAACCGATCGACGGATGCCGAGCGGGATGTTTCGGATTCTCGATTGCAGTATCTGTAAACGCTGGTGATGCCGATAGCCGCCGAACAATTCGTCCGCGCCATCGCCGCCGAGCGCAACGGTGCAATGCTGCCGGATCAGCTGGCTGACGAGAAACGTCGGAATCATTGAAGAGTCGCAGAGCGGCTCATCATACTGGCGGGCAAGCACGCCAAGAATCTCAGGCGTGGTATCGCCGGCCTGCAACTCTGTGTGATCCGTTCCGAAATGCCGCGCAACGAGCTTAGCGTAGTTGCCCTCGTCGTATCCTTCATGTCCCCTCAGGCCAACCGTAAAGGTCTTTATGCGAGGAAAAGCGCGCGCAGCCATCGCGGTGACGAGACTGGAGTCCACGCCACCGCTAAGCAATACACCCACCGGAACGTCGGCGACGAGCTGCTGTTTCACGGAACTGAGGAGCAGGGTCTCGAGTTCGTCAACGAGCTGCTGGTCGTCGATAGTGTCCGCGGAAGTGGCGTCAGGAAGTCGCCAGTATTGCCAGACGTTGGTCGTTCCATTCGAAATTTCATAGGACAGCGCGTGCGCGGGGGGGAGCTTGCTTACCCCTGAGAGGATGGACTTCTCACCCGGAACGAAACCCATCATCAGAAAGCAATCGAGCGCCTTGCTGTCTAACCTACGCTCAAGGCTGGGATCACAGAACAACCCCTTCAGCTCGGAGGCGAACCGCAGCATCCCATCAGAGGTCGTATAAAACAGCGGCTTCTCTCCGGCGCGGTCCCGCGCCAGCAGGAGCTTGCCCGCCAGACGATCGTAGAGCGCAAATGCGAACATCCCGTTCAGATGCGCCAGGCAATCGGCGCCCCATTCTCTGTAGGCGGCTAGCAGAACCTCGGTGTCTGACGCGCTCGCAAACGAATGGCCTTTGGCTGTCAGGACGTCGCGTAGCTCTCTGTAATTATAGATTTCACCGTTGAAAGTGATACTAAGGCCACCGTCCTCGCGGTGCATGGGTTGATGGCCGCCTGGCGAAAGATCAATGATGGCCAGCCGGCGTTGCGCTAACCCGACACGTCCGTCGGCCGACCACCAGAATCCGCTATCATCCGGTCCCCGATGGGCCATCGCAGTGCAGCCGGCTTCCAGCCACGCATGATCTTCGAGGGGACGCGAACTTGCAACTCCAATAATGCCACACATTAGATACCCCTGCCCAATACGTCTTGATATAACGTATTGTATGCTTTGGTCATAGTTTCGCTCGTCCAGTTTGCAACTCGATCCGATGCGCGTTCAGCCCTTCGTGCCACTGCGTCGGCATCGTTCAAAAGCGCGACGATCGCATCTGCCAGACCCTGCGGGTCATCGACCGGTACGAACGAAGCGGTCGACCCGTCGGCAATCTCACGATGCCCGGGGATGTCGCTCAAGATAACAGGGCAGCGCCCAACCATGGCTTCAAGGACAGCATTCGGGTTGCCCTCGTATCGGCTCATACTAATCAGTCCGCTTGCGGCTCTCAGCGATTGCCACCAGTCTGGCTGATAGGGCAGAAGCTTGATTGTTTCATTCAGGCCGGCGGATTTGATCTCGCTTTTGATGATATCTTGCTCGCTACCCTCGCCCGCAATCCAAACCTCGACCTTGCCGGGATCGGGTAGCTTCGCTATCGCCTTGACAACGATGTCTATGGCCTTGTCGCGTTGAAACCGCCCCATGACCAAAAAGAGCGGCCTCGACGGTCGTTCATAGGAGTTGCAGGCAGCTCGACGAATGCCATCAATATCCAGTGCGTTGCGAATCGTGACCAGCTTTGCCTTGCGAGAGCCGTTTTCCTGCCAGTACCGCTCTCCAATGTTTGAGTTGGCGACTACCGCTGCCGCGAAACGTCCGAGCAGCAGTCTCGCACGCGCTACCACGGGAATCGTCGCGTAGAACACTCCCGCCGTCCTCTCGGTCGCAATCCAGGGCGTCCGAGCCTGCAGGGCGGCTATACCACCCATGATATCCATCTGCGGCAGCCAGGTTTGCACGATATCGGGCTTGGTCCTCTTGATGACACGTCGAATAGCAAGCAGCAGGGCCGGATGAGCGAGACGAAAATCTCCGAGCTGGTGAATCTTCGCGCCGCTGGCGGCAACCGATTCGGCATGAACACCGGTCCGACGGAGCGCGACATGAACATCATGTCCCTGCCGCGCTTGCTCGCTCGCCAGCACACTGAGCTGCCGCTCTGCGCCGCCGCCCTCAAGAGTAGGGATGATATGGAGGATGGTAAAAATTTGACTGCCGCCGTTGTTGGTTACGCCATGGAACTGCGGAAGTCCGGCATCGCCGGACGGCCGCATCAGACGCTCAATAGCCTCGATCGCGCAACCCGAGTCCCTTCCATGCGTAGGCCATCAAAGGCGCCAGACCTGCACGCCTGCAGGTCTTGCTTCTCGGCTGAGTGCCGACTTGACGTCCATGACGAGACCCTTTCCAGCGGAGAGCCGGTCCATGACAATGCGCCAACCGACTTCCACATAGGCCGCATGGCTCACGGCCAGAATCACGGCTTGTGCCGGCGGTATGTCGTCGATGGAGGTCAGCTTGAACCCGTACTCCTTCTCGAATTCGGAGGGATCAGCAAGCGGATCGGTGACATACACTTCGGCGCCAAAACTCCGGAGCTCGGTGACGATATCCGGGACCTTCGAATTCCGAATATCGGGTACGTCCTCCTTGAACGTAACACCGAGGACCGCAACCACCTTGCCTCGTCCGTCGGCAAGTAGGTTCTTGATGCATTCCTTGGCGATCCATGCGCCCATGGAGTCGTTCACTCTGCGCCCCGCCAGAATGACTTGGGGATGATATCCCGCTTTCTCCGAACGATGCGTGAGATAGTAGGGATCGACCCCAATACAGTGCCCGCCGACTAGCCCAGGCGTGAACTTCAGAAAATTCCATTTAGTTGCTGCTGCCGCAAGCACGTCAGACGTGTCAATGTCCAGCAAACGAAAAATCAAGGCCAGCTCGTTGATCAGCGCAATGTTGAGGTCCCGTTGCGTATTCTCAATGACCTTGGCAGCTTCAGCGACCTTGATCGAGGGGGCCTTGTGCACTCCGGCCTGCACAACCGAGCCGTACACCTCGGCGATAACTTCAAGCGTTTCCTTGTTTTGCCCGGACACTACTTTGGTGATCATTTCGAAGCGATGCTTGCGGTCGCCAGGATTGATCCGCTCCGGACTATAGCCAACGAAGAAGTCGCTTCCGTTGACGAGGCCGGATTCCTGCTCGAGGATTGGAACGCACTCTTCCTCGGTCGCCCCGGGATAGACGGTCGATTCATAAACGACAATGTCGCCCTTTTTGAGAGCTTTTCCGACGGTCCGCGTAGCTGAGAACACCATCGACATGTCGGGACGCTTCGTCTCGTCGATCGGTGTGGGAACTGTCACGATAAAGAAATCAGCGGCCGTAAGATCTTTCGGCTCTGAACTGACCGCCATCGACACGCTGCGCAATTCGGCTTCGCTGACTTCGCGTGTACGGTCGAAGTGTCGCTGCAACTCCTGAACTCGCTTGGTATCGATGTCGTAGCCGATCGCGAGACGTCCAGCTTTGCAGAATGCCAGCGCGACAGGGAGTCCAACATAGCCCAACCCTACGACGCCGACTGCTCGGTCCGCAACCCTCAAAGCGAAATCTCCAAATAGCATCTACCTTGTTGCAACTTGCTTAATCCGGCGACTATTCAAAGTCAATTTCGGATTGCATTTGAATGGGTTGCCAAGTAGTGGCCGCGCCGCTGCATGCGGTCAAGATTGTCTTTCCTCCGTCGTCTATTTACAAGCGTAGGCCGGTTCAACTAGAGCCTTCTCCGTTCATGCGCGATGATGCAAGGACAGAGGCTGACTTTGTTGCGTTGGCGAACCCTGGCCGTCCGGCAATTGCCGCGTCGCTGTGCGAGGAAGATCTAACATGCGTATCTTGCTGACCGGCAACGCCGGATTTATCGGATTTCACGTTGCCAAGATGCTTTTCGCACGCGGCGACAGTGTCGTGGGGGTCGATGTCGTCAACGACTATTATTCCCCCGAACTGAAGATGGCGCGCCTTCGTTTGCTTGAGGAAACCGCGAAGAAATTCGGGGTAGATTATCGGTTCCGGAGGATCGATTTGGCGAACGGCGCGGAACTCAAGACGTGCTTCGCCGAGGAGAGGCCGTTTGATCGAGTCATTCATCTCGCGGCGCAGGCAGGGGTTCGTTACAGTCTTGAAAATCCAGACGCCTATGTTCAAAGCAATATCGTAGGCTTTACGAACATTCTGGAAAACTGCCGCCATCATGGCGTCGGCCATCTGACTTACGCGAGCACCAGCAGCGTCTATGGCGCCAACACGAAAATGCCGTTCAGCGAACATGACGGCGTGAACCATCCGCTTCAGTTTTACGCGGCGACTAAGCGAGCCAACGAATTGATGGCGCACAGCTACAGCCATCTGTTCAGGCTTCCGACCAGTGGTCTTCGCTTCTTCACGGTTTACGGTCCCTGGGGGCGGCCGGATATGGCGCTCTTCCTATTCACTCGAAATATTTTGGCCGGCTTGCCGATACAATTGTTCAACAATGGTGAGCATGTGCGAGATTTCACCTACATTGACGACATCGCCGAGGGCATCGTACGTGTCAGTGACAACGTCGCTGCTCCTGATCCGGATTGGAACAGCGATGCACCAGACGCGGCCACCAGCAATGCTCCATTCCGCATACTGAATATCGGAAACAGCACGCCAGTGCGCTTGCTGGACTATGTTGAGGCGATCGAGGCGGCGGTCGGAAAGAAATCGATCCGCAAACTGCTGCCGTTGCAGCCTGGCGACGTCCCCAATACGCTTGCCGACGTGACAGGCCTGACAAAAGCCGTTGGATTCTTGCCGCGAACGCCTGTTCGCGTCGGGGTCGACCATTTCGTTCGCTGGTATCGGAGCTACTTTGGAGAATAGGGTGGTCGTTAAGTCCGCATTGCTGGCGACGGTCCCCGTCGTTTCTACCGAAGCTTCGACGAGGCGCCCGTGCTGAGACAGCTCTTGCGGCATTCACTTTGGAATGCCGTGGCGACCTTCAGTCATCAGGGATCGACCTTTGTCGGCAATTTCGTCGTGATCAGACTCCTCGATCATGCGTCCTACGGCAAGTTTTCACTGATCAACCTCACCGCATTGTATGCTGCGAATATTTTGCAGTTTGGGATCGGGTCGACCGTCTCCCGGTTTGTTGCTCGACACCTCGAAGACAAGACGAGGATGCCGGCGATCGTCTGGTACTGTGGTGCATTCAGCCTGCTAAGCGGTCTGCTGGGGCTGGCTGTCATCGCGTCAACTGCAGGATTTGTCGCAAGAGAAGTCTTTATCGAATCGTCATTGGCAGCGCCGCTCGCCATAGCGGCAGTATCGGTGCCCGGCTTGGTTGGGACGATTTATCTGAATGGATTGTTGCAGGGCCTGCATGGCTTCCGGGCCTTGGCGGTGTCCTCAGCGGTATCGGGTTTGTTGTTCGTTGGTTGCATTGCGTTGGGTGCATGGTTCGGCTCGCTGCAGGGGGCTGTGCTGGGATTTGTTTGCGGCAGCGTGATGCGGAGTTTTATCCTTGGCATGGCGGCCCTGATAGCACTTGGTCCGCGCTGGCGGTCCTCCTGGACCGATGTGCGTGGCGAATGGCAGCGGGGAGAGATCACGAAATTTCAATTCCCGGCAGGTCTCAGCACGTTCACGACGCTGCCGACGCTTTGGCTGGTGCCGACGATTCTGGCCCGGGAGACGCAGAACTTCTCGGACGTTGGTTCGTACTCGCTGATCCTCATGCTCAAGACCATGGTGGTGCTGCCGGCCTGGATCGTGGCGCTTGCGCTGCAGCCGTCACTGGAGAGAGCCTGGTCGCTGAACGAGACACAGAACGCGAGGCGTATTTTCCACACGGCACTGCTCGTTGGTTCGATGGCTACTGCTGTGCTGGCGGCTCTCGTCGCGATCTTTCCGACCCGGGTGCTGTCACTCTTCGGCGTGAGCTTCGTTTCCGGCGATGTCGACCTTCAATTGATGATGCTTGGCGCGGTTGCCGAGGGTGTGGCGATCACGCTCTATATGCGCATACAAATGGCCGGCCAGATGTGGCGTGCTATTTTCTTGACGCTGCTGCCGCGGGACGTTTCGACGCTCATGGCCGTTGCGTTGATGGCGTCAACGTACGGTTTGAGAGGTGCGATCGTCGCTCATGTGATTGGCGCGGCCGTCAATCTGGTGGGGTCTCAATGGCTGAGCGCGAGCGTAGACCGGTTGTACGTGAAATCTCAGATGCTGGTCGCTTCGCGCGACTAGACGCGAAGCATTGTGCTATGTCGCCCGCAATCCCGGCTCGTTGGAGCCCGCGCGGCAACGGTGACTGGGCCATGGATTCCCGCGACGATTTTGCGAGCTGGATGCCGCAGGCTTGATGCTCATTGCTCGAAACGTTGGCAACCGAGCACGGCAGGTCGATTGCTCGAATCGATGCCAAAGCCGGATGTAGTTGCCGCGTCGATCGTTGCTCAAGGACTGCAGCGCGGCTTATCGTAATCTCCCCGAACTTGATCCGAATTACGCGCCCGCTATCTTTTGCATTCGGCAGAGCTTGCCAGGCGCTGTTTAGGTTGCAGCTAGGGGTAATCTCAGCTAATAGCGGTCGCCGTTGAGCAGGGGGCGAGCTTCGGGACCGACAAGTTGGGTTAGGGAAGCATTGGGCCGTGAGTAAGCGCAGACGCCGGCGCCGCCGCCTTGGAGAGGTTTCGTTGAGCAAGAAACCTGGCGGATCGGGCTCTGCGCTATTGCTCGGCGCACTAGCTGGTCAATTCAGAGATCCAGCGCGACCTTTTTCGATCTTCGGAGCGTTCGATGCATCTCCTTTATGTTTCACACGGGTACAAGCCAGCTTATCGATTTGGCGGCCCAATCATGTCGGTCTCAGCGATGGCCGAGGGAATGGTCGAACGCGGGCACCGAGTCACGGTTTTCACCACCAATAGCAATTTAGACGAGCAGCTAAATGTGCCCGTCAATTGTCCAGTCGAAGTTGATGGCGTCACAGTCTGGTACTTTAGACAGGTCGATCTCCAGGCGAAGTATTTTTGGTGGTCCCGATATCTGTCTCAGTCGATGGGCTATCTCTATACGCCCGCTCTGAAGCGTGTGATGCGGGAGATGCTCCCATCGATTGATATCGTGCACACTCAGATGCCCTTCATTTACCCATCGATGGCCGCGGGACGCCTCGCTGCAGCCGAGGGCAAGCCATTCTTCTATAATCAGCGTGGCGTGTTTCATCCCCAGCGTCTCAGATATCGCAGCCTCAAGAAGAAGCTCTACATCGACCTCATTGAGAAGCCGCTCATGCGACGTGCGACCGGCCTGATTGCGCTGACGCCCGAGGAGATCGAAACCTATCATCAGATGGGGATACAGACTCCCAGTCACCTGGTTCCCAACGGCATCGACGTTCGCCGGTTTCGCCGCGAGGCGCGGCCCAATGCACTTACCAGCCTCGGGATTGCCGATGTCACAAAGGTGGTGCTTTTCCTGGGGCGGCTGCACCCGCAGAAGGGGGTCGATGTCTTGCTCGATGCATTTGCCACTCTGGCTCGGGCAGTGCCAGAGGCGGTGCTCGTCCTGGCCGGACCGGATGAGCACAATCTTTCAGTTCAGCTCTTGGCGCAGGCGGAATCCAAAGGGCTTGGCGGGCGCATAGTGTTCCCCGGGATGGTAGTCGGTGAAGAGAAACTGGAGTTGTTGGCTCGGGCTGATGTCTTTGTGCTGCCTTCCACCGGAGAGGGGTTCTCTATGGCGATCCTGGAAGCTCTCGCAAGTGGAACGCCGGTCGTTATCTCGCCGGAATGCAATTTCCCGAAGGTTGCGGACGTCGGGGCGGGCAAGGTGGTGGACCGAGACCCGACGAAGCTTTCGGACGCAATCAGATCCTATTTGGTAGACAGAGAACTTGCCCGTGCCGCAGGGCAGGCTGCGTATGAATTCGCGAGGGACGAACTGGGCTGGTCATCGATCGTGGCAAGACTCGAGCAGGTCTATCTAGCAGCTTTGGGTAAGCGGCCGGCAAGACCGGCTCCGCCGCGGTAGGTTGATTGAGACGGCCGTAATGGCGTAGTAGACTTGAATTGCTTAGAATTTCTCGAATATCGGACTTTCGGTTGGGACGGCAGGGGCATTGCCGGCGATGACGGGTGATTGTACCGAGTCGGTCTTAAATCGAGGGAACCGCCAGGGGGCACCGATGAAAACAAAGCAGATTGTCAAGGGTATGCTCACGTTTGCTCTCCCGCGATGGACGTATAGTAGGCACACCGGCGGTACCACTTCGGCCCGGTATTGTTACGCCGTCTTCTTGCGCCATCTCATTCGCATCCATGCGAGCACCGGCGTAGTTCCGCTTGGCAACGTGGCGGAACTTGGCCCGGGCGATTCGCTCGGCATCGGACTGGCAGCCTTGATTGCCGGTGCTCAACGCTACTATGCGTTCGACGTCGCGCCATTCTCCAATGCCACGCGCAATCTTGCAGTGTTCGACGAGTTGGTGAAATTGTTCCGCGAGCGTGCAGATGTGCCCACTGTTTCCGAGATTCCGGAGGTCAAGCCGGCGATCCCGAATGAAGCGTTCCCGTCTCATATCCTCACCGATCAGTGGATGAAATCCGTACTCGATGACGGTCGGATCGGCGAGCTGAGGCAGGTGGTCTCAAAGGAGTCATCAGAGGGTGCGAGGATCTCCTATGTGGCGCCCTGGTTTGACAGCTCGACAGTTCGGGAGAGCACGTTGGATTGGATATTCTCGCAGGCGGTCATGGAACACGTAGATGACCTCTCACTCACATACAGCATCTGCTCCCGCTGGCTGAAGCCGGGGGGCGTGATGTCCCATCAGATCGATTTTCGATCCCATGGAACTGCTCCCACGTGGGACGGGCATCGCGCTTATGGAGACCTCGCCTGGCGAATGGTCAGGGGGGCTCGGCCGTACCTGATCAATCGTCAACCGCTGTCTGCCCATCAGACCATTCCGGAAGCTCATAAGCTGGACCTCGTCGAGCAGGTCCTGATTAAGCGGGAGCCGGTGCTGCCTGCTGCAAAGCTTGCTCCGTCGTTTCGTTCCTGGTCGGAGGAAGACCTACAGACTGCCGGCGCATTTGTGTTGCATAGGAAGCGCGCGGCCTAGCTGCGCTGGTACCCTTGGACATTGAGCGTGACGATGGATGAATTTTGGACCGCAATTCCACGTCATGGACATTGGCGCCAGTCGCTCGTTGATCTGCGATGGGGCACGCTATTAACAACGTGTAAACGTAAAGGGTGGCCGCCCGCCTGGCGCAATAGTCGACACCGGCGGCCAAAGGCAGAGGATAAAATGGAAAGACGGATTGGCCCCCAGCTGTACGGCGGGTTGCTCGACTCGTGGTTGCGGTCGTATTAGCTAAAGCGGAACGAGAAAGTATCAATGCCTGATCTTTCCTACGGCACCCTTGTCGCCAGTGTCGGTATCGCCGCGGTCTATTACTTCTTCGCGCGTCGTCGGTTCGATTTCTTGACTGTATCGTTGATCGGCGCGGCATTTTATTTCTCACCGCTGTTGCTTCGCACGGTTGAAGTAACACTTGTCACAGACCCCACGATTCCTGCCCCAGTCAATTGGATCGCCGCCGGCTACTTGTTAGCCCTTGTCGCTGCCGGGCTTATTGCTGCCGGATTGCCCGCCCCGCAACGGAGCAAGTTGCTGCTGCCCTCAGCAGCTGCGCCGTGCCTTGCGCTTGCAGTGGTCGGCTTGATCGGTGCCATCGCCACCACACGCGGAGCCATCGTCAATGCTGACAAGATCGTGGTGCTGAAGCAGGTCGGGTATTCCTATGTGCTGTTCGAGATCGCTGCGAGCCTTGCTTGCATCGCGAGCGTGGTAGAGCGACGCTGGACCATATTGGCTGGTGCTTGCGCGATGTTGGCAATTGATCTGTTGCTTGGTTTCCGCAACTACGCAGTGCTGACCGCGATCAGCACGGCTTTCGTGCTGCTGGCGAGCCAGCCGGCGATGCGGTTGATTGTCAAGGGCCCAACCTTCGGCATCGCCTGCGTTCTCCTTGTCGCTGCAATGCTCGCTCTCCATACCGCTCGCTTTGCCATCTTCGACGCAATCGCGGTCGAGCGGAATGCCCCCAGAGTGACCCGTGCAGCCGAAATGCGCGGTGACACCTTGCAGTTCATGCGGGCCGCTTCAATGGCGGGGACCCCCACGTCTGCCGCTTCGGCGGCAGAAGCCCCCACGTCGCTCCCGAGATGGTTCCTGGTTCCGCTACAGCTTTTCGAACACAGCGAACCATTCACCATTCAGGCCACCCTGGTCGAGACTGTTCATCGGGCCTATAGCTGCAGTCCCGGCAACATCCTCAAATCCCTGACGCTAATCCCCGGTGCAGGGCACCTGCTGCCGTCCTACCCCATGACATTCTACGATGAGTTCCAGCCGGCGCTGTTTCCGACTGTAGACTACGGGCTCGGCGGAAACATATGGGCCGAAATGCTGTGCCGGTTCGGATATGCCGGTGTCGTTGCATTCGGCCTCGCAATGCTAATTTGCCTTGTCGGAATGCAGAGGCTCTTCTTAGCAGCGCCACCAACGTTATCTGCGCCGATAGCGTTCTCGGGCGTAATCATTGCGTTTTACATCTACCGCAACGATTTGCACTACACCCTGGTTATGATCCGCCAAACGCTCGGCGTTTTCGCCATTGCGCTCGTAATCGCATGGCTCCATACGATTTGGCAATCGAAGCCTATATTGGCGACCAGGAATCCAGAATGATGTTGCAGCCAACCTGAGTTACAGACAATGAAGCTTACAGAGCGTGCAGCACATTTTGAGTTTGGTGAGAACTGGCGAGATTACGCCACGACGATCGATGAAACCCGCATCGACTATGCCATCAACGGAATGCGGAAGCTCTTTCCAAGTGGCTTGGCAGGCAAGAATTTTCTCGACATCGGCTGCGGCTCCGGCTTGCATTCTCTTGCGGCTCTGTCCCTCGGTGCCAAGTCGATCCTTGCGACCGATATCGACGAAAATTCTGTCAGGACGACGCGAGACGTCCTGGCCAGAAGCCCTGGGGATAATTGGGACGCGAAGATCGTATCCGTGTTCGACATGACTCCGGAGCAACTTGGTACTTTCGATGTCGTCTATTCGTGGGGCGTTTTGCACCACACGGGAGATATGTGGCGAGCGATCGAAATGGCTGCGAAACTGGTTAAACCTGCCGGTCAATTTGCATTGGCAATTTATGCTAAGACCAGGATGGATGCAGCATGGAAGGTCGAAAAGCGCATCTACTCCGGGGGCTCGAAGGCGACACAGTGGGCAATTCGCCATGCTTACCTGGCTGCACTGTTCTCGACGTATATCCTGCGAGGGCGTAACCCGCTTTCCCTTTACTCACAGGCAATGGGAAGAGGTATGAATTTTTCGCACGACATACACGATTGGTTGGGTGGATTTCCCTATGAGACAGCCAGCGCCGAAGAGCTCACTCGTCGGGTCTGCGCGCTGGGCTTCTCAGAAGAGATAGCTCTTCCTATTTCCGTACCGCTTGGCGGCCTTTTCGGTTCTGGTTGCCATGAGTTCGTTTTCCGCCGCAATTCGCCATTGGAAGCAGTCTAGACCTCCGGCGGTAGCCGCCTCATTATTGCGTTTTCCGTTCCCGATGGTATCCGAGTCGAGCTATTGCCTCGTTCTGCACGCGAACCGGCGTCCGCTTCGCTCGAGGGGGCCGCGGTCGGCGGGGGATAGAGGAGACTCGTATCCGAGGGGCTTGCACTCGTTACGCCTTGGTCTCCAGCAGTAAAGATCGTGGCGTCACGTACCAGAGCAAGAAGAGCAGCAGAGCGCCGTGCGTCACCAGCGTGGTCGTGAGTGGAACGTTGAGAAAAAGCTGGGGAAACGTCGCGCTTGACAACAGCACGAAACGAGCTGGCAATCCCGAGGACGCTCGATTACCGAGGGCAATGATGAGTCCGCTCACCCAGGCTAACAGCGGGGCAAATGTCGCGCCAACGGACGCAACGCCTTCTGTGGCAAAGAGGGATGCGTTGAAATTCCCGAGCCCATACATCTCCTGCATCACGATCCCAAGCTGCTCCTTGTAGGGGCAGCTTATCGTTTTCAAGACCCTCACTTGGCAGAAATACGTCAGGGGATGCGACGAAAAAAACTCATGATAGACGTCCATCGCAAGTGACGGTATGGCGACCATCCTGAAGTTCACGATGTCGAACAACGTGCCAAAAAGCGTCAGGGAGAGCAGACCTGCGGCAATTGGCGCGAGGAGCGAAATCAATACGGAGGTTCGTGCATCGCAAGCGCGGGAGATGGCCGCCACGAACAGCAGCCAGAATGGGGCGAAGAAATCCAGCTTGGTCAGCGTGATCGGATAGAACGCCAAAAGCAGTACCAGGCTGAAGCAGGCTTTCCAATAATGGGATCGCAGCGCGAAGGCTGCGAATGCATAAGGCAATAACACACTCAAGACGATACTTGTCGCGTAGCGAAGGATGGTCGGAGAGTCGTTCTTTCCCCGAAATTCGTAGATGCGATCCAGCGCGATGATTGTATAATTGTACTTCGCGCCAACCAGCAGGATGACGAGTGCTCCGCACAGGACGAGGTTCAGGAACACCTCGAACTGCCTGGAGGTGAGCTCATGTCGGCCGCTCGCCGGTTGCGGCGTCATTGTTGCGGGTATCAGGAACGCAATGGCTGAGCCGAACGCGGAAATCACGGCCAGGGAATGATTATAGTGCAGCAGTGAAAACGCGCTCAGCCAAACATAGCCGAGCATCATTGTGTAGAGATAGAAGCCAACGAAATATCCGAAGCTGAATTTCCGCCGGACAAAAATGCTCGATATGACCCCGAACGCTGCAATGAGGAGCATCGCTCCAGGGATCTGGCCAATATTGTAGGGGACATAGACCGCGAATGGGTTCTGGGGATAGGAGTTGCGATAAGCGACGAACAACAGAGAGAGACAGCAGACGGCGATATGAAGGAAGAGCAGCAGTGATAATGATACTGCCTCACGTGAGCTTCTTCTGGCGAAGGAGATCGTATCGTGCGGAGCTCCGCTGGCCAGGGATTGCGCATTGTCTGTCATGGGCCGTTGCGCTCTACCGTGATCAACATTGCAACCTGTGGTTCCTGCGGTCCGAGAGGCAGGAGTGGTAGACTATGGGTTCGGGTCCACCCGCTTTAGGGTCATTTGCCAGTACCTTGCAAGGAGAACCTCGCAGCGGCGTCACATTGTGACAAGCGCGACCGATGCGAATGGCGAACTCGCCGGGAGAATCAGCAAGCTAATAGTATATGCCGCGAGTAAGGACGCGCAGCACATCGTTGCTAGACGCGGACTGTTGCCGCATTTCCGACAATTAAACGCGATCGTTGTTGCAGTGAGAGTTCCCCTACCGGCCGCCGACACGCTGATGGTCTTCGGAGAGGGCCGTGCTAGCGACGGATTCTTCTCAAAACATCTTGCCGCAATCGCCGATATTTGCCACCAGTTTGGCGGCGCGTTTGAAGTTGGTTCGACGGGCTCTTGGAATTCGCGATGCTGACCACCGCAAGATTGCCATGAAAGTCCTTGTAACAGGGAGCTCGGGATTTATTGGCCGAGCTCTGATCCAGAAACTGCGCGCTGAACGTTGCACCGCTGTCGGGCTCGATAGGGTGGCGGCCCCCACGACCGATTACGTGTGCGATATTCTGGATGCGGACGGTCTTAGAGCAGCTGTGCAGAGCTGCGCTCCCGACGCGATCGTGCATCTTGCCGCACGGATCGACCTCGACGAAAAGGTGAACATTTCAGGCTATGCCGCCAATATAGATGGCGTCGAAAACCTCGTCGAAGCTGTCCGGTTGACACCGTCGGTCCGCCGGGCGATCTGGACATCGTCCCAGTTGGTGTGTCGGGTCGGCTATGTGCCGAAGAGCGATACTGACTATGCGGCGGACACAATGTACGGCAGGAGCAAGGTCCGGACCGAGACGATCGTCCGTGCTGCCGACGGCGCCGGACGCGAATGGTGTCTGGCGCGCCCGACGACCGTTTGGGGACCCGGTATGAGCGCGCACTATCAGCGGTTTCTTCGGATGATTGAGCGCGGCTACTATTTTCACGTTGGGCACAGCCCGCTCTGGAAATCGTACAGCTATATCGATAATATTGCCTTCCAGTACTGGCGCCTGCTTCTGGCGCCGACTGAGCAGGTGCAGCGTCGGACGCTCTACCTGGCCGATTATGCACCGATTGATCTCATTGCGTGGTGCGACGAGTTCCAGCGAGCTTTTGCCGCCCGTTCAATACCGCATATGCCAGTCGGAATCGGGCGCTTGCTTGCGTTATGCGGCGACGTCGTGAACATTGTTGGGATAAAGAAGTTTCCGTTCAATTCGTTTCGATTGAACAACGTCCTCACCCAGTATCAATTTGACATGCGGCCGACGGCAGCGATCTGCGGGCCACTGCCATATAGCACCGAGCAGGGCGTTGCAGCGACTGTGGCGTGGATGCGTGAGCTCTCTCAAGGTCACTAAGCTCCGCCACGAACCTGCATGAGAAGCGCTGTTGAAAACGCTAAATAGCCGGAAGCGGTGATCCGATCAATCAGGATGCCGCAAACGTCCGGGCTTACGCCTCGATCTCAATCGTGGCGGAGGTCGCCTCGACGATTTATTTTGAATAGAACGTAGTCATTGTTGCCGTATACCATGGTCCATCCAGGGGGAGGGGACCGCTTCGCGGATATCACGGCAAACACCTGCTGGTAGCGTCGCCTGGTCGGAACATTGTCAGGGTTTGCTCCCTTCAGGACCGATTCATTTGTGGCCAGCGCGGCGCGCAATTTGGCTCGATCAACCCGGAGCTCAAGACTCGTATAGTAGCTCGAAAGATAGATCTGGCGTTGACCTGAATAAGCATAAGTATTCCACCCGCCCAGAATATAGATCGTTTCATCGACCTGGTCGGTGAAGATCAGTGCATCCGTCGGGGTCAATCGACGAACCGCAGACCAGATGTCCTTCAATTGAGGGGTCAGTGGTGGCCCCGCGGAATCCCAGCCGGAACTGGCGACAAACACCCCGCGGCCGATTCCAATAAAGCCGACGCCGGCGAAGGCCGTTGTGAACAATGCGAGCCAAACGACCTGTCGAAAACTGACGAGCGGCTTCGGTGCTTCAACCTGAAGCGCCGTCAGCGTGGCGACCAGTGTCGCGCCACCAAGGCAGAACACCCACACCAGGGCGCTCGACCCGCCGGCGGGATCCGAGAGCAGCACGGCTGGCAGGGCAAGCAAAATGGCAAGCAAAGTTGTCAAGCGCGCAGGCGCGGAAGTCGCGCCATTGGTTGTGGCGATGAGGCCCAATACGATAGTTCCGCACACAAAGTTGGCATGAGAAAGGAAGAAGAACAGAAGACAGGTCAGGAAGCCGAGAGACAGGGCCAACGCAATTGGGGCTTCTGCGACCAGCCAAGAGGCTAAAATAAGCAACAGGATGGCGATGTCGCGCGACTGGTTCCACCATTGGTCGTGCTGGAGACTTTCGGGTCCTATCGGACTCGCTTTGAGGAAGAACGGAAGAAAGCGTTGGAGCATGATCGCGCAGTAGAGTGTGAACATTGCAGCAATGGCTGCGGTCGCCCATCGCACGAGGCGAGGAGCAGACTTCCAATTGCTCCATAGTCCAGCGGCCCCAAGCGGCACCAGTAGCGCTGCGGTGACAACCTTCGATAGTACCGAGCCAACGAGTGCGGCGCCCATTGCCCCCGAGATCCATACAGTGGGTCTTGCATGTCGCTGTGCCATCCAGAATACCGAAATCGCGAGGGCGGGCGAGAAGACAAGCGGAACAGTCTCGACGACCCAGTATGGATATCGAGCTGCCGCGAGAACTGCCAAAACCAGCAGTGAAAGGCGGAAGCCCCCAATCGCAGCGGGATGCCTGTCGACGAGATACAGATGAATCATACAGGCCAAGAGCACGACATAGCAGGCGCCGCCACCTCCCAACAGGAAGAGAAACGGGTCAAATCCCGGAATGTTCGCGAACACAGCACCTATCGCGGGAAACAGGACATTGAAGTAACCGAGCGACGAGCTGCCTTCATATCCAAGATTGAGTAACGGATATGCCTGATGTGCCAGCGACCAAATCATGCCGGCGTACCATGCGAGATCCCCCGACGGAGAGCCGGGTAGTGTATTCGTCGGGCCGTGCCAGAGAATGGCTAGCCAGGTTCCAAAAGCAATCGCGAAAGGCAGGATACCCAGCGCGGCTTTGGCTGCCGCGCGGAGTTCTCCCTTGGGAGGGCGCCAACTGAAAAGCGGTGTGATGCACACGATGTACAGCACGCAAGAGACCGCGAGGCCTCCAGGAACGAGGAGCGAAATGGCTGCCAACGCAGCGAGAATCGCAAGCGAGACCGGATACGCAGGTATGAGTATGCGCGACAGGCTCGCGTTGCGTCTGGTTTGCAGAAGGCAGATAGGGCCCGCTCCGGCCATCCACGTCGAGATCGGGATGATACAACCCAGCACGGCATACATCGCTGACTGGACGATCAGCGCGGCGTCCGAAGCGGAATCTCCGCTCGCGATGAAGTATCGCCCACCCCATGCGAAAACAATCGTCGTTAGTAGGGCAAGCGCGAGCAGCGCAGCAATGCCCAGGAGCCTCGTTCCTCTTGCGCGCAAATGCTCAACCGCCTGCTTCCGATAGATCAGAAGGAAAAGGAGGTCTGCGAGCAACGATATGCTCCACAAGCCGACCTGCAACGAGGTTCGCACTGCCGTCGACGATTCGATCGAATACAGGCGCCCGTTGGATCGGGGATCGCTGTTGTCGGAGGTCGACCAGATCAGGATGTCGTTCCAGTGCGAATACCGCCCGCCGCCATCTTCTCTTACCTTGGCGTGCAATGAATGCGCCGGTCCCAGCGCATGACCGTCCTCAAGCACAATAAGTGTAGATTCCCGGGGCGATTCGTTCGTATCGGCTCGCACCGTGTAGGGAAAACGGATGATCTGGACCGGGCTGGAATATGCCGAGCCGGTCTCCGGCGCGATCATCGCCTTATCGATAACTCCGTGGGCCTTCGGAGTAAAAATGACGAAGACCAAGACCAGCACTTGCAAGGTCAGAAGGATGCTGGCCCACAACTGCCATCGCGCCTCTGGCAGTCGTATTCTCACCCGAGGTCCGAACCCGATCAATGGAGAACCTCGCAAGATAGAATTTCGCATCAAGGTCGAGATTTGAGACGAGGATCACAGTTGGCCGGGACTTTCGAATATCAAGTTTGGGGTGAGCACTCAAGTTATACGCGGACTCTGTGAGAGCCGTCGAAGCAGCATGCAATGGATTTGACCGAATGCCATTTGCGCTGCCGGCCAGCGCAAATGGCCGGCTTGAATAACGCCCGAATAAGGGTGGATTAACGTCCCTTTCCTGGAAGACCATCCACATGTTCTTCGCGTCGCGCGGCCGGCGATCCGGTGCACTGCGCTCAAACGTTGCCGCACTTGCTGGTTCAATTGCGAGCATTTTATAAGAATATAAACCTATCGTCATCCGCCACGCATATGCCTTGCCTTGTTCCGAGTTTTCCGAGTAATGGACGTGCGGCTGACAAAGCCGCTTGTTCCCTCGGTTTTCGACCGATGGAGATAAGACAAGACTGGGTCCCTGCATGATCAGATTTGGCCTGCTTGGTTGCGGGCGTATTGCCAAGCGTCATTCCGACCTCCTGGGTGGCAATCACATCGAGGGGGCGAATCTGGTTGCGGTTTGCGACCCCGTTCGTGCGCGGGCCGATGCGATCGCCGGCAAGTTCGGGGTGGCGGCGCATTACGACATGGATGAGTTCCTGGCGCGCAGGGACATCGACGCGGTTGCGGTGTTGACGCCGAGTGGGCTGCATCCTGCGCATGTGATCGCCTGCGCCAGGGCCGGCAAGCATGTCGTGGTCGAGAAGCCGATGGCGCTGCGGCTGCAGGACGCCGACGACATGATCCGGGCCTGCGATGAGGCCGGGGTCAAGATGTTCATCGTCAAGCAGAACCGTTTCAACGTGCCCGTCGTCAAGGCGCGCGAGGCGCTCGATGCCGGCCGCTTCGGCAAGCTCATCCTGGGGACCGTGCGCGTGCGCTGGTGCCGCGATCAGGCCTATTACGACCAGGACGATTGGCGCGGCACCTGGGCTTATGACGGCGGCGTGCTGACCAACCAGGCCAGCCACCATGTCGACATGCTGGAGTGGTTCTTCGGCGATGTCGTCAGTGTCCATGCGCGCGCAAGCACTGCGCTTGCCAGGATCGAAACCGAGGATACGGCCGTCGCAACGCTGAAGTTTCGTAACGGCGCACTCGGGATCATCGAAGCGACCACGGCAGCGCGTCCGACCGATCTCGAGGGGTCGCTGTCGATCCTCGGCGAGCGGGGAACGGTCGAGATTTCCGGTTTTGCGGTGAACCAGATCCGGCACTGGCGCTTCGTCGACGAACTGCCGTCGGACAAGGACGTGGTGGAAAAGTTCTCGGTCAACCCACCCAATGTCTACGGCTTCGGCCATCAGGCGTATTACCACCATGTGGTCGATTGTCTGGTCAATCAGCGCTCCGCGCTGGTTGATGGGCTCGAGGGCCGCAAGAGCCTTGAGCTGATCTCTGCGCTCTACGAGTCGATCGAGACCGGTGCAGAAGTCGCGCTACGCTTCACGCCGCGGCTGAGCCGGCTCGGGGTCGTATCGTGAACCGGCCGGAGGTGCATCAGGCAGGCGTTCGTGACGTGGCATTCGGCGCGCGCGTCAAGATCGTCGAGCCCTGCAATCTCTATGGCTGCAAGATTGGAGACGATTGCTTCGTAGGTCCCTTCACCGAAATCCAGAAGGGGGTCGTGATCGGGGCGCGAAGCCGCGTGCAATCGCATGCCTTCGTCTGCGAACTGGTGACGATCGGGGAGGACTGCTTCGTCGGGCACGGGGTGATGTTCGTCAACGACACATTCTCTACCGGCGGCCCTGCGCGCGGCCGCAGGGAATTGTGGCGTGAGACCGTGATCGGCAACCGAGTCTCGATCGGCTCCAACGCGACGATCATGCCGGTCAGGATCGCCGACGATGTCGTGATCGGCGCAGGCTCAGTGGTGACCAAGGACATCACAACACCCGGCACCTATGCCGGCAATCCGGCGCGCCGCCTGCTGACGAGCCAATAGGGGACGAGCGATGCCGGTGCCGTTTGCCGACTTGCAGCTACAGTACCAGACCATCAGGGGCGAGATCGATGGCGCAATCGCCAACGTGATCCGCGATAACGCGTTCATTCGCGGCAGCTATGTCGATGCGTTCGAGCGGGAGTTCGCCGCGGCCGCGGAGGTCGCGCATTGCGTGTCCTGCGCCAACGGCACCGACGCGCTCTATCTCGCCATGAAGGCATTGAAGGTGAAGCCGGGCGATGAGGTGATCACCACGGCGCACTCCTGGATCTCGACCTCGGCGATGATCACCCATTCCGGCGCCACCCCCGTCTTCTGCGATACCGACGGAGCGACGTTTACGATCGATCCGGCGGCGGTCGAGGCCGCAATCACGCCGCGCACGGTCGGCATCATCCCGGTGCATCTGTACGGCCAGCCTGCGGATATGGATGCGATCATGGCGATCGCACGCAAGCGCAGGCTCTGGGTGATCGAGGATTGCGCGCAGGCGCACCTTGCCCGCTACAAGGGCCGGATGATCGGAACGTTCGGCGAAGCCGCGACCTATTCGTTCTATCCGGGTAAGAATCTGGGCGCGATGGGCGATGCCGGCGCGGTCGTCACCAACGATGCCGCGCTCGCCGAACACATGACCATGCTAGCCCGCCATGGCGGGCTCGTGAAGCACCAGCACCAGATCGAGGGCGTCAACAGCCGGCTCGACGGTATGCAGGCCGCGATCCTGTCGGCCAAGCTGCCGCATCTCGTCGCTTGGACCGAGGCGCGGCAGGGTGCCGCGAAGGTCTATGACGCCGGCCTCAACCAGATCGAGGATATTGGGGTGCCCCAGGTCGCCGCGGGACGTAGCCACGTCTACCATCTCTACACGATCAGGCATCCACGCCGTGATGCGCTGGCGGCGCACCTGAACGCCAACGGCGTGCAGACTGCGATCAACTACCCTATGGCGCTGCCGCTCCTGCCGGCCTATGCCCGATTGGGCCATCGTCCGGAGCAGTTCCCGAACGCGTATCGCGACCAGGGGCAGATCCTGTCGCTGCCGATGTTCGCCGAGATCACGCGGCAGCAGCAGGACGAGGTGATCGACTTGGTCTACGGATTTTAGATCTGATGGAGCTTGCACATCGGGCAAGAGTATAGGACGGCCGCTGGAAAATGCCGTGCCTATTGGGCACCGTTGGGTTCGTGCTTGGGCAATACCGCCCAATAGGTTCGACCGTTCGAACCTGGGTTGCTGTTGTCGCTGGTTGAGAACGTCAATCCATTTCGCCAGTACGCATAGCGCCCGGCTCCCTTTTTCGCAATATCTTCGAACGAACTATGGCTCGGTCCCAGCGGAACAGTATTCTCGTACACGACAATCGGAGACTTCTGGGGGTCGGCTGCCTCGTCGTCGGCCCATTTCGACAGCTGGTCTAGCTTCTTTTGGTGACTAATATTCGCGTGATTGTATGTCTCGAATGGTCCGACCAACTGAACTACGATCTCGCCATCGGGAATGACATTGACATGGCTCCGGGTGACCCAAATGGCGAGCGGGAAGTAGAGAAGGAATAGCGCAGCGGTCGCAACACCAAGCTTGGCCATCGACGATTGTCTGATCAACAGATTCGAATCTCCGTCACTGGGGCACCCTACCTTCAAGCCGCGATGCAAGACTCCTAGCATGGGCAAGCGTACTTCGGCAGCCCTTGTCTACGCTCCCTTTTACAATCGCGCGATGTCAAATTATGTCCATAATTGCGGCTGCTCGACGTGCCTGTCCTACCCGTGCGCATGATACAGTTTGGGCAACGGCAAGGATGTTGCGCCATGTCGCATTGTGCGATTCAACGAAGTCGGAAGCTCCTCGCGAATGCGCTATGATCCAATGAACGACATGACTGATCAGGCGAGAAGACCGGCTGTCTTCTTCGATCGAGATGGAGTCCTCAATGAGGACATCGGTTACCTCTTTGAAAAGGACAAGTTTTCTTGGGTCGATGGCGCTCGCGAAGCGGTCAGGGCGGTTAATGACCTGGGCTATTTCGCATTCGTTGTTACCAACCAGTCAGGTGTTGCAAGAGGCCTCTACGACGAGGCCCAGATCCACGAGCTCCACAACTGGATGGCGGACGAGCTTGCCCAGATCGGCGCGCACATCGATGCCTTTGAGTACTGTCCCTTCCATCCGGAGGGGATCGTGGAACGGTATCGTCGGGGGTGTCATCGACGCAAACCGTCGCCGGGTATGATCAACGACCTCCTAGAGCGCTTTCCGGTCGACGTCAAACGGAGCTTTCTCGTTGGAGATCAACCTACTGACCTTAAGGCCGCAAGCGCTGCTGGTTTGAAGGGCTATCTATTTTCTGGACCCAACCTGGAACTGTTTCTGAAACCTCTGCTGCAAATCGCCTGAGATCGGTCAACGTGGGAGACCGCCAAGACACTTGAGGACGGTGACGCGATCACCTACACAGCCTTTAATCATAGCTAATCAAATCACAGTCGAAAGAAAGCACTTCAACGCGATGCCGTCCGTGCCCAGGCAGAACAAGCCAGCTCGTCGGGAGACCTTCAGACGGGTGATCTTAGCCACTCAGATCTATCCGCCGGACTCTACTACGACTGCGACCTATCTCGGCAAGATCGCCAATGCCTTCTCGGTAGACGCTGAGGTTGTCGTTCTGTCCGCAACGAAGCGGTCTGGGTCCCCAACAGCGGGCGCGCGAGCGAATCCGTTCGTGATCGAGTTGAAGAGCTTCCAATCTGGAAAACATGCCCTCATTGGGCGTGTAGCGTCGATCCTCGGTCTCGCTGTATCCATGTTTTATTCCGTACTGAAGGCGGCGCGCCAGGACGACCTCGTATTTTGCGTGACAAACCCCTTTACGCTGCCTTACGCAGTTGTGTTCGCCGCTAAATTGCGAGGGGCGGCAACCGCTCTTCTTATCTATGACCTGTACCCCGAAGCACTGGAAGCGGCCGGGTTCATTGGCTCATCATCTCTGCTCAACAAGTTTTTGCGCCTACTGAACGGCTTTATGTTCAGAGCGCTTGATGGCATCGTGGTCGTTGGACGCGATGTTCCGCCCTTGCTCACCAAGTACCGGGGCGTTAACGCGGAGAAGATTCACTTCATCCCGAACTGGACGTTTTTGCCTGTTGGGCATCGAGAGTTGGTTCCATCAAATCAGTTCAGGCCGCGTTATGGCGCACATCTCGTGGTCGGATTGTCGGGCAACCTCGGATTTACGCACGATCCGCGCACGGTTTTCGAAGCTGCCAAGCTTCTGCGTAACGAGCCGGGCATCCACTTCCTCTTGTCCGGCTGGGGCGTAGGTTGGGGTCACCTCAGGGATCTTCAAGCCGCGGAATGTCTGCCCAACGTCACGTTGCTTGAGCCTGTACCCGGAGAGCATCTGACCGAGTTTCTGTCCGCTGCGGATGTCTGGATCATTCCCTATCGCCGCAACATGGCCGGCGTATCGATTCCCAGCCGTCTTTACAATCTTCTGGCGGTCGGACGCGCCGTCATCGTGGGTGCCGAAGACCACTCTGAAGCCGGAATAGAAATTCGCAACGAAAAGATAGGCTGGGTGGTGCCCCCCGAAGACCCTGCGCGCCTCGCCGAGGCGATCCGCGCCGCGGCAATGAATTTGAGCGATGTCACACAAATGGGACAATTGGCAGCCATTGCCGCTCGAAAGTACACCGAAGAGACCGCTTTAACGAACTATCGTGAGTTGGTCGACAAGATCGGAGCAGCACGCTAGCTGGCCGATCATGCCGTTCGGGCGTGCCGCTCATCGGCGTCTGATATAAGCCTTATCGCTCATCCGCGATCACCTTGCCATCATTGGGCAGCGATCCGGCGCCAACCAGCTCGACGGCCCCGCCGAGCTTCGTCACTGCACGCAGCGTTGCCACAAGCTCAACGTGCAGGGCTTCCGCCGGTGATGCGCATTCGGCTTTCAGTGTCATCGCGTCGGTCTCGCCGGCGCGCGTGACGACAAGGCGAAGCCGGCCGAGTTCGGGATGCCGTTTGCTGATCTCGGCGATCTGCTCTGGGCGGACGAACATGCCCTTGACCTTGGTGGTCTGGTCGGCGCGGCCCATCCAGCCCTTGATGCGCATATTGGTGCGCCCGCACGGGCTCTTGCCCGGCAGGACCGCGGTGAGGTCTCCGAGGGCGAGGCGGATCCAGGGATGATGCGGATCGAGCGAGGTCACCACGATCTCTCCGACGTCGCCGGGCGTCACCGGGTCGCCGGTGCCCGGCTTGACGATCTCCAGGATCAGATCTTCATTGACCGTCATGCCCTCGCGCGCAGGGGTCTCGAACGCGATCATGCCGAGATCGGCGGTGCCGAAGGCCTGATAGGCATCGATGCCGCGCGACTTCATCTCCTCTTGCAGCGACTTCGGAAACGCGGCGCCGGAGACCAGTGCGCGCTTGATCGAGGACAGGTCGCGACCGGCCGTTGCGGCGGCGTCGAGCAGGATCTTCAGAAAGTCCGGCGTACCGCTATAGCCGATCGGCCGATAGGCCTCGATCAACTCGAATTGTTGCTCTGTGTTGCCCGGACCGGCCGGGATCACCGCGCAGCCGAGCGCACGCGCCGAGGCGTCGAAGATGAAGCCGCCGGGGGTGAGGTGATAGCTGAAGGTGTTCAGTACCACGTCGCCGGGTCGAAAGCCTGCCGCGAACAGCGCCCGCGCGCCGCGCCAGGGGTCGGCCTGGCGGCCTTCCGGCTCGAAGATTGGCCCTGGCGACGTGAACAGGCGTGCGAACGAGCCAGGCTTGTCGGCCACAAGGCCGCCAAAGGGCGGGGCTGCCTTGTGCAGGGCGGGAAGTTCCGACTTGCGCAGCACCGGCAGCCCGGCCAGCGCGTCCCGGCTGGTGATCGACGCGGGATCAATGCCCATCAAGAGGTTGGCATAAGCCGGCGCAGCCATTGCCCTGTGCAGCACCTCGGGCAATCGGACGAACAGCGCAGCCTCGCGCTCGGCCGGATCGCGCGCTTCCAGTGCGTCGTAGTGGTCGGTCATGACGGGTCCTTAGGGGCTCACCCGGTTGCATGCCACATTGCGCGTGCTATAGGCGGCGAGCACCGGTGTCGGATCGTTGCGGGGAACACAATGGCTGAAGGACTGAGCGTCGTGGCGTATGGGCCGGCCGACGTTGTTGCAAGATTGAAGCGCCGGATGATCGACCACGCGCTGCCGTTGTGGTCGACCGTCGGCTGGGACAATACAGCCGGCGGCTTCATCGACCGACTGCTTCCAGACGGTAGCGCGGATGCTGCCGCGCCGCGCCGGGTATTCGTGCAGGCACGGCAGATCTATTGCTACGCTAAGGCCGCACAGATGGGATGGTACCCGGACGGCCGCGCGATCGCGCTGAAGGGGGTGGAATATCTGCTGGCCAAGGCCAAGGCGCCGGACGGCCGGCCAGGCTATGTCCACCGGCTGACGCCCGTGGGGGACGTGCTTGATCCGCTGCGCGACTCCTACGACCACGCCTTCGTGTTGTTTGCGCTCGCGACCGTCTACGGCCTCGATCGCGACGCCCAGATCCGCGCCGAGATCGACGCTCTGCTGTCGTTCCTCGATGCGGAGCTGCGCTCGCCGCATGGCGGAGTGCTGGAAGGCTTGCCGCCTTCGATGCCGCGCCGTCAGAATCCGCAGATGCACCTGTTTGAGGCGATGATCGCGTGCTTCGACGCCACTCAAGACTTGTCTTTCCAGAATCGTGCCGGCGAGTTCTTCGCGCTGTTCCTGGCCAATCTCTACGACAAGCAGATGCGTGTGCTCGGGGAGTATTTCGAGGAGGACTGGTCGAAGATCCTGCCTATCAGCGTCGAACCTGGACATCAGGCGGAGTGGGTCTGGCTGTTGAAGGGATTCGAACGCATCACGGGTTGCCCGACTGGACGTCCGCGCGGCGAACTGCTCGCATCGGCCCTGCGCTATCGCGATGAGGCCACCGGCTGCCTGATCGACGAGGGCGACACCGAGGGCAACATCCGCCGTCACACGCGACGGCTGTGGCCGCAGACCGAAATCGCGAAGGCGTGGATCGCGCAAGCGGAAGCGGGCGAGGCCGGTGCCGCGGACGAAGCCCGCGCGGCGCTGGTGCGGCTGGAGCGGCACTATCTCAGCCACCCGGTGGCGGGCGGCTGGTACGACCAATTCGACCGCGAAGGGACGTCGCTGGTCGCCACGATCCCTGCATCGTCGTTCTATCATGTTCTCTGCGCGGTCGCTGAAGCCGAGCAGGTGCTCGGCTAGAGCCGCGTTCCTGATCTGACGCGTTTTCTTCACGCGAACCGGTCCTCACTTCGCTCGAAAACGCTCAGAGCCAGCGCTTGCGCCGCTTGAAGCTCTTCAGGTTCTTGAAGCTCTTGCGCTGATCGCCGGCGCCGCCGAGGTAGAATTCCTTGACGTCCTCGTTGTCGCGCAGGTCGTCGGCGGAGCCGTCGAGCACGACCTTGCCTTGCTCCATGATGTAGCCGTGGCTCGCGACCGAAAGCGCGGCGCGTGCGTTCTGCTCGACGAGGAGGATCGTGACACCGAGATCGCGGTTGATCTCCTTGACGATCGCGAACACTTCCTTGACGAGCAGCGGCGACAATCCCATCGAGGGCTCGTCCATCAGGATCATCTTCGGGCGCGCCATCAGCGCGCGGCCGATTGCAAGCATCTGTTGTTCGCCGCCGGAGAGATAGCCGGCGAGCCCGGTGCGCTCCTTCAGGCGCGGGAAATACTTGAACACCATGTCGATGTCGTCGGCGACCTCGTTGTCGCGGCGGGTGAAGGCGCCGAGCCGCAAATTCTCCAGCGAGGTCATGTCGGCGACGATGCGGCGGCCCTCCATCACCTGGAAGATGCCGCGGCGGACGATCTTGTCCGGATCGATACCATTGATACGCTGACCCTCGAACAGGATCTCGCCGCGGGTCACCTCACCATCCTCCGTCTTCAGCAGGCCGGAGATAGCCTTCAAGGTGGTCGACTTGCCGGCGCCGTTGGCGCCAAGCAGCGCCACGATCGCGCCCTTTGGCACCTCCAGGCTCAGTCCGCGCAGCACCAGGATGACGTCGTCATAGACGACCTCGATATTGTTGACGCTGAGCAGTGGCGGCGGCGGAACGGCCGTCGGCGCGGGGCGGGTGGCTGTTGCTACTTCAGTCATGTTTCGATCACCTTCGGCTGGGTTACCCGCGAAGGCCGGTAACCCAGCATTCCAGAGACGTCAGCGATCAACCGCGATGCCGCGGCGTATTGGATCCCCCGCTTTCGCGGGGGATGACGATTTATGTTGAAGCTGCGCCAGTGGCTGCCTCACGGCCTCACCACCCGAACCATTCCGGCTTGCGCGGCAGCTCGACGGTCTTCACTTTCTCGAGCTTGATCGTGCCCTTGGCCATCAGGTCGTTGATATCGCCATCGGTCGCGCCCGAGACCCTCGAGCGATAGAGGTCGACCTTCATTGTCGGGCGGTGATCCTTTTCGGTCCAGGTCGAGGGATTGCAGACGCCGTCCATGCCGGCCGGCACCCAGTCCTTCTTCTGGTAGAAGCCCTTGGCAACGTTCTCGCCGGTCGTGCCGCCGTTCTTGGCGGCCCAGTCGAGCGCTTCCTTCAGATAAAGCGCGCTGCAGACCGCGGCGATGTAGTGCACCGGACGATAAACCTTGCCTGACGGGTCGGACATCTTGGAGATTTCCATCACCGTCTTCATGCCGGGCGCGTTGCCGCCCCAGCTCACCGCCGTGCGGAGCGGGAAGATCACGCCGTCGGCTGCATCGCCGGCGGTCTTCGCGGCGTTCTCGTCCATACCCCAGACGTTGCCGAGGAACTGGACGTCGACGCCGGCGGCCTTGCAGGCCTTCAGCACCGAGATGTTCGAGGCCGCCGTGTTGCCGAGATAGGCATAGTTTGCACCGGAGCTCTTCAGGCTGAGACACTGCGCCGAGTAGTCGCCGGGCGAGAGCGCGAACACCAGCGGCGGCAGCACCTCGAAGCCGAGCTCGGTCGCAAGCGCTTCACCAGCCGCCTTGGGCGCGTTCGGATACGGATGGTTGGCGCCCATGTGGACGAATTTCGGCTTGCCGGGCTTGCCTTTGGCCTTCCAGTCCTCCGCGGCCCAGGTCAGCATCGCGCGCATCGAATCCGAATAGCTCGGGCCATAGAAAAAGGTGTACGGCGCGGGCTTGGCTTTGCCGCTGGTGCCTTCCGGGTCGGTCAGCGCTGCGGCATAAGAGCCGGAGATGTCGGGGATCTTGTCCTGCGCAAGAAAGCCGGTGAGGGCTTCGGTGTCCGCGGTGCCCCAGCCCATGATCGCCGCGACCTTGTTGTCGGGCGCCGACCATTTCTTGTAGAGCGCGATGGCGCGCGGCACCTGGTAGCCGTAGTCGTTGCTGTCGACATTGAGCTGCTTGCCGCCGACGCCGCCGTTCTTGTTGACCCAGGCGAGGGTGTCGGCGACGCCCTGGCCATAGGGTGTGCCGACGTCAGATGTGCCACCCGAGAGGTCCTGCAGATGGCCGATCGCGATCTGGGCCTGCGCGGTAGCGGCTGCGCTGCCGATCAGCAGCGCAAGAGAGACCGAGCTCAAAAGGGATCTAATCGTCATTTTGGGTTTCCTCCTGTTATTCATTGAACCGATCTTGCGAGCAATGTCCGCTCCCTGACTCAGTGCGAGAACGGGTAGAGTTTCCAGTAGGTCTTGATCTGCCGCCAGCGATGCGCGAGGCCATCCGGCTCGAACATCAGGAAGCCGATGATGATCAGGCCGATCGCGATCTCGCGCAGGAACGTGATGTTGTTGTTGAGCTGCAGCGCCTTGTCGATGGCGCCCCCCTTCAGCCATGCGCTCAGCCATTCCATCGATTCCGGCAGCAGAACTACGAAGGCCGTCCCCATCAGCGTGCCCATGACCGATCCAGTGCCGCCGATGATCACCATGGCGAGGAACAGCACCGAGCGTTCGATGCCGAAGCCCTCCTGCGACACGACGAGCTGGTAATGCGCGTAGAGCGCGCCGGCGATGCCGGCAAAGAACGCGGCAAGCCCGAACGACAGCGTGCGGTACTTGGTCAGGTTGATGCCCATGATCTCGGCGGAGAGATAATGGTCGCGGATCGCGACCAGCGCGCGGCCGTCGCGCGTCCGCATCAGATTGGTGACGAGGAGATAGCTGACCACGACATAAGCGAGCACGACGTAGAAATACTGCCGGTCGCCGCGCAGCGTGTAGCCGAAGATCGAGAACGGGTTGGCGCTCGCCGGCACCGAGCCGCCCGAAAACCATTCGGCGCGCGAAAAGAAGTCGAGCAGGATGTACTGCGCGGCGAGCGTGGCGATGACGAGGTAGAGTCCCTTCAGCCGCGCCGCCGGCACGCCGAAGATCAGGCCGACCAACGCCGTGATCAGCCCGGCAAGCGGAATGGCGAAGAACACCGGGATCGGGGCGTTGTTGGAAATGTAGGCCGAGGTGAAGGCGCCGAACAGGAAGAATGCGGCGTGGCCGATCGAGATCTGGCCGGTGAAGCCGACCAAAACGTTGAGACCGAGCGCTGCGATCGCGAAGATGCCGATCTGGATCGCGATGCTCAGCCAGTAGTTGCTCAGCAGCATCGGCGCGAGGCAGGCGATCACGATGCCGGCGATCGCAAAGTTGCGGCTGGTCGCGGTCGGGAAGATAGTGGTGTCGGCCGCGTAAGTGGTGCGGAAATCGCCCGACGGGATCAGGGTGCTTGTTGCCATTGATCAAACCCGCTCAATATCCCTGGTGCCGAACAGGCCGTAAGGTTTGATCATCAGGATGATGATCAGGACGTAGAACGGCGCGATCTCGTAAAGATTGCCCCAGTGCAGAAATTCGCTGTCGACATATTGGGCGATGTTTTCCAGGAGTCCGATGATGATGCCGCCGAGCACGGCACCGCCAACCGAATCGAGGCCGCCCAGGATCGCGGCCGGAAACACCTTGATGCCGTAAGCGGAGAGACCGGACGACACGCCGTTGACCACGGCGACCACGACGCCGGCGACCGCCGAAACCGTGGCCGAGATTGCCCACGCCATCGCGAACACGCTTTTGACGGAAATACCGAGCGACTGCGCGACCTGCTGGTTGAATGCGGTGGCACGCATCGCCAAGCCATATTTGGACGCGCGGAAGAACCAGGCCATGCCGACCATCATGGCGAGCGAGACCACGAGGCTCATGACATAGACGGTCTGGATCTGTAGTCCGAGCAGGTTGACCGACTGGCTCTCGAACACCCGCGGGAACGGCTGCGGGTTGACGCCGAAGATCCACTTCAGCGCGGCCTGGAACACGGTCGACAGGCCGATCGTCACCATGATGACCGAGATGATCGGCTCGCCGATCATCGGACGCAGGATCACGACCTGAATCGCGATGCCGAAGACGAACATGAAGGCGAGCGTGACCGGCATGCCGATCCAGAACGGGAGCTGGTACCTGGTCAGCAGTGCCCAACATACCCAGGCGCCGACCAGCAGCAGTTCGCCCTGCGCGAAATTCACGACCTGGGTCGCCTTGTAGATCAGCACGAACGACATCGCGACAACGCCATAAAGCGTGCCGACCACGAGGCCATTGACGATGAGCTGGATCAGGAACTGGGTGTTCATGAGATGCGGTCGCTCCGATCGGAGGTGCCGGCGCCCTCTCTCCTTGTGGGAGAGGGTGCCTTCGCGAAGCGAAGCCGGGTGAGGGGTTCTCTCCACATCGGGATCGTGGAGAGGGTACCCCTCACCCACGCGAGTTCTTGTCGACCAGGGGAACGGCCCTTTCCCACAAGGGGAGAGGGCACATTCACGCGCATCACGCTCTGTTCTCGCAACGCAGTCATTCCGCGGCCTCCGCTATCGTCGCGCGGCCGAGGTCCACGACCTGCAGCGTCGTGCGGACGCGTTGTGTCGTGCCGTCCTGGAAGCGGATCACAGTGTCGACGGGGATATCGTCCTTGCCGCTATAGATCGCTTCGATGATGTCGGCGTATTTCTCGTTGATGACGCCGCGGCGGACCTTTCTGGTTCGGGTCAGCTCGCCGTCATCGGCGTCGAGCTCCTTGTAGAGCAGCAGAAAGCGCGAGATACGCTGCGCGGGCGGCAGCGTCGCGTTGACGGTCTCGACCTCCTTCCGCAGCAGCGCATAGACCTCCGGGCGCGAGGACAGGTCGGTATAGGTCGTGAACGAGATTCGGTTTTTCTCCGCCCATTTCGAGATGATCGAGTAGCGGATGCAGATCATCGCGGCGAGCGCGTCGCGGCCGGCGCCAAGCACAACAGCTTCGGCGACGTAGGGCGAGAACTTCAGCTTGTTTTCGATATATTGCGGCGAGAAGCGTTCGCCGCGCGCGGTCTCGGCGAGATCCTTGATGCGGTCGATCACGACGAGCTGCCGGTTGTCATTGTAGTAGCCGGCATCGCCGGAATACATCCAGCCGTCCTTGATGTCGGCCGTCGACGCCTCGGGGTTCTTGTAGTAGCCGAGGAACATGTTGGGATGACGCACCACGATCTCGCCGACGCCGTTGACGTCGGGACTGTCGATCCGGATTTCGACGTCGTCGGCCATCGGAATGCCGGTGGTGTCTGGGTCGACCTTGCCTTCGGGGTGCAGCGTATAGGCGCCGAGCAGCTCGGTCTGGCCGTAGAGCGTGCGCAGCGGCACGCCCATGGCCTGGAAGAATTTGAAGGTTTCCGGCCCCAGCGCCGCGCCCCCCGTGGCTGCCGAGCGCAGCCGCGTAAAGCCGAGCCGGTCGCGCAGCGCGCGGAACAGCAGCTTGTCGGCGAACATCGAGCGCTTGCCGTCAGCGAGTGCCGCGAGGCCGGTCCTCATGCCGATATCGTAGAGCTTCTGCTTGAGCGGGGAGGCATCCATCACGCCGGCGCGGACATCGGCGGCGATCGATTCCCAGACGCGCGGCGCGAACAGCACGAAAGTCGGCGCGATCTCGCGGAAATCGTTCATCATGGTATCGGGCTCTTCGACGAAGTTGACCTTCATCCGGCAGAGCAGTCCTTTGCCGAGCGCGTAGACCTGCTCCATGATCCAGGGCAGCGGCAGCACCGACACGTATTCGTCGTCCGGCCCCTTGGGGTCGAAGGCGAGATAGGTCGCGCAATGCCGCAGCACGCGACCGGCGGCGAGCATCGCAAGCTTCGGGTTGGCGGTCGTGCCCGAGGTCGTGCAGAGGATCGCGACGTCCTCGCCGTTGGTTGCGTCGACCAGGCCGTCATAGAGGCCAGGCTCGCGCGCGGCGCGGTCGCGTCCCATCGCCGCGAGCTCGCTCGCCTCCATCAGGCGCGGGTCGTCGTATTTCCGCATGCCGCGCGGGTCGGAGTAGACGATGTGCTTGAGATTGGGCACCCGGTCGGCGAGGCCGAGCAGCTTGTCGACCTGCTCTTCGTCCTCGGCGAACACGAGCCTGGCTTCGCCGTAGCTCAGGAGATAGGCGGCTTCCTCGTCCAGCACGTCGCGATAGAGACCGAGGCTCATCGCGCCGATTGCGTGGCTAGCGATCTCGGCGGCAACCCAATCCGGCCTGTTGTCGCCGATGATGCCGATCACGTCGCCGCGGCCGAGGCCGAGCTCGACCATGCCGAGCGCGAAGTCACGGGTGCGGATCTGGTAGTCGTTCCAGGTAAATTCGCGCCATAGCCCGAAATCCTTCTCGCGCAGCGCGATCTCGCTGCCGTGCTCCTTGGCGTTCACTCGCAGCATCTTCGGGAAGGTGTCGGCCTGCGCGGCGCGTCGGGCGTAGTCCATCATGCCGCGCTCTCCCGCACCGCCGGCTTGTCGTCGGGATCGACCAGCACCTCGTCCTCTTCGCCGAGATAGGCGCGCTTGACATGGGGATCGGCGAGCACGGTCGCCGGGTCGCCTTCGGCGATCTTGCGGCCGAAATCCAGCACCATGACGCGGTGGGAGATGTCCATCACGACGCCCATGTCGTGCTCGATCATCATCACCGTCATGCCGAACTCTTCGTTGAGGTCGACGATGTAGCGCGCCATGTCTTCCTTTTCTTCGAAGTTCATGCCGGCCATCGGCTCGTCGAGCAGAATCAGCTGCGGCTCCAGCGCCATCGCGCGGGCGAGCTCGACGCGCTTGCGCAGGCCATAGGGCAGGGTGCCGGCGGTCGCCTTCCGCACCGATTGCAGGTCGAGGAAGTCGATGATCTCCTCGACCTTGCGGCGGTGCTCCAGCTCCTCGCGGCGCGCGCCGGTGAGCCAGTACAGCGATCCCGTGATGAAGTTGTTCTTCAGGAGGTGGTGGCGGCCGACCATGATGTTGTCGAGCACGCTCATGTGGTGGAACAGTGCGAGATTCTGGAAGGTGCGGCCGATGCCGAGCCGCGGCCGCGCGTTCGGGGTGAGGCCGGTGATGTCCTGGCCGCGATAGAACAGGTGTCCTTCGGTGGGCTTGTAGCGGCCGGAGATGCAGTTGACGATCGAGGTCTTGCCGGCGCCGTTCGGGCCGATGATGGAAAACAGCTCGCCCTCGTTGACGCCGAAGCTCACATCGGTCAGCGCGCGGACGCCGCCAAAGCGCAAAGAGACCTCGCGCACCTCCAGACTGTAAGCCACCCTGTTCCCTCCAGATATGGCGCTTGGCGCGCTCTTTATCTATCGTTCGACATCCAATTCGATCTTACATGGGCCGCCGTGGGCAGGCCATCCGGCTCATGATGCCGGTGCCTGAGAGCTTGGCTCGTTCGCATCACCTGCGTCATCTGCGGTAACGCCGCACCCACTTGTCCCAGCCCGCTACCCGCCAACAGCGATCCGCGTGAGGGAGCGCGCGGCGTTACGCGAGGTGGTTCTCAATACGAGAAAGCGATAGGTTGGATTGTCATGTGCCCGACAATTCAGCAGGAAATTTTCGCTGGCTTTCCAAGCTCCCGGTTCCTAACGGAAATGGTGTTGTTGCGGTGCAATATGGTTGGGCGTGGGACGCTGTCGCTCGAATGATTGCTGTTGATTACTTGAGGCGTATCGCGGCCTGGTCGCGCGAACTGACCGAGCAGGAAATCGAGATCGCCCGCGCCGGCATCGCCGAGAAGTCCTATCGCGCCAACGAATTCATCTTCATGCGCGGCGACAATTTCCAGTACTGGACGGGCATCGTCAGCGGGTTGGCCCGCATGGGCATCGTCTCCCGCCGCGGCAAGGCGGCGAGTTTCGCGGGCCTCACCACCGGCGCGTGGTTCGGCGAGGGCACTGTGCTCAAGAACGAGGCGCGGCGCTACGACGTGGTGGCGCTGCGCGACACGCGGCTCGCAATGATGGACCGCCGCACCTTCGTCTGGCTGTTCGAGAACAGTGTCGGCTTCAACCGATTCCTGGTCGGACAGCTCAATGAGCGGCTCGGCCAGTTCATCGCGCTCCTGGAATACGGCCGCACGCTGGATGCGACCGAGCGGCTGGCCCGGTCAATTGCCTCGCTCTTCAATCCGATTCTCTATCCCGACCTGACGCTGCACCTGGAGATCACCCAGGAGGAGATCGGCGCATTGTCGGGAATCTCCCGGCAGAACGCCAACCAGTGCCTGAAGCGGCTGGAACGGGAAGGGCTACTCCGGCTTGAATATGGCGGGGTGACCATCATCGACCTTGAGCGGCTGCGCCACTACGGCGAGTGATCCCGACCAGGGTACAAGGGCCATTTTACGGTTCCGAATCCCCGACTCGGGGCCGTCTGGGCATTAGACTTGGGCCGGGTCGGATGCTACAGACCGACCCGATTTGGATCGCGCGATTTTCGCGCCTCTGGAGAAAATATGGCAGCTCAGGATTCGAAGCGGCGCGTAGCGCTGATCACCGGTGTCACCGGACAGGATGGTGCGTACCTTGCCGAATACCTGCTCGGTCTCGGCTACACCGTTCATGGGATCAAGCGCCGGTCGTCCTCGTTCAACACCGCGCGTGTCGATCACCTCTACCAGGACCCGCATGCCGGCAACGTGCCGTTCCTGATGCACTATGGTGACATGACCGATTCCACCAATCTGATCCGGCTGATGCAGCAGATCCGGCCGACCGAGGTCTACAACTTGGCTGCGCAGAGCCACGTTGCAGTCAGCTTCGAGAGCGCGGAATATACCGCCAACGCCGACGCCATCGGCGTGCTGCGCCTCCTGGAGGCGATCCGGATTCTCGGCATGGAAAAGGAGACGCGGTTCTATCAGGCCTCGACCTCGGAGCTCTACGGCCTAGTGCAAGAGGTGCCGCAGAAGGAAACCACGCCATTCTACCCGCGCTCGCCCTACGGCGTGGCGAAGCTCTACGGCTACTGGATCACGGTGAACTACCGTGAGGCCTACGGCATGTTCGCTAGCAACGGCATCCTGTTCAACCACGAGAGCCCGATCCGCGGCGAGACCTTTGTGACGCGCAAGATCACGCGTGGCGTCGCTCGCATCGAGGTCGGCCTTGAGAGCACGATCTATCTCGGCAACCTCGAGGCCAAGCGCGACTGGGGCCATGCGCGTGACTATGTTGAGGGCATGCACATGATCCTGCAAGCGGATCATCCCGATGACTTCGTGCTGGCGACCGGCGAGACTCGCTCGGTGCGCGAATTCGTCGAGCTGGCGTTCGCCGAGGTCGGCCGCGCGATCGAATGGCGCGGCAAGGGCGTCGACGAAACCGGCGTCGACAAGGCGTCGGGCAGGACCGTGGTTCGCGTCGACCCGACCTATTTCCGTCCGGCCGAGGTCGATCTCTTGATCGGCGACTCGAGCAAGGCGCGCGCCAAGCTTGGATGGAAGCCGAGGACGTCCTTCGCGCAGTTGGTGAAGGAAATGGTTGCCGGCGATCTCGCAGAAGCCAGACAGGACGCCGCCAATGGCAAGCACTCCGTATGAACTGAAGGGCAAGACTGTCTTCGTCGCCGGCCATCGCGGCATGGTCGGCTCGGCGCTGATGCGCCGGCTCGCCCGCGAGGGCACGACCCTTTTGACGGCGTCGCGCAGCGAAGTTGACCTCCGCCACCAGGCCGCCGTGGACGCTTGGTTTGCCGCGAAACGTCCCCAGGCCGTGTTCCTTGCCGCGGCCAAGGTTGGCGGCATTGTCGCCAACAACACGCTGCGGGCCGAGTTCCTCTACGACAATCTGGCGATCTCGGCCAATGTGATCCAGGCTGCCCACGCCAATGGCTGCGAGAAGCTGATGTTCTTCGGCTCGTCCTGCATCTATCCGCGGCTGGCGCCGCAGCCGCTGCGCGAGGATTCGATGCTGACCGGCCCGCTGGAGCAGACCAACGAGCCCTATGCCATTGCCAAGATCGCCGGCATCAAGATGGCGGAGACCTATCGCAGCCAATACGGCTCCGATTTCATCAGCGTGATGCCGACCAACCTCTACGGTCCCGGCGACAATTATCACCCGGAGTACAGCCACGTCGTCGCGGCGCTGATCCGCCGCTTCCATGAGGCTAAACTGTCGGGGGCGACCAACGTCGTGGTGTGGGGTACCGGCACGCCTCGGCGCGAATTCCTCTATGTCGACGATCTCGCTGACGCCTGCATCCACCTGATGAAGGCCTATTCCTCTCCTGAACTGGTCAATATCGGCACCGGCGAGGATATCAGCATCGCTGAATTCGCCCGCGTGGTCGGGGCTGCCGTCGGCTATCGCGGCGAGATCAGCTTCGACACGTCGCGTCCGGACGGCACGCCGCGCAAGCTGCTCGATGTCAGCCGCCTGGCCAAGCTCGGCTGGCGCGCCACCACCTCGCTCGAGGACGGCATCAGGCTCGCGTATCAGGCCTATCTGAGCGAGACCAAGCAGGCGGCGGAGTAGCGCGCGACTGTCACCCCCGGTCATTGCGAGCGTAAGCGAAGCAATCCACCTCTCCGCGCCGGGAACGGATGGATTTCTTCGTCGCTCGCGCTCCTCGCAATGACGACTTGGCTACTGCCGTGCCGCCATCCGCGGCGGGTTCTTCGACAGGGCGGTCGCCATAGCCGAGATCAGCGGCTTCATGAAGAACGCGTCGTTCGCCGGATAAATGTCGGTGCGCAGGCCATGGGCCTTCAACTCGTCGGACACAATGGGGCCGACGGAGGCGATCGGCGTGTGGTTCAGCCCATCACGCAACTGAGCCTCGCAATTGTGTGCCTGCGCCACGTCGATCAAGCGGCGGACTTGCCCCGAACTCGTCAGTGCGATGGCGTCGATGCGGCCGCGCGCCATCTCATCGATCGCGGCGACGATGTTCGCGTCGGCGGCGCGCGCGTCGTAGACGTAGGGCAGGACGGTATCGACGTCGGCGCCCTGCGCCTTGATCGCGCCAATCAACACGCTGTGATCCTTGTCCGGGTAGAGCTGCAGGCCCACGCGATGGCCGTTCAGGTCGAGCTTCGACAGCATCTCGGCAACGCCTTCCGATGTCGGCTTCTCCGTCGTCATCTGGGGCTCCAGCCCGATCTCGCGCAGGGCGCGGCCGGGTTTGGGGCCGCGGGCAAACTTGCGCGCCTTGCAGATGCTGCCGACGAATTCCGCCTCGACCCCGGTCCGGCGCACGAGCTTCATCAGGCGGCGCAGGCCTTCGCCGGTCATCAGCACGAGATCGTCCAGCGGCCGCTCGATCGCACGGCGGATCCAGGTCTCGATCGGCGCCGGGTCGGGCGCATCATGGATGGTGAACATCGGGCATTGCAGCACATCCGCGCCCTGCTCAGCGAGCAAGCGGGAAAACTGTGCCTCCTCGCGGGTTTCGAGGATCAGGATGCGGTAGCCGTTCAGCCGGTCAGCCATGATGGTGCTCTAACAAACATTGCCGTCTTTTGTTCGATTTGAACCCTGCTACGGGATTGGCGCAAGGGTGCGGGCGGTGATAGACGAAGGCCAAAATCGTCGCTCCGCGCTCTTGCTCAAGTTCTGGTCAATTGGCATGCCCGACCATCAATTCGTTTTGACCCTGTCCTGTCCGGATCGCCCGGGAATCGTCTCGGCGGTGTCCACCTTCCTGGCTCACAACGGGCAGAATATCCTGGATGCCCAGCAGTTCGACGATACAGAGACGGGCAAGTTCTTCATGCGCGTGGTCTTCACCGCGGCGGACCTCGCGGTCGAGTTGCCGGCGCTGCAGACCGGCTTTGCCGCGATCGCCGAACGCTTCAGCATGGAATGGCAGATGCGCGACCGCGCCAGCCGCCGCCGGGTGATGCTGCTCGTCTCCAAGTCCGATCACTGTCTGGTCGATATCCTTTACCGCTGGCGTACCGGCGAGCTCGAGATGATCCCGACCGCGATCGTCTCCAACCATCCCCGCGAGACCTATGGCTCGCTCGATTTCGGCGACATCCCGTTCCATTGCCTGCCGGTAACAAGGGAAACCAAGCGCCAGCAGGAAGACGCGGTGTGGAAGCTGGCGCAGGATACCCAGACCGACCTCGTGGTCTTGGCGCGCTACATGCAGATCCTGTCGGACGAGATGTCGGCGCGGCTGTCAGGCCGCTGCATCAACATCCATCATTCGTTCCTGCCGGGCTTCAAGGGCGCCAAGCCCTACCATCAGGCGCATGAGCGCGGCGTCAAGCTGATCGGTGCCACCGCGCATTACGTCACCAGCGATCTCGACGAGGGGCCGATCATCGACCAGGACGTCGAGCGGATCAGTCACCGTGACACGCCCGAGGATCTCGTCCGCAAAGGCCGCGACATCGAGCGTCGCGTGCTGGCGCGGGCGATCCGCTATCACCTGGCCGACCGCGTCATCCTCAACGGCCGTAAGACCGTGGTATTTGTCGACTAATGAGCCGCACCCTGTGACGTCGGGACTGGCGTCGATGCCGCCTTCGGATCGTCGCCGTGCTCGGCCGCCGGCATCAGGCGCTTGCGCTCGCGCTCCTTCATGAACTCATCGTATTTGGCGGTCCCGGGGCGGGGCGGGGCGTCGGCGGGCAAGCCGCCGGCCCAAGCCGGAAGATAATCGCCGACGCCGGCTGCCATTTTCTCGTTGATCGAGCTGCACCCGCTGAGCGCGGAGGCCATCAGCGCGAGGGCGGTCATGATGAAGACAGGGCGGATGCAGTTCGGCATGTGGGAAGGGTACGACCCTAATTTTTGAGGATACTGAACTAGAGGCGCGACGCTTCGTCCGCAATTGTGCTTCTTTGTTGACAGCTTCATTTGCTTCGCACGATCGTCTAAATCGCAAGGCCTGCGAATCCTAGATCGCGGGTCGCTTTGGGCGTTATGTTATGGTAATTTAATACCTTAAACCTAAATCAGCCGATGCCGGCTGCAGTGGACGGCACTCGCCCATCGTCCGATTGACAATAGGGCGGCGGAAGACGCCATGTCGCGTTGCGGCTTTGGCCGCGATGCTGGCGAAACAAGAACCGGGGACTCGGTTCATCGCACAAGGAGGGGGAGAGAACGCTCATGATCAATTTCAATCGTCGCAGGATGTTGCTGTGGGCGGCCACGGCGGCCACCCTCCCGGGGCTGTGCGCCGCCGCGCCGGCGCACGCCGAGGACACCGTGAAGATCGGCCTGATCGTGCCGATGACCGGCGGTCAGGCTTCGACGGGCAAGCAGATCGACAATGCCATCAAGCTCTATATGCAGCAGAACGGCGACACCGTTGCCGGCAAGAAGGTCGAAATCATCCTGAAGGATGACGCCGCGATGCCTGATAACACCAAGCGTCTGGCGCAGGAGCTGATCGTCAACGACAAGGTCAGCATCATTGCCGGCTTCGGCGTGACGCCCGCCGCGCTTGCCGCGGCGCCGCTGGCGACGCAGGGGAAGATCCCGGAAGTCGTCATGGCCGCCGGCACCTCCATCATCACCGAGCGCTCGCCCTACATCGTGCGCACCAGCTTCACGCTGGCGCAGTCCTCCACCATCATCGGTGACTGGGCGGCCAAGAACGGCATCAAGAAGGTCGCGACGCTGACCTCCGACTACGCGCCGGGCAATGACGCGTTGACCTTCTTCAAGCAGCACTTCACCGCCGGCGGCGGCGAGATCGTCGAGGAGGTCAAGGTGCCCTTGGCCAATCCCGACTTCGCGCCGTTCCTGCAGCGCATGAAGGACTCCAAGCCCGACGCGATGTTCGTGTTCGTTCCGGCGGGGCAAGGTGGCAACTTCATGAAGCAGTACGCCGAGCGCGGTCTCGACAAAAGCGGCATCAGGGTGATCGGCCCCGGCGACGTCATGGATGACGACCTGCTCAACAACATGGGCGATGCCGCCCTCGGCGTGGTGACCGCGCATATCTATTCGGCGGCGCATCCCTCGCAGAAGAACAAGGATTTCGTCGCCGCCTACAAGAAGGCGTTCGGCAACCGTCCGGGCTTCATGGCGGTGGGCGGCTATGACGGCATCCACCTGATCTACGAAGCGCTGAAGAAGACGGGTGGTGACAGCAACGGCGACAAACTGGTCGCGGCGATGAAGGGCATGAAGTGGGAGAGCCCGCGCGGCCCGATCTCGATCGATCCGGAAACCCGCGACATCGTGCAGAACGTCTACATCCGTAAGGTCGAGAAGGTCGACGGCGAACTCTACAACGTCGAGTTCGCCACCTTCGAAGCCGTCAAGGATTCCGGCAAGACTAAGAAGTGATGCGCGCAAGCGCGTCGTCCGGAACTCGCCGAGCGCGAACCTCGGATACGCGATTGCGCATCGGGGACCTCGAAATTCTTGAAGATTCCGGGTTCAGGGCAAGCGCGCTGCCCCGGAATGACGAATTAGCATCAGGCTGCGTCCGGCTCTCCATGGCCTCTGTCCTCACCAACCTGTTCGACGGCGTCGCCTACGGCATGCTGCTGTTCGTGCTCGCCTGCGGCCTTGCAGTGACCCTCGGGCTGATGAACTTCGTCAATCTCGCGCATGGCGCCTTTGCCATGGCCGGTGGCTACGTCTGCGCCGTGCTGGTGAATAATTCCGGCTGGCCGTTCTTTGCCGCGCTGCCGCTCGCTTTCGCCGCCAGCGCCGCGATCGGCGCCCTGATGGAGCGCGCGCTGTATCGTCATCTCTACACGCGCAGCCATCTCGACCAGGTGCTATTCTCGATCGGCCTGGTGTTCATGTCGGTCGCTGCGGTCGACTACGTCATGGGTTCGGCGCGGGTCTTCATCAAGCTGCCGTCGGCGCTGGAAGGGCAGATCGATCTGTTCGGCGTCGGCATCGGCCGCTACCGGCTGATGATCGTCGTGATCTGCGGTCTGCTGACGCTCGCGCTGCAACTGATCTTGTCCAAGACGCGGTTCGGAAGCCGTCTGCGCGCGGCGGTCGATGATCCGCGCGCCGCGATCGGGCTCGGCATCAACGTGCCGCAGGTGTTCTCTTTCACTTTCGCCTTCGGCTGCGGGCTGGCCGGCCTCGGCGGCGCGCTGAGCGCCGAGATCCTCGGGCTTGATCCGTACTTTCCGCTGAAGTTCATGATCTATTTCCTGATCGTCGTGACGGTCGGCGGCTCATCCTCGATCACCGGGCCGTTCCTAGCCTCGCTGCTGCTCGGCATCGCCGATGTCGCGGGCAAGTATTACGTGCCGAAGATGGGTCCGTTCGTGATTTACACTGTCATGATCGTGATCCTGATCTGGCGCCCGAACGGCCTGTTCGGCCGCACCGCGGCGCGATGAACTCGCCATGACCGCGCTGACGGACGTTTCCTCTCAGGCCGTTGCCGGCGCGCGCTGGCGGATCGGCGAGCTCGTGTTCTGGCTTCTGGCGCTGGCCTGCGCCTTCCTGTTCCCGTCGCGCTATCTGATCATGACTGACATTGTGCGATTCGGGCTGTTCGCGCTGTCGCTCGACCTCATCCTCGGTTATGCCGGCATCGTTTCGCTGGGCCACGCGGCGTTTTTCGGTGTAGGTGCCTATTCGGCCGGGCTGCTGGCGTTGCATGGCATCATCAACGAGCCCGTCATAGCCCTCGTGGTCGCCGGTCTCGTCGCGGCCGTGCTGGGTTTCTCGACCAGCTTTCTTGTCATCCGCGGCGTCGATCTGACTCGGCTGATGGTGACGCTTGGGATCGCGCTGTTGCTGGAGGCACTCGCCGAGCGGTTTTCCGATATCACCGGCGGCACCGACGGCTTGCAGGGCATCGAGATGCAGCCGATCCTCGGGCTGTTCGCCTTCGACATGTTCGGCAAGACCGGGTTCTTCTATTCGTTGATCGTGCTGTTCGTCTTGTTTCTGCTCGCCCGGCGCATCGTGCATTCGCCGTTCGGCCTGTCGCTACGCGCGATCAGGAACAACCCGCTGCGCGCGGCGGCGATCGGCGTGCCGGTCAACCGCCGCTTGGTCGCGATCTATACGCTCGCCGCGTTCTATGCGGGCATCGCCGGCGCGCTGTTCACCCAGACCACCGCGCTTGCCTCGCTCGACGTGTTCGCGTTCGAACGCTCGGCCGACCTGATGCTGGTGCTTGTGATCGGCGGTACCGGCTATCTCTATGGTGGCCTGATCGGCGCCGTTGTGTTCAAGATGTTGCAGGAGTTGTTTCAGAGCATTACCCCGCAGTACTGGCTGTTCTGGATCGGCCTCGTGCTGGTCGTGATCGTGCTGGTCGGCCGCGCGCGCATCCACCGCTGGGTGCTGTTCGTGCCGAATCTGATCGTCCGCCGGTTCGCCGGGCGCAAGGCCGTCGTCGCGGTTCCCGAGAGTGACGCGTCATGACCATCGCGCTCGAAACCCGCGGCCTCGAAAAATCGTTCGGTGGGCTCCGTGTCACCCGTGATCTGTCGCTGAAAGTGATGCGGGGCGCTCGCCACGCGCTGATCGGGCCTAATGGCGCCGGCAAGACCACCGTCATCAATCAGCTCACCGGCGTGCTGAGGCCGAACAGCGGACGTATCCTGCTCGAAGGGAGCGACATCACGGGCCTCTCCGTGCACAAGCGCGTGCTGCGCGGGCTGTCGCGCACCTTCCAGATCAATCAGCTCTATGCCGACCTCACTCCGCTCGAAACCATTGGCCTCGCTGTCTCGGAGCGGATGGGCCGCGGTGGCGACTGGTGGCGGCGGATGGGCACGCGCAATGATGTCAATACGGAGATTGCCGAGATCCTCGCGCGCTTCCATTTGCTCGACGTGATGAGCGAACTCACCTCGACGCTGCCTTATGGCAAGCAGCGCCTGCTGGAGATCGCGGTGGCGATCGCAGCCAGGCCGCGGGTCCTGCTGCTCGACGAGCCGGCGGCCGGAGTGCCCGAAAGCGAGCGGCACGACATCCTCGCGGCAGTCGCGGCGCTGCCACGCGACGTCACCGTGCTGCTGATCGAGCACGATATGGACCTGGTGTTCTCCTTTGCTGACCGCATCTCGGTGCTGGTCAATGGCGGGCTGTTGACCGAAGGCGCGCCCGACGAGGTCGCGCGCGATCCGCAGGTGAGGGCGGTTTACCTCGGCGAGGCCCCCGATGCCTGATCTTCTTTCCGTACAGGACCTGCGCGCCGGATATGGCGAGGCGGTGGTGCTGCCCGGGATGTCGTTCAGCCTCGCGGAAGGCCAGGTGCTGGCGCTGCTTGGCCGCAACGGCACGGGCAAGACCACGCTGATCAATTCGATCGTCGGCATCGTCAGGCGCTTCGGCGGCAGCGTGTCGCTGGCAGGCCATGACATCACGGCGATGCGGCCTGACCAGCGCGCTCGTGCCGGCATCGGCTGGGTGCCGCAGGAGCGCAACATCTTCCGCTCGCTGACCGTGGAAGAGAACATGACCGCGGTGGCGCAGCCCGGACCATGGACCGTCGAACGGGTGTATGAGATGTTTCCGCGGCTGAAAGAACGCCGCGGCAATTTCGGCAACCAGCTCTCCGGCGGCGAGCAGCAGATGCTGGCGATCGGTCGCGCGCTGACGCTGAATCCGAAGGTGCTGCTGCTCGACGAGCCGACCGAGGGCCTCGCGCCGATCATCGTTGAGGAATTGTTAAAGGCGATCGGAACCATCACGCGCTCGGGGGGCATTTGTTCGATTATCGTCGAGCAGAATGCGCAAAAGATTCTGGGGCTCGCCGACCGCGTTGTGATATTGGAACGCGGCACGATCGTGCATGATGCCGCGAGCAGCGCGCTGAAAGCCGATCCCTCTGTCCTTGAGCGCCATCTCGGCGTCTCCGGGGCCAAAGCACATTAGAAACGTCCGGGAGTTGACCATGCAGCGAACCAAGCCTCCGTTCCGCGCCGACGAGGTCGGCAGTCTGTTGCGTCCGCCGAAGATCAAGGAGGCCCGCGCCAGGCTGGAAAAGGGCGAGATCTCGGCCGACGATCTGCGCAAGATCGAGGACATGGAGATCGAGAAGGTCGTGCACAAGCAGGCCTCGATCGGATTGAAGCTCGCGACCGATGGCGAGTTTCGCCGCTCCTGGTGGCACTTCGATTTCCTCAGCCACCTGACCGGCTGCGAGCTGTTCCATCCCGACATGGGCATTCAGTTCGCGGGCGTGCAGACCCGGCACGACGCCATCAGGGTGATCGGCAAGCTCGACTTCTCCGATCGCCACCCGATGCTCGATCACTTCAGGTTCCTGAAGAAATACGCCGACCAGGCACATGTCACGCCTAAGATGACGATCCCGTCGCCGGCGGTGCTGCACTTCCGTGGTGGCCGCAAGCTGATCTCGAGGGAGGTCTATCCGGACCTTGAGGAATTCTACGAGGATCTCGGCAAGACCTATCGCAAGGCGGTGAGGGCGTTCTATGATGCCGGCTGTCGCTACCTGCAATTCGACGACACAGTGTGGGCCTATCTGTGCTCGCAGGAGGAATTGCAGAAGTCGCGCGATCGCGGCGACAATCCCGACGGCCTACAGGAGATCTATGCCCGCATCATCAACTACGCGATCGCCGAGCGCCCTTCGGACATGGTGATCACCACCCATGTCTGCCGCGGCAATTTCCGCTCGACCTGGATTTCGTCCGGCGGCTACGAGCCGGTCGCCGAGACCCTGCTCGCCGGCACCAACTACGACGGCTATTTCCTCGAATATGATTCCGACCGCGCCGGCGGCTTCGAGCCGCTGCGCTTCCTTCCCAAGGGCAACAAGGTGGTAGTGGTCGGCGTCATCACCTCGAAGTTCGGCGAGCTCGAGAAGAAGGACGACATCAAGCGGCGGCTGGAAGAGGCGGCGAAGTTCGCTCCGCTCGAGCAGCTCGCGGTGTCGCCGCAGTGCGGCTTTGCCTCGACCGAGGAAGGCAACATCCTCTCCGAGGAAGAGCAGTGGGCCAAGTTGCGTCTCGCCGTCGAGGTCGCGAGCGAGGTGTGGGGGAAGTAAGACCGCCTCGGTTGTCGTCATTGCGACGAGCCAACGGGTCCGGCCTTCGGCCGGCCCGATGACAGGCTCCACGACGAAGCAATCCACTCTTTCCCTCCGCGGAGGCATGGATTGCTTCGCGGACCTGTCATCGGGCGCGCATTCGCGCGACCCGTTGGCTCGTAATGACGTGGCGAGAGTGAGCATCATCTTCCCGCCAGATCAATCTCGCCGAGGAGCGAGGAGCTCGACTACCGTAGCTGCCTGCCCGTGATCGCGGCGACGATCTCGGCATGGACCCCCGCCGGCACCTGCCCGGAACGAGCTGTCGGCGCCTGACCTCGGGCGAGGCGGGCGCAGCAGGGCCTGATCTACCCTCGATACCCTGACTGGACCCGGCGCTGCCGCCGCGCGGTTCACACATGTTTGCTGATCGGCGCGCAGATAGGGGTTCAAATGGTGGGCAACACGTGCTACGAGGCAATCACCCTTTAGCTCTGCCCACCAGTGTCCCAACTGCCCGTCCACATCCCCGGCTCCATGAAGAACGACGAAATCCTCGGCCAGATCACGGACTTCTGCCGTCGTTCCGACATGGCGGAGACGACGTTCGGCCGCCGGGCCGTCAACGACGGCAAGCTGGTGCACCGGTTGCGTGAGGGTAAGCGCATCACGATCGATACCCTCGACCGCATCAACGCTTTCATTGCCACCTCCACGCCGGGCGGCGTCGTGCCGCCGCGCGGCCTGGTGGTGCCCCTGGAGAAGCGCGATCCGCGGGGCAATTTCCGCTTCTTCGAGAATCGCCAGCGATATCTGCTGTTTGTCCATACTTGCAGCGAGAAGCGGGTGATTGCTGACCGGGTCGCGCTGGAATTGTCCGCGATCCATCCACGGCCGCCGGCGCTGCGGGTGTTCGACGCGGGGATGGGCGACGGCACGGTGCTGGCGCGGGTGCTGCGGGCGATGCACGGCCGCTTCCCCCACATGCCGTTCTACGTTGCCGGCAAGGAGCTCAGTCTCGAGGACGTCCGTCTCACCCTGGACAAGGTGCCGGATCGCCTGTTCGAGCATCCGGCGAGCGTCTTCGTCTTCACCAACATGTACTACGCGGAGGCGCCCTGGCTGACACCGCGGTCGAATACGGCGGCCGCGAGCATGATCTGGCATGAGGTCCCCCTGCGCGGGGCCTCCTCGGGCGAATTCGAGGCCCAGATCGCTGAACTCGGCCCGTTTCTCGAGCAAAACTGGCGGGCCATGGTGAGCCCGCGGACCGCTATGCCGATCTACGAGCGGCCGGTGGCGCTGGTGCTGTACCGGGACGACCACCGGTTCCTGCTCGACTCGATCATTCCCCGAGCCGGCCGGACCGAGGCCAATTTCGACCTTGTGATCGCCTCCCAGCCCTACCGGGCCAAATCCTCTGTGAATTTCCGCGCCAAGCGGATCATCGCGCCGCTGGCCCGGGCGCTGCGCGGCGGCGGGCGGCTGATAGGAATTCACTCCCATGGCGGCGATCCCGGGCTTGAAATTATTCAGGCCGTATGGCCCGGAGAAAATCCTTTCGCCGTCAGTCGTCATGAGATATTGCGCGCGGTGAAATATGAGCTTGGGTCGGCCGGGCGTGAGCTGAACTTCAACGCTTACGCGGATAACCGTTCGATCTTTCGATATGATATGGAAGCGCTGCCCAACGAGGTGACGGGCTCGATCGGAACCTCGACGGCCTTTGCAGCGTGGAATGCGGCAGTGTATGTCGCGCAGATCGAAGATGACCGGTTGACCGAAACGACCGAAAACGGACGAGCTCTCGAGGCCACGCGCGAAGTTCTCCGTAAACACAACGGGCTGTGGTTTTACGACGAATCCTACGTCATCTCGCGACGACGAGACTGACATTCCGGGGACATATTCACCAACGAACGTCGGCGTCCGACGAAACAAGGGGTTTGCTTGATGCGCGCGTCTTATCTGTTCACCAGCGAGTCGGTCTCGGAAGGTCATCCGGACAAGGTTTGCGATCGCATTTCGGACGAGATCGTGGACCTGTTCTATCGCGAGGGGCCCAAGGCGGGCATCGACCCCTGGCAGATCCGCGCGGCATGCGAGACGCTCGCGACCACCAACAAGGTGGTGATCGCCGGCGAGACCCGCGGCCCTAGCTCGGTCACCAACGACCAGATCGAGAGCGTCGTCCGCGACGCAATCAAGGACATCGGCTACGAGCAGGAAGGCTTCCACTGGCAGAACTGCGACATCGAGATCCTGTTGCATCCGCAGTCGGCCGACATCGCGCAGGGCGTCGACGGCAAGCAGCCTTCCAACCAGGAAGAGGGCGCCGGCGACCAGGGCATCATGTTCGGCTACGCCACCAACGAGACCCCGGACCTGATGCCGGCGCCAATCTTCTACGCCCACAAGATCCTGCGCCTGATCTCCGAAGCGCGCCACTCTGGCAAGGAGAAGGTGCTGGGCCCGGACTCCAAGAGCCAGGTCACCGTCCAGTATGAGAACGGCAAGCCGGTCGGCGTGCGCGAGATCGTGGTCTCGCACCAGCATCTGGTCGAGGACCTCACCTCCAACCAGATCCGCGACATCGTCGAGCCCTACGTCCGCGAGGCGCTGCCGAAGGAGTGGATCAACGGCAAGACGATCTGGCACATCAACCCGACTGGCAAGTTCTTCATCGGCGGTCCGGACGGCGATTCCGGCCTGACCGGACGCAAGATCATCGTCGACACCTACGGTGGCGCGGCCCCGCACGGCGGCGGCGCATTCTCCGGCAAGGACCCGACCAAGGTCGACCGTTCGGCGGCCTATGCCGCACGCTATGTCGCCAAGAACATCGTCGCGGCCGGTCTCGCCGACCGCTGCACGCTGCAGCTCGCCTATGCGATCGGCGTTGCGCGTCCGCTGTCGATCTACATCGATACCCACGGCACCGGTAAGGTGCCGGAGGACCAGCTCGAGAAAGCGGCGGCGCAGGCGATGGATCTGACGCCGCGCGGCATCCGCACCCATCTCGACCTCAACCGCCCGATCTACGCCCGCACCTCGGCCTACGGCCATTTCGGCCGCACGCCGGACAATGAAGGCGGCTTCTCCTGGGAGAAGGCCGATCTCGTCGAGCAGCTCAAGCGCGCGCTCTGACGCTCTTACCTCTCCCCGCATGCGGGGAGAGGTCGCCGCGAAGCGGCGGGCGAGGGGACTCTCCGCGGACTCAGTCGGTGGATGGAGCCCCTCACCCCGACCCTCTCCCCGTAAGAACGGGAGAGGGGGAATGCCCCGCCGCACGGCGTTCGGCTCGCTTTGCTACTGATACGCTGGACTCACCGACTAGGAAAACAACATGAACGCCCCCACGAAGCCCGGCTTCACCGACTACATCGTCAAGGATATTTCGCTCGCCGATTTCGGCCGCAAGGAGATCTCACTCGCCGAGACCGAGATGCCCGGCCTGATCGCGACCCGCGAGGAGTACGGCCCCAAGCAGCCGCTCAAGGGCGCGCGAATTGCGGGCTCTCTGCATATGACGATCCAGACCGCGGTCCTGATCGAGACGCTAGCCGCGCTCGGCGCCGACATCCGCTGGGTCTCCTGCAACATCTATTCGACTCAGGATCACGCCGCGGCCGCGATCGCGGCTGCCGGCATACCGGTGTTCGCCGTGAAGGGCGAGACGTTGACAGAATACTGGGACTACACCGCCAAGCTGTTCGACTGGCACGGCGGCGGCACGCCCAACATGATCCTCGATGACGGCGGCGACGCCACCATGCTGGTGCACGCCGGCTATCGCGCCGAGCAGGGCGACACCGCCTTCCTCGACAAGCCGACTTCCGAGGAAGAGGAGATCTTCTACGCGCTGATCAAGCGTCTCCTGAAGGAGAAGCCGAAGGGCTGGTTTGCCGAGATCGCGAAGAACATCAAGGGCGTCTCGGAAGAGACCACGACCGGTGTGCACCGCCTATACGAGATGGCCAACAAGGGCACGCTCTTGTTCCCGGCGATCAACGTCAATGACAGCGTCACCAAGTCGAAGTTCGACAATCTCTATGGTTGCCGCGAGTCGCTGGTCGACGGCATCCGCCGCGGCACTGACGTGATGCTGTCGGGCAAGGTCGCGATGGTCGCGGGCTTCGGCGACGTCGGCAAAGGCTCGGCCGCCTCGCTGCGCCAGGCCGGCTGCCGCGTCATGGTTTCCGAGGTCGATCCGATCTGCGCGCTGCAGGCGGCGATGGAAGGCTATGAAGTCGTCACCATGGAAGACGCGGCTCCTCGTGCCGACATCTTCGTCACCGCCACCGGCAACAAGGACATCATCACCATCGAGCACATGCGTGCGATGAAGGATCGCGCCATCGTCTGCAACATCGGTCACTTCGACAACGAGATCCAGATCGCGTCTTTGCGCAATCTGAAGTGGACCAACATCAAGCCGCAGGTCGACGAGATCGAATTCCCCGACAAGCACCGCATCATCCTCTTGTCGGAGGGACGTCTGGTGAACCTCGGCAACGCGATGGGCCATCCGTCCTTCGTGATGTCGGCCTCGTTCACCAACCAGACGCTGGCGCAGATCGAGCTGTTCGCCAACAACAAGGGCGGCAAGTACGAGAAGAAGGTCTACGTGCTGCCGAAGACGCTGGACGAGAAGGTCGCCCGCCTGCACCTCGCCAAGATCGGCGTCAAGCTGACCGAACTGCGCAAGGACCAGGCCGACTACATCGGCGTCAAGCCGGAAGGCCCGTACAAGTCGGATCATTATCGTTACTGATCCACGGTCGTCACCATCGATCACGTGAAAAGCCCCGGCATCGTCCGGGGCTTTTTGCCGCGCGGGAATGCGATGCCGTGCGCGATGCACGTGTATGATTAGCCTGTCAAACAGCCAGGGCCTCAGTGTCATCACCCGCGCATGCGGGTGATCCAGTATTCCAGAGGCCTTCGTTCAATTTGAGAGGCCGCGGCGTACTGGATGCCCGCCTGCGCGGGCATGACGACTGAGATGGATATGGCTTCACGTTCTCGCGACACCGTGCGCCTCATGCGCACCCGTCAGTTGCGCAATCGGCGTTCATCGCATCTCGACCCTACACTCGTGATGATCGCGCAGCGCCGCTCAGGCGGGGTGAGACGGGTTATTCATACACTGAGTTGGAGTTCGGAAAGCCGAACCATTTCTGCGTGAGGTGCTTGCGCCGTTGGGCAACTCAGTGATCGCGGCCGTCACTCCGACGCCTGCACCGTGCCGTGGCCCAACTGCCTCGAAATATCGCTCGCACAGTTCCGCAGCGCGGCTGCGATCGTGCTGTCCCAATTGACGTCGAACGTGCCCTCCGGCCCCATCGCCGTGATGACGAGTGCGACGTGGCCGGCATGATCGAACACCGGAGCTGCGAAGGCGTTGACGCCGGGTAACGGATCGCCAATGGCGCGCGCCAGCCCGTGGCTGCGGACCTCGGCCAGCATCTCCGTGGTCCTCGCGCTTGTTGGCGCGCGCTTCGGATTGTAGCCGACACCGAGGCGATCAAGACCGCTTTCGAGCGCCGTCCTGACCGCATTCGGCGGCATGAAGGCGGCGAATGCCCGGCCGGTCGCGGTCTCGAGCAGGGCCACCACCGATCCGACGCGCATTGCGATGTGCACGGGATGGCTCGGCTCCTCGAGCCGCACCACAGTCGGCCCGTGGGTGCCCCAGACAGACAGCGACACGGCATGATTGATGCTGTCGGCGAGGGTGGCGATCCGCGGCGTCGCGATGCGTACGGCCGAAAGCCGGCGCAGACTGATCAGGCCGAGCTCGAGTGCGAGCGCGCCGATCTCATAGCGGCCCGTGGTCTCGTCCTGCTCGATCAGTCCGATGCGGGAGAAGCTCACCAGATAGGGATGCGCCTTGGCCGGCGGCATGCCGGCTTCGCGCGCAAGATCGCGCAGCATCATCGGTTCGCCGCTGCGGGCGAGCGCGCGAAGCAACTCTCCACCGACCTCGATCGACTGTATGCCGCGGCTTTCTTTCGTCATGGCCCTGCAAGCTCTCCACAACGTCCTTATACGGCCAGAAATCCTCCGTCGACGGGCATGGTCACGCCGTTCACATACGACGCGAGTTCGGAGGCGAGAAACACCACCGGGCCGACCAGCTCCTCCGGCTCCCCGACACGGCCGAGCGGCGTGCGGCCCAGAAATCCTGCAAGCCGGGCGGGGTCGCTGCGAGTCGCTTCAGTCATGGCGGTCGCGATCACGCCGGGTGCGATGGCGTTGACGCGGATGCCGTCGGCCGCGAGTTCGCGCGCCAGCGCCTGCGTCAACAGCTTCACGCCGCCCTTGGACGGCGCGTAACCCAGCGTGTCGGCAACCCCGACGAAGGAGGCGATCGAACCGAGATTGATGATCGCGCCGCGGGTCTCGCGCAGCGCCGGCAGGAAGGCGTGGGTCACGTTGAAGGTGCCGGTGAGGTTGACGTCGAGCACCCGTCGCCAGTTGTCGTGCGCCTTGGGCGAATCGATCCCTTCGCGGATGATGATGCCGGCGTTGTTGACCAGCGCCGCGATCGGCCCGATCTCGCGGCCGACCCTCTGCGCCAGCGCATGACAGACCGCGGCATCCGACACGTCGAGGTGAAAGGCCCAGGCGGCGCGGTCAGACCCGCGGATGTCGGACGCGGTTTGTTCGGCGCCGGCGAGATCGATGTCGGTCACCACCACGTCGGCGCCGTGGGCCGCAAGCCCGCGCGCGATGGCGCGTCCGTTGCCGTGGGCTGCACCGGTGACCAGCGCGCGCTTGCCGGCCAGCAATTGGGCGACTGCATTCATGCTGCGCTTCTTTCCGTCGCGGCCGACGCAAGGTGACGTCCGGCGATGTAGCCGAAGGTCAGCGCCGGGCCGAGGGTGATGCCGGCGCCCGGATAATTGCCGCCCATGATGCTCGCCATGTCGTTGCCGGCGGCATAGAGCCCGGGGATGACACGTCCCTCGGCATCGAGCGCGCGCGCCTGAGCGTCGGTGACGATTCCGGCATAGGTGCCGAGATCGCCGATCACCATCTTGATCGCATAGAACGGTCCGCGTTCGAGCGGCGCCACGCAGGGGTTCGGCCCGTGCAGCGCATCGCCCTGATAGCGGTTATAGGCGCGCGAGCCCTTGCCGAAGGCGGGATCGCGCCCTTCCGCAGCGAGCTTGTTGAATTCGGCAACGGTTGCCTCCAATCCGCGGGCGTCGATGCCGGCCTGTGCGGCAAGCTCGGCCAGCGTATTGCCGCGCTTCAGATACCCCGTCCTGAGATGATGGCCGAGCGGCATCGGGCGCGGTGGCACGCAGCCGAGGCCGTATTTGCGCAAGGTCTGGTGATCGCAGACGAGGTACGCCGCGATCTCTTCGCCGGGCTTGGCCGCCTTCATCATCTCTTGCACGAAGTCATGGTAGGAGTTGCCCTCATTGGCGAAGCGCTTGCCGTCGCGCATCACCGCGATTACGCCGGGCTTGGCGCGGTCGATGAAGTGCGGCATCACGCCCTTCGAGCCATCCTTGCGCGTGGTGACCGAGACCGGCACCCAGGCCGCCGCGTTGGGCAGCGAATCCTCGACCCGGCCGCCGACGGATTCCGCGAGCCGCAAGCCGTCGCCGGTGTTGCCGGTCGGGCCCGGCGAGTAATGCTCCTTGCCGGTCGGCGCATGCGGAAACATCTTCTGCCGCCGCGCGACGTCGTGCGGAAAGCCGCCGCAGGCGAGCACCACGCCGCGCCTCGCATTGATCCGGATCGTGCGGCCCTGGCTTTCGACCACCGCGCCGCGCACCGCGCCGTTCTCGACGATCAATTGGCGCACCGGCGAATTGAGCCAGAGTGGGACGTTGAGGTCGAAGGCGGATTTGGCCAGCCGGCCGGCGAGCGCATTGCCATTTGTGAGGGTCATGCCGCGGCCATGGCGCACCACGTCGCCGGCATGCTTCGAGAGGCGCCTGGCGACATAGGCCGCCGAGGCCAGCGAGCGGGTTGCGCGCATGAAGTGGATGATCTCCTTGCCGGAGCCGAGCATCATGCCGAACACGGTGAGCTCGGGCAGGGGGCTGCCGAGATCCTTGATGTGGTTGCCGAGCTCACGCCCGTCGAACGGGCGCGCGACCATCGAGCGGCCACCCTGAGCGCCGCCCGGCGCTTCGGCATGATAGTCTGGGAAGGTCAGCGGCATGTCGAACCGCACCGCCGTCTTGGTGGTGAAGAAATCGACCGCCTTCGGCCCTTCGGTCAGGAACGCGTCGACGCGCGCGGCATCGAAGCTGTTGCCGGCTTCATGCCTGAGATAGGTCCTGGCCTGGTCGGGGCTCTCCTCGATGCCCCAGGCTTTCGCCAGGGACGTGCCGGGGATCCAGAGCCAGCCGCCGGAACGCGCAGTGGTGCCGCCGAAGCGCGGCTCCTTCTCGACGACGAGCACCTTCAGCCCGTGATGGGCTGCGGTGACCGCGGCCGACAGGCCGCTGCAACCGGAGCCGACCACAAGCGCGTCGCATTCGTAGGTCTCTTGCACGTTGTCTGCCATACGACCGATCCTATTTCTTCAACAGCGGGCACTTCGACTCGGACACCGGACGGAACGCATCCTCGCCTTTCACCGTCTTGACGATATCGAGATAGTCCCACGGCTCCTTGGATTCCGACGGCGACTTCACCTTGGCGAGATACATGTCGCGGATCACGCGGCCATCCTCGCGCAGCTTGCCGCCGTGCACGAACGTGTCCTCGATCGGCAGTTCGCGCATCTTGGCCATCACCTTCTGCGGATCGTCGGTGCCGGCGGCCTTGATCGCCTTGAGATAATGCAGCACCGAGCCGTAGACGCCGGTCTGGATCATGGTCGGCATCACCTTGGTGCGTTCGTAGAATTTCCTCGACCAGGCCCGTGTCTTGTCGTCCATGTTCCAGTAAGACGCCGTGGTCATGTAGGTACCTTGCGCCGCTTTCAAGCCGATCGCGTGGATATCGGTGTCGAACATCAGGAGACCGACCAGCTTCTGACCGCCCTGCACGAGACCGAATTCGCCGGCCTGCTTGATCGCGTTGTCGGTGTCCTGGCCGGCATTGGCGAAGGCGACCACGTCGGCCTTCGAGCTTTGCGCTTGCAGCGCGAAAGAAGAGAAGTCGGCGGTGTTGGTCGGATGCCGAACGCTGCCGAGCACCTTGCCGCCCATCTCATTGATGAAGCGCGTGGCGTCCTTCTCGAGCTGCTGGCCGAAGGCGTAGTCCGCCGTGATGAAGTACCAGGACTTGCCGCCTTGCTGGATCACCGCGGAAGCTGTCACCTTCGACAGCGCGTAGGTGTCGTAGGTGAAGTGTACGGTGTTGGGACTGCACAGCTCGTCCGTCAGCGAGCTCGCGCCGGGACCGGACAGCAGCGCGATCTTGTTGCGCTCGCGGACCATGTTGTGGACGGCGATCGCGATGCCGGAGTTCGGGATATCGACCACCGCGTCGACCTTGCCGTTATCGAACCAGCCGCGCACGATCTGCACGCCGACATCGGTCTTCATCTGATGGTCCGCGCTGATGATCTCGATCGGCTTGCCGAGCACCGTTGGGCCGAATTCCTCCACCGCCATCTTGGCCGCCTCGACCGAGCCGGGGCCGGAGTTATCGCGTCCCCAGCTCGACAGGTCGGTCAGCACCCCAATGCGCACGACGTCGTCGGAGACCTGGGCCTGAGCGGCCGATGTCAGGGCCGCAAGAATGGCGGCTGCCACAATGTATCTCATGGTTCCTCCCTTTTAGCTTCGCCGTTCGACGGCGTGTTATCTTGATTAGTAATTGTCTAACTTATTTGTCAATGATGAACTCTTCGCAGGGTTCGCGCTGTAGATCGATCGCTTCGTCTCCGCAATTTGAAGTCGAAAGTCCGCAGGTGTGATCGACGCGCTGCTTCACTTTTGGTGAGCGAACGCTTACAAGAGCGCCGGGATGGCAACTCGGCAGGGCTTCCGGGACCGGGGTCGGACCTGCCGTCGAACCAACCCGCTATGAAACAAGGGGATTTCGCGAACGCGATGCGCTTTGAGCTTCTGCTTGTCCTGGGCCACCGTCCAGCCGGACCGGCTGTTGCGGGACAGGGCGAGGGGAACGGACCGCGTCGGGGGCCGCGATCACAGACGGATCATGTTGAGACAGCTCTTTGCGCCGCAGCTCGTTCTTCTCTACGTGCTGGCGGCTTCCACGCTCTATGTGCACTTCCGCGGCAAGCAACGGCTGCGGTTCGCGCGCCAGCTCGGCGATCACTCGACCTATCTCGCGCCTTACAACGTGCTGATGTATGCGGGCTCCGCGGTGCCCAACACGCCGGTGATTCCGGTGGAGCAGTTTCCCGAGCTGAAGAAGCTCTCTGACAATTGGGAAACGATTCGCGACGAGGCGACGCGCCTGTTCGACGAGGGCTTCATCCGCGCCGCAGCGAAGAACAACGACTGGGGCTTCTATTCCTTCTTCAAGAGCGGCTGGAAGCGCTTTTACCTGAAATGGTATGACGACTTCCTGCCGTCGGCGCGCACGCTGTGCCCGAAGACGGTCGAGCTGTTGAATTCGATCCCGAACGTGCACGGCGCGATGTTCGCGATGCTGCCGCCGGGCGGCAAGCTGGGTGCGCACCGCGATCCCTTCGCCGGCTCGCTGCGCTATCACCTCGGCCTAGTGACGCCCAACTCGAACCAGTGCCGCATTCTGGTCGACGGCGTCGAATGCGTCTGGCGCGACGGCGAGGCCTTCATGTTCGACGAGACCTTCATCCACAGCGCCGAGAACAAGACCGACGTCAACCGCATCATCCTGTTCTGTGACGTCGAGCGCCCGATGAAGTTCGGCTTCATGACCGCGATGAACCGCTGGGTCAGCCACAACATCGTCAAGGCGTCGGCCACGCAGAACGTCGACGGCGAGCACGTCGGTGCGTTGAACAAGGTGTTCGGCAAGCTCTATGAGCTCCACCTCGCCAGCCGCAAGGTCAAGGACTGGAATCGGAGCGTGTACTACACGCTGAAGTATTCGGTGACCGCGCTGATTCTCGGCCTGATCGTTGTGTCGGCACTGCGGTGATCGCGATGCCGCTGCCACGCTGAAAGCAAAGGCCCCGGAGCGTGCTCCGGGGCCTTGTCTTCTGGGAGTGTAGCTTCGTGACCAGGCGCGGCCGTTTCGGTGATATCGCCAGTCCGCAAATGCGAGATCGCAACCGCCGAAGTGCGAGCTGTGACGCTAACGGTCAAAATCAGTCGCGCTCGAAAATCCTGGCGCCGGGGTAGACACGCCGGGCGTACGCGACGACCCACTCCCGGTCCTGAGTCTCCAGGAACGGAGTTCGGATCTTGCACGACCCGACGATGAGGTGCCAAAGGCCATTCAGCTTCTGAATGTTGACGATCATTTGAGGATTCCTCAACGAACCGGTGCTGCAGGCGACACCTAGTTCTCGTGACAGTCTTCCCAATCACTGCGAGTGTAAAAATCTCTCTCCGCCGCTCAACTGTACGAGCGTAGGCACAGGGCATGACAAGGAATCACAGAGATCATACCAAGGTATGTTGATGTCTGTCCGGAGGTGGCGCAGAAGCGCGCGTTGGACAACCGCTCGTGGCGCCCTGGCTAACACTCGGTCGGCCCACTCCATTGCTCTATGAGCTCGATCTCGCGAGCCGCAAGGTCAGGGAATGGAATCGCACGGTCTCAGCGAATGAGGCGACTTCTGTTGGCGAGCGTGCCGTTGCGTGCGAGCGGCGGCGCCACCCGAACCACAATGTTGGCGGGGCGGCCATCGCGTTCGAGCGTGAGCCTAACATCCTGGCCGATCCGGGCGAGGCCCACCAGATTGCGGAGCTGCGCCGCGGTGCGGATCGGGTGGCCATCGGCCATGGTGACGACGTCGCCTTTGTGCAGGCCGGCTCGCTCCGCGGGCGAATCCGTCGCGACCTCGGCGATCACGGCGCCTTCGCTGCGGCCCCTGTTGCTGGATGGACGCAGGTCCTGCAGCGCGATGCCGATGCGGCCGCGTTCGACGTGCCCGGTGGCGATGATCTGCTCCATCACCCGCCGCGCCATGTTGACGGGAATCGCAAAGCCGATCCCGACATTGCCGCCCGCGGGCGAGATGATCGCCGAGTTGATGCCGACCAGCTCGCCGCGCAGACTGACCAGCGCGCCGCCGGAATTGCCTGGATTGATCGCGGCATCGGTCTGGATGAAGTCCTCGTAACCTTGCTTGGCAAGGCCGGTGCGTCCGAGCGCGCTGACGAGTCCCGAGGTAACTGTCTGGCCGAGGCCGAAGGGGTTGCCGATTGCGAGCACGAAGTCGCCGACCTCGAGCGCGTCGCTGTCGCCGAGCGGAAGCGCCTTGAGGTCACCGGGGTTTTCAATCTGCAGCACGGCGACATCGGTCGGCGGATCGCGGCCGATCACCTTCGCGGCGAACTGCCGGCTGTCCTTGGTCGTGATCTGAACGACCGATGCGCCTTCGACGACATGATTGTTGGTCAGGACATAGCCGCGCTGGGCATTGACGATCACGCCGGAGCCGGCGGCGTTGACCTCGTGCTCGATCTGCTTCGGAACGTCGAAGAATTCGCGGAAGACGGGATCGCGGTAGAGTGGGTTGTCCTCGCGGACCCGGCCATGCACGGAGATGTTGACGACCGCCGGCGTGATCCGGCGCACCAGCGGCGCCAAGGTCGGGATCGAGCCCCCCGTTCGCAAATCCGGCACCTGCGCCGCGGCCGGATGCATCGCCGACAGCGCCAGCACCACGAGACCAAGCGAAAGCCAATATGCACGAACCATCTTCGTCATCCGCCGTTCCGCCTAGGTTCGAATTTGGAAAACTTTGTGGCCATGCGCGGTGCCGTCACGCAAATGTGGAGGGGCCACGGCCGGCGCGGGACCGACGCGCCCGATCCGGGCGTCGGCGCCGGCTTCATCACGCTGTCATCAACCACTGCGTGGCGCGCGTTCCGGCCTCCCGGCCGAGTAAGAACCTGGCGAGCAGCGCGCCTTCGCGCTCCGATCGTGTGCGTCGAAGTGCTACAGTTCAGCCCGGCATTCCGCACTGAGGGACCTTGTCATGCCCGAGTCGACTGGAGATTTCGCCACCACCGCGCTGAGCGGCTACGAATTGCTGGCCGATCCGCAGCTCAACAAGGGCACGGCGTTCTCCGAGGCCGAGCGCGAGGCATTCGACCTGCACGGGCTGCTGCCGCCCAATGTCGCGACGCTGGATGAGCAGGTCTCGCGCCGCCTCCAGGCCCTGCGCGGCTACGAGACCGATCTCGAACGCTATGCCTTCCTGCGTGAGTTGCAGGACACCAACGAGACCCTGTTCTACGCGCTCTTGGTCGCCAATCTGGAGGAGCTGCTGCCGATCGTCTACACGCCGACCGTCGGCGAAGGCTGCCAGCACTTCAGCCGCTTGTTTCGCAAGCCGCGCGGGCTGTTCCTCAGTATTCCGCACAAGAATCGGATCGATCGCATTCTGGCGCAGCCGCGCTTCGACAAGGTCGAGGCGATCGTCGTCACCGACGGCGAGCGCATCCTCGGCCTCGGCGATCAGGGCGCCGGCGGCATGGGGATTCCGATCGGTAAGCTTGCGCTCTATACCGGCTGCGGCGGCCTGCATCCGGCGACGACGCTGCCAATCCTGCTCGATGTCGGCACCGACAATCCCGATTGCCTGGCCGATCCGCTCTATATCGGCTGGCGCAACGAGCGCATCCGCGGACAGGAGTATGACGACTTCATCGAGGCCTTCGTCGCAGCCGTGGTGAAGCGTTGGCCAAATGTCCTGCTGCAGTGGGAAGACTTCGCCAAGAACAACGCGACCCGCATGCTCGAGCGCTATCGCGATCGGCTCTGCACCTTCAACGACGACGTTCAGGGCACGGCGGCAGTGGCGACCGGCACCTTGCTGGCGGCGATCAACGTCACCGGCGTACCGCTGACCGAGCAGCGCGTGGCCGTGCTCGGCGCAGGCTCGGCCGGCTGCGGCATCGCCGGCCTGATCCGCGCCGCGATGCGCGATGCCGGCCTGTCGGAGAGTGAGGCCGCGACGCGCTTCTTCATGGTCGATCGTGATGGGCTGCTGCTGGAAGGCACGAGCGGGCTCGCCTCGTTCCAGCTTCCCTTTGTGCAGAAGAAGCAGGCCATCGCGGGTTGGACCGCCACGCATCCCGACAAGATCGGGCTGCTTGACGTGGTGCGCAACGCGCGGCCGACCGTGCTGATCGGCGTGTCCGGCCAGGCCGGTGCGTTCTCCGAGCCGATTGTGCGCGCGATGGCCGAAATCAATCAGCGGCCGGTGATCTTCCCGCTTTCGAATCCGACCTCACGCGCCGAAGCGACGCCGGCCGATATCGAGGCCTGGACGGAGGGGCGAGCGCTGATCGGCGTCGGCAGCCCGTTCCCGCCGATCACGCGCGACGGCGCTCGCTTCAAGGTCGATCAGACCAACAACTCTTACATCTTTCCGGGCGTCGGCCTGGGCGCGCTGGCGGTCGGCGCCCGCCGCGTCAGCGACGGCATGTTCATGGCCGCGGCCAAGGCGCTGGCGAGCTCCTCGCCGGCTCGTGACAACCCGAAGCACAATCTGCTGCCTCCGGTCAGCGCGCTGCGCGACGTTGCGGTGACGGTCGCCCTGGCAGTGGCGATCCAGGCGCACAAGGAAGGGCTGGCCAAGGATGTTCCGATCGATGAGATCGAGCAGCGCATCCATGCCAAGGTCTGGACGCCCGGTTACGCCCAGTATCGCCGAAGCGATCGCCCCTAAGCGGAACGCGCACCAGCGACGCGTGACCTGCCGCTCCATAGGAGAGGGATGGCGTCCCGCGACATCGAGTGAGCGGAGCGCCGTACACCGGCTCGCTGCGCAGGGCTATCGCATATGCCGCCTTGGGTGGCAGCGCACGTACTCGGCCTCGTGGTTCGAGACGCGCCGCAGCGGCGCTCCTCACCATGAGGGTCTACTATTGTGCCGCAAAACAAGACTTCATCCTGAGGAGCCCGCCAAAGGCGGGCGTCTCGAAGGATGGGCCACAGGCCGTTTTTTCCAAATGCGATTGCCCTAGCTCGCTGCGGGCAGTCACTCCCTCATCGCATGTGTGTCGTACCAGCCGGGCGGCGGGAATTGCGTCGCCGGATTCAGGTACTGCTTGGAGCCCTTGAGGCGAAACATCTTCTCCTGGAGCTTGCCGACCATGTTGAACATGCTTTTCGCGCCGCCGCCGAACAGGCCAAGGTCTCCATTGATGGCATATCCACGAAAGATGCCCTTGTAGAGCTCGATGGCTTCGAGTGCACTGACCCACGTTCCAGGCAGCTCACTTCCAAAAAGGCCGCTGCTTCCACTCTTGAACTGCCAATCGATAAACTGTCCTTCCTTCGGAATGGTTGGACATCTCTGCATGGAGACGAGGGACTGGTCGATAATCCGATATTTCCGGTATCCCAGCCTTTCGAAGGTCTCGAACTCTTCGATAAGCTTCTTCCAGCTTGTCTTGTCGGACTCGATGGACACGAATCTGGGCAGCTCGGAAAGGCCCTCGAGAGACGCCAGGGCGTCGAGGTCGTTGCCTTCGATATCGATCTTGCAGTACCTCGGGACGCCGTGCTGCTTCAGAATATCAGCGAGTTTAGCGGCCTGTATCTTGAACGTTCGGCCCACGCCTGCGCCAAAGCCCTTGTTTCTCTCGGACCACTCCGGATTGGTTGTTCCCCATTCCGAAACACGATCGTCGACGTAAAAGTTGACGTTCCCAGGTGAGTTCGAAACCGCAACATTGACCACCGAGAGGGCGCCCGACGCGACGTACTCCGAAAAGCGCTTGCTGATGGAATCGCAGAATTCCGGCATCGCCTCTATGGCGACGACGCGAAATCCCTTTCTCAAGTAGAATTCGGTATCCTCGCCCTTGTGGGCGCCCACGTCGTAAATAAGAGTCTCGTCCATGGCTGGTCCTTTGCGCGCCCCACGGCCAAGGGTAGTTGGGAAAGTGACAATTGAGGGGCTGTTGCGCGGCTTGCACAACTGTCGGATTGGGACGCTGCCTGATCTGCCGTTTTCCCGGCGACTAAAGTTCTAGTCTCCAGTTCCAGCCCGGCTGGAACCCTTGGGCCGCAATGTTGTTTGTGACCTAACGACACAACAATCAGGCACAATCCACGCGGGGGCCAGTCCGAGGGAGACAATCCCATGGCAACATTTGGCCTCGACGCGACACGGCTTAGTCCATCCGAGCATCAGCTCCAGCTTCGTCGCGCCGTTTTCGCGTCCACGATCGGGACCGCGATCGAATGGTATGACTTCTTTCTCTACAGCACCGTCACCGGCCTGGTGTTCGCAAAGCTGTTCTTTCCGCATTCCGATCCCTGGGTCGGTACGCTGGAGGCCTTTGCGATCTATGCGGTCGGCTTTGTCGCGCGCCCGATCGGGGCGGCGATCTTCGGGCACTTTGGTGATCGTATCGGCCGCAAATCGACGCTGATCGCGACGCTGCTACTGATGGGACTGGCGACCGCCGCGGTCGCCGTGGTGCCGACCTATTCGAGCATCGGCATCTGGGGCGCGGTGATCCTGACCGCGCTGCGCTTCATCCAAGGCATCGGTGTCGGCGGCGAATGGGGCGGCTCAGTGTTGATGTCGATGGAATGGGCGCGCAACGACCGCTCGCGCGGGCTGATCGCCTCCTGGCCGCAATTCGGCGTGCCCTGCGGCCTGTTCCTCGCCAACCTTGCCGTGCTGGCGTTCAGCCAGATGGCGGGCGACCAGTTCCTGGCCTGGGGCTGGCGCATCCCGTTCGCGCTCAGCCTCATCCTGGTCGTTGTCGGCCTCTACATCCGGCTTGGCATTCTGGAAACGCCGGTGTTCTCGAAGCTGATTGCCGAGCGCCAGCTCGACCGGACGCCGATGCTGACGGTGATCAAGGACTATCCGCGGGAAATCCTGCTGTCCGCGTTTGCGCGCATGGCCGAGCAGGCGCCGTTCTACATCTTTACCGCCTTCGTGTTTTCCTATGGCATCGGTACGCTGCACCAGACGCGCGATCTGCTGTTGACCGCAGTGCTGGCGGCTTCGGTGGTGTCGTTCGTCTCGATCCCGGTATTCGGACATCTGTCCGACCAGATCGGCCGCAAGAATATGTACATGATCGGCGCGGTCGTGACCGGTATCTTCGGCTTCATCTATTTCGCGATGCTCGACACCGGATCGGAGCCGATCATCTTCCTCGCGATCGTGCTGTCGCTGATCCCGCACGACATGCTGTACGGCCCGCAGGCCGCCCTGATCGCCGAGAGCTTCACCGGACGCCTGCGCTACAGCGGCGCCTCGCTCGGCTACCAGCTCGCATCGGTGATCGCCGGCGGTCCTGCGCCGCTGATCGCAGCCTGGCTGTTCGGCACCTTCAAGTCGGCGACCGCGATCGCAATCTATATCGCGATCTGCGCGGTCATCACGCTGATCGCGACCGCGCTGATGACCGACTACACGGGCAAGGACATCAACGCGGCCAGCGCGCATGAGCGGCGTGCCTGACGCGTCAAGGGTTAGAGCAGCAAGGGAGATATCGACATGATCAAATGGCGAAGTGAATCGGCACTTGATCTCTACAATCTGGTGGCGGCCATCTTCCTGCTCGCCGCACCGTGGCTGTTCGTTCACGCCAACCAGACTGCGGCGATCGACCTCAGAACCAGCGGCGTGGTGATCGCCGTGCTGTCGCTGGCGGCGATCGTTGCGTTTTCGGTCTGGGAGGAGTGGGCCAATCTGTTCGTGGGCCTGTGGCTGATCATCTCGCCATGGGTGCTCGGCTTCACACATAGCCGCGCGATGCACTTCAGCATCGCAGCCGGTGCGGTGGTGGCGTTCATGGCGCTGCTCGAACTGTGGCTGGAATATGAGAAGACGCATCTCGGGCCGCCGGCGACGCAGGTCACAGACAAGCATTAGAGCCGGCTGACCGCGGCAATCCTGCAAACCCAATGCCTCGCTTCGATCGGGCGCTCGCGCGCCGGTGATCGGACGTGATGAAATAACTTCGACCATGGGTCGTTCTTGGTCATAGGAGCCGGGCTTGCCTCGGCTTCCACCACCCCGTGGAGAAACCTATGACCAAACTGACTTTCGTGGCGGTTGCTCTGGTTGCGGCCGCTGTCTATTCGGCTCAGGCTTCCGCTGCCGGCGGCAATGCCGCGTCACGGCGCGCTCATGCGTCGACAACGGCCAGCAGCAAGACCGTTGACTGCGTGCGCGCGCCGAACGTTGGATCGTTCGCAACCGCTCCCTTCACCGAGCCGCCCTGCATGCCCGGCACGATGCGCTGAGCACGCCCAGCAAAAAGCCCCGGACGCGATGTCCGGGGCTTGGCGTGATGTGTGGTCAGATTATTCCGGCTTGCCGATCGCAACCTTCAGCGTGCCGACGCCGTCGACGCCGCATTCGAGCTTGTCGCCGGGCTGGAGTTGGGACACCCCGGCCGGGGTGCCGGTCATGATGATGTCGCCGGCGGCGAGCTTCACCTGCTGGGAGAGCTGCCAGATGATTTCCGGCACGCTCCAAATCAGCTCGGTGAGATCGCCCTTCTGGGCTTCCTTGCCGTTGACGGTGAGCCAGATCTTGCCCTTCGAGGGATGGCCGATCTTCGAGGCCGGCTCGATCGCGGAGCAAGGCGCGGAGTAGTCGAACGACTTGCCGACCTCCCACGGGCGCTCCTTCTTGCGCGAAGCAATCTGCAGGTCGCGGCGGGTCAAATCGATGCCGACGGCATAGCCGTAGACATGTTCGAGCGCCTTGTCGGCGGGGATGTTCAGTCCGCCGCTCTTCATCGCGACCACCAGCTCGACCTCATGATGCAGGTCCTTGGTCAGCGGCGGATAGGGAATGGTGGCGCCGTCCGCGACCAGCATGTCGGCATGCTTGGCGAAGAAGAACGGCGGCGCGCGCTCGTCATTGCCCATCTCGCGGATATGCTCGAGATAGTTGCGCCCGACGCACCAAATGCGGCGCACCGGGTAGGCGCCGGCCTCTCCGACGACGGGAAGCGAAGGCTGTGGAGGAAGCGGAATGACGTAGGAGGCGGCGTTCATGAGGCGGTTCTCGCTGCTCTTGTGGTGAACTTGATCTAGCCGGTGGCGCTGATCGGCGCCAGTGCCAGCGGGGAAAGGTCGTGGTGATGCTGCAGGCGGAAGAAGGAGGCGTAGCGGCCGCCGCGGCGCAGCAGCTCCTCATGCCGCCCGCGCTCGACGATCTCGCCGCCCTCGACCACCAGGATCGCGTCGGCATGCATGATGGTGTGCAGCCGGTGCGCAATCACGATCGTGGTGCGGTTCTGGCAGAGATGCTCGATCGCCTCCTGCACCTGCTTCTCGGATTCGGAATCGAGTGCAGCGGTGGCTTCGTCGAGCAGGATGATGGGCGCGTTCTTGATCAGCGCGCGGGCCACCGCGATGCGCTGGCGCTGGCCGCCGGAAAGCTGGGTGCCGTGCTCGCCGACCGGCGTGTCGTAACCGAGCGGGAAGCTCATGATAAAGTCGTGCGCACAGGCCGCCTTCGCCGCCTCGATGATCTCGACCTCGGTCGCGCCCTCCTTGCCGAAGGCGATGTTGGCGCGGATGGTGTCGCGGAACAGGTAGACATCCTGGCCGACATAGGCGGTCTGCTGCCGCAGCGACCTGCGTGACACCGACGAGATCGACTGCCCGTCGATCAGGATCTCGCCCTCGCGTGCCTCGTAGAAACGGAGCAGCAAGGCGAGCACGGTCGACTTGCCGCCGCCGGAGGGGCCGACCAGCGCGGTGACCTTGCCGGGCTCGGCGACGAAGCTCATGCGGTTCAGCACCGGCTCGCCGTCGCGATAAGCGAAGCTGACGTCGCGCAATTCGATCCTTGCGTCGGAGAGCTCGAGCGCCGGCTTGTCGTCGTCCGCCTGCTCGCTCGCCGGGCTATCGACCACCTCGAGCAGCATCCGCGCGCCGACCAACTGGCTGTTGAGGTCGATGTTGAGCCGCGCCAGGCGCTTGGCCGGTTCGGTCGCCATCAAGAAGGCGGTCAGGAACGAGAAGAACTGGCCCGGGGTGGCGCCGAGTGCCACCACGCTGTAGCCGCCATAGAGCAGGCAGCCGGCGACCGCAAAGCCGCCGAGCATCTCCATCAGCGGATTGGAGCGGTTGGCGACGCGCGCCATCTTGTTGGCGTTGCGCTCGACGATCGCGATGTTCTCGTCGATCCGCTGCTGCATGGTGTCTTCGAGCGTGAACGCCTTCACGGTCCGGATGCCCTGCAGCGATTCCTGCATCGTCTCCAGAATGTCGGCGGTGCCGGTGAACTGGTTGTAGGCGAGACCCTTGATCCGCTTCACCAGCTTGCGCAGCACCAGCATCGCCGGCGGCACCGCGACCAGCCCGATGAACGACATCAGCGGATCCTGCCACACCATCACGGCGATCATGGCGACCAGCATCAGGAAGTCGCGCCCGATTGCGTTGACCAGCATGTTGAGCACGTCGGTGATCGACTTGGCGCCGGCGGTCAGCCGCGCCAGGAATTCCGACGAATGCCGCTGCGAGAAGAAGCCGATGCTCTCGCTCATCAGCTTGGCGAATAACCGCCGTTGATTGCTGGCGAGGATGGCGTTGCTGATCTTCGACAGGATCACCATATGGCCGTAGGTCGCCACGCCCTTGATGAAGAGCAGCACGACGGTGATGCCGGCGAACATGGCGATGCCGGGGATGTTCTTATCCACATAGGCCTGGTTGATCACCTGGCCGAGCACGTAGGTGGCGCCAGCGGTCGAGCCGGCCGCAATGGCCATCAGCGCGAACGCCATCAAATAGCGCCGCCAATAGGTGACCCCCTGTTCCATGACCAGGCGGCGAATCAGGATCGCCGCGCCATAGGGATCGTCGGTAATTTTGTTTGGAAACTGGGCCATCCGCGTTCCATTGACGGCAGGCCTTGCCGGCCGTCAGGGTTGCGGAAACCTCCTTGCCCGCTTGTCGGGGCTTTTTCAAGCCCAATAACGGCTTGATTTTCAGGCCGATTCTGCCTGCCGCGGGAGGCCGCCGCGCTCCCGGAACAGCTTCTCCTCCCAGTTCAGCGCGTGAGTCGCGATGACATCGAGATTGTCGTAGCGCGGCGTCCAGTCGAGCAGCGCGCGGATGCGGCCAGTGTCGGCCACCATGGTCATGATGTCGCCGGGTCGGCGCGCCGCATAGGCGACGGCGAAATTGCGCATCGAGACACGACGCATCGCCTCGATGGTCTCGAGCACGGAATAGCCGCGGCCATAGCCGCAGTTCAGCGTCACCGATTGGCCGCCGGCGCGCAGATAGGACAGCGCCGATCGGTGCGCCTCGACGAGGTCGCTGACATGGATGAAATCTCTGATGCAACTGCCGTCATGCGTCGGATAGTCGGTACCGAACACGTCGATCTTGGCGCGCTGGCCGGTCGCCGCCTCGACTGCGATCTTGAGCAGATGGGTGGCGCCGACGGTGGCAAGGCCGGCGCGTCCTTGCGGGTCGGCGCCGGCGACGTTGAAATAGCGCAGCACGACGTAGCCCATGCCGTGGGCGGTGGCCACGTCGTGCAGCATGATCTCGGTCATCAGCTTCGACGAGCCGTAGGGCGACAGCGGCCGTGTCGGCGCGATCTCAGGCACCGGCACGTGGTCCGGGTTGCCGTAGACAGCGGCCGTCGAGGAGAAGATGAAGCGGTTGACGCCACCCTTCACCGCGGCATTGAGCAGGCTGCGCGTCGTCATGGTGTTATTGCGGTAATAGCCGAGCGGATCGCGCAACGAGTCCGGTACCACGACGGAGCCCGCGAAATGGATGATGCTCTCGACCTTGTGCTGGGCGATCACGCCCTCGACGAGATTTTCGTCGCCGGCGTCGCCGATGAACAGCGGCACGCTCTCGGGCAGGAATGCGGAGAAACCTGTGGAGAGATTGTCGATCACGACGACGCTTTCGCCAGCATCGACCAGCGCGTGGACCATGTGACTTCCGATGTAGCCGGCGCCGCCGGTCACAAGCACGGTCATGGGTGCAGCTCTCCCGTTCTATTTGCCGGGAATGCTAGCGGCGCCGCGGTGAAGAGGGGGTTTCGTCGCGCCTGAACTGGCCACTATGCTTAATGTTGCGTATAGGAACTGGCGCGAAACGGAGACTTGCGTGCCGATCGAGAACATATCTGCCGGCGAGCTCGAACTGATCGTGCCGAACCTGCACAGACGCTATTCAGGCGTCACGGCGACCAACCGCATGGTCGCGCCAAAGCTCGCGCAGATGTTTCGCGCGGCATGGTTCGGCACGCACCGGCCCGACGGCATTGCGGCGATGGGATTCACCGACCTGCTGCGGCTCTGGCGCCGCCGCAGGCCCCTCATTTGGCACGCGCGGCGCAACGACGAGATGATCGCAGGACTCCTGCTGCGCGGGCTGGGCTGGCCGCTGAAGCTCATCTTCACCTCTGCGGCGCAGCGTCATCACACCTGGCTGACGCGCTGGCTGATCCGCAAGATGGACGCGATCATCGCGACGAGCCCGCTGTCGGCATCCTATCTCAAGCGCGAAGCGACGGTGGTGATGCACGGTGTCGACACCGATCGCTACGCGCCGCCGGCCGATCGTACGGCGGCCTTTGCCGAGAGCGGATTGCCCGGGCGGTATGCGATCGGATGCTTCGGGCGGGTACGCGCGCAAAAGGGCACCGACGTCTTTGTCGACGCGATGTGCAGGTTGCTGCCGCGCTATCCCGAATTCAGCGCCGTCGTGGTCGGCGCCGTCGTGCCGGAGCAGCAGGCGTTCGCAAACGACTTGAAGCGGCGCATCGAGGCGGCGGGTCTGCAGTCGCGCATCATTATCACCGGCGAGCTTCCGATCGAGGATGTCGTGCGCTGGTATCAGCGGCTGACGATCTATGCCTTCACCTCGCGCAACGAGGGCTTTGGCCTGACCTTGATCGAGGCGATGTCGGTCGGCGCGGCGCTGGTGGCCGCGCGGGCGGGAGCCGCCGAGTTCGTCGTCGAGGACGGTGTCACCGGGGTGTTGACGCCGCCGGGCGACGTCGATGCGCTGGTGGCCGCGCTGGAGCCCTTGATGCGCGATCCGATGACGGCGACGGCGATGGGCGCACGGGCGCAGGCGCGGGTTGTGGATAAGTTCAGTCTGGATGCGGAAGCGAATGCGATCGCCGCGGTCTATCGGACGCTGATCTGAGCCAGCACGCGCTGAGCGGTCTCGACGACGTCGATGGCGGGGAGGTCGCGCATGCAGCGATGGTCGTTCATCCGGCAGATGGTGCTCTGGCACGGTTGGCACGACAGCTTCGCCTTGGTCTGCTGCATGGTGGCAGCGAGGCCGTTTATGGGGGCCCAGAGATACGGGCTGGTCGGGCCGAAAATGCCCATGGTCGGCGTGCCGATTGCGGCTGCGATATGCATCAGCCCGGAATCGTTTGAGATCGCGACGCTGGCCGCGGCCATCGCCAGCACGCCATTGCGGAGGTCGGTGCCGGTGAGATCGCGGACCCGGGCGCCGCCGGCGGCGACGATCTCCTTTGCCAGCGGCTTTTCGGCAGGGCCGCCAATCACCCAGACGTCAAAGCCGCGCTCGGCGAACAGCCGCGCCGCCTCAGGATAATAGGTCCAGCGCTTGGAGGCGCCGACCGAGCCTGGTCCGAGCGCGATGGCTGGACCGGTTCCCAGGCCATTGGCTTGCCGCCATCGTGCGATCTCGTCGGCGGGAACCTGGAGCTGCGGCACCGGCCATTCCGGCGGCAGCGGCGCGCCGCGGGGCAGCGCGAGCGAAGCATTCTGGTCGATGAAGCGCGGCAGCTTCTTCTCGCCCCACCGCATCGCATTGATCAGGCCGAACCGGGCCTCGCCGAAGAAGCCGATCCGCTCGGGGATGCCGGCCAGCGTCGGCGCAATCGCGGACTTCCAGGTGCCCGGCAGCACCAGTGCGGTGGCGTAGTTCCGGGTCCGGAGCTCGGCCGCGAGGGCCCGCTGCCGACCCACGGCCAGCCGGCTGCGGGGCAGATCGGAGATGATTCCGGCGCGCACGCCCGGCATGTAGTCCACAAGGGGCGCACACAGGCGGGTGACCAGCAGGTCGACCGGTCGATTGGGCCAGCGCTTGCGGAGCACCCGGATTACCGTGTGGCCCCGCACAAAATCCCCAATCCACATATAGGGAATGACGAGGATCGGACGGGTGTCCGCGGCGTCCTCTGTTTCTATCCCTAATATTGAATCGTTATTCATATCTAAGAATGTGCGGAGCCGGACCGATTGCGGCCCCGTCGGTAACCGGTTCGCGTCTTGAGGTAAAGCCGTCGTTGCTTGCGGCGCTGGAGTGGGGCAAAGCTGGCGGCTGCAGTGGACTTGGGTGGGATTTCGCAATGTTTCTGGTAACCGGGGGTGCCGGTTTTATCGGATCGAACGTCGTCGCCGCGTTGAATGACGCCGGGCGCAGCGACGTCGCGGTCTGTGACATCCTCGGCAGCGACGGCAAGTGGCGGAACCTGGCTAAGCGTCAGCTTGCCGATCTTGTGCCCCCCGCCGAGCTCGGCCATTGGCTGGAGCGGCGGCGTCTCGACGCCGTCATTCATCTTGGCGCCATCTCGGAGACCACCGCGACCGACGGTGATCTCGTCATCGAAACCAATTTTCGCCTGTCACTGCGGCTGCTCGACTGGTGCACGGACAATCACACGCCGTTCATCTATGCTTCATCGGCGGCCACCTATGGCGACGGTGATCAGGGCTTCGATGATGATCCCTCGGTGGCGGCGCTGAAGCGGTTGCGGCCGATGAACCTCTACGGCTGGAGCAAGCAACTGTTCGACCTCGTGGTCGCCGAGCGCGCGGCGAAGGGAGAGCCTCTGCCGCCGCACTGGGCCGGGCTGAAATTCTTCAACGTGTTCGGCCCGAATGAATATCACAAGGGGTCGATGATGAGCGTGCTGGCGCGCCGCTTCGATGACATCAAGGCGGGCCGCGTCGTGCAGCTCTTCAAGTCGCATCGCGAGGGGATCGCCGATGGTGATCAGCGCCGCGACTTCATCTACGTCGACGATGTCGTGCGGGTGATGATGTGGCTGCTGGCAACCCCGTCAGTCAGCGGGCTGTTCAATGTCGGAACTGGCACGGCGCGCAGCTTCAAGGATCTCATTGTCTCGGCGTACAGCGCGCTCGGCGCGAAGCCGAACATCCAGTACATCGACATGCCCGAGCAGATTCGCGGCAGTTATCAGTATTTCACGCAGAGCGAGGTCGATCGCCTGCGGCGTGCCGGCTATAACGGCGGCTTCACGGCGCTCGAAGATGCGGTCGACGCCTATGTGAAGGGCTTCCTCGATCGCGCCGATCGATATCGCTGAAGCGGGGCACGGCCACAGATGTTCGATTTTGAAGCTCTGTTGCATGCAATGTCCGGCCAGACCGTGCTCTGCGTCGGCGACCTCATGCTCGATGAGTTCGTGTACGGCGAGGTGTCGCGAATTTCTCCAGAGGCGCCGGCGCCGGTTATCGCAGCTCGGCGCAGCGAGACCCATATCGGTGGCGCCGGCAATGCCGCGCGCATCGTTGCCTCGCTCGGCGGGCGCTGCATCTTCGTCGGTCTGATCGGCGACGACGACGCAGGCGCCCGGCTGCAGGCCGTGCTGGCGCGGGAAAGCCGGATCGAGAGCATATTGGTGCGTGATCCCGGCCGGCCGACGACGCGGAAGGTGCGCTTCGTGTCCGAGCATTTCTCGACACACATGCTGCGCGCCGACTGGGAGCAGGCGGTGCCTGCTTCGGCCGAGGTCGAGCAGAAGCTGATCGATGCCATCCTGCCGCAGCTTGCGCGCGCCGATATCGTGCTGCTATCGGACTACGCCAAGGGCGTACTGACCGCGCGGGTAATCCGCAACACGATTGATGCGGCGCGCGAGCTGGGCAAGTCAGTGATCGTCGATCCGAAGGGCCTCAATTTCGCGATCTATCGCGGCGCCACGCTGCTCAAGCCAAACCGCAAGGAATTCGCCGAGGCAACCCGGAGCCGTGCCGATTCGGACAGCGCGATCGCAGCCGCCGCCGAGGATGCGATGCGGCTGGCCGACTGCGAAGCCATGCTGGTGACGCAGGGTGAGCACGGCATGACGCTCGCGCTGCGTGACAAGGGGATCATCCACGTGCCGTCGCTGCCGGTGAAGGTGCGTGACGTGTCAGGTGCGGGCGACACGGTGGCGGCGACGCTGGCGCTGGCGCTGGCTGCGACGGCAGACTGGGAGGCCGCGCTCAGGATGGCGACCGCTGCAGCCGCAGTGACCGTCGGCAAGACCGGCACCGCGATCGTCAGACCCGATGAATTGCGGCGACGGATTCTACCGCATGCGTCGCTTGCCGCGGAGGAAAAGATCGTCGCGGCCGGCGGTGATATCGATGCATATCTTGCCGAATGGCGTAAGCAGGATCTGCGCATCGGGTTCACCAACGGCTGCTTCGATATCCTGCACCCCGGCCACGTCAAGGTGCTGACGGCGGCGCGCGGCGCCTGCGACCGTCTCGTCGTCGGATTGAACAGCGATGCCTCGGTGAAGCGGCTGAAGGGAGAGGGGCGCCCGGTGCAGGATGCGCAGGCGCGCGCCGAGGTGCTGGCGGCGCTGGAAGCCGTCGACCTTGTTGCGATTTTCGAGGAGGACACGCCGATCAACCTGATCATGAAGGTGCGGCCGAGCGTGCTGGTCAAGGGTGGCGATTACACCCGCGAGCAGGTGGTCGGCCGTGAGATCGTCGAGGCGTCTGGCGGCGAGGTGCTGCTGGTCGATATCCTGGCCGGGCACAGTACGACGTCGCTGGTCGATCGGGCCCGCGGGGGCAAGGCGTGAACGCGAGCACGGCTTCCCCGGCCTCGGCCGCGGCGCTGCCCGCCTGGCGCGACCCGGCGCGGTGGGCGACGACGACGGACGTGATCGCCGTCCTGATCGCGCTGTCGCTGCCCTGGTCGACCTCGCTGGTCGGCATCTTCGGCGTGCTGCTGCTGATCGCAGTCGCTCCGACGATCGACCTGAGGGCGTTCTGGGCGTTGGTGAAGCAGCCGATCTGCGCTGTGCCCGCCGCGCTGTTTGGCCTCGCGCTCGTCGGCACGCTCTGGTCGGACGCCGTCTGGGGTGCAAGGTTGTATGCGGTGGAGCCAACCGCGAAGCTCCTGGTGCTTCCGTTCCTGTTCTATCATTTTCAGCGCTCGCGACGTGGAACGTGGGTGTTAACGGCTTTCCTGGTGTCCTGCACGCTGCTGATGGTGATGTCCTGGCTGGTACTGGTGCATCCTGGCCTCTCGCTGAAGCCGTCGGGAGGCGCCGAACGCGGCATCTTCGTCAAGGACTACATCAACCAGAGCCAGGAATTCACGCTCTGCGCGGTCGCGCTGGCCTATCCGATCGTCCTGCTCTTGCAGGCCAAGCGCATCGCGCTGGCCGTGCTGCTGATCGCGATCGCCGTGAGCTTCTTCGCCAACATGGCGTTCGTGGTGGTGTCGCGGACGGCGCTGGTCACGGTCCCGATCATGTTCGCGGTGTTTGCGCTGCTCCATCTGCGCTGGCGCAGCATCGCCCTGATCCTGTGTGGGGCCGCCGCGCTCACCGTGGTGGCGTGGTATTCGTCGCCTCAGTTGCGATGGACCGCCGAGACGTTCAGTCGCGACTACCAACTCTACATGGAGCGCAACGAGCCGACCTCGATCGGTCTGCGGCTTGAGTTCTGGCGAAAGTCGCTCGGCTTCTTCGCCGAGGCGCCGATCATAGGACACGGCACCGGGGCGACGCGGGGCCTGTTCGAGCGCGTCGCGACGCACGTCCAACGGCAGGCTTCAAGCGAAGTGATCGGCAATCCGCACAATCAGACGTTGAACGTCGCCGTGCAGTGGGGCATTGTGGGGGTCGCCATCCTTTATGCCATGTGGATCCTGCACCTTTTGCTGTTCCGCGGCGGCGGGCTCGCCAACTGGATCGGGCTTCTCGTCGTGGTGCAGAATATTTTCACTTCATTGTTCAATTCGCACATCTTCGATTTTCACGAGGGCTGGATGTACGTATTGGGTGTCGGGGTCGCCGGCGGCATGGCGCTAAAAGCGCGATCGGTGGCAAGCGTGGAACTTGAGCGCCCAATCCGTCCATGATCGCTGGCATGACCGTCGCAGATACGCTATCAGCCTTGACACCTTGTCGCAAAACCCACAGTTGCCGCTAAGCCACCCGAATACATGACGCGCCTCTCACAATTCACTCTGCGCAACTTCCTGATTCTGATCCATGACGCGCTTGTGACGGCGTTTGCGCTGGTGGCGACCTTCTATCTGCGTTTCGAGGGCAGCCTTCTTACGGACCGGCTGCCGCTCTTGATGCGTGTCCTGCCGTGGTTCGTGCTCTTCAGCATCGTGGTCAGCTATCTCTGCAATCTGACCACCGCGAAATGGCGGTTCACGTCATTGCCCGATGCTGTGAACATCCTGCGCGTCGCGGCGGTGCTGACGCTGGCGCTCGTGGTGCTGGACTACGTCTTCATCTTCACCGAAACAAGTTCGCATGGCGTCGTCTTTCTGGGACGCGTCACGATCATCCTCTTCTTCTTCCTTGAGGTGTTCGGGCTGAGCGCGTTGCGCCTCGGCTACCGCTATTTCCGCTATTCGCGCACGCGTCTTCATGCCCGCTCCGACAACGCCGCACCGGCACTGCTGGTCGGACGCACCGCTGACGCGGAAGTCGTGCTGCGCGGCATCGAGAACGGCGCCATCAAGGGGCTGTGGCCGATCGGCGTGCTGTCGCCCTCGGCCGCCGATCGGGGCCAGAAGATTCGCAACATTCCCGTCGTCGGCGGGGTCGACGATATCGAGCCCGTGATTCGCGACTTCGGCGTTCGGCAGCGGCCGATCAAGCGGGTGGTCATGACGCCGTCCGCGTTCGAGCCGGACGCCCATCCGGAAAGCGTGCTGATGCGCGCCAAGCGGCTCGGCTTGATCGTCAGCCGTCTACCCTCGCTGGAGGGCGGCGACACACCGCGGCTGACCAATGTCGCGGTTGAGGATCTGTTGCTGCGTCCGAGCCACAAGATCGACTATGGACGGCTCGAGACCCTGGTGAGGGGCAAATCGGTCATCGTGACCGGCGGCGGCGGCTCGATCGGAGCTGAAATCTGCGATCGTGTCGCAACCTTCGGTGCGGCACGCCTGCTGGTGATCGAGAATTCCGAGCCCGCTCTGTACGGGGTCACCGAAGCGCTGTCGGCCCGCGGCACGGCCGCAGTGGTCGAAGGCAGAATCGCTGACATCCGGGATCGCGAGCGCATCATACGGCTGATGAGCGACTTCAAGCCCGATATTGTGTTCCATGCGGCGGCTCTCAAACATGTGCCGATCCTCGAGCGCGACTGGAGCGAAGGCGTCAAGACCAACATCTTCGGCTCGGTGAACGTTGCCGACGCGGCCTTGGCCGCCGGCGCCTCCGCGATGGTGATGATCTCGACCGACAAGGCGATCGAACCGGTGTCCATGCTGGGGCTGACCAAGCGCTTTGCCGAAATGTACTGCCAGGCGCTCGACCACGATTTGATGGCCGGAGCCGACGGCAAGCCGCATATGCGCCTGATTTCGGTACGCTTCGGCAACGTGCTCGCTTCCAACGGCTCGGTGGTGCCGAAGTTCAAGGCCCAGATCGAAGCAGGCGGCCCGATCACCGTCACGCATCCGGACATGGTCCGCTACTTCATGACAATTCGGGAGGCTTGCGACCTGGTGATCACGGCCGCCACGCATGCGATGACGCCGGCGCGTCCCGACGTCTCGGTCTACGTGCTGAACATGGGGCAGCCGGTCAAAATCGTCGATCTTGCCGAGCGGATGATCCGCCTATCCGGCCTGCAGCCAGGCGTCGATATCGAAGTCGTGTTCAGCGGCATTCGACCCGGCGAGCGGCTGAACGAGATCCTGTTTGCAAGTGAGGAGCCGACCATCGAGATCGGCGTCGCTGGCATCATGGCGGCGAAGCCGAACCAGCCGCCGATGTCGACCCTGCGCAAGTGGCTGGCCGCGCTGGAGGATGCCATCGAAAGGGACGACCGAGCGACCATCCGCGCCGTGCTGAAGGACGCCGTGCCTGAATTCGGATCGAATGCTGCCTGATCGCGCCGTCGCGCGCGGCAGGACCATCTCGAAAGCCATCGATGCGCAAGCCCCATAAAGTCGTCGTCGTCAGCCAGCACTATCCGCCGGACCACAGCACGACTGCCGCGATCATGGCCGCGATCGCTGAACGGGTCGCACAAGACGCGGAGGTCGTGGTGGTGTCCGGCATGCCGGGCTCGGCGAGAGAGCCCCGGCCCGGACGGCCGACGGTGGTCGAAATCCGGAACTGGTTGCCGGACAAGGCCGCGCTTATCAAACGCGCTCTGGCCGAGACGTTGTTCACCTGCCGGATCTTCGTCGCACTGTGGACGCGGCTGAAGCGCGGCGACGTCGCGCTCACGGTGACCGCGCCCTTCGTGCTCCCCTACGCCGTGGCCGTCGCGGCAAGGCTAAAGGGGGCGAAGTCGGCGCTGATCCTGCACGACCTGTTTCCCGATGTCCTCGTCATGGCCGGGCTGCTGAAGCCGGCCTCTCTCGTCGCGCGCACAATGCGGGCGATCAACGGGCTGATGTTCCGAGCGCTGAGCGCCGTCATCGTGATCGGCCGCGACAGCGAGAAGCTATTGCTGCGGTACCAGGGAATGACGCCCGACAAGATCAGGTTCATTCCGAACTGGACCACGCTCGTGCCCGGCGTTCGTCCCGTCGACCCCGACAATCCGTTTCGCAAGGCGATCGGTGCCCGTTTCGTCGTCGGCTTGTCCGGCAATCTCGGATTCACTCACGATCCGGACATCGTGTTCGATGCGGCGCGGCTGCTGCGCGGCGACGCCGATATTCATTTCCTGCTCTCGGGCTGGGGGATGGGGTTTGACCGGTTGAGGGAGATGCAATCCGCGGATCGGCTGGCCAACGTCACCCTGGTCGATCGGGTCGCGGGCGCTGATCTCGACGCGCTGCTCTCTAGCGCCGACGTCTGGCTGATTCCCTATCGCAAGAACGTCGCCGGCGTATCGGTGCCGAGCCGGTTCTACAATCTGCTCGCGGCGGGCCGTCCCGTGATCCTCATCTCGGAACCCGAGGCCGAGGCCGCGCTCACCGTGAAGGAAAACGCGCTCGGCTGGGTCGTGGCACCCGGCAAGCCGGATCAACTCGCCGATGCCATCAGGCAGGCGTCGCGCCCGCAGGACACCGCGATGGCCGAGCGTGCGGTTGCAGCAGCGCGGACCTTCAGCCCCGAACGGGCCCTTGGCAGTTACGCAGCGCTCGTTGCCGAGCTATTGTGCGGTCGCGATGTGGAGCGGACGGCATGAGTAACGGTCATCGACCGACGGTTCTGGTCACGGGGACGAGCGGCTTTGTCGGCCGCCGCCTCGTGCCCTTGCTGGCCCGCAATGGCTGGGTGGTGCGGCGCGCCGTGCGGACTCCGCCCCAGGACGCAAACGACGTGGCGATCGATACGCTCGGACCAACCACCGATTGGCGCGAGGCGGTTGCCGGTGTGGACGCTGTGGTGCATCTCGCCGCTCGCGTTCATCACCAGAAGGAAGAGCACGCGATCGAGCTCTATCACAACGTCAATGTCGCGGGGACGCTGCATCTGGCGCGGTCCGCGATCGATGCCGGCGTGCGGAATTTCGTATTCGTCAGCACGATCCTGGTTCATGGCCGCAGCAACAACGGGCGTCCACCGTTTCGCGAGGACGACACGCTGACGCCGCGTGGCCTCTACGGAATGTCGAAGGCGGCTGCGGAAGCCGGCTTGAGCGAACTGGTGGCGGGTAGCGGCATGAAGGTCACTGTCGTCCGTCCGCCGATGATCTATGGCGCCGGAGCAAAAGGGAACTTTGCGCTGCTCGAAAAAGCCGTGAAGCGCGGCGTTCCACTTCCCCTGGCCAACATCCACAACCGTCGCGCATTTCTGTCGGTCGAGAATCTGACTTCGTTCATTCTCCACCGGCTCGAGCGTCCGACGCAGGGTTTCGACGTGTTTCTGGTGGCGGACAGCGAGCAGGTGTCGACGCCGCAATTCATCGAGCGTCTGGCCCATGCGGCGCACACCTCGCCACGTCTGTTCTGGATGCCGGCGCCGCTTCTGAGCACACTGCTCAAGGCCAGCGGTCGAAGCGAGGCCAACGACAGCCTGCTCGGCTCACTCGAGCTCGATTTGTCGAAACTCGCTACGAGTGGATGGCGGCCGCCGCTCAGCCTCGATGACGGCCTGAAACTCGCCCTGAGTCAGTGACTGGTCTGACCGTCGCCGATCAAAGCGTCCGTGGTCGCGAGAACCGACGCAGCAGGAGGGCGACGGCAAGTGCGCCGGCCAGCAACAGGACAAGATCTGCGGTAAGGGTATTCAGGGCGACCGAGCCGATCGCAAGCAGCGCAAGTACGACATTGAGGACGAAGACCTCGCCGACGACGCGCCATACCGTAAATCCGTTGTCGGTCGCGCGCTGATAGAAGTGCGAGCGGTGCGCGGCCCAGAATGGCTCACGGCGCCCGATCCGGCGGAGCAGCGTGACTGTCGCATCCGCCAGGTAGTACAGCGGCAGCAGTAGCGCGGCAGCGAATTGCTGATGCAGCGCGAGCTGCAGCAGGCACCAGCCGAGCAGCAGGCCGATCGGCAGGCTGCCGACGTCGCCAAGGAATATCCGCGCGACCGGCCGGTTGAACGGGGAGAAACCGAGCAGCGCCCCGCACAGCGCGGCAGCGACGATTGTGGTCGCAGCCGGGACATGGCCGAAGCTGCCGAGCAGGGCGACCGCCACCGTGATCGGCACGGCTTCGGCTGCGGTCATCAGGTCCAGCCCGTCCATGAAATTGACGAGGTTCACGAACCAGAGGCCCGCGACCAGCAGCAAGCCGCGTTCGAGCCAGAGCGGGCAGATCGGAACGATCCGCAGATCGTCCGGCGCGGCGAACACCACGATGGCGACGGCCGCGGTTTGCAGCAACAGTCGGGGGGCGACGGGCAGGGGGCGGACATCGTCGGCGAAGCCCACCACCGCGATGAACAGGCTCGCGGCGAACACCACGAAGGGAGCCGTCAAGTCCGGCAATCCGGCGAGAACGAGGACGATCGCGCCTACGAGCAGCGTGGCCGCTGTGACTGCGATGCCGGCGCCTTGTGGCGTTGGAATCTTGTGCGACGAGCGGGCATTCGGCTTCGCAAGCGCCACGCGCAGCAGCATCGGCCGCGTCGCCTGGATCAGCATGGCCGAGATCGATGCGGCCAGAACCGCTGCGATGAACGACAGGAGGATTTCGAAGCTGGTCATGGCGGTCGACGGCTATTCCGATGCCGGCACTTCGATCGGCGCAGCGCCCTTCGCGGCTTTCTCCGGGCTCAGGATCCACACCAAGCCGCCGAAGATGCCGACCAGGAATGATATCGCACCGAACAGCAGCGAGACATTGACGCCCTCATTCGCGATCAACCCGGCATATCCGAAGGCCAGTCCCATCGTGGCTTCGCGCACGCCCCAGCCTGCGATCGAAATCGGCATCATCGTGATCAGCATGACCGGCGGCAAGAGCTGAAAGATCTGGCCGAACGTGACCGGCGCCGCGATCGACCGCACCACGCACCAGCCGATCACGGCCGTGACCACGTGAATCATCAGGGAAAGCACAATCACCTTCAGCCCGCGCTTGCGGCTGAACAGCACCCGGTTCGCAATCACGGCACAGGCGTGTACGTGATGCGTTCCCCACCACCGCTTCAACCACGGCCACGGCAACACGCCGATCAGCAGGAAGCCGAATCCTGCCGCGAGCGCGGCGAGATCAAGCAGCAGCAGGGCCGTCCAGCCGTGGGGATCGGAAATCAACCGGTAGCTCCACGGCAGTGTTGCGGCGATAACGACGGCAAGCGCAATGAGTCCGATCGCTCGATCGACAAAAATCGAATAGGTCGCCGCGCGCCAGCCCGCGCCGTTGCGCGCAACGAGCCACAGCCGCACGGCGTCGCCGCCGATCGAGGACGGCAGCGTCTGGTTGAAGAAGGTGCCGATCATGTTGAAGCGCATCGCCTGCGCGGTCACGAGCGGCGCGCCGCATTCCACGCTGATGTCCCGCCAGCGCAACACGCCGAGAAAGATCTGGCCGATCGTGACCGCGATCGCCAGCCCGAGCCAGCCGAGACTTTCGACCTGGATGCGCGAGGCGAGGTCGTACAGATTGACCTTGCGCAAGGAGAGATAGAGCAGCGCAGCCGAGATCAGTATCTTTAGGGTAGAAAGCAGGATTCGGCGCATGTCGCCCGCGCTGGCCCAGTTTCAGAATTTGTCAAAAAACCGCGCAAAGGCTTCGCGCGCCCGAATTCGCCGCCTTGGTATGGTGTCCGCACCGATCTGGCAATAGCCGTGCCGCTGTTATTGCGGCCAGCCCGATAAGTGGGCAAAAGAGGCCGGAACGGGACTGTCACCTGTGCACCGGGTCCAATACCGGTAAGATCTGACCTGACGCACGGGATCGCATGATGCTACACCGTGACAGTACTCCCCGGGCAACAGGGGCGTCGATCACGGCCGCCTTCGCGCGATTTTGATGTGTTATCCGCGGACAAGACAGGACTTGAGGCATCGATGGACCGGCGAATTATCCCCCTGATCATGTGCGGCGGTGCGGGCACGCGGCTGTGGCCGGCCTCGCGCGAGGTGCATCCGAAGCAGTTCCTGTCGCTGTTCGGGGCGCGCTCGACGTTCCAGGAGACGCTGCTGCGGTCGCGGACGCGAGCCTGTTCGAGCGGCCGATCGTGATCACCAACGAGGCCTACCGCTTCATGGTGCTGGAGCAACTCGCCGAGATCGGCGGCGAGGCCGACGTGCTGCTGGAGCCGATGCGGCGCGATTCCGGGCCCGCGATCGCCGCCGGGGCGGCGTTTGCGCACAGCCGGGACGTTGAGGCGGTGGTGCTGGCGCTCGCCGCCGACCATCTGGTGCGCGACACGTCGGCCTTCGTCGCGGCGTGCCGCGAGGGGCTCGCCGCGGCAGAGCGGGGCCGCATCGTGACCTTCGGCGTCAAGCCAGAGCGGCCGGCGACCGAATACGGCTATCTCAGCCCGGGCGAGGTGGTCGCCGGCGAGGTGCGGGCGGTCGGCAAATTCGTCGAGAAGCCGGATGCGGAAATCGCCGCCGGCTATATCGAGGCGGGCTATCTCTGGAACAGCGGCAACTTCATGTTCCGCGCCGCGGTGCTGCTCGATGAGTATCGCAACGTCGATATGCCGCCAGCGTGGCGGCCGTCGAGCAGTCGGTGGCGGAGGCCAGGCGCGACCTCGGCTTCGTCAAGCTCGACCCGCCGGCGTTCGGCGCGGCAAAGGCGATCTCGATCGACTATGCGGTGATGGAGAAGACCGCGCGGGCGGCGGTGGTGCCGGTGGCCTGCGGCTGGTCCGACATCGGCTCCTGGCGCCAGGTCTGGGAGCTCTCCGCCAAGGACAGCCAGGGCAATGCGGCGCGCGGCGTTGCGGTGTTCGAGGACCCGCAACTGCAACGTCACGACCGACCGTGCGCTGGTCGCGCTCGAGGGCGTCGACGATCTCGTGGTGGTGGCGACCCAGGACGCCGTGCTGGTGTCGCGGCAGAAGGACGCCAACGGGCTGAAGCGGCTGGTCGCCAAGCTGAAGGTGACGGCGCCCGAGGTGACCGAGAGCCACATCCGGGTGCACCGTCCGTGGGGCTCCTACCAGTCGGTCGACAATGGCGACCGCCACCAGGTCAAGCGCATCATCGTCAAGCCGGGCGGCCGGCTCAGCCTGCAGAAGCACCACCACCGCTCCGAGCACTGGATCGTGGTGCGCGGCACCGCGCAGGTGACGGTCAACGAGCTGATCAAGACCGTACACGAGAACGAATCGATCTACATCCCGATCGGCGCGGTGCACCGGCTGGAGAATCCCGGCAAGATCCAGCTCGAGCTGATCGAGGTGCAGACCGGCAGCTATCTCGGCGAGGACGACATCATCCGCATCGAGGATGATTATCGGCGCACCTGACAGCCTATCGTCCTGTCCAGTCTAGCCGTTGCAAGGAGCTCGCGATCAAGTTGCAAAGCTTTTTGTGCGGAAGTGACGATGCAATCCATGCTCCAGCGTACGTAGCGCGATGGATCGCTTCGCTGGCGCTCGTAATGACGGTATGGCGCTGCTGCCCAAATTTTTTGCCGCGATCCTGACGCGAGGCGGCTTGCCGTGGCCAAAAAGCTTGTCGGACGATGTAACTCTTTGAATCAAAACGTGTCCGGATTTCGTGCTTGGCAATCGCCACATTTATGGCGCCGTGCTATAGCGGCTGCCAACGAAGCGGGTCGTGGTTCGCGCCAAAAGCGCCAAACTTGGGATGAAGCCTTTGTGCTGGTCCCCTCGGAGCCGGGGTGGCTCCCTGAGAAGCCGGGACAACCGCCAGAACGTCAGTTGGGGTCTACAATATGAATGCAAAGGTGTCCGCATCGGGCGCGAAGGCCGATATCAGGCGCGCACTGCGCGTCGGCGTGATCGGCGCCGGCGTGATGGGTAGCAATCATGCCCGCGTGCTGGCCGGGCTGCCCGGTGTCGTGCTGGTCGGGATCGTCGATCCGCTTCCGGAGCATCGCTCGCGCGCCATCGACCTCGTCGGCTGCCGCGCGTTCGAGAGCCTCGACGGACTGCTTGCTGAGGGCGTCGACGCGGTGACGATCGCAGCTCCCACTCATTTGCATCACGACATCGCGCTCACTTGCATCGCACGCAACATCCACATTCTCGTCGAAAAGCCCGTCGCATCCACGGTTGAGGAAGGCCAGCAGATTGTTGCTGCCGCACAGCGCGCAGGCGTGACGCTGATGGTCGGCCATGTCGAGCGTTTCAATCCGGCGGTCGCCGCCATCAAGCAGGCGATCTCGGGTGAAGACATCCTGTCGATCGGCATCACTCGCGTCGGTCCGTTCCCGCCACGGATGTCCAATGTCGGCGTCGTGATCGACCTTGCCGTCCATGACATCGACCTGATTCGCTGGTTTACCGAATCCGACATCGTCGAGGTGCAGCCGCAGCTTTCGAGTGCCGTTGCCGAGCGCGAGGACATCGCGCTGCTCCAGTTCCGCACCGCTTCCGGCGTGCTCGCTCACATCAACACCAACTGGCTGACGCCGTTCAAGGCGCGCAACGTCACGGTGGCAACTCGCGGCAAGTACGTGATGGGCGACCTGCTGACGCGCCAGGTCACCGAATGTTTCGGCTTCAAGCCTGACGGCAGCTATTCGATGCGGCATCTGCCGGTCGGTCATGACGAGCCGCTGCGCGCCGAGCTGATCGCCTTCCTCGATGCGGTGCGCACAGGCAGGTTGCCGGCGGTGTCCGGCGACGAGGGCGTGGCGAGTCTCGAGATCGCAATTCGCTGCCTGGAATCACCCGCCAGGCCTGCCGCCTCCACGGCGCTCAAGGGGCCGCGCCGCGTCGTCGGCTGATGTCATCTTCAAATCACGCGCGAACAGCTCCATGAACCAGCATATCCGTCCGGAACCCATTCCCTTCATCGATCTCTCGGCGCAGCGCCAGCGGCTCGGCAAGTCGATCGATGAGGCGGTTGCCCGCGTCCTCGACCATTGCCAGTTCATCAACGGCCCTGAGGTGACGGCGCTGGAGAAGGCGCTGGCCGAGTATAGTGGCGCCAGGCATGTGGTGACCTGCGCCAGCGGGACCGATGCGCTCCTCATGGTGCTGATGGCAAAGAACGTCGGACCAGGTGACGCGGTGCTGTGCCCGTCCTTTACCTTCTGCGCGACCGGCGAAGCGGTGGCGCTGACCGGCGCGACGCCGGTCTTTGTCGATGTCGACGAGGCGACCTTCAACATCGACGTCAATTCGCTCAAGCGCGGGATTGCGACCGCGCGGGCGCGCAGGCTGAAGCCGGTCGGCGTCATTCCGGTCGACCTGTTCGGCCAGAGCGCAGATCACGATGCTGTGGCCGCCCTCGCCATGGCCGAGGGCCTGTTCGTGCTCGACGATGCGGCGCAGGGCTTCGGCGCCAGCTACAAGGGCCGCAAGCTCGGCACCTTCGGGCTCGCCACCGCGACGAGCTTCTTCCCGGCAAAGCCGCTCGGCTGTTTCGGCGACGGCGGAGCTATCTTCACCGATGACGACAAACTCGCGCACGCGCTGCGCAGTATCCGCGTGCACGGACAGGGCTCGGACAAGTACGACAACGTCCGCCTCGGTCTCACCGGCCGGCTTGACACCATGCAGGCCGCAATCCTGATCGAGAAGCTGAAGATCTTTGAGGACGAGATCGCGGCGCGCAATGTGGCCGCCGACCGCTATTCGCGCGGGCTCGGCAACGTCGTGGCCGTGCCGCGGCTGGCCTCCGGCTGCACCTCGGTATGGGCGCAATATACCATCCGGCTGCCCAAGGGGACGGACCGCGACGCCTTCGCGGCGGCGCTGAAGGCGCAAGGCGTCCCGACTGCGATCTACTACACCAAGTCGATGCATCAGCAGACCGCCTATCGCGACTTCCCGGTCGCCGAGGGCGGCCTGCCGGTCAGCGAGAGCCTGTCGGAGGACGTCATCAGCCTGCCGATGCACGCCTATCTCGACGAGGCGACCCAGGAGCGTGTCATCCAGGCCGTGCGCGGCGCGCTCTCGTCCTGAATGCCCGGTTTGTTCGTATGGTGATCATGCGCTAGAAGCACCGGCATGCTTGGGCGCATCTTCACCGTCGGTGGTTACACCCTGCTTTCACGGCTGACGGGGTTCGCACGCGATATCATGCTCGCGGCGATCCTCGGCGCAGGCCCGGTGGCGGATGCGTTCTTCGTGGCGCTGCGGCTGCCGAATCACTTCCGTGCGATCTTTGCCGAGGGCGCCTTCAACGCCGCCTTCGTGCCGGCCTACGCCCATGTCCATGGCGAGCGCGGCGAGACATCCGCGCGGCTGTTCGCAGACCGCATCTTCACGCTGCTGCTCGCCTCGCAGGTGGCCCTGCTGGTGGTGGCGATGCTGTTCATGCCGCAGGCAATGAGCATCCTCGCGCCGGGCTTCACCGAGGACGTCGAGCAGCGCAAGCTCGCGATCGAGCTGACGCGGATCACCTTTCCTTACCTGCTGCTGATCACGCTGGTGACGCTCTATGGCGGCATGCTCAATGTGATGCATCGTTTCGCCAGCGCCGCGGCAGCGCCGATCTTCCTCAACCTGGCGATGATGATGACGCTGGCGCTGGCCGCGTTCTTTCCGAGCGCCGGCCATGCCGCCGCCTGGGGCGTGCTGATCTCGGGTTTTCTGCAGTTCTTCCTGCTGGCCGGCGACCTTGCGCGTCATGGCGGCCTGCCGCGCTTTGCGCCCTTGAAGCTCGACGAAGACGTCCGCGCCTTCTTCCGCGCGCTGGGACCGGCCACGCTCGGCTCGATGGGGACGCAGGTCGCGCTGTTCGCCGACACGATCATCGCGACCTTCCTGCCGGCCGGTGCGCTGTCGGCGCTCTACTACGCCGATCGCCTCAACCAACTGCCGATCGGCGTGATCGGGATCGCGATCGGCACCGTGCTGCTGCCGGAGATGTCGCGGCGCCTGTCCGCCGACGACCACGCTGGCGCCATGGCGGCGCAGCGCCGCGCGTTCGACTTTACCCTGCTGTTCTCGGTGCCGTTCGTGGCGGCCTTCCTTACGGTCGCCGATCCGATCATGCGCGCGATGTTTGCTCGCGGCGCCTTCTCCAAGGCGGACGCCGCAACCGCCGGCGCAACGCTCGCCGCCTACGCCGTAGGGCTGATTCCCTTCGTGATGATCCGCAGCGCGGTCGCGACCTTTTATGCCCGCAAGGACACCGCAACCCCGGTGAAGGCGGCGCTGACCGGGGTCGCGGTCAACGTCGCGCTCAAGGTCGCGCTGGTCGGGACGCTGGCGCAGGTCGGGCTCGCGCTCGCGACCGCAGTTGGCGCCTGGATCAACCTGTTGCTCGTGCTGTTCTTCGCCGCGCGTCGCGGCTTTCTCGACTTCGATCGTACGCTGGTGCGCTCGTTCGGCACCTTTGCGGTTTGCGGTATCCTGCTGGCCGTCGCCCTGTGGCTGACCTCGCACTTCGCGGCGGTCTGGTTCGCCCCGATGCAGATTTTCCGTGACGAACTGATCCTGCTGCTGCTCGTCGCGGTCGGCCTCTTCGTCTATGGCTTCGCGATCCTCGTGCTGTTCGGCCGCGGCTGGTTATTCGCGCTGCGCCGCGGATAGTTTGCCCTGTTAAATCAAAAGCATAGAGCCAAGCTGCGCGATCGCGTCGCGCCGTGTGGAAAGCGGTTTGCGCTTCCGGAACAACCACGCCAATATGCGGACCAAACAAACCAAGACAATTGGAGATGAGATGGCTGCTCCCATCAAATTCGGCGTCGGTCAAAGTGTGCTGCGCAAAGAGGATGATGCCCTGATTCGCGGCAAGGGCCGCTACACTGACGACGTTGCACCGTCTCCCGCATTGCACGCGCTGGTGCTGCGCTCGCCGCACGCGCACGCCACATTCACCATCGACGCGACCAAAGCCCGCGGCATGCCGGGAGTGGCGTTGATCCTGACCGCGGCCGATGTTGCCGACCTCGGCGGCTTGCCGTGCCTGTTCAACCTCGAAACTGATCCGTTCACGGCGCCGCCCTATCCGATCCTCGCCAAGGACGAGGTGCGCCATGTCGGCGACGCCGTCGCCTTCGTGGTCGCCGACACTCTTGATCATGCCCGTGATGCGATCGAAGCGATCGACGTCAAGTGGACGCCGTTGCCTGCTGTCGTTGGTCTGGTCAACGCCGTGAAGAAGGGCGCGCCGCAGGTCTGGCCGGATAAGCACGGCAACGTGCTGTTCGATGTCTCGATCGGCGACAAGAAGGCCGCGGAGGACGCCTTCGCCAAGGCGCATGCAGTAGCCGAGATCACCATCGTCAATCCGCGCGTCATCACCAACTTCATGGAGACCCGCGCGGCGGTCGCCGAATACGATGCCAAGAAGGATCATCTGACGCTGACGATCGGCAGCCAGGGCAGCCACCGCCTCCGCGAGATTCTTTGCGACATGGTTCTGAAGATGCCGAAGGAGAAGATGCGGGTGATCTGCCCCGACGTCGGCGGCGGCTTCGGCACCAAACTGTTTCCGTACCGCGAATATGCGCTGATCTCGGTTGCGGCGCGCCAATTGAAGAAGACGATCAAGTGGACCGCCGAGCGCTCCGACCACTTCATGGGCGACGCGCAGGGCCGCGACAATGTCACGACGGCGAAGATGGCGCTTGCCGAGGATGGCAAATTTCTCGGCATGGACGTCGACCTGATGGGCGACATGGGCGCCTATCTCTCGACCTTTGCGCCCTATATCCCGCACGGCGGCGCCGGGATGTTGCCGGGTCTCTATGACCTCCAGGCGTTCCACTGCCGTGTCCGTACAGTGTTCACCCACACGGTGCCGGTCGATGCCTATCGCGGCGCGGGCCGCCCGGAGGCCGCCTATGTGATCGAGCGCCTGGTCGACGCTGCCGCGCGCAAGCTCGGCATGACGCCTGACGCGATCAGGCGGAAGAATTTCATTCCGCCGAAATCGCTGCCCTACAAGACCGCGACCGGCAAGGTCTACGACTCCGGTGATTTCGTCGCGCATATGAAACGCGCGATGGAGATCGCCAACTGGAAGGAGTTTCCGAAGCGCGCCAAGGCGGCGAAGAAGGAAGGCCTGGTGCGGGGCATCGGCATGGCGAGCTATGTCGAGGTCTGCGGTACCATGGGCGAGGAGACCGCCAACGTGGCGCTCGATCCCAATGGCGACATCAGCATTCTGATCGGGACGCAGTCGAGCGGGCAGGGCCATCAGACCGCCTATGCGCAGATCGTGGCCGAACAGTTCGGCGTGCCACCGGAGCGGGTCCACGTGCTGCAGGGCGACACCGACAAGATCGCGACCGGACTCGGCACCGGCGGCTCGTCGTCGATTCCCTCCGGCGGCGTCAGTGTCGAGCGCGCCACCCGCGATCTCGGCAACAAGCTGAAGGAGCTCGCGGCGCAGGCGCTGGAAGCCGGGGCGGGGGACCTCGAGATCGCCGATGGCCGTGTTCGCATCGCCGGCACCGACCGCTCGATCAGCTTTGCCGATCTTGCCAAGCGTCCCGGCGGCGATTCCTCGAAGATGAACAGCAGCGCGACCTTCTCGAGCGCCGACGGCACCTATCCGAACGGCACGCATCTCGCCGAGGTCGAGATCGATCCGGCCACCGGCATCATCAAGATCATCAACTACGTCATCGTCGACGATTTCGGCGTCACGCTCAATCCGCTGTTGCTCGCGGGCCAGGTGCATGGCGGCGCGATGCAGGGCATCGGTCAGGCGTTGATGGAGCGGGCGGTCTACAGCGCAACCGATGGTCAGCTCGTCACCGGCACGTTCATGGACTATGCGATGCCGCGCGCCTCCGACGGCCCGTCCTTCGTGTTCGAGACCCACAACGTGCCCTGCACGACCAATCCGCTTGGCGTGAAGGGGGCGGGTGAGGCCGGTGCGATCGGCTCGTGCCCGGCGGTTGTTAACGCGATCGTCGAAGGGCTGTGGCGCGAATACAAGATCGACCACATCGATATGCCTGCAACGCCCGAGCGCGTCTGGATCGCGATCCGTGAAGCACAACGTCAGCACAAGCTCTGACAAAGCGCCGCAGGCGGAATGAATGTCTGCCTGCGGTGTTTGCAAACAAGCCGGCCACAGACTGTGGACCGGCATAAACTGTATCGAGGAATTTAGCCGATGAAGCGGATCGTCGTTGTTGCAGCGGTGCTTGCGGTCAGTGCCGGTGCGGTCGTTGCGCAGCAGGACCAGGTCAAAACCACCCAGGCCATGATGAAGGACAACGGCAAGAACGCGGGCGCGCTGGTGGCGATGGTCAAGGGCGAGAAGCCCTACGACCAATCGACCGTCAATGCCGCAATGGCCCAGTTCGAAGAAACCGCCAAGAGACTTCCAACGCTGTTCCCCGAGAGCATCAAGGGCCTGAAGTTCGAGGGGGACTACTCTCCCTCGTCAAAAATCTGGGAAGACAAGGCGGGCTTCGAGTCCCACATTGCGAGTTTTGCCAAGGTCGTCGCCGATGCGAAAAGCAAGATCAAAGATCTCGACGCGCTGAAGGCGGAGCTGACTGTCGTCGGCAAGCAATGCGGTGGCTGTCACGAGACCTACCGCATCAAGAAGGGCTGATCCTTCGCGATTGAAAAAGGGCGGACGCGGCGAAGCGTCTGCCCTTTCTGTTGTGTCGGCCTTTTTTGGTTTGGTCGAGTTACTTCGTTGCCTGATCTATTTCGTCACCTGACCTCGGATCTCGCCACCCGGATTCGCCGCGGTGTGAACGTTGACGTAGTACTTGCCGGCGAGCAGGTCGGCGGCCTGTGCATCGGTGAGCGTGGCGCTGCCTTCCGCCGGGTTCGAGCCTGCATTCGGGATCGCGACTGCGACGCCGGCGTTCTTGCCGGATTCGGCCGGGCCATGGAAATGTGCGGCGGTGGCGGGGCCGGTCAGGCCGGAATAGGAGAGCTTCCAGGTCAGCTTCTTGGTCGCGGCGTCGTAATTAATGTCGGCCGTGCCGGTGCCCGTGCTGGTGGTTGGCGGTACTTCGGACTTGCCGCTCAGCGTCGCCTTCAGCTTCTCGGCGAAGGCGGGGCCGGTGAAGGCGACCGCGGCACTCAACGTCAGCGCGGCAAGCATGGTTTTGTTCGGCATGGTTTTCTCCCTGTTGACATCAAACGACGGTATCAGCCTCAAAACAGCAGCCGTCCGGATTTATTCCCTAAATCAACTTCAGCGCGCGAAATTTGATGGAAGCATATGCGCAGCCTTGCGTTCATACTAGCCGACAGATGATGGGCTCAACGACGGATCAGTGAATGCTGCGACGAATTCTCCTGCTGGCCATCGTGGCCGGCATCGCCGGCTTTGGCGTGTTCTGGTGGCTGACGATCCCCGCGACCGTTGCCGCGAGCGCGCTGCCCGCCTACCAGCCTGATTTGGCCAACGGGCTCACAACGTTCAATGCAGGTGGATGTTCCTCCTGCCATGCCGTGCCGAAGCAGGACGACCGAACCAAGCTCGGCGGCGGCCTTGCCATCCCGTCGCCGTTCGGCACCTTCTATGCGCCGAACATCTCACCCGATCCGAACGACGGTATCGGCCGCTGGACCGAAGCTGACTTCGTCACCGCGGTCATGAAGGGCATCTCGCCGTCGGGGACGCACTACTTCCCGGCGTTTCCCTATCCGTCGTATCGGCACGCCAAGATCAACGACGTGCGCGATCTGTTTGCCTATCTGAAGACGTTACCCGCGGTCGCTGGAAAGGTGCGCGACCATGACCTGCCGTTCCCGTTCAACATCCGCCGCAATATCGGCGTCTGGAAATGGCTGTTCATGGACGGCCAGCCGCCCGTGGCCGATGCAGGCCGCTCGCCGCAATGGAATCGCGGCGCCTATCTCGTCAATAGCTTCGGCCATTGCGCCGAGTGCCATAGCCCGCGGAATGTCCTCGGCGGCATCGTCGGCGCGCAGCGCTTTGCCGGGGGTCCCAATCCCGAAGGCGAGGGCTGGGTGCCGAACATCACGCAAAAAGGGCTGTCGGATTGGAGCGCGAAGGATATCGCCTACTTCCTCGAGACCGGCCAGACGCCGGATGGCGACAGTGCCGGTGGCTCCATGGTGCGCGTGATCCGCAACACTTCGCAGCTCTCGCACCCCGATCTCGATGCGATCGCCGACTACATCAAGTCGCTGCCGCCGGTCGAAGGGCCGCCGCGGCCACCGAAGAAAAAGTCTGCGGAGGAGTCCTGAGGCGCGAACGTTTCGGGCGGCCTTCGCGCCGGCGTAGTCGCCTCAGCCATCGCCTCGACAGATGCGAATCTCACTTCGTTCCGAACGCCTTGAAGGTGATGATGGTGAGGGTATCCTGGATGCCCGGGATCACCTGCACCTTCTCATTGATGAAATGGCCGATGTCGGTGTCGTGGTCGACGTAGAACTTCACGAGGAGGTCGTAGTTGCCCGCGGTGGAATAGATCTCGGAGGCGATCTCGGCTTCCGCCAGCGCGTTGGCGACGGTGTAGGATTGGCCGAGCTTGCATTTGATCTGGACGAAGAAAGGAACCATCGCTGTGTCTCCGGGGATTTCCGCGACTATAGGCCAAAAACGGGCGGTCAAGGCAAGGCCAAGTCAGGGTCCAAGTCAGGGTCAAGTCGCGGTACGGTCACGCGAACTTGCCGCCATTGGGTGGCCGGGCTAGGACAGGCCATGATCCCGTTCGCATCAACAGCCGACGCTGCAACATGACGCCGATTGCGCTCACCATCGCCGGCTCGGATTCCTCCGGCGGCGCGGGCATTCAGGCCGATCTGAGGAGCTTTGCCGCGCTCGGGGTCTATGGCGCTTCCGTGATCACGGCGCTGACGGCGCAGAACACCAGCGGGGTCAGCGGCATCCATCCGGTGCCCGCGTCGTTCGTCGCCGCACAGATCGATGCGGTGTTCTCCGACCTCGCCGTCGGCGCGGTCAAGATCGGCATGGTGGCACAGGCCGAGACCATTGCGGCGATCGCCGAGGGGCTGAAGCGCTGGGCGCCACGCCACGTCGTGCTCGACCCTGTGATGGTCGCGACCTCGGGTGACCGCCTGCTGGCGGCGGAGGCGGTCGATGCGCTCAAGACTATGTTGATTCCGCGCGTATCGCTGATCACACCAAATCTGCCGGAAGCTGCGGCATTGCTGAACGAGCCGGTCGCGGAGGGCGAGGCCGCTGTCGCAGAGCAAGGCAGGCGACTGCTGACGATGGGCTGCCGCGCCGTGCTGGTCAAGGGTGGCCACGCGCAAGGTGCCGAAAGTGTCGACTATCTGATCGACGGCCAACGCACAGTCGCACTGGCCGCACCGCGGATCGCAACGGCCAACACGCACGGCACCGGTTGCTCCTTGTCATCGGCGATCGCTGCCGGTTTGGCCAGGGGCGAAGACATGGAGACCGCCGTGCGCAACGCCAAAGCGTGGATCACGGCTGCTATCGCCGCGGCGGATCGTTTCACCGTCGGACGCGGCCACGGGCCCGTGCATCACTTTCACAAGTATTATTGAAGCTGCGTAGCTTCGGATGGAGCGAACCCCGGATTGCGCTTCGCTGCATCCGGGCCACGCATCGAGGGTCATTGCAACGGCGGCCGCCCATTTGTTCCGTCGCGACATGCAGGCAACACAGCGGCTGTCCCACACAGCCGCGATCGCCCATGTCGCCAGATTGTCGCACGCCGCTGTTATCGGCAGAGAAGGGGCGTGCAACTGATTCTCGTTAACTTTTTCCAGGGCCTTCGGTCGCGGGGATCGTCATCGCCTTGTCACAGGAATCTGTTAGGTGCACCGGCATGGGAAGTGACTCCTTGAGTGAAGAAAGCCCCGAGCGGCGCTTTCGCACTTTGTTCATCTCCGACGTCCATCTCGGAGCCCGCGGGTCGCAAGCCGACCGCCTGCTTGACTTCCTCCGCTCTCACGATGCCGACACGATCTATCTCGTTGGCGATATCGTCGACGGCTGGGCGCTGAAGTCGAACTGGTACTGGCCGCAGACCCACAACGACTTCGTGCAGAAGATGCTGCGCAAGGCACGCAAGGGCGCCAAGGTGATCTACGTCCCGGGCAACCACGACGAATTTCTGCGCAAATATTACGGCACGCATTTCGGCGGCATCGACGTCGTGGAGAATACGGTCCACACCGGCGCCGATGGCAAGCGCTATCTCGTGATCCACGGCGACATCTTCGATCTCGTGGTGCAGAACGCGCGTTGGCTCGCTCATCTCGGCGACAAGGCCTACGACTTCGCGATCCAAATGAATCGCTTCGTGAACTTCTTCCGCAGGATGTTCGGCGTACCCTACTGGTCGCTGTCGCAATGGGCCAAGCTGAAGGTCAAGAAAGCGGTGAACTATATCGGTGCGTTCGAGGCCACGCTTGCGGGCGAGGCGCGCCGTCACGGCTGCGACGGCGTGATCTGCGGCCATATCCACTACGCGACCATCCATGACGAGCACGGCATCCGCTACATGAACTGCGGCGATTGGGTGGAGAGTTGCACCGCGCTCGCCGAGCATGAGGACGGCCGCTTCGAGATCATCACCTGGACCGACCCGCTGCGCCGCATCGCGCCGGTTCCGCGAGTAACGGCACGCGCTGCATGACGCATATCCTGGTCGCGACCGATGCGTGGCATCCCCAGGTCAACGGGGTTGTCCGCACGCTGACCATGATGGCGCAAGCGGCGAAATCACTGGGCGTCGAGGTGAGCTTCCTGACGCCGGAATCGTTCCGCACCTTCGCGATGCCGAGTTATCGCGATCTGAGACTGGCCCTGCCGTATCGGGCGAAGGTCGCCAGCCTGATCGAAGCGGCCAAGCCCGACAGTATCCACATCGCCACCGAAGGGCCGATCGGGCTGTCCGTTCGCCGCTATTGCCGCAAGCGCGGCCTGCCGTTCACGACGAGCTTCCACACCCGCTTTCCCGAATATGTCTCGGCGCGGTCACCTGTCCCGGAATCCTGGATCTGGCGCGCGCTGCGCTGGTTCCACAAGTCGAGCCAGGCGGTGATGGCGGCGACACCGGCGCTGGCCGGCGAATTGCGGTTGCGCGGTTTCCGCAACGTGGTGCTGTGGTCGCGCGGTGTCGATACCGCACTGTTCCATCCGCGCGACGTCGACCTCTGTCTGCCGCAGCCGGTCTATCTCAGCGTCGGCCGCGTGGCGGTGGAGAAGAATCTCGAGGCCTTCCTCGATCTCGATCTGCCCGGCACCAAGGTTGTGGTCGGCGACGGGCCCGCACGCGCGGCGCTGGAGCGAAAATATCCGGAAGCCGTGTTTCTCGGCGCGCGCCATGGCGAGGAACTGGCCGAGATCTACGCGGCCGCCGACGTGTTCGTCTTCCCGAGCCGGACGGACACGTTCGGCCTTGTCCTGCTCGAGGCGCTGGCCAGCGGCCTACCGGTTGCCGCTTTTCCAGTCACCGGCCCCCTCGACGTGATCGGGGCGGCTCCGGTCGGCGTGCTCGACGAGGATTTGCGCCACGCCTGCCTGGAGGCGTTGAGCATCCCACGGCAGGCGTGCGTTGATTTTGCTGCGCTCCACACCTGGCAGGCTTCCGCGCGGGTGTTCATCGACCGCGCCATGAGCGTCTGGCCGGTGGTGCGGGACGGCGAGGGCGAAACCGTCGAGTTCGGCGCCGAAGGGCACCATTTCAGTGCCCTGCCGGCCACCCAGCCGACGCCGCGCTGACCGACCTCACGTTGCCGGCCTCACGCCAAAGCGTCTTGCGGGGCCGTCCGCCGCCGCGATAGAAATTGCGGATGATGGAAAACGCCACAAACCCGCCCGTCGCTGCCGCGGATATCGATGCTGCCGCAAGGGTCGTCGCGCCGTTCGCGGTGCGTACGCCGCTCCTGACCTTTCCCGTTCTCAACGAACGGGTCGGCACCAAGGTCTTCCTCAAGCCCGAGATGCTGCAGCGGACCGGATCGTTCAAGTTTCGCGGCGCCTTCAATAAGCTCGCTTCGATCCCGCAAGGAGCGCGCGGTGGCGGCGTCGTCGCGTTCTCGTCGGGCAATCATGCCCAGGGCGTCGCGGCCGCAGCCAAGATCCTCAACATGCAGGCGACCATCGTGATGCCTGCCGACTCTCCCGTCACCAAGCGCGAGCGGACCAAGTCCTATGGCGCCGAGGTCGTGCTCTACGACCGCGATCGCGACGACCGCGAGGCGATTGCCAACGGCATCGCCAGCAAGCGCGGCGCCACGCTGGTGCGTCCCTATGACGATCCTTTCGTGATCGCAGGGCAGGGCACCGCCGGCCGCGAGATCGCCGAAGACATGACGGCGCTCGGGCTCGCGCCCGACATCGTCGTGGCGCCGGCCTCCGGCGGCGGGTTGATCGCAGGTGTCGCCACCGCGGTGAAGGCTAAATTTCCGCAGGCCCAGGTGATCGTCGCCGAGCCCGCGGGCTATGACGACCATGCGCTGTCGCTCAAGGTCGGGCATCGCGAGGCGCATCCGGTGGCGGGGCGCACGATCTGCGACGCACTGATGGCGATGATGCCGGGCGAGCTCACCTTCGCGATCAACAGCAAGCTTTTGGCGACCGGCGTGAGCGCCTCCGACGACGAAGTTGGCGCTGCAGTCGCCTTCGCCTATCGCGAGCTGAAGCTCGTGGTCGAGCCTGGCGGCGCGGTCGGGCTCGCAGCGTTGCTGGCGGGGCGGATCGACGCCAAGGGCAAGAACGTCGTCATCGTGCTCTCGGGCGGCAATGTCGACGCGGAGCTGTTCGCCAAGCTGGTGGCCTGAGACACTCGGATCAAATTGACATGGGCAGAGCGTTGGCCGCTCTGCCCATTGCCATTTGTGGCGATCGTTGTTGTCAGCGCATGAAGCCGCGGGAGATTAGGAGAACAACGCCATCTTCTCGGCCTGGCTCATGCGGCGGATCGGCGCGAGCGGGTCGTTGGCCGCGGCGCTCGGCCTTTTCACGAGGCCGCTGGCGATGATCGTCGAGCCCAGCGAGACGTCGGTCGCGGGAGCCGGGATCGTTTCGATGTCGGCTTGCATTGCTGCCGGGTTCGCAGGCGCCTGCGCAATCCGCGCATCGGCCGCCGGTTGCGGTTCGAGCATTGGCTCCGGGGTCCGTGAGGGCTCCGGCGCTGGGTCGGCCGCCTGATCCAGCTCCGCGTTCAGCGCCGGCGCAGCAATCTCGGGCTCGGCTGCCATCGCTTCAGCGGCGCGCATCTCTGCGACCAGCATCGCCTCGTCATCGTCGATTGGATCGGGCGCGCCCATCTCCATGGCAATGAGGTCGAGCACCGCTTCGTCCTGCGCGTCGGCGGCGGCCTTATCGGCGACGCGGGCAACTTCGGCAGCCTCGGCTTCCGCCAAGGCGGCCTCGGCTTTTGCGAATGCGTCTTCGGAGGCGTGTGACGTCTCGGCGGCGGCACGTACAGCGTCTTCGGGCTGGGCGCTATCGGCCGCGGGGGCTGGTGAGGGCGACGCTGCCGGCGTCTCCACGACCGGGGCCTCGGCAATAGCCGATTCCGTCGGGGGCGCGGCCGCCTCATCGGCGTTGAACTCGGTCAGCCGACGGGTCAGTGCAGCGAATGCCGCGTCCACGACCGTCTTGGCCTCGCCGAGTGAGATCTGGGCGGCGCCGGCCTCGATGGCGCTGGCTTGCGAATCCATGATGTCGCAGATCCGGCCATCGTTGCCGATCTCGCGCAGCCGCCACGAGATTTCCCGGATCACCCTTACGCCCTTGCGGATCGGCGCGAGCCTCTGCTCGAAGCTCACGTCATCGAGCGCGGCAATAGCGGAGGCCTGCACGGCCTCGACCGCACCGTGCAAGGCGGCCAGCGCCTGTTGGAGCTGCTCGTCCCTGAAGGCGTCTGCGGCCGCCTGTCGCTGCGCGGCCAGGCTCTCCTCGATCCTCGCCACGGCGTCGAGCACCATGCGGGTATCGGCGTTGCGGTTGCGCTTGGCATACTCGCCGAGGAACCAGCGCCCCCGCGAAGTCTCCATGAAGGCCTCGCTGATCGCGGCATAGTCCTCCTCGCTCGGCTGGGCCGCGCGGGCGGAAATCGGCGACAGGGCGAATGCTTCTTCGGCCATCACAATCTCTTCGCGCAAATCACCGCGCGTTACGCTAACGATCATCACGATATCGCGCGAATCGCAATTGAATTGATGCCATCCGAATCACAAATCCCCATCGCAGCCAAGGTTGCGTCGCGGCGATTCGCCAGGAGCCTGGCGGCATTCTACGCCACGCTGTTCGGGATGACGGGCGTCCATCTGCCATTTTTCACGGTGTGGCTGAAGGCGATCGGCATCGATGCCACCTGGATCGGCATCATCACGGCGGTGCCGCCGGTGACGCGTTTCACCGTATTGCCGCTGGTCACCGCTGCGGCGGAACGCCGCCAGATGCTGCGCGGCGCGATCGTGCTTACGGGCTTTGCGACCGCGTTCGGATTCATCGTGATTGGCAGCCAGCACCAGCCCTGGTTCGTGCTGCTGGTCTATGCGCTGACGTGCTGCGTCTGGACGCCGATGGTGCCGTTGACGGATGCCTACGCGCTGCGCGGTGTGACGCGTTACGGTCTCAGCTATGGACCGCTGCGGCTGTGGGGATCGACCGCGTTCGTGGCCTGCGCGCTCGCGAGCGGCCTGCTGCTCGGCTATGTCGCCGAGCCTCACCTGATCTGGATCATCACGGCCATGACCGTCGTCACGGCGATGGTCGCCTCGACGCTGCGGCCACTCGACCGGCCGGCGGCCGCGACCGCGCCCACGGCCGGCGCACGGAAGCTTCTGCGCGATCCAGGCTTCCTGGCGATCATCGTATCCTCGGCGTTGATCCAGAGCAGCCACTCCGCCTATTACATCTTCGCATCGATCGCCTGGCGGCAGGCCGGCTTCAGCGGCCTGACGATCGCGGGCCTGTGGGTGATCGGCGTTCTCGCCGAGATCGTGCTGTTCGCACTGTCGCCGCGTTTCACGCTGCCGTCAGCGACGCTGGTAGTGATCGCGGGCGCCAGCGCGGTGGCGCGCTGGACCATCACCGCGCAGGATCCGCCGCTTGCGATCCTTGCAGTCGTGCAGCTTGCGCACGGGTTGACCTTCGGGCTGACGCAGGTCGGCATCATGGGCCTGATGGTGCATCACGTGCCGCCCCATGTGATGGCGCGCGGACAGGGCTACCTCACCGCGTGTGGCGGCATCGTCGCGAGCACGACGTCGATCCTAAGCGGCATGGTCTATACGCGCTACGGACTGGGCGTCTACGACATGATGGCTGCGATGGGGGCGGCGGGCGGGCTCGTGATGTGGCTGTCCCGCAGGCGGTTCACGCATCATCCCCAGAGCGCGGCGTCCGGGGGATAGACGAGGCTGCCGTCGTAGCGCAGGCCGTTATCACGGTCGCGCGCCAGCAGCAGCGGGCCGTCGAGGTCAACGAAACGCGCGGCCTCCGCGATCAGCATCGCCGGGGCCATCGCCAGCGAGGTCGCGACCATGCAGCCGATCATGATCTCGAAGCCGAGCGCGCGGGCGGCGTCCGCCATGGCCAATGCCTCGGTCAGCCCGCCGGTCTTGTCGAGCTTGATGTTGACGGCATCATAGCGGCCGCGCAGGCCCTCGAGCGAGGCGCGGTCATGTACGCTCTCGTCGGCACAAACCGGGACCGGGCGCGTGATCCGGGCCAAGGCTTCGTCCTTGCCGGCCGGCAGCGGCTGCTCGACCAGGGTGACACCGGCTTCGGCGCAGGCCGCAAGGTTGGCGGCAAGGTTGCCCTCGGTCCAGGCCTCGTTGGCGTCGACGATCAATTCGGAGGCAGGTGCCGCCTGGCGCACAGCGGCAATCCGCGCACCGTCGCCATCGCCACCGAGCTTGATCTTGAGCAGCGGACGGTGCGCGGCCCTGACGGTGGCCTCGGCCATCGCCTCGAGGGTTCCGAGCGAGATCGTATAGGCGGTGGTGCGGGCCTCGGGCGCAGGCCGTCCGAGCAGGTCCCAGATGCGCCTGCCTGCACGCTTGGCCTCGAGGTCCAATAGCGCGCAGTCAAGTGCGTTGCGGGCGGCGCCCGCGGGCATCCTGGCCTGCAGAGCGTCGCGGTCGAGGCCGCCGGCAAGCGGCTCCTGCATGGCCTGGATGGCCCCCAGGGTCGCCTCCGGTGTCTCGCCGTAGCGGGGGATAGGGCACGCATTCGCCGCGGCCGGTCAGGCCGTCCTGGCGGACCTCGGCCACCACGACAACAGCCTCGGTCTTGGCGCCCCGGCTGATCGTGAAGCTACCGGCGATCGGCCAGCGCTCGATCCGGGCGCTCAGGGAAATTACGCGGAGTGGGGTGGAAGTCATTTAAAAGTCTACTATTTCCTGGACCGTATGCTTGCGACCTGCGATCAATTATGGCTGGTTAGTGGCAGATTCGACAACCCGGCCCGGCCGCGCCGGTAACATGCAGGCCAAGCAGCCGAGGGGTAGGCAAAAAAGGTGAGCGGCGACCCGACACTGGAGCGGATAGCCCAAGGCGAGGGACTGGCGTTGTGTGCGGCGGGAAGCTGGACAGCCCGCTTTGCTCCGGCGCTGGAGCGGATTGTCTCGGATGCCGAGAGGCTGCGCGGCAGCCGTCCGCATATCTTCATCGACGTCTCCCAGATCTCCAGCCTCGACACCTTCGGCGCCTGGCTGATCGAGCGGTTGCGCCGCAGCCTCAGCGACACCTCCACGGAGGCCATGATCGCCGGCCTCTCCGCCAACTATTCCAGCCTGGTGGACGAGGTCCGCCGCGTCGGCGCGGCGCCCAGGGCTGACAGCGAGCCGCTCTCGATCACGGTCATGTTGGAGCAGATCGGCCGCACCGTGGTCGGCATCGGTGGCACGATCGTCAGCCTGGTCGATATGCTCGGCGCCGTGATCGCCGCGTCCGGCAAGGTGCTGATCCATCCGCGCAGCTTCCGTCTGACCTCGACGGTGCATCACCTCGAGCAGGTGTGCTGGCGCGCGGTGCCGATCGTGGTGCTGATCACCTTCCTGATCGGCTGTATCATCTCGCAGCAGGGCATTTTTCATTTCCGCCAGTTCGGCGCCGACATTTTTGTCGTCGATATGCTCGGCGTGCTGGTGCTGCGCGAGATCGGCGTGCTGCTGGTCGCGATCATGGTGGCGGGCCGTTCCGGTTCGGCCTACACCGCTGAACTCGGCTCGATGAAGATGCGGGAGGAGATCGACGCGCTGCGCACCATGGGCTTCGATCCGATCGAGGTCCTGATCCTGCCGCGCATGCTTGCGCTGGTGCTGGCGATGCCGATCCTGGCTTTCCTCGGCGCGATGGCCGCGCTCTATGGCGGCGGTCTGGTGGCCTGGCTCTACGGTGGCATCGATCCGGAGGCCTTCCTGCTCCGCCTTCGTGACGCCATATCGATCGATCATTTCATCGTCGGCCTCGTCAAGGCGCCGGTCATGGCCGCCGTGATCGGTATCGTGGCCTGCGTCGAGGGGCTTGCGGTGCAAGGCTCGGCGGAATCGCTCGGGCAGCACACCACCTCGTCGGTGGTGAAAGGGATTTTCTTCGTGATCGTGATGGACGGCGTATTCGCGATCTTCTTCGCATCGATCGGGATCTGATCATGCCGGAGCAGGCAGACGACGCCATCATTCGGGTCCGCGACATCACTGTGCAATTCGGCAAGACCCGCGTGCTCGATGGCCTCAATCTCGACGTCAAACGCGGTGAGATCCTCGGCTTCGTCGGTCCGTCGGGGGCCGGCAAGTCGGTGTTGACACGCACCATTATCGGCCTCGTGCCAAAGGTTTCCGGCCGCATCGAGGTGTTCGGGATCGATCTCGATGCCGCTGGTACCGCTGAGCGGCGCGGCGTCGAGCGGCGCTGGGGCATCCTGTTTCAGCAGGGGGCGCTGTTCTCATCGCTCACTGTGCGCCAGAACATCCAGTTTCCGGTGCGCGAATATCTACGTGTCTCGCAGCGACTGCTCGACGAGATCATGGTCGCCAAGCTCGTGATGGTCGGCCTGAAGGCGGAGGTCGCCGACCGCTATCCGTCGGAATTGTCCGGCGGCATGATCAAGCGCGTGGCGCTGGCGCGCGCGCTCGCGCTCGATCCCGAACTGGTGTTTCTGGACGAGCCGACGTCAGGCCTCGATCCGATCGGCGCCGGCGAATTCGACGAGCTGGTGCGCACCTTGCAGCGTACTTTGGGGCTGACCGTTTTCATGGTAACCCACGATCTCGACAGCCTGTATACCGCGTGCGACCGTATCGCCGTTTTAGGGAACGGTAAGATCATTGCTGCAGGATCGATCGCCGACATGAAGGCATCCCAGCATCCCTGGCTGCAGCAATACTTCAACGGCAAGCGTGCCCGCGCCGTTGTGGCTAGCGCATGATCCCGAAATGCGAAGACCGGTTTTCGGACCAGATTATGCGCCACAGAGCAATTCGACGGGCTCCGACGCAGGCTGGCTGCGTGAGAGCCTAGGAGCCGATTGATGGAAACGCGGGCGAACTACGTGCTGATCGGAGCGTTCACGCTGGCGGTGATCGCAGCCGCGTTCGGCTTCGTGCTCTGGTTCCAGAGCCTGCACACCACCAAGCAGCGCAGTCCCTTGCGGGTGGTCTTCGAAGGTCCGGCGTCAGGCCTGCGCAACGGTGGCAGTGTCAATTTCAATGGTATCCGGATAGGGGAGGTGATCTCGGTCAAGCTCGACAATCCGCGCCGCGTGATCGCGCTGGCGATGATCGAGAACAATGCCCCGATCCGCAAGGACACCCATGTCGGCCTCGAATTCCAGGGGCTCACCGGCGTCGCTGCGATCTCGCTGCGCGGCGGCGAGGAGGCGGCCGCGCCGGTGCCGCTCGACGAGGACGGCATCCCGGTGCTCACCGCCGACCCCAACTCCCTGCAGGACGTCACCGAGGCGATCCGCGCCACGCTGCAGAATGTCAATCGCATCGTCGCCGACAATCAGGAATCGGTGAAGAATTCGCTCAAGAACCTCGAGACCTTCACTTCAGCGTTGGCGCGCAACTCCGAGAAGATCGACAACGTCATGCTCAAGGTCGACGGCGTGATGGGCAAGGCCGACAACCTGATGCTCGGGCTGAACGCGATCGCCGGCGGCAATAATGGCGGTGAGCTCAATCTGATGGTGAAGTCGATCCGCGAGCTTGCCGACGATCTCGACAAACGCTCCAATGCTCTGATCCTCGACGGTCGCAGGACGCTGTCGGACATCAGCCGCGCCGTCAACAATTTCGATCGCAACCCGAGCCGGGTGATCTTCGGCGGTAGCAACAACGCGCCTGAGCCTGCACCAGCCCCCGCACCGCCTGGGCCACGGCGGCGGTGATGCGCGAACGGTGCTTGGCGAATAGCGAATAGCTTTCGTCATCGCGAGCGAAGCGAAGCAATCCATTGCACTGCTTGCTCGGCAGGATGGATCGCCTTCGTCGCTATCGCTCCTGGAAGACAGTGGCTGAGTTCCAGGTCGGCGATGTCGCGTCGGTCCGAACCCGCAATGACAGTGGCAGTGCCAAGTTCACGTTTCAAACAGCGCGGTGTCATCACCCGCGCATGCGGGTGATCCAGTATTCCAGAGACGTCAGAGCTTGATCGAGAGGCCGCGGCGTACTGCCCGCCTGCGCTGGCATGACGACCGAGCGGACAAAACGGAGGCCTTCCGGCCTCCGTTTTCCATTCGCTATTCGCCGCTCGCTACTCGCCAATTCACCCCAGCCGCCCGGCCGCGTGCGCAAGCAGCGTATAGACCAGCCCCGTCTCCGAGATCAGATGGCTGCGCAGTTCGTGCGGGTCCCGGCCGTCGCGGGCGACCTCGTCGAGCAGGCGCTCGAACTCGGCGATGTAGCGGTCGACCGTCTGCTTGAAGCCGCGGTCGGAGCGATACTTCCGAGCCACCTCGTCGAAGGCCTTCTGGCCGGCCGGCGTGTAGAGGCGCTTGTTGAACGCCTTGTTCTCGCCGCGCTGGTAGCGATCCCACATTTCGGCGGCCAGATTGCGGTCCATCAGTCGCGCGATGTCGAGTGACAGCGACTCCAGCGGATTGGTGGCGGCCTGCGGCGCCGGGCGGGGCCGTTGTGCCTCGCGGCCTGGGACGGGGGGCGTAGCGTCGCTGCGGTTGAGCAGGTCCGACAGCCAGCCATCGCCGCGGCCGTTGTCGGGGCCTGCCGGGCTGACCGGCGGCGCTTCGGTGCGGTGTGAGGACGGCATGCCCAAATTCTGCATGCCTAGGTCCGGCGGCGGCAGCGTCGACGCGCTGTTGCCGTTGTCACGCATGCGCACTTCGCCGCGGCCACCGCCACCGGCCGCCGCCACCAGCGGTTCTTCGCGAACGCTGGCGCGATTGCCGCTGACGACGTCGAGCCCGCGGCCATGATGAGCCACGATGCGGTTGAGCTCGGCCAGCGCCTCGATCTGGTCGACGATCACCTTGCGCATCTGCGCGGTGTTCTCGGCGGCCTCCTGCGGCATTTCGAGCACGCCGCGGCGCAGCTCGTTGCGGGTGGCTTCGAGCTCGTTGTGCATCTCGGTCGCCATCTGCTTCATCGCCGTGACCATCGCGGAGAACTTCTCCGTCGATTCCTTGAACATCGCATCGGTCTCGGCGTTGCTCTGCTGGTAGAGGTCGTTCATGGCGTCAATCGTCTGCTGACGCTCGTTTTCGGCCGCAAGCCGCACCGCCTCGAATTGCCGGCTGATCGTCGCCGAACCGGCGCCGGCGGTCTCCGCCACCACGCGAGCGATGTCGCGGGCACGCTCTTCAGCCGCAGCAAGCGACTCATCGAGCAGGCCGGTGAAGCGCGACAGCCGCTGGTCGAGATCGGTGGTACGCAGATCGATGGTGGTGATCAGCGATTCCAGCGCCGACTTGCGCTCGTTGACGGACGCCGTCGTGGAGCGATTGGCCTGCTCGACCATGGCAGCCGCGTCGATCAGCGCCTTTCCATGCGTCTCGAACTGGCTTGATAGCTCACCGAGGTCCTCCAGCGCCTTGCTCGTCTTGCCGTTGAACACCGTGAGCTGGTCTTCGAGGGCCTGGGTCGCGATGCCGTTCCGCGAGGTGACATCGTTCATCGCGGAGACAAAGTCGGCCACGCGGGTTACCAGCGCACGCTCCAGAGAGTTGAGGTTGTCGTGAGCGCCGGTCAGCACTTCCTGCAGCAGGATGTTGCCCTCGCGCAGCCGCTCGAACAGCGCCACCGTATCGGTGCGCAGGATCTTGCTGGTTTCCTGCATTTCGGTGACCGCCGAGATCGAGACCTGACGCGACTGATCGATCGCCGCGCGCGAGGCTTGCTCGAGGTCCTTGAGCGACTTCGCCACCGCGCCGGTCGCCTGGTCGCCGGCGGAGGTGATGTTGCGCGCGACGTCGCTGCCGTGCGCCGCCATCGACTGCGAGAACGCCTGGCCGCGGGCTTCGATCGCCTTCAGCGCGTCGGCTGTGGCGCGATCGATGTCGGTCGCAAGATGCGTGGTCTTGGCGGTGAGCGCCTCGACCAGCGCGCCCCGGCGACTGTCGACCATCTGCGACAGACGGTCGGTCTGTTGCTGCACATAGGTGACGATTTCGTCGGTCTTGCCGGTCATCGCCGAGCCGAACGCGCTCGAGGCAGACAGCACCGAACGTTCGATATCGGCTGCGGTCGACTTGACTTTGGTCGAGACCTCGCTGGACATGTTGACCAACGCCGCCTGCGCGTTCTGCGCCGAAGTCTGGATGTTGTCGGTGGTCTTGGCCGTGACCGCGCCGAGCGAACGCTCGATATCGGCCGATAGCGTGCGGATGTGGTTGGCGGCATCGGCGGAGGTCGCCGAGAACGAGTTCTGGGCCTCGCGGGCGCTGCCGAGGATGGCCTGCGCAGTCTCCGCACCGGCCGTGGTCAGCGTGCGCTCGATCTCGGCGGAGATCTCGCGGATCTGGCTTGCCGCCTCGGTCGAGGTCGCTGCGAACGAAGTCTGGGCTTCGCGGGCACTGCCAAGGATGGCCTGGGCGGTATTGGCGCCGACGGCGGTCAAGGTGCGCTCGACGTCGATCGCCAGCGACTTGACGTGGTCGGCGGCGTCCGAGGACGCGGACACAAGAGTGCCCTGCGCCTCGCGGGCGCTGGCGGTGATGGCTTCGGCGGTCGTGGAGCCGACCAACGACAGCGAACGCTCGACGTCGGCGGCAAGTGCCGTCACCTTGCTCGCAGCCTCCGCCGATGCGTTGATCAGCGTGTTCTGGGCGTCACGCGCTCCGGCGGTGATGGCCTCCGCCGTCGCGGAGCCGGCCAACGACAGCGAACGCTCCATGTCGGCGGCGAGGGTGCGGACCAGGCTGGTGGCTTCGGTGGATGCGTCGGCCAGCGTGCTCTGGGCCTCGCGCGCGCTTGCGACGACTGCCTCGGCGGTGGCCGTTCCAGCCGTCGTGAGCGAGTGCTGAACGTCGGCTGCGAGCGTGCGCACCAGATTGGCGGCTTCCGTGGATGCATCCGCCAGCGTGCTCTGGGCTTCGCGGGCAGAAGCGACCACGGCTTCCGCAGTGGCCGTGCCGGCCATCGAGAGCGAGCGCTCGACGTCGCCGGCAAGCGACTTGACTTGGCCCGTGACGTCGGTCGACGTCGCGATCAGCGTGGTCTGAGCCTCGCGCGCACCCGTCATGATCGCTTCGGCGGCGGCGGAGCCGGCCATCGACAGCGAATGCTCGACGTCGGTGGCGAGCGACTTGACCTGGCTTGCGGCCTCGGCCGAGGCGGTGACCAGCGCGGTCTGGGCTTCGCGGGCGCCCGACAGCACCGAGGCTGCGGTGGCGCTGCCGGCGGCCTGCAGCGTGCGCTCGACATCGGTCGACAAGGCCTTGATCTGCGAGGCGACGTCGTCGGAGGAGGAGACCAGCGAGGCTTGCGCGTCGCGGGCGCTGGTGAGGATCGAATTGGCAGCGCTGGTCCCGACAGCAGTCAGCACGGCCTCGACTTCGGACGACGTCAGCTTGAGCTGTGCCCCGACGTCCGTGGACACGGTGAGCAGCGCCTGCTGGGCGGTGCGCGCACCGGTTTGGATGGTCTCGCTGGTGTTGACCACGAGGTTCGTCAGCGAGCGTTCGGCGTCCTCGACGTGGGACTTGATGCTCGACGACAGCAGCTCCGCGCGAGCCATCAAATCGTCGCTCGCCTGGCGGCCGCTGCTCTCGATGCGGCCCGCGACGGCTTCGACACGCGAGCCGAGCAGATCCTCGAACTGCGCGACGCGGGTGTCGATGTCGTTGGCGATCGCACCGACGCGGGTTTCGATGCCCTGCTGGACGTCGACGAAGCGCGCCGAGATGGTGTCGGTCAGGCGCGCACTATGGCCGTTGATGGTCTCGGCGAGGCGGTCACTATGGCCATTGATGGTCTCACTGACGCCGTTGATGCGATGGTCGACCGCGGCGATCGCCTGCACGGTGCCCTCGGTCAGGGTCGTAGTCAGCAGGCCGAGCCGCGAGTCGATCGACTGGATCGCCTGGGCGGCGCCTTCGGTCAGCGAGGTCGCGAGCGCGCCGAGATGGCAGTCGATGGAGTCGGTGACGGACTTCGCACGGCTCTCGAAGGTGACTTCGAGCGTCTTCAGACGGCCGTCGATGGTGTCATCCAGCGACCTGAGACGGCCGTCGAGCGAACTGTCGAGCGAGCCGATCTTGCTAGCAAGCGAGCTGTCGAAGGTCAGGAGCTTGTCGTCCAGCGAGGCGTCGAGATTGGTGACGCGGTCGCCGAGCGTGGTCTCGAACTGCAGCAGGCGCTGGTCGAGCGAGGCGGTGATCTCGCCGCTGTTCGAGCTGACCCGGTGATCGAAGGTGTCGACATAGGTCTTGAGGCTGTCGGCGATGTCCTGGGTCCGCTGACCCATGCGCTCGACGATATCGCCGCCGAAAGTCTTCACCGTGCGGTCGAATTCCGAGATGTGGCGCGTGATCAGCGCGCCGAGCGTGCCGGAGTCGCGGGCGAAGCGCTCGGCGAGATCGCTGCCGTGGTTCTTCACCAGCTCGTCGAATGCGCTCATCTGCAGCGACAGCGAGTCGTGCGCGGTCTCGGTCTGGCTCACCACCTTGGCGACCAGCGAATTGACGGTGACATCAAGTGCCTCGCTCGCCTTGTCGCCGCTCGTCATGATCTGGCCGGCGAGACGGTTGCCGGCATCGTCGATCTTGTTGACGAGATCGTTGCTGCGCAGCTCGAGCTCCAGCAACAGCGAGTCGGCCGAGTTCTTGAGCGAGTCGTGGACCTGCTCGGTGCGGTCGGAGATGCCGTCGACAATGGCCGCCGAGCGCTGCTCGAAGTCGCCCGTGATGCGGTCGACGCGCTCGTTCAGCATCTCGTGGATGCGATCGGCCAGGTCGGCGAATTCGTCGTGAACGTGGCCGGTCTTGAAGTTGAGGCTGGTGGTAAGCCGTTCGGACGCTTCGAGCACGGCGCGGGTCGTCTCGGCGCTGGCTTCCTCGAGACGGTCGAGCAAGTCGCCGCCGCGCTCGCCGAGCGCGAGGATCATGTTGTCACCGGCATGGCCCAGCGCAGTCGTGATGTGCTGGCCGCGCTCTTCCAGCGCGCTGGTGATGCTCTTTGCCACCTCGTCGACGCGCGAGGCAATCGCATCCGAGATCAGCGCGATGTCATGGCGCAGGTCGATCTGCACGCCGGAGATCGCGCTGCGCACCTGCTCGGCCTGGCCGACCAGATTGTCGCGCTGATGGGCGATGTCCTGCAGCAGCGCGCGGATGCGCACTTCGTTGTCGGAGTAGGCGCGTTCCAGTGCCGCGACCTCGTTGGCGACGAGGGTTTCGAGCTCGCCGGCGCGCGCGATCGCACGCTCGACGCCGTCACCCATCGCTGCGACCTCGCGGCGGATCGCCTGACCGACCGTGACCATGGAATCGGCGGCGGCGTTTTCGGGCTCGGAGAAGCGCATCGCGACCTGCGCCATCGATTGCGCGATCATCTGCATTTCCTGGCCGCGCCAGGCAAGGCTCGCGAGGAAGAAGAACAGCAGGATCGGCGCCAGGAAGAGGGCGGCGAGGCCGGCGAACATGAGGACGCCGCTGCCCTGGGCCATCCCGGCCTGCAGCGACGGCAGGAAGGCAACGGTGAGGATGATGCAGCCGAGGAGCCAGACGCCGGCGGCGATCGATGCGAGCAGAAAGGCGTTGCGGGCGGGGCGGCCCTTTCGCAGCGACTGCAGGAGCTGGCCGATGGTCTCGCGATCGTCGTTGGCGGCGCGGCGCGGCGCGCGCGGCTCTTCGATCGGATCGAATGCAGAGCGCTCGGGACGGGGCTCGAATGATGTAGCCGAGAAATCGGGCGAGGCTACCGGAAGGCTCGGTGCCGCCGCCTGTTCGGCGGTAGCGCCTGACTTTTCGGCGGCCTGTTCGTTGATATTGAGGGCTTCCTGAATCGCAGAAAGCGCGACTTCGGTGGGATCTTTGACCTTCTTGGGAGTGTTCGCCATGTTCAGTCTAACCCCTCTACTATTTTACGCGCGGCGAGCGTGCGAACGTCCCCCCGCAAGCTCGAGCCGGTGCCCAATGCGGAACGCAAGCGTGCCCGTCGGCGGCTTGTCCGCTACATCCGCAAACATCCTATTGGTTGAGCGATGCGAATGAAATGCTTGCGATTAATACTTTCTTAATCATCGTTAACAGCTTTAAGCCATAAGGCCTTATGACTATTCGAAATTCCGGCCCAACCGCGCCGATTGTGTCGAGAACTTGTCCGAAATCGGGCCGATTTGCAGATCATCCTGACAACAATCCGTTAACCAGTTTCATGATTGGCTAGCCCGATAAGCCGCCGGGAACCGTCCCGCGGAAAGGACAGGGACCGGTCATGCCGCTTCATCTCGAACGGGTCGAATGGACGCAATCGCCGCCGCTCGCGCCCGGCAACGGTCCGATCGATCTCGAGCACCTCCGGCGCATGACGCTGGGCGATCCAGGTCTCGAGCGGGAAGTGCTGGCGATGTTCTCCACGCAGTCGGCCAGGATTTTGGCTGAATTGACGGCGTTGTCGGCCGAGGCCGCAACCCACGCTCACACCCTTAAGGGATCGGCACGCGCGATCGGCGCTTTTGGCGTGGCCGAGAGCGCGGCGCGGCTGGAAACGGCTCTGTCCAGCCATTCCGACCCGTCCCAACCGCTCGCCGAGCTCGGAACCGCGATTGCCGAGGCGCGCGCCGCGATCGACCTGATACTGCATCGATCGTAGGCCTCTCGCCCTTCGAAGGGGCCGGCAAGCCGTCAAATGACCCATCTCAGACCGGCCAGCAGGTTTTCGGCCGCCGCCGCTAGCGCTGCAGGGATCGACCCGTTATAGGACTGCCGGGGACCTTTCCATTCATTGTCCGGCGCACTCCGGCAGCACGAGCGATCATGGCCAAAATCCACTTTATCGACCATTCCGGCGAGAAACGCACCATTGAGATCGAGAACGGCGCGACCGTTATGGAAGGGGCGATCCGCAACGCCATCCCCGGCATTGAAGCCGAATGCGGCGGGGCCTGCGCCTGTGCAACCTGCCACGTCTATGTCGATGAAGCCTGGCGCGAGAAGGTTGGTCCTCCGTCCCCGATGGAGGAGGACATGCTGGACTTCGGCTTCGACGTTCGGCCGAACTCGCGGCTGTCCTGCCAGATCAAGGTGACCGACGAACTCGACGGTCTCGTCGTGTCGACGCCGGAGCGGCAGGCCTAGAGTTCTAGTCGCCGTCGGGATTCACGCCGCGGCGAACCCAGCGTCGAAAATTCTCTTTGACCTCGGCCGGCAACGGCGTTGGCCTGCGGGTCGCCTCGTCGATCATGACGGTAACGGCCCGCGCCGACGCCACGCATTTTCCCTCCGAGAACACCACTTGATCGAAGGCGGTCGAGGTCCGTCCGAATTTCACGAGGCCGAGCCCGAGATCGATCTTGCCGGGCCAGTGCAACTCGGCGCGGAAATGGATGTCGAGGCGCACCATGATCCAGCCGAGCCCGGGAGGCATCAGCCCCATGCTGCGGTCCTTCACCAGCGTGACGCGGCCGGTCTCGAAATAGGTGGCATAGACCGCGTTGTTGACGTGCCCGTTCGGATCGAGATCGGCAAACCGCACATTGTCGGTGAGGCGATAAGGGAAGTCTTCCAGGCGCGGCGTATCGTCGGCGCGGATCGGGGCATTCACGAGCGGTCTCCGTCAGTTTCAAGCCCATACAGCCGACTTGTCGAGGCTCGGCAAGGGGTTGCCGCGCCAGCCTCTACCCCTATTATGCATGTCCCGATCCGGCGCCACCTGATGGCTGGACAGGCGGTGGCCGCCCCAGTCGATTTCAACTGAAAAGAAGCGGATATGAGCGAAGCGATTAAAACCGATGTGCTGATTATCGGCGCGGGTCCCTGCGGACTGTTCGCCGTGTTCGAACTGGGCCTGCTCGACATGAAGACGCATCTGGTCGACATCCTCGACAAGATCGGCGGCCAGTGCGCTGAGCTCTATCCGGAGAAGCCGATCTACGACATTCCCGGCATTCCCTTCGTCACCGGCCAGGGCCTCACCGATCAATTGATGGAGCAGATCAAGCCGTTCAATCCGACCTTCCATCTCAACGAAATGGTGGAGACGATCGAGAAGATCGGTGATCCGCTGTTCCGCGTGAAGACCGATGTGGGCAAGGTGTTCGAGGCCAAGGTCGTGGTGATCTCCGCCGGCGGCGGCTCGTTCCAGCCCAAGCGGCCGCCGGTGCCCGGCATCGAGGCCTATGAAGGCACGTCGGTGCACTACGCCGTGCGCAAGATGGAGCAGTTTCGCGACAAGACCATTCTGATCGTCGGCGGCGGCGATTCCGCGCTCGACTGGACGCTCAATCTGCATCCGATCGCCAAGCGCATCACGTTGCTGCATCGACGCGACGATTTCCGCGCCGCGCCCCACAGTGTCGAGCAAATGCGCGCGCTGGTCGCTGACCGCAAGATGGATCTGATGATCGGCCAGGTCACCGGGCTCGAGGGCGCGAGCGGTCAGCTCGCGGCCGCGACCATCAAGGGCAATGACAACGCGATCTCGACGATCGCCTGCGATACGATGCTGCCGTTCTTCGGGCTCACCATGAAGCTCGGTCCAGTCGCAAACTGGGGCGTGGCGCTGGAGAACAATTTGGTGCCGGTCGACACTGCGGCATTCGAGACCAACATTCCCGGCATCTTCGCGATCGGCGACATCAACACCTATCCTGGCAAGCTGAAGCTGATCCTCTCCGGCTTCCACGAGGGTGCGCTGATGGCGCAGAAGGCGCACCGCTATGTCTATCCTGACAAGCGGCTGGTGTTCCAGTACACGACATCGTCTTCGAGCCTGCAGAAGAAGCTCGGCGTGAACTGATTGCAGCCGAATTGTGGCCGACAGAAGCGGCTTCGGCGTCTCGGCCGTCGCGTGGGGTACTAGAACACTCCGCGAAATGGACGTAGACTCCAAGCTCAGCTTGTCGATTGATCAGGTGATGACGATGCGCACCACGCTATCCAGATTTCGGCTGATCTTCGCGATCGCAACGACGCTTGTCGTTGCGATTCCATTTGCGGCCTCGGCAGCAGAGCCTTCCGCTGTCGGCCTGTGGCAGAAGGTGGAGGACGGCAAGCCCACCGGGTGGTTTCTGATCGTAGATCACAGCGGCACCTTCGAAGGCGTGATCGCCAAGATGTTTCCCGATGCCGACGATCCACCCAATCCCGTCTGCGCGAAATGCACCGACGATCGCAAGAACGCGCCCTGGCTCGGGCTGTCCTTCATCCGCGACATGAAGCGCGCGGGCCTGAAGTACGAGAACGGCAACGTGCTCGATCCGCGTGACGGCAAGGTCTACAAGGCCAAGATGACCTTGAGCGCCGATGGGCAGACTTTGACGATGCGCGGCTATTTCGGCATCTCGCTGTTTGGCAAGGACGAAGTCTGGACCCGACTGCCGGACACTGCGATGGCCCAGCTCGATCCGGCAATCGTCGCCAAATACATGCCGTCGCTCGCAGCCGTGAAGACGACGCCGACATCGACCTCGTCGGTGACGAAGCGGCACTAAGCCCGATGGGATTGAATCGTCTTTGCGATCTCCGCGCAAACGCGTTCCGCGCTTGTCGCGAGGGAAGAGCGCGTCCTTGCTGTGATGCGGCGTGAACCTTAGCGCCGCTCTGGCGCAGCCGGCAGCGGCGCCACCGGCTCCGAAATGATTTCCGGCACGACATTGTCGAGTTGCAGCACGCCGGCAGCGGCAGGCACGGCCGCATCGGCCATCGCCGCGTGTCCTTCCGCGGTCGGGTGGACAGCGCCGCCGTAGACGGCAGAGAGAATACCCCACGTCGCGTCGTGGATATCGGTTGGCTGCATTGAGGCCGGCAGGGCCTGCGGATAGGTCATCGCCGCGAAGTAGCTGTCATTGGCATCGCGGATCCAGCGCGCGCGCGGCAGGTAGGCGCGATAGTCGCCGGCGCTGCGGCCGCATTTGAGCGGTTGGTTCGCCGCGGCGACGATGTCGGACACGAAGCTGTCACCATTGGCGGAGAAACAGTCGCGGTCGAACTCGGGATCGGTCGACGCACGCGCGCAGAAGCCGTGGCTTGCGAAGGCGTCCTGATGCGCATCGACGAATGTCATCCGGTCGGTCTGCGGATCGCGGCAGATGATGCCGGACTGGCACAGCGCGAGCGCCTTGAGCTGCGGCAGGAATTCGTTCTGCACGAAGCTCGAGACGGTCGCGAGCCGTTGCGGATCGGCGTTGAAGGAGGGATGGATATCGAACCCGGCGCGGCCGCCGGGGCAGGGTGTGCCGCCATTGGCGAGCGCCGGGTTGGCGTAGGCCGTATAAATGACACGCGACAGGTCGCCGCCGACCAATGGCTTCAGCGCATCGCGCAACTTGGCAAAACCGGACGGCAGATCGCGGGCCAGCGCCGAGCGGGCATCGTTGACCGACGCCAACGAGCCGCCGCGCTTGAACAGCGTGCGCTCGGTCGGTGTGTCGACGATCACGTCGGCGACTAGACCGGAGAAGTAGATGTCGTTGGCGCCAATCGACAGCAGCACGAGGTCGAGCGTGCGATCCGGCTGGCGGCGCCTCGCGGCCGCCAGGGCGGCGCGCAACTCGGCGAGCTGGCCGCTCACGGTGCCCGAACAGGTATTGGCGATCTTCGTCGGCAGGCACTCGCGCGCCTGCTGCGAGCTGAGCAGGCCGTCGGCTATCGTGGCGCCGGTGCATGCCAACGGCAGATAGGTCACCGCGATGTGCGGATATTGCACGGCAAGCGCCAGCGCAGTGCGGGTCTGATAGCTGTAGAGCGAGCGATGGCAGGCTGAATTGAACCATAGCGCGCTGTGGCGCTGCCAGTTGGACAGGGTGTCCGGTGCCTCGCAGGCGCGTCCACCCTTGTAGCCGGCGCGGCTCGGCCGATAGTATTGCGCGCCGCCGAGATAGGAACGGAAGCAGAAGCCGTCGTCGGACAGCGCGATCGCGCGGTCCGGATTGCCCTCGCCGGAGGCGATGCTGTCACCGAGGCCGGCGATGAAGAAATCTCGCACCGCGATCTCGGTCGTGACCCGCTGGTTTGCTTCGGAACCGCTCGCGACGTCGACGGTCGCGACCGTGGTCCGGCCGTAGCGGACGCGCAGATTGACCGGCTCGGCGCAATCGAACGTCGAAGATTGCGGCCCGTCGCCGTCGTCGAACGACCAGGCGCAGGTCGCGCCCACCGGGACCGGACCCGTGAGGCGGACGACGATCGCGTGGTCGATCGGCGTCAGGTAGCTTTCCTTGACGTTGTCCCGAGTGCAGGGCTCGCTGACGCGGCCTTGCAGGTCGATGCAGAGCCGGTTGACGGTATTGCGCGCCCAGCCGCGGCCGTCGCTCTGCAATTCCAATGCCCGCTCGGAGTCCAATACGCTGCGTCCAAGCCCGCTCTCCACTTGGAGGCGGAAGTCGCGTTCCTCGCGGAACAGGCGGAAGCGGTTGCGGACCTCCCAGGAAATCTGCAAGGGCGTGTCCTGCGCCTCCGCCGCCGACGCAATGACCACAGATAGCGCGCTGCCGAGCAGCACCGCGCAGACCGTCAAACGAAACGAAAATCGAGCCAAAAAACCAACCATGGCGCGTTTGACGTCAACGGTAAGGCAAAAATAAGAGAACCGGGTTGGGGGACGAAAAACCCGCCTGGGGCGATAACGTCGCTGTTACCTTTTCAGCCGCCTGATCCGCTGCTGTCGGCTTTCGATCGGCTGCCGCACGGTCGCCGAAGCCGTGCAGGCCTGGCTAAGTCGCTTTCGTTCCTGCCAGGGCTGCACCACGTTGAGCCAGAGCTCGCGCATGCCCATGATCGAGATCGAAATCCCGAACGGAATCAGGAAATAGAGGACGCGGAACACGACCAGCGTCGCCAGCAACTGTTCCTTGCTGAATTCCGGCAGCGCCACCAGCATCGCGGCATCGAACACGCCGATCGAGCCGGGGGCGTGGCTGGCGAACCCGAGCAGGGTGGCCAGGATGAACACGACCGCCAGCGAAACGAAGTCGATATACGGCTCGGTCGGCATCAGCAGGTACATCGCGAGCGCACAGAAGCCGAGATCGACCACGCCAATGAGAACCTGCAGGAGCGTCAGCTTCGCTGACGGCAACACCACCTTCCAGCCGTTCTGGCCGAGCTCGCGGCGCTTGTCGCCGGTGAGCAGCCAGTAGAAATAGGCGGCGATGCCGGCAAGGCAGCCGATCGCGATCAGGCGGTTCATCGCAGGCGGCAACAGGTCCATCGCCGATGCCGCGGCGGGGTGCCAAGCCATGCCGAAACCAAGCACGAACAGGTTGCCCAGCCAGAACGTCAGCCCCGACAGGAAGCAAATCTTGGCAACGTCGATCGCGGTCAGGCCGTAGTCGGAATAGATCCGGAACCGGATCGCGCCGCCTGTGAAGACGGTCGCGCCGATATTGTGGCCAATCGTGTAGCTGGTGAAGCTCGACAGCGCTGCGATGCGGTAGGGGACGTGGTTCTTGCCGATCGTTCGGAGCGCGAAGAAGTCATAGAACGTCAGCGTGCAGAAGGCGCCCACGACGCACAGGGCCGCCAGCGCGATCCGGTGCGGCGCGATGTTGGTCAGCGCGGTGAGGATGACACCGGTATCGACGCCCTTCAGGGTCCGGACCAGCGTCGTGACCGCGAACACGATGATGAGCACACTCGCAGCGATCCCGAGCCGTTTCCAGCCGATCTTTTCCTTGAAGCCACGCCCGAGCGTGGTCAGCAGCCGATGCATTCATCCTCCCGGCGGGGGCGCAATTTCAGTGGGACCCGATCACGGACGGCGACGGGTGACGGGCAGACGCACCGTGCGCGATGACCCATAAGGCAAAACCGATGCGTTGTGCAGTCCTTGACAAGCCAAGCTTCGGCTCCCGTCGGTCGTCGTTGTCATACGGGCTACATATGATCTCGTCTTGTGGAATGTGAGTCGCAGGTAAGGCATTTGCCGCGATCGGTTCACCGCACGTTCCGGTGTTCCGGCCGGTTTCCTCCACATTTTTTGCACATTTGCCGCCGCGGGAGGTCTGCCATCCCAATTTCTGAATGGACGATATGCATGCGAGGCAGGGGATATCGCACTGCCCGCGTCGTTTACCAGGACCACCAAAGTTGGCGCGGAGGCCGCGTGTCCGACTATCGGAAGGGCCGTCCGCGCCGTGCAGCGCCGATACCGCGGCAATCCGTTGGTCAGTTGGTCTATTGAGGCAAAACGACGCGCGGCGTGAAGCGCGCGCGTCGGCTGGTGACGGCCGTCATACTTCGATCAAAGGCGAAATGTCGGTTCGAAACGGATGGCTATGTGTTGCATTGGTAGCCAGAGATTGAGGTGAGCCATGCAACGCATATCCCCGAAAGCCGGGTCCATGATGGATCAACCCGCAGCCTCCCGTCCGAATCCGACCAGGCTTGCGGCGACGCTGACGCTTGCCGCAATGAGCCTCGGCTACGGCGTCGTGCAGCTCGACGTCACCATCGTCAACACCGCACTCAACGCCATCGGCACCTCGCTCGGTGGCGGCGTTGCCGGACTGCAATGGGTGGTGAGCGCCTACACGGTCGCCTTCGCCGCCTTCATCCTGACCGCGGGCGCGCTCGGCGATCGCCTCGGCGCCAAGCGCATCTTCATGGCCGGGTTCGCGCTCTTCACCGCGGCCTCGGTTGCCTGCGCGGCTGCGCCAAATGCCGCGACGCTGATCGCGGCGCGCTGCGTGCAGGGGCTCGCCGCGGCCATCCTGGTGCCGAACTCGCTCGCGCTGCTTCGCCATGCCTATGCGGACGAGAAGGCACGCGGACGCGCCGTCGGCATCTGGGCCGCAGGCGCGAGCCTCGCGCTGACGGCCGGTCCGCTCGTCGGCGGTGGCTTGATCGCGCTGGTCGGCTGGCGCACGATCTTCCTGGTCAATTTGCCGATCGGCCTTGCCGGTTTGTGGCTCGCCTGGCGCTACGCCGACGAAACCACGCGCCATTTGGAGCACGAACTCGACCTGCCGGGCCAGCTCGCCGCGGTGGCTGCCCTCGGCACACTGGCCGGCGCGCTCATCGAAGGCGGCGCAGTGGGCTGGAGCAATCCATTCGTGGTGGCGGGCTTCGTTCTGGCGGCGGTCTTCGCGGTGCTGTTCGTCTGGCGCGAGTCGCGCGCGACCCAGCCGATGTTGCCGCTGTCGCTGTTCGAGGAGCGGATGTTCGCCGCGACCTCGCTGGTCGGCCTGCTCGTCAATATCGCCTTCTACGGCCTGATCTTCGTGATGAGCCTTTACTTTCAGCAGGTCAACGGCCTGTCGGCGCTCCAGACCGGCCTTGCCTTCGTGCCGATGCTGGGCGCGGTCCTGCCGGTCAATCTGATTGCGCCGCGCGTTGCCGAACGGATCGGCGCGGTTGCGACCATCGCACTCGGCACCGCGCTGGGAGCCGCCGGCTGCCTCGCGATGCTCGGCATCGATCGCGACACCAGCTATCTGGCGATTTGCCTGCAACTGATCGCGATGAGCGCCGGGCTGGGCCTTCTGGTGCCGCCGCTGACATCCACGCTGCTCGGCAGCGTCGAGCCGAAGCGCTCCGGCATTGCGGCCGGCGTGCTGAATGCCACGCGGCAAACCGGCAGCGTGCTCGGTGTCGCGCTATTCGGCTCGCTGGTTGGCCGGTCCTCGGCCTTCATCGCCGGCCTGCATGCGTCGCTCCTCATCTCAACCGGCGTGCTGCTGGCTGCGGGCGCGATGATTTGGTTCGGCGCAACGTCACGAGCGCGGCAATGATCGACGTGGATGATTGCTGCGCGGCGGCGTGCTGCTGAGCACCAGCCGTTGCAGCGCGACCGGCTTCACAAAACCTTGTCAGGTGTCAGGCCGTTCAAAGCGTCTTCACCACAGCCGGCCGCTGAGGTGGCCAGGATGTTGCGGCGGACGCCGGAGCGTTCCGTGGCCTGATCATCGGCAAGGGCGCTGAAGTCAGGTCTTGCGCAGGGCGAAATAGGCGCCGCAAAATGCCATCACCGCACCAAGACACAGCGCGGCGAGGCCGGCCAGCACGGCGGAAGCCGTCGAGACGGAACTCGGCGCCGACGCGGCTTGGCCGGCGCCGGCCAGGATCAGCACGCCGACGACGATCAGGAACTGCCGCATTCGCCGCGGGACCTGACCCGAGACCGCGCTCTGCATCAGATTAGTGGTGAAGTAGCCGCCCGAGAATCCGACGGTCGCGATCAGCCACCATGCGATCGCCGCACCTGCCGGCATGAATTCATGCGTGTCGGACCGCCACAGCCCGCCAAGGTCGAGCCCGTAGCGCGCGCCGAGCATGTGCACGGCCAACGCCAGCAGCACTCCGGATAGCATCGCGCCGCCCAGGATCAGGTAGCGCGGAAAATAGGTCGTCTCGGCCATGCGTCGCTTGTAGGATAGCCGCGGCGTGCCGCGCAAGCTCGCGCGCGCGTTTGAACAAGCGGAATGGCCGATTGCCAACAACGTTGCAGGATCGATCTGGGACAGGCGCGGGCGCTCCCGTGCGCTATGCCTACAAGGCCTCCCTGATCGGCTCAGCGCATCAGTTCGAACTGACCGATGCAGGGCTGTCGTGGACGATCGCCGGCAGATCGGGTGTGTGGGAGTATTCGGACATCTCCGTGGTCAAGCTGTCCTATCGCCCGGTGTCGATGCAGCAGCAGCGGTTTCGTGCCGACATCGACAACGCCAAAGGCGGCCGCATCGCGGTCCTTTCGACCACCTGGCAAACCGCGACGTTGATCGCGCCGCAAGGGCATCTCTACAGGGACTTCATCGTCGAGCTGCATCGCCGGATGCAGGCGGCCGGCAGCAGGGCCGTCTTGACCGGAGGCCTCGGGCCGAAGACTTATACTGCGGCGCTCGCGCTGCTGGCTGGTCTCGCCATTGCGATGACGGGACTGTTGCTGCGCGCAGTGGCAACCGCAGAGTGGACCGGTGCGCTGTTCCTGATCGGCTTCGCCGCGCTGTTTGCCTGGCAGGTCGGCGGCTTCATCACGCGCAACCGGCCGCGCCGCTACGACTTTGATCATTTGCCCGAGATGCTGCTGCCGCCAAAGCCCGCAATCAAGCGCAATGAAATGTGACTTCGTCGACGCGCCCACGCGCGGCATCGTCGAGCTGCGATGGGGTGGCCAGGGAGCAGGGGCGTGCAGGATCGAAGTCTGCGGATTCCATCGGATGACGAGATTGCAGCGATCAATGCGCAGCACCTGATCGAGACGCCGCTGCGGCCTGCCGATCTCTTGTTCGTGTTCGGCACGCGCGTGGATGTCACCGAACGGGTGGAGGCGGCCGTCCGGCTCTGGCACAACGGGCTCGTTCGCTGGTCGATGGTCAGCGGCGGCGTGACACCAGGCGATCATCGTTCCGAATGCGCGATCATCAAGGCCGCGATGGTCGCGCGCGGCGTGCCGGCCGAACGCATCCTCGAAGAACATCGCGCGCAGAACACCGGCGAGAACGTGATCTTCTCGCTACCGGTGATCGACGCGGCGCTCGGGCGCGACAGCATCAAGAGCGTGATCTGCCTCGGCAATACCTGGACCGCACGGCGCTATCCGATGACGCTGCAGCGGCACTGGCCGGAGGTCGAGAAGATGCTGGTTACGGTGGACACCTTCGCGACGCCGCGCGCGCTCTGGCACACCGATCCGGAATTCCGCCGCCGCGTCCTGAGCGAATGGGACAAGATCGAGCCCTATAAGGCGCAGGGTTTTATCGCGGACTGGCCGGTCATTTAAGGGGAGAAGCCGCCGCTCGCATTACTCCGTCGAGTCGAAATCTTCTTCGGTCGCGCTCAGCATTCCCGCCAGCGTCCGCAGGCCGACGTCAAGCTGCTCCATCGGTGGCGCCGCGAGCGCGAGCCGTACCGCATTGGGCGCGTGCCCAGGTGTGGCGGCGAAGGTCGTGGACGGCGTCAACGCGATGTCGCGGCGCGCCGCGGCGGCGACCAGCGTCTGCGAGCGCCAATGCTGCGGCAAAGTCAGCCAGAGGTGATAGGACTTGGGGTTGGTCTGAATTTCGAAACCGGCCAGATGCTTGGCCGCCATCTGCTGGCGGCGGCCGGCATCGATCCGCTTCAAGCGCGACAGTTCGGCGGCGGTGCCGTCGGCCATCAGCCGCTGCCCCGCTGCGAAAGCGTAGCCCGATGCCGTCCAGCCGCCCGAGCGCACCGCGGCCATGATGCTCTCGCGCAGCCGCGGCGGCGCGACGATGAAGCCCAGTGCCAGCCCCGGCGCAACCTTCTTCGACAGGCTGTCGAGCACGATGCAGCGGTCGGGCGCGAGTGCCGCCAGCGGCATCTCGTCGTCGAGGAACCCGTAGACAGCATCCTCGATGATGACGAGGTCGAGCTTGTCGACCACGCGCAACAGCTCGGCGCGGCGCTCGGCCGGCATCGTGATGCTGAGCGGGTTATGGATCGTCGGCTGGATATAGAGCGCGGACAGATGCGCCTCGCGGTGCGCCTTCTGAACCGCATCGGGGCGTACGCCGTGCGCATCCATCGCGAGCGGCACCAGCGTAATCCCGAGCCGTGCGGCGATGCCCTTGACGAAGGGATAGGTCAGCGCCTCCACGCCGCAGCGCCCGCCGGGCTGCACCACAGCGGCAAGCGCCGCGGCGATGCATTGCCGGCCATTGGCGGTGAACACGATCTGGTCCGGGTTCGGCGTCCAGTTCTTCCGCGTGAGGAATTCCGCGGAGATGGTTCGTGCCGCGCGCGTGCCGAAGCTGGTCGCCGGGCGCAGCGCGCCCTCCAGCACCTCGGGCCGTTCCAGCCCCTCCAGGCTCTTGGCGATCATCGTGGCCTGGTGCGGCAGCAGCGGATAGTTGAACTCGAGGTCGATCCGGGCGCCGCGCGGCTCGGTTGGCGCGGCGACGCCGCGGCGTGCCTCGCCCGAGACAAATGTGCCGCGACCGACTTCGCCGACCACGAGCCCGCGCCGCAGCAGTTCGGTATAGACCCGGCTCGCGGTCGAAACTGCGATCTTGCGCTCATAGGCGAAGTGACGCTGCGGGGGGAGGCGGTCGCCGGCCTTGAGCGCGCCGGAGGCGATCTCGGCCGCCACCGCGTCCGCCAGCTTCAGATACTCGAATCTCGACATTATTGCACCGAGAGCAATGTTTTAGTTGCTCCGAGCAATGTACCGGAGCATTTAAGATGGAACAAGCCCGTGATTGTACCGAAGAGAGCGTAAGCGATCCGAGGTCCTCGACGGCGCGGACGCAGAATACGCGTCGCGTCAACGGCGTTGCCTTGCCGCGCGGGCATTAAGGAGACGACAATGATCACGATACCGTCGGCCGCGGCGTTGCCCGCGCGGTCAGGTGTGTTCAGCAGATTGCTCCGATTGCTCCGAGCTTGGGGCGATGCAATCGTCACCTATTGGATGCGTCGCGAGGCAATCAAGACTCTGCACCAACTCGACGACCGGTCCTTGCGCGATATCGGGATCCCACGCTGCCACATCGAGATCGCCGTCGCCGGCAATGTCGATCCGGAGCTGATCCGGATCCGCTGAGCTTGCGGGGGGCGGCACGCGCCGCGAGGTTAGTGCCGCACCACCAGCACCGAGCATTTGGCGTAGCGCACCACGTGTCCGGCATTCGAGCCGAGGAAATAGGTGCGCATCGCCGGGCGGTGCGAGGTCATCACGATCAGGTCGGCCCTCATTGCGGCGGCCTCTTCGAGGATCTCGTGATAGATGCCGCCCTGGCGGACCACGCCCGAGATGCGGTGCGGTTCGATGCCGGACTCGCGCGCCACGATGGCAAGGGCCTCTTCCGACGTCTCGCGCTGCTGGCTGTCAAAGTCCGCCGGCACATATTCCGCCAGCATCACCGGTGTCATTGGCAGCACATTGAGCAGGCGGATCGAGCCGTTCCAAGTCTTCGCGAGCGTTGCAGCGGTTGCGATCGCCGGCTTCGCCAGATCGGTGTCGGCGAGGTCGATCGGCACGAGAATGGAGTTGTACATCAGCGCCTCCTGTCCGCGATGGTCTGGAGCCGTTTCGTCCCTGTGACGCCGTGCCTCTTGTTGTGTTGACGCGAACTGGTCCCCTGTCGCGCCCGGGAACTATAGCATGGCGGGGCTGCGATGTCCGCTCACGTCAGCCGCGCGAGGCCTGCTTCAAAAGCTTGGGGCTGACGAACAGCACGAGCTTGCCGCGGCGGAAGGACACCTCGTCCCAGTCATTGGTCGCGAAGTCGAAGACGGCCAGCCCCGAGGTCGGCAGGTTATCGCTGAGCGCACGCTTCGCGGCCTCTTCGCCGCTCCCTGTCAGCGTCAGCGCGAGCTCATGCATGCCGGGATTGTGACCGACCAGCATCAGCCGCTTCGGGTCGGTGACCGAGGCCATTCGGATCGTGGTCAGCAACTGGGTGGGATCAGCGCCGTAGAGTTCCGGCAGGAATTCGACTTTCGGCTGCGGCGCGAGGCCCTTCATGGCTTCGTGCACGATCTCCCAGGTCTGCGCCGCACGGACCGCGGGCGACACGAACACCCGGTCGGGGAACGGGGGATGGTGGGCGATCCAGGCGCCAATCTCTGCTGCATCGCGGTGACCGCGATGGTCGAGACGGCGGTCCTTGTCCCGCCCCGAAGGCGCGTCGGTTTCGGTTTTGGCGTGACGCAGCAGCAACAAACGGCGCATGGACTTCCATCTCGATTCGTTCAGTCGAAATTAATTCTACAGCCTCATGCCCTGGACAAGGTGACAAGCGCCGCGGCGGTTCGTAAGAAAACGCCATGACCGAGACTTCCACAAGTGCGGCGGACGGCCTCAATCGGAGGGCCTCGCCGTTCCGTGAGCGGTTGGGATCCGACCTCGATGTCGACATCTGTGTGGTCGGGGCAGGGCTTGCCGGCCTGACGGTGGCGCGCGAGGCCGCGCGGCTCGGCGCGAGCGTTGCCGTGCTCGAGGGCCGCCAGATCGGCTGGAACGCTTCCGGCCATCATCTCGGCACGGTGATGCCGGGTTTCGGTCTGCCGATCGCCGATCTGATCGAGCGGGTCGGCTTCGACGATGCGCGTGAGCTCTGGGCGCTGTCGAGGGAAGGCGCCGAATATGTTCGCGCCACCGCCACCGAGGAATTGATCCCGGGCATCGGTTACAGCGAAGGCGCGTTGGAAGTCTCCAACGTCGACGTCGGCGAGGCGCTGATCAGCCGCCTGCAGATGCTCGCCGAGGATTTCTCGACTGAGGTCGAGGGCTGGCAGGTCGATCGCGTGCGCAGCGTGCTCAGAACCCGCCGCTATTTCCACGGCATCCATTATCCGAAGGCGTTCCAGATCGACGGCCGGAGATATGTTCACGGCCTCGCGGAATTGGCGACCCGTGCAGGCGCGCGAATTTTCGAAGACACGCCGGTCGTCAGCATCGACTTTTCAGGCATCCGCAAGCGCATCGTGACGCCGTCGGCGCGGCTGCGCGCCGGGCACATCGTTCTGGCGGGCAACGTCCATCTTGGTGCCCCGCTCAAGCGATTGTCGGACACGCTGCTGCCGGTGTGGCGCTACGCGGCATTAACTGAGCCGCTCGGCGAAGGGCTCGGCGAGGCGGTGGCGTTTTCGGGCTCGGTGACCGACAGCGACGGCATCGACCATTTCCGCATCGTCGGCGGTGATCGCCTGTTATGGGCCAGTCCGGAGACCACGTGGGACGCGCGGCCGCAGCGCTTGAGCGGTGCCGTGCAGCGGCGGATCGCCACAATGTTCCCGAAGCTCGGCAAGGTGCCGATCGCAGAAATGTTCGGCGGCGCAGTCGGCGTCACGGTGCATGGCATGCCGCAGATCGGCCAGTTGCGCAGAGGTCTCTGGGTGGCGAGCGGCTTCGGCCGCCAAGGGCTCAACACCTCCGCGATGGCCGGACAGTTGATTGCGCGCAGCATCCTCTGGGGCGACGACCGCTGGCGGCTGTTTTCGCCGTTTGAATTGGTCTGGGCGGGCGGCACCACCGGCCGCGTCGCCGGCCATCTGATCAGCCTGTGGGCGAGGGGGGCTTCGTCGGCTGCGGGCGTCCTGGCGCGCTACCGCGAGGGCGCGCGGGCCAAGGAGCGGCGCCGCGAGGCGCGGCTCGCCGAGGCCAACCTCAAGGCGGGAACCAGGGGACCGATCCGCCGGCCGCCGCCGGGTGCTGCGCGGGTGCCACCACGGGCGCCGATGCGTCACGACGAGCCGCATCCGCGCGTCTCGCAGGAAAGTGAAAGGATGCCCGGCGGGCCGGTGTAACGTTGCGCGGCTGCCTTCGTATCTGATGGCGAATAACGCGCCGACCGCCTCGGAGAACAATGATGATCGATCGCCGTATCCTGCTCGCTTCCGTCGCCAGCCTGCTCAGCATCGCCTCGTTTCGCTGGCTGCGCGCCTCGCCGGCGAAAGCCGCCGAGAAGTTCGAGATCGAGAAGAGCGACGCCGAATGGCGTGCGCAGCTCACGCCGCAGCAATATGAGATCCTGCGCAAGCAGGGCACCGAGCGGCCGGGATCGAGCCCGCTGCTCAACGAGCATCGCAAGGGTATCTTCGCCTGCGCCGGCTGCGACCTGCCGCTATTTTCGTCCGACACCAAGTTCGAGAGCGGCACCGGCTGGCCGAGCTTCTATCAGCCGCTGGAGAATGCCGTTGGCACCACCTCCGACCGCACCTACGGCATGCTGCGCACCGAAGTGCATTGCCGCCGCTGCGGTGGCCATCTCGGCCACGTCTTCGACGACGGCCCGAAGCCAACCGGATTGCGCTACTGCATGGACGGCCTGGCGCTGGTGTTTCACCCGGCTGCGCCATCGGCCACCTGAGCCGTCGTTCCCGGCAATTGTTGCCGGCTCGGCAATTGTGCCCCGGTCCAACGACCGGGGCTTTTTTTCAAGCGCATGATTTTGTTACATTTTGTTTCTTGGCACGAGGCTTGCGACATGCTCCGCCGATGCGGCTGATCCTCTCATTACGAGTCGCCCGAATTTGAATTTGGAGAATATGTCATGGGTATCTTCGGCGCTCTCACCACAGCGGTCGGCGGCCTGCGCGCAGGATCGTATGCGCTCGAAAACATCTCTGGCAACATCGCCAACTCGCAGACCACGGCCTTCAAGCGCATCGACACGTCTTTCCTGGACCTCGTCCCGCAGACTGCGCTGACCGCGCAGCTCGCGGGCGGCGTCACCGCACAGTCCCGCTCGACCAACACGGTGCAGGGCGACGTGCAGTCGGCGTCGGTAGCGACCTTCATGGCGATCAACGGCAACGGCTTCTTTGCGGTGCAGAAACCCGGCAGCTTCACCGACGGCTCGCCGGTGTTCGACGGCGTCGACCGCTACACCCGCCGCGGCGACTTCCAGCTCAACAAGGACGGCTATCTCGTCAACGGCGCCGGCTATTACCTGGAGGGCGTGCCGATCGACCCGACCACCGGCAACCCCTCGGGCTCGTCGCCGCAAGTGCTGCGGTTCAAGAACGATTTCCTGCCGGCGCAGCAGACCACCAAGATCGATTATCGCGCCAATCTCGCGTCCTATCCTCTGACCACCAAGCACGACACTTCGGTCCCGGGCTCCGAACTGATCCGGCCGGGCTCGTTCAGCTCCGGATACAACCCGCTGGTGCTGGGCACGCCGGCCGCGCCCTATACTGATTCCTCGACCACCGGCACGGTGCAGAACAACAAGGCGACGCCGTCGGTGCCGAACACCGGCAACACCGCGCTGTCCGGCACCGCCGGCACGGACTCGATCAACGCCAATTTCGTTGCCGGCGACACCATCACGGTCAACGGCACCGTCATCACCTTCGTTGCCTCCGGCGCCACCGGCAACCAGCTCAACGTCACCGACAACATCACGACCCTGCTGCAAAAGATCGACTCGATCACCGGCACGGCCACTCCGTCGTCGATCTCGGGCGGCTCGATCACACTTCACACCGGCACATCGGCCGATCTCTCGATCACGAGCTCGAACTCGACGGCCTTCGCCGCGCTCGGTTTTGCCGGCGGCAAGGCGACCGCGACCCGTGGCGGTGGCGGCACGGTCGGCACCGGCCAGGTGATCGGCAACGACAACTCGGCCTTCCTCGATCAGAGCGTCTCGGGCGGCGCGGTGACGGCCTACGACGTGTCGGGTGCGCCGGTAAACCTGCAGTTCCGCTGGGCCAAGACCGACAGCTCTTCGTTGGGCGCCGGGCATACCGATACCTGGAACCTATTCTACCAGGTCAACCCGAACGCAACGGGCACCCAGGTCGGCTGGCAGAACGTCAACATCAACTTCACCTTCGGATCGAACGGCCAGATGTCGCCGCCGATCGCATCGGTGACGCTCAACAACGCCATCGTCAACGGCGTCTCGCTCGGCAGCCCGGTGATCAATTTCGGCAGCGGCGGCGTGACCCAGTTCGCCGACGCCAACGGCAACGTCCAGGTCAACCAGATCCAGCAGGACGGCTTCCCGGCCGGCCAGCTTCAATCGGTCAGCGTCTCCACCAACGGCCGCATCGTCGGCAACTACACCAACGGCCGCAACATCGATCTCGCGGAGATCTCGGTTGCGACTTTCAACGGCACCAACTTCCTGAAGCGCATCGACGGCGGCGCGTTCGAGGCGACCGACGAGTCCGGCGCCGCGCTGTTCGGCAAGGCCGGCACCATCGTCGGGTCCTCGCTCGAAAGCTCGAACACCGACATCGCCGACGAGTTCACCAAGCTGATCGTCACGCAGCAGGCCTATTCCGCCAACACCAAGGTCATCACCACCACCAACTCGATGGTGCAGGATCTCCTCAACGTGATGCGCTGATTGCGGTGACGACGCGCGGCATGAGTAAAGGCGAGTAACAGATCATGGGTTTGAGCCAAGCCCTCTCCACCGCGATGTCGGGCCTGCGCGCCACGCAGGCCTCGCTGTCGCTGGTGTCGTCCAACGTCGCCAATTCGGAGACGCCCGGCTACACCAAGAAGACGCTGAACCAGGTCGCCGGTACCACCGGCGATTACGGATCGAGCGTCCTCATCAGCGGCGTCAACCGTCAGCTCGACGAGTTTCTGCAGACCCAGCTTCGCACCGAGACGTCGGGAGCGTCCTATGCCGACATCCGCTCGACCTACCTCGCCAATCTGCAGAGCGTGTATGGCAACCCCGATTCCACCGGCACGATCGAGGATACCTTCAACAAGCTCCTGACCGCGATCCAGGGCCTTTCGACCAGCCCGGATTCGCAGTCGGCGCGGATCGGCGTCGTCAATGCAGCGCAGGCCATGGCGCAGCAGCTCAATGCGACCTCGCAAGGGATCCAGACGCTACGCGCCAACGCCGAGGCCGGCATCAATGACTCCGTCAATACGGCCAACAACGCGCTGACCCAGATCGCCCGTATCAACGTCCAGCTCCAGGCCGGCGGCCAGACCGACGCGTCGACCGCGGCACTGCTCGATCAGCGCGACCAGTACATCACCCAGCTCTCGCAGTTGATGGACATCCGCACCGTCACCAACAGCCAGAACCAGGTGACCGTGTTCACCAATTCCGGCGTGCAGCTTGTCGGCACTGAGGCGGCGCAGCTCAGCTTCAACGCGCAGGGCACGATGACGCCCAACGCGCTGTACAATTCCGATCCGACCAAGAGCAATGTCGGCACCATCAGCATCACGTTCCCGCATGGCGGCAGCTATGATCTGGTGTCCACCAACTCGATCCGCTCCGGCAAGATCGCCGCCTATCTCGAATTGCGCGACAACACCCTGGTGAAGGCACAGACGCAGATCGACCAGTTCGCTGCGTCGATGGCGAGCGCATTGTCGGACAAGACGACCGCGGGCACCGCGGCGTCGGCGGGAGCGCAGTCCGGCTACGACCTCGATCTCTCGGGGCTGCAGAGCGGCAACGTCATCCACATCAGCTACAAGGACAACACCACCGGCGCCACGCACAACCTGTCGATCGTCCGTGTCGATGATCCGAGCGTGCTGCCCTTGAGCAACACCGCCACCGTCGATCCGAACGACGAGGTGCTCGGGATCGATTTCTCCGGCGGCATGAGCTCGGTGCTGTCGCAGCTCAACGGGGCACTTGGCGCGACCACGGGGCTGCAGTTTTCCAATCCGTCCGGATCGACGCTGCGCGTGCTCGACGACGGCGCCGCCAACCGAACCGACGTGACGGCCGCGTCCGTTACCACGACGGTGACCTCGCTCACATCGGGCGATCCGCAGCTACCAATGTTCACCGACAATGGCGCGCCCTATACAGGCGCGATCACCGCGAACGGCTCGCAGATGACCGGTCTTGCCGCCCGCATCAGCGTCAACAGCTCTCTCGTCGGGGATCCTTCGCGCACCGTCGTGTTCTCGACCAATCCGCCGACCGCGGCCGGCGACACCACGCGCGCCAACCTGCTGCTGTCGCAATTGTCGACTGCGTCCTACAGCTATTCGCCGCAGACCGGCCTCGGCACCAACAGTGCGCCGCTGTCCGGCACGCTGCTAAGCTTCGCGAGGCAGTTCATCAGCCAACAGGGCGAGGCGGCGACGGCCGCCAAGCAGCTCGCGGACGGGCAGGACGTCGTGCTCAATACGTTGCAAAGCAAGATGAATGCGACGTCGGGCGTCAACATCGATGATGAGATGGCGCATCTGCTGGCGTTGCAAAATGCCTATTCCGCCAACGCGCGCGTGATGTCGTCCATCAAGCAGATGTACGACACGCTGATGCAGGCGATGTGAGGGTTCAATGTCGATCGACGGCGTTAGCGGCAGGACCTCCTATATCGGGTCCACCATCCTCAACTTGCGGAGTCAGCTCAACGATCTGACGACGCAGCTCGCGACGGGCAGGGTCTCGACGACCTATGCGGGGCAAGGGCCGGACCGTGGCTTTGCGCTGAGCCTGCGGGCGCAGATCAGCAGTATCAACGCATTTTCCGACACCGCGTCCAACCTTAACACACGCCTCGGCGTCGCCAATCTCGCCTTGCAGGGATTGAGCGACATCGGCGCTCAGGTGAAGAGCGCATCGACGACGGCGACGCTGACCCTCAACGATAAGGGCCAGACCTCGGGCCAGATCACGGCGCAGGCCGCCTTTTCCAATGCGGTCGCGATGCTGAACAGCCAGTCCGGCGATCGCTATTTGTTTTCCGGCCGGGCCATGGATACGCCGGCTACCGTGCCTGCCGACACCATGCTGAACGGCACCGCGACGCAGGCCGGCCTCACACAGCTCATCAACGAGCGCAGGCAGGCCGACCAGGGGACCAACAACATGGGCCGCCTGAGCGTGTCGTCGCCGCCGGCGACCACGACCGTGACCAACCTCGCTGAGGACGGCTCGGCGTTCGGGCTGAAGCTGCTGTCGGTGCAGTCGTCGCTGACCGGCGCCACCGTGACGCAGCCGACCGGCACGCCGCGGGCAGCGTCGGTCGATCTCGGTGCGGTCAATCCCAACGAAGGCGACACGATCAAGTTCAACTTCACGCTGCCTGACGGCACGACCGAAGCGATCGAGCTGACCGCGACCAAGACGAACCCGCCGCCGGCAGGCTCGTTCCTGATCGGCGCCGATACCGCGGCAACGACGGCGAACCTGCAGTCGACGTTGACGTCATCGATCAAGACGTTGAGCGACACGTCGCTGGTCGCGGCGTCGGCGATCGCTGCGTCGAACAATTTCTTCAATCCGGTGGCAACGGTGTCTGGTAGCGCGGTGAACAACCAGGCTACGCCGGCTGCGCCGATCACGGGGGCAACGACCCTGTCGGGCGCGGCGGGCACGGATTCGCTCGCCACCAGCTTCGCGGCCGGCGACACCATCACGGTGAACGGCACTCCGATCACCTTCGTGGCCTCGGGCGCGACCGGCAATCAGGTCAACATCACCGACAGCGTCCAGACGCTGATGGCGAAGATCGACCAGGTCACCGGCACCAAGAACCCGTCGACCATCAGCAACGGTGCGATCACGTTGCACGGCGCCGATGGCGCGAACTTGTCGATTTCGGGCTCCAATCCGGCGGCGCTCGGCGCACTCGGCATCGCAAACAACACGACCGCGGCCCCGGCGCCGTTGCGGGTCGGCGGCCCGCCCTTCGACACCGCGACCGGCCTGGTGGCGGGAACCCCTGCAAATACGGTGTACTGGTACACCGGCGAGAGCGGGACGGATTCTGCGCGCGGCACCGCGGTCGCGCAAGTCGACCAATCGATCACGGTGCAATACGGTGCGCGCGCCAACGAGCAGGCGTTCCGCTACTTGTTGCAGAACGTCGCGGTGTATGCGGCGGTCACGACCAACGCCAGCAATCCGAATGCAAGCGCGCAGGTGACGGCGCTCGCGCAACGCGTGACCGCAAACCTCGCTCCGCAGAACGGCCAGCAGCAGATCCAGGACGTTCAGGCCGAGTTCGCCGGAGCGCAGTCGGCTACGAAGGCGGCGACGGACCGCCAGACCCAGCTCAAGGGAATGGCGCAGACCATGCTCGACTCGATCGAGGGCGTGAACCAGGACGAGGTCGCGACCAAGATCCTGGCGCTGCAAACCAGTCTGCAGGCGTCGTATCAGACCACGTCGATGCTGTACCAGACGACACTGCTGAAGTATCTGCCGATCGGTTGATCGCGCGGCCGCAATTGCAATCATGAAAAAGGCCTCCTCGCGGAGGCCTTTTGTCGTCGGATCGGGGGGAGAGGCTCAGGCGCTTTTGCGAGTGTCGTCCTGGACGGCGGCCTGCAGATTTCGCACGCTTTCGAGCAGCTTCTCTTCGTGCGCGATCAGCTTCTTGGATTCCTTCAGTGCGTGATAGAGGTCACCGTTGAGAATGAAATTGTTGATGCTCTCGATGAACGGCCAGGCACTCGGCGTCGCCGTGATGATGTCGCGCACCAGGCTGAAATAGGTCGGGTGGTGTGCCATCGGATCCGGCGACAGATACATCAGTTGCACTGCGAGGTAGATCAGCTTCGCCGGCGTATCCGCGGTCTCGGGCGTCAGAATGTCCTTCTCGCGCAGGATCGGGATGCGGTCGCCGTCGATCAGGAGACGGGCGCGCTGGTCGGTATTGGTGATCACGCAATTGCCGACGATGATGCGCTCGTTCGGCTTCAGTTCCACCTTCAGGGCCATGTCCGTTCTCCTCTGTCGGCAGTCGCGCGGGACGTCGTTGCTGCGGATCGAAGTTGAGTTCGGCACTGCTTAGCAGCCGCTGTCGCGGCTTGGGGCCGATGCGACGGCGATCCTTTCCCATGATGGTTAACGCTTGGTGAACGCGGGCGGCGGCCGGCTCGGCCTGCCGCGAAAAATCTCTATCGTCTCAGTAGCCTTCCCGATGAAGTTCATTCATCGGCGCTCATTCTATTCTCTTTCATTTAGCTCAAATGCCGCCACGGAGATTTGTTTTTCTTTCGCGGCTTGTTCCGCACGATCGGCCAGCCGCCCGATCAGAAAAGATCGGCGCGGTTTCTTCCCTCGGTCTCACACCAGAAAGGTATGAAAATGTCCGATCTTGTTCTCTCCGCCTCGGTTCGTCAGAACCTTCTCTCCCTCCAGTCGACCGCCGATCTGCTCGCCACCACGCAGAACCGCCTTGCCACCGGCAAGAAGGTCAACTCTGCGCTCGACAATCCGACCAACTTCTTCACCGCGCAGTCGCTCGACAACCGCGCCAGCGACATCAACAACCTGCTCGACGGCATCAGCAACGGCGTGCAGGTGCTGCAGGCCGCCAACACCGGCATCACCTCGCTGCAGAAGCTGGTCGACAGCGCCAAGTCGGTCGCCAACCAGGCGCTGCAGGCCGCCGTCGGCTATTCCCAGAAGTCGTCGGTGACGACCGCCGCGATCAGCGGCGCAACGGCCGACAACCTGCTCGGCACCACGACCTACAGCAACGCCCAGCTCACCGGCACCGTCGTCAACAACAACCTCGGCACGCCCGCGCCGATCACGGCGGCCACCAAGCTCGTCACCGCGGCCACCTCCGACACCCTGGCGGCGACGCCGACCGGCGTCCTCACCGTCAACGGCAAGACGATCACGTTCTCGACCGGGCAGACCACCTCGACCACCGATGCGTCGGGCAATGTCACCCTCGGCACCGGCGCAGGCAGCACGCTGACCGTCGGCGACCTGCTCACCGCGATCGACGGCATCACGGGGGCGACCACCGCCTCCTCGGTGTCGGGCGGCAAGCTGCAGATCAGCACCGGCACCACCCAGGACCTGGTGATCTCCGGCACCGGCACCGCGCTGACCGCGTTCGGCCTCACCGCCGGCACCACCGCGCGCACCGGGGCCACCGCGCTCGGCGGCCTGACGCTGACGATCGGCGCGACCGGCAACGGCACCGCCACCAACATCACCTTCGGCACCGGCGCCGGCCAGGTGAAGTCGCTCAACGACCTCAACACCCAGCTTGCCGCCAACAACCTGCAGGCCTCGCTCTCCTCGACCGGGGCGCTCACCATCAGCACCACCAACGACGCCGCCTCGGCGACCCTCGGCACGATCGGCGGCACCGCGGCCGGCGCCGGCAAGCTGTTCGACGGCCTCGCCGGCAGCGCCCCGGTGCAGGATCCGACCGCGCTCGCCAACCGCGCCAACCTGGTCGACCAGTACAACAACATCCTGGATCAGATCACCACGACGGCCCAGGACGCCTCGTACAACGGCATCAACCTGCTCAACGGCGATCAGCTCAAGCTGACCTTCAACGAGACCGGGTCCTCGACGCTGAAGATCCAGGGCGTGACCTTCAACGCCGCCGGTCTCAACCTCACCAAGCTGACCGAGGGAACCGACTTCCTGGACAACGCCTCGGCCAACGCCACGCTGAAGACGCTCAACACCGCGAGCGGGCTGCTGCGGACCCAGGCCTCGACCCTCGGCTCGAATCTGTCGATCGTGCAGATCCGCCAGGACTTCTCCAAGAACCTGATCAACGTGCTGCAGACCGGCTCGTCCAACCTGACGCTCGCCGACACCAACGAGGAAGCGGCCAACAGCCAGGCGCTGTCGACCCGCCAGTCGATCGCGGTGTCCGCGCTGGCGCTCGCCAACCAGAGCCAGCAGAGCGTGCTCCAGTTGCTCCGCTAAGCGCAGCCGCAGACTATTCTGAAACGGCGGGGAAAGCCCCGCCGTTTCTTTTTGTTCGTGGGCATTTCGGAGTCTCGCCGTGCCGCGAGAAAGGCGCATTTGGTAACGGCTGCTAACCATATTTAAAGGCGTTTCCGGCATAGAAAATGAGCAATCTTTTGCTCTCTCTGCGGCCCAAGAAATCCGCATCCATCGAGGTCATTGAATGTCGAATGCAGCCCAGGCCTACGCGCGCACGTCCGTCACGACTGCGTCCCCACGTGAAATCGAAGCGCAGGCGCTATTGAAGGCCGCTCGGCAGTTGCAGGAAGTGCAGACCAACTGGACCGGACCCGGCAAGGAAATGGAGCAGGCGCTGCTGTTCAACCGCCGTCTTTGGTCGATCTTCATGAGCGCGGCGGAGGGCAACGACAATCCGCAACCGCTTGAGATCCGGCAGAACATCGCCAACATCGGCGTGTTCGTGATGAAGCAGACCGTCGAGATGCAGATGAATCCCGATCCGGCGAAGCTGAAGTCGCTGATCGACATCAACTGCAATCTCGCCGCCGGCCTGTCCGGCCGCGGCTGATCGGCGGTCTCCGGCGGAGTTTCGGCATGGCCGATTTGATGAGCATCCTGTCGGCCAACTACAAGGCGGTCGGGCTGACTGTTCCGTCGAACACGCCCTATGTCGCAGTTGATCCGAAGCTCTATCAGGGTAGCTGGAGCGGGAAGTACGCCAACAACAAGTCGTTCAACATCACGATCTCGAACATCTCGGGCTTCCGCGCCAAGGTTCACTATCAGAGCGACGGCACCAGCAAATATCAGGACGTGCTGATCAAGGACGGCGGATTTCGGATCGGCGACACCAAATTCACGCTGGTGCAGTCGGGCACCGCGCTGATCAAGAACGTGGTGACCGACCCGGCGACCGGATCAACCTATCTCGACCAGGCCTACGCCACGCAGGCGACCTGAGCGTTGCCTGCTTAGACCTGACGATCGGTTGAGCGCGCGCGGGTCGGCGCGTCCTTGCTGAGATCGAGGGTGTGGAAATAGGCGCGGCGGCGCAGCACCGCTTCTTCCGGATACTGTCTCACCACCAGGTTGGTGCGATTGTCGACCACCTGATAGACCACGGCGGCGGCATCGCGGTCGATGATGACCTGGTTCGTGAACGTGGCTGTCTGGCTCGAGCCGCGCGCATTGGCGGCATTCGGATCGATCGTGACGCGTATGGTCGGCTCCGGAGCGGTCACGCTCTGGCTCGGCGGCAATTCGGTTGCAACGGCCTTCTGCGCCGTCTCGCTCGCGGGAGACACGATCGGCGCCGCAACCGGTGCACCCACCGGCTTGATGTTGAAATCCGCACTCATGGCAGCCTCTTAGTGCGCAGGCACTAGTTTGCTCGAGTCAAATCCCAACCCCTCACGATCCGCAACTCTATGAGGAACCTCTCAATAGGCTGTTAGAGAACAGGCTGAACGCGGCGCTGAGCCGCGTGTATCGAATTGAATAAAACTCTAGCGAGGCCGCGGATCACAGCGAACGGCTGACGGCGATCGGCGTCATGTTGCGCGGCCCGGGCACTGCGCGCCGTCCGGCCGCGGTATAGGTGTTGGGGATATTGCGCCGCTGCACTTCGGCGTTGACCCCGCGCACGATGCCTTCGGACACGGCGTGCGCCGTCGCAAGCACGGTCAGGTTGACCTGTAGCATGGCGCGGAACGTCTCGTGATGTCGCCGCAACGTCGCCAGCAGCTCGGGCTCGGTCTGCGACAGCATCTTCTGCATGGATTTCAGATGCTCGACTGCCATCATGTAACGCCGCGACAGTTCCGACTTCTGCGCTTCGAGCCGCATGCCCTCTCGCACCTTGCCGGCACGTACCAGCTCGGTTTCCTGCTCGACGACGACAAGCAGCTCGCTCATCACACTGGTCAGTTCCTCGGCTAGCCTCGCGACATCGGGCGGCGTCGTCGTTGCGGGCCGTGCGGCGGGAGTGGTCGTTGGCCGCTGCTGTGGACGCTGATTCATCGCGCTTCTCCTTGAGGCCGAGTTAGCTGTGATTGGCTTGCTGCAGGATCAGCGAGCGGTACACTTCGCTGGAAATGCCGACGCCGCCCGACTTGGCGAAGTTCTTGGCGTATTGATCGGTCAGCATCGATCGCCACACGCCGGTGCCGACCGTGTCGCCGAACGGGCCATCGCCCTTCAGGCCTGCTGTCATCTGCGAGAACATCGAGCTCAGGAACATCGATTCGAAATCGGTCGCGGTGGCTTTCGCTTTGGCCTGTGCCTGTGGCGACACCTTGGTCAGCGCCTCCTGGAGCACCGGATCGGGACGCCCCTTGTACAGTGGCATCGTCGCCTGCGCCGGCTTGCTGCCGGTTGCGCTGTTGATCAGGTTGCCCATCACATCACCTCGATGTCGGCTTCGATCGCGCCGGCGGCCTTGATCGCCTGCAGGATGCTGATCAGGTCGCGCGGTCCGATGCCGAGGCCGTTGAGGCCGTCGACGAGCTGCTGCAGTGACACCCCGTTCTTCACCACCGCGAACTTCTTGCCGTCCTCGGTGACCTGGACATTGCTGCGCGGCGTCACCACGGTTCGTCCGCGCGACAGCGGATTGGGCTGGCTGACCTGCGGACTTTCCGAGATCGTGACTGTGAGGTTGCCTTGCGCGACCGCGACGGTGGCGACGCGGACATCGCGGCCCATCACGATGATGCCGGAGCGTTCGTCGATCACGATCTTGGCGGCGAGATCCGGTTCGACCTGCAATTGCTCGATCTCGGTCAGGAAGGCGACGACGTTGCCCTTGAACTCCGGCGGGATCGAGAGCTGCACCGTGGAGGGATCGAGCGGTTCGGCGGTCTTGACGCCGAGATAATCGTTGACCGCGGCGGCGATCCGCTTGGCGGTGGTGAAGTCGGCGTTGCGTAACGCGAGGCGCACATTGGGAAGCCGGTTCAACGCGAACTCGATCTCGCGCTCGATGATCGCGCCGTTGGCGATGCGGCCGACCGTCGGCACGCCACGCACCACCTTGGCAGCCTCGCCCTCGGCCTGGAAGCCGGAGATCGCCAGCGTGCCCTGCGCCACCGCGTAGACATTGCCGTCAGCGCCGAGCAGGGGGGTGACGAGCAGGGTGCCGCCGCGCAGATCCTTGGCGTCGCCGAGCGCGGAGACGGTGACGTCCATGCGCGTGCCCTGGGTGCCGAAGGCCGGCAGGTTGCCGGTCACCATCACGGCCGCGACGTTGCCGGTGCGGATGGTGGCGCCGCGGATGTTGACGCCCATGCGTTCGAGCATCGCCTGCAGCGACTGCTTCGTGAAGGGGATGTTGTTGAGGGTGTCGCCGGTGCCGTTGAGGCCGACCACGAGGCCGTAGCCGATCAACTGGTTCTGACGCACGCCTTCGATGTTGGCGAGGTCCTTGATCCGCGACGTCGCGGCGGCAGGCATCACCGAGCCCGCCAGCGCCAGCAACGCGGCGCAGGCCAACCCCAATAGTTTTACGTTGCGGATGCCAGGCATCCCGGTGCTCCCCACAAACTTACTACTAGACCACGCGACACTCCCATGACGGCGATCCGCCATTAACCATGCGAGCTCCGTGCCATGATGTCTTGTTCACGCAATCCATTGATATATTTGGTGAAATGGTCGACCCCCGATGTCGTCGCCGGATTTGGCAACCCGAGCGAAACTGCCGTGCGGCGGCAGAAATTGCCGGGCCTGTTTACGCGCCGTTAACCATAAGGCGGTGATGCTCGGCCCATTCAGGCCCGCGGGATCATCACGATGCGCATCTATGGACCGAACGGCACCACGCTTGGCACGTCCACCAGCTCGACGCGCCGTACCTCGTCGAGCGGCTTCGCGCTGCCGGACGCTGCCTCGGTTCCGGAGGAGGTCCGCTCCACCGCTGCGCCGAAGGCCGCGGCCAGTCTCGATGCGCTGCTGGCGTTGCAAGGCGTGGAAGACCCGACCGAACGCCGCAAGCGCTCGGTCGCTCGTGGTAAGGGCGCGCTCGATGTGCTCGACGACCTCAAGCTCGGGCTGCTCTCCGGCAACTTCGATGCCTCGACCATGAGCCGGCTGCGCAGTGCGGCGGCGAGCCTGAAGGAATCCTCCGGCGATCCCGGCCTCGACGCCGTGCTGGGCGAGATCGAGCTACGCGTCGAGGTCGAGCTCGCCAAGGCCGGCCAGCACTAGATCCCTCCGCCATCCAACCTGTCTCGCGCCGCCGCCGCTCAGGCTGCGAGCGCCTTGCGCTGCGCGTCGTAGCGGCGCTGCGCCGCCAGCACCTCCTTCAAATTCTGCTCGGCCCAGTCGCGCAGCGGATCGACTGCACCGGCCAGCGTCAGCCCGAGCGGCGTGATCGAATACTCCACCGTGACCGGAACGGTTGCGATTGCATGGCGGCGCAGCAGCCCGTCGCGCTCGAGGCTCTTCAGCACCTGCGACAGCATCTTCTGCGAAATGCCTTCAATCGCGCGGCGGAGCTGGTTGAACCGCATCGGTTCGTCGCGCAGCAGCAGCAGGATCAGCACCGCCCATTTGTCGCCGACCCGGTCGAGGATCTGGCGGGTCGGGCAATTGGCGGAATAAGCATCCGGTTTCAGGCTGGCGGCTTTCATCGCGGTTACTCCAGCGTAATCAGGTGACGCGTAAGTGCGCTCTTCACACCTACATTCATCTGGCTATCTAGTCACCATCGGAAACCACATAATAATTGGAGACCTCTGATGAAGATCGCCATCGCCGGCGCATCCGGCCGGGCCGGCTCGCGCATCACCGCGGAACTCTCCCGCCGCGGCCACACCGTCACAGCTATGGCCCGCAATCCCGAGAAGATCGCCGCGCTGCCCAACGTCACCGCCAAGAAGGGCGACGTCCATGACCAGGCCGGGCTGGCCGCGCTGTGGGCCGGCCACGACGCCGCGATCAGCTCGGTGCACTTCCTAGCGAGCGATCCGGTCAAGCTGATCGGGGCGGCCAAGCAATCCGGGGTCGGCCGCTATCTGGTGGTCGGTGGGGCTGGCAGCCTCGAAGTGGCGCCCGGCGTCCGGCTGGTGACGACCCCGAACTTCCCGGCCCAGTACAAGGCCGAGGCGCAAAAAGGCGCCGAATTCCTCGACCTGCTGCGGCAGGAGAGGGAACTCAACTGGACCTTCCTGTCGCCCTCGGCGCTGTTCGTGGACGGCGAGCGGACCGGCAAGTTCCGCCTCGGGACCGACCAGCTTTTGACCGCCGCCGATGGGAAAAGCTGGATCTCCTTCGAGGATTTCGCAGTTGCACTCGCGGACGAGATCGAGCGCCCCGCGCACGTCAGGAGCCGTTTCACGGTCGGTTATTGAGGGCGCAGGGTCCGCCGCGCGGGGGCCGGATAAGGTTGCCTGTGCAAGGCCTTGGGGGCGGCCCCGGTTTGGCGGTGGCAGATATTGTCTGTCACATGTCGTGGCTATATAAGGCGCCGCGCGGAGGGGAGCTGTTCCCTCCGCCTGACAGGGACATGGCTGCCTTTGGAAAAGCTGAAGAACTACCGGCCGACTGAAAAAGAGCCTTTCATGAATGAGCGGCAGCGCGAATATTTCCGCGCCAAGCTGCTGGCCTGGAAGGACGAGATCCTCCGCGAATCGAAGATCACGCTGCAAACGCTCCAGGAAGAGAACGTCAATCATCCCGACCTGGCCGACCGCGCGTCCTCGGAAACCGACCGTGCGATCGAGCTCCGCGCCCGCGACCGTCAGCGCAAGCTGATCTCCAAGATCGACGCGGCGCTCCAGCGCATCGAAGACAACACCTACGGCTATTGCGAAGAGACCGGCGAGCCGATCTCGTTGAAGCGGCTCGAAGCCCGCCCGATCGCAACGCTGTCGGTGGAGGCGCAGGAACGCCACGAGAAGCGCGAGAAGGTCTATCGCGACGAGTAGTGGCGGCGGATCGCCACGCATTGCTTCCGGCGCGCACCGGTTGTAGGTTCGCGCCGCCATGATGACACGCACTCTCAACATCGCTTCGGCCTTCTTCCTGGCCCGCTGATCGCGCTCCCGCGAGCGAGTTCGCTTCCACCGCGAAGCGTTGATCAACCCCGCAGGCCTTGCCTGGCGGGACTCCAGCGAACCGAATGAGCCGTCCGCATTCCGCGCATCGCGGCGCGTCGATGGCTGGCGACAAATTGAGAGACAATCATGAACGATCGGGACGACGCGCGGGCGCTTGGCGACGCGCAAATCGCGCAATTCATCGACCAAGGTTTTGTCAGGATTGACAATGCCTTCCCGCGGGAACTTGCGGAGCAGGGTCAAGCCATCATGTGGCATGACCTGCCTTGCAGCGCGCATGATCCGTCGACCTGGACCCAGCCGGTGATCCGGCTTCCCGGATATGGCGGCGAGCCGTTTCGGCAGGCGATCAATACGCTGGTGCTGCATCGGGCCTTCGACCAGATCGCAGGTCCCGGCCGCTGGAGTCCGCGCGACAACATCGGAACGTTCCCGGTGCGCTTCCCGCATCCGGATGATCCCGGCGACACCGGCTGGCATGTCGATGTCAGCTTTCCCGGCGACGATTGCGATCCGAATGAACGGCACGACTTCTCCGCCTGGCGGGTCAACATTGTCTCGCGCGGCCGGGCTCTGTTGATGCTGTTCCTGTTCTCCGATGTCAGTGAGGACGATGCGCCGACGCGGATCAGGGTCGGCTCGCACCTCCCGATGGCCCGCTATCTGGCGCCAGCGGGCGCAGCCGGACGTGCGCGCATGAAGCTCGACAAGGTCGGCGCCGATTGCGAGGTCGCGCTGGCGACGGGCGAGGCGGGCACGGTCTATCTGTGCCATCCGTTCCTCGTGCATGCGGCGCAGAAGCATCGGGGGCGAACGCCGCGCTTCATGGCCCAGCCGTCGCTGGGCGCAGGCGAGCCGTACCGGCTCGAGCGCGACGATGGCGCCTATTCGCCGGTCGAGATCGCGATCCGGCGTGCGCTCGGGATGGGGTGAGGCAGGATGGTGTTGAAGCGGTCATTCCGCAAAACGACGTCGGCCTCTCCCGCTTGCGGGGAGACTGGATCACATCGCGAGATGTGATCCAGGCGGGGGCTCTCTCCCCGACATGACTCGTCGTGATATCCTCACTGTTGCCGGTGGTACGATGCCGCGCCGCCGCCGAATCCTGCGAAAGGGCAGAGACATGAGCACGGTGTTGGTCACGGGCGGATCGGGGTTCATCGGCACGTATGTCATGCTGCAGCTTCTTGCCGCCGGGCACGAGGTGCGGACCACGGTGCGCAATCCGGATCGCTCCAAGGATGTGCTCGCGATGTTGCGAGCCGGCGGTGCGTCCGCGCCCGACAGGGTCGGCTTCGTCACCGCCGATCTGCTGCGCGACGACGGCTGGCAGCAGGCTGTGGCCGGTTGCGAGTACGTGATGCACGTGGCCTCGCCGCTGTTGACCCATGTGCCCGATGACGAGAACGAATTGATCGTTCCGGCGCGCGAAGGGACGCTGCGGGTGCTGCGCGCGGCGCGCGACGCCGGTGTCAAGCGTGCCGTCGTGACGTCGTCGTTTGCCGCGATCGGTTACGGTCACCCGCCGCGATCGGCGCCATTCGACGAGACGGTCTGGACCAATCTCGACGGCGACGACGTGCAGGCCTATCCGAAATCCAAGACGCTGGCCGAGCGCGCGGCCTGGGATTTCATCGCCCGCGAGGGCGGCGGCCTCGAGCTCGCCGTCGTCAATCCGACCGCTGTGTTCGGGCCGGTGCTCGGCCCCGACTTCTCCAGCTCGATCGGCATCGTCAAGGCGCTGCTCGACGGCGCGATGCCGGCAGTGCCGCGGATCTATTTCGGTCTGGTCGACGTGCGCGACGTCGCTGACCTGCATCTGCGTGCCATGACTTCGCCCAAGGCCAGGGGCGAGCGCTTCCTTGCGGTCGCCGGCGAGACCATGTCGGTGCTGCAGATTGCCCGCGTGCTGCGCCAAAAGCTCGGCAGCCGGGCGCGGCGGGTGCCGCGGTTCCAGGCGCCGGACTGGCTGATGCGGCTTGCGGCGCGGCGCAATCCGCTGGCCCGCGCAGCCCTGCCGCTGCTCGGCAAGGTCAGACAGGCGACCAGTGCGAAGGCGCAAGACCTGCTCGGCTGGCGCCCGCGTGGCAACGAGGACATGATCGTTGCGACTGCCGAAAGCCTGATCAGGCTCGGCCTGGTCAGGACGTGACAGTGCGCACGGCCCGGCGCGCTTGCCATACCTCTCGCTGAGTGCTGAATTGCCACGAGCAGACAGAACCTCAGGGAGGCTGCGCCGATGGACAGGATCCTCGCGGCCGCAAAAACGATCGCTACCGCCCGCCGCAGCCGCGCGCCACTGAAGGCGTTGCCGAAAGACATCGTGCCGCGCGACGAAGCCGAAGGCTATCGCGTGCAGCGGGCGGTGCACGATCTGTTGCGTGGACAAGCCGGCAGCCTTGTCGGCTACAAGATCGGCTGCACCAGCGCGGTGATGCAGGACTATCTCAACATCTCGCACCCCTGCGGCGGCGGCGTGTTCGAGAAGGTCGTGCATGACAGCGGCGTGCAATTGCAGATGACCGATTATGTCCATGTCGGCGTCGAGTGCGAGATCGCGGTGAGGCTGGCGCGCAATCTCGCAGCGAGCGAAGCGCCGTTCACCGCCGAATGGGTGGCCGAGGCGATCGAGGCCTATTGTCCGGCGATCGAGATCGTCGACGACCGCTATGTGAAGTGGGAGACGCTCGGCGCGCCAACGCTGATCGCCGACGATTTCTTCGCCGCTGGCTGCGTGCTCGGGGAGGCGGTGCCGCGCATCTCGGGGCTCGATCTGCTGCGCGTCACCGGACGCGCGATCGTCAACGGCGAAGTGGCGGGACGCGGGTCCGGCGCCGATGTGCTCGGCCATCCCCACAACGCGCTGGCCTGGCTCGCCAATCATCTTGCCGCCGAAGGCAAGGGCCTGCACGCAGGCCAGATCGTGCTGACCGGCAGCCTGGTCAAGACGGTCTGGCTGAAGGCCGGCGACAGCGTCGTGATGGAGCTCGATGGGCTCGGCAAGGTGGAAGCGACGTTCACGTGAAGCAGCGCATCTCCGTATCAGGAGATGGCTCCACATACGCGCTGTCGTCCCTGCGAAAGCAGGAACCGCCTGGAATGGCGGGCACGGCGCTGCGCGCCTTCGCCACCTTACTATTCTGATAGCGCCCTGGCGCACCTCGCTCGGAGGAATAGTGACATCCGCCGGTTTAGAGGCCGAGTATGCGGGAAGAGCACCGGGAATTCTACGGATAGACTAGGTTCGAGGCTGCCCCTTCAATGAAGCATTGTTCTTAATCGTATTAGCGGTTGCGCCGATTGGCAGTCGTCGCTGGACGTCAGTTTGAACATATCGCCTTGGGCACCCGGCGGCTTGGATGAAGCGCTTCCGTTCCATCTGGGAGCATTCCGATGATTGACCAACGGACCGCGCCTTACGCTGCTTTCGTTTTGCGGATCACGATTGCCGGCCTCTTCCTGGCCGCGCTCTACGGGAAATTCATCTTGAGGCCGATCAGCCTTTGGTGGAACGGCCTGTTGAAGGCCGGCTATCCGGAATGGGTGTTGACTTACACGTTGAGCGCGGAGTTCGCGTCGGCGGTGCTGTTGCTGCTCGGCGTCTATACTCGCTGGGTCAGCTTATACACGTTGCCGATGATGCTGGGGGCGACGCACTTCTGGATGGTCCGCAAGAATTTTTGGTTTGTCGAGGGCGGATGGGAAATGCCCCTTGTTTGGGCGGTGATGTTGGTCGTCCAGGCGCTTCTCGGTGATGGGGCTTTTGCGGTGAAGGTGCCGGCACTGCCTTGGGAGCGTCGATTGCAAAAAGCTCCTGCTTGAATTTCGCACGAGTCTCAGTCGTCCGTGCCGATGCGCCCGATGTCGACCTGTCGTTAGCTCCGCCAGGTAGCGGATTGGCGCGGCGGGGATCGCCGAATTCTATGGCGATCGGTACGCGAGCGGGCAAATCAACGCACCAGGCGAGGAGGCGATAACCTTCGGGTTATTGCTAGGCCTGTTTCGCGGACGATGCAGGCTGGAAAGGCTTATAAGTCGCACTGCCCACATTTTCGGGTTGACTAATCCATAGCTGCATAGTTATAGATTTATCCATAGCCAGCGGGTTATGGATTGATGTCTAAAGCTCACGACGTGCTGTTCAGGACACTCGCCGATCCAACAAGGCGGGCCATTTTCGAGCGGCTGTGCCGCAACGGAGAGCAGACGGTCGGAGCCCTGACCTTGCATGCCGGCATCTCGCAACCGGCCGTCTCGAAGCATCTCGGTGTGCTGAAGCAGGCCGGGCTGGTGCGGGATCGCCACGAAGGCCGGCAGACCCACTACAGCGCGCAACTTGGTGCGCTGGCTCCGCTGATCGACTGGACCAGCCAGATGGCCGGCTTCTGGCAGAACCGGTTCGACCACCTCGAAGATCTGCTCAAAAGGATGGACCAATGACCATGCAAGCGACCGAAACGCGCTCCGCGATCGTCGAACGTGAGTTTCCTTATCCGCCGGAAAAGCTCTGGCGCGCGTTGACGCAACCGCATCTGATCGAGGAGTGGCTGATGAAGAACGACTTCAAGCCCGTCGTCGGACATAGCTTCAATCTGTGCGGCGAGTGGGGCGGAGTGCTGGATTGCAAGGTGCTGACCGTCGAGCCGAACCGGACGTTGGCCTACACCTGGAATTTTGCGCATGAGGATCCCGCTTACAATCTGGAGAGCGTAGTGACCTTCACGCTCACGCCCACCGCCGGCGGTACTCACCTGCGCGTCGAGCAGGCCGGCTTCCAGCCGCATCACAAGCAGGCCTTTGGCGGCGCTCACGCCGGATGGAAGCAGTTCCTTGGCAAGCTCGACGAGCTGCTGGCGCGGGGAGACTGACGTTCGCCGCGCGCAGGGTGGGCCGCCGCGTGGCGGCTCACCGATCCCCATCAATTCGTCTCAGCAGGAGGTCACATTGAACTGGAATAACTGGATCCGGCAGTTTCATCGCTGGCTGTCGATCGCCTTTACCTTGGCCGTCATCGTCAACATCGTCGCCATAATCCAACAGCAGCAAGCGCTCTGGATCGGCTTGCTGGCGCTGTTCCCGCTCATCTTGCTGTTGTTCACCGGCCTCTACATGTTCGCGCTGCCCTATGCCGCGAGGTGGCGCAGCGGATATGCCGTGAGTGGAGCGGTGCGCACCGAATAGCCGCACGACATCGAGGGCGGCGAAGGTCACACCAGATATGTCGCCGCTCTCGACTTTTGCCTCGAACCCGCTATCACGGTCGTGGTTTCATGACGCGGGACCACACCACGAGGCATTAATGACCCCATCGGAACGTATCGACCGGATGATCGCGGAGCTCACGGACTGGCGCGGCAAGACGTTTGCCAGCATGCGCAAGGCCATCCTCGCCGCCGACCCGGAGATCACGGAGGAATGGAAGTGGATGGGAAGCCCGGTGTGGTATCGTGACGGCATCATCGCGGTCGCCAACGCCCATAAGGGCAAGGTGAAGCTGACCTTCATGTACGGCGCGAGCCTTCCCGATCCCGACAAGCTCTTCAACGCCGGGCTCGAAGGCAACGCGCGGCGCGCGATCGATTGGCTCGAGGGCGACAAGATCAATGACCGCGCGTTGAAGAATTTGATCCGCGCCGCAATCGCGTTCAACCAGGCGAAGGCGAAGAAGCCGGTGAAGAAGAGCAAGAAGGCCTGACGCTCCCGCGCTCGTCATCTTGGCTCGACAAGCCGCGCATCCTTAAATGGTCCAGCCGGCGTGTGCGCCGGCGAGGCCTGCGAGAGAAGCGCCGGCCAGCATCCACAGCGGATTCAAGTCTGTGAAGACGACCAGGCCCGCGGTGCTGCCGTCGCCGACGCCTAGGCCATCGTATGGACGATCACCGGACCTGCGACCGCGCTGGCTTGGCCGACCAGCAGCGGACCGAGATTGTCGTCGATCCAGGCTAGCGCGCGACGGTTGGCCTCCTCGGCGCCGGCGTGGTTGTTGAAGACGCTGATCGCGGTGACCGTGTCGTCGCCGGCATAGACCACGTAATAGGCCATGAAGCCTTCGACGTCGCTGATGATCGGGATCGCGCCTTCCTTGATCCGGCGCGCGAGTTCTTCGGCGGTGCCGGCCTTCGCCTTGGCCTGACGGATGGCGGCATACATGGAGTCCTCCTTCCGGCTGCATCGATCGGGCTGCGCTTCGCGCATGCGCGATCGTACGCCGGCCCGGGCGGAGACGCCATCGGCATCGGGGCGGGGATCAGCCGAAGCGCTTGCTTGCGAACGGGTTTGCCGCGCGGCGGTCGGACGGCAGTTTCGGCAGTCTTGCCACATCCGTCTGCGACAGTGTGGGTTTCGGGCCAGGCGCGGGAGGTTGCTCCTGCTGCTGCAGGAATAGCGTGGCTTCGAACACGACGCCGGGCGCCTGCCTCGCCGTGCCGGAGCAGACCGCGCGGTTGCCGTTGAAGCAGCCTGTGAGCTGCGCCTCGACCTCGTCGCAACCGAACACGGTGGTCGGGCCGTCGGCATATCTGCGCGTCGTCAACGTTGCGGTGAAATGGTCGTTATCGAGCTGATAGGAGCCGCCATAGACGAACACGGCGTCGCCGCCGCTGATCCTGCCGTTTGAGAGATGGACTATTCCGGTGCCTTCGCCGCGCGGCGTCCGGAACCACGCCGCATATTGACCGTCTCTGAGCATGGCCGTTGAACTGCAACCCCTGCGTGGTCGTCTAGCTACTTTGCAATCGCGCGAATCGCCACTGCGCTCTGCCGGGAGGGTTAACCAACCAAGAAGGCAGCCGTGCAACTTGTTCGCAATGCAGGAAAAGCCGCGGCCCTCGCCAGGGGAAGTGTGCAGGACGCGACGAGTGATGTGGCCAGTGGGTTCGAGGCTGGATGCGCCAGGTTCCTCAAGCGTGGTGCCCTGACCAAAGGTCAGGCACTGCAAACTTTCCAGTGCCAACCTCCGCGTTGTCCGTGTCTCGGACACGAATGCTCAGATAGCAAACAACCTCGGCCGCGACGTTCTGGTAGCTATCGAAGTTGAGTTCACGGCTAAGCCGAACTAACTACTTCTTCTGACCTCTCGCGACGATGCCGTTGTTCCCGCGCTCGACGGTGACGTTTTCCATGCCAGCCTCTTCGAACCATTTGCGAACGGTTCTCATGGTCTGTGGGTTGTCGTATGTGGGAGAATACATGTCGAACGTGTCGAGCACGGCCCACTCCCGATTGATCTCGGGGGAGATGCCGAAATAGTCGTACTGAACAATCGGAAGCAGTCGCATTCCAGCTCGGCCAGCGATGCGGCGCAGAAAGATGGAAACGGGGACGAGGGGTGGCGTGTACTTCGCGATGATGCGATAGAGCAGATCCTTGTCCATGCGCTTGGTAATCGGCCGTAGAACGTACTTCCAGTGCATCAGGGCTGTGATCCACAAAGGATAGACATCAATTGCGATTAGGCCGCCTGGTCGGAGCAATTTGGCCAAGCTCATGAACGACTGCTTCGGGTCGGGCGTATGCTGCAAGACGCCGAGGCACAGCACCTTGTCGATTGTTCCCGGCGGGATAGGTAGATCGTTGATGTCTCCGCTGAAGAAACAGACGTTGTTGTTGTGGCCGTTGTTCTTGATGTTGGCGTTGATCGCATCTGACATATCGAAGGTCAGGATAGTAGCTTTGGTCCTGGCGAGGTGCTCAGTAAAGCGTCCGGCTCCGCTGCCGGCCTCAACGATGACATCTCCAGTCAAATCGTCGGGCCAATGCGTGGCAGCCTTCAGTCTGTTGTAGGAGAGGGGGACTCCGGTGAAGCTATCGAGTTGAACCTTGCTATGGAGGTTCCACTGAACGCCGAACGTTTCAACGTAACTCATTCACAACCTGCTAGCGGGTATGGGGATTTGGCGACGCTGCTCTGAAATCGCGCCATTCTGTGTTTACTTACCACTGCAATCCTTGATCGAGCAATCGTCCAAACGGCAAGACTTCCGATGGCGTGTCACCGATCAAGCTTGTTCCTGCTTCATCTTGCCAGAAACTGGCACGAACCTACGGGCTCGATATCTGCACAAGTCTCTGATCGCTCAGATTTTTTGTTTTCGCTGCTCATAAGCCGCGGCCCTCGCCAGGGGAGCTAGCGAGGGCCGCGTCGGTACACCGCGCCGCGCCTAGGTTCGCGACGTGATGTGGGAGCTCGTAAAAGGTTAGAACGGTAGCAGGACGTCCATCACCTGTTGGCCGTAGCGCGGCTGTTGCACGTCGGTGATCTGGCCGCGGCCGCCATAGGCGATGCGGGCCTGCGCGATCTTCGAGGAATCGATGGTGTTGTCGCTCTGGATGTCCTCGGGACGGACGATGCCGGCCACGATCAGCTCGCGAATTTCGTAATTGACGCGGATCTCCTGCTTGCCTTCGACCACGAGATTGCCATTCGGCAGCACCTGGGTGACGACGGCGGCGACGTTGGTCTGCAAGGCTTCCTGCCTGTTCACCGAACCCTTGCCGTCGCTGTTGGAGGTCGAATCGGTGGTGAGGATGCGGCCGGGCAGGATCTTGTTCGCCTGCGTGATGGTCTGCGAGCCCAGGAAGTTGGTGATTCCGGAATCTTCCGTGCTGGTGCGGCTGCGCTGCGTCTCGTTGGCGATCGCAGCCTTGTCGGTGAAGTTCACGGTGACGGTCAGGATGTCGCCGACGCGCGCGGCGCGCTGGTCCTTGAAGAAGGCCCTGGAGCCGCTTCGCCACAGCGAGTTGGGGCTGTAGGAGGCGACCTCGGGCTTCGGCATCGGCATCTGCACCGGCTTGTAGCCGGGCTGCGTGGTCGGATTGTCGATCGCCGACAGCTTCGGCTGCTCGCCGATCTGGGAGAGCCGGTCGATCGACGAACAACCGCTGGCGATTGTGCCGAGCGCGAGCAGGGCGCCGGTCAGGACAAGACGGTTGATACGATACCAGGACATGAACTTTACTCGGCGTTTGGAGCGACTGAACTGAGCTTGACGGGAGCTGACGTTGATGCGTCGGTGTCGGCGACCGGCACAGGGCGAGGGGTCGCAACCGCGATCGAGACCTCGCCGCGGCCGGTGACGACGCCGGAGATGACGCGCTTGGACTGCAAATTCATCACGCTGACGACGTCGCCCTCGGCGCCGTTGTCCATCGCCTTGCCGCGGATCGTCAGGTAGAGGCCGCCGTTCTGGTAGGCCAACGTGACGTTCTGGTCCCGGGTGACGAGATCGGGCTTGGCGAGATCGGCGACGCGCAGGGCGCGGCCGGCGCCGAGCTGGCGGCGGACCTGCATGCCGACCGCGCTGTCGCGCACCGCCGCATCGCTGCCGACCTCGGCCTTCGGACGGCGCTCGATCACAACATCCGAGCCCTTCAGCACATCGCCGCGCTCGACGCTACGGGTCAGGATGGCGGCCTCGACGGTTTCGATCGCGGTGCCGGTGAAGCGCAGCTTGACCGGCGCGCTGCCCGCGTCGTTGCCGATCTCGAAGCTGACGTCGAAGCGCGTGCTGCGTGGATCGTAGCGCACGGCGATCGGCTGCAATGCCCCGGTGCTGGTGGCTTCGAGCCTGACATCGCCGGGATCGCGGTCGAAGGTCAGGGCGATGTCGGCGGCATTGCCGAGGCCGTGGCGGCGCTCGAGCGCGCGCGCGACTTGCTGCTCGATCTCCTTGGTGTCGATGGTGCGCGCCAGCCGCGTGACGGTGACCTCCTTGAGGTCGCGGGTGTCGACGCCGATGATCTGGCGCGCGCGCAGCGTGGTCAGCACCTGGGCCACCGGCAGCGTGCCGGTGGTGCCGAGATCGGGTGCGCGATAGATTGCGATCGAGGCGGCGCTGCCGGCATTGTCGACGAGGTCGCCGACCCGCACGATGTCGTCCGCGACCGTGACGCTGGCGCGCAGCGTCGGTACCGCGATGGTTTCGCTTTGGCTTTGCGCGATTGACGCCGTCGCGGTGACGGCGAGCAGCGCGGCGACGAGGAGCGGGCGGGCGATCATCGACATCATCCTCAGCGGAACAGGTTGGCGGTCGACTGCATCATCTGGTCAGCCGCGGAGATCACCTTGGAGTTCATCTCGTAAGCGCGCTGCGCGGCGATCAGATTGGAGATTTCCGAGACCACTTCGACGTTGGCCTGCTCGAGGTTGCCCTGCTGCATGTCGCCGTAGCCATCAGTGTTGGCGGTGCCATCCTGCGGCTGGCCGGACGCCGGGGTCTCCGTGAACAGGTTGTCGCCGATCGGGTTCAGCCCGGCCTTGTTGATGAAGCGGGTCAGGCCGATCTGGCCGATCGTGGTCGAGGCGGTCTGGCCGGGCAGCGTCACCGAGACCTGGCCCTGCGTGTTGATGGTGATGCCGGAGGCGTTCTGCGGGATCGTGATCGTCGGCTGCACCGGGTTGCCCTGGGCGTTGACGATGCGGCCCTGGTTGTCCATCTGAAACGAGCCGTCGCGGGAATAGGTGAAGGTGCCGTCCGGCATCAGGATCTTGAAGAAGCCTTCGCCGCGGATCGCGATGTCGAGATCGTTGCCGGTCGGCGACAGCGTGCCCTGGGTCATCATCCGCGGCGTGCCGACGGTCTTGACGCCGCCGCCGAGGTCGATGCCGACAGGCAGGATGGTGTTCTGCTGCGAGGCCTGCGCGCCGACCCGGCGCACATGGTCGTAGATCAAGTCCTGGAACGCGGCGCGCTGCTTCTTGTAGCCGGTGGTTTGCAGGTTCGCGATGTTGTTGGAGATCACCTGGACGTTGAGCTCCTGGGCGGCCATCCCGGTCGCAGCGGTATAGAGTGCGCGCATGGATCAGCCTCCGATCAGGTCGGGACGTCGGCGAGCTTTTCGATCGCCGACTTGTGCAGGTCGCTCTGCTGCTGCAGCAGCGAGGCGATTTGGGTGTAGGTCCGCGTGATCTCGATCATGCGGCTCATCTCGGTGACGGAATTGACGTTGGACTTCTCGATGAAGCCCTGGCGCAGCACCGATTGGGTATCGACCACCGGCACGGCGCCTTCGCCCGGCGCGTAGAGGTTGGAGCCTTCCTTCAGCAGGCGCTGGGCGTCCGGGAACGACACCAGGCGCAGCCGGCCGCGCACCGAGTCGAGCGTGGAGGTGCCCTCGACCACGGTGATGTTGCCGTCGGGAGCGATGCTGATGTCGTGGTCGGTCTGCTGGAAGGTGATCGGGCCGGAGCCGCCCAGCACCTGGTAGCCGTCGGCGGTAACGAGCTGGCCCTGATTGTTGATCTGTAGATTGCCGTCGCGGGTGTAGCGCTCGCCGCCGGGCGTCTGCACCACGAGAAACGCGCTGCCGTCAATCGCGACGTCGAGCGGGTTCTTGGTCTGCTCGGTCGAGCCTTGCGAGAAATCGTGGAACGTCGCGCGGTCCTGCACGAAGGAGACGCGGCGGTCGGTGCCGGCGAAATTGTCCTCGTGCGCGCTCGACGACAGATATTCCTGGAACAAGGACCGGTCGGCCTTGTAGCCGTTGGTGTTCATGTTCGCGATGTTGTTGGCAACGACATCGATCTGCCGTTCCAGCACCATCTGCTTCGACAATCCGATCAGAAGCGTGTTCTGCATCGGCGGTTCTCCCCTGTGAGTTGATCCGATGCAGGGGCTCTCCCAAGCCTTCACCCCGGACCGTTGTTAACCCTGGGGTTCTCCCAAACCCGCGGGTTACGCCAATCTCCCAGCGAAAGCCGTGCCAAGTCGAAATGTGATGGTGTTTTAATGGGTTAGATATGCGGTCGAGCCCTCTGCGGGGCGGCAGAAAGGTCTTGTTGACCATATTTGCCCGGCAGTTTTTTCCTAGTTGAGGGGTAATCCTAAGCTTCCGTTAACCATTATGACCCTAGCGTCGCCATTATTGGGGCGCGTGTGCGCCGGCGGCATTTGTATCGCGTCTCTAAGCCAAGGCTGGTGGCAATCGCGTTCGCATCCTTCAATTGAAGCGGGCGGACGATGGCGGACGACGACAAGACGGAAGGCGGCGATGGCGCGGCCGCTCCGAAGAAAGGCAAGCTCAAGCTGATTATTGCCGCGGTCGGCTTCCTCGCCATTGTCGGTGCCGGCGCGGCGGGATGGTTCTTCTTCATGCGCGGCCACGGCGACGAGCAGCACGCCGAGGCGCCGCCGCCGAAGCCGCCATCCTTCGTCGATGTTCCCGACATGCTGGTCAACCTGGTCGGCGCACCCGGCGAGCGCGTGCAATATCTGAAGCTGAAGCTCGTGCTCGAGGTGAAGGAAGAAAAGCAGGCCGAGGCCATCAAGCCGTCGCTGCCGCGCGTCACCGACCTGTTCCAGACCTATATGCGCGAGCTGCGCCCGAGCGACCTCAACGGCTCCGCCGGCCTGTTTCGCCTCAAGGAAGAGCTGACCAAGCGGGTCAATCTGGCGCTCGCACCCAACCAGGTGAACGCGGTGCTGTTCAAGGAAGTCGTGATCCAGTGACAGGGCGGATATAAAGCCATGGCCGGCACCGACCAGATGGATCAGGACGCCATTGCGGCGCAGTGGGAAGCCTCGCTCGATTCCGAGGATCCCGCGGCCGCCGCCGCGGAGGCGGCCAAGAACGAACTCACCGAGAGCATGGCGCTGCAATGGGCCGCCATGGTCGAGGACGGCAGCCGTGACTTCGGCGGCAAGAACACCAACGGCGAACGTGTCCTGTCGCAGGAGGAGATCGACAATCTCCTCGGCTTCACCGTCGGCGACGTCAATCTCGACGATCACTCCGGCATTCGCGCCATCATCGATTCCGCGATGGTGTCGTACGAGCGCCTGCCGATGCTCGAGATCGTGTTCGACCGCCTGGTGCGGCTGATGACGACATCCTTGCGCAACTTCACCTCCGACAACGTCGAGGTCTCGCTCGACCGCATCACCTCGGTGCGCTTCGGCGACTACATGAACTCGATCCCGCTGCCGGCGGTGCTCTCGGTGTTCAAGGCGGAGGAGTGGGAGAATTTCGGCCTCGCCACGGTCGATTCCAGCCTGATCTATTCGATGATCGACGTGCTGCTCGGCGGCCGTCGCGGCCAGACCCAACTGCGGATCGAGGGCCGGCCCTACACCACGATCGAGACCAACCTGGTCAAGCGGCTGGTCGAGGTGGTGCTGGCCGATGCCGAGCAGGCGTTCCGGCCGCTGTCGCCGGTGACCTTCTCGATCGACCGGCTCGAGACCAACCCGCGCTTCGCCGCGATCAGCCGGCCCGCCAACGCCGCGATCCTGGTGCGGCTGCGCATCGACATGGAAGACCGCGGCGGCAACATCGAGTTGCTGCTGCCTTATGCGACCATCGAACCGATCCGCAACGTGCTGTTGCAGATGTTCATGGGCGAAAAGTTCGGCCGCGACCCGATCTGGGAAGGCCATTTCGCCACCGAGGTGGCGCAGGCCGAGATCTCGGTCGATGCCGTGCTCTACGAGGCAGATATTCCGCTGAAGCAATTGATGCGGCTGAAGGTCGGCGACACGCTGCCGCTCGAGATCCGCGCCGACTCGCTGGTATCGGTGCGCTGCGGCAACGTCACGCTGACGGAAGGACGGATGGGCCGCGTCGGCGATCGCGTCGCGATCCGCGTCACCAAGAATTTGCGCAAGCCGCAGACCACCTTCGCGATGTTCGAGAAGGCGGACGAGCAGACCAAGATGATGGAGGCACCATGAGTCATGTGCTTGGATTAGCAATCGAGAGCCTGGTGACCGTGCTTCTGATGTTGACAATCGGCTATTGCTGGTTGCTCAACAAGCGCCTGCAGCGGCTGAAGGCGGACGAGCATTCGCTGAAAGCGACGATCGCCGAACTGATCACGGCGACTGAGATCGCCGAGCGGGCGATCGGCGGGCTCAAGCACGCGGTGCGCGACGTCAACGAGAATCTCGGCAACCAACTCGACGCGGCGACGCAGATGTCGATCCAGCTCAAGAACCAGATCGCCGAAGGTGATCACGTGGTGCGCCGCCTGTCCAAGATCGCGCTTGCCGCGCGGCCGTCGGCGCCCGCGCCGGCCGCACCCATGCAGGCGGCGCCCGCACCGGTGGCGCCGGCGCCGCGGGCCTCCGCCGCGCGTGCCGTCGCAGCGGCCGCGGAGGCCTTCACCGAGCGCAGGAGGGCCGGCGGCCTCGCTGCATGAAGTCGTTCCGTGACATCCGAGTAATGCCCGTGGTGCTGGCCGCGGTCTTCGGCCTGATGGTGCTGAAGATCGCCGGCCTCGTGCTCGATGGCGGCTATGTGTTCGACTACGCTGCGCAACCGGCCGGGTCGTCGTGGGCGCAGGAGAACTTCAATTTCCCCGGCGGCAACAAGGTCGCCGCCGATAACAAGGTCAAGGGCGATCCCTCCGACATCACGGGATCGGTCGAGAACAAGGAGACGAAGAAGGACGAGCCGCCGAAACCCGCTACTCCCGCGGCGGTGCCGCCCAAGCCGGACGGCGTGGCGGTCAATATGGATCAACCCGCGCCGGTGTCGGCGACGGAGCGCGCGATCCTGGAACGGCTGCAGTCGCGCCGCCAGGAGCTTGATCAGCGCGCGCGCGAGGTCGAGATCCGCGAAAGCCTGTTGAAGGCGGCCGAGAAGCGCATCGAGGCCAAGGTCGAGGAGGCCAAGGCCAACGACGCCAAGGCGAGCGCCGATGCGGCGGCGAAGGCCGCAGCGGAGGCGGCTCGCTTCAAGAGCATCGTCACCATGTATGAAAACATGAAACCGAAGGACGCCGCCAAGGTGTTCGACCGCCTGGACATCGGCGTGCTCTATCAGATCGCCTCGCAGATCCAGCCGCGCAAGATGTCCGACATCCTCGGCCAGATGCAGCCGGAGGCCGCCGAGCGCCTCACGGTCGAACTCGCCCGCCGCGCCAGCGGCGACACGTCGGCGGCCGCCGACGATCTCCCCAAGATCGAGGGCAAGTTGCTGGCACCGAAGACGAATTGACGGACTCGATCGGTCAAGCTGGAGGATGATCGGGAAAAAGAAAGTGTGAAACGGTCTTCCTTCGCGACAAACGCGGAGCGTTTGCGCGGAGATCATGCTCAAACAAGGGGTTAAAGCGCGACGACGATTCGGCCCAATCTCATCGCGCTTTAGGGATCTGCGACCCAAGTTTGCCGCTCAGGCCGCCCGCACCACCGGCTTGATCTTGTTGAGTTCGTTGGCGAGTGACGCCTCTGCCACTTTGACATCATAGGCGTTCTGCAGGTTTAACCAAAGCTGGGCAGACGTATTCAGCGCCTTGGACAGTCGAAGCGCAGTGTTCGCCGTGATGGCGGTCTCTTCGTTTGCAATACGCTCGATCCTGGTACGCGGGACGCCGCAGGCCTTGGCAAGCGCGCCGGCAGATAGCGATAGCGGGATCAGAAATTCTTCCCTCAGCACCTCACCGGGGTGCATTGGTGGGAGCTTCTTTGCCATGTGTAACCCTTTCTGCGGTTCGGGTTGTCCCCGACGGATCCGCTAGGAGTGATAGTCGGTAAACTCTACGTCCACTGGACCCTCCTCGGTCCAGATGAAGCAGATGCGGAACTGATCGTTCACGCGGATTGAATGCTGACCCCGGCGATCTCCCCTCAGGGCTTCCAGCCGATTGCCGGGAGGAGACCGAAGATCCTGCAGCGTCACGGCGGCGTGAAGGTACTGGAGCTTCCGACGCGCAACCTTGAGGAGATCGGCAGGAAATCCCTTCTGGGCCTCGCCCTCAAAGGCTGCTTTGGTCGCCGCGTCCTTGAAGCTCTTGATCACGTCCGCGATTGTATCATATCATGATACGCTCCGCAATGACTGGTATCACTGGATGATACAAGCTCCCGGGCATGGATTCGCCTCGCTCGATCCTGTGGGCTCCCCGCGAAACTCCGCGTCGTCGTTAACAGCTCCTTAACGCCGCCAATCCAAAATCGGGACGCGTGGGCGAGGGCGCTTCGCGCTGGCATCGTTAAGGCATTGAGAAGACGTTTCGAGATGGCGCGAACGGCCGCCGCTGGAACATGGTCGCTGGGTCGCGCCTGGACCCGGGCTGCGCGCCTGTGCCTGTTGGCGGCTGGCTTCGCTGTTGCAGTCATCGCATCGCCCGGCGCCGCCCGTGCGGACGATCCGGTGCCGGGCGAGGCGACATTCTCCGCCGCGAACGGGTTCGCCCGACTGGTGCTCAAGCTGAAGGAAGATGTCGATTCCGAGGTGACGACGGCGGGCTCCATCATCGTGATCCGCTTTAAGCGCCCGGTCGATATCCCCGTTGAGCAACTGTCGGATGCGGTGCCCGACTATGTCGGCTCGGCGCGCCGCGATCCGGATGGTTCGGCGATCCGCCTGTCGTTGGCGCGCCGCGTCACCATCAACACCATGACCGCGGGCGAGCGCATCTTCGTCGACTTCCTGCCCGACGGCTGGACCGGCCCGCCACCGCCGCTGCCGCAGGAGGTGATCCGCGAGCTCGCCGAGCGCGCCCGCAATGCCGAGCGCCTGCTTCGCCTGCAGCGCGCAGCCGATGCCGCGAAGAAGCGGCCGCCGGTGCGCGTCCGCGCGCTGCTGCAGCCCACCTTCGTCCGCTTCGTCTTCGAGGTTCCTGACGGTGTCGGCGTTTCCTCGGTGCTGAACGAGCAGAAGCTGACGCTGTCCTTCAACGCGGTGCTGACCTTCGATCTCGCCGATGCCAAGGTCGCCGCGCCTCCCAACGTCGCGTCGATCGGCGCGCGGGCCGATACCGATACGTCGGCGGTCGACATGACATTGGTGGGCGACGTCGACGTGCATTCGTTCCGCGACGAGAAGAACTATATTGTCGATGTCGCTTTCCAGCAGGGCGACCAGCAGGCGCAAGCAAAGCCTGCGCTCACCGCGCTGATCCCTGCACCGCGCGGCAAGCCGAAAGCCGCGATGTCGCGAGAGCCGGCCGCGCTCCCGTCTGTGACCTCGGAAGGCATCGCGCAACAAGCCAAGATCGAGATCAAGCCCGAGACATCCGAGCAGCCGCAGGGCGAACCGGCCAGTCCGGAGCAGGGCAACGCCGAGCAGCCGATATCCCCGCCGGCCCAATCGGAGCCGCCCAAGGCGGATTTGCCCAAGCCGGACTTGTTGAAGTCGGATCTGCCCAAATCGGATCTGCCCAGGTCGGAGCCATCGAAGTCGGATCTGCCAAGCGCCGCGGCCGCGCCACATGATGGCGCGGCTGGACTTCAGGAAGACGTGAAGCCTGCGGCAGTGACCGAAGCGCCGAAGCCGGCGGCTCCTGCCGCGGAGGTGCCGGTAGTGGAGACACCGAAGGCGGCCGCGGCACCGTCGCCATCCTCGGAGGCTCGTGCGAGCGGCAAGGCCTCGGTCGAGGCCCAGCGCGGCAGCGACGGGCTGCGCGTGACGTTCTCGTTCCCCACCGCCACTCCGGCCGCGCTGTTCCGCCGTGCCGACGCCGTGTGGATGGTGTTCGACACGGCTGAGGCGATCGACGTCGATCCGATCCGCACCAAGGGCGGGTCCATCATCGCCGATGTCACCCGCATGGCCGTGGACAAGGGCCAGGCAGTGCGCTTCCGCCTCAACCGGCCGCAGATGCCGTCGCTCGAGAGCGATGACCGCTCGCGCGGCGTCAGTTGGACGCTGACCTTTGCCGACCGCGTGCAGAAGCCGCCGCTGCCGCTCACCGTGGTGCGCAACATCACCGAGCCCGCGCTCGCCAATGTCAGCGTGCCGCTCGCCAATCCCGGCCAATTCCACCGACTGGTCGATCCCGATGCCGGCGACGCGCTCTGGGTCGTGACCGCGCCGCCACCGACTCGCGGCATCCTGAAGCGGCAGGATTTCGTCGAACTGTCGCTGCTGGAATCGATCCATGGCCTCGTGGTGCGTCCGAATGCCGACGACGTGAAGGCGGAAGTCGGCGACGACAAGGTGACGCTTGGACGACCCGGTGGGTTGACGCTGTCGTCGGCCGACGTCGCCGCCGAGCGCGCCACCGCCGCGGTCAAGCCGCTGTTCGACATCGACGAATGGCAGAAGAACCGATCGGAGAATTTCCTCAATCGGCTCGATAGCCTGATTGCCGCCGCGGCGGCGGCCAACCCCGACCAGCTTCCGCAGGCGCGGCTCGATCTCGCCGACTTCTACATGGCGCGCGGCATGTATGAGGAAGCCCATGCCGTCACCAACCTGATGCTCTCCGAAAGCAAGCGCGGCAGCGAGACGCCGGCGATGGTGATGGTGCACGCCATCGCGAGCATCCTGATCGGCCACCCGGCGCAGGGTCTGAAGGACCTCGCCAGCCCGGCGATCGGCAACGGTTACGATTCCCAATTGTGGAAGGGACTCGCCTTCGCGCGCGAGGGCAAATGGGTGGAAGCGCGCGAGAAGTTCAAGAACGTCGAGTTCTCGGTGGCCACGCTGCCGTCGGAGCTGCAGCGCATCATCACCATGAACGCGATGAAGGCCTCGCTTGAGGTCAAGGATTATGCCGGCGCTGCACGGCGCAAGAGCGACCTCGACGTCGTCGGCATCCCGGACGATCTCAAGCCAGCAGCGGCCGTGCTGAAGGGCCGGCTGGCGGAAGCCCTTGGCCAGGAGAAGGATGCGCTCGACGCCTATCACGTCGCCGCGATCTCGGCCGATCGCCAGGCGGCGGCTGAAGGCGAGCTGCTCGAAACTCTGCTGCGGCAGAAGCGCGGCGAGATCGGCCGTGATGAGGTGCTGAAGAAGCTCGAGCTACTGTCGATGATGTGGCGCGGCGACAGCATCGAGCTGAAGACGCTGTTCGTGTTGTCGAAGATCTATGCCGACACCGGACGTTACGCCGATGCCTTTGCCGTGAGCCGCGCCGCGACACGGCTGCAACCCAATGCACCGGAGTCCCGGCAGGCGCAGGATGCGGCGTCGGCGTTGTTCGTGCAGCTCTTCCTCGGGCCAAAGGGCGACGAGATGTCGCCGATCGACGCGCTCAGCACCTTCTACGAATACCGCGAGCTGACTCCGATCGGCCGCCGCGGCGACGAGATGATCCGCAGGTTGGCCGACCGTCTCGCCGGCGTCGACCTGCTGGACCAGGCCGCCGACCTCCTGCAATACCAGGTCGACAAGCGGCTGGAAGGCGCGGCGCGCGCCCAGGTCGCCGCGCGCCTGGCCATGGTGTATCTGACCAACCGCAAGCCGGATCGCGCCATCGCCGCGCTGCGCTCGACGCGCCTCGCCGACCTGTCCGGCGAATTGCGGCAGCAGCGGCTGCTGCTCGAGGCAAGGGCGCAGAGCGACGTCGGCCGCCACGATCTCGCACTCGACATCATCTCGAACGTCACCGGCCGCGAGGCGATCCGGCTGCGCTCCGATATCTACTGGGCGGCGCGGCGCTGGCGCGAGGCGTCCGAGCAGATCGAGCTGTATTACGGCGATCGCTGGCGCGACTTCACGCCGCTCAATGCCGCCGAGAAGGCCGACATCATCCGCGCCGTGGTCGGCTATGCGCTGGCCGAGGACGCCATCGGCCTGGCGCGATTCCGCGAGAAATACGCGCCGCTGATGTCCGGCGATGCCGACAAGCTGGCGTTCGACACCGCCAGCAAGCCGGTTGCGACCTCGAGCGCGGAATTCGCCGCGATCGCCAGGATGGCGGCGAGCGTCGATACGCTGGACGGTTTCATCCGCGAGATGAAGACCCGCTTCCCCGACGCGACCGCCCGTGCGCCGCTGCCGGACCCGGTCGCGACCGGATCGCTGCCGGACAAGGCGAAAGGTGCACCGGTCAGCACGCTGCCGGCCATCAAGAGCGAGCAGAGCGCCAGCGCGTCGCGCTAGGCGGACGTCACAATTGGGTATTGAGGAACCGAGTCTGACTTGGCTGTCATCGATGACGCGCGCATGCTGCGATGCCGTGATCGAGATTGGCGTTGACCTAAAATAGTCGTCGGTCCGATTGACTCTGCTTGGGGGCGGCGTAGCCTCGTTGGTGGATCGCGAGCAGGCCTCCCACGCCAGCCGAGCCAGAGCGGGTCGCTCCCGCCAGCGCCAGTCAAAGTGGGCCGATTCCACGCGTGAGGTGCACCGAAGCGGCGCTGGCAACAGCGCCGTTTCTGCTGGGGGAGACGTCGTCACCATGAGCAAGCCGACCAAGACCGAAGCCGAACTCATCGCGATGGCGCGGGCCGAGCTCAAGGTGCATGCCGACTGTCCTGATGGTATCGACATCTCGATCCTCCGCGACGGCGAGAGCTGGGAATTCCGCGCCAGTGCCGACGCTGCGACAGTGGCCAAGCCCGGCTATCCCGAATGCGTAGCGATGCTGGTGCAGATCGGCGACCACCTCAGCAAGCAGTATGACGTGAAAGTCTAGAGGCCAACGATTGCGCCTGAACCGGACCATTGCGCTCCGGGAGCAAAGGCGGAATCTTTGCGTGATGCCTGCACAGGTCTCCTTCAAGCCGCGCACGACGTCATTGCCGCGCTGTTTCTTGCAATCGCCACGGACGATCGCAGCGATCGGAACTAATCATTTTTCATGAACCCTCCCGCGGCCTATGTCGTGGGAATGCTAAGCACGAACGCCGATCGTCATCACCGGCATCGCCACGCCGCGCCACATCGGGATACGGGCGGGCCGGTGTGGCTGTCTGCGGCTGCCGGGCTCTGCGCCTCGCTGGTCGGGCTCGGGCTTGCGCGCTTCGCCTATACGCCGCTGATCCCGGCGCTGATTGCGGCCAAATGGTTCACCCCGGCTGAGGCCGTCTATCTCGGCGCCGCCAACCTTGCCGGCTACCTCGCAGGTGCGCTGATCGCCCGCGATCTCGGGACACGGATCGGCTCGGTGCGCGTGCTGCGCGGCATGATGGTGCTGGCGGCGCTCTGCTGCTTTGCCTGCGCCGTGCCGATCTCGTTCATCTGGTTCTTCGGTTTCCGCTTCCTCGCAGGCGTGACCGGCGGCGTGATCATGGTGCTGGCGGCAACGGCGATCCTGCCGCACACCGCGCCGAGCAAGCGTGGCTTGGTCGGTGGCGTGATCTTTGCCGGCGTCGGGCTCGGGGTCGCGGCCTCGGGCACACTCGTTCCGCTCTTGCTGCGGCAGGGGCTCAGCGAGGCGTGGTATGGTCTTGGCGTGCTGTCGGCGCTGCTGACGTTGATGAGCTGGAAGGCGTGGCCGGCGGAGACATCGGTGGCGCATGCTGCGGTCGAGCACCATGCCGCGGCGCCCGGCGCGCGATCGCCGCTGGTACTGATGTTGAGCCTGGAATACGGCCTCAACGCGCTGGCGCTGGTGCCGCACATGGTGTTCCTAGTCGACTTCGTGGCTCGCGGGCTCGGGCAGGGGATTTCGGCCGGATCGTATTACTGGGTGCTGTACGGGCTGGGCGCCGTCATTGGTCCGCTCTTGACCGGGCATCTCGCGGATCGCGCGGGATTTGCAACAGCGCTTCGTGCAGCGTTCCTGATCGAGGGCGTGGCGGTCGCGCTGCCGGCCGTGAGCACGTCGCCGGTCGCGCTGATCGTGTCGAGCCTCATCGTCGGCGGATTCGCGCCCGGCATCGTGCCGCTCGTCATCGGCCGCATCCACGAATTGATTCCGCATTCCGCTGCCGGCCAGCGCACCGCGTGGGCGCGGGCCACCACGACATTCGCGCTGTTCCAGGCGGCGGGCGCCTACGGGATGTCGTTCCTGTTCGCGCAGAGCGGCGGCAATTATGCGCTGCTGTTCGTGATCGGCGCAGCCGCGGTGATCCTCGCGCTGGCACTCGAGCTCGTGAGCGCTCTTGCGGCAAAGTCAGGCCGCTAGGTGCGCAGCGCCCGCGCGAGCACGGCAATGAACCGGTCGGTGTCGGCTTCGTCGTTGAAGACATGCGGCGACACGCGCATCCGGCCGAGCCGCAATGCGACATGGACGTCCTCGGCGGCGAGGCGCGCAATCAGGTCTCTCGGCATGCCGCCCGCCATGCCGAGGCTGACGATGTGCGGTGCGCGCAGCCGCTGGTCGAGCGCGCTGACGCCGAGGTCGCGCACACCGTCGGCAATCCGCCGGGTCAGCATCGCAAGCCGCGCGCTGACGGCGGCCGCGCCCCAATCCGCTAGCATCTCCATGCCGACGGACGCCATTTCCAGCGAGATGAAATGGTCGCGTTCGCCCATGTCGTAGCGCCGCGCGTTGTCGACATAGGCGAGATCGCCGAAATAGACCGGGTTCTCGGAATTGACGTTGCGGCGGCCGGCCGAGGTCTGCTCCAGCGGCACCCCATTCTGATGGCGCTTGGCGACATAAAGGAACGCGCGGCCATAGGGACCGATCAGCCATTTGTAGGTCGGGAAGATCACGGCGTCGGGATCGAGCTGCTTCACATCCATCGCGACGACGCCCGCGCCCTGCGTCGCGTCGATCACGAACATGGCGCCCTGCCGCCGCAGCGCGGCCTGCACCTTCTCGACATCGATCAAGCCGCCGTCCGACCAGTGCACCGAGGAGATCGAGGCAAGGCCGACCGGCGGCGCGCCCGTCCGCTCGATCGCCGCGAGCACCGCCGAGGTCCAGTCACCGTCGGCGGGCTGGTCGACGATTTCGACGGTAAAGCCCTGCGCCTCGGCGCGGGCGTGCCATTCCAGCACCGGCGAGGAATGATCGTTCTCCAGCACGATGACGCGCGTGCCGCGCGGAATGGTCAGCACTTTTGCCATCGTCGCGACGCCGTAGCTGACCGCAGGGATCAGCGCGATGTCGTCAGCATCGGCATTGATCAGGCGTGCCGCAGCAGAGCGGGCGCGCTCGTGCTGGCGGTGGGCGAAGTCCGCATCCAGCGTCCAGGGCTGGCCCTTGCGCGCCACCGCGATGCGGCCGGCGTTGAGCGTCGTCCGCGGCAGCGGACTGTAGGAGGCCGAGTTCAGGTAGCAAATGTCTTGCGGAACATCGAACAGATGGCGCTGCGAGGGAAGCATGGCGGCTCGTTGCTGGCGTTTTTCGGATGATGTTTGAATCGGGAGGCGCTGGCCGTCATCCGTCGTACTGATCCGGTCCCATCGCCCAGAGTGCCTGGTCGTGGCCATGGGCGAAGGTGCGGTTGGTCTGCGCGGGATTGCGGTTGATCAGCGGCCGCAAATACATCGGGTGGGTGGCGCTGCGCACCTCGTGCTCGACGGTGAACAGGTGCCTGCCATCTTTGGGATCGACGATATCGCAGAAGCGGTACTGATACTGATTGTCCTCGCGCGAGATCAGGTTGCGCTCCAACAGCCGCCTGTAAGGGCCTGAGAAATCGGTGATATAGATCTGGATGTGATGGCCGTCGAACTCCGGCTGCGCCCGGTCGCTCTCGCGGAATTGCAGATACTGATCCTTGCCGACTTTTGCGCGCGCAACAGTGCCGTCGCCGTTCGTGACGCTGGCGGGGATGCCCATGATCTCAGGATAGAACCGGCCGATCGCCTCGGCGGTGCCCTGCGGCACCTCGAACTCGACATAGGGCATCCCGAGCGCGATGCGCCCGAAGCGGCTTGCGTCCGGCTCATAGCAGCGCAGCCGATTGCCCCAGGGGCAGGTCGCCTCGACATGGTCATTGTGCGCGCGATAGCTGAAGGCGGTGCCTTCGAGCTTCGGCGCGACGGAGGCAAGCCGGTCGAGCAGTGCCCGCCGCCCGGCGATCACCAGTGCGGTATGGCCGCGCAGCACCTGCGGCTTGCCGCTCGGCAGATGAAACTGGCTACGGCCGGCGTTCACCCACATGTTGCTGTCGGAGACCATCAGATAGGGATCGCGGGTCAGGCCGATCCCGGCGACATAGAACAGCGTGGCCAGGCGCTGGTCCGGCACCTGCACGTTGACATGTTCGAGATGGATGGCGTTGCCAAGGTCTTCTGCGGCGCGGTCGAACGACTGTTGCATGGACGCGGCTCTCCGGATGCGACGCCGCACATGATAGTGCAACGCGGCGGCCGATCCAGCGAGCAGGCCATGAATGTTTCGCGGGGCTACCCCCCGTAACTCTGCACCAGGCTGCCGGCGACGAGTGACCAGCCGTCGACCAGCACGAAGAAGATCAGCTTGAACGGCAGCGAGACCACGACCGGCGGCAGCATCATCATGCCCATCGACATCAGTACCGATGCGACCACGAGGTCGATGATCAGGAACGGCAGGAACAGGAGGAAGCCGATCTCGAAGGCGCGCTTCAGCTCGGAAATCATGAAGGCCGGCACCAGGATGCGCAGCGACATCTCGTCCGGTGTCGCCGGGGGCGGTTCGCCGGAGAGGTCCATGAACAGCTTGAGATCCTTCTCGCGCACGTTCTTCTGCATGAAGCCGCGCAGCGGCACCGAGGCGCGCTGCAACGCGTCCTCGACGCCGATCTGGTTGGCGACCAGCGGCTTGATGCCGTCGTCGTAGGACTTCTGCAGCACCGGCCCCATCACGAAGGCGGTGAGGAACATCGCGAGCGCGATCATCACCGAGTTCGGCGGCGCGGTCGCGGTGCCGAGCGCGGTGCGCAGCAGCGACAGCACGACCACGATGCGCGTGAACGACGTCATCATGATCAGGATCGACGGTGCGATCGACAGCACCGTGAGCAGCGCGATGAGCTGGATCGCGCGCTCGGTGACGCCGCCATTGCCGCCACCGAGATTGATGCTGATGTCCTGCGCCATCGCCGGGTCGGCGAACGATCCGGCGGCGATCAGGACAGCGATGAAAAAAACTCTACGCGGGAGGCTCGCCGGCCTCACGAAGGATTCTTCGGGCGGCCGAGCAGCGATGCCATCTCGTCCTCGAGGTTCTCGAACCCGCTCTTTTGCGGCGCCGGAGATGCGGGCGGCTCGCTGCGCTGCGGACGCGCTGGCGGGGCGTCGGGCGCAACCGGCGGCGCGGCGGCTTCGCCGCTGCCGGATGGTCGGCGTAGCGCCGCTTCAAGCCGTTGCGCCATCTCGGCGAGATTGGCGTCGGCGTTCGGCGGCGGAGCCGGAGGTGCCGGCGTCGCGGCCGGTGCAGGCGGCGTCGGTGGTGCCGCCGCGCGATCGGGCGTGCGCAGCGGCGGTGCCTTGGGCGGCTCGGCGGCGCGCGGCGGACGCGGGATCACCGGTTCGGAGCGCGGCAGCCGCGGCGGCATCGGCTCGGTCCGCTCGGGCGTAAGACCGGCCAGCGGGTCAGTGCGACGCTCGGAGGCCGGCGCGGAGCGGCGGACCTCGTCGGCAAAGGACGGGCGGGCCGGGCGCGACGGCAGCTCGGGCAGTTGCGGCTCCACGTGATCGAAATCGGTGCGGGCGATCTCGCTCTCGTTCCAGGCGGCATCCGGCAACGGCGCGACCCGCGGCGGGGCGGAATCGGCTGCGACCGCCGGGCGCGTCGACATCTGATCGCGTCCCGGACTCGCGCGCACGATGTTCGGCTCCACGACGATATCGCTCGGACCGCCGATCATCAGGAGATGCTCGACATTGTCGCGGCGAACCAGCACCAGGCGGCGGCGGCCATCCACCGCGGCGGCATCGATCACAGCCAGTCGCGGCATTCGCCCGCGGTTGGCATTGGCGCCGAGACGGTTTCCTCCGAAGCGGCGGACGAGCCACGCGGCGACGCCGATCAGCGCCAGCACGGCGACAAATGCGAAGACGAATGTAAGTGCCTGCATACTGGAGTCCCCGGCCATGGTGGCCATCCTCAGCTACCGCTATCAGCGAGCGCGAACTGACACTGCGGTTTGCGTGGCGAATCGCGCCCGAGATCCGCCTTATTCCTTAATTCCCCGCGGCTTGCAGCCGACTGTTCTATTAATAGACCAAGAATCGTTTGTCCCAAAACGACTTCTCAGCGCGCCGAACTGGCTTGGTCAGGGCTGGTTAACGCAGCTTTCGTGGCGAAAATGCGCTCGACGGCCGCAATTGGGGCGTTCTCCACGGATCCATCGGCTCTTTTAACCCTCCGTTAACCATACACCGGGCAAATTCTGCCTACTTCTGGGGGCCCAGAGGTTAACGGAACCGCGCCAATGTCCATGAACGACCTCCCGATCCTGTCGGCGTTGCGCACCAAGATGCAGTGGCATCAGGAACGCCAGCGCGTGCTCGCCGAGAACATCGCCAATTCGGACACGCCGAGCTTCCGGCCCCGCGACCTGGTCGGGCCGAAGTTCGACCGGGCCGGTTCCACAATCGGCGGCGGCATGGGGACGCTGGCGATGACTCAGACCACGGCCGCCCACATGGCGGCGTCGGGCGCGCCCGACACGTTCGACAACGACCGCGGCAAGAGCGGCTTCCAGACCCGCCCGGCCGGCAACGCGGTCAATCTCGAAGACCAGATGCTGAAGGTATCGGCCAATCAGATGGACTACGCAGCCGTCACCTCGCTCTACAGCAAAAGCCTGCATCTGTTGAAGACGGCGATCGGCAAGGGCTAGGCCGCCTGAGGGCGGCGGGAGGATGTCATGGCAGATGAGATCAGCGATTTCGCCCGTTCGATGAGCATCGCGACCTCGGGCCTGCGCGCCCAGGCCGGACGGATGCGGGTGATCTCGGAAAATATCGCCAACGCCGATTCGACCGCGCAGACCGCGGGCGGCGATCCCTACCGCCGCAAGGTGCCGACATTCTCCTCCGCGCTCGACCGCACGCTCGATGCCCAGGTGGTGTCGCTCGGCCGGGTGCGCCCCGACCGCTCGGCGTTCCGCATCAAGCATGAGCCGGGCAATCCGGCGGCGGACGCTTCCGGCAACGTCAAATATCCCAACGTCAACGCGCTGGTCGAAATGACCGACATGCGGGACGCCCAGCGCTCCTACGAGGCGAACCTCAACATCATCAGCGCGACGCGGCGGATGATCCAGCGCACGCTCGACATCCTCAAGTCCTGACACAACAAGAACAGCAGGGATCGTAGATCATGGCTTCACCGACAATCGCCGCCAACGCCTACGCCAACTTCGCCAAGATGATGGAGCGGGGTGGGCTTGAGAAGGCCGGCAATCCCGCGGCCGGCCCGTCGTTCGGCGAGCTCGTCAAGGACGCCGTCGGCAGCGTGATGGAGGTCGGCCGGAAATCCGATGCCCAGACCATGGCGATGGCCTCGGGCAAGGCGAATGTGATGGACGTGGTGACCGCGGTTGCGGACACCGACGTTGCGGTATCGACGCTGGTCTCGGTCCGCGACCGGGTGATCCAAGCCTATGAAGACATCATGAAGATGCCGATTTGATTCACCGTCATTCCGGGGCGCGAAGCGAACCCGGAATCTCGAGGTCCCGGGTTCGATGCTTCGCATCGCCCCGGAACGACAAAACAAGGTGCAACAGCGAGAACTCCAAATGACCGGACCCGAAACCCTCGACGTGGCGCGCGATGCGATCTGGACCATCGTGGTGGTGTCGTCACCATTGATGGTGGTCGGCCTCGTGGTCGGCGTGGTGGTGTCGCTGTTCCAGGCGCTGACGCAGATCCAGGAGCAGACTTTGGTGTTCGTGCCGAAGATCCTCGCGATCTTCGTCACACTACTGCTCGCGCTGCCATTCATGGCCGACTCGCTGCACGCCCACATGATGCGGATTTCGTCGCGAATCATCGGCGGATGATGCAGTAATGCTCCGGTCATGCGCATCGACATCTCGCTCCTGCCGGCGCTGGCCGCAACCTTCGTGCTGGTGTTCGCCCGCGTGGGCGCGATGGTGATGCTGCTGCCCGGCTTCGGCGAGACCAACATCCCGGCGCGGGTGAAGCTGTCGATCGCGCTGTTGCTGACGCTGATCATCCTGCCGCTGCATCGCAATGCCTATCATGTCGACGTCACGTCGATCGCCTCGATCGGAGTCCTGATGGTGCATGAGCTCATCATCGGCATCGTGCTCGGCGCGACCGCGCGGGTGACGCTATCGGCGCTCAATGTCGCGGGCTCCATCATCGCCCAGCAGCTCGGCCTCGGCTTCGTCACGGCCGTCGATCCGACCCAGGGACAGCAGGGCCAGATCATCGGCAATTTCCTCACCATCCTCGGCATCACGCTGCTGTTTGCCACCGACACCCACTACCTCGTCATCGCGGCGCTGAGCGAGAGCTATCGCATCTTCTCGCCGGGCGAGGTGATGCCGACCGGCGATGTCGCTTCGCTCGCGACCAGCGCGTTTGCCGCCGCCTTCAAGATCGGCCTGCAATTGTCGGCGCCGTTCCTGGTGTTCGGCCTGGTGTTCAATATCGGCCTTGGCGTGCTGGCGCGGCTGATGCCGCAGATGCAGGTCTATTTCGTCGGCGTGCCGCTCTCGATCATCGTCGGCTTCCTGATCTTCGGCCTCGTGCTCGCGGCGATGATGGGCACCTATCTCGACTACTTCGTCGGCGTCATGCGCCAGCTCGCGCCGATGAACTAGGAGCGGGGATGGCCGAGGATACCGAAGACAAAACAGAAGACCCGACGCAAAAACGTCTCGATGAGGCGCTGGAGAAGGGCGACGTCGTCAAGAGCCAGGAGGTCAACACCTGGTTCGTGATCGCAGGCGCGACGCTGGTGCTGTCGACGTTTTCGGGCTCGATCGGCGGCGGCATCCTGATGCCGCTGCGCAACCTGATCGCCAATTCATGGATGATCCGCGCCGACGGCGCCGGCCTGCTCCAGCTCACCCAATCGCTCGGCTACGCCGTGATTGCGGCGTTCGGCGTGCCGTTCCTGATGCTGGCGCTGGCGGCGATCGCGGGCAACATGATCCAGCATCGCCTCGTGTGGTCAGGCGAGAACCTCAAGCCCAAGCTCTCCAAGATATCGCCGGGCGCCGGATTGAAGCGGCTGTTCGGCAAGCAGGCGGTCGCGAACTTCCTCAAGGGCCTGCTCAAGCTGGTCGCGCTCGGCGCCGTCATGGTCGCGGTGCTGTGGCCCGATCGTTTCCGGATGGAAGCGCTCCTGCACGTCGACCCGGCCGAGCTGTTGCCCGCTGTCGTCGGCACAACGGTGCACCTGATGGCCGCGGTGGTTGCGATCCTCGCGGCGGTCGCGATCGGCGACTACTTCTTCCAGTACCGGACCTGGTACGAGCGTCAGAAGATGTCGCTGCAGGAGATGAAGGAGGAGTTCAAGCAGTCGGAAGGCGACCCGCACGTCAAGGGCAAGATCAAGCAGTTGCGGGTCCAGCGCGCCAAGAAGCGCATGATGGCTCAGGTTCCCAAGGCCTCGGTGATCATCACCAACCCGACCCACTTCTCGGTGGCGCTGGCCTACGACCGCAGCATGTCGGCGCCGGTCTGCGTCGCCAAGGGCGTCGACAATCTGGCCTTCAGGATCAGGGAGATCGCCAAGGAGCACGACATTCCGATCGTGGAGAACGTGCCGCTCGCCCGCGCGCTCTACGCCACCGTCGAGGTCGACCAGGAGATCCCGGCCGAGCACTATCACGCGGTCGCCGAAATCATCGGCTACGTGATGCGGCTGAGGCGCGGATTGTCCGGCCTGCGGTCGTAGAAACCGCCGGTTATCCGCGTGAAATGCGCGTTACTTGCGAAATTGCCGCCTGATGGACTTGGTTTTCGGGTCCGATTCAGGCACTCAGGAGCAGGCGGCCGGGTCCGGACGCCTTCTCGATGCAGCCGAGCCATGTCTCTCCAGATGACTGCCGATTCCAACGATCATCCCGCGACCGAGCCGTTCGTGGCCCATGGACCGGTGCGGCGGGGCGGCAGCATCCTGTTGGTGCTCCTCATCGCCGCTGGTATCGTCGCGGTCGCGGTCTGGCTCATGACCATCGGCCGCAGTCAGGCGCAGCCCTATATTCTCGGCCTGCTGGCGCTGCTCGCGACCTTCGGGCTGTTCAACCTGTTCGCGTTTGCCGCCGGCATCATCCGCTTCTCCGACCGCGCCACCGACGATCCCGTGATGGGGCGCATCGCCGACCACGCGCAGGAGGGGCTGGTCGTCACCGACTCCCGCGGTCACGTGGTCTATTCCAACGCGGCGTATCTCGCGCTGACCGGCGCGGCCGGGCCGCAGGATGTCCGTCCGGTCGAGCGCGTCTTCATCGGCAATCCTGACGTCTCCGAAGCGGTGTTCCGCCTGCTGAAGGCAGCGCGCGAAGGCAAGCGGCAGCAGGAGGAGGTGCGGATCGCCGGCCATGACGGCAGCCAGGGCCGCTGGCTGCGGTTGCGGGTGCGCCCGCTCGGCCAGGGCAAGCGCGACGCGAAATATGCGGTGTGGTCGATCGCCGATATCACGCGCGACCGCGAGCGCCAGGAGGACGTGTTCCAGGAGCTGCGCCATGCCATCGAGTATCTCGATCATGCGCCCTGCGGCTTCTTCTCGGTCAATCCGGCCGGCGAGATCGCCTACGTCAACGCGACGCTGGCCAACTGGCTCGACTACGACCTCGCCGAGATCGGCTCGGGCGGCCTGAAGCTGACCGACATTGTCTCCGGCGACGGCGCGGCGCTATTGACCTCGATCGTGCCAGTGCCGGGCGAGGTCAAGACCGAGGTGTTCGACATCGATCTGCGGATGCGCGGCGGCAAGACCGTGCCGGTGCGGCTCTATCACAAGCTCGCTTTTGGCGCCGATGGCGCGCCGGGCGCCTCGCGCACGCTGGTGATTAGCCGCGCCCGCGACGAGCATTCCGATCCGGAGCGCGCCGCCGAGGTGCGCTTCATGCGCTTCTTCGACCACACGCCGATGGCGATCGCGACCGTCGATCGCGGCGGCAACGTGGTCGGCGCCAATGCCCGCTACGCCAAGCTCGCGCAGGGTCTGAATGGCGAAGGCGGTGCGGCCAAGTCGATCTTCCGCGCGGTCAATCCGCGCGACCGCGGTCTGCTGATCGCCGCGATCAACCAGGCGGCCGAGGGGCAGGGCGATATCCCGCCGGTCGAGGTGATGCTCGACGGGCCCAAGGAGCGCTTCGCGCAGTTCTTCGTCACGTCAGTCGAGAAGAAAGACGAGCGCGACGCCGAGACCGCGATCGTCTACATGCTCGAGACCACCGAGCGGCGCACCCTGGAAAACCAGATCAACCAGTCGCAGAAGATGGAGATGGTCGGCCAGCTCGCCGGCGGCATCGCGCACGACTTCAACAACGTGCTGTCGGCCATCATGATGGCGAACGACTTCCTGCTGAACGCGCACAAGCCGACCGATCCGTCGTTCCAGGACATCATGCAGATCAAGCAGAATGCCACGCGCGCCGCGACGCTGGTGCGGCAACTGCTGGCGTTCTCGCGCCGCCAGACGCTGCGGCCGCAGGTGCTCGATCTCGGCGATGCGCTCTCTGACCTCACCATGCTGCTGCGCCGGCTGATCGGCGAGAAGGTCAAGCTCGACCTCGTGCATGGCCGCGATCTGTGGCCGGTCAAGGTCGACGTCTCCCAGTTCGAGCAGGTGATCGTCAACCTCGCGGTCAACGCACGCGACGCGATGCCCGACGGCGGCAAGCTGATCGTCCGCACCGCCAACGTGCCGACCGAGGAGGCCGCGCAGCTCGCCAACAAGGGCATGCCGGCCGCCGACTATGTGAAGATCGAGATTTCGGACACCGGCACCGGCATTCCGGCCGAGATCATCGACAAGATCTTCGAGCCGTTCTTCTCCACCAAGGAAGTCGGCAAGGGCACCGGCCTCGGCTTGTCCACGGTCTACGGCATCGTCAAGCAGACTGGCGGTTTCATCTATGTGGATTCCAGGCCGGGCGAGGGCACCACATTCCGCATCTACCTGCCGCGGCACCGGCCCGAGCAGGAGGTCGTGCCCGAAGCCCATGCCGGCAACGGCGCGGCGAAGGACGCCGTCGTCGCAGCCGAAGCCGCCAAGCCGAAGCCCGATCTCACCGGGCAGGGCACCATCCTGCTCGTGGAGGACGAAGACGGCCTGCGTTCGCTGAACGCGCGCGGCCTGCGCTCACGCGGCTACAGTGTGATCGAGGCCGCGAACGGCGTCGAGGCGATGGAGGCTTTCGACGAGAAGAACGGCGAGGTCGATCTTGTCGTCTCCGACGTGGTGATGCCGGAGATGGACGGGCCGACGCTGCTCAAGGAGATGCGCAGCCGCAATCCAAGCCTGAAGATCATCTTCGTCTCGGGCTATGCCGAGGACGCGTTCGAGAAGAGCCTGCCCGAGAACCAGCAATTCGCCTTCCTGCCGAAGCCGTTCACGCTGACCCAGTTGGTCGCCGCGGTGAAGGAGACCATGACGCTGCAATAGGATGCGCGCTCGCATCCACAAGGACCATAGTGTCACATCTCCGCGACTGAGGGCCGCAGCCGCGGGTCTCGTTTCCCGCTTCACTTTTACCCGGCCCTGCCCATGTTAAGGGCGCTTCCCCATGCTGGGGAATTCTCTGAGGAACCGAACATGAATTTCTCGCAACGCACGCGTGGAATTGTACGGGCGATCGCCGTCGCGATGGCGTTGGCGCTGCCCGTCGTAATGACCGTTTCGGCGGCCGACGCCCGCGTCGGCGGCGGGGGCTCGCGCGGTTCGCGCACCTTCTCGGCACCGCCGAGCACCAACACCGCGCCGGGCTCGGTCGCACCGATGAACCGCACCTTCAGCCAGCCTGGCAGCCCCAACGTCGGCGCGCCGGCGGCCAACTCGGGCGGCCTGTTCGGCCGTCCCGGCATGGGCCGCGGCCTGCTTGGCGGATTGGCCGCAGGCTTCCTCGGCGCCGGCTTGTTCGGCATGCTGTTCGGCGGCGGCCTGTTCTCCGGTCTCGGCGGCCTGTCCTCGATCCTCGGCCTGTTACTGCAGATCGGTCTGATCGTGCTCGTGGCGCGGCTCGTGATGTCGTGGTGGCAGCGCCGTAACGCTCCGGCCTATGCCAGCGGTCCTGCCGCAGGCGTTGGCCCGCAGCCGAGTTCCCGCTCCGGTTTTGGCTTCGGCCTCGGCGGCGCCTCGAGCGCGCCGGTCGAGATCGCGCCGGCCGACTACGAGACGTTCGAGCGGCTGCTCGGCGAGATCCAGACCGCGTGGTCGAACGAGGACATCGCGAAGCTGCACACGCTCGCGACGCCGGAGATGGTGTCGTACTTCTCGAAGGATCTCGAGGAGAACAAGGCCCGCAACGTCACCAACAAGGTGACCAATGTGAAGCTGCTGCAGGGCGACCTTGCGGAAGCCTGGCGCGAAGGCGACAGCGAATATGCGACAGTCGCGATGCGCTACTCGCTGGTCGATACCATGCGCGATCGCGGCACCGGGCGCCTCGTCGACGGCAGCGAGCAGCCGGAGGAGGTGACGGAGGTCTGGACCTTCGTGCGCCAGCGCGGCGGCTCCTGGGAGCTCTCGGCGATCCAGCAGACCAATTGATCGATTGCCTGGCCATGACGACGCAAGCGCCGCGGCTCGCCCCGCGGCGCTTTTGCTTTGCGCGCTTCACGAGCTCATCGCTCGATTGGAATATCCCGCGCCGCTGCGGGTTGATGTCAGCGAACCACAACAACCATTGGAGGATGACATGAACGTCGTTGCCCGGATCGCCGTTCCCGCTTGTCTTGCGCTTGCCGTGGTTGCGCCGCCGGCGCTGGCGCAGACCGCCGACGCGAGCTTCTTTGTGACCAGCCAGGGCATCGGCAATGGCGGAAATCTCGGTGGATTGGCCGGCGCCGACAATCACTGCCAGACGATGGCGCAGGCGGCGGGATTCGGAGCGCCGAAAACCTGGCACGCTTATCTCTCGACGCAGGCGGCCGACGGTCAGCCTGCGGTGAATGCCCGGGACCGCATCGGCAAGGGGCCGTGGAAGAACGTCAAGGGTATCGTGATTGCGAAGGATGTCGCCGACCTGCACAGCGCCAACAACAATCTCACCAAGCAGACTGCCCTGTCCGAGAAGGGCGAGGTCCTCAATGGTGCCGGTGATACGCCGAACCGCCATGACGTGCTGACGGGATCGCAGGCGGACGGCACCGCGTTTCCCGCCGGTGAGGACCGCACCTGCAAGAACTGGACAAGCAGCACGCAGGGCGCCGCCATGGTCGGGCATTTCGATCGCAAGGGCCTTCGCGACGACGAGCCGTCAAGATCTTGGAACACGTCGCATCCCTCGCGCGGTCCCGACGGCGGCTGCTCGCAGGCCGATCTGAAGAGCACCGGCGGCGACGGCCTGTTGTATTGCTTTGCGGCGAACTGATCACGGACTGGCGCGTTGACGCCTGCGATAGCGCGCCGCAGGTTGCGGGCGCACCGCAATTCGAGGCTTCCGTTCACGCGCTCAGGGATCCTCTCCAAGGATCACTCCCAAGGATCGTCCATGCATTATCAACTCTACTACTGGCCCTCCATCCAGGGCCGCGGCGAATATGTCAGGCTCGCGCTGGAAGATGTTGGCGCTGGTTATACCGACGTTGCGCGCGGCAGGGGCGGCACGGGCGCGATGATGAAGATGATGGAGGGGCAGAAGGGCACGCCGCCGTTTGCGCCGCCGTTCCTCAAGGCCGGCCGTCTCGTGATCGGGCAGACCGCCAACATCCTGCTCTATCTCGGCGCGCGCCACGGCCTGGCGCCGAAGGCCGAGGCGGGAAAGCTCTGGGTGCACCAGCTCCAGCTCACCATTGCCGATTTCGTGGTCGAGATTCACGACACGCATCATCCGCTCGGTCCGTCGCTCTACTATGAGGACCAGAAGGCGCCGGCGAAGAAGCGCACCGACGAGTTCTGGACATCGCGCGTGCCGAAATATCTCGGCTACTTCGAGGATCTGGTGCAGTCCAATGGCGGTGCCTTCGTCACCGGCCGTCGTGCGACTTATGCCGACCTGTCACTGTTCCAGATCGTGGCAGGGCTCCGCTACGCGTTCCCAAAGCGCATGGCGGGATTCGAGAAGAAGGTTCCGCGCCTCGTTGCGCTGCATGACCGTATTGCCGAGCGGCCGAATATCAAGGCGTACCTTGCGAGCAAGCGCCGGATTCCGTTCAACGAGGACGGCATCTTCCGCCGCTACAGGCCGCTGGATTTGTGAGCGGCAGCGCGCGGTCTCCGATCCATCGTCGTGGCCCGGGCTTGACCCGGCCATCCACGTCTTTGTCGCCGCGAAGATAGATGCCTCGAGTCAAGCCCCAGGGCTATCGCATATGCCGCCTTGGGCGGCTGCGCACGTCCTCGGCCTTGTGGTTCGAGACGCGCCGCAAGCGGCGCTCCTCACCATGAGGGTCTACTATTGTGCCGCAAAACAAGACCTCATCCTGAGGAGCCCGCCGAAGGCGGGCGTCTCGAAGGATGGCCAAGGTGCGCTTTTCTCCCAAATGCAATTCCCCTAGGTCAAGCCCGGGCATGACGGAGTGAGAAGCCCGCTATTTGCTCCGCCCGTCCACCGGCGTCATCTCTATCTTCGCTAGATCGATGCCGTCGATGCAGCTCACATTCACCGCCACCATGTCCGACCCGTCGGGTTTCTTGCCGTGGGCAAACACCTCAACGCCGCAATCGATGCAGAACTGGTGACGGATCGCGTGGCGGTTGAAGAGATATTCCTTCAGGTTCTCCTCGCCGGCGCGGAGCTGGAAGCTTGGCGGCGGCAGGAAGGCGAAGTGTAGTCCCTTCTTGGTGCAGATCGAACAATTGCACTCGGTAACAACAGCCATGTCGGTGGTGCATTCGAAGCGGACCTGGCCACAATGGCAGCCGCCCGTATAGGTTTTGCTGTCAGGCATGATGTGTCCTCACCAGAGCCCGGGGATCAGGCGATAACGCACCCGAGTCGCGTAGTCGGCGTAGCCGGGCAATCCTGCCACCAGCGTACGCTCCTCGATCCGGGTGCGCACCGCGAACATCAGGAAGAACACCGGCACGAAGGCAAGGCCCCACCATGTTCCGAGCATCAGCGGCACGCCGATGAAGAACAGCATGACGCTCCCATACATGGGATGCCGCACCACGGCATAGGGACCGGTCGAGATCACGCGATGATCGCGCTCGGGCTGCACCTTCACCACCGGCGCGGCAAAGGAGTTGGTCCGGAACACCCACAGGATCAGCATCATCGAGACGAGATAGAGCACGACGCCAAGCAGCATCAGCGTAACGCCGGCATTGGCGCCGTCGAACCGTCGATCGAGCCCCATCGCGACCAGCCAGATCACGACAAGGGCGATCAGCACCAGCATGAAGTACTTGTCGGCGGCGGGCTGCTCCTCGCGCGCCGTCAAGCGCATGCGTTCGGCAAGTAGCCCGGGATCGACTTTGGCAAGCCACAGGCCGCAGGCCGGGCCGAGCACGGCCGAGACGACGAGATAGGTCCACGCGCCGGGCCATTGCATCGTGCCTGCGGAAGCGAACAGCAATGCGCCCATGCCGACGACGAAGAAGATGTTTTGCAGGAGGACCTTGGTGATCATGGACGGCTCCGAGCGTCTCTCGGCGACCTGATCATCGCACGCTTTCCCGCGAACCATACGACCGCTGCCATCAACTTTCCGATCATCGGAGATGTTCCTCTGTTGACAAAAATATAAGTATGTACTTATATATATTTTCATGACCGGCGCGATGCAGCTCACCAATGTCCTGAAGACCCTCGCGGACCCAACGCGGCGCGCGGTGTTCGAGCGAATCGCGCAGGAAGGAGAGGTGGCCGCGACCGGGCTGGTGCGCGGCTCCAAGGTGTCGCAACCGGCCGTATCGCAGCATCTGCGCGCGCTGCGCGATGCCGGTCTCGTCGCCGAGCGGCGCGATGGTCGGCGCATCCACTATCGCGTTGCGCCGAAGGGGCTCGGCCCGCTGATCGACTGGCTCGGTCACTACCAGACGTTCTGGGCCGAGCGGTTCGAGAACCTCGAGAAACTGTTGAAGGAGACCGAGTGATGAGTGCGAAACATGCGATCATGGTCGAGAAGGCGCTGCCCTATGCACCCGAGACAATCTGGCGGACGCTGACGACCAGCGAACGGATCGCGAAGTGGCTGATGCCGAACGATTTCGTTGCCGCCGTCGGCCACAAGTTCAACTTCCGCACCACGCCGATGGGCGACTGGGACGGCGTCGTGCATTGCGAGGTGCTCGACTGCGATCCGCCGCGCCTGTTGCGCTATTCCTGGAAGGGTGGCGCCGACAGCAATCCCGCCTACGGATCGAAGCTCGACTCGGTCGTGACCTGGACGCTGACGCAGGTCGAGGGCGGCACCCACTTGCGCATGGTGCATGACGGCTTCGTCTTCCCGGGCAACCAGATCGCCTTCGACATGATGAGCCCGGGTTGGGGCAGGGTGCTCGATGGCATCGCGCGCGTCAGTGCCGAAGCCGGAAGCTAGCGCAGCCCGATTCTGGTGAGCCAGACCGCAGTGTTCACTCGCCCTTGCTGCGCCGGACCGTGATCGAAGCTTCGGTCCTGGTGCGCGTGCATTCCAGATTGAGGCGGCGATAGCGCATCGTGATGGTGTTGCCGCGCAGGATGCCCATGCGCTTCAGGCAGCGAGAGGTGCCGGTCATGGTGTCGTCCTTCGGCACGGTGAACACCAGCGCCGTGGCGGAGCCGACCAAGTTGAAGAATTCCGGCTTCATCTTGCGGTCGGTCTTGGCGTAGAGCTCGATCGAGTAGTCCTTGCCGCGGCAGCCGAGCGACAATTCCTTCGCCGCCGGATGCGTCAGGTACGTGATGTTGCCGGCGGAGAAATTGATCTTCAGCCCTTCGATCTGGCCGGCGAGCTGCTTTGCGATATCCGCGCAGGGGTCGGCATGCGCCGGCGCGGCAGCAAAGGCTGCGGCTAGCGCCAGCAGCGCACCTGACAGGGTGGAGCGAATGTTGAACGGCGATCGTCCGGTCATGAATACCCCCGCGGTATGAAATGCGCGAAGGTTCATGCAGGCTCGCGCGCGGCGCGTCAATACGCCGTCAACCTCAGGTAATGTGGCGGACCAGCACATTACGAGGTGCACTTGCCCTCGTGCGCCTTGGACGTCCCGGCCGTCATGCGCTCGCAATCATTGCCATAGGTCTTGCCGTCGCAGCCGCACACGGGCTTGAAGATCTTGTTGCAGAACCTCGGCTTGCGCGTGCAGATGCCGGACCGATCGGCGCGGCCGCATGTCCCGGACCTGAACTGGCAGAACTGGTCGGAGCGGCATTGCAGGCCCGCGATGCCGCCGCAGCGTTGGCCGAGGATGGCGGCGCTGGAGCCCGTCGACACCGCGATTAGCAATGCCAGCGCTGCGAATGAGGCGAACAGCCCTGCCTTCATGATGGCCTCCTTCCGAATTCTGGCGTGCTCGCGGCCGGCAACCAGAGATTACATGGCCGCGAAGGATAGCACACTGATTGCCGTTCCCCGCGCATGGCTGGGGGCAGCCGGCTTCCCTTTCCTTTGTCCGAAAAATGCTTAGAACGGCTCTATGTCGCCGGCGGCCGCCCTGGCCGATGCGGACTTTCGAGCAGACTTGCAGCCCAAAGAGCAGCCCATGAACGCCCCCACCGCCTTTCCCGACCAGCAGAAGCCTGTTCCGCCTTACAAGCATACGCCGCTGTTCCCGCTCGGCGCGGATACCACGCCCTACAAGAAGGTCACGAGCGACGGCGTTCGGGTTGAGAAGGTGCTCGGCAAGGACATGCTGGTGGTGTCGCGCGAAGCGCTGCGGGCGCTCTCGGAGGCCGCGTTCGGCGAGATCAACCATTACCTGCGCCCCGGTCACCTGAAGCAGCTCCGCTCGATCCTCGAGGACAAGGAAGCCAGCGACAACGACAAGTTCGTCGCCTTCGACTTCCTCAAGAACGCCAATATCGCGGCCGGCGGCGTGCTGCCGATGTGCCAAGACACCGGCACCGCGATCATCATGGGCAAGAAGGGCTGCAACGTCATTACCGACGGCGACGACGAGGCCGCGCTCTCCGAAGGCGCGCGCGATGCCTATCTGCGTCGCAATCTGCGCTATTCGCAGGTCGCTCCCTTGTCGATGTATGAGGAGAAGAACACCGCCAACAACATGCCGGCGCAGTGCGAGATTTACGCCGAGGGCGACGACGCCTACAAGTTCATGTTCATGGCCAAAGGTGGCGGAAGCGCCAACAAGAGCTTCCTGTTCCAGGCGACGCCCTCGGTGCTGACCAAGGATCGCCTGCTGGCGTTCCTGAAGGAGAAGGTGCTGACGCTCGGCACCGCGGCGTGCCCGCCCTATCACCTTGCGATCGTGATCGGCGGCACCTCGGCCGAGCTCTGCATGAAGACGGTGAAGCTCGCCTCCGCGCGCTATCTCGATGCGCTGCCGACCCACGGCTCGGCCGACGGCAACGCGTTCCGCGATCTCGAGATGGAGAAGGAAATTCTCAAGATGACGCAGTCGCTGGGCGTCGGCGCGCAGTTCGGCGGCAAGTATTTCTGCCACGACGTGCGCGTGATCCGGATGCCGCGTCACGGCGCCTCGCTGCCGATCGGGCTTGGCGTCTCCTGCTCGGCCGACCGCCAGGTGCTCGGCAAGATCACCAAAGACGGCGTTTATCTCGAGGAGCTCGAGCACAACCCGGCGCAGTATCTGCCCGCGGTCGATCAGTCGCTCGGCGGCGAAGTGGTGAAGATCGATCTCAACAAGCCGATGAAGGAGATCTTGGCGACGCTGTCGCAATATCCGATCAAGACCCGGGTCTCGATGACGGGAACCATGATCGTGGCGCGCGACTCCGCGCATGCCAAGCTGCGCGAGCGGCTGGAGAAAGGCGAGCCGCTGCCGGATTATTTCAAGAACCATCCGGTGTACTACGCTGGTCCCGCCAAGACGCCTGACGGTTATGCGTCCGGCGCGTTCGGCCCGACCACGGCAGGACGCATGGACTCCTTCGTCGACCAATTCCAGGCCGCGGGCGGATCGATGGTGATGGTCGCCAAGGGCAACCGCGCGGTCGCGGTACGCGAGGCCTGCAAGAAGCACGGCGGCTTCTATCTCGGCTCGATCGGCGGCGCCGCGGCGAATCTCGCCGAGCACTGCATCAAGAAGGTCGAGGTGGTCGAATATCCCGAGCTCGGCATGGAGGCGATCTGGCGCATCGAGGTGGTCGACTTCCCGGCCTTCATCATCATCGATGACAAGGGCAACGACTTCTTCAAGGAGCTGAACCTGGGTTGAGGGTCACAGGCCTCGATGGGTTCTCCAGAGGTTGGGTCGCCGTCACGATCGACGGCGACCGGCGGAGTCTTTCATTCCACGCTGACGTCGCGGACGCGCTGGCGGCTCCGTTCGATCGTGCCGGCATCGATATTCCGATCGGCATGACCGACGACGGCGCGCGCGCTTGCGATCGGCTGGCGCGCGAGAGGCTGCGGCCGCACGGCTCGCGCGTCTTCACCGGAGCGCGGCGCTGGCTCTGGCAGGAGTTTCGCGATCCCGACAAGGCGAACGAGGACGCGCTGCGCCGTGGCGAGACGCGCATCTCGCGGCAGCTTTGGCACATCGGGATCAAGATCATGGAGGTCGACGCCTTCATGCGCGCAAATCGCACGCGCGACATCCGCGAGGTTCATCCCGAGCTGGTGTTCTTGCGGTTGAATGGCGGCAAGCCGCTGCCGCGTAAGAAGTCCGAAGAGGGCGATGCCCTTCGCCGCAAGCTGCTCAAGCAGGAGGGCTTTCGCGAGATCGATCAGTGGCTCGGCGACGGGCGGATCGGCAGCGGCGCAAAGCGCGATGACGTGCTGGATGCGTGCGCCGTTGCGATCGCCGCACATGAGCCTCACGGCTGCGTTCCCGAGGGGACGCCGCTTAGCGACGCCTGCGGCCTGCCGATGCAGATATGGTTCTAGCGCGGGCGCCCATCGCAGCACTCCAGCCGAGCGTGCGCCGAATACAATGAAGGCCGCGCCGGTGATCGGCGCGACCCTCACGTGTGACGGAGTGTCTGATGACTCAGGCGCGGGTGCCGGTGAACGGGAAGTTGCCCATCGGGCCGATGCCCATCTCGCCAGAGATGCTGTCACCGGTGACCTTGCCGCTGAAGTCGAGCGTCAGCGGCATCGGGTTGGTGATCGAAACCTTCCAGGCGACGTCGTCACCGTTCACGGTGCCGTCGAAGATGTCGGTGGAATTGCCTTCGGCGCCCTGCGTGCCCGTGAGCGTGCCGCCGGCGGCCTTCAGCGACAGCGTCGCCTTGCGCTCGCCCATCGGCGTCGTCATGGTGAGATTCCAGTTTCCGTCCACCGCCATTGATGTCTCCCCTCGAGATGAAAGCGTGCGGGGCGGTATAACCCATCTCGCCACGCAAGCCTAACCCTTTGAGCCTGCGGCGATCAGGCGCGGGCGGCGGCGCGCAGCCGGTTCGTGATCAGGACGCGGAAGGCGAGATACTGGATCGCGAAGGCAGCGATCTTGGCGCCGGCCGCAACCACGGTCACATAGGTCGCCCATAGCTTCATGTCGCCGGTCGCCGCGACGGCGATGGTGCCAGCGCCGAGGGCGAACATCAGCACGGCCCAGGCGTAGCCTGCGGCGGTGACATATTCCGGTATCACCTCGACGACCCGCGGAGGCATGTAGCGCAGCATCCAGCCGCGCTTGAGCATGATGGCCCCGATCGCGACATGCGCGATGGCGGGCTTGGCGAGCACGAAGCGGGGATCGCTCGTCAGCAGCGTCGCGGTACCGAGCACGATGACAAGCGCGAGGCTCGCCCAGGTCATGAAGCCGAGCGTCTCACCCTTGATTCGCGAATAGACCGCCTGTGCGATCGCGCCAGCGATCGCAACGCCGGTGGCGAGCAGCACATTGTCGGTGGCGAGGTAGACCACCAGGAACACGATGGTGGAGAGAAAATCGCTCGCGAGCTTGGTCAATACGCTCTTCATCGTCGTGCCTTCCGTTTCCTCTGGCGCTTGATCGTTGTGGTGGTGCGCTCGTCGCGTCGTGTGGCGTCAGTTCTGGTTCACTCGGAACCGAAATGTTTATGGTGAGGGCAGGGCGTTGGCCGGGTGCGCGCGGTCCCTGGCCTTGCGATATTCCGGATACCATTTGGTGAAGTAGATTGCGCTGTTGCGCACGGCGAAAGCCATCAGCAGGCCCGACCACAGCGGCAAGCCGGGCACGTAGAGCACGGCCATGTTGCCGATCGCCATCAGCAGGAATGCGCCGGTCCAAGTCCAGGTGAGCAGGTAGTTGGTGGGCACGAAGCCGGGATGCTGCATGGTCTCTGGGTCGACCATTTCCCGCGCATATTGCAGCGTGAAGGGGTGGCGGAATGCGATCGACAGCAACGCCACCGAGAGCAGGCCAGCGTTCACGGCGAAGCTCACCGCGTTGATGCTGAGTGTCGCATCGATGAAGGTGAGATAGCAGCCGATCGCGGTGAACACGGCGACCGAGCCGACGGTGAGGATCTTGATCGTGCGGCCGCGCGCTATGTCGAAGGCGATCACGGCAAGGCAGATCAGGGCGGCGCAGAATAGGCTCACGGTGGCCGACGTCAGTAGCGACAGCACGGCGAGGACGCCGTAGGGAGCGAGGATCAGGAAGATCGTCATGAGCCGCCTCAAAGGCCAATCTTTACATCGTAAAGATAGCCTATGGGTTGATCACGAGGTCGTCAAGCGAAATCTTTACAGTGTCAAAATCGTGAAGGGATGTGCAGAAGGGCCGGGGATCAGCGGCGTGGCGGCAATAAGCCGGACGGCGTCAAGGACGCCGCCCCTGTTCGATGTCGCGACCGTCCAGAGTGTTACTCCGCCCCGACCCAGTTGCCGTGGAATCCATCCGGTACGCGGTGGCCGAGATGCACCAGCGCCGCAGGTCCGGCTTCGACATCGGTCGCGTTGAACAAGGCGAGGTCGCTGCGGTTCTCGCGCGCGCGCCAGACCACGGCGAGCAGCCAGCCGTCGCCCTCGGCGGCGTCAGGGCCGCGCTCGACGAACACCGGCTCGGAGATCGTGTCGCCGGCCGGCAGTAGATAGTGGCCGCGCCGCTTGCCTTTGCCGTCGACATGGACGATGCCCGACAGCGCGCCGAACATCGGCAGATCGGGATTGGCGCAGGCGTACCAGCCGTGATGGCTCGTCATGCCGGCACGGCGGTCGTCGACGCGGGGGAATTCGCCGGTGAGGTCGTCGAGATAGGTCTGCATGAAGTAGTCGGTGTTGCCATCGAGATCGAAAGTCCAGCGGCAATAGCGCGCGCGGTTCTTCTTCGGATCGGTCGGCGAGCCGTCGGGATGGTTGAACAGCGGCGCCTCCTCGAACTGCATCACGTCGGCGATAATGCGATTTCCCTCTTCCCACGCATTCATGACGTGAAAGACGTAGCAGGTCTCGGCACGGAACCAGACGATGTCCTTCGACGCGCCGCTGCGCTTCATTACGCCGACATAGGCGCCTTTCTCCGGCTCCCAGGCGTAAGCCGCCTGTCCGCGCATGGCGCGTTGCATGCTCCCGGTGATCGGGAGGATCGGAAACAGCACGTGGTTCTCGGTAACGATGAAGTCGTGCACCATGCTGGCATAGGGCGCCTCAAAGCGCTCGAACCGCGTCACCACGCCGGATGAATTGACCGCGCCGTACGACAGCGCCGGCGTCAGCGGGCCCGCGGCGTTGTAACCGAAGAACACCAGTTCGCCGGTTGCGGGATCGATCTTGGGGTGCGCGGTGAAGGGACCCGAGATCGCGCCCTTGTAGTCGCAATAGCCCAGGCAATTGAGCGTACCCGGCTCGATCTCGGTCGGCAGATGGCCTTCCTCGAGCGCGAGCAGGCGGCCTGCGTGGAAGATGATGTTGGTGTTGGCGACACCGCCATCTGTCGTCGTGGTGGCGGGCGCGTCCGCGAGCTTGCGGCCGAAGCCGCCGAACAACGCGCGGCCGGCGTCGTGCTCGGCCTGCCATTTCGGTGTGCGAACCCAGCGGTTGCGGTAGCTGGCGCGGCCGTTCTCGAGATGGAAGGCGTGCAGCATGCCGTCGCCGACGAACCAGTGCGCACCCGGCGCATCGAACTGCGGGTTGGGGCCGTTGCGATAGAGCGTGCCGTTCAGCTCGCGCGGCAGGTCGCCCGTGATCTTCAGGAACGGCGCATCAGCTTCAAAGGGGATCGGCGCCAGATTGGTTCGCGCCGCATTTGACGTCACCTGGTCAAGCATCTTACGCCTCCTCCATTTTATCTTTACATCGTAAAGATATTGATAGGAGCGAGCCCCGCGAGCGTCAAGCAAAATCTTTACACTGTCAAAATCGCGTCATATAAGAGCGCCATGGCTAGATTCTCCAAGGAAAACAAGGCGAGCCGACCGGCGCCGAGCGTTGCGCGGCGGGCCGGCCGCGTTGCGGCCGATCGTCCCGCCCCACGGCGACGTGCGGGCGACACGCCCTATCATCACGGCGATCTGCACGAGGCGCTGTTGAAGGCCGCCGAGCTGGTGCTCGAGCGCGACGGGCTGGCAGGCCTGACGCTGCGCGCGGTGGCGCGCGAAGCCGGCGTATCTCACGCCGCGCCGACACATCACTTCGGCGATCTCACCGGGCTCGTCAGTGAGCTAGCCGCGATCGGCTTCCGCCAGTTCAACGAGGCGATGATCGCCGCCGGCGCGACCGGCTCAACGCCGAACGAGAAGGGGCTGGCACGCGCCAAGGCTTACATCGCCTATGCGCAGGCGCATCCCGGCATGTACGGGCTGATGTTCCGCACCGAGCGGCTCGACATGAAGCGGCCGTCGCTGCATGAGGCAGCCAATGCCTCGTTCGCCGGGCTCGCCGGCTCGATCGGCGAAAGCCGTCACGAGCAGATCCAGGAAACGGCGCTGTCGCTCGAACAGGCCGCGGCGATCGTGCGGGCCTGGTCGCTGGTCCATGGCTTCACCATGCTGTTGCTCGACGGACGGTTGACCGACGTGCTCAGCCGGATGCCGCCCGGCAGCACACTCGACATGTTGTTCGAGGCGATGCTGAAGGGATCTGTCAGCAAGGCGCCTGGCTGTTAGCGGCGCGCTTCTAGCGCCTGATCAGCGCGGTGCTCCGGCCGCTCTGGCCGATCGTCTTCACCTCATCTTCGCCGCACTTGAAACCGCGGGCGAACTCATCGGCGGCCCGCCGCGCCAGCTCGTTGGCATCGGGATTGGCCGCGACATCGACATAGGCCACGTGACAGACCGCGCCGGGCGGCAGCCGCGTCACGGCGAGCATCGCCCGGTTTTTGGGGCTGCCGCCCTTGTCCTGTTCGCCGTTGTCGGCGATCAGCCAGCGCTGGATGATGGCGAACGGCTTGCCGTCGGCCGCGCGCCACTCGACGGTATCGCGGGTCGAGCTGAATGGGCCGAACCAAGCTTGCGCGGCCGGTTCCTTGGCCGCCGCCTCGCGGTTCCGGCCGACCGAGACCACTTCGCGCAGATCGCCCTCGTTGATCAGCACCACAAACCCGGACTTTCCCGGACAGACCCGGCTCGCACTGCCGTCCTCGTCGTTGGGCTTGCCGATCATGCGGCAATCCTTCGGCGCGGTCGAGGTATAGACGCTATCGATCGTTTCGGCGCCAGCCTGGTCAGCATTGATGCTGATGAGCGCCACAACGGCTGTTGCAAATGTCAGGTATTTCATCGGGAAACGCTGCGATCCGGACCTACTTGTGTGTCTGACATGTACAATCTGGGGAAGGTTCAAGAGACACGTGGGAAAGGCCTGACAGGGGCGCGGAATCGTCCTAGAAGGGCGGCTTCGCCAGTTCCATCGCCTGCGCCTTGCGTGCCGTAGCCTCGATCATCATGCCCACGATATCACCGAACAAGCCCTATCGCGTCGGCCGGTCCCGCACCGGACTTGGCCTCTTCGCCACCAAGCCGATCAAGAAGGGCACCAAGATCATCCGCTATTTCGGACCACTGCTGGACTCGAAAAAGAAGGATGAGGACGCAATCGAGAACAAATATCTGTTCGAGCTGACCAATCGCTGGACCATCGACGGATCGATCCGCGAGAACATCGCCCGCTACATCAACCACGCCTGCAGGCCGAACGCGGAATCCGACGTCAAGCCGCGCAAGCGCAAGGTGTTCATCCGTGCCATCAAGAACATCGAGCCGGGTGAAGAGATCAACTACGACTACGGCACCGACTATTTCAAAGCCTATCTGAAGCCGATCGGCTGCAAGTGCGATGCCTGCGAGAAGAAGCGCAAGAAGAAGCGCGCCGAGGCAAGGGCGGAGCGGATCCGCCTCAAGGAGAAGGCCGAGCGGAAAGCAAAGCGCAAGGCCGAGAAGGTCGCCAAGGAGAACGCCAAAACGCGGGCGAAGGCGAATAATGCCAAGGCCAACGGCAAGACACTAAACGGCAAGCAGCTGAATGGTCACAGCCTGACAAAGGCGGCGGGCAAGAAAGTGGCCGCCTCGAAGCGCGGCGCCGCGCGGGCGCTGCAAGCCTGATCTTCGGAACGGGCCTAAAGCATGATGGGGACTAGGTTGACCTGAAACAGCGTCGGAGTTCACCTCTCCCTTGGGAGAGGTCGATTTGCGCAGCAAATCGGGTGAGGGGTTACGGTCTATCGAGAGCACAAGACCCTCACCCGGATTGCACCCGACGATGCTTCGCATCGCCGAGCGCAATCCGACCTCTCCCCGACGGGGAGAGGTGGACCGAAGCCGCCGCAAGTCGATTCGACCCAGGATCATCCGGCTTTAGCCGGGCCGGTGCGCCGAGCGCGGGATCGGGGTGTTGCCGAAGTCCAGCGTTGAGCGCTGGATGATCGTGCCGTGCTCGTCGATGACGAGACGGAAACGCCGGGTCTCCGAGAAGAATGTCAGCCGATGCCGTCCCTGATCGGCCTCGATCCCACGCTCCGACAGTGTCGTGATCCTGCCCTCGCGCATGCCGGATTGCAGCAGCGGAACCGCGATGCCGAGCCCTTCGGCGACGATCGCGGCGTCGACCTCGAACGCGCCATCCGCGAATGCGATCCTCGTCATGATGCCCTCGCAGGATGGCGGGCGGCGGCCGGCAGGTAGGCGCATTCTGCGAGCGTCGTTCCGTCGAGCTCACGCAGGAAGGCCTCGCGCGCGGCCGCGAGCTTAGCCTTCAGCCGGCAGCGCGGCAGCAGCACGCAACCTCCACCATCGTCCCTGAAACATTCGACCAGCGCGCCGCCGCCTTCGAGCGTGCGCACCACCTGGCCGAGCGTGATGGCCTCAGCCGGCCGCGCCAGCAAAAATCCGCCGCCCACGCCACGCTGGGTGGTGATGAAACCGGCCTCGGCGAGGTCGCGCACCACCTTTGCGAGATGATTGCGGGAGATGCCGAATTCGGCCGCGATCTCGCTCGTCGCAAACGACCGGTCCGGCTCGCCGGCCAGCCGCATCAAGGCGCGAAGCGCGAAATCCGTGAACGATGTCAGGCGCATGGAAGCCCTTCGAAAATCAGCACTTGGCGGATCAACTATAGCAGGCTAAATAGGCATTTGAAATACCGATTTAGGATGTGAGGCATGACAGGAGCTGAGCGCCGCGAGCAGATCACCGCCGAGATCATCGCGCGCACTGGGATCACCGAGGCTGTCATCGAGCGGCTGGTGCACGCCTTCTACGCAAAGGTCCGCAAGGACCCGATGATCGGGCGGGTGTTCGACGCCCGGATTACCAACTGGGGACCGCATCTGGCGCAGATGTGCGCGTTCTGGTCCTCGGTCGCATTGATGACCGGCCGCTATCACGGCACGCCGATGGTCAAGCATATGCCGCTGCCGATCGATGCAGCGCATTTCGACCGCTGGCTCGAACTGTTCGAGGCGACCGCAGCGGAATTATGCACGCCAGTGGCGGCCGCGCATTTCGTCGACCGCGCCCGGCGCATCGCCGCGAGCCTGGAGATGGGTGTCGCCAGCGGGCAGGGCGTCATGCTGGCGGTCGGCGAGCGTTACAGGCGGAGCGAAGCAGGAGCCGCGCAATGAGGGACAGAGCAAAAGCGATCGCGCGTGCAATCGACAGCACGGTGGCTCAACAGGACCAGGCCAATCCGTTTTCCGGCAGCAGCCTCGTGCCGATGCTGATCCTCAGCCTGGTGCTGACCTTTGCAGGCATGATCGTTGCAGTGGCGCTGAGCTGACGAGCGAAACGGCCGCCGCGTGTGCTGCGTCGGCCGCTATCAGGTCCCGCATTCGGCTTAAGCCGCGACTGTCCCGCCGCTCCGGCGCAAGCCGATATATTGCAGCTCGGCGAACAGGCCGGTGGCGATCGCCTGCGCCACGATCACGAGTGTCCCGAGCAGGTTCGGCGACACCGCGCCCGAGAACAGCAATGCGATGCTGGCGAGCGTCCAGGCAGCATTGCCAATGATCACGAGCATCACCAGCACCTTCGGCACCGAGCTCCGCGTGCCGAGCCAGCCGACGAGCAAGGTGTAGGCGATCAGGAACAGGCCGGTCTCGCGCAGCAGCATCTCCGGCAAGTTCAGGAACGGCGCCAGCACGCCGGCATCGAGCGTCATCGCGACCGCGGAGACGCCGCTGAAGACGGCGTCCGCAAGTAGCGCGCGGCGCAGGAACTGGGACAAATGGATCATGGCAGTCTCCTCTCGTTGGGGATTGGGTTGTCAGCCGAACCAGGACCTGAGCTGACGCCAGCGGCGGAGCGGGCAGAGTGCCCGGCCGACCCTCATCTCCGCCGCCTGCACCCGCGCGACCACGAACACGCCGGTGTCGTGCACGAGCGGCTGGGGCACGTTGAGGCTTCGCGCCACCAGCCAGGTGGCCAGATGGAGCAGCCACGGGACGAGGACGGCAGTGGTGCGGATAAGGGACAGCATCAGCATGGTCATCTCCTGTGGTTGCGAAGATGATCCACCACGCGCGCCGATTCGATTACCTCCGGCGTAATGGAGACTGGCCCTTAACCATTTGACTTAGCGTAGCTTCTGTTTGCGGTGGCCGGCCGGAGGCCAACAATGGCTTGCGGCGATAAGGCCAAATGGATCAGCTCCGCGCCGCCGCGCGGCATAGTTCCGCAGGAACGACCAATCCGTCTCCGGCTTGTTCATGGCCCACGTCGACCACGCTGGTCTCCGTGGCCCGGCCGTTCCCATCTCCGCAACTCATCTCCGCGTGCCACGACTTTGTGGCGCTTAAGCAGGGGTTATAGACATGCTCGGATTGGCAATTCTGCTCGCTGCGCTCGTATTGGGCTTCTTGGCAGGCTACGGGACCCGAGGCGTCGTCTCGCGTAGACGACGCGCTGAAGTTCTCGCGTATGCGACCTATTTCGAGCCTCTGCCCAATCCTTCACAGACCGACATTGACGCTGATCGGCCATCATCGGCAAATCAGCCAAGGGCGTCAGTCATGGTCAGAGCCTTGGCGAGCTTGGCTGACGGCGTGAGCTTCGCAGTAGCCTTGGATTTTGCCTTGGCGCTCTTGATGATCTTGCTGTTGTCGGGCCTGCTGCAACGTTAGCGACCGATGGTCGGTGGCTCGACGGCCGCTCCCAGCCAGGCCGTCGTCCGATTGGACCAACGCCCTATCTAAAGCTTCGCGAACGTGGTCACCCGGATAGCTCGCCCGGCGGTCTTCATTGGCTGCCGGGTTTGTTACCGCCGAGGCGATGAACCACGCTAACAGGCCGAGCGATAGGGGCGCTTCCGGGCATGATCGCGAGCACGTGTTTGCTTACCTCAGGCGTAATGGAAGGAGCGAAATCCGCGTGATAGGTTTTGCACCATGAACGCACGTGCATCCACGGTACGGGCCGAGCCCGCAAGACCCATCCATATCGGCGAACACCTGCGCGAGTGGCGGCAGCGCCGCCATCTCAGCCAGCTCGATCTTGCCGTCGACGCCGAGATCTCGGCGCGGCATTTGAGCTTCGTCGAGACCGGCCGCTCGGCACCGTCGCGCGAAATGGTCCTCAAACTGGCGGAGCGGTTGGACGTGCCCCTACGCGAACGCAATGTGCTCCTTGTCTCCGCAGGCTTCGCGCCCGCATTCCCGCAACGCTCGCTGGACGACCCGGCGCTGAAATCGGCACGCGAGGCGATCAACCTGGTGCTGAAGGCGCATGAACCCAATCCGGCGCTCGCCTATGATCGGCACTGGAATCTGGTCTCGGCCAACCGCATGGTGGCGCCGCTGCTCGACGGCGTGCCGCAGCGCCTGCTCGGGCAGCCCTTCAACATCCTCAAGCTCGCCTTCCATCCCGAGGGGCTGGCGCCGCGCACCGTCAATCTGCCGGAGTGGGCCGCGCATCTGCTGGAGCGGTTGCACCGGCAGTGCGAGGCGACCGCCGATCCGGAGCTGCTGAAGCTTTACCAGGACCTGAAATCCTATCCGATCCCGGCGCGCTCGGCGCCGATTACGCCGGACAACAACGTCGCGATCCCGTTCAAGCTGCGCCACAATGGCGAGGTGCTGAGCTTCATCTCGACCACCATGGTGTTCGGCACGCCTGTTGACGTCACGTTGCAGGAACTGGCGCTGGAAACCTTCTTTCCGGCCGACGAGCTGACCGCGGAGCGGATGCGGCAGATGGCAGCCAGTATGAAATAGCGGCTTGTCTCGGGGCGCTTTCGCCTTACCTTTGGGGCTCCACTTCGCGAGGAGCCCTGCCATGAGCGACCTGAAGCCGCTTCGCCTCGACATCGTCTCCGATGTCGTGTGCCCCTGGTGCTACATCGGCAAGCACCGCATCGAGGATGCGCTCAAACTGGTGCCCGATGTGCCGGTCGAGGTGCATTGGCGGCCGTTCTTCCTCAACAACTGGGTGCCGCGCGAGGGCATCAGCCGCGAGGACTATCTCACCGCCAAGTTCGGCTCGGTCGAGGCGTACAAGGGCATTGCCGGCCGGGTGGTCGCGGCCGCAGGCGAGGAGGGGCTGAGCTATCACCCCGAGCTCGTCAAGCGCCAGCCCAACACGATCGACTGCCACCGCCTGATCCATTGGGCCGAGGCCAGCGGCAAGGCCGCCGAGATGAAGCAGCGTCTGATGGAATTGTATTTCCGCGACGGCGGCGATCTCACTGACACCGATGTGCTGGTGCAGGCGGCGAAAGATGTCGGGCTCGATGCCGATGACATCCGCAAGCGCCTTGCCACCGACGAGGACACAGACCTCGTCACGGCACAGGCCCAGGAAGCCTCCGACAAGGGCATCTCGGGCGTTCCGACCTTCGTGTTCGCGCAGAAATACGCGGTATCCGGCGCGCAGCCGGCCGAGCAACTCGCCCGCGCCATCCGCCAGGTCTCGGCCGAGATCAACGCCGAGGCGGCGGAATAGCTCGCCATCCATGCTCGAAGCCCGGTTCACGCCGGGCTTTTCGTTTGCGCCAAGATCAATCAAAGACGATCAGGAGACCAGCATGATCTATGAGCTGCGGACCTACACGGTGCGCCCGGGCGGCGTCGGCGACATGGTCAAGTTCGCGAGCACGCTGTCGCGTGACATCCGCGCCGACAATTTCGGCAAGCTCGAAGGCTACTGGATCACCGAGATCGGCCCGCTCAACCAGGTCATGCACATGTGGAGCTATGCCGACCTCAACGAACGGACCCGGCTGCGCGGCGAGCTCGCCAAGAATTCCCGTTGGACCGGCGAGTACATTCCAGCGATCCGTCCGCTCTTGATGCGCCAGGAGGTTCGCCTGCTCAATGCGATCATCGCGCCGATCGCGCCGGCCGCGTCGGGCAATGTCTACGAATTCCGTAACTATCGCGCCAAACCGCTCGGCGCCGCCAAGCAATGGCTCGACCTCGTCAAGGGCGTGCTGCCGGCGCGCGAGAAATACTCGAAGATCGTCGGCCTCTGGCAGACCGAAACCGGGCAACCCAACGAAGTCTGCCACATCTGGGCCTATCCCAGCCTCAACGCTCGCGCTGATGCGCGGGCCAACGCGATGAAGGATCCGGCCTGGCTGGAATTCCTGAGCAAGGGCACACTGCTCCTCGAAGAGATGCACTCCACCATCATGCTGCCCGCACCGCATTCGCCGTTGCAGTGAGCGGCGCGGGTGGTCGCCTGCATTAGATTTGCAGCCTGAGACCACCGGTCCCGACACATGGGACACCCACTGGGAGAAAATTAGGACAGCCAAAAAGCCTCATCCGATGCTTCCATCGGATGAGGCTTCCAAGGGCTGCGCCGTGCTGAGAACCGGCGCGTTGCAATGCTAGTTGGCCCGGCTGACACTGACCTTACGGCGGAGCCTGTTTGTTTCAGGCTGTGTCTGCATGGCTACGAAAGGGTAAACCGTCGGCAGCGGCAGAGAGCCAGCCGTCCGCGCCGTTTTGCCTCCTATCGCACGCCATACCGTTTGAACTCGTTGGCTATGGTGCCGCGGATTGCCTTTGCCGCCGAGATGTCTGCATTGCCCCCGGCCTTGTTGCCCTGTTTGAGCTCGGCAAGCCCGCGTCCATAGAGCGCGCTCGCCAGCTTCGGGTCCAACCGGAGCGCGGAATTGTAATCATCGAGCGCCGCCGAGATCTGGCCCATTTTCAGATGGACCAGGCCGCGCGAGTCATAGATCGCGGCGTTGCCGGAATCCGACTGAATCGCCTTTTCGCAATCCTTCAGCGCCGCGTTCAACGCGCCAAGCACGGCTCGGGTCCAGCAGCGTCCGTTCGACACGCCCGCCAGATCGGGCGCGAGGCGAATGGCTTCATCATAATCCCGCCCGGCACGATCGTATTCGTGCTTTTTCAGGTGAGCTTCTGCGCGGTTGGCGAAGGCTTCCCCGTAGTTGGGATTGAGCTTGATTGCCTGATCGAACGCGCCGATCGCGAGATCGTATTCGCCCTTCTTTAGGAACGCCACGCCGCGATTGTTGAACGGCTTGACGTATTTTGGATTGAGCTTGATCGAGCTATCAAAATCCAGGATGGCGCGATCATAGTCGCGCTCCGCGGCATAGGCGTTGCCACGATTGTTATATGCGATAGCCAAGCCGGTCGTCGTCATGTCAGCGCCGGCATCGATGAGCGCCGTGCAACCGGTGATGCGAGCTTCGAATGGCGTGCGGTTGAGCCCGTTGCAGAGCTCAATGTTGCGGAGATAGCCGTCTTTTTTCGCGTCTTGCGCCGGCAGAGGTGAGGCGAGCAGCAGCACGACGAGAAGCGACGCCAGACCTTCGATGGTCCCGGTGCCTGCACGAATGCCCATATCAGGCTTCCCGCTTCTCGAATGTGCGGCCGCTGGGGCCCGCAAATCGGCCATCTGAAGCCCCAATCTTCAGCACCCTCGGCAGATGCGGGGATTGAACGTGTGGTCGAGCTTTTGGTCAGCAGGCTGCGTCGCGGGTGCCTTGAGCTTTTTCACGATCCTGGCCTTGCCCTCTTCGATGAGCGTTGCGAATTTCACTGTCCCGTCATCCGAAATCTCGATGTGCGGTGTGGTGCCGCGAATTCCCATCGTCGCGACTGGGGTGTCGATCTTCATGTCGCCGGTCTTTGCGATGTTGCCGGCAACAAACGTGAACGTTCCCTTGGTCAGGGTGAGCAAGCTCGAATTCGACTTTCCGTGCGGCGCGTAGACGTATTCGGTCAAAGCCATGCGGGCGTTGCGCGACAGGTTGAACGAGGTGCCATCGGCAAAGTTGATTCCGACCCGGCCATCGGCTCCGGTCTGGACCACGTCGCCCAAATAAACGAGATCGCCAACCTTGGTCTCGGACGCCTGACCGGACACATTTGCCTGAACGACGACGGCATTCACATGTTCGATCGTGACCGAACCGGCGAGGGTGACCACTTTCCCAATCGGCGTCGACGAAGCGTCCTGAGCGGCGGGGCGGGCTGAATCGGCTTGTGCTTGCGCTGAAGCGGGCGCCAGGCTTGCCAGCGCCAAAACGAAACTTGCGGCCAATACGCTCGTCGAATGCATGCGCATGATCCCCTCCTTCTCGAGAAGACCTTATGGTGTGGCGCTCGATAGGATCGGACCCCCGAGCCAAATAACTTTCACATCAAAAAGGCGCTTTAGCCGGGCTCGTCGAGAGCCAGGCATCGCGCATTTAACAAGTGGACATTTCGTTCCTAAATTATACTATAATTTTATGGGATGCACCCGCGGGAGAACGACAGCAATACTGTCGGATTGGCGAGGGCGTCCCTGATTGCTGTGAATTAATTCACGACTGAAATTGAATTTAACCAGGACTTTTCGGCGGGCGAGCCCAGGCTGCCTAGCGCCAAGATATTTTGACCTCGTGGCGAGGGCACGTCAGAGCAAGAAGACTGCGGCAGCGCGCTGGGCTTGAGTTACTCGGCAGGCGAGGTCGAAGCCTATGTCAGTTGCGTCCGGCGTAGAGTCGGGGGACGCGGGCACGGCCGTATTGGGCCAGCTTTCCCCGGCATTGGACAATATCATCGGCAATATTCAGACGGCGATCGGCCGCGCCACCATCAGTCGCGCAGGCGGCATTTATTTTCAAGCCAGGCTTGGCGATCCGGTTCGTCCGGGAGACGTCATCGAGACCGCGGCGGACGGACAGATCGAAATTCGCTTCATCGACGGCACCGTATTCAATCTGTCTCACGACGCAGGCGTGGTGCTGGGCGACTTCGAGCGCGACACCAACGGTAGCTTGCGGTCGGGCCTGCTCACAGTGACCAGAGGCGCCTTTGCATTCGCTACGGGTCACCTGGCGAAGGCGGGCTCGCTGATCGTGGACACGGCCGTTGGCAGCATCCGCAGCCGGAGCCAGGTCAGCGGTTTCGGCTTGCTGTCGCTCGCCGCATTGATCTTCTCGTTCGCAAGGGAAGCCCACGCCGCGGACCCGGACGTCACATTCCTGGACGACGACAGCATCACATACAAGGATCTGCATCACGGCGTCTTCGAGCTCGTCACCAAGGAGGCAATCCCGCGACACATCATCGTCGAAGATCCCGGTGAGACGGTGGTCTTGAACAGGACCGGGTCTTCGGTCGGCGTGAGCACCGTCGCCAATACGCCTGCTCAAATGCAGGAGTTGCAGACGGCTCAACAGGACGTGCTGGCCAACTATGCGAAAGGATGGGCAGACAGTGGCTCCGGCACGTCGCCGTTCCCCAATGTGCGGGAGTTGCTGCAGCCGATCAATTTCATTCAGCCTGATCCCACCGAACCGCAAAATCAGCTCCCCGTGTTGGAAACGGCGGTCTTCACGATCCAGCAGGTCTTCTTCCCGATTCAGCCGACGCTGGCGATCACCAGCATTGGGGGGCAGATCAGCGTAGGCGGCGATAACCTCATCAATGCCAGCAAGGCCAATGCCGGGGTCGAGATCGCGGGCGCGACGTCGGGCGTGGAGGACGGAGAGATCGTAACGGTCGCCATCATCGACGCGTCCGACCGCGTCGTTTACAGCGGCACCGCAGCAGTTTCCAACGGGGCTTGGCTGATCAATCTCGGTCCGGCGAATGCCAAGGCGCTGGCCGACGGCGTCTACACGCTGACAGCAACTGTGTCGAATGCGGGCGGCCAGGTGGCCGAGGCCTCGCAGGCGATCAGGGTGGACGAAACCCCGCCAACGATCGCAATCGATCTCATTGCGAGGAGCAACGTCGTCAACGTCGCGGCGGCAAATAACGGGTTCGTCATCGCCGGAACGACGACGGACGCCGAGAACGGCCAGCCGGTGACGGTCAAGATCGTGGACAGCTCCGGCCAGGTCGTCGACATATTCGTCACCACGCTGACGAACAACGGCTGGTCGGTCAACGTCACCTCGGCCGAAGCCAAGTTGCTGCACGACGGTAGCTACACGGTGATCGCGGACGTTTCGGATGCGGCCGGCAATCCGGCGCCGGAAGCCGCGCAAACGCTCACGGTCGACCGGACGCCCCCAACCGTGACCTGGTTGCCGCCCGCCGAGCGAGGCATTGAGGGCATGGCGATCACATTGGGGACGATCGCGGCGACCGCGAACAGCCTGCCGGGCTACGGCAACAGCGTGCAGACGCTTCTGCTGAGCGGCATCCCGGTCGGGGCGGTGCTCACCGACGGTGTGAACAGCTTCGTTGCGACGAGCGGCGACACCTCGATCGATGTGAAGGGCTGGAATCTCGCAAGCCTGAAGATCACTCCGCCGAACGACGTCAACTTCACTCTGACCGTCACGGCGACCGACCAGGATGCCAACACGGCGAGCGCAAGCGAGCTGGTGACGGTCTCTCCCCTCGCGCCCGCCCTTAATCCGGTTGCGGCACAAGGCAATGAGAACACGGCGATTGCCCTGGATCTCGGCGCGACCGTCAGAAGCCTGTCCGGCGCCAACGGCGACGCGTCGCCGAACAGCCTCGCTGCGCTTGTCGTGAGCGACATCCCGGTGGGCGCCACGCTGAGCGACGGCACCGGCGGTCACAGCTTTACGGCGACCGCAGGCCATACCTCGCAGGACGTAGCCGGTTGGAACCTGTCGAGCCTGACGATCGCGCCGCCGACCGAATTCGAGGGAAGCTTCACGCTGAAGATTGCGGCGAGCGAGCGCGATTCGGAAGGTGACGTCAGCGCGACGGTGACGGCAACCGAGTGCGTGACGGTGAACCCGGTCGCCGAGCCGCCGACGGCATGTGCGCCGCCGACGCTGACGCTCGACGAGGACGCCATTTGCGTGGCGGTTGCCGGGCTGAAGGTCGGGCCTCTTGCGGAGGACGCGGACGACACGGTGAGCGCGACGCTGACGGTCTCCCATGGAACGCTACATGTCGCAGGCCTTAGCGGCGTGACCGTGACCGGCGACGACAGCGGGACGCTGACGCTGTCGGGCAACGCGGCAGCCGTGAATACGCTGCTGGCAGGGCTGACCTATACGCCGACCGCAGACTATGAAGGCTGCGACACGCTACGGCTGTCGGTTACGTCGAGCGACGGCTCCAACACCTACCCGGCGGCGGCCACGGCTTCGACCGCGATCACGGTGAATCCGGTTGCCGAGCCGCCGACGGCATGTGCGCCCCCGACGCTGACGCTCGACGAGAACGCCGTTTGCGTGGCGGTTGCCGGGCTGAAGGTCGGGCCTCTTGCGGACGACGCGGACGACACCGTGAGCGCGACGCTGACGGTCTCACATGGGATGCTGCATGTCGCAGGCCTCAGCGGCGTGACCGTGACCGGCGACGATAGTGCGACGCTGACGCTGTCGGGCAGCGCGGCGGCCGTGAATTCGTTGCTGGCCGGGCTGACCTATACGCCGACCACGGAGTACGAAGGCCGCGACACGCTTCGGCTATCGGTCACGTCGAGCGACGGCTCCGATACTTATCCGGCGGCGGCCACGGCTTCGACCGCGATCACGGTGAATCCGGTTGCGGAGCCACCCACGGCATGCGCGCCGCAGACTGCGACCACTTGCGAGAACAAAGCGGTCGAGATTTGCGGTGTCGTCGTGGGGCCGCCGGCGGAAGATGCAGATGATACTGTCAAGGTATCGCTAAGCGTCGCGCACGGCACATTGGCGGTGTGCGCGGTCGGTGGGGTCACGGAGATCGTGAGCGCCCCCGGATGTGTGACGCTGTCGGGGGCGGTGGCCGACGTCAACGCCGTGTTGGCGAGCTTGATCTATACGCCCGACGCGTGTTTCACCGGATGCGACAGGCTGGAGGTCTCCGTCACATCGATCGACGGCAGCAACACCTACCCGACACCAGCGACCGCGGAGACGGCAATATCTGTCGGACTGCATTCGGAAGCGCTGATCGTGGACGGGCCGGGGCCATCGATCCACAGCGACGTTAGTCCCACTTCGAGTATCGGCGCAACGGTCAGTGCGCCCGTCGTTGACGCCACCGCCCAGCCGCAGTCGAGCTTCGTGTTTGATCAGGCGCCGGCGTTCGATGGCGCCAACGCGATGACGATCGACCACGGTGCCGCGCCACTCGATGTGGCACAGGGGAGCAGTAACGAGCTCGCACCATCCGGGACCAAGGACAATTCGGAAGCGGGCACGAAGAGCCAAGGCAGCGCGCCGGTGAAGGACGCCGACGCCACGAATGACAGCAGCGGTCATCCCCATGACAGCGGTGGCGACCCCGACGCAGTATCCGACAACGAAGCCCTGAAAACGCCGACTAGCGGCGCTCACTCGAGCGCAGTGCATGAGGCTCATGCGCATGGCGTCGGGTCATCCTCCCCGGGGCAGGCCAAGTCTGCGGGCGGTGCCGGGACGCCCGGACAGGCATTTCATTTCAAGGATGGGATGTCGGAGGCCGATGCGGCGGGCATTAATCACGACGCAAACTCCAACGATCATCCGCCGAAGAGCCATCACGACGACGCTGCGATGACCCAAGCATCGCAGGCGGCTCCGGGAGGAGGTGAGACGTTCGCTTGGTCTGGCGACACCTTTCACTTCAAGGGCGGAGAGTCCAACCCCAAAAGTTGGGTCGCCGCCGACGTTGCAGAGCTCAGTCTCAAAGGCAGCAACGTGCCCCCGGGATCAGGCGGAGCACAGGTCGTCGGCCTCTCTGCGCACGCGCAGCATCCGGGCGACCATTTCAACGACGTCGCGGGCCAAGGCGCCTACGTGACCCACGTGCTGCACGATCTGATGGTGTGACCGGCCGGCTCGAGCATCCGACAGGTTGTGAGTCTATCCAGCAATCCCTGCTTCCGCGCCGCCGTGCGATGGGTGGCTTCGCAGCGCCCGTCGTCGGGAACGTCTATCCGGACTTGCTGTGCCGGGTGCGGATCAAGCGAATGGCGGCGCGCGCGGCGTCGTAGGCGAGGTTGTTCACGGTCAACGCGGCGTGGATGGCGGGGACCAACGGATCGCGGCGTCGTAAGGGAATGAGCACATCGCCGATCGCGAAGCGCGCGCGCCAGATCGGATCGATCATGGGATGGCCGGGCGCGGCGGTGGAGTCGGCCGAGGAGATCGCGGGATCGGCGCAAAGGTGCCGGGTCAGGTCGAGCGTCAATTGCGTGCCGGGCGACCATTTCGCGAAGCGCTCGTCGATGCCGATCTTGAAGAAGAAGGCGCGGTCCTGATGCCGCAGCACGATCCCACCAGCGACGGGCGTGCCACCCGCGTGCAGCGTAACGATCTCGCAGCGTCCGATTTCGGCCATCGCCGATGTCGCGCGGCGGATGAATGCGGCGTCGCCGGCATGCTGGCCGAGCGCGGTGCCGCGCTTGCCCTTCCAGCCGCCGGCCTCCAACGCAAGAAACGTCTCGAGCGCGGCCGCGACGGCGCGCGGCGTGCGTGCGACATCGAAGCGCACCGCGCCGTGCTCGGCGAGGCGGTTGCGTTGGCGCCGCAGCTCCTTCAGCTTCTTGGCGCCCAGCGCATCGCGCAGCAATTCGTCGGCATCGCGTGTCGCATCGAGCGCGGCGCGCTGATAGCCGCTGAGCAGGCGCGGATGCAGCCCATCGCTCGCCAGTGCCGCGCGGATCGCGGCCATGGCCGGCCCCTCCAGCGACATCGTGCGCAGGATCAGCGCATGCGCGCCCGCGCTGCGGGCCTGGCCCAGCAATTTAGCCGCGGCATCTTCCGCGGCATCGCGATCGAGCAACGGTGTGCAGAGCGTGCCGTAAGGCTCGGCGCCGACGAGGGCGGGCAGGGGGATTCGATAGACCCGCCGCATCGGCATGACCGGCAGGAGGCCGATCAACCGGCCGGCGTCGCTGAAGGCGCCGAGCACCTTGGCGCCGGTGCGGCCGCGCGCGGAGGCATCGACCGCCAATTCCCAGTCGGGCTGGTAATACCCGTTGGCCTCGATCGCGCGGTCGGCGAGGGCGCGCCACTGGCCGATCGGAGCTGCGGACAATAGCGGCAGGCTCTGCCCATTGGCAGCGCGCTTGCGCGATGCGCCGCGGCTCACTGCCTGATGCGCGATATCGGCCATGTCCCTGTTTCCCCGTGCGCAAGGCCTCTCCCGGTTGGCCTGCGGTCGTCAGGGGCAACGCTAGCGGAAAGAGATGGACAATGCCGTTGGGGCCGCCGGGCAATTTGAGCGGTCAGTTTAACGGGGTATTCAGCATGTCGATCCGGGCTTGGGCGTGGATGGCGGATTGCTGTCTCGCGGATGCGCCAGGGCTATGGCGGAAGGCCGGCTTTTCGCAGCCCGTCAACCAGATGCTCGAGGTCTTCGGCGCGTTTGAGAATGGATACGTGCGTCTGCGTGCCGTTGATGCTGTATCTTGGATTCAGGCGCAGAACCTCGCTTGCCTCTGCACGCGCATCTTCCATTCGTCCGAGTTGAGCGTATGTCGCGGCCAGGAAGGCGTGGCCATACTGATGATTGGGTGCGCGGCCAATCGCCTCAGTCAACCAATGTTGGGCGTCGTGGTACTCTTTGAGGTGGTAATGGGCTACGCCGGCCATCAATGGCGCAAAATGCGGATGGAATGGATCAAGGCGCATTTGCAGCTTGGCGATGGCAATGGCTCTGGCCGGCTCCCCCACCGAGTAGAATATTTGCGCAAGGCGGTAATCCGCGAAATTGGGATTTAGCGCAAGCGCTCGTTCGGCGGCGGCGGTCGCCGCGTCGAAGTCACGCTTCCGGATGATGTTATAGCCCAATTCGGCATAGGCCTCCGGCAGGGTCGGATTGAGCGCAATGGCCGTCCGCGACAATTTGATGGCGAGATCAAGGATCGTCGGGCTCAAATATTCGTCGTTCAGCGGATTGAGCCAGGCCACCCGGTGAGTGCTGGCCAGCATTGCATAGCAACGGGCATATTTCGCGTCGATGGCCAACGAATCTGCAAGATGCCCCCGTGTCCTCAATAATTCCGACATTTGCCACGAGGACTGGAACGATATCCAGGCAGCAGCCGCGCGCATGTAGTGATCGTAGGCCTGCCAGGTTGCGGGCGGCTTGAGCAAGGTGCGTTCGGCTTCTGCCATGTTGACATGCGCGACCAGGATTGCGGCGATCGTCCGCGCAACGTCGTCCTGGATCGTAAATACGTCCTTCAACTTCTGATCATAGCGCTCGGCCCAGCGGTGGACGCCGCTTGCAGCATCGATCAGCAGCGCCGTGATTCGAACCCGGTCATTGCCCCGACGAACGCTGCCCTCCAGAACATAGCGCACGCCGAGTTCTCGACCCACCTGACGCAAATCGACCGCTCTGCCCTTGTATCGAAAGCTCGAATTGCGGGCGATCACGAACAGGTCGGAGAAGCGGGACAATTCGGTGATGATGTCTTCCGAGATCCCATCCGCAAAGTATTCCTGCTCCGGATCGCGACTCATGTTCTCGAAAGGCATGACCGCGACTGATGGCTTGTCGGGAAGCGCAAGCGTCGGTCGCGCCGTAGCATTGCCGAACGACACGCGATAGACCCGCACCGGTCGCGCAATATTCTTCAGTTGATGCTCGCCGCTATCTTCGAATTCGACGTCAACCTTGTCATGCGTATCTTCTCGCACGCGTTGCGACACGCAGATGCCGCCCGGCTCGCAAAGCGCTTCAAGCCGAGCGGCAACATTGACGCCGTCCCCGAAGATATCGCCGCCTTCGATAATGATGTCGCCGGCATTGATGCCGATGCGGAACTCGATCCGCTTCTCAATTCGCACGTCGGCGTTTCGGATGATCATGCCACGCTGTATCGCGATGGCGCATCGCATCGCGCTGACCACGCTGGCAAACTCCACCAGCATTCCGTCTCCGGCGCTTCTGATCAGCCGCCCGCCGTGCTTTTTGATTTCGGGATGGAGCAGCGCGGACAGATGTTCGTTGAGCCGGGCGTGCGTATCCTCCTCGTCAGCACCCATGAGGCGGCTGTAGCCAGCCACATCCGCTACGAAAATAGCACTCAGTCGCCGTTCCACACGGGCCATAAAAGCTCGCCCTGATCCGATCCGATCTTTAATCAAAGTCTATTGTCAGACGCTGGAGGTGTCTATCGGGCCCCTAACACTGCTGTCCTTCGGGCCGCGCCAGCCGGCATCCGAGCGGCGAGATCGGTCTCGGTATCGAATTCTGCCTGTTTTGATGGCGAACCGCGTGCAATTGTCGCACAGACGGGCGCTTCCGCAGTGTGACGGAAAGCACGTAGCCGGTCAGATGGCAGTCGTTCGGAGGTTGTACCGTTGAAGGGCGCGTGGTCCAGTTGTTTCTGGGGATTGCGATACTCGTCGAAAAGGGGCCAGTGCATGACGAGATTCACGCCGCTATTTCTCGCCGCGCTTGTGATGCTCTCCAGTCCCGCACGGCCGAACGATGGGCAAATGACCTTGGTCGTGGGGTTTGCGGCAGGGGGGACCTCTTCAACCGCAGCCAGAATCATTGCTGACGCAGCAGAGCAGGTGACGCGAAGCCCGACGATCGTGGAAAATCGACCGGGCGCGGGAGGGGCGATCGCGGCGGATTGGGTGCTTCGGCAAAAGGGGACTCAGACGCTCCTGTTCATGTCCTCCACGTCGTCGCTCAAAACGTCTCCGCAAAGCGGGCTCGTGCCCATCGGGATTTTGGCGACCTTCCCATACGTTGCTGTCACCCGAAAGGACGCTGCCGCGCATCTTGCGGAATACATGGAGCAAGCCTCGCGCGAGGAGAAATATCGCACGGTCGCCACCGCAGGCGCCGGGAGCATTCCCCACCTCATCGGTACAAAGCTTTTCAACGACTACGGTGTGCCGATGGTGCACGTGCCCTATCAGGGGTCGGCGCCGGCGATCCTCAGTGTCCTCGGCGGGCACGTCGCGGTCGCGATCGTTCCTTTTCCGGACTTCCTCCCGTTCCAGGATTCGCTTCGCGTTCTTGCGCAGACCGGCAGCGGGATCGAGACGGAAGGATGGGTCGGCATCTTCGCGCCGCCGGGAACGTCAGTGGAGGACGTTGCCCGACTCTCCGAGATTTTCCGGCAAGCGTCGCAACGTTCTCAGGAGAAACTGCAAAATGTCGGATTCAAGCATGCATGGCGATCCGGTGCTGAGGCACGCGCGATGCATGAGAAGGATTACGCCCAGTGGGTGCCAATCCTCAAGACACTCGGAATTCAACCCTGAGACCGCCTGCAGCGTTGGCCGGCCCATCACGTGACCAACGGCTTCCACGCCCTGCGGCGCGGAGCAGCGCCGACTTTGCGTACCCTTAAGTCGGGCGCTCCGCCGTGTTCCGCATTCGGCAAGCCCACGTTTGGCGGCTGCCTCGAGCTCCGATCACGGAGCCCCTGCACGGATGAAGCACGAAGATCAGATTGCAGCCTGGCCAGGCGCTGGCGGCTCGGGCGCTAACGGCCCTTTGATACTTTTTGAACCGTCTTGAGCGCCTGGTTGACGCCCTTCAGCGATTCATTGACATCCTGAAGCTGCGCTTGCAGAGCATCCCTGCGCTTCTGCAAATCCTTCAGCAGTGCTTTCTTTTGCGCCGCGGTCAATTCTTCGAAGTCAATGAGATCCACTGCAAATCTACACATCGCCGCCTCCACGTGGCAAAAACTAGATTTGATCAATCCCTTGTCCAATACGCCGCTGAATTGTCCGCAATTTCTGGTGGATAATCAAGCTGGATGATACTCGGATCGGACGAAATTTGGGCGACCTCGCGCATGGCAGGGCACCGGCACAAGGCGTTGCACTTCTTTTCACCGGTCTCGTTCGACTGATCTGACCGTTTCAAGGATCAATCAATCGGCCGAGCTGCGCGTTGGGGTTTGCGGCCGCGTTGGCCAGGATTGCCGTGTAATCGGCAACCCAATTCTGGACAGTGTTGGGCTCGAACAACTCATCCTTGCGCCCGCATATGCCGGTCATCCCCGACGGGGTGTCTTTGAGGGTGATCGACAGCCAGCCGCGATCGATCGGCATGGCAGAGCGTTCTTCCTGGTAGCCGAACGGCCGAACCGTCAGATCGGCTAGTTGGAGCGCTCGGCGGAACGCAATCTGGAGAACGAAATAAACCTGCACGAGCGATGCCGGGCACAAGCCGGTTTCGTCCGCCAGCCGGCTGGCAATGATATCGAACGGAAGGTCTTGTCTGGCGTAAGCCTCCAAGACGGACTTGCGCACGCAGTTCAGCGCTTCGCTGAAGGTCAGGTCCGCATCAAGTTGGGTGCGGATGATCGTTGTGTTCGCGAACGGACCGATCACGCGCTCTGTCCTGCGGCGAGACCGATTGGCCATCAAGGTCGCTACACAAATGTCGCTGCTCTCGCTCCGGAGCAGCAGCAGGGTTTTGAAGCCGGCGAGTAAGCTCATGAACAGAGTTGCGCCCCGGTCGCGGCTCATGGCGCTGAGCTGAGTCACCAGATGGTTCGATATTTGAAATGGTTCCTGGGTCACGCGCGAGCTCAATTCGCGACCAATGCTGCTTTTTGGCGCCGCAAACGGAGGTGACGCCTTGTCGAGGCGCTGCTTCCAATAAGCGAACTGTCTGTTTGCGTCCCCGGTGCCGGACCACACCCGCTGCCAGCGAGCGAAGTCGGCAAACTGAAGCGATGGTTCGGGCAGCTCCGCCTTCGTACCGGCAAGCGAAGCGGCATAGATCTGCAAAAGCTCCTCCAGGAAGATCGCCATCGACCAGCCATCGATGATGATATCGTGCATGACCAGAAGCAAAACATGATCGCTGGTATCGAGCCGGAAGATATAGGCCCGCAACAGTGGCGCCCGGTTCATGTCAATCGGCGCCAGCGAGCAGCGCTCGGCTTCCAACTTCGCCTTTGCCAGCAGGAGCTCCTTGGCCCGGGCATCACCGGTATGCGCTGGGGCTGCATAGTCCTTCACGGTCAGGATTGACCTGACATCGACGTCCGGCACGACGTGAGCGCGGGCAACCTCATCCTGCCAGACAAACACCGTGCGCAGCATGTCGTGCCGACGCACGACCTCGGCAAGGCTCCGCTCGATCACGGGGATGTTGAGTGGGCCCTGCAGTCGATAGGCGAACGGCAGGTTGAACTGGGGCAGGCCGGGCAGCTTTCGCTCGATGCGCAGCATGCGCTCCTGCACGATGGACAACGCCTGTGTGTTATCTCCGTCAGCGCGCGTCATCTCCGTTGGCGGATCGTGCGGGCGCGCCAACGAGCCGGCGCTCGCTTGGGCTGATTCAACGCGAAGCGCGAGAGCCGCAACGGTCGGCGCATTGAAGATATCCTCGAACGATAGGGTGATGCCGAGGCGCTCTTCCACACGCAAAATCATCTGGGTCATGGCAAGTGAATCGACCCCGAGCGCGAAGACGTCCCGGTCAACGCTGACTTGGTCGACATCCAGGATGTCCTTCCAGAGACCTGCCAGTTCAAGCTCCAACTCTGAGCGGGGCGCAACTCCCTTGCCGCCGTCCTGGAGTGGTCGATGCTTTGAAAAGCCGGCCGCAAGTTCGCTGCGCTTGATCTTCCCTCCGGCCCCTTTCGGGATCTCCGGCACAATCAGGATGAGGCCGGGGACCTTGAAGCCGGCCAGGCGCTCCCGAGCAAAGTCTCGCAGAGTTTGTGCACTCAGCTTTGCGTCCTGACGCAGCACGATCGCGGCGGCGACATCCGCGCCCAGTCGCTCGTGAGGGACAGGGAAAACAGCGGCTTCGATCACAGCCGGGTGGCTCAGCAAGGCACCCTCGACTTCGGCGGGCGCAACCTTCTGCCCGCCCTTGTGGATGATCTCCTTGATACGACCGACGATGAAGAGATAACCGTCGGCGTCCAGGTATCCGAGGTCGCCGGTCCGGAACCAGCCATCCTGAAATGCGGACGCGGTAGCGACCGCATCATTGTCGTATCCCCTGGTTATGGTCGGACCCCGCAGCGCGATCTCGCCACGTTTGCCGGATGGCAAGCGTCGACCGCCACGGTCCAGTATCGCGATCTCGGGGCCGGCCGGCCGGCCGACTGAACCGCGCTTTTGCCGTTGCAGGGGATTTGCAGCGATCTGGGTGGCGGCCTCGGTCATGCCGTAGGTGTCGATAACGGGAACGGCAAACAACGCTTCCAGTCCGTCGAGCACATCCGACGACAGAGACGTCGAAGCCGACCGAACGAGCCGCAAGGACGACCGCCGCGCAGCCTGCCTGTTGGGATCCGCCGCCGCCAATATCGCGCGATGGATGGCCGGTACCGCTGTGTACCAGGTTGGTCGAAACTCGGTCAGCCAACCGAAGAACGCCGTTGCATCGAAGCCGGGTGGACAGACGACGCTGGAGCCTGCTGCTAGCGCGGCCAGAAGTCCCGAGATCAAGCCATGCCCATGAAAGAGTGGCAGCACGTTCAGCAGTCGGTCGCGGGCCTCAAGCTCCAGGGCGGCGCCGACATTGTCGGCCGACAGACAGACGCTGGCATGGGTCAGGGGCACCGTCTTGGGCCGCGACGTGCTGCCTGATGTCATCAGGATGAACGCGTCGTCCGCGCTGGAGGCAAACGCGTCGTCGGCAAGGCGCTGCGACGACACATCGACAATTCTGAACGCGCCGGCCCCCTCGTTGGGTCGCATCGACACATCGATCACGGGCACGCCCTGGATGCGGGCGGCGCGTCGGCAGGCCGAATTCAGGCCGGCGTGCGTCAGGAGCGCGGCGAGGTGCAATTCGCCGAAATAACGCTGGTATTCATCACAGGTGAAGCCCGGGTTGAGCGGCACACAAACCGCGCCCGCTGCAACCGCGATCATCGCCACCGCAGCCTCGGGCCCGTCCGGCAACACCACCGCGACCCTGTCGGTTCGGCGCACGCCGATGGTCCGCAAGCCGAAAACCACTTCGTTGGCCTGCATCCACAGCGCGCGATACGTCATCGGCAGGCGTGCGGGAGCCAGAATGGCGTGGCGCTCCGGCGCATTTTCCGCGTGGGCGACGAGGAGATCGCGAATGCACGGAAAGGGGCGTCTGCCGGCGCTCTTACGTGCGATACCGTTCTGCAACTCCTTGACAATATTCGACAACGCCGCCCCCTACGTCAATGTCGCTCCGTATCGTGCGCTGTTGAAGTCATTTCCCAGAATCATCAAAGACATCGAACGGCGAGACTACGCGGATAGCGTCGTCGGGCCATCGACCGCAGGCTCGGCGGCGCTGAGGCAAGTCGTCCGTACTGACGGCAGCCTAAAACGCTCAGCGCTTATAGCAGTATGTCGAGCCGCTGTCCGGCATGGCTGGCGACCGTTTCGGGGCAAGGCTGCGATGGCGGCCGAACTCCGGTCATCGCCGGCTAATCGACGTGCCGATGGTCAAAGGGGGTTAGCTATGGGACATGCTCGTTCGGCGAGCAATGCCCTTGTGGTTTGGCGGCTCACCAGTAGCATTGCGGAGCTCGCACTCTTCCGGAAGGCCTACAAATTTGAGCTCGGATGTGAAATTCCCTGTTTCGCGCAGTTTGACAACCGAGCGCCTGTATCTTCGTCGAGCCGGAGCTGACGATGCGCGGGCGGTGAATGCCGCCGTCGTTGCGAGCTGGACCGAACTGTCACGTTGGATGGATTGGGCGCAAGGAGCACAGCCCACCATCGAAGAGACCATGGAGCGGATCGACCGGAACGAGACCGCCTTCGAGGATCGCTCCGATTTTACTTTTTCGCTTTTTGACAAGCGCACCAACACTTTCATCGGGAATTGCTCGCTGTTCCGGTTTGACTGGACGGTGCCACGAGGCGAGATCGGCTACTGGTGTGCCACCAATAAGGTCGGGCACGGCTACATCACTGAAGCTGTATTGGCACTGACCGAGCTTGCTTGGTCTCTAGGTCTTGTGCGGGTCGAAATCCGCTGTGATGCCAAGAACCTGCGATCGCGGGCGGTGGCAGAGCGGGCTGGCTTCGCCTTGGAGGGCGTTCTCAAGAACGATTGCCGTACTCCGCAGGGAGCTCTTCGAGACAGTTGTGTCTTCGCCCGACTTCCTCGCAACGGGTGAGGCATGGTACGCTGCATGTTTTGGGTAGTCGGCTTGCGGGAGGAGAATGCGCGTGAAAGAACTCGCTGGAAAGACCGCGTTCGTAACCGGTGCAGCGTCGGGCATTGGACTGGGGATCGCGACCGCTTTGGCCCAGGCGGGCGCGAAAGTCATGCTTTGCGATATTGAAGAAGAGGCTCTGTCTGCGGCGCTCAAGCAACTGAGGCTCACCAACGTCGATGTCGACGGCGTGAAAGCAGACGTTTCACTCAAAGCCGAACTCGCTGCGGCGGCAGAAGCCACGACTGCGCGTTACGGCAAGGTGCATATCCTCGTCAACAACGCGGGCGTCAGTGGCGGTGGGCCCTATGGCACCTGGACCGAAGCGTCATGGAATTGGACCCTAAGCGTCAACCTGATGGCGACCATTTGGGGGATCGAGATTTTCGGGCCGTTGATAGAGCAGCATGGCGAGGGCGGACACATCGTCTCCACAGCCTCGATCGCTGGCCTTATTTCAGGGACGAGCACGGCATACAACGTTTCGAAGTATGGCGTTGTCGCGCTGTCCGAGGGCCTGCGGCGCGAACTCGAGCCCCGCGGGATTGGCGTATCGGTGCTGTGCCCCGGGTTCATCCGCACTCAAATCGTGAACTCAAGGCGCAACCTCCCCAAGCGCTTCGAGGGGGCGGTCCGTGCCTTGCCGACTTCGGGCCCAGTTGCCGAGCAGATCAATCTGATCCGGGAACGCGTCTCTCAGGGCATCGATCCCATCTATGTCGGTGAACTCGTCCGCGAAGGCGTCGAAAAGAACTGGCCCTATATCTTCACCGACCTCGAATTTGAGCCGATGATCGAAGCGCGCTTCGCCGCAATCAAGCAAGGCTTCGACAATATCCGCGGGCGCGACCCAAAACGATGAGTGCAGGCCAGCCTGATCGTTGGTTTTGTGTGGCCGTGGCGCCGAGCCGATTTTGCCGGCAGCCACGCCATGTTTGCTCTGGATCAATGCGGTCAACGACGCTCGAATTGAGTGATGTCCGCTCCACCCCCCGACGAGATGACGGACCGAGGGTCAAACTGAGAGTCAGCTACGGGCCATAAGCGGAAGTTCTCGCCTATCGTCGTAACGACGGCAGGATACTCAAAAACTTAGCTTGCCAGTGAACTATTCCGGTAATCCGGCTGCGTCGCAGGCCTTCCGCATATCTCGCAAGATCCTCGGGCCGCCGCATTGGCACGTTGATCCGACAACTCGGACAAATCACGTCGCGAGAAGGCGGAATCATGTTTGCCGTCATCGGCAGCCCGCGGCCGCAGTAGCGCTTAGGATTTGGGATTTCGCGCTTCCATCGGAGCGGAGTCCTTGATCGGTTCGTAATTTTCGACGACGCAGTTGTCATCGGCGTCCACGAGCCGGCGATCCTGGATTGTGCCGCCATCGATGAAGATGCGGTAGGTCTGGGTGCCGAGCGGCTTGCCGATCACCGAGGTCAGCTCGGCGCGCACGCAGGCGGTCCAGCCGGGACCGCGCGGATCGTGCAGCGGCGCCGAGACCCGGACATGGGTCGGCTGCGAGCCTGCGGCGAACACCGAATCGAGCTTCGCGCCGACCAGTTGCTTGATGTCCGGCGGTGCTTCGAGCGGCGGCGGATCGGAGGCCTTCGCCTTCAAGAAATCGGGCCACACCGCGTGGCTGTCCGCCAGTCCGCAGCCGCTCAAGATCAAGGCGGCGCCGGCCAGCAGCGCCGCAATGGAAAGTCGTCCCTGTCCCATGCAAGTCACTTAATGTGCGGCTGCCCAGATTGCGCCCCCCTGAAGGCCTGAATCGTGCCACAAGGCGCGCTTTGTCGATCAACAAATGTCGATGGGCAAGCTATTCTTGCGGTCCCGGTGTTGCCGGATGTTTCTGCGGCGGAGGGGGAGGGGTTGACATGAAGAGTTTCACGATGGCTGCCGTCATTGTTGCGCTGATCGCGACGCCCGCGTTGGCGCAGGGCCGGCGGGGACAGCAGCCGGACAAGGCGACCGAAAAGAAGCCGCAGATTGACGAGAAGGCCTACAAGGCCGCGCTCGATCGGATTCCCGAGCCCAAGGAGAAATACGATCCGTGGGGGATCACCAAGCCGGCCGATGCAAGCAAGAAGCCGAAGTGATTCCGTTCCGGCTCCGCCGTCGGCCTCTGGGTGCGATGCGATCGCTGTTTCGCCTGCTTGCAGCGCTGCTGCTGCTCGTTGCGCCACCCGCGCTGGGCTGGGAGCATTGGGGCGGCGACGCCGGCGGCACGCGGTTCTCGCCGCTGGCGCAGGTCACGCCTGACAATGTCGGCGGCCTCGTGCGCGCCTGGGAGTTTCGCACCGGCGATCTCGAGACCCGGCCGCGCGATGTCATGAAGCGCACCAAGTTCGAGGCGACGCCGCTGTTCGTCGAGGACAGCGTGATCTTCTGCACGCCGTTCAACGAAGTGATTGCGCTCGATCCCGGCACCGGGGCGCAGAAATGGCGCTTCGATCCCAAGATCAGCATCGCGCAGCGGCCGGCCAACCGTTTCGTCTGCCGCGGCGTCGCTTATTGGATCGACGACCGTGCACCTGAGGGCGCGGCCTGCCGGTCGCGGATCTTCACCGGCACCAACGACGTGCGCCTGATCGCGCTCGACGCCAGGACCGGCAAGCCGTGCGCCGATTTCGGGAACGGCGGCGCGATTGCCATTGACGCCGGGATGACGCTGCAATGGCCCGGCGAATTCCAGATCACGTCGGCCCCAGTGACCGGGCGCGGTGTGGTCGTGGTGGGATCGGCGATCGCGGACAACCGAAGGGTCGATGCGCCGGTCGGCGCGGTGCGTGCCTATGACGCGCGCACCGGACGGCCGCGCTGGAGCTTTGATCCGCTGGTGCATGACGGGATTGCCGCCGGCCACAGCAATGTCTGGGCGCCGATGTCGGTGGACGAGGCGCGCGGCCTCGTCTTCCTGCCGACGACGTCGCCCAGTCCCGATTTCTGGGGCGGCAAGCGTCCGGGCAACGACGAGCACGCCGACTCGGTGGTGGCGCTGAAGATCGAGACCGGTGAGCTGGCATGGGCGTTCCAAACCGTTCATCACGACGTCTGGGACTACGACCTGCCGGCGCAGCCGACGCTGGCGCGGATCGACACCGGCGAGGTGATGCGCGATGTCGTGATCGAGCCGACCAAGCAGGGCTTTGTGTTCGTGCTCGACCGCGACACCGGCAAGCCGGTCTGGCCGGTCGAGGAGCGCGCGGTGCCGCAAGGCGGCGCGGAGGGCGAGCGGCTGTCGCCGACGCAGCCGTTTCCGACCCACGTGCCGCCGCTGCTGTCTCAGCACATCTCCGCCGCCGATGCCTTCAGCCTGGTGCCGGGTGTTGGCGGCGCCTGCGAGAAGCTGCTCGCCGAATCTCGCAACGAGGGCCTCTACACCCCGCCATCGACGCAAGGCACCGTGGTCTATCCGATGACCGGCGGCGGCGTGAACTGGGGCGGCGCGGCGTTCGATCCCATCCATCAAATTCTGTACGCCAACACCAGCCATGCGGTGCAAATCGTCAAGCTGATCCCGCGCGAAGAGGCCAAGGGCTTCAATCCGCCGCCGGGCCATGACTTCGGCCGGCAGGAAGGGACGCCGTTTGCAATGTCGCGGGCGGTTGCGATGTCGCCGCTCGGCCTGCTCTGCAACAAGCCGCCATGGGGCGAGATGGTGGCGGTCGACCTCAAGGCCGGCAAGATCCTGTGGCACTCGACGGTCGGCACCAGCGAGGATCTCGCGCCGCTCGGCCTCGCATTCCACTGGGGCACGCCGCTGGTGAGCGGTGTCGTGATCACCGGGGGTGGGCTGGTCTTCACCGGCGCGATGGACGCCTATCTGCGCGCGTTCGATGCGAGGTCAGGCGAGGAGCTGTGGCAGGGCCGTCTTCCGGTGCCCGGTGTCGCCAATCCCATGACCTACCTTTGGAAGGGCGAGCAATATGTCGCGATCGGCGCCGGCGGCCATTCCGAAGGCGGCACCTCGATCGGCGACAGCGTGGTGGCGTTCCGTCTGCCGCGCCAGGGCGAAGGGCCTTCGCTGTGGTCGCGGATGATCGATCGCCCGGGCGGGCGATTTGCGGCGAATGCGGCCGCGGCTGTTGTCGTGCTGATCGTACTCGTCACGCTGCTGTGGCGCTGGCGGCGAAGGCGTCGCGCAAGCGCCGCGCAGCCGAGGTCGGGCGCATGACCTCGCGCGCCGCTCTGCTAGCCCGGCAGCATCGCGAATGCGCTTGACACCATGGCCACCGGCTTGTTGTCGGTGGCCGAGAGCAGCGTGACGCGGCCGAAGCTCATGGTGCGGCCGAGCCTGACCACGCGCGCGTCGGCGAGCACGTCGGACGCGGTCACCGCGCGCATGAAATGGGTGGTCTGGTCGACCGTCGTCATCGGGCGGTAGGCCTTGTTGGCGGCGAGGTTGGCCAGCACCATCGCGGTGTCGGCAAACGCCATCAGCGCCTGACCGCAGACGATGCCGCCGCTGCGGCACAGCCGTTCGGAGAACGGCATGCGCAGCACCGCGCCGGGCTGCCAGTCGGCGGCATTGGCCGAAGGCGGCGCGAAGTCGAATTGCTCGATCGACAGGTTGAGATCCTGCACCCACGGCGCAAACACGTCGCCGAGCACGCGCCGCGCATCGTCGATCCCGAACTCTCCGGCTTGCTGCTGCATGATGATCCGTTTCCTCTCCCGAATGATTGTCTCGTTCTAGTCGCGCGTCACATGCACGCGCGGGGTCTCGCCGCGATTCCACTTGCCGTCGATCGCCCGTTCGATCTGGGCGGCGAGCTGCAACAACAGCCCGTCATTGGCCTGCTTCGCGATCGCCTGGATACCGAGCGGCAGGCCATGCTCGTTGGTGGCGAGCGGCAGCGAGATCGCGGGGATGCCGCAGAGATTGGCGAGCGGCGTGAAGGCGAAGTTGCGCCAGAGATTGCCGAACCAGTCCAGCACCGACGGATTGTTGCTGATCGTGAGATATTCGGTCGTACCGATTTTGGGCGTCGGTAGTGCCGTGACCGGCGTCAGGATGATGTCCCAATCCTCGAAGAACGCGCCGAAGCCGCGCGACGTCGTGTTGAAGACGGCTTGCATCCGGGCGCGATCGGCAAAACTGGTGTGCCGGCCGTGCTCCCAGATCCGGATGTTGATCGGCTCGATCAGATCAGCCGGCGGCCGCTGCAGGCCGCGCGCAGCGAGCATGTTGCTGATCACGACGGCGAAATTACTGATGTAGCAGGTCGTCTGCGCGGCGAAGGCCTCCCGGTAATCGACCGACGGCAAGGCGTGGTCGACGTGATGGCCGAGGCCTTCGAGAAAGCGTCCGACCCGCTCGAGCTCGGCCGTGATATGCGGCGTGGCGCGAAAGTCGCCCCATTGGTGCGACAGCGCGATCTTGAGCCGTGCCGGATCGCGGGTGATGGTGGTGGTGTAGGGTTCGGGCGGTGTCCAGAACGGCATGAACTCGCCCGGGCTAGGGCCGCGGCAGGCATCGACAAAGGCCGCGGTGTCGCGCACCGAGCGCGACTGGCAGCCCTGGATCGAGACCAGCCCGGAGAGATCGGACAGATGCGGCGCCAGCGAGAACACGCCGCGCGAGACCTTCAGGCCGATATTGCCGTTCACGCCGGCCGGAATCCGGATCGATCCGCCGCCGTCGGTCGCATGCGCGATCGGGACGGCGCCGGCGGCGACCATCGCCGCGCTGCCGGCCGACGAGCCGCAGGTGGTGTAATCGGTGTTCCAGGGATTGCGCGTGACATAGACCGCGGGGTTCTCGGCCGAGCTGCACACGCCGAACTCCGGCGTGGTGGTGCGGCCGATCAGGTTGAGGCCGGCCTCGCGCAGCTTCGACGTCAGGAAGGTGTCCTCTGTGGCGCGATTGCCGCGCATCATCAGCGAGCCCATTTCCTGCAGGCGGCCCTTCAGCGTCGGGCCGAGATCCTTCATCAGGAAGGGCAGGCCGGCGAACGGGCCATCGAGATCGGTGCCGTCGCGCGCGGGATCGGCGATCGCGTCCTCGAACAGCTCGACCACGCCGTTGAGCGCGGGATCGACCTTGGCGACGGCGGCGGCAGCCTGGGCGGCCAATTCGCGGGGCGACAGCGCGCCTGTCCTGACGCAGGCCGCGAGCGCCGTTCCGTCGTGCTGCGCCCATTCGTCCCAGCTCATCGCCAAAGTCATGCTGTCGATTCCTTATTCTACTTTGTTTCGCACTGTAAATTGAGCGTGCGCTGGGTCAAACCGTCCGTCCGGTGTGGCGGCGGCGCAGGGCAGGGCGCGACGTCCCGTGGCTTGAAAATGCCCCAGTTTTGAGGCCTATTGCTGCCGTCAGGGGATGGGGCCGCTCATGTTCCGCAGATTGGTGATGCTTGGCAGCGTGATTGCGATCGGGCTTGCGCTTAACGGCTGCACCAAGTGCGGACCGATCTGGGATGACTGGGCGCAGTCACCGAAATCCTGCAAGTCGGACAATCTCTAAGCTCGTGAGAGGTCCGCCGCAGGCGCGCTTGGCGGCGCCTTTTTCGCGGTGATATACCGCTGGCGACAATGCGAGGGAGCGTTCTTATGCGAGTTTTGTGCGCGGTTGCGGTCGCGGTGCTGCTGTCGGCGCCGGCCTATGCGCAGATGCCGAACATCAACCTGATGCCTGAGCTCAAGAGCAAGACCCAGGAAGAGAAGGACCAGGACGCGGTCAACGAGAAGGCCTACAGGGACTCGCTCAGCAAGATTCCAGACGCCAAGACGTCATCCGATCCGTGGGGTGCGGTGCGCAGCGATGCACCCAAGGCGGCCGCCCATCCCGCCAAGCCGAAGGCCAAGACCGGCAGCGCGGCGCAGCGCAGCCAGTAGCCTACGACCCCTCTACCGCAATCGTCTCGCGGACTCGGATTCCATCGGCGCCGTCCTTATATTGGGAGGGTCGTTAGATGGTTCGGAGTTACGACGATGGCTTTTCGCCCGCGCGATCTCGCCAGCCGAATGGCCGAACGGCGGAAGGCGCATGACGGCTATGTGCGCGAGACCTTCACCCTGCCACGCGATGAGGCTCGGTTGCGGGCGCGCGACTTCCTCGCGCGCTACCCGAAGGCCGCCTATATGAGCGCCGTCGAAAGCTGGCGTGAACTGCCCGGTGGCGACATCGAGTTCACGATGCGGCGGCTTGCGAGCGCGGACTAGGACGTTCTCAAGCGATGTGGACGCCGGTTGGTGCGAACACGCGTCGAGACAGGAATCTGCAGCTTCGGCAGCGATTCACCGAGAATCGAAAATGTGCGGGCGCCCTGGATCGCTAGCTCCGAAGATGCCGTGACAATCATGGTTCAATCCGCATTGTCGCGTCCGCGCGGCGGCTGATCCTGCCCGGCCTTCTTCAGCTCGCGATCAATCCGCAACTGCACGCGGCGGATCGCCAATAAGTCCAGATTTGTCTCGGTCCTGCCGGTGAAGATCCGGTCGCCGAGCTGGAATCGCCATGTCCAGACGCCGGCCGCGACCTCGGTGACGCTGAATTCGATGCCCTTGTGGATCATTGATGAGCTCTGCGGAAATCGAAGGCGTGATAAACTAAAAGTTGTATCAATAAACAAAGCTCTTTAAGCGGCAGTGAGATGTCGTCCCCAAGTCGTATTTGGTTTCTTGTTGCGGAGGAAGATCGACGGAACCGGCGCGCTCGCCCGAAGGCTACGGACTTTTTTCGGCACTCAGGAGAGTACCAAGGTAGTACGTGCAAATACGGTTCAGGTGCTTCGATCAGAGGTCCGAGGAGGGGCGAATAGCTCCCCTAAACGTCTCATTCAAATAATGGAAGGCAGGCCCGATTTGTGGCAAGAAACTTTCTTCCTGGGAGAACAACGGGCCGCGATGTCGTCCTCCTGCCGGCTGATGCGCTGCCCGCGGTGTGGGAGCTTTGTGCCGCCGCCACATGCGCCGGGACAACTGCGCGCCTCGCGAAACGCAACGCCGCCCGCTTGAAATGCATGCGAGCGGCGTCGGCTCTAGCCCCAGGAAGGTTGCTGCAAAATCCTGGCCCACATGGGTCTGTACGAACCGCTATAAAGGTTCATGTGTTTGGACTCCGTATGATTGCGGGGGTCGAAGGGCCCGGTCGCGGCCTTCACATGCTCGCCGAATGTTCAGGTCGGTCTTGGAACCTTGTTCACGGCCGGAGAACTACGGAAGCAGCCCTTACTCTTTTGTCCATTCGAACCGTTGATCCCAGGCGGCTCGGCTGCCGGGCGCGATGCGGACGCTTTTCGCCACATAAAAATTAGTCTGCCTGGAACCCGCATTGATATCTCGGTAGTCCTACTGAGATCGCAGTCTAAGCAATTAAGACCATTGGCAGAATCGCCTCGGCCGCCGCAGCTAGAACGGGCCTGCACCCGCGCACCGGAAAGAACATATTGCGAACATAGAACAAACGTGGTACGAAACCATCAACAACGCGTTCTGTCTGATCTCGTCGCCCGTTTGTCCCGCTAGCGAATCCCCGCCATAAGGAGCACATCCCAAATGTCCGCCACTGCACTGCGTATCGTCGAAGGATCCTCCATGGACAAGTCCAAGGCCCTCTCAGCCGCGCTCTCCCAGATCGAGCGCCAGTTCGGCAAGGGCTCGGTGATGAAGCTCGGCAAGAACGACCGCTCGATGGATGTCGAGACGGTGTCGTCTGGGTCGCTCGGGCTCGATATCGCGCTCGGCGTGGGCGGTTTGCCGAAGGGCCGCATCGTCGAGATCTACGGGCCGGAATCATCGGGCAAGACCACGCTGGCGCTGCATACGGTAGCGGAAGGCCAGAAGAAGGGCGGCATCTGCGCCTTCATCGACGCCGAACACGCGCTCGATCCGGTCTATGCGCGCAAGCTTGGCGTCAACATCGACGAGCTCCTGATCTCGCAGCCGGACACCGGTGAGCAGGCGCTGGAGATCGCCGACACGTTGGTACGCTCCGGTGCGGTCGACGTGCTGGTGATCGATTCAGTCGCGGCCCTGGTGCCGAAGGCCGAGCTCGAGGGCGAGATGGGCGATGCGCTGCCGGGCCTGCAGGCCCGTCTGATGAGCCAGGCGCTGCGCAAGCTCACCGCCTCGATCAACAAGTCCAATACCATGGTGATCTTCATCAACCAGATCCGCATGAAGATCGGTGTGATGTACGGCTCGCCCGAGACCACCACGGGCGGCAATGCGCTGAAGTTTTACGCCTCGGTCCGCCTCGACATCCGCCGCATTGGCGCGATCAAGGAGCGCGACGAGGTCGTCGGCAACACCACCCGCGTCAAGGTGGTGAAGAACAAGCTGGCGCCGCCCTTCAAGCAGGTCGAGTTCGACATCATGTACGGCGAGGGCGTCTCCAAGATGGGCGAGATCCTCGACCTCGGCGTCAAGGCCGGCCTCGTCGAGAAATCCGGCGCCTGGTTCTCCTATGACAGCCAGCGGCTCGGGCAAGGACGCGAGAACGCCAAGGCCTTCCTGCGCTCCAACCCGGACATCACCGCCAAGATCGAAACCGCAATCCGTCAGAACTCCGGCCTGATCGCCGAGCAGATCCTCGCCGGCACGCCCGAGCGCGACGCCGACGGCGAAGAGCCGGGAGAGTAAGCGGCAAAGACTGGAATGATTTCGCTGCAAGCGGGCGCTGAGGACGTTGAGTTGCCGACGTCTTCGGTGCCCGTTTCGTTTTGTGCTGAGTGAATGGCCGATGAAGCGCTTGATCATGACCAGTTCGTCCGGCAGCAGCCTCATTCGTTCGGGGCTTGCCGAGGTCGGCATTATATCTTTCTTTCGGTTCGTTGGCGGGCCGCTGCCGTCACCGAAAGAGCTTGAGGTCTACTTCGGATTGCGCTCGGACCAGGATCCGGTCGAACATTGGTCGCACTGGAGCCTGCGGGGCCGGTGGCCTCAGGAAGCCAAGTCGCGTCGGGATCTCGCATTGATCGAGTTTTGCGACCCTTACGAGACGATCGAGCTTTGGTTCGATCCGGATCCAAACGATCAACTGCAACTGATTTGGTTGCTCGACCATTTCCGGGCTTATCCAGCGACGGCGGCCAAGCTGAAATTACGCTTGGTCGCTTTCGGCCTGATGACGACGCACGAGACATGGGGTGAGTGGGACAAGGTGCCGCTTGTCAACGTCCGACCAGCGGACATCGAGACGGCAAGCATGTGCTGGCAGGCGTACCGGACGACAACTCCGGAGGCCTGTTTCGATGTGGTGCATCGCGACCTGAGTGCGTTTCCTTTGCTGAGGCCGGCGCTGCTGGATCTGCTCCAAGAGCTGCCGTGGAGCACATCTGGACTTGGCGCGACCGAGATGCGGCTGCTTGAGCTGATCGCGGCAGGTCTTACGCGCACAAATGCGTTGTTCTATCTTCGTGGCTTTCGCCAGCGCGGCGTGCTCACTGACATGGAGGTCGGCACGCTGCTCCAAGGTCTCGCGCACGGACCTCAGCCGGCGATAGCAGGGCTCGACGATGAGCTGCGCGTCATCGCCCCGGAGAATTTGCGAAATCGGATGGAGGCCTACCGGCGAAGCCGATTGTCGCTGACAGAATTTGGCAAGGCTGTCCTCGCTCACGAGGAAGACTTCAGCAGTTACAACCCGATCGATCGTTGGTGGGGCGGCACCCACCTCACCAACGACAACCTGTGGCGCTGGAGCCCGGCCTTGACGAAGACCTAGCACGTCACGGAGCTTCAAGGATGACAAGTCTGATTCTGACGACGAGCGATCCTGCAGGCACTCTGCTCCGGCAGGCGGGACGGGCTGATATCGTCATCGGATTCAAGCCTCGCTTCGTTTGGGGACGGTTGCCATCTCAGGCCGAGCTTGAGACGTCACTGCAAGCGCGTTCGGCCGAACATCACGAGGTCGGTGCGCACTGGCTCGACTTCACCAGTGCGAAATATGTCGCAGCGGTGGGCGGCAAGAACCTCGGCCTGCTCGAACTCTGCGAACGCTGTGACAGCATCGAGCTGTGGGCTGATCCTGGGGCGAACGACCAGCTTGTCCTGATCTGGCTGCTCGACGTCCTGCGTCCGCACCAAAACATTCTGTCGAAGGTGGCGCTGGTCCAGACCGACGCCGACGTGGCAAGCCACGGTGGCGTGAATCTGGCGCAATGGCGATTGCCAAAGCTTGCGGTCACGGACGATCGTCTGAGGCTAGCCAGCCGTGCCTGGAATGCCTATTGCGCGTCCACACCGGAGTCTTGTTTCGACCTGCTGATGGAGGATTTGACGGCGTTGCCGCGGCTGCGACCGGCGCTCATTGCGCTCCTCGAAGAGCTTCCTCACCAGATAACCGGCCTCGGCGCGACCGAGTACCGGATGCTCGAGCTCTTGTCCGAGGGGTGGGAGGTGCCGGCTCGACTTGTCTCCGATGTCTGCGACGAGCGCGGAGTTTTTGATTCTCAGGAAGCCGAATCGATCCTGGATCGTCTGGCGTACTGCCGGACGCCGGTTGTCGCGGGCTTTCCACCGGAAATGGAAAGGCCTGGCGATGCGAAGGCTCGCTGGGAGTGCTTCCTGCAGAGTCGTCTGACGATGACCGACTTCGGCGAAGAGGTGCTGAAGCACGCGTTGGATTTCAGCCAGTACAACCCCGTCAATCGCTGGTGGGGCGGTACGGAGTTGACCAACGAGCGGCTGTGGCGCTGGGTAGCCGCACTCTGGTCGCACCGTAATGCTTGTTTGCACGACGCCGGCAGGCGTTGCTCGTCCCTATGCCAGCGTCTTCTCCCGGCTTGCAACCAGCGCCCGCAGATCCTCCGTCACCGCGACCGATTGATGGGTCTTCTGGTCGGTCGCAACCCAGACGATCTCGCCGGTGGCGCGAAGATCGTCCGAGCCCTTGGCGAAGATTGCGAGTGCAAGATTGATCGAGGAGCGGCCGATCCGCGCGACTCGCACGCAGACGTCGATGTCCTCGTCGAACCGGATCGGTGCCTTGTACTCGACCACGGAGCGCACCGTGTGAAAATCGATGCCGGTCCTCGCCACCTCACCGAGGTAATCGTAGCCGAGCGCGCGAAAATATTCGGTGATGGCGGTGTCGAAGTAGGTCAGATAGTGGGCATTGAACACCACGGCCTGCGCGTCGACCTCGGAATAGCGGACGCGAAACGGGAAATGAAACCAGAATTGCTCGCGCATGAAGCCTCCTTCCTTGCGCCGGACCGTTCCGTCATTCCGGGGGGCGACCAAGTCGAACCCGGAATCCAGAAGTCGTGGATGCAGATTCCGGATTCTCGCGTCGCGAGCTCCGAAATGACACCGAGTGAATCACGCGTCAGAGACGCAACAGTTCTAGACCGTAGGATGGGTAGAGCCAACGGGTCCGCGCAGCGCGCGGCCCCGTTGGCTCTACCCATCCTACAACAGCCGCCCCTTATTCAGCGGCCTGCGCGTAATCCTCGACCGGCGGGCACGAGCACACCAGATTGCGATCGCCGTAGACGTTGTCGACGCGGCCGACCGGGCTCCAGTATTTGTCGGATCGCGATACTCCGTCTGGGAAGCAGCCCTCGGCGCGGGCGTAGGCCCTGTTCCAGGCATCGTCCGCGATGTCGTGGACGGTGTGGGGTGCGTTACGCAACGGCGAGGCTTCGACCTTGAAGCGCCCATTCTCGATCTCGGCGATCTCGTTGCGGATCGCGATCATGGCGTCGCAGAAGCGATCGATCTCGATCTTCGACTCCGATTCCGTCGGCTCGATCATCAGCGTGCCCGCGACCGGGAAGCTCATGGTCGGCGCATGGAAGCCGTAGTCGATCAGCCGCTTGGCGATGTCGTCGACGGTGACGCCGGCGCTCGTCTTCAGCGGCCGCGGGTCGACGATGCACTCATGCGCGACGCGGCCGCGCGCATTGCGATACAGCACCGGGAAGTGGGGCTGCAGCCGTGCGGCAATGTAGTTCGCGTTGAGGATCGCGATCTCGGTCGCCCGCGTCAGGCCTTCGCCGCCCATCATCAGGATGTAGATGTAGGAGATCGTCAGGATCGACGCCGAGCCGAACGGCGCGGCCGAGACCGGGCCAACCGGATGCGTTACGGCGCCATCGGTCGCGGGGTGACCGGGCAGATAGGACGCCAGATGCGCCTTCACGCCGATCGGGCCCATGCCGGGCCCGCCGCCGCCATGCGGGATGCAGAAGGTCTTGTGCAGGTTGAGATGGCTGACATCGGCGCCGTAATCGCCGGGCCGGGAGAGCCCGACCTGCGCGTTCATGTTGGCGCCGTCGAGATAGACTTGTCCGCCATGCGCGTGAACGATGTCGCAGATCTCGCTGATATGCTCCTCGAACACGCCATGGGTCGAGGGATAGGTGATCATCACAGCGGCAAGGTTGTTCGCGTGCTTCTCGGCCTTGGCGCGGAGGTCGTTGACATCGACGTCGCCGCGCGCATCGCACGCGACCACCACGACATCCATGCCGACCATCGCCGCCGACGCCGGATTGGTGCCGTGCGCCGAGGAGGGGATCAGGCAGACCTTGCGGTGCGGCTCACCGCGAGCGAGGTGATAACCCCGGATTGCGAGAAGTCCGGCATATTCACCCTGCGCGCCGGAGTTCGGCTGCAGCGAGACCGCATCATAGCCCGTGATGTCGCACAGCCACTTTTCCAGCCGCTTGAACAGCGCGTGATAGCCCTTGGCCTGGTCCGCCGGCGCGAACGGATGCAGATTGCCGAATGCCGGCCAGGTCAGCGGGATCATCTCCGTGGTGGCGTTGAGCTTCATCGTGCACGAGCCGAGCGGGATCATCGCGCGATCCAGCGCGAGGTCACGGTCGGCAAGCTTGCGCATATAGCGCAAGAGCTCGGTCTCCGAGCGATGGGTGTTGAACACCGGATGGGTGAGGAAGGCACTGGTGCGCTTCAGATCCTTCGGCAGCGCCTCGCGCGCGCCGGCCTCGATATCGGCATAGTTGAGCTTGCCGCCGAACACGCGCCACACGGCTTCGACGGTCTCGGGCGTCGTGGTTTCGTCGACGGCGATGCCGAGCGTGGTCTCGCCGATGCGCAGATTGATCCGCTCCGCGAGCGCGCGGGCGACCAGCTCGCTCTGCTTCGCGCCGACCTCAACGGTAAGGGTATCGAAGAACGCCTCGCTATCCGGCGCGAAGCCGAGCTTGCGCAGGCCCGCGGCGAGCACCGTGGCGCGGCGATGCACCGACCGCGCGATGTGCATCAGGCCTTCGGGGCCGTGATAGACCGCATACATCGAGGCGATGACCGCAAGCAGCACCTGCGCGGTGCAGATGTTGGAGGTCGCCTTCTCGCGGCGGATGTGCTGCTCGCGGGTCTGCAGCGCGAGCCGGTAGGCAGGCAATCCGCGCGAATCCACCGACAGGCCGACGATGCGGCCGGGCAGTGAGCGCTTCAGCGTATCACGCACCGCCATGTAGGCGGCGTGCGGCCCGCCATAGCCCATCGGCACGCCGAAGCGCTGCGCCGAGCCGACCGCGATGTCGGCGCCGAGTTCGCCGGGCGAGGCGAGCAAGCTCAGCGACAGCAGGTCGGCTGCGATGATCGAGAGCGCGCCCTTCGCGCGCAGCGATGCGATCGCGGGCCTGAGGTCGCGCACTGCACCCGACGTGCCGGGATATTGCAGCAGCGCGCCGATGACGTCGGCCTTGTCGAGCTCGGTCAGGGGATCGCCGACGATCAGGGCCCAGCCCAACGGGGCGGCGCGCGTGCGCATCACCGCTAGCGTCTGCGGATGCACATCCTTGTCGACGAAGAAGGCCTTCGCCTTCACCTGCGAGTGGCGCTCGGCGAGCGCCATCGCTTCCGCCGCCGCGGTCGCTTCGTCGAGCAGCGAGGCGTTGGCGACATCGAGCCCGGTAAGATCGCAGACCATGGTCTGGAAGTTGAACAACGCTTCGAGCCGGCCCTGACTGATCTCCGGCTGATACGGCGTGTACGCCGTATACCAGGCCGGATTCTCCAGGATGTTGCGCTGGATCACGGTGGGCAGAATGGTGCCGGAATAGCCTTGGCCGATCAGCGAGGTGAAGGTCTGGTTCTGCGCGGCGAGCTCGCTCATATGCGCCAGCGCCTCGGGCTCGCTCAGCGCACGCCCGAGATTGAGCGGCGCCTTTTGCCGGATCGACGGCGGCAGCGTCTCGCTCATCAGCGCTTGCAGGCTCTGGGCGCCGACCGTTTCCAGCATCGCGTCGATATCGCGGGGCAATGGGCCGATGTGACGGCGCACGAAATCGGTGGCGGCTTCGTTGCTCGGCTTGAAGGGCGCGTTCATGGGCTGATCCTCATTATTCGCCGTCATACCCCGCGAAAGCGGGGTATCCAGTACGCCGGGACATCAGTGATGAAGCTGAAGCGCTGCGGCGTACTGGGTCGCCCGGTCCAGTGCGCAATTGCGCACAAGGCCGGGCGACGACAGCGAGTGTGCGGTTGAAAAATCGGTTCATTCACTCATTCACTCAGGCGGTGTGCGCGGCGTAGGCGGCCTCGTCCATCAGGCCGTCGAGCTCGCTCTTGTCGGCAATCTTCAGCTTGAAGAACCAGGCCTTGCCGCCGGCGTCCGAGTTGACCAGCGCGGGGTCGGCTGCGAGCGCCTCGTTGACCTCGACGACCTCGCCGGTGATCGGCGCGTAGACGTCGGATGCGGCCTTGACCGATTCGACGACGGCGGCGGCCTCGGCCTTCTTCAGGCTGCGGCCGACCTTGGGCAGTTCGACGAACACAACGTCGCCGAGCTGCGATTGCGCATAGTCGGTGATGCCGACGGTGGCGACGTCGCCCTCGATGCGGAGCCACTCGTGATCGGAGGTGTAGAGCGTCGTCATGGATGTCCTCTAGCGTTTATAGGTGTTGGGGACGAAGGGCGTTGCGGCGACCTTGAGCGGCAGCCGCTGGCCGCGCACTTCGGCGAAAACGGTGGTGCCGATGGCGGAAAGGGCGGTGGGCAGGTAGCCCATCGCAACGGGCGCATTGAGACTCGGGCCGAAGCCGCCCGAGGTCACCTTGCCGATGGGCTCGCCTGAGCCGGCGTCGCCAAACAGTACAGCGCCCTCGCGCACCGGCGCGCGGCCGTCCGGCTTGAGGCCGACGCGGCGACGCGATGCGCCCTGCGCGAACTGCGCGAGGACCTTGTCCGCGCCCGGAAAGCCGCCGGCGCGGGCGCCGCCGCTTCGGCGAACCTTCTGCACCGACCATTCCAGTGCGCCCTCGACCGGCGTCGTCGTGGTATCGATGTCATGACCATAGAGGCAGAGCCCGGCCTCGAGCCGCAAACTGTCGCGCGCCCCGAGCCCGATCGGCAGCACCTCGGGATTGTCGAGCAGCGCGGCGACCAGCGCCTCGGCCTTGTCGGCGGGCACGGAGATCTCAAAGCCGTCTTCGCCGGTGTAGCCGGAGCGTGAGACAAAGCAGTCGATATCACTGACGCGACGCGGTCCGGCGTCCATGAACTTCATCGAGCCGACATCCGCGCAAAACTTCGCCAGCGCCGATTCGGCGTTCGGGCCCTGCAGCGCGATCAGCGCGCGATCGGCGAGCGAGATGATCTCGCAGCTATCGGAAAGGTGTGCGCGGAGATGCGCCTCGTCCTCGGTCTTGCACGCGGCGTTGACCACCAGGAACAGATGATCGCCGAAATTCGCGACCATGAGGTCGTCGAGCAGGCCGCCGTCATCGTTGGTGAACTGCGCGTAGCGCTGCCGTCCGGGCGCAATGCCCAGGATGTCCTGCGGCACCAGCTTCTCCAGCGCCAGCGCCGCGTCGGCAACCTTGCCGGATTTGGGCTTCAGTGCGAGCTGGCCCATATGGGAGACGTCGAACAGGCCCGCCTGGCTGCGGGTGTGCAGGTGTTCTTTCAGGACGCCGGCCGCGTATTGCACCGGCATGTCGTAACCAGCGAACGGCACCATCTTGGCCCCACGCGCGAGGTGCAGCGCGTGCAACGGGGTCTGCTTCAGCGGGGAATGATCGGTTGCAAGCATCACAGGGCCCTTGCGGTTCCCGCCGGGGACCCATTCCCCTTGAGAAACCTGCAGAAAGCCCCATCTGTCGCTTTGCCTGAGAGTATTATCCCGTCGGCGGACGCATCGGGGCCAAGCCCGTCAACGCCTCTTTCCAGATGTCAGACGTCACGCGGTCCTTTTGCCTGAGAGTTTCCGGGGCGGTTGCTCCTTCGGCGCCGGCAAGGCCGGTCTCTCCCGACGTGACTTAACAATAGGTAGGACAGAACCACGCCTTCGCCAAGGCTGTCAACGCGGCCCAAGCTGCTATCAACGGGCTTTGTGCTCCTGCGGCAAGCCCATGATCCGCCTGCACAGTTTCTGGACACCGCGGCTGGCAATGTCTAAAAGCGTTCGGCCGGAAATTGACGTTATTTTGCGCCTGGCCGGCCCATTTTCCGATTGGATGAACATGAGCAGCGTCAACGACATCAGGGCGACATTTCTGAATTTCTTCAAGGAGAACGGTCACGAGATCGTGGCGTCGTCGCCGCTGGTTCCGCGCAACGACCCGACCTTGATGTTCACCAATGCCGGCATGGTGCAGTTCAAGAACGTCTTCACCGGTGTCGAGAAGCGGTCCTACCAGCGCGCCACAACCTCGCAGAAATGCGTGCGCGCCGGCGGCAAGCACAACGACCTCGACAACGTCGGCTACACCGCGCGCCATCTGACCTTCTTCGAGATGCTCGGCAACTTCTCGTTCGGCGACTACTTCAAGGAGCGCGCGATCGAGCTTGCCTGGAACTTGATCACTAAGGAGTTCGGGCTGAAGAAGGACAAGCTGCTCGTTACCGTCTATCACACCGACGACGAGGCGGCAGGCCATTGGAAGAAGATTGCAGGCTTCTCGGATGACCGCATCATTCGCATCGCGACCTCGGATAATTTCTGGGCGATGGGCGATACCGGCCCGTGCGGTCCGTGCTCGGAGATCTTCATCGATCGCGGTGAGCACATCTGGGGCGGGCCTCCCGGCAGCCCGGAGGAGGACGGCGATCGCTTCCTCGAGTTCTGGAACCTGGTCTTCATGCAGTATGAGCAGGTGACGAAGGAGGAGCGCGTGGCGCTGCCGCGTCCCTCGATCGACACCGGCATGGGGCTGGAGCGCATGGCCTGCATCCTGCAGGGCGTCGACAGCGTGTTCGAGACCGACCTGTTCCGCCATCTGATCGATGCCACCGCGTCCGCGCTCGGGCATGGACCGACCGAGCAGACCGTCGCCTCGTACCGGGTGATCGCTGACCATCTGCGTTCGTCGGCGTTCCTGGTCGCCGACGGCGTGCTGCCGTCGAACGAGGGCCGCGGCTATGTGCTGCGCCGGATCATGCGCCGCGCGATGCGGCATGCGCAGCTCTTGGGCGCGCAGGAGCCGCTGATGCATCGTCTGGTGTGGGCCTTGGTCCGCGAGATGGGCCAGGCCTATCCGGACTTGGTGCGCGCGGAGAGCCTGATCGAAGAGACGCTGCGGCTTGAAGAGACTCGCTTCCGCAAGACGCTGGCGCGGGGACTCTCGATCCTCGACGAGAAGAGCGCGGGGCTGAAGAAGGGGGACATGTTCGATGGCGATACCGCCTTCACCCTCTACGACACCTATGGTTTCCCGCTGGATCTGACGCAGGACGCGCTGAAGTCGCGCGGCATCAGCGTCGACCAGGCGGCGTTCGACGATGCGATGAACCGGCAGCGCGAGAAGGCACGCGCCTCCTGGGCTGGCTCGGGCGAGGCGGCGACCGAGAGCGTTTGGTTTCCGCTGCGCGAGAGGCTCGGCGCGACCGAATTCCTCGGCTACGAGACCGAGAGCGCGGAGGGCGCGGTGATCGCGCTCATCAAGGATGGCACCGAGGTCGACAGCCTCAAGGCGGGCGAGGCCGGCGCGATCGTGCTGAACCAGACCCCGTTCTACGCGGAGTCCGGCGGTCAGGTCGGCGACATCGGCGTGCTGAGCGGCGAGGGCGTCACCTTCCGCGTCACCGACACGCAGAAGAAGGCCGGCGATCTGTTCGTGCATCTCGGCACAGTGGAGCAGGGCACGCTGAACGTCGGCGCTGCGCTGCAGCTCGAGGTCGACCACACCAGGCGTTCGGCGATCCGCGCCAACCACTCGGCGACACATCTGTTGCACGAGGCGCTGCGCCAGGTGCTCGGCGACCACATCGCCCAGCGCGGCTCGCTGGTTGCGCCCGACCGGCTGCGCTTCGATTTCGTGCATCCGAAGCCGATCACGGCGGAGGAACTTGCGCGTGTCGAGGACATCGCCAACGACGTCGTGCTGGAGAATGACGAGGTCATCACCCGCATCATGGCCGTCGATGACGCGCGCGAGGCCGGCGCCCGCGCGCTGTTCGGCGAGAAGTATGGCGACGAGGTCCGTGTCGTCTCGATGGGCAAGAGCGCCCGCGAGCATGGCCAGAACGCGCTCGGCTGGTCGGTCGAGCTCTGCGGCGGCACCCATGTGCGTCGTACCGGCGACATCGGCCTGATCTCGGTGACCAGCGAGAGCGCGGTCGCCTCGGGCGTGCGTCGCATCGAGGCATTGACTGGCCGCCACGCGCGCAGGCACGCCAACGACACCATCGCGCTGGCCAAGACCGCCGCGCTCGAACTGCGCACCACCATCGAGGACGTGCCGGCGCGCATTGCGGCGCTGATGGAGGAGCGCAAGAAGCTCGAGCGCGACCTGTCCGACGCGCGCAAGAAGCTCGCGATGGGCGGCGGCACGGCGTCGAACGGCGCGGCCGCCGGCGTCCGCGAGGTCGGCAACGTCAAGCTGCTGGCGCGCGCGATCGAGGGCGTTGAGACCAAGGATCTCAAGAGCCTCGTCGACGACGGCAAGAAGCAGATCGGCTCCGGCGTGGTTGCGATCGTCGGCGTCACCGAGGACGGCAAGGCCGGTATCGTGGTCGGCGTCACCGCCGATCTCACCTCGCGCTTCAACGCGGTCGAGCTGGTGCGCAAGGGCTCCGAAGCCCTCGGCGGCAAGGGCGGCGGCGGCCGGCCCGACATGGCGCAGGCCGGCGGTCCCGACGGCGCCAAGGCGAACGCTGCGCTGACCGCGATCGAGCAGGCGATGGCCGGCGCCTGACGGGCCCGGCCGCGCTCAGCCTTTGCGCAGGAACACGTAATCCGCGGTGTACGGCGCGCTCTTCAGCGCGCCGGCCTTGTCGCAGGCGCCGCTGAGCTGGCCGCCAGACGTGTGGATCCGCTGCACGGTGGTGACGCCGGTGAGCACGCCTTCGCCGCGGCGGGAAATCACCTCGAGCTTCAGCCAGGGGATGTCGGACGCGGTGGCGCCGGGCGCGTCGCCGGCGGTGCGCGCGGTCACGGCGCTGCCGTCGACATGCTCCCAGTTCGGCCCGGCAAAGTGCCGGCCGACGGTGCGGCCGTCGGCGATCAGGGTCGCGATCGGCTCGCGGAACGACCAGGCGAGCTTGCCGTCGGTGACCGGCTTGCACTCGTAAACCTGCACGCCCTCGGCGTGGACGGTGAGCACCGCGGTCTCGCCCGGCGCCGCGACGGCGGCGGGAAGGGGATCGGCGGCGAGCGCCGCCGACCCGGTCAGCAAGAAGGTTGCGAGCGTCGCGCCTTTGAAGAGGGCCATGATGACGCTCGCCGCCAACAGTCCGGAAACGGGAGCCCTCAGGCCGCCATCGCCTTCACGAGGTTGTCGGACACCTTGTCGAGGAATCCGGTGGTCGACAGCCAGCGCTGGTCGGCGCCGACCAGCAGCGCGAGGTCCTTGGTCATGTAGCCGTCCTCGACGGTCGAGACGCAGACCTTCTCCAGGGTCGAGGCGAACTTCGCCAGCTCGGGGTTGTTGTCGAGCTTGGCACGGTGAGCGAGGCCGCGGGTCCAGGCGAAGATCGACGCGATCGAGTTGGTCGACGTCTCCTTGCCCTTCTGGTGCTCGCGGTAGTGGCGGGTCACCGTGCCGTGGGCGGCTTCGGCTTCCACCGTCTTGCCGTCCGGGGTGAGCAGCACCGAGGTCATCAGGCCGAGCGAGCCGTAGCCCTGCGCCACGGTGTCGGACTGCACGTCGCCGTCGTAGTTCTTGCAGGCCCAGACATAGCCGCCGGACCACTTCAGCGCCGAGGCCACCATGTCGTCGATCAGGCGATGCTCGTAGGTCAGGCCCTTGGCGTCGAATTCCTTCTTGAACTCGCGGTCGAACACGTCCTGGAAGATGTCCTTGAAGCGGCCGTCATAGACCTTCAGAATCGTGTTCTTGGTCGACAGATAGACCGGATAGTTGCGCATCAGGCCGTAGTTGAACGAGGCGCGCGCGAAGTCGATGATGGAATCGTCGAGATTGTACATCTCCATCGCGACGCCGGCGCCCGGCGTCTTGAACACTTCCTTCTCGATCACGGTGCCGTCCTCGCCGACGAACTTCAGCGTCAGCGTGCCCTTGCCCGGGAACTTGATGTCGGTGGCGCGGTACTGGTCGCCGTAGGCGTGGCGGCCGATGATGATCGGCTTGGTCCAGCCCGGAACCAGGCGCGGCACGTTCTTGCAGATGATCGGCTCGCGGAAGATCACGCCGCCGAGGATGTTGCGGATGGTGCCGTTCGGCGACTTCCACATCTCCTTCAGGCCGAATTCCTTCACCCGTGCCTCGTCGGGGGTGATGGTGGCGCACTTGACGCCGACGCCGACCTTCTTGATGGCGTTGGCGGCATCGATGGTCACCTGGTCATTGGTGGCGTCGCGGTGTTCCATCCCGAGGTCGTAATAGAGCAGGTCGACATCCAGGAACGGGTTGATCAGCTTGTCCTTGATGTACTGCCAGATGATCCGGGTCATCTCGTCGCCATCGAGTTCGACGACGGGGTTGGACACCTTAATTTTTGCCATGACGGAGAGGCCCTCTTGGGAACAGCGCGCTTTTGACGGCGGGTTGGAATACGCCTGCGCTATAGCACCGCCCGGGGGCGGGCGGAAGCGGACCGGTTATGCAGTTTAAGCCCATCTTTTGGCCTAAAATGCTGCCTGCGTAGCGGTGCCCGCGACGACGTATCACGTCATGACCAGCTCGGTGGTCAGCGCCCAGCCGGCGTCCATCTGCCCCGCATTCGTTTCTCATCTTGCGTCACGCCGTTAAAGTGGCGTCTCAAGCGCGGCTTTACAGCTTCGCTTTGATTGTGGTTGATAGCCCCTTCGAGGACGAAGGGCGCGCAGGGCGCAGCCCGCGGCGGCGGCGCCGGAATTCCGATTGAGGATTCGCAAACGCCGCTAACCCTGTTATCTCCCTGGAGAAAACGGTCTTGGGCGAAACCGGTGCGAAGCCGGTCCGCGGCCTCGACGTAAGGAGTTGAATCAGCCTGTTCGGAAACTGATTCAAAATCTTCAGACGTTGAATCAGAAAGTGAAGTGAGATGTCCGGCACCGACAAGACCAAGGCAGGGCACGACCTTGCCGGTCCCGTCGTCATTCTGGTCGAGCCGCAGCTCGGCGAGAACATCGGCATGGCCGCGCGCGCGATGGGCAACTTCGCGCTGACCAGGCTTCGTCTCGTCAAGCCGCGTGACGGCTGGCCGAACATCGCCGCCCAGCGCGCCGCCGCCGGCGCCGACCACATCATCGGTCACGTCGAGCTGTTCGATTCCGTCGAGCAGGCGATCGCCGACCTCACGCTCGTGTTCGCGACCACAGCGCGAGCCCACGACCAGGCCAAGCCGGTGGTCGGGCCGGAAGGTGCGGCGCGCGAGATCGTCGGCCATGTCGCCCACGGCGGCGGCGCCGGCATCCTGTTCGGGCGCGAGCGATCGGGCCTCACCAACGAGGAGGTCGCGCTCGCCAACCGCATCATCACATTCCCGGTCAATCCGGGTTTTGCCTCGCTCAACCTGGCGCAGGCGGTGCTGCTGATGGGCTATGAATGGTTCAAGCTCTCGATCGGGGGCGCGCTGCCGTTCGCGATGCCTGAGCGGTCCGAGCCGGCATCCCAGCACCAGATCCAGGCCTTCTTCGACAATCTGGTCGCCGAGCTCGACAAGGTCGAGTTCCTGCGCCCGGCCGAGAAGCGCGACACCATGCTGGTCAATCTGCGCAACATCTTCACCCGGATGGACCCGACCAAGCAGGACATGCACACGCTGCACGGGGTGGTGATGGCGATCGCCGAGGGGCGCAAGGGCCCGGCTAAAGGCGGCGTGCTCGACGGCGCCCAGGCCACTCGGCTCCGCGCGCTGCTCGCCGAGCAGGGGCAGGGCGGCGCGACCGCCGACAATAGCAGCACCGTCCGCGGCCTGGCGCGGCTGCTCCGCCGCAACCCGACCGACGCCGAGCGGATCCTGTGGCAGGCATTGACGCGGGACCGCCGCTTTGCCGGCCGGTTCAAGCGGCAGACCCCGGTCGGCCGCCATATTCCTGATTTCGTCTCCTTCACGCACCGGATCGCGATCGAGCTGGTGAACCCGAATGAGAGCGAGACGATCGCCGCCGACCGCGCCAAGCGCCGCGCCTGGCTCGAGGCGCGAGATTATCGAGTGGTGGATATGCAGGTCGCCGATGTCGAGCGCGATCTCGACGGCGAGCTGGCGCGGCTGGAGGGAAGTGTTCGGCAGGGGCGGTGAGCTTTCGCCGCATTCGGCCTGCCTGGTAGGAATGCGTTCGGGGCGCGGCTTTCTCGACACGTCGTCCCTGCGAAAGCATACGAAAGTAGGGACCCATACTCCGCGGCTTGCGTTGTGATTGGGATTCGTCGTTCCGGCGCCGCGCAACAATCGACATTGATGGTTATGGGTCCCTGCTTTCGCGGGGACGACACCGAGATTTGTTGCAACGTGCGAGCGTTGATCAGACCGCCGACACATCCGTCTGAATGTTGTCGACGTCCTGCAGCACCTTCACGTAATCGATGTCCATCACCTGGCCGGTCCGGTCCATCGGCGTGGTGAAGTTGTAGCAAGCCCAGCTGCCGCCGCTGGCGAGGTTCATGATCACGGACATCGGCCCGCTGTCGGAGCCGTCCTGATTGAAGTTCCTGAACTCGCGGGACCCGATCGGGGTGCCGTCGATATAGCAGGTAATCATGCCGGGCTGGCCATTAGGCTGGTCGTCGACCCAGTACAGACTGTAGATGTGGAAGTCGTCGTTGATGAAGCCGTTCGGATCGCCCGAGCCGACATAGTCCCACGGCTTCCACACCCCGCCGTACTCGGTGTCGAGGTATTCGTCCTCATAGTACCAGCACGGGTCTGCCACATAGTCGTTGTGGATATTGCAGGTGTGGATCATGTTGCCGGTCTCAGTCACGCCGTTATAGGCGGACTCGAGCACGTCGATCTCGTTCGGCCACTGGCCTTCGATAAAGGCATCCTTCAACAGCCACAGCGCCGGGAACATGCCGAGTCCTTTCGGACAGCGGACCCGCCACTCAACGTAGCCGAATTTGAAGGTCATGCGCGAACGGACCATCTGCGACGACATGATCGGATAGGTGTAGTTGTCCGGAGGTGGCGACGGCGCGTGCGCCTCCGTGATCGGCTGCTGCGGGATCGCAGTGAAGCGCAGGCAGCCGTCCACGATCTGATGGTTGTCGTCGTAGCGCTGACACTCGTCGCCGTAGTGGTCGAGAGTGCCGCCATAGTCGTGATATCGGGTCCACCAGGCGTTGCGGTCGAGCGCGGGTCCGTCGAAGTCGTCGCGGAATACGGTCTGGAACACGGTGCCGTCATCCGGCACGAAGCCGGTCACCAGCGGGTCAGTGCCGGGGACCGCGGGCCTAAGCAGCACCGGCGCGACGGTCGCGGCGGCGACAGTGAAGTGCGCGCCGCCGGAGCCGGAGGCGTTGAAGTTCGCGGTGTTGCCGCACGCGGTCCAGTCGCTGTTTTCAACGGTGGTGAAGAATGAATAGGGGCCAGGCTCCGCGTCGGCCGGCAGCGCGAAGGCGCGCTGGACATCGGTCGGGGTGCCGCCGGCGCCGGCGACATTCTGGTTGTAATAGGCCTGCTGCGCGCCGATCAGCGTGTCGCCGAGGTAAACGCTCTGCACGATGATGACGTCGGTCGCAGTGTCGCTGGCGGTCGCGCCGATGACGCTGGAGTGCAGCGGGACGGTGGCGCCCGGCTCGAACGAGTCGCCGGCCGGATCGAAGTTGGTCGCATTGAAGGTGGGGGCGGTCATGCTTGTCCTTCCTTTTCCTTCCTTTCGGCTCCTGCTCCTGTGGCGGATGGAGTACGTCGGATTGCTTCGATCGACAGGCTGGCTTTGGCCTCATGCAGTGTTTGTTCAACCAGGTCGGCCGCCTCGTCGCCTGTCGTTGGTTCGCTGCACATCCATCCCCATGAGTCGCCGGATCAGGGTTGTCGTTTTTCAGTTGGCATCCTTAGCGCGAAAGCGCGCCTGAAATGTGCAAGCAGCGAAGGAACCCGCCCCTCGAATGCGCATGGCAGATACTCGCGCGTTGCGTGTTCCATGTTTGTATGCACTTTTAGGTGAACTTGTGGGCGGCAGGAACACGGTACAACCTATGAGCGCACGCCTCGTTCTCGCGACATGAGCTGTCCGAGCTTATTTCGCTCCACCCTCGCTTGATCAGACGGCGCAGCGAAAACGGGCGCCTGCCGGGTTGATCTGTCGCACCCTGCGATGCTCGCAGCCGTGACCGCGCTCCGACTGTTCGGCCTGCTCCGGAATTGGCGTCTCGCTGGGCCTCTCGCCCGGGTCCGCGGGCGATGACATGAAATCACATGCCATCCCCTTTCAAAATCGCTGGGCGAATGGCGCGCATGCCTGGCCATGGCATTGCGAGCTCGAGCCGCTGGGCGTGCCAGCCACCAGGACGATGTACTGCGAGCACGAAGCGCATCATCGCGACGAGTGCTCGGTGGTGTTCGATATCCCTCCGAGATTCGTTCACGACTGGCTGGCATTTCACGACCGGCGCGACGCGCGTCAGCAGCTCGTCTGGCGCGAGAGTATCGTTGCGTTGTGGGCGGTTGCGGCGTCGGGGCTGGTCTTTAGCGCGCTGAAATAGCGGCCCGCTGGGGCAGGAAGCGAAGTGACCGGAGTGAGCTGGTCACTTGCACTGCCATATCGGCTGCTTTTCCGGCCCGAGGTGCCGCAAAGGTGACGGTGATTGGGGCCTGACAGTCCCGCGTCGCAATATCCCGAAAATAGCCCATTTGGGACATGAACCTTGGGCAGGGGTGTGTAGACCTATGGATACCGGGATTTTGCAATCACCTTCCTGGGGCTAGAACCAACGCCGCTCGCACGTATTTCAAGCGGGCGGCGTTGTTGTTGGCGCAGCCGTCATTGCCAGGCGAGGCATCGTCCTGATACGCGCGTTCCGCCTCCTTGCCACGAGGAGATGGCGTTTGTGACGCAGAACTAATCCAGGAAGATCACGGGCGTGCCGCGCTTGACGACGGCAGCCAACGCATGCGCATCCCAATTGGTCAGTCGCACGCAGCCATGCGAGGCCGCCTTGCTGATCCTACCGGGATCGGCCGTGCCGTGAATGCCATAGCCCTCGGCAGAAAGGTTGATCCACATCGAGCCGACCGGATTGTTCGGACCGGGCCTGATGGTGAAGGGCTTCCGCGATTTCACGCCCTTGAAGCGGTATTTCGGGTTGTAGCGATAGATCGGATTCTTGTTGATCGCCGTCACCTTCAGCGTACCGCTCGGCGTCGGCTTCTCCGCGCTGCCGACCGTCGCGGGATAGAACACGAGCAGTTGTCCCTTGGCGTCGAACGCCTTGACCGTCTGCCGCGTCTTGTCGACCTCGACACGTGCGACCGGCGTCGACTGTCCGGTTTGGAGAACGTTCGCGACCGCAATGGTTTCGCCGGCCTTGTCGAACTTCTTGCCGGGATTGATCGCCTGAAGCAGTGCCTCGCTCATGTGGAATTTCTCGGCGAGCGCTTCACGTGGACTGGTATAGTTCAGAGCCGGCAAGCTCTTCATGTTCTCCATTTTTGCCGGCAGCTTCTTCAGGAACGGTCCTTTCACGTCCGCCTCGGCGATCTCGTAGTTGACGATCGCAGGACCATCGCTGGCACCGGCAAGCTTGTCCCAGAGCTCTGTCGTGACTGACTTGTCGAAGGATGATCCATTCGCCTCGGCGAAGGCGACAAGCGCCTTCTGTGCATTCTCGCCAAGCTTGCCATCGATCTCGCCAGGGGAAAAATGCCCGCGATCGAGCAGAATTTCGAGCTTGGCAACGGACGCGTTGATCTGATCGCGGCTCGGCGGTTTCGCCGGCGGCGCGGCGTCATTGATGGAGGCGGCATTGAGCTGCGCTGCAAGCGCTGGCCCGGCCGACACGAGCAGGAGGACAATGGCAAGGGATCGAAACATCGTGCATCCCACGTGTGGATCATTTCCGTAAAGCTACGGAGAGCTTCGAAGTTCCTTCACGTGCAACTACGGAGATCCTGCAATGGAACAAGCAAGATCGCAGCTTCGCCGCAATCGACCCGTTAAAAAGTCGTTATCGGAAGTGCATTTGCGCGCAACTCAAGCACAATCGAGGTTCTCCGAAGCAAATGCGATTCATCGTCGCGGTGCTTGCCGCGTTTCTCGCCTTGATGTTCGATTTCGAACGTTCGCCAAACCCCGTCCCAAGTGACGCCCCAACAACTCAAGCCTCGCCTGTCTCAAAACATTCGGTGCCCGATGTCGTCCCGTTTGCCGCCCGCTTCATCGAAAGCGCGGCCGCCAGCGAGAAGCCGAGTGCGACGGCCGAGCCTGACAAGCCGACACCTGCGGACCAGCCGCAGCAAACCGAGGACAAGCCTCAGGCTTCCGCGATCGATGCGTTCTGTGACGCCCTCAATCAAGCCGCCGAGGCGAGCGAGATTCCCGTCGCGTTCTTTGCGCGTCTGATCTGGCAGGAGAGCCGCTTCCGCTCGAACGAAGTCAGCCACGCGGGCGCGAAGGGCGTTGCGCAGTTCATGCCGGAGACGGCCGCGGAAGTCGGCCTCGACGATCCCTTCGATCCGTTCAAGGCGTTGCCCGCATCCGCAAAGCTGTTGCGCAAGCTGCGCGACGATTTCGGCAATCTCGGTCTTGCGGCTGCCGCCTACAACGCCGGCGCCGGCCGCATCCAGAAGTGGCTCGCCAAGCAGAGCGACTTGCCGCGCGAGACCCGCGACTATGTCCGCATCATCACCGGAACCAAGGCGGAAGACTGGATCGAAGACGCCGACAGGCTTGCAATTCGCGTCGACCTACCACGCGAAGCGCCGTGCGAAGGGGTCGGCGGCTTGTCCAAGGCGAAGGACGTCGCCTTTGTCTCCGCATCGGCAGCGCCCGGCGTGACCACGATCATCCGCAAGGCCGAGTCGGCAGAACTGGCGGCAAGGCTTGCCGCCAGCCGCGTACGCAAGCGGGTCGCGATGCTGGTCAAGAAAGCCACACCGGAGGCTGCCCGGCTTGGCAAGGGCCGCCGCGTCGTCGTTGCACACGCCAAGGCAAAGTCCGCGAAAGGCCGTGCCATTCGCCTGGCCTCGCGTGAGCGTTCGTCGAGCTGATGGATCGGTGAGCGACCGACTTCGGGTTGATCGCGATGCAGAAGCTTGCTGCTGCCACGGCGCTCAAGCAAATGAGACAAGCGTATGCAGGAGCGGCGGCGGTGCTTCACCTCTCCCTTGGGAGAGGCATAGGCCGCCTTCGGCGGCCGTCCTTAGGAGAACGCCGAAGCGCTGCTTCGGCTACGGCGCAGAGCCGGGTGAGGGATTACGGTCTCTCGTTAGCGCCGCGGCCCCTCACCCGATTTGCTGACGCAAATCGACCTCTCCCCATCGGGGAGAGGTGAAGCGAGCCCGCGGCTGCACCAATTCGATCCAAACTGATCATGCCCTGATATCGCCTATCCCCGGCGCCGTTTCCTCGGAAACAGACGGTCGCGGATATAGCGTGAGGTCGGCGTCAGGCGGACTCCGCGGGGCTTCTGCCAGACCGCGCGGTCGATCTCCTTCTTGTCGCCAATGGCGAGCCTGCCCTTGGCGTACTTGGCGATGAAGATCGCGTCGCTCATCTTGCGGCCGGAGCGCTTGTTCCTTGCCTTCACCTCCCTCCAGAGGCTGAGCCTGCCAAGCTTGAGCTTTGGCAGCTCCTCCTTGATCTCGCGCTTGAGACAATCCTTTCCGGATTCGCGAGCGCGCCTGCGCCCGCCGGGGAACATCCACAAACCGTCGGATCGGCGTCGGACCAGAAGAACCTTGCCGCGCTTGGCGGCAACCAGCTTGGATGACTTGGCCATTGCTGCAGTAAATCTAAAAGGAATCGATGACAGTTTAACTTGTCTATTCGGGTAGACAAGTTCAACGGCGCATCGTTCCACTACCGGTTGACGGTCGCTCACGGTACCGGATCTTTACGGAGTTGCTTGCGAACGCAGCAGCGCCGCGCAGTGCCGCGCCATGCTGGTCTCTTCGCTGGTGGGGACAATGAGCACGTCCACCCGGCTGTCGGCTGCCGCGACGCGTGGCTGCGCCTTGGCGTTGGCTGCGGCATCGAGGCGCACGCCGAGCCAGGCGAGACGTTCGCAGACCTGCTGCCTGATCTCGGCGGCATGCTCGCCGATGCCGCCGGTGAACACCAGGCCATCGAGACCGGCGAGCGTGGTCGCCATCACGGCGACCTCGGCTGCGATGCGGAAAGTGAAGAGATCGACGGCTTCGCGTGCGGCGACCTCCCGGCTCGCGAGCAGCGCGCGCATGTCGGCCGACATGCCGGATATGCCGAGCAGGCCGGATTTTTCGTACAGCAAATGCTGCACCTCGTCGGCCGACATCTTCTCTTGCTGCAACAGATACAGCAGCACGCCCGGGTCAATCGTGCCGCAGCGCGTGCCCATCACGAGACCGTCGAGCGGGGTCAGGCCCATGGTGGTATCGACGCTCTTGCCCCGATGCAGGGCGCACAGGCTTGCACCGTTGCCGAGATGCGCCACCACGACGCGCTTGTCGGCCCATTGCGGCGCGATCGCGGCGAGGCGGCCCGCGACATATTCGAAGGACAGGCCGTGAAAGCCGTAGCGGCGGATGCCGCGCGCTTCAAAATTTCGCGGGATGGCAAAGCGGCTTGCCGGTGGCGTCAGGCCGTGATGGAAGGCCGTGTCGAAGCAGGCGATTTGCGTCAGCTCCGGTTGCAGCGATTGCACGGTGCGGATCGGCGCCAGGCAGCGCGGCTGGTGCAGCGGCGCGAGCGGCGTCAACGCATCCAGTGCGGCGAGAGTTTGCTCGGTGACGACGACGGGGCCGGAAAAGTCGCGCCCGCCATGGACGATGCGATGGCCCACCGCGGCGAGCCTGCCGCCCGCAAGATAGTCCTCGATCCAGGCAAATATGTCCGCGAACAGATCGTTGTCCTTTGCCGCGCCGCTCGCACGGCGCTTCTCGAACAACTGATGGCCCGACGCATCGCTCACCACGACGCGCGGGACCTGCTCCTGCTCGTCCAGCAGGCCCTTGCATTTGAGCTCCGGCTCGGTCGGCCCGATGTCGAACAGGCCGAACTTGACGCTGGAGGAGCCGGCGTTGAGCACCAGGACGCTATCGGACATCGGCGGCCTCTTTCGCGTTCGCTGCGCGTCAGTCTCCGGGCTGCCGCGGTGTCGTGCCGGCCGCGCTGTTCGGCCAAACCCAGTCGCGGATTTGCGGCAGGTCCTCGCCATGCTCGCGCACGTAGCGGGAGTGCTCGATCAGGGCGTCGCGGAATTGCTGCTTGACGTGGGCGGCGGCGATGTCGAGCCCCGGCACGCGCTCGATCGCTTCGATGGCGAGATGGAAGCGGTCGAGCTGGTTCAACACCACCATGTCGAACGGCGTCGTGGTGGTGCCTTCCTCCGCAAAGCCGCGCACATGCATGCCCGCGTGATTGGTGCGGTTGTAGGTCAGGCGGTGGATCAGGTAGGGATAGCCGTGATAGGCGAAGATCACCGGCTTGTCGCGGGTGAACAGGCTGTCGAAATCGCGGTCGGGCAAGCCATGCGGATGCTGCTCCTTGGGCTGCAACGTCATCAGGTCGACCACGTTGACGACGCGGATCTTCAAGTCCGGCAGCGCCTTGCGCAGCAGGTCGACGGCGGCGAGCGTCTCCAGTGTCGGGACGTCGCCGGCGCAGGCCATCACCACGTCGGGCTCGGCATCCGCCGGCTCGGTGCCCGCCCATTTCCAGATGCCAATACCCGCCTCGCAATGGGTGATGGCTTCGCGCATCGGAAGCCATTGCGGCGAGGGCTGCTTGCCCGCGACGATCACGTTGATGCGGTTATAGGTGCGCAGGCAGTGATCGGCGACCCAGAGCAGCGTATTGGCATCGGGTGGCAGATAGACGCGGACGATATCGGCTTTCTTGTTGGTGACGAGATCGATGAAGCCGGGATCCTGGTGGCTGAAGCCGTTGTGATCCTGGCGCCAGACATGCGAGGTCAGCAGATAGTTCAGCGATGCGATCGGGCGGCGCCACGGCAGCGCGCGCGACACCTTCAGCCATTTGGCATGCTGGTTGAACATCGAATCGACGATGTGGATGAAGGCCTCGTAGCAGGAGAAGAAGCCGTGCCGGCCGGTGAGCAGGTAGCCTTCGAGCCAGCCCTGGCAGAGATGCTCGCTCAGCACCTCCATCACCCGCCCGTCATGGGCAAGGTGGACGTCGTAGGGCTCGATCCCCTCCATCCAGATGCGGTCGGTCGCCTCGAACACCGCGTCGAGCCGGTTCGATGACGTCTCGTCCGGGCCCATGATGCGGAAATTGCGCGTATCCGCATTTAGCTTCACCACCTCGCGCAGGAGCTTGCCGAGCTCGCGCGTGGCTTCGCCGACGACGCCGCCGGGGCGGGGGACCTCGACGGCATGCTTGCGGAAATCCGGCAACTTGAGCTCGCGCTTGAGCAGGCCGCCATTGGCATGCGGATTGGCGCCCATGCGGCGGTCGCCGGTCGGCGCGAGTGCCTGCAATTGCGACACCAGCCGGCCGTCGGCCTCGAACAGCTTGTCGGGCTCGTAGCCCTTCATCCACTGTTCCAGCAGCTTCAGATGTTCGGGATTGCTGCGCGCGTTCGATATCGGCACCTGATGGGCGCGCCAGAAGCCTTCGACCTTCAGGCCATCGACCTCTTTCGGCCCGGTCCAGCCCTTCGGGCTGCGCAGCACGATCATCGGCCATTTCGGCCGCTTGAAGCCCGCGCGCTGCCGCGCGCTCTGCTGGATCGAGCGGATGCCGGCGAGGGCGCTGTCGAGCGTGTCGGCCATCAGCCGATGCATCGCAGGTGGATCATCACCTTCGACGAACAGCGGCTCGTAACCATAGCCGGTGAAGAGGCTGCGCAGCTCCTCGTCGCTCATCCGCCCCAGCACGGTGGGGTTGGCGATCTTGTAGCCGTTGAGGTGCAGGATCGGCAGCACCGCGCCGTCATGCGCCGGATTGAGGAACTTGTTGGAATGCCAGGAGGCCGCCAGCGGGCCGGTCTCCGCCTCGCCGTCGCCGACAACGCAGGCCACGATCAGGTCGGGGTTGTCGAAGGCGGCGCCGTAGGCATGCACCAGCGCGTAGCCGAGCTCGCCGCCCTCGTGGATCGAGCCGGGCGTCTCCGGCGCGGCGTGGCTCGGAATGCCGCCGGGGAAGGAGAACTGGCGGAACAGCTTGCGCAGGCCGTCCGCATCGCGCGTCACCTCCGGATAGATCTCGGTGTAGGTGCCCTCGAGATATGTGTTGGCGACCATGCCGGGTCCGCCATGGCCGGGCCCGCAGATATAGATGACGTTGAGATCGGACGCGCGGATCGCGCGGTTGAGATGGGCATAGATGAAGTTGAGGCCCGGCGTGGTGCCCCAATGTCCGAGCAGCCGCGGCTTGATGTGCTCGGGCTTGAGCGGCTCTTTGAGCAGCGGATTGTCGAGCAGATAGATCTGGCCGACCGAGAGATAGTTGGCGGCGCGCCAGTAGCGGTCGAGCAGTTCCAGATCGTCGGTGCGGGCTTGCTCGCCAGGGTTCGTCGTCACCTGCATGCCGATCTCCTCGGGATGATGCCAACAAATGACCCCCAAGCCGTCGATCTGTTCCATCGGCGGCGACGTTAGACCGCAAATGTGACGACAGGTTGAGATGGGGCAAAGCCGCTACCCCCGCGGCAGATCGTCCGGTCCAAGGCGGGTGACGGGCCGCGCCCGCCGCCGACAATCGTGAACGGGATTGTTATACTCGCCGCGGAGTGATGGGTTCAGCAGGGTGGATCGATGGCGAGAGAGCTGGAAGGAAAAGTCGCTGCCGTGACCGGAGCCGCCTCGGGCATTGGCCTGGCAAGCACGGAAGCGATGCTGGCGGCGGGCGCACGCGTGGTGATGGTCGATCGCGACCAGGCCGCGCTGCAAGCGCTGCGCGACAAGCACGGCGACGCCGCGATGCCGCTGGTCATCGACCTGCTCGACCCGCAAGCCTGCGCGACGCTGTTGCCGGGCGTGCTGGAGAAGGCCGGCCGGCTCGACATCCTGCATGCCAATGCCGGGACCTATGTCGGCGGCGACCTGGTCGATGCCGACAACGCCGCCATCGACCGGATGCTGAACCTGAATATCAACGTCGTGATGAAGAACGTGCACGACGTGCTGCCGCACATGATCGCGCGCAAGACCGGCGACATCATCGTCACGAGTTCGCTCGCCGCGCATTTTCCGACGCCGTGGGAGCCGGTCTATGCATCGTCCAAATGGGCGATCAACTGCTTCGTGCAGACCGTGCGGCGCCAGGTGTTCAAGCACGGCATTCGCGTCGGCTCGATCTCGCCGGGACCGGTGATTACCACGCTGCTCGCCGACTGGCCGGCGGAGAAGCTGGAGGAGGCCAAGGCTGCGGGAAGCCTGCTGGAGGCCAGCGAGGTGGCCGATGTCGTGATGTTCATGCTGACGCGGCCGCGCGGCATGACCATCCGCGACGTCGTCATGCTGCCGACGAATTTCGATCTCTAGCGGCATCGATCCCGGCTCGTGCCGCTTCGGACAAAGTCGCGGGCATCTTTACCGACTTTGGCCTGCGCAAGCGCTCCGATTGCTGGCATGCTCCTTGCTCGTGGACGGACAGTACAACGCAGAGGGAGACGACCCATGAGACGATCCGACCTCACCGAAAAACTGCTCGACATCAAGCGCGACAAGGGCTGGAGCTGGAAATACATCTGCGAAAAGATCGGCGGCTATTCGGAGGTTCTGATAACCGGCGCGATCCTCGGCCAGATGAAATTGACCAAGCCGCAGGCAGCAAATGCCGGCGAGCTGTTCGGGCTCTCGCCGTCGGAGGTCGCGATGCTGAACGAGACGCCGATGCGCGGGCAGGGCATTCCGATGCCGCCGACTGATCCGCTGATCTATCGCTTCTACGAACTCGTGATGATCAACGGCCCGGCCTGGAAGGCGCTGATCGAGGAAGAGTTCGGCGACGGCATCATGTCGGCGATCGACTTCGACATGGTGATGGAGCGGCTGCCGAACCCGAAAGGCGACCGCGTCAAGCTCACGATGAGCGGCAAGTTCCTGCCTTACAAATATTACGGCGCCAGCGGCAACGTGCCGGAATACGGCTTCAAGGAAGGCTGAGGAGCGAATGGCGGGTAGCGACTGGCCTGTTCGCTGCTCGCCGCTCCCTAGACCTTCGTTTCTGATTGAATCAGAACCGAAGCGCTCGAAAGCGCGCTAGTCGCTTGTCGCGGCGGCGAAGGCCTCGCGAACGTCCTTCACCGGCGCCATGTCGCGCACATAGGTGAACGAGCCCTTGTCCTTCATCTCGCGGGCGCAGCGCAGGAACGCAGCCAGCGCATGGCGCTCCATCGCGCCGCCGACGCTGATGCGCTTGACGCCGGCGGTGGCAAGCTGCTCGACGGTCAGCGTCGGATCGGCGAAGCCCATCACGAGGTTGAACGGCTTCTTCAGGGCCGAGACCACGGTCTTGATGGTGGCGAGGTCGTAGAGGCCCGGTGAATACAAGACGTCCGCGCCGGCCGCTTCGAAGGCCTGCAGCCGCTTGATGGTATCGTCGAGATCCTTGCGGCCGTGCAGAAAGTTCTCGGCCCGCGCGGTCAGCGTGAACGGGAACGGCAACGCACGCGCCGCCTCGACCGCGGCCTCAACCCGCTCGACCGCAAGCGAGAAATCATAGATCGGACGCTGCGGATCGCCGGTCGAATCCTCGATCGAGCCGCCGACCGCGCCGGCTTCCGCGGCGAAGCGGATTGCCTCGGCCGCGAGCTTCGGCATGTCCGCACCGCAATTTTCGAGATCGACACTGACGGGCAGGTCGGTAGCCTGCGCGATCGTCCGGCAATTCTCAATGATGGCATCGAGGGTCACGGTCGACTGGCCGAGCGTGTTGGTGAGCCCGAGGCTCGTGGTCGCCAGCGCCTCGAAACCCATCGCCGCGAGCAGTTTTGCGGTCCCTGCATCCCATGGATTTGGAATGATGAAGGCGCCGGGCCGCTGATGCAGCTCGCGAAACCGTGCTGCCTTGTCCGCCTGGGTGCGCATGGGAGCTCCTGCTGTTGTCAAAGCGACTGACAGCAGCGATAGGGCGGTTTTGTCCATCAGACAAATTTGTTATTTCTCTCCATATCATCAGCTTTTTGCATGAGACCAGAGATGGACAGCGACGCGCTCAACACGTTCCTGGTGGTGCATCGGCGCGGCGGGATCTCGAACGCCGCCAAGGCGCTGCACCGGTCGCAGCCGGCGATCTCAAGGCGCATCGCGCTGCTCGAGCAGGAGCTCGGCGTTCCCTTGTTCGAGCGGATCGCGGGCAAGACGCGGCTGAGCGATGCCGGGCGGGTGATGGTGCCCTATGCCGAGCGCGCGGTGGCGGCGGCGCAGGACGCCGAGAACGCGGTGCGCGCCCTGCTGCGCGACAATTCCGGCCCCGTGGCGCTGGCGGTAACCGGCACGCTCGCCGGCGAACGGCTCTCCAAGGTGCTGAAGCGCTTTGCCGGTCGGCATCCGGACGTCGCGCTGACGTTACGCACCGCGACCAGCGCCGAGGTCAGCGATCTGATCCGGCGCGGCGAGGCGACGATCGGGCTGCGCTACGATCGTGACCGCTCGCGCGATCTCGACTGCGAGGTGTTGTTCGCCGAGCCGCTTCAGGTGGTCTGCGCGCCGGACCATCCGCTGGCCGGGCGCCGGGTCGCCAAGCTCGCCGATCTCTGGAACGAGCGCTGGATCGCCTTCCCCGAGGTGCCGGGACGGCGCGAAATCACTGCCTCGCACGTGTTCGCGCTGTTCCTGACACACGGGCTCGGCGAGGTCGACTGGACGCCGGTCGACAGCCTCACCGCCCAGAAGCGGCTGGTCGAGGCCGGGCTCGGCATCGCGCTATTGTCGCAAAGCAATGCGGCGGAGGAACTGCGCGCGGCGACGATCGCGACGATCCGCGTCGGCAATCTCAGCGCAAGCCATGAGGTTGTCGCGGTGACGCGGCACGGCGGCTTCCTCAGCGCCGCGTCGCGCCGTCTGCTCGACATCATCCGCGCGGAATTTTCAACGAAGCGAAGTAGCAGGAAGCGAATGGTGAACGGCGAATAGCGAACGGAATGGCTCAATTCGCTACTCGCTACGTCCTATTCGCGAGATATCACGTTCCCGCCTTCACCTGGGCCACCGCCTGGATCAACAGCTCGTCCATCTTGGCCCGGATATCGGCCTCGGTGACGGCGTTGCCCTTGGCGGTGAGATCCTTCAACACCTTGTGCAGGACGTCGCGGTCGCCGGCTTCCTCGAAATCGGCGGCCACCACCTCCTTGGCGTAGGTGCTGGCGGCATCGCCTGTGATGCCCAGCTTTTCTGCGGCCCACAGGCCGAGCAGCTTGTTGCGGCGGGCTTCGGCCTTGAACTTCTGCTCCTCGTCGAGGGCGAACTTCTTCTCGAAACCTTCCTCGCGCTTGTTGAATTCGCTCATGGCCGAAGTTCCAATCCCTGCTCAATGGTGGGCCGCAGCTCGTTGCGATAGCCCCGATCCCTGCCTAGATATGCAACAGGAATCGGCAACACAACGAGCCGTTAAGCCGCAGGCAAAACAGGCGGAATCGGCCCTTTAGGATAGGGCGGTATAAGTTAGCCCGATGGGGTCGTATCGATTGTGCTCCATGGGCCAATCGGGTACGTTGCCAACAGGCATGGTTCTTGTTCTGTTTCCTGTTGAAGTACCAGGTTCCAGGCCTCCGCGGCAGCTCCGTCGTGGGTCGCAACCCCAAATCATCCGGAGCACCCAAATTCATGGATTTCAACAAAACACGGTACATCCCAATGAGCCGTCGACGCCGTATCTATGAAGGCAAGGCGAAGGTCCTTTATGAAGGCCCCGAGCCGGGAACCTTGATCCAGCACTTCAAGGACGACGCGACTGCGTTCAATGCCAAGAAACACCAGGTGATCGAGGGCAAGGGCGTCCTCAACAACCGGATCTCGGAGTACCTGTTTCAGCACCTCAACGACATCGGGGTGCCGACCCACTTCATCCGCCGCCTCAATATGCGCGAGCAGTTGATTCGCGAGGTCGAGATCGTGCCGCTCGAGGTAGTGGTGCGGAACGTCGCCGCCGGCTCGCTGTCGCAGCGGCTCGGGATCGAGGAGGGCACCCAGCTCCCGCGCTCGATCATCGAATTCTATTACAAGAACGATCAGCTCAACGACCCCATGGTGTCGGAAGAGCACATCACCGCCTTCGGCTGGGCCACGCCGCAGGAGATCGACGACATCATGGCGCTCGCCATCCGCGTCAACGACTTCCTGACTGGCCTCTTCCTCGGGATCGGCATCCGCCTGGTCGACTTCAAGATGGAATGCGGGCGGCTGTTCGAGAACGAGATGATGCGAATCATCGTCGCCGACGAGATCTCGCCGGACTCGTGCCGGCTGTGGGACATCAAGTCGAACGAGAAGCTGGACAAGGACCGCTTCCGGCGCGATTTGGGCGGCCTGCTCGAGGCCTACACCGAGGTCGCCAAGCGGCTCGGTATTCTCATGGAAAACGAGCGGCCGGCCGGGACCGGCCCGGTGCTGGTGAAAAGTTAAAGGGGCGATCGTGAAGGCACGTGTGACTGTGACGTTGAAGTCGGGCATCCTCGATCCGCAGGGCAAGGCGATCGAGGGTGCGCTCAAATCGCTCGGCGTCGACGGTGTCGCCAGCGTGCGCCAGGGCAAGGTGTTCGACATCGAGCTCGCGGCGACTGACAAGACCAAGGCCGAGGCCGCGTTGAAGGCTGCCGCCGACAAGCTGTTGGCGAACACCGTGATCGAGAATTACCGGGTCGAATTGCTGAGCTAGTCGGGCGAGCCAGATGACAACAGCCGCTCCCGCCATTCCCGGCAGCAACCACGCTTTGATCCGATCGTTGTTGCTCGCCCTGTTCACGGCCGGTGGAATTGGCGGCGCAGTGGCTCAATCATCGCCTGCGCCAACGGCGGGATCGCAGGCACCGCCGGTTTCGGTCAACGGGTGGAGCTATCAGCACGGCGGCTCCGATGTGCACATCTTCCATTGCGAGCAGCCAAGCTGCGGTGCGGGCTCCAAGGTGACCTATCGGCTCTATGCCGCCAAAAATCCGATGACCCTGCAACAGTTCCGTGAAAGCCAGGACCAGATCATCAAGGCACTGGAGCAGCGGAAGCCAGGACAGCGGATCACGCTACTCGGCGTCGATGGCGCCAAAGGCACGGCGGTGCCGCGGATGTACCGGGCTCGGCGCCTGACGGTGACACCCGACGGCACCAGCGAGTATCAAGTCAATGGTTTGCTGTTTGGCACACGCGCCTCGGCTAGCCTGATCAGCTCGGCACGCGACGAGAAGGCCAGCAATGACAATTACGCAAAGTTTGCGGCCGCAGTTATGCTTGCTCTAGCGCCTAAAACCCGGTGACCTCATGAAATCAGCCGTCCTCGTCTTCCCCGGCATCAACCGCGAGCGCGACATGGCGCGCGCGCTCAAGCTCGCCTCCGGCAACGAGACCGCGATGGTCTGGCACGCCGAGACCTCGCTGCCCAAAGGCACCGATCTCGTGGTGGTGCCCGGCGGCTTCTCCTACGGCGATTACCTGCGCTGTGGCGCGATCGCAGCGCGCGCGCCCGTGATGGACGCGGTGCGCGACTTCGCCGCCAAGGGCGGACTTGTGCTCGGCGTCTGCAACGGCTTCCAGATCCTCTGCGAGTCCGGCCTGCTCCCGGGCGTGCTGATGCGCAATGCCGAGCTGAAGTTCGTCTGTCGCGACGCGCATATGCGGGTCGAGCGCTCCGATACGCCGTTCACCCGAGGCTACAATGCCGGCCAGGTGATCCGCGTGCCGGTCGCCCATGGCGAGGGCAATTACGAGGCGGACGAGGAGACGCTGAAGCGTCTCGAAGGCGAGGGGCGGGTGCTCTATCGCTATTGTTCGCCGGCGGGCGTGGTCGACGAGGCCTCCAATTTCAACGGCGCGGCGCATTCGATCGCCGGCATCGTCAACGAGCGCGGCAACGTGCTCGGCATGATGCCGCACCCCGAGAACCACGTCGAAGAGATCATGGGCTGCACCGACGGCCGCGGCCTGTTCGCGGGGCTGGTCCAGCATCACGAGAAGGCTGCGTAAGGTCACCGCGCTTCTCGGGGCCGGCAACGAGAAATAGTCGCCTGCTTCATCCCCGCAACCGACTCAGCGCACGCTTCAGCGTGTCGGCCGGCACGGTCATCGCGGCGACGCCGGCCATCACGAGCACGAGGCCAAGTGCGAGATTGGACGGCACGGATTCTCCAATCAATACCACCGAGAGCGCCACGCCGATCGGAATGCGCAGATAGGCCTGCGCGTTGGTGGCGAGTGTGCCGAGCCGCGTCAAGCACATGTAGAACAGCATCAGGCCGAGCGCACTCGAGAAGATGCCCATGGTGACGGTGGCCACCAGCGCCTGCGGCGTCGGATGCAGCGTCCAGGGTTGTTCGAGAGCCAGGGCGAGCGGCAACAGCACCGTGCCGCCGAATAGCAGCGAGCCGGCCGCGACCACCATCGGATCGTAGTCTGACAGGCGCAGGCCAAAGATCGTGGCGCAGGCAAACGAGATGGTGGCGAGCAGGATCGCGATCTCGGCGGCGATCTCCTTGCCAAAGCCGCTGAGCGCATCGAGACCGATGATCGCGACCGTGCCCGCGAGGCCGAGGATCGCCCCTAGCAGCTTGATGAGCGAGGCCGGCTCGTGCCGCGTGATCGCCCAGGTGATGAGGAAGGCGAAGATCGGCGTCGTCGACGCCAGCACGACGGTGTGTGATGCCTGCACGAATTGCTGGGCCCAGGTGATCACCAGGAACGGAATCGTGGAGTTGATGGTCTGCTGGAAGGCGAATAGCTTCCAGGCCTTCAGGTCGGTCGGGATGCGGATGCCGCGAATCCGCAGCACGACGAGCAGAAAGAGCGCGGCGATCAGCGAGCGGGCCGAGATGAAGGTGACTGGCGGGATCGAGCCGAGCGCGATCTTGGTCAGCGGGTAGGTCGAGCTCCAGCAACAGGCGAGCGCCAGCAGCAGCGCGTAGTCGCGCCAGCCGCGCACGGAGGGTGCTGTCGTGGATGCTGTGGACATTTGCACGGGAGCCGTTACGCCACCCGCTCTAGCTGTGCTCTTCGGCACCTTGATTGGCTCCCCGCGCATTGGCGCGCTGGGAAAACTGATACTTCGGGACCATTGCCGAGGCCAGCGGATAATCGTCCGCGCGTTACAGAGTCATCTCATTGCGGCACAGATCCGAGGTCTCGACAGGTCGGTTTGCCGTGACAAGGAATTCTCGTGGATGCGCGAAGATCGGCAATGGCCTCGGCTCACTCGCTGGTCCTGCTGCGCGTTGTTCCATCCACGTTATTGCGAGCCAACGGGTCGCGCGAATACGCGCGATGACAGGCTCCGCGAAGCAAACCATCGCACGGCGTGCGCGGAAGCATGGATTGCTTCCGCCTTCGCCAAGGCTTCGGCGGACAAGTCGTCGCTTTAGCGCAAATTGCTTTGCAATTTTGTCGCGAGCTCCTCGGAAGAAAGTGGGCGAGTTCCAGGTCGGCGACTTCGCGCCGGTCCGAACCTACAATGATAGGGGCAGGTCCAAGTTCACGCTTGCGCGGTGTCATCACCCGCGCATGCGGGTGATCCAGTATTCCAGAGAGACCGGTGCTCGAACCGAGAGGCCGCGGCGTACTGGATGGCTCGCCGGAGCCTGTCATCGGGCGCGCGTTCGCGCGACCCGGTGGCGGGCCATGATGACTGAGAGAGAATGTGCATCCGCATTCTCGCGACATGATTTGTCCGAGCCTTGCATCTCGTTCCGCCTCCAGGAAGAAAGGGTCAAGTTCGGTCCAGTGCATCCACCCACTTTCATTCAAAGCGGGTCGACGACTTCACGCCAATCCAAACTCGCAATGACGGGCAACAGGTTGCGATACGGCATTTCCGAACGAGAGACGTGCGCGCGGTGGTCTCAATCAGGCCGCGCGTGTTTCACGGAGTTATTGTTCGGCAGGAGCTACGGCCTCCGCCGGCGCCTTGCGCTTCACTCGCTTGATCGTGCCGGAGAAGGTGAACAGGGGCCGCTCGGCGGATGTCAGCATACCTCGCACGAAAATCAGCGACCCACCGGCGCGGGTGACTTCGCCAGTGCATTCGATCAGGTCTCCCTCGCGGGCCGCGTCGAGGAATTCCGAGGAGAATGACACCGTGACGCCGGGACCCTGGAGCGCCGGGGCGGCGAGCGCGAACAGGCAGTAGTCCGCGAAGGTCATGAAGCAGCCGCCGTGGACGTTGCCGGAGCCGTTGAGGTGCTTTTTTCCGACCCGGAACGCGCAGGTGATGACGCCGTTCTCGTTCATGCGGTGGTAGAAGGGGCCGGTATGGGTCTCGAAATTGTCGCGAGTCCAGGTTCGCCAGCCGGCGAATTCGCCCCCGGTTTCGACATGCAGATCGGGGCGGCGGTTGAATGCGGTCTCTATTGCGGTCTTGGCGAGCTCGTTCACGAAATCCGGACCTTCAATTATCGGGTTTCGGTCCTTAAATCCGATCCATCCGCGATGTGCAAATCCCGCGACCCGCGGCCACCTGCCGCAAAGCTCTGGACAGGCCGGAAATGCCTCGTAAAAGGCCTTTTCGCCCCCGTTCGATCTACCTATTAAGGGACCCATGAACGAGCCCAAGAATGAGCCCAAGATCACCCCCGACCTCGTGGCCGCCCACGGGCTGAAGCCGGACGAGTATGAGCGTATCCTGAAGCTGATCGGGCGGGTCCCGACCTTCACCGAACTCGGCATCTTCTCGGCGATGTGGAACGAGCACTGCTCGTACAAGTCCTCGCGCATCCATCTGCGCGGGCTGCCGACCAAGGCGCCCTGGGTGATCCAGGGCCCCGGCGAGAACGCCGGCGTGATCGATATCGGCGACGGCCAGGCGGTGGTCTTCAAGATGGAGAGCCACAACCATCCGAGCTACATCGAGCCCTATCAGGGCGCGACCACCGGCGTCGGCGGCATCCTGCGCGACGTCTTCACCATGGGCGCGCGCCCGATCGCCTGCCTCAACGCCTTGAGCTTCGGCGCGCCCGAGCATCCCAAGACCCGGCACCTGGTGTCCGGCGTGGTCGCGGGCGTCGGCGGCTACGGCAATTCGTTCGGCGTGCCGACGGTCGGCGGCCAGGTGCGCTTCCACACCCGCTATGACGGCAACATCCTGGTCAACGCGATGGCGGTCGGGCTGGCCGACGCCGACAAGATCTTCTACGCGGCGGCCTCCGGCGTGAACATGCCGATCGTCTATCTCGGCTCCAAGACCGGCCGCGACGGCATCCACGGCGCTTCGATGGCCTCGGCCGAATTCGACGACGCTTCCGAGGAAAAGCGCCCGACCGTGCAGGTCGGCGATCCCTTCGCCGAGAAGCTGCTGCTGGAGGCCTGCCTCGAGATCATGGAGCAGGGCTGCGTGATCGCGATCCAGGACATGGGCGCGGCGGGGCTGACCTGCTCGGCGGTCGAGATGGGCGCCAAGGGCGATCTCGGCATCGAGCTCGATCTCAACGCGGTGCCGACCCGCGAGACCGGCATGAGCGCCTATGAGATGATGCTCTCGGAGAGCCAGGAGCGCATGCTCATGGTGCTCAAGCCCGAGAAGGAAAAACAGGCCGAGGCGATCTTCCGCAAATGGGGGCTCGACTTCGCCATCGTCGGCTACACCACGCCGAGCAAGCGCTTCGTGGTCAAGCATGGCGGCGACGTGATGGCCGACCTGCCGATCAAGGAGCTCGGCGACGAGGCCCCCGTCTATGATCGTCCGCACGTCGCCTCGACCGCGCTGCCGGTGATCCGTGCGCAGGACGTGAAGCCGCCGCTCGGCATTGCGCAGGCGCTGGAGAAGCTGATCGGCACGCCCGAGCTCTGCTCGAAGCGCTGGGTATGGGAGCAGTACGACCACGTCATTCTCGGCAATACCGTGCAGCGGCCGGGCGGCGACGCCGCCGTCGTCCGCGTGCAGGAGGGGCCGAAGGGCCTTGCGCTCACCGTCGACGTCACGCCGCGCTATTGCGAGGCCGATCCGTTCGAGGGCGGCAAGCAGGCGGTGGCCGAAGCCTGGCGCAACATCACCGCGGTCGGCGGCCGCCCGCTCGCCATCACCGACAACCTCAATTTCGGCAATCCGGAGCGGCCCGAGATCATGGGCCAGTTCGTCGGGTGCCTGAAAGGCATTTCGGAAGCCTGCCGCGCGCTGGACTTCCCGGTCGTCTCCGGCAACGTCTCGCTCTACAACGAAACCAACGGTCGCGGCGTCCTGCCGACACCTTCGATCGGCGGCGTCGGGCTGCTCGACGACTTCACCAAGTCGGCGACACTGGCCTTCAAGGTCGCCGGCGAGGCGATCCTGCTGGTCGGCGAGACGCATGGCTGGCTCGGCCAGTCGGTTTACCTGCGTGATATCTGCGGCCGCGAGGAGGGTGCTCCGCCGCCGGTCGATCTCGACGCCGAGAAGCGCAACGGCGACGTCGTCCGCGGCATGATCCACGCCGGCACTGCCACCGCGGTGCATGACGTTTCCGACGGCGGGCTTTTGATCGCGCTCGCCGAGATGGCGATCGCGAGCGGCATCGGCGCGCAGCTTCTGGCGGCGCCGAGCGCGATCGTGCCGCATGCCTATTGGTTCGGCGAGGACCAGGCGCGCTACATCGTCACCGTGCCGGAGGCGGAAGCGGGTCGCGTGCTCGCCAAGATGAAGGGCGCGGGCGTGCCCTGCGCGCGGATCGGCACCACCGGCGGTGATGCGGTTGCCATCGCCGGCGAGCAGCCCGTTGCGGTCGACAGCCTCTCCCGTGCCTTCGAGCACTGGCTGCCGAACTACATGCGCGGCGCCGCGGCCTGATCGTCGCGTGCGACGCGCTGCGCACCGCGCGAGATGAGTTTGGATCGAATCGACTCGTGGCGGCGTCAGCTCACCTCTCCCAAGGGAGAGGTGACTTCCGACGCTGTTTTCAGTTCAATCTAATCCCATCGTGCTTTAGGTCGCGCCGCGGATCGCACGCCAGGCAAAGATGATGATGCAGGCGCCGATGAAGCCGGCGACGAGATAGCTGATCCATCCCGCCCCGAGGGACACGCCGAGCAGCCCCAACAGCCAGTTTGCCAGCGCCGCGCCGACGATGCCGAGAATGATGTTCATCACGATGCCCGTTCCGGACTTCATGAACATCTCGGCAAGCCAGCCGGCCAGTCCCCCGACGATGATTGCTGCGATCCATCCGATTTGAGGGTCGTTCATCCTAGGACTCCCTGTGGTCAAGCAGTCCGGCCAGTCTAGCCGAGAATCACCCGCCGACATGTGTCAATCGTCAGGTTGTGCGCAACTTGTCGGTCGCGATTCGGTGGTCAGCCTGTCCGCTTGCGCCGCCGGCGTTCGGCGGCCGTGATCAGGATGCGCGGACCCGGGCCCTCGGCGGCGAGCTTGTCGTCGCGGTTGCGCAGGGGGCATTGGGTCACCGACAGGCAGCCGCAGCCGATGCAGTTGAACAGCTTGTCCCTGAGGTCGGTGAGATCGTCGATCCGCTGCTGCAGCGTCTCGGTCCAGCGGCACATCGCCCGCTCCCATTCGCGGATGCTCGGGGCACGGTCGGGCGGTATCGCGGCGAAAGTCTGCTTGATCTCTTCCAGCGGAATCCCGGCACGCTGCGCGATCCTGATGATCGCAATCCGCCGCAGCACGCCGCGCATGTAGCGTCGCTGATTGCCGCCGGTGCGCCGGCTCGCGATCAGGCCCTTGCTCTCGTAGAAGTGAAGCGTGGACACGGCAAGGCCGCTGCGTCTCGCGACCTCGCCGACCGAAAGCTCAGGAGCGAGCGCCATGGTTTTAGAAATCCTGCAAGCTGGCCGCCTTGACCTCAACTAGACTTGAGGTTCTATATCACTCGCGGGCTTGCACGGGCAAGCTTCCGGCGAAGCCGTCGGATTTGCTGTTCTGGAATTTGAAATGCCGTCCGCATCATTCCTTTCGCGCGAGTCGCTGCGCGCTCGCGTTATGCCGTTCGGCATTGCTTCACTGCTGGTGATCTCCGTTGCCGCCGCGCTGTTCGCTTGGCGCAGTGGCGGCGCCGCCGCCAAACCCACCGGCGATCCGCCGCCGATACCCGTGGCGGCCATGACGGTGCGCGCCGAGGCGCTGCCGCGCTCGATCGAGGCGATCGGCTCGCTGCAGGCGGTGCGCCAGGTGATCCTCGCGCCGGAGGTTGCCGGCCGCGTCACCGCAATCAATTTCGACGCGGGCGCCGAGATCGCCGAGGGTGCGCCGCTGGTGCGGCTCTATGACGCGCCGCTGCGCGCTTCGCGCGCGGTCGCGGTCTCCAAGGGACGCTTTGCACAATTGCAGGAGAAGCGTTCGCAGGGCCTCGCGCCTTCCGGCTTCGTCACCCAGGAGGTGTTGCAGCAGCGGCAGGAGGATCTGAAGCAGGCCGACGCCACGGTCGAGCAGCTCGATGCGCAGATCGCGCAGATGACGATCCGGGCGCCGTTCGCGGGTCAGATCGGCCTCCGCAAGGTCAATCTCGGCCAATACGTCAATGCCGGCGATGCGCTCGCGACGCTGACCGCGCTCGACCAGCTCTATGCCAATTTCACCGTTCCGCAGCAGCGCCTGTCAAATCTGAAGGTGGGAGGCGCGGTGACGATCCGTACCGATGCTTTCCCCGACCGGGTGTTCGAGGCCACGATCAATGCCATCGAACCGCAGGTTGCCGAGGATACTCGCAATGTCCTCGTGCAGGCCCTGTTCAACAATCCCGATCGGCTGCTGCGGCCGGGCTTGTTCGTCACCGTCAACGTCGTGCTGCCGCCGCAGCTCGACGCCATCGTGGTGCCGGTCACCGCGATCCAGACCAGCGCATCCGGCGAGAGTGTGCTCCTGGTGCGCGACAACAAGGCTGTCGGCGTCGCGGTGAAGACCGGGCAACGCATCGGTGAGCGCGTCGTGGTGGAGCAGGGGCTGTCGCCCGGCGACCATATCGTCACCGCAGGTCAGCTCCGTGTCATGCCCGGCGCGGCCGTTCAGATGACGATGGTCGATGCGCCGGAGCAGGCGCGCTAACGCCGGTTGGCGCAGCCGAGGCAATCATCATGCATTTCACCGACATCTTCATCCGCCGGCCGATTCTTGCGACCGTCGTCAGCCTGCTGATTCTCCTTATCGGCTCCGCGGCGATGCTGTCGCTGCCGGTGCGGCAATATCCCAGCATGGAAAGCGCGACCATCCAGGTGGATGTCTCCTTTCCCGGCGCGACCCAGGATGTGATGCAGGGCTTCGTCACTTCGGTAATCGCGCAGTCGATCGCGACCGCCAACGGCATCGAGTACATGACGTCGAATTCGACGCTGGGCTTGAGCTCGATCAAGGCCAAGCTGGTGCTCAACGCCAACGCCGACCGCGCCATGACCGAGGTGCTGGCCAAGGTGCAGCAGGTCAAGTACCGCATGCCGGCCGGCGTATTCGATCCCGTGATCACCAAGATCACCGACGGTGCATCGGCCGTGCAGTACATCGCCTTCAGCAGCGACACGCTGACGCCGTCGGAGGTCACCGACTTTGCCACCCGTGTGGCGCAGCCGCTGTTGACCTCGGTGCCGGGCGTGGCGTCGGCCGACACCTCGGGCGGCTCACCGCTGGCGATGCGGGTGTGGATCGATCCGTTCAAGCTCGCCGCACGCGGCTTGACCGCGGGCGACATCGCCGCGGCCTTGCGCGCCAACAACGTCCAGGCGGCGCCGGGACGGCTGCGCGGCGAGATGACCGTCACCAACATCACCGCGGCGACCGACCTTCGGAATCTCGACGATTTCCGCAGGATGGTAATCAAGACCAGCACGGCCAGCGGCGGCCTGGTGCGGCTCGGCGATGTCGCAATGCTGGAGATCGGCGGCGAGAACTACGACACCAATGCGCGCGACAGCGGCAAGCCGACCGTCTACATCGCGGTGCAGCCGACGCCGGACGGCAACCCGCTGGAGATCGTCGCCGCCACCACCAAGGTGATCGAGGACCTGAACCGGGTGGCGCCGCCAGGGCTCGAGATCGCCGACGTCTTCAACATCGTGCATTTCGTCAAGGCCTCGATCAACGAGGTGCAGCGCTCGCTGATCGAGGCGATCGTGATCGTTGTCGTCGTCATCCTGCTGTTCCTGGGATCGTTCCGCTCGGTGCTGATCCCTGTGGTCACCGTGCCGCTCTCGCTGGTCGGTACCGCCGCGATGATGCTTGGGCTCGGCTTCTCCATCAACCTACTGACCCTGCTCGCCATGGTGCTGGCGATCGGCCTCGTGGTCGACGACGCCATCGTCGTCGTCGAGAACATCCATCGTCACATCGAGGAGGGCTTGAGCCCCGGCGAAGCGGCCCTGATCGGCGCGCGCGAGATCGTCGGTCCCGTGATCGCGATGACGATCACGCTGGCCGCGGTCTATGCGCCGATCGGCCTGATGGGCGGGCTGACCGGCAGTCTGTTCCGCGAATTCGCCTTCACGCTGGCTGGCTCGGTCGTCGTGTCGGGCGTGGTCGCGCTCACCCTGTCGCCGATGATGAGCGCGCAGCTTCTCGGAGAGGCGACCTCGCATGGCCGGTTTGCCCGCTTTGTCGAACATCAGTTCGCGAAGTTGTCGCGTGGTTACAGCCGGCTGCTGGCCGCGACGCTCAGGATGCGTGCCGCGGTGCTGCTGGCCGCGGCCTGCGTGCTGGGGGCGATCGTGGTGCTGTTCCTGGGCAGTCAACGCGAGCTCGCCCCGTCTGAGGACCAGGGCTACGTGTTCACCGTGCTGAGGGCGCCGCAATATGCCAGCGTGGACTACACGACGCGCTATACCGACGAGATCGAGAAGATCTATCGCTCGTTCCCCGAGTATCACGCGAGCTTCGTCCTGAACGGCACCGACGGCCAGAACCACGCTTTCGGCGGCATCACGCTGACCGACTGGGACAAGCGCAAGCGCTCGGCAAACGACATCCAGAACCAGCTCTACGGCATGTCGCACGGCGTGCTCGGCGCCACGGTGACGCCGTTCCAGCCGGCTGCGCTGCCCGCGGCCACCGGCGGCCTGCCGTTCCAGATGGTGGTGCGCTCGGCCGCCGATTTCGCCAGCATCTATCAGGAGGTCGAAACCCTGAAGCAGGCGGCCTGGAAGAGCGGGCTATTTGCCTTTGTCGACAGCGACCTGGCATTCGACAGCCCGACGGCCAGGATCACCATCGATCATGCCAAGGCCGCCGAAGCCGGCGTCAGCATGCAGACCATCGGGGACACGCTGGCCGTACTGGTGGGTGAGAACTACGTCAACCGCTTCAATTTCTTCGAACGCTCCTATGCGGTGATCCCGCAGGTGCGCAAGTCCGACCGGGTCACGCCGGAGAATCTCGGAAGCTTCCTTGTGCGTTCGAAGTCGGGGCAGATGTTCCCGCTGTCGACGGTGATCAAGGTCAATGTCAGCCCCGAGCCGAACCGCCTGCCGCAGTTCAACCAGATGAACGCGGCGACGATCTCGGCGGTGCTCAAGCCCGGCGTGACCATGGGACGGGCGGTCTCATTCATGGAGGCGCAGAAGCTGTCGCCGGGCATGACGATCGACTGGCTGTCGGACAGCCGGCAATATGTCCAGGAGGGCAACCGCCTGATCGTGACGTTCGGCATGGCGCTGATCGTGATCTTCCTGGTGCTGGCGGCGCAGTTCGAAAGCTTCCGCGATCCGCTGGTGATCATGGTCACGGTGCCGTTGGCGGTCTGCGGCGCACTGTTGCCGCTGTATTTCGGCTTCACCACGCTGAACATCTACACCCAGATCGGCCTCGTCACGCTGATCGGCCTGATCTCCAAGCACGGCATCCTGATGGTGAGCTTCGCCAACGAGATCCAGCATCACGAAGGGCTCGATCGGGTTGCGGCGATCCGGAAGGCCGCGGCCGTACGCATGCGGCCGGTGCTGATGACGACGGCTGCGATGGTCGCGGGGCTGGCGCCACTGCTCTATGCCGACGGAGCGGGCGCGGCGAGCCGCTTTGCCATTGGCATCGTTGTGGTGATGGGGATGCTGGTCGGCACGCTGTTCACGCTGTTCGTGCTGCCGACCTTCTACATCCTGATCGCTCGGGATCACCGCGCCGCGGCCGCACCGCGGCTGGAGCGGGACCGCGCAAGTGAGACCCCGAGCGAAATTGCGGCTTGAAGCTACAGCACGTGCTTGGCGCCCGGCAGCTTGCGCAGCGCCGCCGTGGCGGCCCAGCTCAGCGCCACCGTGGCGAAGAATGCGATCGCCGCCTTTGCGATCGCCGGCAGGTCGAAGTCGAACAGCCAGTATTGCAGCCATAGCACGATCGGATAGTGCACCAGGAACATGCCATAGGCGTCGCCCTGCATGCGGTCGAGCAGCGTCGGTCCCGCCGCCTTCGAGTGCAGGAAATAGCCGAGGATCGCGAACAGGATCGAGGCGCTGAACAGAACGAAGAAGGTGCCGTAGAAGACGAGATACCAGCCGGGCAGTGGATCGGGATTGCCGATGATCGCACGCTTGATGTAGATCATGACCCACATCCCGGCGTAGGGGATCAGGGTGACGACCGCCCAGGACCAGGGCATCGCGGTCAGCCGTCCGTTCGCGCTGAGCACCCCGCGTTCGAAGTTTGCCGCACCGATGCCTGCTCCGATGAAGAAATAGGCCGCATAGAGCAGCACGCGGCTTGCCTGCACGGAAAACGCTCCGAACTCGAACCAGCGGTTCTGGCCGTAATAGACCAGCATCGGCAGGTAGACGACGATGCTGACCACGACGATGAACAGCCAGAACGTTGCAGGGCGATCGAATGCTTGCTGCGACAGCCGGTTGATCGGATCGAGCAGGCGCGGCGACACCCGGTAGAGCAGGCTCGCGGTGACGTCGAAGGCCAGCAGCACCCAGACGAACCAGATCGGGCCGCTCGGCCATGGTCCGACCGTCACCGTCTTCCACCAGAATTCTGAGAAGGTCAGCGCCGGCGTCTCGCGCAGCGCAATCGCGTAGTAGGCGAGCGGGATCACGGTAACGGCGCAGATCACAAAGGGCAGGCCGAGCCGCAACAGGCGGTCGCGCAGGAAGATGGGCAGCGGCTTGTGGCCAAGCCCGGGCCAGACGAACAGCCCCGACAGGAGGAAGAACATCGCCATGAAGAAGCTGTCGGTGGCGAGCACCACGCAGTCGAAGCCGATCCACGACGTCGGATCAGTGTGCCCGAAATAGGTGTAGGGGATCACCGAATGATGCAGCAGCACGACCAGGGTCAGGAATGTGCGCGCACGGTCCAGTGCGACGTTGCGGGCGTGAGCCTTCGGGGCTGCCTGAACGTCAACGGCCGGAGCGGCGTGAGCGATCGATTTCATGGTCCCCCCCGCAGGGTGCGTGACCGGATGTTGCAACCGGGAATCCGATTCAGCAAGGCCTATTCGTCCCGATTCCGTGGCGTCGAGGTCCGTCATCTGCGTGCATCTGTTTCGTTTCAGGAACTGTGGTCGCCCGCGGACGTTGTCGCGGTGACTGGCGGCCGCGCATGCCGCGCGGTTTGGAGGAGCTGGTAATGACTATTCTTAAATGGGCGCTGATCTTCCTTGTGGTGTCGATCATCGCGGGCTTGTTGGGCTTCACCGGCATCTCCGCCGCCTCGGCCGACATCGCGCGCTTCCTGTTTTACGTTTTTGTCGTGATCTTCCTGGTGCTTCTGATCCTCGGGCTCACGATATTCAGAGTGTAGCGGGGGTCGATGCTGCTTCAACAAACGCCGTCATTCCGGGGCGCGACGCGAACCCGGAATCTCGAGATTCCGGGCCCGACGCTTCCGCATCGTCCGGGAACGACGAGATTCAACTAAGCCACTTCCTCGATCTTCACCTTGTCCGGGTAGAATGCCAGGTGGCCGGCGATCTCGGTCATCGCCGGGAAGGGCGTCTCATAGGTCCAGATCGCGTTGTCCAGCGTCTTGCCGTTGGCCTTGATGCTGAAATAGCTCGCATCGCCCTTGTACGGGCAGTGCGTGGTCCGCTCGGTGCGGGCGAGCAGCCCCATGTTGGCATCCTGGCGCGGAATATACTGCACGGCGGGATAGCTTGCTTCCTTCAATGTCAGCGCGTGGGTTGTCTCGGCGACGACGACGCCGTCGGCCGTGACGCGGACGCGCTTCGGATTGGGCGTGATCGTGATCGGGTGGTCGGGGCCGGGAAGCTTCATGGTTCTGCGCCCTTTCTGGTCATTTCGGCGTGAATGCTTGTGACCGATTGATGCAGGTTTCAATCGCTGGGAATGGGAATATAGTGCGTCCTGGATGACCTAGAAGACCACTGGCGCTAGGTTTTATCTGCATGGCGGCTGAGCCGGCCATGATTCGAATGACCTGATGGAGGTGGACTGGGATGCCGATGGACGCCCGCGATATCGAATCGTTGATCAAGGCCGCGATTCCGGACGCCGAGGTGACGATCCGCGATCTGGCCGGCGATGGCGACCATTACGCGGCCACTGTCATTTCAGAGTCCTTCCGCGGCAAGTCCCGCGTCCAGCAGCACCAGATCGTCTATCAGTCGCTGAAGGGGCAGATGGGCGGCGTACTGCACGCACTGGCACTGCAAACCGGTGTGCCGGAGGGCTAGGTCCGGCCAGCGGGGGCCTGATCGATGGCGGACAATCCACGTGGCGCGATGTTTCGCGTCATCGAGCCGAATCAGCATGGCCGCGTCACCAACGCGGAGCTATTCTTTGACCTTGTCTTTGTCTTCGCCGTCACGCAGCTCTCGCACACGCTGCTGCACCATTTTGACCCCCTCGGCGCGGTCCAGGTCACTCTGCTGTTCCTGGCGGTCTGGTGGGTGTGGGTCTACACCACCTGGGTCACCAACTGGCTCAACCCCGATCTGACGCCGGTTCGCATCTTGCTCTTCCTGATGATGCTGGGAGGGCTAGTGCTGTCGACGTCGATCCCGACGGCCTTCGAGGGACGCGGGCTGTGGTTTGCCGTCGCCTATGCCGTCATGCAGACCGGGCGGACCCTGTTCTGGCTGCTGGCTACGCCGCGGCACCGGACCGCGGTGCGCCACAACGCGATCCGCATCCTGACCTGGCTCTCCTGCTCGGGCGTGCTCTGGATCTCAGGCGGGCTGTCCGAGGGCGACATCAGGCTGTTTCTGTGGATCGCGGCGCTGCTGATCGAGTACGTCGCGCCGGCCGTGCGGTTCTGGACGCCGAAGCTCGGCTTTTCCTCGATTGAAGCCTGGGCGGTCGAAGGCGGCCACATGGCCGAGCGCTGCTCCGCCTTCATCATCATCGCGCTCGGCGAGGCCATCGTCGTCGACGGCGCGACCTTCGCCGAGCTGACATGGACACCGGAAAATGTCGCTGCCTTCGTTTCCGCTCTGGTCGGCAGTATCGCGATGTGGTGGATCTATTTCCACAAGGGCGCGGAGGCCGGCTCGGAGATGATCTCCAAATCGGAAGAATCCGGGCGGGTGGCGCGGATCGCCTATACGTACCTGCACATGCCGATCGTCGGCGGCATCATCCTCGCCGCAGTTGCCGACGAGCTGGTGTTGAAGCACCCGGGCGGGCATTCCGATATCAAGACGATCGTGAGCTCGGTCGGCGGTCCGTTGCTGTTTCTGGTCGGGACCATCCTGTTCAAGTATGTGATCCGCAATTTCCTGCAGCTCTCGCATGGCGTCGGCATCGTCGCGCTCGCCGTCACCGCCTATTTCGCTAGCGAGCTGTCGCCGCTGATGCTCTCGATCGTCACCACCGCGATCATGATCGTGGTCGCGGCGTGGGAATCGATCTCGCTGGGGTCAGCGGAGCAACAAACGGGCTGATCACCGTAGCGACGCGGCGGCAGGATTTGCGGTTCACTCCGCGACCAGCGCATGCACCGAGAACATCTTGTTGGCGTCGGTCCAGCTCTCACGCACCTGCCAGCCGGAGCTGCGGGCGAGCGCGGTGAAACGATCGAGGCTGTACTTGTAACTGTTCTCGGTGTGGATGCTCTCGCCCGGGCGGAACGCAAAGGTGTTGCCGAGGATGCGCACGGTCTGCGCCTTGTGGCTGATCAGGTGCATCTCGATGCGATGGCGGTCGCGGTTGTAGATCGAGCGGTGCGTGAATCCCGACAGATCGAAGTTGCCGCCAAGCTCGCGGTTGATGCGCACCAGCACATTGAGATTGAAGCGCGCGGTGACGCCGGCCGCGTCGTTATAGGCGTCGTAGAGCACGCGCTCGTCCTTCTCGAGGTCGACGCCGATGATCATCTGCGCGCCGTGGCCGAGGATCTTGCGCGCGCTGCGCAGGAAGGCTGCGGCCTCATGCGGTTCGAAATTGCCGAGCGTCGAGCCCGGGAAGAAGCCGACCTTCGGCATGCCGGCGATGGCTTCGGGCAGGGCGAAAGGCGTGGTGAAATCGGCGGCGACCGGATAGATGCCGAGGCCGGGGAAATCCTTGCGGAGGCCGTCGGCCTGGGCATTGAGGAAGTCACCGGAGATGTCGACCGGCACATAGGCGCCGAACTCGCAATGCTCGAGCAGCAGCCGCACCTTGGTGGTCGCGCCGGCGCCGAACTCGACCAGGGCGGCGCCGCGCGGGATGATCGCGGCGATCTCCTCGCCGCGGTCGTGCAGGATGCCAAGCTCGGTCCGGGTCGGGTAGTATTCCGGCAGCACCGTGATCTGTTCGAACAGCTCGGAGCCGACGGCGTCATAGAAATATTTCGGCGACAGCCGTTTCGGATGACGGGCGAGGTCACCGATCACGTCACCGGCAAATACCGAGGTCGCCTCGTCGAACGGATACGCTTTGGCCAAAGCGGCGGCATGCACATTCATGATACTCTCCCGAACGCGCTTACCGGCGCGCTATTGATGTCGACAGGACTCAATCAGGCGTAATCTGCGAGGCGTAACCCCGTGAATTGCCAGCGATGGTGTGGATAGAAGAAGTTGCGGTAGGTGACGCGGCTGTGGCCGGCCGGCGTCGCCAGCGACGAGCCGCGCAGCACGAGCTGGTTGACCATGAACTTGCCGTTGTACTCGCCGAGCGCGCCGTCGATGGCGCGGTAGCCCGGGTAGGGTGAATAGGAGCTGCGGGTCCACTGCCAGACGATGCCGTAGGCGTCGTCGAGCAGGCCGGCGCGGGCGGCGACCTCCCATTCCATCTCGGTCGGCAGATGCTTGCCGGCCCAGCGGGCGAAGGCGTCGGCTTCGTAGTAGCTGACGTGGCAGACCGGGGCCTGTGGATCGATCGGCTGCAGGCCGCCGAGTGTCATGATCTTCCATTCGCCGTCGATCTCGCGCCAGTGGCCGGGGGCCTGCCAGCCCTCGTTGCTCACAGTGCCGAAACCATCCATCAGCCACAGCGTGGCGGTGGAGTAGCCGCCGTCCTTGATAAAGGCGAGCCACTCGGCGTTGGTGACGAGGTTCTTGGCGAGCTTGACTGGACCGACGAGGGCGCGGTGCGCGGGCTTCTCATTATCGAAGTGGAAGCTGTCGTCAGCGTGGCCCACGGTGTGGATGCCCTCGTTCAGCGTCACCCACTCCCCGGTCGCGCGGCTCGATGCCGGGAAGCGCCATGCCGGATCGTAGGCGGGCGGGATCGGGTTCTGCGCAAAGGCATGCAGGATGTCGGTGAACATCAATTCCTGATGCTGCTGTTCGTGATTGAGGCCGACCTCGACCAGCGGCACCAGCGCTTGAAGCTTTGGCTGTTCGGCGGACTGGAAGAACTTCACCACCTCGGCGTCGACATGGCGGCGGTAGGCGGTGACCTCATCGGCGGTCGGTCGGGTCAGATGGCCGCGCTGATGACGTGCATGACGCGGACCGGCGCTGACATAATAGGAATTGAACAGATAGGCGTAGTCGGGATGGAATGGCGTATAGCCGTCGACATGTTGGCCAAGCAGAAACTGTTCGAAGAACCAGGTCGTGTGGGCGCGATGCCACTTGGCGGGACTGGCATCGGGCATCGACTGAATGAGCTGGTCTTCCGGCGACAGCGGCGCAGCCCGGCGCTCGGTCTCGCCGCGGACCGCAAGGTAGGCGTCCACCAGCCTTTGGGCGAGGGGCCCGGACTCGGATGACAGCGACGGGGGAGCGGTGGCTATGGCGGCCGCAGCAGAGGCTGGTTTCGTCACGGTGGTCTCCGGTTCTTCGGGAGAACGTTGCTTCGGCGAATTGGTTCCTGGCGGACAGTTCGTCCTAGATAGGGGCTGGCGTTCAGGAAAAAAGCCTCCCCCCTCGATTATATTAGTGCCGTCAGACTATGATTTGGCCCGCCGAGGGGCGCTGTCCGGCTTCCGCCGCATGCCAGATTTCCGCCATTTTGCTTTGGATGCACAATGGTTTGGGCTACATATATGGCATGTCACGGGTTAAGCAGGGCGGGCCGGCCCGTTAGGCTTCGGAGCGCCGCCCCATTAAGGAAGCGAAAATGAGCATCGAGCAATTCATCGACAACGAAGTGAAGTCAAACGACGTCGTGCTGTTCATGAAGGGCACGCCGCAATTCCCGCAGTGCGGCTTTTCCGGGCAGGTCGTGCAGATCCTCGATCACATCGGTGTCGGCTACAAGGGGCTCAATGTTCTCGAGTCGGCCGAGCTGCGCAACGGCATCAAGGTCTATTCGAACTGGCCGACCATTCCGCAGCTCTATGTGAAGGGCGAATTCGTCGGCGGTTGCGACATCGTGCGTGAGATGTTCCAGGCCGGTGAGTTGCAGCAGCTCTTCGCCGACAAGGGCATCCCGGTCGACGCGGCGGCCTGATCTTGACCGCGCGCCAGATCGGCAAGGCGCGGCTTGAAGTCATCGTCGCAGACATCACCACCCTGCGCGTTGACGCCATCGTCAACGCGGCCAACTCGTCGCTGTTGGGCGGCGGTGGCGTCGACGGCGCGATCCATCGTGCAGCCGGGCCGGAGCTGCTCGCCGAGTGCCGTGCGCTCGGTGGCTGCGGCACTGGCGACGCCAAGATCACCAGGGGCTATCGGCTTCCCGCCAAGCATGTGATCCATGCGGTCGGTCCGATTTGGCACGGCGGCACGCAGAACGAGGATACGCTGCTCGCGTCGTGCTATCGCCGCAGCATCGAGCTGTGCGAGGCGCACGGGCTCGCCTCAGTGGCATTTCCGGCCATTTCGACCGGCGTCTATCATTTTCCGCCCGATCGTGCGGCCGGCATCGCGGTCAAGGCGGTCGCCGATGCCCTGGCCGCCGCTCCCAAGGTCACGCACGTGATCTTCTGCTGCTTCTCCACCCAAGGCAGCAAGCTGCATCAGGCTGCGTTGTCCCCCTTTGGCAGCCCTTGTGCCTGAGGACGCGCTGGCTACACTTCCCCGTGATTTCCGGGGAGGGAGATAGATGATCTTGTCAGGATTGTTGCGCGCGGCGGCCGCCGGCGCGGTGCTGCTGGCAGCGCCCTTGGCGCATGCCGAAGGCACCTACGAAATTCCAGCGGGCGCGCATTTCAACAAGGAGAAGCTCGCCAAGATCGGTGCGTTCTTCACGAATGAAGTGGCGACCGGCAAGATTCCCGGCGCGATCGTCCTGATCCAGCAGCACGGCAAGCCGGTCTACCACCAGGCCTTCGGCGTGCAGGACGAGGTCAGCAAGGCACCGATCACCGACAAGACGATCTTCCGGCTGTTCTCGATGACCAAGGCGATCACCGCCGTGGTCTCGATGCAGCTCCTGCAGGAAGGCAAGTACAAGCTCGACGATCCCGTGTCGAAATACATTCCCTCCTTTGCCAATGTGAAGGTCGGCGTCGAGAGGAAGAACGAGGACGGCACCAAGACGCTCGAGCTGGTACCACCGAAGCGGCCGATGACGGTCCTCGATTTGATGACGCATACGTCGGGCGTGACCTACGGCTTCTACGGCGACAGTCTGGTGCGCAAAGCGTATCGCGAGGCCAACATCTATGCCGGCGATTTCGATCTCGCCGAGTTCGCCGAGCGGATCGCCAAGCTGCCGCTGCACAACCAGCCCGGCGCGCTCTGGCAGTACGGCCATTCCACCGACATCCTGGCGCGTGTGATGGAGGTCGCGACCGGCCAAAAGCTGTCGACGATCGAGCGCGAGAAACTGCTCGATCCGCTCGGCATGAAGGACACAACGTTCTTCGTCACCGATCCCGAGAAGCAGAAGCTGATGGCCGAGCCGATGCCGAATGACAGCGATTTCCGGGTCGGCCGGATCAACGATCCGACCAAGGTCAAGAAATGGGAGTCCGCGAGCGGCGGCATGGTCTCGACGATGGCCGACTATTCGCGCTTCGCACAGATGCTGCTCAACGGCGGCACCTTCGAGGGGAAGACCATCCTGAAGCCCGAGACCTTCAAGGAGTTGACAACCGATCGTGTCGGCCCGGGCTCCGGCGTCGAGCGCGACTATTTCTATTTCCCCGGTGACGGCTTCGGCTTCGGGCTGGGGCTCGGGGTGCGCACCGATCCCGGCAATGCAAAGCCGCCGCCCCCTGGCGACCTCGGCGAGCTGAAATGGGATGGCGCCAGCGGCTGCTACTTCGTGATTGACCGCAAGCAGGACATGTTCTTCATCCTGCTCGAGCAAACGCCGACCGAGCGCCAACGCATCCAGCGGACCCTGAAGCAGTTGATCTATGAAGCGATGGAGAATTGACCTGCCCGGGCGCCGCGCGACAATCGCGGCGCTCGTGCTTCTGCTGGGCGCAACCGGTGCGAAGGCGGGCTCGGAGGGCTCCGTCGGGCACAGGTTTTCGCCGGAAGGTTTGGCCAAGGTCTCCGATTACATCAGAAACGAGATCGCGACCGGCAAGATTCCCGGCGCGATCCTCTTGCTGCAGCAGCATGGCAAGCCGGTCTACTACCGGAATTTCGGCGTCCGCGATGTCGCAACCGAGCTCTCGATGAGCGCCGACACGATCTTCCGTCTTTATTCGATGTCGAAGCCGATCACTTCGGTCTCGGCGATGATGCTGGTCGAGGAGGGCAAGCTCAGGCTGGACGATCCGGTCTCGAAATACATTCCGGCGTTTGCCGACATGAAGGTCGGCGTGGAGAAACGCGGTGAGGATGGCAAGGCGACGATGACGCTGGAGCCGCTCAAGCGTCCCGTCACCATCGAAGACCTGATGCGCCATACCGCAGGGCTGCCTTACGGCTATTACGGCGGCGGTGTCGTCAACAAGGCCTATGCCGATGCCGGCTTGTTCGACAACGATCCCTCCAATGCCGACCTGGTGGCGCGGCTCACGGCGCTGCCGCTCGCCGAGCAGCCCGGCACGCAATGGGATTACGGCCACGCCACCGACGTGCTCGGCCGCATCATCGAGATCATCACTGGAAAGTCGCTGCTTCAGTTCGAGCAGGAGCGGCTGCTCGGTCCGCTCGGCATGACCGAGACCGCGTTCTATGTCGCCGACAAGGCGAAATGGCCGCTGATCGCCGAGCCGATGCCGAAAGATCGCAGCATCAGTCCGGTCGCCGAAATCCGCGATGTCAGGAAGCCGCTGCGATGGGAATCCGGCGGCGGCGGCATGGTCGGCACCATCGGCGATTATGCGCGCTTTTCGCAGATGCTGTTGAACGGCGGCACCTATGAAGGGCGGCGCTACCTGAAAGCAGAAACCATCGCGCTGATGGCCTCGGATCATATCGGTCCCGAAACCGGGGTCGTCCGCGACAAGAACTATTACCCGGGCCTGAACTCGGGTTTCGGCCTCGGCTTCGCCGTTCGCACCTCGGTTCCCGCGAACACGTCCTGGCCGCTCGGCGAGTATCGCTGGGACGGTGTCGGGGGCACGTTCTTCTTCATCGATCCCGAGGATGACCTGTTCGGGATCTTCATGGTGCAGACACCGTCGCAGCGCGGCCGGATCCAGCTTGAGCTGAAGACGCTGATCTACCAGGCGATGGGGCGGTAGCCCGGATGGAGCGAAGCGTATTCCTGGGCAGTTGTGCCCGCGGCTCACGCGGTCCCGGATTGCGCTGTGCTCCATCCAGGCTACGGGAAGCTACGCCGCGCGCACGATCTCGCGGACGTGGCCGACGGCTTCCTCGATCATCGCGGCGGTCACGTCGAGATGCGTGCAAGCCCTGATCCGGCCGTCCATCATCGCCAGCATCACGCCGCGCTTGCGCAGCTCGGCGACCATCTTGTCGCCGGGCACGCCGGCGCCATCGGGCTTGAAGAACACGAGGTTGGTCTCGGGCGCCTGCACCTCGATGCCGTTGATCTGGGACAGGCCGCGCGCCAGCGCTCGCGCATTGGCGTGGTCGTCGGCGAGGCGGTCGATGTGATGGTCGAGCGCGTAGACGCAGGCCGCGGCGCAGACGCCGGACTGGCGCATCGAGCCGCCGAGCCGCTGCTTCCAGCGCCAGACATCGTCGATGAAGCCGCGCGTGCCGGCGATCACACCGCCGATCGGGGCGCCCAGCCCCTTCGAGAAGTCGATCCAGGCCGAATCCCAGCCTGCCGTCATGTCACGCGGCGAGATGCCTGACGCCACGGTGGCATTGAGCAGCCGCGCGCCGTCCATGTGGGTGGCAAGGCCATGGGCCTTCGCAATGCCGACGACCTCGTCGAGCACCGCCTTCTTCCAGATCGTGCCGCCGCCGATATTGGCGGTCTGCTCGACGCTGACGAGAATTTGCGGCGGCTGATAGCGGGTGCGCGGATGCAGCGCGGCGCGGAGCGCCTCTGCCGTGAACTGGCCATCGTCGCCCGGCAGCGGCGTGATCTGGAAGCCGCCGAGTGCGGCATGCGCGCCGCCTTCGCGCGCGATGATGTGGGCGGTCGCATGCGCCAAAATCTCGTCGCCGGGCCGGCAATAGGCCAGCGTCGCCGCGACATTGCACATCGTGCCCGACGGCATGAACACGGCCGCTTCCTTGCCGAGCAGATCGGCGACCCGGGCACAGAGCTCGTTGGTGGTCGGATCGTCGCCGACCTGCTCATCACCGACCTCGGCTTTGGCCATTGCCTCGCGCATCGCAGGCGTCGGCTTCGTCTGCGTATCCGACAGCAGGTTGATGCGGACAGGCGGAGCCTTGGGATCGGGCGGGGCAGGGGTGTAGTGCATGTCACATTCTCTCCAGTGTCATTCCGGGATCGTCCGAAGGACCAGACCTCAGGGGCGCAATTGCGCGCCGGGGAATCCCGAGATTCCGGGTTCGCGTCTATGACGCGCCCCGGAATGACGTCGCCTCAACAGACTCGCAGATTCGAGTTTGACCGCGCCGATCCTAGCCAAACAAAAAGGCCCCGGCAAAACCGGGGCCTTTCGTATCTCGCATGCGTGCTGTGATCAGCGCGAATAGAATTCGACGATCAGATGCGGCTCCATCTGCACCGGGAACGGCACGTCGGAGAGGCCGGGGATGCGCGCGAACTTCGCGGTCATCTTGGAGTGATCGACCTCGATGAAGTCAGGCACGTCGCGCTCGGCGAGCTGGATCGCTTCCAGCACCGGCGTGAGCTGCTTGGAGGATTCCTTGACTTCGATGGTGTCGCCGACCTTCAGCTTGTAGCTGCTGATGTTGACACGGCGGCCATTCACCTTGACGTGGCCGTGGTTGATGAACTGGCGCGCGGCGAACATCGTGGAGACGAACTTGGCGCGGTAGATCACGGTGTCGAGGCGGCGCTCAAGGAGGCCGATCAGGTTCTCACCGGTGTCGCCCTTCAGGCGGCTGGCTTCGACATAGATGCCGTGGAACTGGCGTTCGGAAATATTGGCGTAGTAGCCCTTGAGCTTCTGCTTGGCGCGGAGCTGCACGCCGAAGTCGGAGAGCTTGCCCTTGCGGCGCTGGCCGTGCTGGCCGGGGCCGTATTCGCGGCGGTTCACGGGGCTCTTCGGGCGGCCCCAGATATTCTGGCCCATGCGGCGATCGATCTTGTACTTCGCCTCACTGCGCTTTGTCATCGCGTCCTCTTTGCATGGCCGTCGCACGGTGCGGCGGCGTTTTGTCAGTTTCAGGTTTGAGGAGACGCGCCCTCCTGTGCACCGGCCCGAAGGCCTGTGCCGACAGATCCGCCTCGAAAGCTCGGGGACGAACCACGGGTCGCGAAACGCTTCGCGGGCCGAAACCGGCCCGCGAGCAGGGGTGGTCTTAAGGACAAAGCGCCGCCATGTCAAACAAATCGGCGCATCTTCCGGCCCGTTTTGCTGCCAAATCGGCCGTTTTGGGCGCTTTGCGGCCGGTTCCGCCCATCCGGACGGGCGGGGAATCGGCCTCTGGCCGGATCGCCCGCAGCTCGGGGGGATTGCGGCGAGAATTGCGAGCCGGCGCTACTGACGCCCAGCGGACGCGGTGCGCCGACTTCGATCGAGATGATCAGTCAGCGCTTGATCCCGGCAAAGGCCGCGGCGATGCCGCGCTGAAACAGCGACCAGTCGAAGCCGAGCGCGAGCGCGAGGTAGCCGCAATCGATCATTGCGTTGGCCTGCTCGGCCGTGCGCGCGACCCCGCCGATCGGCACGCCGCTTTTCATGATGCCTGCCTCGGCGCGCTGCATCAGCGCCACGACCTCGGGATCGTCGGGCAGGCCGCGCTTGTTGATCGAGGTGGCGAGGTCGCCGGGGCCGATCACCGCGAGGTCGATACCGGGCGTTGCCATGATCTCGTCGATGCGGTTCACCGCCTCGACATGCTCGATCGTGATCATGCAGATCATGTCGTCATCGGCGGTCGCCATGTAGTCCGCCATCGAGACGCCCCAGCGGAACGGCGCGTGGAACGGTCCCCACAGCCGGTCGCCCTTCGGCGGATAGCGCACGCTGCGCACAGCCTTCTCGGCGTCCTGCCGGTTGCAGATCATCGGAAAATTGATGCCGAGCGCGCCAAGATCCATCGGCGCCTTGGCAAGGTGCGGCTCGTTGGCTGCGATCCGCACCATCGGCACGCATGATGTCCCCGACGTGGCGACGATCATCGCATGCGCGGTGGTCAGGTCGATCGGCCCGTGCTCGAGGTCGACGATGATCCAGTCCAGCGACTGCGCCATGATCTGCACGGTCTGGATGCTGGGAATGGTCGCGATCGCGCCGAAGGTAGGGCGCTTCTCGCGCCACTGCTTGCGCAGGCGGTTGAGCGGCGTCAGCGGTGCTGAAGTCAATTGCAATCCTCCTTGGACGATCAGAGGAAGCTAGCCGCGCAGCGTGACGGCGGAAAGCCCCCCTGACAAGCGAAGGAAGCTTGTATCGTTCGACCCTCTGATATACCGTTACGGCTGTCGCGAAAAACGACAGCCAATCCTTGGGCCGTCGCGTGCACGTCAACCATGCACCTCGCATGGTTCGGCCAGCGTCTCCGAAAGCAACCGCCTGACGATATCGGGCAATCGCAGTCATCAGCGCTTCAGCGCGCTGCTTGCTTGCGACAACAGGAGCGCAACAATGCGACATACGACGACGATTATCGGCGCGGGACTTGGTGGCCTTACACTCGCCCGCGTCCTGCACCTCCATGGCTTCGAAGCAACGATCTACGAAGCCGAGGCCTCCGTGAGCGCGAGAGCGCAAGGCGGCTTGCTCGATATTCACGAATATAACGGTCAGATCGCCCTTAGAGCCGCCGGGCTCTTCGACGCATTCCTCGGTCTCGTCCGTCCCGGCGAAGATGCCAAACGTATCGTCGACAAGGACGGCAATGTGTTGTTCGATCACCCCGGCAGCCACACGAGCCGTCGCCCCGAAATAGACCGGGGCGATCTTCGGCAAATGCTCATCAATTCGCTACCGCCAGAGACGATCAAGTGGGGTCACAAGGTTACGTCCATCGCAGCACTCGGGGACGGACGGCACGCGGTCAGCTTTTCGTGCGGCCTGACGATCACGTCCAACGTGCTCGTGGGCGCCGATGGTGCGTGGTCAAAGGTCCGTCCGCTTCTTTCAGATTCTAAGCCGACCTACACCGGCACGTCATTCATCGAGACGAGGCTGTTCGACGGCGACGCACGCCACAAGGCGAGCGCTGATGCGATCGGCGGTGGCACGCTGATGGCTGTCGCGCCGGGCAAAGGTATCTTGGCGCATCGTCATGCAGATGGAGCGCTGACCACCTATGTGGCCCTGAACAAGCCGGAAGATTGGATCAACTCCATCGACTTCAGCGATGCAAGAGCCGGCTTGGCCCATATTTCCGAGCAATTCAAAGGGTGGGCTCCGCACCTGATTGCCCTCATTACGGACGGTGAGATCAACCCCGTGCTTCGACCGATCTATGCGCTCCCGTCCGGACATCGATGGAGGCGCGTGCCGGGCGTAACTTTGCTTGGCGACGCGGCGCATCTGATGTCACCTTTCTCAGGTGAGGGGGCCAACCTTGCCATGTACGACGGCGCAGAGCTCGCCCAAGCGCTCATCGCGACTCCCGATGACATCGAAGCCGCGTTCGCCGCGTATGAGAAGGACCTCTACCCCCGAAGCGCCCGAGTTGCGGCAGAAACCGCACAAAACCTCGTGCGGTTTTTCGACGATACCGCACCTCGGGGCGCAATCGATCTGTTCAGCAAGCATCTTGCGAAAACGGAGGGACCTTGAAGACGACGGATCACGCCGGGATGCGGCCGCCGAAGAACGGCGTCAACGCTTCGCTGAGCTTGTGGGGGCGTTTCGATGTGAAGATCATCTCGGCGCCCGCCGCATCGCCCGTGCCGTCGGCCGGGCCGAGCAGGTCGACGACGCGGCGCGCGATCGCGGGCGCCGGATCGATCCAGTCGACCGGCCAGGGCGCGAGCCGTCGCAACCGGTCCAGCAGCAGCGGATAATGCGTGCAGGCCAGCACGACGGTGTCGGTGCGGGCGGGGTCGTCGGCGTTATCGCCGATGAAGCAGGGCGCGAGCTCGGCTGCGATGTCCTCGTCGCGCACCGCCTGTCCGCTCAGCGCGGCTTCCGCCAGCGACGCCAGCTCGCCGGAGCCGACCAGCGTCACCTCGCACCCCTGGGCGAAATCCGAGATCAGCTTGCGGGTGTATTCCCGCTTCACGGTGCCCCTGGTGCCGAGCACCGAGACGCGCCGGGTCTTCGATGCGGCACAGGCCGGCTTGATCGCCGGCACCGTGCCGACGAAAGGCACCCGGTAGGCGTCGCGCAGATGCGACATCACGATCGTGGACGCGGTGTTGCAGGCGATCACCACGAGGTCGGGAGCGTGGGTCTCGATCAGTTCGCCGATCAGCGGCACCACGCGGGCGACGATCTCGTCCTCGCTGTGGTGGCCATACGGAAAAAAGGCATCGTCGGCGACATAAACGTAACGGGCGTCGGGCCGGGCCCGGACGATCTCGCGCAGCACCGTCAGCCCGCCAAGGCCGGAATCGAAGACAAGGATGGTTGAGGAAGTAGACACGTCCGGCAGATTATCCGATCCAGGGTTACCATTCGGTTGTTCTGCCTGTCCGACCATTGGGGCCCGCACAAGGCGGTGAAGTCAGGGAATTTCATACAGCCTTGGCCGATATCTGCCACCATCAAGGCAAGCCATTGCTTTGACGTGTAGAATCCGAACAGGCCGAAGGGCAGACCGATCATGATCCGCAACACCGCCTCGAGCTGGGGCTCACTCGCCCGCGCGTTCCACTGGGTGCTGAGCATCGCCATCCTTGGCATGCTGGCCTATGGCTGGTGGATGAACCACCTCGCGGCGCGGCCGGATCGCTTGTTCTACCGTTCGATCCACGCCGATATCGGCTACCTGGTGCTGCTCCTGACGGTGCTCCGGCTATTATGGCGCGGCGTCAACCCGACGCCCGAGCTGCCGGCGCAGACGCCGGCCTGGCAACGGATCGCGGCCCGCGTCAGCCATATCGCGCTCTATGCCGTCACCATCCTGGTGGCGATGCTGGGCTGGGCGCATTCCGGGGCGCATACGCCTGATTATTCGAGCTTCTTCGGCCTGTTCCACGTGCCGCAGATTACCTCGCCCGACAAGGCTGCGGCGCAGGCCTACGAGGACAGGCACATCTTCTTCGCCTATGTGCTGCTGGCGCTGATCGGGCTGCATCTGGCCGCCGTGGCGTTCCATCAGTTCGTCAAGCGCGATCGCATCGCAGCGCGCATGATCGGTTCGGCGCAAGCCGTCCGCGCGACTGATGACGATTTCAAACGCCCTCGTGCATCAGGCCGCGAGCGGGACCGCGGCCTGATGGTTGATGGCTGAAAGCCGCGGAAAGGCAGTCCTATCCCGCCGGCATCTGCTTCTCGACCAGCCGCACCCAATAGGATGCGCCGTGGCCGAGGATGTTGTCGTTGAATTTGTAGGCCGGGTGGTGGCACATCGGGCCGTCGCCCATGCCGAGAAACACGAAGGCGCCGGGGCGCGCTTCCAGCATGAAGGCAAAGTCCTCGCCGCCCATCACGGGGGTCACGCGCTCGTTGACGCGGTCGGCGCCGACCACGTCGCGGGCGATTTCCGCAGCGATGCCGGCCTCGCGCGCATGGTTCAGCGTGACCGGATAGAGCCGGGTATAGTTCGTCTCGGCGCGCCCGCCATAGGCGCGGGCGGTGTTGTCGGCGACCTCGGCGATCCGGCGCTCGACGAGATCGCGCACTTCAGGGTCGAGCGTGCGCACGGTGCCGGCGAGCTTGACGGTCTCCGGGATGATGTTGAAGGCGGTGCCCGCCTGGAACATGGTGATCGAGATCACCGCCGACTTCAGCGGATCGACGTTGCGCGCGACAATCGACTGCAGCGCATTGATCACCTGCGCGCCGATCAGGACGCTGTCGATCGCCTCGTGCGGGGCGGCGCCGGCGTGACCGCCCTTGCCATGGATCGTGATCTGCACCGTGTCCGACGAGGCGAGCATCGGGCCCGGCGTGGTGGCGAAATGGCCCTCGGGCAGCCCCGGCATGTTGTGCAGGCCGTAGACCTCCTGGATGCCCCAGCGGGTCATCAGCCCGTCGTCGACCATCGCCTTGCCGCCTGCGCCGCCTTCCTCGGCGGGCTGGAAGATCACGATTGCGGTGCCGTCGAAATTGCGCGTTTCGGTCAGGTACTTCGCGGCCCCCAGCAGCATCGCGGTGTGGCCGTCATGGCCGCAGGCGTGCATCTTGCCGGGAATCTTCGAGGCATAGGGCACGCCCGAAGTTTCCTCGATCGGCAGCGCGTCCATGTCGGCGCGAAGGCCGATGGTCTTGCCTGACGTGTTCTTGCGGCCACGGATCACCCCGACCACGCCGGTGCGCCCGATCCCGGTCACCACCTCGTCGCAGCCGAACTCGCGCAAGCGGTCGGCGACGATGCCAGCCGTGCGGTGGACTTCGTAAAGTAGTTCAGGATTCTCGTGGAAGTCATGGCGCCAGGCGGCCATTTCGTCCGAGAGGGCGGCGACGCGATTGACGATGGGCATGGGAAAAGTCCGTTTCTTGTGCGCTTTGCGGGGCCGCGTGAGCCTAGCGTAACCCGCCGCTTTGTCACGCAGAATGGAGCCGTCAATCCGGGGCGCTGCGAAGCATCGAACCCGGAATCCCGTGCCACAATCTCGAGATTCCGGGTTCACGCGCAGTGGGCGTCCCGAAATGACGGAAAGGAGATCAGCTTTCCCCGAACACCCGCTTGAAGATCGTGTCGACGTGCTTGAGGTGGTAGCCGAGGTCGAACTTCTCCTCGATCTCCGCGTCGGTGAGGTATTTCTTCACGTCGGCGTCCTTCTTGAGCAGCGTCTGGAAGTCGCCTTCGCCGCGCCAGACCGGCATCGCGTTGCGCTGCACGAACTTGTAGGCATCCTCGCGGCTCGCGCCCTTCTGGGTCAGCGCGATCAGCACGCGCTGCGAATGCACGAGGCCGCCGAGGCGGTCGAGGTTCTTCTGCATGTTCGCAGGGTACACCAGGAGCTTCTCGATCAGTCCGGCGAGGCGGACCAGGGCGAAGTCGAGCGTCACGGTCGCGTCGGGGCCCATCATGCGCTCGGCGGACGAATGCGAGATATCGCGTTCGTGCCAGAGTGCGACGTTCTCCAGCGCCGGCGTCACATAGGCGCGCACCATGCGCGCGAGGCCGGAGAGGTTTTCCGACAGCACTGGGTTGCGCTTGTGCGGCATCGCGGATGAGCCTTTCTGGCCCTCCGAGAAGAACTCCTCGGCTTCCAGCACCTCGGTGCGCTGCAGGTGGCGGATCTCTACCGCCAGGCGCTCGATCGAGGAGGCGATCACGCCAAGCGTCGCAAAATACATCGCATGGCGGTCACGCGGGATGACTTGCGTCGAGACCGGCTCCGGCCGCAGGCCCATCGCCTTGGCGACATGCTCTTCAACGCGCGGATCGATCTGGGCGAAAGTGCCGACCGCGCCCGAGATCGCGCAGGTCGAGATCTCCTCGCGGGCGGCGACGAGGCGGGCGCGGGCGCGGCTGAATTCGGCATGGGCGTAGGCGAGCTTGAGGCCGAAGGTGACGGGCTCGGCGTGGATGCCGTGCGAGCGGCCGATGGTCGGCGTCATCTTGTGCTCGAAGGCGCGCGTCTTCAGCGCCGCCAGCACCCGGTCGAGATCGGCAATCAGCAGGTCGGCGGCGCGCTTGAGCTGCACGTTGAGGCAGGTGTCGAGCACGTCAGAGGAGGTCATGCCCTGGTGCACGAAGCGCGCCTCGGGGCCGACGATCTCGGCGAGATGGGTCAGGAAGGCGATGACGTCGTGCTTGGTCTCGCGCTCGATCTCGTCGATCCGCTCGACGTTGAAGGTGGCGTCCTTGGCCTTGGCCCAGATCGTCTTCGCGGCCTCCTTGGGGATCACGCCGAGCTCGGCCAGCGCGTCGGCGGCATGCGCCTCGATCTCGAACCAGATCTTGAAACGCGTCTGCGGCTCCCAGATGGAGGCCATTTCCGGGCGGGTATAGCGGGGGATCATCGAAAACTCCGAAGGGGGCGGGGGGCGCGCAAAAAGCAGCGCAGCCGGCCGATTTGTTTTTACGCCGTGCTCTAGCAGATCGGGCCCGGGGAGGCCACCCACATGGGGGATTTCGAGGGGAAAGCCGGGCCAAATGGGCGGCCTGCGGAATGGTGGCCGCGAAGGGACCGGGCTCCCTCTCCCGCTTGCGGGGGAGGGCTGGGGTGGGCGCTCTCACCACGAGTCATGCCGTGGAGAGAGCCCCCACCCGGATCGCATCTTCCGATGCGATCCGGCCTCCCCCGCAAGCGGGAGAGGCCGCGACTGTGGATCGACCGATCATCCCTCTACAAATTCGCCAGTCCGCATTCGACGGCGAGGCGGACGAGCTGGGCGTCGGTCCGCATACCGGTCTTGGCCTTGATGAGGTAGTGGTAGTTCTGCACGGTCTTGGTGCTGAGATTGAGGTTGGCGGCGATCTGTTCCTTGGTGCTGCCTGCCGCGAACTGCCTGAGGATCTCGATCTCGCGTTCGCCAAGCTGGTCGAGCGCCGATTTGGTCGGCAGCAGGCTTTCAATGGCCAGCACCCTCGCGACGTCGTCGCTCATCGCAGGTTCGCCACGCGCAACCGAGCGGATCGCCTTGATCAGCTCGGCCGGTTCGCTGCCCTTGGTGACGAAGCCGCTGGCGCCGGCGCCGAACGCCGCCTTCACCTGGGCCGCCTCGCTGTGCATGCTGAAGACAAGGATACGGGCGGCGGAATCGCGGGCGCGGATGTTGCGGATCGCTTCGAGGCCGCTCGCGCCGGGCATCGAGATGTCCATCACTACGACGTCGGGTGCGTGCGACTTGAACGCGCGGTAGGCGTTGGCGGCATTGTCCGCCTCGGCGACCACGTGGAAATCGTCTTGGTGCTCGAGCACGCGCCGGTAGCCCTGGCGGACGACGGGGTGATCGTCGACCAGCAGGATCGAGATGCCTGTGGTCCTCGCCGTGGTCATCAGGCGGCAAGCGGAATCGTGGCGGCGACGGACAGTCCGCGGCTGGCGCGCGCGATCGATAGCGAGCCGCCGAGCGCGGCCACCCGCTCGCTCACCCCGGTGAGGCCGAAGCCCGCTGACTGCGCCACCTTGGCTGCGTCGCCGTCGCCGTCGTCCTCGACGCGGACCAGGAGCGCGTTCTCCGGCTCGGTGCGCCGCTCGATCCGCAGCACGATCTCGCGCGCGGCGCTGTGGCGCAGCGCATTGGTCAGGCATTCCTGCGCGACGCGATAGGCGGTGGCGGCGACCGTGCCGGAGATATCCGCGAGGTCGCCCTGTAGGTCGAGCTGGATCATCGGCTGGGTCGCGGCGCGCGATCGCCAACTGTCGACCAGATCGACCAGGCTTGCTTCGAGTCCGAGTTCCTCTGCCGGCGGATGGCGCAGGCGGTTCAAGGTATCGCGCAGGCAGGCCATGATGCGGCGCGTGGCCTGCGAGATCATCCGTGCATCCTGCGCGATTTCGGTACCGGCAGCGTATTTGTCCCCGGCGCTCGCCTCGATCGTGCTGGTGAAGGCGAGGATGGCCGTAAGGTTCTGGCCGAACTCGTCGTGCAGCTCGCGGGCCAGCGTGCGTCGTTCGTCGCTGCGGATCTCGAGCAGGCGCCGGGTCAGGACGGCGCGTTCCTCCTCGGCCTGGGCGAGGCGCTCGCCGAGATCGCTGACGGCTTGCCCGATCATCGCCAGCTCCATCGAGCGGATGCGAGGCAGCGTGGTTCGATATTGGCCATCGGCCATGCGCTGCAGCGCCGAGACAATCGAGCGGGCAGGGGCCAGCGTATGCGCGATCGCCAGCGAGGCAAGCAGGGCGATGGCAAAGGCCATCAGCAACGCGACATGGATGTTGTCCAGGATGTGCTGCCAGGCGAGCGCGACCGCGGCGTCCGGATCTGGGTTGGCGAGCACGGTTCCCGCGGTGGCCGCCCGCACACTGATCGGGCGGGCGACGGTCGGGTGATCGCCGAGCAGCGTCTGCACGGCGGCGGCAAACCAGCGCGGCGGTGCCTTGCCGATCCCCTTGCTTTGTCCGCAAAGCGGCCTCTCGAATGCACCGGCCGGTTCGAATTGAACGCAAATGCCGGGCGAGATCAGCCCCATGGTTTCGATGGTGCGCCAGTCCGGCGCGGGCAGCAGTTGCTCGCGCATGCGGTTGCTGCGCAGCAGCAATTCGCGCCAGTAGAGCGCTCCGAGCGCCTGCGAGACGCGCTCGGCCGACGCCGCCGTGGTGCGATCGACGCTGCGATAGGCGTCGATGGCGGCCCAGACGGTGGCCGCGCCGAGGCACAGCGCGACGATGACGAGCAGGCGGCCGACCAGTTGAAGCACGAGGCGCATGCGATCACTCCACAGCCAGAGCTACTGCGTCACAGCGATGGACCCTCATCCCTGAGGAGCCCGCGGAACGCGGGCGTCTCGAAGGATGTAGGCCGCGGATGGGACCTCATGGTTCGCCTGGCGATGCGCAGTATCGTCCAGAGACGCGCTTCGCGCTCCTCACCATGAGGGTGTGTGCCACCGCACAACCATCGTAACAGCACCGTCATTCCTGACCAATTGCAAGCGCGCGTCGCGGTGCAGATCGGGAAATTTGCCCAACAAAGTTTGGGCAGATGTCTTTGGACGGCAAGGCCGGCCTCTGCTCTAACAGCAGGCGGGGCCTTCGCACGGGCGGATCGCCATGGAACAGTGGGGAGCCAATGCAGATGAGTGCCAAGGTCGGTGCCGTGACCCCATCAGGCGGCAAGGACACGGCTGAACGCGGCGTCCTCCTGCTCTGGATGATCTTCACCGGCCTGTCGCTGTTCGCCGCGTTCCTGCTCTGGCGATACGGGCTGATCCGTCTCATGGTCAGCTCGGATCGAACCTACATTTCCAGCGTCATCGCGGTGCTCTACATCGCGACCTCCGTGCACTGCTTCTGGCGGACACGGGCGATCGCGCGGGAGGGCGAGGCAGCGCGCGGCTGTCGCGCGATCCTCGCCGCGCCTGGCGGCGCCAGGGCGCTCGCTGACGAAGCGTCCGACCTGCCGCGCGGGCTGGTGACCGATCACATCAAGAGCCTGGTGCAGAAGGCCGAGGTGCAGGCCAAAGGCCCGATCGACCAGACCCTGCTGCTGCGGACGCTCGCGGACCGCCTGCGCGGTTCGAACGGCTTTGGCGCTTTCGCCTCCGACACGCTGATGAAGCTCGGCCTGCTCGGCACCATCATCGGCTTCATCATCATGCTGGCGCCGATCGCCACGCTCGATGCCGCCGACAAGGTCGCGATGAAATCGTCGATGGGAATGATGAGCGACGGCATGGCGGTCGCCATGTACACGACGCTGGCGGGGCTGATCGGGTCGATCATGGTCCGGATCCAGTACTACATGCTTGATACCGCGACCCAGCGGGTGTTCTCCGACGCCGTCGTGCTGACCGAGACGCACGTCACCCCGGCTCTGGAACGCCGGTCATGATGGATGAGTTCGGCCTCTATCCGCGCGACGAACAGTTCGACCCGCTCGGCGTGATGCTGTTCAAGGCGCTGCAGGTCGTGGCCTTCCTGTTCTTCCTGGCGCTGCTTGCGGTGTCTCCGGATTCCAAGGAAGGCAAGATCGACTCCAAGGCGGAGTTCATCATCACGATGGACTGGCCGGACAATCATCCCGACGATCTCGACCTGTTTGTGCAGGATCCCGCCGGTAACATCGCCTGGTACCGGCATCGCGAGGCCGGATTCCTGACGCTCGACCGCGACGATCGCGGCGGCGCCAACGACTTTATCATGATCAACGGCAAGAAGATCGCGTCGCCGATCCGCGAGGAGATCGTCACCTTGCGCGGCATCGTCCCCGGCGAATACACCGTCAACGTCTCGCATTTTCAGGCCACGACCGGCGAGCCGGTCGCGGCGAACGTGAAGGTGCAGAAGCTCAATCCGACGGCGCAGGTGATCTTCGACGACAAGGTGACCCTCAATCACACCGGCGACGAGAAGACCGCGGTCCGCTTTCGCCTCGATGCCGAGGGCAAGGTGATCAACGTCGACCAGCGGCCGAAATCGCTGCTGGAGACGTTCCGCAATGTCCACGCGAACGGTGCTGATATCGATCCGAAGACAGGGGTGAGGACGCGCCGTGACTAGCTTGCAGTCGATCATCCTCACGCTTGCGGTCGCCTATGCGGTGATCGGCGCATTGTTGTTGATCGTGCTGGTCTATGCGCGGCTGCACTGGTCGCTGAAGGCGCTGGCGATCATCGTGACCAGCACCTTCTACGTCGTCAGTTTCGGTGGGATGCGCGGGCTGCTCGGCTGGGCCACGACGGACAAGCTGCCGGCGTCCTTCAAGCTGCTTGCCGCGCGGATCGTTGAGCCGCATTCGCTGGAGGGCGACCCCGGCGCGATCTACCTGTGGGTCGAGGAGCTCGATGAGGACAATCGGCCGAGCGCCGTTCCGCGGGCCTTTCGCGTGCCCTACAACGACGCGCTGGCCGAGCAGACCCACGCGGCAGAGAACGAGATCAAGGCCGGGCATACGCAAGGAGGGCGGGCGGCCGATTTCGGCGGCGGCGAGGGTAGCCTCACGGACTTCGTCCGGGAGTACGTCACGCCGAAGGCGATCCTGGAGACATCGGGCGGGGATTCCTCGACCGGCGAGTTCAAGGCCCCGCCGGCCGGTGCGCAGGGATCGGTGTTCACGCCGGTGCCACCGCCCCGGATGCCCCCCAAGGACGAGCAGCAATAGGGCTGGCGGGGGCCGAAATTGGTCAGCAGGGTGGACAGTAATCGTCCGGAATCCCCACAATCCACAGAATATGCAAGCTTAGCGCAATCCGGGGCTAGATTTCATTTCGTAACCCATATTTTCCCGGCAAAGGGGCCGCTGCGTGAGCGGCCCCTTTCGTGTCTGGGCCCCGGGCCAAGCCGACCAGCCGCTGCAAAGCCGAAGGAGAGGAACCGCCGCCGCGGTCGAGGTCCTCACGTTCCGACTTAGAAATATTTGATGACAGATATTGAAATCTGTCAGCGAGATGATCTATATTGAACTTGCGCCGGGGCAGGGCGCCAGATGGCTTTTCCGGCGTTTGGTCGGTGAGCCCAGCTTAATTGACTACCTCGAAGGACTACCTCCATGACTATCGAAATCATTCAATTGACCGCCCAGATTCAGAAGTGGCTCAACCATCGCGTCGCCCGCCATTTGGCCGCTCAGGCCGCCAAATTCACCCGCGGGCAGGACAGCGATAATCAGACGGTGAACGTATGAACGAGGCGGTGGTCTTGACACCCGAGCGGATCCTCGAAGCAACCGAGGATGTTTTGCGGCGCTTCGGATTAGCCAAGGCCACCGTCGTCGATGTCGCCCGTGCGCTGGATGTCAGCCACGGCAGCGTCTATCGCCATTTCCCCAGCAAGGCTTCGCTGCGTGACGCGGTGGCCAAGCGGTGGCTCGATCGCGCCAATGAGCCGCTGTGCAAGCTTGCGGCAAGTTCCGGCCCGGCGCCGGAGCGGTTGGAGAAATGGCTCCGCACCGCCTTTGCCATCAAACAGAAGAAGGTCTGCGACGATCCCGAGATGTTCGCGACCTATCTCGCGCTGGCCCAGGAAGCTCGCGAGGTGGTGGAAGCTTACAAAGACAAGCAGGTCGACCTGATCGCGCGGATCCTGTCCGATGGCATCGCGCAGGGTGTGTTCCAGATCGACGACGTCAAGGCAACCGCGCGAGCCGTGTTCGACGCGACTGTCCGCTACCATCACCCGGCGCATGCCGAGGAATGGGCCAAGCCCGAATGTGCGGCGCGGATCGATGCGCTGATGGCCCTGCTGCTGAGGGGCCTCGAAGCGCCGCGCAAGCACTAGCGGCAGCTCTCCAACATTCCGCAATCCCCGCTGGCGCCTTTGGCAGATTGCAGGCTGAAGGCACCCCGTGTTTGATGTTGCCGGGGATCGGGTTCGACCCCACCGGGTCTAGTGCAGCGGATCACAATGCGGCTCGCACTCATTGCCGATATTCATGCCAACCGACAGGCCTTCGCCGCCTGTCTCGAAGCCGCGCGGGCGCGCGGCGCCGAGCGGCTGATTTGCCTCGGCGATATCGTGGGCTACGGCGCCGATCCCGAATGGGCTGTCGATACGGTGATGGACCTCGTGAGCAAGGGCGCCGTCGTCGTGCGCGGCAACCATGACGATGCGGTCGGCTTGCCGAGCGATCGCATGAATGACGAGGCGCAGGCCGCGATCGACTGGACCCGCAACCGGCTCAGCGCGGAGCAGCAGCGCTTCCTCGCCGGCCTGCCAATGATGCGCGAGGAGGACAATCGCCTGTACGTGCATTCCGAGGCGTCGGATCCGGCGAGATGGCGCTATGTCCGCGACACCTCCGATGCCGCGCGCAGCATGATGGCGACCGGTTTGCAGATCACGTTCTGCGGCCACATCCACCGTCCCGGGCTTTATTCGATGTCGTCGGCCGCGAAGATGACGAGCTTTGTCCCGACCGCGGGCGTCGCGGTGCAGTTGCTGACGGGACGGCGCTGGCTCGCGGTGCTCGGGTCGGTCGGTCAGCCGCGCGATGGCGACCCTGCCGCGTCATTTGCGATGTACGACACCGCGAGCCGCGAGATCACCTATCTGCGCGTCGCTTACGACGTCGAGACCGCGGCGGCGCGGATCAGGGCGAACGGGCTGCCGCACTGGCTCGCCGATCGTCTATTCGCTGGCCGGTGATGGCCATGGCAAGGCAGGCGATGCAGCCGGGCGCCGCAATCGATGGCTTCATCATCGGCGAATGCGTCCATCGCGGCGGCATGGCGATGCTATGGAGCGCGACGCATCCAGACATCAACGTGCCGCTACTGATGAAGGTGCCGGTTATCTCGGAAGGCGAGGATCCAGCGGCGATCGTCAGCTTCGAGATGGAGCAAATGATCTTGCCACGGCTATCGGGGCCGCATGTGCCGGCGTGCTTCGGCACCGGCGATTTCGAGCGGCAGGCCTATGTGGTGATGGAGCGGATCCCCGGGCCAACGCTCTACCGGCGGCTCGGGGACCTGCCGATGCCGTACGACGAGGCGAGGGGCATCGCCTACAAGATTGCGTCCGCGCTTGCCAGCCTGCACCGGCAGAACGTCATCCATCACGACATCAAGCCAAGCAGCATCATGTTTCGCGAGCACGGCGAGGCGGTGCTGATCGATTTCGGTCTCTCCCATCACAACCACCTGCCCGATCTGCTGCAGGAGGAGTTTCGCCTGCCTTACGGCACAGCGCCCTATATGGCGCCGGAGCGCCTCAACGGCGTGCGCGACGATCCGCGCAGCGATCTGTTTTCGCTGGGCGTGCTGCTCTATTTCTTCACCACCGGAATTCGCCCGTTCGGCGAGACCGAAACCCTGCGCGGCATGCGCCGCCGGCTGTGGCGCGATCCTTATCCGCCGCGCAAGCTGAGGCCGGACTATCCGGCCTGGTTGCAGGAGATCGTGCTGCGATGCCTGGAGATCGATCCGGCCGCGCGCTATCCGACCGCGGCGCAGCTCGCCTTCGATCTGGGCCACCCCGAGCAGGTGAAGCTGACGGCGCGATCGCAGCGGATCAATCGCGATCCGATCGGCGCGGTCTGGCACCGCCGCTTCAACCTTGGCGCGGTGCAGCCGCACGCGGCGGCCAATGTCGCGGCCCAGCTTGCGGCGAGCCCGATCGTCGCCGTCGCGCTCGACACCGCCGATGGTTCGGAGGCGCTGAACGAGGCCATTCGGATCGCCGCCGAGCAGGTGCTGTCGACATTGCCGTCGGCGCGGCTCGCCTGCGTCACCGTGCTGAAGCTCAATCGCCTGTCGATCGACCGCACGCTCGACGAGCAAGGCCAGAACAAGCATGTCGAGCGGCTGGTGGCACTCCAGCACTGGGCGCGGCCGTTCAGGCTCGACGAGAGCCGGCTCACCGTGCATGTGCTGGAGGCGATCGATCCCGCGGCCGCCATCCTGGAATTCGCGGCGGTCAATCTGGTCGATCACATCATTATCGGCGCGCGGCAGAGCTCGATGATGCGCGCGCTGCTCGGCAGCGTCTCCGCCAAGGTCGCAGCCGAAGCGCCGTGCACGGTGACCGTGGTGCGGCCCTCGCGGCTCGCAGCACAGGCGAACACCAGCGAAAGCGGCGGAACGGATCGCACAACCAATGAGACTGCGGTCACGCCGCCTGGAATGTTCTGATCGCGCGCCTCGGCGTGCGCGGTGGGATCGCCCTCAGGCCCGGCGCAGATGCACGTAGACGATGCGTGCGGCGGCGGCCTGATCGGGCAATGCCACATATGCGCGGCGGGCGACAAAGGCAGCATTCAGGCCAAGCCAGAACGCCAGGCCGGTCCAGACAAGGGTCATCGTCATGATGCGCGCCTCCCTTTTTATTTTATAGAGAGAGTTGTGCATCCGATCGTATGAGTCTGTGAAGCCCTGACGGCCACGATACTCAGCACGAATATTATGCATGCGGCGACGCAGCAGCGTGGTGTGCGCCGCACATGCAGGCACGGCGCACACCACACGTGATGATCGGATCGCGATGGTCAGATCGCTTCGCCGCGCGCCACGGCTGCCGCGTTGCGGATCGCGGAGATGTTGGTCTTGTAGGCCTCGACTGTCCCGCCCTTGAACACCGCGGAGCCTGCAACGAAGGCGTTGGCGCCGGCGGCGGCGAGTTGGCCGGCGACGTCGGGCGCAACGCCGCCGTCAACCTCGATATCGATCGGCCGGCCCGCCGTCATCGCCTTGATGTCGCTGACCTTGCTCAGCGCCGAACGGATGAAGGCTTGGCCGCCGAAGCCGGGATTGACCGACATCACCAGCACCAGGTCGATCAGATCGAGCACGTATTCGATCGCGCTCGGCGGAGTTCCCGGATTGATGGAGACGCCGGCCTTCTTGCCGAGCGCGCGGATCGCCTGCAGCGAACGATGCAGATGCGGGCCTGCCTCGGCATGCACGGTGATGTGGTCGCAGCCGGCCTTGGCGAAGGCTTCGAGATAGGGATCGCACGGCGCGATCATCAGATGCGCGTCGAAGACCTTCTTGGTGTGCGGCCGCATCGCCTTGATGACGTCGGGGCCGTAGGAAATGTTCGGCACGAAGTGGCCGTCCATCACGTCGAGATGGATCCAGTCCGCGCCGGCCTGATCGACGGCACGGACTTCCTCGCCGAGCTTGGAGAAATCCGACGCCAGGATCGACGGAGCGATGACGAGGGGACGCGGAGTGAACGACTGAGTCATATGCGCTGTTCCGAAAGACTTGCGGGAGCGTACGGGCGATTTCCGCCTAACATGCGGATGCGCGGCGGGCAATGCGAGCGGCGGCGCCCGCTGTGGGCGGAAAAATCTGCCGTGGCGGCAGCTCTTGCCGGGTGTGCCGTGTCTCCTTCGTTATCGGAAAGCCCAGATTTGATTGGGCTTTTGCCGTGGCACAGCGCTTGCTGGAATTTGGTCAGGAGTAGAGCCGGCTTTCCTCGGCCGAGGCGCGATCGTGCTCGGGGGAACCGGCACGCGTTGCAGCCGCCTGGGGCGGCGTTGCTTGGAGTATTGCCATGTTGTTTGCCATTGGCGCTGCGTCGTCCGCAATCGACCTTTTGAGCTCCCTGATGTCATCGAAGTCGTCCCAGGCGACGACGCAGACGCAGACGGCTGGGTCCAGCCAGGGCACCGGCTTGTTCGATCCCTCGACGGCCACGTCGATCTCGAGCAGCAGCGCGAGCGCTGGATCGGGCAGCAGCACGACGCAGATCTCGCCGCAGACGATGAGCGCGCTGCTCGCCGCGCAGGGCCAGTCGCAGACCACAGGCCCGACCAGCGCGACCTCGACCAGCCGGTCGGATGCGCTGAAGGATCTGTTCTCCCAGATCGACGCCAACGGCGACGGCCAGATCACCAAGTCCGAATTCGAGAGCGCGCTCGGCGCCGGCGGCACCAACATCGCGCAGGCTGACGACGTATTCTCCAAGCTCGATAGCAACGGCGACGGCACCGTCAGCGTCAACGAGATGGCGCAAGCGCTGCAGGGCCACAGGGGTGGCCATCATCACCATCACATGGCCGGCGGCTCGACCGATGGCGCCGGCTCAAGCGGCGGTGCAGGCGGCTCCGGTGGCGCGGACTCCGATCCGCTGACCCAGTCGCTCGATGGCGCCACCACCACCTCGGTGACCAACAGCGACGGCTCGACCACGACCACCACGACCTATGCCGATGGCTCGAAGGTGACGCTGACAATGCCGGCCGCATCGTCGTCCGCCTCCAGCAACGCGACCTCGTCCTACAATTTCATCGAGCAGCTCATCCAGCGCCAGTCCCGGGCGATCTCCGCGCAGGCGTCGTCGTCGGTTTCGGTCAGCGCCTAGCCGAACCGGCCTTGCCAGCTCGGCAGCGCGCCGGGGAAGGGCAGCGCGGTCGCTGAATAAACGCCGCGTGCAATCGCGCGTGCCACCGTGTTGGCGGCAACTGCGCCGAGACTGGTCAGGCCGAACAACGGGTCGATCGGTTTTGCGCCGGTCGCCGCAGCGAACACCACATCGCCGTCGAGCGGCGCGTGCACCGGATAGATCGCCCGCGCCATGCCGGTCTGCGCGATCATCGCAAGCCGCTTGGCCTGCGGCTTGGTCAGTTGCGCGTCGGTCACGACAACCACGAGCGTGGTGTTCTCCGCGGCGGTGGCATCCGCGCCGCCCTTCAGCCGCATCTTCAGCATGTCCGCCGTGAACGATGGCGGCAGGCCGCGCCCGCCGAACTCGTTGTCGACCTCGAACGGCGCCGCCCAGAACCACGGTCCGCTGCCGATCGTCACGCTGCCGACCGCATTGACCACCGCGAGCGCCGCGACCGTCACGCCGTCGTCGGTCGTGGCCGACGCCGAGCCGAGGCCGCCCTTCAGTCCAGCCGTGGTCGCGCCCATGCCGGCGCCGACGCTGCCGAGCCGGAAGTTGCTCGTTGCCGCATTCGCCGCGGCGTAGCCGAGATCGCGATAGGGCGGAAAGCGTCCCCAGGCCTTGTTGCCGCCGTTGAGCAGATCGAAGCAGATCGCGCCCGGCACGATCGGGATCACCGCATCGCGAATGCGAAAACCACGGCCGCGCTCGGCGAGCCAGGCCTGGACGCCGCCGGCGGCATCGAGCCCGAGCGCGGAGCCGCCGGACAGCGTGATGGCATCGATCGCCTCGACGACGCTCTGCGGCGCAAGCAGAGCATCCTCGCGGGTGCCGGGACCGCCGCCGCGGACATCGATCGAGGCCACGGCCGGCTTGTCGAAGATGATGGCGGTAACACCCGAGGCGATCGCGGCGTCGTCGGCGTGGCCGACGCTGACGCCGGCAATGTCGGTAAGAAGGTTTTTCACGATGCAGTCCGTTCGTGCCTGCTGCCCTGGATCGGATATAGCAGCAGCGGTAGATGCATCAACCGCAATGCGCGCAGACGCGCGGCGGGTATGGCAGGTGCTCATTAAAAAACGCCCCGGCTTGCCGGGGCGTTTTGCGCTGTCATCCGATTCAGGTCAGAACCGATTCTAGGACCCCTTGGGGTTGATCTCGGCGTAGTTGCCCTTGGCGTCCCACTTGTAGACGACGTAATCGATCGCCTTGATGTCGCCCTTGGCGTCGAAGCCCATCTTGCCGAGCACGGTGTCCCAGTCGCCGGCCTTGATGGTCGCCATCACCTTCTTGGCGTCGGTGGTGCCGGCCTTGGCGACGGCCTGCGTCCAGACCTGCATCGCGGCGTAGGTGTAGAGCGTATAGCCCTCGGGATCGATGTTCTTGCTCTTGAACTTCTCGACGATCGCCTTGGCGGTCGGCTTGTTGCGCGGATCGGGGCCGAAGGTGAACAGGGTGCCTTCCGCGGCCGGCCCGGTGATCGAGGCGAATTCCTTGTCGTTCATGGCATCGCCCGCCATCAGTATGGTCTGCAAGCCCTGGTCGCGCATCTGGCGCAGGATCAGGCCGGCTTCCTGATGGTAGCCGCCGACATAGACCAGGTCGATGTTCTCGCGCTTCAGGCGGGAGACGATCGAGTTGAAGTCCTTGTCGCCCTTGTTGTAGGACTCGAACATCTTCTCCTGGAAGCCCGCCTTGTTCAGCGCCTTCTTGGTCTCGTCGGCGAGGCCTTTGCCGTAGGTGGTCTTGTCGTTCAGGATTGCGACGTTCTTGCCCTTGAAGTGCTTGACGATGTAGTCGGCGGCAACCAGGCCCTGCTGGTCGTCGCGGCCGCAGACGCGCGCCACGTTCCAGAGCTTGCGCTCGGTGAACAGCGGGTTGGTCGAGGCCGGCGTGATCTGCAGCACGTTGCCGTCGGCGTAAGCTTCCGACGCCGGAATCGATGACGACGAGCAGAAATGACCGGCCACGAACGGAATTTTCGCGCCGCCGATCTTCTCCGCCACCGAGCGCGCCTGCTTGGGATCGCAGGCGTCGTCGTCGGTCTCGAGCGCGAGCTTCTTGCCGAGCACGCCGCCGGCGGCGTTGATATCGGCCACCGCCATCTCGGCGCCGTTCTTCATCTGTCGGCCGAACGCGGATTCGGAGCCCGTCATCGGGCCTGCCACTGCGACGGTGATGTCCTGCGCGAACGCGCTCGCCGACAATGCGAACGAAGCGCCCAAAGCCAGGCCGATGAGCTTCAATGATTTCATGACAAGTCCTCGTGGTCGTTGCCTCTTGGGAAGAACCCGGCAGGCGGGTTCAATAACCGGCTCCATTCTCGGCTGATTTTCCGGCGAAGTCACCGGCAATTTTCAGGCAATTGGATGCTTCGCGCGCAGCATCGTGCTGCAAGGGGATTGCGGCGCAGGCTAGCCGCGGCGGCCGCCTTCCAGATAGGCGGCGCGGATTTCTGGGCGCTGCAGCAATTCGTTGCCAGTTCCCGCCAGTGTGATCAGGCCATTGACCATGACGTAGCCGCGATGGGCGAGCTTCAGTGCATGGTTGGCGTTCTGCTCGACGATCAGCACGGTAAGGCCATCCTGCCGGTTCAGCGTGCGGATGGCCTCGAAGATCTGTCGCGCAATCAGCGGCGCCAGGCCGAGCGAAGGCTCGTCCAGCATCAAGAGGCGCGGCCGGCTCATCAGCGCGCGGCCAATCGCGAGCATCTGCTGCTCGCCGCCCGACAGCGTGCCGCCGCGCTGCGCGACGCGTTCCCTCAGCCGCGGGAACAACGCGAAGACGCGTTCCAGCGCGACGGCGCGTTCGGCCTCGCTGCTGTCAGTGGCATCGGCGCCCATTTGCAGGTTTTCCGCCACGCTCATGCGTGGAAAGATCCGGCGTCCTTCCGGCGACTGCGCGATCCGCAGCCGCGCGATCTCGTGGGTCGGCACGCCGGTGATGTCGTGGCCATCGAACTCGATCCGCCCGGCGCGGGCACGCGGCTTGCCGAAGATCGTCATCATCAGCGTCGACTTGCCGGCGCCGTTGGCCCCGATCAGCGCCACGATCTCGCCGGGATTGATCTCGACGTCGACGCCCTTCAGCGCCTCGATCTTGCCATAGGCGGCGCGCAGGCCGCGGACCGCGAGCAGGGGTGTGGTCATGACCCGCTCTCCTTCTCGCCCGCCGTGACGACGCTAGTTCTCCCTCCCCCTGAAAGGGGGAGGGTTGGGGTGGGGGTTGGCGCCGCTTGCGCCAATCTCTCGATTTGCGCGAGCAGGTCGCTCAGCACACCCTCCAAATTCGACAGCACATCGTTGTTCCAGTAGCGGATGACGGTCACGCCTTTCTCGGCCAGCCATTGCGTTCGGCGGTCGTCGCTTTGCTTGCGTTCCTCAGCATGTTGTCCACCATCGACCTCGACAGCGAGACGCAGGCGCGAGCAATAGAAGTCGACCGTATATGGTCCGATCGGGTGCTGCTTGCGAAACGAGAAACCGTTGAGTTGATCGCGACGCAACGATTGCCAGAGCCGCGCTTCTGCTTCGGTCAAGTTCGCGCGGAGGGAGCGTGCACGTGCCGTCATATCTTTGGTGCGGGAAAAGCGGGACCCCCACCCGCCCGCTTCGCGGTCGACCTCCCCCTTGCAGGGGGAGGTGTCACCTTTGGCGGCCGCGCTCACGGGGTGCTCTCCATCACGGCGATCGCTTCCTCTTCGTCGGCGCCGAGATAGGCGGCGATCACCTTGGGGTCGTCGCGCACGGCTTGCGGGGTGCCCTCGGCGATCTTGACGCCGTAGTCCATGACCACGACGTGATCGGAGATCTCCATCACCACCGACATGTCGTGCTCGATCAGCAGGATCGAGGTGCCTTGCTCGGCGCGGATCGACAGCAGGAGCTCGTTGAGCGCGCCGCTCTCGCGCGCGTTCAGGCCGGCCGCCGGCTCGTCGAGGCAGAGCAGCGCGGGCTCGGTGCACATCGCGCGCGCGATCTCGAGCCGCCGCTGGTCGCCATAGGGCAGGTTGCCGGCGGCGTCGTCGGCGCGCGCCAGCAGCCCGACGCGTCCGAGCCAGGTCCGCGCCAGCTCGATGGCGCGCTGCTCGGCCTGGCGCCACACCGGTGCGCCGATCAGGCCGAGGAAGGTCAGCCCGGAGGCGCGCATCAGCGCGTTGTGCTGGGCGACCATCAGGTTCTCCAGCGCGGTCATGCCGGGAAACAGCCGGATGTTCTGAAAGGTGCGCGCGACCTTGGCCTGCCTGGAGATGCGGAAATCGTTCAACCGCTCGAGCTGAATGACGCGGCCGTCGTCATGAGTCAGACGGATGGCGCCACCGCTCGGCCGGTAGAAGCCGGTGATGCAATTGAAGACCGTGGTCTTGCCGGCACCGTTCGGGCCGATCAGCGCGGTGATCTTGCGCCGTTCGGCGGCGAAGGAGAGGTCGTTGACCGCGACAATGCCGCCAAAGCGCATCATCAGATGGTCGACGGTGAGGATGTTGTCGACGCTCATCCGTGGCCCTCCTTGACGAGGTCGGACGAGATCGCTTGTTGCCGCTCCAGGAATACGGTCGGGGCGCGATGGCCGATCAGCCCGCGCGGCCGCCAGATCATCAGCAGCACCATGGCCATGCCGAACACCAGCATGCGGTACTGGTCGAGGCCGCGGAACAGCTCGAAGCCGCCGATCATGGTAAGCGCGGCCAGCGCGACGCCGAGCTGCGAGCCCATGCCGCCGAGCACGACGATCGCGAGCACCAGCGCCGATTCCTGGAAGGTGAACGATTCCGGGCTGATGAAGCCCTGGCGCGTGGCGAAGAACGCGCCGGCAAAGCCGCCGAACATCGCGCCGGTCGCAAACGCGGTCAGCTTGGTCGTCGTGGTGTTGATGCCGAGCGCGCGGCAGGCGACCTCGTCCTCGCGCAGCGCCTCCCAGGCACGACCGATCGGCAGCCGCCGCAGCCGGATCGTCACCCAGTTGGTGAGCAGCGCCATCGCCAAGATCAGGTAGAACAGGAAGACCAGGCGATGGGTCGGCGAGAACTCGATGCCGAGCTTGGCCGCGAGCCCATCATCGCTGTTGTCGAGCGGGATACCGAATACGGTCGGACGCGGAATTCCCGACACGCCGTTCGGGCCGCCGGTCAGACTCTGCCAGTTGATGATGACCAGACGGATGATCTCGCCGAAGGCAAGCGTGACGATGGCGAGATAATCGCCGCGCAGCCGCAGCACCGGGAAGCCGAGCATCACGCCCCACAGCGCTGCCAGGATGCCGGCGAGCGGCAGGCACACCCAGAACGACAGGTCGAAATTGGTGGCGAGCAGCGCGTAGGAATAGGCGCCCACGGCGTAAAAGGCGACGTAGCCGAGATCGAGCAGGCCGGCGAGACCGACCACGACGTTCAAGCCCCAGCCCAGCATCACATAAGTCAGGACCAGGATGGCGAGGTCGAGAATGTAGCGCTGATTGTAGAATATCACCGGGACAAACAAGGTGAACGCCAGCAGCGCCGGCGCGAGCCAGCGCCCCACGAAGGACGTCGCGGCTTGCAGCGGCTTGGGAACAACCCGGTCGGTATCGACCGGGCCCCACCATTGTCGCAGCAGCTCGATGATGATGCTGCCGCCGAATACGATTCCGACGATGGCGGCGAGATCGCCGAACCGCGTCCAATAGATCAGACTGCCTTCGGGACCGGCCTCGGTGCGCAAGCCGATCATCAGCGAGAACAGGACCAGCGCGACGGCCGCGCTGATCAGGGCTTTCTTGAGGATGAAGGCGCTGCCCGAGGGCTGCGAAGCGTGGGGGCGGGCTGGTGTCGCGCTCACGTAGTGCAGCCTCGTCAGACTTTTTCGACTTCGGGACGGCCGAGCAGGCCGGTGGGCATGAAGATCAATACCACGATCAGGATCGAGAATGCGGCAACGTCCTTGTACTCGACCGAGAAATAGGCTGACCAAAACGTCTCGATCAGGCCGATTGCGAGCCCGCCGAGCATCGCGCCGGGCAGCGAGCCGATGCCGCCGAGCACGGCGGCGGTGAACGCCTTGATGCCGGCCACGAAGCCCATGAAGAAATCGACCAGGCCGTAATAGAGCAGGTACATCATGCCGGCGACGGCGGCGAGCGCGGCGCCGATCACGAAGGTCATCGAGATGGTGCGGTCGACGTCGACACCGAGCAATGCTGCCATAGTCTGATCCTGCTCGCAGGCGCGCATGTCGCGTCCAAGCCGCGTGCGCGAGACCAGCCAGGTGAACAGCGCAAGCACCACGATGGTGGCGAGCACCACCAGGATCTGGATGTTGGAGAGCTGTACCGCGAAGCCCTCCGCGCCTTCATGCAGCGTGTAGCCGCCGGTGATGATCGGCGGTACCGGCTTTACTCGCGCGCCCTGCGACACCTGCGAGAAGTTGGTCAGCACGAATGACATGCCGATCGCCGAGAGCATCGGCGCGAGGCGGAACGAATGCCGCAACGGCCGGTAGGCGATCCGCTCGATGGTCCAGCCATAAAGCGCGGTGATCGCCATCGAGACCAGGAGCACGATCAGGAGGATCACCGGGATCGCGGTGAGGCCGAGCGAGACCAGCACCAGGAACGAGATCAGGGCGATGAAGCCGCCGATCATGAAGATGTCGCCATGGGCGAAGTTGATCATGCCGACGATGCCGTAAACCATCGTGTAGCCGATGGCGATCAGGCCGTAGATCGAGCCGAGCACGAGGCCGTTGATCAGTTGCTGAGCGAAATAATCCATGCGCCGCCGCTAGAGCCCGTTCGATGGAGAACCAGACAGGCTCTCGTTTTGCTTTGAACGCGTTTTCTTCACGCGAACCGGTCTCCACTTCGCTCGAAAACGCTACGTCGAGAGTGACGCGGCGAGGGCCCCGGCAGCCTGAGCCGACGCGTCGTATCATTTTCTAACAGCGGAACTACAGCCGCGGCAACAGTGCCGGCGGCCGCAGGAGGGGCTTGTACATAACTACTTTGGGGGGTGCGGTTCCGTTGTCACACAATGATCGCGCCGGAACCGTTGTTCCATCGAAACTCCGGATCGGGCTGGAGGGTGGCTCGTCCCCATGCTTCCCGAGATGGAGCGAGCGGCCAACCCCGGCCGGCCGTCGGCTGGAACCGCGGCCAGCAGAAATCCTTGCTTCAGAAAAAGAGGGCCCCAAGGCAATCCCCTGGGAGTTAGGGTTAACAAAGGGTTTAAATTGCCGCTAGCCGTCCGACGGCGTTAGCTCGCCAGTCAGCCGCCCGCACAGGGCCGCGCAAGCGTGGGAAGCGACATGTCCAGCAATTGGCGGATCAGTTCATGCAACGGCGCGCTGCTCGCGGCCTACTTCATCCCGGTCTGGACGCTGATCGCCTTCAATATCATGGCCTCGCCGATCCACGGGCTCTATGAGCGGCCGAGCGTCTCGATCGCGCTGTACGCCAGCGATCATCTGCAACTCGCCAAGATGGCGACCGTGCGGCTCGCCTGGCTGCTGGCGTTGGCGCGGATCACGGTGGTGGCGTTCTTCGCGGTCTTTCTTGTGATGCTGACTCGCCCATCGCTGCGCAAGAGCGGCGCCTGCGACGAAGCGCTCGCCGTCGCGCTCTGCCTCGGCAGTGTGCTCAGCTTCACCAGCATGCTGCTGGCCTCGAACGTCGGCGAGCTGGAAGCGCTGCGCATGCATGCCGCCGAGCTACTGATGCTGCTCGGCACCGCGATCGTGATGCTGGTCGAGAAGCCGGTGAGGTCTCCTGTCGATGCAGGCGCTGCCAAGGCATCAGCGCCGGCCGGCAAGCTATCCCTTCAGCAGCCCTAATTCGGCGATGATCGCATTGGCTTCCTTGACGGCGTGATTGGCAGCCGGCACGCCGCAATAGATCGCCTGCTGCAATAGGATTTCCTTGATATCGTCCGGCGTGAAGCCGCCCTCGGTGAGCGCCGCCCGCACATGCAGGCGAAATTCGTCCCACTGGCCGAGCGCGACCATGGTGCCGATCACCAGCAGGCGCCGCGTGCGATGATCGAAGTGCGGCCGCGTCCAGATGTCGCCCCATGCATAGCGGGTGATCAGGTCCTGGAAGTCGGTGTTGAACGCGTTGCGGTTCTTGATCGACTTGTCGACCCATTCGTTGCCGAGCACCTGACGGCGCTGCGTCATGCCGGCATCGCGGCGTTGGTTGTCGTCCATGGCTGTCTCCTTCGTCATTGCGAGCCACCCGGTCGGCGCGGAGCGCCGCCGGATGACAGGCTCCGCGAAGCAATCCATCTCACCACTTGCGGAAGCATGGATTGCTTCGTCGCTACGCTCCTCGCAATGACGCCCTTGGCTGTTAGCGTTGCGTCAGGAAGCCGACCACGGCCTCGGTGAAAGCGTGTGACTGCTCGACATTGGAAATGTGCGCGGCATCGAGCAGCGTCATGCTGGCGCCAGGGATGCCGCTGCGGATCATTTCCGCCGCCGACACCGGCGTCGCCATGTCCTGCCGTCCCGCGATCACCAGGGTCGGGCTCTTGATCTTTGGCAGCAGCGCGCGCTGGTCGAGTGTGGAGAGCGCCTCGCAGCAGGCGAGATAGCCCGCAACAGGAGAGGCGAGCAGCATCGCCTTCAGGCGCGCCGTGGTCTCAGGCTCGCGCTCACGGAAATCTGCGGTCAGCCAGCCGGCGATCACGGTGTCCGCGACCGCTGCGATGCCGCCTTCCTTCACCGCCCTGATGCGGTTCAGCCAGTTGGTCGGATCCGGATAGTAGCAGGAGGTGTTGGAGAGGATGATCTTGCCGAATCGTTCGGGCGCGTTGGCGCCGAGCCATTGCCCGACCATGCCGCCCATCGACAGCCCGCACCAGTGCACCTTCTCGATGTTGAGGTCGTCGAGGATCGCCAGCACGTCGCGGCCGAAGCGCTCCATCGAGTAGGGGCCGGGCGGCACGCTCGATTTGCCGTGGCCGCGGCGGTCGTAACGGATGACGCGGAACATCTGCGTCAGCGCCTTCATCTGCGGCTCCCACATCTGCAGGGTGCAGCCGAGCGAGTTCGACAGCATCAGCGTCGGGCCGCCGTCGCGGCCGTCGACCTGGACATTGAGCAGGCATCCATCGGCGTCGATCATTGGCATCGGCTTAATCCTTTCACGCGCGGCGAAAGCGCGAAGCGCGTCTTTCCTCCCTCGCGCATCCATCTAGCGAAGAGTCTCTTGCGATGGATTGCCCGGTCAAGCCCGGCAATCCCATTCTTGCTACTTTTCATCCAGCGAGGCCAGCAGGCGGTCGATCAGCATCTGCGAAGCGCCCTGATAGGCCATCGGCTCGAACAATCTTGCGATTGCAGCGGCATCGAGATGCGCGGTGACCTTTGCATCCGCGCTCAGCACCTCGCGCAAATGCTTCTTCTCTGCGACAGCCCGCTTGCTGGCGGTCTCGATCACATGATGGGCATCGCTCTTGCCGATTGTCTCGGCGAGCGCCATCGCCACCGCTTCGGCCATGATCAGCCCGCCGGTCGCGTCGAGATTGGCGCGCATCCGTCCCACGTCGACCTCCAGCCCCTCGGCGAGATCGACGATCGCGGCAAGCGCGCCCGAGGTGACCAGCATCAAGGCGGGCAGGGTGGGCCATTCCGCGTGCCACGGACCGGCGCTGCGCTCGTGGTCCTGAACCTGCGCGGCAAAGATCGTCGCCGCGAAGTTGGGCGCCATGGTGGCGGCGCCGAGCGCGCTCGCCGCGGCCACCGGGTTGCGCTTGTGCGGCATGGTGGAGGAGCCGCCGCGGCCAACACCGGCTGGCTCGAAGGCTTCGGCGACGTCGGTCTGCATCATCAGCGAGACGTCGCGCGCGATCTTGCCGCAGGTGCCCGCTGTTATCGCGAACACCGCGGCCACCTCCGCGATGCGGTCGCGATGGGTGTGCCAGGGCGCGGCGGGCAGCGGCAGGTCCAATTCGTTCGCAAGCTGCTCGGCGACCGCAAGCCCCTTGTCGCCGAGCGCGGCCAGCGTCCCGGCGGCGCCGCCGAATTGCAGTGCCAGAGTCTCCTTGCGCAGGCGTCGCAGCCGCGTGCGGGAACGGTGCAGCGCCGCGGCATATTCGGCGAGCTTCAATCCGAACGGCATCGGCAGCGCGTGCTGGAGCCAGGTGCGCGCCACCACCGCGGTGCTGCGATGAGCGCGTGCCAGTTTGGCAAAGCCCGCGACGGCGCGATCGAGATCGGCGAGCAGCGGGTCGATCCCGGCGCGCACCGTCAGCATCGTTGCTGTGTCGATCACGTCCTGGCTGGTCGCGCCCCAATGCACGTAGCGGGCCGCCTCGGCATCGGCCTTGGCGACATTGGCGGTCAGCGCCTTGACCAGGGGAATCGCCAGATTGCCCGATCGCGTCGCGGCGTCCGCCAGCGCGTCGCGGTCGATTGATTCGCCCCGGCAGGCAGCGCCGATCGGCCCTGTGGCTTGCTTGGGAATCACGCCGCGGGCGGCCTCGGCGCGGGCCAGCGCGGCCTCGAAGTCCAGCATGTTCTGCAGGTAAGCCGCGTCGTCACAGATCGCGCGCATCGCGGCGCTCGACAGCATCGGCGCAAGCAGGGGAGAGAGGGCTGTGCTCATGGCGTGCGACCTAACCACTCCGGCGCGCCCGTGCCAATGCCTGGCCGCGGCTCGCGGACGTTATCCAACCACAACGTCGATTACGCAATTTTGTGAATAGCGAGATCGTCTTGCTGCGGTTGCGAATATGCATCGCTCATCCTCCGAAGGTGCCCTTTCCTTTGTTCGCCGGCTGCTTTAGTTGGAAAGACGAAGGTTCTAGCGACAAGGAGGGTCCCCCATGGCCATGACGATGACCGGCGAAGTCCAGCTTGCGGCGGCGCGCCAGACCGTGTGGGACAAGCTCAACGATCCCGAGGTGTTGAAAGCCTGCATCCCCGGTTGCGAGGAGCTCGAGAAGACCGACGAGCATGGCTTCCGCGCCACAGCCAAGATGAAGGTCGGACCGGTCTCGGCCCGCTTCAAGGGCAAGGTCACGTTGAGCGATCTCGACCCGCCCAACGGCTACAAGATATCAGGCGAGGGCGAGGGCGGAGTTGCCGGATTCGCCAAGGGCGGCGCCACCGTCGCGCTGGCCGACAAGGATGGCGGCACGCTGCTGAGCTACAACGTCGAGGCCCAGATCGGCGGCAAGCTCGCCCAGCTCGGCCAACGCCTGATCAACGGCGCCGCCAAGAAACTGGCCGACGAATTCTTTGCCAATTTTGCCAAGGCGGTGCAGGGTTAGCCCTGACGCCAGACTGGATCACACCGGTCCGGCCATGCCCTGGATGAGTGGCTCGAAAGGTTGCTCATTGGGGGGCCCGCCCATATTATGCCGTCTGGAATGATTTTAAACCGCCTGTTCTGCCGATGTGCGGCAGGGCAGATAAGAGAGTGCTGATGGCCAAGATTTCAATGATCGTGAACGGCAATCCCGTTACCGCGAACGTCGACCCCCGTACCCTTCTGGTTCAGTTTCTGCGCGAAAATCTGCGGCTGACGGGGACGCATGTCGGCTGCGATACCTCGCAGTGCGGCGCCTGCGTCGTGCATCTGGACGGCAAGGCGGTGAAGTCGTGCACGACGCTCGCGGTGATGGCCGACGGCCATGAGGTCCGCACCATCGAGGGGCTCGCGCCGGACGGCGCGCCGCTGCATCCGATGCAGGAGGCCTTCCGCGAGCATCACGGCCTGCAGTGCGGCTTCTGCACGCCCGGCATGATCATGACCGCGGTCGACCTGGTCCATCGCAAGGGCCACGATCTCAGCGATGAGGTGATCCGCGAGGAGCTGGAAGGCAATCTCTGCCGCTGCACCGGCTATCAGAATATCGTCGCTTCGATCGCCGCCGGCGCCAAGGCGATGGCGAAGTCGGACATCGCCTAAAACATGATCCGGCCCCGGAGGGCCGCGTTAGCGCAAAGCGTGAAGCGGTTTTCCGAACAGATCATGCTCCAGTAACTATCGCGACACGCGATCAGGACATTCCAATGTACGAATTCAAATATCATCGTCCCGGGACCGTGCGGCAGGCCGCCAACCTCCTGGTGAAGAACGAGGACGCCAAGCTGATCGCCGGTGGTCACACCCTGGTGCCGGTCATGAAGCAGCGGCTGGCAAGCCCGCCGCATCTGGTCGACCTCTCGCACATCGAAGGTCTCGACACGATCGAGATGAAGGGCCGCTCGCTGGTGATCGGCGCCACCGCCAAGCATGCCGATGTGGCGACTTCACCGATCGTCGGCGAGGCGATCCCGGCGCTCGCCGAGCTCGCCGGCGGGATCGGCGATCCGGCCGTGCGTCACCGCGGCACCATCGGTGGCTCGCTCGCCAACAACGATCCGACCGCCGACTATCCGGCGGCGGTGCTGGCGCTGGGCGCGACCATCGTCACCAACAAGCGCCGTCTCAAGGCCGAGGAGTTTTTCCAGGGCCTGTTCTCGACCGCGCTGGAGCCGGACGAGATCATCACCAGGGTGATGTTCCCGCTGCCGAAGAAGGCGGCCTATGTGAAATTCCGCAACCAGGCGTCGCGCTACGCGTTGGTAGGCGTGTTCGTGGCCAAGCGTCCGTCCGACGTGCGCGTCGCGGTGACCGGTGCCGGCTCGGACGGTGTGTTCCGCGTCACCTCGTTCGAGGAGGCCCTGAAGAAGCGCTTCTCGCACAAGGTGCTCGACGGCATGACCGTTCCGGCCGAAGGGTTGAACAGCGACCTGCACGGCAGCGCGGAATACCGCGCGCATCTGATCGGCGTCCTGGCGCGCAGGGCCGTGGAAGCCGCGACCGCCAAGGGCTAAAGACCAAGGCGTGATTTTGCTAACTCCTGCTTCAAGATTGGCCGTTCCATGAGTGCATCGGCGTTTCCCACTTCCGTCGATGCGCTCGTGGAGCTCTTGAGCTCGCGCGGCTATCTTGCCGAACGGTCGCTGGCGACAGTGACCTATCTCGCGCTGCGCATGGGCCGGCCGCTGTTTCTCGAGGGCGAGGCCGGCGTCGGCAAGACCGAGATCGCCAAGGTGCTGTCATCAGCGCTCGGGCGCAAGCTGATCCGCCTGCAATGTTACGAAGGCCTCGACGTCGCCTCCGCCGTCTACGAGTGGAGCAGCGCGGCGCAGATGATCGCGATTCGGCTCGCGGAAGCCTCCGGCGACACCGACCGCGACCAGCTCGCTAGCGACATCTTCGCCGAGCGCTTCCTGATCAAGCGACCGCTGCTGCAGGCGCTCGAGCCCGATGTCGCGGGTCCCCCGGTGCTGTTGATCGACGAGCTCGACCGCGCCGACGAGGCGTTCGAGGCGTATCTGCTGGAAATCCTCAGCGACTTCCAGGTGACGATCCCCGAGCTCGGCACCGTGAAGGCGCCGGCGCCGCCGATCGTGATCATCACCTCGAACCGCACCCGCGAGATCCACGACGCGCTGAAGCGCCGCTGCCTCTATCACTGGGTGGATTATCCCACCGCCGAGCGCGAGCTCGCGATCGTCAAGTCGCGGGTGCCGAACATCTCGGCAAAGCTGTCGCAGCAGGTCGTCCGCTTCGTGCAGGCGCTGCGCAACCAGGACTTCTACAAGTCGCCGGGCGTCGCCGAGACCATCGATTGGGCGACCGCGTTGTCCGAGCTCGACGCGCGCTCGCTGACGCCGCAGGTGGTCGGCGACACGTTGGGCGCGCTGCTCAAGTACCAGGACGATATCGCGCGCATGCAGGGCGATGCGCTGCAGAAGACATTGAAGGACGCGACGAGCGACATCTAGCTCGCGCGTTGCAACCGTCATTCCGGGGCGCGCGAAGTGCGAACCCGGAATCTGGAGTTTGTAGCGCGAGATTCCGGGTTCACGCTGCGCGTGCCCCGGAATGACGAGGCAAAGACAACATGGCGATCAATCACCTTGCGCCGCCGACCGGGCATATGGCCGACAACGTCATCGGCTTTGCCCGCGCGCTCAGGGCGGCCGGGCTTCCGGTCGGTCCCGGCTCGGTGATCGACGCGCTGAATGCGCTGCAGTTGATCGAGGTCGGCAACCGCGCGGATTTCTACGCCACGCTGGAAGCGATCTTCGTCAAGCGCCACGAGCACGCGCTGATCTTCCGCCAGGCCTTCGACCTGTTCTTCCGCGCCGCCGAGGAGTGGAAGAGCATGCTGGACTCGGTGCCGCTGCCCGACCACGCCAAGAAGAAGCCACCGCCGGCCTCGCGCCGCGTCCAGGAGGCGATGTCGCAGCCTGCCACCCGCGACGAGCGGCCGCAGGCCCAGGAGCAGGAGCTGAAGCTCTCGGTGTCCGACAAGGAGGTGCTGCAGAGGAAGGACTTCGCGCAGATGACTGCGGCCGAGATCGCCGAGGTGGTCAGGGAGATCGCCCTGATGCGGCTGCCGCAGGCCGAGCTCGTGACCCGCCGCTACCAGCCGGACATGCGGGGCTTGCGGCTCGACATGCGCCGCACCGTGCGCAACTCCTTGCGCACCGGCGGCGAGATCATCGACATCAGAAAGCTCGGCCGGATCGAGAAGCCGGCGCCGATCGTGGCGCTGCTCGATATCTCCGGCTCGATGAGCGAATACACCCGCCTGTTCCTGCATTTCCTGCATGCCATCACCGATGCCCGCAAGCGCGTCTCGGTATTCCTGTTCGGCACCCGGCTCACCAATGTGACGCGGGCGTTGCGGCAGCGCGATCCGGACGAGGCGCTGGCGAGCTGCTCGTCCTCGGTGGAGGATTGGGCCGGGGGGACGCGGATCGCGACCTCGCTGCACAGCTTCAACCAGCTCTGGGCCCGCCGGGTGCTGGGGCAGGGGGCGATCGTACTCCTTATATCCGATGGACTAGAACGGGAGGCCGATGCCAAACTGGCCTTCGAGATGGACCGATTGCACCGTTCCTGCCGCCGCCTGATCTGGCTCAACCCGCTGTTGCGCTACTCCGGCTTCGAGGCCAAGGCCCAAGGCATCAAAATGATGTTGCCCCACGTTGACGAATTCCGCCCGGTGCATAACTTGACCTCCATCAAGGGGCTGATCGAGGCGCTGTCATCCCCGCCGCCGGCGCATCATCGCAGCCTGATCCGCTCCGTAGCCTAAAGAAGCATCCGAACAGGAGGCCGCCATGCTGAACCGCGACGAAGACATTCTTCAGGCCGCCGAGACCTGGCAGAAGCAGGGCCACGGCGTGGCGCTCGCCACCGTGGTCGACACCTGGGGCTCGGCGCCGCGTCCGGCGGGCTCCAGTCTCGTCATCAATGACGAGGGCACCTTCCTTGGCTCGGTGTCCGGCGGCTGCGTCGAGGGCGCTGTGGTCACCGAGGCGCTCGACGTGATTTCGAGCGGCCAGCCCAAGATGCTGGAATTCGGCGTCGCCGACGAGACGGCCTGGAATGTCGGCCTGTCCTGCGGCGGCACCATCCGCGTGTTCGTCGAGAAGGTCGGCTAGCCGTGAAGCTCGAAACCCTGAAAGAACTGAATGCCGAGCGGGCCGCGCGCCGCCCGGTCATCGTCGTCACCGACACCTCGAACGGCGAGCAGCGCCTGGTGAAAGCCAAGGACATCGCTGCCGATCCGCTCCACGCCGAGCTTGCAAAGCAGTTGCGGATGGGCAAGAGCGGCAATGTCGAGGTCGGGGCTAAGAAGCTGTTTCTCAACGTCTACGCGCCGACCGCCAAGCTCGTGATCATCGGCGCGGTCCATATCAGCCAGGCGCTGGCGCCGCTGGCGCGCGCGCTGGACTATGACGTCACGGTGGTCGATCCACGCACTGCCTTTGCCAGCCCCGAGCGCTTTCCCGACGTGCCGCTGATCGCGGAATGGCCCGACGTCGCGCTGCCGCCGCTCAACATCGATCCCTACACCGCCTTCGTCGCGGTGACCCATGATCCCAAGATCGACGATCCGGCGCTGCTGCACGCCTTCGATCGCGGCTGCTTCTATATCGGCGCGCTGGGCTCGCGGAAGACCCATGCCAAGCGCGCCGAGCGGCTGCGTGCGCAGGGCGCGAAGGACAGCGACATCGCGCGCATCCACGCGCCGATCGGCCTCGACATCGGCGCGGTGTCGCCGGCGGAGATCGCGGTCGCCATCATGGCCGAGATCACCGCGCAGTTGCGCCTTCCGCCCAAAGAAAAAGAAGAAGCGGCATGAAGTTCGGTCCCGCCAGTCCGGCCGACGCGATTGGCGGCGTCACCGTGCACACGCTCCGCCAGGGCTCGCTGGTGCTCAAGAAAGGCACCACGATCGGGCCCGCGGAGGTCGAGGCGCTCACCAAGGCCGGCGTCAACGAGATCGTCGTGGTGCGGCTCGAGCAGGGCGACGTCTCCGAGGACGTCGCGGCCGCCAGCATCGCACAGGCGGTGGCGGGCGACGGCGTCAATGTCGAGCGCGCCTTCACCGGCCGCGCCAATCTGTTCGCGGCGCGCCCCGGCGTGCTGGTGGTCGATCGCGCCGCGGTCGACCGCATCAACGGCGTCGACGAGGCCATCACCTTCGCCACGCTCGCGGCCTTTAAGCCGGTGGTCGAAGGCGAGATGATCGCGACCGTCAAGCTGATCCCGTTCGGCGTCGAAGCCAGGCTGCGCGACGCGGCGGTTGCGGTGGCGGGCAAGGATACGCTGCGGATCGCGCCTTACGTGATCAAGAAGGTCGGCGTGGTCTCGACGATGCTGCCGGGCCTCGTGCCCAAGGTGATCGACAAGACGCTGCGGGTGACCGCGGAGCGGCTGGCGCCGGCGGGAGCCGCGATCATCGCCGAGCGGCGCATTCCGCATGACGAGGCGGCGCTTGCGGCCGCGATCAAGGAATTGCTCGGCTTGGGGGCCGAGCTTGTCATCGTGTTCGGTGCTTCCGCGATCGCAGACCGGCGCGACGTGATCCCGGCCGCTATCACCGAGATCGGCGGCGCGGTCGAGCATTTCGGCATGCCCGTCGATCCCGGCAATCTGCTTCTGATCGGCAGTGCCGGCGGCGTCCCGGTGCTGGGCGCGCCGGGCTGCGCGCGCTCGCCGGTCGAGAACGGCTTCGACTGGGTGCTGATGCGGCTTTTGGCCGGCATCAAGGTGACGCGATCAGATCTCACCGGCATGGGCGTCGGCGGCCTCCTGATGGAGATTGTGACGCGGCCACAGCCGCGCACCGTTCCGGACACCGAGGGCAACCGCAACGTCGCGGCAATCGTGCTCGCGGCCGGGCGCTCGACCCGGATGGGTGGCCCCAACAAGCTGCTGGCCGAGATCGACGGCAAGAAGCTCGTGCGCATCGTCACCGAGCAGGCACTGGCTTCCAAGGCGTCGGAGGTGATCGTCGTCACCGGGCATCAGGGCGAACTGGTCGAGCAGACGCTTGACGGTCTCAAGGTGAAGTTCGTCCGCAATCCGGATTTCGCCGGCGGGATCGCGAGCTCCGTGAAAGCAGGCATCACGGCGGTCTCCGACAATGCCGATGGCGCCATCGTCTGCCTCGGCGACATGCCGTTGATTTCGGCCCAATTGATCGATCGTCTGATCGAGACCTTCGCGCCCGACCGCGGCCACCTGATCGCGGTGCCGGTCAGCGAGGGCCGCCGCGGCAATCCTGTCTTGTGGTCGCGCCGCTTCTTCAAGGAATTGATGACGCTCGACGGCGACGTCGGCGCCCGCCATCTGATCGCCAAGCACGCCGAGGCGGTTGCCGAGGTGCCGGTTGAAGGCGACAGCGCCTTCCTCGACATCGACACCCCGCAGGCACTCGAAGCCGCACGGCGCGGGTAATTGTTGTCGGTGGGATAGCGGCCACAGCCTCGCGCAATTACCACGTTCGGTGGCTGTGGGCCGCTATAGCGGCTACCGGCCTGCCTCCTTGTCCGGCATGATCTGCAGCAATGGCGTGGGCGCAATCGAGATCTCACCGGTGAACGGCCGGTCGTGCGCGGCGATCAGCAACACCGCGGTTGCAACCCCGCTGGCGAACAGTCCCATTGCGATCGCCGATCCGAGCCGGTTGTCGCAGTGGACGAGCGCGATCGCCAGCAGCTCGCAGATGGCCTGCAAATAGAGGCACCACCACTTCACCGGATTGACTTCGGACTGGCTGATGATGATCCGCTGTCGCCGCGCATCCAGCGCCGACTCCAGCGCGGCGACGATTTCGCGCTGCGCCGTCTGCTGGCCCGAGCTCTGCGTCGGAATCGCGACCACAAGCTGCAGCGCCTCGGTGAGGGCGGGAGGAGCCGGCTTGAGCGAGGCCGCTTCCAGCGCCATCATCGGCCATTCCTCGGCGACCGTCCGCTCAATGTAGTCGCGTACGAGGCCGCGCACGCGCGTCGCCTGCTCCGGCGGCAGGGCGCCGGCGAGCAGCACAATCGCGCGCAGCGAACTCGCTTCGCGGCTCACCGCCGCGCCGGCACGGTCGCTGTCGCCCCAGACCTGTGCCGCGACGAAAGCGACGAACAGGCCGAACAGGATGCCAAGCACCGGCAATATGCCGGGCGAGATCGATTTGAATGAAGCCGCGCGCTCCTTCGTCGCCAGGATCGTAACGACTGCGAAAACCAGGATGGCAAGAAGATAGGTAAAGCCAAAGATCACCAGCGCCATCCAGGGCACTGAAAGATTATGTATCCAGTTGCTCATCTTGGGTGTTTCCCCAGCGTGGGTTGAAATGCGTTTCGGCCATACGCTCGATGCGTACGCCACTATTTCGATTGGGGTACGTGGCCCGGATGAGCGCAGCGACATCCGGGGTGCAATGCTACTCAGACGGCGCCGCAAAAGTGACGGTAGTGCCAGGCGGCTTCGGTCTGCAATTCAGATTCAGACCACGAATGGTCTTCAACAACATCGGCCTTGCTGATCATGATGCAATGCCTCGAAATATGCTGGTGGTTGCCGAACCTACTACACGGCCCAGGAACTGACCATTGCCTTCCTTCTCGGTGCGAACGGCTTTGCGCGACCAAGGCGGACGTGTCGGCAGCCGCTCCGAGATCAGGTTCGGGGCAGCTCTCGCCATGCCGCGGCATCTGCCATGTGCGCATTGTGCTGGTCTTGTCCGATGATCTTCCGCTACATTTGCGCCATGCAGTTCGACACCAAGATCGCGGTCGTGATCCGCAACGACCTTGAAGTCTGGCAGAAGCTCAACGTCGCGTCCTTTCTGTCCGGCGGTATCGCGGCTTCCTACCCGGAATGCGTCGGCGAGAATTACGAAGACGGCTCGGGGACAAAATATCTGTCCCTGATCGGCCAGCCGATCCTGATCTACGGCGCTGATCGGCCTGCGCTGTTGCGGGCGCTGGAGCGCGCGCTCACCCGCAACGTGGTGCCTGCGCTCTACACCGAGGACATGTTCAAGACCACACATGACGCCGCCAACCGCGAGTCGGTGAGGGCGGTCGCGCGTGCCGATCTCAATCTCGTCGGTCTCGCCATCCGCGCCGAGCGCAAGGTGGTCGACAAGATTCTCGATGGGTTGAAGTTTCACAGCTAGCAATGGATGCATGGCGTGTCGAGCGTGAGCGTCAATGTGAGCTCGTGTAAGGTGAGCACCCCTGTTCGGGCTCCCTCCCCCCTTGCGGGGGAGGGTTGGGGGAGAGGGGTAAGCCGCGGGCGAGATCATCGATGTGGACAGTGTGCTCGCAACGTCGTTTGCCTGTCGTTGTGACGAATGCGGAGAGGGCGCGTCGTGTGGCTACCCCTCTCCCTAACCCTCCTCCGCAAGGGGGGAGGGAACCCGCCCACCGGTGCGTCCCTGACGCGCCAGTCACTGGGCTGCCCGACGTGGCAAGCGCCTCGCGCAAAAATAGTTCGGTTTATCGTAATGGTGACTCACCCGTCTCGCCCGCCTGAGGGGCGCTTCGCGATCGTCACGAGTGGTCGCCGGGGCGAGCACCTATAAGCCGTAACCCGTCGCGCAGGGAGAGCCGGGATTGCTCCGGTTACGCAAAGCTCGCACGAACCCTGTCGCGAGACGTAGTTGCGCGGCGACAGGCGCGGGATCCCTCGATACCCGGCGGCAGACCCCGGGATACCCGGCGGGGTATTCCGATCTTCCGGTATTGACACTGACTGACCAGTCAGTCATAACGTGACTATGGCAAAGCGCAACAAACCATCGATCGCAACGCCCGCCGCAAGCCGCCGGACCATCGCGAGGGCCGCCTCGGCCAATGTCCCGAAGGTGACCTCGCCGAACCCGCTGGGTGCCGCGCGAGCCGCGAACCGCTCCGAGAGATCGGCGGAGCGGCGCGCCGCGATCGTCGCGGCGGCGATGGAGGAGTTCGTCGCGCGCGGCTTTGCCGCAACTCGGCTCGACGACATCGCCAAGCGGGCGGGGGTCGCCAAGGGCACCATCTACCTGCACTTCAAGGACAAGGAATCGATGTTCGAGGAGCTGATCCGTACCGCGCTGGTGCCCTTGATCGATCGGATGGCCGCGCCGCCCGCCATCGCAGGTCGGGTGCGCGATGCGGTGGAGCGGTTCGCGGAGACCTTTATCCGCGAGATCGTCGCGACTCCGCGCGCCGACATCATCCGCCTGATCGTGGCCGAAGGACCGCGCTTTCCGGCGCTCGCCGACTTCTATTTCCGCGAGGTGGTGTCGAAGGGGCTGGCGGGCATGACCGCCTTGGTCCAGCTCGGGATCGCGCGTGGCGAGATCCGGCAGAAACAGCTTGCGCAATTCCCCCAGTTGCTCGTCGCGCCCGCGATCGTCGCGGTGATCTGGCAGAGCCTGTTCGCCAGGCATGCGCCGCTGGACGCGATCGCGATGTTCAGGGTTCATCTCGATCTGATCTTCGGCGAACGGAGGGCGTCATGACCTCGTCGCACGCGGTGAAGCTGCTGGCGGTGTTCGCGCTGACGGCGGTGCTCGCCGGCTGCAAGGATACGCGGGATCCCGGCTTCCAGGGTTGGGTCGAGGCCGACATGATCTTCGTCAGTCCCGACGAATCCGGCCGGGTCATCAAGCTCAATGTGCGCGAAGGCGACGAGGTCAAGCCGGGCGATCTGCTCTATTCCGTCGACGACGATTTGCAGAAGGCCGATCTCAACCAGAGCAATGCGACGCTGGCCAACGCGCAGCAGAGTTATGACCGCGCTGCGTCCTTGAGGAACACCGGCGCCGGCACCCAGGCGACTTTGGATTCCGCGGTCTCGTCGCTGCGTGTGGCCGAGGCCCGCGTCAAGACCTCGCAGACCCGGCTGGACCGGCGCAAGGGCTTCGCGCCGATCGCCGGTACGGTCCAGCAGATCTATTTCCGCGAGGGGGAGATGGTGCAGGCGCAGCGGCCGGTGCTGTCGATCATGCCGCCCGGCAACATGAAGCTGCGCTTCTTCGTGCCGGAGAGCGAGCTGCCGAAGCTTGCGATCGGAGACGAGGTGAGGGTCACCTGCGACAACTGCGCCGCCGATCTCACCGCCAAGATCTATTTCATCGCCACCACGGCCGAATATACCCCGCCCGTCATCTACAGCCTCGATGAGCGCAACAAGCTGGTCTACCTGATCCAGGCGCGGCCAAGCCGCCCCGATGCGCTGCGCGTCGGTCAGCCGATCAGCATCTATTTCAACCCCAAGACTCCGGTGGCGGACCGGCAATGAACGGCGCCTCGACCAACGCGCGGTCCACCGCACCTGGCATCGCCATCGATGTCGAGGGCCTGTCCAAATCGTTCGGCGGGCGCGAGGTGGTCCATGACTTGTCGATGCAGGTCAAGCGCGGCTCGATCTACGGCTTCCTCGGCCCCAACGGCAGCGGCAAGACCACGACGATCCGCATGCTCTGTGGCCTGCTGACGCCCGACAGCGGCAGCGGCACCTGCCTCGGCTACGACATCCGGCGCGACGCCGACAAGATCAAGCGCAAGGTCGGCTACATGACCCAGCGCTTCAGCCTTTACCAGGATCTCTCGGTGCGGGAGAACCTCGAATTCGTCGCGCGGCTCTATGGCCTGCCGGACCCGCGCGGCGCCGCAGCCGACATGATCGCCCGGATCGGGCTCAGAGGGCGCGAGGAACAGCTCGCCGGCGAATTGTCCGGCGGCTGGAAGCAGCGGCTGGCACTCGGTGCATGCACGCTGCCCAATCCGCAACTGCTGCTGCTGGATGAGCCGACCGCCGGCGTCGACCCGAAGGCGCGGCGCGATTTCTGGAACGAGATCCACGCGCTCGCCGCCGAAGGACTCACCGTGCTGGTCTCGACCCACTACATGGACGAGGCCGAGCGCTGCCACGAGATCGCGTATATCGCTTACGGCCACCTCCTGGTCCGCGGCACCGTGGACGAGGTGATCGCGAACTCCGCGCTATCGACCTACACGGTGACCGGCGACGATCTCAACGGCCTGCCGGCCGAGCTGACCGGCAAGCCCGGAATCGACATGGTGGCGCCGTTCGGCACCAGCCTGCACGTCTCCGGCCGCGACAAGGCGGCGCTTGAGGCGGCTATTGCGCCGTATCGCGACGATGCGAAATGGCACTGGCAGGCAAGCGAGCCGTCGCTTGAAGATGTCTTCATCGATCTGATGGGGCGCTCGAAGGACAATTTCCAATGAGCGCGACTGATACGACCCGAAATGGCGAACAAAGGGAGCCGGCCTTCGGCTTCTGGCGGCGCAGCTATGCGATGCTGGTCAAGGAATTCATCCAGCTTCGCCGCGACCGCGTATCGTTCGCCATGATCATCATGATCCCGGTGATGCAGCTATTGTTGTTCGGCTACGCCATCAACACCACGCCGCGCCACTTGCCGACCGCGGTGCTGTTGCAGGAGGACACCGACCTCGGTCGCTCGATCCTGAAGGCGATGGAGAACACCGCCTATTTCCGCTTCACCCGCGAGGTGCACAACGTCGAGGAGTTCGACGATCTCTTGCAGTCCGGCAAGGTGCTGTTCGGCGTCGAGATCCCGCGCGGGTTCGAGCGCGCGGTGCGGCGCGGCGACAAGCCGGCGCTGCTGGTCGCGGCCGACGCCACCGATCCGGTGGCGGCCGGTTCGGCGTTGGGCGCGCTGGGGCCGCTGGTGCAATCTGCGCTGGCGCACGATCTGCATATCGGCGATCCGCCCGAGATGCCGTTCGAGATCCGCGCTCATGCCCGCTACAATCCGGCGGCGGAATCGCGGCTCAACATCGTGCCCGGCCTGGTCGGCACCATCCTGACCATGACCATGCTGATCTTTACCGCGCTCTCGGTGACGCGCGAGATCGAGCGCGGCACCATGGAGAGCCTGCTGTCGATGCCGATCAAGCCGGTGGAGGTGATGTTCGGGAAGATCATTCCTTACGTGATCGTCGGCTTCGTGCAGGCCGCATTGATCATCGGCATCGGCGTCCTGCTGTTCGGCGTGCCGGTCCTCGGCAGTCTGCTGCTGCTCGGGTTGCTGACCACGCTGTTCATCACCACCAACTTGTCGATCGGCTACACCTTCTCGACCATCGTGCAGAACCAGCTACAGGCGATGCAGCTCTCGATGATGTTCTTCCTGCCGAGCATCCTGCTTTCCGGCTTCATGTTTCCGTTCGCAGGCATGCCGGTCTGGGCGCAATATATCGGCGAGGTGCTGCCGCTGACCCATTTTGTGCGGATCGTCCGTGCGATCATGCTGAAAGGCGCCGGCATGCAGAACCTGCAATATGACACGATCGCGCTTGCCGCCTTGATGTTGTTCGCGATGACGGTCGCGGTGACACGCTTCCGCCGCACGCTGGATTGAGCTTAGGATGTGAGAAGTTGGTTATCGTCGTTCCGGGCGTCGCGGCAGCGACGAACCCGGAACCTCGAGAGTCCGGGTTGGATGCGACGCATCGCCCCGGGATGACGGGTTAGGAAGTGATCGGGCTCTGGCGCAAACAGAAAACTGCGGTGCAACTCGCGTCCGTATCGGCCGACTTCCATCACGCGCTGATGCGCGAGGTCATGCGCACGGAATTGCTCCGCATCAGGGTGCTGATCGGTACCGCTGTCGTGCTCGGCGCAGTCAGTCTCGCCATTGACTTCCTCGCGCCCGAGGCGGTCAGCCGCGTCTGGCGCGGCAATCTCAGCCCCGTCTACGTCTTCTACGTTATCATTCCGCTGATCCTGTTCGAACTGTGGGTGCATGGCGCGATCACCTGGCACATACGCAAGGGACGCGACTTGCCGGTGATCCGCCGCTACATCGGCGTCGTGGTCGAGACGTCGCTGCCGACCGTCGTGCTGGGCATGCACATCAACAGCATGGGGCCGGAGCAGGCGCTCGGCTTCGTGGCGCCGTTGGTCTATTTCGTCTTCATCATTCTCTCGACGCTGCGGCTCGATTTCTGGCTGTCGACTTTTACCGGCTTCGTTGCGGCGTCGGAATTGTTCTACATGGCGGTGTTCTTCCACCCCGCAGGACCCGGCGCGGCGGAACAGGGTGTCTACTATCACGCGGCGCGCAGCACGATCGTCCTGATCTGCGGCGTGCTCGCCGGCGCGGTCGGCATGCAACTGCGCCGGCAGTTCGAGGCCAGCATCGCGGCTGCCACGGCGCGCGACCGCATTACCAATCTGTTCGGTCAGCACGTCTCGCCGCAGGTGGTCGAACGGCTGATTGCCGAAGGGGCGAGTACGGAGAGCGACATCCGGCGCGTCGCGGTGATGTTCGTCGACTTCCGCAGCTTCACCGCCAGCGCCCGCACGCGCTCGCCGCAGGAGGTGGTGGACCGGCTCGACGGCGCCTTCGCCGTGCTGGTCGACATCCTGGATCGCCATGGCGGCATCGTGAACAAGTTTCTCGGTGACGGCTTTCTTGCGCTGTTCGGCGCGCCGCTTGAGTCAGGCGATGCTGCACAGCATGCGGTCGCGGCCGCGCGCGAGATGCTTGCGGCGAACGAGCGCGCCAATGAGTCGTCGAGCTGGCCGCTGCGGATCGGCATCGGCGTTCACGTTGGCGAGGTCGTCGCCGGCAATATCGGCTCGCCGCGGCGCAAGGAATACACCGTGATCGGCGACACCGTGAATTTCGCCGCGCGGCTCGAGGCGCTCAACAAGGAGCTCGGTTCGCAATTCCTGATCTCCTCCGCGGTGCGCGATGCGCTCGGTGACCACGGCAAGGATGCCGTGCCGCGCGGCGAGGTGCCGGTGAGGGGCTACGACCGCCCTGTCCCGGTCTGGCAATTGGGGTAGGCATACCGGCATCGCTGCGCGAGCTGTTTCGGGTCCAAGACTTGATTGCACCGAATGCTCTGAAGAGCGTTCTCTCGCCCGTGTTACGATCCGAGCGTCCGGTCGATGACGATCGGCAAGCGTGAGGACAGGAAAGATGCAGCGGCGCTATATCACCGTCGACGTTTTCACCGACCAGGCGTTCGGCGGCAACCCGCTCGCCGTGGTGCTCGACGCCGGCGGGCTCTCGACGGCACAGATGCAGGCGATCGCGACCGAGTTCAACTATTCCGAGACGACCTTCGTGCTGCCGCCGCAGGACTCGGCGCACGATGCCCAAGTGCGCATCTTCACGGTGCGCTCGGAAATTCCGTTCGCGGGCCATCCCAATGTCGGCACGGCGTTCGTACTGGCAACACAGGCCGCAAAGGCCCCGGCGCGGCTGGTCTTCGAGGAGAAGGCGGGGCTGGTGCCTGTCGAGATCCTCACCGATGGCGGGCGCGTGATCGGCGCCGAGCTGACCGCGCCGGAGAAGCTGCAGCGGACCAACGAGGTGAGCGCGGCCGAGGCGGCCGCGTGCCTCTCACTGTCGGCAAGCGATGTGAGAACCGATCGTCACGCGCCGCAAGTCGTCTCGGTCGGGCTGCCGTTCCTGGCGGTGGAGATCGCCTCGCGCGAGGCGCTGAAACGGGCCCGGCCGGATGCCGCGGCCTTCGACAGGGCGCGGGCGCGCATCGGACGTGATGTCCTCTATTTCTACACACGCGACGTGCCGGCAAGCGAGCAGCCGCTGGATCTGCAGGCGCGCATGTTCCATCCGGGCGCGAGCGGGATGTCCGAGGATCCCGCCACGGGCAGCGCTACGGCGGCCACGGCGGCGCTGCTTGCGGATATCGATCCGCTGCGCGACGGCGAGTTGCGGTTGCGGATCGGGCAGGGCGTCGATATGGGCCGGCCAAGCTTGCTGCTGACGCGGGTGCGCAAGCAGGGCGGGGCGGTCGCATCGGTGCATGTCGGCGGCGGCTGCGTGAAAATGATGGAAGGGGCGCTGAACGTGCGGGGCGCGGAGGGCTAAAACGGGATGAAGCCAAGCTGAATCGGTTTCGCCACAGATGCGGTTCACCGAAGGGGCCCCGACGGGGAGGCGTCGATTTGCGTAGCAAATCGGGTGAGGGGCCGCGGTGTTAACGAGAGACCGTATTCCCTCACCCGGCGCTACGCGCCGACCTCTCCCAAGGGAGAGGTAAGCCCCCGACCGCTTCAGGCGAGCCGGATCTCATCATGCTCGAGGCTCGTGCTTATAAGTCCGCGATGTTCGCTTATCCCCAACAGCGGCGAAGGAGCGGATATTGTGCGCGGTCCGAGAAGGGCCACTTCCGGAAATCTCCGCACGAACGAAACGGTCGGCGACCGAGACTAAAATTGGCTTGCGATCCAGATAACCAGGAAAGGCGTGGGCAATTACGCCAAAGTAACAAGCTCAGCTCGTTTCGCCTTTTTGAGATATTGTTGGCCAACTTCTGTGTAGTCCGCAGGGTCTTTCTGAAACTGGCGTCCCCCGTAGAGGTGCCGCTGCTCCGGCTTCGGAACGAGATTGTTCACCATCTGCGCAGGCAAAATCATATTCCACACCCAGATAATGACGCCCATACCGATCCACAGCGCTACACCGATGTAAACAAAGACGCGCATCCGACGCTCCGCAACTAGTATCGGGTCAGACAGTCAATCACGAACAATAGGGGAAGCTGGGCAATTCCAGCGCCAGCGATGCAGATCGCTGTCAAGACATAGTGTGCAGGCAAGTAGACCTGTTCATCCGTTTCGACGACCCGTCGCAGATACCAGTCCCAGCGAAGAACGACGTAACATGCGAATGCTAGAAGCGGAGCCGTGCCAACGAACTCCAACCAAAGAGAGTGAGAGGAACCTCGCGGATGCCATTCGGGACAGGCGAGCGGAGGGGCGACCAACACCAGTACGGCTGCCGTGCCGACAGCGAGGAGCACACCGACAGAAACTGCAATACGCGCTAAATTCATGGGAACGTGAACGTTACGAAGCCGGAGTGGAGCATTAGGTTGTGCCGGATCGTTCCGTCAACCCGCATCGTGCCAAGTGCTCAATTTTGCATGAACGCGGTGCGACCTCCGCTTCGGGTCCAAACCGGCAATATTCTGATTGAGCGAGCAGAACGTTTCCGCTCATACCCCAAGCCGACGTCTACGCCTTCGTGAGCTAAACCTGCGGCGCCACCAGGTTCTCGATCCTGACGCCCTCGCGCTCCTCGATCGCCTCCGCGATCCAGCGTCGATGGCAGTGCTGGTGGTCGCGCTCGTAGCAGAGGATGCAGACCGGGCCCGATTTCTTCACCAGCGCCGACAGCTCGTCGAGCTCTTCCTTGGCTTGCGTGGTCTTGAGGTGCGCCGAATAGATCTTGTGCAGCAGCTCATACTTGCCGCTGCGTGCTGCCTCACGGCCAGTCTTCGGCGTGCCGAGGCCGCGCAGATGGACGTAGGCGATGCCGCGTTCATCGAGGCCCGCCGCGAGCTGGGTCTTGGAAAAGCCCGGCCGCCGCGACGAGGCGATGGCGCGGACGTCGACCAGCAGCTTGACGCCGGCTTGCTCGAGCTCATCCAGCACTGCCTTCGACGGGGTCTGCTCATAGCCGATGGTGAACAGCGTCTTCGCTCTCGCCATCGCCGCTCACTTCACGCGTTCGATCAATTCCATCGCACCGGCCGGCGCGCGGACCTTGCCCTCGTGGATCACGTAAGCGAACACATCGCGCGGGGCCTTTTTCGGCTTGCCCTTGTCGACGCGGGGCAGGTCGTCCGGCTCGCCGCCACTAGCCCAGTCCTGAAAGCGCTTGGCCCAGGCGTCGAGCTGCTTCGGCGGATAGCAGGTCTTCAATTCGTCATTGCCCTTCTGCAGCCGCGCATAGACGAAGTCGCCGACGACGTCCGCGATCGCGGGATATTTGCCGTGCTCGGCGAACACCACGGGAATCTCGAACTCGCGCAGCAGCGCAACGAACTCGGGCACACAGAAACTGTCATGGCGCACTTCGACGACATGGCGCAATGCGCGGCCGTCGAGCTTGCGCGGCAACAGCTCGAGGAACTTGCCGAAGTCGGCGCCGTCGAACTTCTTGGTCGGCGCGAACTGCCAGAGCACCGGCCCCAGCCGGTCCTTCAGCTCGAGCACGCCCGAATCATAGAAGCGCTTCACGGAATCGCCGGCTTCTGCGAGCACGCGGCGGTTGGTGGCGAAGCGCGGTCCCTTCAGCGAGAAGATGAAGCCATCGGGCACCTCGCCGGCCCATTTGCGAAAGCTCTCCGGCTTCTGCGAGCCGTAATAGGTGCCGTTGATCTCGATCGAGGTCAGCTTCGATGCCGCATAGGCGAGCTCCTTCGATTGCGCGAGCTTCTCGGGATAGAACACCCCGCGCCATGGCTCGAAGGTCCAGCCGCCGATGCCGATATAGATGTTGCCTGCGTCCGTCTTGGTTGTCTTGCTGGGAGCTTGGGCCACGATTGCACTCATCGCGAGAAGGAAGGAGCGGTCAGACTAGTCAAAATAATCGTGATTGGCCAGTTCGCCAGATTTGCGGCGGCGATGCTTATCGTGTTGATCGGTCTTCGTTAGGATGCGACGAACGGGAGAACAATAATGCGCATGCTGGTCGCAGCCGTCCTCTTGATCACCTGCTCCGCCGCTGTTGCCGACGAGGTCGACGATGCACATAAGCTCGCGGTCAGCGGCCGCGACGCTTACTGGAATTGTCTCGCCCGCGAATATCCCCGCGACAGCAACAAGACGATGTCGGACCAGGAGTTCACCTCGCTGATTGCAAGCGTCTGCGCCTCGGAGCGGCAGAATTTCCGGGTGTCGCTGATCGATTTCCTGTCGCTGCAATTTCCGAAGGAGGGACCCGACGCGAATCTGGCGACCGCCAATCGCGCTATCGAGCTCGCGCAGAAGGACATCGTGAACGCGTTCGTCCGGCGCGGAGCGGCGGCCAAATAGACAGCCAAGTCCTGTTGCGCCTGACCGATTTTTGATATCAATCGGCCCACAGGCGAGGGACGATCCGGCATGAGTTCTCAATCGATGGCAGGCTTTCTGGGCGCCCTGGTCGCGGCCGTCGTGCTGGCGGCGGCGTTTATCTACGGGCCGTCGCCGAGCCAGATCCATAATCCGCCGCCGCCCGCTCCGGCGCAGCAGCAGGCGGCCCCCGCCCCGGAGCCCGCACCCGCTCCGACACCACGAGGCCCGGTGATCCGGGAAGTCCCGAACAACTAGCGAGCCTGGCCCTTGCGGACTGCCCCGCGCCTTCCTATCTGGCATTGGACGGCGACGTTGCAGCTCGCAAGGGCTCCGGCGCCGGGACGACCACGACAATGCTGGCTGCGCCGGATGTACGCGCGCCCCTTGTTGTGGTCGTTGGCATTTCCGGGGGTATTTCGACCCCGTTTTCCCGCCTTCCGAGATGTGTTTGGTCCCCGTCCGCCTTGGCAGCGGGAGAGGCTGCGGCTATACGCTGGCGCTCATGAATGACGCCATCAAACCGGGCCCCGAAATCCCGTCGCAGGCCGCTGGTTTGCCGCAACTTTCGGTCGTCGTCCCGACCTTCAACGAACGCGACAATGTCACGGTCCTGTACCGGCGCCTCGACGCGACGTTGAAGGACGTGGCCTGGGAAGTCATCTTCGTCGACGACAATTCACCCGATGGAACCTGGGATGTGGTGCGCGGTCTGGCGCGGCTGGACCCCCGCGTCCGCTGCATCCGCCGGATCGGCCGGCGCGGCCTGTCGGGCGCCTGCATCGAGGGCATCCTCGCCTCGAGCGCGCCCTATGCAGCGGTGATCGATGCCGACCTCCAGCACGACGAGGCCCAGCTCCCGCAGATGCTGGCCCTGCTGCAGAGCGGCAAGGCCGAACTGGTGGTCGGCAGCCGCTACATCGAGGGCTATCGTGCCGAGGGCTTCAACAAGAGCCGTGCCGGCGCCAGCGCCTTCGCCACCGAGATCGCGCGCCGCGCGCTGAAGGTCGAGATCGCCGATCCCATGAGCGGCTTCTTCATGATCCGCCGCGACCGCTTCGAGCAACTCGCGCCGCAACTGTCGACCCAGGGCTTCAAGATCCTGCTCGACCTGGTCGCCACCGCGCATGGCAAGCTGCGCACGGTCGAGATCCCCTACACGTTCGGCGCGCGACAGCACGGCGAGAGCAAGCTCGACTCCATGGTTGCGCTGGACTTCGTCGGGCTCGTGCTCGCGAAGCTGACGCATGACGTGATCTCGCTCCGCTTCCTGTTGTTCGCGATGGTCGGCGCGCTCGGTCTGGTGGTGCATCTTGCCGCACTCTTCATCGCGCTCGAGGTGTTCCGCGCGCCATTCCCGGAGGCGCAGGCCACCGGCGCGATCGTCGCGATGACCAGCAATTTCATTCTCAACAACTTCCTGACTTACCGCGACCAGCGGCTGAAGGGCTTTGCGATCGTGCGCGGCCTGCTGCTGTTCTATCTCGTTTGCGGCGTCGGTCTGCTCGCCAATGTCGGTGTCGCGTTCTCGGTCTACGATCAGGAACCGATCTGGTGGCTTGCGGGGGCGGCGGGCGCGTTGATGGGCGTGGTCTGGAACTACGCGATGTCCGGGCTGTTCGTCTGGCGCAAGCGATGACGTTGACATGAATCCGAACGAGGGGCGGCTTGCCCTCAACACGGCGCTCGTGGTCTGCGCGCTGGTCGCGTTGCGGCTTGCGGCCGCGGCCTGGACGCCGCTGACCTTCGACGAAGCCTATTACTGGATGTGGTCGAAGGCGCTGGCCGGCGGCTATTACGATCATCCGCCGATGGTGGCGGTCGTGATCCGGCTCGGCACGATGATCGCGGGGGATACGCCGCTCGGCGTGCGGCTGGTCTCGGTCCTGCTTGCGCTGCCGATGAGCTGGGCGATCTACCGGTCGGCCGCGATCCTGTTCGGTGGCCAGCGTGTTGCCGCAGGCGCCACGATCCTGCTCAACGTCACGCTGATGGCTGCCGTCGGCACGCTGATCGTGACACCGGATGCGCCGCTGTTGGTCGCGGCGAGCCTGCTGCTGTTCTCGCTCGCAAAGGTGCTGGAGAGCGGCCGCGGCGCGTGGTGGCTTGCGGTCGGCGCCAGCGCCGGCGCGGCGCTATTGTCGAAATACACCGCGCTGTTCTTCGGACCTGCGATCCTGATCTGGCTTGCGATGGTGCCGAAGCAGCGCCGCTGGTTTCTCTCGCCCTGGCTCTATCTCGGCGGCCTGGTCGCGCTGGGAATGTTTGCGCCGGTCATTCTCTGGAATGCCGATCACCATTGGGTGTCGTTCATCAAGCAGATGGGCCGCGCCCGGATCGAGGATTTCCGGCCAACCTACATCGCCGAGCTGATCCCGACCCAGTTCGCGTTTGCGACTCCGCTGGTCTTCATCCTCGGCGTGATGGGACTCTATGCGCTCTCCAAGCGCCGCGCCGGCGCAATGGCTGCGCGGGTGCTCGTCAACACCATGTTCTGGACCATCGTGGTCTATTTCGCCTGGCACGCGCTGCATGCGCGGGTCGAGGCCAACTGGTTTGCTCCGGTCTATCCGGCCTTCGCGGTCGCGGCCGCCGTCGCTGCTGTCCAGGTGCAATGGGCGCCGCGCGAGCAGCGGACGATCGATTTCTGCCGCCGCTGGGCGGCCCCAAGCGGCGTCGTGCTGTTTGCGCTGTTGATCGTGCAGGCCAACACCGGTGTCCTGTCGGGCTATCGCCGCGACGCCACTGTGCGGAGCGTCGGGGTCGGCTGGCAGGAGCTCGCGGACGAGATCGAGACGGTGCGGGTGCGCATCGGCGCGACCTGTGTGCTTGCGCCGGATTACGGCACCACCGGCTGGCTGGTGTTCTATCTGCCCAAAGGCACCTGCGTTGTGCAGCAGGGGCAGCGCATCCGCTGGGTCAACATGCCCGAGCCAAGCCCTGCGGCGCTTTCCGGCAAGCTGCTGTATGTGCATGAGGTCGAGCAGGCCGTGCCGGCGTCGATGCGCGCCGATTTTGTCCGCATCGAGACCGTTGCCGAGGCCAAGCGCATGCGCGGTCCGCTGACCATCGAGACCTATGCGCTCGATGCGCTGGAGGGCCCGAAGGGCGACGTTCTCGATCGCTCACCGCCACCGGAACTGGAGTAGGAACATTTGTCGATGATGTCGGATCATCCAGCTCCGACTCGTCTTCCAGGAAGCCCGTCAACCAAACGAGGTTCCACTCATGACCGGTTCCAATCTCAAGCCCGCTGCCGAACTCGCCAAGGCCAACACCACGCGCTTTCCCAATGAGAGCGCCGAGTATCGTCGTGCCCGCCAGGCGCTGCTCATCGAGGAGATCGAACTGCGCCGCCACATCGAGCGCGTCGCCGAAGTGCGCCGTGCGTTGCCGCCGGGCGGCGAGGTGACCAAGGCCTATCGGTTCATCGGCGAAGCCGGCCCGGTGTCGCTGGCCGACCTGTTCGGTAACAAGCAGACGCTCGTCATCTACAGCTACATGTTCGGTCCGCAGCGCGAGAAGCTGTGTCCGATGTGCACGTCGTTCATGGGCACATGGGAGGCCAAGCTGCCTGACGTCGCGCGGCGCGTCTCCTTCGTCTTCGTGGCGCGTTCGCCGATCGCGCGGCTGATCGAGGCGAAGAACGCCCGCGGCTGGACGCGCCACCAGGTCTACTCCGATGCATCGGGCGACTATACACGTGACTATGTCAGCAAGGATGATGCCGACGTGCCCGGCTACAACGTGTTCACGCGGCGCGACGGCACGGTCCGTCATTTCTGGGCGAGCGAGATGGGGCTGGGCACCGCCGATCCTGGCCAGGATCCGCGCGGCGCGCCCGATCTCGATCCGCTCTGGACCATCCTTGACACCACGCCCGAAGGACGCGGCAAGGACTGGTATCCGAAGCTGTCCTACTGAGGAGATTGTTGTTGCAAAATCCCCGCGAGATTGCGGGGCGATCGGCAAGGACATTCTTCCCGCGCATGCCGCTGCCGGCGCTGGCCCCCGGCGGCATCTGCGGATGTCCCATGATGAGACAGAAAATCCGCTTTCGCGATCCAATGTGATCTTAAAAAAGCCCCACGCCACAGGCACTTCCCGCGCTGCAGGGGATCGCATCCAGTTAAGTCGCATTTAACTAAAAGTCGCCTTAATGGGCATCCGCGTCCCTGCGAGACGCTGAGCCGAAACGTCGTTCGGCTCCGAGTCGAGTGGGACAAGGTGGACCTGTTTTGAGCGCCGGGCGTATGGGTACGAGTGCGACTGCGTATGGTCTTGGGGCGCCACGCCGCAAGAAATCCTCCCGAAGGATTCTCCCTCAGCATTTCCTCGGCAGTGCCGCGGTGGCGGGATTGGTGCTTGGCTGCGCCTGGACTGTCTACGCCAATATCTTCGCGGCGAGTGTCTATCCATCGGTGAGCAGCGCGGGGCTCGATGAGCCCGTCGTCAAGCACCGCGTGGCGGTCGCTGAACGGCCTGCGCCGTCGTTCGACGAGGTGTTCGCATCGTTGACGCCTCCACCTGGGAAGGCCGAGGTCGCCAAGTCAGATTCTGCCAAATCGGATTCTGCCAAGTCTGAGCCCGCCGTACCGGCGCTGATGTTTAACGAAAGGTTTGCTGCGGCCTCGCCGGACGGCGTTCCGTCCAGCGTCGTAGTGGCCGATGCCGCGCCGCAGACCGATCCGGTCAAGACGGCCGATGCGCCGAAGCCGGCCGCCGCAGCGAAGGTCGCCGAAGCCAAGGCGCCTGCGCCGAGGTCGGTCGAGGCCGCGAAGAAGGAAGCGGCCGCCAACCTGCAGGTCGCGCTCAACACGCCTGCCGAATCCGTGGAGCCCAAATCCGCCGAGCCCAAGCGGGCTGAGGCCAAGTCGGCCACGTCGAAGTCGGCCGCAAGATCCGGTGGCGTCACGGTGCGTGACATGGCCGCGCGCGCCAAGGCCGCGGTGATGTCGATCGCGTCGAACGAACGGCAGACCATGGTCGAGAAGCTGTGGGGCAAGCGTGAGTCGAGCGGCGGGCTGCTCTCCTACGCGTCCGCCGATGCAAACGTCACCGGCAGCATCCCCTCGACCCTCGACCAGGACCCGACACGTGGCGGCTCGCCGCCTTATGACCGCCAGACCGCGGTCTACGACATTTCGGCCAAGACCGTGTATCTGCCGGACGGCACGCGGCTCGAAGCGCATTCGGGTCTCGGCTCCCGGCTCGACGATCCGCGCTCCGCGAGCATGAAGATGATCGGCGTGACACCGCCGCACATCTATGAGCTGAAGCCACGCGAGGCGCTGTTCCACGGCGTGCCGGCACTGCGGCTCAACCCGATCGGCGGCGAAGGCCGGATCTACAACCGCGTCGGCCTGCTCGCGCACACCTACATGCTCGGCCCGAACGGCGACTCCAACGGCTGCGTCTCGTTCAAGAACTACTACGCATTCCTCGACGCCTACCGCAACAAGGGCATCCGCCGCCTCGCCGTGCTCGCAAGGATCCAGTAGGCCGAGCGGACCGCGGCGATCGTACCTCCGGCGCTATAACCTTCAGCCTGACCGAGCACTTCAACGCCCGGGATCGATCGGCGTCGTGAGCCCAAGCCGAGCCTCGATAGCCTCCGCTGCCTCAAGGCACTGGTCCTCACGAAAACGCCGGCCGGTGATGAGCACCCCGATCGGCAACCCGGTCGCTTCATCGCGCCCAGCCGGTACGCAAGCCGATGGCAGCCCGAGCAGGTTCGCCGGCACCACCGGACGCATCAGCTCCTTGGCAGTCGCAGCGCCTGCTGCTGTGGCCGAATCGGCGCCGTGCTCGAACGGCAATTGCGTCCAGGTCGGTGACAGCAGCAGCGGCCAATCCGCCATGAAGCTCGACCAGGCTCGCCCGATGCCATGGCGCTCGACCATGAGGTTCGACCAAGCTGTGGTGTCGGCCAGCGGCGGTACGAGTGCCTGGAAGCTCTGCAGGAACGTCATCGCGTCCGGACCCATCATTTGTGACACTGGAGCGAGCACCGACACGAGGTCACCCATGATCAGGCGTGACCAGCATTCGATCGCTTGCTCGTAGCGCGGCGGCGCGATCTCTGCGACCGCATAGCCGGCATCGGCCAACGCTTCTGCAGCGCGCCGGACGGTCGCTGCGATCACCGGATCGGTACGTCCACCGAGGGGCTCGGGCAAGACCGCGACACGGATGGGACGGGGCGCGGCCGGCCCCTCGAACGGGGCATCGATCGACCACGGATCGCGTGGATGCGCTCCCATCAAGATGCGCAGCGCGAGCCGCACATCGGCGACACGGCGGGCCATCGGCCCCTGAACGTTCATCAACTGGACGGCCAGCAGGCTGCCATCGATCGGTCCGCAATCCGCGTCGGGCACGCGTCCCGCCGACGGGCGGATCGACGCGATGCCGCAGGCGTTGGCGGGATTGCGTAACGAGCCGCCAATGTCGTTGCCCAAGCCGATGGGAGTCATGCCGCTGGCAAGTGCTGCAGCGTCGCCTCCGCTCGAACCGCCAGCGGTGCGCTCCGGATGCCAGGGATTGCGCGTGAGTCCGTGCAGCGAACTCACGGTGTGGATGCGCAGCGCCATGTCTGGCAGATTGGTGCGGCCGATGGGGATCGCGCCGGCGGCGCGCATTCGCTCGACCACAGGCGCATCCATCGGAACTACAGCTTGCGCCAAGGCGGGCACGCCCCATGTGGTGGGCAGGCCAGCCATGTCGATGTTCTCTTTGACCGTGAAGGGAACGCCATGCAGCGGGCCGACCTTCTCGCCGGCCGCCAGCCGCCGGTCAGCCAATGCTGCCGTGGCGCGGGCCTGATCAGCCAACACGTGGACCACGGCATTCAGCGCCGGATTGACCGCATCAATACGCGCCAGGTGCGCATCCACGACCTCCGTCGAGCTCAGTTGTCGTTCCGAAATACGGCGCGCGAGGTCGATCGCAGACAATTGCCGGATCTCGCTCATCGTTAACCCCCTTTGTCCGGCCCGGCTCGGGCTTCGCGTTTCTTGGGCTATCCTGAGAGGCTCGATCGGAAGCGGCCAACGCCATCGGTCCGACAACTCCGACAACATGCATCATTCCGGGCCCGGCTGGAACCAACGAGTCGATTGTTGTTATACTTCAACGGCCCATTACCGGTTGAAGCGAAATGCCTCCTGCACCGCCCATCGAAACTCCGCCCCCGTTCGCTACCGAAGCCTTCGTCGATGCCGGTGCGGCCGTCGGCCGTCTCGAAGAGATTTACGAGCGCAACACCCAGTTCCTTCGCGATCGCTTCGAGGCGTATGTCAACGGCGTGTCGTTCACGACGCGCGTGCGGGCGCATTATCCGTTCGTGCGCATCACGACATCGTCGCATGCGCGGCTCGATTCCCGGCTTGCCTACGGCTTTGTCGCGGGGCCGGGCGTGCATGAGACCAGCGTCACGCGCCCCGACATCTTCAGAACCTACCTTACCGAGCAGATCGGCCTGTTGATCAAGAATCACGGTGTGGCCGTCGAGATCGGCCAGTCGAACGAGCCGATCCCGATCCACTTTGCCTACCGGCGAGACATCAACATCGAAGCGGCGCTGACGATTGCCGACAGTTCGGCCTTCACGCGATCGCTGCGCGACGTGTTCGACACGCCCGATCTCGCCGCGATGGATGATGCGATCGCCGACGGCACGTTCGAGCTGGCGCCGGGAATGCCGGAGCCGCTGGCCCTGTTCCGTGCGGCGCGGGTCGATTACTCGCTGCGCCGACTCTATCATTACACCGGCACCGATCCGGAGCACTTCCAGAACTTCGTGATCTTCACGAACTACCAATTCTATGTCGATGCCTTCGCGCAATCGTGCCAGCAGCGCCTCGCGTCAGGCGAAGCCGGCCTGGACGCCTTCGTTGCGCCCGGCAACATGATCACGCGCAATGCGCGGCTCGGCGGCGGCACGAACGGGACCGCGCCGGACCGCGTGCCGCAGATGCCGGCTTTTCATCTGGTCGAGCCTGACTATCGCGGCATCACCCTGATCAACATCGGGATCGGTCCGTCCAACGCGCGCAATATCACCGATCATGTCGCAGTGCTGCGGCCGCATGCCTGGCTGATGATCGGGCACTGCGCGGGTCTGAGGAATACGCAGCGGCTTGGCGATTACGTGCTTGCCCATGGCTATGTGCGCGAGGATCACGTGCTCGATCACGAGCTGCCGCTCTGGGTCCCGATCCCGGCGCTCGCCGAGATGCAGGTCGCCCTGGAGGAGGCGGTCGGCGAGGTCACGGGCGTATCCGGCTTCGAGCTCAAGCGGCTGATGCGCACCGGCACCGTCGCCAGCGTCGACAACCGCAACTGGGAGATCAGCGGGCCGTCGGTGATCAGGCGCATGTCGCAATCGCGCGCCATCGCGCTCGACATGGAGTCGGCGGCCATTGCCGCCAACGGCTATCGCTTCCGGGTACCGTACGGCACGTTGCTGTGCGTCTCCGACAAGCCGCTGCACGGCGAGATCAAGCTCGCGGGCATGGCGAGCGAGTTCTACCGGCAACGCGTCGGCCAGCATCTCGAGATCGGCCTGAGGGCGCTGGAGCGGCTCAAGCAGCAGGAATCCGAGCGGCTGCATTCGCGCAAGCTGCGGAGCTTTGCCGAGGTCGCGTTTCAGTAGCGCCGGGTGACACTTATCTCGCTCACGCGGCGAGCGACTTCCACAACTGCATTTCGGTGGCGACGGCGGCCTTGACCTGCGGCCGCGCCTGGATGCGTGCGAGATAGGCTGCCAGCGACGGCCATTGCGCAACGTCGACGCCGGCGGCGCGGAGCAACAGCAGGGCCCAGGCGAGATGCGCGTCGGCAACGGTGAAGCGGTCTCCGACCAGAAATTCGCGGTCCGCCAGATAGGCCGATGGCACCGACAAGGTTTGCCCGATCCTGGCACGCGGCTTGGCCAGCGATGCGTCGTCCTTGTACCAGAAGGTCGGGAACAGAAACCCCTTGTGGATCTCGGTGCCGACGAAGCTCAGCCACTCCTGCAGCCGATAGCGATCCAGCTCACCCGGCCGCGGCGCGAGGCCGAGTTCGGGCTTCAGGTCGGCGATATATTGCAGCACGGCTGCGCTCTCCGTCAGCCGCTCGCCGTTCTCCAGCACCAGCACGGGCACCGCGCCCTTCGGCGAGACCGCGCGGAAATCGGCGTCGTCTTCCAGCACCTTCTTGGTCCAGAGATGGACGAGGTGGTAGCGCACCTCGACGCCGGCCTCCATCAACGCGATGCGGCTGGCGAGCGAGCAGGCCATCGGCGAGAAATAGAGCTGGAGCATGTTGGTCGTCTCAGGCGAGGGCGTTGCCGCGGGCGATGATGGCGAAGCGGTCGGACAATTCGGCGAGCGCGACGTCGTGAATGAGCTTTGCCGCAATCGTGCCGCCGGTGCCGTCCGGCAGGTCGCGGGTGGCGCAGCCCTCGGCATCGATGGTGGTACGGAAGCCGAGGTCGAGCGCGGCGCGGGCGGTGGAGCTGACGCACATATGCGTCATGAAGCCGGCGAGAACCAGCTCCTTGCGTCCGGTCGCGGCTAGCTGCGCGTTGAGGTCGGTGCCGGCGAATGCGTTCGGCAATTCCTTCTCGATCACCGCTTCGCCCGGCCGCGGCGTCAGCGGTGCGACGATGGCGCCGCGCTCCGCGCTGCGATCGAACAGGCTGCCGGGCCGTCCCCTATGCGCGATGTGGAAGATCGCGGCGCCGCTCTCGCGGGCGCGGGCGAGCAATGCGGTCGCGCGCGCGATCGCGGCGTTGGCCTCGGGCAAAGCGAGGGGACCTGCGAGATATTCGTTCTGGATATCGATCAGCACCAGGCAGGCGTCGCCGAGGCGAGGCGGGGTGAGGTCGATACCGGCAAGCTGCATCAGCGTTTTGGCGGCGGTCATGGTTCGAAAGGCTCCGGAGAAATGTTGATCGAGGATAGCTCTGGAGCCTCCTGCCGTTATGCAGGGATATTGCAGCCGGTGGCTGCGTTATTGCAGGTAGGCGCCGCGCGAGGTAGCCTGCCGCCATGAACTGGGACGATCTTCGCATCATCGCGGCCGTCAGGGACGAGGGCACCTATGCGGGCGCCAGCGCGCGGCTGCGCATTGACGAGACCACCGTCGGCCGCCGCCTGGCGCGCATCGAGCGTGCGCTCGGCCTGCGGCTGTTCGAAGCGGCCGACGGCGTCCGTACGCCAACCCGGCAATGCGAGATGGTGCTGGCGCATGTCCAGGCGATGGCGGCGCATGCCGAGGATATCGGCCGCATCGGCGCGAGCCTGCCGGGTCCGGTGGGGCGGCTGCGCATCGCGTCGACCAACGCGGTCGCGGAGGAGGTGCTGGCGCCGCGCGCCAGCGAATTCCTGCGCGCCAATCCGGGGCTGACGCTGCAGTTCCTGACCTCGAGCGACAACGTCAAGTTCTCGCGCTGGGAAGCCGATCTCGCCATCCGCCTGCGCAAGCCCGACAAGGGCGACTTCGCGATCTCGAAGCTCGCCGAGGTCCGGCTGTATTTCTTCGAGCCGGTTGCGGTCGGCGCAGACGAAGCGGTGACCTGTGCGTATCCCGACGAGCTCGAAGGCATCCCCGAGATGCAGTTCCTGCGAGCGCGGCGAGTTCGCTCGCGCTGCGTCACCGACAACGTCCGCGTCATCCGCACGCTGATCCAGTCGCATCAGGCTGCCGGCGTGCTGCCCGAATATGGTTCCGCGGCGTTGCTGGCTGACCGCCGACTGCGCGCCACGCTGCTGCCGAAGCGCCGCGATGTCTGGCTGCTGGTGCAGAACCATCTCAAGCGCGATGCCGCAACGCGCGTCACCATCGATTGGCTGCGCGCCTGCTTCCAGGATGTCGCGCGCGGCGCGTGAGGTTGGAGCCCACTCGTCATTCCAGGCACTCGCGTCGCGAACCCCGGAATGAAATCGAGGGGCCGCTCGCGGGGCGGCCCCTCCAATGTCACGAACCCGGTCACTGAACCGAATTGCGATGTTTACCGCGCGCCGAAATTGGAACCCCGATTTTCGCGGGCGAGCAGGCACATTTGGTGTTGCGTCTATCAGCCCATTGCATCTAACTCGTTTGCGTACTGCCTACAGCAAATTCCGCCTTACGGCCAAGCGTTTGGAGTTGGTTTTTTGAACGTGTGTCTGAGTGAGTTGGTTATGTGTCGCTTCACCACGGGTCGGCGCCGGTGAGGCCTTCTCCCGGAACCGGTAATCGCCTTCTCGCAACCTTGCCGGCAGCGGACCTCGAACTGCTTGGGGCCGAGCTGGAAACCGTGGCGCTCGATCAGGATGCGGTCCTGGCGCGGGCCGGCGAAGAGGTGGACTATGTCTTCTTTCCCCATAGCGGCGCCATCCTTCTGATGATCGACATGGCGGACGGGCACACGGTCGCGACCGGTGTGGTCGGACGCGAAGGGATGGTGGGCAGCCTCTCGGTGCTCGGCCCGTCACCGTCGGGCATCACCGCGGTGGTCGCTGCCGCGGGCACCGCTTCGCGGCTTCCGGCGGCGCGGTTTCATGCTGCTTTTGGCCGCAGCCCCGCGATCCGACGGGTGATCCAACGTCACATCGCGGCGATGCTCGTACAGTTTCAGCTCGGTTCGGCCTGCAACGCGCTGCATCCGGTCGAAGCCCGCATGGCGCGATGGCTGCTACAGCTTCGCGACCGTATCGACAGCGACATTCTCCCGCTGACCCAGCAGGCGCTCTCGCAAATCCTCGGTGTGCGGCGAACGACGGTAACGCTGCTCATGCGCAATCTGCGCGCGCGCGGCGCGATCAGGTCCGATCAACGAGGTCGGATCGAGATCGACCGGTCGCGGCTATCGGCGGTGGCGTGCGAATGCCACCACGTCATGCGTCTCGAAGCCGAGCGGATATTCGCGGACGACAAGATCCGACCTCGCGCAGCGGCTCGGACCGACGACCCGTTCATGCCGGAAACGGAAGCGGACGACGCGGTGTGAGCGCGGTTCGGCGCGATCAACTCCTCTGTCGTCGATCGGGCTCCCGCGCCGCTTTGGACGCCGTCTCCAGCCTTGCAATCTCGCGCAGCACCTTCGCCGTCTCGCGCAACTCATTGCGCTCTGGGCCGGGCTTCAGCCGTCGTGCTTCGTCGAGACAATCCCTGGCCTGCAGCAGCCAGACGGAAGTTTCGGTCGAGGTTTGCATGAGCCCCATGGTGTCCCTCCATCGCGATCATCAATGATCTGTATCGACCGCCAGGCTACTGAACCGCCGCACACGGATGCTAGGCTCAGCGACCCAGGCGTCCCGCGCGAACCAGGCGTGATCGGTGCGGCAGAATGGGCAATGTGTGCGCGAGAAAAATACCGCGCTACGTCCAAAGCTTTCGCGATCGGCTTTGATGCCGGTGGGAATCGCGTGCGCGGTTTGCGGACATTTGACCATGAGCATGCCCATGTGACCCTCCCTCGATATTGGCTTTTTGTTTTTTTGCAGAAAAGCACCGGCCGGTTGGATGGCGCCTTGTCGGTGCGACCAGTTGGGGGGCATCGCGCACCTGCGGCTTGACAGAGCATCGGGCAGTGGGGGCTGACATGCTCGTCACTGAGCGTCTCCAACCGGCCGGATCCCTCCTCAATCGAATCCTCGACGTGAATTGCGGGCCGCCTTCTTAACCGGCTGGGTGGAGAACCTTCTCGAAATGCTTCCTGACCGGCTCACTCACGTCCGACGCGAGCTTCTGGCCAAGCGCCCACAATTCCTTGTTCTGGTCCGATGCCATGTCGAGAGCCTTGCGGGTTTGCTCGGTGGACAAGGTCAAGACATCGCTCGCTGACCTGCTGCCGGCGAGATGGATGACAAAATCGAGCGCGGAGGCGGCATTGGCGTATGAGATTTCAAACACCTTCAGCCCGTAGTCGGCCGCGCCTCGTGCGTTGCGCGAATATGTTTCGCCCAACGTCTCTGTCATCTGTTCGGATGCGGCCCGCGCGCGGGCAAGACCCTGTTCGGCAAGATCGCCGATTACGCCGGGCAAGGCGATCTTCGGGAAGCTCGACAACGGCATGCCAAAGATATTCGTGCCGTTCACTGTGACTTTCATTTCTGTTTCACTCAAGACGCAGTTCCTCTCTCAAGCGAAAGCATTCCCCGCAACGCTCGCTCGCGTCACGAGAGCTGACGCTCCGTGTTCGGTTCAGATTCCAGGTGAGCAGTTTTGATCCAGTCCCAATCCTACTGTGCGGGACGAACGTGCGACTGTCGGTTCGGTTTGCGACTCTCGCGAACAATTTTTTTGAAGTTGTCAACTCAGACCAAGGTATGTTTGCGGGCGTGGCTGTGCATAGCGTGGACATCGTGAGCGTCAGATGACTCCGCGCTTCAGCGTGAGGTTGTGCAGAGCGCCCACCATGAGCTGCGCTGCGGCAAGCACCCACGTGGCTTGCCGCAAACAAAAACCCCGGCATCGTTGCCGGGGTTTTGCATTTTTCGCTTTCGTTGAGCGAGATCCCGGCTCTGCGGTGCACCGCTGCGCGCTGCACCGCGTCCGGGATGACTTCGTCGCTTAGAAGTCCATGCCGCCCATGCCGCCGCCCGGAGGCATTGCGGGGCCGGCAGCGTTCTTCTTCGGCAGCTCGGCGACCATCGCTTCCGTGGTGATCAAGAGCGCCGCAACCGAGGCAGCGTTCTGGATCGCGGTGCGCACGACCTTGGTCGGGTCGATGATGCCCTTCTTGACGAGATCGGCATAGTCGCCGGTCTGGGAGTCGAAGCCATGGTTGTAGGCCTTGTTCTCCAGGATCTTGCCGACGATCACCGAGCCGTCTTCACCGGCGTTGATCGCGATCTGGCGAGCGGGAGCCGACAGCGCCTTGCGCACGATCTCGACGCCGGTCTTCTGGTCGTCGTTCTTGGTGCGCAGGCCCTTGAGCTGCTCGGAAGCACGGAGCAGGGCGACGCCGCCGCCCGGGACGATGCCTTCCTCGACAGCCGCGCGGGTCGCGTGCATCGCGTCATCCACGCGATCCTTGCGCTCCTTCACCTCGACTTCGGTCGCGCCGCCGACGCGGATCACCGCGACGCCGCCCGCGAGCTTGGCGAGACGCTCCTGCAGCTTCTCACGGTCGTAGTCCGAGGTGGTCTCCTCGATCTGCGCCTTGATCTGGGCAACGCGGGCGTCGATGTCGGCCTTCTTGCCGGCGCCGTTGACGATCGTGGTGTTCTCCTTGTCGATCATCACCTTCTTGGCGCGGCCGAGCATCTGCAGCGTGACGTTCTCGAGCTTGATGCCGAGGTCTTCCGAGATGGCCTGGCCGCCGGTCAGGATCGCGATGTCCTGCAGCATGGCCTTGCGGCGATCGCCGAAGCCCGGAGCCTTGACGGCTGCGACCTTCAGGCCGCCGCGCAGGCGGTTGACGACGAGGGTGGCGAGCGCTTCGCCTTCGACGTCTTCAGCGACGATGACCAGCGGCTTGCCGGTCTGCACCACGGCCTCGAGCAGCGGCAGCAGCTCGTTCAGCGAGGAGAGCTTCTTCTCGTTGATCAGGATGTAGGCGTCGTCCATCTCAACGCGCATCTTGTCGGCGTTGGTGACGAAGTAGGGCGAGATGTAGCCACGGTCGAACTGCATGCCCTCGACGACGTCGAGTTCGGTTTCCAGCGACTTGGACTTGGCTTCCTCGACCGTGATCACGCCCTCGTTGCCGACCTTCTTCATGGCGTCGGCGAGGAACTTGCCGATCTCGGCGTCGCCGTTGGCCGAAATGGTGCCGACCTGGGCGATCTCCTCGTTCGAGGTGACCTTCTTGGAGTTCTTCTGGAGGTCCGCAACGACGGCTTCGACCGCGAGGTCGATACCGCGCTTCAGATCCATCGGGTTCATGCCGGCGGCGACCGACTTGGCGCCTTCCTTCACGATCGCCTGGGCGAGCACGGTGGCGGTGGTGGTGCCGTCGCCGGCCGCGTCAGCGGACTTGGAGGCGACTTCGCGCACCATCTGGGCGCCCATGTTCTCGAACTTGTCGTCGAGCTCGATCTCCTTGGCGACGGTGACGCCGTCCTTGGTGATGCGGGGAGCGCCGAACGACTTCTCGAGCACCACGTTGCGGCCCTTCGGACCGAGGGTGACCTTCACCGCGTTGGCGAGAACGTCGACGCCGCGCAGCATCTTGTCGCGCGCCTCGACGGAGAATTTGACTTCTTTGGCTGCCATCTGAGTTTTTCCTTGAGAGATTTAACCAGGGAGGGAGAGGGGGCGCTTAAGCGGCCTTCTTCTTGGAAGCGGGGACGTCGAGCACGCCCATGATGTCGCTTTCCTTCATGATCAGCAGGTCTTCGCCGTCGATCTTGACCTCGGTGCCCGACCACTTGCCGAACAGGACGCGGTCGCCGACCTTGACGTCGATGGGGACCAGCTTGCCAGCCTCGTCGCGGCCACCCGGGCCGACGGCGATGACTTCGCCCTGGGAGGGCTTTTCCTTGGCAGTGTCCGGAATGATGATGCCGCCAGCAGTCTTCTCTTCGGCGTCGATGCGCTTGACCACGACGCGGTCGTGAAGCGGACGGAATTTCATGCAGTCCTCCTAAACATTTGTATATGCTGTAGATTTTGGAGTGTTAGCAGTCCAGCCTGGCGAGTGCCAGACTGGCTGCGGAGGAGATAGGCCAAGCGGTTGCAGCGGGCAAGAGCCTCTAGCAGAAATTTTGGCACTCGCGGACGGGCGCTGCCAGGATCATTTCGGCATCCTTAATGCGGCCGCCATCGCCTTCCAGGCGCTATTAGCAGATGCGGTAAGCTGCTGCCAACGCAGGAAATTTCAACAACCTTTTAAACATTCAGGCTTGAGATGGGTTAGTCGCGTGCGTCACATTTCTCTCATGTGAGCGCATCCATGCCGGTGGTCCGGTGGGGTCGACCACCATGTGAATGCGCTCCGTCACAGGAGGTTGGCATGGTCTCGCGAGTTGGTGGGGTTGTTTCCGACGATTTCCGGAAGCAGTTGCTGGGATATGGGCTGACGACGGCGCAAATTCTCTATCGGATGCCGGATCACCCCTCGCTGCTGCAGACCTACATCTGGCAGAACTACGATCTGTTTCCGAAATTTCCGGCGCTGCAGGATTTCCTCGCCTTCTGGCAGCAGGAGCTCGAGGGGCCGCTGTTCTCGGTGACGGTCGCGCACTCCAAATTGGTCAAGCCCGCGGAGCTGCGCGCCGTCGACGGCGTCTTCCGGCTGCATTGACCGGCGGAGGGGCCACGACACAATCGTGCCGTGGCGACCATCTGGCCACCTGCCTGAGCGCGCAGGCAAGTTCGCGCGTACCCGGTGCTTTCGCCCATCTCCCGAGAGGCTTTTGTGCTAGCCTCGTCGTGATGAAAGACGGGAGGAGCAACCAATGGCCAAGCGAAAGCCGGCATCAAGACCAGCAGTCAAGACCGCGGTAAGGAAGAAATGGACTGGGCTCGGGAGCGCCGCCAAACCCTCGGCGCGCAAGACCATCAAGTCGAAGGGCCGCGTCTCGACCGCCGGGAAGACAACAACGAAGACGGCAACAAAGTCCAAATCCAAGGCGCGGCCGAAGCAGCGTATCGCCATCAGCCATCACCGCGAGGAAGCCTTCAAGGCCGATGGCTTGCGCGCCTATGCCAAATATCGCGACCTCGGCATCGCTGACGCCACGCACGGCCTGGCGCGGGCGCATGTGATCCGGCTGCAGGGCCCCTGCAACCCGGACGAGGTATCGAAGCTGCATTATCACGACGTCGAATTCCAGATGGTCTACGTGCTCAAGGGCTGGGTAAAGACCTACATGGAAGGCGAGGGCGAAACGCTGATGCAGCAAGGCAGTGCCTGGACCCAACCGCCGCGCATCCGGCACATGATCCTGGATTACTCCGATGACGTCGAACTGCTGGAAGTGATCCTGCCGGCGGAGTTCAAGACGGTCGAGTTGACGGCGTAGGATACTGTCGTTCCGGGGCGATGCGAAGCATCGAACCCGGAACCTCGAGATTCCGGGTCTGGTCCTTTGGACCATCCCGGAATGACGACTTCGTCGTCACGTCAACACCCCCACAATCGCGCCCATCAGGCACGTCGTCAGCGTGCCCGATACGATCGACTTCAGGCCGAGCGCATTGATCTCCTCGCGCCGCTCCGGCGCCATGATGCCGAGACCGCCGATCATGATGCCGAGGCTGGCGAAGTTGGCGAAGCCGCACATTGCGTAGAGCATGATCAGCCGCGAGCGTGGATCGAGCACGTCGGGGCCGAGCTTCGACAGGTCGACATAGGCGATCAGCTCGTTCAGCACGGTCTTGGTGCCCATCAGGCTTCCCGCGGTGACTGCCTGCGACCAGGGCAGGCCCATCAGCCAGCACACCGGCGCCATCGCATAGCCGAGCAGCCGCTGTAGTGAGATCTTTGCGCCGCCGATCTCCGGCAACAGGCCGACGATCGCATTGAGGAGATAAACCAGCGCGACCAGCACCAGCAGCATCGCGGTGATGTTCATCAGCAATTCGAGCCCGGCCGCGGTGCCCTTGACGATCGCGTCCATCGTCGACGAGACGTGGATGTCGGGATCGTCCAGCGATCCGCCAGTGCGCTTGTCCGTCGTCTCCGGCACCATGATCAGGCTGACCAGGATCGCGGCCGGCGCGCCGAGCACCGAGGCAATGACGAAGTGTGCGGCGGCATCCGGGATCAGCGGCGCCAGCAGCGTGGCGTAAAGCACCAGCACGGTGCCGGCGATGCCCGCCATGCCGCCAGTCATCACCAGAAACAATTCGCTGCGGCTGAGCTGCGCCAGATAGGGGCGGATGAACAACGGCGCCTCTACCATGCCGAGAAAGATATTGGCTGCGGTCGAGAGCCCGACCGCGCCGCCGACGCCGAGCGTGCGCTCGAGCAGCCAGGCCATGCCGCGCACCACCGGCGGCAGCACGCGCCAATAGAACAGCAGCGTCGTCAGCACGCTCATGACGAGCACGATCGGCAGCGCCTGGAAGGCGAGGATGAAGTCGGTGCCGGGCGCCTTGGGATCGAACGGCGCGGGGCCGCCGCCGACATAGCCGAACACGAAGGCCGTGCCGGCGTGCGTCGCGGCGGCGATGGTGCCGACCGCATCGTTGATCGAGCCGAAGGCCTTTGTCACCAGCGGCACCTTGATCAGCACCAGCGCGGTGACGATGGTGACCGCCAGCCCGATGGCGGCCTGACGCAGCGACACCGCGCGGCGGTTCTCCCCGAATGCCCAGGCGAGCGCAAGCAGCGCTACCACGCCAAACGCCGATTGCAATTGCAGCATCAAGACCCCGAAAACCCGTCGCGCGATTATGGCAGGGACCTCGCGCAGCGCAATGCTGTTGCGCGTTGACGTCTCCGGGATTGACAAGTTGCAGGCGGTCGGCCACGGCTCGGCGATGTCTTCCGCAACGACAGTCGGCGCCCGCGATCTGCTCGGTCACAGGTCCTTCCTGTTCTTCCTGTCGTCGCGCAGCCTGTCGCGCTTTTCCAGCCAGATCGGCGCGGTCGCGATCGGTTGGCAGGTCTACGACTTGACAGGCAGCGCCTTCGCTCTCGGCATGGTCGGCCTGGTTCAGTTCCTGCCGACGGCGCTGCTCGTGTTCGTCGCTGGCCACGCCGCCGACCGGTTCGAGCGCAAACGCGTGGTGCAGGCCTGCCAGCTCGCCGAGGCGCTGACCGCGCTGTTCCTCGCGGTGAGCACCTACGCCGGCACCATCTCCGAGGTGCAGATCTTCGCCGCCACCTTCGTGCTCGGGATTGCCGGCGCATTCGAAAGCCCGGCGACCGCGGCGCTGCTGCCGCTGATCGCCCCGCAAGGCTCGCTGCAGCGGGCGACCGCGATCTCGAGCGGCGCGGCGCAAGTCGCCACCATCACCGGGCCCGCGCTCGGCGGCTTTGCCTATGCCATGATGCCAAGCGTGCCTTATGCCGTGATGATGGTGTTCTGGCTGTTCGGGATGATCCTGACCGGCGGCATCGGCCGGCTGCAGCAGGTGCCGGCGAAGAATAGCGCATCATCGGATGATGTGTTCGCCGGCGTCACCTTCGTTCGCCGCAATCCGGCGATTCTCGGCACCATCTCGCTCGATCTGTTCGCCGTGCTGTTCGGCGGCGTCACCGCGCTGCTGCCGATCTATGCCCGCGACATCCTGCAAACCGGTCCGCTCGGCCTCGGTATCCTGCGCGCCGCGCCCGCGGTCGGTGCGCTGTTGATGACCATGGTGCTGGCGCGGCATACGATTAGCCGCCGCGTCGGATTGAGGATGTTCCAGGCGGTCATCGTGTTCGGCGCGGCGACGGTGGTGTTCGCGCTGTCTCATTGGATGTGGTTGTCGGCGCTGGCGCTCGCGGTCCTTGGCGCGGCCGACACGATCAGCGTCGTGATCCGGTTCTCGCTGGTGCAGTTGGCGACGCCCGACGAGATGCGCGGCCGGGTCGGCGCCGTCAATTTCCTCTTCATCAACGCCTCGAACCAGCTCGGGCAGTTCGAAAGCGGCGTCACCGCCGCGCTGCTCGGCACGGTGCCGGCCGCGGTGCTTGGCGGCGTCGGCACGATCGCGATCGCGCTGCTCTGGATGAAGCTGTTCCCGACGCTGCGGACTGTGGAGAAGCTGGAGTAGGGGGCTCTTTACCTCGCCCCGCTTGCGGGCGGAGGTCGGATCGCATGAAGCGAAGCGAAATGCGATCCGGGTGAGGGGGCTTTCCGCTCATTCATCTCTGACTGGTCTTGCGGCGGCAGCTCCTCACCCCAACCCTCTTCCCGCAAGAGCGGAGCGAGGGAGCGGACACGGCCTAGCCTCGTCCCACGAACGGCATCTTGGTCGCCATCACGGTCATGAACAGCACGTTGGCGTCGAGCGGCAGGCTCGCCATGTAGGCGACGGCGTCGCCGACCGCCTTCGCGTCCATGCGCGGTTCGTGCTTGGTCGTGCCGTCCGGCTGCAGCACGCCGGGGCCGTTGACCATGCGGTCGGTCATCGGGGTTGCGGCGTTGCCGATGTCGACCTGTCCGACGGCGATGTCGTACATGCGTCCGTCGAGATTGGACGACTTGGTGAGGCCGGTGATGGCGTGCTTGGTCGAGGTGTAGGCCGCCGAGAACGGCCGCGGCGCGTGCGCAGAGATCGAGCCGTTGTTGATGATGCGGCCGCCGCGCGGCTTCTGGTCCTTCATGATGCGGAAGGCGTGCTGCGTGCACAGAAATGGCGCGGTGAGGTTGGTGTTCACCACCGCCTGCCACTGCTCCAGCGGCAGGTCTTCGAAATTGACCGGCGGCGCGCCCATACCGGCATTGTTGAACAGCACGTCGAGCCGGCCGTAGGTGGCCTTCACCTTGTCGAACAGCGCGGCGATCGCGGCCGGACTGGTCATGTCGGCGGTGACGCACAGGCTCTTGCCGGCAGGTCCGAGCTTGGCGGTCTCTTCCAGCATCTCCAGGCGGCGGCCGGCGAGCACGACGGTATAGCCTGCATTCATCAAAGCGAGCGACGCGGCGCGTCCGACGCCGGTGCCGGCACCGGTCACGACGGCGATCTTGTTGGCTGCCTCAGTCATCTGGTTTCCTCTTGCTTGGCTTTTGCTTCGATCTCGGTCTTGTAGGGCGGTCGCGGAATATTCTGGTGCGCCGCGCGCAGCGCCGCCGACCAGCGCGAGCGCAGGTCATGGAAATAGGGCTCGCCGACCTCGATGCGATGGTTGAGGTCGGCCTCGCAGGCGTCAGTGCGCACCACCAGCACGTCGATCGGCAGGCCGACGCCGAGATTGGAGCGCATCGTCGAATCCATCGAGATCAGCCCGGTCTTCAGCGCCTCATAGAGCTCGACGTCGTAATGCATGGCGCGGTCGAGCACCGGCTTGCCGTATTTGTGCTCGCCGATCTGCAAATAGGGCGTGTCGGTGGTGCATTCGATGAAGTTGCCGGCGGTGTAGACCATGAACAGGCGCATCCGCGAGCCCTTGATCTGGCCGCCGAACAGGAAGGAAACATCGAAGGTGATGTCCTCGGCGCGCAGCGCGTCTCCTTCGGTCGCGTGCACGGAGCGGATGGCGCGGCCGATCCGCTGCGCCGCCTGGAACATGGTCGGGGCGTTCATCAGCGTCTCGAGCTCGCCGGTTTGCGGGTCCTGCATGCCCTCGGTCAGGGTCGAGAGCACCGACTGGCTGATCGCCAGATTGCCGGCGCTCGCGACCGCCATGATGCGTTCGCCGGGGGTTTCGAAGATGTGGAGCTTGCGAAAGGTCGAGACGTTGTCGAGGCCGGCATTGGTGCGGGTATCGGCGATCATGACGAGGCCGTCCCGCACCAGAATCCCGCAGCAATAGGTCATTTCCAGTCCCCAACGGTCCGAGCTTCTCGGCGTAAGACTAGTAGCCAATTTCACGATGCCATCCAACCCTAATTCCCTTCTGCGGAACATGCTGTGAATGGTCAAAATTAATGACCTCTCGACCGCGTCGATGCTCTGGCAATCGCTCGCCTGGTCTGGCCCTCAACAAGGAGCGGCGATCCCGAGCCCCGCCCCCGGAACGAGGTTCACTGCGCTGCGTCACCCGCAGTGATGCGACGACGTGCCCGCTCTGCGTTGCTCGTAGTGAGCAATGATCCGCGCCCCGCATCGTTGCGGCGCGCGCCGCGTTGTGCTCGACTGTTCGTGATCGACAAGAACAAGAAATTCCGGGAGGCGAGAATGTCGTTCAGGCTGGCCGCATGCGTTGCGGCGTTGGGGCTCGTGACCATGGCGGCAAGCCCAGCATTGGCGCAGAAGAAGGGCGGCACGCTGCGGCTCTATCACAACGACAATCCGCCCTCGACCTCGCTCCTCGAGGAATCCACCATTGCCTCGGTGATGCCGTTCGCGGCCGTGTTCAACAACCTCGTGGCGTTCGATCCTGCCAAGGTCCACGAGAGCATCGATACCGTGACTCCCGATCTCGCCGAAAGCTGGTCATGGGACGCGACCAACACCAGGCTCACCTTCAAGCTGCGGCAGGGCGTGAAATGGCACGACGGCCAGCCGTTCACGGCAAAAGACGTGCAATGCACCTGGCGGATGCTGATCGGCAAGGGCGAGACCCAGGACTTCAAGCGCAATCCGCGCAAGGTCTGGTACACGAAGCTCAAGGACGTCAGCATCAACGGTGATGACGAGGCGACGTTCGAACTGAGCGAACCGCAGCCGGGGCTGCTGGCGCTGCTCGCCAGCGCCTTCTCGGTGGTCTATCCCTGCCACGTGCCACAGCAGGTGATGCGCACCAAGCCAATCGGCACCGGACCGTTCAAATTCGTCGAGTTCAAGCGCGGCGATTCGATCCGGCTCGTGCGCAATCCGGATTATTTCAAGAAGGACCGGCCGTATCTCGACGAGATCACGGTGCGCACCATCGACAGCCGCGCCACCCGCATGCTGGCGTTTGCGACCGGCGACTACGACATCACCTTTCCCTCCGACGTCACGATCCCGCTGATGAAGGACGTCAAGGCGCGGGCGCCGAACGCGATCTGCGAGATGACAGCGACCAATACCCAGATCAATCTGCTGGTCAACCGCGTCAATCCGCCGTTCGACAATCCCGATATCCGCCGCGCGATGTCGCTGGCGCTGGATCGCAAGGCCTTCAACACGATCCTGTTCGAGGGCAACGGGCGGCTCGGCGGCGCGATGCTGGCGAAGCCGGAAGGCGAGTGGGGCATGCCGCCTGACGTGCTGGCGACGTTGCCGGGTTACGGGCCTGATATCGAGAAGAATATCGCGGAGGCGCAGGCGATCATGCAGAAGCTTGGCTACAGCGACGCCAAGCCGCTGCCGATCAAGATCCAGACCCGCAATTTGCCGACCTATCGCGATCCGGCGGTGATCCTCGCCGACCAGCTCAAGAAGATCTACATCGTGGCCGAGCTGGACATCCTGGATACGCCGCGCTGGTACTCGCGCTTGCAGCGTAAGGACTACACCATCGGTCTGAACGTGACCGGCGTCAGCGTCGACGATCCCGACGGCAATCTGGTCGAGAACTACTCCTGTCACTCCGAACGCAACTATACGCAATATTGCAACGCCGAGGTCGACAAGCTGCTGGCTGCGCAGTCTCGCGAGCTCGACAAGGACAAGCGCAAGCAACTCGTGTTCGATATCGAGCGGCTGCTGGTCGAGGACGCGGCACGGCCGATCATCCTGCATTCATCGGCCGGCAATTGCTGGCAGCCCTATGTGAAGAACTTCCATCCGCACGACAACAGCCAATACAACAACCTGCGCTTCGAGGACGTGTGGCTGGATAAACAATAAATGCCATCGCCCTCGTGCGCTCTGTGTCCATACTCGGTCGCACGAGTAAAGCTGGGTTTTGGCGCACGCGCGGAGCGGCCGGGTGTCGAGATCGGGACAGCACCCGTCAATCAGAATCGCGCAGATGCCCATCAGGGCATTCGGAGCCGCTACGGAAGCTCGGATATCAACTTCGTCCACTCGGCCTCGGGCCAGGCTCGTGACGTGCAGGTCCGTACGTTTCCCTGAGAACTGAGGGCAAGTGCGAACTTTGTGATGTGGTCGCCGACAGGCGCTTCGGCGAGGAGAAGGATGTCGTGCTCGCCGGAGGTGAGATAGACCTCCTTGATTTCGACGCCGAGCGTCTTGGCGAGTTCTCTCGCCGCTCGGCTGCGCTTGGGAGCTTCCTTGACATTACGAATTCCCTGGTCGGTCCAGTCGATCCTCAAGATGAATGTCGCCATGTCGTCCTCCAAGGGTTATGCATTTCCCTTGTCTGCCGCGCACGCGGCAGGCCAACCTGCTTCATGTTGAAGTTGAGGGAGCGCCACATAAGGCAGGCGCTGCTTTCAGACTGAGATGCCTGCCGACGGCCTGACCGCTGCCCGTTCCGTCAAACGGAGACGTCGGCCCGTCCCGTCTCAAAGGGCAACTCGCGGCAGATTACGCCATGTCGCTTGGTCGAGAAAGAGGGCTCCCTGCGTTGTGATCGCAAACGCGGTGGCAAGGCCATCGCGTCAGCGGGACACTGCGTGAAAACCACAGGCTCCGCGCAATCCCGTTGATCGATCGCCGCAAACCGGCCGCCACTGAGCGCGTGAAAAGCGAAGCCGCCGCGCTATTGCATCGGCGCAGCTCGAACACCAGATAGCTGGATGTGGGAGGCAGGACCGCTCCAGGAGAGAGAGCGTGGCCAGCAAAAGAGCAAACGAAGAGCTGCCCATCATTGCGCGCTTTGAGGTGCGCCGCCGCAATTACCTCGCGCCGGACGGCGCGATGAACCGACCGCTTCCCGCCTTCGCCACAGATGCCAAGCTGCTTGTCGAGCTTTATCGGTCGATGGTGCTGTTGCGCCTATTCGACCGAAAAGCTGTTGCATTGCAGCGGACAGGTCGGTTGGGAACCTACGCCGTTTCGCTCGGCCAGGAGGCCGTGTCGGTTGGCATCGCGAGTGCGATGCGGGAAGAGGACGTTCTGGTACCTTCCTATCGCGACAATGGCGCATTGCTCTGGCGGGGCGTCAAGTTGGAGGAGATCCTGCTGTTCTGGGGCGGCGATGAACGGGGCAATCAATCCTCCGGTCCGGTCCATGATTTTCCGTTCTGCGTTCCCGTCGGATCACAAGCGCCGCATGCGGCCGGCGTTGCCTATGCCTTCAAGCTGCGCAAGCAGCCACGTGTCGCCGTCTGCTTGTTCGGCGACGGCGCCACCTCGAAAGGCGACGTCTACGAGGCCATGAATTTTGCCGGCGTGCACAAGTTGCCGGTCGTATTCGTCGCGACCAACAATCAATGGGCCATATCGATGCCGTTGCGGCTGCAGACCGCGTCGGAGACGCTGGCCCAGAAGGCCATCGCCGCAGGGTTCAGCGGCGAGCAGGTGGATGGATGCGACGTGGTGGCGATGCGCGCCGCGGCCGAGGAGGCCATCGCCGCGGCCCGCGACGGCAAGGGTCCTCGCTTGATCGAAGCGGTCACTTACCGGCTCGGCGATCACACGACATCGGACGACGCATTGCGCTATCGCTCGGCCGAAGAAGTCCAGGCGCATTGGAAGGAAGAGCCGATCGCGCGGCTCAGGTCTTATCTTGTCGGGCAGAAGATGTGGACCAAGGCGGACGAGGAGCAGCTTGCCGCAGAGTGCCATCAGCGCATCGAGGCTGCGGTGGAGCGCTATTTGACGACGCCGACGCGCCGGGCGGAGACCATGTTCGACAACCTCTATGCCGATCTGCCCGAGGTCTATGCCGCGCAGCGTCGCGAACTCGCGGGAGAGGACGATGCCTGAGGTCACGTTGGTCGAAGCGGTCAATCTGGCGCTCGGCCGCGCCATGGCTGATGATCCCGATGTGGTCGTGCTCGGCGAGGATGTCGGCGTCAATGGCGGCGTCTTCCGCGCGACTGTCGGCTTGCAGGAGCGCTTCGGTCCGGAGCGCGTCCTGGATACGCCGCTTGCCGAGCTCCTGATCAGCGGGCTCTGCGTCGGCATGGCCGCGCAAGGACTGCGGCCCGTCGGCGAAATCCAGTTCATGGGATTCATCTATCCCTGCCTCGACCAGCTCGTGAATCATGCGTCACGGATCCGCAACCGCACCCAGGGGCGGCTCACCTGTCCGATGGTTCTGCGCACGCCGCACGGTGCCGGCATTCGCGCGCCCGAGCATCATTCCGAAAGCACCGAGGCGATGCTCGCCCACATTCCAGGCTTGCGTGTCGTGATGCCTTCGTCGCCGGAGCGCGCTTATGGACTTCTTCTCGCCGCCATCCGCGACCCCGATCCGGTGGTGTTCCTGGAGCCGACGCGGCTGTACCGCGCAGCGAAGAGCGAGGTGGAGGACAACGGTGAAGCCTTGCCGCTCGATACGGCTTTTGTCCTGAGGGAAGGTCGCGACGTCACGCTCGTGAGCTGGGGCGCGATGTTGAAGGAAACGATGGCCGCGGCTGATGCGCTCGCCGACGAGGGCATCGCTGCCGAGGTCGTCGACCTCGCTACGCTCAAGCCTTACGATGAAAGCACCGTGCTCGGCTCGGTCGCGAAGACCGGGCGCTGCGTCATCGTGCACGAGGCAGCGCATACTGGCGGATTTGGCGCGGAGATCGCCGCCCTGATCGCCGAGCGCGGCCTATCGTCGCTGCTCGCACCCGTCGCCCGCGTGACCGGCTACGACACGATCGTTCCCATGGCCCGCCTCGAGCAACGCTACATGCCATCGGTCGGACGCATCGCGGCTGCAGCCCGAAAGGCATGCCAGTACAACTGAACACCAACGGACCGCGTCCCATGCGCCAGTTCACGTTGCCGGACCTCGGTGAAGGTCTTGAAGAAGCGGAGATCGTCACCTGGTACGTCAACGAGGGCGACAACGTCGTGACCGACCAGCCGCTCGTTTCGGTCGAGACCGACAAGGCGGTGGTCGAGATACCGGCGCCGTCGAGTGGGCGCATCGCGCGCCTGTTCGGCGCCAAGGGCGATATCGTGAAGGTCGGCGCGCCGCTGGTGGAGTTTGCCGAAGGCGCTGGGCAGGACACCGGCACGATCGTGGGCGAACTTGGCAGCGGCGAGCAACGGCCCGCGGCGGCAGCTCCTGCGGCGCCGACCGGCGAGCAGGGAGCTCACGTGTTTCCGGCGGTGCGCGCCCTCGCTCGCAAGCTTGACGTTGCGCTCGATCTCGTCGAGGCGACCGGGCCCGGCGGTACCATCACGCGAGCCGACGTCGAGCGGGCCGCGAGGCGGATCTCTCACGGCGGACCCGCCGAGCCGCTGCGCGGCTTGCGCCGCGCGATGGCTCAGCGCATGACGGCCGCGCACGCGGAAGTCGTCCCTGCGACGGTGACCGATGAAGCCGACATCGACGATTGGCCAGAGCGCGAGGACGTGACGATCCGTCTGGCGCATGCGATCGGCGCCGCCTGCAAAGCAGAGCCCGCGCTCAATGCCTGGTATCATTCCGGCACGGGAGAGCGCCGTCTCATCGAGCGCATCGATCTCGGCATCGCCGTCGACACCGGCGGCGGGCTGATCGTTCCCGTGCTGCGCAACGTCGCGGAGCGGAGTGTGTCGGACCTGCGGGCCGGGCTCGACCGCCTGCGCGCCGACGCAATCGCGCGCGCCATACCTCCGGAAGAGCTGCGCGGCGCTACGATCACCTTGTCGAACTTCGGAATGATCGGCGGCCGGTTTGCCAATCTCATCATCGTGCCGCCGCAGACGGCGATCGTCGGTGCCGGGCGGATTTCGGAACGCGTGGTCGCGCATCGAGGGCAGGTTGCAGTCCGGCGCACGCTGCCGCTATCGCTCACCTTCGACCATCGTGTGGTGACGGGCGGCGAGGCGGCCCGTTTCCTGGTTGTCCTCAAGTCCGATCTCGAGCGCGTTTCGTGACACTACCCGTTCGCGAGACCGGCATCGGCATCGACGATCCCGACGGAAAACTTGGATGAAAGACAACGCATGCCAGTCCGCGCACAACAATCCGCGCTTCGAGGACATACGGCTGGATAAAAAATGCTCGCCCTCATGGTGAGGAGCGCGGCACGCGCGTCTCGAACCATGAGGCCACGATCGCGCCCGGGGCCTCATCCTTCGAGACGCCGCCTTGCGGCTCCTCAGAGGATGAGGGAGAGTTGGTGGCGGCGGCTATTACTGCGTCTGGCTCTGCCACTGCCCGGGACGCCCGGCCTGGTCGACCTTGACTGCGACCGTGAGCGTCTCGGTGCCGCCGCCATAGCGGGTGCCGCGCACGGGCGCGGCACCGAGGTAATCGAGGCCAATCGCGACGCGGGCGTGAGCATCGGTGGTGCAGATGCCATTGGCGGCGTCGAAGCCCACCCAGCCGAGGTCGGGCACGAAGGCTTCCGCCCAGGCGTGGCCGGCCTGCTGGTTGACCATGCCGTCCGAGCGCAGGAAGTGGCCGGAGACGAACCGCGCCGGCACACCGCCGGCCCGCGCGCAGGCGATCAGGATGTGGGCATAGTCCTGGCAGACGCCGCGCTTCAACATGAACGCCTCGGAGGCCGAGGTGGCGCTGTTGGTCGGATCCTCGTCGAAGGTCATGTGCTCGTAGATTTGCACCATCAGCGCGTGCAGGAAGCCGAGCACGTCGCTGCCGGCTTCCGCGCGCAACTCGCGCACGAAGGTCGTCATCGCCGGGTTGAGATCGGTGAGCGGCGTGGAGCGCAGGAACAGGCTCGGCGGAAACCGCTCGTCGGTGCCGCGCAGCACGCCGCCGGTGTCGTGGGTCTCGATCAGACCTTCACAGTGGATGGCGAGCTCGGCGATCGAGCCATGGGTCAACACGTGGGTGACGTTACCGAAAGCGTCCTCATGAGTGTCCAGCCGCGAGTCGGTGGAGACGTCGATCTGCCACTCCGCGACATACTGGCTGTCATGACTGCCCGGCGTCATCCGCAGAATCTGGATCACGCCGGAGGCCGCCGGCTCGTAGCGATAGGTGGTGGTGTGGGCTATCCGCAGGCGCATGGCACCGGTCCCGAAATCCCTGGAGCAGCGAAGCTGGGGCTAGATCAGATACTGCTTGGTGACGATCTCACCGAGCCGCGAATTATCCGCGATGAACTCCTGGATGAACTCGTGCACGCCACGCTGGAAGATATCGTCCATATGGCTGTGTTCAAGCCGGTTTCTGATGCCGCGAGCGTGGCGCTGGGCGGCGCCCTGGCGGCCATAGGCGACGCCGATCTGGTCCAGATTGCGCACCAGGTTGCTGTAGCAGCTTGCGAGCGACCGCGGCAGCGTGTCGTTGAGGATCAGCAGATCGGCGATCAGCCAGGGCTTCAAGGTTTCGCGATAGACCCAGTGATAGGCCGTCAGCGCCGAGACCGAGCGCAGGATCGAGGTCCACTGGTAATAGTCGAGCGGACCGCCGATATGCTCCTCCTCGGGCAGCAGCACATGGTATTTCACGTCGAGAATGCGCGCGGTATTGTCGGCGCGCTCGAGATGCACGCCGAGCCGCGAGAACCAGTAGGCGTCGTTGCGCAGCATGGTCCGATAGGCCGAGCCGTCGAAGCGCAGCGAGGTTTCCTGCACGAAGCGCAGGAACTTGGCCAGCTCCTCGCGGTTGGCGGGGCCCTTGCTCCAGACCGCCTGCAGTTCGATCCAGGCCGAGTTGATGGTGTCCCACATCTCCGATGTCAGCGCGGTGCGCACTGAGCGCGAGTTGAGCCGGGCCGCCTCGATGCAGTTCTTGATCGAGGAGGGGTTTGCCGACGAGAACGAGAGATACTCGACGACGTTCTGCTGGTTGGCTTCCTGGTAGTGATCATAGAAGCTCGCGCCGACGCCGGCGGTGAGCAGCGCGGAATCCCATTCGTTGGTCTTGCCGACATAGGCCGCGGGCAGGGCGGTGACGCGCAGCGTCGCGTCAATGGTGCGCGCCAGATATTCGGCGCGTTCGACATAGCGGGCCAGCCAGAACAGGTTTTCGGCAGTGCGCGACAGCATGCGACAATCCCTACAAAACGCGACTTATCTTGAATTCACCTTCCCCTGAAAGGGGGAGGTCGGCGCGCAGCGCCGGCCGGGGGTTCTCTCTCCATTCGGCGTATGCGGCCGACCCCCATCCCGACCTTTCCCCTTTCAGGTAGGCAAATTGCATTTGGGAAAAAAGCGCCCTGCGGCCCATCCTTCGAGACGCCCGCCCTTGGCGGGGTCCTCAGGATGAGGTCTTGTTTTGCGGCACAATAGTAGACCCTCATGGTGAGGAGCGCCGCTTGCGGCGCGTCTCGAACCACGAGGCCGAGTACGTGCGCAGCCGCCCAAAGCGGGCATATGCGATAGCCCTGCCCTTTCAGGGGGAAGGAGTCCGTCCGTGCCATGCTCCGATTCAAATCACTCACTGAGTATCCAGGTGTCCTTGGTGCCGCCGCCCTGACTCGAATTGACCACGAGGGAGCCTTCCTTGAGCGCTACGCGGGTCAGTCCGCCGGGTACGATGGTGGTGTGGCTGCTGCCGGTCAGCACGAACGGCCGGAGATCGACATGGCGCGGCGCCAGGCCCTTGTCGGTGCAGGTCGGGCAGGTCGAGAGCGCCAGCGTCGGCTGGGCTATGAAGCCTTCGGGCTCGCGCTTGAGCTTGTCGCGGAATGCCTCGATGGTCGCTTTGGTGGAGGCCGGACCGATCAGCATGCCATAGCCGCCGGAGCCGTGCACTTCCTTGACGACGAGGTCGGCGAGGTTGTCGAGCACGTAGGACAGATCCTGCGCTTCCCGGCAGCGCCAGGTCTGCACGTTCTTCAGAATCGGCTCCTCGCCGAGGTAGAACTTCACGATGTCGGGCATATAGGAGTAGATCGCCTTGTCGTCGGCGATGCCGGTGCCGACCGCATTGGCGAGCGTGATGTTGCCGGCGGCATAGGCCGACATCAGCCCGGGCACGCCGAGCGCGGAATCGGGGCGGAAGGTCAGGGGATCGAGGAAATCGTCGTCGACGCGGCGGTAGATCACGTCGACCCGTTTCAGCCCCTCGGTGGTGCGCATGAACACCTCATCGTTCTTGACGATGAGATCGCGCCCCTCGACCAGCTCGATGCCGAGCTTGTCGGCGAGGAAGGAGTGCTCGTAATAAGCCGAGTTGTACACGCCCGGCGTCATCAGCGCGACGGTCGGCTCGGCGGAAGCGCTGTGCGGTGCGACCGAGCGCAGCGCCGACAACAGCTCGTCCGGATAGCGCTCCACCGGCGCGACACGGTGCCGCGCGAACAGGTCCGGAAACAGCCGCATCATGATCTCGCGGTTTTCCAGCATGTAGGACACGCCGGACGGCGTGCGCGCATTGTCCTCGAGCACGATGAAGTTTTCCGGATCGGTGCGGATGATGTCGATGCCGGCGATGTGGACGTAGATGTCGTGCGGCACGTGCTGGCCGTTCATCTCCGGACGGAACACCGGGTTCTGGAAGATCAGATCTTCGGGAACGACGTTGGCGCGCAGGATGTCGCGGCCGTGATAGATGTCCTTGAGGAACAAGTTGAGCGCGAGCACGCGCTGCTTAAGGCCCTTTTCCAGCAGCGTCCATTCGTTCGCCGACATGATGCGCGGGATGACATCGAAGGGGATCAGCCGCTCCTGGGCTTCGGCATCACCATAGACCGCGAAGGTGATGCCGATCCGGCGGAACAGCAGCTCCGCCTCCTGCCGCCGATATTCGAGCGCGTCCGGCGGCGTCTCGTTGAGCCAGCGGGAGAGCTCCTGGTAGGCCGGGCGAAGATCGTCGCCGAGGCCGTTCATCTCATCGAACGCAACTGCCATAAAGCCCGCCGCCCTCCGAAGCCGTGTGACACAGTGCATGACTTGACGGGATGGTAGCAAGGGGCGGGCCAGCGCTGTATGCATTGCCTTGCGGCATTTGCCGGGGATGACCCGGCGGACTGCCTGAAAAACCGGCGAAGATCTGCTTATTTCGGCGGCAAAACCCCGTGACATCAAAGCATTGGACCGGCAATGTCAGGGGGACCAAGTTTAAGGAATGAGAACATGAGCGAGATCGTCACGGCAGGACTTCTGGTGATCGGCGACGAGATCCTATCCGGCCGGACCAAGGACAAGAACATCGGCTTCATCGCCGAGTACCTGACCAACATCGGCATCGACCTGAAGGAGGTGCGCGTCGTCGCCGATGACGAGGCCGATATCGTCTCCGCCCTTGATGCGCTGCGGCATAGGTACACCTACGTGTTCACCACCGGCGGCATTGGGCCGACCCATGACGACATCACCGCCGACAGCGTGGCGAAGGCGTTCGGGGTCGATATCCGCCATCATCCGGAGGTGGTGGCGCGGTTCAGGGAGCGCTGGAGCGGGCAGGATCTGAACGAGGCCCGGCTCAGGATGGCCCGCGTGCCTGACGGCGCCGAGCTGATCCAGAGCGCGACCATTCTCGCCCCGGGTTTTAAGCTCGGCAACGTCATCGTGATGGCCGGCATTCCGACGATCATGCAGGCGATGATGGACATCGTGGCGCCCACCCTGAAGTCCGGCGTGCGGATGCTGTCGGATTCGGTCCGTGCCGACGCGCGGGAGGGCGACATCGGCGGCCCGTTGCGGGCGATCGCGGAAGCGCATCCCGACACGATCATCGGCAGCTATCCGTTCCAGGACGAGAACCAGAAGCCGAACACCAATCTGGTGGTGCGCTCGCGCGATCCGGAAAAACTTGCGGCGGCGATGGGCGCCGTGAAAGACATGCTGAAGCAGGTGCAGGCCGCACAGAAGAAGCCAGCGGCGGGTTGATACGGTATGGTTGAGAAGAATTCGGAACCAAGCGCGCAGGAACGGGCCGGCAGGCCCTTTCCGGTCTCGTGGGATCAATTCCACCGGGATTGCCGGGCACTGACCTGGCGGCTCAACGAGGTCGGGCCGTTCCACGCGGTGATTGCCATCACGCGCGGCGGGCTGGTGCCGGCGGCGATCGTCGCGCGCGAGCTCGGGCTGCGGGTGATCGACACCGTCTGCGTGGCGAGCTACGACCACGACAAGCAGGGCGATCTGCAAGTGCTCAAGGGCATTTCGGAGCAGACCGCAAAGCTCGGCGGCGGCACCGGCAAGGGGTTGTTGATCGTCGACGACCTCGTCGACACCGGCAAGACCGGCAAGCTGGTGCGCGAGATGCTCCCCGATGCGCATTTCGCAACTGTCTACGCCAAGCCGAAGGGCCGGCCGCTGGTCGACACCTTCATCACCGAGGTGTCGCAGGACACCTGGATCTTCTTTCCATGGGATACCGCGCTGTCGTTCCAGCCGCCGATCCGCGACGGCGCGGCGTGAACAAGAGCGAATAGCGAGTAGGAAGTAGCGAATAGCCTATTCGCCATTCGCTACTCGCCATTCGCCGCCGAGAGCACCGCATGCCCCTGCAAAACCGCGTCACGCCGACCGGTGACATTGTTGCCACCGAGCATCGCGGGATGTTCACCGGCAATCGCGGCATCATCCATAATCCCGCGACGCGAACGCTGCTGAACAAGCGCTGGTCGACGCCGGCCTGGCTCACCTGCGTCTGCGAATTCAGGGGGCGGCGGCGCAAGGTGATGAGCCGGCAAAGCTGGACCGAACTGTTCTTCCTTGACGAGGCGACTGCATTTGCCGCCGGGCATCGGCCCTGCTTCTACTGTCGCCGCGACGATGCCAAGCGCTTTCGCGCCGCCTGGGAGGCGGGCAACGGCGTCGGTGATCTCAGCGCCAAGGCGATGGATGCGGTGCTGCATGTCGAGCGGCTCGATCGCGGCAAGAAGCGGCTGCATCCGCTGCCGACATCAGTCGACCAGTTGCCTGATGGCACGATGGTGCAGGCGAACGGGGACAGCTATCTCGTCGCCCATGGCACGACGTTGCGCTGGTCATTTGCGGGCTACAGCGCTGCCGGTGCTGCCGCTCCCGCCATGCTGCTGACGCCGCCGTCAACCGTCCGCGCGTTTCAGGCCGGCTACCGGCCGGTGCTGCACCCGAGCGCGGCCGCCGCGCCCTGCTGAACCTATCGGCGCAGCGCTTACGCCAGCCGCTGGCGCGCCAGCCTGGCGCCTGCGCCGAGCGCGATCAGCTTGGCTTCGGCAATATCCCGCCGCATCGGCGCCATGCCGCAATTGGTGGTCGCGATGATGTTGCTCTTGGGCACGAACTTCGACACCGCCTCGATCACCTTGACGACGTCCTCGGCGGTCTCGACCTCGTCGCTGGCGACATCGATCACGCCGGCCTGCACGATCTTGCCGGGCAGCGCGGCCAGCAATTCCAGCGGCACTTTCGAATTGCGGCATTCGATCGCGACCTGCTGGATCGAGCTTTTGTCGATCACGGGAAACGTCTCTTCATACTGGCGCCACTCGCCGCCGAGCGTCTGCTTCCAGTCGGTGTTGGCCTTGATCCCATAGCCATAGCAGATGTGCACGGCAGTGACGCAGGTCAGCCCTTCGGCCGCACGCTCCAAGGCCTTGATGCCCCAATCGCGGACCTGATCCATGTAGACGTTGAAGGCCGGTTCGTCGAACTGGATCATGTCGACGCCGTCCGCCTGCAGCGCCTTGGCTTCCTGGTTCAAGAGTTCGGCGAAGGCAAAGGCCATCTTGACGCGGTCGCCGTAGTGGCGGTCGGCGATGGTGTCGATGATGGTCATCGGGCCGGGCAGGGTGAACTTCAGCTTGTTCGTCGTGTGCGCGCGTGCGGCGCGGGCTTCGGCGTCGTGGACGCGGCCCTTCAGCCTGAGCGGCGCCACCACCTGCGGGACCATCGCCTTATAGCGATCCTTGCGGATGCCCATCTCGACCTTGTGCGCAAAATCGATGCCCTCGATCTTCTCCAGGAAGCCGTGCACGAAATGCTGCCGCGCCTGCTCACCCTCGGTGACGATGTCGACGCCGGCATCCTCCTGCAGCTTGACCGCAAGCACCGTGGCGTCGCGCTTGGCGCGGGCGAGCTCCGCGCCTTGCGATTTCCACGGCGCCCACAGCATGTCTGGCTCGGCCAGCCATTCCGGCTTGGGCAGGGAGCCAGCGATCGTGGTTGGAAACAACATGGGAGCCTCCCGGGCGGTTCGGATTGAGCGCCTGTGTGCCATGTCCTAAGGTGAAGGTCGACAACAATGACGACGCAGAGAGCATCAAACATCATAACAAAGGAAACGCCATGATCGAATTCTTCTTCGACTGTTCCAGCCCCTGGACCTATCTCGCCTGGCACAACATCCAGCCGCTGGCGAAGGAGTTCGGCGCCGAGATCACCTGGCGGCCGATCTTGGTCGGCGGCATCTTCAACACGGTCAATCCGTCGGTCTACGCGCAGCGCGAGAAGCCGGTGCCGCTGAAGGCGCGTTACATGAAGAAGGATCTTGCCGACTGGGCGCGCTCGGCGGGACTTGCGATCAAGATGCCACCGACCGTGTTTCCGGTGAACAGCGTCAAGGCGATGCGCGGCTGCATCTGGCTCGGCAACGAGAAGATGGTGTCGTTCGCCCGCACCGTGTTCGAAGCCTATTGGGGCGACGACAAGGACATCTCGCAGGACGCGGTACTGAGCGAGATCTGCGGCAAGCTCGGCATCGACGCCGCAAAGTTCTTTGCCGGGATTGGCGACCAGGCGGTGAAGGACCAGCTCAAAGCCAACACCGATGAGGTGATGGCGCGCGGCGGCTTCGGCTCGCCCACGATCTTCATCGACAAGACCGACATGTATTTCGGCAACGACCGTCTGCCCTTGATCCGCGAGGCATTGGCACGTCTCAACGCGCGGGCTGCCTGATGCCGAAAGCCGTCGTCTGCCGCGAACTCGGGCCGCCCGAGCGTCTGCACCTGGAAAGCTTCGCCTCGGTGCCGCTGAAGCCGGGCGAGGTCCGTGTCGCGATCCGCGCCGCCGGGATCAATTTCCCCGACATTCTGATGGCCGCGGGCGAGTATCAGCTCAAGCCGCCGCTGCCGTTCACGCCGGGCTCGGAAGCCGCCGGCGATGTCGTCGAGATCAACGGTGCCGCTGATGTCGCCGTCGGCGACAGGGTGATCGTCAAGATGCGCTTCGGCGCCTATTGCGACGAGACGGTCGCAACACCATCGCAACTTGTGCCGGTGCCGTCGACGTTCGATTATGCTGAAGGCGCCACCTTTCTCGCGGCGCACGGCACCGCGTACCACGCGCTGATCGACCGCGGGCAGATCAAGCCGGGCGAGGTGCTCCTGGTGCACGGCGCCGGCGGCGGTGTCGGGCTTGCCGCCGTCGAGATCGGCAAGCTGCTCGGCGCCACCGTGATCGCGGCGGCTTCCAGCGAGGAGAAGCTCGCCATTGCGAAAGCGCGTGGCGCTGATCACGTCGTGCTCTACGAACGCGAACCATTCCGCGATGTCGTCAAGCGCCTCACCGAGGGCCGCGGCGCCGACGTGGTGTTCGATCCCGTCGGCGGCGAGGTGTTCGAGAACTCGATGCGATGCATCAACTGGGGCGCGCGGATCCTCGTCGTCGGCTTCACCGGCGGCATCGGCCTTGCCCGCACCAATCTCCTGATGATCAAGGGCGCGAGCGTGCTCGGCGTTCGCGCCGGCGAGGCGGTGCGGAAGAACCCCGCGCTCGGCGACGTCAGATTCAAGGCGCTGAGCGAGTGGGCGGAAGCCGGCAAGGTGCGGCCCAACATCTCACATCGCTTGCCGCTCGAGGATTACGCGAAGGCGATGCGGCTCCTGATCGAGCGCAAGGCGATCGGGCGCGTGGCGCTGCTGACTGGGTGAAGTGCGTAGAGTCGTAGGGTGGGCAAAGGAGCGCAAGCGACGTGCCCACCACCATGAGTAACGCAAGACCTGGTGGGCACGCTTCGCTTTGCCCACCCTACCAATTGACTCAGTAGCTCGTCGTCGAAGAAAGCGCCGTCCTGCTGATGTCGCGCAGCAGGACGACGCCGCCTGATGTCGACGTCGCGGAACGTCGTTCGTTCACTTGTACTCGCGCTCTTGCCACCACGGGAAATAGTCGGGCATGTCCGACGACACCTTGTTCTTGAACTGCGCGGGACGCTTTTCGAGGAACGACACCACGCCTTCCTTGACGTCGTCGGAACGGCCGCGGGCGTAGATGCCGCGGCTGTCGACCTTGTGCGCTTCCATTGGATCGTCGGCGCCCAGCATGCGCCACATCATCTGGCGGATCAGCGCCACCGACACCGGCGCGGTCTTGGCGGCGAACTCCTTGGCGAGCGCCCGCGCCGTCGGCAACAGCTCGTCCGGCGGCACCACCTTGCTGACGAGCCGGCCGGCAAGCGCTTCCTGCGCCGGAAAGACGCGGCCGGAATAGCACCATTCCAGCGCCTGCGAGATGCCGACGATGCGCGGCAGGAACCAGCTCGAGGCGGCCTCCGGCACGATGCCGCGCTGCGAGAACACGAAGCCGAAGCGCGCGGCCTCGGAGGCGATGCGGATGTCCATCGCAAGCTGCATGGTGACGCCGATGCCGACCGCCGGCCCGTTCACGGCGGCGATCACCGGCTTCAGGCACTTGAAGATGCGCAGCGTCACCTGGCCGCCGCCGTCGCGCACCTGCGGATCGCTGTAGTCGACGCTGCCGTCGGCATTCCGCCGCACCGGCCCGCGCCGCGCATCGCGGTCGAAGGTGTTGGCGCCGGATGACAAGTCCGCGCCGGCGCAGAAGCCGCGGCCCGCGCCGGTGACGATGATAGCTCTGACATCGTCATCCTTGTCGGCTTTGTCGAACGCGTCGATCAGCTCCTGCTGCATCGTGGCGTTGAAGGCGTTGAGCTTGTCGGGCCGGTTCAGCGTGATGGTGAGAATCTGCTCGGCGACCTCGTACTTGATCGTCTCATACGCCATGGGGATGATTTCCTCTCGGTTTTTTTGGATGAAGCGCAATGCGCATCTTCATCCAGATAACCCGGCAATGCATCCCTTGGGAAGAAGCGCGATGCGGGGAACGCCTCCGCGCATCGCGACTTGCGTTGAGGCGCTATTTCTTCGGCGGCGTCGGCCACGGTTTCTGCGCGCCGCGCAGGCTCTCGAAGGCCTTGCCCATGCCGAGCACGCCGATGTCGTCGAAGCGGCGGCCGACGATCTGGACGCCGATCGGAAAGCCCTTCTTGTCGTAGCCGCCGTTGATCGACAGCGCGGGATTCTCCGACATATTCCACGGCACGGTATAGCAGATGTGCTCGAACGGTTTTGCCGGATCGTTGAGCGGCGCGGCGAACTCAGCCGGGAAATTCACGACCGGCGACACCGGCGAGATGACGTAGTCGATCTCGCAGAACAGCTTCGCCGCCGCCGCCCGGATCGCCATCGTCTGGTTGAAGCCGCGCACGACGTCGACACCGGAGAGCTTCGCTCCGGCCGCACCCCATTTGAGGATGTAGGGCAGGGTTTTGTCGCGCTCGGCGGCCGGCAGCTTCGAGAGATCGTCCCACATCCGGGCACGCCAGAAATTGTCGAGGCCCTCGAGCATCTCCTGGGTCAGGATGCCGTCGATCTCGGTGATCACGGCGCCGGCGGATTCGAACGCCTTCGCCGCCTTGACGACGACGTCACGAACCTCCTTCTCGAGCTTCTGCCCGACGCCGAGATCGAGCATCAGGCCGATGCGAAGCTTGCGCGGTGCCTTCTCCAGCGCCTTCCAGTTGACCTCGAGCGCGGCCGGCAGGCTCATGCCGTCGCGGCGGTCGGGGCGCGACAACACGCTCATCATCAGCGCGGCGTCGTCCACCGTGCGGGTCATGGGACCGGCAACGCGGCCGACATAGGGCGGGTCGATCGGCACGCGGCCAAGGCTCGGCTTCAGGGCCACGAGACCGCACCAGCAGGCCGGCAGCCGCACCGAGCCGCCGATATCTGTGCCGAGATGCAGCGGGCCATAGCCGGCGGCACCGGCCGCACCCGCGCCGGCGCTCGATCCGCCGGGGTTCTTGCTGACATCCCAGGGATTGCGGGTAAGGGGATGGAACGAGGACAGGCCCGACGACAGCATGCCGTAGTCGGGCATCGTGGTCTTGGAGAAGATCACGCAGCCCGCTTCGCGCAACCGCGCGGCAGGCGGTGCGTCCTTCAGCGCCGGCGCGAGCTTGACGCTCGCTGAACCCAGCGGCACCGGCTGGTCCTTGGTTGCGACATTGTCCTTGATGGTCGCGGGAACGCCGTCGAGCGTGCCCGCGGGCTCACCCTGGTTCCAGCGCTCGGTCGAGGCCTTCGCAACCTTGCGCGCCCCGTCGGGATCGTAGAGGTACAGCGCCTTGATGTGCGGCTCCCATGCCGCCACGTGGGCGATGATCTCTTCCAGGACCTCCGACGGCGAGAACTGCTTCGCACGATAGCCGGCGAGCAGGTCGACGGCGGAGAGGTCGTGCAGCGAGGTGATGGCGTCCTGAGTGGCCTTATGCATGGGCACCTACCGGCATGCGTTTCTCGATGATGCGGGCGAACATGCTGGCGCCGATCGGCAGGATCTTGTCGTCGAGAACGTAACCGGGGTTATGCACGGGCACCGAGCCGTCATGGCCGACCCAGAAATAGGCACCGGGAACGGCCTGCATCATGTCGGCGAAATCCTCGCTGCCCATCTTCGGCGTCGAGCGGGTGATCACCTTGGCGGGATCGACAACGGTGCGCGCGACGTCCTCGACGACGCGGGACTGCTCTTCCTGATTCACCAAGACGCTGAAGCCGTCGCGGATCTCGACCGAGATTTCGGCGCCATATGCCGCCGCAATGCCGGCGGAGATTTCGCGCATGCGCTTGCGGATCAGCGCGCGGATCTCGTCGGAGAAGCAGCGCACCGTGCCGCACATCCAGGCTTCGCCTGGAATGACGTTGTACGCCGACCCGGAATGGATTTGCGTGATCGACAGCACCGCAGCCTGCAGCGGATCGACGTTGCGGCTGACGATCGACTGCAACGCCTGTCCGAGCGTCATTGCGATCAAGACCGCGTCCTTGGAGCGCTCCGGCATCGCGCCATGCGCGCCGTAGCCCTGAATCCTGATGTCGAAGAAGTCGGCTGCGGCCATTGCCGGGCCCGGCAGGATGGCGATCTCGCCGTGGTTGAGGTCGGGCGCGTTGTGCAGGCCGTAGACCTCGTCGCAGGGAAATTTCTGGAACAGGCCGTCCTTGATCATCGCGCGCGCGCCGCCGAGGCCTTCCTCGGCCGGCTGGAAGATGAAGTGCACGGTGCCGTCGAAGTTGCGGGTCTCGGCCAGATAGCGCGCCGACCCGAGCAGCATCGTGGTGTGGCCGTCATGGCCGCAGCCGTGGAAGCGGCCCGGAATGGTCGAGCGCCACTTCAGATTGGTGTTCTCCTCCATCGGCAGCGCGTCCATGTCGGCGCGCAGGCCGATCTTCTTGGTGCCGTTGCCCTTGCCCTTGAGCACGCCGACCACGCCGGTGCCGCCGAGGCCGCGATGCACCTCGATGCCCCAGCTCTGCAGCTTGTCGGCGACGATGCCGGACGTGCGCACTTCCTCGAAGCCGATCTCGGGATGCGCGTGCAAATCCCGCCTGATAGCGGTGAGTTCGTCGGCAAAGCTGTCGATGCGCTCAATTGTGGGCATGGTCTCTCTATCCGTTGGTGCGTGATGGGGAGGTGGGCGTGAAGGCGGGACCGTTCGGCTTGATGCGAATGCCCGGCCGCAGATGCTTCCAGGGCAACGAGGCGGTATCCGCCGGCATCGCGCCGGGTGCGGCGCAGATCAGGAGTTTTGCCGCGATCGGCTCGAAATCGGCGCGGAAGTGCACCGAGCTCTTGTTGACCAGGATCTTCTGCGACGTCGGTTCGATGCCGACATAGCGATACATCGACTGGTCGGCGAGTTGGGCCTTGTAGGAGCCGACGACGACGCGGACGTCGCCGATGCGCAGGCATGCGGACGGCCCCATGTCCATGTCGCGGCCGCCATAATAGGGGCCGGGCGCGACGAACTTGCCGTCGGAGAGCTGTTCGACGACGAAGGTCTCCTTGTACGGCGCGTCGCCGGGAATTCCCGACTTGCCGCCGAGATCGAGCGTGACGGTCGCGCCGACGCCGGCCGCGTGCGCGGCCTTGGCCGATTGCGGATCGTAGATCACGCCGGTCGCGGCGCTGGCCTTGTTGCGCACCAGCGCGCGCAGCATGCCGGTGGTGTCGGAATCGCCGCCCGCGCCGGGATTGTCCTGTGTGTCGGCAATGATAATCGGCTTGCTCGCCGATTGCGCGAGCTCCATCGCCAGCCGCACGCCTTCGTCGGGCGAATAAATGCGGCCGTCGAAATCGTCTTCATGGCTTTTGACCAGCGCGACGATGCGGTCGGCTGCTGCGTCCGCATCGGCTTGGGTCCGGCCGTAGGCGAACACGCTCGGGCCGCAATCCCTGAAGTCGGCGGCCGGAAAGCCCGGCGCAAACGAGAGCGTCGGCACGGCGTCGCTCTCCAGCGCGGCGAGCTTCTGATAGATGCCCTTGGTCGGCTGGTCGTTGGTGCATTGCCAACTGATCGGGATCAGGAACGGCAATTGCCGGAACGCTTTCGCAAAGCGCTGGCCGGTCTTGAGCAGCAGCGCCAGATGTCTCGCGCAGGCGCGGCCGGTGTCGGCCATGTCAACATGGGGATAGGTGCGGTAGGCGATCAGCGCATCGGCATGTGCAATCATCTCGGGCGAGACGTTCGCGTGCAGGTCGAGGCTCGCGACCAGCGGCAGGTCCTTGCCGATCACCTTGCGGACGCGGGCAAGAATTTCGCCTTCGCCATCGTCATGGTGCTCGGTCACCATCGCCCCGTGCAGGTCGAGGTAGACGGCATCGATCGGCCCGGCCGCGGCGATGCCATCGATCATCTCCTTCACGATCCGCTCGAATGCGTCCTTCGTCACATGCGCCGACGGGCTCGCAGCGGCCGAAATCGTCGGCACCAGCTCCCAGCCATTGGCCTCCGCAGCCTCGACGAAGCCGGCGAGGCCGACATTGATCTTGCGCATGACCTTGAGCACGTCGGCGCCGTGCGCCATCGACGGCCAGCCGCCGCCATGCACGAAATCGTCATAAGTTGCCTTCGTCGGCGCGAAGGTATTGGTCTCGTGCAGGAAGCCGCCAACGGCAATGCGGGTCATCAAGTCGGTCTCAACACGTTTTCATTGATCATGATGCGACGGATCATGCTCTAGCGCGCGACGTTAAGCGTGTCGTCGCGCCAAGCGCAAGCCGTGGAGCACTTCCGGATTTGCATGCCGCATGGGCGTATCGAAAGGCCAGGCCAAGGCACTACGGCTAAAGACTTAGGCCGTTGCGCCAATGCCTTCCGAAACGGGGCGGAAATTCGCGAAGTCCCAGCCGCGCCCGGGGGCCGCATCGAGCAAGGCCCGGGTATAGGCCTGTTGTGGATTGGTCAGGACCTCGGCGGCCGGCCCCTGTTCCACGACACGGCCATGCTGCATCACGGCGACGTCGTCGCAAATCTGTGCGGCAACGCGCAAATCGTGGGTGATGAACAGCAGCGCGATGCCGAGCCGCTTCTGGATTTCGTCAAGCAGATCCAGCACCTGCGCCTGCACCGAGACGTCGAGCGCGGAGACTGCTTCATCCGCCACCAGCACGTCGGGATCGAGCGCCAGCGCGCGTGCGATCGCGATGCGTTGGCGCTGGCCGCCGGAGAATTGGTGTGGATAGCGCGAGATCGCGTCGGGCGGCAGGTGGACCAGCTCGAGCAGCTCGCGGGCTCGCGCAAGCGCGTCCTTGCGCGGCATGCCGTAATTGATCGGGCCCTCCGCGATGCTCTCGCCGACGGTGACGCGCGGATTGAGCGAGCGGTACGGATCCTGAAAGACGATCTGGATCTTCTGGCGATGCGGCTGCAACAGCCGTCGCGACAAATCGGAGATCTCGCGGCCGGCGAGCCGTACGCCGCCGGAGGTCGGGTCGATCAGGCGGACGATGCAGCGCGCCACCGTCGATTTTCCCGAACCGCTTTCGCCCACGATGCCGAGCGTGCGGCCCTTGCGCAAGGTGAGGGTGACGTCCTGCGCAGCGGCGACCTCGCGGGCTTTGCCGAACAACGAGCGCTCCCGGTAGACCTTGCCGAGCTCGTTGGCCTCCAGCACGACCGGTTCGGTCGTCTCCGGGCGCGGCGCACGCGGCACGAGGCTCGGCACCGAGGACAAGAGGTTGCGAGTGTAATCCATTTTCGGATTGCGCAGCACGTCGTCGAGCGCGCCGGTTTCGACCAGCCGGCCATGGCGCATCACCGCGACGCGGTCGGCGATCTCGGCGACCACGCCCATGTCGTGGGTGATGAACAGCACGGCGGTGCCATGATCGCGCTGCAGGTCGCGGATCAAGGTGAGGATCTGCTTCTGGGTGGTGACGTCCAGCGCGGTGGTCGGCTCGTCCGCGATCAGGAGCTTCGGCTCCAGCACCAGCGCCATCGCGATCATGATGCGCTGGCGCTGCCCGCCCGAGAGGCGGTGCGGATAGGAGGCAAAGATGCGCTGCACGTCGGGCAGCCGCACATGCTCCATCATCGCCAGGATCTTCTGCCGCCGCGCGCGGGCATCAAGATCGGTGTGGGCGCGCAGCACTTCGTCGATCTGGCGGCCGACCGGCACCACCGGATTGAGCGCGGTCATCGGCTCCTGGAAGATCATCGCCATCCGCGTCGCGCGCAATTGTCGCAGCCGCCGGTCGCCGGCAGTCAGCAGGTCCTCGCCGACCAACTTGATGCTGCCGCCGGACGGCACCAGCGTGCCTTTCTGCTGCAGGCCCATCACGGTGAGCGAGGTCACCGATTTGCCCGAACCGCTTTCGCCGACGAGGCACAGCGTTTCGCCCTCGCGCACCTGTAGCGACAGGTCGTCGATGATGCGATGAGCGTCCGTCTTGCGGCCGAGGCTGACGACGAGGTTGTTGATGTCGAGGACGAGGTTGGTGGACTTGGCTGCGGTCACTTGCCCTCACGCTGCTTCATGCGGGGATCGAGCGCGTCGCGTGCGGCGTCGCCGATCAGATTGACGCTGAGAATGGCGATCGAGAGCAGAAGTCCCGGCCAGAAGATCAGCGATGGCTTGACCTGAAAATAGGCGCGGCCTTCGGCCATGATGTTGCCCCAGGTCGGCGTTTCCGGCGAGATGCCGGCGCCGAGGAACGATAGGATCGCCTCGGTGAGGATGGCGGATGCGCAGACATAAGTGCCTTGCACGATCAAGGGCGCAATCGTGTTCGGCATCAAATGCCGCCACATGATCTTGGGCAGACTGGAGCCGAGCGAGATCGCCGCCTCGACATAGGGCTCCTCGCGCGCGGTCAGCACCACCGAGCGCACCAACCGCGCCACACGCGGGATTTCGGGGATGGTGATCGCGATCATCACGGTCCAGATGCTGGCGCCCGACAGCGACACCACGGCGATCGCGAGCAGGATCGAGGGGATCGCCATCAGGCCGTCCATCACGCGCATCATGACCGCATCGACCCATCGGAAGAAGCCGGAGACGAGTCCGATGAGGAGCCCGATGCCGATCGAGCAGATGGCGGCGCCAAGCCCGATCAGGAGCGAGATCCGGGCGCCGTAGATGATCCGCGACAGCACGTCGCGGCCATAGGCATCGGTGCCGAGCAGGAACTGCGCTGACGACGGCTTCAGTCGCTGCGCCGGTGTCAGCAGCAGCGGATCGTGCGGTGCGAGCAGCGGCGCGAAGATCGCCATCAGGATGATGAGCACGAGACAGATCGTCGCAATCGCGATGATCGGCGTCGCCGTCAGGAAACCGAATTTCGGCCGGAACGGCCGGGTGACCGGAAGCGAGGACTCGGGAAGGGTATCGATCGCCATCGCTCAGTACCGGATACGAGGATCGAGCAGGGTGTAAGCAACGTCGATCAGCAGGTTGACCCCGACATAGATGCCCGACGTCAACAGGATCATTGCCTGGATCACCGGATAGTCGCGCGCCAGCACCGCATCGACGGTGAGACGGCCGATGCCGGGCAAGTTGAAGACGCTCTCGGTGACGACCACGCCCGAGATCAGCAGCGCGAAGCCGGAGCCGATCACGGTGATGACGGGCACGGCCGCGTTGCGCAGCGCGTGACGCAGCAGCACGCCGGTCTCGCTGATGCCCTTGGCGCGCGCGGTGCGCACGTAATCCTCGCCGAGCACATCGAGCATGGAGGCGCGCGTCATGCGCGCGATCAGCGCGACATAGATGAAGGAGAGCGTGCAGGTCGGCAGGATGATGCGCTCGAAGAACGGACCGAAGCCGGCCGAGATGCTCTTGAAGCCCTGCACCGGCAGCCAGCGCAAATCAATCGCAAAGACCTGGATCAGCACGTAGCCGATCACGAACACGGGCACGGAGAAGCCGAGCACGGAAAGGCCCATCACGCCGCGGTCGATCCAGGTGCCGTGCTTCCATGCCGCAATCACGCCAAGCGGCACCGCGACCAGGATCGACAGCACGATGGTGGTCAGCGCAATCGAGATCGAAGGCTCGACGCGCTGGCCGATCATCTTCAGGACCGGCACGTTGGAGATCAGGGAGACGCCGAGATCGCCGTGCAGCAGCTTGACGATCCAGGTGTAGAACTGGATGTAGATCGGCTCATTGAGGCCGAGCGAGGTTCTGATGCGTTCGAGCTGTTGCGGTGTCGCGTTGTCGCCGGCGAGGATCGCGGCGGGATCGCCGGGCGTCAGCCGCAGCAGCAGGAACACGAACAGCGCGACCACCCCCATCACGGGAACGGCGGCCAGGATGCGGCGAATGAGATAGCCGAGCAAATGCACTCCGTTGGATTGTGGTCAGTAAAGTCCCCGGCGGACCGTAGCACCTCAGCAAGTCCTGTGCCATCGGGGCCGGCATTTTTGCGGTGCAGCTAATCCCTCCGGGATTATTCCCGTCGTGAAGCGCGAGGTCGTCCACTGAATGGTGGATTGCATTCGCGCTTCGTTGCTGATCTCGCCGCAAGTAACCCGTATGGGTTCGCAACGGAGTTTATTCCAGCGTCGCCAACAGCGCCGCCATCAGGCGGCCGCGCTCGGCGAGGCTGTCGACCTCGATATGCTCGTTGAGCGTATGCGCGTCGGCGCCGCGAACACCGAGGCCATCGAGCGTGGGGATGCCCATAGCCCCCGTAAAGTTGCCGTCAGAGCCGCCGCCGGCGCTGCCGTGCGGCAGATCGAGGCCCATCTCGCGGGCAAGGCCCTTTGCCTTCTCGTACAGCGCCATGGTGCCGGCATCGGGTTCCCAGACCGGACGGGTGACGCCGCGCGTCACCTTGAAGGTCACGTCGTTGCTCGTGCCTGACAGCGCCAGCATCCGCTCGACGCCGCGGTCGAGATCGGCCTGACGCTTGGCCATGCTGAGAGCTTCACCGGTGCAGGTTGTTGCAACGCAATTGACCCATTGGCCGCCATGCACGATGCCGACCGAGAAGGTGCAGTCCTCGGTCGTCATGCCGTCGATGGCGAGGATCTGCCGCGCCATCTCGCGGATCGCGGAGCGGCCGGACGAGAGCGTGGCGCCCGCATGGCTGGGCTTGCCGATCGCTTCCAGATTGAAGCGCGCGATCGCGTAGCGTCCGGTGACGACGCCGTTGTTCGGCCGGCCCGGCTCGGGCACCAGAACATATTTGTTGCGCGCCGCTTCCGCCTCGATGATGTCGCGCGTCGACGGTGTGCCGACCTCTTCGTCCGGAGTGAACAGCACTGTGATCGGCAGCGGCGTCGTGAATGATGCGCGCGCCAGTTGTCGGATCGCTTCCAGCGACAAGTAGTTGCCGCCCTTCATGTCGAAGATGCCGGGGCCGTAGCACTTGTTGCCTTCGCGCCGCCATTTCAGTTTCTCGATCGTGCCGACCGGATGCACGGTGTCCAGATGTCCGGCAATCAGGATTCCGGGCTGGCCTTGCTTGGGATGGGGGAAGCGGGCACGCACGCAGCCTGCGAAACCCTGCCGTCCTGCGATGCGCTCGATGGTCGCACCCATGATCGCCATCTCGCGCGCGGCGAGGTCGAGCATGCGCTCCACGGCCGCAGCGTCCCAAGTCGGACTTTCACACTCCACCCAGCCGCGCAGGCCCTGCAACATCGCTTCGGAATCGAACGGAAGATTGGCTGGGTTCATGGTTATTCTCGCTTCGCTTCTCTGACCGCGCCGGCATCGCGCAGGCCTACGAAAATCTTACGCGGCGATTTTGTAAAGCCAAAATGCAGCGCACCATGAAATTCGTTTGTGTACGTCCGATCGCGACCAAAACCCGATTGACGCGCAAAGCACTTGGTGCAAGTCTCGATTTCGCAAGCCATACAGCGTGTTAGTTCGCTTAAATAACGAACCGCATGCATAACGAATAAGCTGGCTTTGACCACTTTCACGTCAGGAGAGATTGCATGTTCCTCAGCTCGCGTTGGAAGCACTACACGATAGCGGCCGCGCTGTCGGTGCTTGCGCTGTCGTTTGCGCCGAAGGCGATGGCCGCAGAGAAGACCATCACCGCGGTGATGCATTCGGATTTGCGCATCATCGATCCAATCCTGACCACGGCTTATATTACGCGTGACCATGGCTACATGGTCTACGACACGCTGATTGCCACCGACTCCAACTTCAAGATCCAGCCGCAGATGGCGGACTGGAAAGTGTCCGACGACAAGCTCACCTACACATTCACGCTGCGGGACGGCCTGAAGTGGCACGATGGAACGCCGGTGACGGCCGAGGACTGCGTCGCTTCGCTGAAGCGCTGGGCCAAGGTCGACGGCATGGGCCAGAAGCTGATGGACTTCACGGCCAGCCTCGAGGCTACTGATGCCAAGACGATCACGCTGAAGCTGAAGGAGCCCTATGGCCTGGTTCTGGATTCGATCGGCAAGCCGTCGTCACGGGTCGCCTTCATGATGCCGAAGCGGCTCGCCGAAACGCCGCCCGACAAGCCGATTCCGGAGCAGATCGGCTCGGGTCCCTTCAAGTTCGTCCAATCTGAATTCCAGCCGGGCGTGAAGGCGGTGTATGTGAAGAACAAGGATTATGTGCCGCGCAAGGAGCCGGCGAGCTGGACCGCCGGCGGCAAGGTCGTGAAGGTCGATCGCGTCGAGTGGCTGACGATGGCAGATGCGCAGACCGCGATCAACGCGCTGCAGTCGGGCGACATCGATTTCATGGAGAATCCGTCGTTCGACATGTTGCCGGTCCTCGAAAGCAATCCGGACCTCAAGGTCGAGACGCTGAACAAGTTCGGCTTCCAGACCCTCGGCCGAATGAACTTCCTCTATCCGCCCTTTGACAACGTCAAGGTCCGTCGCGCCGCGCTGCTGGCCGTCAACCAGAAGGACGTGCTCGATGCGCTGGTCGGCAATCCCAAATACTACAAGACCTGCGTCGCTTTCTTCATCTGCGACACGCCGTTCGCGACCGATGCCGGCGGTGAGACGCTGCTGAAGGGCGGCAACATCGCCGAGGCCAAGAAGGCGCTCGCCGAGTCCGGCTACGATGGCACGCCGGTCGTGATCATGGCGCCGGGAGACGTCACCACTCTGAAGGCGCAGCCGGTCGTCGTCGCCCAGCAATTGCGGGAGGCCGGCTTCAAGGTCGACCTGCAGGCGACCGACTGGCAGACCGTCGTCAGCCGGCGCGCCAGCCAGAAGCCTCCGAAGGAGGGCGGCTGGAACATGTTCTTCACCAACTGGGTCAGCGCCGACGTCTCCAACCCGATTGCGAACCTCTCGATCGGCGGACAGGGCAAGAATGGCGGCTGGTTCGGCTGGGCCGAGGACGCCAAGATCGAGCAGTTGAAGGACGCCTTCGTTCGTGCGCCGTCGCTCGACGAGCAGAAGAAGATTGCAACCGAGATCCAGAAGGAAGCCTACGACCAGGTGATCTACATTCCGCTCGGCCAGTATCAGGGGCCCAGCGCGTGGCGGAAGTCGCTCACCGGCGTGCTCGACGGACCGGCGACCCCGATCTTCTGGAATATCGACAAGTCGGAGTAGGGTGCCGCAAGCCTCATCCGAGACAAATGGCCGGGCTTGTCCCGGCCATTTTTCGTTTTCGCAGACCGCATGGGTCCCGACGGGCGTGCCCCTTCGACGTCGTTCCGCCGGGTTCTCTTATCGGGAGGCGGCGCGGTCTGACAGGCTTGTCAGCTCGATCGAGCCGATGCGCGCATGGTTGAGCGAGATCAGCACGGCGCCCGCCAACAGCAACGTGCCGTAGAAGGCGATCGCGCCGCGGGCCCATCGCCGGAAGACCGCGCGCTCCTCCGGCGTCGCCTCGCGGAATGTGCGTGCGCTCAATCCGTTGCTGCAATGAGCGGCGTCGTCTCCGTAAGCATTCATCGAAGCGGCGGCGTTGTGCGCCTGGCTATCGGGGATCGCATTGGGATCGGCAATGGCCATGGGGCAAATCTCCGATTGAAATCAATTTGGGATACGAGGACCGCGAAAAAATGCGGCCGGAGCTTCCGGCGAATGACAGCTACGCCGCTTCGCGATCATCTCCTGTGAACTGCATCACAGCCGCGGGACACGATGCGGTGACGGGCGTGCGACTCGTGTCGTTGGCGGCATTGCCCCATTGATTGGCAGGCCAATCTGCTGGGGCCGACATCGAGGTTGTCTATGCGTAAGTCTCGTGTCAGGTTTGCGCGGTAATCTAAATGCCCGCCTCTGTGCATATCGCGACAATCCATGGCCGAAGACGACATCAACTCCGCGCCGATCGGCGCACAATGGCCGGCTGCCATCTCGGACCGGCGCGCCACTCGGCGCCGCCGGATTCTCAAGTCCGGGGCGATCGAATTCGGCAGCGAGGCGATTCCATGCACGGTCCGCAGCCTCTCCGCAGAGGGGGCCGGGATCGAGGTCAACTCGCCGCTCTGGTTTCCCGACCGCTTCGTGCTTGCCGTCGAGGGCGAGCGGCGATCGTCCCGGATTGTGTGGAAAAAGGGAAAGCGTCTCGGACTGGCGTTCGATTGATGCCCGCGCGGCCATGCCAGCGGTGGCCGAAACAGACCGCCGTGCCTCGGTACGGCCGGCTCACCCCGAGCGAAGGGTGGTGCGGGCGGTGGGAGTCGAACCCACACGACGTTGCCATCGAGGGATTTTAAGTCCCTTGCGTCTACCAGTTCCGCCACGTCCGCGTTGCGCCAGGCGCGCCGACTTCTAGCGCGTTTGGCGGCCGAGTGGAATTGGCATTATCCTGAGCGAACGGATGCGGGTTCAATGGCTTAGCGTTTCGCTGCCATGCCAATTGCGCAACGCCTGCGCCACGGGATAAGGCAAGGCGCTGCCGCGAAGAAGCCTCAATCCGGACATCGCTGGCTGCTTTAGGCAATCTCAACACTGTCTGACTAAGAAAGCTGCATGTCCGTTCGCAATTCACGCCGCCGAAGCCTGTCGCGCGCGGCCCTCATCGCTGCGTTGCTCGCCTTGGCCGCGGGCGCATCCGGCTGCGCTCAGATCGGCGACTCGATGTCGTCAGCTTTCGCCGATCCCGCCAAATACGAGCTCTATGATTGCAAGCAGCTCGAGGCCGAGCGAAAGAGCCTTGCGAGCCGTGCGGCGGAGCAGGAAGGGCTGATGGCGAAGGCCCAGACCGGCGTCGGCGGTGCCGTGGTATCGGAGTTGGCCTATCGCAACGAGCTGATTGCGATCCATGGCCAGCAGAAGTTCGCCGAGGAAGCCTGGCGCAAGGGCAGGTGCCACGAAACGCCGCCGGACACCCCTGCGGCGACACCGGCTCCCACGCCGGCGCCCAACGCGAAGGGCTCACGGACGCGTTCCGGGCTCCACTAGCGTCTTTCCGGTGGATTTCCCGATTGGCTGGCGTGAAGCAAACGCGTCAGGTCGAGTCCGAAAGGCATCCCGGAGCGAGCCTCACACGCGCCAGTCGTAGATCCAGCCCTGCCGCGCTAGCATGCGCTGCGGTCCCATCGCGCGGATGGCAAGGTCGCGCGCGATCGCGGCGGCCCCGCTTAGGTGATAGATTCGGCCCTGTCGCCGGGCGAGGCGCTGCACCTGCAACACACGCGCACGCCGCATCTGCGTATAGCGCGCCAGCGCGGCCGGAATGTCCGATCTGCTTTCGCCGGTGCTGTCGCGCAGAGTCTGCGCGAGCACGGCTGCGTCCTCGATCGCCATGCCGGCCCCCTGCGCGGCAAATGGCAGCATCGCATGCGCGGCATCGCCGAGCAGCGCCACCGCACCTTCGTTCCAGCCGCCGATATCAGGCAGGGTGAAGAGCGCCCATTTGCGCCAGCCGTCGACTGCACCGACCAGCGTCTGCGCGACCGATGGCCAGCGCGACTTGGCGAATACGCCGTTGATCTCGTTGCTGTCGCCGGGTGCGCTCCAGCCCGGCTGGTTCCACGCGCCGGCTGCGATTGCGACGACGTTGATCTGTCGTCCGGCCGAAATCGGATAGACCACGAGATGCGCATCGGGCCCCATCCAGAGCTGCACGCACGGAGCGGCGTCTTCCTGCGGTAAGGCGCTCGCCTCCAGCGTGCCGCGCCAGGCGATCAGGCCCGAGAACTGCGGCTGGAGATCCGGGAACAGTTGCCTGCGCACCGACGACCAGATGCCGTCAGCGCCGATCAGCGCCGCCGCCTGTTCCTGCTGCCGTGCATTGCCGCGCCGCTGCACCACCGTCAGTCCTTCGGCGTGCTCGGTGACGTCCTCGAACTGGCAGCCCAGGCGGAGATCGATCTCGGGGTGGTCGTCGACCGCGGCCTGGAGCGCGGCCTGCAGGTCGGCGCGATGGACCACCCAATAGGGGGCGCCCGCCCGCGCCGCAGCGGCTTCGCCGAGCGGCATTCGCGCGATCTCGCCGCCGGCCCGCGTGCTCATGATGTTGACGGATTCCGGCGTCACCGCGCGCGGTGCAAGCCGCTCCCTCAGCCCGAGCTCGACCAGGATTCTGCTGGCGTTGGGTGAGAGCTGGATGCCTGCGCCGGCCTCCTCGAGCCGCTCGGCCCTTTCGAGCACCACGACGCGGAAACCTTGCGCCGCCAGCGTCAGCGAGGCGGTCAGTCCTCCGATTCCGGCGCCTGCTACGACAACGGTTCGCGTCAGCGCCACGGAGCGGTCAGGCGACCTTGTCCTTCACGACGCATTCCGGAGGGCGCGCCTCACCGGGACCGAGGTCGGTCGCGAAGCGATAGAGCGTCGAGCAATACGGACAGATGATCTCGTTGTCGTTGCCGAGGTCGAGGAACACGTGCGGATGGTCGAACGGCGGGTTGGCGCCCACGCACATGAACTCCTGCGAGCCGATCTCGATCACTGAGACACCGGCATCGTTGTGGAAGTGCGGGACGACGTGGTCGGACATATTCTCACCTTGGTGGCAACGGCAGACGAATGCATTCAGCAGCGTGCAGCCCTGCGAAATGCGGCGCACCATACTGGCGGGAACAATTGATTCCTAGAGCCCCGATCGCTCATCTGCTCATGCAAATTCGACACAATCTTGTCGTCCCAGAGAAGCCCTCCTTTGGTCGGAGCCGTTGTGTCGCAAAAACGGCACACTATGTCCAAGACGAATTAAACTCGAGGTTCCTTCGCTGAAATGAACCGGATGCGTCTCAGCTTCGCGGTGGCTGGCATGGTGGCAAGCGTTGCGCTTGGCCTCGCCATCTGGCCGCATGCCCGCGATGCTGGCGTCGTGCTGGCGGCGCAGGACGATGCCGCGGCGCTCGCCGATGTCAGGCTGAATTCCGTCCTGCGGAGCAATCCTGCATTGCTCGCCGAGAATATCGAGGCGGCGCTGGCCTCCCACGATGCCGATCTCGCGGCGAGCTTTGTCGCGCTCGCGCGCGAGAAGAACGCCGCGCTCAGTGACGATCTCATAGCGCGCGTCGACGATGCGGTCGCCGAACAAAATTCCACCACGCATTTTGCCAAGGGCTTCGCCACCGGTCTCGTCACCGGCAACGCCGACGACGTCGCAGGCCTGTCCGGCACCATCGCGGGCGATCTCTTCGTGTTCGGCGACGTCAGGGATGTCGTGCGCGAAGGCAAGCACCTGGCGATGGGTGAGGATACCGACCGTCTGGTGCTCGGGCTTGCGGCCGCTGGCCTCGCGGTGACCGCGGCGACCTATGTGTCGGTCGGCGGCGTCGGGCCGTTGCGCGCTGGATTGACACTGGTCAAGGACACGCGCAAGGCGGGACGGCTGAGCGAGGGGCTGGTCGCATGGGCCGGCCGCTCGACGCGCGACGTCGTCGACACGCCGGCGTTGCGAGAGGCGGTCGCATCCGGTTCGGTCTTTCGGCCGAGAGAGACCGCGAGCGCGATCCGCGCCGCGTTCCGGGCCGAGAAGGCCGGCGCGCTGGTGCGCGCTGCCAAGGATGTCGGGCGCATCGGCGAGGCCGCCGGCATGCGCGCCGCGCGCGACACGCTGAAGATCGCGGAGAACCCGAAAGACCTGGCGCGCGCCGCCCGGCTTGCGGAAGCGAAGGGTGGCCAGACCCGTGCGATCCTGAAACTGCTCGGCCGCGGCGCGCTGCTGCTCGCGGCCGGGACATTCAACCTGACGATGTGGCTGTTCGGTGCGCTGCTCACGCTGTTCGGCTTCCTGTCGTCGATCAAGGCGACCGCCGAGCGGGCCACGGCCTCGTGGCTCAGGCGGAGCAAGGCGCGCCGCCTGCAGCGGCAGATGGCGGCCCAGGTTGCGCTGGCGGGTCCTGCCGCCCAGGGCTAGGTTTGCGATCGCGCGTCGATCGCCAATCCCCAATCCTCCAAAAAACCAATCCCCCCAAAAAACAACGGAATGGATGATGCCGAGTTTTCATCACGGCGATGTTGAAATCGCCTATCTCGACGAGGGTGAGGGCGAGCCGATCGTGCTTGTGCATGGCTTTGCGTCGAGCAAGAACGTCAACTGGATCTACCCGACATGGGTGTCCGAGCTCGTCAAGGCCGGCCGGCGCGTCATAGCGCTCGACAATCGCGGCCACGGCGAGTCCACCAAGCTCTACGATCCCGCCCAGTACGAAATCGCGATCATGGCGAGCGACGTGATCGCGCTGATGGATCACCTTGCGATCGCGCGCGCCGATGTCATGGGCTATTCGCTGGGCTCGCGGATGACCGCGATCCTGGCGCGGGAAAATCCCGAGCGGCTGCGCTCGGCGATCCTGGGCGGCATCGGCATCGGGCTGATCGAAGGCGGCGGCCCCGGCGAGAACGTCGCGCTCGCGCTGGAAGCGCCGTCGTTCGACGACGTCACGGATCCGGTCGGCCGCACCTTCCGCGCCTTTGCCGACCAGACCCGCTCCGACCGCCGCGCGCTCGCGGCGTGCCTGCGCGGCTCGCGCCGCCTGATGACACGCGCGGAGGCTGCCGGCATTCGCGTGCCGGTGTTGATTGCGGTCGGCAGCAAGGACGAGATCGCCGGCTCGGCGGTGGCGCTCGGCAAGATCATTCCGGGCGCGGAGGTGCTCGACATTCCGAACCGGGACCACATGCGGGCGGTCGGCGACAAGGTCTACAAGACCGGAGTCGCCGAATTCCTGTCACGGCGAGCCTAGTTCGCCGGCGTCACGTTCGCCGAACAATCGCGTAGCCGCGATCAACACCACGAAGGTGGCGATCCAGACCAGGCGTGCGCCGTAGCGGTCGTGCGGACCGGAGATCACGCCGCAGATCACGGCGTTGCCGAGCAGGGCGAGCGTGACGGTGCCTGCGAGCAGGGTGAGATCGTCGCGCCGTCGCCGCCACAGGCCGTAGCCGAACAGGATCGCAACGATGAGCATCGAGCCCAGCGCGACCGGCACGTGGACGCGGTTCATTGCAGTGAAATCCAGCCGCCAGCGCTGCTGGCGCGCCGCGCGCATCTTCGTGACCTGCGATGGAATATAACGCTCGATGATGCCGTAGGTATGCGGAATCCAGCCGTTGGTGCCTTCTCCGGTTGCCACATGCACAAGCTGGTCCGCGGTCGCGGCGAGCGCTGCCTTGGCCTGCCATGCAGGGTATTCGGCAAGCGACCGCACCACGATGTGGCCCATCTCGTCATTCAGGCCCGCGAAGCGCCCGAGCTTGTCGAACATGCTGTGGCCCCACAGGAAGTCATCGGCGGTCGGCGGCAACTCATTGCGATAGGGACACAGCTTGAGGTTCTCCTTCGCGCAATGGTCGTGCAGATATTGCGTGACGATGCCGTCTTGCAGCATGCGGCCGAAGGCGACGCCGTAGCCGCCGGGCGTCCAGGCGAGGTGTCCGGAGAGCGCAAAATTCGCCGCCAGCAGCATGATGGCACCCGCCGCGATGGTCAGGCTGCCTTGCAGCAGGCTGGCGACCGGGATGCGTTTGCCGAGGAACGGACGTGTAATCCAGCCGACGCAGCATAGGCCGAGCAAGATTGCGAGCGTCGCGCTGTGGGTCGCGCCCGCGAATGCGATGAACGCGAACAGCGCGCATTTTTCCAGCGTCGCGATCTTCCCGCTATGCAGGACGAGGACGAACAACGCGAGCACCGACAGGCCGGCAAAGATGTCGGTCAGCAGCATACTGGCGAGCCAGGGCAGGGCGGTGGTCAGGATCAGGATCAGGCCGATCGGGACCAGCCGGACGGTCCGGGCAAGGCCGAGCACGCGCAGCGTCAAGTACAGGATCCACAGCGTCGCCAGGGCCTGGATGCCGAGGTTGAGCCAGAAGCTCGATCCCTCGCCAACATGCAGGTAGATGCCGAACACGGTGGATCGGCTCGGCACCAGATACCCCTCGTACCAGCGGGCCAGATAGCCGCCGGTATCCCATTGGAGCAGCGGATAGCCGTTCCAGAATGCGGGCGCGAGCAGCAGCAGGGGAATGGCGATGGTGGCGACCCAGACCGACCATGCATCGGTCAGGCGCGCGCGTAAAATCTGCGTGTTGATGATGTATCCCCCCGTATTGGGGCCGACCATGCCCAGAACTGCGGTAGGGAAGAAATCCGCCAATAGTTGCAGAAGCACGGCTTGATTTCGGCAAAATCCCGACCACTTGCCCTAGACGGCCGCCAGCGCGCGTTTGGCCGGGGTCACCCTGCCGAGCCGTCCGGGACGGGCCTGATCCGTCGTGCTATAACGCGCAACCGAACAACCGTATTGCGAGAGCAGGCTATGGCAGTTCATCAGGTCAATCCGCAGGGTGGGAAGCTTGCGGCGCTCGATCCGATTTGGGACCGCGTGCGCGGCGAAGCGGAGGACATCGTCCGGCGCGAGCCGGAGCTTGCGTCCTTCATCTATTCGACCGTCCTGCATCATGACCGTCTGGAAGATTCGGTGGTGCATCGCCTGGCCGAGCGGCTCGACCATGCTGCATTGTCCGGCGACCTGATCCGCCAGACTTACGACGAGGCGCTGCGCGATACGCCCGATATCGGCAACGCCTTCCGCGCCGATCTTGTTGCGGTCTACGACCGCGATCCGGCAACGTCGCGCTTCATCGATCCCTTGCTCTACTTCAAGGGCTTTCATGCGCTGCAGACCCATCGTCTCGCGCACTGGCTCTATCAGAGGGGCCGCAAGGATTTTGCCTACTATCTGCAGAGCCGTTCCTCCGCGGTGTTCCAGACCGACATCAATCCGGCCGCACGGATCGGCCGCGGCATCTTCCTCGATCACGCCACCGGCTTCGTCTGCGGCGAGACGGCGGTGATCGATGATGACGTCTCGATCCTGCACGGTGTGACGCTTGGCGGCACCGGCAAGGAGAACGAGGATCGCCACCCGAAGATCCGCCATGGCGTCCTGATCGGTGCCGGTGCCAAGATCCTCGGCAATATCGAGATCGGCCATTGCGCGCGCATTGCCGCGGGCTCGGTCGTGGTCAAGCCGGTGCCGCACAACGTCACTGTCGCGGGTGTGCCCGCAAAAATCGTTGGCGAGGCCGGCTGTGCCGAACCGTCGCGCACGATGGACCAGATGCTCAACGCAACCGGGCTTTGATTTCGCTCGTATTCTGACCGCAGCGCGCGTCAAATCAGGAATCTGGAATTTCGGTTCTGATTGAGCAGAACCGAAGCTCTGGCAAAAAAATATCGCGTTGTCGGAGCCTGAAAAGGCTCTGGCGGTCTTCGGCGTCTCGTCCTAAAACTCCCCGGAAAATCATCGACCCGATTGGAGACGGCTGTGGACGTTCAGGAAGTCAGGAAGCTCGACGCGTATCTCAAACGCGTCTTCGGCAATCCCAAGATCCGCGTGGTGCCGCGGCCGAAGAAAGATGACTCGGCCGAGGTGTATGTCGGCGAGGAGTTCATCGGCGTGCTGTTCGTCGATGACGAGGATGATGATCGTTCATTCCAGTTCCAGATGGCCATTCTGGAAGAGGATCTGAGCGAGTAGGAGCTCGGCGAGAAACCGCAAGAAGCCGTGTAGGGTGGGCAAAGCGAAGCGTGCCCACCATCGCGGCTTGAATCTGGACGGTGGGCACGGTGCTGCGCACCTTTGCCCACCATACGACATCTACCAAATCTTGATACGTCGTGACGCGAGATTATCCCTTCGCGCTGTGCATCTGCGCGGAGAGACGATCCATTGCCGTCGCGATATCGCGCCATTGCGCAAGCCAACTGCGCGGAAAGCGGAATGTCAGGTCGGCACCCTCGATGCGCCGCTCGCTCAGGCACATGCCGGGCGTCGAGGTGTCACGCGAGCAGCGCGCAGTCAGCGCGGGTTCACTCGCGGTGACCAGGTCCTCGCCGCCATAGGGCGTGCCATCGCGAAACGCGCGCATGGCCAGGCCGTCGTTGGTCGCTTCGGCGTCGTTCAGATAGCGCGGATAGATCGTGCGAAGTCGCATGTCCGGCGCGAGCGAGTCGTGATGCGCCGCGATCGAGACGAAGATCCGGTCGATCGGCTGCACCTTGTCCTCGATCGTGTCAGCGCTGTAGTGCTTCGGCGCGGCCGGTGCTTCGAGAGAGGGGTAGAGGAAGCTGAGGTCGACGCGCTCCTGCGGTCCGGAATGACGCTGGATCTTCATGCGCACCGCCAGGGTCGGCACGTTGAACAGCGTGCCGCCGACGCTGACCGGCAATCGCGACGGATCACTCGGCGGCACGGTGGCGTAGGTCGGCCACAACAGATAGGCGACCAGTGCGATCGCCGATGCGGCGATGACGGCCGAAAGGATGATCGGCAGCAGATGTGCGCGCGGATTGCGCCGCGTGTCGCGGGCGAGATGCTGGGCCGTTGCAAGCAGTGTCATGAGCGAGGCATTGGATCAGGTCGGAGGGCCGAATCACTTGCCGAATATGCCATGGGGCGGCAGCGGATTCTCGTATGATTCCAATGCAGTCCGCACCAGCTATGCCGTGTGCGGGCGCTGCTCTGCTCCGTCGGATTAACCCTTTCTTAAGGATGATGTGGCGGCGGCCCGGTAATTTTGCGAAGCAGGGCGGTGGTCTGTTGCGTAGCGGAAGTTCCAATGTCGCCCGATACCCTGAATTCGCTGTTCTCGCTCTGCATTGGTTTCGCTCTCGCAGGCGCCCTCGCCAACGGATACCAGGCGATGGCGGCGCGTCCGGCCGGGTTCGGCCTGCTCCAGGAGGGGGTGGCGACGAAGGCCTTCGCGGCCGTGCCGTTTCTCGTCTTCGCTGCGCCCTTCATCATCATGCGCAATACGCTGCGTGGAGCGCGCATTGAGCGCCGACGATTCGAATTCGTGATGATGGCAACCATCATCGCCGGCTTCTGGAGCCTGATGTCCGGCACCGTCTTCCTGATGACGCTGCGTGCGGCCGGTCTGTTGGCTTGATCGGATCATGATCCGCCCTCGATCATGATGTCCCTCGCTTGAAACCACGCGCGCCGCTGTGCCAAGGTCGCTCTGACCAGAGCTGTGGTTCTGATTGAATCGGAGCCACAGCTCTGAATTCTCGTTTCGATGCGTTTTCTTCACGCGAAGCGGTATCCACTTCGCTCGAAAACGCTCCAGGGAGACCTTCATGCCGATCTACGAGCTCGACGGGCAGGCGCCCGACCTTCCCTCTGACGGTAGCTATTTCATCGCCGACACCGCCGTCGTGATCGGCAAGGTGCGCCTCAAGCCGTCGGCGAGCGTCTGGTTCGGCGCAGTCATTCGCGGCGACAACGAATGGATCGAGATCGGCGAGGGCTCCAACGTCCAGGACAACTCGACCCTCCACGTCGATCCCGGCTTTCCGCTGACGATCGGCAAGGACGTGACCATCGGCCATAACGCGATCGTGCACGGCTGCACGCTCGAAGACGGCGTGCTGATCGGGATGGGGTCGATCGTGATGAACGGCGCGCGAATCAGGCGCGGCAGCGTCGTCGGCGCCGGTGCCGTCATCACCGAGGGCAAGGAATTTCCGGAATATTCGCTGATCATCGGCGCGCCTGCGCGCGCAATCCGCACGCTCGATGCGGCCCAGATCGAGGCGCTGTCAAGGCCCGCGAAGTCCTATGCCATCAGGGGACCGCAGTACAAGGCAGGGCTGAAGAAAATCGGCTGAGCCGGCGTCAGGTCTTCCGGCCTCGCTTGCTTCTGTCCTTCGACGTTGCGGCGCTCCGCTTCGGCGCGTCCTGTGCTCTTGCGCTCTTGCGCAATGCATCCCTCAGGTCGATCGGAATACCGTGCTTCTTGAGCAGGTCGGCGAAGGCCTCGTCGGCGAGCTCCTGAAGCGTCGCCATGCGGTCACGACCAAGCTGCTTCAGCTTGTCGAACGTATCGTCGTCGAACTCGATCAGCTTGCGCAAAACCGCATTGCTCCAATGCTTGGCGGAACCGCCATCTTGCGGAATCGTTGACATCCGCAAGGAGAATTTCCATGCGCAAATTATCGGCCACCGCCGCCCTGGCGACAATCGCAATTCTGCTGGCGTCCCCGGCGGCCCTGTCCCAAGGCACGGGACAAGGCGCGGGACAAGGCGCAGGACCAGGCGCAGCCAGCCCATCGTCTCCGCAACTCACCTCGCCACCGCCGCCCGGCACCAACAGCGCCGGCACTGCCCAATCCTCCGGAGGCAGCCCCAACACGCGCGAAGGCGTCACGACCGGTTCGGCAAGCAGTCAGGGCGTCGACCAGGCCATCGAAAAGGAGAACCGATCGATCGACCAACGGCTGAAGGGCATCTGCCGCGGCTGCTAGAGCGTTTTCGAGCGAAGTCGATACCGGCTCGCGTGAAGAAAACGCGTCACAACAAGAATCTAGAGCTTCGGTTCTGATTCAATCAGAACCGCTCTAGGGACTACGATTTTGAGGCTATCGGCTCGATGAACGCCGGTCGCGCAGAAGTGAGCGCGACAGCGCGCGCGGGCGTGCAGCCGCGACCTTACTTTGGGATTAAGACGATAGGGCGCAGGAGTGCTTCGACGTTTTCTTTGAGAAGGAGTGACGGGTGATGTTGCGTAACATGATGGTCGCCTTGATGGCGACGGCCTCGGTCAGTTTGCTCACGGTTGACACCGCGTCGGCACGGGGTGGTTTTGGTGGCGGTGGCTTCCACGGTGGTGGTGGATTCCACGGTGGTGGCGGCGGCTTCCACGGCGGTGGGTTTGGTGGTTTCCGTGGCGGCGGCGTGGGCTTCCGCACTGGGGGATTTGGCGGCGGCTTCCGAACCGCAGCGATCGCGGGTCCCGGCTTCCACGGCGGATGGGCGGGGCGCGGCTGGGCAGGACGCGGTTGGGCCGGTGGCGGCTGGCGCGGTGGTGGCTGGCGCGGCGGCTACTGGCGTCATCGCGGTTGGGGCTGGGGTTTCCCGCTCGCAGCGGCAGCGGTCGGCTTTGGATTGGGCTACGGTGCCTATGACTACTATGACGGCGACTACGGCTATCCGTACTACGCCGGCTACGGTTACAACGACGACTACTACTATGGCGGCAGCAGTTGCTACATTGTCCGTCGCGGCGTGATGACGCCATTTGGATGGCGAATCCGGCGCGTGCAGGTTTGCGATTGAGCTGATGCGGCAGCGCATGGCACGGCTGAATCGCTGTGCCGGCTGTTTTGGAATTTTTGTCGCGGCCTCGGTATCGCTATGCCGAGGCCGTCTCGTTTAAGGCGCCGCCGGTATGCGGCTTGCATCGACTTCCGACTGTCAGCGTGAACGCGCTGCGAAACAAGCAGCGGTGCTGCGATCACAGCCAAGCCTCAGAGGATATCGGAGATGCTAACAATTCCTGATCTGACATTGTTGTTCATGGGCATCGTTTTCAGTCTCGCAGTCGCCTTGATCTGGATGCTCTGCGAGTTAGAGCCCAAGCTTGCGCGGTTGCGGCACGATCGCATCTCACGCGATCGCATCGAGTAGAGTCGTAAGCAGCTTCGCCGCGAGACGTACGCCGCTGTCGTTGGCCGCGAGGGCTTGGTTGAATGCATCGACGCTGGAAACTGGAATGCCGGTATCGGCTTTCCCATGGAGGTCGAGGCCGTGCCTTCATCATGGGCGGGAGAGCATCGAGCTGGTCGGCCGGAGCAGGTTCGGGTGGGACCATAAGGCGCTGTGGTTGCGAGGCGTCGGGCCTTTCCGAGGCTATGAACATAGTTCCGCCTCGTGGCCTGCGCAAAACCATTGAGCCGGGAGCGTGGGGTGAGCAAAATGAAGAAAGCAGATGTAACGTGTCCACATTGTGGGGCCGGTTTCCGCCGGCTCGAATTGTCATCCGGATCCGGCAGCAGGGGCGAGTATCACTGCCCGGCCTGCGACACCGTGTTGGAGCGATTTGAGGGTGACAGGCTGGTTGCCTATCGTCTGACCGTCCAGCCTTCAATTCGAGGGCTCAAGGGTTAGCGGGAGCGCCCGTCGCCCAGAGCATGCACTTGCAGCGCCCGGCGCGGGGCCGCGTGATTCCGTGGCTCCAAAAGAACAAGGCCGTCGACGCAGTATACCGTCAACGACCTTGCCAGCCCCGGATATTGAAATCGGCTCACGCCATCCGGTGACCACAAGATGGCCCGAATTCGAGGCGGGACGTGTGAACCAGTTCACAAAGTCGCGATTAATTCACGCTACCGGGCGCTCGAGATTGGGGCTCGGGTGGATCAGAAACGGCGCAAATCCAAGTTTTGACGGGTTTTTGACATTTTTGGTGAGCCGACCCGCGATCGACCGCGGCGGAAACCGTTGGGCCCGATGGCTCGGGCTGGCTGCCGATCCGAAGGATCAGCTCCGCGATCTGCCACGCTTGCGGTGGGCGGTCCGTGACCGCTTGCGCGGCGACTGATCGGCTGCGGACGGTTCAGTGGCCTGGGAGCTTGCGAAGGATTGGCGCAGGTTCTCGACCGCCTCGGTCAGCGCCGTGACCTGGTCGGAGAGCTTCTTGGTGTCGGCCTGTTGGGCGGCGATCTGCCGGCGCATGGTCTGCACCTGGTCCTGCAGCTCCTGCAACTGGTCAATCGACTCCTGCTGGGTTGCCTCGATCCCCCGGGTCTTTTCCGCCAGCCCATCGGAGACCTGCGCGGTGCGGGCCTGCAACTCGCGGAAGGCAGCCGCGCGATCCGGTTCGGACGTGTTGCCGAAGGCGCGCCACAATCCGATCGAGCCGATCCCGAACAGCACGAGCACGAGCGCCACCGCAGCGATCGCGATCGGCTGGACGCCGATGCCGCTGCGCGGCTGCGAATCCTCGGGGGCTAGATCGATCATGCGGCCAGGACCGGGCATTGATTGAATGGCCCCGCATACCACAACCGGAGCGGGGCTAAAACCGTGGATTCGGATGGGGATGCGGCGGCGGTCGCAGGGCTGCGACGAAGGCTGCAACTTGGTCAAATTGGTTCCGTCTTTTGCAGTGCGCAAAGGCGGCACGGAGCGAGGTGCCTCCGCGGCTTCATTCATGCTACCAGCCATGGTGTGAGCTCGTCCGATCGACTGGTGCGGGGCAGGCGATGGTGTTCGCGATCAAGGCCGAGATACGCAATCCACAGGCCAAGACGTTTGCGTTCCCGGCACAAAAGACCATGTACGGCGGCAGGCGTATTGCCGCCGGCGACATCGTTTTCGTGTTTGCGAGCGAGAACGAGGGCGGACAGGGCCTGATCGCACGGGCGGTCGTGACCTCGGCCGAACCGGTCCCGCGGAAGCCCGGCATCCTCAGGCAAACACCCCGGGTGAGCATCGCCGTCAGGCGCGAGGCGCTGGCGAAGCGTCGCCTCGGGCGGGCCGAGCTCAAGCGATATGGCGACTGGAGTGACGGCCGTCCCGAGACCGAGCTCAACTTCAAGTTCTACCGGCAGGCCACCAACAAGATCATCGGGATCTCGGACGAGGCGGCCGCCTATCTCGGCGGCTTCTTCTGACGTCGTCTCCCGAGGCTGCCCGCACCGCGAGACCCCCACCCGGGACCAACCCGGCTTGCCTTCGGCATCTGATGTGCTACTGATATGTCAGAAGCAAAAACCATGGGAGGACCGCGATGGAGTTGGCCGCGACCGGAATGACGGAACGCCAGCGCAAATATCGTGCGACCTACCGCGAGCGCGTGGCCGGCTGGTACAATGGCTGGCTGCATGTGGTGCTGATCTACACGATCGGCTTCACGGCGCTGTACGTCTATCTCGCCAACCTGCACGACGTGCGCTGGTGGGAATACATCACCATTCCCGTGGTGTTCCTGATCGCAAATTTCTTCGAGTGGGCGGTGCATCGTTTCGTCATGCACCGGCCGTCAAATGTGCCGGTGCTGCGCGCGATCTACAATCGCCACACGCTGATGCACCATCAGTTCTTCACCGAGCAGGAGATGCGCTTCGCCGATCACTACGACTGGCGCGTGACGTTCTTTCCGCCCTATGCGCTCGTGGTGTTCACGCTGATGTCGATCCCGCCGGCCATCGTGGCCGGGCTCGTGATCTCGGCCAATACGGGCTGGCTGCTGATCACCACGACGACCTCTATGTACCTGATCTACGAGTTCATGCACTTCTGCTGCCACGTGGAAGAAAGCGCCTTCGTGCGCAACACGCCGTTCGTCAACACCATCCGCAGACATCACACCGCGCATCACAACCAGTCGATCATGATGGAGCGGAACATGAACCTGACATTCCCCGTGATGGATTACCTGTTCGGCACCTCCGACCTCAATCGCGGTCTGCTCGGTCACATCTTCAACGGCTACAGCACGCGATATGTGAAGACCGACATGCGGCGCACGGCACGGACCCCGCGCGTCGGCGGCATCGCTGCTCCTGCCGAATAGCGGGTCGGAGGAAGCCCATGACGCAGCTTGAACCAAATCTCGGCGCGCTCGTCTGGTTCGGCCTGTTGTGGAGCGTTTGCTGCATCAGCTTCCTGCAGCTCGTCGGAATGTATCCGTTGCAGCGGCGCTCCGGCGCGGCGGTCATTGCCGCGACGCTGCTGTGGATTGCATTGTCCGCCGGGACGATCACGTTCGCCGCCGTCGAATTGCGCTGGAGCACCATCGTCGTGGTGGGCGGCGTGCTGTTCCTGTTCCTGCCCGAGCTGTTCCAGGCGCTGCCCCGGCGTTGGCGTGACGGACCAGCCGGGCTTGCGATGTCCGGCTGCGTGATGATCGTAGCGCTCGCGTTGCTCGCGCAGGTCGCTTCGCCGTCGTTTCATACATGGCTCGTCTGAAGGGAGGTCCCGAATGCCAAGCCGCATCAAGCTCATGTTGTCGGTGGCGTGCCTCGTGACCGCGGCCTGCGGGTATTGGTTCATGGTCTATCTCGGCCGGCAGGGCCCGAGCTACGCGGTCGCGTTCCTCGGCGTGTTCGCCACCGTCGCGATGTGGATCTTCCCCGAGGTCGTGAGGAAAGACGTCAAGACACGGCTGCCGGGATCCTGACACGCCGCAGCGGAAGGAGGGGCCGATGGCCAACTATACGGGCGACCGCACCATTGACGGCATCTCCGTCCTGGTCGATGGGCGGCCGCTGTCGCCACACTACGATCAGCTTCGGTTGACCGACCACGGCTTCGAATGGAGCTATGAGGGGCCCGAGCCGGCCCAGTTGGCGTTCGCGCTGCTCTACGAGCACCTGAGGGACGCTGCCGCAGCGAAGGCGCTGCATGAGAGCTTCATGCGCGGTGTGGTCGCCAATTTCGACAATGAATGGGAGTTGAGCTCGGCCGATCTCGACGAAGCGGTCGCGGCGCTCAGGGCGGGACGGGCGGCGTAACGGTTCTCCGCGCTGCCGCGTGCAGCCTCACAGCGTCGATCGCGCAAAGCTTTCGATGTAGTCGATCAGCTTGTCCGAAGCCTCGCCCGCCGCATCGACACGGTGCTCGACGATCGCTTCGGCGACTTCGGCATGCAGGCGGGCGGCAAGCGGCAGATCGGCCGCTTCCTTGTAATGCTGATACCAGAAGCGACGCGACAGCCCATGCATCAGCCCCATCGCCCGGCTGGCGAATTCGTTGCGTGATGCGGCCGCTACCAAGGTGTTGAATTTCTGGTCGAGGCGCATGAACAGCAGGTCATCGGACTTGCTCGCCGCCTGCCGCATGCCGGAGGCGATCTCCGAGAACTGCGCCCGCTGCTCGGGGGTCGCCCGTTCGGCGGCCCCGCGTGCCATCAGCCGTTCCAGCTCGCGCCGCACTTCGAGCAGGCGGAGCTGAGCGCGCAGATCGATCTCCGACACAAGGACGCCGCGGCGGGCGAGAATGTTCACCAGGCCATCGCGCGACAGCCGCTGCAGGGCTTCGCGGATCGGCGTGCGACCGATGCCGAGGCGGTTGGCGAGTACGAGTTCGGACAGCGCGGTGCCCGGCGGCAGTTGCAGCGTCACAATCAGCTCTTCCAACTCGGAATAAGCCCGGTCGGTGAGCGTCACGTCGTTCTGGAGAAAAGGTGCCTGCTTCGAGAAGCGCGACTTTTCGATGGTCGCGGCGGACTTACGCCTTGGTCGGCTGGTTCCTGCAAGGGCAGCGCGCGCGGTACCGGATCGTTTGCTCGAATCTGCCATAGACAATGATGCTGCTGATACGCAGCAGATATGTCACAGCTCCGATGGCGCTGACAAGGCCGGCGACCAGCGCAGGGCGCTTGACCTCCGGACTTCGATGATGCCGGCCGTCAGCGCGGGATGCTTTCGAGTGCCTCGGTGTGCGCCCAAAAAATGGTGCGGCCAGGCTTTGGGGGGAGCCTGGCCGCGCGCGAACCGGTCTGGGACGGGGAGGGGTGGGGATGTGACCGGTTCGCGTGTTCGAGTGATCCCTTGGTTTTACTTCGAGCTTGCGGTTGCGACGGCCGGGCGATTGTCGCCGAGCGAGACCCACACATTGGGATCGCTCTGCGACTGCCGCTTCACGAAGCGGTAGCCGGTCTCGGTCCAGGCGACGATGCTCTCGTTCTGGTTATCGAGCACGAACTCGCCCTTGTTGGTCTTCACCGTCAGCACTGCGTGGCCTTCGCCCTTCTTGTCGCGGACGACCGTGATCAACAGCGCCTCGCGCGGCCAGCCGGCATCCATCAGCATCTTGCGCTTCAGGAGCACGTAGTCCTCGCAGTCGCCGTAGCCGTCGGTCGGCAGCGACCATTTCTCGACGACGCCCCAGTGATCCATGTCGGTCATCGGCTTGATCGTCTCGTTGACCCACTTGTTGACCCGCACCAGGTCGCGCCATGCGGTCTGCGACAACACGATGTCGCGTGGCTGCGTCGCGCCGCCGCGACATTCGCCCGGATTGTCGGTGCAGAATTCGACCCAGCCGATCGGCGATCGCGCAACGTCGCCCAGGCTGGCGTAGAGCACGTCGCCGGCCTTGGCCGAGACGCAAGTCGCAAACAGAATGGCGGCAACCGCCACTGCTTTCCCCTGTCCCCTGAACCCAAACATCGTGGCCCCCGTTCTTTTTGTTGGGACCATGTTTCGCACAAAGGATTTGCGCCGCCGCTAAGTATGCAAAGTAGATTTGACGCGAATACTCGTAAAAGCCTCGGCGTATTCGATCTGTACTTGAATCGAACTCGCCTAAAATTTGAAACAACTGCAATTGATTCAAATTTTATGCATTAACGCGCGAAGCGCTGGTACGGCGCAATTTGTTGTCCGGGATGCTCCCGGCGTTAACCGCAAAGCGCGCAGCCCAAATGCGTTGAAGGCGGCCTCCGGTGCTCCGGAGACCGCCTTCAACGGCCGAAATTCAAGGAGTAGGACGGCTTGCCGCTTTACCGGGCGGTAACGCTCTCCTCGAGCGCTTCCGCGACCTGCTCGTGAACGAACTCGAGGGCGAAACCTTCCTCGAGGTTTCGCACCACGCGGGCCTGCACCTTGCCGAGCATCACCAGCGACTTCAGCGGCGGGCGGTTCTCGGCGGCGATCGCGGCGCCAGAGAGTGAAAGGTCGATGATCCGGCAGGTCATCCGCGAGCCGTCCTCCTGCGTCAGCAGGGCGATCGGATTGCGCGGCACGATACGGTCGTGGCGCCGATCCTCCGGCAGATTGAGGATGTCGCGGTTGGCGAGCCAGGTGAGCTGTGCCGCGAGCTTGTCGCGCTTGCGTGCGGTGGCGCCGATCGTCATCGCAAAGCCATTGTCGATGATGCGGGTGATGCGGCCCTCGACCCGGCCGATATGGTCGAGATAGGCGATCACACGGTCGCCGACATTGCCGATGCCCGGCGCCAGCAGAGCCAGGCCCCCGGGGGACATATTGATGATCTGGCAGGGAAACTCGCGCCGGTCGGGCAGCATGTAGCGGCCGAGCAGGTGCACCTTCACGCGCTGGAAGCGCCGTCGCTCCTCGGCCACGGGGACGACGGAAGGTTTCTTCTGTGCAAACGACATCACCGCAACCCGACCACAGGCTTCGCCGCACGACCCTAAGGCTGATAGGGTTAACGAGCCGTTATCGCCGGGTGCATCAAGGGTAGGCCGGAGGGTTGCGGTTGAGTGATGCTGGGTTGCAGGCCGCCCGATTTCACCACCCGAAATCCGAGCCGCGACCACCGACGACGACAGGGAGGACAGGCCGATGCAGGAGATCCGCGTATGCACCCATGAGGGGCCCGGGGCACAGCCCGTGATCCGCACCGTGCCGTGGCCTGAGGTCGGCAAGAAGGCCGCCCTGATCAAGGTCGGCGCCTGCGGCGTCTGCGGCACGGACCTGCACATCCTGAAAGGGCACTGGCCCAAGCCGCTGCCATGGCCGTTCACGCTCGGCCACGAGCTCGGCGGCGTGATCGTCGAGTGCGGGCCTGAATTCACCGAGGACTTCATGAGCAAGCCGCTTCAGGTCGGCTCCAAGGTGATGATCCCGCCCTTGATGCCGTGCGGCCGCTGCTACTACTGCATCCATTATCCGGAGAACGCCAACAAGTGCCTGACGCCGGTCTATTACGGCCGCTACCTCGGCTTCGACAAACCTCCGCACATGTGGGGCGGTTGGGCCGAATACGTCTATGTCGACCTCGACATGCTGCCGGGCACCAAGATCTACAAATTGCCCGACGACATGTCGCTGCGGTTGGGAGCGTTGTCGGAGCCGCTGACCTCGTGCATCCGCGCCTTCAATCGCGCGACGCGCGCGGGTGGCTTCCACTGGGGCGACACCGTCGTGATCCAGGGCTCGGGCCCGATCGGCATCCTCGCGGTGGCCGCCGCGCAGGAGATGGGTGCCGGACGCGTGATCTGCGTCGGCGCGCCGGAAACCCCGCGTCTGGCGCTGGCGCGCAAATTCGGCGCGGCGGCGACCGTCGATATCGAAGCGCTGACGACGCCGGATGAGCGCATCAAGGCGGTGCGCGACATCGTCGGCGGTTTCGGTGCCGACCTGGTGATGGATTGCTCCGGCCATCCGAGCGCGGGGCCCGAGGGCATCGAGATGCTGCGCGACGGCGGCACCTATGTCGAGATGGGCCAGTTCACCGACGCCGGCTCGATCAATACGTCATGGCATCGGATCTGCACCAAGGACCTCAACGTGCTCGGCTCGTGGGGCTTCACCGGCAACGACCTGCCGCTCGGCGTCGACATGCTCTACCGCACCCGCGGCAAATATCCCTGGCTCGAGATGCAGACGATCTATCCATTCACGGAGCAGGGAGTTGCCAGCGCGGTTGCCGATGCGATGGCGATGAAGACGGTGAAGTCGACCATCGTGCCATGGCCGGAACTGGTCGGCTGATCCCGGCGAGCAGCGGTGCTGCAAATCCTGTTGCACCGCTCCAAAAATAGTGATGCCGCGGCGGCCTCCTTATTTGCTCGCCGCGGCGGCGGCTCGGCGCTAACATAGCGATATGCAATCCAACCGGGTGCCGCCCGCGCAAGGGACGAGCGCAACATTCGCGCTGGGAAACGCGTCGGAGGACTTCGCGCTGTTCAGAACGCTCAGCGCGGAGCAGCGGTTGATCGCCTTCGGTGCAATGACCCGGCAGGACCTCGTGCGCGGCCAGTTGCTGGTCGAGCAGGGCGGCGCCTCGGACGCGTTGTTCCTGGTGCTGCACGGCGCACTCGCCGTATACAGGACCGATCATCCCGAACCGATTGCGGAGCTTCGCGCTGGCGAGCTGGTCGGTGAGATCGGCTTCTTTGCCAATATTCCGCGCACCGCCAACGTGATCGCGATCCGCGACACCAGCGTGCTGGTGTTGACGCGCGCGGCCTATGCGACGCTGGCGCAGCAAACGCCTGGTATCGTCGAGGCGTTGCTTGCAGCCCTTGCACAGCGATTTGCCGTCCAGACCGCGCGCCTGTTGCCCGCGCGGGCCTCACCCAAGGCGCGGACCGTCGCGGTGATATCAGGCGGACGCACGGCGGCGCCGGCCGAATTTGAACATCGGTTGCGCCGGCGGCTTGCCGCCGTTGATGCGGAGATTGTCGACCTCGCGCGCCTGCAGGCCCTGTTTCCCGGCCGCGCGCTCGATACGTCCGAAGTCGCCGACTGGCTCAACAGGATCGAGTATGACGCACCGCTCGTGGTCTATTTGGGCGGCGAGGATGCATCGGAATGGGCGCGCAAAGCCATTCGCCAGGCCGATCTCGTGGTGTTCGTTTGCCGCGGCGATGCGCCCGGGCCTGATCTCACCGAGATCGAGCGCTTCGCCTGCGGGGTGCATCCTGTGTCGGCGCGACGGCTGGTTCGCGTCCACGATCGCCGGCGCCACGAAGTCAGCGGCACCGCGGCCTGGCTGGCGCGGCTGCCGTGCTTCATGCACCATCATGTCGCGCTCGAGGACGATGTCGATATCGATAGTCTGGTTCGCTTCTTGTGCGGTCGCGCGGTCGGGTTTGTCGCCGGCGGCGGTGGCAGCCTGGGTACCGCGCATGTGGGGATCTACAAGGCCTTCCGCGAACGCGGCGTGATGTTCGACATCTTTGTCGGCACCAGCGTCGGTTCGGCAATGGCGGCCGGCTTTGCCAAGAATTTCGACGCCGAGCATCTCGAGCGCGGCACGCATGAGATCTTCGTCGCGAGCCGCAGCTTCCGCCGCCCGACCTGGCCGCGCTACGCCCTGCTGGATCACAAGGCGTTCGATGCGGCCCTTGCCGAACAGTACGGCCACAACTGCCGGATCGAGGACTGCTGGCGGCCCTTCGCGGCGGTCGCGACCAATCTTTCGACGCACAGTCTCGAACTGATCCGCACCGGCCTGCTCTGGCAGGCGGTGCGCGCATCGAGCGCCATTCCCGGCCTGCTGCCGCCGTTCTATACGCGCGACGGTGTGATGCTGGTCGACGGATGCCTCGTCGACAACGTTCCGCTCGCGCAAATGCATCAGTTGAAGAGCGGTCCCAATCTCGTGGTCCATTTCGGGGAGCCGGCAACCGAGATGTTCGACGTCGACTATGCCGCGCTGCCGGGTCGCCTCGAACTGCTTGCGGCGATGCTGATGCCGTTCCGGAGGAAGTCGCTTCCCGCCGCGCCCAGCGCCGTCAACGTGTTGTGGCGAAGCCTCGTCGCGCATCAACGTTACGATACGCTGCCGACCACGCCGCTCGACATGGTGATGCGCCCGCCAACTCCTGATGGCATCGACGTGACCGATTTCGATCGCCACCAGGAAATCTTCGAATCGTCTTACCACTGGGCCCGCGAGACGATCGCCGCCCAGGAGGTGGCGCAGCATCCGGCCATTGCAGCCATCGTCGCGTCCGCCAAGGGCGCAGATCAAGCGGCGCCGGTTACCGTGGCTGCTTCGCAAGAGGCGCTGCTCGGTTGAGGCGCTTGCAGGCGGTGGAGAACTCGATCATCGTGCCGCGGCCGGACCTGGTGAGATAGCCCCGCCAGGCCGAACCGGCGAGCACTGACGATGCGCAGGACCCAATGAGCCTGGCCATGACCGAGCCCTCCGAGCAGCCGGCCTTATCGATCGAGGCCGTGATCCCCGATCTCGACCGGCTCGCCGCTGATCTCATGGACGACTGGAAAGTGCCAGGGGTGGCGCTGGCCGTGGTGCAGCACGGCGAGGTGACGCTGACGCGGGCCTACGGCCAGCGTGATGTCGAGGCGGATCTGCCGATGACACCGGCGACCCATGTCGTGATCTGTTCGATCACCAAGACCTTCACCGCGAGCGCAATCGCGCTGCTGCATAGCGAGGGACGGCTCGACTGGACCAGGCCGGTCCGCGACTATCTGCCGGAATTCCGCCTCAGCGATCCGGTCGCGACCGATCGGGTCACGATTGAGGATTTGCTCAGCCACCGGTACGGCTTGCCGCGTCACGACTGGGTGCATCTTCCGGGGATCGATCGCCGGCCGAGTTGGTGGCGCCGATGCGCTATCTGGAGCTGAGCCGCGATATGCGTACCCATTGGCAGTACAGCAACCTCGGCTACAACGCCCTGGGACTGCTGATCGCGCGCGTCAGTGGCCACAGCTACGAGAGCTTCATCCGCAAGCGCTTCGCCGACCCGCTCGGCATGACCGTCAGCTTTTCGCTGGACGAACTTGAGGCGACGGAGGGAGCGGCGCGCTGCTACATGATCGACGGCGACACCCGGCTGCCGGGCCTGCGCCTGCCGATCCGCACCATGGCCGCCGGCGCGATCAATACGTCGGCTGCTGATCTTGCGAAATGGATGCGGTTGCATCTCGGCAAGGGCGAGATCGACGGCAAGCGCCTGTTGCCGGCCGCGGTGACGACCGAGATTCTGGTGCCCCGCGTTCATGTCGGTGCGTCCGAGCACGCAGAATTCGGCCATGGGCACTATTGCCTTGGCTTTCAGACCAACACCTATCGCGGCGACCGGCTGGTCTGGCATGGCGGCGGCTGGAACGGCTGGGGCCATCTGATGACACTGATGCCGGATCACGGCATCGGCGTTGTCGTCCTGACCAACCGCAGCGCCAGCCAGGTGCCGCCGGCGCTGACCTGGTCCATCATCGACCGGTTGCGCGGACGCGAGGCCGTCGACTGGCGTGCGCGGTTCCGCAAGCAGCGTGACGACTTCATCGCCCATATGCAGGCCGACAAGGATGCGCGCGAGGCGTCGCGCCACAAGGGCACGCACCCAGCGCACACGCTTGCGGCCTATGCCGGCGACTATGAACATCCCGCCTATGGCGTGATGTCGATCGAGGAGCGGGATGGCGCATTGCAATGGTCGTGGCGTGGCATGGCCGCGCCGCTCGCGCACCGGCACTATGAGACCTTCGAATTGCCCGAGATCGTTGGCCGTCTGCTGCCGGACCGGCTCAGCATCACGTTCCTGACTGATCGCGACGGCAATATCGTCAGCCTGTCGGCACCGCTCGAGCAATTGGTGAAGGACATCGTGTTCGCGCGGCTGGCCGGCGGCGAATGCACGGATGCGGCGTTCCGGGCGCGCTGCGTCGGCCGGTTCAAGGGCGCGGTGACGCACCACATCACGCGCGATCCGGAGGGCCAACTGGTCTGGAAGGGCGATTATCAGCCGGCCTATCGGCTTGCGCCGTTGCAGGGCAGGCGATTTCGTGTCGTCGAACTGGAGGGCTTCGCCGTCGAATTCCGCGGCGATGCGTCGACGGTGACGGAAATGGTTCTGCACCAGCCGTATGGCACCTTCATTGCCGCGCGCGTGGACGATGACGCAGCAACGGCGCAGCAACAGTGACATCCCACGTTCGGAGACGAGAATGCCTTTCGATTTGATCCTGCGCGGCGGCCGGGTGATCGACCCCTCGCAGAAGCTCGACGCCGTGGCGGACGTGGCGTTCGCCGGCGGCAAGGTCGCCGCCGTCGGCGACGGCTTGAAGCCTGACGCGTCGACCGAGGTGCGCGACGTGTCCCGATACATCGTCACGCCCGGGATCATCGACCTGCACACCCATGTCTATTGGGGGGGCACCTCGCTCGGCATCGATGCCGAGGAGTTCTGCCGTACCTCGGGCGTGACCACGGCCGTCGATACCGGCAGCGCCGGCCCCGGCAATTTCGCCGGCTTCCGTAAGCATGTGATCGAGCCGAGCCAGGTCCGCATCCTTGCTTATCTGCACGTCTCGCATGCCGGCATCTTCGGCTTCTCTGACAGGGTGATGGTCGGCGAGAGCGAGGAGTTGCGGCTGATGAATCCGGTCGATGCCGCGCGCGTCGCCGACGAGAACCGCGATCTGATCGTCGGCATCAAGGTGCGCGTCGGGCTGTTCGCCTCCGGCACCTCGGGCGTCGTGCCGCTCGACATCGCGCTCGAGGTCGCCGAGCAGGTCGGCATGCCCTTGATGGCGCATATCGATCATCCGCCGCCGAGCTATGAGGAGGTGCTGGCGCGCCTGCGTCCCGGCGACGTGCTGACCCACGCATTCCGTCCGTTCCCCAACACGCCCGCGACCGCGCAGGGCACGGTGAAGAAGGTGGTGCTTCAGGCGCGCGAGCGCGGTGTGCTGTTCGACATCGGTCACGGCAAGGGCTCGTTTGCCTTCAAGACCGCGCGTGCGATGCTCGCCAACGGCTTCTATCCCGACACCATTTCGTCGGACATCCATCAGCTCTGCATCCACGGCCCGGCCTTCGACCAGGTGACGACGATGTCGAAATTTCTTTGCATGGGGATGTCGCTGCCGGATGTGATCGCGGCCTCGACTGTCAATGCTGCGATGGCGCTGCGCCGCCCGGAGCTCGGCAGCCTCAAGCCCGGCAGCGTCGGCGACGCCACGCTGATCTCGGTCAGGGAAGGGCAGTTCGACTATGTCGACGTGGTCGGCGAGCACCTGACGGGGAATCGCAAGATCGTCTCCGAAGGCGTCGTCATCGGCGGCCGCTGGTGGCATCCGAGATAGGGCGCAGCGAAGCCCGGTTCGTTGGGGTTTCAGGTCGGAAGCGCAATTACGCAGACGAGACCTTCTGCGCGCCAGTCAAAGCGCACCTGGCCGCCAAGTGGGCTGATCGTTCCTTCGATGAGGCGGCTACCAAATCCCTTGCGTTCGGGCGCATTTACCTTCGGACCGCCCAATTCCGTCCAGCGGAGCATCAGCTTTCCATCTTCGCTGCGCGACCACGCCAACTCGATCCGGCCTTTCGCGTTGGATAGCGCTCCATACTTGGAAGCATTGGTTGCCAATTCATGCAAGACGACAGCAATCGCCTGCGCAGCGGTGGGGTCTAACACTGTTTGCGGACCCTCCATCCTGATCCGCTTGTCGTGGCTCGCTTGGAGATAAGGGGCGAGCTCCTGCTTGGCGATCGCCGAGACTTCGGCCCCTTTCCACCGTGATGCAACGAACAGCGAGTGAACATTTGCCATCGCTTGGATGCGCCCGGTGATCACTTCCTTGAGCCTGTCGCAGGTGTCAGATTGAGAAAGGTTGACGATAGCCTGTACGTTCGAAAGGATGTTCTTGCTTCGGTGCTCCGCCTCGCGAGCCAGAATGCTAATCTGCTCCTGAGCTCGTTTCTGCTCGGTGATATCTCTCGCGATCTTTGATGCGCCAACGATGTTGCCGTGGACGTCTTTGACAGGAGAAACGGTCAGCGAAATAGTGATTAAGCTACCATCCTTACGTTGCCGAACAGTCTCAAAATGGTCGATTCGCTCACCTCGTCGGATGCGGGCTAAAATCTCAGGCTCTTCGCTTTGCCGGTCTTCCGGGATCACGAGTGTAATGGGCTGACCGATCGCCTCGTTGGCCGAGTAGCCGAAGATGCGCTCAGCCGCCCTATTCCAGCTCGTAATGATGCCATCTAGATCCTTGCTAACGATCGCGTCGTCGCTGCACTCAACTATGGAGGCAAGTAGATTGGCCAAGCGCTCGGCGCGTTCCAGAGCCGGCTCCCTGACAATAGGCTTGCGTTGAAATTCCGATTCGCCTTTAGGCGCCAATGGCTTCCCCCCGAAATCTACATGCTGCACTGCGGTTGGTTCTCCAATCATAGCAGCAAGCGCAAAGGACGGAATGTTTTCGTTGGGTCAAAAACTGCCGATGGTGGCCGAATTGCTCAAAGTCCGCTTATCGCCGACCAGACGACGTGACCGATGCTCAAAGTGGATTCAGCTACGGGCCAACAGATGACATCAGCGAAACGAAAGAGGCCGCCGAGTGGAGCGGCCTTAGCGTTGCCGGAGCTGGCTCGACGCTCTTGTGAGCGCCGGGTCAATCTTCTAGTCCGGTACTAGTAGTCGCAACGGCGGACCCTGCGGACCGAACCATCGTCGCGCTCGATCGTGACGGTACGGCATCCGCGATATCCGCGGTCATATCCGTAGGCGCGATAGGCGGGTCGATCGTAGTCTCGGTAGTAACGCGGATGATTCGGACCCACTCTCACGCCGCCGAACGGAGTATCAACGGCAACTTGAGCTGACGCGGGTGTAATGGAGATCGGAGTGGCGATACCGAAACCAGCAACCGCCAGTACGCCAGCCAATAACAGAGTTCTCATAACATATTCCTCCCGAATTATGACGTTGCTTTCCAACATCCCAGGTAGAGCAAAGTTCCTGTTCGAAATTCATCCAAACGCGGGCGGCTCAGACTGAGTTCGCCAGCCTCCGCTACCCAGCATGGCCGAGGCACCGGATCACCTGGGGCTCGTAGTCTCGCTTTGGCGGGTGACCTGCTCGGCCCGTCGCAATAGCGTGTTGTCCTCCATGAACCCATAGTGCAGGACCGATTCATCGTGTTCCCGCGAGTACGGACAGCAGCCGCCGTCGCATATTCCTGAACCGACCAAATTCCGACCGGAATGTCCGTTGAGGGTCCGAAATCCGACGTTTCGACCCGGCGGCGAGTACATGGGCAGGCTCGGTCTCGTGCCGAGGAGTCTATCGATTGATCAACCAAAGGACCACGCTCAGGACGATGCTGATGATGAGCGACGTCATAAGCGGAAAGTAGAACGAAAAATTCGGCCGTTGGATCACGATATCACCAGGCAATCGCCCCAGACCAAGCCTGCCGATCAAAGGCCAGCAGATTCCAGTCACGACCAGGACAATTCCGAGGACAATAAGCGTGCGCGACATCTTGCGCTCTCCCTATACCTCGCATCCGCGCCTCGATGACAGCACGAAAAGCATGAGCATCTTAGGGTGCTATCAGCGCGACAAGAGCTACTGCAAACCACCAAACCAATGGATGCGCATTTAAGCGACCGCTTTCAAGGATGAGCGGAGCGACATCCGGGGCCGACACGCAGGCCGCAAGATCATCCCGCATATCGCTTCGCTCATGCGGGCGACTTGCTTAAGTGCTATCTTTAGGGCGGCGGTTCAACCGCTGGTGCTTATACAGTTGCACGGCGCCGCTCCCTTTGCGGTAAGCGATAAGGCCCAAGATATCCTGGCGGGTAATGCCCTGTTCAGCGAGGAACCAGCGCCGCTGGGCTTTCCGTTTCGAATAGTATGCTCTCAAGAATATTTACACCTGTGAGGGTGGAGTGGCCCAACTCCAACGCGCGATGCTGAGCGCGTTGAAAGACGCGCTGAAAAGCAGCAGTCGGCTTAGGGTCGCAACCGAAGTCGATCACCAGGATTCCAAGTTTGTTGTCCAGATGATCAACGAGTTTTCCCTCCAACGAGGCCAGATCAGCATTGTAGACGCTCATCGCAGCAGAAGCGTCCGCATCCTCTATTAGAGAAAGTAGAAGATGTTCTAGCGTCGCGTAGTCATGCTTCCGCTGGTCAGCAAAGCGAATAGCCCGTTCCCGTATTGCCGTAAGATCGGCAGAAACAGGCAGAACTGGGTTGCCCACTCCTGCCGCCGGCACTGCGGTCGAAGCTCTCTTTGGCGAGACAGACCTATCGGTCCGAATAATAGCAGCGAGGGTGTTCCAATCGGCTACGCCGAGCATCTCGGCGACCAATTCGAGACTTTGACTGGCGCTGATCTTGACGCTCTTGGCAGCAAGACCCGCGCGCAGCGTTTGCGCCATAGCTTTAGCATTGCGGAAATCGCGCATGTCTGCATCCTTTGCTTGAACGAGACAAAACTTGTTCGCCAGAGGCTTGCATTACTGGCCCGCTCGTTCGGGCAAAGGGCGACAAAGGCCGCGATACGTTCACCATCCCCGAAGGGCGCAAGCGGCAGGTCGTATCCACCTAAATATAAACTGGAGGAAATGCAGGTTCGTGTCAATGAGCTGCGGCGAAGCCAGAAGGTCCCCCGCTGTCCGTGAAGCCGTCGATGATGACCGATCTTGGCAACGACTGCTTCTCCAAAAGCCAGCTTTGTGAGTCCGCGGCAAGTCATTCGCAAATCTTTCGCGAGTAAGAGTGCGCGCTGGACGAGGCGACGGCGCAGCAAGCGTAGCCCGAATGAAGCGCAGCGTAATCCGGGGCCGGCAAGCGGCCGCAAGGTCAATCCCGCATATCGCTTCGCCCATGCGGGCTACTTGCTCAAAGTTAATCGGCGGCGCGCGTCGTTTCGAGCCGGCCGACTACGGCTCCTGCATCTGATTGAGCTCGGCGTTGAACACGGCCTTTGGCACCTGCACCCGCTCATCGGCAAAGAGAGCATTGAGTTCGTCGGCGTGAGCGTCAGGCGCGCGGCTGACCACAGCCAGTCGATCGAAGAAGGCGAGATCCAGCTCGCTGTCGCGCCGGCGCATTGCGCCCCAGATGTCCCACGGCAACATCTCGCGATTGTTCAGCGCGGCGATGTCGCGAACGAGATTGCCGGCGATGAACCAAAGTCCGTGCATGTCGAGAATGCCGAATGCGCTCGGGTCGTTGATTCCGTTGCGGCAGAGCAGCCAGGCATCACCGGCGACCACGAACTGATCGCGTGGGACGTTCGCCGTATCGAACCCGATCTTGAACAATTCGCGTTGATGATCGTCGATCTGCGCTTGAGCAGCATCCTCGCCGAGGTTCGCGCGCGCGGCTATGGCACTCGCGACGCCACGCATACCGGAGGTTACTATGGTGGTCCCCCGCATGCGGATGGTCTGTTCTCGATCGCGGTTCCCCTGCGCGATGGGCAGCGAGTCCTGGGCGCGATCAACATGCTCTGGCTAAAGACCGCCTTTTCTATCGAGGCATTTGCGGCCTTGCATCTCGGCGAGCTTCAGGACACGGCGGAGAAAATCGTTAATTCAGTCCGAGGTCGGAGAAGACGCTGACGTCGGCATGCGGCCCTTCGCTCGTTCGCTGCGGTTGCACAAAGGTGGTCGGTGTCGGCGCGAAGCGGACATCGCCGACGATTTATGAGTACGCGCCCTAGATCGTCCCGCCACCGGCGAAGATTTCGACGACCACGGCGCGATTGGCGGCCCTGTTCATCACGGTCGTGTTGTCCTTCAGATACTCGTAGTGCGGAGCGGGCTTGACGGAGAAGACGCGCGAGCGCGCGCTTGGGCCGAACAGGTGAAAGACGTTCCTGGCCCGGCCCGTGCGCAGGAAGACGTTGTTCCGTTCGCCGCCGGTGCTGTCGCTGAATCCGACGATCTGGAACTGCAACGACTTGTCGGTCTCGAATCGGATGAGCTGCGCTGCCAACAGCGGATCGCGCTTGGTGATGTTCTTGATATGCCGCCAGTCGACGCCGAAATCCCAGATGATGAGATATTGGCAGAGGCCGGCCGGCGGGACCAGACTGACGTCCACGCCGAGATGGCCGACCTCGGTGCGGGACGTCGCGACTTCGTTGGCGACGTAGGGAAAGACGGCGGCGCTGTGCACCTTGGCAAGCGGCGAGCATTGCAGTTGCGGCGCCGCCATATTCGGCATCTGTTCCACCGGGCCCGGCGGCGTGTATTGCGGCAGTGGCTGCGGCGCGCGTCCCATGGCATTTTCTCCCGTTGCTGGCGTGGCCTGCCTAACGCTGAGCACTGGAGGGAGCATCGGCTTCCACCACGGCTATGACTAGTAGTGACGTGAGCGGTCGGGAAAGTTCAAAGGCGAGGAGCGGGCGCCCTCAACAGTCATTCCGGGCGATGCGCAGCATCGAGCTCCTGTTCCGATGCTGACGGAGTGATTCTCTCGGTGTCATTCCGGGGCGCCCGAAGAGCGGCGGCTGCTTGCCCATCAGCTCGACTAAGATGAACAGTTCTCATACGGCCGAGCGGCTGCCATTCTCAAAATCCAACTTTGTCCGCTTCGGGTCCAGAAGCCGTCGATGACGACCGATCTTGGCAACGGCTGCTTCCCCAAAAGCCGACTTGGTGAGTTCAGCGCCAGTCGTCTCGCAAATCATTCGCGAGCAAGAGCGCGCGCTGAATGAGGCCAAGGCGACGACGGCGCAGACCGCGCTGATGCCATCGTCGGGCGAGGGGATGCGATTTCGGAATATTGGAAATATGCTCCGGAGTTGCCCGACATGTCAAGTCGCCCGGTCGAACGCCAGTGGCCCGCGGCTCCTTTGCATGGGGTTGTTTTCGATATTTTGCAGCGCCCACCTGCACGCGCCTCGGCCGGCCCAAAGTTGACCGGCGGCGCGCGGCTTCGGGCGGCCGCTTCTATTCCGTCTTGTCGACGTTCCAGAACACCGGCGGTGCCGGCCCTTCCAGCACGCCGGTCAGCGATGTGCGCCAGGCGCTCGGCGCGCGGAACTGACCGAGCGGGATATAGATCACCTGGTCATAGGCTTCCTTCTGGATGTCGGTCGCGAGCTTCTTTCGTTCCTCGGCGGAGGTCGCGCGCGCGAAGGCGTCGCGCATCTGCTCCAGCTTGGGATCATCAGGCCAGCCGAACCAGGCGCGCTTGCCGTTGGCGACGATCTGGTTGTTGACGATCGGGTTCATCGTTTCGGTGGCGCCGGTGAAGGTGAAGAACATGTTCCAGCCGCCTTCCTTCGGCGGCTTCTGGCTGGCGCGGCGGCTGACCACGGTCTGCCAATCCGTCACCTGGGCATCGACATTGAAGCCGGCCTCGCGCAGCAGCTGCGCCGCTACGGTCGGCGGCCCCTTCAGCGTCTGGACGTCGCCGGGCACCATGATCACAACAGGCGTGCCGTCATAGCCCGATGCCGCGAGCGCCTTCTTGGCTTCCGCCATGCCGGTGCCCTTGATCAGGGTCTCCGAGCCGACGTCGCTGGCAAGCGGCGTGCCGCAGGCGAAATAGGCGCCGCAGATCTCGTAAAATTTGGGATTGCCGACGGTGGCGTCGAGCACGTCCTTCTGGTTCATCGCCAGCAGCGCGGCGCGGCGGATTTTGACGTTGTCGAACGGCGGGTAGAGGAAATTCATCCGCCCCTCGATCTGGAAGCCGAACTTGTTCAGCACCGCGACCGCCAGATCGGGATTGGCTTCCAGCACCGGCAGCATATCAATCGACGGCTGCTCCAGGAAATCGATCTCGCCGGATTGCAGCGCGTTGATCGCGGTCTGCGCATCCGGCATCGTCACCCACTCGACGCGATCGACCTTGGCCACCTTAGCCCCGGAGGTCCAGTCCGGCTTCTCCTTGCGCGGGACGTAGTCGACATTCTTCTCGTAGACCGCTTTCACGCCCGGCTGGAATTCGGCGCTCACGAATTTGAACGGGCCGCAGCCGATCTGCTCGGCGATCTGCTTGCCCGGCGGCGTCTCCGCCAGCCGCTTCGGCATCATGAAGGCGACATAGGAGGAGGGCTTTGCGATCGTCTCCAGCACCAGGCCGTATGGCTCCTTGAGCTTGAGCACGATCGCCTTCGGTCCGGTGGCCTCGAGGGTTGCCGTGAACTCGGCCAGCTTCTGCGCCATGCCGTCAACCGCGCCCCAACGCTTGAGCGAGGCGACGCAGTCCTCCGCGGTGACCGGTGCGCCGTCATGCCATTTCAAGCCGTCGCGCAGCGTGAAGGTGTAGGTCAGCTTGTCGTCGGAGATGGTCCAGTCCGCCATCTGCGGCTGCACCTTGAAGCTGGCATCGATCCCGAGCAGGGTGTCGTAGACCATGTAGCCGTGGTCGCGGGTAATGTAGGCCGTGGTGAAACCGGGATCGATGATGCGCAAATCCGAATGCATCACCGCGGTGATGGTCTTGCCCTTGCCCGCCGCGGCGGCCCGTGACGTCCATATCGCTGGCGCGGCAAATGCCGGCGGCAGGCCGGCGGCAAGCTTGAGGAGGGTGCGGCGCGAAACGTAGGGCATTCGCTGTCTCCCGATGTGGCGCGAGCAGGATCGGTGGCGGTGATCGATCCCGTGTGCCGTACGGCCCGGCACATGCTGCGGCGATGGACATGTTTCCCTAATCCGGCATTTCAGGCAAGCAGCGGCCCGTGCGGCTGGTTGGCCGTCGCCGATCCTCACGATGTGAAAGATCGCTGACTGCGGCGCGGGCGCCGCGGCGGAGGCCGCACAAGTCCGCATCCTGCATAGGAGCCTGCCACTTTCCACCGCACCTCGGAGGCTGTTCCGACCCCGCCTCGCCGTGTAGGCTGTCGGTCCTGCCGGCCAAGCCAGCAAGGCCAACAACTATCCACAAGGGAACGGCAGGCGAGGGAGAACCGAACAACAGCCATGACCGATATCCGATACGTAGCACCGCGCACGCTTGATGAAGCGATTGGCGCATTCGCTGCCGCCGGAAGTGCCGCCCGCATTATGGCAGGCGGCACCGACTTATTGGTGCAAATGCGCTCCGGCCTGGTGCGGCCGGGACTGATCGTCGACATCAAGAAGATCGGCGAGATGACTGAGATTCAGGAGACCGCCGACGGCGGCTTCCGCGTCGGCGCCGCCGTCTCCGGCATGGCGCTCGCCGAGCACAAGCGCTTCGGCAAGGTTTGGCCCGGCGTGCTCGAGGCCGTGAACCTGATCGGCTCCAAGCAGGTGCAGGGCCGGGCCTCCGCCGGCGGCAATCTCTGCAACGGCTCGCCCGCAGGCGACAGCGTGCCGGCGATGATCGCGGCCGGCGCCATCGTGACCGTGCAAGGCCCGCATGGCCGCCGCGAGATCAAGGTCGAGGACGTGCCGGCCGGTCCGGGCCGCACCAACCTCAAGCCGGGCGAAATCCTCGTCAGCTTCGCCTTGCCGCCGTGCCCCGCGGGCTCCGGCGATGCGTACCTGCGCATGATTCCGCGCACCGAGATGGACATCGCGGTCGTCGGCCTCGGCGTCAATCTGACGCTGAAGGACGGCATTTGCACCGCGGCCCGGGTCGGGCTCGGCGCGGTGGCGCCGACCGCGCTGCTGGTCGAGCCGGCGGCGCAGGCGCTGATCGGCTCCAGGCTCGATGCAACAGCGCTGGAAGCTGCCGCCGCAGCGTGCCGCGCCGCCTGTCGTCCGATCGACGACAAACGCGGCACCATCGCCTATCGCACCAAGATCGCCGGCGTGTTGCTCAAGCGCGTCGCCGCGATCGCCGCCACGCGCGCCGGAGGGAATTAGCACCATGGCGAAACTGCACGTCACCACCACTGTCAACGGCGAGCCGATGGAATTCCTCTGCGAGCCCTACGACACCATGCTCGACGCGCTGCGCGGGCAGCTCGGCCTCACCGGCTCCAAGGAGGGCTGCTCGTCCGGCGATTGCGGCGCGTGCTCGATCACGCTCGACGATCGCCTGGTCTGCTCCTGCCTGATGCTCGCGGCCGAAGCCGAAGGGCACGAGATCAGGACCATCGAAGGTATCGCGAGCGGCGAGCGGCTGCATCCGCTGCAGCAGAAGTTCCTCGAGCACGCCGCGCTTCAATGCGGCATCTGCACCTCGGGCATGATCGTCGCCTCCGAGGCGTTGCTGCGGAAGAACCCGAATCCGACCGAAGAGGAAGTCCGTTTCTGGCTCGCCGGCAATCTCTGCCGGTGCACCGGCTACGACAAGATCGTCCGCGCGGTGATGGAGACCGCTGCCGAAATGCGGGAGGCTGCCCAATGAACGTCGTCGACAACAAGTGGATCGGCCAGCGCACCATCAGACCTGATGGCGTCGACAAGGTGACGGGCCGCGCGGCATTTGCCGCCGACACCACCATGCCCGGGATGATCTGGGGCAAGATCCTGCGCAGTCCGCATCCGCATGCGCGGATCAAGTCGATCAACACCGCGAAGGCCGAGGCGCTGCCCGGCGTCAAGGCGGTGGTGACCTCGCGCGACATCGTCGACTTCACGATCGAGAAGGGCGCGGTGATGCTCGGCATCCAGGATATGCGCTGGATGTGCCGCAACGTGATGGCGCGCGACAAGGCGCTGTTCCCCGGCCATCCGGTGGCGGCGGTGGCCGCGACCACGGAAGCGATCGCCGCGGAAGCCTGCAAGCTGATCGAGGTCGACTACGAGGTGCTGCCCTGGGCGATCGAGATCGACGACGCACTGAAGCCGGACGCGCCGATCCTGCATGAGTGGAACAAGGTCGACGGCAAGCCCTCGAACATCGTGGGCAAGCTCGAGGTGAAGAAGGGTGACGTCGCGCAGGGCTTCAAGGAAGCCGAGGTCGTGATCGAGCGCTCCTTCACCACACGCCCGGTGCACCAGGGCTATATTGAGCCGCATGCCTGCCTGATCTCGGTCGCTGCCGACGGCAAGACCACGATCTGGAGCTCGAGTCAGGGCCAGTTCATGGTGCGCGCGATGACGTCGATGCTGACGGGCATCCCGCAGAGCGACATCCGCGCCATTCCCGCCGAGATCGGCGGCGGCTTCGGCGGCAAGACCATCGTCTATCTCGAGCCGCTCGCGACCTTGCTGGCGAAGAAGTCCGGCCGCCCGGTGAAGATGGTGATGACGCGCGAGGAGGTGATGCGTGCGACCGGGCCGACATCAGGCTCGAAGAGCACGGTGAAGATCGGCGCCAAGAAGGACGGCACCATCGTCGCCGCCCACGGCACCTTCTATCTGCAGGCCGGCGCGTTTCCGGGATCGCCGATCCGCGGCGCGGTCGGTTGCAGCTTTGCGCCCTACGACATTCCGCATGTGCTGTCGGAAGGTTTTGACGTCTGCTCCAACCGCTCCAAGGTCGCGGCGTATCGCGCGCCCGGCGCGCCGATCGGCGCCTACGCGGTCGAGTGCGTGCTCGACGAGCTGGCCGAGGCACTGAAGATGGATCCGCTGGAGCTGCGCCTGAAGAACGCGGCCAAGCAGGGCACCAAGGCGGCGCACGGCCCGGTGTTTCCGCGCATCGGTTATATCGAGACGCTGGAGGTCGCAAAGAACCATCCGCACTATCAGGCGCCGCTCGGCAAGCTGCAGGGCCGCGGCGTCGCGTCCGGCTTCTGGTTCAACGCCGGCGGAGAATCCTCCGCGCAGGTCAACATCACCGAGGACGGCAACGTCGTCGTCACCACGGGCCACCCCGACATCGGCGGCTCGCGCGCCGGCATCGCCAACATCTGTGCCGAGCTGCTCGGCATCGACTACAAGCGCGTCTCCGTCATCATCGGCGATACGCAGACGGTCGGCTTCTCCAACCTGACCGGCGGCAGCCGCGTGCTGTTCGCCTCCTCGATGGTGGTGACGCAGGCGGCCGACAAGGTGATCGCGACCTTGCGCGAGCGCGCGGCGAAGATCTGGGAGATCGATCCTGAAGCGGTGAAGTGGGAGAACGGCGCCGCGCATCCGGTCAGCCCGAATGCCGGCGAGTTCAAGCCGCTGACATTGGCCGATCTCGCCGAGAAGGCCCCGTCGCAGGGCGGCCCGATCGGCGCCAGCGTGCAGCTCAACACGCAAGGCGCCGAAGGCGGCTTCGGCACGCACATCTGCGATGTCGAGGTCGATGTCGAGCTCGGCATCGTCAGGGTTGTCAGATACACAGCGGTGCAGGACGTCGGCCGCGCCATCCATCCAAGCTATGTCGAGGGCCAGCTCCAGGGCGGCGTCGCGCAGGGCATCGGCTGGGCGCTGAACGAGGAGTACATCTACAACAAGGACGGCAAGGTCGATAATCCCGGTTTCCTCGATTATCGCATGCCGGTCTGCTCCGATCTGCCGATGATCGATTGCGCGCTGGTCGAGGTGCCGAACCCGAAGCATCCGCAAGGCGTCAAGGGCGTCGGCGAAGTGCCGCTGGTGCCTGTGATGGCCGCGGTCGCCAACGCGGTCCACAACGCGCTCGGCAAGCGGTTCTACAGCCTGCCGATGTCGCCGCCGAAGGTCTCGGCGGAACTGGATGCGCCGACGCAGCAGGCGGCGGAGTAGAGCGGTCCAATGGCGTAGATGGGGTAACGGGCCGCGGTCCCGCTTCCCAGCCAGCCGCGCTAGCTACGGCGCTATTGGATGGCGCGCGTCGCGCGGCTGGCTTGGAAGGGGGCGGTCGTCCCTCACATTGATGGTGTAACGGAGTCGAGGCAAGGCCTCGCTCCAAGCATCGAGGAGAGACGACCATGGACCATTATGCCGGAATCGACGTGTCATTGGAATGCTCCAGCGTGTGCGTTGTCGACGCGAACGGCAAGATCACTCGGGAGGCGAAGGTGGCGAGCGAACCGGAAGCGCTGATCGGCTGGTTCCGTTCGCTCGGGTTCGAGCTGGCCAGGATCGGGCTGGAGGCCGGGCCGCTGTCACAGTGGCTTTACGCGGCGATGAAGAAGGCTGGACTTGCGGTCGAGCTATTGGAGACACGCCACGTGAGCGATGCCTTCAAAGCGATGCCGGTGAAGTCGGACCGCAACGATGCCCGCAACATCGCGCAATTGATGCGGCTCGGCTGGTTCCGGCCGGTGCATTGCAAGTCGATGAGTGCCCAGGAGACCCGCGCGATGCTGACGGCGCGCAAGCTGATCCAGGCCAAGCTTCAGGATCTCGAGAACAGCTTGCGCGGGATCTTGCGTGGCTTCGGCCTGAAGGTCGGCAAGACGACGAAGTGCAGCTTTGCGGCACGGATCGGCGAGCTGGTGGCCGGCCATCCAGCCCTCGAGGCGATCGCCGCGGCGACGCTGGCAGTTCATGCGGTGTTGCTGCGCGAGTTCAACGGTCTTGAGAAGCGGGTGCGGGCGATGTCTGTGCTGGACGCCAAGGCCAGGCTGTTGATGTCGACGCCGGCCGTGGGGCCGGTCATCTCGCTGACCTATGCCAGCGCCATCGATGACCCCTCGCGCTTCACCTCCTCGAAGCGGGCGGGACCGCTGTTCGGGTTGACGCCGAAGAAGCACCAGTCAGGGGAGACCGACTACTCCGGCCGCATCAGCAAAAATGGCGACGCCGCCGTGCGCGAGGCCCTCTATGAGGCTGCCCACATCATCCTGACCAAGCCGATCAAGGGCTGTGCACAGCTCAAGAGCTGGGCGATGCGGATCGCCAGGCGCGCCGGCATGAACAAGGCCAAGGTGGCGCTGGCGCGCAAACTCGCCGTGATCATGCTGCGCATGCTTAAGGACAACGTCCCCTTCAATCCGGCTACCAAGGCAACCGCAATGGCGGCCTAACAGAGGAGCGCACAGGTTTTCGGGCGGGTCACGACACCAGCCTTCCCGAAGCGAAGTCCCTTCGCCGGGACGATGGATCAGGTCAGGCCGTCATCCGGGTTGTCGACGCATCCAACAATGCGATCACGCTTCCGTAGATTGGTCGACCTGCTCCTCCCTAGAACCCCATCAGGCGACGGCCACAGCGCCGATCCCGTACAGAAGCAGGTTCCCGGCGAGCGGATGACGCAAAAGGGATTGACTAACCAAGGCCCGTTACAGAAGCCCGGATGAGCGAAGCGATATCCGGGCTGAGCTAGCCCGCATGTCGCTGCGCTTATGCGGGCTACTCGTCGCCAGTCCGCCTTTGCGTTCTCGAAGCTGCGGTTTACCGCAACTCCTTTCCCAACCGGTGAAACACCGTCTCGCAAGTCATCAAATCGAGATGGCCGCCGCCGGCGTTCTTGAAGAAGGTGATGTCATCGGCCGACAGCCGGCCGGCGACCTTGCCGCTGGCGAGGTCGTAGTGGTCGCCGAGCACGTCGCGCTCGCTGATGGCGCCGCTGGCGATCGGTTGCAGGATGTCGCCGACGCCGTCGAAGGCGGATTCGCGGCGGTCGACAAAGATGCGGGCGCGCCGCGCCGCCTCGTCGTCGGCCTCGCGCGTCTCCGGCGTGAAGCCGCCGACCAGGTCGAGATGAGTGCCGGGCTTCAGGTTCGCGCCCTTGACCAGCGGCTCACGCGAGCGCGTGCAGGTGGTGATCACATCGGCTTCGCGGGTTGCGGCATCGAGATCGGTGGCGACCTCGGCGGCAACGCCTTCGCCGGCGAGCTGCGTGGCGAGTTCTTGGGCGCGCTCCGCGGTTCGGTTCCAGATCAGCACGCGGCGCAGCGACGGCCGCACCGTGCGGTGCCCGCGCACCAGCCAGCGCGCCATCTCGCCGGCGCCGACCACGAGCAGAGTTTCGACATCGGGCCGTGCGAGCAGCTTGGCGCCGAGCGCGGAGTCCGCGGCCGTCTTCCAATGGGTGATCTCGGAGGCATCCATTACCGCGAGCGGCCGCCCGTCGACGCCGTCGAACAGCACGCAGACCGCCTGCACGGCGGGCAGCTTGCCCTGCGCGAGATTGCCCGGGAAGCTGGTGTACAATTTGGTCATCATGAAGCGCCCGGCATCGACCGCGCTGCGCGTCACGAGCTGCTGCCCCTTGCCGTCGCCGAGATAGCCGTCGTGCACCGCGATCTTCGGCCGGCGGTGTGCCGCCTCGATCGCCTCGATCAGGATCGGAAAGGTCAGGACGCGATTGACCTCGCTGTCGTCGACAAAATGCACGTCGTTCTCCTCCGAGCGCTGTTGCGCTCTCCTCGCTGGGCTCGCCCGAAACGGGCTTGGACTTGATCGGGGATGGATAGCGCGTGGGGAAGGGTAGTCAACCGGACATGCGCGCCCGTGCCGCGCTTGCTATGCTCGCGGCCGATTCTGTCGCAGGTTTCGTTCAAGGCCGTGGTTGCATTCATCGTCGCCATCCTGACCTTCACGCTGCTTGCGGGCGCAGCGCTCGCGAGCATGGCGGTTTATGGCCGGCTCGAGGAGCATCATCGCACCGACGACACCAATACTTCAGTGCGGCTGGTCGCGACCCTGTTCGTCACCATGCCGTCGCTGCTGCTCGGCCTGATGATGAACAACGCGGCCAACACCTATGTGGCGATCGACCGCAACCTGCATGTCTTCGCGACCGACATCATCATGCTCGATCGCACGTTGCGGCCACTCGGCCCGAGCGCCGACGAGCCGCGGCAGCGGCTGCTTGCCTATGTCCAGCACGCATTGAAGGACGTGCCCATCGTCCGCGCTACCGAGAGTTCCGAGCATCTGCTCGATGAGGTCGGCACCAGCCTGCGCTCGCTGCGGTTCGATGACGAACAGATGATCGCGCTGTGGAACGATGCGCGTGCGCTCTACCGCCAGTTACAGCAGCAGCGCTGGACCTTCGCCGAGCAGTCCGACTCCTCGTTTCCATCGCCGATGATCGGCATCTTGGTGGCGTGGCTGACGCTGATGTTCGCAACGCTGGGCTTTCGCGCACCGCGCAATGCGGTGGTGATCGGCGCGTATGTCGCAGCGGCGGCGCTGGTCTCGGCCGCGATCTATCTGATCCTCGACATGAGCACGCCGTTCTCCGGGCCGATCCAACTGTCCGACCGGCCGCTGGTGCGCGCGGCGGAGGAGATCCAGCGGTAGGGCGAATTCGCCGCTGCTAACCCGCCCTGCGGCCGAGCCTCACGCCCGGCGCTTCAACGCCATCCCCATGCCGATCCAACTGATGCCGGCGAAGATCAGATCGACGCTGAGGAAGATGCCGAGCACGTAGAGGCTCGAGACCGGCCAGTGCGCGAGAATGATGCCGCCGAGCACGAGCGTGATGACGCCCGAAAGCGCAACCAGCCCCCACGGCGCCGCAGCGTTCATGCCGAAGGCGAGGAAGATGCGGACAATCCCCGAGATCACCAGCGCAACGCCGAGGAATAGCGTCAGTGTGGCTGCCGCGAGCACCGGATTCTCGAAGACGATGAAGCCCGCGACGACGTAGAGCACGCCGAGCAGGGCCCAGAACAGGAACTTGCCCCACGACTTGACCTGGAATGCGTTGATGATCTCGGCGATGCCCGAGACGATCATCATGACGCCCACGAACAGGACGCTGACGACGGTTGCGAAGAGTACGCTGCCGAACGCCAGGATGCCGGCGATCAGATAGATCACCCCGAGCGCGACGATCCAGCCCCACTTCGTGCGGAGGGTGGACAGTCCGGATCCGAGGCTGTGGGCAGGAGGGCTGGTGGGTGAGCTGGACGTCGTTGACATGGCATCGCTCCCGTAAGCTGGATCAAACCATGCTACCATAGGTGGCCGTGCCGACAAGGGCGGGTACGGATGGCACCGAATGCGGCGCGACACGTTGATTCAATTCGTCTGCTGTGCTGCCGCGCAGCATTCGTGCAGGCGATCCGGTTCACACCGGCGAACGGACCGTCCGGATTGCAGAGGATAACTGTCCGGTCCGCCATCCATCCTGAGGAGGTCGACATCATGCCCGCCAGTCACGACAAGGATCACGTCTACAAGATGCTGGAACTCGTTGGATCATCGGAGAAGAGCGTCGAGGCCGCGATCGAGAACGCCATCAACCGCGCGTCGAAGACGATCCGCGAGATGAAATGGTTCGAGGTCGTGCAGACGCGAGGCCATATCGAAGAGGGCAAGATCCGCCACTATCAGGTGACGCTGCGGGTCGGCTTCACGCTGGAATAGCGCGGCTTCCTGGCAGCACGCTCAAATCCAGCCCTGTCATGCTGAGGAGGCCGTATAGCGGCCGTCTCGAAGCACGACGGCCTAACTGCGGCCGTGCATGCTTCGAGACGCGCTACGCGCTTCTCAGCATGACGGGGCTGGATGTGAACGCGTTGATCCACGGCGTTGCCCGCGTCCCGATCACCGCCGTGACAGCGGCGCTGGCGGGGGCGGTTCGGTTGCGCCGGGGCCGAGTGAGCGCTGCACCATCACGCTGTCCGACCAGCGGCCGTAGCGATAGGCGACGCCGGGCAAGTGCGCGACGCGCGCGAAGCCGAACCGGTCGTGCAGCGCCAGCGACGCGGCGTTGTCGGCATCGATATAGCCGATCATCTGGCGGAAGCCGGCCGCGGCGCAAGTGTCGATCAACTCCTGCAGCAGCTTTCGGCCGACGCCCCGGCCGACATGTTGGTGATGCACGTAGATCGAGTGCTTCACCGTGTAGCGATAGGCGGGACGCTTGCGGAACATCACGACATAGGCGTAGCCGACGACCTCGCCATTGCAGACCGCGACCAGATGCGGCAGGCGGGTGTTGCGCAAATTCTTGCGGCGCTCGCGCAGATCGTCGGGCTCCGGCGTGCCGCTGTCGTCGACGCTTTCCTCGACGCCGCGGCGGATGTGGCGGCGGTAGATCGACAGCATGGCGTCGACGTCGCTGTCGCGCGAGGCGCGCACAGTGATCTTGTGCTCATTGTCCATTGCGCGCTGTCCGTCCGCTTATTCCGCCACAACGTAAGTATAGAAGCGGACGCGGCCTGACGCATCGATTTCCTTGTAGACGCCCTGGATCTCGACCTCGAATCCGGGAAACGCGTTGAAGCTTGCTTCGAACATCCTGAGATAGTCGATCATCGGCTTGCTGCGCTCCGAGAGCCGTTCGCCGGGCACGATGGTCGCGATGCCGGGCGGGTACACCACGAATGGCGTCGCCGCGATGCGGCCGAAGATTTCGTCGATCGGCAGGTAGTCGACGTCGTTGCGCACCAGATAACGCGAGGCCTCGCGCGGCGACATCGCGATCTCGGGCAGATGCTCGGGCAGGAATTGCTTCGCCTGCAGCGCGCTGACTCCGGCGTCGCGAAAGAAGCGGTGCATGTCGCCGCAGAGATCGCGCAAGCGGACCCCGGCATAGCGGTGCGGCCGCCGGCGGTAGAATTCGGGGATGACGTCCTCAAGCAGCGCGTTGTCGTCGTGCAGCTTCTTGAAGGCGACGAGGCCGGAGACCAGCGTGCCGGCCTTGCTGGCCTCGACACCCGGCGTCAGCAGGAAGAGCAGGGAGTTGAGGTCGTTCTTCTCGGCGACGATGCGGTTCTCGCGCAGATATTGCGCCACCACCGGCGCGGGAATGCCATGGTCGGCATAGGCGCCGGTCGCATGGTCGAAGCCCGGTGTCAGCAGCGTCAGCTTGTTCGGGTCGGTCATGGCAAAGCCCGCGGTCAGCTCCGGAAAGCCATGCCAGCTCTCGCCGGGCTTGAGCTGCCAGTAGGACGGGCTGGTCGCAAGCTGGTCGGTCGAGATCGTCTCCCAGGCGACATTGTGCACGCCGCCTTCGCGCGCCACGTCCGGGATCATCACGCGGTCGGGCACGAACGGCTCGAAGAACCAGCGCCGCTCGACCCGCGTCTCGTTCTCCTCGAACTCGCGCTTCACCGCGCGGATCTTCTTGCGCAGCTCGATGCCGAGCCGGATCGTGTCGTCCCACAACACTTCGCCGGAGCGACCCTTCATCATCTGCGCGCCGACGTCGAGCGAAGCGAACAGCGGATAGAACGGCGAGGTCGAGGCGTGCTGCATGAAGCTTTCGTTGAAGCGGCGGTGCTCCACGCGGCGCTTCTGGCCCTTGATGTGCCGATCGCGGATGTGGATCTGGGAGGCCTGCGAGAAGCTCGCGAGCTGCTTGTGGGTCGATTGGGTCGCGATGATGCCGGGCGCCTCGGGGCCGAGGTCGGACAGCCCCATCGCGAAGCGGCCGGCATAGATCGGGTGGAATTTCATGAAGCCGGCCCAGGCCTCATCGAACAGGATGTAGTCGCAGAGATGGCCGATGCGCTGGAGGATCATCTCGGCAGAGTGGATGGTGCCGTCATAGGTGCACTGCTCCACCACCGCGACACGGAAGGGGCGCGGCTTCTTCCAGGCGTTCTCGTCCTTGACCAGCGGGTGCTTGCGGATGGCATCGCGCAAGGCGCTCTCATCGAGCAGGTCCCAGCGCATCGGGCCGATCAGGCCCCAGGCGTTGCGCACGGTCGGAACGTAGACCGGGATGCCGCCGCCGATCAAAAGCGCGCCGTGATGGGCAGCCTTGTGGTTGTTGCGGTCGAACAGCACGAGATCGCCGTCGGTGACCAGCGAGCCGAGCGCGACCTTGTTGGAGGTCGAGGTGCCGTTGAGCACGAAATAGGTCTTCTCCGCGCCGAAGATCCGCGCCGCCTCCTTCTGCGCTCGCAGCGCCGGCCCCTCATGGGTCAGGAGGTCGCCGAGGTCGAGTACGGAATTGTCGAGATCGTCGCGGAATACCGCTTCGCCGAGATGCTCGACGAACACCCGCCCGATCGGGCTGCGGCTGTAGAACACGCCGCCATTGTGGCCGGGGCAGGTCCAGAGCTGATTGCCTTCCTCGGCATAGTCGACCAGCGCACCGAAGAACGGCGTCTTCAGCGTCTCGGCATATTGCTTGAGCCGGCTGATCAGGTTCTTGGCGATGAAGGGCGGGGTCTCCTCGGACAGGAACACGTAGCCGTCGATAAAATCCAGCACCTCGACCGGCAGGTCCTCGAACCGCTTGCGGCGGATCAGGAGGATGATCGGGAAGTCGAGGCCGCGCCGGCGCATCAGATTGATCAGCGCCGCGGTCTTGCCTTCAAGCCCCTTCTTGCCCCAGTCGACCACCATGCAGCCGATCGCGGCATCGGTCTGCACCGCGATCTCGGCATCCTCCAGCTTGCGGGCGCGCACCACCTCGAAGCCCGATCGCTCGATTTCGGCGATGATCTGGTTGAAGCGGATGCCTTCGAGATCGTCGGCCTCGAACACCGGCGCGGCGAACAGGAAGTTGAAGCGTTTGAAATAGTCCATGCGTGTCCTCGACGTCCATCAGGCTGAACCTGTCGGCACAATTCATGACAAGCGGATGACACGCGGCGGGCGCAGGACGGTAGGGCAATCGCATTTGGGAGAAAGGCGCCCTGCGGCCATCCTTCGAGACGCCCGCCTTTGGCGGGCTCCTTAAGGATGAGGTCTCGTTTTGCGGCACACCAGTAGACCCTCATGGTGAGGAGCGCCGCTTGCGGCGCGTCTCGAACCACGAGGCCGAGTACGTGCGCAGCCGCCCAAGACGTGTGCGATAGCCCCGCACCGGACGGGGAATGTGGATGAATTCAGTTCATCCTTAGCTGAAATTCTTCGCGTTTGCCTGGTGCGGCATGATGCTCGACAGTGGACGCATCCCAAGCCGGAGGGCGCCATGCTCGTACCCGCTGAAGCCAGTGTCGCGACCTATCTCGCCGCCATCGACCGGCTGGCACCGCTCGTCGCCGCGGAGCGCGAGCATTTCGACCACGACCGCAGGCTGCCCGACGCAGTCTTCAACGCGCTCGCCGAAGCGGGACTGTTTCGGCTCTATCTGCCGAGGTCGCTCGGCGGGCCGGAATTCTCCCCGTTCGATTTCATGACGATTGTCGAGGCAGCTTCCGCGCTCGACGGCTCGGTTGGCTGGATTGTCGGCAATGGCGGCGGCATGAGCCGGATCGGCGGCTATCTATCCGCGGAGGTGGCCCGGAGCTGGTTCGCCGATCCGCTGGCCTTTGTCGTCAGCGCGACCGGTGCGGTCGGCACGGCGACCGAGGTCGAAGGAGGGTATCGTGTCAGCGGACGCTGGCCGTTCGGCAGCGGAGCTCATCATGCGACCCGGTTCATGGGGCTCGCCAGCGTGAAGACGGCTGCCGGCCAGAATGGACCGCCGTTGTGCTGCTACTTCGACCGATCGGAGGTCCGGGTGCACGACACCTGGTTCGTATCCGGACTGCGTGGCACCGGAAGCTGCGACTTCGAGGTGCGCGACAGCTTTGTTCCGTTCAGCCACACCCACGCGCTGGTCGATCTTCAACCCACCGAACGCGGAATTCCATATCGGCTGCCGGGTCTGTCCGCGTTCGCCTGGACGATCTCTGTCGTTCCCCTGGGCATCGCACGAGGTGCGCTTGCGGCCTTTATCGAGCTGGCCGGGCGGAAGGCACGGCTCGGCAGCTCCGGCACGATGCGCGACAGCGAGACGGTTCAAGACATGGTTGGCCGGGCGGAGGTCGCGCTGCGTTCAGCGCGCGCCTTGCTCGCCGAAGCCATGGCCGAGTTGATCGCAGCGATCGACGCCGGAGGCGGCCGTCTTATCGAGGCGCGGGTGTTCCTGCGGACGGCTTGCGCCAATGCCGCGGAAAATGCCGCGCGGGTCGTCGACATGATTGCGGCCCATGCCGGCACCGCCGCGATCTTCGAGACCGGGACGCTGGAGCGGTCGGTCCGCGACGTCCACGCGGCGATCAAGCATGTGGCGATGAACCCGAGCTGCTATGCTCTCGGCGGTCGCGTGAGCCTCGGCCTCGATCCCGGCACGTGGCGGTTCTAGAGGGCCGGTTTCGACTATTCATTGCGCGCCGCCGGAGGTCGCGGATATTCCAGTTGCATGGCGACGAAGTCGACCGTGCTTCGACCATAGCGCGTCTCAATTTCGTCCAAGGCCTGGTCGAGTGCCTGCGCCGGCGGCGTCGTTCCTACCGGAGGGAGCAGGCGCGCCGCGGGCCAGTCGGTCGCGACCTGTTGCGGATAGATGCGCAAGCCGTTGCGCGTGATCTGGACGCCGTCGGTTGCGGCAAAGGTCACCGCGTGCGAGCGATAGGTGCGCGACCAACTGTCTGCGACCAGCGCCAGCGAAACCTCGTCGACGCCGGGCGTGAGCTTGAGGCCGAGCCGCTCCCTGTTCCAGAGGGCCAGCGCGTTCCGGATCGCGGTCAGCGCGAACGGGCGCGTGAATTTGAACGCGCTGCTGTCGTGGCGCGCATCCCAGTCGTCGACACCGATCTCGCGGGCGATCGTCTCCGCCTTGGCGCGGCCGGCGATCGCCTCGATCAGGGTGAGCGACATCGGCAGCGACGCCGAGATCCCGGTCGTCGTCGCAACGGCGCGGTCGATCACGATCCTGCGGTTCGCGACGTAGTGGATCTGAGGATGATTGTCGCGCAAGTTCTTCAGGTAGAACCAGTGGGTCGTCGCTCGCCGGCCGTCTAGCAGGCCGGCAGAGGCGAGGACCTTGGCGCCGGCGCAGACGCTGATGATGACGGCGCCGTTGTCCGCCTGGCGTCGGATCCATTGCATCACGGTCGGATCGTCGTCACGGCTCATCGCGGGCACGATGACGTAGTCGGCCCCATCGGGGTGCGCGGCATCGAACGCTGCAATCGTCGCGTCCGGTTCGACCTTCAGCACCGGGAACAATGTCACCGCTCCACGTTCCGTCGCCAGCGTCACGACGTCGGCGACATCGGCGCGCTTGAGGATGCCGTAAGGCATCAGATAGTCGGTGGTCTCGGTCATCTCATTGATGCCGACGATCGCGATCAGCGGGCGTTGTCGCTTCGGCGGCTTCAGGGCCGCGATCGATGCATCATGCTCCTCCTGCGCGATCGGAGGAGGGCGCTTGTACGTTGATGCCGCAGGAAGGGTGAGCAGCCAGCCGCCGCCAAGGATTGCAACCAGCGCGGCGACCGCAACACCACCCCATGCAAGATATCGCCAGTTCATGATGAAGTGTCTCAACGGATCGCTCAGGTCATCGCCCAAGCTATCCGGCGAGTCCATCGATCGAAACGGCGTATTTCCCGCAAAAACGGACACGCCGGTGCCGGCGGCGTCTCCATGCAGCCCGCTTGCTCATGCGGGCTACAGGCTGACACAAGGTCGACGGTGCAGCTCAGTAGACCAGGTTCGTGCCGGGCGGTTGCTCGAGTGCGGCCGCGAGCGAGCGATACTCCGCGCAATCGGTGCCGCAAATCTCGGCGATGCGGCGCAGATGGTATTCCGCCTGGTCGCGGTTGCCCTGTTCGATCTGCCACAGACCATAGTAGTTCCACGTCAGCACATGGTTCGGATCGGCCTTCAGCGCGCGTTCGTACCAGACCTGCGACTGCTTGTAGTCGCCGAGCTTGCGGTAGGAGTAGCCGATCAGATTGGCGACGTTCGGATGATCGTCGTGACCGAGCGCATGGAGTTGATCGATCGCGGCGGCATAGTCGTTGCGCTCGTAGATCGTCGCATAGGCGGCGCGGTAGCCGTCGCGAAACGCGGGATCCTCGAAGCCGGATTGCTTGGTGGGCTTTTTGGTATGTGTCGCCTTCTTGCCTTTCTGCTGTGGGTAGGTCGGCGCCGTTGCCGGCGTGTCGTAATGCGACCCGTAGGGATCGCCTCCACCTCCGCCGCCGCCACCGCCCCCGCCGCCGGCCGCGATGGTGGCCTGCGGCGGGAAGAGGGCGAGCGGCACTGTCAAGCATGCTGCAAGTGTTGCGAGCTTCATCGGTGACTTGATCATGCGCACCTCCCGATACGAACAGGCCGTCATGGCCTGAAGCACTAAACTCCCCATCGCGGGAGACATTCCGGCCCGACTCAAAAGATTGTTCTTGTTGCAATGAATGCGACAACCGCGCTGTCGCGGTGCGTGTGTGCTGCGTGACCGTAGCGGATGCTGTCTTCGTATCGGCAAAGTTCGAAGCTAACATTCATGTTAGGTTTCGCGTTGCTGGAACGCGGCTGTCCGGAAAAAGGGGGCGGGGGCGTACCGCCTTCGTACTAAGCCGGCTCAACGACAGCCGAGCGGGAGGTAATCCAGAATGTCGCAACGTTTAGAGCGCTTTGGCTGGCTCAATCGGGATAACCTGCACAGATGAGTGCAATGAACCGAGCCGCGTTCGTCTCGAAAGGTGCGCATTTGGTTTCTGAACGCGACCTGGAGGCGGCGCTTGAGTCCGTCCGGGACCGTGCCGCCGGGGCGGCCGAGGGCATCTTCGGTCCGGCCTCGATCACCTGGCAGATCGACAGGGAGGCCGTCATCTTTCTGGGCGCCGGTCGGGCCTTGCTCCTTCAGCTCGCACATCCCTGGGTCGCTGCCGCGGTGGCCGAGCACTCGCGGACCTTTGCCGATCCGATCGGCCGCTTCCATCGCACCTTTGACGTTGTGTTCACGATGGTGTTCGGCTCGCTCGACAACGCCCTTGTCGCGGCCAGGCATCTGCACCACCGCCATACCGCGATCGTCGGTTACTTGCCCGAGGCGATCGGCCCCTACGCAAGCGGCTCTCCCTACCGTGCCAACGAGGTCGCAGCGTTGCGCTGGGTTCACGCGACTCTCGTCGACACGGCCCTCATCGTGCACGACCTGATCTTGCCTCCGCTCTCGGTCGAGGAGCGCGAGCGGTATTGGGCAGAAAGCCGGCTGTTCGCGGCATTGTTCGGGCTGACGTCGGCTGACCTGCCGACGGACTGGGACTCATTCGCCACCTACACTGCGGCCATGATGCAATCGGATACGTTGTCGGTCAGCGCCGCGGCACGCGAGGTGGCCAGACAAATCTTCGCCGGGGGACGCCCTTGGCTGCGGCCGCCGCGATGGTACCGGGCGCTGAGCGCCCAGCTCCTGCCGGACCGGTTGCGCGCCGGCTTCGGATTTGTCTTGGATGAAGGTGACAAGAAAGCCGCAGAACGCGCGCTTGCATGGACGCGCCGCCTCTATCCGAAAATCCCGACGCGCCTTCGGTACGTCGGTCCCTATCAGGAAGCCCAGGCGCGACTGCAGGGCAGGCCGCAGCTCGGCTGGGCAACCCGATGTCTTAACAGGGCCTGGATCGGCCGACCTCAACTGGATCATCGCCGGAACAGGTGAGGCCGTCCCGGACGCGATCTGCGGCAAAGGTCCCGCGCTGCAACGGTGCGGTTTCGCCAGGCCGGGTCACGCTGTCGGCGACGGTGCGTGATATTCGGTCGCGGCGGTTTCGTCGGTCGAGCCGGCGCCGAGCGAGGTGAACACCAGAGTGAGGACTACCGTCAGGCCGAGGTTGACGATCACGGCGTAAAGCGCCGCGTAGCCTGGAAAGGTGAAGGTGCCGATCGCAAGCGCGTAGGTCGGCATCAGCTTCGCCGCGATGAACATCGCGGTGCCGGTTGCGATTCCGGCAGCCCAGCCGATCAGCAGTGCCCAATCATTGAACCAGCGGGTATAGACGCCGAGCATCACCGACGGCAGCGTCTGGATGATCCAGATGCCGCCGAGCAGTTGCAGGTAAATCGCAAACTTGGACGGCAAGAAGAGGATGAAGGCCAGTGCGCCGAACTTGACGATCAGCGAGACCCACTTCGCCATCTGCGCTTCCTGCCGGTCGGTCGGCTGTCGATTGATGAACTCGCGATGAATGTTGCGTGTGTAGAGATTGGCCGCGGCAATCGACATGATCGCCGCCGGGACGAGTGCCCCGATCCCGACGGCTGCGAACGCGATGCCCACAAACCATGACGGGAAGCTGTGGAGGAACAGTGCCGGCACGGCGAAGTTGTTGCCGAATTCCTTGAAGCCGGCCGCATATTCGGGACGCTCGCTGACACCTGCCGCGATGGCGAAGAAGCCGACGAGCGCGAGCAGACCGAGCATGAAGGAATAGCCCGGCAGCAGTGCGGCGTTGCGGCGGATGGCGCGGCCGCTGCTTGCGGCGAGGATCCCGGTGATGGAGTGCGGATACAGGAAGAGCGCAAGCGCCGATCCCAGCGCCAGTGTCGCATAAGCCCCATATGCGCCGGTGGTATTGTCGCCGGGCACAGCGAGCAGCAGCTTCGAGGCCGGTACCGCTGCAAAGATCTTCTCAAAGCCGCCCAACTGTATCGGAACGACGACGACGGCGGCGAACGCCGTCAGATAGATGAGGACGTCCTTGACGACGGCGATCGAGGCGGGGGCCCGCAGCCCGCTCGAATAGGTGAAGGCCGCGAGGATGATGAAGGCGATGACCAGCGGCAGGTCGCCGGCGTAACCCGTCCCCGAAATGCCCAGGCCTCCGATCACGACCTGCAGTCCGACCAGTTGCAGCGCGATGTAGGGCATCGTCGCGACGATGCCGGTGACCGCGACGGCCAACGCGAGCCAGCGGTTGCCGAAGCGTCCGCGGACGAAGTCGGCGGCGGTGATGTAATTGTGCCGGTGACAGACGTACCAGAGCCGCGGAAATGCCAGCAGGAGAATAGGGTAGGCGACGATCGTGTAGGGGACCGCGAAAAACGCGATGGCGCCGGCCCCGAAGGCGAGCGCCGGAACGGCAATGAACGTGTAGGCAGTGTAGAGGTCGCCACCGATCAGGAACCAGGCAACGACGGTGCCGAAGCGACGTCCGCCGAGTCCCCATTCATGCAGGAGGTCGAGGTCCCCTTGGCGCCAGCGGGCCGCGGCGAAGCCCAGCCAGGTGATGAAGGCAAACAGTGCCAGGAAAATGATGAAGGCGGTCCAGTTCACGCTCTGCACGGCACCCTCCCGGTTAGCCCTCCCGGTCAAATCTCCACGTTACCTCGTCGTTGTCTCCCCGTTTTGGCGATAGGCCCCGGCGTCGCTTTGGCGCTAGTCATCGGTTGCAAAGTAGACAATTGCGGTCAGGACGGCTCCGATGATGATCCAAAGAAGCTGGTACCAGTAGAAGAACGGCATGCCGATCCAGGATGGCTCGGCCCTGTTGTAGAATGGCGGCCAGAGCACTGCGATAAATTGAATGAGAAGGAGCAGGTACCACCAGCTCCAACTCCATTCCGTGCGTCGGATCTGTTGATTCATGTTTCCTCCTCGGAGGAAGCCCGGCTCCTGCTGACGTTGCGCTCGGCGGCGCGATTGCCGCGCGGTACGAAAATGCGAGCCGATCAACCATCGTGCAGCATCCGCGAGCCGGAAAGCGATCCACGGCAGCGCGCAACGGCAGTTCAATATATCACGCTGGCGCCAAACTTTGGTTCCAAATCGACGTCATGTCGTTGGCAAGAACCGGCACCAGGTCCATTCGCTAGTGCAGCATCGTCTTGCGTGTTATGGACGGCGCGTTGCCGCGCTCACAGGGGGCTGGCACGCGCGGAGGAGAACGGCAGCGAGGCCATGAGCAGGGTTGACCTCTCCGACATCTATCGAGACTACATTGCCTGTCTCAACCGACAGGAGTGGTCGCTGTTGGGACAGTTCGTGGACGATGACGTGTGCCGCAATGGCCGGCGGATCGGCCTGTCGGGCTACCGCGCGATGCTGGAGCGGGACTTTCGCGACATCCCGAATCTTCGTTTCAACATCGAGTTGCTCGTCGCCGATGCGACGCGGGTTGCGAGCCGGCTCGCATTCGATTGCTCGCCGAAGGGCAAATTCCTCGGCCTCGACGTCAACGGCAAGCGCGTGGCCTTTGCCGAAAACGTGTTCTACGAATTCCGGGACGGGAAGATCGTGCAAGTCTGGTCGGTGATCGACAAGGCCGCGATCGAGGCACAGCTCTAAAGCCTTACACGCATCGGCGTGAGGTCCGCTGACCCTGAAGGAGCGACATGGAAGCCGGCGCTCGTTCAGCGGCGGGGCCGCTCCATGCCCGCACGCTTGATCGCCGCGAGCAGATGATCGCTGTCCAAGGACAGAAAGTCGATCAGGCGCCTGGCTGCTTCGGGCGCCTTGGAGTCGCTGACGATCGCGGCTGTGAAGGTTTGGACAAGCTGCAGATTCGGGGGCAGCAAACCGACCATTTCGATGCCGGTCTCCTGCACCAACTCGCTGGTCGGCCCGATCGAAAGATTTGCCTTGCCCGCTCTAAGCGCTTCAACCGCTTCGGTCCCGCGAGCCTCGAGCGTGAGCTTGACCGTATCAGGCAGATTCAGTTTTGGGAAAATCTTGTCGCGGACGTACTGTCCGCTTGTGCTGCTTGGCACCACCACCTGGCCGGCGTCAATCAAGGCTTTCTTGAGAGCGGCATCGGTGCTGATGTCCGGCTTGGGAGCGCCCGACCGAACCGCGGCGGCCAAGGGAGCCGTCGCGAGCCCGGCATCGGATCCCGCACGAATCCGTCCGTCTTCGATGAGCGTTCGAAGTCCCTCTCGCGAAAGGATGACGACGTCCGCTTTGGTGCCGTTCGCAAGCTGGTGCCTGATGGTTTTCGGACCGGTGCCCTCCGACGCTCCCGATCCGGTTTCCACCTTGATGGCCGTACTTCGCTCGAATTCGGGCAGCACGTCCCGGTAGACCGCAGCGAAGCCACCCGAAATGATGACCTTGATCGTGTTGGGAGTGTTGGCGATTGCAGGCGTCGATGCGGCCGCAGTGGTGGCTTGCTCGGTCATTGCTCGTCCTTCGATGTCAGAGGGAAATTAGCAGTACCAAGCTGACCTTGCCAGCCAGTGGGTCGGCTTCATCACTGAATTTAGAAATAGGCCGCGTGCGCGCCGTCGAGACTCAGCTTCATGCCACTTTGCCTTCGAGATCAACGTTGCGCGTCTCAGGCGTCGCGATGATGGCATAGATGGCCAGCACCGCATAAGCCATCACCAGGAGCCCGATGTAGATATAGGCCTGATGGATCCCAAAGGTCTTGAGAATGAGACCGGCGAGGATAGGGATCAGCCCACCGCCATAGACCTGCGCGATCTGATAGCCGGCGCTGGCGCCGGAGGCGCGGTAGCTGGTCGGAAAATTCTCGGTATAGAAAGCGGGGATCGCGCCATAGCCAAATCCAAAGACGAACCCGAAGCCGATGATTTCGCCGACCGCCGCGAGCAGGAAGCTGCCGGTATTGACGAGAGTGAAAAAGGGAATCGCAAAGACCAGAAAGACGACCGCGGCAATCAGCAGCACCGCCCTGCGGCCGATCAGATCGGCCAGCCAGGAGCCGATGATCATGAAGAGCAGCATGAATGCTGCGGCGATGAGCCCGATCTGCTCCGGCTCCGATCCGCTAAACCCGACAGCTTTCATGTAGCTCGTGCCAAACACGAAATACAGGAAGAAGGCGCCGCCGAACATGGCGTTGACCAGCGACGTGCGCAGGATGACGAGCGGCATGTCGCGCCAGACCTGGGTCGCCGGATATTGCAGCACGTCGGTTGTCGTCCTGTGACGCTCGAACACGAAACTGTCTTCGGTGCGGGTTCGAATGAAGATGCCGACCACCGCGACCAGGAAGCCGAACACAAAGAGGATGCGCCAGCCCCATGCCGAGAAGGCCTCCTGCGTCATCAAGGATTTCACGATAATCACCGAGCCGAAACCCAGCAGCAGGCCGATCGGGATCGCGAAGCCAACCCAGGCGCTCCAGAAGGCCCGAAAGCGCGAGCGCGCCGCCTGTTCGGCGACCCAGGTCGAAGCGGTGCCGAATTCGGCGCCGAAGCTGATGCCCTGCGCCAGCCGAAACAGGATCAGGAGCAGGGGCGCGGTGGTGCCGATCGTGTCGTAGCTCGGCGTGAGCCCGATCAGCAGCGTGCTGGCGCCCATCAGCCACAGCGCATAAACCAGCGCGTCCTTGCGACCGTAGCGATCGGCGAGGTGGCCGAACAGATAGGCGCCGATCGGACGTATGATGATCCCGATGCCGTAAACACTGATGGCGGCCGCAGCGGCCGCGAGCGTCGGGAGCTTGAAAAAGACGTCACCCCAGACCGTCGCCGCAATCACGCCAGTCACGAGGAAGTCATACTGCTCGATGATGGAGCCGACGATGCTGGCAAGCGCAACCTTGTAGATCTGCCTCTGGCTCGGCCCCGCATGTTCGCCCGTGTCAGCCAAGCTCGCGTCCTCCTTTGCCTGCATTCGTCATCAGTGGTCGTGGTCACGGCGGAGCGGACAGGCCGTCAACGTCGCAGCCGGGCTTGCCGAGGTGCTGCACAGGCACGGCATGAGATCAGTTTCTGGGTGACGTCTGGTGGCATCTCCACAGCCTGTCGGACTGCGATGCCCCGCATCGATCTGACGTTCGCTACACTGATGCGAAGCCAATGCGCGCTGGCGCGTTCGGTTCCATAAGCGACAGCCGTGATTGTCGGGCGTCGATAGCCCTATGGCCAATCGTGCTCAGCCGATCATCACGATGAGCGTTGAAAGTTCCAGCCTCCGACAGCTTCAGGCAGTTATGGCTAGTCGGATGCTGCGGTGTGCGCGCTCGCCTTCAATTGGCAAAATTGCGAGGAGGTCGCCTGCAGCCTCGCGGCTCATTCATAACGTCCACTAATGATTCCAATCAATTTCTATCACCTAATCTTCAGCGTTCGAAAGATTTAGGTTCAGCGTGGTCGGCCGGACGAGCAGTGGCAAGGAACGCCTTTCGTCCATGCCGAAATCCGGCCGTCGAGAACAACCTCTGCGGCTCATGATCCTGCATGCCTTGCTCGCGGCGTAGCGCGAGAAACTTGAGATCGGAACAGGCGAGCAGGCGCCTTGATTTCGAAGCGGCCGAAACCAATCCCCGGACCCGCGAGTGGACCACCGAACGGATCGAATGATTGCAACATGAAGTGAGGAATTGGATGAACCCGATCTATGACTTCAAAGGACAGGTGGCCCTGGTCACCGGTGCCGCCAAGGGCATGGGACTGGCAACGGCGCGGATGTTCGCCGAAAGCGGCGCCTCCGTGGTTCTGGCCGACCTGGACGGCGATCTCGCCGCGAAGGAGGCCGAGCGGATCGTCCGGGACGGCGGCAGCGCAATTGGCTTGGCCTGCGACGTCGCCGACGAGACGCGGGTGGCGGCGATGGTCGACCGCGCGGTCGCAGAGTACGGACGGCTCGACATGGCGTTCAACAACGCCGGCATCCAAGTGCCGCCATCGGACGCCGCGGAGGAGCCGATCGAGCATTTCGAGCGCGTCACGGCGGTAAACCAGCGAGGTGTCTGGGCCTGCATGAAGCATGAGCTGCGCGTGATGCGCGATCAAGGAAGCGGCGCGATCGTCAATTGCTCCTCGTTGGGCGGTCTCGTCGGCCTCCCGCAACGCGCAGCCTATCACGGCACCAAACATGCCGTGCTCGGAATGACCAGGAGTGCGGGTGTCGAATACGCCCCGCGCGGCATCCGCATCAACGCGGTCTGCCCCGGCACAATCGACACGCCGATGGTTGCCGACATGCTCAAGGGCCAGGCCGATGCGATGGCCGAAATCATGAAGCAGCAGCCAATCGGCCGCCTCGGCCGGGCCGAGGAGGTCGCGGCCGCCGTGTTATGGCTATGCAGTCCCGCCGCCAGCTTTGTCATCGGCGTAGCCCTGCCGGTCGATGGCGGCTTCACCGCACACTGAGGATTCCACCAATGGGTGCAGCATGGTAGACGCCTTCGAAGGAAAGGTTGCGCTTGTGACCGGCGCCGCCGGCGGCATTGGTCTGGCGACGGCTAGGGCGTTTGGTGTTGCAGGCGCGTCCGTGGTCGTTGCGGACAGCAACACAGCGTTGCTTGAAGCTGCCGCTGCTGAACTGCGATCCGCGGGTCATGAGATCCTTGCCATCGGCTGCGATGTCACGGATCGGGGCCAAGTGAACGCAATGATCGAGCAGGCGATCGAGACTTACGGCAAGCTCGATGCAGCTTTCAACAATGCGGGCATAAACTGCGATGGTGCGCCACTGGTTGAAACAGAAGACGCCGAGTTTGACAACATCATCGATGTCAATCTGCGGGGTGTGTGGAATTGCATGAAGGCGGAGCTTCGCCACATGACCGCGCAAAGAAGCGGCACAATCGTCAACTGCTCGTCGATCGGCGGGATGCGGGGCTCCAAAGGGCGCGCCGCTTACTCCGCCAGCAAATTCGGAGTGATAGGTCTGACCCGAGCCTTGGCACTCGATTATGCCGGGAAGGGCATTCGTATCAACGCCGTATGCCCAGGCATTATCGGCAATACGCCGATGGCGAAGCGGGTCACAAAGGACAATGATCCAGAGATCGTCAGGACGTTCATAGCAGCCGAACCGATCGGACGCCTCGGCGAACCCGAAGAAATTGCTGCCGCTGTTCTATGGTTATGCGGCCCAGCGGCAAGCTTTGTGGTCGGCCATGCCTTAACGGTCGATGGAGGTATCTTGGCCTAGCCACCGGAACGGAAACTGTCTCCTTGCAAAAGCCGCCGATGGTGGTCGAACTGCTCGCCGGCCAGCCGATATGCTGATGGCCAAACGGGAATCAGCCATGGGCCAGAGGACGACATTATCGCTTGTTCAGGCTCCTCAGTGTTAGACAGGTAAGTGAATAGCTGCGAGGGCGGTCGTGGCAATGAGAATGATTGTCACGAGCGCTCCCGAAACATAGAGAAGGGTTCTGATGCTGCCGCCTTTGGCGGCTTTGCCGCCACGCAAATAGACCGCAACGTGGATCAGACGAATAGCAACATAGACCCATACGAGCGTGGCAAGCGTAACAGGGCTGATCCCGACCATCATGGCGAGGACTGCTGGGACGATAAAGGGCGGCAGTGCCTCCACCCCATTCATGTGGACGCGATCAATCCGGTACAGCAAGTTGTTGTCATCCGCCGGCAGGATAGGTCCGGAGAGTACGCCCGACCTGCCTTTGGACGATCCTGAATGAATCGCCAGCAATATCGACAGGAGGCAGAGGACAAGCACTCCGACAACACTAGGCGAGTAAGCTGCCACACGGGCCTCCGCAATTGCGATAACGTCGCGTTGGATACGCGAGCGTCATTCCTCGCGGGCGATCCGCTCGGCGAACCGCTTCAGATAGAGCGGCCAACCCTGATCGCCCTCGACGCCGTCGCGCACGCCTTCCCAGCCTTGGCCATGACGTTCGAGGTGACGGTGCTCGAGCTCTAACCTAGTCCGGCTTGGCGTTTCGGCGATGAACCGTACCTCCCATTCACTTGTCTTGTCGGGATCGGTCTCAATTTGCCATCGTGGGCTGATGTCCCAGCTTAGGAGCACGCGATTCGGTGGCTCAAAAGCCAACACACGCGCCCAGCGGCATTCGCTGCCGTCGACGCCACGATCATATACGTGACCGCCGACCCGAGGCTCGAACACCGTTTCTGCGATGGGAACGGAGAGCAGATTGTGTTCGCGTGGCTTGAAGCTGCCGAAGTCTTCCGTGAAGACCTTGAACGCGCGCTCGATAGGCGCCTCGACCACGATCGATTGTTTGATGGGCGCGGCCGATACACGTCTGCTCACTGCTAGTCCTCCCCTGATCTTTCGACGGCCATCTTGTAAGCCGCGAGTGTGCTGCTCCAGAACCGGTCGAGCCAAGCGCGCATCTGGCCGAGCCCCGCCGGATCGATGTGATAAACATTGCTGGCACCCTTCGGCTCGGCGCGAACCAAACGCGATTCGCGTAGCACCTTGAGATGCTGGGAGACGGCTGACTGGGAGACCGTTAGCTCCCTGGTGATTTCAGCGACGGTGCGAGGTCGCGCCCCCACGAGTTCGAATATTCGTCTCCGAGTCGGATCCCCTAGAGCGGCCAACTGCACGCTATCTTTGGCCATGGCCAGCCAGCCTCCACCCGCCATCGTGACAGGACCTTGCCGGATCCCCACAGTGGAGTCTTACACGATCATAAGCCATGGCTAATGATTAGCATGAACTTATGATCGCGTCAACGCATTGAGTGAGTGTCTGACACGGGCGAAACCTCAGCTACGGGTCAAAGGCCATCTATGACCATCGACCTGGCCAACGGCCGCTTCGCTTTCAGGAGCGGACTTTTGAGTGCGCGCTACTTGTGCTCGAGGTGCCAGGCGCCGTCCCAGTCCGCGGCGAGCGGGTTTTGCCGGAGGCCGGCCACGCGCGCTTTCAATGCGGTCGACGGGCCGTCGCCGGGCGCTGCCGCCAGTGCGGCTGCAAATGCCTGCTCGGCATCGTCCCAGCGCCGCTCGCGATAGGCCGCGAGACCTTCCGCATAATGCTGCCGCAACAACGCCTGCGCCGGGGTCAGCTCATCCTTCCTGGCCATGATCTCGAACACGGTCTGCGGCTGGGTCTGGCCGACCACGACCAGACGATCGATCTCGCGCAGCTCGATTGCCGACGCGCAAGCGGCCGCCGTCGCTTCCGAGATCAGGGTGCGGCTGCCGTAGACTTTGTTGACGCCTTCCAGCCGCGAGGCGAGGTTCACGGTGTCGCCGAGCACGGTGTAGCTCATCATGAATTCCGAGCCGATGCTGCCGACCAGCGCTTCGCCGGTGGCGATCCCGATGCGGATGTCACAGTCGGCCGGGATGGCGCGGACTCCGAGCAGCTCGGGCAATTCCTTGCGGAGCTGCGCGACGTGCCCGATCATGTCGAGCGCAGCCAATGCTGCGAGCTCGGTCTGCTCGGTCTCCTCGACGAAGGGCGCGCCCCAATAGGCCATGATGGCATCGCCGATATACTTGTCGATGATGCCGCGATGGGCGTGGACCGGTGCCGACATGGTCGAGAGATAGAGGTTCATGATCTTGACCAGCCCTCGCGGCGTCACGCCCTCGCTCAAGGTGGTAAAGCCCTTCATGTCGCAGAACATCACCGTCATGATGCGACGTTGCCCCTCGGTGGCGGCGATCGCCGGTTGTTCGAGCAGGCCTTCGGCGATCCGCGGATTGATGTAGCGGCCGAAGGTTTCGCGGATGCGCTGGTTGTGGCGCAGCGTCTCGATCATGCGGTTGAAGGCGGCCGAGAGCTGGCCGATCTCGTCCTGTGTCGTGATGGTGATGGTGCCGTCGAGACGGCCAGCCTCGACCTCGCGGGTGCCTTCCAAGAGCCGCATCACCGGGCGCGTGATGCCGCTGCCGACCAGCATCGCGAACACGAAGCCGAGCACGGCGGCGATCGCGGTGACCACCGCCGAGACGATGATGGCGCGCTGCTGCGCGGCCATTACGGTCTTGGCGCTGCCGCCGACCTGCGCCAGCATATCGGCGCGGATGCCTTCGATCCTGGCGTTGAACTCGTCGCGCAGGGCCTCGGCATGGAGCATCGTCTTGCGCGCCGCGGCGAAATCCTTCGCGTCGAGCTCATCGAGCAGCGCCTGGTTTTCGGTGTTCAGCCGGACCAGCAGGTCGTTGAGCGCATTGTCGATCCGATCGTCGATGCGTCCGAGCGCGGCATTGTCCGATGGCGTCGAGGGATCGTCGATGATCGCTTCGATCAACTTGCGCGCGGCGTTGGCTTCCTGGGTGATCACCGGATTGATCTGATCGAAGGTCTTGCGCGCGGCAGCGTAGCTTTCGTCCTCCGCCGATCCCTGCATCTTCGCCATCATCATCCGCCGCATCGCGAGCGAGCGTTCGAGCGAGCGGACGTTGACGCGGGCGAGATGGGCGTAGGCGGGAATGTAGCGATTGGTGAGCTCGCCGAGCAGATGGCCGACCCGGCCCGCCATCACCATCGACAACAGCGATGTCACCACCGCGAGGATGATCAGCCCCGCGGCGATGCCGACGATCTTCTGCCTGATCGACTTCCGAAACATGCGCCTCGCGCCCAGCCCTGGCCGCAGCTCAAACCGCCAATCCGTCGTCGCGGCGGAACAGCTAATAAAGTTCCATGGGTCGCCGCGCAAGGACGGATCTCCCCGGGGGTCCCGACCGGAGCGAGAGAGCGCAAATCGCCCCTAGCTGTGATTTGCCGCAAAACGAAGAGCAAAGCTCGGACAGATCATGTCGCGAGACGCGAACGTATGACTCACAAATCGTGTCACACACTCACGGTCGTCCTGGCGAAAGCCAGGACCCGTTACCCCAAATGCTCGTGGTTGCGCGACGCTGGGATCACGATCCCGTTCAAAGCCACTGTGGTGGTTATGGGGCCTGGCTTTCGCCGGGACGACGAAGGGGGAGTCTCGTTCACCGCAAGGGCCGCGGACCATGGGACGAGGGCGACCGGTGGCGAAACCGATGCAACTATCGCAGGCCCTCATAGACCATCATGCCACGGGCGATCGCGAGCTTTCGCAGCGCGCGCGGCACCAGGCGTTCCGGAGGATGCAGATAGCGCCAGGAGGTCAGCACCAGATCGTGCAGCGTGGTGGTGTTGTCCTCGAACGGTGCGAGCAGGCCGGTGAGGCTCGCCGGCACATGCACGCGGGCGGAGAAGGGGAGCAGCAGCAATTCGAGATGCGCTCGCCCACCGGTTTCGGTAGTTGCGGTCACGCCGGCGATGGCCGGCAGCGTCTCCTCGGCAACGCAGGTGATGATGTCTTCGATCTCGCCGCGGCTTTCGCTCGCGAACAGGGCGGCAAAGCTCCGGTCCTTGAGGTCGCATCCGAGCAGGGCCGAGATCCGGGTGCCCGCGACGCGGAAGGGATAGCCGGCCCCGCTGTCGTAGGACAGCACGAAGATGTCGGATAGCAGCTCGCGCACCGCGGACGGCTCGAACTCGCTCCGGTCGGGTGCGCGTGCATCTCCGCGTTTCGCATTCCAGTAAGCGAAGAATTCGCGGCTGGAGCTGTGCTTCATCTCAAGAACCTTGCCCGGCGCCTGCCTCGGCGGGACACATCTGTCCCGGTTTCGTGCAGGTGCGTTCCCTTCTCTGTTGTGCAGGGAAGGCTGTGCAGCGTCCATGCCGCGGCCGCGTTTTTGGCGGCTTATCGGCAGCTTTGCGTCGTTAACGTAAATTTAACTATAGGCTTGGCGATGGCCGGAACCCGGCATAGGGTTTCCGCATTCCCGTTCGCGCCGGTTCGCTCCAAGGGCCGCCGGCGTTACGCATACAGGTGGCGTCAAACAGTTTGGTCGTCGTGCGGGGAGGGTCGGGACGTATTCTCGATCCCTTTCGGTCGCGATAAGATCAGCGGAAGCAAGGGAGGGTGTTCTCAGCGCCCTCCCTTTTGCGTTTGGCGCGGCCTTGCATCGGCGCCGCGTCGCATCCGGGGACCGCAGGTTGACCGATTTCGGGATTGTGCACTTGCACAGCGGTCCGAAAGCCGCCTATCTGGGATTCAACGCGCATTCGAGGTCGTCGATCCCTTGGACTCCCATCCCGAAGCTCCGCTCGAGCAACCGCCGCCACCGGAGGCGCCGCGCGAGCCGATCCTGACGTTGCCGCCGGCGCTCACCGCCTACATCCTGCTGCTCGCGGTGATCCATTTGCGGGTATTGCTGCCGCCGGAGATGGAGAACTGGACGATCGACGTCTTCGGCTTTATCCCCAAGCGCTACGATTCGACGCTGCTGGACATCACCTTTCCGGGCGGCGCGGGCGCCAAGGTCTGGACCTTCGTCACCTATTCGCTGCTGCACGCCAATCTGACCCATATCGGCTTCAACGTGCTGTGGCTGCTGCCGTTCGGCAGCGCGCTGGCGCGGCGTTTCGGCGCGCTAAGATTCTTCGTGTTCATGGCGGTGACGGCGGCCGCCGGCGCGCTGGCACATCTTTTGACCCACGAACATGCGATCGCGCCGATGATCGGTGCGTCGGCGTCGGTGTCGGGGACGATGGCGGCGGCGATCCGCTTTGCCTTCGTGAAGGGAAGCTTCCTCTCGTTCAGCCGGGGCGATGCCGAGGCGGCCGCCAAGGTGCCGGCGCTGTCGCTGTCGCGGGCGCTGCGCGATGGCCGCGTGCTGGGCTTCCTGGCGGTCTGGTTCGGCGTCAACATCGTGTTCGGGGTCGGCTCGATCGCGGTCGGGGGCGACGACGTCAGCGTCGCCTGGCAGGCCCATATCGGCGGCTTCCTGGCCGGGCTGGTGCTGTTCGCGCTGTTCGATCCGATCCCGCGCGCCAAAGACGGTCCTGCCGATGCGTCATCGGTGGACCAGTCCGGCCGCGTCTGATTGCCGCTTGTGGCTCGGGTCGAATTCATCCATCATCTTCGCGATGCAAGATAAGGTAGGCTGACAAATTTGCAGCGCTGCCGTTGACGCGCCCCGGAACCGAAATCGGCGCGGAACTGTTGATTGAAGGCTCTGGCGAACAGGCTCGATCCCCGAAGGGGAGACGAACGGATTCAGGGAGGCGACAATGACGGTACGTTCCATTCTTGATGCGAAGGGCCATCAGATCGTCAGCGTGGAGCCGGGCGCGAAGCTCGCGGCTGCGATCAAGCTGCTCGGTGAGCGCAAGATCGGCGCGGTGCTGGTGATGGATCAGGACCGGGTGGAGGGCATTCTGTCGGAGCGCGACATCGTGCGCGTGCTCGGCCAGCGCGGCGCCGCCGTGCTGGATGAGCCGGTGAGCGCGGTGATGACGAAGAAGGTCGTCAGTTGCCGGGAGACCGACACCGTCAGCGGGATCATGGAGATGATGACGACGGGCAAGTTTCGCCATCTGCCCGTGCTCGAGGGAGGCAAGGTGGTCGGGCTGATCTCGATCGGCGACATCGTCAAGCGGCGCGTGCAGGAATACGAGCACGAGCAGGAGGCGTTGCGCGACTACATCAAGACGGCTTGAGGCGCTATTTGCCCACGGCGCCGGTCGACGGCGGCGCCAGGATGTCGATCGCTTCCTCGATCGCTCCGATGGCGCGCTCGGCGGCACGGATGCCGTGTGCGATCAGATCATCGGCGCGGTGGAAGTCGAACCAGCCGATCTGGCCGACCCGGGGCGAGATCAGCATATCGGGCGGATCGCCGGCGAGGCGCGCCCGGGTGATGCGGTCCTGCATGATGTTGAAAGCGTCCACCATGACGCTCGAAATGCCCGGCCGGCTCGCGCTGCCGAAGAATTCGCGCTTGACGGTGCGCTCGGCCGAAAAGAAGCGTCCGAAGCGGCGCTTCGGCGGCTCCGGCTCGAGCACCGTCTCGGCGGTCACCGCGACCGTTACCGCCGGTGCGGCGGACTGGCCGTGGTTGTAGATCGTGGTCGAGTGCGCGAACACGTCGCTGGAAAGATTGGCCGCGATCACGACCTCGGCGCCGAGTGCGCGCGCGGCCGACACCGGCACCGGGTTGACCAGCGCGCCGTCGACCAGCCAGCGATCGCCGATCAGCACGGGAGCGAAGATACCGGGCAGGGCGTAGGAAGCGCGCATGGCGTCAACCACCCGGCCGTGGGTCAGCCAGATCTCGTGGCCGGTGCGCACCTCGGTCGCGACGCTGGCGAATTTCACCGAGAGGTCCTCGATCATCGACTGACCCAGCGCCGCCTCGAGCTCGGCGGCGAGCTTGGTGCCGCCGATCAGGCCGGAGCCGTTGAGGCGGATGTCGAGGTAGCCGAGCACACTGCGCGGCTGCAGCCCGCGGGCCCATTGCTCCAGCGTCTCGATGTGACCCGCGGCATAGGCGCCGCCGACCACGGCACCGATCGAGGTGCCGACCACGACGTTGGGGACAATGCCGTGGGCGAGCAACGTCTTGATGATACCAATATGGGCAAAGCCGCGGGCGGCGCCGCCGCCGAGGGCAAGCCCGATCACGGGACGGCGAACCGTTCCCAGTCCGACCTTGTCGGGGCCGTCGGAGCTCTTGTGGCCACGGCCCATCCAGCTATCCAACACGACACATCTCCTGCCGGCACGAGCTTAGTCCTCGCGGCGTTGCTGCGCCAGAATCGTCCATGTGCATGGTTTATGCCCGGCTGGCTCGGCCTAGGCAGGGATTGTGACTGGACCGCGACGCTAGAGCTAACATCGGCTTGATCGAACTGTTCCAAATGGGGATCAAGGCGCCCGGGCCGCCACGAAGGCTTGAATTTGCCGCGTTTTCGTTGAAAAGCATGGCGATGACTTCGTGGGGCAATGGCATCGGCGGACGCGGACGGGGAAGGTGGCGGCTCCTTCCGTTGGTTGTGCTCGCGCTTGCGGCCATCGTGATTGCCCTGTTGCCCGGTTCAGCGTCGGCTCAATTGTTCAGCGATCGGCCGCCACCGATCCCGCCGGCCCCGGTCCCGGAGGGACCCTCCGGCCCGGCGTTCAATCTGGCACCACCCTCCGGAGCGGGCTCCGGCCCCACGTTGCCGTCGCCGCTCACCCAGCCCACCATCGTCCAGCCGTCGATTGCGACCATGCCGCCCGTGGCGCCGCCGCCGGGTGCCTCGACGGTGGGCCAGGCAGTGCTTGCGCTGACGGCGCGGTACGGCAAGGACATGCCCGTCATCAACGGCGGGCTGGTGTGGCGGGTGTTCGCCGACAAGCCGGACGAGAACGGCACCTTCAAGCTGGTCCGCGAGGAGCGCGGAGCGACGCCCAATATCGTGCTGCCGCCCGGCAATTATGTGGTGCATGTCGCGCTCGGTTTGGTCAGCGCGGTCCGTGCCGTCAGCCTCAAGTCGGAGACCGACCGCGAGTCCTTCGTGCTGCCGGCCGGGGGCCTGCGGATCGAAGGCCGCGTCGGCACCAGCAAGATCCCCGCCAACCAGATTTCGTTCGCGATCTACAAGGGCAGCCAGTTCGACGGTTCGGATCGCAATCCGCTGATCCCCAACGTCACCGCCGGCGACGTCGCGCTGTTGCCGGAGGGGACCTACTACATTGTCTCCAACTACGGTGACGCCAACTCCGTGGTGCGCTCCGATATCCGCGTCCAGGCCGGCAAGCTGACCGACGTGACCGTCACCCATCGCGCCGCCGTTATCACCCTCAAGCTGGTGAGCGAGAAGGGCGGTGAGGCGCTTGCCAATACCGCCTGGTCGGTGATCACGCCGGGCGGTGACGTGATCAAGGAATCGATCGGCGCGTTCCCGCGTGTGGTGCTCTCCGAGGGCGAGTATCGCGCGATTGCCAAGAACGAAGGCAAGGTGTTCGAGCGTCCCTTCAACGTCGTCAACGGCGTCGATGGCGAGGTCGAGGTCGTCGCGCGCTAGGGACAGTGGCATGTCATGCGACTGTCATAATCTCTAAAGCGAACTAACCATCGCGCGACTTTAAACTGTCATAATCGACCGGGCGGCACGCCGCGTTCCCGTTCTTTACATGGCATTAAGTGCGGATCACTTGGATGCCGCGGGGACAAGCGTTTGCGTGAGCGGGGCGTGCCATGGTCGTGGCCAACAAGAAATCAGCAAAGACATCGGCCAAATTCAACACCGAGATGTTCGCCGACGTCCCGGTTCTGCAGCGCAAGTGGCAAGCGGCGGTCCGTCCGGGCGAGAAGCTGCCGCATTATGAAGACGTGATGCTCGGCAGTCTCGGCCGGCTCGCCGATCACATCGTGCTGCTGCGGAGCGACGATGGCGTGCTGCGTGTCTCTCACCCCGGCCGTTATATCCAGGCGTGGTTGAACGACGACCGCTGGGACGTCCCGTTGAGTGCGCTGCCACCGGACTGCGCGACGGCGTTGGCCGAAGCCGCGGCCAACGCGCGCCAGAACAACCGTCCCTATCTGGCATCGGCGCATTGTGTGCGCGACGGCCTGGTGCGGACCTACGACGTGCTGGCGCTGCCGACGCGGTCACGCTGGGGCGGCATGCTGGTCGGCGTCTACGTCAATGAGCGCAGCGCTCAGTACAATCTGCTGGACACGATCTTCTCGGCCACCGACGAGGGCGTGCTGTCGCTCGCCGCGATCCGCAATGCCGCCGGCGAACCAGCCGACTTCCAGGTCGTGCATCTCAACCAGGGCGCCGCAAGGCTCTTGATGCAGCCGGCGACCGATCTGCTGTGGCGCCGGCTGTCCGCCGGCGGCAATCCGCTTGCCGCGCCTGAGGTGATCGACCGGCTCCGCGCGTTGGTCGCAAGCGGCCGCGGCGGGCAGTTCGAGATCGACAGCGGCGACCGCTGTGTTCGGCTCGGTGTCACGGCGTTCGGCGACATGCTGTCGCTGACGGTCTCCGACGTCACCCCGCTGAAGCAGCGCGAGGTTTCGTTCCGCCTGTTGTTCGAGAACAACCCGATGCCGATGTGGGTGTTCGACGCTGACACGATGCAGTTCCTGAGCGTCAACGACGCGGCCGTTCAGCATTATGGATATAGCCGCGAGACATTCCTCCGCATGACGCTGCGCGAGATCTGGCCGGAAGACGAGTGGGCCGTCCATAGCGAAGCGCTGCGCGAGATCGGCGACATCTATCAATCCAGCCGCGACTGGCGGCACATCAAGGCCGATGGGCGCGAGATCCATGTGCTGACCTTCGGGCGCAAGGTGACGTTCGATGGCCGCGATGGCTATTTGGTCGCGATCGTCGACATCACGGAACGCCGCGCCGCCGAGGCGCGGATCGCTCACATGGCACACCATGACGGGCTTACCAACCTGCCGAACCGCGACTTCTACCAGGAGCGCCTGCGCGTTGCGCTGGAGCGCGGCCCCTCCGGCAACAAGCGCGTCGCGGTGATGTGCGTCGACCTCGACCTGTTCAAGAACGTCAACGACTCCTTCGGCCATCCGATGGGCGATCGGCTGCTCAGGCTGGTGGCGGAGCGGCTGAGATCGGAGGTTCACGGCGACAACATGGCTGCGCGCCTCGGCGGCGACGAGTTCGCGATCGTGCTCGCGGCCGACGTTTCGCCGAACGATGCGAGCGCCTTTGCCGAAGGGTTGATCGAGATCCTCAGTGCGCCCTACGACATCGACGGGCTCGAAGTCGTGGTCGGCGCCAGCATCGGCATCGCGCTGTCGCCGGGCGACGGCACGACGTCGGAAGAATTGATGCGCAACGCCGACATGGCGCTGTACCGCGCCAAGTCCGAGGGCGGCGGCGTGCACCACTTCTTCGAACCCGAGATGGACCGGCAGGCACAGAAGCGCCGCGACATGGAGCGCGATTTGCGCGCTGCCTTCACCAATGGCGAGTTCGAGCTGCACTACCAGCCGCTGGTCGACATCGCGGCCGATCGGATCAGCGGATTCGAGTCTCTGCTGCGGTGGCGGCACCCGCAAAAGGGGATGGTCTCGCCTGCGGAATTCATTCCAGTCGCGGAAGATATCGGCCTGATCGTCGCGCTTGGCGAGTGGGTGTTGCGCGAGGCCTGCTCGGAAGCGACGAAGTGGCCGGCCGACGTCAAGGTTGCCGTCAACCTGTCGCCGGTGCAGTTCCGCAGCCGCAATCTGGTCCAGGCGGTGATCTCGGCGCTGGCGCATTCCGGCCTGTCGGCGCGGCGGCTCGAACTCGAGATCACCGAGTCGGTGTTCCTGGCGGAAACCGAAGCCAACCTCGCGATCCTCCACCAGTTGCGCGAGCTCGGCGTCAGCATCTCGATGGACGATTTCGGGACCGGCTATTCCAGCCTGAGCTATCTGCGCAGCTTCCCGTTCGACAAGATCAAGATCGACCGCTCGTTCGTGAAGGATCTGGCGCGGCGCTCCGATTGCCTCGCGATCGTGCGAGCGATCTCGGGGCTCGGCCGCAGCCTCAAGATCACGACGACGGCGGAGGGTGTCGAGACCATCGATCAGCTCGACTGGCTGCGGGCGGAAGGCTGCAACGAGGTGCAGGGCTTCCTGTTCAGCGCCGCGAAGCCGGCGAGCGAGATCGCGGCGTTGCTGACCGGCTTTGCCGAGCGCGCGTCGAAGGCGGCGTAGCGGCTTTTCGGTCGTCATGCCCGGGCTTGACCCGGGCATCTATCTTCCCCTGGAAAGAATCCACTGTCCCGATGGATTGCCGGGTCGAGCCCGGCAATCACGGAGGTGGACGCATCTCAGAACCGCGTGACGATGTCCGACAGCGCGGGGCGCGGGCGGTCCTCGCTCGGCTTGGTCGGCTTGCCGATATGGATCAGGCCGGCGAGCTTTTCGTCGGGTTTCAGGCCAAGACCATCGAGCACATCGCGGTCGAAGACGAACCAACCGGTCAGCCAGCAGGCGCCGTAGCCAAGCGCGGTTGCCGCGGTGACGATGTTCATCGCGCTTGCGCCGGCCGACAGCTCCTGCTCCCACGGCGGCACCTTCGGGTGCGGCTTAGTGAAGCTGACGATCCCGATCACCAGCGGGGCATCGGTCAGGCGCTTCTTCTCGATCTCGATATCGGAAGCCGCCGCGCCCGGATTCTTCTTGGCAAACACCTTGGCGATCACGTCGCCGGCGCGTGACCGGGCATCGCCCTCGAATACGATGAAGCGCCAGGGCGCGAGCTTGCCATGGTCGGGAACGCGCGCGCCGATCGTCAGGATGGTCTCGAGCTCGGCCGGCGAAGGGCCGGGCCCGGTCATCTCGCGAGGCTTGATCGAGCGGCGGGTCTTCAAAAGTTCAATGGCATCGGGCACGGACATGTCCTTCAGGTTAAGTCGTGCCCCCGAGATGGGGGCACGACCAGGCCGATGAAAGTCAATTTAGACCGATTGTGAGGATCAGGCCGCCGATTGCGCCCGCCTGACGTCCGGCGGGGTCGCTTCGTCCACCAGGGCGGCGATCGCCTCGCTGGTCGGCATCACGGTCTGCCGCTCGCTGCCGAGGCGGCGGATCGAGACCGAATGCGTCTCGGCCTCCTTCTTGCCGACGACGAGCAGCGCCGGGATCTTGGCCAGCGAATGCTCGCGGACCTTGTAGTTGATCTTCTCGTTGCGCAGATCGATCTCGACGCGCAGGCCGGCGCGGCGCGCCGCAGCCGCCACCACCTTGGCGTATTCGTCGCCCTCGGAGGTGATGGTCGTGACCACGACTTGCGTCGGCGCGAGCCAGAGCGGGAAATGGCCGGCGTAGTGCTCGATCAGGATGCCGATGAAGCGCTCCATCGAGCCGCAGATCGCGCGGTGCACCATGACCGGCACCTTCTTCGATCCGTCGTGATCGATGTAGAACGCGCCGAACCGCTCCGGCAGGTTGAAGTCGACCTGGGTCGTGCCGCACTGCCAGTCGCGGCCGATCGCGTCGCGCAGCACGTATTCGAACTTCGGCCCGTAGAACGCGCCTTCGCCCGGATTGATCTCGGTCCTGATGCGGTTGCTGCCCTTGGCCTTGATCTCCGACAGCACGGTCGCCATCACGCGCTCGGCATGATCCCACATCTCGTCGGTGCCGACCCGCTTCTCGGGCCGCGTCGAGAGCTTGACCGTGAGCTCGCCGTCGAAGCCGAAGTCGCCATAGGTCGACAGGATCAGGTCGTTGATCTTCAGGCATTCGTCAGCGAGCTGCTGTTCGGTGCAGAACACGTGGGCGTCGTCCTGGGTGAAGCCGCGCACGCGCATCAGGCCATGCATGGCGCCCGACGGCTCGTAGCGATGCACGACGCCGAACTCGGCCAGCCGCAACGGCAGGTCGCGGTAGCTCTTCAGGCCGTGCTTGAAGATCTGCACGTGCCCGGGGCAGTTCATCGGCTTCAGTGCGAACCAGCGCTTGTCCTCGGCCTCGTCGCCGGCCGACTGCGCCGCGAACATGTTCTCGCGATACCAGTCCCAGTGGCCGGAGGTCTCCCACAGCACCTTGTCGAGGATCTGCGGCGCATTGACCTCGTTGTAGTCGCCGGTCAGCCGGCGCCGCATATACGCGATGAGCTGCTGGAAGATGGTCCAGCCCTTGGGGTGCCAGAACACGACGCCCGGGCCTTCCTCCTGGAAGTGGAACAGGTCGAGCTCGCGGCCGAGCTTGCGATGATCGCGCTTCTCGGCTTCCTCGATCTGCTTGAGATAGGCGTCGAGATCCTCCTGCTTGGCGAACGCGGTGCCGTAGATCCGCGTCAGCATCGGATTGTTGGAATCGCCGCGCCAGTAGGCGCCCGCGACCTTCATCAGCTTGAAGGCGTTGCCGACCTTGCCGGTCGAGGTCATGTGCGGGCCGCGGCAGAGATCGAACCAGTCGCCCTGGAAATAGATCTTGATCGGCTCGTCGCCCGGAATGGCGTCGACCAGCTCGACCTTGAAAGCCTCGCCCTTGTCGCGGAAGACCTGCTTGGTCTTCTCGCGATCCCAGACTTCCTTGGTGAAGGGCTGGTCGCGCGCGATGATCTCGCGCATCCGCTTCTCGATCGCGGCAAAATCCTCCGGCGTGAACGGCTCGTTGCGGAAGAAGTCGTAGTAGAAGCCGTTCTCGATCACCGGGCCGATCGTGACCTGGGTGCCCGGCCACAGCGACTGCACGGCTTCGGCCAGCACATGCGCGGCATCGTGCCGGATCAGCTCCAGCGCGCGCGGATCGTCGCGGCTGATCAGCTCGATCTTCGCATCCGCTTCGATCGGATCGTTGAGGTCGGCAAGGGTGCCGTCGAGCGCCATCGCGACGGTGCGCTTGGCGAGCGAGGGCGAGATGCCCTTGGCGATATCGAGGCCGGTGGTGCCTTTGGCGAATTCGCGCCTCGCTCCATCGGGGAAGGTGAGGGCGATCTTGTGCACGGGCTCTGCTGGCTTGAGATTGGAAAGGCTGTACTGGAATCCGGATTCGGATTTGGGCGTGTCGGCCATTGAAGTCTCCTGTGGCTCACTCCTGCGAACGAGCGCAGGTAAGCGGAAAGCAGCGGTATAGCAGGGGATTTGGCGTCTGCAATCGGGCAATATCAAGAAAATCCGCATCTTGGCACTGTCGCAAGGACGAAGTCGGGCCGCTGTACCTGACGCAGGCAAGATCTTCCCAGTGGCGCATGCGGGGCCGCACGTTGCGACGGCGCCGCTCCTCGTTTAACGTCGAGCGTCAATTCTCGGCCGGGATCCGGCACGTTTTCATGCTCATCCGAATTCTGTTCCTGTTGGCCTCGCTGTCGATTGCCGGTGCATTGCGGGCGCAAGACGCGCCGGCTCAGAAGGCCGGCTATCCGCCGAAGCTCACGATCTACCTGGCCAAAGGGCCGGCGAACGCATGCGGCGCCGGCTGCGACCGCTGGATTGCCATCGAGGGCGAGATCGATCGAGATGCGGCTGCGCGCGTGCGCCGCTTCCTCGCCGGCGTCAAGGACATGCAACGCCCGATCTACCTGCATTCGCCAGGGGGGAACGTGGAACAATCCTACGCCATCGCGCGGTTGTTGCGTGCCCGCAAGGCGACCGCCCGGATCGGCCGGGCGATCGTGCCGGCGTGCGCCGGCACGCAGGTCGATGCCGGATGCCTGAAGGTCAAGGCCGCGCGCGGTGAGGTCGAAGCTGAACTCTCCACGCACAATGCGATGTGCAATTCGGCCTGCGCTTACGTGTTCCTGGGTGCGACGACCCGCGAGGTCGCGCCCGACGCGGCGATCGCGGTGCATAATTCGCGGCTCACCTTCGTGATCCACGGACATCCGTCTCCGCAGGCGGTCGCGGAGTACAGGCAGCGGCAGATGGTCACCGCCGATCGGGATCGCGCAGCGTTCGTCGCGGCGATGGGGATCAGGCGTGAGCTCAACGATCTGATCAGGACGGTGAAGTTCGAGAACGTGCACGTGCTGACCCGCCTCGAGCTCTATCGCTTCGGGATCGACACGCGGCCGCTGACCGAAACACTCTGGACGGTGGAGAAGGACGTGCGGCCCTATGTCCGCAAGCTCGCGCTGGAGAAGAAAGGCGACGGCGCCGCGTTCCGCCTGATGGAGTGGCGGCTGTTTTGCGAGAACAAGGATCGCGCGCGGCTGATGTTCGTGCGGGAGATCGACGAGACAACCACCGGCAAGAGGACCGTCGTCATCACGGCGGGCACCGACACGTCCGTGACGTTCGGACGATCTCCGGCGCGGATCGGGAAATTCGAGGTCTGGAGCGATGCAATCGCGCCCGACGCGCTGAAGGCCATGCTCGCGGCGGCGCATCTGCAAGTCGGCGAGGTGTCGGCTCCCGATGGCAAGGCGGATCTCACGACGTTCGATATCGACACCACCGGTCTGGAGCCTGCGTGGGCGCAGCTTCTGACGTCCTGTCCGGCGGTGACGACCAGCTCAAAGCCGGCGAGCCCGCTGCCGTCGGCGGCGTCGCCGAGCGTCAACGCAGCGCCTCCAGCGTCGCCGTCGCCATGAGCGCAACAGCTCCAATCGATGACGGGCCATGCGTTTAGATGCAGTTGCATTGAAATCGAGTTCTGCTAATAACGCGGCGTGAAACGCTTCGCCCCCACCGCATTGATGCTCGGAAACCTCGTCACCGGCTGTTCGGTGCTGGCGCCGGCGGGCATGCTCACAGAATTGTCCACCGGCCTCGGCGTCACGATCCGCACCGCGGGCTTGCTGATCACGTTCGGCGCGATCGTGCTGTGTGTGGGCTCGCCGGTCACCGCGTGGCTGACCAGCCGGATCGAACGGCGCGTGCTGCTGACGATGACGCTGCTGGTCCTCGCGCTGACCAACGCGGCCTCCGCGATTGCGCCGGATTACGAAAGTCTGTTGATCACCCGTCTCGTGATGCTGGCGGTCGGCGTGCTATATACACCGCAGGCGGCTGGCACCGCGGCCCTGATTGTGCCGGCGCAGAAGCGCGGCAGCACGATCGCCTATGTTTTCCTCGGCTGGTCGCTCGCGGCCGCGATCGGTCTCCCGCTGATCACCTTCATCGCAAGCCGCTACGGTTTCCGCGCCACCTATGCTGCGATCGCGCTGACGGGATTCGCCAGTTTCGTGTTCCTGTGGTGGCGCATGCCGGGCGGATTGCGCGGCGCGCCGGTCGACTTGAGGACGTGGGTGGATCTCGGCCGCAACCCGATGATCATCCTGCTGCTGTCGATCACGACGTTGCAGATGTCCGGACAGTTCGTGGTCTTCACCTTCATGGGGCCGTTGCTCGCCAAGCTCACCGGCGCGAGCCCCGATGCGATCGGGATCGTGTTCGCGCTCTACGGCATCTTCGGGTTCGTCGGCATTGTGATCGCAACGCGCATCGTGGATTCCTGGGGTGCCTGGAAGACCTCGCTGCTGTTTACCGGGCTGCTGCTCGCCGGCGTCGCCGGCTGGGCGGTGAGCGCGGGCGCTTATGTGCTGATGGCGGGCTCGGTCGCGCTATGGGGGCTCGGCTTTGCGTCGACCAACTCGATGCAGCAGGTGCGCCTGGTCGGTGCCGCGCCGGCGTTCGCATCGGCGTCCGTCTCGCTCAACACCTCTGTGCTCTATATCGGCCAGGCGATCGGCTCGGCGGTCGGCGGGCTGCTGTTCGCGCGCGAGTGGCTCTATAGCGCCGGCTATGTCGCGACCGTTTTCGTGGCGCTGGCGCTTGCTGTGGTGATCGCCACGCGGCCGCGCCGGGTCACTCGTGCTGCCGCGGCCGAGTGAGCCAGGCACTGGCGCTGGTTCGATCAGAGCTAAAGCGTGATGAGATTGGGTTGAGCTGGAGCGGCGGCGGTGCTTCACCTCTCCCTTGGGAGAGGCATAGGCCGCCTTCGGCGGCCGTCCTTAGGAGAACGCCGAAGCGCTGCTTCGGCTACGGCGCAGCGCCGGGCGAGGGATTACGGTCTCTCATTAGCGCCGCGGCCCCTCACCCGATTTGCTTCCGCAAATCGACCTCTCCCCGTTGGGGAGAGGTGAACCGAACGTGTAGCTAAAGCTGATCCGATCTAAACTCATCGCGCTTTAGCGCCGCGCATGTCTTGGCGCGGTCTGTTTACCCGACCACGGTGCATGTGACGCAGATGTCAACGGCTCGCTGATGCCGGAGCACTCGCCATACGCGTGAACGCTGATGCTGCGGCCATCTTGGACAGCACTTGCTTGATCGGGAATTCGGTCCAGGCCTGGGTCACATAGCTTCGGTGGGTGATGCCATCGCGGGTCTGCACGAACACCACGCTCCCAGGACGCAGCGGCCCTTCCATGCTCTCGCTGACCGCAATGCCCTTGTTGCGCAGCATCGACATCAGCTCGCGGTCATGCGGCTTGGTGTAGTGGGTGTAAGAGGAGATGAAGAAGCCGGTGCGATTTTTCTCGATCCAGGAGGCAAACTTGTCGAGCTCGCCGTAGACGGCATCGAGCAGCAGCACGCCGCGGACACGACTGGTCGCGCCGCCGACCTCGAGGCTCCAGGCGGTCGGCAGGAAGCCGCCGCTGTAGCCAATGATCACGACCGGCATGTTGGCAAATACCGGCTCGGATTTGGGGGCGCCATAGAGGCGGGCGAGGTGATGCGCGGACTCGTCGAGGAATCGCTTGAAGCCGCCCGGTTGCCAGAACTTGCCGGCGCTGGAGTCGGCGGCGTCCACGGCCATTTGGGGCGCAAGCAGCACCGCGTTGGCCCCGGAGTCGGTGATCTGCTGCGGCACGAGCTGGCGGTCGCGCACGTCGCGTTCCAGCGTCGCGCCGTTGCCGTGGAAGAACACCACAATCACGCCGGGCTTGTTGACGTCGAAGGTCTCCGGCACGTGCACCAGCACGCGGTTGTCGTTGTAGGTCTCGTTCTGCCAGTAGACGCGGCCGCTGAGGCTGCGGTGGCCGCGGCGGTCGCCACCGCCGACATTGAGGAAGGGCGCGTCGGTGCGCGGGTTGTTGCCGAAATAGGGGAAGGCCGAGGACTTCATGCTGACTAGCGTGGTCAGCTCCTCGCGCTCGGCCGGGCGCGGCAGCGTCAAGGTCGGCGAGATCGAGGCGACCCGCACGGGCGGCGCGACCTGCTTCTGAGCAGGCTGGGCGGGTGCGGCGGCTGCCGTCCGCTGGTAGGGAACAAGGCTTTCCTTCTCGGTCGGGAAGCGATCCTTGAACTGCGGTGCCGGGAAGCGATCCTCGAACGTGTCGCCAGTTGCCTGGGTATTGGCCGCCAGCATGTCGGCGTTCGGCGCCTGGCCGCACTGCGCGAGAGGCAGTGACAGCGGGATGAGAAGCAAGACCGCCGCGATCCGGGCGCCGCGGGGCGATCGCACATGACGCCGCGCGCTGGGTGGCATCACCCAGCACGCACGATCACGTCTGTCGAATTTCGGTTGCGCCCCGACCATCCCACCCGTTGCCCCGAACCCACCGGCAAACGACGTATTTGAGCTTGTCGGCGTTTAGGTCCCGTTAAGCTTCCGGAGCATTTCCCCACATCCGGAAGCCATGATGAGACCATTCAATCGTGTCTTGATTGTGGGAGGGCTTGCTGCATACGGGTTCCGGTGGTTGCCCGGAGGATAGCAAGTTCGGTTTGAGGGTGCTGAAGTACCTTTGCTGTATTTCAGTTTAAGCCCTTGTTAACGCTGCTTGAATTGCAGGGCGCGAACCTGCAGCATGGTGGCGCAGAGGCGTGCGGCGGCTTGAAGGTTAGGTCGAGATGGCGGCATCACCCACGGGAAGCGCGGCACTGCGCGGCCCGCTTCCCGGCACTGGTTCGACTGTTTCGGTCCTGACGGCGACCGCGATCGTGGTGGCTGACATGGTCGGCGTCGGCGTGTTCACCAGCCTCGGCTTTCAGGTCAAGGATATCCCGTCCGGCTTTTCGATCCTGCTGTTATGGACCGTCGGCGGCATCGTCGCGCTTTGCGGCGTGTTCTCCTATGGCGAACTCGGCGCCATGTTCCCGCGCTCGAGCGGCGAGTACAATTTCCTCGGCCGCGCCTATCATCCGGCATTCGGATTTCTCGCCGGCTGGGTGTCGGCGACCGTTGGCTTTGCCGCGCCGGTTGCGCTGGCTGCGATGGCGTTCGGGGAGTATGGCCGCGCGATCCTGCCCGACGCGCCGCCGCTCGCGCTCGCGATCGGCGTGGTATGGCTGGTGTCGATCGTGCAGCTTACCGGGGTGAAGCATTCCTCGACGTTCCAGCTCGTTGCGACCATCCTGAAGGTGGTGCTGATCGTGGCCTTCCTGGTGACCGGCTTCGTGGTCGCAACGCCGCAACCTCTGTCATTTGCGCCGTCCTCGGCTGACCCCGCCTATGTCCTGAGCGCGCCCTTCGCCATCAGCCTGGTGTTCGTGATGTACTCGTTCTCCGGCTGGAACGCCGCGACCTACATCATCGGCGAGATGCGGTTCCCGGAGCGCAATCTGCCGCGCGCGATGTTGTCGGGTACGCTGATCGTGCTGGTGCTTTATGTCGCGCTCAATGCGGTGTTCCTGCACACTGCGCCGATCGACAAGCTGGCCGGCCAGCTCGACGTCGCCCGCATCTCAGGCAACTACATCTTCGGCGAGATCGGTGGCCGCGTTGTCGGCGCGATGATTTGCGTCGGGTTGATCTCGTCAATCAGCGCGATGATGTGGATCGGGCCGCGCGTGATGATGACGATGGGCGAGGACATTCCGGCGCTGCGGATGTTCGCGCATCGCTCGGGCAGGGGAGCGCCGGCCTATGCCATCCTGTTCCAGCTCGCGGTGGCGACCCTGATGCTGCTGACACGCAGCTTCGAGGCGGTGCTCGACTTCATCCAGTTTGCGCTGCTGTTTTGCTCATTCTTCGCGGTTGCCGCCGTGATCAAGCTGCGCATCACGCACCCCGAGCTACCGCGTCCCTATCGGGCCTGGGGATACCCGGTCACGCCGCTGGTTTTCCTGCTCGTGACCGCGTTCATGATGTACTATCTGTTGACACAGCGCCCGCTGCAATCGGCACTGGGCACCTTGATCATGATTTCGGGCCTTGTGATCTACGCAATCTTCCGCAAGCGGGCGGTTCGTCCCGCGACCGAACAGCCAGGCCAACAATGAAAATGCTGCTCCCCGTGAGGCTGTTGACGCTGGCTGCGGCCTTGCTGCTCGTTGCGCCGGCGGTGCGTGCCGCCGAGGTGACGGCGGACGACACCGCGCGTTTCCTCGCCGGCATGCCGCCGTCGGCCGACTCGCCCTTGATGCCGCTGACCAGGGATCCTGCGTGGCGGCGCCACGCCAAGTTCTTTGACGGAGCGTTCGCGCAGCTCGAGCAGCGGCAATTGTCGAAGATCCGCGCCTGGTCGGACGTCAATCTGGCCGCGCCCAAGCCGACCATGTTCTACATGTTCTCGGGTCCGGACTTCCTCTACGCCGACGCGTTCTATTCCAAAGCCACGACCTATGTGCTGAGCGCGCTGGAGCCGCCCGGCGCGGTGCCTGACCTGACCGGGCTGCCGCCGGGCGCTCTCGGTGCGGCGCTCTACAATGTCGAGCGTTCGCTCGGATCGGTCCTGAGCTTCTCCTTCTTCATCACCAAGCAGATGAAGACCGACCTGCGCGCCGGTGAGCTCAGCGGCACCTTGCCGATCCTCTATGTGTTCCTGGCGCGCTCGGGCAAGACGATCCGCGACGTCAAGCCGGTCACCGTCGACGAGAACGGGACGCTGAGCGTCGGTGCCGACGGAGCGGCACGCAACGTCGTGCATGGCGTTCGCATCATGTTTGCGGGCTCGGACGGCATCGAGAAGACGCTGTATTATTTCTCGACCGATCTCTCCAATTCCGGCGTGAAGGCGAGCGGCTTCCTGAAATTCTGCGCGACGTTCGCGCCCGGCAACAGCCTGATCAAGAGCGCATCCTACCTGATGTATGCCGGCAACTTCTCCACGGTGCGCCACTTCATCCTTGCGAACAGCGCGACCATCATCCAGGACGATTCCGGAATTCCGCTCGGCTATTACAATTCGAAGCGGTGGCGCTTCTTTCCGTTTGGCCGTTATCTCGGTCCGATCGAGAAGTTTCCCGGTCGCTTCCAGGAATCCTATGCCGAACTGTTCGCCCGGGCGCAGCCGATCGATTTCGGCATCGGCTATCGCTGGCGTCCGCACGAGTCCAATCTGCTGCTGTCAGTGAAACTGCCTGACGACGGCGTGGGCACTGCGGAGGCGACCCCGCCGGTCGAAGAGCTGCCGCCGCCAAAGCCGCGGCCGCGCCGGCCGCGGCCGGCGCCGCTGCCGCCACCGCAGGACTTCTTCTGGTTTTGGCGCTAAAGTACGATCCGACCAAGATAAATCAGCTTCTCATCATCGCGTCTTAACGCGTTGATGAGGCGTGGTCTTCGTGCAGGCAGTCGGAGCTTCACCACCGCACGCTCTGGCTCGGGACGATGAACGCCGTCGTATTCGGCGTGCTGGACTTGTGGGTAAAGTAGCCGTAGGCGGCGCCGATCAGGACCAGCAAGGCGAGAATGGCCAGCAAATCGACCTGCCGAGGATCGTGACCGTTGTGGCTGATTTTCCAGCGCATTGTTTGTTCCCTCCCAAGAGGGCCAAAGAGACAATGCGGCAACTCCGCCACAGTTCCATTGGGCTCAACGCGCCGCGCAATCGGGCGCGCTGCAACAATTGGGTCAATTGTCGTTGACGCCGCGCCAGCGTCCGTAGCGCCAGGGCAAGTACCAGCGCGCGGCGGGTGGAGCCGCGAGCGGCACGTTGTCGATGCCTGACGTACCCCAGGGATGGCAGCGCAGCAGCCGCGCCAGCGTCATCCAGCCGCCAGCCCAGAGCCCGAAACGCTCAATCGCCTCGTCGCCATAGACCGAGCAGGTCGGCAGATGCCTGCAGTTGTAGCCGACCAGCGGCGACAGCGTGTGCCGGTAGATCCAGATCAGCGCGCGACCGAGGTTGCGCGGCAGGCGGCGCATGTTAGTGGCACACTCTATGCACCGGGCAGAGTGTGACGTTGAATGGTCTGTCGACGGCATCTCTGGACTATGTACGTAGTCTTGCGGGGGTTCCAAGCCAAGGAACTGTGTTGTTGCAGATATTTACGCCACAGTTGGCAATTATTGCCCTGCGCGAATGACGCTAGAGCAGGGGTTCTATGGACGCTCAGGATCAGCAGGGATACCGTTTCGATAACGCTCCAGCGATGGAATCGTGGCGCGTTGACATGGGGCCGTTGCCACCGCTCGCACCGTGGGCACGGGGGAAGGAACCAAATTGAGACTCGTAAAGTCGCTTTCATTGCGCGGCTGGGCGCTTCTCGGCGCTGCCAGTCTTGGCATCGCAGTTTCCGGCATCGCCACCACGCTAGCCCGTCCGGCCCAGGCCGGTCCAACCGTCGAACAGCGCAAGCTGCCGATGAAGTTTAGCTGGGTTGCTTGCCAGCCGAACTGCCGGGGTTGGGTTTCCGCGGTCGGCATCATCACGGCCGACAGCCCGAAGGAATTCGATGAGTTCGCTCGCGGGCGCCAGCTCAATGGCGCCACGATCGTGCTCGACTCCAGCGGTGGTTCGGTCAACGACGCAATCGCGCTTGGCCGCCGTTTCCGCGGCCTGGGTGCGCTGACGACGGTCGGCGCTAGCGTCGCCGGCAAGATGGCGCAGGGCGCCAGTGTGCTGCCAGATGCCTATTGCGAGTCGATGTGCGTGTTCCTGCTGCTGTCCGGCAAGACGCGGTATGTCCCGCCGGCCGCTCACGTTCGCGTTCACCAGATCTGGATGGGTGACCGCGCCGATGATGCCAAGGCCGCAAGCTACACCGCGCAGGACCTGATGATCGTCGAGCGCGATATCGGCCGTCTCGCCAAGTACACGTTCGACATGGGCGGCGGAGGCGAACTGCTGTCGCTGGCGCTCAGTGTGCCGCCATGGGAGGAACTGCACGAATTGTCGCCGGCTGAATTGCGTCTGACCAATCTGGTCACGACCGATGCGGTCGCCGACGTGCTGCCGCGGCACAACGATGCCGTCCCGGTTGCCGAAGCGAAGCCGAAGACCAGTGACCGTTTTGTGAGCAACCTGGTGGAAGATGAGGCAACGCAGGCCGCGACCAGAACCGCCGCGGCGGCGACGCCGACCGGCAGCACGGCGGCTGCCGCGCCGGTGCAGCCCGTGCGGTAAGTCTACGCGGGCTGCTTCGCCTTGGCCTCGATTTGGCCGATTGCATCGACCACGGCATCGAAGGTCAGCATGGTCGAGGCGTGGCGCGCCTTATAGTCGCGCACCGGTTCGAGCAGCGCGATATCGGCCCATTTGCCTTCCCCGGGAGGCTTGCCGTCCTCCTTCAGCATCTTGCGGACGGTCTCGCGCAACTCGCGCAGTTCATCCGCGGTCGAGCCGATGACGTGGCTAGCCATGATCGAGGAGGAGGCTTGGCCGAGCGCGCAGGCCTTCACGTCATGGGCAAAATCCGTCACCACGAGGCCGTCCATCTTGAGGTCGACCTTGACGGTCGAACCGCATAGTTTCGAGTGGGCGGTGGCGCTGGCGTCCGGGTCGGCCAGTCTGCCGAGGCGCGGAATATTGCCGGCCAACTCGATGATCCGCTTATTGTAAATGTCGTTCAGCATGAGGGCAGGTGCCTGGTTCCGGCGTTGCCGGGCGCTCTTGGCGGCTTGGTTTCACCGTCCTATATATGAACGGCATTGGCGGAAATATAGTCAGTCCGGCCATGCGGTCGCTGCGGCCCACCTCCGCCGCCGCGAGAAAAGATGGGACTCAGGCGCCCGGCGGTTCGAATATCCGCCCCGTCTGCCCGGTGACACATCCGGCCTGAAGGTCATTGCCTGGGCTGGTCGAACGGAGAAGACATGGACGCCTTGATCAAATCGATCCGCCCCAACAAGCCGACCGACGCCAAGACCACCGAGCTCGACCCTTCAGAATTCATGGCTGTGGCAGTCCGGGCCGATCAGCCGCGGCCGTCGCGGGCCGAGGCCGAACTCGCCGTGAAGACGCTGCTCAGCTATATCGGCGAGAACCCGGAGCGCGAGGGCCTGCTCGACACGCCGCGGCGCGTGGTCGAAGCCTATGACGAGCTCTATCAGGGCTATCATCAATGCCCGGCCGAAGTGCTGAACCGCACCTTTGGCGAGACCGCCGGCTATGACGATTTCGTCCTGGTCCGCGACATCGAGTTCACCTCGCAGTGCGAGCATCACATGATGCCGTTCTACGGCAGGGCGCATATCGCCTACACGCCGGTTGAGCGGGTCGTGGGCCTGTCCAAGCTGGCGCGGCTGACCGACATCTTCGCCCGCCGCCTGCAGACCCAGGAGCATCTCACCGCGCAGATCGCCGCTGCGATCGACGAGATCCTGAAGCCCCGCGGTGTTGCGGTGCTGATCGAGGCGGAGCATACCTGCATGTCGGTGCGCGGCGTCGCCAAGCATGGTGCATCGACCTTCACCAGCCGCTTCACCGGCATGTTCCGCGACAATCCGGCGGAGCAGCAGCGTTTCCTGTCCCTGGTGCGAGGACCGACCCGGTAACCTCGCATCTGCTGAGCGAGGTTTTCCGTGTCCGCATCGACCCACGATCACGACCGCGAGGAGGGGCTCGGCTTCCAGCCCAAATTTGACGTGGCAGGTCTTGTGACCTGCGTCGCGACCGATGTCGCGACCGGTGACGTGCTGATGGTCGCTCACATGAACGACGAAGCCCTGCGCAAGACCATCGCGACCGGCGAAGCCTGGTACTTCAGTCGCTCGCGCAACGCGCTGTGGCGCAAGGGGGAAAGCTCCGGCCAAACCCAGCGCGTGGTCGAGATGCGGATGGACTGCGACCAGGACGCGGTGTGGATTCGGGTCGAGCAGATCGGCGCTGCCTGCCACACCGGACGGCGTTCTTGCTTCTATCGCAGGGTTGATCGCGCGGGCAGCGATGTCAGTCTGTCATTTGTCGACGCCGAGCGGCTGTTCGATCCGGCACAGGTCTATCGCAAGTAGCGGCATCCGGACCGTTCCCCCCTCGGCCGAGCGGCTTAACCCGCCATTAACCATAATCGCCGCAGTCTGCCTGGACATGGGCGCCGATTGCCGGCGCCCGGCAAGGCATCGGACGGATGGCGGTCGACACATTCATTGCCTCGGCTGCGGCAGGTGTCGATCCATCGCGCCTGCAGATTGCGAGCTCGATCAGGCAAGCGGCCTCGACCACCGGCGTGAGCTTCGAATATCTGCTCACCACCGCCAAGATGGAGTCCAATTTCAATCCGCAGGCCGGCGCCGCGACCTCGTCGGCGCACGGGCTCTATCAATTCATCGACCAGACCTGGCTCGGCACCGTCAAGGAGGCCGGAAGCCAGCTCGGCTACGGCCGTTATGCCGACGCCATCACCAGGAATTCCGACGGCAGCTATTCGGTCAGCGATCCCGCCACGCGCAACGCGATCATGAAGTTGCGAGACAATTCCGATGCGGCCTCGTCGATGGCGGCGGTGCTGACCCAATCCAACAGCTTCAAGCTCACCGGCACGCTCGGACGGCGTCCGACCGACGCCGAGCTTTACATGGCGCACTTCATGGGCGTCGGCGGCGCCGGCAAGCTGATTTCCGCCGCTGAGGACAGCCCGGCGGCCAGCGCCGCAGCGATGTTTCCGAAGGCGGCGGCCGCCAATCAGTCGATCTTCTACGACGGGTCGGGCAACGCGCGCAGTGTGTCGCAGGTCTATTCGGTCCTGACCACGCGCTATGCCGCTGCTGCGAATTCGAAGGATACCCGCACGGCCTTCGCCGCGGCGGGCGGCGGCGCAATGAGTCCCTACGCGGTCGCCAGCGCCGCGCCGACGCCCGCGCTGGCCATGGACACCGCGGCCTATCTGTCGACTTTCCCGGACGCCCGCGCAGGTGCAGCGGTCGGGGCGACGTCGCAGGCCACGGCATCCGCGCAGCAGGCGCCGATATTCCGCTCGCTGTATCAGGGTGGCGACCGCACGCAGCCGATCTCACCGGCGGTGCAGGAATTGTGGGGCAGTTCGCCGTCGTCGACCGCGGCGGCGACGCCGGCGGTTCGCGCGCCCGGCCGGCTCGATCTGTTCAGCGATCCCAACGGCACCTACAGCAACGGCTAGCCGGCTGCCTGAGCCCACGCGCCTTTGGCGCATCGCGGGCGTCTTAACGAAACGTCAATAATCCCAAATGTTTATGGTGAACGCTTTGTTAAGCGTCATGGTTTATTTTCCTTGTATTGGCATCGCATACCGATGCCGCTTCGTTGCGTAAGCCGGCAGGACCATGATCGTTCGGCAGTTTATTAGTTGGATTAGGACAGCTCCGGCAGGCGAGCGCGCAGAAGCGACGCGGGCGTTGGCGCGGGCCTGGCTCATTTCGGATCTCAGCGACGACGATCGAACGGCGGCTGAAGGCGCGCTGCTGATGCTGCTCGACGACCCGTCGCCGCTGGTGCGGCAGGCGATGGCCGAGGTGTTCGCACGCAGCACGGACGCGCCGGCAGCGATCGTGCGCGCCTTGTCAGTCGACCAGCCCTCGATCGCGCTGCCGGTGCTGGAACATTCGCCGTTACTGATCGATGCCGATCTGGTTGACATCGTCGCGACCGCCAGCGACGAGATGCAGTGTGCGATCGCGCGCCGCATCAACCTGCCGCCATCCGTCTCCGCAGCCGTCGCCGAGGTCGGCTCGGCCGCGGCGGCGCTCGAATTGATCGAGAATCCCCACGCCGAGCTTGCGCCATTCTCCTGGGACCGCATCGTCGAGCGCCACGGTCATCTCGCGGCGATCCGGGAATCGATGCTGCAACTCGAGGACCTGCCGTCCGCGACGCGGCTCGCGCTGGTCGCAAAGCTCTCCGACACGCTGGCGCGATTCGTGGTCGCACGGAACTGGCTCGGTGCCGACCGGGCAGGGCGGATCGCCGATGAGGCGCGCGAGCGCTCCACGGTGAACATCGCGGCGCGCTCCTTCGGCGAGGATATGCGCGGCCTGATCACCCATCTGCGTGCCACCGGCCAGCTCACCGCCGGGCTGATCCTGCGTGCGCTGCTGTCGGGCAACCTCGACCTGTTCGGCGCCGCGCTCTCGGAACTGTCAGGACTGCCTTACGGCCGCGTCTCGGCGCTGCTGAACGATCGCGGCTGCAACGGCCTGCAGGCGCTGCTGATCCGCGCCGGTCTACCGGAATCCACCTTCGCGGCGTTCCGCGTCGCGCTCGAGGCCAGCCACGAGGTCGGCTATGTCGATACCGGCGATGGCGCCGCGCGGCTGCATCGCCGCATGGTGGAGCGCGTGCTGACCCATTGCGAGACCGACCATTCCGCGGCCGAACCGCTGTTGATCCTGTTGCGCCGGTTCGCGACGGAATCGGCACGCGAGGATGCCCGCATGTTCTGCGACGAACTGGTCGCCGAAGACGCGCTGGCTTACGACGACGACCTGATCGCGGCCTGACCCGGCCGCGCCCTTCAAACCAGTCGGAAGTTCAGACGGCCGCCGTGGCGCCGTGCGCCGCTATTCGTTCGGCACGATGCTTGGCGCGAGGATCGCCTCGAGATGCTCGGGGCGGTCGCGATTGGCGTGGGTCAGGAATTCGTCGGCAATGCCGCGCAACTGCTTGCTCAACACGCCGGCCACCACGGCGGTGTCGAGCTTGGTGCGCTCGCGCACGATCGCCTGCACGGCATTGATGTGGTGGGCGATGAGCTGCGGCGGCACCGCGTCGAGATCGGGCGCGTGCTCGATGATGCGGCACAGGCTCTCCGCTGCCGCGGCCGCTGACGGATAGCCGAACGTCGCGGCATCGCCCTTGATGTCGTGCGCGGCGCGGAACAGCTCCTCGCGCGTGCGGTCGTTGAAGCCGTCGCGCTTGACGGCGTCATACGCTGCGGAGAGGCGGTCGGCCTCGACCGTCATCCAGGCCTTGAATTCGCCGGAGAGGCCGGCCAGCGCCTTTTCCGCGCGCCCGACCGGATCGTCGAGATCGCTCTCGGGCACCCGCAACAGCATCCCGCGCAGCGGGTTGGGCTGCGTGATCACATGGTGGGTGCCGAAACTCCTGACCTCGATCGTCCCGGGTTTGTCCTTGGCCATGACGGTTCCTAGATACTCGACCGCGCCTTCTCGAGCAGCGACGGCTGCTGCATCACTTCCACCTCGCCGCTGCCGCGACGCTCGGGGCCGATATAGGTGTTGGTGGTGTTGCGGCGGCGGTCGGGGCCGAAATAGGTCTTGGTCTTGATGAACGGACGCGGATTGGCGACCACGTTCATGATGCGCTGGTAGAGGCCCTTGGCCGAGATCGGCTTGGCCAGGAATTCGGTCACACCGGCATCGCGCGCCACCGTGACGCGGCGCTTCTCGGAATGTCCGGTCAGCATGATGATCGGGGCGTAGGGGTTGCCCTTGGATTCCGGCTGCCGGATCATCTGCGCAAGCTCGAGCCCGTCGAAGATCGGCATCGACCAGTCGGTGATGACGATGTCGGGCACGTAATGGGTGTACATTTCGAGCGCGGTGGCGCCGTCCTCGGCCTCGTAGACCTCGCGCGCGCCGAACGAATGCAGCAGCGTCCGCAGGATGCGGCGCATGTGCGGATTGTCGTCGCAAATCAGAAATCGCAGCTTGTTGAAATCGATGCGATACATGGTCCGGCCCCGAACGGGCATACCGGACAGGCGCGGCATTACCCGAAATTAACCATATCCCGGCTGGGTTAATGTTTGGTTTCCGCGCCAGGGCGCACCGCCCTCAATAGCCGAACTGCTCGCGCAGGATGCGCTCCTCCAGCGAGTGGCCCGGGTCGAACAGCATCCGCATCGCGATCGTCTTGTCGGAGAGCACCTCGACGCGGCGCACGTCGCGGACCTCGTCATGGTCGGCGACCGCGGCGACTGGCCGCTTCTCGTCCTCGATCACCTCGATCACCACGAAAGCGGAATTCGGCAGCAGCGCGCCGCGCCAGCGCCGCGGCCGGAACGCGCTGATCGGCGTCAGCGCGAGCAGTGCGGCGTTGATCGGCAGGATCGGCCCCTGGGCAGAGAGGTTGTAGGCGGTCGATCCGGCCGGCGTCGCCACCAGGATGCCGTCGGCCATCAGCTCCGGCATCCGTTCATGCTCGTCGATCAGGATCCGCAACTTCGCCACCTGATAGGTCTGGCGGAACAGCGCGACCTCGTTGATGGCGTGATGCAGATGCACGGCGCCGTGAATGTCGGTGGCGCGCATCAATAGCGGATTGATCAGCGACTCCCGCGCCGCCGCCAGCCGCTCGCGCAGGTCGTGCGTCGAGTATTCGTTCATCAGGAAGCCGACGGTGCCGCGATGCATGCCGTAGATCGGCTTGCCGCCCCGCATATGGGCGTGCAGGGTCTGCAACATCAGGCCATCGCCGCCGAGCGCGACCACGACGTCGGCATCGTCGATCGAGTGGTTGCCGTACATTGCGGTGAGCTGCTCGAGCGCGGACTGCGCTTCCGCGCTCGCGCTGGCGACGAAGGCGATCTTGTCATACCGCTTGGAGCTTTTCATCGCTCACGAACTCGTTTGCCACGGAATACGCCGCGCTCGTCTATACATCCCGGGCGGCCTTGTCGAGATGGTTCCGTGAGGCCCGATGCCTTGCTGGTGCCGCCAGGCTATCGCAGTTTGCGGCCTGTAGTGCGGGGAGTGAACGACATGGCTAATAGTCTTGCGACACGGCTCGCGGCGGCGCTGCTCGCAGCCTGCCTTCTGACCGCCGCGCGCGCCGACGACGCGGCCCCGCAGCCGCAGCCGTCGCCGAGCGCGCAGGCGCCGACCGGTCAGAAGGGGCGGGCAGGGCGCGGCGACACCGGTCCCAGCGCCAACGCCTCTAGCGCTGAACAGCACCGGCTGCCGCCGGACTCGACCACCAAGCAGTCGGTCGAGTTGCCCGGCCGCACGCTGGCCTTTACCGCCACTGCCGGCTCGATCCGCGTGTTCGACGACAAGGGTGAGGCACTCGCCGACATCGCCTACACCTCCTATCAGCTCGACGGCGCTGACCGGGCGAGCCGGCCCGTGACGTTCCTGTTCAACGGCGGTCCGGGCTCGGCGTCGGCCTGGCTGCAATTCGGCAATGTCGGACCGTGGCGCCTGTCGTTCGATGTCACGGCGTCGTCGGCGTCGCCCGACCTGATTCCGAATGCCGAGACCTGGCTCGACTTCACCGATCTCGTCTTCATCGATCCCGTCGGCACGGGTTACAGCCGCTTCGTCACGACGTCGGAGGACGCGCGCAAGCGCTTCTTCTCGGTCGATGGCGACGCCAACGCGATCGCGTTGGTGATCCGCCGTTGGCTGGAGAAACACGATCGGCTGCTGTCACCGAAATACGTCGTCGGCGAAAGCTATGGCGGCATTCGCGGGCCCAAGGTCGTGCACAATCTGCAAATGCAGCAGGGCATCGGCGTACGCGGCCTGATCCTGATCTCGCCGGTGCTCGACTTCAGGGAATATTCCGGCTCCAGCATTTTGCAGTATGTCGCGAGCCTGCCGACCATGGCGGCGGTCGCGCGACAGACCAAGGGGCCGGTGACGCACGAGGATCTCGCCGATGTCGAGCGCTACGCGCGCAGCGATTTCCTGATCGACCTCATCAAGGGCCAGGCCGACACCGAGGCCACCACGCGGCTTGCGGACAAGGTCGCGAGCCTCACCGGCATCGATCAGGTAGTCAGCCGCCGGCTCGCCGGCCGTTTCGATATCGGTGAATTCCGTCGCGAGTTTGATCGCAAGAACGGCAAGGTGACGGGCCGCTACGACGCGTCGGTCGAAGGTTTCGATCCCTATCCCGACTCCAGCTCCTCGCATTTCAACGACCCGTCTGGCGACCCGCTGATGGCGCCGCTGACCAGCGCAGCCGTCGACCTCACCACGCGCAGGCTGAACTGGCGGCCGGACGGCTCCTATCATCTGCTCAGCGGGAGCGTGAACAAGTCTTGGGATTTCGGCCACGGCATTAGTCCGCCCGAGTCGGTGACCCAGCTTCGCCAGGCGCTGGCGCTCGACCCGAAGCTGAAGCTTCTGATCGGCCACGGCCTGTTCGATCTCGCCACGCCGTATTTCGCATCGCAAATTATCATCGACCAGTTGCCGGCCTTCGCGACCGGAGACCGCACCAAGCTCGTGGTCTATCCCGGCGGCCACATGTTCTATTCCCGCGACGGCTCGCGCGAGGCGTTCCGGAAAGAGGTCGAGGCGCTGGTGAAGTGAGGTGGGCGGAGCGACGTGGATTGCATCGCCCTCCAACGACCTGACGGCGTCGTCCCGGCGAAGGCCGGACCCCTAACCGCCACTGTTGATTATTGCGCGGGACTGGGACGACAAGTCCCATTCACAACTCCTGCTGCGGCGTATGGGTCCCGGCCTTCGCCCATGGGCGCTAAAATAGGATTTGCGGGTTGGGTTTGCTTGTGATTCCAAGATGGGATGAGACACGAATCGCTTGTGAACGAAGACTGGGCGCGTGTTGTTGCGCGGCTTGGCGGAGCCGATGCTCTGGAGGTCAGCGCCCGCGAGACGAAGGCGTTTGTCCGGCCGCGAGAGATTAGCAATGCAGTCGATTTGCTGCGTCTGATCCTTGCGTACTGTCTCGGCGAGAGGGGTCTGCGGTTGACAACGGCCTGGGCAACCTCGGTGGGCCTTGTCGATATCTCCAACGTGGCTCTGTTGTATCGCTTGCGTCAATGCGGGGATTGGCTGGCGCGCCTGGTAGGCCAAGCGCTTGTGAGCGGCGCACCGAAGGCGAGCCGCGGTCGCCTGATCCGCATTGTTGACGCCACGACGGTCCCCAAGGCTGGGACGAGCGGCAGGAACAAGAACGCGGTGTGGCGCGTCCACAGTGCGTTCGATCTTCCGCGGGAGCGTTTTGGTCACTTCGAATTGACTGATGAGCGCGGGGGCGAGACGCTGGATCGGATACCGGCGGTTGCCGGCGAAATCCGTCTTGCCGATCGCGCCTATCTGCAGCCCGAGCGGATGGCACGTCTGCGCGATGCCGGTGCGGACTTCGTGATCCGGTCCGGCTGGAAGAGCGCGCGTTGGCTTGATGCCGAAGGTGGTCTGGTTGATCTCACGGCCGAACTGCGCAAAGCCACGGCAGGCGGCATGATCGATCGGCCGATCTGGATAAAACGCAAGTCTGGCGCGCCGCTCGCCGTGCGTCTGGTTGCGATCAGGAAGCCGGCGCAAGCTGCCGCGGCTGCGCGACGCAAGGCACGCCGGACCGCACAAAAGGGAGGCCATCAGCTCTCCAGCCAAACACTGGACGCCGCAGATTGGGTGATCCTGGTGACCTCACTCAAACCAAAGGACTTCACGACGGCCGACATTCTCGCCCTCTATCGGCTGCGATGGCGCATCGAGCTCGGCTTCAAGCGGCTGAAAAGCTTGATTGGCCTGAAGGGGCCGCCCGGAACTGACGAGCGATCCGCCAGACCCCATATCCTTGCCCATCTGCTGATCATTCTTCTGCTCGAGCCGCTCGTCGACGAACTCGAGGACTCTCCCCGCTTGGCCGACGCCGCCTGACCCGCCCAGGGGCGTGGCGACTCCTGCACCAGCTCGTCGCTTCGCTCCGGCAAGCCATCATTCCCCAGCCCGCAATCGCTTGCCTCCGCAGACTCCGCTCCACACGCTCCGACGGCACCTCCGCGAGCCGCCCAGACACAAGCGTCGCTATCAAGCAATCCAACTACCTTAGCGCCTATGGGCCTTCGCCGGGACGACAGTCACGTGTGTGGCGCGGCTTGTGAGTCATACACTCGCAGTCTCGCGGCGCGAGGCGTCCGAGGTTTGCTGCAATTCACGCCGCCCTGAATTGCAGAGGGCGCAGGGAACGCCGCCGTGTGGGAGCCAATTCCGCCCGCCGGCAATCGGAGCTGGCGCGATCGTGATGTGGGGCGGATTTGCAGGCTGCGGCGAGACGTGCGACAAATGGGCATGCATCTGAGGCGGCTCGCCAATTTTTGGATTCTGCTTCTTGTCGCGGCCGGGCTACTGCTCGCGCCCGTGGCGCCGGCGTTTGCCACGACGATGCCGACGGTCCCCGCGGCCGCCATGCCGGCCGCGTCGGACGATCACGCCATGGCCGACGACATGCCGTGCTGTCCGGACCAGACCAAGCAGCGGACCTGCGACGGTTGTCCGTTCCTGGCCCTTTGCATGCTGAGCATCTCGCTGCCGGTCCCTGACGGCACGGCGTCGCTGATCGTGCGTGACCCACAGCGAAACTCGTTCGTGGCGCATGACGAGCGCAGGCTTAACGGGCTCGGCGCCAAACCTCCCGACCATCCCCCTCGAACCAACGTCTGAGAGGCGCGCCAGCGCCTGATCGCTGATGCGTGCGCCGATCGCGCGCGCCGCTTTCTGCCGCTCACGCGGTGAATCAGACGTATCGAGGATCATAACCATGAATACTTCCAACCTGGCGCGGGCCACCATGGCCGCGCTGATCGGCATTGCCATCACGGGTGCTGCGCTGCCCGCTCGTGCCGAGATCAAGAACTACGAATTCCAGCTCGTGCAGCCGACCGTTCAGGTCGGGGCTGATCGCATCGTCGCGGTACGGCTGGTCGACAAGGCGACCGGAAAATCCGTGCCCGACGCTGTCATCTTTGCGACGCGGCTCGACATGGCGCCCGACGGCATGCAGGAAATGGTCACCAAGGTGACGCCGATGCCGGGAGCGGAAGCCGGCACGTACCGGTTCAAGGCTACCTTCAGCATGGCCGGACGGTGGCAGTTGTCGCTCGGTGCGAAGGTGCAGGGTGAGACCGGATCGGTCGAGAACAAGCTCGTCGTGACGGCCCAGAAATGAGCCGCCTCGTCCTGGCGGGCGCTGCCGCTGCGATCGCCGCAGCGGCAGGCGTCGCACTGATCGGTCGCGGCCTGCCGCCGCGACCGATGGCCGTTGCCGTTGCGCCTGCCGCGCATGCTGCGGAGGCAGGTCCACCGATTTATTACCGCGATCCCGACGGCAAGCCGTTCTACTCGCTCAAGCCGAAGACGACGTCCGACGGGCGCGATTATCTGCCGGTGCCCGCAGGTGCCGACGTCAGCTTCGAGGATCCCGAGCAATCCGCGGACATGGCGCCGGCGGATGCCAAGGCGGAACGCAAGGTCAAATACTATCGCAACCCGATGGGGCTGCCGGACACCTCGCCGGTGCCGAAGAAGGATTCCATGGGGATGGACTACATCCCCGTCTATGAAGGCAAGGATGACGATGGGTCCGTGAAGCTCTCGCCGGGCAAAATGCAGCGCACCGGCGCGAAGTCCGAGCCGGTGGTGCGGCGACCGATCTCTTCGATCATTCGTGCTCCGGGCACCGTCCAGGAGGACGAGCGGCGGGTATCGGTCGTCGCGCTGCGCTTTGAAGGATTTGTCGAAAGCGTCGCCAATGTCACGACCGGGGATCACGTTCACAAAGGGCAGGTGCTCATGAATGTATACAGCCCCGCGCTTTCCAGTGCCGCCGCTGAGTATCTTTCCGCCATCAACGCAGGCGCAACCGGAAAGGAGTTGAAGGGCGCGCGCCGGAGACTGGAGAACCTGGATACCCCGGAGCCCGCGATCAAGGAGCTGGAGCGCACCCGGGATATCTCGCTGTCCATTCCCTGGCTCGCGCCGCGCGACGGCGAGATCGTCGCGCGGAACGCCGTCAACGGAATGCGGGCCGGTCCCGGTGACGTGTTGTTCAGGATCGCCGATCATCGCCTTGTCTGGATCGTGATCGACGTTGCGGAACGCGATCTCAGTCAGGTCTCGGTTGGAACGAAGGTGACGATCAGGCCGCGCGGACTGGGCGGCAAGACTTTCGCAGGGACCGTCGCGCTGATCTACCCGCATCTGAATGCTCAGACCCGCACGGCGCGACTGCGCGTCGAGCTTCCCAATCCGGACGAACTGCTGCGGCCGGAGATGTACGTTGATGCGGAGATCGAATCCGGCTCGCCGGATCCGGTTCTGGCCGTTCCGGAGAGCGCCGTCCTCGACGACGGCACGCGACAGCAGATCCTGATCGACAAGGGAGACGGGCGTTTCGAGCCGCGTGAGGTCAAGCTCGGCCGGCGCGGCGGAGGCTATGTCGAGATCGCCGAAGGCGTCAGCGAAGGCGAGCGAGCTGTCACCTCGGCCAACTTCCTGATCGATGCCGAGAGCAATCTGAAGGCGGCATTGAAGGGCTTTGCCGAGGCTGGTCAGAAATCGACCGAGCCGCCAGCCCCAGGCGCGGGGGCGCGGCCATGATCGCCCGCCTCATCGCCTGGTCGGCGCGCAATCTGCTGCTTGTGCTGTTCGGCACCGGCTTTGCGGCGGCCGCCGGCCTCTACGCACTCGTCCATCTGCCGCTCGATGCGATCCCCGATCTCTCCGACACCCAGGTGATCGTCTACACCGAATATCCCGGCCAGGCGCCGCAGGTGATCGAGGATCAGGTCACCTATCCCCTGGCCACGGCGATGCTGACGGTGCCGAAGTCGAAGGTCGTCCGCGGCTTCTCGTTCTTCGGCGTGTCCTTCGTCTACGTCATCTTCGAGGATGGCACCGACATCTACTGGGCGCGCTCGCGCGTGCTCGAGTTTCTGAATGGCGCGGCGTCGCGGCTGCCGGCCGGCGTGACGCCGACGATCGGCCCCGATGCGACCGGGGTCGGCTGGGTCTACCAATATGCCGTCATGTCCAAGGAGTTGAACCTCGCCGATACACGGACGATCCAGGACTGGAATCTGAAATTCGCGCTGGCCAAGGCCGAAGGCGTGGCCGAGGTCGCCAGCGTCGGCGGCTTCGTCAAGCAGTACAATGTCATCCTCGACCCGCAGCGGATGCGTGACCGCGGCATCACCATGCAGCGGATGCGCGAGGCGATCCGCGCCAGCAACGCCGACGTCGGCGGCCGTACCGTCGAGCTCTCCGAGTTCGAATATGTGATCCGCGGCAAGGGCTATCTCAAGAGCATCAACGATCTCGGCAACATCGTGCTCAAGACTGACAATGGCACACCGGTGCTGCTGCGCGACGTCGCACGCGTCGAGCTCGGCCCCGACGAGCGCCGCGGGGTCGCCGAACTGAACGGCGAGGGCGAGGTGGCAAGCGGCATCGTGCTGCAACGCTTCGGGATGAACGCGCTCGAGGTGATCGAGAACGTCAAGAAGCGGTTCAGCGAGATCGCGACCAGCCTGCCGAAGTCGGTCGAGATCGTCCCGGTTTATGACCGTTCGAAGCTGATCTATGCGGCGATCGATACGCTCAAGCGCACGCTGGTCGAGGAGAGTGCCATCGTCGCGCTGGTGTGCATTGTGTTCCTGCTGCATGTCCGCAGCGCGCTAGTTGCGATCCTGATGCTGCCGGTCGGGGTGCTGATGGCGTTCGGCGCGATGAAGCTGCTCGGGATCGGCTCCAACATCATGAGCCTCGGCGGCATCGCGATCGCGATCGGGGCGATGATCGACGCAGCAATCGTAATGATCGAGAATGCGCACAAGCATCTGGAGCGCGCCGCGCCCGGCCGGTCGCGCGTCGCGATCCTGATCGAGGCGGCCGCCGAGGTCGGCCCGGCGCTGTTCTTCAGCCTCCTCGTCATCACCGTGTCGTTCATGCCGATCTTTACGCTGGAGGCGCAGGAAGGACGGCTGTTCAGTCCGCTCGCCTTCACCAAGACGTTCGCGATGGCGGCGGCGGCCTTGCTGTCGGTCACGCTGGTTCCGGCGCTGATGGTGATCTTCGTCCGCGGCAGGATCGTTCCCGAGCACCGCAACCCGATCAACCGCTTCCTGATCTGGATCTATCGCCCTGTGATCCACGGCGTGTTGCGTGCCAAGACGCCGGTGATCCTGCTGGCGCTCGGCGCGCTCGCCGTCTCGGTCTGGCCGGCCCGGCAACTGGGCACCGAGTTCATGCCTGATCTCAACGAAGGCACGCTGCTCTATATGCCGACGACGCTGCCCGGGATCTCCGTGACCAAGGCATCCGAACTGATGCAGACCCAGGACCGGATCATCAAGGGCTTCCCGGAAGTCGCCTCGGTCTATGGCAAGGCCGGCCGTGCAACGACGGCGACCGATCCGGCGCCGCCGGAGATGTTCGAGACCATCATCAACCTCAAGCCGAAGGAGCAATGGCCGGCAGGGGTGACCCTCGACAGCCTGATCGCCGAGATGGATAAGGCCCTGCAATTTCCAGGCGTCTCGAATGCCTGGACGATGCCGATCAAGGCGCGCATCGATATGCTCTCGACCGGCATCCGCACGCCTGTCGGCGTCAAGGTGATCGGTCCCGACCTTGCGGGGATCGACAAGCTCGCCAAACAAATCGAGCAGGTCCTGAAAGCCGTTCCCGGCACTTCGTCGGCCTATGCCGAGCGCAGCCTCGGCGGCTACTATCTTGAGATCACGCCGAACCGCGAGGCGCTGTCGCGCTACGGCATCGCGGTGCAGGATGTGCAGGATACCATCGCGACCGCGCTGGGCGGCCAGAGCGTGACCACGACCGTCGAGGGGCGCCAGCGCTTCACCGTCAACATGCGCTATCCGCGCGATCTGCGCGACAATCCAAAAGCCATCGCCAGCGACATCCTGGTGCCGATGCCGGCGGGCGGCGCGGTGCCGCTCGGCGAAGTCGCCGATGTCACGCCGGCGCGGGGTCCGACCTCGATCAGGACCGAGAATGGGCAGCTCGCGACCTACATCTATGTCGACATCCGGGACCGCGATCTTGGCGGCTATGTCGCCGATGCGCAGCGCGCCGTGCAGGCGAGTGTGCAGTTTCCGCCCGGGACGTACGTGGTCTGGAGCGGGCAGTACGAATATCTCGAACGCGCCGCGGCACGGCTGAAGATCGTCGTGCCGGCGACACTATTGATCATCTTCCTGTTGCTCTATCTCAATTTCAGGTCGGTCACCGAGACCTTGATCGTCATGCTGTCGCTGCCGTTCGCGCTGGTCGGCGGGCTCTGGCTGATGTGGTGGCTGGGATTCAATCTCTCGGTCGCCGTCGCCGTCGGCTTCATTGCGCTCGCGGGGGTCGCTGCGGAAACCGGTGTCGTGATGCTGATCTACCTCAATCAGGCGCTCGCGGACGTCAGACAGCGCCGCGCCGCCGAGGGGGAGGCGTTGAACCAGGCCGATCTCCACGAGGCCATCATGGAGGGCGCGGTCGAGCGCGTCCGGCCGAAGATGATGACTGTCGTCGCCGTTATGGCGGGGTTGCTGCCGATCATGTGGAGCACCGGCACCGGGTCCGAGATCATGCAGCGCATCGCGGTGCCGATGATCGGCGGCATGATCTCGTCGACCCTGCTGACGCTGATCGTGATTCCTGCGATCTTTGGGCTGGTCAAAGGGTTCCGTTTGCCTCCTGCGGGCCAATCACGGCCGCCGGCAAAGACGAAATCGATTGCAGCGAGAGTGAGAGAGCCGGAGCTAACCGAATGAGGTGATCCATGATGCACGACATGATGCCGGGAATGATGTGGGGCATGGGCCTGATTGGTGTACTCGTCATCGCTGTCCTGGTTCTGGCAGCCTTGGCGTTGGTCAAATACCTTCGTTCCTGAAGCCGAGGAGGCCAGAATGAAGCCGTGTCGAATTGCGATAGTCATGACTATCGCTTTCGCGTCACCTGTGTTGGCGCAGAACGGCGATCGTGGCGAGCGGGATTTTCAGGCTTGCGTGCCGTGCCATTCGCTTGAACCCGACCGCAACATGACCGGCCCGAGCCTGGCAAACTTGTGGGGGCGCAAGGCCGGAAGCCTGCCGAGCTTCGATCGTTACTCCGACGCGCTGAAAGCTTCTGATATCATTTGGGACGACCGTTCGCTCGATGCCTGGTTGACCGATCCGAATCGCATGGTGCCGGACAATGAGATGCCGTTCGAAGGGATCAAGGATTCACGCGTTCGCGCGGATCTGTTGGCGTTTCTCAAGCAGGCCACAAAACCGGGGGCCGGATCGGAGCGAGCCGCCGAAAATCGCATGAAGGGGATGGGCGGCATGATGGGAGGCATGATGGGCGGCAATCACACTCCCAATCTGAAGACGCTGGAGCCCGGACAGCGCGTGACGGCCATCACGTACTGCCGGGACACCTATCGCGTGATCACCGCCGACGGCAAGACGCGCCATTTTTGGGAACGCAATCTGCGTCTAAAGACGGATTCCAGCCAAGAGGGCCCGCAGAGCGGAGCACCAGCAATCCTCCCCGCAGGAATGATGGGTGACCGCGCGGACGTGATCTTCGCGGCTCCGGAGGAGATCAGCAGGACTATCGAAGGACGGTGCTGACCTTCGAACCGTCGCAGTGAAGCGCGGAACACAACGCCTGGATTGACGCAGTTCCGCGTGGACCGGCTTGAATCACCAGCATCGGCCGCCGTATCCTTTTTCCGGAAGGACGACCGATGACCGATTGCTGCGAGCAGAAGACATCCGAATGCTGCGCGCCACCGCCGCTGACATTGCCGAAGACCACCGGCGTGCCGACGGTGGAGCGCCACTGCGCGGCTGACGCGTGCTGCTCGGGCGGCGTTCCGGTGTTTGACGGTCTCGATCCGCGCTACAAGCGCATTCTCTGGACAGTGATCGGCATCAACGGCGCCATGTTCCTGACCGAGATGATCGCGGGTCAACTGTCCGGATCGCAGGCGCTCAAGGCGGACGCGCTCGACTTCCTGGCCGACACGGTCACTTATGGGCTGAGCCTTGCGGTGATCGGCGCCAGCCTGCGTACGCGCGCCTCCGCAGCGCTGTTGAAGGGCGCTTCGTTGAGCCTGATGGCGCTATGGGTGTTCGGCTCGACCGTTTACCAGACCCTCGTTCTCGGTGTTCCGAAAGCCGAGGTGATGGGCTGGATCGGCGCGTTGGCACTCGCTGCGAATTTGGCATCGGTTCTGCTCTTGCTGCCGTACAAGGATGGCGATGCCAATGTTCGCTCGGTCTGGCTCTGCTCGCGCAACGACGCGATGGGAAATCTCATCGTGATGGTGGCCGCCTTGGGCGTTTGGGGGACGGCCACGCGATGGCCCGACCTCGCGGTCGCGGCCGTCATGGCGGCGATATTCCTCACCTCGTCGGTGCAGATTCTGCGGCAGGCGTGGGCCGAACATCGCGAGGCGGCGGCGCTGCGCAGTCCGACGGCGGCGCGCGGCTGATTGAGCGGCACACGTGTGCGTGTGTCGAGCCGCCGTTCGCGTCCGCTTTTAGGCTCGGGCTCGAACTAAAGCGGGACGAGCTTGGATTGAATCGACTCGCGGCGGCTTCGGTCTACCTCTCCCCGTCGGGGGCAGGCCTATCGCATATGCTGCCTTGGGCGGCTGTGCACGTACTCGGCCTCGTGGTTCGAGACGCGCCGCAAGCGGCGCTCCTCACCATGAGGATCTACTATTGTGCCGCAAAACAAGACCTCATCCTGAGGAGCTCGCCAAAGGCGGGCGTCTCGAAGGATGGGCATAGGGCGCTTTCCTCCCAAATGCAGTTGCCTCCCAAGAGAGAGGTGACCTCCGCCGCTATTTCGGATCAAGCTGACCCCGTCATGCTTTAGTTATTCAAGGCCGGCCCGACGTAGCGGCTGGTCGGGCGCAGCATCCGGCCGGTGGCTTTCTGCTCCATGGCATGCGCGAGCCAGCCGACCGCGCGCGTGGTGGCAAATGCCGGCGTGAAGGCATCGCGCGGAATCCCGCAGGCCTCCAGCAGGAGCGCGGCATAGATCTCGAGGTTCGGGCGCAGCGTCTTGTCGGGACGTTGGCGCGCGAGGGCCGCGAGCGCCTTGCGCTCGAACGCGAGGGCGAATTGCAGGCGCGCATTGTCGCCGCCGAGCTGGCGGACCGCGTCCGCGAGCAGCGCGGCGCGCGGATCGCCGTTCGGAAACGCGCGGTTGCCGAAGCCCGCCAGCCGCTCGCCGGCGGCGAGCTTCCGATCGAGCCAGGCGTCGACATCGCCGCTCGCCTGCGCCTGATCAACCATCGTCAGCGCCGGACCGGGCGCGCCGCCGTGCAGTGGACCTTCGAAGGCGCAGTAGGCGGCCAGCACCGCCGCAGCGAGCGTCGCGCCGGTCGAGGCGACCACGCGCGCGGCAAGCGTGGAGGGGCCGAGGCCGTTTTCGGCCGCGACGACAAAGTAAGTGTCAAGCGCGTGAACCAGGTCGGGCGTGGCGGCCGTCCCGGAGACCATCCTCAGCACGTCGGCGGCCGTCGCCAGCGCGGGAGCGGGCGGGACGGGAGGCAAGCCCCGTTGCTGGCGGATGATGGCGGGACCACCGACCGCAAGCGCGCCGATGATCTCCGCCGGTGTGCTGTGATCCGGCAATGCCGCCAGGCATCGGCGAGTCGCTTCGCCCGGCGTCGCACCCGTTGTGGTCGGCAGCCACGAGTCGAGACGGTCGAACGCCCGCTGTCGGCCAGCGCCAAACTCCGCGGTGATGCGGTTGCGTGTCAGTCCTTCGCCGGCGAAGCCTTCCCACAACAGCGTGACCAGTCCCTCGAAGCCGAGATCGCGTGCGGCCGTTTCGAGCGGTACGCCGCGGATCCACAGCCGCGAAGCCAGCGGATCGGAATGGCTGAGGACGGTTTCAGCAGCGACGACGCCGTCGAGACCTGCTTTCATGCGCTGCACCTCTTGAGGGGGTCTTGGTCCGAAGACGGATTGAGGATGTCAAACGTAGAACCAACAACGCTACCTGATCTCCCTGTGCTTGTCAGATGGTCGCAGCATGATGGTCTTGAAAGGGAGCAGGATTGAATGATACCCGGCAGGGGTATATAGCTGGGGCGGAATCGGCCGCGTCGAGATTGGGCTAGGCCCGCAGGCCAACGGAGATGCACGGCAGGTGTTTGTGCGACTGAGCAGAGCAGGACGGATGCGGGCCGGATGTTTGATCGTCCTCGCCTATCTGTTTTGCGTGCTTGCGCCGTCGGTGTCGCTTGCGCTCGGAGCTCCGTTTCCCTGCCTGACCGACGAGGTCCAGCCGGTTGCCACGATGCACAGCCACGAGGCGCCGGTGTCGATGGCTCAGGCCGACGGCGCCGGCCACGATCATCACGGCATGCATGCGCATCACGCGGCTGATGCCGCGACCCCGCCCGCCAACCATAGCCATGGCCACGACGGAAACAGTTCGCCAGGCCCGTGCTGTGCGATGATGTGCGTGTCGGCGATGCCGGCTGAGCTTCCCGCCGTTGCCGGTCCTCTGCATCCGATCGCGACGCGGATCTCCGAGGCCAGTCGCGGCCTGCGCAGCGAGGCGCCTGCGCGGCTCTATCGTCCCCCCATCGTCTGATCTTGATTGAAGCCGTGGCGGTGACGCGCGTCGGCGCGCGGCCGCCTGTGATTCATCTTTGAGATCAGGGACCACCCATGTTTTCGCATCTCGGGGCGAGCCGCGCCGCCGTGGCACCGGCGCGTGGCCGGCGCAGCCAGCTCACTCTCCTGTGGCGGACGGCCGCCGCTGTCGTTGCGGCCGCATTGCTCGCCGGCTGCATGTCGGACCGCACGCCGGTTGCGGTCGCCGGCGATCCTGCGAACCCCTCGGCGGGCAGCGCCAGCGTCGGCTACCGCTCGACGATCGCGCCCTACACCAGCCTGCGTCCGTCGACGCCGCAGCCGTGGCGTGAGCGCAACGACAGCGTGACGCCGCCTGCGCGGCCGGATCATTAGGAGCGTGCCATGCGACATCTCGCTATCGCGCCAGTGCTGCTCCTCGCGGCCTCCGGCCTCTCGGCCTGCGCCTCGTTCTCACCCGATGCCGGCATGACCGTCGTCTCCGATGTCACCGAGCGGGCGATCGGCAAGGACGTGGCCTTCGTGCGTTCCGCGGACGAGGCCGCAATTGTCGACGCTGCGGTGAAGCGGCTGCTCGCGCGCAACCTGACGGCCGATACCGCTGTTCAGGTCGCGCTCTTGAACAACAGGGGATTGCAGGCCGCCTATAACGAGCTGGCGCTGGCGGAGACCGATCTGGTCGCGGACAGCCTGCCGCCGAACCCGACCTTCGCCATCTCGCGCATTTCCGGAAACGGCGCGAGCGAAGTCGAACGCCAGGTCGTGGGCGACATCCTCGCGCTGGCAACATTGCCGGCCCGCTCCGAGATCGCGCGCGAGCGCTTCCGCCAGGCGCAGCTCAGGGCGGCGCTCGCGACATTGCGGCTCGCCGCCGATGTGCGGCGTGCCTATGTCGCGGCCGTTGCCGCGAACGAGACGGCCGTGCTGCTGACGGATGCCAAGGCGACCGCCGAATCGACCGCGCAGCTTGCGAAGAAGCTCGGCGAGACCGGCGCGATGAACAAGCTCGACCAGGCCCGCGAGCAGGTGTTCTACGCCGAGATCACGACCGATCTCGCCAGCATCAGGCAGAATGCGGCGAGCGCGCGCGAGCGGCTGGCGCGGCTGATGGGGTTGTGGGGCGGGGCACTCGGCTTCCGGCTTCCGAACAAGCTGCCGGCATTGCCCCAGCATCCGCTCGAGCAGCCATCGATCGAGATCGCCGCGGTCAGCCACCGCGTCGATCTGCAGATTGCCCGCATGGAGCTTGTGGCACTTGCCAAGACGCTCGATCTCACCGAGGCGACGCGCTTCGTCACGCTGCTCGACATCGCCGGCATCGACAAGCGCACGCACGATCCCGAAACCACGCCGTTCAAGGAGCACGGCTTCGATGTCCAGTTCCAGATTCCGATCTTCGACGGCGGTGAGGTGCGCGTCCGTCAGGCCGCCGAGACCTACCGGCAGGCGGTCAATCGCCTGACCGAGAAAGCGGTCAACGTTCGCTCGGAAGCGCGCGATGCCTATCGCGTCTATCGCTCGACCTATGACATCGCCGCCCACTATCAGCGCGAGGTGCTGCCGCTGCGGCAGATCATCACCGAGGAGATGCAGCTCCGGTTCTCCAGCATGCAGGTCGACGTGTTCGCGCTGCTGACCGAGGCGCGGCAACGCCTCGCCTCATTGCGCGCCGCGATCGATGCCAGGCGCGATTTCTGGCTGGCGCAGTCCGAGTTGCAGACCGCGGTTAACGGCGGAGCGGAGGGCGCGCCACCGGCACTATCAACCACCGCTTCGGCCGCGCAGCCCGCGGCGGGCGCCGCGCATTGAAGGAGACACCAGATGTTTTCACGACGAGGATTTCTCGGCACCGCGGCGCTGGTCACGGCGAGCGCGGTCAGCGGCCGCGTCCAGGCCGCCGCCATTCCGGAGGCGCCGACCATGGACAAGGCGGTGATGCAGCCGCCGCTGCATCCGTCGAGCGGTCCCGACTACCGGCCTGTCGTCACGCTCAACGGCTGGTCGCTGCCATGGCGGATGAACGGCGACTGGAAGGAATTCCATCTCGTCGCCGAGCCGGTGGTGCGCGAATTCGCTGACGGCATGAAGGCCAATCTGTGGGGCTATAACGGCCAGGCGCCCGGACCGACCATCGAGGCGGTCGAAGGCGACAAGGTCCGTATCTTCGTCACCAACAGATTGCCTGAACATACCACCGTGCACTGGCACGGCATGATCGTGCCGAGCGGCATGGACGGCGTCGGCGGCCTCAATCAGCCGCACATCCCGCCGGGCAAGACCTTCGTCTACGAGTTCGAGATGAAGAAGAGCGGGACCTTCATGTACCACCCGCATTCCGACGAGATGGTGCAGATGGCGATGGGCATGATGGGCATGTTCGTCGTGCACCCGCGCGATCCGGCGTTCCGCCCCGTGGACCGCGACTTCGTCTTCATCATGAGTTCGTACCTGATCGACCCCGGCACCTATCTGCCGAAGGTCAACGAGATGACCGACTTCAACATGTGGACCTGGAACAGCCGCGTCTATCCCGGCATCGATCCGCTGCCGGTGCGGCTCGGCGACAATGTGCGTGTGCGCATCGGCAACCTGACCATGACCAACCATCCGATCCATCTGCACGGGCACGCCTTTGCCGTAACCTGCACCGACGGCGGCTGGGTGCCGGAGAGCGCGCAGTATCCGGAGACGACGACCGACGTGCCGGTCGGCGCAGTGCGGGTGTTCGACATGCTCGCCGACAACCCAGGCGACTGGGCGTTCCACTGCCACAAGTCGCACCACACCATGAACGCGATGGGCCACGACGTGCGCAATCTCATCGGCGTGTCGCGCAGGGATCTGGCGAAGGCGGTCGGAAGACTCGCGCCCGATGCGATGGTGATGGGATCGACCGGCATGGCGATGGGCAACATGGAGATGCCGGCGCCCGACAACACGCTGCCGATGATGACCGGCACCGGGCCGTTCGGCCCGATCGAGATGGGCGGCATGTTCACGGTGATGAAGATCCGCGAGGGGCTCGGCCGCGACGACTACTCAGATCCGGGTCCCTACAGCTATCCGCCGGGCACCGTCGCCTATGAGGTCGAGGCGCCCGCAGCCGAGCCCACGCGCCAGCCACCGCCGGCCCCGGCGGAGCACAAGGACAGGCCGTCAATGAAGGGAATGAAGATGTAGCTCGATCAAATCCGTCATCCGCATCAAACGCACAATGGAGAATCCCATGGAAAACTTCACCAGGATCGGCGTCGCACTCATGGCGCTGTCGATCACCGTGGCGCCGTCCCGCGGTCACGAAAAACACGAATCCTATTCGGCCGGCGAACCCGGCGATCCAAGCAAGCCGTCGCGCACCGTCGAGATCGAGATGAAGGAAATGGAGTTCACGCCGTTCCGGATCGAGGTGACGCGCGGCGAGCAAATCCGTTTCGTAATCCGCAATGCCGGCACCGAAGATCATGAATTCCTGCTCGCAACCACCGCGGAGAATCTGAAGCACGCCGAGGTGATGAAGAAGCATCCGCATATGGAACACGACGATCCGAACGGCGTTCGCGTGGCGCCGAAGAAGAGCGCGGAGATTCTCTGGAAGTTCACCAAGGTCGGGACGTTCGAATATTCCTGCCTGATCCCCGATCACCGCGATTACGGGATGACCGGTCGCGTCACCGTCAAGTGAGACCGGCAACCATGAAGGACACGATGATGAACAGGATGATCCGGATGACAGGCGCGGCGATGTTCGCGCTGACGCTGTCGTTGGGTGCGGCCGCCGCGCAAGGCGCAGCGATCGACGGTGAGGTCAAGAAGATCGACGAGAGCGCCGGCAAGATCACGCTCAAGCATGGACCGGCCAAGAGTCTCGGCATGGACGAGCCCATGACCATGGTCTACCGCGTCAAGGATGCGGCGATGCTCAAGCAGGTCAAGGTCGGCGACAAGGTGCGATTCGAAGCGGAGAATGCCGACGCCGGCTATACCGTCACCAAAATGCAGAAGTCGAAGTGAGGCGATGACCGGCATCGCGCGGTTGCGCCCGCTGCGATGCCGGTCGACCGCGTTACGCTTCACCCGCGGCTGGTTAACCTCGCGAACGGCTCCATTAACTCTACCCGGCCGGAAAACGCGTTGATCGGCCGCATCACTGGAACGCGATCGGCATTGGTGCGTTGCTGTGCATTCCAGCGCACAGAAGGGCCTTTCCATGAAAATCCACGCCGCGGTCATGCTGATAGCGACACTCATGCTGTCGGGAACCGTGCTGGCGCAGAGCTCCGGTCCCACGGCCGGAAATGGACAGGCCGGTAATGTCACCACGACGGGTCAGGCGCTGAACAGCGCCAAGAAGACCGGCGACAGCGGCCCGCCGATCGACAAGGCGGCGCGCCAGGCGAAACCGGACGCGGGCGCCGCCAGCAATACGGTCGGCGTAAACCGCGGGACCAAGGCCGACCGGCGCAACGAGCACTATCCGTAGCCACCGCACCTCGATTCGTCCGCGATCGGGAGCGGCGCCGCCGTTCCGAGCCGTGGATGGCGTCGCCTCCGGGGCGAGGCTGTCCGCGCCGGTCATCACGGTGTCATGTGCTATCGGTTAGCCATGGCGTTTCGATTGCGACGGGCAGCACGGGGATGGAAGGCCGGGCACGGCTTCTCGGAATGAACCGAGAGATTGCGGGCGTCCTGGTTGTGCTCGCGGTCGCGCAACTGATCGGGTGGGGGAGCCTCGGCCTGCCGGCCATCGTCGGGCGGCGAATCGCCGCCGATCTCCAGATCGCGCTTCCAACGGTATTTGCAGGAACCTCGGTCCTCTACGTGACGATGGGCCTGTGCGCGCCGCTGCTCGCCGAACCGTTTAAGCGCGCAGGCGCTCGGCGTGTCATGATGGCAGGCGCCGCGGTCGCAGCGCTCGGTTTCGTCCTTCTGGCCTGCGCGCAAGAGGTGGCGCTCTATTTCATCGCCTGGACGATCCTTGGCGTCGGTGGCAGCGCAGCGCTGAGCACCGCCGCTTACATCATGCTCAACGAGGTGGCCGGCCGGCATGCGAAGGGCGCGATCGGGGCTCTCATGCTGGTCACCGGACTGTCCAGCAGCATCTTCTGGCCAACGACGGCATGTCTCGCCGACGCGGTCGGCTGGCGCGGCACCTGCATGGTCTATGCCTTGGCGATGGGCTTGGTCTGCTTGCCGCTCTACACGTTCGGGCTGCCGCGCCGGACCGCTGGTGCCGTGGGTTCAGAGACTTCATCGGAGCGGTCGGCAGCGCCGTCTGCCCCGGACAGAAGCACTTTCGTCCTGGTGGTGGCGGCGATTGCGCTCAACGCATTCGTCAGCATCGGCTTCAGCGCAATCCTTGTCGAGCTCCTGAAGGCGCAGGGGCTCTCGGCGACCGAAGCGGTTGCGTTCGGATCGACGCTGGGCGTCGTGCAGGTGTCGGCGCGCGCGATCGATTTCATCGGCGGCGGACGCTGGGACGGCATTACGACGGGCCTTGTCGCGGGCACGCTGTTGCCGGTCGCCATGCTGATCCTGATCTTCGGCCACGGCGTCTATTGGTCGATCGCGGCTTTCATCCTGATCTACGGCATGGCCAGCGGCGCGCTCGCGGTTGCGCGCGCAACGATCCCGCTGGTGTTCTACGATAGGGGTGCGTTTGCCAAGGCGACGTCGCATATCGCGCTGCCGCTGAACCTGATCTCGGCGGCAGCGCCGCCGATCCTGGCCGCAATGCTCACGCACTTCGGTAGCGACGCGCTGCTGGCGCTCGCGATGCTGTGCTCGAGCGGCGCGCTCGTCATGCTGCTCATGCTCGGCCGCCGGCGACGCATGATCGGGACAGCCGCCACCACCTCATAACAGAAAGCCGGCGCGGTCGTGTCGACCGCACCGGCGGGATGCTGCGAAGTCAATCCGCTCAGTAGACGAGGCCAGTGCCCGGCGGCTTCTCCAGCGCTGCGGCCAGCGAGCGGTATTCGTCGCTGTTGGTGCCCGCGAGCTGCGCGATGCGGTTCAGATGGAATTCGGCCTGGTCGCGGTTGCCTTGCTCGAGCTGCCACAGGCCGTAATACTGCCAGGTGCGCACATGATTGGGATCGGCTTTGAGCGCGCGCTCGTACCAGATCTGCGACACCTTGTAGTCGCCGAGCTTGCGATAGGAGTAGCCGATCAGATTGGCGACGTCGGCGCGATCGTCCTGGCCCAGCGCCTTCAACTGCTCGATCGCGGCGGCGTAGTCGTGGCGATCATAGATCGTGGTGTAGGCTGCGTGGTAGCCGGCCAGGAACTTTGGATCATCGATCGACGATCTCCTGTCCTTCTTGGTCGCCTTCTTGCCCTTGCCGCTATCGGACGCGGGCGGGGAGGGTTCATCGCTGCCCGCGGCGTACGCCTTGATGACGGGGCCGCCCGCAAGGGCTATCGAGAGCACCGCGAGGGTCAAAAACCTTGTCGTCCTGCTCATTCCTGGTCGCTCCTGATCGTTCCTGATCGCGCTCGGTAATCCTACACCGAAGCCTGCCGACTTGAACACCCGAGGCTTCAGAACATTCCCAGCCGCCGCGCGATTCCACGTGATCGCCGGTGGCGCCGGCGCATGACAAAGAAGTCATTCAGATGAATGAACACCGGCAGCGTCCTTCAGGACGGGTTCAGTGCGGGCTCTCTAAGGTCGACTCCATTGATCGGCGAGGCCGACCATCCGGCCGGGTAACTCTCGATCCCGTGGAAGAGGAGACCACCATGTTGAAGTCGATTTCCGCAGCGCTGCTCGCCATGTCCGTGATCGCTGCCCCGGCGCTCGCCGCCGAGCAGGCCAAGCCCGCGACCTCCACGCCTGTGACCACGCCCGCGCCGGCGACCAAACCCGCGCCGGTGATCAAGAGCGAGCAGGCGCCCTCGAAGGCCCTGAACGCCAACGCGAAGATGACCCGTCACCACACCCAGCACTATCGGCACCACAAGCATATGGGTCTTCTGAAGGTGAAGAAGGCGCCGAAGCACGCCAGCCAGCACGTTAAGGCGAAGGTCGCGGTCAAGCACGTCGCGCCGGTCAAGCGCGGCTGAAACTGATCCGCCGGCGCGGTTTCGATCCACATTGCCCCGCTGCGCCGGCGGGTGTCAGACCCGGCCCGTTCGCCATTGCTTCCCCAGTGGCGGCGGGCCGGTGTGCTGTCTTGGCCTGCCTATTGAGCATTGCGATAACCGAGTTGCGAATTCCATTCCGGCCCCGGGCGGTCTAAGAGGTCGTCACGGGGATCATGGAACTACGGCGCTTGGGGACTTCAGCTAAACTTGCGGCGATCTTGGCGCTGTCGATCGGGCTCGCCGGCTGTGCCGGCGGCGACAGCGGGCCAATCTCGTTCACCGCCGATCGGGGCGCGGCCGACCAGCCGTTTCCGACCAATTACCGCGCCGAGATATTGGCGTTCATGCGGACCTATCTGAACAATCCGGTCGGCGTACGCGATGCAGCTATTGCCGAGCCGGTGCAGCGGACGATCGGCGGCCGCCTGCGCTACGTGGCGTGCGTGCGCTACAGCGCAAAGGACTCAGACGGCAATTACCGCCCGGCCCGCGAGCACGGCGTGGTGTTCGTCGATGGCCGGCTCGACCGCATCATGGAGAACGCCGCCGAGCTCTGTGCCGGCGTCTCCTACGGGCAGTTTGCCGAATTGGGCAATTTGTCGCGGTAGTATAGTGGGCTAGGCCATTGGTTAGCGCGAACCGATCACTTTTCGGGGAGCGCTGAACCTCACCTTAGGTATTTGCGACTTCCGTCACGCGGAGGCGTGATTACTTAACCGATCAAAAATCTTCTATGATCAGGAACAAACGGCCGTTGTTGCCGCCCTGTCACAGCTCGGGAAGATCACGGCTGCGGCATTGCCCCAAAGCAACCTAATTGAGGTCACGTTGTTTGGGTTGATAGCGCAACGCTAGTAATGGGGACCCCAAATGAAGAAGTTTCTGCTCGGCACCGTCGCCTTGGCCGCGCTGGCGAGCCCGGCGCTTGCGGCTGACATGCCGGCACGCACCTATACCAAGGCACCGCCCCCCGTGACCGCGCCTGCGCTCGTCTACAATTGGACCGGCTTCTATATCGGCGGCCATGTCGGCGGCGCGTTTACCGACGGCAACAACCTGATGGGCAGCGATGCGCGCTTCATGGGGGGCGTCCAGGGTGGTTTCGATTACCAGTTCGCCCCCAACTGGGTGATGGGTGTCGAGGCGCAGTACAGTTGGCTGCCGAGCTCGTCGAACAATGGCGTGCTGTTTCCCGGAGGTACGCTTGTGACCGGCAATACCGACCAGATCGGTTCGGTCACCGGCCGCCTTGGCTACACCTGGGGTCCGGCGCTGCTCTACGCCAAGGGCGGTTATGCCTGGCGTGACAACAACAATCTCACTGCGTCGGTTGGTGGCGTGCCGGCGGCCTTCACCACCGACGGCAACCACAAGGACGGCTACACCGTCGGCGCAGGCCTCGAATACATGTTTGCCCCGAACTGGTCGGCCAAGGCCGAGTACCAGTACTACAATTTCGGCAAGACTACCTTCACGAGCGGCCCGGCCGACATTGTCGGCACGAGCTTCCGCAACGACGAGCACACCGTCAAGCTGGGCATCAACTATCGCTTCGGTTGGGGCGGCCCGGTGGGCAGCAACTACTGATCGTCAGTTCGCTTGAATGCAAAAGGGCCGGCTTTCAGCCGGCCCTTTTGTCTTGGCGCGATCGCGTGTCGCGTCCCATGCAATGCAAAAAAATAATTCCTGCCTTGCACGGAACTTTCACCGTCATGCGCTATTGTGCGGCTGCCGGGTTGGTGGACAAACACACATGCGTAACGTTGCGTTAGGGCTCATTCTCTCTGCGGTGTCCGTGCCGTGCCTTGCCCAGACTGTCCTCAAATCCGAGCCCCTGATTCTTGCACCCTATGAGGTCGTGCTCGTGCAGGACGCATCTTGTCCGACCGGCAAGGTCCTCAAGGTCACCGGCGCAATCCGGGGTCTCCATCGACGGAAGGTCTGTGTTTCGCTCGCCTCCGAGCAGGCTTCGCTCGCGACGGCGACGCCGTAAGGCCGCAGGATCATCCTACGTGCAGGTCGGGTCCGCGCACGCGCCCCGAGGCGAGAGGCGTTACGAGTGCAGCCGCGGCTCGATGCGCGCTTCAAGATCAGCGTCTGCCTTGTTCTTGTCCGGATCCTCGTTCGGATCGAGCTGGCAGGGGCGGATCTCGTAGTCATTGTCCAACACCGGGCGCGGCGAGCGCTTTTGCTCGTCAGTGACGGCATCGACCACGAGGCCGGATTTCTGGGCCAGGCTCCAGACATCAGCCTCCGTCGGATAGGCCTTGCTCAGCTTGGCGTCCTGATAGAACAGTGCATACGGCATTTCGTCGCTCCCCCCGAAAAACCGACAACGCCCGCGCTGCTGAAGAGGTTTCCGCAAACCGCATCGGCGTTCCGATCACGGAACCGTGATCGTATACCGATCAAGCTGTTGAAAATATGAGCTATTTCGGGCCTTTCCGCGGCGCACCTTGAGTCCTTAACGTGCGGTAAATCCGCCGAAAAAGAATCCCCGGGACTCTGCGGGTAGAATCGCCGGATGCTTCCTTCCATGAGAGCGATCCTGCAGACCCCGAATGAACGCGTGCTGTTCGCGCTGGCGGTAACGCTGCTGGCGGCCTGCGCCGCGAACGTCGCGCTGGTCTGGGCGTGGCTCTAGCGTCCTGTTTCGATGCGTTGTCGCAATGCGAAGCGCGCCCACCGAAAATGCGCTGGCCCACGCGAAAACGCCGTGGCCGCCTACCGGTCGGGCCGATTGACGGTCCGCCCAATCCCTCCATCATCGCCCCGATAACAGGAGCCCTCCGCGCGACCGGCGGAGGCCATTGCGGGTGGAGCGACCATGATCGAGACGCTGAAAGAACGGGTCAACGGCGACGCAGGGCTGGTGCGCCGCGGCCGCTATCTCACGACGACGCTGCTGCTCGAGATCGGCAAGACGGCTTGGCTAATCGCGATCCATGAGGGCCGGGTCGCGTCAGTGACGAAAGGGCCGTTCGTGATGCCATCGTCGTGCTTTGCGCTGCGCACCTCCGAGGCCGAGTGGGACAAGTTCTGCGAGCATCGGCCGCTGCCGGGCTCGAACGATCTGATGGCGCTGATCAAGCGGCGTGTGTTGAAGGCCGAGGGCGACCTCACGGTGTTCATGGCCAATCTGCGCTACTTCAAGGACGCGCTCGGCAAGCTGCGTCGCGAGGGAGCTGCGGCATGAGCGCAAGGTTCGAGCCGATCGTCGGCCGCTACATGCATCTCGAATTGTTTGGCCGGCTGCACCGCATCTATGTCGAGGAGGCGGGCGAGGGCACCCCGCTGCTTTGCCTGCACACCGCCGGCAGCGACGGCCGGCAATATCGCGACCTGATGAACGATCCGCGCGTCACGCGCACTCACCGCGTCATCGCCTTCGACATGCCCTGGCACGGCAAGTCGTCGCCGCCTGAAGGCTGGCATGACGAGGAGTATCAGCTCACCTCGGCGCAATACACGACGATGATCCTGGCCGTGATCGATGCGCTCGGGCTCGACAAGCCGATCGTGATCGGTTGCTCGATCGGCGGGCGCATCGCGCTGCATCTCGCGCTCGAGCATCCCGAACGCTTCCGCGCCATCATCGGCCTGCAGGCCGGCGCGCATGTCGATCCCTACTACGACCTCAACTTTCTGCATCGGCCGGACGTGCATGGCGGCGAGATCGCCGCGGCGATCGTCTCCGGTCTGGTCGGGCCTGACGCGCCCGACAAGGAGAAGTGGGAGACGCTGTGGCACTACATGCAGGGCGGCCCCGGCGTGTTCAAGGGTGACCTCTATTTCTACAAGGTCGACGGCGACATCCGCGCCCGCGTCGCCGAGATCGACACCAGGCGCTGCCCGCTGTTCCTGTTGTCGGGCGAATACGACTACTCCTGCACGCCGGAGGAGACGCTCGCGGTGGCACGCAGCATCCCCGGGGCTGAGGTCACCATCATGAAAGGTCTCGGCCATTTCCCGATGAGCGAGGATCCAGGCGAATTCCTAAAGCATCTGTTGCCAGTGCTGGAGAACATCGGGAGCCGCTAGCGGGCGCTTTGCTCCAGAGCGGCGCTTGTTTGGCCCTCGACCGCGGGCGGCGCGGTATGACAAACTGCGCATCCGTACGATCGGCACGAACCGGTTGCGTTGGAGGTCTGTATGCTTCCGAAGGCTGAAGCGGCATATTTCGCGATTGCCGACATCTCCGGCTATACGAACTTCCTCGCGGCGGTCGAGCTCGACCATGCGCAGGACATCATCGCCGATTTCATGGACGCGGTGGTGAAAGGATTGCGCCCCCCGTTTCGGCTCGCCAAGTTCGAGGGCGATGCCGCGTTCGTCTACACCACCGCCGAGAAGATCGACGGCTCGCTGCTGCAGGATGCGATCGAGGGCGCCTATTTCAAGTTTCGCCGGCGCCTGCGCACCGTTCGTCAGGCCTCGACGTGCGAGTGTCAGGCCTGCGTCGCGATGGGCGATCTCGATTTCAAATTCGTCGTCCATCATGGCGAGATGGTGAAGCAGAAGATGGGCGGCAGGGAAGAGCTCGCCGGGCGCGATGTCATCCTCGTCCACCGACTGCTCAAGAACACGGTCAGCGAGAAGATGGGCGGGCGTGCCTACGCGCTCTACAGCGACGCGGCCATACGCGCCATGGGTATCGACCCGGCGGCGCAAGGCCTCATCGCGCATCACGAAACCATCGACGTCATCGGCGACGTGACGCTGTGGGTGCGCGATCTCGAAACGGCGTGGCGGCAGGACGACGGGCAAGTCCGCACGGAGGTGACGCACGCTGACGCCTACGCCACCCTGGAATTCGATATTGCCGCGCCCCGGCAGACGGTGTGGGAGTTTCTCAGCGTGCCGGGGCAATGGCGAAAATGGTGGGACGCTGACGACATCATCGAGGATTCGGGCAAGGGCCGCCGCGGCGTCGGTACCAGGAATCATTGCATGCACGGCAAGAATACCAACGTCGAGGAGATACTCGATTGGCGCCCGGCCGATTACTTTACGGTCAGCATCGCACTTCCAATTCCCGGCGCACCGCGGATCGTGATGACCCGTGCCGTTCTGGACGGTCCAAACGGAACGACGCGCCTGGAGCTGCGGATCGCCAAGCCGAAGCCGAAGGACAAGGCGTTCGTCGAGGGCGCCACGGCCAAATATGCCGAACGCATGATCCAGGCGATCGCCGGCTTGCGCTCGATGGTGGAGGGGAAGCAGCCTGCCGTTGACGCAATGGAAGAACCGACATCGACGCGATCGACCGGACGCTTCCTGACCGAGCCGGTGAAATCGGGCGCCCGGCGCTGAAGCCCAACAGACGCGAGGCTCCATCCGGAGAAGAGGGCGCGTTACTTGCCGGAGCGCGGCAGCTCGCTGTTGTCGCGGATCGCGGCACGCACCTTGGCCATGGTGGAGGTGCAGTATTCCTCGCGCTCCCTGAGGAAGCGCTGCTGGTTGGCGCGGAAATTCGCCACGCGCGCCCGCACCTCGGATCCGAAGTCACCACGGATGTCGAGCTGTGCGAAATGCGGCATCTGCACAGGCGTCGCGGGCGCAGTCACCTTCGCGGCTTCCGTAGCGGCAACTTCGATGGCGGGCGGAGCGGGGGGCGCGGCAGGGGGCACCTCAAATACGGTCGGGACCGGCAGCGGCACGGGTGCGGTCACCTGTGTCTGGACCACGTGGGGCTGAGTGTCATGAGCTTCGGGCGCGGCTCCCGGGGCAACGCCTGGACGAGCAACCGTCTGCGGAGCAGGGCGCATCATCTCGGCGTCCGGGCGCTTGCCGGTCACCGACTGCACGAAGGCCATTGTCTGCGCGATCAGGAGATCGCGTTCTTTCATCCACTTCATGGCGCACCTTGAACGCGCGGATTCCACCAAAGCAACCTCGCGGAATCAAGCGTTCACCATAATGATGGTTGACAAAGACGTTCGTTTTGCAGGCGAGGTGACAAAAGGGTGACACTACTTCAGCGCGCGAAGGGCCTATCGCACGCTGGGATTGGTGTTCGGGACGAACGGGGTACCGATGATCCGCACCGGGGGCAGATCGGCGAGCTTGCGGGACTGGCTACTGGCCGGGGCAAGGGACGGGTTCAGCAGCGCGATGAGTCCCGCGATTGCCACGCTCAGCAGCGTGACGATGACCAGCATGTTGCGATTCTCTCCGCGTATTCTCATGCGCTGAGAACCACGAGACACCGCGTCACGTTCCTAAAGCTAGTGAGCCGTTGCCTCGACAGCGATCTGTTCGGCCGCGCGAGCCTCGATCATGTCAGCATAACGGCCATACTCGTCGGCCATTTCGAGCAGCTTCTCGCGCACCGCGGCGTCGGTAACCTGGCGGGCCAGCCGTTTCGCCTGATCGGACTGGAAGCGGTAATGTGCTGAGTCGGACATGTGGCACCTCACACGTATGTAAGGGGCCGCTTCCGAAAGGTTCATTGCAGTATTTGCGGATGATCCGGAGCGTCCACGCTCGCTGCGGTGTCCTCGCGAATCTCAACCTCGAACCAGCCCATCTCCTTCAGCTCGCGCGCCTTCTTCTCGGCCGCGTCCTCGCTATTGCGCTTCAGAACGATTCGACTGGTGCCATCACGGGCAAGGATCAAATAGGTCATCGCCTGAGCCCCCCCTCTGTGACCTGCATACACCGTTTTGGCCGGCAAGGGCAGAAGCAATCTGGACGTTGCGTGGTCCTACGGGGATGTCCCCACCAATCCTGCCAGAGCTAAAAGCTGGTGCCGGCTGAGGGGATTGAACCCCCGACCTTCAGTTTACAAAACTGCTGCTCTACCGCTGAGCTAAGCCGGCGAAGGGGAGAATTTGCGGGGCTCGCATAGCAGACTTGGCGGGCGAGGGCCAGAACCAGAAATGCCCCGAACCCTGGCTGCCAATCTGCCACCGCTCGCGCTGTGGAACCAGTGACGAGATGTACTGCGCTACCGATCTGAGTGGCAGCGATGCGCGGTTCGTTCGACGAGGTGCTGGCCTGATGCGCGCCGGCGCAGCACGACAGGTGCGTTAACGATTCCTGATCCGGTTTCTTCATAATTGAGCAGGCGCGGATGCTTACGCGTTAGGCTTACCGGCAGTTCGACCCGTGGCCTTAACCCTTGCGCGTGCGCGTTGCTTTAGGTTGCGCCTCGAACGGGGATTCTGCGTGGCATGCGCATCGGCGTAGCATTGGCGATATTGGCGGGAATGACCTCAGCGGCGTCGGCTGGCGGCGGTTTCGATATCGTCGTGCCCAACCGCCCCGGCGTGCCCATCATCATCAACGGCGTCGACGCCTCCTATGCCGTGGTCGAGAGCGCCATGGGTCTTGCTCGCAACGAGTCGATGGTGCCGACCGTCTATGGCGGGCGTCCGATCGATCCGGTGCCGAATGTCGGCCACTATTATCCGAGCCTGGGTCACATGCCCGGTTACGGCCGCCTCGAGGTCGAGCCGCCGGCGAACCGCCGCCTGCCGCAGCCGGCCGAGAGCTATCACCAGTCATGGTCGGCGCAATCGGCGCCGTTGCCGGCGCAGTCCAATGTCCCCGTCGACCCGCCGCCGGTGATCTATGCGCCGCAGTTCAACGGCTCGCGCCCGGATCCGATCCTGCGGCCGCCGCGTCTGCGCAGCCCGCAATAGCCTTCAAGAAGCCGATACCAACGAAAAGCACATACAGGAGAGAGTAATGCGTCAAATGATTACGGGATTGGTTGCAGCCGTGGCTGTCATGGCCGCTGCGCCCGCGATGGCGTGCGGCTTCAGCCCGTGCGGCACGCCGGTCTATGCGGCGCCGGTCGTGACCTATGGCTACGGCTATGGTTACGGCAACGGCTATGGTTACGGCTATGCCGGCTGTAACACCTGTGGCGGCTATGCCGGCTACGGCGGTTATTACGGCGGCTGGGGCGCTGTCGAACGTCTGCCGGACCCGGATGCGGTCTATCCCGGCACGGCGCAGCAGTACTACTACGTGAACCAGGGCCCGACCTTTACTGGTCCCGGCAACTGGGCGCCGCTGCCGTATTATCGCGAGGGCTACGGCCGTCCGTACTACGGCTATCGCCACTATGGCTATGGGTACCGCACGTACCACCGTCCGTGGTACCGCCGTCCGCACTATGGCTACCGCTACGGCTACGCGCCGCGCTACTACGGCAACCGCGTGCTGCGCCGCTATTACTGATCCGGCGACGGGTCCAGGAGATCGACGCCCGTTCGCATGTTGCGAGCGGGCGTTTTGCTACATCAGCCCGAGCCGGCTCGCCCCGATATAGAGCGCGAGCACCGCGGCGTTCGACACATTGAGGCTCTTGATCTCGCCGGGCATGTCGAGCCGGGCGACGACGCGGCAGGTCTCGCGCGTCAACTGCCGCAGACCCTTGCCTTCGGCGCCGAGCACGAGCGCCAACGGCTGTTGCAATGCCACCTTGCCGAGATCGTCGGCGCCCTGGCTGTCGAGCCCGACGGTCTGGAAGCCGCGCTCGTTCAGTTCGGTCAGCGCGCGCGCCAGGTTCTGCACGGTGACCAGCGGCACCAGCTCGAGCGCGCCTGAGGCGGACTTCGCCAGCACCCCGGTCGCCTCCGGGCTGTGGCGGGCGGTGGTGACGATCGCCTTCACCGCGAAGGCCGCCGCAGAGCGCATGATGGCGCCGACATTGTGCGGATCGGTGATCTGGTCGAGCACCAGCACGATGCCCTCCTGCGCCAGCGTGTCGATATCGGGCGAGGGCAGAGGATCGGCCTCCGCAAGCAGGCCCTGGTGCACGGCGTCGGCGGTGAGCCTGTGGTCGAGCGCGCTGGGACGGACGATTTCCGGGGCAACGCGGGTGTCGATGTTCTCCTCGGCAAGGCGCCTGGCGGCGTTCTCGGTGAGGTAAAGCTTGCGGATATGGCGCTCCGGGTTGGCGAGCGCGGCCGATACCGTGTGCCAGCCGTACAAGATCACCGGCCCGTCGGAACCCGATTCGCGCTGCCGCCAGCCCGGCGAACGGGCAAATTTCTGGCCTTTTTGGAAGGGCTTACCGCCCTTGCTTCGGAAATTGGGTTTGCGGTCGCGATCGCTCATGTGAGGCTTGTGTCACGGCTCCCGAATATTGGCAATTTAACCTGCAAATAGCGCGCAGGCTTGGTTGACTTTGACCGGTCGCTTCGCCCATAACGGCGCCCGACCGTGCGCCCGAACCGGGCTAGCGCGGTTATCAGCGTCATTTCGATGACCCGGTCCGCCGCCACTCGCGCGGCCGGTCTGGCGCTGTTGGACGGGGGAGTGTCCCGAGTGGCAAAGGGAGCTGACTGTAAATCAGCCGTCTTATGACTTCGTAGGTTCGAGTCCTACCTCCCCCACCACGCTTCGCCCTGACGGGCTTCGCGTGGCGCAGCCACGCCAAGGCCCGTCAGGGCGGAGCGTGTCCGGCGTAGCTTGAGCGCCAGCGAAAGCGAAGACGGACTGGCCCGGCGCGGCCAAGCAGGCCCGAACCCATTCGTAGCGAAGCGAGCGAAGGCGGGCTGTTCCGTTGATATTTGCACTGCCTCCTGCGGCTGAGCGGCCGCGGCCGCCGCATCGCGGACTCCTTACCATAGCGCCAGACGCGGCATCCTGACATCGTCGCGCCGATCGATACAGTCGATGGAACTGTTGGCAGGTCGGCGGTGTTGCGGAAAGGCGGGGGCCGACCGACGCTGCTCCGGTCGTTGTCCGGCGATGGTATCGAGATGGCTCGCGCTGTGAGACCACGCGGGCAGATCATGAGGGACAACGGATCGCGAATGACGGGGATGGATCAAGTCTTGCTCGCCGACATCGGCGGCACCAATGCGCGGTTCGCGCTCCTCGATCAGGGCACGATTGGCCCGACCACGCATATGAAGGTGGCCGACTACGAGACCCCGGCCGATGCCATGGCGGCGTTCCTGGATCAGCAGGGCGCGCGAGCCTCCACCGGCTTCGCCATCATGGATGTCGCAGGGCCGATCGAGAACCAACGCGTCACCCTGACCAACAGTCGCTGGACATTCGACGCCGCTGAGTTGCAACGCCTGTTCGGCTTCCGCGCCGTGCATCTGCTCAACGATTTCGAGGCCATGGCGTGGTCGCTGCCGGCGCTGACCGCGAATGACTTGGTCAAGCTCGGCGGACAGGATGCGGTCGCCGGCGGGCCGATGCTGGTGGTCGGTCCGGGGACCGGCTTCGGCGCATCATGCCTGATGCCGCGCGGCGCCTGGTCGCTGGCAATCGTCACCGAAGCCGGTCACGCCACCCTGCCGGCGACGTCGGAACGGGAAGAGCAGGTGATCGCGCGCATGCGCAGCCAGTTCGGCCACGTCTCGATCGAGCGGGCGCTGTCCGGGTCCGGGCTGGAGAACCTCTATCGCGCCATCAATGCCCTCGATGGCGCCGCCGCGCCGCCGCGCGACGCGGCATCGATCGTGCACGCGGCCGCCTCCGAGCGCTGCGCCACCAGCCGCGCCGCGCTCGACATGTTCTGCTGCTTCCTGGGCAATGTCTGCGGAAACCTGACGCTGACGTTCTCCGCGTCCGGCGGCCTCTATCTCGCCGGCGGCATCCTGCCGCGCTTCGTCGACTATCTGGCGCGATCGGACTTTCGCAACCGCTTCGAAGGCAAGGGGCGGTTCGCCGCCTATCTCAGACGCGTGCCCGTCAACATCATCGTCACGCCCGATACCGCCTTTGCCGGGCTCAAGACCTTCTTCGACATCAACGTGTCGGCGTCCGGTCGGCCGCTCGCGCCGGCGCTGTGACGATCTCGTTTTCGTCGCGTCATCCTGTCGGCTCTCGGCCTCCGCGGTGCTGTCGCTCGTGAGGACGCCGCGCTCGTTCATCGGGTGGTGCGGACCAAATTCACCTTCCGGCTGATTGACTGAATGTTCATGATTTGTTCTTATGGTGACGTTCCCCGGAGGAGACGCCGCCATGGACAATCGCATCAATGAAATTCGCAGACAGATCAGGGCCTTGAGGGTCAGCATGCTGGAGGCCGAGGCGATCATGCGTGAGCAGATCAAGCGGGATGAGGACTGCGCCTTCGTGGCCGGGGACATCCTGAAGATGCGGGTCGTCATGAGCCGCCTGGTCGAGGAGCGCAGCGTGCTGGGCGACAACGAGCCGATCCTGGTGTGCTTCGCCTCACGTCGGCCTCGCGCGCAGAAGCCAGTTGTCATGCCCCTCGTGAACCGCCGCCCGGTCTTCGGCGAACAGCGTGCGCGATGACGGGCTCGAACTGCTGAGACTTCGCGCGGAACTGCGCGAGCTGGGCTCGACCGTGGATCAGCTCAGGCAGGCCGGGCTCGACAGCGCAACCGCGCAGCTCCTGCTGTCGCGCAAGCGCGCGCAATTGGACGACATGATCAGCCGGAGGAAACATGAGAGAGCCGCTTCGCTACTTCCACGACAGCGATGACCATTCGCCGTGGATCAAGGCGCTGGCCGAGGTCCGGCACCGGGCGACGCGGGAGGGGTGGTGCTTCCAGCATGTCCAGGCGATCATCGTGACGATCGATCAATATGCGGAGGCGGCGCTCGGCAACCGCGAATTCTTCCTCAACCGGCCGCAAACCGTCGGTCCGATCAGGAGAGGCGATCTGCCGTAGCGACCGCAATAGGGCGGCTAGCGAGAGGCAAGCGCTGATCCGGAGCGCGACACCGAGGCCAAGCGCGAAAAATAGTAAGCCATACTTCCGTAGTTCTCCGGCCGTGAACAGAGTTCCATCTGTCAGGTGGAACTGGGCATCCGTTCAAAAAGTTAATGTTCGTCGCCGCGCATCATCCCGGCATTCGGCGAGTGGACGCAATGGCGCGCTCGCCCCTCTAACGGAATGGAGCAGCGCATGCAGAAGCGTCGCCGCGTCAAACAGGTTCACTCCCTCGAGCACCGTCTAACCGAAGAGGCCAAGAGCTTGCGTGAAGAGGCAAAGACACTGCCTCCCGGCATTGAGCAAGAACGCCTGTTGATGAAGGCGCGGCAGGCCGACACCGCCGCTCACATCAGCGAATGGCTGTCGTCGCCGGGACTGATGCCGCCTCAGTAAATGCCAGCCGTCCCACGGATGGTGCGCCTTTATCGCTCGAGGGCGTCGGCGGCCATTCTGTCAATCCAAATCGATTTCGATCGGTCGTTTCGCTTCTGCGGTAGCCGCTTGAAGCATATCGGGAAGGGAAAACCGGCTTTCCCTCACGACGAATGCGAAACGCGCTTACGCGGAGGTCATGCTCAAAGATTATTCAGCGCAGCCGCGCCGCTTCCGTCGCGGCGATGCCGTCGGCACCGACGCGTCGGTGCATTTTCCCTTTCGAACGAAGGTCGTCTGAGCTACTTTGCCTGTGTCCCCGGCGCGCGCTCACTCCGTAAGCGTCGGTGGCTGAGAGGCCGGTTGCGCTTCCGCCCGCACAGCAGGGGAGAAGTGTCGTGATCGAACAGCCCCGTTTCGAATCCTATTCCATCCCAGCCCGTGTTTGTCTTGCCATAGCCGTCGCCGGTGGCGTCGTGCTTGTCGCGATGGCGATCGCAGGTGTCTATTTCATTCACTAGAGCGTTTTCGAGCGAAGTGGATACCGGTTCGCGTGAAGAAAACGCGTCAAAACAGGAATCTAGAGCTTCGGTTCTGATTCAATCAGAACCGAAAATGCTCTAAGGCGAGGCTGCTTCAGACAAGACGCTGCGCCAAACCATCCGGCCTCTTGCATATCGAACTTCGCGAAGACTGGCGGTCGCGCATCAGCGCGACCAGCGCGATAGCGCGACGATTGATCGCTGCCTTGATCGCCGGCGGATTCTATGAAAGACGTCCGGCGGCATGAAGACTGGTGTCGTTTACGTTGCCGCCGCCATCGCGGAGATCGCGGGCTGTTTTGCATTCTGGGGCTGGCTGCGGTTGGGAAAGCCCATCTGGTGGGCGTTTCCTGGTTTGCTTTCGCTTGCCGCGTTTGCCTATCTATTGACCTTGGTTGAGAGCGACGCCGCCGGTCGGGCCTATGCCACCTATGGCGGGATCTACATCGTTGCGTCGCTGGTGTGGCTGTGGATCATCGAGAGCTCGCGTCCTGATCGATGGGATATCGCAGGTGCTTGCGTCTGCCTGATCGGCGCAGCGATCATTCTCTGGGGGCCGCGCGGTTAGGGGACGGGCTTGCTTCAGCCCAGGACGTCCTGATCGGGCGTTCTCACGGTGCAAAGATCTGAGCTAAGCTACCAATTGGCGAGGCTCTCCAAACACTAACGTGGGTTATTGTCGGTGGGCTGTGCCGCTGCATACGCTATCGAGATCGGAGCCGGGGTAAACAACGGGGGCGAAGCATGAAGGACATGGTGGCGCATCTGGAGAAGCTCCGCGCTGATGCCGCAGAGTGCGCCCTGATCAGAGACCTCGCGACGGATCCCCGCAAGCGCCGGCTCTTCACCATGTTGGCGGAGCACCTATCGGAGCTCGCGGCGGCGGTCGAAACCGAGATCGCCGCGAGCACCACGGCCAGCAAAGCCGAATGACCCGAGGCCGGCGGGACCTGGAACGCTGCAGCCGGAGGGAGATCAGGGCCTAGGAACGCCGGTCCCGTGGGCACGTTGGTCCGCATGACCGACAGTGAGTTACGTGAACAATCCTTTGAAATCGCTTGGAACGTTCTTGAACGGTCAGGCGATCTTGGCGACCCCCTCGCGGCGGCCCATTTCCTGTTGGGCACGATCGATCGCATGATGCGCGGAGGCGAGAGGCGCCGCCTGCTTCTGTCCAACGCCGCGATCGATGCATACCGGTTGAGATATGAGCCGTTTGTTCTGGCGTCATGATGATCTCAAACGGCGCGAACGATGCAGCGTTGGCGAAGACGAGCGTGCGCGCTGCACAAGGTCGCGTTGGCCAACCGCTTCCGCTGACGACTAACGCGAGCGGTTGATCGTTCTCAGCGGGGTGCCTCACGCTCCGCCTTTGCGATCGCGGCTGGCCGCCATCACGGCAACACATCCGCCGGATGCCTGTTGCGATGCTCGACATATTCGACGCGGGTCTGGTCCGGATGCAACACCAGCATGTTTCGGCCCGTCGGCACCGGCTTGGGCGCTTCCAACACCGTGGCGCCGACGCCGGGGAGATGGGTGGCGAATGCATCGATGTCGTCGACCAGGAACGTCAGGTGTGTGGCCGTAAATCGCTTGAGGCTCTGCTCCGTGCCCGCGATGAACAGGATGGAGGCGACCTGCGCGAGCCTGAGATCATATTCCGGATAGTCGAAGCGAAGACGCGCCGCTTGACCGATCAAGCCTTCGTAGAAGGCGACCGTGTCGTCCAGTGCCTCCAGCGGCAGGTAACGGCGCGCCAGGATGTTGAGTATCTTCATTGCCGTGTCCTCATCTGTTGCTGCGGCTTCGCTCCGGCGAGCCGGGCCGACAGGGCACGCCGCCGCTTGCGGAGCGTCGTGATCGCCCGGTCGATCTGATCGAGCTTGTCCTGCATCACTGCGGAGCAACTCACGCCTGGGGTGCGCCGGCCGTCTTCAAGCGCGGTCAGGAGATTGCGGAGTTCGCGCGTCGAGAAGCCGGAGGCGATCAGGTCTCGCACCCATGCGGCCCGCTCGATCTCCGATGCGGAGTAGCTTCGGTAGCCGTTCGAGGTCCGGCGCGGCACGATCAGGCCCGCCGCTTCATAGTGCCGAAGCGTGCGCGCACTGACGCCGAGGTGACGCGCCGCATCCTGAATTCTCATCGCAAACTCCTGTCGACGGCAGGCTTAGCACCTTGTCATTAATGGCAATGTCAAGCGTCATGCCAGGGCCGTCGCGATGGAACCAATTGCGTCCGCGCGCTTTGATTTCGCTTCTCGTCATGGAGGACGCACCGATGGCCGAACAGAGCAGCGGACCCGCTGGCCCGGACCTCGCGCAAGGCGTCGCGCTGGGTGACTTTGAGAACGACATGCTGGTCGGCCACGTCGGCGATGACGAGATTCTGCTGGTGCGAAAGGACGGGCAGATCTTCGCGATCGATGCACATTGCAGTCACTATAACGGTCCGCTTGCAGACGGGCTCGTGGTCGGCGACAGCGTCCGCTGCCCCTGGCATCATGCCTGCTTCGACCTGCGCAGCGGCGAGGCGATCCGGGCGCCCGCGCTGTCGCCGCTGTCGGTCTGGAAGGTCGAGCGGGACGGCGACCGCGTCGTCGTCCATACCCGGCAGGAGCCGCATCAGGCTTCGCAAAAGCTTCCGGCCGGCGCGCCGAAGCGGATCGTGATTGTCGGCGGCGGCGCGGCTGGCTTCGCCGCCGCGGAGATGCTGAGGCGCGAAGGGTTTGACGGCGCGATCACGATGCTGAGCAGCGACACGGCATCGCCGGTCGACCGGCCGAACCTGTCGAAGGACTATCTCGCGGGCAGCGCGCCGGAGGACTGGGTGCCGTTGCGACCGGACCAATTCTACCCCAAGGCCAGGATCGAGCTTCAGCTCAAGACCGAGGTGACCGCGATCGACAGCAAGGCGAGGCGAGTCTTGCTCGGCGACGGCAAGGCCGTGCCCTACGATCGATTGCTGCTTGCGACCGGCGCCGAGCCGGTGCGGCTGCCGATCCCGGGCGCCGATCAGCCGCACGTCTACACGCTGCGCACGCTCGCCGACAGCCGCGCCATCATCGCGGCAGCAAAGACAGCGCGGCGCGTGATCGTGATCGGCGCAAGCTTTATCGGGCTGGAGGCTGCCGCCGCGTTGCGTACGCGCGGCCTCGAAGTTCATGTCGTGGCACCCGAGGCCCGTCCGATGGAGCGGATTCTTGGTCCGGACATGGGCGACTTCGTACGTGCGATGCACGAGGAGCGCGGCGTGATCTTCCATCTTGGCGACACCGTCACCGCGATCGATGGGCAGCGCGCCAGCCTGAAGAGTGGCGGGACGCTGGAAGCCGAGCTGGTCGTGGTCGGGGTCGGCGTGCGCCCGCGGCTGACGCTGGCCGAGCAGGCCGGGCTCGCGCTCGATCGCGGCGTCGCCGTGAACGCGCATCTCGAGACCAGCGTGCCCGGCATCTACGCCGCCGGCGATATCGCGCGCTGGCCTGATCGCCATTCAGGCGAAAGCATCCGCGTCGAGCACTGGGTGGTCGCCGAGCGACAGGGGCAGACCGCCGCGCGCAACATGCTCGGCCGGAACGATGTCTTCGATGCCGTGCCGTTCTTCTGGAGCCAGCATTACGACGTGCCGATCAACTATGTCGGGCACGCGGAATCCTGGGATGAGATCGCCGTCGACGGCGACATCAAGGGCAGGGACTGCCTGCTGCGCTACAAGAAAAAGGGACGCGTGCTGGCCGTAGCCTCGATCTACCGCGACCTGGATAATCTGCGCGCCGAGCTCGCGATGGAGCAGGGCGAGGCGGTCTGAGCGCGGCGTTATTCCATCGTCGCGGACATAGGCGGGTTGCTGTCGTGAACGACGCGAAATCTCGCATGATCGTGGATGTCGTTGCCGGCTGCGCCGTTGTGCTGGCGTTGGCCGTGACAGCCTATTACGGATACCTGGCCTGGCTGCTCGTCTCTCCCGACTGAAGCAATTTCGATTCTGATTGAATCAAAGCCGAGGCTCTGGATCAGTCTTGCGTTTTGACGCGAGCCGGAAAGCGCTCCAGACGATCGTGCCGCGCATCCCGGCGCCGGGGCCAAATGCCTCGGCTCGGCGCCCTTGACTGGGATGGTCAATCCCACTGCCCCGCCATATCGTAAGATGCCGCGCCGACCGTTCATCGGCCGGTCATATATCTTCGGCCATCGTTTGCACCGGCCGGAGGCCACGGGCCCGATATGGAGGACGTTGAATGATCAGGGGCAGTCAGCTTGTGACGTCGGCGCTCGTCGCCATCGCGATCGTCGCGTCGCTCGGTGCGCAGGCCAATGCTGCTCAGTGCGGCAACGGACCGGGCGGCTTCGAGAACTGGAAGCGCGAGTTTTCCGGCGAGGCGAGGGCCAAGGGCATCGGCCCCACCGCGATTGGCGCGTTGATGCAGACCAACTACGCCAGCGCGACCATCGCCGCCGATCGCGGCCAGCGCAGCTTCGGTCTGTCGCTCGAGCAGTTCATGGCCAAGCGCGGCGCCGCGACCATCGTGGCCCGCGGCCGCTCGCTCAAGCAGTCGCATGCGGCGCTGTTCGCGCAGATCCAGCAGCGCTACGGCGTGCCGCCCGGGCCGCTGATTGCGATTTGGGGCATGGAGACCGGCTTCGGCAGCCAGCGCGGCAACCAGAACATGCTGTCGTCGATCGCGACGCTTGCCTATGACTGCCGCCGTCCGGAGTTCTTCACCGACCAGCTCTATGCCGCGCTGAAGCTGGTCGACCGCGGCGCGATCTCGCCGAACCAGCGCGGCTCGATGCATGGTGAGGTCGGCCAGACCCAGTTCATGCCGAAGAACATCCTGGCCTATGGCACCGGCAATCTCGACGTCGCGGCCAATGCGCTGAACTCGACCGCGAATTTCTTCAGGGCTCATGGCTGGCGCGCCGGCGCGGGCTACCAGCCCGGCGAGCCCAATTTCGCGGCGATCGAGGCCTGGAACGCGGCGCAGGTCTATCAGAAGTCGATTGCCATCATGGGACGGCAGATCGACGGCCAATAGCGCCGGCCCGGCCGTTCCGCTGCCCTTCACACCTTGTTAACCCAAGGGTGCACAGATCGGCGGCGCGAACGGGCGAGAGCGGAGACACCTCCATGCTCAAGGACGGCACCTACGCGGCTTGGTTCAGGACGCCGCTCGGCGAAGGTACCGGCATCGTTCATTTCGCCGATGGCAAGCTGTGGGGCCGCGACAGCATCATGCTTTATAGCGGTACCTACGAAGTCGCCGGCGATCGCTTCTCCGCCGTCGTCGCCACTAGGCGGCATACTGAGGGCCACGCGACGGTGTTCGGCGTCGACGATCTCGTGCTGAGGCTCGAGGGCTTGTCTGCGGGCGCGATCGCGACGTGCACCGGGACCGCAGATCAGGTGCCTGGTGTGACGTTCACAGCGACGCTGATCCCGAGCGAAGGCATGCCGGCAGAGCCGAAAGCGCCTGCGCCAGCGCCGAAGTTCGACGCCAGCAAGCTCCCGAAGGTGCCGAGCCGGTCCAGCCATCGCTGATCGGCTCCTCGCCATCCGCGGCTCAGACGTCGCTCGGACCGGCCGTCTCCGGAAAGGGTGCGCCCGGCAGATAGAGCTTGAGCGGGCGGATTTCGTAGACCGCCGACGGATTGACCCTGCGCAAGTCGCGCGCAGCCGCGATGGCGGCGCCTTCGTCGGCGCAATCGATCACGTAGAACCCGAGCAACTGCTCCTTGGTCTCGGCGAACGGACCGTCGATCACCATCCCCTGGCCGGGGCCGCGCAGCGTGCGCGCCTTGTTGGTGTCGCCGAGCCGTGCGGCGGGACCGAGCCGGCCCTTGAGCCGTTCATGGACCTCGCGCAGGCCGGTCATCACGGATGTGTCCTCGGCGGCGGTCCATGATTTGACCTCGGCTTCGACATGATAGGCCAGGATGGCATAAAGCATCGATCGCTCTCCTTATGTTGGGGCGGCTGGACGGAGGACGTTCCAGCGCGGCCCGAACCGACAATTTTTTCTGGCGGACGTATCAGCCCACGAACCGACGGATCGGTACAGCAAAAGGCGCGGCGGGATCACTCCCGTCGCGCCCCGGTTTGTTGTTGTCTCGCTGGTCCAGGGCTGAGAGCGCCCCGATGCCAGGCTGATGATCCAAGCCTAGCGGGCGATCCCAGCGAGGTGACAGCGCTTGAGACAAGACACTGGATCACCTCCTTTCGTTGTTGATGGGACCGCGAATATAGGCACCGAATCCGCCTCTGTTAAGGCGGCGGCAAGTCTCCGCTGGGCGCGGGACGGGACGGATTGTGAGCAAATCAAGGCCGTTCACAGGGAATGATGGCGCAGCCGGAAGAGTTGAGGCGAGCGCCCGGCCGTGTTAGGTGATCGCGCAACGCGGGTGTAGCTCAATGGTAGAGCAGCAGCCTTCCAAGCTGAATACGAGGGTTCGATTCCCTTCACCCGCTCCAATGAAATCAATGGCTTAGAGGCCATTTTGTTTGAAGTCTGAAGTTCAGGGTGCACTTCAGGGCGCCCTCGGAATCTCGAAAGAATCCCCAACGAGTCTTCGATTTCGCCGACGAAAGGCAACGCGATTCCGTCGACGGAAATTTGGATCGGGCCGTGCATCCATCGTGCTCGACAGCAACGCGATCTGATTGCTTTCGATCGCGGGGCATCTGGTGCGAACCGCGAACGCATCGCTGATAGCAGATTGAAGGTCACCCCAGTGGCCGAAGCGAGCCGCGTTGGTGCGTACCTTGCACCACCTTTCGGCGAGGTCGGTGGTCGCGCCGGCGGATCGGTCTAGCCGGCCCGAGGCAGGTAGCCTCTGGCCGTGACCTCCGCTGAGAGCTCCTCGATGGTCTTGCGCTGCTCCATGGCGGCGCGCCGGATCAGAGCGAAGGCGGCCGGCTCGGCGATGGCATGCGAGTGCATGATCTGAAGGACGGCCGCAAGCACGACCCGGCGCGAGCGAAGGCGCTGCTCCAGCTTGGCGACCTGCTGCTTGAGCTCGCTGGTGCGCTCGTTGCGCTCGAACGCCATCACGAGGGCGGCATAGATGCCGGCCGAGCGCAGCGGCTTGACGAGAAACGAGGCGGGATCGAGCTCGAGCACCAGCTTCAGGCGGCTCGGCGTCTCCGTGCCGAGCAGGGCGATCACCGGGCACCGTCCGAGGACCACGCGCTGCGACGGCGCGGTCAGCGGCAGGAATTCGTCGTCGATGAGCGCCACGTCCGCACCGCCGTCGATGGCGCCGCCGGGCTCCCATGGCAGCGTGTCGATCCCGAGGCGATCGAACTGACGTCTGACGATGGAGGCGTCGCGCTCGTCCTTGATGGCAACCAGCGCCTTGCGTCCGCGCAACGAAAATGAAGACGGCTTGCTCATTTCACAACCCGCAAATGCGGCGCGTTCGGCGACGCTCCGTCCCTTGCGGTCTCCCGCGCGGGGCTGACGGCGACGTCGAGCTGCGTCAGATAAGGATCCGGCTTAACCGGAGCATCAGCTTCCCAGAAGATGTCAAACTGTCCTTCGGCATTGGAAACCGCGAGCCGCGGCGTCAGGACGCAGTGGTTGTTGGCGCCATCGATCCAGACCGGTCCTTGCGGCGAATTGTAGCGAAGGCCGGCCGCGGCACGCCGCACTTCGGCGATGTTCGATGTCCCGGCCCGTTGCAGCGCGCGCGCCAGCAGGTAAACCGCGACATAGGTGGATTGTCCGTCGACGCAGGGGCTGCTGGCATCGCCATAGCGCGCCTTCCAGCGCGCGACGAAGGCGCGGTTCTCGGGCAAGCGGATGCTTTCGAAATAGGCCGACGACGTGATGCAGCCGGCCGATGCCGGTCCCACGACCTTGAGCTCGGGTTCGCACAGGCTGCAGCTCAACATCGGGATGTTGAGGCCTGCGCTTGTCGTCGCGGCGTGGAAGGCGCGGATAAAGTCGTAGCTCGAGCTGCCGACCAGTGTGTTGAACACGGCCGGCGGTTTGCGGCGCACGATCTCGTCGACAATGTGGTCGACCGTGCTTTCGCCGAGCTCGAGCAGTCGCTCGGCAAGGATGCTGCCCTGCGCCGCCGTCACCAGCTCGCGTGTCACGCGATTGGTTTCCCAGGTCCACACATAGTTGGAGCCGACGCAGAAAAGATGCCGCGTGACGTTGTCGAGCACGTAGCGCACGAGCGGGAGCACGTTGTGGTTCGGCGATGCCCCGACATAGATGACGTTATCTGAACATTCGAACCCCTCGTAGCGGGCCGGGTGCCAGAGCAGGCGGTCGGTGCGCTCGACGATCGGCAGCACCTGCTTGCGCGATGCCGAGGTATAGCAGCCGACAATATGCTCGACGCCGACGTTGCGAATGAGATCATCGCAAGCGCTGTGATACTCCGAAACGATGCCGCGAGGATCGCGCACATGTGGAGTGAGCGAGAAGTCGAAGTCACTCTCGTTGTTGATCTCGTCGACAGCCATCAGCGCGCTCTTGAGCAACTCGCGTCCCATCGCCTGATAGGGCCCGTGCTGCGAGCATATGATGCCAACTGGTATGGACGGCTTCGTCATCGGCGACTTTCGGCGGTGCAACGCGTTGAGCAGATCATCATCGCCGATATCGGCGCAAGAGGTCTTGCCGATTTGCTGCGCATGCACTTCGTGAAATTTGTGCAGCCAGCCTCGTTGACAATGCGCCGGACACTTCCTTAGAGTTTTCTGCTACCGGGCTTCCTGTCGAACCTTGCGTGCGTCGATCTGGCCGATGACGTCCTGATCCCCGCACTACCTGCTGCGTTCGGCTTTGAGTCCACGCGATAGATCATAGCCGCGGCATTAGAGCCATTCGTCACCTCGTTTCGGAGGGGCGGGTGGCTTTTTTCTTTTGCCGTCAAGAAAATTGGCGACGCATCCGCGTCGCCAAGCCGGAGGCGCATGCGCGGCGATTGGCTTGCGCTTGCGTCGCGTCAAGCGCGGGGGATGAAGGCGATGCCGACGACAGATCTTCACTATCTCGGACTGATCGAGGTGGGGCAGCAAATCCAGGCCAGGAAGCTGTCGCCGGTCGAAGTGACCAAGGCGATGCTCGAACGGATCGAGCGCCTCGATAGCATGCTCAAGAGCTACGCTTACCTGATGGCCGATGCGGCGCTCGCGCAAGCTGCCGCCGCCGAGAAGGAGATTGCATCCGGCACGATCAGGGGGCCGCTGCATGGCGTGCCGATCGCGGTCAAGGATCTCTGTTGGGTGAAGGGCGCACCGGCGGCGCACGGCATGACGATCCATCGAGACTTTCGTCCCGGCGAGGACGCCACAGTGGTCGCGCGGCTGAAGGACGCCGGCACGATCATCCTGGGCAAGCTGCAGCAGACCGAAGGGGCCTATGCCGACCATCACCCGAAGATCGATCCGCCGAAGAATCCGTGGAACGCGGATCTATGGTCGGGCGCATCCTCGAGCGGCTCGGGTGTCGCGACCGCGGCGGGCCTCTGCTTCGGATCGCTCGGCACCGACACCGGCGGTTCGATCCGCTTTCCCTCGGCCGCCAACGGCATCACGGGGCTGAAGCCCACCTGGGGGCGGGTCAGTCGCTATGGCGCGTTCGAGCTCGCGGCCACCCTGGATCACATCGGGCCGATGGCGCGCAGCGCGGTCGATTGCGGCGCGATGCTTGCCGTGATCGCGGGCCAGGACCCCAAGGATACGACATCGGTGCCGTTGCCCGTGCCGGACTATCTCGCCGGCCTGTCCGGTGATCTGCGCGGCCTGACGATCGGTGTCGATCGGCGTTGGACCAACGAGGGCACCGATGATGCCGCGAGCAAGGTGCTCACCGACGGCCTGCGCGTCGCCGCCGATCTCGGTGCCACGATCAAGGACATCACGTTTCCTGATGCCACGGCCGTGATCGAGGATTGGTTCCCGCTGTGCGGCATCGAGGTGGCCGTTGCGCAGGAGGAGACCTATCCCGCGCGCAAGGACGAATATGGCCCCGCGCTTGCCGGCTTGCTCGATCTCGGCCGGCAGCAGTCCGGCATGGACTATCAGAAGATCGTGCTGCGGCGCGAAGCGTTTCGCGGCGCGGTGCGGCTGCTGTTCGAGACGGTCGATCTGATCGCCGTTCCCGCCCAGGGCTTCGCCGCGCCCACGCTCGCCAAGATGGCGACGCTCGGCGAGGAGCCGTCTCTGATTACCGGACTGCTCCGCTTCACCTGTCCGTTCGACATGACCGGAAGTCCGACCGTGACACTGCCAGGCGGTTTCGCGCCGAACGGCGGTCCGATCGCCTTCCAGTTCGTCGCGCCTCACTTCGGCGAAGCAAGCCTGGTGCGCGCGGGAGATGCGTTCCAGCGCGTCACCGATTGGCACAAGCGCCATCCCACGATCTGAGTCGAGGAGCCGTTCGCATGTCTGAAGACTGGTTGAAGAATTCGATCATGGCGAAGCGGGCGCTCGCCAAGGGAGCGATGGGCACGACCCATAGCTTGACCATCGAGCAGCAGGGCGGCTTCCACTACGTCTACGGTCCTTACGCGAAGCCGACGCTGTCGATCGATCCCGGCGGTGTGGTGGTCGTTGAGACCGAGGACGCTTTCGGCGGTGTGTTGACCAGCGAGAGCGACAGTCCCACCGCCAAGCTCAATTTCCCATACCTCAATCCGCAATGCGGGCCGATCGCGGTGAACGGTGCCGGGAAGGGTGATTGCCTTGCTGTCTATATCCGCGATGTCGAGACGCGCGGCGCGCAGCCGGCCGGAACGACCTGCATCATCCCCGAGTTCGGCGGCCTGGTCGGGACCGCCTCCACGGCCATGCTCAATCCGCCGCTGCCCGAGCGCGTGAGGAAGCTGCACGTCGACCGCAACGGCGTGCGCTGGAACGACAAGATCACGCTGCCCTACGAGCCCTTCATCGGAACGATCGGCGTGTCGCCCGAGATCGAGGCGATCTCCTCGCTGCAACCCGATTACCACGGTGGCAACATGGATCTGCCGGATGTTGCACCCGGGGCCATTGTGTATCTGCCGGTGCACGCCGAAGGCGGGCTGCTCTATGTCGGCGATTGCCATGCGACGCAGGGCGACGGCGAGCTGTCCGGCGTCGCACTTGAGCAGCGCGCGACCGTGACGCTCCAGATCGATCTCATCAAGAACTGGAACTTCGCCTGGCCGCGGCTCGAGACCCGCGACTTCATCATGACGATCGGCAGCGCGCGCCCGCTCGAAGACGCAGCCCGCATCGCCTATCGCGAGCTCGTGCGCTGGATGAGCGCCGACTACGGCTTCGACGAGATCGACGCGTACATGCTGCTCAGCCAGGCCGGCCGGATGCGGCTCGGCAACATGGTCGACCCGAAATACACAATGGGAGCGTCGATCCTCAAGGATTACCTCAAGTCGTGACTTTCACAGTTTCAAAACAGGGGACATCGCCATGATTTCGGGACGTAGGTGTGGGACTGCTTTGCTCGGCGCGATCGTCGCGGCGGCAGCACTGGGTGTCGCTCACGCGGCCGAGCCGCCGCTGAAGGTCGGTCTGCTCGAGGACGTCTCCGGCGACCTCGCCTTCATGGGCATGCCGAAGCTGCACGGCTCGCAGCTCGCGGTCGAGGAAATCAACAAGAGCGGCGGCATCCTCGGACGGCAGATCGAGCTGATCCATCTCGATCCGCAGGGCGACAATGCCCGCTACCAGGAGTTCGGCCGCCGGCTGCTCAACCGCGACAAGGTCGACGTGCTGATCGGCGGCATCACCTCGGCTTCGCGCGAGGCGCTGCGCCCGATCGTCGACCGCACCACCACGCCATACTTCTATACGAACCAGTACGAAGGCGGTGTCTGCGACGCCAGCATGGTCAGCATGGGCGCAGTGCCCGAGCAGCAGTTCTCAACTCTGATCCCCTGGATGGTCGAGAAGTTCGGCAAGAAGGTCTATGTCATCGCCGCCGACTATAATTTCGGCCAGATCTCGGCAGAATGGAACCGCAAGATCATGAAGGATCTCGGCGGCGAGGTAGTCGGTGAGGAATTCATCCCGCTCGGCGTCTCGCAGTTCGCGCAGACGATCCAGAACATCCAGAAGGCCAAGCCGGACTGGCTCCTGACCATCAATGTCGGCGCCGCGCAGGACTCGTTCTTCGAGCAGGCCGCCGCGGCCAACCTCAATTTGCCGATGGGCTCCTCGATCAAGATCATGCTCGGCTTCGAGCACAAGCGGTTCAAGCCGCCGGCGCTCAACAACATGCATGCGACGGCGAACTGGTTCGAGGAGATCGACACCCCCGAAGCCAACGACTTCAAAAAGCGCTGGCACGCCAAATTCCCCGACGAGCTCTACATCAACGACATGGGCTACAACGCCTACAACGCGCTCTACATGTACAAGGCGCTGGTCGAGAAGGCGAAGTCGACCAAGCTCGCGGATCTGCGCAAGGTGATTGCGACCGGCGATGCCTGCATCGACGCGCCGGAGGGCAAGGTCTGTATCGATCCGAAGAGCCAGCACACGTCGCATCGGATGCGCTTGATCTCGGTCGGTCCCAAGCACGAGGTCACGGTTGAGAAGGACTACGGAACGATCCAGCCGTATTGGCTTGGCGAGATCGGCTGCGATCTTACCAAGAAGAACGACAAGGATCAGTACACGCCGAGCCATCTTCCCAGCAAGTCGTGACGCGCGCCGGGCACGAATCTTGCTCGTGTGAGCACGTGGAGGCGTTGCGCCTCGCCGGCGTCGCAGCAATGCGACGCCTGGATCAGGGAGGCCGGGATGTCGGCTGAACTCTTCTCGCTGTTCTATCAGTTCGCCGACGTCTTTGCGTTCCTGATCCTGTCGGCCGCGGGCCTTGCCATCGTGTTCGGCATGATGGGCGTCATCAACATGGCGCATGGCGAATTCATCATGTGCGGCGCCTACGTAACGGTCGGGCTGGTGAATCTCGGCGTGCCGTTGCCGATCGCGCAGATCCTCGCCGCGGTGACGGCGGGGCTGATCGGTGTCGTAGTCGAGTTCCTGATCGTGCGGCGCTTCTACAAGCGTCCGCTGGATTCCCTGCTGGCCACCTGGGGTCTCAGCCTGATCGTGACGCAAGCGATGCTGCTGATCGTCGGCTCCGCTGTGCGTGGTATCGGCACGCCCGAAGGGAGCTTTGCGATCGGTGAGTATACGTTCTCGACCTACCGGCTTGTGCTGTTCGGCTGTGCGGTGGCGGTGCTCATCGGTCTTTACATCATCTTCATGAAGACGCGCTTTGGCGTGATCGCGCGGGCGACGATGCAGAATGCCGCGATGGCCAAGGCGCTGGGCGCCCGGACCGGGCGGATCTACGCGATCAGCTTCGGCATCGGCACCGGTCTCGCGGGGCTCTGCGGCGCGCTGTATGCCCCGACCATGACGCTGATCCCGACAATGGGCGCGACCTTCGTGGTGGAGAGTTTCGTCACCGTCGTGATCGGCGGAGCCAATGTGCTGCTCGGAACGGCGCCGGCGGCGGTGTTCCTGGCGATGATCCGGATGACGCTGAATGCGAGTTACGGCCAGATCATCGGACAAATCGGTATGCTGGTTGCCGTCATCCTGGTCATTCGTGTCCTGCCCGAAGGGCTGTCCAGTGTCCTGGTGCGTCGCGGGCGCTAGGGCATGGTCCGGAACGGTGTGAAGCAGTTTCCCGTCGCGACAAATGCGGAACGCGTTTGCGCGGAGATCACGGTCAAACAAGGAGGCGAGACGGTGATGCGATCGCACTCGATCGCACCATCGTCGAAGCGAGGATCCCTGATGTTCAAGTTGCTCGATGGCCCGCAGACGCTCGGACGAGGCAAGATCTTCTGGTCCTGCTTCCTCGCCGTGCTGGCGTGCGCGCTGATCTATCCGCTGTTTGCCGACTCCTATGATGTCGGCAACTTCGCCTATTTCCTGATCTGGATTTTCATGGCGCTCGGCCTTTGCCTGATGTGGGGCTACGGCGGCATGCTGTCATTCGGCCAGACCTTCTTCTTCGGCATCGCCGGCTATGGCTACGGCGTGCTCGCGATTAACATGGGCGGCGGGACGACGACGATCGCCGCGCTCGTCCTCTCCGTGCTCCTCGCGATGGTCGCGGCCGCGATCCTCGGCTACTTCATGATCTGGGGCGGCATCAGCGGCATCTTCTTCGGCATCGTGACCCTGTCGGCGACGCTGGTGCTTGCATTCTTCCTCGGCCAGACGGCCGGGCCGGAATGGCATATCGGCCCGGCGCGGCTGAACGGCTTCAACGGCATGAAGGGCATGGACCCGCTGGCGATCGGTGATTTCTACATCGAGGGGTCGGCGCTCTATTACGTCATGATCGCGCTGATCTTGATTGTCTATGTCTCATTGCGCGTGCTGGTGAACTCCAGCGTCGGCAACGTGATCGTCGCCACGCGGGAAAATCCGCAGCGCGCCGAGATGCTCGGCTACGATGTCCGCAAATATCAGCTTCTCACCTTCGTGATCGGCAGCGGGCTCGCTGGCCTCAGCGGGGCGCTGTACACTTCGTGGGGACAGTTCATCACACCCTCGAGCATCGGCTTGCCGGCAGCGGCAATGCCGATCGTGTGGGTCGCATTCTCCGGCCGCAGCGATCTGACCGCGACGTTGGTCGGATCGTTCCTGCTGCTGTTCGGCTTCCAGACCATCACCGTCTACAGCCAGCAGGTGGCGCTGGTGCTGATGGGGGCACTGCTGCTCGCGACCGTGATGCTGGCGCCGCAGGGCTTTGTGCTCGGCATCGGAAAGCTCGTCGTGGACTGGTGGACCAGGCGTCGGGGGCGCGAACCGGCTCCCACGCTGGCTGACACCAGCCGCCTGCAATCGGATGAGACCTGACCATGACGCTCGTCGATGTGAAAGGCGTCTCCAAGCGCTTCGGTGGATTGACCGCCGTGTCCGATGTCGATCTCACCGTCAATGCCGGCGAGGTTCACTGCCTGATCGGGCCCAATGGGGCAGGGAAGAGCACGCTGTTCAAGCTGATCGTCGGGCTCTACCCGCCGACCAAGGGCAGCATCTTCTTCGATTCCGTCGATATCACCAGCGAGCGCCCCTACGCGCGGGTGCAGCGGGGCATGAGCATCAAGATGCAGGCGCCGAGCGTGTTCAAGGAATTGCCGGTGCGTCAGAATATCCAGATTGCGCTCCAGGAGCATCTTTCAGGTGCTGCGCGCAGCGCTGAGGAGGAACGGCTGCTGACGCTGCTTGACCTCGCCGAGGACGGCGGCAAGCTGGCCGGCGCACTGTCGCACGGCCAGCAGCAATGGCTCGAGATCGGAATGGCCTTGGCGCTGCGGCCGCAGCTCCTGCTGCTGGACGAGCCGACCGCCGGCATGTCGCCGGAGGAAACCTACAAGACGGGGGAGCTGGTCAAGTCGTTCAATGCCGAGGGCATGACGGTTCTGGTGGTCGAGCACGACATGGCCTTCGTGCGCCAGGTCGCCCAGCGCGTCACCGTGCTGCACCTCGGCAAGATCTTTGCGCGCGGCAGCCTTGATGCGATCCTGCAAGACGAGAAGGTCGCCGACATCTACCTGGGTCAGAGCCATGCCCACTGATCGCATATTGGATGTCTCGGGACTGTGGGCGGGCTATGGCGCGACGCCGATCCTGCAGGGCGTCAGCATGTCGGTCTCGCGCGGCGAGATCGTCGGCGTGATCGGCCGCAACGGCGTCGGCAAATCGACACTGATGCGGTGCCTGATCGGCTTGCTCCAGAGCTGGCGCGGGACGATCACCTTCATGGAGCGGGACGTGACCCAGCTCGAGGCCGATGCAAGGGCGCGTGCCGGCTTCGGCTATATCCCGCAGGGCCGCGACGTGTTCCCGCAGATGAGTGTCGAGGAGAACTTGCAGGTCGGCGAACTGATCGGCGGGCCTGACGGCAAGAAGCTGCCCGAGCTGGTCTACGAGTATTTTCCGCGATTGAAGGAGCGCCGGCGCCAGATCGCGGGCACCATGTCGGGCGGTGAGCAGCAGCAGCTCGCCATCGGCCGCGCATTGATCGGCAATCCGACTCTGATGATCCTCGACGAGCCGTCTGAAGGCATCCAGCCGTCGATCGTGCAGCACATTTGCGAGGCGCTGAAATCCTTCCGCGACGAGCTCGGGACGACGATCATCTTCGTCGAGCAGAATCTCGATACGATCCTGGCGATCGCCCAGCGCTGCTACATCATGGAGAAGGGCAAGATCACCCGATCGCTGGCCGGAGAGGACGTCAATGCGGACAATGTCCGCGCGCAATTGTTGCTGTGATCGGCGGGTCGGGAAACGGCCGTGTCCTGCAATCAATAATCAAGGAGGGAACGACAGATGGATCTGGGACTCAAGGGAGCAAAGGTACTCGTCACGGGCAGCACCAGGGGAATCGGCCGGGCGATTGCCGACACCTTCGCTGCCGAAGGCGCCGATGTCGGCATCTGCGCGCGCAATCAGGCTGACGTGGATAGCGCCGTTGCCGCGATCAAGGCCAAGGGTGTTGCCGCGTTCGGCAGCGCCGTCGATGTCTCTGATGGCGCGGCCCTCAAGGCCTGGGTCGCCGACATGGCAACGAAGCTTGGCGGCCTCGATGTCGTGGTCGCCAATGTCAGCGCGCTGTCGATCGGGCAGGATGAGGAGAGCTGGGAGAAAGAGTTCTCAACCGACATGATGGGGACGGTGCGCCTCGTCACTGCGGCGATGCCCTATCTGGAAAAGAGCCGCGCCGCCGCGATCGTGACCATCTCCAGCGTCTCCGGGCGCGAAGTCGATTTTGCCAGCGGGCCTTACGGCACCTTCAAGGCCGCGATCATCCATTACACGCAGGGCTTGGCCTACCAGCTCGCGGCCAAGGGCATTCGCGCGAACTCGGTGTCGCCGGGCAACACTTATTTCGAGGGTGGCGTCTGGAACATGATCAAGGACAACAACCCCGAACTGTACAAGACCGCGTTGGCGCTCAATCCGACCGGCCGCATGGGCACGCCGCAGGAGATGGCGAACGCCGCCGTCTTTCTCGCAAGCCGTGCGGCGAGCTTCATCACCGGGACCAACCTGGTGGTGGACGGCGCCTTGACGCGCGGCGTCCAGTTCTAGGCGGCGAGCAGGCGGGGAAGGCATGAAACGGCGCCGCCCGCGGCGGCGCGTCCGGGCAATCATTTCGACAACAGCAGGGCGTCAGATGTCAGCGGAACCGTTACACTACAAGTCGATCACCGAAATCTCCGACCTGTTTCGCCGCAGGGAGGCGCGTCCTTCTGAAATCACCGAGGCGATCCTGAACCGGATCGCGCGGCTTGATCGGGAGTTTCACGGCTATGCCGTGGTGCTCGCGGAGCGCGCCGTGGCGCAGGCGAAGCGCTGCGATGACGAGATCGCCAAGGGCATCTGGCGCGGCCCGCTTCACGGCGTCCCGATTGGGCTGAAGGATCTCTGCTACACGACGTTTGCCCCGACCGCGGGCGGCACCACGATCCACGCCAGGTTCGTGCCGTCTTTCAACGCGACGATCGTGGACCGGCTGGAGCGCGCCGGCGCCGTCACGCTCGGCAAGCTCAAGATGACCGAGGGCGCCTATACCAGCCATCACCCCGACAATCAGGCGCCGCTCAATCCCTGGAATACGAATTATTGGGTCGGCTCCTCGTCGACCGGCTCGGGCGTGGCAACGTCGGCGGGGCTCTGCTACGGCGCGATCGGCAGCGACACCGGCGGCTCGATCAGGTTTCCGTCGGCGACCTGCGGCTTGACCGGGATCAAGCCGACCTGGGGCCGGGTCAGCCGGCACGGCATCTTTCCGCTGGCTGACTCGCTCGATCACGTCGGGCCGATGTGCCGGAGCGCCGCGGACGCCGCTGCCATGCTTGGCGTCATCGCCGGCGCCGACGTCAATGATCCGACGGCGCTGCGGGCGCCGGTGCCGAACTATCTGGCCGGAATCGGTGACGGCATCCGCGGCTTGAGGGTCGGGGTGGACCGCAGATACACCCAGGACGGCATCGACCCGCAAGTCGTCGTCGCTCTGCTGGAAGCCGAGCGCACCCTTGCTGAACTCGGCGCCGACATTCGTGAGGTCAAATTTCCGCCCTACGAGAAGCTCGTCAGCATGTGGATTCCGATGTGCTCGGTGGAGACGGCGGAAGCGCATCTGGAAACCTATCCGGCGCGCAAGTTGGACTATGGCCCGGACCTCGCGCTGCTGATCGAGCAGGGCCGCTCAGTCAGTGGCGTTGAGATCGCGGCCATTCATCACGAGCGGCTCAAATTTTCCGGCAGTCTTGCGGCACTGTTTTCGGACATCGATCTGCTGCTCGTCCCGACGATGCCGGTCCCGATACCGACCCTTGCCAAGATGAGCGAGTATGGCGCCGATCCGAGCATATTGCTGAGCATCCTGCGCTTCACCGCCGTTTTCGACTTCAGCGGCAGCCCGACGATCACCCTGCCGATGGGAATGGCATCGGATCACATGCCACTCAGCATGCAACTGGTCGGGCCGCATCTGTCGGAGGATGTGCTGGCGCGCGCCGGACATGCGTTCCAGTCGGTGACGGACTGGCATACGCGGCGGCCTCCGCTCGACTGAGACGGGGCCGGCTTGCTGGCCGATCGAATGCGATCAAGGGCGTGGCGCGAACCATTTGGCTGGAGACGACATCATCCTCTATGAGTGACGAAGGTGGACACGCATAGTTCGTCGTGTCCCGCTCGCTACGACTGGAAGGTGCCGAATGACTGCCCTCGACATCGATATCCGGCGACTGACGGCTGCAGACGCCGCAATGTATCGCGACATTCGCCTTGAGGCGCTGCGCGCAAACCCTGAAGCGTTCGGCAGCGCGTTCGAGACCGAAAGCGTCTGGCCGGTCGGCTGGTTCGCGGAACGGCTCGCGGGCGGCGCAGCGATGCTCGGAGCAATTCGCGGGAGCGAGCTCGTCGGTACCCTCGGATTGCTGAAGGCCGACGGACCGAAGCGGCAGCACAAGGGCATGCTGGTCGGAATGTATGTGCGGCCCGCGGCACGGCGCGGCGGCGTCGGGCGGCGGCTGCTCGATGCCGCGCTCGACCTTGCGGCGCAATCGGTCGAGCTGGTCCAACTGAGCGTGGTGAAGGGCAACGAGCCGGCACATCGGCTCTACCAGAGCGCCGGTTTCGTGGAATACGGACTTGAGCAGCGCGCTCTGAAAGTCGGTGGCCGCTACTACGACGACATCCTGATGGCCAAGGATCTGATCGGGACTTGAGAGCGGCGTCGCGCAACGACGCCATGACTGCTCGGACGTGGCATGATGACCCCGAGCCGCAGCGGCCGGTTCCTGCACGAGAACGCGGGCGCGGCGCCCGATCCGGCGTTGCGGAAGAGCCGGCGCGGCACCAATTTCAGCGCTATGCAGGTGTTCGGATGGTGCTCATGACGGAGTGGTACTTCGTTTGGATCGACGGTCCGCGCGGACCGGAGCCGCAAAAGTGGTCTGCGGACGGGCTGTGGGGGCAGCTCGGCCGCCAGGATATCATCGTCCGCTTTCCGTTGAGCGAGCGGGAAGCCGATCTGCCGCTCGACCAGCTCGCAAGGTTGCACCCCATTCCCGGTTGAACCGGCGCCGCTGTGCCTTCGGGTCGTTGTCAAACCACGAGCCGTCCTCGCTGCGCGACGGTGACCTGCGCTCTCCTTCCCGAATTGAGACGACGCGCGTGCAGACGACCAGTGCGCCGCGTGTTGCATCGCGCTGTGGCACGAGACGTCTATCGATATCGGTCGCGCGCGAAAGCCAACACCACCATCGCGTGCATCGAGTCACGCGATGGGAGTTCTCGGGTTCCGGATCATCAATCGCTGGCAGCGCGCGGCGAAGCATGAAACAGTGCTTGTCGGTGGTGGCAGTGGGAGTAAGCTTGATGTCAGCGACGCGGATGCTGCAGTGCGCGGTTGCGTGCAGGACAACAACGATTGCGCTGCCATTATTCTGCCTGATCAGCGCGTTCGGAATTGTGCACGACGCCGCCGCGAGCGAATCGCTGCAGATCGTGGACGCGCACGTGCCAGCGGTCGACAGAGAGGGCGGGGATCTTCCCTTGACGATGACGATCAGGAACGAGGCCGACAGCGCCGACGCACTGCTTCGCGTCCGCTGCCCGGTTGCGAATTTCTCCGAGCGTCACACCGTCGACCGCGGCGAAGGCGCGCCCGCCATGCGTTCGATCCCGAACATCCCGGTCCCGGCCAAGGGAACGCTCGAGCTGAAGCGCGACGGCTACCATGTCATGCTGCTCCAGTTGCGTCAGGCGCTTGCGCCCGGCGAGACGTTCAAATGCGCGATCGTTTTTCAGAAAGCAGGAACAATCGAGACGGAGGTGATGGTCCAGAAGTGACCACGGACGGCGGCGGGTCGACGGTCCACCCGCCGGGACTCAAGGCTTCTCACCCGAACACCCCGTATGTGACGGGCAATTCGATCAATGAAGATGCTAGATCCGGAGGAAACCACTATGACGAGGTTGAATTGGGCTAAATCCCATATGCTCGCAGCGGCCGTAGCATCCGCTGCGACCATCGCCGGCTCTTTCGCATTCGCGGAAGATGTCAGCCAGGAGCGACTGCTCAACGCTGACAAGGAAGCCGGCAACTGGCTGCACCATCACAAGGACTACGCGGCCAACCGGTTCTCGACCCTCACCGAGATCAACCATGACAATGTCAAGAACCTGAAGGTCGCCTGGACCATGGCGCTCGGCGGCGTCGAGGGCGGCGGAATCTGGTCGCATGGCGGACTGGAAGGGACGCCGATCGTCGAGAACGGGTTCATGTACGTCACCGACGGTTGGGGCTCGGTCTACAAGATCGATGCCCATGGCGGCAAAGGCACGTTGCTTTGGAAGATGGATCCGAAGACCGACCACGACTGGGCCGGCGCCGTCGCCTGCTGCGGCGTCGACAATCGCGGCGTCGCGCTGTGGAACAACCTCGTCATCTCGCACACGCTCGACGGCCGCCTGATCGCGACCAACAAGGAGACCGGTCAGGTCGCCTGGCAGCGTCAGGTCGCTGATCCCGACAAGGGTGAGGTCGTCACCGGTGCGCCGCTGATCGTCAAGGATATGGCGATCACGGGCGTGGCCGGCGCCGAATACGGCATTCGTGGCTGGATTGCCGCCACCGATCTGAAGTCCCAAAAGGAACTCTGGCGCACGCACACGATCCCGGGCAAGGACGATCCCGGCCACGAGACCTGGAAGGACGACAAGAGCGCCGCCGCAACGGGCGGAGGATCGACCTGGGTCACCGGCAGCTACGACCCGTCGACCAACACGATCATCTGGGGCGTCGGCAACCCCGGCCCGGACTGGGATAATGAATATCGGCCCGGCGACAATCTCTACACCGACAGCTCGCTCGGGCTCGATGCCGACACCGGCAAGATCAAGTGGCATTACCAGCACACGCCAAACGATCCCTATGACTACGACAGCGTGGCGGAGAATGTGCTGGCCGACGTTCCCGGCCCGAACAACACGACGCTGAAGCTCGCGCTCGAGGCCGATCGCAACGGCTTCGCCTATGCGATCGACCGCACCACTGGCAAGTTCATCTGGGGCCTGCCGTTCGTGAAGAAGGTGACCTGGACCAAGGGCCTCGATCCGGAGTCCGGCAAGCCGGTGGAGTACGATGCGAAGCAGGGCGTGCAGCGCTACAACGTGTCGGTCACGCCGAGCCGTCAGAACAAGGTGACGGACATCTGCCCCGGCAACATGGGCGGCAAGAACTGGCCGCCGACCGCGTACAATCCGAACCTGAAGCTCTGGTACATCCCGGTGATCGAGAGCTGCAACCGGATCACGGTCGAGGAGATGACGCCGGAGAAGATCAAGCCGCGCGAGTTCTTCACCGGTGGCGGACCGAGCCAGCCGGTCAAGATCACCGGCAGCGTGACTGCGATCGACGTCACCACCGGCAAGGTGGCGGGGAAGGCGGAGACGGAGTTCCCGAACCTCGGCGGCGTTCTCGCTACACCTGACCTGGTGTTCTCCGGACAGCCGTCCGGCGAAGTGATCGCCTATGACGCGAAGTCCTTGCAGAAGCTCTGGGAGTTCAACACCGGCGGCGGTGTCAACGCGCCTCCGATGACGTTCTCGGTGGACGGCAAGCAGTACGTCGCGATCCTGGTCGGTCTCGGCGGTGCCTGGGACAAGTGGTTCATCGACGCCACGCCCGAGCTGAAGAAGATGCAGCCGGGCTCGATGCTCTACGTGTTCGCCCTTTGACGTTGCAAGCGCGGGAGGCTTCGCCCGAAGCCTCCCGCGTCGACCGCAGCGTTTTCGAGTGAAGTGGATACCGGCTCGCGTGAAGAAAACGCGTCGAAACAGGAATCGCGAGCTTCGTGCCGATTCCGTCGGAACGAAACGGGCTCTGGCCAAGAGAAACAAAAGCAAATGAAGCAAACATGGTTGGTTGGCGCGTGGCTTGGCTGCGCGCTCGTGATGGGATGTGTGGGTGCCGCGCATGCGCAGGCGGCAAGCGATCCGACCGATGCCGGCAAGGTGGTGTTCAAGCGGGCAAACTGCATGGGTTGCCACAAATGGCACGGCAACGGCGGCGGCGGCTATGGCGGCGACGCGCTGTCGCTTCGCAAAACCGAGCTGACACGCGAGCAGATCGTCGAGACCGTCAGTTGCGGACGGCCGGGCACCGGCATGCCGTTCTTCGTGCGCGGCGCCTACGACGCCACGAAATGCTACGAGATGACGCGCCAGGATGTCGGCGATCGCATGCCGCCGGAGGCCAACGTCTTTCTGCGGCCGAACGAGATCGAGGCCGTCGCGGACTACGTGCTGGCTCATGTCAAAGGCAAGGGCGAGCCAACCTATGACGAATGCGTCGCGTTCTTCGGCGAGGGTTCGCGCGTTTGCAACATCTACAAGGAGGCCGGGCACGCCGCCGCGCCGTCCGATCACAACGACAAGGCAAAACCATGAGCAAGCAGCGATCCGCAACTCGCGGCCTGGTCTTCGCGGCCGCCGTCACCGCAGCGGTGCCGGCAATGGCAACCGCGGGAGACCTGCGCGACATCAGCGTCGGCATGCCGATCACCAGCGCCCCGAGCACGGGGTATGTCAACCTGAGCTGCGCCGCGGACAAAGCACACAAGCTGTCGGGCTGGACGCAGTGGTCGGACTGTCCGGCCGGGCCTGACCAGTTGCGTGCGATCCATTTCGAGTACGACCCGATGACGTCGCGGGAGGGGACGTTGGTGGGCGGCCATCCAGCCATCCTCACCGCCATGGTCGATCACGACGCCAGGATCGCGGCTCTGACGATCGAGACCGATCCGAAGGCACGGCTCTATCTGCGCAAGAAGGCGTTCCTGCTCGGGCTGCAGGCCAAGTCCCGCTACGGCGCCGACGGATGGACCTGCTCGGACGCGCAACCGGCTGGCGACAAGCAGGCCGTCGGCGGCAGCTTTGTCGACGAGCATTGCAGCAAGACGACCGAGGGCCGATCGATCGAGATCGTGCGGCACCTCTATCGCGAGCCGAACAAGGAGCTGAAGGATTTCACCGACGAGACCCGGATCACGATTCGCCGCGTCGGGTCCTGAGGTAGGCAATTGCATTTGGGAGAAAGGCGCCCTGCGGCCATCCTTCGAGACGCCCGCCTTTGGCGGCTCCCCAGGACGACGGGGCGCACTGCTCCACCCCGTCATTGCGAGCGAAGCGAAGCAATCCATCGTACGACGTACGCGGAAGCGTGGATTGCTTCGTCGCTTCAGCGCAAAATTGCTTTGCAATTTTGTCGCGAGCTCCTCGCAATGACGGCCACATAGGTTCACAGCCTCTCAGGATGAGGTCTTGTTTTGCGGCACAACGGTAGACCCTCATGGTGAGGAGCGCCGCTTGCGGCGCGTCTCGAACCAAGAGGCCGAGTATGTACGCAGCCGCCCAAGGCGGCATATGCGATAGCCTTGGGTCCTGAGGCGAAGCGAGTCTGTGGTCAGGTCGATTTGACCCGATCTAATGCCGCGCCAGCAGCACCACGATAATCACGGCCAGGATGGCGCACAGCACCTTCCAGAACGTCACGGGATCGCGATCGTGCAACGATTTACGGCCCGTCACCGCGGGACCGGCCCAGGTGGCGCCGTTTTCCAGCTCATGGGCAAATTCGATGGCATCGCCGTAGCGTTGCGCGGGCTCGACGCTGATCGCCTTGCCGATCACGGCGTCGAGCCAGGCCGGGAGGTCCGGGCGGTAGCGCGACAGCGGCGCCGGCTTGCCGAAGCGCGGCCGCGAGAACGGCTCGATCTCGCCGAATGGATAATTCGCCGTGAACATGCGGTAGACAGTGACGCCGAGCGCGAACAGGTCGGAGGCCTCGTTGCCCGCCGTGCCGCCGAATAGCTCGGGGGCCATATAGCTCGCGGTGCCCGGAATGTCCTCGGCTGGAAAATCCTCGAGCAGGGGCACGCGCGCAACCCCGAGGTCGACGAGGCGCAAGCCGCCGTCCTTCAGCAGGATCACATTGTCGGGCTTGATGTCGCGATGGATGATGCCGGCGCGGTGCAGCGCCGTCACGGCGCGCACCAGCTTGGTCGCAATCGCGATCCCCTCGGCGAGCGACAGCCGCGGCGCGCGCTTGAGGCGCTGCTCCAGCGTCTCGCCGTCATAAAGCGGCATCGCCGAATAGAGTCTCGTCTGCCGCTCCGCCGGCAATTCGATGATCTCGCCGATCCACAGGCTCCGCACCCGCGCGGCAACCCAGGCCTCGCGCACGAAGGCGAGGCGGTAGGAGCCTTCACCAGCCACGCGCGGATGCGGAAACTTCAGCACGACCTCGCGGCCGGCCCGCTTGTCGACGGCCTTGAACAGGCGGCTGTAGCGGCCGTCGGACAGGACATCGCCGAGCACGAAATCGTCGATGACGTCGCCTGATGCAGGCAGGTCGAGGATCGGCAGCGCGGCGATCGCATGGGTGAGCTCGTCGCGGTCAGCGGGCGGCAGGTCGACGATGTCCAGCACCAGCGCGGTGGCATTGTCGCTGCCGTCAGCGGCAAGCGCCGCCTCGACGATGGCGCGTGCCGTTTCCTCCGGCGGCGTACGCTGCTCGAGCAATTGCTGGATGCCGGCATCGCCAAGCGCGCCGTGCACGCCGTCACTACAGATGACGAGACGGTCATGCTGCCGAAGCCCCACGGTCAGGTAGTCGAAACGCGCGAACTCCTCGAAGCCGATAGCGCGGTTGAGCATATGCGCGAGGTCGCCGCGACCGGCGATGTGATCCTGGGTCAGCCGCTCCAGCCGCCCCTCGCTCAACCGGTAGGCCCGGGTATCGCCGATATGGATGACATGACATTGCCGCCGCGACAGCACGATCGACGAGAAGGCGCAGGCCATGCCGCTGCGTGCGGCGTCGACGCGGCCTTGGGCGTAGATCCAACTGTTCGCGGCCTCCAGCGCGCGAGCGGCGCGTCGGCGGACGCCGAGCGTCTCGGAAAGCGAATAATACGCGTCAATGAAACTGCGGACGGCGACCTCGGCGGCCTCGCGCCCGCCCTTGTGGCCGCCGACGCCGTCGGCCACGGCCGCAACCACGTCGGGGCTGAGGGCGCCGGGCCTGCCGAGGCAGGCCGCGGCATAGTCCTCATTGGCGGCGCGCTTGCCGGTCTCGCTGGCGAAACCGACGCGAACTCCGAGATCTCGTTGCGAGCCGTTCGCCACGTACATTCTATCCTGCCGCGCTGGAGCGCGCGGGTAGCTTACACGCGCGCCCCCGACACCGCGCCCCAGGTGGTGCGCCAGCGGACCTTGACCATGGCAAGTCCGATGAAGCCAAGCAACGCCAGCACGCCGAAGAACAGGAAGCCGGCGCCGAAGCAGCCGGTCATGGCCTTGGCGGTGCCCAGCGTCTGCGCCAGGAAATAGCCGCCGATGCCGCCGGCACAGCCGACGAGACCGGTCATCAGGCCGATCTCGTGACGGAAGCGCAGCGGGATCAACTGAAACACGGCGCCGTTGCCCATGCCGAGCGCCAGCACGCCGATCGAAAACAGGAGAACCGAGATCCAGGCGATGCGCGGCATCGCAGTCAGCGCCCAGCCGCCCTGCGCCGGTGCCATCGGGCCCTCCGGCATGAAGGCGATCACGAAATAGGCCGCGACCACGATGCCGAACAGGATCGATAGCGCGCGGATGCCGCCGATGCGGTCGGCGATCAGGCCGCCCACGGGTCGGAAGCCGGATCCGAAGGCGACGATCAAGGCCACCAGCAGGCCCGCTGCGACGCCGGAGACATGATACTGCACGGTGAAATAGAGCGGCAGCGCGTTGGCCAGTCCGACGAAGCCACCGAAGGTGATGAAGTAGAAGAACATGAACCACCGGCTGTCGGAATCCTTGAGCAGGGTGCCATAGGCCTTCAGCGAGATCGGCTTGCGCTCGCCGGGCGCGTCCTTGGCGGCGGCGACGTAATAGGCGAGCACCATCAGCATCGGGATCAGAAGGCAGCCGAACACGGCCTGCCAGCCCCAATGCTCGGCAATGCTCGGCGCGAGCAGCGTGTCGAGCACCACACCCATATTGCCGGCGCCAGCGATGCCCATCACGACGCCCTGGTATTGCGGCGGATACCAGCGGCTGGCCTGGGGCAGGGCGACCGCAAACGAGGCGCCACCGATGCCGAGCACGACGCCGAACAGTTCGATCGCAAGCTTGCTGGTCAGGCCGAACTTCCAGACTGCTACCGTTGCGATGATCACGACGAGCTGGGCGATGATGCCGGTGCGCTTGGCGCCAATGATGTCGGCGAGCAGGCCCATCGGCACGCGCAGCAGCGCGCCGGCCAGCACCGGAATTGCAACCAGCGTGAACTTCTCGTTCACGGCCAGGTTCATGTCGCGCGCGATATAGACGATCAGCGGGCCGAGCGAGACCCACGCCATGAAACTGATGTCGAAGTACAGGAAAGCCGCCAGCAGCGTCGGCCAGTGACCCGCCTTCTTGAATTCAGCGAACTTCATTGTTCATTGCCTCGCGATGCTGCGACGAAGGCAGCCGCGCGAGGTGCGGCCGGTCTTGGCGCAAATGGACAGAATGGGGATGAAGGACGAGAGCGCTCGTCGTTGAGACGTTCCCGATCAGCAAGAACTTCAGCAATAAGTGTGCCATTCGAAATCGACGGCGATGCTTCGTCAGCAATCGCAAGGCGTTGTCCCGGTGCTCCCGGCCTGACTGCGACAACTCCGATTGCTGTCGTGCGCAGCAGGCGCCGCCGCGCAAACGCGCATGGTGGTGCTTTTTTGAGCGCCGTGCCGAACGCGCGTGGTCGCGCGTCAATCCCCGCCTCCGGGAACAGCGCCGATGCTTCTTATGCTGTCATGCACAAGAGATCATCGGCGTGGCTAAAAAATCGGCCGGCGATCCACGCGGCCCCGGTCCGGCGGCTTTTAACGTCGCCGGAAACCATTTGATTTTGCTGTCGGATTCGGCCGCGCCGAATTGGCACGCGTTTTGAATGTCAGTCTGCAAAGGAATATCGATCGTCAGTGACGACGGTCTGCGCCCGCGGCTGGGCTTCCGAACAATCCCATCTTCAATCGACGTTGATCGACGACGTGTGCTGCGTCGCTGCGCAGCGTCGTCGGAATCGAAAGGCAGACCATGCTCGACAAGGTGACGAAGCAAAAGCTGGTTGTGATCGGCAACGGGATGGCCGGCATCCGCACCGTGGAGGCGCTGCTCGAGCGCGCGCCTGATCTCTACGACATCACGGTGTTCGGTTCGGAACCCTACGGCAACTACAACCGCATCCTGCTGTCGCCGGTGCTCGCCGGCGAGAAGACCGTCGACGACATCATGCTCAACACCGTCGATTGGTACGAGGACAACAACATCACGCTGCGCAAGGGCGAGACGGTCGCGATGATCGATCGTCGCACCTGCGAGGTCGTCACCGAGGCCGGCGATCGCGTTCCCTACGACCGCCTGCTGATCGCGACGGGCTCAAATCCGATCATGCTGCCGCTGCCCGGCAAGGATCTCCCGGGCGTGATCGGCTTCCGCGACATCTACGATGTCGATCGCATGATCAAGGCCTCGACCGACTATCGCAATGCCGTCGTGATCGGCGGCGGCCTGCTGGGCCTCGAAGCCGCCAACGGGCTGATGAAGCGCGGCATGAACGTCACGGTCGTGCATCTGCTCGATACGCTGATGGAGCGCCAGCTCGATCCGGTCGCCGGCGGACTATTGCGCAAGTCGCTGGAAGAGCGCGGCATGGTGTTCAAGATGCCGGCGCAGACGCAGGCGATCCTGGGCGAGGACCGCGTCACCGGCGTGCGCTTCGCCGACGGCACCGAGCTGCCGGCCGATCTCGTCGTGATGGCGGTCGGCATCCGGCCGAACTTCGAGCTGGCGAAGAAGGCCGGGCTCTATTGCGAGCGGGGCATCGTCGTCTCCGATACCATGCAGACCTATGACGGCCGCATCTATGCGGTCGGCGAATGCGTGCAGCACCGCCGCCAGACCTACGGTCTGGTCGCGCCGCTGTTCGACCAGGCCAAGGTCTGCGCCAACCACCTCGCGATGAAGGGCTTTGCCACCTATGACGGCTCGGTCACCTCGACCAAGCTGAAGGTCACCGGCATCGACCTGTTCTCAGCCGGCGACTTCGCGCCGGGGCCGGACAAGGAGGAGATCGTGCTGCAGGACGCCAATCGCGGCGTCTACAAGCGCATCATCCTGAAGGACAAGAAGATCGTCGGCGCCGTGCTCTATGGCGACACCATCGACGGCCCCTGGTACTTCCAGCATCTGCGCGACGGCACCGACGTCTCGCACATGCGCGAGCGCCTGGTGTTCGGCGCCGCCAATCTCGGCGATGGCGGCGTCAGCGGCCAGAGCTCGGTTGCGGCGATGAGCGACGAGACCGAGATCTGCGGCTGCAACGGCGTCTGCAAGGGCACGATCGTCAAGGCGATCACCGACAAGAAGCTGTTCACGCTCGACGACGTCCGCGCCCATACCAAGGCGTCGTCGTCCTGCGGCTCCTGCACGGGCCTTGTGGAGCAGGTGCTGGCGTTCACGCTCGGCGGCGATTACTCGGCGGCGCCGAAGGTCAAGCCGCTGTGCAAATGCACCGATCACAGCCACGATGATGTTCGCCGCGTCATTGTCGAGCAGCAGCTCAAGACCATTCCCGCAGTGATGCGCTTCATGGAGTGGAAGACGCTGAACGGCTGCCATTCCTGCCGCCCGGCGCTGAACTACTATCTGCTCGCGACCTGGCCCGGCGAATACCGCGACGACCAGCAGTCGCGCTTCATCAACGAGCGCGTCCACGCCAACATCCAGAAGGACGGCACCTATTCGGTGGTGCCGCGGATGTGGGGCGGCGTCACTACGCCGAGCGAGCTGCGCGCCATCGCCGACGTCGCCGAGAAGTTCAACATCCCGACGGTGAAGGTCACCGGCGGCCAGCGCATCGACCTGCTCGGCGTCAAGAAGGAGGATCTGCCGGCGGTGTGGGCCGATCTGAACGACGCCGGCATGGTGTCGGGTCACGCCTACGCCAAGGGACTGCGCACGGTGAAGACCTGCGTCGGTTCGGAATGGTGTCGCTTCGGCACCCAGGACTCCACCGGCCTCGGCATCAAGCTCGAGAAGTTCATGTGGGGCTCCTGGACGCCGGCCAAGGTCAAGCTCGCGGTCTCCGGCTGTCCGCGCAACTGCGCGGAGGCGACCTGCAAGGACGTCGGCGTGGTCTGCGTCGACTCCGGTTACGAGATTCACTTCGCCGGCGCCGCCGGGCTGCACATCAAGGGTACCGAGTTCCTGACCAAGGTCGAGACCGAGGATGAGGCGCTCGAGGTGATCGTGGCGTTGACCCAGCTCTACCGCGAGGAGGGCTGGTATCTCGAGCGGATGTACAAATGGTGCGACCGTGTCGGGCTTGAGCAGATCAGGAAGCGCGTCGTCGACGACGTTACGAATCGCAAGGCGCTGTTCGGACGCTTCGCCTACTCGCAGCAGTTCGCGCAGACCGACCCGTGGGCCGAGCGCGCCAGCCGCGGCGTCGACCGCAACGAATTCGCACCGCTTGCCGAATTGGAGATCGCATGACCGGCTGGATTGAAATCGGCGCGCTGGACGAGATTCCGCGGCTCGGCTCACGGGTGGTCCGCACGCCTCATGGCAACATCGCGGTGTTTCGCACCGAGAGCGACGAGGTGTTCGCGCTCGACGACCGCTGCCCGCACAAGGGCGGGCCGCTGTCGCAGGGCATCGTGCACAACAAGCGGGTGACCTGTCCGCTGCACAATTTTGTCATCGAGCTGGCGAGCGGGCAGGCGGTGGCGCCCGACGAGGGCTGCACGCACACGCATCCGGCCAAGGTCGAGAACGGCGTGGTGTGGCTTTCGATCAGGCAGCCGGCGGCGGTGAGCTGAGCGACAGGCGATGTCGACCAAGACCACGTGCCCCTATTGCGGCGTCGGCTGTGGCGTCGTCGCGCGCAAGGATGCCGACGGCAGCGTCCGCGTCGAGGGGGACCCGCAGCATCCGGCGAATTTCGGCCGGCTCTGCAGCAAGGGCTCGGCGCTTGCCGAGACCATCGGTCTTGAAGGGCGGCTGCTCGAGCCGCTGATCGGCGGCGCGCCGGCGACCTGGGACGACGCGCTCGACCATGTCGCTGGCGGCTTCGGCCGGATCATCCGGGAGCACGGGCCCGGTGCGGTGGCGTTCTACGTCTCGGGCCAGCTCCTGACCGAGGACTATTACGTCATCAACAAGCTCGCCAAGGGCTTTGTCGGCACCGCCAACATCGACACCAATTCGCGGCTCTGCATGGCCTCGAGCGTCGCCGGGCACAAGCGCGCGTTCGGCAGCGACACCGTGCCGGGCTGCTACGAGGATCTCGAGCAGGCCGATCTGTTGGTGCTGGTCGGCTCCAACGCGGCCTGGTGTCACCCGATCCTGTATCAGCGCATGCTGGCGGCCAAGGAGAAGAACCCGGCCTGCAAGATCGTGGTGATCGATCCGCGCCGCACCGCGACCTGCGAGGGCGCCGATCTGCATCTGCCGTTGCGCTCCGGCAGCGACTCCGTGCTGTTCAACGGGCTGTTCGCGTACCTCGCCGGCAGCAACGCGGTCGATCGCAGCTTTGTCGGCAATTGCACGACGGGCATCGTCGATGCCCTCAAGCAGGTGGCAGGCCAGACCCTGGCGCAGACCGCTGCGACCTGCGGCCTGACCGAAGGCGCGGTCGGGCTGTTCTTCGACTGGTTCACCAGGACCGAGCGCGTCGTCACGCTCTATTCGCAAGGCATCAACCAGTCGAGCAGCGGCGTCGACAAAGTCAACGCCATCATCAATTGCCATCTGTTGACGGGACGGATCGGCCGTCCCGGCATGGGGCCGTTCTCGCTCACCGGCCAGCCCAACGCGATGGGCGGCCGCGAGGTCGGCGGCCTTGCCAACCAGCTTGCCGCGCATATGGAGCTCGAGAAGCCCGAGCATCGCGAGAAGGTGCAGCGGTTCTGGCGCGCGCCTGTCCTCGCGGAGAAGGGTGGACTGAAGGCGGTCGACATGTTCGACGCCATCGCCGACAAGCGCATCAAGGCGGTCTGGATCATCTCGACCAATCCGGTCGTCAGCCTGCCTGATGCGGACCGCGTGCGCGCTGCACTCGAAGCGTGCGAGCTCGTCGTGGTCAGCGACTGCATGCGCGACACCGACACCACGCGCTATGCCGACGTGCTGCTGCCCGCGCTAGCGTGGGGTGAAAAGGACGGCACCGTCACCAACTCCGAGCGCCGCATCTCGCGGCAGCGGCCGTTCTTGCCGGCGCCGGGCAAGGCGCGCGCCGACTGGCGGATCATCTGCGACGTCGCGAGCCGCATGGGCTATTCCGGCTTCGACTACGCTTCCGTCGCCGAAGTGTTCCGCGAGCACGCCGCGCTATCCGGCTTCGAGAACGAGGGGACGCGGGATTTCGACATCTCGGCGCTGGCGACGCTCGATAACGGCGGTTACGCCGCTCTGGCGCCCGTGCAGTGGCCGGTGACATCAGATCATCCGGCCGGCACGGCGCGGATGTTCGACACCCAAAAATTCTTCACGCCCGACCGCAAGGCCCGCTTCATCCCGGTGGCGCCGCGCCCGGCGGGCAACCCGACCAGCCGCGACTATCCGCTGGTGCTCAACACCGGCCGCGTCCGCGACCAGTGGCACACCATGACGCGGACCGGAAAGACGGCGCGGCTGCTGTCGCACATCTTCGAGCCCTATGCCGAATTCCACCCCGAGGACGCGCGTCTCGCCGGCCTGCAGCACGAGGGTCTCACGCGGTTGACGAGCCCGTGGGGCGAGATGATCGCCCGCGTCGTGGTCAGTGCCGACCAGCGCCGCGGCTGCGTGTTCGTGCCGATGCACTGGAACGAAGAGTTCGCCGGAGCAGGGCGCGTCAACGCGCTGGTCAATCCGGTGGTCGATCCGCTGTCGGGGCAGCCGGAATCCAAACACACGCCAGTCAAGGCCGATCCCTACGCGCCGAAATGGCATGCCTTCATCCTGAGCCGCAACGCGATCAGGCGTCCCGCGACCGGCTATTGGGTTCACGGCAAGGCCGGCGATTGCTGGCGGCTGGAACTGACCGGCGATGCGCGCCCGGAGAGCTGGCGCGACTGGGCGCGGGCGCAGCTCGGCCTCGAAGGGGTCGAGATCGAATGGATCGCCTATCGCGATCCGGCAGCGGGACGGTTCCGCTACGCGGCGGTACGCGACGGCAGGCTGGAAGGGTGCGTGTTCATCGCGCCCGACCACACGCTGCCGTCGCGGGCGTGGCTGGCCGGGCTGTTCGCGGAAGCGCAACTGTCGGCCAATGCGCGGATGTCGCTGCTGGCCGGACGGCCGTTCGGGGCAGGCGAGGACAAGGGGCCGATCGTCTGCTCGTGCTTCGGCGTCGGGCAGCACCAGATCACCGACGAGATCAGAAAGGGCGCCGACAGCGTCGCGGCCGTCGGCCGCAGCCTGAAGGCCGGCACCAATTGCGGCGGCTGCAAGCCCGAGATCAGCAAGCTGATCGGCGCCAGCGCGCCGCCGCGGCAGGCGATCGCGTCGTAGGCCTAGAGCATGATCCGGAAAAGTGTGAAGCGGTTTTCCGAAAAGATCATGCTCAAACAAGGAGCTAAAGCGCGATGACGATTCGCCCCAATCTCATCGCGCTTTAGCAGCCGCGGCAGATGCTCTTCAGCTTGCTGTTGAGCAGGCGATCCTCCTCGTCCGAGGCCGCGTTGATGTAAGGATCGTCGGCGTGGCGCTTATCGGCGGCAAACGCCCCGGCACCGGCTGCGCCGCCGCCGTGCATGCGATGCAAATGGCGCCCGCCGTGTCCGACTCCGTGCCCACCGCCGCGTGCGTCGGCCGCCGCCGTCGAGCCCGCCAGCACGGTCAGTGCCAGCGCCATCATCGTGATCGTCTGCATATCCGGCCTCCTTGCGGCGCCAAAATACCGTTGAAGGTGCCAAAACCGTGTCGGCTTCTTTCACAATTTCGCGCGGCGGCAATCAGCGGTCAGTTCCCGCACAGCGCCGCCGGGATCCGGCACGTAGGCCGCGAGCGGATGGCTTCATGCCGACAATGCAGTGCTCGCCGCGCCAAAATGGTGTATCGGCAAGCTCGGCCGCGCGCGGGCAGAGGTCCGGCGCCGCACAATCAACATCTTGGAGGAAAGTTCATGTCGGCTCTGCCACTCTCGGGCATCAAGATTCTCGACCTGACGCGGGTGCTCGCGGGCCCGCTGTCGGCCCAGATGCTGGCGGATCTCGGCGCCGAGGTGATCAAGATCGAGCGGCCCGGCGGCGGCGACGACGCCCGCGCCTTCGGCCCGCCTTACCTGACCGATCCCGAAGGCAAGCAGAACAACAACAATTCGTTCTATCTCTGCGCCAACCGCAACAAGAAGTCGGTCACCGTCAACATTGCCAAGCCCGAAGGGCAGGAGATCATCCGCGAGCTGGCAAAATCGGCTGACGTCATGATGGAGAACTACAAGGTCGGCGATCTCAAGCGTTACGGCCTCGACTACGAAACCATCAAGAAGCTCAACCCCGGCATCATCTATTGCTCCGTGACCGGCTTCGGCCAGACCGGCCCCTATGCCCCGCGCGCCGGCTACGACGCGATCCTGCAGGCGATGGGTGGGCTGATGAGCGTCACCGGCCATATCGACGGCGAGCCCGGCGAGGGCCCGATGAAGGTCGGCCCCTCGATCGTCGACTACATGACCGGCATGAATACCTCGATCGGAATTCTGTCGGCGCTGTATCATCGCGACGCCAATGGCGGGGAAGGGCAGCACATCGACGTCTGCCTGTTCGACACCGTGATCGCCTCGCTGTCGCATTGGTTGCAGATCTACCTCGTCAACGGCAAGACCCCGCCGCGCCGCGGCACCTGGGGCAATGGCGGCATGCCGGCCGGCGTGTTCCGCTGCACCGACGGCGAATTGATGCTGGTGGTCGGCAATGACGGCCAGTTCCAGCGCACATGCGCCGTGCTCGGCGAGCCCGAGCTCGCCAACGACAAGCGCTTCATCAAGAACAACGACCGCGTCGTGCACGGCAAGGAGATCATGGCGATCTTCGCCGGCCTGTTCCTGAAGAGGCCGGTTGCGTACTGGCTCGAAAAGCTCGAGGAGGCCGGTGTGCCGTCCGGGCCGATCAACAATTTCGAGCAGGTGTTCAGCGATCCGCACGTGCAGTCGCGCGGCATGCGGGTCAAGGTCAACCATCCGTTCGAGCCGAACCTGTCGCTGATCCGCAACGCGCTGACCTTCTCCGGCACGCCGATCACCGACTACCGCGCCCCGCCGCTGCTCGGAGCCAACACCGACGAGGTGCTGGCGACAATCGGTTATGACGCAGCCAGGGTGGAAAAGCTGAAGGCGCAGGGGGTCCTGTAAGCCGAGCTGGCGACACGTGTAGCACGCTTTCCGTCATCCTGAGGAGGCCGCAGCGCGGCCGTCTCGAAGGATCGACGGCCACCAGCCGGGCCGTTCATCCTTCGAGGCTCGCTCCGCTCGCGCCTCAGGATGACGGTTAGACGGCGATGCTGCCCCCTGATACACTTCGACCATCATCGAACCATCATTGACATCAACCTGCTAGTTTGGCGCGATCGATCCTCTTATCGAAAGTGTCAATCATGAAACGAGAAGTGGTCCGCGTCGAACCGATCTCGACTTGGCTGGAGCGCTGGAAGGCGCCGGCTTCCGCGGTGACGTGTGCCGGCAACATGATCTTCGTCTCCGGCCTGCCGCCATTCGATCCAGCAACCGGCGGGATCGCCGTTGGTAGCACGATCGAGCGGCAAAGCGAGCTCGTCATGGAGCAGCTCAAGCAGTGCCTCGCGGCAGCCGGTGCCTCGCTCGACAATGTGATGAAGTGCAACGTGTTCTGCACCTCGGCCGAGCACTTCGCCACGTTCAACGCGATCTACAGGACGTACTTTCCGAATGATCTGCCGGCGCGGATCTTCGTCTGCATCCCGGAATGGACCGGGCCGTTCGACGTCGAGATCGACTGCATCGCGATGGCGTGACGGCGCTGCTTGAACTCGGCGTGCCGGCCGCTTGACCTCTCCCCACCGGGGAGAGGTGACGAGCTCGCGGCGAGGCGTCAATCGCCGCGTACCGTGCGTGCGGGTGCGCTTCACAGGTCCTGCCGCGTCAGGCGTCCGTGCATGGCGGCTGGTCGCGCGGGCGGCGGCGCGACGGCTGCGGGCTGGCCCATCGACAGCGCCATCACGGTGACCGCGACCACGCGGTCGATGATGGCCTGCACGTCGTCGAGGTCGCATTTGCCTTCGGAGAGCCGTAGCAGGCGTTCCTTCTCGCGGATCGTGTGATGGGCCATCGCCAGCGCAAAGTGCAGACCCCAATAGAGCTCGGTGTCCTCGCGGCCGGGCATCGCGCGGCGCATTGCCGCTGCGAATTTGCGCAAGTGATCGACCTCGCGGTTCTTGATGCGCCGGATCGGCGGCACTGATTCAATCGACGCCCGGATCATGAAGCGGGCCGCCGTCGAGCCCTCGCGATCGGGGCCGAGGCAGCCGCGCAACGTCGGGCCGACGAGGGCGCGCATGATGTCCTCGATTGAGGCGCGTCCGCCGCCTCTTTCCTCCGCCGCCTTCAGCTCATTGAGACGTTCGCGGTTGGTCTGGATGCTGCGGGTAACGAACAGCTCCGCGATCAATTCGTCCTTGGATCCGAAATGGTAATTCACTGCCGCAAGGTTGACGTTCGCCTCCGCGACGATGTCGCGTAGCGTGACGTCGCCGAAGCCGCGGTCGGCATAGAGCCGCTCGGCGGCGGCGAGAATGGCGGATCGGGTCTGATCGCTGGCCATGGCCTGGAGCCTTTCCGTCATTCCGGGGCGACGCGGAGCATCGAACCTAGAATCTCGCGCTATGACCTCTGGATTCCGGGTTCAGCTCTGCGGGCTGCCCCGGAACGACAAAGGCGAGGTTGCATTTCAAACATTTGTATGAAACTATCGTTTGAAGAGCCGGAAATGTCAATCCGCCGATGTCGCGGCTGGCGTTCTGGCACACCACGATCGCGATCCCGCGAACGTCCTTGCGGCGTGCGGGCGCGGGGTGGACAGTGCGGCCCAAAGTCTAGGAACAACGAGGAGCGTCCCATGGATTTCACGATGTCGGCCCGGCAGAAGGAATGGCTCGAGCGCGTGCAGGCCTTCATGAAGGACCACGTCCGTCCCGCGGTGCCGATCTACGAGAAGCAGGATGCCGAGGGCCCGCGCTGGAAGGTGATCCCGGTCCTCGAGGAGCTGAAGAAGAAGGCGAAGGCCGAAGGCCTCTGGAACATGTTCATGCCGCCGTCCTCGCATGAGGACGATGAATTCCACGGCGCGGGATTGACCAATCTCGAATACGCGTTGCTGTCGGAGGAGATGGGGCACATCTCCTGGGCGTCCGAAGTGTTCAACTGCTCGGCACCCGATACCGGCAACATGGAAGTGTTCATCCGCTACGGCACCAAGGAGCAGAAGCGCAAATGGCTGCGCCCGCTGATGGACGGCGAGATCCGCTCCGCCTTCCTGATGACCGAGCCCGCCGTGGCCTCGTCCGACGCCACCAACATCGAAACCCGCATCGAGAAGGACGGTGACCACTACGTCATCAACGGACGCAAGTGGTGGTCGTCGGGCGTCGGTGATCCGCGCTGCAAGATCGCGATCCTGATGGGCAAGACCGATCCGAGCGCCGCCAAGCACCAGCAGCAGTCGCAGATCCTGGTGCCGCTCGACACCCCCGGCATCAAGGTCGAGAAGATGCTGCCGGTGTTCGGCTTCGACGATGCGCCGCACGGCCACGCCCAGGTGCTGCTGGAGAACGTCCGTGTGCCGAAGGAAAACATCCTGCTCGGCGAAGGCCGCGGCTTCGAGATCGCGCAGGGCCGTCTCGGCCCGGGCCGCATCCATCACTGCATGCGCACCATCGGCCAGGCCGAGGAGGCGCTGGAGAAGATGGTGAAGCGGCTCGCCTCGCGCACCGCGTTCGGCAAGAAGATCATCGAGCATTCGGTCTGGGAGCAGCGCATCGGCGAGGCCCGCACCGACATCGAGATGAACCGCCTGCTCTGCCTCAAGGCCGCCGACATGATGGACAAGGTCGGCAACAAGACTGCACAGCTCGAGATCGCGATGATCAAGGTCGCAGCCCCCAACATGGCGCTGAAGATCATCGACCAGGCGATCCAGGCCTTCGGTGGCGGCGGCGTGTCCGACGACGCCGGGCTGGCGCGCGCCTATGCGCATATCCGCACGCTCCGTCTCGCTGACGGTCCTGACGAGGTGCACAATCGCGCCATTGCCAGACTTGAGCTTCGGAAGTATGCAAACACGTCGCACTGAGTTTGCTGCGTCGTAAATGCTTACCCCTCATCCTGAGGAGCCCGCGAATAGCGGGCGTCTCGAAGGATGCAGGCCGATCCGCGCTCCTCATCACGAGGGGATGACGGACTGAACCAACGGGAGCGCCTGCTGGCGCTCTCCAAGAACAGTTGAGGGAGCGTCACCGTGGCGGACGGCGTCAGGAAGGACGAGGAATTTTCCGGGACAAGGGAAGTCGAGGAGCGTCATCGTATCAACGAGGCGAATCTCGACGCCTGGATGCAGGACAACGTCGAAGGTTATCAGGGGCCGCTCAAGGTCCTGCAATTCAAGGGCGGTCAGTCCAATCCGACCTACAAGCTTGAGACACCCGGCCGCAGCTACGTGATGCGCCGCAAGCCGTTCGGTAAATTGTTGCCGTCGGCGCACGCGGTCGACCGCGAGTTCCGCGTCATCGCCGCCCTCGGCAAGCAGAACTTTCCGGTCGCGAAAGCGTATGCGCTGTGCACCGACGATGCCGTGATCGGCGCGGCCTTCTACATCATGTCGATGGAAGAGGGGCGGGTATTCTGGGATCCGACGCTGCCGAGCCAGCCGCCGGAGGCGCGCCGGAAGATCTTCACCAGCAAGATCGAGACGCTGGCGAAGCTTCATCTGTTCAATCCGGAAGCGATCGGACTCGCCGATTTCGGCAAGCCGGGAAATTATTTCGCGCGGCAGGTCGATCGCTGGACCAAGCAATACCGCGCGTCCGAGACGCAATATATCGAGGAGTTCGAGAAGCTCGCCGAGTGGCTGCCGAAGACCGTACCGGTGCAGCAGCGCGTCTCGATCGTGCATGGCGACTATCGCCTCGACAACATGATCTTCCATGCCACGGAGCCGCGCGTACAGGCGGTGCTCGATTGGGAGCTGTCGACGCTCGGCGATCCCATGGCCGACTTCACCTATCTGTTGATGCAGTGGACCATGCCGGGGCTGGCTGGCGCCGATCTCGAGGCATTGAACATTCCAAGCCAGGACGAGGCTGCCGAGATCTACTGCAACGTGACCGGCATCCCGGTGCCTGATCTCAACTGGTATTTCTCCTACAACCTGTTCCGCCTTGCGGGCATCACGCAAGGTATTGCCGGCCGCGTGCGCGACGGCACCGCGTCGAACGCCAAGGCCCTCGAGTCGGCCAAGCGCACCGTGCCGCTGTCGAAGGCGTCATGGGAATACGCGCAGAAAGCCGGTGCGCGGTAGCAATTGAGCGGCGCGATCCTGAACAGGGGCGCGCCGTTTTCTTTTAACCTCGCCCCGCCTGCGGGGAGAGGTCGGATCGCATCGTTGGATGCGATCCGGGTGAGGGAGGCTCTCCGCGAGTTCGTCTTTCACCGACTTTGCCGAGGCAGGCCCTCTCCCCGCAGCGGGGCGAGGGAGCAAATCCCATCGCGACTGATCGCCTTGCTGTCGGCAGCGCAAATCCTTCGGTAAGTGCGTTCCAGCCGGACTCTCATCTTGCACCTCTCCTCAAACCTTCGCGGCAGCCTGTTCATGGCAGCGGCCATGGCCAGTTTCACGATGAACGACACCATCACCAAGGCAGTGTCGGCGGAGCTCAACATCGGGGAAATCCTGGTCGTCCGTGGCGGGTTCGCGATCGTGCTGATCACGGCGCTCGCTTTCCATCGCAAGGCGCTGCGCAGCTTTCGGACGCTGCTGATCTGGCCGGTCGGCTTGCGGGTCGTCGGCGAGATCGGCGGCACGCTGACCTATCTCGCGGCGATCGCGCAGATCCCGCTTGCGAATGCCTCCGCGATCTTCCAGGCGCTGCCGCTGGTCATCACGCTTGGCGCGGCGCTGGTGTTCGGTGAGCCGGTCGGTTGGCGGCGCTGGATCGCGATCGCGGCCGGCTTCATCGGCGTGCTGGTGATCGTCCGTCCGGGCGCGGAAGGCTTCAGCCAGGCCGCGCTGCTGGCGCTGGCCTCGGTCGGCTTCTGCGCGGTGCGCGATCTTGCGACGCGCCGCATCCCGAAGGAACTGCCGACCCTGTTCATCACGCTGCTGACCACCGTGACGGTCAGCACGGCAGGCGCCGTGATCCTGTTTCCACTCGGCGGCTGGAAGCCGCCGTCCGGCCACGCAACGGGCCTTCTCGCGCTCGCCGCGGTGCTGATCCTGATCGGCTATCAATGCATCATCGTGTCGCTGCGCACGGGCGATATCTCGGCGGTGGCGCCGTTCCGCTATCTCGCGTTGCTGTGGGCGATGCTGACGGGCTATCTCGTGTTCAGTCACAAGCCTGACAGTCCGATGCTCGCCGGCGCCGCGATCATCGTGACATCAGGTCTCTACGCGCTCTATCGCGAGCGCAAACGCGACAAGCTGCGTCCCGCCGCGACCGGTCCCGGCCAGCCGCCGGACGGGCTGTGATCCATCCGCGAAGCGATACCCGGGGAGCGGTCCCGCTACACAATTGGCGCGGCTCAGGAGGGCGGATGCGCGCGGCGTCATCCGCCCTCCGTCCATCAGAACGTCATGGCCCGATACTTGGGCATGATGAAAACAGCCACCTCAGTGAAGGCCGCCCGTGACGTGCAACGTTTCACCGGTGACGTAGGAGGCGTCGTCCGAGGCGAAGAAAGCCACGGCTGCTGCGATCTCCTCGACCTTGCCAATCCGCGCCAGCGGCGTGACGGACTCGATCCACTTGCGCATATCGCCCTCGGAGAGGCCGGCAGAAACGACACCTTCGGTCGCGATCATGCCGGGGTTCACGGTATTGACGCGGATCTTGCGCGGCGCCAGTTCCTTCGACAGCACCGAGGAGATCGCGTCCACTGCGGCTTTGGTCGCGGTGTAGACGGCAGTGTTCGGCGGTGCGATCGTCGACACGCCGGAACTGATATTGACGATGCTGCCGCCGGCCGCATTGAAGTGCCGCGCGGCTTCCTGCGAAACCAGCAGCAGGCCAAGCACATTGAGATCGAAATGCTTGTGGAAGTGCTCGGCGGTGATGCCGTCAAGCGGCGCGAATTCGTAGATGCCGGCGTTGTTGACCAAGATATCGATCGGGCCAAACGCCTTGGTGGTCTCGGCTACCACCGACTTCACGAGTCTGGCGTCGGTGAGATTGCCGTGGACGGCGATGGCTTTGCCGCCCTTGCTGGTGATCGCATCCACGACACGCTCGGCCGCCTGTTTGCTGGCGCTGTAGTTGACGGCAACCTTGGCCCCTTCCGCGGCGAGGCGGATCGCGATTTCGGCGCCGATGCCCTTTGACGCGCCAGTTACCAGCGCCACTTTGCCTTCGAGTTTCTTGGTCATCTTGTTCTCCATGCCCGCGCGGCGGACGCGCAGTTCATTCAGTAGTTCAGTAATAGTGAACTATTGAAGCGGTTCAAGGGCAGGGCTATATATTTGTCATGGTGCAATTCGTTCACCCGTCGCGTGAGGACATCACATTGGCCGGGGTGCTGGCAGCGCTCGCAGACCCGATGCGGCTCAAGATCGTCAAAAGTCTGCTTGAACGGAACGATTGCATGTCGTGTACGGCGGCTGCGCCGTGTCCCGAGATGGCCAAATCGACTCTGTCGAACCACTTCCGCGTCTTGCGGGAAGCCGGTTTGATTCGAACCACGAAAAAAGGCGTCGAGCACCGCAATGTGGTGCGCGAAGCCGATATCAACGCGCGCTTTCCCAAATTGCTGAAGACGATTCTGGGTTACCCGGAAAGCGCGTAGGGCGGATCCGCCGAAGCCGTACTCCGCCCTCCGGATTTGCGGTTCATTTTGCGCAATGCGCGATGAGCCGCGCGACGAAGTCACCGCAAGCCTCGAGCTGCGACATCTCGACGAATTCATCCGGCGTATGCGCCTGCGCGATTCCGCCGGGGCCGACCACCACCGACGGCACGCCGGCCATGCTGACGAACAGGCCCGCTTCGGTGCCGAACGCGACCTTGGCGTGGTCGTTGCGGCCGGCAAGCTGCTTGGCGAACGTGACGAAGGGATCGCTGGCTGGCGTATCGAGGGCAGGGTAGTCGAGGATCTCCTCGAAATCGATGCCGCATTCCGGATGGCGCTTGCGCATCGCAGGCTCGATCTCGGCCTTGGCCCAGCCGACGATCGCATCGGTGACCTGCTTGGACTCGCGGATGCCGATGCCGCGGCACTCGAATTCCACCATGCAATGGTCGGGCACGATGTTCAGCGCCGCGCCGCCATGCACGATGCTGGTCAGCAGGGTGGTGTGGGGCATGTCGTACAGCTCATCGCGGTCGCCTTCCGCGGCGAGCCGTTCGGCGCGACGGCGGATCTCGGTAATCAGTTCCGCCGCATATTCGATGGCGTTGACGCCGTCGGGCGCAATCGAGGAATGGCGGGCCAGCCCGCGGAACGTGGCGCGAACGCCGTGCTTGCCCTTGTGTCCGACGATCACCTGCATTTGGGTCGGCTCGCCGACGAAGCAGCCGAGCGGCTTCACCTTCTTGCGGCTGACCTCGCGCAGCATCGGGCGCACGCCGACGCAGCCGATCTCCTCGTCATAGGAGATCGCAAGGTGGATCGGGGTCTTCAGTCCGGCGCCAAGCATCTCCGGAACCATGGCCAGGCAGACCGCGACAAAGCCCTTCATGTCGGTGGTGCCGCGACCATAGAGCCGACCATCACGCTCGACGAGCTCGAACGGATTGTGGGTCCAGTCCTGTCCCGCAACCGGTACCACGTCGGTATGTCCCGACAGCACCAGGCCGGGCTTGTCCTCGGGGCCGATGGTGACCCACAACGAGGCCTTCTGCCCGGTTTCGTCCACGATCCGCTCAGCGCTGACGCCGAGCGAGGCGAGATAGCTTTCGATATGGGCGATCAGTGGCAGATTCGAGCGGTCGCTGACGGTGTCGAAGGCGACGAGGTCGGCCAGCAGTTTGCGGATACGGTCGGGGCGTTGGCTTGGCATGGTGCGGCTCATTGGCAGAAACTGAGATTGTACCACTTTGAAGGCATTGAGTTGCCCGACAGGTCAAGCCCCCGCGCAAAAATATTTCGGTTTTAACGAAATCAAATTCCTGCCCCCGGTGCTATTTTTATTGCACCGGCCCACGGCTGCGATCGGCCCCCGGCTTTCCCTGCGCCCTCTCTTCAAGAGAGCGCGGAACGAGATGCAAAGCTCGGACGATTCACGTCGCGAGATCGCGGATGTATGACTCCGAGCGCTCCAAACACTCGCTGTCGTCCCTGCGAAAGCAGGGACCCATAACCACGAATGTTTGTTGCTGCGCGAAGCTGGAACGACAGCCCCGTTCACAACACCGGCCGCGGAGTATGGGTCCCTGCTTTCGCCGGGACGACGGTGGTGGATGGGGCAGCATCGCAGACGACGGGTTGGAGGCTTTGGTTGCTAAACCGGCCTGCCCGTATATGGCATCGAAGCGGTGAGGCCGCCGTCGACCGGGATGGCCTGGCCGTTGACGTAGGATGCTTCGTCGCTTGCCAGGAACAGGCCCATCGCGGCGAGCTCGTGGGGCTGGCCGGCACGCTTCAGCGGATTGAGCTGGCCGATCTTGTCGGAGGTGCCGCGTTCCTTGGCGCGGTCGAAGACGGGTTTCGTCATCCCGGTTTCGATCAGGCCGGGGCAGACCGCGTTGATGCGCACGCCGGTGCCGGAGAGCGAGTAGGCGGTGGTCTGCACCAGGCTGATGACGCCGGCCTTGCTGGCGCCGTAAGGATGGCCGCTGGCGCCGGCCTTCAGACCTGCGACCGAGGCCGTGCAGATGATCGAGCCAAAGCCCTGCTTGGTCATGTGCGGGATCGAGTGCTTGATGGCGAGGAACGGGCCGATCAGGTTGACGCGCAGCACTTCCTGCCAATGCTCCACGGTCTGGTCGGCGAGTGGCACCAGGCCGCCGCTGACGCCGGCATTAGCCCAGATCGCATCGAGCTTGCCGTATTTCGTGACCGCCTTGTCGATGAAGGCTCTCACGTCAGCCTCGGAGCCTGCATCGGCCGTCACGGCCTCGACGGTGCCGCCGGCATCGCGCACGAGCTTTGCGGTTTCATTGACCCCGACGGTGCGATCGACCGCAATCAGCCTGGCGCCTTCCTTGGTGAACAGCAAAGATGCGGCGCGGCCGATGCCGCTTCCCGCTCCGGTGATGATGACGGATTTGCCTTCGAGGCGGCCCATGCGCTTCTCCCTGGTGGCGTGATCCGTGGCGCCTGCCGCGCGACGGAATTCAAACAAGATTTCAAACGTCCGAAGCACTTGAGACGATGTGCGGCGTGACGTACAGCGACGTGGGACACTATTGAAGGGCTCATCCGATGTCCAACCCAGACAAGTCCAACGTGACCGTGACGCGGTGGTGGTGGGTGCGCCACGCGCCGGTGCGCAGCGACGGCGGCAACATCTACGGCCAAGCCGATATCGAGTGCGATACCGGTGACACGGAAGTGTTCGAAGCGGTCGCAAAAATCCTGCCGCGCAATGCGGTGTGGTACTCGAGCAATTTGAAGCGCACGCATCAGACGGCGGAAGCGATCTGGGCCGCCGACTTTCCGAAACCGGAGAGCATGACGCAGGAGCGCGACTTCGCCGAGCAGCATCTCGGCCAGTGGCAGGGCATGAACCGCACCGCGCTGCTCGCCAGCCGTCCGCCCGGCAATGCCTGGTTCGCCGACGTCAACGAGCCGGCGCCCGGCGGCGAGAGTTTCATGGACCTCTACACGCGCGTCTGTCGCGCGATCGTTCGCATCAACGCGAAGGAATCGGGCAAGGATGTGATTGCGGTCGGTCATGGCGGTGTGATCAGAGCCGCGGTGGGTCTTGCGCTCGGCGGGCAGCCGGAGCGGGGGCTGTCCTTCGACATCGACAATGTCTCGGTGACGCGGCTCGATCACATCGCCGCACCGGGCTTTTCCACGTGGCGGCTGCCGATGGTGAATCAGCAGCCCTGGATCGCCGATCCCAGGCACGCCGCGATGCATCAGCCGTCCGGGCCGGAAGTCAGACCAGCGGGCAAGCTTGCGTGATGCCGCTATCGCAACACCTCAACGCTGCTTAAGCTCGACGCAGAATTCAAAATCTTAGATCTGGGAGAGAAACATGACCTTGTTCGACATGAAGGGGAAAGTCGCCGTCATCACCGGTTCGACACGCGGCATCGGACGCGCCATTGCCGAGCGCATGGCCGAGCACGGCGCCAAAGTCGTGATCTCCTCGCGCAAGGCCGATGTCTGCGATCAGGTCGCAAAGGAGATCAACGAGACCTACGGCAAGGGCACCGCGGTTGCGATCGCTGCCAACATCTCCTCGAAGGAAAACCTGCAAAACCTCGTCGACGAGAGCAACCGCGCCTTCGGCAAGATCGACGTGCTGGTCTGCAATGCCGCGTCGAACCCGTATTACGGTCCGCTTGCCGGCATCTCCGATGATCAGTTCCGCAAGATTCTCGACAACAACATCGTGGCCAACAACTGGCTGATCTCGATGGTGGTGCCGCAGATGATCGAGCGCAAGGACGGCTCCATCATCATCGTGTCCTCGATCGGCGGCCTGAAGGGTTCGACCATCCTCGGCGCCTACGCGATCTCCAAGGCCGCCGATATGCAGCTCGCGCGTAACCTCGCCTGCGAGTACGGCAAGCACAATATCCGGGTCAACTGCATCGCCCCCGGCCTGATCAAGACCGATTTCGCCAAGGCGCTGTGGGACAATCCGGACAATCTGAAGGCCTCGACCTCGCGCTCGCCGCTGCTGCGGATCGGCGTGCCGGACGAGATCGCAGGCGCGGCCGTGTTCCTGGGCTCGCGCGCGGGGGACTTCATGACCGGCCAGACCATGGTAATCGACGGCGGCGCGACGATTAGCTGACGCCGACGTTGGTGCGCAAAGCGCGCCATACACTCAACTGGTCATCACCCGCGAAGGCGGGTGATCCAGTACGCGGAGACGCCTCGGTTTATCACGACCGACACGGCGCACTGTCATGCCCCGCCTGCGCGCGACATGACAGTGTCGGATGGGGCGGCAGTGCCGAACTCACTCCACCGCCGCATACACGCCGTTGCGCACCAGCGAGCGGAAATGTTCGCGCTGGCCGGGACCCTGCATCATGAAGACCGCGATCAGGTCCTCGCTCGGGTCGATCCAGAAGAACGTGCCGGCCATGCCGCTCCAGAAGAACTGGCCGACCGAGCCGGAGAACGGCGCCATGCCCTGCTGCATGCGCACGGCGAAGCCGAGGCCGAAGCTGTGGCCGGGGGATACCAGCGTGCCCTGGATCTTGACATCGGAACCGAGATGATCCGACGCCATCAGCTCGAGTGTCTTGCGGCCGATGATCCTGGTGCCGTCGAGCGAACCACGGTTCAGCAGCATCTGCGCGAAGCGCGCGTAGTCCATCGTGGTCGAGACCAGGCCGCCGCCGCCGGATTCCATCGCCGGCTTCTCCAGCATGTTGAAGAGCTGCACCTTCTCGTTGGTCCAGGGATCGTTCGCAAAGGCCTCGGCGAGCCGGCCGGCGTTGGCTTCGGGTGTGTGGAACGCGGTCTCGGTCATCTGCAGCGGAGCAAGGATGCGTTCGGTCAGGAACGCGCTGAGCGTCTTGCCGCTGACGACCTCGATGATACGGCCGAGGATGTCGGTGGAGCGGCTGTAGTTCCACTCGGCGCCGGGCTGGCAGACCAGCGGCATGCCAGCGAGCATCGTGGCGTGCTCGGCATTGGTGATCTTGCGGCTGCGCAGCCGCGACTGCTGGTAAAGCTGCTGCACCAGGCCGTTGCCGGTGTGGTCATAGGTCAGCCCGGAGGTGTGGCGGAGCAGGTCCTGGATCGTCATCTGCCGCTTGGCCGGAACCAGCTCGAGCTTGCCGTCGCGCTCGACGCCGACCTTGGTCTCGGCAAATTCCGGGATGAATTTCGCGACGGGGTCGCTGAGCAGGAAGTGACCGTCTTCCAGCAGCATCATGATGCCGACCGAGACGATCGGCTTGGTCATCGAGAAGATGCGGAAGATGGTGTCATGCGCCATCGGCGCGGAGGCCGCCGGGCTTTGCCGGCCGATCGCGTCGAACCAGCCGATCTGGCTGCGCCGTGCCACCAGCACCGTGACACCGGGCGTGTTGCCCTTGTCGACCTCGCGCTTGAAGGTGTCCGACATCGCCTGCAGCCGCGCGCTCGACAGCCCGATTGATTCGGGCTTGGTGAGGGGGAGGGACGGGGTCTTGGGGCTGGCGACGCGTTGCGTGGCGGTTTGAGCGTTCATGGTCTCTCCCTGTGCTCTTGTGATTGTTGCGGCGGGGTGCCGGCGAGGGGTGATCGCCGAAGTCTGGCGCAGAAGTTCTGCATTGAACAGGAGGTTCACCGCTTCGCCCTTGCAAAGCGGCCATGCCCTGTGCTTGAAACGGCGCGAACCGGCGGCGACGCCGGTTCCCCGCAGGAGTGTAGCTCAATTGGTAGAGCACCGGTCTCCAAAACCGGGGGTTGGGAGTTCGAGCCTCTCCACTCCTGCCAGCCTTTACCGAACAATTTGAAAGAGTTGGCCGAGGTCCCGGACCCCGGCCATGATCTTTTTCGCTCACTTGATGAGCGGGCAGCCGCCGTCCTTCAGCGGGCGGAAGGCCTGGTCGCCGGGCACCTCGGCGAGCACCTTGTAGTAGTCCCACGGTCCCTTCGATTCCTCGGGCTTCTTCACCTCGAACAGGAACATCGAGTGCACCATGCGGCCGTCCTCGCGGACCACGCCGTTGTCGGTGAAGGCGTCGCGGACCGGGGTCTCGCGCATCTTGGCGAGCACCGGCTTGGTGTCCCTGGTGCCGGCGGCCTTCACGGCATTGAGGTAGTGCAGCGTGGCGCTGTAGGTCGCGGCCTGGTTCATGGTCGGCATCCGCTTCATGCGCTCGGAGAAGCGCTTGCCGAAGGCGCGGGTGCGGTCGTTGAGATCCCAATAGTAGGCCTCGGTGATGATCAGGCCCTGCGCCAGCTTCAGCCCGAGGCTGTGGATGTCGGAGATGAACATCACGATACCGGCGAGATTCTGCCCGCCCGCGACGATGCCGAACTCGGCCGCCTGCTTGATGGTGTTGATGGTGTCAGCGCCGCCATTGGCCATCCCGATGATCTTGGCCTTCGAGGCCTGGGCCTGCAGCAGGAAGGACGAGAAGTCCGGCGTGTTGAGCGGGTGCCGTGCGCTGCCGATCACCTTACCGCCGGCGGCGCGGACCACATCGCCGGTGTCGCGCTCGATCGAATGGCCGAACAGGTAATCGGCGGTGATGAAGAACCAGGTGTCGCCGCCGTTCTTCACGATCGCGCTGCCGACGGTGTGGGCGTTGGCGTAGGTGTCGTAGGTCCAGTGCAGCGTGTAGGGCGAGCAGGACTTTCCGGTGATGTCGGAACTCGCGGCGTCCGTCACGATCATGATCTTCTCGAACTGCTTCGACATCTCCATGCCGGCGAGCGCGGTCGCCGATGTCGGCATGTCGATGATCATGTCGACACCCTCGGCCTCGTACCATTTGCGGGTGATGGTGGCGGCGACGTCGGCCTTGTTGAGCGGGTCGGCGGTGACCATCTCGATCGGCTTGCCGAACATCGAGCCGCCGAAATCCTCGATCGCCATCTTGGTGGCCTCGACGTTCCCGGCGCCGCCGATGTCGGAATAGACCGATTGGAAATCGGTCAGCACGCCGATCTTGAGCGGCGCCTGCTGCGCAAGCGCCGGGCCCGCCAGCGCTGCGGCGAGCAGGCCGGCTGCGGACAGACGAGTGACGATGGATTTCATGACGTGATGCCTCCCGAAGGTGTCTTATCGGTTTGTCCGACAAAGCTAGATTTGAGCCGTTTGGGAGTCAATTCACGGTGCCATACTGCGACAATTCGGCCGAACTGGCGCCATTTGACGCTCCTGGAGCGTTCGCCTATCCTTTGTCGGACAAGCAACAAACGGGAGCCCAAGGTGCCCGCCACGCCGCTCTTCCGGCGCATCGATGTCGCGCCGGCCTACCAGAAGGTCGCCGACGCGATCGAACGGGAAATCGTCAACGGCCGGATCAAGCCGGGCGAACCGATCGGCACCGAGCAGCAGCTCGTCGAGCAATTCGGAGTCAATCGCTCGACGGTGCGCGAAGGCATTCGCGTGCTGGAGGAGGGCGGGCTGATCCGGCGTGATTCCAGCCGCCGGCTGCAGGCCTGCCTGCCGCGCTACAACAAGCTCGCAACGCGGCTGTCGCGTGCGCTGATCCTGCACGAGGTGACGTTCCGCGAATTGTTCGAGGCTTCGATGACGCTGGAGGTCGCGAGCGTCGAAGGCGCGGTGGAGCGCGCGACCGAGGAAAACATCGCCGAGCTCGCCGGCAATCTCGCGCGCAGCGCCGAGGTGGTGGGCGATCCCGCAGCGCTTGCCGAGCTCGATGCGGAATTCCACGTGCTGATGGCGAAGGCCTCGCAGAACCGCGTGCTCCAGCTTGCCCGCGAGCCGGCGGCGCAACTGTTCTTTCCGACCACCGAGATGATCGTCGCCGGCGTGCCCGAGGGCGGCGCCCGCCTCGTCGAAGCGCACGGTCATCTGCTGGATGCGATCAAGCGGCGCGACAAGGAAGCCGGCGTCGTCTGGACGCGGCGGCATTTGCAAGACTGGCGGCGCGGCTTCGAGAAGATCGCGTCGCTCGATCGCTCGGTCGAGCACATGTACATGGAGCACGCCTACGCAGCCCGACAGTAGGCGGCGGGACAAATCAGAACAACGACAACAAGCACATTCGGGAGGGACACAAATGAGTGGAGATATCGCAGCAACCATCCGGGGCGCCCGCGAGCACAGCATCGGCGACCTCTTGCGCCGGTCCGCGCGGCGCTATCCAAGCAAGACGGCGCTGATCTGCGGCGAGGTGACGTGGACCTTCGCGGAGATGGACGCGATCTGCAACCGGCTGGCGCGCGGCTTGCTCGGGCTCGGCATTGCAAAGGGCGATCGTGTGGCCGTGCTGTCGCGCAACTCGCATGCCTTCGCGGCGTTGCGCTTCGCCGTGGCGCGGATCGGCGCCATCCTGGTGCCGATCAACTTCATGCTGAACCCGGACGAGATCAACTTCATCCTCGCCAATTCGGGCGCGAAGCTGCTCGCGGTCGGGCCGGACTTTGTCGATACCGCGCGCGCCGCGGCCGCCAAGGGCTCCGCCGTCGAAACGCTGATCTGGCTGCCGGGTGAGGACCCTGCCGCAGCGCCTGAGGGCATCAAGACCTTCGACGGCCTGTTGCACAGCGACGCCTCCACGCCCGATGCATCGGTCGACAGTCGCGACCCCGCACAGATCATCTACACCAGCGGCACCGAATCGCTGCCGAAGGGGGCCATCCTCACCCATGAAGCCGTGATGTGGCAGTATGTCAGTTGCATCATCGATGGCGGCATGGCGACCGACGACAACGTGCTGCACGCGTTGCCGCTCTATCATTGCGCGCAGCTCGACGTCTTCCTGGGACCCGCGATCTATCTCGGGGCCACTAGCCTGATCACCGGCAAGCCGGTGGCTGACCACATCCTGGCGCTGATCGCAGCCCACAAGATCAATGCGTTCTTCGCGCCGCCGACGATCTGGATCGCGATGCTGCGCTCGCCCGGGTTCGATCGCACCGATCTATCGACGCTGCGCAAGGGTTACTACGGCGCCTCGATCATGCCGGTCGAGGTATTGCTCGAGTTGCAGCGCCGGCTGCCCGACGTGAAGTTCTGGAATTTCTACGGCCAGACCGAGATTGCGCCGCTCGCAACCGTGCTGACGCCGGAGGATCAGTTGCCGAAGGCCGGTTCGGCCGGCAAGCCCGCCATCAATGTCGAGACGCGGGTGGTCAATCCTGACATGACCGACGTCAAGGTGGGCGAAGTCGGCGAGATCGTGCACCGTTCGCCGCATCTGCTCTCCGGCTACTACAACGATCCGGTCAAGACCGCGGCGGCATTCGCAGGCGGCTGGTTCCACTCCGGCGATCTCGCGACCGTCGACGCCGACGGCTACATCACCGTCGTCGACCGCGTGAAGGACATGATCAAGAGCGGCGGCGAGAATGTCGCAAGCCGCGAGGTCGAGGAGATGATCTACCGGTTGCCCGCGGTGTCGGAGGTGGCGGTGGTCGGGCTGCCCGATCCGCGCTGGATCGAGGCGGTGACGGCGATCGTCGTGGTCAAGGCCGGCGCGAGCCTCGACGAGGACGCCGTCATCAAGCACTGCGCCGGCGCGATGGCGCATTTCAAGGTGCCGAAGCGGGTCATCTTCGTCGACAGCCTGCCGAAGAACCCGAGCGGCAAGCTGCTCAAGCGCGAGCTGCGCCAGCGCTATGTCGGCAGCGCCACGCTCGACCAGGCCGTGCAGAAGAGCTTTGCCGGATAAGCCGGCTATTGGCTGGCCGTCGCCGGCGCCTTGTCCGACCATTCCGGCGGCAGGCCAAGCTTGCCGGCGGCCATGCCGATCAGGCCGGGGTTGCGGCCGAACACCTCGCAGGCGGCGTATTTCGGCTTGCCGCCGAGCGTGGCGCCGATCTTGTCGAATGAGGGCAATTCCGGCGGCTTGCCGAATGGCGTCGCACCGGTGACGACGAGCTTGCTGAAATCGTCGCTGAAGGAGGAAGCGAGATCGTAGGCGTCGGCGGCGCTCGAAACCCTTGGCGAGTTGGTGAAGGAATTCGCGCCGCGTGCCCAGACCATCGCCGCCTGTTGGCGGCTGGTCGGATCGCGCGCCTCGGCCTCAACGGTCAGGCTACCGAGACCGATCGGCAACCGCGGTATCGGTACGGGGACGTTGGCGCTCAGTGCGGTCGGCAGAAAGCCGATGACCTTGGAGGCGCCTGCGGCGACCTCGTCGGTGGGCGCTGCCTGGGTGACGAGCGCGTGCACGGTCAGATCAGCGGGCTGATCGGGAGCAACGACCTCGAGCCGATCGCTGAGGCCGATGCAGAGCGAGCGGTCGATCGCGTTGGCGACGAGGTGCCGCTGCTCTTGCGACAGCGTCGGCGAGGCCGACTGCGAGAAGCTCGTCGGCATGATCCGCACCGTCTTCGCGGCAAGCACGTCGTCCTTGTTGACGTGAACCAGCGATTTCGCCAGCAGCCCGTCGGACGGGGTCAGCTTGTCGTAGGATGCCAGTGACCCGCCTTTGGTCATCGGTGCGCTGGCGCAGCCCGACAACAACGCAACCGCGACTGCGGCACCGGCGAACGAGGATGGCCGATTGTACCGGCGATCGAGCCGCACCTGGTCCGTGCCCTGCGCATCAGCCGCAGCGCCCGGCAGAAATTCGACTTTCATGAAACCCCTCGAACGACCGCTCACCCCAAAAACGATCGCGTGTCACGGTAGAGCAGGGCCGCCGAGGTCGGGATTAAGAGATATTAAGTCAGATGTAGCGCGCGAAACCGCGCGACCTATTTGAGCCACATTTGGCCGCGCACGCTTAACAAAACGCTATATTTGCGTGGCTGCGCATCTGCGGCAGATGCCTCTAAAATGCCGTGATGCAAATCCTGGAATATGACCTCGTGGCTTTCCCCGTCACCAACGCGCGCATTCTCTGCGTCGAGGACGATGCCGATATCGCGCACATGCTGGCCGAGGTGCTGGAGGACAACGGCTTCAGACCGGTCCTGGTCGGTTCGGCCGTCGAGATGGATATGCTGCTCAAGCGCGAGAGCTTCGATCTGATCGTGCTCGACGTGATGCTGCCGGGCGAGGACGGGCTGAGCATCTGCCGACGCCTGCGCATATCGTCCTCGATTCCCATCATCATGCTGACGGCGCGGAGCGAGGACATCGACCGCATCCTCGGCCTCGAGCTCGGCGCCGACGACTATGTCACCAAGCCGTTCAATTCGCGCGAGCTGGTGGCGCGCATCCGCGCGCTGTTGCGGCGGGTCGAGAGCGGCGCTGCATCGCGCTCGCGGCCGCGCCCTTTGACCTTCGCCGGATGGCGCATCAATCCGACCACGCGTGAACTGCATGACCCCGCAGGCGTCCGCATCACGCTGACCGGGGCCGAGTTCGACCTGCTGCTGGCGTTTTGCCGCAATCCGGGTCAGGTGCTGTCGCGCGAGCAATTGATGGAGCAGGCCTTCGGCGGCCTGATCGCATCGGTCGAGCGCAGCGTCGACGTTCATATCAGCCGCATCAGGCAGAAGATCGAGCCGGATCCGAAGGACCGCTCGATGATCAAGACGGTGCGGCTCGGCGGATACGTGTTCACGCCGGCAGTCGAGCAAATCTGATGGGATGGACGCAACGGCTGATGCCGCGCCGCATCGCCGCGCAACTCACGAGCCTCGTCGCGCTCTCGGAACTGATCGGCGTCACGCTCGCAGCGGCGACCGTGATTTTTCTGTTCGACGCTCCCTCGGTCACCGACACACAGAAGTTCCTGGCGGGGCGGGTCGCGGAGCTCACGCTGCTGCTGCGTTCCGCGAAGACGCCGACCGACGCGGATGAACTGCTGGCGGCAGCCAGACGCGGCGGTCTCGACGTCAGGCGCGTCGCCTTGGGCGAACTCGTGCCGCGAACAGCCGGTGACATGCGATCGTTTTCCATGCGCGCGTTTCGGCAGCTCGCGGCCGAGCCGGGAATTGAATTGCTGGAGGGGCTCCGCCACCCGGCAGGCTCGTCGTCGCAGGTGGTCGTGAAGCTCGACGACGGCCACGCCTTGATGGCCGACGTCACGGTCAAAGGCGGCTTTTGGTCCTTTCTGGTCCGCCCGGCGGCCGCGGGCGCGATCATCGTGCTGATGTCCATGGTGCTGCTGTCGATTTATGCGGTGCGCTGGGTGATCGCGCCGCTGGCCGAGGTCGCGCGCGCGGCGACCTCGTTCGGCCGCTCGCCGCGGGCTGCCGAGGTGCTGCGCCGCCGCGGTCCGCTGGAAATCGCCCAGGTCGCGGACGCGCTCAACGACATGCGTACGCGTATCGCAGCGCTGCTCGACGACCGCACCCGCATGCTGGCTGCGATCAGTCATGACCTGCGGACGCCGCTGACGCGACTGAGGTTGCGCTCGGAGCGCGTCAGCGAAGATACCCTGCGCACGGCGATGCTGGCCGATATCGCCAAGATGACCCGCATGATCAACGAGACGCTGGAGTATCTGCGCGAGGATGCCCGCTTGGAGGCGGTCTCGTGCATCGACCTGCCGAGCTTCCTGCAGACCATCTGTTCGGATTTCGCCGACATGGGCCACGCGGTATCCTATGCCGGGCCGGTACGGCTGCCCTATGTCTGTCGGCCCCGTGCGCTGTCGCGCGCCGTCACCAACATCGTCGAGAATGCGGTCAAGCACGGCAGCACGATCATGGTGGCGCTGCGGCCCACGGCGTCCGACCACATCGAGATCGAGGTGGCTGACGACGGACCCGGCATCCCGGCGGCGCTGCACGACAAGGTGTTCGAGCCCTTCTTCAAGGCCGACAGCGCACGGCAGGAGGGCGGCTTCGGGCTGGGGCTGTCGATTGCACAAGATATTGCCAAGCGCCATGGCGGCAGCATCGCACTGAGGCCGCGGGAGCCGAGTGGCTTGCTCGTCTCGATGCTGCTGCCGCCAAAACCCGTCCTGGTCTAGGCGCGACGAGAGGGGCGACGATGATCTCGGCAGGACGTCGGGATATCGCCGGGCGCCGGCTAAGCCCTTGATTTGGAGAGGCCAACACCCGATCGGCCCGAGCCGGGCAGGCGCCCGGTGCGTCCCCGCCGACCTTGACGTTTGGCCGGTCCCGCAGTAGATAGCCCGAACTCGCAGCCGGCCCGCTTTGATGGCGGATATCCGGCGCGGCCTAATTCCCCGAACAATCGAGCTCGTTCATCGGCTCAACCTTCCAAACGAGGGCTGGGTCCTCAACATCGGCTGTTCGGATTCCTTGAAGCTTTGCAAATCGTTCGGTGACGGACGCGGATCTCACGATGGCTTTCAGCCCGTTCAAATTCCTGCAGGAAGTGCGCTCGGAGACCGCCAAGGTCACCTGGCCGACGCGCCGCGAGACGACCATCACCACCATTATGGTGTTCGTGATGGTGGCGCTGGCCTCGATCTTCTTTTTCGCCGCGGATCAGATCATCCGCTACCTGATCACCATGATACTGGGCATCCACTGATGAGCATCGGAACTCAATTGATGGACAAGCGCTGGTACATCGTCCACGCCTATTCGAACTTCGAGAAGAAGGTCGCGGAGTCGATCCGCGAGCAGGCCAAGCAGCGCGGCCTGGAGGAGCTGTTCGAGCAGGTTCTGGTGCCGACCGAAAAGGTCACCGAGGTGCGCCGCGGCCGCAAGATTGACGCAGAGCGCAAGTTCTTCCCGGGCTACGTGCTGGTGAAGATGAAGTTGACCGACGAGGCGTTCCATCTAATCAAGAACACCCCGAAGGTGACCGGCTTCCTCGGCGCCGAAAACAAGCCGATGCCGATCTCGGAGGCCGAGGCCATGCGTATCCTGCATCAGGTGCAGGAGGGCGTGGAGCGGCCGAAGGCGTCGGTGTCGTTCGAAATCGGCGAGAACGTACGCGTGGCCGATGGCCCGTTCGCGTCGTTCTCGGGCGTGGTGGAAGAAATCGACGAGGCGCGCTCGCGCGTGAAGGTCGCGGTGTCGATCTTCGGCCGCGCCACGCCGGTCGAACTGGAATTCGGTCAGGTCGAAAAGGTGGTCTGACCGGACGGCGCGGGGTATATGCCTCGCGTCAGCAAAGGCCGTGGGAGGCGGGAGGTGGTCGCCAGCCCCTTCAACCGAACCACGGAACCTGAAACCGCCGGCACCGTCCGGCACAACAGGAGTGATAAATGGCAAAGAAAGTGACCGGATACCTGAAGCTTCAGGTCCCGGCCGGTGCGGCGAACCCGTCGCCCCCGATCGGTCCCGCGCTTGGTCAGCGCGGTCTCAACATCATGGAGTTCTGCAAGGCGTTCAACGCGCAGACCCAGAAGGAAGAGAAGAACACCCCGATTCCGGTGATCATCACCATCTATGCGGACCGTTCCTTCACTTTCGAGATGAAGACGCCGCCGATGTCCTACTTCCTCAAGCAGGCGGCCAAGATCCAGTCCGGCTCGAAGGCGCCGGGCCGTGACAAGGCCGGTCAGGTGACCAAGGCGCAGGTGCGCGAGATCGCCGAGAAGAAGATGAAGGACTTGAATTGCGACACCGTCGAAGCGGCCATGAAGATGGTCGAGGGCTCGGCCCGCTCGATGGGTCTGGAAGTTGCGGGGTAAGGCGCCATGTCAATCGGAAAGCGTTTGAAGAAAGCCCGCGAAGGTATTGATCGCGAGAAGCTTTACCCGCTCGCGGATGCCATCAAGATGGTCAAGGAGCGCGCCAAGTCGAAGTTCGACGAGACGATCGAGATCGCGATCAATCTCGGCGTCGATCCGCGCCACGCCGATCAGATGGTCCGCGGCGTCGTGAACCTGCCCAATGGAACCGGCCGTACGCTCCGCGTCGGCGTGTTCGCGCGCGGCGCCAAGGCTGAGGAAGCCAAGGCCGCCGGTGCCGACGTCGTCGGCGCCGAAGATCTGGTCGAGAAGGTGCAGGGCGGCACGATCGATTTCGACCGCTGTATCGCCACCCCCGACATGATGCCGCTGGTCGGTCGCCTCGGTAAGGTGCTGGGTCCGCGCGGCATGATGCCGAACCCGAAGATCGGCACCGTGACCATGGACGTCACCAGCGCCGTGAAGGGTGCCAAGGGCGGCTCGGTCGAATTCCGCGTCGAGAAGGCCGGCATCGTGCAGGCCGGCATCGGCAAGGCCTCGTTCTCCGAGGACAAGCTGGTCGAGAACGTCAAGGCGCTCGCCGATGCGGTCGCCAAGGCGAAGCCGGCAGGCTCCAAGGGCACCTATATCCAGCGCGTGGCGGTTTCCTCCACCATGGGCCCGGGCGTGAAGGTCGAGCCGGGTACGATCCTCGGCTAAGATCTTTCCAAGTCATGCGATAAAGCGGGGCGGAATTGGGCAACCGGTTCCGCCCTTTGTTTTGGCGCGTGAGGCCAATTCGAACTGGTCTGAATTTTGCTCTTGGCAAGTCGGACGAGACTCGCTAAATACCGCGCTTCCGGGCGTGCCAGCGGTTGCTGGCATGTCCGTGCTCGCATTCCGAAAACCCGAGACGATAGGAGACCATTCCTTTCCGCATGCCCGCAAGGACGTCGAGAGGAAGGGACCCCGTCGCTTCAAACGGAACGTGAGCAGGGGCGTTCGGCAGAGCCGAATCGCCTCGATCCTGTCCGAGACTGCAGGCGCCAGCGAGAACTTCGTGTTTTCAACGGCTTAATCGCATGGCCTGCATAGACGGGTGAAGACCGGATTTCGCATTCCAGTTCGCGATCGCCTCGCGGCTGGGCGCTGATTTGGTTCGAACCTCGACAGCCCATGGCCGCAAGGTCCTGGGAGGGCAGGCTTCTAGAACGTCGTCTTGCCCGGCATGTCCGAAGGGCTCACGCCCGACGGATCAGGTTTTGGGTGGGACGATGGGTGCAACCCGGCGGTCCTGTCCTCGCGGAAAGGCCGCCAACCGGAGAGAGCTTGCTGTGGAACGAGCGGCAAAAAAAGAGGCGGTCGAACAGCTCAACGAGGTCTTCAAGACCACGAGCGTCGCGATCGTTGCTCATTATTCCGGCCTCACCGTCGCCCAGATGCAGAAGCTGCGCATGCAGATGAAGCAGGCGGGCGCGTCGGTAAAGGTCTCGAAGAACCGTCTCGCCAAAATTGCTCTTGAAGGCACTGACGTCGCTTCCATCGGCTCCCTGCTGAAGGGGCCGACCGTGATCGCAACTTCCAACGATCCGGTCGCGGCGCCAAAGGTTGCCATCGAATTCGCTAAGGCGAACGAGAAGTTCGTCATCCTCGGCGGCTCGATGGGTAAAACCGTCCTGAATGTCGACAGCGTGAAGGCGCTCGCCTCATTGCCGTCGCTCGACGAACTGCGCGGCAAGCTTGTCGGCCTCATCCAGGCGCCGGCGACCAAGCTCGCTCAGCTCTCCAACGCGCCCGCGGCCAAGCTCGCACGCGTCATTCAGGCTCATGCCTCAAAGGGCGAAGCGGCCTGACCCCTTCGCTAATCTCAAACCTGGTTCGAACCAAACGTTTAAGGAAACTGATCAATGGCTGACTTGCAGAAAATCGTCGACGACCTCTCGAGCCTCACCGTGCTCGAAGCGGCCGAACTCGCCAAGCTCCTCGAAGAAAAGTGGGGCGTGTCCGCCGCTGCCGCCGTTGCGGTGGCCGGTCCGGCCGCCGGCGGCGCTGCTGCCGCTCCGGCTGAAGAGAAGACCGACTTCACCGTCGTGCTGGCTGCCGCCGGCGACAAGAAGATCGAGGTCATCAAGGAAGTCCGCGCTATCACCGGCCTGGGCCTGAAGGAAGCCAAGGACCTCGTCGAAGGCGCTCCGAAGCCGCTCAAGGAAGGCGTCAACAAGGAAGAAGCCGACAAGATCAAGGCCCAGCTCGAGAAGGCTGGCGCCAAGGTCGAACTCAAGTAACCGCTGGTTATCTGGGCGAAATCCCGGGCGCGCGACAGCGGGCCCGGGTCTGCCCGAACGGGGCGCGAGAGCCGGGTTCCGGTCATGGCGGCACGGGCGGAGCAGGGACGAGCACTGCAGAACCCGGGAGCGCGGTCAGCGCCCCGGATCGTGCAAACGGCATGCGACGGATTGCCGCGTGGCGTAGTGGACACAAGAAAGTGTGGGGAATCGTAGACTTAACCCTCGAATCTCCATTATTGCCTACCCATATCGGGTCGGCAGCGGAAAAACACGGTCGGCGGCGGGAGCGGCAGGGTCTCCCGGCGGAAGCCGTTGGGAGACAGTCAGATTTCGGGCTTTTTCAGTCCGTGAAGCGGAAGGTTTGGACGAGCGGGTGCAGGCATGCGCCCCGCGCGTCGTTTTGCGTTTTGAAGGCCGCCGGTCCGGGTTGGGGATTTAATTCCTGAATTTGGGCTTCGTTCCTTCGAGGCGATTCGAAATTCAACCCGGGGGCGATGGCAGTCGCGTCCCGGAAGGTTCGCCCCACAAAGGCGACGAAAATGAGAGGCCACGATGGCGCAGCAGACATTCACCGGTCGCAAACGCGTACGCAAGTTTTTTGGTCACATCAAGGAAGTCGCAGAGATGCCGAACCTCATCGAGGTTCAGAAGGCGTCCTATGACCAGTTCCTGATGGTGGACGAGCCGGCCGGCGGTCGCCCGGACGAGGGCCTGCAGGCTGTGTTCCGCTCGGTGTTTCCAATCTCGGATTTCTCCGGCACCTCGATGCTCGAATTCGTCCGCTACGAGTTCGAGCCGCCGAAGTATGACGTCGACGAGTGCCGTCAGCGCGGCATGACCTTTGCTGCGCCGCTCAAGGTGACGCTGCGCCTGATCGTGTTCGATATCGATGAGGAAACCGGCGCCAAGTCGGTGAAGGACATCAAGGAGCAGGACGTCTACATGGGCGACATCCCGCTCATGACGATGAACGGCACCTTCGTCGTCAACGGCACCGAGCGCGTCATCGTCTCGCAGATGCACCGTTCGCCCGGCGTGTTCTTCGACCACGACAAGGGCAAGACCCATTCGTCCGGCAAGTTGCTGTTTGCCGCGCGCGTGATTCCGTATCGCGGCTCCTGGCTCGACATCGAGTTCGACGCCAAGGACATCGTGTTCGCGCGCATCGACCGCCGCCGCAAGATTCCCGTGACCTCGCTGATGTACGCGCTCGGTCTCGACGGCGAGCAGATCCTCTCGACCTTCTACAAGAAGATCACCTACAAGCGGACCAAGGACGGATGGCGCGTGCCGTTCGACGCCAACCGCTTCCGCGGCTATTCGACCGTCAACGACCTGATCGACGCCGACACCGGCAAGGTGGTGCTCGAGGCCGGCAAGAAGCTGACCGTGCGCCAGGCGCGTCAGCTTCAGGAGAAGGGCCTGAAGGCGCTGCGGATGGCGGACGAGGAACTGGTCGGCAATTATCTTGCCGAGGACCTCGTCAATCCGAAGACCGGCGAGATCTACGCCGAGGCCGGCGAGGAGATCACCGACAAGTCGCTCAAGGTGCTGAACGAGCAGGGCTACAAGGACCTGCCGCTGCTCGACATCGACCACGTCAATGTCGGCGCCTACATCCGCAACACGCTTTCGGCCGACAAGAACATGACGCGCGAGGACGCGCTGTTCGACATCTACCGCGTGATGCGTCCGGGCGAGCCGCCGACGCTGGACTCGGCGCAGGCCATGTTCCAGTCGCTGTTCTTCGATTCCGAGCGCTACGACCTGTCCGCGGTCGGCCGCGTCAAGATGAACATGCGCCTCGAGCTCGATGCGCCTGACACCCATCGCACGCTGCGCAAGGAAGACATCCTGGCGGTCATCAAGACGCTGGTCGACCTGCGCGACGGCAAGGGCGAGATCGACGACATCGACCATCTCGGCAACCGTCGTGTGCGCTCGGTCGGCGAGCTCATGGAGAACCAGTACCGGATCGGTCTGCTCCGCATGGAGCGCGCGATCAAGGAGCGCATGTCGAGCGTCGACATCGACACCGTGATGCCGCAGGACCTGATCAACGCCAAGCCCGCGGCCGCCGCGGTGCGCGAGTTCTTCGGCTCCTCGCAGCTCTCGCAGTTCATGGACCAGACCAACCCGCTGTCGGAGATCACCCACAAGCGGCGCCTGTCGGCGCTTGGCCCGGGCGGTCTGACCCGCGAGCGTGCCGGCTTCGAGGTCCGCGACGTGCATCCGACGCATTACGGCCGTATCTGCCCGATCGAGACGCCGGAAGGTCCGAACATCGGTCTGATCAACTCGCTGGCGACGTTCGCGCGCGTCAACAAGTACGGCTTCGTCGAGACGCCCTATCGCAAGATCAAGGACGGCCGGGTCACCGACGAGGTGGTCTACCTCTCGGCGATGGAAGAGGGCCGCTATCGCGTCGCGCAGGCCAACGTGCCGCTCGATGCCAAGGGGCGCTTCACGGAAGACCTGATCGTCTGCCGTCACGCCGGCGAAGTGCTGCCGATCACGCCCGACAAGGTCGACTACATGGACGTGTCGCCGAAGCAGCTCGTTTCGGTCGCCGCGGCCCTGATCCCGTTCCTCGAGAACGACGACGCCAACCGCGCTCTGATGGGCTCGAACATGCAGCGCCAGGCGGTGCCGCTGGTTCGCGCCGAGGCGCCGTTCGTCGGCACCGGCATGGAAGGCGTGGTGGCCCGTGACTCGGGTGCCGCGATCGCCGCGCGCCGTTCCGGCGTGGTCGACCAGATCGACGCCACCCGCGTCGTGATCCGCGCCACCGAGGATCTCGATCCGACCAAGTCGGGCGTCGATATCTACCGGCTGATGAAGTACCAGCGCTCCAACCAGTCGACCTGCATCAACCAGCGTCCGCTGGTGAAGGTCGGCGACATCGTCAAGAAGGGCGACATCATCGCCGACGGTCCGTCGACCGATCTCGGCGAGCTCGCCCTCGGCCGCAACGTGCTGGTCGCGTTCATGCCGTGGAACGGCTACAACTTCGAAGACTCGATCCTGCTCTCCGAGCGGATCGTGAAAGACGACGTCTTCACCTCGATCCACATCGAGGAGTTCGAGGTGATGGCCCGCGATACCAAGCTCGGGCCTGAGGAAATCACCCGCGACATTCCGAACGTCTCGGAAGAAGCGCTGAAGAACCTCGACGAAGCCGGTATCGTCTACATCGGTGCGGAAGTCCGCGCCGGCGACATCCTGGTCGGCAAGATCACGCCGAAGGGCGAGAGCCCGATGACGCCGGAAGAGAAGCTGCTCCGCGCCATCTTCGGCGAGAAGGCCTCCGACGTCCGCGACACCTCGCTTCGTGTTCCTCCCGGTGTGCAGGGCACGATCGTGGAAGTCCGCGTGTTCAACCGCCACGGCGTCGACAAGGACGAGCGTGCGCTGGCGATCGAGCGCGAGGAGATCGAGCGTCTGGCCAAGGACCGCGACGACGAGCAGGCGATCCTGGACCGCAACGTCTACAATCGCCTTGCCGAGCTCCTGGAGAACCGCCAGGGCATCGCCGGCCCGAAGGGCTTCAAGAAGGATACCAAGATCACCCGCGCGGTGCTCGACGAGTATCCGAAGTCGCAGTGGTGGCTGTTCGCCTCGCCGAACGACAAGCTGATGGCCGAGATCGAGGCCATGCGGAAGCAGTACGACGAGTCGAAGAAGGGCCTCGAGCAGCGCTTCCTCGACAAGGTCGAGAAGCTGCAGCGCGGTGACGAATTGCCGCCCGGCGTGATGAAGATGGTCAAGGTCTTCGTCGCGGTGAAGCGCAAGATCCAGCCCGGCGACAAGATGGCCGGCCGTCACGGCAACAAGGGTGTGGTGTCGAAGATCGTTCCGATCGAGGACATGCCGTTCCTCGAGGACGGCACCCACGCCGACATCGTGCTGAACCCGCTCGGCGTGCCGTCGCGCATGAACGTCGGCCAGATCCTGGAGACGCATCTGGGCTGGGCCTGCGCCGGCCTCGGCAAGCGCATCGGTCAGACCATCGACGCCTACTATCACAAGCAGGATCTCAAGCCGCTGCGCGAGACCCTGAAGAAGATCTACGGCGAAGATGAAACCATCAAGTCGCTGAACGACAACGAGCTGGTCGAGCTCGGCCGCAATCTGAGCCACGGCGTGCCGATCGCCACTCCGGTGTTCGACGGCGCCAAGGAGACCGACATCGAGGAGATGCTGAAGCTTGCCGGCTTCGACGCCTCCGGCCAGTCGACCGTCTATGACGGCCGTACCGGCGATGCGTTCGATCGCAAGGTGACGATGGGCTACATCTACATGCTCAAGCTGCACCACCTGGTGGACGACAAGATCCACGCGCGTTCGATCGGTCCGTACTCGCTCGTCACCCAGCAGCCGCTGGGCGGCAAGGCGCAGTTCGGCGGCCAGCGTTTCGGCGAAATGGAGGTCTGGGCGCTCGAAGCCTACGGCGCCGCCTACACGCTGCAGGAAATGCTGACGGTGAAATCGGACGACGTCGCCGGCCGTACCAAGGTGTACGAGGCGATCGTGCGCGGCGACGACACTTTCGAGGCCGGTATTCCGGAATCGTTCAACGTGCTGGTCAAGGAAATGCGCTCGCTCGGCCTCAACGTCGACCTGCACAATTCCAAGATGGGACCGGCGCCGACGTCGGAAGCGGCCGAGTAACGCTGCGATCTATGCCCGGCGCGACAGCGCCGGGCCTTCGCACTCCGCTCGGACGTTGAGCGGGGCGCGGGCCGAATAAAAGTTTCGAATTTGCTGCCGGTGACGATCGGCACGCGAGGAGAAGACCATGAACCAAGAGATTATGAATCTTTTCAATCCGACGACGCCGGCCCAGGTCTTCGACCAGATCCGGATCTCGATCGCGTCTCCGGAGAAGATTCTGTCGTGGTCCTACGGCGAGATCAAGAAGCCGGAGACCATCAACTACCGCACGTTCAAGCCGGAGCGTGACGGCCTGTTCTGCGCGCGCATCTTCGGTCCGATCAAGGACTACGAGTGCTTGTGCGGCAAGTACAAGCGGATGAAGTACAAGGGCATCATCTGCGAAAAGTGCTCGGTCGAGGTGACGCTGTCGCGCGTCCGGCGCGAGCGCATGGGCCACATCGAGCTGGCCGCACCGGTCGCCCACATCTGGTTCCTGAAGTCGCTGCCGTCGCGCATCGGTCTGCTGCTCGACATGACGCTGAAGGATCTCGAGCGGATCCTCTACTTCGAATACTACGTCGTGCTCGAGCCGGGTCTGACCGCGCTGAAGGACCGTCAGCTCCTGTCGGAAGACGAGTATCTGAAGGCGCAGGACGAGTACGGCCAGGATTCCTTCACCGCCATGATCGGCGCGGAGGCGATCCGCGAGCTGCTCAAGGGGCTCGACCTCGACAAGCTCGAGGCGCAGTTGCGCGCTGAGATGGCGGAGACCGATTCCGACATCAAGCACAAGAAGCTCGCCAAGCGTCTGAAGATCGTCGAGGCGTTCCGCGTCTCCGGCAACAAGCCGGAATGGATGATCATGACGGTCGTGCCGGTGATCCCGCCGGACCTGCGTCCGCTGGTGCCGCTCGACGGCGGCCGGTTCGCGACCTCGGACCTCAACGATCTCTATCGCCGCGTCATCAACCGCAACAACCGCTTGAAGCGGCTGATGGAGCTGCGCGCACCCGACATCATCATCCGCAACGAAAAGCGCATGCTGCAGGAGGCCGTCGACGCACTGTTCGACAACGGCCGCCGCGGCCGCGTCATCACGGGCGCCAACAAGCGTCCGCTGAAGTCGCTCGCCGACATGCTGAAGGGCAAGCAGGGCCGGTTCCGCCAGAACCTGCTCGGCAAGCGCGTCGACTATTCGGGCCGTTCGGTGATCGTGGTCGGTCCCGAGCTGCGCCTGCATCAGTGCGGCCTGCCGAAGAAGATGGCGCTCGAGCTGTTCAAGCCGTTCATCTATTCGCGGCTCGACGCCAAGGGCCTCTCCACCACGGTGAAGCAGGCCAAGAAGCTGGTCGAGAAGGAGCGTCCGGAGGTCTGGGATATCCTCGATGAGGTGATCCGCGAGCATCCGGTGCTGCTCAACCGCGCGCCGACGTTGCATCGTCTGGGCATCCAGGCGTTCGAGCCGGTGCTGATCGAGGGCAAGGCGATCCAACTGCATCCTTTGGTCTGCGCCGCCTTCAACGCCGACTTCGACGGCGACCAGATGGCTGTGCACGTTCCGCTGTCGCTCGAAGCGCAGCTCGAAGCGCGCGTCCTGATGATGTCGACCAACAACATCCTGCATCCCGCGAACGGCCAGCCGATCATCGTGCCGTCGCAGGACATCGTGCTTGGTCTGTACTACGTCTCGATCATGCGTGAGGGTCTGCCCGGCGAGGGCAAGATCTTCGGCGACATGGCCGAGCTCGAGCATGCGCTGCACTCGAAGGTCATCCACCTCCACACCAAGATCAAGTATCGGTGGGAGGGGCTCGGCGAGGACGGCAAGCCGTCCAAGCGCTGGATCGAGACCACTGCGGGCCGCATCATGCTCGGCAATCTGCTGCCGAAGCACTCGAAGATCTCGTACGACATCATCAACAAGTTGATGACCAAGCGCGAGATCTCCGGCGTCATCGACCAGGTCTATCGTCACTGCGGCCAGAAGGAGACGGTGATCTTCTGCGACCGCATCATGGCGCTCGGCTTCTACAACGCGTTCAAGGCCGGCATCTCGTTCGGCAAGGACGACATGGTCGTGCCGCACGGCAAGTGGAAGATCGTCGATACGACCCGTACGCTGGCGAAGGATTTCGAGCAGCAGTACAACGACGGTCTGATCACCCACGGCGAGAAGTACAACAAGGTCGTCGACGCCTGGTCGAAGGCGACCGAAGAGATCGCCAAGGCGATGATGAAGGAAATCTCCGCCACCAAGAAGACGGCGAGCGGAGCCGACGCCGACATCAACTCGATCTACATGATGGCGCACTCCGGTGCGCGTGGTTCGCCGGCGCAGATGCGCCAGCTCGCCGGCATGCGCGGCCTGATGGCCAAGCCGTCGGGCGAGATCATCGAGACGCCGATCATCTCCAACTTCAAGGAAGGTCTGTCGGTGCTCGAGTACTTCAACTCGACCCACGGCGCCCGCAAGGGCCTCGCGGACACCGCGTTGAAGACCGCGAACTCGGGTTACCTGACCCGCCGTCTGGTCGACGTCGCGCAGGACTGCATCATCACGCAGTCCGATTGCGGCACCACGCTCGGCATCAAGATGCGCGCCATCGTCGACGCCGGCACGGTCGTTGCCTCGCTCGGCTCGCGCATCCTGGGCCGCGTGGCCTGCGATGACGTGCGCGATCCCGCCACCAACAACGTGATCGTCAAGCGCGACACGCTGATGGAGGAGAGCCATGTCGACGCGATCCAGCAGGCCGGCATCCAGGAGGTGAAGATCCGCTCGGCGCTGACCTGCGAGCTGATCAACGGCATCTGCGGCAAGTGCTACGGCCGCGATCTGGCCCGCGGCACCCCGGTCAACCACGGTGAGGCCGTCGGCGTCATCGCGGCGCAGTCGATCGGCGAGCCGGGCACCCAGCTCACGATGCGCACGTTCCACATCGGCGGCGCGGCGCAGCTCAACGAGCAGTCGTTCGTCGAGTCGAACTTCGACGGCAAGATCGTGATCAAGAACAAGGCAATCGCCCGCAACAGCGAAGGCCACCTGATCGCGATGGTGCGCAACATGGTCGTTGCGATCGTCGATGCCGACGGCGCCGAGCGTGCGACCCACCGTATCCAGTACGGTTCGCGCATGCACGTCGACGAAGGCGACACGGTCAAGCGCGGCCAGCGCATCGCCGAGTGGGATCCCTACACCCGCCCGGTGCTGACCGAAGTCGAGGGCACGATCGGGTTCGAGGACCTCGTCGAGGGCCAGTCGATCTCGGAAACGCTCGACGAGTCCACCGGTATCGCCAAGCGCGTGGTCATCGACTGGCGCACGACGCGCGGCGGCTCGGACCTGCGTCCGGCCATCGTGGTCAAGGGCAAGGATGGCAAGGTGATGAAGCTCGCGCGTGGCGGCGATGCCCGCTACATGCTGTCGGTCGACGCCATTCTGTCGGTCGACATCGGCGCGAAGGTCATGCCCGGCGACATCCTGGCGCGTATCTCGACCGAGAGCGCCAAGACGCGCGACATCACCGGCGGTCTGCCGCGGGTGGCGGAACTGTTCGAGGCTCGCAAGCCGAAGGACGCGGCGATCATCGCGGAGACCGCGGGCACGATCCGTTTCGGCCGCGACTACAAGAACAAGCGCCGCATCTCGATCGAGCCGTTGGACAAGACCGAGGAGCCGCGCGAGTACCTGATCCCGAAGGGCAAGCACATCCACCTTCAGGACGGCGATATCGTCGAAAAGGGCGACTTCATCGTCGAAGGCAACCCGGCACCGCACGACATCCTGGCGATCAAGGGCATCGAGGAGCTCGCTGCCTATCTGGTCAACGAAATCCAGGAGGTCTACCGGCTGCAGGGCGTGCTCATCAACGACAAGCACATCGAGGTGATTGTCCGTCAGATGTTGCAGAAGGTGGAGATCACCGATCAGGGCGACACCGACATGATCTCGGGCGAGCAGGTCGACAAGATCGAGTTCGACGCGCTCAACACCAAGGCCAAGGAGGAGGGCAAGAAGCCCGCCACGGGTACGCCGGTTCTGCTCGGCATCACCAAGGCGAGCTTGCAGACCCGCTCCTTCTTCTCGGCGGCATCGTTCCAGGAGACCACGCGCGTGCTCACTGAAGCTGCCGTCAATGGCAAGGTGGACCCGCTCGAAGGCCTCAAGGAGAACGTCATTGTCGGCCGCCTGATCCCGGCCGGCACCGGCGCCTCGATGGCGCGGATCCGCGAAGTCGCAATGAAGCGCGACAAGCTGATCCTCGACGAGCGCGAGAAGCAGCAGGCGGCGATCGTGCCGACGGCCCCGGAAGCGGAGCCGCTGGCGCTGCCGCCGGCCGAATAAGGGCCCGCAGAACTACGGTAACAAACGAGAAGGCCGGCTTTGCGCCGGCCTTTTTGCTGCTTTCTTTCGGTGCTGCGGTGCAGGAACGCACTTTGTTCATCTTTCCTTCAGGCAGAAAAGTGCTTTTGCTAGGCTGACTTAGACCGGCTGCTTTGCAGTTTCCGGAGACGACGGAATCCTCATGCTTGACTTGGCTATCGTTGGCGGCGGCCCCGGGGGGCTGATGAGCGCCTGGTATTTGAAGCGTAAGCTCGGCGACCTCTGCCGCGTCACGATCTTCGAGGCGTCGAACCGGCTCGGCGGCAAGATTCTCACGCGCAAATTCGAGTCCGCGCCCGCGACATACGAGGCCGGCGTTGCCGAGATCTACGACTACTCGATGACGGGGCCGGATCCGCTGCGCGACCTGATCCAGCATTTCGGACTGCAGACGATTCCGATGGACGCCGAGCAGGTGCAGCTCGACGGCGAGCTGCTCGCCGATGTCGCGGGCATGCGCCGCAAATACGGCGCAAAGACCGCGGCCGCGATCGAGGCGTTCCGCAAGCGCTGCACCGAGCTGGTGTCGCCGATCGAATATTACGAGGGCGTTGGCGCTCACGACAACGAGCACCCATGGGCCTACAAGACCGCCGAGCAGGTGCTCGACGAGGAAGTCGAGGACGACACCGCCAAGCGCTTCTTCAAGGTGATGGCGCGATCCGACATCGCGACCGAGAGCCACAACACCAACGGCCTCAATGCGCTGAAGAACTATGTGATGGACGTCGACGGCTATATCGGCCTGTACTCGATCCAGAACGGCAACGAGCAGTTGATCGACTGCCTGCGTTCGGAAGTCGACGCCGACATCCAGCTCAATCACCGCGTCCTCAAGGTCGGCAAGACCGCAAGCGGCCGCTACCAGCTCAACATGATGAACGGCAAGGGGCCGGAGACGCGCGACTTCGACCTGGTGCTGGTCTGCCTGCCGCATTCCTGGCTCGCGACCATGCGCTGGGACGGCGAGGCGCTGCGCCGGTCGATGGTCAAGCATGTCGCGTATTTCGACCGTCCGGCGCACTATCTGCGGGTTTCGATCCTGTTCGACGAGCCGTTCTGGGGCGAGAAGATCCCGGGCGCCTGGTTCATGTCGGAAGCGTTCGGCGGCTGCTGCGTCTACAATGAGGGCGCGCGCCACGACGTCGGCAGGCACGGCGTGCTGAACTGGCTGATCGCGGGCTCCGATGCGCTCGCCTTCGCCAATCTCAGCGACCAGGAGCTGATCGACGCCGCGTTGAAGTCGTTGCCGGCCTCGCTCGGCAATGCGCGCGAGCATTTCCTGGAAGGCAAGATCCACCGCTGGCTGTCGTCGGTCAACGCGCTGCCTGGCGGCCTGCCGGTGCGCGATATCATGACCAATCACCGTCCCGAGCCGAAAGAGCATCCGGGCATCGTGGTGGTCGGTGACTATCTGTTCGATTCGACGTTGAACGGGCTGCTCGACTCCTCGGACGCCGCCACCGACATCGTCGTCACCGAGATGATGCGGCTGCGCCGCGCCCGCGCACAGGCGGACGCGACATTGTCCGACAAGATCGACCGCAGCTACTTCGACAACTATCGCGGCGCCGGCCCGTACAGCGATGCCTGGCGCCAATTCAGCGATCCCGATTATCTGATCGATCTGATCAAGACAGTGTGGGGCCGGGCCAAGGGCTACAAGCTGCTGATCGCCGGTTCCGCCAGCGGCGAGCTCGTCGGCGCGTTGCGCGACCGCGGCGTCGACGCCTGGGGCATCGAGAACAACCGCTACATCCATGGCAAGACGCCGAAGGCGCTGAAGAAGTACAACAAGCTCGGTTCGGTCGCCGACCTGCCGTTCAAGGCCGATGAGTTCGACTTCGTGTTCGAGACCAGCCTCTGTCATCTCGGCGAGAAGCAAGTGTCGCGTGCGGTGCGCGAGCTCAACCGGGTGGTGAAGACCGGCCTCGTGTTCGGCTCGGTGACCTCGGACATGGCGCCGGCGGTGATCGACCGCTACGACCTGCTGCGAGGCGTGAAGAAGCTCGGCACGTGGTGGGAATGGTCGGAGCTGTTCTTCAGCAACGGGTTCGACCTCGCGATGCATCGCCGCGACTGCACCGATGCGTTGTGGGCGCTGACGCTCGCTGCCAACAAGGGGCCGGGGCAGTGGTACGCCGACTCCGACAGCCTGCGCTATTCCTTCTTCGACAAAGTCGACGCCGACGAGGATTAGCTGGAATGGGCGCGAGCAGGCATCTCGCGTCAACAAACCGTTAAGGTGCAGCGGTGGTCCTGCCGAATCCGTGGGGGCGCCGCACTACACGTTGATTGCCCCAAACGCTTTGCCGAACTGGTCCTGATCGCATAGGATCGCCGCCGCAGCATTGCCGCTGCGATTTGGATTTGCGGTCATGCCGGCCGTGGAGCATCGGTTGGTTTCATGGCGCCAAAGTCTCCCGCATCCGACACCCCCAAACTGCTCGATCCCGACGATCCCGAGCTGAAGAAGAAGCTCGCGGTTGCGTCCGGCGCGACTGCGCCGAACTCGTCGAAGCCGACCGCCGCGCCGGTGCAGGACGATGACGACGAGGAGGATGACGACGACGAGCTCGACCTCGACGATGATGATGACGACGAGGAATTGGCGGTCTTCACTGCCAAGGAAGCCGCCGGCGCGCTCTCCACGATCTTCGCCTTCGTCAAGCCGATCCTGGCGAGCTACAAGAAGCCGTTCGCGTTCGTTACCATCGGCGTGCTGGTCGAGACGTTGTTCAACGTCATCATGCCGCTCAGCCTCAAGTTCCTGATCGACGACGCGCTCGGCGAGGAGGATTTCGGGGCGCTTTACAAGATTCTCGGAGTGCTTGCGGTCGCGGGCATCGTCACCTCGATCATCGCGGTGTGGTACGAGCGCTGGGATGCGCGGCTCGCCGCCGGCATCATTGCCGACGTGCGGACGCGGCTGTTCGAGCATGTCCAGAACCTGCCGTCGGCCTATTTCGCGCGCACCAAGCGTGGCGAGATTCTCTCTCGCTTCTCGATCGACCTCTCGGCGTTCGAGGGCTCGATCAAGAGCTTTGCCAACAGCGCGGCGCTGCCGTTGTTCGAATTGGTCGCCGGCATCATCCTGATGCTGTTCCTGAGCTGGCAGCTCGCGGCCGTCGCGCTGCTGATCTTTCCGATTACCCTGATCGGCCCGCGCATCCTGACGCCGAAGGCGGTGCAGGCGAATTACGAGCAGAAGCTGAACGAGGCAGCGCTGCTCGGGACGGTGCAGGAGAACGTGGCCGCGCAGGCGGTGGTGAAGGCATTCAACCTGCAGCGCCGGGCGCTCGGCTGGTTCACCCTGCGCAACCGCGACGTCAGGGCGAAGGCGGCCTCCGCCATGTTCCTGTCGACCATGGTGGAGCGCACCGTCACCATCGCAGTGCTGCTGCTGCACCTCGTGGTGCTGGCGATCGGCGCCTATCTGGCGACCAAGGGGCAGATCACCGTCGGGACCTTCGTGACCTTCGAGAGCGCGTTCTGGGAGGTGTCGTACAACATCGCCCATCTCATGCATTTCATTCCGGTGTCGATCCAGTCGGCGGCGGCCGTCCAGCACATCCAGGAGCTGCTCGACGAGCCGACCCGGGGCGCCGACCGTCCCGGCGCCCCCGATCTGCCGCGCATCACCAGCGACATCAGCTTCGACCACGTGACGTTCAAATACGAGGGTGCGCTGACGCCGGTGCTCGACAATCTCAGCCTCAAGCTCAGGGCCGGCAAGAGCGTCGCGATCGTCGGCCCCAGCGGATCCGGCAAGAGCACGCTGCTCAACCTGATCTTGCGGCTCTATGTGCCGGACGAAGGCCGCGTCGCCATCGACGGCGTCGACATCCGCAAGGTGACGCGGGAATCGCTGCGGGCGAACATGGCGATCGTGTTCCAGGAGAACATGCTGTTCAACATGTCGATCCGCGAGAACATCCGGCTCGGCAAGGAAGGAGCAACGGACGCGGAGGTCGAGGACGCCGCGAGGAAGGCCGAGATCCACCGCTACATCATGAGCCTGCCGCAGAAATACGACACACCGGTCGGCGAGCGCGGTGACACGCTGTCCGGCGGCCAGCGCCAACGCATCGCGATCGCGCGCGCGATCATCCGCAATCCCTCCGTGCTGCTGCTCGACGAGGCGACCTCGGCGCTCGACCAGACCACGGAGGCCGCGATCAACCGCACGCTGCTCAAGGTCGCCAAGGGCCGCACCATGATCTGGTCGACGCACCGCCTGACCTCGGTGGTCGAAATGGACGAGATCATCGTGATCTCGGGCGGCAGGGCGATCGAGCGCGGCTCGCATGCCGAGTTGCTCGCCAGGAACGGCGTCTACCGCAAGCTCTGGGACGACCAGGGACACGCGCTGCATAGCGCGGACGATGACGACGATAATGAGGACGAGGACGACGACGAGGAGTGATCCGACCGTCGTTGCCGCAGGTCGTGCGCGCAGATCAGCCGAGCCGGCCGCGCTGCGATTGTCCGCCGATCGCGCCGCGTTCGGGGCGGACGGACCCGTTCGGCAGCCGTTCTGCGGATCGCGTAGCGGATGGAGGCGGGCGCCAGCTCGGTTGTCAGCTACTGCGGCGCCTGCGCGACCGCCTGCGCCACCGCCGCCCGGCCGTCGCCGCTGCGCAGCCACCGAAGCCGGCCTTTGGCAAAATGGGCGAGAAAGCGCGCCCAACGCTGAGCACGCCAATAAAGCCCGGGGTCGATCGACACCGAGCGGAACGAGAACGCCTTGGCGTTTGACCAGGCATCGCATGCCGTCTTGAGCGGATCGTCGTAATAGGTTGCGATCTTGTCCGCACCCATGCCGCAGGTCGCGAGCCAGGCCGGGATGTGAACGCTGCAGAGTTGCACGACGTCGGTGAACACCTTGTCGGTTCCGGTGCCGCTGACCGGGCAGGTGGCCGCGAAGGCATCGCCGACCAGCACAATGCCGGCCTGTCGATAGCCGGTGCTGACATAGAGGTCGGTGGGCCTGACCCTGACGTCGCCGGAGACATCGAACTCGCCGGTGATCCGGCGCAACCGCGGTAGCGCGGCATTGAGTGCCTCGACCGGATTGTGCCGCATCGCGCGCAGCCAGGGATCGTCGGCCTGGCGATAGGTGAAGAGGTTGGCGCGCATCCGGTCGTCGATCGGAAACAGCGTCAGGTAGGGGATGCGGTCGCTTGGCCGCTCCGAGAAATAAGTCATCGCCGCGAACGGGAAGGCGGAACGTCCGACCGGCACGAGATCGAAGCCGAATGAGATGGAGTGGCAGGGGCTGGTGATCTCGCGTCCGATGCCGAGGCTATGGCGCAGGCCGACGTTCAGTCCATTGGCGAGCACCACGAGCCGTGCCGAGATCGTGTCGCCGTTGGAAAGCGTTACCGTTTGGCGTTCGGCGCTGGTCCTGACAGCGACGACCTTGTCGCAGATAAATTCCGCCGGTCCGGCGATTTCGGCACGGATCGCCGCGATCAGCGCATCGTACATGATACCGAACTGCTGGTTCGGGGGAGTGTCGAGCAGGCGGCCGAACCGCGCGATCCAGTTCTCGCCGCTCCGGGTCGCCGAGCGCAGCACTGATTCTGCGAATCCCGTCGCGGCGAATCGCTGCAGTTGCTCAACTCCGCCGAGCTTCTCGACGCGGAAATCGAACGGATAGGTCTCGTGCGGGTCGATCAGGATGTTCGGAATCCCGGCGCGCCCGAGCATGGCCGCCGCGGTCGACCCCGCGAGGCCTCCTCCGATGATCGCAATGTCGGTGTGCCGCATGAAGGGGTACCGGGACGACAGAACCCGCTTTTTGCGCCGCGAATAGCAAAGGAAATCTTAGTTTTGCGGCCAACGCCGGTACCCCGATCGGGGAATAATTGTTTCTGATTATATTATACCCGGATAAAATATGATTCAGTCGACGCGCCCGAAGGTGACGTGGAGGCGGGGAGTTGTCATAATCCGGCCTGCACGCGAGCGCGGAGGAAATGCGAAATCCGCAGGCGCCAGAGGCGTTTCTTTGATTATCGTTTTGCTTGACTTCACTATCTCGCGCTTATACAAGGCGGCCACTTAACGACAGGCGGTGAGCAACGCCAGCGTCGGAACGGAACACCCCCTAACTCCTGATCCAGGAGGCTGGCGGGCACCAACCTCGACGAATGCCGCTCAAACGCTGTCGAAGATAGCTAGGCAATGCCAGGACGATTTTAGTTCTCTTGAGCAAGTCCTCTTGAGAGTGAATTCGGATGCATGACCTCGGTGGCGGGCTGAACGGCGAACGCTGAGCAGTTCTTTATCGCGGTCCTCTGTGGCGTCGATGCGCTTTCCGCTCAGCGATGAGTGGTTGGCGCGATTTCGTTTTGCGTGGGTGTTTGTTCCGCGCTGGACGGGCCGTACGGGATGGCTGATCCCGAGAAGAATTTGCGGGGCCATTGAAGGTTTCGCGCGAACTAAAGGGTGAAGGCTGCATGCCGACGATCAACCAGCTGATCGCTAATCCACGTGAAGTGCAGAAGTCGCGCAAGAAGGTGCCGGCGCTGCAGCAGTCGCCGCAGAAGCGCGGCGTTTGCACGCGCGTCTACACCACGACCCCGAAGAAGCCGAACTCGGCGCTTCGTAAGGTTGCCAAGGTGCGTCTGACCAATGGCTTCGAGGTGATCGGCTACATCCCGGGTGAGGGCCATAACCTGCAGGAGCACTCGGTGGTCATGATCCGCGGCGGCCGCGTCAAGGACTTGCCGGGCGTGCGCTACCATATCCTCCGCGGCGTGCTGGATACCCAGGGCGTCAAGAACCGTAAGCAGCGCCGTTCGAAGTACGGCGCGAAGCGTCCGAAGTAAGCGGGAAACGATCAGATGTCGCGTCGCCATTCTGCTGAGAAGCGTGAAGTTCTTCCCGATCCGAAGTTCGGGAACATCGTCATTACGAAGTTCATGAACTCGGTGATGTACGCCGGGAAGAAGTCGGTTGCCGAAAACATCGTCTACGGTGCGCTCGGCATGATCGAGGCCAAGACCAAGCAGAACCCGCTCGGCGTGTTCGAGCAGGCGCTCGAGAACGTGATGCCGACCATCGAGGTTCGCTCCCGCCGCGTCGGCGGCGCGACCTACCAGGTGCCGGTCGAAGTCCGTTCGGTGCGCCGCCAGGCGCTCGGCATCCGCTGGCTGATCTCGGCCGCGCGCGAGCGCAACGAGAAGACCATGACGGAGCGGCTCTCGGCGGAGTTGCTGGACGCGTCGAACAATCGCGGGAACGCCGTCAAGAAGCGTGAAGACGTGCACCGGATGGCGGAAGCCAACCGCGCCTTCTCGCACTATCGCTGGTAAGGCGAATAACGGAATCTAAGGAACAGTCTCATGCCCCGCCAACATGCCATCGAGGACTACCGCAACTTCGGTATCATGGCGCATATCGACGCCGGCAAGACCACGACCACCGAGCGCATCCTCTATTACACCGGCAAGAGCCACAAGATCGGCGAAGTGCACGAAGGTGCCGCGACGATGGACTGGATGGAGCAGGAGCAGGAGCGTGGCATCACGATCACCTCGGCTGCGACCACCGCGTTCTGGAACGGCAAGCGCCTGAACATCATCGACACCCCCGGCCACGTCGACTTCACCATTGAGGTCGAGCGTTCGCTGCGCGTGCTCGACGGCGCCGTTTGCGTCCTCGACTCCAACCAGGGCGTCGAGCCGCAGACCGAGACCGTGTGGCGTCAGGGCGACAAGTACAAGGTGCCGCGTATCGTCTTCGCCAACAAGATGGACAAGACCGGCGCCGACTTCTTCAAGTGCCTGTCCGATATCGTCGACCGCCTCGGTGCCAAGCCGATCGCGATCCAGCTTCCGATCGGTGCCGAGAACAACTTCAAGGGTCTCGTCGACCTCGTGAAGATGCAGGGCGTCATCTGGAACGATGAATCGCTCGGCGCCAAGTTCGACTATGTCGACATCCCGGCCGATCTCGTCGACCAGGCCAAGGAATATCGCGAGAAGATGGTGGAGGCCGCCGTCGAGCTCGACGACGACGCCATGGCCGCTTACCTCGACGGCAAGGAGCCGGACGAGGCGACGCTGAAGCGGTTGATCCGCAAGGCGGTGCTGACCGGCGCATTCTATCCGGTGCTGTGCGGTTCCGCGTTCAAGAACAAGGGCGTGCAGCCGCTGCTCGACGCCGTCGTCGACTATCTGCCGTCGCCGCTGGACGTGCCCGCGATCAAGGGCACCGACGACCGCGGCAACGAGGTCGTGCGCAAGGCAGACGACAAGGAGCCGCTCTCGCTGCTCGCGTTCAAGATCATGGACGACCCGTTCGTCGGCACCATCACCTTCTGCCGCATCTATTCCGGCATTCTGCAGTCGGGCACCGGCGTGGTGAACTCGACCCGCGAGAAGAAGGAGCGTATCGGGCGCATGCTGCTGATGCATGCGAATAACCGCGAAGACATCAAGGAAGCCTATGCCGGCGACATCGTCGCGCTGGCAGGCCTGAAGGAAGCGCGCACCGGTGACACGCTGTGCGATCCGACCCATCAGGTCATCCTCGAGAAGATGGAATTCCCGGAGCCGGTGATCGAGATCGCGATCGAGCCGAAGTCGAAGGCCGACCAGGAGAAGCTGGGCGTGGCGCTCGCCAAGCTCGCCGCGGAGGATCCGTCCTTCCGCGTGTCGACCGATCACGAGTCCGGCCAGACCATCCTCAAGGGCATGGGCGAGCTCCATCTCGACATCAAGGTCGACATCCTCAAGCGCACCTACAAGGTCGACGCCAATATCGGCGCGCCGCAGGTGGCGTTCCGCGAGCGTGTCACCAAGCGGGTCGAGCACAGCTATACGCACAAGAAGCAGACCGGCGGTACCGGACAGTTTGCTGCCGTGACGCTGATCGTCGAGCCGAACGAAGCCGGCAAGGGCTACGAGTTCGAGTCGAAGATCGTCGGCGGCGCGGTGCCGAAGGAATACATCCCCGGCGTCGAAAAGGGTCTGGAGAGCGTGCTGTCCTCGGGCGTGGTCGCCGGCTTCCCGGTGGTCGACGTCAAGGTGCAGTTGATCGACGGCAAGTTCCACGACGTCGACTCGTCGGCGCTGGCCTTCGAAATCGCCACGCGCGCCTGCTTCCGCGAGGCGCTGCAGATGGGCAAGTCTGTTCTGCTCGAGCCGATCATGAAGGTCGAGGTCGTGACCCCGGAAGACTACACCGGTTCGGTCATCGGCGACCTGAATTCGCGGCGCGGCCAGATCCAGGGCCAAGACATGCGCGGCAACGCCAACGTCATCAATGCGATGGTGCCGCTCATGAACATGTTCGGTTACGTGAACAACCTGCGCTCGATGAGCCAGGGTCGCGCGACCTTCACCATGCAGTTCGATCACTACGCCGAAGCCCCGGCGAACGTGTCGGCTGAAGTCCAGAAGAAGTTTGCCTGATTGTCGTTGACGGCAGTCAACGATTGAACGGAGAGTCAAATGGCCAAAGCAAAATTCGAACGTACCAAACCGCACTGCAACATCGGCACCATCGGTCACGTCGACCATGGCAAGACCTCGCTGACCGCAGCGATTACCAAGGTGCTAGCAGAAACCGGCGGTGCAACGTTCACCGCCTACGACCAGATCGACAAGGCGCCGGAAGAGAAGGCGCGCGGCATCACCATCTCGACCGCGCACGTCGAGTACGAGACGACCAACCGTCACTATGCCCACGTCGACTGCCCCGGCCACGCCGACTACGTGAAGAACATGATCACCGGCGCTGCCCAGATGGACGGTGCGATCCTGGTCGTGTCGGCCGCTGACGGCCCGATGCCGCAGACCCGCGAGCACATCCTGCTCGCCCGCCAGGTCGGCGTGCCCGCGCTCGTCGTGTTCCTCAACAAGTGCGACATGGTCGACGATCCGGAGCTGCTCGAGCTCGTCGAGCTCGAAGTCCGCGAGCTGCTCTCGAAGTACGAATTCCCGGGCGACAAGATCCCGATCATCAAGGGTTCGGCGCTCGCCGCCCTCGAAGACAAGGACAAGAAGCTCGGCCACGATGCCATCCTCGAGCTGATGCGCAATGTCGACGAGTACATTCCGCAGCCGGAGCGTCCGGTCGACCAGCCGTTCCTGATGCCGGTTGAAGACGTGTTCTCGATCTCGGGCCGTGGCACCGTGGTCACCGGTCGTGTCGAACGCGGCATCGTCAAGGTTGGCGACGAAATCGAAATCGTCGGCATCCGCGAGACCCAGAAGACCATCGTCACCGGCGTCGAAATGTTCCGCAAGCTGCTCGATCAGGGCCAGGCTGGCGACAACATCGGTGCGCTGCTCCGCGGCACCAAGCGCGAGGAAGTCGAGCGCGGTCAGGTGCTGTGCAAGCCCGGTTCGGTCAAGCCGCACACCAAGTTCAAGGCTGAGGCCTACATCCTCACCAAGGAAGAGGGCGGTCGTCACACTCCGTTCTTCACGAACTACCGTCCGCAGTTCTACTTCCGCACCACCGACGTGACCGGCGTCGTGCACCTGCCGGAAGGCACCGAGATGGTGATGCCGGGTGACAACATCGCGATGGAAGTGCACCTGATCGTGCCGATCGCGATGGAAGAGAAGCTGCGCTTCGCGATCCGCGAAGGCGGCCGCACCGTCGGCGCCGGCGTCGTCGCCGCGATCATCGAGTAAGAACGCGAATAGGGAATGGCGAGTAGCGGGTGGATCACTCCATTCGCTATTCGCTACTCGCCACTCACTAAAGAAAGAATACGGCAATGAACGGCCAAAACATTCGCATCCGTCTCAAGGCGTTCGACCATCGAATCCTCGATACGTCGACCCGTGAGATCGTGAACACGGCGAAGCGCACCGGTGCGCAGGTTCGCGGACCCATTCCGCTGCCGACCCGCATCGAGAAGTTTACCGTCAACCGTTCGCCGCACGTTGACAAGAAGAGCCGCGAGCAATTCGAGATGCGCACCCACAAGCGCCTTCTCGACATTGTCGACCCGACCCCGCAGACCGTCGATGCGCTGATGAAGCTCGACCTGGCCGCCGGTGTCGACGTCGAGATCAAGCTCTAAGGATTTGGATTTTTACGTCCGCCGCTTGCGGACAGAAAGACAGGAAGCACGCCGATGCGCTCCGGAGTGATCGCACAAAAGGTCGGGATGACGCGGGTCTTTACAGAGGCCGGCGAGCATATCCCTGTGACCGTGCTGAAGCTGGGCAACTGCCAGGTGTTGGGCCACCGCACGACCGAGAAGAACGGCTACGTCGCCCTTCAGCTCGGCGCCGGCACCCGCAAGACCGTGTACATGCCCAAGGCCGAACGCGGCCAGTTCGCGGTCGCCAAGGTCGAGCCCAAGCGCAAGGTCGCCGAGTTCCGCGTGTCCGAGGACTCGCTGATCCCGGTGGGCGCGGAAATCCAGGCGGACCATTTCGTGGTCGGCCAGTTTGTCGACGTGACCGGCACCTCGGTCGGTAAGGGTTTTGCCGGCGGTATGAAGCGCTGGAACTTCGGCGGTCTGCGCGCCACCCACGGCGTGTCGATCTCGCACCGTTCGATCGGTTCGACCGGTGGTCGTCAGGATCCCGGCAAGACCTGGAAGAACAAGAAGATGCCCGGTCACATGGGCGTCGATCGCATCACCACGCTCAATCTGCGCGTGGTGCAGACCGACGTCGAGCGCGGCCTGATCCTCGTCGAAGGTGCCGTCCCCGGCTCCAAGGGCGGCTGGATCTCGGTGCGCGACGCGGTGAAGAAGCCGCTGCCGAAGGAAGCCCCGAAGCCCGGCAAGTTCAAGGTTGCCGGCGGCGAAGCTGCCGAGGCTGCGGCCGAGAAGGAGGGCGCGTGAGATGGAACTGAAAGTCACGACCCTTGAAGGCAAGGACGCCGGATCGGTTCAGCTCTCGGACGCGATCTTCGGTCTCGAGCCCCGCGCCGACATCATCCAGCGCTGCGTGCAGTGGCAGCTCAACAAGCGCCAGGCCGGCACCCACAAGGCCAAGGGCCGCGCCGAGATCTGGCGCACCGGCAAGAAGATGTACAAGCAGAAGGGCACCGGCGGCGCCCGTCACGGCTCGGCGCGCGTGCCGCAGTTCCGCGGCGGTGGCCGTGCATTCGGTCCGGTCGTTCGCTCGCATGCGACCGATTTGCCGAAGAAGGTGCGTGCGCTCGCGCTGAAGCATGCGCTGTCGGCCAAGGCCAAGGACGGCGGGCTTGTCGTGATCGACAGCGCGGCGGTCAAGGAAGCCAAGACCAAGGCGCTGCTCGGTCACTTCTCCGGCCTCGGGCTCACCAACGCGCTGATCATCGACGGCGCGGAGCTGAATGCCGGTTTCGCGACCGCGGCCCGCAACATCCCGAACATCGACGTGCTGCCCATCCAGGGCATCAACGTCTACGACATTCTCCGCCGCCAGAAGCTGGTGCTGACCAAGGCTGCGGTTGATGCGCTGGAGGCGCGCTTCAAATGAAGAATATTGATCCGCGCCACTACGATGTGATCGTCGCTCCTGTCGTGACTGAAAAGGCGACGCTTGCCTCCGAGCACAACAAGGTGCTGTTCAAGGTCTCCGGCAAGGCCACCAAGCCGCAGATCAAGGAAGCGATCGAGAAGCTGTTCGACGTCAAGGTGAAGAGCGTCAACACCCTCGTTCGCAAGGGCAAGACCAAGGTGTTCCGCGGCAATCTCGGCTCGCAGTCGGATACCAAGCGCGCGATCGTGACCCTGGAAGAGGGCCACCGGATCGACGTGACTACCGGACTATAAGGCGCAACGACGATGGCATTGAAAACCTACAATCCCACGACGCCGGGCCAGCGCCAGCTGGTCATGGTCGATCGTTCGGCGCTCTACAAGGGCAAGCCGGTGAAGACGCTGACCGAGGGCAAGCTCGGCAAGGGCGGCCGCAACAACACCGGCCGCATCACCGTGCGCTTCCGCGGTGGCGGCCACAAGAAGGCCTACCGCACCGTCGACTTCCGCCGTGACAAGGTGGACGTGCCGGCGACCGTGGAGCGGCTGGAATATGATCCGAACCGCACCGCGTTCATTGCGCTGATCAAGTACCAGGACGGCGAGCAGGCCTACATCCTGGCGCCGCAGCGTCTGGCGGCGGGCGACACGGTCGTCGCCGGCAACTATGTCGACGTGAAGCCCGGCAACGTCATGCCGCTCGGCAACATGCCGGTCGGCACGATCGTGCACAATATCGAGCTGAAGATCGGCAAGGGCGGGCAGCTCGCGCGCTCGGCCGGTACCTACGCTCAGATCGTCGGCCGCGACCAGGACTACGTGATCATCCGTCTGAACTCGGGCGAGCAGCGTCTGGTGCATGGCCGTTGCCGCGGCACGATCGGCGCGGTCTCGAACCCGGATCACATGAACATCTCGATCGGCAAGGCCGGTCGGACCCGCTGGCTCGGCTGGCGTCCGCACAACCGCGGCGTCGTCATGAACCCGATCGATCACCCGCACGGCGGTGGTGAAGGTCGTACCTCGGGCGGTCGTCACCCGGTTACTCCGTGGGGCAAGCCGACCAAGGGCAAGAAGACCCGCACCAACAAGTCGACCAACAAATTCATTCTCCTAAGCCGCCACAAGCGGAAGAAGTAAGGAACGCCGGACATGGTTCGTTCAGTCTGGAAAGGCCCGTTCGTCGAAGGCTCTCTGCTCAAGAAGGCAGATGCCGCGCGCGCGTCCGGCCGTCACGACGTCATCAAGATCTGGAGCCGCCGCTCGACCATCCTGCCGCAGTTCGTCGGCCTGACGTTCGGCGTCTACAACGGCCAGAAGCATGTGCCGGTCGCGGTCAACGAGGAAATGGTGGGTCACAAGTTCGGCGAGTTCTCGCCGACCCGGACCTTCCACGGCCATTCGGGCGACAAGAAAGCCAAGAAGGCTTGAGGAATAGACGATGAGCAAACCAAAGCGCGAACGTAGCCTCGCGGACAATGAGGCCAAGGCCGTCGCCCGCATGCTGCGCGTCAGCCCGCAGAAGCTCAACCTGGTGGCGCAGCTAATCCGCGGCCGCAAGGCGTCTGCTGCGCTCGCCGACCTGCAGTTCTCGCGCAAGCGGATCGCGGTCGACGTCAAGAAGTGCCTGGAATCGGCGATCGCGAACGCCGAGAACAACCATGACCTCGATGTCGACGATCTCGTCGTTGCCGAGGCGCATGTCGGCAATGGTCTCGTGATGAAGCGCTTTGCGCCGCGTGGTCGTGGCCGTTCGGGCCGTGTGTACAAACCGTTCTCGCACCTGACCATCGTGGTTCGTCAGGTCGAGGCCGAGGCAAGCGCTTAAGGGCGCAGGAGAAGACGATGGGTCAAAAGATCAATCCAATCGGGCTGCGTCTCGGCATCAACCGGACCTGGGATTCCCGTTGGTTCGCCGGCAAGCAGGAATACGGCAAGCTGCTGCACGAGGACGTCAAGATCCGCGAGATCCTGCACAAGGAGCTCAAGCAGGCGGCTGTGGCGCGCATCGTGATCGAGCGTCCGCACAAGAAGTGCCGCGTGACGATCCACTCGGCGCGTCCGGGCGTGGTGATCGGCAAGAAGGGCGCCGACATCGACAAGCTGCGCAAGAAGGTCGCCGACATCACCTCGTCCGACGTCGTGATCAATATCGTCGAAATCCGCAAGCCGGAGCTCGACGCGACCCTGGTCGCCGAATCGATCGCCCAGCAGCTCGAGCGCCGCGTTGCGTTCCGCCGCGCCATGAAGCGCGCCGTGCAGTCGGCGATGCGCCTTGGTGCCGAAGGCATCCGCATCAACTGCTCGGGCCGTCTTGGCGGCGCTGAAATCGCGCGCATGGAGTGGTACCGCGAGGGCCGCGTGCCGCTGCACACGCTGCGCGCCGACGTCGACTACGGCGTTGCCACCGCGTTCACGACCTTCGGCACCTGTGGCGTCAAGGTCTGGATCTTCAAGGGCGAGATCCTCGAGCACGATCCGATGGCCCAGGACAAGAAGATGGCCGAAGGCGACACCCCGCGTTCGCGCCGCGATGCGGCCGCCGCTTGAGGCAAAGCAGGAATTTGAGGGCTTAAAGCCATGATGCAACCTAAGAAAACGAAGTTCCGGAAGGCGCATAAGGGCCGTATCCACGGCGTTGCGACCTCTGGCGCGACGTTGGCGTTCGGCCAGTTCGGCCTGAAGGCGATGGAGCCTGAGCGCGTCACCGCCCGCCAGATCGAAGCCGCCCGCCGCGCGCTGACCCGTCACATGAAGCGCGCCGGCCGGGTCTGGATCCGCGTGTTTCCGGACGTACCGGTGTCGAAGAAGCCTGCCGAAGTCCGCATGGGCTCCGGCAAGGGTTCGCCGGAATTGTGGGTGGTCCGCGTCAAGCCGGGCCGCGTGATGTTCGAAATCGACGGCGTGCCGGTGCAGACCGCGAAGGAAGCGCTGTCGCTCGCCGCCGCCAAGCTGCCGATCAAGACGCGCTTCGTCGCGCGCATTGCGGAGTAATCGCCATGGCCGAGATGAAAGTTGAAGACATTCGCGCGATGAGCGACGACCAGCGGGAAGATGCGATCCTCAACCTGAAGAAGGAGCGCTTCAACCTCCGCTTCCAGCGCGCCACCGGTCAGCTGGAGAACACATCGCGGATGCGGGAAGCCCGCCGCGACATCGCCCGTATCAAGACCATCGCTGCCGAGCAGCGCGCGAAGAAGAAGTAAGGGGCCAGCTATGCCGAAACGTACTCTGCAGGGCGTGGTCGTCAGCGACAAGCAAGCCAAGACGGTGGTGGTGCGCGTCGATCGCCGTTTCACCCATCCGATCTACAAGAAGACGATCCGCCGTTCCAAGAACTACCACGCGCACGACGAGGACAGCCAGTTCAAGCCGGGTGACGTGGTCTGGATCGAGGAATCGAAGCCGATCTCGAAGCTGAAGCGCTGGACCGTGGTCCGGGGCGAACACAAGAAAACGGCCTGATTGCTTCGGCCTAGCCGAGGAATTTCAGGGAAATTTTGAGCGCGCTAAAGCGCAGAAAGAGGACGAGGTGCATCAATGATTCAGATGCAGACCAACCTCGACGTGGCCGATAATTCAGGCGCACGCCGTGTCATGTGCATCAAGGTGCTTGGAGGCTCCAAGCGTCGCTATGCCACCGTGGGCGACATTATCGTTGTGTCGATCAAGGAAGCCATTCCGCGTGGCAAGGTGAAGAAGGGCGACGTAATGAAGGCCGTCGTGGTGCGGGTCCGCAAGGACATCCGCCGCGCCGACGGTTCGGTCATCCGTTTCGACCGCAACGCCGCCGTGCTGATCAACAACCAGTCGGAGCCGGTCGGCACCCGTATCTTCGGGCCGGTGCCGCGCGAGCTTCGCGCCAAGAACCACATGAAGATCATTTCGCTCGCGCCGGAGGTGCTGTGATGGCTGCCAAGATCCGCAAAGGCGACAAGGTGATGGTGCTCACCGGCCGCGACAAGGGTCGCACCGGCGAGGTGTTCGAGGTGCGTCCGGACGAGAACAAGGCTCTCGTCCGCGGCATCAACATGGTGAAGCGTCACCAGAAGCAGACCCAGTCCCAGGAGGGCGGCATCATCTCCAAGGAGGCGCCGATCCACCTGTCGAACATTGCGTATGTCGGCAAGGACGGAAAGCCGACCCGCATCGGGTTCAAGATTCATGCCGATGGCAAGAAGGTTCGTGTTGCCAAGAGCTCGGGAGCAGAGATCGATGGCTGATACCGCTTACGTGCCGCGCCTCCGCGCGGAGTATGACAAGAAGATCCGCGGCATGATGACCGAGAAATTCGGCTATGCGAACGTGATGCAGGTTCCGCGCCTGGACAAGGTCGTGCTGAACATGGGCGTCGGTGACTCCGTCAACGACCGCAAGAAGGCCGAGACCGCCGCTGCCGAGCTGACCCTGATCGCCGGCCAGAAGGCGATCGTGACCTATTCGCGCGTCGCGATCGCGACCTTCAAGCTGCGTGAGAACCAGCCGATCGGTTGCAAGGTCACGCTGCGCAAGGCCCATATGTACGAGTTCATCGACCGCCTGGTGAACGTGGCGCTGCCCCGCGTCCGTGACTTCCGCGGCCTGAACCCGAAGAGCTTCGACGGCCGCGGCAACTATTCGCTCGGCATCAAGGAGCACATCATTTTCCCCGAGATCGACTTCGACAAGGTCTCGGAAGCGCGTGGCATGGACATCACGGTCTGCACCACCGCCAAGAACGACGACGAGGCGCGCGCCTTGTTGACCGCTTTCAATTTCCCGTTCCGGCAGTGAGTAGCTGAGACAAAGCCACTCAAACGCGGATACCCAGGAGCCAAGCATGGCAAAGAAGAGTTCAGTCGAGAAGAACAACCGGCGCAAGCGGATGGCGAAGAACGCCGCTCCGCGCCGCGAGAAGCTGAAGGCGATCATCGCCGACAAGACCAAGCCGATGGAAGAGCGCTTCGCGGCGACGCTGAAGCTCGCCGAGATGCCGCGCAACTCGTCGCCGACGCGCATCCGCAACCGCTGCGAGCTGACCGGGCGCCCGCGCTCGAACTATCGCAAGAACAAGCTGTCGCGCATCGCGCTGCGTGAACTCGGCTCCAAGGGCCTGGTTCCCGGGCTTGTGAAGTCGAGCTGGTAAGGGAGGGTCGGAACCATGTCTACGCACGATCCGATCTCCGATCTCATCACCCGCATCCGCAATGCGCAGATGCGCTCGAAGTCCAAGGTCTCGAGCCCCGGCTCGAAGATGCGTGCCAACGTGCTCGAGGTGCTGAAGGCCGAGGGTTACATCCGCGGCTACGCCAGCGTCGAGCATGCGAGCGGCCGCAGCGAGCTCGAGATCGAGCTGAAGTATTTCGACGGCGAGCCCGTCATCCGCGAGATCGAGCGGGTGTCGAAGCCGGGCCGCCGCGTTTACGCCTCGGTGAAGAACCTGCCGCGCGTGAACAACGGTCTCGGCATTTCGGTGTTGTCGACGCCGAAGGGAATTATGGCCGACCACGAGGCGCGCGAGGCGAACGTGGGCGGCGAAGTTCTCTTCACGGTGTTCTGAGGAAGGAATTTTACGATGTCACGTATCGGCAAGCGGCCGGTGACGATCCCGTCGGGTGTGACGGCGACTGTCGAGGGCCAGACGGTAAAGGTGAAGGGGCCGAAGGGCCAGCTTCAGTTCGTCGTGCATGACGACGTCGAGGTGAAGTTCGACAACAGCCAGATCAAGGTCGCTCCGCGCGTCAAGACCAACCGCGCACAGGCGATGTACGGCACCGCGCGCGCGCAGGTGGCCAATCTCGTCGAGGGCGTCACCAAGGGCTTCGAGAAGAAGCTCGAGATCACCGGCGTCGGCTACCGCGCCGCGATGCAGGGCAAGAACCTGCAGCTCGCGCTCGGCTACAGCCACGACGTGGTCTATGCGATCCCGGAAGGCATCACCATCGCGGTGCCGAAGCCGACCGAGATCACGATCACCGGCAACGATCCGCAGCGTGTCGGCCAGGTGGCCGCGGAGATCCGCGCCTACCGTCCGCCGGAGCCCTACAAGGGCAAGGGCGTGAAGTACGCCAACGAATTCATCTTCCGCAAGGAAGGCAAGAAGAAGTAACGGAGCCGGTCATGTCACTCAAGGTTACGAATGCCCGGCGCAAGCAGCGCGTGCGCCTTGCGCTTCGCCGCTCGGCAGGCGGCCGTCCGCGGCTGTCGGTGTTCCGCTCGTCGAAGCACATCTACGCCCAGGTCATCGACGACCAGAAGGGCGAGACGCTGGCGTCCGCCTCGTCGCTGGAGAAGACGATGCGCGACTCCGGCAAGACCGGCGCCGACATCGATGCGGCGAAGGCGGTCGGCAAGCTCCTGGCGGAGCGTGCGGCGCAGAAGGGTGTCAAGGAAGTCGTGTTCGATCGCGGCGCCTACATCTATCACGGGCGCGTCAAGGCGCTCGCGGATGCGGCGCGCGAAGGCGGATTGAGCTTCTAAACGAATCGAACGATTACGAGGAAAGAGGCGCAGGCCTCCTAGAGATTGGAAAACACCATGGCAGGTGAACGCGAACGCGGCGGACGCGAACGGAGCAGGGAGCGCGAGGAGCGCGACAGCGAGTTCGTCGACAAGCTCGTCCACATCAATCGCGTGGCGAAGGTCGTGAAGGGCGGCAAGCGCTTCGGCTTTGCGGCGCTGGTCGTGATCGGCGACCAGAAGGGCCGGGTCGGTTTCGGCCACGGCAAGGCGCGCGAAGTTCCCGAGGCGATCCGCAAGGCGACCGAGTCGGCCAAGCGGAACCTGACGCGCGTCGCGCTGCGCGAAGGTCGCACGCTACACCACGACATCGCCGGCCGTCACGGCGCCGGCCGCGTCTATCTGCGCGCCGCTCCGGCCGGTACCGGCATCATCGCCGGTGGCCCGATGCGCGCGGTGTTCGAGACGCTCGGCATCCAGGACGTGGTGGCGAAGTCGATCGGCTCGTCGAATCCCTACAACATGGTCCGCGCAACCTTCGACGCGCTGAAGCATCAGGATTCGCCGCGCTCGGTGGCAGCCCGCCGCAACATCAAGGTCTCCACCCTGCAGTCGCGCCGCGTCGGCGGCGACGCCGAAGTGGTGGCGGAATAACCCGCGCGGGAAACCAGCGCGCTATTTGGAGTTATTGTCATGGCCAAGGCCAGCAAGACGATCAAGGTCGAGCAGATCGGCAGCGCAATCCGCCGCCATCACTCGCAGCGTTCGACGCTGATCGGCCTCAAGCTCAACAAGATCGGCCGGGTCGCTGAACTGCAGGACACCCCTGAAGTTCGCGGCATGATCAGCAAGGTCCAGCATCTCGTCCGCGTCGTCGGCGAGTAAGCAAGATATAAGGAGAAGGGCGATGAAGCTCAGCGATATCGCCGACAACGCCGGCGCCCGCAAGAAGCGGATGCGTGTCGGCCGTGGCATCGGTTCCGGCAAGGGCAAGACTTCGGGCCGCGGCGGCAAGGGCCAGACCGCGCGTTCGGGCGTCCGCATCAAGGGGTTCGAAGGCGGCCAGATGCCGATGCATCGCCGTCTGCCCAAGCGCGGCTTCAACAACATCTTCAAGCTCGACTTCGCCGAGATCAATCTCGACCGTCTGCAGGAAGCGATCGACAACAAGCTGGTCGATACGTCTGCGACCGTGAACGCAGAATCGCTGGTGAAGGCCGGCGTGCTGCGTCGCGCCAAGGACGGCCTGCGGCTGCTCGGCCGCGGCGAGATCAAGGCCAAGCTGACCATCGAGGTGCATGGCGCCTCCAAGTCGGCCATTGCCGCCGTCGAGAAGGCTGGCGGCTCGGTCAAGATCCTTGCCCCCGCCAAGAAGGAAGAAGGCGAGGCGGCGTAACATCTGCGTCATTGCCCGCGCCAGACGCGGGCGATCCGCAGATCGAATGATGGACTTATCGCGGCCGAGCACCAGATAATGTCCGGTGTCTGCCGACCACCCCGGGGAGAACTGTTCTCTTGGGGGCGTCGGCGAAAGGGGGCTCCGGGAGAAGCCGAAACATGGTCTCAGCAGCCGAACAACTTGCAGCAAACCTCAATTTCGGAGCTCTGGCGAAGGCTGACGAGCTGAAGAAGCGCATCTGGTTCACCCTGGGTGCGCTGCTTGTTTATCGGCTGGGGACCTATATCCCGCTGCCCGGCATCGATCCCAACATCTGGGAACAGGTGTTCCGCACCCAGGCCGGCGGCATCCTCGGCATGTTCAACATGTTCGCCGGCGGCGGCATCCACCGCATGGCGATCTTCGCGCTGAACATCATGCCGTACATCTCGGCATCGATCATCATCCAGCTCCTCACCACCGTTTCGCCGCAGCTCGAGGCCCTGAAGAAGGAAGGCGAGGCGGGCCGCAAGACGCTGAACCAGTACACCCGCTACCTCACGGTGATCCTGGCCCTTTTCCAGTCCTACGGCATCGCGGTTGGCCTCGAAGGCGCCGGCAATGTCGTCAGCGACCCCGGCCTGTTCTTCCGCCTCTCGACCGCGATCACGCTGACCGGCGGCACCATGTTCCTGATGTGGCTCGGCGAGCAGATCACCTCGCGCGGCATCGGCAACGGTATCTCGCTGATCATCCTGTCCGGCATCGTCGCCGAGCTGCCGTCGGCGCTCGCCAACATGCTCGAACTCGGCCGCCAGGGCGCGATGTCAACCGGCCTGATCCTGATCGTCATCGTGATGGCGGTCGCGGTGATCGCCTTCATCGTGTTCATGGAGCGGGCGCAGCGCCGGCTGCTGATCCAGTATCCGAAGCGCCAGGTCGGCAACAAGATGTTCGAGGGCCAGTCCTCGCATCTGCCGCTCAAGCTCAACACCTCGGGCGTGATTCCGCCGATCTTCGCCTCGTCGCTGCTGCTGCTGCCGACCACGGTCGCAAACTTCAACGCGGGCAAAGGGCCGGAATGGTTCCAGTGGATCACCACCCAGCTCGGCCATGGTCGGCCGCTGTTCCTGATCCTTTATCTCGCGCTGATCGTGTTCTTCGCGTTCTTCTACACCGCGATCGTGTTCAACCCGACCGAGACCGCCGACAATCTGAAGAAGCATGGCGGTTTCATTCCGGGCATCCGGCCCGGCGAACGCACCGCCGAATATATCGACTACGTGCTGTCGCGGATCACGGTGCTCGGCGCGATCTATCTTGCTATCGTCTGTCTGATTCCGGAGATTCTGATTTCCTACGCCTCGGTGCCGTTCTACTTTGGTGGCACGTCGCTCTTGATCGTCGTCAGCGTGACGATGGATACCGTGGCGCAGGTTCAGGGTTATCTGCTCGCCCATCAGTATGAAGGGCTGATCAGGAAGTCGAAGCTCAGGGGTCGTCGCCGCTGATCGGGGTGCGTGGCGGTACCAAACTCAAAACTCGGGTGTGCGGCTCGCGTTCACCTGGCCGGGGGGCGAATTAGTCATGAGATTGATCCTTTTGGGGCCGCCGGGCTCGGGCAAGGGGACCCAGGCGCAGCGGCTGGTCCATAAGCACGGCATCGTGCAGCTCTCGACCGGCGAGATGCTGCGCGCGGCGGTGGCCGCCGGCACGCCGATCGGGCTGCAGGCCAAGGAGATCATGGCCAATGGCGGCCTGGTGCCCGACGAGGTCGTGGTCGGGATCATCGCCGACCGCATCGAACAGCCCGACGCCAAGAAGGGTTTCATCCTGGATGGCTTCCCGCGCACGGTTCCGCAGGCCCACGCGCTCGACGAACTGCTCAGGAAGAAGCATCTCAAGCTCGACGCGGTCGTCGAACTGCGCGTGAACGAGAGCGCGCTGCTGGACCGAGTTGAGAAGCGTGCCGAGGAGACCCGGGCGCGCGGGGAGGAGGTCCGGCTCGACGATACGCCGGAAGTGTTGACCAAGCGCCTCGCGCAGTACCGATCGCTGACGGAGCCGCTGATTCACTATTACTCGGAGCGGCGGAAGCTCCTGACCGTCGATGGCATGATGACCATCGAGCACGTCACCCGGGAGATCAACCGGATCCTGACCGCGATCGGCGCGCTGGAACCGAAGGCTGCCGAATCGGCCAAATCCACCGCCGCGGCGGCTAAGAAGCCCGCCAAGCCGGCTGCGAGGCCCGCCAAGAAGGCTGCGGCGACGTCCAGGGCAGCCAAAAAGGCCGCCAAGGGCGCCAAAAAGACCGCCAAACCGGCCCGGAAGGCTGCCAAGGTCGCCAAGAAGGCCAAAAAGGTGGCCAAGGCCAAGGCTGCCGGGAAGGGCAGGAAAACCGCCAAGAAGGCAGCAAAAAAGCTCACGAAAAAGCGAGCTAAGCGTTAGGAGCGGTTGACGAAACCGACATGAATCCTTTAATAAGCCCCGCATCCAAGTCGGATAGTTTATGACGATGCCGGGCCCCAAAGGACATGAGGGGAAGGGCGTCGTGTTCGCGTTTGTGGACACCTTGCCCGCGAAAGCAAGAACTTGAGAAGCCCGTATCCGTGATGGATCGGCGACAGGAGAGAAGTCCGTGGCCCGTATTGCCGGCGTCAACATTCCCACCAACAAGCGCGTGCTGATCGCGCTTCAGTACATCCATGGCATCGGCCAGAAGAACGCCGCCGACATCATGGAGAAGGTCAAGATTCCGCTGGACCGTCGCGTCAACCAGTTGACCGACCAGGAAGTCCTGCAGATCCGCGAAGTCATCGACCGCGACTATTTGGTTGAGGGCGACCTCCGTCGCGAGGTTGGCATCAACATCAAGCGTCTGATGGACCTCGGCTGCTATCGCGGCCTGCGCCATCGCCGCGGTCTGCCGGTGCGCGGCCAGCGGACCCACACCAATGCGCGTACGCGCAAGGGGCCGGCCAAGGCGATCGCCGGCAAGAAGAAGTAATTTGGCGAATAGCGAACAAAGGGCGGCGAATAGGTCCTATTCGCTGCCCGCCGTTCGCTCATCGCTTTTTAGGTGTAGCCGCTGGCGTTACGGCGGCGTCTGAGATCACAGGAAAGGTTAGAAATGGGCAAGGAAGCCACCCGCGTACGCCGCCGCGAACGCAAGAACATCGCCTCCGGCATCGCGCACGTGAATTCGTCGTTCAACAACACGACCATCACCATCACCGACGCGCAGGGCAACACGATCGCCTGGTCGTCGGCGGGCACCATGGGCTTCAAGGGCTCGCGCAAATCGACACCCTATGCCGCGCAGGTCGCGGCGGAAGACGTCTCCAAGAAGGCGCAGGAGCACGGCATGCGCACGCTGGAGGTTGAAGTGGCCGGTCCAGGTTCGGGCCGGGAGTCGGCGCTCCGTGCGCTGCAGGCTGCGGGCTTCACCGTCACCTCGATCCGCGACGTGACCACGATCCCGCACAATGGCTGCCGCCCGCGCAAGCGCCGGCGTGTTTGATTGAAATCGCGGGCGGCCCGGCCGCTCGCGATCGTTTTTGGAATTGACCGCGCGGACTGTTCCGCGATCTCCAACGCCAGGCTCGTCCATTCGACTGGCACATGGGTGAAACAGTGACGATCCAGAAAAATTGGCAAGAACTCATTCGACCGAACAAGCTGCAGGTGACGCCGGGCTCGGACGCGTCCCGGTTCGCCACCGTCGTCGCCGAGCCGCTCGAGCGTGGCTTCGGCCAGACGCTCGGTAACGCGCTGCGCCGCATCCTGTTGTCCTCGCTGCAGGGCGCGGCGGTGCAGTCGGTGCACATCGACGGCGTTCTGCACGAGTTCTCCTCGATCGCTGGCGTTCGTGAGGACGTCACCGACATCGTGCTCAACATCAAGGACATCTCGATCAAGATGCAGGGCGAAGGCCCGAAGCGTATGGTCGTGAAGAAGCAGGGCCCGGGCGCGGTCACCGCCGGCGACATCCAGACCGTCGGGGACGTCACCGTCCTCAACCCCGAGCTGCAGCTCTGCACGCTGGACGACGGCGCCGAGATCCGCATGGAGTTCACGGTCACGACCGGCAAGGGCTACGTCGCCGCCGAGCGCAACCGTCCCGAGGATGCGCCGATCGGCCTGATCCCGGTCGACAGCCTGTTCTCGCCGGTCCGCAAGGTCTCCTACAAGGTCGAGAACACCCGTGAGGGTCAGATCCTCGACTACGACAAGCTGACCATGACGATCGAGACCAACGGCGCGATCTCGCCGGAGGACGCGGTGGCCTATGCCGCGCGCATCCTGCAGGATCAGCTCAACGTGTTCGTCAACTTCGAGGAGCCGCGCAAGGAAGTCGCGCAGGAGATCATCCCCGATCTCGCCTTCAATCCGGCGTTCCTCAAGAAGGTCGACGAGCTCGAGCTGTCGGTGCGCTCGGCAAACTGCCTGAAGAACGACAACATCGTCTACATCGGCGATCTCGTGCAGAAGTCGGAAGCGGAAATGCTCCGCACTCCGAACTTCGGCCGCAAGTCGCTGAACGAGATCAAGGAAGTGCTGGCCCAGATGGGTCTGCATCTCGGCATGGAAGTGCCGGGCTGGCCGCCGGAGAACATCGACGAGCTCGCCAAGCGCTTCGAGGATCACTACTGAGCGAATAGCGATTAGGGAATAGCGAATGGAAGCCATTCGCCATTCACTATTCGCTACTCGCGTCTTGGGCGAACGCAGGAAGCCCACCTGGGAAACTTGTCGCTGAACCACCGCGACAGAATTGAAAAAGGAATAAGTCAATGCGTCACGGCAAGGTTCATCGGAAGCTCAACCGCACCGCCGAGCATCGGCGTGCGATGTTCGCCAACATGGCGGCCGCGCTGATCAAGCACGAGCAGATCGTCACCACGCTGCCGAAGGCCAAGGAGCTGCGGCCGATCGTCGAGAAGCTCGTCACCCTCGGCAAGAAGGGCGGTCTGGCGCTGCGCCGTCAGGCGATCTCCGAGCTGCGCGACGTCGACCAGGTCAAGAAGCTGTTCGACACGCTGGCGCCCCGCTACAAGGATCGCCAGGGCGGCTACACCCGCATCATCAAGGCCGGCTTCCGCTACGGCGACAACGCGGCGATGGCCGTGATCGAGTTCGTCGATCGCGACGTCGATGCCAAGGGCCAGGACTCCGGCCCGACGCAGGAGAAGGAAGCCGAGGCGGCGTAAGCTCGCCTCGAGCCAAGGTTTCGAAAGCGGCGCCTTCGGGCGCCGTTTTTTTGTGAGTCTGTCGTTCCCGCATCCGGCTTGCGGCAACGCGCGAGCACGCAAATATCTCCTGCACGGCAGACTGGAGATCTTCCAATGAAAATCGACCTTTCCGGGAAGACGGCGCTGGTGACCGGCTCGACTGCAGGCATCGGCAATGCGATCGCAAGGGGCCTCGCAGGGACGGGGGCGGATGTCATCATCAACGGCCGCGGCCAGGCCAAGGTCGATGCCGCCGTTGCGGCGATCGCAAAGGCGGTGCCGGGCGGCAAGGTGCGCGGCATCGCCGCCGACGTCTCGACCGCCGCCGGCTGCAAGGCGCTGCTCGCAGCCGTGCCCGAGGTCGATATCCTCGTCAATAACGCCGGCATCTTCGAGCCGAAGGACTTCTTCGACATTCCCGACGAGGATTGGGATCGCTTCTTCGACGTCAACGTGATGTCGGGCGTGCGGCTGTCGCGCGGCTACATGCAGGGGATGCTGAAGCGCAATTGGGGCCGTATCGTCTTCATCTCCTCGGAATCCGGTCTCAACATCCCGACCGAGATGATCCACTACGGCATGACCAAGACCGCGCAGCTTGCGATCGCCCGCGAGCTCGCGCAATTGACCAAAGGCGCGGCCGTCACGGTCAACTCCGTGCTGCCCGGGCCGACCATGTCGGAGGGGGTGGGGGCGTTCGTCAAGGATCTGGCGAAGCAGAACGGCCAGTCGGTCGATGACGCGGCTTCCAGTTTCGTCAAGCAGCACCGGCCGACCTCGCTGCTGCAGCGCCTGGCCAGCACCGAAGAGATCGCCAACCTCGTGGTCTACGTCTGCTCGAAACAGGCATCGGCGACCAACGGCGCCGCGCTCCGCGCCGAAGGCGGTATCGTCAACACCATCGCGTGAGGACGCATGCCGGCCTATGCGATTTCCGAAGTCGAGATGCGGGACCCAGTCGCGTTCGAGGCTTATCGCTCGCTGGCGGCAAGCACCATCGCGCAATATGGCGGCCGTTACATCGTGCGTGGCGGCGCGGCCGAAGTGGTCGAGGGCGGTCCATCGCCGAAGGCCATCGTCATCGTCGAATTTCCGACGATGGCGATCTTGCGCGAATGGTACGCATCACCCGAATATGCCGCGGCGCTGAAACTGCGGGCGCGCTGGAGCGGCGGCTGATCTTCGTCGAGGGCGTACTGCCAGTTTGAGACGGACGTCCGTAAGCGGGAGTCCCGCTATATCGCAGCGCTAGCCTTTGGCTCCATCGAGGAAATCGCTGAAGCCGGCGGGACGGTAGGGGCCGAAGCACAATTGCTCCAGGACTCCGATCCCGGTCTGGTCGCCCTGGCGCGCGCGGACCACCTGCTGCACGTGCACGTTCTCGCGGGCCAGCGGATCGAGCGTCGTGGGATCGAACGATTCGCCGCCGACCTCCAGCTCGCCCTTCCACATGCCCTGGCCCCATTGCGGATGACCGTAGCCAAGGCCCTTCATCTGGAATTTGAGGATCGGGTCGAGCGCGATGGTGCTCGTCTGGCCGTCGATGTCGACGAGGTCGATCTCGGCATGTCGTGCCAGCCGTGTGTTCTGAACGTATTCCACGCGGTGGCGTGCGGTCGCCATACGGCGATCACGTCCGTCGACGACGCCGGGGATCTCAGCTTCGCTCGAATAGAGCGGCGCGGTAAAGCCTTCGCGGACCAGCGCTTCGCCACGCGTCCCATCGAAAAAGATGGCGTGCGATATGTGATCGTCCCAGAACAGCGGCGCCCAGAGGAAGAACACGCTCGGCGGCGGCATCGGTGCGCCTCCGATATCCCGTTCGCCGACGCTGCGAACGCCCCAGGAGCGATCCTTGGTGCCGTAGCACGATCGATCATCCACCTTGATCTCGCCATCGGGATGGCGAACGACACCGCGCCAGCGGCCGAACTGGTCGAACCGGGTCGAGTCCATGACGCGACGGTCGCCCGACCAAAGCGTCTGCCGCGCTTCCTGGATCGCCGCCGTGCGCGCGGAGAACGTCAGGTCGCACGCCAGGCCGGTCGCATTGTCGTCAAGCACGACGCGGGTCCGCAACATCGGTTCGATAATTTCCAGCCGGAACGGACCAACCTGCATGTCAGTTCGTTCGATCGGAGCGCGCCGCGAACCGAAAAAGCAGTGTTGTCGTCCCCCGCGTTCCACCACGCTGAAGGCGCAATCGAGAATCCTGCGGTGCGGATAGATCGCGATGCCGATCCCGAAATAATAGGCGCCGTCGGCCGTGTAGCCGTTGAACCAGGTTCGATCATAGACATTGCGGTCGCTGGTGAACGGAACCGCAATCGGTTCTGGCGTCTGGTGGATTGGGAAGTCGTCAAGTTTGTTGAGCACGCGGATCCCCTTCGATGTGTTCTTGTCGGGCGTGTTTCCTCACGCGGACCGTATCAGCGTCGTTGGACGCTCTAATCCTGCCAGAATCCGAAACTGTCGTGGTCCAGCGCCTGCGCGCAGGCGCCTTCCGTCATCTTCAGGAAAAGAGCGTCGCCGCGCTCTGAGCGCTGGACGCTGAGAGCGGAGACCACGCCCATCATGATCCCATGCAAGGTGTAGCGGCGATAATCCCGCCAGCAATGATCCCAGTCATAGCCTCGTACGCCGCGACGGATCAGCTCCGCATGATAGAACTGCACCAGATCGAGTTCGTGAAGTCGCCGTTCGGACGGATCAATGCCGGCCGACAGAAAATAGCTGACGTCAACGATGCCTGGACCGACCGTCAGCGTCTGCCAATCCAGCGTCGCCATCGGCTGGGTATTGCCCCGCACGTCAAACAGGATGTTGTCGAGCCTGAAGTCGGCATGTTGCAGAGTGCGCGGCGTCGACCTATCCGATTGGTAGCGCGGCATCGCATCCGGAAGCCGGTCGATGAGATCGAGGAATTCCGGCTCGATCACACCGCGATATCGATCCTTGTAGTGACCGATGATGGCGGGCAACGTGGCGCGGAAATCCTTTCGCTTGCCTGCGGCAACTGCAAAACAAGGCACCGCGTCCAGGGTCGGATCGCCCCATCGCGGCGCATGCAAGGCGGCGGCTTCGGCCATCGCCGTCTGGCAGTCCGCGATCGAGCATCCGGCGAGCTGGTCGCCTTGGCGTGCGGGCGCCAGATCCTCCAGGATCAATGTGAAGTCGTCCGTCGCCGGATCGATCTCGGCGAGGATCGGTCGCGGGGTGTGAATGGCGACCGTGCTCGCCAGCTCGCGATAGAACGCGACCTCGCGAAGATAGAGCATGTGCGCGGACCCGGAGCGTCGGCTGTCGGGATTTGCAGCGGGGAATTTGCCGATAACGGTGGCGGGCGCTTGCGGCTGATCTTCGTCATAGGTCAGACGAAATCGATAACTGTCTCCGACGAGACCATTGCCGACCGGCTTGCAGGCGAGATCGACGACCCGCGCTTGGCGGATCATGCCGGCTTTGCGCAATGCCCGCGTCATCCAGTCCGGATCGATCCGTGACGGATCGGCCGTGAGCAAACTCATCGGCTTCCTCCCATCCCCGCAAGGGGTCACCGCCGCTCCAGCCGCTTCTTGCGTCGGCCGGATTTAGAACGGGGTGATCGTGCCGGAATATATACAGGCTATGTCGTGCGCTTGGCAAAACTATGGGCCGGTCCGCAGGCTGCTGTCGCATATGCCGCCTTGGGCGGCTGCGCACGTCCTCGGCCTCGTGGTTCGAGACGCGCCGCATGCGGCGCTCCTCACCATGAGGGTCTACCATTGTGCCGCAACACTAGACCTCATCCTGAGAGGCTGTGAATCTAATTGAAGGTTGGCAGCTTTAGCGGAGAGGGACTGCGGCGGGCAGAGGCTAGCGGTGATTGTTTGATTAGGCGGCGGCCTGCAGCAGGCGGTGTCCGGCCAGGATGTTGTTGGTGAGGGCGAACCAGCGCAGCACCGTTTGGACCTTTTCGAGGCCGCGGACCATAAACCGCTGCAGGCCCCAGTTGCGGAAGCGGGCGTTGATGCACTCTGCCTGGACGCGACGCCTGTAGACTGACTTGCCGTGCGGGCTTCTCATGCGGACGCGCCAGGCGGCGACACCCGGTCCATCCCTGTCGCTCGGCTGATAGGGATCGCGCCGATGCTTGCTGCGTGAAGGTGGCCCGTAGATTTTGATCCCGCGGCCAGCCGCCCACTCGGTATCGTCATTCTTGTTGAAGCCGCCATCGACCAGATGGCGCTTCGGCCATCGGCCATAGCGGCGGTTGATCTTGTCCAGCATCGGCCGGGCCAGGCCGCGGTCGGAACCGACCGTTGTGACGTCGGTGACGAGCACGATCTGACCACCGGCGGCAGTGGAGAGCTGGCAATTGTAGGCGGGACGGAAGCCACCATCGGCCATCTTCATGACGCGAGCATCGGGATCAGTGGTGGAGGCGCGCGGTTCCTTCTGCTTCTCGACCTGCTTCTTGTTGGTCGTGCTGCGCCGTTCGCGCTCGGCCTCGATCTCGGCCAGCTTCTTCAGCGCCGAGGCCACACGCGCCTCGCGTTCACGTGCGGCCCGTTCCTCGGCCGCAACGATCCGCCGGTTGCTGGCTTGCGGATCGTCAGTGGCTTCTTCCTTCAACTGGCGGATCAGCCGTTGCGCCTTGCGCAGCTCTTTGTGAAGCTTCTTGCGGCGACGGAACGATTTGGTCCCAGCCGACGCACGCACCCGGACCCCGTCCTGTGCCACCTCATCCAGGTCGATGACCCCGGCCACCGACAGGCTGGCGACAGTGTCGCTCAACAGCCGATCCAGAAGCTCCGGATGCGCCGTGCGGAAGTCGGCCAAGCCGTGATAGTTGACGCTGACCCCGCCGCACAGCCACCGATAGACGTCGTGGCTCTCACATAACCGCGCCAGCGCCCGCGCGCTGCCAACGCCCTCGCTCGTCGCATAAAGCCATAGCGCCAGCAAAAGCCGCGGGCTCGCCGGCGCCTGTCCCGGCGTGTGGGTGCGGGCTCTGATCGCCTCTTCAAGCTCCTGCAGATCAAGTTTCTCAACGTAGGCCCAGATCACCCGCACCGGGTGGTCGGCAGCCACCAATGCCTCTAGATCGACCGCCCGAAGTTCGATCTGATCGCGCACCGGCTCTCGCATCCGCGGCTCGCCCGCATCGTTCGCACGTGCTCGTGTCTGCTGCGGAAGATCCGAAAAGAGTTCATCGCCGGACATCGTTGCACCTCTCCAGTGTCCACAATCAGGAATCACTGCAAGCGTGCAAACTCAATCAAAATCTGCACAAAGATTCACAGGCTCTGAGGAGGCCGCAACGCGGCCGTCTCGAAGGATGGGCCACAGGGCGTTTTTCTCCCAAGTGCGATTGCCCTAGGCAGCTTCCGAAGTGTCCTACCAGCCCTCCAGCACGATCTTGCCGCGCGACTTGCCGCTTTCGAGCAGCGCGTGGGCGCGCTTGAGGTTGGCGGCGTTGATGGTGCCGAAGGTTTGGTCGAGGGTGGTGCGCAGCACGCCCTTGTCGATCAGGTCCGAGACGTCATTGAGCAGATGATTCTGCGCGATCATGTCAGGCGTCTGGAACGAGGAGCGCGTGAACATCGATTCCCAGTGCACCGATACCGCCTTGCCCTTGAACACCGCGACGTTGAACTCCGGCGGATCGTCGATCAGGCCGAACTTGCCCTGCGGCGCGATGAAGTCGGCGATCGCCTTGTAGTGCTGATCGGTGAAGGTGAGGCTGGCGACCAGCCCGACCGGCGGCAGCTTCAGCTTCTCGATCTGCTCCTTCATCGGCTTGGCATGATCGATCACCGCATGCGCGCCGAGATCGAGGCACCATTTCGCGGACTCCGGGCGCGCCGCGGTCGCCACCACGGTGAGGCCGGTAAGACGGCGCGCGAGCTGGACCAGGATCGAGCCGACGCCGCCGGCGCCGCCCATGATGAGGAGTGTGCGCGGATCGAGGCTCTTGCCCGGCACCGCGCCGAGCCGATCGAACAGCAATTCCCATGCAGTGATCGAGGTCAGCGGCAGCGCCGCGGCCTGCGCGAATGACAGGGATTTGGGCTTCCTGCCGACGATGCGCTCGTCGACCAGGTGAAATTCCGAATTGGTGCCCTGGCGCTGAATCGATCCGGCATAGAACACCTCGTCGCCCGGCTTGAACAGGCTAACGTCGGGGCCGACCGCGTCGACCACTCCGGCTGCATCGAAGCCGAGGATCTTGTATTCGCCAGCGGGCGGCGCCGCGCGCTTGCGGACCTTATAGTCGACCGGGTTGGCCGAGATCGCCTTCACCGCGACGCGGATGTCGTGACCCTTCGGCTCCGGCTTTGCGGTTTCGAAATCAACGAGCGAATCCGCCGCCTCGATCGGCAGCGATTTTTGGTATCCGACGGCTTTCATGCCCTGTCTCCATTGGTGACGGCGATTGCCTGCTGCTTAACTGTCGCGCTGGCCTCCACTTGGCAAGTACTGTAAATTCAGGGAACTAGTCCCCGTTTGGATACTATTGGGAATAATCCGATGAAACGGCAGAATTTCGCACGCCGGCCGGGCTGCGCGGTCGAGACGGCGCTCGACCTGATCGACGGCAAATGGAAAGGCGTGATCCTGTTTCATCTACAGGCCGGCACCCAGCGCTTCGGCGAGTTACGGCGGCGGATGCCCGGCATCACCCAGCGCATGCTGACCAAGCAATTGCGCGCGCTCGAGGACGACGGTCTCGTGATCCGCAAGGTCTATGCCGAGGTGCCGCCGCGGGTCGAGTACACGCTGTCCGAACTCGGCGAGAGCCTGCGCCCGGTGATCGATATCCTCAAGGCATGGGGCGAGAGCCACCAGGAGCGGTTGTCCTGTGCGCCGGCGCCGGAGGTGTCGAGGAAACCGAAGCGCGCGGCCTGAGCCGCGCAAGAGATCAGAGCGAAAGCCGGGAGCAGGGTGCGGCTCCCGGCTTTCGCGACGATGATCGCCAGCGATCACGCCGTGTCAGAACGCGACCTGCGTGCGCATCGCCACGGCGTCGAACTTCGAGCCGACGTCGGCGGGCGAGGTGGGCGATGCTTGCCTGGCGACGTTGCCATGCAGGTAGTCCAGCATGAAGCGGATGTTGCCGTTGACGTACCAGTTCAGCGCGGCGGTGTAGACGGTCTGCCGTCCGCCCGCGATGCCGGTTGCCGATCCGATCTGGTCATTCAGGTCGATCGTGCTGATGCGCCCGGCGATTTCCCAGGCACCCCAGCCGCCGCCGTCGAGCGAGAACGGGTGCGCGGGTTTGACACCGTTATAGGCTGCGGCGGAAGCGTTGTAGGTATGCGTCTCGCCGGTCAGCACGTAGCCGGCTTGCGCGTAGCCGCCCTGGAATTTCAGGCTCGGCGCACCGATCGGCGGCAGGCCGGTGTTTGCGCCACGATCGACATTGAACCAGAAATACTCGCCCTGCAGGATCAGCGGGCCATAGGTCGCGGCTGCTTCGACACTGTAGACCTGCGCCCCCGACGCGTTGGCGATCGCGCCGGTGGTCGCCAGCACGGTCGGATCGATGCGCAGTTCGGGCCGATCGCTGAGCGTGACCGTCTGCGCCTGCGTCACCAGATTCCGCGCCGGCTGGATCAGCCATTCCGCGTCGACGCCGATATGCACCGAGTAGTCGTGGCCGCTGATCGGGTTGCCGGCGATGCGGGCGACTGCGCCATATTGCTCGGTGCTTCCGGCCGGCGAGGTGCTGGACGCGGAGTGGATCGCACCCGTGGTCGGTCCGGTGACATAGCCGCCGATCCAGAGCTGGTCGTTCCACCAGCGGGTGCCGACGGTCGAACGGAAGTCGCCGGCCGCGATGTTGGTCGCGACGACGCCGGCCGAAGCGCGCTCCATGAACAGGATATCGTTGGAGCTCGTGGCTTCGTCGAGCGTGTAGGGCAGGTCCATGATGCCGCCCTCGATCGCCATCTTGCCGCCGAACGGTTTGAGGCCGGTGTAGCTCAGATAGGCGTTCTCGACGCCGGAGACGCCGCCGCCCGGCAACGATCCCGGCGCTGAGCCGCCGAAGCCATCCGAAGAGCCGCCGAAGTCGTAGATCAGTGCGTAATTCCAGTCGCTGAGGAACTTGCCGATGATGCCGATGCGCGCGCGGCGGACATTCTCGCCGCTGTCCAGTTTTTGCGGCGATGTCCCCACGGAATTGGGACGATAGTCGTAGCCTCCGACATCCCAGTGCAAGCGGCTCGTGATCGCGATGCAGTTCTGTTCGTCCGCGGTGCAGATCGTCGGCCGGTTGTTCGGCATCGACACCACGGCGCCGGACGGCGCGGTCGGCCCCTTGACCGGAATGGCCGCATTGGCGTTCGCGACGCTCGATGCCTTTGCATCTGCCGCCTTCGCATGCGCATTCGCGGCGGCCGCCGTCGCCGCGTTCGCGTTGCTCTGCTTCTGCAGCTTGTCGATCTTCTGCTCCAGCATGCGGAGCTGCTGCTTGAGCAGCGCGATCTCCGCATCGCTATTGGCCGTTTCCGAATGTGCCGGCGAGCTGGCGAGGGCTCCCGCCATGCCGAGCGCGATTGCACCCAACCTTGTCGCACCCATCTTACGCTCCCCTGTTGAGATGAAGTCCCCACTCACTGAGCAGAGTCCTAGGAGCGTATCGTGACTGACGCACGACAGCGCCGTCCGGGCTTGCAGTTCCGCTTGTCGTATGTCTGCAACAAGCAGCGCAGTGAGATGACGACAATCATAGGAGCTTGGCGGCCTGCATCAACGTGTCCCGAACCGGTTTTGCACCGTTCGGTTGGGCGACGGACCCCATCGACGAGGCGCCAGATATTGGACCGGATACCCTTCAATTGCCGTACGAACACGCCTATATTCCGGCGTTTTTCCGCAAGAGGTGAGAATGCTCCGATTCATCCGCTTTGCCGCTATCCCCGTCCTGTACGCGCTGGCCTTTACGGCCAGCCTTGGCCCCGCCGGGGCGCAGGAGCGTCGCGTCCCGTCCTCGCAGGCGGAGCTGCAGCTCTCCTACGCGCCGATCGTGCAGCGGGTGCAGCCGGCGGTGGTCAATGTCTACGCGGCCAAGATGGTGCAGAACCGCAATCCGTTCCTCGACGATCCGATCTTCCGCCGCTTCTTCGGCGTGCCGGGCCAGCAGCCCGAGCAGATGCAGCGCTCGCTCGGCTCCGGCGTGATGGTCGATGCCTCGGGTCTCGTCGTCACAAACAATCACGTGATCGAGGGCGCCGACCAGGTGAAGATCTCGCTTGCCGACAAGCGCGAATACGAGGCCGAGATCGTGCTGAAGGACAGCCGCACCGACCTTGCGGTGCTTCGGCTGAAGGACACCAACAAGGAGAAATTCGCGACGCTCGACTTCGCGAATTCCGACCAGTTGCAGGTCGGCGACGTCGTGCTCGCGATCGGCAACCCGTTCGGCGTCGGTCAGACCGTCACGCACGGCATCATCTCCGCGCTGGCGCGCACCCAGGTCGGCATCACGGATTACCAATTCTTCATTCAGACTGATGCCGCGATCAATCCCGGCAATTCAGGCGGTGCGCTGGTCGACATGACCGGCCGGCTCGCCGGCATCAACACCGCCATCTTCTCGCGCTCCGGCGGCTCGCAGGGCATCGGCTTTGCGATTCCCGCCAACATGGTGCGCGTGGTGGTGGCCTCGGCCAAGAGCGGCGGCAAGGCGGTGAAGCGACCGTGGCTCGGCGCGCGCCTGCAGGCGGTGACGCCCGAGATCGCCGAGACGCTGGGGCTCAAGCTGCCGTCCGGCGCGCTCGTCGCCAACGTCGCGCCAAGCAGCCCGGCGGCCAAGGCGGGGCTGAAGCTGTCCGATCTGATCGTCGCGATCGACGGTACGCCCATCGACGATCCCAATGCGTTCGACTATCGCTTCGCGACCCGTCCGCTCGGTGGCACCGCGGAGATCGACGTGCAGCGCGGCGGCAAGCCGGTCAAGCTCACCGTGCCGCTGGAGACCGCGCCCGACACCAACCGCGACGAGATCGTGCTGACCGCGCGCTCGCCGTTCCAGGGTGCCAGGGTCGCCAACATCTCGCCGGCGTTGGCCGATGAGCTGCATCTCGACGCGGGCGCCGAGGGTGTCGTGGTGACCGAACTCGCCGATGACGGTACGGCGGCCAATGTCGGCTTCCAGAAGGGCGATATCATCCTTGCGGTCAACAACCAGAAGATCGCGCGGACCAGCGACCTCGAGAAGGCGTCGAAGACGGGCACGCGGGTCTGGCGGATCACGCTGGTGCGCGCCGGCCAGCAAATCAACGTGACGCTTGGCGGATGAGCCCGAAGCAACCACGCGAGACGTCCAATCTGTTCGCTGCGGCGGGAATGGAGCAGGATGCGCCGCATCCGCTCCCGGACAGGCTGCGGCCGCGGACACTTGCCGATGTCGTCGGCCAGGATCACATCCTCGGTCCCGACGGTGCGTTGACGCGCATGCTGGAGACGCGCACGCTGGGCTCGCTGGTGTTCTGGGGACCGCCCGGCACCGGCAAGACCACTGTGGCGCGGCTGCTCGCTGATGCCACCGAGCTGCATTTCGAGCAGATTTCGGCGGTGTTCTCCGGCGTCGCCGACCTCAAGAAGGTGTTCGACGCCGCGCGCGCCCGCCGCGAGACCGGCAAGGGCACGCTGCTGTTCGTCGATGAGGTGCATCGCTTCAATCGTGCGCAGCAGGATTCCTTCCTGCCCGTGATGGAGGACGGCACGGTGGTGCTGGTCGGTGCCACCACCGAGAATCCATCGTTCGAGCTCAACGCGGCGCTGCTGTCACGCGCGCGCGTGCTGGTGTTTCACTCGCTCGACGCAGCCGCGATCGAAAAACTGTTCGCCAATGCCGAGAAGGTCGAGGGCAGGAAGCTGCCGCTCGATGCCGAGGCGCGCGCCGTGCTGGTGCGGATGGCCGACGGCGACGGCCGCGCATCGCTCACGCTCGCCGAAGAGGTCTGGCGCGCCGCGCGCAAGGGCGAGGTGTTCAACGCCGCGCAGTTGCAGGACATCCTGCAACGCCGTGCGCCGATCTACGACAAGTCGGCCGATGGTCACTACAATCTGATCTCGGCGCTGCACAAGTCGGTGCGCGGCTCCGATCCCGACGCCGCGCTGTATTATCTGGCGCGCATGTTCGATGCCGGCGAGGACCCGCTGTTCCTGGCGCGGCGCGTGGTGCGCATGGCGGTGGAGGATATCGGGCTCGCCGATCCGCAGGCGCTGGTGATCTGCAACGCCGCGAAGGATGCTTATGATTTCCTCGGTTCGCCCGAGGGCGAGCTCGCGATCGCGCAGGCCGTGATCTATCTCGCCACCGCGCCGAAATCGAACGCGGCCTACACCGCGTTCGGGGCTGCGATGCAAACCGCCAAGCAGGGCGGCTCGCTGCTGCCGCCGAGACATATCCTCAACTCGCCGACCAAGCTGATGAAATCTGAGGGCTACGGCTCCGGCTATCAATACGACCACGACATGCCCGATGCCTTCTCCGGCCAGGACTATTTCCCGGAAGCGCTGGGGCGCCAGACCTTCTACGATCCGCCCGATCGCGGCTTCGAGCGCGAGATCCGCAAGCGGCTGGATTACTGGGCGCGGCTCCGGAAAGAGCGGGGCGGCGGCTAGTCTTACTGCGTCACAAGCCCCGTAACCCTCATGGTGAGGAGCGCGGAACGCGCGTCTCGAACCATGAGGCCCCATCTATGGCCTACATCCTTCGAGACGCCCGCTTCGCGGTCTCCTCAGGAGGAGGTACAGCACTTATGACGCAGTAAGACGAGAGCAGGATGAGATGAGGCTGCGGCCGCGAATAAAGGCGGCGCTCCCTTTCCCGCCTGCGGCGCGAAAGCGTCAGTAGCGCAAGCCCGCAAATACCAAATGCGACAGGCCTTGCGGAGAGGACCACTTATGCAATTTCGGAATATTAGAAGAATATCCCTGAGTTGCCCGACGCGTCAAGTTGCTTGGTCGAACGTTGCTTGGTCGAACGCCGGCCGCCGCCGGCTACTTTGCATGGGGTTGTTTTCGACATTTTGGTCGCGCCCGCTGCGACGGCCCCATAAGTTCATGTTACTCCAAAGTGCGATCAGTGTTGGTTGAATCGGGTTCACCTCGTCCCGTTGGGGAGAGGTGAACTGTCGACGCTGTTCCAGCTCAACCTAATCTCATCAGGCTTGGGCGCCTCACTTCCCGTTCTTCACGAATTCCAGCACCTGGTCGGTCAGCCGCGTCTCCGTCGTGTTGATGGAATAGACCTCCGACATGTGGCTGTGTTGCGGCAGCATGAACGTGCGGGCGCAGCCGCTCGGTCGCTTGCAGGTGGCCTGCTTCAACAGCTCGAACTGCTCGACAAAGCGTGGCGGATCGAGCTCGGCCGCAGCGACCATGAATGGGATCGGGCTTGCGACCAGGCCCTGCAACGAGGAGCGCTCGGCGTAACGCGACGGATCGGAGCCGTAATAGGCGAGCTCGGCATCGCCGGCCGGAGACGCCGTCAGATCGTAGATGCCCGACAGCATGATCGCGCCGGCAAGGCCGCCGCCTTTGACCTTGTGGAATTCGGGGTGGGAGACATAGCTCGCGACGTGGACCGCACCGGCCGAGTGGCCCATCAGGAAGATGCGTGAACCATCGCCGCCGCGCTCGCCGATCTTCTCCGAGACCCATTGCACGATCGTCCCCATGTCCTCAGCGCCGGCCGGCCACGGGAAGGCGGGCGCCAGGCGGTAAGTGGCGTTGACGCCGACGAAGCCGTTCTTCACCGCCCACAGCATGATGTTGTCGTAGAACGGACTGCCCGGATTGCGCTTGTTGCCCGTGACGAAGCCGCCGCCGTGGACGAAGATCAGCACTGGCCGCGGCGGCGATGCTGCCTCCGGCGTGAACACATCGAGCAGATGCCGGTCGGCAGGACCGTATTTGACGTCGCGCTCGATTTTGACGCCCTGATAGGGCTCCTTCTGCTGCAGCGGCGCGAAGAGCGCGGCGGTCTTGGGCGGATCGACCACGCGGCCGAGTTCCAGCAGCTTCCAGGCCAGGTCGTCCGGCATCGGGCTCTGGGCCAGCGCCACGCCCGGGATCATCATGGCCGCCGTCGCCAAAGCCGATAGTGTCAGTCTCATCGCAAGGCTTCCCCTCGATTGCCGCATCCGGCCGAACATCGCCGATGTAGCGCTGGATTTACACCGATTTCGCCGTGACGATTCGGGGCATTTGCGCTACGCACAATGCAGGTCTGGAGCCGAAAAATCATCATGAGCCGCCGCATCAAGAGAACGATATCGCCGGGCGATCGCGCCAAGGACCGCAGCAAGGACCGATCCAAGGACCGCGCCAAGGATCGCGGCAAGGATCGGACGATCGGTGGGCCCGGACAGCGCAGCCGCAAGCCGGACGAGCGCAAGGCGAGCGACCGCCCGCCGGCGCACCGCGCGCCGGCCAAGCCGCCGCGCTTTACCGAGCCGCGCCGCGATCGGCAGGAGCAGCCGAAGTCCGCCGTTTCCAGGCCCGCAAAGAGCGAGAGCGAGCTGCCGTTACCAACCAAGGTGCAGACTGTCGCGGTGACGGCGGACGAAAGCGGCATGCGGGTCGACCGCTTCCTCGAGGCGCGGTTTCCGGGCCTGTCGTTCTCGCATATCCAGCGCATCGTCCGCAAAGGCGAGCTCAGGGTCAACGGCAAGCGCGCCGATTCTAAGGACCGGCTGGAGCAGGGGCAGAGTGTGCGCATTCCGCCGTTGCGGCTCGACGCGCCTAAGGCGGCGGGCGTGCTGTCCGAGGCTCAAACCAGGACCTTGCAGGCGCTCAAAGAGATGACCCTCTACGAGGACGACGACGTGCTGGTGCTGAACAAGCCGGCGGGGCTCGCCGTGCAGGGAGGCTCCGGCATGACGCGCCATGTCGACCAGATGCTGGAGGTGATGCGCGATACCAAGGGGCAGAAGCCGCGCCTGGTGCATCGCCTCGACAGGGAAACGTCCGGCTGCCTTCTGGTCGCCAAGACGCGCTTTGCCGCGACACATCTGACTGGCGCTTTCCGTTCGCGCTCCGCGCGCAAGATCTACTGGGCGCTGGTCGCCGGCGTGCCGAAGCCGAAGCAGGGCCGGATCTCGACCTATCTCGCCAAGGAGGAGAGTGAGGAGGACACCATCATGCGGATCGCGGCGCATGGCGACGAGGGCGCCAGTCACGCGGTGACCTACTATGCTGTGGTCGAGACCTCGGCGCAGAAGCTCGCCTGGGTCTCGCTGAAGCCGGTGACCGGCCGGACGCATCAACTGCGCGCGCATATGGCGCATATCGATCACGCGATCGTCGGCGATCCCAAATATTTCAACAAGGAGAACTGGGCGCTGCCCGGCGGTCTGCAGAACCGCCTGCATCTGCTCGCCCGCCGCATCGTGATCCCGCATCCGCGCGGCGGCGTAATCGACGCCACCGCACCGCTGCCGCCGCACATGCAGCAGTCCTGGAATCTGCTCGGGCTCGAGTCCGACCGGTTCGATCCGATCGAGAACGCACCCGAGGAATGATCGGCGCTCGGCACCGGCGTTGAATATGCCTTCGCCGACCGCAACGACGATCAAAGCGGTGTCGGACGTCGCGGCTATCATGCCACGCGCCGGCATCGGCCGGCGTGCGTTCATGATCGAAAGGGTTGCGTATGACCAGGATCTTGCTCCGCATGGCGCTGCTCGCCGGGCTGCTTGGCTCGGCCGCCGTCACGGTAACGGCTCACGCCGAAACGGTCGTGCTCCGCGGCGGCAATCTCTACGCGTCGCCCGACGTGGCTCCATTGCCGGATGCCCTGGTCGTGATGACCGACGGCGTCATCAGCGCGGTCGGCAAGGCGAGCGACATGCCGGTGCCCACGGATGCGCAGGTGATCGATTGCAGCGGCAAGACGATCGTCGCGGGTTTCTGGAACAGTCACGTCCATTTCACGCAAGGCATCTGGCACAACGCCGGCGCCGTGGCCGCGGCGCCATTGACCGAGCATATGCAGGAGATGCTGACGCGATGGGGCTTTACGACGGTATGGGATCTCGGCTCGGATCCGAGGGACACGCTGGCGCTGCGCCGGCGCATTGCCGCGAGTGAAGTCGCTGGCCCCAATATCTTCCTCGTCGGCAGCATCTTCCCGAGGGATGGCCATCCGGCCTATCTGCCGGCGGAGATGCAATTGCCCGAGGCGTCGACGCCGGACGAGGCCACGCAGCTTGCGCGCACCTACATGAACCTCAAGCTCGACGGCCTGAAACTGTTCACCGGTGTCTACAAGGGAAACAAGCCCGTCGTGAACATGGACCCTGCCGTTGCCAAGGCCGCCGTCGATGTGGCGCATGCGCAGGGCAAGCCGGTGTTTGCCCATCCGCAGAACAAGACCGGTGTCGAGACGGTCATCACGGCGGGTGTCGACGTGCTCGCGCACACCGTCCCGAGCGAAAGCGGCTATACCGCGGAGCAGCTCGCGCATTTCAAGGCGCAGGGCGTCGCACTGATTCCGACCCTGTCGCTGTTTACGACTGTCGTCCTCGATCCCGCCATGACGAACCGTTTACTTGCGGCAACCGTCAATCAGCTCAAGCAGTTTTCCGAGAACGGCGGACCGGTTCTGTTTGGCACCGATGTGGGATTCACGACGCTTTATGACACCACGAAGGAATATGAGCTGATGCACCGCGCGCTGTCGGAGCGTCAGATCCTGGCGGCGCTGACGACAAATCCGGCGCAATATTTCAAGGCCGCGAAGAAGGGCCGGGTAGAACAGGGATTCGACGCCGATGTGGTCGTGCTCGACGGTGATCCGCTGAGCGACGTCTACAATCTCGCAAAAGTGGCGTACACGATCCGCGCCGGTCACGTGATCTATCAGAAACCGTGACGGCAGAGCACGCGACCCTTGACTTGAAGCGCCGCCGGAAAATGACCACATTCCGCTTATGAAACGCGTGCTGATCATGACCTGTGCGGCGATCTGGATGGTCGGTGCGTCCGGTGTGCTTGCGCAAACCATTCCGCCGGGCGGCTCGATCTTCAATCCGCCGCCACCGAGGCCTCCGCCGCCGCCCCGGATCGAGGTGCCGGCAATCCCCAAGATGGATGCGCTGCCCACCCGGCCGAGCGTCCGCTCCACTGGCCGCGCATCGTTTGGCGACCGCATGAGCCGATGCATGGACGAGGCCGCGGCCGGCAGCGGCTTGAGCCAGGCCGAGCGCGCTGCCTATGCGAGGTCGTGCGCCAACCTCGATTAGGCGTGAACTGTTGAGCACGCCTTGCCGGCGCAGCCGAGGCATATCCGCATGACGGTTGGCCGCCTGGTCGTGGCCACGTGAATGTGGCGTCATTGCCCGGCAGACCGCGACACCGATACTCCGCGACGACACCAAGCTTACGGCGATTCGAACGAGCGGAAGCGGCGGCCTATCCGAGCGAGCTATCCTGATTACGTCTTACGATCTTGAGCGTGAGCAGGACTGCTCCGACGATAAGGAGCAGCAGGCCGATGACCAGCGTCCCGGTGGATTCGAATGTTGCGCCGACGGCGGTCAGCAAGCAGCCAAGGATGATTGCGACAAGCCCGCCAAGCTTCTTTGCCAGCAGAAGCTGTCCGTCGCTCGCGTGCGCTACCATGATCAACCTCACTCTTTGAGTGACGCGGCCGGCGAGCCCGGTTGCCTGGGCGAGTGACAGGCCCGCATCCGCAGGGTGCAATCGTACACTCGCGCACCCACCATGGAAATCCTTCGTTGTGCGCTCTTTTGATTCAATTGCGCTCCTGACGATTGGGACAATTCTGCTTACCTGGCAGCACGAGGGAACAGGGCGCGGGATTGACACGACGATATTCCCACGCCGACAGGTGGAACCGCGGGATGCGCCATGCACCGCGACGCATTTGTCGCAAAATGCTTCAACGCGCAGGCGCCGCAGCCCGGTGAGCACGGTCGTTGACAGCGTCACGTTTTGAGTGCCTACTTCCGATGCTGATAATGGACTTAAGCCCGCAGAGGTTGAGTCTGGGAAGGAGGAGCCGATGTGGCCGCCTTCGATCGCTGAACAAGCGGAACGGCCTTACATCTCGACGGGGCATCTGCCCGATCCCGAGATGGTGCAGAGGCTGGTGTCCGAAGCCCATCAGCGCTTCAAGTCGAACAACGAGGGCAACAATTCGCAGGTCTATCCGGCCCTCGCGAGAGTGCCGAGCGAGTTGTTCGGCGTCTGCGTGGCCGGGACCAGCGGGCGCATCTATGGCGCCGGCGACATCGACCACGAATTCTCGATCATGAGCGTATCGAAGCCCTTCGTGTTCGCGCTGGTGTGCGAGAGCATCGGCCCAGAAGAGGCTCGCGCACGGCTGGGCGCGAATGCGACGGGGCTCCCGTTCAATTCACTGGCGGCCGTCGAGCAGGGCGGGGGACGCACCAACCCGATGGTCAACGCCGGCGCGATCGCGGCCACAAGCCTCGTGCCTGGCAGCAGCGCGGAAGAGCAATGGCGGTCCATTCACGACGGGCTGTCGCGCTTCGCGGGCCGTAGGCTTCCGCTCAATGAGGAAGTCTATGCGTCGGCATCGAAGACGAATTTCCGCAATCGAAGCATTGCCCGGCTGCTGGAGAGCTATGACCGGATCTACTGCGACGCCAAGCAGGCGACCGATCTCTACACCCGGCAGTGTTCCCTGAATGTGAGCGCCAGGGATCTGGCCGTGATGGGGGCGACGCTGGCCGACGGCGGAGTCAATCCGGTCACCAGGCAGCGCGTGGTCGATGCGGCGGTCTGCCACTATGCGCTGGCGGTCATGGTCACCGCCGGACTGTATGAGACGTCGGGCGACTGGCTGTACGACATCGGCCTGCCGGGAAAGAGCGGCATCGGCGGTGGCATCGTCGCGGTGTCTCCCGGAAAAGGTGGTTTCGGTACCTTCGCGCCGCCGCTGGACGCGGCCGGCAACAGCGTGCGCGGGCAGCTCGCCGCGAAATTCCTGTCGCAACGGCTGGGCATGGACCTGTTCGTGTCTCAGCCGGACGAGTGAGCCAAGTGCTCGAGTGAGCGATCTACCCGTAGCCGAACCGATCGCAAGGCCGAAAGCAGATTGGAGGACGCGATGGCAACGCAAGCAATCTCAATCGGCGACGTTCATCAGGAAGAGCGCGCATCATGGGTGCCGATGGTCGCGATTGCGCTCGGTCAGATGATCATGTCGTTCAACGTTGCGTCGCTTCCAGTCGCCATGGGAGGCATGGTGGCGAGCTTCGGGGTGCCGCCGACCACGGTGGCGACCGGTATCGTGGCCTATTCCATGCTCGTCGCCGGGTTCGTGATGCTGGGCGCGAAGCTCGCGCAAAGGTTCGGGGCGGTGCAGGTCTTTCGCGCCGCCGTCGTGCTGTTCCTGATATCGCAGATCACGATGACGTTCAGCCCCACGGCCGCCGTCATGATTGTCGCGCAAGGGCTTTGCGGCGCCGCGGGGGCCGTCATCGTGCCATCACTTGTTGCCCTGATTGCCGAGAATTATGCCGGGCGCCAGCAGGCGACCGCCCTGGGCGCGCTGGGCTCGGCGCGGGCTGCTGCTGGCGTGCTGGCATTCGTGGTCGGTGGGTTGCTCGGAACCTATATCGGCTGGCGACCCGCGTTCGGAATTCTCATCATCGCCTCGGCGATAGCTTTCGCCCTGAGCTTCCGCTTGCGGGCCGACCGCGGCCGTCCGGATGTTCAGATCGATCTGATCGGTGTTGTTCTCGCCGCGACCGCGATCATTTTTATCAGCTTCGGGTTCAATAATCTGAACGGGTGGGGCGTGCTCGTGGCAACGCCTAACGCGCCGTTCGATCTGCTGGGCGCTTCGCCGGCACCGATCCTGATCGTGCTCGGCATCGTGCTCGGGCAGGCATTCCTGACGTGGACGCATCGCCAGCAGGCCGCGGGGAAGACGCCGCTGCTCGCGCTCGAGGTGATCGACTCGCCGGAGGAGAGATGCGCGGTCTACGCGCTGTTCGCCGTCGTGGCGCTCGAAGCCGCACTGAATTTCACCGTGCCGCTGTACATCCAGATCGTGCAGGGACGTTCACCGATTGCGACCGCGATTGCGATGATGCCCTTCAATCTGACCGTCTTTGTCGCGGCGATGCTGATCGTCAATGTCTATGACAAATTGACACCGCGCCAGATCGGACGCTTCGGCTTTGGCCTCTGCACCATCGCGCTGTTGTGGCTTGCGTTCGTCGTCCGCAACGATTGGAGCGAGATCCCCGTTCTGCTGGGGCTGGTGCTGTTCGGCATTGGTCAGGGCTCGCTGGTGACGTTGCTGTTCAATGTTCTGGTCACCGCCTCGCCCAAGGAGCTTGCCGGGGACGTCGGGTCATTGCGCGGGACCACGCAGAATCTGGCGGCTGCGGTCGGTACCGCGGTTGCAGGAGCTCTTCTTGTCGGGCTCTTGAGCACGATCGCACTCGGCAAGATCGCGGCGAGCCCGGTGCTGACCAAGGAGCTCCAGAGCCAGGTCGATCTCGGCAATATCACCTTCGTCAGCAACGACCGGTTGCGCAGCGTGCTGGAAGGTACGACCGGAACGCCGCAGCAGGTCGAGGAAGCCGTTCGGGTCAACACCGAGGCGCGGCTGCGCGCGTTGAAGATTGGACTGCTGATCATGGCCGGGCTTGCGCTGCTTGCGGTTATTCCCGCCGGGCGGCTGCCGAACTACCGGCCGGGAGAGATACCGGGCGATGAAGCAGCAAACGAGGGCGAGCGATCGGGCTGATCAGGTGGAGGGCTCCGCCGGGCAACGATTCCCTGGACATGGCGAAGCACGGCATGGCCGCTCGAGATCGGGAGACCAACATGACAACTTATGAGAACAGCTCCAATATGCTCCGCGGCCTGCCCACACCGCCACTCTGGGTGTGTGTTCTGCTCGGTATCGTCATGGTGCTTGCGGGCCTTGTCGTCCTGGGAGACGTCGCGCTGTTCACCGTGATCAGCGCGATCTTTATCGGCTGGACGGCCATCGTCGCCGGCGCCTTCGAGATCCTGCACGCCTTCTGGACGAAGGGGTGGGGCGGCTTCGTATGGCAACTTGTGCTCGGAGCCCTCTATCTTGCATTCGGAATCGTCCTGCTGAGCCAGCCGGTGACGAGTGCGCTGATCCTGACTTACGTGCTTGGTCTGTTGCTCTTGCTGTCCGGGATCGTGCGCCTGCTGGTCGGCATCGGGCATTGGCAGCAGTCCGGCTGGATCATGGTGGCGTCCGGCGTCTTCGGCGTTTTGGCGGGGCTCATCATCCTGACCGGATTTCCGGCCACCGGACTGTGGGTGCTCGGGTTGCTGCTCGGGATCGACCTGCTGTCACACGGCATCGGATGGCTGACCTATGCCTTGCAGCCTGCCGCCAGAACCGCCGGTTAGGTACTCGATCCATCAGCGAGCGGCAGAACGCTCACGCAGCAGCAGAAAATCAGATCGGTCCTGTGTGCACAGCGAGACCTATGTCGAACCCGGCGCGCCTGGCGGAGAGTGGACATGTCAGCTTCGAGAACGTCAGGCTTCAGGATCACTGCGCTGATCGCGTCGATTGGGCTAGGCCTCCTGACTTCGCTGCCGGGGCAGGCTGAACAGGACTCCGGGATCCTGTTCCAGAACGTCCGCATCTTCGATGGGAAGCATGGTGCGCTCTCCGCTCCGTCCAACGTGCTGGTCCGGAACCACAAGATCGAGACGATTTCGACTGACGCGATTACGACCGATGCGCAAGTGATTGCCGGCGATGGACGGGTGCTGATGCCGGGTCTGATCGACGCGCATTGGCATGCGATGCTGGTGCGTCCGACGCCGGCGGCCGCGATCTCAGACGACGTCGGCTACATGAACCTGCTCGCGGCGGCGGAGGCCACGGCCACGCTCATGCGGGGCTTCACCACCGTTCGCGACATGGGCGGACCGAGCTTTGGGCTCAAGCGGGCAATCGACGAGGACCTCGTCGCAGGACCTCGCATCTACCCATCCGGTGCCATCATCACCATCACCGGCGGACATGGCGACTTCCGCCAGCTTTCCGAACTGCCGAGGACGATCGGTGGCATGCTCAGCCGCATGGAGAGAATAGGCGGCAGCATGGTCGCGGACAGCCCGGACGAGGTCCGCGTGCGTGCCCGCGAGCAGCTCATGCAAGGCGCCTCGCAGGTCAAGCTCACCGCCGGCGGTGGAGTCGCATCGCCATTCAGCCCGCTCGACGTATCGACGTTCACTGAAGCTGAGCTACATGCCGCGGTGGAAGCGGCCGAGAATTGGGGGACCTATGTCGCTGTCCACGCGTATACGCCGGTTGCGATCCAGCGATCGATCGCCGCGGGTGTGAAATGTATCGAACACGGTCACCTGATGGACGATGCGACAGCGCGCATGATGGCTGAGAAGGGAATATGGCTGAGCACCCAACCCTTCGTCGATCTGGCCGGCGCCAGTGCCCTCGGGCCTGCGGAGCAGGACAAGATGCGACAGGTCGTAGCGGGCACCGACAGGGTCTACGGCTTTGCGAAGAAGTACAAACTGAAGACGGCATTCGGGACCGACGTCCTGTTCTCGAAAGCGCTGGCCGATCGCCAGGGAGCCATGCTGACCACCCTTACGCGATGGTATACGCCGGCCGAAGCGCTCATCATGGCGACTTCGGAGAATGCCGAATTGCTCGATATGTCGGGACCTCGAAATCCGTATCCGGGCAGGCTGGGCGTGGTGGAGGAAGGTGCGCTGGCCGATCTTCTGTTGGTCGATGGCAATCCAATCGACAACATCAAGCTTGTGGAGGACCCGGCAAAGAATTTCCTGGTCATCATGAAGGACGGAAAGGTCTACAAGAATCTTCTCGTCGGCGACCGGAGCCGATAGCCCATGACGAGGCAGCGGGCCGCGTGCCCGCGGGATCGCGCGTTGCGGATCCACGATTCCAGCGAACGGAACCGGCGTCGGCCGCGGCCGCGCGAGCCCAAACGACGAATTCAAGGCCTGCGAGGATTTTGGCGCATCCCATCAGCTTTATTTGCCGGCGTCCCTGACATATCTTGCAGGCAAATCCCTCGGAACCAAAGCCGGCCGGCGCGATGCGCGAACTCTTTGACGAAGTTGCAGGACAATCCCAGTTCGATCCGCAGGAGGCGGTGCGGCGTCATACCCGTGCGCCCCAGCGTAAACGCTTCTATGAGAGCGCCGGTGTCGCGGAGGCCGACGGCGGATTTTCAGTTGCGCTCGACGGCCGGCCGATCCGCTCGCCCTCGGGCAAGCCGATCGTCGTGCCGACGCGTGCGATCGCCGACACGGTCGCGGCCGAGTGGAATGCGCAGGGCGAGACCATCGATCCCCTGACCATGCCGCTGACGCGCTTTGCCAACAGCGTCGTCGAGGGAGTGATCGATCGCGTCGACGAGGTGTCCGAAGACGCCGCGAAATTTCTCGGCAGCGACATGCTGTTCTATCGTGCCGGTCATCCCGAGGCATTGGTGGCGCGCGAAGCTGCGCATTGGGACCCGGTCATGTTCTGGGCCGCCGACACGCTCGGTGCCCATTTCATCCTCGCCGAGGGGATCATGCATGTCGGCCAGCCCGCCGCCGCGATCGCGGCGGCGCGGAGTGCCTTTCCGGCTGATCCATGGTCGGTCGCCGCGGTTCATGTGGTGACGACGCTGACCGGCTCGGCGCTATTGGCGTTGGCGCTGGCGCATGGCTTTCGCGACGAGGACCAGGTCTGGGCCGCCGCGCATGTCGACGAGGACTGGAACATCGAGAAGTGGGGCATCGATGAGGAGGTCGCCGCGCGGCGCGCAGCCCGGCTGGTCGATTTCAAGGCCGCGGCGAGTATTCTCCAAGCGCTGAGGCCGGCCGGCGGTTAACGAGTGGTTTAGGGCGCTCGGCTAGCCTGCCGCACGATCTTACCGGCCGGCCGAGACCCCGACATGGCAACCACCATCAACCCCGTGCTGCCGGTGCCCGTGCCCCAGGCTGCGGGGAGCGTTGCGCCGGACCTCACCCTGCAAGCGGGCAATGTGGTCAACGCTCAGGTGCTGAAGGTGCTGTCCGCCGATCTGGTGCGGATCGCGATCGCGAGCCTGTCGATCGACGTGCAGTCCGAAGTGCCGCTGCAGCAGGGCCAAACCCTGCAGCTTGCCGTCTTGAACACGCAGGACGGCGTTCGCCTGCAAGTGATCGGATCGGGTGAGGAGGCAGTCGGCGCATCGGTCGATGCGGCGAAGCTGTCGCCGGCCGTGGCGGCCGACGTTGGCACCACATCGCAGCCGAATGCTACACCGCCCCGGACCGTGCTGACGCCGCTCGAGCGTGTCGCCGTCACGGCAGCCGTGCAGAGCGCTGCGACGGCGCAGAACAGCCAGGGCCCGCTGTTTGCCAATCTGGCCGCAATCGCATCGGCCAATCTGCCGCCGAAGCTGCAAGCGGCGATCGCGCAGGTATTGGCGCAACAGACGAGCCTCGACGACAATCTCAGCGGCGACGCGGTCAAGGCCGCGTTCCAGAAATCCGGCGTGCTGTTCGAGGCCTCACTGGCCTTGGGCGCGGCGCCGCCCACAGGTCACGTGCCCGACCTCAAGGCCGCCCTGATCGTGCTGCGCCAGACCTTGCAATCGTCGCTTGGATCCAGCGATGCTGCCCGCGCGCCCTCCGCGCCGGTGGCTCAGGAGGCGCCGCTGTCGAACCTTGGATCAGCGCCAGACCTGGTGCCGCCGGCCGCGCCCGACTTCGACGTGCAGGAGATCCTGTTGCCGCAGGCGCGCGTGCCGGTCGCGGAGGATCTCGCACCTGGCGGTGCGCGCCTTGTCGGTGCGCTTGCCGACGCGCTCGACGCCGGTCCGTCACCAGGTGGCGCGCTCAATCTGCTTCAGGAGGCCCTGCATGAGCTCGATGGTCCGGCCCGGCCTGGCGCTGGTCCACCGGACATGCAAACCGGCGACATCGCGCGCACCAACACACCGCCGCCGCCGTTCCGCGGCGGGCTGCCGGCGGCGCAGGCCGTGGCCGCGCCATCGATCGCGCCAGACGCGCCGCTTGCGACCGTTGCGCACCGCTTGATGGAAAACACCGATGCCGCACTTGCGCGGCAGACGCTGCTGCAGGTCGCGTCGCTGCCGGACCGGGGCGACGCCCTGCGCGCGCAGATCGATGCGATAACGCCGCGCTGGAATTTCGAAATCCCGTTCCTGACCCCGCAGGGCACGGCGATGGCGCAGTTCGAGATTTCCCGCGATGGCGGCAGCGAGGCCGCCGAGGCGGCCAGGCGGGTGTGGCGGGCGCGCTTCACGCTCGACGTCGAGCCGGCGGGGCCGGTGCACGCGCTGGTCTCCCTGAGCGGCGAGCGTACATCGGTGCGAATGTGGGCGGAACGGCCGTCAACCGTGGCGCGGTTGCGCGACGGCGCCGCCGAGTTGAGCCAGGCACTCGCCAGGGCCGAGCTCACGCCCGGCGAGATCGAGATCCGCGACGGCGTGCCGCCGCAAGCAGCACCCGCGCGCGCCGGCCATTTCCTGGATCGGGCGCTATGAGCGACGTCAAGTCCCAGCTCGCGGTCGCCCTGCATTACGATCACTCCGGCGCGCCCCGCGTCGTCGCCAAGGGCAGGGGCACGATCGGCGCCAAGATCATCGAGGTCGCGAAGGCCCATGACATCCCGATCGAGGAGAACGAGGTGCTGGCCGGCGCACTCTCCAATGTCGAACTCGGCGACGAGATTCCGGCTGAGCTCTACAAGGCGGTCGCCGAGGTGCTGATCTTCGTGCTGCGTCTGTCGGGCCGGGTGAGATAAGCCCATTGCCATCCTTTGACCACGATGGCATCAACCATCGTGGTCAGCGTCAAGAACTGTTCAGGGCCCGCCGTGATCAATCGCCGCCATGCGCTCGGTCTCCTCGCCGCAGCTAGCACGCTGCCATCGCGCAGCTTCGCCAACGTGTCCTACCAGCGCAGCGAGTTTCGCGAGGATCTCGCGCGGCGGTTCTTCGATCTCGGCACCGTCGGCACGTTCGTCGGCTACAAGGTCGAGGACTACCTGATCATCGCGAGCGACAAGAACCGGTCGGGCGAGGGCAAGCTGCCGGCCTCGACCTTCAAGATCCCGAACTCGCTGATCGCGCTCGAGACCGGCGTGGTGCAGGACCCCGACAAGGACGTGTTCAAGTGGGACGGCGTGACCCGCAGCATCGCCGCCTGGAACAAGGATCACACGCTGCGCTCGGCGATCGCGGTGTCGGCATTCCCGGTCTATCAGGAGATCGCGCGCCGGATCGGTGAGGAGCGCATGAAGACATATGTCGACATGCTCGACTATGGCAATCGCGACATCGGCGGCGGCATCGACCAGTTCTGGGTGTCCGGCAATTTGCGGATCGATCCGATCCAGCAGGTCGATTTCGTCGACCGGCTGCGCCGCGGCGTGCTTCCGGTGTCCAAGCGCAGTCAGGAGCTGGTGCGCGACATTCTCCCGGTGACCAAGGTCGGCGATGCCGTGATCCGCGCCAAGACCGGGTTGACCGACAAGGCGCACGGCTCGCTCGGCTGGTTGGTCGGCTGGGTCGAGAAGGGCGATGCGGTGACGGTGTTCGCGATGAACATGGACTGCAAGACGCAGGCGCAGATCGACGCGCGAATGAGCGTGACGCAGCAATGCCTCACCGATATCGTCGCGATCTGACGGGCCCTAGTGCCGCGTGAGCGAGAGTGAAACCGCTCTTATGCTGCTGTTCGGCTCTGGTCGGATCGACACGGATTGTCTGCTGCCGCGTGTCGTCAGCGACAGATTGGCGGAGAAATTATTACCGCGTGCGGCAGCTTCGACGTGATCGCCGGCTGCGCGTCCCGAAATGGTTCCGGATGCATTGCGGCTCGCTTCGGTCCATTGGCCGGAGATTGCGCCGCCACGATATTCAACCTCGCTGGCCAGATCGAAATTATAGCTCTCGCTGGCGCATCTGAGCGACAAGCGAAGCTCGGCGCCGGCCCCGGCGACGTTGTAGTTCGCCCGGCAGCGCAGCCGTTCTTGCATGCCATCCGACGTGGTCAGGACGCCGCCGCCGGACCATGAGCCGGCCATGGCAAGGAAGGGCGAGGCGGGTGCGGCTTGCGGGGACGGGGCGGACACGCACATTGACAGCAGCACCAGGCTGGCCCCGGCGAGTGTGGATCGAGACATCTTTGGCCTCCTCTGACGATGGATGCCCATCAACGCAGCAGGGTTCCAAAGGTTCTCAGCGGCCGCGCCGATGTAGGTTCCGCGACGACCGCCGAGGGCGAATTAGCGCCGGATCGCTCGCTGCAGCGCCGCCATCACCTTCGGGTCGCGGCATTGTGCGACGTTGAAGCGCATGAAGGCGGCGGCCGATTGCGAGGCGCTGAACACATTGCCCGGCGCGAGCACGACATTGTCTGCCAGCGCCGCGCGCGCCACGTCGGCGGAGTCGCAGCCTGCGGGCAGGCGGCACCACAGATAGAAGCCGCCGCGCGGCATCAGCCATGGCGCAATGCCAAGCCGCTGCAGCCTGTCGCCGACGTCGCGGCGGGCGCGCGCCAACCGTCGCCGCAGCTCCTCGACATGCTTGCGATAGAAGCCGCTGGCGAGCACGCTTCCGATGATCTCGGTGGCGACCGCGCTCGGGCCGCCGAAGCCGGTGGCGACTTGCAGATCGACCAGGTCCTCGATCCAGTCGGCGCGCGCGGCGATATAGCCGCAGCGCACCGAGGCCGACAGCGTCTTGGAGAAACTGCCGATCCGGATCACGCGGTTGAGCCCATCAAGCGCAGCCAGCCGCGCCGACGGTTCAGGCTCGAAATCGGCGAAGATGTCGTCCTCGACGATCGTCAGGTCGTAGGTCGCGGCGGCGTTCAACAGCCGGTGCGCGGTCTGCGGCGACAGCGTCGCGCCGGTCGGGTTATGCAGCGCCGAGTTGGTAACATAGAGGCGCGGCCGCTCGGCGGCGACGACTGCCTCGAAGCGCGCGACATCAGGACCCGACGGCGTGTAAGGCACGCTGACGATTTTGACTTGATGCGCGCGGAGCAGGGCACGGAAGTTGAAGTAGCAGGGATCGTCGACCAGCACGGTATCGCCCGGGCGCAGCAGGAAGCGGCAGATCAGATCGATCGCCTGCGTGCCGGAGGCGGTCAGCAGCAATTGCTCGGCCGGCAGCTCCAGTCCTTCGTCGGCGAAGCGGGCCATCAGGATCCGGCGCAGCGTGAGCGAGCCGCGGGTGGCGCCGTAGTCCGAGAGCGCGGCGTCCTCGGCCCGCGCCAGACTGCGCAGGGCGCGGCGCAGTGCCTCTATCGGCATCCAGTCGGCCGGCAGCCAGCCGCAGCCCGGCTTCAGCGTGGCGCCGTCGCTATCGAGCGACTGCCGCGACACCCAGAACGGATCGACGGCGCGGTCGCGCTGCGGCTGGTCCTTCGCCAGCGCCAGCGGCGGCAGCGCGGTGGCCGAGACGTAAAAGCCGGACCCGGGCCTCGCCCGGATCAGGCCCTCGGCGACCAGCCGGTCATATGCTTCGACCACGGTGGAGGGCGACACGCCCATGCTCGCCGCGAAGCTCCTGATCGAGGGCAGTCGATCGTCGGCGACCAGCGCACGGCTCGCCACTCTGGCGCGGATCGCATTCATCACGTCGGCGGTCCGCGTCGCCTTGCTGCGGTCGAACGGTTGCTGCAAGTGTATGCCTACCTTCACCCATACAGTTTGGCAGTATTGTACTGATCTGTAAGTGCCTTGGCCAGCCCGCGGTGGTTATGTTCGCCGCAAAGAGCAGGATGAGATTCGATTGAACCGGTCCAGCGGCACACTCGCTGCACCTCTCCCGCTTGCGGGGGAGGTCGCATTGCATCGGAGATGCAATGCGGGTGGGGGCTCTTTCCATCACGAAGAGCGTTCCTTGTGGAGATACCCCCACCCCAACCCTCCCCCGCAAGCGGGAGAGGGGGCGCCGCGTGCTCGTGGTTCGACCTATCTCACCCGCGCGGAAAGCGAGGTGCGATGACCGATTCGAGAGTGGTGTCGGGCGAGGCGATGAGCAGGGTGTCGCTCGACGGCTGGGGCAGCGGCATGCTCGGCGTAATCATCTTCAGCGGCTCGCTGCCGGCGACGCGGGTTGCGGTCGCCGGCTTTTCGCCGCTGTTCCTCACCGCGGCGCGCGCCCTGATCGCGGCGGTGCTGGGGGCGGCACTGCTCGCGGTGCTGCGGCAGTCGTGGCCGAAGCGTGAGGATCTGGTGTCGCTCACGATCACCGCGCTTGGGGTCGTGCTCGGCTTTCCGCTGCTGACAGCGCTCGCGCTTCAGCACATCACCTCGGCGCATTCGATCGTCTTCATCGGCCTGCTGCCGCTGTCGACCGCGATCTTCGGCGTGCTGCGCGGCGGCGAGCGGCCGAAGCCGCTGTTCTGGCTGTTCTCCTGCCTCGGCAGCGCCACTGTGGCGGCATTCGCGATCTCGAACGGCGGAGCCGCCTCGCTGACCGGGGACCTTTTGATGGTCGCCGCCATCATCGTCTGCGGTCTCGGCTACGCCGAAGGCGCGACGCTGTCGCGCCGGCTCGGCGGCTGGCAGGTGATCTCGTGGGCGCTGGTGCTCTCGGCGCCGCCGGTGCTCGTGTTGACGATCGCAACGCTGCCTTCGAGCTGGGACGGCATCGGCGTTCCGGCCTGGCTCGGGCTCGCCTATGTCTCTGTCTTCAGCATGCTGGTCGGCTTCGTATTCTGGTATCGTGGGCTTGCGCTCGGCGGCATCGCCAGCGTCGGCCAGTTGCAACTGCTGCAACCGTTCTTCGGCCTCGCGCTGGCCGGCTTGCTGCTGCACGAAGAGGTGCCGTGGACGATGATCGCGGCGACCGCGCTGGTCGTCGCCTGTGTCGTGTTCGCGCGAAGGTTCGCGTGACTTGCTCACCTCTCCCGCTTGTGGGTGGGGGCTCTTTCCATACGAAGGATCTCTCTTCGTGGAGACACCCCCACCCCAACCCTCCCCCGCAAGCGGGAGAGGGAGCTCACCGCCTTTTGTGACTACCAATTCGCTCTCGCGGCTACCCCAGCCCAAACAGCGTCTGCAGGAAGTCGCTGACCGCCTTGCGCGCCTCGATCGCGGTGGTCGGATTGCCGCCGACATGCGGGCCGCGCTCGACGCAGGCATCCTTGTAGCTGAACGGCTCCTGCGTTGCCGCGTTCATCAAGACGCCGCCTTCGCCTTCCCTGATGGTGCAGTGGCGGACGGTTTGCGAGGTGGTTGCTTCCACCACCGTGTTGTTGCCGAGCAGGCCGGAATCGAAGCCGTGCGCGGAATCCGGATATTCGGTCAGCGCCACGTCGCGCTTGGCCTCTTTGAGGCGCGCGACATAGGCCTTGCAGCTCGCCACCGGATTATAGTCGTCTGGCGTTCCGTGGAAGATCCGGATCGGACGCGCTGCGACTTCGGTGTCGGCCAAATAGCTGGTCGAGCAATCCGGATAGAACGGGATATAGGCCGCGAACTGCACGCCGGACTTGTTCCAGAGCTTGTTGAAGCGGTCGAGGCTCGCATAGAGCGCCGCCTGTCCGCCGCGCGAGAACCCCATCAGCGCGATGCGATCAGGATCGACCCGCGGGTGCTTCGCCAAGATCTCCAGCGAGCGGTAGATGTCGACGATCAGATTGAGCCGGCCGAGCAGCGCCTGGTTCGGGCCGGTCGCGGTCAGGCCGCGGCCGGAGAAGCCGTCGATTACGAAGGTCGAGATTCCCATGCCGTTGAACTGGCGCACCCAGGCGTCCATCCCGCTGCCGACGCCGCTCGAGCCGTGCATCAGCACCACGACCGGCAGCCGGCCGCTGCCTTGCGCGATCCTGAGTTCGCCACCGACCGTGACCGGCTTGCCGTTGCTGTCGCCGGTCAGGAATTGCTGGTCGGAGATCGTCAGCGAGGGAATGGCGTAGATCTCGGTGCGGGCGGCAATCTCCTTCGGGATCTGCTGCGCGCTGGTCTCGATGCAGGTGAACAGCACGGCGCAGCAAAAGAGGATGGCCGTCGCGGCCAGGCGCCAGTCTGTCAGCATCGGATGCCCCCGGAAAAGTCTGCGGTTCGCCCTTGGCGCGCGACTACAGCAAGCGTCCGTCAGCCTGTCAATTTGTCCTTCCCGATCCGCCCGAGATGGGTGAAGCCGAAGCCTCTGGAATATTTCAGCCCGTAGCCGAGCGCGCGGTCGATCCCGATATGGGCGAGCCAGATCATCGCGATCGAGAGCACCAGCGGCTCGGCGCTGGCGAAGCCCAGCGTCATCAGCGCCACCGGCGCCAGATAGGCATGGGCCGCGTTATAGACGATGGCGCCGACCCGGGGGCCGGCGAGATAGGCGGCGAAGCTCAAGTCGGGCACCAGGAAGAGCAGGACATAGACTAGCCACGAGCCCTCCCATTGCGCGTAGAGCACGGTCATCCCCAGGAACAGCACCAGGCCCTCCAGCCGGAGCAGGGTGCGCACCCCGCCGGTCGGTGCGCCGGTCTCGGCCTCGGTCGTTTCGGTCATTGCCATCTCCCCAGATATCGGAAAATCCTACCGTTTTTGCGCCCCAACCCGCCCATAAGGCGGTTTCCGGTTACGAAACGGCCGTGCTAAAGCGTCTCCGGGCGAAGTGGGAACCGGTTCGCATCAAGACAATACGTCGGCACCATCCCGCAAACGGTGGTCCAGTAGCTAATACGGGCGGAAGCAGATGAAAGATATCCTCGATACCCTCGAAGAACGGCGCGCCGGCGCCAAGCTTGGCGGCGGCGAGAAGCGCATCGAGGCGCAGCACGCCCGCGGCAAGCTGACCGCGCGCGAGCGGATCGAGCTTCTGCTGGACAAGGGGTCGTTCGAGGAATTCGACATGTTCGTCGAGCACCGCTCGATCGAGTTCGGCATGGAGAAGACCAAGATCCCCGGCGACGGCGTCGTCACCGGCTGGGGCACGGTCAACGGCCGCAAGACCTTCGTCTTCGCCAAGGACTTCACCGTGTTCGGCGGCTCGCTGTCGGAAACCCACGCGCTGAAGATCACCAAGCTGCAGGACATGGCGATGAAGGCGAGGGCGCCGATCATCGGCCTCTATGACGCCGGCGGCGCGCGCATCCAGGAGGGCGTCGCAGCGCTCGCAGGCTATTCCTACGTGTTCCGCCGCAATGTCATCGCCTCGGGCGTGATCCCGCAGATCTCCGTCATCATGGGCCCCTGCGCCGGCGGCGACGTCTATTCGCCCGCGATGACCGACTTCATCTTCATGGTGAAGAACACCAGCTACATGTTCGTCACCGGCCCGGACGTGGTGAAGACCGTCACCAACGAGGTGGTGACCGCGGAGGAGCTCGGCGGCGCCTCGGTGCACGCCACCCGCTCCTCGATCGCCGACGGCGCGTTCGAGAACGACGTCGATGCTCTCTTGCAGATGCGCCGCCTGATCGACTTCCTGCCATCCAACAACACCGACGGCGTGCCGGAATGGCCGAGCTTTGACGATGTCGGCCGCCTCGACATGTCCTTGGACACGCTGATCCCCGACAATCCGAACAAGCCCTACGACATGAAGGAGCTGATCCTGAAGGTCGTCGACGAGGGCGACTTCTTCGAGATCTCGGAAACCTTCGCCAAGAATATCGTCACCGGCTTCGGCCGCATCGCCGGGCGCACCGTCGGCTTCGTCGCCAACCAGCCGATGGTGCTGGCCGGCGTGCTCGACAGCGATGCCTCGCGCAAGGCCGCGCGGTTCGTGCGGTTCTGCGATGCCTTCAACATCCCGATCGTTACCTTTGTCGACGTGCCGGGCTTCCTGCCGGGCACCGCGCAGGAATATGGCGGCCTGATCAAGCACGGCGCCAAGCTGCTGTTCGCCTATTCGCAGTGCACGGTGCCGCTCGTCACCATCATCACCCGCAAGGCCTATGGCGGCGCCTTCGACGTCATGGCGTCGAAGGAGATCGGCGCCGACATGAACTACGCCTGGCCGACCGCGCAGATCGCGGTGATGGGCGCCAAGGGCGCGGTGGAGATCATCTTTCGCTCGGACATCGGCGACCCCGACAAGATCGCCGCGCGCACCAAGGAATACGAAGACCGCTTCCTGTCCCCCTTCATCGCCGCCGAGCGCGGCTATATCGACGACGTGATCATGCCGCATTCAACCAGGCGGCGGATCGCGCGTGCGCTGGCGATGCTGAAGGACAAGAAGGTGGAAATCCCTGCGAAGAAGCACGACAATTTGCCGTTGTAGCGGTGTCGTAGAGTGGGTTAGCGACACGTAACCCACCACCTTCGCTCCAAGCGATCTGCGGCGGGTTACGGCTTCGCCTAAGCCGCCTTAAGAGCTTGAACATGACGATCGAAGACGAGCCGACCGACGAGATTTCAGAGCTCGAAGAGCGGATCGAGGACCTCGCCGAGATCGCCGAGCGATGCCGGCGGATCATTCTGGGGTCTAAGGTCGCAATCGCGGGCGGGTTCGTGCTGTTGATTGTCGCGATACTCGGCCTGCTTGGAGATAGTCCGGCCGCAGCACTCGGAGCGATTGCGCTCGTGCTCGGCGGCATCGTGTCGCTTGGATCGAACGTCAGCACGCTGCGGCAGACCGAGGCCGCGATCAGTGTCGCCGAGGCGCGCCGAGCGCGCCTGATCGGCAGCATCGACCTTCGCGTGGTCCACGATGCGCCACTGAAGCTGATCTGATGCGCGGACCTACGCGGAGGCGTAACCCGGACAAGCGCAGCGATATCCGGGGACGCTCCATCAGCGCAGCATGGCTCACCCGCATAGCGCTCCGCTCATGCGGGTTACGCGGCTGGCAATTCCCCCTGCGACGGCCACGCCTTCGCCTAGGCCGCCTTGTGTTGTTGCTTCATGAAGTTCGCCGCTCGCTTCTTGAGTTCGGCCGGCGGCACGTCCTCGATATGTGTGCCGATATGCCAGTGGTTGCCGGCCGGGTCCTTCACGCCGCCGCTGCGGTCCCCATAGAATTGATCCGCGGGTTCCATCAACGATGTGGCGCCGGCCTTGAGCGCCATCTGATAGACCGCATCGACGTTGGGCACGTAGAGATACAGCATGGTTGACGTAGCCTGGGCACGCTCCGAGGAGTCGGCGATCATCACGATCGAGTTTCCTATCTTGAACTCCGCATGCATGACCTTGCCATCGGGGCGCATCATCGGCTCGAAGACCGGTTGAGCTCCGAACGCCTCTTTCATGAAGCTGATGATTTTCTCCGCGCCATCGACGACGAGATAGGGCGTGACGGTGTGGAATCCCTCGGGAACCGGCTTGACTTGTGTTGCCATGGTTGTCTCCTCTGGTTGCTTGATCCACGCAAGTCGACCCAGCCCGCCTTCTTGTTTTGGTTGGATTGTCTATCCGTTCTTTGAACAAAGTATGACCGCCATTGTGCCGCGCTGGACGGATTGACCAGGGGCGGTCGATGGCCGAGGCGCGTGGATGGCCTGCGACAAATCAATCCGACGGGCAAGATTCCGCTTCCGTCGTCGGGCAACTCAGCATTACGACTCCGCGCGTCTCGGCTGGTGGCCGTGCATCCTTCGAGACGCGTGCAGGAGCGCGCTCCTCAGAGCCTGTGAATCTTTGTGCAGATTTTGATTGAGTTTGCACGCTTGCAGTGATTCCTGATTGTGGACACTGGAGAGGTGCAACGATGTCCGGCGATGAACTCTTTTCGGATCTTCCGCAGCAGACACGAGCACGTGCGAACGATGCGGGCGAGCCGCGGATGCGAGAGCCGGTGCGCGATCAGATCGAACTTCGGGCGGTCGATCTAGAGGCATTGGTGGCTGCCGACCACCCGGTGCGGGTGATCTGGGCCTACGTTGAGAAACTTGATCTGCAGGAGCTTGAAGAGGCGATCAGAGCCCGCACCCACACGCCGGGACAGGCGCCGGCGAGCCCGCGGCTTTTGCTGGCGCTATGGCTTTATGCGACGAGCGAGGGCGTTGGCAGCGCGCGGGCGCTGGCGCGGTTATGTGAGAGCCACGACGTCTATCGGTGGCTGTGCGGCGGGGTCAGCGTCAACTATCACGGCTTGGCCGACTTCCGCACGGCGCATCCGGAGCTTCTGGATCGGCTGTTGAGCGACACTGTCGCCAGCCTGTCGGTGGCCGGGGTCATCGACCTGGATGAGGTGGCACAGGACGGGGTCCGGGTGCGTGCGTCGGCTGGGACCAAATCGTTCCGTCGCCGCAAGAAGCTTCACAAAGAGCTGCGCAAGGCGCAACGGCTGATCCGCCAGTTGAAGGAAGAAGCCACTGACGATCCGCAAGCCAGCAACCGGCGGATCGTTGCGGCCGAGGAACGGGCCGCACGTGAACGCGAGGCGCGTGTGGCCTCGGCGCTGAAGAAGCTGGCCGAGATCGAGGCCGAGCGCGAACGGCGCAGCACGACCAACAAGAAGCAGGTCGAGAAGCAGAAGGAACCGCGCGCCTCCACCACTGATCCCGATGCTCGCGTCATGAAGATGGCCGATGGTGGCTTCCGTCCCGCCTACAATTGCCAGCTCTCCACTGCCGCCGGTGGTCAGATCGTGCTCGTCACCGACGTCACAACGGTCGGTTCCGACCGCGGCCTGGCCCGGCCGATGCTGGACAAGATCAACCGCCGCTATGGCCGATGGCCGAAGCGCCATCTGGTCGATGGCGGCTTCAACAAGAATGACGATACCGAGTGGGCGGCTGGCCGCGGGATCAAAATCTACGGGCCACCTTCACGCAGCAAGCATCGGCGCGATCCCTATCAGCCGAGCGACAGGGATGGACCGGGTGTCGCCGCCTGGCGCGTCCGCATGAGAAGCCCGCACGGCAAGTCAGTCTACAGGCGTCGCGTCCAGGCAGAGTGCATCAACGCCCGCTTCCGCAACTGGGGCCTGCAGCGGTTTATGGTCCGCGGCCTCGAAAAGGTCCAAACGGTGCTGCGCTGGTTCGCCCTCACCAACAACATCCTGGCCGGACACCGCCTGCTGCAGGCCGCCGCCTAATCAAACAATCACCGCTAGCCTCTGCCCGCCGCAGTCCCTCTCCGCTAAAGCTGCCAACCTTCAATTAGATTCACAGCCTCTCAGGATGACGGTATCGACAGCAGCCGCGCGGCCCTGGCTCGGCGCCCGTGGCACGTAGCCGTATTCGCCAACGCCTTGTCGGCGCGGCCAACCCTCACTTCATCCCCATGCAGTTCGCATAGAACGTCGTCGTCGCCGGCCAGTCGGAGAACATCGCGCGGACGCCGACCTGCTTTGCCAGCACGTCGAGCACGGTCAGGGTGTCGCCATCGCGGTCGATCGCTGCCTTCACCGACTTGTGGTAGAACCCGCCGCCCTTGTTGAGCGGCCCGTCGCGCTCCAGCGACCAGCCGATCAGATCGAGGCCCGCGGCCTTCGCGGCCCTGGCGTAGGCGGAGGGGACGATCTCGCCCTTGTCGTTCAACGCCAGCATCGCGTAGATCGGCGGCCCCAGGATTGCGACGCCCGAGGCCTTCAATTCCGCCATCGAGGGCTTCCAGGTCTCGGGCCGGTTGGGGTCGAGACCGCTGCGTTCCTCCAGGTAGATCGCCTGCTTCGCAAAATCCGGTTCGGTCTTCACCCAATAGAGGATGTCATTCAGATTGAAGCTCTGCGGAAACACGTCGCTCGCGGGGATGCCGGCGGCCTTGTAGGCGGCGAGCATTTGCGTCGCGTATTTTTCCTGGGTGTAGTCGCCGTCGAACGGCATCGGCACTTCCGGCGCCTTCAATTCGGGGACGAACTTCGCGCCCAGGCTTTTGATCAGTGCGATGCTCTCGTCATGCGTCATCATGGTGCCGGTGGTGGCATAGAGATCGGTGCGCCAGCGCGGCGTGCCGCTCTGATAGTCTTCCGCCGTCGTCGCATTCGGATTGAAGCCGTCCATCTTCGCGGTCAGCCGCTTGAATTCGGCGAGCGTGATGTCTGACGTGCAGCACTTCGCGGAGGCCTTCTTGCCGGTTAAGGGATCGGCCGGGCTGAACGGCTGCGAGCACTTCGCGGCAAGGTCCGGTACGGTCAGGATGTTGGTCGTGCTCTGCAGGTCGCATTGCGAATGACGGCAGACCAGTTGGCGGTCCTTCGTGAAGGTGACGTCGCACTCGATCACGCCGGCGCCCATGCGCGCCGCGGCAAGATAGGATTCCCGGCTGTGCTCGGGAAACTGGAGCGCCGCGCCGCGGTGGCCGATCGAGAAGTCGGTCCTGTGGAACGGGCCGGTGCATTGGCTCAGGGCGCGCTTCAGCGGCCCATCCTTCATCTTGTCGACCAGATAGAACGGCCGCGGCCCGATCTGCGCCTCGCGCGGCAACACGATCTCGTCGGCCGCGACCGGCAGGGCGGGGCAGGTCGCCAGCAACATGGCGAACAGGGCGGTGCGATGGCGGGCAGGCATGGGTGGTCTCCGCGAACAGGCGTTGTCAGGATGCGGATATATCATGGAGCATGCGGCGGCTGCGTGAACCAGCGCCATAAGCGTCGCCACGCATGCGCAACGAAACAAACTGTGGAGGAGCCCAATGCCTGCTGCCTATTTCGTCGTCCGCGCCACAGTCACGGATGCCGCCAAGCGGCCTGCCTTCGACGCGTGGTATTCGCGCGAGCATCTGCCTGACGCGATGAAGTCCTTCGGGGCGCAGCGCGCCTGGCGGTGCTGGAGCCTGAGCGATCCGTCGCTGCACCAGGCGACGTATCAGTTCGCGGACCAGGCGGCGCTGGAGCGCGCGGCGAGCAGCGATCACATGAAGCGGCTGGTTGACGATTTCAACCGCGACTGGCCGGAGGTGACGCGCACGCGCGATCTGTTGCTGCTTGCGGAGGAGGTGACGGCGACATGATGTTCATGTGATGTGATGCCGCTGCCCCTGCATGACGGATGTCGCAAAAGAAAAACCCCGCGCGAGGCGGGGTTTGGTTGATCGTATCGTGCCGCGATCAGATCGGGCGGCAGCGGCCGTAACGCCAGACGAAGCCGTAGGGGCAAACACGTGCACGCGGCGCCACCACAACCGGCGGCCTCACGACGACGGGGCCCGGAGCGACCACGACGGGGCCGCGATTCCTGACGCAACCGCCGTAAGGACCGCGATGCCAGCCGGGGCCGCAACCGCCAGCGGCCTCAGCCGCGCTCATTCCGGCGAACGCGGTCGTGACCAAAATTGCTGCTGCAAAAAGATATTTCATGTCGTCTCCTTCGATATGGGCCGCAGCCAGCGGCCCGCAACAATCATTCAGTCCCGATTCGCCGAGCCGGATCATTGCAGAACCCGTGCCCTCTGTCGCCAACCGTAACGCGCGGGGCTGAATGCGACATGAACATTGCAACTCGCTTGCTGCGTCAGTGCGCCGCAAGGAAGCTCAGCAACAATTCGTCATACTTCGCGGGCGCTTCGAGAAAGACCAGGTGCCCGGTATTCGGAATCACCTCGGCGCGCGCGTTCTGCATCTTCGCCGCCAGTGCCTTGGCGAGATCGGCGTTCTGTCCCATCTTCGGACGCAGCGCTTCCGGAGCGTTCGGCCGGCCCGGCGCGTTGTGGTCGTCGGCGCCCATGATGAACAGCGTCGGCTGCGTGAGCAGCGGTATCTCGTGCACGACGGGCTCGCGATAGATCATCTGGGCGGAGGCGACGAACGCGTGCAGCCAGCGCGGATATTCGGCGCTGCCCTTGATGTTGAACCGCGCATCGATGAACGGCGTCACCTGGTCCGGCGGCAGCTTCAGCGCATAATTGGCCTCGAGCTGCTTGCGATAGCCCTCCGCGGTCAGCTTGTCTTCGTGCTCGAGGATCTTCTCGGTCGGCGTCGGCGGCACGTAGAGCCGGTAGTCCTCAAGCCCGATCGGCGCGGTCAACACCAGATGATTGACGCGATCGGGATAGGCGCGGGCGATGCGCACCGCGACCATGCCGCCCATCGAATGCGCGACGACGTCGGCCTTGGCGATCTGCAGATGATCGAGCAGCGTCATCGTGTTGCGCGCGAGATTGTCGAAATGCAGGTCGCCTTGCGGCTTCGAAGATTTGCCGAAGCCGACCTGATCCGGCACCACGGCGCGATAGCCGGCATCGGTCAGCGTCTTGATGACGGGTGCCCAGTAGCTGGAGGGAAAGTTGCGGCCGTGCAGCAGCACCACGGTACGTCCGTTCGGCTGCGCGGGCGCGACGTCCATATAGGCCATCCGCAACTGCTCGCCGTCATTGACCAGCGGCAGCATGTGGACGGGGTAGGGATAAGGGAAGCCTTCGAGCCCGATGCCGTAGGGCTCGCGCTCGGCAGCGGAGGCGGGCGCGAAAGGCAAGGCGAGCAGAGCGGCGAACAGCGCCGCGGCAAAGGGACGATGATTCATGGAAGGCTCCGGAAGCGATGTCACGCGTTCGTGCGGGCCGGCCTGGCGCGCGAGCGAACGCGCGCCGTTATTCGCCCGCCCCGAACAGCGCTGCAAATCGCTTTTCGCCGTTTCGCGAAAAATTGACCACGCGGCTGCCCGGCGTCGCGTCGCGCGCGGCCCACTTCAGTTCCGTGAAACGGTCCATGATGGCGGCGCCCAATGTGCCTGCGAGATGGTGCCGTCGCTCGCTCCAGTCGAGGCAGGCCTTGCACACCGGACGGCGCGGATGCGTCAGCGCGTCGGCGTCGATCTGCAGCTCCTCGGCCATGAAGCGCTTGCCGTCGCCGGTGAGCTCGATCGCCTGCTTGGTCTGGCGGATCAGCTTCTGCCGCTTCATGCTGTCGAGCATCTGCACGCCGAGGTCGCCCGCGAGATGGTCGTAGCAGACCCGCGCGCGGCGCAGCGCCGGATCCTTCGGACCAGTGCGCACGCGCATGTGGCCGGCACGGGCTGCGATCCCTTGCAGGCCTTCGAGCACGTCGGCGACATCGGGATCGGTGAGGCGGTAATAGCGGTGGCGGCCCTGCTTCTCCGGCTCGACCAGCCCGCCGGCCTCGAGCTTCGCCAGATGCGAGCTCGCCGTCTGCGGCGTGATGCCGGCCTCCTGCGCCAGCTCACTCGCGGTCAGCGCGCGACCGGTCATCAGCGCGGTCAGCATGTTGCAGCGTGCGGGATCGCCCACGAGGGCGGCAATCCTGGAGATGTCGGGTCCTGCTTTCATAGTTCGATGTTAGCCGAAGCATCGACGTTGAGCAAGCCGCTAGTGTTTTGCAATGTCGCCGTTGCGAGGACCCATACGGAGCGCGACCGGTTGGCTCTGCAATGGCGGAAACCATTGGAGGTTCCCTATGACCATCACCGTCTTCATCCGCTACCAGCTCGATCCATTCAAACGGGCGATGTTCGAGGAGTATTCGCGGAACTGGCTGTCGATCATCCCGCGCTGCGGCGGCGACCTGATCGGCTACTGGATGCCGCACGAGGGCACCAACAATGTCGCATTCGCGCTGATCTCGTTCGAAAGCCTTGCCGCCTATGAGGCCTACCGGGCGCGGCTGCGCACCGACGAGGAGGGCGTCGCGAACTTCAATTTCGCGGAAGAAAACAGGTTCATCCTGGCGGAGGAGAGGACCTTTCTGCGCAAGGTCGCGCTATAGTGCCGCCAACACAATAAGTGCGGAGCCACCCATGATCGCCGTGATCTTCGAAGTCTGGCCGAAGCCGGAGCACCGGCAGCAATATTTCGACCTGGCGGCTGCGTTGAAGCCGATCCTGCAGGAGATTGACGGCTTCATCTCGGTGGAACGGTTCGAGAGCATCACCGAGAAAGGCAAGTTCGTGTCGCTGTCGTTCTTCCGCGACGAGGCGGCGGTCGAAGCGTGGCGCAATACGGTCGAGCATCGCCGCACCCAGGCCAAGGGCCGCGCGCAGATCTTCGAGAATTATCGCCTGCGCGTCGCCAGCGTGATCAGGGATTACGGCATGAACGAGCGTGATCAAGCGCCGAAGGATAGCCGCGCAGTTCACGAGGCGCGGTAACGAGCTATCAGGCGAGGCGCCTCCTGTTCGCAGCTCTGGCGCGCACAAGCGCGCGTGCCTATCTCTGCGCGGCCAACCAGGCATAGGGAGAAGACAATGCTGCTGACAACTGCTGACAAACGAGCTGCCTTCAAGAAGCTACATGAGAGCGGGTGCTTCATCATCCCGAACCCGTTTGATGTCGGCAGCGGCCGCGCATTACAACATCTCGGCTTCAAGGCGCTGGCATCGACCAGCGCAGGCTTTGCCTGGACGATCGGTCGGGCCGACAACCGCGTCACGGTCGACGACGTCTGCACCCATCTGACGGCGCTGTGTGCGGCCGTCGATATTCCCGTCAACGCGGATTATGAGGGTGGCTTCGCGGTCGAGCCCGACAGCGTCGCGGCCAATGTCGCGCGCGGTGTGAAGACCGGCGTCGCCGGGCTGTCGATCGAGGACTCCACGGGAGACGCGGCCAAGCCGCTGTTCGACTTCACGCTCGCGGTGGAGCGCATCAAAGCGGCGCGCAAGGCGATCGACGCCGACAACAGCGGCGTCTTGCTCACCGGGCGCTGCGAGGCATTCCTGTGGGGTCAACAGGACATCAAGCTGGTGATCGAACGGCTGCAGGCCTACTCGAACGCTGGGGCCGATGTTCTCTATGCGCCGGGCATCAAGACCAAGGATGACATCGCGGCGGTCGTAAAGGCGGTGGCGCCGAAGCCGGTCAATCTTCTGATTGGCGCACCGGGTCTGTCGTTGCAGGAGGCCGGCGACCTCGGCGTACGCCGGATCAGCGTCGGCGGCTCGCTGGCACGGATGGCCTGGGCCGGGGTGATGAAGGCCGCCAAGGAGATGGCCGAGAAGGGTACCTTCACCGAGTTCGCCAACGGCTATCCCGGCGGCGAGCTGAACAAGATGTTCAAGTGATCGGGCGCAAACAAAAAGCAGCGGGCCGATGAGGTCCGCTGCTTGGTCATTCTCCGTCCGCTCAATAGCTGTTCTTGTTGCCCTCCGAGCCGTCGTTCTGCTGGCCGGTCGGCTGGTTGGCAGAGGGGTTTGTGGGCTGCGCCGGCGCCGCTCCTGTGGTCATGCCGGGCTGGCTGTTCGGCTTCGGCGTCACGTCACGCATGCCCGGAGGCGCCGTGGCCGGATTGCCCGAGTTCTGTTGTGCGGTCTGCGTGGGCGGTGTCGTGCCTGCCTGGTTCACCGACGTGTTGTTCAGTCCATAGAACAGCGCGCCCAGCACCACGGCGACCGCGACGGCGAACATGGCAACCTTGGTGCCGCTGACCGGACCTTCTCCGAGTTCCGGATCCGGCTGCACCTCGTTGTCCAGACTGTTGAAGCGCGCCTGGCGACGGAGTTCCTCATCGGTCGGGTCGGCGCGCCGCGGATCGTTGGGATCGTAGGTCATTAATTGTTCCTCCGTTAGCACCCCAAAACTAAACGCAGGAGACAATGGCTGGCGTCTCAGGATGTTCCGCGCCAATGTTGCAACCGGTTCATGATGGAACCGCTGATTCCCGTTCCCCGATGCAGGATTTGATAAGGTCTTTTCCCGATGTGGACCCTGCTGCCCACCGATTCAGTGCTGCACGCACTCTCATTCATAGCGGTTGCGGCGCAGTCGATGACCGCGGCGCTGGCCGCGGGCAAGCGCAGCATGGATTGGGCCGGCGTCTGTATGCTCGCGGCCGTCACGGCGCTTGGCGGTGGCACCATTCGCGATGTGCTGCTCGGCCATTACCCGCTGCTCTGGGTCGCGCATCCGATCTATCTTGCGATCGCGGTGGTTGCGGCCTTCGTCACCATCGTGCTGGCGCGGCTGGTGCACCGCCTCAACCTCGCATTCCTCGTGCTCGATGCGATCGGGCTCGTGGTGCTGACGATGGCCGGCTGCGATATCGCCTGGCAGGTCGACGCCTCGCTGCCGATCGTGATCGTCTCCGGCATGATCACGGGCTGCGCCGGCGGCGTGCTGCGCGACATTCTCTGCAACGAGGTGCCGCTGTTGTTTCGCAGCGAGCTCTACGCCAGCGTCTCCGTCGTCACCGGCTTGTTCTATGCGACTGCGTTCGGCCTGGAGGTGAACGACCAGCTCTGGACCCTGCTGACATTCGCGCTCGGCTTGACGCTGCGCCTGCTCGCGATCCGCTTCAAATGGGAGATGCCGAAATTCGTATTCGATCACGAGGAGCGGTGAGGACCTATTTCGCCTGCCGCGCTTTCACGACGTCGTCCGCCGTCACCGCCGGCGCGGCATTGCCCCAGGAATTGCGGATATAGGTCGCGACATCGGCGATCTGCTGGTCGGTCAGCTTCGGATAGGACGGCATCGAGCCGGCGTTCGGCGCCCGCGGCGTGGTCACGGTCTGCGCGCCGTCGAGGATGATGCGCAGCGTGCTCGCAGGGTTGGCCGATTGCAGGTTGGCGTTGCCGGGCAGCGGCGGATAGACCCGCGGTGAGCCCGAACCATCGAGTTCGTGGCAGGAGACGCAGGCCCCACGGTAGATCTGCTCGCCGTCGCTCATCTGCGCGGCCGGGGGTGGGCTGACTTCAGGCTCCGGCGCGCCGGCCGGCAGGCCCTTGAGATAGACCGCGATCGCGCGCAGGTCGGCGTCGCTCATCTTCGAAGTGGAATTGACGACCACCTCCGACATCAGCGGACCGGCATGGCTGCGCCCGTTGCGGCCGCTCTGCAGATATTCGACGATATCGTCGACGCTCCAGGACTTCAGCCCGCTGCGACCAGCCCCATCGAGCCTCGGCGCGAACATGCCCTGGACCATGTTGCCGCCGAACGCCTGATCGTTCCGGTCGGCGCCGAAAACGTTCTTCGGCGTGTGGCAGGCGCCGCAATGAGCGAGACCCTCGACGAGATAGCGCCCGCGATTCCATTGCGGGCTCTTGCCCTGGTCCGGCTGGATGATGCCGGGCGTGAAGAACAGGTAATCCCAGGCGCGCATCAGCACGCGGTAGTTCAACGGCCAGCGCAATTCCGGCGGCGGCGCCTTGTTGGCGACGGGGACGAGCGTCGCGAGATAAGCGCGGATCGCCAGCATGTCGTCGCGGATCAGCTTGGTGAAATAAGGGTAGGGAAACGCCGGGTAATAATGCGCGCCGTCCGGCGAGACACCAGTGCGCAGCGCGCGCAGGAAGTCATCGTCGCTCCAGCCGCCGATGCCGGTATCGCGGTCGGGCGTCAAATTCGGCGAGAAAACAGCGCCGAACGGCGTGTCGACCCGCTTGCCGCCGGCAAAGGGCTTGGCGGGGTCGGCGGTGTGGCAGCTCGCGCAATCGCCCGCGATCGCCAGGGCCTTGCCGCGGGCCACCGTGTCGTCGGACGGCTCGGCCCGGCATTCGCGCGCCGCGAACGCACCGCACAACAGCAGGGTCGCCAGAATCACTGCCGTCGTTCGACGTCGCTGCCCCATCCTTGCACCGTCCGCTTCGCGAGCCGCGTTACGCCATTTCGCGGCAGACCCGTCCTGCGACAGAAACCGAAACGGCGCTCCGATATTCCCGGCACGAAATTGCGATTTTTGAATGCCGAGCTTCCTTACTCAGAATTGTGCTGCGCGCCGCGAAAAATCCGACATAGACTGGCTCTAACCAGCTCGGATGACTAGCTAAAAGTCGGTCGTCGCGACCAGCGAAAAGAGGGCTAAATGGGAATCAACCAAGGGCCTATCAGCCTCGACCAGAAATACACCCAGGACACCGGCCACGTCTTCCTGACCGGCATCCAGGCGTTGGTCCGCCTGCCGATGGCGCAGATCAGGCGCGATCGCGCCGCCGGCCTCAACACCGCAGGGTTCATCTCCGGTTATCGCGGATCCCCCCTCGGCGGCTACGACCAGCAGCTATTCGCCGCCCGCAAGCATCTCGAGCAGTACAACATCAAGTTCCAGCCCGGCGTGAACGAGGACCTTGCGGCCACCGCGATCTGGGGCTCGCAGCAGCTCGGGCTGTCGCCCGGCGCCAAGTATGATGGCGCCGTCGGCATTTGGTACGGCAAGGGCCCCGGCGTCGATCGCTGCGGCGACGTATTCCGGCACGGCAATGCCGCCGGCTCGGCCAAGCATGGCGGGGTGCTCTGCCTTGCCGGCGACGACCACGGCGCAAAATCCTCCACCGTCCCGCATCAGTCCGACCACGCCTTCATCTCCGCGCTGATGCCTTATCTCTATCCCTCCAGCATCCATGAAATGATCGAGATGGGCCTGTTGGGTATCGCGATGTCGCGTTACTCCGGCTGCTGGGTCGGCATGAAGGTGATCACCGAGACGGTCGAGACCACGGCCGAGATCGACCTCACCGATGAGATGACGCCGTTCGTGATCCCGACCGATTTCGAACTGCCGCCGGGCGGGCTGAACATCCGCTGGCCGGACGATCGTTTCGAGCAGGACCGCCGGCTGCAGGACTACAAGGGCTTTGCCGCGATCGCCTTTGCCCGCGCCAACCGGGTCAACCGCGTCACCATGGATTCGCCCAACGCGCGCTACGGCATCATGGCCTCGGGCAAGAGCTACGAGGACATCCGTCAGGCGCTGCGCGAGCTCGGCATCACGCCAGAGATCGCCGCCAAGATCGGCATCCGCCTCTACAAGATCGGCATGCCCTGGCCGCTGGAGCCGGAAGGCGTCCGCAATTTCGCGGTCGGCCTCGAGGAGATCTTCATCGTCGAGGAACGCCGCGAGATCGTCGAGAACCAGGTCAAGCAGGAGCTGTTCAACTGGCGCGACGACGTCCGCCCGCGCATCGTCGGCAAGATGGACGATCACGACAAGCGCTTTCTCACCTTCGCTGCCGAGCTCAGCGTCGCCTCATTGGCGAGCTCGCTGACCGAGCGACTTCTTCGACTTAATCTCAATCCTGAAATTGCCGAGATGCTGCGCGCCAAAGCCGACTGGTTCAACGGCCGGCAGTCGACGCAGATGCAGGCGACCGCGCCGGTCACCCGTGTGCCGTATTTCTGCTCGGGCTGCCCGCACAATACCTCGACCAAGGTGCCGGAAGGCAGCCGCGCGCTCGCCGGCATCGGCTGCCATTTCATGGCGCTGTGGATGAACCGCTCGACCGAGACCTTCACCCATATGGGCGGCGAGGGCGTGCCGTGGGTCGGCATCGCGCCGTTCACCAACGAGAACCATATCTTCGCCAATCTCGGCGACGGCACCTATTTCCATTCGGGCATTCTCGCGATCCGCCAGGCGATCGCCTCCAAGGCCAACATCACCTACAAGATCCTCTACAACGACGCGGTGGCGATGACCGGCGGCCAGCGCCACGACGGCGACCTCTCGCCGCAGCAGATCACACACCAGCTCCACGCCGAAGGCATCCGCGAGATCTATCTGGTCTCGGAAAATCCCGATGCCTATCCGGCCGACACGATCGCGCCCGGCGTCAAGCTCTATCATCGCGACGAGCTCGAAAACGTCATGAAGATGTGCCGCGAGTACAAGGGCACGTCGGCGATCGTATTCGTGCAGACCTGTGCCGCCGAGAAGCGCCGCCGCCGCAAGCGCGGCCTGATGGAGGACCCGCAGCGCCGCGTGCTGATCAATCCGGCGGTCTGCGAAGGCTGCGGCGACTGCTCGGTGCAGTCGAACTGCATCTCGGTCGAACCGCTGGAGACCGAGCTTGGGCGCAAGCGCACCATCAACCAGTCGACCTGCAACAAGGACTATTCCTGCGTGAAGGGTTTTTGCCCGTCCTTCGTCACCGTGGACGGCGGCAAGCTCAGGCGGCGCGCACCGCCCGATCTCGGCTCGATCGGCGATCTGCCGGAGCCGGCATCGAAGCCTCCGCTCGACCGGCCCTACAACATCGCGGTCGGCGGCGTCGGCGGCACCGGCGTGCTGACGATCGGCGCCTTGCTCGGCATGGCCGCTCACATCGAGGGCAAGGCCAGCATGATCCTCGACATGTCCGGCCTTGCGCAGAAGGGCGGGGCGGTGCTGAGCCACGTCCGGCTCTCCGAGCACACCGCAGACGTGACCTGCTCGCGGATCGTGACCGGCACGGCCGATCTCGTGCTCGCCGCCGACGAGGTGGTGGCGGCTTCGAAGGACACCATCACGCTATGCGATGCGAGCCGCACCGTCGGCATCATCAACAGCCATGTGATCCCGACCGCGGATTTCATCCTGAACCGCGATTTCAACTTCCAGACCCGTAAGGTCAACAGCGTGCTGGAGACCGAGCTGCGCACGGACTCCACCTTCTTCGACTTCACCAAGCCGGCCGAGGCACTGCTCGGCGACAGCATCGCCACCAACATCATGATGCTGGGATTCGCCTATCAACGCGGCTTGCTGCCGCTGTCGGCCGAGGCGATCGAGAAGGCGATCGAGGTCAACGGCGTCTCGATCAAGATGAACACGCAGGCGTTCGAACTGGGCCGGCTCGCCGCCGCTGATCCAGCTCGCCTCGCCGCGATGCTGAAGGATCAGGACGACGTCGTGCCGCCGAAGACGCTGGAGGCGATGTCGCTCGACGAAATCGTCACCCATCGGATGGCGCTGTTGACCGGCTACCAGAGCTCGCGCCTGGCGAAACGCTACCGCAAGCTGGTCGACCAGGTCCGCGAGGCCGCGGCCAAGGGCGGTTATGGCGAGGCGCTGCCGCGCGCGGTCGCAATCAACTACGCCAAGCTGCTTGCCTACAAGGACGAGTACGAGGTGGCGCGCCTGTTCACGGACGGTCATTTCGAGAAGCAGTTGCGCGACCAGTTCGAGGGCGAGTTCAAGTTCAGCTTCAATCTCGCGCCGCCGATCCTCGGCGGCGGGCTCGATGCGCAGGGCCGGCCGAAGAAGCGCGCGTTCGGCGCCTGGATGATGTCCGTCTTCAAGGTGCTCGCGAAATTCCGCTTCCTGCGCGGCACGCCGCTCGACATCTTCGGCTACAATGCCGATCGCAAGCTCGAGCGCGATTTGATTGCAGGCTATGAGAAGGACGTCGCGACAGTGCTCGGCCTTCTGTCGCCGCTCAATCACGACATCGCGGTCGAACTGCTCTCGCTGCCCGATCGTATCAGGGGCTACGGCCCGGTGAAGGAGAAGGCGATCAAGGAGGCAAAGGTTCGCTACGCGCAACTCGCAGCCGACCTCGCCAACCCACCGCCGGCACCACGACAGGTGGCGGCGGAGTAGGCTCGCCAAGCTCTCGATGTCGTCCCGGCGAAAGCCGGGACCCATTACCACCGCAGTTCGTTGTTGCACAACGCTAGGACCACAGCACCATCTACCAACACGATCCTGTGGTTATGGGTCCCGGCTTTCGCCGGGACGACGAATGAGCTTGCAGATACGAGTCTCGCCTGACGGAATATTTCCGCGCTTGCCAAGGTCGCGCGAGCAGTTCAGAAAAACGCTGGACGATTGAGAGACGCCAGCGGAGAACGATTTGACCATCAAGGGCAAAGCCTACATTGCCGGGATCTATGAACATCCCACCCGGCACGCACCCGACAAATCAACTGCACAGCTTCACGCCGAGGTCGCCAAGGGTGCGCTCGAGGACGCCGGGCTCACCAAGGACGATATCGACGGCTATTTCTGCGCCGGCGACGCGCCGGGCGGGCTGTGGCCGATGGTCGACTATCTCGGCCTCAACACCAAGAAGTTGCGCCACGTCGATTCCACCGAGACCGGCGGCTGTTCCTATCTGATCCATCTCGGCCACGCCGCCGAAGCGATCGCCGCGGGCAAGTGCTCGGTCGCGCTGGTCACGCTGGCGGGCAAGCCGCGCACCGGCCCGATGCCGCCGCGCGCCGCCGGCGCCGAGCTCGATTTCGAATCCGCCTACGGGGCTACCACGCACAATGCCTACGGCATGTGTGCCATGCGCCACATGCACGACTACGGCACCACCTCCGAGCAGCTCGCCTGGATCAAGGTCGCGGCCTCGCATCATGCGCAATACAACCCGCATGCGATGCTGAAGGAGGTCGTGACAGTCGAGGACGTCTTGAACTCGCCGATGATCTCCGACCCGCTGCACCGGATGGATTGCTGCGTCGTCACCGACGGCGGCGGCGCGATGATCGTCACCACGCCCGAGATCGCGAAGAGCCTGAAGAAGCCGCTGGTGCGGTTGATCGGCCATGGCGAGGCGATGAAGGGGCCGCGCGGCGGCAAGGATCTCGACCTGACGTACTCCGCCGGCGTGTGGTCCGGTCCGCGCGCCTTTGAAGAGGCGGGCGTGACGCCGAAGGACATCAAATACGCCTCGATCTATGACAGCTTCACCATCACCGTGCTGATGCAGCTTGAAGACCTCGGCTTCTGCAAGAAGGGCGAGGGCGGCAAGTTCGTCGCCGACGGCAACCTGATCTCGGGCGTCGGCAAGCTGCCATTCAACACCGATGGTGGCGGTCTGTGCAGCAACCATCCCGTCAACCGCGGCGGCATGACCAAGATCCTCGAGGCTGTCCGGCAGCTACGCGGTGAGGCGCATCCGAAGGTGCAGGTGAAGAACTGCGACCTCGCGATCGCCCACGGCACTGGCGGCCTGCTCGGCGTTCGCCACGCCGCCTCAACCTGCATTCTGGAGCGCGCGTGATGTCTGAAGCCAAGAAGTACAATGCCCCGGTGACCAACCCGGAGACCGCGCCGTTCTGGGAAGCGGCGAAGGCCGGCAAGTTCATGATCAAGCGCTGCAACACTTGCGGCGAAGCGCATTACTTCCCGCGCGCGATCTGCCCGTTCTGCTTCTCCGACAAGACGGTGTGGGAGGAGTCGAGCGGCGAGGCGACTGTCTACACCTACAGCCTGATGCGGAAGTCGCCGACCGGGCCCTATGCGATCGCCTATGTGACGCTGAAGGAAGGTCCGTCGTTGCAGACCAACATCGTCGATTGCGATCTGGAGAAGGTGAAGATCGGCCAGAAGGTGAAGGTGGTGTGGAAGCCGACCGATGGCGCGCCACTGCCGTTCTTCACGCCGGCCTGATTTTACCCTCTCCCCTTGTGGGAGAGGGTGCCTTCGCTGCAAGCGAAGGCGGGTGAGGGGTCTCTTTCCGCGAAAAGAATCTCTCTGCGGCGCGAACCCCTCACCGAAGCGAGTTTGTGACTGACGCCGGCGTGGCCCTCTCCCGCAAGGGGAGAGGGCGCTTCAACGAGCACCGCGCCGCAAGAAAGTTCGGGGAGAAAACAACAATGCCGATCGTGTATGAAGAGCTCATGGCCCTGAAAAATCTCGGCCAGAAATACAGCTACACCGACCGCGACGTGATGCTCTACGCCTATGGTATCGGACTGGGCGCCGATCCGATGGACGAGAAGGAGCTGGCCTTCGTCAACGAGGGCACGCTGACGCCGCGTCCGCTCAAGGTGGTGCCGACCTTCGCGTCGGTCGCGGCGTGGGGCGCCGGTCCCGGCGAGATGAATCTCAACCGCGTGATGGTGGTCGACGGCGAGCGCGACATCACCTTCCACAAGCCATTCGCGACCGCGGCCCACATCACCGCCGACTCAACGGTGCTCGACGTGTTCGACAAGGGCAAGGACAAGGGTGCTGTCATACGTCACCAGACCGTGCTGAAGGACGAGAAGGGCGAGAAGCTCGCCACGCTGGTGGCCTCGCGTTTCGCCCGCGGCGACGGCGGCTTTGGCGGGCCGTCAGACGGCCAGCCCGAGCCGCACAAGGTGCCGGAGCGCGCGCCCGACAAGGTTGTCGATATCACGACGCGGCCCGACCAGGCGCTGATCTACCGGCTCTGCGGCGACCGCAATCCGCTGCACTCCGATCCGGAGTTCGCCAAGAAGGCGGGCTTCCCGCGCCCGATCCTGCACGGCATGTGCACCTACGGCATCACCTGCCGCGGCGTGCTGCAGACCTATGCCGACTACGATCCGTCCGCCTTCAAGCAGCACGCGGCGCGGTTCTCCTCGCCGGTGTTTCCCGGCGAGACCGTGACGATGGAGCTGTGGAAGGACGGCAACGTGGTGTCGTTCGAAGCCAAGGTGAAGTCGCGCGGCGTCACCGTGATCAAGAGCGGCAAGACGGTGCTGGCGTAGGCAACGCGTCGCGGCCGTCGGCTCCCTCGCCCCGCTCTCTTGTCCGCCGAAGCCCGCCTTCGGGCGAAGGCGGATGCGGGGAGAGGGTGGGGTGAGGGGCGCCTCCGCGGAGCAGATGTCGCGGATAGTCCAGTGCCCCTCAACCGAAATTCGCTGGCGCGAATTCCGACCTCTCCCCGCAGGCGGGGAGAGGTGAAGAAGACAAAGCAAGGGAGAAACAACCATGGGATTGCTCGACGGCAAGGTGGCGCTGATCACGGGCGCCGGCGGCGGATTAGGTGAAGCCTACGCGAAGCTGTTCGCGCGCGAAGGTGCGGCGGTGGTGGTGAACGACCTCGGCGGCCCGCGCGACGGCTCGGGCTCCGACAAGTCGATGGCGCAGAAGGTGGTCGACGCGATCAAGGCCGAGGGCGGCCGCGCGGTCGCCAACGGCGCCGACATCTCGACCATGGCCGGCGGCCAGTCGGTGTTCGACGACGCCATCAAGAATTTCGGCCGCGCTGACATCCTGGTCAACAACGCCGGCATCCTGCTCGACGAGACCTTCCACAAGGCCAAGGAAGCGAACTGGGACAAGGTGATGAAGGTGCACCTGAAGGGCACCTTCTGCTGCACCCAGCCGGTGTTCAAATGGATGCGCGACAATGGCGGCGGCGTCATCGTCAACACGTCGTCCACCTCTGGCCTGATCGGCAATTTCGGTCAGACCAACTACGGCGCCGCCAAGGGCGGTATCTGGGGCCTCTCCAACGTGCTGGCAATCGAGGGCCGCAAGTACAACATCCGGATCTGGACGCTGGCGCCGGGCGCCCTGACCCGCATGACCGCAGACCTGCCCCGCTACAAGGAGAACCCTGGCGCGGCGCTCGGTCCGGACGGCATTGCGCCGGCGGTGCTGTACATGGTCAGCGACTTGTCAGGCGATCAGACCGGCAAGGTGCTCGGCGTCTCGGGCCCGCGCGGCGTCCGCGAGATGCGGATGATGGAAATGGAGGGCTGGAAGCCGCCCTTTACCGGCTGGAAAGCCGAGGACATCGTCACCCATGCCAAGGAGATCTTCTTCTCCGAAGAGCAGATCAAGATGGGCGCGCGGCGGTTTTAGGTGCTACACGTCGTTCCGGGGCGATGCGCCAGCATCGAACCCCAATGCGCAATTGCGCGTTGTGGAACCTTGAGATTCCGGGTTCTCGCTTTGCGAGGCCGGAATGACGACAGATGATAGAGGCATCCATGAAGCTCACCGCCCAGGCCGCAGGAACCTTTGCGATCGCGCCGACCCCGTTCCACGATGACGGCCGCATCGACGAGACATCGATCGACCGGCTGACCGATTTCTACAGCGAGGTCGGCTGCGACGGCGTCACGGTGCTCGGCATCCTGGGCGAGGCGCCGAAGCTCGACGCCGCAGAGGCACAGCAGGTCGCGCTGCGCTTTGTGAAGCGCGCCAAGAAGCTGCAGGTGATCGTCGGCGTCTCCGCGCCGGGCTTTGCCTCGATGCGGTCGCTGGCGAAGGCCTCGATGGATGCGGGCGCCGCTGGCGTCATGATCGCGCCGCCGCCGAACCTGCGCACCGATGACCAGATCATCACCTATTTTAAGCAGGCGCAGGACGCGATCGGCGACGACATTCCCTGGGTGCTGCAGGACTATCCGCTGACGCTGACAGTCGTGTTCACGCCCGCGGTGATCCGCAAGATCGTGATGGATAGCCCGTCCTGCGTGATGCTCAAGCACGAGGACTGGCCGGGCCTGGAGAAGATCTCGACGCTGCGCAACTTCCAGAAGGACGGCTCGCTGCGGCCGCTGTCGATCCTGGTCGGCAACGGCGGCCTGTTCCTCGATTTCGAGATGGAGCGCGGCGCCGACGGCGCGATGACCGGCTATGCCTTTCCGGAGCTTCTGATTGACGTCGTCAAGCTCTCCAAGGCCGGCAAGCGCGATGCGGCGCACGACCTGTTCGATGCGCATCTGCCGCTGATCCGTTACGAGCAGCAGCCCGGCGTCGGCCTGACCGTGCGCAAATACGTACTGCAGAAGCGCGGCATCATCGCCTCGAGCGCCCAGCGCAAGCCGGGTGCGGTGATCACGCCGCAGGCGAGGGCGGAAGTCGATTATCTGTTGTCGCGTGTCGCCCGCGTGGACCGCCGCGCCAACCTGCAACCCCAATCCAGCGCAGCGGGCTAGCCCTTCATGACCGAAATCGTCGCTCCGCGCCTTGCATCGACTGTGTTGCTCCTGCGGGACGCTGTACCGTTCCGCGGGATCGAAATCTTCATGATGGTCCGCCATCACCAGATCGAGTTCAACTCGGGTGCGTTGGTGTTTCCGGGCGGCAGCGTCGACCGGAACGACAAGGAGATCGCGGCGAATCCTGCGCTCTATTCCGGTGGCGCGGGGCTCGATCCCGATGCGCTCGGTTTCCGCATCGCCGGGATCCGCGAGACCTTCGAGGAAAGCGGCATCCTGCTGGCGCGGCCGAAAGGCGCGAAGGAGCTGGTCGGTGCGAAGCGGGCGAGCGAGATCGCGCTGGCCCATCGCGCTGACCTGAACGAGGGCAAGATCACCTTCCAGACCATCCTGGCCGACAACGGTCTGGTGCTGGCGCTCGATGCGCTCGTGCCCTATGCCCACTGGATCACACCGGAGGGCATGCCGAAGCGCTTCGACACCTGGTTCTTCCTCGCCGCCGCTCCTCCGGAGCAACTCGGCGCCCATGACGGCAAGGAATCGACCGACTCGATCTGGGTGTCGCCGCGCGAGGCGCTGGAGGGCGGCGAGACCGGCCGCTTCAAGCTGCCGTTCCCGACCACCCGCAACCTGATCCGGCTCGGCAAGCAGACCAGCGTCCAGGGCGCGCTCGCCGATGCCGAGGGCATGGCGATCGTCACGGTGATGCCCGTGATGACCAAAACCGCCACCGGCCGCCAGCTCCGCATCCCCAAGGAAGCGGGCTATGACGGCGAGGTCTTCGAGGTCGGCGCGACGGGGTAGTTCCGTCGTCCCCGCAGGCTCACACTTCGGCCCATGCCGAAGGGTCGTCGCAGGCCTGTGCGGGTGCCGGATTGAGCCAAAGTGCTTCGCCAGCGTGACGCAAATCACCTTCGGTCACGCGGCCGGCTTGTTGATCGGCCGTCGTCCTGTTCCCCAAAGCACGTAATTTCCCTTATATTGCGGCCGGACTGGACCCCGGCCCCGATGACATGACAGCAGAACTGCCGCCGAATTCGCAAGCGCCGCGAGCGTTCTCGCTGTCGATTGGCCAGCTCACGTTCGGCAGCTTCCTGCTGGTGCTGGCTGTGATCATCATCACATCCACCGCGAGCGTGGTCGCGATCCGTCACATCGACGCGACCTTTGCCGAGCTGCAGCGGCTGCAAAGCGTCGGCGACATCGCCGAGGATATCGATCGGCGCATGAACGAGCTGCGGCTGGCGGCGCGGGACTTCGTCACCGAACCGGGCAGCCAGTCGGCGCAGGTCGCGGGCGCGGCGCAATCGCTGAGCGAGATCCTGAAGAAGACCCGCATCGAGCTCGCCCCCGAGCAGCAGGACATGATCGACGGCGTCACCCAGCGGCTTGCGACCTATCGCAGCGGCATCGAGCGCATCTCGGCGCTGCTCAGCAGCCGCGCCGAGCTGATCGCCGCGCTGCCGCCGCTGCGTGACGCCTTCGACAAGGCGATCGCGGCGAGCTCGGATCCGATGACGGCGGCCGAGCTGTCGCAAATCCAGAGCCGTATCGGCACCGCGCTGCTTGCGCACAATACGTCGGCGGCCGAGCAGGGCGCGCGGAGCATGCGCGCGATGACCATTGCCGATCCGGCGCTGCGGGCCGCCGTCGACAAATATGCCGAGGCGGTTGGCGCGATCTCGGTGCGCGAGGGCCAGATCGCCGACATCGACAGGGAGGTGCTCGGCGAAGAGGGGCGGCTGATCCAGCGCGTCACCGAGCTGCTACGTGAGCTCAGCGCGCGGCGCGGGCACGTGCTGTCGCGGGATTTCGCGCGCACGCTGGCGGAGGCGAAATGGCAAAGCATCGTGCTCGGTACGGCGGGCGTCTTGATCGGCCTGTTTGCGGCGGTGCTCGTGGTTCGCCGCACCGTGCGGCCGCTGGCCAGGATCGCTGGTTCGATCCGCAAGGTCGCAGGAGGCGAGAAGAGCGCGTTCATCCCGGGCGCCGATCTCGACAACGAGATCGGCGATATCGCGCGCGCCGCCGAAGTGTTCCGCCAGACATTGGTCGACGCGGATAGCGCCCGCGAGGCCGCGTTGCGTGCTCTTGCCGAGCAGCGGCTCGCCGAGGAGAGCTACCGCAAGCTGTTCGAGGCCTCGGTCGACGGCATCTACGTGACGACGCCGGGCGGCACGCTGCTCAACGCCAATCCGGCGCTGGCGCGGATGATGGGCTACGCCACGCCGCAGGACCTGATCGACGGCATCGACGATATCGCCTCTGCCGTCTATGTGGATCGGGCGGCCCGCGCGCGATTTCAAGAGCTGATGCAGCGCCACGGCATGGTGCGCGACTACGAGTACCAGGTGCGCTCCCGCGACGGCACCGTGCTGTGGCTGTCGGACTCGGCGACCGCCGTACACAACGAGGCCGGCGAGGTGATCCGCTATGAAGGCACGGTACGCGACATCACCGACCAGAAGCGCGCCGAGGACGCGATCGCCGAAGGCCGGCGCCTGCTGCAGATGGTCATCGACACCGTGCCCGCGGTCATCAACGTCAAGGACCGCAATCTGCGCTACGTGATGATGAACCGCTACATGGCCGGCATCTTCGGCATCGAGCCGCAGGACGCGATCGGCCAGACCACCGCCGAGCTGATGTCGCGCTATGGCGCCGCCAAGACCGACGAGAACGACAAGCGCGTGCTGTCGGCGCGCCGCGAGCTCGGCTTCTACGAGGAGGAGTACGAGGATTCCGCGGGCAACATGCGGCAATGGCTGGTCAACAAGCTGCCGATCCTGGGGGCGCAGGGTGAGATCGAGAACATCGTCACGGTCGCGCTCGATATCGGCGAACGTAAGCGCTCCGAGCAGGAGATGCGCAAGGCGAAGGATTCCGCCGAAGCCGCGCTGCGCAATCTGCGCGAGACCCAGAACTCGCTGATCGAGGCCGAGAAGCTTGCGGCGCTCGGGCGGTTGGTGGCCGGCGTCGCACACGAGGTCAACAATCCCGTCGGCATCAGCCTGACGGTGGCGTCCGCGCTCGAACGCAAGACCGCGAATTTCGCCGGTCAGGTCGAGCGTGGCGATCTGCGCCGTTCCAGCCTCAACGATTTCCTGGAAACGGCCCGCGACGCCTCGTCGCAGCTCGTCGCGAATCTCAACCGCGCTGCGGAGCTGATCCAGTCGTTCAAGCAGGTTGCCGCGGATCGCAACTATTCGGATCAGCGCAGCTTCGATCTCGGCGATCTCACCGAGCAGGTGGTGATGAGCCTGCGGCCCGGCCTGCGCAAGCACAATCTGACGCTCAACGTCGATTGCGAGCCGAACCTGATCATGAACTCCTATCCCGGACCGTATGGCCAGGTGTTGACCAATCTGTTCCTCAACTCGGTCGCGCATGCGTTTCCGGATGGCCGGGCCGGAGAGGTCGACATCCAGGTGCGCGCATTGGGCAAGGATCATGTCGAGGTGATCTTCGCCGACGATGGCTGCGGCATGAGCCTCGACGTGCGCCGCCGCGCCTTCGATCCCTTCTTCACGACCCGGCGCGATCAGGGCGGCACTGGGCTAGGCCTGCATATCGTCTACAGCATCGTCACCACGCGCCTGGGTGGACGGCTGCATCTCGATTCAGAACCCGGACAGGGCACGCGCATCCAGATCATCCTGCCCCGCGTCGCGCCGCTGGAGCAGGCGGCGGAGTAGATCGATATTTGATTAGTATCGATCGATGCCGGAAGGGAATTGGACGGTTGCTGACAACGCCCGTACCGCTCCCTCAATCGACCTTCGATCAGTGGGCGATCGCAGCAGGGAGGCACGACATGATCTCACGTCGCAACGTGATGGCCGGCATCGGCGCCGGTGTGGCAAGCGCGGTGGCTGGCCCAGCGATGGCGCAGTCGTTCCCGTTCAAGCCCAATCAGCGCTATCCGGATCCGGCCGTCGAAATCCTCGATCCGAGCTTTGCGAAATACCGGCTCTACAGCAGCACGCTGGAGCAGGTCGCCACCGGCATGCGTTGGGCGGAGGGGCCAGCCTATTTCCCCGAGGGCGGCTATCTGCTGTTCAGCGACATTCCCAACAATCGCATCATGAAATTCAGCGAGAAGGACGGCAGCCTCAGCGTCTTCCGCAGCCCCGCCAATTTTGCCAACGGCAACACCCGCGACCGCCAGGGCCGGCTGGTCACCTGCGAGCATTCCGTGACGCGGCGGGTCACGCGCACCGAGAAGAACGGCAAGATCACCGTGCTCGCCGACAGCTTCGAGGGCAAGCGCCTCAACGCGCCCAACGATATCGTGGTGAAGTCGGACGATACGATCTGGTTCACCGATCCGGTGTTCGGCATCGCCGGCGAGTGGGAGGGCTTCAAGACCAAGCCCGAACAGGCCAACACCAACGTGTTCCGCATCGGCACCGACGGCAAGCTGACGGCGGTCATCACCGACCTCGTCAATCCCAATGGGCTCGCGTTCTCGCCGGACGAGAAGAAGCTCTACGTCGTCGAATGGAAGGGCACGCCGAACCGCAGCATCTGGAGCTACGACGTCAATGCGGACGGCACGGTCGGCAACAAGTCCAAGCTGATCGACGCCGCCGATCAGGGTTCGCTGGACGGCTTCCGGGTCGATCGCGACGGCAATCTCTGGTGCGGATGGGGAAGCAACGGAACGCTGCAGTCCGAGCCGACCGACGTCAACGGCCGCAAGATCTATCAGCTCAAGGGAAAGCCCGAGGACCTCGACGGCGTGATGGTGTTCAGCCCCCAGGGCAAACCGCTCGCCTTCATTCGCCTGCCTGAGCGTTGCGAGAACCTGACGTTCGGTGGCCCCAAGAACAACCGCCTCTACATGGCGGCCTGTCACTCGATCTACGCCCTCTACCTCGAGGCGCACGGCGCGACCTGAGGCGTCGGCCGACTGTACTCGGCCTAATTGATATCCGTGAGCCTGTGCAGCGTCGCGCTGAAGATCAGGCTGGCCTTGCCGACCAGCGCGGTTCCGCTCATGGTCGCGCGCGTGTCGGTGAAGGTGCCGGAGACGCCGATGCCGACCGGGGCGGGGCCTCCGAACAGCGGGTTGTCGGTGTCACGCGGCGTGGTATGGCGCTGCACTAGGACCTCGCCCCTGAATATGTCGCCTTTCACCGTGTAGGTACCGGTGTAGTAGAGATAGGCGTCGCCGCCAAAAATCTGGCCGTCCCGGAAAAGAATCACGCCGCTACCCTTGCCGACGCGCCCGTCCAGCAGGGTGACGTGGATTGAGTACAGCCCGTTCTTCATGACGTCCCGCTTTGCCGGCCGCCGCGCCCACGGAAGCCGGTCGGTTTTTTATGCCAAAGCGCGCAACCTCGCGCAACGCGGCAGGTTAATTATGGGGTGGCCTGCGTTGGCGTGAACCCTCGGTTCCTGCCAGTCGGTGTGACAGCGCCATGACAGCGGACCGTACGCGTGAATCGAACTGGCCCGCGAAATGCATGGCTCTGATTGCACTGGCCGGTAGTGCTGGAGCAAGAGACATATGACAGATTGGATTGAAGCCGGCGGCCCTTCGGCGCGCTCATGCGAGGTCTCTGGAAGTTCGGTCCGTCATCCGGCGGTCCGTGTGACGGCGTCACTTTGCCTTGGTCTTGTGGCGCTCCTGTCGGTGGCGACTGTGCACGTCGCGCAAGCGCGGGATCCCGATGGCCGCTATGCCAATTCGCCCCTCAAGCAGTGGTTTGATGGTTTGCGCAGCGGCAAGGGGCCGTGCTGTTCGGATGCCGATGGCACGGCAGTCAGCGACGTCGATTGGGAGTCCAAGAACGGACACTACCGCGTCCGCCTCGATAACCAATGGATCGATGTGCCGGACGATGCGGTGATCACCGAGCCCAACCGCGCCGGTCGCGCCATGGTCTGGCCGATCCGCAGCTACATGGGCATTACGATCCGCTGCTTCATGCCCGGCAGCATGACGTAGCGGACTTGGCGCCAGGCTTCATCCGAAGCGCGTGACAGTCGGCTCACGCGTATTTCTTGTCGCGCTCGAGCAGTTCGATCGAGATGCCCTGCGGGCCGCGGATGAAGCAGATGCGCACGCCTGGACGGATCGTAGTCGGCTCTTTCGTGAATTCGACGCCCTTGGCCTTGAGCTCGTTGGCGACCGCGTCGATGTCCTTCACTGTCAGCCCGAAATGATCGAGTCCCTGATAGGGCGTCACCGGTGGAGCGTTGACGCCGTCTCCCGGGGTCACCTCAGCGATGAAGACCTTGGCGCCGCCAAGCTGAACGTCGATGCGGCCCGGTCCGCGGATAATCTCGCCACCGAGGATGTCGCGAAGCCAAATGGCGGTCGCCTCGGGATCTGGACTGCGCAGGTGGATGTGGTCCCAGGTCACGGTCGGCATTGCGATCTCCTTGCTGGTTCTTGCGCCGCTTGTGCAGGCGTTGTTTCGCAGCGCAAATCTAGAGCACGATTGCGAAAAGTGCGAAGCCGTTTTTCCGAAAAGATCGTGCTCGAACAAGGAGCTAAAGCGTGACGACGGCTCAATCCAAGCGTGCTTGCGGCCTGTCGTCGGCCATTCCATCCCGCGCGCCCGCCGCAATCTCGCCGTCCCCGAATGAAACTATTTCGGAGCTCGGCAATTGTCTCGGCAGTGGCGCCCTTTGGCGGCCGTCCCAGAGGCCAGGGCGCCTCCTGGCGTGGCCAGCGGGGTGAGGGCACGACGATGCGGATCGGTTTGGCGTCGTTTCGCAAGGCGGGCGCTGAACATTTCGATGAACTAAGCCTTTGGGCCAGCTTGGCGCTAGCGGTGATCGTCGTCGCCGGGATCGCCGCATGGCTTATGCTCCCGGAGCCGAGCGACGCCGGTGACGATGACAGGTCTTCTTCCTCCATCACCCTCCCAGCCCAAAACGCTTCCAATGCAGTGCAGTCAGGCCGGACGCAGTTGGCGGCGGTCCCATCTCCGTCGGTCGCGGCCGCACCGTCCGACGAACCGGCTACCGTCGGTGTCGTCGCGGCCCCGCAAGCAGCACAAGATGAGAAGGTGCCAGGACCGACGTCCGATAAGTCACCGCTCGACAGGCTGCGGATCGCATCGCAGTCCTTTCAGCGAGGCGGGCTTGGCTCAAAGGCACTCGTCACCCTGACGCTGCGCAATGCCAACGATTTCGCGGTGAAGGATGTCGAGATCGCCTGCGCCTTCGTCCGCCGTGACGGCAGTCCCCTGACCGAGCGCACGCGCGTCATTCCCGGCGCCATCGCCAGGAAGAGCCGGAAGACCTACACCCACATGCTGATTGGGTTCGTGAACATCAACGCAAGCAAGGCGAAGTGTTCTCTGGTGACCGCGAGCCGCCTGTAGCCAGATCCTCATCCCGAAAAAGTGACCACCCCGGGTGAACCGTCGGGGACGATCAGGAACTAACTATAAGCTTGCCCGTTTCCACCACGGTCCGGCAACGTGGATGGCGATTTTCCCAGGTGGTCATGCGCAATGGATGAAATCGGCGGGCGATGAGATGTGTCGTCGTGCCAAGGCGATATGAACCGCGCCTGATACGCGCGGGGGAGCTGTCAAAATGCCAATGGCGCGTTACTTCCTTTTTGTCGGCGGGGTTCTGCTTGCGCTGTTGTTCGTTGTAAACGCGATCTTGCCGCAAGAGGACGTTGCTGCGTCCAACGGCTTGTCGTCGCCGGATTTCGACAAGACCGTTGTTCGCATCAGGTCAACCCAGAAGTTGCCGGAGCGGGTGGTTTATGACACCAACCTGCCCACTATTGTTCCGCCGCAGGTGAACGCGGTCGCCGCTGCCATTCCGCCCGCTAAGGACATGACGACGGCGCATTCGCGCGTTCGCGACACCTTTGCCCAGTTGGGATCTGCGGAAGGCAAGAAGGGTCAGGAGGCGAAGCCGGCTGAGCAGCAGGCGCAGGCCCAGTCGCACGCGTCGAGGAAGCGTCGTGTCGCCCGAGCCCGCCTGCCGAGCCAGTTCCAGCAACCACGCATGGCGCCGCCGGGCATGTTCCAGCCGTTCCGGATGGCCCAGCAGCAGCCGCGCGGTTTCTTTGGCGGTTTCGGCGGCTTCGGCACCTGGTAACGTAGCCGCAACCAGAGCTGTGCCGCCGGGCAATGGCGGCGCTTCGCTTGATCCATCAAGCTTGCGCTTCGCCCATCGCCGCCTGCGCGGCGGTGAATGCGGTTAACGGGGCAGCTTCGGGATCTTGTCGGCGAAGCCGTTGTAGCAAGTCAGCCGCTCGTCCTCTTCCTTCACGAAGCGACAGTCGTTCACGCCTTTGGCCGGGGTCGCCTTCGGCTTCGGCTGCGGCTTGAAGATCTCATCGTAGCAGTTCAGCCGCTCCTTGGTGCCGTCGTCGACATCCTGGCAGGCCTGCAGCTTCTGCGCGACCGATTGCGGTTTGCCGGCGGCAGCCTTCTCGCCCTTCTTGGCGGCCTGCTTCTTGCCGATCTGGACCAGCGGCTTGTCGCCGACCATCGGCGGTTGCGAGGCGGCTGGCTTGGCCTCATTGGGCGGCGGCGCGGTGGTACCCTGGGCAAGCGCGGCAGCGGGGTACAGGAGCGCCAGCGCGAGGATGATCTGCTTCATGTTGAAAACGTCCGAAATGGCGTGGTGACCAGAGGAAGACGCCCGGGATCGGAAAAACCGGGTGTGCCGTGACTATCGCAAGTTCCGCTCAAATCCTACCCCCGACTTGGGTCCACGCCATGGCGTCCACCGGGAATCCGGGCCGGCGGCCGAGCCCACCCTCGGCCGCGAGCCGGGCGCCGCGGCTTTCCACGGCTTGCGAAGGCCTGCCGCCATTGCCTTTGCCGGACCGGCCGACTATAAACCGGCCATCTGCGCGACTGGCGCTTGGATGGATGACCATCGGGGAGCGCAGAGGCTGAACGCCGCGCGCCTGGGCACCGCTTCGAAACGGAGGTGCCATGACGGCGAACATTCTTGATGGGCACGCGCATGCCCGCATTGTCATCGACAGCATAACAGACGAGCTTGAGCGGTTGCCCCGGGTGCCGGGGCTCGCCGTTGTCCTGGTCGGCGACGACCCGGCCAGCCACATCTACGTCCAGAGCAAGATCAGGATGGCCGAGCGGCTTGGCTTGCGCGGCGAGGTCGAATTCCTGCCACACGATGCCGGCGAGGCCGAGCTGCTCGTGCGGATCGAGATGCTCAACGCGCGCGACGATATCGACGGCATTCTGGTTCAATTGCCCTTGCCGGCGCATATCGACAGCCTGCGGGTCATGGCCGCGGTCGATCCCTCAAAGGATGTCGACGGCCTGCACGCCCTGAATGCCGGCCGCCTGTTCCATGGTGACGACGCACTGGTGCCCTGCACACCGCTTGGCTGCCTGAGGCTGATCAAGTCGATCCAGAGCGATCTCACGGGCTGCCATGCCGTGGTGATCGGAAGCTCCAACATCGTCGGCAAGCCGATGGCGGCGCTGCTGCTGAAGGAGCACGCAACCGTGACGCAGACGCATATCCACACCCGCGGCATCAGCAACATCTGCCGCCAGGCCGACATCCTGGTGAGCGCGGTGGGGAAGGCCGGGCTGGTCCGCGGCGACTGGATCAAGCCGCACGCCATCGTGATCGATGTCGGCACCACGCGGGTGGAAAAGCCGGAGGGCGGCTATGAGGTGCGCGGCGACGTGACCTTCGATGAAGCGGTGCAGGTCGCCGGCGCCATCACACCGGTGCCGCGCGGCGTCGGTCCGATGACGATCGCCTGCCTGATGGAGAACACCGTCAAGGCCGCAAAGGCGAGAGCGGCGCGGCTGCAATAGCGTTGCCGCAAAGTGCGGCGCGCGATCCACCTCGCGCGCCGGCGACTCATGACCTCTCGGGTAATGGAAAGCCGTCGGCTTTGCTCTATCGTCGTGGCCAAAACGAGGAGCTCTGCAATGCTGTACGCGGAAGATCTCACCGAGGGCCAGATATTTCAGCTCGGCACCTACACGATCGATGAGGCCGAGATACTGGAGTTCGCCCGGAAGTACGATCCGGTGCCGATCCACGCCGACCCTACAGCGGCCGCGGCAGGCCCGTTCGGCGGCCTGATTGCGAGCGGCTTCAACACCATCGCGATCTATCAACGCCTCGTCGTCGAGGCGATCTGGACCAAGGTCGCCGGCATCGTCGGACGGAGCCTCGAGATTCGGTTGCCTCGCCCGGTTCGTTCAGGAGCCACACTCACCGGTCAATCGCAAATCCAGAAGATCACGATCAGACCGGAGCGGCACGACGCCGTCGTGATCTTCAAGACAGAACTGGTCGACGACGAGCGCCGCCCGGTTCTCGTCCTGGTGCTTGATGCACTCATTCACCTCCGACCGGCCGAGAGCCCGCCCGCGCACCCCAAACCGTCGGCGTCGGCAAGCTAGATCGCGCCGCAGCCACTCGCCAGCCCTGGCATTGCGGGCAGCTCGGGCTTCGAGGAACCTGTGGGTCAGACGTAGTCAATAGGTCGCGCGCGGGAACATTTCGATGCGGGATCGGTTCGTAACTCCGGGCCTCTGAGGAAAGAGGGTGAAAAGGGGGAAATCCAGCCAAGGCCGAAGCCAAGAAAAGAGGAGCAGCGCATGAAGCTGAGTTCCACGCAGGTGAAACAAACGATGACGCAACTCGATGCCCAGGTGCTTCCCGAGGATCACCCGGCCGTCGCACAACTGAACAGCGTGTTCGGCGATCACACGTTCTTCGTCGACAGGAGTGGTCTCAAGGTTCTCGAGCCCGCCGAGGCGCCCGATATGCAGGGACAGACCGGTGAAGTCGTGAGCCTCGCCGATTGGAGCGATCCGGAGCTCACAAGTCTTCGGCCGCACGAACCGGAACCGACCGGCGTGCTGATCACTCTCGAGCCTAGCAAGCACTGACTGCCGCATCAGATGGCGCCGCGACCGGTTGCATAAGCGCGCCGTTCGCGGGCCGATGCAGCGGCCCGTCGTCAATTCGACGTCTCCATTGCCGTTAGTGCCGATCGTCACATCAAGAGATGGCGAAAGTCACATGGCAAATCAGCCGTGCCTGCGTATGCATCGATTCCAGATGCAGCGTATCCAGGCGAAGAGGGGCAAATGGGGAGCGTGCGGCGCTGGACCTCTGATGAGGACGAAAAGCTCAGGGAGCTCGCCAAGGCCGGCAGGAATGCTCTTGAGATCAGCAACGAGCTGACCCGCAGCCCTTCAGCCGTGCGCCGCCGCGCGGAAGTTCTGTCTGTTCTTATCGTCGCGAAAGCCTACCGGGCGCGCCCGTCGCATGTCGCGACGCATCTCGAACGCGTGGCGATCGACGCGATCCGGAATCGCCGCCCATTTCCCGCCGGCGTCGGCCCGAGCACCATCGCAGGTATGATCGAAAAGGGATGGATCGTCGCGGAGGGAGCTGCGGGACGCAAATACCGCGTCACCGACGACGGCGAGGAGGCGGTGCGCCGCAAGATCCCGAGCAACTGAGACTTTTCGGAGAGTGTCGGGCCGCAGCACGTCCGCGCGAGGACGCCTCTGTCGCCATTGTGGCGTCGGCATCGTTGGCGGATAGAATGGCGCAATCTCTTAAAAAGGGAATGCGCAGTGGCCGGCGAACGCAATCTCGAGACCTTGTTGCGGGATATGAAGCCCGAAATGCAGGACGGCATCTTCGTGTTTTGCACGATTGCCGCCGACGCGGATATGCCCGTCGGCATCAGGCCGGTGCTGACATTTCGCGAATCGGAAGCAACGACCCTGGTGATGCGGAAAGACGAGGCCGAACGCGCCGGGCTGCACCATCAATTCGCCTCGCGCCTTCTGACCTTGACAGTGCACTCCTCGCTTGAGGCCGTCGGCTTTCTCGCCGCGGTGTCGGGTCGCCTCGCGGAGGCCGGCATCAGCGTCAATGCGGTGTCGGCGGTCTATCACGACCACCTGTTCGTGCCCGAGCATCGGGCCGATGAAGCGCTCGCGCTTCTGCAGGGCATGACCGGCCGGGACTGACTCCCGTCCTTGACATCTCCTCAGAGATTTGTTGAATTGAATTCAGTTTAACGTGCAGACAGGAGAATTCGTGGCCGGCGTGGGGACGCGAGAGAAGCTGATCCGCGCGGCTGAGGAGGAGCTGGTACGGGGGCACGGACACCTGGAGATGCAAGCCGTCGCGAAGCGGGCGCGCGTCTCGGTCGGGCTCGCCTATCATCACTTCGGCTCGAAAGCCGGTTTGATCGCCGCCGTGGTCGAAGACTTCTACCGCTGCCTCGATGAGGCGGCGTTCAGCGGCGCAAGGCTGCCCGCGGAAAGCTGGACGGAGCGGGAGCGGGCGCGGATCGGCGCCTATATCGCATTTCACTACGCCCACCCGTTTGCGCCTCTGGTCATCGGGACGCTCAGCCGCGCGCCCGAAGTCGTCGATGTCGAGGCCGCCTTCACCACCAAGCAGCTTGCGGCGGGGGCGTTCATGCTGGAGGCGGCGCAGCGCGACGGGATCGTGCCCCGCGACATCGATCCGCACCTCACCATCTCGCTGATGATCGGAGGCATCCGCCAGGCACTGATTGGCAGCCTGACGCGCCAGCCGCGGCCCGATCCGGGAAAACTGACCGACGACATCTGGGCCTTCATCGCCGCCGCGCTGCGCCTGACCGCGGAGGCCGACGCTCCGGGCCGGGACGCCTGACGTCCGGCAGCCGACAACCTCACGAAAGGTCTTGTGTTGCCTAACCCACACGATTTCCACGCGCCCCAAACGTCCTACACCAAGGAAGATCTGCTCAGATCGAGCGCGGGCGGCTATTTCGGCCCGGGTAACGCGCAGTTGCCGGCGCCGCCGATGCTGATGATCGATCGCATCACCGAGATCAGCCTGGACGGCGGCGAGTTCGGCAAAGGCCGCATCGTCGGCGAGTTGGACGTCACGCCGGGCCTCTGGTTCTTCGACTGCCACTTTGCCGATGATCCGGTGATGCCGGGATGTCTCGGGCTCGACGCCATGTGGCAGATGATCGGTTACTGGCTGGGATGGTCGGGCTCGCCGGGCAGGGGCCGGGCGCTTGGCGTCGGCGAGGTGAAGTTCAGGGGGCACATCACGCCCGACGTCAGCCGTGTACGCTACGAGGTCGACATGCACCAGGTCAGGCGGGGCCGGCTGGTGCTCGGCATTGCCGACGGCCGCGTGCTCGCCGACGATATGTGCGTTTACGTAGCCAGGGACATGAGGGTTGGGCTGATCACGTCAGCGGCCTAGCGCTGGGCGATCGCCAGATGATGCAAAACAGCTTTGTGGGCTGGCGCGGGTCCGATCGTGGCCCACACCGCCGCCGCGATCGCGAGAGCCGCCAGGAGGGCGCCGCGCAGCGGATGGTCGTTCTTCATGCCGGGCCCAGTCAGATCACGTGCTCGAGTTTCCGCATCTCTTGCAGGCGAGCCAAGCAATACTCTCGATATAGCGCGTTGATGAAATCCCACATGACCCGATTCCCATTTGGTGCAATCACGGTAAACTGGCCCGGATTTGTTTCAGGCCGATTTCGCGGGGCCGGGAAAATGGTTTCGTCCGGTACTGGTGGAGCGGGCGCGCCACAGCTTGCCCCGGACGGTCACGGCATTGCCAGGAGCGTGGTCCGGTTTCATACTCCCGCACCATCCGGCGCGACGCTGCGACAAGTGCAAAATGCGGGCGACAACGCCGGATGATCGGAGAGCGGAGGGACGGCGATGCTGTTTCGTCTCGCATTTGTCCTTGTGTCGATGGCGGCGCTGCTGGGTGATCCCATCGATGCCACGGCGCAGGGCATGCTCAGCAACGTCGACCTCAACAGTCCCGAAATGTCGACGGCGGAGATGACGCGCGCCGAGGTCGAGGCGCTGCTCAAGGCGGTGCCTCAGGACGGCGCGGGCCGGTCCTCCGCAGATTTGCAGGGCAAGCGGCTGTCCCATCTCGATCTCTCGGGGCTCGACTTCTCCGGCAGCAATCTTCGCCTCGTCAAGCTCAACGGGGCCAGCCTGAAGGGTGCACACTTCGATCGTGCCAATCTCAACCAGGCCTGGCTGATCGACGCGGACCTGACCGGGGCGTCGCTTGCAAACGCGTCGCTGCTCGGCACCCAGATGCAACGCGCGAAGCTTGGCGGCGCCGATTTGAACGGCGCTCGCATCACCGCGGATCTCTCCGGTGCAAGCTTGATCGGGGCCAAGCTCAGCGGCGCCGATTTGAGCGCAGACATGCGCAACCAATCGATGGGCCTGATGCGCGGCGTGCTGAAATCTGCGGACCTCGCTGGCGCGGATCTGAGCGGTGCCAATCTCTCGCGTGTCGATCTCGAATTCGCACAGCTCCAGAACGCCAATCTGGCGAATTGCAATCTCGGCCACGCCGACCTTGCGGGAGCCGATTTGTCCGACGCCAATCTCGCAGGTGCTGATCTGACTGAGACCGATCTCGCCTCGGCCCTGTTGCCGGGCGAAGCCGCGCTGAAAAAGGCCAGCAATCTGGATAAGGCCTTGAACCTGAGCCTGGCGCGGCGCCACCCCTGAGGATCGCCACTGTGCGGCAAGGTTTGGCCGGTCGCTCCATGCCAACGCGGTCGGTTCCATTGCCGCGATTGCATCATAATTAATGCACAACCTAACCACTCATGCGTGTTGCTGTTCCCGCAAAACAGCTTCAGGCTGAGCATTCCTCGGCGGCCGGCGGCGCGCGCCATCGGACGCTGGCCTCGCGTGTGTCCGCCGTCATCGCCGGAGAAACTCGCTGGCCTGTACCTCGTGATCGCGACCGAGGCTCGGCAAGCGTCAACCCCACGTCAGTGGAATTGAGAGCCCGCGCTTGCCAAGGGCTCGAAGCGGCGTCCTGGCATCATTCCCGCCGGGGCGCGCTCGTTTCAAAAAAGAAAAAGAAGGAGACCGCAGCGATGACAGAGCCGACCAACAAAGAAGTCGCTGACCTCGCTCGCAAGCTGATCAAGCTCATTCTGCGCGAGCACCCCGTGACCGACCCGCGCGTGACGACCGTGATGATGGTGAGAGCGTTGATCGCCGTAATCATGACGGTGGGCGAGATAGCCGGTATCTCGTCACAGGCGATCGCCATGGAGTTTGAATTTGCCGCGCACAATCTTCGTGACGGCAAGGTGCTGCACATCGGCCCCGGAGCGGATGCAAAGCGTCGATAGCCGCGTGCCCAAGTACGAGAGGAGCAGGTTTGGAGTGCCCGGTTTTGCACCGAAATGGCGCGCTCGGAGAGATTCGAACTCCCGACCCTCGGAATCGAAATCCGATGCTCTATCCAGCTGAGCTACGAGCGCGTTGAGGTCGCTTAGCAGACCTGAGCCGAAACGGCCAGCGATGGCTGGCGGCATTTTCGGGCGATCTGCCGGCAGGGTTGCGTGATGCGAACGGACCTCACTCGCAGGGGTGCCGGCGGTGGTCCTGGCCGATATAGGCGGCCGCGCTCTGATAGCACTTGTTGCTGGAGGGGCCGTCGTAATAGGCGAAGCGGCCGGGCGTCAGGCCGGGGCCGTAATTGTGCAGATAGCTGATGTGGTAGGGCAGGCCCCGATGGACGTGGTGTCGGTAATGGTGATGCCGATGGTGCGGGTAGATCGAGAGGTCGGCCGCGACCGCCGGGGCGACCGCAAGGACGGCGATGGCCGTGGCTGCGAAAAGCTTCAGTCGGGTCATTGGCGGCCTCCTGACATCGCGTGGGAAACGGCATTTTCGGCCGATCTGCCATCTATTTAACTCGGAATCAGGCGAAAAGCTGCAGGGAATCGGTCACATCGCGCCAAATTTCGCCGCTTTGCGCATGCTTAACGGATTGCCAACACAGTCCGGCCAGAGTCTTGCGATCAGGTCCGGCTGTGGGCCGACCTTCCGCCGATATCCTTTGGGCACTTCGGTTTCGAACATTCGATGCGCATCACGCCCTTTGCCCTGCTGTTCCTCGTTCTGGCAGCCGCGCCTGCGCGGGCCGATCTGCACATCACCCGCGATCACGGCGGCTATGTCGAGGAATACAAGGCCAAGTACAAGCGCGTCCGCGAGCGCGGTGAGCGGGTCATCATCGACGGCATCTGCAACTCGGCGTGCACGCTGGTGTTCGGCATCGTGCCGATGAACAAGATCTGCGTCACGCCGCGGGCGAGCCTCGGCTTCCACCAGGCCTATTACGACAAGGCCTTCACCTTCGGCATCAAGGTCACCAGCCTCGAGGGCACGTCGGACCTGATGTCCTATTACCCCACCTCGGTGAAGGACTGGATCCGCCGCAACGGCGGGCTCACCACCGAGATGAAGAAGATCAAGAACGGGCCAGAACTCTGGAAGATCGTCGATCCCTGTCCGGACGATTGGTAGGGGCATAAGCGATCCGGGCTAATCCTTCTGCCTGACCTCGCCATCCGACACCAGCAGCACCGACGCCTTGGACTTGTCGAGCACGGCCGCGGCGACGCTGCCGAAATTCAGGCTGTCGCCCCGGATGCGGTCGACGCCGATGATGACGAGATCGGCGTCGGCAGCCGCGATCTCCTGCAGGATCGCCACCTCAGGCGCCGCGTTGGCACGCAAGGTCGTGGCGACCCGGACATCGTAGCGCGCGGCGGTCGCCGCGATGTCCTTCAGGATCGCTTCCTCGCGTGCCAGTGACATGCTGGCGCCGGTGCGGCGCGCCCCCTTGTCGCGCGTGGTCGAGACATAGACGATCTGCAAGGGCTCCGTGCCGAGCCGCGCCAGCGCAATCGCCACGTCGGCGCCGCGGCGCGAGACGTTGCTGCCGGATACAGGCACCAGGATTTTGCGGGCGTTGGTGGCCGGCTCCTTGCGGTGGATGCCCTTCGCAGCCGCGATCGCGAGCGGGCCTTCGAAGCCGGAAGTCAGATCGTCGATCCGCTTGGCGAACCCGCCGTCGCGGCCGATGACCTTGTCCATGCCGACCACGAGCAGGTCGAAACCCTTCCTGGCCTCCTCGGCAATCGCCTCCGCCGCGATCTTCTCCGGTGCGCGGGTGAGGACATCGACATCGCCGCCGCCGTCAGGTTCGGCCTCGGCGCTCGCCCTGGCCGCGTTGATGACCGCTGTCTCTGGGCTTTCGTCCTTGTTGCGCTTCTTCTCCTGCCTGCTGGCGCGCGTGCCGACATGCAGCACTGTGATCGGCAGGCCGCGTCCGCCGGCGAGGAGACCTGCGAGCTGCGCTGCGAACTTGGCGTTGATGCTCTCGTCGACCGCGAGCAGCAGCCGCTCGAGATTGGCGACGAAGCCGCGCTGCTCATACTCCTCGCGCTCCAGGCGTTCCTTCTCGTCCTTGCCGAGCGGAAGCCGGGCCAGCGCGCCGCGCAGCATCGGTGGCATCGCCATCGTGGTCAGGATCGCCATGGTCACGATCATCGAGAACATGGTCTGGCTGAGCACGCCCATCGAGAGGCCGATGGTTGCGATGATCACCTCGGTTGAGCCGCGCGCGTTCATGCCGCTCGCCAGTGCATAGGATTCCTTCCACGTCAGCCCGCCGAAGGCACCACCGACGAAGGCGCCGCCGAACTTGCCGATGCTGGCGATCAGCACCAGCGCCGCAGTCAACAGCAGCAGCGACGGATCCTTCAGCACGGTCAGATCAGCGCTCAGCCCCGCGAGGCCGAAGAAGATCGGCATGAACAGGCTCGAGATCAGTCCGCGCAATCGTTCGTCGATCTGCCGGGTGAGGATCGGGGATTCTCCGACCAAGACGCCGGCGACGAAGGCGCCGAGCACGGTGTGGACGCCGATCAGATGCGTGATCATCGCCATCGCGCACATGAGCAATAGGATGACGGTGATGACCGCCGCCGAGCTCATCAGATTGTCGTTGGCCCAGCGGATCAAGCGGAACACCAGCCGCCGGCCGATCGTGAAGCTGACCGCGAGGAAGGCGAGCGTGCCGAACAGCGCCTTCGCGACCGACAGCAGATCGAGGCTGCCCCGCGAGGCCAGGCTGAAGATCATGGCGATGATGATCCAGCCGATCGTGTCGTCGATGATCGCGGATGCGACGATGATCTGACCGACATTGCGCCGCATGAAATTCATCTCGCGCACCACGACGGCGACGATCTTCACCGACGAGATCGAGAGCGCCGTGCCGAGGAACAGCGAGGCGATCAGCCGTGCTTCGGGATGTGGCAGCAGGCTCTGCGGCAGCGCCTGGCCGAGCGCAAAGCCGCAGACGAACGGCACCGCAATGCCCGCGATCGAAATCGTCATGGCGGCGCGACCGACCCGGCGCACCAGCTTGAGGTCGGTCTCCATCCCGGTCAGCAGCAACAAGAGCAAGATACCGAACTGCGCGATGCCGTCGATCAGGGCCTTCTGCTCGCCGGATGACGGAAAGATCGCAGCCTGCGCCGACGGCCACACCCAACCGAACAGGGACGGGCCGAGCAGCAGGCCGGCCAGCAGCTCACCGATCACGGAGGGCTGGCCGATCCGCTGCATCAATTCGCCGAGCCCGCGCCCGATCGCGATCAGCAGTGCGACCTGAACCAGCAGAGTGAATTCCGACGTGTGCCTCGCCTGACCGCCCTCGGCGTCGGCGGCCGTCACCGTCGCCAGCAGGAAGACTGCCGCCCAGATCGCCGGTTGAAGCCGCCCCCAACGGATCAGCATCCTGTCTCCGATCGCCTGATTTGCGTTCTGCGGGCCGCTCGGCCCGCATCTCAAGCCTCTGGTCAACGCACCGGTTCCAAAAGCGATCCGCGCCGTCGCCGCCATGGGGCGTGCTGGTTTGGAACTGTGCTGAGGCCAATCCGTTTTGTCTTCATGATGTCAGATGACCCGATAGCTATGGGCTAGGCCGGCGGTCCACGTGCGGTCATGCCCGCACGAATGGAGCACCGCGATGTCGACACGAACCAATCTTTCCAAAGCTGAGCTTGCACGCAGCGCCGCTGGTGCCGCGTCAGCCCTCGTGCTGTTTGGATTTGCCTTGTTCATTGCCGCCCATCATCTGAGCGGCGGGTAGAAGCGTATCCATCGGGCGCGCCACATCACGCCAGGGCGCCGGCCGAGGCGCGTGGCATTGTCTTGCTGCGTGGAATGATCATGGCGCGCCGCTGACCGAGGATGCCTCGTTGCGTCGCGGGGGCAGCACGTATATGCCGCTTGTTTCGCAATCGCCCTCTACCCGTTGTCAGCAGATTTGGGATCAGGCTTGGCCGCGCTATCCTCGTCATCGTTTGCCGATGTCGGACATACGGTCTCGAATCTGGACCGGCTGAAGCGGCCCAGGCTGCCCAACTCGTAGTAATCATCTCGCTCGTGAACTTTGGTCACTTCGTAGACGTGCCCCAGCGTGAGCGTGTTTCGCTGCAACGTGTTATCGACACAGCGAACGCGGAAGATCTTGCCGGTTTCGATCATGCCGTCATCCTCGGTCATTGGCTGGCTTTGATCGTCGGCGCGGCACGGTCTCGCGCGGGCGATCGGTGACCCCATTGCAATCGCAGGGATCACGAATTCCGTTTCGACGGCGTCCGGCGAGATGCCGGATCAATCTGCTCGCCTTCGCCTGACACAAACCTCATCTGATAGCCGGCCGGCAGCACCTGACCGGCCGTTTCGTCCGCGACCGGAACGTCAAGAATGAGCCCGGATATCAGCGCATGTTCCCAGGCTTCCTTTTCCGTCGGAAAGGCCTGGTCGATTTGTCGATCGCGATCGAACAGCGCGTAGGGCATCCTTGTCGTTCCCGAGCATCAACATCGATCGGAGGAGGTGTTGCAGGTCGTCCCGTGCAACATCACCAAAACGCTTGTCCCGTGCAGGCGTTCCTAGCCCTAAGGCCTCGCCGGCGGATGCCGTCGCGCGCTGGGCTCATATCGGGATTGCACGATCGCGCTACGTTTAAGCGCGAGCGTCTTCAGGATGTGATCTGCAAATCTTGCGTGAGCTGGCGGCGATCGCTCGCCGATGTGTCATCGAGTTCGCCGCGACTCACGGCCGGATGCGTTCGATACTATCCGCGAGAGCAGGGGCCGCACCGCCGAAAACATGCATTGCTTTCTCGAAGACAAATCGGCGTGAATGACGTGGCATCAGCTTCGCTGATGGGCTGGTGTGTCGATTATCAGCACCGGTCCTGTTCGGAGCGGAGAGGCGGCGACGCAACGTCCAGCTCCTTGCTTTCGCCCGTGCCGATGTCTAGGCCTCGCGCGAGCAATGCGTCGAGTGTCCCAGTTTGCGATCCGGCCCAGCGTTTAGACGGGCGAGCACCAAAGCTGGAATTGAAGGTCGACACCTTGGTGGAACTTTTCTACAGGATCTGCGTTCCAGAGCCTCGATCATCGAACCTATGGGGGAGAGCGTGGGACTGTCCTGGCAGCAAGGCCCGCTCTCACCGGGGGCGATCGGCCGCTTTCTGGTGCCCGAACCACTGCCCAAGAAACTCTTGTACGTTGAGCGGTTGCGTCGGCGCATGCGGGTGCGCTTCGGGGGAAGCTGGATCGCCGACAGTGAGCATGTCCTCCTGCTGTTCGAACCGGGCCGCTATCCGGTTGCCTATTTTCCCGAGGCCGACATTTCTCCACACGTGCTGGAACGGACCGAGCATACCACCCAACATCCCGATCTCGGGGTCACGTCCTGGTACAGCGTCCGGGCGGATGAGCAACACATCGCCAGGCGAGGAGCATGGCAGCATACCGGCTTGCCTGCCCACGCGAGCGAACTGCAGCAACGCGTCGCGTTCGCCTGGCGGGCCATGGACGCCTTCTACGAGGAGGACGAACGAATCGTCGGCCATGCCGCCGATCCCTACCACCGCATCGACATTCGCCAGGCCTCGCGCAACCTGGTGGCTAGACACCGTGACAGAATCATCGCCGACACCAAGCGGTCGTTGGTTCTCTACGAGTCCGGCTTCGCACCGCGCTGGTATGTTCCGCGAGCTGACGTCGATGAGTCCGCCCTCATTCCGGAGAAACTCCAGACGTTCTGCCCGTACAAGGGGCTGTGCAGCTACTACTCGATCGATGACGCGCGTCAGGCGGCATGGTCGTATCTTGACGCCTACCTCGAGGTCCGTCGCATCTCCAACATGGTATCCTTCGAACCGGAGGTTGTCGCGGTACATCTCGATGGAACGCAGCTCCACCTCGAGCCGGGGCAGACGGTGGTGCCGCACGGCCCTGATCGCAACCTTGACGTCGCTGAGGTGGTTCACGAGCGAGCACCCGGCGGTGGGCCTGCAGCGGCTCCGAGCGGCTAGGGCATGATCCGGAAAAGTGTGAAGCGGTTTTCGACGTGAAAGGGCTAAAGTGCGATGATGATTCAACGCAATCTCATCGCGCTTTGGGGCGACTTCCGGTCTCCACAATGCGGAGCGGGACATGGCTCGACTACTGTCGGTGAATGTCGGACTACCGCGTGACATCGAGTGGAAAGGCCGCACGGTGCGCACCGGGATTTGGAAAAATCCGGTACGTGACCGCTGCCGGGTCGGCCGATTGAACCTGGATGGGGACGGTCAGGGCGACCTGGCTGGCCACGGGGGTGAGCAGCGAGCCGTCTTCGTCTATCAAATCGGATCGTACCGCTACTGGCAGGAGCGGCTGAAGCGGACCGACTTCGTCAATGGACAATTCGGTGAGAACTTCACGGTCGAAGGACTGTCCGACAATGCCGTCTGCATCGGCGATCGTTATCAAATCGGTAGCGCCCTGTTCGAGGTCACCCAACCGCGCGTGACTTGCTATCGCGTCGGCATTCGGATGAACGAGCCGCGCATGCCGGCATTGCTGACATCCAGCGGGCGGCCGGGGTTCTACTTCCGCGTCCTGCAGGAGGGCGAGGTGGGCGCCGGCGACGAAATCGTCAGGGTGGGACAGGCGAAGGAGCCAATGACCGTTGCGGAGATCAACGCGCTTCTCTATTCGCCCAATCATGCGCACGATCGACTGGAGCGCGCCTTGCGGATCGAGGCGCTGTCGCCCGGATGGCGTGCGTCGTTTGAGGCGTTATTGCCGAACGAAGGAACTGCCGCGGGCAATGGCAACGCAGGGCTCGCGCCAGCGTCAGCCGCGCATCCGGCGCCACCAGGATTTCAGCCGCTCACGGTAACTGCGATCGATCGAGAGTCCGTCGACGTCCTGTCGCTGTCGCTGCGGCATCGAGACGATCAGCCGCTGCCACCGGCTCTGCCGGGGCAGTACGTCGTGTTGCGTCTTGGACGCACCGGCGGCGGCCCACCACTCTTTCGCAGCTATTCGCTCTCTGGTCCTCCGTCGCCAGAGCGCTATCGGATCAGCGTGAAGGTCGAGCCGGATGGGGCGGCTGGGACCTACCTGCGAGACCATGTTCGGGTGGGCGACGTACTCGAGGTCAGCTCGCCGCGCGGAAGCTTCATTCTGCAATCCGGGGAGCGGCCTGTCGTGTTGCTCAGCGCGGGAATTGGAGCAACGCCTGTTCTTGCGATGCTGTACGCGCTTGCGGCGGCCCGCTCGACGCGGCAGGTGTTGTGGCTGCACGCGGCCCGCGATCGGCAGCATCACCCCTTTGCTGCGGAAGTTCGCCGTCTTATGGGCATGATCGCCCACGCCCGCAGCTATGTTTGCTATAGCAAGCCAGGCTCAGGCGACAAGATCGGCGAGCATTTCGACGCAATTGGTCACCTGTCGGGATCGGCTTTCGACGAGGCCGGCATTCCGCGAGACGTGGATGTCTATCTCTGCGGGCCGCCTCGCTTCATGGCAGACATGAAAGAGGCCTTGGCCGCTTTGGAGGTGAGCTCGGAGCGGATTCATGTCGAAATCTTCAACGGAAGCGAGTCGATGACTCCCGGCGTCGTCGGCGCAGCGGTGCGAGCTCCACATCTGCCCAAAGACGACGCCGAGACCGGTCCACTGGTATCGTTCGCGCGAAGCGGTGTCGCCGCGCATTGGAAGCCCTCGGACTATCAGAGCATTCTGGAGCTGGCCGAGGCGTGTGATGTCCCGGTCCGTTGGTCGTGCCGGACCGGAGTTTGTCACAATTGTGAGAGCGGTCTGGTTTCGGGCGAGATCGTCTATGGACCTCAGCCCCTCGAGAAGCCCGCTGATGGCAACCTTCTCGTTTGCTGCTCCCAACCAATTCGGGACGTCGTCATCGACTTGTGATCCTGGCCGGCTTCGATTTCCGACCCGGATGGCAACGGCTGGGTGTTACAGGAACGAGGCGACTGCATCGCGTGACGTGTTGTGAGGCATTGAGAACGAAAGGAGTCCCCCATGCGCGCAGTTGCTTACCGGAAAGTGGACGTCGGCGGCATCGGAGTATTCTATCGCGAAGCAGGACCGAAGGATGCGCCAACGGTTCTCCTATTGCACGGCTTTCCGACCGCCGGCCACATGTTTCGCGATCTCATCCCGCGACTTGCGGACCAGTTTCGTCTCGTCGCTCCCGACCTGCCGGGATTTGGGCAATCCGACATGCCGGCGCGCAGCGCCTTCACCTACACGTTCGAGAATATCGCGAGCGTCATCGATCGCTTCGCCGAGGTGATCGGTCTCCACCGCTTTGCCATTTATGTCTTCGACTATGGTGCACCCGTTGGCTTTCGCCTGGCCGTTCGGCATCCGGATCGCGTCACTGCAATCATCTCCCAGAACGGCAATGCGTACGAGGAGGGGCTGAGCGAGGGCTGGAATCCCATTCGAACCTATTGGCAAGAGCCCTCTCAATCCAACCGAGACGTGCTCCGCAGCTTCCTCGCGCCAGAGACGACGCGCTGGCAGTACACGCAGGGTGTGCCTGACGTCACGGCGGTTTCCCCTGACGGCTATTCGCTCGACAATTTCTACTTGGCTCGTCCCGGCGCTCACGAGATTCAGTTGGACCTGTTGGGCGACTACAAAAGTAACGTCGCGCTGTACCCGACATTCCAAGAGTACTTTCGAGCCCACAAGCCACGTTTGCTGGCGGTCTGGGGAAAGAACGATCCGTTTTTCCTGCCGCGCGGTGCCGAGGCGTTCAGGCGCGATATTCCCGGTGCCGTGGTCCATTTCTTCGAAACGGGACACTTCGCGCTTGAAACGCATGCACATGAGATCGCGGCAGAGATCCGCGACTTCCTGTCATCCTAAATCTGCAACGATATCGTTCCAAGCTAGTGTCGAATCGTGCAGGAGAGGTGAGGCGCTGCGGCATCGTTACCAGATGACGCGCTGGTGATCGCCATGTCTGGCGCTGATGCGACGAGATGGCCGCATCGGGCCGCCGGGCAGAATGGCTCCGGAGCCGCGATGTCTGCTCCGGCTTCCTCGACTTCTACTGAACTTAAGACGGCTCTGGTCTCAGATAGCCCACCAGGCAGCAGATGCAGATTCCAAGGCCGACCAGCGGGTACCTCAACGCCACGACGGCAGCCGCTCCGAACAGGCACAATGTCGTCAGCGACCGCACCCGCATGATCCTGCGTACCTTAGGTGAGATCTTCTCGTGTGGCGTCCGATCGATGAGCTCCCAGATCAGCGCGACGTAGGTCGCGTTCACCAGAAAGAAAACAGCCGCGTAGAAAGCCACCGGCTGCGGTGCCAGCTCGCTAACCGCCATCCAGGCAGTGGAGAGCGGAAGCAGCGACATCGAAAACAAGTGCGCGAAATTGAACCATAACAGGCTCGGCGTAGCCTCGCTGGCGTAGCGCATCAGGTAGTGGTGATTGGTCCAGACGATCGCGATGAAGACGTAACTCACCGCATAGCTCAACCACGTCGGCCACAGAGCCAACAACGCCTCGAAGGTGGGGCGCTCGGGTGGTCTCAACTCCAAGACCAGCACCGTAATGAGCACGGCGAACACGCCGTCGGAGAACGAGCTCAGTCGCTCCGGTGTCGCTCTGGGTAGCACGGCCGGGCCTCCTGTCGCGAAGGTAGCCAAGGTTTGCAGAGCGAGCGATTTGCGTCAATCGGCTGGCGGGCAGGCGCAAGGCACAAGATGTCCGTCTAGACCGTTCGTGACCTCATAAGCGACTGCGGCAAGGAGGCCAAGAACAACACGATACAGACGCAGAGCAGGACGATATCCTTGAACAGAAACTCACCGGTCAAATTCCAGGCCATTGGATCGGTCGACAGGCTCCATTTGACGACGCCCGGCGTCGTGAAGAAGAACGACCATGTGATCGCAAAGGTGACCACACCCATCAGCGAACCGGCGGCTGACAAGAGTGGGCTGAATGCGCCGACCGCAAGCAACGCTGCAATGGCAAATTCGACAACGCCGAGCAAATATGCTTCCCCCCGAAGTCCGAAGAGCGACAACCACGAAATGAACGGACTGTTGCTGATGAACTGAGCGATACCTTGAGCCGATTGCAACGTGAATTTCTGCATTCCGAACGACACAAAGACGACAACCATGACCCAGCGGAGAATAGCCAGCAGGCGATAAGACCCGCCTCCCTGTTCAGCGACGTTGAACGATGCTTTCATGTGGGTCACTTCTTTCGTTCCCGATAGAGATTGATTTCGGCTGGCGCGCGGAGATGCGTTTGTTACAGCCTCTACGCAGGGACGACGCCGTCGTTACGTTCGGATCCTCGGCTCACAATAACGTGTGTGCCAGGCGAAAAATCCTGGCAGATCGGTGAAGCTGCAAGCCCCTTCGTCGATCGAACGTCGAGGCCGCATCCGCCGTCTTTGTAAGCCAACGGGTCGCGCGCATGCGCCTCCGATGACAGGGTCCGCGAAGCAATTCATCCTTCCGCGTTCGCGGACCGATGGATTGCTCCGTCGCTTCGGCGCAAAATTGCTTTACAATTTTATCGCGAGCTCATCGCAATGACGGCGTGAGACATCGAGCGATCCCCGTCGTCCCTGCTGCGCGAGGCTAGGGCCACGCTCCCTTTACAATCCGGCGCGGTGGCTATGGGTCCCGGCCTGCGCCGGGAGGGACGGCGAGTGGCGGGCACGACGCCTGCCACAGAGATTGCCCCCTTGCTTGCGCGGGATGGCATTGCGCGTAACGTGCTACTCATCACAGTCATTGCTCCGCGTAGCATGGTTGCGAAATTCGCGATTGCCGGCTGCCTAGTCTTCAGGCAATGACGGCCAGCAATGGACAAGAGCTACGAGGAAACTGCCGCTCGTCTGGCGCCGGCGATCTTTGTGGTGCTGTGGAGCACCGGCTTCATCGGGACCAAATACGCCCTCAGCGGCGCCGAACCGCTGACCTATCTGGCGATCCGCATGGCGTTCGTGGTGGTCGTGATGGCGGTGATCGCCGCGATCGCGCGGCCGAAATGGTTGGACCGCGCCGAGATCTTCCACAGCGCGGTGGCCGGCATTCTGGTGCACGGCTTTTATCTCGGCGGCACCGCGGTTGCGATCGCGCATTCGGTGCCGGCCGGCCTCTCGGCACTGATTCCGGGCCTGCAGCCGATCCTGACCTCGACCATCGCCAACCGCTGGTTAGGGGAGCGCGTTACGCCGCTGCAATGGGGCGGACTTCTGCTCGGTCTGGCCGGCGTGGTGTTGATCCTGCACAACCGGCCGATGACGGGTGATGCGGGTTGGGGCTGGTTTGCCTCGGGCGTCTCGCTGATAAGCATCACGCTCGGCACGCTCTACCAGCGGCGCTACTGCAATCGGATCGACTGGCGTGCCGGCAACCTCGTGCAGTTCATCGCGGTCACCATCTTTTTCGGAGTTGGGGCTTTTCTGTTCGAGACCAATGTCGTGCACTGGACCACCGAGTTCGTGCTGGCAGTCGCCTGGCTGGTGGTCGCGCTGTCGATCGGATCGATCGGGCTGTTGTACTGGCTGATCCGCCACCATGCTGCGACCTCGGTCGCGAGCCTGTTCTATCTGGTGCCGGCCGTGACCGCGCTGATGGCCTATGTGCTGTTCAACGAGCGGCTCGATCCTGTCGCGCTATCAGGCATGGCGGCCTGCGCCGCGGCGGTGCTATTGGTCAACCGGCGCGCGAAAGGCCGTTGAGGTCGTCATTCCGGGGCGATGCGCGATCGAACCCGGAATCTCGAGATTCCGGGTCTGGTGCTTGTGCACCATCCCGGAACGACCTTCGCGACTGCGCGCGGCGCGCGCAGTCGCACGCGGTCACTTCGGCTGCGGCACGATCCGGATATACGGCTTCGGTGACTTCCAGCCCTGCGGATAGATCGTCTTGGCTTCGTCGTCGCTGACCGAGCCGGAGATGATGACGTCCTCGCCCTGCTTCCAGTCGGCGGGGGTGGCAACACGGTGCTTGGCGGTCATCTGCAGCGAGTCGATCGAGCGCAGGATCTCCTGGAAGTTCCGGCCGGTGGTCATCGGATAGACCATCACCAGCTTGATCTTCTTGTCCGGCCCGATCACGAACACGTTGCGGACGGTCTGGTTGTCGGCCGGCGTGCGGGTGAGGGGATCGCCGGAGGTCGAGGCCGGCAGCATGTCGTAGAGCTTCGACACGTTGAAATCGGTGTCGCCGATCATCGGATAGTTCGGGGCGGCGCCCTGGGTCTCCTTGATGTCCTCGGCCCATTTGGCATGACGATCGACCGGGTCCACCGACAGGCCCATCAGCTTGACGCCGCGCTTGTCGAACTCCGGCTTCAGCTTGGCCAGCGCACCGAGCTCGGTGGTGCAGACGGGCGTGAAGTCCTTGGGATGGGAGAACAGCAGTACCCAGCTATTGCCGATCCAGTCGTGGAACTTGATCTTGCCTTCGGTGGTCTGAGCTTCGAAGTCGGGGGCGACAGAGCCGATCTGAAGTGCCATGATTTTACCTCATGTCTTTGAAGTTGCTGTTGAATTCATGTCCGGGATGTCCTGGCGGAGTATAGGGGGCGCCAGGACTTAAGTGAACGGATTAATGAAAAAGGTGAGATCCTTCTTATCAGGCCGGAACTTCTAGCACGTTCTTTTGATCCGTGGAGCCCGCGGCGAAATATCAACTGCGACAGTAAAGCCTGGAAATGCCCAGATAATGCCGTTTATCGCCGCCATCACGCCGGCCCCGATTGCTATACGACCGAACCATGACAGGCTTCACAGCGACCAAATAGCAACCATCTAAAAATCTCGGAACGCAGGTTCCGAATCATTAACCGCTCCTTTACGCCGGCGTGGAAATGCTGGCCTGAGATAGGAATTGAAAGCTCCCACAATGTCTGCCCCAAGTACCAAGACCGCTGAGCCTCTCAGCGGTGCGCTGCATCCGTCGTGCCGCAACACCGCCGCCCATGCGCTGACCATCGTGCGCGACGGCGTGATCACCGGCGAAGGCCCGACCACCAAGGGCCGTATCCATTTCTCCCGTTCGCTCGATGCCGATGACGCTGCCTGGTGCGCGCGCATCCTGACGGCGGCCGCCGTCGAGCATCAGCCGGTCAGCCGGGCCGAGATCGAGGCGCTGTTCGAGATCAACGAGGCCGCCGCCGAGCGCAGCGATGACGGCCGTTTCGACGACCTGCTGGCCAAGGCGATCGCCCACCATGCGGCCTCAGAGTCCGGCCTGCCGGTGCCGCCGCGCACGGTGGCGCTCTCGCCAGACACCAAGATCGAGGGCTGGGCGCCGGCGCAGGCGACCAAGATCGACACCAAGGTGCTGGAGTGGATCGCGACCCAGATGCGCGGCAAGCGCCGCGCCGGTCGCGCGCTGGCGGCGATGGTTGCGACGCTGGTCGGCGCTGCCGCGCTGCCGCTCGCGGCGCAACTGCCCAACGTGTTCGATATCGGGATGATGTAAGCCATCATCCCAATGGCGATGGTCGAGTGTGCGGCGGGGATTACTTCCCCGCCGTTTTCTGTTTGCCGTCCTCGGCCTCGAGCCCGAGCGTCCGCCCCGGGAATCCCGCGACGTCGAAATAGCGGGTGGCGTGCACGCGCTGGAATTTCAGCACAGTGCGCAGGCCGTTGGCGGCCGGCTTCGAGGCGATCGTGCCGGCGGCCATCTTCGGCACGCTGCCGTTCGGCAGCGCCTCCGACATCACCCGGCCGATCAGGTCGCCCTTGTTCGGGGTGCGCAGATCGAGCAGCCTGGCGGCGGTCATGCCGACATCGGCATTGCTGACCGGAAGCGGGTCGACATAGCCTGCCTTGAAGTCGGGACCGATCGCCGCGGTGAAGTTGTAGGTATCGCCGCGGCTGAAGCTGCCGTGCATGCCCTGGCCCTGGCGCAGCACGGTGTCGGCGACCTGCACCGAGCAGTTGGTCGGGACCTCGCAGCCGCTCGACCAGGAGCGGAAGTTGACCACGATCGACGGGTTCGGCGTGGCCGCCTTGCCCTTCAGATTGAGCGCCGACATTGGCAGCGTGCCCGGAAAGCGGCCGAGTTGGTCATCAACAAAGAGACCACTGACATAGTCCTGTTCCAGCAGTGCCTTGACGACGCGGTCGGCGAGCTTCCTGTCCCGGTTCGGAAGATAGATCAGGTCCGAGCCGCCATTGGTCGCGATCACGACGTCGGGCTTGGTCGGATCGTTGCCGAGCACGCCGTTGCCGGCCTTGGGATGGGCGGTGTCGGCGACTTTCGCGTTCTTGTCGTTGGGGTCGTGGAGCGGCAGGTCCAGCGCCTTGGCGAGATCGATGGCGAGGAAGCCCATCGGCAGGAAATCCTTCGGCGTGTCGGCGTAGGAGAGCTTGGCAGACGGGCTGGTCTTGCTCTCCTTCGAGATTGTCGAGAAGCCGTGGTCGGAGGACACGATGATGTTGGTGGTGGCGGCAAGGCCGAGCTCATCGAGCGCTTTGCGGAGCTGCGCCAGATTGTCGTCGGCGTTCTTGATACCGGCCATCGAGGTCGGCCCATTGATGCCGGGGGTGATGGTGTTGAGGCTGTCGCCGGTGTTGTGTTGGCTGCCATCCGGATCGCGCGACCAGAACACCAGCACGAAAGGCTTGTTGCGCGCCTTGAACATCGGCAGCACGACCCTGGTCGCGACGTCGGCCATGTAGGCCTGCTGCGCCACGTTGGCGACCGTGGTGCCCGGCGTCTTGGCGTCGCCGGCCTTGGCGTTGTCGCCGCGGCTGGGCGTGGCGAGCGGCAGGCCGGCCTTGGTCAGGGCCTCCTTCATCTCGTCGGAGAGCGGCACGCTGTTCTTGCCACCAGTGGAGTCGTCGACCACGATGGTGTTCTTGCCGCGATCGGTGTGATCGAACAGCAAAGTGGGACCGACCTTGCCGATCGCCGCCGTGCTGAAACCATGGCCGCGGGCGAGCTTCAGCAGCGTCTCCTCGTTGAGATAGTCGCCGTGGAAGTGATCGTCGATGTCGGCGAGCACTGCATCGTTCTCGATGAAGGGGACCACGGTGTCGCCGGCCGGCGCCGAGGCGTAGCCGGTAAAGATCGTGTTGGAAAAGGTGCCGGTGTCCCCGAGATAGTGGCCGGTCGACAGCGCCGAGCTGTTCGCCATGGTGAAGGTCGGAAACAGCGAATGCGAGTTCTTGAAGTTGACGCCCTTGTCGCGGATCTCGGCCATTGCCGGCGCGGTCTGCGGCGTCACGATGCCGCCGCGCAGGCCGTCCGGAACGAACAGGATGAGGTTGTGCGGCTTCGCGTTCTGCGCCGAGGCGGCGCCCGCTGACAAAGCGATCATGCTGGCGGACAACAATGTGATGGCACGGCGCATTTCTCGTTCCCCCATGAAGAGCAGGAGCGGCTGAGCGCCGCTGCCCTCGTTTAATTTTGCGGCATGACAGAATTGTTACAGTGTGTTCGCCGCGGGCCAATGGCGCCAGTTTGGCCCGCGACGCGCCGCTCAACAAGCCGTCATCCCGCGGGCTGGGAGGCCGTCCTCTCCTCGCATGCTACGTTGCCGGCATGACCGTACCGCGCATAGAGCGCGGGCAGCACGGCGAGCGTCAGCAGGGTTGCGCTGATCAGGCCGCCGATCACGACAGTGGCGAGCGGCTTTTGCACCTCCGCGCCCGTGCCGGTGGCAAAGGCCATCGGCACGAAACCGAGCGATGCCACCAGCGCCGTCATCACGACGGGGCGGAAGCGGGTGAGGGCGCCTTGCTCGATCGCCGACAGCATCGGCATGCCGCGCTCACGCAATTGCCTGACGAAGCTCAGCATCACGAGCCCGTTCAACACCGCAACGCCGGACAGCGCGATGAAACCGACCGCAGCCGAGATCGAGAACGGCATGCCGCGGAGCCACAACGCAGCGATGCCACCGGTCAGCGCAAGTGGCACGGCGCTGAACACCAGCAGCGCATCGCGCGCCGATCCCATCGCCGCCAGCAGCAACAGGAAGATCATCGCAAAGCAGGCCGGCACAACAACGGCGAGGCGCTGGCGCGCAGCGGTCAGGTTTTCGGACTGGCCGCCCCAGGTCATCCAATAGCCCGGCGGCAGCTTCACCGATCGCGCGACCTTGGCCTGCGCCTCCTCGACCACCGAGCCGAGGTCGCGACCGCGGACGTTGGCCGTCACCACGATGCGGCGCTTGCCGTTCTCGCGGCTGATCTGGTTGGGCCCCTCGGTGAATGAGAAGCGTGCGACGCGGTTGAGCGGCAGGCTCTGCACCGGCGCGTTCGGCGTCGCCTGCGGCAGCGCGACCGGCAGGTTGCTCAACGCCTCAAGATCGGAGCGCACGCGTTCCGGCAGCCGCACCACGATATCGAAGCTGCGATCGCCCTCGTACACGACGCCGGCATCCTGGCCGCCGACCGCAGCGCCGATCACGTCCTGCACGGCGGAGGCGCTCAGCCCGCGCCGGGCGATCGCCGCCTTGTCGATCTTGATCTCGAGCACGGGCAGACCGCTCGCCTGCTCGACCTTCACGTCGGTGGCACCGGGCACGGTACGCAGGGCCGCAGCAACTTCGTTGGCGGCCTTCTGCATCGGTTCGAACTCGTCGCCGAACACCTTGACTGCGATGTCGCCGCGAACGCCGGCCAGCAGTTCGTTGAAGCGCATCTGAATCGGCTGGGTGAATTCGTAGACGTTGCCCGGCAACCGGCCGACCGCGGCGGAGATCTCCTCGATCAGCCGTTCCTTCGTCATTGACGGCTCCGGCCACTGGTCGCGCGGCTTCAGGATGATGAAGGTATCTGATGCGTTCGGCGGCATCGGATCGCTCGCCACTTCCGCAGTGCCGGTCTTGGAGAACACGTAGGCCACCTGCGGAAAGCGGCTGACGGCTTTCTCGACGGACAACTGCATCGTCTGCGACTGCGACAGCGCCGTGCTTGGAATCCGCAGCGCGTGCATGGCGATGTTCTTCTCGTCGAGCGAGGGAATGAACTCCTGGCCGAGGCGCGAGAACCCGAACAGGGCGGTTGCGAACAACACGACGGCGACCGCAATGACCGGCACGGGGGTGGCGACCGCGCGCCGCAGCAGCGGGCGGTACCAGCGCTTCAACGCCGCCACGAGGCGGTTTTCGTTCTCCTGCACGCGGCCGGTGATGGTGATCGCGATCAACGCCGGAACCAGCGTCAGCGACAGCACGAAAGCCGCGGCGAGTGCGAGGATCACCGTCAGCGCCATCGGCTCGAACATCTTGCCTTCGACGCCGGTGAAGGTGAGCAGCGGCACGTAGACCAGCAGGATGATGGCCTGGCCGTAGAGGCTCGGCTGCACCATCTCGACAGCGGAGGCGCGCACGGTCGCTAGACGCTCGTCGCGCGTCAGCGTTCGGCCCAGAGCCTGCTGCTGCTCGGCGAGGTGACGCAGGCTGTTCTCAGTGATGATCACGGCGCCGTCGACAATCAGACCGAAATCGAGCGCACCGAGGCTCATCAGGTTGGCGCTGATACGGCCCTGCCACATGCCGATGGCGGTCATCAGCATGGCGATCGGGATCACCAGTGCGGTGATCAACGCCGCGCGGAAATTGCCGAGCAGCAGGAACAGCACCGCGATCACCAGCAACGCGCCTTCGGTGAGGTTGCGGGCCACGGTGCCGATCGTCGCATCGACAAGCTGGGTGCGATCGAGCACGGTCTTGACCTCGACGCCCGCAGGCAGGGACGAGGCGATGGAACGCAGTCGGGCGTCGACCGCGGCTGACACCGTGCGGCTGTTGGCGCCGATCAGCATCAGCGCCGTGCCGACCACGACCTCGCGGCCGTCCTCGCTGGCGCTGCCGGTGCGAGTCTCGCCGCCGATCGACACGCTGGCAATATCGCGAATCCGAACCGGGACGCCGCCGCGGGTGGTGACGACGACCGCGCCCAGTTCATCCATATTCTCGAGGCGCCCGCCCGAGCGCACCACAAAGCCTTCACCGTTGCGCTCGATATAGCGCGCGCCGCGGCTGACATTGTTGCCTTCGATCGCCTTGGCGACGTCTGCAAAGGTCAGGCCGAGCGCGATCAGCTTCGCCGCATCGGGATGGACTTGGTACTGCTTGAGGTAGCCGCCGATTGAATCGACGCCGGCGACACCCGGCACCATCTTGATCTGCGGCTTGATGATCCAGTCCTGCACCGTACGCAAATATGCGTCCTTCTCGACTTTGCTTTGCAGCACCTGGCCGTCGGCGGTGAGGAAGCGGCCATCGCTTTGCTGGCCCGGCGTTCCGTCGGTCTGCACCGGCTGCCCGGAGAACTGGACGGTCCACATGTAGATTTCGCCGAGGCCGGTCGAGGTCGGGCCGATGCGCGGCTCGATGCCCTGAGGCAGCCGCGCACGAACCTCGGTCAGGCGCTCGCCGATCTGCTGGCGCGCGAAATAGATGTCGGTCCCTTCGCTGAACACGGCGGTGATCTGCGAGAAGCCGTTGCGCGACAGCGAGCGCGTGCTCTCCAATCCCGGCGCACCGGCAAGCGCGGTCTCGATCGGGAAAGTGATCTGCTTCTCGATTTCCGCCGGCGACAAGGCAGGCGCCGTGGTGTTGATCTGGACCTGCTTGTTGGTGATGTCGGGCACTGCGTCGATCGGCAGCTTGGTCAATGCGACGCCGCCGAGCAGCATCAGGATGGCAGCGAGCGTGACGACGACCCAGCGGCGCTGGATCGCAAGAGCGATGATGCGCTCAATCATGATTGTGCTCCGCTTCGTCCTTCTCGAGCTCAGCCTTGAGCGTGAAAGTATTCTCCACCGCGATGGTCTCGCCAGCGGCAAGACCGGCGACGATCTCGACATCGTCATCGTCCTCGCGGCCGGTACGTACCGACCTCGCCTCGAAGCCATCGGCCTCGCGCACGAAGACGGTCGGCGTGCCCTTGATGGTCTGGATCGACTTCTTGGAGACGATCACCGTCGACGGCGTTCCGGCGATCGGCACTTCCGCGGTCACGAACGTGCCAGGCTTCCAGCGATGGTCTCTGTTGGGCATGGTCGCGATGACGCGCGCGTTGCGGGTTTCGCGATCGAGCAGGGGACTGACGAAGATCACGTCCGCGCTGGCCTCGTCGTCGGTGCCGATCGCGCGGATCTTGACCTTGACCCCCTCGCGCACGGCGCCGATATCTTCGGGAGACACCGCGAGGTCGACCCAGACGTCGTCGAGGTTGACGATCACAAAGAGCTCGCTCTCCTGGCCCTCGCGCCCGATCAACCCGCCGAGATCGACGCGCCGCTCGGACACCCGGCCGCTGATCGGTGCGCGCAGGAACTGCGTTCGCAGGCTTTCCTGAGGCTGGTTGGGCAGGTCAGCGATTTCGCTTTCCGACAGGCCCAGCGCAAACAGTTTCTGCCGCGCGCCATCGAGCTTGATCTGGGCGTCGTTGGCGGTCAGCCGTGTGCGCAGGAATTCGTTCTCCGACACGGTGCGGCTCTCGACCAGCGTCCGTTGCCTCGCATAGAGGGTCTGCTGCAGATCGTTGGTCAGTCTTGCCGCGAGATATTCGCTCTTGGCATCGGCCACCTCACGGCTCTCGATCGCCGCGACGATCTCGCCCTTTTCGACGTTGTCGCCGATGCGCTTGCGCAGTTCCGTGACCGTCGCCAATACGCGTACGGAGACGCGGCCGATGTGATCGGCGTCCGGGATCAGCGATCCCGGCGCGAGGAAGTGACGCTTTAGCATGCCGCCTTTCACGGGGGCGAATGTGACCCCGGCTTCGCGGAGCTGATCCTCGCTCAGCTCGATGTGTCCCGAGGCCTCATGCTTGTGGTCGGCCTTCGGCGGGCTCTCGCCTGTGATCTCCTGCCGCGCAGCCGGAAGCGAGACCGGCCAGCCGATCCACCCGGCCGCCGCGACAACCATGACGATGCCGGCGGCGACACCGGCCAAAAACAATACGATTCGTTTCATCTACGCCTCTCCGCAGCGCACGCCGATGGCTGTGCGCCGTTGCAACATCGATATGTGCGGAAACATGCCCGCTGCCTGTCGGCAGCGAGACGCGGGCGGTCATGCCGACCGGATCAGGCGCGGGGTGGTTTGAACGGAGAGAGACGATCGGCCGACGCCGGAGGCTGCAAGCTGGCGTCGCCATAAGTATGCGCAGCATACTCGATGGGGACCACGGTTTCCTGCGGAGCCATGGAGGCCACGTGCGTCAGGCAGTGATCGCCGTGCAGCGACGCCGGATGCGCCGGTGCCTTGCCGCCGGTGTCGTTGATAGACTGCGCGATGGAGATACCAGATCCCGCATCGCCGTCGCCATCGGACGTCCAGCCATGAAAAAAGGACAATACCAGCGCGAGCGAAATCAGCCCGGCGAGCAGGCTACGCCAGCGGCGCGATCCGGCTACGCGAGAGGAAGACTGAATCGTGGCGGGCGAAGCGTCCATGGGCCCTAGTTAGCCTCGCGACTGCATGTATTCAAGTTCAAGCTGACGCCGGGATCGCAGCGGATACTGTAACGTCTCGCGCAGTCTGGCTGAGATGTGCGAGCCATGACCGCGAGGCGGACGGTCACGATGAGCCGTGATGCCTGGCGCCTGGCACCGACAGTTCCAGCGAGAGGACATGTGCGCCGGGAGGGACTCGCTGAGCGAGTGCGGAGCGACCACGCGGCGGCCACCGTAAGCAAAGGCTTAAGAGCTGCGACATAATATCGCTGGAATCACGGCCTCCGCGCTAACCGCCGGTTTACCATGCGGCTTCTGCCACTCAAGGATCCCGAGCGGTCCTGGCGTCACATCCGAGCACAATGGAAGAAGGACGCTGAAGGCGTCGGCGAAGATTTTGCCAGCTTCAGCGGCATCACCGTGTTCGATGCCCTGACATCGAAGGAAGCCGACTGCCAGGGCCTGTATTATCTCGCAGACAGCCAACGTGTTCACGCGCTGTGCCAGGTCAGGCGCCTGTTGATGAGCAAATATCCGACGCCGGCCCTGAGCGTGCGGTTCGTCAACGTCTCTCCGATCTACGATCTCGGTGTTGCGGATATCAGCGGCTACGCGCAGGTCCTTGTGACACTGTTTTCCGGCGTCGTCTGGCTGTCGCGCGATGCGCTGTCGGCGAGCCACATCAGGTTCTTTCTGAAGAGCCCGGGCGACTCACAATTCTTCGCAGCGCTCAAGGCTGCGACGCCGCTGTCGCCGTTCTCGAAGTTCACCATCGAGGGAGCACTGATCGAGTGCAGCCTGAAGGAGGTCGGCGCGGTGCGCCTGACTGAGCAGCGGGTGTCCTGACGGTCACCTCGAACGGTAGACCTTGCGCGCAGGGACCGGCTTGTTGAACAGAGGCCCTGCATCTGGGTGATGTCCGCATGCTGCTGCTGCAGACCGCCGACCGTGTCGAGAATGCGGCGTAACGGCCGCGTAACGGCCGTATTTGTAGGGTTCGTTCTGCCGGCACCGCGTTCCCTCGCGGGTCTCGAAGGGCAGGCAACCAATGAAAACCGCAGTAACGTCCGCGGCCATGCTGCTGTTTGCCACTTGCATGGCAAAGGCAGAGAGTGGCCTTGCGTCCTATTATGGTGGCATCGGCAAGCACGGTGAGATGACCTGCGCGCATCGCAGCAGGCCATTCGGCAGCATGATCACGGTGTCCTATCGGGGGCGAACGATCCAGTGTCGCGTCAATGATCGTGGTCCATTCGTGCGCGGACGGATCATCGATGTCTCGACCACGGCAGCGAAGGCGCTCGGTATCCTGCAGCTCGGCGTCGCGCATGTGGTGATCGAGTAGCTGCGCGGTTCACGCGCAGCACGCTCCGGTCTTGACCTCAGGGGTTGGAGACGATCGCTCGATGTTCGGCGATCGCCTTCCTGAGCGTGCGCGACAGCGCCTCGACCGAATAGGGCTTCTGGATCAGCTCGAAGCCGCTATGCGCGTTCTCGGCGAGCACGTTGCTGTAGCCGCTTGTCAGCACCACGGGCAGGCCGGGAAAGCGGTCGCGGATAATGCCCGCGAGCTCGACGCCGTTCATCCCCGGCATGATCACATCGGAGAACACGAGATCGGCCGAGAACTCGTTCTCCGACAGGATCGCCAGCGCTGCGTTGGCATTGGCAGCGCGCTTGACCGAATAGCCGAGGTCCTCGAGCAACTCGGTGGAGAAGCGGCCGACATCGTCATTGTCTTCCACGACCAGGACACGATAGCCGCGGCCGATCGAAGTATGCTCGCTGCCTGCCGCAGCCGCGACCTTGGCATCCGCGGGCCGCATGGCCTGCGGCAGATAGATGGTGAAGGTCGCGCCTTCACCGAGCGTGCTCGTGACCTCGATGTCACCGTCGGATTGCTTGACGAAGCCGAAGGCCTGGCTCAAGCCAAGACCCGTTCCCTTGCCAACCTCCTTGGTCGTGAAGAACGGCTCGAAGATCGCGTCCAGATTTTCGGGTGAGATGCCGGTGCCGGTATCCTGGATCGAGACTGCGACGAAGTCGCCGCTGCGCGATGCCTGGGCACGCAGGGCAGGGATGGTCTGGACTTTCCTGACGGCGATCGTCAGTTGGCCCTCGCCATTCATCGCATCACGGCCGTTGACCGCCAGGTTGATCAGCGCGGTCTCGAACTGGCCGATATCGGCGATGGCGTAACAATCGGGATCGTTGATCCTGACCTCGATGTGGATCCGGGCGCCGACCAGCGGGCGGATTAGCTGCGTCACGCTGTCGACCTGCGCGCCGACATTGAACACTTCCGGATTGAGCGGCTGCCGGCGCGCAAAGGCCAGCAATTGGGCGGTGAGCTTGGAGGCCCGCTCCACGGTCTCGGAGATCGCATCGATGTAGCGGCGGCGGCGTTCCTCGGGCAACTCGCGGCGGCGCAGGAAATCAGTCGCGGAGCGGATGATGGTGAGGAGGTTGTTGAAGTCATGCGCGACGCCGCCGGTGAGCTGGCCGACGGCTTCCATTTTCTGCGACTGCCGCAGCGCCTCCTCGCCGCGGCGACGCTCGGTGATGTCGACCGCCTCCGGCACGGCACCGATGACGGTGCCGTGCCGGTCATGCAGCGGCCGCATCTCGAAATCGAAATAGCGCTCGCCGATCGGCAACCGCAGCAGCATTTCGGACTTGACGTCCTGACCGCGCATCACCTCGGCGAAGATGCGCTTGATCGCCTCGGACGCGCCCTCGGTGGTGCTGAACCACGGCGTGTCCCAGAGCGGCTTGCCGACAACGTCGGCGGCTTCGGCGCGAATGCCGGCCAGCGCCGTCTTGTTGACATAGAGAACCTCGCCGTCCTGGTTCAGCAGCCCCTGGTATTGATGGCTGGTCTCGAAGATCGCGCGCATCTGCGCTTCGTTGGACTCGAGCTGCGCAGTGCGTTCGGAAATCCGCCGCTCCAGCGACTCGTTGAGTTTGCGCAGCTCGATCTCAGCTTCCTTGGCGGATGTGATGTCGTGGGCGACGCCGATGAAGCCGATATGCTTGCCGTTCGCATCCCAGCGCGGCTGCGATTCCGAACGCAGCCAGCGCCAGTCGCCCGCGGCGTTGCGGTAGCGTGCCTCGAGCACGAACGGCTTGAGCGAGAGCTCGCCGGTGATCTGCTCCTGCAGGATGCGAGGCAGGTCATCCGGATGCAGTGCCTTGCGCCAGTCGAAGACGACCGCCTCCTCGAACGGCAGTCCGAGAAAATCAAGATAGGCCTGGTTGGCGAAGGAGCGCGTGCGGTCGAGCTTGGTCACCCAGATCGGGACCGGCGCGCTGTCCGCGATCAGGCGGAAGCGCTCCTCGCTTTCGCGCAAGGTCTCCTGCGCCAGCATCTGATCGGTGACGTCGAGGTCGGCGCCGACCAGGCGCAGCGCGCGGCCGTGGCGGTCGCGTTCGATCTTGGCGACGACGCGGATCCAGCGGCTCTCGCCGTCGTTGGGGCGGATGATGCGATATTCGGCGGTGTAGTCTGCGCCGCCGTCCCTGAGCACGCCGAACAAGTGCTTGGTCGTTCGTTCGCGGTCCTCGGGATGAATGCGCGCGACCCAGTTCTCATAGGTCTCGTTGGCCTCGTCGGCCGACAGCCCGTGAACCAGCAGATATTCGGGGGAGCGGCGGTTTCGGACACCGTCGCGGAAATCGATCTCGAGCCCGCCGACCCGTGCGATGCGCTGGATCCTCGCGAGCTCGGCCTCCCGCTCCTGCAGCTCGCGATGGGCGCGGTCGCGTTCGCGCGCGATCTGCTCAAGATGCTGCCGCAGCCTTTCCGCGGCCGCGGCCTCGGGGAGCACATCGGAGGGATCGAGCGGGGTCATTCGTGCCGGCAACCTCTTGCCACAGTGTCACACAGGACAAGGCGGCTTTGCCAGCGGTGATTTAGTGGGCGGTCACTTTCCCTTGCTGGCGGGACGGCAATTATAGGCCCTGCGGAAGCCCGCGGCTTGTGCATCCTCCTCGGAGCAGAACCAGCGATCCGGGGTGGTTAAGCCGGGGTAACTGCGGCACATCTGCAAATGATAGATGCCGACATTGCCGGTGACGCGGGCGCGCACCGCGTATTTGCCCTTGATATTGCAGCCGGCAGGCATTGGAGGGTGGCCAGGGAAGAGCGCATCGCGGATTTGTTGGTCGCGCTCGGCCGGGCAGGAGGCGCCGAGCAGGGGACCGTCCTTGTTGTCGCGACGAAAATCGTGCGGCGCGACGAAGCAACCGCGCCAGAGCCCGGCACGACTGTCCTTTGCCGCGCCCTCATCCGGCTGGAAGCGGCCACTGGCCGACGCCTCGACGTTCAGGGCATACCCCCGGCGGACCAGCAACTGGCTGAGGCTGGTGGTATCGCCCTCGAGCTTGCAGACGCCGAGGCGGCGTTTCTTGGCCGTGGGGTCGGCGCCGATGTCGTCGCAGTGAACTGGCTTGTCCCCGATCAGCTTGGTGAGCTGGTCGCGCGCCTCGATCCCGCAGGTCCAGACGTCGGCGTGCTCGTCGGTGCAGAGCTGGTCGACCGTCGGCGCATCGATACCGTCGAGCCGATAGACCGTGTTGCCGAGTTGGATGGTGCCGGCATCCTTGACGATCGCGACAGCGGCGAGGCTGGAATTGGCGGGCAAACAAGTCAGGAGCAACGTCACGACGAGGGAGGCTCGAAACCGCATGTCTTTCACTTCGGGTATTGGGCGGGGCATCGACTTCTAGCACAGGCTGGCGTGATCCAACCAAGCGCGTTGAGAGCGAACATCCGGGATCGCGGCCGATCTGATTTGGTGCGTTGTTCGAACTTACTGGCTGCGCCCAGTGTCGATGCTGTCCGCTGTGCGGAAAAATATTCCGGCAAGGAGCGCTCAGCCCCAATCGACGGATTGACTTGATGAGAACAAAATAAGAACATTGCTTCATCAACTGATCCGGATCACGTCCATGACCTCCACCAAGCCCCAATCCGACCACGATGACGGGCTGGAGGCGGCCGTCGATCAGGCCATCGCGGCCTGTGGCGGGGACATGCGCGCGACCATCCGTGCGCTGGTCGTTGCCAGTGAATTCCTGGAGAGCGAGATCAGCGAACTGATGAAGGCCGTCTCGCAAGCCTATTCGCGCGGCCGCTTCAGGACCTATTCGGGCTGAATACCGCTCCGGCTATCGTCGAAGGCAGGGCAGGGCCGCGATTAGACCGTTGCCTCCGCGGCGTTTTGCTGTACCACGGACTGGTGACGCTCAATCGCCCGTGCCAGATTGCGCGGGGAGGATCCTGCCAAGTCAAACAATCCAAATCGAACAATCCACGTCGAAGCCCAAGAAGAGCATGTTCAAACGAATTCTGATCGCCAACCGCGGCGAGATCGCCTGCCGGGTCATCAAGACTGCGCGCCGTATGGGGATTGAGACGGTCGCCGTCTTTTCCGAGGCAGACCGCGACGCGCTGCATGTCGAGATGGCAGATGAGGCCGTGCTGATCGGTCCGCCACCCGCGGCCGAGAGTTACCTTTTGATCGACAGGATCGTCGATGCCTGCCGCAAGACCGGTGCCGAGGCTGTGCACCCCGGATACGGCTTCCTGTCCGAGCGCGAAGCGTTTCCGCGCGCGCTGGAGGCAGCCGGCGTCGTGTTCATCGGCCCGAACCCCGGCGCCATCGCCGCGATGGGGGACAAGATCGAATCCAAGAAGGCCGCCGCCAAGGCGAAGGTCTCCACGGTGCCGGGCCATCTCGGCGTCATCGAAGACGACAGGCACGCGGTGCAGATCGCTGAAGAGATCGGCTACCCCGTCATGATCAAGGCCTCCGCGGGTGGCGGCGGCAAGGGAATGCGCATCGCGCATTCGAAGAAGGAAGTCGCCGAGGGCTTCAATCTGGCGAAAGCGGAAGCCAAATCGTCGTTCGGCGACGACCGCGTTTTCATCGAGAAATTCATCGTCGATCCCAGGCACATCGAAATCCAGGTGCTCGGCGACAAGCATGGCAACGTGATCTATCTGGGCGAGCGCGAATGCTCGATCCAGCGCCGCAATCAGAAGGTCATCGAGGAGGCACCGTCGCCGCTGCTCGATGAAACGACTCGCCGCAAGATGGGCGAACAGGCGGTCGCGCTGGCCAAGGCCGTGCACTACGATTCCGCGGGCACCGTGGAATTCGTCGCCGGCCAGGACAAGAGTTTCTACTTCCTCGAGATGAACACTCGCCTGCAGGTCGAGCATCCTGTGACTGAACTGGTCACCGGCATCGACCTCGTCGAGCAGATGATCCGCGTTGCCGCGGGCGAGAAGCTTGCGATCGCGCAGAAGGATGTCACCTTGACCGGCTGGGCGGTGGAATCACGCGTCTATGCCGAGGATCCGTTCCGCAACTTCCTGCCGTCGATCGGGCGCCTGGTGAAGTACCGTCCGCCCGCGGAAGCAAGCCATGACGGCGTCACGATCCGCAACGACACCGGCGTCCAGGAAGGCGGCGAGATCTCGATCCATTACGATCCGATGATCGCCAAGCTGGTCACCCACGCGCCGTCGCGTGCCGCGGCGATCGAGGCGCAGGCGACCGCGCTCGATGCGTTCTATGTCGACGGCATCAGGCACAACATTCCGTTCCTGTCGGCTTTGATGACCCATCCGCGCTGGCGCGAGGGACGCCTTTCGACCGGCTTCATCGCGGAGGAATTCCCGAAGGGATTTTCGGCGCGTCCGCCGGAGGGAGAGATCGCGCGGCGGCTGGCGGCGGTCGGTGCTGCGATCGATCACGTGCTGGGCGAACGCAAGCGGCAGATCTCCGGCCAGATGGGTGGTCGCGTCGTGCAGCGGGAGCGTCGCCGCGCGGTCTGGCTCGATCGTGCGGAGATTGCGCTCGACGTCGCGCGCGAAGACGACGCCATTGCGGTGCGCTTCATCGGCGCCGACGGGCTGCCAGGCAATCCACACAATCTGGTGTCGAGCTGGGTGCCGGGCGAGCCGGTCTGGCAGGGCACGATCGACGGCAACTTCGTGGCCGTGCAGGTGCGTGCGATCAGCAACGGTTTCCGCCTGGCACATCAGGGCTACGAGGTACCGGTCTATGTCTTCACCGAAACCGAGGCGACGTCGGCCCGGCTGATGCCGGTGATCTCGGCAGCCGACACCGGCAAGAAGCTGCTGTGTCCGATGCCCGGTCTCGTGGTGTCGATCGCGGTGGCCGAGGGCCAGGAGGTCAAGGCCGGCGAGACGCTTGCCGTGGTCGAAGCCATGAAAATGCAGAACGTGCTGCGCGCCGAGCGCGACGGCATGGTGAAGAAAATTCACGCCGCCGCTGGTGCCACATTGGCGGTCGATGCATTGATCCTGGAGTTCGCATAGCAAGAGCAACAGTTCCGTCATTGTGAGCGAAGCGAAGCAATCCATCCTTCCTCGAGAAGAAAGAATGGGTTGCTTCGTCGTTTCAGCGCAAAATTGCTTCGCAATTTTGTCGCGAGCTCCTCGCAATGACGGCAAGTCAAAAGTCAGGAGACATCGGATGGCTTTCCGCAAACGCCGCGAAGCACTGCGATCGATTCTCAATGGGTCGACTTGCATTCGTCCAGGCTCGGTCTACGACGCGACGTCGATCCGGATCGCGGAGGATCTTGGTTTCGAGCTCGGCATGTTCGGCGGCTCGGTGGCCTCGCTTGCCGTGCTTGGCGATCCCGACATCGCATTGATCACGCTGACCGAGCTTGCCGAGCAGGTGCGACGGATGTCGCGGGCTTCAACACTGCCATTCCTCGTTGATGCCGATCACGGCTACGGCAACGCGCTCAACGTCCGCCGCACCGTACAGGAGTTGGAGGCTGCCGGCGCCGCGGGCCTCACCATCGAGGACACGCTGCTGCCGCAGGCGTTCGGGCAGACGAAGACGCAGTTGATTTCGCTGGAAGAGGGCGTCGGCAAGATGAAGGCCGCGCTCGATGGCCGCGGCGACCCGTCGCTCGTTGTCCTGGGCCGTACCGGTGCGGTCTCGATCACCAATCTCGATGACGCGATCGCGCGCGCCAGGGCCTATGAGGCGGTTGGCGTCGATGGGCTGTTCTTCACCGGCATCAAGTCGCGCGGCGAGCTCGAGGCACTCTCGGTTGCGACGAAGCTGCCGATCGTGCTCGGCGGCGCGCCGGAGGAGATGACGGCGTTGGACTATCTTGCGAGCCAACGCGTCAGGATCGCGCTGCAGGGCCACGCACCGTTCGCGGCCGCAACCCAAGCCGTCTACGAGACGCTGAAGACGCTGCGCGAAGGCGCCTCGCCGAAGAACTTGAAGGGCGTCGCCTCGTCCGAACTTACCGGCCGCGCGATGCGCGAGGCGGAGACCAAGGCGCGCAGCGCCGAATTCCTGGGGCTGAGGACGTGAGCAGCGCAATTCGCCACGTCACTATTCGCGGCCGTGTGCAGGGCGTCGGCTATCGCGCCTGGCTCGAGGAGCAGGCGGTCTCGCGCGGCCTCGAAGGCTGGGTTCGCAATCGCCGCGACGGCTGCGTCGAGGCGGTGTTTTCCGGGCCCGACGACATCGTTGCCGACATGATCGCGGTCTGCAGCCGCGGACCGGTGTCGGCCCGGGTCGGTGCCGTGCAGGCCGAAGCCGGCAACTCCGATCTTCTGAACCTCCGCGGGGCGGGGGAGCGGTTCTCGGTCCTGCCGACCGTGTAAGGCACAATCTCCTTGGTGATCGTGGACCGGGCTGAGTTCGAAGGCCCGGCGTGCGGCGTGCTCGAGGTGACCTTGTGAGTTGTGTCACGCCGCGGCGGCGACGCTTCGAAATGTCGCCGCCAATGTCCGCAAGGCGGCCAGCTTCGCCGGGTCGCTGACTTTCGAATACAGCATCACCTTTGATCCGGCGAGACGCGGCAGCTTGTGTGCGGGGCCGACATCGATCAGGCCCGCCGGCGCGATACGCCGGGCGAGCGGTGCGACGGCAAGGCCCGCGAGCGCAGCGGCCGCGACGGCCGTGACGCCGCCGCCGATGAAGCTTTCGGTCCAATCGATGCCGGCCTTGTCGAGCGCGCGAACGGCGAGGGCGCGGACGCCGCAGGGCGGTGCCAGTGTTGCAAGCGGCAGCGCATCGCCGCGCGGCCACACGAAGCGCTTGGTCGCGAACCAGCCGAACTCGTCATCGGCCAGCTTCTCGCCGCCGCGCCGGCTGCCTTCCTGGCGCACGATCACTGCGTCGAATTCGCCGGCATCGTAGGCGTCGAGCATGCTGCGCGAGAAGCCGATGGTCACGGCAAGTGCGAGCTGCGAGGCCATGGCATGCAGCCGTTCCAGCAGCGGCACCAGCTCGGGGCCGGTGGCATGGTCGCTGATCCCGAGCGTGAGTTGCTGGCGTGCCGGCGCCTCGCCCGACAGCGCGCGGTCATGCGCCTCGATCAGCGCGCGGGCGTTCGGCAGGAAGGCCGAGCCGTCCGCTGTCAGCCGCACCGCGCGCGGTGAGCGCTCGACCAGACGTTTGCCGAGCACCGTTTCGAGCCGCTGCAATTTCATGCTGATCGCGGCCTGCGTGGTGCCGAGCGCCTCGGCGGCGCGGGTGAAGCCTTGCAGCTCGGCGACGAGAAGGAAGGCCCGCACGGTGTCGATGTCAAGGGTCATCATCAATAATCTTTATCATTGTTACTGGCATAGATAAGATACCAACATGATGCGGAAAGGTCTAGCTGGAAGAGGCGCGGTTCACGCGCGCCAAGGGAATTCAAGGAGACCTGTCATGCCCCTCATCACAGTTACCTACGCCACCACTCGCCAGTCGCCGACGCTCAAGTCCGACATTGCTGCCGCGGTGTCGGAGCTCACCGCCAAGATCCTGCACAAGGACCCCAAGGTCACCGCGATCATCGTCAAGGCGGCCGACGCCGCCGATTGGTTCGCCGGCGGCAAGTCGCTCGCCGCGCAGGGGCTCGCGAGCTACTGGCTCGACATCCATGTCACCGAAGGCACCAACACCAAGGATGAGAAGGCGGCCTATCTCGCCGCCCTGTTCAAGCGGATGGGCGAATTGCTCGGCCCGCTCCACACCGAGAGCTACGCCCATGTCGATGAAGTGAAGGGCGACGCCTATGGCTTCGGCGGCCTGACCCAGGAGCGGCGCTACATCGCCGGCAAGCTCGAGGTCGCGCCGCAGAAGGCGGCCTAGGTCCTACACCGTTGCTTCCGGCAGGCGCGCTTCGGCGTCGCCGAACACCTCGGCAAAAGCCTGCCGGAGCGCGATGTCGACATCGGCCAGAGTCACGGGCAGCCCGAGGTCGACCAGCGAGGTGACGCCATAGCGCGGATCGACCACGCCGCAGGGCACGATCGCCTGGAAATGGGAGAGGTCGGGCTCGACGTTGACGGCGATGCCATGTAACGAGACCCAGCGGCGCAGCCGGACGCCGATCGCGGCGATCTTGTCCTCGTGTCCCGGCCCCTTGTCCGGGCGGCGGACCCAGACGCCGACGCGGTCCTCGCGGCGCTCGCCGCGGACGTTGAAGGCCGCGAGCGTGCGGATGATCCATTCCTCCAGCGAAGCGACATAGGCGCGCACGTCGGGCCGGCGCTGCTTCAGGTCGAGCATCACATAGGCGACCCGCTGGCCGGGGCCGTGATAGGTCACCTGACCGCCGCGGCCGCTCTGGAAGATCGGAAACCGCGGCGTGAGCAGGTCGCCGGCCTTGCCGCTGGTCCCGGATGTGTAGAGCGGAGGGTGCTCCAGCAGCCACACCAGCTCCGACGCGGTCCGTTCGGCAATCGCGGCCACCCGGGCGTCCATGGCGCGAAGAGAATCGGGGTAGGGCACCGGGGCGTCCGAAATCCGCCATTCGACCGCACCGCTGCCGGCCGGCAGGGCAAAGGTCGTCAAATCAAGGCTTTGGCGGTCGTTAACCATTGGCTAACCCTAACATGGTCAGGTGAACCCACAATTTAGTTCCAGTTCGGCGGTTCAGAAGTGGCTACCCTCGATAAAGTCAGCGTCGACCTCATGGTGGTGCTCGGCACGACGACCATGCCCATCCACCAGGTGATGCGGCTATCCCGCGGTGCCATCATCGAACTGGACGCCACCGAGGCCGACGAGGTCAAGATCCTCGCCAACAACCTTCCGGTGGCCAGCGGCGTCGTTTTGGTCGACCGCAACCGGATTGCGGTCGAGGTCAAGCAGATGCTGCCGAAATCCCCCGATGTTCGGTAGTTAATTCATTCACGAACTGCCTTGTCCCTGCATCCGTGATTTGTTACATGGCGCCGTCGATCCGGCGGCGCCCTAGGGGTTCCATCCGGCATCCCAAAGCGCTCGTGGCGGAATTGGTAGACGCGCTGCCTTGAGGTGGCAGTGGGTAACACCGTGGGGGTTCGAGTCCCTCCGAGCGCACCATCACTCCCAATACAATTTGGCCTTGCCTGGCCGCTTTCCCGACCGGAATACGCCGTACCCGGCTGGTTTTGGGCCGGCGGGGCTGGTCGATACCTTTTCCGTAATACCGGTCGCGTAGAGTTGCGGATGTATGGCCCCGCGCTGCCGGCCGGCCTGATTGATTCTCCCGATCGCGGGCCGCAAGCCAGCTTCACCCGGAGCGCCTGATGACGTTTCTGAGCTATGCCTACCGTATCCTCTCCAATTTCGTATTTCTGGGACTGGTCTACTTCAGTTTGAACTTCCTCGAGAAGTACGAGCAGCGCGCCACCGTCGCGATCCTGATGCTGGTCTATGCGGCGATGCATGCGTTCTCGGCCTTGCGCTCCTTCTATTTCTTCCAGCGCGTCGAGCGGCTGGAGGGCGAGACGCGGCGGCTGGCTTCGGCAACCGGCGAGGGGCCCAATGCCGCGGCGTCGCGCAAGCAGATCATCGGCGACGTCACGGTGCTCAGGCATGCCGGCGAGATCAAGGCCTATATCGATCTGTTCTTCCTGGCGCTGGTGATCCTGCTCTGCATCGCCAAGATCGTAACCAACTAATTTAGTCCGCCACGCGCTTGACGGTCGCCGTCGCTTCTGCGCGCGGCGACCGCTTCCGCAGGTTGGCGAGATCGATCGGGTTGCCTTGCTGCGCCGGAGCGTTGGCACGCTGCGCGGGAAGTGCACCTTTGCCGCGCGCCGCGCCGGGCGCCTGATGCACGGCCTGTCTGGGATGCTTCGCCTGGCGCGCGGACCAGGCCTGTGTCGCGGGGCGGTGGGGACGGGCAGCGAGCAGCGTCAGGCGTCGCGCTTCCGGAATCCGAAACACGCTCGCCGCAGGAATCGGAAGCGTGGAGAGGGAGGCCGTCTGCGCAAGCTGCGGCTGCGGCCACTGCGTCCGGCTCAGCCAGACGACATGGGCACGCTGCGCGTGATCGAGGATCTCGGCGTCGTGCCAGTCCGCGTCGGAAAATGCCGGCGCCGGCAGCGTCTTTGTCGCGGTGAAGACGAAATTCGGGATCGCCGGCCAGCGCGAGATCGCCACCGTCTCGGTCGGCGGGTGCAGGTACCATTGTTGCGGCTGGGTCGGCGTTGCCGGCCGGTCCGGTGTCGCGGGCACGACGTGGACGATGCGGTAGCCGCGCGCCTTCAGCTCGCTCAGGATTCGCGGCAGCGCCGCGACGGTGCGCGGCTGAATGTCGTGCAGCAGCAGGATGCCTCGGCCCATGGCCTCGATCCGCTGTATGGCGAGGTCGTACACCCGCTGCGGCGAGATGTGCCGCCAGTCGTCGGCCGGGAAGTCGGCGCTCCAGACCTGGATGCCTTGCGAGGCCAGATAGTCCTCCACGGCCGCGGCGCGCATCAAGCCGGGAATCCGGAAGAACGGCGCCAGCTTGCTCTTGTCGCCGTTGAGTGCGGCGAGCGTCGAGGCGATGCCGTCGTCGATTTCCTGCCTGGCCTTGTCGACCGGCATCTTGTTCATGGTCAGCGGATGGTTCTGGCTGTGCGTGCCGACGGTGTGCCCGGCCGCAATGAGCTTGCGCACGCCCTCCGGGTTGGCCCTGGCCTGGCTGCCGATGGTGAAGAACGTCGCCTTGACGCATTGGCTGGCGAGGATGGCCAGGATCTGGTTGCTGTACTTCGGCAGCGGTCCGTCGTCGAAGGTCAGCACCACCTCGTGATCGGCGAGCGGTAATGTCTCCGGATACTGCATGGTGCCGATCCGCGGATGCTCCCTGGGATCGACGACGAGGGTGCGGGAGGTGCCGAGCGCGTTGGGGTTACCCGGACAGTCCGCCGCAAGCGCGGCCTGCACCATGAAGCAGCCCAGCAACGCTGCGCCGGCAGCGATCGATGATCGCTTGCGGAGCCTCACCAGGACATTCGTAACCATTGAACCTCGGCCGCATTCCAATCGAACGGAGAATCCTTAGCGGCGGCGCCATGAATGCTGCCTTAACGATTTGTAATCCTGCCTCAGCGTCCGGTTCAATGTGTCTGTGCGGAAACGGTTTTCGCCGCGGTCGGAACGATGTGGACCACGCGATAATTGTGCTCGCGCAGGTACCGCAAGAAGGCCGGTAGCATGTCCGCCGTTTGCTGCCTGGGGTCGTGGAGCAATAGTATTCCCTTGCGGACCGTTTCCAGCCGCCCCGTGAGCAATTTCAGCTCCTCTTCGGGCGTCATTTTGTTCCAGTCGCTGGCCCAGAAATCCGCCCCGAACACCGCGATACCGCGCTTTTCGAGCCGGTCCAGCAGGTGAGGCGTCGATTCGAAGTAGGGAAACCGGAAGAACGGTGTGGTCGGTGTTGTGCTCGACGTTCCGTGCAGCGCCTTTTCCACCGCTGAGATACCGCTGTCGATATTGGCCTCGGCCGCATCCGGTGCGAGCTTGTTGAGGTGGGGATGGTCCCAGGTGTGATAGCCGATGGTGTGGCCGAGCCGCGCGATTTTGCGCACCAGCTCGGGATGATCGGCGGCGCCGCGGCCGACCATGAAGAAGGTGGCGTGCACGCACTCGGCTGACAGCGCCGCCAGCACCTTGTCGGTGAGCCCCGGAGTCGGCCCGTCGTCGAAGGTGAGAACGATCTCGTGGTCTTCGAGCGGCAAGGTCTGCGGAAAACTCTTCAGCCCCACACGCGGATAGGTCGCAGGATCGACCTCCAGCACCCGCGAGGTTCCCAGTGCATCCTTGTTCGGGCAGTCGGCGCGCGCGGGTGCGGCCAGGACGACCGGCGCAACCGCGATCGCAACGAGGATTGCCAAGATATTTGGGAGTAATCGCGGTCCGATGAACATATTTCTCATTGCGGAGGCCGTTGCCGATTAGGTAATCCGTTCCCGCATTACCGTGTTTTCCACTCCTGTCAAACCGGTGAGTTACGGCATGGCCGAGAAAATCGACGTGGCCGCACCGGCCGAGACGGTTGTCCTTGACCGCATGCCGATGCGGGACGGAGAGGGGCGCCTTCGCCACGAATTCGTCGAGGAGATCACGCGGGCGATCCAAGCCGCCGACCGGCCGTTGCTGTGCGGGGTGGTGGCGGAACTGCACAAGGCCGATCTCGGCGACTTGATCGCGGCCCTCGAGCCGGCGGACCGTGTCACGCTGGTCGAGATCACCGGCACGGATTTCGACTTTTCCGCCCTGAACGAGGTCGATGAGGCCGTCCGTGAGGAGATCCTCGAGGAACTCAAACCGGAGACCGTTGCGGAGGGCGTCCGCGAGCTGGAATCCGACGACGCGGTCGAGCTCCTGGAAGGGCTCGACGAGGAGGACCAGGAAGAGATCCTGGAGAAGCTGCCGCCCGCCGAGCGCGAGGATATCGAGCGCAGCCTGCTGTATCCGGAGAATTCCGCCGGGCGCCGGATGCAGACCGAGTTCATCTCGGTGCCGCCGACCTGGTCCGTCGGACAGGCGATCGATCATCTCAGCGAGACGCCCGACCTGCCGGACCGCTTCTACGAAATCTATGTGGTCGATGCCAACCGGCACTGGCTCGGCGCCGTCTCGCTGGACGTGCTGTTGCGTGCGCGTCGCCTCCTGCCGATCACCCACGTGATCGAAGAAGACCGTCGCCGCATCTCGGCGCTTGAGGACCAGGAAGAGGTCGCGCGGATATTCGGCAAGTACAATCTGATTGCGGCTCCCGTGGTCGACACCACCGATCGTCTGGTCGGCGTGATCACCATCGACGACGTGGTCGACATGATCGAGGAGGAGGCCGACGAAGACCTCAAGGCGCTCGGCGGCGTCACCCATCCCGAAGAGCTGTCGGACTCGGTCTGGACCATCGCCCGCGGCCGCTTCAACTGGCTGCTGGTCAATCTCGCAACCGCCTTCCTGGCGTCGTCGGTGCTCGGCCTGTTCGAGGGCCAGCTCGAGAAGATGGTGGCGCTCGCGGTGCTGGCGCCGATCGTGGCAAGCCAGGGCGGCAACGCCGCGACCCAGACCATGACCGTCGCGGTGCGCGCGCTCGCCACCCGCGAGCTCGGGTCCTTTAACGCGCTGCGCGTGGTGCTGCGCGAGACCATGGTCGGGCTCGTCAATGGCATCGCCTTCGCCATCATCACCGGCGTTGCCGCGGTGGCCTGGTTCAAGATCCCCGGCCTCGGCATGGTGATCGGACTTGCGATCATCTGCAATCTCGTCGCCGGCGCGCTCGGCGGCATCCTGATCCCGATGGTGCTGGAGCGGGTGCGCGCCGATCCCGCGGTGGCCTCGGGCACGTTTGTCACGACCGTCACCGATGTCGTCGGCTTCTTCTCCTTCCTCGGCATCGCCACGTTGTGGTTCGGCCTGAAATAGCCGGGTGTTGTCACGCGATGCAGCCCCGGGACGTGCGGCAGGCAGAGGCTCGCTTATCGTTAATCGAGCCTTAATCGCCATCACCGATGATGCCCCCATTCCCAAGAGGGGGACACCATGCAGCGCTTGCGGCTCAAGGCGGACGGACGGATCGTCGAATTGCGCGACGGGAAGGAAATCCCGCTCGCCCCGCAGCCGCCCATCGCGGCGGCACCGTCCGTGGCGTCGCGACCGGCCGTGCGCGACCTGCGCCGCCGGGCCCAGCTCACCCAGCTTGAATTCGCCGCCAAGCTCGGCGTCCCCGTGGAAACCATCCGGAACTGGGAGCAGGGCAAGCGCGCGCCGCGCGGTCCCGCCCGCGCGCTGCTCGCCGTGATCGCCCATTCGCCCGAAACCGTGTTCGCGGCGCTGTCGAACGAGCCGACGCCGGCTTGAGCGGGGGGAGGCGTGGCGCTCGCCGTTGCCGCGACCTCGATGTCGTCGCCCGGCTTGACCGGGCGATCCAGTATCCCAGAGACGGCAGGGCTTGAGCCGTGAGGCCGCGGCGTACTAGACGGCCCGCCTGCGCAGGCCATGACGACTGAGAGGATGTGCATCCACGCTCTCGCGACATGTTTCGTCCGAGCTTTGCGTTTCGTTCCGCCCTCTCCTTTATAGAGGGCGCAGGGAAAGCCGGGTGCCGAGCGCACCCATAGGCCCTGAGCATCGAGTGGCGGCGCAGTATGTCGCGAATGGCCACGAAACGACATGTCGATGGCGACCATGCTCCTCAGCGTAGCCATCCACACGGTCACGCTGTTTCCCGCTGCAAGTACTGTTACGGCGCAAACATCCTTCAAGCAATGAAGCGATCCTGTCGCCTCATTGCTCGCGAACGCCAGCCTTTCTCAGGCCATCGAGGATGCCGTCGAACTCCCGACGAAACTGCGGATTGCTCGAAAGGCCGTAACCGAATTGCTGGAGCCAATGCACCGTGAAGTCCGGTCGGATTGCATTCAATTCGCCCAACATGTTCTGGGCCATTTCCAGTTGACCTATGGTCCCGTAAGCCGAAACCATATCCACATAGGGCCAGATCGACTTGTTCAGGTCGATCGAACGCCTACAGTCCTCAAGGGCTTCGTTATATTCGCGTAGATGCGTGTGAGCATGACAGCGGAAGAACTGCCAAAGGCCAGTGGACGGATCCCTGGGACTCAGCCGCAGAGCGATCTGAACCGGAGAGAACGCCTCTCGCGCACGTCCCACCAAGATAAGTGCGCCTCCCTTTTGTCCATATGCGATCGGCGAATTAGGATCGATTTCCAAAGCGGCGTCGTATTCGGCTAACGCCCCTTCGGGATTTCCATATTGCAGGATGTTTCCCCTGATAACATGCGCGCTTGCGGTTGCTGGGCGTTTTGCAAGAACTTGGTCAATGAGGGTGGTTGCGATCTTCTTGTCCTCCACCACGGACGTTGACCATCCGCTGAGTACGCGACCGGCGAGGCAGGACGCTTTCCCGAGCGTTGCGTCAAGATTATCCGGATCGAGGCGCAGCGCGCTGTCGAACAGCTCCTCCGCCTGTGCGTTCGTTACCTTGGTCCGCGGTTCATAGAGCTTCGCCCAGCCGCGCATGCTGAAATCAACAGCATCTGGATTCCTTGACTTGTCCATTTGGCCGCGCCGGCTTTCGGCCGCGACGAGTTGAACGTTGAGAGAGCGGGCGAGCCGCGCCGTGACCCGCTCCTGCAGGACTGCAAGATTCGATCGATCACCGTCAAAGCGGTCCGACCAGACATCGCGGGCAGTTGACAGGTCGACAAGTGACACATTCAAACGAACCTGATCTCCGGCCCGCTGCACCGCGCCCTGTACGGCCCAGCGAATGCCAAGGTCCTTGCCGAGCGTCTTAAGGTCGACCTGCTTGCCCTTATAGGTAAACGCTGTCCCACGCCCGATCACAAACGCGCCGGGCATTTGCGCAATATCGGTCGTCAGGTCCGTCGCAATACCGTCAGCGAAATAATCCTGCTCCGGATCGTTGTTGAGGTTCGCAAATGGCAGCACGACAAGCGATAGGCGAGGAACGATGTCGGGCCGAGCCGTAGCCTCTCTCTGTGTCTTTTGCCCTTCCTCCAAAACGTCGGTGCGGACCGTCTTCCAGACATTCCAGTAACCAACGAGCCCGCCGGCCACCGCACCGACGGCTGCAACCGAGGCCAGCGCCCCGCCGACAGACCGCAAGCGTGCCCAAAGCCGGCGTTTGAAATTGCGGTCTGATGGTGCTTTCTCCGGCGGATCACTTGGAGGCGCCGGTTCCTCTGATGGCTCGTTGACCTCGGAGTTCGTCACCTCCGCCTCCCGGCCCCGGAGTTGAAATCGCGTCCAAGAAGATAGCAGATTTCGGAGCTTAAGGTCGGTCAAGAATGCTTACTAAAATTCGCCCAACTTTGCGTGCTGAGGCTTTGCCGCGTCGGGCAACACAATGATCGACGTCGTGTCGCATCAATGGGTGGCTCGTCCGTCAAGAACCCGGAGTGGGAAGCCAAACGTCAGTCCCGCACGGATTTCGTCGACAGGGTGCCCATTCGTGAAGGCCCGCCGAAACGCAACGTCGAAGCTCAGATTGTCGCGAACCTGCCAGATCAGGCCGACCAGGGCCGATATCGTTTCCTCCTTCCTGAACTCATTCTCGTAGAACACTTCCGCGACCGGCCTGACCGTCCATTTCGACGGTCCTTCGAGGATGGCACCGATGAAGACATCGCCGTGATGATCGCGGGTGAGTACGGTCTCGGCGTTGAGGTGGATCGTTCCCCAATCCCAGCGTTGTGAGACAATGCCCGCGAGGCTCGCGCCGACGCCGGACATTCCGGTGCTGTCCGGGAGAAGCACGCCGAACTCGGTGGCAATGCTTGGTCCGGTCTTGTCCTGCAAGCTTCCAGGCACGATGACGTGTTTGAGAAACGCCCCCGCCGCCGTCAGGCTCGTGGGCCCGGAAGGCGAGAGCGGGGTTTCGCCCTGGCCCTCGAAGACGGCCTCCCAGTTCTCGCTCAGACCGTAGTTGAAGACTGTGGCGGGCGCGACGAGCGTCGTGCCCTCCACATCATGCCGACGTCCGGCGGGCTGCAGTTCGATCTCGACTTCGCCGGGAGCGGCGACGGCGGCATCGGTGCCGTCGAAGGGGCGATAGGCCCGCGCGGGAGCAGACCATATCGTCAAGCCCAGAATGATCGCCGGGCCCGATATCAGTAGCTTGTGAAGACGTCCGTGGCACTGGCTGGGTGTGAACATGCGCGTACCTCACGGCCACGAGCCTTAAGGGAGCGGGCGGAATATCCAGATCGCGGCCGGCTCGTTGGACGTTGCCCGTGCGGCGACGAGCAAACGATCAAGCTCCGGCGCGAAGAACGACGTGCGTGCGCCGCGGGCGGTGGGGATGCGGCTCAGCCGGCGATAGACGGCGCCGTCGATCGCAAACACATCGACAAAGCCCGCCCCGCAACTGGCGTAGACCCGGTTGCGCTGTCGGTCGACGAAGAGGTCGTCGATATCGCCGCAAGTTTCGACGCTCGCAATCCGCTTTCCATCGGCCATGGCGAAAACGGAGAGTTCGGGCGGACTGCGGAAGGCCACCAGGATTCGCTTGCGATCGCGATCGATGGCCATCGCGAAGTTGCCGCCCTTGTCCATCGGCCAGCTCGCCAGCGCTTTTCCGGACGCGCCATCGACCACCGCGACCGCGTGGGCATCCGGCAGGTTGACGAAGATGCGCCGGCCGTCGGGATCGAGCTGAAAGCTCTCGGGATGCGCCCTCAGGCGGACATTCTCGGTCCTGTTGCGCGTCGCTGCGTCGAGGACCGCGAGACCCCCATCTCCGTAACCGATGACGACACGCTTGGCGGCCGCATCGATGCGAATGTTGTCGGCGTCGCTGCCGAGCTCAACGCCTCCTGCCGCTTCGTAGGTTTCTCCCTTGAAGAACTTCAGCGATCCGTCCCGCGCATTGGCAACAAAAAGCGTGTCGCTGGATGGCTCGTAGCCGACGCCTTGCGGCTCCTTCAGCCCGGTGATTCTCTGGATCACGCTCCTCCTTCCCAAATCCACGATGCTGACGGTGTCGTTGCCAAGTTCAGCCACGATGAGCCGTTGCCGGTCTGGGTCGACCGCCATGTGGTCGATGCGACCGCGCACGTCGCCCAACGAGATCTTGGCCTCGAGCTGCAGGACGCTGTCTCCCGACTGCGCCAAGGCGGGAGCGCCGGCCAAAATGGCGATGCATGCCGATGCCGCTGATATCCTCCGAAACGGATATGTCATCACGTCCCCCTACGTCCGGTCAGTGAACCATCACCCAGGTCGGTTGCAGCCATGGATACGCGATCAGACCGACAACGGCGGTCGCAGCGATCAGAAGCGGATTGCTGACCTTCCAGCGGAACAGGACGGCGAGCGAGATCGCGCCGACCAGCACTGTCAGCCAGTCGCCGATCGCGATCTTGCCGAGCAGGATGCACGCGCCGAGAATGGTTCCAATCGCGGCCGCATAGGCACCTTTGACGAATCCCTGAACATTCGCGTTTTCGCGATGCCGGGCCAGTAGCGGCGCAACGATCAGCACCAATAGGAACGAGGGCAGGAAGATGCCCACCGTGGAGACCAGCGAGCCCCAAAAACCAGCCACAAGGTAGCCGACAAAGGTCGCGGTAATCACCACTGGCCCCGGACTGATCATGCCGATCGCCACCGCAATAAGGAATTGCCGTTCGTCGAGCCAATTGTATTGCTGCACCAGCCCCTGCTCGAGAAACGGCACAATGACGAGACCGCTGCCGAATGTCAGCGCGCCGGCCTTGAGGAAGAACAGCAGAAGCTTGAAGAGCGTGGAGCCGGTGACCGTCGGCGCGATGGGACCTGCGGCGGCCGGCACGACCAGGATTCCCGGCAGGGTCGTGGGCGTGCGCGTGAACAGGCTGCCATAGTAGAGAATGCCGACGATTCCGGCGCCGATGAACAGCAGCGCGACTTCGGCCTGGAGAATAACGGTAATGGCCAGGCAGACTGCCGCGATCGCCCATTGCAGCCAGTCCTCCATGCCCAGCTTGGCGAGCCGGTAGCAGGAGTGCAGGATCAGCGCGATGACCGCAGGGCTGACGCCGTAGAAGATCGCCGTGACCGGCTGGAGATCGCCGAGATGGACGTAGAGGGCTCCCAATGCAGCCACGATTACAAAATTGGGAAGGATGAAGCACCATCCACCGACCCAGGCTCCCCAGAAGCCGCCGCGAAGCCAGGAGATGTAGATGCCGACCTGGATTGCCAGCGGTCCGGGAAGCGATTGGCAGATCGCAATCGATTCCCTCATCTGATCCTTGGTCAGCCACTTCTTGCCATCGACCAGTTCGCGCTCCATCTGCCCGACGAGCGCGACCGGCCCGCCGAAGCCGAGAAAGCCGAGCCGCAGGAAATAGCGGGCCACTTCGGTCAGACGGTTGTGTTGCGAGATTGTGGGCGTGATCACGGCAGAAACTCCCCAGACGGAATCTCGTGTCTCACGGCGGACAGGCGATGCCTTGACGAAGGCCGCCTCGCGAAAGCCCAAATCCCGCTAGCCGCCGCAGCATCCTGAAGCGCACAGCCGAAGGCGTCGATCAACGAGCGTGGACGATGTTTGAAAGATTGTCGGAAGGGAGCAGACATGCAGCGTCCTCGTGAAAAGTTGGACGCGATTCTTGGGCATGTCGCCTCGCGGGGAGATCGCTTCCCCGTGAGACTTTAGTAACGGCAACAGGACGAAATTGTCAACGCCGCAGGAGCCGGATGCAAGCAGACTTATCGAGGAGTTCGACGCGGATATGCCGACGCGTGGACGCAAGCCCGCGCGCGCAGTGGATCGCTACGCCAGGCATGGATCAAAGGCGCGAAAGGTAGTGCGCGAGCGCCGTGATGGCGTCGTCGCTCAGCGGATAAGCAACGTCCGCCATGGCGGCCACGCCGCCTCCGGTTCGGGCACCCGCCTTGTAGTCGTGGAGCGCCTTGACGATGTATTCTTCTCGCTGGCCCGCGATACGGGCCGCAGCCTTGTTTCCGGAGTAGTTATCGCCGTGGCACGCCGCGCATCGCCCGGCGGCTGCGGCCTGTTTGCCGGCCTCGGTCAACTCCGGATGATCGTCCGGCGCCTTGGCCGTGGAAGAATCGGGCGTCTTGAGCGAGGCAAAATAGGCGCCGAGGTCGCGGACGTCCTCATTGCTGAGCTGCTCGGCGATCGGCGCCATCGTCTCGTTCTTGCGCGCGCCGCTGCGGAAGAAGATCAACTGCCATTGCAGGAAGAGGTCGGGCTGCGAGGCGAGCGAGGGGACATTCTCCATCGTCGAGATGCCGTTGTTGCCATGGCAGGTCGCGCACGCCTCGGCTTTGGCTTTCCCGTTGTCGGCATCTGCGGCAGCCGAGCCGACACCGGCCGCGATCGCGCAGGCTGCAAAGGCAAGTCGCAGCGGGAGAGCGAGAGGCCGGGCCATCGATCGTCGCAATCGTTCGAACGGCCGTTCTGCCACTGAATTCATCAGCACTGTCCTACTGAGCGTCATCCTGAACGTCATCGCAGGTCGGGTGGCAATGGAGTCAACTCTTCGAGCTCGCGGTCTTGTCGAGGGCGGCCCGCAAGCCCTTGGCAAGTTTGACGGCGTCGTCGTTGGCCCAGAAATGCATGAAGAACAGGCGCGGCTGCTCGTCCAGCATGTGACTGTGCAGCGCGGTGACATCGATGCCATGCGTGCGCAGCGCCATGATGACTGGGTTGACCTCCTCGCTCGTCAGCACGAAATCGCCGGTGATCGCTGCCTTGCCTGCGCCGGTCGGCTGAAAGTTGATGCCGATGGCGAGGCCGAGCGGTGCGCCGGGGCTCAACGGCATCCCTTCCTGGGAAATCGGATCGCGGCGCGGAACATTGAACTGATAGACGCCGCCGGTAGCCTTGCCCTTGACGCCGATGATCTGATCGAGCTGGGCAGTGTCGAGATCCACCGCCGGTGGAGGCGTAGCCGGCGCCGTGGCCTTGAGCGGCGTCTTGCTTTCGGCGAGTCCATCGCGGATCGCCGTGGCGATCTTGATCGGGTCGCCGTGGCCGGCAATATGCATGTAGAAGGTCGACGGGCTCGCGCGGAGCAGGTGGTTGTGCACGGCGGTGATCTGCAGGCCGCTTGCGATCATCTTCATCATGACCGGGTTGATCTCGGATTCGAGCAGCACCAGGTCACCCATCGCCATGACGCCATCGTGGGCGGGCTTGAACGCGACCCAGCCTCCGAGCGCCAGCGCCGGTTTGATGGTCACGCCATCAAGAGTCACCGTGAGATCGCTCCGCGGAAAGCCGTAGCGATGCACATCGTCCGTGACGGCCGGCTTCCGGCCCAGCGTCTCATCGACCTTCTGCCAGTCGATGCTCTGTGCATGCGCGGTCGAGACAAATGGCTCCGCGAAGACCTGCCAGTCGATCGTCTGGGCGTTCGCGCCGGCGGCGGCGCAACAGGCACCGATTCCAATCAGCGCCGGGATGATGTTTCGCATGGTCACGCTCCTTGAACGGATGTCACGGTCGCTTCAGTTCGCTTGCGGCGATGCAAGCTCCCTCGCTCTATTCCTTCGAAAGGCCCACGATCGTCGGCGCGCCAGAGATGTCCTGCACCGAGATTTCCACGGGGTCGCCGAAGCGGACGGCATTGAACAGCAGGCCGTCCTGCACCTTGAATGGCTCCGCCTTGTCAGGGGACAGGCGGATCCGGATGGTGTCGTTGCGTTCGTCGACGCTATCGACGATGCCGTGCAATTTCTCGGTCGGTGGCGGACTGACAGTCGCGACCTGAGCCAACGCAACGACCGAGTCCTGGTTCCCGCCGGCGTCGACTGCCGCCGCTAGTGCCGTGCAGGGCCACAGGGCAGCCGCGCAGAGGGCCACCGTCGATCTCATCATGGTCGTTCACTCCGTCATGTTGATGTCGATTGCTTCGAGACGCGTGACGTCTCAATTGCGTTCCTTGACTTGACCACTGCTGTCGATCACCAGACGGACCTCCTTGCCGTTCTTGGTCGCCCTGGCGGTCGTGCCTTCGGCCGTCGACTTGATGTCGGTCACATCAGCGTAGCCGGCGGCTTTGAGCTTCGCGACCAATTCGTCCTGCGTCAGGGCAGAAGCGGGCGCGGCTGCGCCCGCAATTGCCAAGGCGAGAAGCAGGTGAGCGAGCCGTCGTGTCTGCATGGTCGTTCTCCTGGTCGTATCCCGCCCCAGGTTTCGAGATGCGCGGCTCCTTCGTCAGACGACGCCCGCGAGATGCTGCACGACGTTCGTGATGTGGAACGTCGGGAGGTCGGTCATGGCTTCACCTTGTTGGTCGGCCAGTTGTGCGTCTCCTTGGTCGCGTCGCGGCACCAGCGATAGAAGGCGTCGTAAAGCAGCAGACCGGCGCTCAACTGCTCGAGATCGTCGTCGAACATCCGCGACAGGCCAAGCGAGGCGGCGAGCAATCCGGGCGCCTCCGGCGAGAGATCGAGCCGTGCGGTGTCAGCCGCGCGCACCATCGTTGCAAGCCGTTCCAGCGCCGGAGTGGAGAGGCCGAACTCCTTCACCATGATGTCGAAGGTGCAGAGCTCGCCCCGGTGGCTCCAGAACACATTCTCGATATCGAACGGCGTGGCCTCGAACCGTTCGGCCACGGCCTCGACTTCGGAGGAGGTGACGTACAGGAACACGGCGGCCGGATCGACGAAGCGGCGGATCAGCCACGGGCAGGCGATCCGATCGATCTTCGGCCGCGATCGCGTGACCCAGACCGTGCGGCCGCGCCCGTCACGCTTCGGAATTCTCTCTGCCGGCACGGTCGGAAGTTCCGCTGCCCGCCAGCCGAGATGTCCGCCTTCGAGTATTTCCGCTGAAACGCCACTGCACCGGAGCCAGGCTGCGGTGCCTTCGGCGAGCTTCTCACCCTTGTGGCAGACGACGACCACGGACTGGCCGGTCATTCGCGAGGCCCAGTCCTGAACGTCGAGATGCGACCGGCGCGCCGCGCCGGGTATCAGTCGTGGATCGGCGGCGAAATCCTCGTCGGTTCGAACGTCGATGAGGGTCGGCGCGTTTACCGTGCCGATCAGCCGCGAAAGCTTTTCCGATGAGATGGAGGTGTAAGATAATGACATGCTGCGTCCTTGGTGATCTGGACGCGATTCTTGGGCATGTCGCCTCGCGGGGAGATCGCATGTCCCCGTACCCGAATAGAAAACCCTGTCGTCCGCGCTGTCAACCTCGGCGGCGCCCGGCGACGTCAACGAATTGCGAAGCTGGTATGACAGGGCCGCTTGCCGTTTCGGTGGAACCGGCGCGTCGCGTTTGCCGGCCGCGGCCTCAACGCGCTCGCATTCGGCGCGCCGCGATCGCGATCGGTACGATGGCCAGCAGTTGAGCTATCACCGCGATCGCGACAGTTGCTGCGGTGGAGACGTCGTAGAGGGCGCCAAGTGCCGCGCTGCCGACGAACCAGGCCACGCCGAATATCGCTCCGAACACGCCATACGCCGACCCCAGCCGCTGCTGTGCGACCATCTGCGCGACTGCAGCCTGCATCACCGATTCATGAGCGCCCAGTCCGATGCCCCACAGCAGCGCACCGATCAGCGATAGCGTGAAGCCGCCGAAGAACGCCAGCGGTGCGTAGGCAGCGACCAGGACTGTCACCGGTACGAGAACGAGCATGCCGAGCCGGTCGAACAGCTTGCCGATGATCAGCGACCCGAGCCCGCCTGCGCCCATCGCCAGCGCATAGAAAACGGCTATCCAATCATTCGCAACGATCTGGCTCCTGCTGAAGTGAAACGAGATCAGCGAGAAATCGGCAAAGCCGAAGCCGACGAGACCGGCTCCCAGGCAGTACCACCAATAGGCCGGCGGATAGCGGCCGACCTGCGAGGTCTGCGGTTCCCGCTCGATGCGGCCGGCATTCGGAAAGTTGGCGCGCGCACCGAAGACCAGACACAGCGTGATCGCGGCGGGCAGCGCGAGCAATGCGAATGCGAGGTGGAAATCTCCCCTCCAGGCGAGCAGGCCCGCGACGGCCAAGGGGCCGATCAGCGCGCCGAACTGGTCCATCGCTTCGTTGACGCCGAACGCCCAGCCGCGGCCCATCTGCTTGCCGGCCTGGGCGAGCATGACGTCGCGCGGCGGGTTTCGTGTCGCCCGGCCGATCCGCTCCAGCAGGATGAGCAGGACGGCCACCGGCCAGCTTCCACTCAAGGCGAGCGCGGGCACCGAAACCATTTGCAGGACATAGCCGCCGAGCGTGATCGGCCAATAGAGGCGGCTGCGATCCGCCCAGCGTCCCGAGACCAGGCGGAGCGCGTAACCGAGAAACTCGCCAAAGCCGGTGACGGCACCGACGATGAAGCCGCTTGCACCGAGCATTCCCAGAAAAGGACCGGTGACACTGCGCGCGCCTTCATACGTCATGTCGGCAAACAGGTTGACCGCACCGAACAGAAGAACGAACGAGACGCCGGATCTGGCCGACCAATTCGGCTGCGCTTGCGTGGGCACTGATTGTTCCGTTCATCGCGTGCAATGGACCTGATGTCCATCGAGGCAATGGCGGGAGCGCTCGATCGGTCCGCATCGATGCTTTCAAAGCAGGTTGGACGATCGAATTTCCGCGTACTGCCGCGGCGCTGACCCGTTTCGACGTGAGACCAGGACGTGTTGAGCGGGCCGCCTGCGAGCGAAATCAGGCAGCGTTTGCCTAAACCCGCATCATCGGCCTGATCAAACATCGCGCAGACAAAGAATATTCGTATATAATATCAATAAGATAATAGATATTGTATGCAGAATGCAAAATGTGCTTGTCGTTTCGTGCTGTCTGCAACAGACTTCACCGGGGCAGGGCAGGCGGATGACCTTCAATGGCGAACGGTCACGCGAGGAAAAACCAAGCCGCTGACAGGGGGTGAGCAATGAGCGAACAGGTTTCCACCATCGCGATCGCAGACGCGGCGAAACCGACCGGCGTGCGCTGGAAGATCTTCCTGCTGATGCTGTTCCTGATCTCGATCAACTACATCGATCGCGCCTCGCTCTCGGTCGCGATGCCGCTGATCGCTAAGGAGTTCGACATCGATCCGGCGATGCAGGGCCTGATCCTGAGTTCGTTCTTCTGGACCTATGCGCTGATGCAGGTGCCGGGCGGCATGCTCGCCGATCGCTTCAAGCCGCGCATCGTGATTGCGTCCGCAACGCTGCTGTGGGGCGCGTTCCAGGCGCTCGCGGCGCTGTCGACGAGCTGGTTCCTGTTGCTCCTGACCCGGCTCGGCCTCGGCGCGTCGGAAGCGCCGATCTATCCGGCCGGCGGCAAGCTCAACGCGATCTGGATGACGCAGACCGAGCGCGGGCGCGGTGCCACCTTGCTCGACGGCGGCGCGCCGCTCGGCGCCGCGCTCGGAGCGATCGTGATCGCGTGGCTGATCGCAGCGTTCGATTCCTGGCGGATGGCCTTCGTCATCGCGGGCGTGGGCACGATGCTGTGCGGCCTATGGGCCTGGCACTACATCCGCAACGAGCCGCGGCAGCACCCGTCCGTCAACGAAGCCGAGGCGCGCTATCTCGAGGAGGCACATGCGATCGAGGACGCGGCGACGCCGCCGTCGGCGGGAGGAAGCTGGATGGCCTATTTCCGCTTCCGCTCGGTGTGGTGCATGTGCCTGGGCTGGATGTTCTTCAACACCACCTTCTATGGGCTCCTGACCTGGATGCCGAACTACCTGTACAAGGTGCACGGTTTCGACATCAAAGTGCTCGGCGGCGCCTCGTTCATTATCTTCTTCGCAGGCTTCGTCGGCGAGCTGGTCGGCGGCTGGGTCGGCGATGGCTGGCGCGCCCGCGGCGGGGCGCCGAACACGGTGTTCCGCACGCTGTTCGGCATCGCCGCGATCATGGCCACGGTCTCGATCTTCCTCGTGGCCTATGTCTCCAATCCGGTCGCGGTCGTGGTGCTGCTGTCGACGACGCTGTTCTTCCTGCGCTGGTGCGGCATGTACTGGGCTATTCCGTCGGCGCTCGCGGGCCGCGGCAAGTCCGGCTTCCTCGGCGGCTGCATGAATCTCGGCGGCAACATCGCTGGCGTCACGACACCGCTGATCGTCGGCTTCATCGTGCAGGCGACCGGCTCCTATTTCCTGGCGCTGATGTATTTCGCCGCCGCCGGCATTGCGCTGTTGATCTGCTCGACCCTGATCGACTACAGCCGCAAGCTACCAGTCTAGAACGGATGCGGCCGGGCCTGTTCAAGGCCCGGCCCGTTGATGAGGCCAGTGAATGACACGTCCCGTCCGGCTCGGCATGCTGACGCCGTCCTCGAACACCGCGCTCGAGCCGATCACCTGTGCGATGCTGGCCGGCATCGATGACGTGTCGGCGCATTTCTCACGCTTCAAGGTGACGGAGATCGCGCTGTCCGAAGCAGCGCTCCGCCAGTTCGACGCCAGCGAGATCCTGCGCGCCGCCGAATTGCTGGCGCATGCCAAGGTCGATGTGATCGCCTGGAACGGCACCTCGGCAAGCTGGCTCGGCTTCGATCGTGACGAGAGCCTGTGCGAGCAGATCACGGCTTCGACCGGGATCACGGCCTGCACCACGGTGCTCGCCTATCGCGACCTGTTGCGGCGGATCGGCGCAAGCCGCATCGGGCTGGTGACGCCCTATCGCAGGGATGTCCAGGACAGGATCATCGCCAACTGGAATTCGGAGGGGCTGCATTGCTTTGCCGAGCGGCATCTCTCCCTGCAGGACAATTTCTCCTTTGCCGAGGTCAGCGAGGCCGATGTGGCAAAGCTGATCGAGGAGGTGGTGCGCGAGGGCTGCGATGCCGCGGTGGTGCTGTGCACCAACATGCGGGGCGCCGGCGCCGCCGCGCGGCTGGAACAGCAGTTCGGCGTTCCCGTGCTCGATTCGATTGCGGTGACGCTGTGGGCGTGCCTTGTCGCGAGCGGCTACGATCCGTCGCGCATTGACGGCTGGGGCAGCCTGTTCTCAAACCCCGATCTGCGGGCGGCGGCCGCCACCGGCGCGGCGTCGAGAGCCCGATAGCGGATAGCGGTGAAGGCAAAACGTGACTGAAACCAAGACGACCAGGCGCAAGAAGGATGCGAAGCGGCCGCAGCCGATGACGGCGCTGCAACGGCGGCGCTTGCGCGTGCCGCGGGTCGGACTGCACGAGCAGGCGGCGGTGCGGCTACGCACCATGATCGTGCGCGGCGAGCTCGCGCCGGGACAATCGCTGGGAGAGGCCGATCTATCCGATGCGCTCGGGATTTCGCGCACGCCGCTGCGAGAGGCGCTGAAGCAATTGGCGAGCGAAGGCCTGGTCGAGCTGCGCCTCAACCACAGCGCCGTGGTCGCCCCGTTCCGCCGCGCCGAGCTGACCGAGCTGTTCGAGGCCGTCAGTGGCATCGAACGCTGTGCCGCCGAGCTCGCGGCGCTGCGCATGGAGCCGGCCGACATGGAGCGGCTCGCGGCGCTGCAGGACAAGATCGAGTGGCACCACGGCCGCGCCGAGCTGCGCGAGTATTTCCAGACCAACCAGCAGATCCATTCGATGATCGTCGGCTTCGCCCGCAATGCGGTGCTGAAGGCAACCCACGAGGCGCTGCTGGCGCGGGCCGAGCGCGCGCGCTTCTTCGCGCTGTCGGTGCTCGGCCGCTGGGAGGAATCGGTGCGCGAGCACCAGGAGATCTTGGCCGCGCTCAAGGAGCGCGATGCCTCCCGCGCGGGACAATTGCTGGCTCACCATGTGCGTCGTACCGGCGAGATTGTCGTCGCGACGCTGGACGGCAAGGCGGGTGACGCCGAGGCGCCGGAAGCATCGGAAAAGCCACGTGGCCGCAAGATGAGGAAAGTTGCGCAATGAGGGTCCTGCTGCTCAATCCCAACACGACGGCGGCCGTAACGGATCTGCTCCATGCCGCCGGCAGCAAGGCGGCCTCGGCCGGCACCGAGCTCGTGCCCGCCACCGCGCCGCGCGGCGTGCCCTATATCGCGACCCGCGCCGAGGCCCAGATCGGCGGCGCGATCGCGCTCGAAATGCTCGCGGAAGCCGGCTCCGGTTTCGATGCCGCCATCATCGCCGCATTCGGCGATCCCGGCCTGTTCGGCGCCCGCGAACTGTTTGCATTTCCGGTCGTGGGCCTCGCCGAAGCCGCGATGCTGACCGCTTGCATGGTGGGCCGGCGGTTCTCCATCGTGACCTTTGCCGGGGCGTTGGCGCCCTGGTACGAGGAATGCGTCGCGATGCATGGTCTCGCTTCGCGCTGCGCCGGAATCCGCACGCTCGACGGCGCGTTCCGGTCGATCTCGGACGTCCAGGCCGAGAAGGAAGATCTGCTGGTCGCGCTGGCCAACCGTGCGGTCGAAGAGGACAATGCCGATGTCGTCATCTTGTCCGGCGCGCCGCTGGCCGGGCTTGCAGTCAGGGTCCGCGATCGCATTCCGGTGCCGGTGATCGATCCCGTTGCGGCCGCCGTGCGCCAGGCGGAAACGCTCGCCGTCCTCAAGCCACGCAAGGCGATCGCCGGCACCTTCCGTCGTCCCGACCCGAAGCCGACGCTCGGGCTGGCGGAGCCGCTCGCCGCCGTCATCGAACATCGCACACCGAAGCAGGGAGCCCGCTGATGTCCTTCGACACCATCATCCGCGGCGGCACTGTGGTCACCGCCGCCGACACCTTCGCCTGCGACGTCGGAATCCGCGACGGCAAGATCGCGGCACTTGGACATGATCTCGGCAACGCGTCCGCGATCATCGATGCGACCGACCGGCTGGTGCTGCCCGGCGGCATCGACAGTCATGTCCACTTTGCCCAGCCGTCGGGGGAGGGGATCGTGATGGCCGACGGCTTTGCCAGCGGCACGCGCTCCGCGGCGTTTGGCGGCAACACCACCGTGCTGCCGTTTTGCCTGCAGGAGAAGGGACAGACGCTGCGCGAGGCGCTCAAGGCCTACCACGCGCTCGCCGCAGGCCAATGTCACGTCGACGTCGCCTTTCATCTCATCGTCACCGACCCGACCGAGCATGTGCTGGGCCAAGAGCTGCCGGCGCTGGTGGAGGACGGCTATACTTCGCTGAAGGTCTTCATGACCTATGAAGGCCTGGCGCTGTCGGATCGCGAACTGCTCGAGACCATGTCGGTCGCGCGCGAGACCGGTGCCATGCTGATGGTGCATGCGGAAAACTACGATGCCATCCGCTTCCTCACCGACCGCCTGGAACGCGCCGGCAACACCGCGCCGCGCTTTCACGCCACTTCGCGGCCGATCCCTGTCGAGCGCGAAGCCACTCACCGCGCCATCTCGCTGTCCGAGCTCGTCGACGTACCGATCATGATCGTGCACGTCTCGAACCGCGAATCGATGGAGGAAATCCGCCGCGCCCAGCAGCGTGGACTGCGGGTGATGGGCGAGACCTGTCCGCAATATCTCGTTCTGACCGAGAGGGATCTCGATCAGCTCAACATGGAAGGCGCGAAATACGTCTGCTCGCCGCCGCCGCGCGATGTCGCGAGCCAAAAGGCGTGCTGGGATGGGCTGCAGCAGAAGGTGTTCTCGGTGTTCTCGTCGGATCACTGCCCGTTCCGCTACGACGATCCGCAGGGCAAACTGGCGCCGAAGGGGCGCACCAGCTTCCGCTGGGTGCCGAACGGAATTCCGGGCGTGGCGACGCGGCTGCCGATCCTGTTTTCGGAAGGCGTGGTGAAAGGCCGTATCGACCTGAACAGCTTTGTCGCCTTCAGCGCGACCAATCATGCCAAGATCTATGGCCTTTATCCGCGCAAGGGCACGATCGCAGTCGGCTCCGACGCCGATATCGCGCTATGGGATCCGACGCGCAAGATGACCATCCGTCACGAACTGATCCATGACGGCTCGGACTATACGCCCTATGAAGGGCTCGAGGTGACCGGTTGGCCGGTTCTGACCATGGTGCGCGGCAAGGTCGTCGTCGATGACGGTGAGCTTGTCGGCAGCAAGGATCACGGCATGTACCTGCCGCGCGCCAAGCCACGATCGGGAGCCGGCCTCTCGTAACACGCGAACCAGAAGGCAGGAGATCACCATGCCCTTTGCTGTGACTGATGACGGAGTGCGCCTCTATTTCGAAGAGACCGGATCGGGCCATCCGGTGATCCTAGTCCACGAATTCGCCGGCGACCTGCGCAGCTACGAGCCGCAGATGCGGCATTTCGGCAAGCGCTACCGGACCATTGCCTACAATGCGCGCGGCTTTCCGCCGTCCGATGTGCCGGAGCAGGTCTCCTCCTATTCGCAGGCGCGCGCCGCCGCCGACATCCTGGCGGTGCTCGACCATATCGGCGAACCGAAGGCCCATATCGTCGGTCTGTCGATGGGCGGCTTCGCGACCTTGCACTTCGGGCTGCGCTATCCCGAACGCGCGTTGTCGCTCTGCATCGGCGGCTGCGGCTATGGCGCCGAGCTCGACAAGCGCGAGACGTTCCGCGCCGAGGCCGACGTGATCGCCGGCATGATCCGCAAAGAGGGCATGCCGGCCTTTGCCGCGCGCTACGCCTATGGGCCGACGCGCGTGCAGTACGAGAACAAGGACCGCGCGGTCACGCCGAATTCAAGGCCATGCTGGCCGAGCACTCGGCGGTGGGATCGGCCAATACCCAGCAGGGGGTGCAGAAGGAGCGTCCTTCGCTCTACACGCTGGTCGACGAGATGAAGCGCATCACGGTACCGACGCTGATCATCACGGGCGATGAGGATTGGCCCTGTCTTCTGCCCGGCATTCTGATGAAGCAGAGCATTCCGTCGGCCGCGCTCGCGGTGATGCCGAACTGCGGCCACGCCATCAACATCGAGGAGCCTGAGGAATACAACCGGATCGTCGGTGATTTCCTGTCGCACGTCGAAAGCGGCCGCTGGCCGCTCCGTGATCCCAGAGCCGTCAGCGCCTCCATCACGGGAATGAAGGATTAGGTGGGGAACTGAGAGCCCGGAGAACCATCCGCCGCGAACCGCGGCGTATGGAGGCGGACGTTTCTTCGGTGACAATGACGCGCGCCTTCGGCAACGTCATTTTTTGCGGTCGGCTTTCTTCATGCGTCGAACCGTATCGAGGAACGCCTTGATGATCGGGGAGTGCGCGCGGTCGCGGTGGTGGGCGATGCTGTATTGTGTTCGGATGGTGCGGTCGCTGATCTCGAGTGCGCGCAGGTTCGGATGCGGCACGAACTCGAAGTCGGCGACCACGCTGATGCCCAGGCCGCGCTCGACCGCCTTCCAGACGCCTTCGCGGCTTTCGATCTCGAACACCGGCTCGATCGTCACCCCCTCGGCCTGCATCGTCGCCTCGAAGGCGCGGCGCGTGGTCGAGCCGCGCTCGCGCAGCACGAAGGGCTGATCGGTCAACTCACGCAGCCTGACCGACTTCCGCCTGAACCACGGATGGTCCCTGTTGACGAACACGATCACCCGATGGGTGCGGTAGGGGATCATGGTGACGCGCGGGTCCTCCGGCACTGCGGCGAGGATCGCGACGTCGGCTTCGAAATCGATGATGTGGCGGAACGTGCGCTCGGAGTTGCCGAGCAGGGTGGAGATCTGCACCGCTGGATGATCGCGCTTGAACGCCGCGATGATCTCGGTGGCGTGAAACGGCCCAACGGTCGCGACCCGCAGATGGCCCTTGGTCGCCTTGCCGTGTGCCGCCAACAGCTCATGGGCCTCGCCGCAGAAGGTCATGATGCCGCGGGTGATCTCGAACAATGCGGCGCCGGCCTCGGTGAGCTCGATGTGCCGCGGCTTCCGGATCAGGAGCTCGACGCCGTAGGTCTCTTCCAGCTCCTTGACCTGGATGGTCAGCGTCGGCTGCCCGACGTTGAGCACGCGCGAGGCCGCGGTGAAGCCGCCATGTGCGGCGACCGCATGGAAGGCGCGGAGCTGGCTGAATACTATTGACATAATCAATAGAACGCATCCCTAGAATGAATTTGTCAATAGCGGCCAGTGCTCTACCTTCGCGCCGAACGGAGGACGCGCAATGGCCTGGACATATTCGAACCCGGTGCAGATCGAATTCGGCGTCGACAGCTTCGACAAGCTCGCGGCGCTGATCGGCCGGCGTGCCTATGCACTGGTGACCTACGGCGAGCCGTTCTTCGCCGGGCTCGAGCGCCGTCTGGTAGCGGAGGCCGGCGCGGCGCAGCTTACGATCCGCGACGTTGCGCCCAATCCGGACTACCGGCTGCTCACCGAACAGACCGCGCGCTTTGCCGCGCTCCACAAGCAGCCCGACGTGATCGTCGCGCTCGGCGGCGGCTCGGTGATCGATTCCGCCAAAGTGTTCGCGGCCGCGAGCGGCGACTTCGCCATCGTCAGGACCTATCTGGAAACGCAGCAGGGCGCCGAGCGGCTGTCCGCCATCCCGATCATCGCGGTGCCGACCACCGCGGGCACCGGCAGCGAGGTGACCTGCTGGGGGACGGTCTGGGATGAGGCGAACGGCAAGAAATATTCGCTGGCCCGCAGCTCGCTCTATCCGACGCATGCGGTGATCGACCCGCGCCTGATGCTCGGCAAGCCGCAACTCCTCACCGTCAGCACCGGCCTGGACGCGCTGTCGCATGCCCTGGAGAGCCTGTGGAACGTCAACAATAATCCGGTCTCGGCCAATCACGCGGTGGCCGCCGCGCGCGGCGTGCTCGACGTGCTGCCGCGCCTCGTCAACGATCTCGGCAATCTCGACCTGCGCAGCCGCATGGCGCAGGCGGCGCTGTTCGCGGGACTGGCGTTCTCCAACACCAAGACCGCGATTGCGCATTCGCTGTCCTATCCGATCACGCTGCATCACGGCGTGCAGCACGGCATCGCCTGTTCGTTCTCGCTGCCGATGGTGCTGCGCAGTGTGCGGGGCGCCGGCGGGCTCTGCGAAGACAGCCTCAAACAGATCTTCGGCACCGACCTGGCGCGCGGCGCCGACGATCTCGAGGATTTCATGGCCAGGCTCGGGATCTCCTGCAATCCGGCCGCCTACAAGATCGAGCCCAGGGAATGGAGCGCGCTGATCGAGGACTCGCTGCAGGGCGAGCGCGGCCGCAACTTCTTGGGCTCCAAGGAAAAGCTGATCGAGGCATCGCAGATGGTGCGGATGCCGAACGCGGTGAGCGCGTGACGGTGTCCCGCGCGGCGCAGCGACAAGGAGAGACATCATGAACAGCAATGGCAAAGCCATCATCGTCAACGGCCGAAGTTACAGCGCGCCGACGCGCCCAACCGTCGTGATCTGCCTCGACGGCTCTGAGCCGGGCTATATCGAGAAGGCGATCGAGGCCGGTGTGGCGCCGACCTTCGCGCGCTTCATGACGGAGGGCGCCCATGTCCATGCCGCAAGCGTGATCCCGAGCTTCACCAATCCGAACAACCTCTCGATCATCACCGGACGCCCGCCCGCGGTGCACGGCATCGCCGGCAACTACTTCTATGACACGGCGAGCGGCGCCGAGGTCATGATGAACGATCCCAAATTCCTGCGTGCGCCGACCATCCTCGCCGGCGTCCATGACGCCGGCTACAGGGTCGCCGCGGTCACCGCCAAGGACAAGCTGCGCACGCTGCTCGCCTACGGGCTGGATTATGCGAGCGGTCGCGCCATCGCCTTTTCATCCGAGAAAGCCGATCAGGCGACGATGGCCAACAACGGCATCGACAATGTGCTCGATTTCGTCGGCCTGCCGCTGCCGAAGGTGTACTCGGCCGACCTGTCGCGGTTCGTGTTCGCGGCCGGCGTCAAGCTCGTCGAACGGCATCGCCCCGATCTGATGTATCTGTCGACCACCGACTACATCCAGCACAAGGTCGGGGTCGGCACCAGGATCGCCAACGATTTCTACGCGATGATCGACGGCTATCTCGCGCAACTCGATGCGCTCGGCTGCAACATCGTGGCGACCGCCGATCACGGCATGAACGACAAGCACCTCGCCGACGGCAGGCCGGACGTGATCTACCTCCAGGACCTGTTGGACGAGTGGACCGGGAAGGGCGCCGCGCGCGTGATCCTGCCGATCACCGATCCCTATGTCGCCCATCACGGCTCGCTTGGATCGTTTGCGACGATCTACACGCCCGATGGCACCGACGTCGAGACGCTGTTGATGCGGCTGCGCGACATCGAGGGCGTCGAGGTCGCGCTGGCGCGGAAGGACGCCTGCGCGCGGTTCGAGCTGCCCACCGATCGGATCGGCGACATCGTCGTGATCTCCACTCGGCACAAGGTGCTTGGCACCAGCGAGGCTCGTCACGACCTGTCCGGGCTGACCGAGCCGCTACGCTCGCACGGCGGACTCACCGAGCAGCGGGTGCCGCTGATCGCCAACCGCAGGATCGCGTTGCCGCCCGATCACGGCTTGCGCAACTTCGACGCCTTCGATGTCGCCCTCAACCGCATCCACTGACCGCGAGGATATCGCCATGAACGTCCAGGCCCCGGCCGTCCGCCACGAGCAGATGCGTATCGCCGGTACGCTCGTCGACACCGACGAGCATGTGGAGGTCTTCAACCCCTACACCAACAAGGTGGTGGGCACCGTCCCGGCGGCCCGCCCGGAGCACGTGCGGGGCGCCTTTGCCAAGGCGAAGGCCTTCAAGCCGAAGCTGACGCGCTACGAGCGCCAGCGCATCCTGTTGCGCACTGCCGAGATCCTGGCTGGCCGCAAGGAGGAGTTCGCGCGGCTGATCACCGCCGAGTCCGGGCTGTGCTGGAAGGACTCGCTTTACGAGGCCGGCCGCGCCTACGACGTCTATTCGTTCGCCGGTCAGCTCGCGATCAAGGACGACGGCGAGACCTTCTCCTGCGACATCAGTCCGCAGGGCAAGGCGCGCAAGATCTTCACCACGCGCATGCCGCTGCTCGGCGCGATCTCGGCGATCACCCCGTTCAACCATCCGCTCAACATGGTGAGCCACAAGATCGCGCCGGCGATCGCCAGCAACAACCGCGTGGTGCTGAAGCCGACTGAGCTGACGCCGCTGACCGCGCTCGCGCTCGCCGATGTGCTCTACGAATCAGGTCTGCCGCCCGAGATGCTATCGGTGGTGACGGGCAATCCGCATTCGATGGGCGATGCGATAATATCAGATCCGGATGCCGACCTCGTGACCTTCACGGGTTCGGTCCGGGTCGGCAAGCACATCGCCGCCAAGGCAGGCTACAAGCGCCTGGTGCTCGAGCTCGGCGGCAACGATCCTTTGATCGTGATGGAGGACGCCGACCTCGACAAGGCGGCGGAGCTTGCCGTGACCGGCGCCACCAAGAATTCCGGCCAGCGCTGCACTGCGGTCAAGCGCATCCTGTGCGTGGAGGCGGTGGCCGACGATTTCGCCGCATTGGTGCTGAAAAAGGCACGCACACTGAAGTGTGGGGATCCGATGGATCCGACGGTAGATGTCGGCACGGTGATCCATGAGGGCGCGGCAAGAGAGTTCGAGCGCCGCGTCAATGCGGCCGTCGCTGACGGTGCCGAGCTGCTGCACGGCAACGACCGCGACGGCGCGCTGTATCCGCCGACGGTGGTGGACCACGTTCCCTACACCAGCGAGCTGGTGATGCAGGAGACCTTCGGTCCAGTCATCCCGATCATTCGCGTGCCCAACGACATCGACAGCGTGATCCGGATTTCGAACTCGACGGCGTTCGGTTTGTCGTCCGGCGTCTGCACCAACCGGCTCGACTACATCACGCGCTTCGTCAACGAGCTCGACGTCGGCACAGTCAATGTCTGGGAAGTCCCGGGCTACCGGATCGAGATGTCGCCGTTCGGCGGCATTAAGGACTCCGGCCTTGGCTACAAGGAAGGCGTGCAGGAGGCGATCAAGAGCTTCACCAACGTCAAGACCTACTCGCTGCCCTGGCCTGCGTAGCCCGCGCCGGTCGGAAGCGAAGGCCGCCCGCGCGCCACAAGAACAGCGCGACGGCCGGACTGCGAATAACCAAAATCGGCAAACAGGGGAGGTTTCAATGTCGGTCACGTTCAGTCCGGCCAATGTCGGCTCGGTCGGAGTCCAGAACCCGGAGCTTGCGACATCGTTCCGCCGTGCACAGTGGCGAATGCTGTTCGCGGCGATGTTCTGCTACCTGTTCTTCTATACGGGACGGCAGACTTTCGGCTTCGCCATTCCCGGCATCCAGGCCGAGTTCGGCGTCACCAAGGAGGCGCTGGGTTGGGCCAGCGCGGCGCTCTTGTGGTGCTACGCGATCGGGCAAGCCATCAACGGCAATCTCGGCGACAAGTTCGGCGGCCGCCGGGTGATGAGCGCCGGCGCGATCCTCTCCTTCATCATGAACTGGGCGACCAGCCTTTCGACCGGCATCGTCAGCCTTACAGCGTTCTGGGGCATCAACGGCTATTTCCAGTCGATGGGATGGGCGCCGGGCAGCCGGCTGTTGTCGAACTGGTGGGGACGGCACGAGCGCGGCACGGTCTACGGCCTCTACACCTTTGCAGCCGGTCTCGCCTCGGTGCTGTCGTTCGTGACATCGCTGGTCGTGGTCGGCTATTTCCAGCTCGATTGGCGCTGGATCTTCCGCATCCCGGTTGTGCTGCTGCTGCTCGGCGGCATCGCGTTCTACCTGATCGCGCGCGAGAAGCCCGAGGATATGGGCTTTGTCTCGCCGCATGACGAGGCCGACGACGTTGCGGCGAGCGAGGCCGCGATCGACGCCAGTGAAGGCTCGCTGGCGCGCTACAAGGCGGTGCTGGCGAACTGGCGGCTGCTGGTCGCCGGCGTCTCGATCGGTTTCCAGAACGCGGCGCGCTACGGGTTGCTGGTGTGGGTGCCGGTGCACTTCCTCGGCAGCAATTGGGCCAAGGCCGGCGCGACGTCCGTCATCGATCCGCGCTGGATCAGCATCGCGCTGCCGGTCGGCATGGCGGTGGGGGCATTCAGCAACGGCTGGGTCTCCGACAAGGTGTTCGGCTCGCGCCGCTACCTCGCCATCGTGCTCTATATGGTGCTCGCTGCGGTGACCTCGCTCTGCATGTATGCGATCCCGACCTCGGAAGTCTATCTCGGGATGGCGGTGCTGTTCCTGTGCGGCTTCTTCACCTATGGACCGCAATCCTCGTTCTGGGCGCTGTGCCCCGATCTGGTCGGTCACAAGCGGGCGGGCACGGCAACCGGGGTGATGAACTTCTTCGCCTATCTGTTCGCCGGTCTCGGCGAACCGATGATCGGCCGTTTCATGGACGCGCATAACCAGACGTCGCTGGTGTTCCTGGTGGTGGCCACCTGCGCCGGCTGTAGCGCACTCGTGGCTGCTTTCATCCGCAGGTAGCGCCTTCATTCGCGCTTCCCGAGCAAATCGTCCCGGGAGGCGCAAAAATGATTGAGTTGGCAGCGTCAGTCCATGCGCGCATAATGAGCGCATGGACTTCGTCGAAGGCAATGGTGCCAAAATCCCTGCGATCGGGCTCGGCACATGGGAATTGCGCGGCCGCGTCTGCGCCCGGATCGTCGAGCAGGCGCTGCGGCTCGGCTATCGCCATATCGACACCGCCCAGATCTATGAGAACGAGCGCGAGGTCGGCGAGGGGCTGCGCGCCTCCGGCGTCAGGCGCGACGACGTGTTCGTGACCACCAAGGTCTGGACCAGCCACTTCAAGCCGAAGGACCTCGAGCGATCGGCCAAGGAGAGCCTCGCGCGGCTTCGCCTGACCGAGGTCGATCTGTTGCTCCTGCATTGGCCCAACCCGCAGGTGCCGCTGCCGGATACGCTCGGCGCACTGGCGCGAGTGAGGCAAGCGGGCCTTGCACGCCATATCGGCGTGTCCAACTTCACGGTGGCGTTGATCGAGGAGGCGGTGGCGGCATGCCCGGAGCCGCTCGCGTGCGACCAGGTCGAGTACCATCCTTATCTCGACCAGGCCAAGGTGATCGAGGCCTGCACGCGCCACGGCCTGGCATTCGTCGCCTATAGCCCGATCGCGAAGGGGCGTATCCGCAACGACCGGGCGCTGGCGCGGATCGGCGACCGCTATCGCAAGAGCGCCGCCCAGGTGTGCCTGCGCTGGCTCGTGCAACAGAATGTTTCCGCCATTCCGCGCACCTCGAAGCTCGAGCGGCTCCAGGAAAACATCGATGTCTTCGATTTCGAGCTTTCGGGGGAGGACATGCGCGAGATCTCAGCGATGGGCAGCGGCACGGTGCGATGATTGGATCGTCGCACTTCGGTCCTTGTTTGAGCACGATCCTTGGAAAACCCTTTCCGGATTATGCTCTATCCGATTGACCGGATTCGGTTTTGCGCCGAAATGGGATTGAGCCAGACGGGCCCCGACCGCTATTGTAGCCGGCGGGGAGATATCACGACGTGATCGAGTGGGATGAAGTTCCGGCCAAACGCGGATATGATGGCGTCGGTGCTGGTGCACCTGTTGCTGCTCGCGCTGATTTTCCTCTATTCGGAAGTCCACCAGTTCGATCCTGTCGCGGCTGACACGATGCCTGTCGAGGTGGTGACGCCACAGGAGGTCGCCGAGGTCGCGCCCGAACCGACGCCGAGCCCGTCGCCGACGCCGGAATTGCGGTTGCCGTCGCTCGACAAGCCGACCGAATCTACGGCGGCCCAGCCGGAGGCGCAGGCGCCCGCATCGCAGCCGCCAAAGACGCAGGCGACGCCACAGCCCAAGCAGGAGCAGGCAGCGCCGCTGCCCCAACCGAGTCCGACCCCACAACAGACGGCGAAGCTCGAGCAGCCTCCAGCGCCGCAACCGTCCCCGCCGGCTGCGCAGCAACCAGCGCCGCCGCCGGCGCCTGCCTACACGCAGCCCGAGCCCGATCCTTCCGTCAAATACCACGTCATCCTCGGTCTGCCGCCTTATCTCCCCGCGGAGACGCCACCCGCCGCGGCACCGTCCGGCGCCGATGCCGGCAAGGACAACTTCGATGCGCCGGCGACCGAGAAGGCCGACATCGGAAGCGGCGTGGTCGCCGAATTCCGCCGCCATCTGAAGACCTGCATGAAGCTTCCGGCGACGCTGAGCTCCAGCGACGACGTCAGGGTCAAGCTGCGCGTGTTCATGCGACCGGATGGCAAGCTCGCGGCCGCTCCACAGCTCATCGAGGCCAGCGCATCGACCAAGGGCCCGCTGCTGATGCAGAGCGCGACCAGCGCACTGCAGGCCTGCCAGCCCTATGCCATGCTGCCGAGGGATCGCTACGGCGAGTGGAAGGTGCTCGACCTCGATTTCACACCGCGCGACTTTGCGTCGTAGGGCCCATGAGAAGCCCGCGTTGCGGTGAGCCTAGCACTACAGTTGCATTTCATCTCGGTGTCATCGTCCGCGACCCGTCTTCGCCAGGGCTTCGCCGGGGTAAAGGCTTTGGGCCCGCCGGAGCTTAGCGAAGGCGGCAAGCGGACGATCCAGTATTCCAGAGACGTCAAGGCTCCGTCCGAGGAGCTTCGGCGTACTGGATTCCCGGCATTCGCGGGGAATGACAACTGTAGTGCTAACTCTCCATCGCCTGCCGGGCGTTCGAAGCGAATTGTCGGCGCCAGATCACGATCACGACGGCGGCGGTGGTGATGAACAGCAGCCAGGGGCTGACGAACCAGCCGAGATAGCCGAGCGCGAAGAAGAATGCGCGCTGGCCGCGATTGAAGTGCTGGCCGGCGTTTTCGAACATCCGCGTGGTGCGGATCACATGGGCCTCGGCCTCCGGCGTGTCGCGCTCGGTGGCCGGCGGCATCGCGCCGAACAGGATCGCCACGTAGTTGAACAGGCGATAGGCCCAGGCGAACTTGAAGAACGTGTAGATGAAGATCAGGATCAGCCCGACGCATTTGATCTCCCACAGCGCAGGCGAGGGGCTCAGATTGATCGGAAGCGTCGCGAGCACCGCGATCGCGTCGCTGGTCGCGCGCAGCAGCGTCAGCGCGCCGCCGATCGCGATCAGGCTGGTGGAGGCAAAGAACGCAGTGCCGTTCTGCAAGCTGGCCATGATCTGCATGTCGACCATCCGCGCGTCGCGATTGAGCAGGTTTCTGACCCAGATCTCGCGATAGACATGCATGCGCGACGACAGGCTGTCGCGGCCATAGGCGGTGCGCTCGAGCGTGATGGCGTAAATCAGCCATTCGATGACGAAGAAGCCGACCGCAGCCGCATCGACCCAATAGCCGGTCATGTTGCCATCCCCCAACGATACGCCCATACGCGGCCGTGTCGCGCCTCATGTACAGGTTGGACGCGTGCAATGCACTATGGCAAGATATCCGTCACAACAGGATTCTCCGGACATGCTGAAGCTCGTCATCGGCAACAAGAACTATTCGTCATGGTCGATGCGGCCCTGGCTGGCGCTGCGCGCCAACAATATCCCGTTCGAGGAAATCTTCATTCCGCTCTACACAGACCAGGCCGACAAGGACCGCATCCTCAGTGTCAGCAAATCCGGCAAGGTGCCGGCGCTGATCGACGGCGACGTCACGGTGTGGGACTCGCTTGCGATCATCGAATATCTCGCGGAGCGATTTCCGGACGCGAAGCTATGGCCGGCGGATCGCGCGGCGCGCGCGCATGCCCGCGCGATCTCGGCGGAAATGCATTCCGGCTTCATGGCGCTGCGCAACGAGTGCGGCATGAACCTGCACCGGCCGATCCGTCCTGTCGCGCTGTCGGACGATGCGCGTGCCAACGCCGCACGGGTCCAGGAGATCTGGGCCGATTGCCACGCACGCTGCGGCAAGCAAGGGCCGTTCCTGTTTGGCGCATTTTCCGGCGCGGACGCGATGTACGCGCCGGTGGTACACCGCTTCCGCACCTACGCGATTCCGGTGAGGGCCGAGGCGCAGCCCTATGTCGACGCGATGATGTCGCTGCCCGCATTCCAGGAGTGGACCCGCGACGGCCTCGCCGAGACGCTTCTGATCGACCGATTCGAGCACGTCTGACCGGTGCCGTGACTTCCGAATTGTGACGGCGGCGGCAAACTTCGCGGCTTGACGCCGTGGCCCGGAGGGGTCTGAATCGAAGGCCCAGTCTTTGCAATTTGCGAAAGGACGATGTCGATGGGCATTCTCGACTCCCTGGAAAACTCGCCCGAGCTGAGGGGGATGCTCGGCCAACTCGGCGCGGCGGTGATCCCCGCGGTGCTCGGCGAAGTCTTGGGCAATGGCGGGCAGGGCGGATTGTCGGCGATCGTCGCCAAGCTCGAGCAGGCCGGCTTCGGAGATCAGGTCAGATCCTGGATCGGCAACGGCCAGAACCTGCCGATCACGGCCGAACAGCTCCAGGAGGTGCTCGGCAGCGATACCGTCAGGCAACTGGCTGCAAAGTTCAACATTCCGGTGGACCAGCTCTCCAAGGTACTGGCCCAGGCTCTGCCGGATGCGGTCGATCATGCGAGCCCGAAGGGAACGCTGCCGCACAGCGCCTAGGGCTCGACGCGCGATTTGCGGCTGGCACGCAAATTGCTCCCTATCGCCCTGAAAACTCTGCGAAATTTGCGCATGGGGCATGTCCCGATCCTGCTGGATTTCGGGCGTGCCTGTGTGCTAGGTTGTCACAGGGTTCTCAATAGGTTGGCCAGCGCTAGCGGGACTGTAGGCCGGGCCAGCCATCTCTAAAAAATGGAGAGGGCGTTGAAGCATAAGTACTCCGTTGGAGAGACTGTCTATTTCACTGCGAGCAACGTGGCGCGTCCCGCCGCGAGCGGCACCTACCAGGTGATCCGCCTGCTGCCGACCGAAGGCGACGACTGCCAGTATCGCATCAAGAGCTCGACCGAAGCTTTCGAACGGGTGGCCAAGGAGAGTCAGCTCGCGCTGTCCTGAGGAACTGTGCGCAAGCCGGCGGTGTGGCGGTTCCGCCTGCCGCCGTCAAAAGGCCCTGTTCGCGGACCCATTCTGCGGTAGATCGAATGCCGGGATGGCGGCATTCGCCGCCGCCGACTGTGCTTATGCTGCGTTGAGGGACATCGCGCATGAATTGGGCTTGGGCTTCCTCGCTGGACCAGATCTGGCGCTCACCGACCTTCCCGACCTGGCTGACGCTGGCCGCGGCGGGATTTTTTGGAATTGTCGTTCTGGTCACGCTGTTGCGCGCAGAGAAATCCGTCGCCAATGGCGCGTTGACGGTCATCACGCTGCTGTCAATCGCGGTTGCGGTCGCTGCGACGATCCGTGGCTTCGGGCCGGGCGGCCGGGCCGCCTCGACCGAGACGCCGCTGGCGCAGGCGACCGGACCGACGTTGCCGGCGCTATCCTGTGTCGATGATCTTGCGGGCGACGCTGTCCTGAATGCCTGCGAGAAGGTGCTGTTCGGCTCGGCCGAATCGGCCGCCGCGGCCGTCAGCTATGCCGCCGCGCAGATCTCACGGCTGACCTCCTTCGGTGACATTGCAACCGCCGAACGCAATCCGACCCCCGAGGTGCAGGCACTGCGCCGTGCGGTCGAGCACGACCGCTACGGGCTGATGGCTTATGTGCTGATGGCCCGCGACCATTGCACGCCGACGGCGTGCCCCGCATTCCGCTCGCTCGGCGACAATCACCAGGTTGTCGCCAACATGAACGATCGGACCTACGAGAACCTGATCACCCGCTATGCAGCCTCCTGGAACGCTGCGCCCGTGGCGCCTGCGGCCGCGGCCGCCGGACTGGTGGCCGCGCTGCCGCCGTCCCTGCCCACCGGCAAGCCGACCAATGCAGAATTTCCGAGCTCCGCGTCGACGCCGGCGGTCAGCATCATGACGCCTGAGCCGGCCAAGCCGGCAGCGGCCGCACCACCGCCCGCACGCCCGGCAGTTGCCGCGAAACGGCCTCCGGCGCCGAAGCGCGCGCCGGTCCAGATCGCGCCGCCGGCTGCCGCACCGGCCGCGCCTGCGCAAAGCGCACCCGCCGCCGCGAGCCAGGACTGAGGCGCGGGGAGGTCGGACTGACCCTGATCGCGGCTGGGCCGCCGCAGCTCGGCGCATGACGTCCGCGCTCGCGCACCATGGTCGCAACGGCCGCTATCCACTGTTCCGGATCGTGCTCCCTTTTCAAAGCCTGCGCCGGCCGCTAAATCCGCCGCATGCCGCTTCATCTCATCAAGCTTGCCGTCGGCTGCGAGTCGGTCAAGGAACTCAAGGGCTGGGTCGCCGAACGGATGGCGACCGCGAAGAAAAAGGGCCTGCCGCTCCGCCACGTCCATATCACGCGCATGACGCCGAAGCGCGACGAGGAAATCCTCGGCGGCGGGTCGCTCTACTGGGTGATCCGCGGCGAGATCGCCGCGCGTGAGAAGATCATCGCGATTGAGCCGTTCCGCGACAAGGATGGCATCGGGCGTTGCCGCATCGTCATGCAGCCCAAGGTGATCGCCGTCTCGCCGCGGCCGATGCGGCCGTTCCAGGGCTGGCGCTACCTCACTGCCGATGCCGCGCCGCCCGATCTCACCAAGTCCAGCGCCGCCAGCGTGGCTTCGATGCCGGAGCCAATGCGTCGGGAATTGCGCGACCTCGGATTGCTCTGAGTAGTCGGATTGCGGCGAGCAATCGGATGGCCGCCGCGGCTTGCGTGCCTCAAGGCTGACGTGACGTGACGAGGTGGAGGCGGGTCCATTCGGATGCTGGGACCTCGACGTAACGGCCGTTGCCCGAATTCTTGATCGCGAAGTCGATCAGTTCCTGGTCGACGCCCATCTGACCGAGATACTTTCGGAACTGATCGATGTAGATCGTGGTGAGGCTCTCGCGCTGCTCCGCCGATATGTTCGGCGCGAACCGGTTGTGAAGCGCCATGCCGCTGAGGACGACTCGATTGCCGGCTCCCAGACCGCGGTGCACGCCGCCTGCAAGCATCAGCACGCAGGCAAGGTCACAAGCGACACCGGAGAGCTTCTCCCGCGCATCCAGCGGGCCGCCGGGCCGCTTGAGGGCAAAGCAGTCCGCTTCGGACTTCCCGTTGCAGGCGTCGACCTCTGTCGCTCCGACCACCGCGTCGACGCCGTGATCGCGCAAGATCCGTCCGAGGCTGGTCGCAACATTGAGGTTGGACTCGCCCTTGATGTTGATCACGATCGGAAGCTTGTGCCCGGTCTGCCGGTCCAGGATCGCCAGCAGGCGCTTGTAGGTGTCCCACTGCACAGCGCCTTCCGCGGCGATCCAGTTCGAGCAGCCGGGGCCGCAGGAATCCGGCGCGCCATGCGCGACGTAGAAGATCATCGCGCCGGGCGCCGAATTGACGCCGCCGATCGGCGGCCGGGTCTGCGCCCGAGCCGCGGCGCCGGTGGCCAGCAACGCGATGCCAAGAACTGCGGCCCGTCGAAGAAAATCGAGCATACTGAGCGCCCCTCAAAAGCGCGATCATCCACGTGCCGCCGCGGCGGCGCAACCGCGATGTTGTCGAGCCGGCGCGTGCTGCCGAGGCGCATCGCCGACAATGGGCCAACGACCTCTGATTGCAAAGCGAAGCTAGCCAGAAACAGCGACGTCGAGGTGGAAGGCCCCTGAAATAGCAGGTCAACGGGAACTGCTCGAGATCGCTCGGGCAAGGGCGCGGCCAAGGCAATCATAACCGTCAGCCGTCGTATGCAAGCCATCCCAGGACACGAGCGCACCTTGCGTCACGCCCGCGTTGATCGAGTTTCGCATCAGCGCGAATCGAGAAAACAGCCCAACGCGCTCCTGCTTTGCGACGTCGGCGATGATGGTCTCGATCGTGGAGTGATAGGTCGAGGCGAGCACCATTGGTGCATACTGCAGGTCCATGAGCACGACATCGGCAAACGCTGCCTTGAGCGCCCGTACGCCTTCTATGACCTTGCTTTTGAGCTGTTGGTCCGGCCGGCCGCCCCAGACCACGTCGTTGGTTCCCAACTGCCACACGACGAGATCGGGGCTGTGGGCAATGACATCGCGTCCGAAGCGCGCGACATTGCCCTGGATCGTGTCACCGACTCGACCGCTGTTGATGACACTGATTGTCGCGTTTGATCTGAGCCGCAACAGTTCCCGGCGCATGACCTCGGGATATGTCGCTGCCGACGCGAGCACCCAAAGCCCCACGGTCGACGATGAGCCGATGGCTACAATCTTAAGCTGTTCGCCGGACTTCAGCCGCGCGGCCGTGCGAGGCAATAGAGCCCCCAGCGAGAGATCCCGATTTGCCGCAAGACACCTCTCGGCGGCAGACGCGGCTCCCGGTGCCTGCGAAAGCGCAGAGCCGGACGTTCCGGCAACCATCACCGCACTGACCGACGCCAAGATCGCGGCTCTTGCAATTTGCGATAATATGCCGGCAATGGTGCGCAGAACGATCGCGAAACAGCCCACCCCGTGTTCCCTAGGCGATTTGGCCGAATCTCTATTGACAGCCTTTGGCGCTCGACGTTCGCTGGGTGTTGCTGGACGAGGGATCAAAGGAAAGCTGTCCGACCTCAACGGGTTGCCACAAGCACGAAGGACGCGTGTTGAACAAATGACAAGAGCCGCCGTCGCCAAGAGGCTGGTGTTCCATGTGGGCGGCTTTGATCCAATCACGCCGCATGCCGGCGCGCAACGGCGCTTCGTCCGTGAGCTAGCAAGGTTTCAGCGCACCTGGTCAGTGAAAGCTTCAGCCGACGGTCTCTGCAATGGCATGGATCAGACGAAGTGGAACGTGACGGCGGCGGGCCCAAACTGGCTGGTCGAAACCGATTACAGTCTAGTTCGTTGGGACGACGTCATCGAAACCTATAGTCGTCGATCGATCTTCTGGCGCATCCCGCTCGGCATCGTGGCCTTTGTGGATTTCGTGGTGTCGGGCGCTCTCTGGGGATACTTGCGAACCAACTGGCACTACGCCGGCTTCTTTCTGTTTCCGTTCGTCATGTTCGGCGTCTTCAGCCTGTTCGCTTATCTCGTCGGCCTGCTTGCCCTGAGAACCGGCGGCTCAATTCCTGTCGCGATCATTGCCGGCCTCGTTGCGTTCGCGGTGCTTCTGGCTGGTCCCTGGCGCTGGCTGCATCTGGCGCCTCTGTTCGACGACTGGATTTTTTCTCGCGACTATATCCGGAAAGGTCATCCACTCCTCGAGCAAAGACTGGACAGAATGGCCGCGGAGATCGTCGCCGCGGCGAGCGGGTCTGATGCGGACGAACTCCTGATCATAGGTCATAGCCTTGGTGCCGTTCTTGCTGTTGATGCCCTTGATCGCGCATTGAGAGCCGATCCCGCGCTTGGTTCACGCAACGTCCCTGTGACCTTCCTTGCGATCGGCTCATCCGTTCTCAAGATAGGGTTGCATCGCGGCGCAACACGCTTTCGCGCGGCGGTCGAGCGTGTCGCCCGATCACCCGGCATCTTCTGGGGCGATTATCAGGCTCGCGTCGACATCATGAACTTTTATAAGACCGACCCGATGGCTGAAATGGCGCTGCCCACAGGGAATGGTCCCCTGGTCAAATGCGTCGAGCTCAGTCGAATGCTTGACCGCGCGATGTATCGCCGCATACGTCTCAGATTCTACCGGTTGCACTGCCAGTTCATCAGCGGAAACGACAAGCGAGCAGCGTACGATTACTTCATGCTGGTATGCGGACCCGTTTCGGCCAAATCCCAGACGCTTGCAGCCGACGGAGCGGTTTCGATGTTCGCGGAGGACGGATCGCTGCTCACCGCACCACCACCGTCCTGTAGCGAGCCGCTCGTCAGGATGGCGCAGCAACCTGGTCCAAGATGACGCCAACCTTTGCAAAGTTCGTGTTCGCTACGCTGGCGGTCGGTTGGTACCTGCTTCGCTATGAACACGCGCGCCGTTTCCGTCGCGAAAAGATCCTGCGAAGCGCCCGAGGCCCGCGGGAAACCACGTTGCTGCTGATATCTCTGACCGGTCTTGGCAGTTTGCCGTTCACCTATGTCGCGACGGGGATTCCGCGTTTTGCGGACTACACTTTCCATCCCATCCAGGCTTGGCTGGGAGTTGCCGTTGCGGTCGCGTCATTGCTGATGTTTCACCTGACGCATCGCGCGCTCGGCCGGAATTGGTCGGTCAGTCTCGACGTGCGGGAAGGCCACCAACTCATCACGGACGGCATCTATCGAAGAATTCGTCACCCGATGTATTCTGCGTTCTGGCTCTGGGCCAGCGCGCAGGCATTGCTGTTGCCGAACTGGGTCGCCGGCTTTTCGGGTCTCGTCGGCTTTGGAATTTTGTTTTTCGGCCGCGTCGCCCGGGAAGAGCGCATGATGCTGGAAACGTTCGGCGACGGTTACCGCGCGTATATGGCACGCACAGGTCGTATTTTCCCCTTGGTCTTCTAAGGCGCGGCCGCTACCCCACTTCATGGGCTGGCACAAGTTCCAAGCCCGCGATTTTAGTGCCCTTTCTGCAACATCCTTGAGAAAACGTTCACGCGGAGGCTCGTCAAGGGCCCTGCTTATTGTGCCGGTAACGAGTGTCGGCTTTAGTTCGAATCGATCCGTGAGAGCAGGAGAGTTCAATGTTGAAATTCGTGGTCATCGGTGCAGCTACCTTGGCGTTTGCGGGAACGGCGATTGCTGCGGACCTTCCGCACCCTCAGCCGGTCGTCCAGCAGGCGCCAATCGGCAAGTATCCCGTCGGTAAGTATCCGGTCGGCAAGTATCCGGTCGGCAAGTACCCCGTCGGTAAGTATCCGGCCCCGGTTGTAACCAAGGGCTAATTCGACCGCGGCGCGGCCGCAAAGCGTCTCCGGGCCTCAAAGCTCGGAGACGCGTCAGCGAATCGAGCCTACCAAGACATCTAGCCTACCAAGACATCTGGCCTATCAAGACATCGAGTAACCTGAGCGCATGAGGGGTTGAAGGTGGCAAGAGCCAATAAAAAATCGACCGGCGTGCTGTTTGCTGTTGGCGCCGGCATCTTTGCAGCGTGCATGGGCTTGGGGACTGGAAGCAGTCGCGCAGAACAGCTCGTGGCGAATGCTGATCGTCAGCAGCAAGATAATCCTCGGCCTTCCGTGAAGCCCGGTGTGACAACGGCTGCCATTGCGCCGAGCGAGACGCCCTCGCGATCCCGCACCGATGCGAAGCCGGCTCGTAGGGCCACCGCCTCGGTGAGAGGGCCTTACTACGTGGATTTTCGCGCCCGTACGGCGGCGTCCTATGGTCACGCCTTTATTTGGTACGGCAAAACCAGCGAGAGGCAGGTTGAAGTTGCCGGCCTCCACCCCAAGGGCGATACGCTGCCCTACGTCTTGGGACACCTCATGTGGGTGCCCTCTGAGACCGGTGCGAGCTACGGCGACCTTGACGAGCAATACCTGACGGCGAGCTACCGCGTCTATTTGAGCGAGCCCGACGCCAAGAAGGTGTTTGCCTATATCAAGCATCTTCAGGCGACCTCGCCGGTGTGGAATGCCGAGACGACCAACTGTACTGCTTTCATCGGGCAGATCGCGTCGTACATGGGGTTGAAGACACCGTTCCACCTCATGAAGCCTGAGGAATATGTGAATCAGCTCAAGGCGATGAACGGCGGGCGCCAAACGGTGCAACTCGCGGCCGACCAGTAGTCTTGCGGCTCGTCGTCTCGCGTCTTGGTTCGTTTCTCGCGTTGAATCGCACGATCGCATCGACTGCCGTTGCGATCGTCACGATCTCATAATTCTGCAGTAGCGCGGCTGCTCGCGCCTCAGAGGCTGCAGTCTCGCTCACTCGCGTGCGCCGCTCCATTTCTGTCATTGCGAGTTCTGTCATTGCGAGCCAACGGGTCGCGCAAATGCGCGCCCGATGACAGGCTCCGCGCAGCAATCCATCGCGCAGCGTACGCGGAAGCATGGATTGCCTCGTCTCATCATGATCGAGGCCTGTCGGCTATTTCAAACCGCGATGTTGTCGATCAGGCGGGTGGTGCCGAGCCGCGCCGCGACCAGCATCCGCAACGGGCCGTCCTGCAGCGATGCGACCGGGGCCAGGGTTCTGGCATGGCGGACTTCGAGATAATCGAGGGTGAAGCCGGCCTTTGTGATGATGGCTGCGCCGGTGGCCATCGTCGTCGCAACGTCCTCGCCGGCGCGTAAGCGGGCAGCCGCTTCCTTCATGACCCGGTGAAGCTCGGGGGCGACGCGCCGCTCCTCCGGCGAGAGGTAGACGTTGCGCGACGACATCGCCAACCCGTCGCGCTCGCGCACCGTTTTGGAGCCGATCACCTTGACGCCGAGGTCGAGGTCCGCCGCCATTTGGCTCACTACGCGAAGCTGCTGAAAATCCTTTTCGCCGAAGATCGCGACATCGGGCCGGACTTGCGTGAAGAGCTTGCCGACCACGGTGGCGACGCCGCCGAAGAAGTGCGGCCGGAAGCGATCCTCGAGCGCGGCGGTGGCCGGCCCCTCGGGCACGATGCGGGTCGCAAAGCCCTCCGGGTACATCGCCTTCACCTCGGGATGCCAGATCAGGTCGACGTCCTCGGCCGCAAGCCTGGCGACGTCGGCCTTCCAGGTGCGCGGGTAAGAGCCGAAATCCTCAGTCGGCGCGAACTGGGTCGGGTTAACGAAGATCGAGACGACGACCCGCTTGGCGCGGCGCTTGGCGAGGCGCACCAGAGACACATGGCCATCATGGAGAGCTCCCATGGTTGGGACCAGCGCGATGCTCGCTTTCTTGGCGCGCAGGGCGTCGACGGCGCGACGCAGAGCAGGGACGGTGCGGACGACGGCAGGATTTCTCGGCATCGGGTCTTGGTCTCTTGGGGCAGGGCTTGTGAGGCGGCTTGGTCACCCAGGTGAGGTGACTGGTGTTCGGCGGGACGCGGCACTTTACCAAGAGCGAAACGCAGCCGGCAAATCGGTGTGACAGACCGGCCTGCCTTACGTAGCAGGACACCGGCCAGCAGCATGGTGCTGCGGATCGTCGCAGCAATTTTCTTCTATCGAGTCATGATCAAGCGCGACGTTCGATTCCGAGCCGATGCGCTGCAACTGAGTTGACCGCAACCACGCTCGATTTGAAGGATATCGGTGGGGGTCATGTTGGTTCAGGCTGGTCAAGGTCAATCCGGCTCGACGCATGCTGAGGGCCGTTGATCCCGCAGCTATGCGGTAACCGGCAAGGCCCGCTAGGCGGTGCGCGACGCCAGGCGCAAGTGCTGCAGCTCGACGGCTGCTCCACGGGCTGGATTGTGGTCCGCAATCGTCTGTGGATGCTTGGCTCGCGCAACACGTAGTTCGTCGCCGAACGGTTGGCGTATTGCGAGTTCGTCTCGTGCGCTCGACGGCATCGACGAGTGGACGCTTGGAACTCGCCCGGGCCATGTCACCGCGCGAGGAGGGCCTGCGGTGCCAGCTCAAGCTGCCGGACGATGGAGCGCGGCATGCCCAGCGCCGGCCGAACAGTTCCACCAGGTCAACGCTTGAGACATTATCGGCAGCTAGCCGGAGATCGCCCGAAACGCTGTCTTGGCGCGGGATCCCGAATTTGCCCGCAAGAGGTGGCCATCGTCACTTGTTGCACGTCAGCGCGTGCCGCTATCGTTGTCGGGCTTGGCAGGTTCCGGTCACCGGAACGGCGGAACAAAGCTTGTTGCGCGCCGTTTTTCTGGTGTCCGGGCTTTCGAGCCCGATAGCCGATTGCTCGCCAGGATCAAGGTATTATAATACTTTCAATCCCGAGCGTTGGTTGAAAATGCACAAGCGGTAGGTGCACCGCACAACGAACGGGCTACGGGAACACAACATTTGGACTTCCAGTCACGACGCCGTGACATATATGCTGACCAAGGAGGCCGCAGAGCCTTCAGCGCAAATTAGCCCTTGAACAGGCGGACGCCGAGGACGTCATGAAACGTGGAATTACCGTTCTGCTTTCGCTCTCCGTGGTGCTCACGGCGGCCTATTTCACCGCCAGCAAATGGGCGATCCGTCATGAAACCATCATGTTCAACGATCCGACGCGCAACGAACGCCCTGTCGCGGTCGACGTCGCGGTGCGCCGTGACAAGGAGATGCAGGCCGACGCCGGCATGATCACGTTGCCGGTCGCGATCCTCAATCATGGTAATACCGTCAAGTTTACCGAATATTCCTTCCTCGCGAACGTATTCGCCGCGCGCGGCTATCTGGCGGTCAGCATCCAGAACGACATCCCGTCGGACGGGCCGATGGTGACCAAGGTCGGCGAGCTCTATGTCGGCCGGCTGCCGCAGTATCAGCGCGGGATCACCAACATCAAGTTCGCGATCGAGCAGATGAAGAAGGTCCAGCCGAACGCCGACTACAGCAAGCTGACGATGGTCGGCCATTCCAATGGCGGCGACATCGCGATGTATTTTGCCAAGCAGTATCCCGACGAGATCAAGAAGGTCGTGACGCTGGACAACCTGCGTGTGCCCTTCATCACCGACGGCAAGTTCAAGATCCTCTCGTTCCGCTCGCACGATCCGCAGTTCAAGACGGATCCTGGCGTCATTCCGGACGAGGCGGAATGCGAGAAGGCCGGCATCACCGTTGTGAGGACCAACTTCCAGCATAACGATATGCGCGACACCGGGCCGGAGCAGGCCAAGACCTCGATCGAGGCGATGCTCGACAAATTCCTCGCCGACAACGACAGCGACATCGCCCCCGTCGACACCAGGAACGCGCCGCCGAAGATCCTGGAACCGGGTCCGGTTTCGCTCTACGTGCCGGTCGAGAAGGAGCCGCAAACCTTCGCTGACAAAGTGAAGAAGGCGCTGACCCTGAAGAAGACCGAGCGGGACTCGTCCCGGGCCACCAACTGACCCCTGGATGATCTAGTCTCCCGACCGGGCAGGCCTCGCTGCATTGACCCGTCCGACATCGTGGCCCACATAGTGCTTGCTGTAACAGGCAAGCGCTGATGGCTGGCGATCCGACCAAACCGACATCCGGAAACGACGTGCGACCGGCGAACGCGCCTGACATGCGCAGCTCCGGTTCTGTGCCTGATGCGCGGAGGTCCACCTCCGACGACATCGCTGCCTTCGTGGCGAACGCGCGCGCGACGTCGCCACATCGCACCGGCGCGCGGGGTAGGCTGGTGTTCGCGCTTGACGCCACCATGAGTCGGCAGCCGACCTGGGACATGGCCTGCGCGCTGCAGGCCGACATGTTCCGCGAGGCCGCATCGCTCGGCAGTCTCGACATTCGCCTCGTCTACTACCGTGGTTTCAACGAGTGCCGCGCGACCGGGTGGATTTCCGATAGTGCGCAGCTTGCGAAGCTGATGGGCAAGATTAGCTGCCAGGGCGGCAATACCCAGATCGGCAAGGTGCTGTCGGAGGCGCGTCGTGAAGCGGTCGCCGCCGGCGTCCGCGCGGTCGTGTTCGTCGGCGACGCGATGGAAGAAAGCGTCGACGAGCTCTGCGCCAAAGCGGGCGAGCTCGGCCTGCTCAAGGTCCCCGTCTTCATGTTCCAGGAAGGAGGGGATGCGGTCGCCGAGCAGGCGTTTCGCGAGATCGCGCGTCTGACCGGGGGCGCTTGGTGCAGGTTCGATCCCGGTGCCGCCGCTCAGCTCCGGGAGCTGCTGCGCGCCGCTGCAGCCTATGCCGCCGGCGGTCGCGATGCGCTGCTGCAACTCGCCAAGAGCGCGAGCGGCGCGGCGCGGCTGATCGGCCAGATGAAGTGAGCCGGCATGACGTCACGCAGCAGGCGGTGTGATGGCGCCGGTGAGGCGAAGCCGCACATGCTTTTTGTCGCCGGGATGCGTATAGTCCACACATGCCAACCCTGATCGCCGGCATCGTTGCCGTAGTCGTGCTCTATTCCGCGCTGCAGATGTTTCGCGCGGCCAATCCGGCCGTGCTTGCGCGCGTGATCAAGATCGTCGGCGGCGTGCTCGCGCTCGCTGTTGCGGCCTTCACCGGCGTCAGAGGCGAGCTCGCGGTCGCGATCCCGCTTGGCATCTTCGGCGCCGGTCTGCTCGGCTGGTCGCCGTTCGGGACTACGGGCTTTGCCAATCTCGGCGGGATGTTCGGCGGCGGGCAACGCAGCGCGGGGCAGAGCTCGCGGGTGCGCTCGCAATATCTCGACATGAGCCTTGATCACACGACCGGCGTGCTCAGCGGCCGGATCGTGGACGGTCCACAGGCCGGCCGCATGCTCGATGAGTTCGACCTGCCGCAACTGCTGGCGATGCTGCCGGCGTTCGATGCCGAGAGCGTCGCGCTACTTGAAAGCTACCTGGACCGCCGGTTTCCCGCCTGGCGTCAGAACGCGCAGGACGACCGGGCAGGGGGGCAGCGCCGCACGGCGGCGAATGGCAAAATGACGAACGAGGAGGCTTATCAGATCCTTGGCCTGCGGCCGGGAGCGACGCGTGAGGAGATCAGCCGCGCCCACCGCACCCTGATGAAGAAACTCCATCCCGACCAAGGGGGGTCTACGTACCTCGCGGCCCGTGTAAACGAGGCCAAGGATACTCTGCTTCGCACGCATCTCTAACTCCGGCACGCCACTAAAAGCTAACGCCACAAGCCGAGAGCTGTTTCTGTCGATCTCTGGTCGATGCCCCTGGAACATGATGCGGCTGCCGGCATCATGCTGCGCTCGCCCGCCCTTGTTCGGCGTGGTCGACGGTCGCTTGGCGAAACCTTAACCGTAAAATCTTGACGAGAAGTTTTCGTCGCTCGCGGCGCAAGCGGCGAGGCGACTCCCTGCCGCTGCGTGTCACGCCAGAAGCAACAAGGCCGGCGCTTGCGGCGCCGGCCTTGGGGTTTCAGAGGATGCGGTCGATCAATTGCGAACCGTGATGCAGGAGATGTCTGCGCGCTTCAGGGTCCGGCACACCGCTTCGGCTTGATCGCGCTCGAGGCCGGCGAAGCGGGCGCGATAGAGCTTGCGATCGCCCTTCGCGACGACCGTCTCGGTGAACGGATCAGCCTTGCTCAGCATGCCGCGGGCCGAGTTGCGGGCGAGATCGATGCGCTGCTTGGCTTCACTCTCGGACTCCAGCGCGCCGACCTGAACGATCCAGCCGGTGTGGGCGACGGCCGCGGCCGGCTTGGACGCAGGCTGGCTGTGGGCGGGTTCGATCGAGGCCACCGCCTGAGGCCCAGCCGGAGCGGGCGCCTGTACGGCCGAAGCCGGCAGCACGCCGAGAATGCCGTTGCCGGTGCCGAAATTGGCCGGCTGCGGCGGCATGTCGCCGGCCCGCGCCATCATGGCGTTGGAAGTCTCGGCGACCTCGTTGCGCGGCGGAATCGTGTTGGTGATCGGCGGCGCGGATTGCGCGGGGCCGGCGGCTGCGAGCTTGACCTGGCCTGCCTTGACCTGAACGGTCTTCACTTTCACGGGCTTCATCGGCTCGACCGAACCGGGGATCGCCGCCATTGCCTGGCTCTGGATCACGCCGCTGGTCAGCGGCGCCGGTTCCGGCTTCGCCTGCGGGGCAGGCTTGGCCGGCAGTGGCGGCAGAGCGGCGGCCGCTGCAGCCATCAGCGAAGGCTTGTTGGCCGGGCGAGGCGCCTGCATGGCGGTCGAGGCGGGTTCCGAAGTGGCTGCCATGGTCTCGCCGCCGCGGGGTACGCTATCGGCGTCGGCGACCTCGACATTCGCATCGGCGGGATTGCGCTCGGTGATCGCGGCGACGGTCCGGGTCGTCGCGGCCCTTGCAAGGTTCTCGGCGAGCAGGTTGCGCATGATAGCGTCGCGGGACCCGCCGCTGCGGCCGCCGAGCACGACGCCGATCAGGAAGCGGTTGCCGCGGTGCATCGAGGTCACGAGGTTGAAGCCGGAGGCGCGGATGTAGCCGGTCTTGATGCCGTCCACCCCCTCGACGCTGCCAAGCAGATGGTTGTGGCCGGTGATCGTGCGGCCGCGGAAATTGAACGCCGTTGTCGAGAAGAAGCGATAGTAGCGCGGGAAGCGATCCTGAAGCGCGCGGCCGAGGATCGACTGGTCGCGCGCCGTCGTCACCTGTTCGTCGTTGGGCAGGCCGGAGGCGTTGCGATAGACCGTCCTGCTCATGCCAAGCGCGCGCGCCTTGCGCGTCATCATCCTGGCGAAATTCTCTTCGCTGCCGCCGACTGCCTCGGCGATCACCACCGCGGCGTCGTTGGCCGAGCGGGTGATGAGGCCCTTGATGGCGTCTTCGACCCGGATGGTCTGGCCGGGGCGGAGGCCGAGCTTGGTCGGGTCCTGATCGGACGCGTGCTCGGACACCGGCATTTCGGTGTCGAGCTTCATCCTGCCGGAATCGAGACGCTCGAACAGCAGATACAGCGTCATCATCTTGGTGAGAGAGGCGGGGTGCCGCAGGCCGTCGGGACTGTTGGAGGCCAGCACTGCGCCGGAATTGCCGTCGACGACGATCGAGGCGAACTTCGGACCGTAGCTCTCGCTCGCCTCCTGGCTGTGATGCTGGCGGGCGTGGCGATGCCTGTAGCGCCGCGCCTCGGCGCTGTCGCTGATCAGGATCGTCGTCGTGAGGGTGACGAGCCCGAGAACGCCAACCCGCAACGCGCGCGAGGAGGCCAAGGTTTTACGAAGCATCTACTTCCCCGTCCCAATTTCTATCTTGATCACCGGTGCGTGAGGCGAAATTGTGCCCGACGACCGCCGATCCTGCCTGCGCCACAAGCCGATTTGGGCAGAACGCCCAGCCTCGGTTGCGGCTCAGGTTGCTCTTCTGGCTAAGGTGCTGTTCACAAACAGTTTTCAGGCTGTCTGTCGGAAGGCGAACAAAGCCCGGGAATCAGGGTAGGCGGCCCGAGTTTCCAAAAGATTAAGCAACCGTTGCGTAGTCCCCCGGGGTTTATGGCAAATGCCCGGAATTGGGGCGGTTGATTTGTGCGATGCACAAGATTCCTTGACTTGATTGTGCGGTGCACTATGTTGCCGGCGTCAGGGGGCCGGGAGCTTCCCGGCAATAATGCGATATGCGTTTTCAAGTCTGGGATAAGGAACTCATGATCAAGATCGAAGACATTCAGAACTACGGCAAACAGCATCTGGACTCGGTTGCTGCGTCCGCGACCAACCTGCAGAGCGGCGTTCAGGCCATCGCGGCGGCCTATGGCGACTATGCCAAGAAGTCCTATGAAGACACCAAGTCGTTTGTGGAGCAGCTCTCCGGCGTGAAGTCATTCGACAAGGCAGTCGAGGCGCAGAGCGAGTTCGTGCGCTCGGCCTACGAGACCTTCGTGTCGGAATCGCAGAAGATCGCAGGCCTCTACAGCGACTGTGCCAAGCAGACCTTCAAGCCGTTCGAAGGCCTGGTCGGCAAGTTCACGCCGGCCCAGTAACCGGCTCCGAGATCCCGAAAATCAAAAGCCCGGCCGAAGCGGCCGGGCTTTTTTGTGACTCGCGGAGCCGTGAGGCTATCTGGACAGTCGCAGCTTGCTGAGCGCGGTTCCGATCGTCTTGAAGGTCGTCACGATCTGGCTCGAGCTGGTCAGCATGTAGAACTTGTCTGGGCTGCTGGCGCAGTTCTGCAGTACGGTCGAGGTGGGATCCGCGGGCGAACTCGTGTTCACCTGGATCGTGTAGATGGTGTACATCGGCTGGCCGTTGGCATCCGTCGCATTCTTCAAGTTCTGGCACATCAGGGCCTGCCGGGCGTCGATCGGATTGCCCGACGCCTGCGAGCTGCCATCGCCGTAGACCGGCCAACGGTCCTCGGTGTTCAGACCGTCGGACAGCAGGATGATGACCCTGTTGTAGGTGGTGTTGGAATCCTCCGTCGGTGCGTTCAGCGGGCCACCGGGGATCAGGGACTGCCACGCCCAGGCCAAGCCGACTGCCTGGTCGGTGCCGCCGGTCGGCTGCATTGCGTTGACCGCGGACTTGAGGGTGCTCCAATCATAGCTGAGCGGAATGATCGGTTCGAGCTGCGGTGAGGCGCTGCTGCTGCAATAGGCCGTGTTGTTCTCGTAATACTCGTTGGCAGGAAACCGCGTCGTGACATCGTTTAGCAGCGGCAACACGCCCGTCGCGTCGTTGGGCTGTGTGCGGTCGGTGATGCAGCCAGTCCAAGTGCTGATCGGATTGGTCGACACCTGCTGCCAGTTGTTCTGGACCGTAGGGGTGGATGTGGACGGCGTCCAGGCGTTGCCGGCGAAACCGACCACTGCGCTTACGCGGGGCTGGTTCGTGTTGTGCGTTGTGTCGTTGATGCCGGGCTGAGTCCAGTCGTGGGTATAGATGTAGCCGGAGCATGATTTGCTTGACCCGGAGCCGGTGCAACTGCAGCCGGTAACATTGCTGCCGGAAGAATTTTTCGGACAGGCGCAGTTGCCGTTTCCTGAGCAGAACACCTGAGGGGTGGTGCCGACTTGCGTGCTCACCCAACAGCCATTGTAGATCGTGTGGGAATTGTAATCGACGCTCGGGCAAATATAGCCCTTATAGGTTCCGCTCGACGGAATCGTTGACACGTTCGATGTGCTAGTCGGACCGGCGGTGCAGGTGAAGCCGCCGTTGCTATTGGACCACGGACACCTCGCGCCCGGTCCTACCGCGTGCCAATTCATCGGCAGCATCGCCTGCAAGCTCGCGCTGCCCGTCCCCATGCTGCCGTTATTGGGCTGCGCGGTCGGTGGATTCAGCCAGTCGGTCCAGTCGATCCACCACTGGCTATAGTTTGAGGTACCGACATTGACGACCTTGGCGAAGGGAATGACGGAGATGTAGACGTCCCCATTGTTCTTGCTCAGCGCGCTGAGCTGGTCGATCAAGCCGCCTGTTCCGGCCACCGCATTGCGCAACGCGGTTATCTTGCCATCCTGGGCCATCGATCCCGTGTTGTCGAGGGCGAGCGCGACGCGCATCTTGACGTTGCCCCAGGTGGTGGTCGAGGTTGCGCCGAAATTCATCGTGGTCGGAGCGGCACCGGCACCGGGAAGCAGACCCGCGAGCTGCATGAAATCATACTTGATGTAGCCCGATCCGGTCAGGAGAATGGTGGCCGGCGCGCTCGAGGTCGCGGTCGTATAGGTGGCGGAGACGGAAGCGCCCTGGCCGTCCCTGTTGGTATAAAGGGCAGTGAAATAGGCCTGAGCCTTGCTCGGGATCTGCGCGGCCGTGATGGTGCCCGACGTCAGATCCTTGGACAGCATCAGCGCGGTGGAATCGAGCGCCGCCTGCATCGCCGAGCGGGCGGCATTGGCGCGGCTATAGTCGATCGCGGCACCAACGATAAGGAGCACGGGGATCGCCGCGAGGGTAAAGATCACCGCGATATTACCGTCGGTTGCCGCGGAAAAGCGGCCGAGCGCCGTACGGGCGCGGCTGAAAAGGGCTCTACCAAGCATGATGTTCTCATCGAATGGGTTGTGCCCGCCATCTCGATGAGCGCGTCTAAACAGACGATGAATCCAGTTATAGAAACCGGGCGGGGCGCGCCGAGGGGGCCCGGAATGGGGCAAAAACCCGCTTTATCCTCAACGCAGGCTGAACCCGGTGGCCGACTCCTTTGTCAATCCCGCCGGAAACGATTAACCTTGAGGTGATTGCAGCGACGGGAATCGAGCCGGTCGGAGCCGCTACGGGCGTCAGTTCGGCGCTTGCAGCCAAGCGCCGTCGGGCCCATATTCCGAGAGCCGACCCAGCCGCTGGGTCGGACCGGGAGCGGCAATCTGGAAAGCGTTGCTGGAGGTTCCGCGATGGGCTGCTGCGGCAATCGCGAAACATCCCCGATGCGCTTACCGGTTTCCCCTGGGAATTCGAACGCCTGAGCCATGTTGCGATCCACGTCCAAAGCCCCTTCGTCGTTGGCGCTGTCAGCGCCCAAAATGAGCAATGACGAGAACCGCAACGGAGGGGCCAACGGCCCGTCGACCTCGGTCATCACCAAGGTCAAGCCGAAGACCAAACGTCCGAACCTGTACCGTGTGCTCATCCTGAACGATGACTACACGCCGATGGAATTCGTCGTTCACGTGCTGGAGCGGTTCTTCAACAAGGACGCCGAGGCGGCCACCAAGATCATGCTCCATGTCCACCATCACGGGATCGGCGAGTGCGGCGTGTTCACCTACGAGATCGCCGAGACCAAGGTGACGCAGGTGATGGACTTCGCGCGCAAGCATCAGCATCCGTTGCAATGCGTGATGGAAAAGAAGTAGGTCGCCGGCAGCCACCACTTCGCCGCGTCAGCGGAACGGGTCTTCTTGCATCGCATTTCTAATGGAAGGAAACGGCATCCCGTATGATTGCGGGCGGCGGTTGCGCGACACCATAGTGCCTGAAAATTAGAGGAAAACCATCACGCCGGAACCGGTCTTTCGCCACGATCCATCGTAACTATATCACTGGGGATCACGAAGGTTGTTATTGCCTGACCCGGCAATGGCGATCATGATGGCCGGGGGCCATAGAGGACGCGAATGCCAACTTTTTCCCAAAGCCTTGAACAATCCCTGCATCGTGCATTGGCGATCGCGAACGAGCGTCACCATCAATACGCGACGCTCGAACACCTCCTGCTGTCACTGATCGATGACTCGGATGCGGCGGCGGTGATGCGGGCCTGCAGCGTCGATCTCGACAAGCTCAGGACCAGCCTCGTCAACTATCTCGAGACCGAATTCGAGAACCTGGTGACTGATGGCGCCGACGATGCCAAGCCGACCGCCGGGTTCCAGCGCGTGATCCAGCGCGCGGTGATCCATGTCCAGTCGTCCGGTCGCGAGGAAGTGACCGGTGCCAACGTGCTGATCGCGATCTTCGCGGAGCGCGAGAGCCATGCCGCGTATTTCCTGCAGGAGCAGGACATGACGCGCTACGACGCGGTCAACTACATCAGCCATGGCATTGCCAAGCGGCCGGGCGTCTCCGAGGCGCGGCCGGTGCGCGGCGTCGACGAGGAGACCGAGGCCAAGGGCAACGAGGACGCCAAGAAGAAGGGCGAGGCGCTCGAGACCTATTGCGTCAACCTCAACAAGAAGGCGCGCGACGGCAAGATCGATCCGGTGATCGGCCGCAACGCCGAGATCAACCGCGCGATCCAGGTGCTGTGCCGTCGCCAGAAGAACAACCCGCTGTTCGTCGGTGAAGCCGGCGTCGGCAAGACCGCGATCGCCGAAGGTCTCGCCAAGCGCATCGTCGACAGCGACGTGCCTGACGTGCTGGCGGCTGCCACCGTGTTCTCGCTGGACATGGGCACGCTGCTCGCGGGCACGCGCTACCGCGGCGATTTTGAGGAGCGGCTCAAGCAGGTTCTGAAGGAACTGGAGGCGCATCCGAACGCCATCCTGTTTATCGACGAGATCCACACCGTGATCGGTGCAGGGGCGACGTCGGGCGGCGCGATGGACGCGTCCAACCTGCTGAAGCCCGCGCTCGCCTCCGGCACCATCCGCTGCATGGGCTCCACCACCTACAAGGAGTACCGACAGCACTTCGAGAAGGACCGCGCGCTGGTGCGGCGCTTCCAGAAGATCGACGTCAACGAGCCGACGGTGGAGGACGCAATCGCGATCCTCAAGGGCCTGAAGCCGTATTTCGAGGACTACCACCGGCTGAAATACACCAACGAGGCGATCGAGGCCGCGGTGCAGCTCTCCTCGCGCTATATCCATGACCGCAAGCTGCCCGACAAGGCGATCGACGTGATCGACGAGTCCGGCGCGGCGCAGATGCTGGTCGCCGAGAACAAGCGCAAGAAGACGATCGGCATCAAGGAGATCGAAACCACGATCGCCACCATGGCGCGGATTCCGCCCAAGAGCGTGTCGAAGGACGATGCCGAGGTGCTCAAGCATCTCGAGCAGACCCTGAAGCGGGTGGTGTTCGGCCAGGACAAGGCGATCGAGTCGCTGTCGGCATCGATCAAGCTGGCGCGAGCCGGCCTGCGCGAGCCGGAGAAGCCGATCGGCAGCTATCTGTTCTCGGGCCCGACCGGCGTCGGCAAGACCGAGGTCGCAAAGCAGCTTGCGGCGTCGCTCGGCGTCGAGCTGTTGCGCTTCGACATGTCCGAATACATGGAGCGGCACACGGTGTCGCGCCTGATCGGCGCGCCTCCCGGCTATGTCGGCTTCGACCAGGGCGGCCTGCTCACCGATGGCGTGGACCAGCATCCGCATTGCGTGGTGCTGCTTGACGAAATCGAGAAGGCGCACCCGGATCTGTACAACGTGCTGCTGCAGATCATGGATCACGGCCGGCTCACCGACCACAACGGCAAGCAGGTGAACTTCCGCAACGTGATCCTGATCATGACCACCAATGCAGGCGCGGCGGATCTGGCGCGGCAGGCCTTCGGCTTCACCCGCAGCAAGCGGGAAGGCGACGACCACGAGGCGATCAACCGCCAGTTCGCGCCGGAATTCCGCAACCGGCTGGATGCGATCGTCTCGTTCGCGCATCTCAATGCCGAAGTGATCGGCATGGTGGTCGAGAAGTTCGTGCTGCAGCTCGAGGCGCAGCTCGCCGACCGCGACGTGACGATCGAGCTGTCCGAGCCGGCAAAGGCCTGGCTGATCGAGCACGGCTACGACGAGCAGATGGGTGCGCGTCCGATGGCGCGCGTCATCCAGGAACACATCAAGAAGCCCCTGGCGGACGAGGTGCTGTTCGGCCAGCTCAAGGGCGGCGGTCACGTCCGCGTCGTCCTGGTCAAGGACGAGGCGGCCGGCAAGGACAAGATCGGCTTCGAGTTCGTCGAGGGCCCGGTCACGCCGAAGCCCGAGAAGTTGCCGGCCCGCAAGCGCAAGCCGCCGAAGTCCGGTGGCCAAGGCGGCGGCGGAGGCGGCACCAAGGGTCCGGCCTCACGCGGGCCGCTGGTCAAGGTGTGACGCCGTAACAAACGATCAAATGAAAAGGCCGGCTGGAAAACAGCCGGCCTTTTTGTTGCAGCGTGTGGATGACCTGAGGCCGATGCGGCGATCCGGATGCGTAGCGTCACTCACCCTTGAGGCGCTGGCTCTCATGCACACGCACCCGTTCGGCACCCCGGCTGCCGGCCGACGACAATCTGAGCGTAGAGAGCGCCGCGCCGGCCACGGCAAAGCCGACGCCGACCACAAGCGAGATCCGGGTGCCGTCGTCCGGATAGCGTGCCAGCAGCAGCGCGACCAGGGCTGCGCCCATGGTCTGCCCGAGCAGGCGCGCGGTTCCGAGCATGCCGCTGGCGCCACCGGAGCGCTCGCGCGGCGCCGCGGCAATCATGGTCCGGTTGTTCGGAGTCTGGAACATGCCAAATCCGGCGCCCGCGAGCGCCATCCGCCAGATCACGTCCAGGGGCGAGGCCATAGCCGGCATCATCGCGAGTGTGCCCAGACCCAGCGCGAACACCAGCAATCCGATGCCGCCCAGCAGGCCGGCCGGATAGCGCTCGACCAGCCAGCCCGCCAGCGGGGCTGCGAATGCGACTGCGATCGGCCAGGGCGTAATCAGCAGGCCGATCTCCACCGCCGAATATCCGAAATGCCGCTCGAGATAAAAGGGCATCGCGACAAAGGCCAGCATCTGGCCGCAGAACGAGGCGATCGAGGTGCCGATCGACAGCGCGAAAATCGGAATTCGCAGCAGATCGACCGGCAACAGTGGCGAGGGCAGATGCGTCTGCCGTCGGACCAGCAGCACGCACGCGACCGCCGCGATCGCGAACTCGGTCAGGCAGAGATATAGCGCCTCGCCATGCCCGGCGCTGTCGATCGCGGTGATGCCGACACCGAATGCGACCGCGCTGAGCGCTGCGCTTTGCCAGTCGAAGGCGTGGCTGGCCGGCCTAGTGTGCGGCAGATAGTGCCAGCCGAGAGCCAGGGTCGCGATGCCGAGCGGGATGTTGATGGCGAACAGATAGGGCCATGTTCCGATCGACAGGATGATCGAGGCCACGGTCGGGCCCACCGCGGCCGAGACGGCGACGACCAGCGCATTGACGCCGATGCCGCGCCCGAGCAGCGCGCCCGGATAGGTGAAGCGGACCAGCGCGGAGTTGACGCTCAGAATCCCGGCCGCGCCAAATCCTTGCACGACGCGCGCGACCGTCAGCATCGGCAGCGCGTGCGACAGCGCGCAAAACACCGAGGCGAGCGTGAACAGCACCAGGCCGGCGAGATAGACGCGGCGATAGCCGATGATTTCGCCGAGCGAAGCCAAAGGCAGCAGCGAGATCGTGATCGCCAACTGATAGCCGTTGACGATCCAGATCGAAAATGCCGGGCTCGCGTCAAGACTCCGGGCGATGGTCGGCAGCGCGACGTTGGCGATCGAGCCGTCGATGACGGCCATCACGAGGCCGAGCGCGATCGTGACAATGGCCCAATTGCGTTGCGGGTTCGGCAGGCCGTCGGCATGCTCGATCATTGCTGACATGTAGTGAAATTTGCCTTCGGTTCCGGCATGGATCGGCTACCGCATGCTGGATTGTCCGATACTTTGCAACCCCGAATGCCGCATGCAGCATTGCGGCGGGTCACCCTGTCGATCAGTTTGGCAACCGGCTCTGCCGCCAATCGCGCGGCGACATGCCGTAATGCTCGCGGAACACCCGGCCGAAATGCGAGAGGTCGTTGAAGCCCCAGGCGAACGCGATCTCGCTGATGTGGCGATGCGCGTGGGTGGGCGAGGCGAGGTCGCGCTTGCAGCGCTCGAGCCGCTGCGCCAGCACGAAACGCTGGAACGAGGTGTCTTCATCGGCGAACAGGCTGTTGATGTAGCGCGACGAGATGCCTAGCGCCGCCGCCGTTTCAGCGAGGCCGAGATCGGGGTTGGGCAGATGCGCCAGCACGTGCGCCTTCAGCCGGTACAGCAGGGCCGAGCGATGTGTCGAGGACGCAAGCGCGGGTCGCCCGAGCCGCTCGCTCATGGCCATGGCGAGGAGGTCGACGGCCTGGTCGGCGAGCCGGGTCGCGGTGTCATCATCGAGCCGGTCGGCAACCTCGGAGAGCCCGGCGATGAACTGGGAGGCCAGCCGCTCCACAGGGCGGTCCGGCGTGAAGCTCGTTGCGGTGAGAGGCTCGGAGCCGGCAAAGCGCCGGTGCAGCATCACGCGCGGTACCTGAAAGATGGTTTGGGTGAAGTCGTCGTCGAAGCGCAGCTCGTAGGGCCGGGTCGTGTCGTAGAACGCGAATTCGCCGGGCTGGATGACCGTTTCGCGGCCGTCCTGCAACACGGCGCCGGCGCCATGCCGGCCGAGTGCGAACAGCACGAAATCCTCGGTCGCGCGCGCGATCCGCGACGGCGTGCGCAACACCCGCTGCCGGCTTGACGAGACGGTCGAGCATTTCGCCGGCCCCACCTGCGAGCTGGCGATGGCGCCATGGAAGGCGGTGCCAAGGTCGGACTTGCAGTCGAGCTGTACGAAGACGTCGCACACGATGTCCTGCCAGAGCGCCAGGCGTCGATGCGTGGGCGCGTCGTCCGTGGTGAACAGGGCCGGCATGATTTCCTCCCTTCACGAGTTCAAACGCTGGCCACTCGAACAAAGCAAGCTTCATACCGGGGACGGCGACCGATGATCTCCGCCGAAGTCGAATTTTCCTTCCGTCCCGGTCGAACGGCGTGTCCGGTTTCGCGGCAGCATGATGTCAGAGGCTGCCAAGGCCGATCAAGCATGAACCGGCCCGACGCCGGCCGCGAGGAGGACATCATGGGCATCGAACATCCGAAATATCGCGTTGCGGTGGTGCAGGCCGCGCCGGCCTGGCTCGACCTCGATGCGTCCGTCGCCAAGACCATTGCGCTGATCGAGGACGCCGCGGCCAAGGGCGCCAAGCTGATCGCGTTCCCGGAGGCCTTCATTCCCGGCTATCCCTGGTACATCTGGCTGGACTCGCCGGCCTGGGCGATCGGGCGCGGCTTCGTGCAGCGCTATTTCGACAACTCGCTTGGTTATGACAGCCCGCAGGCGGAACGGCTGCGGCTCGCCGTCAAGAGCGCCGGCGTGACCGCGGTGCTCGGCCTGTCCGAGCGCGATGGCGGCAGCCTCTACCTCGCGCAATGGCTGATCGGTCCCGACGGCGAGACCATCGCCAAGCGGCGCAAGCTGCGTCCGACCCATGCCGAGCGCACCGTCTATGGCGAGGGCGACGGCAGCGATCTTGCGGTGCATGACTGCCCCGGCATCGGCCGGCTCGGCGCGCTGTGCTGCTGGGAGCACCTGCAGCCGCTCTCGAAATACGCGATGTATGCCCAGAACGAGCAGGTGCATGTCGCGGCCTGGCCGAGCTTCTCGCTGTACGATCCGTTCGCGCCGGCGCTCGGCTGGGAGGTCAACAACGCGGCCTCGCGCGTGTACGCAGTCGAGGGCTCGTGCTTCGTGCTCGCGCCCTGCGCCACCGTCTCGCAGGCGATGGTGGACGAACTCTGCGACCGCGACGACAAGCACGCATTGCTGCATGCCGGCGGCGGGCACGCCGCGATCTATGGGCCGGACGGCAGCGCGAGCGCCGAGAAGTTGCCACCCGATCAGGAAGGCCTGCTGATCGCCGACATCGATCTCGGCGCGATCGGGATTGCCAAGAATGCCGCCGATCCGGCCGGGCACTATTCGCGGCCCGATGTCACGCGCCTGCTTCTGAACAAGAAGCCGTCGAAGCGCGTCGAGCATTTTGCGCTGCCGCTCGACAGCCTCGAGGAGATCGACGCGGCGGCGAGCTGACAGGCATCATCCATCAAGCGGAGGCGACTGCCATGGAATCCGCCATCCCATCTCATTTGCAGACCGCGCGGTCGCGTCATCGCCGGGTGCCCGACGATTATGCGCCGCCTTATCCATCCTTTGTCGCGCGCCACAAGCCGGCGGTCGTCAATGTGATCATGGCCTATTTCGGCCTGCAGTATCGCGGCCAGCCCACCGCCACGGTGACCGAGGCGCTCGAACAGATCGCGGAGCTCTTCGCTAGGGCGAATGGTCCCGCGCATTGGGACCGCGCGCAATATGTCGATCAGGCCGGTTTCGCGAACGTCGTCTCGGTTGCCTATTGGGATGACGTTGCGCGCTTCGATGCCTGGTTTGAGCTGGCGCGCGAGGCCTGGATCGGCAGCGACGCCGCAAGTGACGGGGTCGGTCGCTTCATCGAGGTGCTGCGGCCGCATGTCGCCCGCTACGAGACGCTGTTCTCATCGCTCGACCGTCCCGAGGGCGTCGCGGTTCTGGCCGACAGCATGAGCGGGGAGGTGCAGGAGCACGCTTATTGGGGCGGCATGCGCGACCGCATTGCGCTGTCGCAGACCGACGCGATGGTGCCAGCCGGCGAGCCGCGGGCCGTGCGTGACGGCGCGCGCATCCGCATCATCGCGCATGACAATCTCTGCCTGATCCGGTCCGGCCAGGACTGGAGCGACACCGAGGCTGAGGAGCGCAAGATGTATCTCGACGATGTCGAGCCGGTGCTGCGCGAGGGCATGGATTTCCTGCGCGACGACGGCGTGCCGATCGGCTGCTACGCCAATCGCTACATGCGTGTCGTCGACGCGCAGGGACAGCCGACCGAAAAATCCTACGGCCAGAGCTGGTGGAAGAGCCTGGCTGCGCTGGAGCGCTGGGCGGAATCGCATCCGACCCATGTCAGGATCTTCGGCGCGGCGATGAAATACCTGTCGACGCTCGGACCGAACGCCAAGCTCAGGCTGTACCACGAGGTCACGGTCGCGGCCGCTGACGAGCAGTTCTTCGAATATCTGAACTGCCACGAGCGGACCGGAATGCTCAACGCGGTGCAGGGCGTAACGATGAAACCGGCCTGACGCTCCGCTTGGGGCCTACGGCCGCAGCCGGCCGCCGCGTTCGGTGATGGCGTGCGCGAGCTCGGCGGCAGGACCGCGCCGGGCGCGACGCGCGATCTGCACCACGAATTCGACGCTGCCGAGCGGCGGCAGCCCCGACGGCGGCACCTCTTCGAGGCCGTCAGGGATCAGCGCCTGCGCTTGCGGCGTGATGCCGAGACCGGCGAGCGCTGCGGCACGTAGCCCGCTCAGGCTGCCGCTCGAGCAGACGATGTGCCAGGGCCGTCCGAACCGCTCCATCGCCTCCAGCACGACGCTGCGGCTAACGCTCGGTGGCGCATAGAGGATGAGCGGCAGGGGCTGGTCCGGATCGAGGCGGGTCCCTGGCGCGCCGGTCCACACCAGACGGTCCTGCCATACAAGCTCGCCGTGCGCGTCGCCGGGCCGCCGCTTGCCGAGCACGAGATCCAGTTCGCCTCCGTCGAGCTGCTGGTAGAGCCCCGCGCTCAACCCCACCGTCAGCTCGAGGTCGACCTGCGGGTGCCGGCGGACGAAATCGCGCAATAGGTCCGGCAGGCGCGAGTTGGCAAAGTCCTCGGCGGCGCCGAAGCGGATCTTGCCGCGCACCTGCGATCCCGCGAAGTAATCACGGGCGCGGGCATTCGCTTCCAGGATCGGGCGTGCGAAGCCCACCATCGCTTCGCCGTCCGCGGTCAGCGCGACCGAATGGGTGTCGCGCACGAACAGCCGGCGGCCGGCCGCGGCCTCGAGCTTGCGGATGTGCTGGCTCACCGTCGATTGCTTCAGGCCGAGGCGGCGACCGGCCTCGGTGAAATTTTGCGTCTGCGCCACGGTGAGGAAGGTTTCGAGCTGGATTGGGTCGAGCATTCGCAGGGCCGGTGATTACGAATTGTTATCACCATAACATCGGTAAGCGCAGTTCACAATCGGTCCCGCGATAGGCACCTTTCAGTCAACGAAAGGAATGCCATCATGAAGACCAGCCGGCTGCGATCACTCGCGCATCTCGATCCCTACATCATCGCCATCGTCGGCATGGTCGGCCTTGCCACGCTGCTGCCGTTGCAGGGGCAGGGGACCGTGATCGGCGCCTACGCGACGGATGCAGCCATCGCGCTGCTGTTCTTTCTCCACGGCGCCCGGCTGTCGACCGCGGAGGCGCTGGTCGGCGCCCGGCATTGGCGCCTGCATCTGGTTATCTTCCTCTCCACCTTCGGCCTGTTCCCGCTGCTCGGGCTGGCGGCCCACGCGCTGGCGCCGCACCTGCTGACGCCAGCGCTGTGGGCGGGCATCATCCTGATCTGCATCGTGCCGTCGACCGTGCAGTCGTCGGTCGCCTTCACCTCGATTGCGCGCGGCAACGTGTCGGCGGCGCTGTGCTCGGCGACCGCCTCCAATCTGCTCGGCATCATCGCGACCCCGCTACTGGCGGGTGTCCTCTTCTCCAGCCATGGCGGGTTCTCCGGCAATGCAGCGTTCGATATCGTTGTCCAGTTGCTGCTGCCGTTCGTCGCGGGTCAGCTCTCCCGGCCGCTGATCGGAAGCTGGGTTGCGAAGCACCATGAGATGCTCGGCCTGGTCGATCGCGGCTCGATCCTATTGATCGTCTACACCGCCTTCAGCGACGGCGTGAGCCACGGCATCTGGCATCAGGTCGACGCGACCCAGATGGCGATCGTTCTCGGCCTCGATGCGGTGCTGCTCGCGCTGGTGCTGTTCATCACCAATGTCGGCAGCAGTCTGCTCGGCTTCTCGCGCGAGGATCGCATCGCCATCATGTTCTGCGGCTCGAAGAAAAGCCTGGCGAGCGGGCTGCCGATGGCGAGCGTGCTGCTGGCCGGCCAATCGGTCGGGCTGATCGTGCTGCCCTTGATGCTGTTCCACCAGATCCAACTGATGACCTGCGCGGCGCTCGCGCGCCACTATGCAGGACGTGCGGGCGTGGTCTCGCGCGATCCAGTCCCGGCGCTGGCGAGGGCTCGCTGATAACGCAGAGGCCTACGCGACCCGCTCGCGCAGGCCCTTAGCGATTTCCTTCTGCGCGTCGAACTCGCGGCGCAGGCGCGCCAGCTCTTCGGCGCTGAGTGCGTCGGCGTTGCTGTAGTCGCGCTTCCAGGAATGATCCTCGCTCCAGCGCAGCGGCGACTGCACGGTGGTTTGCGGACCAGGGGCGGACTCCAACACGCGAAGCGCGAGCTCGATCGTGAAGGCTTGGGAAGCCAGGTCGTGCGGCTTGCCGGCGGAGTTGCCGAGCGGGAAGTCGGAGAACAGGAAGCGGGGCACCGCGGCGTGCTCGACGATATCCTTCGCGCAGCCCATCACGACGGTTGCGATGCCGTTCTGCTCGAGGTGCCGCGCGACCAGGCTGACGGTCTGGTGGCACACCGGGCAATTCGGCACCAGCACCGCGGCGTCGACCTGATCGGCGCGGCAGCGCTTGAGGATTTCGGGCGCGTCGGTCTCGATGGTGACGCGGTGGCTCCGGTTGGTCGGCGCGCCGAAGAAGCGCGGGGCGACCTCACCGATCTTGCCGGCCTCTGCGAGGCGCTTGAGCTGCGGCAGCGGGAACCAAGTGCCACTGTCCTCGGCCGAGGTATGCATCCGGTCATAGGCGATATGGGAAATTCGCAAATCGTGCTGTTGCGACGTGTCGCCGTCATAGACGGAATAGAACTTGGCGCCACCATTGTATTTCGCGCCCGGGCCTTGGTCGCCTCTGGCGGGATCGAACGGCGCCGCCGTCGTGATGATTGTGATGCGGGACTGGCTGAGCGGCTTGTCCAGCGGCTGGAACGGTGCGGAGGTATAGTGCGCCCAGCGATAGGGAGTGGTGTAGCCGATCGCCGCGTAATAGTCGCGGGTTCGCTTCATGTAGCCGATCGGGGCGTCGTCGTCGGGCGCGAAACCGAGTTGATCGTCCGAAGCTGCGGCCATTTTGCGCTCCCTTTGCGCGCCATCATTGTCAGCCATAGCTAGACCAGGGGCTCGCGGTGTCAAGCCGCAGCAGGCTGCGGGAGCGGAGTTGCGATGCGAACGGCCCTGTGTGCGGGATTGGGCTTGCTTGCGATGCTGGTGTCACCGCTCGGCGCCGGTGCGGAGGATGCGCCGGCCGAAGCCCCGCGATACGTACATCCGAGCGTCGAGGAGCTGGCGATCCCGCCCGCGAAGCCGGCCGAGAGCGCGCGCGAGAGCGACACCCGTGAGGCGATGTGCCTGATGATCGAGTCGGCGGCGCGCGCCAACGACCTGCCGCTCGAATTCTTCGCTCGCGTGATTTGGCAGGAGAGCCGCTTCCAGGCCGACGCGGTCGGACCGATGACACGCAGCGGCGAGCGTGCGCAGGGCATCGCGCAGTTCATGCCGGGCACAGCAAACGAGCGCGGGCTGCTCGATCCCTTCAATCCCGTGCAGGCGCTGCCGAAGTCGGCGGAATTCCTCAGCGAGCTGCGCAATCAGTTCGGCAATCTCGGCCTCGCGGCGGCGGCCTATAATGCCGGGCCGCGCCGGATCCAGGACTGGCTCGCCGGCACCGGCTCCATGCCGCAGGAAACGCGCGCCTACGTGTTCGCGATCACCGGCTCCAGCGTCGACACCTGGGCCGCCGCCGGCCGCAACGGCAAGATGCCCGATCGCGCCCCGACCACGAGCTGCCGCGAATTGATGGCGCTGCTGAAGCGCGCGCCGAACCCGTTCGTCGCCGAGCTCGAGCAGCACATTACGCTGTCCGCCGCCAAGGTCTGGGGCGTGCAGCTCGCGGCCGGCTTCAGCCGCGACAAGGCACTGGCGATGTATGCCCGCGCCATGAAGCACTTGTCCGCAGTGATCGGCGACCAGGATCCGAGCCTGTTGAGCTCGCGTTTGCGCAGCCGCGGCAGCGCCACTTTCTATCAGGTGCGCATCGGCGCCGATACGCGGCCCGAGGCGGATGGCCTCTGCAACCGCATCCGCAAGGCGGGCGGGGCGTGCTTCGTGCTGAGGAACAGGGCGTGAGTTGGACCGCTCGGCGCGTCATTGCGGTCAGTGTCTGGTATGGTATCTCAGACTTTCCTTCGCTGCGTCCGCAGAGTTGAGGTGAGACTGCGCTGAACATATCGCTGGATTGACACATGGTACGTGAAATGGAATTGCGCGAGGGCGAGGTCGCCGTCGACATGCCGCCGGCGCGAGATGCCGGCCTCGTCTTCATCGGCCGCATCCGCACGCCCTGGACCTCGCGGCTGGCGACGCCGCGGCAGGGGCGGCATGACGGCCCGGTGTGCCGGCTGGAAATCTTCGAGCCCTGGGTCGCCGCGATCAAGGGCGTCGATTTCTACTCGAACCTTGAAGTGTTGTACTGGCTGCACCAGTCGCGGCGCGACATCGTGCTGCAAAGCCCGAAGAACAACGGCAACACCCGCGGCACCTTCTCGCTGCGCTCGCCGGTGCGGCCGAATCCGATCGGGACCTCGACCGTGAAGCTGGTCGGCGTCGAGGGCAACGTGATCCTGGTGCGCGGCCTCGATTGCCTCGACGAGACCCCGCTGATCGACGTCAAGCCCGACCGCTGCGAGTTCACCCCGCTCGCCCCGCCGCAAGCGGGAGACTTCGAGACCGAGTGACAGCGGTAGCCCGGATGGAGCGAAGCGAAATCCGGGGGCGGTGCGACAACGCGCGAAGAGTTCCGGATTCCGGGCTACGAACTTTGACGCGTGGCGCAGCCTACTTCAGCGCCGCGATCAGCTTGGCCGCGTGGGCCTCGAGCACCTTGGCCTCTTCCTTGCGGCTGGCCGGCGGCAGCAGCGCAACGCCGTTTTGGCGCGGCATCACATGCATGTGCAGATGGAATACGACCTGGCCGCCGGCGGACTCGTTGAACTGCTGCACGGTGATGCCGTCGGCCTCAAACGCATTCATCGCGGCGGCCGCGATCTTGTGGGTGCCGCGCGCGACATGGGCGTAGTCGTCGGGCTTGATGTCGAGGATGTTGCGGGCAGGGACCTTCGGGATCACCAGCGTGTGCCCGGGCGAGCGCGGCATGATGTCGAGAAATGCGAGGACCTGCTCATCCTCATAGACCTTGTAGCAGGGCAGCTCGCCGCGCAGGATCTTTGCGAAGATGTTGTTGTTGTCGTAAGCGGCGGGCATGGCGATGGCTCCTCGGGTTCTGGCTTTAGTGTCTCGCGCGAGGTCAAAACGTCAAGCGTCGTCGGCGGCCTTGCGGAACGGACCTGCCTCGGCGAGCTCGCGGCCGACCTCGGCGACATAGGCGCGTTCGCGCTTGAGGTAGTCGGCGATTGCGCGGCGCAGCGCCGGATCGGCGATGAAGTGCGCCGAATAGGTGGTCTGCGGCAGATATCCGCGCGCCAGCTTGTGCTCGCCCTGCGCCCCGGCCTCCACGATCTTGAGGCCGCGCTGGATCGCGAAATCGATCGCCTGATAATAGCAGACCTCGAAGTGCAGGAACGGGTGATGCTCGATCGCACCCCAATTGCGGCCGAACAGCGTATCCGAGCCGATAAAGTTGATCGCGCCGGCAATCCAGCGCCCGTTACGCTTGGCCATGACGAGCAGGACGTCCCGGCTCATGCTCTCGCCGATCAACGAGAAGAACTTTCGGGTGAGGTACGGCCGGCCCCATTTGCGCGAACCGGTCTCCATGTAGAACTCGAAGAACGCATCCCACGCGTCCTCGGTGATATCGGAACCGGTCAGCCAGTGGATGGTGATCCCGGCGGCGACAGCTTCGCGGCGCTCCCGCTTGATCGCCTTGCGGTGACGCGAGTTCAGCGTGGCGAGGAAATCGTCAAAGGTCGCAAAGCCGGCATTGTGCCAGTGAAACTGCTGGTCGGTCCGCTGCAGGAAGCCGTGCTCGCCGAGGAACTTTGCCTCGTCCTCGCGGGCAAACGTCACGTGCACGGACGAGGCTTCGGTGGCGTTGCAGAGCGCCCGCAAACCCCGCGCCAGCGCCGAGCCGATCACCGCGCGATCGACATCGTCGCGGATCAAAAGCCGCGGCCCGGTCGCAGGCGTGAAGGGAACGGAGACCTGGAGCTTCGGATAGTAGCTGCCGCCGGCGCGGTGATAGGCCTCGGCCCAGCCACGGTCGAATACGTATTCGCCCTGTGAGTGCGATTTGAGATAACAGGGCACCACGCCCACGATCTTGCCGTCGAGCTTCGCCACGAGATGCCGCGGCCCCCAGCCGGTGCGCGCGCAGGCCGAATTGGAAGCCTCCGCGGCGGCTAAAAAGGCATGGGACACGAACGGGTTATAGCCGGGCTTTGAAACGCCCTCGCAGTTGCCTGCGGGATTAATTGAGGCGAGCGTATCGAGGGTATCCAGGCTATCCGGATCACCCTTCGGATTGGCGCACGCGTCCCACTCAGCGGCGGGGATGTCGCTGATATCTGGAACAGCTTCGAGGGTGATTTCAGAAGACGCCATCGAGAATGAAGACCGGTGCCTCTCTTGAGCATGATCTTTCCGGAACAGCTCGGTCCATTTCCGGATCATGCCCTGCATTCCGCCATCGCAGATGACGACCAACTCCCCGCAAGATCGTGCATCGCAGCGACGACTTCAAGGCTGCAGGAGGCATGTCAGGTTCCCGGAACAAACCCCTCGAAAATCATCTGATCGGCGTAGCGCGCCGCGCGCTCGCGCTGGTCCGCCGTCCGCACCGTCCAGGCCAGCAGCGGGCAGCCGAAGACGTTGCGGGCGATCCAGGGCGCCGGCGCAGGCAACTGGCTGATCCAGAAGGCAACGAAATGCGGCCGCGTGCTGAAACCGTGCCGCAGATGGAGCATGCTGTCGCGCTGTGCCGGCCGCAGCTTGGTCCAGTAGCCATCGTCATAGGTACGTTGGGCGGTGATGCCGCGTGGCAGGTTCGGCATGGCCTCGCGCAGCGCCAGCACCTGATCGGGGTCGAAGGACATCCCGACCACCGGGCCGGAGTAGGACGACAACACCTCGGCCATCCGCCGCACCAGTTTGCGGTCGCCGTCGAAATGGCTCTTCACCTCGACCACCAGCGGCACGCGGCCGGCGACCAGGGTGCAGAGCTCACCGAGCGTCATCATCTGCTCGGAGGTATCCTTGAACTTCACCGCCTTCAGCTCCGCCGCGGTCTTGGCCAGCAGTGGGCCGGAGCCTTCGGTGAGGCGGCCGAGTGTGTCGTCATGATGCACCATCGCCTCGCCGTCGGCGGTGAGCTGGATGTCGCATTCGATCGCGAAATTGCCTGCGATCGCGGCATCGGCCGCGGCCGGCATGTTTTCGATGATACCGCGTGCGGCATCGTGCAGGCCGCGATGCGCAACCGGCCGTCTGGTCAGCCAATCAGGTGCACGCATGCGTCAGGCGACTTCGAAAATGCCCTCGACCTCGACCGCCGCATCGGCGGGCAGGGAGGCGACGCCGACCGTGGTGCGGGCATGACGGCCTTTGTCGCCGAAGGCTTCCACCATCAGGTCGGAGGCGCCGTTGAGCACCTTCGGTCCATCGAGAAAGTCGGGCGCGGAGTTGATGAAGCCGCCGAGCCGCACCACGCGCACGACCTTGTCGAGATCGCCGAGCGCGGCCTTGACCTGCGCGAGTAGATTGATTGCGCAACCGCGCGCCGCAGCGGCGCCTTGCTCGAGGGTGACGCCGGCTCCCACCTTACCCTTGGCGATCAGCTTGCCTTCCGCGTTGAAGCAGACCTGGCCCGACACAAACAGCAGATTTCCGCTGCGGACGAAGGGCACATAGTTCGCCACCGGGGAGGCGGGCTGCGGAAGTGTGATCCCTTGCGACGCCAGCTTCTGTTCAACCGTACCCGCCATTTGTTCGTCCCTGGTTGGAATGATCCGCTGCCTGAAACGCGCTCAGGCCGCGCCTTGTTTCGCCCATCGCGCGGACGCTTGCAAGCGAGTGGAACTTTGCCAACATTCCTTCTCGATCGGTGCGAAATCCTGCGGACAGCCACTGAAAAAACCGGCATTTCCGCAATCGTCCGTTACCTTTTTGTGAAGCTTGCCCCAGTTGCGGCGCAATAAGGCCGTCACTATTGTGACGAATCATTCCCCCCTCGAGGAAAATCCATGATCCTGCCGTCCCGGACTGCGTCACGTGCCCTGGTACTGACGATCGCCGTTGCCGCAGGAATCGGTTGGGCCCAAGGGCCGGCCGTCGCGGCCGCGAGCGGGCCGTTTCTTGCGCACCAGGCGCTCTACGATCTCAGCCTCGTCAAATCGCGCGGCAACAACTCGGTCAGCGATGCGCGTGGGCGCATCCTCTACAACTTCTCCGGCAGCTCCTGCGAAGGCTACACGTCGGAATTCCGCCAAGTGTCCGAGCTCGATAGCGGCGAGGGCAAGGTCACGCTCTCCGATCTGAAATCGACGTCCTGGGAGGACGCAGCCGGCAAGACCTACCGCTTCAAGATCGACACGCGCATGAATGACGGCGAATCCGCGCCGGTCGACGGCATCGCCGAGCGGGTCGGCGACCACATCACGGTGAAGCTGACGCAGCCGGTGAAGAAGACCTTCGATCTCGACGGCAAGGTCGTGTTCCCGACCGAGCAGATCAAGCGCATCATCGCGGCCGCGCGCGAGGGCAAGTCGGTGCTTGAACTGACCGTGTATGATGGCTCCGACAACGGCCAGAAGGTCTACAACACACTGGCGGTGATCGGCAAAGCGATCCCGGGCGATCACGCACCGACGCCGCCCGATCCGTCGACCGCGAGCGACGTGATGAAGTCGATGACGCGCTGGCCCGTGACGGTGAGCTATTACGACCGCGACGCCAAGGCGACCGACGGCGAGCAGACCCCGGTCTATGCGATGTCGTTCGAACTCTATGAGAACGGCGTCTCCCGCGCGCTGGTGCTCGATTACAACGACTTTGTGATCTCGGGCGCGATGGACAAGTTCGACGTCAAAGCTTCCAAGCCCTGCAAGTAACATTTGTCATTCCGGGATGCTCCGAAGGACCAGACCTTGGGATTCGGGGATCGATGCTTCGCATCGCCCCGGACTGACGTGCTCTCTGGTCGAAAGTCTCGGACCCGGATACGCTTTCCTCCACAACGCGTGTCAGGGAGGCACACCATGAGCAAGCTCGAACATCTTCGCCCCAGCGGCCTGCACCATAACCCGGCATATTCTCACGTTGTCGTCGCCTCGGGCGCGCGCACCGTCTACATCTCGGGGCAGGTGTCAGTCGACGAGGAGGGACGGGTGGTTGGTCCCGGCGACCTCGCCGCCCAGACGACGCAGGTGATGCAGAACCTCGGTCTGGCGCTGAAGTCCGTTGGTGCAAGCTACGCCAATATCGTGAAGATCACGACCTTCGTCGTCGACTACAAGCCCGAACTCCGCCCGATCATCGGCAAGGCGCGCAGCGTATTCTTTGAAGGCAAGGAGCCGCCGGCGAGCACGCTCGTTGGCGTCACCGCACTCGCGGCTCCCGAATGGCTGATCGAGATCGAGGCGGTGGCGGTGGTGGATTGATGGTGGTCACGCGCGGGCTTGACCCGCGCATCCATCGGCCTTGAGAGAAGTCCTTGGAGATGGATGGCCGGGTCAAGCCTGGCCATGACGAGCCGGACTACTCTTCCGCCGCCTTTGCCGGCCCCTCATAGGCAATGCCCCGGATGACGGCGGCATTGCCGAACTTCTTGCGCAGATTGTCCATGGCGCGCTCGGCATGAGCCGAGCGGCGGTCGAGCATGTCGGAATCGTTGGCCTGCGAGCCGGGCCGCAGCGCGCTGACGCCGGTGCCCATCAGGCGGAAGGCGGTGCCGTCGATTTCTCTCGCCAGCATTTCGCGCGACACCGCAAAGATCTTGGCGGCGAGCTGCGTCGGGGTCTGGATCGACTGCGAGCGGGTGCGCTGGCGGAAGTCCGCGGTCTTCAGCTTCAACGTGATGGTGCAGCCGGAGAGCTCGCTGGTCTTCAGCCGCGCCGAAACCTTCTCCGAGAGCTTCCAAAGCAACCTTTCCAGCGTTGCGAAGTCGCGGATGTCGGTCTCGAAGGTGGTCTCGCTCGAGATCGTCTTGGCGCCGCGATCGGGAACCACACGGCGGTCGTCGATGCCGCGCGCCAGCCGCCACAGTCTGCGGCCTTCGCTCGCGAATTGCTTCATCAACTCGTTCTCATCGGCGCGCTGCAGGTCGGCAATGATGCGGAAGCCGCGCTGGATCAGCTTTTCCTGCGTCGCCGGCCCGACGCCGTAGATGAAGCCGACCGGCCTGTCCGCGAGCATCTCGCGGGCCTCGTCCTGGTCGAGCGCGGCAAAGCCGCGCGGCTTGTCGAGATCGGAGGCGATCTTGGCCAGGAATTTGTTGCTGGACAGGCCGACCGACACCGTAATCCCGATGTCGCGTTCGACATCGCGCGCGAACTTGGCGAGTACCTTGGCCGGGATCATGCCGTGGACGCGCTGCGTGCCCGACAGATCGAGAAAGGCCTCGTCGATCGACAACGGCTCGACCAACGGCGTCAGCGCCTGCATGGCGCGGCGGACCTCGCGTCCGACCCGGACATATTTCGCCATATCCGGGGGGATCACTGTCGCATTCGGGCAAAGTTCCAGCGCCTTGAACATCGGCATCGCCGAGCGGACGCCATAGGTGCGGGCGATATAGCAGGCGGCCGACACGACGCCGCGCTTGCCGCCGCCGATGATGACCGGCCTGTCGGCGATCTCGGGGTTGTCGCGCTTTTCGACCGTCGCGTAGAACGCGTCGCAATCGATATGCGCGAGCGCCAGCTTGGGGAGGGCGCGGTGATGCACCAGTCGCGGCGAGCCGCAATGGCTGCACCGCTTCGCTTTGATGTCGAGGTCGCCGAGACAGTCTCGGCAGAAACTGAGGGGGCCGTCGAGATGGGCCGACGCCGCGGTCACGGCACGTCGCGCTCCCACTTCGGGTCCCCCAGCGCTTGCCGGGCCGCGGCGATGTTGGTCGGGTGCAGTTCCGACGCGTCGGCGAACGCCTTCACGGTCGCATCGTCGCGCATCACGAAATCGAGCACGCTCGCAAGAAATTGAGGGTCGGCTGCGGCATTCCGCAGCGTCTCCGGACCGATTCCCGTCTCAGCCAGGAACAGGCCCAGCCGCTCGGGATCGCCGGCGATGAAGCTCAGCGCCTTAATCGCAACGATTTCAGCGACTTCCCGCGGGTTGTGAACAGGCTTTTTCAACGCGCCGGTTTGCCTTTCCATTAACTTATGGTCTCTATTGAGGGGCCCATCATGCCCGAGTCTTCCGTGCGTATTCAAGCAAGCGGAAACCACGCTACGTGAGTTGACTTCGGGCTTAACGGGTTAGAGCGATTCTGGCGCTAGTTTGAATTCACATTTTCGACGCGTCCCGAGCGCGGTGCGTGAGGTGCCGCAGCCGGGCCCGCTTCCTAGGTTTGGGAGGGACGGGATGGCCAAGACCGTCCTGATCGTGGAGGACAACGAGCTCAATATGAAGCTCTTTCGCGATCTGTTGGAAGCGCACGGCTATCAGACCTCGGGCACCAGCAATGGGTTCGAAGCTCTCGATCTCGTTCGCAAGCTGCGCCCCGACCTCATCCTGATGGATATCCAATTGCCCCAGGTTTCCGGCCTCGAGGTTACGCGCTGGATCAAGGATGATCCCGATCTGCGTGCGATCCCGGTGGTCGCGGTCACGGCCTTCGCCATGAAGGGCGACGAAGAGCGCATCCGCGAGGGTGGCTGCGAGGCCTATTTGTCCAAGCCGATCTCAGTCGGCAAATTCATTGAGACTGTCCGACGCTTTATCGGATAGGGGAGTAGTGGTTCGATGTCCGCGCGTATCCTCGTCGTCGATGACGTTCCGGCGAACGTCAAGCTGTTGGAAGCCCGTCTGTCAGCCGAATATTTCGACGTGCTGACCGCTTCCAACGGGACCGAGGCGCTGGAGATCTGCGCGCGCGCCGAATGCGACATCATCCTGCTCGACGTCATGATGCCGGACATGGACGGTTTCGAGGTCTGCCGGCGGCTGAAATCCAATCCGGCGACCCATTTCATTCCGGTCGTCATCGTTACCGCACTGGACAGCCCCGCCGACCGCGTGCGTGGCCTGGAAGCCGGCGCCGATGATTTCCTGACCAAGCCGGTGTCCGACGTCGTGCTGATCGCGCGCGTCCGCTCGCTGACGCGGCTGAAGATGATGACCGACGAGCTGCGCATGCGGGCCGTCACCTCGCTCGAGATCGGCATGCAGGCGCCCGAGCGCAGCGCGATCGCCGACAAGGGAATAGGCGGTCGTATCCTGCTGGTCGACGACCGTCCGTCATCCTATGAGAAGCTGGCGCCGGTGCTTGCCGCCGAGCACACCGTCGATGTCGAAACCAATCCGTCGGACGCGCTGTTTCACGCGGCGGAGGGCAATTACGACCTCCTGATCGTGTCGCTCAGCCTCGACAATTTTGACGGCCTGCGCCTGTGCAGCCAGGCGCGCTCGCTGGAGCGCACTCGCCAGGTCCCGATCCTCGCGATTTCCGACGCCGACAACAACACGCGGCTGATGCGCGGCCTCGAGATCGGCGTCAACGACTACCTGCTGCGTCCCATCGACAAGAACGAGCTGCTGGCGCGGGCGCGCACCCAGATCCGCCGTCGCCGCTACACCGATCACCTGCGCGACAACGTGCAGAACTCGATCGAGATGGCGATCACCGACGCGCTGACCGGCCTGAACAACCGCCGCTACATGGAAAGCCACCTCGCCACGCTCGCGGAGCAGGCATCGCTGCGCGGCAAGCCGCTGGCGCTGATGATCCTCGACATCGACTACTTCAAGGCGATCAACGACACCTATGGCCACGATGCCGGTGACGACGTGCTGCGCGAATTCGCGGTCCGCATCCGCAAGTCGATCCGCGGCATCGATCTCGCCTGCCGCTATGGCGGTGAGGAGTTCGTGATCGTGATGCCGGAAACCGATCTCCATGTCGCCGGCATGGTCGCCGAGCGACTGCGTCGCTCGATCGCCGGCGAGCCTTTTGCTGTCGACGGGGGTGGCAAGCGGATCTCGGTCACGATCTCGATCGGCCTCACCACGTTGGAGCGCAAGGGCGAATCCGTCACCGACGTGCTCAAGCGCGCCGACACCGCGCTCTATCGCGCCAAGCACGACGGCCGCAACCGCGTGGTCTCGGCGGCGGCTTAGGGCGATCGCGTAGCCCGAATGCAGCGAAGCGCAATCCGGGAATTTGCCGTCTGCACGAGACTCCCGGATTGCGCTGCGCTCCATCCGGGCGACCAAATACTCCTACCTCCCGCGCCTCACGGCGTCGTAGGCCATCCGCTTGAACTCGAACGAGAACGGATGGACGAACGCCATCTGCCGCTGTGCCATCATCACGCCGGCAACATTGGCCTTCGGCGAAATCCACCACTGCGTGCCCGCAACGCCGCCCCAATAGAGTTCGCCCGCAGCATCGGGGTGGTCGAGCGGCGAGGCGGGATTGAGGATCAGGCCGCCGGCGAGGCCAAAAGCCTTGCCCGGCTGCTCGCCCATCATCGCGAAGCGGATCCATTGTCCCGGCGCAAGCTGGTTGGTCATCACTTGCGCGATGGTCTCCGGCTTGAGCAGCGTCGATCTGCCGGGCAGCAGGCTGCGGACCAACGCGACCATGTCGGGCAGGGTGGACACCAGACCGCCGCCGCCGTTGAAGCGCGGCACGGGCCGCAGGTAGGCGCCCGGATAGGGTGAGTCGTCGGTCCGTGTCAGCCCCGGCTTCATTGGGTCCATCAAATCGGCGCCGGCGTAATAGGCGACCAGCCGGTCGTGATCCTTCTCCGGAACGAAGAAGCCGGTATCGACCATGCCGAGCGGATCGAGGATCCGCGCCTTGATGAACCTGTCGAAGGGCTGGCCGCTGATGACCTCGACCAGACGCGCGACAACGTCGATCGCAACCGAATATTCCCAGGACGTTCCGGGGTGGAAGACGAGCGGCAGATCCGCCAACTGGTCGACCATGTCGGCCAGCGTCGTCATCGGATTGAGCATCTTGCGCTCGTTGTAGGCCTTGAAGATCGGTGTGCCCGGATCGAACAAGCCGTAGCTGAGACCGGCGCTGTGGCTGAGCAGATGACGGATGGTGATCGAAGTTCGCGCCGGTTCGGTGTCATCGAGTGAGGTTGCGCCGGATCGCAAGACCTTGCGGTCGCCGAGCTGAGGGATGAACGCCTCGATGGGATCGTCGAGCTGGAAGCGGCCTTCCTCGAACAGCAACAGCGCCGCACAGGAGGCGATCAGCTTGGTGTTGGAGAAGACCCGGAAGATGTGATCGGTGCGCAATGGAATCTGCGCTTCCTTGTCGGCCCAGCCCACGCAGCTCACGTCGACGAGTTCGCGGCCTACCATGACCGCCGACGAGATGCCGGACAGAAGATTGTTGTCGATATAGCGCTGCATGGCTGCGCGCGCCGGCGCAAAGTCGTAGCCGGTCGCGGTCACCTTCAGATCTTCCATGGTCGCTCCCCTCATGTGCCGCGCATTCGCGCGGTCGTCGACAATCTCGCCTGACGGAATATCCAGTTGGGGATCACGCCACGCGTCGTCAACGCTACCAACCAAACGGGTGCTCGGGACGCAACCAGATTCAGCCGCCGCGGTTCTTCGCCGCGACCTTCGGCTTGTCGGCAAGGCCGGAATCGCCGATGTCGACCCCGGCGTTTGCCAGCAACACCCGCGCAGCTTGCTTGGCAGCCCGCGCCATCGCGGGGTCGTCGCGCACCAGGTCCTGCGCGATCGAGCCATCGACCAGCAGCACGAGTTGGGTCGCAAGCCCCTCGGCATCGGCGACGCCGAGCTGCTTCAGCAGGTCGCGAAACCAGACGCGGCGGCTTTCCTTGAAGGCGATGGCGATGTTTTTGACGCTGTGGTCTTCGTCCCCCGGACCGAGTTCGGCGACCGCGTTCACAAACGGACAGCCGCGAAAATCCCGCGATGAAAACCGCCGCTCCAGTGAATCGAAGGTAGCGAGGATCTGCTCGACCGGCGGTTTGTCAGACGGGCGAGGCTGCACGAAGCGGCGTTCGAGATAGGCCGAGATCAGCGCGTCCTTCGACGGGAAGTGGTTGTAGAGCGTGCGCTTGGAGATGCCGATCTCGGCGGCGATGGTGTCGACGCCGATAGCACGAATGCCCTGCAGGTAGAACAGCCTGTCGGCGGTCTCCAGAATCCGTTCCTTCATGGTCTGTTTGGGAGGCGGGGATGCCATGCGCCGGCCGTGATCCTCTTCGCTTGACAGTAGGGCCCTTGTATAGCCTAAGTACACAGGTCTGTGTAACTAAAACATGCGGGAATCGCAGGCTGCGGCTTTCGTGCCGCGCCCGAACGGGAGAACAAAAATGATGCCCCTGTTGCAGGTCCTGCGTCCCACGTTTCCGATCCTGATCGGCGCGTCCATGATGCTCACGCTCAGCATGGGGCTGCGCCAGAGCCTTGGCATCTTCCTGCAGCCGCTGACGCACGACATCCACATCTCGGTGTCGGATTTCACGCTGGCGCTCGCAGTGCAGAACCTCGCCTGGGGTTTTCTGCAGCCGATGGCCGGCGCGATGACGGTGCGCTACGGCTTCCGTCCGATCATGGTGGCTGGCGCGCTGCTCTACATCGCAGGCCTTGCGCTGATGACGACGGCGCATGGGCTGGTCAGCATCATGATCGGCGCCGGCGTGCTGATCGGCACTTCGCTTGCCTGCACCGCCAATGCGATCGCGATGTCGGTTGCCGCGCGCGCGGTGCCGGAGACGGTGCGCTCCACGGTGCTCGGGATCGTGTCCGCGGCGGGCTCGCTCGGCGCGCTGGTCTCGGCGCCGATCGGGCAGATGCTCAATGAAGGATTCGGCTGGCGCATCGGGCTCGCGGGCTTTGTCATCCTGTCGGTCGTGATGATCCCGACCGCGTGGTATGCCGGCCGCGTCGACAAGATGCCGCTGCCGAAGCCCGTCGGCGACGACATCGGCAATGCGACCGCGCTCACCGCTGCGAAGACCGCGTTCAGCAACGCATCCTTCGTGGTGATGACCTGTGCCTACATGGTCTGCGGCATGCAGCTCGTCTTTCTGACCACGCATCTGCCGTCGTATCTGGCGATCTGCGGCCTCGATCCGATGCTGAGCGCGCAGACGCTCGGCATGATCGGCGGCTTCAACGTGCTGGGTTCGCTGTTCTTCGGCTGGGTCGGGCAACGCTGGAACAAGCTCGCGCTCCTCGGCATGATCTACATCCTGCGTTCGCTGGCGCTCGCCTGGTATTTCATGCTGCCGGCGACCCCCGCATCCACGCTGCTGTTCGGCGCCATCATGGGTTTCCTCTGGATGGGCGTCGGGCCGCTGACGGCGGGGGCGGTGGCCGAGATGTTCGGGTTGCGCTGGCAGGCGATGATCCAGGGACTCGCCTTCATGAGCCACCAGATCGGCAGCTTCCTCGGCGCCTATGGGGGAGGGTTGATCTACGACTCGCTCGGCTCCTACACCTTGGCCTGGCGTATCGGCGTCGCGCTCGGCCTCGCCGGCGGCATCATCCAGCTCGCGTTTGCGCTGATCCGGCCGTCGCAACCGCCCTTGCTCAAGGTTGCCTAGTTCAGCTTCCTCGGATGGACCTGACGGCTGCCGAACAAAGCGCCAGCCGTCAATGACTGCCTATTTTTCTATCTGCTGATTGCCGCAAGAACATGCAGGCGGCGACGGCCTCTTCTGTGCATCGATTGAAACCGAAGCATATTCAATGCGGTGCATTGTCCCCGCCGATGGCATGAATCTTGATTGAATCTGACTAGAAATGGAGCCGGAAACCGTTGCTGAGGTTTCCGGCGTGGGGACCCGTGGGAAGGGCTGGCCACGATGAGGCTGGTCGCCGTTTTATCTCCAGCCATCCGAGCACTGCGGCCTTGCCGCGCCGCCGTGCAGGGAGCGTTTGTACCTCCGGTTCCTCACCAAGCTGCTGCGACCATTTGGCCTGGCTCTGCGCGCGTCGCGGCGCTTCGAGACGCCCAAGAAACTGGACAGGCAATTCAACCCTCGGCGTTCGACCGCCGAGTGCTCTCTGCACGCTCTGAACACCGACATCTCTTGCGACGGGAGGACGATGATGGAGTTAGCGACATACGCGCGCCAAAGGCTCGTGCGGATCGTAGTTGCTATCTTGGGAGTGGCGTTGCTTTGCGTGCTGTTCAGCGACCTCGCGCTGGCTGACGACGCGCCGCAGGCCTGCGGCGGCAAGATCATCGAGAAGTGTACGCCGAATTCCGGTGACACTGCGTGGATGCTTACATCCGTCGCGCTCGTCTTGATGATGACGGTCCCGGGGCTGGGTCTATTCTACGGCGGCATGGTGCGTAAGAAGAATGTCGGTGACACGGTGATGACCAGTTTCGCCGTCACCTGCCTGGTCACCATTCTGTTCGCCGTTATCACCTACAGCCTGGCATTTCGCGCCGGCACTCCGTTCATCGGCGGCCTCGATCGTATGTTCCTCAAGGACATTCTGAGCGACATCGGCAAGGGCGGGATAGGCAATCCCAATCCACTGGCAGCGACCATTCCGGAGTCCGTTTACATCTGCTTTCAGATGACCTTCGCCATCATTACCCCCGCGCTGATTGCCGGTGCATTTGCCGAGCGGATGAAATTCTCGGCCATGCTCTGGTTCATCGGGCTTTGGACAATTTTCGTCTACGCGCCGATCGCCCATTGGGTTTGGGGACCTGACGGGATCTTTTCGGCGGGTAACGACGCCGCATGGGTGAAGGTGCTCGACTTCGCCGGCGGAACGGTGGTGCACATCAACGCCGGCGTCGCAGGCCTGATGTGCGCGATCATGCTCGGCAGGCGCAGCGAGACCGGACCGGCGCACAACATGGTGCTGACCTTCATCGGCGCCTCGCTGCTCTGGGTCGGCTGGTTCGGCTTCAACGCGGGCTCTGCCGTCACGGCGGGAATGCAAGCCGGCATGGCGATGCTGGTAACGCAGATCGCCACGGCGGTAGCGGGCTTCACCTGGATGCTGGTGGAATGGGCGCTCAAGGGCAAGCCGACCGTCGTCGGCATCTGCTCGGGCGCGGTGGCCGGTCTCGTGGCGATTACGCCGGCCTCCGGCTTTGTCGGGCCGGTCGGGGCCTTTGCCATCGGCATTGCCGCCGGCGTGTTCTGCTACTGGGGATGCACCGGGCTGAAGCGCATGTTCAGCTACGACGATGCGCTGGATTGCTTCGGTGTCCACGCAATCGGCGGCATCGTCGGTGCGCTGCTGACCGGGGTGTTCGCGGTCGAGCAATACGGCGGAACGGCGGGCGTTCTGGAAGGGAACGTCGGCCAGTTCTTCAATCAGTGCATCGGCGTCGCCACCGTGTTCATCTACGATGCCGTGGTGAGCCTGATCATCCTGTTCGTGGTCAATTTCTTCGTCGGCCTCCGCGTGACGCAGGACATCGAGCGCGAGGGTCTCGACATCGCCCTGCACGGCGAAGTGGTGCAGTAGGAATGGGGTGGCGTTCCGCGGGGCGGGCGATCGCTGCCGGCCCCGCGGGTCAAACCTGTTCGAGGTGCTCCCATGAACTGGTTCTATTGGAACATGGCGTGGTCGCTGTTCTTCAGCCTCATATGGTTCATGACCATCACGCACAATCCCGATGCGCGCGTCGCGGATGAGCATCTGCGCGATGAGGCATTCGGGGGCTAGCTCCGGTAGTAGCGCCACATTCTCAGGAACGTCCGGTGGATGTCATCGGGCGTCCGGTCGAACGGCTCCAGGTTGACGCGCACGATGCCACGGTGGTCCATGCGCCAGGGCAGGCGCATCAGCAGGCGATGCATCGGCCGCTTGCGCCAGTCGGCCACGAGCGCGCTGCCGAGCGGCACGTTGAGCGCAATCTGCAACTCATGGACGGTCATCGCCCGCTCGGCGATCTGAACGAGATCGATGCGTTCGATGGCGCGCCAGCGGATCAACCCGAAGGCTTGGATGAAGATGCCGTACTGGTTGGCACCGATGGTCGGCCGGCCGGCCTCGAGCAGGGGAATGTTGTAGTAGGTGAAGCCGGCCGCTGCCGCCGCGAGCGCCAGCCAGTAGAAGGCGCCGGTGATCCACGTGGCGGTCAGGAAGATCGCAGCCAGGGCAGCCGTGATGTACACGGGAAAGTAGGTGTCCTCGCGTCCGTAGGCGACGGAGTAGCCGCCGACACTTCCCTCTTGCAAGGTTGCGATCATGTGAACCCCATCCCCGGGCAGGAACGGGAAGCATAGGGGAGGACACAGGGCTGCAAAACAAAAACGGGGCCGCGAGGGCCCCGTTTTGACTATCAAGATCAGGCGATCTTACTTGATCTTGGCTTCCTTGAACTCGACGTGCTTGCGCGCGACCGGATCGTACTTCTTCTTGACCAGCTTGTCGGTCATGGTGCGCGAATTCTTCTTGGCGACGTAGTAGTAGCCGGTGTCGGCCGTCGACACGAGCTTGACCTTGATGGTGACCGCCTTGGCCATGTGCAAACCTCGAAAATGCAGGGGTATTCAGGAGCCGGCCAAATCGGCCCGCGTTTGGCCGGGAAACTAGCCACAAACCGCCTAAAGTCAAGGTTTTCGGGGTCAAATCCGGCTCGATTCTTGCCGATTAACCCTCGAAGAAGCGGTTTTTCGGCCGCGGCAGGCCCAAATTCTCGCGCAACGTCCGCCCCTCATACTCCTTGCGGAAGATCCCGCGCCTCTGCAATTCGGGGACTACCCGGTCGACGAAGTCGAACAACCCCTGCGGCAGATAGGGGAACATGATGTTGAAGCCGTCGCTGCCGCGCCCCGTCAGCCATTCCTCCATCTGATCGGCGATGGCTTGTGGCGTGCCGACGAAGGCGAGCCCGCCATAACCGCCGACGCGCTGGGCGAGCTGGCGCACCGTGAGCTTGTCGCGCGCGGCGACGTCGACGAGGCGCTGCCGGCCGCTCTTGCTGGCATTGGTTTCGGGAATCGGCGGCAGCGGGCCGTCGGGATCGAAGCCGGACGCATCGGTGCCGAGGATCACCGAGAGCGAGGCGATCGCGCTGTCGTAATGCACACGGCTGTCGAGCAGGGCGCGCTTCTCCTTCGCTTCCTCGACGCTGTCGCCGACCACGACGAAGGCACCGGGCAGGATCTTGAGGTGCTCGGGATCACGGCCGATCGTCTCCATGCGGCCCTTGATGTCGGCATAGAGCTTCTGTCCATCGGCGAGACTGCCGCCGCCGGTGAAGACCGCTTCCGCGGTCTCGGCCGCGAGCTGCCTGCCATCCTCCGACGCGCCGGCCTGCACGATCACCGGCCAGCCCTGCACGGGACGGGCGATATTCAGCGGGCCACGCACGGAGAGATATTTGCCCTTGTGGTTGAGCACATGCATCTTCTCGGGATCGACGAACAGGCCGGACTCGACATCGCGCACGAAGGCGTCGTCAGCGAAGGAGTCCCACAGGCCGGTGACGACATCATAGAACTCGCGGGCGCGCTTGTAGCGTTCGGCATGCTCCATGTGATCGTCGAGCCCGAAGTTCAGTGCCGCATCCGGATTGGAGGTCGTCACGATGTTCCAGCCGGCGCGGCCGCCGGAGATGTGGTCCAGCGAGGCGAAGCGTCGGGCGACGTGATAGGGCTCGTCGAACGTGGTCGAGCCGGTCGCGATCAGGCCGATGTTCTCGGTGACGGCAGAGAGCGCGGACAACAGCGTGAACGGCTCGAACGACGTCACGGTATGGCTGCGCTTGAGCGCATTGATCGGCATGTTCAGCACGGCCAGATGATCGGCCATGAAGAAGGCATCGAACTTGCCGGCCTCTAGCTTTTTGATGAGCTGCTTGATGTGGGCGAAGTTGAAATTGGCATCCGGCCAGGCCCCGGGGTAGCGCCAGGCGCCGGTGTGGATGCTGATCGGCCGCATGAAGGCGCCGAGCTTGAGTTGACGCTTCGCCATTGCCTCGTTCCGTTGTTGAGGTCGTTAGCGGAACAGATAGGGAGGCGTTTCGCGGCGCGCCATCGGGAAGATTATTTTGTTTTTGCGAGCTCTCTCGACATCGTCATTCCCGGGCATCGCGCAGCGATGAACCGGGAATCTCGCGTCACAACCTCTGAATTCCGGGCTCGCGACGTCGTCGCGTCCCGGAATGCTCGACAGACATCAAGCCCCCAACACATCCTTCTGCATCTTGCCGCCGTAGAAATGGAAGAACGGCACCGGCGCGTCGTGGCGGAGCGGACCGGTCGCGAGCCTGCGGTCGAGCTCGGCGAGCACGTTCTTGGTCATCGCATGCGCGTCGGCGAGCGGCTCGGAGCCGATTTCAACCCACACCAGCTCGACCAGCTCAGCATCGGCATGCACCACGCCCTCGACACGATGTGCAATCGTCGAGGCGTCGGCGGTGAAGAACCGCGTGTCGAAGCGGCGGACGCGGCCGGGCGGGGTGATTGCACGCGCGATCAGGAACAGACCGGACGGATCGGGCAGGAGTCCCGCATCGGTGAACGGCGCCCAGGGTCCGTCGAGCTTCACCGTCTTCTCGATCTTGCGGCCGAGACAGAGGCCGGTCTCCTCGCAGGCCTCGCGGATCGCCGCGTTGGCGAGCGCGCGGGCGCGGCCGGGCGTGATCTTCGGGCTGCCCTTGAGCAGATTGGCTTCCAATTCCGGCGTAATCGGCGCGGCAACCGGCACGCGGTTGTCGGCCTTGTCGACGCGGCCGCCGGGGAAGACGTATTTGCCCGGCATGAACACCACCTTGTCGTGGCGCTTGCCAACCAGCACCTTCGGCTTCGCGCCCGAGCGGTCGATCAGGATCAACGTTGCTGCATCCTTCGGCCGGAAGTACGGATGATGATCGGCTTCTTTTTCCCCTTGGTGGACGGCAGCGGCGGTCTCAGTCATCTCATCCCTTTCGGTTCTTCTTGTCGTCCGGTTTAGCTAGACCGGCGGGATGTCGCTAGGGGCATTTTCGTCAAAGCCGTGCATGCGCAATCCCCATTGCAATCCGATCACGGCGCCCTTGACCGGCTGCAGCAGCACCAGCGATGCGATGAGCGTGAATGGCAGATAGATCGCAAGCTGCAGCCACACCGGCGGCGAATAATTGGTCTCGATCCACAGCGCGGTCGGTACCACGATATGGCCGACGATCACGATGACGAGATAGGCGGGCAGATCGTCCGCACGATGCGGGGTGAAATCGAGGTCGCAGACGGGGCAGTGGCCATCGCACTTCAGGAACGCGCGAAACAGCTTGCCCTTGCCACAGCGCGGGCAACGGCCGGAGAATCCGCGTTTCATTGCGCTCCAGAGATCGCGCTTTTCGGCTTGTGCCGTTTCGCGGGTCCAGACCACCGTGGGCGGGGTCACCGTTTCCATGATTTGCCTCGCTTCGATTTGCCCGGCTTTTGCTGCGCCGGCTTGCGGTCCTTCTTGCTGCGTGCTTTCCGCTCGCGGTGCGCGTTGGCACGGCGCTCGGCTCTGGCGCCTTCGCGTTTTCTGCCACGCGGAATAGCCTTGCCATCGGATAATAACTCAAAGCGCAACGCGCCGGCCACCGGGGCTGCCTCGACCAGGCGCACGTCGACGACGTCGCCGAGCCGGTACATGGTTCCGCTGCGCGAGCCGATCAGCGCGTGGCGCGTCTCGTCATAGTTGAAATACTCGGTGCCGATCGTGCGAATGGGAACAAGACCATCCGCACCAGTGTCATCGAGCTTTACGAACAGGCCTGCACGCGTCACGCCGGAAATCCGCCCCTGGAAGCTGGCGCCGACGCGATCGGCGAGGAAATGCGCAATCAAGCGATCGGCGGTCTCGCGCTCCGCCTTCATGGCGCGCCGCTCGGTGACGGAAATCTGCGCCGCGATCTCGGCAAGCGTTTCGACAGTTTCGTCTGCCGGTAGCGCGCCTTCGCCGAGGCCCAACGCGCGGATCAGCGCACGATGCACGATGAGATCGGCGTAACGGCGGATCGGCGAGGTGAAGTGCGCATAGCGGCGCAGGTTCAAGCCGAAGTGGCCGTAATTCTCGGCGGAGTATTCGGCCTGCGCCTGCGAGCGCAGCACCACCTCGTTGACCAGCGGTTCGTAGTCTTCGCCGGAGACCTGCGCGAGCACCCGGTTGAACTGCGAGGGACGCAGCGCGCCCGACTTGGTGAAGGGCAGGTCGAGCGTCTTCAGGAATTCCTGGAGATTGTAGATCTTCTCCTGGGTCGGCTCGTCGTGCACCCGATAGATCAGCGGCAGACCCTTCTTTTCCAGCGTCTCGGCCGCGGCGACATTGGCCAGGATCATGAACTCCTCGATCAGCCGGTGCGCATCGAGCCGCTCCGGCACGATCACACGATCCACGGTGCCGTCGGGCTTCAGAAGGATCTTGCGTTCGGGCAGATCGAGGTCGAGCGGATCGCGTTCGTTGCGCGCGAGCCTGACCAGCTCGTAGGCGGACCACAGCGGTTTGAGGATCGGATCGAGCAGCGGACCGGTGGTGTCGTCGAGCCTACCGTCGATCGCAGCCTGCGCCTGCGCGTAATGGAGCTTTGCCGCCGAGCGCATCAGCACGCGATGGAAGGTGTGCGAGCGCTTGCGGCCGTCAGCGCCGATCACCATGCGCACCGCAAGCGCGCCGCGCGCTTCGCCCGGCACCAGCGAGCAGAGGTTGTTGGAGATGCGCTCGGGCAGCATCGGCACGACACGATCGGGGAAATACACCGAGTTGCCGCGCTGAAGCGCGTCGCGGTCGAGCGCGGAGCCCGGCCGCACATAGAAGCCGACATCAGCGATCGCGACATGGACGATGTAGCCGCCCTTGTTGTTCGGATCGGGATCAGCTTCGGCGTGGACGGCGTCGTCATGATCCTTGGCGTCGGGTGGATCGATGGTGACGAGCGGCACGTCGCGCCAGTCCTCGCGGCCCTGCAACGTCGCAGGCTTTGCCTCCTCGGCCTCACGCAGCGCCGAGGATGAGAAGACCTGCGGTATGTCGTGGGTGTGGATCGCGATCAGGCTGATCGCCTTCTCGCTCGCGATCGAGCCGAGACGTTCCTTGACGCGGCCCAAGCCGAGCCCATAGCCGCGGCCGCGGATCAGGTCGACGCTGATGAGATCGCCGTCCTTGGCGCCGGCGGTGTCGGCCTTGGTGATGTTGAGCTCGCGGCCGGCCTGTTTCTTGTCGACCGGGATCAGCCGTCCACCGCCGTCGGGGGTGCTGCGGAAGATGCCGAGGATGCGGCTCTTCGCGTGATCAATGATCTTGATGACGCGGCCGCGATAGGGCGTGCCGTCGCGTTCACCGGTGATGTCGACGCGCAGCAAGGCGCGGTCGCCGACGCCGGCTGCAGTGCCGGGCTTCGGCCGCCGCGGCGTCTCGATGCGGATCTTCGGCGCGGTGCCGTTCTCGTCCGAGTCCCATTCCGCGGGTGTGGCGATCAATTCGCCGTCGCTGTCGCGTCCGGTGATGTCGGCAAGCACGGTCGGCGGCAGCGCGGCCGGCTCATGCATCTTGCGGCCGCGCTTGGCAACCGTGCCGTCCTCGGCGAGCTCGCGGAGGATCCGCTTCAGCTCGGCGCGGTCGGCGTTCTTCAGGCCGAACTCTCGCGCGATCTCGCGGGTGCCGACCTTGCCTGGATTGGCGCGTATGAAGGCGACGATGGCGTCCCGGGCCGGAAAGCCATGGTCGGGTTTTTGTTTCACTTATCCTCTTGCCTTGCCGGCACTCTTCTTCGCGGGCGCTTTGGTTGATGTCGCGGGCTTCGCGGCCGAGGTCTTGGCGCCTGACGAGACCGGCGCGCGCGCCTTGCTGGCCGCGCCTGATTTCGGTTTCGCTGCGGCCTTCTTGGCCGCGGCTTTCTTGGCGGGCTTGGCCTCGGCATCGCCGTCAGCCTTTGCGGACTTTGCTTCGGATTTGGCGGGCTTGGCCGCCTTCGCCTTCTTGGCCTTCGCCTTGCCGCCGCCCTTGGCGGCGCGCTCGTCGATCAGCGCGATCGCTTCCGCGAGCGTGACCTCGTCAGGCGCGCGGTCGCTCGGGATCGTCGCGTTGACCCCGCCCGCGGTGACGTAGGCGCCGTAGCGGCCGTTCTTGAGCGCGACTGCGCCGAGCGTCGGGTGGTCGCCGAGCGGCTTGCCTGGATCGGCGCCGAAGCGGCGGCCGCTCGGACCCTTTGCGACCTTCTCGGCAATCAACGTGACCGCGCGGTTCAGCCCGATGTCGAACACCTCGTCGCCGGCCTCGAGGCTGGCATAGGTCTTCTCGTGCTTGACGAACGGCCCGAAGCGGCCAAGGCCGGCAGTGATCGGCTGGCCTGTCTCCGGATGCCTGCCGATCTCGCGCGGCAGCGACAACAGCTTCAGCGCAAGCTCGAGGTCGACATCGCCCGGCGAGGTGCCCTTCGGAATGCCGGCGCGTTTCGGCTTCTCGCCGTCCTCGTAATCCTTCGGCTCGCCGAGCTGGATATAGGGTCCGAAACGGCCGGCCTTCACCGCGACGTCGAGCCCGGTCTCGGGATCCTTGCCAAGGATACGGTCGGCGCTCTCGGCGCTGTCGGCTGCGAGCGGGCGGGTATAGCGGCACTCCGGATAATTCGAGCAACCGACGAAGGCGCCGAACTTGCCGGCCTTCAGATTGAGCCGTCCGGTGCCGCAGGTCGGGCACTGCCTGGGATCGCCGCCGTCGGCGCGCGGCGGGTAGATGTGCGGGCCCAGCATCTCGTCGAGCGCGTCGAGCACCTCGGCGACGCGAAGGTCCTTGATGTCATTCACAGCGCCGATGAAATCGCGCCAGAAATCCTTCAGCACCTGCTGCCAGGCGATCTCGTTGTTGGAAATGCGGTCGAGCTGCTCTTCGAGATCGGCGGTGAAGTCGTACTCGACATAGCGCGCGAAGAAGTTCTCGAGGAACGCGACCACGACACGGCCTTTGTCCTCGCCGTGCAGCCGCTTCTTCTCCAGCTTGACGTAGCCGCGATCCTTCAGCACCTGCAGGATCGAGGCGTAGGTCGAGGGGCGGCCGATGCCGAGCTCTTCCATCCGCTTCACCAGCGAAGCTTCGGAGAAGCGCGGCGGCGGCTCGGTGAAGTGCTGGGTGACGGCAAGGCTCTGACGCTTCACCGCTTCGCCCTCGCTCATCGCGGGCAGGCGGCGCGAATCCTCGTCCTCCTCGTCGTCGCGGCTTTCCTGGTAGAGCGCGAGGAAGCCGTCGAACTTGATGACCTGACCCGAAGCGCGCAGCTCCAGCACGCGCGCGCCGGCCTTCGCCTCGATATCGACGGTGGTGCGCTCGAGCTCGGCCGCTTCCATCTGGCTCGCGATCGTGCGCTTCCAGATCAGCTCATAGAGCCGCGCCTGATCGGCATCGAGCCGGCGGCCGATCGAGGCGGGACGGCGCGATAGATCGGTCGGACGGATCGCTTCGTGGGCTTCCTGCGCGTTCTTGGCCTTGGTCTGGTACTGGCGCGGAGCGCCTGGCACATAGGCGTTGCCGTAATCCTCACCGATCACCTTGCGCGCTTGCGTGATGGCCTCGTTGGCGATCTGCACGCCGTCGGTTCGCATATAGGTGATGAGACCGGTGGTTTCGCCGCCGATGTCGATGCCCTCATAGAGACGCTGGGCGATGCGCATGGTGTGCGCCGGCGCGAAGCCGAGCTTGCGGCTCGCCTCCTGCTGCAGCGTCGAGGTGGTGAAGGGGGCCTGCGGGTTGCGCCGCGCAGGCTTCGCCTCGACGGTTTTGACCTTGAAGGTCGCGGCCTCGATCGCCTTCCTGAAGTCTTCGGCCTCGGCGCCGGAGCCGATGTCGAGGCGGGCGATCTTCTTGCCGTCGGCACCGACCAGGCGCGCCTCGAAGGTTTCGCCGCGCGGGGTGAGCAGGGTGGCGATCAGCGACCAGTATTCCCTGGGAACGAACTTCTCGATCTCGAGCTCGCGGTCGCAGACCAGCCGCAGCGCGACCGACTGCACGCGGCCCGCCGAGCGGGCGCCGGGCAGCTTGCGCCACAGCACCGGGGAGAGCGTGAAGCCGACCAGGTAATCGAGCGCACGGCGCGCCATGTAGGCGTCGACCAGCGCGCCGTCGATCTGGCGCGGCGCCTTCATCGCCTCGGAGACGGCCTGCTTGGTGATGGCGTTGAACACCACGCGCTCGACCTTCTGGTCCTTCAGCGCGCGCTTCTCCTTCATCACCTCCAGCACGTGCCAGGAGATCGCCTCGCCCTCGCGATCAGGGTCGGTTGCGAGAATGAGACGATCGGCCCCCTTCAGCGCCTTGGCGATGTCGTTCAGCCGGCCTGCGGCCTTGGCATCCACCTCCCAGATCATCTGGAAATTGGCTTCGGGATCGACGGAACCGTTCTTCGCCGGGAGGTCCCGGACGTGGCCAAACGACGCCAGGACCTCGTAGGAGGCCCCCAGATATTTGTTGATCGTCTTGGCCTTGGCCGGCGACTCCACAATGACGATATTCATGTCATTCCAATAGCTTACGGGAAAACTTGAAGGCGGGTTCCGCTAGACTCGCGGCCCGCCGTTTCGGGGCGAACATGGGTGCTGAGGCGGCCCCTGTCAAATCGACAGATATTGAAAGGGCGGGTTTGGGTAGCAAAATACTACCTCGCTGGCTGAAACCTGCGTCCTCGGGTTGTGACGGGTTTCCCGGTTTATCGGGTCGGACGGAGGCGGCTTGTTGACCGGGGCGGGAGGACGGAAGCGGACAGCGGCCGATGGAGAGGCGACGGGCGGGAAGGGCAGCGGCTCCATATTGCCCCGCGGCGGTCGTGTGGCGGTGGCTCGTCATTGGGTCGCGCTGGCCTTCGCCGGACCCGCAGCCTTGGCGAGGGCGGACGCAATCGATAGCGCCGCGGTCATCCCCCGCGCATGCGGGGGATCCAGTACGCTGCGGCCTTTCGGATCAATCACTGCTGCCTCTGGAATACTGGATCGTTCCGCCTTCGCGGGCGTGGCGATACGGCCTTGCGTTCTCGCGACACAATCTGTCCGAGGTTTTCTTTCGTTTCGCCGCTCTATCGATCAGGGCGCAGAGCCCGGTGCCTCCGTCATTCCAGGTTCGACGCTACGCGTCGCCCCGAATGCGAAGGAAAGCGTCGATCAGGCCAATGCCCGCCGCGCGCGCTTGACGGCGGGCCGCGGCTTCAGCGTCGTGTCGGCGGCATCAAGCACGCGTCCGTCCTGCGAATACAGCGCGAGCTTCTTTACCGGCTTGCCCTTGTCGCGGTCGACCAGGATGGTCGCGATCTCCTCCGGGTGTTCGTCGAACTCTTCGCTCCATTGCCGCAGCGCGACCAGGATCGGGAAGATCCCGCGACCCTTCGGCGTCAGCACATATTCCTGATAGGCGCTGCCATCGGAAGCGGGGACCATCTTCAGGATGCCGCGCTCGACGAGCGCGCGCAGCCGCGCCGCGAGGATGTTCCTGGCCAGTCCGAGGCTCGCCTGGAATTCACCGAAGCGGCGCCGGCCGATGCTGGCGTCGCGGATGATCAGCAGCGACCACCAGTCGCCGAACACGTCGAGCGCCCGCGCGATCGGGCAGGCATCGCCCGCAAGGCTGGTTCGTTTCACCACGTCTGTCTCCGGCCATGGCCGCGCGATCACGGCCTTTTGTGGTTGCATTATTAAACCTGCTGCCTTACCTGGGCAATCAGGTTTAATAATGCAACCAGACTGGAGGCAAGCATGAGACTGGCGAACAAGACGGCGTTGATCACCGGCGGCAACAGCGGCATCGGCTTTGCGACCGCGAAACTGTTCGTGGCTGAAGGCGCCAAGGTCGTCATCACCGGGCGCAATCGTGAGACGCTCGCCTCCGCGGCGAAGCAGCTCGGCCCGAACGCACTGGCTGTCGCGGCCGATGCCACCGATGTTGTGGCGCTGGAAGCTGCCGTGAAACAGGGCGCAGAAAAATTCGGCAAGTACGACGTCCTGTTTGCGAATGCCGGCATTCCCGGCCAGACGCCGGTCGGCGGCACCACGCTTGCGGGCTTCGAAAGCGTGATCCGCACCAATCTCACCGGCGTGTTCTTCACCGTGCAGGCGGCCGCGCCCTACCTCAACGACGGCGCCTCGATCATCCTCAACGGCTCGGTGATCTCGGTGCTCGGCAATCCCGGCTATTCGGCCTATGCCGCGAGCAAGGCCGGCGTGCGGGCGATGGCGCGGGTAATGGCGTCAGAACTTTCGCCCCGCGGGATCCGCGTCAACGTGGTGGCGCCGGGCGCCGTGCGCACACCGATCTGGGGCGCGGCGGTCGCGACGCCCGAGGCGGAGAAAATGTTCGAGGCGCGGATCGCCAAGTCGACGCCGCTGGGGCGCATTGGCGAGCCGGATCACATTTCGAAGACGGTGCTGTTTCTGGCGTCGGACGATTCCGTGCATCTGCAGGGGCAGGAGCTGTTCGTCGACGGCGGCGCGACGGCATCGCCCGCAGGCGCGCCGATCTATCGTGGCTGAAACTCTGTCTCGTTGCAAAAAGGGCGGCCGGTGTGAAGCGGATCACACCGGCCGATTCCGTGCGGAACTATCATTCCGCGCACGAGGCACTGAACCTTTGACGTGCTCCCCGGACTCCTCAATTGGGCGGGGAATTTTTACTACCGATTCATTTGGAGCGCCGTCATGCCGAAAGCAGCCCGCATTTCGCGTTCGATTCCGGTTTCGTCCGTATCTGAAGATAAAGAGTCGGATTCGTCGCAATTGGTAACGGTCGCGCTGTTTTCCGGCGTTGGCTTGTTGATCTCGCTTGTCGCCGTCATCGTCGGCATTCAGGGCGTTTGGTTCTGAGTGCATTGATGCGTGACCCTGGTCCGCGCTGGAGGAGGCGCGCGGACCTTGCTCCTTGCAGCCGTCATACCCGCATATGCGAGTATCCAGTACGCTGCGGCCTCTCGGTTCAATAACCGCCGTCTCTGGAACACTGGGTCACCCGCCGGAGCTTGTCATCGGGCGGCGCTTCGCGCCGATCCGTTGGCGGGTGACGACAGTGGCTTCGAAACTACGCCGCGTTGAGGCTGCTTGCGGCTTGCAATGCGCCGGCAACGGCTCTTTCGCGATGGTCAGGGCCGACCTGGATGCCGTCGGCGGAGATGAACTCGAGATTCGTGACGCCGATGAAGCCGAACACCCCGCGCAGATAGCTCTCCAGATGCTCGAGCGCGGCCATCGGCGTGCCCGCGCCGTAGTAGCCGCCGCGCGAGATCGCGATGATGACGCGCTTGCTGCCGGCCAGTCCCTCGACGCCGCCGGCACCGTATTTGAACGTCTTGCCCGCCACCAGGATGCGGTCGATCCAAGCCTTGAGCTGGGAGGGGATCGTGAAATTGTACATGGGTGCACCGATCACGACGATGTCGGCCTCCAGAAACTCCGCCAGCACCGCCTGGCCGGCCGCGATGTCGTCGCGCAGCGCGGGTTCCGGGGCCGCCCCCTGGCCGGCCGCCAAGTGCGAGCCGGTGAGGTGGGCGAGCGGGGTCTGCGTCAGGTCGCGATAGGTGACGACGAGGTCGGGATTGGCTTGGCGCAGCCGCTCGACGGCCGCGGCGGAGACCTGACGGCTGACGGAGTGAGGCCCGAGGACCGAGGAATCGATGTGCAGAAGTTTCATGGCAGAGGTCACCTTTGGTATAGGTTTGTAACTGGCGCTATATGAGTGACCGCCCTAAATCTCCGCAAGAACGCACAATTTTGAAACCCGAGCACAGACATGAGACCCGAGAACATCCATGTGCCTGCCCCGCCGCCCATGCCCGGGCCCGACCATGGCAACTGCAAGGCGGTCGCTTCGGTGCTCGCCCGCGTCGGCGACAAATGGAGCGTGTTCGTGATCATGATGCTGATCGATGGACCGCGGCGCTTCAACGAGCTGAAGCGGATGATCAACGGCATCTCGCAGCGGATGCTGACGCTCACGCTGCGCGGGCTGGAGCGCGACGGCCTCGTGACGCGCACGATCTTCCCGACCATCCCGCCGCGGGTCGACTACGAGCTGACCGATCTCGGCCGCGGCCTCGCCGAGCCGGTGAAGTCGCTCGGCGAATGGGCGATCGCACATCTGCCGGAGATCGAAGGCGCGCGGAACAGGTTCGACACGCGGAATGAGTGATGCGCTCACTTGTTATCCGTCACCCTGAGAGGCTGTGAATCTAATTGAAGGTTGGCAGCTTTAGCGGAGAGGGACTGCGGCGGGCAGAGGCTAGCGGTGATTGTTTGATTAGGCGGCGGCCTGCAGCAGGCGGTGTCCGGCCAGGATGTTGTTGGTGAGGGCGAACCAGCGCAGCACCGTTTGGACCTTTTCGAGGCCGCGGACCATAAACCGCTGCAGGCCCCAGTTGCGGAAGCGGGCGTTGATGCACTCTGCCTGGACGCGACGCCTGTAGACTGACTTGCCGTGCGGGCTTCTCATGCGGACGCGCCAGGCGGCGACACCCGGTCCATCCCTGTCGCTCGGCTGATAGGGATCGCGCCGATGCTTGCTGCGTGAAGGTGGCCCGTAGATTTTGATCCCGCGGCCAGCCGCCCACTCGGTATCGTCATTCTTGTTGAAGCCGCCATCGACCAGATGGCGCTTCGGCCATCGGCCATAGCGGCGGTTGATCTTGTCCAGCATCGGCCGGGCCAGGCCGCGGTCGGAACCGACCGTTGTGACGTCGGTGACGAGCACGATCTGACCACCGGCGGCAGTGGAGAGCTGGCAATTGTAGGCGGGACGGAAGCCACCATCGGCCATCTTCATGACGCGAGCATCGGGATCAGTGGTGGAGGCGCGCGGTTCCTTCTGCTTCTCGACCTGCTTCTTGTTGGTCGTGCTGCGCCGTTCGCGCTCGGCCTCGATCTCGGCCAGCTTCTTCAGCGCCGAGGCCACACGCGCCTCGCGTTCACGTGCGGCCCGTTCCTCGGCCGCAACGATCCGCCGGTTGCTGGCTTGCGGATCGTCAGTGGCTTCTTCCTTCAACTGGCGGATCAGCCGTTGCGCCTTGCGCAGCTCTTTGTGAAGCTTCTTGCGGCGACGGAACGATTTGGTCCCAGCCGACGCACGCACCCGGACCCCGTCCTGTGCCACCTCATCCAGGTCGATGACCCCGGCCACCGACAGGCTGGCGACAGTGTCGCTCAACAGCCGATCCAGAAGCTCCGGATGCGCCGTGCGGAAGTCGGCCAAGCCGTGATAGTTGACGCTGACCCCGCCGCACAGCCACCGATAGACGTCGTGGCTCTCACATAACCGCGCCAGCGCCCGCGCGCTGCCAACGCCCTCGCTCGTCGCATAAAGCCATAGCGCCAGCAAAAGCCGCGGGCTCGCCGGCGCCTGTCCCGGCGTGTGGGTGCGGGCTCTGATCGCCTCTTCAAGCTCCTGCAGATCAAGTTTCTCAACGTAGGCCCAGATCACCCGCACCGGGTGGTCGGCAGCCACCAATGCCTCCAGATCGACCGCCCGAAGTTCGATCTGATCGCGCACCGGCTCTCGCATCCGCGGGTCGCCCGCATCGTTCGCACGTGCTCGTGTCTGCCGCGGAAGATCCGAAAAGAGTTCATCGCCGGACATCGTTGCACCTCTCCAGTGTCCACAATCAGGAATCACTGCAAGCGTGCAAACTCAATCAAAATCTGCACAAAGATTCACAGGCTCTGAGGAGCGCGCTCTTGCGCGCGTCTCGAAGGGTCGACGGCCCGGCTTTCTCGACGCTGAAGCTGCGGGGCCGTGCATCCTTCGAGACGACCGCTACGCGGCCTCCTCAGGATGACGGAGCACTTGCAAGGCGTGCGACGTCTAAATCATCGACACCAGGCCGCCGCCGTGGCGTTCGAGCTTGCCGGCGAGCTCGAGTTCGAGCAGCACTGCGCGGACGATCGCAGGCGGCATGTCGGCCATCCGGATCAGGTCGTCGAGGCTGATCGGGCTCGGCCCCAATAGACCCACGATGCGGGCGCGATCGGAGGCGTCGGTGGCGAAATCGAGCGGTTCGTCGTCCTCGCGCACGCCGAGCATCACCGGCCGCTCCATGATCGGGGTGACGGCATTGATGATGTCGGCGGCTTCGGTGACCAGCGTCGCGCCTTGCTTGATCAGATCATTGGTGCCGGCGGCGCGCGGATCGATCGGCGAGCCCGGCACGGCAAACACTTCGCGGCCTTGTTCGGCGGCCATCCGCGCGGTGATCAGCGAGCCCGAGCGATGTGCGGCCTCGACGATGACGACGCCGAGCGAGGCGCCCGAGATCAGCCGGTTGCGACGCGGGAAGTCGCGCGCCCGCGGCACATGGCCGAGCGGCATCTCGGAGATCGCGGCGCCCTGATCGAGCAGCGCGGCAAGCAGGTCGTTATGCTCCGGCGGATAGATCCGGTCATGGCCGCCGGCCAGCACGGCGACCGTTCCGCTCGCGATCGTGGCGCGATGGGCCGCCTGGTCGATGCCGCGGGCGAGGCCGGAAATCACGGCAAAGCCGGCGTCCCCGAGCTCGCGGGCCAGGGTGCCTGCGAACTTCAGTCCGGCGCCTGAGGCATTGCGCGAACCGACGATCCCGATCATTGGCCGCGTCAGCACGTCAAGCGCGCCGCGCACGCCGAGCAGCGGTGGGGCGTCGTCGATGGTGGCGAGCCGCGACGGATAGTGCGCTTCGCCGGGCGCGACCAGATCGATGCCGAACTTCTGGCAGGCGGCGAGCTCGGCGGCCGCGTCGGCCTCGCTGCAGATGCGCCCTGCACCCGATGCGCCGCCGCGGCGCGCAAGATCGGGCAGACGCTCCAGCGCGCTCGCCGCATCGCCGAAATGGCGAAGCAGGGATGCAAACGTGCGTGGACCGACGTTGTCGGAGCGGATCAGCCTGAGGCGATTGAGCCGTTCGGTATCGGAGAGCTTGTGTGGACGGTCGTGCATGGGGAATCCAGCTTCGCCCAAGAGGGGATTGTGATCAACGGCCTCATTGGCACACCTTGCGCAACGCGCTAGGTACAACGGCCGACAGCAGGGGAGCCCGCCATGATCTCACTCGCCGATCTCCAACAGCGGATCGAACAGGGCGCGCTGTCGCCGGAGGCTGCCGTCGGCCGATCGCTGGATGCGATCCGCGTGGACGACAAGACCATCGGCGCCTTCGTCCGGCACGACGAGAACGCCCCAGCGCAAACCGCCGGGCCGCTGCGCGGCGTCGCGGTCGGCATCAAGGACATCATCGATACCGCCGATTTCCCGACCGAGATGGGCTCGCAAATCTACCGCGGGCATCACTCGCGCGCGGACGCACCGGTCGTGATGGCACTCAAGCAGGCCGGCGCGACCATCATCGGCAAGACCACGACGACGGCGTTTGCGGCAACCGATCCGACCGCGACGCTCAACCCGCACAATCATGCGCACACGCCCGGCGGATCGTCGTCAGGTTCGGCGGCAGCGGTCGCCGCGGGGATGATTCCGCTGGCGCTGGGAACGCAGACCGGCGGCTCGGTGATCCGGCCGGCCTCGTTCTGCGGTGTCGCCGCGATCAAGCCGAGCTATCGGCTGCTGCCGACCGTCGGCGTGAAGTGCTTCTCCTGGACGCTCGATACCGTCGGGCTGTTTGCGTCCGGCGTCCGCGACGTCGCGCGCGGGCTGGCGGCGATGACCAACCGGCCGGACCTGGTGGTGCCGGACGCGGTAACGGCGCCGCGGATCGGCGTGGTGACACAGGCCTTTGCCGGCGCACCGGAGCCGTCGGGCGCGGCGGCATTGCAGACGGCATCGCGTGCCGCTGAGCGGGCCGGCGCCGCGGTGCGCGAGCTTGCAATGCCCGAGATTGTGGCGGAGGCCTGGCGCATCCATCCCGTGGTGCAGGATTTCGAGGCGCATCAGGCGCTCGCCTGGGAGTATCGGCTGAACTACGACGCGATGCCGCCAATCTTGCGCGGCCGGCTCGACGAGAGCAGGGGCATCACCGCCCGCGACTACGACGCGGCGATGGACGTTGCCTTGCGCGCACGCCAGGCGCTGGCTGCTGTTTTCGATGAAGTCGACGTGCTGCTGACACTGTCAGCGCCGGGCGCCGCGCCCAAGGGGTTATCGTCGACCGGCGATCCCCGTTACAACCGGTTGTGGACGTTGATGGGCATGCCCTGCGTCAACGTGCCGGCGCAGGTGGCCGAGGGCGGATTGCCGGTCGGCGTCACCGTCATCGCGCCGTTCGGTGCGGACGCGCGGGCGCTGGCGGCGGCGAGTTTTGTCGAGGACGCGCTGAAGAGGTAGTTCGCAAGTGATTCCGGGGCGCCTCGAAGAGGCGAACTATGGCGCGCAACTGCGCGCCTGAGGATCTCGAGATACCGGGTCCGGCGAAGACGCGCGAATCCGGAAGCGTCACCTCTTCTCGCCGATCTTGCCTTCGGTGCCGGCCTGCAGGCGCTTGATGTTCTCGCGGTGCATGTAGAACAGCAAGAGCGTCAGCACGGCGAACAGCGAGGCGAGGGCGTTGTGGCCGAACCACCACAGGAAGATCGGGGTCACAAAGGCCGCGACCAGCGCCGAGAGCGACGAGTAGCGGCTGGTGAAGGCAGTGGCGAGCCAGATCACGGCGAAAATCAGCGCGGCCGGCCAGAACAGGCCGAGCAGCACGCCGATATAGGTCGCGACGCCCTTGCCGCCCTTGAAGCCGAGCCAGACCGGGAACAAGTGGCCGAGGAATGCGCCGAGCGCGGCGAGCATCGCCGCATCCGCGCCGCCATAGTAGCCCGCGATGATGACTGCGACCGTGCCCTTGAGCATGTCGCCGATCAGGGTTGCCGCCGCGAGGCCCTTGCGGCCGGTGCGCAGCACGTTGGTGGCGCCGATATTGCCCGAGCCGATCGAGCGCAGGTCCTGCGTGCCGGCGAGCCTGGTCAGGATCATGCCGAACGGGATCGACCCGAACAGGTAGCCGATCAGCAACGCGACAATGAGGAATCCGTCACCCGACATGGCTGTGGCTCCGATCGTGCCGGACATTCTGACACGGCTCAGACATGTTCGTACACCGTGCGCCCGCCGACAATGGTCCGCATCACGCGGCCCGAGAACCGGGCGTCGTCGAACGGTGTGTTCTTGCACAGCGACTTGAGGTCGTCGCGATCGAGTACCCAGGGCGTGTCGGCGTCGATCACGATGACGTCGGCCGGCGCGCCGGCGCGCAGCGTGCCGCCGGGCAGGCCGAGCAGTTCCGCCGGCCGGGTCGACATCGCCCGGATCAGGGTCTTGAAGTCCATCTCGCCATTGTGGATCAGCCGCAAGGCGGCCGGCAGCATGGTCTGCAGCCCGACCGCGCCGCTCGCGGCTTCGGCGAACGGCAATCGCTTGACCTCGACGTCCTGCGGATTGTGGTCGCTCATCACGACATCGATCAGCCCGGAGGCGAGCGCGGCCACCAGCGCCTTGCGGTCGTCCTCGGTGCGCAGCGGCGGCGACAGCTTCAGGAAGGTGCGGTAGGGGCCGATATCGTTCTCGTTCAGGGTCACATGGTTGATCGAGACCGAGGCCGAGACATCGAGCCCGTTGTCGCGGGCACGCTTGAGGATCTCGAGCGACTCCATCGAGGTCAGCGAGGCCGCGTGATAGCGGCCGCCGGTCAGGCCTGCGAGCCGCATGTCGCGCTCGAGCATGATCGACTCCGCGGCGGTCGGAATGCCCATGAGCCCGAGCCGTGTTCCGAATTCGCCCTCGTTCATCACGCCTTCACCGACGAGGTCCGGATCCTCGGTGTGATGCACGATCAGCGCGTCGAAATCGCGCGCATAGGTCAGCGCGCGGCGCATCACCTGTGCGTTGGTGACGCTCTTGTCGCCGTCGGTGAAGGCGACGGCGCCGGCGGCCTTCAACAAGCCGATCTCGGTCATCTCCTGGCCCTGCAGGCCCTTGGTCAGCGCCGCCATCGGGTGAATGTTGACGATCGCGGTGTCGCGGGCGCGGCGCAGCACGAAATCGACGGTCGCCGAATTGTCGATCACCGGCGAGGTATCGGGCTGGCAGATGATGGTGGTGATCCCGCCGGCAGCGGCGGCCTGGCTTGCCGAAGCGAAGGTCTCGCGGTGGCTCGCGCCGGGCTCGCCGACGAAGGCGCGCATGTCGATCAGGCCGGGCGCCACGATCTTGCCGGCGCAGTTGACGATGTCGGTGCCTTCGGGGACGCCGGCAGCGCCGATGCCGCGCTTGGCGTCGCGGATCACGCCGTCGGCGATCAGCACGTCGCCGGGGCCGTCGAAATCCCGCGATGGATCGATGACGCGGGCGTTGGCGAGCAGGACAGGGCGGCGATCGGTCAGCATAGCTCTCACGCGTTCGGCAGGTTGCGGGCGAGTGCTTCCAGCACCGCCATGCGGACTGCCACTCCCATTTCGACTTGTTCGCGGATCAGCGACTGCGCGCCGTCGGCGACGAAGGTGTCGATCTCGACGCCGCGGTTCATCGGCCCGGGATGCATCACCAGCGCGTCGGGCTTGGCGTAGCCGAGCTTTTTCTGGTCGAGGCCGAAATAGTGGAAGTATTCGCCCGACGACGGCACGAAGGAGCCGTTCATGCGCTCGCGCTGCAGCCGCAGCATCATCACGATGTCGGCGCCATTGAGGCCCTCGCGCATGTCGCGCGCGACCTCGACGCCCATCCGCTCGATGCCCGGCGGCAAGAGCGTGGAGGGGCCGACCACCCGGACGCGGGCGCCCATGGTGTTGAGCAGCAGGATGTTGGAGCGCGCCACGCGCGAGTGCAGCACGTCGCCACAGATCGCAATCACCAGCCCCTCGATCCGGCCCTTGTTGCGGCGGATGGTCAGCGCGTCGAGCAGCGCCTGGGTCGGATGCTCATGGCTGCCGTCGCCGGCATTGATCACGGAGCCGTCAACCTTGCGCGCCAGCAGTTCGACCGCGCCGGAGGCATGGTGGCGCACCACCAGGATGTCAGGGTGCATCGCGTTGAGCGTCACCGCCGTGTCCATCAGGGTCTCGCCCTTGCGGGTCGACATCGACGAGACCGACATGTTCATGACGTCGGCGCCAAGCCGCTTTCCGGCGATCTCGAACGAGGACTGGGTCCGCGTCGAGGCCTCGAAGAACAGGTTCACCTGGGTGCGGCCGCGCAAGCTGGCGCGCTTCTTGTCGACCTGGCGGTTGAGCTCGACATACTCCTCGGAGAGGTCGAGCAGGCCCGTGATGTCGTCAGCGGAAAGGCCCTCGATGCCCAGCAGATGCCGGTGACCGAGGACGAAAGTCGATTTCAATGATGGGGTCATTAAAGCCAGAGCTATAGGCGCGGATGGCCCGAGGGGCAAGCGCGAAGAGGGGTGACGGAAGTTATCCCCATCTGCAGGATGAGGAGATCGATCGGCGCCTGGCTCGGCCTGCCATGGCGGGCGCTGCTCCAGCCAAACCCGTCTTGCTTTTGCTTGTTTTTCGGGAACAGAGAGGTGAATGGCCGGGACGAAGGGCGAGCTGAGGCAAAGCCGTCCTGGTCATGAGGGTGGAGCGAGAAGTCGTGAAAATTGTCGTGATTGCCGCTGCCGTCGTGACCTGGGTTTCGCCCGCCATCGCACAGGGACTGCCCGGCGGCTTCGTGTTCCTTCGCGACATCGATCCGTCGATCATCCAGGACATCCGCTACGCCACCTCGAACAACTTCATGGGTCGGCCGATCGTGGGCTATGGCGCTGGTGAATGCGTGGTGAAGCGGGAGGTTGGGCTTCGCCTCAAGGCGGTGCAGCAGGAACTCGCGCGGCAAAAACTCTCGCTCAAGATGTTCGACTGCTACCGGCCGGCCCGCGCGGTCGCCGACATGGTGGCGTGGTCGAGGAGCGGCAGGGAAACCGCGGCCGAGCGGCGCTACTATCCGGCCGTCTCCAAGGCCGACCTGTTCCGCCTCGGCTATATCGCGACCCATTCGGGGCACTCCACCGGAGCTGCCCTCGATCTCACTTTGGTCGATCTCGCCGCCGACAATTCCGGCAAATTCGATCCCGCGCGCAACTACGCCGACTGCACCGCTCCGGTGGCGGCGCGGGCGCCGGAAGGAAGCGCCGACATGGGCACCGGCTATGACTGCTCCGATGCAAAGGGTCACACCGCGGCAAGCTCGATCACGCCGGAGCAGCGGCGCTGGCGGAACATGCTGCTGGCGGCGATGACGAGGCAGGGATTTGTGAACTATTCGAAGGAATGGTGGCACTTTTCGCTGCCGCGGGCGGGCGGACAAGCCTATGATTTCCCGATACCTTCGCGCCGCAATTGAGTCCTGACAGGTTCGAGACACGCCCATGACGCAGGCTTCATTTGCCACCCACGAAGTGTTGAACCAGTCGCCGCCGTTCGAGGATATCGACTTGTTCACGGTCGATGCGCCGCTGGCCGCGGCGGTCGCGGCCAATGGCGGGGCGGTGGCTACCGCGGAGCTATCGGACTTCGGCAAGCATTGGGGTTCCGCCGCGATGGCGGAGCGCGGGCGCCTCGCCAACGAGAACACGCCAAAACTCCGCCTGTTCGATTCCAGGGGCAATCGCCGCGACACGGTCGAGTTTCATCCGGCCTATCACGAGCTGATGGCGCACTCGGCGCATGCCGGCGTGCACAATTCGACCTGGACCGCCCAGGGCAAGCCGGCCGGCGGGGCGGCCGAGGTGGTGCGCGCGGCGAAGTTCTACATCGCCTCTCAGGTTGAGACCGGCCATCTCTGCCCGATCACGATGACGCGCGCCTCGGTCGCGGCGCTCGCCGCGCAGCCGGAGATTCTGGCGAAGACCATGCCGGTGATCGGCACGCACTCCTACGATCCGAGCTTTGCGCCGTGGTGGACCAAGCGCGGCATGACGCTCGGCATGGGCATGACCGAGAAGCAGGGCGGCACCGACGTGCGCGCCAACACGACGCGGGCGGAACGCGACGGCAATACCTACCGCATCACCGGTCACAAATGGTTCATGTCGGCGCCGATGTGCGACGCGTTCCTGGTGCTGGCGCAGGCCAAGGACGGCTTGAGCTGCTTCTTCATGCCGCGCTTCGCGCCCGACGGCTCGGTCAACGTGATCCACTTCCAGCGGTTGAAGGACAAGCTCGGCAACCGCTCCAATGCGTCGTCGGAAGTGGAATTCCACGGCGCCCATGCCGAGCTGATCGGCGAGGAGGGCAAGGGCATCCGCACCATCATCCAGATGGTGCAATTGACGAGGCAGGACTGCGCGATTGCGTCCGCGGGCCTGATGCGCTCGGGGCTTGCGCATGCGCTGCATCATGCCCGGCACCGCAGCGTGTTCCAGAAGCATCTCGCCGATCAGCCGTTGATGCAGGCGGTACTGTCGGACATGGCGCTGCATGTCGAGGCCTCGGTCGCGCTGGTGATGCGGCTCTGCCGCGCCTTCGATCGCGCACCCGGCGATGCGGGCGAGGCCGCCTATATGCGGCTGCTGACGCCCGCGATCAAATACTGGATATGCAAGAGCGCGCCTGCGTTCCTCTACGAGGCGATGGAGTGCCTCGGCGGCAATGGCTATGTCGAGGAAGGGATCCTCGCGCGTCACTACCGGGAGGCGCCGGTCAACGCGATCTGGGAAGGGTCCGGCAATGTGATGTGCCTCGACGTGCTGCGCGCCCTTGGCCGCGAGGCCGATGCCGCGCTGGCGGTGCTGCGCGCGCTGGCCGACGACACCAAGGGCCTGCCCGGCGCTGCTGAAACGGTCGCGTTGGTCGGCAAGACGTTCCGCCGGGCCGACAGCGAGCGCGTGGCGCGGCTTGCGGTCGAGAAGCTCGCGCTGCTTGCGGCGACCGCGGCGCTGAACCAGATCGCGCCTGACCATGCCGACCTGTTCGCGGCCACGCGGCTCGCTGGAAACCATCCCGGCATGTACGGTGCGGTCGATCTGTCCGACCAGGACCAGCGCGCGCTGCTCGCGCGCGCACTGCCATGAAAGCCCGCTGATGGACGCAATCAATCCCGAACTGCCGCCTGCTGCGATCGAGCCGCCGGCACGCCCGCCACGGGTCTGGAAATTCTGGGGCACGGCGCTCTGGGGGCTGGTGATCTTCGCCGCGATGTTCCTCGGCCAACTCGCCGTGATCATCTATTATGTGATCAAGCAGGGTGGTCCGCTGTCCGCGACGGGCATCACCCATGTCGTTGCCGACGGCGTAACGATTGCGCTCTCGGTGATGGCAGGCCTGCCGATGGTGCTGCTGGCGCTATGGGTCGCGATCCGTCCCACGCGGATCTCGTTCGCCGACTATCTCGGATTGCGCTGGACGTCGTGGCGCAATGTCGTCGTCAGCGTCATCGCGCTCGTCGTGGTGATCGGCGGCTGGGACATGGTATCTCGCGCGGCCGGCCGCAACGTGTTGCCCGGTTTCATGGGGGATGTGCTGAAGTCGGCACAGGCCGAAGGCGCGCTCTGGCTGCTGGTCCTCGCCTTCGCGGTCGCCGCGCCGATCTGGGAGGAGCTGTTCGCGCGCGGCTGGCTGTATCGCGGTTGGTCGGAATCCCGTCTCGGCCCCTATGGCGCGATCCTGCTGTCAGCGCTGGTCTGGACCATGATGCATCTCCAATATGACTGGTACTTCCTCTGCGAGGTGCTGTCGATCGGGCTGCTGTTCGGCTATCTGCGCTTTCGCACCGGTTCGGTTTGGCTGACCATCGTGCTGCACGGGCTGAACAACCTGGCAGCGACGATCCAGACCTGGTGGTTGACCGGCTGAGCCGGGTGGCAAGCCGCGCCTGCCGTCGTCGGCCCATCGGTTCATTGCGTCAGGAGGGACGCCGCTCGGGACCTTGTGCATCGCTTCCGTCCGGCGACGCGGCATGCAGGAGCCCCGCATCTGACGAATGGACGCCCATGCATGTTGGGCTCCGGCGTGCTACAAACTGGTTTCCGGCATTATTGGCTGATCGTCATGCGCGATGGACAACCAAGTCAGACGGCACGGCGCGCGGCTGCTTATCGCGCCATTCACCAAACGTTAGAAGGCGGATCGATCTTCAGGGATCAGTTTGCGCTGAGGATATTGGACGAAGAGACGGCCGCCGCCTTGAATGAAATCGCGACAGACGATTCGGTGCGGCCTATGCGCTTATTCATCGCCGCACGAAGCCGGTTCTCGGAGGACACGATAGCAAGTTGCGTCGCCAATGGCGTGCGCCAGGTCGTGGTGCTGGGGGCGGGCCTGGATACGTTCTCGTTGCGAAATCCGTTTGCTGCTCTGGGACTTCGCGTCTTTGAAGTCGACTACCCGGCAACTCAAATGTGGAAGCGCGATCGGATAAGGGCCGCGGGCCTCTCGGAGCCGCCATCGCTTGTCTTCGCGCCGATCGATTTTGAACGAGAAAGTCTCGCCAAAGGTCTGGCAAGGGCCGGCTTCAATTTAGACGCACCGGCTTTTTTCCAATGGCTCGGCGTGGTGCCATATCTCACGAAGGATGCAGTCTCATCCACCATCAAGTTCATGTCCGACTTGCCGGAAGCTGCCGCAGTTTTCGACTATGCAGAGCCATTTCAGAACTACCCCGCCGAGCGCCGCGCCAGCATTATGGCAACGGCCGAAAGAGCGGCGGCGCGGGGTGAGCCTTGGCTCGGTCTCTTCGAGCCTGCCGAACTGCACGGGTTGCTGCGCGGCGTGGGCTTTGGGGCAATAGAAGATCTTGGCGCCTCCGAGATCGCCAAGCGCTTCTACGGCGCCTTGGGGCGAGACATCACGCTCGGACCCGGTCCCCATATCGTGCGGGCGGCGACGGGGGGACGCTTGATGACCCGGTTCGCATTTGACCCAGTGGTGGTTGAACCCGAACGGGGCTAACATCCGGGAGTACTGCACGGCAATCCTATTTGGGTCCGTTTGCGCCGGCTCGTGGCGAGGAGGGTCCTTGGCTCGCGAACACCTCTTGCGACGGCTCGTTGCGGTTTTTGCGGCCGACGTAGCCGGTTACAGCCGCCTGACTGGCGCGGACGAAGAAGGCACGCATGTCAGACTCAGGGAGCATCTGCAGGGCGTGTTTGTCCCGAACATTGCTGCGCATCGTGGGACTATAGTCAAGAATACGGGTGACGGGGTGCTGGCCGAGTTTGACAGCGTTGTCGATGCTGTCCGTTGCGCCCTCGATGTCCAGCGCGGGATGGCGGTGCGCAATGCGGCCGTGCCGCCAAATCAACGGATTGAATTCAGGATCGGGATCAATGTCGGCGACATCATCAAGGATGCCGGCGACATCTTCGGGGACGTTGTCAACGTGGCGGTGCGTCTCGAAGCCGTCGCGGAGCCCGGCGGTATCTGTCTTTCCGACGATGCTCACCGACACGTTCGAGATAAACTCGATATCGCCTGTGATGATGGCGGCGAACATAGATTAAAGAACATTGCACGCCCCGTCCGAGTTTTCAGAGTTAGGGATGGCGGCATCGCAGTGCGCCAAAGGCCGGCCTTGGCGTTGCCAGACAAGCCGTCCATCGCCGTCCTGCCTTTCCAAAATCTCAGTACAGACCCGGAGCAAGAATACTTCGCTGACGGCATCGTGGAAGACATCACGATGGCGCTATCGCGGTTTCGCTGGCTGTTTGTGATCGCAAGGAACTCGAGCTTCACTTACAGGGGGCGCGCCGTGGATGTGAAGCAGGTCGGCCGCGAGTTAGGGGTTCGCTACGTCATGGAAGGAAGCGTTCGCAAGGCCAACGCTCGCGTTCGCATCTCGAGTCAGCTTGTTGACGCGGATACCGGGGCGCATCTCTGGGCAAATCACTTCGATGGAACGCTGGAGGATATGTTTGATCTTCAGGACCGAGTGACGGTCAGTGTTGTTGGCGCGATTGCGCCGAAGCTGCAGCATGCCGAGATCAAGCGGGCTCTCCGGAAGCCGATCGAAAATCTGGACGCATACGATCGCTATCTGCGCGGGCTCGCGTGCATTCATCGGTGGACGAGGGATGGAGATGACGAGGGGCTCGAGCATTTTAGAACGGCGATCGAGCTCGAACCGGGCCTTGCCGCAGCTTACGGTCTGGCGGCATGGTGCTATGTGCGCCGCAAGGCTCACGGTTGGATGATCGATGCAACACGGGAAAGCGACGAGGCGACGCGACTGGCGCGCACGGCGGTGCTTATTGGTAGAGATGACCCGGTGGCGATGTGCTTGGGTGGATACGCACTTGCCTTTATCGATCACAAGTTCGACGATGCTGCAGCCTTCATGGATCAGGGACTCGCGGTCAATCCCAACTATGCATCAGCCTGGATGCTGAGTGCCTGGCTCAGAGTGTGGAGAGGAGAACCGGATCTCGCGATTGACCATGCCGCACGCGCGCGGCGCTTGAGCCCGCTCGATCCATCGATGTTTGGCGTTTACGCGGCAGCCGCTTGTGCGCATCTCCTGGCGCGCCGCTATGACGAGGCGTCATCGCTGGCCGACCAGGCCACGCGCGACCTTCCGAGCTTCTTGCTGGGTATCTGTATCTCCGCCGCCAGCAAAGCGCTCGGGGGACGACTTGACGAAGCACGAAGAGCCATTTCGCCGGCATTCGAGTCCGATCCCGACTTGCGGCTCTCCAGTCTCAAACGTCTGGTGCCGTTCCGGCGGCCGGAAGACTTTGCCATGTTTGCGAATGGCCTTAGCCGGGCAGGGCTGCCGGATTGAGGTCTCCTTGTATGGAGACCGGAAGCCGCAACGCGAGAGCGTCGGCTCACGTCCGGTCCACGGCAGCGAATGCCCAGGTCCGGCCTTTCCCCCGCAGCAGCGCCTGGTTGATCCAGACCATTCCGAACGGCTCGAGCAGACGCGACCTCCTAATGTCGCCGGCGTCGAGCGGCTCGAAACCCAGATCTCGCAACACGGTCGCGACTGCAGCCTTCGCTTGTGCGTCGTCGCCGGCCATGAACATCACCGGCCTGTGCGGCATGCGGGCATTGTCGGCCATGATCTCCGCGCCGACCTGATTGAGCGTCTTCACCACGCGCGCACCCGGCAACCAGCCGGCCACGATTTCGCCGCCGCTGGTGGTATGGCCCAGCGCGAGGTCGAGAACGCCACCGATCATCGCCAGCGGATTCATGCAATCGATGACGATCTTGCCGGAAAGGTCGCCGAGAGCCTTGACGGCTGCTTCGGCAACGTCCCATGGCAGCGCCAGAATGACGAGCTCGGCGGACTTGGCAGCTTCTGCCGGTGACGCCAGCTCTGCACCGACATCGGCGGCAAGGTCTTGCGTGGCCCTATCGGTGATGTCGCGCGCCCCAAGAATGACAGTGTGCGAGTGCGAGGATTTTTGAAGTCCGCGGGCGAGGGCGCTCCCGACAGTACCGGTCCCGATGATCGCTATTTTCATGGCACGATGTTCCCTTTTCCTGATGCCAATTGACAAACGAGATCGGGGAAATAATTCCGCTGGAAATGGTCGTGCCCGCGAACGCCCGGTGCTCGAGCCGATGCGACAATTCCGCGATTATGCGCGCCAAAGCCGACCGCAGCAATCGTGATCGCACTGATTGCGACCAGGGTCGCTTGCAGCGCGATGATCTGGGCGCGCGGGTGCGCCTCGCCGCCTAGGCCGATGGGCAGGTCGGCACGGCCGAATTCAGGTTTCGAGAAGTTGAATCCGTGATACGCTACACTTTAGGATGGTATTCTCCATCTCAGCTTTCGGGAGGACACAGCTATGAAGGCCTCGTCACTCTTCGTCACGCATTTCGCTGTTGCTGCCTTATCGATTGTACCACTGTGCGGTTCAAGCGGCGCAGCATGGTCACAAACCGCAACATCGCAGGCCCGGTCCACGCGTCCGCTTCCTGGTATCCAGGTCGACGCCCCAGGAGCTCAACGCGTCAAGCATCAAAGGCTGATGCAACATGCGGTGGCAAGCAACGCTGCATCGCCTCGAACATGGCCAAGCGGGTCAAGCATGAGGTCGGGTGACCGCCCGTGGATTGGATGCTCGTCGTCTGCCGGTGCCTATGCGTACACCGGTTGCAGAAACATTGGGCCCGGCGGCGTGCCCTTCAAGACCTATAATGAGTGCACCGAAAATGCATTGAAGTATGGTTGGAGAACCACTGAAGGCTACTGGTACTGCTCGACGCTGGCGTTGAAGGAGTAGACACCAGGCCTCGGCAAACTCCGTTAAAGCCCGACCGCCGCGATCGCGATCGGCATCGTGATCGCGGCCAGGATGGTCTGCAGCGTGATGATCTGAGCGAGCAGCGGCGCATCGCCGCCCAACTGGCGGGCCATCACATAGGCGGAGGGCGAAGTCGGCACTGCGGCACAGGCGGTGACGATTGCAAGGCTCGAGCCGCCGAGGCCGAACCACAACCCGAGTGCGACCGCAAGCGCTGGCATCAGCACCAGTTTTAGCACCAGCGCGACACTTGCGGCGAGGCTGGGGCGGAACATGCCTTCCAGATGCAATCCCGCACCGGTCACGAGCAGGCCGATCGCGAGCGACGAGCCGCCGAGCGCGTTGGCGACCTCGTGCCAGATCTTCGGCAACGGGATGTGCGCCACGTTGATGGCAAGACCGATCACGCAGGCCCAGATCAGCGGGTTCTTCACGACCGTCATTATGATCGCGCCCATCGACTGCTTCTGCGGCGAGGCGTAGTGCGCCAGCACCGCGACGCTGAAGACGTTGACCAGCGGAATGATCGCGACCATCGCCACCGATGCCAGCGCGAGACCAACGCTGCCGAAGAGATTGCCTGACACCGACAGCGCGACATAGGTCTGCCAACGGATCGCGCCCTGGAAGATCGAGGTGAAGGCCGGGCCGTCGACGCCGGCGCGGGCAAGGGGCCTGCGCAGCGCAAGACACAACAGTGACATTGCGAGCGCGGACAACAGCAGCGCGCCGCCGACGCCCGCGATCGGCACCCGTGTCAAATCCGCCTTCACCAGCGTCTGCACCAGCAGTACCGGAAACAGCACGTAATAGGTCAGCCGCTCCAGGCCGTGCCACTGCGTATCAATTGGCATCAGCGTGCGCTTCAGCACGAAGCCGAGCACGATCAGCAGAAACACCGGCAACAGCGCTGCGATCACCACGGCCATGGTCAGCGATCCCGGCGCAGCTTCGACAGCCGGTCCAGCGCGCCCTGCAGGATGAAGATCGCGGCGTGCTCGTCGATCACCTCGGCGCGTCGGCTGCGGCTGACATCCATCCCGATCAGTTCGCGCTCGACCGCTGCGGTCGAGAGCCGCTCGTCCCACAGCGCAATGGCAAGCGGGGTGAGGCCTGCGAGGTTACGGGCAAAGGCCCGGGTCGATTGCGCGCGCGGGCCTTCGCTGCCGTCCATGTTGATCGGCAGGCCCAGCACGAAGCCGACCGCGTTGCGCTCGGCCGCGATCGCCAGCAGCCGCGCCGCGTCGGCCTTGAAGGCCTTGCGCTGAATGGTCTCGACGCCGGTCGCGAGCCGCCGATCCGGATCGGAGACGGCAACGCCGATGGTCTTGGTGCCGAGGTCGAGGCCAACCAGCGCGCCGCGCTCGGGCCAGTGCGGTGCTGCATCGATCAGGGGAAGGATGGGGGCGGGCATGGCCCAGCGCATAGCATGCGCCCGCGCGATGAGGCAAAGCCCCATCAGGGTGGTGTCCATGCGAAAACGCCGCGCTCGACGTGGTTATGCGGCGATCACGCGGTCGTCGCCGGCAAGGCAGGCAGCCAGTCCCTGCAGCGCGCTGGACTGGTGCGCGGTGCGGCGCTGGATGAACAGCGTCTCGACATGGGCGTGCTGCGGGCTGAGGGTGTGGATTTTGATGTCATCTCTCACGTGGTCGCGCTCGACGACGGCGCGCGGCAGCATGGTCACACCCATGTCGGCGGCGACGCAGCCGATCATGCCATCGAGCGTGCCGAGCTCGAAGCGCGCGGCCGACGGCCAGCCGAATTCGGTGAAGACCTGTTCGAGCCGTTGCCGGTAGGTGCAACCGGTGCGGAACACCAGCGCAGTCGGCCCGGATTCCGGCGTCCCCGCGCGCAGTTCGGCCAGGCTCTTCCAGCGCCGCGCGGTGACGAGCACGAGCTCCTCGCGGAAGGCCGCCGTCGCGGTGAGCTCGGCGTGCTCGATCGGGCCGGCGACAAAGGCGCCGTCGAGCGAACCGTCGAGCACGGCCGCCACGAGATCGGCAGTCGGTGACGTGCGCAACATCAGGCGTACCGCCGGGAAGCGGCGATGAAATTCGGCCAGCAGCGCAGGCAGCCGCACGGCGGCTGTCGTCTCCATCGAGCCGATCGACAATGGACCCTTCGGCTCGCCGTCGTCGCGCGCGGCCAGCATCGCTTCACGTGTCAGCGCCGCCATGCGTTGGGCGTAAGGCAACAATCTGCGGCCGGCGCCGGTCAGCGTCATGCCGCGGCTGTGCCGTTCGAACAGCGCAGTGCCGATCTCGGCCTCCAGTGCCTTGATGCGCTGGGTGACGTTGGACTGGACCGTGTTGAGCTCCTCAGCGGCGCGCGTGATGCCGCCAAGCCGCGCGACGGCGGAGAAAGTGAGCAGATCAGTCAGTTCCACTGGCGACGCTCCGTTTCATTCTGGAGATGGTAGCGTTCTCTCGTATTCATTTTTCAAGAATGTTAGGCCGGCATACGCTCGCTGTCCAGAACAGGGAGCGAGCGCATGCCGATCAGCACCGAACTGACCGCGCGATTGGGCATCCAGCATCCGGTGTTGCTGGCGCCGATGGACACGATCGCCGGGAGCCGGCTGGTCCGGGCGGTGAGCGAAGCCGGCGGCTTCGGCATTCTCGGCGGCGGCTACGGAGACCGCGACCGGCTTGCGGCGGAGACCGCGAAGCTGAAGGGTTTCGCGCGTCCGTTCGGTATCGGCTTCATCACCTGGAGTTTGGCGAAGCGTCCCGAGCTGCTCGATCTTGCACTCGAGGCGCGGCCGCATGCAGTGATGCTGTCGTTCGGCGATCCCGCGCCGTTCGCGCCCAGCATCAAGGCGGCGGGCGCGCTTTTGATCTGCCAGGTGCAGAGCGAGGACATGGCGCGGCAGGCGCTCGACTGCGGCGCCGACATCCTGATCGCGCAGGGCACGGAAGCCGGTGGACACGGCGCGTCGCGCACGACGATCGATATCGTGCCCGCGGTCGTCGATCTCGCGGCGGGGCGGGTGCCGGTGGTCGCCGCCGGCGGGATTGCGGACGGGCGTGGGCTGGCGGCGATGCTGATGCTCGGCGCTTCGGGCGTGCTGATGGGAACGCGCTTCTATGCGAGCGTCGAGGCTGACGGCGCCGACGAGGCGAAGCGGCGGATTTGCGCCGCAAGGAGCGGCGAGACCGTGCGCGGCGTCGTGTTCGACTGGTCGCGCAAGCTGATGTGGCCGTCGCCATTCACCGCGCGCTCGCTTTCCAACGACCATCTGCGGCGCTGGACCGGCCGCGAGATCGAGCTGATGCAGCGCGCCGACCAGATTGCCGCCGAATATGCCGAGGCGAAGGCGGCCGGCAACTTTGATGTGGCCGCCGTGTTTGCCGGCGAGTCCGCCGGCCTGATCCATGATATTCCACCCGCGGCCGAGATCGTCGGCCGCATCATCGCCGAGGCCGCGCAGTCGCTGCAGGGCCGGCGCAACTCTCTTCCTTCTCCCCTTGTGGGAGAAGGTGGCGCGGACAAAGTACGCGCCGGATGAGGGGTCTGTTTCCGCGGAGGCAGATCCCTCACCCGGCGCCTTCGGCGTCACCTTCTCCCACGAGGGGAGAGGGTACTTACCCATCAGCCGAGCAATGAGACACCCCATGTGGCCAGATCGCCGTATCATCGACCTCTTCAAGACCGAATTCCCGATCGTGCTGGCGCCGATGGCGGGCGTGATGGACGCCGAGCTGGTGATTGCGGTGGCGGAGGGCGGCGGGCTCGGCTCGCTGCCGTCAGCGATGCTGTCGGCGGACAAGGCGCGCGAGCAGGTCAACATCATCCGCCAACGCGTCAACGCGCCGGTCAACATGAACTTCTTCTGCCACAGGGCAGTCGATGCCGATCCCGCCCGCGAAGCCAGATGGCGGCAGCGGCTCGCGACTTACTATGGCGAATACGGCCTCGATCCGAATGCGCCGGTCAACGCAGCGAACCGCGCTCCCTTCGACGACGCTTTCTGTGGGGTGGTCGAGGAGCTGAAGCCGGAGGTCGTGAGCTTTCATTTCGGCCTGCCGGAGCCGAAGCTGCTGCAGCGTGTGAAGACGACCGGCGCGGTCGTGATGTCGTCGGCCACGACGGTGAAGGAGGCGATCTGGCTGGAAGAGAACGGCGCCGATGTCGTGATCGCGCAGGGCGCCGAGGCGGGCGGTCACCGCGGCATGTTCCTCACGGACAATATCGCCGAGCAGCCGGGCACGTTTGCACTGGTGCCGCAGGTGGTCGACGCGGTGAAGGTGCCGGTGATTGCGGCCGGCGGCATCGCCGACGGCCGCGGGATCGCGGCGGCGTTCGCACTCGGCGCGTCCGGCGTGCAGATCGGCACCGCCTATCTGCGCTGCCCGGAGTCCAAGGTCATTCCGGCCGCCCGGGTGGCGCTGGCGCAGGCGAGCGACGAATCGACCGTCATCACCAACGTGATGACCGGCCGTCCGGCGCGCGGCGTCGCCAACCGGGTGATGCGCGAGGTCGGCCCGATCTCACCCGACGCGCCCGTGTTCCCGCATGCGGCCACCGCGCTCGGACCGCTGAAGGTGGCTTCCGAAAAGCAGGGGAAGGTGGAGTTCACCAATCTGTGGGCCGGTCAGGCGGTACGGATGGGCCGGGATATGCCGGCCGCCGAACTGACGCGCGCGCTGGCTGGCGCTGCGATGACGCGAATGAGTGCGCTGTCTCAGCTCTGATGCGCGGACTCGTCGCGTTTGATCTCGAGATGCTCGGCGGCGAGCGTGCGATAATGCGCGGCCATTTCCTTGTAGTGTCGTCGGGAAATCGGGTCGGTCGCGCTTTCGGCGCGGCGCTCGAACATCTCGGCCTTTTCCTGCAGAACCTTTGCCTGGGACATCGCAGTTCTCGATGGCAGTTCTTGCCTCACTCAGACCAGGCAGGCGACGTAGACAATCGCGATGCCGAGCACCGTCCCGATCGACCAAAGCGCTGGGTCCCAGCCTTCGGGCCGGGGCGTATTTCCTGGTTTGGACATAACGCGCTCCACATTCTTCAGTTTCCGAGAAGTAGGCGCCGCGAATGTTTCGGGACGACTTCGTCGGGCCGCAAAGTGGTTTCGTCGCGGGGCTTACGGCTGGATATGCCCGATTTGGCAGGACGTTCCGCCTGATCGTGGGCTAGGAGGCGGATTCCGGGGGCTGCCGCGGTTGCGGTGCAAAACCGGGCTCTGCTATACGGCGGGCTGACCTTTCAGCCTGACCTTTACGCCCTGGGGCTATATATAATGTCCGTCGACGCCACGACCGTCCGCCGCATCGCGCATCTGGCGCGGATCGCGGTCAGCGATGCCGAAGTTCCCCATCTCCAGGGCGAGCTGAACGCGATCCTGGCCTTTGTTGAGCAACTGTCGGAAGTGAACGTCGAGGGCGTCGAGCCGATGACCTCGGTGACGCCAATGGAGATGAAGAAACGCGCCGACGTGGTCAATGACGGCGACATTGCCGATGCGGTCGTCGGAAACGCGCCGGACACGGTGAACCACTTCTTCCTGGTGCCGAAGGTGGTCGAGTAGCTCTTTAATTCGGGAACGACAGTCCGATGTGTCTGCTCTGCGACGACGAGAAGGCCTACAAGGCCTATATGGATTTCCTCGATGCGATGGAGCGGAAGGGGAAGGTCGCCGATCCAAACGAGGCGATGGACGCCGTGCTCGACCATCTCGAGGCGCTTGACGCGGCCCGCGCCAAGGAAAATGCCAAGAGAAATACAAATCCCTGGCAAGACGATCCCGCCAACGACAAGACCTTGTCTCCGTTCTTCTGCAGCCCGATCAATAAATGACCGATTTGACATCGCTGACTATCGCCGAGGCCCGCCAGGGCCTCGCGAACAAGTCTTTCACCGCGCGCGAACTCACCGACGCCCATCTGGCGGCGATGGAAGCTGCGCGCGTGCTCAACGCCTATGTGCTGGAAACGCCGGATCGCGCGCGCGAGATGGCGAAAGCGGCTGACGACAAGATCGCGAAGGGCGAGGGTGGGCCGCTCGCGGGCATTCCGCTTGGCATCAAGGACCTGTTCGCGACCCGCGACATCGGAACCACCGCGTGCTCGAAGATCCTCGGCAACTTCCTGCCGCCCTACGAGTCGACCGTGACCTCGCAGCTCTGGCGCGACGGCGCGGTGCTGCTCGGCAAGCTCAACAACGACGAGTTCGCGATGGGCTCGTCGAACGAGACCTCATGCTTCGGCCCGGTCACCAATCCGTGGCGGCGCGAGGGCTCCAACACCACGCTGGTGCCGGGCGGCTCGTCCGGAGGCTCGGCCTCGGCGGTGGCGGCCTTGCTGTGCATGGGCGCGACCGCGACCGACACCGGCGGCTCGATCCGCCAGCCGGCGGCGTTCACCGCGACCGTCGGCATCAAGCCGACCTATGGCCGCTGCTCGCGCTGGGGCATCGTGGCGTTCGCATCCTCGCTGGACCAGGCCGGCCCGATCGCGCGCAGCGTCCGTGACGCCGCGATCCTGATGCGCTCGATGGCGGGCCACGATCCCAAGGACACCACCTCGGTCGACGTCGCCGTGCCGGATTACGAGGCCGCGATCGGCAAGTCGGTGAAGGGCATGAAGATCGGCATCCCGAAGGAGTATCGCCTCGACGGCATGCCGGCCGAGATCGAGAAGCTCTGGAGGGAGGGCGCCAAGTGGTTGAAGGCGGCCGGTGCCGAGCTCGTCGAGGTGTCGCTGCCGCACACCAAATACGCGCTGCCGGCCTATTACATCGTCGCGCCCGCCGAAGCCTCGTCGAACCTCGCGCGTTACGACGGCGTGCGCTACGGCCTGCGCGTGCCGGGTCGCGGCGTCACCGAGATGTATGAGGGCACCCGCGCCGAAGGCTTCGGCGCCGAGGTGCGCCGCCGCGTGCTGATCGGCACCTATGTGCTGTCGGCCGGCTATTACGATGCCTATTATCTGCGCGCGCAAAAGGTGCGTACGCTGATCAAGAAGGATTTCGAGGATTGCTTCGCCAAGGGCGTGAACGCGATCCTCACGCCGGCAACGCCGTCGGCGGCATTCGGGATCGGCGAGAAGGCCGGTGCCGATCCGGTCGAGATGTATCTCAACGACATCTTCACGGTGACCGTGAACATGGCGGGGCTGCCCGGCATCGCCGTCCCCGCCGGCAAGGATACGCAAGGGTTGCCGCTCGGCCTGCAATTGATCGGCCGTCCCTTCGACGAGGAGACGCTGTTCTCGCTCGGTGAGGTGATCGAGCAGGCCGCAGGCCGCTTCACGCCGGCGAAGTGGTGGTGAGCGATGGCGGATTTCCGGGCCAGTCTTGCTGACGCTGCGCCGGACAAGTCGCTGTCACCGCCGCTCGCCGCACTGTGGTGGGCCGCCAAGGGCGATTGGGATCAGGCGCACCGGATCGTCCAGGACGAGAGCGACGCCAATTCGGCCTGGGTGCACGCCTATCTGCATCGCGTCGAGGGCGATCTCGGCAATGCCGGTTACTGGTATCGGCGGGCCGGTCGGCCCGTGGCGAAGGATGCGCTCGAAGCCGAGTGGGAGCGGATCGTCTCCGCGCTGTTGTGAGAGTGCCGGTGCCGAAGCACCGCGATCGTTAACCGTGTCTCGGCCGCCATGCCGCCGCCTAGATTGACCGTGATACGCTGCTGGAACCAAGGCGGGGGCCAGTTAGAGAGTAATCGTGCGTGGGTCGGGTAGAGGGGGATGGCTGTCAGCGATGCTGGTGGCCGTGGTAGCGGTGAGCCTTGCGGGCTGCGCGACCGTCTACAATCTGCCCGGCAACGCGCCGCTCGGCATGGCGCTCGCCGACAATGCGATCGCCCGCGACATTCCCGACTACCAGGACGACGTGCTGCTGGCGCTGTCGTTCTCCGGCGGCGGCACGCGCGCCGCCGCGTTTTCCTTCGGCGTGCTGCAGGAGCTCGACCGCGTGCGCTCCAGCGTGGCCGGCACCAAGACGCTGCTCGACCGCGTCGACTTCGTTTCCGGCGTATCGGGCGGATCGGTCACCGCCGCCTATTTCGGCCTGAAACGTCGGGCCGCGCTCGACGATTTCCGCGAACGCTTCCTGCTGCGCAACGCCGAAGAGGGACTGAAGACCCGGGTCTCGCTCGGCAATATCGGGCGCGCGTTGGGTGGTGGCGTCAACGACAGCCAGTTCACCGATTGGCTCGATCGCAACCTGTTCGATGGCGCGCGCTTCGACGCATTGCCCGACGATCGCCGGCCGCGGGTCTGGATCAATGCGTCCGACATCTACAACCGCACGCCCTTCGTGTTCGGCAAGACCTCCTTCGACGCGCTGTGCAGCGACATTCGTTCCTATCGCGTCGCCGAAGCGATCGCGGCATCCGCCGCGGTGCCGCTGGCGTTCGCGCCGATCGTGCTGGAGACCTATCCCGGCGGCTGTTCTGCACCCCTGCCGCCCTGGCTCGAGCGGGTGCGCAATGATCCGAATGCGCAGCCGCTGCTGCACTCATTTGCCGAAGCGCTGGCACGCTACCGCGATGGCTCGATGCGTTACGTCAAGCTGCTCGACGGCGGCCTGGTCGACAATTTCGGCTTGTCGGGGTTGAGCATCGGGCTGCTCGCCGCACAGCGGCCGTATGAACCGCTCAGCGAACGGCAGGCGGCAAAGCTGCGGCGCATCCTGTTCCTGGTCGTCGATGCCGGTCGCGGCGTGTCCGGCGACTTCGTGCAGACGGTTGAAGGGCCGAACGGCGTCGAACTGGTGGCCGCGGCTGCCGACACCGCGATCGATGCCAGCGTGCGCTCGAGCTACGCCGCATTCACCGCGCTCGCCAACGACTGGTCGGGCAAGCTCAAGCGCTGGCGCTGCGGCCTGTCGGCAGCAGATCGCAGCCGGCTCGGCGTCGGCGCGAACTGGAAGTGCGGCGACGTCGGCATCTATATCGAACGTCTGGGCTTCGACCGGCTGGGACCGGAGCGCGCCGGCATCCTCAATGCCATCCCGACGCGGTTTTCGCTGCCGCCTGAGCAGGTCGATCAGTTGATCGCGGGCGGGGCAGATGCCCTGCGTTCGAGCACGGCGTATCAATCGTTCCGGCGCGGCCTCTGACCGGCGGCAAATCAGCCCCCGGGGCGGCTTGACTGCCGCGGTCGGTTGCGCGAAGCCCAGTTCATCCCAGATATCACTTTATCCGGAAAACGAGATCCATGACCGCATCTGCCGCACCCCACAAACTGATCAAAGGCGCGACCGGCGACTGGGAGGTCGTGATCGGCATGGAGGTCCATGCCCAGGTCACCTCGAGCTCAAAGCTGTTCTCGGGCGCATCGACCGCGTTCGGCGGCGATCCCAATTCCCATGTCTCGCTGGTCGACGCCGCGATGCCGGGCATGCTGCCCGTCATCAACGAGGAGTGCGTCCGCCAGGCGGTGCGTACCGGTCTCGGACTGAATGCGAAGATCAATCTGCGCTCGGTGTTCGATCGCAAGAACTATTTCTACCCGGACTCGCCGCAGGGCTACCAGATCAGCCAGTACAAGTCGCCGATCGTCGGCGAGGGCGAGGTGCTGCTAGAGCTCGACGGCGGCCGAAGCGTGACGGTTGGGATTGAGCGGCTGCATCTGGAGCAGGATGCCGGCAAGTTGCTGCACGATCAGTCACCCACGATGTCCTATGTCGACCTCAATCGCTGCGGCGTGGCATTGATGGAGATTGTCTCCAAGCCCGACATTCGCGATGCCGAGCAGGCCAAGGCGTACGTGAGCAAGCTGCGCTCGATCCTGCGCTACCTCGGCACCTGCGATGGCGACATGGAGAAGGGCAGCCTGCGCGCCGACGTCAACGTGTCGGTGCGCCGCTACGGCGAGACCGCGTTCGGCACCCGCTGCGAGATCAAGAACATGAACTCGGTTAACTTCATCGGCCAGGCGATCGAGTATGAGGCGCGGCGCCAGATCGATATCATCGAGGATGGCGGCAGCATCGAGCAGGAGACCCGTCTGTTCGATCCCAACAAGGGCGAGACGCGTTCGATGCGCACCAAGGAGGAGGCGCACGACTACCGTTACTTCCCGGATCCGGATCTGCTGCCGCTCCAGTTCAGCCAGGCCTTCGTCGACGATCTCAAGGCGCATCTGCCGGAGCTGCCAGATCAAAAGAAGACCCGGTTTATTACGGGCTTCGGTCTGTCGCTCTACGATGCGAGCGTGCTGGTCGCCGAGCGCGAAAGCGCTGACTTCTACGAGACGGTGCTGTCCGGCCTCGCTGACAAGGCGCGCGACGGCAAGCTCGCCGCCAACTGGGTGATCAACGAGCTGTTCGGCCGCCTGAACAAGGAGAGCCGCGACATTGCGTCGTCGCCGGTGTCGGCCGCGCAGCTCGGCGCGATCGTCGATCTGATCGGCGAGGGGACGATTTCCGGCAAGATCGCCAAGGACTTGTTCGAGATCGTCTGGCAGGAAGGCGGCGATCCGCGCGAGCTTGTCGAGACGCGCGGCATGAAGCAGGTCACCGATCTCGGCGCGATCGAAAAGGTGGTCGACGAGATCATCGCGGCCAATCCGGACAAGGTCGCGCAGGCCAAGGCGAAGCCGCAGATGGTTGGATGGTTCGTCGGCCAGGTGATGAAGTCGTCCGGCGGCAAGGCGAACCCGCAGGCGGTGAACGACCTGCTCAAGTCCAAGCTCGGGATTTGAACGGACGAGACGACATCGTCGTCTCCTGAGCATGATCCTTCCCGAGAGCGGTCTCGCGCTTCCGGATCATGCTCTCGCAACGTCTGTTTCGGCGTCGTCGCGCGCGCGTGATCGCACTGTGATCGCGCCTCACACCCTCCGTTCGTCGTCGCGATGACGACCGTCCCGCCGAATCGCCCAAGCCGCGATTCGTCCTCGAAGCGGGTCTCGATGACCTCAAACGAGGCGAAGGGCGTCTTTCCCACGAAATTTTTTTCGTTGCCAAAGATTGCGACTCGGAGGCGTCAGCGTTCTGCATTCCGACATCGTCAACGACTCAACGTGACAACGATCGTGCGTCGATCGACTAAATGCGAATTCAAGAAGTGCCTGCAAAACGGGCGTTTCCTGCGATATTGACAAATGCCGATGTCGACGGCTGCTGCACTTCTTGCATCGTCGCGCTTGCGCATCATCGATTTGTTCGATGGCGTGCGCTGCGCCTACACCCATCGCTGCGTCAACACTTCCTTAAGCGGGACACTGTTTTTTTTGGCCTGTTGGTGTATTCGGAAAGAAGTGCATTTCGATTCCCGAGTGCACGCAGCGAAGTAAGAGCCATCTCACATACTGGAGGGCAACATGGCTAAGAAGGCTAAGAAGGCGAAGAAGGCGAAGAGCGCAGTGAAGAAGACTGCGAAGAAGACCCGCAAGGTCGCCAAGAAGAAGAAGTAAGCCTCTCGCCTCGAGAGGATTGCCGGCAGCTTGATGCCGGCACGTCGCGAGAGCCACCGGGCAGGGTGCTGAGAGGCAAATGCCGCGCGAGGCTCTGGTTGACGAAAGAGGGTGTCGGCGAGACATCAGGTCAAACGGCTGGATCGTATTTCGGGAAGCTTCTCTTTCCAAAACCGGTCCGGCAGAAGAAACGAGAGATTTCTTCGTTCGGTGCGGAACTCTCTTGGTTCCGCAATTTCACCGGCGGGAATGCCCAAGTGAAATCTGATCCTGACGTGTTCGCCGACCCCCTCGTTCCGGCGGCCCGCGCAGTCCGCGCTCCGGCGCCCTATTTCCCCAAAGTCCAGTTCTGATCGTCTTTCAGCCAAGCGGCCCCGCGTTCCCTGAGCGTTCGCGGCAGACGTGCCGTGACGCCGAGCCACCGGCCGGTCGTGAACCGCCGCTGGCCTGAAACTCCAAACCGACCGCGCGCGGTGGCTGTGACGTCGGCACGGCGTGGCACGTTGCCATTGTCGGCAATGGTTATCGTTGTCCGAAAAGCAAGGGTAAACCGGCGTTCACGAATGCAAGGAAGTGCTTGTGGCACAGGCACTTCTGCGATTCCTGAAATTACGGCGCTCGCCCCCAATTTACATCCCGTTCATCGCGATACTTAAACCGCTCTTCAAACTTGAGCGGCATGATCTCCCCAACAAGCCGACAAACGGCGGGCGCATGATCCGGCGGATCAGCGCGGAGGCAGACAGGCGTTTTGGACAGTGGACGGGGGCCGCGCTCGGGGGAGTGCGGTCAACAAGAAAAGGGGAGTTGCAACGGTGTTTCAGGGGGTGATCGATCAGGAGACGGCCGTTCCGGTCGCAGCGACTGCGATCCAGGACGTGCTGTTCGAGCGCGGATTGTATTGGGCGAGCGGTCGCTCCGGCGTCGTCAATCTCGTCGCGGCGCACAAATGGTTCAACCTGGCAGCCCTCAAGGGGCGCACCGAGGCGATCGCGCTGCGCCGCGAAGTCGCCGAGCAGATGTCCGACGTCGAGATCGCGATCGCCCAACGCGAGGCCCGCGACTGGATGACGACGAACTAACGGATCGACCTTGATAAGGGGCCCCGCCGGCTCCCTTCGCGATCTTAGAACCAGCATCACGCCGCATAGATCACCGCCATCATAACGCCAGCTACTCGCGTTCGCGGGGCAGGATCTCGTCCGCGATCTCCAGGATATGTTCGAGCTATGTCAGCGGCGTCCTGCCAACGCTGCGCGATACGTGTCGGACTGTCCCACACCACGCCACGGAGCGTTCTGCACAGCCTCACGGCACGGCCACCGAGGCAATCGGCGAGTCGGTTCGCAGCGTCGCCATCGCGATGAAGGCGGCCGCGACGTTGGCCGCCGCGCTGATCGCCACCGGGATGAAATAGCTGTGGCTGACGTCGAACGCGAAGCCCGCGGCGCTCGGGCCCAGCAGCGTCCCGATTGCGACGCTGGTGTAGAGGATGCCGATGATGCCGCCGACATTGCGGCCGCCGAAATGGTCGGTGACGACGGCGGGCAGGATCGCGACCCAACCGCCATAGAACACCCCGAACAGCAGCGCGAAGATCGTGAGTGACCAGAACCCACCGGCGATCGCCCAGATCGCCAGCGAAACCGCCATCCCGACATACATCGCGATAAGGAACGTATCGCGGCCGATGCGGTCGGCGATGCTCCCCAGGACGAAGCGGCCGGCCGTGCTGCCGACGCCGATCATCCCGAGCAGCAGCACCGCGAGCGCTGATGTCACGTGGTGGTCGACAGCAAAAGGCACCAGATGCACGAAGGGGACGAACACTCCGAATGCGCTGATCAGACACGCCGCATAGAGACCGGCGAAGCGCGGCGTTCGCACCGCCTCGCCGATCGAGACGCCTTGGCGGACCGGCGCGCTCGACATCGAGCCGAGCGGGTCACCGTCCGGTCCGGTGCCGTGGCGGCGCGGATCGTCCGCGATAAACAGCGACGACCCGACGCCGGTGATGACGGCGAGGATGCCCAGCACGAGATAGGCGTCGCGCCACCCGAGGCTTGCGATCAGCCACGTCGCGAGCGGCGGCATCACCAGCGTGCCCACGCCGATCCCGCTGACCGCCAGTCCCGATGCAAAGCCGCGCCGCTTGACGAACCAGCGCTGTACCGCCCCGAGTGTCGGGACATAGGCGCAGCCGACGCCGGCCCCGATGCCGATACCGTAGGCGGCATAGACCTGGACGATCGTCTGCGCCTGGCTCGCGAGCATGAGCCCGAGTCCGACCAGCGCCATGCCGAGTGCAGCGAGCTTGCGCGCGCCCCAGCGATCGGCGAGTGGTCCGGAGATCACGCCGAGACCGAAATAGAGGAAGCCCGCGAGGGAGAAGACCAGCGACACCGAGCCGCGCGAGGCGCCGAAATCGCGTTGCAGGGATTCCACGAAAGACGAGAAGGTGTAGGCGCTGCCGAAGCCGACGAACGTCACGACGAAGGCGGCGGCCACGACGAGCCAGCCGTAGAACAGCTTTGTTGTTGGTTGTGCGCTATGCATGATGGCGCTCCTCATGATTGCTGGGTGGTGCCGCGCGGCCGACAGCATCGGCGGGCGGATAGAGCAGCATCTGGGTGCAGCGAAACAGCGCGATAGTCCGTTCAGTCACCTCGCTCCGGATCTCGGCATCCCAGACCTGGGTCATGCGTCCGGCATGCACGAGGCGCGCTTCGCAACTCACGACGCCTTCGCGCGCGGCGCCGATGAAGTTCGTCTTCAGCTCACCGGTGGCAAAGCCGGTGGCGCCCTCCGGCAATGACGCGAGACAGCCGAATCCGCATGCGGAGTCAGCCAGCGCGACGATGGTTGCGCCGTGCAGAAGGCCATGTGGCGAGAAGTGCTTCTTCGCGACGTCGAAGCGGCCGCGGACGCGGCCTTTCCCGGCTTCGGTCCATTGAAACTCCAGCAGGCCGGGTAAACTTCCCGCCTGCAATGCATTGATGTGATCGACCAGCGTGGTTGCATCAGCACCGCCGGTGGGACCGTGGATGGCGAGTCTATCGGGGGCATCAGTCATGTCCGGCGCTCCATCCAGCACGCAACGCGTCCGGCACCCGGACCGCATTGGGGCGTTGTATGTAACGTAGAAAATCTAATCTTTATCACGCGGCTTCTCCGCGTTGACGCAGCTACGTCCGACGAGTTAGGCTGATATGAGTTGAGAGGTTGAGGATCGCAAACCAGAATTGCTGTTCGCAATCGATTAGAAAATCTAAATCATGAGTCAGAAAGTTCCGCCACTGAATGCGCTGAAGGCGTTTGAGGCTGCCGCGCGTCATCTCTCGGTGAAGCTCGCGGCCGAGGAGCTGTGCGTGACGCCGGGCGCGGTCAGCCAGATGCTCAAGACGCTGGAAGCTCACCTCGGCGTGCAACTGTTCGAGCGCGTGCCGCGCGGCATCTATCTCACCGACGCCGGGCGCGACTATCTGCCATCGATCCGCAATGCCTTTCGCCAGATCGCCGAAGCGTCGCGTCGCGTCGCCGCGTCAAACGACGTCGGCACGCTCACGGTCAGCGTCACGCCGTTTTTTGCGTCGGCGTGGCTGGTGCCGCGCATGGCGTCGTTTCAGCGCGCGCATCCCGAGATCGATCTGCAGATCGTCACCAGCAGCGCGCTGGTGGACTTTTCGCGCAGCGGCGTCGACGTCGCGGTGCGTCACGGGCTCGGCCGCTATCCGGGACTGCGTAGTGACCGCGTTGTGACGGTCGAGATGGTGGTGGTCGCGGCTCCGTCGCTGGTGGCGCGCCTCGGGCGGCCCGCATCACCCGCCGATCTCGCGCGCTGGCCGCAGGTCCACGACGCCGATCGCAAGGGCTGGAGCCTGTGGTTTCAGACCAACGGCGTCGCGGAGGTTCGCGTGCCGCGCGGACCGTCCTTCGACGACACGGGCCTGCTCTTGAAAGCCGTGATGTCGGGGCAGGGCGCGGGCCTGCTGCCGGCCGCGATGGTCGAGAACGAAATCCGCAGCGGCGAGCTGATCCAGCTCGTGCAAACCACGCAGATGGAAGAGTTCGCCTATTACCTGGTGTGCCCGGACAACAAGCAGGGGCTCCCGAAGATCGCAGCGTTCCGGGAGTGGATATTGGGACCTGCAGCGCAATCGGCCGCCGTCGAGCCGTAGCTATCGATAGAACGCATTGGGCGGCACACCGAAGTGCTTGCGCAACCGGCTCGCGATCTGGCCGCACATCGGACAGCTCGCCGTCCTCGGCTTCCTCGCGATGTGCCTGTTCCAGCGTCTGTCGTATCTGGCGGCCGAAACGACGACCGCGACCAACATGGCAGTGTTCACCGCGCTCACGCCACCGCTGACGGTCGGGCCCAGCTCCGCATTGCTGGGCGAGGCGCCGACGCTCGGGATGGTGTGCGGCGCGCCGCTGTCGTTCGTGGTCTCGTTTATCTCGTGAGCGGCGGTGAGGTGTCGTCGCTGTTGCGCGACGGCGTGCACGCGGGCGATGTCCTGATGCTGCTCGCGGCGATCATCTACGCGCTGTACGGCGTGCTGCTGAAGCGATGGAGCCTGCCGATCACCGGATGGCAATCCACCTATATGCTGGCGCTTTGCGCGCTGGCGATCATGTTTCGCGCCTTCCTCGCAACGCCTGTGCCGCTGCGGCGGCCTGGCGCTGCTTGGCGTTGCCGCCGCGCAAGCCCTCCAGCGGCCGTTGAGAAGGGCTCTACGTGATTGAGCAATCATTGCGGCGCTGGCCGGCCATCTGCGCGGGACCTCCTGGGAACTCAACTCGCATGCGCGCCGTTATCGACATTCGAACGGCACGAGGCTGCGACTTCACATTCACCAGGCCGGGAGGGGCCGATGAAAGCTCTGTTGATGGTTGTCTCGATGCTCATGCTCGGCATCGGCCCGGCGGCGGCGATGACCTGGTGCGGGCCTGGCTGCCATCCGACGGTCCACGGTGCGTGTGTCGTGGACGGCTGGGGCACGGGGGCGCGCGTCTGGAATGAATGCCCCGCGGGATCTCATCCTCGCCCGCCGTGTCCGGCGGATTATGTCTGGCACCGGCAGATGCGGGCCTGTTTCCCGAGGTAACGCGTCCCGTCAGGTGACCGCGTCGCAAGGTCGCAACTCCGATGGGGACGGCGTGCAACCATCGGTTAACCATAGCGGTTGGAGAGTGGCGACATCGCATGGAGGCGGTTATGACCGGGAAGATGCTGATTCTAGCGATGCTAGTGAGCGCGATCGGGCTGGACTTCGCACTCGGATACATCTTGGGTCTGCTGGATTTCGACCTCTGAGGCGCGCAAACGGAGGCAAGGTTGTTCGGACGCACCACGTGATCGCGGCGTCCAGTCTCCCGATCGAAGGAATTGTAATGCGGCTGGCGGAGACGGAGGGATTCGAACCCTCGATAGGCCTTTACAAGCCTATAACGGTTTAGCAAACCGCCGCCTTCAGCCACTCGGCCACGTCTCCAGTGGCGCCGATATGCCCGAGAGGGCGCTGGGCCGCAAGCGGCAGATTCAGATTACGGCAAGATGATTTGATGGCAGCTCGGACTTGGGTGTCGGGCCGTAGGGCCGGATCGGGCACAAACGGTCCGCCAGCTTGCCTCTCCGCCGGCGTGGGCCCGGTTGTCCAGTGACTGTTCAAGTTCGCAAAAATTCTATTTTCAACAATGGTTTACGTGGCGACTTTGCGCCGTGTTCGGACATCTGCCGGACAGGTTGTTGAAAACCCTCTTCGTCAGCTCATTCGAGGCTGGCGCCGCGGCGCAGGTCGGCTTCGATCTGCAGCTTGGTTCCACCGCCGAACCGGGCGCGATAGACCTGCAGGTTCTCCATGATCCGCTGGACGTAATTCCGCGTCTCCGAGAATGGAATCAGCTCGACCCAGTCGACCGCGTCGACCTTCGGATCGCGTGGATCGCCGTAGCGCTCGATCCACTTCCGCACGCTGCCACGCCCGGCGTTGTAGGCGGCAAAGGTCAGGATGTAGGAGCCGCGGTAGTCCTCGAGCAGGCCGCCGAGCTCGGCCGCGCCAAGCATCGCGTTGTAGACCGGATCGGTCTTCATCCGGCTGAGGTCGAACCCGATGCCGGCGCGCTTGCAGACATAGCGGCCGGCCTCCGGCGTCACCTGCATGAGTCCATAGGCCTGCGCCGGCGATACCACGGCGGGATTGAAAGCGCTTTCCTGGCGCGCGATAGCATAGACGATGCTCGGCTCGACCTCCGGACCGACCTGTCTGAAGGAGGGGATTCCGTTGATCGGATAGGCGTAGTGGTCGAACGGCAGGCCGCGATTGAGCGCGGCCTTGCCCAAGAGCAGCATGCCGCGCGCATCGCCGTGGCGTGCGGTCAATTCGCCGAGGCCGGCGAGGGCTTCCGGATCGCCATTGTCGCCCTGATCGCTGTAAATCGGGATCGCCAGCTCGCGCTCGCCGATGTCGTAGAGCAGCGCTGCGGCGCGCACGATCTCCAGCCGCTCGGCGCCGCGGCCACGCGGCACGCCGTTGAGTTCGATCTGGGGCAGGCCCAGCTTGGCGCGCGCGAGCTGGCCGTAATAGCTGGTCGACTGCTCGGCCGCGCGCGCATAGGCGGCGCGCGCTTCCTGGCCACGGCCGGCGGCTTCCGCGGCGCGGCCCTGCCAGTAGCCGGCGCGCGCGAGCGCGGTCGGGTTGACGCTGCCGACGCCGATCCGCGCGAAGTGCTGCGCTGCGACCGCCGGATCGTTGAGGAAGCGGAGCGCAATCCAGCCCGAGGTGAATTCCTGCTCGGTCTTGTAGATGTCGCGGGTCGGCAGCGCCGCGTCGCGCGCGATCAGATAGGCAGTGCGGTACTGGCCGACGTCGAGCATCTTGCGCGCCAGCAGTCGGCGCTCGATCCACCATTCATCGACATTGTAGAGGCGCGCGGGTTCCCTCGGCGCGCTCATCATCAATTGCGCGGCTTCGGCGAATTTCTCCTCACGTCGGAGCAGCTGGATCTTTGCGAAGAGGTAGCCGGTATCGCCGGTCAATTCGCGCGGCACCGCCTCGAGCAGCGCGCGCAGGTTCGACGCCTTGCGGTTGGCCGCGATGCGCGCCTTCGCCAGCGCCACATAGCCGGAGCCGAGACGTTTTGCCGCGCGCAGGCCGGCGGCCTCGTTGTCGGTGCCGTAGAGCATGCCGTCCATGCGCGCCTTGTGGTCGCCGGCGGTCAGGAACGACCCAAACAGATCGAGCGCGAGGCTCTCGGTGTCCTCGCTCATCGGGTCGTTGCGCCAAGCCTCCCGCACCAGGCGCTCGGCATTGGCACGGTCACCGCGCGCGATCATCGCCTTGGCCAGCGCAAGACGGCCTTTCGCCGAGATCGGCGATTCATTCTGGAACCAGGTCCAGACGGCGGAGTCATCCCGGCGATCGTCCCACAGCGAGGCCTCGATGCGGCGGCGAAGGAAGGTCTGCGAGGGCCAGCTTGGATTGGCATCGAGGAAGCTGCGGTAGCGTTCGACGGAAGCGCCATTGTCCTCGCTGCGCAGGATGAGCCATTCCGCAAGCTTGCGTGCGACCGGATCGGAGATCGAGGACTCGGCGTCGGTCGCGTCGCCGGGCCTGCGTTTGCGCAAGAGCTCGACGATGGTCTTGAGTGCCTCCTTGTCCCCCTGCGACGTCGATGACGTCGCAGCGACGGCCGCCGGCAGCACAGGCTTGCCGCGCACCGCAGGTGCGACGTGCTGGCGGGTGGCCGGAACCAGTGCGGGGGCGCCGGCACGGGCGGCGTGCGCCGGCTTGTTCGGCGGACTAACCGGCGCAGCGGCCCTGGGCGCGATGGTTTTGGGCGTGGTGGTCTTTGACGCAGTGGTCTTGGACGCCGTGTTCTTGGAATCGGTCGTCTTGGAAGGAACGGTCTTGTGACCGTCCGTCTTGACCGTGCTGGATCTGGAAGAGGTCGGCGTGGTTCCGTCGGTCTTGGCTGCTTCCGTCTTGGCTGCATTGGTCGTCGCAGCGCCGTGCTTGGTTGCGGTTGACTTTGAAGCGGCCGGCTTGGGAGCAGCAGTCTTGGGTACCGCAATCTTGGGCGCGGTGGTCTTGGAGGCGGCGTTGTCGGTCGCCGGCGGCGGAACATCCGCGGCGGCCCATGCATCGGCCGTGATAGCGGCAAGGCCGACAGCAAGCACCAGGCTCGTCGCCAGTGCGGTTGATCGCAAGGTGTTTGCGCGGGCGGAACGGATCACGGAGGCCCCCTGCGGCGTCGAATCACCTGATCGTTCGCGCCATGAATTCTTATTTGATTGAATATGTGGACAAAATGCTAAAAGCGTCGCTGGTGCGGCTGTTTGCGCCAGCACCACGGCAAAATCGCGGCCGGGATAGGTACGATGCGGCCCTTTCGTCCCTGCGCCAGACCCGATATGAGTTGGCATTCACGGCGTTTTCGCGCGTCCCGGCTGGCGGCACGCGAACAGGACGCGCGCCAGAACCACGACACGTCAGCCCAGCCGCCAGCCTGAAGCGTTTGGAGGAATACCATGGCAGCCAAGACAAAATTCCGGGGTTCATTCACTGCCTTGGTGACGCCCTTCAAAAACGGCGGCGTGGACGAGGCGGCATTCCGCAGCCTCGTGAACTGGCAGATCGCCGAGGGGACGCACGGTCTGGTGCCGGTCGGCACCACAGGCGAAAGCCCGACGCTGAGCCACGACGAGCACAAGCGGGTGGTCGAGTGGTGCATCGAGGAGGCCAAGGGCCGCGTGCCCGTGATCGCAGGCGCCGGCTCGAACTCGACCAAGGAGGCCATCGAACTGGCCGAACATGCCGAGAAGGCAGGCGCGACCGCCGTGCTGGTCGTGACGCCCTATTACAACAAGCCGACCCAGGAGGGCCTGTACCAGCACTTCAAGGCGATCAACGACGCGATCGGCATTCCGATCATCATCTACAACATCCCGCCGCGCTCGGTGATCGATATGTCGGTCGACACCATGAAGCGGTTGTTCGAGCTGAAGAACATCGCCGGCGTCAAGGACGCCACCGCCAGCATGGTGCGGGTGTCGCAGCAGCGCGCGGCGATGGGCGATGACTTCAACCAATTGTCCGGCGAGGATGCGACCATTCTCGGCTACATGGCGCATGGCGGCCATGGCTGCATCTCGGTGACGTCGAACGTCGCGCCGCGGCTCTGCTCGGAGTTCCAGACCGCCTGGCAGAAGGGTGATGCGGCCACCGCACTGAAGATCCACGACAAGCTGATGCCGTTGCACACCAATCTCTTCATTGAGAGCAATCCTGCACCGGTCAAATACGCGATGTCGCTGCTCGGCAAGATGGACGAGAAGCTGCGCCTGCCGATGGTCCCGGTCTCCGAGTCGACTCGCGCGGCCGTCCGCAGCGCCATGGTGCATGCCGGGCTGATCAACTGAGGCAAGCGGGGCTCGTCGTGAACAACGCGGTACGTAACGTCGAACAGAAGGGGATGGGCATGCTGAAGGAATTCCGCGAGTTCGCCATGAAGGGCAACGTCGTCGACCTTGCCGTCGCCGTCATCATCGGCGCGGCCTTCGGCGCGATCGTCACCTCACTGGTCGGCGACGTCATCATGCCGGTCATCGGTGCGATCACCGGCGGCCTCGACTTCTCCAACCATTTCATCCCGCTCGCGAAGAATGTGACCGCAAGCAACCTCGCCGACGCCAAGAAGCAGGGCGCGGTGCTCGCCTATGGTAACTTCCTGACGCTGACCATCAACTTCCTGATCATCGCCTTCGTGCTGTTCATCGTGATCCGCGTGATGAGCCAGTTCAAGCGCAAGGAAGAAGCGAAACCCGCGGAGCCGCCGAAGCCGACTCCCGAGGTCGAGCTGCTGACGGAAATCCGCGATCTCCTCAAGAAGAGCTAAAGTGGCCGCTGACAAGAACGAGCGCCCGATCAAGGTCGTTGCCGAGAACCGCAAGGCCCGCTTCAACTACGCGATCGAGGACACCGTCGAGGCCGGCATCTCGCTGACCGGCACCGAGGTGAAGTCGATCCGCAGCGGCAAGAGCACGATCGCGGAATCCTATGCGGACTCCAAGAACGGCGAGTTGTGGCTGATCAACGCCAACATTCCCGAATATCTCCAGGCCAACCGCTTCAACCACGAGCCGAAGCGGCCGCGCAAGCTGCTGCTGCATCGCAAGCAGATCAACAAGCTGCTGGGCGCGGTCGATCGCGAGGGCATGACGCTCATCCCGCTGAAGCTCTATTTCAACGAGCGCGGCCGTGCCAAACTCCTGCTCGCGGTTGCCAAGGGCAAGAAGCTCCATGACAAGCGCGAGACCGTCAAGAAGCGCGACTGGGGCCGCGAGAAGGGCCGCCTGATGCGGGCGCGGGGATGATTGGGGCGAGCAGTGAATGGCGAGTGGCGAATAGGGCAAGGGGACATACCTTCTTTCCATCCGCGCCGGGCCCTTCACCATTCGCAGCCTCCTGGAGCGTGACATGACGCAGCCAAGTCTGACCGACGTCGACTGGAGCAAGATTCCGGCACCGTCAGACGATGGCGGCGCGGCGCACCTGACCGGCATGACGATCCCCTCGATCACGCTGCGCGCGACCAACGATACGTCAGTAATGTTGTCGACGCTCGAGGGGCGCACCGTGGTGTTCGCCTATCCGCGGACCGGCGAGCCCGGCAAGATCGGACTGGTTGACGATTGGGACATGATCCCCGGCGCGCGGGGCTGCACGCCGCAGGCCTGCTCGTTCCGCGACCTGTTCGCCGAATTGAAGTCGGCCGGCGCCGCCCATGTGTTCGGCCTGTCGACACAGAGCAATGAGTACCAGACCGAGATGGCCTCGCGGCTGCATCTGCCGTTTCCGGTCCTGTCGGACGAGGAGCTGGAGCTGACACATGCGCTGAAGTTGCCGACGATGTTGGTTGCCGGGCTGACGCTGATCAAGCGGCTCGCGCTGGTCATCGACGACGCGCGCATTACGCACGTGTTCTATCCGGTGTTTCCACCCGACCGCAGTGCCGGTGACGTGCTGGCATGGCTGAAGGCCAATCCGCGGGGGGACTAGAGCAATATGAAGGTTAGGTTATGGGGTCGTCGCAGCCGCGCTGCCAAAATATCGAGAACAACCCCATGCAAAGTAGCCGGCGGCGGCCGGCATTCGACCAAGCGATTTGACACGTCGGGCAATTCAGGGGTATATTTCTAGTATTCCGAAATTGTGCAGGTGGCGTCCGCTCAGGGCAGCCGCGTATGCCGGCTAGCCGAGATCCTTCTGCACGGTCGCGAAGACCTTGCGGAACATGTCGGCCGTCAGCACGCCGGTGTTCGTATTGTAGCGCGAGCAATGGTAGCTGTCGTACAGCTTGAACTGCCCGGCGACATGCACCGCGCCGTGCGCAAACGGCGCTGCGGCCAGGCGAAGCCCCAGCGCCTTCACCGTCGATTCATGCGCGATGCGTCCGAGCAGCACGATCGCGCGCAGCTTCGGCATCGCGGCGATGGTCGCGCTCAGAAATTGCCGGCAGCAATTGATCTCCACAGGCAGCGGCTTGTTCTGTGGCGGCACGCAACGCACCGCGTTGCTGATCCGACAATCGACGAGCTTGAGGCCGTCGTCCGGCCGCGCCTGATAGACACCACGGGCAAAGCCATACTCAAGCAGCGTGCTGTAGAGCAGGTCACCGGCGTAATCGCCGGTGAAGGGGCGGCCGGTGCGGTTGGCGCCTTGAAGACCCGGCGCAAGCCCGACGATCAGCAGCCGCGCACCGGCATCGCCGAACGAATCCACCGGCGAGTTGAACCAGCCCGGCTCACGCGCACGGGCCTGCGCGCGAAAGTCGGCCAGCCGCGGGCAGAGCGGGCAATTGCTGTCGGGTCGGGTGGATGGAGTGACGAGACTACTCGTCGAAATCGTCATCGGCTCCCCGTGGGGCCACGGTGGTGGTCGCGCGCTGCAGGAATTGCGGCGAGTGATGGCGCGGCTCGCGCGGGGCCGGACGTTCGGACGGATCGCGGCCGAGCTTGGATTGCAGCTCGACCAGGTCGGTGAAGACGTCGGCCTGGCGGCGCAATTCGTCGGCGATCATCGGCGGCTGACTGGCGATGGTCGAGATCACGGTGACGCGAACACCGCGGCGCTGCACCGCCTCGACCAGCGAACGGAAGTCGCCGTCGCCGGAGAACAAAATCATCTGGTCGATGTGCTCGGCAAGTTCCATGGCGTCGACGGCGAGCTCGATGTCCATGTTGCCCTTGACCTTGCGACGCCCGCTGGCGTCGATGAATTCCTTGGTGGCCTTGGTGACGACGGTGTAGCCGTTGTAATCGAGCCAGTCGATCAACGGGCGGATCGACGAATACTCCTGATCCTCGATGATCGCGGTATAGTAGAATGCTCGTAGCAGCGTGCCGCGGCCCTGGAACTCCTTCAGCAGGCGCTTGTAGTCGATGTCGAACCCCAGCGTCTTAGCGGTAGCGTAAAGATTCGCTCCGTCAATGAAGAGCGCGATCTTGTTGGAAACAGGTGACGACATCAAAGTGTTCTCGCGTGGTTGTTAGTGTTCATAGCGCCGCGGCGAGCGACCGCGCGCAATGTCTGGCGTTGCTGCCTAAAGTTCGGTGAATCTTTCCCCACGACAGTCACCACCCCAATTATGGTGAGGCGAGGGCAAAATGCCTAGACCTTTAAGATTGCAATGAAGAGATTTACCTGCCCTGGACAGCAACCAGGCCTTGTCGTCGGGCGTTCGGACCATTCTGGCCCGAGTAACGGCGTATCAGAGCCTGTTCGGAAGGCAAATCACAAATTTTGCCTTGCGAAACGGTGGCCGGGCCTATAACTAACCCTCATAATCCGCATATTCGGTCCCTTTTACCACGGAGCGCCTCGAGATGGCTCGCGTCACCGTTGAAGACTGCATTGATAAGGTCGACAACCGCTTCGATCTCGTCCTGTTGGCGGCGCATCGCGCCAGGATGATTTCGTCAGGTTCACAACTTACGGTTGATCGCGACAACGACAAGAATCCTGTCGTCTCGCTGCGGGAGATTGCCGATTCCACGATCTCTCCGGAAGACCTCCGTGAGGAACTCGTCCATTCCCTGCAGAAGTTCGTCGAGGTCGACGAGCCCGAGCCCGACACTGTTCCGCTGATCGGTTCCGCCGGCGCCAGCGTCGATGCCGACGACACCGAGGTTGCGGTCGAACGGATGACCGAAGAGGAGCTGCTGAAGGGCCTGGAAGGTCTGGCGCCTCCGGAAGAGCAGCCCGAGGAAGACGAGTAAGGCCGGGCTCCCAGCCTGCAAGCTCAGCACAGATTGCCAAAGGCCCGGACATCGCTCCGGGCCTTTGCTTTTGTTGACAATTTTGCTGTTACGATGCGTCCTATGCGGGCGCGGGAAATTGAACGTTTCTGGCCTCATGCGGGGTGCAGCTTCATTCGAAGGCGCACTAGATTGGATAGAGAGGGCCACCCGGCCCGCGCGAAAGGCAGTGCGTCCATGGTTTATCGGCGCCGGAGCTCCAGCCAGATGCAGGCTGCGACCGAAACGGTCGCGGTGGCGCCGGCGTCGTCCACGGCTGAGAAGTCGGGCAGGCCGAGGGCGCGGATGATGCGGCAATATGACCTCGTCGAGCGCGTCCGCTCCTACAATCCCGATACCAACGAAGATCTGCTGAACCGTGCCTACGTCTACGCCATGAAGGCGCACGGCACCCAGACGCGCGCCTCCGGCGATCCCTATTTCTCGCATCCGCTCGAGGTCGCCGCGATTCTGACCAACCTTAAGCTCGATGACGCCACGATCGTTGCGGCGCTGCTGCATGACACGATCGAGGATACCGAGGCGACGCGGGCCGAAATCGATCATGTGTTCGGCCATGAGATCGGCGCGCTGGTCGAGGGCCTGACCAAGCTGAAGCGGCTGGAACTGGTGTCGCGCGAGGCCAAGCAGGCCGAGAACCTGCGCAAGCTTTTGCTTGCGATCGCCGACGACGTTCGCGTGCTGCTGGTCAAGCTCGCCGACCGCCTGCACAACATGCGCACGCTGGAGTTCGTGCCGCCTGCGTCGCGTCGCCGCATCGCCGAGGAGACCCTCGATATCTATGCGCCGCTCGCGGGCCGCATGGGCATGCAGGAAATGCGCGGCGAGCTGGAGGACCTCTCGTTTTTCGTGCTCGATCCCGAGGCCTATGCGGTGGTCAAGCAGCGGCTCGATGCGCTGGCCGATCGCAACCGCAACCTGATCGGCGAGATCGAAAGCCAGCTTTCAAAGAACCTGCAGAAGAACGGCATCACCGCGCGGGTCTTCGGCCGCCGCAAGCAGCCGTTTTCGATCTGGACCAAGATGGAGCGCAAGTCGATCGGCTTCGAGCAACTGTCCGACATCTACGGCTTCCGCGTCATCCTCGACGACGTCGGCGCCTGCTATCGTGCGCTCGGCATCGTCCACACGACCTGGCCGGTCGTGCCGGGCCGCTTCAAGGATTACATCTCGACGCCGAAGCAGAACGACTATCGTTCGATCCACACCACGGTGATCGGGCCGGGCAAGCAGCGCGTCGAGCTGCAGATCCGGACCGAGGAGATGAACCAGATCGCCGAGTTCGGCATTGCGGCGCACGCGTTCTACAAGGAAGGGGCGGGCTCGCCGAACGAGCGGCTAAAGCACGAGTCCAACGCCTTCGCCTGGCTGCGCCACACCATCGGTATCCTCTCGGAAAGCGCCAACCCGGAAGAGTTCCTGGAGCACACCAAGCTCGAGCTGTTCCATGATCAGGTGTTCTGCTTCACGCCGAAGGGCAAGCTGATCGCGCTGCCGCGCCAGGCCACGGTGGTCGACTTCGCCTATGCGGTGCATACCGACGTCGGCAACAGCGCGGTCGGGTGCAAGATCAACGGCAAGTTCGCGCCGTTATCTTCCGAACTGCAGAACGGCGACGAGGTCGAGGTCATGACCTCGAAGGCGCAGTCGGCTCCGCCCTCGGCCTGGGAGGCGCTGGCCGTCACCGGCAAGGCCCGCGCCGCGATCCGGCGCGCCACCCGCAACGCGGTGCGCGACCAGTATGCCGGCCTCGGCCGCCGCATCGTCGACCGTCTGTTCGCCCGTGCCAAGATCGAATACGCCGACGACAAGCTGAAGGGCGCGCTGCCGCGGCTGGCGCGCACCTCGATCGAGGACGTCATGGCGTCGGTCGGGCGTGGCGAGATCAAGGCCTCCGACGTCGCGCGCGCGATGTATCCCGATTACAAGGAAGAGCGGCTGGTGCGCTATGGCACCTCGAAGGGGCTCGCCGCCAAGCTGAAGACCCAGACGCCGCCGCATCCGGCGCGCGCCGCCTCGGTGATCCCTGTGCGCGGCATCAATTCCGACCTGCCGGTGAAGTTCGCGCCGAACGGCGGCGCGGTGCCGGGCGATCGCATCGTCGGCATCGTCACGCCGGGCGAGGGCATCACGATCTATCCGATCCAGTCGCCGGCACTGAAGGATTTCGAGGATGAGCCGGAGCGCTGGCTCGACGTGCGCTGGGATGTCGATGAGACCATGCCGCAACGCTTCCCGGCGCGGATCCTGGTCCACAACGTCAACGAGCCCGGCAGCCTGGCCCAGATCGCGACCGTGATCGCCGAGCACGACGGCAATATCGACAACATCCACATGTCGCGCCGTTCCCCCGATTTCACGGAGCTGACCATCGATCTCGAGGTCTATGACCTCAAGCATCTCAGCGCTATCATCGCCCAGTTGCGCGCCAAGGCCGTCGTCGCTCGGGTCGAGCGTGTCAATGGCTAGACTTCCGCCTCTCGTCGATCCTCATGGTGAGGTGGCGCGTCAGCGCCGTCTCGAACCATGCGGCCCGAGACGGGGCCACATCCTTCGAGACGCGGCGAAGGCGCCGCTCCTCAGGATGAGGGGATGGTTTAACTGATTTGTCAGAGAGTGGTTTGATGTCCAAAGCTCCTCCGCTGCGCCTCGGCGTCAATGTTGATCACGTCGCCACCTTGCGCAACGCGCGGGGCGGCGCGCGGCCCGATCCGGTCCGCCTGGCGCTTGCGGCGATCGCGGCCGGGGCCGACGGCATCACCGCGCATCTGCGCGAGGATCGCCGCCATATCCGCGACGAGGACATGGCCCGGCTGAAGGCCGAAATATCCAAGCCGTTGAACTTCGAGATGGCGGCGACCGACGACATGCTGCGGATTTCGCTCGCCACCAAGCCGCACGCCGTCTGCCTGGTGCCGGAGCGGCGTCAGGAACTCACCACCGAGGGCGGCCTCGACGTGGTCGGCCAGCACAATGCGCTCGCGCCCTTCATCGCGCGGCTCAGCGATGCCGGCATCCGGGTCTCGCTGTTCATTGCCGCCGATCCCCGGCAGATCGAGATGGCCGCGAAGTTGAAGGCGCCGGTGATCGAGATCCACACCGGCGGCTGGTGCGATGCCGTGGTCGACGGCCATCAGGACAAGGCCGAGGCCGAATGGAAGCGGATCGTCGAGGGTGTCAGGCTCGCCAATGCCGCCGGGCTCGAGGTCCATGCCGGCCACGGCCTCGACTATGAGACATCAGAGACGATCTCGGCGCTGCCTGAGATCCGCGAGCTCAACATCGGCTACTTCATGATGGGCGAGGCGCTGTTCGTCGGCATCGCCGAGACCGTCCGCGCCATGCGCGCGGCGATGGATCGCGGTCGCGCCAAGGCAGAGGGCGCTGTCGGCGCATGATCATTGGCATCGGCTCCGACCTGATCGACATCACCCGGGTCGCCAAGGTGATCGAGCGCCATGGCGAGCGCTTCCTCGAGCGCATCTTCACCGACACGGAAAGAGCCAAGGCGATGCGCCGCGCCAACAGCGAGAAGATGGTGGTTGCGACCTATGCCAAGCGCTTCGCGGCCAAGGAGGCCTGCTCCAAGGCGCTCGGCACCGGAATCCGGCGCGGCGTGTGGTGGAAGGACATGGGGGTGGTGAATCTGCCCGGCGGGCGGCCGACCATGCGGCTGACGGGCGGAGCGCTGGCGCGGCTGCAGGAGTTGACGCCCGAGGGCCTGGAGGCGCGGATCGACCTTTCGATCACCGACGATTGGCCGCTCGCGCAGGCCTTCGTCATAATTTCGGCTGTTGCCCCCGCCAAATGAGTCCGGCAGCTCGCGAGGTCGCCAGAAATCTTCAGAAAACTTAAAAGTCCTTGATATTTCAATGGATTGTGAAGTTTTTGGGCGGCGATTGATTGCGTGCGCGCGAACAACGGTCTAAAACGCCGCAGGGTTAGCATCGAGCGAGACGCGGATTCGGGTTTGCGCCGGAATTTGCCCTCAAGATCAGAATCAAGGCCATTTTCCTCACGCGAGGACCGAACGCTTCGCGGGAAGAGAACGTTCTGCCACCGCGCGGGCACCAAGGCTCGCGGGAATTGGGAAAGCAATGAGCGCGACCACCGGGACCAAATCTGAAAGCGGCTTGGGCGAAACCATCCGCGTCGTCATCCACGCTCTGCTGATTGCGCTCGTCATCCGGACCTTCCTGTTCCAGCCGTTCAACATCCCCTCGGGCTCGATGAAGGCGACACTGCTGGTCGGCGACTACCTCTTCGTCTCGAAATACTCCTACGGCTACAGCCACTATTCGATCCCGCTGTCGCCGCCGCTGTTTTCCGGGCGCATTTTCGGCTCCAACCCGAATCGCGGCGACATCGTCGTGTTCCGGCTGCCCAAGGACGACACCACCGACTACATCAAGCGCGTGATCGGCCTTCCCGGCGACCGCATCCAGATGAAGGAGGGACTGCTTTACATCAATGACGTCCCGGTCAAGCGCGAACGCATGAGCGATTTCGTTGGTGAGGATCCCTGCGGTTCGGACGCCACCGCCCGCGTTAAGCGGTGGAAGGAGACGCTCCCGAACGGCGTCAGCTATGAGACGCTCGATTGCGTCGACAACGGCTTCTACGACAACACCAACGTCTACACCGTGCCCGAAGGTCATTTCTTCATGATGGGCGACAACCGCGACAATTCGACTGACAGCCGGGTGCTGTCGGCGGTCGGCTATGTGCCGCTGGAGAACGTCGTCGGGCGGGCCCAGATGATCTTCTTCTCGATCGCCGAGGGCGAGCACGCCTGGATGTTCTGGCGCTGGCCCACCGCCGTGCGGTGGAATCGCATATTCTCCATCGTGCGATGAACGACGAGACATCAGCCATCAAGGATCAACCGCCACCTGGTGAGCCGAGCCGTACGCCTGCCGCCGGCGGCGAGGCCGCGCCGAAGAAGCGGCGCAGCAAGGCCGCCAAGGCCGCGGAGGAAAAGGCGGCGATCGCCGGCACCGAGGCGCGCATCGGCTACACTTTCACCGATCCTGCATTGCTGACCACCGCGTTCACCCACGTCTCCGCGCTCAAGGCCGCCACGCGCAACCGCGCCGACAGCTACCAGCGGCTCGAATTTCTCGGCGATCACGTGCTCGGGCTGATCGTCTCCGACATGCTGTTCCGCGCCTTTCCGAAGGCCGATGAGGGCGAGTTGTCGAAGCGGCTCGCCGACCTCGTGCGCAAGGAAAGCTGCGCCGACGTCGCCAAATCGCTTGGTCTGCTCGACGACATCAAGCTCGGCATGGTGAAGGCGGTCGAGGGAGCGCGCCTGCGCAAGTCGGTGCTCGGCGACATCTGCGAGGCCGTGATCGGCGCGATCTATCTCGACGGCGGCTACGAGGCTGCGCGGCAATTCGTTGAGCGCAACTGGACCGAGCGGATGCACAAGCCCCGCCGTCCGCTGCGCGACCCCAAGACCGTGTTGCAGGAATGGGCCCAGGGCAAGGGACTGCCGACGCCCGTCTACCGCGAGATCGAGCGCACCGGCCCGCACCATGATCCGCAATTCCGCGTCGCCGTCGACCTGCCGGGATTGGCCTCCGCCGAGGGTGTCGGCGGCAACAAGCGCGCGGCCGAGAAGGCGGCGGCCTCGGCGATGATCGAGCGCGAGGGCGTCGGCACCAATGACTGATGAGGCCAAAGGACAGGGGGCCGCGACGCGCTGCGGTTTCGTCGCGCTGATCGGCGCTCCCAATGTCGGCAAGTCGACGCTGGTCAATGCGCTGGTCGGCTCCAAGGTGACCATCGTCTCCCGCAAGGTGCAGACCACGCGCGCGCTGATCCGCGGCATCGTGATCGAGGGCAACGCGCAGATCATCCTGGTCGACACGCCCGGCATCTTCGCGCCGCGGCGCCGGCTCGACCGCGCCATGGTGTCGACCGCCTGGAGCGGCGCACATGACGCCGATCTGGTCTGCGTGCTGCTCGACGCCAAGGCGGGCCTCGACGAGGAGGCGCGCGCAATCCTCGCCAAGCTCGAAACCGTCGGGCACCCCAAGATACTCGTGCTGAACAAGATCGATCTCGTCCCGCGCGAAAAGCTGCTGGCGCTGGCGCAGGCAGCCAACGAGCGGATGCGCTTCGAGCGCACCTTCATGATCTCCGCGCTGTCCGGCGACGGCGTCGCCGACCTGCGCCAGACGCTGGCGACCATGGTGCCGGAGGGACCGTTCCTGTATCCCGAGGACCAGATGTCGGATGCACCGATGCGGCACCTGGCGGCGGAGATCACGCGCGAGAAGATCTACGGGCACCTGCACCAGGAGTTACCGTACCAGTCGACTGTCGAGACCGACAGTTGGACCGACCGCAAGGACGGCTCGATCCGGATCGAGCAGACGATCTTCGTCGAGCGCGAGAGCCAGCGAAAGATCGTGCTCGGCAAGGGCGGCGCCACCATCAAGGCGATCGGCGCGGATTCGCGCAAGGAGATCGCCGAGATCATGGGCGTGCCCGTGCATCTGTTCCTGTTCGTCAAGGTGCGCGAGAACTGGGGCGACGACCCGGACCGTTACCGGGAAATGGGACTGGACTTCCCCAAGGAATAAGAGCCGGCGTGTGCGATGAACGTGCCTAGAAACGTGCTGTGGTTTGAAGTGCTGCTCTATCTCTCGCTGACGCTGGATGCGTTGTCGGTGGCGTTCCAGGACCGCACGCCGAGCAATGAGATGACCGATCAGATGATCATGGTGGCGACGCTGATGGCCGGTGGCATGATCGTGCTGTTGATGTATTTCGTCTGGCTCGCCGCGCAGCGTCGCAAGAACTGGCCGCGCTGGGCGCTCGCCGCGGCGCTGGTGCTGTCGGTGATCTCGCTGGTGCAGGTGATCGGCGACCGCGGCATGGAGCTCGACAGCGGCATCGAAGTGGTGTCCTGCATCCTGACCTCGGCCGGGCTCTATTTCTCCTTCACCGGCGATGCGCAGGGCTGGTTCAACGCGTAGGGCCTTCTGTCATTCCGGGATGGTCCGAAGGACCAGACCGCAGATGCACAATTGTGCATCGGAGGATATCGAGAGTCTCAGGCGCGCAACTGCGCGCCGTGGTTCGGTGCTTCGCATCGCCCCCGGAATGATGCTGGTGGGGACGCGCGCATTCCGTCGGAATCCTGTAAAGTGTCTTCATGGAATGGACCGACGAAGGCATCGTGCTGGGCGTGCGGCGGCATGGCGAATCCTCCGCCATTGTCGAGCTGCTGACGCGCGAGCACGGCCGCCATCTCGGCCTGGTGCGCGGCGGCGCCAGCTCGCGAATGCGGCCGCTGCTGCAGCCCGGCAACAATGTCACGGCGGTGTGGCGGGCGCGGCTCGACGAGCATCTCGGCATGTATGCGATCGAGGGCACACGGCTGCGCGCGGCGACGCTGCTCGGCTCGTCGCATGGCGTCTACGGCGTGACGCATCTGGCGGCGTTGGCGCGGCTGCTGCCGGAGCGGGACCCTCATGAAGAGATCTACGAGATGCTGCAATGGACGCTCGACGATTTCGAGCAGCCCGGCATCGCGGCGGTGCATCTGATCCGGTTCGAATTGGCGATGCTGGCCGAGCTCGGCTTCGGGCTCGATCTGCAGAGCTGCGCGGCCACCGGCGCAACCAGTGAGCTGATCTACGTCTCGCCGAAATCCGGCGGCGCGGTGTCGCGCGCAGCCGGCGAGGCGTGGCGCGATCGCCTGCTGCCATTGCCGGCGTTCCTGCGCGAGGGCGATGGTGGCGCGAATGCCTGGTCCGAGCAGGACCTGCTCGACGGGTTCCAGGTCACCGGACTGTTCCTGCTTCGCCACGTGCTGGAGCCGCGCGGGCAGGGCCATTCCGATGCCCGCCACGGATTTATCAACGCGGTGACGAAGCGGCGGCCCAGGGCGGCGGTTCCGTAGGCCCGGTTCGCGGCCTAAATTGCCGCTGATTCGCGTCTTGCCCGATTCATCGTCACGGTTTAACGCCTCCCCATGGGAAAACGACAGATACCGCCGGAAGAGCCGGCCGAAATTCACGAGGTGCCGCTGCGTGATGCGCTCGAGGAGCGCTATCTCGCCTATGCGCTCTCGACCATCATGCACCGCGCGCTGCCGGACGCCCGCGACGGCCTGAAGCCGGTGCACCGGCGCATCCTCTACGGCATGCGGCTGTTGCGGCTCGATCCCGGCGTAACGCCGAAGAAGTCCGCCAAGATCGTCGGCGAAGTGATGGGCTCATACCATCCGCATGGCGACCAGGCGATCTATGATGCCATGGTGCGGTTGGCCCAGGATTTCAACTCTCGCTATCCGCTGGTCGACGGTCAGGGCAACTTCGGCAACATCGACGGCGATAACCCGGCGGCCATGCGCTACACCGAGGCGCGGCTGACCGATGTCGCACGGCTGCTGCTTGATGGCATCGACGAAGACGCTGTCGAACTGAAGCCGACCTATGACAACAGCGGCAAGGAGCCGGTGGTTCTGCCCGGCGGCTTCCCGAACCTGCTCGCCAACGGTTCGCAGGGCATCGCGGTCGGCATGGCGACCGCGATCCCGCCGCACAACGCCGCCGAGCTCTGCGACGCCGCGCTGCATCTGATCGACAAGCCCGACGCCAAGTCGAAGGCGCTGCTCAGATGGGTCAAGGGCCCGGACTTCCCGACCGGCGGCATCATCGTCGATTCCAAGGAAGCGATCGTCGAGGCCTACACGACGGGCCGCGGCTCGTTCCGCACCCGCGCGCGCTGGTCGGTGGAGGAGGGCGCCCGCGGCACCTGGGTGGTCGTCGTCACCGAGATCCCGTGGCTGGTGCAGAAGTCGCGCCTGCACGAGAAGATCATCGAGCTGCTGGAGCAGAAGAAGCTGCCGCTGGTCGGCGACGTCCGCGACGAATCGACCGAAGACATCCGCTTCGTCATCGAGCCGAAGTCGCGCACCGTCGATCCTGCGCTGATGATGGAGTCGCTGTTCCGGCTGAGCGAGCTGGAAAGCAGGATCTCGCTGAACCTCAACGTGCTGATCAAGGGCCGCATCCCGAAGGTGGTCGGCCTCGCCGAGTGCTTGCGCGAATGGCTCGACCATCTGCGCGACGTGCTGATCCGCCGCTCCAACTTCCGCAAGGGTGAGATCGAGCATCGCCTGGAAATTCTCGGCGGGCAACTGATCGCCTATCTGAACCTCGACAAGGTGATCAAGATCATCCGCACCGAGGATGAGCCGAAGCCGGTCTTGATGAAGACCTTCAAGCTGTCGGACATCCAGGCCGATGCCATCCTCAACATGCGCCTGCGCAACTTGCGCCGGCTGGAGGAGATGGAGATCCGCAACGAGGATAAGGAGTTGCGGAAGGAGCTGAAGGGCATCGAGGGCCTGCTCGGCTCCGAACCGCAGCAATGGGCCAAGGTCGGCGAGCAGGTCACCAAGGTCCGCGACATGTTCGGACCCAAGACCCCGCTCGGCAAGCGCCGCACCACCTTTGCCGACGCGCCCGAGCACGATCTGGCCGCAATCGAGGAAGCGTTCGTCGAGCGCGAGCCGTGCACGGTCGTGATCTCCGAGAAGGGCTGGGTGCGGACGCTGAAGGGCCATGTCGAAGACCTCTCGGGTCTCGCCTTCAAGACCGACGACAAGCTCGAGCACTCGTTCTTTGCCGAGACAACCTCCAAGCTGTTGCTGTTTGCCACCAACGGCAAGTTCTACTCGCTTGACGTGGCGAAGCTGCCCGGCGGGCGCGGCCATGGCGAGCCGATCCGCATGTTCATCGATCTCGAGCAGGATGCAGCGATCATCGCGCTGTTCGTCAACAAGGGCGAGCGCAAGTTCCTGATCGCGAGCAGCGAGGGCCAGGGCTTCGTCGTCAAGGAGGAGGACTGCGTCAGCAACACCCGCAAGGGCAAGCAGGTGCTCAATGTGGAGATGCCGAACGAGGCCCGCGCGATCACCACTGTGACCGGCGACACCGTTGCCGTGATCGGCACCAATCACAAGATGGTGCTGTTCGGTCTCGACCAGGTGCCGGAGATGGCGCGCGGCCGCGGCGTGCGCTTGCAGAAATACACCAGCGCGGCGCTGTCCGATGTCGCGGTGTTCGATTCCAAGGTTGGCCTGACCTGGAAGGATTCCGCCGGCCGCGATCACAGCATGACCATGAAGGAACTGGCCGACTGGCGCGGCAGCCGCGCCGACGCCGGCCGGCTCGCCCACGGCCTGCCGAAGTCGAACAAGTTCAATCGCGGCGTGGAGTAAGCCACGCTGTAGATGGGGGACCGGGGCCCGTTACCCCATCTACATTTTCGCCGAGCGCGGTGTGATAGTATCCATATTTCACCGCGCTATAACCGTCACCAAAGACATCAGGCGACGGTTGCCGGCCAATGGCGCATCAGCATCACGATCATGATCACGACGGTGATGCCCATGGGCATTCTCACGGGCACGCCGGGCACAGCCATGTGCCCGACAGTTTCGGTGCCGCGTTTGCGATCGGCGCGTCGCTGAACACCGTATTCGTCGTCGCTGAACTGATCTTCGGCTATTCCGCCAACTCGCTGGCGCTGGTCTCGGACGCCGTTCACAATTTCTCCGACGTGATCGCCCTGCTGCTGGCCTGGGCTGGGGCATGGCTTGCTGGCAAGCGTCCGACCGATACCCACACCTATGGCTATCGTCGTGCCTCGATCCTGGCCGCGCTTGCCAATGCCGGGCTGCTGCTGATCGCCGTCGGCGGCATCGCGGTCGAGGCGATCAACCGCTTGCGCGAACCGGCCGAGGTGGCGAGCTGGACCGTGGTCTGGGTTGCGGCGCTCGGCATCCTCATCAACGGAGGTACCGCGCTGTTGTTCATGCGCGGCCGCGACACCGACCTCAATGTCCGCGGCGCCTATCTGCACATGGCGGCGGATGCCGCCGTCTCGCTCGGTGTCGTCGTCGCCGCACTTCTGATCATGGCGACCGGCTGGCAGTGGCTCGACCCGGCGATCAGTCTCGTCATCGCGCTGGTCGTGCTGGTGAGCGGCTGGGAGCTGGCGCGCGATAGCGTCAATCTGGCGCTCGATGCGGTGCCGAGGGGCATCGATCTCAAGCTGGTGAGGGACTATCTGCTGACACTCGAGGGCGTCACCGAGGTTCACGACCTGCACATCTGGGCGATGAGCACGAGCGAGACCGCGCTTACCGCGCACCTGGTTCGCCCCGGCGGCCATGACGATGCGTTCCTGCATCACGTCTGCGCGGAGCTTTCGCACAGGTTCGACATCCATCACGCGACGCTGCAGGTCGAGATCAGTAGCGAGACCTGCCGGCTGGCGCCGGCGGAGACGGTGTAGCGGCTCCGGCGTGTGTTGAGGTGCTCGCGGCCCAGCGCCGGAACACCTGAGCGGTTTCCTCGTCCATCGGGAAGAAGCTCTCGATCCGCAGCTCCTGTAGCGTGATGTCCTGAGGGATCCCCAGCGTCGCAATGGTGGTGAACAATTGCAGTTGGACGTTGCCCTTGCGGAAACGCATGGGGAGAACTGGATCGGGCGGCGACGTCGCCGGTTGCGCGCCAAGCGCCGCCGCCACACCATTATAAGCGCGCAGGCGTCGGAGTAAGTCCGCAGTGCCGGCGGTGCCGTCGGCGGCAGCATCAGCCTCGACGCTGCGGACGAAATAGGCGGCAACCTCAGTCCAGTTCGTGAGATGCGGCCGCAACACGTCGGGGGCGACCAGCGCATCGGCAAGATTCACCGGCGCACCGGAAGCCAGCGGCCCGACCAGGAATTCCACTAGTCGTCCAGCACCTGAATTGGCCAACAGCAAATTCCAGTGCCGGTCGACCACGACGGCGGGGAAGGGCTCCTGCTGGGCCAGCATGAAATCCAGCGCGTGACGGACTTGGGAAAGCTCGGGAGCGCCAAGGTCGGTTTGCCGCCAAACCGGCGCGAAGCCGGCTGCGACCAGTAGCGCATTTTGCTGGCGCAGTGGCACATCGAGCGCGGTTGCAAGGCGGATCACCATGTCGCGGCTCGGTGCAGCGCGTCCGAGCTCCAGAAAGCTCAGATGGCGCTGCGAGATGTCCGCGCGTCCGGCGAGCTCGAGCTGCGAATAGCCCTTGCGCTGCCGCCACCCACGCAAGCTCGCGGCGAAATCGTGCTGCTGCGACATGAATACCTGCCAAGTAGTTGCCGAGATGATCTTGCCGGGCAAGATGGCATAAGCCAAATCGAAACGCATCGGGCCTGGCATGAGTGAATGGATCGGCGTTGCGATCGCGTTGATTTCGAGCTGTCTCGGCGGCACGGCGGCGGCGATCACACGTTATCTTGCCGGTAATGCAGATCCGATCACACTCGCGATCCTGCGCTGGGTCATCGGTTTTCTCTGTGTTCTTCCCGCGGCGCTGCTGCTGCATGCAAAGTGGCCGGGACGTGATGACTCGCTGGCAGTCGCTGCGCTTGGCTTCGCCTTCTTCGGCGTGTTCTTCGTGCTCTACAACACCGCGATATCCTACACGACGGCGGCGCGTGCGAGCCTTGCGCTGGCGACGCTGCCGCTCTCCACCATGGTGGTCGGTGCCGCGCTTCGGGTCGAGCCGTTGACACCACGCAAATCGATCGGTGTCGTGATCGCGGTCTTCGGAGTAGGCGCAGCACTGGCATCCGGGCTATCGGCGGCGCCAGCGGGCGCGTGGCGCGGCGAATTGATCATGGCGGCAGCCGTCCTGTGCATGGCGTTCTATAACGTCTTGTCGCGGCCGTTGATCCGCCGCTCGAGCGCGCTCGGCTTCCTCACCGTCGGCATGGGCACCGGTGCCGTTGCGTTGGTGGTCGTGGGACTGTTCACCGGCAGCGTGGCAACGCTGCGTGATTTTGCGGCGCCGCAATGGATCGCCGGACTTTATCTCGGAGTAGCCGGTGGGGCGCTGGCCTTCATCCTGTGGGTGCTGGCGTTAGAGCGGGCGTCACCGACCCGCGTCGCCAACACCATGACGATCAATCCGGTCGCTGCGGGGTTGCTTGCGACGCAGTTGGTCGGCGAACCGATCACGCCCAATCTCGTGGTCGGTCTAATCGCAGTGTTCGCCGGAATCTGGATCGCAACCTCGGACGCCTGACGGGTATGGCGGTGCCGTCTTGCGACCCTCCTAGCTATCCTCGCGGCGCGGCCGGTGTGGCGACCGGCGACAAGGCAGGCGCCTGTTTCGGCTTCAACGTGCCGGCGTAGAACGACAGGGTGAAGACCAAAATTAGACACACCAGATAGACCGCATAGGATTGCGGCGGCTTGATCGCCCATTGCACAAAGCGTTGGACCGCGGAGTTCGGGCCGGTGTCGTTATCCATGCCGATTTTGTGCGCCAAAGACCGCGCAAAGGGAAGCGCAAAGCGGGCTCCTTCGAAAGGTTGCATTCCAGGGAAAACGCCGTGCCGCAGGCTTGCATTGCGGCATCCGGATTCGCATTTGTTGGAGACCCGCGCCCGGTCACGGCCTGGCACGCGGCCACGAGCCTATCTCCCGCACCAGTTGACCGGCATAATCCACCCATGGAACTGACGTCTCGATTGCGCCTGACGAACTGGCTGGTCAGCCAGGGTCTCAAGGGCTTGCCCGAAAACGATCTGCTGCGCGGCTTTTGTGAGCGCTGCCGCGCCGCGGGCATGCCGCTGTCCCGGGCGATCGTCTTTATCGATACGCTGCATCCAATCTTCGAGGGCCGTGGGTTCCGCTGGAACGACGGCGAAAGCAACGAGGCCGATATCTTCGAATACGGCTCGACCAGCACCGGCGAGGCGAGCCAGACCTGGCGGCGGTCGGCCTTCTATCACATGCTCGAGCACGGCCACGATGAGATGATGATCGATCTCACCGACAGCGCCGCCCTCGATTTCTCGATGGTCGGTGAGCTTGCGGAGAAGGGCCACAAGCATTTCGCTGCCTTCGTGCATCGCTTCGGCGAGGCGGGCACGATCGGGGAGATGGATTGCTTCTATTCTTACTACACGACGCGGCATTCGGGTGGGTTCGACGTAAACCACATGGCTGCGCTGCGCGACCTGGTGCCGGTGCTCGGGCTCGCCATCAAGTCGGCTGCCCAGGTCGAGATCGCCCGTACGCTCGGGCGGGTCTATCTTGGACGCGAGACGGCAGAGCAGGTCTTGCGTGGGCGCATGCAGCGCGGTGTCACCGAGAAGATCAAGGCCGTGTTGTGGTACTCCGACGTCCGCGGCTCGACCGCGATCAGCGAGCGCATCGGCCCGGACGAGATCATCCCTTTCCTCAACGATTACGCGCAGGCTTCGATCGACGCGATCCATGACGCCGGCGGCGAGGTCCTCAAGCTGATCGGCGACGGCGTGCTGGCGATGTTCACCAGCGAGAACATGGCAAACGCGAAACGGGCGGCGCTTCGGGCCGAGCACAAATTCCGCGGCAATATGGATACGCTGAACGCGCGTCGCGCCTCGGAAGACAGGCCGACCACTACGGCCTATGTCGGCCTTCATGTCGGCGAGGTCTTCTACGGCAATATCGGCAGCGAGGACCGGCTCGATTTCACCGTGGTCGGACCCGCGGTCAACGAGGTCAGCAGGATTGCCTCGATGTGTGCCTCGGTCGACCGGGAATTGTTGACGTCGACGGCCTTCCGTACCGGTCTCGACGCCGCGGGCCGGAACTATCTGGTCTCGACCGGTCGCTTCGTGCTGCGCGGGATCGGCCATGCGCAGGATCTCTATACGCTCGATCCGGCCGTCGCCGCCGACGAGGTTGTCGGCGGCAAGTACGAGCGCTACCTGGCGAGCTAGGCCTTCTCAGCGTCATTGCGAGCGAAGGAAGCGAAGCAATCCACGTCTCCCCTTATGGAGAAATGGATTGCTTCGTCGCTTCGCTCCTCGCAATGACGCTGGGGCCGGGGCTATTCAGCAGCGAGCCGGCTCGCCGACCATGTCGGGCTGCCGCGTCAGCGATACGGCCGGTGACATCAGGATCACCAGCGCCTGCGCGGCGAAGATCGCGGCCGCGAGGTACAGGCAGGCTTCGGCGCCGTAGAGACCGCCGACGATCGCGCCGAGCGCGGAGCCGAGCGGGCGGGCGCCGTAGCTCATGATGTTGATCGCCGACACCCGGCCGAGCAGGGAGGGTGGCGTCACCGACTGGCGCAGGGTGGTGGTCGAGATCACCCACAGGATCGGGCCGACGCCGAGCAGGAAGAAGCTGAGGCCCGCGAGCAGCGGCGTCGGAGCCCAGGTGGTCAGCGCCATCACGGTGGCTGCGACGAAGCCGGTCACCGGGCCGAGCCCGATCACGGTGCCGAACGCCAGCCGCTTCATCACGCGGGTTGCGAACAGGGCACCGACCACCATGCCGACGCCATACATTGCGAGCGTCGTGCCGACACCGGTCGCACTGAGTCCGAGATGGCGCACCGCATAGGGCACGAACACGGCGAGCAGCAGGAAGGAGGCCGTGTTGAAGATGAACTGGGTGATGAACACCGGCCGCAGCAGGGCGTGGTGCAACACGAAGGCGGCACCTTCTTTGATGTCCTGCAGCGGATGGCGCCGCGGCGCCGCCGGGCGTGCGGGCTCATAAAGTCCGGCCAGCAGCACGACCGCGATCGCCGACAGCGCCGCGGCGAAGCCAAACGCAGGGGCCGCGCCGACCCAGCCGACCAGCACGCCGCCGAGCGCGGGACCGCTGGCAAAGGCCACGGTGCGGGCCAATTCGATGCGGGCGTTCGCGGCCGGCAATTGCTGCGACGTCACGAGCGACGGCACCAGCGCGGGGGCGGCGACGCTGTAGGCGACGGTGCCGCAGACCGCGATGAAGCCGAGCAGAGCGAGCAAGGGCAGGGTCAGGAAGCCGAGCCAGATCGACAGCAGGATGATCGCGAGCGCGGCCGCGCGCAGCGCCTCGGAGCCCGCCATCACCCAGCGCCGCGACACCCGGTCGGCGAGCAGGCCCGCGGGAATGGCGAACAGGATGAAGGGCAGCGTCAGCGCGGTCTGCAGCAGGCCGGTCTGACCCTCGCCGACGCCGAGCAGCAGCACCGCGACGATGGGAGCGGCGGCCAGAGCAATCTGCTCGGCCGACTGCGCGGCGAGGTTGGACCAAGCCAGGCGATTGAACGTGGCTGGCAGGTGTTGCGTATCGGCGGACATGGCAGATTCCCTGAGAATTCGATCTGGCCATAGTGTGTGGTTGAAAGACGTCCGATCCCACCCGTTTCCCGACAACACCAGAGCAAAGCCCCGCCGTGCGGCGGCAGTTGCGAAACTGACATTGGAGACGGCTCATGCATCGGGGTTCAGCTTGGGACCCGCGATTTGTTTCCCAGCAAGCGCGCCGACCAACGGATCCGCTGAGGAAGCGCCCGTGTCGCGGCGGCTCTGCGAGGCCCCAAATGGTCGCGGCTTCGTGAGCCTAGATGCAGTTGCAAATGAGTTGCATTAAGGAGGTGGTTCGGCCATCTTTATGGGCATGGATGCCCGATCACCTGAAGTGACCATTGTTTCTGGTTCCGGTTCCCAGTCAGCCACTGTCGGCTGGCGCCGGGATGCCGGCCATGCCCGAAGTCTGCCCGAGGTGAATGCCACGGTTGCGGTTCCCAGGGGTGGGTTGTGGTGGCGGCGACTGCTGGCGTTCGCCGGACCGGGCTACCTGGTATCGGTCGGCTACATGGACCCCGGCAACTGGGCCACCGACCTCGCGGGCGGATCCAAGTTCGGCTACACGCTGCTGTCGGTCATCCTGCTTTCGAACCTGATGGCAATCCTGCTGCAGGCGCTGGCGGCTCGGCTCGGCATCGCAACCGACCGCGATCTGGCGCAGGCCTGCCGCGCGACCTATTCGCGGCCGGTGAATTTCCTGCTCTGGCTTGCCTGCGAGGCCGCGATCATCGCCTGTGACCTCGCCGAGGTGATCGGCACCGCGATCGCGCTCAAGCTGTTGTTCGGCATTCCCCTGGTCGGCGGCGCGCTGCTTGCCGCGCTCGACGCCTTCCTGCTGCTGCTGCTGATGAACCGCGGCTTCCGCTTCCTGGAGGCCTTCGTGGTCGCGCTGCTGATCGTCATCGCGGTCTGCTTCGTGGTCCAGATCGCCGCCGCCGCGCCGCCGGTCGCCGCCGTGATCGGCGGCTTCATGCCGTCGCGCCAGATCGTCAGCAATCCGGAGATGCTCTACATCGCGATCGGTATCATCGGCGCCACCGTGATGCCGCATAATCTCTATCTGCATTCCTCGATCGTGCAGACCCGCGCCTATCCGCGCACCGACGAAGGCCGCCGCGACGCCATCAAATGGGCGACGCTCGATTCCACCATCGCGCTGATGCTGGCGCTGTTCGTCAACGCCGCGATCCTGGTGCTGGCGGCCGCGACCTTCCACAGGAGCGGCCATTCCGATGTCGCGGAGATCGATCAGGCCTTCGAGCTATTGTCGCCGCTGCTCGGCCTCGGAATCGCCTCGACGCTGTTTGCGGTGGCGCTGCTCGCATCCGGCCTCAACTCCACCGTGACGGCGACGCTGGCCGGCCAGATCGTGATGCAGGGCTTTCTCGACCTGCGGCTGCCGGATTGGGCGCAACGGCTGGTGACGCGCGGCATTGCCATCATTCCGGTCATCGCCGTTGCCGCACTCTATGGCGAGAGCGGCACGGCGCAGCTTCTGGTGCTGAGCCAGGTCGTGCTGTCGATGCAACTGCCGTTCGCGGTGATCCCGCTGGTTCGTTTCGTGTCCGACAAGCGCAAGATGGGCGGGTTCGCGATCTCTGTGCCGGTTGCGGCCGCGGCATGGATCGTTGCCGGCCTGATCGTGATCCTGAACGTCAAGCTCTTGATCGATACGTTCTTCGGGTAACGAGGATCAGTCCTGCGGCTCCGCCAGCGCTTCGCCGGCGGCGTCGACGCGCAGCCAGCCGCTTGGCGCGAGCCGCTCTTGCGGCAGGAAGCGGCTCTTGTAGTCCATCTTCGTGGACCCCTCGATCCAATAACCGAGATAGACGTAGGGCAGGCCCTGCCGGCGAGCGCGGGCAATATGGTCGAGGATCATGAAGGTGCCGAGCGAGCGGCTTTCCTGCGACGGCTCGAAGAACGAATAGACCATCGACAGCCCATCACTGAGCACGTCGGTGAGTGCCACCGCCACCAGCTCATCGCCACGGCCGGTGATGCCGCTATCGGCGCTGCGCTTGCGATATTCGATGATCCGCGTCTCAACGTGGCTGTCCTCGACCATCATCGCGTAGTCGAGCACCGTCATGTCCGCCATGCCGCCGTTGCGGTGGCGGCGGTCGAGATAGGCGCGGAAGACCGAATATTGCTCGGAGGTCGGCACAGCGCTGCGCTGTTCGCCGACGATGTCGGCGTTCCGGGCGAGCACTTTGCGGAAGTTGCGAGAGGGGCGGAATTCATTGGCGACGACCCGGACCGAGACGCAGGCCCGGCATTGGTCGCAGGCCGGCCGGTAGGCGATCGACTGGCTGCGGCGGAAGCCGCCATGCGTGAGCAAGTCGTTGAGGTCGCCGGCCTTGTCGCCGACCAGATGCGTGAACACCTTGCGCTCGTGCCGGCCCGGCAGATAGGGGCAGGGCGAGGGCGCGGTCAGATAGAACTGCGGGGTATCACGCGAGTGCTGGGTCACGTCGGATCGTCAGGCTCCACACAAAACAGGCAGCCGAATGAACATCGCCCTCCAGAGGCTAGCGGTCAATTGGTTTAAGCGGGCCTAATAGGCCCGCGCGGCCGGCGCCACCGGGGCCCGGACCGAGCTGTTGATAATGACGGTTCCCAAGATGATGTCGTGCAGCAGCCGGCGGCGGCCGTTGAACAGGCCGACCAGCAGCACCAAGGGCGACAGGAACGAGACCGTCGCCCAGAACAGCACGGCATGGACTGCGCCGAGCACGAAGTAGCCGGGGGCGCCGTACCAGGTGCGCAGCTCCAGATCCATCATGCGCATGCCGATGGTGGCCGAATGGGGGCCGCCGATCGAGGCGCCGTAATAGACAATCGCCCAGATGATCGAGGCCGGCGACACCAGCCAGAACAGCGCCCAGCCGAGGCCGAGCGTGACGATGCCGAAAATCGCGATGAACAGCACCGCGAGGATCACCGGCACCGACAGCACCAGAAGATCGATCAGGAACGCGAACACACGTCGGGTCAGCACGCCGCGGAACAGTTCCGGCTGCGTCCAGGGATCGAACGCATGCGGCGGAACGCCGCCGTCGTTGCGCCAGGTGCCACCGTCATTGCCGTAGGACATGACCAACCTCCAATGAGAGTCCCGTCGAGGAGATGGGAAGCGGCGCCCGACCTGCCAAGGGGGCAGGGGTGAATAGCGAATGGTGAATAGCGAATAGGGAGCGCGTTTCCACTCGCTACTCCCCCACTTGCTACACCTCAGCGCTCCGCCTTGATCTTCTCCGCCGCCTGCGGCGCGAAATAGGTCAGGATGCCGTCGGCACCGGCGCGCTTGAAACCGATCAGGCTCTCCATCATCGCGCGCTCGCCGTCGATCCAGCCATTGGCGGCGGCGCCGGCGATCATCGCGTACTCGCCGGACACTTGATACACGAAGGTCGGCATCGCGAACGTGTCCTTCACGCGGCGCACGATGTCGAGATAGGGCATGCCCGGCTTCACCATCACCATGTCGGCACCTTCGGCGATGTCGAGCTCGACCTCGCGCAGCGCCTCGTTGGAATTGCCGCAGTCCATCTGATAGGTGCGCTTGTCGCCGGTCAGCGTCTTGGCCGAGCCGATCGCGTCGCGGAACGGGCCGTAGAAGGCCGAGGCGTATTTCGCCGCGTAGGACATGATCTGCACGTCGCCGAAGCCATTGTCGTCGAGCGCCTCGCGGATCGCGCCGACGCGGCCGTCCATCATGTCGGAGGGCGCGATCACGTCGCAGCCAGCCTCGGCCTGTGTCAGCGCCTGCCTCACCAGCACCGCGACCGTCTCGTCGTTGAGGATCTTGCCGCCTTCGATCAGCCCGTCATGGCCGTGGCTGGTGAACGGATCGAGCGCGACGTCGCAGAGCACGCCGATATCGGGAAACTCCGTCTTGATCGCGCGCACCGCCTGGCAGACGAGATTGTCGGGGTTGAGCGCCTCCGAGCCCTGCTCGTCGCGCAGAGACGGCTCGGTAAAGGGGAACAGCGCGATGCAGGGGATGTTGAGCTTGGCGGCGCGCTCGGCGTCGCGGACGATCTGGTCGACGGTGAGCCGTTCGACGCCGGGCATTGAGGCAACGGGAGTGCGCGCGTTGCGGCCGTCGACCACGAACATCGGCCAGATCAGGTCGTCGGTCGTCAGCACGTTCTCGCGCACCAGGCGCCGCGCCCATTCCGACTTGCGGTTGCGGCGCATGCGGATCGCGAGGTCGAGCGACGGCGAGGCAAGGGTGTCGGCCTGACGCCGCGGCGCGTCGCGCAGTTCGATCGGACGCCCGAATTTGATCGCCATGTGTTACGTCTCCTCAACGGCGGGTTAGGCCGGATCTGATATAAGTCCATTTCTAGCATCTTTCAGGGGGCGCCGTCATTGCGCCCTTGGCATTGCTTCCTTGGCATTGCGTCCTGACGCCCTCGATTTGCCGCAACGGCAATTGATTTTGCGGTGACGGCGGGCCAAGACTGCCGCCATGAACCCCAATTTGCAGCCCTTGCGCGGCGATTCGCATGTCTGACACTTCTGCGCGCGACCAGTCGCGGGACAACGCCATGACGGTCGGCGGAATCTCCTCTGACCGTATCGAGCCGGATGAGAATGCGTGGACGCGCCGCCTCGTCATCTTCCTGCGCATCATGGCGGTCGTGTCGATCGCCAAGGGTCTTTATCACTGGGCTCAGGTGACCGGCTTCGTCGGCGGCGAGGAGGAGGCCTTCGAGAACCAGTCCTGGGCCTGGCAGACCGCGACGGTCTATTTCGCCGTGATCGAGCTGGTCGCCGCGGTTGGATTGTGGCTTGCGACCCCGTGGGGGGCCGTGGTGTGGCTGACCACCGTGGTATCGATGGCGGTGATCGAGCTGATGTTTCCGGCGATCTATGGCGGCAGCCTGATGGTGGTCGGGTTCGAGGCGGTGATGCTCGCCGCCTATCTTGCGCTCGCCTGGATGGCGGCGCGCGAACGGCCGCCGTAGCGCCTCGCGCACGAAGCGGCACACTTCATGGCGCTCGTGCGCGCGATGAGAAGACAGGATCGCTGTATCTGCTAGGTGGGTGTCACAGACCGCGCACCCTATCGAAACACCCCATCGGGAGCGCGCCTGCGGGATCGCCGTCGGGATCGATTACCGGATCTCGGCATATTTGCCAGTCGGCTTTGCGCTGGCCGACGGCGGGCCCCGGTTGTTGCGAGCGGGGCGCCGGGAACGGGAGCGCGGCGCACACGCCGCCACTGCGCGCATCGCGTGCAGAATCCATCATTCGATCCCGTAAGATTTTTCGAGATTTTTCCGGTAACCGTTCGGTGACCGTAGAGGGTTCCCTCACACCTGTTACGTCACCGTTTCGAATTCAGACGAAGCTGTTTCCGAATGCGACAGGGCAGGCAGACGAAGCGTGAACAAAGGGCACGCCACCGTCAATGAAAAGTTGCCGAAAGTCCTTGATCTACGAGCTTAATCCGCGATTCACTGTCTTAAATTCATGATCTCTTTATTGTCTTATTTAAGCTGATCTTCAAACGGCCCCCTTACGTTGCACCTATCAGGCGGGACACAAGTTTCGTCGAATAAGTCGATAAAAACGACAACAGGGGAAGTGTCATGATCAAAGCCGTTGCGACAACGGCGGTGGAAGCCGCTGATCGCGCTACCGGTCAATCGCCGGTGCAGCCGCTCTATCTCGAAGCACTGACTTTGGTGGAGCGGCTGCATCGCCGGCTCCTCGACGTCATCAAGGACGAGTTCGATCGCCGCGGCCGTGCCGACATCAACTCGGTGCAGGCGCTGCTCCTCTACAACATCGGCGACAAGGAGCTGACCGCCGGCGAGCTGCGCACCCGTGGCTACTATCTCGGCTCCAACGTCTCCTACAATCTGAAGAAGCTCGTCGAGCTCGGCTTCCTCGATCATCAGCGCTCGCGCGTCGATCGTCGCTCGGTTCGTATTCGTTTGACGGCGCAGGGCCAGGAGGTCCGCCGCATCGTCGACGCGCTCTATCAGAAGCACGTCAAAACGGTGGAGCAGGTCGGCGGCATCTCGAACGAAGAGTTCGCAAGCCTCAACAAGTCGCTGCACCGTCTCGAGCGGTTCTGGACCGACCAGATCCTCTATCGCCTCTAAGCCCCATCTTTCCCGCCTGACGGCCAAGCCGGCCAATCCAGAAGACCGGCAGCCATCCTCCAGACACGCATCGGCCATGCCCGGCCGGTGCGTTTTGTCATGCTGCATCTGCGAAAAAAAGCGCCGCGACGAGGAACCAAGTCCGTCCTTACGGCTTATTGTCAGCCCAATGGAGACTGGGAATATGGTGGTCGAGCGCGAGATGCAGATCGTGTTGAACGTCGAGGTCGTCGGTGACGCCTACGCGATCGCATCGAACTATCTGCGCAAATCCGGCGCGATTCCCGACACATTCGTCACCAACGAGCGCCTGCTCGGCATCATCGTGAAGCTGTTCCAGCACGGTGAGCTGAACAGGATTCGCCTCGCCAACAAGGCGATCGCGCAATTTGAGGCCGAGACGCTGGTCGTCGCTTGAGCGTTAACCCGGAGACATCAATGGAAGCCGCCATCGATCGCATCATGCTGACCTACGATCTGCTGCTCAATCGCACGGCCGCAGCGAGCGACGAAGCGCGCGCGAAGGTGACCGAGTACGTGCGGACGCTGTTCGAGGCCGGCGAGACCGACCCGCACCGGTTGACCGTCTGCGGTTTGACCTATCTGCGGCAGCTCGATGGCAGCGCGGACCATGTGAAGGCCGGGTATACCGGGCTGTAGCGAGCGGCGGGCTCCCGCCCGTCATTGGGCGATGTGTCGCCGCGCTCGCGCAATGACGCGACGCAAATTCCGATTCAACCGGCAAACAGCGGGCGTCGTCACCCGCGACGGCGGGTGACCCAGTATTCCAGAGACGTCGGTGCATGAGCCGAGCGGTCGCAGCTCGCTTCACCCCTTCGCCGGGACGACGGCGAAGGGGTGGCGCCGCTTGTGACTCGTAAATCCGCGTTCTCGCGACATGAATTGTCCGAGCTTTGCATCTTCGCTTCGCCCTCATCACGTAGAGGCGCAACACCCGCAGACGGCGACTTGGATGCGGTATGATATTCGTATTGTATCGTCATACAGGTGCGGCTAGCGTCCAGGCGCCGGGCAAATCGAACTGCAGAGATCCAGCGGGGATCGCTGGTGACCGGCGATGGCGGGCGTGCATTGATCTTAGGACTGTTCGACGACGAAGCGGCGGATGCCAAGGCGAAGGCGTATTGTCTCGGTGCGCTGCTGATTCTGGTGAACGTCGCGGTCTGGCTTTGGGCCTATCTCAGCTTTCGCGATTATCCGCTGCTGCTTGGAACGGCATCGCTTGCCTACACGCTCGGGCTTCGTCACGCCGTCGACCCCGACCATATCGCGGCGATCGACAACGTCACGCGCAAGCTCATGCAGGACGGCAAGCGGCCGCTGGCCGTCGGCCTGTTCTTCGCGATGGGCCATTCGACGGTGGTGATCGCGGCCTCCTTGCTGGTTGCGGTCTCGGTTGGCGCCCTCGAAGCCAGGTTCGAGGGCTTCAAGGCGTTCGGCGGCGTGATCGGGACCGGGGTGTCTGCCGTCTTCCTGCTGGTGATCGCCCTGATCAATACGATGATCCTGATCTCGGTCTACCGCGCCTTTCAGGCGTCCCGCCGCGGCGATCACGCCACCGAGCAGGAGCTTCGCGAGCTGCTGCAACAGCGCGGCTTCTTTGCCCGCATGCTGCGCTCGCTGTTCGCGTTGATCACCAGGAGCTGGCAGATGTACCCGCTCGGCTTTCTGTTCGGCCTGGGATTCGACACCGCGAGCGAGATCGGCCTGATCGGAATTTCCGCCGCGCAGGGCTCCGCCGGCTTGCCGGTATGGTCGATCCTGGTATTTCCGGCGCTGTTCACCGCCGGCATGTCGCTGATCGACACCGCCGACGGCATCATCATGGTTCAGGCCTATGGCTGGGCGTTCCGGCAGCCGGTGCGCAAGCTCTACTACAATCTGACCATGACGCTGATCTCGATCATCGTTGCGCTCTTGATCGGCGGCATCGAGGCGCTTGGCCTCATCGCGAGCAAGCTCGACCTTCAAGGACCGTTCTGGGAACTCGTCGGCAAGATCAGCGACGATTTCAGCCTGCTCGGATATCTCATCGTGGCCGTGTTCATCGCTGCGTGGTTGATCTCGGTGCTGGTGTATCGGCTCGGCCGGTTCGACGAGATCAAGGGCGAGAGCCCGGTAGGTTGAGTGCCGGCCGCGGGGAATGCCGCGACCGACATCGGTTCTGCGCCGCCGACCACCTCAGGCAGCGCGTGCCGTCTGATGGGGATGATCGAGCAGCCGGTTCAATATCCGGCGTTCCTCCTCGATCCTCCGTCTGAAACGTTCGCGCTCGCCTTCCGACGCGGCGGTGTCGAGCAGGAATTGATAGTGGCCGATGATCTTTTCGCTGCCTCGTACAAGCAGTTGTCGCAGCTCATTCATGGTTGGAGCTCCTCGCAAGGAACGCCATCGAGCGAGGGAGCCGGCAGCGGCGGAATGGCGGCCGAGAGACCTCGCATCGCTGCGACCTCTTCATGGAGCCGTCTTTCGATGAACTGGCGTTCGAGATCGGAGAGTTGGGTCTGCAGCAATCGCCGATACCGGCGAATGTTGTTGCGATGAGCGCGCAGTTGCTCAAGCTGGTGGTCGAACAGTTCCGAGCCCCGCTGTCTTGCCTGTTCGAATCTCGACCACCAGCGTCCCTCGAGCCTATCGACGACGTGCTTCGGCAATTTGGTATTTGCCATCTCGCCCTCCCTATGCCGCCAAGCAACGGTCGACGGAGTGCAGTCGGGCGGGGCGTCCGCCTGGCGGATCGGGAGGATCGTTGTCGAGGATACGCAGCGCCTCCAGGATTTCACTGACGGGAACGGGCGATCTGAGCCCTCGGGGAGCGCGCAGAGCAGGATTGGACGCGACGGCGCTGGCGTCCGAGGCCCAGGACGCCAATATGGCGCGCTTCTCCGCCATGGTCAGGCGCGAGTCCCGCACCACATCGTGCGGGGCTTCATAGTGGTGCTCGTTGTGAATTGGCAGGCTGAAACCAACAACGTTATGAGCAGGCGCGGTCGTCGGCCGCATCGGATGCCTCCATTCTGAAGACGAGTTGCTGAGGAGCGAAGCCGCGCCGGTCGGTCAGGCGCGGCTTCGTCGATTGGATCAGGCGGCGACGCTTTCGAGCTGTCGCGGCGCTTTGCTCGATGTCTCGTTGATCGCGATGCGTCGCGGCTTCATCGCCTCCGGCACTTCGCGCGCCAACTCGATCTTGAGAAGACCGTTGTCGAACGCGGCGCTCTTGACCTCGACGTGGTCGGCCAGGCTGAATTGTCGCTTGAATCTGCGGGTCGAGATGCCCTGATAGATGTACTCGCGGTCGGCTTTTTCGACCTTGGCACCCTCAATCGTCAGAATGTTCTGCTCTGCCGTAACCGAGATCTCATCGGGCGCGAAGCCGGCGACCGCAAGCGCGATCTGGTAACGGTCTTCCGCTAGCCGTTCGATATTGTAGGGAGGGTAGTTGTCCTCGCCCGCCCGGTGGGCTGCTTCGGCGAGATCAAAAAGCCGGTCAAATCCGATGGCTGACCGGAACAGGGGAGAGAAGTCGTAGCTGCGCATAACCAAATCCTCCAGAGAGCAAGATGGATATGAACGGCACCGGACACGACCGGTGCCCGTCTCGCCTGGACCCGAGCGGCGACCAGGCACCAGCCCCACAGGGGAAAACCGGCGACAAAAAAGATAAAAAAAGCGATCGCGCTGTCAAGAATTCGGCTGAAAAATTTTTTGGCTCCCGCCCGACCGCGCTCGTGGTGCGGCTGGATGGCTTGTGGCGGGAACGGCGCCAAGAACGCCGGCAAACCCGCGGCCGGTTAGAGGGGCGCTGGCGGACCGTCCGAATCAAAGCAAGCGAAAAAACCACCTACGGGATGCGGCGATTTGCTGCACGGAGTAATCGAGCCGCCCGGCTTGCCGAAGACTGTGGCGAATGGTCGCTAGGGACACGCAGACCCGACGTCGGCGAGCGATTCCTTCTGATGGGACCGCTTTCCGACCGCCGATGCGACCACGTGACCGGATGCAGCCAGCGATCGGCAGGCCGCAAATTCAGGAGGAGCCCCATGATCCCGTCTCGCATGCGCCTGCTCGGCGCGATTGTCGCGCTGATGCTGGGCGCAAGCCATACAGCGACCGCGCAGCAGCTCGAGCTCAAGCTGATGGCGCCGGCGGCGCCCGGCGGCGGATGGGATCAGACCGCGCGATCGATGCAGCAGGCGCTCGTGGCCTCCGGTGTCGCGCGCAGCGTCCAGGTGACGAACGTCCCCGGCGCCGGCGGCAGCGTCGGCATCGCGCAATTCGTCAACGGCGCCAAGGGCGACGGCAACCAGATGATGGTGAACGGCTTCGTGATGGTCGGGGCGCTCGCCATGAACAAGTCGCCGGTCACGCTCGATCAGGTGACGCCGATCGCGCGCCTCACAGAAGAAATCCAGGTCATCGTCGTGCCGGCGAATTCGCCGATCAAGACGGCGCAGGATCTTGCGGCCGCCGTCAAGGCCGATATCGCCAAGGTCACCTTTGCCGGCGGCTCGGCCGGGGGCGTCGACCACGTGATGGCCGCGCTTTTCGCCGGCGCGGTCGGCGCCGACGCCAAGAAGATCAACTACATTCCGTTTTCCGGCGGCGGAGAATCGCTCGCCGCCATTCTCGGCGGCAAGGTCACGGCAGGCATCTCGGGGCTGAGCGAGTACGAGGGCCAGATCAAGGCCGGCAAGCTGCGGGCGCTCGGCGTGACCTCGGAGAAGCGTCTGTCAGGCGTCGACATCCCGTCCTTCAAGGAGCAGGGCATCGATCTGGTGCTGGCCAATTGGCGCTCGGTGGTTGCGCCGCCCGGCATCATGCCGGAGCAGCGCAAGACGTTGAGCGACGCCGTGGAGAAGATGGTGAAGTCCGACGCCTGGAAGGAGATCCTGAAGCAGAAGGGCTGGGATGACGCCTATCTCGGCGGCGACGCGTTTGCGGAGTTCCTGAAGAAGGAGACCGCGCGCGTGACCGACGTGCTGAAGTCCGTCGGCCTCGTGAAGTCATGACGCCGGACGGTGCTTCCGGCGGCGGGCAGACGCGGCGTGTCGATCGTGTGGGACTTGTCATCGCGGCGGCGCTTGCCGCGGTTGCTGCGGTGCTGGTCTGGGATGCGAGCAAGCTGCCGTCCACAACGATGTACGGAATGGGGCCCGAGGCGATGCCGGTCGTCATCGCCGTCGGCCTCGTCATGCTCGCCATCGGCAATCTGATCGATGCGTTGCGCGGCAACCTGCCGCCGCGCGAGAGCGCCGATCCCAGGCCGGTGTGGCTGATCATCGCCGGGCTTGCACTCTTGATCGCGATCATCGGCTTCGGCGGCGGCTTCATCCTCGCCACCTCGGCGCTGTTCGTCACCACCTCGGCCGCATTCGGCCGGCGCGCCATCCTGGCTGACAGCGCAATCGCACTCGTCATGACCACCCTGATTTATCTCGCGTTCGACAAGCTGTTGACGTTGAGCCTTCCTGCCGGCCCGTTGGAGCGACTGCTGTGATCGATACTTTCGCCGCGCTGGCGCATGGCATGGCGGTCGCCATCCAGCCGATGAATCTGCTCTATGCGCTGATCGGCGTATTCCTCGGCACCGCGGTCGGCGTGTTGCCGGGCATCGGTCCGGCGCTGACGGTCGCGTTGCTGTTGCCGGTGACGTACAAGCTCGATCCCGGCGGCTCCCTGATCATGTTCGCCGGCATCTATTACGGCGGCATGTACGGCGGCTCGACCACCGCGATCCTGATCAACACGCCAGGCGAGAGCGCGTCGATGGCGACCGCGCTCGAGGGCAACAAGATGGCGAAGGCCGGCCGCGGCGGTCCGGCACTCGCGACCTCGGCGATCGGCTCGTTCGTAGCGGGCACCATCGCCACCATCGGTCTGGCTTTCCTCGCGCCCTGGCTGGTCGATGTCGCGGTCCGCTTCGGGCCAGAGGATTACTTCGCGCTGATGTGCGTCGCCTTCGTCACCGTCTCGGCGACCTTCGGCGACTCACCGGTTCGCGGATTGACCAGCCTGTTCATCGGCCTGACGCTCGGGCTTGTCGGCATCGACAAGCTCACCGGTCAGGCGCGGCTTGCCTTCGGCATCCCTGAACTGCTCGACGGCGTCGAGGTGACGACGCTCGCGGTCGGCCTGTTCGCGGTGGGGGAGGCGCTTTACGTCGCCTCGCGCTGCCATCATACCGAGGAGAAGCTCGAGCCGGTGCGCGGCTCGCTGTGGATGACGCGCGAGGACTGGCGGCGGTCGTGGAAGCCATGGCTGCGCGGCACGCTGTTCGGTTTCCCGATCGGTGCGCTGCCGGCTGGGGGCGCGGAGATCCCGACCTTCCTGTCCTATTCCACCGAACGGCGGCTCACGAAACATCCGGAGGAATTCGGCAAAGGTGCGATCGAAGGCGTCGCCGGCCCGGAAGCCGCCAACAACGCCTCCGCTGCCGGCACGCTGGTGCCGCTGTTGACGCTGGGGCTGCCGACCTCGGCGACCGCGGCGATGATGCTCGCAGGCTTCCAGCAATACGGCCTGAACCCTGGACCGCTGTTGTTCGCCGAGCGGCCCGACCTGGTGTGGGGACTGATCGCAAGCCTGTTCATCGCCAACGGCATGCTGCTGGTGCTCAACTTGCCGCTGGTCGGCCTGTGGGTGCGGCTGCTCGCGATCCCGCAGCCCTGGCTCTATGCCGGCATTCTGGTGTTCGCGACCATGGGGACGATCGCCGCAAAGCCGTCGGTGGTCGAACTGTCGATGCTGGCGGCGTTCGGTGTGATGGGCTTTGCGATGCGCCGGTTCGATTTTCCGATCGCGCCCGTCGTCATCGGCCTCATCCTTGGGCCGATCGCCGAGAGCCAGTTGCGCCGCGCACTGGCGATCAGCCTCGGCGATCCCCTGGTGCTGCTGCAAAGCCCGATGTCGGCGACGCTGCTCGCGATCGCGCTGATCGCGCTGCTGGCGCCGTTCGTGCTGAAGGGATTGGGGCGGTTCAGGGCCAACGAGGATTGAGCTGTGACCCCATCAATCGACCGGGCGGACGATTTGCCGAAGTCCGCCAGGCGCCGAGGTCGTGGAGCCTCGATCATTTTGCGCATGCTGCGCGCGATGCATCGATCAAGCCAAACATTTGCGTGATTCGGAAATATCCAGACTCCAATCCCGGTCTTCCATTCATTAGCGCACATGCCTCCGCCCGCGCGAGGCTCAATCAAGGCGGCTGAACAATGAAGATCGCATACCTTCTGGCAGCATTACTGCTGGTGCCATTTCTCGCGACGCAAGCCACGGCTCATGTGCAAGCTGACAAAAACCGCATTATCACGCGCCTCGCCAAGCGACCGATCATTGGCGGTCGACTGCAAGGGGGTGGGATCGTAGGTCGTCAGATCGCAGCTCCGCCATGGAGTGCTGCCTGCATGAACGACCAAGGTCCGCAACAATGCGACGAGCCCATGTGGGTCTATGGGAGCCCCGACTATGTCGCGCAATTCAAGAATGCATTTTGACGTTGATCCGCACGTTCAGGAAGCCGCCCCTTCGACGCTACCTCTCGCGCCGGTTCGCGAGCCGGCTTGCGCGTCGCTGCTATCGCCAGAGGCCGAGCGAGGCCCACTTCGATTCCGGAATCGTGCCGCCGATCTTGTAGTGCAAGCTCGTTACGTGCAGGTGATCGGGCGTGCCCTGGCAGACATAGGATAATCCGTACCATCGGCCGTTGCTGCGGAACGCGCCGCCCGTCGCCGTGATCGTGTTGCCGGCGTGCGAGGGGCGGGAGGTGACGTCCGACTTCGCCCGGTCGGCTTCCTTTCCGGTGTCGCGGTCGATGCGGGACATCACGGCGTAGTCGCAGACCTGCTCGAGCCTCGTTTGCGGTTCGAGCCTGCGCAGGCTGTCGAGGAAGCGTTGGTCTTGGGCAAAAGCGGGCGCGGACAGCGCGAGCAGCGCCGTCAGGTAGATCAGTCTCAATTGTGCCTCGCTGTGGAGAGGAGGGAATCGACGGTCCGCGTGATATACAAAAACACGCGCGCCCATCAATCATCGGCGCACGTCGCCTGCGGTATCGCCGTGTGCAAATCGCGCACGATTGCGCGAGCCGAAGCTCACGCCGGCGAGGTCTTCTTTTTCTTGTTCTGCTTGATGACCTTGGCCTGCGCACGAAACGCCGTCGCGAGCGCCTTCAGCTCGCTGGTCACGATCTCATCGGCGGTCGCCTTTGCCGCGACTTCGGCCTTCCGGGCTTGTCGCTTGAGTTCCTTGGTCGTCTTGTTCATCGTCCAGATCGCGAATGAAGCCGCGCTCCCTGCCGCAAATGCTGCACGCCGTATGCGTGCTCTGCACGTCGCCGACGCGGCCAGCGTTTCGCGCCGCTCGACTAATAATGACGTGATGGACCCCGCAAAGGATCCATCGGCGCCTGCCGATCGGCTCTATCATACGGTGTTGCCGGTCATGTAACGTCGGCTGCGGCCTTTCGGAAATCTCAGGACCGGGCGTCTGTTCCGCCGATTTCGTCGCCTTTCGCGCGGGGCGGCGAGGGGAACCCGGTCCCGGGTCGATCTGGCGGATCCCTGCCGTCCCCACCATATCTGGCATAATCGGTGGTGGGGGACCGCAACCGCTTGGCCATTTTGGGCCGATGTGGTAACGCTCTGCGACCAGCTTCGACCGCCACTCGTGACCGTCCGCATCCTGCGTAAAGGCTTGCGGCGGTGGAGATATTTCGCCGATGACCTCTTCGTCCAAGACTGCTTCCGCGCCCGATTCCTTCTTCACGGCCGGTCTTGCCGAGGCCGATCCCGAGATCGCGGCCGCGATCAAGGGCGAGCTCGGCCGCCAGCGCCATGAGATCGAGCTGATCGCCTCCGAAAACATCGTCAGCCGGGCGGTCCTGGAAGCACAGGGCTCGGTGATGACCAACAAATATGCCGAGGGCTATCCGGGCGCGCGCTACTATGGCGGTTGCGAGTGGGTCGACGTCGCCGAGAACCTGGCGATCGATCGCGCCAAGAAGCTGTTCGGCGCCCAGTTTGCCAACGTGCAACCCAATTCCGGCAGCCAGATGAACCAGGCGGCGTTCCTGGCGCTGCTGCAGCCCGGCGACACCTTCATGGGTCTCGATCTCGCCGCCGGCGGCCATCTCACCCACGGCTCACCGGTCAACATGTCCGGCAAGTGGTTCAAGGCCGCGCACTACACCGTGCGGCGCGAGGACGAGATCATCGACATGGATGCGGTGCAAAAGCAGGCCGAAGAGGTCAAGCCGAAGCTGATCATCGCCGGCGGCTCGGCCTATTCGCGGGCCTGGGACTTCAAGCGTTTCCGCGAGATCGCCGACAGCGTCGGCGCCTATCTCCTGGTCGACATGGCGCATTTCGCGGGCCTCGTCGCCGGCGGCGTGCATGCCTCGCCGGTGCCGCATGCCCACGTCACCACGACCACGACGCACAAGTCGCTGCGCGGTCCGCGCGGCGGCCTGATCCTCACCAATGACGAGACGCTGGCCAAGAAGCTGAATTCGGCGATCTTCCCGGGCCTGCAGGGCGGCCCGCTGATGCACGTCATCGCCGCCAAGGCGGTGGCGTTCGGCGAGGCGCTGCGGCCGGACTTCAAGGTCTACGCCCGGAACGTGGTCGAGAACGCCAAGGCGCTGGCGGAGACGCTGCGCGGCCACGGCCTCGACATCGTGTCCGGCGGCACCGACAACCATCTGATGCTGGTCGACCTGCGCCCGAAGGGGCTGAAGGGCAACGTCTCGGAGAAGGCGCTGGTGCGCGCCGCCATCACCTGCAACAAGAACGGCATCCCGTTCGATCCCGAGAAACCGTTCGTCACCTCGGGCCTGCGGCTCGGCACGCCGGCGGCGACCACGCGCGGCTTCGGTGTCGCGGAATTCAAGCAGGTCGGTGGCATGATCGCCGAGGTGCTGAACGCGCTCGCGCAGTCGCCCGACGGCAAAGCGCCGCTGGTCGAGGCCGCGATCAAGGAGCGCGTCAAGGCGCTGACCGACCGTTTCCCGATCTACCAGTAAGGTATCGCTCTCCAAGGGGCCCGTCGGATGCGCTGTCCGAGCTGCAACAGTCTTGATACGCAGGTCAAGGACTCGCGTCCGACCGAGGACTCCGCCGTGATCCGCAGGCGGCGCGTGTGCATGGCCTGCAACTTCCGCTTCACGACCTTCGAGCGGGTGCAGCTCCGCGAACTCACCGTGATCAAGCGCAACGGCCGCCGCGTGCCGTTCGACCGCGACAAGCTGGTGCGCTCGCTGCAGATCTCCTTGCGCAAACGCCCGGTGGATTCCGAGCGGCTGGAGAAGACGGTGTCAGCGATCGTGCGCGAGCTCGAGAGCGGCGGCGAAGCCGAAGTGTCCTCGGAGGCGATCGGCGAGATCGTGATGGAGCATCTGCGCCAGCTCGACGATGTCGCCTATGTGCGGTTCGCCTCGGTCTATCGCAATTTCCGCGAGGCCAAGGACTTCGAGATCGTGCTCGGCGAGCTGCACGGTGAGGACGACCCGCAGGTCGCGACGCTGCGGAAATGATCTTCCGCATTCTGGAAGATCAGCTCGCGCAAAAATCCCGGGACGCGAAGGCAGCGGATTTTCGGTTCATGCAGCTCGCGCTCGCGCTCGGCCGGCGGGGGCTGGGGCGGACCTGGCCCAACCCGGCGGTCGGCGCTGTGATCGTCAAGGACGGCGTGATCGTCGGCCGCGGCTGGACGCATCCAGGCGGGCGTCCGCATGCGGAGGTGGAGGCGCTCGGGCGCGCCGGTCCGGCCGCCCGTGGCGCTACGCTCTATGTGACGCTCGAACCCTGTTCGCATTTCGGCCGCTCGCCGCCCTGCGCCGACGCCGTCGTCGCCGCGGGGCTTGCCCGCGTGGTTTCGGCGATCGAGGATCCCAATCCGGAAGTCGCCGGGCAGGGCCACGCCCGGCTGCGCACGGCTGGCATCGCCGTCGATGTCGGGCTGTGCGCGGCGGAGGCCGCGCGCGATCATGCCGGGCATTTCCGCCGCGTCCGTGACGGGCGCCCACACGTGATCCTCAAGCTAGCGCTATCGGCCGACGACAAGATCGGCGCCGCCGGCAACCGGCCGGTCGCGATATCAGGCGAAGCGGCGCGGACCCGGGTGCATCTGCTGCGCGCGCAGAGCGATGCGATCCTGGTCGGGATCGGCACGGTGCTGGCCGACGATCCGTTGCTCACCTGCCGGCTGCCGGGGATGGCGTCGCGCTCGCCGGTCCGCGTCGTGCTGGATCGCGCCTTGCGGACGCCGGGTGACAGCCGCCTGGTGCATTCCGCGCGCGAGACGCCGCTCTGGGTGATGACATCTGACACGGCCGAAGCGCCTGCCGCGGTGAAGCTCGGTGCCGCCGGCGCGCAGGTGATCCGCGTCGCCTCGGCCGCGGCGTTGCCCGGGCTCGATCTGCCAGCCGTGTTGCATACGCTGGCGGAGAAAGGGATCACGCGGCTGATGGTCGAGGGCGGGGCGCGGGTTGCGTCGTCTTTCGTCGCTGCCGGCCTCGCCGACGAGATCTGGCTGTTGCGCGGGCCTGAGAGCGTCGGCGCCGATGGCGTTCCCGCGCTGGACGCATTGCCGCTCGCCGCAATCACGCAGTCGCCGTCGTTCAGGCTTCGTGCTAGCGAGACGCTCGGCAAAGACAGTCTTGATATCTACGAGCGTGCGTAATGTTTACCGGAATTGTCACCGATGTCGGTGAAATCACCTACCTGAAGCCGGTGGCGCAGGGGCAGTTGCATCGGATGCGGATCGCCTGCGACTACGACCAGACCACGATCGCCGACGGCGCCTCGATCGCCTGCAACGGCGTCTGTCTCACGGTGGTCGCCTCCGGTACGGCCGGCGGCAAGACCTGGTTCGACGTCGATGCCGCAGCCGAGACGCTCGGCATGACCACGGCGAAGCGCTGGGTCGAGGGAACCCGGCTCAACCTCGAGCGCGCGCTCAAGATCGGCGACGAGCTCGGCGGCCACATCGTGGCCGGCCACGCCGACGGCATCGCGACCATCGTCAGGCGCGACGATCTGCCCGACATGGCCCGTTTCGAGCTGAAAACCACCCGTGAGCTCGCGCGGTTCATCGCGGCCAAGGGCTCGGTGACACTGGACGGCGTGTCGCTGACGGTGAATACGGTCGATGACGTGACCTTTTCGGTGCTGATCATCCCGCATACGCTGGAGGTCACCACCCTGAGCGGCTGGAAGGCCGGCAGCGAGGTCAATATCGAGGTCGACCTGATGGCCCGCTACGCGGCGCGGCTGTCGGAGATGAAGTGACGGCGCAGCGGTCATTCCGGGGCGATGCGTCAGCATCGAACCCCAATGCGCAATTGCGCATTGTGGAATCTCGAGATTCCCCGATGCACAATTGTGCATCTTCGGTCTGGTCCTTCGGACCATCCCGGAATGACGACGTCTCTAGCATTGATGCTTGGCTTGGCTACCACTGGCGACTACATACCGCGCCGGTACCAGAATGAAACGGATTGAAGAATGGCTGACGCGCGGCGCGCACCCCTGAAGGACCAGACCGACATATCAGGCGCACGCGCGCTGATCGTCGAGGCGCGGTTTTATGACGACCTCCAGGATGCGCTGTTGGAGGGCGCGGTGGCCGAGCTGAAGGCGGCCGGCGTGACCTATGACGTGATCACGGTGCCGGGCGCGCTGGAAATCCCGGCCGCGATCGCGATTGCGATCGACGCGGCGGAAGCCGGCGGCAAGCCGTATGATGCGGCCATCGCGCTCGGCTGCGTGGTGCGCGGCGACACCATCCATTTCGAGATCGTGTCGAACGAGTCCTCGCGCGGACTGATGGATCTGGCGGTCAGCCGGAAATTCCCGCTCGGCAACGGCATCCTGACCGTCAACACCGAGGCGCAGGCCTGGGCACGGGCGCGCGCCAGCGAACTGAACAAGGGCGGCGATGCGGCGCGCGCGGCGCTCGCGATGCTGCGCATCAAACGCCGTCTGGCAAAGGCCTGACCATGGCAGAGAGCAAGAAGCCGGCGAAAGGTCCCGACAGGAAAGCCAACCGGCGCGGTGCCGCGCGGCTCGCGGCGGTGCAGGCGCTGTACCAGATGGATATCGCCGGCGCCGGCCTCAACGACATCTTCGCGGAGTTCGAGAGCCACTGGCTCGGCAACGAGGTCGAAGGTGAGAAATACCTGCCGGCCGAGGCTGCATTCTTCCGCGATGTCGTCTCCGGTGTGGTGCGCGACCAGGCGAGGCTTGACCCGTTGATCGATGACGCGCTGTCGAAGGGCTGGCCGCTGAAGCGGATCGATGCGATCCTGCGTGCCGTGCTGCGCGCCGGCTCCTACGAGCTCGAGCATCGCAAGGACGTGCCGGGCCGCGTCGTCGTCTCCGAATATGTCGACGTCGCCCATGCCTTTGTCGAAAAGGACGAGACCGGCATGGTGAACGCCGTGCTCGACCAGATCGCGCGCCAGTTCCGCGGCGATGAATTTGTGCGGGGGTAGATAGCCGGATGCTGCTCGCCGTAGCCGTCATCCTGAGGTGCCGTCGCGAAGCGGAGGCCTCGAAGGGTGGCGGCGTGGTTGGTCGGTCGCAGCTCGACCGTGCATCCTTCGGGGCTCGCAAGCGCTCGCACCTCAGGATGACGGGTCTGCTATCGTGACACAGAGCGACAAACAGGTATCCGGCGAAGACAGCCTCATCGCGCGCTATTTCAAGCCGCTCGCGACCGACCCTGGAGCGTTCAATCTCGACGACGACGCCGGCGCGCTGAAGGCGGCCGGCGAGGAGATCGTGGTCACGACGGATGCGATCGTCGAGGGTGTGCATTTTCTCGCCGGTGATCCGCCCGATACGCTGGCGCGCAAGGCGTTGCGGGTGAACCTGTCCGACATTGCGGCCAAGGGCGCAGTGCCCGCGGGCTTCGTGCTGACGGTGGCGCTGCGCGCGGTCGAGGAGGCCTGGCTGAAGCCGTTCGCGGCTGCGCTCGGCGAAGACGCCGCGCACTACGGTTGCCCGCTGCTCGGCGGCGACACCGTGTCGACGCCGGGACCGTTGATGATCTCGATCACGGCGTTCGGGCGGGTGCCTGATGGCTGCATGGTGCACCGTTCCGGTGCAAAGGCCGGCGATCGTGTGTTCGTCACCGGAACGATCGGCGATGCCGCGCTCGGTCTCGACGTATTGCGGGGCGGTCCGGTCGCTGCGGCGCTTGCTGAGGATGCCGCCGCCCGGGATTGGCTCGCCTCCCGGTATCGTATCCCGCAGCCGCGCAACGCGCTGGCGCTGGCGGTGCGCGAGCATGCCAGCGCCGCGATGGATGTGTCGGACGGGCTGGCGGGGGACCTCGCCAAGCTGTGCGCAGCGTCGGGCGTGTCGGCCGAGATCGAACTGCCGCGCATCCCGCACTCCCGGGCGGCCGCCTCGCTGCTTGCGCAGGGCGTGGTGGGTGTCGAGGCGCTGATCGCAGGCGGCGACGACTACGAAATCCTCTGCGCTGTGCCCCAGGACCGCGCCGACGCCTTTGCGCTGGCGGCGCAGGGCGCAGGCGTTGCTGTCGCCGCCATCGGTCGGATCGTCAGCGGCCGCGTCGGTCCGCGTTTCCTCGACGGACAGGGCAGGGAACAGACGCTGGAGCGGCTGTCCTACAGCCATTTCTAGTACACCCGGCCGCAAGCCGCGACTTTCCTCCTAAAGAGCTGCCAATATCGGCGTTTTCGGCCCTGGGTGCCGTTGCGCGGGGTTAACGATTTTGGCAAGGTCTCGCCCGATTTGAGGACATGCCTCTCTTGGGGAGGGATGATCCTCGAAAAATAAGCGCCAGCAAAAAGGCGCGGGGGTTACATCAAGGATCTGAGGCAACATTCAATGACAGCATTATGGTTGATTGTGCTCTGCGGGGCGCTTTCCGTCGTCTACGCAATCTGGGCGACGTCGTCGGTCTTGAACGCGGATGCAGGCAGTCCGCGCATGCAGGAGATCGCAGGCGCCGTGCGCGAGGGGGCCCAGGCCTATCTGCGCCGCCAGTACACCACGATCGGCATGGTCGGTATCGTGATCTTTCTGTTGCTGGCCTACTTCCTCGGCGTGCTGGTTGCGATCGGCTTTGCGATCGGCGCCATCCTGTCGGGCGCGGCCGGCTTCATCGGCATGAACGTCTCGGTACGCGCCAACGTCCGCACCGCGCAGGCGGCGACCACCTCGCTCGCCGGCGGCCTCGAGCTCGCCTTCAAGGCCGGCGCGATCACCGGCCTCCTGGTCGCCGGTCTCGCGCTGCTCGGCGTCACCATCTACTTCATCGTGCTGGTTCATTTCCTCGGGCTGGAGGCGAGCAGCCGGACCGTGGTCGACGCCATGGTGGCGCTCGGCTTCGGCGCCTCGCTGATCTCGATCTTCGCCCGTCTCGGCGGCGGCATCTTCACCAAGGGGGCTGACGTCGGCGGCGATCTCGTCGGCAAGGTCGAGGCCGGCATCCCCGAGGACGATCCGCGCAACCCGGCCACCATCGCCGACAATGTCGGGGACAATGTCGGCGACTGCGCCGGCATGGCGGCCGACCTGTTCGAGACCTATGCGGTGACCGCGGTCGCCACCATGGTGCTCGCCGCGATCTTCTTCGCCAAGACGCCGATTCTGGTGAATATGATGACGCTGCCGCTCGCGATCGGCGGCATCTGCATCATCACCTCGATCATCGGCACCTTCTTCGTCAAGCTCGGCGCGAGCCAGTCGATCATGGGTGCGCTGTACAAGGGCCTGATTGCCACCGGCATCCTGTCGCTGATCGGCGTCGCCGCCGTCATCAACTGGCTGATCGGCTTCGGCAAGCTCGACGGCGTCGAGTACACCGGCATGGCGCTGTTCTGGTGCGGCGTGGTGGGTCTCGTGGTCACCGGCCTGATCATCTGGATCACGGAGTACTACACCGGCACCGACTATCGCCCCGTGAAGTCGATTGCTTCCGCCTCGGTCACCGGTCACGGCACCAACGTGATCCAGGGTCTGGCGGTCTCGATGGAAGCAACCGCGCTGCCCGCGATCGTCATCATCGCCGGCATCCTCGTCACCTACAGCCTGGCCGGCCTGTTCGGCATTGCGATCGCGACTGCCACCATGCTGGCGCTGGCCGGCATGATCGTCGCGCTCGACGCCTTCGGTCCGGTCACCGACAACGCCGGCGGCATCGCCGAGATGGCGGGGCTGCCCAAGGAGGTGCGCAAGTCGACCGACGCGCTCGACGCGGTCGGCAACACCACCAAGGCGGTGACCAAGGGCTACGCGATCGGCTCCGCCGGTCTCGGCGCGCTGGTGCTGTTTGCGGCCTACAACCAGGACCTCAAGTTCTTCATCAGCGACGGTAACGCCCACGCCTACTTCAAGGGCGTCAATCCGGACTTCTCGCTCAACAACCCCTATGTGGTGGTGGGCCTGCTGTTCGGCGGCCTGTTGCCGTATCTGTTCGGCGCGATGGGCATGACGGCGGTCGGGCGCGCCGCCGGCGCGATCGTCGAGGAGGTGCGCCGTCAGTTCCGCGAGAAGCCCGGCATCATGCAGGGCACCGACAAGCCCGACTACGGCAAGGCCGTCGACCTGCTGACCAGGGCAGCGATCAAGGAGATGATCATCCCGTCGCTGCTGCCGGTGCTGTCGCCGATCGTCGTCTACTTCGTGATCTACGCGATCGCGGGCGGCGGCGCGGCCGGCAAATCGGCGGCGTTCTCGGCGGTCGGCGCCATGCTGCTCGGCGTGATCGTCACCGGCCTGTTCGTCGCGATCTCGATGACCTCGGGCGGCGGCGCCTGGGACAATGCCAAGAAGTACATCGAGGACGGTCACTATGGCGGCAAGGGCTCAGACGCCCACAAGTCAGCGGTGACGGGCGATACCGTCGGCGATCCCTACAAGGACACCGCGGGTCCCGCGGTGAACCCGATGATCAAGATCACCAACATCGTGGCGCTGCTGCTGCTGGCGATCCTCGCGCACTGAGTGGCGCGGGGCGACTGAAACGCAAAACCCCGCGGCGCAAGCCGCGGGGTTTTTGGTTGGGGTCGACGAGCTCACCGCGTCATTCCCGGGCCGCCTCGAAGAGGCGAACTATGGCGCGCACTTGCGCGCCTGAGAATCTCGAGATTCCACAATGCGCAATTGCGTATTGGAGTTCGAAGCTTCGCACCGCCCCGGAATGACGGCTACGCCGTCACTTCACCTCCATCTGCAAGCCCTCCTTCTCGATGATGGCGGCGAACTTCGTCGTCTCCGCCCCGACGAAATCCGAAAACTGCTGCGGCGTGCCGTAGTCGGCGCGGGCGCCCATGCCGGCGATGTTCTTCTTGACGTCGTCGCGCTCCAGCATCGCCTTGACCTGCCGGTTCAGCTCATCGACCACAGGGGCTCGCGCCGCCTTGGGCAGAAACACGCCAAACCAGGACGAGACGTCGAACCTGGCAAGCTCGGGCGCGGCCTCGCGCATCGGCGGCAGCTTCGGCGCGGCCTCGCTGCGCTCGGGCGTGGTGACGCAGAGCCCGTTGAGCTTGCCGTCGAGCACCTGCGGCAGCGACGGATAGAGGTTGTCGAACAGGATCTGGATGTCGCCGGCGAGCGCGGCCTGGAGCGCAGGCCCGGCGCCGCGGAACGGCACATGCGTCATCTTCAGTCCGGTGAGCTGGAGGAACCAGGCTCCGGTGAGGTGAGGGCTCTGTCCGGTGCCGGACGAGCCATAAGTGAGCTTGTCGGGATTGGCCTTCAGGTAGGCGATCAGCTCCGGAATCGATTTGATGCCGGTGGTCGGATGCGCCGTGACGATGTTCGGAATCCGGATCATGTTGGAGACCGGCTGGAGCTGGTCGGCCTTGTAGGGCAGGTTCCTGAAGATGCTGTAGGCGATCGCGTTCGGCCCGGGATTGCCGATCAGGATGGTGTGGCCGTCGCCCTTGTTGCGGGCGACCTCCGCGGTGCCAATGGTGCCTCCGGCGCCAGAGCGGTTTTCGACGACCACCGACTGGCCCCAGATCGGCTGCAGGTGCGCGGCGAGGAGCCGTCCCATCACGTCGGTCGAGCCGCCCGCGGCCGCTGGCACGATGATCCGTACGGTCTCGGTCGGCCGCCAATCTCCGGCGCCCAGGCTCGCACGCGGCAGAATCGCCGCGGCCGACAGCGCGGCTGCGCCCGACAATACCGTACGACGGGAAAATCTCTTGCTGATCACGCGTTTGCCCCCTGGTCTTGCAACGTTTGCGAGCGACCCTAGGGGACCGCTTGTCTTTCGGGCAAGCGGCAACTTGGCGCAGGTGTCCGGCTCGCCATCGACATGGCGCTGATGTCGCGCAGCAAGCTCCCGACCGTGCTTCGAGCAGCCGAACTCAGGCGCCACGAAGCGCGTGTACCGAGCCTTCCTTCACGAATTCCGACTTCAGCTTCGTCGCGCCGAAGCCGTCGATCTTGCAGGCGATGTTGTGTCCGTCGCCGCTCGGCCTAGTTGAAGCTCAACAGCTTGAACAGTGGCGTCAGGTAGGACATCTCCTGGCCCGAGGTCGGTGTGGTACGGCTGACGAAGTCGAAGATCTTGCCGTCCTTCAGGCCGTAATTGGCCAGCCGCCGCACCTGCCGGTTTTTGTCGAAATAGACCGCGATGACGCGCTGGTCGATCACGTGCTGGTTCATGAAGGCGACCGGGCGGGAGGTCCGCTGCGAGATGTAGTAGAACACCTCACCATCGAGCGTGGCGACCGTGGAAGGCGTGCCAAGTACGATCAGCACCTGGTCCTGGCTCGCGCCGATCGGAATCTGCTCCAGCGCGCCGTCCGGCAGGATGTAGCCCTTCTGGAATTGCTCGCCGGTGCAGGCTCCGAGGCTCGCACAGGCGGCACAGAGGAAGCCGACGGCGGAGATCGCGCGGATGCGCGAAAGCAGGCCGCGCGCGGAGGCTCCGCGTGACTGTATTGGCATTGTGTGGTTCATCGGCGGAACTGATTCGTCCCCTTGCATCGCGCGAGGCGTTGACGTACCGGGCAGCTCAATGGATTGCAATATAGCCGAGTCTCCAACAGGCTAACCCTCAACAGGCGACCTTTGGGGCCCGCAGCCGGAACCCATCATGCTTTGGCCGTTTAATCACTTCAGGAAGCCCCGGGTGCCGCCGCGCAGCACCATTGAGACCATCTATGGCATGATCGTGACGCAGGCGCGAGAACCGTTATTTTACCGTGACTTGGGCGTCCCGGACACGGTCAATGGCCGTTTCGACCTGCTTTTGCTGCATCTTTGGCTGGTATTGCGGCAGCTCAAATCCGCTGGTGCCGGCGCGGATCTGTCGCAGGCCCTGTTCGACCACTTCTGCGTCGATATGGACGACAATCTGCGCGAGATGGGCGTCGGCGACCTGACCGTGCCCAAGCGCATGCAGGCGTTTGGCGAAGCGTTTTACGGCCGGACCGCGGCCTATGATCTGGCGCTGACCGACAGTGACGAGGCGCTGGCCCAGTCGCTCTGCAAGAACATCCTCAACGGCAGGGACATCGACAAGGCGCGGGAACTCGCAACCTATGCAAGGCGCGCGATGGCGGAGCTGTCGCGGGTCGATCTGGCCGCCCTGGTTCAGGGCGGATGGCGCTTTCCGGCCCTCCAGCCCGCGGGTGAGGCGGCATGAGCGGCGGCACGACAGCACGGCCCGCTCCAACGCGCGATCCCTGGCGGGTCCTCGTGAATGCGGCGCAGGTTCCGGAATCCGGGCTGCATCGCGAGATCGAGGCCGACGAGGCGGCCCGCCGGGCGATGGCCGAGATCGCCGGGCTGCGCGAGTTGATTTCCGCGCACGCGGCCTTCGACATCATGCCGAAACGCGACGGCAGCTACCACGTCACCGGCAACGTGCAGGGACGGGTCGGGCAGACTTGCGTGGTGACGCTCGACCCGATTGAGAACGAGATCGACGAACCGATCGACGTGATGTTCGCGCCGCCCGAGCAGATTCCGCAGATGGCCGATCTGGTCGACGATGCCGAGGAAAGCGACGACGAGACGCCGGATCCGCCCGAGCCGATCGTGAATGGCTTCATCGACATCGGCCGGCTCGCCACCGACGCGCTGTTTCTCGGTATCGATCCGTATCCGCGCAAGCCGGATGCGGTCTTTGAACAGCCGGTTGAAGCGCCTGATCCGGAAGATCATCCGTTTGCCGCGCTGAAGGCCTTGAAAGGCAAGACCGACGGCAAGAAGCCGAAGGGCGGCTAGGACCCACTTTTGTAAGGGGATGACCTGTGTGCGGAAACGCACGAGAGGCATCCCTTGCCAGATCAGATAATCGTCACAATATATTGAAACGTCATGTATTTTCGTTTTGGCGTGATGTATTGTGTGACGGTCCGGCCACACCGTGGAACGCCGTCAAGAGGTTGTGTCGGACCGCGGACACGCTATTGTCGCGGCCCGGCCGGGACGCGAGTTGGCGTTTCGCCGCGCGCCGTTGACAGCGGTGACTTCAAGCTCGCGGCCTTGATCTGAAAGGTTGTGGGAGAGCAGGTTTCCGGGACGTTCATGCCTCAAAAGGTTCGAATCGCGCTTGACGCCATGGGGGGCGATGTCGGCGCATCCGTCGTCATTCCCGGCGCTGCGATTTCGTTGAGTCGTCATCCTAACAGCGAATTCCTGTTGTTCGGCGACCAAGCCAAGATCGAGCCCGAGCTCGCCAGGCATCCGGCGCTGAAAGCGGTGTCGAAGGTGATCCATACCGATGTCGCGGTGAAGAATGACGAGAAGCCGAGCCAGGCGCTGCGGCGGACCCGCCGCGCGTCCTCGATGTGGCTTGCGATCGATGCCGTGAAACATGGCGCGGCCGATGTCGCCGTCTCTGCCGGCAACAGCGGCGCGCTGATGGCAATGGGCGGGCTCAACCTGCGGACCTTGCCCGGCGTCGACCGTCCGGCGCTCGCGGCGGTGTGGCCGACGCTGCGCGGCGATTCTGTCGTGCTGGACCTCGGCGCCACGATCGGTGGCGATGCCCGGCATCTGGCGACGCTCGCGGTGATGGGCAGCGCGATGGCGAGCGTCCTGTTCAACCTCGAGCGCCCGACCGTCGGCCTGCTCAATATCGGGTCCGAGGAGATCAAGGGCCATGAAGAGATCCGCGAGGCGGCCGGAATGCTGCGGGCGATGAACTCGTCCCAGTTCAACTATGTCGGCTTCGTCGAGGGCGACGGCATCGGCAAGGGCGCCGCCGACGTCATCGTGTCGGAGGGTTTCAGCGGCAACATTGCGCTCAAGACCGCCGAGGGAACGGCGCGCCAGATGTTCACCTTGCTGCGCGAGGCCATGTCATCGAGCTGGCTGGCGCGCATCGGCTACCTGTTCGCCCGCGGCGCGTTCCAGCAGCTCCGCGACAAGCTCGATCCCAACAAGTCGAACGGCGGGGTGCTGCTCGGCCTGAAGGGCGTGGTGGTCAAGAGCCATGGCGGCATCAACGCGGAAGGCTTTGCCTATGCGGTGGATGTTGGCTATGAGATGGCGCACTACGATCTCCTCACCAAGATCAATCAGATGCTCAATCGCGACGGCAGCGCGCTGGTGCAGGCGCAGACCGCGCAGGAGGCTGTCTCGTGACTGCGATACGTTCGGTTGTGCTCGGCTGCGGCTCATACTTGCCGGAGCGGGTTTTGACCAATGCCGAACTTGCGACCCGAATTGATACATCGGATGAGTGGATCGTGCAGCGCACGGGCATCCGCGAGCGCCACATCGCAGCCGACGACGAGTTCACCTCGCATCTGGCGATCAACGCGGCGCGCGCCGCGCTCGCGCATGCAGGGCTCGACGCCCAGGCGATCGACCTGATCGTGCTGGCGACCTCGACGCCCGACAACACCTTTCCCGCCACCGCGGTCGCGGTCCAGCACGGGCTCGGCATCAACCACGGCGCGGCGTTCGACCTGCAGGCGGTATGCTCGGGCTTCGTGTTCGCGCTCGCCACCGCCGACAATTTCCTGCGCACCGGCGCCTACAAGCGCGCGCTGGTGATCGGCGCGGAAACCTTCTCGCGGATCCTCGACTGGAACGACCGCGGCACCTGCGTGCTGTTCGGCGACGGCGCCGGCGCGATCGTGCTCGAGGCGCAGCAGCACGCCGGCAAGACCAGCGATCCGGGGGTGCTCACCACGCATCTGCGTTCCGACGGACGTCACAAGGCGAAGCTGTTCGTCGACGGCGGTCCCGGCTCGACCAAGACGGTCGGGCATCTGAGGATGGAGGGCCGGGAGGTGTTCAAGCATGCCGTCGGCATGATCACCGACGTGATCGTCGATGCGTTCAACGCGACCGGCATCACTGCCGAGGATATCGACTGGTTCATCCCGCATCAGGCCAACAAGCGAATCATCGACGCATCGGCGCACAAGCTCCATATTGCGCCGCAGAAGGTGGTGCTGACGGTCGACAAGCACGGCAACACCTCGGCCGCCTCGATTCCCCTGGCACTGTCGGCCGCGGTGAAGGACGGACGCGTCAAGAAGGGCGATCTGGTACTGTTCGAGGCGATGGGCGGCGGCTTCACCTGGGGTTCGGCGCTCGTGCGCTGGTGAGCCGATTGCTAAAAAGTGCGAGCATTTTGCCGGCTTCTTTACGGCATCCGCGTGCTGGTCGCTGTTGACCATTGCGTGCTAAGCTTTTAATTTCAGTCAACAAAATTGTTCGCCGAGAGTGCGGGGCAGGCGATGACCACCGGAACCGGAAAAACAGTTACACGCGTCGATCTCTGCGAAGCGGTCTATCAGAAGGTAGGTCTGTCGCGCACGGAATCGTCGGCGTTCGTCGAGCTTGTGCTGAAGGAGATCACCGATTGCCTGGAGAAGGGCGAGACGGTGAAACTGTCGTCGTTCGGCTCCTTCATGGTGCGCAAGAAGGGCCAGCGCATCGGGCGCAATCCGAAGACCGGAACCGAGGTGCCGATTTCGCCGCGTCGCGTGATGGTATTCAAGCCGTCGGCAATCCTGAAACAGCGGATCAACGGCCACATGGCCGTCAATGGCGACGGCAGCAAGGCCGAGTGACCATTGAAAATGAGGTGAGAGGAGCGGGCATTTGGACAAGGCGCCGGATGCGTTCCGTACCATCAGCGAAGTCGCTGACGAACTCGACATTCCCCAGCATGTCCTGAGATTCTGGGAAACGCGCTTCGCGCAGATCAAGCCGATGAAGCGCAGCGGCGGTCGCCGCTATTACCGCCCCGACGACGTCGATCTGCTCAAGGGCATCCGCCGGCTGCTCTACGGCGAGGGTTACACGATCCGCGGCGTGCAGCGGATTCTGAAAGAGCACGGCATCAAGTCGGTGCAGGGCATCGCCGACCAGACCGCGGCCGTCTCGTTCGGCGCGGTCGAGGAAGCAGTCGGCCACAGCATGGCCGAGCCCGACGACGCCGAGCTCAACGGCGGATTCGATCTCGACGGCGAAGAGGGCGACGGCGACGAGAAGGGCATCGACTATCGATTCGTCGACCCCGACGAGGACGCCATCCTCTCCACCTACAAGGCGCGCGCCCAGCCGAAGGCACCGGCCGCGGCGCCTCCGGCGCGAGCCGGAATTTCGGCGGCCGATCGCGAACGGCTTGAGCGCGCGCTGCAAGACCTGGTCGCCTGCCGGCAGATGATCGACACCGCGATGAAGGACGGCGGCGACCGTGGTGGAACCGGCGTCTGATCGACGGCCTCAAGGCCCGCTTCCCGCCTTGCGCGAACGCGGGATCACAGCTAATGGAACGGCATCGGAGCGTGGCGCAGCCCGGTTAGCGCACTAGTCTGGGAGACTAGGGGTCGGAGGTTCAAATCCTCTCGCTCCGACCAACACTTAGCCGGATTTCGGGCACCCGGGTTTCAGTCAGCGCAGTGGGCGACTGTGTCATTTGTTTCCGATACGTCGCTCGACATGTGAACAAAACAGGAACATAATGGGGCATGCTTCTTGTGGATGAACAGGGCGGCCACCTCTTGCACTCGGACGGCGATTCGTCGCACGAAGCGCCGTCTACCAGTGGTGGTGCCGTGCCCAAACTCCAACGAATCCGTGATCCCCTCCATGACCTGATCATCTTCACCGAAAGTGACTTTGACGGTCTGATGTGGGAGGCGCTGAATTCACGGGAGTTTCAGCGATTGCGGCGGATCAAACAACTCGGCTTTTCGGAACTGGTTTACCCGGGGGCGACGCACACGCGACTTGCTCACAGCGCGGGCGTTTTCCATGTGGCTCGACACCTTGCGTCTTTGATCGCGACACGAATCGGGAAGAACGATCCGGAGAGAGCTAACATCGCCCTGGCCGCGGCGCTCGTTCACGACGTTGGACACGGACCTTTTAGTCACGCTTTCGAGGATGCGATGAAGCAACTCGGAAAAGGCAAGGAACAGAAACCTAAGCGGCACGAATTGTGGACAGCCGACATTGTCACCGGCGATACGGAGTTGGGGGCTATCCTATCGAAGGTCGGTGATGGGTTTAGGGACAATGTTGCCGCGCTTCTCAAGAACGAAAGCCCGACCGACATTTACTCAGCTATCGTGTCGAGCCAGTTTGATGCGGATCGCCTTGACTACGTGCGGCGGGATCGACTGATGACCGGAGCGCAACACGGTGGATTTGACTATCCGTGGCTGCTTGCAAACCTTGAGGTCGATAAGATACCGCTGGCCATCGACGGTGAACACTACGCCGAGGCCGAAACCCTGATCCTTGGCGGAAAGGCGTTCCAGGCCGCTGAATCATACGTGCTTGGCTTGTTCCATATGTACTTCGCCGTGTATTTCCACAAAGCTACACGGTCCGCCGAGAAGTTGCTGACCGCTTTGATTTGTCGAGTTGGCGAGCTTTTGGAAAAAGGAGAGGTGGATAAATCAGGGCTGCCCACGAATCATCCACTCGTGCGCTTTTTAAAGAATCAAGCGCTCAGGGAATATCTTGCACTCGATGACTTCGTCATTTGGTCCAGCCTCCATTTCATGACGGAAGCAACGGACGATGTTTGCAAGGATCTCTCGTTCAGGCTGCTGAATAGGCGGCTCTATAAGGCGATCGAGATCGGAGACCTTTTCGCCGGGCGTGACGATGCGGTGGCGCGCTTCAAAATGCGTCTGCGGGACGCCAAGACGAATCAGGTATTCAAGCCGAACGACGTATTTGAAGATCAAACGAACCGCACGCCGTACAAGTTGCGGGGCTACGATACTTCGGAAGCGATGGCGAAGATACATATTCGAAAGCCGGACGGATCTTACGAAGACCTGGCCAGACGTTCAGAGGTTGTAAAGGCTCTTCAGTCTAAATCAATCTACCGCGTCTATGTCCGCGACGATGCGATTGGCGAACAGGTCCGAAAGCTGGCGGAGGGACTGTGATGGATTACGATACGGTGGCGGAGCTAATCGCCTTGAATGGGGGCAAGCTCGTCGGAAGGACGCGTCTTCAGAAATCCGTTTATCTGCTGCAAGCTTGCGGAATCAATCTGGGGTTCGATTTCGACTATCACCACTATGGCCCGTTTAGCGAGGAACTCGCTACCGCTGCTCTTGACGCAGAGGCTTTGGGGATGGTCGACGTTGAGTGGAAGATGAGTTACGGAAACGAGTACGCGATTTTCAAATCGAATGCTCCTATCAGCGACTTTCCAGACTTCGATAAGGCTGGCGAAGTGTTGAAGGTGCTTGGAAAGTACGAGGCCACAGTTCTTGAACTGGCGGCGACTGCTGACTTCCTTCGCAAGAACGGATACGGAAGTGACGCGTGGGAAGAGACGAGACGGCGCAAAGCTTCCAAGATCACGCCTCAAAGATTAGAGCAGTCCAAAGCGCTGCTTCATGAGTTGCAGGCGCTGCACTAATTAATCAGCGATTCCTCGATCACCGTCTGCGAGCCCTGCGTCGCCATCCATAGCGTGATGGCGACCCCCACACACGCGGCTTGTCTGGTCAGCCTCCGAAATCCTGCGCCGATTGCCGCTTAATCGATAGAAACCAGCGAAAACTGTCGACAGTTCATCGTTTACGGGCTGGCGAATAGTCGAATCACGACGTATTTTTCGATCTGCGGGTCTTGTCGCCCGAGGGTGGTACCCTTGGTCCCGGCGAGGCACCCCGCGTAAACGTCGGACTCGATTCCATCAGACACGAAAAATGAGCGAGCGCGATCAAAAGTGCAGCTCCGGAGGTCGTAAACCCGAAAGGTGGATAGGGATCACCGCCGACGCTGTTTCGGGCGATGCTAGCTCGCCAGGGGCAGGCCGATGGACCCGTCAACGACGGCTTATTCGTTAGATGGGAGCTATTCCGCAACCTCTTGGGTTGTGGCGCGCTACGACCCGGAGTTATCGATATGCGAAAGCATGTGATGATCCGGTGTTCGATCAAAATAGATGTGGCCGCTTGCCTTCGGGCTCTCGCGCTTCTCATCTACTTTTTGACTTGAACAGGACGGGGGCCGGTTGGCTCCCGTTTCCTGTTTTGGAGCTTTCAGCCTTCAAAGCTGAAGTAGGCAAGATCGAGATTGCAGTCGCGCGCAAGAGCGTCTGTGTCAGCTCGGACCATGGCGCCAGCGCCGCCGCCGCTTCTGTGCGCTTGGTCCAAGGCAGGTCCGGTAGTTCGCGATCACTAGCCCGCAGGGTACAGCGGCGGCGTTGGATCTCCGGAGTTCGCTGGCGCCTGCAACTCGCTGTGAAGCAGGTTTTGGGCGTCGCGGCGTTCCACTGGTTTTCCGTCGGGAATGGTTCTTATGTCTTTCGGCCCAAGAATATGTCTGGCGATGGTCCTCTCAGAAGCTCGCGCGATTTGGCGATCGCCGCGCGCAGTTGATCGGGGACTGGAGCTAGGGGGTGCGGGTGAGGCTTGTCATGCTCTGGCATGACGGTGCTCCCAACTATGCAGGCGGGAGCGCAAGCAGTCTCTCAGCCAGTCGAACCCAAGGGACCTGACACTGTGCCGACGCGCACATGCCGCGACACAAGGCACTACTGCAGCCGTCAACGAGAGGGTCTCACGCCGTGTAGTCCAGCGCGACTTTCACGCACGCCTTTTCGAGGCGGCTGTTGAGGCTGGCGAGCTTGCCGGTGAACTCGGCCAATTCCTTCTCGCTGAACTGCTCGAAGACGGATTTCCGAAACGCGTCGTATTGCCCGGCGAGGCTTGCCAGGTGCTTCTTGGTCTTGTCGGTCAGCGACAGCCGGACCACCCGCGCATCAAACGGCGAGGGCGCGCGCCGCAGCAGCCCTTTCTGCTCCAGCAGCTTGGACTGGGTGGTGACGAACGATGGATCGACGTGGAGCAGCTTCGACACCATGTTGATCTGCACGCCGTCGTCCTTGTCAAGATCCGAGATCGCGATCAGGATCATCCATTGTGGAGCGCTGACGCCGAGCGACTTGCCCCAGAACTGGCGGACTTCCTCGAGATGAGAATTGATCGCGGAAATCTCGAGGGTGAATCGTTTGATGATGTCGAGATTCTCCAGGGCGCGCTGACGCGCCGCATCCTTCCTTGTGACTGACACAGCTCGGTTTCCTCTTCCTCGCGCCCGGGACAGCTTTTTCGCTGCCTTGATTCTTGTGATCCTTGCGGGCAGGCGCGACTGTTCACGCAAAGCAAGGCCGGTGCAAGTAGCTTAAATTAATCGTGATACCGATGTGACGAGTAAGATTGTTTCTGCGCGACCAATGATCATTGGAAGGCAATACGCGAGGGTCGCAGGGCCGCGGACGTCACGGTCCGTGCGAACGACGACGATGAACCCCGAGATTCGTTCGACGATCCATTTGCAGCACACTCATTTACTTACCTGACTTACTAAACTATATAAGCTGCGGCCAACATGCGAATGATGGCTCTTAGCTTGATGCTAAGCCTCCCAAACCTCCGGCAATGCCCTGCCGGAGGTTTTTGATTCCGCGGGCCCGCTCGCGATCACCCGCGCGCGGGTCGCGCGGCTCCGGCCCGAGAAAGTGGCTCCGCGATTGCAGGAACGGCGGAGGGCACCCAGCCTTGCTGCCGATTCGTCACCGTCAAGATTTGACGGAATCGATCCGCGATGCATTCTCGCCGGTCATGGGGCGCTTCAAGAACAGCCGACTGGCTCGTATGAGCAGCGGCCACTATTGCTTGATACGGGATCTCGGGCTGGTGAAGGGCGGCAAGGGACTGCGGCACCATGAGGTGATCCTCGATTTCTCGTGGCGCGGCCTGCTCAAGCTGTTCTTTCCGTAGCGCGGACATTTTGCGACGCTCGGACACTCGGTCATGCTCGTATCAAGGGCCAGTCCCACGCCCGCAACAACTGGACGGCGCAACGACAATCGGTAGGCTTGGCCTGCCGATCGATAACACCGCCGCAAGAGCGGGATCGGACATACGGGATGGAAACGGCGAGGGCCAGCCATGACAATACGTCCGACCGGCGTAATACCTCCGATGACGACGCCGTTCCGAAAGGACGGCGAGATCGATCTCAAGTTGGTCGCGCCACAGGTCGACTGGCTGCTCGGTGCCGGCGCCCATGGCCTGGCGGCCGGCGGCTCGACCGGCGAGGGCCACGCGCTCGATCATGAGGAATATCGCGACCTGATCGCGGCAACGGTGGAGGCCACCCGAGGCCGGGCACCGGTCATCGCCGGCATTATCGTCGACTCCACCCGCGACGCCATCCGCCGCGGCAGGCTGGTGCGCGACATGGGGGTCGCGGCTCTCCAGGTGACCCCGGTGCACTACCTGTTCAAGCCGGACGACGAGGCGATGGTCGGTCACTTCCGCCGCATCGCTGACGAGACCGGCATGCCTGTCATCATCTACAACGTGGTGCCGTGGTCCTATCTGTCGCCGGCGCTGCTGACGCGGATCATGACCGAGGTGCCGCTGGTGATCGGCGTCAAGCAGAGCGCGGGCGACCTGAAGCTGTTCGCCGACCTCATGATGATGGCGCCGGACAAGCTGATCTATAGCGCGGTCGATGCCCTGATGTATCCGTCCTACACGCTCGGCGCGCACGGCTCGATCGCGGCGATCCTCACCGCCGTGCCGCATGCCTCGGTGGCGCTGTGGGACGCGGTGAAGTCGGGCAACCACGGCAGGGCGCTTGAGCTGCACAAGAAGCTGCTGACCATGTGGAACGCGCTCATTGCCGACAATCTGCCGGCCTGCACGCGCTATGCCCAGACATTGCAGGGCCTGCCGCAAACCTATCCGCGGGCGCCGATGCCGGAGGCGTCGCCCGCACAGCAGGCGGCGATCGCGAAGGCATTGGAGGGGCTTGGCGCATTGACCGGCAAGCGCGGCGAGGCGGCCGAGTAGGCCGCTGTGCAGATCATATCCCGAGCAGCCAGACGCCGACGACAGCCGCGAGCACCACAAGAGCGCTGATCACCCAACCGACCGCGTAGGCCGGGTCGCGATCGTCAGGTCGATCGACCATCGTGTCATGCCAGTGGGTCATGGCAACCTCCTGGAGTGAGCTCTCCTCATCAATACGTCGCAATCGATGCGAAGTGGTTCAAGGGGCACGCGGAGGAGGAAATTCCGCGCTGCGGTTTGGCCCCGCAACGGGGTCGCGTTGAACTGCGTGGCGATCGATCGTAGGTTTTCCCGGCTCGTTGCCATGGGGCCGGAGCGTGTTTCACGCTCGCGCAAGAACACTAGAATGTCAGGAAACTCTCATGAAGGATTTCGCGGGAAAGATTGCCGTGATCACGGGCGGCGGCACGGGAATGGGACGCGAGCTCGCGCGCCAACTGGTCGCCGAAGGCTGCAATGTCGCGATGTGCGACGTGTCGGCCGAGGCCATGGCGGAGACCAAGCGGCTCTGCGAGGTCGAGAAGCTGCCGCAGGGCCTGCGCATCACCACCCATGTCGCCGACGTCTCGATCGAGGATCACTACAAGCGGTTCCGGGACGAGCTGATCGAGCAGCAGGCGACGGACAGGATCCATCTGCTGTTCAACAACGCCGGCATCGGCGGCGGCGGCAGTCTGTTCACCAACACGCGCGAGCAGTGGGAGCGCACCTTCAACATCTGCTGGGGCGGCGTCTATCTCGGCGTCCGCACCTTCCTACCGCTGCTGGTGAAGGCCGACGAGGCCCACATCGTCAACACCTCGAGCGTCAACGGGTTCTGGGCCTCGGTCGGGCTGGGCGTGTCGCACACCGCCTATAGTGCGGCGAAATTCGCTGTGAAGGGCTTTACCGAGGCGCTGATCAACGATCTCCGTCTCAACGCGCCGCATGTGAAATGCTCGGTGGTGATGCCCGGCCACATCGGCACCTCGATCGTCTCCAACTCGCGCAAGGTGCAGCTCGGCACCGATTCCGACCAGCTCTCCGCCGACGAGCTGATGCAGGCGCGCCAGCGGCTGAAGGGACAGGGCATCGACGTCGCCAAGATGTCGGATGCCGACATCCAGCAACTCGCCCACGACCGCGCCCGCATCTTCCACGATGAGGCGCCGACCTCGGCGGCCGCTGCCGCCAAGATCATCCTCGATGGTGTCAAGGCTGACCGTTGGCGCATCCTGGTCGGTGACGACGCGCATTTGCTCGACGAGCGGGTGCGCAAGACCCCGGAGCAGGCCTACACGCCCGAGTTCTATCAGGACATCGTTGCGGCGACCGGCTGGAAGGTCGGCTGATCCGTTCTGACAGGATCAGGACTGAAGCCCCAATTTAGCCGCGCGCCGCGCGCTGGCGCGGCCCCAATTGGTAGGCGAGGCGGTAATGCCCTAGGCAATAGGGCATGCCGCCGAGCGGGGTGTTGCCGCAGAAGCAGAAGTCATCGGCCCCCGGCGTGCTGATCGGCCAGCGGCAGCGCTGCTCGCTGAGCTCGAACAGCGAGCAACTGTTGGTGCTGACCACGGGAGCATCGTCGGCCTGCTGGTCGTAGACCGCCTGCAACATCTGGAGCTGCTGCTTTGCGGTCGCTCTGGACGCGGCTCCGGCGGATCTCTTCCGGCGTGCGCGGCGCTCGCCGGGCGTCGTGCGCGTCAGGTTCAGTCGTGAGAGCTTGCCGATCACCGCGTTGCGGCTGACGCCGATATTGATCGCGATGTCCCGGCAGGAGAGGCCGGCCTCAAAGCCGCTTTTGAGTTGCTCGACGCGCTCGGGCGTCCAGGTCGGTTCGATGGCGATCATCTGACGGTTCCACATTCTGTTGAACCGCCGCGCCGGCGTGGGCGCCCTTATGCTTGAGCGTGATCCTGCGGAAATTCGCTTCCCGCTTTCCGGACCATGCTCTCAGGGCGTGCGACCGTTGTCGCGGATCGCAAGCAGCCCGTCCTTGATGGCGAGCCGAATGCCTTCCTCGATCAGTGTCCGTGCAACGCCCGGGACGCTCGTGCCGTGAGTGCCCTGTCTCACCAGCTTCTCGAGATATCCGATGGTCGAGAGCGCCAACGTGACGGGTACGCGGTCGGTTTCGGCCTTTTCCGTAGCCATGGGGAACGCTAACTCTGAACGCGCGTACTGAAAAGTATCTATTTAGAGTCTATTTAGGAATGAAGCAGTTCGTCAAGGCTCGGCTGCGCGCAAACGGCCGCGCGCCCAGAAGCCGGTTCCCGGCATCTCGCGCGCTCCAGATTGTCCAGCGGAACGAAGGGCTTAAGTTCGCAACTCAACTTTGATTGGGAACTTCTTGAGCAGCCGTTCAGCGATTTCGGCCTTGTCCGGCGTTGTCGCGACGCTCAGGACCAGCCCCCGCGACGGGTCGGTGATCGCCTCCACGCGGACCTCGTTCGACAGCCCCTCCAATGCGAGCAGCTCACGGGCGGCTTCGCCAGCGGCGATTTCGCGGAGCTTCGGCTTGAAGATCTTGCCGACCGGCGTGACCGGCATCTCGGCGATGACCGACACGGCGCGCGGCCGCGCCGGTGGTTCGGGGATGTTGTCCTGCACGAAGGCGGCGAGCGCCTGGGCGTCGACATGCACGCCAGGCTGCGCCGAGACGAACAGCATCGGCACCTCGCCGGCATAGGCGTCGGGACGCCCGACCGCGGCGGCAAGCGCCACGCCGGGAAACTGCAATGCCGCGTCCTCGATCGCGCGCGGATCGATGTTGTGACCGCCGCGGATGATGACGTCCTTGGCCCGGCCCATGATGTAGACGAAGCCGTCGGCGTCGATCCGGCAGATGTCGCCGGTGCGCAGCCAGCCTTCATGGAAGGCGTCTTCGGTCTGCTGCTTGTCGACATAGCCGGCAAACACTTGCGGTCCCCTGGTCAGCAGTTCGCCAACCGGCGACGGCCAGGGTCCCGTGTGCAGCTTGCCGCCTTCGAGGATCGCAAGCTCGACCAGCGGATTGGGCGTGCCGACGCTTTCCGGGCGCGGCTTCACGCCGTGCACGTCGTGCGCGATGGCGCCGGCAAGCTCGGTCATGCCGTAGAGCTGCTGGATGCAGGGGCCGCCCCAGGTCGCCAGATAACGCCGCTCGATCTCCGGCGGGCAGACCGAGGCGCCGGTGGCGGTGACGCGCAGGCTTGAAATGTCGCTGTCGCCGACCGGGACATCGGCGATCGCGCCGAGCACGGTCGGCACATTGCCGGCGATGTTGATGCGATATTGCTGCACGATCTTCCAGAAATTGGTGATCAGCGCCGGGTCGCGCGCGCCGGCCGGGCCGGGCATGAGCATGGTGACGCCGGACGTCAGGCAACTGGCGACGGTGCAGAACAGGCCGCCAACATGGAACAGCGGCAGCGTGATCATGCCGCGCTCGCCGCGGCGGAAGTCGAGCGCCATTTTGGAGGAGACGGTCGAGGCGACCATCGCGCGGTTGGTGAGCCGCGCCACCTTGGGATGGCCGGTGGTGCCGCCGGTCGGCAGCATCACGGCGACACGGTCGGCCTCGCTCATGTCCGTTGATTTGCCGTAGTCGTCGCGCCAGGCGGGATCGGGCCGCAGCGCCTCGTCATCGAACGCGATGCCGCCGTCGAGCGGCACGATCACGATGCGGTTGAGCGTCGGCACCTCCCGCTGCAAGCCCTCGATCTTCTCGTAGAGGCCGCCCGGCATGCCCGGCGGTGGCGCCAGCAACAGCTTTGCCTTGATCGCGTTGAGCTGGGCAATGATCGCGTCGCGCGTGAACAGCAGATTGAGCGGTTCGGCGATGCCGCAGGCGGCCACACCGAAGATCGCAACCACGGTCGCGGGGCAGGCCGGCAGCAGGATCGCAACCGCGTCGTCCTTGCCGACGCCTTGGGCACGAAAGAAGGTTTCGGCGGCCTTGACGCAGCCCATCAGGTGATCGTTGGAGATCACCACAGGGTTGGGATCGAGTGGCGAGCGCAGATAGATGGCGGCCTCGGCATCCGGCGCACCCTGCGCGCCGCGGGCAATCAGATCGAGAATGCGTGGGCAGGCGGCGAGCGCCTCCTGCATCTCCTCATCGCGCGCGGCTTCATCGGCCGGCGAAAGCCTGTCCTTCAGCATGTCCGTCCCCGTCGCTTTTGTTCGTTGGCGAGGATTGTATCGAGGCGCAGGCGTGAAAAACAATCCCGTTATTCCGGGACGATGCGTCGCATCGAACCTCAGGGCGCAATTGCGCACCGAGCAATCTCGAGATTCCGGGTCCGTATCTTCGATACGCCCCGGAATGACAATTTCATCCGTGGACGACAGACTTGGCGATCATGCAGTGGATGCCCTTGGAGCCGTTGACGGTCTGCGTCACGCGCAGGTCGGCGGCCAGGCTGCACAGCGTGTAGGCGTCCTCGCGCGAGAGGTTGCGCTTCTCGCCGAGCAGGGCGATCATGTCACGCAAGGCCCGCACCACGCACTGGTCGAGGTCAGGATCCATCGCCATGGTCATGTAATGGTCCGCCGTCTCCGCGCGCGGATAGGCGAGCTTGATGTCCTTGCGCGAGGTCAGACGGAAGCGGCCGGTGAGCGCGGTCTCGATCGCGGTGACGCAGACCTCACCATCGCCCTGCACGCCATGGCCGTCGCCGCAGGAAAACAGCGCACCCGGCACGAACACCGGCAGATAGAGCTTCGCCCCGGCGCCGAGCTCCTTGTTGTCGAGATTGCCGCCCATCGCGCGCGGGACAAGCGAGGAGATGCGGCCCCAGGCCGGCGGCGGCGACACGCCCATCACGCCGAAGAACGGCTTCAGCGGCAGGTCGAGCCCCCAGGGCATGCGTCCGACCATGCGATCGCGATCGAGCGGGATGTTGAGGATGCGCGGCTCGTGGAAATCGTCCGGCAGGGTGCCGGACAGCGGCTTGATCAGATTGTAGCCCCAGTCCTGCCGAAGCTGCACATCGAGGATATCGACCTCCAGCACGTCGCCCGGCTCGGCGCCGCTGACCGCGATCGGGCCGGTGAGGATGTGCCCCGGCACCATCCGCTCGCTCCGCGCATGGATGTCGGCCAGTTCGGGCGGAACGTGAAATCTGTTGCGGTCGGGCACCACCTCGGGCCCGCCGCTGACGGTCTCGATCGTGACCTCGTCGCCGCTCGCAATCGTCAGGACCGGCTTCAGCTTGGCTTCAAAAAAGCCCCAATGGCAGGTTTCGGGACTGGACTTCAGATGATGATGGGTCATGTGACGTCTTTTGATTGCAGCGTTGGCAGCGTATGACGCTGTAGCAGAACTTCGCAGAGGCTTCCCTTGTTTTTTGTTCTCTCCAAGACGCTCGGCATCATGCTGCTGCCGATCAACCTCCTGCTCGGCATCGGCCTGATCGGTGTCATCCTGCTGCTGACACGATTTGCTGCACTCGGCCGCAGGCTGATGGCGGTATCGCTGGTGCTGCTCGCGATCTGCGCCTTCTCGCCGCTCGGCAACATTCTGCTGTACGGGCTGGAGCAGCGCTTTCCGCCGTGGGATGCCTCGCGCGGCGCGCCCGACGGCATCATCGTCCTCGGTGGCTCGATCGACCCCGACGTGTCGGCCGCGTACGGCACGCCGGTCGTGCGCAGCGCTCCCGACCGCATCATCGCCGCCGCAGCACTCGCCCGCAAATATCCGAATGCGCGCCTCGTATTCACCGGCGGCAGCGCCAACCTGATTTCGAACGACGCGCGTGAGGGCGATTATGCGGGCGAGATCTTCGAAAGCCTGGGCGTTGCCAAATCGCGCGTGATCATCGAGCGTCAATCGCGCAACACCGTGGAGAACGCGCAGTTCTCGAAGGCGTTGCTCGATCCGAAGCCAAGCGAGCGATGGCTGCTCGTGACATCGGCCTATCACATGCCGCGCTCGATCGGGCTGTTCCGCAGGGCGGGATTCAACGTCGAGGCCTATCCAGTCGATTGGCGCATCGGCAATGTGTTCGGCCTCGCCACGCTCTCGGTCGAAGGCATGTCGCGGACCGATCTCGGCATGCGGGAGTGGATCGGCCTCGTGGCCTATCGCTTGACGGGTAAGATCGACGATTTGCTGCCGGGCCCGGTCGCGCGCTAAGTCGCGACGAGCTGTCGCCTCCGCCGGTCAATCCGGCTAACATCAAACCAACAGGCGGCGCGAAGCCGCCGATCACGGGAGTTCACGCCATGCAACAGCCGACATCGCCGGAACAGTTCGACCTCGCGGCCATCGTCGCCGATCTGAACAGCCTGTTGCGGCTGAAGACCACGGTCATCGGCATCAAGATGTTCGCCCGCGTCGAGGACATGGAGGCGATCCCGAAGATCCGCCGTCCATCGGCGATCCATACCACCGACCAGATTGTCAGCATGGCGTCGCGGCTCGGCTGGACCGTCGGCATCACAGGCGACGATCTGGTCGGCGCGCAGTGCCGCGCGGTGATCGGGCTCGCGCCGCAGGACGAAAAATGGCTCGCGGGCGAAAACTATGTCGGCGTTTGGCACGGCACAGCGGAAGATGCGCGCAAACGCCAGGAGGCGCTCGACGTCGTACCCTACGGCCGCTACCAGGCGATGGCGGTGAGCCCGCTGACCAGCGGGCGTCTCAATCCGCCCGACATCTGCCTGGTCTACGCGACGCCCGGGCAGATGATCATCCTGATCAATGGCCTGCAATACACCGGCTACAAGAAGTTCGAGTGGGGCGTGGTTGGCGAAACTGCGTGCGCGGATTCGTGGGGGCGGGCGCTGAAGACCGGCGAGCCGAGCCTGTCGTTGCCATGCTTCGCCGAGCGCCGTTATGGCGGCGTGCCCGACGAGGAAATGCTGATGGCGCTGCCGCCGGCCGATCTCGTGAAAGCCATCGTCGGGATGAAGCAGCTCGCCAAGAACGGTCTGCGCTATCCGATCGCGCCCTATGGCATCCAGGCCGACGTGCGCGCCGGCATGGGCGTGTCCTACGGCAAGAAATAGACGGGATTGCTTCGCTGCACCGGCAGTGACAAAAGGGCGCCAATTCGCTGCGCAGGGAACCCAGTTCATGTCTTCGTCGAAATTCGACATCGTCGTCTACGGCGCCACCGGCTTCACCGGCCAGCTCGTCGCCGAATATCTCGCCACCCATTACAAGGATGATCGCGAGCTGAAATGGGCGATGGCCGGACGCAGCAAGGACAAGCTCGCATCGGTCCGCGACGCGATCGGCGCGGCCGTCGATACGCCGCTGATCGTGGCCGATGCGAGCGACGTCGCTTCGCTGAAGGCGATGCTGGCGCAGACCAAATCGGTGATCTCGACCGTCGGCCCGTACCAGCTCTACGGCAACGAGCTGCTCGCGGCCTGCGTCGAGGCCGGCGTCGATTATCTGGACCTCTGCGGCGAGCCGGTCTGGATGCGGCAGATGATCGACAAGCACGAGGCCGCCGCCAAGGCCAGCGGCGCGCGCATCCTGTTCTCCTGCGGTTTCGACTCGGTGCCGTTTGAGCTCGGCACCTTCTTCGTTCAGGCGGAAGCCAGGCGCGTGTTCGGTGCACCGGCGTCGCGCGTCAAGGGCCGCGTGCGCGACATGCGCGGCACGCTGTCGGGCGGCACTGCGGCGAGCGCCAAGGCAACCTTCGATGCGATCTCCAAGGATCTCAGCCTGGTCGCCATCCTAAACAACCCGTTTGCGCTGACTCCGGGTTTCGAAGGCGCCAAGCAGCCGCGCGGCAACAGGCCGATCTATGAGGAGGATCTGCAGTCCTGGGCGGCGCCGTTCATGATGGCGCTGATCAACACCCGCAACGTCCATCGCTCCAACATGCTGATGGGTTATCGGTATGGAAAGGACTTCGTCTACGACGAGATGGTTCTGACCGGGCCGGGCGAAAAAGGTGAAGCCAACGCCAAGCGCGTGATGGCGGCCAATGCCGAGAAGACCGGACCGAACGCGCCCAAGCCGGGCGAGGGGCCGTCCAAGGAGGAGCGCGAGAATGGGCTCTACGACCTGCTCTATGTCGCCGTCGCGCCCGACGGCCGCCAGGTTCGCGCCGCGGTCAAGGGCGATCGCGATCCCGGTTATGGCTCAACCTCGAAGATGATCTCCGAATGCGCGATCTGCCTGTTGCGCGACGCGCCCGAGGTGCCGGCGGGCTTCTGGACGCCGGGAGCCGCGATGCAGGCCAGGCTCATCAAGCGTCTGGTGGATCACGCCGGTCTGACGTTTGCGGTGGAGAAATAATCAGGATCTGTAGGGTGGGCAAAGCGAAGCGTGCCCACCGTCGTACGCACGGAGCAAAAATGGTGGGCACGGCGCTGATGCGCCTTTGCCCACCCTACGCATTTCTCCCGCTATGCCGCGCGCGGGTCGTAGGCGTACATGAAGTCCATCCCTTTCGACGACAACGGCAGCAGCAGCTTGATCATGTGATCGCGGATCCAGGCGCCGGTCGGGCTGAACTCACGCTTGCTGTTGCCGTTGCGGCGCGCGATCGCGACGATCTTCTCGGCGCGCGGCCGCCGCTCGTGCTCGAAATTCTGGAAAGTCATGCCGAGCTCCTGGCGATCCGCCATCAGCCGGCCGAGCACCATCGCGTCTTCCAGCGCCAGCGAAGCGCCCTGGCCGGCGTGCGGGCTGGTGGCGTGCGCGGCATCGCCGATCAGCAGCGTCCGCTTGCGCGACCAGGTCGGCAGCGTTGCGACGTCGAGCGTGTCGGTGACCACGATGTTCTCGGCGGCCTCGATGATCGCGGGGATCGGCGCGTGCCAGCCGGCATGGAAATCGCGCAAATGCTGCTTGATCGCATCCTGGCTCATGGCGCGGTAGGCCGCAGCCGTGAAGCCGTGCGATGGCTGCGTGCTCCACCACATCGCCCCGTCGCTCGGATCCGGGCTGCACAGGCCATAGCCGAAGAAGCCGCTTTGTCCGAACGTGGTCTCCACCCGCTGTCCGATCGGGAGGTTTTCGATCAGCGCGCGCGGCACGAAGCCGCCGAAGCCGATCAGGCCGGTGTCAAACGGCGTCGGCCCGTCCGGGATCACATGCCGCCGCACCGCCGAGTGCACACCATCGGCGCCGATCACGAAATCACCTTCGGCAGTGGTGCCGTCGGCGAAATAGGCGATGACCGGCTGGTCGCCGCGGTCCTCGATCTTCACCAGCCGTTTCTCGAAGAACACCGAGACACTCGCCGACCAGGCTGCGTCGACCAGCGCTTCGTTCAGGGTGGCGCGGCACATGTTCAGGGCCGGCTGACCGAAGCGCCTCGCCATGTCACGGTTGATCGAGCCGAGCTTCTTGCCGGCCTGCGAGTAGAGGTCGAAGGACTCGGCGACCGAACCGCGCTTGATCAGATCGTCGGCCAGACCCAGCTCGGCCAGCACGCGCATGCCGTTCGGCGCGATCTGCAGGCCGCCGCCGATCCCGGTGGAGTAGGACCAGGCCTCGTACAGTTCGACATCGATGCCGGCTCGCTTCAGGAAGAGCGCGGTGACCGGGCCGGCGATACCGCCGCCGATCACGAGGGCCTTGCGGGGACGGTAAGTCATCATGCATTGCTCCATCTGGTCGGGTCGGCTAGGAAAGGTTAGTGACTAATTCTCTTAGTTACTAAGATATCAATCGACTAAGATGTGAGGTGGCGTTTGTCAAGCACGAAATCGCGCGCTGCTCTGTTGCAGGAGCTCGAGGAGGCGATGCGCCGGTCATCGGCGCAGGGCGTGATGTACGGCCAAGCGGTTGCGAACGTTGCCGGAATTTCCAACTCGGACATGGAATGCATGGACATCCTCCACCTCGAGGGGCGGGTGACGGCGGGGCGTCTCGCAGAAGTGACCGGACTGACCACGGGAGCCATCACCGGCGTGGTGGATCGTCTGGAGAAGGCCGGTTACGTGCGGCGTGAGCGGGACGAAAGCGACCGGCGCAAAGTCTTCATATCGGTGGTGGACGAGAAGGCGGTCGAGATCGGCAAGTTCTATGTGCCGATGCAGGAGGCGATGAATCGACTCTTGAGCAGCTATACCGACAGCGAGTTGCGGCTGCTGTTGCGCTTCGCCAACGACGGCTACAAGGGGGTGCTGGAAGCAACCGAGGCGCTGAAGAAGGTGATCGACACGCCGCCGGAAAAGCGCGCCAGCCTCAAGATGCCGCCGAAGTCCCGGCGCTGATCGACACTGATGTCGCGCGGTAGCTCTCGGCCGCCGCATACATCCCCCACATCGTTCCCAGCATCATCCAGAAGTGCCGCCAGTGGTCGGTGTCGATGATGAAGCTTTCGCCGACGATGCCGAGGAATGCCGAGAAGATCGCCAGGTAAGCCCGCTGCCAGGGCACGCGCACGAAGATGTAGCGGAAGCCGGTGATCACGCTGACGAACACCAGCGCCGGATAGCAGACGCCGGAGATCCAGCCGCCCGACATGAAGGCGTTGAGGAAGGAATTGTGGGTGTCTTCGGGGAAATAGGTGTGGAATTGCAGCGGCCCGATTCCGAAGGGGACCTGGAGCGCCATCTGGGCGCCGAGGATGTGACGGCCGAACCGGCCGAACCTGCCCTCGTCGTAGCTCTGGTCGAAGCTCGCGCGCTGCTTGAACATGTCGGCGACCGAGCTGAGCGAGAGCAGCACCGCGACCAGCGCGACGGCGAGGACCACGGCGATCAGTGCCATGATGATGATGCGCGAGCGCTGCGCCTGCGAGCGGCTGGTGAATACCATCAGCGCCAGCATGAAGGCCGCGGTGATGATCAGGCCGCCCCAGGCGGCGCGGGAGAACGACAGCAGGATCGCGAGCGAGATGATGCCGAAGGCGATGGCGTTGCGGAACGCCTTGCCGAAGCGATCGGAGACGACGCTCTGCAGCGTGAACAGCGCCGGCAGGATCAGGAACGCGCCGAGCACGTTGGGATCCTTGAAGGTGCCGCGGGCACGGTCATACAGCGTCAACAGGTCGTAGCCGCCGGGCACCAGATGGAAGTAGCCTGCAACGCCCGAGATCGACGCGATCATCGCCCCGACGATCAGGCCGCGGCGCAACATGTCGAGGCGCGCTTCGGTGTCTTCCGAAATCACCATCGCGAACAGCATGACGGTGATCGCCATGTACCAGGAGGTTAGGATCCAGTTCATCACCTCCGGCTTGTCGAGAAACGGAATCGCGCCGATGCTGTAGCCGACATTGAGCACGATCAGCGCAAACAATAGCGGCATGAACACCAGCCGCATCCGCAGGCCCGTGGCGAAAAAGAGGACGGACGCGATCAGCGTGACGAATTCGTACGGGCTCGGTTCGAAGAACACGATGGCGACGGACGCGCCGGCGAGCCACACCAGCGCGCGTTGCAGCGCAAGCACGCCTGGCGGCGCCGTGATCGGCAGATGGGACGTCCCGGCTGTTGCCGCATAGACCATAACGCACTCACGCAACTCGACATAACGCTCGGTCAGTCACTTCGTCGTTGCGCTCGCAATGACGGCAGTCAGTCTTGCTCCTCAATACGCGTTCTCGTTCTTGGTCAGCAGCGAGAACGGCGTCTTGAGGAGAATGTAGAGGTCGAACAACACCGACCAGTTCTCGATGTAGTAGAGATCGAACTCGACACGTTTCTGGATCTTCTCGTCGGTGTCGACCTCGCCGCGCCAGCCGTTGACCTGTGCCCAGCCGGTGATGCCGGGCTTGACGCGGTGACGGGCGAAGTAGCCGTCGACCGCCTCGTCGAACAGGCGGTTCTGCAGCTTGCCCTGCACGGCGTGTGGACGCGGGCCGACCAGCGAGAGGTTGCCTTTGAGCACGACATTGAACAGTTGCGGAAGCTCGTCGAGGGACGACTTGCGGATGAAGCGGCCGACACGGGTGACGCGCGGATCGTCCTTGGTCACGACCTTGGAGGCGGTCGGATCGGCCTGGTGATGATAGAGCGAGCGGAACTTGAAAACGTCGATCCGCTCATTGTTGAAACCGAATCGCTTCTGACGGAACAGCACCGGGCCCGGACTGTCGAGCTTCACCGCGAGCGCCACCAGACCCATCACCGGCAGGGCGGCGAGCAGGATGAGGCCGCCGACGACGCGGTCGAACAGCCATTTCATCACCAGATCCCAATCGGTGATCGGCGCCTCGAACACATCAAGCGTCGGCACGTTGCCGAGATAGGAGTAGGAGCGGGGGCGGAAGCGCAGCTTGTTGGTGTGCGCCGACAGGCGGATGTCGACCGGCAGCACCCACAGCTTCTTGAGCATTTCCAGGATGCGCGTTTCCGCCGAGATCGGCAGCGCGAACAGCACGAGATCGACGCGGGTGCGGCGGGCGAATTCAACGATGTCGTCGACCTTGCCGAGCTTCGGAGACCCGGCGCAGGTGTCCATGGCGCGGTCGTCGTTGCGGTCGTCGAACACGCCGAGCACGCGAATGTCGGAGTCGTCCTCGGCCTTCAGCGCCTCGACGAGCTGCTCGCCGTTTGTGTCGGCGCCGACGATGACGGTGCGGCGGTCGAGCCGGCCGTCACGCGCCCAGGCGCGCACGATCGCGCGGAGCAGCAGGCGCTCGATGATCAGGACCGCGAGGCCGACCACGAAGAACGACGACAGCCAGACGCGAGACACTTCGCCGCCGAGCTTGGCCAGGAATGACACACCGATGAACAGCAGGAAGACGAATGTCCACGACGAGATCATTCGCGTCATCTGGCGGAGCTGGCCGCGGAAAGTCTGGACCTGATAGATGTCGGCGGCCTGGAAGCAGATCACGGCTGCCGCCGTCATGCCCAGGATTGCCGTGATGTATTCCCAATGGAAGCCGGACAGCGGCTTCACATAGCCGAGGTATAGGCCGATGCCGACAAGGCTGAGCAGCACGAAATCGACGATGCGCACCGCGCCGGTGATCACGACCGGCGAATATGCGCCGCGAACTTTCTGGTTGGTGACGGCGAGCGCTGCCGGCGACAACCGCCGGCGTCGCTCGACCTGCGGGTGACCGGCCGTTGCCGACGCGGCGGCGTCCAGCATCGAGCGTGCGTTGATCGGTTCCACGTGTCCACGTCCATTCCCGCGCGTGCAGATAGGCATGCGGGCGCAGGGTGAAATTCCCCCGAGGCGCGACTTAACGGGACAAATCGGAAGAAACGGTTACGGGCGCATGCAATGGTTAATGTTTGGCAAACGCGTCGCGATAGCCGGCCAGCACGCCCTCGACCATGGCGCCCTGCGAGAAGTGATTGGAGATCCGCTCGCGGAGCTTCTCCGCCCGCGCCGCGGTGCCTGCGGGATTGTCGAGCGCGACTTTGATGGCGTCGGCCATCGCGGCGGCATTGCTCGGCGCGAACAGGGCATCGGTGTGGGTGTCGAAGATCTCCGGAATGCCGCCGACATTGGCGGCGATCATCGGAATGCCGGCCGCCGCGGCCTCGATCACCACGTAAGGCATCGAATCGCCGCGCGACGGGACGACCAAGAGGCGGCCCTTGGAAAAGCCGTACCGTGCCTTGACGTGTCCGATGAAACGGACGGCGTCGCCGAGCGCCAGCCGCTTGACCTGAGCCTTGAGCACGTCGAACTCCTCGCCGTCGCCGCCGAGCGTGAGCGTCAATGGTCTACCTTCCGCGCGCAGCTTAGCCACCGCGTCGATCAGGAGGTCGGCGCCCTTGATGTGCCTGAACTCGCCGACATAGACGAGATCGCTGGCGTCGTCGGCCGTTGGCACGGGCTCGAATTCTTCAGCGGTGACGCCGTTGAACACGCAGCGCACCAGGCCGCCCGGCTCGCCGACGGTGCGCTGATAGGTGTTGCGGGCAAACGCGCTCTCGAACAGGAACAGGTCGGTGCTGTTCATCAGCGCGCGCTCGAGCTGGCTGTAGAATTTGCCCTTCCAGGTGTCGAGCGGGTAGTGCAGCGAACCGCCGTGCGGCGTGTAGACCCGAATGACCTTGTCCGAGCGCCGTCGCGAGCGGACATAAGCGCCGGCCTTGGCGCCGTGGCCATGCACCACATCGGGCTTCAGCGTCCGGATCAGGCCGGCGATGCGCGCCCAGACCGCGACATCGCCGAGGTGCGGCTCGCGGCGGATCGCCACCCGTCGGACGCCGAGCTTCAGGCGAGGAGTAATCTCGGTGAGCGCCGCCTCGGCGCGCGTGCCGCCGGTGAGGCTGTCAGTGATGATGCCGACGTGATGGCCGCGTTCGATCTGGCCGTTGGCGACGTCGAGGATGTGACGGAAGATGCCGCCGACTGGCGCGCGGACGACGTGCAGGATCCGGAGCGGCTGTTCGTGTGTCCGATCGTCCGCCATGGATCAAAACCAGTGCTCGTTGACGAGCACGATGCCACCCGAGCCGATCGACGCACCGAACGCCATGACAAGGGCCATGCAGCCCGGCAACGCGAGCGGAGCAATCAGACAAACAATGGGGGCGCGCGGACCGCGCATCGGAGGAATCCCGGAGAGTAAGAGCCACGATTAACCGCGCTCGTGGTTAACAAAGCATGACGGTCCTGAAGGCCGCTCGACCGGGCTCGGCTGGCCCGATTAACCCAGCGGCAACCTTAATGGAGTGTAATCGCCTCGGTTGAGGTGGAGTCGCGGCGTCCGCGGGAGTGGTGTGATGCAGTTTGCGTTCTGGCGTAGAGGCAAGGAAAAGGCCGTCGTGCAACGGGCGTTGCCGAAGTCCGCGCCCGTTGCCGGCGAGGCCGTCGCTGCGAAGCCGGCTTCCGGTGGTTCTGCTTCCGCTGGGCCGGCCGATGCGTCCGCGGCCAGCGATCTCGATCTGCATGCGCTCGGGCGGGCGCTGGCGAGCAGGCGCGGCTGGATCATCGTGCCGACGGTGCTGGTGTTCGCGCTGTCGCTCGCGGCGGTCAACGTCGTCACCCCGCGCTATAAGTCGGAGGCGCGCATCCTGATCGACGGCCGCGAGAATGTCTTCATGCGGCCGAACGGCGAGCGCGAGCAGGAGCGTACCGCGCTCGATCCGGAGGCGGTGACGAGCCAGGTGCAGCTATTGCTGTCGCGCGATCTCGCGCGCGACATCATCAAGAAGAACAAGCTCGCGGAGCGTCCGGAATTCGATCCGGTGCTGCGCGGCTTCTCGCCGCTGAAGTCGCTGCTGGCGCTGTTCGGTATCGGCCGCGACCCGTTCTCCCTGACGCCGGAAGAGCGGGTGCTCGATGCCTACTATGAGCGCTTCCAGGCTTATGCGGTCGATAAGTCGCGCGTCATGGTGATCGAATTCCAGTCGCAGGATCCGGAGCTTGCCGCTCGCGTCGCCAACTCGATTGCGGAAGGTTATCTCGTGCTGCAGCAGGCGGCACGGCAGGACCAGGCCAAGTCCGCCAGCACATGGCTCTCCGGCGAGATCGACAATTTGCGCAAGAAGGTGTCCGATGCCGATGCGCGGGTCGAGGATTTCCGCTCGAAGTCGGGCTTGTTCGTCGGCACCAACAATACCACGCTGTCCAACCAGCAGATGGGCGAGTTGAACACGCAGCTCAACAATGCCCGTGCATTGAAGGCCGATGCCGAGACCAAGGCGCGCCTGATCCGCGAGATGCTCCAGAGCGGCAAGCCGATCGAGGCGTCGGAGGTGCTCAATTCCGAGACGATCCGCCGGCTGACGGAACAACGTGCTGCGATCCGCGCGCAGCTCGCCGAGCAGTCGTCCACGCTGCTCGACAATCATCCGCGCATCAAGGAATTGAAGGCGCAGCTCACCGACTATGATCGGCAGTTGCGCGACGAGGCGGCCAAGGTGTCGCGTTCGCTGGAGAATGACGCCCGTCTCGCTCGCGGCCGCGTCGACGAGCTGCAGGCGAGCCTCGACCAGGTGAAGAAGCAGGCATCATCGAGCAACACCCAGGACGTCCAGCTCCGCGCGCTCGAGCGCGAGGCCAAGGCGCAGCGCGACTTGCTGGAGACCTATCTCGCCAAATACCGCGAGGCGACGGCCCGCGAGAACATCGACGGCGCGCCGACCGACGGCCGCATCATCTCGCGCGCCTCGGTCTCCAACACGCCGGCCTATCCGAAGAAGCTGCCGATCGTCCTGATCGCGACGCTGGCGACCCTGTTGCTGTCGTCGGGCGTCATCGTCACCGGCGAACTGCTGCGGATCTCCGGGCCGAGCTCGGTCGGCCGTGCGTTCGCACCCGTCGTGGCATCGGTCAGGCGCCGCGAGCCGGTCATGGAGCCTGTGGTCGAGAATAGGGTTGAGCCGGAACTGACGCGCGAGCCGCAAGGGCCGCTGCAGCCCGAGCCGAAGCTCGAATTGCCACGGCAGCCTGACTTGCAGCCGGAGCTTGGGCTGTCACCCGAGCCCGTGGCCGCGCCGGACCATGCGGTCAGCGAGCCGCCGCCTGCGCATGCTCAGCCGGTCAGCGAACTCGACGAACTTGCCGCGCGTCTGGTCGCAGACGGTGCCGCCGCCCGCAAAGTCACGGTCCTCGGCACCGCCGGTGGCGAGAGCGTCACGCAGACTGCACTAACGCTGGCCCGCCTGATGGCGCGCCAGGCCAAGGTGGTGGTGGTCGATCTCGTTGCATCCTCGCCGACGATGACGGCGGCTTCAGTCGATCCAGGCGCTCCTGGTCTTGCCGAACTGATGCAGGGCGAGGCGACGTTTGCCCAGATCATCACCAAGGATCGCCAATCGCGCGTGCAACTCGTCAGCGCCGGACGTCCCGGGTTCGACCGCGCGATACTGCAATCGCCGCGGCTGTCGCTCGCGATCGACGCCTTGGTCAGGGTCTACGACCACGTGCTGCTCGATGCCGGATCGGCCGTCGATCTGCCGGCCGAGTTGCTGACTGCGCACGCGCAGGCCGTCGTGGTGCCTGATGCGGGAATGGCGCAGGATGCGCGCAGGCTGATGGTCGATCAGCTCACGGCGGTCGGCTTCTCGGACGTGACGATGCTGAGCAAGCCCGCCGCGCCGTCTGACATCGCTCGGCCCAGTCCGCGGGTGGTGGCGGCCTGAACCGCCATCGTCAGCCCGTCGGCGTAAAGCCGGTCGCCTGGACGATCCCTTTCCAGCGTACGGATTCCGACGCAAGCAGCCGCGCGAAGTCGTTCATGGCGATCGCGTCGACGTCGACCGATAACTTGGCCATGCCAGATCTGACTTCATCGGTGCGGAGTGACGCCTGTATCGCGCTGTTGAGCTGCTCGACGATTGCCGGCGGCGTCTTCGCCGGCAGGAAGATGCCGAACCAGGTCAGGTCCTGAAGCGCAGGATAACCGGCTTGTGCCACCGTCGGGACGTCCGGGAGCGTGCCAAGGCGGTTCGGACCGGTCGTTGCCAAGGCGCGAAGCTGGCCGGCCTGGACCTGGCCCAGCAGGCTGTCGACCGGCATCACCGCCGAGGCGATTTCCCCCTTCAGGAGGTCCTGGACCGCACCTCTGCCCTGGTAGGGCACGTGGACATAGTCGAAGCCCGCAGTGCGTCCGAGCATCGCGCCAATGAAATGCAGCGTGGTGCCGACGCCCGGCGTACCGTAAGTCGCCTGCGTCGGGTTGGCACGGCACCAGGCGACGAAGTCGGCGATGCTGCCGACGTCCTTCGGTACCTTCGGACCGATGGCCAGCAACGTCGCGAACGAGCCGACGGTCGATACCGGCGTGAAGTCCTCTGGCACGTATGCGAGCGTCTTGTAGATGTGAGGAAACAGCGCGATGAACCCGAGCGGCGCGAGCAGCATGACCGATCCGTCGGCCTCGGCGCTTTTCACCGCTTCGATCGCGATCCGGCCGCTGGCGCCCGGCCGCGTCTCGATGACGATGGATTCGGCATAATCCTTCATCCGACCCGCAACCAGCCTGGCGACGGCGTCCGGCAGTCCGGGCGTGTAGCCGGTCAGGATATGGGCGGTCTTGAGGCGATGCTGCGCGGCGACCGGAGGCACCAAGCCTGCGACGGATAACGCTACACCGGTTGCTGAAGTCAGGACACCGCGACGGGTCAACATGAGCGCCTCCATGCTCTCCGGGCCGCGCCATGTCGGGCGCGACGATCTGCATCACCGCAGGCGGAGGATGCGTGAGGCGGTCATAAACGTCCAATGCTAGTCTTTGGGGCATCCATAACCATTTTGGTAGGGATCTCAGATGCGGGATATCGAGCGTGCCCGGCGCCGGATCAAGCTGCGCGATCTGCATATCCTGATGGCCGTCGCCCAGCGCGGCAGCATGGCGAAAGCCGCAGCCGAACTGGCCATGTCGCAGCCGGCCGTGTCGCGGGCAATCTCCGACATGGAGCACGTGCTTGGGCTTCGACTGCTCGACCGCGGCCGCAACGGTATCGTGCCCACGGCCTACGGCCAGGCGCTGGTCAGGCGCGGCGTGACCATCTTCGACGAATTGACACAAGGGCTCCAGGAACTCGAATTTCTCGCTGATCCGACGACCGGACATCTGCGCATCGGCAGCTCGGAGAGCATCGCAGCGGGCCTGCTGCCGGTGGTGATCGACCAGTTCGCGCGGCGGCATCCCGGCATCCGCTTGAATGTCGCCCAGACCGTGCTTGGCACCACGCATTACCGTGAGCTGCGCGAGCGAAATATCGACCTGTTGCTCGGGTGGATTCCGACGCCTTTCGCGGAGGACGATCTGACGGTCGAGCCGCTGTTGAGCGATCCGCGAGTCGTGGTCGTCGGGTGCAACAGCAAATGGGCGCGGGCGTCGCAAGTTGAGCTCGACGATCTCGTCGATGAGCCGTGGGTGCTGCCGCCGCCCGAGACATTTCCCGGCTCCGCGGTCGCAGACCTGTTTTGTGAAAGCGGATTGCGCATGCCGCGTGCGCCGGTCTCGACGCTATCGCTTCACTTGTGCTGTAGACTGGCGGCGACCGGTCATTTCGTCGCGCTGCTACCGAGCTCGGTTGTCTGGTTCGGCGGTCGCGATCTGGCGCTGAAGATGCTGCCCGTCAAGCTGCCCCGAATATCGACCGTCTCGGCGGCGATCGTGACGTTGAAGGATCGCACGCTAAGCCCGGCCGCCGAGATATTCATCGATTGCGTTCGCGATGTAGCTAGATCGGTGGCAGGCGGGCCGTGCGGCCAGACGTGATGCCGCTCAGCGGAACATGCTGCGCAGGTTCTGCGCGATCTCGAACAATGCCGCGTTGTGCTTCACCGTACGCTTGGCGCGATTGAGGCCTGACAGGGCGGTCGCCGCCAGCCGTCCGCGCAGGCTGAGCGGAATGAAGCTGTCGAAGATCGCTTCGTCGTCCTTGCAGAACAGCCGCTTGTACTCGTCCGACCCGATGCCGAGATCAAGGGCGCGGTAATTCTCCGCAGCATGGCGATCGATGATGTCGCGCATCAGGATCAGGCCGGGACTGTACTTGGCATTGCCCGACATCGTGTAGGTGTTGAACATCATCGAGAAGCGATGGCCGTCGGCAACGCCGGCAAAGATCGCGATGATCTCCTCGTCGCATTCCAGCGCATGGATGTCGATGGCGTGGCGCGTGCCGTCGGCGAGCGGCGTCAGGCAGGCCGTGCGGATGAACTGCTCGACCCCGGGCTCGGCGAACACGTTCGGCAGCTTTTGTTCGGCCATGCGCTGCGGCTTGAGGCGGAAGAACCAGTCGAGCAGCCGCCTGATGTCGGCGCTTTCGGTGGCCACATAATAGCGGAAACCGGGCAGCAGCTTCAGCTTGCGCTCCTTGCCCTTCAGCCGGCGGCGGAACGAATTCGAAATCAGGTCTACGGGTGCAGCACCCGGCTCGATCACGAGCAGCGGACAGTCGTTGGCCGCGGGTTGGCGCGGCAGCAGGGCGAGCGGGTTCGGCAGGTCCTGCCAGCGCAGCGGCTGCTGATGCAGCACCAGTGCGTCGACGCGGGACCGATCCTTGATGGAGCCGATCAGCGCGGCAAGGTCGGCTTCGGTCGCGTTGGCGGCGAAATCCCGCTCGCACAGCGCCATGTTGAAGGTCGAATGCTTGCCGCCCATGAAGCTCGCGCAGCGCGCGCCCCATCGGGATTCGATCGCGAGCGGCAGCAGCAGCAACGGCCGGCGTTCGGCGTCGTGGGCGACGACGATGAAGGGGCGCAGGCCCTCGCGCTCGCCGACCTGCCGCTGCCAGGCGGCGAGGAAGTCGAAACGCTGATAGGGGGTGAAGGATTGCTGCGGTGTCTCGAAGCCGCGCCAGATCGCTTCGGCGGCGGCGAGATCGTGGAAAATGTCAACGCCGGCGATGCGGCTTGCGTTCGACCACGTCCGCGTGTCAGCCGTCCGGCGCTGGATTGCCGCCGCCATGGTCATCTCGGAACCTGCTCGTTCTAAGGTATTTCTTTACAGTTCTCGGCGGGGCCGACCTTCGCAGGCAAATGTCAACAAAGAGTAAGAGCATGTGCCGGCGAGAGGTCGGCGCCGAATGCGCGGGACTGATCTGGCAGGGTACGCAGCAGTCCGGTTGCGTGGCGACTTGAGGAGCCTGAGCGGCGCCAGTCAGGTCAGCCGTGTCCTGCCAGGGAAGGAGGAGTGCTGCAATCAGCTCTGCGCGCGGTCGGGCCGCGACATCCAGGCCACGATCGGCATCGCCGGCAACACCCAGCCGAGCCCCGCGACCACGTAGAAGATCGCTTGCAGCAGCCCCGAATTGGCAAGCCAAGGCGTCTGGGCGACCGTCATGCCGAGCAGCGACCAGACCACGACCAGGATCAGCAGGGCGATGGTTCCGAGTAGTTTGCGGGTACGTATGGCCATGGCGGATATGTGCAACTCGTGATCTCGGCGGCGCTTGCACCGCGGGCGCGGCGGACTATAAGGGGCGCGAAAATCCAATCAAGTCAGGACGAAATGGCCGGTATTTCCGCAAACGAGGCGCAGCTTCGGGCCGTCAGAGTGTGGCTGGTGTCGGTCGCGGCGCTGATCGCGCTGATGGTGCTGGTCGGCGGCGCCACGCGGCTGACCGAGTCCGGCCTGTCGATTGTGGAATGGAAGCCGGTCACCGGCGCGCTGCCGCCGCTGACCGAGGCGCAGTGGACCCAGGCCTTCGACGGCTACAAGACCATTCCGCAATATCGCGAGCTCAACGCCGGGATGACGCTCGATGAGTTCAAGACGATCTTCTGGTGGGAGTGGAGCCACCGGCTGCTCGGCCGCGTGATCGGCGCCGCGTATCTGCTGCCGTTCCTGTATTTCCTATGGCGCGGCACGGTGAGTGGCGAACTTGGGCGGCGGCTGTGGCTGATCTTCGGCCTCGGCGGCCTGCAGGGCGCGGTCGGCTGGTGGATGGTCGCCTCCGGCCTGTCGCAGCGCGTGGAGGTGTCGCAGTATCGGCTGGCGACGCACCTGGTGCTGGCGCTCCTCATCTTTGCTGCGATCGTCTGGACGTTGCGGCGATTGACGGATCGTCCCCCCGTGACCGCAACCGTCAGGTTGAAGATCACGAGTGCGGTGCTGCTCGTGCTGACGTTCGTGCAGCTCTATTTCGGCGCGCTGGTCGCCGGCTTGCGCGCGGGCAGGGTCTATAACACCTGGCCCGATATCGATGGCGGCTTCATCCCGTCGGCTGACCGGCTGTGGTTCGAGACGCCGTGGTGGCGCAATTTGTTCGACAACACGCTGACGGTGCAATTCGAGCATCGCATGACCGCCTATCTGTTGTTCGCGCTGGCGATTGCCCACGCGATCGATGCCGTGCGTTCGCGTGCCGGACGTCCGGTGATCGTGGGCGCCTGGTGGCTCGTCGCAGCCATCACGGTGCAGGCCACGCTCGGCATCCTGACGCTGCTGCATCAGGTGCCGATCGATCTGGCGCTGACGCACCAGGCGGTGGCGATCGTGGTGCTGACGCTCGCCGTCTTGCAGGCCGAGCGGCTTGCCGCGCGCCGGACCGAGCGGGATCAACCGAAGCTCGTTCCCGCCAGCCACGTCGGCCAGGCCGGCTGATCCCTCAGGACAGATAGTCCAGCCCGATATCGAGCGCGGGCGAGCTGTGGGTCACCCAGCCAACCGAAATCAGGTCGACGCCGGTTGCGGCGATATCAGGCGCGGTCGCCGCCGTGATGCGGCCGGAGGCTTCGGTGATCGCTTTGCCGCGCGCCATCTCCACCGCCTGGCGGAACTGATCGACTGTCATGTTGTCGAGCACCACGGCATCGACGCCGAGCGCTAGCGCCTCGTCAAGCTGCGACAACGTATCGACCTCGACCTCGATTTTGACGAGGTGGCCGACATTCGCCTTCGCCCGCTCGATCGCGGGACGGATGCCGCCGGCGAGCGCGATGTGATTATCCTTGATCAGCACCGCATCATCGAGCCCGAAGCGATGGTTGCCGCCGCCGCCGGCGCGGACCGCGTATTTCTCCAGCGCGCGGAGCCCCGGCGTGGTTTTTCGGGTGCAGACGATCTGCGCATGCGTGCCCTTGACGGCTTTGACGAGGGTCGCGGTTGCGCTGGCAACGCCGCTCAGATGGCAGAGAAAATTGAGCGCGGTCCGCTCAGCGGTCAGCAGGCTGCGCGCCGGGCCGTCGATGATCGCGATGACCTGGTCCGGCTCGACCGCGCTGCCGTCCGGGCGCTCGGCGCGAAGCTCCGTCGCGGGCGACACCGTCTGAAAGGCACAGCGGGCGACGTCGAGCCCGGCGACCACGCCGGCCTGCCGTGCGCGCATCACGAGCCGGGCTTGCTGGCTGAGCGGCACGATCGCATTGGCGGTGATGTCGCCAGCACGCCCAAGATCTTCGAGCAGGGCGGTCCGTACGATCGGCTCGTACATCAGCGGCAAGAGAGGATCGAGCGTCATGATTGGGCACTCCTGATGGTTGGGATGGATTCGACGATCTCGCGTGCGGCGCCGAGCGCTTCGCTGCTGGTAAGGGATGACGGTACGGCAGAGGCCGCGCTGTCGGGAAAATCGCTGCGGAAATGGCCGCCGCGACTTTCCTCGCGTTTGGCGGCGGCGACGGCGATCATCAGTCCGACCAGGGCCGTGTCTGATGCCGCACTTTGGCTGCGTGCCAGCGGATAGAGGCTGTGGATCGCACGTTCGATCCCGCCGCGGTCGCGCAACACGCCGAGCCCTTGCGTCAGGATCGGACGCACGGCTGAGGGATCGGCGGGCGGCGGCGCGGCATCGGCGTTCAAGGTAGCCTGCGGTCCCGCGCATACGCCGCCAATGCTCTCGGCGACCCATCGCGCACAGACGATCGCCTCCATCAGCGAGTTGCTCGCGAGCCGGTTTGCGCCGTGCAATCCGGTGCGGGCGGCCTCGCCGCAGGCCCAAAGGCCTCGCACCGTGCTGCGTCCTTCGCGGTCAACAGCGATGCCGCCCATGTGATAGTGAACCGCCGGACGGATCGGAATCGGATCCTTGGCCGGATCGATGCCGGCCATCTTGCAGAACGCGCTGATCACCGGATAGCGCCGCGCGAAATCAGCACCCGGATTCGTGCGCGCGTCGAGGAACGTGCGATGTCCGCCCGCGCGGTGGCGCCACACCGCGCGCGCGACGATATCGCGGGGGGCGAGCTCGGCGCCGGGTTGATCGGCCATGAAGCGCTGTCCGGTCTCGTCGATCAGCACCGCGCCGTCGCCGCGGATCGCTTCGGTCAAGAGCGGCATCGGACGCGACGGCCCGTCGAAGGCGGTCGGATGAAACTGGACGAATTCGAGATCGGCGAGCGTCGCGCCGGCGTGGGCCGCGAGGGCAAGCCCCTGGCCGAAACATCCACTCGGATTGGTGCTGTCGGCGAACAGCCCGCCGATGCCGCCGGTCGCGACCACGACGCGATTGGTGGAGAGGATGAACCAGCCGCCGTCTTTCGACGCGAGCACGCCCCTGACCGTGTTGTCCTCGACCAGCAGACGCCGCGCCTCCACGCCTTCCAGCAGCGTGATCGACGGCGTGCGCCGGACCGTCGCGATCAGGGCGCGCATGATCTCGCGCCCGGTGCCGTCGCCGGTGGCATGCACGATGCGGTTGCGGGCATGCGCCGCTTCCAGTCCGAGCCGCCAGCCTCCGCCCGGCCGACGATCAAACGCGACGCCGAGCCCCGCGAGCCGCTCCACGGCTGCCGGTGCGGCATCGACGATCCGCGCCGCCGCGGCTTCGTCGCACAACCCGGCGCCGGCCGCGATCGTGTCCGCGAGATGCAGGGCTGGGGTGTCATCCGTGCCGACAGCCGCGGCAAATCCGCCCTGCGCCCACATGCTGGAGGCTTCCGCGCCAAGCGGCGATTTCGACAGCAGCACGACCGGCTCGGGCGCGAGCTCAAGTGCGGTCATCAGCCCCGCCGCGCCGCCACCGATGATGACGGGGCGGCCGGTCAGATCGGAGATAGCAGTACTCATAGCGCCAACATCCTTTCGACGCTCAGCCGCGCGCGGTCGGCGATTTCGGGGTCGATCGTCACCTCGTGCTGATTGGTTTCCAGTGCGTGGCGGATGTTCTTCAGCGTGATCCGCTTCATGTGCGGGCAGAGATTGCAGGGGCGGACGAATTCGACATCCGGATGCTGGGCTGCGATGTTGTCGCTCATCGAGCATTCCGTGAGCAACACGACGCGTGGCGGGCGTTTGGTTTCGACGTACGATGACATTGCCGCCGTCGAACCGGAATAGTCCGCTGCGGCGACCACTTCGGGCGGGCATTCCGGATGTGCGAGGATGGTGACGTCGGGATGATTGTCGCGCAGTTGCTGCACATCGTCGGCGGTGAAGAGCTCGTGTACCTCGCAATGGCCCTTCCAGGCGATGATCTTCTTGCTGGTCTGTTTGGCGATGTTCTGCGCCAGATACTCATCGGGCAGCATGATGACGCGCTCGGCGCCAAGCGAATCCACGACCTTCAGCGCATTGCCTGAGGTACAGCAGATATCGGCTTCCGCCTTCACCGCGGTCGATGTGTTGACATAAGCGACGACCGGCGCGTCCGGATAACGCGCGCGCATCAGCCGCACGTCCTGCGCCGTGATGGAATCAGCGAGCGAGCAGCCGGCGGCGAGATCGGGGATCAGCACGGTCTTTTCCGGATTCAGGAGCTTTGCCGTCTCGGCCATGAAGTGCACGCCGGCGAGCACGATGATGTCGGCATCGACCTTGGTGGCTTCGCGCGCCAGCAGGAGGCTGTCGCCGACGATATCGGCGACGCCGTGGAAGATCTCGGGCGTCTGGTAGTTGTGCGCCAGCACCACCGCATTGCGGTGTCGCTTCAGCTCGAGGATCGCGTCGACATCCTCGGCGAAGGTGGCCCATTCGAAGGGCGGGATCACGCGCTTGACGCGCTCATAAAGCGGGGCGGTGCGGTCGAGGAGTTCGGTGTCGAGTGTCGCCATTTATACTCTCCATGAGCATAAGATGGCTTATACTTATCCTGAGCATAAGTGGTGTCAAGTGCGCGAGAGCGGAAGCTTGGTGCCGGCGATGGCTCGCTCGGCCAGAACGGCGTGGCGGAAGCGGAACAGCTTGGCCGGCCGCCCGACCGCCTCGGTGGCGATTGCGCCAGTCTCTTCAACGAGTTCCTGCTGCTCGATGAGCCGGCGGAAATTCTGTTTGTGCACCAGGCGGCCTGCGAGCGCCTCAACACTGCGTTGCAGTTGCAGCAGGGTGAACTCGGCCGGCATCAGCTCGAATACCACGGGACGGTATTTGATCTTGGCACGCAGCCGCGCGATGCCGGTAGCGAGGATGCGGCGATGATCCGCGGTCATCGCCTTGCCCGGCACCGCCGACGCTTCGTGGCCACTCGCGCGCCCAGCTTCCGGAATCAACGATGCTTCGTAGAGCAGCTCGTAGCGCTGCAGCACCAACTCCTCGTTCCAGTCGCGATCGTCGAGCCCGAAGGTGATGGCGCAGCGCTGCCAGCGCTCGCGCTGCAACGTCGAAGATGGTGCGGACTTCGCCCACGCCTTCAGCTTCGGCGCCACCATCCTGGCGAGGAAGGCCGGCGTGCCGGCGCGGTGATCCTCCCAGGGGAAATAGTCGTACCAGCCCGACCAGTGCGCCTCGAAGCCTTCGCCGACCCTGTCCTCGCGGGTCAGGCCGAGATAGCTGATCGAGACGCTGTGCGGTCCCTTGACGTCGCCGGAGCGGCCGGGATCGGCAAAGGTATAGAGCTGCTCGACATAGCCGAGCGGGTGGCCGGTCTGCGCCTCGACCCATGCCCGCAACGCGGTCTGCAGCGAGCGGTGGCTGAACTCGAACGGGCCGCTCGGCAGCGCCGAGCCGCCCGCGATGGTCATGATCCTGGGCGTGCCCTCGGTAACGGCCACCAGCACCGCGACGAGGTCCGCGGTGATCGCGTTCCCCGAAGCCGCTGCGGTTGATTTCTGCGTCGATCTCGCCACGCGCTCGTCCCGCGCTAGCAATAGCCGTAGATGCCGCAGGCGTAGGGCAGGCGGTCCCAGTAGCTCACATAGGCGCCGCCGTAATAGGGACCGAGGTAGCTGTAGGAATGGGCGTTGCCGTAATAGCCGGGCAGCGAGGACGATCCGGGCAGCAGCGGCTCACCCGGCACGAACGGGATGTACGGCACTTCGTTCTGCGGAATCACCACAGGCTCGACCACCACGAGTTGCCGTCCGCGCCGCACATAGGTCGGCGGCGTGATGGTCGTGCGGTAGGCGTAGTGCCGGCGGGGCAGGCCCGGCGGAAGCTGGCGCGTGGCGCGTATGGTGGCGTGCCTGGTGACGACGAGGCTGTCGGCGGCGTCAGCGGGCGAAATCGCTGACAACGCGACCGCGAGTGGCAAAATCCAGCGCAGCATCAATGGTCTCCCGAATCATCCGGAGCCTATCACTGCCATTTTATGCCGGAATGAGCGTTAACGAGACCCTCGTCGTTTGAGGTAAATGACCGGAGCGATGCGGCGCACCGCCCCGGACATGATGGCCTGGTCAGGCGCTCAGAGCCTGGTCGAGGTCGGCGATCAGATCTTCCTTGTCCTCGATGCCGATCGAGAGGCGCACCACCTCGGGCGCTGCACCCGACCTCGCCTTGGCGGCGTCGTCGAGCTGGCTGTGGGTGGTCGATGCCGGGTGGATCACCAGCGAGCGGGTGTCGCCGACATTGGCGAGATGCGAGAACAGCTTCAGGTTCGACACCAGATTGACGCCGGCGTCGTAGCCGCCCTTGAGGCTGAAGGTGAACACCGCACCCGCGCCCTTCGGGGCATACTTGCGCTGCAGTTGGTTGTACCTGTCGCCGGGCAGGCCGGCGTAGTTCACTGCAGAGACCGCCGGATGACCGGACAGGAATTCGGCCACCGCCTTGGCATTGTCGCAGTGCTTTTGCATGCGCAGCGGCAGCGTCTCGATGCCGGTCAGGATCATGAAGGCGTTGAACGGCGACAGCGCCGGCCCGAGGTCGCGCAGGCCGAGCACGCGGCAGGCGATCGCGAAGGCGAAATTGCCGAACGTCTCCTGGATCCGGATGCCGTGATATTCCGGGCGCGGCTCGCTCAGCATCGGATATTTGTTGTCCTTCGACCAGTCGAAGGTGCCGGCGTCGACGATGATGCCGCCGAGCGAATTGCCGTGGCCGCCCAGAAATTTCGTCGCCGAGTGCACCACGATGTCGGCGCCGTGATCGATCGGCTTGATCAAATAGGGCGAGGCCAGCGTGTTGTCGACGATCAGCGGCACGCCGGCATTGCGGGCAATCGTCGCGATTGCCTCGATGTCAGTGATGCTGCCAGCCGGGTTGGCGATCGACTCGATGAAGATCGCCTTGGTATGCGGCGTCACCGCGCGCTCGAAGCTTGCGACATCGTCGGGATCGGCCCAGGCCACGTTCCAGCCGAACGCCTTGAAGGCGTGATTGAACTGGTTGATCGAGCCGCCATAGAGCTTGCGCGCCGCGATCACCTCGTCACCGGGCTTCATGAGCTGCTGCAGCACCACGACCTGCGCGGCGTGGCCGGACGCCACCGCGAGCGCCGCGGTGCCGCCCTCGAGCGCGGCGACGCGCTCTTCCAGCACCGCGTTGGTCGGATTGCCGATACGGGTATAGATGTTGCCGAACGCCTGCAGGCCGAACAACGAGGCGGCGTGGTCGGCGTCGTTGAAGACGAATGACGTGGTCTGATAGATCGGCGTCGCCCGTGCGCCGGTGGTGGGATCGGGCTGTGCACCGGCATGCACGGCGAGGGTGGAAAATCCCGGAAGGCGATCGGTCATTCGTTCAATCCTGTTGTGGCCTGGTCGAAAATGCGCGGCATGCTGATGGCGACGGCGTCCGCCGTCAAGCCGCGTTGGCGCGCGCACCGCGTGTTTGAAGCGGGCATGCTTTGTGGTGCCGCGCGATCGAAACGATTATTCCGCGTCGACGTCAGGTCGTCTCGGTTTTGTTTTTTGCGGCGCGGTCGGATGCCGCAGTCTGGCCGCCGCCGAAGCTGGTGCGATTGAGCGACAGCCGCATGCCTTGCGTTGGAATCGGTGCGCGCTTGGAACTCAACGTGCGTGAGTTGACGCCCATCCAGGAGATCTCAGACGACAGCCGGCCATACTCGATCTTCGGGCAGCGGTTCATTACCACCTTGAGGCCGGCGGCCTCCGCCTTCTCGGCGGCCGCATCGTCGCGCGCGCCGAGCTGCATCCAGATCACCTTCGGCGGCGGCGACAACTTCAGCGCTTCCTCCACCACCGGCATGATGTGGCTCGAATTGCGGAAGATGTCGATCATGTCGATCGGCCGGCCGATATCCGCGAGCGAGGCCACGAACGGCTTGCCCATCAGCATCTTGCCGACATGGCCGGGATTGACCGGGATCATGTCGTAGCCGCGCTGCGCCAGGTATTTGAACGCGAAGTAGCTCGGCCGCACATTGACCGGCGAGGCGCCGACCATCGCGATCGATTTCACGCCGTTGAGGATGCTGCGGATGTAGTTGTCGTCGTAGGCGTCGTGGTTCATCTGCTTAAAGTTGTCCAATTACGTCATTGCGAGGAGCGAAGCGACGAAGCAATCCATCCTATTGTCGGTGGAGAAGAAATGGATTGCTTCGCTGCGCTCGCAATGACGGCGGGTTATCTGTCCTGCCATTTCGGCTCGCGCTTCTCGATGAAGGCGCCGATGCCTTCCTCGGCGTCGCGGGCCATCATGTTCTCGGTCATTACTTCGGCAGCGAAGCGATAGGCGTCGGCGAGGTTCATCTCGGCCTGCCGATAGAACGCCTCCTTGCCGAGCTTGACCGTGTGGGCCGATTTCAGCGCGACCTTCTGCGCCAGCGCGATCGCTGCGTCCCGCTCCGTGCCTGCGGGCACGACGCGGTTGATCAGACCGATCTCTTTCGCGGTCGCCGCGGAGACCGGCTCGCCGGTGAGCAGCATCTCCATCGCCTGCTTGCGCGGCACGTTGCGCGACAGCGCCACCATCGGCGTCGAGCAGAACAGGCCGATATCGACGCCCGGCGTCGCGAAGGTCGCGGCCTCGGACGCCACCGCAAGGTCGCAGCTTGCGACGAGCTGGCAACCGGCCGCGGTGGCGATGCCCTGGACCGCCGCAACCACAGGCTTGGGCAGGCGCACCACCGCCTGCATCATCGCGCTGCATGCGTTCATGAGCTCTGCGAAATAGGCCCGGCCGCGGTCGGCATCGCTGCGGCGCGCGGTGAGTTCCTTCAGGTCATGGCCGGCGGAGAAGGCCGGCCCGTTGGCGGCGATCACGACAGCGCGGACCGCCTTGTCGCCACCGATGTCATTCAGCGCAGCGTGCAATTCGGCGATCAGGCCCTCGGACAGGCTGTTGCGCGCCGCCGGGCGGTTGAGCGTCAGTACCGCGATACTGCCGATGGTCTCGCGCAGCAGGATCGGGGCTTGCGGTGCTTCGGCGCGGGCGGCTTGGGCGGACATTGTGAGATTCCATTATGGCGTCGATGACAATTTAATGTAACAGGCGGGCTGACGCGAGGGCGGGGGCGGCATGGCAATTGCGAAAATGGGCGTGGCTGAGGTGGAGGAGTTCCTTCGCAAGGAATTCCCGCAGGCGTTCGCCTTCGACGACGTCAGGATCGAGAGCGCTGACGGTGAAACGGCCCTGCTGCGGCAGCGCTTTAGCGAACGCATGCTGCGGCCGGGCGGCACGGTCTCCGGGCCGACCCTGATGGGGCTCGCCGATTTCGCGATGTATGTGGTGCTGCTGTCGGCGATCGGGCCGGTGGGGCTTGCCGTGACCACCAATCTCAACATCAACTTCCTGCGCAAGGGCCAGCCGGGCCAGGACGTGCTCGCGGTGGCCAAGCTGCTCAAGCTCGGCAAGCGCCTTGCGGTCGGCGAGGTCAACCTGCTGTCCGGCAGCTCGCCGGACCCGATTGCCCACGTGACGGCGACCTATTCCATTCCAAACAAATGAGCTTTTCTCTGGTGTCATAATACCATATTTATAAACCGTTGATACGATTGATGTAATTCGCTTGCATGGACGTTGACGTGCGCGCGCAGCTTCTCTAGAAAGCCGTCCAGTTCGGCGTAGATGGCGCCGATTTCTTTTTTCACGGATTCCACACATGAGCACGTTCTCGGCCAAGCCCGCCGAAGTGACGAAGAAGTGGGTGCTGATCGACGCCAAGGGTCTGGTCGTCGGCCGTCTCGCTACCCTCGTCGCCATGCGTCTGCGCGGCAAACACCTGCCCACCTACACCCCGCATGTCGATTGCGGCGACAACGTCATCATCATCAATGCCGCGCACGTAGTGCTGACCGGCCGCAAGCGCGACCAGAAGACCTACTACAAGCACACCGGCTATATCGGCGGCATCAAGGAGCGCACCGCGAAGCAGATCCTCGAGGGTCGCTTCCCCGAGCGCGTCGTCGAGAAGGCGATCGAGCGCATGATTCCGCGCGGTCCGCTCGGCCGCATGCAGATGGGCAATCTGCGCGTCTATGCCGGTGCCGATCATCCGCATGAGGCCCAGAATCCCGAGAAGGTCGATATCGCTTCCCTGAATCGCAAGAACACGAGGGCCGCATAAATGTCCGACACGTTGCAGTCCCTCGACCAGCTCGCGCAGGTCAAGCCGGCGGCTCCCGAGGCGCCGAAGTATGTCAAGAAGGTCGACAAGTACGGCCGCGCCTATGCCACCGGCAAGCGCAAGGACGCAGTCGCCCGCGTCTGGGTCAAGCCCGGCTCGGGCAAGATCTCGGTCAACACCCGCGAGTTCGAGGTCTACTTCGCTCGCCCGGTGCTGCGCATGATGATCCAGCAGCCGCTGGTTGCCGCCGCGCGCAACGGCCAGTACGACGTGATCTGCACCGTCACCGGCGGCGGTCTCTCCGGCCAGGCCGGTGCCGTCAGACACGGCATCTCGAAGGCGCTGACCAACTTCGAACCCGAATTGCGCGGCGTGCTCAAGAAGGGCGGCTTCCTGACCCGTGACTCCCGCTCGGTCGAGCGCAAGAAGTACGGCAAGGCCAAGGCCCGCAAGTCGTTCCAGTTCTCGAAGCGCTAATTCGAGTCCTAAAATTTGCGGCAATCGCCGCGAGCATCGAGTTGAAGAGGGCGCCGGAAGGCGCCCTTTTTGCTGCCTGCTTAGAGGTGAATTAACGCAGATTTTCGCGAAAACTTGCGTAGGCGTGCAAACGAATTTCGAACGCGGGCGCTCTAGCCTGTGAGCTCGCAGTGGCGCGGCATCACCATTTTTGCGCCTGCGAACGTTGCATCACACCGGGCTGGGGTGAGTTTATGTCGTTCGATCCGTCGACACTTTATTTGTTCGCCACCATGGTCGCGGGCATGCTCGGCGCCATGCTGATGTTCTTCGGCAGGCAGGAAAACATCCCTGCATTGAAGTGGTGGGGGACGGCCTATCTCCTCGGCGCCGTGTCGGTCGCGCTGTGGACCATCGGCGGCTCGTTCCTCGGCGAGCCTGTTCTGCTAGCGCTGAACGCGGCCGGCTTCATCGCCTGCGGCATGGTCTGGAACGCCTCGCGCGTTTTCCACGGACGCAAGCCCAATCTGCCGGGCCTCGTGCTCGGCGCGATCGCCTGGATCGGCGCCGTGACGACGGTGGACGATTCCGCGATGCGGGTGACGATCGGCGCGACGATCGTCGCGATCTACGCCGCGTTGACTGCCTCCGAACTGTGGAGCGAGCGGCGCCGCGCGATGCAGAAGCGTTGGCTCGCGATCGTCGTGCCGGTCCTGCACGGCTGCGTCCTGATGCTGCCGATTTTGATCGGGGACCTGTTGGGGCCGCACGGCCAGATCTTCGCCAACAGTTTCTGGGTCACTCTGTTCGCAATCGAGCTCGTGCTGTACGCGATCGGAACGGTGTTCGTGATCTTCATGATGGTGTCGGATCGCGCGGTGGCCGTGCACAAGACCGCCGCATCGATCGATCCCTTGAGCGGCATGCTCAATCGCCGCGGCTTCACCGAGGCCTGCGCGCGCGTGATCGAGCGCGAGGCCAATGCCGGCCGTCCGGTCACGGTGATGATCTTCGACATCGATCATTTCAAGTCGATCAACGACCGCTTCGGGCATCCTGCCGGCGACGAGATCCTGAAGCTGTTCGCCGCCGTCGTTGTCAACAGTCTCAGGATCAGCGATCTCTCGGGGCGGATCGGCGGCGAGGAATTCGCGGCGCTGTTGCCGTGTTCGCTGGAGGAAGGTGTGCTCGTCGCCGAGCGGGTGCGCGAGGCTTTCGAGTCGAGCGGCATCGTCTGCGAGGACGGGCCGGTCGACACCACGGTCAGCATCGGCGTGGCCGGTGGGCCCGCCGGCACCGAGCTTGAGGTGCTGCTGGCGTCGGCCGATACCGCGCTCTATCAGGCCAAGCGCGGCGGCCGCAATCGTGTCGAGGCGGCGGAGGAGTTGCCGCTCTCGCTGGAGAATTGGCGCCGCAAGACCGCGGGCCTGCCTGCGTCGGCGCGCCACAAGCCGGTGCCCGTTCAAGGCTGAATCGCGGTAACCATTGGTTAACCATTCGATCCCATGTTTCCGGGCATGGAATCGTTTCACGCCCGGAATCCGCAGGCTGCCCTGATGTCGCTCGAAGCTGCGGCGGCGTCGGCGCGTGGTGGCTTCGCCTGCATGTTCTCGAACTCGAATGAATATGAGAGCGCGCTGATCGCCGAACGGCGCGCGCAGGGCCGCTATGGCCAGCCGAAGAGTCGCTGGCCGGCCGCGATGCTGCTCGGTACCATGCTGATGGTCGTGGGCACGGTGCTGCTGTTCAAGTGAACACTGGCTGGAGCCGGCAAAGCTAGGCGCCTGACGAGGCGCCTTTTTCTTTTCCGGCGGCTGGGCTAGAGACGGAGCTTCGGATTTTTGTTTTGACGCGCTTTCTTTACGCGAACCGGCATCCACGTCGGTCGAAAGCGCCACGGCAGAGGCCAAAGCCCAATGATCACGGAAATCGCACTCATCGACGTCAAGCCCGGCAGCGAGAAGGATTTTGAAGCTGCGGTCGCCAAGGCGCGTCCGCTGTTCCTGCGCGCCAAGGGCGGCAAGGGCTTGAACTGCACAAATCGATCGAGAAGCCGTCCCGCTACCGGCTGATGGCAAAGTGGGAGACGCTGGAGAACCACACCGTCGATTTCCGCGGCTCGGAGGATTTCACCGCCTGGCGCGCGCTGGTCGGCCCGTACTTCGCGGCGCCTCCCGAGGTCGAGCACACCGAGACGGTGCTGACCACCTGAGGCGATCGATCCTGGTCTTGGCGCGTTTTGTTCGCGCGCACCGGCGTCCGCTTCGCGTGAAAGCCCTAGGCGGCGTGCGCAGGCGCTTTGTTCTCCGCCTTGAAGTGGTCGATCATCACCTTGGCGATCGCCATCAGCGGCAGTGCCAGCGCCAGCCCCCAGACGCCGAACACGACACCGAGCAGGATCTGGAACGCGAACAGTGTCGCCGGCGGGATATCGAGCGCCTGGCGCTGAATGATCGGCGTCAGCACGTAGCTTTCCAGCGCGTGCACGCCGAGGAACAGGATGAAGGCGGACAGCGCCGCGATCCACCCGGTGGCGAGACTGGCCAGCACCACGATCAATCCGCCGAGGATCGCGCCGACGGTCGGGATGAAGGCGAGCAGGCCGGCCTGAATGCCGAGGATGAACGAACTCGGGATGCCGATGATCGCCAGTCCGATCCAGGTGACGAGGAACACCGCGGTCATCGTGATGATCTGCGCGATCAGCCAGCGCTCGAGCGTATCGCCGATGTGGTCGACGATGATGGTCGCCTGCGTGCGGTACTTGGCCGGCGCGATGAACAGCAGCCCGGCGCGGTAGATGCTCGGCTGGGCGGCGAAGGCCAGGCCCAGGAACAGCACGATGAAGAAGTTGCCGACGACGCTGACGGTGCCGAGCAGGACCTTCAGCGTCTGGCTGATGATGGCTCCGCCGCTCGAGGCCAGCGCACCGGCGCCCGGCAGACCGTGCGGCGAGGGTGTCGCGGGCGCCGTGGTTGTGGTCGTCGCGGGCGCGCCCTCCGGTTTCGCTTCGGCCGCCGCGGTGAAATCGAGATAGCTGGTATCGACGCCGTGCTGCTCGAGGAACTGCTTCACGCTGCCGAGCTGTGACTTGATGGTGTTGCTCAACACCGTCGCCTGCTGCGCGATCGTGGTACCGCCGAGGAACACGATGCCGGACAGCAGGCCCGCCAACGCAAGACAGACGAGCATGAGCCGCACCGCGTGGGGGAGCCTGGTCAGGCGGCCGAGCAGGGTGGTCATCGCGTTCAGCCCGACGCCGAGCAGCATGCCCGCGAACAGCAGGAACAGGGTCGCGGCGAAATGCCAGGCGAACGTCAGCAGGGCCGCGAACAGCACTGCGCCGATGCCGCCGACGGCAATCGCCCACGCCATGTCGTTGCGGGCCTGCTGGCGATTGTCAGCCGAATCTGTCACGGGTGATTCCCCCTCGCTCCGGTATTCCGACGCAGTCTTTGGCGAAATCGCCTCCGGGATCAAGCCAGCCGGGCTGGGCCGGTTTGACGCTGACCGGCCGCGACCGGCTCCGGGGCGGGCGGGCTCGCCCCCCGGAGCGCCTGGGCCGATCGCAGGTCCCGGGCGCTGGCTCGGGATCCGGCTTTGTGCAGGGCTGCAACCGTCATGTGCAGTTATAGACGGTTGATCCGGCCAGAACTCGAAGGCATGATCATCTCGGAATCGTAGCAAACTTAGAATAATCATTGCGCGAGACGTAGATAATGAGACGGCCCGTGGTTGGCGTGATCGGAAACGCCCATCGCATTGAAAATCGTTTCACAGTCCAGATGGTTGGAGAGCGCAATCTTCGCGCGGTTGCCGAAGTGTCCGGTGCGGTGCCCCTGATGTTCGCGGGAACCCCAGAAATCACCGATGTTGCCGCATTGCTCGACGTGGTCGACGGCGTGGTTCTGACCGGAGCACGTGCCAACGTCCATCCGACCCGCTTCAATACCGAGCCTTGCGCGGCCCACGAACCTTACGACATCCATCGTGACGACGTTGCGCTGGCGCTGTCCGAGGCCTGCGTCGCGCGCGGCGTGCCGATCTTCGGCATCTGCCGCGGCCTGCAGGAGATGAACGTCGCCTTCGGCGGCTCACTGCATCCGGAGATACGCGAGATACCCGGCCGCATGAACCATCGCATGCCGCGGCTGGAGAACGGCGAGATCCATCCCGATCCCACGGTCGTGTTCGCCGATCGTCACGACGTCACGCTGACCCCGGGCGGCGCGTTCGCACGGATCCTCGGCTGCGAGACCATCCGCGTCAATTCGCTGCACGGGCAGGGCATCCTCGAACCCGGAAAGCGCGTCGTGATCGAGGGCATTGCCGAGGACGGCACCATCGAGGCGATCCGCATCGCCGATGCGCCCGGATTCGCGCTCGGCGTGCAGTGGCACGCCGAATACGATCCGCAGCGCAATCCGATCAACCGCGCGCTGTTTGAGGCTTTCGGCGACGCTCTGCGCGAGCGGCGGGCGGCGTAGCGATACATCTGGCTGCTTCCGGAACGACACTGAATTTGCGGCGTGCGGCGGGTCGGATCGCTAAGGGTCATCACCCGGGCCGGGCATGCGGGTGATCCAGTATTCCAGAGACGCTGGTATTTAAGCCGAGAGGCTGCGGTGTACTGGATGCCCGCCTGCGCGGGCATGACCATCGAGTGGATGAGAGTCCGCGTTCTCGCGACATGAGGTGTCCGAGTTTTGCATTTCGTTTCGCCCTCGCATCGCGCCGTCGGGCAACTCAGTGGCATGGGCGCGGCAAGATGAAGCCCCCGGACCTGCGTGCATCGGGAGACGTCGGGAATGAAACGCGGCGCGGACCGATCATGGTGAGACGCAAAGCCACCAACGGCCGAGAGGACAAGCCTCGGCTTGTTGCATCCCGTCAGGAGAGGCCCGATGACCACCATCAAATGCTTGCTGGCCGGATCGGTTGCGATCGGCTTGCTCGCGATGCCAGCCGCTGCTCACGAGAACGGCAGCACCAAGCGATATGCCGTGAGAGGCAAGTCCTCTCTGCCCGGCAGTGATTGGACTTACGACCATGCCCGCCTCCGGGCCCCGCATGTCATTTTCTCCGCGCCGCCCCGCGATGTCTGCGATCACGGCGACAATGCGATGATTTGCTAGGTTGGCGTGGAAAACAACCTGTGATTGCTGCATTGAACAACGGTCTGTCCCGGCTTAGACTTCGTGCCGCTGCGACGTGCCGATCGATCTTTGGACTGCGTCTTCCGTAATTTTACGGATGTAGAAGAGGCGGAGGTCCGGCCGAACCGGCTAGGCAGCACGACGGAAGTCACCGGATACTGCCCGGCGCTGACGGTCCCTTGCCGATATACTGCCTTGCTTTCCTGCTCCGGTGCTGCGGATCACGATGAGTTGGTTGGGATGAATTTATCGGGCCGCCTGGCGCTCGGGACGATGCTCCCCGTCGTCGTGACCCTGCTCGCCGTGGCGTTCATCCATGGCGTCGCGTCGCCTGGCCTGTTGCTGGCGGCAGGTGCGGTCGGCGCAGTGCTGGCGCTTGTGATGGCCGCAATGATCGGGCGGTCGCTGTCGGCGCCGCTGGCCGAGGTGGCGTGGGCGGTCGAGCGACTGTCTCGCGGCGAGACGATGCCTTCGAGCGGCAACCAGGAAACGGGCAAGGGCGCGCTCGCCGAGCTGTCCGCGAGATTGGGTACCCGACAGAGCTTGCTGGAGAAGACCGTCGAGAGCATTCGCGACCCGGTCGTGGTTGTCGACCATTGCGGGGCGATCGTGATCATCAACGCTGCTGCGCGGCGATTGCTCGGCGTCGAGCCAGGTTTCAACATCCTGGCGGGAGCACGGGCCTTCCGGTGCCAATACGCCGGCGGTGAGACCGCGATGCCGATTTCGGAGTTGCCTCTAGCGCGTGCGCTGCGCGGCGAACAGGTTGACGATCTCGAGCTGATCGTGAAGCTCCGGCCGGACGAGCAAGGTGTTCGCCTGCTGGCCAATGCCCGGCCATTGCGCGATGACGCCGGCAAGCTTCGTGGCGCCGTCACGGTGCTACACGACATTACCGCGCGACGACGGGCGCACGAGGCGCTGGTCGCGAGCGAGCAAATGGCGCAGGCCATCGTCAAAACCGCGCTCGATGCATTCGTGCAGACCGACCAGGACGGAATCATCCTCGACTGGAGCTCGCAGGCGGAAGCGCTGACCGGATGGACGCGATCGGATGCGGTCGGTCGCAAGGTGGTCGAGCTGGTGTTTCCGGAACAGCTACGGGACGCGCATCGGCAGCGGATCGCCCGCTTTCTGCAGGAGATCGCAGCCGGCGGCATGGGCATGCGCTATGAGTCCGAGGCGCTGCACCGCGACGGCCATCGGTTCTTCGTCGAAGTGTCGCTGAGCGCGCTGCGCCGCGGCGATGGCTACGTCATCAACGCCTTCGTGCGTGACGTGACGCAGCGGCGCGCGGCGCAGGAACAGTTGATTCAGGCACAGAAGATGGAGGCGGTCGGGCAGTTGACCGGAGGCATCGCCCACGACTTCAACAACATGCTGACGGTGATCACCGGCACGATCGAGATCCTCTCCGATGGCGTCAAGGACACGCCGCACCTGGCCTCGATCGCCAAGCTGATCAGCGACGCCGCCGATCGCGGCGCGCAGTTGACGGCGAGCCTGCTGGCGTTCGCCCGCAAGCAGCCGCTGCAACCTGCCGAAACCGACGTCAACGCTCTCATTGGTGATGTGGTGCGGCTGCTGTCGCAGACGCTGGGCTCGCGGATCGAGATCAGGGCGGAGCTTGCCCGCGACGCCTGGCTCGCCTTCGTCGACCGCAGCCAGCTCAGTGCCGCGCTGGTCAATCTCGCGATCAACGCGCGCGATGCCATGCCGGACGGCGGAACGCTGATCTTCGCCACCCGCAACATCCAGCTCGGCATTCCCGATGCAGTGGCGCGTGGCGTCGAGCGGGCCGGCGATCACCTTGTGATCGAGGTGACGGATACCGGCATGGGGATTTCGCCGACGCATCTGGAGAAGATCTTCGACCCGTTCTTTTCAACCAAGCAGGTGGGGCAGGGCAGCGGGCTCGGGCTCAGCATGGTGTTCGGCTTCGTCAAGCAGACGGGCGGCGGCATCGAGGCGCTGAGCGCGGAGGGACAGGGCGCGACCTTCAGGATCTACCTGCCCAAGGCCGAGGGCACCGCGCTCGTTCCGGTGGAAGAGACCGACCAGCCGCTCCGCGGCGGCGACGAAACCGTTCTGTGCGTCGAGGACGACGACAAGATCCGGGAATACGTCACCGGCCAGCTCGAGGGTCTGGGCTACAAGGTCCTCGTCGCGGCCAATGCCGACGCTGCGCTTGAGATCGCCAATCGCGGCGCGGCGTTCGATCTCCTGTTCACCGACATTGTGATGCCCGGCCGCATGAACGGGCGGCAATTGGCTGACACGTTGATGGCCGGGCGCCCGGCGCTGCGGGTGCTGTTCACCTCGGGCTACAGCGATGGCGCGCTGCCGGCGCCGGGGCGCCCGGGACATGGCCTTCCGCTGCTGACCAAGCCCTACCGGCGCGCTGAGCTGGCGCGGATGCTGCGGCGCTGCCTTGATCTTCAGGTCGACTTTCAGGGGGACCCGGTTCCGCAGCCTTACTCCGTGCAGCCCGATCTGGAGCGCTTCCTGCGCGAGAACCCGCCGGGCAAGACCTAAAGGATGGACTCGTTAACGCGCAGCCGTAGCGTGATTGAAGCAAATTCGGACCGGAGAGCAGCACAGTGCAAGCAAGCGGCAAGGTTGCGATCTTCGATGGCCACAATGACGCGGTTCAGCATCTCGCTGAGTACCGGGACGGTGGGCGGGATTTTCTGGCGCGCTCTGATAAGGGCCACCTCGATCTGCCGCGTGCGCAAGAGGGCGGCATGGTCGGCGGACTGTTCGCGCTGTTCGCTAGGGCTGAACGTCCGAGGGAAGGCGATTTCACGCGAACCGCCGACGGATACGAGGTGCGTCTTGCGGATCCGCTCGATCCAGCCTACGCGCGCCGCACCATAGACGCGCAGTTGAGCGCGCTGGAGACCATGGTGGCCCGCGCTGCCGGACAAATCCGCTGGGCCACAACTGTCGACGAGATCGGGGCGGCGCGGCGAGACGCGGCGTTCGCGATCGTGCTGCACCTGGAAGGCGCGGAAGCGATCGACGCTGACTTGGACGGGCTGGCAACGCTTTATGCGCGCGGCTTGCGTTCGCTCGGCCCGGTCTGGAGCCGTCCCAACATCTTCGGCCACGGGGTGCCGTTCGCCTATCCGCGTTCCCCGGACACCGGTCCCGGCTTGACCGACGCGGGGAAAGCGTTGGTGAAGGCCTGCAATCAGCTCGGCATCATGCTCGACGTCGCTCACCTCAATGAGCGCGGCTTCTGGGACGTCGCGGCGCTCAGCACCGCGCCGATCGTGGCAACGCATGCCTGCGCGCATGCGATATGCCGCGCGACCCGCAACCTGACCGACCGGCAGCTTGATGCCATCAGGGCATCAGGCGGCGTCGTGGGATTCAATTTCAGCGTGTCCGAAGTGCGCCCGGACGGGCACAGTGACCCGAACGTCCCGATCGAGACGGTGGTCGACCATTTTAGTTACCTGGTCGAGCGGATGGGTGACGAGCACGTGGCGCTGGGGTCCGACTTCGATGGCGCGGTCATGCCTCTTCCACTCAGGGATGCAAGTCATCTCCCGAACTTGATCCAGGGGCTGCGCGCGCACGGCTTCGATGACGCCACGCTGCACAAGGTCGCTCTTGGCAATTGGATGCGGATGTTCCGTCAAAGCTGGCGATGAATTTCGCCTTCAGCGCGCGTAGGGGTGACGGAGAAGGCGGGGCATGTGCCGCTCGAAAAGCTGAAGCTGTTGAAGGCTGATCCGGCTGAGGTGCAGGCGCAGAGCGAGCAGATCAAGGCGCGCTACACGAAGCTGTTCCGGGTGTAATTCAACCCGTAGGATGGGTAGAGCGCAGCGAAACCCATCGTTCTCGCAAGGTGTGAAATGATGGGTATCGCTTCGCTCCACCCATCCTACGAATCTGCGCTCCTCGCAATAACGGAAGCGGAAACATCCCGCACAAAACAAAAGGCGCTTCCGACGGAAGCGCCTTTTGCATCTTTGAAGCCGCGATGGCTTACAATGAGTAGTACATCTCGAACTCGACCGGGTGCGGGGTCATCTCGAAGCGGGCGACCTCGGTCATCTTCAGCTCGATAAAGGCGTCGATGAAATCGTCGTCGAACACGCCGCCGTGCTTGAGGAACGCGCGGTCCTTGTCGAGGTTCTCCAGCGCCTCGCGCAAGCTGCCGCAGACGGTCGGGATCTGCTTCAGCTCCTCCTTCGGCAGGTCGTAGAGGTCCTTGTCCATCGCCGGACCGGGATCGATCTTGTTCTTGATGCCGTCGAGGCCGGCCATCAGCATCGCGGCGAAGCCGAGATAGGGGTTGGCCATCGGATCGGGGAAGCGCACCTCGACGCGCTTGGCCTTCGGGTTTGCCGTGTAGGGGATGCGGCAGGACGCCGAACGGTTGCGCGCGGAATAGGCAAGCAGCACCGGCGCTTCATAGCCCGGGACCAGGCGCTTGTAGGAGTTGGTCGACGGGTTGGTGAAGGCGTTGATCGCCTTGGCGTGCTTGATGATGCCGCCGATGTAGTGCAGGCAGGTCTCAGACAGGTCGGCATACTTGTTGCCGGCAAAGGTCGGCTTGCCGTCCTTCCAGATCGACTGGTGGACGTGCATGCCCGAGCCGTTGTCGCCATAGACCGGCTTCGGCATGAAGGTGGCGGTCTTGCCGTAGATGTGCGCGACCTGATGGATGCAGTACTTGTAGATCTGCATCTGGTCGGCCATCAGCGTCAGCGTGTCGAACTTCATGCCGAGCTCGTGCTGGGCCGATGCCACCTCGTGGTGATGCTTCTCGACCTTGACGCCCATCTTGGCCATGGCCCCTAACATCTCCGAGCGCATGTCCTGCACCGAGTCCTGCGGCGGCACCGGGAAGTAGCCGGCCTTGGTGCGGATGCGGTGGCCGAGGTTGCCGCCCTCATATTCGGTGGCCGAGTTGATCGGCAGCTCGGAGGAGTCCAGCTTGAAGCCGGTGTTGTAGGGGTCGGCCGCATAGCGCACGTCGTCGAACACGAAGAACTCGGCCTCGGGGCCGACGAACACGGTGTCGCCCACGCCCATCGACTTCACCATCGCCTCCGCCTTCTTGGCGATGCCGCGGGGGTCGCGGTTGTAGGGCTCGCCGGTGGTCGGCTCGAGCACGTCGCAGACGATGACCATGGTGGTCTCGGCGAAGAACGGGTCGATCGTCGCGGTGACCGGGTCCGGCATCAGGCACATGTCGGATTCGTTGATCGCCTTCCAGCCGGCGATCGAGGAGCCGTCGAACATCTGACCTTCGGCAAAGGTGTCCTCTTCGATCATGCTGACGTCGAAGGTCACGTGCTGCCATTTGCCACGCGGATCGGTGAAGCGCAGGTCGACGTATTTCACGTCGTTGTCCTTGATCATCTTCAGGACGTCTTTGGCGGTCTTCATGAATACCCCTTATGGATGTGCGGGTCGGTTCCAGCGATCGGCGACATTATTCCCGCTTGTGGCGAGATGGTGTGACCACTCAAACGAAATCAGGCTGCCGAAGCAGCCTTTTTTCTCTTTTGGGGTCGCAAAATCCGGATAGCATCGGGCTCAAATAGCGTCCAGCCCGGATTCGCCGGTCCGGATGCGGATGGCTTCCTCGATGTTGGAGACGAAGATCTTGCCGTCGCCGATGCGCCCGGTCTGGGCTGCGCGGCGGATCGCGTCGATCGCCTTCTCGACCAGGTCGTCGCCGATCACGATCTCGATCTTCACCTTGGGCAGGAAGTCGACGATGTATTCCGCGCCGCGATAGAGCTCGGCGTGACCCTTCTGCCGCCCGAAACCCTTGGCCTCGGTGACGGTGATGCCTTGCAGTCCGACCTCCTGGAGCGCTTCCTTCACCTCGTCGAGCTTGAAAGGCTTGATGATGGCTTCAATCTTTTTCACTGAGCGCCTCCCGGGCATTGCAGATTGCAGGGTCGTCGTCGATGCGCATGGGGCGCAGTCCGGTGAATATTAAGGCTTCCGGCGCCGGGCCGGAAACACGCACAATGGCCGCACAACGTGCCATTGCGAGCGGCTTCCTCAAAAGCAGGGTCTATGCCAATTTGTCAGGGCCCCCGATTTCGGAACGTTATCAGCCTTTTAACAGGCAATCGGATGATATCGAACCACAATGGGCATGATATCCAAGCCTATCGAATAGGCAAAGTGACCAATATGTGTGCAATCGACCGGTCAAAACCCTGCGAACGTCATGGGAATTGCCTCTCGAAAAGGCGAAGAGATTGAGGATTCGGCATGGACGTTCTGACCACTTCCGAGATGGAGCGTGCCGACCGGCTGACCATCGCGGCCGGCACGCCCGGCTTCGCCTTGATGATGAGCGCGGGCCAGGCGGTCGCCGAGGCGGCGATGGACCTGGTCGAGGAGGGGCCGATCATCGTGGTCGCCGGCCGCGGCAACAACGGCGGTGACGGATTTGTCGCCGCCGCCGAGCTCGCGGCGCGCGGCCGCGAGGTCTCGGTCATCTTGCTGTGCGAGCGCGACAGCCTGCAGGGCGATGCCGCGCTGGCGGCGAAGGGCTGGAAGTATCCGGTGCTGCCGTTCAACCCGCAGGCTCTGGGCATCGGCAAGCCGGCACTGATCATCGATGCGCTGTTCGGCGCCGGGCTCAACCGGCCGGTCAAGGGCGATCCGCTGGAGATGATCGCGGCGATCAACGCCAACGGCGCGCCGGTGCTGGCCGTCGACCTGCCGAGCGGCATCAACGGCACGTCAGGCGCGGTGATGGGCGCCGCAGTGCAGGCCGTCGAGACCGTGACCTTCTTCCGCAAGAAGCCGGCTCATCTGCTGCTGCCGGGTCGGATGCATTGCGGCCGGGTGCGCGTCGCCGATATCGGCATCGATCCGCAAGTGCTGGACGAGATCAAGCCGCTGACCGCCGAGAACCTGCCGCAGGCCTGGCGCTGGTCGTTCCCGGTGCCGCGGATGGACGGCCACAAATACGCCCGCGGGCATGCGGTGGTGGTGTCGGGCGACATCGCCTCGACGGGCGCCGCCCGGCTCGCCGCGCGCGGAGCGTTGCGCGCCGGCGCGGGCCTCGTGACACTGGCTTCGCCGCGCGACGCGCTGGCGGTCAATGCCGCGGCGTTGACCGCGGTGATGGTGCGCGCGGTCGACAACCCGATCCAGTTCGCCGAACTGCTCGGCGACAAAAGGCTCAATGCCTGCGTGATCGGGCCCGGTGTCGGCATCAATGCGCGCACGCGCGATTTCGTCCACACCGCGCTGTCGGCGCAGCGGCATCTGGTGCTCGACGCCGACGCGCTGACGAGTTTTGCGAGCGCGCCGGACCGGCTGTTCGAGGCGATCAAGGCTTCCGACGGCCAGCAGGTGGTGCTGACCCCGCATGAGGGCGAATTCCCACGGCTGTTCAGCGAAATCTCCAACAAGTATCCCGGACGCTCCAAGCTCGAGCGCGTCCGCGCCGCGGCCGAGCGGTCCGGCGCCGTGGTGCTGCTGAAGGGGGCCGACACCGTGGTTGCATCGCCCGACGGCCGCGCCACCATCGCCGCCAATGCGCCGCCCTGGCTTGCGACTGCCGGCGCCGGCGACGTGCTATCCGGGATCATCGCGGGCTTCCTGGCGCAGGGCGTGCCGGCCTTCGAGGCCGCCGGCATCGGCGTGTGGATGCACGGCGAGGGCGCCGGCGAGGCCGGGCCCGGTCTGATCGCGGAGGATCTGACCGAGGTGCTGCCCGCGGTGTTCCGCCGGATCTACGACGAGTTCGGCATTGAATATTAGACGGCTCGCGCTCGCCGACATGGACGCGGCCGCCCGCGTGCACCGGGCGGCATTCGATCAGGCGATGCCATGGCTGACCGGCCTGCACACGCCGGACGAGGACCGCTTGTTCTATCGCGAACGTATGTTTGCCAGCTTCACGCTGTGGGGCACGTTTGATGGCGAGGCGATGAGTGGCGTGATCGCGTTCCATGACGACTGGATCGAGCAGCTCTATGTCCTGCCTGCCGCACAGGGCCGCGGGATTGGCAGCGCGCTGCTCGAGATCGCCAAGCAGGAGGCGCACCGGTTGCAGTTGTGGACGTTTCAACGCAATGCGCGAGCGCGCCGCTTCTACGAAGCGCGTGGCTTCGTGGTGGTCGAAGAGACCGACGGCAGCCGCAACGAAGAGAGGGAGCCCGATATCCGCTATCTGTGGACGCGGCAGCCGGCCGAATTGTCCGCATTGATCGGATGATCTGAACAAGCCGTTAGATATTTGCGTTTCAGCGATCGATGCGCGTCGCCTATACGTTCCGCGACGTTGTCTTGCGCGGAACAGTCCGATGATCACATCAACCAGCTCGCTTTCCACAGCCTCCCAGGCGACCGTTCCGGGCATCGATGCCGTGTCGTATCGTGCGGCCATGCGCTATCACGCCGGCGCCGTGGTGATCCTGTCGGCAGGCACGCCCGGCGACAGGACCGGGCTCACGGCGACGTCGGTCTGCTCGCTGTCGGATACGCCGCCGCGGCTGATCGCCTGCGTCAACCGCTCGGCGAGCGCGCATGAATTGATCCGGCGCACCGCGGCGTTCGGCGTCAACATGCTGCGCGCCGGGCAGGAGGAGCTTGCGAATGTGTTCGCCGGCCGCCGTGGCATCGAGCGCGACGATCGCTTCGGTGCTGAGAGCTGGCTGTCGCTCGCCACGGGGGCGCCGATCCTGAAGAGCGCGCTGGTCGGCCTCGACTGCGAGCTCGTTGGCGAGCACGCGTACGATACCCATTCGATCTTCGTCGGCGAGGTCCGCGCCGTGCATCAGCGCGACGGTGATGCCCCGCTGGTCTATTTCGGCGGTCGGTTCTGCGCGCTGGCGCCGTAGGCCGGCTGAGGTCGGCCGGCCGCGCCGGCTCAGGCGCGGGCCCTGAACAGCTTCTGGACAGTCGCGGTCAGCGCGCTTGCGGCCGGCGAGAACGATTGTCCCTTCAGCGAGACGATGCAGACGGTGCGCTCCAGCGTCGGATTGACGATGGGCAGCGCCTGCATGGTCTTTTTCAGGGGCCGCGGCAGCGCGATCCTCGGCAGGATGCCGACACCGAGCCCGGCTCCGGCCAGCGCGCTCAGCGTGTGGCTGTGCTCGACCTCGAACTTGATCTTCATCTGGAGATCGCGCACCGCGAGCGCGCGCTCCAGCATCGATCGCAGCGCCGCCGATTTCGAGTTGAGCAGAATCGGATAGGCCGAGAGCTCGGCGAGATCGACCGCGCTGCGCTTGCGGAACGGGAATGCGCGCGTCGCCAGCGCATAGATCGGGTCCCTGAACAACGGCGCGAACTGAAACTCGGTCGAGCCGTCCATCTCGGGCCCGATGCCGAAATCGGCTTCCCGGCGGCGCAGGCAGTCGAGCATGTCCTCGGCCGCAAGCTCCCGCAGGTTGATGTTGATGCCGGGATAGCTGGCCTGAAACGCGTACAGCGCCTGCGGCAGCGCGGTTGCCGCGATGGTCGGAACGCAGGCCAGTGACAGCGTGCCGCGCTGGATGTCGATCACCTCGCGGATCTCGCGCAGCCCGTTCTCCCATTCGCCCAGCGCGCGCCGTGCATGGGTGAGGAGTTGCAGCCCTTCCGCGGTCAATTCGACGCGCCGCGTGGTGCGGTGAAACAGCGCGGCGCCGACCTGATCCTCCAACAGCTTGATCTGCATGCTGACCGCAGACTGCGAGCGGTTGAGCTGCTCGGACGCCTGGCGGAAGCTCTTGTTCTCCGCGACCGCGATGAACATGTGCAGCAGCTTGAAATTGATCGGCGACATCGATTGGCTCGGGCTGATTGTTCCGACGAACTGAACTGTTCTTAAGATAATCTCGTTAGAAAGATCAGTGCCGGACATCTAGCATGATTGCATTGGCTGCGGGAGCCGATCCCGCGGCGCCTGCCGAAAAGATGTCCCGATGTCCTTCACCATCCCCAAGCCGCGCATCCGCCGTGTCGAGCGTTCCGAGCTCGCGGTGCCCGCGACCTCGACGCACTTCTTCGAGCGCGCCGCGCGTAGCGCAGCCGATTTCATCTTTCTCGATCTTGAGGATGCCGTGGCGCCGGCGCGCAAGCCGGAGGCGCGCGAGATCGCGATCGAGGCACTGAACCGCATCGACTGGGGCAACAAGACGCTCGCGGTGCGGATCAACGGCCTCGACACCGAATGGGCCCATCGCGACATCATCGAGATTGCCGGCCGCTGTCCGCGCCTTGATCTGGTCATGGTGCCGAAGGTCGGGACCGCATTCGACGTCCGGTTTGTCGATGCGCTGCTGACGGGGCTGGAGCGGGAGTTTCCACGTGCCAAGCCGCTTGGCATCGAAATCCTGATCGAGACTACACTCGGCCTTTCCAATGTCGAGGACATCGTACAGGCGTCGGAGCGCCTCGAGGCTGTGATCTTCGGCATCGGCGACTATTCGATCGATCTGCGGACCTGCGGCGAGGTCATCGGCGCGTCCGACCCGCGCTATGCCGTTCTGACCGATCCGGACGAACGCGGCGGGCGGCACGCGCATTGGAACGACCAATGGCATTTCGCGCTGGCGCGGATCGCCAATGCCTGCCGGGCCCACGGCCTGCGCGCGATCGACGGTCCTTACGCAAACTTCGGCGATCCGGTCGGGTTTCGCGCCAGCGCGGAGCGAGCTGCCGCGCTCGGCTTCGAGGGCAAATGGGCGATCCATCCGTCGCAGCTCGATATTGCCAACGAGGTGTTCTCACCGACCGCGCGCGAGGTGTCGTGGGCGCGCGAGATCATCGCCAAGATCCAGTCCGCGAGTGCGGGCGGCGACGGCGCCTTCGGGCAGGACGGCGTGCTGATCGATCTGGCGGTGCTGAAGCGCGCGCAGGCGATCATCGACCGCGATCAGGCGATTGCCGCCGCGGGCAGGGAGGGAGCGCGCGATGTCACATGATCCACCGCTTGCGGGAGTACGCGTGCTCGATATCGCGACGTTCGTCGCGGCACCGTTCTGCGGGACGGTGCTGTCCGATTTCGGCGCCGAGGTCATCAAGATCGAGCAGCCGGGCACGGGCGATCCGCTCCGCCGCTTCGGCACGCCGAGTGAGTGCGGTGACACCTATGTCTGGCTCAGCGAAGCGCGCAACAAGAAGTCGGTCACGCTCGACCTGCGCAGCGAACGCGGCGCATCATTGTTCCGCGAACTGGTTCGGCAGTCGGACGTGGTGCTGGAGAATTTCAGGCCGGGCACGCTGGAGAAATGGGGGCTCGGCTTCGAGGCGTTGCGCGGGATCAATCCGAAGCTCGTGATGCTGCGGGTCAGCGCCTACGGCCAGGACGGTCCGATGCGCGACAAGCCGGGCTTCGCGCGGATCGCGCACGGGTTCAGCGGTCTCGCCTATCTCGCCGGCGAGGCGGGACGCCAGCCGGTGATGCCGGGCTCGACCTCGCTGGCCGACTACATTTCGGGCCTATGGGGTGCGCTGGGCGTGCTGCTGGCGTTGCGCCATGCGGAAGCGACGGGAGAGGGGCAGGTGGTCGACATCGGGCTTTATGAATCGGTGTTTCGCCTGCTCGACGAGATGGCGACCGTGTTCGCCAAAACCGGCTTCGTGCGCGAGCGGCTCGGCGCCGACACGGTCAATGTCGTGCCGCACAGTCATTACGAGACCCGCGACGGCAAATGGGTCGCGCTGGCCTGTTCGAGCGACAAGATGTTCGAGCGGCTGGTGGAAGCGATGCAGCGCCCCGATCTCGCGACCGACCCACGCTTTGCCACCATGGCAGCCCGGCTGGTGCGCCGCGAGGAGGTCAACCGCATCGTCGCCGATTGGATTGCCGGCATGCCGCTCGCGCAAACCCTTGCTGAATGCGAGCGCTACGACGTGCCGTGCGGTCCGATCTACAGCATCCGCGACATCTTCGACGATCCGCAATATCGCGCCCGCGGGAACATCGCCGAGGTGCCCTCGCGCGCCGGGCCGATCGCGGTGCCGAGCGCGATCCCGCGGATGTCGCGCACTCCGCCGCGGTTCAAGCACGCCGGCGTTGCGCTCGGCGCCCACACCGACGAGGTCCTGACCTCGCTTGCGGGAGCATCGGCAGCGATGCTCGCTACGCTGCGCAATGACGGGGTCATCTGAGGTGACCCATTCCTCTTCCTCCTGCCACGAAAGAACGATGCCATGACCAGGCAGATGAAATTGATCGGCTTCCTGCAGGCCCAGAACTGCTCGAACTATCCGGCCTCCTGGCGTCATCCGGAATCCAAGGCGAACTGGTTCGCGCGCGAATACTACGAAAGCATCGGCCGCACGCTGGAGCACGGCAAATTCCACCTCGCCTTCTTCGACGACCGCCTCGCGATTCCGGATCGCTTCGGCGACGACTTCCGCGAGACGATCCGCCACGGCGTGCGCGCAGCGAAGCTCGATCCCGTTACGGTCGCGCTGACGATGGGGCTGGCGACGCAGCGTCTCGGCATTGGGGTGACTTACTCGACCACCTACTACGAGCCGTTCCATGTCGCGCGCGTGTTCGCGACGATGGACCTGCTGCTCAACGGCCGCGCGGCGTGGAACGTGGTGACGTCGTTGAACGACTCCGAGGCGGCGAATTTCGGCGCCTCGCAGCATCTCAGCCACGATCTGCGCTACGACCGCGCCGACGAATTCATGGAGGTCGTGCTCGGGCACTGGAACAGTTGGGAAGACGGCGCGCTGCGCTTCGACCGCGAGGCCGGCTTGTTCGCCGATCCGGCGAAGGTGCATCGGCTCGACCATCGGGGACAGTTCTTCCGCTCGCGCGGTCCGTTCACGGTACCACGCTCGCCGCAGGGCCACCCGGTGATCATCCAGGCCGGCCAGAGCGGGCGAGGCAAGACCTTTGCCGCGCGCTGGGGCGAACTGATCTTCGTGATCTATCCCAACCTCGACATCGCCAAGAAGCAATATGCGGACCTGAAGGGGACGCTGGCGAAGGCGGGCAGGGACGTCAGCATCGCGCCGGCGGTCTATCCGGTCGTCGCCGAAACCCAGGCCGAGGCCGAGGACAAGTTCGCCGCGATCAACCGGCTCGCCAAACCGATCGATGCGTTGACGCTGCTGTCGGAGGTGCTCAACTACGATTTCGCGGCAAAGCCGATGGACGAGCCGTTCACGTCAGAGGAGTTGCAGTCAATCAGCGGCCTGCAAGCGATCCGCGACCGCGTGGTCAATCTCTGCGGCACACCCAATCCCACCCCGCGTGACTTCGTCCAGTTCAGCGGTCGCGGCACGCTAGCCGAGTTGCCGACCTTCGTCGGGTCGCCGGCCATGGTCGCCGATCAGATGGAGCGCTGGTTCTCCGAAGGCGGTTGCGACGGCTTTGTCGTGGCCGCGACCCATGTGCCGGGCACCTACGAGGATTTCGTGCGGCTGGTCGTTCCGGAATTGCAGCGCCGCGGCCTGTTCCGACGCGAGTACGAGGGCGACACCCTGCGCGACAATCTGGGCCTGCCGCGGCCGCAGGGCGGCCGATCGCACGAAGCGACACCGGAGGCACACGCCGCCACCGGATAGCGTCAGCCGAGATATCGGCGGCGCCAACAACGATCAAAACAAAACAAGGGAGGCTTAAAGTGACCACGACGGGCGTCAACGCGGGGGGCCGGCTCGACCGGTTGCCGATCGCTGGATTCCACTACCGGATCTTCGCGCTGATCGGAGCCGGACTGTTTGTCGACGGCTTCGAGATCTTCCTGGCCGGCAGCATTTTGGGAGCATTGGTTCAGTCCGGCTGGTCGGACCTCGAGCACAATGCGCGCTTCATCTCCGCGACCTTCGTTGGAATGCTGATCGGCGCGTGGCTGGCGGGTGTCGCCGGCGACCGCTTCGGCCGCAAGTTCGCCTACCAAGCCAATCTCCTGATCTTCGGCCTGAGTGCGCTGGCGGCGACGCTTGCACCGTCGATGAACTGGCTGATCGCGGCCCGCTTCGTGATGGGCCTCGGTCTCGGCGCCGAGATCGTGGTCGGCTACGTCGTGCTCAGCGAATTCATCCCGCCGCAGCAGCGTGGCCGCTGGGGCGCGGCGCTCGCGACCTGCACCAACGGCGCGCTGTTCGTCGCAACCCTGGTGGGCTGGGCCGTCATTCCCCATCTCGGCTGGCGCTGGATGTTTGCGCTGTGCGGCATCGGTGCGATGATCGTCTGGTTCCTGCGGCGCTCGCTGCCGGAATCGCCGCGCTGGCTGGAGACCCAGGGCCGCAGCACGGACGCCGAAGCGGTGCTGGCGTCGATCGAGCAAGAGGTCGGCAAGGGCAAGCCGTTGCCGACGCCGGCCTACCAGCCGGCCCCGGTGCAGCCGGACGTCCGGTTCACGCGGCTGTTCTCGCGCGCGCTGCTCGCGCGAACCATCGTGGGCTGCCTGATCCTGATCGGGCTCAACACCGCGGTCTACGGCTTCATTGCCTGGATACCGACCTTCTTCGTCAAGCAGGGCATCAACCTGTCGTCGTCGCTTGGCTATACGATGCTGATGACGCTCGGCAGTCCGTTCGGGACGCTGGCCGGCATGTGGATCGGCGAGAAGATCGATCGCAAGCCGTCGTTGATCGTGCTGTCGCTCATCGCGGCGGGGCTCGGGCTGATCTATCCGGTCTTCATCAATCCGACCGCTTTCGTCGTGATCGGCTTCCTGCTGGTGTTCACGGTCGCGGTGATGCTGGCGCTGGCCTGGGGGCTCTACATCCCCGAGCTGTTTCCGACCGAACTCAGAATGCGCGGCTCTGGCATCTGCAACACGGCCGGGCGCCTGATGTCGATCGTGACGCCCTTCATCGTGGTCGAGTTGTTCACCCGGTTCGGCGTCACCGGCGTCGTGTCGGTGGTGGCCGGGCTTCTCGTGCTGCAGGCCATCGCAGTCGCCGTCCTCGGCATCGAGACGCGCAAGCGCCCGCTGGAAGAGCTGCGGCCCGAAGCGATGGACAGCGGGGCGTCACGCGCGCAGCCGCGCGGTAACCTGCAACCGAGTGCTGGGGGTATCTCGGCCGGCGGGGAGTAGACGCGGCGTGAGGGGTCGGGACGCTAGCTCGCCAGATACTTCACCACCGCCGGCTCGTTCCATTCGATGCCGAGGCCCGGACCGCGGCCCGTGACAGTGCCATCGACGATCTCGGCGGGCCTCGCCAGGATCGTGCCGGCGAAGTCAAGGAATTCCAGCCAATGCGCGGTCGGCGTCACCGCGAGCAGATGCGCGCTGACCTCCGCGAACAGGTGGCTCGACATCGGGATCGAGGCGGCGTCAGCCTGGCCCGCGACCTGCAGCCAGCCGGTGACGCCCCCGACCTTCATCACGTCGGGCATGATGAAGTCGGACGCGCCGGCCGCGATCGCCTCGGCAAAGCCGCGCGGAAACCACCAGTTCTCGCCGGCCTGGATCGGTGTCGGCGAGGTCTCGCGAACCTTGGCATGGCCGGACAGGTTTTCCTGCGGCACCGGCTCCTCGATCCAGTGCAGATCGTAGGGGGCAAGGCGCGCGATGCGGCGCGTCGCTTCCGCTGGATCGAGCGACTGGTTGAAGTCGATCATCAGCGCGATGTCGGGGCCGAGCAGGGCGCGCACGCCCTTGACCACGCGTTCGTCGTTGGCGGCATCTCCGTCGCCGCCCTTGATCTTGATGCCCTTGAAGCCCTGGTCGAGCGAGCGGCGCAGCGCGCGCTCGTCGGCCACCGGATCGACCGCGCCGTAGCTGTCATAGGCCTTGATCGGCTTCGCGCGACCGCCGAGCAACTCGGCAAGCGGCCGGCCGGCCAACTGGCCGAGCACGTCCCAATAGGCCATGTCGAGGCCCGACACCGCCATGCCGACCAGGCCCTGCCAGCCGAGCAGGCGAAACTTGGCGTCCATCGCCTTCATCAGCTCAAAGGGGGCGACCGGTCTGCCGATGAGATCGCGGCCGATCTCCTCGATCAGGTAGCACAGAGGCTTAAGCGTGAGCTTGGTATAGGCGAAGATGTAACTGCGGCCGGTAACACCCTGGTCGGTTTCGACATCGATCAGGACCAATGGGCCGGAATCAATCACGCCGAAGGCGTTCTTCACTGGGCGCTTGAGCGGCGCTACGACGCTTCGCGCCCGGACTCCGCGAATCGCGGCAACTGTCTGACTCATGGTCGTTTCCCCATTTTTATTGGACACTGTACCATCGGAGCAGCCGTGGCGCGGCCCAATCGGCCGCAGTGGCCTCGATCAGATACCGTCCCGGGTATTCGGCAAGGAAGGCGATGCGCTGGGTCTGGCCGGGCTCGATCGCGAGCGTATCGAGCCAGAACGGCTTCCAGCCGTCGTCGAGCCGATCCAGCAGCCGGACATGATGGCCGTGCAAATGGAGGACGGTGGTGATCGTGGCGTGGTTGGTCAGCGCCAGCACGACCGGCCGGCCGGTCTTCGCCTGAAAGGCCGGCGCGGCGGATGGCTTGAAATCGACCGGCCGGACCCAATCGGCCGGAGTACCGAGTTCGAGGCTGACCCGCTGGGCGTTCTTGAGATCGATCTGGGCGGGCAGGTCGTTGCCTGGAAGCGGTGGGGCAGGCGGAAACGGCGCGGAGCGGATCGGCGGCTCCGCCGAGATGACCAGCTTGCCGACCGGCCGGGCCTGCTGGCCGTCGTGGAGCAGGATGGGGAAGCTCGTTCCTGCGGGCCCCGCGACGTCGATAAAGACGTCAGTCCGATTCCCCGGCGCCAGCATCAGGGCGCTGTTGCGGGCTGGGAACGGCTCGGCCGGCTGGCCGTCGATCCCCATCACCCGAACCTCGAGGTTCTCCAGCTTGACGGCCAGCACGCTGCGTGGGCTTCCGTTGATGAACCGAAGTCTGAGGCGAGCGTTCGAAGGAGCCGAGATATTGAGTGAGGTTTGCCCGTTAATTGTATGAATTATCGTCGTATCTTGCGGGTCCGTTCCGGGCGCGATCGCCGTCCCATCCTGACGCAGCCGCCACTCCTCGATCAGCAGGACGTGGTCGCGATCCACCGCAACCGGTGAGCTGCTGTCGACGATCAGCGCGCGCGGCCGCGTCGGCGCGGCGGCGCCGTCGCCGAGCAGGCTCGCGCCGCAGAGGAAGGTTCCGGCGTGCCGCAGCGGAAGCTGGAAGGTATCCTTGGCAGCCGGCGGGACCGGCGCCCGGGAGGTCAGCGGCTCGGCAGCCGGCACGCCGTCGAGCCCGCGGCAGTCGAGCACGGCTGCCACCGGCAGCTCGTTGCTGAAGGCGACATCGAGCACCTCGCCGCGCTTGAAGCGAAGGTCCCCGTTGCCGAACGACCAGACCGGCGTTTGCGGTGCTCCGGGACGAAGCGAGATGCGGTCGGGCCTGGCCTGTAGCGCGACGGCCGTGCGGCCTTGCGCCGCGCCGACGGCCGGCAGGGCTGGCCCAAGCGCCGCGGCGCCGAAGACGGTCATGAGGCGACGGCGGGTGAGGGGGAGATCGGGGCTTGCCATTCGGCCGATGCGGACCATTTTCAACTCAGTCTGTCCACCCGCGAAGGGTCGCAGGCGGCTATGCAAAAGCGCCGATTTTTTTGCTGCGAACCGGCGGGCACATGCTATAAGCCCGGCCGCCCGCGGCATCGCGGTCGGATGGGATGCTTTTCACGCGGGCGTGGCGGAACTGGTAGACGCGCTGGATTTAGGTTCCAGTGACGAAAGTTGTGGGGGTTCGAGTCCCTCCGCCCGCACCAAGCGCTTACAGCGTTTGCATGACGATTCCTTGGAGAACCTTGAGCCTTATCGAGGCCGCGGGTTCACCGAACCACCGGCGTCAGGCTGCGAGGCCGCGTCGACTTGATTGAACACTGCCACGGCCCGCGAGGTTCGTGGCCGAAAGCGGAAGAAGATTGATACCATGCAGGTCACCGAGACCCTCAACGAGGGACTGAAGCACGAATTCAAGATCAACGTTCCCGCATCCGATCTCGATGCCAAGGCGGACGCCAAGCTGGTCGACCTCAAGGACAAGGTCCGTCTCAACGGCTTCCGTCCCGGCAAGGTGCCGGTCGCCCATCTGAAGAAGATCTATGGCCGCTCGGTGATGGCCGAGACCATCGACCAGACCATCAGCGACACCAACCGGAAGATCTTTGAAGATCGCGGCTTCCGCCTTGCGGGCGAACCGAAGATCACGATGCCGACCGAGAAGGCCGCGGTCGACGATCTGCTCGCGGGCAAGACCGACCTGACCTACACCGTGGCGATTGAGGTCGTGCCGCCGATTCAGCTCGCCGACTTCAAGACCTTCTCGGTCGAGAAGCCGGTGGTCGATGTCGCCGACGCCGACGTCGACGACGCCATCAATCGGATCGCCGAAGGCAGCCGCCCCTACAGCGCTAAGGCCGAGGGTGCGAAGGCCGAGAAGGGCGATCGCGTCACCATCAACTTCAAGGGCACCATCAACGGCGAGGCCTTCGAGGGCGGCACTGGTGAAGGCATCCAGGTCGTGATCGGCGCCAGCCAGTTCATCCCGGGCTTCGAGGACCAGTTGATCGGCATCGGCGCCAACGAGACCCGGACGCTGAAGGTCTCGTTCCCGAGGAATTATCTGAACGACAAGCTCGCCGGCCAGCCGGCCGAGTTCGAGACCACCGCGACCCTGATCGAGGCGCCCGGCGAGACCAAGATCGACGACGACTTCGCCAAGACGCTCGGCCTGGAGTCGCTGGACAAGCTGAAGGAGCTGATGCGCGAGCGCCTGAAGGGCGAGTTCGCCGGCGCCACCCGCCAGCGCGTCAAGCGCGCGCTGCTCGACCGCCTCGACGAGAGCCACAAGTTCGAGGCGCCGCCGTCGCTGGTCGAGGAAGAGTTCAACCTGATGTGGAACTCGATCAAGGCCGAGATGGACTCGTCCGGCAAGACCTTCGCCGACGAGAACACCACCGAGGAGGCGGCTAAGGAGGAGTACCACAAAATTGCCGACCGCCGCGTCCGCCTTGGCCTCGTGCTGTCGGAGATCGGCGAGAAGAACAAGATCACCGTCACCGACGACGAGGTCTCGCGTGCCGTGATCGAGCGCGCACGCCAGGTGCCGGGCCGCGAGAAGGAGGTCTGGGACTACTACCGCAGCAACGCCCAGGCGCTGGCCCAGCTCCGTGCCCCGATCTACGAGGACAAGGTCGTCGACTTCATTCTGGAGCTCGCCAACGTGACCGAGAAGAAGGTCACCAAGGAAGAGCTGTTCAAGGATGACGACGCCGAGAAGACCGCCGCTTAGACTCTGTTTCGAATTCGAGCATGATCTTTTCGGATCACGCTCGAATTCCGGCACCTCGCGTTAATGATGAATGGCGAAAGCGCGTTGGCGACGGGTGTCCGTCGCTAGGCGCGGCCGGTCGAATCGGCTTGAACTTGACCTGCCCGAGTGGCTAGTGCCGGTCTTGTCGGCCGGAAATTGGCCTATATCTGGGTTAAGCTTGACCCAACAGGTTTAAGCTACGTTTCTGCATCACCCCTAACCCCTGGGTTTTCCATGCGCGATCCCGTTGAAACCTACATGAACCTTGTGCCGATGGTCGTCGAGCAGACCAATCGCGGTGAGCGCGCCTACGACATTTTCTCGCGGCTCTTGAAGGAGCGCATCATCTTCGTCACCGGTCCGGTCGAAGACGGTATGTCGACGTTGATCGTGGCGCAGCTCCTGTTCCTCGAGGCCGAGAACCCGAAGAAGGAAATCTCGATGTACATCAACTCGCCGGGCGGGGTGGTGACGTCGGGCCTTGCGATCTACGACACGATGCAGTTCATCCGCCCGCCGGTGTCGACGTTGTGCACGGGACAGGCGGCCTCGATGGGCTCGCTGCTGCTGGCGGCCGGCGAGAAAGACATGCGCTTCACGCTGCCGAATTCGCGCATCATGGTCCACCAGCCCTCGGGCGGCTTCCAGGGCCAGGCTACCGACATCATGCTGCACGCGCAGGAGATCCTGAATCTCAAGAAGCGCCTCAACGAAATTTATGTGAAGCATACCGGCCAGACCTACAAGGCGATCGAGGAGGCGCTCGAGCGCGACAAGTTCCTCACGGCCGAGGATGCGAAGGCATTTGGCCTCGTCGACAAGGTGATCGACAAGCGGCCGGACGACCCGGCCACCGCGAAGGCCGCCTAAGTCAGGGCAGGCATCCCTTGGCGTCGGTGTGATTTCCACATTGACGCCTCACATAAGCGGCAAATAGCACTGCGGACCATGCCTGCAAGCGCGGGTGCACGGGCAAAGGTTCCGCTTTCGTGCTCATGTGCTGAAGTGGTAATCCCGCAACGTTCCGTGGATTTCGGTGGCTATTCCACGTGCGAAGCCTGGAAATCACGGTATTGTCACGGTCTTGAGCTGGCCGCCCGATTAGCGAATTCTTGATAGTCGGGTGCCAGCATGGTTGGCTGTGACGTATCGGCTATGATCGCGGGAGATTCGAAAGCACCGTGATTCGCACGGTCAAGACTGCGTAGGGTCTTTTTTGGTACGGAATTTGCTCTATCTACCCTTCAAGCTCCGGTTTTGTGCCGGATTGGGTCGATCTGGCAAACGAGATCGAACGGCGGACGGAGATAATGAATGAGTAAGGTCGGCACGAGCGACTCCAAGAACACGCTATATTGCTCGTTCTGCGGCAAGAGCCAGCACGAAGTCCGCAAGCTGATCGCGGGACCGACCGTCTTCATCTGCGACGAATGCGTTGAACTCTGCATGGACATCATCCGCGAGGAGAACAAGTCCTCGCTGGTGAAGTCGCGTGACGGCATCCCGACGCCGAAGGAAATCTGCAAGGTGCTGGACGACTACGTGATCGGCCAGAGCCACGCCAAGAAGGTGCTGTCGGTCGCCGTCCACAACCACTACAAGCGGCTGAATCACCAGACCAAGCACAACGACGTCGAGCTGGCGAAGTCGAACATCCTGCTGATCGGTCCGACCGGTTCGGGCAAGACGCTGCTCGCCCAGACCCTGGCGCGCATCCTCGACGTTCCCTTTACCATGGCCGATGCCACGACGCTGACCGAGGCCGGTTACGTCGGCGAGGATGTCGAGAACATCATCCTGAAGCTGCTGCAGGCGGCCGACTACAATGTCGAGCGCGCACAGCGCGGCATCGTCTATATCGACGAGATCGACAAGATCAGCCGCAAGTCGGACAATCCTTCGATCACCCGCGATGTGTCGGGCGAGGGCGTCCAGCAGGCGCTGCTGAAGATCATGGAAGGCACGGTGGCGTCGGTTCCGCCGCAGGGCGGCCGCAAGCATCCGCAGCAGGAGTTCCTGCAGGTGGATACCACCAATATCCTGTTCATCTGCGGCGGCGCGTTCTCGGGACTGGAGAAGATCATCTCGGCGCGCGGCCGCTCGACCTCGATCGGTTTCGCGGCGCAGGTGCTGGCGCCGGAGGATCGCCGTACTGGCGAGATATTCCGCCACGTCGAGCCCGAGGATCTGCTGAAGTACGGCCTGATCCCGGAATTCGTCGGGCGTCTGCCGGTCGTCGCAACGCTCGAAGACCTCGACGAGACCTCGCTGAAGAAGATCCTGACCGATCCGAAGAACGCGCTGGTGAAACAGTACCAGCGGCTGTTCGAAATGGAGAACATCGAGCTGACCTTCGCCGACGAGGCGCTTGGCGCGGTCGCCCGCAAGGCGATCGAGCGCAAGACCGGCGCGCGCGGTCTGCGGTCGATCCTGGAGAGCATCCTGCTCGAGACCATGTTCGACCTCCCGGGCCTGGAAGGTGTCGAGGAAGTCGTGATCTCGCGCGAAGTGGTCGAGGGAACGGCCCGTCCGCTCTACATCTACGCGGATCGCTCCGACCGCGCGGTCGAGAGCAGCGCGAGCGCCTAAACCGCGCAACGCCGATCTGACCAAAAATTGCGCGGCTGCCGGTCGATCCGGCAGCCGTTTTGGTATAGCCGCAAATGTCTGTTTAGCCTGAATTTTCCGGCGTTTCTCGTACTTGACACCCCTGTGCCCGATAGCCACCTAATGCTATCGGTGACGACGCTCGATACGTCGAGATTCGTCGCTTCACGAGACGGAGGAGGCGGCTGCTGAAGGTCATCTGTTCCGAATCACCAAGGCACCTTGTGGCGGTTGCGCGAGCAGGCGGGCTGCGTGCAAGGGGGCAAAACAAAAGGATTAGGCCATGACGACTTCCAAACCCCGGCCAACGATCGTTCACGGCGAAAGCCACTCCTATCCGGTGCTGCCGCTCCGCGACATCGTCGTCTTCCCGCACATGATTGTGCCGCTCTTCGTCGGCCGCGAGAAATCGATCCGCGCGCTCGAAGAGGTGATGAAGAACGACGCGCTGATCATGCTCGCGACGCAGAAGAACGCGTCCGATGACGATCCGGCACCCGATGCAATTTACGAGACCGGTACGCTCGCCAGCGTCCTGCAACTCTTGAAGCTGCCCGATGGCACCGTGAAGGTGCTGGTCGAGGGGCTCGAGCGCGCGCGCGTCGAGAAATATACCGATCGGAGCGAGTATTACGAAGCGGCCGCGGTCGCGCTGGCCGACACCGACGCCAACTCGGTCGAGGCCGAAGCGCTGGCGCGTTCGGTGGTGTCCGACTTCGAAAGCTATGTGAAGCTGAACAAGAAGATCTCCGCCGAGGTGGTCGGCGTGGTTCAGGCGATCACCGATTTCGCCAAGCTCGGCGATACCGTTGCCTCGCATCTCGCGGTGAAGATCGCCGATCGGCAGGCGATCCTGGAGACCTTGTCCGTCACGCAGCGCCTGGAGAAGGTGCTGGGCCTGATGGAGAGCGAGATCTCGGTGCTGCAGGTCGAGAAGCGCATCCGCTCGCGCGTCAAGCGCCAGATGGAGAAGACCCAGCGCGAGTATTACCTGAACGAGCAGATGAAGGCGATCCAGAAGGAGCTCGGCGACGACGAAGGTCGCGACGAACTGGCCGATCTGGAGGAGAAGATCTCCAAGACCAAGCTCTCCAAGGAAGCACGCGAGAAGGCACAGCACGAGCTGAAGAAGCTGCGCCAGATGTCGCCGATGTCCGCGGAAGCGACCGTCGTGCGCAACTATCTGGATTGGCTGCTGTCGATCCCGTGGGGCAAGAAGTCCAAGGTCAAGAAGGATCTCGAGGCCGCGCAGGCGGTGCTGGACTCCGATCACTACGGGCTCGAGAAGGTCAAGGACCGCATCGTCGAGTATCTCGCGGTGCAGTCGCGCGCCAACAAGCTGACCGGACCGATCCTGTGCCTGGTCGGTCCTCCCGGCGTCGGCAAGACCTCGCTCGGCAAGTCGATCGCAAAGGCGACGGGGCGCGAGTTCGTGCGCGTCTCGCTCGGCGGCGTGCGTGACGAGGCCGAGATCCGCGGTCACCGCCGCACCTATATCGGCTCGATGCCCGGCAAGATCATCCAGTCGATGCGGAAGGCGAAGAGCTCGAACCCGTTGTTCCTGTTGGACGAGATCGACAAGATGGGCGCCGATTTCCGCGGCGATCCGTCGTCGGCGCTGCTCGAGGTCCTCGACCCCGAGCAGAACTCGACCTTCAACGACCACTACCTGGAGGTCGACTACGACCTGTCCAACGTGATGTTCATCACGACCGCGAATACGCTGAATATTCCGGGCCCGCTGATGGACCGCATGGAGATCATCCGGATCGCCGGCTACACCGAGAACGAGAAGGTCGAGATCGCGCGCAAGCACCTGATCCCGAGCGCGCTCTCCAAGCACGGTCTGGACTCCAAGGAGTGGTCGATCGACGACGCGGCCTTGCTCTTGATGATCCGCCGCTACACCCGCGAAGCGGGCGTGCGCAACCTGGAGCGTGAGCTCTCCACACTGGCCCGCAAGGCGGTGAAGGAGCTGATGATCTCCAAGAAGAAGTCGGTCAAGGTCACCGAGGCGAACATCGAAGAGTTCCTCGGCGTTCCGAAGTACCGCTTCGGCGAGATCGAGAACGAGGATCAAGTCGGTATCGTCACGGGCCTTGCCTGGACCGATGTCGGCGGCGAGCTGTTGACCATTGAAGGCGTCATGATGCCCGGCAAGGGCAAGATGACAGTCACGGGCAACCTGCGCGATGTGATGAAGGAATCGATCTCGGCGGCGGCGTCCTACGTCCGCTCGCGTGCGATCACCTACGGCATCGAGCCGCCGATGTTCGACCGGCGCGACATCCACGTTCACGTGCCGGAGGGCGCGACGCCGAAGGACGGTCCGTCCGCTGGCGTCGCGATGGCCACCGCGATCATCTCGGTCATGACCGGCATTCCGGTCCGCCACGATGTCGCGATGACCGGCGAGATCACGCTGCGCGGCCGCGTGCTGCCGATCGGCGGTCTGAAGGAGAAGCTGCTGGCCGCCGCGCGTGGCGGCATCAAGACGGTGCTGATCCCGGAGGACAACGCCAAGGATCTCACGGAGATCTCCGATGCGATCAAGGGCGGCATGGACATCATCCCGGTCTCGCGGCTGGATGAAGTCGTCGCCAAGGCGCTGGTCCGCGTGCCAGCGCCGATCGTGTGGGAAGAGGAGACCAAGGTCGACGTCAAGCCCGACGCTTCCGATGAGGCGGCCGGCGGCCTGACGGCGCACTGAGCGAGCTCCGACAGAAGCAATCAAACGGCGCCGTCGGGCGCCGTTTTTGTTTTGACGGTGCCTTCGTCCAGCGTCTCCCTCCGTCGATCGCGACGGGCGCCGGACTACTTTCGCTTCTCGACGATGAAGTTGCCGATCGCCCCACACGCCATCAGCACGCTCGTTCCCAGGAACACCGCGCGCATGCCGATATGTCCGCCGATGAAGCCGCCGGCGAGGGGACCGATCACCTGGCCCGCATATTGCGCGGACACCGAATAGCCGAGCATGCTGCCGGTGACGGCTTCAGGCACGTTGTGCCGGATGACGCTCGCGATGCACGGCGACAGGCCGCCGAGCGCCAGTCCCATCAGCAAGCGCAGCAGGATCAGTTGCCAGCCGCTGATCACGAAGGCTTGCGGGACCAGCAGCACTGCCGACACCGCGAGGCAGACGATGATGATGCGCCAGTGGCCGACGCGATCGGCGAGCTTGCCGAGGTGAGACGAAGACAAAAGGCTGCCGAACGCGGCGGCCGACATCACGAGGCCCGCGACGAACGTCACCTGCGGCGCTTCGACGAGTTGGGCGACATAGACCGTGATGATCGGCTCGATCGACATGTTGGCGACCATCAACAGCAGGCCCGTCACCCACATCGCAACGACCGGGCGCTTGTCCGGAACGAGCGCCCAGCCGCCGCGCGATTTGCTGCCGCGCGCCGCCGGCGGTCGAACACCTTCGCGGATCAGGAAGGTGGTGCCGAGGAAGGTGAAGAAGATGACGCCGCCTGCAATGAAGAAGGTCGCGCGGATGCCGATCAAAGGCGGCAGGATGCCGCCGACCAGCGGGCCGACCAGGCTGCCGGCCATGATGCCGGCGGACAATACGCCGATCGCCCAGCCGGAGCGTGACTTCGGCGTTTGCGCCGCGACCAGCACGGTCGAGCCCGAGGCGTAGCCGCCGAGCAGGCCGGTCAGAAGCCGCAGCCCGACCAGTTCATAGACGTTGTGGGCCATGCCGATCAGCGACATGGCAATCGCCATGCCGAGGCTGGCGCGGATCAGCATCAGCTTGCGGCCGTAGCGGTCGGCGAGCCGTCCCCACAGCGGCGCGGTCAACGCGGCGCTGAAGAAGGTTGCACCATAGGCGACGCCGGACCACTGCACGATCGCGGCGTGATCGGTCACGCCAAGCTGCTCGACATAGAGCGGCAGGAACGGCAGCAGCAGCGTCATCGCCACGATCGTGGTGAAGGAGCCGAACACGCAAACGATCAGGTTGCGCTTCCAGGGACCAGCGTCGAGGATTGCCTCGCGATCGATTTCCGCGTCCATCTCAGCGCAGCCCGATCACGGCAAAGCCGCGCGCCCGCAGGCCGCGGCGATCCTCGTTCAGCGAGCGAAGCAGCCGGTCGCGGGTGTCGCTGATGTGGTCGGCCGCCTCGCGCGCGGCGGCATCCGGCTCGTTGTTCTTGATGAAGCCGAGAATGCGGCGATGTTCGCGCCAGGCCTGCTCACGCGAGGGCTCGGTCCAGACTTCCAGCCAGCGTGCCCGCGACAGTCGGGTCATGGCGCCCGCGATCGCCTTGACGATGAAGGGATTGCCCGACAGGCGCGCGATCTCGACGTGGAAATCAGTGCCGACGCGGTGCCACTCCTCGCGGGGCGCACCCGACTGGCAAGCATCGAGCATGCCCTCGATCCCTGCGATATCGGCCTCGCTGGCCCGCGCGCAGGCGAGGCGGACCGCGGTCGTCTCCAGCGGCGTACGGAATTCGGCGAGGGCTTCCAGTTCGCCGAGATCGATCGGCGCGACAATCCAGTTGCGGCCGTCGCGCCGCACCAGGTCTTCGCCCTCGAGCCGCACCAGCGCCGCCCGGATCGGCGTGCGCGACCCCTCGAAACGGCTCTCGAGCCACCGTTCGGTCAGGCGCTCGCCAGGGCCGAGGTCGAGCGAAAGGATCATCTCGCGGAGTTGATCGTGGATCTGAAGCATCTGCGACATGACGGTGGTCCAGGGAAGAAGGAGTGGATGGCCGATTTCGAGCAGGCTGAATATCCCGATCTGGTATCCCAAACAAGCCATGATTGGGATACCAATTTGCATGCCAAGGCGCGCCCGGGACTGTCGTGATGGAGAGGTAACGATGGGCGCCCTATCTTCGTTACGGTGGCAGAAGGAGGCAGACATGCAGATCGACGGACGATGCCACTGCGGCGCGGTGACCTATCAGGCCGAGATCGATCCGGCCCGGGTGTCAATCTGCCACTGTACGGATTGTCAGACCCTCACCGGATCGCCTTACCGCGTCACTGTGATCTGCGCCGCCGAGCAGGTGCGGCTGACCGGGCGGACGCCGAAGGTGTACGGCAAGCGGGGCGACAATGGCCAAATCCGCTTCCAGCACTTTTGCGAGGATTGCGGTTCCCCCTTGTTCACCAGCGGCGAGGCCGGCGGGCCCGACGATTGGGGCATCCGCTGGGGCAGCATCCGCCAACGCGACCAACTGACGCCGAAACGCCAGATCTGGTGCCGCTCAGCGGCGCCATGGATCAACGATCTTGGGGGACTGCCGGGACGCCCGACGGATTAGAGCCATCGACCTTGCACCGCGGGGCCCGGCGAGGCTAAAGAAGCGCCCAGGTAAGGGCGGCTAGCTCAGCTGGTTAGAGCATCTCGTTTACACCGAGAGGGTCGGGAGTTCGAATCTCTCGCCGCCTACCAGCCTTCGCCCTGCGGGCTGCGGCTGGGCAAGCCAGCCTTCGCGCCAGAAGTTGCCAGGCGCCCGGCGCCGCAGGGCGAAGGCTGTCGCGCCGAAGCTCGAAGAGCGTAGGCGGACCGGACCTTGTCTGACCGGTATTTGCCTCACGGGCTACGGCTGGGCAAGCCAGCCTTCGCGGTGGCGTCATCAGCAGAAACTCCGCAGGGCGAAGGCTGTTACGCCGAAGCTCGAAGAGCGCAGGCGGACTGGCTCATCCTCCGACCATCGTCCAATTTCGCCGAGCAAATTGCCGCCGACATTTCCGCGATGATATGTTTCGGTTCGCTGCACAACCGGGAACTCGATCCATGCGCATTTTCGCCGCCGCCATTCTCGTGACCGCCTTCATCGCCGGACCTGCATTGGCGCAGGACCACGTTCAGCGATATCGGGAAGAGATCGAGAAGTCGCCGGCGGACCTCGCCAACGAGCAGCGGGCGCAGCGCGCCTATCAGCGCGCCATCAACAGTGTGCCGGACCAGAAGCCGACTGATCCTTGGGGTATCGCCCGAAGCGACAATGCGCCACCGGCTGCGGCCAAGACACATGCCAAGCCGGCTGCGAAAGCGGCCGCGCCGAAGCAGGCCAAACCGGCGAGCGCGGCCGCCAACTGATCCGCAAGAACGGGGCCAGGTCGATGAAGCACTACGTTTGCAAATTGACCGGTCCGCGCCCGACCTTTCCGCAGGACATGACGCCACGGGAGGCCGAGATCATGCAGGCGCACGTCGCCTATTGCGGCGAGTTGTTGCGCGCCGGCAAGGCGCTGATCTTCGGGCCGGTGGCTGATCCCGCCGGCGTCTGGGGATTGGGCGTGCTGCAACTGCCTGACGATGCCGATCCGCATGAAATCATCGCCAACGATCCAGCCACCAAGGCCAATGCCGGCTTCACCTATCAGGTGATGCCGATGCTGCGAGCCGCAACAAGAGAGACCTGCTGATGGACGCCGCGCAAGGTCACGAGCGAAACGCTAATCAGATCGCCTATTGGAACGGGCCGGGCGGCCAGCGCTGGGCCGCGCGGCAGGCCGCACAGGACATCGTGCTCAAGCCAGTGCTCGATGTGCTGATCGATCGTGCAAAGCCGACTGCCGGCGAGCGCGTGCTCGATGTCGGCTGCGGCAGCGGCGCATCCACGAATGCGCTCGCGACGAAGGTCGGGCCGTCAGGCCATGTGTTCGGCGTCGATGTCTCGGGGCCGATGCTGGAGCGGGCGCGGCAGAGCACGCCGAAGGAGATGCCGGTCGACTACGCACTCGCCGATGCCACGGTCTATCCGTTCGATCCCGCAAGCTTCGACCTGCTCGCGTCGCGTTTCGGCGTGATGTTCTTTGCCGAGCCCGCGGTGTCGTTTGCCAATCTGCGCAAGGCGCTGAAGCCAACGGGCCGGCTCGCCTTTGCATGCTGGAAGGAGCCACGGGAGAATCCGTTCTTCATGGTGTCGTTGCAGGCTGTCTACAAGCACGTGCCGAAGCTGCCGCAGCTTGGGCCGGAGGATCCGGGTCCGTTTTCGTTCGCGTCCGAGGCGCGGGTGAACCGGATCCTCGGTGAAGCCGGGTTTTCCGGAATCGCCATGGAGCCGTGCCGGCTCGAATTCGACGTCGCGATCGGGCGGGGCCTCGACGCGGCGGTGCAGGCGGCGCTGGAGATCGGCCCCGCCAGCCGCGCGCTGGAGGGACATCCGGATGACGTACGGGCTGCCGCCGTCGGCTCGATCCGCGAGGCGCTGACGCCGTTCGCGAACGGGGATTCGGTGCTGCTGCCCGGTGCGATCTGGATCGTGACGGCGCGCGCGTCGTAGAGGCAAGGTGCGCTAGCAATGGCGGGGAGAGAGTTTGCCGCGACCTATGCCCGCTCTTCCCAGATCATCGCCAGATGCACGATGGTCTGCACGGCCTTTTCCATGTCCTGCCGGCTCACCCATTCCAGCCGCGAGTGGAAGGCGTGCTCGCCCGCGAAGATGTTGGGGCAGGGTAGCCCCATGAACGACAGCCGCGAGCCGTCGGTGCCGCCGCGGATTGAGGTCTTCACCGGCGTCAGGCCGGCGCGCTTGATCGCCTCGATCGCATAGGCGACGACCTCGGGGTGACGGTCGATCACCTGCTTCATGTTGCGATACTGCTCCCGGACCTCCATGCGGTAGGTCGAGCGCGGATAGGACTTCATGACGTCCTTCACGATGCCTTCCAGCAGCGCCTCCTTCTGCTTCAACCCGTCAGAGCTGAAATCGCGCACGATGAAGTCGATCCGCGCCTTCTCCAGCGCGCCCGAGATCGCGACCGGATGCAGGAAGCCTTCCTTGCCCTCGGTGGTTTCGGGCGAGCAGGTGTCCTTCGGCAGGCGCTCGACGATCGCAGCGGCGATCTTGATCGCGTGCTCCATCCGGCCCTTGGCGAAGCCTGGGTGGGTGGCGACGCCCTCGATGATGATGCTGACGCCGTCCGCGGAGAAGGTCTCGTCCTCGATATGGCCGGCGCTTTCGCCGTCCATGGTGTAGCCGAAATCGGCGCCGAGCTTCTGGATATCCACCTTGTCGACGCCGCGGCCGATCTCCTCGTCGGGCGTGAACAGGATCTTGATCGTGCCGTGCTTGACCTTCGGATTGCTGACGAAGAAGTGCGCGGCATCCATGATCTCGGCGACGCCGGCCTTGTTGTCGGCGCCGAGCAGGGTGGTGCCGTCAGTCGTGATGATGTCGTTGCCGATCTGGCCCGCCAGCGCCTCATGCTCGGAGGCGCGGATCATCTGAGAGGAATCGGCCGGTAGCACGATGTCGCCGCCGCGGTAGTTCTGCACGATCTGCGGCTTGACGTCCTTGCCTGTGCAGTCGGGCGAGGTGTCCATGTGCGAGCAGAAGCAGATCACCGGCACCTTTTTCTCGGTGTTGGCCGGGATCGTCGCGTAGACATAGCCGTGCGCGTCGAGATGGGCGTCCGATATTCCCATCGCCTGCAATTCGGAGACCAGGAGCCGGCCGAGATTCTTTTGCTTTTCGGTGGACGGGCAGGTCGGCGAGTCGGGATCGGACTGGGTGTCGATCACCACATAGCGCAGGAAGCGCTCGGTGACGGTGTGCTTGAAGTCGAGAACCGGTGCCAGCATGAAGACCGTACAAAGTAAGGGAACGGGAGGGCGCGTTGTCGAGCGGAACGGATGCGGTTCGCGCGAAGCAAACGCCTCGAAGGTGAATTCTCTATCTAGCTATGCTCTATAACAGAAAAGCGCCATTCCAAGGCCGCGTCGCGATCCGGAATGGCGCCTCAGGGCAGGCTTTGATGTTTCGCCTAGACGGCTTCCTTGAGCTCCTTGGCGGCGCGGAAGGCGACCTTCTTGCTGGCCTTGATATGGATCTGCTCGCCGGTGGCGGGATTGCGGCCCATACGGGCGGCGCGCTTGCGAACCTGGAGGATGCCGAGCCCGACGATGCGGATCCGCTCGCCCTTCTTGAGGTGCTTGGTGATCCGGGTGACCATGTCGGTCAGGATCGCCTCGGCCTGCTTCTTGGACAGTTCCTGATCCTCGGCGATGGCCGCCGCCAAGTGCTTCAGCGTGATCGTCGCCGGGGTCGCTGCTTTCTTCGCCATGTGTGGCCCTCCTCGTTGCTGGATGATGCTTTCGCGCCAATGGCGCGCAGTCCGCGTCAGGAAAAGTCCTGAAACCGTCGGTTCTCATGTGGCGGAGCCTGATCGGCATCAGGAAACCAAGATGTATCAGGCCTTATTTGATTCGGGCCGTCGCTGACTACACCGGTTCGCCTGAAAACAGGCTGCAATCCGCGCCGGCGACGCGGAAAACGCCTCCGTTGTGCATGCAGTTGCAACGTCCTTGACTAACGGGATGCGGGCCTTTATGCCCTCGGTCCTGCGCGGATCAGTCCTGTGATCGGCATCCGCGGGAGTAGCTCAGTTGGTTAGAGCGCCGCCCTGTCACGGCGGAGGCCGCGGGTTCGAGTCCCGTCTCTCGCGCCATCAATTTTGGCGTAAAATCAATCATTTGCGCAACCCGCGCCGTTCTCGCTGAAGTTCCAAGAGTCATAGGGTTGCCGTCGTGGCGCTTTCGGCCGCCTTTCAAGCTTGCCGGTGCCGATAGCGAGCGTGCCCTTTCTTTGCCCGGACCGCTAAAGCGAGAGCATTGCAGCCCTATCAGCATAGGGCTGACGCGGCGTCGGAGAAGCGCAAAGTGTCGTTGCTTATTTGTCGCCGTCCTCACGGTCCAGGAACCTGGCTCCCGCTTTCAGAACTTCCACAACATTCCTGCCCCCAACGATCGCACCTACCGTCAAAGCGGTCGGAACCGTCAGCACTCCCGCCACTCCGCAAAATGCAAGCCCGGCACCGAACAACGTCATGTCGACGGCCTCCTTGCAGATGCTGACGTGTTTTTCGGTCCAGAAACGACGAAGTCCATCAGCGATCGAAAGCGTGGCATCTGCAATTGGGGCTTCGTTTTGCTTTGCGTTCGCAGCAAGGAATTCTTCGACGCGGCACTTGAGGTCATGGAATGCGTCAATTTCTGAATTCGATCCACTCGCACGCAGTTCTTCGATCTTCAGCTCGATTGCGCTCAGTAGCGATACCGCAGTGATCTGCGCCTGGACTGGGTTACTCAGGACTGAGCGAACGATGATCGTCCGCTGGGATAGTCCCACGTAGCCATCGATGCGCGCGGTGTCCGCTCCCTCCCTTAAGAGGGGCGTGCCGTCTTCCCTCAAAAGCGGCGAGCCGTCTTCGCGGAGGATAGCTCCGGCGCTGATTGCCAGCCGCGCGGTCGCCTCTAGGTTAGCGTTCGTGGGTGCGGCCGGAGGAAGGTCGGTCGGTCCAATTCGGCCAAATGGCACGTGGGACGCCTCGGACGGGCCCGTTGATCCATTCGGGCCGGGCGGCATTTGAGGACCCGAGTCAGCAGGTCCTGTCGGCCCGAGTGGGCTATCCGCTTCGAAAGGTACTGGTCCGTGCGGTAACACGCCGTTGATGGTGCCCTGGTTCTCAGGCCGTCCAATCAATGAGAAGGAATGTTTACCGTCCACCGCACGACCCGGTTGTTTCGATCCGCGATCGTCCTCACGATCTGCCATCGCCGCCTCCGCCCTTGCAAGTCTATTCGGTTTCGTTACCGGAATTGGTCTTAGACATCCACGCCAAGTTAGACATCCACGCCAAGCAAGTCTCAAAATGACGGGCAACGAACGGACTTAGAGGGAGTCAACGGCTGCATTTGCTTTTCCGTCGACGCTTGATTGCGGATCAATACCGCGGCGTCCGAGTTCAGAGGTCCACGTTGCTGCGCGAGTCCCGTCTCTCGCGCCAGTTTTTTCAATGGCTTAGCAGATCGATCCTCTCGGCAGTGCTTTTTTGCGCGAGGCTGATTGTGGGTCTCCCGCCTCGGTTCCTTCACCAGCTTGATCTCCATCGGAACGGCCTGATTGAGCGGCTGAGGCCTTGAGCCGGCGAGCCTCAGGAGGCCGTGGCAATGGCGACGTCGACCGGCTGAACGGCCGGCGCGGGGGCGCAGGCAAGCGACGGCTGCCATTCCGGCGTCAGCCACCAGAGCAGGAACAGCAGGGCGATTCCGTTCGACAGCATGCCGGTTGTCATCGGCACGTTCATGATCGCCTGAACGGCGATGCCAGATGAAACGGCGATGAAGCGCGGCGACAGGTGCCGCGAGACCGCTGATCCGATCGAGAGGATCAGGCCACAGACGAAGGCCGAGACCGGAGCCAGCACCAGACCGACCGACGCGATACCTTCAGTGGCGAGGAAGGAAGCGTTGAAGTTGCCGTCCCGATAGACGGCTGCGAGCTCCGGTCCGAGTTCACCATAGGGGCAGCCTGTCAGGTGCCGCAGGATGGATATCTGACAGAAATGGGTCAGCTCGCGATGGGCGAAGAAGCCGGCATAGTGATCGAGCGCCAACGAGGGAATTGCGACGAAGCGCAGGTTGACGACGCTGAATACAAGGTGGTTCTTGTCCGCAGCAAGGAACAGGAAGGCGGCAAGACCGACAATCATCGGGATGACAAGCGCAAGCACGGTGGCCAGCCGTGGGCTGACCTGGCCGAACAGCCAGAACAGAAACGGCAGCCAGATCGGCAACAGAACAACGGTCTTGTTGTTCACGACCGGATAGAAGCAAAGCGCAAACGCCAGCGCGCCGACCGCCGCTATCCATCGTCCGCGCGTCGCGTAATGCGCGAACAGATACGGCAGAACGGCTCCGATGATGATCCCGACGAGATAGTTCAGCAGCGCCGGTCGCGTGATCGCGCTGCGGGCCGGCCCATACGGATCGCCGAGACTGACGCCATAGGAGACGTCGGTGACCAGCACGGCAAAAGACGCCGCAACCAGAAGCACGACAATGCGGTTGATCGCCGCTTCCGGCAATTTGGGCCGCCAGAGCTGAACATCCACGAACATCAGGGGCAGCATCGCTGCGGCGAGCGCGGCGATCATGGCCCAACGCGCAACGGCGTGGGAATAGTCGAATTCGGTGAAGAAGCTCAGCCAGATAAAGCCGAACACTGCGGAGAGCAGGAAAAAGGCTACGACATAGCCGAAGCAGAACCGCGCGGCGACGAACGCCGGGACAAAGACAAGCATCACGGCGGTGCCGAGCACGGCCTGCGCCGTGATGGTGTCGGACCGCCAGACATGCATCGCCGGAAAAGCGTGCCCGCAGGCCATCATCGAAACGATGCTGACGAGGAAAAATCCGGAGATCGTGACCCCGACAAGGAGGTCATCGCGCGTCAGCTTCATCGACTCGTCCAGCCCCACAGAACAAGCGAGAGTTAGCCAGCAACCACACCCGGAGCAAGTTAAGCTAGATCGAGCTTTTGTTTCTGTGTTTCTGAGCATTGAGCCAGCAAGATCACAGCTTTCATTCGCTGCGATAGCATTTGCTCGCTGGCGTCCCCGTGATTGTCCGGGGTGCCGGGCTCAAATCCAATGGCGCGCCTCGGTCTGTGGGACGTTCCCGTTGCTTTGGCGATCCGACGATTCGGCTGTCCGAACGAGACCATCAAATGCCGAGCGTGGGGAGATTGGCGAGGGCGCATGGGCTCACGCGAAGAACGCAGCAACCGCCTTGAGGTCGGATGGGCCAGCCGCGCCGCCGCGCAAATTGGCGTCGATGACGCGGCGGCACGCGTCGACGGTATAGGTGTCACCCAACTCGTTGGCGGCCTCGAGGATGGACCAGATCGCGTCGATCGGGACGTCGTTGAGCGAGGCCGCGTTCGCATCCGGCTGCATCGGCTCGTCCCGGAGCTAGAACTCGAAGAGGTCGCGGCCGCGCCGCGCCAGCACATGCAGGTCGGCCACAGTGCCGCGGACTGCGCTGCATTGACGGCATTCGATCAGCGTGTCGTCCGACGCGTGCACTGGGTCGGTCGGCTTGATCGACAGGCTTCCGCAATCGGTACAGATGATCTTGAAACCGGTTGTCGCGATCTGCTGCTGCAAATTCATTGGTGGCCTACGCCTCTATTGAGGTCGACCTTAACCGACAACTTTTAAGACCGGGATCGCAGAGTGGATTGCAATCGAGTGTCCGCGTTAGATCGCTGTTAATGGTGCGCGGCGGGTGAAGGACAACGCAACAAAAAGGCCGCCCGGAGGCGGCCGTTTTTGTCTGCGGAAAGCTCGAAGATGTCAGCGCACCGTCGAGGTCCCCGACGACGTGATCGCGACCGGCTTGCCTGCCTTGATCACCTGTGTGGTCTGCGCGGTCTGGCTGAAGTCTGCGTTGTTGCGGGCCGAGATGCCGAAAGCCGCGACCGCGATGCCGGCCACGAGGGCGACAACCACGATCTTGAGGTGGGTCGAACGGTCCGCTGAATGGATCGAGTGGTTCATGGTCGCCTCCGGGCGTCTATGCGCCGTCTGTTGGCGATAGTCGTAAGCGCCATCTGTTTCCGGATCGTTTCGTGGCGCTCCCGAAATGGTTTCGTCGCGCCGGTGGATTGGTTTCGCCGCGGCTTGCGCGGCGCTTCCGGAGGGTCGAAACTGCAGGAGGCGCTGAGAGGCGCTTGGGAGAAAAACAATAATGAAAACAACGAATGTGACCCGCAGGGGTCTGTTGGGAGCCGGCTCCGCGGCAATCGCCGCCGCAACGCTCGGTAAACCCGCTCTTGCCGCCACCGAGTTCGACCTCAAGCTCGGCGTCAACACTCCGGAAACCCATCCGCTCACGATCCGCCTGACCGAAGCCGCGAAGGCGGTCGGCGTGCAGTCGTCCGGCCGGGTCAACATCACGGTGTTCGCCAACAGCCAGCTCGGCGGCGACCCCGAAATGCTGTCGCAGGTCCGGGCCGGCGGTATCGAGCTATTGGCCGCGCCGAGCATGACCCTGTCGACACTGGTGCCGATGTCCGGCCTGCCGAGCATAGGCTTCGCGTTCCAGTCCTATGACCAGGTCTGGGCGGCGATGGATGGCGGTGTCGGCGACGTCGTGCGCGACGCAATCTCCAAGACCGGGGTGGTGCCGATGAAGAAGGTCTGGGACAACGGCTTCCGCCAGATCACTTCGTCGTCGAGCCGGCAGCTTGGCAGCGTCGACGATCTCAAGGGCTTCAAGATCCGCGTGCCCGTGACCGCGCTATTGACCTCGCTGTTCTCGGGCCTCGGCGCGCTGCCGTCGAGCATCAGCTACAGTGAGCTCTATTCGGCGCTGCAAACCCACATCGTCGAAGGGCAGGAGAACCCGCTGGCCCAGGTGTCGACCGGCAAGCTCTACGAGGTGCAGAAATACTGTGCGCTGTCGAACCATTGCTGGAGTGGCTACTGGGTGCTTGGCAACCGTCGCGCGATGGCGAGCCTGCCGCCCGATCTGCTCGAGATCATCAATGCCGCCTTCGACGCGGCGGCGGTGAAGGAGCGGGTCGACCTCGTCGAGATGGATCGCTCGTTGCAGGCCGAGCTGACCGACAAGGGCATGACGTTCAACAAGCTCGATCACGTGCAGTTCAGGGCCGCGCTGGTGAAGGCCGGCTTCTACACGCAGTGGCAGAAGACCTACGGCGCCGAGGCCTGGGCCATGCTGGAGAAATACACCGGCAAGCTGACCTGACGGCGTCAGGAGATTGAGGCCGAACGGACGCAAGGCGATGGTTTCAGAGGCTGCTAGCGACCTTGCCGGCATTTCGGTCGCGTGGTGCTGGCAGGTGTCGCGTGGAGACAGAGACGGGCTACGTGCCAAGCAGTAGCTGTGGCATCGCGGAAACCTCGTAGCGGAAGCCCACGCCGGCCTGGATCACTGGATCGTCGGCTGCGAGCGCCCATGCGGCGGCCTCGTCGGCGACGCGAACGATGGCGACGCCCCAGGTCCCCTTCGGGTCGTTGACCGGCCCATAGACGACGGCGGTCTTCGCTTTCAGCAGTTCGGCCCAGTAGCCAAAGTGCTTTTGCATCAACTCGGCTTCCTCGGCGGACATGTCGCCCGGAAAAGTGGCCCTTGGCGGATTCAGCCGGAGTAGGAAGGCCGCCTGGGATGGCGTGGCGCCGGAGCCTGTGCTCGCTTGCGTGGTTGAAGGCGCGGAAGGTCGGATCGGTTTCTCTGCCATTTCGCTATCCTCATTGATGCGCCGCCAGCCGCGCAAACCCGTCGTCGCTCCAGCCGTCGCTGCCGATGCCGTGCCGCACGAAGAACAGGCCGGCTGGATCGTATGTCTGCTTGATCTCGAGAAGTCGCTGGTAGTTCGGGCCCCAATAGGCCTGCTGCCAGTTCGGTTGGAAGAAGCTGCTTTCCGCGAGATAGGCGCCGGCATCCGGCGCCAGCTTTCCGAGTTCGCCGACCGCCCTTGCAATCGCTGTGGCGTTCTTGCGCGCGTCGGCCAAATCCGGCTCGTGGCCACTGAGGCCGGGATAGGCCGGCGGGCCCTCGCTTGCGATGATTGCGAGCGCGAACGCGTCGATGACAGCGGGGTTTGTGGCGGTCTCCTTCGCGGAGGCGATCGCGGCCTCCGATCCGCCGGCCAGTCCTTTCTGGAAGTGCAGCTCGACCGTCGAATGCTGCGCGGCCGCGAGGAGGGCTTCCACAAGCCGCGGGCGCTCCACGTCACTCAGCAGCGAGGCTGGAAGCCAGAGCGATTCAAACCCGTGGATGAAATGCCCCGCTTCGCTCAGATTGGCGGCCCAGAACACGTTCTCTGCCGGCGCACCGGGACGCTCGTCGGACAGGATCGCCTGCGGAGCGCGCTGCTTGATATAGGCGGCATCCCAGCGGTGCGCTGCCGGACCGGTGCGGAGCGATGGCGGGCGCGTGAAGGTGAACTCGCTCTCGGCCTCGGTGACGAAGCGTATGAAGGGCTGCCACAGCTCCTCGGCCTGCTGCTTGTCGAGGCCCAGGAACGAGAGCTGGATGTCGAGCACGTTGCCCGGCTTGACGTTGACGATCTCGCCCCAATGGCGGTTATGCAGGCGGTCCGCGTAGAGACCCACGAATGCGCTGACGAGCTTGCGGAATGATGCGCTTGACGTGGCGTGAATCGTCATGTTGGCGAAGCCGAAGATTTCGGGCAGTTCATGGGTCCGCAACGTCAGTCGGGTGACGACGCCAAAGGTGCCGCCGCCACCGCCACGGACGGCCCAGAACAGATCCGCATTGCTGCGGGCATTTGCAATTCGGACGGCGCCGTCGGCGGTGACGATCTCGGCTTCCAGCAGGCTCGCGGCGGCAGTACCGTAGTTCTTCGAGTAGCTGCCGAAGCCGCCACCCTGGACCAGCCCCGCGACACCGACGGTTCCGCAGCCACCGCCCTGGACATAGCGGCCACCTCGGCTCGTCACCGCATTGTACACGTGCATCCAGATCGCGCCCGCGCCGACGGTGACGGCCCGTTGTGGTGGATCCTCGCACCCTTGCGGGACGAAGCTGTCATGCAGCGTGATGTCGTTCATTGCGCGCGTCCAGATCATCAGCGAGTCCGGCGCACTCGACGTGCCGAGATAACTGTGGCCGCCGCCCCTGACCACCAGCCGCAGATTGTTGTCGCGGGCGAAATTGACCGCTGCAACGACGTCGGCGGTGTTTCGCGCGGCGACGGCGTAGACGCTCGGCTCCGACGTCCAGGCGTCGAGATAGCCCGTTGTCTGGGTCAGCGCCGCGTGGTCGCCGATGTAGTAGGGGTTCTTCAGCCCCTTGAACACATCGCGGCAGGCTGCTTCGGACCGACTGTCCTGGCATGCCGCCAGCGGCGACTTCACCGTGATGAGACGGCCCTCCGTTTGCTCGTTCAGCCGGTTCCAACTGGCGGCCGACGGCCACTCGGGATCCGAGGGGCGCGCCCGCCGAAGCAGTTGCGAGGAGTTGCTCGCGCCTTGCGCTGCGGCAAGCGGCCTCGGTTTGATCCAGCGCGCCACCGGGGTCAACGCAGCGCCGATCAGGAGATCGCGACGTCTCATCAGCGGGTCACCTGTCCGTGAGCAGGCCGATTTTGGTGCCGCGCGGACGGCCTGCCGTCGTATCCCGCGCGACGTTGCTCACCGGCCTGTGATAAAGGTTTGCTTGCGTGACGGACCACGATTGGGCTCCCGACCTGTCCACCGGGGCAGGTGACCTGACGAGTTGCGGCATCTACTCCATCCCGACATGTCGACGACGCAGCCAGAGAATTCCATTGAACGCGGCATCGATCGACGCGTCGAGCGGGGTTGGGACGAGCGGCCGGATTCCAGGGACGAAAATCGGCCCGATGTAACGGCGATCCGATCGGGCACGGCGGAGCGCGCCTCGATGTTCGCCTATGGCTGGGTGGCGCTGCTGATCGTGGCGAGTGGCGTCGTCAACGTCTTCTCCTCGGTGCACGAGTTCAAACTGTCCGCGGGGTTCGCACCACTGCGCGTGCCCGTGCTGCTCGAGGTGACGAGCGCCGTTGCATGGATCCTGTTTCTGCCGCTGCTGCGAATCGGCATCGCACAACTGTGTGTTGGCCGCAGCCGCGTGATCTCCGTCACGCTGGCGGTGGCGGCGACGCTGCTTTACGCGCTGGCGCATCTCGTCACCATGGTCGGGTTGCGCAAGCTGCTGCTTGCCGAGGGCTATGCCTTTCACTGGGCGACCGCGTTTCCGCACGAGTTCCAGAAGGATGTCGTCTCGTCGGTGATGGTGGCCGTGGTCATCTGGCTGATGGACCGCAAGGTGCTGCTGATGCAAGCGGCACCGGCGCTGCCCGCCGAACCGTCGGCGCCGCTGACGGCCCAAGCTCCGGTCAATGCCGCTAATCCCAGCCTCTGGCTGCGGGACGGCGCCAAGAGCGTTCGGGTCGATCCTCGCGACATCGTGGCCGTGACATCAGCAGGCAATTATGTCGAGTTCAGCCTTCCGAGCGGATGTCGCCTGATCCGCGGCACGCTGGCGCGCGAGGAGGATCGCCTCAAGCCGTTCGGCTTTGTGCGCGTGCATCGGGCGCGACTGGTGAACCTGGCGCGCGTCGTTTCGGTCGAGCAGCGTCCGGCAGGGGACTTCGTGCTGCGCATGGACAATGGCGAGACGCTCGCCGGCAGCAAGCGCTACCGGGACGTGGTGGCGCCGTTCACCGAAAGGTAGCTCGATCAATTCCTCGCGGAACAGGGTCGATCTCCTGGTTCGAGGCGCTTACCTTCCGCGTAATCGCCTGCGCGATGTCCCTTTGCAAAGATCGGTGCGTTGGCAGCGAGTGTGCTGCCGCGCGATCTGCAAAGGGAGATGCGAGATGAACCGTCGAACTGTCCTGGAAGCAACGTTGCCCGGCTCGGTGCTTGCTGAGGCCGCACAAACCGCCGAGTCGCGCCCGTCGCACGTGACGGCAAAGGACGGCACGTCATTGTTCGTGCAGGACTGGGGCTCGGGCCGGCCGGTGCTTCTCCTTGCCGCCTGGACGTTCAATTCCAGTATCTGGGGCCACCATATCGTGGCGCTCAATGCCAGGGGCTATCGCTGCGTCGCGCCCGACCGGCGCGGGCATGGCCGCTCCGACATGCCGGCGACGGGGTACGATCTCGACACGCTGACCGACGACGTGGCGGCTGTGATCGAACAGCGCGACTTGGATGACGTCACGCTGGTTGCCTATTCGATGGGATCGATCGAGGCGGTCAACTATCTTGCCAGGCATGGCTCAGACCGGATCGCGCGGTTGGTGCTGGTGGCCCCCACGACGCCGTTTCTCATGCAGACCGCAGACAACCCCGACGCCGTACCGAGGGCCGCAATCGACGCGCAGCTCGCTGAGATCGCGCAGGATTATCCGGGCTGGCTTGCCGCCAACGAGGCGCCGTTCTTCATGCCGGATACGCCTGAGGTTACGCGGGCCTGGATCAGGGAGATGATGCTGAACGTGCCGTTGCCGGTCGCGCTGGGCTGCCGGAACACGATCGCCTTCGCCGATCTCCGCGCGGCCGCGGCCGGGATCGATCGCCCGACATTGATCGTGCAGGGCGACAAGGATGCCAGCGCACCGCTTGAACTGACTGGCGCCAAGACGGCCAAGCTGATCAAGCGCAGCAGGCTCAACGTCTACGAAGGCGCCCGGCATGCGCTCCCGCTGACGCATGGCGCGCGCCTCGTGTCCGACCTGCTCGCCTTCATGGCAGATTGAGGCCGTCAGGCCGCCCGCTTGATATCGGATCGGATCCAGCGCGCGGCCCACACGAAGAGCAGGGCGCCGAGCGTGGTCGTGACGGCCGCCGACAGCAGCGAGTAGCGCACCGCGTCGACGCCGTAGGTGCCCTTCAGCGCGTCGTTGATCATGCCGACGGCGAGCGGGCCTATGCCCTGGCCGAAACATGTGGCGGTGAGGAGCACAATCGCCGAGGCCAGCGCGCGCATGCTGGGCTTCGCGACCGTCTGGGCGATCGCGAAGATCGGGCCGAGATGGAAGCCGACCAGGAACGAGGTCAGCGCCAGGGTTGCGACCATTAGCGGGAAGCTCGGCGTCAGCATGCAGACGGCGAAGACCGGGCCGGCGAGGCCGGACATGATCGCGGGTGCCCACAATTTCCAGCGGTCGTCGCGGCGGCTGATCCGCGCGACCACGATGCCGCCGATCAGCGTACCGGCCATCCCGGCAAGACCCTTGAAGGTGCCGGCATAGGTGCCGATCTCGGCGCTCGAGAGGTGATGGATCCGCGCCAGGAACGGCGGGATCCACACCGCGGTGGCGTAGTTGGTATAGGTCGTCAGGCAGAAGCCGATCAGCACGATCACGAAGCTCGACTGTGCCCCAAGGAAGCGCAGCGTCGACCCGATCGGCTCGGCCTTGAACGTCTCGGCCATTGCGCCGCGCTTCGGCTCCGAGACGGTGAGCCACAGCACCGCTGATAGCGCGATGCCGGGGAGGCCAGCGGAAAAGAACGCCGTGCGCCAGCCGTAGTGCTGATTGACATAACCGCCGATGAAATAGCCGAGGAAGACACCGAGATAGGTGCCGATCGCGTAGATGCCGAGTGCACGCGGGCGTTCGTTCTTGTCAAAGAGATCGGCGATCATCGACTGTGACGCCGGCGTTCCCGCCGACTCGCCGACGCCGACGCCGATCCGCGCCAACGCCAGCGTGGTGACGCTGGAGGCCATGCCGCAGAGATAGGTCATCGCGCTCCAGAACGCGAAGGCGACCGCAACGATGTTGCGGCGATTCAACCGGTCCGCCATCCGCGCGATCGGAATGCCGAGCAGCGAATAGAACAGCACGAAGCCAAAGCCGGCGAGCAGGCCCATCGTGGTGTCGCTGAGTGTGAACTCCTTCTTGATCGGCTCGATCAGCACATTGAAGATCGTGCGATCGAGGAAATTGAGGGCGTAGATGATCGTGAGCAGCCCGAGCACGTAATAGCGCTGCCCGGCAGGCTTGGCGCTGTCGTCCGGCCGCATGGCTGCGCGCGGCGCGAGGTCGACCATGGCTTCCCCCGATCTGTCTTGTTGCTTTGTCGGCTCGCGCGCGGGCTTCACGCCCCGCGGATGTAGTTCCCCGCTTCGAATTCGACCGGCCGGGCGTCGGCGTCGAACGACACGCCGATCGGGTCGCGGCCGGCGGCAATCGCTTCGAGCTGGTCAGAGAGCATGCGGCGGATCATCAGGATGCCGCGGTCGCTCTGGCCGAAATGCTCCTCGGAATGGATGGTCACCGGGCCTTGGCCGACCTGCGCCTCGTAGTCGCCGGGGAATTGCTGGTGTTCGGTTTCCGTCATGTCCCACCAGAACTTGTCGTTAAACTTCGAGCGCATGCGGCCGATGTCGCCGGCGTTCTTGACCCGGCCGGCGACATAGATGCGGAACGAGGTATCGTCGATCGGCAGGGTCCAGCCGATCGATTCCACGCGGGCGAACTGGGCGACACGCGGATTGGGCACGACGCGGAGCGTGGGGAGGGCGGCCTCGGTGACCCGATAGAACACCTTGCCGTCGTCCTGCCTGCGGATCGAGCGAACCGCGACGCCGCGCGGCGACATCTCGAATTTCACCTCCGGCATCGAGGCCATCATGGTGGTGAACTGCGGCCCGCTGAACGAGCCGTGCAGCACCGGCACGTGGTAGGGATCGACCACGTTCTCGAAATGCTGCAGCCAGTTGCAGGGGATTACCGCGGGTCCGCCCCCGCCGATCGAGGAATCGTCAGCCTCGACGAACTCACCGTCGTCCATGGTCTCGAGACATTCGTAGCGCGGCAGCACCGGCATTTTCTCTGACGGACCCATGTAGGCGAAGATCAGGCCGTAGCGCTCCCGAACCGGATACCAGGGCTGGCGCACCTTGTCCTTGAACCGGCCGCCGTCAGGCTCGCATGGCTGCTCGAGGCAATGGCCTTCGGTGTCGAATTTCCAGCCGTGATAGCAGCAGCGGATGCCGTCCTCCTCGACCTTGCCGTAGTAGAGCGTAGTGCCACGATGGCAGCAGCGGGCATGCAGCAGGCCGACCCGGCCATGCCCGTCGCGAAACAGGATCAGGTCCTCGCCGAGCGCGCGCACTTTTCTGGGGATATCGGTGGCGTCGTTCGCCAGGCCGATCGGGTGCCAGTAGCGGCGCAACAGCTCGCCCATCGGCGTGCCGCGCCCGACCGAGGTGAGCTCGGTCCGGGTGGTGGGCGGCTTCACGGCATAGGCCGTGCCGAGGTCGCGGTCCCGCTGGGTGATGGTCATGGTGTTTCCTCCTGCCGAGGGCTTGGCGCCCTTGGTCGTCTTGCGTTGACAAAGTCAACGATAGATCGATGACAATGTCAACGATCTCCGATAGCTTGGCAGCGCGTGCCTTTGTTGGCAGAGGGTGGGCCGATGACCGAGAAGCTCAAGAACGGACGGGTGGTAGCGCCGGAGATCGCGGTGGACGCCGAGCTGGCGCCGATCACCGCCATGATGTCGTCGCGGCTGATGGTGCTGGCGAACCTGCTCAAGCGCGGTGCCATGCTGCGCTACAAGCGGCTCGCCGGGCTGTCCTCGGTCGAGTTCGGCCTGGTCGCTTCGCTCGGCCGGCGGCCGCCGATGAGCGTCGTCCGGCTCGCCGAGGCTGTCGGCATGGACAAGGGTCAGATCAGCCGGGCGCTCGCCGAGCTGGTCGCGCGCAAGCTGGTGGCCAAGGCGGTCAACCCGCGGGACAACCGCGAGACGCTGGTGTCGCTGACCAAGGCCGGGCTGGCCGCGCATGACGCCATCGTCGCCGGCGCGCAGGAGCGTAACCGCCGCCTGCTGGAACAGCTCAGCCCGGAGGATCTGGAGCGTCTGCTCGGTCATATCGACCGGCTGACCGCGACCGCCGCGGAGATGCTCGCTGCCGAGAAAGAGCTGGGCTGATATGGGAACAATGCAGGGCACGAGAGCGTCGCGGCGGCGTTGCCCAGCGAGGCAAGCGTATGCCGAACAAGGCCGGGCGCCCGCGCGGGAAGGGCGGTAAAAGCGTCAAAATTGCTTGTCTTGCGCCCCCTGTTGCGCTGCGCTAAAGCCTCCAGAACAATTCCAATCAACGAATCTGCGGCTTATCGGAAACCGCAGCAAGAAGGCCTCGCCGATGACCGGCATCCTGCAGAATTATCTCCCACTTGTGGTCTTTATTGGGGTAGCAAGCCTGATCGGTTTGGCGCTCCTGATCGCGCCGTTCCTGGTCGCGTTCCAATCGCCGGATCCGGAGAAGCTGTCCGCCTATGAATGCGGATTCAATGCTTTTGACGACGCCCGCATGAAGTTCGACGTCCGCTTCTACTTGGTGGCGATCCTCTTCATCATCTTCGACCTCGAAGTGGCGTTTCTGTTCCCGTGGGCCGTGGCGTTCGGAAAGCTGGGCGCGACCGGGTTCTGGTCGATGATGGTGTTCCTGGCCGTGCTGACGGTCGGGTTTGCATATGAATGGAAGAAAGGTGCGCTCGAATGGGATTGAGCCCCACCGCGCTACAGCCGGCGATCGCGCCGGCTCCGAAGGGCATTCTTGATCCGTCGACCGGCAAGCCGGTCGGCGCTAACGATCCGTTTTTCCTCGACGTCAATCACGAGCTGTCCGACAAGGGCTTCTTCGTTGCCGCGGCCGACGACCTGATCACCTGGGCGCGGACCGGTTCGCTGATGTGGATGACCTTCGGTCTCGCCTGCTGCGCCGTCGAGATGATGCAAGTGTCGATGCCGCGCTACGACGTCGAGCGCTTCGGCTTTGCGCCGCGCGCTTCGCCCCGGCAGTCCGATGTGATGATCGTCGCGGGCACCCTGACCAACAAGATGGCGCCGGCGCTGCGCAAGGTCTACGACCAGATGCCGGAGCCGCGCTACGTCATCTCGATGGGCTCGTGCGCCAATGGCGGCGGCTACTACCATTATTCCTATTCGGTGGTCCGTGGCTGCGATCGCGTCGTGCCGATCGACATCTACGTGCCGGGCTGTCCGCCTACCGCGGAAGCGCTGCTTTACGGCGTGCTGCTGCTGCAGAAGAAGATCCGCCGCATCGGCACTATCGAACGCTAAGGTTTAACGTCATGGACGACGGCAAGCTCGACGCCCTTGGGCAGACGATCGTGAGCGCGCTTCCGGGCGCCGCCACGGCGCACTCGGTTGCGTTCAACCAACTCACTGTCGACGTCGAGGTGGGCAAGATTGTGGAGGTCGTGACCTTTTTGCGCGACGATCCCAACTGCCGCTTCGTCAACTTCACCGACGTGACCGCGGTCGATTATCCCGGCCGCGAGAAGCGCTTCGACGTCGTTTATCATCTGCTGTCGCCGACGCTGAACACCCGTATCCGGCTGCGCGGCCAGGCCGACGAGACCACACAAGTGCCGTCGATCATTGGCGTCTTTCCCGGCGCCGACTGGTTCGAGCGCGAGGCCTACGATCTCTACGGCGTGATCTTCACCGGCCATCCGGACATGCGCCGGCTGCTGACCGACTACGGCTTCGACGGCCATCCGCTGCGCAAGGATTTCCCGCTCACCGGCTTCGTCGAGGTCCGCTACGACGACCAGGAGAAGCGGGTGCTGTACGAGCCGGTTCGGCTCAACCAGGAATTCCGCAAGTTCGATTTCCTCTCGCCGTGGGAAGGCGCGGACTATCCGCTGCCGGGTGACGAAAAGGCGAAGGCGGAGCCGAAGACCTGATCATGAACCAGCAACCGCAAAATCTTCGTAACTTCACGATCAACTTTGGCCCGCAGCATCCGGCCGCGCATGGCGTGTTGCGCCTGGTGCTGGAGCTCGACGGCGAAGTCGTCGAGCGCGTCGATCCGCATATCGGGCTGCTGCACCGCGGCACCGAGAAGCTGATCGAGCACAAGACCTATCTGCAGGCGATTCCCTATTTCGACCGGCTCGACTACGTCGCGCCGATGAACCAGGAGCATGCGTTCTGCCTTGCGGCGGAGAAGCTGCTCGGCATTACGGTGCCGCGCCGCGGCCAGCTCATCCGCGTGCTCTATTGCGAGATCGGGCGCATCCTGTCCCATCTGCTCAACGTCACCACGCAGGCGATGGACGTCGGCGCGCTGACCCCGCCGCTGTGGGGTTTCGAAGAGCGCGAGAAGCTGATGGTGTTCTACGAGCGCGCCTCCGGCTCGCGGATGCACGCGGCGTTCTTCCGCGTCGGCGGCGTGCACCAGGACTTGCCGCCGAAGCTGATCGATGACATCGAGGCGTGGTGCGATCCGTTCCTCAAGGTGGTCGATGACCTTGATACGCTCCTCACCGGCAACCGCATCTTCAAGCAGCGCAACGTCGACATCGGCGTGGTGCCGCTGAAGCAAGCCTGGGAGTGGGGCTTCTCCGGCGTCATGGTGCGCGGCTCGGGTGCCGCCTGGGATCTGCGCAAGGCGCAGCCCTATGAGTGCTATGCCGAAATGGAATTCGACATCCCGATCGGCAAGAACGGTGACTGCTACGACCGCTACCTGATCCGCATGGAAGAGATGCGGCAGTCGGTGCGCATCATGAAGCAGTGCATCCAGAAGCTCAGAGCACCCGACGGGCAGGGAGCGGTCGTGGTCGAGGACAACAAGATCGCGCCGCCGCGCCGCGGCGAGATGAAGCGTTCGATGGAAGCGCTGATCCATCACTTCAAGCTCTACACCGAGGGCGTGCACGTGCCGCCCGGCGAAGTCTATGCCGCGGTCGAGGCGCCGAAGGGCGAGTTCGGCGTCTACCTGGTCGCCGACGGCACCAACAAGCCCTACAAGTGCAAGATCCGCGCGCCGGGCTTCGCCCATCTGCAGGCGATGGATCACGTCTGCAAGGGCCATCTGCTCGCCGACGTCTCGGCGATCCTCGGCTCGCTCGATATCGTGTTCGGAGAGGTCGATCGGTGATGGCGCAGCCGCCCATCCAGTTTGACCGTGCCTCGGGCGCCCTGGAAGGGGCCAACGCCTGGGAGCGCACGGCTGCGCTGGCGCTGGCGACGGGCGCGAAGATCTCCTCGCATTTCTCGCACATGGGCTACATCGCGTGCGCCAACCTGCTGCGCAAGACGTTGCCGGAGCGCAACATCGCGGTGAAGCTCAACGAGGACGCGGTGTTCGAGTTTCCGTATGGCGATGGCTACTGGAGCAAACTGCTCAATCGCGACTACACCTATGAGGACGAGCTCGAACTGCTGTTCGAGGACTCCGCCGACGTGGACTATATGCTGGTCGATTGCGGCGCCAATTACGGCTACTGGTCAGTGCTGGCGTCGAGCAGGCCGTTCGGCGCCCATCGGGCGATCGCGATTGAGCCGTCAGAGCAGAACTATTCGAAGCTCACCAACAATGCGCGCGTCAACGGCAATCGCTTCGAGACCATGAAGTGCGCGATCGGCGCCAGTCGCGGCACCGCGCGGCTGTCGGGCACCAAGCACGAGGCGTTCAGCATCGCCGGCGATAGCGCCGATGGCGAGGAAGTGCCGGTCATCGCGCTCGACGATCTGATCGAGGACCAGAAGATCCCGCCCAAGGGCAAGTATCTGGTGAAGCTCGATGTCGAGGGCGTCGAGATCGATGCGATCAAGGGCGGCCAGCGCCTGATGGAAACGGACAGCGTGCTGCTCTGCGAGGAGCACGGCAGCGACCGCAAGCACACCGTGTCCCGCTATATCCTCGAACAGACGCCCCTGAAGCTGACCGTCTTCGACCGCAGCACCCGTCGCCTTGAGACCGTGAACGAGCTTTCGATCCTCGATCGCATCAAGGTTTCCACCCATATCGGCTACAACGTGTTCGGCACCGCGAGCGCCTTCTGGCAAGACCGGATCGATGCGCTGAGCGCCAAAGCCGCACGCCGCGTGCAATGAGAGACTGAACGATGTCCGTCCGCCGCCTTGCCCCGAAGGAATTGCAGCCCGCGAGCTTCACGTTCACGGACGAGAATCTGGCCTGGGCCAAGAAGGAGATTGCGAAATATCCGCCCGGGCGTCAGGCCTCGGCCGCGATCGCCATCCTCTGGCGCGCGCAGGAGCAGCATGACGGCTGGATCTCGGAGGCCGCGATTCGCGCCGTCGCCGACCTGCTCGAGATGCCGCACATTCGCATGCTGGAGATTGCGACCTTCTACACGATGTTCCAGCTCTCGCCGGTCGGCAAGAAGGCGCATGTGCAGGTCTGCGGCACCACGCCGTGCCGGCTGCGCGGCGCCGGCGACCTGATTGAGGTGTGCAAGCATCGCATCAATCACGAGCCGTTCCATCTGTCGAAGGACGGCAACTTCTCGTGGGAGGAGGTTGAGTGCCTCGGCGCCTGCGTGAACGCGCCGATGGTGCTGATCTGGAAGGATACCTACGAGGATCTGACCAAGGAAAGCTTCGGCAGGGTGCTCGACGGCTTTGCCGCGGGCAATCCGCCGAAGCCCGGTCCGCAGGTCGACCGTCAGTTCTCGGCGCCGGCGGGCGGTCCGACCACGCTGAAGGAAACCACCTGATGCGTGGCGTCCAGGTGCAAGCGATCGGGACGGGGAGGGGCGGTGCGATGAAGGACTGGCGCTACATCGCTCTGCACACGGCTGTGGCTGCGTGCTTCATCTTCCTGCTGCAGCGCTACGGGCTCAACGCCTCGCTGGAGAGCAGTCTGTTGTGGGCCTTCGTGTTCGGCGGTTGCGCCGCGGGGCTCGCCTATACCCAAGCCAATCGGTGATGTTCGGAAAGTTTTGAGCATGCTCGACGACAAGGACCGCATCTTCAAGAACCTCTACGGCCTCCACGATTGGGGCCTCGAAGGCGCGCGCCGTCGCGGTGCCTGGGACGGCACCAAGGCGATCATCGACAAGGGCCGCGACTGGATCATCAACGAGATGAAGGCCTCCGGTCTGCGCGGCCGTGGCGGCGCGGGCTTCCCGACCGGCATGAAGTGGTCGTTCATGCCGAAGGAATCCAAGGACGGCCGTCCGAGCTATCTCGTCGTCAACGCCGACGAGTCCGAGCCGGGCACCTGCAAGGACCGCGAGATCATGCGGCACGATCCGCATCTGCTGGTCGAAGGCTGCCTGCTCGCGAGCTACGCGATGGGCGCGCATGCCTGCTACATCTATATCCGTGGCGAGTTCATCCGCGAGCGCGAGCGGCTACAGGCCGCGATTGACCAGGCCTACGACGCCAAGCTGATCGGCAAGGACAACGTCAACGGCTGGCCGTTCGACCTCTACGTTGCGCACGGCGCCGGCGCCTATATCTGCGGCGAAGAGACCGCGCTGCTCGAGAGCCTCGAGGGCAAGAAGGGACAGCCGCGGCTGAAGCCGCCGTTCCCGGCCAATGTCGGCCTCTACGGCTGCCCGACCACGGTGAACAACGTCGAATCGATCGCCGTCGCGCCCGACATCCTGCGCCGCGGCGCGGCCTGGTTCGCCAGCATCGGCCGTCCCAACAATGTCGGCACCAAGCTGTTCTGCATCTCCGGCCATGTCGAGCGGCCCTGCAACGTCGAAGAGGCGATGGGCATCCCGTTCCGCGAGTTGATCGAGAAGCATTGCGGCGGCATTCGCGGCGGCTGGGGCAACCTGAAGGCGGTCATCCCCGGCGGTTCGTCGGTGCGCATGGTGCCGGCCGAGCAGATCATCGACACGCCAATGGATTTCGACTCCCTGAGCAAGCTGCGCTCGGGTCTCGGCACCGCGGCCGTGATCGTGATGGACAAGTCGACCGACCTGATCCGGGCGATCGCCCGCATCTCCTATTTCTACAAGCACGAGAGCTGCGGCCAGTGCACGCCGTGCCGCGAGGGCACCGGCTGGATGTGGCGCGTGCTGACGCGCATGGCCGAGGGCCGTGCCCACAAGCGCGAGATCGACATGCTGCTCGAGGTGACCAAGCAGGTCGAGGGCCACACGATCTGCGCGCTCGGCGATGCCGCGGCCTGGCCGATCCAGGGTCTGATCGCGCATTTCCGTCACGAGATCGAGGAGCGCATCGACCAGTATTCGCACAGGGCCGATCTCGACGATGCCGGCGTCCGCGATCCCGTGCAGGTGGCGGCGGAGTGATAGCGGCGAAGCTGGGAAAGACTTGAAGACATGACCAAGATCATCATCGATGGCAAAGAGATCGATGTCGCCCCGGACTTCACGCTGTTGCAGGCGTGTGAGGCGGCCGGCGCCGAGATTCCGCGCTTCTGCTATCACGAGCGGCTGTCGATCGCCGGCAATTGCCGCATGTGCCTCGTCGAGGTGAAGGGCGGTCCGAAGCCGGTCGCGAGCTGCGCCTGGGCCGTGCGCGACTGCCGTCCGGGCCCGAAGGGCGAGCCGCCGGAAATCTCGACCCGTTCGCCGATGGTGAAGAAGGCGCGCGAAGGCGTGATGGAATTCCTGCTGATCAACCATCCGCTGGACTGCCCGATCTGCGACCAGGGCGGCGAGTGCGACCTGCAGGACCAGGCGATGGGCTATGGCGTCGACACCAGCCGTTTCGCCGAGAACAAGCGCGCGGTCGAGGACAAGTATCTCGGCGCGCTGGTCAAGACCTCGATGAACCGCTGCATCCAGTGCACTCGCTGCGTCCGCTTCTCCGCCGAGATCTGCGGCGCCCCCGAGATGGGTGCGACCGGACGCGGCGAGGACATGGAGATCACCACTTATCTGGAGTCCGCGCTGAGCTCCGAGCTGCAGGGCAATCTCGTCGACATCTGCCCGGTGGGTGCGCTGACCTCGAAGCCCTATGCATTCGCGGCACGGCCCTGGGAGCTTGGCAAGACGCAGTCGATCGACGTCACGGACGGCCTCGGCTCGGCGATCCGGGTCGATACCCGCGGCCGCGAGGTGATGCGCATCCTGCCGCGCATCAACGAGGCGGTGAACGAGGAGTGGATCTCCGACAAGACCCGCCACATCGTCGACGGTTTGCGCACGCAGCGCCTCGATCGCCCCTATGTGCGCGAAAACGGTCAGCTCAGGCCGACGACTTGGCAGGACGCCTTCGCGGCGATCGCGGCCAGGACTGGGCGCAGCGACGGCAAGCGGATCGGCGCCATCGCGGGCGATCTCGCCGCGGTCGAGGAGATGTACGCGCTGAAGGAGCTGCTGGCGAAGTTCGGCTCGGTCAATCTAGCGGTGCAGGGCGGCGACGCATTCGACGCCAAGGCCGGCCGCGCCTCCTATATCTTCAATCCGACGATATCGGGAATCGAGCAGGCCGATGCGCTGCTGATCATCGGCTCGCACCCGCGCAAGGAAGCCGCCGTGCTGAACGCGCGAATCCGCAAGCGCTGGCGGACCGGCGGGCTCAAGGTCGGCATGATCGGCGCCAAGGCCGACTTCACCTATGACCTCGACTATCTCGGTGCGGGCACCGAGACGCTCGCCGAGCTCGTGGCCGGCAAGCACTCTTTTGCCGACGTGCTGAAGAACGCCAAGAACCCGATCATCCTGGTCGGCGCCGGCGCCTATACCCGGCACGACGGCGCGGCGGTGCTGGCGCAGGCCGCCAAGCTCGCGGTTGATGTCGGCGCGCTCAAGGACGGCTGGAACGGCTTTGCGGTGTTGCAAGACACGGCGTCGCGGGCCGGTGCGCTCGATATCGGCTTCTCGCCGGCGGCCGGCGGCTTGACCGCGGCGCAGATGACGACCTTCGGTACCCTCGACGTGCTGTTCCTGCTCGGTGCCGACGAGATCAGCGCGCCGGACGGCACCTTTGTGGTCTATATCGGCACCCACGGCGACCGCGGCGCGCATCGCGCCGACGTCATCCTGCCGGCGGCGGCCTACACCGAGAAGTCCGGCATCTACGTCAATACCGAGGGGCGGGTGCAGATGGCCAACCGCGCCGCGTTCCCGCCGGGCGAGGCCCGCGAGGACTGGGCGATCATCCGGGCGCTGTCCGATGTGCTCGGCAAGAAGCTGCCGTTCGATTCCATGCAGGCGCTGCGCCAGGCGATGTTCAAGGCCTATCCGCACCTGATGCGGCTCGACCAGATCGAGGCCGGCAGGGCTGAAGACATCAAGGCGCTGGCGGGCAAGGGCGGCAGCGTCGACAAGGCGGCGTTCAGGCCGGCTGTCGAGGATTTCTACCTGACCAACCCGATCGCCCGGGCCTCTGCCGTGATGGCGGAATGCTCACGGCTGGCATCGGGCCGAATGCTGGCGGCAGCGGAGTGAGCGTGACCTGATGGCTGAATTCTTCGCAAGCTCGTTCTGGACCGGCTTCCTCTGGCCGCTGATCATCATGGTCGCGGAGAGCCTGTTGCTGCTCGTCGTGCTCCTGATCGCGATCGCCTACATCCTGCTCGCCGACCGCAAGATCTGGGCGGCGGTGCAGATCCGCCGCGGCCCCAATGTGGTCGGTCCGTTCGGGCTGCTGCAATCCTTCGCCGACCTGCTCAAGTTCGTGCTGAAGGAGCCGACGATCCCGGCCAGCGCCAACAAGGGCGTGTTCCTGCTCGCGCCGCTGGTCTCCTGCGTCCTGGCGCTCGCCGCGTGGGCGGTGATCCCGATGGATCTCGGCTGGGTGATCTCCGACATCAATGTCGGCATTCTCTACATCTTCGCGATCTCGTCGCTGTCGATCTACGGCATCATCATGGCCGGCTGGTCGTCGAACTCGAAATATCCCTTCCTGGCCGCGCTGCGCTCGGCGGCGCAGATGGTGTCCTACGAGGTCTCGATCGGCTTCGTGATCATCACCGTGCTGCTCTGCGTCGGCTCGCTGAACCTGTCGGCGGTGGTGGAGGCGCAGAACACCCGCGGGTTCGCCAGCCTGATCGGGCTGCCGCAGCTCACCATCCTGAACTGGTATGTGTGGCCGCTGTTCCCGATGTTCGTGGTGTTCTACGTCTCGGCGCTCGCGGAGACCAACCGTCCGCCGTTCGACCTGGTCGAGGCGGAGTCCGAGCTCGTCGCCGGCTTCATGGTCGAATACGGCTCGACGCCGTATTTGCTGTTCATGCTCGGCGAGTACGTCGCGATCACCACGATGTGCGCGATGGCGACGATCCTGTTCCTGGGCGGCTGGCTGCCGCCGGTGGCGCTGCCGCCGTTCACCTGGATCCCGGGGATCGTGTGGTTCGCGCTGAAGCTGTTCTTCATGTTCTTCCTGTTCGCGATGGCGAAGGCGATCGTGCCGCGCTACCGCTACGATCAACTGATGCGGCTCGGCTGGAAGGTGTTCCTGCCGCTGTCGCTGGCGATGGTGGTGATCGTGGCCGCTGTGCTGCAGTTCGCCGGCATCGCGCCGAAGTGAGGCCGTCATGAGTGTTAACGTCAACGCAACAGCCCGCTCGCTCCTGCTGTCGGAATTCGTCTCGGCGTTCTTCCTCGCCATGCGCTATTTCTTCCAGCCGAAGCCGACGCTGAACTATCCCTTCGAGAAGGGCCCGATCTCGCCGCGCTTCCGTGGCGAGCACGCGCTGCGCCGCTATCCGAACGGCGAAGAACGCTGCATCGCCTGCAAGCTGTGCGAGGCGATCTGCCCGGCGCAGGCGATCACGATCGAGGCCGGCCCGCGCCGCAACGATGGCACCCGCCGCACCGTCCGTTACGACATCGACATGGTGAAGTGCATCTATTGCGGCCTGTGCCAGGAGGCATGCCCGGTGGACGCCATCGTTGAGGGGCCGAACTTCGAGTTCGCGACCGAGACCCGCGAGGAACTTTATTATGACAAGGCCAAGCTGCTCGCCAATGGCGACCGCTGGGAGCGCGAGATTGCGAAGTCGATCGCGCTCGACGCGCCGTACCGGTGAGGTGAGGGCATGATCCTTCCGGCGTTGTTCTTCTATCTGTTTTCCGCCGTCTGCGTGGCATCGGCGGTGATGGTGATTGTCTCGCGCAATCCCGTGCACTCCGTGCTGTTCCTGATCCTCGCGTTCGTCAACGCGGCCGGCCTGTTCATCCTGATGGGGGCCGAGTTTCTCGGGATGATCCTGATCGTCGTCTATGTCGGCGCGGTCGCGGTGCTGTTCCTGTTCGTGATCATGATGCTCGACGTCGATTTCGTGGAGCTGCGTGAGGGCTTCATCCAGTACTTGCCGATCGGCATCGTGATCGGCGGCATCTTCATGTTCGAGCTGCTTTTGGTGGTTGGCGCCTGGGTGATCAATCCGGCGGTCACCAAGACGATCACGGCGGCGATCCCGACCAATGTGAGCAACACCGAGGCGCTGGGCCTCGTGCTCTACACGAAGTACATCCATTACTTCCAGCTCGCCGGCATGGTGCTGCTGGTCGCGATGATCGGGGCCATCGTGCTGACGCTGCGCCACAAGGCCAACGTCAAGCGCCAGAACATCAGCGTGCAGAACGCGCGCACGCCTGACATGGCGATGGCGTTGCGCAAGGTAGCGTCGGGGCAGGGACTGCAGGACGCCGACGCGGCGGAGTGGGTGAAATGACGATCGGGCTCGGGCACTATCTCGCGGTCGGCGCGATCCTGTTCACCCTCGGGATCCTCGGCATCTTCCTCAACCGCAAGAACATCATCGTCATCCTGATGTCGATCGAGCTGATCCTGCTCTCGGTCAACATCAACCTGGTGGCGTTCTCGACCTTCCTCGGCGACATCGTCGGCCAGGTGTTCGCGCTGCTGGTGCTGACGGTGGCGGCGGCCGAGGCCGCGATCGGCCTTGCCGTGCTGGTGGTCTATTTCCGCAACCGCGGTTCGATCGCGGTTGAAGACGTCAATCTGATGAAGGGCTAGGCGCAGTCATGGTTCAGGCAATCGTATTCCTGCCTTTGCTGGGCGCCATCCTCGCAGGGATCATTTCGCTGGTCGGCGCGCATGCCCGCAATCCGAGCGGCGATACCGTCGAGCATCATGACGACGCACATGGCGACGCTCATGCCGCGGCGGCTCATGACGAACACAGCCATGACGATCATGGCGGTCACGACGACCACCACGTCTCCGAGCCGGCGGCTGCCGGATCGCGGCTGGCCGAGCTGATCACCACCGGCCTCTTGTTCGTCTCGGCGGCGCTGTCCTGGTTCGCGCTGGTCGATGTCGGCTTCATGCACCATGACGCACGCGTCGTGCTGCTGCCCTGGATCACCTCGGGCGACCTGCAGGTGGCCTGGACGCTGCGGGCCGACACGCTGACGGCGGTGATGCTGGTCGTGGTCAACACGGTGTCGGCGCTCGTTCATCTCTATTCCATCGGCTACATGGACGAGGACCCGAACCGGCCGCGTTTCTTCGGCTATCTCAGCCTGTTTACCTTCGCGATGCTGATGCTGGTGACCTCGGACAACCTCGTGCAGCTATTCTTCGGCTGGGAGGGCGTCGGCCTGGCGAGCTATCTGTTGATCGGGTTCTGGTATCAGAAGCCGTCGGCGAACGCCGCGGCGATCAAGGCGTTCGTGGTCAACCGCGTCGGCGATTTCGGCTTCGCGCTCGGCATCTTCGCGATCTTCGCGCTGGTGGGCTCGACCGATTTCGAGACCATCTTCCATACGGCGCCGGGGCTGACCGGCAAGACCATCGACTTCTTCGGCTGGCAGGCCGATGCCCTGACGCTGACCTGCCTCTTGCTGTTCATGGGCGCGATGGGCAAGTCGGCGCAGTTCCTGCTGCACACCTGGTTGCCGGACGCGATGGAGGGCCCGACCCCGGTGTCGGCGCTGATCCATGCCGCGACCATGGTCACCGCCGGCGTCTTCATGGTGGCGCGCCTGTCGCCGCTGTTCGAGCTGTCGCCGACCGCGCAGGCGGTGGTGATGTTCTTCGGCGCGACCACGGCGTTCTTCGCTGCGACCGTCGGCCTGGTGCAGAACGACATCAAGCGCATCGTCGCTTACTCGACCTGTTCGCAGCTCGGCTACATGTTCGTGGCGATGGGGGCGGGGGCCTATTCGGTCGGCATGTTCCACCTGTTCACGCACGCCTTCTTCAAGGCGCTGCTGTTCTTAGGGTCGGGCTCGGTGATCTACGCGATGCATCACGAGCAGGACATCCGCAACATGGGCGGCCTGTGGCGCAAGATTCCGTACACCTTCGCGGTGATGTGCATCGGCACGCTGGCGCTGACCGGCTTCCCGCTGTTCGCCGGTTACTTCTCCAAGGACGCGATCATCGAGTCGGCTTATGCGGCGCATAACCCGATGGCGAGCTATGCCTATCTGCTGACGATCGCGGCCGCCGGCCTGACCTCGTTCTATTCCTGGCGCCTGATCTTCAAGACCTTCTTCGGCGAGCCGCACGACCAGAAGCACTACGAGGCGGCACACGAGAGCCCGATGTGGATGCTGGTGCCGATCGGCGTGCTGGCGGCCGGCTCGATCCTGGCGGGCCTGCCGTTCAAGGAGCTGTTCGCCAGTCCGCACGGTGTCGAGGAGTTCTTCCGCGAATCCGTGAAGATGAACCCGCATATCCTCGAGGATATGGAGCATATCCCGGGCTGGCTCGCGCCGCTGCCCACCGTCATGATGGTGATCGGCCTGTTCATCTCCTACATGTTCTACATCCGCAGGCCGTACCTGCCGGAAGAGCTCGCGACCCAGCAGCCGATGCTGTACCAGTTCCTGCTCAACAAATGGTACTTCGACGAGCTGTACGACCTGATCTTCGTGCGCCCGGCGAAGTGGATCGGCTACACGCTCTGGAAGAAGGGCGACGGCTTCATCATCGACGGCTTGGGCCCCGACGGCGTCTCGGCCCGCGTGCTCGACGTCACCCGCAACGTCGTCAAACTGCAGACCGGTTACCTCTATCACTACGCCTTCGCGATGCTGATCGGGGCTGCCGGATTGATCACCTGGTTCATGTTCGGCTTGGGAGGCCAGTAAATGACAACCTGGCCAATCCTTTCCGTTACGACATTCCTGCCGACCGTCGGCGCGATCCTGGTCTATCTGCTGGCGCGGGGCGGGGACGAGGCCGCCAACCGCACCGCGCGCTGGATCGCGCTGTGGACGACGGTGATCACCTTCGTGATCTCGCTAATCCTAGTGGCGCGCTTCGATCCTGCCTCGACCGACTTCCAGTTCGTCGAGAAGGCGTCGTGGCTTGCCACTGGCATCACCTATCACATGGGTGTCGACGGCATTTCGCTCCCGCTGCTGATCCTCACCACGGCAATCATGCCGCTGTGCATCATCGCGAGCTGGCGGGCGATCACGAGCCGGGTCGGCGAATACATGATGGCGTTCCTGATCCTGGAAACGCTGATGGTCGGCACCTTCTCGGCGCTAGATCTCGTGCTGTTCTACCTGTTCTTCGAAGGCGGCCTGATCCCGATGTTCCTGATCATCGGCGTCTGGGGCGGTCCGCGCCGGGTCTACGCGTCGTTCAAGTTCTTCCTCTACACGCTGCTCGGCTCGGTGCTGATGCTGCTTGCTATCATGGCGCTGTATTGGAACGCCGGCACGACTGACATCCCGACCCTGATGCAGACCGCGGTGCCACGCGGCATGCAGACTTGGGCGTGGCTCGCCTTCTTCGCCTCATTCGCGGTGAAGATGCCGATGTGGCCGGTGCACACCTGGTTGCCGGACGCACACGTCGAGGCGCCGACGGCGGGCTCGGTGGTGCTGGCTGCGATCCTTCTGAAAATGGGCGGCTACGGCTTCCTGCGCTTCTCGCTGCCGATGTTCCCGCTGGCCTCGCACGACTTCGCGCCGTTCGTGTTCACGCTGTCCGTCATCGCCATCATCTACACCTCGCTGGTGGCGTTGATGCAGGAGGACATGAAGAAGCTGATCGCGTACTCATCGGTCGCGCATATGGGCTTCGTCACCATGGGCATCTTCGCGGTCACGACGCAGGGCGTCGCTGGCGGCATGTTCCAGATGGTGTCGCACGGCATCGTCTCCGGCGCGCTCTTCCTCTGCGTCGGCGTGGTCTACGACCGCATGCATTCCCGCGAGATCGCGACCTATGGCGGCCTGGTGAACCGGATGCCGCTCTACGCGATGACGTTCATGGTCTTCACCATGGCCAATGTCGGTCTGCCCGGCACGTCCGGTTTCGTCGGCGAGTTCATGACGCTGCTCGGCACCTTCAAGGTCTCGCTGCCGACCGCGTTCTTCGCCACCACGGGCGTGATCCTGTCGGCGGCCTATGCGCTCTGGCTCTACCGCAAGGTGGTGTTCGGGGCGCTGGTCAAGCCGGCCCTGATGTCGATCAAGGATCTCACCTTCCGTGAATGCGTGACGCTGTTCCCGCTGATCGCGCTGACCATCCTGTTCGGCGTCTATCCGAAGCCGGTGCTCGACATGTCGGCCGCCTCGGTCCAGCAACTCGTCAACAATTACAATACCGCCGTGACTGCCGTGAAGGCAGCCTCGCTGGTCGTGAAGTAAGGCCGCCGCCATGAGCTTTTCCAGTGCAGGTTATCAGTTGCAGCCGGTGCTGCCGGAGCTGGTGCTCGCGGTCGGCGCCATGGTGCTGTTGATGATCGGAGCCTATCGCGGGCAGGGGACGACGCGGCTGGTCACGGCGCTTGCCGTGTGCCTGCTGGTCCTGACCGGCCTGTTGGAAGTGTGGCTGCCGGCCGGCAAGCTTGTCACCTTCGGCGGCAGCTTCATCGTCGACGATTTCGCCCGCTTCCTGAAGGTCCTGGCGCTGATCGGCTCGGCCGCGACCCTGCTCCTGGCGACCGAATTCCTGTCGCAGCCGACCGGCCGCACCTTCGAGTTCTCCATCCTGGTGCTGCTGTCGACGCTCGGCATGATGGTGCTGATCTCCGCCGGCGACCTGATCTCGCTTTATCTCGGCCTCGAGCTGATGAGTCTCGCGCTCTATGTCGTCGCCGCGAGCCAGCGCGACAATGCCAAGTCGAGCGAGGCCGGCCTCAAGTACTTCGTGCTCGGCGCGCTGTCGTCGGGCATGCTGCTCTACGGCGCCTCGCTGATCTACGGCTTCACCGGCACGGTCAGCTTCGCCGGCATCGCCGCCGCGGCGACCACGGGCAGCATCGGCATCGTGTTCGGCCTGGTCTTCCTGCTCGTCGGCCTCTGCTTCAAGGTGTCGGCGGTGCCGTTCCACATGTGGACGCCGGACGTCTATGAGGGCGCCCCGACGCCGGTGACGGCGTTCTTTGCGTCCGCGCCGAAGGTCGCCGCGCTCGCCGTGTTCACGCGCGCGACGCTCACCGCGTTCCCCGGCATCGTCACCGAGTGGCAGCAGATCCTGGTGTTCGTGTCGATCGCCTCGATGGCGCTGGGCTCGTTCGCGGCGATCGGCCAGACCAACATCAAGCGGCTGATGGCCTATTCGTCGATCGGCCACATGGGCTTTGCCCTGGTCGGGCTCGCTTCGGGCACGGTCGAGGGCGCGCAGGGCGTGCTGGTCTATATCGCGATCTATGTGGCGATGACGCTCGGGTCCTTCGCGATCATCCTGGCGATGAAGCGCAACGGCCAGGCGGTCGAGCAGATCAGCGACTTCGCCGGCCTGTCGCGCACCAATCCGCTGCTCGCCTTCTTCTTCGCGATGCTGCTGTTCTCGCTCGCGGGCATCCCGCCGCTCGCCGGCTTCTTCGCCAAGTGGTACGTCTTCGTCGCCGCGATCAAGGCCAACCTGTTCACGCTCGCGGTGATCGGCGTGCTGACCAGCGTGGTGGGCGCGTTCTACTACCTGTCGATCGTCAAGGTGATGTACTTCGATCAGCCGATCAGCAAGCTCGATCCGATCCGCGTCGAGGTGCGCACGGTGCTGGCGGTGGCGGGCATCTTCAATATCTTCTTCTTCGCCTATCCGGGGCCGCTGGTCAGCATGGCCTCGGCGGCGGCGAAGTCGCTGTTTTAACGCGCATGATCCCGAAACGTGGAGGCTGGTTTTGGGAGATGATCATGTGCAAGACTTCAAGATGACCTTCACGCTCGGACCCCGGGCCATTGCGGCGGGCTACAAGCTCGCCGCCTTCGATCGGATCGGCTCGACCAACGCCGAGGCGCTTGCTCGAGCCCGCGACGGCGAGCGCGGGCCGATGTGGTTCGTGACGCCCGAGCAGACCGCGGGACGCGGCCGGCGCCAGCGTGCCTGGGTCGCGCCGCGCGGCAATCTCGCCAGCAGTGTCCTCGAGGTGATGGACGTCCAGCCCGCGATCGCGGCGACACTGGGCTTCGCCGCCGGACTGTCGCTGGAGGCGGCGCTGCAAAAGGTCAGCATCGAGGCGACGCTGCGGCTCGGGCGGAGCCCGGCATACACCCTGAAATGGCCGAACGACGTGCTGGCGGACGGCAAGAAACTGTCGGGCATCCTGCTGGAGGCCGAAGGCCTCGGCGATCGCCTCGCCGTCGTCGTCGGAATCGGCACCAACGTGGTGGCCGCGCCCGAGGGCACCCCGACACCGGCTGTATCGCTGGCGGCGCTCGGCGTCCAGATCGGTGCCGAGGAGCTGTTCGCAGCGCTGTCGGACGCCTGGGTCGAGTTTTGCGGCATCTGGGACAACGGCAGGGGCTTTGCCGAGATCCGCCGGCTGTGGCTGGAGCGCGCCGCCGGCCTCGGCGGCAAGGTCGCGGTCCAGACCGGGACCGCGGCGCTCGAGGGCATTTTCGACACCATCGACGATACCGGCTGCCTGATCGTCCGCACTGCCGACGGTCAGCGCAGGCCCGTGACTGCCGGCGAGGTCTATTTCGGCACCGCGGCCTCGGTGAGGGCGAACTGATGGCGCGCCCGGACGAACTGACCTTTGCGCCGCTTGGCGGCGTCGGCGAGATCGGCATGAACCTGTCGATCTACGGCCTCGGCAACCGGCATCAGCGATCCTTCCTCGCGGTCGATCTCGGCGTCTCCTTCGGCGACGAGGAGCATCTGCCCGGCATCGACCTGATCATGCCGGACATCCGCTTCCTGGAGAAGGAGCGCAACAATCTGATGGGCCTGGTGCTCACGCACGCCCATGAGGACCATTTCGGCGCCATCATCGATCTCTGGCCGAGGCTCGGCTGCAGGATCTACGCGACGCAGTTCAGCGCGGCGCTGTTCGAGGCCAAATGTGCCGCCGAGCGCAATCCGCCGAGGATTCCCATCACGGTGATCCCGTCAGGCGGCCGGGTCGACATCGGTCCGTTCAATGTCGAGTTCATCCCGGTCGCGCATTCGATTCCGGAATCGCATGCGCTCGCGATCAAGACCGAGGTCGGTACCGTCTTGCACACCGGCGACTGGAAGATCGACCCGACCCCGATCATCGGGCTGCCGACCGACGAGCGGCGGCTGCGCGAACTGGGCGATGAGGGCGTGCTGGCGCTGGTCGGCGATTCCACCAATGCCGTGCGCGACGGGCGGTCGCCATCTGAGACCGAGGTTGCCGCCACCATCAAGAAACTGGTTGGAGCGGCCAAGGGGCGGGTGGCCGTCACCACCTTCGCCTCCAACGTCGCGCGCATGAAAGCGGTCGCCGATGCCGCCAAGGCTGCCGAGCGCGAAGTCGTCGTGGTCGGCCGCGCCATGGAGCGGGCGGTGCAGGTGGCGCGCGAATGCGGCTATCTCGACGGCGTGCAGAATTTCCGCAGCACCGAGGTCTATGGCCATTTTCCGCCGGACAAGGTGCTGGCGTTGTGCACTGGCAGCCAGGGCGAGCCACGCGCGGCGCTGGCGCGGATCGCCAATGACGATCATCCGCAGATCACCCTGAACAAGGGCGACACCGTGATCTTCTCCTCCCGCACCATCCCCGGCAACGAGAAGGCGGTCGGCAGCATCATCAACGGGCTGGTCGAGCAGGGCGTGGAGATCATTACCGACCGCGACCACCTGGTGCACGTCTCCGGCCATCCGCGCCGCGACGAACTGCGCGACATGATCTCCTGGGTGCGGCCGCAACTGTTGATCCCCGTGCACGGCGAGGCCCTGCATCTGGCCGAGCATGCCAAGCTGGCGCGCGCCGCGGGCGTCCCGAAGGTCCTGACCTGCCGCAACGGCGATATGGTCAAGCTCGGCCCCGGCGATCCCGGCATCATTGGCGAAGTCCCAGCCGGACGGCTCTACAAGGACGGGAGCATCCTGGAGGACTCGAAGTCGCGCGCGGTGGTGGAGCGGCGGCGAATGGGATTTGCCGGCTGCGCCTTCGTTGCCATCGCGATGACCGAGCAGGGCGAGCTTGCCGACGACCCCGAGGTTGATCTCGTCGGCATGCCGGAGAAGAATGCCGCGGGCGAAATGCTCGACGACATCGTGTTCGATGTCGTGGTATCGACGATCGAGGGCTTGCCGCGGCCGCGGCGACGCGATCCGGATGCGCTTGCGGAATCGGTGCGCCGTGCGGTGCGGGCGTTGCTGAACGAGCAATGGGGCAAGAAGCCGATCTGCCTTGTGCACGTTCTGACGGTCGGTTGAGTTGGAGCGGCAACGGGGGGATACCTCTTCCTTGGGAGAGGTCGGCGCGTAGCGCCGGATGAGGGATAACGGTCTCTCGTGTGGCTGCGGCCCTCATCCGATTTGCTGCGCAAATCGACTTCTCCCCGTCGGGGAGAGGCGAAGCGAATTCGCTGCCGTAGCGCGCGAGTACAAAGGGAGAGAAGCATGCTGGGCCGGCTCAATCACGTTGCGATTGCGGTCAAGGACGCCAAGAAGGCGGCGAAGATCTATGGCACGGCGTTCAATGCCGAGATTTCCGACGCCGTGCCGCTGCCGGAGCACGGCGTGATCACCGTGTTCGTGACGCTGCCGAACACCAAGATCGAGTTCATCGAGCCGCTGGGCGAGGCCTCGCCGATCGCGAAGTTCGTCGAGCGCAATGCCGACGGCGGCATCCACCACGTCTGCTACGACGTGCCCGACATCATCGCCGCCCGCGACCGCCTGGTCGCCGAAGGCGCGCGCGTGCTCGGCGACGGCCAGCCGAAGATCGGCGCCCACGGCAAGCCGGTGTTGTTCTTCCACCCCAAGGACTTCTCCGGCGCCTTGGTCGAGATCGAACAGGCCTGAGACCGCATGGCGTACCAGATCTCCACGGGGCTTGCGATCTACTTCGTCCTTTGGTGGGTCGTGCTGTTCCTGACGCTGCCGTTCGGCGTGCGCAGTCAGCATGAGGACGGCATTGCTGCGCCCGGCACCGATCCCGGCGCGCCGGTGCTGGCGCGGATGGGGCGCAAGCTGCTCTGGACCACGCTGCTCTCGGCCGTGATCTTCACGATCGGGATGTGGGCCTATTACGCCGGCTATCTCTCGATCGAGCGGCTGTCGAGCCTGATGGGGATGCCCGCGTTCCACAACTGACAGGAAAAGGCCGGATCGGCCGAAGCGGGAGCGAGGATCAACTTCGCCCTGCGACATTCCGGAGGAGGCGACCACGATGAACCTGCAGGCACAACCAGGCTCCGGGCAGAGCCAATATCGAATCCTGCGCGAGGCCGATCTGCGCGGTTATCTCGCAGGCCTGCCCGCGATCGTCGCGCACCTCGGCGGAGCGCCGGCCGATTGGTCGATCAGCGAGGTCGGCGACGGCAATCTGAACCTCGTCTTCATCGTCAAGGGGACGAGCGGCGGCATCGCTGTCAAGCAGGCCCTGCCGTATGTGCGCCTGGTCGGTGAGAGCTGGCCGCTGCCGCTCTCCCGCGCCCATTACGAACATCTGGCGCTGGTGCATCAGGCGCGGCTAGCGCCGAAGCTGGTACCGTCGGTGCTGCATCACGACGGCCCGCTGGCGCTCACCGCAATGGAGTTGCTCGAGCCGCATATCATCATGCGCAAGGGCTTGGTTGGCGCCACGCGCTACCCACGCTTTGTCGAGGACATCTCGACCTTCCTCGCCCAGACTCTGTTCTTTTCGTCCGACCTTGCGCTGTCGGCCGCCGAGAAGAAGGAGGGGATCGCGGCGTTTGCCGGCAACCACGCGCTCTGCAAGATCACCGAGGATCTGATCTTCACCGATCCCTACCGTATCGCCGAGCAGAACCGCTGGACCGCGCCCTACCTCGATGCGACCGCGGCTGCCTTCCGCAACGATCTCGACCTGCATGTCGCGATCTCGCGGCTCAAGCTGAAGTTCATGGCGAGCCCCGAGGCGCTGATCCATGGCGACCTGCACACCGGCTCGATCATGGTCACCGAGCAGGAAACGCGGGTGATCGATCCCGAATTCGCTTTCTACGGCCCGATGGGTTTCGATCTCGGCGCCGTCATCGGCAATCTCCTGATGGCCTACCTGGCCTCGGCCGGGCACGAACGTTCGGCCGGCGAGCGCGCCTCGTTCGAGGCCTGGCTATTGCAGACGATCGAGGGCGTCTGGACCGAGTTTGCCCGGAAATTCCTTGTGCTGTGGCGCAACGACGCCAAGGGTGACGGTTATCCGGCATCGCTGTTCGCAGGCGAGGCGGGCGCCGCGCGGCTGGAGGCGGAGCGGCAGGCTTACATTGCGCGGCTATTCCAGGACACAGTTGGCTTCGCGGCAGCCAAGACCATCCGCCGCATCCTTGGCCTCGCGCACAATATCGATTTCGAGTGGATCGCAGACGAGAAGCAGCGCGCGATCTGTGAGGCGCGCGCCCTCAGGCTCGCACGCAACATGATGCTGGAGACGCCGTCGTTCACGACGATTGGCGCAGTCACCGCGGCGGCCCGGGAGGTACGCAACTGGCAGCCGGAGTTTGCGGGATAGCTGGCCCTCCGAAACATCCGGAGGGCCGCTTCCGAAGAATCCGAAACTGTTCTCGCGGCATCCCGGGACAATGGGAAGCGCGAGGCGGTTCAACGCAACCATATTGCGCGCCGGCCCGCACGAGTGGTGTTTGCAGGACACACTCGCTGAACGACAGTCGCCGAACGGCGCTTACTTTCTTGCCTGGTCTGACCCCGAACGCGTAGTGATGCAGCGTGAATGGGGCCGCATCGTCAAGGCGCGATGCTGCAACGGCGGGCTCGATCCTTCCAGCGTGCTGCGCGCATGTGCTGGAGCAGGAGGTACCGCCGGCGGAATGAGCGGGTGGGCAAATGGGACAGTCCTTCGGGCGCGGCCTCACGTCGATGTCGGCGGGTGCAGCATCGTTAGTCCTGGTCACCCAGTTCTGTTGCTTGCCGGTCGGGCCGGCGCTCGCTGATGGCGGTCGGGGCGGCGACGCCCATCACGGTTCTCCTGTCGGCGTCGGCATAGGCGGCGCGGGCGGGACGGATGGCGTGGCGGGAGACGCTGGCTCGGATGCGGCCGCCAGCACCGCCAGCGGAGGTGGAGGTGGTGGTGGCGGCGGTGCCGGAGGGGCGCCCGGTGGACTGGGCGGACATGGAGATATTTTTGGCTCGCTTGGCGCAGTGGGCGGCGACGGCGGCGCGGGGGGCGCCGGGGGTGCCAATACACAATCGATCTCTCAAATCGACAACGCTGCGCCGATCGTCGGAGGCGTAGGCCAGTCTGGCGGCGCCGGCGGTAACTCGAACGGCGGTCCTGGCGCCGACGGCGGTGGTGGCGGTGGCGGCGGATCCGGTGGGCATGCCCTGGTTGTGACCGGAACCGCCGCGAGTTCGAACGGCTCGGCGCTCACGGGCGGCGTTGGCGGAGCGGGCGGCTCTGGCGGCACAGGCGCTGCTACAGGTGGCAACGGCGGCAATGGCGGCGATGGCGGGGCCGGCCTCAAGCTCGGCGGTTCGGGGATCGTCTTCACCAACACCGGCACCATCCAAGGAGGTCTGGGCGGTGTCGGCGGGCTCGGAGCCAATGGCAGCGGCAGAGGCGGCATTGGTGGCAACGGCGGAGCCGGCGGTGTGGGCGTCCTCGACGTCGCTTCGCATGCCGTGTTGATCAACGCCGGTGTGATCCGCGGTGGCCATGGCAGTATTGGCGGTCTGGGCGGCAGCGGTATTGAAAACGGCGCGTCCGGTGCGGCGGGTGCAGGCGGGATCGGTATTTCGGGAGCCGATCTTACCGTGATCAACAGCGGCACGATCTCCGGCGGACGTGGCAATCTCGGCGCCGGCGCCCAGGCCAATGCAGTCGTCTTCACCGGCGGCACCAATATCCTGGAGATTCAGGCAGGCGCGAGCTTCGCCGGCAACGTTGTCGCCTTCAGCAGCGCCGATACGTTGCGGCTCGGCGGCGCGACCGACGCCACTTTCGACGTATCGCAGCTCGGTTCGCTCTATCAGGGTTTCGGCGTGTTCCGGAAGACCGGCGCCAGCACCTGGACGCTTGTGGGTTCGACGGCAGCCCTCACGCCGTGGAGCATCGACCAGGGCGTCTTGTCGATCTCATCGGACGGGGCTCTCGGCAGCGTCTCGGGAAAGCTGAGCTTCAATGGCGGCGTCTTGCAGACGACTTCCGCCATCTCGACCACGCGCGATGTCGCGCTGAACTCCGGCGGCGGCACGTTCCAGACCGATGCCGACCTGATACTCGGTGGCACGATCTCGGGCCAGGGCTCCCTCACCAAAAGCGGCGCAGGTACGCTGGTTCTCGCCGGCTCCAGCACCTATCAGGGAGCGACGGCCGTCAACGCCGGCAGGCTGCAGGCGGGCGCGGCCAATAGCTTCTCAGCCGGCAGTGCCTTTACGGTGGCGAGCGGAGCGGTGCTCGATCTCAACAGCTTCAACCAGACCGTCGGTTCGCTGGCCGGCGCCGGCGCAGTCGCGCTCGGTTCGGCGACATTGACGACCGGCGGCGACGGCACCAGCACCACGTTTTCCGGCAGTATCTCCGGGAGCGGCGGGCTGACCAAGAGCGGCGCGGGCATGCTGGTTCTCACTGGCAGCAGCAGCTATACGGGCGCGACCAACATCAATGGCGGCGTGCTGCAGGTCGATGGCGCGATTACAAGCTCCTCAGCGGTCAACGTCAGCGCCGGCGGCACTTTGACCGGCACCGGTCTTGTCGATCCTCCGAACACGGTGAGCATTGGCTCCGGCGCGACGCTCGCGCCCGGCAATGCCACGCCGGGGTCGTCGATGACGATCGCCGGCAATCTAGCCTTTCAGTCCGGCGCGCTGTACGTGGTCAATCTCAATCCGGCAACCGCGTCCTTTGCCAACGTCACCGGCACGGCGGCGCTCGGCGGGGCGACCGTCAATGCGATCTTCGCCAATGGCAGCTACGTCGCGAAGCAATACTCCATCCTGACGGCGAGCGGCGGCGTCAGCGGGACCTTCGCCGGCCCGGTCAATACCAATCTGCCTGCGGGATTCAGCTCCTCCCTCAGCTACGACGGTAACCACGCTTTCCTCAATTTGGTGCTGAACTTCACCGGCCTCACCATCCCCGGCGGATTGAACGCCAATCAGCAGGCCGTTGGAAACGCGCTCTCCAATTCCTTCGCCAGCGTCGGTACGATTCCGCTGGTCTTCGGTGCGCTCACGCCGGCAGGGCTGACGCAAGCCTCCGGCGAGCTCGCAACCGGCTCCCAGCAGACAACGTTCGATGCGATGAACCTGTTTGTCGGGTTGCTGACTGACCCCTTCATGGCGCGCAACGGAGGCAACGGCTCCGCGGGCGGCGCCACCGGTTATGCGGAAGATGCCTATGCGGCGGCGAGCCGGCGGACCGATGCCTTCGCGATGGTCACCAAGGCGCCGTCGCGCCTGCCGGTCGAGCCGCGCTGGAGTGTCTGGGTCTCCGGCTTCGGCGGCTCGCAATCGACCGACGGCAATGCCGCGACCGGTTCGAACAACGCGGCGAGCCGCATCTATGGAACGGCGGTCGGCGTCGATTACCTGATCTCGCCGAACACGCTGGCGGGTTTTGCGCTCGCCGGTGGCGGCACCAATTTCAGCGTCAACGGTCTCGGCACCGGCCGCTCCGACCTGTTCCAGGCCGGTGCATACGTCCGCCACACCAACGGCCCGACCTATCTCACCGCCGCGCTCGCCTATGGCTGGCAGGATATCACCACCGATCGCTTCGTGACGATCGCGGGCGTCGATCATCTGCGCGCGGAGTTCAACGCCAACGCCTGGTCCGGCCGCATCGAGGGCGGCTACCGCTTCGTGTTGCCATGGGCGGGCGGCATCGGGATCACGCCTTACGCCGCAGGCCAGTTCACCAGCTTTGAGTTGCCGGGCTACGCGGAGACGGCTGTCTCCGGCGCGAGCGCCTTTGCACTGGCTTACAACGCCAAGAGTGTCACCGACAGCCGCAGCGAGCTCGGCCTGCGCGCCGACAGGTCCTTCGTGATGCAGGACGGCATCCTGACGCTGCGCGGCCGCGCCGCCTGGGCGCATGATTTCAATCCGGACCGCTCGATCGCCGCGACCTTCCAGACGCTGCCGGGCGCGAGCTTCGTCGTCAACGGCGCCGCGCAAGCGTTCGACTCCGCGCTCGCCACCGCATCCGCCGAGATGAAGTGGATCAACGGCTGGTCGGCCGCCGCGACCTTCGAAGGCGAGTTCTCGAACGTGACGCAGAGCTACGCCGGCAAAGGCACGCTGCGTTACACCTGGTAGGCAGAGCCGCCACGCCCAGTCTCGCCGGGGCAAGCACGTATAAGCCGTAACCCATCGCGCAGGGAAAGCCGGAGTGTTATTGCACCCGGGCCCATGGGTGCGATCGGCACCCGGCTTTCCCTGCGCCCTCTACGAAGTGAGAGGGCAGAACGAAATGCAAAGCTCGGACAATCATGTCGCGAGAATGCGGAAGTTTGACTCACCAGCCGTGCAACACATTCAGTGTCGTCCCTGCGAAAGCACTATGGCATCTACACGTTTGCGGTGCCGTATACGAGGATTTGGAAGCGAGCCATCCCGATGTGGAAGGTGATTGGTCCAGGTGGGCGATGCGAGGCGTAGCCGGTCCATCCGCCGAGCTTTGCGATGATCCACGCCGCCCAGGCGACAGTGTTGGGGCGATGGTGGTTCTTCTGGAGCTCGGTGCGGCCTTTCAGGGTTTTATTGATGGCCTTGAGCGCGTCGATCTCGTCCGGCGTGAACACAAATTCGGCCGGCAATTCTTCACCGCCATTGCGGGCTTGGACAAGCTGGATGACGAGACATGCCACTCTGGTGGCGATCGCCACCAGTTTGATCAGGCCTTCAGCGCTGTCGAGCTGACTATCCTCGATGCGCAGACCCTGGCTCTTCAGCGAGCGGAAGAGCTGCTCGATGATCCAGCGCTGCTTGTACCAGAGACGATCCGCCAGGCATCGGCGGCGGTGGCGACCGGATGGGTGGTCAGGAGCAACCAATGAATGGGCTGGGCGCCCTTCGGGGGGTGCAACTCGACGACTTCGACGAAGCTGACTTTGACGCCCTCCGCCAAGTCTTTCACGCCGGGGCGCTGCGGCCGTTTGAGCACAACGGTTCCAAAGCACATGGAGAGGTGGGCCTGGCGAGCGCTGCGATCCATCCGCTGCGGCAGATCGATCACCGCCTTGCCGCAGAAGCCGGCCCGCCCGACTGCCTGATAAAGCGTGCCGCCATCGACCAGCGCATGGTCGTGCATGGCGCGCGACAGAAGGTGGACATTGTCAGCGGGCGTCAGCGCCCAGTGGGCGAAGAAATCTCCCTCGCGGTCGTTGACGACGGTGATCATACCAGCTGCGGCCAGAACATCGCGGCCTTGCTCAGCGGTCGTCACCCAGCGCGCCGACTCCTTGTCGGCCAAGGCTCGCTTCTCGTGAGCGATCTTCGCCGTGCGCTTGCGCGTCCACACCTTGCCGCCAGTGAGCCCGAGACAGACCCCGCTGTCGGCATCGACTGCCATCATGGCATGCAGCAGCACGCCACGCGCGTTGCCTTTGCCGACCTTGCCCAAGCCGCGCCGATGTCCCGGACGGGTGTGGAACTTGATCTCGCTGGTATCTTGGATTGCCAGCACATGTCGCCCGCTGACCGCGGCTGACGTCTGCAGGCTCCAGCCTTCAACCAGCTTGTCGGTCGTGACCCGTGGATTGTTCACAAACCGCCAGAACGCCATGTTCGCAGCCCAGTCGCCCTGCGCCATCTGGCGCAAACAGACGTTGCGCGTGCAAAGCACAGCCCGGAGAAGCGCCGCCCCCTTTTATCAAGGCGAACGTCTCCAAACTTGCCAAGGGACAAATCCGGTTCCTGCTGCATCTCTGGCGCTCCTTCGAATCAAAACGCCAGACAGAGAATCATACAAGTCGCTGCGGCGACCGCACATCATGCCGTCCCGAGTCAATCTGTCGCGCCCCAAAGATGTGTAGATGCCCTAGTGCGAAAGCAGGGACCCATAATCACAAAGGGTCATTGTTAGGCGAAGCTGGAACGACGAGTCCGTCCACAAGGCCCGCTGCGGAGTATGGGTCCCTGCTTTCGCAGGGACGACAACTGGAAAGAGCCGTGCCCTGACCTATTGTCGTCATGCCGAGCTGGCTTCGGCCAGGCTACTCCGCCGCCCGCTCGCGCAGCCGCTGCGCATAGACGTTGATGATCAGCGCGGCGAGCAGGATCAGGCCGCGGATCAGGATCTTCAGGAAGCTGTCGATATTGACATGGTCGAGGCCATTGTTGAGCACGCCGAGCACGAACAGGCCGACGATGGTGTTGCCGATGCCGCCGCGACCGCCGAACAGGCTGGTGCCGCCGACCACCACGGCCGCGATCGAATCCAAGAGATAGGTGTCGAACTCGTTCTGCTGCGCGCTGCCGAAATGCGCCACCCCGAGCATGCCGCCGATCCCCGAGCAGACCGCCGAGATCACCATCACGCTGCCGAGGATCAGCTTGACGTTGAGGCCGGAAAACTCCGCGGCCTCGCGATTGCCACCGACCATATAGACGTAGCGGCCGAACCGCGTGTAGGTCAGCACCAGATGGCCGCCGAGCAGCATCACGGCGGCAACGATCACGATCCAGGGAATGCCGCCGATCGAACCGGAGCCGAGCGTCGTGATCAGGTCCGGCACCTTGTAGGCGATCTGGCCGCGCACCAGCAGCGCGGAGACGCCGGCCGCGATCTGCATCATCGCCAGTGTCATGATGAAGGAGGGGATGCCGATCATGGTCAGCCCCAGTGCGTTGACGACGCCGAGCAACGCGCACAGCGCCAACGCCAGCAGGATCGCGGCCCAGCCGGGCATCGGAACGTTGGCGATGTTGACGTAGGACTCCTGCAGCGTGAAGTAGGCGACCGCGATGCCGGTCACGTTGGCGATGCTGGCGATCGAGAGGTCGATCTCGGCGCACAGGATCACGAAGGTGAGGCCGACCGCGATGATGCCGGTCACCGAGACTTGCGTGAGGATGTTGCCGACATTGTCGAGCGTCGCAAACGATGGGCTCGCGATGGCAAAGAAGGCGCTGAGAAAGATCAGCGTCAGGAACGGCGCGATGTTGCGCATCTGCGAGCGCAGGAAGGGCGCCAGCCCGCGCGACCGCTGGTGATCCGCTCGCGCTGTCGCGCTGTCACTGCTTGTCATCATGTATCCCCATCACGCCGCTTCCAACAGGCGGTCCTTGCTCACCGCCTCGCCGGCGAATTCTCGCACCACCGTGCCGCGCTTCAGGACCAGGATCCGGTCGGCCAGCGACAGCACCGTCTCCGGCTCCGTCGACAGCACGATGATCGCGAGCCCCTTGGCTCTGAGGTCGCGGACGATGTTGATCACGTCGTTTTTGGCGCCGACGTCCATGCCGCGGGTCGGTTCGCACAACACCAAAAGGCGAGGCGGGTAGGTCAGCCATTTTGCCAGCGCCACCTTCTGCTGGTTGCCGCCGGAGAGCATGCCGAGGTCGAGCCCCACGACCGGCGGCCGGATCTGCAATTGCTCGACCTGGCGCTGCGCGATCGCGCGCTCGCGGACCGGCTTGAGCAGCAGGGCGGAGATCCGGTCGAGAATGCTGATCGAGACGTTCTTGTAGACCGGCTCCTGGTGGAACAGCATCGCGCGCCGGCTTTCTGGCACCAGCGCGACACCGGCACGCCGTGCCGCTGCGGTGCTGTGGAATGTCCTGGCGGCGCCGTCGACCGCCAGCGTTCCGCCGTCCGGCCGCAGCTTGCCGAACAGGATGCGCGACAGCTCCAACTGGCCGCAACCCATGAAGCCGTAGATTCCGAGCACCTCGCCGGCGCGGGCCTCGAACGAGACGTCCTGGAGGCTGCGGCCGAGCGAGAGCTGGTCGACCTTCAGGACCACCGAACCGGCGCCCGATTGTGGCAGCATCAGGTCGTCGGTGTAGCTGTGCTCCAGCACTTCGCCGCCGCGGCCGATCATGGCCTCGATCAGGGCGCCCTTGCTGGTGCTGGCGGAGGCGGTCTCCGCAACTTTCCGTCCATTCCGGAACACGGTCACGGTGTCGGAGACACGCAGGATGTCTTCGATGAAATGCGAGATGAAGACGATGCTGGTGCCCTCGTCGCGCAGCCTGCGCAGCGTCGCAAACAGACGCTCGACCTCGGGCGGGGAAAGCGCCGAGGTCGGCTCGTCCAGGATGACGATGCGCGCGCCGGAGAACAGCACGCGGGCGATCTCGATGAGCTGTTGCAGGCCGATCGGGAGGTCGCCGAGCCGGCTCATCGGATCGACGTCGATGCCGAAGCGGGCGAGCTGCTCGCCGGCCTCGCGCGCCATCCGCCGCCATTGCACCAGCCCGAGCCGGTTGGTCGGCTGGTTGCCGAGGAAGACGTTCTCGGCCACCGTCAGGTCGGGCGCAACGCTGAGCTCCTGATGCACCATAGCGATGCCGGCTGCGTGCGCGTCGCGGGCCGAGTGGAAGCGGGTCTCCTTGCCATCGAGCATGAAGCGGCCGGAGAACTCCGGATGCACGCCGGCGATGATCTTCATCAGCGTGCTTTTCCCGGCGCCGTTTTCGCCGACGAGGCCATGGATCTCGCCGGCATAGAGCGAAAAGTCGACCCCACGAAGGGCTTCGACACCGCCGAAGGCCTTTGTGATCTGGTTCAACTCGAGGATCGGGGAACGTCCCTGCGACATGAGGGCCGCTCAGATCAGGAAGTGGTCCTCCATCCATTGCATGCCGGGGGCGTTGGCCTTGGTCACCACCGGGCCGTCGGTCACCACATTCTTCGGGATGCCCTGGCCGCTCTTCTCGCCGCTGACGACGGCAGCGACGCCCGCGATGATGGCGCCGCCATGGATGCGGCAGGATGGATTGCGGACGGTCGCGAACATGCGGCCTTCGCTGACCGCCTGGATTGCCGGCGGCATAGCGTCGACGCCGCCGATCAGGATGTTGGTGCGGTTATGCGCCTTCATGATGTTGTAGGCGGCGAGCGCCATGTCGTCATTGTGGAAGAAAGCCGCATCGATCTGCGGGTACTTGGTCAGATAGGTTTCCCAGAGGCGGGCAGTCTTGGAGACGTCCCAGTCGGCGGGCTGGGTGTCCAGCACCTCGATGTTCGGGAATTGCTTGACCACCGAGTTGAAGCCCTTGGCGCGGCCCTGCGCACCGGTGTGCCCGAGCGCGCCCTGGGTCATGATCATCTTGCCCTTGCCGCCGATCGCGTTGCACAGCGCTTGCGTCACCGAAGCGCCCATGAATTCGTTGTCGGGGGCAAGGAACGAGTGGACGTTGATTTGATCGAGAGGAGCAATCAGCGTGTCCATGTCGATCACGGGAATGCCGGCGTCGATCATCTTCTGCACGGGCTGGGTGAGGGTGCCGATGCCGAAGGCCTGGATCGCGACGAAATCCCATTTCTGCGATGCCATATTGTCGATCGCGGCGCGTTGCTTGACGGCGTCGAGCTGGCCGTCGAACCATGTGACGTCGACGTTGAACAGCTTGCCCCAGAACTCGGCCGCCTTCTTGCCCTGCGCGCACCACGTCGCCTGCAATCCGGCGTTGGAGAATGCGGCCTTCAGCGGCTTTTCCGAGCGGCCCATCTCGGCGGCAAGCGCCGGGTTGACGCCCATTCCACCGAACAATGCGGCTGCCGCTCCACCGGCTGCCGCCATCTGCAGAAGATCGCGTCGTGTCGTCGGAGTTTTATCCATCCCTGGCATTGGTGTTTGCTCCCTCTTTCATTTTTCTGGCCGTCGGCATCAGTTGCACGCGCCGCGGATAAAGCGAGTGTGTCACAATCGGAACGGCGACGCTACGCCCTCGCGGTGACGCGATGTTGCTAATCCGGCTGCTGCCGAACGATGGCCTCGAGGTCGCAGAGCAGCTTGTGCCACGCAGCATCGATCTCGTCAGACCATTGCTCGCCGAGAAGCTCGCGCAGGGTTGCGGCAATCACGCCGAAGAATGCGACGAACAGGTCGCGCGGCGTACCGTAGGCATCATGCGAGGACACCTCGCATTCGATCAGCCGGAAATGTCCGGTGCGCTCGCCGGCAAAGTCGAGGAGAGCCTCGATCGTGAGCGACAGCATCGAGCCCTTCACCGGCTCGCTGCCTTCGCTGCGAAACATCACCTGCGCCTCGGGGTGTTCGCGAAACAGGCGGCGATAGACCAGCGGCGTGAGATCATCGCAGGCCGCGGCGGCGAGCTCGAAGCTGTGTTCGATCGGGTTCGTTGATGAGGTCATTGCCGGTTGCGATCATCACACAAAAAAAGAGCAGGGCTCCGAGCCCTGCTCCAAAAATTGTGTCGACCCTATTGCCCCAAAAATACGATTTGATCTTGATTGATGGGGTGACGCTGCTTCTGCGCGCCGGGCTCCTCCCGAGACTTGGACCACCAAGACTAACCTTGCGGCTGGCCTAGGGCCGAATTGGTAGACCATCTTTCCAGGCTTGTCACCATTTTCGGCAACGAATGTTCAAAATTCGAGCAATTTGCGAAATGATTGGGATGATGCCACTGTCGGTTGCAGAATGAGCTCGAAAACGCGCGACCGGGTAAGGGGATATGGCGGCCGGCGCTGTCTGTGGCGCGATCGACACGGGGCGCGATTTCGTGCCGCCGGAATAGACTGAGGCCGTGCGGTGTCTCGACTTCCAGGGTCCGTGGTGGTTAGTTCCTTTCCGGATGGGTTTCGCGATGCGCCGGCGGCTTAAGAATTTCCTGCCCATAGTCCTGGTTGCCCTGCTGGTGCAGATTTTCGCACCGATCGGGGCCTGCTGGGCGGTGAGCCTCGCCGCGTCCGACCCGCTGGCCGCTGCCGGCATCTGCCACGCTGACCCGGGCTCCGGAGCGGGGCAGAGCGACCAGAGCAGTCAGCACGCCCATGACGGCTGTTGCGCGGTGTGCAGCGTGCTGCAGACCGGGGCCCCGATCGATACCCCGCAAGCATCGGCGTCGCCCGTCGAACGTGCGGCGAGCCAAGTCGCCTGGCACGATTTCGCGTCCGACGTCGTTAGGTCCGGCGCCGGCTCGCACGCCCAGGCGCGCGCTCCACCATTTCCTTCCTGACGACATTTTCGCAGCCGGTGCGTCCTGCGCGCCGGTGAATTGCCCTTGAGCAGACCGGCCCATCCGCCGGCGTCGGGATTCATCCATGTTTCGTCATCATGCCCGCGGTGGCATGAGCGTGCTCGCACTGAGCTCCGCGCTGTCCGCGACTCCATCTCTGGCGGGGGCCGAGACGCCGGCTGTCGCGCTGCCGCCGGTTACTGTCGAGGCACCCAATCCGGCGGCGCGGGCCAAGCCGGCAGCGCCGAAGCGGAGGGCGCGTACCGTGTCCGCCCCGAGACCAGCGCAGCCGCCGGGAGCGAGGGCTGTGGCGGCTACCTCGCCGCGGCAGGGGGGGACGCCGCTCGCGGCGCGCGAAAGCCTGAATCGGGCGCCCGCCGGCCAAACGCAAACCACGATCGACCGCAGCCAGTTCGACGATCGTCCGTCGTTCTCGGTCGCGGACGTGCTGCGGGATAGCCCGGGCATCTCGATCAAGCAGGGCAACGGGCCCCGCGATTTCGGCATCTCGATTCGCGGATCGAATGCACGGAATGGCTTCGGCATCCGGAACCTGGTGATCTTCGACGACGGGTTCCCGGTCACGCAGCCGGACGGCCTGTCCCGCAGCGATCTGATCGATCCGCACGCCTATGGCGCCATCGACGTGATCCGCGGGCCTTCGTCGGCACTCTATGGCAACTACGCGACCGGCGGCGCACTGAATTTCCGGACCCGGCCGGGTGCCTCGATCGACGGCGTCGAGTATGGCGTCGACGGGGGCAGCTTCGGATACCTCAATAACTATTTCGCCGCCGGCAAGAAGATCGGCAGCTTCGAAGGTTCACTGTTCGCAAGTGACGCGCGCGGCGACGGCTTTATCGGCAACAGCTGGTTCAACACCCAGACCGTCAATTTCCTCGGCACCTTGCAGGCGACGCCTGACGACCGCTTTACGGTGAAGCTCATCAACAACGATCTGACAGCGCGCCTGCCGATCCGGTCGTCGCTCAATCAGTTCTACCAGAATCCGTTCCAGCAGGGATGCACGACCGGAGCCACCGCCGCACCGGGATGCGGGACCGTCACGTTGTTCAACAACGGGTTCAATTCGGCAGCAGGAACCGACAAGGAAACCGCCCTCCAGGCCGGTCTCGGACGCGACGATCGTCGCACCATCGTTGGTGCTCGCTGGGAGCACGATTTCGACAACCAGACGACCTGGCGCAACCAATTCGTCTTCGATGACCGTAACATCAACCAGCCGACGGGATCGACGAGCGCGATCGGGGACTTCCCGTCCTACAACTACATGAGCGATGTCGTCAGACGTGGTGAGATATTCGGGATGGAGTCGACCGCCTATTTCGGCGGCTTCTACAATACGCTCTCGGCCTCAAGCGATACCCGCAACGTGATGCCGGGCGGCAACGCTACGCTCGGAAGGTTGTCCAGTAACCTGTTCAGCGACACGACGAACTATGGTCTTCGTGCGCGCGAGGAGCTGAAGCTCACGCCTGCTTTGACGGCGATCGCCGGCATCGGCTGGGAGACCACCAATCTGACCGGTCGAAACACTGCCTACACCTATACTGGTCCTGCCGGGGCCACCACTACAGCGATCACCACCGCAGATCGACAATTCCAGAATACCGCGCCCGAGCTTGCGCTGCTCTACAGGCTGAATAGCGAGTGGCAATTTCGCGGCCGGGTGGCGACCGGATATGGCACGCCGCAGGTCAGCAACCTCTTCGTGCTTCCGGACGGCTCCTCGGGCAACAACACCCAGCTTCGGACTCAGAAGAACCTCGGATACGATATCGGGGCGGACTGGACGCCGAACAATGCGCTCAAGCTGAGCGTCACGGGTTTCTACGAATTCTTCAAGGACGAACTCGTTTCGCAAGCGACGCCGCTCGCAGGGATCACCTATACCTTTAATGCGCCGCGATCCGAGCATCGTGGCGTCGAACTGGCTGCGGACTGGAAATTCCTGCCCGGCTGGCGGCTCTCCGCGGCCTACACCTATCTCGACGAGGTCTACACCGAATACACGGAAAATATCACCAACGGTGCGGTGTTCAGCTTCAACCGCGCCGGCAACAAGATTCCCGGCATTTCGCCCAATGAGCTAACGGCTCGGCTCGGCTACGACCAGTTCTCCGGTCCGTTGCAAGGGCTCGGTGGGTTCGTCGAAGTCCAATGGAAGGATGCCTTCTACATGGACAATGCGAACCTGCTGAAGGCGCCCGGCTACGAGCTGGTCAATCTGAACCTCCATTACAGGACCGATCTCGTCTCCGATTACTTCAAGGCGCTCAACCTGTATGTCGAAGTGCGGAACGTCTTCGATCGGACCTACGTGGCTTCGGCGAACAACATTGCGAACTCAGTGACTCCAGCAGGCGTTCAAAATCCCGCGAGTATATTGGCGAACACCACCGGCTCGATCTATGCCGGGTCGCCGCGCGCCTTCGTGGCGGGCATGAAGATCGCGTTCAAATGAGGAGCGCATCCGTGACATTTGGCAAACCCACGATCCGGGCGGCCTTGACGGCGCTCATCCTTGCGGCCTCGCCGGGCCTCGCTGTTGCGCAGATGAGCCATCAGCACGGCTCCGAAGCCGCGTGCGAGGAGACCACGCTGCGTTGCGCGACGAAGGTCACTCCCGCCTTTGGCCGGGACGGGACGTTGTGGCTCGTCTGGATGGCCGGCGGCCAGATTTCGGTAGCGAATTCCAAAGATCACGGCAGGAGCTTCTCTGCGCCTGTTCAAGTGACACAGGAGCGGCTTAATCTGGATTGGGGGCCCGATGCGCGACCCAAGCTCGCGATCGACGCGAAGGGCAACATCGCGTTGGCCTTTTCGATCTTCCGCGATCAGGCGTTCAACGGCGAGGTGCTCACCACGCGATCGACCGACGGCGGCCGGAGTTTTGCTCCGCCGAGGCCGATCACAGGGAATAAGGAAAGCCAGCGATTCGAGGCGATCGGCATCGATCCCAGTGGCACGGTGTTCGTTGCCTGGCTCGACAAGCGCAATCGTGTGCCGGCGCAGCAGAGCGGCCAGAAGTACGACGGTGCCGGGTTGTTCTTTGCGACCTCAGGTGATGCTGGTGCGAGCTATTCCGCGGCCCGGTTGGCCGCGGACAATACTTGCGAGTGCTGTCGTCTCGGGCTTGCATTCGATGGCGCGGGCCATCCGGTCGTTGTGTTCCGAAATATCTTTGAAGGCGGGGTGCGGGATCATGCGATCGTGACGTTCACCGATCTGGCGACGCCCGGAGAGGTGCACCGGGTCAGCCGCGACGACTGGCAGATCGCAGCATGCCCGCATCACGGTCCCAGCCTGACCATTTCGCCTGAAGGCACCTACCACGTGACATGGTACACCAACGGCAAGGCACGCAAGGGACTGTTCTACGCCCAGTCGCGCGACGGCGGGAAGACATTCTCGAACCCGCTGCCGGTCGGTCAGCCGAACCGGAGCCCGTCGCGTCCCCAGATCATCTCCGGGCCGCACGGGTTGGTAATGGTGTGGAAGGAATTCGACGGGCAAAAGACGTCAGTCAATTTGATGACGTCGCGTGATGATGGTGCGACCTGGTCGAACCCGAGGACAATCGCCGGCACCTCCGACAGTTCGGACCATCCGCTGCTCGTCTCGGACGGACAACGGACCTACCTGTCGTGGATGACCAAGGCCGACGGCTATCACTTTCAGGCAATCGAGGGCGAACCATGAAGCGTCATCTGCTTGCGTCGCTCATTATTGTGATCACACTGCAGTCCGGATCGGCTTCGGAGGAAGGCGTGCTGCGGCCGTTCGAACGCGGAAGCTGGCAGAAATTGCTGCATGACCATGCGGGACGTCCCACGCTTGTGCATTTCTGGGGCGTGACCTGCGGACCGTGCAAGGTCGAACTCCCGCAACTCGGCCAGTTCATGAAGGATCATCCGGCAATCGACGTCGTCACCATCAGCGCGGATCTGGTTCCCAACCTTCCGGAGGCGACGCGATCGATGTTGGCTCGGGCAGGGCTCTCGTCGGCGGAGAACTGGCTCTTCAATGATGGCTTCGCCGATCGACTGAGGTTTGAGATCGACCCTGCCTGGCAGGGCGACATCCCGCGTACGATGCTCGTCGCGCGCGACGGGTCGATTACGACGATCGAAGGATCGGCGGAGATCGCCGATCTGCAGCGATGGTCTGATGCGCAGGCCACAGCAATTCACTAGCAAGCCCGATTTAACCTAAACCAAGGAACTAATCAGCATGAACACCTTCTCACGCATCCTCGCTCTCGCAGCCTTCGCCGCGGCATTCGTTGCAATGCCTGCGTCCGCAGAGGACATCAAGGCGGGCGATCTCGTGATCACGCAGGCCTGGGCGCGTGCCACCCCGAACGGCGCGAAGATCGGGGGCGGTTACCTCACCGTCGAGAACAAGGGGACCGCGCCCGACCGCCTGCTCGGCGGCACCGGCGACATCGCGGGCAAGATGGAAATCCACGAGATGGCGATGGACAACGGTGTGATGAAAATGCGCCCGATCGAAAAGGGCCTGACCATCGAGCCCGGCAAAACCGTCAAGCTCGCACCCGGCGGCTACCACCTGATGATGTTCGACCTAAAGAGCCCACTGAAGCAGGGCGACAAGGTACCGGTCACGCTCGAATTCGAGAAGGCCGGCAAGGTCACGGTCTCGCTCGATGTCCAGGCCGTCGGCGCGCAGGCACCCGGCGGCGGTGATAAGTCCGGGCATGGCGATCATTCCGGTCACATGGACATGAAGAAGATGTGAGGACGAACATGAGACGTGTTCTTCTGGCGGGCGCCATCGCGGCGCTCGCGATGTCGCCCGCCGTCGCACATATCACACTCGAAGGAAAGCAGGCGGCGATCGGCTCTTATTACAAGGCGGTGTTCGCCGTACCGCACGGCTGCGCGGGCTCGGCGACGGTCAAGATCCGCGTGCAGATTCCGGACGGCGTGATCGCGGTGAAGCCGATGCCGAAACCCGGCTGGAATGTCGAGTCGATCAGCGGCAAATATGCGACCGAGTACGATTATCACGGACGGAAGTTCTCCGAGGGCGTGAAAGAGGTCGCCTGGAGCGGCGGCAAGCTCGCGGACCAGAATTACGATGAGTTCGTGATGATGACGTTCCTCACCGACACTTTGAAGCCGAATACCACGCTGTATTTCCCCGTCGTCCAGGAATGCGAGGAGGGTGTCAGCCGCTGGATCGACATTCCGGCTGACGGCTCGGGGAATGGCCACAGCCAAGGCAGCAAGACGCCGGCACCCGGCGTCAGGCTGCTGCCGAAGTCATAAAGCCATGCGGCTGGTCGCACGTCTTGTCGCGCTGCTGCTCGCAGTGTGTCTTGCGACCGCGGCCCATGCTCACGCGGTGCTGGTCGGCGCGGAGCCGGCAGACGGCAGCGTGCTGGAGGTGGCGCCGAAGACGGTGGAACTGCGCTTCAACGAGGCGGTGGCGCCGACTGCGGTCAGCCTGCTCGATGCCACTGGCAAGCCGCGCGACGTCGCGATTGAGGCCGTCGATCAATCGGTACGGGTGACGCTGCCGGCCGATCTGCCGCAGGGCACGCAGGTGGTCAGCTATCGCGTGGTGTCGCAGGACGGCCATCCTGTCGCCGGCTCGCTGTTGTTCTCGATCGGTGTCGTGACCGGCTCGGCGGCGCCGTCCGGCGACAGCGCGGTCGATCCGCTGATCTGGCTGGTGCGGATCGGCGTCTATCTCGGGCTGTTCGTCGGCGTCGGTGGCGCATTCTTCGCAGCATGGATCGGGCGGAAGCGCACGGGCAGCGCGGCGATCCTGGGATCGCTCGGCATCGGTCTCGTCAGTGCGATCGTCTCGCTCGGTCTTCTGGGGATCGATCTCTTGAACCTGCCGATCACGGGGCTCGCGACGCGCGCCCCGTGGGTCAGCGCGCTCGCCACCAGCCTTGGTCCCTCGATGCTGGTTGCGATCGCCGCGATGCTGATCGCCGCGATCGGCTGGCGACGCCCGTCGGGCGCAGCGACGTGGATCGCAACCGCCGTCGCGATGGCTGGCGTGGGCGCGACGCTTGCTACGAGCGGGCACGCGGCGACGGCATCACCGCAGTGGCTGACGCGGCCGGCGGTTTTCATTCATGGCGTCGGTCTGGCCTATTGGGTCGGCGCGCTCGCGCCGCTTGCGGCGATGATGTGGCGGCGGAATGACGACAGCCTTCCACAGACGCTCCGCCGCTTTTCCAACGTTGCGGTGCCGGTGGTCGGGTTGATCGCGCTGTCGGGACTCGCGCTCGCAATCGTTCAGCTCGAAAGTTTTGGTGCGCTGATCGACACACGATACGGCAACATCCTTGCATTCAAGCTCGGATTGGTCCTGTTGCTGCTTGTGCTGGCCGCGCTGAACCGGTTGGCGTTCACGCCGGCCGTTGTGCGCGATAGCCGCAAGACGAAGCCGCTGTTGCGATCAGTCGTGGGGGAGTGCGTGCTCGCGCTTGCGATTTTCGCGCTCGCGGCGGGCTGGCGCTTCACGCCGCCGCCGCGCGCGCTCGCGATGTCGACCGAGGATGTCCCGCTCGCGGTTCATATCCACGCCGATGCTGCGATGTTCCAGGTCCTGATCGGACCGGGCAAGGTCGGCCAGAACGATTTCGTGTTGCAGTTGATGAATGACGATGCGAGCCGTCTTGCCGCCAAGGAGGCGACGCTGACGCTCAGCCTGCCCGAGCGCGGCATCGAGCCGATGGAACACAGCGCGGCCCTTGGACCCGATGGCTACTGGCACGTCCGCAAGGTGCCCTTGCCGTTCCCGGGCCGCTGGCACATGCAGATCGACGCTCTTGTGACCGACTTCAAGAAAGTGACGCTGGAAGACGATTTCGAGGTGAGGTAAAGGCGACCCCGGTGCGACGGGCTGCGTTTGGAGGATGCCATGCGCTCAAATGGCTGAAAATCGCCTGATTTGACGGGTTTTTCGCAAGTGCTGGCCTTGTGTTTTCACACCCGATCCGGTTTCACTGCAGTTCTTCCGACGCTTTCCTGATTCTCTGAGTAACCCCATGCGATTGTCGCGGTTTTTTCTGCCCATCCTGAAAGAAAATCCGAAAGAGGCGGAGATCGTCTCGCATCGCTTGATGCTGCGCGCGGGCATGATACGGCAAGAGGCGGCCGGAATTTATGCCTGGCTGCCGCTCGGCTTCCGGGTGTTGAAGAAGATCGAGCGGATCGTTCGCGAGGAACAGGATCGTGCCGGCGCGCTCGAGCTCTTGATGCCGACACTGCAACTCGCCGACCTCTGGCGGGAAAGCGGCCGTTACGACGCCTATGGCCCGGAGATGCTGCGCATCGTCGATCGGCACAAGCGCGAGCTGTTGTACGGGCCGACCAACGAGGAAATGATCACGGAGATCTTCCGCACCTACGTCAAGTCGTACAAGAACCTGCCGCTCAACCTTTATCATATCCAGTGGAAGTTCCGCGACGAGCAGCGGCCGCGGTTCGGCGTGATGCGCGGCCGCGAGTTCCTGATGAAGGACGCATATTCGTTCGACCTCGACGAGGCCGGTGCGCGCCGCTCCTACAACAAGATGTTCGTGGCCTATTTGCGCACCTTCGCGCGGATGGGGCTGCAGGCGATCCCGATGCGGGCCGAGACCGGCCCGATCGGCGGCGACCTCAGCCATGAATTCATCGTGCTCGCGGCGACCGGCGAGTCCGGCGTCTACATCAATCGCGACGTGCTCGATTTGCCGGTGCCGGGCGCGGACGTCGATTATGACGGCGACCTGACGCCAATCATCAAGCAGTGGACCTCAGTCTATGCGGCGACGGAGGACGTGCACGATGCGGCGCGCTTCGAGCGAGAGGTGCCCGAAGCCAAGCGCTTGAACACCCGCGGCATCGAGGTCGGCCAGATCTTCTATTTCGGCACCAAATATTCCGACAGCATGAAGGCGCTGGTGGCTGGACCCGATGGCGTCGACGTGCCGATCCATGGTGGCTCCTACGGAGTGGGCGTGTCGCGTCTCGTCGGTGCGATCATCGAGGCCTGTCACGACGACGCCGGCATCAAATGGCCCGAGGCGGTTGCGCCGTTCCGCGCCGCGATCCTCAACCTCAAGCAGGGCGATGCCGCCGTGGATGGCGCCTGCGAGCAGCTCTACCGCGATCTCACGGCAAAGGGCGTCGACGTGCTGTACGACGACACCGATCAGCGGGCCGGTGCGAAGTTCGCCGCGGCCGATCTGATCGGCATTCCCTGGCAGATCCTCGTCGGTCCCAAGGGACTCGCGGATGGCAAGGTCGAGGTGAAGCGTCGCAGCGACGGTTCTCGCGACAACATGAGCCCTGCCGACGTGGTCGCGAAGCTCGCGGGTTAAAGTTTATCCACCTCGCGCCGTCCGCAGGGTAATGCGGCCACATTTGCCCCGAATCATGGGATTATCGACAGATGGATGAGACCATGAACGAGCCAGTCCGTACCCGGCCATTTGCGCCATTCGAATGGCTGCTGTCCGGACGCTACCTGCGGGCACGCCGCAAGGAAGGGTTCATTTCGGTCATCGCCGGCTTTTCCTTCCTGGGCATCATGCTCGGTGTCGCCACGCTGATCGTCGTGATGGCGGTCATGAACGGCTTCCGCAAGGAACTGCTGGACAAGATCCTCGGCCTCAACGGGCATATCCTCGTGCAACCGCTGGAATCGCCGCTGACCGACTGGAAGGATGTCGCCGACCGCATCGGCCAGGTCCCGGGTATCCGCCTGGCCGCGCCGGTCGTCGACGGCCAGGGGCTCGGCTCGTCGCCGTTCAACGCGGCCGGTGTCTTCATCCGCGGCATCCGCGCCGACGATCTCAACAACCTCACCTCGATCGCCAAGAACATCAAGCAGGGTTCGCTGGAGGGATTTGACGAGGGGCAGGGGGTTGCGATCGGCCGCCGGCTCGCCGACCAGCTCTCGCTGCATGCCGGAGACAGCATCACGCTGGTCTCGCCCAAGGGGGCCGTGACGCCGATGGGCACCACGCCGCGGATCAAGCCGTACAAGATCGCCGCGGTGTTCGAGATCGGGATGTCGGAATACGATTCGACCTTCGTGTTCATGCCGCTGGCCGAGGCGCAGGCCTATTTCAACCGCAACAACGATGTGTCTTCGATCGAGGTCTTCACCACCAACCCGGACAAGATCGGCACCTACAGCAAGCTGGTGACCGAGGCGGCGGGACGGCCCGTGTTCCTGGTCGACTGGCGGCAACGCAACTCGACCTTCTTCAACGCGCTGCAGGTCGAGCGCAACGTGATGTTCCTGATCCTGACCATGATCGTACTGGTGGCGGCGCTCAACATCGTCTCGGGTCTCATCATGCTGGTAAAGGACAAGGGCCAGGACATCGCGATCCTACGCACCATGGGCGCCTCGCAAGGCTCGGTCATGCGCATCTTCCTCATTACCGGCGCCTCGATCGGCGTGGTCGGGACGCTGACCGGCTTCCTCGTCGGCATGCTGATCTGCCTGAACATCGAATCCATCCGGCAGTTCCTGTCATGGCTCACCAACACCGAGCTGTTCTCGCCAGAGCTCTATTTCCTCTCCAAGCTGCCGGCGGAGGTCGATTTCGGCGAAACGCTGGCCGTCGTGATCATGGCGCTGACGCTGTCTTTTCTGGCGACGCTCTACCCGTCGTGGCGCGCCGCGCGCCTCGATCCGGTCGATGCGCTCCGGTACGAGTGAGGGCGCGCATGGCGGAGGGGGCGGAAGAAGTACCGGTCATCTATCTCCACGAGATCAGGCGGGAATACAAACAGGGCGAAGCGACGCTGACGATTCTGAACGGCGCGAAGCTCGCGCTGTGGCCGGGTCAATCGGTGGCGTTGGTGGCGCCGTCAGGGTCGGGCAAATCGACCTTGCTGCACATCGCGGGCCTGCTGGAAAGCCCTGACGACGGCGAGGTCTATGTTGCGGGCACGCCGACGTCGCAATTGTCGGATGTCGACCGCACCCAGATTCGCCGCACCGATATCGGCTTCGTCTATCAGTCGCACCGGTTGCTGCCGGAATTCTCGGCGCTCGAGAACGTCATGCTGCCGCAGATGATCCGCGGCCTCAAACGCTCCGAGACGGTCAAGCGAGCGACCGAGATCCTGGGTTATCTGGGCCTCGGCGACCGCATCACGCACCGGCCGGCTGAACTGTCCGGCGGCGAGCAGCAGCGGGTGGCGATCGCGCGCGCCGTTGCCAATGCGCCGCGCGCGTTGCTTGCGGATGAGCCGACCGGCAACCTCGATCCTGTTACCGCCGATCACGTCTTCAACGCGCTGATGCAGCTCGTGAAGGCGACGCGTGTCGCGATGCTGATCGCCACCCACAACATGGATCTGGCGGCCCGGATGGACCGCCGGGTGTCGCTGTCGAACGGACAGGTCGTCGAGCTCGATTAGCTCAATACGCAGGCCGGCGCCGTCTGAGCGGCTCACGCAGGTGATCGGCGGGTGGCCCGGCATAATAAGGATTGTTGAAGCACATCGCTGGAAGGCCGGAGGCCGTCGCCCGGCACTGCTCCATCGATGTGTAGCCACAATCGGTATCTTCGCCACCCCACCGGTAATTGGTTTTGCAGACCGGAGAGGTCGAATCGTATTTTTGCGCACTCGCCGGCGCGCCTGCGAGGACGCCTGCGGCAAACAACGCCAGAATCAAACTGCGCATCAGATATCTCCTGCCGATCGGGCGTTCGCAGCCGCGCCGATCGAACTCGCGGGAAGCAGTCCGTCCGGTACAGCCCGGCGTCAAATCACGTTCCCGAGCCGCTACGACCCGACCGGCGTCAATGGATGAACAGCTCGAAGAAATTGCCCTCGCGGCGCTCGCGCGGCGGGACATTGAGATAGGAGCGGGGGTCGCTGTCACCGGCATAGAAGGGGTTGGCGATGCAGTTCTGCCCGATCCCATCAGCGGTCGCCCGGCACTGCTGATACGATTCGTAGGCGCAGTTGCTGAGACCGGGATATCGATCGCCCTGCATGCAGAAGGGATAGCGGACGCCAACCGCGTACGCGGGAGTTCCGATGAACGATACCAGCGCGCTGACCGACGCTGCCGCAAGAATCAGTCTGCGCATGGGCATTCCCTTGGTGCGATGACGTGAAAGTTGCGGTGATCCAAACCGGACAAGCGGGTTCCCGTCAACACGCTCTCATGCGCACCGCGCACGCAGATTTGAATTGTGAAAATTGTGCGGCGATGGTGTGGCGAAATGTTCAAGAAGTGCCTGTAACACAACGTTAACTTACAATTTGAGCAAAGTCGTTTCGCCCTTCCTGTTGCAGCCAAGTTACAGCAATTCCGCACGAGGCTGATATGAGCATGTCCCGAGGCCTTGGGGGCCAGTAGAAAAGTTGGAACGGGAAAAAAATGAAGAAGGTTTTGCTTGTTACGGCCAGCCTGATCGCGCTCGGCGCGGTTGCGCCGGCCTCCGCGGCTGATCTCGCGGCTCGGCCTTACACCAAGGCTCCGCCGCCGGTGGTCGCCTCTGTCTATGACTGGACCGGCTTCTACATCGGTATCAACGGCGGTTGGGGATCGAGCCACAATAGCTGGACCAACACGGCGGTTGCCGGCGTTGCGTTGACGCCGTTCGGCGAAGGCAGCCATGACGCGTCCGGCGGCACGGTCGGTGGTCAGATCGGCTACCGCTGGCAGGCCGGTGGCTGGGTGTTCGGCCTCGAAGCTCAGGGCAACTGGGCTGACTTCAGCGGCTCGAACGCCAGCGCCGCTTTCGCGCTGCTCAACAACCGCACCAAGATCGACTCGTTCGGTCTGTTCACCGGTCAGATCGGCTACGCCTGGAACACCACCCTGTTCTACGTGAAGGGCGGTGCTGCGGTGACCGACAGCAAGTACGAAGGTCTGACCACGGCCGGTGCGCTGGTCGACAGCGCGTCCGACACCCGCTGGGGTGGCACCGTCGGCGTCGGTCTGGAATGGGCGTTCGCTCCGGGATGGTCGGCTGCTGTCGAGTACGATCACCTGTTCATGGGCAACAACAACTACACGCTGGTCACCCCGACCGGCCTCAACAGCCGCAACGACGACATCAAGCAGGATGTCGATCTCGTCACGGTCCGCCTGAACTACAAGTTCGGTGGCCCGGTCGTTCCGCGCTACTGATCGCTCGCTTAACTCAAGCGACATCGAAAGCCCCGGGCCTTGGCCCGGGGCTTTTTTATTGGCGTGACGGATTAACCATCCGTCTCGATCGCAGGACGGTCCGCCCGCGCGCGCTTGGGTCGTGGGCCAGTTTAATTGTGGCGGGGTTGCCCACTGGTACGTTGACGGTCAACGTCGCATATTGGCGGCATGGTACAGACTTGGAAAACCGGTCCCGGAGAGGACCATGCTTGCCCTCATTGCGGTGCAATATACGCGGTCACGATCAGGCGGCTTCCGGCTAAGGATCGCGACGACGCACCCTGTGTCGAATGCGGAAAGGAACTGGCGAGTTGGAACAGCACGTCAGTCCCCAGCTTCAAGCTAAAGACGCGAGCGGATGGGCGGCCTGCATGACGCCAAAGCGCCCCAGAGACCCCAACCAGCTCGCCAAGGCGATAATCGACAACGCCACCGGAAACGTCGAATCAGCCCCGGAGAGCGGGCTGACGAAGCGAGCCAAGGCTGGAGGGCGCAAGGGCGGTCCAGCGCGCTCTGCCGCCCTTACCCCGGAGCAACGCGCCGAGATTGCAAGGGCGGCGGCAGAGGCTCGTTGGACGAAAAGCTAGCCTGTTTCGTCTGAACTTTCGTCATCTGCGGCCTTGCGAAGCTCGACGTCAAACGTCAAGTCGAGCGGAAGCTCGATCTGCTCCTCGCTGGGATTGATGCTGTGCCAGTGATCCAGATCGAGCGTCAGCGAATAAGCATCAGTCACGATCTGCTCTCGACGATGATTGGTTGATTTCATCATCTGTGAGCGGGTCGCTTCGTCCGTATCGACATAGACGAACAGATTCAGTTGGCCACTTCTAACCGGGATAGCCTGGTAGACGCGGTAGGGCTTACCCGTCTGCTTGTCGTATTTGCGCTCAGCCTGCGCGTCGTCGGCGAACAGCTTTGCCAACATGTCCACGTCGGATGGAGGCGTAGGCATTTTCCATCCGTGGCTCTTGGCGAATGCAGCTACCTTGTGCATGTCGATTTCTTGTTCGCCCGTCACCTCTTTGTAGTGGCGGAGAAAACGCTGACGTTCTTGTCTCTTGCTCATAGTGTCCTGTCCGTCTCGTTAGATGCCAACAGGGGCGACATCGCCCCAGCCGTCTTTGATTGCGTTCGGCGAGATGATGGAGCGGACTTTGACGAGATGATCGCGAAAGCGATCATATCTGCCCGTCTTACGTTGGAGTTGCCCGGCTACAATGCCGGGGTGGACTTTCAATATGCGTGCAAAGGCAACTAGGTCTCGCTCAGCAAAGAACGGGGCTTTCCGGACTACAAAATCGTGCATGTATTTCGCTGGAACGCAGAACTCCTGTGCTGCGGCGTTCGCAACTCGCTCTTCCTCGGCAACGCCTTCGCCTGTGCCGGCGCGCTCACCTTCCAGTTCGGCATCAATCATTGTGCCGTGCATCTGGAGGACATGCTCGATCTCATGTCGAAGGACGAACCAAAAATTGTCGATGCGGTCATAGCGTAGTGACATGGCGATGACCGGAGACCGTTCATTCAGCCAAAAGCAAACGCCGTCGATCTTTGCCGAGGCGAGCGACTCGACAATCACGAACCTTACGCCGCACTCCATCATGATGCGGGGTACACGCGCTATCTCTTCAGCCGCGATCATTGATTTTCGCAATTTGCCGAGAGCTGCAACGAGCGCCTGCGGTGAGTAGGGCGCGACGAGCATGTCGCTTGCAATCTGCTTAACCCGATACAGCCAAGCTAGTTGCGCCGGCGTCGCGGGCGTATTGACTTCGGTTTTCTTCGCAGCGTGAGGCAGTATTTCAATGTCGTCGAGCCGGTTCACTCCAAAGAATTGGATCAATCCGGCCTCAACGTTTTTGGTGTCTCTGACATTCTCGGCGGCAATCCAGCCGCGCTTAATCATTTCGGCAACAGGAAGATCGCCGAGAAGCATGGCGCGGACCGCGCGGGCCGGGTCCGGGTTCGCAATGATCCGTGCCTGCGCGAGATCGAAGTCCTTTTGGAGCGTCAGAAATTGCTCCGCTGGAACCCTAAAAACCTCTTCAAGGATCAAGGCTAAGTCGGCGTCAATCGGCTGCTTGTTGCTGGCGATCTTATTGACGGTCGTTTCGCCAATATCGAGCACGACCGATAGGGTCCGCTGGGTCCAGCCACGATGGATCAACAGCGACTGGAGGAACTGGCCGGGGGAGCGGAAATTCTTGGGATCAGGACTCATATAGCTACACTATGCCGAATTGCGAAAAATCGCAAACTGACCTTTTATGCTTGACTAAAGTTCCAGCAGGGGTAATATCCCCTCATGAACAAGCTGGATCGAAAGACCCGCGCCCAAATCCTCCATCCCCTTTGCGAGGGGCGGTCGATCCGCGCCGTCACCCGGCTGACGGGGTGCAGCAAAAACACTGTTGCGAAGTTACTGGTTGAGGCCGGTCACGCCTGCGCCGCCTATCAGGACAAGGCGCTGCGGAACCTGCCGTGCAGGCGCGTCCAGATGGACGAAATCTGGTCGTTCGTTTACGCCAAGGCCGCGAACGTGGAGAAGGCCAAGGCCGCTCCGGAGGCCGCTGGCGACGTTTGGACGTGGACTGCGATCTGCGCCGACACAAAGCTGATTGTGAGCTGGTTGCTTGGCGCTCGCGATCAGGACGCCGCTCTGACGTTCGTCCATGATCTGGAGAGCCGGCTAGCCAATCGCGTCCAGCTTACGAGCGACGGTCACAGGCCGTACCTGTGCGCCGTTGAGGCAGCGTTCGCGGATCAGGTTGACTATGCGATGCTCATCAAGATTTACGGCAGCGATCCGCAGGCGGAAGTCCGCTACAGCCCGGCCAAGTGCCTTGGTGCTGATAAGAAGCCGAAGATCGGCAATTCTGATCCGAAGCACATCAGCACGTCCTACGCTGAGCGTAGCAACCTCACCATGCGCATGCACATGCGCCGGTTCACGCGATTGACGAATGCCTTTTCAAAGAAGGTTGAGAACCACGCCGCAGCGATTGCGCTGCATACGATGTATTACAACTTCGTGCGCATCCATCAGACGCTCAAGGTGACGCCTGCGATGGCTGCTGGCGTGACTGATAAGCTTTGGGAGATGGAAGACCTTGTCGTCATGCTGGAGCAATGGGAGCTGGCGAACTTCAAGCCTGAGTATCAGTTCGTCGTCCGCCAGTACGCCATCGGCAAGGGACATTCCGTGAGCGTGCTTTGGCGCGGCGGGGAGGTGGACAGCATCTTTGGTTTCCATAGCGAGCATGAAGCGCTGGAATGGGTCAGGGATAAATCGCAAGACTGGTTATTGGAGAACCGAAACAGAAAGGCCGCCAACTAGGGCGGCCGTTCGCTTCAAACTGCTGACTTCCCGTCGGTTGTTGATGTGCCGCCCGGAGTTTCGTGAGTCTGGTGTTGGTAAATCGATCTGCCGATCACAGATCCAAGTCCCGCGCCGACTACTGCCCCAACTAGGGGAGAAAGCACGGTTGACGACACGACAACGGTAGCGATCGCAGCACCAAGCGCGGCCCCGCCAGCGGCACCAGCACCAACGCTCTCATTCTTGAGGTCATTGTTTTCGGCCATTGCGCTCTCCGTTTAAACCTTCGCCGCTTCGTGACATACCAAAATTGATGCTCCTAAGAGGATCAGAGTTAGTACGTAGACATTGGTTCCTGGCTCGAACTTGTCGTTATGACGCCATATCACGATGAAGGAAGCGTATATAAGCACCGCTACAGCGTCCACCACTAGGAAGGCTGCGGTTGCCTGTCTTTGAGCTAGATCACTCCAAAGGTCATTAAATCCGCTTCCAATCAAAGCCATAGTAAAAAATGTTAAAGCCCATGGTGTTACGTCGACAATTACTTTCATATTCATATGGAAGCTTGGCTGACCGGACTCCCAAAGCAGGGCAACCAAGAAAGAGACAACAATCGGTCCAAGTAATGGCGCCAGTACCTGCCAGCTCAACCATTTCCATTTCCAGTCTTTAGGATTCCTCCAAAGCACGACTCCCCCTCCTGCCAGGTCGGGGAATGATTGAGCCTCAGCTTAGAGTAGTCAATCAGAAATGGACTGCTTAAAAGGCGAGTCTGTATTTCTACTGACCACTACTGCCGCCTCCCGCCACGATTAACCAAGGGCTTTATTTCGGGGTCAGTTTTCAAACTGACCCACTACCCTCGCTTGACTCCGAGAACAAAAAAGGAACAATGTTCTTCATACGTTCCAGTTCACGGAGGGCGGCCATGTTGAAGATTTTCGTGGAAGAGGCGGCGGCGCTGGCATCGATCACGCTGTTTGTCGGAATGATCGCCGTGTGGGCCCAGCTCTTCACCCAGTTCTGAAATGGGCGAACAAGAACAGCGGCATAGGGCACCCCTGGGGAAAAGCAGGAGGAGGGGCCTCCATGCGGCGTTCCGCGTGGACTTGGCTGAACGCAAGCGTCACCATGGCGCAGCGAGTCGGGCCTGACGTATCCAGGCGCTCGGGCCGACGCTTCGCCTCATCCCCGACGCAGTGATCCCTGAGCAGCCATGTCGAATGCCGGATTCGTTCATCTTCACGTTCATTCGGCCTATTCGCTGCTGAAGGGCGCGATCAAGATCGCCAAGCTCGGCGAGCTAGCGAAGGCCGACCGCCAGCCGGCGCTGGCGCTGACCGACACCGACAATATGTTCGGGGCGCTGGAATTCTCCGACAAGATGGCCGGCTACGGCATTCAGCCGATCGTGGGCTGCGAACTTGCGGTGGATTTCGGCGATGTCGATCCCAATGCACGCAGCGTGCTGGCGGCGGGGCCCGCGCGAATCGTCCTGCTGGCGGCGCGTGAGCGCGGCTATCGCAGCCTGATGCGGCTGAACTCGCGGGCGTTTCTCGAGACGCCCGTCAACCAGACCCCGCACATCAAGTTCGACTGGCTCACAGACGATGCCGAAGACCTGATTGCGCTGACCGGCGGCCCCGACGGGCCGATTGCGCTGGCGCTCGGCGCCGATCAGGCTGCGCTGGCGGCCAGCCGCTGCGATCGTCTGGCCAGCCTGTTTGGCGACCGGCTCTATGTCGAGTTGCAGCGCCACGGCGTGGACAAGGAGCGCCGCACCGAGGGCGGCCTGATCGATCTCGCCTATGGCAAAGGCCTGCCGCTGGTCGCGACCAACGAACCGTATTTCGCGACCACCGACGACTACGAGTCACATGATGCCCTGCTGTGCATCGCCGGCGGTCATCTGATCGCCGAAACCGATCGCGTGCAGCTCACGCCCGATCACCGCTTCAAGACCCGTGCGGAAATGGCGGTGCTGTTCGCCGACATTCCGGAGGCGCTGGCATCGACCGTGGAGATTGCCGAACGCTGCTCGTTCCGGCCGAAGACACGCAAGCCGATCCTGCCGTTCTTCACCGTCGGTGCCGCGCAGAGCTCGGATGCCGCTGCCGACGAGGCGGCCGAGCTGAAGCGACAAGCCGAGGAAGGGCTCGCGAAGCGCTTGAAAGTGCATGGCCTCTCGCCCGGAATGACGGAGCTGGATTACAGCAAGCGGCTCGCTTTCGAGCTCGACGTCATCACCCGCATGAAATATGCGGGCTACTTCCTGATCGTGTCCGACTTCATCAAATGGGCCAAGGCGCAGGGCATTCCGGTCGGGCCGGGCCGCGGCTCCGGCGCAGGTTCGCTGGTCGCCTGGGTGCTGACCATCACCGACCTCGATCCGATGCGCTTCGCGCTGCTGTTCGAGCGCTTCCTCAATCCTGAACGCGTCTCGATGCCGGACTTCGACATCGACTTCTGCCAGGATCGCCGCGGCGAGGTGATCCAGTACGTGCAAGAGCGTTACGGCCGCGATCAGGTCGCGCAGATCATCACCTTCGGTACGCTGCAGGCGCGCGGCGTGCTGCGCGACGTCGGGCGCGTGCTGCAGATGCCGTACGGCCAAGTCGACAAGCTGACCAAGCTGGTGCCGCAGAACCCCGCGGCTCCGGTCACGCTGGCGCAGGCGATCGAAGGCGAGCCCAAGCTGCAGGCGTTCCGCGACGAGGATCCGGTCGTGGCGCGCGCCTTCGACATTGCGCAACGGCTCGAGGGCCTGACCCGCCATGCCTCGACTCACGCAGCCGGTATCGTCATCGGCGATCGGCCGCTCAGCGAGCTGGTGCCGCTCTATCGCGATCCGAAATCCGACATGCCGGTCACCCAGTTCAACATGAAGTGGGTCGAGCCGGCGGGGCTGGTGAAGTTCGACTTCCTCGGGCTGAAGACCCTGACCGTGCTCGACGTCGCAGTGAAACTGCTCAAGCAGCGCGACATCCATGTCGATCTCGCGACCCTGCCGATCGACGACGCGGCGAGTTACCAGATGTTGGCGCGGGGCGACGTGGTCGGCGTGTTCCAGGTGGAAAGCCAGGGCATGCGGCGCGCGCTGATCGACATGCGGCCGGACCGGTTCGAGGACATCATCGCGCTGGTGGCGCTATACCGTCCGGGTCCGATGGCGAACATCCCGACCTACTGCGCGCGCAAGCACGGCGACGAGGAGCCGGAATATCTGCACCCGATCCTGGAGCCGATCCTGAAGGAGACGTTCGGCGTCATCATCTACCAGGAGCAGGTGATGCAGATCGCGCAGCAGATGGCGGGCTATTCGCTCGGCCAGGCCGACCTGCTGCGCCGCGCGATGGGCAAGAAGATCCGCGCCGAGATGGACAAGCAGCGCGATATCTTTGTCGCCGGCGCGATGAAGAACAACGTGCCGAAGGCGCAGGCGGAGACGATCTTCGAGCTGCTCGCCAAGTTCGCCGACTACGGCTTCAACAAGAGCCACGCGGCGGCCTATGCGCTGGTGTCGTACCACACCGCCTACATGAAGGCGCATTACCCGGTCGAGTTTCTGGCAGCGTCGATGACGCTCGAACTGAACAACACCGACAAGCTCTCGGAATTTCGTTCCGAGGCGCAGCGTCTCGGCATCAAGGTCGAGGCGCCCAATATCAATCGGTCGGGTGCGACCTTCGAGGTCGGCGACAAGACGATCTACTACGCGCTCGCCGCGCTGAAGGGCGTCGGGCTGCAGGCGGTCGAGCAGATCGTGGAGGAACGCAAGAAGGGCGCGTTCACCTCGCTGGCCGATTTCGCCGCGCGGGTGTCTCCGCGTGCGATCAACAAGCGGATCATCGAGAGCCTCGCGGCTGCGGGCGCCTTCGACACGCTCGAGCCGAATCGCGCCAGGGTGTTCGCCGGCGCGGACGCGATCCTCGCCGCCTGCCAGCGCGCCCACGAGGCCGCGACATCGGGACAAAACGATATGTTCGGCGGCGCGGCGGATGCGCCGAGCATCATTCTGCCTCAGGTCGAGCCGTGGCTGCCGGCGGACCGGCTGCGCCGCGAATATGATGCGATCGGCTTCTTCCTGTCGGGTCATCCGCTCGACGATTACGCGACCGCCTTGAAGCGGCTTCGCGTGCAGTCCTGGGCCGAGTTCTCGCGCGCGGTCAAAACCGGCGCGACCGCGGGCAAGGTGGCGGCGACCGTGGTGTCGCGCATGGAGCGCCGCACCAAGACCGGCAACAAGATGGGCATCATGGGCCTGTCGGACCCGACCGGCCATTTCGAGGCGGTGCTGTTTTCGGAGGGGCTCGCGCAATATCGCGATGTGCTCGAGCCCGGCGCTGCGGTGCTGCTGCAACTGGGCGCCGAACTGCAGGGCGAGGACGTACGGGCGAGGGTGCTGCACGCCGAACCGCTGGATCACGCCGCGGCCAAGACGCAGAAGGGTCTGCGCATTTTCGTCCGCGACACCAAGCCACTCGATTCGATCGCCCGCCGGCTCAACATGCCGGAAGCGGCTCCCGCCACGCCGGGCGCCGGAAAGGCGGTCGCGGCAAAGCCGGCGCCGGCAGCGCCGCCCGCGGCCGGCGCCGATGGCGACGTTTCGCTGGTGATGATGCTCGACCTCGAAACGGAGGTGGAGATGAAGCTGCCCGGCCGCTACAAGGTCTCGCCGCAGATCGCCGGAGCGATCAAGGCCGTGGCCGGTGTGGTCGACGTGCAAACGCTGTAAATGGGCCGCGGACCGGTCGAATAGGGGCCTTTCCGGCCGAATCCGGCCCTTCGGGGCGGCTTGGCCGGGCATATTTCCTTGCTTCTGGCGCAAATCGCGCTATATAGCGCGCCATCTCACACGGAAACATGGCTCTCAAAGGCCGTCCGGTGGCAACCGGGCCAGTCCAGGCGCGTTTGCTCACACGTTTCCGGAGGAACCAACCGGAGAATTAGATCTATGGCGCTGCCTGAATTCAATATGCGTCAGCTCTTGGAAGCTGGCGTTCACTTTGGCCACCAGTCTCACCGCTGGAACCCGAAGATGGCCGATTACATCTTCGGCGCCCGCAACAACATCCACATCATCGATCTCGCGCAGACCGTGCCGATGCTGCATCGCGCGCTGCAGGCCGTGAGCGACACGGTCGCCAAGGGCGGCCGCATCCTGTTCGTCGGCACCAAGCGCCAGGCCCAGGACGGCGTCGCCGATGCGGCGAAGCGTTCGGCCCAGTACTTCGTCAATTCGCGCTGGCTCGGTGGCACGCTGACCAACTGGAAGACGATCTCCGCCTCGATCAAGCGGCTGCGTCACCTCGATGAGGTGCTGTCGTCAGGCGAAGCCAACTCCTACACCAAGAAGGAGCGGCTGACGCTGCAGCGCGAGCGCGACAAGCTCGACCGTTCGCTCGGCGGCATCAAGGACATGGGCGGTCTGCCCGACATGATCTTCGTGATCGACACCAACAAGGAAGACATCGCGATCCAGGAAGCTCAGCGGCTCAACATTCCGGTCGCCGCGATCGTCGACACCAATTCCGATCCGAAGGGCATCACCTATGTGGTGCCAGGTAATGACGACGCGGGCCGCGCGATCTCGCTGTACTGCGACCTTGTCGCGCGCGCTGCCATCGACGGCATCTCGCGTGCGCAGGGCGACTCCGGGATCGATGTCGGCGCATCGGCCGAGCCGGTGCAGGAAGAGATCCCGTCTGCGGCGGGCACCGCGGGCTTCCAGGGCCTGGCCGGTCCGCGCGGCACCGCCGACAACCTCAAGAAGCTCACCGGCGTGTCCGGTGCGATCGAGAAGAAGCTCAACGACCTCGGTGTCTTCCACTACTGGCAGCTCGCCGAGCTCGACCACGACACCGCACACAAGATCGGCGAAGAAGTCGGTCTTCCGAGCCGTGCCGACGCCTGGGTCGCGCAGGCCAAGACGCTCGCCGAAGCGGAATAACGGTTACGGCGCGGCCGGGCTGGTCCCGGCCGCAGCCTCTATTCCACGAACAACGATTTCCCTGTCGCTGACAGCGGTGCCACCGGGCGCCGCGGTTTCTCCACAGGCAAGAAGGACATTGAACAATGGCAACGATCACAGCAGCGATGGTCAAGGATCTCCGCGAGTCGACCGGCGCGGGCATGATGGATTGCAAGGCGGCGCTGACCGAGACCGGTGGCGACATGCAGGCTGCACAGGATTGGCTGCGCAAGAAGGGTCTGTCCAAGGCCGCCAAGAAGGCCGGTCGCGTCGCGGCTGAAGGTCTGATCGGTGCGCTGACGTCGGGCACCAAGGGCGTGCTGGTCGAGGTCAACTCGGAGACCGACTTCGTCGCCCGCAACGAGCAGTTCCAGGGCCTCGTGAAGATGATCGCGCAGGTCGCGCTCCACAGCGGCGCCGACGTCGACAAGATCAAGGCCGCCAAGGTCGGCGATGTCACTGTCGAGACCGCGATCTCGGACGCGATCGCGACCATCGGCGAGAACATGACGCTGCGCCGCGCCGCTTCGCTCGAGGTGAGCAAGGGTGTGGTGTCGAGCTACGTCCATAACGCCGTCGTCGACGGCGCCGGCAAGATCGGTGTGATCGTGGCGCTGGAGTCCGCCGGCAAGGCCGACGAACTCGCGGTGCTCGGCCGCCAGCTTGCGATGCATGTGGCTGCGGCAAAGCCGCTGGCGCTCGATCCGGCCGGGCTCGATCCCGAGACCGTCAAGCGCGAGAAGGACGTGCTCGCCGACAAGTACCGCCAGCAGGGTAAGCCGGAGAACGTCATCGAGAAGATCGTCGATTCCGGCCTGAAGACCTACTACAAGGAAGTCTGCCTGCTCGATCAGGCCTTTATCCACGACAGCGGCAAGTCCGTTGCCCAGGCGGTGAAGGAAGCTGAGGGTAAGGTCGGCGGACCGATCAAAATCACCGGCTTTGTGAACTATGCTCTCGGCGAGGGAATCGAAAAGCAGGAAAGCGATTTCGCTGCCGAAGTCGCGGCCGCCAGCGGCAAGAAGTAACCGCTGACATCAGGCTTCCGGTCTGTGCCGGAAGCCTGCCTGCGCGGGACAAGGAAGCGATCGCATCATGGCTGAGCCGGTCTATCGTCGCGTGGTGGTCAAGCTGTCCGGCGAATATCTGGCCGGCTCCCAGGCTTTCGGTATCGATCAGCCGACCGTCGATCGCGTCGCCGACGACCTGATCGCGGCCCGCCAGCTCGGCGTCGAGGTCGCGGTGGTCATCGGCGGTGGCAACATCGTCCGCGGCGTGGAGGTATCCTCGCGCGGCGTGTCCCGGCCGACCGGCGACACCATGGGCATGCTCGCCACGATGATGAACTGCCTCGCGCTCGAGGCCGCCATCGAGCGCAAGGGCACGCCGGCGCGGACGCTGTCGGCGTTCGTGATGCCGGAGATCTCCGAGCTGTTCACCCGCAGTGCGACGCACAAATATCTCAGCGAGGGCCGGATCGTGCTGCTCGGTGGTGGAACCGGCAATCCGTTCTTCACAACCGATACCACCGCCGTGCTGCGGGCGGCCGAGATCGGCGCGGAGGCGGTTCTCAAGGCCACCAATGTCGACGGCGTCTACAGCGCCGATCCGAAGAAGGATCCCAAAGCCAAGCGTTTCGACCGCCTGACCCATTCCCAGGCGATCGAGGGCGGCTACAAGGTCATGGATGCGACCGCTTTCGCGCTTGCCCGCGAGACGTCGCTGCCTATCATCGTGTTCTCGATTGCAGAGCCCGGTTCGATCGGTGCGATTCTGCGCGGTACCGGACACGGCACGGTCGTCGCCGGCTGATTGCAGCGCCACCTGGCGTCGATAACCGGTTTCTTGAGAAGGGAGAACGTCATGGCCGCACCAGGTTTTGACATCAACGAAGTGAAGCGCCGGATGCAGGGCGCCACGCAGTCGCTCAAGCACGAGCTCGGTGGTCTGCGCACCGGTCGGGCTGCGGCTTCCATGCTGGAGCCGGTCCAGGTCGAAGCCTATGGCTCGCATATGCCGCTCAACCAGGTTGCGACCATCAGCGTGCCCGAGCCGCGGCTGCTCTCGGTGCAGGTCTGGGACAAGTCGATGGTGAAGGCGGTGGAGAAGGCGATTGTCGATTCCAACCTTGGCCTGTCGCCGGCGACCGAGGGGCAGGTCCTGCGGTTGCGGATTCCCGAACTCAACGCGGAGCGCCGCAAGGAACTCGTCAAGGTCGCGCACAAATACGCCGAGCAGGCGAAGGTCGCCGTGCGCCACGTGCGCCGCGACGGTCTGGATATCATCAAGAAGCTCGAGAAGAATCACGAGATCTCCGAGGACGATCAAGAGCGCTTGTCGAACGACGTGCAGAAGGCGACCGACGGCGTAATCGCCGAAATCGATCAGCTCCTTGCCGCCAAGGAAAAGGAAATCCTGACGGTTTGACGCGATCCTTGATTTGACGCGTTGTCTTCATGCGGGCCGGTATCGAGGTTCGCCTGAGGACGCTACGGAAAACAGCCGATGTCCAAAGCCACCGCCCCAGCAACTGACGTACCGGATCGCTCGGGCGGTCCGTTGCATGTGGCTGTCATCATGGATGGCAATGGGCGCTGGGCTGCCGCGCGCGGCCTGCCGCGCGCCGAGGGCCATCGTCGCGGCGTTGAGGCGCTGCGCCGCGTCGTGCGCGCGGCGCATGAACTCGGTATCCTCTATTTGACGATCTTCTCGTTCAGCTCGGAGAACTGGTCGCGGCCAGCGACCGAGATCGGCGATCTGTTCGGCCTGCTGCGCCGCTTCATCCGCAATGATCTGGCGACCTTGCATCGCGACGGGGTGAGGGTGCGCGTGATCGGCGAGCGCGACGGGCTCGATCCCGACATCTGCTCGCTGCTCAACGAGGCCGAAGAGCTGACCAGGGCCAACACCAAGCTCAACCTCGTCGTCGCCTTCAATTACGGCTCTCGGGCCGAGATCGCATCCGCCGCGCGGCGCCTGGCGCGCGAAGTCGCCGAGGGTAAGCGCGAGGCTGAGACGATCGATGCCGATACGCTCGGCAAATATCTCGATGCGCCCGATATTCCCGATCCCGATCTGATCATCCGGACCAGCGGCGAGCAACGCCTGTCGAATTTCCTGATGTGGCAAGCGGCCTACAGCGAACTCGTGTTTGTGCCGATTCACTGGCCGGATTTCGACAAGGCGGCACTGGAAAGCGCGATCGCGGAATACGGCAGACGCGAGCGCCGGTTCGGCGGCCTCGCTGCGAAAACCGGCTCGTGACCGAGGAAAAAGCCGCGCCGGCAGTGCCAGGCGAGCAGGGGTCGCGCAATCTCGTGATGCGCGTGGTTGCGGCGTTGGTGCTGGCACCGGTCGCGATCGCATTGGCCTATGTCGGCGGCATCGCCTGGTCTCTGCTGGTGACGCTGGCGGCGATCGGGCTGTTCGTGGAATGGCTGATGATCACGGGCCTTGTGCGCGAGCTTCGCGTCGTGGCGCCGGGCATCGTCGTTCTCCTCCTCGTCGGCCTTTGCCTGATGGTGGGCCGGAGCGAGGCGGCGTTGGTTGTTCTCGTCGTCGGCGCCGTCGCATTGGCGCTGATCTCGGGCACGCGACGCAACTGGGCGACCGCAGGCCTGATCTATGCAGGGGCCGCCGAGATCGCGGCGATCCTGGTCCGCCACGATCCGGCCAAGGGCTTCGCCGCGCTGATGTTCGTGCTGCTGGTCGTTTGGGTCACCGACATCGGCGGTTATTTTGCCGGCCGAAGCATTGGCGGGCCGAAGCTCTGGGTGCGGGTCAGCCCGAAGAAGACCTGGGCGGGCGCAATCGGCAGCTTCGTGGCGAGCCTGTTGGTCGCTGGCGGTTTCGCCGCCTTCGAGATCGGGACGACCGGGCCGCTGCTGTTGCTCGGCGCCGCGCTGTCGGTGGTTTCGCAGCTCGGTGATCTCTTTGAATCGGCGGTGAAACGGCGGTTCGGGGTGAAGGATTCGAGCCACATCATTCCGGGCCATGGCGGCCTCCTGGACCGCCTGGACGGATTTGTCGCAGCCGTCATCGTGGCGGCAATTTTCGGCTTTCTTCGCGGCGGCGCAGATGGCGTCGGGCGCGGTCTTATGGTTTGGTGACGAGATGAGCGCAGTTCCATTGCGTAACAACAAGGCCGCGGCGTCAGCCGTGCGGACCGTGAGCGTCCTGGGTGCCACCGGATCGATCGGCGACAGCACCATGGATCTCCTGCGCGGGGCTCGGGACCGCTATCAGGTCGAGGCGCTGACCGCGAATGGCAATGTCCAGGGGCTCGCCAAGCTGGCGAAGGAATTCGGTGCGCGCTTTGCCGCGACGGCCGATCCGGCCCGGTTGTCCGAGCTCAAGGAAGCGCTGGCCGGCACGCGCATCGAATGCGGGGCCGGGGAGAGCGCAATCATAGAAGCCGCGGCGCGGCCGGCGGATTGGGTGATGGCGGCGGTCAGCGGCGCCGCCGGACTGAAGCCCGCGCTTGCAGCCGTCGACCGCGGCGCGACTGTTGCGCTTGCCAACAAGGAGTGCCTCGTCTGCGCCGGCGATTTCTTCATGGAACGCGCGGCGAAGGCCGGGGCGCGCATTCTGCCGGCGGATTCCGAGCATAACGCGCTGTTCCAGGCGCTCAGTTCCGGCAACCGCGAAGAGCTCGTGCGGGTGATCATCACCGCGTCCGGTGGACCGTTCCGCACCTGGGCTCCCGCCGATATTGAGCAGGCGACGCTTGAGCAGGCGCTGAAGCACCCTAACTGGAGTATGGGCCAGAAGATCACCATCGATTCCGCATCGATGATGAACAAGGGCCTTGAAGTGATCGAAGCGTCCTATCTGTTCGGACTGGCGCCCGACGAGATCGACGTGCTGGTGCATCCGCAATCGATCATTCATGGGATGGTCGAATTCTCGGACCGCTCGGTGGTGGCGCAGCTCGGCACGCCCGATATGCGCATCCCGATCGCCCATTGCCTGGGATGGCCCGACCGAATTGTCGGACCGTCCGCAAAGCTCGATCTCGCCAAGATCGGCCAGTTGACCTTCGAGGCGCCGGACTTCGAGCGCTTCCCGGGGCTGCGGCTGGCCTACGAGGCGCTGCGAACCGGGCGGGGCGCGACGACTGTCTTCAATGCTGCCAACGAGGTTGCGGTGGCCGCCTTCATCGCGGGCAAGATCAAGTTCGGTGCGATCGCGCGCCTGGTCGAGGCGACCATCAACGATTGGATGCGGTCAGGGAATCTGGCACCGCTGGCATCGGCGGACGAGACGATTTCCGTTGACCATAACGCGCGAAATAGAGCTGCCGCCCTATTGCCTCAAATTGCCTTAAAGGCAACCTAGAGGGTTGGAGACGGAGCTTTCGGCTCTTGTCGAGAGGAAACGAATGCCCGAGTTTTTTCTTCATAGTTTCAATACGTTGAGCCATGGGCTCGTGGGCTACATCGTCCCCTTCCTGTTCGTCCTGACGATTGTCGTTTTCTTTCACGAACTGGGTCATTTCCTGATTGCGCGCTGGGCGGGCGTGAAGGTGCTGACCTTCTCGCTCGGCTTCGGTCCGGAGCTCGTCGGCTTCAACGACCGGCATGGCACGCGTTGGAAGATCTCCGCGGTTCCGCTCGGCGGCTATGTCAAGTTCTTCGGCGACGACACTGAGGCCTCCACACCCGCCGCGGCCACGCTCGCCGCGATGACGGCGGAGGAGAGAGAAGGCAGCTTCCATCACAAGAGCGTCGGAAGGCGCGCCGCGATCGTCGCGGCGGGTCCGTTTGCGAATTTCATCCTGGCGATTGCGATCTTCACCTGCCTGTTCACATTCTTCGGCAAGCCGAGCACCTCGGCACGGGTCGACAAGGTGGAAGCCAACAGCGCCGCGGCCGCCGCTGGGTTCCAGGTCGGTGACATCGTGACCGCGATCGACGGCACGAAGATCGACAGCTTCTCCGATATGCAGCGCGTCGTCAGCGTCAATGCCGGCGACGCGCTGACCTTTACGGTCAAGCGGGGCAATTCAACCGTGCAGCTCCACGGTACCCCGGAACTGCGCGAAGTGAAGGATCCCTTCGGCAATACTCACCGTATGGGTGTGATGGGCATCACCCGCGCCACCGCGCCCGGCGACGCCGTAACCGAGAAGGTCGATCCGGTGACCGCGCTCGGCCTGGGCGTCAAGGAAACCTGGTTCGTCATTGATCGGACCCTGGCCTATATCGGCGGTATCTTCACCGGCCGGGAGGCGGCTGACCAGGTCGGCGGGCCGCTTCGGATCGCCCAGATCTCGGGACAGGTCGCTACCATCGGCGTGGCGGCCCTGATCCATCTGGCCGCGGTCCTTTCAATCTCGATCGGTCTCCTGAATCTGTTCCCGGTTCCGCTGCTCGATGGCGGGCACCTTCTGTTTTACGCCGTCGAGGCCGTCCGCGGCCGCCCATTGTCGGAGCGGGCTCAAGAAATGGGGTTCCGAATCGGGCTGGGTTTGGTGTTGATGCTGATGGTCTTTGCTACCTACAACGACATCCTGCATCTGGCGGCGTCCTGAAGTAGGCTTTTTTGAGGCGTTGCTCTAGGGCAACGTCTTGGAACGAAAATGGAAATGCACTGCGGTAGTAAGTTTGCCCCCATGGCAAAGTTGGCTACAAGCTGGGCAGAAGGTTGGGAATCTGTCGGGGCGTTGGGGAACGACCCGGCATCGGAAGGATAAGGGCGCGTTGCGCATGATGTTTGGAATGCGAGTGAGGGGGGGCTTGTTCGCTGCCCTGGTCATGTTCGCCGTGCCGGTGGCTGCCACCTTGGCGGCCGTTGCTGTGTCTGCGCCTGCAGCCGCTCAAAATGTCAACGCGATCACGGTGGAGGGGAACCGGCGCGTCGAAGTCGAGACCATCCGCTCCTACTTCCATGCCGGCCCGGGTGGTCGGCTGAGCCAGGCCGATATCGATGACGGCCTGAAGGCGCTGATCGAGACCGGCCTGTTCCAGGACGTCCATATCGACCAGCGCGGCGGGCGTCTCGTCGTCGTCGTGGTCGAAAACCCGGTGATCGGCCGCGTTGCCTTCGAGGGCAACAAGAAGATCAAGGACGAGCAGCTCACCGCCGAAGTCCAGTCCAAGCCGCGTGGCACGTTCTCGCGTCCGATGGTTCAGTCAGATGCGCTGCGAATCGCCGAAATCTATCGCCGTTCGGGCCGCTACGACGTGCGGGTGAATCCGGAGATCATCGAGCAGCCGAACAACCGCGTCGACCTGGTCTTCGAGATCAATGAAGGCGTCAAGACCGGCGTTCGTTCGATCGAGTTCATCGGCAACAACGCTTATTCGGCGTCGCGCCTGCGCGACGTCATCAAGACGCGCGAATCGAACATCCTCAGCTTCCTTGGCGGCAACGACGTCTACGACCCCGACCGCGTCGAGGCGGACCGCGACCTGCTGCGCCGGTTCTATCTCAAGAACGGCTATGCCGACGTGCAGGTGGTGGCGGCGCTGACCGAGTACGACCCCGAGAAGAAGGGGTTCCTGGTTACCTTCAAGATCGAGGAGGGCCAGCAGTATCGCGTCGCATCCGTGAACTACACGTCGTCGATCGCAACCCTCAATCCGAACTCGCTGAGCTCGTTCTCGCGCGTCAGTGTCGGCTCGCTCTACAACGCGGAGGCGCTGGAGAAGTCGGTCGAGGAGATGCAGATCGAGGCATCGCGCCGCGGCTACGCCTTCGCGATCGTCCGGCCGCGCGGTGACCGCAATTTCGAGAATCACACCGTGTCGATCACCTTCGCAGTCGACGAAGGGCCGCGCACCTATATCGAGCGCATCAATATCCGCGGCAACACCCGCACGCGCGACTACGTGATCCGCCGTGAGTTCGATATTTCCGAAGGCGACGCCTACAACCGCGCGCTGGTCGACCGGGCCGAGCGCCGGCTGAAGAACCTCGACTTCTTCAAGACCGTGAAGATCACCACCGAGCCTGGATCCTCGAGCGACCGCGTCATCCTCGTCGTCGATCTCGAGGAGAAGTCGACCGGCGACTTCTCGGTTTCGGGCGGCTACTCGACCACCGACGGTGCGCTGGCCGAAGTCAGCGTCTCCGAGCGCAACCTGCTCGGAAGGGGCCTGTTCGCGAAGGCATCGGTGACCTACGGCCAGTATGCCCGCGGCTATTCGCTGTCCTTCGTCGAGCCGTATCTGCTCGATTACCGCGTCGCGCTCGGTCTCGACCTGTACCAGCGCCAGCAGTTGTCCAACAGCTACATCTCGTACGGCACCAAGACGCTGGGCTTCAGCCCGCGGCTCGGCTTCCAGCTCCGTGAAGACCTCTCGCTGCAGCTCCGCTACTCGATCTATCGGCAGGAAATCACGCTGCCGTCGACGCTGGCGAATTGTAACAACAACCCGGGCAACGGCCTGTTGGCGTTCAATCCGACCCCGGCCTATGCATTCGCGAACGGGTTCCCCGCGGGCGGCTCGGCGACGGTGGGTGGTCAGACCGCCACCGACAGCTCGGGCATCGGCCTGTGGTGCTTCAGCGATGGCGAAGCCTCGCTGCCGGTCCGCAAGGAGCTGGCAGGTGGCGCGACGCTGACCTCGGCGCTCGGCTACTCCTTGAACTACAACACCCTCGACAACAACAAGAACCCGACCGACGGCCTCCTGATCGACTTCAAGCAGGACTTCGCCGGTGTCGGTGGTGACGTCAGCTACATCAAGACCGCGATCGATGCGAAGTACTACACCCCGCTGGTCGCTGATATTGTCGGCGTGATCCACGCGCAGGGCGGTATTCTGAACAAGATGGGCAGCAACGAGCTGCGCATGCTCGATCACTTCCAGATGGGCCCGAACCTGGTCCGCGGCTTTGCGCCGAACGGCATCGGTCCGCGCGACATCAATCCCTACGGCACCCAGGACGCGCTTGGTGGCACCAAGTACTGGGGCGTGTCGGCGGAACTGCAGATGCCGTTCTGGTTCCTGCCGAAGGAAGTTGGCCTGAAGGGCGCGGTTTATGCCGATGCTGGCGGCCTCTACGACTACCAGGGACCGACCTCCTGGGCTGCGACGGGCGAAGTCAACACGCCCGGCTGTGTCAAGCCGACACAGAACCCGCCGTCTCCGGGAACCTGTCTTGGCTTGCAGTTTGACGACAGCAAGGTGGTTCGGACTTCGGTCGGTGTCGGCTTGATCTGGCAGTCGCCGTTCGGTCCGCTGCGCTTCGACTACGCCATACCGCTCACCAAGGGTCAGTTTGACCGCGTGCAAGAATTCCGGTTTGGCGGTGGTACAACGTTCTAAGGACGTCGTTTGCCGGCCGGACTGCGACGGATGGAATGGCGCAGCCGATCTTCTTTAAGAGTCCCCCTTCGTCGACGTTGGCTGACATCGCCGCGCTGACGAAGGCGCATTTGGTCGACCCCGCGAGGGGTGCGCAGCAGATCAGAGGGCTGGCTTCGCTCGACGAGGCCGGTCCGATGCATCTCGCCTTCTTCGACAACCTCAAATACGCCGATCAACTGGCGGCCACAAAGGCCGGCGCGTTGCTGGTCCAGCAACGCTTCGAGGCGCAGGTGCCGGAGGGGGTTGCTGTATTGCGGGCAGCCAAGCCGTTCCATGCCTTTGTCCAGATCGCGCGCGAATGGCACGGCGATGCGCTGCGGCCGCAATCTTGGTTCGACACCGAGGGCATCTCGCCATCGGCGATCATCGATCCCACCGCCCAGCTCGAAGACGGTGTGGTCGTCGATCCGCTGGTCGTGATCGGCCCGCGGGTCGAGATCGGCACGGGCACCGTGATCGGGGCCGGCGCGGTGATCGGGGCCGACGTCAAGATCGGCCGGGACTGCAATGTGGGGGCCAAGACCACTATCCAGTTCGCCCTGATCGGCAACAATGTCCTGATCCACCCCGGCTGCAATATCGGTCAGGACGGCTACGGGTTCATTTTCTTCGGGCCCGCGGGCCATGTGAAGGTGCCGCAAACCGGCCGCGTCCTGATCCAGAACAATGTCGAGGTCGGCGCCGGTTCGACCATCGATCGCGGTTCCCTGCGCGACACCGTGATCGGCGAGGGCACCAAAATCGACAACCAGGTCCAGATCGGCCACAATGTGACGATCGGTCGCCACTGCTTGCTGGCGGCCCAGATCGGGCTCGCAGGCAGCCTGACGATCGGCGACAATGTCGCACTCGGCGCCAAGGTGGGCATTAACAACCATCTCAAGATCGGTGATGGCGCCCAGGTGACGGCGATGAGTGCGGTGAAGGACGACATCCCGGCCAACGGCCGCTGGGGCGGGCACTTTGCCAAGCCGACCAAGCAATGGTTCAGGGAAATCATCGCGGTCGAACGCCTGGTGCGCGACAGCGAAACGAAGGGTGAGGGGAAGGAGTGATGGAGGAGGCACCGGTCAGATTCGAGCTCGTGGATATCAACGATATCCTGAAGACGCTGCCGCATCGCTTTCCGATGTTGCTGATCGACCGGGTCATCAAGATCCGCACCGACTACAGCGGTATCGGCATCAAGAACGTCACTTTCAACGAGCCGCCATTCCAGGGGCATTTCCCCGAGCGGCCCGTCTATCCCGGCGTGATGATGATCGAGGCGATGGCGCAGACCGCGGGCGTGATCGGCATCAAATCGGTCGAGGGCACCGAGAAGCCGCGCGCGGTCTATTTCCTCACCATCGACAAGTGCAAGTTCAGGAAGCCGGTGCTGCCCGGCGACACCATCGAATACCACATGCGTTCGCTCGGGCGGCGCAAGACGATGTGGTGGTTTCACGGCGATGCCAAGGTCAATGGGCAGATCGTTGCCGAGGCCGATGTCGGCGCCATGCTGACGGACTGAGCCGGCGCCGCCGCTATGTCCGGCAGGTGTATCGGCCGTCCGCGCCGGCGATCCGCAACACACGATTGAGATACAGGCCCATCGACGGAGCGTTCATCAGCGCATCGACCGTCGCGGCCGGGACACCACAATAATGTTGGTAGCTGCCCCTCACGGCGACCAGCAGCATTCGCTGCCGAGCGTCGTAGCAGATGCGCTGGACGATGGTGCTACGACCGATATCGCGGCAATCGAAGGTCGATAGATCGACGCGGCCGCCGTTGCCAATGTCGATCGTCTCGGGGCCGATCGGCGCTGCGAGCAGGCTGAAGATCAGCGCGGCGGCTCGGACCATGGATCGGCTGCGCTCCTGTCGGTTGCAACAGGCGGTCATGATACGTCACTGGACAGGGCGGGCAAAGTCGCGCTAACGACCGCCAAAGCCGACACTTTAGCGCCTTGGCGCCGTTAACGAATTCGGACGACACCTGCATGAGCATGATCGATCCCACTGCGCGCGTTGCGGATGGCGCCGTGATCGGAGCCGGCACCGAGATCGGTCCTTACTGCATCATCGGCCCCAACGTCGTGATCGGCGAAGGCTGCAAGCTGATCGCGCATGTCACGATCAGCGGGCATACGAGCATCGGCGCCGGTTGCATCATCTCGCCGTTTGCCGCGCTCGGCGGTGCGCCGCAGGACCTCAGCTATCGCGGCGAGCCGACCCGTCTCGAGATCGGCGAGGCCTGCACGATCCGCGAGGGCGTGACCATGAACATCGGCACCGTCAAAGGCGGCGGGCTCACGCGGGTCGGTAATCGCGGCTACTTCATGAACAACAGTCATGTCGGGCACGACTGCACCGTCGGCAATAACGTGATCTTCGCCACCTCGGCGACGCTCGGCGGCCATTGCGAGATCGGCGATTTCGTCTATATCGGCGGCCTGTCGGCGGTGCACCAGTTCACCCGCGTCGGTCCTCAGGTGATGATCGGCGGCGTCTGCGGCGTGCGCGGCGATATCATCCCGTTCGGACTCGCCAACGGTCAGTATGCCGTGCTCGAGGGGCTCAACATCATCGGCATGAAGCGCCGCCAGTTCACCAAGCAGCGGCTGGCGACGGTGCGGGCGTTCTATCAAAAGCTGTTCCACGGCCCGGGCATTTTTGCCGAGCGGCTGGCGTCCGCGCAGCCGCTGGCCGGCGAGGACCCTGCGATCGCCGAGATCCTCGCCTTCATCGACGGCGGCAAGCACCGCGCGCTTTGCCTTCCTGCGAATACCAACTGAGCGCGACATGGCCGCCAGCATGACGTCAGCGGCGCCTTCGATCTCCTCGCCGGTCGGCGTGATCGCCGGTGGTGGCGCCATGCCGTTTGCGGTGGCGGATTCGCTCGTCGCGCGCGGCATCACGCCGGTGCTGTTCGCATTGCGCGGCGCCTGCGACCCGGCGCGCGCGCAGCGGTTTCGTCACCGCTGGATCTCAGTCGGCCAGCTCGGGCGGGCGACGAGGCTGTTCCGCGACGAGGGCTGCCGCGACCTGATCTTCATCGGCACCCTGGTGCGCCCGGCGCTGTCCGAGATCCGGCTCGACTGGGGCACGCTGCGTGTGCTCGGCCATGTCGTACGCGCGTTTCGCGGCGGTGACGATCACCTGCTGTCGAGCGTCGGCAAAATTCTCGAGCAGCAGGGATTTCGCATGGTCGGAATCAAGGACGTCGCGCCGGATTTGCTGATGCCGGAAGGCGCCGTCACGCGTGCGGTGCCTGACGGCAGCGCGCTTGCCGACATTGCGCGGGGACGCGGCGTGCTGGATGCGCTCGGTCCGTTCGACATCGGACAGGCGGCCGTCGTGATCGATGGTCACGTGGTCGCGGTCGAGGACATCGAGGGCACCGACGGGCTGCTGGCGCGCGTGGCGCGCCTGCGTGCCGAGGGACGTATCCGCGCCAAGGCAGGTCGCGGCGTGCTGGTGAAAGCGCCCAAGAGCAGGCAGGATCTGCGCTTCGACCTGCCGACGATCGGCCCGCGGACGGTCGAGGGCGCGGCCGCAGCGGGCATCGCAGGCATCGCGGTGATCGCCGGCAATACGCTCGCCGCCGAACCACAGGCCCTGATCGAGACCGCCGATGCCAAGCAGATCTTCGTCATCGGGTTGGCCGGTTGACGATGCAGGCGAGCAATCCCGCCATTGTCCGGAAGATCTTCCTCATCGCGACCGAGGAATCCGGCGATCGGCTCGGCGCTGCGCTGATGAAGGTGCTGCGCCAGCGCCTCGGCGACGCCGTACGTTTCTCCGGCGTCGGTGGCCGGCAGATGACCGGCGAAGGCATCACGCCGCTGTTCCCGATCGAAGAGCTGTCGATCATGGGCCTTGCCGCGGTCGTGAAGCAATTGCCGAAGATCCTGCAATTGATCCGCCGCACGGCGGATGCGGTGCTCGACGAGGCGCCGGACATGCTCGTGATCATCGACAGCCCCGATTTCACCCATCGCGTTGCCCGCCGCGTCCGCGCGCGCAATCCGAACATTCCGATTGTCGATTACGTCTCGCCCTCGGTCTGGGCCTGGCGGCCGGGCAGGGCGCGTGCAATGCGCGGCTATGTCGATCACGTGCTGGCATTGCTGCCGTTCGAGCCCGAGGAATACCGCAAGCTGCAGGGGCCCCCATGCAGCTATGTCGGCCATTCCTTGACCGAGCAGTTGAGTTCGCTCCGGCCCAACGCGGAGGAACAGAAGCGACGCGACGCCGAGCCGCCGGTTCTGCTCGTTCTGCCCGGCAGCCGGCGCAGCGAGATCAGGCATCATCTGGCGCTGTTCGGCGCGGCGCTCGGGCAACTTGGCGAGCGCACGACATTCGAGCTCGTGCTTCCGACCATGCCGCATCTCGAGACGATGGTGCGCGAGGGTGTGGCGTCGTGGCCGATCGTGCCGAGGGTCGCGGTCGGCGAGACCGAGAAGCGCGCGGCCTTCCGCATCGCGCGCGCCGCGTTGGCCAAGTCGGGCACCGTGACGCTGGAGCTTGCGCTGTCAGGCATTCCGATGGTGACGGCCTATCGCGTCGGCGCGGCCGAGGCGTTCATCCTGCGCCGCGCGATCCGGGTGTCATCGGTAATCCTCGCCAATCTCGTGATCGGCAGCGAGATCATCCCGGAGTTTCTGCAAGAGAACTGCACCCCTGAGAAGCTCGCGCAAGCGCTTGGCGACGTGCTTGCGGATTCACCGGAGCGGCTGCGCCAGCTCGTGGCGTTCGGGACGCTGGATGCGAAAATGACGACCGGCAACCAGCCGGCAAGCGTGCGCGCCGCCGACATCGTGCTGGCGACAATGAGCCGAGCGTCAGGCTAGAAGCACACCCTCAGCAAGCCGTGGGCGGCATCTGGCCGCACGAGTTCGGCTTGCCCAAAATATTAGACTGTACTGATATTAGATACAGCTAATATTACCGCGAGACCGCCCATGAAAATCGATCCGATCGCCTATGCCGGAGCCGTCGTTCGCGAAGTCGCCGTCAGGGAGCGCGACGGCAAGCCGGCGCGCGCTGTGATCGCGACCCGGAGCTACGACACCGACATCGCGGATCTCTGGGATGCGCTGACCAATCCCGAACGTATTCCGCGCTGGTTCCTGCCGATTTCGGGCGATCTGCGACTTGGCGGGCGGTACAAGTTCGAGGGTCAGGCGGGCGGCGAGATCACGACCTGCGAGCCGCCGCGCCGGCTCGCAGTGACCTGGGAGGCCATGGGCACCCGGAGCTGGGTGACCGTGACGCTGGCCGATGATCGCTCCGGGGGAACGCGCCTTGAACTGGAGCATCTCTCGATGATCGAGGGTGACTTCTGGGATCGCTACGGACCGGGGGCTGTCGGCGTTGGCTGGGATCTCGCCCTGATCGGGCTCGCTCTCTATCTGGCTACGGGTGTCGGGCAGGAATTCGACCGCGCCGCAGCCGGGGCGTGGCCTGGCTCTGACGACGGCAAGGATTTCATCCGCCGCAGCAGATTGGTGCAGGGCGTCGATTGCTGAGGGCACGGAGGAAGCCGCCGCGCGGAGGGCCGCAGCCAACACGACGGCATTTTATTGCGGCGAGCCGGAGCCGGCGAGCGGAGACTAGCGATCCGTGCACGCCTTCGACATCCTCGGCGATCCCGTTCGCCGGCGCATTCTGGAATTGCTCGCCAGCGGCGAGCACAGTTCGGGTGACATCGTTGCCGTCGTGCAGCGCGACTTCGGGATCACCCAGTCGGCGGTATCGCAGCAACTGCGGATCCTGCGGGATGCCGGCTTTGCATCGGTGCGCGCCGACGGCACGCGCCGCATCTATGCGGTCGAGCCGGGGCGGCTGCGCGAGGTCGACGACTGGCTCGACAGGTTCAGGGCGTTCTGGCTGCCACGCCTCGACGCGCTCGCGACCGAAGTCGCGCGAGGCAAACGAAAACGGCGCCATCGGGAATGATGGCGCCGCTTGGAAGCGTAAGCGAAGGAGCTTACTTGCGCTTGTCGATCGGAACGTAGTCGCGGCGGGCGACGCCGGTGTAGAGCTGGCGCGGACGACCGATCTTCTGCTGCGGATCCTCGATCATCTCGCTCCACTGGCTGATCCAGCCGACCGTGCGGGCGACCGCGAACAGCACCGTGAACATCGAGACCGGGAAGCCCATCGCCTTCAGCGTGATGCCCGAATAGAAGTCGACGTTCGGGTAGAGCTTACGATCGATGAAATACTGATCGTTGAGCGCGATCTTCTCGAGCTCCAACGCGACCTTGAGCATCGGATCGTCACCATGCCCGGTCTCCTTGAGCACCGCGTGACACATCTTCTGCATGATCTTGGCGCGTGGGTCGTAGTTCTTGTAGACGCGGTGGCCGAAGCCCATCAGGCGGACTTCGCTGTTCTTGTCCTTCACCTTGGCGATGAAGTCCGGAATGTTTTCGACCTTGCCGATGCTGTAGAGCATGTTCAGCGCGGCCTCGTTGGCGCCGCCATGCGCCGGACCCCACAGGCAGGCAATGCCGGCGGCGATGCAGGCGAACGGATTGGCACCCGAGGAGCCCGCGATGCGCACGGTGGAGGTCGACGCGTTCTGCTCGTGGTCGGCATGCAGGATGAAGATCTTGTCGAGCGCGTCGGCGAGGACAGGGTTGATCTTGTAGTCCTCGCAGGGCACTGCGAAGCACATGTTGAGGAAGTTCTCGGCAAACGAGAGCTCGTTCTTCGGATACACGAAGGGTTGGCCGACCGTGTATTTGTAGGCCATCGCCGCGAGCGTCGGAATCTTGGCGATCATCCGGATCGAGGCGATCATCCGCTGCTGCGGATCATTGATGTCGGTGGAGTCGTGATAGAACGCAGCGAGCGCACCGACCGCTGCGACCATGATCGCCATCGGGTGGGCGTCGCGGCGGAAGCCCTGGAAGAAGCGGGCCATCTGCTCATGCACCATGGTGTGGTGCGTGACCGTGTAATCGAACTTCTTTTTCTGCTCGGGGCTCGGAAGCTCCCCGTAGAGCAAGAGGTAGCAGGTCTCGAGGAAGTCGCCATGTTCGGCGAGCTGCTCGATCGGATAGCCACGGTATTCGAGCACACCGGCGTCGCCGTCGATGTAGGTGATCTTGGACTGGCAGCTACCGGTCGAGGTGAAGCCAGGATCGTAGGTGAACACACCCGCCTGGCCGTAGAGCTTGGCGATGTCGATGACATCAGGCCCAACGGTGCCGCTCAGTATCGGGAAATCGTAGGTCTTGTTGCCGATGGTGAGTGTGGCTGTCTTGCTGGATTTTTCGTCCATCGTGATATCCCCGATGAATTCGTTGAGTAATCCGACCTGGCCCGGTCGCCGGTTTTGCGGCGCGTGGCGGTGCGGGACGGCTTGGCTAGAAAGCGTCCGAAGATGGGTAGCTTATTGCAATGTGCGCTGCAAGATGGACCCTGGAAGGGGTCCATGCAGGATTACGCCGCCTGATCGGCGAGGCGGGCAAGGCATTCCTGACGTCCCAGGACGGCGAGAACGTCGAATATGCCCGGCGACGTTGTACGTCCCGTCAATGCCACTCGTAGCGGCTGCGCGACAGCGCCGAGCTTCAGATTGTTCTGCTCGGCGAAATTCCGCATCGCGGTCTCGGTCGTCTGCGCGGTCCAGTCGTTCACCGCGTCCAGCGCCGCGCGCAGCCGGCCGATCAACGCACGCGTTTCCGGCGTCAGCAGCGCGGCCGCTTTCGGCTCGATGTCGAGCGGGCGATCGGCGAAAATGAAATAGGCGCCACTGATCAATTCGATCAGCGTTTTGGCGCGCTCCTTAAGGCTCGGCATCGCCCGCAGCAATTGCGCGCGTGTGGTGTCGTTGAGCTTGGCCTTCAGCGCGGCGCCCTCGGGAACGTAGTCCAGCACCTTCTCGAACTGGGTCACGAGGGATTGATCGTCGCTATGGCGGATGTAGTGGCCGTTGAGATTCTCGAGCTTGGCGAAGTCGAACCGAGCGGCGGAGCGGCCGACGCCGGAAAGGTCGAACGCGTCGATCATCTCCTCGGTCGAGAAGATCTCCTGATCGCCGTGGCTCCAGCCGAGCCGGACCAGATAGTTGCGCAACGCCGCGGGCAGATAGCCCATGGCGCGATAGGCGTCGACGCCGAGCGCGCCATGGCGCTTCGACAGTTTCGAGCCGTCGGGACCGTGGATCAGCGGAATGTGGGACATGCTCGGCAGCTCCCATTCCAGCGCGTCGTAGATCTGCTTCTGCCGCGCGGCATTGATCAGGTGATCGTCGCCGCGGATCACATGGGTGACGCCCATGTCGTGGTCATCAACCACGACCGCGAGCATGTAGGTCGGCGTGCCGTCGCCGCGCAGCAGCACGAGGTCGTCGAGGTTCTCGTTCTGCCAGACCACGCGGCCCTGCACCTGATCCTCGATCACGGTCTCGCCGGTTTGCGGCGCCTTCAGTCGGATGGTCGGCTTGATGCCATCAGGCGCCGTGGCGGGATCACGGTCGCGCCACATGCCGTTATAGAGGCGGGTGCGGCCCTCGGCGCGCGCTTTCTCGCGCATCGCGGTCAGCTCCTCCGCGGTGGCATAGCAGTAATAGGCGCGGCCCGAGGCAAGCAGGCTCTCGGCGACCTCGCGATGACGAGCGGCGCGGCTGAACTGGTAGATGACCTCGCCGTCCCAATCGAGCTCGAGCCACCGCAGGCCGTCCAGGATCGCGTCGATGGCTTCCTTGGTTGAGCGTTCGCGGTCGGTATCCTCGATCCGGAGCAGCATCTTGCCGCCGCGCTTCTTGGCATAGAGCCAGTTGAACAGCGCGGTGCGGGCACCTCCGATATGGAGGAAGCCGGTGGGTGAGGGGGCGAAACGGGTAACGACGGATTCGGTCATGATCGGACGAGGCGTATGCGTGAACGGCGGTGGTGTATAGCAGGAACCGGACATAACTAAAGCCTAGGTTGGGTCAACGGCCTCAAACCAGGCTTGGAAACGAGACTTGGCCCAGCGGCACGAATTTGGCAGAAGGTCGGCCAGACTCCTCCAGGGAACCTATAGATGACGACTGATACGGCGACGGCAGAGGCAGGGCGCGACTTCATCCGCGACATCGTCCAGGCCGATCTCTCCTCCCACAAGCACAGCCGGATCGTGACGCGCTTCCCGCCGGAGCCGAACGGCTATCTGCACATCGGCCACGCCAAGTCGATTGCCCTCAACTTCGGCATCGCCCAGGAGTTCGCCGGCCAGTGCAATCTGCGCTTCGACGATACCAATCCGACCAAGGAGGAGCAGGAATACATCGATTCCATCCAGGCCGACGTCCATTGGCTCGGCTACGATTGGGGAACCAACCTGTTCTTCGCCTCCGACTATTTTGAGCGGCTGTACGAGTGGGCCGAGGGCCTGATCAAAGCCGGCTATGCCTATGTCGACGACCAGTCGCAGGAGGAGATTCGTGCCTCGCGTGGCACGCTGACCGAGCCCGGCAAGAACTCGCCGTTCCGCGAGCGCTCCGTCGAGGAGAACCTCGACCTGTTCCGCCGCATGAAGGCGGGCGAGTTTCCGAACGGCGCCCGGGTCCTGCGCGCCAAGATCGACATGGCCGCAGGCAATATCAACCTGCGCGATCCCGTGCTGTATCGCATCCTGCACGCCCACCATCCGCGCACCGGCGACAAATGGGCGATCTATCCCAGCTACGACTACGCCCACGGCCAGTCGGACGCCATCGAGGGCATCACCCATTCGATCTGCACGCTCGAATTCGAGGATCACCGGCCGCTCTACGATTGGCTGCTCGACAAGCTGCCGGTGCCGTCGAAGCCGCATCAGTATGAGTTCGCGCGGCTGAACCTGACTTACACGCTGCTGTCCAAGCGCGTGCTGACCCAGCTCGTGCGCGACGGCCATGTCTCGGGGTGGGACGACCCGCGCATGCCGACCATCGCCGGCCTGAAGCGGCGCGGTGTGCCGCCGGCCGCGGTGCGTGAATTCATCAAGCGGATCGGCGTTGCCAAGGCCAACAGCGTGGTCGACGTCGGCATGCTCGAATTCTGCATCCGCGAGGAGCTCAACCGCACCGCGCTGCGCCGTATGGCGGTGCTGCGGCCGCTGAAGGTCGTGATCGAGAACTATCCGGACGGGCAGGTCGAGGAGATCGAGGCCATTAACCACCCGGACAATCCGGAGGCCGGCACCCGCAAGATCGCGTTCGGCCGCGAGCTCTATATCGAGCGCGACGACTTCATGGAGAACCCGCCGAAGAAGTTCTTCCGCCTCTCGCCCGGCAACGAGGTGCGGTTGCGCTATGCGTATTTCATCAAGTGCACGAGCGTGGTCAAGAACGACGCCGGCGAGATCGTCGAGCTGCGCTGCACCTACGATCCCGCGACCAAGGGCGGCAATGCGCCCGACGGCCGCAAGGTGAAGGCGACGATGCACTGGCTGCCGGCGGCACAGTCGAAGCCCGCGGAGATCCGCATCTACAACCAGCTCTTCGCCAATCCGAGCCCGAACGCGGCCGATTTCGCCGCCGACCTCAACCCGCAGTCGCTCGAGGTGCTGACGGACGCGCGCGTCGAGCCGGCGATCGCCGAAAGCAATTCGCCCGAGGCGATGCAGTTCGAGCGGCAGGGCTATTTCGTGCGCGATCCGGACTCCACCCCCGACAAGCTCGTGTTCAATCGGACGATCGGCCTGCGCGACACCTTCGCCAAGGAAGTCGGCGGGAAGGGCTAACCCTTCAATCCTCCCTTCTCGATCAGCAGTGGTGTCCCGCAGGCGTTTCCGCTTCGTTCCGCTAGTCGGCTGACTGCGGCATCCGCTAGCTTTGCGACCCGGCAGGGATCGCAAGCGAGATGGCGGAGCAGGGCACGACGCCGGGCGGCAAACGCGGCTACGCGGGGACATGGCCGCCGCGCGCGGCCATTCCGGCCGGTGGCTACGTCCCGGCGCGCCTCAGCGTCTGGCCGCCCGTCGTCGAGACATTGCGGCAGTGGGCCCGCGCCGAGGCCGGCGCCGGACGGCTGTTGCCATGGGTGCCGGTGGCATTCGGCACCGGCATCGCGTTCTATTTCGCGGCCGAGCATGAGCCGGTGCTGTGGGTCACCGGCGCCGTCGCGGTCGCGTTGTGTGTTCTCGCGTTCCTGCTGAGGCGGCAGCGGCTGTTTCCGGTGATCGTGATGGTGGCAGCGGTGGCCGCGGGCTTCGCCACCGCGACCTGGAGGACGGCGCGCGTCGCGCATACCGTGCTGGCGCGGCCGATGTTCTCGGTGGCGCTGACCGGCTTCGTCGAGACGCGCGATATCCGCGAGAAGACCGACCGCTTCGTGTTACGTGTCGTCTCGATCGAGAGCCCGCGCGACACGACGAAGCTCGAGCGCGTACGGCTTTCGGTGAAGAAGGGCACCGCCCCAGAAGTCGGCAGCTTCGTCCAATTGAAGGCGCGGCTGTTGCCGCCGCTCGGCCCGCAGCGCCCGGGCTCCTATGATTTCGGCCGCGATCTCTATTTCCAGGGCATCGGCGCCTCCGGCTTCGTGATGGGCTCGGTCAAGACGACGGAGCCGCCGGCGAGCGGCGGCCTCGCCTTGCGCTACTCCGCCCTCATGCAGGGCCTGCGCGACGCGATCGATGCACGCATCCGCACCACGCTCGACGGCGACCAGCGCGCGATCGCGACCGCGCTGCTCACCGGCCGGCGCGATGCGATCACGGCGCCGGTCAACGACGCGATGTTCATCTCGGGGCTTGGCCACGTGCTGTCGATCTCCGGCTACCACATGGCCGTCGTCGCGGGCGTGGTGTTCTTTGCCGTGCGCGCGCTGCTCGCGCTGTTCCCGGCGCTCGCGGCGGGCCATCCGATCAAGAAATGGGCGGCCGCCGCGGCGCTCGTCGCCGCCGCCTTCTACCTCATGCTGTCAGGGGCGGAGGTCGCGACCCAGCGATCGTTTTTCATGACGGCGGTGGTGCTGATCGCCGTGATCGTCGACCGCCGTGCGATCACCTTTCGCACGCTGGCGGTGGCTGCGCTGATCGTGCTCGTGATCGCGCCCGAAGCGCTGGTGCATCCGAGCTTTCAGATGTCGTTTGCGGCGACCCTCGGGCTGGTGGCGCTGGTGCAGATCGGGATGCCGAGCCTGCTCGCCTCACCCGATCATTCGGTGACGGCGCGGGTGGCGTTGTGGGGCGGGCGTGAGATCGCGATGCTGGTGTTGGCCTCGCTGGTCGCCGGGCTCGCGACCACGCCCTATGCCGCCTTCCATTTCCATCGCGTGACGCCCTACGGGCTGCTCGCCAATCTCGCGGCGATGCCGGTGGTGTCGGCGGTGGTGATGCCGGCGGGCCTGCTCGGGCTCGCAGCCATGCCGTTCGGGTTCGACGGCGTGTTCTGGGCGATCATGGGCGTCGGCATCGACTGGATGATCGTGGTCACGCAGTGGGTCGCGGCCCTGCCGGGCGCGGTCGGGCGGATGGCCGCGTTCGGCACCGGGCCGCTGATCGTGGCGAGCGCCGGCCTCGTCCTGCTCGGCCTGCTTCGGACGCCGCTGCGCTGGTCGGGCGCGGCCCTGCTTGCGGTGGCGCTGATCTGGGCGCTGCGGGTGCCGCAGCCGGACGTCCTGGTCTCCGCCGACGGCCGCAATGTCGCGGTCCGCGGCGGCGACGGGCGGCTGCATCTGATGCGAAGCGGCAAGGATGCCTTTCTGGTGAAGGAATGGCTGGCGGCGGATGCCGATGCGCGGACGGCCGCCGATCCCTCGCTCGCGGACGGGGTCTCCTGCGACGAGAGCGGCTGCGTGGCTGAGGGGACCGGAGGCATGCTGGTTTCGTTGGCGATGCGGCCCGAGGCGCTGGTCGACGATTGCGAGCGGGCGGCGCTGATTCTGACGGCCCGTCCGGTGCCGCAGGGCTGCGCGGCCTCCGTGATCGATGCCGAGCGGCTGCGGCGCCACGGCGCCCTGATGCTGCGCCGCACCGGCGGCGGCTTTGCCGTCGATGCGGTCAGGCCCGGCGGGATCGACCGGCCGTGGTCGCCGGCGGTTCCCGGCGATACCGAGGACGAGGCCACGCTGCGCGTACCCGGCCGCGCGCCGCGCCCGGCGGTCGACGCGACCCCGGCAGAGGCTGATCTGCAAGGCGACGACTAAGGCTGATCGGGCAGAGGAGTGGTGGTCGGCAGGTCAAAGGCGCCGAGATGGTACTCGTCCGAGTCCGGGTTCGCGTTTGGCTTTCTGACGAGGGTGAACGTCGCTTCGGGAAATTGCTGCCAGACCTTCAGGTCGTCGGCCGTCACCGTCAGCCAGCCGAACCGGAACATGTAGCGGCCCGGCTCCGTGACGCGTCCAGCCCTTTGCCATGTGACCTTGTCGACCACCGAGCACGTCCTTGTCCGTGTCCGATGATGCGCCAAGGCGCGGTCTAACGCAAATCCCCGATGCGCCCCGGAGCCTTAAGTCCGGGGTCGCTCGAAATCGCTTAGGTCACCGCCGCCGGACAATTCATCCAGCGGCCATGATGCGCTCAACCCAAAAACAGCGACGCGAATGCAGAGGGCCGCCGCTCGACCGCCTTCGGCTTCTCGACGACGGGCGGGTGGAGGGCAGGTAGCTGCAGCACGGTGACGCGTTGTCCTTCGACGAGCTGGGTCACCAGCACGTGGCTGCCGTCGGGGAATTCGACCGCATCATGATGACGATCGGGCACGTCGGGCTCGACTTCGTTGAACACGCCGACGCGGAAGCCGATTGTCTTGGTCCAGATCCAGCGGCTGTCGTAGCGGACGTTCTCGACGAACGCGAGCTCGGTGCCGGGCAGCATGCAGACCGCGACAGTCGGATCGCTCTCCGAAGCAAAGCCGCGGGTTGACGTGCCGCGGAATGTCGTGGTGATCAGCGTCTCTCCGACAATGGCGGGGCGCGATGCCACGGCGTGCAGACTATAGTCACACATCGGATGGCTCCTCATTTCGAGATAGCGACCCGTGCCTCTCCTGAGGCGTGGGCCTCTACCAGAGTGGACGACAGCAAACGAGGTTCTTCCCGTTTCTGGGCGATTGTACGACTGGCCGCGCGAGCCTCCGATCACAAACACGCTACACCGTCCCGGTGGTATCAGGACGCGCCGGAGGCACTCACGCAGCGCAGTCCATGAAGCAACGGCGTTGCGCGCTGCTCGTTCCCTCGCAATGGATGTGCGACTGCACATACGCACGACGCGCTGCACGCGGTCGCGCCTGGACCAGGGGCGCGGTCAGTATTTGCGATAGAGCCCGATCAGCTTGCCCTGGATTCGCACGCGGTTTGGCGGCAGGATGCGCACTTCATAGGCGGTGTTGGCCGGCTCGAGCGCGATCGATGCGCCGCGGCGCCGGAAACGCTTTAGCGTCGCTTCCTCCTCGTCGATCAGCGCCACCACAATGTCGCCGGTATTGGCGGTGTCGTTGCGCTGGATCAGCGCCATATCGCCGTCGAGGATGCCGGCGTCGACCATGGAGTCGCCACGCACCTCCAGGGCATAATGCTCGCCGGCGCCGAGCATGTCCGGTGGCACGCTGATGGTATGGCTGCGCGTCTGCAGTGCCTCAATCGGCGTACCGGCCGCAATCCGGCCCATCACGGGGACGGCGACCGGACGGTTGCCATCATCCTCGGCGATCGGCGGCGTGCTGCTGCGCTTGCCGAGCGTGCCCTCGATCACGCTCGGGGTGAAGCCGCGGCGGCCGTTGCTGCCGCCGGCCGACAGCTCGGGAAGCTTGATCACCTCGATGGCGCGGGCGCGGTTCGGCAGGCGGCGGATGAAGCCGCGCTCTTCCAGCGCTGTAATGAGGCGGTGGATACCGGACTTCGAGCGCAGGTCGAGCGCATCCTTCATCTCGTCGAAGGAGGGCGGGACGCCGGCCTCTTTCAGACGTTCATTGATGAAACGCAGAAGTTCGTACTGTTTGCGCGTGAGCATCTCGAGTATTCCCCCGGTTGATAGCGTCGTTCGATTCCGAGACCTTCAGGGAGCCTGATCGGGAGCGCGAAAACTTCTGACACTCCTCAGTGCGCTCCCATTCGTGGACACCAGTACTCGAAACAAATCATGAACGGACACTATATGTTCGATATGTGTTCCGCAACCACTTAATTTCCGGTGAATGCAGCCGACAGTGCCTGATCGGCGCGGCGGCAACGTCTCATTCGGGCAGTGTCAGAATCTCGCACGCCTCGCCTTGGACGGCCGCGGGTGCGAACGGCGGACGGATCACAAGTGCCCGTGCCGCAGCGAGATTTCCCAGCAGCGAGCTGTCCTGCTGGCTGACGGGTGTTGCGATCAACGTGCCGTCGCCACGCTCCTCGAGGCGGGCCCGGAGATAGTCCTCGCGCTGATCGTTGGCGGCGAGGTCATGGCCGAGCAGGGCGCTCTTGCGGACATGATGAATCACGTTTCGGCCGCTGAGGGCCCGAATCAACGGCACCAGAAACAGGAAGGCGCAGACATAGGACGACACCGGATTTCCGGGCAGGCCGATCACCCGCATCGTTCCCAATCGGCCGTGCATCATTGGCTTGCCCGGCCGCATCGCGATCCGCCAGAACGCCATCTGGACGCCCTCGGCCTCCAGCGACTGCTTGACGAGATCATGGTCGCCGACGGAGGCGCCGCCGGTGGTGATCAGGATGTCGGCGTCCGCCTCCCGTGCCCGGCGGATACCGGAGGTGGTGGCCGCCACCGTGTCGGCAGCGATCCCGAGATCGACGGTCTCTGCGCCCTCGGCGCGGGCCAGCGCCCGCAGCGCGTAGCCGTTGGAATAGACGATCTGGCCGGGGCCGGGGCTGCAGCCCGGCATCACCAGCTCGTCGCCGGTTGCCAGCACCGCGACCTTCGGCCGGCGGCGCACGGCGAGTTCCGGATAGTTCATGGCCGCGGCGAGCGACAGCGCGCGGTCGGAGAGGCGGCTGCCGGCCGCAAGGAGCACATCGCCCTCGCGGAAGTCGACGCCCGCGAGGCGGATGTGCCGTCCCTTCGCGGCGGCCTCGGTGATCGTGATGTGGTCGCCGTCAGTCCTGGTATCTTCCTGGATGATGACGGCGTCAGCGCCGTCGGGGATCACGCCGCCGGTGAAGATCCGTACCGCTTCGCCCACGCCGACCGTGCGCTCGAACGGCCGCCCGGCCGCGACTTCGCCGATCACCCGCAGCCTAGCCGACAGGTCGGACGCAGCGGCCGCGCGCACCGCATAGCCGTCCATCGCCGACATCGGCTGCGGCGGCTGCGTGCGCCGCGCGGCGACATCGCGTGCCAGCGTGCGGTGATAGGCGGCATCGAGCGCGACCGTCTCTTCCGGCAGCGGCTCGGCGCCGGCGAGAACGGCAGACAGGGCATCGGCAACCGGCATCAGGGCCACGGGCAGGGCTCCTCAAATCTCAAGGTCTTCATATTCCAAGTGCGGCGAGTGCCCTTGCCACGTCATCCGTCGATGTCACGTGGATGGCACGAAGGCCGCGCGCCCGCGCGCCCTCGATATTGGCCGCCGTATCGTCGAAGAACAGGATCCGCGACGCCGGCACGCCGATCGCTTTTACCACATGATCGTAGGCCTCGGCGTCCGGTTTTCGAAGGCCGATCGCCGACGACAGGAACACGTCGCGGAAATGGCTGAGCACGTCGGCATAGGCGACCGAGAAATGCGCGACATGGGCCGGGTTGGTGTTGGAGAAGGCATAGAGCGGCAGCCGCCGCGCGGCCGTCGCCAGCAGCGGCGCGATCCCCGGCATTTCGCCGGTGAAGATCGCATTCCAGCCCTCGAGGAACTGCGCATCGGTCAGGTCGATGCCGAGTGACCGGCGCAGGTTCGCGAAAAACGTTGCGTCGTCGACCTTGCCGATCTCGTGGTGCTTGAAGCTGTCGTCGACGACGAAGCGTCCGGCGAGATCGGCAGGCGCGCAGCCGGCGTCTTCCGCCCAGCGCGCCATCACCCTGTCGAAGCTGATATCGAGCACGACGCGGCCGATATCGAACAGCAGCACGTCGACGGAATTGGGGGAGAGTTGCGTGGTCATTGCACGACCGATGTACGAAAATTGCGGGTAGGCGGCAACGGTTTCGATCTCCGCGCGGAGCGCTCCTCGTGACGGGCTTTCGTCACATCCTTGCGAGCGACGGATTGCATTTGGTGCGTCGCAATCGACGATGTCGTCCTGGCGAAGGCCAGAACCCATAACCGCCGCACTTGGCGATGAATGGGACCGTGGCCCGGCGCCGCGCAACAATAAACATTTGGGGTAATGGGTCCCGGCCCCCTGCGCAATTGCGCACTCGGCCGGGACGACGCTGGGGATAGGCCTCGCCCGATGTCTCACCCCGTCATTGCGATGAGCCAACGGGTCGCGCGAACGCGCGCCCGATGACAGGCTCCGCGATGCACCCCCTCTCTCCGCCGTCATCCCCCCGCGCATGCGGGGGATCCAGTACGCTGCGGCCTCTCGGATCAATCACTGCTGCCTCTGGAATACTGGATCATGCTTCTGCCAGAGCCATCGGCGCCTTGTGTTGTTATTGGTTACGGGATCTCGCGCGGAGCGGCGGTTAACCCTTGCCATTTCGGTTGGTGAAGCGAGCATTGCCGAGACCGGTCCCGATGGTCAACACGCCCCAACGCTTCACGTCCCGCATGAAGGGCATTTCGGACAATCCCTGCACCACGCCGTCGTTGTGCATGACGATGGCGGTATCTTGCTCGCCGATCTGCGGGATGGCTTCGATCAGGTTGGCAGGCAGGTTGAACTTGCTGCTCTCCCAATTGCCAGGCAGGTTCTGCGCACCCTTCTCGATAGAGCCATCGCTTTTGATGACGCCGGGACAGGAGATGCCTATGAACGGCGCGAGTTCGAATCCCTCCTTCTCCGCTTTGGCGATCAGACCCTGGAGCATCTTGATCAGATGTTTGACTGCCCCGTCGCGGCTCGGCTCGTCGTGAGCAACACGCCAAAGCTCGAACTTCCAGACGGTCGCCTTGGAAAGGTCCGGAGACTTCTTTCGCCGCGTCTCTACAACGCCGCAGCGGATATTGCTGCCGCCGATGTCGACGGCCAGAATCGAGTCGTGGCCATCGAAGATCCAGGAGGGCGCAAGGTGCAGTGCGCCGATCAACCCGGCTTCGTCCGGGTGATGGCGGATCGGAACCATCTCAACTTTGAAGCCCTCTGCCTTGAGAATGATTTCGGTGCGGGCAATGGCGAGCTCGCCGAGTCGGCTGAGGCGGAAACCACCGCCCACGACGATGCGTTCGGTCTTCTCCCAGGCCTTCGACTTGAGGAGGCGTCGGGCCACATAGGCGAGCTCCCGAGCGAAGTCCTCAATGACGCTTTGCACGACTGCGGCCGCTTTGGTGTCCTCGCCGACCAATACGGCGTCCAGTACCTTCTTGCTGACGTTCTCCGAGGATTCCTCCCCGAAGGGGTCTTCGCCGGTCTTGCGTAGCGGCTTCCGCCATTTATCCAAGATGTCCCGGAAAGCACCCTTGCTGGCGCGGTCTCCAAGAAATCCGTCTTCGTCCTTTAGCTCGATGTTGAAGCTATCAATCTCGACCAATTGCAGGCGCGAGGCGCCGTGCGTGGCGATGCCGGAGGTCGTCATCGTTTCGTCTACCATCCTGATTCTCGAACAAGCCGTGCAAGGTGGCCTCCGTCAACACGCGCTGTGGGCCTCTGTTCCTCCGTCGGGCACGGCGGGATGCGTTGGTTGCGGATGAACGGGGCCGCTGGCTGGCCGCGTTCCAGTCATCCGGAGAGCGTGCGCGACCCACTTGAATCCCCGCGGCCACGCAAGAGGAACGGATCGTCATCAGAAGCTTTGGAGCTCCAAGACCAGCCCTCTTGAGCGCCAAGCGTGGAAAAGCCGAGCGAGCCAACCTCATTCAGCGCAGCGTCGAAGCTCGACGGCGTCTCGCCTCAGCAGACGAAGGAGATCGAGTCCCAAAGCAGACCGAGCGCCGCATTAATTCATGAGACGATCCGGGCGGAGGGCGAGCAGGAACTGAAGCGCCACTGGTGGGCCATCCTCATATCGGGGCTTGCCGCAGGTCTGTCGATCGGCCTGTCACTCGTGGTGCAGGGGAGAATTCCACGCCGCAATATCCGACGAGGCAGCACGGCGACTTTTCGCGCCGCTCGGCTATACCGTCGGCTTCCTCGTCGTGGTCCTGGGACGACAGCAGCTATTCACAGAGAACACGCTGACGCCGATCCTGCCGCTGCTTCATCGTCGCACTCTCGCAATTCTAGTGAAAGTGCTCAAGCTTTGGGGACTGGTGCTTGCTTCGAACATCGCGGGGACGTGGGCCATCGGATACGGTCTCGCGCATACCGAGATCTTCGAACCGAAGGTCACTGATGCGTTTCTTGAGCTTGGCCGGCGCACGGTCGAAGGTTCGTTCTCGGCAACATTCCTTCGCGCCGTGTTTGCAGGCTGGCTGATCGCACTGATGATGTGGCTTCTGCCAGCGGCGAAGGGATCGCGGGCGCATATCATCGTGGTCATGACATACGTGGTCGCACTGGGCGAATTTTCCCACATCATCGCAGGTTCGGTTGAGTGTGCTTTTCTGGTGGCGCGTGGGCAAGCATCACTTGGCCAATACGGTTATGATTTTTTCATCCCGACGCTGCTTGGCAACATTGTCGGCGGGACGACATTGGTTGCATTGTTGAACTACGGCCAGGTCGCGGCGGAGCTCGATAAAGCGGAGGAGTAGGCGACATCCTTGCCCAGCAGGGGGCAGCTCTGGCGACTGCGGCCGCTTGCCCCCATACGAGCGACAATGCTCCTGGCAGCGTCTCCGGCTCCGCTGCGTAACAGACGTCAGCACGCGCTCAGCACAATTTCGGCTTTGCCGCCAGACGACAATCTGGTTGGATTCGGATGGTCTCGTTTCAAACCGGGCGGACGGCGAGCCGAGTCAAGTCGACGGCCCGCCGAGCCCTTGTCACTCTACTTCCTGCACGACCGTACGAGTCGCGGGATCGACTAGCATCACGCGGTCGCCGGAGTACACGTACCGATATTTCGTGAGCGACGGCCCCCACTCGGGCGGCACGGCTTCCAGCTCGACGTCGCGCGGCACGGGTGAACCAACAACGATCTTCTCGCGCGTTTCAACCGGGCGGATCCTGTGCTCGGTAACGTAGGTGTGGATCCTCGTACGGTACTCCGGTTCAATCTGCACGACATGTCCGGTACCGGTCGTCGTGCCAACAGTTGACTGAGCCAGGGCGGCCGTCGATACGATCGCCGCGACCGCGGACGTTAGCAAAATCTTCTTCATGGCGTTCTCCTCACCGCAAAAATGCAGCCGGTGCCAGAACGCCACTCTACAGCGAATGTTCCGAACGCGAGCGATCTCCGCAGCAGGCACCCAAGGAACGTCCGCGGGCTGCGACTGTTGAGCGGCCATCAGCACTTCCAGGAGATGGTCATGGATTGGAACCGAATCGAAGGCAATTGGAAGCAATTCAAGGGCGCGGCCAGGGAGAAATGGGGCAAGCTTACTGACGACGACCTCAACACGATCGAGGGCCACCGCGAGCAGCTGGAGGGCAAGCTCCAACAGCGCTACGGCATGGCCAAGGATCAGATCCGCAAGGACGTCGATGACTGGCTCAAGTCGCTACACTAGCGACTATGCTCGCCCACGCCGCGGCTCGCGGCTTTTCATGTCGAAGTCACAGCGATTGCGGCGTTAGACTACAAGCGGTTGCAAGGGTAGCGGCGAAACGCGGCTGGCCGGCGGCGAAGCATGCCGCGCCGCGAGCGACAAGGTGCCTGACGTCGTAAGTCAGGAACCGGTGTGCAATTCGCCGCGTTAGCTTTTATCCCGAAACAACGGCGCGAGGCGCGCGATGTTGTCCACAATCCTCGTTATCATTTTAATCCTCTTGTTGATTGGAGCATTGCCAACGTGGCCTTACAGCGCTGGCTGGGGCTACTATCCCGGCGGTGGGATTGGCTTGATCCTCATTATCGTGGTCATTTTAGCCCTCATGGGGCGCATTTGAATATTTGGCTGCTGCACGCTCGCACTCGTCCGTTCGGTGGACCGCCGGCAAGCGCCGCAACGTCCTAGTGACTTCGCGACGCCGCACCGCCGATAGATCGCTCTGTTCCACGTACAGACCGGATCTTGCGGCGCGCGAACCAAGCCGCAACTGAGACCACAATCCACGCCAGCGAGGCCGCGGCGAACGCGCTGGGGACGTTGCTTTCGGCCAACGCCCAGAACACCGCCGCGAACGCCAGCATGCCGAGCGCCCCGAGGGCAGTGCCAGCCGCATCGAGCGCAGCCGCGTCCTGCCCGCGCCGCCGGCCCTCAAGACCTGCGTCCCGCTTGCGGCCAATTTCGTGTGCCTCAATCAGCGTGGCGCTGGCGCAGAAGATCGCAGGGAGCGCGAGAAAGAGACCGCCGACTGAGGCACCGTAGCGGCTGCTGACGATGCCGGTGAAAACGGTCGCAGCGCCGCCGAGCGCAAAGCGGACCAGGTGTTCGTACCAGCGGCTCTCTCTCAGGGATGAGGTCGACACGCGGATCGCGGTCATGTCTGTGCTCCGGAGAAGACGGTCCACAGGCCGAAGGCCGCGATCAGCCACAGCACGAGCGACAGCAGCGATGCGGGCAGGGCCCGTATCCGTGCGCGGACGAGAAGCTGGCAAACCGCAACGCTGTAGACCGCCAGCGCAATCGCGCCAGCCATCATCGAGAAACTTTGCAGGCCGGCATAGTCCGCGCCGTGCTGATGGATCGCGATTCCGAGCGTCGCGAGCGCGACCGATGGCGCGGCTCCGAACAGGCCCGCGAAGCTCTTGGGACGCAGCACGTCTCCAAGGATCGCGAAGGCGGATACCGCGGCGCCGCCGACGAGGAAGCGCACGACGTACTCGCTCACTTTCGCTGCCTCCGGAGTGTCGGCCGCGGTGCGTTCGGCCCTTCGGCGGAGTAGCCGGTCCACGGCCGCAGGAGCCGCTCCAAAATTGCTCCCAACGCGAATCCCACGACGACGTCGCTCGCCCAATGGGCTAAAATGGCAATGCGCGTCAGGGACAGACCAAGCGCGAGTGCCCGGATCGTTCTCCGCGGCCAGCAGGGCAGGCTTCCCGCCGCCGATGCCAACGCGCCCATATGCAACGCGTGACCCGACGGAAAGGCGTCATCATGCTTTCCAGAGAGCGGGACGCCGTGCAAGTGGCTGAGCACCATGACGCGATCAGGGCGCTCTTGGTTGAACAGCGACTTCATGACGTGCGGCAGGAGGGAAGCTGCGACTGTGACGAGCAGCGCGTGATTGCCAGCTCGACGCAGCGCTGTGCCGCCGCGCCGAGAGGCGAGCCATCCGACCGAGGCAAGTACCAGCAACATTTTCTCGTCAGCGCCCAAGGTCAGGGTGCGCGCGATATTTTCCGGAGCGGCCCTGGCATTGCGGGCAACAGCGCGCGCGATCGCCACGTCTGCCCCGGTCGGCTTGACAGTGATCGGGAAGCGATCTTCTCGAACTCCGGCCAATCGAGGCATCATGTGAGGAACCGAAAGCTATCCGCGGCTACGAAGGGTCATGCTTGTCAAGCACCGCTCTCAGAGATCGTTCCTATCTCTCCTCGTTTCGACCACTTCGCCGTCCTCCTTGACGAACCGTCCGACCGGATGCTCGAGCAGCTCGACGACGGCCTCCGACGGTCGACACAACCGTACGCCCTTCGGCGTCACCACGATCGGTCGATTGATGAGAATGGGGTAGGCCAACATGAAATCGAGCAATTGGTCGTCGGTCCATTTCGGATCGTCCAGGCCGAGCTCTTTGTATGGCGTGCCTTTCTCGCGCAGCACCGCGCGGACCGGAATGCCCATCGCGTCAATCAGCTCGCGAAGCGTCTCGCGTGACGGCGGTGCCTTGAGGTATTCAATGATGATGGGCTCGGTGCCGCTCTGGCGGATCATCGCCAGCGCGTTGCGCGAGGTGCCGCAGGCCGGATTGTGATAGATCGTGACGGTCATTGCTGCACCTCCATGGCCTGCGCGGCCGCGCCGGCTCCAGTTTCATACCAAGCTCTCGTCGCCCTGACGATACGGACGACCGAAAGCATCACCGGCACCTCGACCAGGACGCCAACGACGGTCGCCAGCGCGGCACCGGACTCAAGGCCAAACAGGCTGATTGCGGCGGCGACCGCGAGCTCAAAGAAGTTGCTGGCGCCGATCAGGGCCGCCGGGGCCGCCACGCACCAGGCGACGCCGAAACGCCGGCTCAGCCAGTACGCAAGTCCCGCATTCAGGTAGACCTGGAGGAGGATCGGCACAGCGAGGATGACGATGACCACCGGTTGTCGGACGATCTGCTCGCCTTGAAACCCGAACAGGAGGACCAGGGTTGCGAGCAGTGCGATCAGCGAGAGCGGTTGCAGAGTTCGCATCGTCCGCGCGAAGGCGGCGCCGCCCTCGCGCAGCAACGCACGCCGCCATGTCTGCGCCACGGCCACCGGCACCACGATGTACAGCACGACCGACAGCAGCAGCGTTTCCCACGGAACTGTAATCGACGCCATGCCGAGCAGGAATCCGACCAACGGCGCAAACAGGAACACCATGATCACGTCGTTCAGCGCGACCTGGCTGAGCGTGTAGTGAGGCTCGCCTTCACAGAGATTCGACCACACGAACACCATCGCGGTACAGGGAGCAGCGGCAAGCAGGATCAGGCCGGCGACGTAGGAAGGTATCTGTTCCGCCGGCAGCCATGGTGCAAAGACGTGACCGATGAAGAACGAGCCGAGCAGCGCCATCGAGAACGGCTTGACCGCCCAGTTGATGAACAGCGTCACGCCGACGCCCCGCCAGTGCTCACGCACCTGGCCCAGCGAGCCGAAGTCGATCTTCAGCAGCATCGGCACGATCATCAGCCAGATGAGCACCGCGACCGGCAGGTTGACCTTGGCAATTTCAGCGGCTGCAACCGCGCCGAAGACTCCGGGCATGGTGTGCCCGAGCGCCACGCCAGCGATGATGCAAAGCGCGACCCAGAGGGTGAGGTAACGTTCGAACATGTTCATGCGGATGCCACGTCTTGTGCGGAGTTGGTTGTGCTTGCGTTCAGCCGCGGGTTCGCTCTCTGCGTTTCGGAGGGCGGCAAGTTTGCAGGCTCTCGACGACCGGCGCGCAAACTTCCGGCCTGCCATTGCAGCAATCGCGGAGCAGGAACACTGCGACGTCGCGGAATTCGCTGAGATTGGCGCGATAAACGATCGATCGGCTTCGCCGCTCGAAGGTGACAAGACGTGCGCGGGTGAGGATTGCAAGATGCGCCGACAGGGTATTCGGAGGGACCTCCAACAGCCGTGCAAGATCACCGGCCGCAACACCGTCGGGCTCGTGCCTGACCAGGGCTCGGAACGCTTCCAGGCGGGTCGATTGTGCGAGCGCCGCGAGGGTCACAACTGCTTCTTCCGTTTCCATATATCCAGAGTTATGGAAGTAAATGCGTCGAGTCAACGCCAATGTCGATCCGCTCGATCCTGTATTTCGAAATTACTAGAAATATCGATTGACAGTGCTCGCAACCGAAGAGCATGCTTGCTCCATGAAGATCGATGACGCCGCAGCTCGTCTGGAAGCCCTGGGCAATCCGACCAGGCTAAAAATCTACAGGTCGCTTGTCCGGGCGGGGCGCGCGGGCATGCCGGTGGGGCGGCTTCAGGAGCGGCTCAGGATTCCCGCCTCGACGTTGTCACATCACGTCAAGGCGCTGGTCTCGGTTGGCCTGATCACGCAGGTGCGCGATGGGACGACGCTCGTCTGCCAGGCGGAATACGGCACGATGCAAGGCCTCGTGGATTTTCTGGTCGCTGAGTGCTGCGCGGAAGAATCGTCATGCAGTGGGGCACAGAAAGTCGCCTGACGGCTTTGCAAGGCTCTTTCGATCATTCTGGAATGACAGGAAAGAAATGGGTGCTGCAAAGACGGTCGCGATCATCGGAGCCGGACCTGTGGGGCTCGCCGCGGCGGCCCACGTGATCGAGCGCGGCATGACGCCGATCGTGCTTGAAGCCGGCGCCGAAGCCGGCCATGCCGTGCGGCAATGGCAGCATGTGCAGTTGTTCTCGCCTTGCGAATACAATGTCGACAAGGCGGCGGCGCGATTGCTCGCCCCGACGGGATGGAATTCGCCCGACCCGCAAGTCTATCCGACCGGCGCCGAATTTCTTGATCAATATGTCACGCCGCTTGCCGTCAAGACCCCGTTGCGAGACGTGATCCGCACGTCGAGCCGCGTTGTCGCAATCAGCCGGGCGGGCTTCGATAGGGCGAGGACGGCGGGACGAGAGGCTGCGCCGTTCGAAATCCGTTGCCAGAACGGGAAAGGGCCGGGGGTGCTGCGTGCCGATGCCGTCATCGATACGTCGGGAACGGGGGGATCGCCAAATCCGGCGGGTGCGAATGGACTGACCGCAATCGGCGAGCGCGAAGCTGCCTCGCAGATCTCATATGGTATGCCTGACGTTCTCGGCAGGGATCGTGCGCGCTTCGCGGGTAAGGTGGTCGCCGTGCTTGGGGCCGGCCATTCGGCGGTGGGGACACTCATCGATCTGGCGGCACTGGTGCGCCAGGTGCCGGGTACACAGCCGGTGTGGCTGCTTCGCGGCAATGATCCGGCCAAGGCTTTTGGAGGAGGCGCCAATGATAAGCTCGCTGCGCGTGGAGCGCTGGGTGCTGAATTCGCGGCGCTTGTCGCATCGCGCGATATCCACGTCGAGGTGAGCTTCCCGGTCACGACGATCGAGGAGAAGGGCGGCCGGCTCCGTCTGGCAACGACGTCCGGATGCTGCGGGCGCCAAGTTGAGGTCGACGAACTGGTCGTCGCGACCGGCTTCCGGCCCGATCTATCGTTCCTCGGCGAAATCCGGCTGCGGCTCGATCCGGCGATCGAGGCCCCGATTGCCCTTGCGCCCCTGATCGATCCGAACCAGCACTCATGCGGCACCGTGCGGCCACATGGGGCGCGGCAACTGGAGCAGGATGATCGCGGGTTCTATCTCGCCGGCATGAAATCCTACGGCCGGGCGCCGACATTCCTGATGATCACGGGCTACGAGCAAGTCCGCTCGATCGCCGCCGACGTTGCCGGCGACAGGGCGGCCGCCGAGCGGGTGGAGCTTGAACTGCCGGAGACCGGCGTCTGCACCCGCGGTGGTGTCGAGGGCGCAGCCGCATCGGGCTGCTGTGGCGGGCCGGCACCCGACGGCATCGCGGCTTGTTGCGCGGAAGATGCCTCGGCGAAGGCCATCGGACAGTCCGGCTGTGCCTGCTCGTGAGGGCACCGGAGTGGATCGGAGACGTCTGACGGTCGTTGCCGCGCTGGGCACCGCCCAGACGCTGGCGTGGGGATCGAGCTACTATCTGCCGGCCATCCTGGCCGATCCGATTTCGCACGAACTCGGAATATCCAGCACCTGGTTCTTCGCCGCTTTCTCGGCGTCGCTGGTGATCTCAGGGCTGCTCGGGCCGCGGGTCGGCCGCCAGATCGATCGGGTCGGGGGGCGGCGGGTGCTCTGCGCCTCGAACATCGTTCTAGCGGCAGGGCTAGCGCTGCTGGGCGCATCCGGCTCGGTGTGGATGATGTCCGCCGCGTGGCTGCTGCTGGGCGTCGGCATGGGACTCGGGCTCTACGACGCTGCGTTCGGCGCGCTGGGGCGGATCTATGGCAGGGATGCGCGCAGCGCGATCACGGGCATCACGCTGATCGCAGGCTTCGCCAGCACGGTCGGCTGGCCGCTGAGTACGCTCGGCCTGGAGACGATCGGATGGCGAGAGACCTGTTACGCCTGGGCGGTCGCCCACCTCGTGATCGGCCTGCCGCTCAACCTTCTGCTGCCGCGGACCGAAGCCGTCGCAACCACCGAGGCTCCGGTTGCGAAGCCCCACATCCCGATCGATCGGACCATGGTGATGTTATCGTTCGCGTTCGCGGCCGCCTGGACTGTTACGTCGGCGATGGCCGCGCATCTGCCGCGGATCGTGGAGGCGTTCGGCGCAACGCCTGCGCAGGCGGTATTTGCCGGGATGATGATCGGGCCGGCGCAAGTCGGTGCACGCGTGCTGGAAGCGAGCCTGCTGCGTCGTTTCCATCCGCTTGTCTCGACGCGGCTCGCCTGTATCACGCATCCGATCGGGGCATGCGTGATCGGCGTCTTCGGCGGCGGCGCCGCCGCGGCCTTCGCCCTGTTGCACGGTGCGGGCAACGGCATCCTGACGATCGCACGGGGAACGTTGCCGCTCGCGATCTTCGGACCCGAGAACTATGCCTACCGGCTTGGGCTGATCGGCGCGCCGTCCCGAATCTGCCAGGCGCTTGCCCCGTTGGCTTTCGGGCTGCTGATCGAGCCGATGGGACGGATGGTGGTCGCGGTGTCGGCAGGGCTCAGCCTGGCGGCGCTGGTCGCTCTCATGCTGCTGCCGCCATCGCGTTCAGCACCGGTACGCGCTTTGGATGCAGCGCCCCAGCATCGCAAAGCGCGATAGCTGGTAGATGTATCTTCATCTACCTCTTGCGCGCGACATCGGCTATCACGCGATGCTTGCACTCGGCTCAAGGCATTCACATGGCTCGGGCTCGAAATGCCCGCACCCATGATCGTACAGGAGCTGTCGATGCGCTTGCCCGCCGTCCTCTTCGTTGTCTCACTTGCCGCGAGCCCCGCGACGGCGGAAGAGCTGTCTGGAACCCTCCAGAAGGTCAAGGAAACAAAGAAGATCACGCTTGGCTATCAAGAGGCCTCCGTTCCCTTCAGCTATCTTGACGACAATCAGCGGCCGATCGGCTTCGCGCTCGATATCTGTCTCAAGATCGTCGATGCCGTGAAGGAGGACCTCGGCATATCAGACATCGCGGTCGACTATCTGCCGGTGACGTCGTCCAATCGCATTCCCCTGATGGTCAACGGCACGATCGACCTGCATTGCTCGGCGACCACCAACAGCGCCGATCGCCAGAAGCAGGTAACATTCACCAATACGCATTTCCTGAGCGCGACGCGATTTGCCGCCAAGAAATCGCACAACATCAACTCGATCGACGACCTGAAGGGAAAGGCCGTCACGGCCGTGGCCGGTTCGGTCAACCTGGCGCAGCTCATCAAGGTCAATGCCGAGCGCAAGCTGGGCGTCAACATTCTCCCCGCGAAGGACCAGGCCGAGGCGTTCCTGCTGCTGGAGACCGATCGCGTGCAGGCCTATGTGCTCGACGATGTACAGCTCGCCGTGGCGATCGCGCGGTCGAAGGAGCCGGCCACCTACATGATCAGCACCGAGACGTTCTCGAAGCCCGAGCCCTACGGGATCATGCTGCGCAGGGAGGACGCGCCGTTCAAGGCCCTGGCCGACCGCGCCACCGCCGAGCTCTACCGGAGCCCGGAGATCGAGGTCATGTACAAGCGGTGGCTGGAATCGCCGACCCCGCCGAACGGGATCAACTATAACGTCCCGATGTCGCCGGCGCTTCGCAATGCGTTCGCCAATCCTAGCTCAAGCTTCGATCCGGACGTCTACGCCGACGCCAAATAATGCCAACGAGCGTGAACGCCAGTATTCACCTTTGCCAAGGGAGAGGTGAGCCTCCGTTGCCGCTAGAGCTTGAGCCAATCCCGATCACGCCTTAGTTGCCCGCCTGCGCGATGGCGGGTCCGGGTGCGTCGGGGAAGGTCTGCTCCCAGCCGCCGCCGAGTGCCTTGAACAGCGTGACTAGGTTGAGCGACACATTGGTTGTGCTGGTGGCGTATTGCTGCTCGTTCTGCAGCAGGCTGCGCTCGGCATCGAGCACGCTCAGGAAGTCGGTGACGCCGTCATTATAGCGCGAGCGGGCGAGGTCGAGTGCTGCGCGGGTGTGATCGAGCTGGGCACGCAACCGCGTCCTGCGGGTCTGCTCGAGCCGGTGCGCGGCCATCGCGTTGACGACCTCATGCCAGGCCTGCAGCACGGTCTTGTGGTAGGTGATCGCGGCTTCTGCCTGCTGGGCGTCGCTGAGCTCGAGCATGCTCGCAAGCCGCGCGCCGTCGAAGATCGGCAGCGTCACGCTGGGGCCCGCCATGTATTGCAGGGACGATGCCTTGAACAGGTTGCTGAACTCGAGCGAATCCAGACCGACCGTGCCGTTGAGCTGAAACTTGGGATAGAAGTTGGCGACGGCGACGCCGATATTGGCCGTCGCCACGTGAAGTTGATCCTCGGCGATGCGGATGTCGGGGCGGCGGCGCGCCAGTTCGGATGGAATGCCTAAGGGGATGCGCGGCGGCGAGCGCGGGATCGCGCGCCGCGGCGCCAGTTCGGCGTTCAGCGTGGACGGCGGCAGGTCGAGCAGCAGCGCGATGGCGTTCATGTACTGGATCTGCTGCTGGTGCAGGTTCGGCAGTTGCGCGCGGATGCCTTCGACCTGGGCGGCGGCGTTCTCGGTATCGAGGCCGGAGCGCACGCCCTTCTGCTGAAGCTGCTGGGCGAGCTGCAGCACTTCGCGGTCGACCTTGAGATTATTCTCGGCGATCCGAATCTGCTCCTGCACGCCGCGAAGCTGGATATAGTCGCTGGCGAGCTCGGCGAGCACCGACACCAGCGCGTCGCGTCGGCGGTCTTCCGCCTGGTCGACCTGCGCGTCGGCGGCTTCGATCTGCCGCCGCACGTGGCCCCACAAATCGAGCTCCCAGGACATGTCGAGGCCGACATTGTACTCGTTGATCGGCTGGATGTTGATGCCGCCGGTCCCTGGCGGCAGCAACGGCGTGAGCAGGCTGACGATGCCGTTCTTGCTGTACAGCTCGCGCTGGTACTTCGCGTTGCCGTTGATGCTCGGGAATTCGGCGGAGGCGGTCGCGCTGCGCTGATAGCGGCTCTCGGCAATCCTGATCGTGGCGGTGCGCACGTCGAGATTGGCCTCGGCGACCCGGCTCTCCAGGTTGGTCAGCACGGGATCGCCGAATACCTTCCACCAAGTCGGATCGGTCGGTTTGGGCAGGTGGGCGTCGGAAAACGTCCGGCCGGCAAATGTCTTGTGATCGGGCAGGTGGGAATCCGGCTGGACGAAGTCGGGACCGACGGTGCAGCCGGCGAGCATCACGGCTGTCGCAAGACACAGCGCGAATGTGTAGATCGGTCGCGACATCAGTGGCCACCCTCCGGTCTCATACCGCCGATCTTCGCCGAAAGCAGGAAGCAGAACGGAACGACGGCGAAAGCGACGATCGCACAGTAGAAGAACACGTCCGCATAGGCGAGGACGGCGACCTGGGTTCTCATCACCTGATAGACGTGCCCGACGGCCGTATCGTGCGCCGTGGCTCCGGCGCGGCCCATCGCCCTGAGCGACTGCTCATACTGCGCCACCAGCGCCTGATAGGGCTGATGAAATGGTGTCGCCCATTCCGACAAATAGCTTTGACGGACCTGCGAGCGCTGCGTGACCTGCGAGGTGGCGAGCGAAATGCCGATCGAGCCGAACACATTGCGGAACATGGCGAACAGCGCCGAACCGTCGCCGTTGAGTTCGCGCGGCAGCGTCATGTAGGCCACCGTGCTGATCGGAACGAACAGGAAGGCCAGCGCGGACGACTGGAATGTGCGCATCATGACAAGGGTCTTGAAATCGATGTTTGGAACCAGCGTTGTCGCATACAACAGTGCGCAGCCCATGACGGTGAAGCCGAGCGCGATGACATATCGCGTCTGCATCACCGTCATCAGCCGTCCGATGACCGGGATCAGCAGGATCACCGCGACGCCGCCCGGCGACAGGATGAGGCCGGCCCAGGTCGGTGTGTACATCAGCACGATCTGCGCGAATTGCGGGATGATGACGGCGCTGGCGTACAGGATGGCGCCGGTGGCGCCGATCATGATGCAGCCGCCGGCGAAATTCTTGTCCTTGAACACGGACAGATCGACGATCGGCTTCTTCGCGATCAGGAGCCAGCCGATCGCACCCGATATTCCGAGGAAGGCGAGCAGCGCCATCAGGCGGATGAAGCCGGAGTTGAACCAGTCGGCGTCCTCGCCGCGGTCCATCATGATCTGCAGCGAGCCGAGGCCGATGGCGATCAGGCCGAGCCCGATGTAGTCGATGCCGCGGCTCCTGCGATTCTTCTCCCATGGTGGATCCTCGACCATGACCGAGACGAAGAAGGTGGCGATCATCCCCACCGGGATATTGATGAAGAAGATCCAGCGCCACGTCGCCTGATCGGTGATGTACCCGCCCAATGTCGGGCCCAGGATCGGAGCGACGACGGTCGCGATCGCCGCCACGCCGAAGGCGGCGCCGCGCTTGGCGGGCGGGAAGGTGTCGAGGATGATCGACTGCTGGTTCGGCTGCAGGCCGCCGCCGAAGAATCCCTGCAACAGGCGGAATACGATGAGCTGGGCCAGGCTCTGCGCGATCCCGCACAGGAACGAGCAGACCGTGAACATCGCGATGCAGATGATGAAGTAGCGCTTGCGGCCGAATAGGTCGCCGAGCCATCCGGAGATCGTCAAAACGATGCCGTTGGCGACGAGATAGGAGGTGAGGGCCCAGGTGGCCTCGTCGTTGCTGGAGGACAGGCTGCCTGCGATGTGCGGCAGCGCGACGTTGACGATCGTGGTGTCGAGAATCTCCATGAAGGCCGCAAGCGTCACCACCACGGCGATCAGCCAGGGATTATAGGCCGGTCTCCAGTCCTCGTGGTGGTCGACGCTCTCGCTCATCGCACCGTGACCGTCGGTATCACCGAAATTCCGAGCGGCAGGGGAATGTTCGGATCAAGGCCCTTGTCGATCACGATCTTGACGGGCACCCGCTGCACGATCTTGATGAAGTTGCCGGTGGCGTTCTCGGGCGGGAACGCGGTGAACTTGGATCCGGAGCCGAGCTGGATGCTGTCGACATGGCCCTCGAGCTTGAGGCTCGGATAGGCGTCGACCTTGATGGTGACGTGCTGGCCGGGACGCATGTCGGAGAGCTGGCTCTCCTTGAAGTTCGCGGTGATCCAGACCTCGGGCGCGACGATGGAAAAGAGCTGCTGTCCCGGCGCGACGTAGTTGCCCTTTTCGACATTGCGCTTGGTGATCCAGCCGTCTTGCGGTGCGACCACCGTTGTCCAGGACAGATTCAGATCAGCCTGATCGAGCCGCGATTGCGCCTGTTCGACCTGGCCCTTGAGTTGGCCGACCTGGGCATCGGTCTCGCCGATCCGCTGCGGCACGGGCGAGTTCTGCGTGATCTGGGCTTCCGATAGCGCGACCTGGGCTTCGGCCTGCTTCAGCGCCGCGGCCGCAGCGTCGACTTCCTGTTGCGACGTTGCGGCCTTCGGGAGCGCCCGCTGTCGCTCGAAATCGGCGCGCGCCTTCGCGCGCGCAGCCTTGGCATTCTCGAGTTGCGCATTGGCCTGCTCGAGCAGGGCGGGGAAGTTCTTTTTGGCGATTTCCAATCCGAACTGCTGGCCGCGATATTGCGCCTGTGCGGTTGCCAGCGCGCCTTCGGCCTGTTCGCGGTCGATCCGGTACTGCCGCGGATCGATATGGATCAACGGTTGGCCCTGCTTGACGAACTGGTTGTCGGTGACGTCGAGCGACACCACGACGCCGGACACTTGCGGGGCGATGGTGATCGCGCGCCCATCGGTGTAGGCGTCGTCGGTGCTCTCGATGTTGCGGGTGGATAGCCAGTAGTAGATGCCACCGATGATGAGCAGTGCCACAACGATGCCACCGACGATGAACACGATCGGGCGCCGCTTCGCCCTCGCATCGTCGTCTTGTTCGCTCTTTCCGGAGTCGTCCTTTGGTGCAGCATCAGCAGGGACGGGCTCGGGTTGCTGCGCCTTCTTTGCCGGCTGCTCCTTCGGTGGGGCATCATCCTGCAACTGGTCGACGGACATCGCACGCGACTCCCGACAGGGCGGAGCTATTCGATTGTTCCGGCTCCGGCCCAATGGATATATTAACCGTACCGATTAGTTCGCATGTGCACAACACCGGGCAGGAAAGCAAGGCGGAGCCTGTGGCATGGCTACACCAGTTCCCTCTCGAAAGGTTCCACGCGGAGAACGTCGCAGGATGGAGTTAATCGACGTCGCCGAGCGGTTGTTCCTTGAGGGCGGGTTCGCCGAGACCACGATGCAGATGATCGCGGAGGCCGCCGGCGCTTCGAAGGAGACGCTGTACCGGCACTTCTCGAGCAAGGAACTGTTGTTTGCCGGGATCGTCGATCGCAAGGCGCGCGAGCTTTCCGGTCCTGAATCCACGCTGGCGCGCGGCGGCAGCCCGGAGGTTGTACTGTTCGATCTCGGGATCGGGCTGTTGCATTTGGTGCTGCGTGGGCCAGCGTCGTCCCTGTTCAGGATCCTGGTGGCGGAGGCGCCGCGCGCGCCGGAACTTGGCGATCTCTTCTACAACAGGGGGCCCGGCCGCACCGTGCGGCGGCTCGCAGGCTATCTGGCCGCCGCGACCGAGCGCAGCGAGCTGCGCTGCGAGGACCCGCAAGGCGCGGCGCGGCTGTTTCTCGGCGCTGTGGTGGCGCAATATCATCTGCACCTGCTTGTCCAGCCCAACTGGAAGCGACCCTCGGAACGCGAGATGCGGGCCCACGTCAAATCCGCGGTCGCGATGTTCCTGGCGAAATACGGCCCCTTGTGACGGCGCCTCTATCGGCCTTCGCGCGGCACGTATATCGTCCGGCGCGACAGAAGATCGGCCCGGCAAGCCGGGTAACGACGCCACGTGGAGAAGCCATGTCAGGAGAGCTGCTGTTTTCGCCGATCACGATCCGCGGTGTGACGCTCAAGAACCGCATCGTGGTGCCCCCGATGCATCAGTATTCGGCTGAAAACGGCTTCCCGACCGACTGGCACCTGATGAATGCCGGCAAGTTCGCGGCCGGCGGCGCCGGGCTCGTGATCGTCGAATCGACCAAGGTCGAGCGGCGCGGCTGCGGCACGGTCGGCGATCTCGGCATCTGGGACGACAAGTTCGTCGCGCCGCTCAGCCGTCTCGTCAGCTTCATCAAGCAGCAGAACGCGGCGGCCGGCATCCAGCTTGGACATTCCGGCCGCAAGGCACGCGCCACGCGCCCGTGGGAGGGCGATCGTCCGCTTGAGCGCACGCCCGACATCGAGGATTGGGATGCCTGGACTCCGGTGGCGCCGAGCGCCATCGCCCATAGCGAGCGCTGGCCGGTGCCACGGGCGCTTGAGACGCACGAGGTGAAAGACCTCGTGCAGGCTTGGGGGCAGGCCGCGCGACGCGCCGATGCGGCCGGCTTCGACGTGCTGGAGCTGCACGGCGCCCACGGTTATCTCGTGCACGAGTTCCTCTCCGAGCGCGCCAACCAGCGCAGCGACGCGTATGGCGGCTCGGAATCGAACCGCATGCGTTTCCTGATCGAGGTGACGGAAGCGGTGCGAGCCCATTGGCCTGATCACAAGCCGTTGTTCGTGCGGCTGTCGGTCGAGGACAATGCGGGTTGGGGACCCGAACAGAGTGCGCGGCTGGCGAAAATTCTCAAGACGAAGGGCGTCGACGTGATCGACTGCTCCTCGGGCGGGATCACGGAAATGGCGCCGATCCTGGGCAAGGAGATCAAATACAGCTACCAGGTGCCACTGTCGGAATATGTCAGGCGCCACGCCGATATCATGACCATGGCGGTGGGCCTGATCATCCATGGCGACCAGGCCGAGCAGATCCTGCACGATGAACAAGCAGATTTGATCGCCATCGGTCGGGAAATCCTGAATAACCCGAACTGGCCGATGGATGCTGCGCTAAAGCTCGGGGTAGAGGGTCCGTTCCGCAACGTGCCTCCGCAGTTTGGCTATTGGCTCGGCACGCGGGCGAAGCGCGGGTTCGGGACGAGACCGTCGACCTGGCAGAACGGGTTGGAGGAGGCTGGCAAGGCATCCTAGAGGAAGGCGTCAGAGATGAGGGCGTCCAGGACCGAGGGCGTTCTGGATCATGAGGCGATCGTCGGATCCGCATCACCTTCCCATCTCTTTGTTTGAGCTTGAGCTTTCCGGAAAGCTGCCGTGCGCCTTTCCGATCGAGCTTCAAGGCCCGTAATGGTCCGGTCAGGTTGCGGCCTTGATCCGACCAAAAAGCCGTTGTGTGGTGCCCCGTCGGGGTGAGGCGGCCGAATGTTGCGAAACATTGCCGGCCATAGCGAAAAGGGATCGCGGATGATGCGCAAGAACGTTGGCTTTTTCCTCGGGACGGTTGCGGGGGCGTGTCTCACCCTTCTCGTGACCTCGCCGCAGGGTGGCGCGCATCTGCTCGGGATCGCCAAGGCCGCCGCACGCTCCGACAACACCTATTCGCAGCTCAATCTGTTCGGCGAGGTGTTCGAGCGGATCAGGACCGACTATGTCGAGAAGCCCGACGACGGCAAGCTGGTCGAGGGCGCAATCAACGGCATGATCTCCTCGCTCGACCCGCACTCCCGCTACATGAACGAGAAGGGCTGGGCGGAGATGCAGGAGACCACGCATGGCGAGTTCGGCGGGCTCGGCATCGAGGTCACGATGGAGGACGGTTTCGTCAAGGTGGTGGCGCCGATCGACGACACACCGGCCTCGCGTGCCGGCATCATGTCCGGCGACGTCATCACCGCGATCGACGACGAGACGATTCAGGGCATGACGCTGGATCAGGCCGTCAACAAGATGAAGGGCGCGCCGAACAGCTCGATCCGGTTGAAGATCATCCGCAAGGATGCCGACAAGCCGATCGAGGTCGCAATCACCCGCGAGGTCATTCGCGTGCGCCCGGTCAAGTATCACACCGAAGGCGGCGACATCGGCTATATCCGCATCACCTCGTTCAACGAGCAGACCGCCGATGGCCTGCGCAAGGCGATCACGGATATCCAGAAGGAGATCCCGCAGGACAAGCTCGACGGCTATGTCATCGACCTCCGCAACAATCCGGGCGGCCTGCTCGACCAGGCGGTCTCCGTCAGCAGCATGCTGATGCAGCGCGGCGAGGTGGTCTCGACCCGCGGCCGCAATCCGGGGGAGACCCAGCGCTTCACCGCGCATGGCGGCGACCTGACCAAGGGCAAGCCGCTCGTCGTGCTGATCAACGGCGGTTCGGCGTCGGCCTCCGAGATCGTCGCCGGCGCACTGCACGACCACAAGCGCGCGACGCTGATCGGCACCCGTTCGTTCGGCAAGGGCTCGGTGCAGACGATCATTCCGCTCGGCGCCGGCAACGGCGCGCTGGCGCTGACCACGGCGCGTTACTTCACGCCGTCGGGCCATTCGATCCAGGCCCAGGGCATCACGCCCGATATCGAGGTGCTGCAGGACGTGCCCGACGAGTTCAAGACCCGCTCGGAGATCAAGGGCGAGGCCTCGATGCGCGGTCATCTCGCGGCCGAGGGCACCGAGCAAAGCGGCTCGCAGTCCTACGTCCCGCCGGACGAGAAGAACGACAAGGCGCTGAACGCGGCTCTAAAGCAGCTCCGCGTGACCGTGAACGCCGACGCCAAGAACGCCGAGACCAAGACGGCGCAGAAGCGTGCGGTGCCGAATTAGCGCTTCAGACGCGCCGTATCCCTGAAGTGACGGGATGCGTCAGCGCGGGCGATCAGTCGCCCGCGCGATAGTGTCCGGACTTGCCGCCGATCTTCTCGACCAGATGGATGCCCTCGATGCGGACGCCGCGCTCGACGGCCTTGATCATGTCGTAGATCGTCAGGCACGCGACCGACACGGCGGTCAGCGCCTCCATCTCGACGCCGGTCGGCCCGGTCACCTTCACGCTGGCACGGACGATGCAACCCGGCAGTTTGCCGTCGGTCTCGATGTCGATCGTGACCTTGCTCAGCGCCAGCGGATGGCAAAGCGGGATCAACTCCGAGGTCCGCTTCGCCGCCATGATGCCGGCGATCCGCGCGGTGGCCAGCACGTCGCCCTTCTTGGCCTGGCCTGATGCGATCAGGTCGAGAGTGGCCTTGCTCATCACGACGCGGCCTTCGGCGACTGCGGTGCGCCCGGTCGCGGGCTTGGCCGAGACATCGACCATCCGGGCATCGCCCTTTGCGTCGATATGGGTGAGGGCAGGGCCGGACCCTGACGATCTGGCCTTGGATGGCTTCCGTGCCATCGCGTCAGCGCGTGCCGGTTGCGCGCGGCGCCTGCCGCATCAGCAGCGCGCGCGTCGCCGCGGTGACGTCCTGCTGCCGCATCAGGCTTTCACCGACCAGGAAGGTCGACATACCGACGCGCTCGAGCCGCGCGAGGTCGTCGGGCGTGAATATGCCGCTCTCGCCGACCATCAGCCGCTCGCGCGGGATCAGCGGTGCCAGCGCCTCGCTGGTGGCGAGCGTGGTCTCGAAGGTGCGCAGGTTGCGGTTGTTGACGCCGATCATCGGCGAACGGAGTTTTAGCGCGCGATCAAGCTCGGCGCGGTCGTGGATCTCGATCAGCACGTCCATGCCATGCGCGATCGCGGCGTCCTCGAGATCCTTGGCGGCCGCATCGTCGAGCGCGGCCATGATGATGAGAATGCAGTCGGCGCCGTGGGCGCGGGCTTCCGCCACCTGGTAGGTGTCGAACATGAAGTCCTTGCGCAGCACCGGCAGGCTGGTCGCCGCGCGCGCGGCGACCATGAAGTCGAGATGGCCCTGGAACGAAGGCGCGTCGGTGAGAACCGACAGGCAGGCCGCTCCGCCGGCCTCGTAGGCTTTGGCAAGCACGGGCGGGTCGAAGTCGGCGCGGATCAGCCCCTTCGAGGGCGAGGCCTTCTTCACCTCCGCAATCAGCGCATAGTCGCCGGCGGCATGCTTGTTGCGGATCGCCCGGACGAAGCCACGCGGCGGCGATGCCGCCTTCGCCTGCGCCTCGACCTCGGCGAGGGGGCGCGCACGCTTGGCGGCGGCGATCTCCTCGCGCTTGTACGCCTCGATCTTGGTCAAGATGTCGGACATCGCAGGGACCCTCAACCGTTCGAAACCGCGACCAGATGCTTCAGCCGCGCGGCGGCCGCGCCGCTGTCGAGCGATTGCGCGCCGATCGCAACACCGTCCCTGAGGTCCTTGGCGCGGCCGGCCACGATCAGCGCAGCGGCGGCGTTGAGCAGTGCGACGTCGCGATAGGCGCTCGGCTTGCCGTCGAGCACGCTTGCGAGCGCAACCGCGTTGGCGTCGGCGTCGCCGCCCTTGAGTGCTTCGCCCGGGACGCGCCCGAAGCCGACTTCCTCCGGCGTCACCTCGAAGGTGGTGACCTGACCGTTCTGCAGCGCTGCCACGAAGCTCGGGCCCGTCAGGGTGATTTCATCAAGGCCATCGGAGCCATGCACCACCCAGATCGATTCTGCGCCGAGGTTCTGCAGCACCTGGGCCAATGGCTGGACCCAATGCCGTGAAAACACGCCGACCATCTGACGCTTGACGCCGGCCGGGTTTGACAGCGGTCCCAGCAGATTGAAGATGGTGCGAGTGGCAAGCTCGACGCGGGTCGGGTTGACGTTCTTCATCGCAGGATGATGCGAGGGCGCGAACATGAATCCGATGCCCGCCTCCTTGACGCAACGTCCGACCTGATCGGGCGTCAGATCGATCTTGACCCCAAGCGAGGCCAGCACGTCGGCCGCACCCGAACGCGACGACAACGCGCGGTTGCCGTGCTTGGCAACCGGGATGCCGGCACCGGCCACGATGAAGGCCGCGCAGGTCGAGACGTTGACCGAGCCCGAGCCGTCACCGCCGGTGCCGACGATATCGACGGCCTCTGGCGGGGCGTGGACCCGCAGCATCTTGCCGCGCATCGCCGCGACCGCGCCGGTGATTTCCTCGACGGTCTCGCCGCGCACCCGCAGCGCCATCAACAGGCCGCCCATCTGCGAGGGGGTGGCTTCGCCCGACATCATGCTGTCGAAGGCGGATGCCGCCTCCTCACGCGTCAGCGTGGCGCCGGTGGCGACTTTTCCGATGATCGATTTCAGGTCGTCCATTCGCTGGTCCAGGTCTCTCGTTGGAGCTTGATCTCCGCACAGACGCGTCGCGTGTGCTGCGCGGAGAACCGGCGTCCCGTTTCCGGATCATGCTCAATTATTCGCGCCTGTCACCTGTGCGAAGGCGGCCTCGTTGATGCTCATGCCGATATCGGACTCGATTTTCGTGACGTATTGCGCGACCTGCTCGTCGCTCATCGAGCGCCGCACGGCCTCGGTGAGCTGCTTGACCGCGTCGGAGGCGAAGTCGACCGGCGGGTCGGTCACATTGGTGACGCGGAAGACGATCCACTGGCTGCCGCCGGCGACGGGCGTCTGCGCGCTGCCGTCCTTGGCGGTGCGGAACGCCGCGGTGACCACCGCGGCCGGCACGCCGGGCGGTGTCGCATCGCGGCGGAAGTCGGCAGCGGTCTCGACCTTGACGCCGGCAGCGGCGGCTTCATCGGCGAGCTTGCTGCCGCTGTCCAGCTTCTGGACAATGTCGGTCGCCTTGGTCCGCAGCCTGCTCGAGATCTGGTCCTCGCGCCACTTCGCCTCGACCTGCGGGCGGACCTCGTCGAGGTTGCGCTCGCGCGACGGCGTGGTGCCCAGCACGTCGTACCAGACATAGCCGCCTTCGAACTGGATCGGGTCATTGTCGACGCCGACGTCGCTGTTGAAGGCCTGCGAGACCACGTCGAGGCCGTTTGGAATGTTGGGCGCGGGCTGGCCGTTCGGCAGGCGCCCCGACCGGTCGACCGCGTCGACTGTGACCGGCGTCAATCCGAGCTTCTGCGCCGCCTCGACGACGCTGGCGCCGCCGCCGCGCTCGTCTTCCATCTTGTCGCGCAACTCGGCGACCTTAGCGCGGGCGCGCTCGGTAGCGATCTCGCTCTTGATCTTCGCGGCGACGTTTTCATAGCTCGACGTTACGCCGGGCTCGATCTTGCCGATCTTGACCAGCGCTACGCCGAATTGGCCCTGCACCGGCTGGCTGACCTCGCCCGAGGCCATCGAGAAGGCGGCGTTGCCGACCTCCGGGTCGAGGATCGCCGACTTCGGCACCAGGCCGAGATTGACGTCGGACAGGTTGAGCTTGCGCTCTTTGGCGATGTCGTCGAACGTCGTGCCCGACGTGATGCGGGCGCGCGCGGCCTGTGCTTCCTCGACGTTCGGAAACACGATCTGCGACACCTCGCGCTTCTCCGGCGTGCTGAGCTGGTCGCGACGCTGCTCGAAGATTTTCTTGGCGTCGTCGTCGGAAACGGTTTCCCACCTGCCGATCGCCTCGGGCGTGATCGCCACGAAGGAAATCTTGCGGTATTCGGGCGCGCGGAACTGAGTCTTGTGCTCCTCGAAGTACGCGGCGAGCGCTTCGGGCGAGGGCGGATCGATGGTCCCGGCCTGGGCGGCGCCGAGGCTGATGTAGTCGATCGAGCGCTGCTCGTTCTGGAAGCGGGTCAGCGCCTCGACCATCGATTTCGGCGGCGCGACCCCAGCCGAGACGGTGCCGGCGATCTGCCGACGCAGGCCGACGTGACGCTGCTCGGCGATGAAGCGGCCCTCGGTATAGCCGTAGTTGCGGATCACCGCCTGGAAGCGCTGCGGATCGAACTGACCGTTGAGGCCCTTGAACGTCGGATCGTTGTAGATCGTGCGTAGCACCTCGGCATCGGACTGGTTGAGACCCATGCGGCGCGCTTGCTCATCCAACGCGGCCTCGGCGAGCGTCTGTTGCAGCACCTGACGGTCGATCCCGAAGGCGCGCGCCTGCTCGGGCGTCAACGGACGGCCGAACTGGCGGCCGAGCTGCTGCAGGCGGTCGGTGTAGATCTGGCGGAACTGCTCGGCCGAAATCTCGGTCCCGCCAACCTTCGCCAGCGTCGATTGTCCAAAACCCCTGAAGATGTCGGCAATGCCCCAAATTCCGAAACTGACGATCAAAACGCCCATCACAACGGCCATAATCGTCTTGCCGAGCCAGTTTGATGAGGCTTTCCGCATTCCTCGAAGCATGGGTCCAACTTGTTTTGCAGGAGGGGAACCGGGTCGTGCCCAAGTGGGGAGCTCAAGTCGAAGCTGATGTCCCGCAGCAGGGCGTCACCGAATTGAAAAGCCATCATAAAGTGACGGCCGTCCCCCCGCAACCTTGGGCGCGCGGCCGGATTGAAGCGGTCAATCGCCGCGCGGCGGGGGCGAGGCGCTCTCTGGAAGTCCGCCACAGCCTCTGCTAGCGCATGGGGACGCTTGATCGATGGGAATCCTGACATGACCAATGCCATCCGGCCGCTGATCGCCGGCAACTGGAAAATGAACGGCCTGAAATCCTCCATGGCCGAGTTCGAGGCTGTCCTGGCCGGAGCCGGCGACTTGGCGGGAAAGGTCGACCTGCTGGTGTGCCCGCCGGCGACGCTGGTCGGGGCCTTTGCCGAGCAGGCGCGTAGCGGAAAGGTCGCCATCGGTGCCCAGGATTGTCATCCCAAGCCGTCCGGGGCGCACACCGGCGACCTGTCGGCGGAGATGTTTGCGGATCTTGGCGCGGTCGCCATCATTGTCGGCCATTCCGAGCGCCGCGCCGACCATGGCGAAACCGATGCGCTGGTCCGGCAGAAGGCGGAGGCGGCCTGGCGGGCGGGCCTGACAGCGATCGTCTGCATCGGCGAGACGCGGGAGCAGCGCGACGGTGGCAAGACCCTCGATATCTGCGGCACCCAGCTCAAGGGCTCGCTACCTGACGGATCGATCTCGGCCAATCTGGTGGTGGCCTATGAGCCGGTCTGGGCGATCGGCACTGGCCTCACTCCGACCGCGAAGGATGTCGAGGACGTTCACCGGTTTATTCGCGGCGTGCTCACCGATCGGTTCAAGGACGAGGGCGAGAAGATCCGGATCCTTTACGGTGGCTCGGTCAAGCCGTCGAATGCCGCGGAGCTGATGGCCGTCGCCAATGTCAACGGCGCGCTGGTCGGCGGCGCCAGCCTGAAAGCGTCCGATTTCCTCGCGATCGCCGCCGGCTGCTGACGGGTCGGCTCCTCGGCTGGTTCGGTGTCATCACTCGCGCGTGCGGGTGATCCAGTATTCCAAAGGCCGTAGTGCTTGAGCCGAGGGGGCGCGGCGTACTGAGTCGCCCGGTCAAGCCGGGCGATGACAGCGTTGGATTGAGGACGTAGTCCCAAGATCTTCTCAGGACGACGGGATTGCCACCGCGCCGATCCGCTTCCAGTAGACCATCGTGCCGGTGAGGCCGCCATGCGGCTTGAGCGCGTAGTCCGGAATGATGCCGGTGAGCTGAAAGCCGAGCTTTTCATAGAGCGGGGCGGCACCGTCCTCGACGGCGGTGTCGAGCACAAGCAGCGTGCGGCCGTGCGCGACCGCAAGCTGTTCGGCGGCGCGCATCAACGCCGTCGCCGCGCCACGATGGCGATGGCTGACGCGCGTCATCATCTTGGCGATCTCGGCGCGATGCGGCTGGTTCGGCGGCAGCTTCAACACCAGTGTCACGGTGCCGATCAGCGCCTCGCCGTCGAATGCACCGAGCACAACGCGTTCGCCGCGTGCCGCTGAGCCAAGCGAATCCTTCCAGAACACACAGGCGTCGTCGAACAGCAGCGGATGCACGAAGCCGACGGAGCCGCCGCTCGCGACGGTTTCGATCAGTAATTCGCCGAGCCCACTGCGTATCTGCGGTGTGTCATCGAGTGGTTTGATAGCAAAGGGCGACATGCTTCAGCTCCGGGCCAGGGCCACCACATAGGTGCAGGCGGCGTTGGTCTCGTTGGCGAAGGTTGTCTCCGCCGGCGGCCCGAAGCCGAGACAGTCGCCGGCGGCGAGCACGTGGCGGGCACCGCCCTCAGTGATGACGAGGCTGCCGCTCAGCACCCAGACCAGTTGGCGGATATGGGCGTAGGAGGAGGCGGGCAGGGTGACGGCCTGCTTGGGCGGCAATTCGACCCGCACGAGCTCGACCGGGTGGTCCGGACGGCTGAACACCTGCCGGCGCAGGTAGCCGGTTTCCGGATCACGCCAGACGGCTTGCGCGGCGGTGCGTGACAGACGTTCGCCCTGGCCCTCGGCGCGCAGCATCAGCCCGGCCAGCGTGAGGTCGAAGGCGGCGGCGAGTCGCACCAGCACAACGGCGGTCGGGCTGACTTCGGCGCGTTCGATCTTGCTGATCGTGGCCTTGGAGACGCCGGAGCGTTCGGCAAGCTCCGCCAGCGACCAGCCGCGGCCGTCGCGCTCGAGCTTGATGCGCTGGGCGAGGCGCTGACTGAGGTCGTCTATCAAAACGTCCATTTGTCTATTATAATAGAAATCGGCGATCCCAATCAAGGGCTGGCCGGGCCGCGGTCGGGGATCGCTTGTGCTCTCTGACGCTGCGACTATCTCGGGGGTGACAATGCCCGGTCCAATCGTGTAACAGGGCGCGACTTCACGAAAACCCGTAAAGCCGATAGCGCCGATTGTCCGGCCGCTTCCGGGCTTGTGACGGAAGGCTCGCAATGCAGACTGTTGCTATCGTCATCCACCTCATGATCGTCGCCGTGCTGATCGGCGCCGTGCTGCTGCAGAAATCGGAAGGCGGCGGCCTTGGCATGGGGGGCGGTGCCGGCTTCATGTCGAGCCGTGGCACCGCGAATCTGTTGACCCGGACGACGGCCGTCCTCGCGGTCGGCTTCTTCGTGACCAGCCTGTTCCTGTCTTGGTACGCGGGCTACGACCGCAAGCCGAGTTCGATCATCGGCACCGGCGCGCCGACGCAATCGCAGCCGGCCGGCACGCCGTCCGCTCCGCTGAGTGCGCCGACCTCCGGTGGCATCCTCGATTCGCTGAAGAAGGCGGACGAGCAGCAGGGCCAGCAGGCCCCGGCCGGTCCGCAGGCGCCCAAATCGCAGTAACAGGTCGCAATAAAGCAGGGTGGCCATGCAGGACGACGCTCTGGCGTCCTGCATTAAAAACCCCCATTAGTGCACTGAAATCGCTTCCAATTTAACGTCACCCACAGCCCGGCAGGTTGTTTGTCGGGAGCAGCCGATTCGTTTTGCGAATCGCTGGAGTCGGATTAAAGGTAAAGTCCCATGGCGCGGTACATCTTCATCACCGGCGGCGTGGTTTCTTCGCTCGGAAAGGGTCTGGCATCAGCGGCGCTTGGCGCACTGTTGCAGGCTCGCGGGTACAAGGTCCGCCTCCGCAAGCTCGATCCCTATCTCAACCTCGATCCCGGAACGATGTCGCCGTATCAGCACGGCGAAGTGTTCGTGACCGACGATGGCGCCGAGACCGATCTCGATCTCGGCCACTATGAGCGCTTCACCGGGCGGCCGGCCACCAAGGCCGATAACATCACCACCGGGCGGATCTATCAGGACATCATCTCCAAGGAGCGCCGCGGCGATTATCTCGGCGCCACCATCCAGGTGGTCCCGCACGTCACCAACGCGATCAAGGAATTCGTGCTCGACGGCAATGACGGGTACGACTTCGTGCTCGTCGAAATCGGCGGCACGGTCGGCGACATCGAGGGCCTGCCGTTCTTCGAGGCGATCCGCCAGCTCAAGAACGAGTTGCCGCGGGATCATGCGGTCTACATTCACCTGACACTTTTGCCCTACATTCCAAGTGCTGGCGAACTCAAGACAAAGCCGACGCAGCACTCGGTGAAGGAGCTGCGCTCGATCGGCATCCAGCCGGACATCCTGCTGTGCCGCACCGATCGCGAAATCCCGAAGGAGGAGCGGCGCAAGCTCGGCCTGTTCTGCAACGTGCGCGAGAGCGCGGTGATCGAGGCGCGCGACGTCGACAACATCTACGCAGTGCCCGAGGCCTATCACGCCGCCGGCCTCGACGACGAGGTGCTCGCTGCGTTCGGCATCACCGCCAAGGTCCCGCCGGCGCTGCAGAGCTGGAACGTCATCAACGAGCGCATCCGCAATCCGGAAGGCGCGGTGACGATTGCCGTGGTCGGCAAGTACACCGGCATGAAGGATGCCTACAAATCGCTGATCGAGGCGCTCTCGCATGGCGGCATCGCCAACAAGGTGAAGGTCAATCTCGACTGGATCGAGAGCGAAGTGTTCGAGAACGAAGACCCGGCACCGTTCCTCGAGCACGTCAACGGCATCCTGGTGCCCGGCGGCTTCGGCCAGCGCGGCGCCGAGGGCAAGATCCGCGCGGCGCAGTTCGCGCGGGAGCGCGACGTGCCGTATTTCGGCATCTGCTTCGGCATGCAGATGGCCGTGATCGAGGCGGCGCGCAATCTGGTCGGTATCGAGGAGGCCAACTCGACCGAGTTCGGCCCGACCAAGGAGCCGCTGGTCGGTCTGATGACCGAATGGCTGCGCGGCAACGAGCTCGAAAAGCGCTCGCAGAGCGGCGATCTCGGTGGCACCATGCGGCTCGGCGCCTATCCTGCGGCGCTGACACGCGGCAGCCGAGTCTCGCAGGTCTATGGCGGCGCGACCGAGATCTCGGAGCGGCATCGCCATCGCTACGAGGTCAACACCGCCTACAAGAACCGGCTCGAACAGCATGGTCTGCGCTTCTCGGGCATGTCGCCCGACGGCGTGCTGCCGGAGATCGTCGAGTACGAGGATCACCCGTGGTTCATCGGCGTCCAGTTCCATCCCGAACTGAAGTCGCGGCCGTTCGAGCCGCATCCGCTGTTTGCATCCTTCATTCAGGCCGCGCTGGTGCAGAGCCGGCTGATGTAGCCGCCCCTCTGCCGGCCGCTTGCCGAGCGTCAGACCGACGTGACGCAGTCGCGGTCGACCTGACGTTTGCTCTCATCCCCTGAAGCACCAGGGTTCGCCTTCCGAGTGACGTCGCGGACGACGAACCGCGATTGCGGACGTCGCGTCAGCCGGTACACCGCGGCGGGCGGCACGTTGAGCAGCGCGCGATCGACCAGCGTGGCGCGCAGGCCGAGCCGGTCGAGGATCGGCCGCGGCACCGGGCAGCGCACGCCATAGGTGAATTGATAGAAGGCGCCGCCGGGGCGCAGATAACTGAACGCGCCGCTGACGATCGAGATCACCTTGCGCGGCGACATGTTGAGCAGTGGCAGCCCGCTGATGACGGCGCCGACCGGCGCGCCCCGATACAGCCGCTCGGAGGCCAGCCGCGATGCGTCCATCCACAGCACGCGGGTGCCGGGAAAGCGAAGCTGCAGCAGCCGAATGAAATCCGAGCCGTACTCCACCAGTGTGAGATCCTGCTGACGCACGCCGCGCTTCAGCAACTGATAGGTGAACGCGCCGGTCCCCGGCCCAAGTTCCAGGATCGGTCCGGTGTCGGCGGTGATGTCGCGGGTGATCAACTCGGCGAGTGCTGCACCCGACGGCGCGATCGCGCCGACGCGGCTAGGTGCCGCCATCCAGGCCGTGAAGAAGGAGAGGAAATCGTGTGACATGGGCATTCCCGGCAATGTGTCGTCGCGCCCCGATTCGATCGCGAGGCGTGATCCGTTTTGCGGGGTCTGCATTGCAACAGCATTGCGTGATGGGCGCGGGGCGTCACTTCGTGAGCGGAGCCGGTGGCAATGTCAGGCGGAAGCACGCGCCGCCCGTCGGGCCGTCAAGCACCGAGACGTCGCCGCCATGCAGCCGGGCGATCTCGCGCACCATGTTGAGCCCGAGACCGGCACCGCGATCGAGCGGAGCCAGGCGGTAGAACGGATCGAAGATCAGCGCGCGCTGGTTCTGGGGAATGCCGCTGCCCTCGTCGGTCACCTCAATCGTCGCAGGCTTGGCGACGCGGACGGTGATCGTGCCGCGCCGGCCGCCATGCTGGATCGCATTCTGCACCAGATTGGTCAGCGCGCGCTCCAGCGCGGCGCGGTCGCCGAGCGTCTCGACGCAGTTACCCTCGGTCTCGACCGACAGCTCGTAACCGGCCGCGATCGCGAGCGGCGCGAGGTCTGCTGCCACATTCTGCGCGACCGTAACCAGATCGATGCGGGTAAACGGATCGCGGCACTGGTCGAAGCGCTGGATGTCGAGCAACTGCTCGGCGAGCGTGGCGAGGCGCGCGGCATCCTCGAGCAGCCGCGTCTTCTCGGGACCGGAGGGGAGCGACTCCAGTCGCGTGTTGAGGATTGCGATCGGCGTGCGCAATTCATGCGCAGCATCGGCGACGAAGCGCTGGTGGCGCGAATAGCCGTCGTCGAGCCGCTTCAGCGCGTCGTTGATGGCGGTGACCAGCGGCGCGACTTCGAGCGGCAGGTGGTCCGCCGACAGCCGGCTGCCGCGCTCGCGGAAATCGATCTGGCGTGCCTGGTCCGCCGTGGTGTCGAGCCCCGCAAAGGCGCGCCGCACCACGATCGGCGTCGCCACGAAGGTCGCAGCCGCCATCAGCAGCAGGCCGGGCAGGGCGATGGCCATGAAAGCCAGCGCGGTCGCGAGCACCGTCTTGGCGCCGGTCATCGGTCCCTGTGTCGCGGTGAGCACCTGCACCGGGCCGGCGTCGGAATTGACCCGCTTCAACCGCGCCGGCGGTTTGCGCGGATCGTCCTCGAACATCTGCCAGCCGAGTCGAGCCTGGCTGATCTGGTCGAGCGCGTCCCCGATCCGGGCGAATTCGGGCGGCACTGTGCCTTCCGACAACGAGTGTCCCTGGCGGTCGCGCACCAGGAACCATAGGTCGGGCGTGTTCTCACGAAGCTCCCTCAGCTCCGCCGTCGGGCGTAGCGCCAGGCCGCCCTGTGCGTCACGCGTGACCGCGCGCTGCACGATGGCGATGACGTGATCCTCGTCGCGCGGAACGACCAGGACCCCGGTCGCGCACAGAGCGGCGATTAGGCAAACGACGAGCATCGTCAGCAACAGCGCCTGCAGCGCGACTAGGCGCCAGCTCAATTGCGAGCGCAGGCAATAGTGATCGGCCTGTTCGCTCATGACGTCTGTTTCAAGAGATAGCCGACACCGCGAATGCTGTGGATCTCGACGCCCGCATCGGCGTCGGCAAGCTTTCGTCTGAGCCGCGAGACGTGGGTATCGAGCGCGTTCGACTGGATCGCGTCGTCGAAATTGTAGACGGCTTCTTCCAGCGCCGAGCGCAGCACGGTGCGGCCCATTCGCCGTAGCAGTGCCTCGAGCACCAAGAGTTCACGCCGTGGCAGCTCCAGCGGGCGGCCGCCGACGCTGACCTCGCGATGGCCGGTGTCGAAGGCGATACGGCCAGCCCTGATGATGTCGAGCTGCAGGCTGGCGGGCCGGCGCAGCACCGCGCGCAGCCGGGCCAGCAATTCCTCCACCGCGAAGGGTTTGGCCAGGTAGTCGTCGGCGCCGCAGTCGAGACCCGCGACGCGATCGGCGAGTTCGCCGCGCGCGGTCAGCACGATGATCGGCACGCCGTCGGCCCGGGCGCGCAGCTTCGGGATCAGCGCCAGTCCGTCGCCATCCGGGAGCTGGCGGTCGAGCAGCACCGCGCCGTGCACGTCGGCGGAGATCGCCTCTTCGGCCTCGGCCAGGGTCGGCACATGGTCGACCACCATGTCGTAGCCCTTCAGCGCCTGTGCCAGCGCCGCGGCCATCTCCGCCTCGTCTTCAACCAGCAATATCCGCATGTCCTCGCGATCCAGGTCGGCAACAGTCCCTTCTAGGGCAGGTAACATTGCCGCAGCATTGCGGAAAATGGTCCGCCTGCGGCGGGCAGGGGTGCCATGTTGCCACCCCTCAAGACAGCCGGGAACCCGCCCGCTATAACCGCCGGCTCAACACATCAGGGAGGATCGCCAATGATCTACGAGACCCGCGTCTATCGCTGCCTGCCGGGCCGGCTGCCGGCGCTGCTCAAGCGCTTCGAGACCATCACGCTCAAGCTTTGGGACAAGCACGGCATCAGGCAGGCCGGCTTCTTCACGACGCTGGTCGGCGAATCCAACCAGGAACTGACCTATCTGCTGGCGTGGGAATCGCTCGCCGAACGGGAGAAGAAATGGACGGCGTTCCAGAACGACCCGGAATGGATCACGGCGCGCGCCAAGACCGAGGAGGACGGCCAGATCGTGCTCAACATCGTCAACCAGCTCCTGGTGCCGACCGCGTTTTCGGCGGTCAAGTGAGGCGGCGCTGAGCGACCGCGCTGAACTTGTCTGATGCGACCGGATCGCATCGTGGTTCTTGGCAGCGCTAGTTCGCGCAGCCCGACGTCTGATCGCCTTCGCGGACCATCGGCTTGCCGTTGATGAAGACGCCGTGGCTGCCCGAGGTGGCCTTGCCGCCGCAACGCGTGCGGCCGCCGATGACGACGGCCGGCTTGCCATTGATCAGGACGTTGGGGACGCCCTCCACGAGCAGGCCGCCGTTGCTGGTGGTGTCGCCGCTGCGCGCGGCCGGCTTGCCGTTGATGGTGACCCCGGCGGAGCCGCTCGTGACCAGGCCGGGCGGGCTGCTGCTCTGCGCGCAGGCAAGGCCTGAAACCGTGGAAAAGGCCGCGGCGGTAACTAGTCCAAGCGATCTGCGCACTGATCCCTCATGCCAAGGCCTCCACGGCAGCGTATAAGGGCGGTTATGGCAGGAATGTCCTGCCCAGAGAACATCAAACCGAGCCCGACCGAGCCCACGGCGCCTGCGCAACCCCGCTAATCGCGCGGGACGGCTTGATCCATCGCGGGCCAGACTGCATGGTCGCCGGCAAAAGGATACAGCATTTTGACCAATCAAGTTTCCGCGCAGGGCGCCGCGCCCGTCGTTGCCGTTGGGTCGGTCCGGTTCGGCAATGCACTGCCGCTACAGATCATCGCCGGTCCGTGCCAGCTCGAGAGCCGGGCGCATGCGCTCGAGGTTGCCGCTGCCCTGAAGGAGATCGCTGCGAGGCTCGGAATCGGGCTGGTCTACAAGACCTCGTTCGACAAGGCCAACCGCACCAGCGCGTCCGCCGCGCGCGGCATCGGGCTTAAGCAGGCGCTGCCGATCTTCGCCGAGATCCGCGCCTCGCTTGGACTGCCTGTGCTGACCGACGTGCATGAGCCGGGCCAGTGCGCCGACGTGGCGCAGGCGGTCGACGTGCTGCAGATCCCGGCTTTCCTGTGCCGGCAGACCGATCTGCTGCTGGCGGCGGCGGCAACCGGCAAGGTCGTCAACGTCAAGAAGGGCCAGTTCCTGGCGCCGTGGGACATGGCCAACGTGGTCACCAAGATATCAGGCGCCGGCAACGCCAATGTGCTCGTCACCGAGCGCGGCGCCTCGTTCGGCTACAACACGCTGGTCTCCGACATGCGCGCGCTGCCGATCCTAGCGCGCACCACCGGCGCGCCCGTGATCTTCGATGCCACCCATTCGGTGCAGCAGCCGGGCGGGAAGGGCACCTCGTCGGGTGGCGAGCGCGAATTCGTGCCGGTGCTGGCACGCGCGGCGGTTGCCGTCGGCGTTGCCGGCGTGTTCATCGAAACACATCCGGACCCGGATCACGCACCGTCCGACGGCCCGAACATGGTGCCGCTGCGCGATTTCGAATCGCTCGTCAAACGACTGATGGCCTTCGACACGCTGGCGAAGTCGACAGCCTGACCGGGCGGATGCAGAGGTGACCGCAACGAGCGGCATGCCGCCGGTCCTCAATGTCATCACGCTGGCGACGTTCGCTGCGAGCCTGTCGGTGCGCGCGCTCGATCCGGTTCTGCCGCATGTGGCCGAGGACTTCGACGTGAGCATCGCGACCGCCGCGAGCTTCGCTGCGGTGTTCGCCTTCACCTTTGCGATCGTGCAGCCGGCGATCGGCGCCGCCGCGGACCTGTTCGGCAAGGCACGGCTGATGACGATTTGCCTGATGCTGCTCGGGCTCGCCAACGTGCTCGGCGCACTCTCGACGTCGTTTCCGATCCTGTTCATCACCCGTGTGCTGGCCGGTATCGGTTCGGGCGGCGTGTTTCCGGTGGCGCTGTCGCTGACCAGCGATCTCGTCGGGCCCGACAAGCGGCAGATCGCGATCGGGCGGACGCTCGCGGGTTCGATGACCGGCAATCTGCTCGGTGCAACGGCCTCCGGGTTGATCGGCGACTTGCTGGGCTGGCGCGGCGTGCTCGCCGTGCTCGGCGGTCTCGTGATCATCGTCGCGCTTGCGGTGGCCGCGGGCTTTCGCGGCGCCGCGCTGAGCCATGCGCCGCGAACGAGCCTCACCGCGCTCCGTCATGGCTACCGCACGATCTTCACCAATCCCAATGCGCGCTTCTGCTACTCGGCGGTCTTTATTGAAGGCTGCTGCGTGCTCGGGCTGTTTCCTTTCATCGCCTCGTTCCTATTCCAGCTCGGCGAAACCTCGCTGTCGATTGCCGGTATCGTCATTGCCGGCTTCGCAATCGGCGGCCTGTTCTACACGCTGACGGTGTCGCGCCTGCTGCCGCGGCTCGGCGTCAGGGGGATGATGGTGGTCGGCGCCACGCTGGTCGGTTTGCAGCTTGTCTTCGTCGCGTTCGGACCAGGCTGGAAGCTGCAAATGCTCGGCCTCCTGGTGATGGGCTGGGGCTTCTACATGATCCATGGCTGCCTGCAGGTGTTCGCCAGCGAGTTGTCGGTCGAGGCGCGCGCCACGGCGCTGTCGCTGCATTCGTTCTTTTTCTTCATGGGGCAGACCGTCGGGCCGATCGCCTACGGGTTTGGCCTGCAGCATGCCGGCAAGACGCCGACGCTGGTCGCGGCGGCGACGGTGATGGTTGTGCTCGGCTTTGTCTGTGCGAGATTTCTGCGGCAGCGCGCGCCCGCCGACGCGTATGGGACGATTGAAGAATAGTCATGGGCTGGCTTGCATTTCTCGGCAGACAGGGGGCAACCGGGATGAGCGTCTCGCTCTTGATCTCCGCCGCGCTGCCGCTCTTCGTTCCCGGAGCCGGCACGGCTTTGCGGCCGGGCCTTCCCGCCATGATCATGGTCTTCCTGGTCAACGCGTTCGCGCGGATCGACGTCGGCGACGCGCGACAAATTCTGGCTCGCCCCACCAAGCTCCTGTGCGGCCTGGTGTGGGTGGTCCTGGTCATCCCGATCCTGTTCTGGGCGGCGCTTTCGATGGTGGGTCGTGAGAACCTCGACCCGGGGCTCGTGCTGGCGCTAAGCCTTCAGGCTGCTGCCGCACCAATCATGGCGACGCCTGCGGTGGCGATGGTGCTCGAGATGAACGTGACGTTCTCGGTGCTGCTACTTCTGGCCACCATGATCATCCAGCCGTTCACGGCGCCATTGGTCGCGCCGTGGGTGGCCGGATCAGCCATCCAGGTGGACGGCCTTTTGCTGGGACGCAATTTGCTGCTCATGATTGGCGGATCGGTGATGATCTCGGCCGTCATACGACGAGTAGTCGGCCTGGCAACGCTCGAGAAGTATCGGTTTGAGACCAGCGGCGCCAATCTGATCGTGTTCACGCTCTTTGGTCTCACAATGTTTGACGGAGTTGTCGTTCGAGCCTTCACGGACCCCTGGCTCGTCGCCGGCCTCTCGGCCACAGCGTTCCTGATCGCTCTGGGCAGCATTGCAGCCGCCTTCATCGTTCTTCGCGCTTTTGGCCGCGACGACGCGTTCATCACGGGATTCGCGGCGGGACATCGCAACGTCGGACTGATGGCCGCCGCACAATCAGGTTCGCTGCCCGACATGACCTGGCTGTATTTCGCGCTGGTCCAGCTTCCGATCTATCTGACGCCGCAGATCGTCCGTCTGATTGCTCGCTTCGGGCGTCGCCTCGCGCGGCTGCGTAGTTGAAGCCCTCGTTTGTTGCGGATCGGGCTAGCCGCGTCCGCGATAGGGCGCGACACCCTGATCGGGAACCCAAAGGCCTTTCGGCAATCGCCCGGTCTGGAAGAACACATCGATCGGGATGCCGCCGCGTGGATACCAGTAGCCGCCAATGCGCAGCCATTTCGGCTTGATCTCGTCTGCGATCCGGCGGCCGATCATGACGGTGCAATCTTCATGGAATGCGCCATGGTTGCGGAAACTTGCGGCGTAGAGTTTCAGCGATTTGGATTCGAGCAGCCAGCGGCCCGGCGCGAAGTCGATCACCAAATGTGCGAAATCCGGCTGTCCCGTCACCGGGCAGATCGAGGTAAATTCGGGGATGGTGAAGCGTACCAGATAATCGGTACCAGCCTGGGGGTTGGGAACGCGATCGAGCTTCGCCTTCTCCGGCGCGTCGGGCCATTCCACCGCACGGCCGAGTTGCAGGTCGGGGGAGGTGGTTGATTTGCTGGGCTTCTTCGCCATTAGGGTCTCCGTTTGGCTCTCATAGAGCATGATCCGACAAAGTGGAAATCGGTTTTTCTGCAAATCAACCCCATGCAAAGGACGGCAATGGCGGAGCAGTCACCCGGCCTTTTCCCCCTCGATGCATTGCGCTAGAAGCAGCGCCATCCGACCCCTCACTGCCAGAAGAGGTTCACATGACTGCCATCATCGACATCATCGGCCGCGAAATCTTGGACAGCCGGGGCAATCCCACGGTCGAGGTCGATGTGGTGCTGGAGGACGGGTCGATTGGCCGCGCGGCGGTGCCGTCGGGCGCCTCCACCGGCGCGCATGAGGCGGTGGAACTGCGCGATGGCGACAAATCGCGCTATCTCGGCAAGGGCGTGCAGAAGGCGATTGAGGCCGTCAACGGCGAGATCTTCGAGGCGCTGAGCGATTGCGCCGTCGAAGACCAGGTCGCGATCGACCAAGTCATGATCGATCTCGACGGCACGCCGAACAAGAGCCGGTTGGGTGCCAATGCCATCCTCGGTGTGTCGCTCGCCTGCGCAAAGGCTGCGGCCGAAGCCCACGATATGCCGCTCTATCGCTACGTCGGCGGCACTTCGGCGCGGACGCTGCCGGTGCCGATGATGAACATCATCAATGGCGGCGTGCACGCCGACAATCCGATCGACTTCCAGGAGTTCATGATCCTTCCCGTGGGCGCCAGCACCTTCGCCGAGGCGCTGCGCTGCGGCTCGGAAATCTTCCACACGCTGCGTGCCGAACTGAAGAAGGCCGGCCACAACACCAATGTCGGCGACGAGGGCGGATTCGCGCCGAACCTGCCGACCGCCGATGCTGCGCTTGACTTCATCATGAACGCGATCGGCAAGGCCGGCTACAAGGCGGGCAACGACGTCATGCTGGGCCTCGACTGCGCCTCCACCGAATTCTTCAAGGAAGGCTCTTATGTCTATGGCGGCGAGAACAAGACCCGCTCGCGCTCGGAGCAGGTCAAATACCTCGCCGATCTCGTCGGCCGCTACCCGATCGTCACCATCGAGGACGGCATGTCCGAGGATGACATGGATGGCTGGAAGGAATTGACCGACGCCATCGGCAAGAAGTGCCAGCTCGTCGGCGACGATCTGTTCGTCACCAACGTGGCGCGCCTTGCCGACGGCATCAAGAACGGCCGCGGCAATTCGATCCTGATCAAGGTCAACCAGATCGGCACGCTCACCGAGACGCTGGCCGCGGTCGAGCTCGCGCACAAATACGGCTATACGTCGGTGATGTCGCACCGCTCCGGCGAGACCGAAGATTCCACCATTGCCGATCTCGCGGTCGCCACCAATTGCGGGCAGATCAAGACCGGTTCGCTGGCCCGTTCAGATCGCACCGCCAAGTACAACCAGTTGCTGCGCATCGAGCAGCAGCTCGGCCCGCAGGCGAAATATGCCGGCAGGTCGGCCTTGAAGGCGCTCGCTTAGCGCCCCAACTGATCCAAACTTGAACAAACACAAAAAGGGGAGGTCGGGATGAGTGACGGTAAAAGCGGTCTGCAATTGCGCTCGCTGCTCAAGCGGAACGGTGAGCTTGAACTATCGCTCGTGAACATCCCGACCCCCGAGCCGGGCCCCGACGAGGTCGTGGTCCGCGTCGAGGCGACGCCGATCAATCCGTCCGACCTTGGCCTCCTGATCGGCCCAGCCGACATGTCGACCGCGAAAGTCTCTGGTACTCGTGAGCTGCCGGTGGTGACGGCCCGGGTTCCCGAGGCGGCGATGGGCGCCATGGCGGCGCGGCTCGACGACTCCATGCCTGTCGGTAATGAGGGCGCCGGTGTGGTGATCCGGACCGGGTCTTCAGACAGCGCCAAGGCGCTGATGGGGCGCACGGTCGCGATGATCGGCGGCGCGATGTATGCGCAATACCGCACGCTGCGGGTCAACGAATGCCTGCCACTGCCCGATGGCACCACCGCGGCCGAAGGCGCATCCTGCTTCGTCAATCCGCTGACCGCGCTCGGGATGACCGAGACCATGCGGCGCGAGGGGCACAAGGCGCTGGTGCACACTGCGGCAGCATCCAATCTCGGCCAGATGCTCAACAAGATCTGCCTCAAGGACGGGATTGGTCTCGTCAACATCGTGCGCAGCAAGGAGCAGGCCGACATCCTGCACAAGATCGGTGCGAAGCACGTCGTCGATTCCACCGCGCCGGGCTTCACCGACGATCTCACCAACGCGCTGGTCGAGACCGGCGCGACCATCGCCTTCGATGCGATCGGCGGCGGCAAGCTCGCAGGCCAGATCCTGGTCGCAATGGAGGCCGCCATCAACAGGAGCGCAAGGGCCTACAGCCGTTATGGATCCAGCGTGCACAAGCAGGTCTACGTCTATGGCAGCCTCGACACCCGGTCGATTGAACTGCCGCGCGGCTTCGGCATGGCCTGGGGCGTCGGCGGCTGGCTGCTGTTCCCGTTCCTGATGAAGATCGGACCGGAGGCGGGCAACAAGCTGCGCCAGCGCGTGCTGGCGGAATTGAAGACCACCTTCGCCAGCCACTACACCAAGGTGGTGTCGCTGCAGGAGGCCTTGCAACTCGACAACATCGCCGTTTACGGCAAGCGCTCCACCGGCGAGAAATTCCTGATCAATCCGAACAAGGCGATGTAGAGCGACAAGATCACTCGCGCTGGAAGGTGAGGCTCCTGGAGCGCCTGTGACGCTCCAGGGCGTGGCCGATCAACACATCCATGAGCGCAGACTGCGGCAGTCCGCTCGCTTCCCACAGCCGTGGATACATGCTGATGTTGGTGAAGCCGGGAAGGGTGTTCGCCTCGTTCACGAATGCCTGCTCGCCGTGCAGGAAGAAGTCGATCCGCGCCATTCCTTCGCAGCCCAGCACGCGAAACGTTGTGATGGCGAGCTCCCGGATGCGATCTGCGACCGGCGACGGAACGTTGGCCGGCACCTGCAGCAAAGCGCCCTCCGCGTCGAGGTACTTCGCGTCGTAAGAATAGAAGCCGTGCTTGTCGGACGGCACGATCTCGCCGAGCTGGGAGGCGCGGACGGCGCCATCGGCATGTTCGAGGACCGAGCACTCGACCTCCCGTATCGGCGCGATGCATCGCTCAACCAGGATCTTGCTGTCGAAGCGAAACGCCAATCTGCAACAGGCGTCGAATTCGGCGGCCGTTCGCGCTCTCGACACGCCGACCGATGATCCCATGTTGGCCGGCTTGACGAACACCTCCGGCGACCCAACGGCAGCGACCGCATCGTCATAGCTGAGTGGGGCTGCCGCCGACATGGCGACGTATGGCACGATCGGCAAGCCAGCGTCGCGCATCAGCCGCTTGGCGACATCCTTGTCCATTGCGGCCGCTGAACCCATCACGCGCGAGCCGACATAGGCCACATCGGATAGTTCAAGCGCGCCCTGCACCGTGCCGTCCTCGCCGTTGGGCCCGTGCAGAACCGGGAAGACGACATCGAATGCCGGCAATTCCCGAACCCCAGCCGCATCACCGTCGAGTACGAGCGTGCGGCCTTGTCCTCCCGGCAGCAGGACCAGTCGCGGTCCATCGTCCGGAATGGTCAGCGCACTGCCTCCGGTGCCTATGCCGTTTCCCACGCGGGCGACGATCCAGCGGCCATCCCGGGTGATGCCGACCGCCGTGACGTCATACCGATCCGGATCAAGCGAGCGCAACACGTTGGCCGCGGAGGCCCGCGACACGTCGTGCTCGGCGGAGCGTCCGCCGAACAGGATCGCAACTCGTGTCTTGCGTTCTGCCATCGTCTCGCGTCCCGTCGGTAGCCCGCATGGTACGACAACGTGCTTGCAATATATTGAGACGAACATGTCGATAATTTGCCACCCGCACGAAACCTACCCGGCGGATATGAGAGTTTGGGTCGGCATTGCCGCCTCGTCTCCACGGGCTTGTCGCGCGACCGACGGGGCTGCGCGACAAGCGCGCCTTGGCAAGCCGGGCGGCCTGAGTGATGGTGCAAGCACAAATCCAAAAACGCTGCGTTTCCGGAACTGCGCAATCCATGCACTTGCATCTTTATGACCGCACCGGTAGGTGAGGGCCGCCGGTCCCGTTTCACGCGCACAATCCGAGGAAAATGCTATGGCCTATAACATCGTCACCATCGTCGGCAGCCTTCGCAAGGAGGGCTGGTCGCTCAAGATCGCCAACGCGCTGGCCAAGCTCGCGCCTGGTTCATTGAAGCTGGACGTCACGACGCTCCACGGCATTTCCTTCTTCAATCAGGACCTCGAGGCGGCGCCGCCGGCGGACTGGCTCGCCTTTCGCGAGAAGCTCCAGAAATCGAACGGCGTGCTGTTCGTGACCCCCGAATACAACCGATCGATCCCCGGCGTGCTGAAGAACGCCATCGACGTCGGCTCGCGCCCCTATGGCAAGAGCTCGTTCAACGGCAAGCCGACCGGCATCATCTCCAACTCGCCGGGTCCGCTCGGCGGCGTCAGCGCGGCCAAGCACCTGCAGAACATTCTGCCGGGTATCGCAGGACCGATCCTGCAGCAGCCGGAGATCTATCTGAACGGTATCGGCGACGCCTTCGACGACAAGGGTGAACTGGTGAAGGAATCCCTCAAGACCGTGTTGCAGCAGTACCTCACGGCGTATGCGGCCCACATCGAGGCGCACAACAAATAGGCGGCCAAGCCGGCTCCAAAGTCAGCCCTTAAGTCTCCATTAACATGGCCGCCGCAAGGTGGCGGCCATGGTTTCCCGCACACGACTCAAATCGTTTCTGACCGGGCTCGCCCTCTACACGCTGGCGGCGCTGATGGTCGGCTATTTCGGGGTCAATGCCTATACCGGCAAATACGGCCTGAATGCCCGGCAGGAGCTCGACCAGGAGATCATCGCGCTGACCTCGGAGCTGGCTCGGCTGAAGAAGGAGCGCACGGAGGGTGAGCAGCGGGTGTCGCTGTTGCGCTCGGACCGAGTCGATCCCGACATGCTGGATGAGCGTGCGCGCTTCCAGCTCGACTATGTCAACCCGCACGATCTCGTTCGGATCAACAAGCCGAACTGACGCGCTCTCAAAATTTCAAAATTCGATCGCGTGACATCACAAAAATGTCGTGCCGCGTTGCACTGCGGCATGGCAACATTCCGTCCGGCGAACGCAATCCTTCCAAGGCGATTTGAGTTGGGTTAGAGAGGGTTCATCGACTTCTCTCATCCGGAATTGCCATGGCCGCACCCAAGAAAAGCGTCGCAAAGGAAGCAGCACAGGACAAGGCAGGCTCTCCGCCCGAATTCACCAAGGAGCAGGAACTCAAGGCGCTGCGCGACATGCTGCTGATCCGGCGCTTCGAGGAGAAAGCCGGCCAGCTTTACGGCATGGGTGCGATCGGAGGCTTCTGCCATCTCTACATCGGCCAGGAAGCGGTCGTGGTCGGCATGCAGATGGCCTTGGAGCTGGGTGATGAGGTCATAACCGGGTACCGGGACCACGGTCACATGCTGGCGACCGGCATGGAAGCCAAGGGTGTGATGGCCGAATTGACCGGACGCCGCGGTGGTTATTCCAAGGGCAAAGGCGGCTCCATGCACATGTTCAGCATGGAGAAGCACTTCTACGGCGGTCACGGCATCGTCGGTGCGCAGGTGTCGCTCGGCACTGGGCTCGCATTCGCCAACCGCTATCGCGGCAACAACGCCGTCAGCGTGACCTATTTCGGTGATGGCGCGGCCAACCAGGGCCAGGTCTACGAAAGCTTCAACATGGCGGAGCTCTGGAAGCTGCCGGTGATCTATGTCATCGAGAACAACCGCTACGCGATGGGCACCTCGGTGTCGCGCGCGTCCGCGCAGCAGGATTTTTCCAAGCGCGGTGCCTCCTTCAACATTCCCGGCAGGCAGGTCGACGGCATGGACGTGCGTGCGGTGAAGGCCGCCGGTGACGAGGCCGTGGCGTGGTGTCGCGGCGGCAACGGCCCCATCATTCTGGAGATGCAGACCTATCGCTATCGCGGTCACTCGATGTCCGATCCGGCGAAGTACCGCACGCGCGAGGAGGTCGAGAAGGTCCGCCACGACCAGGATCCGATCGAGCAGGTGCGCAACCGTCTGCTGGCCGGTGGCGCGAGCGAGCAGGAGCTCAAGGCGATCGATGCCGAGGTGCGCGAGATCGTCAACCAGGCCGCCGACTTCGCGCAGCACGATCCGGAGCCGGATCCGTCCGAGCTCTACACCGACGTCTACCGCTGATCCCACCCGCGCAGAAGAACTTTCAAGACCGATTTCGGAGCTGATATGCCCATTCAAGTGCTGATGCCTGCGCTGTCGCCCACCATGGAGAAGGGCAACCTCGCCAAATGGCTGAAAAAAGAAGGCGAGACCATCAAGTCCGGCGACGTCATCGCCGAGATCGAGACCGATAAGGCGACGATGGAAGTCGAGGCCACCGATGAGGGCACGCTCGGCAAGATCCTGATTCCGGAAGGCACTGCCGACGTCGCGGTGAATACGCCGATCGCGACCATTTTGGCCGACGGCGAAAGCGCCGCCGATCTCGCCAAGGCACCGGCCACGCCGGCGCCGCAGCAGAAGGCTGCTGAATCGGCACCTCCCGCCGAGGCGAAGGCGGAAGCGCCGCAACCGAAGCCCGAGACGAAGGCGCCGGCCGCGCCCGCCGCCGAGGCGCCGCCGGACCTCGACATCCCCGCCGGCACCGAGATGATTACGCAGACCGTCCGTGAGGCCTTGCGCGACGCGATGGCCGAGGAGATGCGTCGCGATGGCGACGTCTTCATCATGGGCGAGGAGGTCGCGGAATATCAGGGCGCCTACAAGGTGACCCAGGGGCTGTTGCAGGAATTCGGCGCGCGGCGCGTGATCGACACGCCGATCACCGAGCATGGCTTCGCCGGCGTCGGCATCGGTGCGGCAATGGCCGGCCTGAAGCCGATCGTCGAATTCATGACCTGGAATTTCGCCATGCAGGCGATGGACCAGATCATCAACTCCGCCGCCAAGACGCTGTATATGTCCGGCGGCCAGATGGGCTGCTCGATCGTGTTCCGCGGCCCGAACGGCGCCGCCGCCCGCGTCGCCGCGCAGCACAGCCAGGATTACGCCGCCTGGTATTCGCAAATCCCGGGCCTCAAGGTGATCGCGCCGTATTCGGCCGCCGATTACAAGGGCCTGCTCAAGGCCGCGATCCGTGATCCCAATCCTGTGATCTTCCTCGAGAACGAGGTGCTCTACGGCCACACCGGCGAGGTGCCGAAGCTCCCCGACTTCGTGGTGCCGATCGGCAAGGCGCGGATTGCACGCGCCGGCAAGGACGTCACCATCGTCTCGTGGGCGATGGGCATGTCCTACGCGTTGAAGGCCGCCGACGAACTCGCCAAGGAAGGCATCGAGGCCGAGGTCGTTGACCTCCGCACCATCCGTCCGATGGATACGGAGACCATCGTCGCGTCGGTGAAGAAGACCGGCCGGGCCGTGACGGTGGAGGAGGGCTGGCAGCAGAGCGGCGTCGGCGCCGAGGTTGCCGCGCGGATCATGGAGCACGCCTTCGACTATCTGGACGCGCCGGTCGCGCGCGTCTCCGGCAAGGACGTGCCGATGCCCTATGCCGCCAATCTGGAGAAGCTCGCATTGCCCTCCGTCGCCGAGGTGGTCGAGGCCGCCAAGGCCGTCTCCTACCGGTAAGAACCCGATGGCCGGTCCCCAGGAACAGCCGCTTCCGCCCGATGTGATGGGCCGCGATGACGCGATCGAGGTGCTGCGCGCCTTTGTCGTCGACGGCGGCCTGTCGATCGCATTTCAGCGCGCCTTCGAGGAGCCGGACATGTGGGGGCTGATGCTCGTCGACATCGCCCGCCACGCTGCGCGCGCCTATTCGCGCGAGAGCGGATACACCGAGGACGAGGCGCTCGCGCGCATCGTCGAGATGTTCGAAGCCGAAATCGCCCGGCCGACCGACATGGGCAAGACCATGCCGCGGTCGCAACAAGGTCACTGACAATGCCGATCAACATTCTCATGCCCGCGCTGTCGCCCACGATGGAGAAGGGCAACCTCGCCAAGTGGCTCAAGAAGGAGGGCGACAAGGTCAAGTCCGGCGACGTGATCGCGGAGATCGAGACCGACAAAGCGACGATGGAAGTCGAAGCGGTCGACGAAGGCACGATCGCGAAGATTTTGGTGCCCGAGGGGACGCAGGACGTGCCTGTCAACGACGTGATCGCGGTCATGGCCGGCGATGGCGAGGACGTGAAGGCGGCGGCCAGCGCGGGCGCTGCCGCGGGCGGCGGCGCGCCGGCGCCGAAGCCGGCCGAGGCGCCCAAGCCCGCGGCGGGTGAGCCTGCAGCCGCCCCCGCACCGGCGGCTGCGCCGAAACCTGCACCCGCAGCCACACCGGCGCCCCAGGCCGCCGCCGCTCCAGCCGCGCAGGCCAACGGTCATGCCCGGATCTTCTCGTCGCCGCTGGCGCGCCGTCTGGCAAAGGATGCGGGCATCGATCTCGCCCGCATCACTGGCACCGGCCCGCACGGCCGGGTCATCGCGCGCGATGTCGAGGAGGCCAAGTCAGGCAAGGGCCTGAAGGCACCGGCGGCCGCGCCTGGCGCTGCACCGAGCATCGCACCGTCGATGTCGGACAAGCAGATCCTGGCGCTGTTCGAGCCCGGCTCCTACGACGTGGTGCCGCATGACGGCATGCGCCGCACCATCGCCCAGCGCCTGACCGCCTCGATCCAGAACGTCCCGCACTTTTATCTCACCATCGACTGCGACATCGGCAAGCTGCTTGCCGCGCGCGAGGAGATCAACGCGGCGGCGCCAAAGGACAAGGAGAAGAAGCCGCTCTACAAGCTCTCGGTCAACGACTTCGTCATCAAGGCGATGGCGGTCGCGCTGCAGAAGATCCCGAACTGCAATGTGAGCTGGACCGAGAGCGGCATGCTCAAGCACAAGCACTCCGACGTCGGCGTCGCGGTGGCGATGCCGGGCGGCCTGATCACGCCGATCATCCGCAAGGCGGAGACCAAGACGCTGTCGGCCATCTCCAACGAGATGAAAGATTTTGCGACGCGCGCCCGCGCCCGCAAGCTGAAGCCGGAGGAATATCAGGGCGGCACCACGGCAGTGTCCAACCTCGGCATGTACGGCATCAACCACTTCACGGCAGTGATCAATCCGCCGCATGCGACCATCCTCGCGGTCGGCACCTCGGAGGAGCGCCCGGTCGTGCGCGGCGGCAAGATCGAGATCGCGCACATGATGAGCGTGACGCTGTCCTGCGACCATCGCGCGATCGACGGCGCACTCGGCGCCGAGTTGATCGGCGCGTTCAAGCAGCTCATCGAAAACCCCGTGATGATGATGGTCTGACGAGAAGCAGCCATGTACGTGATGTCAGGTCCGTACGTCCTGCTCGCCGTCATCGCCATCGCGTTGCTCGTCGCGGTTAACCGCGACCTCATATCCACGATCCAGTTCAGGATCATGATCATCGGGACCGGCGTGCTTGCGCTGGTTTGGTCCGTGCTGCTCGGCGCGGTCTGGCAGGAGTACAGGTAATGGCCGATACATCGTTCGACGTCATCATCATCGGCTCCGGGCCAGGCGGCTATGTGACGGCGATCCGCGCCGCGCAGCTCGGCTTCAAGACCGCGATCGTCGAGAAGGCCTATCTCGGCGGCATCTGCCTGAACTGGGGCTGCATCCCGACCAAAGCGCTGCTGCGCTCGGCGGAGATCTTTCACTACATGCAGCACGCCAAGGACTACGGGCTGTCGGCGGAGAAGATCTCCTACGATCCGAAGGCCGTGGTGCAGCGCTCGCGCGGGGTCTCGAAGCGCCTCAACGATGGCGTCGGCTTCCTGATGAAGAAGAACAAGGTCACCGTGATCTGGGGCGACGCCACGATCGACGCGCCCGGCAAGATCACGGTGAAGAAGTCGGCGGTCGAGGCGCCGAAGGGCGCCAGCGGCGAGGGCACTTATCAAGCTAAGCACATCATCGTTGCGACCGGTGCGCGTCCGCGCGTGCTGCCGGGTCTCGAGCCGGACAAGAAGCTGGTCTGGACCTATTTCGAGGCGATGGTGCCGGAGCGGATGCCGAAGTCACTCCTGGTGGTCGGCTCCGGCGCGATCGGGATCGAGTTCGCCTCGTTCTTCCACACCATGGGCGCGGACGTCACCGTGGTCGAGGTGCTGCCGCAGATCCTGCCGGTCGAGGACGCGGAGATCGCAGGCCTCGCGCGCAAGCGCTTCGAGAAGATGGGAATCAAGATTCTCACCTCGACCAAAGTGACAAAGCTCGAGAAGAAGGCCGATAGCGTGGTCGCGACCATCGATGACGGCAAGGGTGAGCCGCAAACCAAGGAGTTCGAGCGCGTGATCTCCGCGGTCGGCGTGGTCGGCAATATCGAAAATCTCGGGTTGGAGAAGCTCGGCGTCAAGACCGACCGCGGCTGCATCGTGATCGACGGGCTCGGCAAGACCAATGTCCCCGGCATCTATGCGATCGGCGATGTCGCGGGTCCTCCGATGCTCGCGCACAAGGCCGAGCATGAAGGCGTGATCTGCATCGAGGCGATCAAGGGCCTGCATCCGCACCCGATGGACAAATTGATGATCCCGGGCTGCACCTACTGCAACCCGCAGGTCGCCTCCGTCGGCCTGACCGAGGCCAAGGCGAAAGAGGGCGGCCGCGAGATACGCGTCGGCCGCTTCCCGTTCGTCGGCAACGGCAAGGCGATCGCACTGGGCGAGGACCAGGGCCTGGTCAAGGTGGTGTTCGACAAGAAGACCGGCCAGCTCTTGGGCGCCCACATGATCGGCGCTGAGGTCACCGAGCTGATCCAGGGCTATGTCGTCGCGATGAACCTGGAGACCACGGAAGAGGAACTGATGCACACCGTGTTCCCGCATCCGACATTGTCCGAAATGATGAAGGAAGCGGTGCTCGACGCTTACGGGCGCGTGTTGAATATTTGACGGGTGGAGCACGGCGACGCTCCGAAAGACGGTGGCAATCCCGTCATCCTGAGGCGTTCGCGCAGCGGGCCTCGAAGGATTGCACCGCCCAGATCGAACAGCGGGGCTCGTCGCCCTTCGAGACGGCCGCTTCGCGGCCTCCTCAGGTGACGGGACCGGCAGCGGTGAACACAAGAGCAAGAAAGAGCGCATCTCGTGAAAGACAACGACAACCTCACCATCGAACGCCCGACCTTCGTCACCCATCTCGAATGTGCGATGGAGGGCGATCATTATCCGGCGGATCAGGTGCACAACCTCTCCAAGGCCGGCAAGCCGCTGTTGGTGCGCTATGACCTCGCGGGCGTGAAGAAGGCGCTGACCAAGGACGCGCTGGCGCAGCGTCCGGCCGACATGTGGCGCTATCGCGAGCTGCTGCCGGTGCGCAAATGCAAGGATATTGTCAGCCTCGGTGAGGTCACGACTCCGCTGATCCGGTTGCCGAAGCTTGGGGCCAAGCTCGGCGGCGGCGAGATCATCGTCAAGGACGAGGGGCGGCTGCCGACCGGCTCGTTCAAGGCGCGCGGCCTGGTGATGGCGGTGTCGATGGGCAAGGCGCTCGGCATCAAGCACATGGCGATGCCGACCAACGGAAATGCCGGCGCGGCGCTGGCCGCCTACGCCACCTCCTGTGGCATCAAGACGACAATCTTCTGCCCGGCCGATACGCCGGAGGTGAATGTCAGCGAGATCGAGCTGCAGGGCGCGACGGTCTACCGCGTCAACGGCTATATCGACGACTGCGGCAAGATCGTCGGCGAGGGCAAGGCCAAGGTCGGCTGGTTCGATACCTCCACGCTGAAGGAGCCGTACCGGATCGAGGGCAAGAAGACGATGGGCCTCGAGCTTGCCGAACAGCTCGGCTGGGAGGTGCCCGACGTGATCTTCTATCCGACCGGCGGCGGCACCGGCCTGATCGGCATGTGGAAGGCGTTCGACGAGCTCGAGGAGATCGGATTCATCGGCGCCAAGCGCCCCCGCATGGTCGCGGTGCAGGCCTCGGGCTGCGCGCCGATGGTGCGCGCCTATGAGGCCGGCACTGAGCATGCGGCGCGCTGGGAGGATGCCCACACCATCGCCTCCGGCATCCGTGTGCCGCAGGCGATCGGCGACTTCCTGATCCTGCGCGCCGTGCGCGAGAGCAAGGGTTTTGCGATCGCCGTCGACGACGACAAGATTTCCGATGCGCTCAACGAGGTCGCGCGCGAGGAGGGCCTGCTGCTGTGCCCCGAGGGTGCCGCGACTTATGCCGCCTATAAGCAGAGCCTTGCCGACGGCCGTGTGACCAAGAATGACCGCGTGATGCTGTTCAATTGCGCGAGCGGCCTGAAATATCCGTTGCCGCCGGTCACCCGGACGCTGGACCGGTACAAGCCGATCGACTTCTCGCAGTTCTGACGCATCATCCGAAGGGCCATCTTGTCGAAAGGTGGCCCTTCAAAAATGATAGAATAAACACATCGGGGAGAGGGTGATGCGGAGACTGGTTCTGGCTGCGCTGGCAATTCTGGCACTCACCGGCAGCGCCTCGGCGGAAAAATATCCCTCGCATCCGATCACCATCGTGGTGCCGTTTGCCGCCGGCGGGCCGTCGGACGCCATGGCGCGCATTCTCGGCGAGCGCATGAAGCAGGCGCTCGGCGAGGTGTTGCTGATAGAGAACGTGACGGGGGCGGGCGGCTCGATCGGCGTCGGCCGCGCAGTGCGCGCGGCGCCGGACGGCTACACCATCTCGTTCGGCCATCTCGGCACCCACGTCGCGAATGGCGCGATCTACAAGCTCGGTTACGACCTCGTCGGCGATCTGGAGCCGGTGGTGCTGCTGCCGAGCAATCCGATGATCATCGTCAGCAAGAACGCGGTGCCGGCGAAATCCCTGAAGGAACTCCTGGAGTGGCTGAAGTCACGGCCGTCGCCACCGACTGCGGGCACCGCGGGCGCCGGCAGCGGCAGCCACATCGCCGGGCTGTATTTCGAGAATGTCTCGGGCATCAAGCTGCAATACGTGCCGTATCGCGGCACCGGACCCGCGCTGAACGATCTCGTCGCCGGCCAGATCGACATCATCGTCGATCAGACCTCGAACTCGATCAACCAGGTCCGCGCCGGCACCATCCGCGCCTATGCGGTGACCGACTCCAAGCGGGTCGAGAACACACCCGACATTCCGACCGTCGATGAGGCCGGGCTGCCCGGATTGCATATGACGCTGTGGTCGGGCCTCTGGGTGCCCAAGGGCACGCCGAAGGAGATCGTCGCCAAGCTCAACGCCGCGGCGGTCGAGGCGATGAACGATCCGGCGGTGAGGAAGCAGCTCGAAAATCTCGGCCTGCAGATGCCGCCGAAGGACGAGCTCACGCCGGAGGCGCTCGGCGCCTGGCAAAAGGCGGAGATCGCCAAATGGTGGCCGATGATCAAGGCCGCCAATGTGAAGGTGGATTGAGGTGCGGTCTTTCCACGCGTGGTCCCGACGAAAGCCCTGCTTCGTCGGGACAACATCGCTGGTTCACTGCGACGGGATCGCCGTATCCGCCGGCGCCGCATTCGTTTCCTGCGTCACGACGCCATCGCCGGTCTTCGCCACCGCGGAGTCGGCGTCTTCGAACCGCGCGCGATAGACGGCGAGGTTCTCCATCACCCGCTGCACGTAGTTGCGCGTCTCCGAGATCGGAATCCGCTCGACCCAATCGACAGCATCGACGTTGGGGTCGCGCGGGTCGCCATAGGCCTTGATCCAGTCGCGGACGCGGCCGCGGCCGGCGTTGTAGCCGGCGAAGATCATGACGTGACAGCCGCGATATTCCGACTGCAGCGCGCTCAGCTCGGCGGCGCCCATCTGGGTGTTGTAGACGGGATCGGAGACCATCCGACCCCAGTCATAGCTGACGCCGAAGCGCTTGGCGGTGTCGCGGCCGGCTTCCGGCGTCACCTGCATCAGCCCGACCGCATTGGCCGACGACTTGTCGCGCTGGTCGAACGCGCTCTCGGTGCGCGCCACCGAGTAGGTCATGCTGCGCCCGATATCAGGTGCGATCGGGCTGTGCTTGGGGATGCCGATGATCGGGAACGCGTAGCGGTCGAGGGCAAGGCCGCGCGCGAGCGCGATCTTGCCGATCTGCAGCATGGCGCGGGCATCGTTGCGGCGGCCGGTCAACTCGCCCAATGCCTGCAGCACATCGACGTCGGAGCTTTGCTCGGCAAGATCGGCGACGAAGTAGAGCACGACGTCGGGTTCGCCGATCTCGTAAAGCATCTCGGCGGCGCGGACCCGCTCGTCGCCGGCGGCCCGGGCGGCCAGCGCAGTCGGCGAGGGCGCGTGCAGGCGGATGCTGTCGCGCCCGAGCTTCGCAAGCGCGAGCTGACCGTAATAGGCGGTGGGATAGCGCGCTGCGGCCTCGTAGTCGGCGCGTGCGGCCGTCGTGTCGCCCAGCGCCTCGGCGGCCCGGCCGCGCCAATAGGCGGCGCGTGACAGCACGGTCGGATTGATCTGGCCTTCATCGATCCGCGCGAAATGCGCCGCGGCGGTCTTGGGGTCACCGAGATAGCGCAGCGCGATCCAGCCCAGCATGAAGTGCATGTCGGATCGGTAGTACGGGTTGTCGGGCAGCGCCGCGGGGCGGATCACGTCGTAGGCGGTCTGGAACTTGCCCTGGTCGAGCAGCTTGCGCGCGAGCAGGCGCCGCTCGCGCCACCACTGATCCGTATCCTGCTGTGCCATGGTCTCCGGCGCCGCCGCGATCGTCACGCGGGCCGCGTCGTCGATCCTGTTCTGCGCCATGAGCCACTGGATCCGGCAGAGCGTGTAGCCGAGATCATGGCGGGCATCGGTCGGGACGTCGTCGAGGGCGTCCTCCGCATCCTTCGATTGCGCGCGCACGGCGCCACAGGCTTTCACGATCGCTAGGTCGTCGCTGCCGAGCCGTTTCGCGGCGCGCCGGGCGCCGGCCAAATCCTTGGCGCCGATCCGCTTGTCCATTTGCGCGCGATGGTCGTCGCTTGTCAGCAGATCTTGGAATGCGGCGTAGGCATCGCTTTCGGTGCGATCGGTGAGTTCGTCCGACCGCCAGGCCTCACGGACTAGCCTTGCTGCACCGTCGCGGTCGCCCTCGGCGAGCCGCACGCGCGCGAGTGCGAACTTGCCCTTGGCGCTGATCGGCTGATCCAGTGTGAAACTATGGACCGTCGCAGCGTCGCTGCGCTCCTGCCATAGGCGTGCTTCCGACTGACGGCGCAACTGCGGCATGCTCGGCCAATCCGGATTGGTGGCAATGAACGCAGCATAGCGACTGAAATTCGCCTGAGACTCGGAGTGGCGCAGCAGATACCACTCGACGAGCTTGCGCCCGACCGGGTCGGTGATCCTGGACTGGATGTCTGTTGCGTCGCTGGTTTTACCCCTGCGCGCCGCGAGGATCGCGTCCTTGATCGAGGCAAGATCGCCTGAGAGCTGTGGAGCCGCGGGCTTCTCTGGAGAGATGGCCTTGTTGCTGTCTGCAGACTTCGCCGAGCTGGACTTGGCGTTCGCGGATTTGCGCTTGGCGCCGCCGCGCTTCGCATGCCGGCGCTTGCCGGATGTCGTTTCATGCGCCTCCTTGTCCTGCGACGCGTTGGCGCCATGCACCGTGTCAGCGGCCTTCGAGCTCTTGGCTGGGTGCTGGTGATGCGGCTTCGCGTTCACCTTGATCGGAAGCACGGCGAATACGGCGGCGGTGGCGACGCACGCCAGCGGACGTAGGCAATGGTTCATTCCCTGGTCCCCCCTGCGAAACCATCAGGCACAAACACGCTTCATACGCGGCACGATCGACCGCAGATTATCAGACCCCGATCCACAACCCCTTAAGACTGCCGCAACTCAACAGGGAAAACGCGGCGAAATGTGGAATTTGAAATACGGAACCTGGGGGAACCCAAAGTTCCATCCTGGTAGAACCGACAGGAGCCTGTGAAGGTCGGTGGAGCGATGCTGGAGGATCCATGACGAGCGAGCGGCGACTGAAAACCATCCTGGACGGCGGCCGCTATTTCGAGGGGCCGCGGTGGCACAACGGTCGGCTCTGGTTCGTCGACTGCATGGCGCGGACGCTGCTCAGCACGAGCCCGTCGGGCGAGCGGCAGGAACATGCCGCCGTGACCGACGACACGCCGTGCGGGCTCGGCGTGCTGCCCAACGGCGACATCGTGGTGCTCACGATGTTCAGGAAACGGCTGCTGCGCTTTGCTGACGGCAAGCTCTCGCTCTACGCCGATCTCTCGCAACTCGCGACTGGCACGATCGACGACATGATCATCGACGGCCAGGGCCGAGCCTATGTCGGCGATCTCGGCTTCGATCTGCCGCCGCCGGATGGACGCGGCGCGGTCGGCCGGATCATCCTGGTGATGCCGGATGGCAGCGCGCGCGTCGTCGCCGATGGCTTGCGCTTTCCCAACGGCATTGCCGTCTCGTCCGATCATCGCCGGCTCGTCGTCGCCGAAATGGACGGCGCGTGCCTCGCCGAATACGACGTCGCGCCGGACGGCAGCCTGCGGCTGCGCGGGCGGCTTGGCCGCACGAGCGAGCCCGACGGCATCTGTCTCGATCGCGAAGGATCGGTCTGGGTCGCCTCCTTCACCGAGGATACCTTCATCAGGATCGGTCGCGATGGCGCCGAGCGGGAGCGCATTGCCGTCCCCGGTCGCCGCGCGCTCGCCTGTGCGCTCGGCGGGACCGAGCGGCGAACATTGTTCTGCCTGAGTGCCGCGACCTCGTATGAGGACCTGCGCAAAGGCAAGTCGGCGTCGCGGATCGATGTCGTCGAGGTCGAAACGCCGGGGGACGGTTATCCCTAGGATCAGCACCATCACGCGCGGTCATACGCCTGGCTGCTCCACAGCAGCATAAGTACAGGTAATACATGGTTGCTCGGCGGCCACGATTGTGTCGCTCACGCAACAGTTCCTGAACATTTAACCTTACATTGAGCTGACCTTAGTGCTCGCCGCTTTTTAGCCGCACCCCTCCATGAGAGCATGCTCATAAAGTGAATTTCGCCAGTGTTCACGACGACGCCGGGACATTTTTGATCCTTCCGGCGTTTGGGCGTGAGGAGGCTGGGAAACAGGTTCGCGCGATGGACGCCAAGACGAACATCAAGGCCAGGCTGCCGAGCCGTCACGTGACGGAAGGGCCGGAACGCGCGCCGCACCGCTCGTATCTCTACGCCATGGGGCTGACGACAGCCCAGATTCATCAACCATTTGTCGGCGTTGCTTCATGTTGGAACGAAGCGGCTCCGTGCAATATCTCGCTGATGCGTCAGGCCCAGGCGGTGAAGAAGGGGGTGGCGTCGGCCGGTGGCACGCCGCGGGAATTCTGCACCATCACGGTCACCGACGGCATCGCCATGGGCCATGACGGCATGCGTTCGTCGCTGCCGTCGCGCGAATGCATCGCCGACTCAGTTGAGCTCACCGTCCGCGGCCATGCCTATGACGCGCTGGTCGGGCTCGCCGGTTGTGACAAGTCGCTGCCGGGCATGATGATGGCGATGGTGCGGCTGAACGTCCCCTCGATCTTCATCTATGGCGGCTCGATCCTGCCCGGCAACTTCCGCGGGCAGCCGGTGACAGTGCAGGACATGTTCGAGGCGGTCGGCAAGCACTCGGTCGGCGCGATGTCGGACGAGGATCTGGACGAGATTGAGCGGGTGGCGTGCCCCTCCGCGGGCGCTTGCGGTGCCCAGTTCACCGCCAACACCATGGCGACCGTGTCCGAGGCGATCGGTCTGGCGCTCCCGTATTCTGCCGGGGCCCCGGCGCCTTACGAGATCCGGGACTCCTTCTGCGCCGCCGCCGGCGAGAAGGTGATGGAGCTGATCGAGAAAAACATCCGCCCGCGCGACATCGTGACCCGGGAATCCCTTGAAAATGCAGCGGCTGTCGTGGCGGCCTCCGGCGGCTCGACCAATGCTGCACTGCACCTGCCGGCAATCGCGCACGAGTGCGGAATTAAATTCAATTTGTTCGATGTTGCCGAAATCTTCAAAAAGACTCCTTACGTCGCGGATTTGAAGCCGGGCGGCCGTTATGTTGCCAAAGACATGTTTGAAGCTGGCGGCATTCCGCTGCTGATGAAGACGCTGCTCGACAATGGCCACCTGCACGGGAATTGCCTGACCGTCACGGGCCGAACGATCGCCGAAAACCTCAAAAGCGTGAAATGGAATCCGCACCAGGACGTGGTGCGGCCAGCCGATAAGCCGATCACCGTGACAGGTGGCGTTGTCGGGCTGAAGGGTAATCTCGCTCCGGAGGGTGCGATCGTGAAGGTCGCGGGTATGTCCAATCTGAAGTTTACCGGTCCGGCCCGGTGCTTCGATCGCGAGGAAGACGCCTTCGAGGCCGTCCAGAAGCGCACCTACAGGGAAGGCGAGGTCATCGTCATCCGCTACGAGGGCCCCAAAGGCGGCCCCGGCATGCGCGAGATGCTGGCGACTACGGCGGCGCTGACCGGGCAGGGCATGGGCGGCAAGATCGCACTGATCACGGACGGCCGGTTCTCCGGCGCTACTCGTGGCTTCTGCATCGGCCATATCGGCCCTGAAGCGGCCGTCGGCGGGCCGATCGCCTTATTGCAGGACGGCGACATCATCGAGATCGATGCCGACGCCGGTGTTCTTAACGTAAATTTGAGCGACGCCGAACTCGCAAATCGTAAGACCAAATGGGCCCCTCGCGCGACGAACCATACATCTGGTGCGCTGTGGAAGTACGCCGAGCAAGTGGGGCCGGCGGTGGATGGCGCTGTCACCCATCCGGGTGGCGCGCACGAGAAACAGTGTTATGCGGACGTTTAGGCGTACGATATTGGCGTTTGCGTTAGGGGCCATTCCGGTGGCGGGCCCCGGATTCGGATTCGACGGAGCCCCGGTCAACCCGAAGGATACGGCGCTTCCGGTGGTTTCGCCCCAGCCGGGTACGGCGGCCGCCCTGAAGCGGACGGCGGCGCCGGCCGCTTCGGTCGACACCCTGTCGAACTCCACGGTGATGTCGCTGGCCGAGAGCGGCCATCCGATCGCGCAGTGGAAGCTCGGCAAGATGTACGCCGATGGCGACGGGGTCGCGCAGGACGATCTGCGGGCATTCGAGTATTTCAGCCGGATTGCCAATGCCCATGCCGAGGATTCGCCGTCGGCGCCGCAGGCGTCGGTCGTGGCGAACGCCTTTGTGGCGCTCGGCCGCTATTATCTGAGCGGCATTCCCAATTCCAAGATCAAGCCGGATACCGAGCGCGCGCGGGAGATGTTCTCCTACGCCGCGTCCTATTTCGGCAATGCCGACGCCCAGTACGACCTCGCCAGGCTGTATCTGAAGACGCCGGACGCCTCGCGGGACGATTTCCGCTACGGCGCCCGCTGGCTTGGCCTCGCTGCGCAGAAGGGCCAGCACCAGGCACAGGCGCTGCTCGGCCAGATGCTGTTCAACGGCGACCGCCTGCCGCCGCAGCGGGCGCGCGGCCTGATGTGGCTGACGCTGGCGCGCGACAGCGCGACGCCGGATGAGACCTGGATCAAGGAAAGCTATAACCGGGCGATCGCCAAGGCCTCCGACGACGATCGCGCGATGGCACTGCAGATGCTCGAGCACTGGGTGCAGGGCCGCCGGGACTAATTCCCTGACGGCCCTCGCGCCGTCAGTCGTGCTCGTAGCCATAGACCTCCGGCAGGATGAAGATCGCGGCGAGCAGCCCGATCAGCGGGAAGATCGCGACGAACAGCGTCGCATTGGCCTGGCCGATCGCTGCGAACAGCGACGGGAACAGGAAGATCGCCAGGAACGACGGCAGCTTCACAAACATGTAGGCGAACCCCGACGCAGTGCCGCGATATTGCGGCCTGGCGACCATGGTCGGGATCGTCATGCAGTTCGAGGCGTCCCAATAGTGGCCCCACAGCATGCCGGCAGCCGCGAACGGCAGGATGTATTTGTGATCGGTGTAGAGCGCGGCGGCCGCAACCAGCAGCGAGACCAGCACGATCCCGAAGCCTGCGATGGCGATGCCGCGGTGGCCGATCTTCGGCGTCAGCAACGGACCGACCCAGCCTGACACCGCGGCGAAGGTGAACAGTGCCATGGTGACGAGGTTGTTGCCGAGCACGGTCGAGACGCCGACCATCGCGAACAGCACCGGCAAATAGAAGGCGAAGGTGGAGAACTCGCTGCCTTGGGCAAAGCAGGCGATCCAGCCGTACAGCGTGGCGCGCCAGCGGATCGGATCCTTGCGAAGATCGGCGATGAAGGCGGACGTGCTCGGCTTCGGCATCACCACGTCCTGATCGGGCAGCATTGCGAGGTCGTCGTTGTACATGTGCCGCGCGACCTGCTTGGCCTCGCGGAAACGGCCCCGCTGCACCAGCCACACCGCGGTTTCGGGCACGTCGTGGCGCATGATCAGGATGATGAGGGCAGGGACGGCGCCGAGACCGAGCGTTACGCGCCACAGCGTCTCGTGCTGCATGTTGGTAAGCAGGAACAGGATGATGACGCCGATCGTCAGCACCTCACCGACCGCGAACATGAACTGCCAGCGGTTGCCCATGACCTCGCGCTCGCCCTTGGCCATGGATTCCATGATGTAGGTGTAACCGGTCGAGATGTCGCTGCCGAGCGGAATGCCGAGCAGGAAGCGGATCACGATCAGCCAGGTGACGTTTGGCACGACGGCCTGCGCCAGGGCCAGCACGATGAACATGATCATGGTCGCGATGAACATCACGCGGCGGCCGATCTTGTCGGACAGCCAGCCGCCGATCAACGCACCGATCAGCGCACCGCCCTGCGTGCCGGCGGCGGCCAGCCCGAGCATCAGCGGGTCTGGATTGTACTGCTCCTTGATGAAGATCAGCACGAAGGCGATCGAGTAGAGGTCCCAGGCCTCGACCAGGATCGAGGCCATCATCAGCCAGCCGACCTTGTTGCCCTTGGGGCTGTAGTTCGTGACGAGGTAGCGGACCGCGCCGTCGATCGCCGTTTGCTGCGGAAGTGCCATCGTGGTCATTGCCATTCCTTTTGTGTCCGTTGAAGTGTCACGCGCCCAGCAGCGGCTCGATGCTGCAATCGAGCAGCCGCGGATCGATGCCGGCTTCCATGCCTTCGAACATGGTATTCATGTGATCGATCAGCGCGTCGCTCGCCGCCATCGCGCGGTCGATGCGGCGGTTGGCCACCGCGTTGAGAATGGCGAGATGGCTGTCGATGGTGCCCGCCAAGTCGGCCTGTCCGGGCATGTAGCTGTGATGGATGAAGCCGATGCGGCGATAGATGGTGTGCAGCGGCCGCAGGGTGTGAGCAAGAAAAGGTTCGCCGGCGGCGGCCAGGATCAGGCTGTCGACACGGCGGTCGAGGCTGTTGAATTCGTCGAGCGTCAGCGTCGCCCGCTTGTCCTTCATGACCCGCTCGATGTGCAGGGCCTGATTGCGATGCGAGAGGTTGGCGCGCTCTGCCGCCAAGCGAATGACAAAGCGCTCGAGGTCACGGCGCAACGCCAGCAGCAGGCGTTCGCGGGCGAGGTCGATCGGCGCGATCTGTAGTCCGTGGCGCGGGCGGATCGTGATCAGCGTATCGGCGGCCAGCGTGCTGACGGCATTGTGCACCGGCGTGCGGCCGAAGCCGGTGAGGGTCTGCAGGTCCTGCACGGTGAGAAATTGGCCCGGTCGGAGCTCGCAATTGACGAGCAGGTCCTCGATCCGCTGATAGGCGAGCTCGAAAAAGTTGATGCGGTTGCGCCGGCCAGGGGCTTCGTCGCCATCGCCGGGACGCACGATTTCAAGCGCGCGCTTGCGCCGTACCATTGCCTTCCTCCCGCCGGCCCGCGTCCATCGCGTGAGCCCATTGATCCTCGCGTGCTTAAAACATGTTGTGAAATATTACAAGCGGCCGTATCAATGGACCACACGCCCTCCGCGACAGGGGTGTTTGCAATCAAGAACAACGGCCGGTCCGTGCCGGTTCCGGGAGGACATTGCGATGAAGATCATCTCGATCGAGACGTTGCGCACCGAGGAGTTCGCCAATGTGATCTGGGTCCGGGTCCACACCGACACCGGACTGATCGGGCTCGGCGAGACCTTCTACGGCGCAGGTGCGGTGGAGGCGCAGATCCACGACACCTTTGCCGGCCGACTGCTCGGGCGCAATCCGCTGCATATCGAGGCGATCCACCGCGACATGCTCAACCTGCCGATGGCGCAATCGTCGACCGGCGTCGAGTATCGCGCGGCATCCGCGATCGATATCGCGCTGTGGGATCTGTTCGGGAAGGTCTGCGGCCAGCCGGTGCACCAGATGCTCGGCGGCCTGTGCCGCGACAAGCAGCGCATCTACAACACCTGCGCCGGCACCAGCTATGTACGCTCCACCAATATCAGTCCGGTGTCGAACTGGAGCCTGGGCGAAGCGCAAGGCCCTTACGAAGACCTCGACGGCTTCATGAACCGCGCCGACGCGCTCGCCGAAAGCCTGCTGGAGAACGGCATTTCGGCGATGAAGATCTGGCCGTTCGATCCGGCCGCACAGGAGAACAAGGGGCTCTACATCACCGCGGCACAGATGAAGCAGGCGATCGAGCCGTTCGAGAAAATCCGCAAGGCGGTCGGCGACAGGATGGAGATCATGGTCGAGCTCCATTCGCTGTGGAATCTGCCGACCGCAAAGCAGATCGCGCGTGCGCTCGAGCCCTACAAGCCGACCTGGTACGAGGATCCGATCCGCATGAACTCGCCGCAGGCGCTCGCCGAATATGCGCGCTCGACCGACGTCTGGGTCTGCGCCAGCGAGACGCTCGGCTCGCGCTTCCCGTACAAGGACATGCTCGACCGCGACGCCATGCATGTGGTGATGGCCGATCTGTGCTGGACCGGCGGGCTCACCGAAGGCCGCAAGATCGCGGCGATGGCCGAGACCTATCACCGTCCGTTCGCGCCGCACGACTGCATCGGGCCGGTCGGCTTCATTGCGGCGATCCACATGTCGTTCAGCCAGCCGAACACGCTGATCCAGGAGTCGGTGCGCGCGTTCTACAAAGGCTGGTACAACGAACTTGTCACCACCATGCCCGTGATCAAGGATGGCTATGTCTATCCGATGGATGGCCCGGGGCTCGGTGTCGACCTGCTTCCCGCGGTCTACCAACGGTCGGACCTGACCGTTCGCCGCTCCAATATTTGAGGACCTCGCATGAGCATAGCCCTGTTCGATCTCTCCGGCCGCACGGCGCTCGTGACCGGGTCCTCCCGTGGTCTCGGCCACGCAATCGCCGAAGGCATGGCGAAGGCCGGCGCGCGGCTGATCATCAATGGTGCCGACGCTGCGCGGGTGGAAACGGCGGTCGGCGAGTTTCGCGCCGCCGGGCACGAGGCTGAAGGCGCAGCCTTCGACGTCACCGACGAGGCCGCGATCGTGGCGACCTTCGAGCGCTTCGACCGCGAGGGCATCGCGGTCGACATCCTCGTCAACAATGCCGGCATCCAGCGCCGCAAGCCGCTGGTCGAGTTCACGACCGATGAGTGGCGCAAGGTGATCGAGACCAACCTGACCAGCGCGTTCGTGATCGGGCGCGAGGCGGCGAAGCGAATGATCAAGCGCAAGCACGGCAAGATCATCAATATCGGATCGCTCGGCAGTGAATTGGCGCGGCCGACGATTGCGCCGTACACGGCCGCGAAGGGCGGCATCCGCAACCTGACGCGATCGATGGCGGTCGAATGGGCGCAGAGCGGCATTCAGGCCAACGCCATTGGGCCCGGTTACATGCTGACCGACATGAATGAGGCGCTGATGTCCAACCCCGAGTTCAACAACTGGCTGATGTCGCGCATCCCGTCGAAGCGCTGGGGCAAGCCGGACGAACTGGTCGGCGCCGCGATCTTCCTGGCCTCGGAGGCGTCCAATTACGTCAACGGGCAGATCATCTATGTCGACGGGGGCATGCTGGCGGCGATGTAGCCGCATCGATCCAATCGGCCACCAACAGAGAGAGTGAACCCATGCGCGCCGTCGTCATCCACGCTCCCCACGATTTGCGGGTCGACAGTTTCGAGGATCCGACGCCGGCGCCGCACCAGGTGCGGGTCAAGATCGCGGCCGGCGGCATCTGCGGCTCGGATCTGCACTACTACCATCACGGTGGCTTCGGCACGGTGCGGATTCAGCAGCCGATGGCGCTGGGCCATGAGATTTCCGGGACGATCGCCGATGTCGGCTCAGGAGTATCCCATCTGCGCCCGGGAATGCGGGTGGCGGTCAATCCGAGCCTGCCCTGCGGGCAGTGTTCCTACTGCCGCGCGGGCATGCGCAACCAGTGCACCGACATGCGCTTCCTCGGCAGCGCGATGCGCTTTCCCCATGTGCAAGGCGGCTTTCGCGAATTCATGACGGTCGACGCATCGCAGGCGATCCCAATTGCCGATCGCCTGTCGTTCGCCGAGGCGGCAATGGCCGAGCCATTTGCAGTTTGCCTTCATGCCGGACGCCAGGCCGGCAGCCTGCTCGGCAAGCGGCTGCTGGTCACGGGTTGCGGGCCGATCGGGGCGCTCATGGTGGTGGTTGCCCGCTATGGCGGCGCGGCCGAGATCGTCGCCACCGACATTGCCGAGGCGCCACTTTCGATCGCGCGTAAGCTCGGTGCGACGCACGCGATCAACAGCGCAACGGATGCCGCCGCGCTCGACCCCTACAAGGCCGGCAAGGGCCAGCTCGACGTGCTGTTCGAGGCTTCGGGCAATCAGGCCGCGCTGCGGCCGGCGCTCGATCTGCTGCGGCCCGGAGCCGTCATCGTGCAGGTCGGGCTCGGCGGCGAAATGACGCTGCCGATCAACACCATCGTTGCCAAGGAGCTGCAGCTTCGTGGCACCTTCCGCTTCGATCCCGAGTTCGAGCTGGCGCTGCGGTTGATGGGCGAGGGGTTGGTCGACCTGAAGCCGCTGCTGTCGGCCTCGGTGCCGTTCGAATCCGCCGTCGACGCTTTCGAACTTGCCAGCGACCGCTCGCGCTCGATGAAGGTGCAGTTGACGTTCTAAAGCGGGATGGGGTTAGGTTGATCGTCTCGCGGCGGCTTCGATCTACCTCTCCCCGTCGGGGAGAGGTCGGATTGCATCGCCAGATGCAATCCGGGTGAGGGCCCTTGCGCTCTCAATAGACCATAACCCCTCACCCGATTTGCTGCGCAAATCGACCTCTCCCAAGGGAGAGGTGACCTCCGCCGCTGTTTCGGATCAAGCTGATCTCACCATGCTCCAGTCCAGCGCGATTGGCTGGTTACGCCGTCTCGAAATCCAGATCGGCCCAGACCGGGACATGGTCGGACGGTTTCTCCCAGGCGCGGACATGACTGTCGATGCCGACGTCGATCAGCCTGTCGCTCGCTTGCGGCGACATCAGCAGGTGATCGATCCGGAGACCCCAGTTCTTCTGCCAAGCCCCGGCCTGGTAATCCCAGAACGTGTATTGGCCCGGCTCGTCGTTGACCGCGCGCAGGGCGTCGGTCAGTCCGAGCCCGAGCAGCGACTGGAAGGCTTCGCGGGTCTGAGGGCGGAACAGGGCGTCATCGACCCAGGCAGCCGGATTGTAGACATCCCGCGTCGCCGGAATGACGTTGAAGTCGCCAGCCAGGATCAGCGGTTCCTCGGCCTTAAGGCGCTCCTTTGAATACTCAAGAAGCCGGGACATCCATTTGAGTTTGTATGGATATTTTTCGGTGTTCGGCGGGTTGCCGTTGGGCAAATAAAGGCAGGCGATCCGAACCACGCCCTGCTTCAAGGTGACGACCCCCTCGAGGAAGCGCGCGTGGGCGTCCTCGTCGTCACCAGCCAGCCCCGACTTGGTCTCGTCGAACGGTAATTTCGACAGCAGCGCAACACCGTTGAAGGTCTTCTGGCCGTGCGTGACGACGTTGTAGCCGAGCGACTCGATTTCGAGCCGGGGAAAGGCGTCATCGACGCACTTGATCTCCTGCAGGCAGACGATGTCCGGAGAGCACTCCTTCAGCCAGCTCATGAGAGGTTCGATCCGTTGCCGGATCGAATTGACGTTCCACGTTGCTATGCGAACTGCCATCCGAAGTCCTTCGTTGTATGAGACATCCCGCGTTCGCGGTCAGCCTGTACTCTGAGCGATACCCCCAAAGTGGCGAGGTTCACAACACGTCATTGCGGGGTCGCGCGTTCATCGACAAGCAGCTCGCTTAGACCAAACGTTTTCGCATCTCGATGTGCGCGATGCCGGCCTCCTCGAATTCCTCGCCGACCCGCGCGAATCCGACGCGGGCGTAGAACGGCTCCGCATGCGTCTGCGCGTTGAGGATCAGTTGGGGATAGCCGAGTTCGACCGCCTTGGCCATCAGCGCATCCAGCACGCGGGCGCCGAAGCCCGCGCCGCGCGCCGCTTTCAGCACGGCCATGCGGCCGATATGGCCGTCCGGCAGCAGCCGCCCCGTGGCGACGGGCGTGCCGTCCTCGGCAAATGCCAGCGCGTGCCAGCTCGACGCATCCATGTCGTCCCATTCCAACTCCACCGGCACGCTCTGCTCTTCGACAAAGACGTTGTAGCGGATGACGCGGGCGCGCTCGCGAGCTTCTTCCCAGGTGCAGACGAGGACGGAGGTGGACATCAGGCAGCACGTTGAAAGCTGATGAAGGGACAAAATGATGCGCTCGAAGACCCGCCTTGCGGTGTGCCTTTCCCGAATGTCCGGCGGTGCGGATGCGAAGTCCCGGATCGAAGCCCCGCAGTATTTTCACTTAGGTGGCATACCATGTGCCGGCTGCCTGTGCTAACCCTTCAGAAACAAGGCGAAACAATTGCCGTCGGGGAGCTGCGAACCGTTCGGTTTTTTCGGGGACGGGGCGGGCGCGTGCAAGACGATGAAAAAACGTAATCTGCTTCTGATCGTTGCCGTTCTCGGCATTGCGGCCGGAACAGCGTATATCACCCGCTCTTCCTGGACGGGTGGCGTGTCGACGGCACAGGGCACTCAGCGTCCGCGCATCGTGTCCGTCGATCTTGCGAGTGCGGAACGTCGGTCGGTTCCGGTCGATGTCGATGCGATCGGAACGGTTTCGCCGATCTCCAGTGTGGCGTTGAAGTCCCGGCTGGAGACCACCATCGTCTCGGTTCATTTCGAGGATGGCGCCAGGGTCAACGAGGGCGACCTCCTGTTCACCCTCGACGCGCGGCAGATTGACGCGCAGATCGAGCAGGCCGAGGGCGTTCTGGCCAGGGACCGGGCCCAGCTCGAGGGCGCGCAACGGGACCTCCGCCGCTACACTGAGCTCGTCGGCAAGGGCGCGACCACGCAGGTCAACCTCGACAATGCCAAGACCCAGTCCGACGTTCTGATCGGCACCATCAAGGCCGATCAATCCGCCCTCGACAATCTCCGCGTCCAGAAAAGCTATACGCTCATCCGTGCACCGTTCGCGGGCCGGATCAGCGCCGCCAACCTCAAGGTCGGTAACTTCGTCCGCCCGGCCGACACTCAGCCGCTCGCCACTATCAACCAGATGGCGCCGGTCTATGTCACCTTCGCGGTGCCCCAGCGCGCCCTGGTCGACCTGCGCGACGCGATGGGGAAGGGCGATCCGAAAGTCGTTGCGACTATTCCGGGCCACCGGCGCTCGGAACAGGGCAAGGTCGCCATGGTCGAAAACGCCGTCGATGCGACCACCGGCATGGTCACCGTGCGCGGCATCATGGCCAACGAGAACGAGACGCTGTGGCCGGGCACCATCGTGCAGACCAAGCTGATCATCCGCAGCGAGGACGCGATCGTCGTGCCCACGGTCGCGGTCCAGCGCAGCCAGAACGGCAACTTCGTCTTCGTCGCCAAGGACGGCATCGCTCGTGTCCGGCCGGTCAAGGTCGACCGCACCTTCCAGGGCAGCTCGGTCATATCGGAGGGATTGTCGGGCGGCGAAAGCATCGTTGTCGACGGCCAGCTCCTGCTGTCGGACGGCTCGCGGGTCGAGCCGCGAGCGCGCAAGGCCGGGGCCTGACCGATGACGCTCTCCGAGCTCTGCATCCGCCGGCCGGTGATGACGACGCTGATCACCGCTTCGATCATCGCCTTCGGCGTGTTCGGCTTCCGCCTGCTGCCGGTGTCGGCGCTGCCCAAGGTGGATTTTCCGACCATCGCGGTGACAGCGACGCTGCCGGGCGCGAGCGCCGATACCATGGCCGCCTCGGTGGCTGGCATCATCGAGCGCCAGCTCTCGACCATCGCCGGCATCTCCTCGATGTCGTCGAGCTCGTCGCAGGGCACGAGCGTCATCACCATCCAGTTCGATCTCAACCGCAACATCGACGCCGCCGCGCTCGACGTGCAGACTGCGCTCACAATCGCCCAGCGCCGGCTGCCGATCGAAATGATCATTCCGCCGAGCTTCCGGAAGGTGAACCCGGCGGACTTCCCGGTGCTGTTCATCTCGCTGGGCTCGGCGACGCTGCCGCTGTCGGCCGTCAACGAATATGGCGACATCACCATCGGGCAGGCGCTGTCGCAGCTTCCGGGCGTGGCGCAGGTGTTGATCTATGGCGCACAGAAATTCGCGATCCGCGTTCAGGCCGATCCGGAGGCCGCCGCCGCCCGTGGCGTCTCGATGGAGGACATCCGCGCCGCGGTCTCGCGCGCCAATTCCTCGACCCCGGTCGGAACGCTGAACGGCCCCAAGCAGGACGTCGCCTTGCAGGCCTCCGGCCAGATGGACAAGGCTGCCGACTATCGCCAGATCTATGTAGCATGGCGCAACGGCTCGCCGGTGCGGCTCGACGAAATCGCCAAGGTCTATGACAGCGTCGAGAACGACAAGATCGCGACCTGGCTGAACGACGAGCGGGCGATCGTGCTCGCCATCCAGAAGCAGCCGGATGCCAATACGGTTGCCGTGGTCGATGCCGTCCTCGCCAAGCTGCCGTCGCTGCGCGCGGCGATTCCGCCCTCGGTGACCATGCAGGTGATGATGGATCGGTCGGTCTCGATCCGACAGGCGGTCAACGATGTCGAAGAGACCCTGCTGATCGCGATCGCGCTGGTGATCCTGGTGATCTTCCTGTTCCTGCGCTCGGCGTCCGCGACCTTTATCCCGGCGCTCGCGGTGCCGATCTCGCTGTTCGGCACTTGCGCGGCAATGTATGCGCTGGATTATTCCATCAACAACATGACGCTGCTGGCGCTGACGCTCTCGGTCGGCTTCGTGGTCGACGACGCCATCGTCATGCTGGAGAACATCGTCCGCCATATCGAGCACGGCACGAAGCCGTTCGAGGCGGCGTTGAAGGGCGCGCGCGAGATCGGCTTCACGATCATCTCGATCACATTCTCGCTGATCGCCGTGTTCATTCCGGTGCTGCTGATGGGCGGCATCGTCGGCCGCGTGTTCCGCGAATTCGCCGTCACAATCTCGGTTGCGATCATCGTCTCCGGCTTCGTATCGCTGACGCTGACGCCGATGCTGTGCGCCCGCGTGCTGCGCGCCCATGACTCAAGCAAGCGGCCGAACGTCGTGCTGCGCGCCTTCGAGGCGATGTTCGAGGCCTGGCTGCGCGCCTATGAATGGGCGCTGGACTGGGTGCTGGCGAAGAAGGCGCTGATGCTGGCCGTGACGCTCGCCACGCTTGGCGGCACCATCTATCTCTACATGATCGTGCCGAAAGGCTTCTTCCCGCAGGAGGATACCGGCTTCCTGATCGGCGTGACGGAGGCCGCGACCGACACCTCGTTCGAGGCGATGAAGGTCCGCCAGCAGGCGCTGGTCGAGGTGCTGCGCACCGATCCGGCGGTCGACTACATCAATTCCACCGTCGGCTCCGGCGGTCCCAATCCGACCACCAACTACGGCCGGCTGTTCATCGCGCTCAAGGACCAGAAGACGCGTGACAACGCCACCGTCGTGATCGGCCGCCTCAGGCAGAAGGCCCGCGCGATCCCGGGCATGCAGGCGTTCTTTCAGAGCGTGCAGAACCTCAATATCGGCGGCCGGGTCTCGAAGAGCCAATACCAATATGTGATGCAAAGCGGCGATACGGCCTCGCTGTACCGGCTGGCGCCCGAGATGCGCGACAAGGTCGAAAAGATTCCGGGCCTGCTCGACGTCACCACCGATCTCTACATCAAGAACCCGCAGATGACGGTCGATATCGACCGCGAGAAGGCTGCGGTCTACGGCGTCACTGTCGACCAGGTCCGTAACCAGCTCTACAATGCCTACGGCTCGCGGCAGATCGGCACCATCTACATGCCGTCGAACGACTACCAGATCATCCTGGAAGCGCAGCCGCAATTCCGCGTCGACCCGTCCGATCTTTCAAAACTCTACATGAAGACAGCGAATGGCCAGACCATTCCGCTCGATGCCGTCGCCAGGCTCGTGCCGACGGTTGGACCGCTGCAGATCAACCACCAGGGCCAGCAGCCGGCGGTGACGATCTCCTTCAACCTCGCGCCGGGCTATTCGCTCGGTCACGCGGTCGACAAGATCACCGAACTCGAGCGGAACGCAAACCTGCCGCCGACGATCGCGACCGGCTTCTCCGGCACCGCGCAAGTGTTCCAGGATTCGCTGCGCGGGCAGGGGGTGCTCATCCTCGCCGCCGTGTTCGCGGCTTTCGTGATCCTCGGTATCCTCTACGAGAGTTTCATCCATCCGATCACCATCATCTCGGGCCTGCCGTCGGCCGGCATCGGCGCGATCCTGACGCTGATGATGTTCGGGATGGAGCTGTCGGTGATCGCGATGATCGGCATCGTGATGCTGGTCGGCATCGTCAAGAAGAACGCGATCATGATGGTCGACTTCGCGCTGGAGCGCCGCCGCGTCGGACTCAGCGCCGAGCACGCGATCCGCGAGGCGGCGCTGCTGCGCTTCCGTCCCATCATGATGACGACGTTCGCGGCGATCTTCGGCACGCTGCCGATCGCGCTTGGCGCGGGCGCCGGCGCCGAGCTGCGTCAGCCACTCGGCGTTGCCGTGGTCGGCGGTCTCTGCGTGTCGCAGCTACTGACGCTGTTCATTACGCCGGTGATCTACATCTATCTCGATCGCATCGATCGCAGGCTGCGCCGCAAGCTCGATCCGCAGCTCGATGCCGGCGGCGACGTCGAGCGACCGCAAGTGGTCGCGGCGGAGTAGACGCACGCGGTCGCGTGCGGACCACCCGTCAGAGCAAAGCGATCAGATCGAGAAGCTGGTGCCGCAGCCGCAGGACGCGGTGGCGTTCGGGTTGACGACGCGGAACGAGGCACCGATCAGGTCGTCGACGAAGTCGACTTCCGAGCCCGCCAGGAACGGGACCGAGGCCGGATCGATTAGCACCACGGCACTGTCGCGCTCAATCACGAGGTCGTCATCGGCCTGGGTGCGCTCGACGTCGAATTTGTACTGGAAACCGGAGCAGCCGCCGCCCTCGACCGAAATGCGCAGCTTGGCGCCTTCGCCTTCCTTGCTGAGGATCTGCCCGATCCGGCGGGCGGCCCGTTCGCTGACGGTGATGGCAGCAGTCATTTGATCGGTCTCCGAAACCTAGTTGAGCGTGATCTGATCGGAAGACCGGTCTCCGCCTTTCCGGATCGCGCTCGGCGTCATACCCAATTCACTTGGTATTGCGCACCCTGCATAGTTAAGTGCGTCGTGACGTAGAATCAAATGGATAAGGACTAAAATACCGTGTCGGTCGGAATGGCTGCCCCCCGCGCGCCTTATGCCTGCGACCCCGATCGCAGCCGGGGCCGGCTGGTCACGGAGCCGCCGAGCCGGACCCGCAGCCCGTTCCGCCGCGATTGCGACCGGGTGATTCATTCCACCGCGTTCCGCCGCCTCAAGCACAAGACCCAGGTGTTCGTCTTCCACGAGGGCGATCATTACCGCACCCGGCTCACCCATTCGCTGGAGGTGGCGCAGATCGCTCGGGCGCTTGCCCGCCAGCTCGGGCTCGACGAGGACCTGACCGAGACGCTGGCGCTGGCGCACGACCTCGGCCACCCGCCGTTCGGCCATGCCGGCGAGCGGGCGCTTGACGAATGCCTGAAGGCCCATGGCGGCTTCGATCACAACGCACAGACGCTGCGGGTCGTGACCTCGCTGGAGCATCGCTATCCCGAGTTCGGCGGGCTGAACCTGACCTGGGAATCGCTGGAAGGCATCGTGAAGCACAACGGTCCCTTGACCGAGCGCGGCGGCGCCCCGGTCGGGCGCTACCGCGACAGCGGCATTCCGGTCGGGATCGCCGACTACAACACGACCTACGACCTGGAGCTGTGGAGCTATGCCTCGCTCGAGGCGCAGGTCGCGTCTTTCGCCGACGACATCGCCTATGATGCGCACGATATCGATGATGGGCTGCGGGCAGGGCTGTTCGCCGTCGACGATCTCAAGGGGATGCCCTTGACCGCCGAGATCATCGGCGAGATCGACCGGCACTATCCCGATCTCGATGAGGTCCGGCGGGGCGCCGAACTGGTGCGCGAGTTGATCTCGCATTTCATCGGCGCTGTCGTTGCCGAGGCGAACAGGCGTCTGGCCGCCGCCAGGCCGCAATCCGCCCACGACGCGCGGCATCACCACGCGCCGCTGATCGCGTTCCCGCCTAACGTGGCCGAGGAGGAGGCGGCGATCAAGGCGTTCCTGTACCGGCGGATGTATCGCCATCCCCGGGTGATGCAGATCATGGGGGATGCGGAACAGGTGGTCCGGGACCTTTACGAGCGCTACCGGCGCTCGCCGGGCGATCTGCCGCCGGAATGGATCGAGGGCACAGAGCAGGAGACTGAGGGCGCGCGCAGCAGGCGGATCGGCAATTTCATCGCCGGGATGACCGACCGTTTCGCCCTGATCGAGCACCACAGGCTTTTTGACTTGACCCCGGATTTGCGTTAGGCGGCCTGCCATGGCCGACACCACCGCTTCATCACACCTTTTTGCCGACGTGCTGGCGCGCGTGCACGCGATTTGTGGCGCTATTGCTGCCGAGGACAACTGGCCCGCCGGCGTCGATCTGGCCCGCGTCGTGGTCGAACCGCCGCGCGACGCCAGCCACGGCGACATGGCGACCAACGCCGCGATGGTGCTCGCCAAGGACGCCAAGGCCAAGCCGCGCGAGCTCGCTGACAAGATCGCCGAGCGGCTGCGGGCGGATGGGTTGGTGGCCTCGGTCGAGGTCGCCGGACCCGGCTTCATCAATCTGACGCTCAAGCCGCAGGTCTGGGCCGACGCGCTGCGCGCCGTGCTCGCCGCCGGATCGACCTATGGGCGGAGCGACATCGGCGGGGACGAGAAGGTCAATGTCGAATACGTCTCGGCCAATCCGACCGGCCCGATGCATGTCGGCCATTGCCGCGGTGCCGTGTTCGGCGATGCACTGTGCAGCCTGCTGCAATTCGCGGGCTTCGATGTCTGCCGCGAATATTACATCAACGACGCCGGCGCCCAGGTCGAAGTGCTCGCGCGCTCGGCCTTCCTGCGCTATCGCGAGGCGCTCGGCGAAGACATCGGCGCGATCCCTGAAGGGCTCTATCCGGGCGACTATCTGAAGCCGGTCGGCGAGGCGCTGGCCAAGGAGCATGGCGACACGCTGCTGCGCATGAGCGAGGCCGAGTGGCTGCCGATCGTGCGCGACAAGGCGATCGCGATGATGATGGAGATGATCAAGGGTGATCTCGCCGCCCTGAACATCCATCACGACGTGTTCTTCTCCGAGCGGTCGCTGATCGCGAACGGCAACAACAAGGTCGCCGAGACCATCGATTTTCTGCGCGCCAAAGGCGACATCTATGAAGGGCGCCTGCCGCCGCCGAAGGGCAAGCCGGTCGAGGACTATGAGGACCGCGAGCAGTCGCTGTTCCGCGCCACGGCTTACGGCGATGACGTCGATCGTCCGCTGATCAAGTCGGACGGGTCCTACACCTACTTCGCTTCCGACATCGCCAACCACAAAAGCAAGTTCGATCGCGGCTTCGCCAATCTGATCGACGTGTTCGGCGCCGATCATGGCGGCTACATCAAGCGCATGCAGGCCGCGGTGAAGGCGGTGACTGCGGGCAAGGCGACGCTCGATGTCAAGATCGTGCAGCTCGTGAAGCTGTTGCGTGACGGCGAGCCGGTGAAGATGTCGAAACGCTCCGGCGAGTTCGTCACGCTGCGCGAGGTGGTCGACGAGGTCGGCTCCGACGCTGTCCGGTTCATGATGCTGTTCCGCAAGAACGACGCGGTGCTCGATTTCGATCTCGCCAAGGTGATCGAGCAGTCGAAGGACAATGCGGTCTTCTACGTGCAATACGGCCACGCCCGCGGCCATTCGATCTTCCGCAATGCGCGGGAGGAGGCGGTTCCGGATCTCCCGGAGGCCGAAGAGGCGCGGCTCGCTTACCTGCGGAATGCCGCTGTCGAGCGGCTGACCGATCCGGCGGAGATTGATCTTTTAAGGCGGCTGGCGCTTTATCCGCGCATGATCGAGGCGGCGGCCATCGCCCATGAGCCCCACCGAATCGCTTTTTATCTGTATGATTTGGCCAGCGAATTTCATGCGCTCTGGACCAAAGGGCGCGATTTGCCCTATTTACGCTTCATTATCAATAATGATGCAGAACTCACGAGGGCGCGACTGGCAATGGTTCAGGGCGTCGTCTCGGTTCTGGCATCGGGCTTAGCTGTTCTAGGCGTCCACGCTCCGACCGAGATGCGGTAGGTAGGGGCATTTGGCCCTCACGAGTGGGGATTTGTGAGGGCATCTGGCAGGGGCCAACTCGTTCGTACCGGCTGTACCGGCGATCTTGGCGCTGTCCCGAAGGGGATGCATCATCACAATGGCTGATCGATATCAGAACAGACCTTTTCCCGCCGCCGACGATTACGATGGCGGTGCTTATCCTGAAGCGGCCAAGGCCGACAGCGATCCGCTCGCCGAGTTGGCCCGGCTGATCGGCCAGACCGATCCGTTCGGCAACGCCGGCAAGCCCCAGCCGCCGCATCCGCTGCAATCGCGGGCCAATGCGCGGCCGCAATCCTATGAGCCGCCGGGCGAGAATGACATGCCGCCGGCTGGGCCGCCGCCCTGGATGCAGCGCGCGCGCAAGGAGGCTGCGCCGCCGCCCCCGCAGTCCCAGGCGGGCTACGACGAGCCGGAGCGTGACTACCAGCCGCGTCCGGTGCACCCGTTGCACCGATATGCGCCTAAGCAGGCGCAGCCGGAGCCCGAGCCCGAGCCGGTTCAGGCATATCAGCCGGAGCAAACCTATCAGCAGGCCGAAACCTACGGCGAGGACCCGCAGTACCAGAGCGCGGGTCACGACCACGATCCGTCGCGGTACGACGACGCGCTATATGGGCAGTTGGAAGCGAGCGAGCAGGATCTGCAGCGCGCGCCGGCCTATCCCGACGATCCCTATGCCTATCAGGGTTATGAGGAAGAGCCCGAGCCGCGCCGCCGGACCAGCGGCCTAATGACCGTCGCCGCGGTGCTGGCACTTGCGGTGCTGGGGACCGGGGGCGCCTTCGCCTATCGCACCTATGTCGGCTCGCCTCGCAGCGGCGAGCCGCCGATCATCAAGGCCGATAACACGCCGACCAAAGTGATGCCGGCCCAGGCCGATGCGCCCGCCAAGGCGCCGGACCGGATGGCCACGGGTGATGGCACCGAAAAAATCGTGTCGCGCGAGGAGACGCCGGTGGACGTCAGCGCCAACACGGCCGGACCGCGTGTCGTGTTTCCGCCCCTGAACGCCAACGCGAACCCGCCGCCGGTATCGAGCATAGGGACTACGACCGCGCCGCCACCACCGATGACGGCCAACGGGACGCTGCCGAACAACGAGCCGCGCAAGATCCGGACCCTGTCGGTCAAGGGCGATAATCCTGACGGCGCGTCGTCCGCTCAGGCGCCCGCCAAGCCTCAGGCGGCCGTCCGGACGCCGGCCTCTCGGGGCAACCCGGCATCGGCCAATGCGAGCGCGAACCAGCCCATCTCGCTGATGCCGGGCGGCCAGCCCGAGCCGGCTCCGACCCGGGTGGCGTCGACGGCGCCGACCGCTTCGATCAGCAGCGGCGGATACCTGGTTCAGGTGTCATCGCAAAGGAACGAGGCCGACGCCCAGGCATCGTACCGGGCGCTGCAGAGCAAGTTCCCGGGCGTGCTCGGCGGGCATTCGCCGGTGATCAAGCGGGCCGACCTCGGCGAAAAGGGGGTCTACTATCGCGCGATGGTCGGGCCGTTCGGCTCGCCGGAGGAGGCATCCCAATTCTGCGGAAGCCTGAAATCCGCCGGCGGACAATGCGTCGTCCAAAGGAATTAACGGCCGTTTCCTTGACCCGTGAGCCGCATGCGGCCTAATCGGCCGCATGGCGAGCCGTGCATTCATCACCGGTACCTCCGGGCTGGTCCTTAATGACGTCGAGCGCGAATTCATTCGCGCCGAGCGGCCATGGGGCTTCATCCTGTTCAAGCGCAACATCGAGACTCCCGCGCAAGTCTCAGCTCTTGTTGCGGAACTCAGGGCTGCAGTCGGCGATGCTGACGCTCCGGTCCTGATCGACCAGGAAGGCGGCCGAGTGCAGCGCTTGGGTCCGCCGCATTGGCCGGCCTATCCGCCGGGTGCAAGCTTCGCGGCACTGTACGACATCGATCCGAAGTTGGGTCTGACGGCGGCGTGGCTTGCCTCCCGTCTGATTGCTGCGGATCTGGCCGACCTTGGAATTACCGTTGACTGCCTGCCCTTGGCGGACGTGCCGGTCGCCGGCGCCGATGCGGTGATCGGCAACCGGGCCTATGGAACCGAACCGGGAAAGGTCGCAGCGATCGCACGCGCCGTCACCCGGGGCCTGGAACAGGGCGGCGTCCTACCGGTTCTCAAGCATATCCCCGGCCACGGACGGGCCACGGCGGACAGCCATTTCCGGCTCCCGGCCGTCGAGACCGCGAAAGCAGAGCTGGAAAGGACCGACTTCGCCGCGTTCCAGCCGCTCGCGGACCTGCCGATGGCTATGACCGCACATGTTGTGTTTAGCGCGCTCGACCCCGCCCATCCGGCGACGACTTCTGCGACAATCATCGAACAGGTGATTCGCGGCCTGATCGGGTTCCAGGGTTTGTTGATGAGTGATGACGTGTCGATGAATGCGCTGGCCGGATCGATCGCGGAACGGACCCGGGCCATCGTCAGCGCCGGCTGCGACGTGATCCTGCACTGCAACGGCAACATCGATGAAATGCGCGAGGTTGCGCGGGAGACGCCGGAACTGACCGGCCAGGCGCTTGAGCGCGCCAATCGGGCGCTGGCCGCACGGAAGCCGCCAGAGCCGTTCGACAGGCAATCGGCCCGCGCAGAACTGGACGCGTTGTTGAATCGGGTAGGGACGGCATGACCGCTGAAATTCTATCGTTTGAGACGGGGCGGCCGGCCGAGGTGGCGGAAGGCGAGCCCGCGCTGGTGGTCGACGTCGAGGGTTATGAGGGCCCGCTCGATCTGTTGCTGACGCTCGCCCGCCAGCAGAAGGTCGACCTCGCGAAGATTTCGATCCTCGCGCTCGCCGATCAGTACCTCTCGTTCATCGAGGCGGCCCGCAAGATCCGGCTCGAACTCGCCGCCGACTATCTGGTGATGGCCGCCTGGCTTGCGTTCCTGAAGTCGCGATTGCTGCTGCCGGAGCCCCCGACTGTCGAAGGCCCGAGTGCTGAAGAGATGGCGACCGCGCTCGCCAACCGGCTGCGCCGGCTCGAGGCGATCCGCGAGGCGGCCAATCGGCTGATGAACCGGCCGCAGTTCCAGCGCGATATCTTTCCGCGTGGCAATCCGGAGTCGATCGCGGAGATCAAGCATCCGAAATTCACCGCGACGCTCTACGACCTCTTGTCGGCCTATGCGACGCAACGTCAGTCGCGCGTGCTGACCTCGGTGCATCTCGCCAAGCGCACCGTGTGGTCGCTGGCGGAAGCGCGCGCCTCGCTGGAGCGGCTGGTCGGCATCGCCGAGGACTGGAGCTGCCTCGACGAGTACCTGATGAACTACGTCGCTGATCCCACGCAGCGAGCCACGGTGTTCGCATCAAGCTTCGCCGCCGCCCTCGAACTGGTTCGCGAAGGCGAGATGGAGATCAATCAGAAGCAGGCGTTCGCGCCGATCTATTTCCGAAAGCGTCCACCGCAAGCCGCCGCGGCGGCACCGGACCTGTCGGTCGAGTAAGTGGAAGAAGGAGAGCATGCCATGGCAAGCCTGGCAGAACGACGCATTGAAGAGGTCGAGGAGGAGGTTGCTCCTATGGATCCGATCGCGCGTCCCGAAGAATTGCGGCTCCTGGAGGCCTTGCTGTTTGCATCGAGCGAGCCGATTGATCAGGCGACATTGGCAAAGCGGATGCCTGACGGCGTCGACGTCAAGGCCGCGCTCGCGCAGTTGCAGGCGGAATATGCCCCGCGTGGCGTCAATCTGGTTCGCGTCGCCAACAAGTGGACGTTCCGTACCGCGGGCGATCTCTCATGGCTGATGACGCGCGAGAGCACGGAGACCCGCAAGCTGTCGCGCGCGGCGATCGAGGTGCTTGCGATCATCGCCTATCACCAGCCGGTGACGCGCGCCGAGATCGAAGAGATCCGCGGCGTGGTCACCTCGAAGGGAACCATCGACGTGCTGCTGGAGACCGGGTGGATTCGGCCGCGGGGCCGTCGCAAGACGCCGGGCCGACCACTGACCTTCGGAACCACCGACGGGTTCCTGTCGCAGTTCAGTCTGGAAGCGCTGACCGACCTGCCTGGGCTTGAAGAGCTCAAGGGCACGGGGCTGCTCGACTCGCGCCTGCCGACCGGCTTCAGCGTTCCATCGCCCTCTGATGATGCTGCGCTGCGCGAGGACGAAGAGCCGCTCGAGCCCGGTGACACGCTGGAACTGCTGCTCGCGCCTGCCGCCGAGCCGGAGCCCGGCGAACAGAAGGCCGAGACCGAAGCGACCGCCGAAACTGAAGCGACAGCGGAGGTCGAGGCCGAGGTTGCCGCCGAACCGGACGCGGCCGAACCCGACGCCGGCGAACCGGAAGCTCGCGACGGCGATGACGACGGTGCCGAGGAGAAGGGCGAATAGCCCGAAATATTCCTGGTTAAAGGCCTAGCAATATTACGTAGCCGCGACAGCGATTTGCCGCGGCTGAGGTCCTTGTTTTTGACACCCCGCGGGCCTACCTTCCGGCAAAGTTCAGGCCGGCTCGCCGGCCATTTCTGGAGGGTTGCAGGATGGGTTCGCTTAGCATTTGGCACTGGATCGTCGTGATCGCAGTGGTCCTGCTGCTGTTCGGACGCGGCAAGATTTCGGACCTGATGGGTGACGTCGCCCAGGGCATCAAGGCCTTCAAGAAGGGCATGCAGGACGACGACAAGGTTGCAGACAAACCGGAGCCCACCAAGGCTATCGATCACAATGCAGCGCCGTCGGCCGCGCGCTCGGATGTCGGCAGCAAGGCCGTCTGAGGCCATTGTACTGACGCATATTTCGACGTTTTTATTTGCGCGAGGCGGTGACGCCGTCGCTCGGACGCGCTATGGACGCCGGTTGAGAACAGGCGCTGGCAGCCCCAAATCCTGTTTGGGCGGATGAGGCCGTAGCGGCGCGCTTAGGCGGAAGAATTCATGTTCGATATCGGGTGGAGTGAACTGGTCGTCATCGCGGTCGTCGCGCTGATCGCCATCGGCCCGAAGGAGCTGCCCGGCGTGCTGCGGATGGTCGGGCAATGGATGGGCAAGGCGCGCCGGATGGCCGCTGAATTCCAGGGCCAGTTCCAGGAAGCCATGCGCGAGGCCGAAATGGCCGACCTCAAGAAGAGCTTCGACGAGGTCAGGGAAGCCGCGACCGGGCTCACCAGCGGCAACGTCATGACCTCGTTGCAGAAGGACGTCAGCGACGCCCTGCAGATCGACAAGCCCGTGGATGCGCAGGTGGCGTCCGCGACCGACGCGCCGGTGACATCGACGAGCGATACACCGGTGACACCGACGACTCCCGTCGCACCGACGCCGGAGACCTTCGTCGAGGCCGAGACGCACGCCGCGACCGGTGAGCCGCTTGCGGTCACCAACGAAGTCCAGCCACAACCGGTGCCGCAGGACGTGGCGCCGGCGAAACCCGATCTGCTCAAGGACGCCAAAGCGTCATGACTGCCGAAGACATCGAGGCCAGCAAGGCCCCTTTGATGGATCACCTGATCGAGCTGCGCTCGCGCCTGATCAAGGCGCTGCTCGGCTTCGGCTTGGCATTCATCTTCTGCTTCTTCTTCGCCAAGCAGATCTACAATGTTCTGGTGTGGCCGTTCGTGTGGGTGGCGGGGCCGGAGAACTCGAAGTTCATCTACACGGCGCTGCTGGAATATTTCATCACACAGCTCAAGCTCGCGCTGTTCGGCGCCGGCTTCATCTCGTTCCCGATCGTCGCGACCCAGATCTACAAGTTCGTCGCGCCGGGCCTCTACAAGCACGAGCGCAACGCCTTCCTGCCGTACTTGATCGCAACGCCGGTCTTCTTCGTCGCCGGCGCTATGCTGGTCTATTTCGTCGTGCTGCCGATGCTGATCCGCTTCTCCCTCGGCATGCAGCAGGCGGGCGGCGCGGAAACCGCGCAGATCGCACTGTTGCCAAAGGTCGGCGAATATCTCTCGCTGATGATGTCGCTGATCTTCGCCTTCGGTATCGCCTTCCAGCTTCCTGTCATCCTGACGCTGCTGGGGCGGGTCGGCATCGTCACCTCGAGGATGCTGAAGGAGAAGCGGCGTTACTTCATCGTCATCGCCTTCATTATCGCGGCCGTGCTTACGCCGCCGGACGTGCTGAGCCAGGCGTCGCTGGCGATCCCGCTGCTTGCGCTCTATGAGGGCGCGATCATCGCGGTGCGGATCGTGGAAAAGAAGGCCGCGGGGGCGACGGCCTCCTCGTCGTCGGGGGCGCCGCCGGCGGCCAATCCGGCCGAGTAGGGGCGGTTTAGCTCCGCACATTCAGTGTCCTACTCGCGAAGGCGGGTATCCGGTACGCCGCGGCCTCTCGAACGATCCCGGAGCTCCCTGGAATACTGGATCGCCCGCCTTCGCGGGCGATGACGGGTGTGCTAGTGGGGAGCGCTCCATGGAATGTTGATGTTCGGCATTCCGTGAAAATGAGACGTTAGGACCCCGATCACCATGCACGACATCAAAGCGATCCGCGACAACCCGACAGCCTTCGATGCCGGCCTGAAGCGCCGCGGACTTCAGGCCTTGTCGTCGTCGCTGCTCGCGATCGACGAGAAGCGCCGTGCCGCGATCCTGGCGTCCGAGCAGGCACAGGCGCGGCGCAATGCGGCCTCGAAGGAGATCGGCGAGGCCAAGAAGGCCAAGGACGAGGCGCGCGCAGCCAAGCTGACGGCCGAGGTTACCGAGCTCAAGACGACGATGCCGCAGCTCGAGGTCGCGGCGAAGACGGCCGACGAGGAGCTCGCGAAAGAGTTGTCTTCGATTCCCAATCTGCCGCTCGATGAGGTGCCCGATGGCGCCGACGAGCATGGCAACGTGCAGCGCCATCTGTTCGGCAAGAAACGCGACTATGGCTTTGCGCCGAAGCCGCATGACAATCTCGGCGGCGCGCTCGGCTACATGGATTTCGAGGCGGCGGCAAGGCTGTCCGGCGCGCGCTTCGTCGTGCTCAAGAAGGGTCTCGCTCGACTCGAGCGCGCGATCGGGCAGTTCATGCTCGATCTGCATACAGGCGAGCACGGCTATACCGAGATCAACCCGCCGCTCCTGGTGCGAGACGCCGTGATGTTCGGCACCGGCCAATTGCCGAAATTCGAGGACGATCAGTTCTGGGCGATCAAGGGTGAGTTGCTCGCCGCGTCCGGCGCCGATCTGCGCAGCGAGCGCCTCGGCCTGATTCCGACTGCTGAAGTTTCGCTGACCAATCTCGCACGCGAATCCATCCTCGATGAAAGCGAGCTGCCGATGCGGCTCACGGCATTGACGCCGTGCTTCCGCGCGGAGGCGGGCGCGGCGGGCCGCGACACCCGCGGCATGATCCGCCAGCACCAATTCACCAAGGTCGAGCTGGTCTCGATCACCACGCCCGAAGCCAGCAAGGACGAGCTCGAGCGGATGCTTTCCTGCGCCGAGGAAGTGCTGCGTCGCCTCGACCTGCATTATCGCGTGATGACGCTGTGCGCCGGCGACATGGGCTTCTCGGCGCAGAAGACCTACGACATCGAGGTGTGGATGCCGGGGCAGGGCGACGGCGGCGCCTATCGCGAGATCTCGAGCTGCTCGGTGTGCGGCGATTTCCAGGCGCGCCGCATGGATGCGCGCTATCGCGGCCCCGACGGCAAGCCGCGTTTCGTGCATACGCTGAACGGCTCGGGCACGGCGGTCGGTCGCGCGCTGATCGCGGTGATGGAGACCTATCAGCAGCAGGACGGCTCGATCGCGGTGCCCGATGTGCTGCAGCCCTATATGGGCGGGCTCAGGGTTATCGAGCACGGCGCGTAAGCACGGAGCCAGTGCGATGCCACCCCACGGTGACGCCCACTGGCTTGGTCGCCAATGGGCGGTGACAGTCCGCGGATTCCAGCGTCAGGTTCGTCCGTCCCCGGCGTGCCCGATCGGCCGGTTGGCACGGGATTCTGCCGGGTTTGCCTCCGCGGCCCTAGCCGGTTAAGACGACGTGTCAGTTCAAGAAAAACCGCGTCGAATCAGAACAAAAGGCACTTTGACGGATGCGAATTCTCTGCACCAATGATGACGGCATCCACGCTCCCGGCCTGAAGGCCGTCGAGCAGATCGCGCGGGCCTTGTCGGATGATGTCTGGATCGTCGCGCCCGAACTCGACCAGTCCGGCGTCTCGCACTCGCTGTCGCTCAATGATCCGCTCCGCCTGCGCGAAGTCGGCCCCCGTCATTTCGCGGTGCGCGGCACGCCGACCGACTGTGTCATCATGGGGGCGCGCTACATCCTTGGCGAGAAGCTGCCTGATCTGGTGCTCAGCGGCGTCAACAAGGGCCGCAACGTCGCCGAGGACGTGGTCTATTCCGGAACCATCGCCGGGGCGCTGGAAGGCACCATTCTTGGATTGCCGTCGTTTGCGCTGTCGCAGGAATTCAGCGTCGAGACGCGCGACAAGCCGCTATGGGAGACGGCGCTGAAGTTCGGACCGGACATCGTGCGCAAGGTGCTCGCAGCGGGAATCCCGAAGAACACCGTCGTCAACGTCAACTTCCCGTCGTGCATGCCCGACGAGGTCAAGGGCATCCGCATCACACGGCAGGGCAAGCGCAATCTTGGATTCCTCAAGATCGATCGTCGGCACGATGGGCGCGGCAATCCGTACTTCTGGATCGGCTTCGAGCGCGCCGCGATGATGGACGCGCCCGCGGAGGGCACCGATCTCGCTGCGCTTGCGGCACGCTATGTCTCGGTGACGCCGCTGCGGCTCGACCGCACGGACGAAGCGTTTTCGGAAGCGCTGACAGCGACTTTGAAGTAAGCATCAGCAGCGCACCGTGCGCTGTGCTGTGGCCTAGACTGGCGCACCCCTCATCGCGCTGGAGATCACCTGGGCCAGCGTTTCGAGCTGGAACGGCTTCTGCAGCGCCGGCCGGTCGCGATACTCGGGAGGCAGGCCCGAAGACCCGTAACCAGTCGCGAAAATAAACGGACGATTGCGTGCGTTGATCAGTTCGGCGACGGGGGTGATCACCTTGCCGTTGACGTTGACGTCGAGGATGGCGAGATCGAATTCGGTGGATTGCGCGAGCTTGACCGCTTCACCGATTTCGCCGGCTTCGGCCGCGACGCTATGGCCGAGTTCCTCCAGCATGTCGGCGACCATCATCCGGATCATGACCTCGTCTTCCACGAGGAAAACTGAACAGCCCGCCGGCCGTGTCGCTGTCATGATGGAATCCTTGCCCGTCCCAGAGCTAAGCTCGCAAATAAGATCAAAAGGCGCAACGCAAAGGTTTGGGAATTGCTGCCTTTCCGGCGTGCAGCAGCGAATTATCGTGTCCACCCAAGCCTGACTTGTTCGGCGCAGCAGGCTCGGACGTTGGTGGCCTGCTCATCTTCGGCGGTGCCCGCGCAACCGCTTTGGGTACGGGCTTTGATCGCGCGCCGTCGCCGCTCATATGGGGAATGGTGACGGCGCTCGCAAATGAGAAAGCAGCTGCAGTTCCGGATCGGGAACAGACGGAAATTTTTCCTTAACGCGGTATTTCTGATTCCGATGGCATGAAGATATCTAAAATACCCGGATTGCTGCCCAAAGATGCTGACGAGTATGGCCGTGAACCCAGATCCGCCCGAGAAAATGAAGTTCCAGTTGACCCTGCGCCGGCGTGGGATCAGCGACCTGTCCGTGCTGCGGGCCATGGAAGAGGTGCCGCGCGAGGACTTCGTCGAGCCGGGTGACCGCGACGACGCCTATCGTGACAGCGCACTTGGGATCGCCTGCGGTCAGACCATCAGCCAGCCTTTCGTGGTCGCCTACATGACCGAGCAGCTCCAGCTCAGGAAGGACCATCGCGTGCTCGAAATCGGCACCGGGTCCGGCTACCAGGCGGCCATCCTGTCCCGGCTATGTCGGCAGGTGCTGACCATCGAGCGCTACCGCACGCTGGCCGATGCTGCCCGCAAGCGGCTCGAAACGCTCGGCTATTACAACGTCGAGGTGCTGCTTGGCGACGGCTTCGATGTGCCGGCCGGCGCCGGCGACTTCGACCGCATTATCGTAACCGCGGCGATGGAGCAGATCCCGGACAAGCTCATGGAACGGCTGGAGCCCGGTGGCCTCCTGATTGCCCCGGTCGGACCGCATCACGGCACCCAGACCCTGGTTCGCGTGACGCGGACGGAGACCGGATTCGATCGCAAGGACCTGGTCGATGTCCGTTTCGTGCCGGCGCTGTCGGGGATTGCGCGCGAGCTGTAGAATTGCGGATTGCCGCTTGCGGCCAACATCTTATTCCCAGGGTTAAGCCGTTATTTACTCGGCACGTGTTTACTCAAAACAGTCGTTAGTTGCGTACGAGTGAGTAACCATGTCGAGTGTTGTTGAGTTGCTTCGCTCGCGTCGCGCGCCGCAGGTTGCGGTGCTGGCGCTGATGTCCGTCGCCTTTGCCGGCTGCAGCGCCGATATGTCGTCGCGCTTCTCGCAAAGCTCCTACTCGCAAAATCCCTTCGCCTTTGATCCGCAGCCGACCGGCGCCGTGCAGGCGCCTCCACGCGAGCTGCCGCAATATGCGCGGCCGCAGTCGCAGTCTCCGCAGTATCAGTCGCAGCCGTTGCCGCCGCCGGTGTCGGCGCCGCAATCATATCCGGTGTCCAGCGGCGTCGCCGGAGGAGGGCGCGGCCTGGCGTCCTACGCGCCGCCGCCGGCGCGCCCGCACATCGAGGCCACCGGAAGCGTTCCGCATTCGGTCGCGGCTGCTCACAACGGCACCACCATCATCGTCGGCACCAGCGATACGCTGGAGGTGCTGGCGAAGCGCTATCACGTCTCGACGGCCGAGATCCTGCGCGCCAACGGCTACAAGGGACCGCGCGCGCTGTCGCCCGGCCAGCAACTGATTATTCCGCGCCCGACTGCGACGGCGGCTGCGCCCGCCGCGGCCGCCAAGCCGGTTGCGGTGGCGGCTGCTCCGGCCGGGGTCTACTACGTCAATCGCGGTGACACGCTGCACAGCATTGCGCGCCAGCACCACATCTCCGCGGTGGAGCTGGCGCGGGCCAACAATCTCGACCAGTCGGCCAGGCTGAGCCTGGGCATGAAGCTGATGGTGCCGGGCGCCAAGACCGCCGCCGCGCCCGCTGCGCCGGTCGTTGCGGCCGTGGCCCCCGCGCCGGCTCCGGTCCCGGCAGTATCCGCCCCGAAGGTGGTTGCGACCGCGCAGCCGCAGCAAAGCGCGCGGTTGGTCCAGCCGACCGAGAACGTCGAACAGCCGGCCGGTGCGGCGGCAACGCCGGCGGTGAAATCGAGCGAAGCAACCGGCGCCCTGCCAACCTTCCGCTGGCCGGTGCGCGGCAAGGTGATCACCGCCTATGGCGCCAAGACCAACGGCAAGGTCAACGACGGCATCAACGTCGCGGTGCCCGAGGGCACCCCGGTGAAGGCCGCCGAGGACGGCGTCGTCGCTTATTCGGGCAACGAGCTGAAGGGCTATGGCAACCTCGTGCTGGTTCGTCACGCCAACGGCTACGTCACGGCCTATGCCCACGCGAGCGAACTGTTGGTGAAGCGCGGCGACACCATCAAGCGCGGCCAGGTGATTGCCAAGTCAGGGCAGTCGGGTGAGGTGGGCTCACCGCAGTTACACTTCGAGATCCGCAAGGGCTCCTCGCCGGTCGATCCGCTGCAATTCCTCAACGGCGCATAGCCCGAGGTCGTCTCACGTTGTGAACACGCAGGACGGGGAGGCGTGAAGCCTCCCCGTCCTGTTTTGATTTAGAAGTCGAAGGTCATGCCGGTTGTGACTGCTTTGGCGTTGTTGCCAGCCACCACGTTGTTGTTGGCGTCGCGTCCGCATACGCCGTAGCCGTGACCACTCACACCAAGGCAGTAGTGCGCGCCGGGACCATTGCGCAGATAGCTGCCGACAAGATACCAGGTCGCGAATGGGCTGAAGTGGTACTTGACGCCCGCCGCATACTGATCGGCACTGCTGTCCACCGTGTTAAGTGCAAAGTCGGCCGATCCCGCCGGCGGTGCGACGGTGTAGGTATTGAACACGCCGGTCCCGGGCGAGCCCGGTGATGCGTTGGCGTGAGCCCAGGACGCGCTGACATCCCAGGCGCCGATGGATTGCGTGGCGCTGACGAAGTAGCCGTCGCGTGAGCGTTCGTTGAAATCGGCAACGGTGTGCTCGCGCCGCAGCATCTCATAAATGCCATAGAGCTGCAGCTTGCCGATGCCATCGTTGAAGCCGTATCCGGCGCCGAGCTTCGCGGCCCATTCGTTGGCGATGCCGACCGCTCCCGGCGGCACGATCAGCACGCCGCCATTGCTGAGCGGCGTGACGGCCTCGTCGCCGGTGCGGTTGGTGCCCTCATGCATCTCGTAAGCGGCGATCGCCGTGAACGGCCCCTGATTATAGGTCAGCGAGGCGCTGTAGAGGTTGCCGTACGAGCCGTCGGTGCAACCCTCCGGCGCTGAGGTGAGCGGGAAGCCACTGCCACTGCCACGCGCCGACGTGCCGGGGCAGTTAAAGTCTCCGAGCGCGAAGTCGCTGTTGTCCCTTGCGGTGTTCTGTCCGGGCGACACCATCACGGTTGCCTGGAAGCCATTCCAGATCGGCGACTCGTACCAGATGGCGTGCGCTGCACGCCAATCGAACTCGGCGCGCAGATCGCCGCCGGTATTGCCCATGATCGAGTTGTAGTCGCCGAGCGTCGCCGAGAACGGGTCGAACTTTGAAGTCGATCTCTTGTAGGGCGTATCGGACTTGCCGGCCTTGACGGTGCCCCATGGGGTTTCCATTCCGATGAAGCTGTCGCGCGTACCGAACGCCGCGCGCTCGGTCGGGACCGCGGCGACTTCGACGAGAGATTCGAACTGTGCGATCGCAGCCCATCCCGGGAAGCCGTACGGTTCGAGATTGTGTCGCGCGCGAACGCCGAAATAAGTGAGGTTGCTCGCCACGCCGAACTTGGTGCCTTGATCGAACACGCCGGCGTTGAAGACATCGCCGGAGAGATCAACGTGTCCGTATAGGGTTACGGTCGTGTTGTCGACGAAGGCGTTGCCGCCGGGCGCCTTGCTGTAGATCGGAGCGCCGCCGATGCTGACGATTGCATGTTCGGGCGCAGGGGCTGGGGAGGGGGCGACGGCCGCATGCTGCACCGGGTTGCCCTTTGGTGCCGGCGCAGTTGCCACGGCCGGCGCTGGACGGCTCGCGATGTGATTCACGCGGTCCCGTAGCTGCGCGTTCTCCCTGGCGAGCTTCGCGTTGTTGCGTTCGAGTGCATCGAGACGTGCCATCACATCGTCGAGCGTTGCCGCCCGCACCGGCTGCTGCGTGAGCGCAAGGCAAATGGCCGTGCACGCGGTTCCTGCGAGAAGTCCCTTTTTCGTCATCTGATGATCCCCCGTTTGACGAACCGGCTCGGCGGGTGCCGAAGGTCGCAAACGGGGCAGAACGGTAATGTATGCCAAATGCCAAATACACGGATGTGAGATGGATCACGGAGATAAAGGCGGCCTGTGATAAAAATGGTACTATAATACTATTGCACTGCATCAAATTGTCGCAGGGTCGATCTGGGAATAAAGTTCGTCTTCACGCGAAGTAACTGAAATCACGGCATATGTTGCCATGCGACGATGTGTCAGTAAGGCTGACAAATTATAGATGCGTTGCGAGATACGGCCGCGCAATTGGTATTCTGAATGCCACGCAAGGGGCCTAGTTTGGCAAGTTCGGACGCCGCGAGCGGCCTTGGCTACCGCCATGGATCGTCGGCGCGGGCGAGGCGCTCGACCATGTCGCGCAGGAAATCCGGCGGTCCATGGGCCTGCCATTCGCCGTCCGATTGCAGCAACAGAGGTCGACGTGCTTCGCGGCTGAAGCCTTCGAGCCACGCGCGCGCTTTCGCTTTCGGGCGCGCGCCGATGGCGACCGCGACATCGACCGGGATGGTCCGCCACGTGAAGCTGGCCGGAAGAAAGATGAGATGCGATCTGTCAGGCCGCATCCACTCGGGCAGCGGACTTGTCGGAGCGAGCCAACCGCAAACGAAATTCCGGCAAGGATCGACCGGGCGCGCGTCGTAGATCGCGCATTTGCCCGCACCGCTGAACGGGCAGGGATGCCCCGGATAGACGTCGTGCTCACGGATCCGGATTTTCAGCCAGCCGTCGCAGCAGGCGGTGCAATCGCCACATCGTCTCGCGGTTGCGTTTGGGTCGGCTGGCATGAGTCCAGTGTACTCGAGCCAAGCCGAATCAGAAGGCCGTTCGCAAGATCGCGTCCCGGCTACGCGCCGCTCAGCCGCACGCCGAGCCGTCCGGCCAGTTCCTGGGTGAATTGCCAGGCGACGCGGCCGGAGCGCGAGCCGCGCGTGGTCGACCATTCGAGCGCCTCGCGCTCGAGTTCGTCGTCGGCGATCTTGATGCCGAAATGGTCGCAATAGCCCTTCACCATCGCCAGATACTCGTCCTGACTGCAGCGATGGAAGCCGAGCCAGAGGCCGAAGCGATCCGACAGCGACACCTTTTCCTCGACCGCTTCGCCGGGATTGATCGCGGTCGAGCGTTCGTTCTCGATCATCTCACGCGCGAGCAGATGCCGCCGGTTCGACGTGGCATAGAGGATCACGTTGTCGGGGCGCCCTTCGATGCCACCTTCCAGCACCGCCTTCAGCGACTTGTAGGATGCGTCGTTGCCGTCGAAGGAGAGGTCGTCGCAGAACACGATGAAGCGGAACGGGGAGCTGCGCAGAAGCTCCATCAGGCCGGGCAGGCTCTCGATGTCCTCACGGTGGATTTCGATCAGCTTCAGGCGGTCGGCCGCCTTGCGGTCGCGGTTGAGGGTGGCATGCGCAGCCTTCACCAGGGACGACTTGCCCATGCCCCGCGCGCCCCACAGCAGCGCGTTGTTGGCGGGAAGTCCGTCGGCGAAGCGCTCGGTGTTCTCCATCAGGATATCGCGCATCCGGTCGACGCCCTTGAGCAGGCCGATCTCGACGCGGCTGACACGCGGCACCGGGGCCAGGCGCCCGTCGGGGTGCCAGACAAAGGCGTCCGCTGCGCCGAGCGACTCGGCCGTATCAACGGTCGGGGAGGCTGCCGCAAGGCGGCTGGCAATGATCTCCAGAGCGTTCGCGATCCGCTCGGCGGTCGCGCCATCGAGCGCGTTTGCCGGGCGTTTTGTCGCGGCTTTTGCCGGTGTTTTGGCGGCAGCTTTGGGCGGTGTTTTGCTGGCTGTCTTGCTGACTATTTTCTTGGCTTTTTTCGGCATTTTTCCAGTTCCTGACGGCGCAGCCTTATCGGGCTGGCGCTCCTCCCGCAAGCCGCCTAAATGAAGGGCCGTTAACGTTGCAATTGGGACCGCTGCCGCTATAGTCCGCGCGAATTTGCCCGGACCGCCATACCGCCCGAAGGACCAGAGGGCGTGGCCGGTTCTTTCCCGTCTTACCGAGGATTGTTCGAATGCTGATTACTCCTGCCTTTGCCCAGGCTGCCGGAGCCAGTGGCGATACCAACAGCATGTTGATGTCGCTGCTGCCATTCGCACTGATCTTCGTCATCATGTACTTCCTGATTCTTCGTCCGCAGCAGAAGAAGGTCCGGGACCACGCCGATCTGGTGAAGAACATCCGCCGCGGTGATACGGTGGTGACCTCGGGCGGCCTGGTCGGCAAGGTCACCAAGGTGGTCGACGACGACCAGATCGAATTCGAGATCTCGGATGGTGTCCGCGTGCGGCAGATGCGCCAGATGATCTCCGGCGTGCGCTCCAAGGGTGAGCCGGCGAAGGGCGACACCAAGGACGAGGCGTCCGCGAGCTGATTGCCGCGCCGCTGTTTGGACTCTGACGGAACAAGTCGATGTTGTATTTCACCCGGTGGAAGGCGCTGGCGATCATCCTGACAGCGCTGGTGGTCTGCCTGTGCGCGGTGCCGAACTTCTTCCCGGAAGCACAGGTCAAGAGCTGGCCTGCATGGGCGCAGCGTCGCCTCGTGCTCGGCCTCGACTTGCAGGGCGGCTCATACCTATTGCTCGAGGTCGATTCCAACTACGTCAAGAAAGAGAAGCTCGACCAGGTCCGCGACGACGTGCGGCGGGTGCTGCGCGAAGCCAAGATCGGCTACACCGGCCTGAATTCGCGCAATGATGCCGTCGAGGTCCGCATCTCCCGGGACAACGAGCAGGCGACCGCGCTGTCGAAACTTCGCGAGCTGTCGCAGCCGCTCGGCGGCCTGCTCGGCTCGAGCGGTCAGCGCAGCCTCGAGGTCTCGGACGCCGGCGGCGGCCTGATCCGCCTCACGGTGCCACAGGCAGCCATTACCGAGCGCATCCGCCAGACCATCGAGCAGTCGATCCAGATCGTCGAACGCCGCGTCAACGAGCTCGGCACTGTCGAGCCGGTGATTCAGCGCCAGGGCACCGATCGCATCCTGGTGCAGGTGCCGGGCCTGCAGGACCCGACGCGACTGAAAGAATTGCTCGGCAAGACGGCGAAGATGGAATTCCGCATGGTCGATACGTCGGTCTCGCCGGACCAGGCCCAGGCGGGCCGGGTGCCGCCCGAGTCCGAGTTGCTGATGAGCGCGTCGCCGCCTCCCGTGCCCTATGTCGTAAAGAAGCAGGTCCTGGTCTCCGGCGCCGAACTGTCCGATGCGCAGCCTGGCTTCGACCAGCGCACCGGCGAGCCGATCGTCAGCTTCCGGTTCAATTCATCAGGTGCGCGCAAATTCGCCCAGGCGACGAGCGAGAACGTCGGTCAGCCCTTCGCCATTGTGCTCGACAACAAGGTGATCTCCGCTCCGGTCATCCGCGAGCCGATCACCGGCGGCTCTGGGCAGATTTCCGGCAATTTCACCGTGCAGTCGGCTAATGATCTGGCGATCCTGATGCGCGCGGGCGCGCTGCCGGCGCCGCTCGCCGTGATCGAGGAGCGCACCGTCGGTCCCGGCCTCGGTCAGGATTCGATCGAGAAGGGCGAGCTTGCGGCCTATGTCGGCTCGATCCTGGTCATTGTGTTCATGCTGCTGACGTATCGACTGTTCGGCGTGTTCGCCAACATCGCCGTTGCGGTCAACGTCGCCATGATCTTCGGTCTGCTGTCGCTGCTCAACGCCACGCTGACACTGCCCGGCATCGCCGGCATCGTGTTGACCGTCGGCATCGCGGTCGACTCCAACGTGCTGATCTACGAGCGCATCCGCGAGGAGCTACGGGGCGGGCGCAATGCGATCTCGGCGATCGACGCCGGCTTCAAGCGGGCGCTCGCGACCATCCTCGACTCCAACATCACCACATTCATCGCGGCCGCGGTGCTGTTCTATATCGGTACCGGACCGGTGCGCGGCTTTGCCGTGACGCTCGGCATCGGCATCATTACCACGGTGTTCACCGCCTTCACCCTGACGCGCCTGATCGTCGCCTGGTGGGTGCGATGGAAGCGGCCGCAAACCGTGCCGATTTGAGAGGCCTGTTGTGACACACTACGTTCTCATTGGCCTTGGCGTCCTGATCGCCGTGCTCACCGTCGTCTCGGCGCTCGGCCTGCTGCCGTCGCTGCGCATCGTGCCCGACGATACGCATTTCGACTTCACGCGCTTCCGCCGCATCAGCTTCCCGATCTCGGCGCTGCTTTCGATCGTCGCGATCACGCTGTTCTTCACCCATGGGCTGAATTTCGGCATCGACTTCAAGGGCGGTACGCTCTTGGAAGTGCAGGCCAAGTCCGGCACTGCCGACATCGCCGCGATGCGCACGACCTTAAGCAGCCTCGGCCTCGGCGAGGTCCAGTTGCAGCAGTTCGGCGGTCCGGCGGAAGTTCTGATCCGCGTCGCCGAGCAGCCCGGCGGCGATGCCGCACAGCAGGAAGCCGTCCAGAAGGTCAGGACCGCGCTCGGCGATTCCGTCGACTATCGCCGCGTCGAAGTGGTCGGGCCTCGCGTTTCCGGCGAGCTGCTCGCCTACGGCATGCTCGGCCTGATGTTCGCCATTCTGGGCATCCTGATCTATCTCTGGTTCCGCTTCGAATGGCAGTTCGCGCTCGGCGCGATGATCGCCAACGTCCACGACATCGTGCTGACGATCGGCTTCATGTCGATCTCGCAGGTCGACTTCGACCTCACCAGTATTGCGGCGCTGCTGACCATTCTCGGCTATTCGCTCAACGACACCGTCGTCATCTACGACCGTATTCGTGAAATGCTGCGGCGCTACAAGAAGATGCCGATGCCGCAGCTTCTCAACGAATCGATCAACTCGACGCTGTCGCGCTCCATTGTCACCCACGTCACGGTGACCCTGGCGCTGCTCGCGCTGCTGCTGTTCGGCGGCCAGGCGATCCACAGCTTCACCGCGGTGATGATGTTCGGCGTGGTGTTGGTCGGCACCTACACCTCGATCTTCATCGCAGCGCCGATCCTGATCTATCTCGGTGTTCACACCACGCGGGGCGAAGCGCAGGATGCGCCGGCCAAAAAGCCGGACGCGGCAGCCAGGAAGTAACCTGCCATGGCCAATCCCTCGGACGCTCCGCATCTTCCGAGGCCGGCGCCGATCGAAGCCTACGGCAAGGGCGGCTTCGCATTCGCCGACATGTCGCACCGCGGCTCGCTGCTGTGCCTGCCGGATGGAATCTGGGCCTGGCCGGTGACCAGTCCGCAGCAGATCGACCAATATTCGCTGGCCCAGGTGTTCGCGGCGGCGAATGCGATCGACACGTTGATCGTCGGCAGTGGCAATGAAGTCTGGGTGCCGCCGAAGGGCTTACGCGAGGCCTTGCGTGCAGTGCGAGTGGTGCTCGACCCGATGCAGACGGGGCCTGCGATCCGCACCTACAACATCATGCTGGGCGAGCGGCGGCGTGTGGCGGCAGCGCTGATCGCGGTGCCATGAGCGTGACGGAGGCGCCGATCGACGGCGCGGCCTTCTGCGCCGATCTGGTACGAAGCCATGATTTCGTCCGCTACGCCTCGACCCTGTTCGTGCCCGCGGCCGAGCGCCGGTCGCTGCTCGCACTCTATGCCTTCAACGCCGAGGTTTCCCGCGTTCATGAACACGTGAGCCAGCCGCTGCCCGGCGAGATACGGCTGCAATGGTGGACCGATATGCTCGGCGGAACAGAGCATGGCGGCGTCGAAGGCAATCCGGTCGCAGCGGAACTTTTGCAAGCGATCCGCAAGCATCGCTTGCCAGTCTCGGCCTTGTCGCGCCTGGTCGAGGCGCACCAGTTCGATCTCTACAACGACCCGATGCCGTCGATGGCCGCGCTCGAGGGTTGCCTTGCGGATACGGCATCAGCGTTGTTCTCGCTCGCCGCGCGCGTGATGGCGCGACCTTCTGACGAGATCGACCACCTGGCCCGTCATGCAGGTCTGGCGCAGGGAATGGCGCAAGTGATCGCGGCGTTGCCGCGGGATGCCGCGCGGCATCAGCTCTTCCTGCCGCTGCAACTCCTTCAGGAGCATGGTGGGAGCATGGAAGCGGTCTTTGCACGCAAGCAGACGCCGGAAATCGGTGCGGCGGTCGGTCAGCTCGCGCGCGAGGCGCAGATCCACCTCGACACCGCGTTGACACTGCTTGCGGACGTTCCGCCCGCAGCGAGGCGGGTCTTTCTGCCGCTCGCGTACGTTCGCCGCGATCTTGTCCGGGCCACGCAAACGGCCAACGATCCCTTCGTTCCGAAGCCGGCGTCGCGACTGCGCGTGTTGTGGACATTGTGGCGCGCCGCGCGCACGAAGCATTTCGGCGGTTAGAGCGAGGTGAGTTTTGGGTTGAATCGACTCGCAGCGGCTTCTGTACACCGCTCCCCATCGGGGAGAGGTCGGATTGCGCTCGGCGATGCGGAGCATCGTCCGGTGCAATCCGGGTGAGGGGCCTTGCGCTCTCGATAGACCTTTACCCCTCACCCGATTTGCTGCGCAAATCGACCTCTCCCAAGGGAGAGGTGAACCCCATCGCGGCTCCAGCTCAACCTCATCTTCCACGCTTTAGCTTTGCGGCTTCCGGATGTGCTTGGTGAAAATCCGGATCGTCCCACCCTTGACCATCGAGCCACTGTCGTAGAGGTCGGATGCGATCCGTTCGATGGAGTCGCGCAGCGTCAGGAACTGGGCCTGACGTGCGATGCTCGGCGTTCCCTTGGTGTCGGCCAGCTCGTCCATCGCAGCGTCGCTGATCTGGCATTCGACGGTCTGGCCACCGTCCAGCATCGTGAATCCGAACGCCATCCGTTCGGAATCATATCCTCCGATACGGCCACGAGTGAGTGGCATTAATCCTGTCCCTTGCGCGCAGCGCCCCGTCGCAAGAGTGGGACTTCGGGACGCGTTTGTCGAGGGCTGGTGCGCGATGCTCTAGCCGGACGGCCGGTCCATCTCGGCGACTTCAAAATTGAAGCGGTCGCGCAGGTTCTTGCGCTGCTCGAGGATGTCCTTGAGGAATTCGCGATCGGCGTCGCTGTTCATCATCGGCTCGATCAGGTCGACCTGATTCATCGCGACGAGCTGCAGGATTTCGGTGCGCGGCTTGCCGGCGGCATCGCGCGGCAGCGCGTGCACGATCTGGATGTGCTCGGGCGGCTTGATGCCCTTGGCAGCCGCAAGCTCGCCGCGCAGCGTCTTCTCCAACGCCGACCGGTCCGCCTCGACGAAGGCATATAACCCGACGCCGACGCGGCGATCGGCAAAGGCGACGATCGCGGTGTCGCGCACTTCGGGATTCCGGCGGATCAGGTCCACCAGTACGGGGGCGTCGTTGACCAGCCGCCGGCCGCCGCCTTCGCGGTCGGTGAAGTTGAAGAGGCCGCGCGTGATCGCCTGATAGACCTTCTTGCCGGTCTTGAGCCAGATGCTGGCGACCGCCGACTTCTTGGCGAGCACCTTGCGCTCCATCGGCGTCAACGCCGCCGGCGCGTAGCTGCGCTTATGCTTCAGGAGATGGCGCAGATCCTCGTAGGCCGCAATCCGGAACAGCCTGCTTCGGGTCTTGAAACAGGCCGCAAGCTGAAAGTCGGTGAGATAGGCGCGGCCGTCGCGGCCGACCAGCCAGTTCTGCTCCTTGGCGAGATCGTTGTGGCAGATGCCGGCGCGATGCAGCTTGCGCAGGGCCATCTTGGCGGAACGAAAATAGGCAGCGTCGCCGTGCGGCTTCGCCAGATGCAGCGCGACGCCATCGATGAAGCCCCGCACCAATGCGCGTCTGCCGGCCCACAGCAGCCTTGGACCGACGTCGAGATCGCGCGCCAGCGTCAGCGCGCGACGCTCGCGCGCAAACAGGTGCAGCGCGAGCCCGAATGACCAGAACGGCACCTGGTCGAGCCGACGCAGCACGCCGTCGAGCTCGCTACCATCAACACGGAAGCGGCCGCGCTCGACCGTGGAGAACACGTCGCGCTTGAGCAGGACACCCTGGCTCCATCGCGCCGACAGGGTGGCAACGTCGTCTTTCGGCAAGCTCATGTGTCCTAGGCCGCCGCCGCAACACGCAGGTGGTCTGCGATCCAGTGATCGAGGTCGGCGAGCGCCCGGGCGCTGATCGCCTGCTTCTTTGCAACGGTCCTTTCGTTGCCGCGCAGCCGAGAACCGTCCGGCTTCTTCGTCGGCGGATTGGCAAGCGGTGGGAACAGGCCGAAATTGATGTTCATTGGCTGGAACGAGCGAGGACCGGACTCAACCGTTTCGATGTGGCCGCCGGTGATGTGGCCGAGAAGGGCGCCCAGTGCCGTGGTCGCCGGCGGCGGCGTCAGCGATTGGCCACGTGCGTCGGTGGCGGCGCAGAGCCCCGCGATCAGTCCGACGCTTGCCGACTCGACGTAGCCTTCGCAACCCGTCATCTGTCCTGCGAAGCGCAGCCGCGGCTGCGCACGCAGGCGCAATTGTGCGTCGAGCAGCTTCGGCGAGTTCAGGAAGGTGTTGCGGTGCAGGCCGCCGAGACGGGCGAACTCGGCTTTCTCAAGGCCCGGGATGGTTCGGAATACGCGCTGCTGGGCGCCGTGCTTCAGCTTGGTCTGGAAGCCGACGATGTTGTAGAGCGTGCCGAGCTTGTTGTCCTGGCGTAGCTGCACGATGGCATACGGCTTCACGGTCGGATTGTGCGGGTTGGTCAGTCCCACCGGCTTCATCGGCCCATGGCGCAGCGTTTCGGGACCGCGCTCGGCCATCACCTCGACCGGAAGGCAGCCATCGAAATAGGGCGTGTTGGTCTCCCAATCCTTGAAGTCGACCTTTTCGCCCTCGATCAGTGCCGCGACGAAGGCGTCATACTGCTCCTTCGTCATCGGACAGTTGATGTAGTCGGCGCCCGTGCCGCCGGGACCGACCTTGTCGTAGCGTGACTGGAACCACGCCACCGACATGTCGATGGAATCCTTATGCACGATCGGCGCGATGGCGTCGAAGAACGCCAGCGCGCTCTCGTCCGTGAGCTGTCTGATTGCATCCGCGAGCGGTGCCGAGGTGAGGGGACCGGTCGCAACGATCACGTTGCTCCAGTCGGCGGGCGGCAGGCCGGCCACTTCCTCGCGGCTGATCTCAATCAGAGGATGTTCGTTGATTGCCCTGGTGACCGCCGCGGAGAAGCCGTCGCGATCGACCGCCAGCGCCCCGCCGGCGGGCACCTGGTTGGAATCGGCTGCGCGCATGATGAGCGAGCCGAGGCGCCGCATCTCGGCGTGCAGCAGCCCCACCGCGTTGTTGGCGGCATCGTCAGAGCGGAAGGAGTTCGAGCAGACCAGTTCGGCGCAGCCGTCAGTTCGGTGAGCCTCGGTCATCCGGGTCGGTCGCATCTCGTGCAGCACGACGCGGACGCCCGAGTTGGCGACCTGCCAGGCCGCTTCCGAGCCGGCGAGCCCCGCGCCCACGATGTGCACGGGTTGGGAGGAGTGATGCGGAGTCATTGCGCAGCGTTAGCGCGTTTTGATCCCGTATGCATCTGAAACCGAGCTAGAAACGATAACGCCCGCTGCAGGAGCGGGCGTTATCCGTTCATCAGATGGCGGATGAGCGATCAGCCGTTGTAGGTGCCGGCCGCAACGCGCGGAATGTCCGAGCGATCGAGGCCGATATCGGCCAATTCACGGTCGCTGAGCTGGGACAATTCGCTGACATTGCGCTGGTAATCCCGGAAAGCCTGGATCATGCGGATGAGCGAGAGCAGCATTGGTAGTCTCCTAGTAGTTCAGATTCAGCTTTTCCAAAGCCTCATCGTTGAAATGAATATAGATGAGATTTTGCAGTGCAGTAGTTCCGATGTTGCGATGCAGCTAATCCCAAAATGCATGGCAGCGGTAAGTCTCGATTAACCGTTCCTGTCATGCCTGAGACGGCCATCCATCGGAGTTCCAAAGATGCCGGAACTCAATCAGAATGCATTATAATCCAGAAGCTTGCGTCGCCGCGATACGCTCTCGACAGCTCTTTAAGTGGTAACTAAGGACCGCAAAATCAATCCCGCGTGACAGTCGGGCAGGAGCCCCGCCGATCGTGTTCCATGCGCGATTCGCATGCGGAGTTGGATCCATGAGATGAATTTACGTTCATCGCCGCTTCTGCCTGGAGACGTAGTGGCGGGCGGCAATTGGTCGCGTTGACCGATAGATGCTGTCCGCCTCGGCAAGTGGAGTTGGCGGTCGACAGGACCCCGAGTCTTGAGGGCCGCCGACGAAAGCGATGTCACAAGGACGCAGCGGTTGTCTTGCCGAGTTCAGAGCGGGGCGTCGTATCGCTCTGGGCCTCATGTCGAGCACGGCAACTAAGCTTCACCTTGCCGCTCGATCAAAGCGGCGTCACAGCGAACGTGATCGCGGCGGCCTTCCTTACCGACCCGTAACGAAAATGCGGCGCAATGCATGCTGGAGTTGCGCCCAGCGTCGATCACATTCGCATCGCGCGAAGTTCATTCTGAGCGCTGCGGGGAACGGCGAATAATTGTTCCGCAGATTCCGCAATCACGCGGGCGTCTGCCTACGAACAAAATGGATAATTCCCATGATCAGAACAATGATCGGCGCAGCCGCAATGGCTGCCGTTGCTTACGCTGTCGTTCCCGCGCATGCCGCCAAAATGGGCGTCGGCTGCAGCGGCCCGAACCTGACCAAGACCGAGTCTGCGGTCGAGGCTATGGCCGACACTGAAGTCAAGTTTATGGCGGAGAAGGAAATCTCGCTCGCTCAGGACGCGATGCTGAACGGCAAGATGGGTGCCTGCAGCGCGCACCTCGGCAAGGCCGCGCACGCCAGCATGGCGAAGTAAGCTTTTGTACATTGCGACCAGGGCCGGTTGCCTGGGGCAGCCGGTCTTTTGCGATTCTAGGGGGCGTGGGCGAGTTGCGTGGCGAAATAGCCGATGGTCTTGGCGTAGACCTCGCTCTTGTTCCACTGTTGGATCACCGCGAAGTTCTCGCTGCCGGGCTCCCAGCCCTTGCCCTTCTTCCAACCGTAGCTCTTCAGGAAGTTTGCCGTCGATGCCAGCACATCTGGCACGTTATGCAGCAGGTCGCGCTTGCCGTTGCCGTCAAAGTCAACCGCAAACTTGATGTAGGACGACGGCATGAACTGAGTCTGCCCAATCTCGCCCGCCCAGGCGCCGCGCATCTCCTGCGGCGCAAGGTCGCCGCGCTCGATGATGCGCAAGGCATCCATCATCTCACCCTTGAACATGTCGGAGCGACGGCAGTCATAGGCAAGCGTCGCCAGCGACCGCATGGTCGGAAACTTGCCGGTGTTGACGCCGAAATCAGTCTCCAGCCCCCAGATCGCGACCAGGATCTCGCCCGGTACGCCATAGGCCTCTTCGATCCGCGACAGCACCGAGCCATATTGCTTCATCTTGTCGGAGCCGCGGGTGAGGCGCGGCGGGACCATGCGCCCCGAGAACTGTTCGAACGTCTGACTGAAGACCTGCTGCGAGTGATCGCGCGCCAGGATCGCCTTGTCGAGAGTGACGCCACTGAGCCCGGCCTGGATTGCGTTTTGCGAGATGCCCTTGGCGGCGGCTTCCTTCTTGAAATCGTCGAGCCAGGCTTCGAACGTACCTGTGCCGCAGGGGGCGGCGAGCGTCGATGCGGTCGATGCCAGCAGCCACGCGCCGACGGCAAGTGCGCGATAGGAAAGACGAGAGCTCATATGGCCATTCACTCCGGGGCGACGATCCTAACGACACAGTATTAAAAAATCGCCGCGTATGTTCTCGGCAACAGCGGCCAAAACAAGGCTGGTCAACGACCTGTCCGATGTCAGACGGGGTAGCAAATATCGCGCCAGAATCACGTTCCGTTGACAGCGGCATCGCGCTGCGCGGGACAGCAAACCGCCGGTCGAAGATCGGCCGGCGGTTTGCGTTGCAGTCAGCGTTGCGCGATTGCGGCGGGCACTTAGCTCCGATCGCTTCGCCGCCATGGGAACAGGTTGGCCGGGAAATCGGCGGCCGGTTTGCGCTCGCGCGGCTCCGGAATGACCGGCCGCGCATTCGGGTCCTTCACGATCACTTCCCGATAGAGATGCCAGGTGGCGTGACCCAGCAACGGAATCACGACGGCAAGGCCGAGGAAGAACGGGATCGTGCCGAGCACCAGCAAGACTGCGACGATGAGGCCCCAGACCGCCATCGGCACCGGATTCCGTGCAACGACGCGCATCGACGTTGCCATCGCTTCGCCGGCGGTCGCATGGCGATCGAGCAGCATCGGAAATGCGACTACGCTGATGCAAAGCGCCACCAGCGCGAACAGGAAGCCGACGCCGCAGCCGACCACGATTAGCCACCAGCCCTGTGGTGTGGTCAGGACCCGCGCCGCAAAATCCGGAATGTCGGCGGCAATCTGATAGCCGAAGGCGGCGGTGTAGATCGCCTGCGCAATCGCGATCCAGGTCACGAACAGCGCGAACAGCAGCGTTCCGACCCCGAGCATCGCACCGAAGGACGGCGAGCGGAACACCTCCAGGGCGTCCCACGCGGTCGCTGCCTCGCCGTTCTCTCGACGGCGGCTCAACTCGTAGAGGCCGATCGCGGCAAACGGGCCGAGCAGGGCAAAGCCCGCGGCCAACGGAAACAGCAGGGGCAGCACGGAATAGCCGTGCACCGTGCGCGCGAGCACGAGGCCGAGCACGGGATAGATCAGGCACAGCACAATGGCGTGGCTGGGGATCGCCTTGAAGTCCTCCCATCCGAGACGCAGCGCTTGGTGCAAATCGGACAGGCCGATGGTGCGGATAACCGGCGCAGACGCGGCACCTTCGCCGCTCTGCGTCATCGATCTGACATTGCCTTGATATGGAGTGGCCATGGTCGTTGTCTCCCTCTGGACGGCCGCATTCTGCGCCCGCCATACGGGCACCAACGTGCCGCCTCTCAAAGCGTTCACGAGCAGACCAGACGCGAAAGACGGAGCAGGGACCTGGCCATGTCGCGAACTGAACAACCAAGGTACTCCCAAACCGGATCGAAAGCACGCTCTCACGCTTAAGTGAATGTCGCATTGGCAAGGTATGGAGAGGGCGGTACACTTGGCGTGCGACCGCGGTCGGGCGTCTCAGCGCCGCCCGACCTTCAAACCATCTCAAGTCCAGTGGGAGCAAACGATGAGCATTTTCGGAAAAATCATGAGCGCGATCTTCGGTAGCAGCGCGACTGCCGCGCCCGCTGGCGGAGCAGCCACAACCACGGCTCCCGCCGGCGGTTCGCCCTCCGCCAGCGCATCGTCTTCGTCGCCGGCCGCCGCGCCCGGTGCCCCACCCGCGCAGACGGTTGACGTGGCGCCTATCCTCGACGCGGCGGTCGCTGCGAAGAAGGAGAAGCTGGAGTGGCGGACCTCGATCGTCGACCTGATGAAGGCGCTCGACATCGATTCCAGCCTCGGCGCGCGCAAGGAGCTTGCCAAGGAGCTTGGCTACACCGGCGACACCAACGACTCCGCGAGCATGAATATTTGGCTGCACAAGCAGGTGATGGCGAAGCTTGCGGCCAATGGCGGCAAGCTGCCTCCAGACATCAAGCACTGACGAGATAACCGCTGATGCGACTAGGGCCCGCGCCGGTGCGGGCCCTTTTTTATGGACGGGCGAACATCTATAGATCGGCCGATAACAAGGAGAACGCCCATGACTGATCTCGACCGCCGGACGATGCTGACGACCGGCGCTCTGGCGCTGGCGGGTGCTGCCGCGCACGCTGTGCCCGCGGACGCGCAACCCGCGCCGAAAGCGATGTTTGCGGTGCCGGCCGTGACGATCCCGATCGTCGGCGCGACTGAGGTCTTCCAGGTGCGGCGCATCTATTGCATCGGCCGCAACTATGCCGCGCATGCCATCGAGCGCGGCTCCGATCCGACCCGCGAGCCGCCGTTCTTCTTCCAGAAGCCGACCGATGCGATCCAGAACGTCGCGATCGGCACGGTCGCCGATCATCCCTATCCGTCGCTGACCAAGAACTATCACCACGAGGTCGAATTGGTGGCCGCGTTGAAGTCCGGCGGCACCAACATCCCCGCCGAGAAGGCGCTCGATCATGTCTATGGCTACGCACTCGGTCTCGACATGACGCGGCGCGATTTGCAGAACGGCATGGCCGCCGAGAAGAAGCCGTGGGAGATCGGCAAGAGCTTCGACCACGCCGCCGTGCTCGGACCGATTCATCCGTCTGATAAGACCGGTCATTTCACCAAGGGCGCGATCTCGCTCGCCGTCAACGGCACGGTGCGACAGAGCTCGGATCTGAAGAACATGATCTGGAGCGTCGCCGAGCAGATCGCAAAACTCTCCGAGGCGTTCGAGCTCAAGGCCGGCGACATCATCTATTCCGGCACGCCGGAGAATGTCGGTCCTGTGGTCAAGGGCGATGTGCTGCTCTGCAAGCTCGAGGGCTTGCCGGACATGTCGATCCGGATTGTCTGACGGACAGGGCGTCAGCCCACAAGATCCGCGTATTCCGGATGGTTGCGCAGGTAGTCCACCACGAAGCCGCAGCCGGCGATCACCTTGTGGCCGTCGGCGCGGATCAACTCCAGTGCTCCCTTGACCAGCTCCGATGCGATGCCGCGGCCACGCAGGGCGCGCGGTGTTTCGGTATGGGTGATGATCACGGTTGACGGCGTCAGCCGGTAATTCGCAAAGGCGATTCCGCCCTCGGTATCGAGCTCGAAGCGCTGTTGGGCCTTGTTGTCGCGGACGGCTGCCATCGCAATATCCTGATTGATTCACTCTGCCCCTTCTAGGCGCCCGAACCCGTCGGCGCAAAGGCGCGTCGGGTTTTGACCAGGCGAGCTGCGCTGGTCTTCGCGGCGGTCTTTCGCAGCGCACACAGAGGGTCTTGCGGGGGAATGCGGTTCGATTACGCTTGTCGTCAGACATACGCCGCCGCTGCGGCCGGTTGATGGTTTGGCAAGTAGAAGTGCCGGCCGCCGACGTATGCCTCTGTTCGGGAGGAGGACCGTCATGTCGGACAATCGTTTCTTCAAGACACACCATGCCTGGGAGGACTGGTTCGGCATGCTGCTCGGCGTGCTGATCATGGTGTCGCCCTGGTTTCCGGTTCAGGTGAACGACACTGTCGATCTCGAACGCAGCCACCTCGTCCTCAACAGTTTCGTGGTCGGCATGCTGGTGCTGGGCCTGGCCCAGCTCGAATATGTCGCGCTGCACCGCTGGGAGGAGGTGGGTAGCGTCCTGCTCGGGCTCTGGTTGATCGTGTCGCCCTTCGTGTTCGGCTACGCCTCGGATCAAGCGCTGCAGCTCTGGCACATCGTGCTTGGCGCGCTCGTCGCCGTTGTCGGTGCGTGGCAGCTCTGGCAAGACTGGAACCTAAGCGAGCAGGAGTTGGCCAAGCATCCACAGTAGCGCCGGCTTGGACCGGCGGCGGCCTATGATGGTGTCGGCCGCCAGGCATGCGCGGCCCCAACGGTGCCGCGCCGCGATCATGGTACCGCAGCGAGGCCGCATCATGCGGGCCTTGCCGAAGCCCGCGGCTTGACGATAAACCGGATCGTACCCATCCCTTGCGGCGCTTGAAGACGCCCGGTTCTGACCGAGGAAACACCCCATGATTGTCCTGACCATGCCCCTGATGTTGCGCGTGTCGGCGGGGCGGCAATGAGCGGGACGGCTGCTACTGCGCCGCGCGGCGGGATCGCGCGGGTGTCGCGCCGGGTGATGAACCTCGCCTACATCCTGACCCAGAACGCCCGGCGCCACGGCGATCGCCCCGGCTTCATCTGGAACGAGAAGACCTGGTCCTGGCGCCATATCGACCAGACTGTCTCGGCGCTGGCGGCCGCGCTCGCCGCGCGCGGCATCGGCAAGGGCGACCGCATCCTGGTGCATTCCAAGAACTGCGACGAGATGTTCTGGTCGATGTTCGCGGCCTTCCGGCTCGGCGCGGTCTGGGTGCCGACCAATTTCCGCCTGATGCCGGACGAAGTCGCCTATCTCGCCGCGGCTTCCGGCGCGAAAGCGTTTCTCTGCCATGGCGACTTCCCGGAGCACGCCAGGGCGGCGGCCAATCCGGCGCTCGAATTCACTTGGCGGATCGGCGAGCAGGGCACGTTCGGCGAAGCCACAGTCGGCGATGTCATCGCCAAGCATGCGGGCGCCGAGGTCGAGAACATCGCGGTCGAGTACGACGATCCCTGCTGGTTCTTCTTCACCTCCGGCACCACCGGCCGCTCCAAGGCCGCGGTGCTGACCCATGGCCAGATGGCCTTCGTGATCACCAACCATCTCGCCGACCTGATGCCCGGCACCACCGAGGATGACGCTTCGCTGGTGGTGGCGCCGCTGTCGCATGGCGCTGGCGTGCATCAACTGGTGCAGACCGCGCGCGGCGTGCCGACCATCCTGCTGCCGTCGGAGAAGTTCGACATCGCCGAAGCGTTCCGGCTGATTGCGAAGCATCGCGTCAGCAACATGTTTACGGTGCCGACCATCCTGAAGATGATGGTCGAGCATCCCGCAGCCGATCAGCACGATCATTCCTCGCTGCGTTACATCATCTACGCCGGCGCGCCGATGTATCGCGAGGACCAGAAGGCCGCGCTGAGCAAGCTCGGCGGCGTGCTGGTGCAGTATTTCGGTCTCGGCGAGGTCACCGGCAACATCACTGTGTTGCCGCCCGCATTGCACGATCCCGAGGACGGACCGCATGCGCGGATCGGCACCTGCGGCTTCGAGCGCACCGGCATGCAGGTCTCGATCCAGGGCGACGACGGGCGCGAGTTGAAAGCCTTCGAGACCGGCGAGATCTGCGTGATCGGTCCCGGCGTCTTTGCGGGCTACTACGACAACCCCGAAGCCAATGCGAAGGCGTTTCGCGACGGCTGGTTCCGTACCGGCGATCTCGGCCACATGGACGAGGAGGGCTTCGTCTACATCACCGGCCGCGCCTCCGACATGTACATCTCCGGCGGCTCCAACATCTATCCGCGTGAGATCGAGGAGAAGATCCTGACTCATCCGGCGGTGGGTGAGGTGGCCGTGCTCGGCGTGCCTGATCCCTTCTGGGGCGAGGTTGGTGTTGCCGTCTGCGTCGCACGCGAAGGCAGCGATGCGGTCGGCGAGGCGGAGCTGGCGGCCTATCTCGCGCCGAAGGTGCCGCGCTACAAGATGCCGAAGCGGTTCTTCTTCTGGGAGGCGCTGCCGAAGTCCGGCTACGGCAAGGTGCCGAAGCGGCTGATCCGCGACGAGCTCGAGGCGCGCGGGCTGCTCGAGGTGATCGCCAAATCGCCGGGCGGCTAGCACAATGCGCAGCATCGTCCAGCCCGGCGCTCCCGTCCCTGAGCGCGTCCAATGGGTCGCCGCGCGCGGCCGTGCCTTTTCATTCATGCTGGAGGCCGGCATTCCCCTGCTCGAGGCGGTGCGCCGCGGCTTCGCGGCGGAGGGGTTTTCGAGCGGCGTACTCAACGCGACAGGCGGGGCGCTGGGGCCGTTTGCCTACGTCATGCCGGCACTGTCCAAGGACGGCGCCAACGCAGCGTTCTACAGCGACGCGTTTCGTCCCGATGGCGTGACATCGCTCAAGCTCGCGGCGCTAACCTTCGGTGCCCGCGATGGTGCGCCGTTCTTCCATTGCCACGGCCTGTGGATCGAGGCCGACGGCCGTTTCAACGGCGGCCACATGCTGCCTGACGAGACCGTGGTCGCGGAGTCCTTCGAGGTCAGCGCTTTCGGAATCGACGGCGCGACGTTCGTGGCCGAGCCCGACAGCGAGACCAATTTCAAGCTGTTCGGGCCGGTCGCTACCACGCCGCTCGGCGCGAAGACCACCAGCCATGCCTTCGCGCTGCGGCTGCGGCCGAACCAGGATTTCGCCTGCGCGCTGGAGGGCTTCTGTCATCAGCACGGCATCCTGCGCGCGCGCCTACATGGCGGCGTCGGCTCGACCATCGGCGCCATCTTCACCGACGGCCACAGCGTGGTGCCGTTCGCGACCGAGCTTGCGGTGACTGCGGGTGAGATCGCAACCGATTCCGACGGTCAGTGGAACGCCGAGCTCGACGTCGCGCTGGTTGACTATCTCGGCGGTATCGCCGAGGGCCACTTGGTGCGCGGCGACAATCCGGTGCTGATGACGATGGAGCTGGTGCTTGAGGTGCTGCAGGAGGCGGAGCAGCCGTAGGGGCGGGGACGCCTGAGCATAACCTGCGCTGTCAGCACCCGCGCATGCGGGTGATCCAGTATTCCAGAGACGCCGGTGCTTGAAGGGAGAGGCCGCGGCTCGCTCCACCGCGTCGTCCCGGCCTAGTGCGCAATCGCGCACGGGGGCCGGGACCCATACGCCGCGGCTTGTGTTGTGAACGAGACTCGTCGTTCCAGACGGTGCATAACAACATGCATTCGGGGGTATGGGTCCCGGCCTTCGCCGGGACGACGGTGAGCATGTGGCGCAACTTGAAACAGAAATATCTTTGCGGAAGGGACTTGCGCCGTCGGGCAACTCAGTGCCAAGGGCGGTATCATCGGGGCGCATCATCGCAGCTTGCGGACATGGACGTTGATATCGAGGTCGATATCGCTGACGCAGGTTTGCTCGGTGCTGTGCGAACTGCCTTCGTGCCAGCGGCCCTTGCGCAGACCGATGTCGCTGACGCCGGCAAGCCGCAGGCAGCGCCATTGCGGCAGTGGGCCAGAGCTCTGGCCCGCGAACTGCCAGGCCAGCACAACCTCCTGACCGCTCTTGTTGTGTCCGATGATGTGCGGGCAGAGCTCGCGCGGCCGGCCGTCGTAGCGGCAGACGACCTGTTGCTCGGTGAGGATCGCTTTGCGGAAGAGGGCGTAGGCCGAGCTGGGCATGGTGTCAGGCTAACGCGGTTTGCGGGCGACTTCGGGGCGAGGCGCTAAACGGCGCAGGTGCCGGTCTCGACCGGCATCTGGCCCGCGACATAGCGTTCTTGATATGTTCTTGACGCGACGGAGCCACTCTGCAATTGTATCTCGCGATCGCGTCAAGTTTCAGGGGTGGGCGAGTGGCAAGGCGAAACCGCACGATCAACATGCCTGCGCCGTATCTCCGGCGCGTCTGGCTCGATCGGGACCGCATCACCAATCGCAAGGCTTACCCCTTTACACTGCCGCTGCTCCGCGATGATTTCGAGCTAACCTTCGACAAGGCGATTACGATCATCGTCGGCGAGAACGGCACCGGCAAGTCCACGTTGCTGGAAGGCATCGCCGCGATGGCCGGCTACGACGATGCCGGCGGCGGCAAGGGCTATCGGCCGGTCGATCATTCCCGCGCGCTGGAGAAGATGGGTGGATCGCTCGCCAGCGCGCTGCGCGCGAGTTGGATGCCCAAGATCAGCCACGGTTGGTTCTTTCGTGCGGAAAGCTTCTTTTCGGTGGCGCGATATCTCGACGAGGCCGCACTCGATGATCCGTTCGGTGGCCCTCCGCCGGACTTCCTGTCGCATTCTCACGGCGAAGGCTTTCTGCGCTTCTTCAATGAACGCTGCCAACGGCAGGGCATCTTCATCTTCGACGAGCCGGAATCGGCACTGTCGCGCCAGATCGAATTCCTGAAGCTGCTGCACCGGATGAACGGGACAACTCACTGCCAGGTCATCATGGCCACGCATTCCCCGGTGCTGATGGCCTATCCCGACGCGACCTTGCTGCGGTTGACGAAGGGCGGGCTGGAGCCCGTGAGCTTGAAGAGCACCGACCATTACAGGCTGATGCGCCAGTTCTGCGATGACCCAGAGGGCTTTGTCGCAGAGGCGCTGACGGAGGCAACGACATAATGGCTCGCAGGCGGCATCGCCCGATCAACCTTCCCGCGCCGTATCTCAAGCGCGTCTGGCTCGATCCATCGCTCATCCCCGATCGTGAGATCTATCCGTTTTGTCTCCCGATTTTCAGGGATCCATTCGACCTGAGCTTCGAGTCCGCCATCACCATCATCGCCGGCGAGAACGGGACGGGAAAATCCACAATCCTCGAGGGCATTGCCGCGGTTGCCGGCTTCGACAGTGGCGGAGGCGGCAAGGGACATCGGTCGGTCGAAGAGGGCATCGAGGAGACGGGCGCGGACCTGGTGGTCGCGCTGCGTGCGGGCTGGGTGCCGAAAGTCACTTACGGCTGGTTCTTCCGCGCCGAGACGTTCTTCTCGGTCGCGCGATACCTCGATCGTTCGGCAGTAGTGGCGCAACAGGATCTCGCTGCGACCGTCGGGGCGTCGCCGCAATTCGCGCCGGACTATCTGTCCTTCTCCCACGGCGAAGGCTTCATCCAGTTCTTCCAGGAGCGCTGCCAGAAACAGGGCATCTTCATCTTCGACGAGCCGGAATCGGCGTTATCACCCGCGCGCCAGATCGAATTCCTGAAGCTGCTGCGGCGCATGGATCAATCGGGACATTGCCAGGTCATCATGGCAACCCACGCGCCGATGCTCATGGCCTATCCCAACGCGACGCTGCTGCGGCTGTCGAAATACGGGCTTGAGCCCGTCGATGTCGAGCAGACCGATCACTATCGGGTCTTGCGCGAGTTTTGCACGGACCCGCGAGGATTTGTCGAAGCCGCGATCGAGGACTGAAAACGGGCAGGGGCCGCGCCGAGTACGCCGGGCGGAACCTGCCGAGATCGTCGCAGGGCAGGGATGATCCTTCGCCGACCACCGCTGTCATTTCGTGCTAGACTACGGTCAAACAAGCGGAAACAGGGAGGATGCCGTGCATCATGCCTTGGTGCCCAGTGACCGCGTCGAGCGCGTTCACGTCTACGGACGCGACGGCGCCAAGCTTGGATCGATCGAACGGCTCATGCTCGAAAAGCTGAGTGGAACGGTGGCCTACGCCGTGATCAAGACCGGTGGAGTGCTCAGCACCCACCACCATTATCCCGTGAAGTGGAGCGCACTTCGATACGATCCGGTGCGTCAGGCCTACGAGGTCGAGGCGACACTGGAAGACTTGCAGGCGGGCCCGTGCGAGATCGATGGTGACGAATTCGACTGGGGCGATCGCTCGCAGTCGTATACGCATCCGAATTACTGGGCAGTGTAGCGAAGCGAAACGGACGCCGGTGTCCGCCGTAGCTTTCCAAGCGAACCGCGGAAGCCGTAGCGTGTCGCTCGCTCTGGTTCGCAATCGCGTAGCCCGCATGAGCGGAGCGACATGCGGGATGCTACTTCGCTTCCGCAAACGCCTTCAGCTTCAGGAAGAAGTCCTTCAGGATCGCGTTCCGGTCGATGAAGGTGACGTAGCGGATCGGATGCCGCCGGCGATCGGTGCTCCAGGTCATCTGCTCGGTCAGGACAGGAGCGGGAATGATCACGCTCGGCGCCCAACTGGCGTTGAGCAGCCAGCCGACCGGCGCCATGTCCCAGATCTCCTTGGCCCAGCCCGGATGATCCGGCGAATACTCCTTGAAGCGCTGGGCCAGGAAGGCGCCGATGCCGCCGTGTGGCTCGACGTGGCGCTCGATCTCCGGCACCGTTGTGTGCAGGCGCGAGGTGACGCCGAGGCACGGCACCAGCACCAGCGGCACGCCACTGTCGAGCAGCACCTGCGCGCCGCCGACATCCTGTCTCATGTTGAACTCGGCCGTATCGGGCCATTCCAGCGCATGGCCGCCGAGCCACACCACGACGACGCGATCGATGATGTCGGGTGCCTTCAGCAGCGCCGAGGCGACGTTGCTGATGGCGGCGATGGCGACGACGTAGAGCGGATTATCCGGCGATCCGGCCCGGGCCCGCACGATCAGGTCATCGACCGCGGCCGCCTCGCGCGCTTGCTTCGCTTTACCGACATAGTCGATGACACCGTGATGCACCAACCCGTCCGGCGAAACGTTCAGCCGCTCCAGCAGGCGCAGGATCTCCTGGTAGCTCAGCTCCATGCCATGAGCAGGACTATCCGCGCGCTTGTTGAAGAACGGCGCGGCATAGATCGCCTCCACATCGAAGCGATCTCGCGACAGCATCATCTGCACAATCGCGAACTGGTCGTCGATCTCGTTGTAGGTGTCGGTGTCGAGCACGACGCGCACCTTGCCGGCGGGCGGCGCGAGCAGCTTGAGGCGGGTGGCTTCAGAGAGAGGCATTGTGTTCATCCGAACTGAGACTAGGTCTTCGATCGAGGCTCGCATAGCCGCCGTCGGTAGCCGAGCGGACCGACATGCGGGGTTTCCAGGTCGACGGCCCCGGATGTCGCTCCGCTCATCCGGGCTGCTCGTAGCGTTTGGCGATCGAGACGAGAGCCTAGTCTGTCGTCAAAGTTTGCATCGAGCCTTCGCGTGAGTTTTTCTCACATTATGCGCGAGTTTTTGATGGATTGTCCGGCTCAAATTTTAGAGATACGTCCGTGGCAGAGATCAGTCTCAGCCGGCAATTACGGGTGAAGTGATCTGAACAGGAGACACGGGCAACATGGTGGGCGACACGAACGTTCGAGCCGGCCGGTGCCATTGCGGCGCAGTGCGTTTTGAGGTGACGCTCAGCGACGGCCTCAACTCGATCCGCCGCTGCAATTGCTCGTACTGTCGAATGCGGGGCGCCGTCGTTGTCATGGCGGAAGTGGGTGGGATCAGGATCCTGCAGGGCGAGGATGCGTTAACAACTTACCGCTTCCATACCGGATCAGCGCAGCATTTCTTCTGCTCTCGCTGCGGAATTTACACGCATCATCAACGACGATCGAACCAGAATCTGTATGCCGTCAACGTCGCCTGTCTGGACGGGTTAAGCCCATTCGATTTCCCCGAGGTACCGGTCATGGATGGCATCAATCATACGAACGATACCGGCCGGCCAACGCGTCGCGCAGGCACACTCCGCTTCATCCCCGCTGACTAACCGTCATTGTCAACCAAACGACCGCCGTTCCGTCGCCTGAGCGGGAGTCGGGACAGCCGGTGCTGACCGTTGTGCGTGCGGCTTGCCTCCCGAGGAAGACGGCGGCCGCGACTTCGCTCTCGTGCAAGAAACCGACCTCCCATCCAGTCTAAATGCCGAGCGATAAACTTCGGCAGGCGCGCGCGCGGGCCGATCCAATGGAGGAGACGGGGATGAAGGGAACGATCGCGAGGGCCTGCGTCGTGGTGGCGGCGTTGGCGGTGCTGGGGACCGCCTGGGCGCACGGGCCGACCCGCCGCAAGGTGCAGGAATCGATCGAGATCGATGCGCCGCAAGCCAAGGTGTGGGCGGTGATCGGCAATTTCCAGGACATGAACTGGCTTGTGGGCGTCAGCAAGACCGAGGGCGAGAAGGGCAACGAGATCGGCGCGACCCGGCGGCTGACGCTGACGCAAGGCGCGACCATCGACGAGGAGCTCTACAAATACGACGCCGACATGATGAGCTATTCGTACCGGATCACGGCGGTCGATGTGAAGGTGCTGCCGGTCACCAATTATTCCTCGACGTTGACGGTGTCGCCCGCGCCCGACGGCAAGGCAAAGCTGGAATGGGCCGGCGCGTTCTACCGCGGCTATCCCAACAACGATCCGCCGCCCGAGCTGAACGACGAGGCCGCGATCAAGGCGGTGAGCGGGCTCTATCGCACCGGGCTCGAGGCGCTGAAGAAGAAGATCGAGAGCGGCACTTGAGGACATCAGCCCATACCGGGTCCGTCATAGCGAGGAGCGGCAGCGACGAAGCAATCCATTCTTCTGTTTTGCGGAGCCCTGGATTGCTTCGCTTCGCTCGCAATGACGTGGATAGAGTTGTGTGTATGGTGACCCTGAGCGTGCGCGCGATCGCACTGGCGGCGCTGCTCGCCGGCCTCACGGCCGCGCATGCCGAGGAGGCGTTCGTCACCAACCAGCTCAGCGACGACCTCACGGTGGTCGATCTCGCGACCTCGAAGGCGGTCGCGACGATCGCGATCGGCGGCAAGCCGGCCGGCATCGCCGTTACAACAGATGGCCGCTTCGCCTATGTGACGAGCCCCGATGCCAAGGCGCTGACCGTGGTCGACGCCGCCGCGCGCAAGGTCGTTGGCCGGGTCGACGTCGGCGGCGGCCCGCTCGGCATCGCCGTCGCACCCGACGGCGCTGTGGTCTATGTCGCCGACTGGTACGCCGGCGCAATACGGGTGATCGATGCCAAGGAGCAGCGCGTCGTCGCCAGCCTTGCGGTCGGCGCATCGCCGTCCGGGCTCGCTGTGACGCCGGACGGGCGGTGGCTGCTCTCGGCGGATCGCGACGACGACAGCGTGTCCATCGTCGATACCGCCACGCGCGAGCGGAGGGGGATCGTGAAGGTCGGGAGCCGTCCGTTCGGCGTCACCATTGATGCCGAGGGCAAGCGCGCCTACACCGCCAATGTCGGCTCGAACGACGTCTCGGTGATCGACATCGCCGCTGCGCGCGAGATCGCCCGCGTGCATGTCGGCCTGCGGCCTTACGCGGTCGCGCTGGCGCAGGGCCGCGGCTTCGTTACCGACCAGTATGACGGCAAGGTCAGTGTGTTCGACCTCGCGACATTGCAGCCGCTGAAGCGGATCACGGTCGGCGATTACCCCGAAGGGATCGAGGCGACCGCCGACAGCAAGGGGGTCGTGGTCGCGAACTGGGAGAGCAACACGCTGAGCGTAATCGATGCTGCGGAGATGAAGGTTGTCGGCACGGTCAAGGTCGGCGACGGCCCGCGCGCGTTCGGGGCGTTTCTCAGGCGAACGGAGTAGGTGGTGGCATGTAGCCCGCATGAGCGAAGCGACATGCGGGGCAAATTTGACAAGAGATTCCCGGATAACGCTTCGCTCATCCGGGCTACCCGCTGCGTCGCTCTTCCTCCGTCGTCATTGCGAGGAGCGATAGTGACGAAGCAATCCATCCAACCGCTCTTGCGGGCAGATGGATTGCTTCGCGGAGCCTGTCATCGGGCGCGCATTCGCGCGACCCGTTGGCTCGCAATGACGGCTGCATTCGTTGACAGCCCTCGGGATCAGTTCGCCGCAGGCGCAACTCGCCGGTCACGTTAACAACCGATCGGCGGATGGCACTTCGCTAATCCGCCCAACCGCCCGCCACTAAACGCGGAGAGGCGCAACTACTCCGCCGCCTCGCTCGCGCTGCTCTTCCGCGGCTTGCTGTTTGCCTTCTTCAGCACCGGCGCCAAAAACTTGCCGGTATAGCTGCGCGGCGCCTTCACGATGTCTTCTGGCGGGCCCCAGGCGACGATCTCGCCGCCGCCGTCGCCGCCTTCGGGGCCGAGGTCGATCACCCAGTCGGCGGTCTTGATGACCTCGAGGTTGTGCTCGATCACCACGACCGTGTTGCCCTGCGCGACCAGCTCGTGCAGCACCTCCAGGAGCTTGGCGACGTCGTGGAAGTGCAGGCCGGTGGTCGGCTCGTCCAGGATATAGAGGGTACGGCCGGTGGCGCGCTTCGACAGCTCCTTGGCGAGCTTGACGCGCTGGGCTTCGCCGCCCGACAGCGTGGTGGCCTGCTGGCCGACATGGATGTAGTCGAGGCCGACGCGGTGCAGGGTCTGGAAAGTCTCGCGCACGCGCGGCACCGCCTTGAAGAACTCGGCGGCTTCCTCGACCGTCATGTCGAGCACGTCGGCGATGCTCTTGCCCTTGAACAGCACCTCCAGCGTCTCGCGGTTGTAGCGCTTGCCCTTGCAGGTGTCGCAGGTGACGTAGACGTCGGGCAGGAAGTGCATCTCGATCTTGATGACGCCGTCGCCCTGGCAGGCCTCGCAGCGGCCGCCCTTGACGTTGAAGGAGAAGCGCCCGGGCTCGTAGCCGCGCGCCTTGGCTTCGGGGAGCCCTGCGAACCACTCGCGGATCGGCGTGAAGGCGCCGGTGTAGGTCGCGGGGTTGGAGCGCGGGGTACGGCCGATCGGCGACTGGTCGATGTCGATGATCTTGTCGATATGCTCGAGCCCCTCGATGCGGTCGTGCGGGGCCGCGCCCTCGCTGGCATTGTTGAGCTTGCGGGCGATGGCGCGGTAGAGCGTGTCAATCAGCAGCGTCGACTTGCCGCCGCCGGAGACGCCGGTGACGCAGGTGAACAGGCCGAGGGGAATCTCCGCCGAGACGTTTTTCAGATTGTTGCCGCGGGCGTTGACGACCTTGATGGTGCGGCGATGGTTCGGCGGCCGCCGATCGGGCACGGGGACCGAGAGCTCGCCGGTCAGATACTTGCCGGTCAGCGACTTCGGATTGCGCATGATCTGGTCGGGCGTGCCTTGCGCCACGATATGGCCGCCATGCATGCCGGCGCCGGGGCCGATGTCGAGCACGTAATCGGCGAGGCGGATCGCGTCCTCGTCATGCTCGACGACCACGACCGTGTTGCCGAGATCGCGCAGCCGCTTCAGAGTGTCGAGCAGGCGGGCGTTGTCGCGCTGGTGCAGGCCGATCGACGGCTCGTCCAGCACGTAGAGCACGCCGGTCAGCCCCGAGCCGATCTGCGACGCCAGGCGGATACGCTGGCTCTCGCCGCCGGAGAGTGTGCCGGAGGAGCGCGACAGCGTCAGGTAATTCAGGCCGACGTCGAGCAGGAAGGTCAGGCGCTCGCGGATCTCCTTGAGGATGCGGGCGGCGATCTCGTTCTGCTGGGCGTTCAGCGCGTCCGGTACCGTCTCGAACCATTCGCCGGCGCGCTTGACCGAGAGCTCTGATATCTCGCCGATATGCTTAGCCCCGATCTTGACGCAGAGCGCCTCCGGCTTCAGCCGGTAGCCGTGGCAACCCTCGCAGGGCACGTCGGAGAAATATTTGCCGAGCTCCTCGCGCGCCCACTCACTCTCGGTCTCGCGATAGCGGCGGTTGATGTTGGTGACGACGCCCTCGAACGGCTTCTTGGTGTCGTAGGAGCGGACACCGTCCTCGTAGGAGAACTTGATCTCGTCGTCGCCGGAGCCGTGCAGCAGCGCGTTCTGCACCTTCTTCGGCAGATCCTTCCACTTGGTGTCGAGCGTGAACTTGTAGTGCTTGCCGAGCGCGGTGAGCGTCTGGATGTAATAGGGCGAGGACGACTTCGCCCAGGGCGCGATCGCGCCCTTGCGCAAGGTCGCCTCCTTGTCGGGGATGACGAGATCCTCGTCGACATGCTGCTCGACGCCGAGGCCGCCGCAGGCCGGGCAGGCGCCATAGGGGTTGTTGAACGAGAACAGACGCGGCTCGATCTCGGGAATCGTGAAGCCGGAGACCGGGCAGGCGAACTTCTCCGAGAACAGGATGCGCTCGGGGCCGCTCTTGTCGTGGATCTTCGCGGTCTTCTTCTTGTCTTCGCTCGCGGCTGCGCTAGGTGCGTCGGCGTATTCGATCACGGCGAGGCCGTCGGCGAGCTTCAGCGCGGTCTCGAAGCTTTCCGCAAGGCGCTGGGCGAGGTCGGGGCGCACCACGATGCGGTCGACCACGACGTCGATGTCATGCGGGAATTTCTTGTCGAGCGCGGGCGCCTCCGCGAGTTCGTAGAAGGTGCCGTCGATCTTGACCCGCTGAAAGCCCTTCTTGAGATATTCGGCGAGCTCCTTCTTGTACTCGCCCTTGCGGCCGCGCACGACAGGTGCCAGCAGATAGAGCCGCGTGCCTTCGGGCAATGCCAGGACGCGATCGACCATCTGCGAGACGATCTGGCTCTCGATCGGCAACCCGGTAGCCGGCGAATAGGGCACGCCGACGCGGGCCCACAGCAGGCGCATGTAGTCGTAGATCTCGGTGACGGTGCCGACCGTCGAGCGCGGGTTCTTCGATGTCGTCTTCTGTTCGATCGAGATCGCCGGCGACAGGCCGTCGATTTGGTCGACGTCGGGCTTCTGCATCATCTCCAGGAACTGGCGTGCATAGGCCGACAGCGATTCGACGTAGCGGCGCTGGCCCTCGGCATAGATGGTGTCGAAGGCGAGCGAAGATTTGCCGGAACCGGACAGGCCCGTGAACACCACGAGATTGTCGCGCGGAATCTCGACGTCGATGTTCTTCAGATTGTGTTCGCGGGCGCCGCGAATCGTGATGGCACGCGACGAGGAGCCCGCGGTCTGTTGGCGCTTCGACTTCAGCACTTCATCCATTGCGGCGATTCCGGGCGCCTGGTGTTTGCGCCTTTTTGGGCGCGCGTCACCGGTGATGCCGGGACCTTGCGCCGATGGGTGTGTGAGCACTGGAACGTAGGAAGAACGGCGGCGGATTTCCAGTGCCGTGTTGGGTCCATCAACGGATAGTTTGCCGGATGGCAGCAGCCGTCAGTAGAGCGGTTCTGGCCAAGCAAAAAGGCCGGCGCGAGGCCGGCCTTTTCACCACGACGGAGTCGTAGATGTCGATCAGTAGCGCGCGGCGGCCGGACCACCGAAGTGATAGTTCACGCCGACCTGGACGCTGTGCAGGTTCAGGTCGCCGGAGGGAACACCAAAGTAGGTCTCGCTGCCGAGGCTGCGATAGAGGTACTCGCCCTTGACCGACCACTGCGGCGCGAAGAACGCCTCGATGCCCGCGCCGACGGTCCAGCCGGAGTGGAAGTTGCTCTGCGAGACAGTCACGCCGAGCGCGGAGAGACTGACCTCGTTGTTGGCCCAGGCGTAACCGCCGGTGCCGTAGAACAGCACCTTGTCGACAGCGAAGCCGAGGCGGCCGCGCACGGTGCCGAGCGAATCGATCTTGCTCTTCGCCGTGACACCCAGCGCCGACACCGAGGCGTCGACGTCAGCCCAGCCGCCATCGGCCTCGATGCCGAACACGATGTTGCTGGTCTGCCAGTTGTAGCCGACCGTGCCGCCGGCGAAGCCACCGCTCATCTTCGGATCGGAGTCGCCGTTCTCGCTGGCATAGCCGCCGAAGCCGCCGATGTAGAAGCCGGTCCAGTTGTAGATCGCGGCCGGCGGCGGAGCCTTCACGTAGGGCGCACGCGCCGCCAAGTCCGCGGCCGAGGCCGGAGCAAACGCACTCAAAACAAGCAAGCCGGCCGACGCCAGCAAAACGGTCTTCATTTTCAAAATCCCAGTCCCATTCTTCTTGTTGTCCCTTCAATCCTTGAAGGGAACGTCACAGCAGTGTTGCCTGACGTTGGTGCGCTTCTACACGGATAACCGGGAACATGTGTATCCAGAAAACAACAATGCACGGCAAACGCGGGATCTGGAGTCCATGTCGGGTGCTGACCTGTGCTCTCCAGGCAACAAAAAGGCCGGCGCGAGGCCGGCCTTTTCGCTGACTTATGTCAGTTCGATCAGTAGCGCGGGACGACCGGACCGCCGAACTTGTAGTTCAAGCGGACGGTGACGAGATCGACGTCCTGACGGATGCTATCGCTGGCGACCGTAAGGCCGGTGACCGGCGAGGTGAAGTTGAGGGTACGATCCTGCATGAACAGGTGGTCGTACTCGATGCCGGCCGTCCAATTCGGCGCGAAGCCGAATTCAAGGCCCACGCCGACGGTGCCGCCCCAGCGGGTGTCGTCGCCGCTGCTCGCAAACAGCGCGCCGGTGAGATCGTTGATGCGGTACTTGTTCGAGGTCACGGCGGCGCCGCCCTTGAGGTAGAGCAGCACGTTGTTATTGGCATAGCCAATCTGGCCGGTGAACAGGCCGAACGCATCGATCTTCGAGGTGTTGATGAAGCCGGGGAACAGGAGGCTCGCGTTGCTGCCCTTCAGATCGGCCCAGTCGCCCTGTGCTTCAAGGCCGAACACCCAGGTGCCCGCCTGCCAGCGATAGCCGATCTGGCCGCCGGCCACGCCGCCGGTCGCATCATGGCTGCCTTCCGCGCCGATCAGGAACGGCGAGACCGAGTTCCAGCTATTGCGGCTCGAGCCCCAACCGCCGTTGGCGCCGATGTACCACCCGCTCCAGTCGTACACGGCGGCGATCATCGGCGGCGGCGCCTTGGTGTAGGGACGCGCGGCGAGGTCGGCCGCCGACGCGGAGGTGATGCCGAGAGCGGCGATGCTGACCGTTGCGATCAGGAACTTCTTCATGGGATCCCCCTTCCTGAGAATTCGGAAGCTCTAAACTTGAAGCCGAAGCTACCACGGGTTTCCCGGAAGGGCTGTCACTGCGCGGCCACAGTCGCCAACAAGTTGCATCGGTTCCATTTTTTACAACTGCTTAACACTTGAAGGGGTTCCGACCCCACATCGGGAAATCCGAAATCGCAACGTGGTCCGGTCGCCGGCGCGTTATTCAGCGTGCAAGTGTTGTCGTGCATGATTGGGCGGTCGGACAGCCGGGATTCGAGGCGTGGCGACCGCGCGCCACCCGGGGGGGAGATCGGAAGCGCTGCAGGCGACGAGGTGTGTCGATTACGGAGTGTGTCGATTACGTAGGTGCGAAAGCCCGTCCGGGATCAGCACAGCCGCCCTCGCTTCGAGGCCGCAGATATAGAGGCCCGCCTGCTTGTAGCCGGCAAATGCTTCTTTGCTGGCAAGTCTGGACGCCATTCCGCTTCCCTTGGTCCCGAAGCGGCGACGCGAGCGCCCATGCCATCCGATCGCATTTATACGACGATTCAACCGGAAAGGCCGTCTCCGAACAGCCACACTCGCGCGAAGAAGTGTTTCTCGAGCAAGCAATTGACGCGTCTGTAGTTGTTACGAGGCGTGATTTTGGCCGGCTGTTCGCTGCGGCTCTGTCCCGAGCGATTTTGCTACGGCAGGTTGCGCGGAACAAAGCTGGAACATTTCACCGCGCGATGCTATATGTGGGGATAACCGGCGAGGGGCCGCGCGAATAGCGCAGGCGGCGGGGCGGTGCCGGCGTATAGGGTCGTTCGCGACGCCTGCAGTAAGTGGCGAAGGTTGAGAGTGGCGGCTGATGTCCGGCTGCCCGGTTTTGAGTGGAGATGAAGCAATGGCGGGAAGCGTGAACAAGGTGATTCTGGTCGGCAATCTCGGCAAGGATCCGGAAATTCGGCGGACTCAGGACGGCCGTCCGATCGCAAACCTTTCCGTCGCCACCTCTGAAACCTGGCGCGACAAGGGCACCGGCGAGCGCAAGGAAAAAACCGAGTGGCACCGCGTGGTGATCTTCAACGAGGGCCTCTGCAAGGTTGCCGAGCAGTACCTCAAGAAAGGCGCCAAGGTATACATCGAAGGGCAGCTTCAGACCCGCAAATGGACCGACCAGAGCGGCGTCGAGAAATACTCCACCGAGGTCGTGCTACAGGGGTTCAACTCCAACCTGACCATGCTCGACGGGCGCGGCGGAGGTGGCAGCAGCTTCTCCGACGAAGGCGGCAGCGATTTCGGGTCATCTGGTCCGGTGAGCTCCGCGCCGCGGCGCGCGGTCGCCGCCGGCAGCCGCAACAGCGACATGGACGACGACATCCCGTTCTGATCGGGATCGCGCGATTGCGAACAATTCAGCCGGCCGCTGTTCCGTGAAAATCTATGTTCGCGGAACAGCGAACTGTTGCGTGGCGTTCGCGTCTTCACATGAGTTCGCAATGTGCGCCGATAAGCATTTGATATGTCGAACCTACTTTACGTAGTGGGGGCGTGAATTCCTCGCTTTGACAGAATCGAATGTTAATGATATTTACATTGCCCGGCGATCGCGTTGTTGCTGTCGCCGGCCTTGAAAGCCCGTCACCATGAGCCTTGCGCCTCTGCTCGACGCAACGCCTGCGATTCCGCTTCATGCCTTTGCGGCGATGGCCGCCTTCGTGCTCGGCTCCATTCAGCTCGCCGCACCCAAGGGCACGCTGCCGCACCGAACCCTGGGTTGGATCTGGGCAGCGCTGATGCTCGTCGTGGCGGTGAGCTCGTTCTGGATCCATCAGATCCGTCTGGTGGGCCCGTGGAGCCCGATCCATCTGCTGTCGATCTTCACGGTGGTGATGCTGGTGCTCGGCGTGATGGCTGCACGGTCCCACGATGTCCGCCGCCACAAGTTCACGATGATCGGCATCTTCTTTGGCGCGCTCGTCATCGCCGGGCTGTTCACGTTCGTGCCCGGGCGGATCATGCATGCCGCGGTATTTGGCCAGTGAGCGAGAGAAGGCGAATGGCGAAGTGCGGGTAGGCACGCGGTTCCATTGGCTGTTCGGCACTCGCTACGAGTGTCTCGGACCTGGGTGTCCTCGAACCCCAAGATCACCTCGTAAGTCCATGAAAAAACGAGCGGAAAAACGGCTTGCCGAAGCCGGGTGAGGGTGGTTTTCGCGGCCCCGATACGCTATATGATTCCCGAGTAGAACTGACCGGATTTCCCCTTTGTCCGATAACGAAGACCACAAGCCCGGCGAGCCGCCGGGGCCCTCAGATATTCGTCCCGTTTCCATTCTCGACGAGATGAAAAAGTCCTACCTCGATTACGCGATGAGCGTGATCGTGTCGCGTGCGCTGCCCGATGCGCGCGACGGACTGAAGCCGGTGCACCGGCGCATCCTCTACTCGATGAACGAGAGCGGCTACACGCCGGACAAGAAGCACAAGAAGTCCGCCGGTATCGTCGGCGACGTCATGGGCAACTACCACCCGCATGGCGACCAGGCGATCTACGATGCGCTGGTGCGTCTGGCGCAGGATTTCTCGATGCGCGCGCCGTTGGTTGATGGCCAGGGCAATTTCGGTTCGGTCGACGGCGATCCGCCCGCGGCGATGCGCTACACCGAGTCGCGGCTGACCAAGATCGCGCTGCATCTGCTCGACGACATCGACCGGGACACGGTCGACTTCCAGGACAACTATGACGGCTCGCACAAGGAGCCGACGGTTCTTCCTGCCAAATTCCCGAACCTGCTGGTCAATGGCGCCGGCGGCATCGCGGTCGGCATGGCGACCAACATCCCGCCGCACAATCTCGGCGAGGTGGTCGACGCCTGCGTCGCGCTGATCGACAATCCCGGGCTGTCGATCGACGAACTCATCAACATCATTCCTGGGCCGGATTTCCCGACCGGCGGCATCATCCTGGGCCGCCAGGGCATCCGCTCGGCCTATCATCTCGGCCGCGGCTCGATCGTGATGCGCGGGCGGGTGACGATCGACACGATCCGCGGCGGACGCGAAGCGATCATCATCAGCGAAATTCCCTACCAGGTAAACAAGGCCTCGATGGTCGAGCGCATCTCCGATCTGGTGCGCGAGAAGAAGATCGAGGGCATCGGCGACCTGCGCGACGAATCCGACCGCGACGGCTACCGCGTCGTGATCGAACTGAAGCGCGACGCGATGCCCGACGTGGTGCTGAACCAGCTCTACAAGTTCACGCCGCTGCAGACGAGCTTTGGCGCCAACATGGTGGCGCTCGACGGCGGCCGTCCGCAGACGATGAATCTGAAGGACCTGCTCACGATCTTCGTTGCGTTCCGCGAGCAGGTGGTGACGCGGCGGACCAAGTTTCTGCTCAACAAGGCGCGTGACCGCGCCCATGAGCTGGTCGGCTTGGCGATCGCGGTTGCCAATATCGACGAGGTCATCCGCGTGATCCGCGCGTCCCCCAATCCGGCCGCCGCGCGCGAAGCGCTGATGTCGCGCGACTGGGCCGCGCGGGATGTCGAGGCGATGATCACGCTGATCGACGATCCGCGCCATCGTATCAATGCCGACGGCACCATCCGCCTGTCGCTCGAGCAGGCCCGGCACATTCTGGACCTTCGCTTGCAGCGCCTGACCGCGCTCGGCCGCGAGGAGATTTCGGCGGAACTCGACAAGCACGCCGCGGAGATCAAGGACTACCTCGACATCCTGCGCTCGCGGGCGCGCGTGCAGGGCATCGCCAAGGAGGAACTCGCAGCCGTGAAGGCCGAGTTCGCCACCCCGCGCCGGACCGAGATCATTGAGCAGGAAGGCGAGGTCGAGGACGAAGACCTGATCCAGCGCGAGGACATGGTGGTGACCGTGTCGCACGCCGGCTACGTCAAGCGCGTGCCGTTGTCGACCTATCGGGCGCAACGCCGCGGTGGCAAGGGCCGCGCCGGCATGCAGACCCGCGACGAGGATTTCGTCAGCCGCCTGTTCGTGGCCTCAACTCACACGCCGGTGCTGTTCTTCTCCTCGCGCGGCCAGGTCTACAAGGAAAAGGTCTGGCGGCTGCCGATGGCTGCGCCGAATGCGCGCGGCAAGGCGCTGATCAACATCCTTCCCCTGGAGCAGGGCGAGCGCATCACCACCATCATGCCCTTGCCCGAGGATGAATCCTCCTGGGCCAATCTCGACGTAATGTTCGCGACCACGGGCGGCAACGTCCGCCGCAACAAGCTGTCCGATTTCGTCGATGTCCGCCGCTCGGGCATCATCGCCATGAAGCTCGACGAAGGCGAGGCGATCGTCGACGTGCAGATCTGCACCGAGCATGACGACGTGCTGCTGACCGCCGCCGGCGGCCAGTGCATCCGTTTCCCGGTCACCGACGTGCGCGTCTTCACCGGCCGCACCTCGATGGGCGTGCGCGGCATCGCGCTCGCCGAGGGCGACAAGTTGATCTCGCTGGCAATCCTGCGCCACGTCGAGACCACCTCGGATGAGCGTTCGGCCTATCTCAAGATGCGTCGCGCGGTCGCCGGCGAGGCTGCTGCCGAGGAGCCGGCAGAGGCCGAGGGCGAGGAGGCCACCAGCGCGATCCAGCTCTCGCAGGAACGCTATGTCGAGATGTCGGCGCAGGAGCAGGTGGTGCTCACCGTGTCCGTCAACGGTTACGGCAAGCGGACGTCGTCTTACGAGTACCGCACCACCGGCCGCGGCGGCAAAGGCATCGTTGCGATGAGCGTCAACAACCGCAACGGCAAGCTGGTTGCCTCGTTCCCGGTCGAGGACGCCGACCAGATCATGCTGGTCACCGACAAGGGGCAATTGATCCGCTGCCCGGTGGCCGACATCCGCATCGCCGGCCGCTCGACCCAGGGCGTGATCGTGTTCGACACCGCCGAGGACGAGCATGTCGTTTCGGTCGAGCATATCCCGGAAGAGGAGAACGGCGAGAACGGCAACGGAAACGGCGGCTAGTGCGCCGCCGTTTCGGAGAGCCGTAGCCCGGATGGAGCGAAAGCGAAATCAGGGTTCTTTGCCATGTGGCAGTCATCCGTCCCGGATTGCGCTGCGCTCCATCCGGGCTTCTGTAACGGGCCTTGGTTAGTCAATCCCTTTTGCGTCATCCGCTCGCCGGGAACCTGCTTCTGTACGGGATCGGCGCTGTGGCCGTCGCCTGATGGGGTTCTAGGGAGGAGCAGGTCGGCCAATCTACGGAAGCGTGATCGCATTGTTGGATGCGTCGACAACCCGGATGACGGCCTGACCTGATCCATCGTCCCGGCGAAGGGACTTTGCTTCGGGAAGGCTGGTGTCGTGACCCGCCCGAAAACCTGTGCGCTCCTCTGTTAGGCCGCCATTGCGGTTGCCTTGGTAGCCGGATTGAAGGGGACGTTGTCCTTAAGCATGCGCAGCATGATCACGGCGAGTTTGCGCGCCAGCGCCACCTTGGCCTTGTTCATGCCGGCGCGCCTGGCGATCCGCATCGCCCAGCTCTTGAGCTGTGCACAGCCCTTGATCGGCTTGGTCAGGATGATGTGGGCAGCCTCATAGAGGGCCTCGCGCACGGCAGCGTCGCCATTTTTGCTGATGCGGCCGGAGTGGTCGGTCTCCCCTGACTGGTGCTTCTTCGGCGTCAACCCGAATAGCGGTCCCGCCCGCTTCGAGGAGGTGAAGCGCGAGGGATCATCGATGGCGCTGGCATAGGTCAGCGAGATGACCGGCCCCACGGCCGGCGTCGACATCAACAGCCTGGCCTTGGCGTCCAGCACAGACATCGCCCGCACCCGCTTCTCAAGACCGTTGAACTCGCGCAGCAACACCGCATGAACTGCCAGCGTCGCCGCGGCGATCGCCTCGAGGGCTGGATGGCCGGCCACCAGCTCGCCGATCCGTGCCGCAAAGCTGCGCTTCGTCGTCTTGCCGACCTTCAGGCCGAAGCCACGCAAGATCCCGCGCAAGCTGTTCTCGAGGTCCTGAAGCTTGGCCTGGATCAGCTTGCGCGCCGTCAGCATCGCGCGGGTCTCCTGGGCACTCATCGACTTGCAATGCACCGGCCGGAACCAGCCGAGCCGCATCAATTGCGCGATGTTGCGGGCATCGTTGCGGTCCGACTTCACCGGCATCGCTTTGAAGGCATCGCTCACGTGGCGTGTCTCCAATAGCTCGACCGCAAGGCCAGCCTTCTTCATCGCCGCGTAAAGCCACTGTGACAGCGGCCCGGCCTCCAGCCCGATCCTGGCCAGCTCGAACCCGAGCGAACGGGACCAGCCGATCAGCGCTTCCGGTTCGCTCGCCACCTTCGCCTCCCGAGTGATCTTGCCGTTCGCGTCGACAACGCACACGCTGGAGCATTCCAATGACACGTCGATTCCGGCATAATGGTCCATGGTCGTCTCTCCTCGATGCTTGGAGCGAGGCCTTGCCTCGACTCCGTTACACCATCAATGTGAGGGACGACCGCCCCCTTCCAAGCCAGCCGCGCGACGCGCGCCATCCAATAGCGCCGTAGCTAGCGCGGCTGGCTGGGAAGGGGGACTGGGGGCCCGTTACCCCATCTACGCCGCTACGGGATCAGCACGCGTTCTCCAGCTCCCTGGTGAGAGCGGGGAGCGCGTCCGGCTTGCCGATCTGGGCCATCCAGCACCACAGCTCCAGCGTGCAGGCGAGCCGGTAGAGCTCGATCGTGGCCTCCCAGTCCGGGCGGTCGCGCGTGCCGTGACCGGTGAGCAATCCATCTCGCTTGGGCGCATCCTTGGGTGTGAAGTAGTAGAGCGCCTTCGCGACGTCCATCAGCGGATCGCCGGCGGTGGCATTTTCGAAATCGACGATCCCTGAGAGATGCGGCGCGCCATCGGACGTCACCAGCACGTTCCCGGCGTGGAAGTCGTAGTGACAGAGCCGCGGCATGTCGGCCGCGTCGAGCAGGTGCCGGCGGGCGGCGATGCCGGTACGAAGCCGCTCGGCCAGCGTTTCGCTTCCGCCTCGAGTGCAAAACTCGGCGAGCTTCTTGTCGAACTGGGCCGACATGTAGGCGCGGTTGCTGGCGTGAGGCGTCCAAACCCCGTTCGGGCCGATGTAGCCGAAGCTGCCCAGGGTGACGTCGTTGATCCTGCGCAGGCAGGCGCCCATTTCGGCGTAGACCGCGAACAACTCCGCGTCCGTCAGCGACGGCTCGCGCGAGCCGAGCAGGGTGCCGTCGAGCTTGGTCATCAGCACGACGTTGAGGTCGATCACCGAGCGCGTGTCGTCTGCAAGGAGGATGCGAGGCACCGCTGGCCCGATATCGCGCAGAAGTCCCAGGACGTAGACCTCCTTCGCCATCTTCCAGTGCAGCGAGGCCGGATAGACCTTCATGATGCAGGCGGGTGCGTCGGCCAGCGTGATATCGAAGATGGTGCTGATCTCGCCGCCGCGCAATTCGGCGATGCCGAGCACCGTCGAACCGGTCAATGCGCGGTCAACGATCGCCTGCGCCTGATCGCGCGAGACCGCAAGCCGGGGCTTTAGCCGAAGAGGTGGATCGTCTGACATGTGCCGTCCGGAGATCACTCGCACTGCGATGCTAGTCGGTCGCACCCAACAGCCAAAGCGCTCTTTTTCATCTTCCGAATCCAGCGCTAGATACGTTAAGGCCTGACGCCATGATCGTCGCCCTTTGCTCCCAAGGCCCTGGATTCAGGGTCAGCCCAGAGACTTTGCCGACCGCATTTCTGACGAATGCGATGCGGGTGTGATCGTCGTCGTCCACCGTGAATTCGTTGCTCGATGTCGCCGCCAGCGGCGTCGCCTTGCCTTTCTCGAACTCCAGGATCGGCCAAGCCCCCACAGCTTCCGCGACGAGCTTGCCTTGCTCGACGCGAACTTGAAGTTGGACCGTGTTGATGCGGCGGGCGGCTCTCTCGACGCTGAGATCGCTTGCGCCATCCTGGCCCTTGTGGACGAGCTTCAGCTTGATCGTCGTGTTGGCGGGCCCGCGTAGCCTAGCCAGAACGTCGGCGAGCGAGAGACCTTTGAGCGGCGCGCCGTCGAGTTCAGTGATGAGATCGCCCGCAGCCACGCCGGCCTTGATTGCGGGACCGCCGGGGGTGGGCTTGTTGATCCTCAATCCATCCTGCTCCATGGCGACGAACGACTCGATGCCAAGCCATCCGGTCTTGTCATCGGCCAAGCCCTGTCTGTCGCGCGAGCTCACGGAGGAGCCGAAGTCATAGGTCCCGACATAATCGGCGAGCGTCTCGGGGTTCGCATCCGTCGCTGCCGGCGGGGTGGACGTGGAGGGCTCGGGAATCGCCAATGCGCCATAGGTCAGGTGATTGATCCCCGATGGCAGCATCGCCGCGCGCCCTTTGCTGCCGGGCGTCGCCTGGATCATCTGTATGCCGATCAGTTTCTCCGCCGGATCGATCCAGAAATAGGTGCCCCATAGTCCAGCCCAGGAAAAGCTCCCGACCGCTCCGGGAATCCAGCTAAAGACCGGATTGGCGCGGATGCCGAAGCCAAGTCCGAAGGTCGTTCCGGCGCGCGCGCCAACGTCGTCTCCTCCGAAGATGCGAACATCCGGCGGCAGTGCGTTCGTTGTCATCTGCTTCACCGCCTGAGGGCTGAGCACGCGCACGCCATCGAGTTCGCCGTCGTTCAGAACCATCTGGCAGAAGCGAAGATAGTCGGGGGCCGTCGAAACCAGCCCGCCGCCGCCGGCGAACAGTTTCGTCGGTGTCGTGACATCCCAGATCGGCGGCCGCTGTGGCATGGGAGAATCGACGAGCCGGTCGAGCTTCTCGCTGGGGACATAGAAGCCCGTGTCGATCATGTGCAGCGGCGCAAAGATGCGCTCCTGCAGGAATTGGTCGAAGGGCTGACCGGACACGACTTCGACCACACGACCCAGCACATCGGCGCTCCAGCCATACTCGTGGACTTCGCCGGGCTGATGGGCGAGCGGCAGGCCGGCCAAGCTCGAAACGAAATCCGCCAACGTCCTGTCGCGCCGGTACACGGCCTTCCAGCCGTAGAACATGTGGATCGCCCGAATTCCGAAATCGGCGGTCGGGTCGGCAAGACCGCGTTCCGGATACGCAAAATCCATTTCCGGATAAATGAGGCCGGACGTGTGGCGCAGCAGGTCGCGAACCGTCATTGGGCGTTTTTGTGGATCGAGCCCGAATTCCGTCTTGCCGGTAGCGGCGTCCGTCTTCGCGAACCCGACCTTCATGTCTTGAAGCTCGGGCAGATACCGGGCAACGGGTGCGTCGAGGTCGAGCTTGCCGTCGTCGACCAGGATCATGGCGGCGACGCTGGTCACCGGCTTGGTCATCGAAGCGATCCAGAAGATGGAATTGGCCTTCATCGGAATCGTCTTGGCGCGGTCCTGAAATCCGATCGCCTGCAAATAGGCGAGCCTGCCGCCCTTTGCGATGGCGACGACGGCGCCAGGCAGAAGGCCGTCCGACGGCGGGAAAGAATCGAAGCGCGCCTGATACCACGGCGCGATCCGCGCCAGACGGGCGGCTGAGAAGCCGAGGCTTTTTGTATCGCCTGCTGTCGTGAGTTCATCTGCGAACGCCGACCCCAACAAGCATAGCGCGATTGGAATGGTCCACATCGACGCGATGAGTTTCATCGCGCAGCTCCGCAAGAACGCCGCTACAGGTCGATGGTGGCCGCTTTGCCGATGATCGAACCCGGTCTCTAAAGGCTGGGCTTGGACCATCAAATCTCGATCTCCGTGCCGAACTCCACGACTTGTCCGGTCGGCACGCCGAAGAACGCGGCGGTGCGCTCGGCGTTGCGTTGCAGGAAGGCGAATAGTCCTTCCCGCCACACCCACATGCCCGGAATATCCTCGCGCGGGATGATGGTCTCGCGGCCGATGTAGTAGGTCACGTCGGAGAGGTCGATGCCGGGCAGCTTGCCTTGCCGACAGGCGAGCTTCAGGCCCTCATAGATCGTCGGATATTGCATGAAGCCGTAATGCAGGATGATCCGCGTGATGCCCGGGATGATCTCGATCACCTCGGCACGATCGTCATCGGAGATCCGCGGCAGCTCCTCGATCTGCACGGTGACCAGCAGCACGCGCTGGTGCAGCACGTGATTGTGCTTGACGAACTGCGTCAGCGCGAGCGGCACGCCCTTGGGCGCAGAGGCCAGGAATACCGCGGTGCCCGGCAGGCGGCTTCGGCACTTGTTGACTGCGGTCTCGATCAAATCCTCTTCCGGCTGGCGCAGCTTGGCGCGCGCCTTTTCGACGAGCTTCACGCCGCCACGCCAGGTCAGCATCAGGAACGCGACGGCGGCGGCGAGTAGCAGCGGAAACCAGCCGCCTTCGAACAGCTTGGCCGAATTCGCTGCGAAGAAGATCGTGTCGATCACGAAGAAGAAGCCGTTCACCGCGATCACGAGGATCGGCGAGTAACCCCACTGGATCGCGACCAGCGCGGCGAGCAATGTGGTGATCGCCATCAGGAGCGAGACCGCGATGCCGTAAGCGCCGGCGAGCGCGTCCGACGTGCCGAACGCCAGCACGGCACCGAGCGTTGCGGCTGCGAGCAGCCAGTTCACCAGCGGCACGTAAATCTGGCCGATCGCATCGCTCGTGGTGTGTTCGATGTGCATGCGCGGCAGGAAGCCGAGCTGGATCGACTGCTGGGTCAGCGAGAACACGCCGGAGATGATCGCCTGCGAGGCGATCACGGTGGCGACAGTAGCGAGCACAACCATCGGATAATGCGCCCAGTCGGGAGCGAGCTGGAAGAACGGGTTGTCAGCCGAGGTCGGATCCGTGATCAATTCGCCAGCTTGGCCGAAATAGTTCAACACCAGCGCCGGCAGGCAAACCGCGAACCAGGCGAGGCGGATCGGGAACCGGCCGAAATGGCCCATGTCGGCATACATCGCCTCGCCGCCGGTGACGGCGAGGAAGGCGGCGCCGAGAATGGCGAAGCTGATGTGGAAGTCCTGGTGCACCAGGAAATCGAACGCGTAGAACGGGCTGAGCGCAACCAGCACGGTTGGGGCCTTGACGATGCCGTGGATGCCGAGCGCCGCCAGCACCGCAAACCAGCCGAGCATCACCGGGCCGAAGATCCGGCCGATGAATCCGGTGCCCTGCTTCTGCATCACGAACAGGCCGACTAGGATGACGACGGTGAGCGGCACGACGGCAGGCGCCAGCGACGGGGCATCGACCTTCAGGCCTTCGATCGCCGACAGTACCGAGATGGCCGGGGTGATCGCGCCGTCGCCATAGAGCAGGGCGGCGCCGATAAGCCCCACGATCAGGAGTTGGGCCCGCCAGGTGCCCGGCGCGGCATTGCGGGCCGACAGCAGGGCCAGCAGTGCGACGATGCCGCCTTCGCCGCGGTTGTCGGCGCGCAGGATCAGCATCGCGTATTTCAGCGAGATGATGAGAATAAGCGCCCACAGGATCAGCGAGACCACGCCGAGGACGGCGCCGTGCGTGAGCGCGCCGCCGTGGGCGGCGGCCTTGGCCGCCTCCTTCAGTGCGTAAAGGGGGCTGGTGCCGATGTCGCCATAGACGACGCCAAGTGCGCCGAGCGTTGTCGCGAGCGGAAGCGGGCTCGGATGGTGGCCGGAGGAGACGATGGCAGGCGTACTGGTCACGTGCAAACCCCCCGATGCCGCGCGCCCGACCAGAACGTCCGGTGGGCGCGCTAGGTAATAGTCTGCGACGAGACGTCGCAAATTTCCATGGGATTTGCGTGACAGTGAATGGCGTCGCCGTGCCGACTACGGCGCGCGGGGGGCGGTGACGAGGCGGGCTTCACGGACCGATAGCTTGCTGCCGGCAGCGCGCAGGCAGGATGCCTCGAAGTTGGGCCAGGCCCGCTGTGAGCAGTCTTTGCCGACCGGATGGATGTCGAGGCGGTCGGCCTTGGCAAGCGGTTGCGGGGTGCTGGCCGCGACCTGCGGGGCGAAGCCGGGAAGAACGGTGAGCGCCGCCGCAATGAACGCGGCGATGGCGACGGCGGAAAGTGCCTTGATCATGACGGTCCCCTGTGATCGGGCCCCCGGGGCCCATCGTTTTCGTTGTGCAGGCTGTACCGGCGGCGCGTTTCCTGGTGTCTTCGCCGCGCGCAAAAATGGTTTCGTCGCCGAGCGGTTTTGTTTCATCCGCCACTGGCTCACGAAACATTCGGCTTGATCGATGCTGGGATGCCAGGGCTGGTTCACTGGCCGAGGCGAAATCAAGCGGATCGGGGGGGCCTTGGAACCGGGCATGCTTGCCGGGCAAGGCGGGGCGGGTTAGAGGGGACCATGACCCGCATCGCGATTTATCCCGGCTCCTTCGATCCCGTTACCAACGGCCACCTGGACGTGGTCCGGCAGGCCGTCAACTTGTGCGACCGCCTGATCGTCGCCATCGGCGTTCATCCGGGCAAGAAACCGCTGTTCTCGACCGACGAACGGTTGGCCATGGTGCATGAGGTATTTGGCCCGATCGCCCAAAAGGCGGGGTGCGTCTTTGAGAGCTCGACCTACGACAACCTCACGGTCGCGGCGGCGCGCGCGGCCGGGGCCACGTTGATGATTCGCGGCCTGCGCGACGGCACTGATCTCGACTACGAGATGCAGCTTGCGGGCATGAACGAGGCCATGGCGCCTGAGGTGCACACCGTGTTCGTTCCGGCATCGGTCGCGGTTCGCCCGATCACCGCCACACTGGTACGCCAGATCGCCCAGATGGGCGGCGACTTCTCTGCATTCGTGCCGTCATCGGTCGCCGCTAGCCTGAAGGCCAAATTCGCCGGCTGATGCCGGCGCCTGCCACATCCCGAACGTCCTGATCCGGAGTTTCCATGATCCGAATTCTTGCATTCGTTGCCGCGCTGTTCTGCGTCGTTCCCGCGATCGCGCAGCCGCTGCCCGCCGGCCTCGACAAGGCCAATGCGATCGTGATCGACACCACCAAGGGCCGCATCGTCATCAAGCTGCGCAGCGACATCGCGCCGAAGCATGCCGAGCGCATCAAGCAGCTCGCGCGCGAGGGCTTTTACAACAACGTGCCGTTCCACCGCGTGATGGATGGCTTCATGGCGCAGACCGGCGACGGGCAGAACTTCAACGGCACCGGCGGCTCGAAGTATCCGAACCTGAAGCAGGAGTTCTCCAACGTGCCGTTCAAGCGCGGCATCGTCGGCATGGCCCGGCGCGGCGACTCGGTCGACAGCGCCAATTCGCAGTTCTTCATCATGTATGCCGACGGCCCGAGCCTGAACGGCCAGTACACCGTAATCGGGGAGGTGGTGTCGGGCATGGATGTCGTCGACAAGCTGAAGAAGGCGCCGGCGGGCTCCGCCAGCGGCACCGTCACCGATCCCGACAAGATGGTGAAGGTGCAGGTCGCATCCGACATCAAGTGATCCCGATGGCGGCGCGCAGCAAGCCACTTCTCTGGTTTGCCGCGCCGCTCGTGTGGCTTGCGTTGGCCGGGCCAGCACCGGCCGAGCCCCAGCAACTCAACACGATCCGGGATGTTGTCCTGAGCATTCATCGGTGCTGGAGGCCGCCGCCGCTGGACAAGGCCAACCCGATCGACATTACCGTTATTGTGAGCTTCAACCGCGACGGTGCGATCCTCGGGCATCCCAGGATCTCCTACGAATCGGAACAGGCGACCGATAACGACCGGCTGCAATACCGGATCGCGGTGATGGAGGCGTTGCAACGCTGCACGCCGTTGCCATTTACGGAGAGCCTGGGCGGCGCGGTGGCGGGCCGCCCGTTCGCGATCCCGTTCAGAAACAAGAAATATCCACCCCGAAGCCAGGAGAAGCGAGCATGGCTGCTACCGAGAATACTCTGATCCTTGAAACCACCCAGGGACCCGTCACGATCGAGATGCGCCCCGACCTGGCGCCCAACCATGTCGCGCGGATCAAGGAACTGGTGCGCGAAGGTTTCTACGACGGCATCGTGTTCCACCGCGTGATCGACGGCTTCATGGCCCAGACCGGCTGTCCGCAGGGTACCGGGATGGGCGGGTCCGGCAAGAAGCTGAAGGCCGAATTCAACAAGGAGCCGCATGTCCGCGGCACCGCCTCGATGGCGCGCGCGGCCAATCCGGATTCCGGCGACAGCCAGTTCTTCATCTGCTTCGACGACGCATCCTTCCTCAACGGCCAGTACACGGTCTGGGGCAAGGTCACCGAGGGCATGGAGAACGTCGACAAGATCAAGCGCGGCGAGCCGGTGAAGGACCCAGACAAGATCGTCAAAGCGCGCATGGCCGCCGACGCGGCGTAACTGTGTCCCCTCATGGTGAGGAGCCTGCGAAGCAGGCGTTTCGAACCATGAGGCCACGATGCTACAACAAGCTGGCCTCATCCTTCGAGACGCGCTGTCGCGCTGCTCAGGATGAGGGTCAGCAGTGTGCAGGCTAAAATGCGCACCGATCTCTTCGACTTCGAACTTCCTCCTGAACGGATCGCGCTGAGGCCCGCGAGCCCGCGCGACTCCGCGCGGATGCTGGTGGTGCATCCCGATGGCGTGCTGCGCGATGCCACGATCGCGGATCTGCCGCACTGGCTGGAAGCGGGCGACCAGATCGTGGTCAACGATACCAAGGTGATCGCCGCCCAGCTCAAGGGCCGCCGCATCGGGCGCGAGACGGAGCCCAAGGTCGAGGCGACGCTGATCAAGCGGCTCGATGGCTCGCGCTGGCAGGCGCTGGTCAAGCCGGCAAAGAAGCTCGCGGTCGGCGATATCGTCCGCTTCGGCAACGAGGGCAAGGTGTGCCTGCTCGGCCATCTCGACGCCGAAGTCGAGGCCAAGGGGCAGGAGGGCGAGGTGACGCTGTCGTTCTCCTTCCACGGCCCCACGCTCGACCAGGCGATATCAGACGTCGGCGCCACACCGCTGCCGCCCTATATCGCATCGAAGCGCACGCCCGACGACAAGGACGTTGCCGATTACCAGACCATGTTCGCGGCGAATGAAGGCGCGGTGGCCGCGCCGACCGCGGGTTTGCATTTCACGCCGGCGCTGGAGGCGTCGCTACGCCAGCGCGGCGTCGAGCTGCACCGGCTGACGCTGCATGTCGGGGCAGGGACCTTCCTGCCGGTGAAGACCGAGGAGACGTCGGAGCACAGGATGCACGCCGAATGGGGCTGCATCACCGCAGCAACCGCATCCGCCCTGAATGCCGCACGCGCCAAGGGCGGACGGATTGTCGCGATCGGCACCACGTCGCTGCGACTGCTCGAGAGCGCCACGACCGCCGACGGCACCATCCTGCCGTTTTCGGCCGAGACCTCGATCTTCATCACGCCGGGCTATCGCTTCCGCGCGGTGGATATTCTCTTGACCAATTTTCATCTGCCGCGTTCGACGCTGTTCATGCTGGTGTCGGCCTTCTCCGGGCTCGATACAATGCAGGGTGCCTATGCGCATGCGATCAAGCACGGCTATCGCTTCTATTCATACGGCGACGCCTGCCTGCTGTTTCGCGCGCACGAGCCGCACGCTGATTTGTAGTGCGCAAAGCGCGAGCCTCGCGCCCTAAATCAAGCACGCCACGAAAAACCGGGAACGCTTGTGTACGCCCGTTTGCGGACTGAACGGTCGCACAATCCAGTGCGCCATCAATCCGTTGCGCAGTTGCCGACGTACCTAACTTGTCTGTCAGACTCTGATTCACTTGTCATTTGAAGCGCGGGATCATTTGGGAGCTCCGATCGTTTGGTTCGCTATTGCTGCAAACAAGCAAGGAGGAACATTGCCATGAACTGCAAGATCCTTAGCGGCCTCGCCGTTGCCGTGCTCGGAACGGCGCTTGGTCTTGCATCACCGGCCTTGGCCCAGCATGGCGGCGGTGGCGGTATGTCCGGCGGCGGCATGTCTGGTGGTGGCATGTCGGGCGGTGGGGGTGGCATGTCCGGTGGCGGAGGTGCCATGTCCGGCGGTGGAATGGGTGGCGGCCTGTCCCGTGGCGGCGGAGGCGGAGCCGGCGCCGGGATGACCTCCGGCGGCACGGCTGGCGGAATGCAGAGCCCGGCTGGTGGCACGCATGTCGGCACCGCGGCTGGACGGACGCAATTCGGCGGCGGCGGGCGCTTCGCCGGCGAGTCCTTTGCGCATCGAGGCTTCTCGCCCCGGTTCTCAAGGTTCGCTGATCGAGACGACTTTCACCGTCGGTTCTTCGATCATCGGTTCGATCACCGCTTCGCGGACCGCCGCTTCTTCGACCGTCGCTTCCATCGCTTCGCATTCGTCGGCGACGACGGCTGCTTGCGCAGGGTGTGGACGCCGCGTGGACCGCGGTTCGTCAACATCTGCGGCTAGCTAGCGCGAGGAATGACGTGCGGCGGGAGTGTAACGGCGTGCCCACCATCGAAGCGAAGTGGTGGGCACGCTCGCGCTTCGCCGACCCTACAACCTCACGCCGGCACGCGCTCCGGCAACAGCTCGGCGATCTGCACCGCGTTGAGCGCCGCACCCTTCAGGAGCTGATCGGCGGCGACGAACATCGAGATCGAGTGCCCGCTGGGGTCGCTGAGGTCCTTGCGGATGCGGCCGACCAGGACGTCATCCTGACCCGAGGCGTCGATCGGCATCGGGAAGTAGTTGCCGGCGCGGTCGTCGACGATCTTCACGCCCGGCGCCTGCGCCATGATCGCGCGCACCTGGTCCTCGGTGATCGGGTTTTCGCATTCGAAAGTGATCGCCTCGCAATGGGCGCGCAGCACCGGCACGCGTACGCAGGTGACGCCGATCGCGATCTTGTCGTCCTCGAAGATCTTGCGGGTCTCCTTGATGACCTTGGTCTCCTCGTCGTTGTAGCCTGTCTCCGGATCGATCGCGGTGTTGTGGTTGAACAGGTTGAATGCGTAGGGATGCGGCATCACCTTCGGCGTGTAGACCTGTCCGTTGAGATTGGCGCGCGTCGATTCGACGAGCTCCTCCATCGCGGCGGCGCCGGCACCGCTCGCGGCCTGGTAGGTCGAGATGATCACGCGCTTGATGCGGTTCTTCTGGTGAATTGGCCACAGCGGCACCAGCGCGGTGATCGCGGCGCAATTCGGGTTGGCGATGATTCCCTTGTGATCGCGGATGCGGTTCGCGTTGATCTCCGGAATCACCAGCGGCACGTTCGGATCCATGCGGAAGGCGGAGGAATTGTCGACCACGACGGCGCCGGACTTCACCGCAAGCGGCGCGAACTTCTTGGAGATGCCGCTGCCGGCCGAGAACAGCGCGATGTCGACGCCGTCGAAGGCGCGCTCGGTGAGCTCTTCGATCACGACCTGCTTGCCGCGGAAGTCGATGGTCTTGCCGGCCGAGCGGGCGCTGGCCAGGGCCTTCAGCTTGCCGACGCGGAAGCCGCGCTTGTCCATGGTGGCGATGAATTCGGCGCCGACTGCGCCGGTGACGCCGACAATCGCGACGACGGGATCGTTACTCACTTTGTCCTCCATTCGAGATGTGTTGCAGGCAATAAAAAAGCCCCGGACCTTCATCAGGCGGGGCTTCGGATTGAGATGATGCGGTTCGACCGACTACGCGCGCACGTCTCCCGAGGCCCCGGAGGGCTTGGTGGTTTTGGTCGTGCGTTTGGTCGCGGTGATCATGGGGCGGACTTATGCGGCAGAGATCGGCGGCCGTCAATGCTTTTGGGCGAAACCGTGGCGGCGACCGGCTCCAGCGTCATCGCTTACGTGCCGCCCCCGGCGGCTCGAGGATGACCTCTTTCAGATCGGCACCGCTGACCACGACGATCACGAAGTTGAGCCGGCCGCGCTCGCGCGTCAGGCCGCCGCTGATCGCCCGGCCCGACGTTGCGTGTTCGGCCACGCGCACGGCATCCGACAGGCGATGCCGAAGCCCCCGCAGCACGACGAGGTTGCTGCGATCTTCGTCGTCCAGCATCGCGAGCGGTAAGGCGGCCTCGCCGCCCGTCACTTCGCCGGTCGCAGCATTGATGGCGTGCTGCCAGACGCGGTCGCGCTGGACCGTCTTGACCCTGTAGACCGCGGGGTCAGCGCCGCCGTCGAAGCTGATATCCGCCGCGGTCGCGCCTGCATGCTGCGCCTCGGCGATCGCCACGGCTTGACGCAGCGAGATCTGGGCCGCCCGGAAGCTGTCGATCTCGCGGCGAACCGCCTGTGCGTCGAGCTGCGCGCTGTCGTCGTTCTGGAGTGGAGCCCCCCCTGCGGCATCCGTCGTGGCGATCGCGCGGGCCGGGGAGGCGACGAGCAGGGACAGCAGCGCAATCGCAAGCAGCCACGTCCCGAACATCCGGTGTCCCAGCTTGCGCAGTCGTCCTGTCGTCATCGTCGAACTCGTGCTTTTCGCGCTGACGCGCTTGCGCGTCGCGGCCGCCATGCGGATGGAGAAAGTGCGGCCGACCCGTTGCGTGAAGGTCGGCCGCTGAACGTCCAGCGGAGCGACGGCGTAGGCTCCGTTGCGGCGATCGTAGTTTGTCAGGCGACGCGAGACCCTTGGGGGGCTCGTTGCAGTGGGTTCGCATCTCTTTATAAATAAAACCATACGGTATCGTTTTGTTTTGGTCAAGCGCCGAATTGCTGCACTGCGTGAGGTAATCTGATGCGCGAGCCGGATACTTTGCGGAACTGTCAGCGTGCGGGCCGGCGGCGCTGGCTGGCCTTAGGCAAGATAGGAGCCCGTCCGGGCGGACCAAGGGCCCCGGCGAGAAACAACCGGATCGAGACCTCCATGCGCCTCTCGGCGGTTTCCAGGTCCATTGGGATCCCGAAGGTCGCCATCCGATGGGTGTGGCCCACCACCATGTTGAGGAACGTCTCGGCGGCGATCGTGGTGTCCTCGAGTTCGAGGGCGCCGCTCTCGACCAGATGGTCGAAGAACACCGCCGTCGTCGACACGGCCTTCGACCAGCCTTCATCGACTGCAAGTTTGGCAACCTCGGGAAAGTTGATCGCCTGCGCGGTCAGGATTCGGCTGAAGGCGATGGCATCGTCGCCGCAGTTGAGCTGCAGCAATTGGCGTCCGAGGCTGGTCAGCCGCTGCTCGACCGAGCCGTCCGAGGCGTCATTGACGTGCATCTCGGCGGCCGCCGCGGCGAGGGGGGCAAGCCAGCGCGCGATTTCGCGCCGGAGCACCGCAGCGAACAGGCCACGTTTGTCGCCGTACTGCGCATAGACCGTGGGCTTGCTGACCCGCGCGGCTTCCGCCACCGCGTCGATGGAGGTTGCGTCGAACCCGCGATCAAGGAAGAGCCGCGTGGCGACTTCGATCAGCCGCTGGTCGCGCTCGATCGCGGCGTCCCGTGTCGGCCGGCCGCCGCGCGATTTCGCAACATTGCGTTTCGTTGCCCTGACCTTGGTCGCGGTCAATCCCATTCCTGCTCATCTGGTTGCGTTTCGGACGGGTGTGTCCGGTCTATAACCCGTGACGGCCGGATTCGTCCATTCGCGCTGCTGCTTCGCGCCGGCCTGTCATGGAGGCGTTGACGTCCAGGCGTGGCCCGACGCGGCCTTCTGGTAGCCGTATTGATAGAGGGCGCGCATGTAAGCCGTGTCGAAACCCTGCGAAGCCGGCGACGGATAGTTGCGCTCGATGTAGGACAGATGGAAACCCAGCCGGTTGCGGCGGGCGAAGTCGTAGGTCGACAGGATCACGGACCGGGTTTGCGCCTGCGTGATTGCGGAGATGCTTCGCGAGGCGACGTCGATCGTCGAGTTGGATACCAGCTCAAAGCCCTGTTCGAGCTTCTTGTTGACGAGGTTGTAGATATTCAGGCGGCGGTTGGCGGGCCATTTTCCGTCCTGAAAGAGCAGGGCGTCCGGCAACGTCAGCACCGGCGCCGTCACGCCGCCATCGACATGCATCTCCTGGAAGCGCCGGCCCTGGCCCTCGGCGTCGATCATGATCGGCGGAAACACCAAGGGGATGCTGGCCGAGGCCGCCATGACATCGCGGAACAACTGCAGCGCCTCGGGAGTTCCGACGCTGGCGATCCGGCCCATGTCCCAGATCACCGAGCGCTGGGTGTCGAGGTCGGTGGTGACGATCAGGAGCTTCCGGCCCCTGGCGTTCTCCTGGGCCACTTCGCTCAGGACCTCCGGCCCGACGTAGCGGGCCACCAGCTCGCGCAGCCGGGTGTTGCCGAACAGGCCGGACCCGAACAGCACCCGCATCAGGCTTGGATCCTGGAGCAGGCTCTCGGCGATGCCGCTGGTGTAGACGTCCTTCAGCGTCTCGTCGTAGCGGGGCCCGAGGAAGGCAAAGGGGGCGATCAGGCCGCCGGTGCTGACGCCAGACACGACCGAGAAGGTCGGCCGGGTGCCCGCCGCCGTCCAGCCATTCAGGACGCCGACGCCGTAAGCGCCGTCCGCGCCGCCGCCGGACAGCGCCAGATATGTCGTGATCGGCGCGAGGGTTTCCTTGTCGAGGCGGAATTTCGCCGCCGGTTCGTCGGTGTAGCGCCGCAGCCCGTCGAGGTCGAGCACGCGCGCATCGGCGGCGTCGAAGGCAGTGTAAGGCGTTCGCGCCAGGGTGCCGCAGCCCGCCAGCGCGAGCGCAAGGCCACACAGCAGGATGACAGCACGGCGCGTCGTGCGCGCGGGAACTGCCATCAACGCGCGAGCGATGGACGCTGAGGGCTGGCCGGCTGAGTACATCGGTTGCCTGTCACTCTTTGAAGCACATCAGGCGCCGAGGGCATCTCATCGCCATACCGTCAACATAAAACGATACGGTTTCGTTTTGTTTAAAAGAAGGCATCGATGAGCAACCCGCGAGCGGTCGCACCGTCGGGCCGCCGCGAGCCGGGTTGATTGGACCTCGTCGGCACGCAATAAGCAGCCGCATGAGTCTTCCCAATCATTTCGAGCTTCTCGCAACCGACGGCGCGGCCCGCACCGGGCGCCTCACGACGCCTCACGGCGTTGTGCGGACGCCGGCCTTCATGCCGGTCGGTACCGCCGGCGCCATGAAGGGGATGCATTGGCGCGAGGTGCGCGAGGCCGGAGCCGACATCGTGCTCGGCAACACCTATCACCTGATGCTCCGGCCAGGCGCCGAGCGCATCGCGGTCCTTGGCGGTTTGCAGCGGTTTACCGGCTGGGGCGGTCCGATGTTGACGGATTCCGGCGGCTTCCAGGTCATGTCGCTGTCGGAGCTGCGCAAGGTGACCGAGAAGGCCGTCACGTTCCGCTCACATATCGACGGCACCAAGGTCGAGCTGTCGCCGGAACGCTCGATCGAGGTGCAGCGATTGCTCGGTTCCGACATTGCGATGCAAATGGACGAATGCGTCCGGCTGCCGGCCGAGCGCGCCGACATCGAGCGGGCGATGCAATTGTCGTTGCGCTGGGCCGAGCGCTCCAAGCGCGCCTTTGAAGCGGCGCCTGACGGCTACATGCTGTTCGGCATCGTGCAGGGCGGCGATGACCCGGCGCTGCGCCATGCCAGCGCGCGCGGACTGACCGAGGTCGGCTTTCACGGTTACGCGATCGGCGGACTGGCGGTCGGCGAGCCGCAGGATGTGATGCTGTCGATGATCGAGGAGACCGCGCCGGCCCTGCCGGCCGACCGGCCGCGCTATTTGATGGGCGTCGGCACGCCCGAGGACATCCTGGAAGCGGTGGCGCGCGGCGTCGACATGTTCGATTGCGTGATGCCGACGCGGAACGGACGCCATGGAATGGCGTTCACCCGGTTCGGCCAGATCAATCTGCGCAACGCCCGCCACATCGACGATCCCCGCCCGCTGGATGAGGAGAGCCCGTGGCCCGCGGCGCGAACCTGTTCGCGCGCCTATCTGCATCATCTGGTGCGCGCAGGCGAGACGCTGGGCGCGATGTTGTTGTCGGAGATCAACATCGCCTATTACCAGGAGCTGATGCGCGGTATTCGCGAGGCGATCGCCGGCGGCACGTTCGCGCAATTCAGAAACCAAACGCGCGCCGGATGGGCGCGCGGGGACATCACACCGAGGTAGCTTGGTCAGTTGCAGACGATCGGCTTCACCAGGTGTTTGGTCACGAACCCATAACCGCAGGTGTCGCAGGTCCAGAGATAGCTGATCAAATTCTCATGCAGGTAGGCGGACGCTTCCGCCGCGACCATGGAGTCGGCGCACACCGGGCAGGTCGGCAGATCGCTGCCGCGCGGATCTGGCTTAGACGCGACGGTCGACAGGATTTCAGCAAGCGCTGGCATCGTGACCTCCTTTGCGTTCTGAGCTTCGGTGACGAAAGTATATAGCCAGATTTGTTTGACCTTGTCGCAACACAAATGCGTTGGTTTTACGTTATTTGAATTGGTTCTGATTTTGCGATGCAACGAATTCCGGATGAACCGGTTTCTCCCTTGCGCGTCATCCCGCGCCGCATCTAATGACATGAAGATCGCATCTCTCCCGCGCACCTGGCCATAGGAGCCGCTTGATGGACGCATCGTCGACAACGCGTGCAGTGCAACCCGGACGCGGCCGCGTCTACGATTCCATCGTCGACGCGATCGGGGATACGCCGATTGTCCGCCTGCGCAGATTGCCGCAGGCCAGCGGCGTCAACGCGACGATCCTCGCCAAGCTGGAATACTTCAGTCCTGCCGCCAGCGTGAAGGACCGCATCGGCGCCGCGATGATCGTCGCAATGGAGCAGGCCGGCATCATCAATCCCGATACCGTGCTGATCGAGCCGACATCCGGCAACACCGGAATTGCGCTCGCCTATGTCGCGGCGTCGCGCGGGTACCGGCTCAAGCTGGTGATGCCGGAATCGATGTCGATCGAGCGGCGACGCATGCTGGCTTTCCTCGGCGCCGAGATCGTGCTCACGCCGGCGTCGCAGGGCATGAACGGGTCGATCGCGACCGCCGAAGAGCTGGTTCGCACGACGCCGAACGCGGTGATGCCGCAGCAATTCAAGAACCTCGCCAATCCCGAAATCCATCGTCGCACCACCGCCGAGGAGATCTGGAACGACACCGGCGGCGACATCGACTACTTCGTGGCCGGCGTCGGCACTGGCGGCACCATCACCGGGGTCGGGCAGGTGCTCAAGCCGCGCAAGCCCTCGCTGCGGATCGTCGCCGTGGAGCCTGAGGAAAGCCCGGTGCTGTCCGGCGGTCAGCACACGCCGCACAAGATCCAGGGCATCGGCGCCGGCTTCATCCCTGACATCCTCGACCGTTCGGTGATCGACGAGATCGTCAAGGTCAATAGTGCGACCGCGATCGAGACGTCGCGGGCGCTGGCGCGCAACGAGGGGATTCCCGGCGGCATTTCATCGGGCGCCGCGATTGCCGCAGCCTTGCAGGTCGGCAAGCGGCCGGAGGCGGCGGGCAAGACCATCCTGGCGATTGTGCCCTCGTTCTCGGAGCGCTATCTGTCGACCGTGCTGTTTGAAGGAATCTGAGACATGGCCGATCAACCGCGTCGACCGCGAACCCTGAACGACGCCCGCAGCGAGGCCGAGGCGGCGTTCAAGCGAGCCACCACTAAGGTCGCGGAAGCGCCGCCCAAGGCTGCGGCGATCCCCGGTGTCCGGGAGCAGGTCACCCTGCGGATCGATCAGGACGTGCTGGAATACTTCCAGGAGGGCGGCCCCGGCTGGCAGGACCGCATCAATGCGGCGCTACGCAAGGCCGCTGGGAAGTAACGCTCAACCGAGACATCGCCGAGGACGAAATCACGCCCTGGCGCGTGCGGCAACCGGCGTGCCGGGCTTCAGGTTCAAGAGATTGCCGGCCAGGATCATGGCCGCGCCGAGCACTGTGAAAGTATCGAGCCGCTCTGCGTAGAGCAGCCAGCCAAGGATCGCGGTCAGCGGCACGCGCAGGAAATCCATCGGGATCACGACCGTGGCGTCGGCATGCAGCAGTGCGCGAGCCATGCAGTAATGCGAGAAGGTGCCACCGAACGCGATCAGCGCGAGCCAGCCCCAGGTCTGGAGCGGCGGCCAGCTCCAGACATAGAGCGCGGGCCCGAGACTTGCGGCCGACTGCACCACGAGCATCCAGAAGATGATCGCCAGCGTCTGTTCGGTCCGCGTCAGCGACTTCACGATCGCGACCGAAACGCCGAAGCCGACCGCCGCCGCGAGCGCGATCAATTGTCCCGGATTGATCTCGCCGGCGGCCGGCCGCACGATCACGAACACGCCGACCAGGCCGAGCACGATCGCGCCGATCTTCATGGCCGTCATGCGCTCGCCGAGAAAGCTCGCCGCGAGGATCGCGGTCCAGATCGGCATGGTGAATTCGATGGCGACCACCTGGCCGATCGGGATCAAGGTCAGCGCATAGAACCAGCCGAGCTGCGCGCCGAAGTGGATCAGATTGCGTCCGATATGCACGTGGAGCCGCGCCGTCTTTACGATCGCGAAGCCGCCGTTCATCCGGATCAGCGGATAGAGCATCACAAAGCCGAGCACGCCGCGCACGCACATCAACTGAAAGACGTTCACCTCGCGCGTCGCCTCGCGGCCGGCGACTGCGACAATCAGCATCAGCGCAAGCCAGCCTGACATCCACAATGCGGCGCGGGTCTTCGAGGGAGTGCGGTCCATGGCTGCGAAGCGAGCGGAGAGGGACCGCCGGTATCGGCGAGATAGTCCGGATTTGCAACGCGCAATTCTGCCGATCCAGTGATGCGCCGTCCATGCGATCGGTGCTAAGCACTGGCTGGAATAATCAGGAGGATTTGCTCATGCGTGTCTTGCAACCGGCCGAATGGTCGAAACCCCGCGGCTTCTCGCACGGCGTCGCCTTCGACGGCCCGGGCAAATGGATCGTGCTGGCCGGCCAGACCGGAGGCGACGAGCGGGGCGACTATCAGCCCGATATGGCCGCCCAGGTCGGCACCGCGCTGAAGCGGATCGTCAAGCTCCTGAACGAAGCGGGTGCGGGACCCGAGCATATCGTCCGTCTGACCTGGTACCTGACCAGCCGCAGCGAATACGAGGCCGCAGGCCCGGGTATCGGCGCAGCGTGGAAGGAGACCCTCGGGCGCAATTTCCCGCCCTCGACACTGCTCTATATCGACGGGCTAGTCGATCAGCGCGCCAAGGTCGAGATCGAAGTCACCGCATTCGTGCCTGTCGCACAGGATCTGTCATCATGAACAATCTCAGGAAGGCACCGGACTTTCTCACCGGCTTTGCGACCGGCTGGCCGGAGCAGCAGCCCGACATTATGGTGATCTCGATGACGACCGATAAGGGCGTGCACGACTTCGCGGTGAACAAGGAGCAGGCGCTGCTAATCGCCCGCACCATCCAGCAGACCGCCGAGAAGCTCGCCACGCCGCCCAAGGCGTAGCGTTCGTTGGACGCAGCAAAAAGCCCTCGGGGACGACCCCGAGGGCTTCTTCATCGTCGTATCCTTTACCGCACCAATGCGATCGTGGCGCCGCGGAACTGGCTGTCGGCCCGGATCGAAACCGACTGGCGGTTGCCGGTTGTGCGCATCGAGATGTCGGCATTGAAGCCGGGCGCACTGGCAACGACCTGGAAGTTTCCACCGCCGCCGCGACCTCGCAGGTCGCCGCTGACATTGCGGCTGGACTCGCTCCAGGAGCCGGTGACCGCGCTGCCCTCGGCCTGCACGTCAGCCGCCAGATTGAACTTGTAGGCATCGCTGGCGCAGATCAGGCTCATGGCCATGCGCGGGCCGGTGACGCGATAGGTTGCGCGGCAGCGAATACGCTCGCTGGAGCCATCGTCCAGTGTGACCGAGCCGCTACCGGACCAGGTGCCGGCCATGCCGGCGAACGGGCCGGACTGCGCATGTCCAGCCGTGCTTGCTATGGCCGTCACGAAAAACGCGGCGGCTGCAAAAGCAGGCCGCCGCGCCTTGGCAAGAAATCCTGCTGCGTTGCTGATCTTACTGACGGGACGCTTCCCATCGACCGCTGCACGGTACGCCAGCTGATGCCCCATTCCACTTCCCCGATCCGGAGTTGCCACTGAGTTGACCGTTCGCATATGCACCATTGATCGAGACGCGCACAAGTCCCCCGCTGCCGACAGTTCCGGAGATCGCCGCACCCTGGGCCGAAATCCTTCCGTTGGTCACGGTCACGGTCGAGCTGGTCGACGGTTCGCAGCTACCAGTTTTGGTCACGACAGTGACCTGCCAAAGGCCGTCATAGGGCTGCTGGGCAGAAACGGGAGCCGCTGCGACAATGACTGCGGACGCGGCGATGGACGCAACAAGCAGGTCCCGAATGCGGGTCGAACGCATGAATCAAATCCCTGTCATTTGATGAGATAGCGCGGCTTATCCGGGGACAATGTGACGAAAATTTGCTGCGACGCAAGCAAGCAAGAAAGTTCCTGTGGACTCAAACACATCATAGTGAATTACGACGGTGAATCCGCGCCCGGCAGCCGCAGCCCTCGCTCCAGCGCCCTCGGCGGTATTTGGGCACCTAGTGTTTGCTCCCAGGCAGGCTCGGCGCCTTGGTGGCAAACTGTTCGTCCTGCGGCTTGGCCGGCAGCTCCTTGTAGGTCTTGGCGTAATCGATGACTTCGCCGAGCAGCTTGAGGCCGAGCGGCGCCAGCGCGCGCTCCCACAGCTCACGCGCGGTCTCGCCTTTCTTGACGAACACCCAGTCCTGGGCCGCGATCGCGCCGGCATCCATGCGGTCGGCCAGATGATAGATGCTGCCGCCGGCAATCGGATCGCCTTCCTTGATGGTCCATTCCACGGCGGCGATGCCGCGATGCCGGGGCAGCAGCGACGGGTGGTATCCGATGCCGCCGAGCCTGGCGACCGCCAATGCCTCCCTGCTCACGCGGGCGTGGCTGTGGGCCGTCACGATCAGGTCGGTGCCCGGCGCGATTTCGGACGCGGTGACGAGCTTGGGGTCTGCCTGCACCACGACATCGATGCCGGCTGCCCTGGCCGCCGCGGCCAATCGGTCCTCGCCGTCATGGACGACGACCCTGACGATCGTGACGGCGTGTTCACGCAGCATGTTCAGGGTCGCCACGCCAAAATGGCGGGAGCCGACGAGGGTAATGCGCATGGGACCAATTCCGTGGGTTCACTCGGACCGCTATGCCGATAGCACAGCACGGCTGGCCTTTTCGATTTCCTGCCGGTTATCAACAGGGCGGTGGGCAAGCAATTTCAGGCCTTGCGCGACCGGCTCGCCACGACCTTGTCGATACGCCGGCCGTCGAGGTCGACGATCTCGAACTCCCAGCCCTGCGCGGTGACCTTGGCGCCGACCTCGGGGATCGCTCCGAAAGCGTGCAGCAGGAAGCCTGCCGCGGTCTGGTAGGGGCGCGGCGAGGGCAGTGCGATGCCGAGCAGTTCGGCGAATTCCAGCGCGGCCATCCAGCCCGAAATCAGGTAGGAGCCGTCGTCACGCCTGACATAAGCAGGTTCGGCCGGGCCCTCCTCGGTGTGGAAGGCGCCGACGATGGCCTCGAGGATGTCAAAGCTGGTGACGACGCCCTGGAAGGTGCCGTACTCGTCGTGGACGAGGCCGATATGAACGGCGGAGTCGCGCAGGATCGCGACCACGTCGCGGGCATCGACGGTCTCGGGGATGATCGGTGCATCGCGCGTCAGCGCCCGGATGTCGGGGGCGCGGCCGTCGAGATAGACGTCGAGCACCTCCTTGGCCTGCACGATTCCGAGCGCATGGTCGCGATTGCCGTCGAACACCACGCATCGTGAGTGCGTGCTGATCTGCAGCGCCGCAAGGATTTCGGACTCCGGGTCGGACAGGTCGATCAGGCTGACCTCGTGGCGCGGCGTCATCACGGCGCCGACCGGAAGATCACCCAGGCGCATGACGCCTGCGATCATCTCCTTCTCGCCTGGCTCCAGCACGCCGGCATTCTCGGCCTCCACCACCAGCGTCTTGATCTCGTCCTCGCTGACCCGGTCCTGCGGGTCCTCGCGATGGCCGAGAATCCACAACAGGGCCTTGCCGGAGCGGTCGAGCAGCCACACCAGCGGCAGCGATAGTTTCGCCATCAGCGTCATCGCCGGGGCGACCTTCACCGCAATCGCCTCGGGATCGCGCAGCGCGATTTGTTTCGGCACCAGCTCGCCGACGATCAGCGAGGCATAGGTAATCACACTTACGACGAGGCCGACGCCGACCGTATCGGCGATGCCCGGTGACAGCCCCAGATCGAGCAGCCATTGCGTGAGACGCTGGCCGAGCGTCGCGCCCGAAAATGCGCCTGACAGCACGCCGATCAACGTGATGCCGATCTGCACGGTGGAGAGGAATTTTCCGGGATCGGAGGCCAAAGCGAGCGCGAGACGCGATCCGCCGACGCCTTTTTCGACCAACGCCGCAAGCCGCGCGGGGCGCGAGGACACGATGGCGAGTTCCGACATCGACAGAAGGCCGTTGACGATGATCAACGCCATCACGATCGCAAGTTCCAGATAGAGCACGGGTGTCCCTGAGAATCGGCGGCGCTGGCCGCGGCACTACATACAATATAGGCATGCTAGCGCGGGTCTGCCGCGGCATGGCGGGACCGCTGTCGACAAAGCCGCCGGCGCGCATGACCCGCATGCGCGGGAGATCGCGACATTTTGGCGATTGCGCGCCACGCGATCCGGGGATGAAGACCCGAGCGGCTAGCTCCAGGCCAGCAGCCGCAACTGCGGCATCGCGAACGTCTTCCCGGGCGGGGCGTGCGGCTCCGGCCGCCGCTCGGACGCGACCCGCAGATGCCTGCGCAAGTCCGCGCTGCATTGTTTCATCTGGTTGCGCAGCTCGCGGCGGGAGAAAGCGGTGAGGGAGGGGTCTCCGAGCTGCATCCAGGCACTGCGCAGCCATTCTTGCAGGGCGCGAATATTCTGATCTAAGGCTTCGGGCTCGGTCATGCCGCCGACCTCAAGGAGTGATCAGTCCTGAAGTAACGCTGATTCGCGCCGTTTCACCTAGCGAGATTGTAGTGCGGCGTGTTTGCGACGTGCGGATGCGGTCAGGCGGACAATATCGACGGCCGCGCTGCATCAGCCGGCCTTGCCGGGAGGCGTGCGCAGCAGGTCCAGCGCAACCGGAAGCGCGATGAAGAGGGCAGCGCCCATCGACAGGTGGCGAATCTGTGCGCCGGGCAGGCCGAAGCCGTGGGCGATACAGGCGAGCATGATCGCTGCGTATGCCGCAACGCAGACTGCGACCATGATGGTCGCGGCATCGAACTTGCTGTCCATGGCGGCACCGAGTTGTTACGGATGGTGTGGCGTAGCCGACGGACCGCCGACTGCGAGATGGCTCACGGGTGATGCGGTTGTTGTCCGGAGTGTTTACTCCGCGCAGCAGCACGTGCGCAGAACGTGACGGGAGCCGAGCGGTCCGCTGCCCAGGGCCACCAGCAATCTCACCGACGGTCGATCGGCTCGGGACTATTTCCGGATAGGTAGCTTGATCGGGACGTGCGGCGAGGTGCTCACCACGCGCGGACTTCCGTCGGAATAGGTTTGGCTCTGGAGCAGTGTCTCAAGCAGCAAAATGAATTTTTCGGCAAGCATGGGCGTAGCCCCGAAGGTTATTTCCTTTGGTCGCGGCACCAGCGTGAAAAATTCGATCAACTAAATGCGAAGCGAGCCGCTCGCGATGCTGCGGCGCGGAGGCCTCGATGTGCAATCCGGGAGACTCCCGGCCATGCCAAATCGGCGTCGCCACGTGCGGCTGGCCGCCGCGACCTCATCCGCCTTGCGATGCGTGGCAGGTCTAATTTGCGATCTAGTTTGCGCTTGGCTCCGACATCAATGCCTTCCCCGACTGTGTGGGGCAGGCAACTGAGCCAGCGCTTTGCGTTAATCCTTCAAAGCGCCAAAGCGTAATCGGCGCCGTGACTCCGCAATGTTCGCAGCGTAATGGATCGCCGCCGACCAAATACCGACCACGTCGGAACGCCTCGGACGAGGCTATTGCCTTGCAATGCGGGCAAGCCAGCGACAGCTTGCTCGTCTTCCACCGATGAATCAGTTGAAACACCGCACCCCTCAGCGTTTCAGATGGCCAACACTATGACTGATTAGCAATATTTGGGCTCCCGTGGAAGTAGCGTGAGATCGTATTTTGGTTCCATTTCGTGTGGCGCGAGGTCGTCTGGTCGAATGGGATGGCGGGCCGCGCCGGAATGGTTAGGAATTGCTAAACATTGGCCTTGCGCCGGCTCGTCATATCATCGATCGAGGCTAGGGGAGTTGTAGTGGCACTCCACCACAGCTATGGGCGGGTGGCCCGGAGAGTGGTCAGACCGAATCGCATGTTCGAACCGTTCCGTGTTGCCGGGCCAACACACCCTCACATGCCGCCGTTGACATCCGTTCCGCCGCGCCAAACTCGCGCTGCCCGGCCCCGACCAGCACCGCCATAATACCGGTATCCCCCGTATCGGCGGTCCGGGCAGACTGCTATGCATGCGCCATCCGCGGACAGAAGCTCCGCATTATACGACCATGCAGCCGCAAGGCAGCCCAAGCGACGGAAGGACGAATGCGATGATTGAGACGGTTGGCATTATCGGGGCCGGGACCATGGGCAACGGCATTGCCCAAGTCTGCGCAGCGGCGGGGCTTGGCGTCACGATGGTCGACATCTCCGACGCTGCCGTGCAGCGCGGGCTCAAGACGGTGGGCTCGAGCCTCGATCGCCTGGTCAGCAAGGAGAAGATGACCGCGGCGGATCGCGATGCGACGCTCGCACGCATCAACGCGACCACGGACAAAGCGAAGCTCGCCGCGTGCGATCTCGTCATCGAGGCCGCCACCGAAAACGAGGACCTGAAGATCAAGATCCTGAAGGATCTTTGCGCGGCGCTGAAGCCGAGCGCGCTGGTTGCAACCAACACCTCGTCGATCTCGATCACCCGACTTGCGGCCGCGACCGATCGTCCCGACCGTTTCATCGGGATGCATTTCTTCAATCCCGTTCCGGTGATGGCGCTGCTCGAACTGATCCGCGGATTGCAGACCTCCGCCGACACCGTCGCCAAGGCGGAAGCCTTCGCCAAGCGCGTCGGCAAGGTTGCGATTACTGCGAAGAACAGCCCGGGCTTTGCCGTCAACCGCATCCTGTGCCCGATGATCAACGAGGCGATCTTCGCGCTGCAGGAAGGCATTGCGACCGCCGAGGAAATCGATGCCGGCATGAAGCTCGGCTGCAACCACCCGATCGGGCCGCTAGCGCTCGCCGACTTGATCGGGCTCGACACCATGTTGTCGGTGATGGAGGTGTTCTACACCGGCTTCAACGATCCCAAGTATCGGCCGGCGCCGCTCTTGAAGGAGATGGTCGACGCCGGTCATCTCGGCCGCAAGACCGGGCAGGGGTTCTACAGCTACAGCAAGTGACGGCCCGTTCGAGCCGCGTCGCGAAATACCGTAGTCATCCGGAATGGATGGCGTGGCGAAGCTGACGTAACACGCGGCTCATTAGACATCTGATCCGCCACCTGAGGCGGGGGACATAAGATACGAGGCCCGGTCTCCTAGGCACACCGGGCCTCGTGCTTTTGGCGATGCCGAATACTCATTTTGCCGAAGCGACCGGCGATATGTTCGCCTCATCCGGGTCGAAGCCGAACAGGCCGACCAGATACTTGTAGTATTCGGGCATCTCCTCCTTGAGCTTGGCGCATGTGAAGGGCTCGTGGACGGAGTCCGCGCCAACCAGAAAGATGCTCGCCGTCACCGCGAAGAACTCTTGCTGGTTCTTCAACGCGTAGGCGTCCTTGGTGAGCAGCTGCTTCAATTTGGCTTCGCCGAGGAATTGCTTGATCCTCTTGTTGTCATAGCCGCTCAAAAGGACCTGACGCTGCTGCATAAAGTCCCTGGCGCTGCGCATGATATCTCCGCTTTGCGGCAACGCTCGTTCCGAAAGTCGTCGCCTGTAATTCCGGCGGGTATGAGCCCAGGACGCGCGCGTTGCAGCGCGCTTAAGTTGTGCGCCTCAACCGCCCCGACCGCATATGCGCCGGTTAACCAAGCGCGTTCCGGGAGGGTGGAACAGGAACGCCCGCAGAAGGCCGGGCGATCGGTGCGGCGCGAGCTGTCCTCACAGCTTGTTGAGCCTGCACCTGGAAACCTCGCGGATCCCGCACCCGTAGCTTAGATGAGCCATGTACGGCTGACGGTAGAAGGAACGCGACTATGCGCAGGACGATTTGGGCAACTCTGGCGTTCGTGACGCTCGGGACCGGCTCGCTCGTTGGTGTTCCGTCGCCCGCGGCAGCCCGCGACTACCCGTGGTGCATCCAGGGCCGAGAGGAAGGCTATCCGGGTTACTGCGGCTTCCAGACCTACGCGCAATGCCAGGCGACGGCGTCAGGTCGGAATGCGTATTGCGGCTACAATCCACGCTTTGCGTACGGCCAGTCGCGCACATCGCCGCGGGCGTTCCGCTGAAGCAGGATGTCCGCGAAGCATGAGCAAGGAACAGCGGTCTGCCGGCCGGCTGTGAAGGTGGCGGTGAGAGCCGTCGCGGCGTGACCGGCTGGCATGATGTTGGTGCCGCGGGTCGTATTGATCAGACATTCCGCATTGGAGAACAAATGGGCGAGATCGTCCGATTCATCTCGAAGTCCGAACTCGAGCGCGCGCGCCTGATACGCGAAGCCCGCGCGAACTACGAACGCGTCTTTCCCTCCACCGATGGCGGCAGCGAGCAGGCGGATCCGTCCGACGGTAGCGCGACCCAGGCGTCATCCGATCCGTGACGATTCGAACAGAGCACGCCGGCGGCTGCTCTTGAGGCGACCGCAGATGGCTGGAGAGGTGGGACGCGACGATGTGGAAGCGGATGTGGCGGACCTGGACGATCGACAAGCCCGCGGCGTTGGGCGAATGGCTGTGGCAGATCCTGGTCGTGGAGCTCGCAGCCTTGCTCGATCGGGTGACGTTGCGCAAGGTCATCGCGCTCATTCCGGTTGTGATCGTGATCGCGGCGTACATGCACCGGATTCCGATTCCCCCCGAGGTGATGCTGCTTGGCGACGTGCTCGCCTATATCGATATTGTCTCGGTGATCCTGCTGGTCGGCTTGTTCACGCGCGCTGCAACGGTGCTGGCGGCCGTCAAACAGACCGTCGACCAAATCGGTGCAGCATTGCATCGTCTGGCGATCGCGTTACGCAGGGTCGATGGTCGTCACCGTCGTACGACCGGCGGTGGTCAACGCAAGCAGTCCGCTCGTGAGAAGACCGAAGACGAGGACGCGGCCATTGTTTCCGGTCTGGCCTGGGTCTAGCCGAGCCTGCAGCTAGCGCACGCGCCCAGTCTGCGCGTCGCCATCGCCAGCCCTCGGCGGGACCGGAGCGGTTACGGAAGCGCTGTTACCACCGCGCCGGTTCGCACTGCTGAGATCGGTCGATCCGGGTTGGGCGCGATGATAGGCGATGCCCATCTGGAAGCTCCAGACACCGAACAGCAGCGCGGCTGCGATGCACGCTGCCAAGAAAGCCCAATCACGTTTCTTCATCGGATCAAACAAGGTCAAGCCATCGTCGCCTTACAAGCGGCTTCTCTTGAAGAAGCGCTTCGCAGACTCGATCGCCTCGAGCAGAAACGGCGATAGCGCGAAAAATGCACCCATCCCAACCGAGACGATGATGTAGCGCAGCGAGAACTTCGCGTGATCCTCGAGTGGATAGGCGCTCTTGTCGATCGGCGCAGGCGCCAGATCCCTGCCGGCCCGCGCTGCCGGTTCCGGCCGTCGCGCCTTTCTCGGCGGCACCATCACGACCACAAAGAGGACGTTCAGGAGCAGCCAGACTCCCAGAAGGATAAGTAACGTTCGCACCGCGCTGGTCCAAAAAGGCGAACAAAAACAATGTCAGCTTATCTGCTCAAGCCGAGCACCGCCACAATTCATTTTCCGATGACACGCGGCTTTTTCGGCTTCTCCAGCGCCGAATGTCAGGCGGGCAGGCAATTCGGGCGACGAGCGCGGAGCTTACGGCACGGGACGCTAGCTAGTGCACGACTAACACCGGCACACTTCCGTCCACCAACACCTCCGATGTTTGACTCCCCAAGAAGAGCTTCCGGAGGCCGCGCCGCCCGTGAGAGGCCATGACGATCAAGTCGCAGCCCCTGGACTTTGCTGTTTCGATAATCGCAGTGGCTGGGTGCGCATTCGGAACGTGCAGGACCTCCGCGGTGAGCCCGACCTGCTCAGCCATGGACCGAGCTTCATCGAGGATCTTGCCTGCGAGCTTCTTGGCGGCTGCGTCGAAGCTATCGATCTCTTCCTGCGAGGGAATCCATCCCGAAGCCAACCCAGTCCCATAGTCGACCGGCAGCGGTTCCGTCACGGTGATAACGGTCACCTTGGCGTTCAAGGCCTTTGCCAAAGCAATGCCATGGTTGACGCCCTTCCTCGCGACATCCGATCCATCCGTGCTCAAGAGAATATTTGCGTACATCCGGGGCTCCCTTGCTTGTCGAACATCTTCGCTAAAAGAGTGAGCCTTACTTGGAGGGTTGACCGCGCGATTTACGGCTAGTGAAGGCCGGATCGATCCAATGCGAAATCAGATCACAACGGCTTCTCGATGGAAGTGCAATTTGTGCCACATGATAGACCTGCATGTCGGCGATCAATTGGCGCGCCGCTTCAGGCCGGCATCTCGACAAGTCTGAAGGACGAGCCCAGCGGAGGCATCACGGGGCTCAGGATGCATGATTTCCAGATCGCGGCTGCAAAACTCCACGCCGCCGGGTTTGTTCCGAGACATAACGGTTCAGCGCCGGATTGGCCGAGACGCCGTGAGCTAGGGGGCGCTCCACCCGTAGATTGACGGAATTTACTCGGCCGCAGGCACAATGTTAGAGACTTGTAGCAATAGGGGATCTCGAGATGATTGTGGTGCAGGTCGTCATTTTCATCGCAGCGGGGGCATCTCTGTTCGGTCTGATCGGGTATCTCTTTAGCGATCAGATCACGAGCAGGCGTTGAATTAAGGCCACCGACTGAGGTGGCCTCATCGCAAGCCAATCCTGGCTACGGCTGTTTCCGCGATCTCTCTTGCCGACCTCGCACCAGCGGCACTGACCTCGATAACCTTACGAGCAACCATCTCGCAAAGCGGATCGTTACGATCAACCAAGCCTAGTGCGCGCAAGGCTTGGTCGAAGGCCTCGTTCAACACCTCGATTTCATCCGGCGTGTATTTTCTGGTTTTCAACAGGCGACTGATTGGCATTGGACGCGCCTCCGCCAGACCACAGGTTCCACATTATCACGGAACTTCGACCAACCACAGAGGACAGAATTCCCCGTCAGAGGACAGTTTTCCGTCGTAGCGCACTTTCAAAATTGAATTAGGACACCAGGCGTCGAGCGACGGAATGGGCTCTGCAGCCGCGGTAACGCTCCAAATCGGGCCGCGCAAATAGGAACGGGTCCTCACGAGGAATGTTTTTGCCGCAGCCTGTCGAGGTTACCTTTAATTCTGGCCTTTCCAACTGCCATCAGGCGTGATGCCAACAATGGACGAGGGGCTGAAACACTACGTGGCCTTCGCAGTGGACGCCGCGGGCGTAGCGCGCGCGACCTACGAATTTAACAGCCTGGACGATACGGAGGCGCGCAGGCGAGCCGAAACATATTTGGCGACCCACGATATCATTGAGCTTTGGCGCGATCACAGGCGCATCGCTCGCCTTCAGCGCGCAACTTAGCTGTGAAACGGGACATAGCACTGATCGTGCTCTAGTTGCCCGCGCTGTATGCCGGTGCCCCACGGGAGCGCGAGTTCGAAGCCCGTTTGAGTGTCCATCGCCCTGCCAATGCAGGAACACTGCCCGGATCTTTCCGTTGACCGCTTTGACTTGCTGGAGAGCCCTCCATGCACGACTACTTTCGCAATGCCGAGCTTTGGTTAGCTGCGGTGGTCGGCTGGACACCGGCGATTCTGATCGCCGCCCTGATGATCGTATCGCTGCTCCAACCCCAGTTTCCCGGCTGACTGTCGAGAGGCGGCTTAGCCGGAGATGCCCTTGGCGAAGTCGATCACTTCGCTCCAATCCAGACGGGTACCAACCCAACCGATCTTGCCGCAGGCAGAGCACTTGGGAATGCACCTGATCCGCTAGTCCCGGAAAGATACGCCGCCGGGCTCGAAATACATGGTCCCAGCGGCGCCCTGCTTCAAAGCTGGACCTGCAATTCCAGCCTCACCAAGTCTAGCAATTGCGATGCCATGCCTTACTTGGCGTTCTTCTCCGCCCCAGCCTCAGCACTCGCCGTCGTCAACGCATCCCGGGCTGCGCCATGAAAACCGGTCTTGTCGTCGCCATCGTAGCCGAGCTGACGAAGCGCGATCTCGCAGGCGTTAAGCAACACCCTCTCCAACACGGAAAGTCCACGCACGGAGCCTTCCGGCTATGCGCGGTGTGTGCAAGATCTGGGTTTTGAGCTCGGATAGTGGCGCTAAGTTATTGAGTTTGCTTGGTGAGCTCGGAGGGACTCGAACCCTCGACCCCATGATTAAAAGTCACGTGCTCTACCACCTGAGCTACGAGCTCACTCACCTAAAGCGATATGACCGGGGTCGGGATTTCCCTGCGTCCCGGATCATGCTCCAGCCCGCGCTGTGTAGGGGGCAGGGCGCATCGGGTCAATAGCCGAGGGCGCGGCAATCGCGCGCCGGGGCGGGTCGGATTTGCCCTTGCGGGACCTGTGGTTACGACCGCCTTTTGAAGTCAGGCCCGCTGCTCGTCCACGGTATTCCGGCGGTTCCGGTTCAGCCGTCCCGGCGCATTTCGGAGCCGACCGGCTGGGACTGGGCGGCGACCGAAGGCAGGCTGACCGGACGCAACCCGATCAGTTCCGCCGTGCGGATCGCGCTGTTGCGCCAGAACGCGAACTCGTTGATCCGCGAATTCTCCAGGATCGCGATCGCGACCGCAGCGAGGAACGGCAGGCTTTGCAGGACCAGGACGGCAGCGAAGATATAGATCTCGCGCACCTGCTTGAAGCCGTTGCTGGCGACCAGCACGGCCGCGCCGATCAGCAACAGCACGCCGATCACCGCTTCCCAGAAGGCCTGGAATTCGATCGACATCCGCGACAGGCCGCCCTTGGAGGTGCGCGCGAACGCGAGGTGCTCGGTGATCAGGCCCTGGGCCACCGCGCGCGATACGGTCCATTGCACGCTCATCGCCGCGATCATGGCTCCGAGCATCTGGCCGGCCTTGATCTTCACCCGCAGCCGGTACAGCGCCACGAAATGCACCAGCGAGACGATGAAGGAAGCGATGATCGGCAGCGTCAGGATCTTGTCGGGGATCGCAATGTCGGCAAAGGCAACGATCGGCACCCAGATCAGGTTGAGGATCGCGACCACGACACCGAGGCTTTCGGCACCCAGCCAGTTGAGCCAACCAAGCGAGAACTCGCGACGTTGATCGGGGGTCAGGCGACTGCCGCCGGGCAGGAAGCGCCGCCAGTGCTTCTTGACGATCTGGAAGCCGCCATAGGCCCAGCGATGGCGCTGCTTCTTGAAGGCCTCGTAGGTGTCGGGGAGCAGACCCTCGCCGTAGCGTACATTGGTGTAGTGCGTGAGCCAGCCCTGCTGCTGGATCGTCAGCCCGAGATCGGTGTCCTCGCAGATCGTGTCGCTGGACCAGCCACCGGCCTTGTCCATCGCGGCGCGGCGGATCAGGCACATCGTGCCGTGCACGATGATGGCGTTGAACTCGTTGCGCTGGACCATGCCGATGTCGAAGAAACCGGCATATTCGCCGTTCATGATGTAGTGCATCAGCGAGCGATCGCCGTCGCGATGCTCCTGCGGCGCCTGCACGAGGCCGACGCGCGGATCGGCAAAGGCCGGCACCAGATCCTTCAGCCAGTCAGGATGCACGACATAGTCGGCGTCTATGATGCCGATGATCTCGGCGTCCGCCGCGGTGCGGTCCATCGCGATGCGCAGCGCACCGGCCTTGAAGCCTTGCACCTTTTCGGCGTTGATGAACTTGAAGCGCTCGCCCAGCAGCCGGCAATGATCCTGGATCGGCCGCCAGAACTCCGGATCCGGCGTGTTGTTGATGATGCAAATGCATTCGAAGTTCGGATAGTCGAGCCGCGACACCGCGTCGAGCGTCTGCTTCAGCATCTCGACCGGCTCGTAATAGGCCGGGATGTGGATCGAGACCTTCGGGAACGACACGTTCTCGCCGATCGTGGCGGGGGCAAGCGATGCGCTCTTGCGGATCAGGCGGCGCGGCCCACGGCCGAACGCCACCGCAGCGATTTCCTCGATCCGCGCCATCGCGATCAGCACCAGCGGAACGAGCAGGACCAGGCCGAGGCTGAGCGCAAAAGCGGAGCCCCAGACGAAATAGTGCGTGGTCCAATAGGAAAACACCGTCGCAACCCACGCACCGACGCCGTTGGCGGCCGCCGACAGCAGCAACGCTTGCATCAGGGTCGGTGAATCCAGTCGCAGGATCGGCAACGACATGAAGAGCCCGACCAAGACGGCGACCAGGGCGATCTTCCAGTAATTCGGATCGGTGATCGGGCCGGTCCAGGCGAACTTGGCCTCGCGGTCCGCGTTAAGGATGCCCCAATAAGGGCCGACGCCACCTTCAAAGAACTTCCAGGGCTGATCGATCGACTCAACGATGTTGTAGTCCATGCCGATGGCTTCGGCGCGGGCGACGAAATTCCGCAACACCGAGGCCTGCTGGAACGGACCGGGCTCGGCGCTGCGCAGATTGTAGCCTTGGCTCGGCCAGCCGAATTCCGCGATCAGGATGCGCTTACCTGGAAAGGAGTCGCGCAACAGGTTGAAGCGGTCGACCGCCTGGTCCACAGCCTGCCTGTCGGTGAAGTTTTCCCAATAGGGCAGCACGTGCGCGGCGATGAAGTCGGCGGAATTGGCGAGTTGGGGATGATCGCGCCAGATGTTCCAGATTTCACCGGTCGTGACGGGAACGTTGACCGACTTCTTGACCCGCTGGATCAGCTTGATCAGCCGGTGAACGTTGTTCTCGGCGATTGCCCATTTCGTCGCCTCGGCCCGCTTGTCTTCAGGCTGGGCCTCGGCGTCGCGAATTCGCTGGGCTTCCTCGCGAAGGATCCGTTCGGACTCCTCGGGGGAGATGCCGCTCTCAGGGACCGAGCCAAGGTTTTCGAGCGGGATCTGCTCGCCACGAAACACGGTTTCGTTGCCGACCACGATACCGATGACGTTGCTGTTGCGCTTCGCTAGGTTGATCGCCGCCTCGATCTCGCGATTGTTGCGATTGGCGTCCTTGTCGACCCAGGCGCCGACCGTGACCTTCATGCCAAACTCGGCGGCGATCGGCGCCACGAGTTCGTTGCCCTCGGTCGACGAATAGAGACGGACAGCCCGCGTCAGCGTGGATAGCTTCTTCAGGTCGGCGCGCACCTTCTCGGTGTCGGCGGCAGGATCGACGACGGTGTGGCCGGGTTCGAACGGCGCGTAGGACAGGCTCGGCAACGTGCCGCGGAAATCCGGCGCCGACTGCTTCTCCTGAAACAGGCCCCACAATGCGGCGTGAGCGGCGGTAACAAGCAACAGGACGGCGACGACGGCGCGCATCGCGGTTAAACCATACGGGGCCTGAGATTGAGGACTAAGCGAACCCGTCCCCTAGGTTCGACCGGCAGGGCGGTGGACACAAAGATATCTCCACCATCCGATTTAACAACTGGTATGCCGCGATGGCGTTTTAAGGGCGCAAGCCCTTTCGGCCGCGAAAATAAATCGCAGCCGCGCAGCTTGCCGGATGCAGCTATTTTGCAGGCGTCGGTGACGCCGACGGCGTGGGCGCAGGCGAGGCCGGTGGCGCCGCCGGCGTGGGCGACGCATTGCCGGCCGTCGACGATGTGGGGGTAGGCGAGGCTGCTGCCGTAGCCTGCGGCTGGGCGCCCGGGTTGATCCAGCAGGCGTGGATCCGGCCGTCGAGGCTGCGTGGCACCTTGTCGTCGATCTGGGCTCCGAACCGGGTCAAGCAGCGGAAGGCCGCCTGGACATGTCCACCCGGACAGCCGAATCGGTCGTAGAGATCGAGGTGGCGGAAGGCGGTGTCGAGATCGTCGAGCCACATCAGGCGGACGACCCGACGGCCGAGCCAAACGCATTCTGGGTTGCCGGCCGGGCCGTTGATGGCCTGCTGGGCTTCGACGAACTCGTCGGTCTTGCGCTGATTATTTTCCTTCGCCGCCGCTGCGTTGGCGTCGGCGGGATTGCCGGACTGCTGCTTGGTCTGATCCTGCGGACTTGGCGTGCCGCTCTGGGCGAAAGCGCCGCCGACCCCCAACAGAAGGGCAAGGCCTGTTACGGCGAGGTGGCGCAAACCCGTGTTCTTCAACTCAAGCAGCCGTCGACGCATGCATTCCCCGATATGTTCCTACCCCGCGGGACATTCCTAACGGCTCGCGTGATGCCGTCCAAATAGGTCTCCAGTGCGGCGGAGACTCTGCTGCAGTCTGATGACCGGAATTTCAATTTTTGTCCAGCAAAGTCACAACTTTATCGCAGCAGCGCAAAACTGTCGCAGGACAACCATGGTATTGACCAATTCCCGCTCTTGGCAGATGGGCTGTGACCGGCTAATTCGACGGTCCCCCGGAGGATGGAACCGATTTCGCTTCGTACGCCGCTGGCGCTTCTCCTGATTTCACTCTCGGTCATTGCAGCCGTGTGGTGGTGGCTCGCCACGCCGATCACGCTTGCGCGCGCGCCGATCGATCCCAACGCGAAGCTGCAATGCGTGTCCTACACGCCGTTCCGTGGCGCCCAGACGCCGTTGGATCCGACAACGCAGATTCCGGTCGAACAGATCGAGCAGGACCTGACTGAGCTCGCCAAGGTCACCGATTGCGTCCGCACCTATTCGATCGAGAACGGGCTCGACCAGGTGCCGGGCGTCGCGGCCAAGGTTGGCCTGAAGGTGATGCAGGGCATCTGGCTCGGCAGCAACCGCTTCAAGAACCTGCAGCAGATCGCGATCGCGGTGCGGCTCGCCAAGCAATATCCCGACGTGATCACCTCGCTGATCGTCGGCAACGAGGTGCTGCTGCGCGGCGAGATGACGACGGCCGATCTCGCCGCCAATATCCGCGCCGTGAAGGCGCAGGCCAACGTCCCCGTCACCTATGCCGACGTCTGGGAATACTGGCTGAAGAACCGCGAGATCTACGACGCGGTCGATTTCATCACCATTCACATCCTGCCGTACTGGGAGGACATGCCGGTCAAGGCCAAGTTCGCCGCCGCCCATGTCGACGACATCCGCAAGCGGATGGCAGTGGCGTTCCCGGGCAAGGAGATCCTGATCGGTGAGACCGGCTGGCCGAGCGCCGGGCGGATGCGGGAAGGCGCATTGCCGTCGCGTACCAATCAGGCGCGGGTGGTCTCCGAGATCCTGGACCTCGCCAAGCGCGAGGGCTTTCGCGTCAACCTGATCGAGGCCTATGACCAGCCTTGGAAGCGCAAGCTCGAGGGCACCGTCGGCGGCTATTGGGGCCTGTTCGATTCCGTGCACCGGCAGGTGAAGTATCCGCCGGGGGTTGCGATCAGCAACTATCCCGCCTGGAAGCTGCACATGGCCTGCGGCATGGTGCTGAGCGCCTTCACCTTCCTCGCGGCGTGGCTGACGCTGCGGCGCCGGCCCTGGACGCCGCGGCCCTCGGCTTGGCTCGCGGTCGGCATCTCCGCAACGACGGCGGGGGCGCTGCTCGGAATCGCCGTCGACAAGATGACCTATGAGAGCTACGGCGCCGGCGGCTGGACGATGTGGGGCGTCTTGCTGGCCGCCGGGATTGCCGCCCCGCTGCTGACGGCGCATGCACTGGTCGCCGGCCGCCCGCTGCCGACCTTCCTCGAACTCGTCGGACCGCGCGACTACCGCGGCAAGGGCGCGCTCGCGGCGCTGCTCGCCATCGTGCTGGCCGCGACCACCGTCATCGCCACCGAGACGGCGCTCGGCTTCACGTTCGATCCGCGCTATCGCGATTTTCCCTATGCCTCGCTGACCATGGCGGTGGTGCCATTCGCGCTGCTGACCTTGTTCAACCGGCGCAAGGAGGGCACCCGTCCGCTCGCCGAATCGGTGTTCGCCGGCCTGCTCGCGATCGCCGCCGCCTACACGCTCTACAACGAGGGTACGATCAACTGGCAGTCCGACTGGACTTGCGCCATGTACCTGTTGCTGGCGGCTACGCTGTGGCGGGGGCGGGCCGCGCAAAACCCAGGATGAACAGCCCGATCGCAATTCCCGACAGCGCGACGTTGTAAAGCACGATGCCAAGACCGGCGGCGATCAGCCCGCCGGTCAACAGCACGATCGATGGCCGCATCAGGTTCAACACCGCGATGACGAGCGCGGTTATGCCGAACACCGAATTCTTGAACAGCACCGTCGAAAGCGCGCGCGCCTTGCAGATCATCGTCTGCAGGCCGGCATCGCAGGCGAGCGCGACGGGCGAGAATTCGATCGCCAGATAGCGCAGGTAAAGCGCGTAGCCGACGGTCAGAAAGCCGACGACCATCAGGAACTGAACCTGGTAGGGGGAGAGGCGGAACGGAGGTTTCGTCATTGCGGCAATATGGTCCGGAACGGCGTGCGGGACAAGGCTCGGCTAGAACCGCGAAATCAGGTGAGAATCTGGCTACAACGCCTTGCTTGGCATAGTCATTGGCTGTTCCGGCGGAAGATCGAGGAGAACGTCGTCGGCTCCGGCTTCTTCTCCTCCGCAACCGGAGGCGGTGGTGGCGCAGTGACATGTTTGGGGGTGGACCGGCGGTGAACCGGCTTGCTGGTCGGCAGCGCGTCTTCGGATTTGAGCGATAGCCGCTGGCCGTCATAGATCGCCGTTTCGCAGGTTCGGTGGCTCGGACTGAGCTCGGCGCAGATCCTGGCCGCGGTGCCGGCATCGTTCAGCGGTCCGGCGACCAGGCGGAGCTGCATGCCGAGCCCGTTGGCGCCTTCCTTGATCACCATTATCGGTCGCAGCGCGCCGAGCGGCGCGTTTGCCTTGGACTTCAGGAGGCCGCGCCACAGCGCACGCAGCCCATTGACCGAATTCGCAGTGCCGAGATCGACGCCGAACTCGGTGCGCTGGACCTGTGCCCTGGGGGCGCTGTCGTCGTCCGCCGCTTCGCTGACCGGAGCCGCGGTCGCGACTTCCGGCAACGGCCCCGTTGTCACTCCCTTGGCCGGTTCGACCGGTGTGCTGGCGGCGGGACCCGGCGCGGCGGAGGCAGATGCCACCGGGGCATTGTCCGAACCGGGCGCTGACGGCTTGTCGGAGCCGGCCTGCGGCCTTGCGGCAAGGGCCGGCCTCTCCATCGTCGCCGATGGCTTGTCACCTGATGCGGCCGACTTCTCGGGGGCCGCCGGCTTGTCGGCCGAAGCAGGCTCGGCGCTTGCGACTGGCGCCACAGCGGGGGCCGTGGCCGCGCTTAGCGGCGCGGCGACCGGCATCTGGGCCTGTTTTGCGATCGCACCGGTGACGGAATCCAGGCTCTGCTCCAGCGTGGTCACGCGTGAATAGAGCCGGTCACGGTCGCTGTTGAGCGTGTCGACTGCCAAGGCCAGCCGCCGCGTCTCGCTCTGGCTCTCCTTGGTCAGCGTCTGCAACTGCTGGGCCTGACGGACGAAGTCTGCGGCGGCAAGCTGGTTGCGCTTGAACGTCAGCGACGACTGGTTGGCCATCACGGCAACGGTGACCGCACCGACCGCGGCGAAGCCCCACGACCCGAGCCGCCACAGCATACGACGGCCGAACTCGGTCTCCTCGGCCAGCACGCCGCTGAGCAGACCGTCGTCAGTCTGCAACTCAGCCGCCAGCTTGTCGGAATCTTTGGCCAAAGCCCGTTCGGCCCTCCTCTAGGCCTGCCGAATCACAGGGTCAAGATTAACAGGAAATGGCGCGGGAACCTGAATCCGGGCGCGCACGGAGGCGAAACGGTTTCCTCTCCCAACGAAAACAATTAAAGACGGCCCGGCGCAGACGACTGCGCGCGACACAGAGGATACGGAATGACTGTGCGATCGAGCCTGACGGTGGTGCTTGCGGCCGGCGAGGGCACGCGCATGCGCTCGTCGCTGCCGAAGGTGCTGCATCCCGTGGCCGGCCGGTCGCTGCTGTCGCATGTGCTCGATGCCGCCGCTGCCGGCGAGGGATCGTCGCTTGCGGTCGTGATCGGGCCGGACCATCAGGCCGTTGCCGACGAGGCGCGCCGCGTGCGGCCCGATGCGCAGACCTTCGTCCAGCGCGAGCGGCTCGGCACCGCCCATGCGGTGCTCGCCGCGCGCGAAGCGCTGGCCCGGGGCGCCGACGACCTGCTGGTCGCATTCGGCGACACTCCGCTGATCTCGGCTGAGACTTTTGCACGTATGCGCACGCCGCTGCGGCAGGGCGCGGCGCTGGCGGTGCTCGGCTTCCATGCCGCCGACCCGACCGGCTATGGCCGGCTCGTGGTCGAGAACGGAAAATTGGCCGCGATCCGCGAGCAGGCCGACGCCAGTCCCGAGGAGCGCAAGATCACCCTGTGCAATGCCGGCGTGATGGCGTTCGACGGCAAGAGGGCGCTCGCGATCATCGAGAAGATCGGCAATGCCAACGCCAAGGGCGAATATTATCTGACCGATGCCGTTGGTATCGTCAGGGAATTGGGACTGGAGGCCGTCGTGATTGAAACCAGCGAAGACGAAGTGCGCGGCATCAACACCAAGGCGCAGCTCGCAGAGGCCGAGGCCGTGATGCAGGCGCGGCTGCGCAAGCAGGCGCTCGACGCCGGCGTGACGATGGTCGCGCCCGACACCGTCTATCTTGCCGCCGACACGACCTTCGGCAAGGACGTCACCATCGAACCGTTCGTGGTGATCGGCCCTGGCGTGTCGATCGCCGACGGCGCCGTGATCCATTCCTTCTCCCACATCGTCGAGGCCAGCATCGGCAACAAGGCGTCGGTCGGTCCCTATGCGCGGATCCGGCCCGGTACCTCGCTCGGCGACGGCGTGCGGATCGGCAATTTCGTCGAGACCAAGGCGGCGACGCTCGAGGCCGGTGTCAAGGTCAACCATCTCTCCTATGTCGGCGACGCTCATGTCGGCGCCAATTCCAACCTCGGCGCCGGCACCATCACCTGCAACTATGATGGCTTCCTCAAGCACAAGACGCTGATCGGCGAGGGCGCCTTCGTCGGCACCAACTCGTCGCTGGTGGCGCCGGTCAAGATCGGCAAGGGCGCCTATATCGGCTCCGGCTCGGTCATTACCAAGGATGTGCCCGACGACGCGCTCGCGGTCGAACGCAGCCAGCAGACCATCCGCGAAGGCGGCGCCGCGCGCTACCGCGAGGTCAAGCTGAAAGAGAAAGCCGCGAAGGGCAAGTGAACCTCTCGCGCCGCCGTCGGGATCGCGAAGCGGCTTGCGCAAACGAGACGTCATCACTGCGAACCTCGCAACCAATGCCGCGCCGCATCTGCCGTCGTCCCGGCAAGTCCGGGACCCATACTCCGCGGCGCACTGGATGCCGCGCTTTCGCGGGTCCTGTTGCCAACGCGGGACTGTATGACTACGCTTTACCCCAGGTAGGCCCCAAGCAGTCTTTCGATCGGCTGGACGCTCATGCCCAAATTCCTTCGCATCGGAGTCCATCAGTCGAACGTTTCCGGATACACGTCGAAGGCATGGTGCATTCGACGGGCTGGCTCGACCGTTTTCCTGAAGTGGGGCGCCGTGGAGGTCCATGGCGCCGGAGATGGGCGAAAGGTCTACTGGACGCTTCCGCCGAGAGAAAAAACAATTCGTTGCCGCACGGTGCAGCGCGCCAGCGACTATACAAGGGCCGCTATCGCGCGGCGACGCAGCCATCGCTACGAACCGCTGACTGGAAATATTGCGAACCCGCGTCGAACCGCCGATCGTGACGCAGAGCTCAAGCAAGCGCTCGCCACGATCCTGTTTGTCGATATCGTCCGATCGACCGAAAAAGCCGCGCGGCTCGGCGATGCGCGTTGGGCGCAGGTGATGAATCACTATTACGCCGCCGTCCGCAGGGAGTTGAAGGCTCTGCGCGGAAGAGAAGTCGTGACGACCGGCGACGGACTGCTGGCGACGTTCAACGCGCCGGCGGCCGGAATCCGTTGCGCGACCGCGATCCGCGAGGCGGTACGCACGCTGGGGCTGGAGATCAGGGCGGGGCTGCACGCGGGCGAATACAAGGTCAGCGGGGCAGAGGTTATCGGTCTCGCGATCCACATCGGCGCACGCGTCGCCGCGAAAGCAGGTGCTGGCGAAGTCCTGGTCTCGAGCGCGGTCAGGGAGCTGATGTCGGAGTCTGGAATCCGCTTCAAGGATCGCGGCGCTCACCAGCTCAAAGGCGTGCCGGAGCGATGGCGCCTCTACCGGGTCGAACACTGAGGTGTCCCGCGAGAGCGGATACCCACCCCGAAGCGGCAGGGTTGTTTACATCCAACATGGTTAGCCCTGATTAACCAGCGCCGCACTTCGATCGTGCCGTTTAAAACTGTCGCAATCCGCAATAATTATTGAGTATCTTGCGGCCGGCGATTCCCGTTAAGGGACCATGTCGCCGCTTCGGCAAATTTTCGGCGATTTTTGGGGACATTGAAACCGCATGTGCGGCATCGTCGGCATTCTTGGACGCGCTCCGGTCGCGGAGCAATTGGTGGATTCGCTCAAGCGGCTGGAGTATCGCGGCTATGATTCAGCCGGCGTGGCCACGCTGGAAAGCGGCGCGCTGGCGCGCCGCCGCGCCGAAGGCAAGCTGAAGAATTTGGAGACCCGGCTCGAGGCCAAGCCGCTCGGCGGCCATACCGGCATCGGCCACACCCGCTGGGCGACCCACGGCCGGCCGACCGAGAACAACGCGCATCCGCACGCGACCGAGCGCGTCGCCGTGGTCCACAACGGCATCATCGAGAATTTCCGCGAGCTGCGCGAGGACCTCGAAGCCAAGGGCACGGTGTTCTCGACCGAGACCGACACCGAGGTGGTGGTGCACCTGGTCGATGACCTGCTCAAGGGCGGCGTCAAACCGATCGAGGCGGTGAGGGCGGTATTGTCGCAACTGCGTGGCGCCTTCGCGCTCGGCTTCATCTTCGCCGGTGAGGACGATCTGATGATCGGCGCCCGCAATGGCCCGCCGCTCGCGGTCGGCCATGGCGATGGCGAGATGTATCTCGGGTCGGATGCGATCGCACTGGGGCCGTTCACCGACACGGTGAGCTATCTCGAAGACGGCGACTGGGTGGTGCTGACCCGCAAGGGCGCGACCATCTTCGACAAGGACAACGCGATCGTTCAGCGCGAGGCGATCAAGCACACCACCGCGACCGCGCTGGTCGACAAGGCCAACTACCGCCACTTCATGGCGAAGGAGATCCACGAGCAGCCGGAAGTGGTCGGGCATACGCTCGCCCGCTATGTCGACATGGCCACCGAGCGGGTCACGCTGCCGGTGAAGCTGCCGTTCGACTTCAAGGACATCCAGCGCGTTTCGATCACCGCGTGCGGCACTGCGAGCTATGCCGGCTTCATCGGCAAGTACTGGCTGGAGCGGCTGGCGCGGCTGCCGGTCGAGCTCGATGTCGCCTCAGAGTTTCGCTACCGCGAGGCGCCGCTGCGCAAGGGCGACCTTGCGATCTTCATCTCGCAGTCCGGCGAGACGGCCGACACGCTTGCGGCGCTGCGCTACGCCAAGGCGCAGGGCGCGCATACGCTGTCGGTCGTCAACGTGCCGACCTCGACGATCGCGCGCGAGAGCGAGACCGTGCTGCAAACGGTCGCCGGTCCAGAGATCGGGGTCGCCTCGACCAAGGCCTTCACCTGCCAGCTCATGGTGCTGGCCTTGCTCGCCGTCGCCGCCGGCAAGGCGCGCGGCGAACTGTCCGATGCCGACGAGGCCAAGCTGGTGCACGGGCTCGTCGAGATCCCGCGCCTGATGTCGGAAGCCCTCACATCGGAGCCGCAGATCGAGAAGCTGGCGCGCGAGCTCTCGAAGTCGCGTGACGTGCTCTATCTCGGCCGCGGCACCAGCTATCCGCTGGCGCTGGAAGGCGCGTTGAAGCTGAAGGAGATCTCCTACATCCATGCCGAGGGCTATGCCGCCGGCGAGCTCAAGCACGGGCCGATCGCACTGATCGACGAGCACATGCCGGTGGTGGTGATCGCGCCCTACGACAAGGTGTTCGAGAAGACCGTCTCCAACATGCAGGAGGTCGCCGCGCGCGGCGGCAAGATCATCCTGATGACAGACGCCAAAGGCGCGGCGGAGGCGACGATCCAGTCGCTGCTGACGATCGTGATGCCCGACATGGGATCAGCATTCGCGCCGATGGTCTATGCCGTGCCGGTGCAGCTCTTGGCCTATCATACCGCTGTGGTGATGGGCACCGACGTCGACCAGCCGCGCAATCTGGCCAAATCGGTCACGGTCGAATAGTCGCAAGCGGCGCCGTCACGAGCCTCTTCAAAAACCTGCTCGGATGGCTTAGCTGGGGGATGAATTACGGCCGCTTCGACGACCTGGAACCGCAATGACCTCCAACCAAGTGCCTCCCCTCAAGCCGGGTGATCTGCCGCCGGACGCCCCCCGGGGGCTGATGGCGCGTTTCCGCAACTATTTCCTCACCGGCCTGGTCGTGGCCGGACCGGTCGCGATCACCCTGTACCTGACCTGGTGGTTCGTCACCTGGGTCGACGGTCTGGTGCGCCCGTTCGTGCCGATCGCCTACCGCCCGGAGACTTATCTGCCGTTCGGCCTGCCCGGAGCCGGTCTGGTTGTCGCCGTGGTCGCGCTGACGCTGTTGGGCTTCCTGACCGCCAACCTGGTCGGCCGCTCTCTGGTCGATCTCGGCGAAAGGCTGCTCGGGCGGATCCCCGCGGTGCGCGCGATCTATCGCGGCCTGAAGCAGGTGTTCGAGACGCTGTTCTCCAGCAACGGATCGAGCTTCCGCCGTGTCGGGCTGGTGGAGTTTCCGTCGCCCGGCATGTGGTCGATCGTGCTGATCTCGCAGTCGCCGAGCGCCAATGTCTCGGCCAGCCTGCCGGGCAATGAGGAGCACATCTCGGTCTTCCTGCCGTGCTCGCCGAACCCGACCACCGGGTTCTTCTTCTACGTGCCGAAGAGCAAGATCATCGAAGTCGAGATGAGCGCGGAGGATGCCGCGACGCTGATCATGTCGGCCGGCGTGGTGCAGCCCGGCACCAACGACCAGAAGCGCGCCGCCGCGCTCGCCGGCATGGCCAATGCCGCCCGCATCGCCAACCAGGCCTCGCTGCAGCCGACGGCGCCCGCCAAGGTCGAGTAGGCCGGCTGCAATCTTCCCCGTCGTTCCCCCGATCGACGCCTCACGCCTTCATTGCAAGGAGCCTAGCGACGAAGCAATCCATCCTTCCGAATATGTGGCGTGATGGATTGCTCCGCTGCGCTTGCAATGACGATGGGGTGGCGATCGCGATGACGGCGGAATGCGCTAGCCGGCGCCGATCAGCGGCACGGCTTCGTCGCGTTCGTAGAGATAGAGCAGGCAGCGCAACGCTTCGCCGCGCTCGCCCTTCAGCTTCGGATTGTCCTTCATGATGCGCAGTGCCTCGTCGCGGGCCTGGGTGATGAGCTGGCCGTGCACGTCGGAGCGCGCGATGCGGTAGCCTGGCAGGCCGCTCTGCCTGACGCCGAGCACATCGCCTTCGCCCCGCAGCTTGAGATCCTCTTCCGCGATCCTGAAGCCATCGGTCGTCTCGCGGATCACCTTGAGCCGTGCCTTCGACATCTCGCCGAGCGGCTCCTTGTAAAGCAAGAGGCAGGTCGAGGCCTCCGAGCCGCGGCCGATGCGACCGCGCAGTTGATGCAGTTGCGCAAGCCCAAAGCGCTCGGCGTTCTCGATCACCATGATGGTCGCGGCCGGCACGTCGACGCCGACCTCGACCACGGTGGTCGCCACGAGCAGGCCGATCTCGTGCGCGGCGAACTGCGCCATTACGCGATCTTTTTCGGCGCCCTTCATCTGGCCATGCACCAGGCCGACGCGATCGGCGAACCGCTTTTGCAAAGACTCGAACCGCTCCGTCGCGTTGGTGAGATGCTCGGTGCCCTCGGCCTCGGATTCATCGACCAGCGGGCAGATCCAGTAGACCAGCTTGCCGGCGGCGAGCGCGCGGCCGACGCCATCCATGACGTCCTCGATCCGGCTCATCGGCACGGCGCGGGTGTCGATCGGCTGGCGGCCGGCGGGTTTTTCGCGCAGCTCGGAGACGTCCATGTCGCCGAAGTAAGTCAGCACCAGCGTGCGCGGGATCGGGGTCGCGCTCAGCACCAACACGTCGACGGCCTCGCCCTTGGAGGTGAGCGCGAGGCGCTCGCGCACGCCGAAACGATGCTGCTCGTCGACCACGGCGAGCGCGAGGGCGCGATAGAGGACGTCGTCCTGGATCAGCGCATGAGTGCCGACCAGAAGATCGATCTCGCCGGCGTCGAGCCGCGCCAGAAGCTCGCGGCGCTCCTTGCCTTTCTCTCGGCCGGTGAGGATCGCGACCCGCAAGCCGGCACGCTCGGCGAGCGGCACGATGGTCTTGATGTGCTGGCGCGCCAGGATTTCGGTCGGCGCCATCAGCGCGGCCTGCTTGCCGGCCTCCGCCACGGCAGCCGCTGCGAGCAGCGCCACCACGGTCTTGCCGGAGCCGACGTCTCCCTGCACCAGGCGCAGCATGCGTACCGGCTGGCGCAGATCCTCGGTGATCGCCGCGACCGCGTCGCGCTGCGATTTGGTCAGCGCATAGGGCAGGGCATCGATGATCTTCTTGCGCAGGTGCCCGTCGCCGGCATTGCGGTCGCCGGCGGGGCGGCGCAACTGCGCGCGGATCAGGGCAAGCGCGAGCTGGCCCGCGAGCAGTTCGTCAAAGGCCAGCCGCGACCAGAACGGACCGTCGGGCAGGATGTCGGTCAGCTCGACCGGAACATGCACGCGGGTCAGCGCCTCCCGCAGCGGCGGGAAGTTGCAGCGGCGCAGCACTTCGGGGCTGATCCATTCCGGCAGATCCGGCAGCTTTGTCAGCGCCTGCGCGATGGCGCGGCGGAGCGAACCGAGCGCAAGGCCTTCGGTGAGCGGATATACCGGATCGATTCCGGAAAGTTTTGCAAAGCCGGCCTCGTCGACCACACGGTCGGGATGCACGATCTGCGGGACGCCGTCATACATCTGCAGCGTGCCTGATACGTAGCGCTTCTCGCCGACCGGCAGCAGTTTTTCGACATAGCCCGGCTGGGCGCGGAAGAAGGTCAACACGACATCGCCGGTCTCGTCGCTGGCATAAACGAGATAAGGCGCCCGCGAATTGCGCGGTGGTGGCGGGCGGTGGCGATCGACGGTGACCTCCAGCGTCACCACGGTTCCCGGCACGGCGTCGCGGATCTTCGGCCGCGTGCGGCGGTCGATCACGCTGGCCGGCAGATGCAGGAGCAAATCGACCAGTCGCGGCGTCTCGCTGCGGTCGAGCAGATAGCGCAACAGCTTGTCTTGCTTCGGCCCGACGCCTTGCAGGGTCGTGACCGGGGCAAACAGCGGATTGAGCAGGCTGGGGCGCATCGGTGTCCTTCACACATGACCCGCGTCATGCGCGGGCGCCTGTCCTCGACCCGATCGAGGATGACCCGCGCATCCATCTTCAAAAGAGGATGGATTGCCGGGTCAAGCCCGGCAACGACGGCATCCCCAAAGGCTTCGACCGGCGCGCAAGCCCGGCAATGACGGCATACCCCCAAAGCCGAGGGAAAGGGCTGACATGGCCCGTCTCCGTCGCTATATCAGCCCTCGCCCGGCACGTCCGGGCTTTTGGCGTTGGATGGATTTTGGCTCATGACGGGATCGACACGGTCGAGCAGCGGGCTCGATGACCGCCGCAAGCGGCTTTTGTTTCGCTGCTGGCATCGCGGCATCAGGGAGATGGACCTGATCCTCGGCCGCTTCGCCGACGCGACGATTGGCGAACTCACCGATCAGGAACTCGGCGATCTCGAGCGCCTGATCGAGGTGCCCGACCCCGACCTCTATGCCGCGCTGACCGGCGATCGAGTATTGCCGGCCGAACATGCCACCGCGCTATTTGACCGCATCAAGTCGTTTCGCGTCGCGGACACCAACGCATGAAACCAGCAGCCAAATCACCGGCCGCGATGTTGGCGCCCGGCCGGGTGCTGACGATCTCCAATGTCGCGGAGGGCGCCGAGGGGCTCGTCATCTCGGATCTGGCGCGCGCGATCGCGGCAAAGCCGAAACGATCCGCCGTGAGCCTTGCCGTGGTGTGCCGCGACGGCGCGCGCGTACAGCAACTAGCCCGGGCGCTGGAGTTCTTCGCGCCCGATATCAGCGTGATGCAGATCCCGGCCTGGGACTGCCAGCCCTATGATCGCGTCTCGCCGCATGCCGGCATCCTGGCGCAGCGCCTGACCACGCTCGCCAAACTGTCGCGGCTTGCGGGAAGCGACAAGCCGCTGATCGTCCTGACCACGGTGAACGCCGCCGTGCAACGGGTGCCGGCGCGCGAGCTGGTCGCGGCGCAGGCGCTGTCGGTTGCGCCCGGCAACGTGGTGCCGATGGATTCGATCGTCGCCTGGCTCGAGCACAACGGCTACACCCGTTCGTCCACGGTGCGTGAGCCCGGCGAGTATGCCGTGCGCGGCGGCATCCTTGATCTGTATCCGGCCGGCCTCGACCAGCCGGTGCGCTTCGACTTCTTCGGCGACAGTCTGGAGTCGATCCGCACGTTCGATGCCGAGACCCAGCGCACGCTGCTCGACATGCGTGGGCTCGACCTCGTGCCGGTCTCGGAATTCCAGCTCACCACGGAAACCATCCGCCGGTTCCGCATGGGCTATGTTGCGGCGTTCGGCGCGCCGGAGCGTGACGACCAACTCTATGAAGCCGTGTCCGAGGGCCGACGCCATCCCGGCATGGAGCACTGGCTGCCGCTGTTCCAGGAGCGGATGGACACGCTGTTCGACTATCTCGACGGTGCCGTGGTCGCGATCGAGCCGCAGGGCGAGGACGCCGCCCGCGAACGCTTCAAGCAGATCGTCGACTATTACGACGCGCGCCGCGAGGCATTGGAGCATCCCGGAGGCGGCGCGATCTACAAGCCGTTGCCGCCGGACAAACTCTATCTGACCGAAGGCGAATGGACCAAGCTGCTCGGCGACGCGCCGCTAGCGCGCTTGACGCCATTCGCGGTGCCCGAAGGCGCGGGCGAGGTGTTCGATGCCGGCGCGCGGCAGGGCCGCAACTTCGCACCCGAGCGCGCCGACACCAACGTCAACGTGTTCGAGGCCGTGGTCGGCCATGTCGGCGCGCTGCAATCACAGCGCAAGAAAGTGGTTGTCGCGTTGTGGAGCGAAGGCTCGCGTGACCGCATGGGCGCGATGCTGCGCGACCACAAGCTGTTGAACCTCACCAACGTCAACACCTGGCGGATCGTGCAGGCGACGCCACGCAACGAGACCATGCTGGCTGTGCTCGGCATGGAATCCGGTTTTGAAACCGACGAATTCGCGGTCATCAGCGAGCAGGACATCCTGGGCGACCGCCTGGTGCGGCCGCGCAAGGCGAGCCGCAAGCTCGACAATTTTATCTCGGAGGTGACGAGCCTCTCGACCGGCGATCTCGTCGTGCATGTCGAGCACGGCATCGGCCGCTTCGTCGGCCTGCAGACGCTGGAAGTCTCCGGCGCGCCGCATGACTGCCTCGAGCTGCATTACGCCGCCGACACCAAGCTGTTCCTGCCGGTCGAAAACATCGAGCTGCTGTCGCGCTACGGCTCGGACAGCGCCAATGTCGAGCTCGACCGGCTCGGCGGCGGCGGCTGGCAGGCCCGCAAGGCCAAGCTGAAGAACCGCATCCGCGAGATCGCCGGGGAACTGATCAAGATCGCGGCCGAGCGCCAGCTCCACGAGGCGCCGAAGTTCCCGCTGCAGCCGCATGTCTATGACGAGTTCTGCGCGCGCTTCCCCTATGAGGAGACCGAGGACCAACTCGGCGCGATCACATCGACGCTGAAGGATCTCGAAATCGGTCGCCCGATGGATCGCTTGATCTGCGGCGACGTCGGCTTCGGCAAGACCGAGGTGGCATTGCGCGCAGCCTTTGCGGTCGCGCTGGAGGGGCGGCAGGTCGCCGTCGTGGTGCCGACCACGCTGCTGGCGCGGCAGCACTCCAGAACCTTCACGGAGCGGTTCCGCGGCTTCCCGGTCAACGTCGCGCAGGCCTCGCGGCTGGTGTCGACCAAGGAACTCAACCAGGTCAAGAAGGGGATCGCCGACGGCAGCGTCGACATCGTCGTCGGCACCCATGCGCTGCTCGGCAAGACCATCAAGTTCAAGGACCTCGGCCTCTTGATCGTGGACGAGGAGCAGCATTTCGGCGTCAGCCACAAGGAACGGCTGAAGCAGCTTCGCGCCCAGGTGCACGTGCTGACGCTGTCGGCAACCCCAATCCCGCGTACGCTGCAACTGGCGCTGACCGGCGTCCGCGAGCTCTCGATCATCGCATCGCCCCCGGTCGATCGCCTGGCGGTGCGGACTTTCGTCGCGCCGCATGATCCCTTGATGATCCGCGAGGCGCTGCTCCGTGAACGCTATCGCGGCGGACAGGCGTTCTACGTGGTGCCGCGGATCGAGGACCTCGCCAGCGTCAAGGATTTTCTCGACAAGAACGTGCCGGAGATGAAGGTCGCGGTCGCCCACGGCCAGATGCCGCCGACCGTGATCGAGGACATCATGTCCGCCTTCTACGACGGCAAGTATGACATCCTGCTGTCGACCACGATCGTGGAATCCGGTCTCGACATCCCGAACGCCAACACGCTGATCGTGCACCGCGCCGACATGTTCGGCCTCGCGCAGCTCTACCAGCTCCGCGGCCGCGTCGGCCGCTCCAAGCTGCGCGCCTATGCACTGTTCACGCTGCCGGCGCAGCAGAAGATCACGGCACAGGCGGAGCGGCGGCTCAAGGTGTTGCAGTCGCTGGAGACGCTGGGGGCCGGCTTCCAGCTCGCCTCCCACGACCTCGACATCCGCGGCGCCGGCAATCTGCTCGGCGAGGAGCAGTCCGGGCACATCAAGGAAGTCGGCTTCGAGCTGTACCAGTCGATGCTGGAGGAGGCGATCGTCAATCTCAAGGCTGGTGTCGCCGAGCCCGCCGCGGACCGTTGGTCGCCGCAGATCACGATCGGCATGCCGGTCTTGATCCCCGAGGACTACGTCAACGACCTCAGCGTGCGGCTGTCGCTGTATCGGCGGCTCGCGGATCTCGAGACCGACGAGGAGATCGACAATTTCGCTGCCGAGATGCGCGATCGCTTCGGCGTGCTGCCGGACGAGGTGCGCTATCTGTTCAAGGTCGCTGCGATCAAGGCGTATTGCCGCAGGGCCAATGTCGAGAAGGTCGACGCCGGGCCGAAGGGCGCCGTGATCACCTTCCGCGACAACGCCTTCGCCCAGCCCGAGCGGCTGGTCGCGTTCATCCGCCAGCACGGCCAGGCCGCGAAGGTGCGGCCCGACATGAAGGTCGTGTTCTTCCAGGACTGGGAGACGCCGGAGGAGCGGCTCGCCGGCACCACCGATATCCTGCGCCAGCTCGCCAACCTCGCCGAGAGCAAGAAAGCGGCGTGAGGCATCATCTCCAAGCTGTTCCGTCATTGCGAGGAGCGAAGCGACGAAGCAATCCATGCAGCCGTTGGCGTTGTTCTATGGATTGCTTCGCGGAGCCTGTCATCGGGCGCGCATTCGCGCGACCCGTTGGCTCGCAATGACGGCCGCACTGTTCCGGCACTACGACGCCGCGCGCTCCGGTATCTGGTTGAGACGCGCGAGCAGCGATGTCGCGCTGTCGCCTGGCAGCAGCGCGGCCACGTTGATGATCGGTTCGGCGCGCGTGTCGCGGCGCCCGTGATGAGTATGCCGCATCACGCTCGCCAGTCGCCGCGTGATCGCATGGGCGTTGCGCAGATCGGTGCCGACGAACACCACGATGATCGACTTGTCGTCCTGCACGGCGCCAAAATCGGTCTGGCGCATCAGCTTGCTGATAATCCGTGCGCCGTCGAATTGCGCGCGGGGATGGGCGTTATCGAAGCTGAACCGCGCCACCGAGAGCGTGCCGCCACGCTCGGCGGTCTGGTAGACGGTGGTGGCGAAGTCGCGGTCGAACGCCGCCTTGGTGAGCAGGCCGGTGCGGGCATCGATCAGACCCTTGGCATCGATGGCGCGTAGCATCCGGCCAAGCCGCGCCTCGAAGGCATGCTGCCGGATCAGCGGCAGGGCGATATCGGCGATGCGTAGCGGCCCGGCGGCGATGATCTCGAGATTGGGCAGATCGTAGCGCGGCGACAACTCGTTCGAGACGACGATCACGGGAAGGGGGCGGAAGCGAACGTCCTCGGTCAGCACCGTCAGGAATGCATCCATCACGCGTGGCGTAAATCCTTCGGCCAGCACGATGCCATCGATATCGCGGCTCGAGAGATGCTTGGCGGCGGCTTCGATGCTCAGTGCACCGACCACGCCGGCGCGTTCGCCGAGCGCGACCGACAGCGCTGGGTAGGCGCCGCCACGCCCGATCAGCAACGTGGTGGCTTCGCCGACGGGATCGATATCCGACATCGCGATCGGCGTCGGCGGCACCAGGCGCCGCATCACGGTCGCGTGCAAAGCGCGCACGCGCAGGCAGGCATTGAGCCGCGCGATCAGCCGGTCGGGCAGGCCGCGCTTCTGGAAGAACGCGATCGCTGTGTCGGGCAGGGCGGTCGCGGGATCCACCGCGATCAGCGGCAGGTAGGGGGCACGGGCGGCGGCGCGCTTGGCGAGCGTTGCCAAGGTCGGGTAATCGACGCCCTCCGTTGCAGCGATGATGGCCGCCGGCTTCACCTGTTCGATGGCGCGCGCGGCCTCGCTCCAGTCCGTGGACACGACCGGGAACAGTTTCGTCTCGTCGAGGACGGCGGCGAATGACGGCTTCGCCGTCGCCGACACGATAAGGACCGGACCTTGTTGGGACATGGAAGAAAGCTCGGGACCTGTGCGCGGATGCGCAATGGCCCGAATGCTAAATCGGCACGCTTAATGTGGTGTCAACACAACCGTGAGAATGCGATCTACGCTGCGGGCGTGCGGTCGCGAAATGCTTCGACCATCAATGGGTTAAGCCCGAGCTCGGTCAAGGCGTCGCGGGCCCGTGCATTGTCTTGCGCCCGTCCGGCGAGCTTGTGGCCGCTGAGCCGGTCCGGCAGTGCCGTCAGGAGCCCGCCCTGGCCGAGGCGGCGCGACCATTCCTGGAGGTCCTGCGCCAGAAACCGGTAGCCGCCAACCGTCATGATACCAGACGGCGGCGCGGTGATGTTGATGGCACCAGTCGCGCGATCGGCCCGCGCGGCATATTCGGTGTCGACGAAATCGCGCGGTGGCGGGGCGATCATGAGCTCACCGGGGGGCGGCGGCGCATAGGCAGCGGCCGGCACCATCGGGCCGCGGAGCCCCAGCGTCCCCTTCGGTGTCAGCAAGATCTCGCCGGCGATCGATGCGCCCGGCGCTTCGCGGGGGGCGCCTTGCGGGCCCAGCTTGATCGGCGCGGGTGATCCATCCTCGGGGCTACGGCGGGCACCGAACAGCCCGGCCTCGCCGAACAAATAGACGTCGGTCAAACTCGCGCGCTGCGAGGTCCAGCATGCGCTGGAGGCGACCTGCTCCGGCGCGCGCCACAAGCCGATGACGTTGCGCAGGGTGGGGAAGCGCTCCGACAGCCCACGCTCGTCGAGCCGCAATGCGAGCTGCGCGGGGGCGATCAGCGTGTCGCAGGCATGGTCATTGAACTGCGTCTCGAGCACCTCTTCATCGAAGGGGTGATGCAGCACCAGCGTTCCACCCGATAGCAGCCAGGCCACCAGCGACGCGCAAAGCCCCGCAAACGACATCGGCGCGAAAGCCGACATGATGGTGGCGCCCTGCACCAGGTCGCTCTCCAGCGACATCGCGAGCCCGCCCGCGATCAGGCTGAAATGCGCGCGTGGCACGGGACGCAACCCTTCACTGGTGACGTCGAAAGAAATCAGCGCGGCCTTGCGGCCATCTTGAATAATCGGACGCGAGGTCCGGGAGTCCTGCAGGATCGCCTGGTCGAGCGAGGCCATGCCTTCGGGCAGATCGTCGCCGAAACCGCAGACATGACGGATCGAGAATGCCTCCGCTGCGGCGTTCATGGCGAGGTCGGCATGGGAGACGCCATCGATCCTGCTCGAGGTGACGATCGCCCGCGCCGCTGTGCGGTTGAGTGCCGCCGTCAGTTCGGCGTGCCTCCACAACAGCGGCAGCGGCACCACGACCAGTCCGACGCGATGGGCCGCCAAGACCGTCAGCGCAAACTCGACCGTGCCGGGAAGCTGGACCGCGATCACCGAATTGGCTGGCAGTCCGCTCTCGACGAAGTGGGCCGCGATTGCCGAGATCGCGCGATCGGTCTGGGCGTAAGTCAGGCGTTTGCGGGTCTGGCCGGTGATGCGTTGCTTGTTGAGGGGGTCGACGAGCGCCAGCGCGTCAGGCTGCCGTGCCAGGATCCGCTTGAACAGGGTATCGAGCGTTGGCGAGGTGATCGGCTGGTTCACGGGTTCAACGTCGGTTGCAACACTTGCTTCGCATCAAGACTCGGATCACTCCAGATCGTCAATTGGATTGCGAACCGGCCTTCTGCCACCAGGTCTCCGGCAAGTAGCCCGACAAGGCCGTGGTCGAAGGCCGTTTTATCCGATTCCAGCGCGCGATCCATTGTTCTCCGACGTCAAAGAGGGGGATAGCGTAGAAGCCTGACATCAGCACCCGGTCCAATGCCCGCACCGCGGAGATGAAGGCTGGCCGTTCCCGCGCAGCCAGCAGCGCCGCGATCATGGCGTCGATGGCCGGATCTTTGGCGCCCATGTAGTTCCGCGTTCCCGGGACGTCGGCTGCCTGGCTGCCCCAGTAGAACGCCTGCTCATTGCCGGGTGACAGCGACTGGTCCCAGCGATTCGGGATCATGTCGAAGTCGTAGGCGAGCCTGCGCTGCTCGAACTGCACTGCGTCGACCACCCGCACCGTGGCGTTGATGCCCGCGCGCTTCAGGTCGCGCTGATAGGCGAGCGCAATGCGCTCATGCTCGCGTGTCGTCACCAGGATCTCGAAGCTGAGCGGCGTTCCGGTCGCGCGCTGCTTCAACACCGTGCCGTCGATCGCGTAACCGGCATCGGACAGCAGCGCGAGCGCGTTGCGCAGCACCGTGCGGTCGCGTCCGGACCCGTCGGTGACCGGGAGATGGTACCGGCCCTCGAGAATATCCGAGGGGATGCGCGCGAGGTATGGCTTCAGCAAAGCACGCTCGCGATCGTCGGCAGGCCGGCCGTAAGCGGACAATTCCGATCCGGCAAAGTAGCCGCCGGAGCGCGAATACAGTCCGAAATAGTAGTTGCGGTTGATCCACTCGAAGTCGAACAACATCGCCAGCGCCCGGCGCACCCTGACATCGGCGAACGTCGGCCGCCGGCTGTTGAACACGAAGAACTCGGAGGGGTGCGGAATGCCGATCTTGTTGGTGTCGCGGATCACCTCGCCATTGCGAACAGCGGGGAAGTCGTATCCCTCGTGCCAGCGCAACGGCTCGTTCTCGACCCTGAAGTCGTAGAGACCGCGTTTGAAGGCCTCGAACAGGCCGTTGGCCTCACGGTAGAAGTCGAGCCTGATCTCGTCGAAGTTCCAAAGGCCGCGGTTGATCGGCAAGTCGCGCCCCCAGTAGTCGGGATTGCGAGTGAAGGTTACGCTGGCTCCGGGGCTGACGGCCGTGACCCGGTACGGACCGGAGCCGATCGGCGCGGCCAATGTGGTGTCCTCGAACTTCGCGACGTCGATGGCATGCCGCGGCAGGATCGGCATCAGACCGAGGATCAGCGGCAATTCGCGATCGGCGATGCCCCCGAAATCGAACCGCACCGTGAGCGGGTCGAGCGCCTCGGCTTTTGCGACTTTCGAATAGTACTGGTGATGCAGTGGTCGGCCGTGATCACGCAGCAGCGCCAGCGAGAACAGCACGTCATCGGCCTGCACCGGCCGGCCATCCGAAAAGCGCGCACGCGGATCGATATGGAAGGTGACGTAGCTCCGGTCATCGTCGGTCTCGACGCTGCGGGCGAGCAGACCGTACAGCGTGAAGGGCTCGTCATTGCCTCGCGCCATCAGGCTTTCGTAGACATAGCCACGCTCATACGCATAGCCCCTGATCTGTTGCACCGGAACGCCCCTGACGATCAGCGGGTTGAGGCTGTCGAAGGTGCCGATCAGGCCCTGCACCAGCCGGCCGCCCTTGGGGGCGTCTGGATTGGCATAGGGCAGATGGGAAAAGTCGGGCGGCAGCGCCGGAGCGCCATGCATGGCGATCGCATAGCTTTCGGCGCCCCCCGCAGGAGCCGCTCCCGTTGCCAGGATGGTCAACACAAGGAGCAGGCTGGCGAGCGCGCGGCGCCCGAACCGCCCTGGAACAGGCGGGTGAAGTGTCGGATTTGATTCGCAAAACGTCACGGCGAGAGCTTTATCACAGGCTGCTGCGACTCGCCGTGACCGCGGCGCAAATCCGTTTGTCGGCATTGATCTTTCCGCGCGCCGCTGTATTGAAGGCGTGCAATCGAGCCGGGCAGCAACACCTGTCACGTATCCGCCTCAATTGACTAGGAGACAGCCGCCCAAACGGCTAACTGTCGGCGCCTGCAGCGGTTTCGGGCGCTGCCGTTCAGAAAGGGTTTTCCGCAATGAATTTCCGTATCTTGGCCGCCTCGGTTCGGCCGCAGGGGCGAATTGTCGCCCTGATGGCGGCAACGGCATTGTCTGCAACGCTCCTGGTTCCTGCCGCTCAGGCCCAGCAGCCGGCGCCGGCACCGAAGGCTGCGCCCAAGGCGGCACCGAAGGCGGCCCCGAAGGGCGCGCCGGCACCAGCGGCCCCGCAGCAAGCCGCTCCGCCGGCCGCGCAGCCGCCGCAGGATCAGCAGATTCAGCTCATCTACGCCCCCTGGACCAAGTTCTGCCTGAAGGGCCAGGAGGCCAACGCCAAGCAGGTCTGCTTCACCGGCAAGGACGGCCGGATCGAGTCCGGTCAGCCCGTCATCGCGGCCGTGGTCATCGAGCCGGAAGGCGAGCCGAAGAAGATCCTGCGCGTGACATTGCCGCTCGGCATGCAACTCGTTCACGGCACCCGCATCATCATCGACAACAATCCGCCGCAGCAGGCGCCTTACGTGATCTGCTTCCAGAACGGCTGTATGTCGGACTATGAAGCGACGCCGGAGATGATCAACAACCTAAAGAAGGGCCAGAACCTGGTGGTTCAGGCGATCAACTCCAACGGCGCGCCGCTGACGCTGCCGCTGCCGCTGAACGGCGAGTTCGCCAAGGCCTATGACGGCCCGCCGACCGATCCGAAGCAGTTCGAGGAAAACCAGAAGAAGCTGCAGGAAGAGCTGCAGAAGCGCGCCGAAGAGCAGCGCAAGAAGCTCGAGGGCGCGGGTGCTGCCGCTCAGCCCGGAGCGCCGGCGGCGGCTACCCCGCCGTCCAAGTAAGCCCGCCAAAACCATCGCACGACAAAAGGCGCCGGAACGGGCGCCTTTTTTCGTTGGCATAGGCCGCCGTTCGCTTCATTCAAGATGCGGCGTCATGCGATCGCGTCTGGCTGATAGCGGTTTGCCGCGCTGGTCGCGCTGGACAGCGTGTGCGATGTTTTGCAACGGGCACGTTCCGGTCGCCTGAGAATCGTGCGTTGCCCGGCCCGGGACGACCCCGGCATCGACGCAAAATCACAGAACAAACCTGGGAGGCCAGACGAAAGCGGAGCACGCGCCTTCGATCCGCAGGCACGCGCGTGTTCTGTGACCTCTGGCTCTCGTTTGCGGAAAAGTGACGGCTCGGTGCGGCTGGAACGCTCGGATCGCAAGACCGTCCGCAATGTAGTTATGGAATCCAGTTGATGTCTCAACGAGCAAGCCAGCAGCGGCTAGAACCGCTCAATCGTCCGTTGGGGCAACCGCCAGATCGCCGCACGTCGCTCGAGGGCAATGCCGGCGTCAGGCAGGACAACACCGCGTTCCATCCGGGCGTCGTGCATTTTGCACTGGCGATGGGTGGCTTCGCGATCGGCATCACCGAATTCGCGACCATGAGCCTGCTGCCGTTCTTCGCGCGCGACCTGCACATCACGGCGCCGGAAGCCGGCCACGCGATCAGCGCCTACGCGCTTGGCGTCGTTGTCGGTGCGCCTGTGATCGCAGTGCTGTCGGCGCGGGTCGCGCGGCGGACCACGCTGATCGCGCTGATGGCCTTCTTCGCACTGATGAACGGCCTCTCGGGTCTCGCACCTGACTATCATACCATGCTGGTGCTGCGCTTCCTCGCGGGATTGCCCCACGGCGCCTATTTCGGCATTGCTATGCTGGTTGCTGCCTCGCTCGTGCCGATGGACAAGCGGACCGGCGCGGTGGGCCGCGTGCTCCTCGGCCTCACCATCGCGACGACAATCGGCGTCCCGCTGGCCAATGGGGTGGGGCAGGCGATCGGCTGGCGCTGGGCCTTCGCGATCGTCGCCGGTCTCGGGTTGCTCACCGCCGTCCTGGTCTTGATCTTCGCCCCGCGCGACGCCGTCAATACGGGAGCGAGTCCGTTGCGCGAACTCTCCGCGCTCGGACGCAAGCATGTCTGGCTCACGCTGGCGATCGGCGCCATCGGCTTCGGCGGGCTGTTCTCGGTCTACACTTATCTCGCCTCGACCATGCTGGCGGTGACGCATGTGTCGCCGGCGCTGGTGCCGGTCGCGCTATGCGTGTTCGGGGTCGGGCTGACGGCGGGCAACATCATCGTGCCGCGCTTCGCCGACCGCGCACTGATGGCGACCGCCGGCGGGCTGTTGCTGTGGTCGGCGGCGACGCTGGCGCTATATCCGTTGGCGGCGGCGAATTTCTGGACGCTGATTGTCGACGTGCTGCTGATCGGGCTCGGCGGCGCGCTCGCCACTGTCTTGCAGACCCGGCTGATGGACGTGGCGGGCGAGGCCCAGAGCCTCGCGGCCGCGCTCAACCATTCCGCCTTCAACATTGCCAACGCATTGGGGCCCTGGCTCGGCGGAATGGCCGTCGCCGCAGGTTACGGCTGGACATCCACCGGTCTCGTCGGTGCTGGATTGGCGCTATCTGGCTTTGTCGTCTGGGCGATCGCCGCGGCGCTGGCGGCGCGCGAAGGGATCTGAGCCGCCGCCATCATGACACCGATGGCGTGATGAGTTCTGCACGAAAGGGGAGGTCGTCAGTTCAGCGACGGATTGCGCGGACGATAGCCGCCCGACTTGTCCTTGATGAAGATCTCGGCCACCTGCGAATGCCGGATCGGTTCGCCGGAGTCGTCGGGCAAGAGGTTCTGTTCGGAAACATAGGCCACGTACTCGGTCTCCGAATTCTCGGCGAGCAGGTGGTAGAACGGCTGGTCCTTGTGGGGACGGACGTCCTCGGGGATCGACAGCCACCATTCCTCGGTGTTGTTGAACTCCGGGTCGATGTCGAAGATCACGCCCCGGAAGGAGAACACCCGGTGACGGACGATCTGCCCGATCTGAAACTTGGCGGTGCGCGCTTTGATCATGGCTCGTCGATAGACCATCATTGTGGCTGATGCTAGGGGCAAGGGAGTGATTTAGCCCTTGGTTGACCGATTCTCGTCCGGGGCTGACCGACCCGGAATACCGCCGAGAATCCACTTTCAGAATGATCGATATCCTCAATCTGGCGCTGCCGTATTTCGGCCTGATCTTCATCGGCTATGCGTGCGGCAAAGCCAAGGGGCTGCCTGAGAGTGGGCTCGCCTGGATGAATTTCTTCCTACTCTACGTCTCCCTGCCGGCCTTGCTGTTCGGGATCATGTCGAGGACCCTGTTTTCGGAGCTGAACAACCCGCCGTTTCTGATCGCGACCACGCTTGGAACCGTGATTGCCTTCTTCCTGGCGATGGTCGCCGGTAAGGCGATCGGCGGGCTCTCGCTGCGCGAAGCAACGCTCGCCGGCCTGTCGGGCGCCTACGGCAATATAGGCTATATGGGCCCGGGACTGGCGCTGGCCGTGCTCGGCGCCAAGGCGGCGGCGCCGACCGCGCTGATCTTCTGCTGCGACAGCATCTTCCTGTTCTCGATCGTGCCGCTGCTGATCGAGCTCACCGATCGCGATCATCCTTCGCTGCTGCATGCGCTCGGCGTGGTGATGCGCCAGATCCTGCAGAACCCGCTGATCATGTCGGCGGTGCTCGGCGCCTTGGTCGGCGCGCTTCATGTTCCGCTCCCGGTTGCGCTCGACCGGACCATCCAGTTTCTGCAGAACGCCGCCGCGCCGACGGCGCTGTTCGTGCTCGGCGTGACGGTCGCGCTGCGGCCGTTCAAACGGGTGCCGTGGGAGGTCCCCGGCGTGATCGCGATCAAACTGTTGATCCACCCGCTCGTGGCGTTTGGCCTGATGCTGCTGTTCGGTCCGTTCGCGCAGCCCTGGGCCGCCACCGCCGTGCTGATGGCCTCGCTGCCTCCGGCGTTGAACGTGTTCGTGATCGCCCGGCAGAACGACACCTGGATCGAGCCGGCCTCAGTTGCCGTGCTGATCGGGACCTTCGCCTCGGTGATCACGCTGACCGGCGTGATGTGGTTCATCCAGACCGGACGGCTGGCCTTCCCTTGATCGCCGCGCTCACCGCCGCCATGACGGCGCCAGCCCCTCGCGCATCGCGAGTCGGCGCAGCGGGCCGATCGCGCCGATCAGATGCAAGCCGGCGGCCCGCGCGGTCTGCATCGGCAGGAAATCGCTGAGCAGCGAGCGGTTGGCGAGATCGATTGCCCAGGTCCGGCTGGCGACGTCGGGGCGCCGCGCCAACTGGTAGCGCGACAGCACCCGCGGCGCGCCCGGGTCTTCGCCGCGCGAGACGGCCTGGCCGGCGATCTCGGCGATATCGGCGGCGTCGCGCAGTCCCATATTGAGACCCTGCGCGCCGATCGGCGGCAGCACATGGGCGGACTCGCCGACCAGCGCAACGCGGTCCTTGGCGAATTGCCGGGGCCGCTCGATGGCGAGCGGAAACACATGGCGTCCAGGCTCGACCTGGACGCGGCCGAGGATGGAATGGGATTGCCGCTCCGCCGCCGCGGACAGGTCGTCATCGCCGAGCGCCTTCAGCCGCTCGGCCTCCTTGAGCGCGCAGACCCAGACCACGCTGCTCCGGTTGCCGGAGAGCGGCACGAACACGCAGGGGCCGTGCTCGGTGTGAAATTCGGTCGAGATGTTCCGGTGCGGCCGCGCATGCGTGATGTTGAAGGTGAGGGCGGATTGCCCGAGGTCGCGCCTGACGACCTCAATTCCGGCGGCCTCGCGGGACAGCGAGTTGCGCCCGTCGGCGCCGACCACGAGGTGGGCCGACAAGGACCGGCCCTGCCGCGTCTGCACCGTGACTGCCGTAACGTCAGGAAGAATCGCGGCGGCTTCGTCATCGAACCGCGTCAGCGCCGGCAGTTCGCCGGCGCGCTCCTCGAGCGCTGCGACCAGCGACCGGTTGTCGATGTTGAAGCCGAATTGCTCGCGCCCAATCTCCTCGGAAGAGAAGCGCACCTCGGGCGCACGGATCAGGCGGCCGGTATCGTCGACCAGACGCATCGTCTTGAGCGCCGCCGCTTTGTCACCACAGCGCCGCCAGACATCCAGCCGTTCCAAGAGATCGGTCGAGGCTCCCAGCAGCGCGGTGGTGCGATTATCGGCATAAGGCGCCCGGCGCGCCAACAGCGCAGTCCTCGCGCCGGCAACGGCCAGGGCGACCGCGGCCGTCAGGCCGGCGGGACCGCCGCCGATTACAATAACGTCATAAACCTGAAGGTCCTCGGTCATATCAGGACAAATGACATGGTTGGCCCGATTTTCAAGCCATCGGTAACCACCAAAGTTGTCCGGCGGTTTACGCGGCGGAACGCCGCAACAGTACACATGCAAAGCGGGCCGATTCCTGATAGCACTGCGGCCAGATGGACCAGATCAGCCAGCCGGAGTCCTTGCCGGAACGGATGCGGACCGCCGCATTTTCCGTTCATATTTTCACGGCGCTGGGTGCGGGCGTCGCGCTGCTGGCGATGCTGGAGGCGGTGCGCGAGCACTGGGCCAGCATGTTCGGCTGGCTCGGCGTGGCGCTGATCATCGATGGCATCGACGGTCCTCTGGCGCGCAAGCTCGACGTGGTGCGGTTGCAGCCGAACTGGTCCGGCGAGGTGCTCGACCTCGTGGTCGATTTCGTCACCTACGTGTTCGTGCCGGCCTATGCGATCACCGCAAGCGGCATGCTGCTGCCGCTGGCCGCGCCGATTCTCGGCATCGGCATCGTGGTCTCGAGCGCGCTCTATTTCGCCGATCGCCGCATGAAGGCCGAGGACAACCATTTCCGCGGCTTCCCGGCGCTGTGGAATGCCGCAGCGTTCTATCTGTTCCTGCTGCATCTGCCGCCGGTGCTATCGACGCTTGCGGTTGCGACCCTGATCGCGCTGACCTTCGCGCCGTTTCATGTGCTGCACCCGCTGCGCGTGGTGCGACTGCGCTGGCTGACCCTTTGGCTGCTCGCAGCCTGGGCGCTGCTCGCCCTGTACACCGTGGCGAAAGGCTTCATGGTCGGGACATCAGTCACAGTCGCACTCTGCGTCATCGCGGCCTACATCGTCGGCAGCGATACCCTGATCCGCCGTGTGAGAGCACTCAGAGCATGATGGAATTGATCGCAAACCCGGAGGCCTGGGCGGCGCTGTTGACATTGACCGCCCTGGAGATCGTGCTCGGCATCGACAACGTGATCTTCCTCTCGGTGCTCGTTTCCCGGATTCCGCAGCCGCAGGCCAACCGCGCGCGGCAGATCGGCCTGTTGCTGGCGCTGGTGTTTCGCATCGTCCTGCTCAGCATCCTGGTGTGGCTGATCGGGCTGACGCAGCGGGTGATCACCATCAAGAGTATCGCGCTGTCGTGGCGCGACCTCATCCTGATCGGCGGCGGCCTGTTCCTGATCGCCAAGGCGACACATGAAATTCACGGCGAGGTCGAGGCGCGAGACACGGCCGACGAGGCCAAGGCGACGGCCAGCGCATTCTTCTGGGTGATCGTGCAGATCATCATCGTCGATCTGGTATTCTCGCTGGATTCGATCATCACCGCGATCGGCATGGCGCAGGACCTCGAGATCATGATCGCTGCGGTCGTGATCGCCTGTATCATCATGTACGTCTCGTCGGGGCCGGTGGCGCGATTTGTCGCGGAGCATCCGACCACCAAGATGCTGGCGCTGGCTTTCCTGGTGCTGATCGGCGTGGCGCTGGTGGCCGACGGATTCAAATTCCACATCCCGCGTGGCTACATCTATTTCGCCATCGCGTTCTCGGCCGCGGTCGAGATGTTCAACGTGCTGGCGCGACGCAATCGCAAGAGGGCGGCGGGGTAGGCGGCTCGGTTGACAAGACGGCTCTGATGGCATTCGCTCGCTTCACTTGAGATGAAAGGGAGCGATCGACATGACCAAGGCTGTGCGGGTGCACAAATTGGGGGGCCCGGAAGTCCTGACCTATGAGGATGTCGAGGTGCCGTCTCCCGGGGTCGGCGAGGTGCGGATCCGGCAGCACGCGGTCGGCGTGAACTTCATCGACGTCTATTTCCGCACCGGCCTGTACAAGGCGCCAGGCCTGCCTTTCATCGCCGGCAATGAGGCGTCCGGCGAGGTCGTGGCCGTCGGTCCGGGGGTGACCAACTTCCATCCCGGCGATCGCGTCGCCTATTACTACAACCTCGGCGGCTACGCCTCCGAGCGCGTCATCCCGGCCGAGAAGCTCGTGAAGCTGCCCGACCACATCACCTATGAGCAGGGTGCCGTGCTGATGCTGAAGGGCCTGACGGTCTGGTATCTCCTGCACAAGACCTTCAAGGTCGAGCCCGGCCATCGCGTGCTGATTCACGCTGCAGCCGGCGGCATCGGGCTGCTGGCCTGCCAATGGGCGCACGCGCTCGGCGCGCACGTCATCGGCACCGTCGGCTCGAAGGCGAAGGCCGATCTCGCGCTCGCCAACGGCTGCGACCACGTCATCCTCTACAACGAGGAGAACTTCGTCGAGCGCGTCAAGCAGATCAGCCGCGGCGAGCTGTGCGATGTGGTCTATGACGGTGTCGGCAAGACCACCTTCCCGGGATCGCTGTCGTGCCTGCGCCCGCGCGGCCTGTTCGTCTCGTTCGGCAATGCCTCGGGGCCGGTGCCACCGTTCCCGCTCGCCGAGCTCAACAATCACGGCTCGCTGTTCGCGACGCGGCCGAAGCTCAACGATTATGTCGGCACCCGCAAGGAGCTGCTGGAGGGCGCCGACACGCTGTTTGCGGCCGTGATCAACGGCAAGCTGCACGTGCCGATCAACCATGCCTATGCGTTGAAGGACGCGGGGAAGGCGCATATCGATCTGGAGAGCCGGGCCACTACGGGCGCGGCGATCTTGAGGCCGTAGTTCCACATCGTTCCGGGGCGATGCGCAGCATCGAACCCGGAACCTCGAGATTCCGGGTTCACGCTCCGCGTGCCCCGGAATGACTGCGATCATCGCTACGCCACTCTTCGTGCCGCGCCGACCTTAGTCAGCACCATATCCAAGCAATCGATCATCGCCGCGATCTCCTCGCGCGTCACGTTGAGTGCGGGCATGAAGCGCAGCGTATCCGGCTGCGGCGAGTTGATCAGCACGCCGGCCGCGAAGGCCTGTGCGACGACGGCGACACCGATCGGCATTTTGAGATCGAGCGCGAGCAAAAGGCCGCGGCCTCTGATGCCACCGAGTCCATGCCGCGACGACAGCCGCTGCAATTCGCTCTCGAGGAACAGGCCGGTATCGGTCACCGATTTGAGGAAGTCGGGCTGGCCGACTTGCTCCAGCACGGCGAGGCCGGCAGCGCACATCAGCGGATTGCCGTTGAACGTGCCGCCCTGGTCGCCGTGATCAAAGCAGGAGGCATGCTCGGTTGCGAGCAGCGCCGCGAGCGGCACGCCGCCGCCGATGCCCTTGCCGAGCGTCATGATGTCGGGCTCGATCCCGGCATGCTGATACGCGAACAGCTTTCCGGTCCGGCCCATGCCGCTCTGGATCTCGTCGACGATCAGGAGCAGGCCGCGCTGCTGGGTCAGCGCCCGCAACTCGTGCATGAATTGATCGGTCGCAGGCCACACGCCGGCTTCGCCTTGGATCGGCTCCAGCATCACGGCGACCGTCGAGGGCGAGATCAGCCGGCGGACCGACTCGATGTCGTTCAGCTTTGCCTTCCGGAAGCCCGGCACCTTGGGCTCGAACAACGGCTCGAACGCCTTCTTGCCCGAGGCCGACATGGTCGCGAGCGTCCGGCCGTGAAAGCCGCCCTCGAAGGTGATGATCTCGTGGGCGCCGTTCTTGTACTTGGCGCCGAATTTGCGGGCGAGCTTGATCGCGCCCTCATTGGCTTCGGCGCCTGAATTGGCAAAGAACACCTGATCGAAGCAGCTCTGCTCGACCAGCGCCTTTGCGAGCTGAAGGCTGGGGCCGTTGTAGAAGGCAGGGCTCGGCGTCAGCAGGCGCTTGGCCTGCGCGGCCAGCGCCTCGGCAACCGCGGTCGGTGCATGGCCGAGCGGATTGACGGCCCAGCCCTGCACGAAATCGAGATAGCGGTTGCGGTTGTCGTCCCAGAGGTAGGAGCCCGCACCGCGCACGAACACGACCTCGGGGCGCGCGGTGATGTCCATCAGCGCGTCGAACGGATGGGTGGCGTTGGTCATGTCGATCTCCTCTGACAGTTCTGGGGGATTGGGGGCGGGCCGAAATGCGAGAAGGCCGCGCTTTGGGGCGCGGCCTTCTCGAAAACCTTGGCTGATCGTCTAGCTAATCAGCGCTGGCGTCGGACACGGCGCGACCCATCATCGTCGTTGGTACGACGACGGCAGATGGCGCGGCGGTTGGTCCGGTTCAGCTTCATGGCGCAGGCCCATACAGCCGAAGCGCCTTGCATGTCAAGCGTGTCAGAATCCTGCGACGCTGCCGTGCAGATCGTATTCGTCGGAGCGTTCGATCTTTGCGGTGACGATTTCGCCGACCTTGAGCGGGCGGCGGCTCGACAGATAGACGGCGCCGTCGATCTCCGGCGCATCGGCCTTCGATCGGCCCTTTGCCACGGTCGGACCGACCTCGTCGACAATCACCTGCTGGCGGGTGCCGACCTTGCGCTTCAGGCGTCTCGCCGAAATCTTCTGCTGGCGCGCCATCAGCGCATTCCAGCGCTCCTGCTTGACCTCGTCGGGCACGGCGTTGGCTATGGCATTCGACGCGGCGCCGGCGACCGGTTCGTATTTGAAGCAGCCGAGACGGTCGATCTGGGCTTCCTCGAGCCAGTCGAGCAGATAGGCGAAATCGGAATCGGTCTCGCCGGGGAAGCCGACGATGAAGGTCGAACGCAGCGTCAGCTCAGGGCACTGCTCGCGCCACTTCTGAATCCGCGCCAGCGTCTTCTCCTGCGCCGCCGGCCGCTTCATCGCGCGCAGCACGTTCGGGCTCGCATGCTGAAACGGGATGTCGAGATAGGGCAGCACCTTGCCTTCGGTCATCAGACCGATGACCTCGTCGACATGCGGGTAGGGGTAGACGTATTGCAGCCGCACCCAGGCGCCGAGCTCGCCGAGCTCCTTGGCGAGGTCGAAGAATTTGGCGCGAACGCTGCGGTCCTGCCACGGGCTCTCGGCATATTTCAGATCGACGCCATAGGCCGAAGTGTCCTGCGAGATGACGAGCAGCTCCTTGACGCCGGCCTTCACCAGCCGCTCGGCCTCGCGCAGCACGTCATTGGCCGGCCGCGAGACCAGGTCACCGCGCAGCTTCGGGATGATGCAAAAGCTGCAGCGGTTGTTGCAGCCTTCGGAAATCTTCAAGTAAGCGTAGTGCCGCGGCGTCAGCTTCACGCCCTGCGGTGGCACCAAGTCGAGATGCGGATTGTGGGCCGGCGGCAGCGCCCGGTGCACGGCCTCCAGCACACTCTCATATTGCTGCGGGCCTGTGATCGAGAGCACGCCGGGATAGGCGGTCTCGATCTGCTCGGGCTCGGCGCCCATGCAGCCGGTGACGATCACCTTGCCGTTCTCGGCCATGGCCTCGCCGATCGCCGACAGCGATTCTTGCTTGGCGCTGTCGAGGAAGCCGCAAGTATTGACGATCACAATATCGGCGCCGTCATGCTTGCGCGCGAGCTCATAGCCTTCCGCGCGCAATCTCGTGATGATGCGCTCGGAATCGACCAATGCCTTGGGGCATCCCAAGGAAACAAAGCTCACTTTGGGCGCGGCGGCCTGCTGCATAGATTGGATCTGCCTGATTGATGGGCAGGAGCTAGTCCCAATTGCCGAGAATTACAACCCTTTCCGGGCGCAATCGGCGTGTTATGGATGCGCCTTGCCGGGATTTGCGCGAGCCGTTTTCGAGCCGGTTCGCGCGAAGAAATGGGGCGAGACAGGAGGATGAGGGCATGACACGGTCCAGTCGGATCGCATCGTGCCCGGTGGTCGATGAACGTTGAGACGTCTCCCAAGATCGTCATAGTCGACGAAAGCCCGATCCGTGCAGCCATCCTGGAGGAGGGGCTGCGGGAGGCGGGCTATTCGGACGTCGTCCATATCAGCGAGATGCAGAGCCTACTGGCGCGGATCTACGCGCTCGACCCCGAAATCATCGTCATCGACCTCGAGAACCCGAGCCGCGACGTGCTGGAACAGATGTTCCAGGTCAGCCGCGCGGTCCGGCGGCCGATCGCGATGTTCGTCGACCAGAGCGATGCCGCCTCGATCCAGGCATCGGTGGATGCGGGGGTTTCCGCCTACATCGTGGACGGCCTGAAGAAGGAGCGCATCAAGCCGATCCTCGATCTCTGCGTCTCCCGCTTCAATGCCTTTGCCAAACTGCAGGACGAGCTCGATCGCACCAAGCACGCGCTGGAGGAGCGCAAGGTGATCGACCGCGCCAAGGGCATCCTGATGAAGATGAAGGGGCTGACCGAGGAGGAGGCCTACGTGCTGATGCGCTCGACCGCCATGCGCGAGAAAAAGAAGATCGGGGAGATTGCGCAATCGATCCTGACAGCGTCGGAGCTGCTGAAATGACCATACCATTGCGCATCGGGTTCATTCCGCTGGTCGATGCCGCAGCCCTGATCGTCGCCGCCGACAAGGGGTTCACGGCGGCCGAAGGCCTCGACGTCACCCTGGTGCGGGAAGTGTCGTGGTCGAACGTCCGCGACAAGCTGAATATCGGACTGTTTGACGCCGCCCACCTGCTGGCGCCGGTCGCGATCGCCTCGAGCCTCGGGCTCGGTCACGTCAAGGTTCCGATCGTTGCGCCGTTCAATCTCGGGCTCAATGGCAATGCGATTACGGTATCACCGGCGCTTTACGCCGACTTGATGGACGAGATCGACGGCGATCGCTTCGATCCGATGGCCACGTCGCGCGCGCTCGCCCGCGTGGTGGCGAAGCGGCGGGCGCGCGGCGCCGAACCGCTGATCTTCGGCATGACCTTCCCGTTCTCGACGCACAATTATCAATTGCGCTTCTGGATGGCCGCCGGCGGCGTCGATCCCGACGAGGATGTTCAGCTCGTGGTGTTGCCGCCGCCCTACATGGTGGACAGCCTCGCCAACGGGCACGTCGATGCGTTCTGCGTCGGCGCGCCCTGGAATTCGATCGCGGTCGATCTCGGCATCGGCCACATCCTGCATTTCGTCGCCGACATCCTGCTCAGCGCGGTGGAGAAGGTGCTGGCGGTGCGCCAGAACTGGTCGGAGAAGCATCCCGATGTGGTGGCGGCGCTGGTGCGCGCGCATCTGCGTGCCGCCGAATTCATTGAGGATCCGCAGAACCGGTCCGAGGTGGCGCACATCCTCGCGCAGCCGGAGCGGATCGGCGTCGACGCCAGCGTCGTCCAGCGCACGCTTGACGGCAGGTTGAAGATTGCGCCCGACGGTGCGATGCGCGAAAGCCGCCGCTACCTGCTGGTCGGCCGCGAGGCCGCGGCGCGGCCTGATCCGGCACAGGCCGCCTGGCTCTATGCGCAGATGGTCCGCTGGGGGCAGGCGCCCTTCAAGCCGGATGCGCTCAAGGCCGCGATGGCCGTGTTCAGGCCGGATCTTTACGATGCCGCATCGGGGCGCTCGGCGGGGCCTGCCAACCCGATCGGCGCCTTTGCCGGTCCACCGTTCGATTCCAATGACGTTCCGGGGCACCTGGCCGCCTTCAAGATCGGGCGCTGGAAACCTTGAATGGCCGTTGACCTGACTGACGAACGAGGGGTGGTTCCAGCAAGATGCGCATGAGGGCGGTTCCCGATGGTTCGAATTCGAGCGAATAAGGTTCTCGCGTGAGACCCTGGCGAAGCATTTTTTGCTCGGTACCGACTTTGTGAAGGCGGCGGCATCACTATTTTCGCGAGCCGCTTGAATCCGCGCCCGAACGATATTCCATAAGCTTGCAAATGGGGCGTTGGAGATCGACCATGCGCGAGCTATCGGCGGAAGCCCGCCTGCATCTTTACGCGCGAACCTTTTCACGGAAGACCGGGACCAAGATTCACACCGCGGCACTCTACGGCGCCTTTGCGGTGATCGCGGCAATTGTGTTCGGCACGCTTTCCGTTCACCCGTTCTGAAGCTTCGGGCCCAAGATTCTCAATGAAATCCAAAAGGGGTCGGCGGTAGCGCCGGCCCCTTCTGCTTGCTGGCAACTCAGTGCGCGGTCTTGAACGGCGCGACGGCGATGCCGGCATTCTTCAACGCCTCACGGACGCCGCGCGCGATGTCGACGGCCCCACGTGTGTCGCCATGGATGCAGACGGTATCGGTTTGCATCTTGATGACCTTGCCGGTGACGGACACCACCGCGCCGTCCTGCACCATCCGCACCACGCGGTCTGCGATCGCCTTGGGATCGTGCAGCACCGCGCCGGGCTTCTTGCGCGAAACCAGGTTGCCGTCGTCTTCGTAAGCGCGGTCGGCGAACACTTCATGCGCCATCCGCAGGTTGGCGGCCTCTCCGGCACGGACCAGCTTCGAATTCGCCAGCACCACGAAGACGAGGCTGGGATCGACCGCCTTGATCGCGTTGGCGATTGCCTTCGCGGTCATGTCGTCTTCGCAGGCGACGTTGGAGAGCGCGCCGTGCGCCTTCACGTGCGTGACCTTGTGGCCGGCGGCAGTCGCGATCGCCTGCAACGCGCCGATCTGATAGGCGACGAGGTTCTCGATCTCGGACGATTTCAGCCCGGGCACCGGGCGGCGGCCGAAGCCGTGCAGGTCGCGATAGCCGGGATGGGCGCCGACGCTGACGCCGCGCGCCTTCGCAAGCTCAACCGTCTGCCGCATGATGTCGGCATCGCCGGCGTGGAAGCCGCAGGCGACGTTGACCGAGGTCGCAAGCTCGATCATCGCCGCGTCATTACCCATTTCCCAAGGACCGAAGCTTTCGCCGAGATCGCAATTGAGGTCGATGGTTGAGGTCATGACGATCGCTCCGTTGTTGTGAGTGCGCTCTGTTGTTTGCATGATCTCCAGCAAACATTTTGCACTTGCCGCAAAGGAAACCTGCTCGCACGTTTCCGGATCATGCTCTATGGCACGGCGACCTGCCAGGTCGTAGCGTCGATGGCGCTGACGGCCTGGCCTGCGACGTTGGCATCTCTCAGCGCTTCGAGGTTAAGCCCGAAATCCTCGATGCCGCGCAGCCGTTCCGGCAGCGAGCGCAGCAGCTCCTGGAACTTGCTTGCCTCCGCCTGCGCCTCCGCCATCGTCACGGCCTTGAAGCGGAACGGGCGGCCGGCTGAGATCTGCGCGAAGCGGCCGAAGTCGGCTGATATCACGGTTGCGATCTTCGGATAGCCGCCGCTGGTGCCGCGGTCCGGCATCAGCACGATCGGCTGGCCGTTGCCCGGAATCTGGACGCTGCCGTTCACCGTGCCGTCCGACACGATGTTGTGGCCGTCGAGATGCTTGATGACCGGACCTTCGAGCCGATAGCCCATGCGGTCGCTGGTGGCCGATATTTTCCATTCGCTGTCGAGAAACAGCTTTTTGCTCTCCTCGGAGAACTCGTCATCCTGCGGTCCGAACACGATGCGGATCGGCGCGTCAGTGGTGGCCGGCAGCTCGATCCGGCGCTCGGCCGCGCCGCTCGCAGCTTGCGTCGTCAGCTCGTCGCCATCCTGCAATGGCCGCGGGTAGGGACTCCCGAGCCCGGCACGGGCGTTGACCGCGAGGCTGCCGAACATCGGCTCGCCTTCGATGCCACGTTCAATCGCGAGGTAGCTGAACGATCCGCCGCGGGCAAAGCCAAGTGTCAGGGTCTCGCCGTCCGCGAGCGTCGCGGAACTGTTGACCGTGACCGCGCGGCCGCCGATATCGGCATTGCGCGAGGCCCCCGCAAGTCCCACCCGCACGGCGCCGCGTGCCGTAAAGGTCGCGCCAAACGGGCCGATCTCGACTGCGGCGGCGAACAGCTCGTTGCCGACCAGCGTATTGGCAACCGCCAGCGCCAACCGGTCCATGGCGCCGCTCGGCGTCAGGCCGTAGCGCTGCGATCCCGGACGGCCGCTGTCCTGAACCGAGCTTGCGGGACCGATCGAGGTGACGACAAGCTTGCTCATGGCCTCACCAGTTCGGCGATGAATTTGCCGGCCTCGGCGGCGCGGTCCTGCTCGGCGAAGGTCTTGGCGTCCACCGCCGTGAAGGTGATGGCGTCGCCCGGCTCCAGCAGGAAGATCGGATCGCGATGGAGCTGGTAGGTCCTGACGGCAGTACGGCCGAGCAGATGCCAGCCGCTCGGACCGGCAAGGCACTGGATGCCGGTCTGGATGCCGCCGATCGAGATGGTGCCGGCGGGGGTCAGCAGCCGCGGATCCTTCCGACGCGGCATGTGCAGGAACTCTTCCAGGCCGCTCAGGTAGGACCACCCGGGCGTAAAACCGATCATCGCGACCCGATAGTCACCCGCTGTGTGACGCGCGACGATCTCGTCCGGCGTAGTATCGAGCGCCTTCGCCACGTCCTCAAGGTCGATGCCGTTCTCGCCGCCATAGGCAACGGGGATGCGCCAGCGCCGCGCACCGGTCGCGGTCGGCAGCGCCCGGGCTGCCCGCGCGAGCAGTTGCTCGCCGAGCGCGTCGAAGCCGATCTGCACGGGATCGTAGTGCACCAGCAGCGAGCGATAGGTCGGCACGGTCTCGGTGATGCCTGCGATCGGCTCCGCGGCGATGATGCGGTCGAGTGCCAGCACGCGTCGATTAGCGGCATCGTCGATGGTGCGGCTGAATTCCACCGTGATGGCACTGTCGCCACTCGGCAAAAGACGGGGAGGGCTTAGGGGTTCGGCCATTGGGTCAAGCAAACTCGTCGCGCATCAAGCTAGCGTGTTTTAGCGCGGAACGGAATTCGCCGTGTGCAAAATGATGTAGCAACTTCAATAAATTAATCGGCATGCCGACGATAAATTTGGATGATCGGAGGATTTCGCCACAGCCCTTGACGCAGGGGCTTCGCCCCGCAAGATGCAGCCGTTTGTTTCCTCCTACCGGAGCCTCAAGTCCCGATGTCCCTGTCTGCCGAAGCGATCGCGACGCTATCGCACGTCTCCACCGCCACCATAACCACGGTCCTGCTCAAGAAGGGCCTGCGTAACGTCTGGATGCGCGGCACCAAGCCGCTGCGGCCGGGCACAACGCGGTTGGTCGGCCCCGCCTTCACGCTGCGCTTCGTGCCGGCTCGCGAGGATCTGGCGACGCCGGAATCCTGGTCGTCACCGATCTCGACCCGTACCGCGATCGAGGCGATGCCGGAAGGCTGCATTGCCGTGGTCGACGCCATGGGCATCACCGATGCCGGCATCTTCGGCGACATCCTCTGTGCCCGCATGGTCAAGCGCGGTGTGACCGCCCTGATCACCGGCGGCGTCGTGCGCGATGTCGAGGGCGTGCTCGGCACCGGCCTTCCAGTGTGGTGCGACGGCTATGCGGCGCCGCCGTCGGTCGCGGGCCTGACCTTCGTCGGCTGGGGCGAGCCGATCGGGTGCGGCGGCGTTGCCGTGTTCCCGAACGACGTCGTCGTTGCCGACCAGGATGGCGCGGTGCTGATCCCGCAGGCGTTCCTCGACCACGTGCTGGCGGAAGGGCCGGAGCAGGAACGGATGGAGGCGTGGATCGTCAACGAGGTGAACAACGGCGCCCAATTGCCCGGGCTCTATCCGATGAACGCCGAGACCAAGGCACGCTACGCCGCCAGCAAGAAATAACTTGAGAAGAGCGAGGTAAGCCCATGGATATCCACGTTGCCGGCTCGCGGCCAACCCGCCGCGCGCCGAAGGAGAACTTTACCGGCACAGTGCTGCAGGACCCCATCAACATGGCGCCTGCGCCGGCGCGGCTGAACGCCTCGCGCGTGTCGTTCGAGCCGGGCGCACGGACCGCCTGGCACACCCATCCGCTCGGCCAGACGCTTTACGTGATCTCGGGCATCGGCCGGGTGCAGGCCAAGGGCGGCCCCATCAGGGAGATACGGCCCGGCGACGTCGTCTGGATTCCACCGAACGAGAAGCACTGGCACGGTGCCTCGCCCGGAAACAGCATGACACACATCGCCATGCAGGAGGCGCTTGACGGCGTCTACTCGACCTGGATGGAGCACGTCACGGACGAGGAATACGACGGCAAGGTCGGCTGAGGCGCTGATCGGTGGCCCGGATTGCGCGGCGCTCAATCCGGGTCCCGACACTCGATCACGACCAGGTGCGCCGAAGTGATGGACTTCGGCTGACTAATCAAACCATGCGGCGTAGATCTTCTTGTACGTGCCGTCTTCCTTCGAGATGTGCAGCCACTGGTCCACGAAATCCTTCAGCGCCACGTCGCGCTGCAGCCAATAGGCCTTTTCTGCAAAGTCGAACGGCTTGTCGGGATGCACCGCGCAGAGCACGCCCGGATGCAGCCTCTGTTGATAGCGTGTCTCTGACGCATCGGTCATCATCAGGTCGGCGTCGCCCTTGGCGATCTCGTCGAAGATCTTCGTGTTGTCGTTGAACACGCGGATCTCCGCGCTCTTCACGTTGGCGCGCGCGAAGCGCTCATTGGTGCCGCCGGGATTGACGACGATGCGGATGCCCGGCCTGTCGATCTCGGCGAGCGTGTCGTACTTGCCCTTGTCGGCGCAGCGCGCAATCGGCGTCTTGCCTTCGCGCATGATCGGGGTCGAGAACAGGCCCTTCTTCTGCCGGTCAAAGGTGATGGAGACGCCACCCATCGCGATGTCGAAATTGTCGGCCTCGAAATCCTTCATCATCTGCGGCCATGAGGTCGGCACGAACTCGACCTTGACGCCGAGCGCCTTGCCGAGCGCTTGTGCCATGTCGACGTCGAAGCCGCGGAATGTCTTCGTGTCCTGGTCGAGATAGGTGAAGGGCAGGTAGTCGCCGGTCATGCCGACGCGCAGCGTGCCGCGCGCGAGAATTTCGTCGAGACGGGATGGCGCGTGCTGCGCTTGAGCGGCAGACAGCAACATAGCCAAGGCGAGGCCGACCAATGCACGAAACATCAACTTCTCCGTCAATCCGACGACCGTCCGTGCCGGCATCCCAAGTGGCCAGGGGCCGGCCGCAATCTCGATAGGGCTAAGCCTCGCCGTCGTCGTTGGGTGCGAGACTGGTCGGCGCCGTGCGGCCGATCATCGCCTGCTTGAAATGCTCGAAGCGCCGCCGCGCCTCGGCCTCGCGATCGTCGACGAACCTGATCGCGGCGGCCGCCTCCATGGGGCCGTTAACCAGCGGGGTCGATCCCTCGCCAAAGGTCTCGTCGACGTAATAGCGCCCGCCGTCCTCGCGCACCGTCCAGCGAAAGCGGAGCGCCGCCATCGGTCCAGGGCCAGTTTTGGCGTAGCCATTGGCCTCGATCGGCTGGGTCTGCTCCAGTTGGGGCTGCTGCACTTGGCGCGGCTCTGGTTCGCTCCGCATGGGCTCGTCGGATGGCGGCAGAGGCGGAGGCATCGCTACCTCGGACGATGGCTCGTCGACCGGGTCGACAGCGGCCGACGGATTGTCCGCCGCCTTGACCGGTTCGGGAGGCGTGGTCGACTGGTCGAGAATGCTCGCGATCGCCGCAAGCGCGTTGTCGGTCGGGTCGTCGTGCGGCACCATTCGGTCTCCAGGCAAGGCATCGGCCGGGTTCGCCGGCGCGACTCTATCTACCTGATCTAGCTACCCTTTGTCAGCCTACGCACAAACCGGCGGGAGCTTGTCGCGCCACGGGCGGACCTGCTCGAGCTGGCCGGCAAGGCGGAACAGGCGTCCTTCTTCGCCGAGCTTGGCCGCGAACATCATCCCGAGCGGCAGTCCGGCCTTATTCCAGGCCAAGGGGACAGACATGGCCGGCTGACCGGACATGTTGAACATCGAAGTGCCCGGCATGTACCGACGCAGGATCGGCGCGATGTGGCCCAAGTCCTCCGACATCGTGTTCAGCTCGCCGAGCCGGAGCGGCGGCGCGCACAACGTCGGGCTGAGGAAGACGTCGCAGCCTTCGAAGAAGGTCGCGAGCCCCCGCGAAATCTGGAACGCGGCAAGCTGGGCGGCGACATAGTCCGCCGGTGTCAGCTTGAGGGAATTCTGGGCGCTGGCGAGGGTGAGGTGCTCGACATCGTCGGAGGTCAAGGCGCGGCCGAACCGTTGCTCGAGCAGCCGCACCGTCAATGCCGTGTTACCGCCGACGATCGCCGCCATCACCGGAGCTGGATCGACAGCCAGCACCGGCGCACGCTCCTCGACGTGGTGGCCGAGCCCCGCCAGGAGCCCGGCGACATCGCGGACCGCGGCGGCAATCTCGGGATCGATTGCATCGCCGTAGGGCGACTTGTCGGTGAAGCTGATGCGAAGCTGGCCCGGATCGCGGCCAACCTCCTGCGAGAACGGCCGCTCCGGCGGCGGCGCGACGTAGGGGCTCGATGGTTCGGGACCGTGCACCGCGTCCATCATCACTGCGCTGTCGCGGACGCTGACGCTGAGCACATGGCCGACGGAGAAGCCGCCCCAGCCTTCGCCGCGGTCCGGACCGACCGGATTGCGCGCCCGGCTCGGCTTCATGCCGAACACGCCGGAGGCCGAAGCCGGAATTCGGATCGAGCCGCCACCGTCGCTGGCGTGCGCGACGGGCAGGATGCGCGCTGCCACCGCCGCGGCGGCGCCGCCGGAGGAGCCGCCCGAGGAATGATCGAGATTCCATGGGTTGCGGGTCGGCCCGAACAAGCGGGTTTCCGTGGTCGGCATCAGCCCGAATTCCGGGCTCGAGCTCTTGCCGAAAACCGTGACGCCGGCGTCGAGAAAGCGCTGGGCCAGCGTGCTGTTGTGATCGGCGACGAACTCTTTCAGCACGCTGGCGCCCGACGTGGTGCGCGTGCCCTCGAGCGGATCGAGATCCTTGAGGAGGAACGGAACGCCGGTGAAGGGGCCGTCAGGCAGACCCTTGGCGATTTGGCGCTCGGCATAGTCGTAATGCTTGACAACGACCGCGTTGATCTGCGGGTCGACCTTCGCGGTACGCGCGATCGCCTCGTCGAGCAGCTCTTTTGCGGTCACTTCCTTCTTGCGGACGAGTTCCGCGAGACCAACCGCGTCGTAATTGCCGAATTCCTTGAAACCCATATCGATGCTCCACATCGCCGGGCCGACCGACTGGATCGGCCGCGGCGCGAACGAGGGAGACTGAAGCTCAGCCGAGGACGTCCTGATTGATGACGTTCTGGCGCAGCGGATTGCCGTCCAGAACGCTCAGGATATTGCGCGCTGTCTGCTCGCTCATCCGATCGACCGCCTCGACGGTAACGCCGGCGACGTGCGGCGCCATGATCACGTTCGGCAAGTCGTGCAGGGGCTGGCCGACCGGCGGCGGCTCGACCTCGAAGACGTCGAGACCGGCACCGGCGAGCTTGCCCGATACCAGCGCGTCGTGCAGCGCCCTTTCATCGACGATGCCACCGCGCGCGGTGTTGATGAGGTAGGCGGTCGGCTTCATCCGCCTGAGCCGGGCCGCATTGAACATGCCGACCGTCTCCGGCGCCTTTGGGCAATGGATGGTGACGAAATCCGCCCGCGGCAGAGCCGCGTCGAGATCTGGCACTGCTTCGCAGCCGGCTGCCGTGATCTCGGCGGCGGACTTATAGGGATCGTACACCAGCACATTCATTTCCATTGCCAGGCAGCGCTTGGCTGTGCGGGTGCCGATGCGGCCGAAGCCCACGATCAGGACCGTCTTGCCGTAGAGATCGAACGGCAACACGCCGAGACGGCTCGCCCAGGTACCTTCCTTCACCATGGCGTGCATTTCCTGCGCGCGCTTGGCCAGCGTCAGCATCATGAACAGCGCCTGTTCTGCGACCGATGGGGAGTTTGCGGTGCCCGCGACCATCAGCGGCACCTTGCGACGGGACAGTGCAGGCACGTCGACGGCGTCGTAACCGACGCCAATCCGCGTCACCACCTTCATGTCCTTTGATGCCTCGAGTTCAGCCTCGCCGAAGCGGGTCGCGCCGAGCGCCACGCCATGCACCGGCGCGTGCTGCTGCAGCATGGCCTGGAAATCCTTGGCGGAGATCAGGTTCGGAAATTCGATGAGTTCGATGTCGTCCCGCTCGTTGAGGAGAGCGCGCGCCCCCGGCGACAATGTCTGGGTGACGAAAATCTTGTTCTTGTTGGTGGCCATTTCCTGCCCTTGAGGTTTCTTGTGCGCCGTCAAAGGACGGCGCCGGTCACCTCGTTTAGCAAATGCATATTGTTAAGGTCCACAGCCAATCGGAGCGGGCTGCCATCCTGCGCGCCGGCGTTGGGGCTGACCCGGCCGCAGACCTGGGTGCCGTCGAGCGTGAAGTAGACCAGGGTCTCCATGCCCATCGGCTCGGTAACGTCGAGCTGCGCGTCGAACGGCTCGACGCCGGGCTCGGCATGCGGTCTGGACTCGGCGAGATGCTCGGGCCGGATGCCGAGCAGCAGCTTGTCGGTCCGCGGCACGGTCTGGTAGCGGACTGCCCGCTGTGGCGGCACCGGGAAGGCGAGGCGGTCGGTCAGCCGTATCTGCAGCCTGCCTGCGTCGTCCTCGAGCCGGCACGGCACGAAGTTCATGGCCGGCGAGCCGATGAAGCTCGCGACGAACCGGGTCGCCGGTTTGTGATAGAGCTCGTTGGGCGTGCCGATCTGCTCGATGCGGCCGTGGTTCATCACCACCACGCGGTCGGCCAGCGTCATCGCCTCGACCTGGTCGTGGGTGACGTACACGGTCGTGGTGCGAACCTTCTGGTGCACCTTCTTGATCTCGATCCGCATCTGCACGCGCAGCTTGGCGTCGAGGTTGGACAGCGGCTCATCGAACAGGAACACCTTCGGATTGCGCACGATCGCGCGTCCCATCGCGACGCGCTGACGCTGGCCGCCGGAGAGCTGCTTCGGCTTGCGGTCGATCAGGTCCGTGATGTCGAGCATGCGCGCGGCTTCGGCGACCCGGGTCTTGATCTCGGCCTTCGGATAGTGCTTCAGCCGCAGCCCGAACGACATGTTCTCGGCGACCGTCATGTGCGGGTAAAGGGCGTAGTTCTGGAACACCATCGCGATGTCGCGGTCCTTCGGCGGCACGTCGTTGACGACGTCGCCGCCGATCATGATGTCGCCGTCGGAAATGTCCTCGAGGCCGGCGATCATCCGCAACGTGGTCGACTTGCCGCAGCCGGAGGGACCGACCAGCACCACGAACTCATGGTCGGCGATGTCGAGGTCGATGCCGCGCACCGCCTCGACGTCGTCATAACGTTTCACCACCTTGCGCAACGTAACGTCTGCCATGAATCCTACCTTTACCGTGTTCAACCCTTTGTCGCACCGGCGGTCAGGCCGGCAATGTAGTAGTCCATCAGGAAGGCATAGATGATCAGCGGCGGCGCGGCGCCGAGCAGGGCGCCGGTCATGATCTGGCCCCAGTTGAAGACGTCGCCCTTGATCAGGGTGGTGATGATGCCGACCGGCAGCACGAGCTGGTCGGTCGAAGTCGTGAACACCAGCGGATAGAGGAACTGTGCCCAGGACACGGTGAAGGCAAAGATCGTCGCCGCGATCAGGCCGGGCAACGCGACCGGGATGAAGATACGCGTCAGCGTCTGGAACCAGCTCGCGCCATCGATGATCGCAGCCTCATCGAGCTCCTTCGGGATCGAGGCGAAATAGCCGATCATGATCCAGGTGCAGAACGGCACCGTCAGCGTCGGATAGATAAACAGCAGAACGTACCAGCGGTTGACGAGCTGAATGCCGGTCCAGTCGCCGAACTGCGCGAACATCTTGAACAGCGGAATGAACAGCAAGCTGTCGGGAATGAGATAGGTGAGGAATACGCCGGTCGCGAGCGTGGCCGAGCCCCAGAACTTCATCCGCGCCAGCGCGAAGGCGGCCGGCACGCTGATCAGCATGGTGATGGTCACCACGATGATCGAGACCCATGCCGAATTCCAGAAGAAGCGCAGGAACTGGTTCGAGGTCAACAGCTCGATGTAATTCTCAAGCGTCGGATGAAACACCCACCACGGATTGGTCGCCGCCGAGATTTCAGCACTGCTCTTCAGCGAGGTGATCAGCATATAAAGCGGCGGCGTCAGCGAGAAGATCGCAAACAACACCAGGAAGAAATAGGACCACCGCAGCGCCCAAGCGCGGTCGCGGCTCATGCTGCCGTATTTGACCTTCCGTCGAGGTCCGGATTTGTCGATCGTAACCGTGCTCATCAGGCTTCGTTCCCGCGTTTGGTGACGTCGCGCAGGATGAAGATCGCCGCGATCGCCAGGATCGGCACCATGAACAACGAGACGCTGGCGCCGAGCGGAATATCGCTGCCCTCGATGCCGACGCGGAACGCCCAGGTCGCGAAGATGTGGGTGTGGTCGAGCGGGCCGCCGGCAGTCAGGATGCGCACGATGTCGAAATTGGCGAAGGTCACGATCAACGAGAACAGGGTCGTGATCGCGATGATGTTGCGCATCATCGGCAGCGTCACATACCAGATGCGCTGCCACCAGTTGGCGCCATCGATGGCCGCGGCCTCATAGAGCTGCTCGGGCACCGATTTCAGCGCCGCCAGATACATGATCATGAAGAACGGCGCGCCGTACCAGACGTTGACCAGGATAACGGAGAAGCGCGCCCACATCGCGTCGCCGGTCCACGGGATCGGTCCGATACCGAACAGCGAGAGCGTGTAGTTGAACGCGCTGTAGGAGGGGTCGAACAGCCAGAGCCAGGCCAGCGTGCTCATCGCCGGCGGGATCACCCACGGCACCAGCAGCATGCCGCGCCATTTCCGCTGCTTCTTGGCCGGCACATTGTGCACGAAATGCGCGACGATGAAGCCGATCAGCGCTTTGAAGATCACCGCCGAGATGGCGAAAATGCAGGATTGCTTGACCACCAGCCAGAAGGTGTCGCGCTTGAACAGGAACTGGAAATTGCCAAAGCCGACGAACTTCGTCATCGCCTTATTCAGCGTCGCCAGATGCAAGGAATAAAGCGCCGGATAGAGCACGAGCACGGCAACGAGCAGGATCAAGGGCAGCGTCATGAGGAACGCGACCATCGACTTGCGCCGCAGCGCGTTGCGTAAACTGGTGCGCTTGCGCGAGGCTGTCGCAACGCGGTTCGACTGCAGAGTGACATCAACCATGACGCAGGTCCTTTGCGCGGTTGGTTGTAGGACCGGCCGCCGAAGCGGCGGCCGGTATGGAAGGTGAACTCTCGTGCGGCCGCCATCGCAGGCCATCGCGAGAGCTCAGGTTTCGTCAGCTTCGCATGAAGCCTTCGCACTCGCCTTCGGCCCAGGCGAGCGTGCTCTCCATGCTCTCACCCTGGTGGTATCTCAGGCACATCTTGGTCAGCGTGGCCTGGAAGTAGATTTGCTGCGCGACCTTGGGCGGTGCCGGCGAGGCCGCGATCGACAGCGTCTGATGGTTGTAGGGGTTCGGGTAGTGGTAGAGCGTGCCCTTCGGCGGCTCTTCCTCAGCCCAGACCTTCAAGGTCGTGAGCTTCTCGTAGGCCGGCAGATCATAGCCGCCGCTCGCGACCACCATCTTTTCGATCGATGCCGGCTGCGACAGGAACGACAGCAAGCTCTTGGCTGCCTCCTTGTTCTTGGAGAATGACCAGATCGACCAGAAGAACGGCAGGTACGGGGCGAAGCGTCCCTTGGGGCCGGCTGGGAAGCCGTGGGTCCAGCATTGCTCGGCGACCTGCGGCGCATCGCGTTTGGCGACCGCCCACGCGCTCGGCGGGTTCATGATCATCGCGCCCTTGCCGGACACCAGCCACTTGTTGTTGGACGCATCGTCCCAGGCCGAGACGTCGGGCGGCAGGAAGGCGATCAGCTTCTTGTAGAAGTCGAGGGCCTGGCGCACCGCGTCGGTCTTAACCGTCAGGTTGCCCTTGGCATCGACGAGCTGGGCGCCGAATGACTGGAAGATCGCGCCTGCGGTGTCGACGCTATCGCTGGTCTCGCCGAGACCGATGCCGAATGGGTAGCCGCCCTTGTGACAAGCTTCCGCAGCCTTCAGGAATGTGTCCAGCGTCCAGTTGTCGGCCTTTGGCTGGCTTCCGGCCGGGTACATCGCCTGCACGTCAATGTTGGCGAGCTTCTTCATCAGGTCGATGCGCGAGCAGGGGCCTTTGATCTGGCTGCCGACGCTGGCGGGAACTCCAAGCCATTTGCCATCGGCCTGGCCGAGATACTTGACCGTGCCGTTGACCTCGCCGTTCAGTTTGATCAGCGGCTCCATGATGTCGTTGACGGGCTCGAGCAGCTCGGCGTTGGACTGCGGCCACCATGTCGGCATCTGGAAAATGTCGTGACCGGATTTGGCCTGGGCCTCGGCGGCGATTGTCACGATGTTCTTGTTGCCCTGGCTCGTGATGTAGTCGAGCTGGACCTCAACCTTTTCTTTCGCGGCCCACTCGTTGACCAACTCGGTCGAGGCCTTGTTGGCACCGGGCACCCAGTGATCCCAGAAGCCCATCGAGAGCTTGCCGGCCGCGTAGGCGCCACGGACATAGGGGGCCGTGATCAGCGCCGCCGATGACAGCGCTGTCGCAGTAACGAATTGTCGTCGTGAAAGCTTCTTCCGTGACATGGCATTCCCTCCCTGGCGAGCCGACGGACAAAAGACTTTGGAAATCTCATTGTTATTCTTCTGCGCGTCGCATTCGCGCGACGTCGTGAGATTTCGTTATTGCCGATCAGAACAGAATTGCCGGCGTCTGTCGAGAAATCACAGAGCGGCATGCATTGAACTAATGTTGTGGTCAAATCGCAGGCAATGCCGCGCGCGTGATTGCGATTGCAGGCCGATGGCAGCAGCTTTGGCGATCATGCTGCGTCGCACGCGTGAGCCGCCGTGCACAGTGTTTGCGATGGTGCGCCGTTGAGCCGCAGGTTCCCCGCCTGGCAGCAACGCGGAGCGGGCGTCGGACGTGTCGTCACCGTCGGGCGCGCCGCCGCCGATAGACTTGGCAAAGCTGGAAACGCTAAGCTCCCGATCGGTCGACGACGCGCACTGCCCCGCATGAACTACAAGCCTTCAATCTCACCAGCGATCATGGAGATCCGATCATGCCCATCCCGGTAGCGAGGCCGCATGTGCGGTGGAAACTGTGCATCGCGGTCGGGGCGGCCACCATCATGCTGTTGGCAGCGCCCCACATCGTCGATGCGCAGATCGTGCAGGGCGTCGAAAAGGGGGCTCGTGAAGGCTCCAAGGCCGCCGGACCGGTCGGCGGCGTCCTCGGCGGCGCGATCGGAGGGGTGGTCGGGGTGGTGACCGGCGTCACCGGTGTCTTCACCGGCAACAATGCCAATACTCCCAACAACGCCGCCGGCAAGAACACGCCGTCTCAACCGGCAGCGCCGGGCGACAGGCAGGGGACCAAGGGTACGAAGTCAGCCAAGGCTGCCAAAGACCGGGGAACGAAGCAACCGGCCGTGCTGACCCAGGAGGGGGCGCCGCAACTCACCGCCGAGCAGATCGTCGCCAACAGCGACGCCAACATCGAACGGATCAAGGCGGAGTTGAACCTGACGCCCGAGCAGGAGAAGCAATGGCCCGGATTTAGCAGCGCGATGCACTATCTCGGGCACAACGGTGCCGACCGCGTCAACTTGCGCATCGCGCGGGCGCAACGCGATCCGCCCGACGACATCATCGAGCAGATGCGCAACGAGGCCCAATTCCTCAACGATCGTGCGGTCGATCAGCGCAACGTCGCCGACGCGGCTGAGCCGCTCTACACCACTCTGGACGACAAGCAGAAACAGATATTCGTCAATGAAATGGTGCGCCTTAGCCACGAGCGCGGGCTCGACTGACGCTGAACGGGGGGCCAAGCCGCGACGAATAGCCGGGCCGCCAGGCCCTGGGGTAGGTTAAAGGCGCGACTCCCGGCTATCCTGCCGCAGCGGCGCGGCGGGGCCACATCGTCATTTAATCTTGAAGAAAAACGGACCGGATCGCGCCCGACTGATGGCCGACTTGGGGCCTTGTCGGGAACCGGGCGCTCTCGGTGACAGAGCGACCGACTGGACCGCCAGCCGGCCGATCAGGGCAGGGCGGTCCAACGATATCAGGTCAGCTCTTCGGAAAGTTCAACTCCACGCCGATGCCATCGGGGTCGTAGAGGAAGATCTGGGTATCGCCGGTCCGTGGCACGATCTGCTCACGAAATTGGACCTTCCTGGCTTCTAGACGCTTGCGAACTGCATCGACATCGGTGGCGGCGAAGGCGATATGGTCGAGGCGGCCGGTGTCCTCGTATGTCTTCTCGGTGCCGCGCACCACAATGCCCTCGCGCGGCTTGCGGGTCCCCATCAGATGCACGGTCGCTTGGCCGCCCGAATAGAGCCAGTAACCGGGAAAATCGAGTGGCGGCCGGTCACCATTCTCCAGGCCGAGCACGTCGCAATAGAACTCCTTGGTCTTCTCGAGATCCTGTGGCTCGATGGTGTAATGCTGCAGTCCGCCCAATGGCATGGTTCTTCTCCTTGAGAAGTCAGGTTAGACAAAGGCGAGGTCCGCATCGGCGCCCAGCATCCAGGCGCCGACGGTTTCGAAGTGGCTGAGCCGGCCCTGCAATTGCTGGGTCACGGTATGGATGTCGCGGAAGCGCCGTTCGAGCGGATGCCCTTCGAAGATCGCGGTGGCGCCGGCGGCGTTGTAGGCAAAGTCGACGGCTTCGCGCGCCTTGTGGATCGCGTGCGTTGCCGCCATCCGGATGGTCATGCGTTGCGCCACGGTGATGCTGTGGCCGGCCACCAGGTCCTTCCAGATATCGGCCATCGACTGCAGCAGGAAAGCGCGGGCGGCACGTAGATTGACCTCGGCCTGCGCCAGGGCCGATTGCACCACCGCATTGTCCCGGATCGGGCTCTTCATGCCACGCGGCACCTTGTTGCGGGCGACATCGACGAAGTGGTCGAGCGCGCCGCGGGCAATGCCGCAGGCGACGCCGGCGAAGCCGACCTGATAGCAGGTGTGGTTGCTCATCCGGTACAGCGGGCCGGTCTCGCGGCATTCGCGGTCGAACTCGCGGGTGATCGAATGGTCGGAGCGGACGAAGAAGTCATTGAGCGCGAACTGATCGCTGGCGGTGCCGCGCAGGCCAACCGTGTTCCAGATGTCGGTCCATTCGACGTCTTCGGTCCGCACCAGCATGGTTCGCTCGAGCTGCTCGCCATTGGCGTCGCGTTTGGGCGAGCCGTCGGCCGCATAGATCGGGCAGTGGGCGCCGAGCCAGGTGGCGTGCCGTCCGCCGGAGGCGAATGACCAGATGCCCGTGACGCGATAGCCGCCCTCGCATTCCACAGCCTTGACCTTCGGTCCCGGCCCCCAGGCGAGCACCGCGCGAGGCTCGCCAAAGATCTCCCGTGCCACCGGCAGGTCGAGATAGGCCGCCGACATCGCGCAGCCGCCGGCCTGGCTCAGGCACCACGCCGTCGATGCATCGGCCTTGGCGATGGTCTCGATGACGTGAAAGAAGGTGACTGGATCGGTCTCGATCCCGTCCGACGAGCGCGGCAGCAACAGGCGGAACAGCCTTGCCTCGTGCAGCCGGTCGAGCAGATCGGGCGGCAGCCGGCGCGTTGTCTCGATGCTGTCGGAGGCGGCGGCAACGTCGCCCCGGATCGCTTCGGCGCGGGCGATCACCTCCCGATCGCCGACAAGATCGTCTGAGGTCATAGCCATGGCGAGCTTCCTCACGCTTGTCGGATCGTCGCCGAGGCCGCGACGTCGGCCGTCGCGTTCAGCTCTTTGTCGATCTGCTCGATCGACTTGCCTCGGGTCTCCAGGCCGAAGAAGTAATAGACGGCCCCCGCCATCAGGAACCAGCAGCCGAGATACACGAAGGCGGTCGGAATCTGGGTCAGCGGCACGTCCGGCTTGAGGTAGTTGCTCGAGCCGACGATCAAGGCAAGGCCGACCGGCCCGATGATCTTGCCGATGCCGCCGAAGCCATAGGCCGACCCCATGCCAGTGGTGCGCAGATGCGATGGCCACACCTCCGCAGCGTAGGGCCCGACGATCGCAAAGCCGCCGTCAGCGAAGAAGAACGCGGCACCCAGCAATAGCCAGAAGGTCGACACGCCGAACAGCGTCGCGTCATAGTGGTAGCCGGCAACGATTGTCAGCGCACCGGCGCCGAAGCCGAGCAGGCCGCCTGCGGTGCGCCGTCCCAGTAGCTCCGAGAAATAGGAGAATGCGACGCGGCCGATGAAGCCGGAGATGCTGAGCAGGATCATCATCTTGGCGGCCTGCTGCGGGGTGACTTTCAGGAGCAGCACGAACAGCGCGGGGGCCCAAAGCGTAATGCCGTAGACACCGGTTTGCGCGCCGGCATTGCCCAGCCAGGAGACGAGCAGGCTGCGCGGGTATTTGAACAGGTCAAGCCAACTCGTCTTGATGATCGGACCGGCGTCGGCCGCGGTCGGCAACGGTAGGTCCGACGGCTGCATCTGCAACGCCCAGGCCAGCGACTTGCGGGCTTCCTCATAGCGTCCCTGCCGGCACAGCCAGCGCGGTGACTCCGGAACCCATATTCGCACCAGCAGCACAAGGAGCGACGGCAACACACCGATCGCGAATAACAGCCGCCACTGGTCGGTGCCCACGAATGCGCCCAGCACCGCGCCAATTCCAACGCCAAGCGGGATCACGCAGGTGACGAGGCCGCCAATCCAGCCGCGCTTGTGCGAGGGCATGAACTCCTGCACCAGCGGCAGGTCGACACAATAAAGCCCGCCGACGCCGGTGCCGACGAAGAAGCGCAGGATCGTCAGGTAGATCCAGCCGTTGTCGGGCGTGAAATAAAGCAGACCGGTCGCGATCGAGAAGTTCAGCACCGTGCCGATGAACACGATGCGGCGTCCGATCCGGTCGGCGAGCCAGCCCCACAGATAGGCGCCGATAATGGCGCCGATGCCCGAACTCATCAGCACGGTGGCGGACTGGCCGAAGGTGAGTTTCCAGGGCCCGATCAGGAAGGCGAGCACGAAGCCGATCAGGAAGTAGTCGAAGAATTCCAGCGCATCGCCAATAATCGCGGCGGCAAGGATCTTGATCTGGTTGCCGGTCAGAGTCGTCCGGCGATCGAGAATCTCGAACATGGCGTCTCCCCTTGGCGCCTGTTCTTTCTTGTCAGGGCGGGCGTCGCGCCGTCGCACCGCCGATGTTGCGAGGCTATCCTTCCGGTGTCGCGAACGACAAGCCGGCGTTGACGCGGGGCTCGTCTGCACCCAGGCGATACGCAGTCGGTCTGCTGCTTCGCACAAATCGCGGTGCGAAAGCCCGATGTGATGGCTTCGCGCCGTTGACTCATTCGCTGTCAATCGCCAAGGCTCGGCGCGTGCACGGTCAAGGGTCAAGCCGGATGGACGAAAAGCGTAAGCATCCGCGAACGGAGGTCAACGAACCCGCTTATGTCTCGTCGGGCGGCGCCGTCATGCATTGCGTGATCGTGAACATCTCGCCCGAGGGCGCGGCCATCGAAGTCGAGAACCCGGCCTACGTCCCGCATCGCTTTCGTCTGGTCTTGGCCAGCGACGCCTCGGTGGTCTACGAGTGCCAGGTGATCTGGAGCAAGAAGACCCGGATCGGTGTGAGCTTCGTCGCGACAGCCTGAATGGCGATCAGTCAGGGCATCAATCGAGGCCCCGCGATGTCCTCACGGGCTTGATCAACCGGGCACGCTGTTTCCTGCAACAAAAGACGGCCTCGGCGCGTCCTTTAGGACGATGGGCCGAAGCCGTCGGGATGGTCGTTTGCCGATTACGAACAGCGCCTCAACGCCGTGGCGCCCCGGTTCGTTCCGTGTTCCTGAAATCTCTTTCCGACGGCTCAGCGCCACATTCCACGCATCTTGGCGCGGATGTCGATCGGCGGGGCACGGTTTGCCGACGAAGGTTCCGCAGCGGTCGCGCGAGGCCAGGAGGTCCGCTCGAACATCGGTAGCAGCCTTTCCGGGATAAATCGGGTGCGCGAGGCATACATGTGGCGGTCGCCCCTGGCGGCCTGGCCATGGACGAAGAACCGCTGTGGCACCAGGAGATGGAGATCGTCCTTGGCACGGGTTATGGCGACATAGAGCAGGCGGCGCTCTTCCTCGAGTTCGGCCGATGTACCGGCGCCGAGGTCCGACGGCATGCAGCCATCGACGACGTTGAGCACATAAACGGACTTCCACTCCTGGCCTTTGGCCGAGTGGATCGTCGACAGGATTAGATAGTCCTCGTCTAGCAGCGGCACGCCGGCCTGATCGCTGGTCGCATCCGGCGGGTCGAGCGTCAGTTCGGTGAGGAAGCGTTCGCGCGATGGATAGCCTGCCGCAATCTGCTCCAACTGAATCAAGTCGGCGCGGCGCACCTCGCTGTCCTCGTGGATGCGGTCGAGATGCGGCTCGTACCATAGGCGCGCTCGCTCGATGTCGACCGGCCACTCCGAGTAGCGGAGGTTTTCGACCGCCTCGACAAACAGCCGCCAATCCGCGCCGGCCCGAGGCGGCGCGGGGAGCGAAACAAGCGCGGCGACCGGATCGGCCGCTTCCGCCATGCGGTCGAGCACACGCTGCGCTGAAGCCGGCCCGATGCCGGGCAGCAGATGCAGGATCCGAAATCCCGCAACACGGTCGCGCGGGTTCGCGACGAAGCGCAGCAGCGCCAGCATGTCCTTGACATGCGCCGCGTCGAGGAATTTGAGGCCGCCGAACTTCACGAACGGAATGTTACGGCGGGTCAGTTCGACCTCCAGCGGCCCGCTGTGCGAGGTGGTCCTGAACAGCACGGCCTGGTGCTTCAAGAGCGTGCCTTCCTCGCGCGTCGCCAGCACCTGCGCGACGATGTAACGGGCCTGATCGGCCTCGTCGCGGACGGTGACGAGCAGCGGCTTGCGCGTCGCGGTTCGGTCGGTCCACAGGTTCTTGGTGAAGCGTTCCTTGGCGAGCGAGATCACGCCGTTGGCTGCCGAAAGGATCGGTTGGGTCGAGCGATAGTTGCGATCGAGCGTGACGATCTCGGCCGCCGGGCTGAACTGGCCTGGAAAATCAAGGATGTTGCGCACGGTCGCAGCGCGGAAGGAATAGATCGACTGCGCGTCGTCGCCAACGACCGTCAATCCGCGGCCGCCCGGTTTGAGCGCCAGCAGGATCGAGGACTGCAGGCGGTTGGTGTCCTGATATTCGTCGACCATCACGTGGTCGAAGCGGTTGCCGATCTCGTCCGCCAGAGTTGGCTCCGTGACCATCTGCGCCCAGTAGAGCAGCAGGTCGTCGTAATCGAGCACGTTCTGCTGCTGCTTGGTCTCGACATAGGCAGCGAACAGTTGCCTCAATTCGTTGGACCAGCCCGCGCACCAGGGAAAGAATTGGCCGAGCACCGCATCGATCGGCAACTCCGCATTCACGCAGCGCGAATAGATCGCAAGGCAAGTGCCCTTGGTCGGAAACCTGCTCTCTGTTCTGGAGAAGCCGAGGTCATGACGGACCAAGTTCATCAAGTCGGCGGAATCCTCTCGGTCGTGGATCGTGAACGCAGGATCGAGCCCGATGCGCTCGGCGAACTCGCGCAGCAGCCGTGCACCGATGCCGTGGAACGTGCCGGCCCAGCTCAGCGCATCCGTCATCACCGAGGCCCGGTCACCGAGCACGCGGCGTGCGATGCGTTCGACGCGAGCGGCCATCTCGGCTGCGGCGCGACGCGAAAACGTCATCAGCAGGATCCGGCGTGGGTCGGCGCCCGCAACGATCAGATGCGCCACGCGGTGGGCGAGGGTGTTGGTTTTGCCTGAACCTGCACCCGCGATGACCAACAGCGGCGGTCCGACGGTTCCATCGACTGCGACACCATGCTCGACCGCGCGGCGCTGCTCGGGATTGAGCGCGTCCAGATAGGTTGCGTTGGCAAGATCAGGCACGAATCACCCCCCGCTCGACGCTAACAGACATCGTGACGATTGGGGCCAATGTGGCAGCCTGGAGCGAAGAAATTGCATTGACATTGGCGCAGCAGATTGCACAACCGCGCCATGGGTGATCCGTCCAAATCCGATACGCCGCTCAAGGCGACATTCAAGGTGAGGCTGAACGGCGAGACGGTGACGCTCGCGACGGTCGGCCAGGCCTATCGCTTCATCACCAATCTCAACTCCGTCGAATGGATGGAATTCCGCTCGCTGCACGATGATGCCGTTGTTGCGCTCGAGAAAGCGGCCGGCAACGCAATGCTGACGGTGCAGGCGACCAACGCGCTGCGCGCGCTGTTCGTCCGCGCCAAGATGCTCTGAATAGATCCACAAAAGAGACGGGCCGCCTCGGCCCTCCGCGGCGGCCCCAGATGGCGGCCGAAGCAAGATCAGCCTCAGGCCGTGGTGTGTACCGCCGTTACCTTGTTTGCGGCCATAACGGAAATGCCCTTACGAAATGGCGATCGATTCGGCTGTAGCAGCGACACCACAGTCAGAGGCCGGTGTCGTCGACGAGCCGGTCATACACAAGCGCCGACCGGAGATTCACGGTCGCGGTTCTCAGGTAGCGCGGCTCGCGCATCGCGTTGTTGAACATCATGATGACCATCTTCCAATGCGGGCGCTCGCGTTGGTCCGAATGCAGCTTGGACAGGTAATCAGCGGCGTCGCCGACGGTCTCCAACATCCGGCCGTCTTTCAACGCGATCGGGAACGCGAGCGGTGATCGCTTCTCAAGTTCCAGCACGCGAGGCTCTCCGGGCAGACGGCAACAACGCGAACAGCTCTAGCTGCGCCGGCGGGTGCCGTCGAGTGCAGGAGTCTCAAGCAGGCGTCTCAAAAGGAGTCGGCCAACGCGATCTCCGCCGTCAGGGCATTGATGCGCCGCTCGGCTTCCTCGCGCGTCAGATCTTTCGCGTACTGCTTCGGCTGATAGGCCTCCTCGGCAAGGCTTTTCAATCGGACCGCTTGGGCGCGGGTCATTTGTGCGCCGACGCGCTCTGCGACCCCACCAAATCTCAGTGCTGCCATGCCCATATTTCCACCTCGTTGGCCATCTCGTGACTTGACAATATGTTCTATTTTTGTTCCAACAAGCCATGGACAACAAGATTAATGAAATCCGTCGCAAGATCAGCGCTTTGCGCACTGAAATGACTCTGGTCGAAGCCGCGATCCGGGAGCAGGTCAATCGTGATCTCGATTGTAGCGAGGCGTCGTATCGGCTGATGGCGATGCGGGCCGAGGTGGCCGAGATGATCAGCCGTTGGAAAGCTGCCGGCGGCGGCGATCATCTGCCCACGGTTCGCGAACGCTTGAGCCGGAGCCACGGGGATCGCCCGGCAGTGAAGACGAAGCTCGACAAGGGTAAATCCGGACCTAACCCTCTCGTCCGGGCCTGATCTGCGCGACGACACGAGGGGTGCACCGGTCCTGCCGGCCCGAAAGAGACTTCGGGGCGGGAACTGACGTGCGGGATCGGCATTTTCTCGGGTTGATGAGGGATGCCGTTGCATTGTCCAGCGCAATGATCGCCGATCCGACCGCGCCTCCGCGGACATCGATGAATGACGATCGCAGTCCGCTTCTGACGCTGATTTCCTGCGTCGCCTGCAACAAGACCATGCGGCTCGAGACCAGCTATCCCGACAGTCGAGGCAAGGACATTCTCCAATATCGCTGCAGCAGATGCGGCAGGATCGAGCGGATACGGCTGGTCCGGCGGACCTGGCCGCCTCGCTAGCAGTCGGCGCCGCAGGCAGGAAAAGTTCCCGGCCCAAGGAACTTTATTTTCCCGTCGCGATTAACAGACTTGGTTCGTTGTCTCCACAAGCCCGGTCATCACAGTTTTCTCGCTTGATTAGATTGCAGGCTCTCATTCTTATGGTCCCGCTGGGCCGCGCGAATCTTCGAATTTGCAACCAGCGTGCAGGGGAAATTCCATGACCGACCTCGGTTCCGCATCACGCCCCCGTACCGAAGGTCGCCGCGCCAAACCAACCAACGGAGAGATCGAGTCTTCGCAGGACCTGCTGCAGTCGCTGCAGGCGATGCGTGCCGGCGATTTTTCCGTTCGGATGCGCGGCGATTATCTCGGTATCGAGGGCAAGATCGCCGACGCCTTTAACGAAATAGCGGCCGCCAACGAGCGGATGGCGCAGCAGCTCGCACGCGTCGGTCAAGTCGTCGGCCGCGAGGGACAGACCCGCCAGCGCGTCAATTTCGGGCTCGCCAGTGGCGCCTGGGCCGACATGGAGGGCTCGGTCAACAGCCTGATCGACGATCTGCTGTGGCCGACCCGGGAGGTGACGCGTGCGGTGGCCGCGGTGGCGCAGGGCGACCTGCTGCAAACCGTGCAGCTCGACGTCGAGGGCAGGCCGCTGCGGGGCGAATTCCTGCAGTCGGCAAACATCGTCAACACGATGATCAAGCAGCTCTCGGTGTTTACCTCCGAGGTCACCCGTGTGGCGCGTGAAGTCGGCACCGAGGGCAAGCTCGGCGGCCAGGCCCAGGTGCCGGAGGTGACCGGGGTCTGGAAAGACCTGACCGAGAGCGTCAACTCGATGGCCAACAATCTGACCGGCCAGGTCCGTAACATCGCCGAAGTGACGATCGCGGTCGCCAATGGCGACCTGTCCAAGAAGATCACCGTCGACGTCCGCGGCGAGATCCTGCAGCTCAAGGAGGCCATCAACACGATGGTCGATCAGCTCCGCTCTTTCGCGTCCGAAGTGACGCGCGTGGCGCGCGAGGTCGGCACCGACGGCAAGCTCGGCGGCCAGGCGATCGTGCCCGGCGTCGCCGGCACCTGGAAGGACTTGACCGACTCCGTCAACGCGATGTGCGGCAACTTGACCGCCCAGGTGCGTAACATTGCCAACGTGACCACTGCGGTGGCGCGCGGCGATCTCTCGCGCAAGATCACGGTCGACGTCAGCGGCGAGATCCTGGAGCTCAAGGACACCATCAATACGATGGTGGACCAACTCAACTCCTTCGCCTCCGAAGTGACGCGTGTGGCGCGCGAGGTCGGCACCGAGGGCAAGCTCGGCGGCCAGGCCCAGGTGCCCGGCGTCGCCGGCACGTGGAAGGACTTGACCGACAATGTCAACTTCATGGCATCAAACCTGACCGCGCAGGTTCGCAACATCGCCGATGTCGCGACCGCGATCGCGGGCGGCGATCTTTCGAAGAAGATCACGGTGAACGTGTCGGGCGAAATCCTTCAGTTGAAGGAAACGCTGAACACGATGGTCGATCAGCTCAATGCCTTCGCCTCCGAGGTGACGCGCGTGGCGCGCGAGGTCGGCACCGAAGGCAAGCTCGGCGGTCAAGCCGAGGTCCGAGGCGTGGCCGGCACCTGGAAGGACCTGACCGAGAGCGTCAATTCGATGGCGTCGAACCTGACCGCGCAGGTCCGCAACATCGCCGCGGTGACGACTGCGGTCGCGGGCGGCGACCTGTCCAAGAAGATCACGGTCGACGTCCGCGGCGAAATCCTCGAGCTGAAGGACACCATCAACACCATGGTGGACCAGCTCAACGCCTTCGCCGGCGAGGTGACGCGCGTGGCGCGCGAGGTCGGCACCGAAGGCAAGCTCGGCGGTCAGGCCGAGGTGAGGGGCGTTGCCGGCACCTGGAAGGATTTGACCGATAGCGTCAACTCGATGGCGTCGAACCTGACCGCCCAGGTCCGCAACATCGCTGAGGTCGCGACCGCGGTGGCGAAGGGCAACCTGTCGAAGAAGATCACCGTCAACGTGTCGGGCGAGATCCTGCAGCTTAAGGAAACGCTCAACACGATGGTCGACCAGCTCAACGCGTTCGCGGGTGAGGTGACGCGCGTCGCGCGCGAGGTCGGCACCGACGGCAAGCTCGGCGGCCAGGCCGAGGTGCCCGGCGTCGCGGGCACCTGGAAGGACCTGACCGATAGCGTCAATTCGATGGCCGGCAACCTGACGGCACAGGTCCGCAACATCGCGGAGGTCGCGACCGCGATCGCCGGCGGCGACCTGTCGCGCAAGATCACGGTCGACGTGCGCGGCGAGATCCTTCAGCTCAAGGAAACGCTGAATACGATGGTCGACCAGCTCAACCGCTTCGCCGGCGAGGTGACGCGCGTTGCGCGCGAGGTCGGCACCGACGGCAGCCTGGGCGGCCAGGCCAACGTGCCCGGCGTGGCCGGCACCTGGAAGGATCTGACCGACAGCGTCAACTCGATGGCCGGCAACCTCACGGCTCAGGTCCGCAACATCGCGGAAGTGACCACGGCGGTTGCGCGCGGTGACCTGTCGCGCAAGATCACGGTCGACGTGAAGGGTGAAATCCTCGAACTGAAGAACACCATCAACACGATGGTGGACCAGCTCAACGCCTTCGCCGGCGAAGTGACGCGCGTGGCGCGCGAGGTCGGTACCGAAGGCAAGCTCGGCGGCCAGGCCGAGGTGCCCGGTGTCGCCGGCACCTGGAAAGATCTCACCGACAACGTCAACTTCATGGCGTCGAACCTGACCGCGCAGGTCCGTAACATCGCCGAGGTCGCGACCGCGATCGCCGGCGGCGACCTGTCGAAGAAGATCACCGTGGACGTGCGCGGCGAGATCCTGCTGCTCAAGGACACCCTGAACACGATGGTCGAGCAGCTACGCTCGTTCGCGGCCGAAGTGACGCGCGTGGCGCGCGAAGTCGGCACCGAGGGGCGGCTGGGCGGACAGGCCGTGGTGCCCGGCGTCGGCGGCACCTGGAAGGACCTCACCGACAACGTCAACCTGTTGGCGGCGAACCTGACCACGCAGGTCCGCAACATCGCCGAAGTGACTACCGCGGTGGCGCGGGGCGACCTGTCGCGCAAGATCACGGTTGATGTGAAGGGCGAAATCCTCGAGCTGAAAAACACCATCAACACGATGGTGGACCAGCTCAATGCCTTTGCCGGCGAGGTGACGCGCGTGGCGCGCGAGGTCGGCACCGAAGGCAAGCTCGGCGGCCAGGCCGAGGTGCGCGGCGTGGCCGGCACCTGGAAGGATCTCACCGACACCGTCAACGTCATGGCGGCGAACCTGACCGAGCAGGTGCGCGGGATCGTCAAGGTGGTGACCGCGGTCGCCGATGGCGACCTAAAGCAGAACCTGACGGTGAAATCGAAGGGCGAGGTAGCCGCGCTTGCCGACACCATCAACAACATGACGGAGACGCTTGCGACGTTCGCCGAGCAGGTCACCAGCGTGGCGCGCGAGGTCGGGGTCGAGGGACGGCTGGGTGGTCAGGCTAACGTGCCCGGCGCGGCCGGGACTTGGAAGGATCTGACCGGCAACGTCAACCTGCTCGCGGCCAATCTGACCTCCCAGGTGCGCGCGATCGCGGAAGTCGCGACCGCCGTGACCAAGGGCGACCTGACCCGTTCGATCCAGGTCGACGTCCGCGGCGAGGTGGCCGAGCTGAAGGACAACATCAACACGATGATCGGCAACCTCCGTCTGACGACGGAGCGCAATACCGAGCAGGACTGGCTGAAGACCAACCTAGCGCGCTTCACCAACATGCTGCAGGGCCAGCGCGACCTCGCGACCGTCGGTCGCCTGCTGCTGACCGAGCTGGCGCCGCTGATCAATGCGCATATGGGCGTGATCTACCAGGTCGACAGTCCCGAGAACCCGCAGCTCCGCCTGCTGTCGGCCTATGCCAGCGACAGCAGCAATCCGCACCCGCAGATCATCCAGTTTGGCGAGGGATTGATCGGTCAATGCGCTCTCGACAAGCGCCAGCGCCTTGTGTCGGAAATTCCCGGCGACGCCGTGCCGGTCAATTCCGCCCTGATGCGGATCATGCCGCGGAACCTGGTCGTATTCCCGGTGCTGTTCGAGAACCAGGTCAAGGCCGTGATCGAGCTGTCCTCCATCTCGTCCTTCACCACGTCGCAGATCACTTTCCTCGAGCAATTGACCGACAGCATCGGCATCGTGCTCAACAGCATCGAGGCGACGATGCAGACCGAGGCGCTGCTCAAGCAGTCGCAGCAGCTCGCAGCCGAGCTTCAGACCCAGCAGAAGGAGTTGCAGCAGACCAACGATCAGCTCGAGCAGAAGGCTCAGCAACTCGCCGAGCGCAACGTCGACGTCGAGCGCAAGAACCAGGAGATCGAGCAGGCGCGGCGCGCGCTGGAAGAGAAGGCGACCGAGCTGTCACTGACCTCGAAGTATAAGTCCGAATTTCTTGCGAACATGTCGCACGAGCTGCGGACGCCGCTGAACTCGATCCTGATCCTCGGCCAGCAGCTCACCGAAAACCCCGACGGCAACCTGACCGGCAAGCAGGTCGAGTTCGCCCGCACCATTCACGGTGCCGGCACCGACCTCCTGAACCTGATCAGCGACATCCTCGACCTCTCCAAGATCGAATCCGGCACCGTGACGGTCGACGCCGAGGAAATTCTCACGTCGAGCCTGCTCGATACCGTCGGGCGGCCGTTCCGGCACGAGGCGGAGAACCGGCATCTCACCTTCAGCATCGACGTCGACGGCAACCTCGCGCGCAGCATGGTGACTGACTCCAAGCGGTTGCAGCAAGTGCTCAAGAACCTGCTCTCGAACGCGTTCAAGTTCACCGCGGAAGGCGGGGTGAGCCTGACCGTGTCGGCCGCTCTCGGCGGTTGGAGCGCCGAACATCCGATCCTGAATACAGCGCCCGCCGTAGTCGCGTTCGAAGTGTCCGATACGGGAATCGGCATTCCCCAGGACAAGCAGAAGCTGATCTTCGAAGCCTTCCAGCAGGCCGATGCGGGCACCAGCCGCAAATACGGCGGCACCGGGCTTGGCCTCGCCATCAGTCGCGAGCTCGCAAGCCTGCTCGGCGGCGAAATTCATTTGCGCAGCGCGCCAGGCAAGGGCTCGACCTTCACGCTCTATCTGCCGCTGAAATATTCGGGGCCGAGCACGGCCATTCGGCCGCGGGCACAGGCCGCGCTGATGCCATCGGCGCCGGCACCGTCGCTGCAGGTCTCGCAGGAGCGTACGATCGAGCCGTTGCCGGACGACCGGCTCAATCTCGAACCCGGTGACACGATCCTTCTGATCGTCGAGGACGATCCGCACTACGCGCGGGTGCTGATCGACCTGGCGCGGGACAAGGGCTTCAAGGTTCTGGTGGCGAGCCGCGGCGCCGAGGCGCTCGACCTTGCCAAGCAGTATCAGCCGGCCGCGGTCTCGCTCGACGTGTTCCTGCCGGACATGCTCGGCTGGACCGTGCTGAGCCAGCTCAAGCACAATCCACTGACCCGGCACATTCCGGTGCAGATCATCACCCTCGACGAGGATCGGCAGCATGCGCTGGCCCGCGGAGCCTTCTCCTTCGTCAACAAGCCGACCACCACCGAAGGCGTCAGCGCTGCGCTCTCGCAGATTAAGGAATACGCCAAGCCGCGGCGCAAGCGCCTGCTGATTGTCGAAGACAACGCCGCCGAGCAGCTCAGCATCAAGGAATTGCTCGGGCACGAAGACATCGAGATCGTGACCAGCGACACCGGAGCGGGGGCATTGTCCACGCTGCGAGAGAGTCCGTGCGACTGCGTCGTGCTCGACCTGCGACTGCCTGATATGAGCGGTTTCGAGGTGCTCGACCAGATCCGTAAGGATGACAGGCTTTCGAATGTTCCGGTCGTCGTGTTCACGGGACGGGAACTTTCGGCCGAAGAGGACGCGGAACTTCACACGATGGCGCGAAGCATCGTCGTCAAGGGCGTGGAATCTCCTGAACGTCTGCTCGATGAAACGTCACTGTTCCTGCACCGTGTGATCACGGAATTGCCCGCGGCCAAACAGAAGATGCTCGAAAAGCTCAATAGCTCCGATGAGGATCTCATTGGCAAGACGGCGCTGCTGGTCGACGACGACGCCCGCAACATCTTCGCCCTTTCCAGCGTGCTCGAGCGACGCGGTATGAAGGTGCTAACTGCGACAACGGGTCACGAGGCAATCTCGCTGGTCGAGTCGAATCCGAAGATCGCGATCGTGCTCATGGACATCATGATGCCGCAGATGGACGGTTACCAGACCATCGGTGCGATCAGACAAAACCCCGCCTTCGCGCGGCTGCCGATCATTGCGCTGACGGCGAAGGCGATGAAGGGCGACCGCGAAAAATGCCTGGAGGCAGGCGCGTCCGACTATCTGGCAAAACCCGTCAATACCGAACAATTGCTGCTCGCGATCCGCATGTGGCTGCACCGCTGATCGGCGCTCGAAAATGATGGACCAAGAAAAGATAAACATTCTTCTGGTCGACGATCAGCCGGCGAAGCTGCTGGCCTACGAGGTCATCCTGAAGGAGCTTGGCGAGAATCTGGTTACCGTATCGTCGGGCCGCGAGGCGCTTGAATTCCTGCTCAAGAACGAGGTCGCGGTCATCCTGGTCGACGTTTGCATGCCCGAGCTCGACGGCTTCGAGCTAGCGGCGATGATCCGCGATCATCCGCGCTTCCAGAAGACGGCGATGATCTTCATCTCAGCGATCCAGGTCAGCGATTTCGACCGGCTCCGCGGCTACGAAATGGGCGCCGTCGACTACGTGCCGGTGCCTGTCGTACCGGAGGTGCTGCGCGCAAAGATCCGCGTGTTCGCCGAGCTCTACCGCAAGACGCGGCAGCTTGAGCGCCTCAATGCCGAGCTCGAGGACCGGGTGCGTGCGCGGACCGCCGAGCTCGAGCAGTCGACCGCGCGGCTGGTCGAAAGCGAGCAGCGCCGCAGCATGGCGATTGCCGCGGGCAAGATGGGGTCATGGGACTGGGATTGGGTCAACGGCGACTGGATGTGGGACGAGGGCCAGTACAAGATCTTCGGTGTCGATCCGAAGTCCTTTGAACTCACTTCCGAGAATATCCAGGGACTGTTTCACCCCGAGGACGTCGACGAACTTCGGCAAGCGTGGGAAGGCTTCGGCAAGGGGCAGACCTCATATGAAGCCGAATTCCGCGTCTTGCGGCCGGACGGCGAAGTGCGCTGGTGCGTCGGCACCGCAGCGGCCACCAGCGATCGGCACGGTCGCGTGCTACGGGTCAGCGGAGTCACTGTCGACATCACCGACCGCAAGCGCGCCGAGGAGCGCCAGAATCTGCTGACCCGCGAGGTCGATCACCGCGCCAAGAATGCGCTGGCGCTGGCGCAATCGATCGTGCGACTGACGCGCGCGCAGAACGTGAGCGCCTACGTACGGGCGGTTGAGGGGCGCATCACCGCGCTCGCGCGGGTTCACACCGTACTGTCGCTGTCGAGCTGGCAGGGAGCGGAGATCCGGCGGCTGGTGACCGAGGAGATCGCGCCCTATGCCGAAGCCGGGCAGATCCAGATCGAGGGCGGCGAGGTGCAGTTGCAGCCTGCGACCGCGCAAACGCTGGCGCTCGCACTACATGAGCTCGTCACCAATTCCGCCAAATATGGCAGCCTGTCGGTGCTATTGGGCCGGCTCGCGATTACTTGGGAAGTACAGGACGACACGCTGATCCTGGCGTGGGTGGAATCCGGCGGCCCCAAGGTGACCAAACCGAAGCAGAAGGGATTCGGAACCCGCAGCGTGATCGCCAGTATCGAGACCCAGCTCGGCGGTCGGGCCGATTTCGACTGGCGGGCAGAGGGCCTGATCTGTCGCCTGACCGTTCCATTGCGACCAGTCTTCTCGCCCGAATCCCAGGCTTTCCGCGAAATGTCGGACCAGGATCGCAAACCTGCCGTTCAGTCGCAGGTCGGACAAACCAATATCCGCGCGATTGTGAGGTGAGGTGCCCACGGACGTTCAGTTGGAAGCCGTCAGCGAGCGCGATAGCGGCTTGCGTCGGACGACGGCAGCGGCACGTTAGGGCACACGCGCATAACGGCGCGCCCGGCGGCTAGCCTTGTCCGTCCTTGAGGCCGAATTGCTCATAGATGGTCAGAGGATCGGTGTCGGGAAACAGCCTGCACTTGGCCTGCGCAAGATGCAGGGTAACGGCACCAGGTTCGCACTTGGCGGTCAGAAGCTTCCGAACATCCTCCATATGTGCGCGGGGCTGATGCTTCGACGGAAGCTGCTCGAGCGCGACAAGCGCTGTGGCCAGGGCCTCGGTAACCACCCAATCGTCGTGTCCGGTAATTCCCTTCCGCGGCATCGCCACACCTCCCGTGCACCGGCGCGACATTCTAACGCAAGCCGGGTGGGGGCTGTCACCAGCCAACATGGTCCGGCCTGCGGGAATTGTGGTTCGAGAGATGCTGCTGCGAGAAGTCGCAGGGAACCCGCCGTGGCCAAGCGCGAAGGCCATGCCAGAACGACAACTACGGCTCACCCCCGGAGCGGACCAAACGACGGCTGGGGGCGACGTCGACGCGCTTGAGATGCCGCCTCCGCGACACAAGTCGAGGAAATCATGATGGCGTTTGCTGCCATCACTCATTCTTCCGATTAGCGGCCGATATCGAGCACGAATCGAGCGCCGGGCTCGGCTGATAGCGCCTGCAGGCGGCCGCCGAGTTGCCGCGTCACGGCGTCGATCATCCGCATGCCAAGGCTGGCGGTCGGTAGCCCCAAATCAAATCCCGCGGGTAACCCCTGACCGTGGTCGGACACTTCAACACAGATGCGGTCCGAATCCGGTTGACTCAAGATGACGCGGACTTCGCCGCCGGCGCCTGCAGGGTAGGCATACTTGAAGGCGTTCGTCACAAGCTCGTTGACGAGGAGCCCAACCGGAATAGCGCGGTCAATTGATACGGTAGGGGCCGCTTCTGCCTGATAGACAAGGCGATGGCGCAAGGCAGTCGATCGGAGGCCAGAGCACAAGCTTGCGAGGAATTCCGCGAGGTCGACGGTTGTCACCTCATTGCGTTGCCATAGATGGTCGTGGACCCGCGCGATCGTGTCAATGCGCGCCTGGGCATCTTCGATGGCGCGGCGCACTTCTTCGTGCTTGGTGTCTCTGGCCTGCAGGCGGAGCAGGCTACAAGCGCGAGACTGTTCTTGACCCTATGGCTCAGCTCACGCGTCAGCAGGGCTTGACGTTCCTCCGCCTCCCGCTGCTCGGTTACATCTGTGTTGGTGCCGAACCACCGGACGACGTGGCCCTCGTTGTCCCGGATCGGCAGGGCGCGGGAGAGAAACCAACGGTATTTCCCGTCCTTTCCACGTAACGGGAAGGTATCTTCCCAAGGTTCACCCGTTTGCCACGCGCGTGTGATGCGCTCGACTACGCCATCGACATGCTCGGGATGATGGACCTTGCGCCAACCCCAGCCTTCCATTTGCTCAAGCGTGGTGCCGGTGTAGGCGAACCAGCGGTCGTTATACCAGAAGATCCAGCCGTCGGCGTTCGCCATCCAGGCGAGCTGCGGGATCGAGTTCGCTAGGGTACGAAAGTTCTCCTCGCTACGGCGCAACGCATCTTCCGTCTTCCGCCGCTCCGTCTCATCCTGCGCTACCTTGACCGCGCCGCGCACTCGGCCATTCGTGTCATGCAGCGGACGCACCGTTTCGCTGACAAAAATGCCGCTCCCATCCTTTCGAAGGAGCCAGCGCTCGCTGGCGGCACGGCCTTGCTCGAAGGTCCTGTCAAGCTCCGATTCCAAAACGCGCGCTTGGCGGTCTTCTGGCGTGAACAGCACGGCCGCGGACTGCCCGATGATTTCGGCCTCAGGCCAGCCAAAGACCGCTGCGGCACCGGCGTTCCAACTCGCGATCCGACCCGTTGTGTCCAGGGTAAAGATCGCGTAGTCCCGCACGCTCTCGATGATGAGTCGTATACTTTCCTCGCTTTCGCGCAGGGCGGCTTCCATCTGCCGCCGCTCGGTGAGGTCCTGAATCGCAACGACGCCGCCCACGATCCGGCCCTCGGCGTCACGCACCGGGGCTGCGGATTTCAGAATCGTGCCGCGTGTGCCGTCGAACCGCTCGATGTCCAGCACCTTGCCGACGGAGATTTCGCCATGTCGGATTGCGCGCGCAAGTGGCCACTCGTCCGCGGCGACTGGACGGCCAGTATCGCCCCACCACGCCTTGTATCGCCCATAGTCTCCCAGATGTTCCTGCAAGGGCGACGCACCGCCCCAGATCCGCGCTACGAATGCATTGGAGTCGACGACGCGGCCAGCTTTGTCGGCGATGAGCACGCCGACGGGCAAGGCATCAAGCACGGCTCTTAGGCGATTCCGCTCCAGATGAAGATGGGCGGCCGCGCTGTCCCGCTCTTCCTTGACGCGGATCCGCTCGATTGCAACACCGAGCAGATTGGCGAAGCCTTGCACGAAGGCGATGTCGGCTTCGTCGAAGCGCCCTTCGAAAGGGCTATCCACTGCCAGAATGCCGAAAGGCTGCCCCTTCTCCAGGCCCCGCACGACGACGTTGATCGCACGCTTCACGCCGTGATCGAGGAGAAGGCGCGGTGTGCGGAAGCGCGTCTCTTGCGCAAGATGGTTGCAGATGACGGGTTGGCCGGTTTGGAGCGCAAAGCCTGCCGGGGTTTCGCGATCGGCGCCAATGGTTGCTGTCCCAACCACGCCCTCTGCCCAGCCCACGCCTGCCCGAACTAGTAGCCGGTTCTCTTGCGGCAACCACTCGAGAGCCTTGGCGAACCGGGCATCCACACCTTGCGCGCACAGTTCAGTCGCACGCTGCAAGAGTGCGTCGATTTCGGCGCTTCGTACTGCGTAATGACCGAACTCGGCGACTAAGGTTTGCTGACGAAGGCGATATGCCAACAACTCCGTCTCGGCAGTACGGTTGCTGCCGGGGGGCTCAATGTAACTTATGGAAGGCATTCGGTCCCTCCAGTGCTTCGTCAAACTCGGGAAGATGTCTAGGCTCGGGATTCTGCTATTATTCGAATCCGGCGGACACCTGAGAACGGCACGAGGTTTGAGCCTGAAGCGCCCCTAACATCTAGCGTTGTGTCATTGACATGCATTCGCGCATTGAAGACGTCTACTCATCGCCGCGCCGAACTTTGCATGCCGCGTCCGGGCTGAGCTTCAGGGAAACGCGCGTGCTGCGGCGAAGTTCATAGCTCGCTCCAATCGTCGTTTGGCGGTTCCCATTGGAGATCGGTTCGTGCGCGGCATTCCGCCGTGCCCGTTTTGACGAGATCGGTTGGTCGCCCATACACCGGAACACAACAAGAACTAACAAGAACTAATGTCGAGTTCCGGTGGTGATGCTACCAAGTGAGGGAACGCTATGGAGGGAGCGCAGCTCAGCTTTGCGGCTGTCTTGAACGGCAGAACGAGCGTGATCATGACGGCGGAATCGCCGTCTACCTAGCGGATCCGCTTCCTATTCAGATGCACATCTCGCCGCATCGACTCCGAGACCGACGAGCCCGCCAGCGGCGGGCTCTGGGCCGGCCAAGGTGGTTTGGAGAGTTCTGCCACTCTGACCCGGACAACGTTCGCTTCGGTGACGAAGTTGGCCCAATCCTTCATCAAAGCGCGACGCTTTTCGAGCTTTTGGTTTCGCGCTCAACGTCGAGCGGCTTGAGTTTTTCCGGCCACGTGATCCTCCAATAAAACCATCCTCCGCTGGCTTAACCGGGGATTCCGAATAGTGGAGAACAACGGAAAACACTGCACTGGCGGAAGGGGTGGGATTCGAACCCACGGTACCCTTGCGGGCACGCCGGTTTTCAAGACCGGTGCCTTAAACCACTCGGCCACCCTTCCATCCGCGGATGCGAGCGGCATAGCAAAGTGATGCGGGTCGGGGAAGGGGTTAGGGCGCCGCCTGCAAGGACGCTTGGGCGCCGAATGGTTGATGGGCTTGATGCTTCAGTTCAGCGCGAAAGCCAGCAAGCTCGAGCACAGCAAGACGAGGCTCGCCGCAGTCAGCGTCAGAAACCCGTCGGAGACCAAATCGTGATTACGCATGATACACCTGCCTGTGACTCGATGCTCATCCGAATTGATTAAAGCTTTCCGAACCGTCGCTCCTGGAAAGAGGTGATGCGTCCTTCCACTTCAACGGACCTTCAGGCCCGATACCGATAGCCTTCCACGGCATGAGCCAAGAAGATGGCTGCACTCACCAAGGCCATAACCGCCGTAACCGTCTCGATCATCGCAAACTTCCTTTGCGCCCCACACGCGAGAGAGAACGATTGCAACCTTGCACAGTCAAAAAGATTCAATTGTTGGAATCGAAGATCGGACCGGACTGATGATTTGCTGCAACAGTATGTCTGATACCGGGACAGCCGAGCGTGTTGGGCTCATCCGCAGCTCCGTAGATCCACGGACGAGCGCGCAACCAATCGTTCACCACAGGGTGGCTCTCCCCATTTCCGCCTTGTTCCGGTTGCGATATCTTCACCATCCGGTGCGGAGGTGAGCCGCATCGTGACGATGGGGACTCCGACCTCTCGCAGTAGGTGCGGGTCCGGCAAAATGGTACTTGGGGCAGATGGGGATCACACGGCCAGATTCGATCGTCCGGACGGCGCGCAGCGCTGTTGCGGTGGCAGCGTGCCTCGTCCTTGCCAACTGCGCGGCGTCGAACAAATTCGCAAGCCGCATTGATCCCAGATACGGCGTATCATCGAGCCCGCGTGTCGTGGCGTTCGGTGAACCTGTGCCGAAGGGCGGCGGCACCTACCGGGTCGGCAAGCCCTATGTCGTCGCCGGCCGCACCTATGTGCCCGAGGAGAATGTCAACTACCGCGCCGAGGGCATCGCGTCCTGGTATGGCGATGACTTCCATGGCCGCCTGACCGCCAATGGCGAGGTATTCGATATGGCGTCGCTGACGGCGGCGCATCCAACCCTGCCGATGCCGTGCTACGCCCGCGTCACCAATCTGAGCAACGGCAGATCGCTCATCGTTCGCGTCAATGACCGGGGCCCATATCACGGCAATCGCCTCATAGACGTGTCGAACAAGGCCGCCGAACTCCTTGAATTCAAAGGAAACGGCACGGCTCGTGTCCGCGTTGAATATGTCGGCCGCGCGCCGCTCGAAGGGTCGGATGACCGGCAACTGATCGCGACCTTGCGCACGGGAACACCGGCCCCCGCACCGTCGCTGGTGCGGGTCGCTTCAGCACGGTCGTTCGTGCCTGACATGTCGTCCTCGGCCGGCCGCGTCCGCGGCGATGTCCCGCTGCCGGAAGGGCGACCCTACAGCCTCGGTAACACCTCGGCCGACTATGCGTCGACCAGCGCCACCTCTGAAATCTCAGGCTCGAGCCGCTCGCGCGGCCGCACTCTGAACAATCCGCGGGAAGTGTCCTATCAGGCCGATGCCCGCTATGCCGCGAGCCCGACGCCGTCCTATGTGCCGATCGACGCGCGAGGACCGGCCGAAGTGCTGAGCGGGCGCGGTCTCTACTGAATCAAGCGCTTCGCCGGATTATCTGAGAAACGCAATCAGCGCCTGATTGACTTCGTCGGGCCGCTCCTGCTGGATCCAGTGACCGGCACCCTCGATAATGAGCTTCTGCTTCAGGTTCGGCAGCACGCGCTCCATGTCGGCGACGCGTTTGGCGCCGATCAGTCCGGTGATCACGGAATCGTTCGAGCCGGCGATGAACAGCGACGGCTGGCGGATCTGCGCGTCCTGCCAGGGCGCGGTCAGCTCCCAGTTGCGGTCGAGATTGCGATACCAGTTCAGCCCGCCACGAAAGCCGGACACGGCGTAGCCCGCCGCGAACTCCGCGATGTCGGCCTCGGTGAGCCAATTCGGCAGCGGCTTCCCGGACGGCAGGTTGCCTAGGAATCCTTTGACCTCGTCGACGAACATCGAATTGGGGTCGGACACGCCGCGCCCGAGGATCTGGCGCATGGTGTCGGCGATATCGCGCTCGAATTCGGCCTCCGCCACGCCGGGCGGCTGGAAATACTGCCAATAGAAGTTGGTGATGCCACTCTGGCGCAGGGTCTCAAGCGGGCGCCCCCGTCCCCGGAACGGGGGCGGAACGCTGAGGCCGGCGACCTTGCTGAAGATGTCCGGCCGAAACAACGCCGCATGCCAGGCCACCGGTGCACCCCAGTCGTGGCCGACGATCATGGCCTGCTTCTCGCCCAGGGCGGCGACCAGCGCGACCATGTCGCCGACGGTATCGAAGATCGTATAGGCATCGATATCGGCCGGCGCGCTGGTCCGGCCGAAGCCGCGCATGTCAGGGGCGGCGACGCGAAAGCCGGCAGCAGCCAGAGCCTCGATCTGGTGCCGCCAGGAGTAGGACAGTTCCGGCCAGCCGTGGCAGAGCACGACGAGCGGACCTTGTCCCGCCTCGCGCACAAACATGTCGATACCGTTGGCGGAAATGGTGTGGGAGGACTGCATCGCGTTTCCGCCTCGTTTGCCGGTTGTGGGTGAGGTGAGCCGGTTCCAACGATAAGCAGGTTCACCGCGAGCGGCAATCCGGCCGACGTGCACAGGCGCGAAAACCTCAGTTGTTTGCGGTACTTCCAATTGTTAGAACGCAGTCTTTCAGGATATCGCCGATGGCAACCGAGACCGCAGTTCCCCGCACCTTCGCCGCTCGAGGCTGGCGCGCCCTGGTGGCCGCGCTCCTCGCGCTCGGCATCGGCTGCGGCGGCGTGGTCTATGCCGCCAACAACAGCGTGCAGGGCGCCAAGAAGGAGGAAGGCGGTTTCGATGGCGATGCGCCGACCGCGATCCTGATCGAGGCCTCCAGCGGCAGCGTCCTGTTTGAAAAGAACGCCGACGAACTGCGCGCGCCGTCCAGCATGATGAAGCTGATGACCGCCGAGGTCGTGTTCAACGCCCTCGAGAAGGGGGATATCAAGCTCACCGATGAGTACCGGATCAGCGAATATGCCTGGCGGCATGGTGGAGCGCCGTCGGGCACCTCCACGATGTTCGCCGCGATCAACAGCAAGGTCTCCGTCGACGACCTCCTGCACGGGGCGATCATCCAGAGCGGCAACGACGCCTGTATCGCGCTGGCCGAAGGCATTGCCGGCAACGAGCACATCTTCGCCGCCGACTTCATGACCAAGCGGGCCCGCGAGCTCGGCCTGACCAAGTCGACCTTCGCCAATTCCAACGGGCTGCCCGATCCCGGCAACAAGATGACGGTGCGCGAGCTCGCGATGCTGGCGCGTCACATCATCCTGACCTATCCCGACAGGTACAAGCTGTTCGGCGAGAAGGAATTCACCTGGAACAAGATTCGCCAGCAGAACCGCAATCCGCTGCTCAACGCGTTGCCCGGTGCCGACGGCCTGAAGACCGGCTACACCAAGGAGGGCGGCTACGGCATGGTCGGATCGGCGGTGCAGAACGACACCCGGCTGATCGTGGTGGTGAACGGTCTTGAGGATTCGGAAGACCGCGCCACCGAGGCCAAGAAGATGCTCGAATGGGGTTTCCGTAACTTCGAGACGCGGACATTGATCGCGGCCAACCAGACCGTCGGCTACGCGCGGGTGTTCGGCGGCGCCACCCGATCGGTCAAGCTCACCAGCCCCGACCCGATCAAGGTGATGGTCTCGAAGAACGGCAATGACAAGCTGATGGCCCGCATCATCTATAGCGGTCCGGTCAAGGCGCCGATCGAAGCCGGCCAAAAGATCGGCGTCGTCAGAGTGTGGCGTGGCAGCAATGTCGCGATGGAAGCACCGCTCTTTGCCGCGGATGCGGTTGGTACGGGATCGACCATGCGCCGTGCGTTCGATGGCGCCCAGGAGCTCGTCATCGGCATGTTCCGCGCCGGCGTCGAGAAGCTTTGACATGGCTGAAGTCGCGCTCGAACGGCCCAGCTTGCGCGGTCGCTTCATCACCTTTGAGGGTGGTGAAGGGTCCGGAAAATCGACCCAGATCCGCAGGCTCGCCGAACGACTCGATGCCGCCAAGCTGCGCGCCATCGTCACCCGCGAACCCGGTGGCTCGCCGGGGGCGGAGATCATCCGCCACCTCGTGCTGTCGGGCATGGGCAAGCTGCTTGGGCCGGATGCCGAGACGCTGCTGTTCGCGGCAGCTCGCGACGACCATGTCCGCACCGTGATCCTGCCGGCGCTGAACCAGGGCGTCTGGGTGCTGTGCGACCGCTTCTTCGATTCAACGCGCGTCTATCAGGGCCAGCTCGGACAGGTGCTGCCCGGCCTCGTCAATGCCATGCAGCGCGTCACCATCGGCGATCTCAAGCCCGATCTGACCTTCATCCTCGACGTGCCGGTCGAGATCGGCCTGCAACGCGCCGCCGTCCGCCGCGGCAACGCCGTGGCCGACCGTTTCGAAGCTGAGGATGTTCAGTTCCACCAAAATCTGCGTGAGGCGTATCGGCAGATCGCGGCGGAGGATCCGCAGCGCTGCGTCTTGATCGATGCCACGGGCGATCCTGATACGGTCGCGGCAAAGATATGGACCGCACTGCGCGAGCGTTTGTTCGCGTCGGCAACGGCAGCCGGTCCAGCATGAGCGCGCGCAAGACCGAGCAGGAGATCGCGGTCCGGCATCCGCGCGAGACGTCCGACTTGTTCGGGCATCGCGAGGCCGAGGCCGCATTGCTCGCCGCCTATCGCAGCGGACGGATTCCGCACGCCTGGATGATCGGCGGCGCGCAGGGCATCGGCAAGGCGACGCTGGCCTACCGCATGGCACGGTTCGTCCTGGCGTTCCGCAATCCGACGGCCTCCCAGGTACAGCAGGCGCCGTCGCTGCGCCTCGATCCGGCGGACCCGGTGGCTCGCCAGGTCGCCGCCGGCGCGCATGGTGGACTCCTGGTGCTGGAGCGGGGCCTCAACGACCGCGGCGTGATGCGGACGGTGATCACGGTCGACGAGACGCGCGAGACGATTTCGTTCTTCGGGTCGACCGCCGCGGTCGATGGCTGGCGTGTCTGCATCGTCGACACTGTCGACGAGCTCAACCCCAACGCCGCGAACGCGCTGCTCAAGGTCCTCGAGGAGCCGCCGCAGCAATCGCTGTTCTTATTGGTCAGCCACGCGCCGTCACGGGTGCTGCCAACCATCCTGTCCCGGTGCCGCAAATTGCTGCTGCGGCCGCTCGATGCGGGTGACGTTGTGCGTGCCGCGGCGGCGGCAACGGATATTGCCGCTGACGATCCCGCCCTGGTCGAGGCTGCCGCGGCCTCGGAGGGGAGTGTGGGGAGGGCGCTGTCGCTGCTTGGCGGCGACGCGCTCAAGCTACAGCAGCGCACGGCAGCGCTGCTGGCGACGCTTCCTAGGGTTGATCCGCGCGAATTGCATGCGCTTGGAGAGGCACTCGGCACCAGCGACCGCGTGGCGCTCGCCGCCTTCATCGACGGGATTGATCGTTGGATGAGCGATCGCATGCGCACCGGCGATGCCAACGCCAACCTGCCGCGCCTTGCACGGCTCGCGGAGGTATGGGAAAAGGTCGTCCGCGCCGCGCGCGACACCGAGGCCTATAATTTGGAGCGCAAGCCGCTGGTTTTCTCGGTGTTTTCGATGCTTGCGGACGCAACCCGATAGACGCTTCGTCTGACAACACTCCCAACAATTTGCTTCGACTGACAAAGGATTCCGTGGTGGCGACCGCAAAGAAGAAATCGTCCAAAAAGAAAGCCAAGAAGGCGACGTCGGCTTCGCCCGCCCGTTCGACCAGGAAGCAGGGCGCTGCAAAGTCGCGCGTCGCCAAGACGAGCGCGCGCGTCGGGAAGAAAGCGAAGAAAGCGACCAAGAAAGTCGTCAAGAAGTCGGGCGCGAAGAAGGGGGTCAAAAAGACAGCCAGGAAGCCTGCCAAGAAAGTCGCCAAAAGAGCGGCCAAGGAAGCCGTGAGGAAAACCGCGAAGGCGTTGCCGAAGCGGCAGGCTGCAAAGGCCGCCGCGCCGGCGCCTGCAAAGCCAGCCACGTCGAAGGCTCCGGCGCCCAGGCAGACACCGAAGGCGGCGCCGGCACAGAAGCAACCCAAGCGGCCGGCGGCTGCTCCCGTGTCCGCTCCCGCGTCGGCGCCGGCCACGGATCGCGGCAATATCTACTACATCACGACGGCGATCGCGTATCCGAACGGCCAGCCGCATATCGGCCACGCCTATGAGGCGATCGCGACCGACGCGCTTGCGCGCTTCCAGCGGCTCGACGGCAAGGATGTGTTCTTCCTTACCGGCACCGATGAGCACGGCCTGAAGATGATCCAGACCGCGCAGAACGAGGGGATGACGCCATTCGATCTCGCGACCCGTAACGCTGAGCGCTTCAAGCAAATGGACGAGCGGCTCAACGTCTCGTTCGATCGCTTCATCCGCACCTCCGAACCCGCGCACCACAAGTCGGTGCAGGCGATCTGGCGCCGCATGCAGGAGAATGGCGACATCTATATCGACACCTATGCCGGCTGGTATTCGGTGCGTGATGAGGCCTATTACGCCGAGGAGGAGACTGTGGTCGGCGAGGACGATGTCCGCCGCGGTCCGCAGGGCACGCCGGTCGAATGGGTCGAGGAGAAGAGCTATTTCTTCCGCCTTTCCGCCTATCAGGACAAGCTGTTGCAGCTCTATGAGAGCCAGCCCGATTTCATCGGCCCGGACTCGCGGCGCAACGAGGTGATGAGCTTCGTGCGGGGCGGGCTGAAGGATCTCTCGATCTCACGCACCACCTTCGACTGGGGTGTCAAGGTCCCCGATGATCCCGAGCACGTGATGTATGTCTGGGTCGATGCGCTGACCAACTACATCACCGGCGTCGGCTATCCCGATGAAGCGGATGCGCACTGGCGCTATTGGCCGGCCGACGTGCACGTCATCGGCAAGGACATCATCCGCTTCCATGCCGTCTACTGGCCGGCCTTCCTGATGTCGGCGGGCATACCCCTGCAGAAGCGCGTGTATGCGCACGGCTTCCTGTTCAGCAGAGGCGAGAAGATGTCGAAGTCGGTCGGCAACGTGGTCGACCCCTTCAATCTTGCCGAGCAATATGGCGTCGACCAGGTGCGTTATTTCTTCCTGCGCGAAGTGCCGTTCGGCCAGGACGGCAATTACAACCACGAGGCCATCGTGGCGCGTATCAATGCCGACCTTGCCAACGACTTCGGCAACCTGGCCCAGCGCTCACTGTCGATGATCGCCAAGCAGCTCGGTGGCGTGCTGCCGGAGCCCGGCGCGTTCAGCGAGAATGACAAGGCGATCCTGGCGCAGGCCGACGCCATGTTGGAGGCGTCGCGGACCGCCATGGCAACGCAGCAGATCCATCAATGGCTCAACACGGTCTGGGCGGTGGTTGCCGAAGCCAACCGCTATTTTGCCGGTGAGGCCCCATGGGCGCTGGCAAAGACCGATCCTGCCAGGCAGAAGACGGTGCTCTACGTCACCGCCGAAGTCGTGCGTCAGATCGCGATCATGGCGCAGGCGGTGATGCCGGCGTCGTGTGCGAAGATGCTCGACAGTCTCGGCATCGCTGCGGATGCCCGCAGCTTTGCGGCGCTGGCCGAGCGGATCAAGCCGGGTACGATCCTGCCGGCGCCAGTCGGCGTGTTTCCGCGCTACGTGGAACCGAAGACCGAGTGAGCGGTTCGCAACGTCATGCTGGTCGACAGTCACTGCCACCTGGACTTTCCTGATTTCGCCGATGACCTCGACGGAATCGTCGGTCGCGCCGAGGCGGCCGGCATCGGCCGCCTGGTCACGATCTCGACCCGGGTGAGGCGGCTCGGCGGGCTGCTGGCGATCGCCGAGCGCTTTCCCAATGTCTACTGCTCCGTCGGCACCCATCCGCATCATGCCGATGAGGAGGACGGCATTTCTGCAAGCGGGCTCGTCGAGCTCACCAAGCATCCGAAGGTCGTAGCGCTCGGCGAGGCCGGGCTCGATTACTTCTACGAGCACGGTTCGCGTGAGGCGCAGGAGCGCGGATTCCGCGCTCATATCGCCGCGGCGCGCGCGACGGGTCTGCCGCTCGTCATCCACACCCGCGAGGCCGACGAAGATTGCGGTCGCATCCTTGAGGATGAAGTAGCGAAGGGGCCGTTCAAGGCCGTCCTGCACTGCTATACCGGCGGGCGCGAGCTGGCGATGAAGGCGATCGCACTTGGGCTGTCGATTTCGTTCACGGGCATCCTGACCTTCAAGAAGTCGGACGCGCTGCGCGCCTTGGCCGCTGAACTGCCGGCCGACCGCATCATGGTGGAGACCGACGCGCCCTATCTCGCGCCGGGCAAATTTCGCGGCAAGCGCAATGAACCGTCCTACGTTGTCGAGGTCGCGAAGGTGTTGGCGGACACCCGCGGCGTCTCGCTGGAGCAGATCTCGCAGCAGACCACCGAAAATTTCTTCCGGCTGTTTTCCAAGGTGCCGGCGCCGAAGGAGGCCGCATGACCGTGACGTTGACGATCCTCGGCTGCGGCTCTTCGGCCGGCGTGCCGCGACCCGCGTTGGGTTGGGGCGCCTGCGATCCCAACAATCCGAGAAACCGCCGTCGCCGCTGCTCACTGCTGGTCGAACGCGAGGGGGCGCACGGCGTCACGCGGATCGTGGTCGACACGTCGCCCGACCTGCGCGAGCAGTTGATCGACGCCAATGTCGACCATATCGACGCGGTGTTCCTGACGCACGAGCACGCCGACCAGACGCACGGGATCGACGATCTCCGTTCCGTCGTGCTGCACCAGCGCCGGCGCATTCCGGTCTATTTCAACCAGTCGACCGCCAAGGATATGATGGCGCGGTTCTCGTACTGCTTCATCTCCCCGGAAGGCAGCGATTATCCGCCGATCCTGACGCGCCATGCGATCGAGGCCGGCGAAAGCCATACCACCGAAGGGAAGGGCGGCCCGGTGAAGCTCGATGCCTTCCTGGTGCATCATGGCAAGATTCCCGCGCTCGGGTTTCGTGTCGCCAATGCCGCCTACACGCCCGATCTCCACGACATTCCCGAGGAGAGCTGGCCGGCGCTGCAAAACCTCGACCTCTGGATCGTCGATGGCCTGCGCTATGCACCCCATCCCAGCCATTTCAGTGTCAGTGACGCGCTGTCGTGGATCGAGCGCTTCAAGCCGAAACGCGCCGTCATCACCAACATGCATTCCGACCTCGACTACGAGGTGCTGCGGCAGTCGCTGCCGTCCAACGTGATCCCGGCCTATGACGGCATGCGGTTGGAGCTGCAAAGGGCAGGCTGATCGCTCAGGCGCCATTGCGAGGAGCTTGCGACCAAATTGCAGAGGCAATTTTGCGCTGGAGCGACGAAGCGATCCATCGATCCGTGAGCGCGGAGGCAATGGGTTGCTTTGGAGATGCGCGCGACCCGTCGGCGCACAATGACACTTAGGCCGAGATCGCCTTGGCGGACCCGACCTCGTTGCGCAGCAGGAATTTCTGGATCTTGCCGGTCGAGGTCTTCGGGATCACGCCGAACACCACTGACTTGGGTGTCTTGAAGCCGGACATATGCTCGCGGCAATAGGCGATGATCTCGGCCTCGGTCGCCTTCGCGCCCGTCTTCAGCTCGATGAAAGCGCACGGCACTTCGCCCCACTTTGCGTCGGGCTTGGCTACGACGGCCGCGAACAGCACGGCCGGATGCTTGTAGAGGATGTCCTCGACCTCGACGGAGGAGACGTTCTCGCCGCCGGAGATGATGATGTCCTTGGAGCGGTCCTTGATGATCACGTAGCCGTGCTCGTCTAGCACACCGAGATCGCCGGTGTGAAACCATCCGCCGGCAAAGGCTTCCTGGGTCGCCTTCTCATTCTTCAGATAACCCTTCATCACGATGTTGCCGCGAAACATGACCTCGCCAATGGTCTGGCCGTCGCGCGGCACCTCGCGCATCGTTTCGGGATCGAGCACCGTGACGCCTTCCTGCAGCGGATACGACACGCCCTGGCGCCGCTTCAGTTGCGCACGTTGGTCGGCTGAAAGCCCATCCCAGCCCGGCTGCTCGGCGCAGACGGAGGCGGGGCCATAGACCTCGGTTAGACCGTAGACATGGGTCAGCCTGATGCCGATGCGCTCGGCGCCTTCGAGCACGGCAACCGGCGGCGCCGCGCCTGCGATCAGTCCGATGACCGGCCTTGCCTTGCCGTCCGCAGGCGCGTTCGGCGCGTTGATCAGCGTGTTGTAGACGATCGGCGCGCCGCACATGTGGGTAACGCCGTGCTCGGCGATCAATTCGAATATCTTTGCCGGATCGACCTTGCGCAGGCAGACATTGACGCCAGCCGTGGCCGCGACCGTCCAGGGGAAGCACCAGCCGTTGCAGTGAAACATCGGCAACGTCCAGAGATAGACCGGATGCTGGCCCAGATTGCCGGCCAGGATATTGCTGACGGCGTTCAGATAGGCGCCGCGGTGATGGGTGACCACGCCCTTGGGATTGCCCGTGGTGCCTGAGGTGTAGCTCAGCGCGATCGCGTCCCATTCATCGGCCGGCAGCCGCTCCCCAAAAGCGGGGTCGCCTGCCGCGACCGCTGCCTCGTACTCGATCTCGCCGATCTGCTTGCCACCAACGAAGGCCGCGTCGTCGACGTCGATCACGAACGGCTTGGGGCCCTTCATCTGCGACAGGGCTTCGGCGATCACATCGGAGAATTCGGGATCGACGAGAATGATCCTGGCGCCGCCATGGTCGAGCTGGAACGCGATCGACGGCGCGTCCAGGCGGATGTTCAGCGCGTTCAGCACCGCGCCGGTCATCGGCACGGCAAAATGCAGCTCGTTCATCGCCGGGATGTTCGGCAGCATGGCCGCGACGGTGTCGCCATATCCGATGCCCTGTCCGGCCAGATAGGACGCGAACCGCCTGCAGCGCTCGTGGGTCTGCTTCCAGGTGAAGCTGCGACCTTCATAGACCGTGCTGACATGGTCGGGATAGACAGCGGCCGAGCGTGCCAGGAAGCTCAGCGGCGTCAGCGGCACGTAATTGGCCGGCGTCTTGTCCAATCCGATTGAGTATTGGTTTTGAGCTCCATTCATGGCTCTATCCAATCGCAAGGTACTTACAGGAAGCCGATCGAAATCCATGGGAAGATGGCGACGATGATCAGACCGATCAACAGCGCCAGCATATAACCCCAGATCGGCCGGATGCCCTCGGCCGGATCGACGCGCCCGATGGCGCAGGCGGCATAATAGCCGACGCCGAACGGTGGCGCGAACAATCCGATACCCATCGCCAGGATGATGATCATGGCGTAGTGCACCTCGTGGACGCCGACGGCGTGGGCGATCGGGAACAATAGTGGCCCAAACAGCACGATCGCCGGAATGCCCTCGAGCACGCTGCCGAGGATCACGAAAGCCAGGATCGAAACCGCGATGAAGGTCGCCGAGCCCCCGGGCAAGCCGGTCATCGATGCTGCCAGCGCCCGCGAAAAGCCGGACTGCGTCAGGCCCCAGGCCATGCCGGTGGCGGCGCCGATGATGAACAGGATCGCCCCCGACAGGCACGCCGTCTCGACCAGCATCGGCAACAGCCGGCGCCAGTTGAACTGACGGTAGATCAGAAGGCCGATCACGAAGGCATAGACGATGCCGATGGTCGACACTTCGGTCGCAGTCGCGATCCCTTCAACCACCGCGTAGCGGATCACGAAGGGCAGGGCCAATGCGGGCAGGGCGAACACGAAGGCGCGCCCGATTTCGCTCGGCTTGGCGCGCTGCACGTGGCTGAGGTCCTCGCCGCGGTAGCGCCACCACACCAGCGCCGAGAGCGTGATCGCGAGCACGACGCCCGGCAGCAGGCCGCCGGTGAACAGCGCCGATATTGAGACACCGGTCACCGAGCCGATGGTGATCAGCACGAGGCTCGGCGGAATGGTTTCGGTCTGCGCGCCGGTAGCGGCGAGCAGGGCGACGAGATCGCCGGGCTTGGCGCCGCGTTGCTTCATTTCCGGAAACAACACCGGCGCCACCGCCGCCATGTCGGCGGCCTTCGATCCGGAAATGCCCGAAACCAGGTACATGGCGCCGACCAGCACATAGTGCAGGCCGCCGCGCACGTGCCCGAGCAGGCTCGCCAGGAACGCGACCATGGCCCGCGCCATGCCGGTCATCTCGATCAGGAGGCCTAGGAAGACGAACAGCGGCACGGCGAGCAGGATCAGATGGCTCATGCCCTCGTCCATCCGGCCGACCAGCACCATCAGCGGGGTCCGCGTCGTCAGCGCCAGATAGCCTAAGACCGCCATGCCGAAGGCAAAGCCGATCGGCACACCGGCAAAGACGCAGAAGCCGACCACGCCGACGAAGAAGATGATGAGGTTGAGATTGCCCAGTGGCCGCAACACGGGCTGTGCGAGCCAGAACACGGCAATCAGCGCGGCAACCGTGACCACGGCCAGCAGCAGGGCTTTGACGTCACCGACGCGCGCCAGCCGCAGCAGCGCGAACAGTGCCATCAGGCCGGTGCCGATCGGCAGCGCCGCCGCGCGCCAGGTGTTGGAAATCTGCAGCGCGGGTGTGGTGATGAAGCTTTCCTCATAGGCATACTCGTACGCCGGCCGCACGATCAGGATCAGGAAAGCCAGCGCCGCGCAGGTCGCAACGACGTCGAGATAGGCGCGCATGGCCGGCTTGGCATTGGCCACCATCACGGTCATGCGCATATGCTCGCCGCGGCGCAGTGCCACCGCCGAGCCGAGCATCGCAAGCCACAGGAACAGGATTGACGCCAGCTCATCCGACCAGATCAGCGGCGCGTGCAGCACGTAGCGCGCGATCACGCCCGCGAACAGGATGATGACCTCGGCGACGACCAGGATCGCCGCCGGGATCTCCACCAGAAGGCCGAGAGCAGTATCGATGGAACCGAGGACGGAGCGGCGGCGAGGGGACTGCGACGCCGCCTCGCCGGCCACGGCCGGCGTCATCTCGACATGAGCCATGGCGAGCCTCCCGTTCTATTGATCAGGACAGTTTGCCGACCGACTTCTCGAGCAGCTCCCAGGCCTTCTCGCCATACTTGCCCTTCCATTCGGCGTAGAAGCCGGCGGCGCGCAGCTTGTCGCGGAATGGCGCCACGGTGGGCTGATTGAAGACGAGTCCCTTGCCGGCGAGCTCCTTCTGGACCGACGCATTGAGCTTCTCGGTGTCTTCGCGCTCCTTGACCGCCGCGGCATTGACATGCTTGGCGACGACGGTGCGGATATCGTCCGGCAGCGCCTGCCAGGCGCGGCGGTTCATCAGGAACCAGAAGCCGTCCCACATATGGTTGGTCAGCGAGCAGTATTTCTGCACCTCGTACAGTTTCGCTGCCGAGATCAGCGCCAGCGGATTTTCCTGGCCCTCGACGATCTTGGTCTGCAGCGCCGAATAGACCTCGCTGAAATTGATTGAGGCGGGCGATGCATCGAACGCCTTGAACATTGACGTCCACAGCGGCGACACCGGTACGCGGATCTTGAAGCCCTTCAGATCATCCGGGCCGTTGATCGGCTTGGTCGACGACGTGGTCTGGCGGAAGCCGTTGTCCCAGATCTTCTCCATGACCTCGAGCCCGGCCTTGTTGATCTCGCCGCGCACATAGGCGCCGAGATCGCCGTCCATGGCCTTCCAGACCGTCGGATAATCAGGGAATGCGAAGCCGATGCCGTTGATCGAGGCCGCCGGCACCAGGGTTGCCAGGATCAGGCCGGACAGCGTGAAGAACTCGACGCCGCCGGACCGCACCTGGCTCAGCATGTCAGTATCGGAACCGAGCTGGCTGTTCGGAAACACCTGCAGGTCGAACCGGCCGTTGGTCTCGGTCTTGATCGCCGCGGCCATCTCCCGGGCGCGTGCTACGAACGGATGCGATTCCGGCAGGTTATTGGCGAACTTGTAGCTGAACTCGGCCGCCTGGGCGCGCGCAACGTACGGGGCGCCAATTCCGCCCAGAACGGCGGAAGCGGCGGAGACCTTCAGCAGCGTGCGTCGTGAAAAGCTCATCGGTTTCTCCCTCGGAGAGGCTTGTTGTTGTTCTGAGATGCCATCCTATACGGACCTGATGCCGCGGGGTCACCAGCGATCTCGGCTCAGGCCGCGCTTATTGCAGCGTCCGTACGCCGCGGCAATATCGGCTTTCAGACGAGAGGATCATCACGGCGACTCGACCTGCGGCCCGCGATGGATGCGATGAGCTTGGCACTCGGCACGGCGTGATCACCGTCACGGTTCGGCGGAGGTGCGATCCAGTGCGAGGAAATCCCGCTAAATATCTGATCTAATTGTAGATATAAATATTCCATAATATACCTTATGCGAATTGCAGGTGGGCATGCATCCCGGTCGCACGTAGCCAATACTCCGGTCGGTTCGACCTTGCCTGCTCTGCCGCGCAAGCCCGATCCAACAGGCCCTTACGGCAATCGCCTCCGCGCTCAAATCGGGATCGATCGAAACGGAACCGCGCCATTGTCCCGGCGTTGTGCGCAGGCCATGCGAGGGCTTTCGCCATGAGGTTTGAGCTCGGTCAAATCGCAACGTCTGGCGGCCTCGGCCGAGGTTCCAACTTCCTGTTCAAACTTCTCGCCCATGCGGCCATAGCAGCTATGGTGGCACCGGCCGCAGTCGCATCTGACGCTGCTCATCATTCACCGGTGGTCCAGGAGCAGCCCTCCGCCGGAAATGACCGATCGGATCCAGGTCAGCAACCGCAACTGGATCGCGGGCCGGCCCCGACCTCTCCAGCCGAGCCGCCAACCCTTTGTCAGGCACTCGCCGCGGCGGCGAGGACCAGTGATCTGCCGGTCGATTTCTTCACCCGCCTCATCTGGCAGGAAAGTCGCTTCAAGCCGGACGCGATAAGTCCGAAAGGTGCACAGGGCATAGCTCAATTCATGCCGACAACGGCAAGATTGAGTGGGCTTGAAAATCCCTTCGATCCGCTGGAAGCAATAACGAAATCCGGTGACCTGTTGCGCAACCTGCGCAATGAATTTGGCAATCTTGGCCTTGCCGCAGCCGCCTACAACGCGGGACCTGCCCGGGTCCACGAATGGCTCGGCCACCACCGGCCGCTTCCGCTGGAGACGCGCTCCTACGTGCGAATTATTACCGGACATGATGTCGACGAATGGGCCGAAGGACACTCCGGTCCAGCCAATATGCCGTCCATCGTGGGGCTGCCGTGCGATACAGCCGGGGTGATATTGCTTGAACCCAAGCCGGACCCCAAACCATGGGGTGTGGAGGTTGTCGGGGCGCCGACACCAGCGAAGGCCCTTGACCGTTACCGCGAATGGCAGCCGAAATACGCCGCGATCATCGGCGACCGCGAGCCTCAGGTGGTCATACGCGGAATCTTGGGCCAGATGGGCGCAGCGCGCGTACGGGTTGGTGAGGACACTCAGTCCGGGGCCAAGCGGTTGTGTGAGGCGCTGCGAGCGGCCGGGGCCTACTGTGACGCGCTGCGCAACTGAGTTGGGCCGCATCCCGAGCGCATGATCCGGCACGATGCATCCGGATACGCGCTTGGAAGCATGGTCGCCTCAGGCAAGCGCAGGTTTGACCATGTCCGCCGCCAGGCGAACTGCCGCCTGGCTCGCGCTGACTGACGCGATCCCTCGCCCCGCAATGTCGTAGGCCGTGCCGTGCGCGGGAGTGCAGATTGGAAACGGAAAACCGCCGAGCAAGGTCACGCCGCGGTCGAAGCCCATCAGCTTCATCGCGATCTGGCCCTGGTCGTGATACATCGTCAGCACCGCATCGAAGGCGCCGCCCTTGGCGCGCAGAAACACCGTGTCGGCGGGAAATGGCCCCTCGGCAGCAATGCCCTCCTCGCGGCCGGCCGCGATGGCGGGCGCGATGACGTCGATCTCCTCGCGGCCAAAATTGCCGCCGTCGCCGGCGTGCGGATTGAGTCCCGCGACCGCAATGCGCGGCCTGGCGAACCCGGCGTTGCGCATGCAGATATCGGTCAGCCTGAGCGCGCGATGGATGCGTTCGGCGGAGAGCCGCCCGGCCACGTCCTTGAGCGGGATATGCGAGGTGACCCGCGCGTTCCAGAGCTCGCCGAGCACGTTGAACTCGCTTGCCGGCGTCTTGAGCCCGGCCACCTCGGCGGAGAACGCGATCTCGTCGTCGTAGTCGGCGCGGGCTAGGCGCATCGCCTGCTTGTTGAATGGCGTGAAGCAGACGGCGTCGACACGCCCGTCCCGGCCGAACTCCAGCGCATGCCGGTAGTTCGTCAGCGCGAATTTGCCGCTGGCAAGGCTTGCAGTCCCTTGCTCGATTTCGGCCGGATCAAGATGGCGGAGGTCGACGAAGAGCACCTCGCCCCTCGCCGCACGAAAGTCGGCGCCCTGCTCCACCGTCGTCAGCTCCGGCGTAACGCCGGCGACGCGCGCGCCCTCATCGAAGATGCGGCGGTCACCGATGATAACCAGCCGAGTGCGGGCACGGAGGTCATCCAGCGCCACGAGCTTCGCCGTCAGCTCCGGGCTGATGCCGGCGGGATCTCCCATTGCCAACGCAACGAGGGGCTTTGCAGTCATATGATCACCTTCTCCTGGCTGGTCGTCTCGGCGATGGGCTTGCGCCAGACGCGGGCGAGCTGAAGCGCGAGCGGAAGCAGCAGCAGCGCGATGCCGGCGACGATCAGGCACGTCACCAGCCGGTTTGCAAAGAAGATCCCGAGCGATCCCTTGGACATCAGCATCGATTGCCGGAATGCATCCTCGGCCTTGTCGCCGATGACGATCGCGAGCACGAGCGGTGCCAGCGGATAGAACAGCTTCTTGAAGAGATAGCCGAGGATGCCGAAGCCGAGCATCATGACCACGTCGAGATAGGAGTTCGACACCGAATACGCACCGACGACGCAGATGATCACGATTAGCGGCGCGATCACGACGAAGGGAATCCGCATCAGCGCGGCAAAGACCGGAACGGTCAGCAGCACCAGCGCGACCGCCACGATATTGCCGACATACATCGAGGCAATCAGGCCCCAGACGAAATCCTTCTGATCGACGAACAGCATCGGCCCGGGATTGAGGCCCCAGATCATCAGGCCGCCCATCATGACGGCCGCGGTGGCCGAGCCGGGAATGCCGAGCGAGAGCATTGGCAGCAGCGCGCTGGTCCCGGCGGCATGATCGGCCGTCTCCGGCGAGATGATGCCTTCGACCTCGCCGGTGCCGAAATGCCGGCCACGCCGCGAGAAGCGGCGGGCGATGCCGTAGCTCATGAACGACGCCGCGGTCGGACCGCCCGGCGTAATCCCCATCCAGCATCCGATCGCAGCACTGCGCAGCAACGCCACGCCGTGTCGAGGCAGCCGGGCGACCGCGCGAAACACCTCACGCCAATCGATCTTCGACGAAACGGCGCGGGCATGAAACTCCTCCTCGACCGCAACCAGCAGCTCGCCGATGCCGAACAGTCCCATCACCGCGACAACGAAGCTCACGCCCTTGACCAGTTCGTCAATGCCCATGGTGAGGCGCACGCTGCCGGACACGGTGTCAATCCCGATCGCGGCGATCGCAAACCCGATCGCGAGTGCCACGACGGTCTTGATTGGTGCCGCGCCGCCCATGCCGACGAAGCTCGCGAAAGCGAGGAAGTACACCGCGAAATATTCCGGCGGCCCGAAGGCGAGCGCGACCTGCGCCACCCACGAGGCGAGGAAAGTGATCAGAATGACGCCGACCAGCGCGCCGAACGCCGCCGAGCCGAACGCGGTGGCAAGCGCCGTCGTCGGGCGGCCGTCGCGCGCCATCGGGTAGCCATCAAAGGTCGTTGCAACCGACGACGGCTCTCCCGGAATGTTGAACAGGATCGACGTCACGGAGCCGCCGAACAGCGCGCCCCAATACATGCTGGAGAGCAGGATGATCGCCGAAACCGGCTGCATGCCGAACGTCAGCGGCAGGAGCAGCGACACGCCGTTCGGCGCGCCCAGCCCCGGTAGCACGCCGACCAGAATGCCGAGCAGCACACCGGCCGCCATCAGGACCAAATGCGGCACGGTAACTGCGATGGTAAAGCCGTGCAGGAGTTCCTGGAGATTGTCCATCGGTCCTCTCCTTCAGAACCCGAGCGCCGCGGCGAGCGCGCCGTGCGGCAGCGTCACCTGAAACATGCGCTCGAACACGACGTAGAGTGCGAGCGCCGTCGCGATCGCCGTGGCCAGCGCCACAGGTACGGATTGATGCCGAGGGACCGCAAGTACCGCGAACACATACAGGGCCGAGGCGAGATACATCCCGAGCAATGGGATCGCGGCAACGAAAATCGCGGCCGGCACGAACAGCCCGGCAAGCCGGCGCAGCTCGAGCGGCGTGATGGCGATGGGAACGCTTGCGGGCGTCGCCGCCGGCAGGACACCGCGCACCAGGTTGTAGAGGCTCCCGAGCACGATGATGATGCCGGTCAGGAACGGAAACGTACCGGCGTCCACGCCCGCAGTCGACCAGCCGATGCCGTTGTCGAAGCTGGAGACGACGACTACCACACCGAAACCACCGGTGAGGACGGCAGTCGCAAGCTCAAGAGCGCGGCGCGATATCATCAAGGGCTCCTGGTGGCGCGAGACAACAGGACATCATGGCGCGTGGACGTCCGACTACTTGACGAGCCAGCCCTGCTCGCTCGCGACCTGCTTGACGTGCTCGATGTCCTGCTTGATGAACTTGTCGAGGTCGGGCCCGGTTAGGAAGGTGTCGACCTGGGAGGTTTTCTCGATGTAGTCCTTCCATTCCGGCGTGGCCTGCACCTTCTTCATGAGGTCGATGTAGAACGCAGTCTGATCGGGCGTGACCTTGCCCGGCAGCCACACCGTACGCGGCTGCTCATATTGCTTGATGTCGAGCCCCTGCTCGACACAGGTCGGCACGTCGCTCCAGCCTTCTGTCGCCGTGACCTTGGCACCCTGTGGCAGCCGCTTGGGGCTGAAAGCGCAGAGCGGCCGCTGCGTGCCGCCGCGCCACTGCCCGAGGCTCTCGCTCGGATTGTTGACATGGGAATCGATGTGCCCGCCGGCGAGCTGTACGGCAGCCTCCGCGCCGCTCTTGAAGGGGATGTAGGTCAGCTTGACGTGACCGACCTTCTCGATCATGCGGGTCAGCACTTCGTCGGTATCCTTCGACTGCGCACCGCCCATTTTGAAGTCGCCCGATGCAGCCGCTTTCAGGTAGTCCCCTGCCGTCTTGTAGGGCGCGTCCTGCTTGACCCAGAGCAGGAACTCGTCCTGCGCCATCGCCGCGATCGGGGTGAGATCGGTATAGTTGAAAGCGACCTTGGAGACGAGCGGCTGCTGCCAGGCATTCGACGTGCCGAAGATCACCTTGTAGGGGTCGCCCGCGGATGCCTTGCCGTAGACATAGCCTTCCGCACCGCTGCCGCCGCCCTTGTTGACGACGACGATCGGCTGATCGGTCAGCTTGTACTTGGTGACGATGTTCTGCACCGCGCGGGCGAGATTGTCGGTCCCGCCGCCCGGCCCGGCAGTGGCCACGAATTCAATCGGCTTTTGCGGTTGCCAGGCGGCACGCGCCGGCATCGTGCCGGCGAGCGCGGTTGCAGCCGCGGCAAGCAGAAGTGTTGATGTCCGACGCATGATCTCCTCCGGCTGATCTTTTCTGTTGTTCTGATCGGTCGTATCGATGTCCGCTAGGCGACGCGCTGCTTCCCCTTCCCGGACGCCGAAACGATTGCGCCTTCTTTCTCGAGCGCTTCGATTTGCTCTGTATCGAACCCATGCTCGGCCAGCACCGCGCGCGTGTGCTCGCCATAGATCGGAGCGCCTGACTGCACCTTGCCCGGCGTCTCCGAGAATTTGACAGGAAGACCGATCGTCTTCACAGGTCCAAGCGTGGAATGCTCGACCTCGACGACCATCTCGCGCGCCAGCGTCTGCGGATCGCTCAGAGCTTGCAGCATGTCGTGCACGGGTCCACACGGCACGCCCTTCTCGTCGAGCGCCGCGAGCCAATGCGATCGCGGCCTGGCGCGGAAGCGTTCGCTCAAGACAGCCTCGAGCTCCTTCAGATTCGCCATCCGGTCGGCGCCGGTCACGAAGCGCGGATCGGCGGCGAGCTCGGTGGCGCCGAGCGCTTCCAGCATCAGCAGCCAGTGCTTCTTGTTGGCGCCGCCGACCACGAGCCAGCCGTCGGAGGCCTCAAAGGCCTGATACGGCGCGTTAAGCGGATGCGCCGAGCCCATTGCGCGCGGCGCGGTGCCCGCGGCAAGTGCGATGGTCGATTGCCAGTAGGTCTGCACCAGGGCCGCTTCATAAAGCGACGTCTCGACCCATTGCCCCTCGCCGGTCTTCAGGCGGTGGGTATAGGCGGCCAGAATTCCCATGCTCGCGAGCAGCCCCGCGGTGATGTCGGACAATGGCGGCCCGCATTTCACCGGCGGCCCGTCAGGACGCTCGCCGGTAAAGCTCATGATGCCGCTCATCGCCTGCGCCACCAGATCGAATCCCCTGCGATGCTTGTACGGGCCGGTGCGGCCAAAGCCCGACAGCGAGCAATAGATCAGCGCAGGATATTCCTTGTGCAGCGCTTCATAGCCGAAGCCCAGGCGCTCCATCGCGCCAGGCGCGAAATTCTCGACCAACACGTCGGCGCTCGCGATCAGCCGCCGCAGCACCTGCTTGCCGCCATCGGTCTTCAAGTCGAGCACGATGCCGCGCTTGTTGCGGTTCATCATCAGGAAGGAAGCCGCCTCGTCGCCAATCTTCGGCGGCACCGAGTGGCGTGTGTCATCACCGTTCGGCCATTTCTCGATCTTGATGACATCCGCGCCCATGTCGGCGAGCATCAGCGTGCAGGTCGGGCCCGCCATTACATGGGTGAGATCGATGACCTTGAGGCCGGCAAGCGGTCCCGAACGGCGAGAGGTGGATTGCGATTGATCGCTTGGCATCGGCGCCTGCCCTATTGACCGCGCCACTGCGGCGCGCGCTTGTTGAGGAAAGCATCGAGCCCTTCGCGAAAATCCTGGCTCGTGTAGCACATCAGGATGAGGTCTTCGCCCTCATCCCGCGTCAGCCGCTTTTGCAGGCGGGCCACCGCCTGCTTGGTCGCGTTCAGTGTCAGCGGGGCGTGACCGGCCAGCAGCCGGGCGACTTCTTGCGCACGCTGGTCGAGCGCCGCAACATCGTCGACGACCTCGCCCAGCAGTCCCAGGCTTGCGGCCTCGGTGGCATCGATAAGCCGTGCAGTGAAGATCAGATCCTTGACGCGCGCGGCGCCAATGAGCGCGGTGAGACGGCTGATATTGGACATCGACAAGCAGTTGCCGAGCGTCCGGGCGATGGGAAATCCGATTTTGGTACTTTTCGTGCCGATCCGCAGGTCGCAGGCTGCGGCAATGCCTGCGCCTCCGCCGGTGCAAAACCCGTTGATCGCCGCGATTGTCGGGACCCGGCACTGCTCGAGCGTGGTCAGCACGCGATCAATCCGGTTCTCGTAGTCGAGTGCGTCCTGCGGCGCCTTGAATTCGCGGAACTGCTTGATGTCAGTTCCCGAGGCGAAGGCCTTGTCGCCGGCGCCGCGCAGCACAAGGACCTTTATCGAATGATCGCCATTGGCTTGCTCGCAAATCGCGGCGAGCCGCTCATACATGGCGAAGGTGAAGGCATTGCGCGCCTGCGGTCGGTTGAAAGTAATCCACCCGACACCGCCCTGGTGCTCGAAAACCAGGTCTTCGCTCGCTGCGACCTCTAGGTCCATTTCCTCGCGTCCCGTCGTTTTTTCCTTTTTGAATGCAAAATTCGAAATATTCAAGCTATAATTCCCGACACCTATCCGAAAAGTTCTGATTTGCATGCAAAAGGGCTTGGCCATGCTTCACGAGGAGGTTGTCGGACGCATTCGCGCCATCCTGCTGGACGGCGAAATCCCTCCGGGCGCGCGGATCCCCGAGCGCGAATTGTGCGATCGGCTGGAGATTTCGCGCACGCCGCTGCGCGAAGCGCTCAAGGTGCTCGCCGCCGAAGGCCTCGTGCAGTTGCTGCCCCATCGCGGCTCACGCGCGGCAAAACTGACGGACCGGGACATGCGCGACCTGTTCGAGGTCTGCCAGGGGCTCGAGGCGCTCGCCGGCGAATTGGCCTGCGAACGCATCACGGACGGCGAGATCGACGCGATAGCGGCGACGCATGCGGCCATGGTGCAGCATTACCACGAGGGAGACTTGATCCAGTACTACCGGGGCAATCGCGCGATTCACGAAGCCATCGTCACCGCGGCCGGAAATCCCGTACTCACGGGTCTCTATGCTTCGGTGACGGCGCGCATTCGGCGCGCGCGCTATGTTACGCCGATGACGCCGCAGCGCTGGGCGCGCGCGGTCCAGGAGCACGAAGCAATTCTCAACGCGCTCCAGCGCCGTGACGGCGTTGGCCTCTCCCATGTCCTGCGCGCCCATCTCCGCCACAAGCGCGAGGAGGTCCTGCAAGCAGGATTCGCGGACACGGACGGAATCGATCTCCCCCGCCAAATCGCGTGAGACGCCTTGCAAGACCCTTTGCGCGTGCTCGTGCCCGCCGCGGTCGCCTAACCCTCTCTGGCGTTCCTGGTTCCTAACGGAAGTTTAGTGCTCGGGGTCCGAACAATCTGCCGGTCCGGCGCGTTTTGCCATTGTTCCTTGGATCCTCACGCGGTTGAGCAGATTGTAATGATCCGTTCGGCGATCGTCAGAACAGTTTCTGTCTGCGCCCAATTTCACTGGGCCGTGATCGCCGCCGGAGTGGTGTTGATGGTGGCAGCGGCCATCTTCGACGTGACGCGCTTTTCGATCAACACTGACGTCGAACGATTGATCGCGCAGGACTTGCCTTGGCACGCGCGACAAATCGCCTTCATGCGGGCGTTTCCGCAGAAGGGCATCTCGGCGGTCATAACCGCGTCCACGCCGGAGAATTCCGAGCAAGCGACAAACGCGCTTGCACAGGCTTTGAAACAGAACGCCGGCCTCTTTCCGCGAGTCGCGCAGCCCGACAGTGGAGATTTCTTCGGCCGCAACCAGCTTCTGTTAGGCTCGACGTCTGACGTCAGGCAGACCATCGCTGGCCTGACCCAAGCGGAGCCGCTCCTGAGCCAGCTCTCGCGGGATCCGAGCCTGCGCGGCGTCATGAACGTGCTGTCGTTTGCGGCAGATCAAGTGCGGCACGGACAGCTCACGCTCGAGCAGTTGAAATGGCCCCTCACGCTGGCTGCCGAAACCCTCAATGACGTGTTGTCCGGCAAACCGGCCAGCTTCTCCTGGAAGGAACTGTTGCAGGGGCATCACTCATCCCTGGAGGAGCGGCGGCATTTCCTCGAGATCGAGCCCCATCTTGATTTTACCAAGTTGCAGCCGGGATCGGCTGCCGACCGGGGCATTCACGACGCCGCGGCGCAACTGGACCTCAAGCAGAAGTTTGGCGCCGTCGTCAAACTGACTGGCCAAGTCCCCATGGACGATCAGCAGTTTTCGGTCATACGAGACAGCGCGTTGCGCGACACGCTCACCGCCGCGGTGGGTGTCCTGATCGCCCTGTGGTTGGCGCTGCGATCATGGAAGATCATTGCCGCCGTCTTCTTCAGCCTGCTAGTGGGACTTGCGACAACCGCAGCGCTCGGGCTCGCGATGGTCGGCTCGTTCAACCTGATCTCGATCGCATTCTTCGTGCTCTTTGTGGGGCTTGGCGTCGACTTCGGCATTCAGTTCAGCGTGCGATATCGCGCCGAGCGGCACGAGCTCGGCAAGTTGCAACCGGCGCTGGAGAGCGCGGCGAGGAAGGTCGGCACCCCCCTCGCCCTGGCCGCGGCGGCGACGGCCGTCGGCTTCTTCGCATTCCTGCCCACCAGCTATAGCGGTCTCTCCGAACTCGGATTGATCGCGGGCTGCGGCATGCTGATCGCGTTTGCGTGCAGCATCACGCTGGTGCCGGCGATGCTGGCTCTGCTCAATCCACCGGGCGAAGCCGCGCATGTCGGTTTCACGTCGCTTGGACCGCTGGATGATTTCCTTCAGCGTCACCGCATCGCCGTTGTGGTGGCAACCATCGGCGTGGTCGTCGCGGCTTCTCCGCTGTTGTTGCACCTGCCGTTCGACTTCAATCCCGTCAACCTGCAGAGCCCGAATTCTCCGGCTGTCGTAACCTATCGAGAATTGCAGAGTGATCCGGAAACCAGCGGCAGCGATGCCGAGGTATTGGCGCCGTCGATCGAGCAAGCCACGGCAACAGCGACGCGGCTCAATGCGCTCCCGCAGGTGTCTCGCACCGTCACGGTGAACAATTATGTTCCCAGCGATCAAGATGCCAAGATCGCAGAATTGAGATCGGCGTCGGGTAGACTTCGCCCCGCGCTCGCGCCGAGAAATCACACCGCTCCAACCGACGAGCAGACCGTAGCTTCGGTAAGGAACGCGGCAAAGACACTGTCGGAAGCCGCCGGAAGCCAACAAGGCGCCGCCGCGGATGCTGCCAGGAATGTGACGACCCTGCTGACGCGTCTCGCCGAGACGGACGCCGGCACGCGCCAGAAGGCCGAAGCAGCCGTGGTGTCACCGCTGCTCTTTGATCTCGAGCAATTGCGCCAAAGCATGTCCCCTCAGCCCATAAGCATCAAGACGTTGCCGCCCGACCTGCTCCGCGACTGGGTGCTGCCTGATGGTAGGGCGCGTGTCGAGGCGCTTCCCAAGGGGGACCCAAACGACAGCCACGTTTTGCAGGAATTTGCCGCAGCTGTTCTCAACGCTGCACCGACGGCCGCGGGAGCAGCCATCACCTATTACGAAGGTGGCCGCACCATCACGGCCGCCTTCATCGAAGCGGGGGCATTTGCGCTGGTCGCAATTTCAGTCCTGCTCTTTGTCACTCTGAGACGGTTCACGGACGTCCTGCTGACTATCGTTCCGCTGCTGCTGGCCGGTGCAGTCACGCTCGAGATCTGCGTGCTCGGCGGGCTCGCCTTGAACTTTGCCAACATCATCGCCCTCCCCCTGTTGCTGGGAGTCGGCGTCGCATTCAAGATTTACTACATCATGGCTTGGCGCGCCGGGAAGACCGGCCTGTTGCAGTCGGCCCTGACGCGGGCCGTCGTATTCAGCGCCATGACAAACGCCATCGCATTTGGCAGCATGTGGGCGTCGAACTATCCCGGCATGTCCAGCATGGGAAAATTGATGGGACTGGCGCTGCTCTGCACCATGGCTGCCGCGGTGCTGTTCCAGCCGGTTCTCATGGGCCCGCCGCGGCAGGTCAGCGAATTCGAAGAGACCCGCCAGAACCTCGATCAGGCCGCGGAGTGATCGTGTCTTAGCCGAGCCGCTGGACCACCGGGATCGACAGGAAAGCGCTCACCAGTACGTCGGCGCACGCGTGCGCGAGGACGTGCGCGTGCGCGAGACGAGTCCTTGCACTAGGTTGAAACGTACGAGCTGGCGATCGCAGGCATGCGTTCATGCCATACAGCCGTTCATGCCATGCAGCGAAACGTGCGAGCCGCGTTCCTGCCGGTGCTAGCCGGTGGGCAGCAAGCCCGCCCGTGGTGGCATCGAGCCGGGGAATGGTTTGGCAACCATCAGGGTTCCGCGCTCGTCAACCTCCAACGCGATCTTCTGCGCGAGCATCACGTCGCCCGCCACCAGGGACCCGATGGGCCGGAAGCACCACCCGACTACGACATGGCCCTTGTCGTCCAGCTCGTAGACGTTGGTCGCGGTTCCATAGCAAATGCGATAGCGCTTGCCGGACTCATTGCCGATGACGTCGAAGCGCTTGTATTTCTCGAACTCGGACCGTTGCTCCGGCGAGAGCCAGCGGGACAACAAGGTCATCCCGCGAGCCTCGATCTTCTCATAGGCGCGCCACCGCTCCCGTATCGCGACCGCCGTCGCATAGAGCGCTCCCGCCGCGCGCCGGAACGCCAATAACGCCTCGTGCGGATGAAGCCGCATTATCCGCCCACCAGCCGCGGATAGAACAAGGTCTCTTCCGCCGTCGGATCCAGTGAGCGCGCCAGCACTGAGTTCCCGCTCGGCCTCCGCGTCGCCGCCGTATAGCCGTCCGAAATCAGTTGCTTGAAGCGGGCCTCTGCCTCGGCCAGTTGCTCGCGGTCCCCGGGATCGAAGTAGTGACGGGTGTCGCCGGTGTGATCCATGACTAAAAGCGTTGCCATCGCGGTCTCCTTCTGCTGCCGTGACAATCGCAACCTGAACCTAAGGTTCCTGCCCGCCCGTGACCTTATGGGGGCATTCGCCCCCAACCGGCTGGATGGTCCTGCCGCACCAACGTTGATGTCCGTCAAGGCCGCCGAGGCCAGGGCCTGGGGTGCCGGGTCTCGCGCTGAGCGGGCTCAGGATACGAAGCCTGTCTTGCGCGCGCGAGCGATCCGTCATCGTCGGCTTAGAATACGCGCCGTCCACGACCAGAATTGGAGCTGACGCTTCCGGAAGGGCCGTCGTTTTCAGCGATCCTCTCCAATGATTGACCATCGCGCAGGAACCAGCGCTTGCCGCTGCCGTTGGAGACCCTGAACGAGAAGGCTGCAATGATGATCATTGCACGTCCCCTCTTGCATGAACGACCCGGAAGCTGAGTCTCGCCCACCTTTCATTCACTGCATTGTCCTTGGCTTCGCAAAACTTGAAGAAGGTCATCTGTGCGAAATGTGAGGTGGCTGCTGGCGATAGCGCAAGGGCCGGCACGTCAGCCGCTTGAGGTCACGACATGAGTTTCAATTTTCCGAGCCGAAGAAGCGTTTTGACAGGCACGGCCGCAATGGGTGCAGGTACGGTGATGCATATGGCGAGTGCGGAGGAGCCCGTGATTGGGCAAAAGGGAGCGACGATCATCGGTCCACGTAATCCGGAACGTGAGCATCAGAATCCCGATATCCTCCGTCCGCCAGCGACTGACCATGGGACCGTGCCGAACCTGCGGTTCTCATTCTCTGACGCGCACATGAAGATCCGCGACGGCGGCTGGTCTCGGGAGGTCACTCAGCGCGAGCTTCCGATCTCCACGACCATGGCTGGCGTCAATATGCGCCTGAAGTCCGGGGCGGTTCGTGAACTGCACTGGCACAAGCAGGCCGAATGGGCCTTCATGCTTGCCGGCCGTGCGAGGATTACCGCGGTCGACAACGACGGTCACAACTTCATTGCCGACGTTGGTGAGGGCGATCTGTGGTACTTCCCAGCGGGGATACCGCACTCGATTCAGGGACTGCGGAACGACGGATGCGAGTTTCTCCTGGCGTTCCCGGACGGAGAATTCTCGGAGGACAGCACCTTCGCGATCACCGATCTGTTCGCACACACCGACCGAGAGGCGTTGTCCAAGAACCTTGGATTCACGGAGCGAGATCTCGACCGAATTCCCGAGAAGGAATTGTTCATCTTTCAAAGCGAGGTCCCTCCTCCGCTCGAGCACAACGCCGTAGCAGACGAGCGTGGCCCCGTCCCCGAGACCATGGTGTTCAGATTGATGGAGCAGCCCCCAGACAATTCACCGGGCGGCCGTGTGCGGATCGCCGACACGCGTAATTTTCTCATTTCGACCGACGTCGCGGCAGCGCACGTTGAGATCGATCCGGGTCATATGCGCGAAATCCACTGGCATCCGAACGCCGACGAGTGGCAGTACTACATCTCCGGTGCCGCGCGCATGACTGTCTTCGCCGCCGAAGGCAACGCCCGAACTTTCGACTATCGGGCGGGCGACGTTGGCTACGTGCCGATGTCGATGAGCCACTTCATCGAGAATATCGGCAGCGAGCCTGTACGGTTCCTGGAGCTGTTCAAGGCTTCGCGATTCACGGACGTGTCGCTCGCGCAATGGATGGCTTTGACCCCTCCGGATCTGATTGCGGCTCATCTGAAGATTGAGCGCGATGTGCTCGACAAGCTGCGCAAGGAGAAGCAGCCGGTGGTTTGAGCCAGGGCGTGCCTCCCTTGAAAATCGCATCCCTGCTTCAGCGCGCGCGCCGATCGCGATGCGGCGCCGCTGCATGTTTCACTGAGGGAGCTTGCAATGACTGACGGGACCGGAATTCATCGACGTGACTTTGTGACCGCCGCAACGGGTGGTCTGGTTCTTGCCGGCATGGGGTCCGGTCCCGCCCATGCTGCACCGGCGGAAACGACGTCATCGATCGCGCCGCAGCCGGCTCCTTCCTTTGGCGCGGATCAGACAACCGCCGATGTCCTGATCGAGACCCTCGTCGGATGGGGCGCAACGCATGTCTTCGGAGTGGTGGGCGACGGCATCAACTCAATCGTCGAGGCGGTCCGAAAACGTTCCAATCGCATACGCTACATTGGCGTTCGACACGAAGAAGCCGCCGCTTTCATGGCCTCTGGATTTGCAAAGCACTCCGGTCGGCTCGGCGTCTGCATCGGCACCACGGGCCCCGGCGCCATTCATCTGCTGAACGGCCTCTATGATGCGGCCTTCGATGGCGCCCCCGTCGTCGCTCTGACTGGTCTCACTTTCCACGATTTGACCGGCCTGTGTTATCAGCAAGGAGTGGACACGGTCAGGCTCATGCAGAACGTAGCGATCTACAACGAACAGGTCACCGGTCCCGAGCACGCCATCCTGGTCGGCAATCGCGCCTGTCGAGCGGCGCTTGGCGAACGAGGGGTCGCGCATCTGACGATCTCCAAGGACGTCCAGATGATGAAGCTCTCCGCGGACAAGCGATCGATGCGGAACCCCGGCGCACGGACGTCATCATCGTGGACCACCGCCCTCGCGACGGCACCCGATGATCAGTTGCGGGCCGCAGCAGACATCCTGAATTCCGGCCGGCGCGTAGCGGTCCTGGCTGGACAAGGAGCGTTGGATGCCCGGGTCGAAGTGACGGCGCTTGCGGACAAGCTCGGAGCTCCCGTCGCCAAGTCGCTCCTCGGCAGAGCCGTCCTGCCCGACGACTCGCCCTTCACCACCGGCGGCATCGGCGACCTTGGCACCGCGCCATCGTCCTGGGCGATGAAGAATTGTGACACCGTCCTGATCCTCGGCTCGACAATGCCCTGGGAGGAATACTATCCGACGCCCGGCCAGGCACGCGGCGTCCAGGTCGACCTGAAGGCCGATCGGATTGGCTTGCGATACCCAGTGGAGGTCGGTCTCGTCGCCGACGTCAAGTCGACGTTGAGCGCTCTGCTGCCGCTCGTCGAGACCAAGACGGATCGCTCGTTTCTCACAGAAGCACAACGTCGAATGCGCGACTGGAACGCGCTGCTGGATCAGGTGGTGAACACACCGCGTTCACCGCTTCGCCCGCAAATGGTCGTGGGCGCAGTCAGCGACCTAGTTGCGGATGATGCGGTGATCTCCCTCGATTGCGGCGCCAACACGCACTTTGCCGCGCGCTGTCTGCGACTGCGACCAAACCAGCATCTGACCGGCACCGGGATGCTCGCCAGTATGGCCCCCGGATTGCCATTCGCGATAGCGGCCCAGCTCGCTTTCCCAAGGAGACAATCGGTTGCTGTCGTCGGCGACGGTGGATTTGCCATGCTGATGGCGGAGCTTTCCACCGCCGTCGCCCATGACCTGCCTGTCAAGATCGTTCTGCTGAAAAACAACAGCCTGGCCGAAGTCAAATTCGAGCAACAGGACATCGGCAATCCGAGCTTTGGATGTGAACTGTCGCCGATCGATTTCGTTGCGTTCGCCAAGGGCTGCGGAGCCGACGCGTTCAATTGCGAAAGGCCGGACGAGGTTCGTCCAGCTATTCGGGCCGCACTTGCATCCCCCCGAGCCGCCCTCGTTGAAGCCGTCGTTGATGCCGAAGAACGGCCCACGAAGCCAGAGGGTCTGAGGGCATGACGGGCGGCCGGAACCGTGGTTGAGGATCAAATTCAACATCCCGGCGGATGATTGCACTGTCGCAGCCCGGCGAGCCACCGCCCCCATGGCCGCCCATTGCGATATTCGGAGGAGCATTTTCGTTCCCTGGACGTTGGTATCGACGCCAATCACCTGCGAAACCAGACATGGAGAGCGACCATGCCGGAACGACGAACCATACAGAAGGCGAAGCGGGACCGACGCTCGGGCAAATCAGCAACCACGCAGGCGGGCGAGTTCGTACGTGAAGAAATTCGCGATGTCCGCCGTGGCAAGCATGGAGCGAGATCGACGCAACAGGCGATCGCGATCGGTTTGTCAAAAGCGAGGCGTGCGGGAGTTCCCCTTCGACCACCCCGGAAAGGCAAGGCGAAAGCGAAAACGCGCAGAAGCGCCGAGTACGCGTATGAGGCAGGTCAAGGCAAACGAAAAACGACCCGCCGGCCGCGCGTGTCGCGTGCCGTATCCCGGACCCTCAAGGGAGAACCCCGAGGCACGGCCTCACGCTCGGCACTGTCGAAACAAGCTCGACGGTCCGCGTCGCGCCGTTCAGCGTCGGCTCGCTCGGCGGCAGCTCGCAAGGCGGCCAAGACCAAGGGATCGACGCGGCGCTCCGCAGCCGCAAAAAAGGCGGCCCGAACCAGGGCACGTCGCAAATAGTCCCGGCCGTTACCGATGCCCAGAAGACGATCATGGAAAGGCAAAGCCTATCCATCCGAACCGAGACAGTCGCCGGATGCGAAGAGAACCTATGAACGCTATCTCGATCTAGCTCGTAGCAAGGCATTAAGCGGCGACCTTGTCGCGGCTGAGAATTACCTTCAGCATGCCGAGCACTATCTGCGGCTGATGCGCGAGCGGCGGCCCGTCGAAAACTCGGGCAAGCATTAGGCGCAGCCGCGGCCAAGGCGCCGCTTGCTGCAGATGCCACTCATCTGGTGTCACCATCAGGGCTGGCTGGTTCCCCAAAAGTTCGCCTCGCCCCGAGCACGAGGAACAGTGCCAACATTGAGGCGTTTTCTCAGTGGGGCGTGGATTAAACGGAGACGAGATATGAGAAACCTGACATTGGCGATGCTCGCCGGCGCCGGCGCCCTCATAGCCTCCGGCACCTACGCGGCAGCGGACGAGTTCCTGATCAGGGACAACGCTCCTCTGCTCCAGCAGGCTCGGCTGGTCTGTAACGACGCCGGGCGATGCTGGCACACCCGGGGTGATCGCGTGATACGCGGTGAGGGCTACTACTATGGGCCGCGGCGTTATTATGACGACGATTACGGCTACTATCACCGGCCTGGCATCGGTGTTCAGGGGCCAGGATTTAGCTTCGGCATTGGCCCGGGCTACTAAGATCCACTGAACGCCTCGCTTTGCGCAAAGTCCGCCGCAACCCGCCGTTGTTTGGCGGGCTTTGCGTTTTGGCTGCAGGCCTAGCTCGCAGATTCCAGGGATGTGCTCGGCCTGAGCATATCGAAGGCCTCGCTTTCCTCGTCCGATCTCATCCCACTCGCCCCGCGCGTGACGAAATGCCGCCAAATAGCGATGGTTTAGTCGGCAGCGTCGCTCCGCATCGGGTTCGCAATGAGATCGTTCGCGTCATTTCGACGGCCCTTTTTATGCCTTGTGTCGCTGGCGATGCTTGCGTTCGGATGCGGCCGGCTTCACGCCCAGGGCGCCGCGCCTCCTGACAAGGAGTTGGTCGTGGCGACCAAGGAGGCGCCACCGTTCGCGATGAAGCAGTCGGACGGGAGCTGGAGCGGTATCAGCATCGCGCTCTGGAAAAGGATCGCCGATCAGGCTCATTTGCGTTTTCGGCTGGTCGAGACCCAGAGCGTGCCGGACCTGCTGGATGGCGTTGCCAACGGCAGCTTCGACGTCGGTGTCGCGGCGATTACAGTGACCGCCGCGCGTGCTCACAGGGTCGATTTCACCCAGCCCTTTTACAGTACCGGTCTCGGCATTGCGGTGCCGGTCAGCGAGAACCCCTGGGTCTCGATCGGACGAGCGCTTCTTTCTTTCGGCTTCTTCCAGGCCGTCGCGGTGCTGCTTGGTTTCGCCATGGCAGTCGGCTTCCTGATATGGGTGTTCGAGCGCCGCAAGACCGAACACTTCGGCGGTGGCGTCAAGGGACTCGGCTCCAGCTTCTGGTGGTCGACCATCGCCATGACGCAGGCCGGGGCCGCGCAGAATGCTCCGACGACCCTCCCCGGACGGATCGTCGCGATGGGGTGGATGATCGCATCCGTGATCGCGATCGCAGTGTTCACTGCCGGTATCACCTCCACCCTGACGCGCAGAGGGCTCGAAGGCTCCGTTCACGGCTTCAACGACCTGCGGTCCGTGCGCGTCGGAGCGGTCGCGAATTCCGCGACGACTGATTACTTCGCCCGTCAGCGGCTTTCCTTTCGAACGTTTCCGGACATCCAAAGCGGCCTGTCCGCGTTGGGGCACGGCACGATCGATGCCTTCGTCCATGACAAGCCGCTGCTGACCTGGATGGTTCGGAACGACTTCTCGGCCTCGGTTCGTGTCGTCGACACCAGCTTCAGCAGCGAGAGCTATGCGATCGCGCTGCCGAAAGGCAGCCCCCTGCGGCCGATGCTCGATCTCGCCGTGCTCGATCAGATCGAGAGCGACTGGTGGCAGCAAACGCTGTTCGAGACCCTTGGAAATGCTCGGTCCCGCTGACGTTTCCTTGCAACGCACGGCGTCAGCTCGATGGATCGGCGCCAACTGTCCCTCCGCCTGATTTATACTTCGGTAAACATATCGTGGGAGGGTCGGTCAGCAAGTTGCGTTGGAGTTCACCCGTGATCGATTTTGACGAGCTGCGTAGTCTCGCGGCAGACGTTCGCATCTTCATCGAAGCCTCCGATGACAAGGCCGGCGCGCTCAAGGCCGTGGTCAATGCCTACGACGTGGTGCTGGGTATCTTTCCTTCGGCCGCTGGAATGGATCTCCACGTGGTCAAGGGAACTGAGGTCCTGGACCATATCGCCCAGACGCAAGTCTCCGGCGATTTCACGCACACCGCCATTGCATTCCAGAATCGGGAACAGGCGATCGCTCTGCAGCAGGCGATGGCGGCTTAGCCACGATCTGCATTCTTCCTCGAAGCTGCATGCTGCGCTGTTGGCTGCCGCAGCGCCCCCGGCACGCGCCGCCGCGATCCGGCCATCGGGCCCGAGGCCCTTCTCGATCGTCACAGGCACGCGCCAATACCTCCCTGCTCGCGGCGTTTTGTGAAATGCCGGCCAATCGTTCGCCTCGACATCGCATAGCCTCTTCGCCTATCCTGCCGGCATGAGCGATCATGAGCACCATCACCACGATCACGACCACTCCGAGCTGTCAGAGACCGAGCTGCGCGTGCGCGCGCTGGAATCGATCCTGAGCGAGAAGGGTTATCTCGAGCCGGCCGCGCTCGATGCCATTGTGCAGGCTTACGAGACGAAGATCGGCCCGCATAACGGAGCCCGGGTCGTCGCCAAGGCCTGGACCGATCCCGCCTTCAAGAAGGCGCTGCTCGAAGACGCCACCAAGGCTGTCGGCACCCTCGGCCATGTCAGCCGGGTCGGCGACCATCTCGTCGCGGTCGAGAACACACCGGGTCGCCACAACATGGTCGTTTGCACGCTCTGCTCCTGCTATCCATGGGAGATGCTTGGCCTGCCGCCGGTCTGGTACAAGGCCGCGCCCTATCGCTCCCGCGCGGTCAAGGATCCGCGCGGCGTCCTCGCCGACTTCGGCGTCAGCCTGCCGAAGGAGACCGAGATCCGTGTCTGGGATTCGACTGCAGAAACTCGCTTCCTGGTGCTGCCGATGCGGCCCGAGGGCACCGAAGGCTGGAGCGAAGAGCAACTCGCCGAGCTCGTGACGCGCGATTCCATGATCGGCACCGGATTTCCGAAGCAGCCGGGTGCCCCGTCATGAACGGCGTCCACGACATGGGCGGCATGGACGGGTTCGGCAAGGTCGAACCCGAGCCGAACGAGCCGATGTTCCATCATGAATGGGAATCGCGGGTGCTGGCGATGGTCCGCGCGATGGGCGCGGCCGGAGCGTTCAACATCGACGCATCCCGTTTCTACCGCGAGACCTTGCCGCCCCACGTTTATCTGTCGAGCTCCTATTACAAGAAATGGCTGCTCGGGCTTGAGGCCCTGCTGCTCGACAAGGGCTTTATCGGCAAGAACGACATCGCGGCCGGCCATGCCGTGACGCCGGCGAGCCCCCTCAAGCGCGGCAAGTTCTCGGTGGCCGACGTCGAGCGCGTGATGGTGCGCGGCAAGTTCGGCCGCGATGCGCCTGCGCCTTCGAAATTCAAGGCCGGCGATCGGGTGCGGGCGAAGAACATCCACCCTGCTACGCACACCCGGTTGCCACGTTACGTGCGCGGTCATGTCGGCGTCGTCGAGCGCGATCACGGCTGTCACGTGTTCCCCGACACCGCTGCAAATGACGCCGGCGAGAACCCGCAATGGCTATATACGGTCGTGTTCGACGGACGTGAGCTCTGGGGACCGGACTCCGACCCGACCATCAAGGTCTCGATCGATGCGTTCGAGCCATATCTGGAGCCGGTGTGATGGATGCGTCCGCGGCGGCTCGCGCGACCGGCGCCATTTCCAGCATTCCCCGCGACGACGCCGGCCCGGTGTTCCGCGCGCCCTGGGAGGCCCAGGCCTTCGCCATGGCGCTGATGCTGCACGACCGGGGCGTGTTCACCTGGACCGAATGGGCGGCCGCCCTCGCCGACCAGATCAAGCGCGCGCAGGCCGCGGGTGATCCCGACACCGGCGAGACCTACTACCTGCATTGGCTGGCCACGCTTGAGCACCTGGTGGCCGCGAAAGGCGTGACGACGTCGGAAACGCTGCATCGCTACCGCAACGCCTGGGATCGCGCCGCGGACCGCACCCCGCACGGCAAGCCGATCGAGCTCGCCCCGGCGGATTTCGCGTAGCGCGGAGGCGGTTGGCGCGACGTTTTGCCCGACACGCGGCCGTCTGTCGTCCCGGCGAAGGGCAGCCGATATTGCGCGGCCGGCGTCGTGACCGGGACTCGTCGTTCGTCGTCCTGCGAAAGCCAGGACCCACTGCCACCGCATTTGGTGATGAACGGGATCGTGGCCCCAGCGCCGCGCAGCGACTGACATTTGGGGTAATGGGTCCTGGCTTTCGCCAGGACGACGCTGATGATAGTTCTCGTTCGATCTCTCTCGCCGTCATTGCGAGGAGCCAACGGGTCGCGCGAACGCGCGCCCGATGACAGGCTCCGCGACGCAAGCCATCTCTCCGCTGTCGTCTCCGCGCATGCGGGGGATCTGGTACGCTGCGGCCTCTCGGATCAATCACTGCGGCCTCTGGGATACTGGATCGCCCGCCTTCTGTTTAGTCTGGACAGATCACTGACAGGTGTTCGGAGACATAGCTGACACATCAAGAATGGCTGGATTGGTCCGATTCGGGAGGCCGTCCATGCCGTGGAGCGAGGTGTCAGTCATGGATCAGCGACGCGAGTTCGTGCGTCTTGCGATGCAGGAAGGAGCGAACCGGCGGGAGCTATGCCGCCGGTTCGGGATCAGCCCTGACGTCGGCTACAAATGGCTGAGGCGCTGGCAGGCCGGAGATCGGGAGTTGGCGGATCAGTCGCGCCGTCCGAAGAGGATGCCCAAGCGCAGCGCCGCTGTGGTGGAAGCGGAAGTTGTCGCCGTCCGCGACAAGCATCCGGCTTGGGGAGCACGCAAGATCGCCCATTGCCTCAAGCGTGGCGGGCAGGCTGTGCCTGTCCCGTCCACCGTGCATCGGATCCTGTGTCGGAACGACAGAATCAAGCCGAGCGAGAATGCGCCGCCCAACCCTGGACATCGGTTCGAGAAGGAAGCTCCCAATCAATTGTGGCAGATGGACTTCAAAGGCCACATACCGCTCGCCAACGGGATGCGTTGCCATCCGCTGACGGTGGTCGACGATCACTCGCGCTATGTCCCGTGCCTGAAGGCATGTGCGAACGAGCAGCGACCCATGGTGCAGGAGCATCTGACGGCCACGTTCCGCCGCTATGGGCTGCCCGACGCCTTCTATATCGATAATGGCTCACCTTGGGGCGACACATCCGGCGTGCGCTGGACCGGATTGAAGGTGTGGCTGCTCAAGCTCGGCATCCGGGTGGTGCATGCCAGACCGTGTCACCCGCAGGGCCGCGGCAAGAACGAGCGCTTCCATCGCACCCTCAACGCGGAAGTGTTTGCCATGCATCTCTTCCGCACCTTGCCGGAGGTCCAACGCGCGCTCGACGCCTGGCGCATGATCTACAATCTGGAGCGGCCTCACGAGGGGCTCGCTATGCAGGTGCCCGCCGATCGCTTTCGGCCGAGTTCACGCGCGATGCCGGCGCGTCTTCCGCAGGTGCAATACGACGTCGGCGAGACGGTTCGGACCGTCTCGTCGACCCGAAGCTACATCTCCTTCAAGGGACGGTTCTGGAAAGTTCCGCAGGCCTTCTTCGGCGAGCGTCTTGCTATCCGGCCGCTCGATCGCGACGGCCACTACGGAATCTTCTTCGCCAGTTGGCAAATCGCATCAATCGACTTGACCGATGGCCAACCTGTCAGTGATGTGTCCGAACAGGTGTCAGCCATGTCTTCGGGCTAAACACTTCGCGGGCGATGACAGTCATTGAGGTATGGCATCGCGTTCTCGCGACATGAGGCTACGATCTGCGCACTGCGTATTCCCGCCATCCCTTCGCCCGCAGCTTGCAGGCCGGGCATTCGCCGCAGCCGTAACCCCAATCGTGCTGCGCGCCGCGTTCGCCGAGATAGCAGGTGTGGGAGTGCTCGCGGATCAGGTTGACCAGCCCTGCCCCGCCGAGCTCGTCTGCAAGCTGCCAGGTCGCCGCCTTGTCGAGCCACATCAGCGGCGTGTGCAGGTCGAAGTTCTTTGCCATGCCGAGGTTGAGCGCTGATTGCACCGCCTTGATGGTCTCATCGCGGCAATCCGGATAGCCGGAGTAATCGGTCTCGCACATGCCGCCGACGATGTGGCGGATGCCGCGCCGATAGGCGAGCGCTGCCGCGAAGGTGAGGAACACCAGGTTGCGGCCCGGCACGAAGGTGTTGGGCAGCCCGTCGGCGCCCATTGCGATGGCGACGTCGCGGGTCAGCGCGGTGTCGGATATGTCCGATAGCGTCGGGATCGCGAGCGTGTGGCTGTCGCCGAGCTTGGCGGCCCAGTCGGGACGCAGCGTCCGGATGCCATCCAGCAGGCGGTCGCGGCAGTCGAGTTCGATGGCGTGACGCTGGCCGTAGGTGAAGCCGAGCATCTCGACGCGGGCGAAGCGCGACAGGGCCCAGGCCAGGCAGGTCGTGGAATCCTGGCCGCCCGAAAACAGCACCAGTGCGGTATCTGAATTGATCTGATCGCTCATGGAACGGGCTCTACCACTCCTCGGCCGCCCGGCCAATCCGTGGACAGTTCCGTGATTTCGCCGCGTTTTGCTGGGATCGGCAGCGTCGATTTGGCATAAAGCCTGACCCCCCTCCATTCCGGTGCCGCATGACCCCTTCCCGCGACATTTCCCGCCTGATCGAAATCATGGCCGCGCTGCGCACGCCAGTGACCGGCTGCCCGTGGGATCTCGAGCAGAATTTCGCGACCATTGCGCCCTACACGATCGAGGAAGCCTATGAGGTGGCCGACGCGATCACGCGTGGCGATTTCGATGACCTTCGCGACGAGCTCGGCGATCTCCTGTTGCAGGTCGTTTATCACGCCCGCATGGCTGAGGAGCAGAATGCCTTTGCCTTCGGCGACGTGGTCGAGGCGATCACGAAAAAAATGATCCGCCGTCACCCGCATGTGTTTGCCGACAAGGACGGCAACATTCAGCCCGCCGGGGTCAAGAGCGCGTGGGAGCGGATCAAGGCCGAAGAGAAGGCCGAGCGCGCCGCGCGCCGGCAGTCCGAGGAAACCGCGCATAGCTCGCTGCTTGCAAGCGTCAAGGCTGGCCTCCCTGCGCTGACGCGCGCGATGGAGCTGCAGTGCAAGGCCTCGACCGTCGGCTTCGACTGGAACGATCCGCGCGCCGTGCTCGCCAAGATCCGCGAGGAAGCCGACGAGATCGAGGCCGCGCTCGATCGCGACGACAAGCAAGAACTTGCGGAAGAGACCGGCGACCTGATGTTTGCGGTCGTCAACCTCGCCCGCCACGTCGGCGCCGACCCGGAAACCGCGTTGCGCGGCACGAACGCCAAGTTCGAGCGGCGGTTCGCCTATATCGAGAAGGCGCTTGCTGCGAAGGGCCGCTCGCTCGAGGACGCCACTCTTGAGGAGATGGATGGGCTGTGGAACGAGGCCAAGCGCGAGCAGCAAGTGATCCCATCGTCCCGCTCGAGCAAGCCTGGAGAGCGCTGAGCCGGCAGCCCGCCCCGCTTGGTACTGTGAGCTCGAAATGAAGCAACCAGATTCACGGCCGAGCCAATTAGGCCCGACTTGCCTCAGTCTTTCCGGTGTCATCGGTTACTTTCGGTTGTTATCTCGCGGCCCGATATAAATCTTCATCAAAGCGACGCCCTGCTGTCATTTACGGATCGCTAAATCCTTCTCCTCGATCCAAAACAAGAGGAGGGATGCATGGGGATGCCAAAGCGCGGATGGACGACGGCAATCGGAGTGGCGCTTTCTTGGCAAGCGCTCGTGGCGGCGACGGCTTTCGCTGACGACGATAGCGCGCATCACCATGGCCGCCGCATTGAGCACGTGCTGTTGCTGAGCATCGACGGCTTCCACGGCTTCGACCTCACCAATTGCATCGCCAGCAAATTGTGCCCGAACCTGGCAAAGCTTGCCCAGCACGGCACGACCTACGCCAATGCATCCACCACCAAGCCGTCGGATTCGTTTCCCGGCATGCTGGCGCAAGTGACCGGCGGCACGCCGAAATCAAACGGCGTGTATTACGACGACAGCTACGATCGCACGCTGTTCGCGCCGGCCAGTGCCTCGTCTGCGCCCTGCGCGCAAGGTCCGGGCGCGGAGACCAATAATGCCGAGAATCTCGACAAGAACCAGCATTCGATCGACGGCGGCGTGCCGGCGAGCCTGACCGGGTCCAGCAGCGCGGTCGCGATTGATCCCAACAATTTGCCGGGTCAGCTCGCACAGAAGCGTTGCGCGCCGGTGTGGCCGCACAATTTCGTGCGCACCAACACCATTTTCCAGGTGCTTCATCACCATCACCTAAAGACCGCGTGGTCCGACAAGCATCCGGCCTACGATCTCCTCAACGGCAATGATCCGGATTCCCAGCCGGCTGACGGGCCCGGCACCAATATCGATGAGTTCTTCGCGCCCGAGATCAATTCCGACCTCAGCAATGCCAACGTGCAGTTGATCAACGCGCTGGGGCTGCATTCGACGGCGCCGGCGCCGGTCACCGATCCCAATTGTCCCGGTCCGAACTGCGGCAGCGACTTCACCTCGACGATCGGCGGCGTTGAGTACTACGACGGCATCAAGGTCTCGGCCATCCTCAATGAGCTCAACGGGTTCAATCATATGGGGACGATCGAGGTGGGCACGCCGGCAATCCTCGGCATGAACTTTCAGGCCGTCAGCGTTGGCCAGAAGCTGAAGATCGGCGGCTACACGGACGCGATCGGCACGCCAAGCGACAATCTCGCCAACGCGATCCGCTTCGTCGACAGCTCCATCGGGCAGATGATGAACACGCTGCAGAACCGCGGTCTCGCGGAACGCACCCTCGTCATCGTCAGCGCCAAGCACGGGCAGTCTCCGGTCGACCGCACCAAGCGGGCTGCACTCGACGACGCCGCGGTCATCGCTGCTCCGATCGGATCGAACTTCGCCTTTGACATCGCCGATGACGGCGTCCTGATCTGGCTCAAGGACAACAGCGGCAACAAGACCGTGGAAGCGGTCAACGCGCTGAAAAACTTTGCCGGGGACACCGGCATTGCGAGCTTCCTCTATGGCGATGCGCTGGCCGACATGTTCCAGAACCCGGCCAAGGACTCCCGTGCACCCGACATTATCGGTATCACGCGCGTCGGCGTGATCTATACCGGCGGCTCGAAAATCGCCGAACATGGCGGTTTCAATCCCGACGACGTCCATGTCGCGCTCCTGGTATCGAAGCCCGACCTGCCCCGCTCAGTGGTGAACGAGCCGGTTGCCACCGCGCAGATCGCGCCCACGATTCTGAAAGTGTTGGGGCTCGATCCCGAAGAGCTCGAGGCCGTACGCAAGGAGCACACGAAATCGCTGCCGGGAATTGAGTAGATGATGGCTGGTCCAGGGTCTGGGAACCTGCCCTGCCCTTGGTATCAACCGCCAGTCATTGCGGCATCCGGAGCGCGGTGAGATCAGGAAGGATCCTGGTCGCGCTCCGGGTTCTTGTTTGCATAGGCGCGATGGACCGTGAGGCCTGGCGGCATCTCCGGCATCACGTGCCCGGCGGCACCGCATCAAACCGGCTGACCACGATATCGCGCTTGCTCTCGTCGACCCGCACCGTCATGTCGAAACGTTCGCCGTGCAGCTCCTTGTTGAGCACTTCGGCGTTGCGATGTAGCCAGCTAATGCCGGCGCCGTCGGAGGCGTCGATCGACAGGCTCAGAGTCATCCGCTTGGACGCAAGCCGGCCTTCGATCGCGGACAGCAGCTCATCGATCCCCTCGCCCGAGGTCGCCGAGACCAGGAAGCAAGGCCGCTCCAGCGGCCGGCGCGCCGCGATGTTGCGCAGGTTCTCGCGCTCATCGGGATCAAAACGATCGATCTTGTTCCAGACCTCGATGATGCGTTGGCCGCCGTCGGCGTCCGGGTCGATGCCGAGCTGGCGCAGCACCGCCTCAACGTCCCGTTCCTGGGCTTCGGCATCTTCGTGGGAGATGTCGCGCACATGCAGGATGATATCGGCCTCCAGCACCTCCTCCAGCGTCGCCCGGAATGCGGCCACGAGCTGGGTCGGCAGGTTGGAGATGAAGCCGACGGTGTCTGACAGCATCGCCTTGCCGCCATGCGGCAGGTTGAGCGCGCGCAGCGTCGGATCGAGGGTCGCAAACAGCATATCGGCCGCCTGCACGTCCGATCGCGTCAGGCGATTGAAGAGGGTCGATTTGCCGGCATTGGTGTAGCCGACCAGCGCCACCACGCGGTACGGCACGCGCTGGCGGCCGGCACGATGCAGCCGCCGCGTTGCCTGCACCTTCTTCAATTCGCCCTCGAGCTTGGTGATGCGCTCGCTGATCAGGCGGCGGTCGGCCTCGATCTGGGTTTCGCCGGGGCCCCCCATGAACCCGAAGCCGCCGCGCTGGCGCTCGAGGTGGGTCCAGGACCGCACCAGGCGGCTGCGCTGGTAATTGAGATGGGCGAGCTCGACCTGCAACGCGCCTTCCTTGGTCTTGGCGCGGCGGCCGAAGATTTCCAGGATCAGGCCGGTACGATCGAGCACCTTGGTGCTCCACGCCTTCTCGAGGTTACGCTGCTGGATCGGCGACAGCGCGCAATCCATCACCACGAGTTCGGTCGCATGGCTCGCGACAAGGCCGGAGATCTCCTCGACCTTGCCCTTGCCGAGATAGGTCGCCGGACGGATCTGGCTGATCGGAGCGACCACCTTTTCCACGACGACGAGATCGATGGCGCGCGCCAAGCCGGCCGCTTCCTCGATCCGTGCATCGTAGTTGCGGACAGACGAATCCGCTCGCGCGTCGCCATCGCCGCGGCGCGCACGCAGGTAAGGGCCGATGACGATCACCCGCCCAGTACTGCCGTCCCCCGCCGACCGTGGGCGGTCGGCGCCCCCTTCACGATTGAAGGGTTCCAATCAGTTCACTCTCAAGCCGGTGCGTCCTCACCGCCTTCGAACAACTGGATCGGAGCGCCGGGCATGATGGTCGAGATCGCGTGCTTGTAGACCAGCTGCGAATGACCGTCGCGCCGCAACAGCAGGCAGAAATTGTCGAACCATGTGACAATCCCCTGCAGCTTCACTCCGTTGACCAGAAATATCGTCAGTGGTGTTTTGGTTTTACGAACGTGATTAAGGAAGGTGTCTTGTAGATTTTGTGCGCGGTCTGCCGCCATTGTTTTTATCCCGCAAGCTTGTGCTTCTTTTTATTGAACCGGTTGTTGCTCTCTGACGGAGCCTCCCCGGCCACTCACCTGCCCTGAGATCCCCCTCCGGCAGGCATAGCGGTAGGATTAGAGGCCACGCGCGCTTTTTAGGCAAGTCGGTTCACGCGCCACTCCGTAGGAACACGGTGGCAATTCTAAGAAAGCGCGGGAAAAGAGGCAAATATTCACAAGTAACTGGATAGGTCAAACCGAGAAACTAAGGGGCATACCCTTGAAATCTCCCGGCAACGCCCGGACTTGCCCGCGGAGGTCCGGCGCAACGTGGTCGCCCAGGCAGGACGCTTCTTCGCCTGGCCCGGCCGTGCTGGGGATCAGCCGACCCCCAGAGCCTTCAGCTTGCGGTGCAGCGCGGACCGCTCCATGCCGACAAACTCCGCGGTGCGCGAGATGTTCCCGGAGAAGCGGCTGATCTGGGCGATCAGATAGTCTCGCTCGAACACTTCTCGGGCCTCCCGCAGCGGCAGGCCCATAATGTGCTCGCCATTGTTGGAGGTCGGCATCGCCGGCACCATCGAGCCGACATCCTGCGGCAGCATGTCGGCGGTGATGATCGCCTCCGGTCCGCCGCCGGCGAGAATCATCACGCGCTCGACGTTGTTGCGAAGCTGCCGGACGTTACCCGGCCAGACATGCGATTGCAGCACCGCCATTGCGTCCTGCCCGATCTGCCGCTTCGGCAGGCCGGTGGCAGCCGAGATCTGGTCCATGAAGTAATCGATCAATTCAGGGATGTCCTCGCGCCGCTCGGACAGCGGGGGGACGCGGATCGGCACCACGGACAGCCGGTGGTAAAGGTCTTCGCGGAAGCGACCGGCCGCGATCTCTTCCTCCAGATTGCGCGCCGTGGACGAGATGATTCGGACGTCGACGTGGACCTTGCCGGTGCCGCCCTGGCGCTGAAAGGTCTGGTCGACGAGCACGCGCAGGATCTTGTTCTGGGTCTCGCGCGGCATATCGGCGATTTCGTCGATGAACAGCGTGCCGCCGTGGGCCTCTTCGAGCGCGCCGGGCTTGCGCTGCTGCTCGCCGTTCGTCGATCCCTCGATGCCGAACAGCTCGACCTCCATCCGTTCCGGCGTGATCGCGGCCGCATTGATGACCACGAACGGCCCCTCCGCGCGCCCCGACGCGTGGTGCAGCGTGCGCGCGGCAAGCTCCTTGCCCGAGCCTGCAGGTCCGACGATCAGGATGCGGCTGTTGGCCTTGGCGGCGCGGTCGATGGTCTGGCGGAGCTGGTTCATGCAAGCCGAGCGGCCAGTCAGGATGCTCGCCGCCGGCGCGAGCTGCTTGAGCTCCTTCACCTCCCGCCGGAGCCGCGAGGTCTCCAATGCCCGCGTCGCGACCAGGATCAGCCGGTCCGATTTGAAGGGCTTTTCGATGAAGTCATAGGCGCCGCGCTTGATCGCCGCGACCGCGGTTTCAATGTTGCCGTGGCCGGAGATCATCACGACAGGCAGATCGGCATTGTCCTTCTTGATCTGCTCGAGCAATTGCAGGCCGTCGAGCTTGGAGCCCTGCAGCCAGATGTCGAGGAAGACCAGATGCGGCCGGCGATTGGCGATCTCGGCGAGCGCCGAATCGCTGTCGCGCGCGGTGCGCGTGGAAAAGCCCTCGTCGTCCAGGATGCCCGCAACGAGGTCGCGAATATCAGCTTCGTCATCGACAATCAGAATGTCGCTAGCCATGAGTTACACCTGCCTTGTCAGTCGCCCGTCGCGGCTTTGATTTTTGGTTCATTGTTGGTCGTTTCTGCCGGGGGGCTGGTCGCCTCTCCCGGCGGTTTTTTTTCAGCGTCCGGCCCGCCCGATCCCGCCCTCACGTCCGGTCCAGGCTCCTTGCTGTCGGGCTTGGCCGCCTGGCCCGACACGGCGAAACGCAGGCGCATCCAGGCACCGCGCTGGCCCTCGCGGAAATCTGAGGCGTCCTTGAGCTCGATGCGGCCGCCATGGTCCTCCAGCACGCGGCCGACGATTGCGAGCCCGAGACCGGTGCCCTTGGCGCGGGTCGTGACATAGGGCTCCAGCAGGCGCGCGCGGGCGACCTTCGGCAGCCCGATGCCGTTGTCGACGACATCGATGATGATGTCGTCGTCCTCGCGCTGGGCGACGACGTCGATCCGGCCCTTGCCGAGCTCCTCGGGCGGCACCTGCTCGATCGCTTCGGTCGCGTTCTTGATGATGTTGGTCAGCGCCTGCGAGATCAGCCGACGGTCGAACTGCGCGGGCAGCGGGTCCTGCTTGATGTCGGCCTCGATGTCCAGATCGGGATGCGCGACCCGCATCAGGAATACCGCCTGACGCACCACGTCGGCGACGTCCTCGCCTTCCATCACCGGCTTGGGCATCCGCGCAAAGCGCGAGAACTCGTCGACCATGCGCCTGATGTCGTCGACCTGGCGGACGATGGTGTCGGTGCACTGATCGAAGATCGACTTGTCCTTCGGCTCGGTGATGGTCTTGCCGAACTTGCGGCGGATGCGCTCGGCGGAGAGCTGGATCGGGGTCAGTGGATTCTTGATCTCATGGGCGATGCGGCGAGCAACGTCGCCCCAGGCCGAGGTGCGCTGCGCCGACACCAGCTCGGTGATGTCGTCGAGCGTAATGATGTAGCTGTCGCGCGCCTGGCTGGTCTTTTCGGCCGAGATCCGCACCGATAGATTCCGCTCGTGACCGTCGCGGTTGATGGTGATCTGGCCCTGCACGAGACGCTGGGTGCCCTCGCGCGCGGTCTTCATCATGTCGTCGAGCTCGGGCAACACATCGGACAGCGGATGGTCCAGCGTTTCGGACTCGGCGTGCCCGATGAGCTTCTCGGCCGAACGGTTGAGGATGCCGATGCTGCCGGATGCATCGACGCCGATGATGCCGGCGCTCGCCGAGGACAGCACCGCCTCGATGAAGCGGCGGCGGCTGTCGATCAGCTCGCTGGCATTGACCAGCTCGTCGCGCTGGGTGCGCAGCTCCTGCGTCATGTTGTTGAAGGTCTGGCCGAGCTGGGCGAGATCGCCCTCGGATTTGACCACCGGCACCTGCACATGCAGATCGCCAGTCGAGACTTGGTTCGCCGCACTCATGATATTGCGGATCGGCTCAACCAGCCAGTTGGCGAAATTAAGTCCGATCAGCACCGAGGCCATCAAAATGGTCAGCGCGATCACCGCGAACATCAGCGCGAACGTGACCTGGATGCCGAGCCGGCGCGATTCGGTCTGGGCATATTCGGCGACGCTGGCCTGGGTCTGCTTCAACTGGCTGATGACACGCGGATCGAGCAGCCGCGCGACGAACAGAAACGTGTCGGTGAAGCCGCGCAGGCGCACCACCGCCGCTACGTAATTCTCCTCGGGAAAGACCGATATTTCCGGCTTGTTCTCGGTGACGCTGTCGAGCAATTCCTTCGGCGGCGTCAGGAAGGATTGCGATATTCCGGTGTCGGCGTTGGCGAGGATGTTACCGTCCTTGTCGAGCAGCATCGCCCCGGTCAGGTTGCGGCCGGCCGCGCCCACGGTCAGGAATTCCTGAAAGGTCCGCCGGTCCTGGTCGTAGAGCGGCCGCGCATTGGACAGATCGTTGGCCATCGACAGGATGTCGCCGTTGATGAGCTGCGCATGCTCGTAGGTGTAGGCGCGGGCGACGCTGAGCGAGTTCTGGATCGCTTCCCGCGTCGGCCCCGAAAACAGCCGATCGAGACCGCGGTCGAGGGTGACGTTGGCGATGATGGCGACCAGGACCGCCGGCAGCACCGCGATCACCGAGAACAGGCTCACGATCTGGACATGCAACCGGGCCGCCGCCCTGCCCCGCCGCCGGGCCTGGAGCACCTTCCAGACCTCGGGGATGATGATCCCGACGAGCAGCAGGATGATGGCCGTGTTGATCAGCAGGAACGAGTAGACGACCCGCTTGGTCGGCTCGATCGGGGTCAGGCCGCTCAGCACCACGAAGGTCAGGAATGCTGACAGCAGGGCCGTGACCGCCGCAAACGGCGCCAGCCAGCGCCGAAGGGGAAAGCCCCTCGGCTCGGTTCGGGACGCGTCTAACGTTGAAGGCGTGGTTTCTTCGCTGGTCATACCGGCAAGTGAGCTGAATGCTCTCGTCCGCTGAAGTTACGGACTGATGCAATCATATCACATTGTTGCCGAATTACGACATTTCCGCGGCGTCGGCTCGAGGGTGTCCACAGACCGGCTGCGGTGGACTCGGGATTGGCGGCGACCGGAGGCCGCCGCCGTCCTATTGCGCCCTTTGCCCAGGGGACCGCGTGATTAGGCCCCGCTCCGATAGACCTGAATATCCAGGTCGCGGATCTTCTTGCGCAGGGTATTGCGGTTCAACCCCAGCAGGTCGGCCGCCCGAATCTGGTTCCCGCGGGTGGCTGCCAGTGCTGCGGTCAGGAGCGGCACCTCGATTTCCTTGAGAATGCGATGATAGAGGCCCGGCGGCGGTACCCCGTTCGGGAAACCTGAGAAGTGCGACGACAGGTAGGCCTCGACGGCGCCGCCGAGATTGTCGACGCCGACGGTGGCGTTGCCCCCCGATGCGACGGCCGGCGGCGCCAGTTCGCCGTCGATGACCGACGAGGTAATGACGTCCTGCGGATAAAGCGCGGCGAGCCGCCGGGCGAGGTTTTCCAGTTCGCGGACGTTGCCCGGCCAACGGTGCTGCTTGAGCCGCTCCAGTGCCTGGGTGTCGAGCTTCTTCGGCGGTAGGCCATCCTTTTCGGCAAGCGCGAAGAAGTGCCTGATCAGATCGGGCAGGTCCTCGATGCGCTCGCGCAGCGGCGGCAGCCGCAGCGGCACGACATTGAGGCGGAAGAACAGATCCTCCCGGAACAGGCCCTGCTGGATCAGGATGCGCAAATCCTTGTTTGAGGCGGCGACGATGCGCACATCGGTCTTGATCGGGGTGCGGCCGCCGACGGTGGTGTATTCGCCCTGCTGCAGGACGCGCAGCAGGCGCGTCTGCGCCTCCATCGGCATGTCGCCGATTTCGTCGAGGAACAGGGTGCCGCCTTCGGCCTGCTCGAAGCGGCCGGAGGCGCGGGTGTTGGCGCCGGTGAACGCCCCGCGCTCGTGGCCGAACAATTCGGACTCGATGAGGTCGCGCGGGATCGCCGCCATGTTGACCGCGACGAACGGGCCGTTGCGGCGCCGGCCATAGTCATGCAGCGCGCGGGCAACGAGCTCCTTGCCGGTGCCGGACTCGCCGGAGATCATCACCGTGAGGTCGGTCTGCATCAGCCGCGCCAGCACGCGGTAGATTTCCTGCATCGCCGGTGAGCGGCCGACCAGCGGGATCGACTCGAACTCGGAATCGTCGGCGGCGCTGGCCACCCGCTCCTTCGGCTCGGCGAGCGCGCGGCCGACGATCGTGATCAGCTCCTTCAGGTCGAACGGCTTCGGCAGATACTCGTAGGCGCCGCGCTCCGAGGCGCGGATCGCCGTCATGAAGGTGTTCTGCGCGCTCATCACGATGACCGGCAGGTTCGGCCGCATCTTCTTGATCCGCGGCAACAGATCGAACGCGTTCTCGTCGGGCATCACCACGTCGGTGATGACGAGATCGCCCTCGCCCTGGCTGACCCATCGCCACAGCGTGGCGGCATTGCCGGTCAGGCGTACCTCGTAGCCGGCGCGCGAGAGCGCCTGGTTCAGGACGGTCCGGATGGCGGTGTCGTCGTCAGCGACAAGTATGCTACCTGCGGGCATTGGTGTTCCTCATCGTGCATCCTGAGAGGCAGGCGACGGCGTACCCGGAACGTCGTCGCGGTTGCTTTGGTCGTGTTGCTTGGCAGCGCTGTACACCGGCATCAGCACGCGGAATGTGGTCTTCCGCGGCTGCGACTCGCATTCGATGATGCCGCCGTGATCGCCGATGATCTTGGCAACCAGTGCGAGCCCGAGCCCGCTCCCGGTCTGCTTGGTGGTGACGAAGGGATCGAACAGGTTCGGCAGCAGATCTTCCGGCACGCCGCTCCCGTTGTCCTTCACGCAGAATTCGAGCGGCAGCGAGACCCGCGATTTCTTGCCGGGCACCGACAACCGCACGCCCGGACGGAACGCCGTGGTGAGTTGGATCTCCGCATCGGCGCCGAGATCGGCGACCGCTTCGGCGGCGTTCTTCACCAGATTGAGGAATACCTGGATCAACTGGTCCTGATTGGCCAGCACCGGCGGCAACGACGGATCGTAGTCCTCGATGAAGCGGACGTTGCGGGCAAAGCCGGACTGCGCCAGCCGCTTCACATGGTCGAGCACCGAATGGATGTTGACCGGGCCGCGCGCCACCGGCCGCTCGTCGCCGAACACTTCCATGCGGTCGACCAGCGTGACGATGCGATCCGCCTCGTCGCAGATCAGCCGCGTCAGCAGCCGATCCTCGGAGGACGCCTGCTGCTCCAGGAGCTGCGCGGCGCCGCGGATTCCCGACAGCGGATTTTTGATCTCGTGAGCCAGCATCGCGGCGAGCGCGATCACCGAGCGCGCAGCGCTGCGATGCGTGAGCTGGCGGTCCATCTTGTCGGCGATGGTGCGCTCCTGCAGCATCACCACGATGTGGCCGGGTCGTTCAGTCAGCGGCGCGACGTGCAGATCGACCTGGCGATCGCCGCCGATGCGCGGTGTCCCCAGATCGACCTTGTATTCATTGACCGGCGAACCGCTCGCCCGCACCTGCTCGATCAGCGCGAGCAGCGGGCTGCCAAACGGCACCAGCTCCTTCAGCGACTGCCGGCGCAGAAATTGCGCCGAGATCTCGAAGAAGGCTTCGGCGGCGATGTTGGCGTCGACGATGCGGCCGTCCGGCGCGACCAGCAGCACCGGATTGGGCAACGCATTGAGGATCGCTTCCCCGTCGGTAGGCACGGGCCGGCGCTGTTCCATGGCCGACGTCATGCGGCGGCACTCCAGGCAAAATCGTCGTAGGCGTCCTCGAGCGACCGATGCACGCTGGACGGCTCGTCCGAGGTGAGTATCTTCTGCCGCCAGGTCTTCAACGTTGCGGCCGGCGCGCGGCTGCAGGCGGCGGCGGTCTCGAGCGCCCAGCCAAGATGCTTGCGGGCGTGCCTGAATCCGATGCGCACGCCGTAGTGGCTGCAAACTTCGTCATAGAGCGCACGGACGTGCTTGAGCTGTTCGCTGAGCGATGGTGCGGCTTCGGCGATGCCGGTCTCCAGCCGGCGGCCGATCTGGCCCGGCAGCCAGGGCTGGCCCTGCGCGCCGCGGCCAATCATGACGGCGTCGGCACCCGACAGTTCGAGCGCGGTGACGGCCTTGTCGAACGAGGTGATGTCGCCGTTGACCACGACCGGGATCGTGACGGCATCCTTGACCGCACGCACCGCACTCCAGTCAGCGTCGCCCTTGTAGAACTGGCAACGGGTTCGGCCATGCACGGTGATCATCCGCACGCCGGCGGCCTCGGCACGGCGCGCCAGTTCCGGCGCGTTGAGCGAGCGCTCGTCCCAGCCGAGCCGCATCTTCAGCGTCACTGGCACCTTGACCGCCGAGATTGTCGCCTCGACCAACGCGACCGCGTGATCGAGATTGCGCATCAGCGCCGAGCCGGATTGGCCACCGGTCACATGCCGGGCCGGGCACCCCATGTTGATATCGATGACGTCGGCGCCAGCGCTCTCGGCGATCCGGGCACCCTCCGCCATCCAATGACTCTCGCAGCCGGCGAGTTGGACAACGTGCGGCCCGATCCCGGCTGCCTCGCAGCGCAGCTTCGACATCGGCTTGCCATTCACCAGGTCGTCGCTGGCGGTCATCTCCGACACCACCAGCCCGGCGCCAAGAGCCGCCGTGAGTCGCCTGAAGGGGGCGTCGGTGACGCCGGACATCGGCGCGAGGAGAACCCGGTTGGCGACAGCAATGTCACCTATCTTCAATGGGTTACGAGAAACACTTTGCACGCCGGTCACGGCCGTCTCGTCGGTTCGTCGACCACGCCATTGCAGCCGATTTCATGTATTGTGCGCACAAATCTTGTGCAGTCAAGCTTCATGCCTACACTTTAGACAATTCTACCATTCGCGCAAGTGCACTGCAACAAAATCTGCTTTTCCCACAGCAAACCGGAAATGCTCTGTCCTTGCGCACTGGTCGTGCTAAGGGCTGTGCGCGGCGATCCCGTCGCCCATCTCCTCATCCCCGATTCGTCTGTCACTGGTTCAAAAATGCCGAAGCGCGCGCGTACCGCAGCCATCCTTGTCGCAGCCGGGCGCGGACTGCGCGCCGGTGCCGGCGGGCCCAAGCAATACCGCACGATCGGCGGACAAACCGTGATCTACCGCGCGATGGAGGCTTTCTCCGGGCATCCGGATGTGCTCGCCGTCCAGCCCGTGGTGAATCCCGACGATGCCGCGCTTTTCCAGGAGGCGGTTGCCGGCTTGCGTCATCGGACAGCCGTCCCCGGTGGGGCGACCCGTCAGGCCTCCGTGCATGCGGGGCTCGAGGCACTCGCCGACCAGAGACTGGATATCGTCCTGATCCACGACGCCGCGCGTCCCTTCGTCACGCCAGCCGTGATCTCGCGCGCGATCGCGGCCGCGGGCCGCACGGGCGCCGCGATCCCCGTGGTTCCCGTTACCGACACAATCAAACTCACCGGCGATACCGGCGACGTCGAAGCGACTCCGGAGCGTGCACGCTTGCGGATCGCGCAGACGCCACAGGCCTTTCGTTTCGACGTGATATTGGAGGCGCATCGTCGCGCGGCGCGCGAGGGCCGCAGCGATTTCACCGACGACGCGGCGCTTGCGGAATGGGCGGGATTGACGGTTGCGACTTTTGAAGGTGATCCTGCCAACATGAAACTCACGACGCCTGAGGACTTCGTCCGCGAGGAAGCGCGGTTGGCGAGCCAGCTTGGCGATATCAGGACCGGCACCGGTTATGATGTGCACGCCTTCGGCGACGGCGACCACGTCATGATCTGCGGCGTGCGCGTCCCGCACAGTAGGGGCTTCCTCGCCCATTCCGATGGCGACGTCGGGCTGCACGCGCTGGTCGACGCTATACTCGGTGCGCTGGCCGACGGCGACATCGGCTCACACTTCCCGCCGAGCGACGCCAAGTGGAAAGGCGCCTCCTCCGACCAGTTCTTGAAATATGCCGTCGAGCGCGTCACCGCGCGCGGCGGACGCATCGCCAATCTCGAGGTGACGTTGATCTGTGAGCGGCCGAAGATCGGCCCGCTGCGCGATACGATGCGCGCGAAGATCGCCGAGATTTCCGGCGTCCATATCTCGCGCGTCGCGGTCAAGGCAACCACGAGTGAGCGGCTCGGCTTCACCGGCCGCGAGGAAGGCATTGCAGCGACCGCGAGTGCCACCATCCGCCTGCCCTGGGACGACAAAGGTTGGAGCGCATAACATGGGCGGCAGCGACGCTCGTGCCCTCTCCCGCTCGCTGCTCGACCTGTGCCGGATGCGCAAGCTGACCATCGCGACCGCCGAATCCTGCACCGGCGGGCTGGTTGCCGGCGCGCTCACCGACATCCCCGGCTCCTCCGACGTGATCGACCGCGGCTTCGTCACCTATTCGAATGAGGCCAAACGCATGATGCTCGGCGTCAAGGCTGCGACGCTCGAAACGTTCGGTGCGGTCAGCAAGGAAACCGCGACCGCGATGGCGATCGGCGCGCTGGAAAAGGCTGGCGTCGATCTCGCAGTCTCCATCACCGGCATCGCGGGCCCGGGCGGCGCGACACCGGGCAAGCCCGTGGGGCTGGTTCATTTCGCCGTCGCCGCGCGCGACGGCCGCATCATCCACCGCGAACAACGATTTGGTGCGATCGGCCGTACGGCGGTGCGCCAGCGTTCGGTGGTCGAAGCCTTGCGCATGTTGATGGAATTGGCGCGGCCCCCGCAGGCCGCCAAGCCCCGCCGCGAGGCCGTGAGCCGGTTGCGGCCACGAGTCGCCCGCTCACCGCGTAGTCACGCCGCCAAGCGCCGCCGGTTACCGCGTGGATAGCTGGGTGTGACGATCCATGCGCGGCGATTCCTTTCGTTTCGTCGTGCCTCAACTGCGACCCAGTGACGCTTGCTCCAGGGGAACGCGGCGCGTTATCGGCTGTTATCGCACGCCCACCTTCGTCCATGATTCCTAGCCCCAACAAGGAGACAATAATGAAGCTGCGAACCATGCTTGTGACCGCGACAACGGCGGCTATGACGCTTTCAGTCGCACCCTCGTCCGCCGCGCCACTCGCGCTCGCGACGTTGCAAGATCAGCCGGCGTCGGTCCAGCAGGTGCAGTATCGTCACTGGCATGGAGGTCCCCGCTACGGCTATCGCGGCGGATATTACGGCTATCGGGGCGGATATTACGGGGACCGCGGAAACGGCGCGGCGATCATCGGCGGCCTTGCAGCCGGCGCGATCATCGGCGGCGCGATAGCCGCGAGCCAGGCGAAAGCCAACAACGACGCCTATTGCTCGCAGCGCTTCCGCTCCTACGATCCGGCGTCGGGCACCTATCTCTCCAACTACGGCACACGGCGCCCCTGTCCGTAGCCAACAGTCGATCTCACGAGACGGCTCCGGAATGCCCGGCCTAGCGCCGGGCATTCACGTTGCGGGGACCGAGAAACGAAGCAGAACGAGACGGCCCTAGGTCGAAAGCTGGGGCTTTCCATAGATCTGGTCCGCCCGCTTCTCGAACGCCGCTGCGAAGCGTGAAAATGCGGCATCGAACATCGAGCCCATCAGCATCGCCAGCATCCGGCTCTTGAACTCGTAGGACAGGAAGAAACCGACATCGCAATCGGTTTCGGACCTTGGCTCGAAGGTCCAACGATTCTCCAGATTGCTGAACGGGCCGCGCAAATATTCGACCAGAATCTTCCGGTTGGGCGGGTCGAGGGTCACTTTGCTCGTGAAGGATTCCCGCACCAGCTTGAACGACACGGTCATGTCGGCGATCACGACCTCGGTGCCATCGTCATTCGGTGTGCGCTGGCGCACCTTCAGCGACTGGCACAGCGGCACGAATTCCGGATAGCGCTCGACGTCGGCAACCAGATCGAACATTTGCTGCGCGGCGTGGTGCACCCGCCGCTTGCTGGAGAATCGCGGCATCAGTGAATACTCGTGCGCTTTCGCTTCAATGCGAGGTCTTGCAGATAGTCATCCGCCTGCTCACGGTCCGTGAAGCACACCAGCGTTTGATCGGGCCGCAACCCCTGAAAATATGCGACAAGCTTCGGCCGTTGCTGCTGCCGATAGGTCCAGACGTAGCGAAAGAATTCAAGGTCGATCTTCTCCGGACAGCCGTCCGCCATCTCGGGGCGTACCTTGCCATAGCTTGCCGCGATCCGCTTGAAGATTCCGAACATGCAGGCCGACCGCGGCAGATCGAACCAGATGACCGTATCCGAAAGTTGCCGCCGCAGTTCGCCTGCGCCGCTCGTCATATAGTTCCCATCCATGATCCAACGCGGTTGCTTCGCGGCCTCGACCATGCGGCTCTGGAATTCCTCCTTTCCGGATTCGACCCAGCCCGGCTTCCAGAACAACGCATCGATCGATACCGTCGGAATGCCGGTGATGTCCGATAGCCGACGCGCGAAAGTCGACTTGCCGGACCCCGACGATCCCATCACCAGAACACGTTGCATTGGTCCAGTCCGAGGCTGGAGCACGATCTGAACCGGTCGGCGCCGGCCCTTCCAATAGATCGTGCTCGATGAAACGATGGAACGCGGCGACGATGTCTCCGCCGTCTATAGCGCGATGGGATCGAATTGAAGCGTCATCGCGCTTTCGCTCTTTGCTTGAGCATGATCCTTTCGGAAAGCCGCTTCGCACCTTTCCCAATCACACTGTCGTATTTCTAGCGGCCACGGGCCAGACGCGCCGCCTGCAGTTTCGCAAAATCCTCGCCGGCGTGATGCGACGAGCGAGTCAGCGGGCTCGCCGACACCATCAGGAATCCCTTGGTGTAGGCGACACGCTCATAGCCTGCGAATTCGTCCGGCGTCACATAGCGCATCACGGCGTGGTGCTTGCGGGTCGGCTGCAGATATTGGCCGATGGTCAGGAAGTCGACGTCGGCGGAACGCAGATCATCCATCACCTGCAACACTTCGTGCCGCTCCTCGCCGAGCCCGACCATGATGCCAGACTTGGTGAAAATGGTCGGATCCATTTCCTTGACCCGTTGCAGCAGCCGGATCGAATGGAAATAGCGTGCGCCCGGACGGACGGTCAGGTAGCGCGACGGCACCGTTTCCAGATTGTGATTGAATACATCGGGCTTTGCCGCGACCACGCGCTCCAGCGCGCCATCCTTGCGCAGGAAGTCGGGCGTCAAAATCTCGATTGTGGTGGTGGGGCAGCGTGCGCGGATCGCACGGATGGTTTGCGCGAAGTGCTCGGCACCGCCATCGGCGAGATCGTCGCGGTCAACCGAGGTCACAACAACATGGGTGAGGCCAAGCTTGGAGGTTGCCTCGGCAACGTAGTCGGGTTCGTGGGCCTCGAGCGCGACGGGCATGCCGGTCTTGACGTTGCAGAATGCGCACGCCCGCGTGCAGGTATCCCCCATGATCATGAAAGTGGCGTGCTTCTTGTCCCAGCACTCGCCGATATTCGGGCAGCCAGCCTCCTCACAGACGGTGACGAGGCCGTTCTCCTTCACGATCCGGCGCGTATCGGCATAGCCACGCGTGTTCGGCGCGCGGACGCGGATCCAGTCCGGCTTCGGAGGCGACGCGGCGTCCGGCCGGTTCACCTTTTCGGGGTGCCGCGGGCGGACCTGCGTGGTTGAAATAGTGTCGACAATGGTGACCATAGGTGCCTGCAAGTCGCGAGGAGGCTTAGCTAATCCGTGTTGGCTCGGCTCGCAACCCGGCCCGTGCGACCCTAGCAGACCGCGCAATATATTGGCAGTCTTTCGGCCCGTTCCGCCCCGATTCCTCCTGAAAATGGCTCAAAAACCCCAATCGACCAAAGCGCCGGCGACGCGCCTCGGCAAGCCGCTGAAACGCTCCTTCTTCGACCGCAGCGTCCATGAGGTCGCACCCGACCTGATCGGCACCACGTTCCTTGTCGACGGCGTCGGCGGCATCATTGTCGAGGTCGAGGCCTATCATCACACCGATCCCGCCGCACACTCCTACCGGGGACCGACCCCACGCAATCAGGTGATGTTCGGTCCACCGGGCTTCTCGTATGTCTACCGCTCCTACGGCATCCACTGGTGCGTGAATTTCGTCTGCGAGGAGGCCGGCTCTGCCAGCGCCGTGCTGATCCGCGCGATCGAGCCGACGCACGGGATCGCGGCGATGCGCCGCCGACGCGGTTTGGATGACGTTCGCACCTTGTGCTCCGGGCCCGGCAAGCTCTGTGAGGCGCTTGGCATCACCATCGCGCACAGTGAATTACCGCTCGACCGGGCTCCGATCGCGCTCCATGCCCGCACCGGCACGCCGGAGATCGTCTCAGGCGTGCGAATCGGGATCACCAAGGCAGTCGACCTGCCCTGGCGCTACGGGGTGAAGGGATCGAAGTTCCTCAGCAAGCGGTTTTGAGCGCCACGGCGTTGCCCGCTACGACGCCTTCTTCAGGCGTTCGAGCGCTTCGAGGATCTTGGCCTTGCGCTCGAGTGCAGCCTCGCGCTTTCCCTTCTCCTCCTCGACGAGTTCTTCCGGCGCGTTGGCGACGAACTTCTCGTTGGAGAGTTTGGCGTCGACACGTTTGATGTCGGCGTCGGCCTTGCCGAGCTCCTTTTGCAGACGCGCCTGCTCGGCGACCAGATCGATGACGCCCTTGAGCGGCAGCGCCACCACGTCGCCGCGGACGAGAAGCTGCACCGCGCCTTCCGGTGGACAATCGGCGAACGAGATATCGGAGAGCCGCGCCAGGCGCTTGATAGTATCGTTCCAGCGCTGCGCGCGATCGCGCGTCTCGTCTGAGGCTCCCGATATCACCAGCGGTGTCAGCGTCGACGGCGGGATGTTCATCTCTGCCTTCACCGAGCGCATCGCGGTGACGAGGTCGACCACCCAGCCGATCTCGGCCTCCGCCGCGGGATCGCTGAAATCGTCGGCGTCGAGTGCCGCAATGACCGGCGGAATGACCTCGCCATTCGGCCCGGTCATTGCCATCACAGCCAGATCTTCGCCGCTCAGCGCCGTCGCCTTGCGCGGCCATGTTTCGAGCACCAGCAGGCCATCACGCTTGGCCGTCACGGCCCACAGCTCCTCGGTGATGAAGGGCATGAACGGATGCAGCAGCTTCAGGATCTCGTCGCGCGTCCAGGCGATCATGGCGCGCGTCTCGGCCTTTGCCGCGCCCTCCTCGCCCATGAGCACCGGCTTGGCCAATTCGAGATACCAATCGCAGAACACATTCCATACGAAGCGGTAGATCGCCCCCGCCGCATCGTTGAAGCGATAGCCCTGGATCGCCTCGGTCACCTCGCGGGTGACGCGCGAGGTCTCGTGCGCGATCCAGCGGTTCAGGGTTTCCCTGGCGCCCTTCGCATCGAAGCCGTCCGGCTTCACGCACTCGTTCATCTCGGCGAAGCGACAGGCGTTCCAGAACTTGGTCGCGAAGTTGCGGTTGGTCTCGACCAGATGCGGCGACAGGCGAATGTCGTGGCCCTGGGCAGCCTCGCGCGTCAGCGCAAAGCGCAGCGCGTCGGCGCCGTATTCGTCGATCACACCGAGCGGATCGATGACGTTGCCCTTCGACTTCGACATCTTGGCGCCCTTCTCGTCGCGGACGAGACGGTGGATGTAAACAGTCGAGAACGGCGCCTCCTTCATGAAGTGAAGCCCCATCATCATCATCCGCGCGACCCAGAAGAAGATGATGTCGAACCCCGTGACCAGCGCGCTGGTCGGGTAGTAGCGCTTCACCTCCGCCGTGTCGTCCGGCCAGCCCAGCGTCGAGAACGGCCATAGTGCCGACGAGAACCAGGTGTCGAGCACGTCTTCGTCGCGGGTGATGAAGCCCTCACGCTTGGCGGGGTCGAGCGCCATTTCGCGGCCCTGCTCCGGCGTAATGACCTCCTGCTCGACATAGTAGCCGAGCGCGTTGCCGACAGCCTCTTCCTCGGTCTCGGCGACGAACGCCTTGCCGTCGGGTCCATACCACGCTGGAATCTGATGGCCCCACCAGAGCTGGCGCGAGATGCACCAGGGCTGAATGTTCTCCATCCACTCGAAATAAGTCTTCTCCCAGTTCTTCGGCACGAAAGTGGTTTCGCCCGAACGCACCGCCGCCATCGCCGGCTGCGCCATCGTCTTGGCATCGACATACCACTGGTCGGTCAGATAAGGCTCGATCACGACGCCGGAGCGGTCGCCGTGCGGCACCATGTGGGTGTTCGGCTCGATCCGCTCCAGGAAGCCAAACTCGTCCAGCCGGGTCACGATCTTCTTGCGCGCGGCGAAGCGCTCGATCTGATGAAACTCCTCCGCGAAATCCGAGGCGCCCTCCGGCAGGCCGCGCAGATAGTCCTCGTTGCCGACCAAGTTGAGGCAGCCCTCCTGATCGAGCACGCTGATCTGCGGCAGGCCGTGGCGCTTGCCGATCTCGAAGTCGTTGAAGTCGTGCGCCGGCGTCACCTTGACAGCGCCCGAGCCTTTCTCCGGATCGGAATAGTCGTCGGCGACGATCGGAATCTTGCGACCGACCAGCGGCAGAATGACGTGCTCGCCGACCAAATCGGTGTAGCGCTCATCGTCCGGATGCACCGCGACCGCGGAGTCGCCGAGCATGGTTTCGGGACGCGTGGTTGCGACCACGATGAACGACTTGGGATCATCAGGGCTAAATGCCCGGCCTTCGATCGGATAGCGCAGGTACCAAAGGCTGCCCTTGACCTCGACCTGCTGCACTTCGAGATCGGAGATCGCGGTCAGCAGCTTGGGGTCCCAATTGACCAAGCGCTTGTCCTTGTAGATCAGCCCCTGGCGGTGCAATTCGACGAACACCTTGACGACGGCACGCGACAGCCCCTCGTCCATCGTGAAGCGCTCGCGCGACCAGTCGCAGGAGGCGCCCAGGCGTTTGAGCTGGTTGACGATGGTGCCGCCGCTCTCGGCTTTCCACTGCCACACCCGTTCGAGGAATTTGGCGCGGCCCATCTCGCGCCGGCCCGGCTCCTGGCGTTCCATCAATTGCCGCTCGACCACCATCTGGGTCGCGATGCCGGCATGGTCGGTTCCGGGCTGCCACAGCACGTCGCGGCCACGCATCCGCTCGAAACGGCACAGGATGTCCTGTAGCGTGTTGTTGAGCGCGTGCCCCATGTGCAGCGAGCCGGTCACGTTCGGCGGCGGGATCACGATGGTGAACGGCGTGGCGTCCTTGCGTTCGGGCCGTCCGGCTTTGAACGCACCGCTCTCCTCCCAAATCCGGGACATCCGGCGCTCGATATCGGCGGGCTGGTAGTTTTTCTCGATCATGACAATGCGATTTCGACCATGGAAACGGCTAGAAAGCCGCCCCAACGCACCAAGTCAACCGGACCTGCGCGCAGAAACGACGATTAGGCCAACTTTGGGTGGCTGAATGAGGTCCGCAAGGCCCGCGGCCCGAGCCTACCGTCCGCGGGATACCCGCTCGATTTCGGCCTTGACGATGCGCTCGACCAGCCCCGGCAAGTTGTCGTCCAGCCAGGCCTTGAGCATCGGTCGCAGCATCTCCTTGACCAGATCCTCAAGCGTTCGCGCATTGTTGCTGAGCACCGTATTGGCCAGGGAATTGAAGGCGGATTCGACCGCCCGCATTGTGGTTCCCGAGAGGATCGGCTGCATAAACGGGGTGTCGATCGGCGGCGGCTCATGAGCCGGCGGCCGCATGCGCGTGGAGGCTTCCGCAAATTCGACGTCGTCTTGCGGCTCGACCTTGTGGAACGACGCGGCTGCTTCCGGAGCGGGCGTCGGATCCGGCAGCGCCATCTCGTCGGTGAGCTCGAACACGTCGCCATCCGGTTGCGGAGGCCTGATCTCGGACGGCGGCGTCGCCTCATCGAGGCTGGCCAACAAGGAGTCGATATCGTCCTGACTGTTGCTGGCCGCCGGCGCAGCCGGCGCTGGCTTTGGGCTCGGCATGGCAACCTTCGCGGCGGATGGTGGCGCTGGCGGAGGATTCTTCACTGCGGGTTTGGCCTGCGGTGGCGGCTCGACCTTGGGCGGTGGCGCGGCGGTCGCCGCCTTCTCGACAGCAGCCGGTTTATCGGCCGTGGCCGGCTTCGCCTCGTCGTCGGCAATGATGCGGCGGATCGACGCCAGAATCTCCTCCATCGAGGGCTCTTGGACCTTCGCAGGTTGCGTCATCGCCGACTCCACATCGAAACCATCTTACATCAAGCCCCGGAGGATTCGCCGGTTCCGATTTTGCAGGCCGAGATTTTCGTCGCTCACGCCCGACTTGTCCCCAGATCAAGCCCGTCAGCGGCTTCGCGCAAGCTCGTGTCGTCCAAGACACGAACTGTCGGCCACGCCATGCGGCTGGCCGCGCCGCGAATCGCTTTGCTGCCCAACGAAACGGTATGTCAGGGCATTTATCGATTGCAAGCAAGCGCGCCCGCCTGTGGTCCTGATTGACTCAGAACCACAAGCTAGGCGCGTCAGGCGACGTTGATGTGGCGGTTAGCGGCCGTCGGGCGTGCGGACGCCGGCCCAGCTATCACGCACCTGATGGTAGTGCACGCTGGGATCATAGACATTGGTCTTGAGCCTCATCACTTGCGGCGACAGGCGACCGATCGCATTCAACACATTGTAGGAGGCGACGACGCGATCGTGCTGCGCGGTCACAAGCGCATTGCGGGCGTTGACGAGGGCCTGCTGCGCGTTCAGCACGTCGAGCGTGGTGCGCTGGCCGGCCTTGGCCTCCTCGCGCACACCGTTCAGCGCAATTTCCGACGCAGTCACCTGCGCCTGTGCCGACGCCACCTGCGCCTTGCCGGCAAGCAACTGGCCCCATGCGGTGACGACATCGGCGCGCGCCTGATTCCGCGTCTGTTCCAGAACCTGGCGCTGCTGCGCCAGCGATTCCTTGGACTGCCGGATCAACGAATACTCCGAGCCGCCCTGGTAGATCGGCACCGACACCTGCACGTTGGCGGCGGCGTTGAATGCACGATAGATTTGTAACTGTTGCTCGAAGGCCTGGTTCACCGAGACCTGCAGCCCCACCGTCGGGAACAGCGCGCCTTCGTTGACCTTGACCTGGAGGAAGTTGACGTCAACGCCGTACATCGCGGCAGTGACGTTCGGGTTCTGGGTCAAACCCAGTTCCACGGCGGCGGCGAGCGTAGCCGGCAGGAAACGGTCAACTGGCGACCCCGGCGCGAGATTCTCCGGCTCGTTGCCGATGATGCGGCGGAAGTTCGACCGCGTCGTGGTAAGGTTCGATTCCGCAGTGAGCTGCTGGGTTCGACCGGCCGCGAGTTGCGCCTCGGATTGTGCGACGTCAGTGCGCGTCACCTCACCCACATTGAAGCGATCCTGGGTCTGCTTCAGCGTCTGCTCGAGCACGCGCGTGTTGCTACGCTGGACCTCGACGATCGCGGAATCGCGAAGATAGTCCATGTAGATCGTGGCGGCCTGCAGCATCACGGTCTGCTCCAGCACGCGCAAGCCCTCGCGTGCTGACGACACCTGACTTTCCGCAGCGCGCACCCGGGGCGCGGTCTGCGCATTGAACAGCGATTGGTCGACGGTGAGACCCACGCTGCGCGGCGCAGTCGTGCCGTGGATCGCAGGAGTGCCTCGCGTCAACTGCTCATCGGTGTACTGATAACCCCCGCTCGCGGTCAGCGAGGCCCTCGGGCGATAACCCGAAAGCGCCTGCGGCACGTTCTCGTCGGTCGATCGCACCAATGCGCGCTGCGCGTTGAGCTGGGGATTGTTTTGGTAGGCTCGCACCAGCGCGGCCTCGATTGTGTCGGCCAAGGCGGGCACCGGGCCCAACTCCGCCAACAGAAGGACCGCAACCGCAGCCGTGGTGACAATCTTCACCCCTCGCATCCCCAACATTCCATTCATTTTGTAGTCGCCGACCCATCATGCCCATGAGCCTAGCGTCGCTTCAGACGAAGTGAGTCCCGCCTCACCTTAGTCCGCAGCTAAGAGCAACGGAACTCCTCCGCAATGTAACGCGGTGGAAACTCTTCACGTGGGGCAAACGGGCCACACTTCTGATTCAGAATGGGATTTTATCAGGTGCTGCACTGCGGTAGCGGGTGGGGGGCGCTCAGAAGACGAAGGCGGGAAGCCGTTCAAGCCCCGGCAAAACCGGAGCTGTGCCGTCGAACAATTCGCGATGGCCGTAGTCCTTGTTGAAGTGGGTCACGAGACTGGCCCGGGGCGGCTGCGAAAGGGCGAAGACCCCAACCAGACGGCCGCCTTCCTTGAGCTGGGCATAAAGCCCCGTCGGGATAATTTCGGTCGCGCCGTTGAGGACGATCACGTCGAATGGCGCGCCGGCGGCATCTCCATCGGCCGCGGCGGCGGTCCTCACGGTGACATTCTGGGCGCCAAGCTGCGCCAGCGCCGCAGCCGCCTTCGACGCGAGGGCCGGATCGCTTTCGGTCGCGGTCACCTCTGCGGCGAAGCGCGACACCACCGCAGCGGCATAGCCGGTCGCGCAGCCGACGATCAGCACGCGGTCAGTATTCTTGATGTCGGCAGCCTGGAGCATCTTGGCGAGCAGCGCGGGCTTGATCAGGCAGCGCTGACCCGCCCCCTTCTCAGCGACGTCCAAGTCGAGGTCCAGATAGGCCAGCGCCTGCTTGCCGGCCGGAACGAAGGCCTCGCGCGGCACCGCCAGCATGGCATCGAGGATTCGCTCATCGGTGACGTCGCTCGGACGCACCTGACCATCGACCATATACTGGCGCGCGGCCGAAAAACCGGACATTGACGGAACCCTGCAAATCACGCGGCAGCGCCGCTGGAGCTAGAACAGGGCCACCTTTTGGAACAAGCTCCGCCAAAACGCAACACGCCGTCGACGCGCGCAACGGCCCGAAGGATGCTCGCGGCGCTTCCTTATTCGATGGTGACGGCCAGCCGGCCAATCAGGCGCGCCACCTCGTCGAGATGTTCCGAATCGCGCGCCTCGATAGCCTTCGCCAACCGGCGCAGGCACTCATCGTCACTGATATCGGGAACGTCTCCGGGAACGAGTGTCGGCTGCAGCATCGACAAGTCGATCAGGATCTCGGACATGGAAAAATCACCTCTCAGAACCCGGCGAGAGGAACGTTCGATAGCCATTAAGTCGATTTGACGACCGACTTAGCCCACCCGCGGCGAACCACAGGCTTGTGAACGATGATCCGGACTTTGTCGGTGGGGCCAGAGCTGGCTCCCCGGGCTGGATTCGAACCAGCGACCATTCGATTAACAGTCGAATGCTCTACCGCTGAGCTACCGAGGAATGGGCGAACATCTGTTCGCGAGCGGGCAGCGTATAACAAAGGCTTTCGGCCTTGCAAAGAACCAAATGACAGTCGCAGCCCAACTTTAACGAGGAGCGCAAACTCGCTACGGGCCAAGGATTTGCCCGCGCTACGGCACCCTCGACGCGCACTCCCGCCGCGATTGCCGGCGATGGCTGCAATAAACAGTGACCGCGACGCGACCTGCTCCGACGTGCCAAGCCGGTATTGGAATAGTTTTTCCCGGAATGTGATTTCTTTCACAGGAGGCCTGTACGGCCGGACCTAATTTCCCGCCGGGGAAAACGACGATCCGTTTGCCGATTCGGTTCGATGTGAGCGTCCGTTAGCTAAAATTCGAACGATCCGCTCAATCCGGACACAAGACAGATTTGCCACCATGGCGCTCTCGAACCCCGGAGAGCGCGATGAGCGAAGTCGAATTTGATCTGCTGTTGGACGCCGTACGAACGGCCGTCGCGCCCGAGGAGGATTTCTTGGCTCAGCCCCTGCCCCGCGTTCAGCCGCCGCCGCGCGCCGCCAACGACAACCGCGCGCCATGGCCGCTGATTCCGTTTCCCGACGGCTGGCACGCCGCCTGTTAAGGCAGCGTCTTATCTGTTGACCGCAAGTGATTGATAGGAAAGGTGGAGGCCACGACCAGAATTGAACTGGTGTACACGGTTTTGCAGACCGTTGCGTAACCACTCCGCCACGTGGCCCCACGGGCCGCACTCATATACGGCCTCACTCCGATAGGCAACCGAGCCGGACCGCAATCGCGCACCAATCGCGGCGTCCCTTTTCGTCACCGGGTGCTAGCCTCGCCTCCGCCTGCGGAAGTCCCGCTTCTTTGGTCTTGGCGCCAGTTCCGGCATGTTGACCTGCACCTCGCGGAATCTCGCCAACATTCGCTCGAAACTTGCGACCAGCGTCACGGCAATGTCCGGCCGCTTCTCCAACCCGGCCAGCAGCATCGCTGCCGCCTCGATGGTGGACAGGCCATCGCGCCGTGGTTCCCGGCGCAACCGGCCATAACGTGAGGGCCGCTTCGGTCCGAGAATCACGCGCTGGCATTTCAGTATCCAGGCATTGCGCCACCACAAGGCCTTGGCCTGGCTCCAGGTGCCGTCGAGCAGCACGACGCCCTCGATGTCGGCGAGGACGCCGCGCTGGTCCGGCTCCAGTTCCCCTTTGCGGTTGATGGCAATGATCTCGGCATCGGTATCGAGGTCCTCGGCCTTGGCCGAGCCGAGATAGAGCACCGCCCAGCGCGACGGGTCAGCGGCCGGCCGGCCGAGTGCCTTCGACAGACTCGGCCAGGAGAGCCCGATCCGGACGACCGCGTTCTTGAAATGTCGCGCGGTCAGCCGCGCGGTGCCAAGCGCCCTGTCCTGCTCCTGCGGATGCTGCAGGATCAGAAGCTGGATGCGGCTCTCGATCGGCGTGACACTGTCGCAGATGCACAGTGGCAGCGGCTTGCCGCAATGCGGGCATTCCGGGAGCGTCTCGATCACAATATCGGTCTGTGAGTCCGTCGGTTCCGACATGGGTTCGCTATACGCCAGGGACGGCGCAATTCAACCTATTCCGCCGGCGCCGCCACCGCTGATGGCGCCGGGCGCTGGCGCAGCCGGTCGATCAGCAGGTAGATCACTGGCGTCGTATAGAGCGTCAGGATCTGCGACACGAATAGGCCGCCGATGATGGTGATGCCGAGCGGCCGCCGCAACTCGGTGCCCGGGCCGGTAGCGATGACCAACGGTATGCCGGCGAACAGCGCCGCCATCGTCGTCATCAGGATGGGTCGGAAGCGCGCCCGGCAGGCCTCGAAGATCGCGTCCCGCGACGATAGTCCCTGATGGCGCTCGGCCTCCAGGGCGAAGTCGACCATCATGATGCCGTTCTTCTTCACGATGCCGATCAACAGGATGATGCCGACAAAGGCGATCACGGTCAGCGGCGTATTGGTGAGCTGCAGCGCCAGCAACGCGCCGAGCCCAGCCGACGGCAATGTCGAGATGATCGTGATCGGATGCGCCAGGCTCTCATAGAGCACGCCAAGCACGATATACATCGCGATCAGCGCGCCGAGGATCAGAAGCGGCTGCCGCCCGCTGGTCTTTCTGAAGTCGCCGGCATTGCCGTCGAAGCTGCCGCGGATGCCCTCCGGCATGTGCAGCTCGTTGACCGCCTGCTGGATGTTTGACGTCGCGACCTCCAGCGGCACGTCCGGCAACAGGTTGAACGACACTGTGGTCGAGGGGAAACCGCCCGAATGATATACCGCCAGCGGCGACAATCCCCGCTGGTAATGCACCACGGCCGACAGCGGCACCTGCACGCCATTGGCGCCAGCAACATAGATGCGCTCCAGACTCGATGGGTCGTTCTGGAATTTCGGGTCGATCTCCAGCACCACCATGTACTGGTTGCGCTGGGTGTAGATGATCGAGATCTGCCGCTGCGAAAACGCGTTGTTGAGCGCGTTGTCGATGTCCTGGACGCGGACGCCGAGGCTCGATGCGATCTTGCGGTCGATCACGAGATTGAGCTGCAGGCCGCCCGGATCGCGGTCGGAGGACACGTCCGTGATGCCCTCCACCGTCTCCATGCGCTTGGCCACGATCGGCGCCCATTTCTGCAACAGTCCGAGGTCGGTCGAGGACAGCGTGTACTGGTAGTCGGAATCGCTCTGCCGGCCGCCGGTGCGGATGTCCTGTGCCGCGAACATGAACAGGCGGATGCCCGGCACCATGAACAAATTGCGACGCAGCCGGTCGATCACTTGTGCGGTCGTCAGGCCGTCGCGCTGCTCCGGCGGCTTGAGACTGATGAACATGAAGCCGCGGTTCGCGGTGCTGCCACCGACCGACGAACCGATACCGGCAACCGCGGGATCGGCCATCACGATGTCGGCGAGCTGCTGTTGCAGCGAGAGCATCGCCTGGAACGAGATATCTGCGGATGCGCGGGTCGAGCCGATGACGAAGCCGCTGTCGTCGGTCGGGAAATATCCCTTCGGCGTCTTGATGTAGAGCGTCACCGTCAGCGCGATGGTGGCAAAGAACACCAGCAGCGTCAGGACGGGATAGCCGAGCACAATCCGTAGCGTCCAGGTGTAGAATGCCACGACTCGCGACAGTGCGCCCTCGATGGCGCGGTCATACCAGGTTGCGTGATCGGAGGTCGCTTCCTTGATGTAGTGCGCGCAGATCATCGGCGTGACCGTCAGCGACACCACGGTCGAGACCACGATGGCGAAGGTCAGCGTCAGGGAGAATTCGCGGAGCAGCCGGCCGACGATTCCGTCCATGAAGATCAGTGGCGTGAACGCCGCGATCAGCGACAGCGAGATCGACAAGACCGTGAAGCCGATCTGCTTGGCGCCCTCCAAAGCGGCCGGGAACGGCGCCATGCCCTGTTCGAGATTGCGATACATGTTCTCGATCATCACGATCGCATCGTCGACGACGAAACCAACGGAAATCGCGAGCGCCATCAGCGACAGGTTGTCGATCGAAAAGCCCGCAAGCCACATCCCGCCGCAGGTGCCGGCCAGCGCCAGCGGCACCGAAACGCCGGCGGCGATCGTCGGCACGCCGCGGCGCAGGAACACGAACACCACGACCATCACCAGCACGACGGTCGCGAGCAGCGTGAGCTGCATGTCAAGGACGCTGGCCCGGATGGTGCCGGTTCGATCGACCAGCGTCGAGATCTCGACTCCGGCCGGGATCCATTGCTTCAGCTCCGGGATCAGTGCACGGACGCGATTGACGGTGTCGATGACGTTGGCATCGCCCTGCTTGGTGATCTGGATCAGCACCGCGGGCTGCTTGTTGAACCAGGCGATCGAGCGGGCGTTGCGCACGGAGTCCCTGATTTCGGCGACATCCGAGAGCCGCACGAAATTGCCGTTCGCGCTCTTGATCATGATGTCGCGGAATTCGGTGGCAGTCCGCATCTGCTTGTTGATCGACAGCGTCTCGCTGAGCCTGTCGCCGTTGAAGATGCCGACCGGGCCGAGCGGATTGGCGTTGATGATCGCGGTGCGGACGTCGTCGGTCGAGATCCCGGCGTTCGACAGCGCGACCGGGTTGAGCGAGATGCGGACGGCCGGCTGGTCGGCGCCACTGACGGTGACCTCGCCGACGCCCGGGACCTGCGAGATGCGCTGCGCCAGCACCGTGTCGGCCACGTCGTACATCGCGCTGGTCGAGATCGTCTTCGAGGTCAGCGCCAGCACGAAGACCGGGGCCGCCGCCGGATTGGCTTTGCGGAACCTGGGCAGCGACGGCAGGTCGCTCGGCAGATCGGCCAGCGAGGCGTTGATCGCGGCCTGGACATCACGCGCCGCGCGGTCGATATCGCGACCAATCGAGAACTGCACCTGGATGCTCGTCGAGCCCAGCGAGCTTGTCGAGGTGATCTGGTCGATGCCGGCGATCTCGCCGAGCTTGCGCTCCAGCGGCGCCGCCACAGTTGCGGCCATCACCGACGGATCAGCGCCTGGTCTGCTTGCCTGCACACGGATCATCGGGAAATCGACGTTCGGAACCGAGGACACCGGTAGGAACTGGTAGGCGACCAATCCGATCAGGAACAGCCCGATCGCAAGCAGCGTGGTGCCCACCGGCCTGCGGATGAAGGGCTCCGAGATCGACATCACTGCATGCCCTCGGTCGCGCCCGCGATCGGGGGGCCGCGCGGACCTGCCTCCGGCACTGCTCGTCCGATCCGGCGGTTGAGCCGGTCGAGCGCCAAATAGATCACCGGCGTGGTGTAGAGCGTCAGCAGCTGACTGAGCAACAAGCCGCCGATGATCGAAATACCGAGCGGGAAGCGTAGCTCCGATCCCGTACCGCTTTCGATTGCGAGCGGCAGCGCACCGAACAGCGCGGCGAGCGTCGTCATCATGATGGGACGGAAGCGCAACAGGCAGGCCTGCACGATCGCGTCATAGGACGACATGCCTTGGTGGCGCTCGGCCTCCAGCGCGAAGTCGATCATCATGATCGCGTTCTTTTTGACGATGCCCATCAGCAGGATGATGCCGATCAACCCGATCACCGAGAGGTCCTGTCCGCACAGCATCAGCGCGAGGATCGCCCCGACGCCGGCCGAGGGTAGCGTCGACAGGATGGTGATCGGGTGGATGTAGCTCTCGTAGAGCACGCCGAGCACGATGTAGATCGTGATGATCGCGGCCAGGATCAGCCAGGGCTGTCCGCCGAGCGATCGCGCGAATTCGGCGGCGTCGCCGGAATAGATGCCGACGATGCTCCCGGGCATTCCGATGCGGGTCTCGATCGTCTTCAGCGCCGCGACCGCATCGCCCAGTGCCTCCCCGGGCGCCAGGTTGAAGCTGAGCGAGGCCGAGGGGAATTGCGCCTGGTGCGAAATCGCCAGCGGCGCCGTGGTCCGCGTCAGCGTCGCCACCGCGGACAGCGGCACCTGCGCGCCGTTCGCGCCGGGCAGATACAGCTTGTCCAGGATCGACGGATCGCGCTGGTACATCGGCAGCGCTTCGAGCACGACGCGATACTGGTTGGCCTGGCCGTAGATCGTCGAGATCTGCCGCTGCGCGAAGGCGTCGTTCAGGGTGTCGGTCACACCCTGCAGGTTGACGCTGAGCTGGCCGGCGCGCTGGCGGTTGATGTTGAGCGCCGCGCGGAGGCCGCTGTCCTGCGCCTCCGAGGAGACGTCGCGGAAGATCGGATTGCGCCGCATTTCGGTGACCAGCTTTCGCGCCCATTCCGACACCTCGGCCGCAGCCGTTCCGGTCAGCGTGTACTGATATTGCGACCGGCTCGACTGGGTCGAAATCTGCACGTCCTGCACCGGCTGGAAGTAGATGGTCATGCCGGGGATCGTCGCGACCTTCTGCTTGAGGCGCGCTGTCACCGCCGCCACGTCGTCGCGCCGCTGGTCGCGCGGCTTCAGTGTCATCACCAGGCGCCCGACATTGGTGGTCGGATTGACCGAACCCGCCCCGATCACCGAGACGACGCCGGTCACATCGGGATCTGCCTTGATGATATCGGAAGCTGCGGTCTGACGCCGCTTCATCTCCGCGAACGAGACGTCGGGACCCGCCTCGGTCACGGCTGTGATCGAGGACGTGTCCTGGAGCGGTAGAAAGCCCTTCGGCGCGAGCACATACATCACCAGCGTCAGCGCGATCGTCGTAAACGTTACGACCAGCGTCGCGCGCTGACGCTGCAACACCCAGAGCAGCGTGCGATGGTACAACGCCACCATGCCGTCGATAAAGCGGCTGACCGCGGCGAGGCCCGGAACGGCGATCTCCTCGTGGATGTTCTTGAGCAGCCGCGAGCACATCATCGGGGTCAGCGTCAATGACACCACGGCCGAGGTGACGACCGCGATCGTCAGCGTCAGCGCGAACTCGCGGAACATGCGGCCGACCAGGCCGGACATGAACAAGAGCGGAATGAACACGGCGATCAGCGACACCGTCAGCGAGATCACGGTGAAGCCGATTTCGCTGGCGCCCTTCAGCGAGGCCTCCATCACCGTCTCGCCTTCTTCCATGTGGCGGACGATGTTTTCGATCATGACGATGGCGTCGTCGACCACGAAGCCGGTCCCGATCGTCAGCGCCATCAGCGACAGATTATCGAGGCTGAAGCCGGCGAAATACATGATCCCGAAGCTGGTGATCAGCGACAGCGGCAGCGCCACGCCGGCAATCAGCGTCGCGCGCAACGATCGCAGGAACAGCAGCACCACCAGCGTCACCAGCACCACGCTCAGGATCAGCGTGAATTGCACGTCATGGACGGAGGCACGGATCGTCACGGTGCGGTCGGAGACGACGGTCAACTTGACGCCGGCCGGAATGGCGCGCTGCATCCGCGGAATTTCGGCCCGGATCTGGCGGACCACCTCGATCACATTGGCGCCGGGCTGGCGCTGAATGTCGATGATGACGGCCGGCGTGCCCTGGTACCAACCGCCGGTGCGGTCGTTCTCCAGCCCGTCGACGATTTGCGCGACGTCGCCGATCGTGACCGGCGACCCGTTACGATAGGCGATGATGATCGGCTTGTAGGCGTCGGCCGCCGCGATCTGGTCGTTGGCGGCGATGGTGTAGGATTGCTGGGCGCCGTCGAGCGATCCCTTCGGCCCTGACACGTTGGCGCCCGCGATCGCGCTGCGCAAATCCTCCATCGCGATCCCGTAAGCCGCGAGCCGGGCCAGATCGGCCTGTACGCGCACTGCGGGCTTCAGGCCGCCGAGGATCGAGACCCGGCCGACGCCTGAAATCTGGCTCAAGCGTTGCCCCAGGATGGTGTCGGCGAGATCGCTCATCGCTCGCAGCGAAATCGTGTCAGAGGTGAGCGCCAGCGTCATGACCGGCGCGTCCGCCGGGTTCACCTTGGCGTAGACGGGCGGATACGGCAGCGTCTTCGGCAGGATGCCGGCCGCCGCATTGATCGCGGCCTGCACGTCCTGCGTCGCGCCGTCGATGTCGCGGTTGAGATCGAATTGCAGCGAGATCTGGCTGACGCCAAATGAGCTCGTCGAGTTCATCGACGATAGCGACGGAATCTGCCCGAGCTGCCGCTCCAGCGGCGCGGTGATCAGGGAAGCGACGACATCGGGGCTCGCGCCGGGCAGTTGCGTCGTGACTTGCACGGTCGGGAAGTCAACCTGCGGCAACGCGGAGACCGGCAGCGCCCAGTAGCCGAGCGCCCCGCCGATCATCAGTGCAATGCCGAGCAGCGAGGTCGCAATCGGACGGCGGATGAACGGTTCGGAGACGCTCATGGCTGCGTCTTCGTCGCGCCGCCTGACTGTTCAGCCCCCGCCGATGGTGGCGCCGGAGCCGGCCCAGTCTGCCCCTTCTGATCGCCCTCGCCATGCTCATGGCGGCCGCCATGCTGTACACCGCCCTTGCCCTGCCCCTGGCCGCCGCCCCTGCCGTCGGGACTACGGCCACGCTTATGTGGCGCGAGATCGGCGGCGGGTGCTTGCGTGTCCTTGCCGATGACGACCTTCGAACCGTCAGCGAGGTTGGCGAAGCCTGTCGTCACGACGCGGTCGGACGTGGTCAGGCCGCTCGCGATCACGGCGTCATGCTCGTTCTGCTGCGTCACCGTGACAGCCTTCGCGGTCACGATGTCGTCTGCGCCGATCACATAGCTGAAGGTGCCGGCCGGTCCGCGCTGCACCGCCGAGGTCGGCACCACGATCGCCTGCGCCAGCGTCTCCACCTTGAGTCGGACATTGACGAACTGGCCGGGCCAGAGCTGGTACTTGGCATTGGGGAATTCGGCCTTGAGCTTCAGCGTGCCGGTGGTCGGATCGACCTGGTTGTCGATGCCGGTCAGCTTGCCGGTATCGATCACGGTGACGCCGTCATTGCCGAACACGTCGACGGCGAGCGTGCCCTTGGCCGCCGCCGCATTCACCCGCGTGATCTGCTGCTGCGGGAGGCTGAACCAGACCGCGATCGGCTGCAACTGCGTCAGGATGACAAGTCCGGTGGTGTCGGAGGCGTGAATGATGTTGCCCTGGTCGACCTGGCGCAGGCCGGCCCGTCCCGAAATGGGCGCGATGATCTTGGTGTAGCCCAGCGTCGCCGCCGCGTTGTCGATGGCGGCCTGGTCGGCCCTGACCAGCGCTTCCTGCTGCGCCACCACGGCCTTCTGGGTATCCGCCTGCTGCTTCGAGCCGGCATTGGTCGCGGCGAGTTGCTGGTAGCGCGCGAGATCGATCTTCTGGTTGGCGAGCAGCGCCTCGTCCTGCGCCTTCTTGGCGACCGCCTGATCGTATTGCGCCTGGTAGATCGCGGGGTCGATCTCGCCGAGCACGTCGCCCTGCTTGACGTCCTGGCCCTCGACGAACTTGACCGCGATCAGCTTGCCGTCGACCTGCGAACGCACGGTGACCGTGTTCAACGCCTTCACTGAGCCGACGCCGTCAATATAGACGGGCACGTCCTGCACACGCGGTGTGGCCGCCAGCACCGGCACGGGAAGATCGGGCCGCATGCCTGCACGGCGGCCACCGGCGCCATCCTGCTTCTGCTGGAAGGCAAGCCAGCCGAGATAGCCAAGGCCGCCCAGGATCACGAGAGTGATGACCAGCGACACCATGCGCTTGAGCAGCCGCGAGACCACCCCCGGCTTGCGCGCAGCGCTCTTCTTGTCGTCCTTCGTGTCGGGCTTAAAGAGCATCGACCGGTCTTTCTATCTTCGGTTCCCAGCCGCCCCCCAGCGCCTGATACAGGCTCACGATCGCCAGCAGCCGGGCCAGTTGGGCCTGGGAGTAGGCATCTTCAGCCTGGAACAGCGTGAGTTGTGTGTTTAGCACAGTTACAATATCGGCGGTTCCGGCCTTGAGCTGCTGCTCGGCCAGATCGAACGCGCGCCGCGACGCCGACAACACGTCGCGCTGTAGCTGCAGCTTTCGCGTGGTCTCACGGATCGCGACCAGCGCGTTGTCGACATCGGTGAAAGCCTGGACCACCGTCTTGCGGTAGGTCTGCAGCAGTTCGTCCTGCTTAGCCTTGCTGTATTCGAAATTGCCGAGGATCCGGCCGCCATCGAAGATCGGCTGGGTCGCGCTGCCAACCAGGCTGAAGAACGCCGCATGCGGCTGGAACAGCGAGACCAGCGCCTGGCTCTGATAGCCGCCCTGCCCGGTGAGCTGGATGCTGGGGAAGAACTGCGCCCGCGCGCTGCCGACATTGGCGGTCGCAGAAGCGAGCTGGGCCTCCTGTCTGCGAATGTCGGGGCGCTGGGTCAGCAAGTCCGACGGCAGGCCCGGCGCGACCCGAGGGATCGCGATCGAGTTCAGCGTACCGCCCAAAATGCGCACGCTCTCCGGCGGCCGCGACACCAGCACGGCGAGCGCATTGATGTTCTGGTCGAGCGTTTGCCGGAGCGGCGGGACCAGCGCTCGCTGGTTAGCAAGCACGCTCTCCTGCTGCGCGACATCGAGGTCGGTGCCGGTGCCGGCCTTGAAGCGATCCTTGATGGCATTGAGGATGCGCTCGGCGCTGGCGATATTGCGCTGGGCGGTGCGCAGCCGATCCTGGGTCGACAGCACGGTGAAATAGGCGGTGGCGACGGTCGTCAGCGTCGTCAGCGCCGTCACCTCGCGATCGAACCGGTTGGCGACGGCCGTCTCCTCGGCCGCCTGCGCGGCGTCGCGGTTCTGTCCCCAGAAGTCGAGTTGGTAGCTCGCGCTCAGCGCCGTGTTGTAGTTGACCACCTCGCGCCCACCATTGGTGAGGCCGCTGGCGCTGGAGCCGGAGGTGCGTGAATATGTCTCCGATCCGTTGAGATTGAGCGTCGGCAGCAGCGGCGCTCCAGCCTGCCGCGCCAGTGCATCGGCTTGGCGGAACCGGGCAACGGCAGCGGCGATGTCGAGGTTGACGGCCTGGGCCTCCTCCATCAGTTGCGTCAGCTCGATTGAGCGGAAGGCCCGCCACCAATCGAGCGCCGGCAATGCATCGGCGGAACTGCCGTGCCGCGCAGCCTTGTAGCCTTGCGGGATATCCAGCGCGGGATCGGGGATGTCCTGGGTCAGGATGCAGCCGGTGGAGCTTGCGACCAGCCCCAGCGCCACGAATGATCGACCCGCCAGCCGTCGCACGCGAACGACGAGGCCGAGCCGACCTCCAAGCACCATCACGGAAGCGGGTTGGGTCACACCCGTTCTCCGCCGCACACAGACCTCGCCCGTGGCGCACAAATGACGCGATCAGGGATGGTCTGCGGGGTATTCAAGGGTGATGCTTCCAATGGAACCGAATAGCCATATTACCCTTGCAGCGATGGTGCGGACAGCCCTCGCAGGGTCCGCCCGATGTCGCATCCGGCGCGATTCCGCACCATCGAAACTGCGATTTTCCCCAGTTTTTCCGGCTTTCCTAGACAATCCGGCGGCCTTGCCGGCACCACGATTCTTACAAAGATTTCATGGGATTTCCGCGTCCTGCTGTACCGAATCCGCAACTCGATGAGTTGAGGCCGATCTCGACGACTTAGACCTGGACGCAACAGGCGTGAGCGAGCCGCTCGCGCGGATGAACGATCTGCGAGCCGGTAGATGTGCGACCGCCATCGCCCGTCCGGCGGAGGCGGCGTCGCGCGGTCAATCATCGCGAATTGATCGTCGAAGCGATTGCGTAGCAAACCCTCGACGAACGCGCGATCCGCAGAAGATTCTGCCAGCAGGTTGGGGCAGCCACAAAAGCGCGTTCTACGCCCTCCGTGACATGCACCGTCTCGGGTCAACGGAGCTAAATCCGGCCGCTTCGCCGCAGTGCAAAAGCCTTTCCCTTTTGCGATCAGGGCACTACGTTCCCCGCCAAGCAAAACATCGACCGGCAAAGATCATCCCTGACATGGCATTCAACAAAGACGTCGTCGAAGCAATCGGCAATACCCCCCTCATCAAGCTCGAGCGCGCTTCCGAACTGACCGGCTGCACCATTCTGGGCAAGGCCGAGTTCATGAATCCCGGCCAGTCGGTCAAGGACCGCGCCGGCAAGTGGATGATCCTGGAGGCCGAAAAGCGCGGCGACTTGAAGCCGGGCGGGCTTGTCGTCGAGTCGACGGCGGGCAATACCGGAATTGGGTTGGCGGTCGTTGCGAGCGCGCGCGGTTACCGCACCCTGATCGTGATTCCGGAAACCCAGAGCCGGGAAAAGAAGGATATGCTGCGGCTGTGCGGCGCCGAGCTCGTCGAGGCGCCGCAGCTCCCCTTCTCCAATCCGAACAATTATCAGCATCTCGGCCGGCGTCTCGCCGAGCAGCTCCGCAAGACCGAGCCGAACGGCGTGTTGTTCGCCGACCAATGGAACAACCTCGACAATCCCAAGGCGCATTACGAGTCCACGGGGCCGGAAATCTGGCAGCAGACCAATGGCAAGGTGGACGGCTTCATCTGCTCGGTCGGCACCGGCGGCACGCTCGCCGGCGTCAGCCGCGCCCTGAAGGAAAGGAACAAGGACATCGTGATCGCCTGTGCCGATCCACACGGATTTGCGATGTACGAACTGTTCAAGAATGGTCAGGTCAAGTCGACGCCGGGCGACTCGATCACCGAGGGCATCGGCCTCGGACGCAAGACGCCGGTCGTCGAGACCGCGCAAGTCGACGACGCGTTCCTGATTTCCGACGAAGAAGCCGTGACGACCATCTATGAGCTTCTGCAACACGAAGGCCTGTGCCTGGGCGGCTCGACCGGCATCAACATCGCGGGCGCGATTCAGCTCGCCAAGCAGCTCGGCCCCGGCAAGACCATCGTCACCATCCTCTGTGATTCCGGCAATCGCTATCAGTCCAAGCTATTCAACCCGGACTTCATGCGCTCCAAGAACCTGCCGGTGCCGGAATGGCTGGAGAAGCGCAGCAAGATCGAATTGCCGCTGGTGTGAAGGGCGTGAGCCCGCCACACTTGCCGACCTCATCCTGAGGAACCACGCAGCGGCGTCTCGAAGGATGGGCCGCGGGCCTCATGGTTCGAGACGCGCGCAAATGCGCGCTCCTCACCATGAGGGGCGATATCATCTCAATATTTGGCTCAAGAACAGCCTCGACCGCGCGTGCTGCGGATTGGCGAAGAACTCCTGCGGCGTGTTCGATTCGATGATCTGGCCGGCGTCCATGAACACGACGCGGTTGGCGACCTCGCGGGCAAAGCCCATTTCGTGGGTCACGACCAGCATGGTCATGCCCTCCTTGGCGAGGTCTACCATGGTGTCGAGCACCTCCTTGACCATTTCCGGATCGAGCGCCGAGGTCGGCTCGTCGAACAGCATCACCTTTGGATTCATCGCTAGCGCGCGGGCAATCGCGACCCGCTGCTGCTGACCGCCCGACATCTGGCCGGGAAACTTGTTGGCCTGATGCGGAATCTTGACGCGTTCGAGGAACTTCATTGCGGTCGCCTCGGCGTCCTTCTTCGGGATGTTGCGCACCCAGATCGGCGCCAGCGTGCAATTGTCGAGCACGGTGAGATGCGGAAACAAATTGAAGCTCTGGAACACCATGCCCACCTCGCGGCGGACCTCGTCGACGCGGCGCAGGTTCGGCCCGAGGTCGATGCCGTCGACCACGATCTCGCCCTCCTGAAACTCCTCCAGCGCGTTGATGCAGCGGATCAGCGTCGACTTGCCGGAACCGGACGGGCCGCAGATCACGATGCGCTCACCCCTGCCGACCTCGAGGTTGATGTCGCGCAACACGTGAAAGTCGCCGTACCATTTGTTGAGACCGGAAATGTTGACGATCGGATCTGTGGACATGATGACCTTCAATGACGGCGGTGAGCGTTAAGGCGGTTTTCGACGAACAACGAGTAGCGCGACATTCCAAAGCAGAACACGAAGTAGATCATTCCGGCAAAGGCAAAGCCAGTAAAGGCGGTGGTCGGGGTCGACCACGTCGGGTCGGAGAATGTGGCGTGCAGCGATCCCAGCAGATCGAACAATGCCACGATCGAGACCAGCGAGGTATCCTTGAACAGCGCAATGAAGCTGTTGACGAGGCCCGGAATGACATGGCGCAGCGCCTGCGGCATCACGATCAGCGAGGTGGTCTTCCACCAGGACAGGCCGAGGGCGCTCGCCGCCTCGCCCTGGCCGCGTGGAATCGCGGCAAGGCCGCCGCGCACGACTTCGGCCTGGTAGGCACCTGCAAACAGCGCGATGCCGATCAGCGCGCGGACTAGGCCATCGACGTTGAAATTGCCCGGCAGGAACAGCGGCAGCATGTAGGTCGCGAAGAACAGCACCGTGATCAGCGGCACGCCGCGCCAGAACTCGATGAACGCGATCGAGAAGATCCTGATCAACGGGATGGTCGCGCGGCGGCCGAGCGCCAGCGCGATGCCGATCGGCATCGAGGTGACAATGCCGGTGACTGAGACCACCAGCGTCACCAGCAGGCCGCCCCATAAGCGGGTGTCGACCACAGCAAGCCCGCCGCGGTCGAGCCCCATCAGCTTGATCACGACGGCGATGCCGGCGAAGGTCGCGAGGCTTCCGATCAGCGCCCGCGACCCCGTCCGCACGCCGCCGCCGAGCACTAGGACGATCAGCGAGACGATCGCCGCAGTCGCCGCGAAATCGAGCCACAGCGGCTGACCGGATGCCTGGAGCAGGTCGCGCAACCAGTTCAGTGGCAGGATGGCCCAGCCCATCCGCGTGCCGAGCAGCAGGGTGATCTTGCCGATTCCCCAGAGCAACGGCCCGATCGCCGAGCCCTGGCTGAGATCGACCAGAATCTGACCGGCATTGACGATGCTGTCGTCGAACAGCCCCAGCAGGCCGGCCAGCCAGCTCACCCCGAAGCCGGACAGCCCGCCACCGCGCAGCAGGAAAAAGGCGACTACCGGAAAGGCAAAGAAGAACAGGCCCGCGTTCAGGCCTTTCGCGGGCAGCCGCGGGATGAGCAGCGGCAGCAGCAGGGCCGCCGCGAGGACGAAGGTCAGGTTGACGCGCCAGCGCTCCGCCGCCGGATAGAAGCCGTAGATCAGTTGGGTGAGCTTGGCCTGGATATAGGGCCAGCAGGCCCCGATCTGGTGTCCGGCATTGTCGGCAAGGCACGCATTGCGGTCCTTGCCGCTCCAGACCGCGTCGACCAGCAAGAATTTGAGCGCGGGAACGATCGTGTACCACAGCAGCGCCAGCGCCAGGATCGTGAGCAGAATATTGGTCGGCGAGTTCAACAGCCGGGTGCGCACGAAGCCGAACAGGCCGGTGGTCTTCACCGGCGCTGCGCGCTCGGGGACAAGGTCCTGCCGGACAAAGGATGACGCGGTGATATCGGTCATGCCCCGAGGCTCCGACTGATGCGCCAGCCATAGACGCTCATGATCGCGCTGGTGACGAGCGAGAGCACGAGATAGACGCCCATGGTGATGGCGATGATCTCGATCGCCTGGCCGGTCTGGCTCAGCGTCGTTCCGGCGAACACCGAGACCAGATCGGGATAGCCGATCGCGACCGCGAGCGACGAATTCTTGGTCAGGTTGAGATATTGATTGGTGAGCGGCGGAACGATCACGCGCATCGCCTGCGGCATCACGACCAGCCGCAAGGTGGCGCCACGCGAGAGGCCGAGCGACGAGCCAGCCTCCATCTGTCCCTTGTGGACCGACTGGATGCCGGCCCGGACGATCTCCGCGATAAAGGCCGCGGTATAGGTCGACAGCGCAACCACGAGCGCAACCAGCTCCGGAATGACCCGCGATCCGCCGGCGAAGTTGAAGCCCTTGAGTTGCGGCAGTTCGAACGCCAGCGGCATCCCGAAGACCAGCACTGTCAGGAGTGGCAGTCCGATCAGCACGCCGAGCACGTAAGGCCAGATCCGGATCGCCTGCCCGCGCTGGAATAGCGCACGCCTGGCGTTGCCGCGTAACAGCAGCGAGCCCAGGATCGCGGCGGCGACTGCCGCAAGAAATGGATCGAGACCGGCCTCGCCGATCGGCCGCGGAATTACCAGGCCGCGATTGGAGAGGAAGAACGCATTGAACAGGTTGATGCTCTGCCGTGGCGCAGGCAGCGCCGCCAGCACGGCGAGGTACCAGAACAGCAACTGGAACAACAGTGGCAGGTTACGCACGGCCTCGACATAAGCCTCGCCAAGCCGCGACAAGAGCCAGTTTGGCGACAACCGGCACAACGCCAGGACGAATCCGATGATGGTGGCGAACACGATGCCGATGACCGACACCAGCAACGTGTTCAGCAGTCCGACCAGGAACACCCGCGTATAGGTGTCCGATCCCGTGTACGCGATCAGGTTCTGGCTGACGTCGAAGCCGGCGGTGTTCCTGAGGAAGCCGAACCCGGAGGCGATGCGCTGCGTCTCCAGATTGGTCCTGGCGTTGGCCACGATCTCGTAAGCCACCCAGGCCAGCACCGCGGCGAACGCGATCTGCACGACAAGACCGGTCCAGCCGGCCTTGCCGCCGAGCGCCCGCTTCAACCGCAGGACGTATTGCGGCGGTGGATTTCGGGGCTCGGTGGTCATCGCCGCAGCCGCCTCGTCGCCGATCAGCGGATCGGCGGCGCGTATTGGATTCCACCCTTGTTCCAGAGCTGGTTGAGGCCGCGCGCGATCTGCAGCTTCGATCCCGCGCCGACATTGCGATCGAACATTTCGCCGTAATTGCCGACGGCCTTGATGATCCGGGCGAACCAGTCCTTGGTCAGGCCGAGCTGTTCACCAAGATTGCCGTCGGTGCCGAAGGCGCGCTTGAGGTCGGGCTTGTCCGACTTGGCCATCTCGTCGACGTTCTTCTGGGTGACGCCGAGCTCCTCGGCGTTGATCTGCGCGAACAGCACCCATTTCACGATGTCAAACCACTGGTCGTCGCCGTGACGGACCATCGGGCCGAGCGGCTCCTTGGAAATGATTTCCGGCAGCACGACGTGATCGGCCGGACTGCCGAGCTTCAGCCGCATTGCGTAGAGCTGGGAGACGTCCGAGGTAAACACGTCGCAGCGGCCGGTCTCGTAGGCCTTCAGGGTCTCGTCCGCCGAGGCGAACGCGATCACCTCGTATTTCATGTTGTTGCCCTTGAAATAGTCGGCGAGGTTCTGCTCAGTCGTGGTGCCGGTCTGTACGCAGACCGAGGCGCTGTTCAATTCGAGCGCGGAGTTCACCTTGAGCGACTTCTTCACCATGAACCCCTGCCCGTCGTAGTAGGTCACACCGGTGAAGTTGGCGCCGAGCGAGGTGTCGCGCGACAGTGTCCAGGTGGTGTTGCGCGACAGCACGTCGATCTCGCCCGACTGCAGCGCAGTGAAACGGTCCTTGGCCGACAGCGGCACGAACTTGACCTTGGTCGGGTCGTCAAAGATCGCCGCGGCGATCCCGCGGCAGACGTCGACGTCGATCCCGGTCCAGTTGCCCTTGTCGTCCGGCGAGGAGAACCCCGGCAGGCCGCTGCTGACGCCGCAGGATAGCTGGCCCCGATCCTTGACCGTCTTCAGGGTTTGCGCCGAGGCGGCCTGAGCCGACAAGGCGGCGGCAGCGGCAAGGGTTAGGGCCAGGGGAACGCGTTTCATGGGCTGGGGCCTTTCAGGGGTCGTCCGTGGACGTTGTTTTTGGTCACCTGACGCTCACGGGGCCACCCGATGATCCACCTTGCAGCAAATAATGCTGACCTGACCGGCAGTTTGGCTGCAAATCGGTCAGGCAACGGGATCGCAGGTCGCGGCAGGCCCCTCAACGTGCGGCGACTGGAAGTTGCGGCGCATCACATAGCGACTGGCGTGCCGGGTCAAGGGGTTGACGCATGTCTTCCGCGTCCTGTTAGTAACACTTCCCAGCGTAGCTCTGCGCTCCCGACGCGTTACGGCTGCGGCAAAAGTCTAACGGCGACGACCCATGACCTCCTCCGACAATTCCACGCCCTCCCGTCCACAACACGCCGCCACCCGGCTGGTCACGGCCGGCCGCGACACCAAGGCTCAAAAGGGCTTTGTCAATCCGCCGGTCTTCCATGGTTCGACCGTGCTCTATCCGACGGCGGAGGACCTGCATGCCCACCGCGGTGAATTTACCTACGGCCGCCACGGCACGCCGACCACACGAGCGCTGCAAGACGTGCTGATGGCGCTCGAAGGCCCGCAATGCGCCGGCGTCGGGCTCGCGCCGTCAGGACTGGCCGCGATCTCCACCACCCTGCTCGCTGTGCTGAAAGCCGGTGAACATGTGCTGGTCTGCGACAACGTCTACCGGCCGACGCGCAATTTCTGCAACGGCATGCTGGCGCGCTACGGCATCGAGACCACATATTTCGACCCGCTGATCGGCGGCGGCATCGCGGCCCTGTTCAGGCCGAACACCCGCGCGGTGCTGGTCGAGGCGCCGGGCTCACAATCCTTCGAGATGCCCGACGTCCGCGCGATCGCGGCGATGGCTCACGCGCGCGGCGCGCTTGTCATCGACGACAACACCTGGGCCACCCCGCTCTATCATCGTTCGCTCGAGCAGGGCGTCGACATCAGCATGCAGGCCGCGACCAAATATATCGGCGGCCATTCCGACATCATGTTCGGCACGATCTCGGCGAACGCCAAGGCTTGGCCGCTGGTCTCCGAGGCGATCCGCCTGCTCGGCGTCTGCGCCGGGCCGGACGACGTATATCTCGCGCTGCGCGGCGTACGCACGCTCTCGACCCGGCTCGCGCAGCACCATCGCTCCGGACTCGAGATGGCGCGTTGGCTTGCCGCGCGGCCCGAGGTCGAGCGCGTGCTGCACCCTGCCCTGGAAACCGATCCTGGACATGCGATCTGGAAGCGCGACTTCACCGGCGCCTCCGGTCTGTTCAGCGTCGTCCTGAAACCGGTGCCGCAACAGGCAGTCGATACCATGCTCAACACGCTCACGCTGTTCGGCATGGGCTTTTCCTGGGGCGGCTTCGAGAGTCTCGCGATCCCGTTCGATTGCAACGAGTATCGCACCGCGACCAAATGGGCGCCGGGCGGGCCGACGCTGCGGCTGCATATCGGGCTCGAAGATGTCGATGACCTCAAGGCCGATCTCGAACGCGGATTTGCGGCGCTGAAGGCGGGCTCTTGATTCACTTGCGCTGCTGTGCCTGAAGATGTGCCGCGCGGCTACCGAGCCGCGGCCTCGCGTATTGCGATCGGTGCTGCTCGCCTCGATCACGTGAGCCCCGGGATTTTGCGGGGTTATGACTGCATCGATAACCTGCCGTTCACCATCCCCGCCAATCCCCTGATCGACCAGGCCCAGTAGCAAGTTCCCTTACACTTTTGCTGCCGTAGTCATGCTCCCGGGAAAGGCTGTCAGCGCCGCGAGGCTGCGACCGCCTGGCGTAAGGGCATTCAGTCAGTCACATGAAGACGGCACGTATCGTGGTCCTGGCCATCGCCGGCGTCGCAGGCCTTGCGGCCACGTATCTCGCGAGCAGCAGCACCACCGATCACAAGCCGGCGCCTGTCGCGCCGGTCGTGCAGTTGCCGACCGTCGAAGTGCTGGTGGCCAAGTCCGACATCGGGCTCGGTCAGTCCGTCAAGCCCGAGGACGTGCAGTGGCAGCGCTGGCCAGCGGAGACCGCGAGCAACGGCTTCATGCGCCGCGACACCAATGCTGACGCGATGAAGGACGTCATCGGCTCGATCGCGCGCGCCCCCTTCATCATCGGCGAGCCGATCCGCGAGCAGAAGCTGGTCAAGGCAAACGGCAGCGGCTTCATGGCCGCGATCTTGCCGGCGGGCATGCGCGCCATCTCTACGGAGATCACGCCGGAGACCGGCGCCGGCGGCTTCATCCTGCCCGGCGACCGCGTCGACGTGATCCTGTCCAAGCGCGACAAGAATCCCGATCGCGTCGGCTCCGACGTCGTCGTCACCGAAACCCTGCTGTCCAATGTCCGGGTGCTGGCGATCGACCAGGCGCCGAAGGAGAAAGACGGCAGCAACTCGCTCGTCGGCAAGACCGCGACGCTCGAGCTGAAGCCCGAACAGGCCGAGACGCTCGCGCGCGCCCGGCAGAGCGGCACGCTGTCGCTCGCACTGCGCAGCATCGCCGACATCAACGACAATACGGTCGAGACCTCGACCAACGGCCAGGCCCCGAAGCGGGGCGAGAGCATCAGTGTGGTTCGCTACGGCGTTCTCAGCTGTCAGACGACACAGAAGTGATGGGGGCTTCGCAGATGATATCAGATGCAAGACAACTGAAGGCGCGGACCGCATTGGTCCGTACACTGTCATTTTCGGCGGTCGCAGCGCTGATTGTCATCCCTGCCCTGTCTCCTGCCGCTGCGGCCGACCCGAACAAGAATGCGGATGTTGCTGTGACCAGCAGCATCCCGGTCAAGACGCGCTTCCTGGCGCTCGGCGTCGGCAAGTCTGTCGTGATCGACCTGCCCCGTGAAGCCAAGGACGTGCTGGTTGCCGATCCCAAGATCGCTAACGCGGTGATCCGCTCAGCGCAGCGCGCCTACATCATCGGCGCAGCGGTCGGTCAAACCAACGTGGTGTTCTTCGATGGCGACGGCGCCCAGGTCGCTTCCTACGACATCGCGATCAAGCGCGATCTCAACGGCCTGCGCGCTGCGCTCCGACAGATGCTGCCAGGCGTCAATATCGAGGGTGTCGGCGACAGCGTCGTGCTGACCGGCTCGGTGTCGAGCCCGGTCGAGGCACAGCAGGCCGGCGACGTCGCCGCAAAACTGGTCGGCAGCGCCGACAAGGTCGTCAACTCGATCGTGGTGCGCGGCCGCGACCAGGTGATGCTGAAGGTCACCGTCGCCGAAGTGCGGCGCGATCTGGTCAAGCAGCTCGGCATCGATCTCAGCGCCAACATGAACTACGGCACCGCTGCGGTGGTGTTCAACAACAACAACCCCTTCACCGCGAACAATGGACCGCTCGTCTCCGGCAATGCCTTGGCCGGAGCCGCCCTGACGAAGGCCGGTGTACCATCAGTCACCGCGACGCTGCGCGCGATGGAGAGCGCCGGCGTCGTACGGACGCTGGCCGAACCGAATCTCACGGCGATCTCCGGGGAGTCCGCGACCTTCGTCTCCGGCGGCGAATTTCCGATTCCAACCGGCGTGACGTGCCAAACCACGACGTCGGGCACGATCGGCAATTGCGTTCAGACCGTCAGCTTCAAGAAATTCGGCATCTCGCTCAACTTCACGCCGGTGGTCCTGTCCGAGGGACGCATCAGCCTGAAGGTGATGACCGAAGTGTCCGAGGTCTCGATGGAGAACGCTTTGACCGGCGGCCAGGGCGGAACGACGATCCCGTCGATCAAGACTCGCCGCGCGGACACCACGCTGGAGGTGCCCTCCGGCGGCTCGATCGCGATGGCCGGATTGATCCAGGAGCAGACCAAGCAGGCGATCAACGGCATGCCCGGCGTCGATCAGATCCCGGTTCTGGGACAGCTCTTCCGGAGCCAGGACTTCGTCAATTCCGAGACGGAGCTGATGGTCATCGTGACGCCCTATGTGGTGCGAGCGGTTGCGCAGAAGGACCTGTCCCGACCGGACGACGGATTTGCTTCGGCCTCCGACTCGGAATCGGCGCTGCTGGCGCGCATCAACCGCATCTATGGCGTCGCCGCCCGCGCCGAGCCGATCGGCGCCACGCCGGCCAATTTCGGCTTCATCATCGATTGACACGGGCTTGAGGGTTGGGGATCGCAAGATGACACGCAACACAGTCAGCAGGCGCTCGACGATACGACCGCTGTTCGGCGTCCTGCTCGTGACGCTGACGCTCGGCGGATGCAATACAGCGACGACCGATGTCGTGACCGGGACCGTGCCGGACGACTACCGGCAGCGCCATCCGATCGCCGTGACCGAAGGCGAGCAATCAATCGTCGTATTCGTCGGTTATGCCCGCGGCAACCTGACCGAGACGCAGCGCGACGACGTCATGGGGATCGCCCGCGGCTGGCGCCGCGAGGCCACCGGCGCGATCGCGATCGATGTACCGGTTGATACGCCGAATGCGCGTGCCGCCGGGGCGATCTATCAGGAGATCCGCGGCTTGCTCGCATCGATGGGCGTACCCGGCCATGCCATCACCAGGCGGGCCTATCACCCCGACGATCCGCGCGCGCTCGCCACCATTCGCGTGAGCTATCCCAAGATGGCGGCGGTTGCCGGTCCCTGCGGGGTGTGGCCGGCCGACCTCGGCCCCTCGCTCGACAATCCCGCCTATATCCAGAACAAGGAGTACTACAATTTCGGCTGCGCCACTCAGCGTAACCTGGCGGCGATGGTTGCAAATCCCTCCGACCTCGTGCAGCCGCGCACCGAGACTGCTGCCTACACGCCGCGCCGCTCGATCGCGTTCGACAAATACCGCAAGGGCGTCACCACCGCGACAACCTATCCTGAAGCTGACAAGGCCAAGCTGAGCGACTAAGGCAATGACCGCCGAACAACAAGACGAGCAACCGCAGATCGACGACTACATCGCCCCGGCGCCGCGCATTTCGGTGCAGGCCTTCTGTGCCAGCGTCGCAACCGCCACGACCGCACGTGCCGCCGCCGAGGATCGCCGTCTCGCCAAGGCTCATCTCTCCGTCCACATGGGCGGCATCGCCGCCGCGATCGAGGCCTATCACAAGGCGCCGACGCCGAACGTGATTATCCTGGAAACCGAGCCGGGCACGGATTTCCTCGCCGGCCTCGACGACCTCGCGGCGGTGTGCGATCCCGGCACCCGCGTCGTCATGCTGGGAAACGCCGCCGATGTCGCGCCTTATCGCGAACTGGTCCGCCGCGGCGTCAACGACTATGTGGTCGGCCCCGTCAAGGTGCTCGACATCGTGCGCTCGATTTGCAGCCTGTTCTCGGCAACGGAAGCGGTCTCGGTCGGCCGATTGATCGCGGTCGCGGGCGCCAAGGGCGGCGTCGGCGCTTCGACCGTTGCCCACAACGTCGCCTGGACCATCGCGCGCGATCTCGGACTGGATTCCGTCGTCATCGATCTCGACCTTGCTTTCGGCACCGCCGGCCTCGACTACAACCAGGATCCGGTGCAGGGCATCGCGAACGCCGTGTTCTCTCCCGAGCGCCCAGACACCGCCTATATGGATCGCCTGCTCGCCAAGTGCAGCGACCATCTCAGCCTGCTGGCGGCGCCTGCGACCCTCGAACAGGTTTATGATTTCGGTGCCGATGCGTTCGATGCGATCTTCGATACGATGCGCATGACCTCCTCCTGCATCGTGCTCGACGTCCCGCATCAATGGACGGCCTGGACCAAGCGCACGCTGGTCGGCGCCGACGATATCCTGATCGTCGCCGAGCCCGACCTCGCCAACATGCGCAACACCAAGAACATGATGAATATGCTGAAGGCGGCACGTCCCAACGATCGGCCGCCGCTCTACTGCCTGAATCAGGTCGGCATGCCAAGGCGGCCAGAGATCGAGGTCAAGGAGTTCGCCAAGACGATCGAAAGCGCGCCGATCGCGACAATTCCGTTCGACAGCCGCCTGTTCGGCGAGGCCGCCAACAACGGGCAGATGATCGCGGAAGTGTCCGCGCGGCACCGCACCACGAAAACCTTCCTGCAGATCGCGCACCGCCTGACCGGCCGCCCCGACCTTGCCGAGCAACGCGGATCGCTGCTGACGCCGATCCTCCGGAAGCTGCAGGGCCAGCGCGACGGCAGGCGCAAGGCCGCGGGTTGATTGCGCCGAAGTCGCCAGCGGATGGATTTGATCGCGCTGGAGGGAGTGCAAGCGCGCGTGAGCGGACGTTGCGCCCAACAACGTCTAACGCGACCTAGTCGTGACGATTGGCCGCGACTGGAATCCGGCCCGTGTCGGTCCGGCTTGCATCCCTCCGCGCCAACAGCCGCTTCAACGTGGCAACGTTAGCCGACCCCTGCTCCGGCGGCAGATTCGCCTTCATGATGCCCTCGGCCTCGGCCTCACGGCCCTGCAGTCCCACCACGACGGCGAGATTGGTTCGCACGCGCATGTCACCGGGAGCGCGCTCCCGGGCGCGACGCAACGTTTCCTCGGCCTTCGGCAGATCTTTCGACAGCAGGTAGGACAATCCGAGATTTGAGAGCACCGAAGGATCGTCCGGCCGGATCTTCAGCGCGCTCGCATAGTACTGGCGCGCTTCATCGTGACGATCGAGTTGATCGAGCACGGCGCCCTGCGCAGACAGGATACGCCAATCCGGATCGTCGGGGCTGTGCGCGCGACCGAGCACGTCGAAGGCCTGCTGGAAATTGCCGTTGTCGGCGAGCGCACGCCCGTAGCCTGCGAGCAGCGGCTTGTTGCCGGGCTGGGCCAACACAGCCTGCTCCAGGACTGCGACAGCCTGCTCCCGCTGACCGGTGGCCCGCAGCGCCTTGGCGTATTTGAGCGCGGCGTCGGCATCCCTGGGATTGGTGCGGACGCGCTCCTTGTAGGTGTCGAGGTCGCGCCGCGGATCGGCGGACGCCTGGCTCGGCTCGGCCGTATCGCCCAATGACCCGGTGATGTCTCCGGCAATGTCTGACGACGTCTGGCAGGCCGACAATCCGACCAACAGGACCGCAGCCGACGCTGCGCTCGCGAGACGGTTCACGCGGCTTATGTGTCGGAGTGATTTCTGGAGCATCAACGGGGACTCGGAACGGCGAAGGTGCCCGGATGCTCACAGCTTAACCCTAATGGCGAGTTAAGGCCGACGTCGTGCCGCGGCCATGCGCGCGCCAAGTAGGAGTCTGATGGTTGGGCGTGCCGGATTAATCGATGAATTGGGCGCCGAATTCATGCCCGATCCGCCAGGCCAGACGGCATTGGCGCGGGCTGCCGGTCGAGAAGATGATGGTGAATTCGGGCGGGACTTCCAGATATTCGGCTATCACCTTGACGCCACCGGCAGAAATATCGGTGATCATGCAGTCCCGAGGCAGTGAGCCAGTCCCGATCTGGATTTTGGCGACGCTTCTGCAGACGCGACGTTCGCTCTTGCGGCGATTGACAAACATCCTGATCCCCAAGCACGGCTGGACGAGTTTCTGGTTGCCGCAGTCGTAGCGCGGAAAGATTGGAAACTGCCTAGCGGAACTGCTCGCAATTGAACGGTTGCCTTCCAGCTTCATTTACCCCTGACAATTCCTCGCTCGGGCACTCCTCCAGGGACGGCCGCGTTAGCCCCCTTTTTGACCCGATCCGCTCGCACCGCCGGGTTCCCGTGAGAACAAAAAGGGTTGATCCGCGGTCGATAGGCGGTAGCGTGACCCGTTCGACTCGATTTGCCGGGATACGGAACAGGCATGGGAAGCATGGTCCTACTTGATCTGATGGGCGGCGTCGCGCTGCTGCTGTGGGGCCTGCACATGGTGCATAGCGGGATCCTGCGCGCCTTCGGCCCGGACCTGCGGCTGCTCCTGGGCAAGGCGCTGCGCAACCGGTTCAGCGCCTTCGCTGCCGGCCTTGGGTTGACCGCCCTGCTCCAGAGCTCGACCGCCACCGCCCTGATCACCAGTTCGTTCGCCGCGGAAGGCCTGGTCAACCTGGTGCCCGCGCTTGCCATCATGCTGGGGGCCAATGTCGGTACCACCCTGATCGTCCAGGTGCTGTCGTTCAATGTGGCAGCGGTCGCGCCGGTGCTGTTCATCCTCGGCCTGGTCGCCTTCCGTACCGGACCGCGCTCCCGGATCAAGGACCTCGGCCGCGTTTCGATCGGCCTCGGCCTGATGCTGCTGGCGCTGCACATCCTGCTCGACACGCTGGCGCCGGCCGAAAGCGCCCCGGGCGTGCGCGTCTTCATGGGTGCGATCACCGGCGATCCCGTGCTCTGCATCTTCATTGGCGCGGTCGTCACCTGGCTGGTCCATTCCAGCGTCGCCAGCGTGCTGCTGGTGATGTCGCTGGCCTACTCCCAGTTCATTTCACCCTACGCGGCGCTGGCGCTGGTGCTCGGCGCCAATCTCGGCAGCGCCATCAACCCGCTGATGGAAGGTGCGCGCCGCGATGATCCGGCGAGCTATCGCCTGCCGGTTGGCAATCTCGTCAACCGCGTGATCGGCATCTTGCTGGTGGCGCCGTTCCTGCGCCCGATCGCCGAGCATATCCAGGTGTGGCAACCCGATCTCGCCAAGGCAACGGCGCTGTTCCACATCGCCTTCAACGTCGCGACTGCGATCCTGTTCATCGGCGTCCTCGACGCCATGGCGCGGCTGCTCAATCGGCTCCTGCCCAAGCGGGTGCAGGAGACCGATCCGTCGCGGCCGCGCTATCTCGACGAGAGTGCGCTTGAGACCCCCTCGCTCGCGCTGACCGACGCGGCGCGCGAGGTGCTGCACATGGGTGATCATGTCGAGGCCATGCTGCGCAAGGTGATGGCGGCGATGATGACCAACGACCGTGCCCTGGTCGACCAGGTGTCACAGATGGACAACACCGTCGACAGCCTGAACGAGGCGACCAAGCTCTACGTGACCAAGCTCACCCGCGGCAGCCTCGACGAGCGCGAGGGCCAGCGCGCCATGGAGATCGTCGCCTTCGCGATCAATCTCGAACATATCGGCGACATCATCGACAAGAATCTCAGCGAGCTCGCCACCAAGAAGATCAAGCGCCGTCTGCAGTTCTCGAGCGAAGGCGCAGAGGAATTGTCTGCATTCCATAAGCGGACCATCGACTCGCTGCGGATCGCATTCGGCGTCTTCATGTCGGGCGACGCCAGCGAGGCGCGCAAGCTGCTGACCGAGAAGGCCGCGTTGCGCGCGGCCGAGTTGGCTGCCGTCGAGCGTCATCTCGAGCGCCTGCGTGAGGGCCGCCCGGAGACCATCGAGACCACCTCGCTGCATCTGGACGTGCTGCGCGACCTCCGCCGCATCCACTCGCATATCTGCTCGGTGGCCTACCCAGTGCTCGATGCAGCCGGCGAGACCGCGGCCTATCGCGAGAGCGCCGTCGAGGCCGCGGATCTTCCAGCGCCGGCCGCCGGAAGGCCGTGATCAGCGGTCGAGCGTCTTCGACGCCTTGCCGCGATTCTTCACGATCAGCATGATGTTGCGGATGTAGATCAGGGTGGCGAGGCCCTGCCCCAGGATAATCACCGGCTCGCGCTTGGCGAGGCCGTAGATCAGCGTCATCAGGCCGCCGCCCATCGAGAAGAACCAGAACGCCATCGGCACCACGCTCTGGCCGGCGCGCTCGCTCGAAATCCACTGCACCAGGAAGCGGGCAGTGAACAGCAGTTGCGCGACGAGGCCAAACGCCAGCCAGAAGTCGAACTTGGCGACGAATACGTCGTAGAGATAGGCGTTGAGCGCCTGGCCATACTGAATCAGCATCACCTTACCTCGGTCACGACAGGCGCTTCAGCGACATCAGTCACTTCAGTAACGACTGGCGTCGGCTTCTTGCGGCGGATCAGCCACCACACGCCCGCGAGATCCATGATCCCGATCCAGAGCCGGTCGAAGAATCCGTAGTTCGACACGCCGGCATGGCGCGGGCGATCGATCACGTCGACATAGGCGATCGCAAAGCCTTCGCGGCGGACCAGCGCCGGCAGGAAGCGATGCAGCCCGTCGAAATAAGGCATCGACAGGAACACGTCGCGCGGAAAGGCCTTCAGCCCGCAGCCGGTGTCGCGGGTGCCGTCGCGCAGGATCGCGCCCCGCACCGTGTTCGCGATACGCGACTGCATCTTCTTGAATCCGGTATCTTTGCGCCCCACCCGCTGGCCGGCGGCGAGGCCGACGCGTCCGTTACCGCTCTCGACCGCCGAGATCAGGTTCGGCAGGAAGGCCGGGTTATTCTGTCCGTCGCCATCGAGCGTCGCCACGATCGCGCCGCGCGCGGCGCGCACCCCGCTGCGCACCGCCGCCGACTGACCGGTCGAGACGGCATGCCGAAGCTGTCTGAGATTACGCCGCTGCGCCATGATCGCAGCCAGCCGTTCGGCAGTGTCGTCGGTCGAGCCATCATTGACGTAGATGATCTCGTAGGCCCAGCGGCCGTCGAGCACGGCCGCAATCTCCGTGATCAGCGGCGCGATATTGTCGGCCTCGTTGCGCACGGGCACGACGATGGAAACGGCGACCGGCGTCTGGTCGGGAAGCGGCAAATCGGCACTCGAGGTTGGTGTTGTTTCCGGCTGGAACCGGCCCGATCCGGCCGTCGGGCGACCGCTTTTATGGGGCGAAGGCGTTCCCCGCAACCCTTTTGAGGCGCCGCTCCGACGGTCCGAGCAACGCTACCACGGTGCCGTCGCGATGGATGGCGAAACCAAGGCGGCGGGCGGCGAACCAGTACCGCACCGCCATTGCACCGATCACACCGACCAGCGCACCGGCGACCACGTCGCTCGGATGATGGGCCAACAGCACCAGCCGCGTCGCGATGATGATCAGCGCGTAAAGCAGCATCACGATCCGCGTCCGCGGCCATACCGCCGACACGGCGAATGCCAAAGCGAACGCGGTGATCGCGTGCCCCGAGGGGAAGCTCGAATAGGCTTCGGTGCCGGCGAAATGATGGAAGTTGAAGGCATTGGCCTTGCCGCCGACGAAGGGCCGGCCGCGGCCGACGATCCATTTGACCACCTCGCCCACGGCCACCGAGAACGCGACCGACAGGAACAGATATTGCAGACGCGTTCCGAGACCGAGCAAGGTCGCGTGAGACACGCCGCGGACTGCAGGCGCCGCCAACGCGACTGCAATCAGCAGAACACCGAGCGCCCATAGCACATGCGTGTCCTTGCCGAAGTCGGTCAGGATCCGCACCCACCACAGGCTCGGCGTGCCGCGCGGCGGCATCAAGCCGATCTCTTCGGCGTCGACGAGATACATCAGCGTGATGATCGCGGCGCCGGTGACGACGACGAGCAGCAGCACGTGACGCGCTGAGCGCCGTGCAGCCTCGGCCCTCCGCGAATGGGACGGGGCGCGCACGAGCTGTGCGAAGGACAACCAGACCAGCGTCAGCAATCGTCCGAAGTAATGTCCGGTGTCCCGGGACGCGGGCAGCAACGCCATCTCATTCCGTTCCTTCGGAGCGGAAGATCGCAATCGAGACCGCCTTACCCTGCGAGATGTTGTAACCCTCGATCCGCACCATCGCGTTGTAGCGCAGCCCGATCGCCTCGGCGCGCTGCACGAAGGAGCGTTCGGAGCGCTGTTCGACCAGCGCAAACCGGCAGGCACCCTGAGCCAGGAAATCGGCTGCGCCCGATCCGTCGGTCAGGAGTGTCGACGTATCCGTCATGAACACGAGACTTGGCTCGAGGAAACCCGCCGCGGCCGCTTTCGGGCCGACGCAAGTCACGGTGCGCAGGGCGCGCGCCACCTCCTGGCTCGGAAATACCGTCGTGAGCCGCGGCAACACCACGCCGTAGGTGCCCGCCGCCATCAACACAGCGGCGACGGCGGCGTTGAGCAGCGAGCGCTCGGCGCGGCTGTCCTCGAATAGCCTCCAGGCAACGAGGCCGAACACCATCGCGACGGCAAATAACGGCCAGGCCGGAAAGACCGGCTGATGAATGGCCTTGATGGCCCCGACGATGACCAGCACCGAGCCGGCGGCGGGGATCGCAAACCACCAGGCCGAGCCGCGCGTAAGCCAAGGGGAGCGCGACAGCACGCGCCGCTCCAGCGCGCCCGCAGTCAGGATCGCGATCGCAGGATAGAGCGGCAGCACGTAATGCGGCAGCTTGGTCAGAACGGCCTCGAACACGATCCAGGACGGGATCAACCAGGCCAGCAGAAACTGCGCGCCGGGCTGCCGCCGCGCACGCCAGACCGCAGGCGCGGCCATCGCGGCCAGCGGTGCACCGGGCCAGAACGTAATCCAGAACAGCAGAAGATAGAGGCCGGGCGGCGCGCCGTGGGATTCCTGCGCCCCGAGCTTGCTCAGCATGTCGCCACCGACCGAGTCGGCAAAGAAGGTGTCGCCGGCGCGCAGGAAGATCAGCACGAACCACGGCAGCACCAGCACCAGCAGCCACATCAGCCCCCAGAGCGGGCGCATGCGCCCGAACCAGGCGACGGATCTGTCAAAGAAGGCGAGCACCGCCATCGCGAGCCCGACGAACATCAGGATCAACGGCCCCTTGAGCAGGATGCCTCCCGCCAGCGCCGTCCAGAAGATCGCAGGCGGCCCCCACGACGGACGTGCCGGATCCTCGCCGCGCTGCCATGACAGATAAACCCGCGCCATCGCGCCCATCGCGGCTGTTACCGTGAACAGCAGCATCGCGTCGGTCTTGGCGAGCCGCGCCTCCGCCCCGAGCAGCACGCAACTTGCCATCATCAAGGCGGCCAGCGCCGCGCCCTGCCGCGTCACGAAAGCCAGCGCTGTCCAGTAGGTCAACAGCACCGCGCCGATCGCGCCGATCAAGGATGGCAGGCGATAGACCCAGATGCGCACCTGGGCGCGCGGCACGCCCAGCGCGGAGACCGTCTTCAGCGCCGCCGCCTGCATCCAGTAGATGCCGACGGGCTTCTTGTAGCGGACATCGTCCTGGAAGCGGATGTCGACGAAGTCGCCGCTCTCGACCATCTGCTTGGTCGCCTGGGCAAAGCGCACCTCGTCGCGGTCGATCGGCGGGATCGTGAAGAAGCCCGGCAGGAACAACACCAGACAGGTCAGTGTCAGGAACAGGACCGAACGCCAATGGCTGGCCGTTGCGAATTCGAACGCCATGAACAACCTGCGGCTCGAATGCGCAGGCTTTACAGACTGTTGCCCTGCTCCGAAGCGCCGGGGTTGGAGGCCATCCACCATGGGTTTCGCATACGATGAAACCGCAGCGCAAACAACTGTGCAGTTCCGCTTTCCCGCGCCATCATTGCACTCGGATCACAACGGTATCCGCGGCCCCCGTGGCATCGATCACGGTCAGGCGCGCGAAGCCGGGCCCAGGCGGGTCAATCAGGCGCTGGCGCCGGCTGTCGATGTCCCCGGCTGAGACACCGTTGACCATGACCGTCAGCGGCAGCACGCCGCCGGCCACCTTCACCGGCATGGCCGCATTGCGGCCGCCCTCCGAATGATCGACGTCGATGCGTGAACCGTTCAGCGGAAATTGGATGTGCGGCGCGCGGTCATTGCCGCTGCGGATGAGCTCGCCGAGTGGGCGGAAACGTCGCAGCGGCGGCGGCAGCTTCGCGTTGCTCGCGATCAGAACGCCCCGCGGCGGCTTCGGTAGCGCGGCAAGGATCTTGCCGGTGCGCGCGAAGGCATCGAACAGGATCGGCGCCGCGGCGGAGCGACCGACCAAGCCCGGTACCGGTGAGCCGTCCGGGCGGCCGACCCAGACGCCGATGGTGATGCGGCCGTCGAAGCCGATCGACCAGGCGTCGCGATAGCCATAGCTGGTGCCGGTCTTGAACGCGATCCGGTTGGGCACGCCGTTCTCCGGCGGCGGCGTGCCAAGCAGGACGTTGCCGACCTGCCAGGCCGCGGCCTGATCCATCAGGCGCATCGTGTCGCGCCGGTCGTTGTCCTGCACGATCTCGCGCAGCGGCTTGGTCGCCCCGAGCCGCGCCAGTCCTGCGTAGAGCTGCGCCAAATCCTGCAGCGTCACGCCGACGCCGCCGAGTCCCATCGCCAGGCCCGGCGCCTCCTCCTTGGGCAGCACCAGATTGGTTCCGGCCTGCCGCAGCCGCGACGATAGCCGGCTGGCGCCAACCCGGTCGAGCAACGCGATCGCCGGCACATTGAGCGAAAACTGTAGCGCCCTGCGCACCGGCACCGTGCCCTGGAACGTCATGTCGAAATTTTCCGGCGCATAGGTGCCGAAGCGGATCGGGCGGTCCTCGATCAGGCTGTCCGGATGCACGAAGCCGTCCTCGAAGGCGAGGCCATAGATGAACGGCTTCAGCGTCGAGCCGGGCGAGCGCACCGCGCGGGTCATGTCGACCTGCCCTGCCCGCCGCTCATCGAAATAATCGGCTGAGCCGACCCGCGCGAGGACATCGCCGGTCGCATTGTCGACCGCGATGATTGCAGCCGAAATATAGGGCCCTAACGCGATCGCGCGGTCGCGGGCCAACGCCTCGAGATTCTTCTGCAAGGTGGCATCCAGCGTCAGCTTGATGACAGGCGCGTCCTTCATCGTCGCGATCGCCTGATCGGCCGAGTGCGGCGCCAGAATCGGGATCTGCTTGCGCATCTTCGACACCGGCACGGCCTTGGCCTGGGCAGCATCATCCTTCGACACCGCGCCCTCCTCGACCATGCGATCGAGCACGCGGTCGCGCGCAATGTGCGCCGCCTGCGGATAGCGGTCGAGCCGCCGCCGCTCCGGCGATTGCGGCAGCGCTACGAGCAGCGCCGCTTCAGCCAAGGAGAGGCGCTTCGGCTCCTTGCCGAAATAGGCGATCGATGCTGCGCGTACGCCTTCGAGATTGCCGCCGAACGGGGCGAGCGCGAGGTAGAGGTTGAGGATCTGATCCTTGGAGAACTGCCGCTCCAATTCCACCGCGCGCACCATCTGCCGCAGCTTGGCGTAGACCGAGCGTTGATGCCGCGGCTCCATCAGCCGCGCGAGCTGCATCGTGATGGTCGAACCGCCGGAGACGATCTCACCACGCGTGACAAGCTGGAATGCGGCGCGCGACAGCGCCAGCGGGTCGATGCCATGGTGCTCGTAGAAGCGCTTATCCTCATAGGCGAACAGCAGCTTCAGGTAACCCGGGTCGACGTCGGTCTTGGCGTCGACCGGCAGGCGCCAGCGACCATCGGCCATCGCATAGGCGCGCAGCAGCTTGCCATTACGGTCGACGACGGTGGTCGAGACCTGCTCGGCCTGCGCGATCGGCAGAGGCGGAAGCGACCGGACCCAGGCGGTGAAGGCGCCCGCGATCGCGATGAGCAGGACCGCCATCGCGGCGGCGACACGAACCGCCCACCTCCTGCCATCAGCGTCTTCCTCGCGCGCCGCGGACGTGGATTCACGGGTCGTCTGCCCGAAGACGCGCTTCGCGCTTTCGCCCACGCCTGACGACTGATGCTGGTTCACCACCTCGCTCATTTCGCCGACGTCACCTCGACCGCCCCGGTGCCGCTGCGGCCGTAGCGCGAGGGATTGTACATGTCCTCGACATAGGCCTGCGGCAGCACGTATTTGCCCGGCGACACCGCGCGCACGACATACGCGACGGTGAACACCGACTTGTCGTTGGCGGCACGGTCGATCGCCGCGGTGAACCGGTCATCGCGGAACTCGGTGTTCCTGGCCTCGACGCCGTCCTCGATCCAGTCGAGCGTGCCCGAATCGCCCGACGACACAAGGTGCGGATTGTCGATCTCGAATCCGGCCGGCAGATAGTCGGCCACCATGATGTGCCCGAACTCCGGTTTTGCCTCCGTGACCTTGAGGACGACAGCGAAGCGATCATTCTGCCTGGCCTTGGTGACATCGGCCGGCTTGCCGTCGAGCGTGTAGTAGGCGCGCTCGATCTTGAAGCCGTTGGAGGCGGCGGGCTCCGGCGTGACTGGCGAGCCCGACACCGAAATCACCGCCTGCACCGGCGCATCGCCGGTGTTGGTGATCTTGAGCGGCTGGCCCGTCATCTCCTCGGCCTTGTAGCTACGATAGACCGCGGACTTGACCGGCTGGCCGTTGATGTCGAGCGCCAGCGTCTCCTTCGCGAGCGCGCGCGCCGCCAGCACCATCCACGCATTCTCCTGCGTCGAGGTGTAGGGCGAAAGCCCGCGCGCGGCCTCGACCCGCAGCACCGCCTGCGTCAGCGTCGCGCGCGGCGCGTTGCCTTCGCCGGCGAGCGAGACCAGCGCCGCCGCATCGCGCAGCGCCGAGCCGTAATCGACCCGGCCGAACTCGAGCACCGGCTTCGGGTTCAGCGCATCGAGCGCGGCACCATAGACCCGCTCGGCGCGGGCCTTGTCGCCGACCAGCGCCAGCGCCGCGGCAAGCTGCGCCTTGGCGATCGGCGTCGCCAGATCGGTCAACTTGGTATCGGCGAGGTAGCGCAGGTCGCCGATCGGGGCTGCGCCATTGCGGGCGAGCACGTAGAGGCCATAGGCGAGATCGCGGCCGCCGTCCTTCTCGGGCTCGTTGGCGTTCACCACCGAATTCCTGACGCGGTCGAGCGCGCTCTTGAACAGCACGTCCGGCACCGCAAAGCCCTTTTCGCGAGCACGGGTCAGGAAGTCAGTGACGTAAGCGTCGAGCCATGCATCGTCGCCACCGGCCGCCCACAGTCCGAACGAGCCGTTCGAGCCCTGCCGTGCCAGCAGCCGGTCGATCGCGTCGCGGATGCGCTGGTCGACCGCGGTGTCCATTGCGAGATGGGCGCCGGCGGCGAGGTCGTTGACGTAGAGCAGCGGCAGCGCGCGGCTCGTGATCTGCTCGGAGCAGCCATAGGGATAGCGGTCGAGCGCCTTGAGGATCGTAGCGGCATCGAGCGCGGTGGAGAGGCTCGCCGAGATCGATACGCCGCCGGTGCCCGGAACGAGATCAGAGAACATGTCCGAGGTCAGCGTCAGGCTCTCGCCCTTCGCAAGGGTCCGGATGGAACGCCGCGCCAACACTTGCGTGGCTGGCTTGACGTCGAGCGCATAGTGCCGGGCCAGGGTCAGGCCGTTTGGCCCCGAGATGTTGACATCGAATTCAACGCGTCCCGCACCGTCAGCCCAGAGGCCGAACGACAGCGACGTGCGCTGCTTGGCGTCAAGGCGGACGGTGTTCTCGAGGGTCGCCACGCCGTCCCTTGTCATCAACATCTTCATCGCATTGCCCGACAGCTTCGCCGGTCCCGTCGCCTTGACCCCGAGCGTATAGTCGCCCGACGTACCTTCCACATTGTCGATCTCGAAGTTGACGGTGCCCTTGTCACCCGTGAGCAAGAAGCGCGGCAGCGTTGCCGTCAGCACCACCGGGTCACGTACGGTCACGTCGGTCGTGGCACGGCCGAGCTTGGTGGCGCTCCAGGCCACCGCCATCACCCGCGCAGTGCCGGCGAAGTCGGGGATGTCGAAACTCACCTCCGCAGTGCCGTCCGGTCCGACCGTGACGATGCCGGAATACAGCGCGAGCGGCTTCTGCGTCGGCGGCGAGCCCTGCAACTCGGCGCCGCCGGCGTCACCGCCAGTCCTGATCTGGCCGCGGCTGCCCTGCATGCCGTCGATCAACTGGCCGTAGAGGTCGCGGATCTCCGCGGTCAGGCGGCGCTGGCCGAGATAGTAATCATCGGGCGCCGGCGGCTTGTAATTGGTCAGATTGAGGATACCGACGTCGACCGCGGCTAGCACCACCTTGGCGTCCTCGCCGGGGCTGAGCCCGCCGAGATTGACCGGGATCGTCAGTGTCGAACCCGGCCGCACCAGTGCGGGCGGCGACAGCGCGACAGTGAGCGTGCGTGCCTTCTTGTCGATGCCGAACCATTTCAGCCCGATGGCGCGGCCCGGCATGCGGCCGGCGGCGACATCGAGCGGACGGCGCAGCGTCGTCATCACGTAGGCGCCGGTGCCCCAGTCCTTGCCGACCGGAATCCTGACCTGCTGGGTGCCTTCCTTGACGTCGACGCTTTGCGTGGTCAGCAGGCGGTCGCCGAGCACATAGACCGAGAGCTTGCCGGCCGTGCGCGCACTCACCGACACCGTCATGGTCTCGCCGGAGGCGTATTCCGGCTTGTCGATCGAGGTCTCCAGCAGATCGGGCGTATCTGCGCTGCCGTCGGAATACCACCCGACGTCGAACTGCACCGAGGTCAGCGGGCCGTCCGCGTCGGTCGACTTGACGTCGAGCCGGTAGCGGCCGGGCTGCGGCTGGAAGGTCAGCCGCATTGGCTTGTCGGCCGCAAGGTTGACGTCACCGTCGGCGACGCGACGGGTCGACTTGACCGGCTCGAAGTCCCACGACGAGTTCTGCCGATACCACTGGTAACGGGACTCCAGCTTCAACAGCTCGTAGCGTAGCCCGTCGCGCGGCAACTGCTTGCCGTCGGGCGCGACGAACACGACGTCGAACTCCGCCTTGTCGCCTTCCGCGACGCTCTTGTCGCCGAACAGCGGCTTGATGCCGATCAGCGAGGTCGCCGGCGCCACCGGCAGCACGATCTTGCGCTCGACCGCGCGGCCGCCGGTCTCCGCCATGCGGATGAAGACCTGGGCCTCCTGCGGCCGGGTCGAGGTCGGCGCCTTGTCGAGCTTCACCGGAAAGGTCGCCGCGCCATTGGCATCGGCCTCCGGCAGGTCCTCGATCGGGGTCCGCTCGTTGCTCGCAGTTTCCTCGTCCGCGACGCCGAACTGGTAGCCGGGATAGCCCGGGCGGCCCGAGGCTGCGGGCGCGACCAGCATGTCGCCTTCGAGCCGCAAGCCCGAGGCCGGCGCGCCATAGAGGAAATGGCCGCTCACTTGAAGTTCTACCGGAACTTCAGCCTTGATCATCTTGTCCTTGGCAGTGAGGTCGAATTCGATCCGCTCGGGGATATAATCTTCCACCATGAAGGTGGTTTCCCCGACCGAATTCCCCTTGGGATCGGTGAAGACCCGGACCCGCCAGGTGCCCGCCGGCACCGCCGAATTCAGGGCCATCGCCAGCGTCCGGCCGCCGGCGCCCTGATCTGGCAGCACGGCGCGCCGGAACTCGACGCCGTCGGGGCGCTCGATCACCATGGTCAGCGGCGTCCCGATCAGGGCATTGCCCTGCCCGTCACGCAACAGCGCCGTCAGATAGACCGTCTCGTTGGAGCGGTAGACGCCACGCTCGGCATAGACAAAGGCATCCGCGCCGGCCGGAATCGCACGGCCCGAAACGCCGCGGTCGGTGAGGTCGAAGGCGCTCGTCTTCAGGCTCAGGAAAGCATAGTCCGCCGTGTCGCTGGTCACGGTGAGCAGCGCCGGCGACAGCCCGCCCTCGCCGCGCGCGAGCCCTGACTCGAACAGCACGTGGCCGGCCGCATCGGTCTTGCGGATCGCCAGGATCTCGTTGTTGCGGGCGACGAGCTTCACCTCGGCGTTGGCAACAGGATCGGTCGAGGCCAGCGAGTTGACGAAGACGTGAATGCCGTCATTGCCTGAGAAAGCCGACAGGCCCATGTCCGAGACGATGAACCACTGCGTCGCCAGCGTACCGTCGTCATCGCTGCCCGGCCCCTTCGCCGCCGCCGTCATCACATAGACGCCCGGCTGCAGGTCGCCGAGCGCCTGGTCGACCGGGAATGCGGTGATCACGTCCTGGTTCAGCGTGGTCGCGGTCGCCAGTTCGCCGGACCACACCTTGACGCCGCGCTGGTCGCCGAGCTCGGAGAGCTGATAACGGCTCAGCGTGCTTTGGAAATCGGAATCGATCACCGTGTTGATCAGGTTGCGGTCGCCGATCCGGAACACGTCGATCTTGACCGCCGGCGTGTTGACGCTGACCACCGGAATGCCACGCTGTCCCGTGCGCGGCAGCACATAAGCGCGCCCGGTGAAGCGCACGAAAGGCTTGCGGTCGCGCACATAGATGTTGAACTCGGCTGACTTCGGCAGGCTCTCCTTGACCGTCGATGGCAGGCCGGCGCGCAGATTGATGTTGTAGCGCTCGCCATGCTTCAGCCCGTCGACGCAGAGCTGCTTGCCTTCGGCTGACAGCGCCGGCTTGTCGGTGCCGGCCAGCGCCAGAAATGGCGCGAAGTCGACCCGCTTCGCCAGTTCCTCGGAGAACTCGAAGCAGGCCCGCGGCGAAGCCGAGTCGGAATCGACGGTATAATCGAGCAGCCGGAAGCCGTGCTCGTCGCGCATCCTCTCGTACTGGCCTCTGATATCGGCGACCTCGCGCAGGTCGAGCGACAGGCGAAGTGCATCCAGCGCCGGCCGCCACAGCTTGCGCTCCGACAGCGCCTTGCCGAGCACGGCGAGCGCATCGGCCTCCTCGCCCGGATTGCCGGCGCGCTGATAGGCGATGTAGGCCGCGGTCGAGGCGCGCTCCATCAGGAAGGTTTGCTCGCTGGAGCTTGCCGAGCGGATCTGGAAGATCGCCTTGGCCAGCCGCAACCAATTGGCCCCGTCCTCCGGTGTGGTCGCCGCGATCTGGCCGAGGATCTGTAAGCCGGAGCGGACATCATTGCGCCTGAACGCTGCGTCCGCATCGGTCCGCAGGGTTGCGGATGACTTGTTGACCGGTCCCGCCTCGCTCTTGATCTGGGCCTCCAGCTTGATCGCAGAATCCGCCAGGTCGTCGCGCGTGAAGGCCTTGTCCGCGGCCAGGGCAGCGCCGGAGCCAACGCCGATCGCCAGCGCGGCGCAAACTGCGGCGGCACGAACCAAACCGATCATGATGGAGCTCCTGAAAGGGCCCGCGGACACGCGCCGCACGGCCCTGAAAAGTGCGCGAAAAGGTGACGGAGTAAAGGCGCTGAAATGACCGAATAATACCGTCGCAAACTGCATTGCCAGCCGTCCTTTGACCGGCTCCCGCGGCGGTATCTTGCCGCCGCCACATGCCGGGCAAGCGGACCGGGCGGCCCCCTGCTCGCCTTTGTCGCCCGATCACAGAAATCGGTTCGGACGGACTTGGCGGAGAAGCGGATTTTTCATATTGGCGGTGCTAGAAGACGGCCACGGTCCCGTAGCTCAACTGGATAGAGTAGCGGATTTCTACTCCGCGGGTTGCAGGTTCGAATCCTGCCGGGATCGCCAGCCTTGCGCGCAAGCCGCTAGACGGACCAGAAGGCGCCTCGTCTCCCAGTGTCTGCCGCACCAAGTTGAATCTAGGGCTCTCTTAACCACGAATGAGGGATGCCGTGAGGTGGCGGACCGGACGCTTCCCACGCGCGTTGTCCAGTACCATGCATACCGCGGGTTGCTCGGCCGTCTTTGTTGTGTGGGGCGCAGTCGTTCTCACTGCACCCATGGGAACCGCCGTTGCCCAGCAGGTGCAGCAGGTCCAGGCCGGAACGCTCGAGTGTCGCGGTGGCCCAGATACCGGGTTCGTTCTGGGCTCGGTGACCAATCTCGATTGCCTGCTGCAAGTCGATAGCGCGCCGGACAACCACTATGTCGCGGCCATTCAGAACTTCGACGTCTTCATCGGCGAAAGAGACGTCGCGCTCACCTGGAAGGTGATGGCGCCGACGCCGTGGCTTGGGGTCGACGACCTCGTCGGCACATACGCCCGCGCCGACGACGCCGGGGTCAAGGTCCTGGTCGGCGGATCGAATGCCACGATCACGTTGCGTCCGTTGACGGAGCGGAATGACACCGCCGCGCCTCAAGTCGACATCCAGAATTTGGTGATCCGACCGATGGATCGCTGACTGGCTGCGGCGCGGATCGCCCTCCCGGCCTCGTGGCAGAAAACACGACGAGGCGGGGTTTATGCCGCTTCGCGGCGATGATCGACCAGCAGGGCCGTCTGTTCTACATTCCGTGGCCCTGAAACACCTTCTGGCAGCTCCTGCTCAGCCGCGTTCGGTGTTGCTGCAGGCACTGCTGAACGGCGTTGTCGTCGGCCAGATCCTTGCGGCAAAATCGCTGCGCGTCTCGCCTGCACGCCTGCTGCTCCTGAGGCGAGCCCATGTGTCCTTGAGCCCAGGACGATGATGTCCCGATCAGCAACGCAACGGCGGCGAGCATTAGCTGGCGCATCGATCTTCTCCCTCGGTCGTGACACATTTGCGAACGCGGGATAAGGCGCCAACCTAGCGCACGGTTCCTTCGGCTGGCGCGGAATCGAGCCGCCGGGGCCGGCGCAGGCTATCGCGCCTAGGCTCCCGGTCCACTCGGCCCCGGCGCCTGCGCTGCTTGGTCCAAATCAGAACAACAACGCGGGCTACCGAACGGCCTGGGAGCTACTGCCGCCCTGATGTGTGGTGCGCCAAGGACCGCGAATGGTTACGAAAATCGGACGAATGATCAAACGTTTGCCGACGCACATCGCCGACATCAGGGAGAACCCGCGATGGTTGCCGATGTTTGCACTTGGACGCGTGATGCTGTTTCGCAATCTCGCTTGGCGCCTGACCGGCCCGCCTCGTCAACTGAACGTCGCGGCCACCCTCTTTCCTGAAGTTGACGCCGACGACGTGACCGTCCGGCTGCGCAAGGATGGATTGTTTCAGGGCCTCAAGCTTCCTGCGGTCATCCGGTCTGACATCGCAGTGTTCGCCCGGAGCACGCCGTGTTTCGGCAATTTCGATCGTAAGCTCGAACTGTTGGCGCAGGACCACCGTGCAGCCGAATTCGCGACCGGGAAAGCCATTCTAACCGGTCATTTCTTCGAACGCGTGCTCCAGTGTCAGGCGGCTCGTCGCGTGCAGCAGGATCCGCTCCTGCTGCAGATCGCTCAGAACTATCTGGGTGGCGAGGCTCGCGTCACCGCAACACGATTGTGGTGGAGCTTCCCGAGCGAGAGTGCCAGCGATTACGATCTTCATCTGGCATCTCAGAACAGGTTTCACTTCGATCTCGATGACTGGAGGATGGTCAAATACTTCTTTTACATCGAAGCCGTCGATCAAGATGCCGGGCCGCATCGCTACGTCCTGGGCAGTCACCGCCGCCGCATTCTTCGACATCAATTCACGCTGCTGGTCGGTCAGCCGGCGGAGGAAATCGAGCGCATCTACGGGCGAGAAGCGATCGTCACATTGACCGGAGCCGAAGGTTTCGGCTTCGCGGAAGATCCGTTTGGCTTCCACACAGGCACGCTGGCCAAGAGCGTGCCGCGGCTCGTCCTTGAAGTCAGCTTCGGCGTCAGCGAAAAACTGCACCGCCGCTTTCACGGCGAGCCGGTGGTGCACTAACATTCGAGCGACGGCCGCCTCGTTCAACGCTGCCCCGGATCGCGGCGAACGGCCTCGTTGAGGCGCCGGAATTGAGCCCCGGCCCGGCCGATCACAGGAAGTTGTAGTGCGGTTTCGTGCCGTTTAACATGTCGTGAAGGCGGGCCGGATCGTGCTGGCACGATGAAACTGCTGACCGAATACATTGAACACGCGCTGCAGTTCGAGCGGCTTGCGGCGGAAGAGCACGACACGCACCTCAAGGCACAGTTCATCGAACAGGCGAAGGAGTACCGCAAGCTGGCGGCGGAGCGCGCAAAGCGCTATGGCCTGCCGCCGCCCAGCCCGCCGCGCGCGACCGAGCCTTGAGCGGTCGCCGAGATCATCCTCCTCTCCCCACCATGGACGAGGCCCGGTCGAGCCATTGCCGCGTCGCCTCGTCGCTCCAGCCGGGGACCGCGAAACGCGTGGTCGGGGTCGCAGCGGCGGGCGGATGCCGCATCGCGGGCTGGCGGGCGCGAGCGTGACGCACCGGTGCGGCGCCCGCCGAAGCGCACAGAATGAGCAACAGACCAAGAGCCAGTACAGGACGCATCGCATTTGCTCCTGACAACCCGTAACGACGACAGGAGATTATCACGCAACCCACGCTCCATCCCCAATCCCGGTAGCACGCGGTTGACCCGCTGGTCCTTAAATCAGCGGCCGGCACAAGAATTTCGTCAGGAATGGCCGTGTAAGGATAATGCCGTTTGCACGCCTTGGACGGCCAGAGCCGCGGCCGCCCGAACGACCCGCCCCTGAGAGAACGCCATGCGGAACCTGAACGCCGTTCTGAGCAAGCTGAACGATCGACTGCTGCGGCTGGAGGGCGAATTGTTCGTCCTGCGGTCCATTGCGAGGGCCGCGCTGACGGCCGGGGATGAGTCCGCTGCGCGTACCCGCAAGCTGCTGGAGGGCGCCAAGCTGGCGCTTGCCGATGAAGCCGAGCGGCCGCTCGACAGCGCGACCATCAAGTACGTCGCAGCCGCCACCGCCATGGTCGAGGAGTTGCTCGAACATCCCCGCGAGGCCGCGCCATTGTTCAGGGTGATCGATGGCGGCAAGCGGGATGACTAGCTTCCGGCCCATCACGAAGTCGGTATCGATTCTGCGCGGCGAAACGATGAAAAATTTACCGGGTCTTAAGCGGCGCATCACACTTTTCAGAAAGGACAATCCTTTCGTTGTGAGCAGCCAAATTATGCCGGTCGTTTTGGAAGTGCGAGACAGCTTCAACCAGTTGCTTCCCAATTATGGCTTTACCCTCGACCCAGGTGAACTCGACGACTACACGGACCTGGCAAGGATCATTCTCCAGACCGTGCGCGATGGTGACTGGCGAGCACATAAGGTCCAATTCTCGATCGGTGGTCGGCCGGTTGGGACTGCGACCTACCAAGCCAGCGAAGCCGCGTAAGCAGCACCGAGCGACCTGAAGGTCATCTCGAGAGCCATCTTGAAGGTCTTATGGCGCGCGTCGAATGGCCGCGTCATACGCCTCGATTGTGGCCTTCGCCCTGATCGCAATGTCTACGGCCGTCATGCCCGGCTTGTAGAGACTGCTGCCGAGACCGAAGGCGCTGATCCCGGCCTTCACGTAGTCCGCAAAATTCTGGTCGGAGACGCCGCCGACCGCGGCGATCATCAGGTTCGGTGGCAGCACGGCGCGGATCGCGGTGATGCCGGCGGCCCCGAGCACGCTCGCCGGAAAGAACTTCAGGCTCGACGCACCCGTTCTTGCCGCCAGCAGCGCTTCGGTCGGCGAGAACACGCCGGGCATGGTGACCATTGCGCGCTCGCCGGCGCGCGCCAGCACCTCGACGTCGACATTCGGAGACACCAGCAGCCGGCCGCCGACATCATGGAGACGATCGACCTCGGCGACCGTCAACACTGTGCCAGCGCCGATCAGGACATCGGCCGGCGCCCGCTTCACCGCTGTTTCGATCGAGCGGAACGGCTCCGGCGAATTCAACGGGATCTCGATCGCCGTCATGCCGGCCTCGATCAACGCGCTCACGATTGCATCGGCCTCGTCCGGCTTGATGCCGCGCAGGATCGCGACCAGCGGACGTTTCATCGGCGGAAACGGGATACTCATTGCATTGTCCTTCAGGTCTTCCACATGGCCGCAGCAGCCCTGGACAGACCGCGACGGACCGCCTCCTCCGCATCGACCAAACGAAGCGGAATCGAAAGTGTTTCGAGCGCCGATTGATAGAGCCGCTGCAGGCGCCCGGACACGATCAGTGTGACCGGCGTTCCCGGCGGACGCTTGGCGAGCCCGGCCGCCAGCTCGAGGCCGATCAATGTCCCCGAGATCGTCTCGCGCGCCGCCGAGGCGCTGCCGCCGAACAGAAGCTGGCGCGATCGCACCCGGAACAGCAGATTGGCCGCGAGCGCCGGCGCGTTGAAGGCGTCGGCCACCGCCGTACCGAACGCATCGCCGTCCACAGCCTCGTCGGCGCCGTTGACGGCGTGCGACAGGATCGTCTCGCGCGCCACCGCGCTGAACAACTCGCCGGTCATGAATGTCGCGAAGCGTTCGACGGTCCCGCCGCGCATATGGACCCATTTGGAATGGGTTCCGGGCATGCACACGATCGCCTCGCCGGCCGCGTCGCGGCCGAGCGCGCCGAGGAGCTGGGTCTCCTCGCCGCGCATCACGTCCGGTGCCGCAGCATCGCGCTGCGCGATCCCCGGCAGGATGCGGATATCGCGCGCCTGCCCGCCGACCACGACAGCGCGGTCGAGGACATCGGAGAGATGCGCGGGCGTATCAATGTAGCCGGCCTCGACCCATCCCTGCCGCGCGCCAGCCATGCCGCAGATCACGACCGGCAGACCGGCCGCCGCGCCAACCGCATCGAGATGCGATTGCAGCACTGACGCAAAGCCTGACTTCGCTGCGGCCAACATGCCCTGCTCGCTGCGGCGCTCGTCCAGGACTTGGCCGGAACGATCCATCAGCCACAGCCGGAAACTGCTGGTGCCCCAATCGACGGCGACATATGCGGCACGATTCATTTCAGCGCAATTCCGAAGGTTTGCTGGGACGGATTCGAGGACGATGGTTAGCACGAACGTGCATGGCGTGAGAGTCCTGCGCTCAGCCTCGACGGGCAACTCACATTTTGCTTCTCAAGCGTATGAGTAACGCGTCGCAAACCCATCGCGCAGGGAAAGCCGGGATTGCTCCGGTTTCACCTGTGATCCCCGCTGAGCTTTTTTCACTGCTCGGGGCCCATGGGCGCCGCGGGAACGTGGCAGCCTGTGCTTGCCGCTGTCTGACACGTAAACCGGATCGCCGGTGCGCGCGGATATCAACTACCGTGCGCCCCTCAGCGTACAGGAGGTTGTGCAGGTGGTGACATTGCCATGGTCACATTTGATGCAAGCATTGACGCACTGCTCCATGACCTTGGGATTGTACTGGCTGTAGAGATTGGCCGCGCAGGCGTTGGTCGATCCCGTAACCTCCGGATCAGACCAGCAACCGGACAGGCAAAGTGCTGCGGCACTCACAATGGCGACCTTGAGCATAAGGCCTCCTGCCACGTTCCCTCGCAGTAACCTTTACCGGTTAGGTTAAATTCCGGTTTCAATTGCGGCCTTATCCGGAAGCAGTATTGCTTATCCACCGGACAAATCCCCAAGGTCCGGGCCCACACCGGCAAAGCCGTCAGGTCCTTCCGCTTGACGGCTTTGTTGTCCGGCAATGCGAGGATAGCAACAGGATGGCTCGAAAGCCGCGCTGGTCATTCAAGGAAGACCGCCGCCTCATGGAACTGGCGCGCGCCTCCAAGTCGCTCGAGGAGGTCGCCAAAGTCACCGGGCGTTCACCGGAGCGAATCAAAAAGATGGCGATGCGGCTCGGACTGTCGATCAAGCCGCGAGCCGCCAAGAAGTAACCGCAAGGATCCGTCGCCTGCCCGGCTGCCGGCTAAAGCGCGATGAGATCGGGTCGAATCGTCATCGCCGTTTCGCTCCTTGTTTGAGCTTGATCTTCGCGCAAACGCGCTCCGCGTTTGTCGCGAGGGAGAACCCCTTCACACTTTTCCGGATCAAGCTTAGAGCCCTGGAGGTGGACAATCCTCCTTTGCCCGCACCTGCATCGCCTTATTTCCGGCCTGAGCCGTGCGCGTGCAACTGGTAAACACGAAGGCAACCCGGCTGCATTGCCAGTGCGGTCCGAGCGCCGCGGTGGAGACCGGTTCGGGTGATGGCAGGCCGGACGACACCAGCGCCGCCAAAACAGTACACGTTACGATCGCGGCGGCGAGCACCGCGCCCTTTCGGGACCACAGCATAGAGATCATTGCTTTGGTTCCTGTCGATCCCGGGCATCTTGAACTGGTGCACCCGACTCCCCTGTGATCGGGATCACAATCCAGGCCGGCTATTTCGGGCTAGTTCGGCCGTACCAATTGGGGTGGATACTGCACTGCCGCAAGACGCGTCAGCGCGCCGGCTCGATCACATTGCAGTTGGTCCGGCCGGCCATCACGCAGTCCTGTATCTTGCTCGCCGACGTCAGGGCATGGGCGAGCCAGAGCCCGACGGCGAGCATCACCGCCGCCACCAGCAATCCCACCAGGGCGCCGCGGCGGCCGCCACCATCGTCCGGATCACCCATGATTGCTTCGGTTCCAGGCCATGCCGGGCGCATCATGACGGCTTTGCCCGCTACCGTGCGATCAAATCTGCAACAGTCGCACAGCAAAAAATTCACGCGCCGGGCATCGACGCCGCAATTGCGTTGCACGTTGCAGCACCTTGCGAAAAACTACCAGCTTGATGGAGCGCGTGTACGGGGCGTCCCAATGAGCGAGCCGGAGACCACCTACGACTTTTATCGCTACAGGCAACTGCTGTCCGAGGCCGTCGACGAATCCAGCCGGCTGCGGCTGATCGAGTTGCTGATCAGGGAAAAGGCCCGTGACAGGCTGGAGGCCCAGCGCATGTCGGACCGGGTCGCGATGACCGCGGAAACGGTCGCCAAGATTCTCGGCACCAGCGGGCGCCGCGGACATGTCGAGCGTGGTTAGGAGTTTCGGCGCGGCGCGGTGACCAATCACTCACCAACGCCGATCGTTTGCCGGACGCCTGCATGAGGGTGGCCGCCCCGAAGCGCTGATCGGCATCGTTTCGGCTCGGCTGCTGCCCGCTCATATCTCCCCTGCTCAGCCGCCCTCCTTCGACGCTGGCATTTTCGCTGGCGTTCACTTATTGAGACGCCGAACTGAATCCCCCAAATCCATCACCGAACAGAAAGTAGCAAGGCTTCCTCTATGAGTGGCTTCAAGGAACCGGGTTTTGCCGACCGCCAGAAAGCGGCCCAGCAGGCGCGGCAGAACATCCTCGACAAGTTTCGCACCCGGCCAGGACCTGATGATCCGGCCGTGAAGGCGCGAGCCGAGGAGCGCGCGGCGATTGCCGAACGCCGCGCCAAAGCCAAGGAGGCCCGCGACGCCGAGAAGGCCGAGCAGCAGCGCCGCGAGCAAGAGGCCGCCGCCGCCGAAGCCGCCCGGATTGCGCGCGAAAAGGAAGAGGAAGCTGCCCGGCAGGAGGCGCTGCTGGCCGAGCAGAAAGCCAAACGCGACGCCCGCTACGCCGCACGCAAGGAACGCGGCAAGAAGAAGCGGTAGCGCACAACAGGCCCGCCCCCGGCGGCGGGCCTGACGGCGACAGCGTGACGGCGGTGGTCAGTTCTTCTTCATGCCGTCGTCTTTCTTCATCATCCCGCCTTCCTTCTTCATGGCGTCGTCCTTCTTCATCATGCCGCCTTCCTTTTTCATGTGATCCTTGGACATCGTGTCCTCTTTCTTCATCGCGTCGTCCTTGCCCATCTTGTCCTGAGCGAACGCGGCGGGCGCGAGCGCTAGGCTGAGCGAGAGGATCGCGGCCGAGAGGCCGATGCAGGTCTTGGTGATCATGATGGTCATCCCTTGTGTGAAGCGACTGTGAAAGCGACGACTGCCGCTCCCTGCTCGACGGGCCGGACCACCAAACGTTACCTCAATAACAAACTCTTGAACCGAGGTGCCGCTCCGATGCGCATCACCCGCGCAGGTTGAAGCGTGCCGCTGCGTCGTCGCGCCGCAGTGTGCACCGCAACAAACGTCAATGCTTGCCGCCCCGCATCCGCTCGCATTATCAGGGCGCCTCGAACTATCAGACTAGAGAAGATTCGCCCGAAGACCGGCTATGGTGCGGCCGGCACCGGCCTAGCCAGCCAGTCAAGAAGCTCACCCCACGGGAGAACCATGCTCACACGCCGTCACGTCCTCGCGTCCGCCATCGCTGCACCCGCCATCCTGCGGATGGGCATCGGGACCGCGCATGCTGCGACCACGCTGAAGATCTCGCACCAGTTTCCGGGCGGCACCATCGACAAGGGCGACTTCCGCGACCGGCTCTGCCGGATGTTCGCGGCGGAGGTGGCGAAGCGATCAGGCGGCGAGATCGCGGCCGAGGTTTATCCGAACTCGTCGTTGATCAAGACCAACGCGCAGTTCTCGGCGATGCGCAAAGGCGCGCTGGATATCAGCCTGTACCCGATGCCCTATGCCGGCGGCGAATTGCCGGAGACCAATATCGGCCTGATGCCCGGGCTGGTCACGACCTACGACCAGGGGCTGCGCTGGAAGAAGGAGCCGGTCGGCAAGGCATTGACCGACTTCCTCGCCGACAAGGGCATCCTGCTGCTGACGTGGGTCTGGCAGGCTGGCGGTGTTGCCAGCCGCTCGAAGCCGATCGTGGCACCGGAAGACGCCAAGGGCATGAAGGTGCGCGGCGGCTCGCGCGAGATGGACATGGTGCTGCAGACCGCCGGTGCAGCCGTGCTGTCGGTGCCCTCCAACGAAATCTATGCGGCGATGCAGACCGGCGCCTGCGATGCCGGCATCACCTCCTCCACCAGCCTGATCTCATTCCGCCTCGAAGAGGTCGCGAAATCGCTGACCTCCGGCGCCGGCGCCTCCTACTGGTTCATGCTCGAGCCGCTGATGATGTCGAAGGCGATCTTCGACAAGCTGCCGAAGAACCAGCAGGACATCATCCTCGCGGTCGGCGCGGAGCTCGAAGCCTTCGGCCGCAAGGGCGCGCAGGACGACGACGCTGAGGTCGCCAAGGTCTATGAGAAGGCCGGCGCCAAGGTCAGCGCACTCGATGCCGCCACCGTCGGCAAGTGGCGCGACATCGCACGCGATACCGCCTGGAAGGACTACGGCGCCAAGACGGCGACGGCAGCCAACCTCCTGAAGCTCGCGAGTGACGTCGCCGCATGATGCACGGTCCGATCGCGGGTCAACCCGAAGCCGCACCAACAGCCACGGGCACCTCGCCCGTGGCTGTTCTCGAGCGTACGCTTGGTATTTGCAACAACGTCATCGTGGTGTTCGCGGCGATCGCCCTGATCGCGGCCTGCGTCATCCTGAGCTACAGCGTGCTCGGGCGTGCGCTCTTCCACATGGCTAATTACTGGCAAGACGAGGCCGCCGTGTTCCTCCTGGTTGGCGCCACCTTCATGACCTCGGCCTATGTGCAGGGCCAGCGCGGCCATGTCAGCATCGAAGCGTTTGTCGGCCTGCTCTCGAAGCGAGCGAATAGCGTCCGGCTCTGGCTGGTCGATCTCGCAAGTTTCGCGTTTTGCACCTTCTTCGCCTGGAAGTCCTGGACCTTGGCGCACGAGGCCTATGTCGACGGACAGGTGTCGAACTCGATGTGGTCGCCGCCGCTCGCGATCCCCTATGGGCTGATGGCGCTGGGCATGACGTTGCTCTGCGTGCAGCTCCTGCTGCAAATCCTGATTCCGCTGACCGGTGGCAGCCGTCGATGACCGTGTTTGGAATTGGCATCTCCTACGGGCTTGCCACCCTGTTTGCGATGTTCTCGGGCATGCCGATCGCATTCGCATTGGGCGCCGTCGCCGTCGTGTTCATGGCGATCTACATGCCGGCGGCTTCCCTCGATACCGTGACGCAGAACGTCTACGAGGAAATGGCCTCGATCACGTTGCTGTCGATCCCGCTGTTCATCCTGAAGGGCGCCGCGATCGGCAAATCCCGCGCCGGTCAGGACCTCTACTCGGCGCTGCACGCCTGGCTGCACCGTATTCCCGGCGGCCTCGGTGTCGCCAATGTGTTCGCCTGTGCGTTGTTCGCGGCGATGGCCGGCTCCTCGCCCGCGACCTGCTCGGCGATCGGTTCGGCCGGCATCCCGGAGATGCGCAAGCGCGGCTATTCCGGTGGCTTCGCCGCAGGCATCATCGCCGCCGGCGGCACGCTCGGCATCCTGTTGCCGCCCTCGATCACGATGATCCTGTTCGCGGTCGCCGCCGAGAAATCGCTTGGCCGCCTGTTCCTCGCCGGCATCGGTCCCGGCCTGCTGCTGGTGACGCTGTTCGGCCTCTACGCGGTATTCCGCTTCCGGAAGGAATATGCCGCCGCCCGCGCCGCCTATGAGGCAACCGGCACGGACGCCGCGATCCTGCAGCGCGACGAGTTCACCATGGCCGAGCGCTTCAGCGCGCTGCCCCGCGTGCTCCCGTTCGTGCTGCTCTTGACCGGCGTGATGATCGCGCTCTATGGCGGCTATGCGACCCCGTCGGAAACGGCCGGCCTCGGCGGTCTCTTGGCGCTCGCGCTGATCGCGGTGATCTACAGCGTGTGGCGGCCGAGCGACCTGTCGCCGATCCTGAAATCGACGATCCGCGAATCCACCATGCTGATGCTGATCATCGGCATGTCGCTGCTCTATTCCTACGTGATGAGCTATCTGCACATCTCGCAGTCGGCAGCGGAGTCGATCGTGGCCATGCACCTGCCGCGCTGGGAACTGTTGTTTGCGATCCTGGTGATGGTGATCGTACTCGGCTTCTTCCTGCCGCCGGTCTCGATCATCCTGATGACCGCGCCGATCATCCTGCCGCCGCTCCGCGCCGCCCATTTCGACATCATATGGTTCGGCGTCGTCATGACCATCGTGATGGAGATGGGCCTGATCCACCCGCCGGTCGGGCTAAACATCTTCGTCATCCGCAACGTCGCGCCCGACATCTCATTGAGCGAGGTGATCTGGGGTACCCTGCCGTTCGTGCTGCTGATGATGTTCGCAGTGCTGCTGCTCTGCGTTTTCCCGGAAATCTCCACCTGGCTGCCGAACCTCGTGATGGGGCCGGAAGGAGGCGGATAGAACCTCGTAGGACGGGGGTAGAGCGCGGCGAAACCCATCGCTTTCGTGGGTTTCGTTACGCTCTACCCACGCTACGAAGCGCGCTTCCTGTTCGCATTGAGCGCGGAGGCGACACGGCTCACCGGCGCCCGTCCGAGGAGCTTGGCCACGTCGTTCGTCGCAGCCAGCAGCTTCTCCATGTCGACGCCGGTTCTGATCCCCATGCCCTCCAGCATGTAGACAACGTCCTCGGTCGCAACATTCCCGGTTGCGCCCGGGGCATAGGGACAGCCGCCGAGACCGCCGGCTGCGGAATCGATGACGCGGACGCCCTCCTCCATGCCCGCATAGAGGTTGGCCAGCGCCTGGCCATAGGTGTCGTGGAAGTGCATCGCGAGATTGGCGATCGGAACGCTGCCGCTGACCGCTCGCATCAGCTCGCGCGCCTTGACCGGCGTGCCGACGCCGATGGTGTCGCCGAGCGAGATCTCGCAGCAACCGAGATCGAACAGCGCCCTGGCGACGTCGACGACGGCCTGCGGCTTCACCTCCCCGTCGAAGGGGCAACCGAGGACGCAGGAGATGTAACCGCGCACCCTGACGCCGTCGGCCTTGGCGCGGGCCAGCACCGGCTTGAACCGCTCGATCGATTCCGCAACCGTGCAATTGATATTGGCGCGAGAGAAGCCCTCGGAGGCGGACGCGAACACGGAGACCACTTCGGCGCCCGCCGCGCGGGCTGCGTCATACCCTTTCTCGTTCGGCACCAGTACGTGGAATTCGCCCCTGAGGTGGCTGACGCCGCGTAGCACATCGGCGGATCCGATCATCTGCGGAACCGCCTTTGGCGACACGAATGCGCCGACCTCGACGGTCGGCAGTCCCGCATCGATCAGGCGCTTGACGAACGCGATACGATCCGCGACGCTGACCGGCGTCTTCTCGTTCTGGAGGCCGTCGCGCGGTCCCATCTCGATAATGCTGACATGATCGCTCATGACTCTGCCGCCGCCTCAACTTCGGCGAGTTCGACGCCTTCGCCGACGATGTCGCCTACCTTGCATTTGAGCTTCTTCAGCACGCCGGCGTAAGGCGCGCGCAAGGTCTGCTCCATCTTCATCACTTCCAGCGTCAGGATCGGCGCGCCCTTTTCGAGCATCGCCCCCTCCTCGGTAAGCAGCGCCACCACGGTGCCCGGCAAGGGCGCGACGATCTTGTCCTCGCCGACGTGCTCCTCGCTCTCGCCACCGAACGGATCGATCCAGTGCAGATCGAAGCGGCCGTTGCGGGTGCGCAGGTACAGCTCGTGCCCCTCGATCACCGACGCCACGCGCGACTTCACGCCATTCAGCGTCAGGTCGAAGCCGCGGTCATCCCGAGACGAAATGGTGAAGGTCAGTTCACGCCCGCCGACGGCCAGCGTCGAAGGCCCGCGTCCATAGTGCAGCGTGATCGTCTGCGCCGGCTCATGGCCCTGCCGGAACGAGAAGACCCGCTGGCGGTGGCCGACCGGCATCCAGCCGAAGGTCTGCCACGGCGAGCCCGCCTCACTCGCGGCGACCTTCTGCTCCTCGTTCACGATCGCCGCCACCGCTGCGCACAGCTCGAACTCTCCGGCCGCGCCTTTTTCGGCGGTCAGGGGCTTCAGCTCGCGCTCGATGAATCCGGTATCGATGGTGTTGGCGCGCGTCGCCGGATGGGTGACCAGCGCCGAGAGGAACGGGATGTTAGTGACGATCCCGCGGACGTCGGTCTCTTCCAGCCCGCGATTGAGCTTCTCGATCGCGGCCTGCCGCGTCGGAGCCCAGGCGATCACCTTGGCGAGCATGGCGTCATAGTACGGCGAGACGCTGTCGCCGCTGCGATAACCGGCGTCGATGCGCAGGCCGTCGCCCTCCGGCGGCGTCCGCCAGGTCTTGATGCGGCCGACCGACGGCATGAAGTTCTTCTGTGGGTTCTCGGCGTAGACACGCGCCTCGATGGCGTGGCCGTTGAGCCTGATCTCATCCTGCTTCAGCGGCAGCGCCTCGCCGAACGCGACACGCAATTGCCATTCGACCAGATCGACGCCGGTGATCAGCTCCGTGACGGGATGCTCGACCTGCAGGCGGGTGTTCATCTCGATGAAGAACACGTCCTTGCCGTCGGAGACGAACTCGATCGTACCGGCACCGACATAGTCGACCGCACCGGCCGCCTTGCGCGCGGCCTCGCAGACCGTCTCGCGCTGCGCGGCGCTCAGGGTCGGCGACGGCGCCTCCTCGATCACCTTCTGGTGCCGCCGCTGCAGCGTGCATTCGCGCTCCCACAGCGAGAGCAGATTGCCATGGCAGTCGCCGATGATCTGCACCTCGATGTGGCGCGGGTTCTGCACGTACTTCTCGATCAGCATCCGGTCGTCGCCGAATGCCGCCTTGGCCTCGCGCTTGGCGCTGACGATCGCACCCGGCAGCTCGGCCGCCGAATTGACCACGCGCATGCCGCGGCCGCCGCCGCCGGCGGAGGCCTTCACCAACACCGGAAAGCCGATCCGGTTTGCCGCGTCGGCAAGGGTGACCTCGTCCTGGGCCTCGCCGTGATAGCCGGGCACCAGCGGCACGCCGGCCTTCTCCATCAGCGCCTTGGAGCCCGACTTCGAGCCCATCGCCATCATCATCTCGGCGGTCGGGCCGACGAACACCAGGCCGGCCTCGAGGCAGGCCTGGGCAAACTCGGCGTTCTCCGAGAGGAAGCCGTAGCCTGGGTGCACCGCCTCCGCGCCGGTCTCGCGCGCGGCCGCGATCACCCGTTCGATGTTGAGATAGCTGTCGCGGGCCCGCGCAGGCCCCAGCAGCACGGCCTCGTCGGCCAGCGCGACATGCATCGCGTCGCGGTCGGCTTCCGAGTAGACGGCAACCGTCCGCAGCCCCATGGCGCGCGCGGAGCGGATGACACGGCAGGCGATCTCGCCGCGGTTGGCGATCAGAAGCGTGCGAAAGCGCCGGTAGAGTCTTGAGCGGTCCATGGTCACATCCTGAACAGGCCAAACTTCGTCGGCTCGATCGGCGCGTTGGCCGCAGCCGACAGCCCGAGCCCAAGCACCAGCCGGGTATCGGCGGGATCGATCACGCCGTCGTCCCACAGCCGCGCGGTGGCGTAATAGGGATTGCCCTGGCTCTCATACTGGGCGCGAATGGGAGCGCGAAATTTCTCTTCCTCCTCCGCCGACCAGGCCTCGCCCTTGGCCTCGATATTGTCGCGGCGCACCTGGCTCAGCACCATCGAGGCCTGCTCGCCGCCCATCACGGAGATGCGCGCATTGGGCCAAAGCCAGAGGAAGCGCGGGCTGTAGGCACGGCCGCACATGCCGTAATTGCCGGCCCCGTAGGAGCCGCCGATCACGACGGTGAATTTCGGCACGCCGGCGGTGGCGACCGCCGTCACCAGCTTGGCGCCGTCACGGGCGATGCCGCCGGCCTCGTACTTCTTGCCGACCATGAAGCCGGTGATGTTCTGCAAGAACACCAGCGGAATGCCGCGCTGGCAGCACAGCTCGATGAAGTGCGCACCCTTCAGTGAGCTTTCACTGAACAGGATGCCGTTGTTGGCGATGATGCCGACCGGATAGCCCCAGATATGGGCGAAGCCGCAGATCAGCGTGGTGCCGTAGAGCCGCTTGAACTCGTCGAACTCCGAGCCGTCCACGATCCGCGCGATGATGTCGTGGACATCGAACGGCTTGCGGCCGTCGGCAGACACCACGCCGTAGATTTCCTCGGCCGGAAACAGCGGTTCCTGGGAAGCGCGCATGTTGAGCGGCGCCTTCGTGGGCTGCTTCAGCGTACCCACGATACGCCGGGCGATCCCGATCGCATGGGCATCGTTCTGCGCGTAGTGATCGGTCACGCCGGAGTGCCGCGAATGAACGTCGGCGCCACCGAGTTCCTCGGCCGTGACGACCTCGCCGGTCGCGGCCTTCACCAGCGGCGGACCGCCGAGGAAGATCGTGCCCTGGTTGCGCACGATGATGCTCTCGTCCGACATCGCCGGCACGTAAGCGCCGCCCGCGGTGCAGGAGCCCATCACGATTGCGATCTGCGGAATGCCCGCGGCCGACATCTGGGCCTGATTGTAGAAGATGCGCCCGAAATGCCGCTCGTCGGGGAAAATCTCGTCCTGCAGCGGCAGGAACGCGCCGCCGGAATCGACCATGTAGACGCAGGGCAGATTGTTCTGCCGGGCGATGTCCTGGGCGCGGAGATGCTTCTTCACCGTCATCGGGTAGTAGGTGCCGCCCTTGATGGTGGCGTCGTTGGCGACGATGATGCATTCGCGCCCCGAAATGCGGCCGATGCCGGTGACGATGCTCGCCGAGTGCACATCGCCGCCATAAAGGCCGTTGGCGGCGAGCGGAGATAGCTCCAGGAACGCGGTGCCGGGGTCGATCAGAAGATCGACCCGATCGCGCGCCAGCATCTTGCCGCGCGAGGTGTGGCGCCTGCGCGAGGTCTCGCCCCCGCCGCCGGCGACTTGAGCGAGCTTGTCGCGGAGCTCCGCGACCAGGCCACGCATCACCTCGGCGTTACGGGCAAATTCTTGGGATGTCGGATCGATCGTCGAATGAAGCAGCATAAGCGTTGCACGTCTCGTTGGTGACACCGTCAGGACTTGCGCAAAATAGATCATCGCGCCGGGCGGCTCGATAGGTGGTCCCGCGGAAGCCTCGCGTTACCTCGCCCCGCTTGCGGGAGAGGTCGGATCGCATCGACCGATGCGATCCGGGTGAAGGGGAGCCTCCGCGAACTCATCTGTCACCGCCGACGCGGTTACAGCCCCTCACCTCTCCCTCTCCCCGCGACGAGCGGGAAAGGAAGAGAAAGCTACGCCGTCTTGGTGAACAGCTCGCGGCCGATCAGCATGCGACGGATCTCGCTGGTCCCGGCGCCGATCTCGTAGAGCTTGGCGTCGCGCAACAGGCGGCCCGTCGGATAGTCGTTGATGTAGCCATTGCCGCCCAGGAGCTGGATCGCGTCCAGCGCGCACTGGGTGGCTTTCTCCGCGGCGTAGAGGATCGCGCCGGCGGCATCCTCGCGCGTGGTCTCGCCGCGATCGCAGGCCTTGGCCACCGCATAGACATAGGCGCGGGAGGCATTCATCGTGGTGTACATGTCGGCGACCTTGCCCTGCACCAATTGGAACGCGCCGATCGGTTCACCGAACTGCTTGCGTTCGTGAACATAAGGCAGCACCACATCTATGCAGGCCTGCATGATGCCGATCGGACCCGCCGCCAGCACGGCCCGCTCGTAGTCGAGGCCGGACATCAACACATTGACGCCGCGGCCGACCTCGCTGAGCACGTTCTCCTCCGGCACCTCGCAATCCTCGAACACCAGCTCGCAGGTGTCGGAGCCGCGCATGCCGAGCTTGTCGAGCTTCTGCGCGGTGGAAAAGCCCTTCATGCCCTTCTCGATAATGAAGGCAGTGATGCCGCGCGGCCCGGCATTCGGGTCAGTCTTGGCATAGACCACGAGCGTATCGGCGACCGGGCCGTTGGTGATCCACATCTTGTTGCCGTTCAGCACGAAGCGGTCGGCCTTTTTGTCGGCGCGGGTCTTCATCGAGACCACATCCGAGCCGGCCGAGGGCTCCGACATCGCCAGTGATCCGACGTGCTCGCCCGAGATCAGCTTCGGCAGATATTTGCGCTTCTGCGTCTCGGTGCCGTTGCGGCGGATCTGGTTGACGCAAAGATTGGAATGCGCGCCGTAGGACAAGCCGACCGACGCGGATGCCCGCGAGATCTCCTCCAGCGCGACGCAATGCTCGAGATAGCCAAGGCCCGAGCCGCCGTACTCCTCCTCCACGGTGATGCCGTGCAGGCCGAGCGCGCCGAGCTTGGGCCAGAGGTCGCGCGGAAACTGGTTGGAGCGATCGATCTCAGCCGCCCGCGGCGCGATCTCGTTGGTGGCGAAATCATGCACCGTCTCGCGGATCGCATCCGCGGTCTCGCCAAGGTCGAAATTGAACACTGCCGCCTGGTTCGAGGCCATGATCCCTCCCTTTAGAGATTCATCCTGCAATTAAACGATCATACGTTTTTTTCTTGGCATCGCAAGCTGCTGTGTTATGCTCCGCGAACGACATCCGCAGCCCATTGAATTTGCTCGGATTTCGTGTGATAAACATACGGTCGTTCGCTTGTTTCCAGCCTCTTCGCAGCAAGCCAGCACCCATCCGAGACTCCTGATGGCACGCACGATCGGCTCACACGGCCCCAAGACGCTGGAGGCGATCCGCAAGGCCGGCGTGCGCCTGATCTATGAGCACGGCTATGAGGCGATGAGCCTGCGCCAGCTCGCCGGCGAGGTCGGCATCCAGGCCGGCTCGCTCTATAATCATATCAGCACCAAGCAGGATCTGCTGTTCAACCTGGTGCAGGACCACATCAACGATCTGCTGCGCCAGCTCGATCACGCGCTCGCCGGAAAGGCCGATCCGGTCGAAAAGCTGCGCGCCTTCGTCGCGTTCCACGTTACCTATCACATGACCCGGAAGCGCGAGACCTTCATCGCCAATTCCGAGCTGCGCAGTCTGGAGCCGAAGAACTATGAGGCCATTGTGGCGCTGCGCGGCGCCTACGAGCAGCGCTTGGCTCAGATCCTCACTGACGGGGTGTCCGAGGGCATCTTCGAGGTCGTCGACGTCCAGGTTGCGACCTTTGCGATCCTGGCGCTGCTCACCGGGCCTTGCACCTGGTATCGCCCCGGAGGCCGGCTGACGAAGGAGGCGATTGTCGCGGCCCACGAGAAGCTGGTGCTGACAGGTGTCGGCGCAGCATTGACGAAGGCCGACGAAGCGCGGCAGAGCAGCGCGGCTCTCCGCAGCGCCGTGGCGGGTGAGCGCCGGTGATGGAGCGCCAACCGTTTGACGGCATCGACCTCAGGATCCTATCCGAACTGCAGAATGACGGCCGGATCAGGATCAACGAACTCGCGGCCCGGGTCGGCATCACCGCCCCGCCCTGCCTGCGCCGGGTCAGGGCGCTGCGCAGCAGCGGCGTGATCCGGGCCGTCCGCGCCACTCTCAATGAGCGGATGCTGGGCTATGAGGTGACGACCTTCGTCCTGATCCAGCTCGAGAGCCAGACCCTGTCGGCGATCGAGGCGTTTGAGGGCGCCGTGGCAGCGGTGCCGCGTTTTCTGCAGTGCTGGCGGATTTCGGGCGACGCCGATTTCATGCTCAAATGCGTCGCACCTGATGTCGACGACATGCGCCAGCAGCTCCTGCAGTTCGCCAGCCTGCCGAACGTGCGCAAGATCAGGAGCTTTCCGGTGCTCGGCGTCTCGAAGGACGCGCCGCTGCCGATCCCCGGCAGCCCGGCCGCTCCAGGCTCGGCGACCTAATCGCCCCTAGTGGGTCCAGGGCTCCCAGCGGCGGAACGCAAAATTGTCGGCATAGGCAATCTGGCGAGGCGCCGACGCCTGCGGCTCGATCACCTGGTAGGCGATGCCCTTGCGCTCGCAGTAGGCGATAGCTTCTTCCTTGGTCTCGAACCGGAGCGAGAGCTGCTGCTTCATGTCGGTCGACGAGGTCCAGCCCATCAGCGGCTCCACGGTGCGCGGCTGCTCGGGCTCGTAGTCAAGTTGCCAATCCTTGGTCTTGGCACGTCCCGATTGCATCGCGTTTTTGGCGGGCTTAAAAATGCGTGCGGTCATAGATGGTCGGGCCTCGTGGGATATGCGACATCAAGCGATTGGAGGAAACCGCCGGGATAGTATACTGACACCGTTCAACGATGTGATCGGTGATTCCTCATCCCGGGTGTTACCTTCGCTGGACCGGTATAGTCATTCTACCGCGCTGTGACAATCTGGGCCTCGGAGCTTTCCGCGGCCAGCAGCGCGGCCTTCTCGAAAGCATCACCTCGAAGAAGCGGCCCCATGGAAATCCACGCGACCCTGCCCGAAAAAGGACGTGACCTCCGGCTCGACCTGTTCCGCGGAATCGCGAACTGGGCGATCTACCTCGACCACATCCCGGACAACGTCGTGAACTGGATCACCACGCGGAACTACGGGTTCAGCGACGCCGCCGACCTGTTCGTTTTCATCTCCGGCTATACCGCTTCCTTCGTCTACGCCCGCATGATGCTGGAACGCGGGTTCATCGTCGGCGCCACGCGGCTGACCAAGCGCGTCTGGCAACTCTATGTCGCTCACATCATCCTGTTCGTGATCTACATCGCCTCGATCAGCTACCTCGCGCTGCGCTTCGGCGATTCCGAGATGATCAACGAATTCAACGTCGCCGGTCTCGTCGACAACGCGACCGAGACGCTGCGGCAGGGCCTGTTCCTCAAGTTCAAGCCCGTCAACCTCGACGTCCTGCCGCTTTATATCGTGCTGATGGGACTATTCCCGCCGGTGCTGTGGTTCATGCTGCGGCAGCCGAACTGGACCATGCTGGCCTCGCTGGTGCTGTGGCTGGTGTCGCGGCACATGGGCTGGAACCTGCCGGCCTACCCGGCCGGCACCTGGTACTTCAATCCGTTCTGCTGGCAGGTGCTGTTCGTGTTCGGATCGTGGTGCGCGCTCGGTGGCGCGCGGCGCAACATGCACATCATCAATTCGCGCTACACGCTTTGGTTCTGCGTCGCCTATCTGATCTTTGCGTTGATCATGACCATGGCCGGACGCTTCCCGGAATTCGGCGCGATGTTCCCGGACTGGCTCTATTCGGCCTTCAATCCGAACGACAAGACCAACCTCGCGCCCTACCGCTTCCTGCACTTCGCCGTGATCGTGGTGCTGGTGATCCGCTTCGTGCCGAAGGACTGGGCGGCGCTGGAGTGGAAGGTGTTCGATCCGCTGATCGTGTGCGGCCAGCAATCGCTCGCCGTCTTTTGTGTCGGCGTGTTTCTGTCCTTCGTCGGCCATTTCGAGCTGTCGATGAGCTCGGGCTCGCTGTTCGCCCAGATCTTCGTCAGCATTTCCGGCATCGCGATCATGACGATCGTGGCCTACTACATCTCCTGGTCGAAGCGGCAGGACAAACCGGTCAAACCTCCGGCGCCCGCCAAGCCGCCCGCGCCAGCCAAGGCGGGCTGATTGTTCCCTTACCCGCCCGGCGGCCGTCGCCGCTTGCCGCCCGGCGGGCCGCTTCGCCATCTGCCTTTTGATGAGAACGCGTCCCAGCTTGCCGTCCAGCGATATTCGGCGGCCTGCGCCTCAGCCAAGCTGTCGGGGCTTCGCGATCCCTCCAGGGCAAATGTGGCTCCCTGCGGATCGATACAACGCACGATCCAGCTCCCGTCCGGCAGTTCGAGCGGTCCCTCATAAACGCGCCCGCCGGCAGCCTTGACCCGCGCGATGGCGGCGTCGACGTCGTCGACATTGAAATAGTAAAGCCAGAACGCGATCGGCTCGAGCGGTCGCTTGTTGAAGATTCCGCCGATGGTCGGCCCACCAGCCGAGAACAGCAGATAGGGCTCGGCGGCAGGGACGCCGCTTTCGACTCGCTGCCAACCAAAGACCTCGCTGTAGAAGCCGAATGCCTTACGCCAGTCGGCAGCGAGCAACTCGTGCCAGCCGACACGTCCGGGCGCATCGAGCCCTTCGACCGAGAGGGAAGCGACCGTCGATCCACTGACCAATCCAAACGTCGCGCGTTGCGGATCGGCGACGATCGAGACGCGGCCGATATTGGTGTTGGTCGGCGGCACATAGATCGCCCCGCCGAGATCCTGAATGCGACGGACGGTCAGCTCGATGTCATCAACCTCGACATACCCGACCCAGCGTGGTGTCGCGCCCTGCCGCCTGCCCTCCTCAGGCAGCGCCATCAGCCCGCCCCGAGGAAGCTCGCCAGTTAGAAACAATTTGTAAGGAAGCCCAGGTGTGGACGCGTCTTTCGCCTCCCAGCCGAGGACGCTGGCATAGAAGCGACTGGCCCCAGCGACGTCGGTGGTCAGCAGCTCATACCAAGCGAAGCCTGCATCATCATCCGCCATGCCAACTCCTTGCGTCGCGATCAGGATAATTGCAACGCAGCATGCAACTTCTCGTGTCCTCGATGATTGTGGCTGGGTGATAGCAGCACTTGATGATCTCGTTCATCAAGATGAACCACTTTGCGAAGATGAACGACAAGACGCGACGCGATGAAGCTCGCGAGTGTGTGTGCGCTGCGCGCCTTGCACGGTGCGACACTGGATTGTAAAACTACACCAGGGTCGAATTCGATAACACGTCAAGAATGGAGGATGCGACTATGCCACGCGCGAAGCAAGTCCCCAAGAGTAAGCGTGTGACCAAGACTGCTGTGCCTGCCTTGGGTGCAGCCGGATTGACCTTCTCACTGGTGGGAGGTGCATCCGCATCGGCCGTGCCGGCAGCAGACGCGCCACAAACCCCTAACTACGCGCCACCGCACGCCATCACGCTCGGTGAAGAAGAGATCGCAGACGTCAGCCTCGCGACATTCCACCTGTTCGACAAAGAAGACACCAGCGCCGGCGTTCAGGTCGCGTGGCGCGGATGCGGTGGTTGCCGTGGCTGTCGATGCGGCGGCTGCAGGTGCGGTGGTTGCCGTGGCTGCCGATGCGGCGGTTGCTGGGGATGCGGTGGCGGTTGCTGCCTATCATGGGGCGCGTGCCGCCTTTGCTAGTTTAGACAGCGTTGCGTTGACACATATCGCTCGCCATGGCCGGGTTAGACACACGTCAACCCGGCCAATTCATGTTGTCCCCGCATCGTTGAACCGTGGGGTTCGGGTCATCCCGCTCAACTGTTGAGGTCGGCGGCCTCGCATCCGCAAGATGGCTCGCACGTTGCACAGGAACGCTTCTTTGCCCAGAAAAACCGCTCAGCAGGCGAATAAGGACGTCCTGCAATTCGCACCGAACTTCACAGCCTACGTGCTGCCACCCGACGTCGTCTGCCTCTACTCGGAAGACCGCAAATTCTTTCTTCATGGCGAGCTTTATTGCGCCCTCGTAGCGGCAATCGGCAAGAACGGATGCAGCGTTGCCAAGCTCGCCGACAAGCTTGGGCGGGCATTTCCGCCTGACAAGATCGACGAAGCCATCAAGCGGCTGATTGAGCGCCGCTATGCCATCATCAGGCCGCCGGCCGTCGTCAACGCCGTCGACGGGCTTTGGGCGAGCCTCGGCCTGCCGGGTGCGGTTGCTGGGCAAAACCTTCAGAATTGCCGGGTGCGGATCGAGACGATCGACGTCAAGGGCGCGGCCGAATTGAGCCAGGCGCTGCAGCACCTGGGCGTTCGCATCGTCAAGACATCACCCGACCTGACCGTAACGCTGGTAAACGACTATCTCGATCGGCGCCTTGCTGAGCGCAACCTCGAGCGCGTGTCCGGAAAGTCGGCGTGGTTGCTGGTGCAGCCTTCCGGCGTGTTTCCGCTTGTCGGCCCGATATTCAAGCCGGGCGAGACCGCATGTTGGACCTGCCTGTTCGATCGAATGATCCGTAACCGCGAGATCAAGGGATTCCTCGATCGCGGCGCCGTGCCGCCCGTTGCGGTCTCTCCGCTTGCGCAGCACATGGTCGGGCAGAGCGGCATCCAGTTCGCGGCGATCGAGATCGCCAAGGCGATCGCCAGCGGCTTTCGCACTGACCTGCACAATCACATCATAAGCCTCGACCTGCTGGGCTCGACCATCGCCAGGCACTATGTGGCGGCGCGCCCGCAATGTCCGACGTGCGGCAGCAAGCAACTGCAGAACCCGCGGCGCGCGGCCCGGCCGATCGAACTGGGACCGGGCGCCAGGCTTGTCATGACCAGCGGCGGCTACCGCACGGTGTCGTCGCGGGCCACGGTGGCGCGGTTCAGAAAGCATGTCAGCCCTCTCACCGGCGTGGTGAAACGGCTGGAGCGGATCGACGTCGATCTGCCGATGAATACCAATTTCTACGCCCAGCATAATTTCTCCGCGCCGGCGCAAAGTCTCGACGAGCTTCGGGCGGGCCTAAGCGGCGGCAGCTTCGGCAAGGGCAGCACGGCCGAACAAGGCGAAGCCAGCGCGCTGATGGAAGCGATCGAGCGCTACTCGGGAATCTTTCAAGGCGACGAGATCCGGATCCGGAAGCGCTTCACGGACTTTCCATCGGGCGATGCGATCCGACCCAACGACATTCTGCTCTTCAGCGACGAGCAATACCGCACCCGATTGCGGCCGAACGACCACGATTCTCATCACACCCAACCGGCTCCCGAGCCGTTTGATCCGTCGGCGCGGATCGAGTGGTCGCCGGTCTGGTCGCTGCGCGACAAGCACTTCAGACATGTTCCGACAAGCTTGTTATATTTCTTCTACGACGGTCCAGCACCCTTCGCCGCCGACTCCAACGGCTGCGCGGCCGGCAATACGCGCGAGGAAGCAATCGTGCAGGGCTTCCTCGAATTGATGGAGCGCGATGCCTACGCGATCTGGTGGTACAACCGATCGCAACGGGCGGAGGTCGATCTCAACAAGTTCGACGACTCCTATGTCCACGATCTCAAGACCCAGCTCGAGGACTCCGGTCGCCGGCTCTGGGTGCTCGATATCACGAGCGATCTCGGCGTGCCTGCCTATGTCGCGATCGTGCACTGGATGCAGAACGGACAGGAGAACATCGAGTTCGGATCCGGCGCCCACTTCGATCCGCGCATCGCGTTGCTGCGGTCGTTGACGGAGCTGAATCAGTTCCTGTCGATCGGATTGATGGGCGGCGGCAGCGGCGAGAAGCCGAGCCTCGATGGCATCAATCCGCTGCGGCTCGAACAGTATCCGTTCCTGCTTCCTAGCCCGAACCCGATCGCGCCGCCGGCGGCCGCATCAAACCTGCCGCTCGACAATACGCGGGCGCAGGTAGATGCCTGCGTCAACATCGCCGCGCGCGCGGGTATGGACTTCCTCGTTCTCGACCAGACCCGTCCGGACGTCGAGGTCCCCGTGGTGAGGGTCATCGTTCCCGGCATGCGTCATTTCTATCGCCGCTTCGCGCCGGGACGGCTCTATGATGTGCCCGTCAAGCTCGGCTTACGCCATCGACCAACGCCGGAAAGCGAATTGACGCCATTCCTCCCGCACACCTGAGGTGATACCGGCGTGCCCGCGGCCACAGCAAAGAGATCGCAAGGCACCGCGCCGTCGTTGCTGCTCGTTCGGCTCAATCCACGCGTCGCGTTGGAGGCTCAGGCCGACGGCAGCACGGCCGCAAATGTCGACGGCTATCCGGAGCCGCTCGGCAAGTTCAGCGCCGCGGCAGCGAAGCGCGCAAAGGGATTGCGGGAAGGCTTGCAGCTCTCCTCCCTGTCGCCCGAAGGCGACGAGATCGAGCGCGACGTCGCGCGCCTGGTCCGGCAACTGGCGCGCCGCGGCCTCGTGGAATACTGCCTGCGGAGCACACAAGACACCAAAGACCTGGCGGTGATCGAGCCGCAAACGCCCGACTATTGGCCGCAGGTGCAAAAGCTGAGCGATGCGACGATGATTGCCCTGTCACGCTTCGCCTATTTGCGCCGGCGCGGGACCGAGATGGTGCTGGAATCGCCGCGGGCTGCTGCCGTGTTCAGGATATGCGATCCACGGATCGCGAGCCTGCTCACGATGCTCGTCACACCACAACCGATCGGCCGCATCCGGCGGCGGAACGATTATCCGGGGCCGGCGCTGCTCGCGCTGCTGCTGGATTGCCAGATTCTCTTCACGGTCGAGGCGGCCAAGCGCGACACGCTTCGGCAGGTCGAGGGAGACGACGCCCTGGTCCTCTGGGATTTTCACGACCTTCTGTTCCATGCCCGCAGCACCGAGGGCCGGCAGGCAAATCCACTCGGCGGCCTCTACCCGTACGCCGGTGTGATCTCGCCACTGCCCGCAATCCGGCCTGCCTGGCCTGGCACGACCGTCAGGCTGCCGCCGCCGGACCGGATCGCCTCGCCATTCGAAAGGCTGCTGCACGAAAGGCATTCCACGCGTGATTTCGACGACCGGAAACCGATCGCGCTGAGTGAGCTTTCAATCCTCCTCAACGGTGTCGCACGCGCCCGATCGAAATGGCGCGGCCAGCTTGAAATCACGGACCACGCTCCCGACGTCGAGTATGAATATACGGCGAGGCCATATCCCGCGGCCGGCAGCGCTTACGAGCTTGAGCTCTATCTGACCATTGCCAATTGCGATGGGCTGGCGCGGGGATTCTATCACTATGATGCCGATGCCCACGCGCTGACGGCCATCGACGTTCACCCGCAACAGTTCGAGGCCATGCTGCAAAGCGCGGCATTTGCCATGGACGCGCCGTCTCCACCGCAGATCCTGATCACGATCGCGGCGCGCTTTGGCCGGATCTCCTGGAAGTACAGCGCCATCGCCTATGCGCTGATCCTGAAGGACGTCGGCGTCCTGACGCAAACATTGTACATGATGGTGACCGATCTGGGCCTCGGCGGCTGTGCGATCGGCACCACCAATATCGACTTGTTCGCGAAAATGACCGGCCTCGAGTTTCACGTCGAGGGCCCGGTCGGCCAGTTCGCATTGGGGCGCGGTATCGAGCCGCCCGCTTCCTCATAGTCCCCGTCCCGCACCTCGTGGCGCGCGCGCCGAGCGTCTCAGCCGGCGCGGCCACCCTCTGGCGGAGCCGTCGCCGCGACGATCGTCGTGACGTCGCCGAATGTCTTCATGACCGGCGCAACGATCTTGTGCGTCTTATTCTTCGACACCAGCGTGTCGTGCATCACGAGGTTGTCGATCCCGGTGGTAAGGAAGCAGCTTACGGCGTCCTCAGGCGTCTCGATGATCGGCTCGCCCTTGACATTAAAGGAGGTGTTGATCAGCACCGGCACGCCGGTGAGCGCCTCGAACTCCTTCAAGAGGCGATAAAGCATCGGGTTGGTCGCCTCCCGCACGCTCTGCACGCGCGCTGAGCCGTCGACGTGCACGATCCCCGGAATCCTGTCGCGCCATTCCGGCCGGACCGGCTTGGCGATCAGCATGAAGGGCGAGTCCTCCTCCCCTTCGAAAACCTCCTTCATGCGCTCCGCGAGCACGATCGGCGCGAACGGACGAAACGCCTGCCGGTGCTTGACCCGGCTGTTGAGGATGTCCTTCATCTCGGCCCGGCGCGGATCGGCGATCAGGCTGCGGTTGCCGAGCGCGCGTGGGCCGAATTCCGACCGCCCCTGAAACCAGCCGATCACGCGCTGATCGGCGAGCAGTCTGGCAGTGTCGCGGCAGATGTTGTCGCTGCGCCTGGCGTCGATCTGGATGCGGACCAGAAAATTCCGCAACGCTGCCGCCACCTCGTTGTCGCTATAGGGCCTGCCGACATAGGCGTGATCCATCACGAAGCAACGAGGCTGCTTGAGCACCTCCAGCCAGCCGTAGTAGGCGCAGCCGATCGCGATGCCGTCGTCGCCGGCGGCCGGCTGAATCCAGATATTCTCGAAGCCTGATTCGCGCGCGATGCGTCCGTTGGCCACGCAGTTCAACGCGACGCCGCCGGCGATGCAAAGGTTCTTCGCTCCCGTGGTCTCACGCAGCCAGCGCGCCCGCGCCAGCAGCACGTTTTCCGTATCGTCCTGCACCCGCCAGGCAATATCCTCCCAGTGCCGCATGGCCGGGCTCTTCTCCCAACTGCCACTGTCGAGCACATAAGGCTGCTGGTTCTCGGCGGTCCAGAACGGCACCTTCAACTTGCCGTCGGTCATCTCGAGCAGATGACCCACCTGCTCACGGCGCCCGTAGGGCGCGAGCCCCATCAGCTCGCCGCACTTGTTCCAGTCACCAAACACATAGGTCGAGACACGACTGTACAGCGCGCCAAGGCCCGGCATGTTGTAGAATTCGTCGCTCAGCAGTCCGCGGGCCGGCTCCATGAAGACCTTCTTCAGGCATTCAAGCCAGACGTCGTCGAACCTGTAGTAGCTCTCGGATTCGCGCGCCAGCGGGCTGTCGCCATCGTCGGACGGATAGGGCTCCATCGCATCGGACCTATAGTTGCCGACGCCATCGACGATCATCACCACCCCGTCCCGGAACGGCGATACCGCGAACGCGCTGTAGGCGTGCGCGAGATGATGCGAGATCGACACCACCTTGTCGGACTTGGAGCGAAACAGCGGATGATTCATCGCCTCGTCCCGCTCGGCGATCGGCAGGAATCCCGGCATATCCTGATGGACAAGCCGCTCTTCCAACTCCGGCACCGGCAGGATGTAGCTGTTGCGCACGACGAGATCGACGTCGTCGAGCGTGATGCCCTCGGCCGCGAGGCAATAGTCGATCACCTCCTTGTAGAAGCCGGACGCATGCTTCTCCCGGGTGATCCGTTCCTTGGAGATCGCAAACGCAATCGCGCCGTCGCGCAGCAGACAGGCGCTCACATCATGGTCGTAGCTGTTGAGACCAAGGACGTAGGTGTGTTGTTTGGGCATGGACACTCTTCGGAGGGGCGGCTCGTAATGTTGACAAATCGTGTCGACTTCAAGTTCTCGTGGCAGATTCCTTGATGCTTCAAATTTCGGCTTCCGCGATGCACAAATCAAATCGACCGCAGATCAAGATGAACAGAATGAACGGCAGATGAACGACAAGAGAGCACAGCAACACGATCATCCATCGCAACCGCTCCAGTAACTTGACCCGATCTGATCGTCTCAATAGACTCGTGAAAACTCGCAAGAACCTTAGTGAAGATATTGTCTTAGCGCATCGGAACCGAGTGTCGGTGTCGCGCGTCTAAGCAAGACAGCCAGCATCGCTGCTGCTGTTTGGAAGTGATCTGGAGATTCTGGAATGACGAAACGCTACAATGTCCTGACGCGCTGCCTGGCGGCGATCGCTTTGCTGTTCGTCTATGTCGCGAGTTCGTCCGCCATTCTGTTGGGCGCGACGACGACGCCGGCACAGGCGCAATGGCGCGGACGCGGCTGGGGCTATCGCGGCGGTTGGGGCTACCGCGGCGGCTGGGGATACCGCGGCCGTGGCTACTATCCCCGCGGCTACTACGCGCCCGGCCCCCGTTGCTGGTGGACCCCGCGCGGCGTTCGCGTTTGCCGGTGGTAACAGCGTCCGGCCCCGCGTAACCGAAATCCACAACACGACGTCAGGTACGCCGGTCCCGGCGCACCTGATTTTTTTATGCCAAGGGATTTCCGCTTGCCGGGCAAGAAAGAGCCCCGGATGACGCCGGGGCTCCAGTCCACGGGAGAGAACTGCGGAAGCCATGAGATCGACGGCGAGCCGCCTGCCCGGTCGTCGATCACGCTTACGACCACTGCGTGTATGAGAGCAGATTTGAGAGCCTAAGGCTGTAGCCGCGAGGCAACAATCCACCAGTAATGATCGGCACGCCGATGTTCCCGCAATGCGATGGCGAGGCTAGCCATCGATGATTGCGACCGCCCTCGTCCATCCCGCCGACGCGCGCTCGATCTTCACCGGGAAGCACGACACCATGAAGCCGGTGGACGGAAGCTGCTCGAGATTGTGCAGCTTTTCGATATGGCAGTAGCCGATGTGCCGCCCGGCCTTGTGACCTTCCCAGATCAGGCTGGCGTCCTTCGTCTCGGCGTACTTCTTCGCGGTGTAAACAAACGGCGCATCCCAGCTCCAGCCGTCAATGCCGGTCAGCCGCACACCCCGCTCGAGCAGATACATCGTCGCCTCGTAGCCCATGCCGCAGCCGGAATTGACGTAGTCGGGGCGGCCGTATTTGGCGCCGGCGCTGGTGTTGACGACGACGATCTCCAGCGGTGACAGCGTGTGGCCGATGCGCTTGAGCTCGGCCTCAACATCCTTCGCGGTCGCGACGTAACCATCCGGCAGGTGCCGGAAGTCGAGCTTCACGCCCGGCTGGAAACACCACTCCAGCGGCACCTCGTCGATGGTCCAGGACCGCTCGCCGCGGTTCATGGTCGGATGGAAATGCCAGGGCGCATCGAGGTGCGTGCCATTGTGGGTGGAGAGCGAGACCTGCTCGACGGCCCAGCCCTGCCCATCCGGCAGATCCTCGGCCTTCAATCCCTCGAAGAACTGCAACATGCGGGGCAGGCCTTGCTGGTGGTCGATATACTGGATGGTCGGGTGATTGCCGGGCGGATCGGCCGGAACGTCATTCTGCAGTGGAACGGAGATGTCGATCAGTCTGCGCGCCATGGCGGTCCTCACGGATTGTTCTTGTCGGGGCAGCCTTACCCTGCCAGCCCGCTCGCTCGATCGGCAAGCCACATCCGCTCGACCCGGCGTGCGTGCGACCGCCTGGCCGGCCGCGACCGTCCTTGGTACGGACACGCCTAGCCGCTCAAACAGCGTCCAGATGACCTGAGATGGGATGAGGTGAATGGTCGGGGCAGCTGGATTCGAACCAACGACCTGCAGTACCCAAAACTGCCGCGCTACCAGGCTGCGCTATACCCCGACATTTCCGAGAAGCCTGTCGATACACGCATAAATCGGCGCCAGCAAGGCACCCTGTCGGGTCTTTCAGCGGCCCTTGAACAGGGGATGCGCCACCCGGTCGCCCGGCTGGATGCCGTATTTCTGCGCGGTCCCCGCGATCACCTCCAGGACGCCCTTCGCGAGCCCGCGCGAGGGAATGATCTTCGTCGACATCGGCTCGGTGTTCTCGGCGATGCGCAGGATGCGGCCATCGGCACGAATGAAGATCATGTCGAGGGAGATATAGGTGTTTTTCATCCACATCGACACCTCCTGCTCCGGCGAGAAGTCGAACAGCATGCCTTTGCCGTCGGCGAGCTCCTTGCGGTACATCAGGCCGGTTTCCTTCTCCTGCTCGGTGGTCGCGAGCTCGACCGAGAAGACGTGAACGCCTGATTTGGTGACGATCTCGAGCGGCTCGAAAGTCGCGGCCTGTGCCCGCGGCCCGGCCAGCGCGCCGAACAGGATGACGAGCGCGGCTACCAGCCAGCGACGGAGCCGCTCACCAACACGATCAAACTTCATCGATAAATACTCACGCCGGGGAGATTTTGTCCGGGCGGACCCTAACCCGACGATTGCGGCAAATGCCAGAGCCTCGGGGACCGCCTGACGGCTCACGTTTCCGTCAGGACGCTCTCCTCACCCATGGCTAGTGCGACGACAGTGCCGACGGGCCGCTCTCGGGATGGATCTCGGCAGCCATCATGCCCTTGGAGCCGGGCCCGAACCGCACCAGCACATACTGACCGGGGCGGAGTTCGGTCATGCCGAACCGACGCAGCGTTTCCATGTGGACGAAGATATCCGGCGTGCCTTCCCCGCAGGTCAGGAAGCCGAAGCCGCGCAGCCGGTTGAACCACTTGACCTGCGCGCGCTCGAGCCCGCTGGTCGGCGTCACGGTCACGTGCGTTCGCGGCGGCAACATCTGCGCCGGATGGATCGCCGTCGACTCGTCCATGGAGACGATGCGGAAAGCCTGATACCCCTTCGCGCGCTGCACGCATTCCACCACAAGGCGCGCGCCTTCATAGGCGGTCTGATAGCCGTCGCGCCGCAGCACCGTCACGTGCAGCAGCACGTCGGGCCAGCCATTGTCGGGAACGATGAAGCCGTAACCCTTCGACGCGTCGAACCACTTGATGACGCCGGAAATCTCGACGAGGTTGGCAGCGGCGTCGCCAAGTCCGGAGAACGCGTCGATCGCAGGATCGCGCGGCGCGCCGCTTGCATACTCGCCCGATCCAAATCTGTTCTGCCCGCTTCCGCTCGCCGGCGGTCCGCCGAGCTTCTTGGACTCAAATCCGTCCGACCCCATGACCCCGGACCCCACACTTCAATTGCAATTTGCCGTCGTTACGGCGACGCCTGAACACGCTGCTACCCATCACCAACTCACGAGAACGCTGCGCGAATCTCGAATCAAAAGATAACACTCCCGCCTGCCGCGCATAGCTAAAAAACCGATCTGCCGGGAACTATGAACAGGCTTGCACAGCCGCGAATCAAGCGAGCATCAATTGCCCACGAATGGACCGAGCGTCTCGCCGATGTCGTGGCGGATCACGAGATCGGCAATGTCGTCCTGATCGGTCGGCTCATTATTGATGATCACGAGCCGCGCGCCGCAGTTCTTCGCCATCATCGGAAAGCCCGCGGCCGGCCACACCACAAGTGAAGATCCGATTGCGAGAAACAGATCACAATGCTGAGAGAGTTCCGTCGCGCGCATCATGGCGTCCTCGGGCATTGCCTGCCCGAACGAGATCGTTGCAGTCTTGACCGGATCGCCGCAGTCCGCGCAATCAGGTGCGCTGCCCGTCGCGTCGAATTGCTGCCTCACCCACGGCAGATCGTAGGACTTGCTGCAGCCAATGCAGCGCGCGTAGGTTGTATTGCCGTGCAGCTCGACAACATCGCCCGCCTTGAAGCCGGACGCCTGATGCAGATTGTCGATGTTCTGCGTGATGACGCCAGGAACCTTTCCGGCCCGATAGAGCGATGCAAGCGCGCGGTGGCCTCGGCCTGGACTGGCTGCCGCAAAGGTCGGTTCCATCGCAAAGCGGCGGCGCCACGATTCATCGCGCGCGTCCCGGCTGGCGACGAACTCGTCGAACGGGATCGGCCGGTTGCGGCTCCAGATCCCGCCGGGCGAGCGGAAATCGGGAATGCCGCACTCGGTGGAGATGCCGGCGCCAGTGAACGGAACGATAGTCGATGCCTCGGCTATCATGTTGCCGAGTTCTTCGACGCCGCTCCGCAGGTCTTTTGCAATCACGTGAAATGATCCGGTTGGTCGCTCCGACTATAGCACGGTCCGATCGGTTGCCAGATCGGTACGCAATGAAGACACAGCGCCGCCGGGCAAGTCGCCCTGGCGGACGGATCGCAAGCTTGCGAGTTCTTCGCTGCCCCGGTGCGTCCAGACTTGGCTGACGAGAAGCCCGCCACTGGTTGACCACATTCCCGCAACGCGAGCTCCGCACTCACGCCAAGATCACCCCTGCCTATGCGCCGCGGGGCAGCGCCACCAAGAGGATGGGCAATGACTGACAAGGAAGAGGCGGTCGCGCGTGAACGCGACGAGATCGCCGCACGCGTCGCCAGTTTCCGGGCAACACAACAAAAGTTCGAGCGCGATCGTCAGGAATATTACGCCAACACGCTCGGCAACGCCTGGAGCGGATTTCAACGCAAAACGGTGTGACATCGTACGACGTCGGCAAGGTCCATGACGTGAGCTGGTGCGTTCCCTCACGACAGTGACGCAGCCTGCGTGCGCAGATCACGCCGACAAGAGACTACGCCGCGCGATCGGCATCCCGACCGATCGCCACCGATGCGGAATCGAAAAGCCCGAAGCGATGTGCTTCGGGCTTTTGGCTATCACCAATAATGGTGCCAATAATAGCGCCGGTAGTACGGGCCGCCGTAGTACCCACCATAATAGGCGTAGGGTCCCGGACCATAATAGCGCGGCCCGTAGTAGCGCGGCCCATAGTAGTATCTGGGATAGTAACCCGGCCCGTAGTAGTAGGGGCCGTAGGCGCCCGCGACACCTGCAGCGATCGCGCCGGCGGCCAGGCCGAATGCCAAGCCTGGCCAGATACCGCGCGCCTGCGCTGGCGCGCTGACCATGGTCGCGCCAACCGTCGCGACCGTCGCCAGAACTGCCAATCCCTTTTTCATGCGCAACCTCCTCACATGATCTGACGAATTGACGACTGACGAATAACGCAAATCGCACAGCGGCGGTTTCAGATCGGACCTCGAACGGAACCGCCGAGTTCCATAGCCATGCGATTGCGCAGAGCTACCATCGGTTAGTGTATGAACAAAAAAACAACCTTGGGGTTAAAAGCTAGAGCCAAGAGAGGGTTGGCAGCATGCCAGCGTGGATGGAACTTCTGCTGAACGTATTGGGCTTTGCCGGCTTCATCGGCATTGCGATGTACCACAAGCATCCGAACGGGAAGCTGCCCGACTAGCGACCGAAGGTTGCTATGCTAACCCGGCTTGTGTCGGTCACCTGCGGACTGGCCAGCGTGGCAGGTCGGCCGATGCGAAAATCGTCCACTGCTTGTTCAGCAATTATCCGCAGCAAATCCACAGCGGCGAGAACGGAATTCACCAAGCAAATACAATATCCTTGCTGCGCACATATCCACAGCGTTCGCGTCGTGAGCTCTCATGCGTCCGCCAGCCATTTCAGAGTGGCCCGGAAACTCAGGCTGCGCGTTCCCACCAGCACCGTGCCAAACGCATCCGCGCCATCTTCTCCAAACGTTCCGGAGAAGCCGCTGTGGACCTCCTGCCCGCCCGCCAGGGGGCGAACGAATGGATCTGGTAGCGGCGTGTGCTGGCTGGTGCTGAGATGGCCCTTCCAGGTCCCGTCGCCGACGGTGTAGGCGCCGATCGACCAGAAATAAGGACCGCCGCCGATCAGGACGCCATCGCGCAGGATCAGGATGCCGCTGTCGCGTCCCTTCACGCCGTCGGTCATGTGCATATGAACTGAGTAAAGCCCGTTCTTCATCGCTCGTGTCGTCTGCCTCCGTGCGGCATTATTGCGCGAACCGGGACGATCTGCGAGCGGCGGCATGCCGCGGTTCGTTCACCCGGCAGAGCCGGTGGGAGGCCCGGGTTCCCCGCCAGCATTTATTCACAAATCGTTAAGAGCGCGCTGGCAAGGTCGGGCCGGAGGAAAGTCATGCTCATCTATCCGGTGCCTGCCGAAGTGACACGAGCCAGAGTGCAGCTCGTCGCCGACCAGACCGCGAAGGCCGAGCCCCGCATTGTCAGCGAGGACGTGCTGGACGTGTTCGCCGCCAAGAACAAGGCCGACCGCGACGCCGTGGAGACCATCCTCGACATCAAGGCGTAATCTGCCGCAGCCTCGGCACCTGTCGGCCCGTGTCGAGGCGTGGCGGCCTTTCCAAATCGTGACCGCGCGCATGCCGGACCGGCTGGATAGCGCCCTGCCGCAGCAAGCGTTTTGCTGCTATTGAGGGCGCGAACCATCCAACCAGAACCGTCTCCGGAAATCCAGGGAGCCCCAACCATGCGCTATCTTCACACCATGCTGCGCGTCCGCAACCTCGATACGGCGCTCAAGTTCTATCAGGACGCCTTGGGGCTGACGGAAGTCCGCCGCATCGACAACGACAAGGGGCGTTTCACACTGGTGTTCCTTTGCGCGCCCGAGGACGTGCATTTGCTCAAGGCGCTGCCCCAGACTCGCGGCGCGCCATTGGTCGAACTCACCTACAATTGGGATGAGGAGAAATATGGCGAGGACCGTTATTTCGGTCACCTCGCCTACGAGGTCGACGACATCTATGCGACCTGCGAGAGGCTGATGAAGATGGGCGTCACCATCAACCGTCCGCCGCGCGACGGCAACATGGCGTTCGTGCGCTCGCCCGACCTGCACTCGATCGAGCTCCTGCAAAAGGGCGATCCGAAGCCGCCGGCGGAGCCCTGGACGTCGATGCCGAACACCGGCCACTGGTAAGCCTTGTACAAATTCCACGTGCACGTCCGCCATCCCGCCTACCGCCTGGCGGTGAAGGCGGACGCGTCCTTTCCGTCCGCGACAAGTGAAGGCGAGTGGCTGACGCGCACGCGACGCGCTGACGACGTCAATCCCGAGGTGCGCGAAGCCGTCGATCGCGACGGCTACTCATTATTCAGGATCGGGCTCTCACTTTCCGAGCTTCCACCATCCTGAAAACACACGCGCGACCGCGCCTTGTACATGAGACCCTGCCTCTGCGCAGCGAGGTGTCGATTTATTGCTCCTAATACAATTCATCGAGCGCTTTTCGTAGACGACTGCGCTAAGAACACGGGCCGAGCACAACCGCGGGAGAGAACGCGTGACCGACAGCAAGCCGCAACTGACGATCTGGGGCCGGGCCAATTCGGTCAACGTGCAGAAAGTCCTGTGGTGCCTCGCCGAGCTCGACCTGCTCTATCAGCGCATCGACGCCGGCATGCAGTTCGGCAAGAACGATCAGCCCGAATACCTCGCGATGAACCCGAATGGTCGTATCCCGACGCTGGTCGACGGCGACTATGTGCTGTGGGAATCCAATTCGGTGATGCGCTATCTCTGCATGGCCCACGGTCAGGGCTCGCCAATTTATCCGCACGCGCCAAAGGCGCGCGCCTCAGTCGACCGTTGGCTCGACTGGACGTTGTCGACGGTGCAGCCGGTCGACCGGCCGGTGTTCTGGGCGCTGGTGCGCACGCCGCCGGAAAAGCGCGACATGGTGCAGATCCAAAAAGACGTCGATGCCGAGGGCGTGGTGTGGCAGGTCGTCGAGGCCCAGCTCGCGAGCCGCCGCTTCATCGAGGGCGACCAGTTCACGATCGCCGACATCGCGATCGGCACTTTTGCGCGGCGCTGGCTCGGCGTCGAAGGCGTCGTCAAGCCGAGGCTGCCCAACCTCGAGCGCTGGTTCGGCGAACTCGGGCAACGGCCGGGCTTCCTCCGTTTCGTCGCACCGCCGATGTCTTAGCAGACGAAAGTCACTCAACGCCCGGTCGACATTCCGCCGCCCACGCTGATGCCGCCACCGAGCTTCACGCAGGTGTCGCTGCCTTCCAGCTTGACGAAGCCCGGCCCGAACGATGCGCAGGGATTGCTTCGCGCCGAGCGTTTCGACGGCAGCGTCTTCCAGGCATCAGGCGGCGTTTGAAACTTCTGCCCGCTGCCCTGCTGCGCGAGCGCGGCCGCCGGAAGCAGCACAGCGGTGATGACGAGGCATGTTTTCAGCATTCGGCCTTTTATCGCGTGCAGCCGGTCCAGGCTAGCTGACGAATTTGACGCCGAACGTCTTGCCGTCCTGCCAGACCACTTCGCAGGCCCGCCCGGTGCGGGCGTCGCGCGAGAACGCCAGCCGCAGCCTCGTCGGCAGCGTGTTGCTGTCTTGGACCGTGATCTTTGCACCCGACGACGACATATCCTCGACGAGACAGGGCCGCGCGGCAAACCCACCTTCAAGGGTGACCCAACCGGGCCGGCGCAGCGATTTGCGCGCGTCGCGCTTTTTGGTCCCGAACATTATCGCATCATCCCCGAAGCCCAGCCCTAATCCCGGTTGCTTGACAATCGATTGCGAAATCGCCGCGGATTGCAGCGATCGAAGTACCGGTGGCCCGCGGCAGCGCTCCCGCCGATCAATGGCGGTGACAATCCCATGAATTTGCAGGGATTTTCGATTGCGCCGAATCCGTTCACGTATAAGCTGAAGAGCAATTTCATTTCGCGAGAACCTCGATGCGATCTCTTTGGTCGCGACTGCTGGCGCTCTGGATCATGCTGGTCATATCGGGAGCGGCAACGGCCTACCTCCTGTTCGAGTCCTTCCAGCAGACGGCGAACGCACGCGTTGCGCGCTCAGAGGAGCTGGTGGCGCGAGCCTGCCGGGACATCGCCGACCGTTACCAATTCCTCGTCTCCGGTTGGACCGGCGGGCCGATTGACGACCGGCTGAAGCAGGAACTTACGAGCCTGGTTCAGGTCGCGCTCTCCAGCGCCATCGGCGTCGAGGGAGGCATCTGGCAGGCCGGTTCGGGCTCTCTGGCCTACGCCTTCCCTTCCTATGAGGGTACCGGTCCGAAGACGGATCTTCCCGCCGCAGAGCTGAACACGATCCGTGACGTCAATGCCGAAGCGGTACGTTCCGGCCAGCCGGCGGGCCGGCAGCAGCCGGCGCGCTCGCAAGTCCTGCTCGTGCACGCCTGCCCGCTCCGCGGTCCCCTGCAGGGCGCCACCGCCTGGACGATGACACGCGCCTTCACTGCGGAGGGGCCGGCCTACACGCAATTGCTGAGCGGGCTGCTTGTGCTTGCACTTACCATCTTCGGCTCGGCGATCTGGCTCGCGCGGGTGCTGCTGTCATGGTCGCGGAAGATTGCGGTGCTGGAGAAAGCACTGGGTAAGAGCGAATTCGGGTCGGTCGACCTTCCAAAACTTCCGCGTACCGGCGAGCAGGAGCTCGACCGGCTGGTTGACGCGTTGAACCAGACAGGCGAACGGCTTGCGCTGGAGCGGCATCGCGCAAGTACAGCCGAGCGCCTTGCCGCCGTCGGGCGGCTGTCGGCGGGACTTGCACACGAGATACGCAATCCGATCGCGGCTATGCGGCTCAAGGCGGAAAACGCGCTCGCCGCGAGCGACGAGGCGCGCAAGACCACCGCGCTGCAGGCGATCCTTCAGCAGGTCGCGCGGCTCGATACGTTGCTCCGCAATTTGCTGCAAATGACCCAGGCCGGCGAACTCAAGTCAACGGAGGTCGAGCTTGCGTCATTTCTGGACAGCACGATCGAACCGCACCGGGAATTGGCAGCGGCCAACGGCCTGTCGCTTGAGACGGGAACCACCGCGCCGAACGATCCGTTGCCTCGCTTTGATCCCTCCCAGATGCAGCGCGCTCTCGACAACCTGATCCTCAATGCCATCCAGAACACGCCGGCGGGGGGGCGCGTTGTGGTGGACGCCCTGCGGCAACACGACAACTTGTTGCTTTCGGTAACCGACACCGGCGCAGGGGTGAGCGAGGAGATGCGCGAGCGGCTGTTCGAGCCGTTCGCCACCGCGCGCGCCGAGGGAACGGGACTCGGCCTTGCCATCGTGCGTGAGATCGCGCGTGCTCACCACGGAGAAGCTCGTCTTGCGCACACTGAGCACGGCGCGAGGTTTGAGATCGAGGTGCCATGGCAAACGTCCTGATTGTCGATGATGACCCGGCGCTTCGCGAAGGTCTCGCGGAGGCATTGAGCGACCTCGGCCACACACCGCAAACGGCCTCATCGGGGCGCGAAGGTCTCGCCGCACTATCCGACGAGGTGGACGCAGTGCTGCTCGATCTCAAGATGCCGGGGATGGATGGCATCGAGGTGCTGCGCCGTATGCGATCGCAGGAGAGCCCGCCCGCCGTGGTGGTGCTCACCGCCTTTGCAAGCGCAGAGAATACCATCGAGGCCATGCGGCTCGGCGCCTTCGATCACCTTACGAAACCCATCGGACGCGAGGAACTGAGAACCCTGATGGAGCGCCTGCCGTCGCGGCGGCGGCCGATCAACACTACGGGCAAGGGCAGCCTCGATACCCTGATCGGATCGAGCGAAGGCATGCGGCGTGTGCAGAAAGCGATCGGCCTTGCCGGTGACAGCCAGTCGACGGTTCTCATTCTCGGCGAAACCGGCACGGGCAAAGAGCTGGTGGCGCGCGCGCTGCATGTGCATAGCCAGCGCAAGGACGACCCATTCATCGCGGTCAACTGCGCCGCAATCCCGCCGGACCTGCTCGAGAGCGAACTCTTCGGCCATGTGAAGGGATCGTTCACGGGTGCGACCAGCGACCGCACTGGCGCCTTTCGCGATGCCGACCGCGGCACGCTATTTCTCGACGAGATCGGTGACATGCCGCTTGCGATGCAGGCAAAGATCCTGCGCGTGTTGCAGGAGCGGATGATCACGCCGGTCGGCGGCAAGCCGATCCTCACCACGGCGCGGGTCGTGACCGCAACTCACCGCGACCTGCCAAAGCTCGTGGCGGTCGGCGAATTCCGCGAAGACCTCTACTACCGTCTCAACGTAGTTCCGATCGCGATCCCGCCGCTGCGCGAGCGGCCGTCCGATATCGTGCCGCTCGCCGAGCATTTCCTTTCGTGGGCTGCGTCTGGACCCCACATCAAGCAGCTCGGTCGCGGCGCGATCGACAAGCTCACGCATTACAACTGGCCCGGCAATGTCAGGCAATTGCGCAACGTCATCGAGCGGGCCTGTGTCCTGACCCGAAGCCACACCATTGAGGCCGACGATATCGACACCGCCGCCGGGGAAAATCGTCCAATTCCGAGCGCGCCTCCGGAGCGCGATCTGCCCGCGGCTGTGGCGCAGCTCGAGGAAGCGATGATCCGCAAAGCGCTCGACGCCTGCGGCGGGAACCGCACCGAGGCGGCGCGGCGCCTCAACATCAACCGGCAGCTCCTCTACACCAAGATGCAGCGTTACGGCCTGATCGGCGGTGATTCGTCAGAAATCCCGACACCTCGCGTCGGAAAAGACGACGATTGAACGACGTTTCCTCCCGCCAACTCCTTGACAAACAAGCACTTCGGCTTTGGCACGCTCGTTGCTGAAGCTTTCGCAGCGGCGGTCACGTCGCCGTTCGATCGACGCCGCGTCGTCACCAACGTCGCAACCGGCAGCAGTATCGCCGACAACGCGCTGCCGCCGCGCGGCTGAGGCCGAGAGCGAATGTCACAACCAAGACGAAGAGGAGACTACGATGCACTGGATTGATCCGAACTGTTTGCCCGAAGCAAAAGGCACCGTCGAACGCTTCGTTCTCAACCCGCACGGAGAGGTCGACGGCTTTGTCATGAACGGGGCGATGCAGGCGCCCGTCCTCGTCCACACGCCACCGCACATGGAGCCTGAGCTCGTCCGCCACGTGAGGGCTGGCGAAGCGGTCTCGGTCCGCGGCGTCCGGCCGCGCAAGGCCGATCTCATCGCAGCGGTCGCAATCACCGCGGCGAACGGAGCGGGCATCATCGATCAGGGGCCCCAGCACGAGCGCGAACATCCCAAGCTCGAAAAGAAGAAGATGCCGGCCGAGGGAACGGTGCGACTGTCGCTGTTCGGTCCGAAAGGCGAACTTCGCGGCGCGCTGCTCGCTGACGGCACTGTGATCCGTATCGGGCCCAAGGAGGCCGAACAGGTTGCCGCGCTGCTTGCGCCGAACGCCAAGATCGCCGTGACCGGCGACGGCCTCGACACCGAACATGGCCGCGTCGTGCACGCCAAGGAGATCGGAGCCAGCAGCCATGATCTCCGTCCGATCAAGCAGGCAAAGCCGAAACTCAAGCACGAGGCAGAGGCCAAGCACGATCGCTCCGCGCACGCCTGAAATCGCGTTCAAAAGGAATTGGCGGAATCACGTCAAGGGTCGAGGCCGAACATGTCCAGCGATTCAAGATCGAGGCGACGTGCCAACCTCGCCCTCGATGCCGCCAATTTCTTCCTCGCCGATGTGCGGGACGGGCTCGGGCCCTATCTCGCCGTCTATCTCCTGACCGAGCAGAAATGGGACGGAGCCAGCATCGGCGTCGCCATGTCGATTGCCGGCTTTGCCGGCATTATTGCACAGACACCGGCTGGCGCGCTGGTCGATGCGACCAGGGCAAAGCGGCTGGTCATGGTCTGCGCAGCGCTGGTCGTCACCTGCGCCTCGCTGATTTTGCCTCTCTGCACAGGCTTCTGGCCGGTTGCAGTGTCGCAAAGCATTGGGCACGCGGCGGGCGTGATCTTTCCGCCGACCATCGCCGCTGTTTCGCTCGGCGTTACGGGTCATCGCGCGTTTGCCGCCCGCGTCGGCCGCAACGAGAGCTTCAACCACGCCGGGAACGCCTCCGCTGCAGCAATAGCGGGCGGCGCGGCCTACTTCTTCGGCCCCCAGGCCGTGTTCTATGTGCTTGGCGTCATGACGATCGCGAGCCTCATCAGCGTGCTGGCGATCCCTGAAGATGCGATCGACCATGACCTAGCGCGTGGGCTGCACGAGCATCGGAGAAACCCGGACGGTGTCCGCGAGCAGCCGTCAGGCCTCGGCATTGTCCTGACGTGCCGCCCGCTCCTGCTCTTTTCGGTCTGCGTAACGCTGTTTCATCTCTCGAATGCGGCGATGCTGCCGCTCGTTGGACAAAAGCTTGCGCAGCAGGATAAGAACCTCGGCACCAGCATGATGGCCGCCTGCATCGTTGCGGCCCAAATCGTGATGGTGCCAATGGCGATGCTGGTTGGGGCGCGGGCCGATCGCTGGGGGCACAAACGCTTCTTCCTTGCCGCGCTGCTCATCCTGCCTGTTCGCGGTGCGCTCTATACGCTGTCGGACAACCAGGCCTGGCTCGTCGGCGTGCAGCTTCTCGATGGCGTCGGTGCCGGCATCTTTGGCGCGATCCTACCAGTGATCGTTGCCGACCTCATGCGCAACACCGGGCGCTTCAACGTCGCGCAAGGCGCGGTCATCACGGCGCAAAGCATAGGCGCGGCGCTCTCCACGACGCTCGCGGGCCTCGTCGTCGTGAACGCGGGCTATAGCGCAGCCTTCCTCGCGCTCGGCGCGATCGCGGCTGTTGGTCTTGCCGTTTGCTGGCTTGCGCTCCCGGAGACGCGTGCGCATTCCGGTTCGGAGACGGAACGAATGACTAGGACGAGCCCATCGACCGCCGGTATCGCCGCGGAATGATTTTCGGCTTTCTCTTGGAGACGACGACGATGCCATCGCACGAAGCGCTTCTGACCTGGAGCATCATTGTCCCGGCCACCGCCGGAGTCATCGTCCGGCCGTTTCGCTTGCCCGAAGCCGTCTGGGCAGTCGCGGGCGCCGTCGCGCTGGTGGTCTGCAATTTCCTGTCCGTGAGCGAAGCACTGCATGGTGTCGCCAAGGGTCTCGATGTCTACTTCTTCCTGACCGGTATGATGCTTGCCGCCGAGCTTGCGAGATACGCGGGCCTGTTTGACTACATGGCCGCATTTGCGGTCGAACATGCCCGCGGCTCGCCGCAGCGTTTATTTCTGCTCGTCTATGCCGTCGGCATTCTCGTGACAGTCTTCCTCTCCAATGACGCGACCGCCATCGTGCTGACGCCTGCGGTCTACGCGGCAACCCGCGCCGCCGGCGCAAGTCCCCTGCCCTATCTGCTTGTTTGCGCGTTCATCGCCAATGCCGCGAGTTTCGTGCTCCCGATCTCCAATCCCGCCAATCTCGTGGTGTTCGGCGAGCGCATGCCGCATCTGTTCGAATGGCTGCGCCAGTTCGCGGTGCCTTCGGTCGCCGCGATTGTGGTGACCTATTTCGTGCTTCGCCTGACCCAGCGCCGCGCACTCGCTGAAGAAAGCCTCGCAAGGTTCGTGCCGCATCCCAAGCTCGGCCGCGACGGCCGGCTCGCCGCAATCGGCATCACCACGCTTGGCTTGGTGCTGCTGACCGCGTCGGCACTCGATGTGCAACTGGGATTGCCGACGTTTGTTTGCGCACTTGTCATGGCTACGGCCGTATTTGGGCTCGGCCGCCAGTCGCCGTGGCCGGTGCTTGGAGGCATTTCCTGGAGCGTGTTGCCATTGGTCGCGGGATTGTTCGTGATGGTGGAAGCGCTGGTGAAGACCGGCGCAGTCGGCCAGCTCGCCGCGTTTCTGCAAGCAGGACTCGAGAAATCACCGACACAAGCCGCCTGGGGCGCTGGAATTGTCACGGCGATCGCCGACAACGTCGCCAACAACCTTCCGGTGGGCCTCGTGGCAGGCGCAGTCGCGGCCAACGATCACCTCCCCGCGCGGGTCCTGAGCGCGATCCTGATCGGCGTCGATCTAGGACCGAACCTTTCCGTGACCGGATCGCTTGCAACGATCCTGTGGCTGGTGGCGCTGCGCCGGGAAAACATCGACGTCACCGCCTGGCGTTTCCTGAAAATTGGTGTGCTGGTGACGCCGCCAGCGCTACTGGCGGCGCTCGCTGCAGCGATCTATTGAGCGGGAATCGCGCGCAGACCATCTATTCGCGTGATGTGCCAGCGTTTTTGGCTGCTAGCCGGCGAATGAAATCGCAGGAAATCGCGGATTCGTGTGGAAAAGCGCGACGTGGCGCGCCACTCAGAGTGAACTCCTACATGATTGAATTCGTCTCATGCAAGCGTGCGACGAAGTCGGCCTTGCGATCGATGATATCGTCTCGACCGTCGGCGAAGACCTGTTCATGACCACCGTGTGGACCTGCGCTTTCGAAGACTTCCTGACTCGTGAGTTCGAGGATGGCGAAAAACGCAATCGACGACTATCTGAAGCGGCGCGGCTGGAAGGAATCTGCGTCGGTGCGCACCTACATGGCCGGGCTGCGACATTCGGTGATGAGCCCTTATGAAGTCAGCGACATTGTCCGCGGCACCTCGTTTCTGGCGCGTGACCTCATCCGCGGCGGCGAGCCGGTCCTGATCAGCGAGCGCAGCGCAACCCAAAGCTTGAGGCCCTGGGCCCCCATTGCCGCCCGTGTCGTCCCGGTGGGATCGCGAATGCAGATCGGTGGCGGTGTCCTGGCATTCGATCACGAGACATCGGGCCTGAGCGAACTGAGGGAGTAAAAAAGGCGCACAGCCCAAGGAAGTGGCGCTCCCTAGCGGAATCGAACCGCTCTCTCCACCGTGAAAGGGTGGCGTCCTGACCGATAGACGAAGGGAGCAAAACTCCCGGCGAATCAATACGTTATACGTCAGAAGCGCCGGACCGGTCGCTACCGGTCACCGGCTGCGACGGGCGAACGTATAGTGGCGATTGGCCGGACGGGCAAGCACCTAGAGGATCTTTTCCCGGGAGCCTGACATGGCCGACAGCCTGCGGGCTTCGCGCAGACCGCCCGCCGGGCGCAGGCCGATCCACCTCACCTGCAGGACAATCCGGCCTCGATCGAGGTCCAGAAGCCGCAATGCGGCGGCGCGTGCGCGTGCGCCCGCGTGCCGGCATGAATCAGAACGGCCACGGCAAGCGCGACAACGATTGCGGGAATGATGGCTCTTCCATACGTCATGGGCCTGCGCATCGAACGACATCGTGGCCTAACTAAGGCCTGCAGGGCATGGCCGGCATTGCGGTCAGGCAGCGCATCTCGCGCTATCGCTGATTAGCGATGCTGGCCACGTCCTGACGGTCGCTCGGCTGTGGCGCTGCCGGCTTGATGCAAGTGCTGCAGATCACGAGCTTGCGTGCGAGCCGATCGTCATCATCCGCAGCCGCGGTCTGTTGGTCGTCCCTCGATTGTGCAACGGTGGCCGACGCATTCCGTGCCTGCCGCTGTGGCGGCGGCAGGTTCGGATCCCGTCCGGCACCGTCCCAGGCCAGCGGCCCCGTCCCTGACGGTGCCGTGGTCGTCATGCCGTATTGCGCATATTGCGCGCAGGCACCGAGTGCGATCGGCAGAAGCAACACTGCGGCCTTGCCGACCCAGTTCCGGATTGAAGACATGATCGAACTCTCACGCTATTCGTACTGTGACCTAAAAGCAGAACCGCTAAGAAATCGTTTGCCGTATCGATCGATCGTCACATCAAACGAAGACCGCATTGAGGCGCGCAGGAAAAAGGAGCCCGATCATGGCTGAGATCAACCGTCGCTTCGATGGCGGGCGTGTGCTCGCCGACCTCAACGCGCTTCGGGCGATCGGCGCCTACAAGACCGGCGTGCACAAGCCGACGCTTTCGGAACCGCATGTCCGCTCGCTGCACTGGCTCGCGCAGCGGCTGCCCGAGGCTGGCCTCACCGCAACGATCGACGGCATCGGCAATTTTCTCGGCACGAGCGCGAAGACTGGCTCGAAGCTGCTGGCCGGTTCGCATCTCGAGAGCCAGAACCATGCGGGCTGGCTCGATGGCCCGCTCGGCGTGATCTACGCACTCGAGGCAGCGCGCGTCATCAACGCCGATCCGGGGATAGAGGGCGCCGTCGAGGTCGCGGCCTGGTGCGACGAGGAAGGACATTTCGGGCATTTCCTCGGCAGCCGATCCTATGTCGGCGCTGTGAGCGAAGCCGAGATCGATGCCGCACGCGACCGCAGCACCGATCGCACGATGCGCCAGGCCTTGCATGATGCAGGGCTCTCGGGCCGCCCGCGCTTGCAGGCAGAGCCCCGCCGCCATATCGGCTATCTCGAGGCGCACATCGAGCAAGGCGACAGGCTCGAGAGCGGTGGGCTCAGGATCGGCGTCGTCACCTCCATCGTCGGGATTTGGCAGTACCGGATCACATTCACCGGCGAGCAGAACCATGCCGGCACCACGCGGATGGCGATCCGCAGGGACGCCGGCCTTGCGCTCGCAAGGTTCTGCGTCGCCATCGACGACCGCTTCCCTGGCTTATGCGGACCGCGCACGGTCTGGACCACGGGCCGCATCACGCTGGATCCCGGCGCGCCGAGCATCATTCCGGGGCGCGCCGAGATGCTGTTTCAGATCCGCGACGACGATCCCGCGGTGATCGCGCGCCTGGAAGAGCATCTGCGCCGTATGGCGGCCGACGTCAGCGCGCAAGGCCGTTGCAGCGTCGAGGTTGAGCGCATCAGAACGGGCGCACCGGCGATGATGAACGAGGCGTTTCAGGACGCGATCGAAGCCGCCGCTGCGACCTTCGCCAGCGGCCGGTCGATCCGGATGCCGAGCGGTGCCGGGCACGACGCGCAGATTCTCGCCACGATCATGCCGGCCGCCATACTCTTCGTGCCGTCGATCGGCGGCATCAGCCATCACTGGAGCGAAAATACCGAGGACGCCGACATCATCACGGGCGCCGAAGTGTTCGTCGAAGCCTGCCGGCGCCTGTTAACCGCCTGACAGTCGTGGCTCTCAGCTCCGACCGCCGCCTCGGTGGCCAGATCTCAGCGAAGCCAACGCTTGCGACCACGTTACGGTCCCTCTTCGCACAGTGAAGAAGACGTACAGTAAATAGGCATCGATCAGGATCGTGCCCGCCATGACGCTGTAAGCCCACGGACTTGTCATCAGGTTCAGTTCGATCAAGACACGAGACAGACCGAATCCCACGACCCATCCGTCGAAGCTCATGCATATCCGGCGAAACGTCTCGGCATCCAGCCGTCGAATGAGATAGGCGCCGAGCGGTATGCCGACGAGAACGCAGGGCACGATCACAAACAGGATGCTCCGGCTTTCCTCGATGAACAGGCCGAGCCTGTAATACGCGATCGCAGTCAGACTGGACTCTGCCACCCGGACCAGCGCGAGCCCGGCGCGAAACTCATCTTTGACGAGGCCCTGGTTGTTGAACAGAATTGCCAGCGGCGGTCCCGAGATGGTCGTGACCGAATACAGGATCCCGAGCGTCGTTCCAAAGGGCAAACCGACGAGCCATTTCGACTGGATCGGCTTCCGCCAACCGGCTGCCTGCAGCAGGATGAGGGGCAGGATAATCGAGTAGGTGGCGAATTTGGTCCAGCCGGGTTGCAGCGAAGTCAGAGCAAAGGCGCCGATTGCAATGCCAGGCAGCATGCCGATGAGAATGGGCAGCACGCGCCTCCAGACCGCCGGAACGCCGCTCAGATTGATGCACAGAACGTATAGATTGACGAAGACCTCGACGAGAACGACGGCAGGATTGAGGACGCGATTGGTGTAGAAGACGAGTGCGACCGGCACGGTAAGCGACGAAAATCCGTAACCAAGCGCACCGTTCACGAAGGCCGCAAGCAGAGCGATCACGGCAAGAACGATCACAGCAGCATCAATCGAAGGCATCTTTGGCGTTTACCGTATCGGCGACAGTCGGTGTTTCGGCGGCATTATAGCGCAACGAAAGCGGCGCGGCGCCGAAACTTGGACCCGTGGCGGGTAAGAGGCTCGCCGCGGTTTGTGGAGCGGTGATATCGTCATGGTGTCGGTCTCTCTGCCGAGCAAGTTGGCCTGACGGCCATTGTCGATTGCAAACCATCGTCTGGGTGCGACACGCCGCACTTCGCCTCGCCCACGCGGTTTGCGAAATTCAGCGCGACGAAATCGAATGCGAAACAGTTCGGCCCTAGCGTCTCGTTCCACAGCCACGTGGTGTCATGCTGTGAGCCCCGGCCAACGCGACGAGCGTGCCCTCGGGAAACGGAACAATTTTACCGAGCCTGAACGCATCTTGTCGCCCGTCGGCGCCGCACGATTCATGCGAGCCACATTCTGGACGAGATTGGAAAACCGTATCATGCTGAAAAAGGGCGCGTGGAACCGGGACAGATGGACCCGGCGATCGGCGCCCGTGGCAAACCGGTCTCGCACGGGATCGAGCCCTAGCCGGGTCGGCCGGCCTGATCGGTGCCGCCGATTTGCAATCTGCTGAACTTGCTGCCATTTCTTGGGCACGCACCGCTTTGGTGCCATCAGAGGGGCCATCCGGCTCATGTTGTTGCTTGAGTCGCTTCCGACTGTGATCGGCGCTGCCGCCATCGCACCCGCGTTGCTTGTGCTGTGGCTTGTCATCGCGGCCGACGAACGCCCTGGGCCGCCGGCGCAGGTGTGGCTTGCATTCGTGCTCGGCGCAGCCAGCATCTCACTGCTTGGGCTGGCGCGGGTGCCGTTCAATGCGCTGCTCGCGATCCCCGGCGATCCCTGGATCACGCAGGCGATCCGCTCGCTGTTTGGCGTCGCCGCTCCGGAAGAAATCGTGAAGGTGCTTGTCATCGTCGTCGTCTCGTCGCGGCGCCGCGCCTTCGCCGATCCGATGGACACGGTGGTTTACGGTGCCGCTGCCGGGTTGGGGTTCGCCGCCTACGAAAACCTCGCTTATCTCGTCCTGCACAAGGACATGTGGCGCGCGCTGGCAGCCTTGCGCAGCGTCCTCACCGTGCCGTTCCACGGCTCGCTCGGCATCATCGCCGGGGCCTATCTTGCGATCGCGCGCTCCGGCGGCGCGCTCGGCGCGCACCGCGGCAACCGCGACTGGGCGCGCATCACGAGTTGGGCGCTCGTGCTGGCCGCGCCGATCGCACTGCATGCGGCATTCGACTTTCCGCTGCTGTCGCTGCAACGCATACCCGATCTCACGTCGACCGAGCGGCTGCTGCTGGGTTCGGCAAGCGTGCTGATCGGCTTCTCCTCGATCGGATTTGCGGTCCGGCTGGTGCGGCGCGTTGGCAAGCATCACGCGCCGCGCACCCAGGTTGCGCGCGAACGGCTGAGCCAATTGCGACGGATGTGGGCGCTGCTACTGATCGGCGGCGGCGCCGGCTTTGCCGGCGTTGCCTTTCTGCTCACCTCGCTGCACCACTGGTACGTCAATCCGGAACGCAACGCGTCGTTCATCCTGGTCCCGATCGGCTTCACGTCGATCCTGATCGGCCTTGCGCTCCTGGTCGCGACCGGCGCAGTCTACTTCCTCGGCCGCAGCCGGATGCGGACGGCGGCGGAGGGCTTTTCGTCGGCATCCGGTCCGGGTTAGGATCGCATTGCACGCGCCTAGCGGGAGATCTGCGAATGACCCTTTCCAATGATCTCGACAAGCTGCGATCGGAGATGAGCGCTGCGGTCAAGCAGCACTGGAAGGCGTTCCTGTTCGAGGGCATCCTGCTGGTGATCCTCGGCATCGCCGCAATGATCGTGCCGCCGCTGGCAAGCCTCGCCGTCACCATCTTCCTTGGCTGGATGTTTCTGATCAGCGGCATCGGCGGCCTGATCGCGACCTACTGGGCGCGCCACATGCCCGGCTTCTGGTGGTCGCTGATCTCGGCCGCGCTTGCCGTGCTCGCCGGCCTCGTATTGCTGGCGCGTCCGCTTCAGGGCGTGCTGACGCTGACCATCGTGGTCGGCGCCTATTTCGTCGCCGAGGGCGTCGCCTCCATCATGTATGCGCTGGAACATCGCCGCGAATTGTCCGGACGCTGGTCGTGGTTGCTCGTCGCCGGCCTGATGGACATCGTGATCGCCTTCCTCATCATCGCGGGCCTGCCGGGCTCGGCCCAGTGGGCACTTGGCCTTCTGGTCGGCCTCAATCTGATGTTCGGCGGAGCCACCCTGATCGGCATGGCGCTGGCGGCCCGCAGCTCCTCGTGAACGCCGCTCGGCTTCAAGGGGGTGACAAGCCAAAATCGATAGGCTATAGAGCCGCCCATGATCACCGTCGCCACCAGCTATTTTTGGTACTTTAGCTACGACAGCTTGCTGGCGGCAGGAGGATCGCGCTCAATCTGAAGAATTGCAGCAGACGCCCCGAACAAGCCGCCAGACCTGGCGGCTTTTTTGTGTGCCGGCAGGTCCCAATCCCAAGGAGCCAGCCGTGTTGAGTACGACAGACGATCTTCGCATCAAAGAACTGAAAGAGCTGAGTACGCCCGACGAGGTGATGCGGGAAATCCCGCGCACGCTGACTGCGACCCGGGTCGTGATGAGCGCCCGCAACGCCATCCATGCGATCCTGCATGGGACCGATGACCGGCTGCTGGTCGTCGTCGGCCCCTGCTCGATCCACGATCCCGCGGCGGCCGTCGATTACGCCGAGCGTCTCGCCGGCTTGCGCGAGCAGCTTGCCGACCGCCTCGAGATCGTGATGCGCGTCTATTTCGAGAAGCCGCGCACCACGGTCGGCTGGAAGGGGCTGATCAACGATCCCAACCTCGACGGCAGCTTCGACATCAACAAGGGCCTGCGCCTTGCCCGCAGCGTGCTGTCGGCGGTGAACAATCTCGGCCTGCCGGCCGGCACCGAATTCCTCGATATGACGACGCCGCAATACATCGCCGACCTGGTGTCGTGGGCCGCGATCGGCGCGCGCACCACCGAGAGCCAGATCCATCGCGAGCTGGCGTCCGGATTGTCCTGCCCGGTCGGCTTCAAGAACGGCACGGACGGCAATGTGCGGATTGCGGCGGATGCGGTGAAGTCGGCCTCGCACCCGCATCATTTCATGGCAGTCACCAAGGGCGGCCGTTCGGCGATCGCCGCAACACGCGGCAATGAGGACTGCCACGTCATCCTGCGCGGCGGCCGCGCGCCGAACTACGATGCCGCCAGCGTCGATGCCGCAGCGGTCGAGCTCGGCCGCGCCGGCGTCCCAGCGCGGCTGATGATCGACACCAGCCATGCCAACAGCAGCAAGAAGCCGGGGAACCAGCCGCTGGTCGCCGCCGACATCGCCCGTCAGATTGCGGACGGCGAACAGCGCATCGTCGGCGCGATGATCGAAAGCAACCTGGTTGCCGGGCGGCAGGATGTCGTGCCGGGGACAGCGCTGACTTATGGTCAGAGCATCACCGACGGCTGCATCGATTGGGATACGACGGCCGATGTCCTCAACCGGCTGGCTGATGCCGTCGACGCCGGGCGAAAAGTCCAACGTGGCAGCTTGAAGGAGGCCTCGGCCTGAACCGGCACGATGGATTGAGCGCAAGCGGCGGGGCGCGAGATCGCGCTCCGCCGTCCGCGGCAAAAGGCTAGCAGCCGCGGCAGATACTCTTGATCTTCTTGTCGAGCGCCGCGTCTTCCTTGTTCGTCTGGTTGTTCGGATCGCTCAGGGACTTCTCGCTGGGAACGTCGCCGCGGCGGGGCTGGCGGTGGCCCACCGGCGCCTCCATCAGCGGCTTGTCCTTCTGGACCGTGGATACTCCGCCCTGTTGCGGCTGCGCCAAGGCCTGCGGCGCTCCGGCCGCAACCAACAGAGCCATCGCCAAAACTGTTTTTCTCATTTTGCGTCTCCGCCTCTCAGCCCTTCTTCTCGTCCCCGGTCCGGGACATCGATGATAGCGCAGTTGCGTCGCCCCTGCGCCGCGCAATCCTGCACCTTCCGTATATCGGCCATGGCGCCAAGTAGCCAGATTCCCGCGGCGACCAGCACCGCAAAGACACCGAGCATCACAACATTTTCGGTCCCTGCCCGGCCCCGCTCATCGCTGGCTCACGATTCCGGCGGGTAAAGGTGAACGTCACCACAATAATCGACGATGCGGTACTGGCGTTCCGCGGAACCCTGGCCGTCCCGGGACGGTGACTGCGACAAATAATCCGGCCCGATCGGCGCTTTGCCGTGGCCCCCGGGGATGTCGAGGACATAGTCCGGCTGGCACAGGCCCGAGACCCGGCCGCGCAGGGCCCGCATCAGCTTCTGCCCGGCCTCGATCGTGGTGCGCAGATGCGCGGTGCCCGGCGCGAGATCGCCATGATGCAGATAGTACGGCTTGATCCGGCACTCGACGAAGCCGCGCATCAAAGCTTCGAGCGTCGCAGCATCGTCATTGACCCCGCGCAGCAGCACCGACTGGCTGACCAGGGGAATGCCGGCGTCGGCGAGCTTCGCGCAGGCCGCGCGCGCGGTCTGCGTCAGTTCGCGCGGGTGGTTGGCGTGGATCGCGACCCAGGTCGTTGCGCCATTCGGCCGCAGCGCTGCTATCATCTCCGGGGTGATGCGTCCGGGATCGGCGACGGGTACGCGGGTGTGGATGCGGATGACCTTGACGTGATCGATCCCGGCGAGATCGGCCATGATTTCAGTCAGCCTGCGCGACGACAGCACCAGCGGATCGCCGCCGGTCAGGATGACCTCCCAGACTTCCGGATGCGCGCGGATATAGTCCAGTGCCGCACCATAGGCGTCATCCGACAATGCGGTGGCCTTGCCCGGGCCGACCATTTCGCGGCGGAAGCAGAACCGGCAATAGACCGCGCAGACGTGAACCAGCTTGAGCAGTACCCGGTCGGGGTAGCGGTGGACGATCCCGGCGACCGGCGAATGCGCATCGTCGCCGATCGGATCGGCGTTCTCGCCCGGCTGCTCCACGAGCTCCTCTGCGCTCGGAATGAATTGCCGCGCGATCGGATCGTCGGGATCGGCCGGGTCGATCAGTGCGGCGAGCTCCGGCGTCACCGCGACGGCATAGCGCGCAGCGACTTTTTCCAGCTCAGGCAGCGCCTCCGTGGGCGCGAGCCCGGCGTCGACCAGCTCACGCGGCTGTCGCAGGGTTGCCGCCAATTTGCGATCGATCCTGTTCATGGCTCTCCTGCAGGCGGTGTCCAGACCACCTGGTCAATTCTCGGCGCGCCGCTCGCCAGCATTACGAGGCGATCGAAGCCGAGCGCAACGCCGCTTGCTTCGGGCATTTGGCCGACCGCGGCAATGAAATCCTCGTCCAGCGGATAGCGCTCGCCGTAGCGCCGGGCCTTCTCGTCCATTGCCGCGGTGAAGCGATGGCGCTGCTCGGCGGCATCGGTCAGCTCGCCGAAGCCGTTGGCGAGCTCGACCCCGCAGGCGTAGACCTCGAAACGCTCGGCGACGCGCGGATCGCCGGCCTTGGTGCGCGCCAGCGCCGCCTCCGGCGACGGGTATTCGAACAGCACCGTCAGGCGGCCCTGCCCCAGATGGGGCTCGATATGCTCGACCAGCACCTTGCTGAAGATATCGGACCAGGTGTCGTCGTCCGCAACCCGCACCCGCGGCTGCGCGGCCGCCGCCAGCGCCGCCCGATCGCCCTCGCCGCCTGTGATCGTCGCCAGCAGATCGATGTCGGCAAAGCGATCGAACGCCGCCGCAACCGTCAGCAATTCCGGCTCGGTGAAGGGATCGGCGAGCTTGCCGCGGAACGAGAACCGGCCGATCCCGGTCGCCTGGGCGGCATGCGCGATCACCACGATCGTATCGGCCATGATGGCGTCATAGCCGGCATTGGCGCGATACCATTCCAGCATGGTGAATTCGGGCAGGTGCAGATCGCCCCGCTCGCGATCGCGGAACACCCGCGCGAACTCGTAAATCTTCGGCTCGCCCGCCGTGAGCAGCTTCTTGCAGGCGAATTCCGGCGACGTGCGCAGATAGCGCGTCGCATGGGAGCCGTCGGCCCGTGCCAGATCGGTGCGGGGCGCATGGAGATGGGTCTCGTTACCAGGGGAGATCTGCAGGATCGCGGTCTCGACCTCGGCAAATCCCTGTTCCTCGAACCAGGCCCTGAGCGCCTTCGTCACTGCGCTGCGCGCCAGCAGGAACGGCTTGCGGTCGGCATAGCGCGATGGCGTCCACCAGGCAGAAGGCTTATCCGGTCCAGTCATTTGCCCCCGCCTGACCCGACCAAGCGGCCCGAGCAACTGCCATTGTTTGTTTAAGAGACAAGTGCAAGCCCTTGATATTGAACCGACTGCCAACCGACACAATCTTTGTGGCACAGAAGCGCAACGACATTTGTCCCTTGTCTTGTCGAAAGACGCTCGCCTTGTCCATGTGGCGGTCCGCAATCTGCCGAAATTGCCTGCAAAAGGCTGGCATCTCAGGGACAAATCAGTATGTTGCAGCCCGAAATCGCCGCCATGGCCGGGAGGGCGCCGATCCAGTTTGCGCCCCCGGCTGCCAAATTCAGGAAAACACCTTTGAAAGTCATCGCCAGTTCCATCCGCAAGGGCAACGTCATCGAGCAGGACGGCAAGCTCTATGTGGTCTTGTCCGCCGAAAACATTCACCCCGGCAAGGGCACCCCGGTCAGCCAGATCGAAATGCGCCGCATCGGCGACGGAGTGAAGGTCTCGGAGCGCTACAAGACCACCGACCAGGTGGAAAAGGCCACCGTCGAAGACCACAACTTCAACTATCTCTATGAGGACGCCGACGGCTTCCATTTCATGAACGCCGAGAATTACGACCAGGTCCAGGTCTCGAAGGAGATCGTCGGCTCGTCCGCGCCGTATCTGCAGGAGAACATGACCGTGAAGCTCTCGCTGCATGAGGGCAATCCGGTCGCGATCCAACTCCCCCAGCGCGTGACGCTGGAAGTCGTCGAGACGGAGCCGGTGACCAAGGGCCAGACCGCCTCGTCGTCCTACAAGCCCGCGGTGCTGTCCAACGGCATCCGCACCGGCGTGCCCCCTCACGTCAGCACCGGCACTCGAATCGTGGTCATGACCGAGGACGGGTCCTACGTCGAACGCGCCAAAGATTAGCGGCCAGCGCATTCCCAAGCGAGTAACAGCCAGGCGCGCGAAGAAAACGTTTCAAAACGAGAATCCAGAGTTTCGGTTCCGATTCAATCGGAACCGAAACTGCTTTAGTCTCACCGGTAGTCGCGCATAAGCCGGGGGTCGCATTGAGCAGCAAGGTCGTCAGCTTCGCCGGTTGCTTGCTGGCAGTTTTGCTCTTCTCCCTGACCGGCGCGTCTGCCGACGAGTTCAGGACGCCGTCCATCTCGGCCATGCGGGTCGAATGGCGTTCTGCGCTCAACCAGTTGCGGCAGGAGATCAACACCCGGCCCGCCACCGCCTCCGGCTTCAGTTTCGCGAGCCAGCGCCGGGTCCCGGCCTACGATCCGCGCTCGACGCCGGCATGGGTGCAGTTGAACGCCGCGACATCGCCGATCTTCCCCGGTATCGCACGCAGCCCGATCCCGGTGCTGCTGCCGTTCGACACGGCAAGCTACCTCGAGGCGCGGCAAGGCGGTACGCAGGATGACCCGCCCGTTTCGCGCTATCAGGCCGACTTCCGTGCGGTGGATCTCTTCCATGCCGGCGCATCCGGCTACGATGCCGTGTTCTCGCTTGTATCAGGCGCGGGCGACGGCATGCCGCAACGGACCTTTGCGAAGCCGGTCGAGGTTCAGATCTCCGGCTCGATCCTGGTCTACGACCTCGTGGACCGGCTGGCCGGCAAGGGCGAGCCGGTCAAGGCGCTCGCCACGCAATTCCCTGACCTCCGCCGCTTCATCCGCGAAGGCTACGTGCGCTACGCCTTCACCCGGTTCGGAATTCCATACGTCGTGTCGATCCAGTGCCTCGACAGCGCGCCGCGCCCGAAGCGGCTGGCCTGCCGCGAGGCCTATCCCGTGGCCGAGCGCTTCCTGAAGGCCTTGCGCATCGCCGGCGGCCAGCCGTCGCAGCCGCGCAGCGACATCGCGAGCGACGTCGCCGAACGACCAGCGGCGGCGTCTTCCGATTTCACCTATCACCCGAGCGGCGATATTTTCATCAACAGTGGCCGGCACAATCAGGGTGGCCGCCCGGACTTCACCGTCTATTCCCAGATCCGCTTTCCGCTCGAGAAGGCGCCTGCCTTCGCCCATTCGCAATCTTATCCCAAACATGGGCGTGTCGATGAATATCCCTGGCAGGACAATTTCTGCGAGGCGCGCAGCTTCGAGGTCGGACAATGCAGTGGCGGCCATGGCCACCAGGGCCAGGACATGCGGCCGGGTGCATGCCCGGCCGGCAGCGCTGACGAATGCAACCCCAAGCGCCAGGCGGTCGTTGCGGTGCGCGACAGCATCGTGATCCGCTCACCGCTGCAGCAATCGGCGACGCTTCAGGTCAACACCCGTACCGAACATATCCGCTTCCGATACATGCACATGAATCCATCGGCGATGGATGCCGACGGCCTGCTCAATGGCCGCCGCGTCGCGGAGGGCGAGAAGATCGGCGTGGTCTCGAACTATCTCGATCACCCTAACGGCACGTCGCGGCATCTGCATTTCGATGTCCAGGTGTTCACGCGCGACGGCTGGATCTGGGTCAATCCCTACACCACGCTGGTGTCGGCTTATGAGCGGCTGATCCGCGGCCGCGGGCGCGAGATCGGGCCGGAGCTTGGACCAGCGGCCGCCGTGGCCCGTGCCACGCCCGACGACGTCACACGTCACATCGACACGCAGGAGGGCGGCGGCAACTAGGCTGTGCGAGAGCGAATTAGCTTGCCTTGCTGAGAGTCCTTTTGCACTCTCAGGCAAGGAGGCCGATGCATGAAGATCATGACCATTGCGTGCGCTCTCGGAGCGACCCTGGCGCTGTGCAGCCTCGGGACGTCTGGTGCTGAAGCCCGGACGCGGAAAGCACAAGTCGTTCATGAACCAACGAGGGTTATCATCCCGACGCCGGTGATAAGGCCAACTCCGTGGGATTATTATATTGTTCCACGATATCGCTATCGCCCTGAAGACGACCGGGTCGATCCATACGGCCCGCCGCTGGTATCATCATGGGTCCGCTATGAGGGGTGGCGGTGGCCATACTGGTGGTGAACAGCAATCACGCAAAACAGATCGCATTCCGGGGAAGTGGTGATCGTCCCCATGACGGGCGCGGAGTGAAGCGTAACGGCGGGACGAACCGCGCGTCGTGATGCCGCGTTGTGGCTCCGGACCGCTATCGGTCGGCGGATTCGACGGGTTGTCGGCCGGTTGATGTCAGCTTAGTCCTGAAAGCGACGAAGCCGATTCACCCGAAATCGATCTGCATTCCGGCCAATGTCTCCGCGACTTTCTTCTGCCCGCCCGCAGGCAGCGGCAGGATCGGACGCGGCGGCTCCGCCGTACAGATCCCCCTGAGATTGGCGATTGCATAGACCACGCGCAGGCTCGAGAACGTCTTGAACAGGTCCCAGATCGGTTGGAGACATTCGTTGAGCCGTCGCGCCTCTGTGGCATTGCCACTCGTTGCGGCGCGGACGATGTCGACGCAGATCGTCGGGAAAATTCCCGCAAGAACGCTGTACCAGGTCTCGCCGCCCGCCAGCAGCGCCTCGGTGCAATTCCAGTCGGCGGCGTACCCCAGCGAAAAGCCACTCGGGACGACGGCTCGCAACTCCGCGATATGGCCCGATACCGCGGATGGGTCCGGCGCCGGACTCTTCAGCGCCACGATTCCATCCAAACGGCTCAAACGACCGATCAAGGCTGGCGCGAAGCGGAAATGCGTGGTGCCGGGATTGTCGTAAATGCAAATCGGCAGCCGGCTCTCGCGCGCCACCGTCTGGAAGTGCTCGAAAACCTCGTCATCCGTCAGCGGGGTATAGGAAACCGGCGCCAGAAGCCCTGCTGTCGCGCCGGCATCGCGTGCATCCTGGGCCAATCTCACGGTCTCGTCGGTGCGGAGCGCGCCGATCCCGGCCAAGATCGGCGTCCTCCCTTCCGCCAGGCGGACCGCCGCCTGGACGGCACGCCGCCGCTCGTCGCGACCGAGATACGGGTATGAGCCTGTGCTGCCGAGCAGCCCGACCGAATCCACCTTCGCGGCAATCAGAGGGTCCAGCAACGCTCTGAGAGCACCGACGTCGACCCGCCCATCCCGATCCGATGGCGTGATTGGAAACGCGGAAAGTCCCTTCAGATTGATCATCGGTTGCTTCCTCTTCAGCAGCAGCGAAACACATATCCGGATTGACTGGATCAGAGATGATCCAGTTGCGACTGATCTCGGCTCCGAGATGGACCAGCGACCTCCGTCCCGCTCGCGCTAATAGCCGCCGGCATGGAGCCCGCCGCGCCCGCGGCTATTCGAGCATCGTGGTCAGTTGCGCGTCCTCGTCGGCCACGAATACCGCGATCAATTCCGCCGGCTCCGTGGTGCTCGCATTGGCCGAGACGACGTGGGTGGAGCCCGGCGGCTCGAAGAAGGACTGCCCCACCTTGAACGTCTCAACCGGCCCGCCGCCGAGTTGGGAGCGGATTTCGCCCTTGGTGATATAGGCCGTCACCGAGCCGGCGTGGCGATGTGGCGGGGTAAATCCGCCGGGACCATAGAACACGCGCACCACCGTGACGCGCTTGCCCGGCACATTCGGCAGCGCATGCGAGCTGATGACCTCGACCTTGTCGAGCGGGGACGCCGCGTTCGCGGTCGAGCACAGCGGCACGATGGCCGAAGAGATCGCATCCATCGGGCTCGGCAAGGCCTTGCCGACCACAAACGCGCAGGCCAATCCCGCGACGATTGCAAGCGAAACCGGCCGCGGCGGCCGGACCAATGGAAGAGACAGTGGCGCAGCCATCGATGTCATCGGTTCTTCTCCTTGTTCCGTTGTCGTTCAATCTGTTTCATCGACCTTACGATGCCGCCGCGGTCGCCGCCTGTTTCCGCGCCGGCGGCGTCCAGCGATAGGCTGCGCCGAACCGGTTCCAGACATTGATCGATGCGATCGCGGAGGTGAGATAGGTCAGCTCCTGTTCGGAGAACTCCGCGGTGGCCTGCGCATAGACCTCGTCACTGACGCCGTTCGGCAGCATCGTCAACGCCTCGGTCCAGGCCAGCGCAGCGCGCTCGCGCGCCGAGAATTGCGGCGCCTCGCGCCAGACCACGACGAGGTTCAGCTTGTCGGCGGGAATACCGAGGCTCTCGCTCTGCAAGATATGATACTGCACGCAAAAGGCGCAGCCGTTGATCTGCGAGGCGCGAATCTTGACGAGTTCGATGAGCTGCTTGTCGAGCCCGGCCTTTGCCGCAAAGTGGCCGAGCGAACGCACGACGGCGAACACGTCGGGCGCGAGCTTCTCGAAGTCGGTATATTCCTTGCGAGCATGTGACATGGACTTTGCCTCGTGTTATCAGAGTCCTGATATCTTATAAGAGCACTGATATGATGGGCAAGACATCGACGTCGGCGAAGGCGCGCTTGGACGGCATGGCCGAGATGCGAAAACGCGGAAAAACCGGCGTCGCCGCAAAGCGGCCAGCGAGAGGCCGCAGCGGAAGCAAGCCGGTGGGTGCGCGGAAGGCGCCGGCGGCAGCTCCGACCTCCGCCCTCGCCGTCCCCCCACCACCCGGCCAAGGCAAGCGCGGCGAGCAGGGCTATCTCGGCTACCTGCTGCGTCAGGCCCAGGCCGCGTCACGGCTGTCGATGGAGCGCGCGCTCGCCAACCTCGGCGTCACTTCACCGCAGTTCGTCGTCCTCACCATGCTGAAAGCCTATCCGGGTCTCTCCGGCGCCGACCTCGCGCGGGTTGCGATCCTGACGCCGCAGACCGTCAACGTGATTATCCGCAACCTCGAGCGCGACGGCGCGATCCGCAAATCGCCGCACCCCGTCCACGGCCGGGCGCTGCAATGGACACTGACCAGCCGGGGAACCACGCTGCTCGCGCAATGCCGCCGCCACGCCCAGGCGCTGGAGCGGCGGCTGTCCGCTGGTCTTTCCGCCCGGGAGGAACAGGTGGTTCGGCGCTGGTTGTCAAAAATCGCCACAGATTTGCAGGATAGCTAGCCACCGCGGCGGAGCCGCGCTTTGGTCCATTCCGACCCCGCCGCTACACTGGCCGTATGAAACAGCATGATTCTCCGAACTCCCCCGCCCGCCGCGCTGTTCTGAAGCTCGGCATTGCCGCAGGCGTCGTGCTCGCCAACCCGCTGCGCGCCTTGGCGGCCGCTCCTGCGGGCTTCGACCAATGGCGCGATACGTTTCGCAATCGTGCGCTGGCGAAGGGCATCTCGGACGCGACCTGGAATCGCTGCATGGCGCGGGTCGAGCCCGACATGAGCGTCTTCAGGCAGATGCGCAATCAGCCCGAATTCCACGAGCAGACCTGGCAGTACATCAACCGTCGCGTCTCCGATTGGCGCGTCATCCACGGCCGCGATGCGCTGCGGAAGAATGAGGCGCTGTTCGCCCGGATCGAACGTGACTTCGGCGTCGAGCGCGGCACGCTGCTTGCGCTGTGGGGCGTCGAGTCCGCCTATGGCGATCCGCTGGTGCAACAGAACCACATGACGCCGGTGTTTCCCTCGCTCGCCGCGCTCGCCTGGAACGAGCCGCGCCGCAAGGCCTACTGGGAGACCGAGCTGATCAACGCGATGAAGATCGTGCAGCGTGGCTGGAGCACGCCGGAAGAAATGCGCGGCTCCTGGGCCGGCGCGATGGGCCATTCGCAATGGATGCCGGAAGTCTGGCTCAATGTCGGTTTCGACTATGACGGCGACGGCAAGGTTTCCCCGTTCGGCCGACCCGACGACGCGCTGGGCTCGACCGCGAAATATCTGGTCAATCGCGGCAAGTGGCACCGCGGTGAGCACTGGGGCTACGAGGTCCGCGCCTCCGGCGGCGGCGCGAGCGGCAGCCGCAGCTATGCGGCCTGGGCAAGCGCTGGAGTGACGCGCGCCGACGGCAAGCCGTTCCCGCAGCCGAATGCCTCGGCGCAGCTCTGGATCCCGGTGCAGGGCGGCCCGGCCTTCCTGCTCGGGCCGAACTTCTATTCGGTCAGGAGCTACAATCCCTCGATGAACTATGCGCTCGCAATCTGCCATCTCGGCGATCGCTGCCTCGGCGGGCCGCCCTTCATCCAGCCGTTCCCGGGATCGGAGCGCGCGCTGACGCTGGCCGAAGTGCAGGAGATGCAGACGCGCCTGACCAAGGCCGGCTTCGACACCGGCGGCACCGACGGCCGCGTCGGCAACGACACCATGAAGGCGATCAAGGACTACCAGATCAGGACCGGCCTGCAACCCGCCGACGGCTATGGCGGACTGAAGGTGCTGGCGCGGCTCCGCCAAGGTGGCTAGCGCCACTGCGATCATGTCGCGAGAACGCGAACCTATGACTCACCAGCGGTGCAATACACTCGCCGTCGTCCCGGCGAAGGCCGGGACCCATAACCCCAAATGCATGTTGTCACGCACCGCTGGAACGACGAGTCTCGTTCACAACACAAGCCGCGGCGTATGGGTCCCGGCCTCCCTGCGCAATTGCGCACTAGGCCGGGACGACGCGGCGGAGCGAGCCGCGGCCTCTCACGCACCGGCGTCTCTGGAATACTGGATCACCCGCATGCGCGGGTGATGACAGCGAGGCCAAAACGATCGCCTCATTCGAAATCACGGAGACTTACGCCTGCCGCACCACCCCGCCTGCGTTCATGCCGCCGTCGATCACGAGCTCGGTGCCCGTCACATAGCGCGACGCATCGGAGGCCAAGTATAGCACCCCCTGCGCGATCTCGATCGCCTGACCGGCGCGGCCGAGCGGCGTCGCAAATCTGGCGCGCTCCTCCGGATCGATCGGCGCATTCTGGCCGGCACCGGCGGCGCCTGCCGGGATCTTGCCCCAGATCGGCGTGTCGATGATGCCGGGATGCACCGAGTTGACGCGGATGCCATCGCCGACTTGCGCGCACTCCATCGCGATCGCCTTGGCAAACAGCCGCACGCCGCCCTTGGTCGCACAGTAGCCGGCGAGGTTCGCCGAGCCGCGGAGGCCGGCGAGCGACGACATCATGATGATCGAGCCGCCGCCATGCTTGCGCATCAACGGCAAGGAATGCTTCACCGACAGGAAGACGCCGTCGAGATTGATCGCGGTCTGCCTGCGCCAGTCCGCAAGCGACATCTCGACGATCGAAGGCACGCCGATGCCGATTCCGGCATTGGACACCATGGTGTCGAGCCGGCCATGGCGCTTGCCGACCTCGGCCACGACCTCGATCCAGCGCTCCTCGCTGGTCACGTCCTGCGCCAGGAAGCTCACGTCGCGATCGGCCTTCTTTAGGCGCGCGGCCAGCTCAGGGCCGTTCAACTCGTCGATATCGGTGGCGATCACTGTCGCCCCCTCCCGCGCCAGCAATTCCACGATCGCCGCGCCAATGCCCGATGCGCCGCCGGTCACCAGCGCGACCTTGCCCTGAACCTGTCCTGCCATGTCCACTCCCAACGTTTCTTATCTGATCACCGCCGGGCCCTGATCCGGCACCGCGACGTCGAGCACACGGAATTGCACACGTTCGGTGCCTTGCCAACGGTCGACTGCAAGAGAGCCTGCCACGTGCAGTTGCTGGCCGCGATTTTGCGTCAAGGCGCTGCCGAGCTTCTGTCCGACCGAGCGGAAGGCAATACCGTTGACGATCGAGCCATCGCCCGATTTGAAGCGCAGCCGCAAATGCGCCTCGCCGACCTCGTCGGCGTAGACCAGTTGATGCGACGGCAGCGCGATCACCGGCTCTGGATTGGCACTGCCGAACGGACCGGCGCGGTTGAGTGTTGCGGCAAATTCAGGTGTCACCGCGCGCGCCGTCACCGCGCCGTCGATGAACAGCTCATTCTCATGGCGCGAGTTGGCGACGTCGGCGGCAAGCGCGTTCTCGAGGTAGGCGCGGAATTCGGCAAGCTTCTCCTTGCGCAGAGTGACGCCGGCGGCCATCGCGTGACCGCCACCTTTCATCAGGAGACCATCGTGCACCGCCTGGCGCACCGCCTTGCCAAGATCGACGCCGCCGATCGAGCGGCCCGATCCCGTGCCAATGCCACCCGGCTCGAGCGCAATCGCAAATGCGGGACGGGCGAATTTCTCCTTCAGCCGCGCGGCCACCAGCCCGACCACGCCGGGATGCCAGCCTTCCGCCGCGGTGACGATCACCGCGCCCTTGTCCTCGAGCCCGAGCGAGGCCAGCGCCTCGGCTTCGGCCTGCGCCTCGGCCGCCTGCTCGATCACGCGGCGCTCGGTGTTGAGACGATCGAGCTCGGCGGCGATCCGCGCTGCTTCCGACACGTCGCCCTCCAGCAGCAGGCGCACGCCGAGATCGGCGCGCCCGATGCGGCCGCCGGCATTGATGCGCGGGCCCAGCATGAAGCCGAGATGCCAGGCTTCCGGCGGGCCGTTCAGCCGCGACACATCCATCAGCGCGGTGTGCCCGACATGATCGCGACGGCGCATCGCGATCAGGCCCTTGGCCACGAAGGCGCGGTTGAGTCCGATCAGCGGCGCGACGTCGGCGACTGTGCCGAGCGCAACGTGATGCAGCATGCCGAGCAGATCGGGCTCCGGCATCTCGCCGGTCCAGAATCCGCGCTGCCGCAGTTCGCGGTTCACGGCCACCAGCGTCACCAGCACGAGGCCGACGGCCGCGAGATGACCGAGCCCCGACAGGTCGTCGAGCCGGTTCGGATTCACCAGCGCGTCGACCTCGGGCAACAGGTCGCCGGACTGGTGATGGTCGATCACGACGACCGACATTCCGAGCTTCTTTGCTTCCGCCAGCGGCTCGATGCTGGTGGTGCCGCAGTCGACGGTGACGAGCAGCGTGGCGCCCTTCGCCGCCAGCGCCCGGACCGCCTCGGTGTTCGGTCCATAGCCTTCGAACAGGCGGTCGGGAATGTGGATCAGCGGATCCAATCCGCAATGGCGCAGGTGCCAGGCGAGCAGCGCCGCCGAGGTCGCGCCGTCGACGTCATAGTCGCCGAAGATCGCGACCTTCTCGCCGCGCTGCGCAGCGTCCGCGATGCGCTTGGCCGCCGTCTCCATGTCGGTCACGGTATGGGGATCGGGCATCAGCTTGCGGATGGTCGGATCGAGGAAATCGGCGACCGCGTCGATCCCGACGTCGCGTCCCGCCAGTACGCGCGCCAGCATTTCCGGCAGATTGTGGCGCTGGACGATTGCGAGCGCGCGCGCCGCCCCCCGCGCATCCAGCCGATCGCGCCAGAATTTCCCGGTCAGCGATCGCGTCACGCCGAGGAACGCCGACGGCGCCTCGACGGGCAGAGCAGATGCATGCAGCGTCATGAATCCTTCCCAATTAAGAAGGAATCGTAGCGCTTCAATGAATCGCAGACCAGTTCTAGCAGCCCATTCGGCTGGCGATTTCCCCGAAATCCTTGGCGACGATGTCCCAGTCGCCGGTGGCCTCGAAATCGACCTTCTGCAGCGGGCCGTATTCGGTCGGACGCGCGACGAAGGCGGTCTTCAAGCCATGCTTCTGCGCGTGCTTGAGATCGTAATTGTGCGCGGCAACCATCATCACCTGCTCCGGCGGCAGGCAGAGCAGCTTCGCCGCACCGAGATAGGTCTCCGGATCGGGCTTGTAGTGTTCGAACAGCTCGGCCGACATCACGAGGTCCCATGGCAGACCGGCGAACTTCGCCATGTTGGTGAGCAGCGCAACATTACCATTCGAGAGCGGCGAGATGATGTATTTCGTCTTTAGCCGCGTCAGCCCTGCGACGCTGTCCGCCCACGGGTGCAGGCGATGCCAGCCCATCGTCAGATGGTGCAGATCGGCCTCCGTCAGCCCCTTGATCTCGAGCTGCGCGACCAGCTTCTCCAGCGAGCGGCGATGCAGCAGATCGAGGATGACGTAGCCGTTCTGCGGATTCTTGCGCACCTCATCCATCGAGGCGGTGTAGACCGCGCGCCAGCCATCGACCAGCGCGGTCCAGTCGGCCTTGATGCCGCGCGTCTCCGACCATCTGGTGAAGTCGTTGATCAGGCTGGTGCGCCAATCGACCACCGTGCCGAACACGTCGAACACCAGCGCTTTCACTGCGGAAAGATCGGACATGCTCGGCTCCCTTTTTCTTGTTGTTTGACCCGTCGTTCCGGGATCGTGCGCAGCATCCTACCCGGAACGGCGAAATTCCCCATGCGCAATAGCGCATCTGCGGTCTGGTCCTTCGGACCATCCCGGAATGACGGTGTCTGCTCAGTCCAGATGGAACTTGTCGAGCTGGCGATGCTCCGCCTTGATGTAGCGCACGGTGCCGGTGACGGAGCGCATCACCACCGTCTCGGTCTCGATCACGTCCTTCTTGAACTTCACGCCCGTCAGCAGCGAGCCGGTGGTGACGCCGGTCGCGGCGAACAGGCAGTCGCCCTTGGCCATGTCCTCGATGCCGTAGATCATCTTCGGGTCGGTGACGCCCATCTTGTGCGCGCGCTCGCGCTTCTCCTCGCTGTCGAGGATCAGGCGGCACTGCATCTGGCCGCCGATGCAGCGCAGCGCGACCGCAGCCAGCACGCCCTCGGGCGCGCCGCCGGTGCCGATATACATATCGACGCCGGTCTCGTCGGGCTTGGCGCAGTGAATGACGCCGGCGACGTCACCATCGGTGATGAGCTGCACGGCAGCGCCCGTCGAGCGCACGCTGTTGATGATGTCGGCGTGGCGCGGACGGTCGAGCACCAGCACGGTGATCGCGGTCGGATCAACGCCCTTGGCCTTGGCGAGCCGGCGCACGTTGTCGGCCGGCGGCGCGTCGAGCTCGATCACGTTCTTGGCGTAGCCCGGGCCGATGGCGATCTTCTGCATGTAGACGTCGGGCGCGTGCAGCAGCGTGCCGCCATCGGCCATCGCCATGGTCGCGATCGAGCCGGGCATGTTCTTGGCGCACAGCGTGGTGCCTTCGAGCGGGTCGACCGCGATGTCGACCTTGGGTCCGGCATTGAGCCCGACCTTCTCGCCGATGAACAGCATCGGCGCCTCGTCGCGCTCGCCTTCGCCGATCACGATGGTGCCTTCGATCGGCAGCTTGTTGAGCTCGCGGCGCATCGCGTCGACCGCGGCCTTGTCCGCGGCCTTCTCCTGGCCGTGGCCGCGCAGCCGCGCGGCCGACACCGCCGCGCGCTCCGTCACCCGCACGATTTCGAGCGTCAGGATGCGCTCGAGCAGCAACTGCGGCGGAACGGAAATATGGGTCGACATCGGCGTACTCCTCAAAGCCTCGCGGGCCACACTGCCCGCATCAATCGTCATGCGCCCGTCCGTGCAGGTGGCGCGCTAGTTCTTCTCGATCCGGATCACCTGCGGCCGGCCGCTGATGACCTTATCGCGCTGCACTGCGGCCAAAGCGCGATGCACCGCGTCCTCACTGGTGGCATAGGTAATCAGAATGACCGGAACTGGTGAAGGTTTTTTGGCCGCACCATTCACATCGACGCCATCCGGATGCCGTTGCACGATCGACTCCAGTGATATCTTTTGTTCCGCGAGCCGGGTGGCGATTGTTGCGGCAGTGCCTGCAAGATCGCGCGCCATCAGGCGGATGTAATAGCCACCCTCGTGGCGTTCCATCGGCGCCTTGGTGGTGCCGCGCAACCGCTCGACCGGACGGCCGAACGGCTTGGCCCTGATTCCGCGCGCGACGTCCACGATGTCGGCGACCACCGCAGAGGCCGTCGCCGCGCCGCCCGCCCCGGGGCCGACCAGCGTGATCGGCGGAATCCCTTCGCCGTCGATGGTCACCGCATTGGTGACGCCCATCACCTGGGCGATCGACGACGATTTCGGCACCATGGTCGGATGCACGCGCTGCTCGATGCCCTTGGCAGTACGCACGGCAACCCCGAGCAGCTTGACGCGATAGCCGAGCTCTTCGGCGGCGCGCAGGTCTTCAGGCGTAATCGAGGAGATGCCTTCGACATAGACGGCGCTTTGCGCGACCTTGGTTCCGAAGGCGAGGCTCGCCAGGATCGCCAGCTTCTGCGCGGTGTCGTGGCCGTCGACGTCGAAGGACGGGTTGGCTTCGGCATAGCCGAGCCGCTGGGCATCCTGCAGGCACTCGGCGAACGACAGTCCCTCCTGCTCCATCCGCGTCAGGATGTAATTGCAGGTGCCGTTGAGGATGCCATAGACGCGGCTGACGCCGGTGCCGGCAAGTCCCTCGCGCAGCGTCTTGACGATCGGGATCGCGGCGCCAACCGCCGCTTCGAAATTCAGCGCGCCGCCATGCTTCTCGGCGGCCGCGGCCAGCCGCAAGCCATGCTTGGCAATCAGCGCCTTGTTGGCGGTCACGACCGACTTGCCGGCCTTCAGTGCCGTCTCGATCGCGCCGAATGCGGGATCGCCGGCGCCGCCCATCAATTCGACAAAGCAATCGACGTTGGGATCCTCGGCCAGCGCCTGCGGGCTCTTGGCCCATTCAACGCCGCGCAGGTCGAGGCTGCGCTTCTTGGCCTTCGACCGCGCCGTGACGGCGACGACGCGTACGCCGCGGCCGCTGCGTTCGGACAGCACGCGTCCCTGCGCTTCGATCAGGCGGACCACATCGGCACCGACGGTGCCGAGTCCCGCTATGCCCACTTTGAGGGGTGCGACCATGTGAGTAAGGAACCTGGAAGGATTAGCGTCGATTGGCGAGAGGAACCACGTTGTGCAACGTTTCGATGCCGCTTTCAAGGAAGCGGCGCACGCCGCGCGCGGCCTGCCGGATCCGCTGCTCGTTCTCGACCATCGCAATGCGGACATAGCCTTCGCCATGCTCGCCGAAGGCAACGCCGGGCGATACCACGACGCCGGACTTCTCCACCATCAGGGTCGCGAACTGCATGCTTCCGACCGCCTCGAACGCCTTCGGCAGCGGCGCCCAGGCGAACATCGAGGCTTGCGGCGGCGGAATGTCCCACCCGGCGCGACCAAATGACTCCACCAGCGCGTCGCGGCGCTTGCGATAGGTGTCACGCATCTCGCGGATGCAATCCTCGGGCCCGTTGAGCGCCGCCGTCGCCGCCACCTGGATCGGCGTGAAAGCACCATAGTCGAGATAAGACTTCACGCGCGCGAGCGCCGCGATGATGCGCTCGTTGCCGACCGCAAAGCCCATGCGCCAGCCGGCCATCGAGAACGTCTTCGACATCGAGGTGAATTCGACGGTCACGTCGATTGCGCCGGGCACCTGCAGCACCGACGGCGGTGGATTGTTCTCGTCGAAATAAACTTCCGCGTAAGCGAGATCCGACAGAATGAAGATGTCGTGCTTCTTCGCGAAGGCGACGAGGTCCCGGTAGAAGTCGAGGTCAGCGACATAGGCGGTGGGATTCGACGGGTAGCAAACGATCAGCGCGATCGGCTTCGGGATCGAATGGATGATCGCCCGCTCGACGGCTTCGAAGAACTGCGGCGTCGGTTCGGACGGCACCGAGCGGATCACGCCGCCGGCCATCAGGAAGCCGAAGGCATGGATCGGGTAGCTCGGATTGGGACACAGCACGACATCGCCCGGCGCGGTGATCGCCTGCGCCACGTTGGCGAAGCCCTCCTTCGAGCCCAACGTCGCGACCACCTGCGTATCCGGATTGAGCTTCACGCCGAAGCGCCGCGCGTAATAGGCGGCCTGGGCCTTGCGCAGACCGTTGATGCCACGCGAGGCCGAATAGCGGTCGGTCCGCGGCTTGCCGAGGGTTTCCTTGAGCTTTTCGATCACATGCGGCGGGGTCGGCAGGTCCGGGTTCCCCATACCCATATCGATGATATCGGCCCCGGCATTGCGCGCGGCCGCCTTGGCCTGGTTGACCTTTTCAAAGACGTAAGGCGGCAGACGTCGAATGCGATAAAATTCTTCCATGGGACCCTTGCTCCGACAACCGGCACACCAGAATCGAAGTCCCTTGGCCAGCTCTCGAAGCCGGACTCGGCTTCATCCAGAAATCGCACTGAATCAATAACTTAGGGCGAATTCAGGCGCACAAGGCTGGAACAGGCGGCCGGATATGCGGTTGAATTGACGTTCTTTTAGCACGGACACCCGGTCGCGCCAGCGCAGATCGAGCTTTCACACACTACCGTCCGGTCGCGGCGTTCGCCGCCGCCACGTCGCTCGCGGCCGCCGCATTCTGGGCCGCAGCGGTCGCCTGGCGTTCCCGCGCAGCCTTCAGCTCTGCCTCGAGCTTGGCCTGGTCGGTCGGCTTCATGGTCGCCTCGTTGCGATCAGGCGGCAGATCATGAACAGGAAGGTAACCGCCGGCGTCCTTTGGCCGCTCCGGCGCATCGGCCGGCACTCCGATGCCGGGCAAATCCGCAACCGTGCTCGAACAAGCGCCCAGCGCCGCCGTCGATGCGAGCAGCACTGCGGCCGCGAGCCCCCTCACCATCCGATCGAACGGCATTTGCCGAAAAGTCCCCAACAAGCTGGCGCGCAGGCCGCACGTCGCCGACACGGGTCGCACTGGTACGAGCCTTGCAGCGTCCCCGCTGCGTTAATCTTGGCTTTAGCCGTTCAAACGATTGTCGCTTGAAACGATTAAGGCCTGAACAAGATAAGCGTTGCCGTGAGGCTTCAATATGTCGGAACCAAGTTTTTTTGTCGCGGTGCAACAGCGCGAAACACAGGATTTTGCCTGATCGGCGTTGCCGCACCGCGCGATGACGCCCACGAAACGAAGCGATAATGTGCTTGAGATGAGCAACGTTAGTACCGAAACCCAGGCCGCCCCCAAGTTCAACGCCGAAGCCTTCGCCATGAATATCGCGCGGGCGATGGAGAGCAGCGGTCAGGCGCTCGCCGCCTATCTCAAGCCACGGCAGACCGGCGAAGTTCGTGATCAGACCCCCAATGAACTCGGCGAGGTTATCAAGACCTTTAGCGTGATTGCCGAATATTGGCTGTCTGACAAGGAACGCGCCTCCGATCTGCAGCTCAGGCTGGGGAAGGACTATCTCGATCTGTGGGGCGCGGCGGTGCGTCGCATGGCCGGCGAATCGGACGCCAAGCCGGCGATCGAGCCACCCCCTCGGGACAAGCGTTTCCAGGATCCGGAATGGAAGTCGAACCAGTTCTTCGACTTCATTCTTCAGCTTTACCTGCTGACGTCGAAATGGGCTCAAGAACTCGTCCGAAGCGCCGAGGGAATCGATCCACACACCCGCAAGAAGGCCGAATTCTACGTCCAGCAGATCACCAACGCGCTCGCACCGTCGAATTTCGTCCTGACCAATCCTGAGGTGCTCCGCGCCACCGTCGAATCCAACGGCGACAACCTGGTCCGCGGAATGAAGATGCTGGCGGAGGATATCGAGGCCGGCCACGGCACGCTTCGGATTCGCCAGTCCGACCCGACCAATCTCGAAGTCGGCGTCAACATGGCGACGACGCCGGGCAAGGTGATCTACCAGAACGAGCTGATGCAACTCATCCAGTATTCGCCGACAACGGAGAACGTGCTGCGCACGCCGCTGCTGATCGTGCCACCCTGGATCAACAAGTTCTACATCCTCGATCTGCGTCCCGAAAAATCCTACATCAAGTGGTGCGTCGATCAGGGCATCACGGTGTTCGTGATCTCCTGGGTCAATCCGGACAAGGAGCTCGGCAAGAAGACCTGGGCCGATTACATGACCGAAGGCCCGCTCACGGCAATGGACGTGATCGAGAAGGTCACCGGCGAGATGAAGGTACACGCCGCCGGCTATTGCGTTGGCGGCACCCTGCTCGCCTCAACGTTGGCCTATCTCGCCGAGAAGCGCCGCCAGCGGGTGACCTCTGCGACATTCTTTGCGGCGCAGGTCGACTTCACCCACGCCGGCGATCTGCTGGTGTTCGTCGACGAGGGCCAGATCTCGGCGCTGGAGCGCGACATGCAGCAATCCGGCGTGCTCGAAGGCAGCAAGATGGCGATGGCCTTCAACATGCTGCGGTCGAACGACCTGATCTGGTCCTATGTGGTGAACAACTATCTCAAGGGGCAGCCGCCCTCCTCGTTCGACCTTCTGCACTGGAATTCGGACGCGACCCGGATGCCGGCGTCGAACCATTCTTATTACCTGCGCAACTGCTACCTCGAGAACCGGCTGTCGACCGGCACGATGGTGCTCGACAACACGCTGCTGGATTTGTCGAAGGTGAAGGTTCCGGTCTACAACCTGGCCACGCGCGAGGATCACATCGCGCCGGCGGAATCGGTGCTGTACGGCTCGCAGTTCTTCGGCGGCCCGGTGAAGTATGTCCTTTCCGGCTCGGGCCATATCGCCGGCGTGGTCAATCCGCCGACGGCGAACAAGTACCAGTACTGGACCAACGACAACATCAAGGACATCAAGCTGGCCGACTGGCTGAAGAATGCCCAGGAGCACAAGGGCTCGTGGTGGCCCGACTGGCACCAATGGCTGGAGAATCTCGATTCCGAGAGGGTGGCGGCGCGCGCGGTGGGCCGACCCGAGATGCCGCCGCTGGAGGACGCTCCGGGCAGCTACGTCCGCGTCCGCGCGTAGCGCAGGCCCTTCCGCTCAGTTATAAGCAGATCGTCCCGGCGCTCGGGAATCGAACTCAGTTGAGGGGGAGACGATGACTCGTGAACTGTTCTGGCTGGCGCTGACGGTGATCCTGACCGGACTGCTCTGGATTCCCTACATCATCAACCGCTGCCAGGTCCGTGGCCTCTCCGGCACTATGGCCAACCCCTCGCGCAACGACAAGCCGCATGCGGAATGGGCGACCCGGTTGATGTTCGCGCACGACAACGCCGTCGAGAACCTCGTGATCTTCGCGCCGCTGGTGCTGATCCTCAACGCAGCCGACTATTCGACCAAATGGACGGTGCTTGCCTGCGCCGTCTATTTCTGGGCTCGCGTCGCGCATCTGATCGTCTATACCCTCGGCCTGCCGGTGTTCCGCACGCTGGCGTTCACGATCGGCTTCCTCGCCCAGGCCGTGCTCGCGCTCGCGATCTTCAGGATCGTCTGAGCGGTAGCATCGCGCCGGTTGCGGCACCTGCCGCGCCGGCGGTAGCTAACTGTCCTTGCGCATGACGACGTGCAACATGGTTGCCGGCGCATCATCAAAGCTCTTGATCTCGCTGGTGTCGGACGAGAGCTGCGTCCACGGGCCGGCCGACGCGTATGTCGCTTGCAGCCATTCCGGCGAGGGATAGTTGTAGTAGCGGCCGATGCTGTCGCGGCCGTCATCGTGGCCGATCTTGTAGCTCGCGTAGAAGATCCCGGCTGGCTTCAAGGCGCGGTGAATCCGGGTAAGCACGCCAGCCAACTCGTCGCGCGGAACATGCAGCAGACAGGCGCTGGCCCAGACGCCGTCATAGACATCGCGCTCGTCGAGTTCGTCGAACAGCATCGCTGCAACGGGATGACCGAGGCGACGCGCCGCGATCTCAGCCATTTCAGGTGAGCCGTCGGTGGCACGCAAGGCGAACCCTCTGGCGAGCATGACCGCGGCATGATTGCCGGCACCACAACCGAGCTCGAGGATCGCGCCACCCGGCGGCAACAGGCCGAGAAAGCCTGGCAGCCGGGTGGATGGGGCTTTCTCCCACCCGGCATAGGCCTCGGCGTTGCGCCGGTAGAACTGCAGCGTGTTCTCGTCCACGATGAGGCCTGTCGTCAGCTATCAGCCAGCCCCAACATGAGCCGCATGTTCTGCACGGCTGCGCCCGAGGCGCCCTTGCCCAGATTGTCGAGCCGCGCGACCATCACCGCCTGGCGGTGCTTGTCGCTGGCAAAGACGTAGAGCTCGAGCGTGTTGGTCTCGTTCAGCGCCTCCGGCTCGATCCGGCCGCTCTTCGTGGCTTCATTCTGCAGCGGCATCACCGAGACGTAGCGGCTTCCCGCGTAGCGCTTCGCCAGCGCAGCCTGGAGATCGGCGCCGGTGGGCTTACCCGGCAGCGCATCAAGCTGCAACGGCACCGAGACCAGCATGCCCTGCCGGTAGTTGCCGACCGACGGAATGAAGATCGGCCGCCGCGTCAGCCGCGAGTAGAGCTGCATCTCCGGCACGTGCTTGTGCTCGAAGCCAAGTCCATAGAGCTCGAAGGCCGGCGCGGTGCCGTCCTCGTGGCTCGCGATCATCGACTTGCCGCCGCCCGAATAGCCGCTCACGGCGTTGACCGTGACCGGATAGTCCTGAGGCAGCAGGCCGGCATCGACCACCGGCCGAAGCAGTGCGATTGCCCCGGTCGGATAGCAGCCCGGATTCGAGACCTTCTTCGCGGTCCGGATCTTGTCGGCCTGGTCGGGCGCGAGTTCCGCAAAGCCGTAAGCCCAATCGGGCGCGACCCGATACGCCGTCGAGGCGTCGAGCACCTTCGGAGCGGCGTTCCCCATCGTGTCGATCAACGCGACGGTCTCCTTCGCGGCATCGTCCGGCAGGCACAGGATCACGAGATCCACCTCCTCCATCAGTGCGCGCTTCGCCGCAGGATCCTTCCGCTTGTTCTCCGCGATGGTCTTGATCGCGGCGTCGCCCTGCTGGCGTAGCCGCTCCTGAATGCCGAGCCCGGTCGTGCCGGACGCGCCATCGACGAACACGGTGGGCTTGGCAGCCGCGCTGCCGGTGGTCGGCTTATCGGTGTCGGTGAGGCTCATGGCACGCTCCCTTCGAGCTCGTTCGATTCGGTTGCAAAGACATCAGGGCGCACCTGCCGCATCAGATGCGCAATCTCCTGTGCGCCGGCATCGCGTTGCGCGGCAAGCGCGCCCGCGACCGCCGCAAAGTCGGTCTCGGATTTGTGCTGGTTCAGCTTGAAGCTGCCCTCCACCTCTTCCACCATCATCTCAAGGCCCACGATCGCTTTCTTCATGGCATCCAGCCGCGCGGCTGTCATCTTGCCTGATGTCCACGGCCTCTTGGGCAACAGCCGGTTCTCGAACTTGGCGCTCAGCGCATCGATGTGACCGGCAAGTTCTTGACCCGACAGCGCCCGCACCGGTCCGGTCAGATGGACGGCCTGATAGAGCCAGGTCGGCACCTGGTCCGGCGACACATACCAGTCCGCCGATACATAGGCGTCGGCGCCGTTGATAGCCAGCAGCCAGGGCCTGCCGCCGGCCAGCTTTACCAGCGGATTGTGACGGGCGACATGAAACAGCGCCCGCGGCGTGCCGTCATCCGCGTAAACCAGATAGAACGGCAGCGCGGAAGCGACCGGCTTTGCGCCGTCCCACGCGCAGGCGATGCCGAAACCGCGCGCTTCGGCAAAGGCGAGGCTTGCGGCGCGGTCGGGCTTGAATACCGGTGGCGTATACATGGTCGTAGCTCCTGCGTGACGTAGGAGCCGCCAGATCGAACCGCGTGTCTTTGTCAGGGAGAGCGCCGCGGAAGGGATCCAGCGGCAGAGGCGATGATCTTAAACGCGAACGATCGCCTGTACCGCGGAGGTACGGCGACGGCGAGCGATGACGATGGTCGCGGCGTTGATCATGGGCATCGCTATAGGGCCGTGCCCCTGTCGCGTCAAGGTTAGTTTCGTCATTCCGGGTTCTCGCGCTCGAGCGTGCGAACCCGGAACATAGAGATTGCGGCACGAGATTCCGGCTTCGATGCTCACGCATCGCCCCGGAATGACGCGCCTAGATCACGGGATTCCAGGGCGCCGGAATCACCCGGTAGCCATCGCCGTCCTTCTCGACATGGCCGAGACCCGGGAATGGATAGTGGAAGCCCTGCACCTGGAGCCGCTCCGCCACCACCATGTCGTAGACGCGGCGTCGGGTCTTCTCCGCCAAATCGCCATCCTGGTCGAAGAAGGCGTGCCAGCCGGGATGGGTCGCGAACGGGTTCGGGTTGTTGGTGACGTCGGACTGGATGAAGACCTTGCCCGCGCCGGACGTCAGCACATAGGAGGTATGGCCCGGCGTGTGGCCGATCGTCTCGACCGAGGTCAAGCCCGGCGCGATCTCCTTGCCCCACTCATAGGGCGTGACCTTCTTCTTCAGGCCGGCGTCGAAGACGTTGCGGTTGCTCTTGAACAGGCCCTGCATGCGCCCGGCCGACGCGCGACTCATCTCGCCATCGTCCATCCAGAACTTCCATTCGGTCGCCGGCACCAGCACCTCGGCGTTCGGGAATGCCGGCTTGCCATCGGCGGTCAGCAGGCCGTTCACGTGGTCGGTATGGAAATGCGAGATCACGACCATGTCGACGTTCTTGGGATCGAAACCGGCCGCGACGAAATTGTCCGCGAACAGGCCGTTGGTCCCCTTGCTGCTGACTTTCGCCAGCGGGCCGGTGCCGGTATCGATCACGACAAGCCTGCCGCCGGTGTTGATCACCAGCGGTGCGAAATAGATCGTCATCATGTCGCGCGGCATGTAAGCCTTCTCCAGCGCGGCGTTCACGTCATCCCGCTTGGCGTTGGGGATGAAGGAATCCTCGAGCTTGAAGACGTTCTTGCCGTCCGACACCACCGTGACCAGGATATCGCCGACCTTGTAGCGATAGAAGCTCGGCGCCTGCTTATCCGCCAGCGGCGCCGCCGCGTTGGCCGAGGCGGCGGGCAACAGGGGCGCGGCCGCAACCCCGGCGGCGCCGACGAGAGCGTGACGTCGTGTCAGTTCCATGTGAGATCCTCCCAGTGAGGCTGTGGCCGCAGTCGGCACTTCTCGCTTGTGTGGAGAGCTATTTTATCACTCTCGAACTGCCTCCGCGGCGACGCCGGACCTAGCCGATGTCATCCGCGCTAACCCCTGTCGCCCCGCTATATTCCGAGGACCTCACACCACCCGCCACATCCATTCGATAGCCCTTGCGATGACGTCACCGAACAGCAGCAGGGCCGCGGACCAGACCAGCGCGGACACGAAATTGGCGATCTGGAACGGCCAGTACGACATCTCGAAAATGCCGGCCGCGAGCGGCACCGAGGCCCGCAGCGGACCGAAGAAGCGCCCGATGAAGATGCTGGGTACACCCCATCGCCTGACGAACGCCTCGCCGCGCGGCAGGATTTCCGGATAGCGCGACAGCGGCCACAACTGTGCGACGTGCTCCTTGTAGCGGTAACCGAACCAGTAGGAGACCCAATCGCCAAGCGCCGCGCCGATGCCGCCGGCGATCCACACCGGCCAAAAACTGATCCCGCTGACGCCGATCAAGGCACCGATCGCAACCAGCGCACCCCAGGCAGGGACAAGCAGCGAGATGAAGGCAAGCGATTCAGCGAACGCCAGCAGCAGGACGATCGGAGCGGCCCAGACCTGGTGATGGCGCACGAACTCGGCCAGGGCGCGCGCAGAATCTTCCATTTCGTCCGGTGCCTTCCTGCTCCGTTGATGGCCCTGAATGAACCTTTCTACCGGCTCCCAGCCTAAGAAGAGGTAAGCCAGCCCGTTGCGTGACATCAAGTCACAATGGCGCGGATCGAATGTGATTTCTCACAGGTTGCTGCCCCGACTGGCTCGCATCCCCATAGAACGAAGGACGGACTCGATGATCGGATCACTGATGATGTGCGTGAGCGTCGTGGTTCTCTCGTTCGGAATGCTCGCGGGCATCGCCATGGGCATCCAGCAAGACTTCACATTGGCGCCAGCCCACGCGCATCTCAATCTGGTCGGCGGCGTGCTGCTGTTCCTGTTCGGTCTCTATTACCGGGTTGTTCCGGGAGCCGGCGCGACGCTGCTAGCGAAGCTTCAGGGCTGGCTGCATATCGTTGGAGCTGTCCTCTTCCCCGCCGGCATTGCGCTCGTGGTCCTGAAGGGACACGCGTTCCTTGCAGCACCCGTCGTGGGGTCGCTGCTGGTCACGCTCGCCATGGCCCTGTTCACGGTCATTGTATTCCGCACCTCGCGGGCGTAATCGCAGATTCCTATCTAAGGGATAGCCAGGCCCGGATGCGGTCCGGTCTGGCTGTCCCCATAGACAGCCCATCCGTGGCATAGTTAGAGCAACCGATTCGCCGCGCCCGTGCTCGCGCGCTATATGAAGATCCATGGCTAAATCTCTAAAACAGAACGTTAAAAGTAAATCAGCCGACGATTTGTTCGAAGCCCCGGAACCGAAAGGGCGCGCGCCGCTGAAGGTCGCCGCCCGATCCTCGGGGGGCGCTGAAGCTGGCTATACGGCGGCTGACATCGAGGTGCTCGAAGGCCTGGAGCCGGTCCGCAAGCGGCCCGGCATGTATATCGGTGGCACGGATGAGAAGGCGCTGCACCACCTGTTCGCCGAGGTGATCGACAACTCGATGGACGAGGCGCTCGCCGGCCACGCCACCTTCATCGAGGTGGAGCTTACCGCCGACGGCTTCCTCACCGTCACCGACAATGGCCGCGGCATTCCGATCGACCCGCATCCGAAATTCCCGAAGAAATCGGCGCTCGAAGTCATCATGTGCATGCTGCACTCGGGCGGCAAATTCGATTCCAAGGTTTATGAGACGTCGGGCGGTCTGCACGGCGTCGGCGTCTCCGTCGTCAACGCCCTCTCCTCGCGGCTCGAGGTCGAGGTCGCGCGCAGCCAGAAGCTCTATCGCATGAGCTTCGAGCGCGGCCTTCCCAAGGGCAAGCTCGAGGATCTCGGCAAGGTCAACAATCGCCGCGGCACCCGCATCCGCTTCAAGCCGGACACCGACATCTTCGGCACCAAGGCGGCGTTCAAGCCGCAGCGCCTGTTCAAGATGACGCGCTCGAAGGCCTATCTGTTCGGCGGTGTCGAAATTCGCTGGCGCTGCGACCAGGAGCTCTTGAAGGGCGTCGAGGACGTGCCGCCCGAGGCGACGTTCCATTTCCCCGGCGGCCTGAAGGACTATCTGGCAGCCGCGATCCACGCCGACACCCTGGTGCATCAGGATATCTTCTCGGGCAAGTCCGGTCGCAGCGGCGCACACGGCGCCTGCGAATGGGCGGTGGCGTGGACCGCGGACGCCGACGGCTTCCTGTCGTCCTACACCAACACCGTGCCGACACCCGATGGCGGCACCCACGAATCCGGCCTGCGCAGCGCATTGCTGCGCGGCCTGAAGGACCATGCCGAGCGCGTCGGCCAGGGCAAGCGGGCGGCCTCCGTCACCTCGGAAGACGTGATGGTCGGCGCAGCCGTCATGCTCTCGGTGTTCGTGCGCGAGCCTGAATTCCAGGGCCAGACCAAGGATCGCCTCGCCACCGCCGAAGCCCAGCGCATCGTCGAGCAGGCGATGAAAGACCCGTTCGACCATTGGCTGTCAGGCAATCCGAACCAGGCCAACAAGCTGCTCGATTTCGTGATCGATCGCGCCGAGGAGCGGCTGCGCCGCCGTCAGGAGAAGGAGACGGCGCGCAAGACCGCGGGCAAGAAGCTCCGCCTCCCCGGCAAGCTCGCCGATTGCACCGACGCCGGGACCGAAGGCTCCGAGCTCTTCATCGTGGAAGGCGACTCGGCCGGCGGCAGCGCCAAGCAGGCGCGCGACCGCAAGACCCAGGCCGTGCTGCCGCTGCGGGGAAAGATCCTCAACGTCGCCTCCGCCGGCAAGGACAAGCTGATGGCCAACGCCCAGCTCTCCGACCTCGTGCAGGCGATCGGTTGCGGCACGCTCGCGCATTACCGCGAAGAGGATCTGCGCTATCAGCGCATCATCATCATGACCGACGCCGACGTCGACGGCGCCCATATCGCCTCGCTGCTGATCACCTTCTTCTACCGGCAGATGCCGCGGTTGATCGATGAAGGGCACCTCTATCTGGCAGTGCCGCCGCTCTATAAGCTGACCCATGGCACCAAATCGGTTTACGCCCGCGACGACGCGCACCGGGATGCCTTGATCAAGAGCCAATTCAACGCCAACGCCAAGGTCGAGATCAGCCGCTTCAAAGGTCTCGGCGAGATGATGCCGACGCAGCTCAAGGAAACCACCATGGATCCGTCTAAGCGGACGCTGCTGCGGGTGGTGTTGCTCGCCGACGACCGCGAAGGCACCGCCGACTCGGTCGAGCGGCTGATGGGCACGAAGGCGGAGGCGCGCTTTGCCTTCATCTCCGACAAGGCCGAATTCGCGAGCGACGATCTGCTCGACGTCTAAACGTCAATCTATTGATTCTACTTGTCTTTTGGCCGCTTCCTGCGTGGGAGCGGCCGCTTTCTTTTTGGGGCGGCAGAGCCCCGCTTGGGTCATGGTCCGTTCCGTTTTCGGCCGGTTGTGTCCCGCCCGCAACAGCATTTTCGTCGCGGCCACGTATAGTGCGGCCATCAATTACGGGAATCGGCGCCAGCGCCAGTGCCCAGCGACACGACCGAACGCAAAGGCCGAGGATCTAACAATGAAGAAATTCCTGCTCGCTCTGACCGCGGTGGCTGCGATGACGGCTTCGGCGTCGGCGGCTGATCTTGCCGCCCGCCCCTACACCAAGGCGCCTGCCCCGCTCCCGGTCGCTCCGAGCTGGACCGGCTTCTATATCTTCGGCGGCGGCGGCGGCGGCGTCTGGGACGCTGACACCGGCGTGCAGTCGACCACCACGGGTGCGCCGATCCTCGGCTTCAACCAGAGGCAGGGCGGCGACGGCTGGTTCGGCACGGTTGGCGCCGGTTACGACTGGCAGGTCAGCCCGGCCTGGGTCTTCGGTGTGTTCGCTGACGGTCAGTTCGGCAGCCTCAAGGGCACCATCCAGGATCAGGGTCCGTTCCTGGCTGGCAGCATCAAGAACGACTACAACTGGGCGGCCGGCGTGCGCCTCGGCTACCTGATTGCGCCGAACGTGCTGTCCTACGTGAACGCCGGCTACTCCAACTCGCATTGGAAGGGCACGACGCTGTTCGACACGGCGAGCGCGCTGCCCTCGGGTCTGCACACCGATGGCTTCGATCGCAGCGGCTGGTTTGTTGGCGGCGGCGTCGAAAACAACTTGAACTTCTTCGGCATCACCGCGCCGGGATGGTTCATGAAGACCGAGTATCGCGCTGCCTACTACGACAGCAAGAACATCTCGGAGCTGTTCGATGGCACGAACCTGTCGAACGGCCGCGACATCACCTTCAAGCCGCTCGTGCAGACGATCAGCACGTCGCTGGTCTACCGCTTCAACTGGAGCGGCCCGGTGGTCGCCAAGTATTGATTTCTGCGCAAGCGCAGTCGAAAAGCCCCGGCATCGTCCGGGGCTTTTTTGTTGCCACATGCCGCGAAGTGTGAGCGGCGAAGGAACTCCGCTGGAGATCGTCTCTCGCGCAGGGCCGTCCGTCGGATCCTGATCTGGTCGAGCCGCCGATGATCGGGCACTCTGCCCCCCGGTTGCAAAACAAGGCGGACAATACCAATGAAGCAAGAACTGTTCGATCTCTCAGGCAAGGTCGCGGTCGTCACCGGCGGCAATGGCGGCATCGGGCTCGGCATGGCGCGGGGCCTTGCCGACGCCGGTGCAGCGATCGCCGTCGTCGGCCGCAACGAGGAGAAGTCGAGAGCGGCCGTTGAGGATCTCGGCCGCCGCGGCGTCAAGGCGATCGCGGTGGCAACCGACGTCACCGACAAGGCGGCGGTTGCGGCGATGGTCGAGCGTGTCACCAGAGAGCTCGGGCGGATCGACATTCTCGTCAACAACGCCGGCATGAGCATCCGCAAGTCGCCGCATGAGCTGGAGCTCGATGAGTGGAGCAAGGTGATCGACACCAACCTCACCAGCGCGTTCATCTGCTCGAAAGCTGTGTATCCGGCGCTGAAGGCTTCCGGCCGCGGCAAGATCATCAACATCGGCTCGATGATGTCGATCTTCGGCGCCAGCTTCGCGGCGGCCTATGCCGCGAGCAAGGGCGGCATCGTACAGTACACCCGCGCCTGTGCCAACGCGTGGGCGCCGGACAATATTCAGGTCAACGCCATCCTGCCCGGCTGGATCGACACCGACCTGACGCGGGGTGCGCGCCAGCAGGTCGCCGGCCTCCACGACCGCGTGCTGGCGCGGACCCCGGCAGCACGCTGGGGCGCGATCGACGACTTCGCCGGGATCGCCGTGTTCCTGGCCTCGCCGGCGTCCGACTTCGTCACCGGCACCGCGATTCCCGTCGACGGCGGCTATTCGATCATGGCCTAGAGCGTTTTCGAGCGAAGTGGATACCGGTTCGCGTAAAGAAAACGCGTCAAAGCAAGAATCTAGAGCTTCGGTTCTGATTCAATCAGAACCAAAAATGCTCTAGTCAGCGAAACGCCCCCGCCAATGTGAGGGCCTTCACCAATTGCATGACTTGCTCGCCGGCGCTCAGCTCTGGGCCGGCGAGTGCACATGTTCGGGCCGCACCCCGACGCCGACGAGGCGCGCGAGCTGTCCCTGCAGCCACGGCACCGCGGAGACCAGCCGCATGGCAAGCGGCGCCTGGAGCGGCCGACCGCCCGATTTCAGCGCCACTGAAATGATGTTGTTCTGTGCGATCACCTGCATGCGCTGCGTCACCCGCGTCGGGAATTCGCGCCGCCGCCTGACTGCATCGAGCTCCTCCTCCGACGGACAGCCGTGGGCGAGCTTCGCCGCCAGGATGTTGGCGGTCGCGACCGCGTCCTGCACCGCGAGGTTGACGCCGACGCCGCCGATCGGCGACATCGCATGCGCGGCATCGCCGATACACAACAGACCCGGACGGGTCCAGCGGGTCAAGCGGTTGATCGCCACGGTGAGCAGCTTGACGTCGTCAAAACTCTTCACCTCGGCGATGCCCGATTTGAGGGACGGTGCGATCCGGACGACATCGTCCAGCAGCGACTGCAAGCCCCTCGCCTTCACGGCGTCAAATTGTCCCTTGGGTATCACATAGGCGCACTGCCAATAGTCGCCGCGATCGAACGTCACCAGCATCTTGCCGGGTTCGACACGCGCGAACAGATTCTCCGCCTCATCCGGCCGCCGCCCAGCGCGAAACCACAGCACATCCATCGGCGCGCCGATCTCCTCGACCTCGAGTCCGGCGCACGCGCGTATCGTGGAATGCCGGCCGTCACAGGCGATCGTGAGATCCGCCTCGATGTCGATTGTCCCGTCCGGTGTCTTTGCCCGAACCCCGGTCACAACGTCGCCGCGCCGGATCAGGTCGGTCGCCTCTGTGCTCATCAGCACCTTCAGCGACGCGAAGCGCTTGCCGTTGTCGCGCAGGAAATTCAGGAAGTCCCACTGCGGCATCATCGCGATGAAGGGGTATTTGACCCTGAGGCGGCTCAGATCGGCGATCCGCACCGGCGTGTCGCCAAACACGCCCTCGAGCTTCTGCAATTGCTCATGCGGAAGCTTCAGGAAGCCATCGATCAGGCCGAGTTCGTCCATCACCTGCAAAGTCGAGGGATGCACGGTATCGCCGCGGAAATCCCGGAAGAAATCGGCATGCTTCTCCAGCACCACGACCTCGACCCCGGCGCGCCCGAGCAGATAGCCGAGCATCATGCCGGCGGGTCCGCCGCCGACCACGCAACAGCGGACTTTCATCGCGCGCGCCTTTGACTGCTCCGGATTGCCTGTATCCATGCCGCCATCCTCGCTGCTTCGCAGATTCTAGGTTTGCATTGTAACGCCGATCGGACGGAAAGGATGCAAGGCTAGCGCCGGAACGTCTTGATCTCGGACACGCTGCCGTCGCGATAGGTCAGCTCCACCGACACCGACTTGGTCTGCGGCGCGAGCTTCAGATACGGCTGCGCGTTGGATGGGATGGCGCCGGGATCGCGGGAATCGCAGGCTGGCATCTTCAGCACCTTGTCCGGCACCGCGGTATCAATGCCGATCCGCACCTCACGGATCGCGCAGCGATACGACATCAGGTGCGTGTAGTAGACCAGCAAACCGTTGAACTCGCGGAACGACAACCAGTTCGTCGCGGTCATGTCGAGGATTTTGCGCTGGTCCCGGATCAGCGCCGCCTCGGGATCGAACCTGATCGGAAACGGCCCCTGCATCTCGCCCTGCGCATCGATATAGCGGAGCTCGATGGTGCCGGCCGGCGCGTCGGCCGGCAGTTCGATCGACGGATTAGGCATGCGCTTGCGGGTACGCGGGTCGAGCGCATCGATGAAGCCGGTTTCTCGAAAATCGCCGCTATTGCCGATCCGCCATGAAATGCCGAGCGCCGGATCGGCGAGCGAGAACACCACCGTCCAGCCGCCATTGTGCCGCGAGAAGCTTGCGATCGGCGCGTTGACGGTCTCCTCCTTCGGCACTTTGGGCACCGGCGGCAACGCTGCCACCTGCTGCGACGGCGGCGCTTGCTTGACCGCATCGCCCGCAGCCTTCGGCGCTCCGTTGAGGAAGACATCGTCGACCATCTGATCGAAGTAGACCGGGATCTGCTTGTGCTTCACTGTCTCGGCCATCTCGCTGACCAGACGCCGCGTGCGCTGCGCGACCTGCACCAGGTTTTCGCCGGGTTGCAGCAGCTCCTTGGCAAAGGTCCGGGTGAACACCGAGTTGGGATTGGTGTCGTCGTTCGAGAGTCGATCGAGCGCGGTTTGGCGCGGTCCTGCCGAAAACACCGAGAATACGCCCTCCGGCAGTTGCGTCATCGGCGCAAGCCCGCCACCGCCCGCAACGGCGCGCGTGCCGGGGCGCTCGAACGGATTGTTACGGCAGGCGTCGAATACCAGGATCGAAGTCCGCACCTTCTTGTTCTGCAGTCGCTCGATGATGCGGTCGGCGAGCACGGAGGCATCGCGCACCAGCTCTTCCTGGCCTTCGGTCGCCGCCGGCACGTCGGTCGGCAGCAGGAAGTTCTGACCCGCGATTTCGAAGCCGTGGCCGGCGTAGAAGAAGAAGGCGGTGTCGCCGGGCTCGACCGCCCGGTCGAAGGCAAGCAGCGTTTCGGAGAACGCCTGGCGGTTCAGATTCTGGGCCACCATGACATTGAATCCGAGCTGCTTGAGCGTATCGCCCATGGTGCGAGCGTCGTTGACGGCCTTCTGCAGCTTCGGCACGTTCTTGTAATCGTTGTTGCCGATCACGAGCGCGACGCGCTTTTCGGCGTGAGCCGGCGCGATGACGACCAGCAATGCAGCCGCGATGGCGGCTGCCGCAGAAAGTTTCGAAAGCCAGCCCCTCATCCCCTAAGTCCCGCAAGCACGACAAGCCGGCGGTCTGGACGGCCGCCGGTAAATAGTCGGATCAGATGTCAGCCCGGTTCAACGACCGGCCGCGCTACGCATAGCTGGTTCTACCCGGCGACGACACCCGGCCGAAATCGCGAGCTGTAGCTGCCCGGCTGCCGGTAACGTTTCCTTTCACTATCGGCATGATAAGTAGCGCTCTCAACTGCCGGTTCGACCGCTCCTGAAGTTCTCACGGTCTCACGTGTACACATGGTCTACCGATCAAGTCGATCCGCGTGATCGCTTCGACTACTGGCGTGAGGTTCGCGCCAAGGGATTGTTCGGCGTGACCGCAGAACTGGAGCCCGGGCAGCGCCGTGATTTCTTCGGTGCGTTCTCATTGCGCAAACTCGGCAATGCCGGGCTGATCGAGCTTCGCGCCTCGCCCTACCGGGTCGAGCGGCGCGAAGCCGATATCGCGGACGCGCGAAGCGACAGCCTCTGCATCTACCAGCAGCTTGGTGGCGGCGGCTGGTTCAGCGGTGTGCGCCTTGCAGATTTTTCGGTCCGCAGCGGCATGTTCGCCACCAGCTATGCCGATCTGCCCTATCGCACCGCGCCGCTTGGTGAAGACGGATTCCACCTGCGCATCCTCAAAGTGCCTGTCGCCGATATTCCCCGGCCGCCCGCCGGGCTCGAAGCACTCGTTCCCCAGCCGGTGCAAGCGCAGACCACGGTGCTGCCGCTGCTGGAATCCTGCTTCCGCGACCTCGTCGAAAGCAGCGGCGCCGCATCTCCCACCAACTCGACAGCACTGGTGGAGGCGCTGGCCCATTTCGCGCTGATGGAACGCGGCGTGCTGCGCCCGGGCAGCCGGCTCGCGCAACACGCGCTTAGAACCGGCCGCCTGTCGCTCGCCCGCCGCCTGATCGAGCGCTATCTGTCGCGACCGGCGCTGTCGCCCGCCTTGATTGCCGACATGCTCGGCATTTCGGTGCGGCACATGCACGTCCTGTTCGAAGCGACCCCGACGAGCTTCTCGCAGACGGTGGCGGCGTTGCGGGTCGATCGGAGCCGCCGCCTGCTCCGTGAGGCACCCGATCGGCCGATCGCGGAGATTGCCTTTGCCAGCGGCTTCGACAGCCTTGCGACGTTCTATCGGGCCTTCAACGCAGTCGAAGGCATGTCGCCGGGCGATTACCGGGCGATCCAGCGCGCCGAAGCCGTCCAGCGCTGAGCCTCCGATCCCTCGGAATGTTGGGCGGCCGGCGACTTCAGGACTGTTGCGGCCCCGAAGCCACCCAACGCGGCCGGTCCGTTTGACCGGAAAATGACGGATAAGATGCTTATTTGGGCGAAAACATTAAGCTTTTTCGGCCATTTGGCCGGTTCCAAGATTGACTTTGCCGGTTTGGACCCTATGTTCCAGCTTAACGCGGCCCTCGGATCGAAGCGCGATTCGTCAGGTTTGCCGCCCGTCAGCGTCACCCAGAGCCCCCGAGCTTTTTTGAGAAGCGAGCCGTTTCGGGGCCGAACGCGACAGCCTTTTACCTTCGATTCCGAACGGCGGTATCGACCAGAGGCTCAATGTCCTTTTCCAATCTAGGCCTGTCCAACAAGGTCCGAGCCGCAGTTGCGGCCGCAGGTTACACCACCCCCACCCCCATCCAGGAACAGGCGATCCCCCACGTTCTCGCCCGCCGCGACGTCCTCGGCATCGCTCAGACCGGCACCGGCAAGACGGCGGCTTTCGTGCTTCCGATGCTCACGATCCTCGAAAAGGGCCGCGCCCGGGCACGAATGCCGCGCACCCTGATCCTCGAGCCGACCCGTGAGCTCGCCGCCCAGGTGAAGGAGAACTTCGACAAATACGGCGCCGGCCAGAAGCTCAACGTGGCGCTCCTGATCGGCGGCGTCTCGTTCGGCGACCAGGACTCCAAGCTGATGCGCGGTGTCGACGTGCTGATCGCAACGCCCGGCCGGCTGCTCGACCACACCGAACGCGGCGGCCTGCTGCTCACCGGCGTCGAGCTGCTGGTGATCGACGAGGCGGACAGGATGCTCGACATGGGCTTCATTCCCGACATCGAACGCATCTGCAAGCTCGTCCCCTTCACGCGGCAGACCTTGTTCTTCACCGCGACGATGCCGCCGGAGATCAGCCGCGTCACCGAAGCCTTCCTGCACAATCCGGCCAAAGTGGAAGTTTCCAGGCCCGCGACCACGGCGGTGACCGTGAGCCAGTCGCAGGTGCCCGCGGGCCGCGAACCGCACGAGAAACGCGAAATCCTGCGCCGTCTGCTGCGCGGGGCCAAGGATCTCAACAACGCGATTATCTTCTGCAATCGCAAGCGCGAAGTTGCCATTCTTCACAAGTCGCTTCAGAAGCACGGCTTCAGCGTCGGCGCCCTGCACGGCGACATGGACCAGACCGCGCGAATGGCCGCGCTCGATCAATTCCGCAAGGGCGAGTTGCCCCTGCTGGTGGCGTCCGACGTTGCCGCCCGCGGCCTCGACATTCCCGCCGTCAGCCACGTCTTCAATTTCGACGTGCCGCATCATCCCGATGACTACGTCCACCGCATCGGCCGCACCGGTCGCGCCGGCCGCACCGGCACCGCGATCTCGATCGTCACCCCGCTCGACAGCAAGTCGATGGCGGCGATCGAGAAGCTGATCGGTCAGCAAATCCCGCGCGCCGAAGGCGACTATACCGTTCAAGCCGAAGCGTCTGCCGAGACCGAAGCGCCGCGCCGGTCGCGCAGCCGCGATGGGTCACGCGACGGCGGCCGCGGCGGCCGCAAGCCGCGCCGCGAGCGTGAGCCCCGCCACGAACGCGAACCGCGGCACAGCGGTCGCAACGGCGCCCAGCCGCAGGCGGCAGCGCAACACGTCCCCTCAATCGGCCGCAGCGAGCCGCGACGCCCGCAGCGCGAGGTCGACCACGAGCCCGCCGATCACTCGCATCTGCCAGCGTTCCTGCTGCGTCCGGTGCGTGCCCGCGTCTGAGGCTCAAACTTCGATCTGATGTCCGGAATGAGGCGCGCGCTCTTCGCGCCCGGCGACAGCTTGATCTCTGCCTTTCCGTGCGAAAGCGTCGAAACGCCGGGCGTTATCCCGACGCGTGACGCATTCCGCGGTAACCCCGCCTGCTTCCCGTAATTCTACTGTTTACCTTGCCTTCACTCTCGTCCCGTACGCTTGGCTCTATAATTTAGTTATTGCTGCTGGGAAATGACCGGCACCGGTTGCTATTGGGGACGTAACAGTGGTCAACCTGCTGGACGAATACGAACGTACGTTGGCATTCGCCGAAGTCGCGCTCGGCCAGATCCGCTCCCTTCGCCACACCGCGATCCCCCGCAACTACGAAATCTGGTACGTCTACGCGACCGGTTATAACGCTCCCCTCAACAAGATCATCAATGAAACGCTGGCACGCAGCGGCAAGCTCAGCGAAGCCGATCTCGAGCAGATCTACGAGACCTACCTTTCGCATATCAAGACGTCGGACCGTATCGACAAGGTCGGCGCTCGCGTTATCGGCGAGATCGACGACGTCATGAAGCTGCTCAACGATGCGCTCAGCATATCGGCGACCTACGACGCGAGCCTGGTCGGCGCCAGTGACAAGCTTGCGACGGCGACGACGCGAGAGCAGATCAAAGCCGTCGTCGAGGGGCTGATGCAATCGACGCGCGAGATGCGCGAGACCAACGTGGCGCTGGAGACACGGCTCGCTCTCTCCAAATCCGAGATCAGCAATCTGCAACACAGCCTCGAAGCGATCCGCGCCGAGAGCCTGACCGATCCGCTGACCGGCCTTGGCAACCGCAAGTATTTCGACCGCTCGATCGACATGGCGGTGCAGGCTGCGCTTGCCAGCAACGAACCGTTGTCGCTCCTGATGTTCGACATCGACCACTTCAAGTCGTTCAACGACTCCTATGGTCACCTGACCGGCGATCAGGTGCTGCGGCTGGTGGCGCAGTCGTTGAAGCAGACCATCAAGGGCCAGGACATCACGGCTCGCTACGGCGGCGAGGAATTTGCCGTGGTGCTGCCCAATACCGCACTGCGCCAGGCGCTGACGGTCGCCGACCATATCCGCCGCGCGGTGATGGCCAAGGAATTGAAAAAGAAGTCCACCGGCGAGATCCTCGGCCGCGTCACCATTTCGGTCGGCGTCTCCATGCTGAAGCAGGACGACGACACGGATTCCCTGATCGAGCGTGCCGATGCCTGCCTCTACGCCGCCAAGCGCGCCGGCCGCAACCGCGTGATTTGCGAAGCCGATCCGGAATACAGCGCCGAGACGCAGAACCGCGTGGCGTAGCCGCCTGTTGGGTGCAAGGGCAGCGCGCAGTGCCGTGCCACCACCTCCAGAGCGAGATGGGATGATATTGAGTTGAAACGGCGCCGGAGGTCACCTCTCCCTTGGGAGAGGTCGATTTGCGCAGCAAATCGGGTGAGGGGTGACGGTCTATCGGGAGCGCAAGCCCCTCACCAGGATTGCTTCGCAATCCGGCCTCTCCCCGTCGGGGAGAGGTGTACGCGAAGCCGTCGCGAGCCGATTCGACCAAAGCTCATCCCGCTCTAGCCCGATCGATCACGGTGGGCACGCTTCGCTTTGCTCACCCTACGCTTCTTCGCAGCTTGCTTCCTCGCCGCAGCCTTCTTGCCGGCCATCTTCGCAGTCGCCTTCGCCTTCCGCGCCCGTGGCCGCTTGCGAAGCGCGGCGCGCTGGGCGGCGCCGAGTGCCAAACGCGCCCACACCGCAAGCTCCTCGGAATCGTCGAACAGCCGCGCCGGTAGCTGCCAATACGAATTGACCATGACGGTCTTGGACCGGGTCTGGTAGGAAAACGGCTTCGACCCTTCCGCCTCGAATTGTGGAATGGTTTCGTCGTCGGCGCGGAAGTAGAGCCCGGCGCGCAGCGCCAGCGCGAAATTGGTGCCGTCGGCGGAGATGCCATAGCCGGAGAACATCCGGCGCAGCGTGACCGGGCCGAAATCAGCGAACAGGTCGATCAGGAATTCGCGGTCCATGTGCCGGCGCCCCTCCCCTCTCCCCTGATGGTCAGCGCGTCGCGAACCATGAGGTCTCAGTTCAGCCCGCAGCCATCCTTGGAGACGCGCGCTAGACGCAGCTACTCAGGATGAGATCGGAGTGCGCGGCAGCGCCGCTAGACCTTCGCCGGCTTGAGCTGCACCGACTCGCCGCAGCCGCAAGCAGAGACCTGGTTCGGATTGTTGAAGACGAACTGGGCCTGCATCTTGTCGGCCACGTAGTCCATCTCGGTCCCGAGCAGGAACAGCACGGCCTTCGGATCGACCAGGATCTTCACGCCCTTGTCCTCGACCACTTCATCAGTCGGGCGGATCTCGTGCGCGTATTCGACGGTGTAGGACTGTCCCGCGCAGCCGCCGTTCTTGATGCCGACGCGCAGGCCCACGATCTCGGAATCGGCGCGCTTCGTCAGCTCGGTGATCCGTTCAGCCGCTGCATCCGTCAATTTCATGACCTGCGGACGCGGCCGCGGCTTCGGCTTGGCTGGGGTTGGTGAAGCTTGTGTCATGTCATTCATGTGGTCAGTCCCAGCGGCAAATCAATTGCCGGTCTCTTGAGGGGTAAGCTCGATTCGCATCACCACATATTGAGGACGAGACGAGCCTCGTCCGACATCCGATCCGGCGTCCAGGCCGGATCCCACACCAGGTTGACGTTGACGACACCGACGCCGGGGACGCTCGCCACCGCGTTCTCCACCATCGTCGGCAGTTCGCCCGCGGCCGGGCAATTCGGCGTGGTCAGGGTCATCACGATGTCAACCGAGCGGTCGTCCTTGAGATCGACCTTGTAGATCAGGCCGAGCTCGTAGATGTCGGCCGGGATCTCCGGATCGAACACCGTCTTCAGCGCCGCGACGATTTCGCCGCTCAGGCGCTCGGTCTCCTCGGCGGGCAGCGCCGAGCTGGTTTCCATGACGGCGGTCTTGACTTCGGCTGTATCGGTCATGCGAACAATTCCCGCGCCTTGATCAGCGCTTGCGCCAGATGGTCGACTTCTTCACGCGTATTATACATCCCGAACGACGCACGGCAGGTGGCCGTGACGTTGAACCGCTCTAAAAGCGGCATCACGCAATGCGTGCCGGCACGTACGGCAATGCCTTGCCGGTCGATCACGGTTGCGACGTCGTGGGGGTGCGCCCCCTTCATCTCGAACGAGATCACCGGGCCCTTGTTGCGGGCGGTGCCGATCAGGCGCAGCGAGTTGATCTCGCGCAGGCGTTCCTGCGCGTAGGTGAGCAACGCATGTTCATGCGCGGCGATTCGCTCCTTGCCGATCGAATTGACGTAGTCGATCGCGGCACCCAGCCCGATCGCCTCGACGATCGGCGGCGTTCCGGCTTCGAACTTGTGCGGCGGATCACCATAGGTGACCCAGTCTTTGGCGACTTCGCGGATCATCTCACCGCCGCCGTTGAACGGCCGCATCGCCACCAGATGCTCGTGCTTGCCGTAGAGCGCGCCGATCCCGGTCGGCCCATACACCTTGTGGCCGGTGAACGCATAGAAATCGCAATCGAGGTCCTGGACGTCGATCGGCAGATGCACCGCGCCCTGCGCGCCGTCAACCAGCACCGGGATGCCGCGGGCGTGCGCCAGCCGGATCACCTCCTTGACAGGAACCAGCGTGCCGAGCGCATTCGACATCTGGGTGATCGCGACGATCTTGGTGCGCGGGGTCAGGAGCTTCTCGAACTCCTCGATCAGGAAGTTGCCCTCGTCGTCGACCGGCGCCCACTTGATCACCGCGCCCTGCCGCTCCCTGAGGAAGTGCCACGGCACGATGTTGGAGTGATGCTCCATGATCGAGAGGACGATTTCGTCGCCCTCCTTGATGTTCGCCCCGCCCCAGGATGACGCCACGAGATTGATCGCCTCGGTGACGTTGCGGGTGAAGACGATCTCTTCGTTGCGGCCGGCATTGATGAACTTCGCCACCTTGCCGCGGGCGCCCTCATAGGCTTCCGTCGCGGCATTGGCGAGGTAGTGCAGGCCGCGATGCACGTTGGCGTATTCGCTCTTGTAGGCTTCCGTCATGCGGTCGAGCACCGCATTCGGCTTCTGCGCCGAGGCGGCGTTGTCGAGATAGACCAGCGGCTTGCCGTAGACCTGCATCGCGAGCGCCGGAAAGTCCTGCCGCACGCGGGCGACGTCGTAAGCGCCGTTGAGAACCGCCGGATGCTGCGTCATGCCCTCGCCTCCAGCCAACGCCGCGCGGTCGCGATCGCGACCTCGCGCAAGGCGTCGCTTGCAATCGTTTCGATCGCCTCGCCGACGAAGGCCTGGATCAGAAGCGCCTGCGCCTCCTTGTCCGGGAGGCCGCGGGCGCGCATGTAGAATAACAGGCTCTCGTCGAGCGCGCCGGTGGTCGCGCCGTGGCCGCAGGTGACGTCGTCGGCAAAGATCTCGAGCTCCGGCTTGTTGTCGGCCTCGGCTTCGTCTGACAGTAGCAGCGCGCGGGTCATCATCTTGGCATCGGTCTTCTGCGCGTCCGGGCGGACGACGATGCGCCCCTGGAACACCGAATGCGCGCGGCCGTCGACAACGGCGCGGAAGACCTCGCGGCTCGCGCAGTTCGGCACCGCGTGATCCATGAACAGCGTGGTGTCGGCGTGCTGCGTGCCGTTGATCAGGTTGACGCCATTGGTCTCGACCCTCGAGCCCTCGCCGGCGAACGCAACCGTGAGCTGGTAGCGGCTGACATGGGCGCCGGAGGTCATGCCAAAGGTGTTGAAATGCGCATGCGCGCCGAGCGACACGGTCGCCGAGGAGATGTTGAACGCGTCGGCCGCGTCCTCGACGAGGCGGACGTGATCGAGCCGGGTGTTGTTGCCGATCGCAACCACCAGCGCGTCGTAGGCCTGGTAGGCCTTGACGCCCTCGGCAGCGAGATAGCTCTCCACCAGCGTCGCGCTGACATCGCGGCCGAGCCGGAGCAGCGATCGCGTGAACATCGCGGCCGGCGTCGCGCCGGACGCCACGTGCACGATCTGCAGCGGCCGCGACAGCACCGTGCCGTCGGCGATGTCGATGACGACGCCATCGGTCGCCATCGCGCCGTTCAGCGCGATCATGGGATTGGAAGTGTCCGAGGCGAACGCCTGCGCCGAGAGCGCGCCGTCGCCGGCGTCGAGCACCTCGCGCAGCGGACGGATGCTGAGCCCCTTCTCGAGATGGCCCAGATCCGACAGATCAGGCACAAACGCACCATCGACCAGCACCAGGCGGCGCACGCCATCGATCGCCCGCGACTTTGCAGCCGCGTCGGCGCGATCGACCGCGGTGGCATCAGGCGCCGCCGCGAGCGGCAGCACCTCGCGCATCAGCGCGCGCAGATCGGTGTATTTCCAGTCCTCGATCCGCCGGTGCGGCAGGCCCAGGCGCTCATAGGCTTCGAACGCCTGGCGCCGCTGATCAGCGATCTTGCCCTTGCCCGGCAGACGGTCGCGCACGGCGGCGAAAGCATCGCCCAGCGCGCGCCCGGTCTCGGTCTTTGCAACAACGTTCATCTCAAAACCCGCACCCTATCAGGCAGCGTCCTCGAATTGCGCGTAGCCGGACTCCTCCAGCTCCAGCGCCAGCTCCTTGCCGCCGCTCTTCACGACCCGGCCCTTCGACATCACGTGCACGTGGTCCGGCACGATGTAGTTGAGCAGCCGTTGGTAGTGGGTGATGACGACCATTGCGCGCTCCGGCGACCGCAGCGCGTTGACGCCGTCGGCCGCGATCCGCAGCGCGTCGATGTCGAGGCCGGAATCCATTTCGTCGAGGATGCAGACGGCCGGTTCGAACAGCGCCATTTGCAGAATCTCGTTTCGCTTCTTCTCACCGCCGGAGAAGCCGACATTGACGCCGCGCTTGAGCATGTCCTGCGGAACGTTCAAGGATTTGGCGACCTCGCGGACCTTCTTCAGGAAGGCCGGCGACGAGATCTCCTCCTCGCCGCGCGCCTTGCGCTGCGCGTTCAGCGCAGCATGCAGGAAATTCCAAGTGGTGACGCCGGGAATCTCGACCGGATATTGGAACGCCAGGAACACACCCTTCGCGGCGCGCTCATCCGGCTCCATTTCCAAAAGGTCCTCGCCTCGGAACAGGATTTGTCCGTCGGTGACCTCGTAACCCGGCTTGCCCGCGATGACGTGGCTCAGCGTCGACTTGCCGGAGCCGTTCGGCCCCATGATCGCGTGCACCTCGCCCGGGTTCACCGTGAGCGACAGCCCGTGGAGGATTTCACGCTCCTCGACACGGACCTTCAGATCTTTCACTTCGAGCAATGACATTACTTTTTCCTGAGCATCATCCGCAAGGCGCGTCATGCGCGACCGAGGGCGGGATGGAGTTTAGCCAACCGAACCTTCAAGGCTGATCGAGATCAGCTTCTGCGCTTCCACCGCGAACTCCATCGGCAGTTGCTGCAGCACGTCCTTCACGAAGCCGTTGACGACGAGGCCGATGGCTTCTTCCTGCGAGAGTCCGCGCTGGATGCAGTAGAACAGCACGTCCTCGGAGATCTTCGAGGTGGTCGCCTCGTGCTCGAAGGTCGCGGAGGAGTTCTTGGCTTCGACATAGGGCACGGTGTGCGCGCCGCACTTGTCGCCGATCAAAAGCGAGTCGCAGGCGGTGTAGTTGCGCGCGCCGGTGGCCTTGCGGTGGGCGCTGACCAGGCCGCGATAGGTGTTCTGCGATTTGCCGGCCGCGATGCCCTTGGAGATGATCCGGCTCGAGGTATTCTTGCCAAGATGGAGCATCTTGGTGCCGGAGTCGACCTGCTGGAAGCCGTTCGAGATCGCAATCGAGTAGAACTCGCCGCTCGAATTGTCGCCGCGCAGGATGCAGCTCGGATATTTCCAGGTGATCGCCGATCCGGTCTCGACCTGGGTCCAGGAGATCTTCGAATGCTTGCCGCGGCAGTCGCCACGCTTGGTGACGAAATTGTAGATGCCGCCCTTGCCTTCCGAATTGCCCGGATACCAGTTCTGCACCGTCGAGTACTTGATCTCGGCGTCATCGAGCGCGACGAGCTCGACCACGGCGGCATGCAACTGGTTCTCGTCGCGCTGCGGCGCCGTGCAGCCTTCGAGATAGGAGACGTAGGAGCCCTTGTCGGCGATGATCAGTGTGCGCTCGAACTGGCCGGTGTTGCGCTCGTTGATGCGGAAATAGGTCGACAGCTCCATCGGGCAGCGCACGCCCGGCGGCACGTAGACGAACGAGCCGTCGGAGAACACCGCCGAGTTCAGCGTCGCGAAGAAGTTGTCGGAGGTCGGCACCACGCTGCCGAGATATTTCTGCACCAGCTCCGGGTGCTCGCGGATCGCCTCCGAGATCGGCATGAAGATCACGCCGGCCTTCTTCAGCTCGGCCTTGAAGGTGGTGGCAACGGAAACCGAATCGAACACGGCATCGACCGCGATCTTGCGGCTGGCCGACGGCTCGCCGCCGGGCGCAGGCTCGACGCCTTCCAGAATCGCGACCTCACGAAGCGGGATGCCGAGCTTCTCGTAGGTCTTGAGGATTTCGGGATCGATCTCGTCGATCGAGGACAGCGCCTTCTTCGGCTTCGGCGCCGCGTAATAGTAGATGTCCTGATAATCGATCTTCGGATAGTCGACGCGGGCCCAGGTCGGCTCGGTCATGGTCAGCCAGCGGCGAAACGCCTCCAAGCGCCATTCCAGCATCCAGGCCGGCTCGTCCTTTTTAGCGGAGATAAATCGGACGGTGTCTTCCGACAGCCCCTTGGGAGCCTTGTCGGACTCGATCAGCGTTTCAAACCCATATCGATACTGATCGACGTCGATGCGCCGGACGCGCTCGACCGTCTCTTGTACAGCAGGCATTTAATCCTCCGCTCGCGGTTTCAAGGACCGCGGTGGATCTCAGTTCCGAAAGTCTATTACGATGCTCTGAAGACGAAATCACCTGCTTAGAACTGTTCAAGCTGTGTTTCGTCGTTACCCCTTAACTAGGGTATCGGCGAGCTTTCGCCAAGCCTTGAGCGTTAAATCCACGTCTGTCTCACTGGTAGACCAGCCAAGACTAAGTCGCACCGCTCCCTGCGCAAGCTCCTGACGGTATCTCATTGCCGCCAGGACATGGGAGGGCTGCACCTTGCCCGACGAACAGGCGGAACCGGAGGAAACCGCCACGCCCGAGAGATCGAATGCGATGACGGCCGTCTCGGCCTTCAGCCCCGGTGCCGTGAAAAGAACGGTATTTGGCAACCGTTTTACCTCCTCGGAGAAGATCACCAATCCCGGCGTTTGCCGCAGCCCATGTTCCAGGCGATCGCGGAGCCCCCTCATCCGCGCGGCGTCGACCTTCAGCGCCGCCATCGCCGTCTTGACCGCAGCACCGAACCCGGAAATCCCCGCGACGTTCTCCGTCCCGGCCCGGCGTCCCAGCTCCTGGCCGCCGCCGCGGAGCCACGCCTCCAGGCCCTCGACGCCCTCGGCAAGAACCAAGGCGCCGACGCCCTTCGGCCCTCCGATCTTGTGCGCCGACAGCGTCATGAGGTCGGCCTGCGTCGAAGTCAGATCAAACGGAATTTTCGCAAACGCCTGGATCGCGTCGACATGCAGCACACCTCCAGCCGCATGGACGATCTCGGCGACGTCAGCCACCGGCTGAATCGCACCGGTCTCGTTGTTTGCGAGCATCACCGACACCAGTGCGGGCGGTCCGTCGTTCAGCAGCGCACGCAACTCGTCGAGATCGACAACGCCGGAGCGCGTCACGCCGATCGAGCCAATCGCATCTGGTGCGAATCGTCCGCCCGCCAGCACCGACGCGTGCTCGATGGCCGACGTCAGCAGCCGCGTCACCGGCCCGCTCGTCCCGCGCCGCAGCCCGGGCGTCAGCGCCAGCGCGTTGGCTTCCGTTCCGCCTGATGAAAACACGACGTCCTGCGGCCGGCCGCCGACTGCCTTTGCCACGGCTGCGCGAGCGTCTTCGATAAGCCGGCGCGCCTTGCGGCCCTCGCTGTGCACCGATGATGGATTGCCGCTCAGCTCCCACGCCGCAGCCATCGCCGCCTTCGCCTCCGGGCGGAGCGGCGTGGTGGCATTCCAGTCGAAATAAACGCGCTCGAACATACGCTTACGATATTACCATCTTTGGCGAGCCGGCCGTGTCATTCAAGCCGCCAGGCTGCTGTCGTCATCTTATCGCAGGTAGAGACGAAAGCGTCCCATGCAATCGCATCCCAATGCGTAGGGCCGGCTCGGGGTGCTCAAGATGCTTGCTTTTTGCCCTACGCCTCATGCTAGAAGCGGGCCTCAAAAGTTAACCGAGCGCCGTCCGCCGCGCCAATGTCAGCGACGCCGATCACCCTTCGATGAGCTGCTTTGTCCGGCAGAAGCCGATGAAGGCAGCCCATATCCGGTTGATGCGCACGGATCAATCGAGGGATCAAGCAAGAGATCACGATGCCTGAAGTCATTTTCACCGGCCCTGCTGGCCGCCTCGAAGGCCGCTACCATCCGGCCAAGCAGAAGAACGCGCCGATTGCGATGATCCTGCATCCTCATCCGCAGTTCCACGGCACGATGAACCACCAGATCGTCTACCAGTGCTACTACGCGTTCGCCCATCGCGGCTTCTCGGTGCTGCGCTTCAACTTCCGCGGCGTCGGCCGCAGCCAGGGCTCGTTCGACCACGGTACCGGCGAACTCTCGGATGCCGCGAGCGCGCTCGATTGGGCGCAGGCCATCAATCCGGAAGCGCGCGCCTGCTGGGTCGCGGGCTTCTCGTTCGGCGCCTGGATCGGCATGCAGCTCCTGATGCGGCGCCCGGAGGTCGAGGGCTTCATCTCGATCGCGCCGCCGGCCAATCTCTATGACTTCTCGTTCCTCGCGCCCTGCCCGTCGTCGGGCCTGATCGTGCACGGCGACAAGGATGCGGTGGTGCCCGCCAAGGACGTCAACACGCTGGTCGAGAAGCTGAAGACGCAAAAGGGCATCGTGATCGATCAGCAGATCATCCCCGGCGCCAACCACTTCTTCGACGGCAAGCTCGAGCCGCTGATGGAGACGGTGACCGGCTATCTCGACATGCGTCTCGCCAACGTGCGCTGACGCCGTAGACCTCGTAGATGGGGTAACGGGCCGCGGTCCCGCTTCCCAGCCAGCCGCGCTAGCTACGGCGCTATTGGATGGCGCGCGTCGCGCGGCTGGCTTGGAAGGGGGCGGTCGTCCCTCACATTGATGGTGTAACGGAGTCGAGGCAAGGCCTCGCTCCAAGCATCGAGGAGAGACGACCATGGACCATTATGCCGGAATCGACGTGTCATTGGAATGCTCCAGCGTGTGCGTTGTCGACGCGAACGGCAAGATCACTCGGGAGGCGAAGGTGGCGAGCGAACCGGAAGCGCTGATCGGCTGGTTCCGTTCGCTCGGGTTCGAGCTGGCCAGGATCGGGCTGGAGGCCGGGCCGCTGTCACAGTGGCTTTACGCGGCGATGAAGAAGGCTGGACTTGCGGTCGAGCTATTGGAGACACGCCACGTGAGCGATGCCTTCAAAGCGATGCCGGTGAAGTCGGACCGCAACGATGCCCGCAACATCGCGCAATTGATGCGGCTCGGCTGGTTCCGGCCGGTGCATTGCAAGTCGATGAGTGCCCAGGAGACCCGCGCGATGCTGACGGCGCGCAAGCTGATCCAGGCCAAGCTTCAGGATCTCGAGAACAGCTTGCGCGGGATCTTGCGTGGCTTCGGCCTGAAGGTCGGCAAGACGACGAAGTGCAGCTTTGCGGCACGGATCGGCGAGCTGGTGGCCGGCCATCCAGCCCTCGAGGCGATCGCCGCGGCGACGCTGGCAGTTCATGCGGTGTTGCTGCGCGAGTTCAACGGTCTTGAGAAGCGGGTGCGGGCGATGTCTGTGCTGGACGCCAAGGCCAGGCTGTTGATGTCGACGCCGGCCGTGGGGCCGGTCATCTCGCTGACCTATGCCAGCGCCATCGATGACCCCTCGCGCTTCACCTCCTCGAAGCGGGCGGGACCGCTGTTCGGGTTGACGCCGAAGAAGCACCAGTCAGGGGAGACCGACTACTCCGGCCGCATCAGCAAAAATGGCGACGCCGCCGTGCGCGAGGCCCTCTATGAGGCTGCCCACATCATCCTGACCAAGCCGATCAAGGGCTGTGCACAGCTCAAGAGCTGGGCGATGCGGATCGCCAGGCGCGCCGGCATGAACAAGGCCAAGGTGGCGCTGGCGCGCAAACTCGCCGTGATCATGCTGCGCATGCTTAAGGACAACGTCCCCTTCAATCCGGCTACCAAGGCAACCGCAATGGCGGCCTAACAGAGGAGCGCACAGGTTTTCGGGCGGGTCACGACACCAGCCTTCCCGAAGCGAAGTCCCTTCGCCGGGACGATGGATCAGGTCAGGCCGTCATCCGGGTTGTCGACGCATCCAACAATGCGATCACGCTTCCGTAGATTGGTCGACCTGCTCCTCCCTAGAACCCCATCAGGCGACGGCCACAGCGCCGATCCCGTACAGAAGCAGGTTCCCGGCGAGCGGATGACGCAAAAGGGATTGACTAACCAAGGCCCGTTACAGAAGCCCGGATGCAGCGAAAGCGAATCCGGGTCCGCTCATTCCTCAGGTCAAGATGTCCCGGATTGCGCTTCGCTGCATCCGGGCTACGGGCGCGGCTTATTCAGCCGCAAGCTTCAGCGCAGCGATACCGGCCAGCACCAGCGCGATTCCCGTGATCTTCATCGGGTTCAGCGCCTCACCGAACAGCAGCACGCCCATCGTCAGCGTGCCGACCGCGCCGATGCCTGTCCACACCGTGTAGGCGACGCCGACCCCGAGCACCTGCAGCGCGCGCCCGAGCAGGAATACGAATGCCGCGAGCAGCAGCAGCGAGACCAGGCTCCAGCCGAGCCGCGTATAGCCCTCGGCATATTTCATCGAGATCGCCCAGCCGACGTCGAGCAGGCCTGCCGTGACAAGCGCGATCCACGCGAGCGACTGCGACATGGCGTGTTACGCGGCGAGCTTCAGCATGTGCGCGTCGTAGCGCGCCAGGAACGCGCGCAGCAGGTTCGGATAGTCCGGCGATACGGCGCTGCGCACGCTCGGCCGCTGCGCCAGCGCTGCGCGCCACGTCCGCACTTTCGGCGTCTCGGCGAAGACAGCGAGATCGGTCAGTTGGTCGAACACGTCGAAGTAACGGAAGATCGGCGCGAACACCGCATCCACCAGGCTGAAGCTTTGCCCTGCGAAGAACGGGCCCGCGCCAAGGGCCGCTTCGACGCGCGCGAACTTCGCGGCCACCGCTTGCCGCTTGCTGTCGAACGTCGCCGCATCGGTGGTGGTCTCGAGGCCCCAGAGGTCGCCCAGGATCGCCGAGCCGAATTCCATCCAGGCGCGATGCTCGGCGCGAACAAGCGGATCCTGCGGATGCAGCCTGGCGCCGGCCTGCGTCTCCTCGATGTATTCGCAGATCACGTTGCTCTCGAACAGCGCGACTTCCTTGCCGTCGTCGCCGGTGACGACCAGCACCGGCACCTTGCCGAGCGGCGAGATCTTCAAAAACCAGTCGGGCTTATGGGCGAGATCGATGTCGATCCGCTCGAACGGCACTCCCTTCTCGGCAAGCGCGATCACCGCGCGTTGCACATAGGGGCAGAGCTTGTGGCTGATCAGCTTCAGGGTGGCCATGGCGAACCTCGCGTTTTAATGCAGTTGCATCAACTTACATGCAACTGCATTAAATCGTCAAGATGGATGCACTTGCATCCAAATCACGGCCGGGCGATGATGCCCCCCGTCATCGGGATCGGCACGCCGGTGGTGGCGGGATAGCTGAGCGGCAGACCTTTCAGGCCGCGGGCGGCGAGGAAGCCGAAGGCCTGAGCCTCGATCGCGTCGGATGCCCAGCCGACCGCCTGGGCGGCCTCCACGGTCGCCGGCGCCAGCCGCTCGCGCAGCATCCGCAGCATGGTGAGGTTGGAGGCGCCGCCGCCGGCAACGATCCAGCTCTTCGGCGGCTTGGGCAGCAGCGGCACGATGCGGGCGATGGCGGCCGCGGTGAAGGCGGTCAGTGTCGCGGCGCCGTCGGCAGGCGCCATGGCGCTGAGCTTGAGTTGGGCAAAGTCGTTGCGGTCGAGCGATTTCGGCGGCGGAGCCGAGAAAAACGGCAGCTTCAGCGCCCGGGCGATCCACGCCTCATCCGGCCTGCCCTGCGCGGCCAGCCGGCCTTCGGTATCGAACGGCTGATGCATCTCGCGATACATGAAGTCGTCGAGCAAAGCGTTGCCCGGGCCGGTATCGCAGGCGATCAGCGTATCCGTGCCGTCGATATAGGTGATGTTCGACACGCCGCCGATATTCACCACCACGATCGGCCCTTCGCGGTTCAGCGATTGCGCCAGCGCGCGGTGATAGACCGGCACGAACGGCGCGCCCTGCCCGCCGGCCTCGACGTCGGCGGCGCGGAAATCGTGCATCACCGGAATGTGGATCGCCTTGGCGAGTGCCGCGGCGTCGCCGATTTGCACCGTCAGCTTGCGGTCGGGACGGTGCAGCACGGTCTGCCCGTGGAACCCGACGATATCGATGTCCTGGCAGGAGATCCGGTGCTGCGTGGAGAACGACGCGACCGCCTCGGCATGAGCGACAGTGACAGCCTGTTCTGCCTGCCGCAGCACCCCCGGCCGGGCATCGCGCTGCGGCAGATGAACGGCATCCGTCAGCGCTTGCCGGAGCAGGCTGCGCTCGCCGTCCGTGTAGGGCCGGTAGCTGGAAGGCCCAAAGGCCTTGATCTGGCGGCCGTCGGTCTCGATCAACGCCACATCAACGCCGTCGAGCGAAGTACCGCTCATCAGACCGAGTGCCGTCAGCATCATCTTGGTCGCGCCCTAGCCGGAACCCCGGCTTGTCTCAAACAAGTACATCCTATAATGCCACAGCGCATCCGCCTGCGGCAGCTTGAGCACCAAGGTTCCGCAAATTGATGCAAAAACCGTAAAACTCGAATGCTCTGAGTCGCCGACAAATGACTGCATTTAAATCGGATTTCCTGAATACTTTACAGGAACGCGGCTTCGTCCACCAATGCTCCGATTTCGAGGGCCTGGACGCGCTCGCCGCGAAGGGCCAGGCGACCGCCTATGTGGGCTACGACTGCACCGCACCGTCGCTGCACATCGGCAACTTCCTCACCATGATGATGCTGTACTGGCTGCAGCAGAGCGGCAACAAGCCGATCACCCTGATGGGCGGCGGCACCACCATGGTCGGCGATCCCTCCGGCAAGGACGAGACGCGCGCGATGCGGACCATCGCGGAGATCGAGGCCAACAAGGCTTCGATCCGCGGCGTGTTCGCCAAGGTGCTGCGCTATGGCGATGGCCCGTCGGACGCGATCATGCTCGACAACGCCGAGTGGCTGACCAAGCTGAACTGGATCGAGATGCTGCGCGACATCGGCCGCCACTTCTCGGTCAACCGCATGCTGACCATGGACTCGGTGCGGCTCCGGCTCGAGCGCGAGCAGGAGATGAGCTTCATCGAGTTCAACTACATGGTCTGCCAGGCCTACGACTTCGTCGAGCTGTCGCGCCGCGTCGGCTGCCGGCTGCAGATGGGCGGCTCCGATCAATGGGGCAACATCGTCAACGGTGTCGATCTCGGCCGCCGCATGGGTACGCCGCAATTATTCGCGCTGACCACGCCGCTGCTCACCACCGCCTCCGGCGACAAGATGGGCAAGACGGCGAAGGGAGCGGTGTGGCTGAACGCCGACCAATTCTCGCCTTACGACTTCTGGCAATACTGGCGCAACGTCGAGGACGCTGACGTCATCAAGTTCCTCAAGCTGTTCACGATCCTGCCGATGAGCGAGATCAGCAAGCTTGCGGCGCTCGGCGGCAGCGAGATCAACGAGGCCAAGAAGGTGCTGGCGACCGAAGCTACCGCCCTGCTCCACGGCCGCGACGCGGCGAACGAGGCCGCCGAGACCGCGCGGCGCACCTTCGAGGAAGGCGCGCTCGCCGAGACGCTGCCGACGGTGGAAATTCCGCAGAGCGAATTTGCTGACGGGCTCGGCGTTCTCACCGCGTTCGTGAAGGCCGAACTCGTCGGGTCGAACGGCGAAGCCCGGCGCCAGATCAAGGGCGGCGGACTGCGCGTCAACGATGTTGCGGTCACCGACGAGAAGATGCTGCTGACGAACGGCAACCTCACGCCGGAGGGCGTCGTCAAGCTCTCGCTCGGCAAGAAGCGGCACGTCCTGCTCAAGCCTGCATAGGCGCATTCGCATTTGTCGGTTGTAGGGAGCACAGAAAGCGCGCTCCCTGCTTTCCGATGGACCAGACCACGAACTCGAACGACACGCTTGCGGCGCCGCTGAAACAATCACGCGTCGCGTTGAACGTGCTGGCGCTGTGCTTCGTGCTGTCGGTGCTCGGACGTGGTCTCAGCGACAGCTTCACCGTGTTCCTGAAGCCGATCTCGGAAGACTTCGGCTGGGATCGCGCGCAAGTCGTCTCGGTGTATTCGCTGACCTGGCTCGCCAGCGGTCTGACCGCGCCGCTGGTCGGCCGCCTGTTCGACCGCTCGGGTCCTCGCGTGGTCTATTCGCTCGGGATGCTGCTGCTGGGATGCGCATTCCTCGTTGCCGCGCATGCGCAGGCCCTCTGGCAATTCCGGCTCAGCGTCGGCCTCTGCGTCGGCTTCGGCAGCGCGCTGATCGGCAACGTCTCGAATTCGATCCTGCTCGGCCGCTGGTTCGGGCCGCGGCTTCCGACCGCGATGGCCGTGATGTATTCGGCGACCGGCGCCGGCCTGCTGGTGCTGCTCCCGCTCTCACAGGTCCTGATCGACCGCATCGGCTGGCGCAACGCCTATGACGTGTTCGGCATAACAGCGCTTTGTTTGCTCGTTCCGCTGTTGCTGCTGCCGTGGCGACGGCTCGCACGCGGCTCGCCCCATGTCGTCAGAAAGGCCCATGCAGATCTGGTCGACGAAGGCTGGACGCTGCTCAGCGCGATGCGCCATCACGCCTTCTGGGCGTTGTTCTCAACCTTCTTCTTCACCGCGGTCGCGATGTACGCGCTCACCGCGCAGATCGTCGCCTACCTGATCGACGTCGGCTTCCCGCCGCTGCAGGCGGCGACCGCCTGGGGCTTTTCCGGGGTCGCGCTGTTCGTCGGCATGCTCGGCGTCTCCACGCTCGACGGCATCATCGGCCGCCGGCCGTCGGTGCTGTTCAGCTACGGCGTCTCGATCGTCGGCATCATCCTGCTCTGGCTGTTGCAGTGGTATCCGAACTACTGGCTGCTGACCGGCTTCGTGATCTGCTTCGGCAGCATGATCGGCTCGCGCGGCCCGCTGATCACCGCGACTGCGCTTAAAATCTTCCGCGGCGAGCGCGTCGGCACGATCTACGGCACGATCATGATCGGCAGCGGCCTCGGCTCTGGGCTCGGCTCATGGAGCGGCGGCCTGATCCATGACTGGACCCACAGCTACAACCCGCTCATCGTGTTCGCGCTGGTCAATGTGGTGCTGGGCTTGATCCCGTTCCTGGTGGTGCCGGCGCTGCGGCGCTGAGTTTGGCGAACTGCCTTCTCTCCACTCGGCGGGTGCGCGATCGGTGGTAAGGTCAACGCCCTAGTTATTGGTCGGCGGCAGATCGTTCGGGTTGTTGTACTGCTTGAACTCGAAAATCTTGCGCGTCAGTCCCGGTGCCAGCGCCGAGATCGGATTGACGCGCAGCACCGGCGCGCTGGGCGTCCCGACCACCTCGTAGGTGACGCCGATCAGGCCCTCGTTGCTGCCGGCGCCGAGGAAGATCCCGAAGAACGGAATCTGGCCGAACATGTTGTTCAGTCCGTACATCGGGATGAAGGTGCCGTTCATCCGCACCTGGTTGCCGATGTAGTCGATGCTGCCCTCGATGGTTGCGCCGATGCTCGGTCCCTTGACCACGCCGTCGCGGATCGTGAGCATGCCGCTCTGGCGCGTGAACTCGGCGCGCAACGCGGAGAATGCGATGCCGTTCTGGGTGCTGACCGGTCCACCGGCGACGGCGCGGTCGAGCTGGGCCTCGCCCTTCACGGCGAAGTCACGGATGTTGAGCAGGCCTTCCCGGGGGCCAGGCTCCGGCGTCGGCGGCTCCATCGCCAGCGTCAACTGTCCGCCGACCACTTTCGAATAGGTGTCGATGAAGCGCAGAAACGCGCCGGCGTCGCTGGTCTGCAGATAGATCACCTCGCGTCCCTGCTGACGGCCGCGCATATCGACGCTGACAGGCGTGTCGCGCCCGACCTTGCCGCTCAGCGTGAACGCTTTGATGAAGCCGTTGCGGCGCGACATCTTGGCATCGACGCTGCGCACCGCCTCGCCGTTGAAGCCGGCGACAGCGCCGAGCTTCACATCGAAGTCGAAATCGATGTTCCTGGTCTTGCTCTTGGTATCGGACTCGCGGCCCGAAATTGCCGACTTCAGGAAGCCGCGTCCGTCGAACACGTCGCCGCGCATCGTCACCTTCAATGCGCCGTCGGGCCCGCGATCGGCCCTCAGCGATGTCTTGTCGCCTTCCGACGGCGCGTAGGTCGGGAAGCTCGCGTTCATGAGGTCGCCGTTCTGGTCGACCTCGAGCGAGCCCTTGATCGAGACGCCGCTGCCCTCGACCACGATATCCTCGAACCGTGTCGACTGCCCTTTCGGCACCACGTTGAAGGTCGCCTTGCCCGCCCTGCCCGATGCCTTGACCCATCCCGGCAGCACATTGTCGAGCTTCAGTTGGGTCAGGTCGGCCTCGACACCCATCTTGGTGCTGTTGTCGCCGCTGCCGATCTTGCCGCTCAGCTTGATCGGGATCGCACCGGAGACCGCCGCGCCGAAATCCATCCCAAGCCGCGCGCGGCTGGCATCATCCAGCGTCGCCTGCAGCTTGACGTCGGCGTCGCCGTCGGCCGGCTTGCGGTAATCGAGCGACGCGGCCTGCCCGTTGATCTTGACGTCGCCCTTGACCTGGAAGCCGGCATTGCTGGCAACGATCTTGAGCGCGTTGGCCTCGAGCTTCTGGTTCATCACCAGCTTGTCGACCGCAACGGCGGTGACGTCGGCGGTGACGGCATAGGTCGTGTCGGCCTTGGTCAGCTCGCCTTTCACGGGCATGCCGAGGTTGATCGTGGCCGTGACATTGCCCTTGCTGGCGTTGGGATCGATTGGCGGACCGGAGAGATCGCTGAGCCGGTCGGAGGCGAGGATCTCGGCGGCGGCCGGCACCGCGCAGTCGACCCGGAACTTGACCTTCGACGGCGAGGGCTTCGGCGCCATGTCCGGCACCTCGAAGGTGAAATCGGACAGCGTGATCTTGCGGCCCGCCGGCGTGTCGGCAACGCCCTGGCCGATCCACACCGTCGCGGTACGGCCGGTCACCTTGGCCTTCAGATCCGCGTCGTGCACCGAAGGCATCCCATCGACCGGATGCACCGCGACGCCGGAGGCGACGATGTTCACAGAAAGACCGTCATCCGGGATCGGCGGCCCCTTGCGCGACAGATTGTGCACCGGCGAATTGACGCCGACGTCGATGCGCTGGAGCGTGCCGCGCTCGATGCGCTCGATCACCCACTGGCGCACCTCGGGCACGATGATGGTCGGCCACACCCGCTTCAACGCGATCGCCGACATCGGTGTCCCGGCGAAACCCAATTGCAGCCGCGGCTCGCCGGAATAGTCGATGCTGCCGGTGCCGGCGACGCCAATCTCACCATTGGAGATGTCGGCCTGGGTCAGCAGCACGCGCTTCTTGTCGGTATCGAACCGGAAGCCGATGTTGATGCGGTTGAAGATCAGCGGCGGCTCGTTCGCGTCGATGCCGGCCAGCACGATGGTGCCGCCGGACAGGCCCGCCTGCCAGTCGGTCACGTTGTCGTTCGGCGGTTCCAGATGCCCGAGCAGCGTAATCCGGTTGGCGCCCGAGATGATCTTGATCGGCGCCAGCAGCACGCGCCGCCCCGAATCCCATTCGACGCTCATGTCGGCCGAATCGATCGCCATCGGGTAGTCGGGCGTGTCGGTGTCGATGATGTTGCCGGCGCCGACGTTGATCTTGCCGCGGAAATAGGTCGGCAGACCGTCGCGGCCGAGTTCGCCCTTCAATTCACCCGATATCGGCAGATCAGCGCTATAGGTGAGGTCCTTGGTCCGGAGCGCCAGCAGGATATTGGCGGCTGAGACCTTGTCGGCCTTGATGTCGACCGAGCGCACGCCGTCGACCTGCGGCCCGACCACCACGCGCACCGCCCAGGGTTTCGCGCCCTCCTCGCCGAAGCTCAGCGCCACGCCGCCCTCGCTCGGGCGGCGCAGGCTCAGGCTGATATTCTCAAAGCTGAACTTGTTGCCGCGCTGCTGGTCGTCGACCACCAGATTGCCGTTCTTCAGGCCGATCTCGTTGAGGTTCTGTCCGTCGAGGCCGGTCAGGCTGAGACTGTCCAGCCAGTCGAGACCCGCGAGCAGGCCGCTCTGCGCGGATGGCGGCGGATCGGATGTGGGCGTGGCTGGATCGGACGGCGCCGGCGGAGGCGCGGCAGGTACCGGACGCGGGAATGTCGGCGGGACCCCAGCCTCCTTCTTGGACGCGACGCCGGTGGCGAGCGGCTTTGCGGTGTCGCCGGCCGACACCGTCACGTAGCCGTCCGGCGTGATGCGCACCGACAGTTCGGCATCGACGAGGTTAAGGCTTTCGGCGCGCAATTGCCCGAGCAGCAGCGCGGTTCCCGACAGCCGCACCTCGGCCTTCGGCGCGCTCGCGACGATGGCGTGGTCGCGATCGCGGACGATGATATCGCGAATACGCACCGCGATCCTGATCCGACCGGCGCGCTCGATCTGCGTTCCGCCGACCTCGACGGTGTTGCCGTGACCGATGTTCTCCTCGATCGCGGCAGCAAGCCATGGCGTTGCGATGTCGAGGTTGATCGGCCCGGCGCCGAGCCGCCACCACAGCGCGCCGAAGCAAGTCGCAAAAATGACCGCGAGCACGCCAAGCACAAGCCCGATGCGGCGCACCCAGCGCTCGCCGTTCAGCCAGCGCTGCAGGCGGGTGCAGGAATCGCTGAAGCGATGCAGATTGGTGTTGGAACGCGCCAGCAATTGCCGCGCACGGTGCCCCGCCGCCTCATCCTGCTCGTCCCACGCGACCTGATCTTCCCATTGCGAGAACTCAGCCTCGACGCGCGGATTTGGTCCCTGCGGCGACGTATGTCTTGCCATTGCCTCTCGGTGCTGGCGGTGATGTCGATCGCCGACATCGGGGCGCCCGTCGATTCGTATCGAGCCCTCCTGTGCCGGCATCGCTGCCTATCCTCGACTAATCAGGTTGCCCACTAACGGACCTAAGAACCGAAACAAAGCCGATTCGACGAGCGGACGGGTAGTGCGTCGATTTCCTTGTAACCATACTCCGAGGCCATCAAACTTGCCCAGCGACGGCCCGCGAATCCGGTTGCCGCGAATGAGGCCCGCAATACCCCAATGGTTGAACCGCGGAAAGCGACGAAAGGAAGGCGTATGTCCAAGAAAACGCGCAAGAAATCCTCCAACACAACCGGAAAGCGGGCAGCAACCAAGGTTGCCCGCGCCGCACGTAGAAGTACGGGGACGTCTGCTGCGAAAACCCGCGCGGCGGCTGCCAAGACCAAGGGCAAGACTGCCGCGGCGGTTCGTAGCCAAGCCTCGCACAAGGCCGACTCGAAAACGTTAAAGTCGAAGCCGGTCGGCAGCGCGACAAAAGCTCTCGGGGTAACCCTCGCCGAAGGCGCCAAGGCACCGGCCTTCTGCCTGCCGCGCGACGGCGGCGGCAGCGTCTCGTTGAAGGACTTCGCCGGCAAGAAGCTGGTCCTGTTCTTCTACCCCCGCGCCGACACCCCCGGCTGCACCCGCGAGGCAATCGACTTCACCCGGCTGAGCAGCGCCTTCGCGGACGCGGATACCGCAGTGCTCGGCATTTCCGCCGACACGGTTAAGTCTCAGGAGTCATTTCGAAACAAACACCAGCTATCGGTCCCGCTCCTGTCCGACGAGCAGCATAGCATGCTGGGGGCCTATGGTGCCTGGGGCGAAAAATCCATGTACGGCAGGACCTTCATGGGAATTATTCGCACAACGGTTCTGGTTGATTCGAACGGAAAAATCGCCCGGCTCTGGCGCCATGTGAAGGTCGACGGCCACGCCGACGAGGTGCTGGCAGCGGCCCGATCGCTCTGACTGTCGAGGTTCCGTTTTCCGAAAATTAACCATAGAAGGCTCAAATCGGTCCCGCAGATTAGCCGTACGGAACTTGGTCCGACCGGCCGCGGGAGTACCGATGTCAAGCCGGTCCGGTCACCATCACGAATATCACCGACACCATCATCCGCAGGACCATGGCCGGGCACCGCCACGCCGCCCGGCCGCCCATGCCGCTCCGATGCCGGCTGCCACGACCGGTGCGGCCTCGGGCGCCGGCTATGCCATCGTCCACGCCGGCAAACAGGTCCGCTTTGGGCCCGTCGTCTTCTGGATCATTGTCGGCACCATCGTCCTGCTCGGCATGTGGTCGGCGGCGACCGCCACCTATTTTGCGTTCCGCGACGACGTTTTGACCCGGCTGATCGCGCGCCAGGCCGAGATGCAATACGCCTATGAGGACCGCATCGCGGAGCTGCGCGCCAAGGTCGATCGCACCACCAGCCGCCAGCTCCTCGACCAGGAGCAGTTCGACCAGGAGCTCGACCAGATCATGCGGCGGCAGGCCACGCTGGAATCACGCGCCACCGCGCTCGGCTCGATCCCTGACCTCGGAAGCACCGGATCGGTCAAGCCGCAGGGCCGCGCCGAGGCGGCGCCCTCCTCCGGCATGCCGAAGCCCTCGCCGATCAGCGACACCGTGATCTTCGTGGCGCCGCCTGACCGCGAGGCGCGGCTGGAATCGCGCGCGCCGCTGGTCACCAAGACGCAGCCGAGCCAGTTCGCCAAGGCGCAGGGCGTCGACAACGTGCTGGTCCGCCTGCAAACCTCTCTCGACCAGGTCGAACGGCGACAGGTGGCGGCGCTCGCCTCGGTCGAGGACGGCATCGAATCGAAGGTGCGCCGGATGCGCGGCGTGATCAGCGATCTCGGCCTCAACATGGCCCATCTCGAGGCAGCGGCGCCGCGCGGCGGCATGGGCGGGCCGTTCGTGCCGGTGAAGCTCGCTCCCGACGCCGGTCCGTTCGAGCGCCAGCTCTATCGCATCAACATCAACCGCGCGCAGATGCAGCGGCTGAACCAGACCTTGGCGCTGGTGCCCTACCGCAAGCCGGTGGTCGGCGAGGTCGAGTTCACCAGCGGCTTCGGCGTGCGAACCGATCCCTTCCTCGGCCGGCCTGCGATGCACACCGGACTCGACTTCCGTGCCGCCCAGGGCGATCCGGTGCGTGTCACCGCCAACGGCAAGGTGGTGTCGGCGGGCTGGGCCGGCGGCTACGGCCGCATGGTCGAGGTCGATCACGGCAACGGGCTCTCGACGCGCTACGGCCATCTCTCCGAGATCAAGGTCAAGGTCGGCGAATACGTGAAGATCGGACAAGTGATCGGCGAAGTCGGCTCGACCGGCCGCTCCACCGGCCCGCATCTGCACTATGAAACGCGCATCGGCGGCGAAGCGGTCGACCCGCAGCGTTTCCTGCGCGCGGGCGTGCGGCTCAACGCCGGCTGAGAGCCTCTTCCGCATGCGTCGCGACCCGGCGCCCCGGAATGAGGAGGCGGATGCGGCCGCGTATGCGGCGACGCCTCCAGACAGCTATCGCGTTGCGTCGTGCCCGACTTCGCCGGTGATGACGTCGCCGAACAGCTCCCACGCCTCGCCATTGAACTTCATAAGCTGCATCTGCTCGATCGGAAAATAGTCGTCCGGTGCCGTGTTGACCATGATGCCGGGAAGCATCAGGTCGGAGTGGAAGTTCTTCAGGTTCGCAGCCTGCTTCATCACGTTCTCACGCGTCAGATGATCGCCGCACTGCTTCAGCACCTGCACCATCGCCTCGGCCTGCACATAGCCGTAGATGTTGTTGGCGTTGGCCTTGTCGCCGTCGGGATAGTACTTGTCCATGAAGCTGCGCCAATTCTGCACGGCGGGATCCTTGTCCCAGGTCGGATCAGTCGGATCCTTCAGATAAGCCGTCGAGATGATGCCCTTGGAGAATTCGAGGCCTGCGGGCTTCAGCACGGAGGCGACCGAGGTCGCGGTGTTGGCGAGGAAGAACTTCAGCTTCCAGCCGAGCTCACCGACCTTGCGGATCGCTTGCGCCGATCCCTTCGGCGCGGCCCAGGAGAAGAAGATGTCCGCGCCGGAATCGTGCAGCGCAACGATCTGGGAATCGATCGAGGGATCGCTGACCTCATAGGACTTGTCGGCGATGATCATGCCGACCTTGTCGCCGAGCCCGTCCTTCAGTCCCTTGAACTGATCCTTGCCCGCATCGTCGTTCTGCCAGAACACTGCGATCTTGCCGTCGAGAAATTTGTCGCGGATGTATTTGGCGTAGATGCGTCCCTCGCTCTGATAGTTGGGCTGGAAGCCCATCGTCCAGGGAAAATTCTTCGGGTCGCCGAACTTGGTGCCGCCGGAGGCGACGAAGAGCTGCGGCACCTTCTTTGCATTCATGTATTTCATGATCGCCGAATTGGACGGCGTGCCCAGCGCCTGAAAGATCAGCAGCACCTCGTCGCTCTCGACGAGCTTGCGCGCCTGCTCGATCGCCTTCGGAGGAGAATAGGCGTCGTCGTAGCTGATGAAGTTGATCTTGCGGCCGTTGATACCGCCCTGATCGTTGATCATCTTGAAGAACGCCGCCTCGGTCTTGCCGATCACGCCGTAGGACGATGCCGGACCGCTGTACGGCATGATATTGCCGATCTTGATTTCGGTATCGCTCGCACCGGGATCATATTTCTTCTGCGCGTAGGCCGCGGTCGCGATCAGTGCGGTACTTGCGAACGCCACGACCGCGCCGATATATCCAAGCCGAGTCAGCATCGTTTCCTCCCGATTTTTGTCGTTGGTTTTGGCGGCAACTTTCGCAAGCCACGAAAGTGCTGGCAAGCGCTGGGTTTTTCCGTTGGACGAAACGGCATTGTTGCCTGGCGCTATTTGTGATTGATGGTCCGTCGGGGGCTCACAGGTCGAGGCGCTTTGATTGCATAAACCGGACATCCGTATCGGTCCGCGGCATCCGCGATTGGCAGCCGCGAGCTACGAACTCACGCGCTGGCTCACCGAGCCAGTGATGGTGCGTCTTGGCTTGCACAAGGCGAACGGCGATTTCGCCAAACGCACGATCGCTGCGGTCCGCGAGCGACTGCAACGCGGCGAGACCGTTTACATCGCCGGCCTGGCCTGCCCCGGCACGCACAATACCGGCGTAGCGCTGGTCGAAGTCACCCAGAGCGGCGGCCCACGCCTGATCGTCAACAACGAGGAAGAGCGCTTCTCCGGCAACAAGCACACCAACGAGTTTCCTCAACATGCGTTGGAGGACATGCGCCGGGTGCTGCGGCGGATGGGTCGCGATATCGGCGACATCGCAGCCTTCGTCACGACATGGGATTATCCGGCGCTGCTGGCGCTGCTGATCCGCACCTCGGTCGAGGAGGCGCCGGGCAGCTTCAAGCTTCTGCGCGCGCCGATCGCGCCCGCGATCAATCTGCGACAGATGGACCAGGTGCGGCGGCTGTCCCGCAGGCTGGGACGGATGTACGGGCTTGGCGAACGGCTGCCGCTGATCTGCATGCCACACCATGATAATCACGCGTGGTACTCATTCACCGCCTCTCCTTTTGCCGACTCGCGTGAGCCGGTCGCGATCGCCGTCCTCGACGGCACCGGAGACGTCGGTTCGATCTCGCTTTACGTGGCCCGCAACGGCGAGATGAAGCAGCTCTACTGCAATAAGAGCCTGTTTGACTCGCTCGGCGCCTTCTACACCGTGATCTCTTCCAGCCAGGGCGGCTGGACCTGGCTCTCCAGCGAGGGGCGCTATATGGGCGCGGTCGCCTGGGGCGACATGAACCGCGCGACCAATCCCTACTATCCGCGATTGAAGAACGTACTGCTGCTCGGCCCGAACGGCGCGGTGCATCTCAATCGCGCGATGGCCAATTGGCACAGCGATCCGGCCGAGAATCCTTACAAGGCACCGCTGATCGATATTCTTGGTCCGCCGCTTCGGCCCGACCAGCTCTGGAATCCCGACGCCGTGCTGCGCGTCGAGGACATCCATCATCGCGCCGACACCAAGGACCGGCTCGACAAGGCCGCCGCAACGCAGCTCGTGTTCGAGGATGCGATGATCCATGTCATCGATCACTTGCTGCGCATCACCGGCACCGACCGGCTGGTGCTGACCGGCGGCGTCGCGCTGAATGCGCTCGGCAACATGCGTCTGCTCGAGCACTTCAACGAGGCGTGGTTCGCGAAGGCGCAGCAGCGCAAGACGCGGCTGCATATGTGGGTGCCGCCGGTGCCCGGCGATCCCGGCGTGCCGATCGGCGCCGCGTGGCTGTTTGCGCACATGGCCGGCGCCCCGCGCGGCGCGCCGCTGTCGCATGCATTCTATTGCGGGCTACCGCCGTCGGCGGCCGACATCACGGCAGCGCTCGCGGCAGACGATGTCGCCTCGACCCGGATCGGCAGTATCGCGACGCCGGAAGGACGAGACACCATTGCGGACATGATGGCCTTTATGGTGGCGCAAGGTGGCGTGATCGCACTCTACCAGGGCGCCGCCGAGACCGGCCCACGCGCGCTCGGACATCGCTCGATCCTCGCCAATCCCTGCGATCCCAACGTGCGCGCGCGGCTGAACGAGCGCGTCAAATACCGCGAGGCGATCCGCCCGCTGGCGCCTATGGCGACGCTGGAGGCCGCGCGCGACTATTTCGAGTTGGAGGACGGCGCGTCCGACGACGACTACAACGCCTATAACTACATGGTGCTGACCGCGCATTCGAAGCCGCAGGCGCGCGAGAAAATTCCGGCCGTGGTGCATGCCGACGGCACCGGACGCATCCAGATCGTGCGCGAGGCGCATGATCCCCTCACCTACGCTTACCTGAAGGCACTCGGCCGCCACATCGGCGTCGAGATGTCGGTCAACACGTCGTTCAACGTGGCGGGACCGATCGCGCAAACGCCGGCGCAGGCGATGGAGACCTTGCGCCGCTCGAAGGGGCTCGATGCAGTGGTGCTGGTTGCCGACGACGGCACCGCCTACGCCGCCTGGCATGGTGGTGAGCGCGACAGCGGACGCTTCACGGGATGGCATGCGGCATGGACGAAGGCACGGCTCGCAGGCTAGCGCCGAAACCATGTCAGCATGCGCCCGTCGATCAGGAGCAAGGCGCTCGCGATCATCAGCGCACCGATCACCTCGCGCGGCGAGATCGGCTCGCCGAGCACGAGATAGCCGAGCAGGATCGCCGTCACCGGAATCAGCAGCGTCACCAGCATCACATTGGTTGCTCCGGAGCGCTGCAGGATCTGGAAGAACACGATGTAGGCCAATGCCGTCGACAGGGCTGCTAGGCCAAGCACCGCGAGCCACGTTGTCGGATGCGGCATCGGCAATAGCCAAGGCCGTTCGACGACGCCGGCGACGACGGCCATCATCGCGGCCGACGCCATCATCTGGAACGTCGCTGTTCCCAGCGGCGGGACCCGCGACGGCAGCCGCCGCGATACCAGCGCAGCAAGGCCGTAGCTGAAGGCCCCGGCCAGACACAACAGGATGCCGATGCCCTGACGGCTCTCGATCCCGAGCGCATCGCCGTGAAGCACGGCAACACCGATCACGCCCGCGACCACGCCGGCGATCCGGCGGGGCTGCGCCTTCTCCTCGCCGGCAACAGCCATAATCACCACCGCAAACAGCGGCGTGGTCGCGTTGAGGATCGAGGCCAGCCCGCTCGTGATGTAGGTCTGCCCGAATACGATCAGGGAGAACGGCAGCACGTTGTTGAACAGCCCCATCGCGAAAAACGGCGCCCATCCGGCCCAGCCCTTCGGCAGCGCGATCTTATAGGTCCGCAGCAGCGGCAGCAGGATGGCAGCCCCAAGCGCCACACGCAGCAGCACCAGGGTCAATGGCGGCAATTCGCGCAGGATCACGCCGTTGAAGAAGAACGAGCCGCCCCACAATACGGACAGCAGGCCAAGCAGCATCCAATCGCGGGGATCGATCCTGTTATCGGCGGAAGACGACATATCCGGCTCTCATCTGCGCTGGCGCAGATGCGTAGCCGGCCGCAGTCGCAATGGCCACCCGATTTCCGCGATCCGCCAGTCCGCTTATTTCGGCCGCGACATGATCTCGATCATCTTGCCTTCGTCGCCATCGGGCGCATGCGACTTAGCCCGCTCGTAGGCGGTGAGCGCCGCGCGGCTGACCGGCACGCCGGGCAGCAGTGCCTCGGCCAGTCGTACGGCATAGGCGGCGTCCTTGTGGCGCAGCGCCGCGGTGAACGAGGCGTTCGAGAAGTCGCGGTCGATCATCCGCCTGGAATGACGGATCACCTGCGGGCTCGCGATCGCGCCGCTGGCGAGTGCTTCGGCCACCATCTGCATGTCGAGGCCCGCCTGCTCGGCCATCGCGACACCCTCGGCAAGACTCGCGATCTGCACCGCGCCCAACAGATTGTTGATGAGCTTGAATACCGTTCCGCTGCCTACAGCGCCGAAATAGCGGATCGTCTCGCCGATCGGCGCGAGGACCGGTTGCGCCCGCTCGAGATCGGCTGGATCGGCTCCGACCAGAAGCGTCAGCTTGCCCTCGGCGGCCGCGGCCGGCAGGCCCGTGACCGGGCAGTCGATGTAGATCAGTCCGCGATTGCGCAGCTCGCGCGCCATCTCGAGCGCATGTTGATACGACACGGTGGAGCATTCGATCGCCAGCGTGCCGGCTTTCATCGTCGCGGCTGCGCCGTCCGTCGTCAGCCAGACGGAGCGCGAGGCCTCATCGTCGGCCACCATGGTCACCACGGCGTCAGCATCGATCGCGGCATCTTCCGGCGAGGTCGCCCACTGCGCGCCGCGCGCGATCAGGTCCTCGGCCTTCGCCCTGGTGCGATTCCACACCGTGACTGTGAAGCCGGCATCGAGATAGCGGCCGGCCATGCCGTGGCCCATGCGTCCCAATCCGATGAAAGCGACGCGCGGCATGGATCAGTCCACATCCTCGACCGCGCCGGGCCCGGTGCCGAAGGCACGCTGCGCCAGCGTCGCGGCCATGAACTCGTCGAGATCGCCGTCGAGCACGCCCGACGTGTCGGAGGTCTGCACCCCCGTGCGCAGGTCCTTCACCATCTGATAGGGCTGCAGCACATAGGAGCGGATCTGGTGGCCCCAGCCGATATCGGTCTTGGCGGCCTGGTCGGCCGCGGCCTGCTCCTCACGCTTTTTCAGCTCGATCTCGTAGAGCCGCGCGCGCAGCATGTCCCAGGCCTGCGCCCGGTTCTTGTGCTGGGAGCGGCCGGCCTGGCAGACCACAGCGATGCCGGTCGGGATATGAGTCAAGCGCACCGCGGACTCGGTCTTGTTGACGTGTTGGCCGCCGGCGCCGCCGGACCGCATCGTGTCGGTGCGGACGTCGGACTCCTTGATCTCGATCTTGATGCTGTCGTCGATCACCGGGAAGATCTGCACCGACGAGAACGAGGTGTGCCGCCGCGCGTTGGAGTCGAACGGCGAGATTCGCACCAGACGATGCACCCCCGCCTCCGTCTTCAGCCAGCCATAGGCATTGTGGCCGGAGATCTGGATGGTGGCGGACTTGATGCCGGCCTCTTCGCCCTGGGATTCTTCGAGGTATTCGATCTTGAAGCCGTGCTTCTCCGCCCAGCGCGTGTACATCCGCAGCAGCATCTGTGCCCAATCCTGGCTCTCGGTGCCGCCGGCGCCGGCATGGACCTCGAGATAGGAATCAAATTTGTCGGCCTCGCCCGAGAGCAGCGCCTCGAGCTCGCGCCGGGCGACTTCCTTCTTGAGGTCCTTAAGCGCCTTCTCGGCGTCGGCGACCACGGACTCGTCGTTCTCGGCCTCGCCGAGCTCGATCATGCCGATGTTGTCCTCGAGCTCGCGCTCGACCTTGCCGATGCCCGAGAGCGCGTCCTCCAATGAGGTCCGCTCCTGCATCAGCTTCTGGGCCTTCTGGGGGTCGTTCCAGAGATTGGGATCTTCTGCGAGCTTGTTCAGCTCAGCGAGGCGTGCCGTCGATTGTTCGACGTCAAAGATGCCTCCTCAGCAGCCCGACTGACTGCTTGATCTCTTCAACAAGGCGTTCGATTTCCGCGCGCATGATCTTTCAGGAGTTGGGAAAAAAGCTTGCGAGGGATGTAACGACCGGCGCGGTAAAGCGCAATCCGCTTGGCCGCGCTATCCCGGCGTTTTGGAGCGGAGAATCGCTAATACAGTCCGCCGGTTCCCGGACGCATGAAGAAGCCGCCATCAGGCTGCTGCCCGCCCTGCGACGGCTGCGGACCCGGCGGAGGCCCGCGACCATCGGCGTCGGCGACACCGATCACCGAATAATTCTCCGGCGGCGCGGTACCCGGCTTGAAGGCTTCCAGGATGGTGCTGCCGCCGTCGCCCGGGCCGGCACGCATGCCGGTCTTGGCGTCGACGCGGATCAGCTTGATACCGGCCGGCACCTTGAACGGGGTCGGTGGCTTGTCGGCGAGCGCAAGCTTGAGGAAGTCGCGTGCGATCGGCGCTGCGACGTGGCCGCCGGTGGCAGTTCGACCGAGATTGCGCGGCTTGTCGTAGCCCATGTAGACGCCGACAGCGAGATCCGGCGAGAAGCCGACGAACCACACGTCCTTCTCGTCGTTGGTGGTGCCGGTCTTGCCGGCGATCGGCTTGCCGACCTCCCGCACGACGGTGGCGGTGCCGCGCTGGACCACGCCTTCCATCATCTCGGTGATCTGGTAGGCGGTCATGGCATCGAGCACCTGCTCGCGGCGATCGACCAACTGCGGCTCGGGCTGGTTCTTCCACCCCTCCGGCGCATCGCAGCCGCGGCATTCGCGCTGGTCGTGCTTGAAGATCGTATGCCCGTAGCGATCCTGGATGCGATCGATCAGCGTCGGCTTCACCCGGCGGCCGCCATTGGCGAACATCGAATACGCCGTCACCATGCGCATCACCGTGGTCTCGCCGGCGCCAAGCGCATAGGACAAATAGTTCGGCAATTCGTCATAGACGCCGAAGCGCTTGGCATATTCGCCGATCAAGGGCATGCCGACATCCTGAGCGAGCCGCACCGTCACAGTGTTGAGCGAGCGCTGCAACGCGTTGCGCAGCGTGGTCGGCCCGTAATATTTGCCGGTCGAGTAGTTTTCCGGACGCCACACGCCGGCGCCCTGCCCTTGGTCGATCTCAATGGGCGCGTCGATCACGGTGGTGGACGGCGTGTAGCCATTGTCCAGCGCCGACGAGTAGACGATCGGCTTGAACGACGAGCCGGGCTGCCGGTAAGCCTGCGTCGCGCGGTTGAACTGGCTCTGATCGAAGGAGAAGCCGCCGACCATCGCGAGCACGCGGCCGGTCAAGGGATCCATCACCACCATCGCGCCGGAGACTTCAGGCAACTGCCGCAAACGATACTGGCCTTCGACCGCAGCGCCCTCCTTGGTCACCAACGGGTCGGCATAGATCACGTCGCCTGGATGCAGCACCTGGGACACGGCCGTCGGCGCCTTGCCCTTGGTCTTCGCCCAGCGCACGCCGTCCATCGTGATGATGCCGGTCTGCCGCTCCTTGCTGACCGCGCCGCCGAATTCGTGGCCCGGCTGGAAGCCGATCCGGGCCGATTGATCGCTGCTCTCCAGCACCACCGCCATCCGCCACGGCGAGATGTCGGAGAGCGATTTGACCTCGGCAAGCTTGACGCCCCAGTCGCCGGCAATGTCCAGTTTCTGCAGCGGCCCGCGCCAGCCCTGCGCCTCGTCATAGTTGACGAGACCGGCGGCCATGGTCTTGCGCGCCATCACCTGGATCTTCGGATCCAGCGTGGTGCGGACCGACAAGCCGCCCTCATAGAGCTTCTTCTCGCCGTAGCGCTCGAAGATGTCGCGGCGCACCTCCTCCGCGAAATATTCGCCGGCGAAGATATGCGCACCGTTCGAGCGGCTGGTGACGATCAGCGGATCCTTGCGCGCCTTGTCGGCCTCGGCCTGCTTGATCCAGCCATTCTCCAGCAGGCGGTCGATCACATAGTTGCGGCGCTCGACTGCGCGGTCACGGTTGCGCACCGGATGCAGCGCTGCGGGGGCCTTCGGCAGCGAGGCAAGATAAGCGGCTTCCGCAACCGTCAGCTCGTTGACCGATTTGTCGAAGTAGACCAGCGACGCGGCGGCAATGCCGTAGGCGCCGAGACCGAGATAGATTTCGTTGAGATAGAGCTCGAGGATGCGGTCCTTGGAGTAAGCGCGCTCGATGCGCATCGCCAACAGGGCTTCCTTGATCTTGCGCGAAAACGAGACCTCGTTGTTCAGCAGGAAGTTCTTCGCGACCTGCTGGGTGATGGTCGACGCGCCCTGCGGGCGGCGGTTGGAGCCATAGTTCTGCGCGTAGAGGATCGCGGCGCGAAGCATGCCCTGATAATCGATGCCGCCGTGCTCGTAGAAATTCTTGTCCTCCGCGGCGAGGAACGCGTTGATCACGAGCTTCGGCACCGCCTGGATCGGCAGATAGAGCCGGCGTTCCTTGGAATACTCGCCGAGCAGCGCGCCGTCGGCCGCGTGCACGCGCGTCATCACCGGCGGCTCATAATCCTGGAGCTGCGAATAGTCCGGCAGGTCCTTGGAGAAATGCCAGATCGCGCCTGCGACCGCGGCCACGCCGACCAGGAACACGACCGTTCCGGCAGCGAACAAGAAACCCATGAACCGCACGAGCAGGCGCATTATCGAAGTCCGCTCCACCCCTTCGGCGCTCGATGATCGAAAGCGCCCGTCCAACCTACGAAAGCCTCTCACGCGAATCCCGGAGCTCAGCGGGCGACATTCACGCTGCCCAACCTGCCAACAGACATGGGCTGCCGGACACTATGGCTGATTCCGGGGCGCCTCCGGTGGGTTGTCTATACCGTTACCGCTGTGGCCAAACTAGGGCTCCGGGCTGCCTCTAGGGCAATCGCATTTGGGAAAAAACGCCCTGTGACCATCCTTCAAGACGCCCGCCTTTGGCGGGCTCCTCAGGATGAAGTCTTGTTTTGCGGCACAATTGTAGACCCTCATGGTGAGGAGCGCCGCTTGCGGCGCGTCTCGAACCACGAGGCCGGATACGCGCGCAGCCGCCCAAGGCGGCATATACGATAGCCTTGGGGCCGCCTCGGCCCGCTCGGGCTGCGGGTTTCAGTTCGCCGGCCCTGCTGTGGCCATCCGCTTGGCGAAAAACGCGTCGATCGCCTCTGCCATCGAGCCGACGGTCTTGTTGCGCCAGCTCTCGGAGACCAGGTGCTCGAGGTCTCCCTTGTTGGAGACATAGCCCAGTTCGACCAGGACGGACGGGACGTCCGGCGCCTTAAGCACCCGGAACCCGGCCGATTTCAGCGGGTTCTTGTGCATCCTGACCGTGGTCTTCATCTCCTTCATCAACAGGCGGGCGAAGCGATTGGAGAAGGCCTTGGTCTCCCGCTGCGCGAGGTCGATCAGGATGTCGGCGACCTCGGTCGGCTCGTCGGTGAGGTTGACGCCGCCGATGGCATCGGCCTTGTTCTCAGCATCGGCCAACCGCTCCGCCTCGGCGTCGGAAGCCTTGTCGGACAACGTGTAGATCGTGGCGCCCTGGGCGTCGCCCTCCCGCCGCGGCAAGGCGTCGGCGTGGATCGACACGAACAAGGCCGCGCCCTGGGTGCGCGCGATCTTCACCCGGTCGTTCAGAGGGATGAAGGTGTCGTCGGTCCGCGTCATGACGACGCGGTATTTTCCGGATTGCTCGACCCGGTCGCGCAGCGCCAGACCGAACGCCAGCACCAGGGTCTTTTCCAATTGCTCACCGGATTGGGTGCCGTTGTCGATACCGCCGTGGCCGGGGTCGATCACGATCAGCGGGCGGGGATCCGCCGGCGGAAGCGCGGCGGGCGTGGTCTCGGTCGCGGCAACCGCGGCATTGGCATCCGCGATGGCCGGTTTGAGTTCGGGGCGGTTCTGCGAGGCGAGCGACTGCACGAAGCTCGCACGGTCGACCTCTTCGAGGTCCAGCACCAGCCGCGGCGGCTGGCCGTTGGCAGCGTCCAGCACATAGGAATTGGCGATCTTGGCCGGCCCGGTCAGGTCGAACACGATCCGAGAGCCTCCCGGCATAACGAGACCGTAGCGGAAGGCCTTCACCAGCCCCCGCCCTGTCGCACCAATCCCGGCGTCGAGTTGGAAATCGACCTGCGGGATGTCCACCACCACACGATAGGGATCGCCCAACGGAAAGGCACGGAACTCGATCTTGCGGTCGAGGTCGAGGATGAATCGGGTCTGCTTGCCGTCGCCGGCGAGTCGTGCACCGGACGCGACAGGGAGCTTCGCGATGGCGGCGGCGGGCGCTGACTGGTTGCCTTGCGGGCTCTCGGCGGCGCTCGGACCGCCCGTCCACGCAAACGCCAATGCTGCAGCGCACAACAGTGCGCCCCCCAGCAAAATACGGTGATTTGCGCGGCTTTCCACCGACTCGGTGCCTCCAAGCAGCCCTTTACCGCATTAGGGCTGCACAGTTAATTGCACCTTAACGACCCAGCGGTGAAAAGGTTTGAGTGTTGCCGCGCCGCGACGCTTCCCTTGCACGCGGCGGTCAATCCACGTATGTACGGGATGCTGACGGCTAGTACTCCCGGTTGTGTCGCGTTCAGCCTCCCGGTGCAGCGGTGGAACCTTCGACGTTGGAGATTCCGCCGTGTTTTTCCGATCCCTCCGCAGCCAGCGCCGCGCGCGGCTGACATGGAGTGGCGGTTTCGAGCCCGAGCGGCGTCCGGTCCCAGGCACACTCCCTCGCAGAGGGACGGTTTGAGACACGGCATAGCTGATTATCCGGCCCCTTGGGGCCTCGATATGCGATGGCCGGCAGGCGCTTCGGCGCCGCGCCGGGCTTTCAGCAAAAGACACGGCGGCACTTCTCGCCGCCAACATGTTTAGACGGGCCGACGCTTAATGCGCCAGACTGCATTGCCGACCAGAATCCCCGAGACGATCGCGTTGGCGCGAGGTGAAGGCCTCGCCCGTCGCATCATCCCGGCGACTTCCCGCTCGGCGCTGCGTCGCGAGATGCGTTTTGGCCTTCCCCTCACCCCCGAATCAGGTGGACCGTCGCGTCACCAGGCGGCGCTATTCGCGCGCGCCATGCTTCGCGCCCGCCGCCGTCAAGAGCTCCCAAATGCCCAACAAGATGTTGATCGATGCCACCCACCCGGAAGAGACCCGGGTCGTCGTGGTCCGTGGCAATCGAGTCGAAGAGTTTGATTTCGAGACCGCCCAGCGCAAGCAACTGCGCGGCAATATCTATCTCGCCAAAGTCACGCGCGTAGAACCGTCGCTGCAAGCCGCGTTCATCGAATATGGCGGCAACCGGCACGGCTTCCTCGCCTTCAGCGAAATCCATCCGGACTACTATCAAATCCCGGTCGCCGACCGTCAGGCGCTGATCGAAGCCGATGAGCGCGCCCACCGCGAGGCCGAGGAAGAGCATGAGAACCGCGGTCACCGCCGCCGGTCGCGCCATCGCAATGCCCGTCGCCGCGGTCACGGTGACCGCGTGCAGAGCGAGGTGGTCGAAGGAGCAACGGATCCGCAGGCCCAAGCCCACGAGGCCCTTGAGCATCCGGTCGATACCGAACAACGCGAGCACGACGTGGTCGCCCAAGACGCTCATGAGGAAGCTCACGAGCATGAGGCGCACGACGATGCCCGCGATCACCAGGATGATCATGAACATCATCACGATCACGACCAACACGAAGGTCATGATCACGACCAGCCTGAGCACGACGACGCTCACGTCGTGAGCGTCGCACCGGCTGCCGAAGCACAGCCCGATCCCGTCGCGGCGGTGGTTGAGGCGTCGGTTGCGACAGCCGTGCCCGATCCGGCCGAAGCCGTCGCGCTCCACCACGAGCCCGAACGCGCCCATGAGGAGCAGGTCGAGGAAAATACCGCGCACGCGGACGATGCACCGCATGCGGCAAACGAGTCGCACGCGACAACCGATGATCACACAGCGCACGCCGTGTCCGAGGACGCTGCCGCGTCCCAGGGCGAGCACGGCGAAGACGCCGGTGACGACGAGGATGAGGACGACGGCGAAGAGGGCGAGGAAGAAGACGTCGTCGAATCCGTCGGCGGCGACGACGTGCTCGAGGAAGTTCCGGAGCGTCCGTTCCGCCCGCGCCGCCAGTACAAGATCCAGGAAGTCATCAAGCGCCGCCAGGTGATGCTGGTGCAGGTCGTGAAGGAAGAGCGCGGCAACAAGGGCGCCGCCCTCACCACCTATCTCTCGCTGGCCGGCCGCTATGCCGTGTTGATGCCCAACACCGCGCGTGGCGGTGGCATCAGCCGCAAGATCACCTCGGCCCAGGACCGCTCGCGGCTGAAGGAAGTGGTTCAGGATCTCGACGTACCCGAGGGTATGGGCATCATCCTGCGCACCGCAGGCGCCTCGCGCAGCAAGCCGGAGATCAAGCGCGACTTCGAATACCTGATCCGCATGTGGGAAACCGTGCGCGACCTGACGCTGCGCTCGCAGGCCCCGAGCCTGGTCTACGAGGAAGGTTCGCTGATCAAGCGCTCGCTGCGCGACCTCTACAACAAGGAGATCGACGAGATCCAGGTGGCGGGCGAGGCCGGCTACCGCGAAGCGCGCGACTTCATGAAGATGCTGATGCCCGCGAACGTGCGCGCGGTGAAGCTGTATCGCGACGGCCAGCCGCTGTTCTCGCGCATGGGCGTCGAGAGCCAGCTCGACGCGATGTTCTCGCCGACCGTGCAGTTGCGCTCCGGCGGCTACATCGTCATCAACCAGACCGAAGCGCTCGTTTCGATCGACGTCAACTCGGGACGCGCGACCCGCGAGCACCATATCGAAGACACGGCGCTCAAGACCAATCTGGAGGCGGCGGAGGAAGTCGCCCGCCAGCTCCGCTTGCGCGACCTCGCCGGCCTGATCGTCATCGACTTCATCGACATGGACGAGAAGCGCAACAACCGCGCGGTCGAACGTAAGCTGTCCGACTGCCTGCGCCAGGACCGCGCCCGGATCCAGGTCGGCCGCATCTCGCATTTCGGCCTGCTGGAAATGTCGCGCCAGCGCATCCGCGCCAGCGTGCTGGAGAGCTCGACCGAGCCCTGCCCGCAATGCGGCGGCTCCGGTCACGTCCGCTCGGTCTCCTCCGTCGCGCTGCAGCTCTTGCGTGGCATCGAGGAAATCCTGATGAAGGGCGCGACCCACAATCTCGTGGTGCGCACCCGCACCGACGTCGCGCTCTACGTCCTCAACCACAAGCGCGGCCACCTGCGCGACCTCGAAGACTCCTTCAAGGTGTCGCTGTCGATCGTCGCCGACGCCACCGTGAGCGGCCAGCAGTCCTACGTCATCGATCGCGGCGAGCAGGTGCACACGCTCGAGGCGGCCAAGGCCCTTCTGGCGGCGCAGGCCGCCGCGGCACCGGCGCAGGTCGAGGAAGCCGACGACGAGTCGGAACCGTTCGAATACGAGGCCGAGGTCGAAACCGAGGAAACCGAAGGCCTAGCCGACGAGCAGACCGCCGGCGAGGAAGCCGGCGCCGAAGGCGAAGGTGATGGTCAGCGTCGCAGGCGCCGTCGCAGGCGGCGCGGCCGCGGCGGTGGCAGCGAAGCACGCGAGAGCGGCCAGCCCCGCGAGGACGGCGAGCTCATGCATGTCATGCCTGAGAGCACCGATGTCGCCACGACCGAGGATGCGGAAGGCGACGAGGACGAGGGCGAGGAACAGCAGGCCTTTGCCGGCGCCGAGCAGCGCGACGGCGAACGTCGCCCGCGCCGCCGGGGACGTCGCGGCGGCCGCCGCCGGCGGGGCGGCGGTGCACCGGACGAGGGTCTTCCGGGATCCATTTCCGACGAGTTGAGCCCGGCATCGGCGCCGGAAGCCACCGGTGCGGTCGCCGACTTCGACGGCCGTTCGGAGCCGGCCCCGTCGCTGGCTGAGCCCGAGCCCGGCGCGCCGGCGCCGGCACCGGAATCGCAGCCGGTCGCGGAGGCTCCTGTCGAAGCAACAGCCGCAGCGTCCGAGGCCGCCGCAGAGGCCGAGGAAACGCCGGCCGAAAGCGAGCGCGCCGTGCGGCGGCGCTCCACGGTGCGCGAAAAGGTCAACTTCCTGTCGAGCCAGCAGCCGGAGACGCCAGCATCGGCGCTGGCAGAAAGCCCGCTGGACCCTTCACAGGCCCCTGCCCCCGAGCCGGAGCCTGCGGCGGCGGAGCCGGCACCGGCGGCCACCGAAGCTCCAGCCCGCAAAGGCTGGTGGTCGCGGCGCTTCGGCGGCGGCAACTAATCAGCCTCGACAACAAGAACGCCCGGCTCAAACCCGGGCGTTTTTTATCGGCCTTGCGCAGCAAGGCCCCACAGACGGAGACCGGCTTCAATGCAAAGTGCGATCGTTCTCGGCGGCGGCATGGTGGGTGTCAGCACGGCGCTGCACCTGCAACGTCGCGGCTGGTCGGTCACGCTTGTCGACCGCAAGGAGCCCGGCCGCGAAACCAGCTACGGCAATGCGGGCATCATCCAGAGCGAGGCCGTTCGCCCCTATCCGATGCCGCGCGATCTCGTCACACTCGCGAAGATCGCGACCGGCCGCACCAACGACGTGCACTATCGCGCCACGGCGCTACCCCAGCACGCTGGCCCGCTGCTGCGCTATTGGTGGAACTCGACACCGGAACGACACCGCGAAGCCACCGCAGCGTGGGCGCGCCTGATCGCCTATGCCACCGCGGAGCACGACACACTGATCCGCGAGGCCCATGCCGACAACCTGATCCGCCGCGCCGGCTATCGCCTGCTGCACCGTGATCCCGTGGCACTGGAGCGTGCCATTGCCATCGCGGAAGAGAACCAACGCGACTACGGCGTGAAGTTTCGCGTCTTAAGCGGCAGCGAGCTTGCCAAGGCCGAACCGATCCTGCGCGATGACCTGCCCGGCGCGATTCACTGGCTCGATCCCTGGACCGTGTCCGATCCGGGCGGCCTCGTCTCGGCCTACGCCGCATTGTTCGAACGCCTCGGCGGCACGCTCCTGCGCGGCGATGCACAGACGCTGACCGAAAGTTCATCGGGCTGGTCGCTCGACACCGCTGCGGGCCGTATCGATGCGGGCAACGTGGTGGTCGCGCTTGGGCCCTGGTCTCCCCAACTGCTGCGCCGGTTCGGCTACCGGATCCCGCTGGTGCGCAAGCGCGGCTATCACATGCACTATCGCGGCGGTCATTCGCTCGATCTGCCGCTGGTCGATACCGCGATGGGGTACGCGATGGCGCCAATGGCGAAAGGAATCCGTATCACCACCGGCGCCGAGCTGACCGGCCCCGACGCCCCGGCCACGCCCGTCCAGCTCGGCCATGCGGAAGCCACCGCGCGCGGCCTGCTCGATATCGGCAAGCGCGTCGAACCCGAGCCGTGGTACGGCACACGTCCGTGCACGACCGACATGCTGCCGGTGCTCGGCTGCGCGCCGCGCCATCGTGGGCTGTGGACCAATTTCGGTCACGGCCACCAAGGCTTCACGCTCGGCCCCGCCACGGCCCGGCTGCTCGCCGAAATGATGAACGGCGAGGCATCCTCGGTGGACACCACGCCGTATCGGCCGGATCGGTTCTGATCCCAATCGGCCCGCCGCCAGCGCAGACTATTTGAGCCAGCGTGCGATCCGCGCAACCGCTTCCCGCATGTCTTCGGCGGAACGCGCATAGGAGAAGCGGACGAAGGCACGGCCGTGGATCGGATCGAAATCGACGCCCGGGGTTGCCGCGACATGCGCCTTCTCGAGCATCTCGCTTGCGAAGGCGAAGCTGTCCGACGTGAAATCGGAAACGTCGGCGTAGAGATAGAACGCGCCATCGGCCGGCAGGAATTTCGTGAGACCCGCCTTCGGCAGGCCATCGATCAGGATACGGCGGTTCTCCTGATAGCCGTGCTTGATCGCTTCCATCTCGTCGCGGCCCTCGAACGCCGCCTCCGCCGCGACCTGTGACAGCGTGGGCACCGAGATCGAGAGGTTCTGCTGCAGCCGCTCGATCGGCCGCACCAGCACGTCCGGCACCACCATCCAGCCGACCCGCCAGCCGGTCATGCAGAAATATTTCGAGAACGAGTTGATGACGAGCGCGTTCGGCGACAGCTCGGCTGCGGTCACCGCGGGAAACGCGTAGTCCAGCCCGTGATAAATCTCGTCGGAGATGAATCGGATGCCCGCGCTCTCGGCAGCAGCCATCAGGCTCGACAGCGCCTCGCGCGACATCATGGTGCCGGTGGGATTGGCGGGGCTGCCGACCAGCACGCCTTTCAGCGGTGTCTTGCGATGCGCCGCGAGCAGCGCCTCGCCGGTCAGCGCATGGCGGGTGTCGCCGGTGGTTTCGATCAGCACCGGTTCGCAGCCGAGCGCGGTCAGGATATGGCGGTAAGGCGGATATCCCGGCACCGTGACGGCCACCCGGTCGCCCGGCTCGAACATCGACAGAAACGCCAGGATGAATCCACCCGACGAGCCCGTGGTGACGATGATGCGCTCCGCATCGACCGAGCAGCCATAGCTGTCGCGATAGTGGCGCGCGATGCGCTCGCGCAAGGACGGAATGCCGAGCGCCGAGGTGTAGTCGATCCGTCCATCCGCCAGTGCGGCCTGCGCGGCCGCGATCGCCGGCTTCGGCGCCGGTGCGGCAGGTTGCCCCACCTCCATGTGGATGACATGGCCGCCGGCCGCCTCGATTCGCGCGGCCGCGGCCATCACGTCCATCACCATGAAGGGCGGAACGTCGCTTCGCCGGGACGCGGTCAACAGGCTGGTCGCACGGTTTCTCAGTGTCGCATCGAGCATGGATTTCTGCTATTTGGGCGGCCGCAGCCGAATTCAGGTTCCCGCACCGGCTACCGCCCCAGACTGGCCGTATTCGGTGGCTTCTTATAACGTTTTCAAGCCGACTGAATACCGGATCGCGTGAAGAAAAACTGCAAAAACAACAGACTGTGCCGCGCTCCTGGTTTGGTCAGGACGGGAATCGGGCTTTGCCTTTTCACCACCGGCCATCGCCAGTAGACCGCCCCATGCTGTTCCGTGACCCGCTTCGCACCAGGACGTTCAAGCTGACCGCGCTGCTGACGGCGGTCGCGCTCGCAGTCGGTCCCGTCGCCACCGCGCAGGCGCAGCGGTCCAAGGGCCCGCCGGTGCTGCGCGATACCGAGACCGAGCAGCTCCTGCGCGACTATACGCGCCCGATCCTGCGCGCCGCGGGCCTGGAGAAGCAGAACATCCAGGTCGTGATCATCAACGACAGTGCGTTCAACGCCTTCGTCGCCGACGGCCGCCGCATTTTCGTGAATTACGGCGCGCTGCTGCAGTCGGAAACGCCGAACCAGATCATCGGCGTGCTCGCGCACGAAACCGGCCATCTGGCCGGCGGCCATCTCGCCAAGCTGCATGAGCAACTGGCGCGGGCGCAAACCCAGATGATCATCGCCATGTTGCTCGGCGCCGGCGCCATGGCCGCGGGCGCGCGCGGCGGTTCCAACAATGGCCTCACCAATGCCGGCGCGGCCGCATTTTCGGCGCCGCAGTCGATGATCCAGCGCTCGCTGCTGTCCTATCAGCGTCAGCAGGAGGAGAACGCCGACCGCGCCGGCGTCAAGTTCCTGACTGCGACCGGTCAGTCCGCCAAGGGCATGTACGAGACCTTCAAGCGCTTCACCGATGAGAGCCTGTTCGCCTCGCGCGGCGCGGATCCCTATCTGCAATCGCACCCGATGCCGGTCGACCGTGTCGAGGCGCTGGAGGGGCTCGCGAAGTCCAGTCCGTATTGGGACAAGAAGGACGATCCCGCGCTGCAGCTTCGTCACGACATGATGCGCGCCAAGATTTCGGGCTTCATGGAGCGGCAGGACACGGTCTACCGCCGCTATCCGCTCACCAACAACAGCCTGCCGGCGCGCTACGCGCGCGCGATCGCTACCTATCTACACGGCGACCTGCGCTCGGCGATCGCGCAGATCGACAGCCTGATCCAGGCGCAACCCAACAATCCCTATTTCTATGAGCTGCGCGGCCAGGCCTTCCTTGAAGGCGGCAAGCCCGCCGACGCCATCGCGCCGTTGCGCAAGGCAGTGCAGCTTTCCAACCGCGCCCCGCTGATCGAGATGCTGCTCGGCCAGGCGCTCGTCGCCTCGGACAACAAGGCCTATACGGACGAGGCAATCACCATGCTGCGTGCGGCCGTTGCACGCGAACCCGAGGCCCCGCTGGGCTATACCCAGCTCGCCATGGCCTACGGCCGCAAGGGCGACTACGCGGAGGCGGACCTCGCATCCGCACAGGCCGCCTATCTTCGCGGCGACAACAAGACCGCCCGCGAACTGGCGTCGCGCGCAAAAACCCGGTTTGCGATCGGCACTCCCGGCTGGGTCAAGGCTGACGACATTGTGAGCGCCAAGCCCATGCCGGGCCAGAAAAACAACTAGAAATAAACCGTAGTTCCATACAACGATCACCGAAACCGGCTCGCGGCCTGCCGTATTTCGAGCCACGTTCAACAAGGATTTGTCCATGCCAGCGCTCCGCTTTCTTGCCCCTGCCCTCCTCGCGCTCGGCGTTTGCGCCGCGCCGCTATCGGCATCGGCCCAGAGCTTTACCGACACCCAGCGCAGCGACATCGAGACCATCGTGCGCAACTACCTGGTGTCGCACCCGGAGGTGCTCGAGGAGGCGATGAACGAGCTCAACAAGCGGCAGGCAGCCGCCGAAGCCGAGAAGCATGAGCAGAACGTCGCCAAGAACGCCGACACCATCTTCAATTCGCCGCGCGGCGTCACGCTCGGCAACAAGGATGGCGACGTCACTTTCGTCGAGTTCTTCGATTACAATTGCGGCTACTGCAAGCGCGCGATGGCCGACATGCTCGATCTGATGAAGTCGGATCCGAAGCTGAAGGTCGTGCTGAAGGAATTCCCGGTGCTGAGCCAAGGCTCGGTCGAGGCCGCGCAGGTCGCGGTTGCCGTGCGCATGCAGGACCCGACCGGCAAGAAATATCTCGAGTTTCACCAGAAGCTGCTGGGCGGCCGCGGTGCCGCCGACAAGGCCCGCGCGCTTGCGGTGGCCAAGGATGTCGGCCTCGACATGGCCAAGCTCGAGAAGGATATGACGAGCCCTGAGGTCAAGGCGACCATCGAGGAGAACTTCCGCCTCGCCGAAGCCATGGGCATGAACGGCACGCCGAGCTATGTGATCGGCAAGCAGGTCGTGGTCGGCGCGGTCGGTCTCGACAATCTCAAGGAGAAGATCGGCGTCGCACGCTGCGGCAAGGCGACCTGCTGACCATCGATATCCAGCAAATCCCGTCGACTGCGAATCCGGCTGCGAGGCAGCCGGATTTTCTTTTGGCGGAAGCGCGAAGTTTCTCACGGCGACCGTGAGGCTCGATTGGGACTGTGGCTGAAGCGTTTAGCGCGTTCATTGCGCATTCACGAAACCAACCACGCGGAACCTCGGACAGCTAGGAACATCGCACATGCTCTCTCGTTGATGGCGCGGGCGATGCTCAAAACGAGGAGGACTGTGATGACTAACCGCTTTCTGATTTCGGTCGCTGCGGCGGCTCTGATCGCTGGCACGGGTTTCGCGAATGCCCAGGGGGCAGGCGGCGCAGGCAAGGAAACGCCTGGAGCCGGCGGCGGCGCGACCATGCAGCACAACGCGCCGTCCGGTGGCGCGTCATCCGGAACGATGCAGCATGACCAGGGCGGCATGAAGGGTTCCGAGCACTCTACGACCGGTCAATCTCCGAGCGCTCAATCCCCGAGCACAAAGGGTGCGGAGTCCGAGAAGGGCGGCGCTGCCAACAAGGGCGCACAGGAGAACATGCAGAAGAAGGGCATGAACTCGGAGAACGAGACGACGAAGGGCTCCAAAGGCATGAGGTCTGAGGAGCGCGACAAGAGCGGCAATATGAACGCCCAAAGCCGCGAGGGTCGCGAGCGCAACAATGCCGCCGAGACACGTGAGAAGGGCGGCGCCACGACGAACCAGAATGCGCAGACCCGGAATCCGTCCGACACCAACCGTGCCCAGACAAACGAGAGCCGCTCGCAAACAACCGGTAACGCGGCGACCTCGGCGACTGCGGCTCCTCCGGCGGAGAAGCGCACCGAGATTTCGACCGCGATCAAGTCGGAGCACGTGAGCGAGGTCACCAACGTGAACTTCAACGTGGCAGTCGGCACCCGCGTCCCGGCCAGCGTTCACTTCTATCCGGTGCCGGAGCGGGTCGTGTCGATCTATCCGCAATGGCGCGGCTATGAGTTCATCCTGGTGCATGGACGCTACGTGATCGTGCAACCGCAGACCCACGAGATCGTCTACATCATCGAGGGCTAACCCAGCCTCGGCGCGGGGGTGCCGCGACGGACCCTCGCCGACGTTCGACCCCGCCCTGAAGGGCGGGGTCTTGCTGTTGGATGCTCTGGAACGGGACAGTGGATCGTGGGGGCGAACTCCCGCCGCGGGCACGTCCCATGCGAATTGGTTAACCAGCGTTTTCCGAAGGTTATGGCTATCCTCTGATAGCCAGGACGAAGCTGTTGAAGACCTTTGAATTCCACCTAAAGGCTTCCCCTGCGGCCGGTTGTTACCTATAACCCGGCCCACTCCACCCTTCGCCGGAACCTTGGAATGGCTGCTGCCGGAACGATCTATGTGCTGAACGGCCCGAACCTCAACCTGCTGGGGACGCGCGAGCCCGAGACCTATGGGCATGCCACGCTCGCCGATGTCGAAAAGCTGTGCGCGGACACCGCCCGACAGTTCGGACTTGCCGCCGATTGCCGACAGTCCAATCGCGAGGGCGAGCTGATCGACTTCATCCACGAGGCCCACGCCAAGAAGGCGGTCGGGCTCATCATCAATGCCGGCGGTTATTCCCATACCTCCATCGCGCTGCATGACGCGCTGATTGCGGTGAAAATCCCGGCCGTCGAGGTGCATGTGAGCAACATCCACGCCCGCGAGAGCTTCCGGCATCATTCGTTCACTGCTAAAGCGGCGTTCGCGTCGCTTTGCGGCTTTGGCATCGACGGCTACCGGCTCGCGATCCTCGGGCTCGCCGCGAAGATCGGCGCCAAGGCAAAGACCTAATCGTCACTCCTGACGTCCCCCGTCACCAGACAGAGATTCCGGATCAAGATCATGGCGCGCCAGCCAGACGACAAACCAGCGGCAAAATCCAAGAACGACGACAGCGCCCTCATTCGCGAGCTTGCACATCTGCTCGCCGAGACCAACCTGACCGAAATCGAGATCGAGCGCGCCGGTCTGCGCGTCCGCGTCGCACGCAATGTCAGCATCGCCGCTTCCGTGCCGAGCATCCCGGTTCAGTCGGCGGTGGCAGCTCCGGTCGCGGCCGCGATTCCGGTCGCGGCGGCGCCGGCCGCGGATCTCGCAAAGCACCCCGGTGTCGTCCCCTCGCCGATGGTCGGCACCGCCTATTGGGCGCCGGAGCCCGGCGCCAAGCCGTTCGTTGAAGTCGGCACGAAAGTGACCGCCGGACAGACGCTTCTGATCATCGAGGCGATGAAGACGATGAACCAGATTCCGTCGCCGCGCGCCGGCACCGTGACGCAGATCCTCGTCGAGGACGGCCAGCCCGTCGAATTCGGCGAGCCGCTCGTGATCATTGAGTAGCAATTCGTCAACGTCAGGCGCTGCGATGTTCGACAAGATCCTCATAGCCAATCGCGGCGAGATTGCGCTCCGCGTGCTGCGCGCCTGCAAGGAGCTCGGCATCTCCACCGTCGCCGTGCATTCCACCGCCGACGCCGACGCCATGCATGTGCGGCTCGCCGACGAGAGCGTCTGCATCGGCCCGCCGCCGTCAAAGGATTCCTACCTCAACGTGCCCGCGCTGCTCGCGGCCTGCGAGATCACCGGGGCAGACGCCGTGCATCCGGGCTACGGCTTCCTGTCCGAGAACGCACGCTTCGCCGAGATCCTCGCCGATCATAACCTGCACTTCATCGGCCCCAAGGCCGAGCACATCCGCCTGATGGGCGACAAGATCGAGGCCAAGAAGACCGCCAAGCGGCTCGGGATTCCCGTCGTCCCCGGTTCGGACGGCGCGGTGACGTCGGACGACGACGCGATGGCGATTGCCAAGTCGATCGGTTTCCCGGTGCTGGTGAAGGCAGCCGCCGGCGGCGGCGGCCGCGGCATGAAGGTCGCTCACACCGAGGCCGACCTCGCGCTCGCGCTGTCGACCGCGGCCAACGAGGCCAAGTCGGCGTTCGGCGACGCCTCGGTCTATCTGGAAAAATACCTGCAGAAGCCGCGCCACATCGAAATCCAGATCCTCGGCGACGGCCGCGGCGGCGCCATCCATCTCGGCGAGCGCGACTGCTCGCTGCAGCGCCGTCACCAGAAGGTCTGGGAGGAAGGCCCCTCGCCGGTGCTCGCGGCCGCAGCGCGCGCCAAGATCGGCGAGACCTGCGCCAAGGCGATGCGGGACATGAAGTATCTCGGCGTCGGCACCATCGAATTCCTCTACGAGGACGGCGAGTTCTATTTCATCGAGATGAACACGCGCATTCAGGTCGAGCATCCCGTCACCGAAAGCATCACCGATATCGATCTGGTGCTGGAGCAGATCCGGATTGCCGCTGGCGGCGACCTCCCGGCGAAGCAGGATGACATCGCGATCATCGGTCACGCCATCGAGTGCCGCATCAATGCGGAGAACCCGCAGACCTTCCGGCCGTCGCCCGGACGGATTACGCAATTCCATCCGCCGGGCGGCCTTGGCGTACGCATCGATTCCGCCGTCTATCAAGGCTACATGATCCCGCCTTATTACGATTCGCTGGTCGGCAAGCTGATCGTGCACGGCAAGACCCGGGGCGAATGCCTGATGCGGCTGCGCCGGGCCTTGGACGAGATGGTGGTCGACGGGATCGAGACGACGCTGCCGTTGTTCCGAGCCCTGGTCCGCGAGCCTGACATCATCGAGGGCGATTACCACATCCACTGGCTGGAGCAGTATCTTGCGGGTCAACCCGCCGACCCGCCGAAATAATCCGGCGATCCCGTGGAACCCGAAGCCCTGCTCAAGCGTATCGTTGAGTTAGTGGCTTCGTACGGGGACCTATTGAACTCCGCTGGTTTGACGAGACTGTCGTGACCCCGCTGATTTCACGACAGCGCAGTGCCCTGCAAATCCTGCTGCTGTCGGCGGGATTTTTGGTGCTGGTCGCGGTCAGCGTGGCCTCGGTGCTTCTCGTCAACAAAGCGCGCAAGGACAACGCCTGGGTCGTTCATACCGTCGAGGTCGAGAGCCAGATCGCCAACCTGCTGGTTGAAATCCGCCGCGCCGAGAGCGCCACCAGAGCGTATTTGCTGACAACGGCGCCGCAGCATCTGGCGGAATACCAGTCTGCCGCGACCGGCATCCCGCCTGCGCTCGACCATCTCGCGAAGATCAGCGTCGACAATCCGACGCAGGTCGCCAACAGCGAAAAACTCAAGGTCGCGATCGACCGGCGCCTGTCCGAGCTGGCCCGCGACATCGATCGCGCCCAGCATAACGACGTTGCCGACAGTATCGCCGATCTGCGCAGTACCGCCTCAACGGACGCGGTGGCAGCGATCGCCCGGATCGGCAGTGACATGCGCACCGAGGAAAACCGGCTGCTCGCGATGCGCACGGCGACGGCGGACCAGACCCAGGTGCTGGCGTCGTCGGTCACCATCGCCGGCTCCTGCATGGTGCTGGCGCTCGCCGCCTTCTCGATCGTGCTGCTGCGGCTATCCTCGCGGGCCCGCGATGACGCTGAAGCCAAGCTGCGCGACATGAACGTCACGCTCGAGGCGATCGTCGACGAACGCACCACCGACCTGCGCGAGGCCAACGAGGAGATTCAGCGCTTCGCCTATATTGTCAGTCACGATCTGCGGTCGCCGCTGGTCAACATCATGGGCTTCACCAGCGAGTTGGAAGAGCTCCGCGGCGACATTTTCCGGCGCATCGCGACGCTCAATCGCTCCGCATCGCTTGCCCCAGGGGTACCGGATAACGTGACCGACACCGCCGAGCCCGAGCTGCAAGGCTCCGACAAGCAGTTGTCCGACGATTTCAGCGAGTCCCTCAGCTTCATCAAATCCTCGATCGCCAAGATGGACCGGCTCATCACCGCGATTCTCAATCTCACCCGTGAAGGCCGCCGCGAATTCAAGCCGGAGCCGATCGACGTCCGCGCACTGATCGAGGGCATCGTCAAGACCGTTGCGCATCAGGCCGCCGAGAGCAACGCCACGATCGAGATCGGTTCGCTGCCTGATGTCGTCAGCGACCGCCTGGCGATGGAGCAGATCTTCTCCAACCTGATCGACAACGCGCTGAAATACCTCAAGGATGGCGTCCCCGGCGAGATCGCGATCGAGGGCCGCACCAAGCTCGGCTTTGCGATCTTCGAGATCACGGATAATGGCCGTGGCATCGCCCCCAAGGACCACCAGCGCATCTTCGAGCTGTTCCGTCGCGCCGGAACCCAGGACAAGCCCGGCCAAGGCATCGGTCTCGCCCATGTCCGCGCACTTGTGCGCCGACTCGGAGGCACCATGTCGATAGCATCGGAGCTTCACAACGGCAGCACCTTCACGATCACACTGCCTGTTAACTGGACAGGCAAGAACCGGGATAAAGCTTCATGAGCAATCCAGTCACCATCATCATGATCGAGGACGATGAGGGCCATGCTCGCCTGATCGAGCGCAATATCCGGCGATCGGGAGTCAACAACGCGATCATTCCGTTCACGAACGGCACGGCGGCCGTCGACTATCTCTTCGGCAAGGACGGCACCGCGGCTGAACGCAAGGGCCAGGCGCTGCTGATCCTGCTCGACCTCAATCTGCCCGACATGACCGGCATCGATATCCTGAAGCGCGTCAAGGAGAACAAGTTTCTCAAGTCGACGCCAGTGGTGGTGCTGACCACCACTGACGACTCCCAGGAGATCAAGCGCTGCTACGAGCTTGGCTGCAACGTTTACATCACCAAGCCGGTGAATTACGAAAGCTTCGCCAACGCCATTCGTCAGCTCGGGCTGTTCTTCTCCGTCATTCAGGTTCCGCCCACTTCCACATGACCAGCGCGACGCCGACACTGCTTTATATCGATGACGACGCAACGCTGGCGCGGTTGGTCGAGCGCGGGCTGACGCGTGCGGGCTTCAAGGTCGTGCACGCTGCCAGCGGCCAGGAAGGCCTCGATCGCCTTGCTCGGGGCGGCATCGACGTCATCGCGCTCGACCAGTACATGCCCGGCCTCGATGGACTGGAGACGCTGGAGCAGATCCTGAAAATTCCGGATGCGCCGCCGGTGGTGTTCGTCACCGCCGCGCAGGACTCCGCGATCGCCGTCACCGCGCTGAAAGCGGGCGCCGCCGACTATCTGGTCAAGGACGTCAGAGGCGAATTCATTCCCTTGCTCCAGGTCGCGGTGAATGGTGCGATCCGGCGAGCTGCGATCCAGAAGGCGCGCGACGAGGCTGAGGCCGAGGTGCATGCCTCCCGGGATCGCTACGCCGCGCTCGCCGCCGAACGCGAGGTGTTGCTGCGCGAGGTCAACCACCGCGTCGGCAATTCGCTCCAGATCATCGCCTCGCTGCTGCATTTGCAGGCCAACTCCGCGACCCAGGACGACGTGAAGGCCGCCCTGACCAACGCGATGGGCCGCGTCGCCGCGGTCGCGCAGGTGCATCGCCGCCTCTACACCTCGCACGACTTCAAGACGGTGATGCTGAACCAGTATCTCGAAGCGCTGCTCGAGGATCTCAGGCGATCGGCCGAAGGCAACAAGATGTCACGGCTGACGCTGAGCGCTGATCCGATCGAGATCGACCCGGATCGCGCGGTCGCGATCGGCGTCATCGTCAACGAGCTGGTGATGAACGCGGTGAAATACGCCTATCCCAACGGCGCAGGCCCGATCGATGTCGAGCTCAGGCCGGAGGGCGATGATCTCCTGCTGTCGATCAGTGACGAGGGCGTTGGCTTCAACGACAAGGTCGATCCGCGCGGCACCGGCATGGGCCAGCGCATCGTCACCGCGATGGCCGCCAAGCTCGACGCCAGCGTGGAGCGCGATCCGGATCACAAGGGCACGAGGGTCCTGGTCCGCTTCGGCCGCACTGCTGCGACGCCGCAGACCGCGGCGGCAAAATAGCCCACCCCTCACGTTCATCGAGACCGGTGCCGCCGCTTCCTGTGCGGAACGCAATCCGGGCACGGCGCGGCGAAGACGACTTGCGACGGATACGGCAGTGCCGAGCGCCACGGTGTCGCTCCGAACAGGCCCGCCGCGCCGAAGCCGGCGCTGAAGGGATCGGCGGCAAAATTGCCCGGGAAATAGCCATTGGTGCGGAAGTCGCGATCATCGTCCCTGCCGTCGAAGGACCAGCCGCTGGTGTAGCCGAAGCGCAGCGGGCGCTGCTGCGCGGATGCCGTGCCACTCGTGCATAGCGCGACGACGGCACAGACAATGAGCCCCTTTGTTACGGTGACGGCTGCGTTCCTCATGGCCGGATCGTCCCCCAGTCGCCCTTCCAGGCAATCAGATGCCCTCTGCCGAACTGCAGATAGAGTCCGTCGCTGCGGTTCGACAATAGACTTCCCCTGACATTGGGCAGCGCGACGAAGAGTTCATTGCCGGGGCGTCCGCGGACGTAGTTTAACGGCACCCCGAGCGCCCTGCTCGCCTGGTCGATCGTCATGCCGAACGAGAGCGGGACGCCGTTGGGCACCAGTTGCGCGCGAGACGCGCCCGACGGAATGCCCAAGGCGATGACAAACCCGACAACCACCCGTCCAATCAACCGTTGCATGGCCATCCTCATTGCAGCGCCGCCAGCGTGCCGGTCGGCGTCCAGCCGCCGCCAAGCGCCTGGAACAGGCTGCTGGCCGCCAGCAGCTTGTTGAGCCTGACCGTGACCAGATTGTTCTCAGCGGTGAACAGCGTCTGCTGTGCCTGCAGCACGGTGATGAGGTTGATGGTGCCGCCGCGCAACTGCGTCTCGGCGACCTCGAACGCCTTGCGTGAACTGGCCACCACGTCGGACTGCAGGCGCTCCTGCAGCGTGAACTTCTGCAGCGCGATCAGCGCCTTCTCGACATCGGCGAAAGCCGACAGCACGGCCTTGCGATAGGCCTGCAAGTTCTGCAACTGCTGACCCTTGGCGAGCTTGAGCTGGCTCTCCAGCAGGAAGCCGTCGAACAGCGGCTGGGTCAGGCTGGCGGCGAGCGTGTAATACCACGCGCCCGGAGCGAACAACGAGGCGAGCGCCGCGCTCTGGAAGCCGGTGGTGCCGGTGAGCTGGATCTGCGGGAAGAAAGCTGCCCGCGCGGCTTCGACGCTGAAATTGGAGGCAGCGAGTTGCGCCTCGGCCTGGCGGATATCGGGCCGCTGATACAGCAATTCCGACGGCAGCCCCGGCGTGACGCGCGGGACCGAAATCTGCGTGGTGCTGCCGCCGCGCACGGTGAAATTGGCCGGCGCCCGCGCCACCAGCAGGGCCAGCGCGGCGGTGTTCTGCCCGACCGTCACCTCGAGCGGCGGGATCGCCGCGCGTTGGGTCGCAACCAGCGCTTCCTGCTGCGACACGTCAAGTTGCGAGGCGGTACCGCCGGCAAATTGCTGCTTGATCAGACCAAGGATGCGCTCGGCCGCGGCTAGGTTGCGGCGCGTCACCTTGATCTGGTCCTGCGCCGCAAGGAGCTGGAAATAGGTGTTGGCGACGGTCGCCATCGTGGTCAGCGCCACCACCTCACGATTGTAGCGGGCAACCGTGGCGCTCTCCTCCGACGATGCCAGCGTCGCGCGGTTCTTGCCCCAGAAATCGACGATATAGCTCGCACTCAGCCCGAGATTGAATGACGAGAACGTCCCGCTGACGCCGGTCGATGAATTCGATCCCCTCGCCAACCGCTCACGCTCGGCGGTGAACGAGCCCGAGACTGACGGCAGCAGCGCAGCCCCGGAGACGCCGACTTGCGCGTCAGCTTGCACGATTTGCGCGATCGCGGCCGCGATATCGAGATTGTACTCTTGCGCCGATTCCATCAGCCCGGTGAGTTCGGCGGAGCGAAAACCGCGCCACCAGGCGAGCGCCGGAACGGCGGTATCGGCGTTGCCCTTGGCGGCGGACTTATAGCTTGCCGGCACTTCGAGATTGAGCTCGGGGCGTTCCGAGCCCGGAATGCAGCCCGATAGCCCGAGACCGACGCCGACCAGCATCACCAGCGCGGGCCGATTGCGGGGACGGAACGTCCGCACGCGCGGAAAACGGGCAGATTTCCGCGCCGTCCGAAAGTTTCGCAACGCTGTGGCTATCGGCATTTACTCGCCCGCTTGGAGAGACCCAGGAAACCGTGTTGCAGTGCCGCCGCGCCGCACGCGCTGGGCCCACAGGCGGAACCGGTCGAGGTAGAGATAGATGACCGGCGTCGTATAGAGCGTCAGAACCTGGCTCAGGATCAGGCCGCCGACGATGGCGATGCCGAGCGGCTGACGCAGCTCGCCCCCTTCGCCCACCCCTATCGCCAGCGGGGTTGCGCCCAGCAGCGCCGCCATCGTCGTCATCATGATCGGACGGAAGCGCAGCAGGCAGGCCTCGCGAATGGCCTCGAGCGGCTCCAGCCCGCGCTTGCGCTCCGCCTCCAGAGCAAAATCGATCATCATGATGGCGTTCTTCTTCACAATGCCGATCAGCAGGATGACGCCGATCAGCGCCATGATACTGAACTCGGTCTTGAATGCCATCAGCGCCAGCAAGGCGCCCACACCTGCGGAGGGCAGTGTGGATAGAATCGTCAGCGGATGGACGTAGCTCTCATAAAGCACGCCCAACACGATGTAGATGGTCACCAGCGCCGCCAGGATCAGAAACGGCTGATTGCTGAGGGAATCCTGGAATGCCTTCGCGGTGCCCTGGAACGTGCCGCGGATCGTGGCCGGGACGCCGATCCGGTTCATGGTGGCCTCGATGCTGGCGACTGCGGTGCTCAGCGAGACATTCGGCGGCAGGTTGAACGAGATGGTGTTGGCGACCAGCAGACCCTGATGATTGACCGCCAGCGGGGTCGCGCCCTCCTTGAAGCTGGCGACCGCCGAAAGCGGGATCATTGTCTCGCTGCTGGTGCTGACCGCCGATCCGGTCGAGGCCACGCCCTTCCCCGTCGCACCGATCGAGTTGGTGGCCTGATTGCGCGCGGCCTGGGCGTTGGCCGCACTCGCCGCGCTCGAATTTCCGGGCGCCACCACCGTGCCGGCCACGGCGTTGGTCGACTGCGAGCCGCCGACCGACGCGCCCGACTTGCTGATATAGACGTCCTTGAGCGTCTCCGGGTTCTGCCAATAGCGCGGCGCCACCTCCATGATGACGTGATACTGATTGCGCGCGACATAGATCGTCGAGACCTGCCGCTGGCCGAATGCGTCATAGAGGGTGTTGTCGACCTGGCTCACGGTGATGCCGAGCCGGGCCGCCGCGTCGCGGTCGATCACGAGGTTGGATTCCAGGCCCTTGTTCTGCTGGTCACTGTTGACGTCGGCCAGGTTCGGATCATGTTGCAGGGCGGCCGCGATCTTCGGCGTCCATTCATTGAGCTCCTCCAGCGTCGACCCTTGCAGCGTGTACTGGTACTGCGCGTTCGACGCCCTGCCGCCGACGCGAATATCCTGCACCGCCTGCAGGAACAGGCTGGCGCCGGGAACGACGGTCATCTCCCGCCGCAGCCGCCTGATCACGCCGTCGGCGCTGATCTTGCGCTGATCGAGCGGCTTCAGCGAGACGAACACGAAGCCGGAATTGGTCTGGCCCCCGCCCGTGAAGCCGACCGCCGTCTCCACGGCCGGGTCGCTCTTGATGATGTTGACGAACTGCGCGAGCTTCTGCTGCATCAACTGGAACGACACGCTCTGGTCGGCCTGGATCGAACCGACCAGCCGTCCCGTATCCTGCTGCGGGAAGAAGCCCTTCGGGATCACACCGTAGAGATAGAAATTCAGGCCGAACACGGCGGCCAGGATCAGCATCACCGACAGCGGGTGCTGCAACGCGGCGGTAAGCGTCCTGCGGTAGAAATTCAGCATCGCTTCGAAAATGCGTTCGCTCGCCCAATAGAGCCGCCCGTGGCTCCGGCCGCGCTCGGGCTTCAGCAGGATCGCGCACATCATCGGCGTGGTCGCGAGCGAAATCGCGAGCGAGATCAGGATCGAGATCGAGATCGTCATCGCGAATTCGCGGAACAGCCGGCCGACGATGCCCGCCATCAGCAGGATCGGGATGAACACCGCGATCAGCGAGATGCTCATCGACAGAACGGTGAACCCGACCTCATTGGCTCCCTTGAGCGCCGCCTTAAGCGGGCTCATCCCCTCCTCGATGTAGCGGGTGACGTTCTCCAGTACGACGATGGCGTCGTCGACGACAAAGCCGGTCGCAACCGTCAACGCCATCAGGGACAGGTTATCCAGACTGTAGCCGATCAGATACATCGCCCCGAAGGTCGCGACCAGCGACACCGAGACCGCGACCACCGGGATCAAGGTGGCTCGCGCATTGCGCAAGAACGCGAACACCACGATGATGACCAGCAGCACGGCAAGGATCAGGGTTCGCTCCACGTCGTGCAGCGATGTACGTATGGTGGTCGAACGGTCGACCGCGAGACCAATGTCGATCGCCGGTGACACCGATGCCTTGAGCTGCGGCATCAACGCCTTCACCAGGTCGACAGTGCTGATGATATTCGCGTTCGGCTGCCGGTAGAGGATGATCAGCACCGCCGGCTTGCCGTTGGCAAGGCCCGAGTTGCGCAGATTCTCGACGCCGTCGACCACCTCGCCGACGTCGGAGAGATGAACGGCCGCCCCGTTACGGTAGGCCACAATCAGCGACTTATAGTCCTCGGCCTTATTGGCCTGGTCATTGGCGTAGATCTGGTAGCGCCGGTCGCCGACGTCGATCCCGCCCTTCGGACTGTGCGCATTGGCATTCGACAGCGCGGCGCGAACGTCCTCCAGACCGATGCCGTATTTGTACAGCGCTTGCGGAATGAGCTCGGCTCGGACAGCCGGCAGCGAGCTGCCGCCGACCACCACCTCGCCGATCCCCTCGACCTGCGACAGCTTTTGCGCCAGCACGGTGGACGCCGCGTCGTAGAGATCGCCGCGCGTCAGCGTATCCGACGTCAGGGTCAGGATCAGGATCGGCGCGTCGGCCGGATTGACCTTACGATAGGTCGGATTGGAGCGCAGGCTGGTCGGCAGGTCGGCGCGTGCCGCGTTGATCGCGGCCTGCACGTCGCGCGCCGCGCCGTTGATGTCGCGGTTGAGGCCGAACTGCAGCGTGATGCGGGTGGCGCCGACGGAGCTTGACGACGTCATCTCGGTGACGTCTGCGATCTGGCCGAGATGCCGCTCCAGCGGGCTCGCCACCGTCGTCGCGACATCCTGCGGGCTGGCTCCGGGCAGCGTCGCCCGCACTGAAATGGTCGGGAAATCCACCTGCGGCAGCGGCGACACCGGCAGCTTGAAGAACGCCACCACCCCGGCCGCCGCAAGCCCGAAGGTCAGCAGCGTGGTCGCCACCGGCCGCCGGATGAAGGGTGTTGACGGATCCATGGCTCAACGCGACCCGGTTGCCTCGCCGACCTCCCCGGATCGCCCGGCGAACCGAACCGCGAGACGATCGAACCAGAGATAAATGACCGGCGTCGTGAACAGGGTGAGCAACTGGCTCACCAACAGGCCGCCGACGATCGAGATGCCGAGCGGATGGCGCAGCTCGGAGCCCGCGCCGGTGCCGATCATCAGCGGCAGCGCGCCGAGCACCGCGGCCATCGTCGTCATGATGATCGGCCGGAAGCGCAACAAGCACGCCTGGTAGATCGCCTCACGCGGCGGCTTGCCCTCGTTGCGCTCGGCATCCAGCGCGAAGTCGATCATCATGATCGCGTTCTTCTTCACGATGCCGATCAGGAGGATGATGCCGATGATCGCGACGATGGTGAGGTCCTGCTTCGCCATCATCAGCGCAAGCAGCGCGCCGATACCGGCCGAGGGTAGCGTCGACAGGATCGTGAGCGGATGGATGAAGCTCTCATAGAGCACGCCCAGCACGATGTAGACCGTGATGATCGCCGCAAGAATCAGGAAGAGCTGGTTGGACAGCGACGACTGGAACGCCAGCGCCGCGCCCTGAAAGCTCGTGATGACGCCGAGCGGCTGGCCGATGTCGATCTGCGCCTGCTTGATCGCCGTCACCGCCTCGCCCAGCGAGGCGCCCGGCGCCAGGTTGAATGAGACCGTCGCCGACGGGAACTGGCCAAGATGCGAGACCTGCAGCGGCGCGGTCTGCTCGCGCATCTTCGCCATCACCGACAACGGCACCGGCGTCGACCCCACCGACGACGGCAGGTAGATCGACGACAGCGATTGCAGCGAGTTCTGCAAGGACGGATCGGCCTCCAGGATCACCCGGTACTGGTTCGAGTTGGTGAAGACGGTGGAGACGATGCGCTGGCCGTAGGAATCGTACAGCGCATTGTCGATCGTCGCCGGCGTGATCCCGAACCGGGCCGCCTGGTCGCGGTCGATCTCGACGAACACCGAAAGGCCCTGCGCCGAGATATCGCTGGTAACGTCACTGAGCTCCGGCAACTCGCGCAGCTTCTCGACCAGCTTCGGCGTCCATTCGGCGAGCTCGGCCGGATCGGCGTCCTGCAGAATGAACTGGTATTGCGTCCGGCTCACCGTGCCTTCGATGGTGAGGTCCTGGACCGGCTGCATATAAAGCGAGATTCCGGTCAGCGACGCGGTGCTCGCCTTGATGCGGTTCATCACCGTCGCGATGTCTGACTTGCGCTGCTCATGCGGCTTCAGGTTGATCAGGATGCGGCCGCTGTTGAGCGTGGTGTTGGTGCCGTCGACGCCGATGAAGGACGACAGGCTGTCCACCTCCGGGTCCTTCAGGATCGCGCTGGCGAGCCGCTGCTGGCGCTGGGCCATCGCCCCGTAGGAGACCGATTGCGGCGCCTCCGAGATCGCCTGGATCACGCCGGTGTCCTGCAGCGGGAAGAAGCCCTTGGGGATGATGAGATAGAGCCACGCGGTCAGGCCGAAGGTTGCGAGCGCGATCAACAACACCAGGGTCTGGCGATCGAGCACCCAGTTGAGCATCCGGCCATAGATCGCGATGACGAAGTCGAATCCCTCCCGGCTGAACCGCTGGAAGGCGTTCTCACGCGCCGCGTCGTCCGCCTTCAACAGCTTGGCGCAGGCCATCGGCACCAGCGTCAGCGACACCACCGCGGAGATCAGGATCGTCACCGACAGCGTGATGGCGAATTCGCGGAACAGACGGCCGACCACGTCGCCCATGAACAACAGCGGGATCAGCACCGCGATCAGCGACACCGTCAGCGAGATGATGGTGAAGCCGATCTGCTCGGAGCCGCGCAACGCCGCCTCCAGCGGCGATTGACCCTCCTCGATATAGCGCGAGATGTTCTCGATCACGACGATGGCGTCGTCGACCACGAAGCCGGTCGCGATCGTGAGCGCCATCAGCGACAAGTTGTTCAGGCTGAAGCCGAACAGGTACATCGCCCCCAGCGTCCCGACCAGCGACAGCGGCACCGACAGGCTCGGAATCAGCGTCGCGCGCGTCGAACGCAGGAACACGAAGATCACGAGTACGACCAGGATCACCGCGAGCGACAATTCATATTCGACGTCGCGGACCGAAGCGCGGATCGTCACGGTGCGGTCGGTCAGGATGTTGAGATCGATCGCGGCCGGCAGCGTCGCCTGCAGTTGCGGCAGCAGCGCCTTGATGCCTTGCACAACCGAGATGACATTGGCGCCGGGCTGGCGCTGGATGTTGAGGATGATCGCCGGCGTCTCGTTCATCCAGGCGCCGAGCTTGTCGTTCTGCGCCCCCTCGACGACATTGCCGACGTCGCTGAGCCGGACCGGCGAGCCGTTCTTGTAGGCAACGATCAGCGACCTGTAGTCGGTCGCATTGCGGATCTGGTCGTTGGCGTTGATGGTATGGGCGCGCATCGCGCCGTCGAAATTGCCCTTCGGCGTGTTGACATTGGCATTGCCGAGCGTGGTGCGGAGATCGTCGATATTGAGGCCATAGGCCGCAAGCTTGCGGATGTCGGCCTGGATGCGCACCGCGGGCCGCTGGCCGCCGCTGATGCTGACGAGACCGACGCCGGCAAGCTGCGAAATCTTCTGCGCCAGCCGCGTGTCGACGAAATCCTCGACCTGGGTGAGCGGCATGGTCTTCGAGGTCAAGCCGAGCGTCAGGATCGGGGCGTCGGCCGGGTTGACCTTGGCATAGATCGGCGGCGCCGGCAGGTCGGACGGCAGGAGATTGCCGGCGGCGTTGATCGCGGCCTGCACCTCCTGCTCGGCCACATCGAGCGAGATCGAGAGGCCGAATTGCAGGGTGATGACGGAAGCGCCCGCCGAGCTGACCGAGCTCATCTGGTTCAGATTCGGCATCTGGCCGAATTGCACTTCGAGCGGCGCCGTCACCGACGAGGTCATCACGTCGGGGCTGGCGCCGGGATAAAAGGTCTGCACCTGGATGGTCGGGTAGTCGACCTCAGGCAGCGCCGCGACGGGAAGGAATCTGAACGCCAGCATGCCCGACAGCATGATGGCGATCATCAGCAGGGTCGTCGCCACCGGCCGCAGGATGAATGGCCGTGACGGGTTCATTGCTTGTGTCCGTCCTCGGAACGCTCCCGCTTGCCACCGCCGGCCTTGTCAGGATCAGCCCCCTTTGCGTCCCCCTTGGTATTTCTTTTGGCATTGCCGTTGGCCGCCGCGGCAGGATTGGCAGCGTCGGCCGGCGAGCGAACGATCACCTTGGCGCCCTCGCGCAGCTTGTCGGCGCCGTCGATCACGACGCGATCGCCGGGCGAAAGCCCCGACAGCACCTCGACGCGGTCGCCCTCAGTGACGCCGAGCTTCACGGGCTTGACGGAAACGGTGCTGTCGGCATTCACCAGGTAGACGAAGGTGCCGGGAACGCCGCGCTGGACGCCGGCCGTCGACATCGTGGTGACATCCTTGTGCGTGTCGAGCAGCAGACGGACGTTGACGAACTGGTTCGGATACAGCGTGCGCTTGTCGTTCTCGAACTTGGCGCGCAGCTTGATGGTGCCCGTGGTCGGATCGATCTGGCTGTCGAAGGTCTGCAGCGTCCCTTCGGCGAGCTTGTTGGCGCCGCTGCGATCGTAGGCCGCGGTCGGCAGCACCGCGCCCTCGCGCAGCCGCTTCGCGACCGCCTGCAGATTGTCCTCCGGCAAGGTGAACAACACGCTGATCGGCTCGAGCTGCGTGATCACGACGATGCCGCTGGTGTCTCCCGGCGTCACGTAATTGCCGAGATCGACCTGGCGCAGACCGACGCGCCCGTTGATCGGCGAGACGATGCGGCAGTACGCCAAATTGACCTCGGCCGATCTCACCGAAGCGCGGTCAGCTTCCACAGTGCCCTGATATTGCGCGACCAGCGCGATCTGGGTGTCGAGCTGCTGGTGCGGCACCGCATTCTGCGCGGCGAGACCCTGGTAGCGGGTCAGGTCGACCTGGGCGCCCTTCAGTTGCGCTTCGTCGCGCGCGAGCTGACCTTTGGCCTGTGCCAGCGTTGCCTCATAGGGACGAGAATCGATCTCGGCGATCAGATCGCCCCTCTTGACCTCATCGCCCTCCTTGAAATCGACCTTCATCAGGTAACCGCTGATCTGGCTCCTGATCGTCACCGTGGCGAGCGACGACACGGTCCCGAGCGCGTTGAGGCTGACGCCGATGTCGCCCTTGGCGACGGTCTCGGGCACGATCGACATCGGCACGCTGTTGCGTCCGCCGGCCGCCTGCTGCGGTGCGCTTTGATGCCGCGTCCACCAGACGATGCCGCCGAGCAGCAGCAACACGATAAGCGTCGTCAGCACGGTCCGGCCACGCGACTTCCGCCCGGTCTGTTTGGACGCGTCACCTGACGGAATGAGGGTCGGATCTTTGATCTGCTGGTCCATGAGCTGCCCACGACGAAACACGAACGAGCTCGCGCGATTCTCTGCGTCCCCTGAACCCGCGCGCGCCACACTCGAGGAAGCATTTTGAACGCTTCCGGAACACAAAGCGCGTTAACAATCGGAAAGGATGGTGTCTACTCCACCGCCAGTCGATCTCGCCCTTCACGCCGGGCTGTCTTGCAGTTTATCCGATGCTCCGCAAGCGGGGCAATACGATCAGCAATAATCCGACAAACTAGGCCACATCAAAGGCGACGAACGCGCGGACGTGTTCAAACGTGATCGCGCTCAGGCGGCCAATTTGCGAGACCTCAAAGCCAGACAGACGCACGCGCGCATGACCGTTCATGGTGCGACGGTGCACACGAGCTCAATGACAGTTTCGTGTGATCCACCTCGCCTGGATTGAATGTCGGAGATGCAATCGCCATGTCGCATGGCGCTACCTGCCGATTTGGTCGCGATCAGGTGTCTCGCACCGCTGCGCCCGCGACCTGGCCTCAAGGAACCGGCAACGGGTCAGGACAGTACAAACATCGACGGCCCCATCGCGTCGCCGCCCGGTGTTTGCTATCCTGCGTACATGACGTCGCGCGACTCCGCCTCCTCCGAAATCACGCCCGAAGTGCTGCTGCGCGCCTATGCTTGCGGCATCTTTCCGATGGCGGAGAGCGCGGATGACCCGACCCTGTTCTGGGTCGAGCCCGAACTGCGCGGCGTGATTCCGCTCGATGGTTTCCGCGTCGCCTCGCGGCTGGCGCGCACCGTGCGCTCGGACGCGTTCGCCGTCACGGTCGACACCGCGTTCAAGGCCGTGATCGCGGGCTGCGCGGCGCCGCACCCTGGCCGCGACGACACCTGGATCAACAAGCGCATCCGCGATCTCTATGTCGGGCTCAACGCGCTCGGCCATTGCCACAGCGTCGAGGTGTGGCAGGACGACAATCTGGTCGGCGGGCTCTATGGCGTGAGCCTCGGCCGCGCCTTCTTCGGGGAAAGCATGTTCCATACCGCGCGCGACGCCTCGAAGGTCGCGCTGGTGCATCTGGTGGCGCGCCTGATCGCCGGCGGCTTCGAACTGCTCGACACGCAATACGTGACCGAGCACCTGAAGACGTTCGGCGCGATCGAAATTCCACGCCGCCGCTATCGCGCGCTGCTCGACAAGGCGGTCACGGGGGCGCCGGCGGATTTTTGCAAGCTCGACGTCACCAAGCCGGTCAAGGGCGCGGACGCGCTCGCCATCATCGCCGAACGCAATTGAAATGGTCCGGATCCGCCCCGCGAGATCCGGACGCCAAGATCGCAACCAAAGCATGATGGCATTAGGTTGATCTGAAGCCGCGCCGGAGGTCACCTCTCCCTTGGGAGAGGTCGATTTGCGCAGCAAATCGGGTGAGGGGTTACGGTCTATCGAGAGCGCAAGGCCCCCTCACCCGGATTGCTTCGGACGATGCTCCGCATCGCCGAGCGCAATCCGACCTCTCCCCGGCGGGGAGAGGTAGACCGAAGCCGCCGCGAGGCGATTCGACCCAAACTCATCCTGGTCTAATTCCCGAACAGGCCGCCGAACAAGCCGCCCGGGCGCTGCTGTTGCTGCGGCGGAGGTGGCGGCGGTGGTTGCGGCTGCTGCTGATATTGTGGCGGCGGTGGCGCGGGGCGCGGCGCCGCCTGCTTCGCCTGCCGCTTCTGGGCGGGTGGCGGCGGTGGCGGCGTCGGCTGCTTCGGTGGATCGGGCGCGGCCGTCACGATGGTCTGGTCCGGCCCTTTGCAGTCAGTCAGCCAGATGTCGTAGATCGGATGCTCGACGCCGTGCAGGCCAGGGCTCGCGGCGAACATCCAGCCCGAGAAGATCCGCTTCACCTCGCCCTGCAGCGTGATCTCGTCGACCTCGACGAAGGCGTCGGTGTTGGCGGCCTCGGTCGACGGCCGCGTGTAGCAGGCATCGGTCTTCACACGCAGCGCGCCGAACTGCACGGTCTCGCCGATATCCTCGTCGAAATTGATGATGCGTCCGGTGATCTTGTCGAGACCGGAGAAGCTCGCCTTCTTGTTGGTGATCTTGGTCGATGGCGGCTCCTGCACGACCTCGTCGCCGGGCTGCAGCGCCCCCGGCGCGCCCTTGGCGGCCGGGCGCTGGCCCGGAGGGGCGTTGGCGACGCTGGGCGCGCCGGGCTGCGGCGGCTGCACGGCAACGCCGGGCTGAGCGTTCGGCGGCGCGACCGCGACACCGGGCGGAGGCGCCAGAGGCTGCGACTGCACGCTCCCGGGCGGCGGCACGGCCTGTCCCGGCGGCAGCGGCCGATTCGGCGTCGGCAGCACCCGGCCGCGGGGCAATTCCGGCACTTCCTCGTCGTCATCGCCGGGCGGCATCTGGCCGCGCGGAATCGCGCCGGGCGGCCGCGGCGGCGGATCGGAGAAAATCGTTCCGATCTGCGCGCGGGCGGGCGGCGCAAGCGACACGGTTGAGGCGGCGATCAAGGCCGCAAAGCCAATCAGGGCAATGGTTCGAGACATCTCGCGCGGCTTAAAGAGGCGAATCGGGCTCGCGACAGTTTACCTTTGATATCGGCCGCTCGCAGGCCAACCGGTTAACACGCCGAATACGGCGGGGAAAGGGCGGTTTGCCGCCCTTCCCGGCCTCTGGTCAGCCTCCGGAACACGTGGAATAGTCCGTGTCCCAAACCCGCGCAGCCCCAAGCGCGACAACGAGGAATCCGGCACTGAACCGGACCAGCCAGAGGAAACCAACATGGCCGATCGCATCAGGCTCGATGGCCGGGTCGCCGTCGTCACCGGCGCTGCCGGCGTCATCGGAACCGCCACGCTGCATCTGCTCGCCGACCGCGGTGCGCGGATTGTCGCAGTCGACCGCAAGGAGGACGACCTGAAGGCGGTCATCAAGGACCTGCCGGCCCGGGCCGAGGCGCTCGCGGTGGCCGCCGATGTCACGCAGGAAGACGAGGTGAAGGACTATGTCCGCGCCGCCGTCGATCGGTTCGGCACCATCGACGTCTTCTACAACAACGCCGGCATCGAAGGCGACATCAAGCCGATCTCCGAATACTCGCTGGAGAGCTTTCGCCGGGTGCTCGACGTCAATGTCGTCGGCGTCTTCCTTGGCATGAAATACGTGCTGCCCGTGATGCTGAAGCAGAACAAGGGCAGCATCATCAACACCGCCTCGATCGCAGGCCTGATGGGCTCCCCGATGATCGCGGTCTACAGCGCGAGCAAGCACGCGGTGATCGGGCTCACCAAGAGCGCGGCCTGGGAGTGCACCGGCACGGGCGTGCGCGTCAATTGCGTCTGCCCCGGTTTGATCGACAGCCGCATGTTGAGCACGATCCTGCAGGGCCGCAGCGGCGGCAACGCGCCACCGCCCCCGGAGAAGATCGTCGACCGCATCCCGGCGCGCCGGCTCGGCCTGGCCAGCGAGGTCGCCTCGATCGTCGCCTTCCTCGCCTCCGACGAAGCAAGCTACGTGTCGGGCTCCGCCTACACCGTCGACGGCGGCCGCACCGCCGCCTGATGCGACATCTTCAAAGATCATTGGAAGGTTGTCTTTAATGCCCATCGTTCTCGATCCCGATGCCGCTGCCGTCTACAAGGCGTTTCAGGACGCCGGCCGTCCCGCCTACGAGACGCTCACGGCGGCGGAAGCGCGCGACTACTATCGAGCCGCCCGCGTCGTCAGCAATCCCGAGCCGCCCGCGCTCGAATCGAGCAAGCCGCTCGCGATCCCGGCGCCGCACGGCACGATCGCGGCGCGCATCTACACGCCGAAGACGCTGCGCAAGGCGGCGGGTCTTGCGCCATGCCTGGTGTTCTTCCATGGCGGCGGTTGGGTGATCGGCGACCTCGATACCCACGAAGTGGTCTGCCAGAAGCTCGCGCACGAGGGCGAGCTGATCGTGATCTCGATCGACTATCGTCTGGCGCCCGAGCACAGATTCCCCACCGCGGTCGATGACACCGTCACCGCGACCAAATGGATCGCCGCCAATGCAAGGGATTTCGGCATCGACGCTTCGCGCCTCGTCGTCGGCGGCGACAGCGCCGGAGGCAACCTTGCGGCTGTGGTCGCGCTCACCGCACGCGAGGCCGGACCGAAGCTTGCCGGCCAGTTGCTGGTCTATCCCGCGACCGATTTCTCGCGACAGCATGCCTCGCACCGCGAGCCCGAAACCAGCGTATTGCTGACGCATTCGGTGATCGGCTGGTTCGCCAACCATTATCTGGGCGGTGCCGACAGCAGCGACTGGCGGGCCTCACCCGCGCGAGCCAAAAGCTTTGCCGGCCTGCCGCCGGCCTATGTGCTGACCGCAGGCGCCGATCCGCTACGCGACGAGGGCGACGAATATGCGAAATTGCTGAAGGACGCCGGCGTGCCCGTGACCTACCGGCATTTCCCGGGCCAGTTCCACGGCTTCTTCACCATGGGCAAGCTGCTCAATCAGGCGAATATCGCAGTCACCGAAATCAGCGCCTGGCTCAAGAGCCTGAACTGACAACGCGCCCGACGAAGCGGCCGGAGGTCTGCCCCCGGTCGCGGGGCTCACTGGCGCGTCCATATATCCACCATGGCGACGATGCTGCGCCTTGAACTCGCGGACGCCGCGCGATAGTCGCGGCAGACTGCGTCACTCGTCCGACAGCCCAGCCCCGAGATCGTCGTGCTCTCCGCTATTTCCGTCTACGGCATTCCGCTCGATTTCATCCTGTTCGGACTGACGCTGCTCGGCGTCGCCCTATTCCACCACCACACGCTTGCTGCCGCGCTGACCGGACTTGCGGCTATCGTCGCCTACAAATTGCTGTTCGCCGGCTTCGCGATATTCGGCCCGGGCATCCCTGGCCTTGTGCACCACCTGCAGCACGAGTGGGTCACGCTCACCAATCTGTTCCTGCTGCTGATGGGATTTGCGCTGCTGTCGCGGCATTTCGAGGAGAGCCTCATTCCCGATGAGATGCCGGCGCTGCTGCCCCACGACTGGAAGGGCGGCGTCGCCCTGCTCGCGTTGATCTTCGTGCTGTCGGCGTTCCTGGACAATATCGCTGCGGCGTTGATCGGCGGCACCGTCGCGCGCCACGTCTTCCGCGGCCGGGTTCACATCGGCTACCTCGCCGCCATCGTTGCGGCCGCCAATGCCGGCGGCGCGGGCAGCGTCGTCGGCGACACCACGACGACCATGATGTGGATCGCCGGCGTCAGCCCGCTGGCTGTGCTGAATGCTTACGTCGCGGCCATCGTCGCCATGCTCATCGTCGCGGTGCCCGTCTCTCTGCAACAGCAGCGCCATTCGCCGATCCTCAAGCGCCCGCCATCCGGCTTGCGGATCGATTGGACGCGCGTTGCCATCGTCGCGGTCATCCTGCTCGCCGCAATGACCGCCAACGTGGCGGCGAACGTCAGGTTTCCAGCCCTGCTCGACGCGTTCCCGGTGCTCGGCATGACCGTCTGGCTCGCCATCCTGGTCACGTCACGGCTGCGGCGGCCCGACTGGTCGGTCGTGCCCGAGACCTTCAAGGGCACGATGTTTCTGCTGGCGCTGGTCACGGCGGCTTCGATGATGCCCGTGGAAAAGCTGCCCGCCGCGGCGTGGCAGACCGCGCTCGGGCTCGGCTTCGTCTCGGCGATGTTCGACAACATTCCGCTGACCGCGCTGGCACTCAAGCAGGGTGGCTACGATTGGGGCTTCCTCGCCTACGCCGTCGGGTTTGGCGGATCGATGATCTGGTTCGGCTCGTCCGCCGGCGTCGCGCTGTCCAACATGTATCCGGAGGCCAAGTCGGTGACGAGGTGGATCACCCACGGCTGGCCGGTGATCGCGGGTTATGTCGTCGGCTTCGTCGTGATGCTCGCCCTCCTCGGCTGGCATCCCGACACCTCGCACTGACGCTGGCGAGCTGCGACAATCGCTGTCGGCGCGACCCAGCGCAGGTGCGTCGCACAGGTTGGAGGCCAGCGGTTCACCTCTCAACCCGCTGTGCCATATACGAATCTGCTGAAGCTGTATTGCAGCGCACAATCGCCTTACTTCAAAGTTGTTGAAAAGCGAGACAAATCCATTGACTTTGCTAAACTCCGTTTTGCCGTAACAACTTATGGAGCTTTCGCATGAATGTTAATGCAGAAGTCCTCACCCGCGCGCCGTTGGAGTTGGAACAGTTGGATGGCGAAATCAGCGCGGTGATCCCTCATCGACCACGCAGCAACATTCGACCCCTCTCACCGATGCCGGACTATGTCGAGCACCGCAACGGCGTCAACGAGGTTGGCAAGCTTTCGGCCGAGGCCGTTGTGCGTGAATACGAAGCGGCCGTGAAAGAGATCGAGGCTCTTGGAACAGAACTGCAATTGGCCGCCAGGAAGTGCGAGACGATGGTGGCCGGCGTCCATGACATGATCGCGGAGATCAAGGAGTTCGCTGCAGGTTATCGCGATCAGGGCAAGCGGTTCTTCCTGCAGATCGAAGCCGTCTCGTTGATGACCTCGGAGGTCAGGGATACCTGCGAGGTGCTTAAGAAAAAGATCGCCGCCGACACATTGACTCAGTGATATTTCGACCGCCGTCGTGTGAACAGCACGATCCTGCTTTCCGTGACGGTGGGAGTTGATCTTATTTGGTGAATGGTTGCGCCGCTCCGGCGCGGCAGAACCGTTAGTTCTATTCAATACCAAGCCGTTCAAACACCTTGCCCCGCTTCGGCGGGGCTTTTTATGCCCTCAGCAAGTCATTGCTGCGCGCCAGCCCTCGCAGCCGCTTCCGGACTCTACCCCGCTCTCGCCGCGCGGCGCAGCGATTGCGGCGGCTGGCCGAACGCGCGGATGAAGGCGCGGCGCATCCGCTCCGGATCGCGGAAGCCGGTGATCTCGGCAACGCGCTCGATGGCCTCGCCCGACGACTGCACGCGTTGCCGTGCCACCTCGATCCGCAGCCGCTCCACCGCCTTCGACGGCGTGGTGCCGGTCTCCGCGATGAAGGCGCGAGTGAAGTGCCGTGAGCTCATGCCGGCTTTCTCCGCGAGATCCTCGACCGTCAGCGGCGCGTCGAGATTCTCGCGCGCCCAAGCGAGCAGCGGCCCAAAACGGCCGTTCGGCGCCTTCAATTCCAGCAGCGAGGAAAATTGCGACTGTCCGCCGCTGCGCCGATGATACAGCACGAGTTGGCGTGCCGTGTTCTGGGCGACCTCGTCGCCATAGTCTTCGGTGATCATCGCCAGCGCGAGGTCTATGCCGGCGGTGATGCCGGCCGAGCTCCAGATATTGCCGTCGCGGACGAAGATCTGGTCGGGCTCGAGCTTGATCTTGGGATAGGTCTTCACGAAATGCGGCGTGCGTTGCCAATGCGTGGTGGCGCGCCGGCCATCGAGCAGGCCCGCCTCGGCAAGCACATAGGCGCCCGAGCAGACGCTGGCGACGCGGATGCCGCGGCTCGCCATGCGCCGCACGAAGGCCAGCGTGGTCGGACAGGTTGCCGGCGTACGCACGCCGTTGCCGCCCGCGATGATCAGCGTCGTGATCGCGCCGGACGGCTTCAGGCCACGTGCAAGCATCTCGACACCGGATGAGCTGCGCACCGGTCCGGCCTTCGCCGCAAGCGTCCTGATCTGCGGCGCGCTGCTGGCGAAGCGCGCAGCGATCTCGAATGCCGCGATCGGGCCCGCCGCATCGAGCAATTGGAAGTCGGGAAAGATCAGGATGCCGATCATCACCAAATCCTCGCGAATGGACGAAACGTCCTAAAATGAGGGAAATACGCCATTCCAGACAGGATGGCATCATGGCATTGTGGCGCGGTCAAGCTCGATTTGGAGACTTTCGATGTCAGCGCCCTTGCAGATTGGACTGCTCGTGTTCCCGAAGGTGACCCAGCTCGACCTCACCGGTCCGCTGCAGGTGTTCTCCTCGGTGCCCGGCGTCAAAGTGCATCTGATCTGGAAACGCATCGAACCCGTCCCGACCGATTCGGTCATGGTGCTGACGCCGACCACGACCTTTGCCGATTGCCCGCAGCTCGACGTGATCTGCGTGCCCGGCGGCATGGGTACCGATGACATGGTCGGCGACGAGGAGATGCTCGCCTTCCTGCGCAAGCAGGCCGGCGGCGCGAAATACGTCACCTCGGTCTGCACGGGTTCGCTGGTGCTCGGCGCGGCCGGGCTGCTCAGGGGCTATCGTGCCACCACGCATTGGAGCGCGATCGATTTCCTGTCCGGCTTCGGCGCGATCCCGACCAAGACCCGCGTCTGCGTCGACCGCAATCGCTTCACCGGCGGCGGCGTCACCGCCGGCATCGATTTTGCGCTGACGCTGGTGTCCGAACTCGTCGACCGCAAGACCGCGGAAGCAATCCAGCTTCGCCTCGAATACAACCCCGCGCCGCCGTTCAACGCCGGCTCGCCGGATACTGCGCCCGCCGAGGTGCTCGCCTTCATGAAAGAGCGAATTGCTCCGTCGCAAGCGCGCCGCAGCGAGTTGATGGGCCGCGCCGCCGCGCAGCTTGCGCAAGCATGATCGGAAAGTCCGAGCGACGCGCCCGAAGCTCAACGACGCCGGCGCCGAGGACGCTGCGCCTACATCTTCTCCTTGATGCCGGACTTCAATAGCAGCCAATTGGCGGGATAGGACGCAGCGAATCCGAAGACCATAGCGATCTGCATCATGAACCAGAACTCGAAGCTGTTGACCTTGAGATCGATGCCGAGCAGGCGACGGAACAGATAGAAACTGGCGAACGCCATGAAACCATACATGCCGACCTGCCATGCCGCGATCGAGATGGTGTCGGCCTTGATGGCCGCCCAGAGGCCCTTGCCGAGCGAAAGACCTCGCATCGGCGCAATCGTGAAGTACTGAAACAGAATCCCAAAGCCGTAGGCCAACAGGAAATCGAACACCCAGACCGCGAACATCTTCTCGCCGAAGAGACTGTGCCAGCCGAATGCGACTGCCACCGCCGGCACGGCAAAAGCCAACCATTCGGCGACGAGGTCGCCGAGCACGCAGCCGCTCCCACAATGCAGAGTGCCGTTGGCGACCATCATCGGGAATGGTGTCTTCCGGTTGGACGGAGCCTGATTGCGCTGCCGGGCTCGCCGAGCCAGCTCATGGGTCGCGAGCCGGCCGTAGGCGAAATATTGCCACGCGATCCATACCGTCCCGAACAGCGCCGTGACCGGCCACACGACATCCATGATCCACATATGCTGCGGATGACGCGCCACATCGATCGCGATGATGATGGCGCAAACGACGCCGAGCGCGAGCATGCCGATCGATAGGACGTGAAGCCAGAGAGGAGCCAGCGGGTTCACCAACGCAATGCGGGAATGTGAAGGTGTCACGCGAACGGTTGATCGTGTCCGCAGTTCCTATCGAGCCGGCTTCAATCGCTCGAACCGGCCCACACGCTCAACGTACGGTCAATGACGGCGCCAGCGTGACCGGGATCGCGGCAACAGAAGCGACAGAAAAAGGCCGCTTGGTTTCCCAAGCGGCCCTTCCTGTCTCACGGTGGCCTCACATTAGCGGGCGATTTCAGGACGTCTGCACCGGGGGCCTATCTCCCGGCCGCATCCTACTCGGAGGCCGCTGCTTCATCGGGACAGTCGCGATCTGGAGCCCGATCCGACGCGATGGTTTCCCATCTCCGTAAGATGACCCTATTGAGCCGCGATCCCCGGCTTGACGCAAGCGCAGAAGCGCGCATCCGCCGGCCTGTCCCCGCTGTTACCATTGTCCACAGGCATGCATGCGCCGCACGCGAGACGTTCTCGCGCATGCGCCCGACACGGCGGTGCCGGATGATCAGCTTCCGGGGGTCCAGGCCTGATAGTCGCCGGTCGCCTTGGGGCGACGGCCGCTCGCCATGGTCGAGCCGGACGGGCGGTAGGCCTGCGGTGTGCCCGTCATGTTCGGCACATGCGGCTTCTCCCACTCCCGCGCCGCATAGTTCTGCTCGGTCGGGGGGACGTCGACGGTGTGGTGTAGCCAGCCGTGCCAGCCCGCCGGGATGCGGGACGCCTCGGCATAGCCGTTGTAGACCACCCAGCGACGTTCGAAGTGCAACGTCGGGTCGATCTTGCCGCCTTTGGTGCGATAGTAGCGGTTGCCCTGCTCGTCCTGACCAACCAGCTCGCCAAAGCGCGCGGTCCACAATTGCGTGCCAAAGGTCTGGCCGTTCCACCAGGTGAAGAATTTCAGCAGGAATTGTTTCATGCGTGATCGGTCGTCAGTTCGAGGCAGTCGGGCTCTGATGCCACCTGAATGCCCAAATGTCCAGCGGTCGGCCGCAGCGCACCCGCAGCCGCGGTCAGGGTCGGGATACCGTCCTTGGCGGCCAAATGACGCGGCAGGCAGCGCCCGCATTCAGGCGGCATACATGTGCTGCCTGACAAGCAAAGGTGACGCACTGTCAATGTGCGGTGCGGGAACCGTCAAGCCAGGAAGAGGTTGGACATTGTCCCGTTTTGAGGAGTTCAAAATGATCAATCTGAAGGTTCTGAGCGCCGCTGCGGCGCTGACGCTCGCGCTGCCCTTGGTCGTGCCGACGGCAACGTCGGCGCAAGGGCTGGTGCGGAACGACCGTGGTGGCGGCGGACAGGTCGGTGTCGGCGGCGGCGGCGCGCGTATCGGCGCTGGTGGCGGCGGTGGCCCGGCCATGGGCCAGCGCCTTGCGGGCGGGGGCGTAGGCCCGCGCGTTGACGGCGGCGGAGCAGGCGTCGGACCGGGTCCGCGGGTTGGCGGCGGCGGCTGGAGCGGTGGCCGCGGCTGGAGCGGTGGCGGAGGTTGGAACCGCGGCTGGCATCACTACCACGGCGGCGGCTTCTGGCCTGGAGCGGTTGCCGGTGCGGTGGTCGGCGGCGCGATCGCTTCCAACGCTTATTACGGCCCGGGCTACTACTACGGCCCCGGCTATTATGACGACGGTTACGGCTATTACGACGACAGCGCCCCGGTCGCGGTGGCACCGGGTGGCGACGATGCCAGCTACTGCGCGCAGCGTTACAAGTCCTACGATCCTGCGTCGGGCACTTATCTCGGCTATGACGGCCGGCGGCACCCCTGCCCTTAAGCCTGATATCGCGTCTCAATCGTCAAAAGGCGGCCTTGGGGCCGCCTTTTTCATGCGCGCAAACCGAACCGCAGTTCGCAACCGCCGCAGAACCAGCGCTCGCGACCGAGTTCCACGCGCACTCGGCGCAGTTGCAAAGCGCAGCGACGATTTCTGAAGCCGGGCGACGAAGTTCGGTGCATGCTGCGAGCTGCAGTCATGAGTTTGTAATCGGCCGGAAGACAAATGCGGGTGATGTGAAGCGACCGATTTGAAATCTGCTTGTCAGGCAACAGCATATGCACTTTATGATACAGACTATCTGTCTCCGTTCCGCCTTAATCCGCAAACGGGCCCAGCGAGTCGCCGGCACGCGAGAGCCCATCAGAGAGGATAGCTAGTGCCGCGCGTTCTCGTGGTCGATGACGACCCGATGGTGTGCGTTGCCATCGAGGTCTGTCTGCAACGCCAGGGCTTCGAGGTCACCGTCGCCGATGGCGGTGAGGCCGGCATGCGCGCGCTGGAAAATGCAATCTTCGACGTGATGCTCGTCGACGTCTTCATGCCGCATATGCGCGGCTTCGAGGCGATCCGCATCTTCCACGAGCGCGCCCCCGAGATCCCCGTGATCGCGATGTCCGGCTATGCGTTCGCGAATGCCGATCGCGCACCGGATTTCCTGCGGATGACGATCGAGCTCGGTGCGTCCGCCTGCTTGCGCAAGCCTTTCACGCCGCAGGCGCTGATCGTCGCCGTCAACGAGTGCCTTGCCAAGTTCTCCCCCTCCGCGCGTCTTTCAAATTAGTCCTCTGTACCGAAGGTCGATGGCTTCCCAGCGTCTCATACTCGGCAGCGGCCTTGCGATCCTCCTCGTGATCAGCGCGGCGTCGATCGGGCTGGACGTCAAGTCGCATGACGAGGTCGAATCGGTCGAGCGCACCCTCGGTATCCTCAAGCAGATCTCCGATACCCGCCCGTTGCTGCGCGGCGCCGAGAGCGCGGCGCGCGGCTACGCGCTGACAGGCGATCAGTCGTTCGCCGACGAATACCGCCAGTCCAGCGCAGCCCTCACCTCCGCCTTCGACAACCTGATCGCGGCGGTGAAGGGCGATCCGGGCGAAACTGAGCTGCTGGCGGACGCGAAGGTGCAGGTTGACCGCGGCATCGCGCTTGGCGCCGAGCTGATGCGCTTGCGCAATGCGGGCGACACCGCTGGCGTCGCGGCGCTGACCTCCGACGGCGAGAGCCGCGTCGAGATGGACAAGATCGGCGCTGCGCTCGAGCGGATCGTCACCGAGGAGCGTCGGCTGCTCACGGCTCGCAGCGCGCAGTCGAAGGCCAATGGACGCGTGCTGCTGGCAATCGATCTCGCCGGCATCGCACTGATCCTGCTCCTTGCCACCGCGCTGACGCTGATGACGCGACGATCCCGCCGGCAACTGCAGGACTCCCTGAGTGCGACGCAAGCCACCAACCTTTCGCTGGAGGCCAAGGTGGCCGAACGCACCAAGGATCTCGGCGCCGCCCTCGAGGAGGTCCGCCGCTCCACCGCGGTGATGGAGACCACCTTCCGCAGCATGGCGGAGGCAGTGCTGGTGATCGACACCACCGGCGCCGTGCTGCTCTCCAACCCGGCCGCCGAGAAGATGCTGCGCTACAAGCCGGGCAAGACGGTCCAGCTCCTGCGGGCGCAGAGCACGGTGTTCGAGGCCGACGGCGTCACGCCGATGAAAGCCGAGGACATGCCGTCGAGCCGGGCGTTACGTGGCGAGGAGTTCGACGGCCTCGAATTCATCGCGCGTCCGCTGCGCGGCAACGGCCAGGTCCATCTGGTGGTCTCCGGCCACCCGCTGCGCGATGCCGCCGGCCAGATCACCGGCGCGGCGCTGGTCTATCACGACATCACCACCTCGCGCGAAACCGAGCACAAGCTGCAGCAATCGCAGAAGCTCGACGCCATCGGCAAGCTGACCGGCGGCGTCGCGCACGACTTCAACAACATGCTGACGATCATCACCGGCACCACCGAGACGCTGGTCGAGAGCCTGCGCAGCCAGCCTCAGCTCGCGCGGACCGCCGAGCTGATCGACCGCGCCGCCGAGCGCTGCCGCGAATTGATCCAGCATCTGCTCGCCTTCGCCCGCCGCCAGCCGCTGGAGCCGCGCACCGTCGACGTCAACGCCACCGTGGTCGACATCGCCAAGCTGCTGCGGCCCACCCTCGGCGAGCAGATCGAGATCGACCAGGTGCTCGCGCCCGACGTCGCCAGCGTCCACATCGATCCGTCGCAGCTCTCGAACTCGCTGCTCAACATGGCGATCAACGCCCGCGACGCGATGCCCAATGGCGGCAAGCTGCTGTTCGAGACCAGCAACATCGTGCTCGACGATGCTTACGCTGCCGCCAATCCGGACATCGCGCCCGGCCGCTATGTCTTGCTTGCGGTCAGCGACACCGGCACCGGCATGTCGCAGGCGGTGCAGGACAAGGTGTTCGAGCCGTTCTTCACCACCAAGGAGGTCGGCAAGGGGTCTGGCCTCGGCATGAGCATGGTCTACGGCTTCGTCAAGCAATCCGGCGGCCACATCAAGATCTACAGCGAGCAAGGCCACGGCACCACGATCAAGCTCTATCTGCCGCCGGCGCGCGGCCAGGTCGAGGTCGAAGCCCCTGCCCCGACGACACCCGCGCGCGGCAGCGAGACCATCCTCGTCGTGGAGGACGATGCGCTGGTGCGCAACTACGTCTGCGCGCAGCTCGCAAGCCTCGGCTACAAGACCATCGCCGTCGCAGACGGCCGCGCCGCGCTCGCGCTGGTCGACAAGGGCGAGACATTCGATCTGCTGTTCACCGACGTCATCATGCCCGGCGGCCTGAATGGCCGGCAGCTCGCCGACGAGGTCGCCAAACGCCGGCCCGGCATCAAGGTGCTCTACACCTCCGGCTATACCGAGAACGCGATCGTGCATCACGGCCGCCTCGACGAGGGCGTGCTGCTGCTGGCAAAACCCTATCGCAAGGCGCAGCTCGCCAGCATGCTGCAACAGGCGCTCGGCGAGTGAGGCGGGCACCTCCTGCTTACCTCTCCCCGCTTGCGGGGAGAGGTCGGATCGCACTTGCGATCCGGGTGAGGGGGTACAGCTCCAACAATTTGCGCAACTCGCCGAGAGAGCCCCTCACCCCTACCCTCTCCCCGTAAGCACGGGGAGAGGGAGAAGCGCTACCGCGTCGCCAGCACGACGCCGACCAGCGTGAACAGCAGCGCGGCGATCTGGGCCGGCCCAAGCGGCTCGTGCAGCGCGATCGCTGAGGCCACCACGCCGATCACGGGCACCGCCATGGTGCCGATCGCGGCCACCGAGGCCGGCAGGCGCGCCAGCGCGGCAAACCACGAGACATAGGCAATGCAGAACTGGATCACGGTCGAATAGACCAGGAGCCACCAGCCGACCGTCGTCAGTCGCTCGAGATGCGTGGTCTCGATCAACAGGCCGACGATCGTGATCGGCAGGCAGCCGAGACCAATCTGCCAGGCCGCCGCCGGGATCGGCGGCATCAGGATCGGATATTTCTTCGCCAGCACAGTGCCGAGCGCAAAGCCGATGGCGCCGCCGAGCGCCATGATAATGCCGGGCAGTTGCTCCTTGCTGGTGCTGAGGCCGTTGCCGCCCATGATCGCGGCCAGCCCGGCAAACGCCATCGCGAGCGCAATGGTACGCAGGAGCGTCGGCCGCTCGCCGAGCACGGGCCAGGCGAGCAGCGAGGCCCAAACCGGCATCGTGTAGGCGATCAGCGCGGTCTCGCTCGCCGGCAGCCACAGCAGCGCCAGCCCCATCAGCACCATCCAGCCGGTGACGTTGAGCACGGCATACAGCATGAGCCGCGGCCACAGCCGCGCCTCGACGGCCAGCGACTGTCCGCGGATCAGCGCCAGCACCGCCAGCAGCGCGGCGCCGATCACCCCGGTCGAGCCGCGCAGCGTCAGCGGCGGCAGCTCGCCGAGCAGGAATTTGGTCACGGGCCAATTGAAGCCCCAGCCCACCGAGGTGACGGCGAGGAACATCAGGCCGGCGGGCGCAAGGCGCGTCCGTGCGGAAGGTTTCGAATCTGTCATGAGACCCGGCAGGGATGTGAATCAGCGCCACCTTGCCCGCGATTTTGTCGCCCGACCATCACGCCCCTGACATGCCTGATCCGTAGTTTGCCCGTAGGCTTACGTGAGTCCCCAAAATTCAATCCGGAGCCGCGAATAAATAGTTCCCCTGTGAACAGCGGGGCGAAGCTCCGATCCACAGCCGGACGAGAATTTTTTGGCTTGGGAATCCTTCAGGACTCACCGATAGTTGGCGCGATCACAGGCGCGGCACCGACCCCTGTTATCCCAACCTTTCCACCATATTTAGTGTTTGATTCAGAAACTCGTACTAGTCCTTGACGGGCGAGACAGAGTTGGCCTAGCTTTCAACCTGTTCGGCGCGAGTGTGTTTGGGTCCCCGCCGGTCGCTCCCACAAGGGTTCCAAAATGACCACTCCGCCAGGCCTTCAGGGCCGCGGGTGAAGGGCTTGTCTGCCCTGAATTTTGGGCCAGGTCCGGAGCGCCAAACGGGCCAAAACGGCTCGGCAATAAGAGGCCGGAACCGGCCCGCAAGAAGCGTACGCGTGACGTGTCGCGTGGAAAGCGTTGGGGCGTTGAATGCATGTCCGGAAGGCCCCGATTGGGGACCCGCCCGGACCATGCCACCGCGGGGCCGGGTAACCGGCTGCCTTGCGGATGAGAGAACAGGCCGGGTCCACCGGCTGAACTGCGAATGGCGGGAGGCGTGCGTGCGTGTCCCGAAATTCGCTCAAGGATAAACATACCGGCAATCTGCGAGAAACGCGGGACCGGCAGACGAAGAGACGGGGCTCGACCAATGCGAATCGATCGGCGCAACACCACCAGCGGACAAACACCCTATGCCGGGATCAATTTCAGGCTGACCACATCGGAGATCCGCAATCCCGACGGCTCGGTCGTGTTCCGGGCCGAGAACGTCGAAGTGCCGGAGTTCTGGTCGCAGGTCGCCTCCGACGTGCTGGCGCAGAAGTATTTCCGTAAAGCGGGCGTCGCCGCGCGGCTGAAGAAGGTCGAGGAAGAGACCGTGCCGTCCTGGCTGTGGCGCTCGGTACCCGACACCGAGGCGCTTAGCCTCCTCCCTGAGAAGGAGCGCTATGTCGGGGAGACCTCCGCCAAGCAGGTGTTCGACCGCCTCGCCGGCTGCTGGACCTATTGGGGCTGGAAGGGCGGCTACTTCTCCTCGGAGGAAGATGCCCTCGCCTTCTTCGACGAGCTGCGCTTCCAGCTCGCCAAGCAGATGGTCGCGCCGAACTCGCCGCAATGGTTCAACACCGGCCTGCACTGGGCCTACGGCATCGATGGCCCCGGCCAGGGCCACTACTACGTGGATTGGAAGACCGGCAAACTCACAAAATCGAAGTCGGCCTACGAGCATCCGCAGCCGCACGCCTGCTTCATCCAGGGCATCGAGGACGACCTCGTCAACGAGGGCGGCATCATGGACCTCTGGGTGCGTGAGGCGCGCCTGTTCAAATACGGCTCCGGCACCGGCTCCAACTTCTCGCGCCTGCGCGGCGAAGGCGAGCGCCTGTCCGGCGGCGGCCGCTCGTCCGGCCTGATGAGCTTCCTCAAGATCGGCGACCGCGCCGCCGGCGCAATCAAGTCCGGCGGCACCACCCGGCGCGCCGCCAAGATGGTGGTGGTCGACGTCGATCACCCCGACATCGAGACCTATATCGACTGGAAGGTGAAGGAGGAGCAGAAGGTCGCCGCCCTCGTCACCGGCTCCAAGATCAACCAGAAGCACCTCAAGGCGGTGCTGAAGGCCTGCGTGAACTGCGAAGGCTCGGGCGACGACTGCTTCGATCCGGAGAAGAACCCGGCGCTCCGCCGCGAGATCAAGCTCGCCCGCCGCAACCTGGTGCCCGACAACTACATCAAGCGGGTGATCCAGTTCGCCAAGCAGGGCTACAAGGAGATCCAGTTCGACACCTACGACACCGACTGGGATTCGGAGGCCTATCTCACCGTCTCCGGCCAGAACTCCAACAACTCGGTGTCGCTGAAGGACGACTTCCTGCGCGCGGTCGAGACCGACGGCGAGTGGAATCTGATCGGCCGCACCACCAAGAAGGTGACGAAGACGCTGAAGGCGCGCGATCTCTGGGATAAGATCGGCTACGCCGCCTGGGCCAGCGCCGATCCCGGCCTGCACTTCAACACCACCATGAACGACTGGCACACCTGCAAGGCGTCCGGCGACATCCGCGCCTCCAATCCGTGCTCGGAATACATGTTCCTGGACGACACGGCGTGCAACCTCGCCTCCGCCAACCTGCTGACGTTCTACAACACCACCACCAAGCGCTTCGACGTCGAGTCCTACGAGCACCTCTGCCGGCTCTGGACCATCGTGCTGGAAATCTCCGTCATGATGGCCCAGTTCCCGTCGAAGGCGATTGCGGAGCTCTCTTACGAATTTCGCACCCTCGGCCTCGGCTTCGCCAATATCGGCGGCCTCTTGATGACCATGGGCCTGCCCTATGACTCGAAGGAAGGCCGCTCGCTGTGCGGCGCGCTGACCGCTGTGATGACCGGCATCGCCTACAAGACCTCGGCCGAGATGGCGGCCGAGCTCGGCACCTTCCCCGGCTACAAGAAGAACGCTCAGCACATGCTGCGCGTGATCCGCAACCACCGCCGCGCCGCCCACGGCAACGCCTCCGGTTACGAGGCGCTCTCGGTCAACCCGGTGCCGCTCGATCACGCCTCCTGCCCGCAAGGCGACATCGTCATCCATGCGATGCACGCCTGGGACGACGCGCTCGCGCTCGGCGAACAGCATGGCTATCGCAATGCCCAGACCACGGTGGTGGCGCCGACCGGCACCATCGGCCTGGTGATGGATTGCGACACCACCGGCATCGAGCCCGACTTCGCGCTGGTGAAGTTCAAGAAGCTCGCCGGCGGCGGCTACTTCAAGATCATCAACCAGGCGGTGCCATCAGCGCTGCGCGCGCTCGGCTATCGCGAGAGCGAGATCGCGGAGATCGAGGCCTACGCCGTCGGCCACGGCTCGCTGTCCAACGCGCCCGGAATCAATGCCTCGACGCTGAAGGCAAAAGGCTTCACCGACGAAGCGATCGCCAAGGTCGAGAAGGCGCTGCCGACCGCGTTCGACATCAAGTTCGCCTTCAACAAGTGGACCTTCGGCGAGGACTTCATCCGCGACCAGCTCGGCATCGGCGCGGAAGCGATCGCGGCCCCCGGCTTCGACCTGCTCTCGGCGGTCGGCTTCACCCGGCGCGAGATCGACGCCGCCAACGTGCACATCTGCGGCGCGATGACTGTGGAAGGCGCTCCGCACCTGAAGGCGGAGCACTACCCGGTATTCGACTGCGCCAACCCCTGCGGCAAGATCGGCAAGCGCTACCTCTCGGTCGAGAGCCACATCCGCATGATGGCGGCGTCGCAACCGTTCATCTCGGGCGCGATCTCGAAGACCATCAACATGCCGAACGACGCCACGGTGGAGGACTGCAAGTCCGCCTACCTGCTCTCCTGGAAGCTCGCGCTGAAGGCCAACGCGCTCTACCGCGACGGCTCCAAGCTGTCGCAGCCGCTCAACTCGCAGCTCATCGCCGATGATGACGACGAGGACGATGCGGTGGAGGCGCTCTACGAGAAGCCGATGGCGGCGCGCGCCGCCCAGGTCTCGGAGAAGATCGTCGAGAAGCTGGTCGAGCGCATCGTGGTGATGCGCGAGCGCGAGAAGATGCCCGATCGACGCAAGGGCTACACCCAGAAGGCCGTGGTCGGCGGTCACAAGGTGTACCTGCGCACCGGTGAATATGACGATGGCCGGCTTGGCGAGATCTTCATCGACATGCACAAGGAAGGCGCGGCGCTGCGGTCCTTCATCAACAACTTCGCGATCGCGGTCTCGCTCGGCCTGCAATACGGCGTGCCGCTGGAGGAATATGTCGACGCCTTCACCTTCACCCGCTTCGAGCCGGCGGGCCCGGTGCAGGGCAATGACAGCATCAAGTACGCGACCTCGATCCTCGACTATGTCTTCCGCGAGCTCGCGGTGAGCTACATGGGCCGCTTCGACCTCGCCCATGTCGATCCGAACGAGAGTGGCTTCGACGCGCTCGGCAAGGGCGTCGAGGAAGGCAAGGAGCCGGATGAGGCCCCCGCCCAACAAGCCACCAAGTATCTGTCGCGCGGCCTCACCCGCTCGCGCACCGACAACCTCGTGATCATGCGCGGCGGCTCGACCGCGGTGAGCCAGAACGCCGACAATGCCCCCGCCGGCAACCGCGTCACCGCGCTGTCCCCGCGCGGGGCCTCGGACACCGTCGAAGGCGCGGTCGCCCTGAAGCAGGAAGTAAGCCACGACCTCTCGCCGACCGAAAAGCTCGAGGCCCTGAACTGGAGCAAGCCGGGCTCAGCCGCCGCCGTCACCCCCACCAAGGCCGAGCGCCGTGCCGAAGCGAAGGCAAAAGGCTACGAAGGCGAGATGTGCTCGGAGTGCGGCAACTTCACGCTGGTGCGGAATGGGACGTGTATGAAGTGTGATACGTGCGGCAGCACGACGGGGTGCAGTTAGTAGTTCGGAGTTGTTGTTGTTGCGCCTTCGCCGGCAAAACTTCCCGAGTGATCGGCCCCGAAAGAGAGTCCGGAGCTGTGCCCATCGAAGACCGAAAACAGGTTTTCCGGCGGTCGGACGCGACCGCCGGAAAATGGCGGAAGGAACGAAACGAGAATTGAGGCCAGGGTTGTAGAGGACCGTCGATATGAACTATTCCGATCGCTACCTGCGCCAGATCGCCAGCTACTCCATCATCGACGTGATGCTGGCGGACGTGGCAATCCGGATCCAACTCAGCCCGACCGATTACCAGCTCGCCGTCGACCACTACCGCGCCATCAATGACTGGCTGGAGCGCGACGGCAGTCCTCTCAACGGATGCTTGCGCGACTTCTATCCGCAGGGCGGCTTCGCGATCGGCGCGACCGTGGCGCGTCACTCGAGCGACGACGAGTTCGACATTGACGTTATTGCAGACATCACCTATCGCCTCGACGTCGATCCCGAGCACGCGCTGGCGACCCTGCACGACGCCATCCGCGGCGAGCGCGGCTCGCGCTACTACGCCAAGACCGACCGGAAGTCCCGCTGCAGCACCGTCAACTACGACGGCATGCACCTCGACGTGACGCCCACCGTCCGCATCGGCGGCACCGTTGAGAAGACCGGTCTGATTTTCCACTCGAAGCCGGAGGAGCCGTGGGCGAAGAAATCCCTATTCGCCAACCCACACGGCTTCGCGCAATGGTTCATCGCGCAGACCCCGCCCGACCAGGACTTCGGCGCCTTCTTCGAGCGTCGGTCGCTCGACTACGACCGCGAGCGCGCGATTCTAACGAAGCGTGCCGATGCCGCTCCCGTCCCCGAGCAGTGCCCGGCCTACCAGAAATCGCGGGCGGTCATCGCGTTGCAGTTGATCAAGCGCTGGCGCAACTTGGCCTACTATAGACGACACGCGACCCGGCGCTTGCCGCCGTCGGTGCTGCTGGCCTTCTACGTAGCCACTCACGCCAACCAGACCAAATCGCTGGCGGAGGAACTGAGCTTCCAGGTGGAGACCATGCTGGCGATCGTCGGCGAGGCTCACGACCGCGGCCAGAAGGTCTCCGCCCACAATCCGATGTGCCAGGAAGACGTGCTGACGGATCGCTGGCCCGAAGACCTGAGCGACCAGGCCGTCTTCATCCGCGAGCTCACCGACTTCGCCGTGAAACTTCGACGCCTGAGGAGCGAGATCGCCCTGCCGGAGATGCAGCAGGTACTCGAGGACTTGTTCGGTGAGAAGCCGGCCCGGTCGGCGGTGAAGGCTCATGTCCAGCGTGTCGGCAAAGACGTGACCTCGGTCGGCAGCCGCTTCATGCCCGGCAAGGCCGCCATCCCCGCGGCGGTGGCGGGCAGCGCTCCGACGCCGAGTACCGCGCGGTCGGCGCCGTCGCACCGCTTCTTCGGCGATCATCCCGATGACCTACCTAAGCGTAGATGAGCAAGACGCCGCGATCCGGCGCCTCTTTCCGGATTTCCGGCTGACCGCTGCGGCCGATTGGATTGGCGTATGGGAGGGCCCGGTCCGGCCGGCGTCGAAGACCTACACCATCCGGATCGTGTACTTCCGCCGCAGATTCTTCGACGGCTGGTACCTCTCCAACCATTACGTCACCGTACATGTCGTCAACCCACTGATTGGAGAGTTGATGCTGGACGGCGACGACCTCCCGCACATCTATTGGAACGACCGCGCCCCTCTTTGGCCAGCGCTCTGCCTTTGGGATCCGGACGAGATGTACTGGGACCCAGAGATGACGATCGCGACGACGATCATCCCTTGGACGTCGGAATGGCTGCTCTTCTTCGAATACTGGCAGATCTCCGGTGAATTTCTCGGACCTGGCCGTCACCCGCGCAGGAGGCGCAAGACATGCCCGAACCCGCTGGAGACTTCAGACCCGGAGACTCGCGCTCGAATGGCGCGATTCCGCAACGACGAATTCCACAGAATTGGCCGAAGGACCGGCGTTTTCGGATCTTATCTATCGATGGGGGCGGCATTAAGGGATTGTTCCCGGCAACTGTTCTCGCCGAACTCGAACGGCGCTATCTCGGGGGCACCTCGATCGTCAGCTATTTCGACTTGGTCGCTGGCACCTCAACCGGAGGGATCATCGCACTCGGTCTTGGCGCCGGTTTGAGAGCATCAGAACTCGCAGATATCTACACTTGCCGCGGCCTTGATGTGTTCCCGCAATCAACATCGTCGACGATCGGCCGGATGCGCCGCTTGTGGCGGACAGGGCGCAATATCTTGCTCTACAACTACGAACGCTCCGCCTTGGAGAGCCTTCTTCTGGATGCGCTCGGTGCCAAGCTGCTTGGCGATTCTGTTGTTCGCCTGTGTGTCCCAGCGTTCGAAGGGAAACACAGCGAAGTCTTCGTTTACAAGACACCTCATCACGTCGATTATAAGTTCGATCACCTTGAGCCGATGGTGAAAGTTGCTCTAGCGACCTCCGCCGCTCCAACCTATTTTCGCCCCTTGGAACACGAAGGTTACAACTTGGTCGATGGTGGCGTCTGGGCCAACAATCCTGTGATGCTTGCTATTGTCGAAGCCTTGACGTGTTTTGATATCGATCGAGATCAAATCGATGTAATAAGCCTTGGTTGCGGCGATGCCCCTTATATCGTCTCAGGCAGCAAGATAAGCGCGGGCGGCAAGATAGCTTGGTTCGACATAATCTACGCAGCCATGCGACTACAATCACTCGCAGCGACAAACCAAGCACGGCTCTTACTTGGTCCGCCCGCCGTTCGACGCCTAGATCCCCCGATCAACTCAACGCCAATACCTCTCGACGATTTTCGTCGATCGCTCGACGAACTCGTACCAGCAGCGCACACGATGGTTGACCGGTACGGCGATCAACTTGCGAGCAGTTTCCTTACCTCGCCGGCGGCGAGGTACAGACCTGTCTCTTTCTCGTCCACGGCAAATTAATCCGCAGCAAACGTAGCCCGAATGAGCGAAGCGATATCCGGGACCAGCACGCAGGTGGAAAGATAAATCCCGCATATCGCTTCGCTCATGCGGGCTACTTGCTGGCGTACACCAAGCCCGCGGTCATCATACTTAATCGCAACGTAGACTTCTCGGGCATTCTTAAGGCAGTGGAGGATGCGATTAGTAAGCACCCCAACCTCAAACGGGGGCCTCAGAAGGAAAGCGAGACACGGTACCGCTGCGTTTTTGCAAACCCGACCGATGCCAGCCGAGAAGTTACTGCCACAGTGATGGCATTCAACGCGCCGAAATCCTGGTGGAGCATGCATAGGGCGGACTAGCCGAAGCGTAATCCGCTATTCTCAACCCGGTCAGCGGCCTAGCTTTGCTTTCGCCGACGAGCCGGTTTGGAGTTCAGACGCCAATCATTTCAGAGTTCAGGACGTAGCCGCATGCCTCTTCCTAGCCAAGACCAGACGTTTGGATTCGCAAACTGCCATGAGCTGCTTCAGAAACTCGACCGAGAAATAGATCGGTATCGGAACGTCGCGGGCCGCGATGAGCCTGAACCCGAGGCTCTGTTAGAGCTGGTCGATCAGCTAAAGGACAGCGCTTTCAATGCATCGATAACTGCTTGGCACCTCTCAGATTGGGTGTTCAGCGACATGACACTTGAACAGCGCAACAAGCTCGGCATCACAAAACTTAGGGACCTTCAGAACCGCGCAAGAAAGGCCTGCAACGCTCTCCATCTCTGTCGCCAAGCTGCAACCGCCTCAAAGCATTGGGCGGTAAGCAACAATCCTGATCCCACGGTGCGAGTGACGGTAGCATGTGAGCTCGAAACCGGCTGGTTGGCCTACTTCGAACATGCCGGTAAAAAGATCAGGGCCGAGCAAGTCTTTGCCGAAGCGCTCTCGTTCTGGACCGGATTCATTTATGAGCACGGGATCGCAAAAGAAGTGTAGCAAGCGTAGCCCGGATGAGCGAAGCGATATCCGGGAGCAGCACGCACGTCGAAAGATCAATCCCGCATATCGCTTCGCTCATGCGGGCTGCTTGCTATTGACTCCGCTCGTTGATGATTGGTGTCGTCGTCCGTTGAACACGCTCATACCGGCTGATTTGATCTTGCGAGATTTTCTTCATGGCCAGCAACTCATCCAACGTCTTGGCCTTGAGCTGAGCGAAGATGGCCGGCTGTGGCACCTCCTCGCCCGTCGGCGATGGACGCGAGCGAAGCGCAATCATCCGGTCAATGCGCTGCAACATCAAACGATGGCGTTCCAAGACCTTGCTCGCGAACTCGACGTAGTGCAGCAATCGATCGGTCGACAAAGCGCGAGCGCTCTCCTCGTTTCCTTCAATTAAGTGCTGTAGGTTCTCGTCGACGATATCGGTGCACAGGTCGATACATTCGTCGCAAATGAAGACGGCAGGACCCGCCACCAATTTGCTCACGTCGTGTTGATTCTTGCCGCAGAATGAGCAGTAGAGCAGACCACTTTGGGCGGCCAGCTTCGGCGCGCTGGCGGCGTCGATCTTGGCAGACAGGATATTCCAGGTCTCGCAGCCGAACGCCTTCGCGATCAGCTCCAGAGATTCGCTGTGCGTGGTTTGTATCGCCTTGGCATTCAAGGCATTGCGCAGCGACCGCGCCATAGCCTTCGCATCGCGAAAATCGCGCATGGGTGCACCCCTATCGGCGAACGGAGGAGATCGGTGCTTGCCTTGCCGACCCGCTCGCCAATAGCGAGGGTGTGGCCGATTTTGATACGTTCACTATCCACAATGGGCGCAAGCAGCGGGTGTATCGACCCAACACCATAATTGGGCTCGGCCGACCTGTTGTCAATACCGACAGGCACGCCACTCCCGCTCGCCACCTGCACTGTCGATCCACACACCGGGCGTGGTGCGCCGAAGACGTAATCCGCCGTTTCGCTAGCAGCGATTGCGGCGGGTTACGCTAACCCGCCGCACTCGCGGCCCGCTGATGGAAGCGCACTCTGGGTCCGCAGACCTCACGCTGCTTTCGCGGTCTTGTCTTCGGCCGGCGCCGTCTCCATCGCGCGCATGTAGAGATCGAGCAAGGTCTCGCGCTCGTCGCGCTCGTCCTGGTCCTGCTTGCGCAGCTTGATGATCTCCTTGAGGATCTTCACGTCGAAACCTTCGCCCTTCGCCTCCGAGAAGACTTCCTTCTTCTGCTCGCTCAGTTCCTGCATCTCTGCGTCAAGGTTCTCGATCCGCTCGACGAAGGAACGAATTTTTCCGCCGGGAATGGTGATGTCGGACATGGTGCCTCTTTGCTTGATGAGGCCGCGAAAATGAGAGCAAAGAGATGACCAATGTCTTAAGCGTGACGGCCGCAGCCACGGCGAAATTTGCGAACAGGACATCTTCTTGGCGCGCGTTCGGCGAATAGCTTCGCGCAATGACGCGAGAGTGAGCACCTGGCACACGATGGCCATCGCGCGGCGGCGGGCGTCTGCACTATTTCGGAATAATAGAAACATATCATCGATTTGCCCGACGCGTCAAGTCCCATTCCGAGCCCCCGCGGCAAGCTGCTACTTTGCATGGGGTTGTTTTCGATATTTTGGGACGGGTAGCTTTGCTTCGTCGCTTCAGCGCCAAAATAGTCGTGAGCTCCTCGCAATGACAACGAAGAGAGCACCTGACGCATACCTCGGTCGCATCAGGTGGATTGACCGGCATGGGTACAGTATCCATATGGGACGGACGAACCGGCCGAACCTGCCGCTTCGGATCAGCCTGGACACGGCCGGCGATCGCAGGCCTCGTCCTTCATAGCCTTCCCTCCCGGAGCTCCCGTGGCCGCACTCTCCATCCTCGATCTCGTCCGCGTCAGCCAGGAGACCGATGCGCGCGGTGCGCTCTACAATGCGCGCGATGTTGCGGTTCATGCCGAAGCCCTGGGCTATCGCCGCATCTGGGTGGCGGAGCATCACAACATGGCGGGCATCGCGAGCGCGGCGACGTCGGTGGTGATCGGTCATATCGCGGCGGGAACGACAACCATCCGCGTCGGCGCCGGCGGCATCATGCTGCCGAACCACGCGCCTTACGTGATTGCCGAGCAGTTCGGCACGCTGGCGCGGCTGTTTCCGGGCCGCATCGATCTTGGCCTTGGCCGCGCGCCGGGAACGGATCAGCTCACGCTGCGCGCCCTGCGCCGCACGCCCGAGGCGGCTGAGAATTTTCCGCAGGATGTGCTCGAGGTGCAGGCCTTCCTGGCGGAAGCCGGTCCCAACCAGCGCATCCAGGCGGTGCCGGCCGCGGGCACCAACGTGCCGCTGTGGATTCTCGGGAGCAGCAATTTCGGCGCGATGCTCGCCGCCGAGCTCGGGCTGCCCTACGCCTTCGCTTCGCATTTCGCGCCGGAGATGCTGCTCCCGGCGCTTCAGATCTACCGCAGCAGGTTCAAACCATCCGAGCAGCTCGACCGCCCCTACACCATGGTCGGCGTCAACATCATCGCCGCCGACACCGACGCCGAGGCGCGCCGGCTGGCAACGACCCAGCAGATGTCGTTCACCAACATCTTCCGCGGCGCGCGCGGCCTCAGCCAGCCGCCGATCGACGATATCGAGACCTACTGGTCGCCCGCGGAAAAAGTCCAGGCGATGCGGATGCTCGAACGCTCGATCGTCGGCTCGCCCGACACGGTTCGCGCCGGCATCGATGCGCTGGTCGCGGAGACTGCCGCCGACGAGCTGATGATCGTGTCCGACGTCTACGATCACGCCAAGCGGCTGCGATCCTTCGAGCTGATCGCCAAAGCCGGCGGGATCGCTGGCTAGCGCTTTCGCAGCTACGCTTTATCGAAAATCTCGTGCGCCGAAACCAGGATCACGTCGCCATCGAGGATCGGCTTCGCAACCTCGAAGAAGCGCGCCACGGCTTGCGAATTGTTGTGCCGGTCCATGGCCGCCTGATCCAGGTATCGCTCATAGGTCGCGAACACGCAGGGATCGGTGCCATCCTGCGACACGTAGTAGCCGACGGTGGACGGCTCATTGGCCCGCACATGATCGGCGACATCAAGCAACGCCTGCCGCATGGTGGCTTCGTGCCCTCGCTTGGCCCTGATGATCGCTGATATCGTCAACATGCTGCTGCTCCGGTTCGTGGGCGACGCCTGGCTTCCAAGACAATCCAGGGCAATTGCATATGAGATTCGAGTTGCAGCGGCATCGGCAGTCGGCTCCCTCTCCCGCTTGCGGGGGAGGGCTGGGGTGGGGGGTCTCTCCTTGAGTCATCTCGTGGAAAGAGCCCCCACCCGCCGCGCGCTGCGCGCGCGTCGGCCTCCCCCGCAAGCGGGAGAGGCGAAGGAACGCACCGCCGTCCGATCTGATTTGAATTCCCCATTCGTTCACACCCCGCTCAGCGCTTGCGCGATATCGGCCACCAGGTCCGACGGATGCTCGATCCCGATCGACAGGCGGATCGTGGAATCAAGCACGCCGATCTTCTTCCTGATATCGGCGGGCACGCCGGAATGCGTCATCGTGGCCGGCAGGCTCGCGAGCGACTCGGTGCCGCCCAGGCTCACCGCGAGCTTGAAGATTTGCAGTGAGTTGAGGAATTTCTCCGCGGCGGCCTGGCCGCCGGCGATATCGAAGGAGAACGTCGAGCCGGCACCGGAGCATTGGCTGGCGAACACGTGGCCCGCAGGCGATGCCGCGTCGTGGTGGCCGAGATAATGCACCTTCGCCACCTTCGGATGATCGCGCAGATAGTCGGCCACGACCGCCGCGTTGCGGTCGGCCTTCTCCATCCGCAGACCGAGCGTTTCAAGCGAACGGCTGATCATCCAGCAGGTGTGCGGATCGAGCTGCGTGCCGATCGCGCCGCGCAGCGCCTTGATGTCCTTCATGAGCTTCTTCGAGCCGAGCGCCGCGCCCGCGATCAAGTCGGAATGGCCGCCGACATATTTCGTCAGCGAGTACAGCGACAGATCGGCGCCGTGCTCGATCGGCCGCTGGAACACCGGCCCGAGCAGCGTGTTGTCGCAGGCGATCACCGGCGTATGGCCCTGCGTCTTGCCGATCATGTCGGCGATGCGCTTGGTAAGCGCGATATCGACCAGCCCGTTGGTCGGATTGGCCGGCGTCTCGATGAAGATCATCGACACCCTGCCCTTGCGCATCGCCTCCTCCGCCGCCGCGCGCATGGTTGCCTCGTCGATGCCGTCGGCAAAGCCCACGGCTTGAATCGAGAGCCCGGCGAGCGTCTTCGCAAACAGCGTCTCGGTGCCGCCATAGAGCGGCTGCGAATGCAGGATCACGTCGCCGGGCCGCGCGAAGGCGAGCACGGTGGTGGAGATCGCCGACATGCCCGACGAGAACAGCGCGCAGCTCTCGGTGCGCTCATAGATCGCGAGCCGGTCCTCGACGATCTCGCTGTTCGGATGATTGAAGCGCGAATAGACCAGCCCCGCTCCCATCCCTTCCGGCGGCTCGCGGCGCCCTGCGACAAAGTCGAAGAAGTCCTTGCCGTCCTCGGCGGTTCTGAACACGAAGGTCGAGGTCAGGAACACCGGCGGCTTGACCGCGCCTTCCGACAGTTGCGGATCGTAGCCGTAATTCAGCATCTGGGTTTCCGGATGCAGCACGTGATTGCCGATATGGGTCTTCGACGGAAACGGTTTCACCACGGCCTGTCTCCTTGTCCTTGAGGGAACGTCGAGCTGGCGACGACTCCAAGACTCTGCCCAAGCATACTCCAGCTTGTGCCTCTTCGGGCCAAGCCGGACAGTGCAGTCGATCAACACCGGGTGCTTTCAGTGCATGGTCGTGGCGTCTGCGTTCCTGTACTCAGGGATGGCGGCGAGCGGCATCAGCGCGGGCGCTTCGGCAGTTTCGGCAGCTTGGCGAGGTTGAACAGCGACAGAGGGCCCGGTCGGGACGGGTGCGGTGATCACGGCGGTCCCATGATGCGGTACGCCAGCCCCAATGCCTACTCTATCTCAGCCTGGCGCGCCTGATTCCAAGTTTGGCTCCGCCCTTGCCCCATAGGCGAAATCCGCCTTCGAACGCATTGGCATTGGCGCCGAACCGCACCTTTCGCGGCAGGTTGTCGAGCTTGTCGGCATTGCCGCCGCCGAGCACGACGTAATCAGGCTGGAGCGCCGCAAACAGTCGCTCCAGCACGTCGTCGACCGCCTTGCGCCATTTCTTCTTGCCGCGTCGTTTCAGGCCCGCGGCGCCGACATAGTCCTCGAACGTCTTGCCCTTGCGATACGGCATATGACCGATCTCCATCGGCTCCGGAATGCCGTCGACGATCATCGCGGAGCCGAGGCCGGTGCCCAGGCCGAGGAACAGCATGCGGCCGCCGCGGTAGCTGCCGATCGCCTGCATCAGCGCATCGTTGACGACCTTGGTCGGGCGGCCGAACGCCTTCCGGAAGTTGAAGCCGGCCCATCCGCGGCCGAGATTGTGCGGCTCCGCCAGCGGCCGGTTGTGGACCACAGGCCCGGGATATCCGATCGCGACGACGTCGTAGGACCAGTCCTTGGTCAGCGCCTTGACCTGGCGCACCATCGCCTTGGCTGACAGATCGGGACCCGACACGAACTCGCGCTTGACGCGCTCCTTGTCGGTCATGACCTTGACATGCGATCCGCCGACGTCGATCGCCAGCACCGTCGGCCGCGATCTCCGCCTTGCGCTCCGCTTTGCGGTTGCCTTCGCCATGAATGAATGAACGCCGCGTGGGGGAGCGCGTTGGATGCGCTCCCCCACCACGGCAAACAAAGCGCCGATCTTCGATCAAGTCCGGATCAAGTCATTCGGCGCTGTGAAGGTGCCGATGCCGATTACCAGCCGCGGTCCACGTTGCGGATCTCGCCGGTCCGCGAATCGACGTCGACCTTCATCCAGCGGCCGAGACGGTCGCGGCCTTCGATCTCCCATTCGTCGCCGAGGAACTCGGTATCTGACACTGTTGTAATGCCGACACCGGTCGCGACGTCGAGCGCAGCCTCCATCGACATCTGGTCACCGGAATCAAACGCCATCGCAGGCGTCGCTGCGCCAAGCGCCAGAGCTGCGACAATGGGAAGGATGAATTTTCGCATGGCTCCTCTCTCCTCTCGAACGTTGCGCTGCATAAAACGAGTGGCAATGCGATCAGTTCCGATTGTGGAGATCACGAAACCGCTGCACACCTTCGTGTTCCGACGTCTTGACTGCAGTTCCTCAATACGATCAACGCCGGCATTTTGTTCCCGATCCGACTCCATTTTGTTCACAAAGAACGAATCGGAATCGGCAGAATCGACACGAGGCAATTCCTAACAACAGGTTCTCAATACGCGATGCAGATGCACGCGACAGATCGCAGCTTGTTCGCGATCCGACTCCACTTTGTTCGCAAAGAACGAATCGGAATCGTGCAAATCGGCGCGGAGCAATTGCTAACAACAGGTTGCTTCGGTCTCCACGAGGTGCAGACGCGAATGCTGTTTGCCGATCTATTTGCAACGCGCGGCGGATGAGGCGTCACTCACCTGTCGGCTCCATCACCTCGTCATAGCGAAGCTGCGGCCGCAGCGCCCGCATCTTGCCGGCGAGCCTGCGGCTGCCGCTCTCGTCGGCGCGCGCGAGCTGGTTGGCGACGGCGACGTGGTCTTCATCGCTCTTGTGCTGATTGAGCTTCGACTGCCCCTCGATCTCGTCGACGACGAGATCGATCACCCTGATCGCCGCAAGCATCGTCTCGCGCTTGTTCGGCTCCATCTGTGCGAGGTCCCAGGGCTGCTTCGGCAGCCGTGCCTCGGCGACCGCGAGCAGCGCGTCGCCGTGGCCGCGGTTCTCGCTTGCTCTGCGCAGATGCGCGACGCCAGACAGATGCACCGCTTCATAGAGCCAGGTCGAGACATTGTCGCGCGAGGCGTACCAGTCGTTCGAGACGTAAGCATCGTCGCCGGCGACGATCAGGAGAAAACGCCGCCTGCCGTCGGCGAGCTCGACCAGCGGGTTCTTCGCCGTGAGATGGATCTGCACGATCGCGCGGCCGTCGCGCTGCGCGATCACGAAGGGCACATGCGAGCCGCGCGGCCCGCGCTCGTCGGCGGCAACGATGACGCCGAAGCCGCGTTCGGCCGCGAATCTGAGCGCACGCTGCTCCTCGATGCGGAATTGGGGACGCAGGATATGCATGAGGTGAACTCGAGGCTGGCGGATGGTCGGTGTCCGCAAGGCTAGTCTATTCTGACCGAAGGGTCACGGTTCGCGCTCACCTCAGGGCCGATGATCCGCGCCATGCGCAAGTCAAAATACAAAGCCGGAGTGTTCTTCGGTCTCACCCGTGGTCCTAGCTCCGCTTTTTTGTTACGCCGGCCTCACGGGTGCGAAACCTGCCGCGAGAATGCGGACTCGCATCCCCAGATATCACGGGTTACGCTGTCGCCATGCCAAGCACAGGAACGCCAGCATGAACGGCAACCGCTATTACGGCGTTCGCGTCGAGGGCGCCAAATACGGCGTGGGATTCGGCTCGGCGCTGGCGATCGCGATCTCCTACACCAACAACCACTCGATCCTGTGGGCGATCATCCACGGTATCCTGGGCTGGCTCTACGTGATCTATGTGGCCCTGTTCAAGTGAACCGACCTGAACGACAAAAAGCCCGCGACGAGGTCGCAGGCTTCTTGCAAGCTGGGGTGAGACGCGCATCCGCGGCCCCGGGGGCTGTGAAGGCGCGGCTGGCGCGGCGCGCGACGCTCAAGCCGCGATTGCGGTGCCGCTCAGCGGACCGTGCGACCGATGGTTTCGCTCGTGCCCGCCGCGGCCCTGATGTGCTGTCGCGGCGTCAGGACGCTGCGCTGATGCGGCGTGAGCGAATTGGCCACGGTCGGCTGTTGCTCGACATCCGCGGCGCCCAACACCTGGAGCTGGACGGCCGAGATCGGCAGGCCTGCCTTTTCATAGGTCGGCAGTTCCGCCGCGGTGGCGGCGGTGGCGGCCGTCATTGCGATCATGGCGGCCAGTGCAGTGGACAGAGACAGTTTCTTGTTTTTCATGGCAATTCTCCTGGTGGGATCGAAATACGGAGCTAGTCAACTTTTGCTGCATCGCAATCGCATGATTCTGCATCGCACAATGACGTGATAACCGCATGACCGTGATCTCCATCCAGTCGCAGGTCGCGTGGGGCCATGTCGGCACCAGCGCCGCCGCGTTCCCGATCCAGCTCCACGGCATCGACGTGATCGCAGTGCCGACCACGCTGCTCAGCAACCGGCCGGGCTATCCGACCATCCGTGGCCGGGTACTCGACGTGCAACTGGTCGCCGATCTCCTGCGCGGGATCGAGGAGCGCGGCGCCATCGACGGCGCGCAGATGATCTTGTCCGGCTATCTCGGGTCATCCGACATCGGCCAGGAGGTCGCCGACTTCGTCGCGCGCGCCAAGGCAAAGAACCCTGCGCTGCGCTATTGCTGCGATCCCGTGCTCGGCGATCGCGATCGCGGCATGTTCGTGCGCACCGACATTCCGCCGCTGGTGCGCGACGAGCTCTGTCCGCTGGCCGACATCATCACCCCCAACCATTTCGAGTTCGAGTTTCTATGCGGCGCGAAGGCCGGCACCATCGACGACGCGGTCGCGCAGGCCCGCAATCTCATCGCCCGGGGCCCTTCGACCATCGTCATCACCAGCGCAGAGCTGGCCGACACGCCCGCGGGCGAGATCGAGATGCTGGCGATCGAGCGTAGCGACGCCTGGCGGGTGCGCACGCCGCGCCTGCCGATCAGCCCGTCCGGCACCGGCGATCTGTTCGCCGCGCTGCTCGCATCGGCGCGCGTGCGCGGGCTGGCGACGCCTGATGCGCTCAGTCACGCCGCATCCGCGATCTACGGCGTGCTGGAGCGTACGGCGCTCCGGAGGACCGAGGAAATGCGCATCGTCGAAAGCGCCGAGCTGATACGTCACCCGCCGCGCCGCTTCGCGGCAGTTGCGATCGCTGCACATCCGCATCCGGGACGCGCCTCATGACCGACATCACAACCTTGCTCACCTACATGGCCGTCGTGCTCGGCCTTTTCCTTATTCCCGGCCCAGCCGTGCTGCTCGTACTGGCCCGCTCGGTCAGCGGCGGCCCGCGCGTCGGCGTCGCCACGGGGCTTGGCATCGCGCTCGGCGATCTCGTCCATACCGCGATGGCGACGTTTGGCCTGTCCGCCGTGCTGATGACGTCGGCGCTTGCGTTCTCGGTCGTGAAATATGCCGGCGTGATCTACCTGATCGTGCTCGGCATCAGCGCCCTGTTCGAGAGAAACGACGAGCTGCACCTGCCGCGCGCGCAGCCGGTCGATGGGCACCGTGCGTTCCGGCAGGCGATCGGGGCGGAGATGCTCAATCCAAAGACCGCGCTGTTCTTCCTCGCCTTCCTGCCGCAGTTCGTCCATCCCGAGCACGGCTCCGCCGTCGCGCAGTTCGCGGTGCTCGGCCTGGTGTTCGTCGCAATGAGCGCGGTCTACACCTCGCTGCTCGCGCTCGCCGCCGGCCAGATCAGTCCGTGGATCAGGCGGCATCGCAGCATCGGGCGCTGGCAGGGCCGCGTGGTCGGCACCATCTACATCGCGCTCGGCGTCCGCCTCGCCTTTCAGGAACGATGATGTCCGCGCTCAAGCCACCAGCCAGTTACGACGATTTCGCCCGTCTCGATATCCGGATCGGCAAGGTCGTCGAGGTGCAGCCGTTTCCGCGGGCGCGCAATCCGTCCTACAAGGTCGGCGTCGATGTCGGCGCCGACCGGATCATGTGGTCGAGCGCGCAGATCACCAATTACGAGCCCGCGGCACTGGTCGGCTCGCTGGTGGTCTGCGTCTGCAATTTCGCTCCGAAGAACATCGCAGGCTTCACCTCGGAGCTGCTGATCCTCGGCGCCAAGGACGCTGCGGGCCAGGTGATCGTGCTCGGCCCGCGCAGCGAGGTCGCGATCGGCGAGCCGATCTTCTGAGATCACGCGATGATCACGGCCGCTTGATTCAAATCGTTCATATTCCCCGTAGTTCTCCGATGGGGGATCGCCCGGATTCTCCGTGAGCCCGCGCCCTGCTATCTCAGCGTGTGAGAACGCGGCCACGGGAATCAGAACATGTCAGCCGTCTTTTTCCACTGCTCCGACGACCAATACGTGCTGCTCGACCGCAACGGCGCCACGATGGACCTTGCGGAGGCGCGCGAGCATGCGGAGCGCATCGTGCGCAGCTACGTCATGACGCCAAGTGCGGAAGATTGGCGCAACTGGGTCCTGCACGTCACGGACGATCTCGGCGATCAACTGTTCGAGCTGCCGTTTACGGCCGTGCTCGGCGAAGTGCACTGAGGGAGAACGGCGATGCCGCTGCGCCTCTGTCTCGCCGTCCTCGTGACCCGTTGCCAGGAGCTGATCGGCAGCGTCTGCCATCCCTATCGCCCCGAACTGCACTATATGCGCGGGCCCGGCCCGAAATGGCGCGCCCGGCATCACGCTGCGGCGCGCGATTAGTCATGCATCTTCTGCACGAGAAAAGGCCGACGGGCGTTACGCCGCCGGCCTTCTCCTGCAGTTGCCGGCTCCCGGAGTCCGGTTCCACTGCGATTCCACCTAGGCCGAGCCTGCGCCTACTCATTTAATCAAATCTTAACGACCGCGCGGTGAGCTGGATCACACTGCATCTTAGGGAACCACTCGACTCAGTGTTACCCTGTGATGCATACCGAACGAGGAACTTCGGCATGCCGTACTACACATTCGATCTTGTGGTAGGAGAAGAGTTCCGCAATCAGGGAACCATCATCCTCGAAGACTTGGGCGTCGCCTCTGATCGCGCCGATCAGCTCGCGAGCGAACTGGCCCAGGTCAAGCCAGAATTGAAGGCGCGCGGCTGCGCCGTCCGCGTGACCGATGTCGACCACCGCGAGCTCTATCGCACGCCGCTCGACCCCGTGCCGCGGTGGCGCCGGGCGAGCTAGCGTTCCCGGCTCCAGGTCTGTCGGATGGATGAGCGTCGCAAGCCGCCGTTGTCTGCGGGGGCTCTCGGGGCTCCAGCATGAATGATCCAGCGGGTGCGTCCGCTGGACCATATGATTGGTAACCGTTCCGGCTGGCTGTCAGCTTTGATGCGGTCCGCGCATCATCTTGATCGCGTCCTCAACATTGCGCCATTCGCGGGCCTCTTCCATCTCGCCCTTGCTCTCACACGCCACGGCGTTCTGCGCGGCCTCGGCGATCGCCTGCAAACCGTGCTTCTGGAGCATTTGGCGCGCGATGGTGTGGATTTGCGTCTGGGCTATCATAACGCTCTCCTCGATTGTCCTTTGCCGGAAGGTGGATTTGCATCAGAACCGCCCAACGCGACGTCTGGTTCCAAAGGACCAGGCCGAGCGCGCTGCAACCATCCAGTTCCCAGACACTGGTTCGGCGGGTTACAGAACTGTCTTCACGAACTACGGTAGCCATGGCGCAGAACATCTATGATGATCCCGGCTTCTTCGCCGGCTACAGCCAGTTGCCGCGACAGGTGCGCGGGCTTGTCGGCGCGCCGGAATGGCCAGCTATCCGTGCCATGCTACCGGATGTCGCGAACAAGCGCGCTGTCGATCTCGGTTGCGGCTTCGGCTGGGCGGCGCGCTGGATGCGTGAGCAAGGCGCATCTGCGGTGCTCGGCCTCGACCTCTCGCGGAACATGATCACGCGCGCGAGAAGCATGACCGACGAGCCGGGAATCTCATACGAGATCGCCGACCTCGAGACACTCGAGCTGCCGCAGGCGTCCTTCGATCTCGCCTACAGCGCCCTCGCCTTCCACTACGTCGAGGATTTCGGTCGGCTGGCGCGCATGCTGCATCGCGCGCTGACCCCGAGCGGCCTTCTGGTCTTTACCATCGAGCATCCCATCTACATGGCGGCCGCCCATCCGCACTGGTTGCAGGACGACGACGGCCGCAAGACTTGGCCGGTCAACCGCTACTTCATTGAAGGCGAACGCCGCACCGACTGGTACGTCAAGGGTGTGCTGAAATATCATCGCACCATCGGCACGACGCTCACCGCGCTGATCGGCGCCGGCTTCGCGCTGCGCCACGTCGAGGAGTTCTGCCCGACGCCGGAGCAGATCGCGGCTATGCCTGAACTTGCTGAGGAGCTGGAACGCCCGATGATGTTGCTGGTCTCGGCGCAGCGCTAGAACACTGATCGACCGTCACGACGAAGCCGGCGCCGCCTCACGCGGCCAGCAGCTTGTCGAACTCGTCCGGCGCGTAGGATTTTCCGTCGTTGTCGGTGATCACGACCCGCCATCCCTCGCTTGCCCAGATCCGGGCCTTGGCGACGATCAGCCAGGTGCTTTCCCGTTCAACTCTCACCGTCTCGTTGTCGCGTTCTGCGACCATCTTGTAGGCCAATGCTGAACCCTCTCCTGACGCGCGCCGATGTCGGCCTCCAGTTGGCAGCGCCTTTGGGCCGCAATTCGCCGGGAGCGTGACAATTTGGTGAAGGCCGCGCGCAGCACGGATCGAGGTCGCACCGTGGGATCGCAGTTCCTTCCGATCAACGTCATCCAGAGCGCGCCGAGCGCTGCGATAGCCGGATCGGCGGGACGTGATGCGCCCAAAAGAAGAGTGGCTAAATCTCTCTGAGCGCGTGCTCAGGCCAACGTTTCCCGTCCGCACATGGAAGAGTTCACTCCACCACGTCAAGCCTGACGTTCGCCACGCCTTTGCCAACCATGCCGAGCGATTGCGCGGCCGAATAGGACACGTCGACGATGCGACCGGGCACATAGGGTCCGCGATCATTGACGCGCACGGTCACCGAGCGGCCGGTCTTCACGTCGGTCACGCGCAGCTTGGTGCCGAACGGCAATGTCGGATGCGCAGCGGTCAATTCAGTGCCGTCGAACTTCTCTCCGCTCGCAGTCGGCTGCGCCTCGCTGTAGAAGCTCGCGAGACCTCGCGATGCAGCCTTGGTATCGCCAGCCTTGCTGCGCGATGCATAGCGCGCGTGCGTGCGCGTGACCGCAACGCGCGTGCGCGCCGGAGACGCTGCGCTCCGCGTCGGCTCGGTCCGGCTCGCGAGCGCCTGCGATCGTTCGCTGACGACGGCCGTTTGTGCGCAGGCCGCGAGCGACGCAGCGCCGATCACGGCAGCGAGCAGACGGAGCGCTTTTCGCGCATGAGCAGATGAAACCGAGAGTGCGGCGCTGGATGCGCCGCGGTTGACGTCGACGTTCGAAATAACAGCCCCGTCGCGTGACATGTTGTATCCCCAACTCGCGCCCCCAGCCCAAGCCGAAAATCCAACATCGGCCTATCACCCGAATCCAATCGGGGCGGAACGGAGGCGAACGTGGCGGGACGAGGCTTGCGCGGAGCGATTTCCGCGTGAGTGTGTTGATCTGGCCACAACCAGTGCTGGTTATTGTCGTCGACATCTCCTGAGACGGTGAGCCGGACCGCGTGCAGCCTCGCGACGTGACCGATGCCGCATCTCGACATCGTTCGCCTCGAAACGCCGGCATCAGCAACGCCGCCGCCTCAATTGGGGCGCCCCAAACTCCCCAACCTCTCCACTCTCTTGCCTTGGTTTGGTCAAACCGGACTGGAGTGGTGCGGAGGGCCAAGGGTCGATACAGGACATAAATTCGCCGGCCGCCCATTTGCGGTTTGACCTTGGACTGACAACGGGGACCGCCAAATGCAATTGACACATTCGAAGGACACGGATCCGCACGACATTTTCGCGATCGAACCTGACTTCACGCCGCGCTCGGCCCCGGCAGGCGCGGGATCGCCAGGGTTTCGCGAGCCGCACTTCGGTCCGAGCCCCTCAGCGCCTCCGTCAGTATCGCCAGTCACTGCGCCGCCTATGACCGGGGTGCCGCCGGTCGCGCCCACGGCGCCGCCGATGTATCACGCCGCCGGGACGTATCACGCCGCGGGAACCGGCGACATCAGGCTCAACCACGCGCCGTACGATCACGTGCCGCCGACCAGCAACAAGTGGGCGATCCGCATTTTCTGGTTCCTGTTCGCGATCGCCAGTGCGGCGGGCGCCGCGGCTTGGCAACACTACGGCGATCGCGCCAAGCAGATGGTGGCGGAGTGGGCTCCGCAGGTCGAGATGCTGACGTCGCTGCTTCCGGGCAAGACGGCACCTGCTGCCGACCAGGCGAGCGCGCCAGCCGCTCAGACTGCGGCTGCCGATCAGCAGGCTGCTCAAGCAGCGCCGGCGGCCTCACAACAGCAAACAGCCGCCCCGCAGCAACAAGCAGCCGCTCCGCAGCAGGACGTTGCAACCGCGGCTTCTGCGCCTTCTCCAGCACCGGACGCCGCAGCGCCGGCGGCCGCCCCCACCGCATCGACAGCGCCAGCCGCAGTCGCGGCTGCGCCGGATCAAACGCAGTTGCTGCAGTCGATGGCACACGATCTCTCGTCAATGGGGCAGCAGATCGAGCAGCTCAAGGCCAGCATTGACCAGCTCAAGGCGAGCCAGGATCAATTGTCTCAGCGCCTGGCGGCGCGGACGACCGAGACCAGGGCGGTCGAGGCGCGGCCCGCGCCGCGCCCGCGCGCCGCGACACAGCCGCACACGGCCGTCGCCCCGCCGCCGGTTCGCCGGCCGGCACAGGCGTACGTTCCGCCGCCGCCACCTGCGCCGTTGCCGCCGCCCACTGCACCGTCGTCGCAGACCATGGCGCCGCGCCCCTTGCAGTCGGCGCAGCAGCCCGCTGTCGTCGACGCAGACGACGGTGGTCCGGTGGTTCGGCCACCGATGCCGGTACGTTGAGGTTGACCCGAGTGCGGACAAGCGTCCGCAAAAACGTATGGCGGACGACGTAGCCGTCGCCCGCCATCTTTCCGCAAACGGGGCCTAGCCCGCCTGCTCCGCCCGTGGACTGCGAATTAGGCGCTCTGCCCAGGCGGCAGCACGACCACCGTCGCGCCCGGCTTGACCCGCTGGTAGAGATCGATCACGTCCGCGTTGGTCATGCGAATGCAACCGGACGAAATCGCCTGCCCGATATATTCGGGCTGATTGGTGCCGTGGATGCGATAGAGCGTGTCCTTGTTGTCCTGGTAGAGATAGATGCCGCGTGCGCCGAGCGGATTGGCCGGTCCGCCGGGGACGCGCGCCGGGTACGGCCCGAGCCGCGCCTGGATCTCCTTGGTCGGAACCCAGTCCGGCCATTCCGCCATACGGCCGACGGTGGCGACCCCGGAGAAGGCCATCGCCTCCTCGCCGACGGCGACTCCGTAGCGGATCGCCTTGCCTCCCGGCAGCACGTAATAGAGGTAGCGCGCGTCGGTATCGACCAGGATCGTGCCCGGTTGCTCGCGGCGCGTGTACTGGACGATGTGGCGCTGGAACTGCTCGGGGATACTGGCCCGCGCATAAGGCGGGTGCGCCAGCAATTGCCTGTCACGCGGCGTCATCGCGGCATCGGATACGGGCGCGAGCGTCGCTTGCATGCAACCGCCGAGCGCGAGCGATCCTCCCAGCACCACAACAAGCCCCAACTTCGACACGATCATTCTCCCCTGCGACAACTTGTGCCACCTGTGGCCGAAATCGTGCTCAAATCGTGGCAAGCCTGCCCGGAACACATCCGTTTGATCTGTTCTTTCCGCGAGTGTGTCCTGGCGGTTGCAGTGAGTTCCCGCGGACGCTAGCCTTGCGAAAAATCGGGAGGATTTGATGCGATATGCACTGATGTTCGCAGGCTTGATCATGGCTGCAACGCCGGCTCACGCCGCCGACCCGCACGAGGCCTATGTGACGATGGTGCTGCAAGCCTTTGCCGCAAAGGTCGAATGCCCCGGCACCGATCTCGTCTATCAGGACCTCGTGCAGAAAGCGCAGGAGCTGCATCTGCCTGACGGCACCACCGAGCAGGTGCGCAAGGCGATCGCCTATATGCACACCGGCGGCAAGATGGGCGAGAAGCAATCCGACACGTTGATGCGAGAGGTCGCGATCGCAACGCAAACCACCGATCTCGACCAACGCCGCCTCGGCATGACGACCTGGTGTCACGACCAGAAGTCACGGCTGGCGGGCTACATCAGGACCAAGGAGTAGCTGCTGAACCTCACTCCAGCTCGGGCGGCGCAAACCAGTTGGTGAGCGACAAGCCGCCGTCGACCACGATCGACGCGCCGGTGACGTAGCCGGACAGCCTGTTCGACAACACCGCAAGCGCCATTGGCGCGAGATCCTCCGCAGCGCCAAGCCGCCCAAGCGGGATATGTCGCGCAAGCGCAGGATCCGCGACGAAGCCGCCGGCCGCGATCGCACCGGGCACCAGCGCGTTGACTCGGATGCCATAGCGGCCCCAGCTCTTGGCAAGCTCCTTCACCAGCATGGCCATGCCGGCCTTCGCCGTCGAGTAGTGCGGCAGATTGCGCGGCGTGGCGGCATGCAGCGAGGTAAGCAGCAGGAACGAGCCGGGTGTCTTCGCTGCGATGAGCCTGCGCGCCAGCTCGCGTGACAGGTGAAAGCCGGCATCGAGATTGACCGCGTGCATCTGCCGCCAGGTCTCCTCGTCAACCATCATCGCGTGGTCGGCCTCGCGCCGCGGCGGCGAAGCGCTGTGCACGAAGTGCGTCACCTGGCCGACCGTCACTTGCGCGTGGGCCAGCAGCGCGTCGCACGCTTCACGATGAGCGAGATCGCCGACCCAGGGTATCGCGAGCTCGGGACGGGGCGAATGCTTGATCGCGGCGGCGACCCGGTCCTCGTGCAGATCGGCAAAGACGGTGCGCACGCCCTCACCGACCAGCGCCTGCGCGATGGCGCGGCCGATGCCGTTGCCCGCGCCGGCCACCAGTGCCACCTCGCGTGCCGGGTCAAACGGTGAACTGAAGAGGCTCATGATCTCCGACCTCCGAAAGTCGCGGGCGCGTTGCCGTCAATATGGCGGCGCCTTGCGCGCCCGCTGTGCCTTGGCTGCTTCCATCCACCAGGCGAGATCATCGGCAAAGCGGGGGAAGGCATGCTCCAGCGCCTTGCCGCCGTCACCGATCGGCTTGCCTTCGGCCGACAAGGACTGGCCGATCGGACCGGCCGCGATCGTGCTCGACACCACCACCATGCCCATCTCCGAGAGCGTGCCGTGCCACGCCGTCGCAGCGCGCGCGCCGGCGAAACGCCCGGCCGAATAGCTCGCGATCGCGGCCGGGCGCCAGAACCATTCTTCCAGGAAATGATCGGTGAGATTCTTCAGCCCGGGCTGAACGCCCCAATTGTACTCGCCGGTGACGAACAGGAAGCCGTCGGCTGCACGGATCTTGCCGGCGAGCGTCTCAAGTGCGGCCGGCGCCTGTCCCTTGGGATATTCCTTGTACATCCGATCCAGCATCGGCAGGCCGATCGCCTTGGCATCGATCAGTTCGACATCGTCGCCGCGCGCGCGAAAGCCGTCGACGACGAAGTGGGCCAACCGAATGCCCATGCGGTCGGAGCGATAGGAGCCGTAGAGAACGAGAATGCGATGGGACATGACCGGCCGATCCTATCATCCTGCAGCGAACCCGTCCTGCGCCACCACGGACAAGCCGTTAACCGCCACTGAGGCCCGTTTTCCCGCTGTTAATCAATCCCCGACCGGCTACCCGGCGCGGGCCCAAAATTGCCAGATTCGTTTTTGGATATGCATGTGCTTCGAGAAGGAGAACCCCGACATGCGGATCGCAAGGCTGGTTGTCGCCGCGTCGCTCGCAGCCGTCGCTGCAATTGGCGCGCCCGTGCTGGCGAAGAGTTCCGACCGGCAGAAAGCCGACGAAAAAACTGCCACATCCGTGGGCTGCCAAGCCTACCAGCAGGCCGCTGACGGTACTTGGACGCAGCTTCCCTGTGGCGAGGCCGGATCGAGCGGCGCGACGCAGCATCGTAGCGCGACCAAGGGCGCGGACGAGGACGAGCACTGACCTCAAGGCCGCGCAAGCCGACGAGCCCGCGGCCTGATCGGATTCGACTTTCGGCCTAGCCCTGACATGGCTGAGATGCGGCGCCGCGCCGGATCGTCAACCCAAGCTTAATGTGCGCCCGGTACGGTTGAGGCTCTCACCTCACTCTCGTCCAGAAGGGCGCACAGCACATGAAAATCGGTACTCTCCTGACGACCGCGATCGTCTCCCTTTCCGCGGTCGGTGGCGGCCTTGCGGCTTATGTCGCCGTGACGAAGTACCAGACGATGGACAAGGTTTCGATCGCACAGAGCCGGCTCGAAATCGTCCGCGCCGTCGGCGACATTCCGCGCTACATGAACCCGGAGCGCGGCTATTCCACGAACCTGCTGTTCAGCACCGGCGCGATTGACCAGACCCAACTCGCCGGCCTCGACAAGCTGCGTCATCTGACCGACGGCGCGCTTGCCAAGGTCAATCAGGTGCGCGCCGCCCTGCCCGGCTCACTCGACGACGGCGAGACGGTTGCGAGCGCGATCGATGCGCTGAAGGCGAAGTTTGCCGCGCTCCGCGACTCGATCCAGACCGCGATCGCGGGGCCCGTCGACGCCCGCCGTGCCGCCGCCACCAAGATCGTCGCCGACAACTCCGTGTTCAACGCCGGCGTGACCACGCTGCTCGACGAGCAGGTGCGCCGGCTCGCCGGCCTCGACGGCAACGCCTTTCGCCAGGCCAATTACGCCAACGTCGCCTGGACCCTGCGCGATATCGGCGGTCTCGATGCCAGCCTGCACAAGGCGCTGGTCGGCGCTCGCCGCCCCGCTACCGAGCCCGAGAAGATGGAGCTGTTCCGCAGCAGCGGCAGGACCCAGCAGATCCTCACGACGCTGCAGGAGCTGCGCAACAATCCCGCCACGCCCGCAAACGTCATGACCGCGCTCGGCAAGATGCAGGCCGACTATGTCGAGCGCTTCGGCAAGGCGCTGAAGCTCGCCAAGGAGGGTGCGCTGTCCGGCAAATATGAGCAGGATGTCGATAGCTACTACGCGGAGTCGCAGGTCGGCCTTGCCTCCATCGTCGGCGTCCGCGACGCCTTCTATGACAACGCCGAACAAGGCCTTGCCGCCGCGTATTCGTCGGCGCGCTTCAGCTTCGTGGTGGCGCTGATCGGATTGATCGCGGTCGCCGCGATGAGCGCCGGCCTCATCGTCGTGGTCCGCCGCCGGATCCTCACCCCGATCGCCGCCCTCACCGGCCGCATGTCGAGCCTTGCCGCGGGCGACGTCGCCGCGGAGATTCCGGGCGCGGCCCGCAACGACGAGATCGGCGCGATGGCCGCTGCGGTGCAGGTGTTCAAGGACAACAAGATCGAGGCCGACCGCCTCGCCGCCGAAAAGGAAGCCGAGAACGACATCAAGATGCGCCGTGCGCGCGTGCTCGACGATCTCACCCGTGGGTTCGAAATCAAGGTCACGGAACTGGTCGGCGGACTGTCCTCGGCCTCCGGCGTCATGGAGGATACCGCGCGCTCGATGTCCTCGACCGCGACGACGACCAACCGCCAGGCTGCCGTGGTCGCCGCCGCATCGGAGCAGACCTCGACAAACGTGCAGACGGTGGCGAGCGCGACCGAGGAACTGACCTCCTCGATCTCGGAGATCGCACGCCAGGTCGCGACCTCGACCGAGATCGCAGCGCGCGCGGTCGATCATGCCCGCCGTACCGGCGACACCGCCCGCTCGCTCGCCGAAGGCGCGCAGAAGATCGGCGACGTCGTGACGCTGATCCAGAGCATCGCCGCACAGACCAACCTGCTGGCGCTCAACGCGACCATCGAGGCAGCGCGCGCCGGCGAAGCCGGCCGCGGCTTCGCCGTCGTCGCCTCGGAGGTGAAATCGCTGGCCGGTCAGACCGCCAAGGCAACCACCGAGATCTCCGAACAGATCACTGCGATCCAAACCGCGAGCGACGAGACAGTCACCGCGATCAGGAACGTCGTCGACGTCATCACCGAGATCGACCAGATCGGCACCGCCATTGCCGCGGCGATCGAGGAGCAGGGCTCGGCGACCCAGGAGATCGCGCGCAGCGTCCAGGAGGCCGCGCGCGGCACTCAGGAGGTCAACTCCAACATCTCCGGCGTCCAACGCGCTGCCGACGACACCGGTGCCGCGGCCACGCAGGTGCTTGGCGCGGCCGAGCAGCTTTCGACGCAGTCGAAGGATCTGGCCGGCCAGGTCAATCGCTTCCTGTCCGACGTGCGCGCCGCGTAATCAGCGGCACGCCGCGATGAAGGATCATCGAGGCTCTCTCCACGTCATTGCTCCTCGCAATGACCGGTTCGAGAGCGTGGGTGCCCTCTAACCGCCGCGCAGCCCGAGCACGCGGCGGGCGATCGCCTGGCGATGGACTTCGCTCGGACCCTCGTACATGCGCATCAGGCGGGCCTTCTGCCAGAGCGCATTGAGCGGCAGCTCCAGCGTCATGCCGAGCGCGCCGAGCGTCTGCATGGCGTGGTCGCACGCCTCATAGGCCATTTCGGTCGCGAACACCTTGATCATCGACGCTTCGTGCCGGATGTCCTCGCCGCGATCCGTTTTGTCGGCGGCGTCACGCACCATCAGCCGGCAGGCATGCATGCGGGTTGAGATGTCGGCGATCCACCACTGGATCGCCTGGCGCTCGGCGAGCTTGACGCCGAACGTCTCGCGCTGCTTGGCGTGCTCGCACAGCATGTCGAGCGCGCGCCTGGTGATGCCGATGCAGGTCGATCCCATCTCGAGCCGCCGCGTGCGCAGGCGTAGCTGCATCGGTGCGTAGCCCTTGCCGACCTCGCCGAGCACCGAGTCCTTCGGGATGCGGCAGTTGTCGAACACGATCTCGTAGGTCGAGCCGCCGCCGAGCATCGGGATCTCGCGCTCGATGATGAAGCCCGGCGTCCCCTTCTCGACGATGAACGAGGTGATGCCGCCCTGCCGCTGATCGCTGCCGACGCGCGCCATCACGATGATGAAGTCGGCGATACGCGCGTTGCTGATCCAGATCTTGCGGCCGTTGATCACCCACTCGTCGCCCTCGAGCACCGCGCGTGTCTTCATGCCTGCCGGATCGCCGCCGGCGCCGGGCTCGGAGATCGCGATCGCCGAACTCATCCGGCCCTCGATGTAGGGCTGCATGTATTTCTTCTTCTGTGCGTCGGTGCCGACCGCCTGCAGCATGCGCAGGTTCGGCGTGTCCGGCGGCAACCCGAACGGCACGCAGCTACGGCCGAGCTCCTCGTTCACCGCCGCCATCGTCCGCGTCGGCAAATCGTGGCCGCCGAGATCCTCGGGCGCGTCGAGGCCCCACAATCCGAGCTCCTTCGAAACATCGCGCAGCCGCTTGCGCTGCTCTGGCGTCAGTTCGGGATGATCGCTGCCCGGCAGTCGCGATTTCAGATATTGCGGCTCGAGCGGAATGAGTTCGCGATCGACGAATTTCGCGACCGTCTCGCGGATCATGGCTGTTTGTTCATCATCGCTCATCTGAGATCCTCGCCTGCGCTGTTGTGTTTCAGGACACCAGTAGCGCATTTTGAAGCGGCGCAAACAGCGGAAACTGCACGTCGGCCGCGGCGCAGGCGGCAGGTTTCACGATGCGGAATTCAATATCCCGCGACGCGGTCAGCAATCGCGCAATTGCGCCGGGAGGCATGTCGAGCGCCCGATCACACTGCGCGACATCGTTCGCCTTGAGGAAGTGACGCTCGACGCCGGCACGCGGAGTGAACCGACGGGCCGGTCATGCCGATTGCGGCCACGCTCAGTCGGCAAAGCCGACGTAGTGAACGAAGCTGCTGTTGGCCTCACGATCGGATCGCACCGCGTTGGCGGCAAAGCCGTCGTCGGGATAGCCCATCGCGACGCAGGTCATGATCACCTGCTCCTCCGGGATGTTGGCGACCTCCCGCACGATGTCGGAGCGCATGATGCCCTGGCCGTTGATCACGCTGCCGAGCCCGCGGTCCCAGGCCGCCAGCACGATCCCATAGCAGAGCGCGCCGAGATCGAAATGGCAGACCGCGCCGGGATCCAAGATCCGGTCATAGGCCAGCACCAGCGAGACCGGTGCGTCGAACTGGCGGAAGCCGCGCAGCACCCAATCCTGCCGCATCGGCTTGTCGTCGCGGGCGATCCCCATCGCGCCGAACAGCTTTTTGGCGATATCGACCTGCCGATTGCGGTGGACGCCCTGGTACTCGCCATGGCTGACGATATCGCGCTTCGGCCTGGCGCCGGCGCTCATCTCCTCCATGTTGCGGCGCCGAACCTCCTCCAGGGGCGCCCCGGCGAGGACATGGACGTGCCAGGGCTGAGTGTTCATCGAGGACGGCGCGCGCTTGGCCACCTCAATGATCTCCTCAACGGTCGCCCGAGAAACCGGCTGCTTCTTGAATCCGCGCACGCTTTTGCGTGTCTGTACCAGCGTCTCGAACTCCATTCCGCGCTTCCTCCATTCTCGTTCCCGCCGAAGGCGAGAATTTTCTGCCGTCGGTTAGGTATTTTATCGTCAAAATCGGTTGGGGGAACTTGATCGGCCCAAGATTCCGATATCCAATCCGGCCACTGGTTCGGTTTAGGGAGAAACCCAGATGAAGCGGATTTTCTTGGCTGCCGTGATCGCGACCTTCGCCGCCGGCGCGGCATTTGCGCAGGACGCCTCCTGCGAGACCAAGGCGGTCGGCAAGGACGGCAAGCCGCTGGCCGGCGCGGCAAAAACCTCCTTCATGAAAAAGTGCACGCATGACGCCTGCGTGACCAAGGCGGTCGGTTCGGACGGCAAGAAGCTCGCTGGCGCGGCCAAGAACTCATTCATGAAGAAGTGCGAAAGCGGCGCCTGAGCCGTTCGTCCGCCTGCTCTCCGGTATCGTCGCATGAGACTACCTTCGGGCCGTGCCCCGCGCGGCCCGAAGGAACGTAAGTCGGCGGCCATCATCTTGCGGACGGCTTCGTCCTCAACTGCGCAAGTCAGAACGAAACGCCGACACGCAGCCCCTTGCTCCAGACACGTCGGCAACGTTTCCTGATATTGCCGTGAACCATCTCGAAACGTTCGGGCAACGGCAGCGCGCGTGGCAACTCGATGCATGCGCCGCCGGCGGAATAGTCCACCAGTCTGCACTCGATCAGCGGCGCCTTCGGTTCAAGCACAAGCTTGACCGAATTGGGCACGCGACCTGTCGGACGAACACGCGCAAACCGCCGGGGATGCATCACCGTTGCCTCTGCTGGATCGAGCAAGAGTCCTCGGCGGCCGTTAAGAATCCGTTCCAATGCATGGTTACGGAACAGATCGAATTGCGAAAATGCAAGGCCCGGACCGGGTCTATTCGCGCTTGAAGCGGTAGTCGAAACGCTCGCCGTCTGCCTTGATCAAGCCGACTGTGGGGGCCGGGAAATGGATCGGCAGGATCAGCGTGTCGGTCTCGGCCACCGACGCGAAGAATTTCCGCCGCGAGACCGCCGATTGCTTCGGGTCCCAATCCGGCTTCGCCGACCACTCCGGCTCGCGGCACTGGATCGCGTGGTGCATCAGGTCGCCGGCGACCACGGCGCGCTGTCCTTTCGAGAAGATGTTGACGCAGCAATGACAGGGCGAATGGCCCGGTGTCGGCGTCAGCGTGACGGTGTCGTCGAGCGCATAGTCGTCGTCGACGAGGAGCGCCTGCCCGGCTTCGACGATCGGCAGGCAGTTGTCGCGAAACACCGTGCCCGGCGGGTTGGCACCCCTGGCATGTTCGGACTCCCAGGCCGCATATTCGCGCTTGTGGAAGACGTACTTCGCGTTCGGGAAAGTCGGCACCCAACGGCCGTCGCGCAGGGTCGTGTTCCAGCCGGTGTGGTCGATATGCAGGTGGGTGCAGAACACGTAGTCGATCTGCTCGTAGGAGATGCCGAGCGCGAACAGCTCGTTGCGCCAGCGCTCCTTGCCCGGGAAATCGAACGGCGGCGGATGTCCCTTGTCCTCGCCCGTGCAGGTATCGACCAGAATCGTGTAGCGCGGGGTGCGCACCACGAAGGTCTGGTAGGTGATCATCATCATGCCGCGCGCGGCATCGAACACCTCGGGCTCCATCGTCCGCAGATGCTGCTTGAACACGACGTCGTCATAGGCCGGGAAGAAATCCTGCGGCCGCCGCCAGGGTCCCTCGCGCTCGATCACCGCATCGATCGTGATGTCGCCGATTCTGATCCGTTTCATGGCCGTTCCGCTCCCGCATTTTTTGCGAAGCGTAGCTGTTGGCAGCGAGCCTCACAAGCTGAGCGCCCTGCCTCGTGCCATGCGCCTTTGCATTGCTTGTGTGATGGGCCTGCCGCAATAGATCGCGATGGATTGACAGAATAGCCGCCGCAAATCGACCAGAAACGCGGTCTAGCGAAAGCGACGTTCTGAGCGGGAATTGAGTCGTTTGGCCGGGAAACTGAAATACGCGGCAGCCGCAATCGTGGCACTCGCCGTTGGCGTCTACCTCAACAACACCAACAGTCTGGCAATGCATCACGAGGGCAAGCCGGTGCTGCTCGCGCATCGCGGCATGGCGCAACGCTTCGACGAACGCGGCGTCAAGGGCGATACCTGCACCGCCGCGCGCATGCTGCCGCCCACCCACGACTATCTCGAGAACACGATCCGCTCGATGCGGGCGAGCTTCGAGGCCGGCGCCGACATCGTCGAGCTCGACGTCCATCCCACCACGGACGGCGAATTCGCAGTGTTTCACGACTGGACCATCGACTGCCGCACCGACGGCCATGGCGTCACCCGCGAGCAGCCGATGGCGCGGCTGAAGATGCTCGATATCGGCTATGGCTACACCGCCGACGGTGGCGAGACTTATCCGTTCCGCGGCAAGGGCATCGGCCTGATGCCTACGCTCGGCGAGGTGTTGGCGACCTTTCCGGACCGGCAATTTCTGATCAACATCAAGAGCCGCGATGCGGCCGAGGGCGCGAAGCTGTCGGCAGTGCTGAACGGGCTTCCCGCCGAGCGCCGCAAGCTGATCATGGTGTATGGCGGCGACGAGCCGATCGAGGTGATCCGGCAGCGTTGGCCGCAAACCCGAACCCTGTCACGCGCCACGAGCAAGGGCTGCCTTCTTGGCTATCTCGGCTACGGCTGGACCGGCATCGTGCCGGCGGCGTGCCGCAACGCTATCGTGCTGGTGCCGATCAACTACGCACCGTGGCTCTGGGGCTGGCCGGATCGGTTTCTGAATCGCATGGCGGCGGTCAACAGCACGGTGTTCGTGCTGGGGCCCTATCACGGCGGCGAATTCTCGACCGGGGTCGACGACGCGGAAATGTTGAGGCGTCTGCCCGAACATTATTCCGGCGGCATCTGGACCAACGAGATCGAGACGATCGCCCGCCTCACCGGCCGTTAGATGCGGCCCGACGCACCCCGCATATACCGCGATTAGCTCCGCAGCCCCGGCGCTTCCTGGCCGGTGCGCGCGACGTATTCGGTGTAGCCGCCGCCATATTGGTGGATGCCGTCCGGCGTCAGCTCCAGCACGCGGTTCGACAGCGCGGCGAGGAAGTGCCGGTCGTGGGAGACGAACAGCATCGTGCCCTCGAACTCGCTGAGCGCATTGATCAACATCTCCTTGGTGGCGAGATCGAGATGGTTGGTCGGCTCGTCCAGCACCAGGAAGTTCGGCGGGTCGAACAGCATCTTGGCCATCACCAGTCGCGCCTTTTCGCCGCCTGACAGCACCCGGCACTTCTTCTCGACATCGTCGCCGGAAAAGCCGAAGCAGCCGGCGAGCGCTCGCAAAGACCCCTGCCCGGCCTGCGGAAAGGCGTCCTCCAGCGACTGGAACACGGTGCGCTCGCCGTCGAGCAAATCCATCGCGTGCTGGGCGAAATAGCCCATCTTGACGCTGCCGCCGATCGTGACGGCTCCGTCATCGGGCTCGGTTGAGCCCGCCACCAGCTTGAGCAGCGTCGACTTGCCGGCGCCGTTGACGCCCATCACGCACCAGCGCTCCTTGCGCCGGATCATGAAGTCGAGCCCGTCATAGATGCGCTTGCTGCCATAACCCTTGTGAACGCTCTTCAGGCTCGCGACATCCTCGCCGGAGCGTGGCGCGGGCTGGAATTCGAACGCCACGGTCTGCCGCCGCCGCGGCGGCTCAACACGCTCGATCTTGTCGAGCTTCTTCACCCGGCTCTGCACCTGTGCCGCATGCGACGCACGGGCCTTGAAGCGCTCGATGAACTTGATCTCCTTGGCGAGCATCGCCTGCTGCCGCTCGAACTGCGCCTGCTGCTGCTTGTCGGCGAGCGCGCGCTGCTGCTCGTAGAATTCGTAATTGCCGGAATAGGTCGTGAGCTGGCCGCCGTCGATCTCGACCACCTTGTTGATGACGCGGTTGATGAACTCGCGGTCGTGCGAGGTCATCAACAGCGCGCCCTCGTAGCCCTTCAGGAACTGCTCGAGCCAGATCAGGCTTTCGAGATCGAGATGGTTGCTCGGCTCGTCGAGCAGCATCACGTCGGGCCGCATCAAGAGGATGCGCGCCAGCGCGACCCGCATCTTCCAGCCGCCGGAAAGCTTTCCGACGTCGCCGTCCATCATCTCCTGGCTGAAGCCCAGGCCCGCCAGCGCCTCGCGCGCCCGGCCGTCGAGCGCATAGCCGTCGAGTTCCTCGAACCGGTGCTGCACCTCGCCGTAGCGCGCGATAATGTCGTCCATCGCATCGGCCTTATCGGGATCGGCCATCGCGGCCTCGAGCTCCCGAAGCTCGGCCGCGACCACGCTGACCGGCCCTGCTCCATCCATCACCTCGGCGACCGCGCTCCGGCCGGACATCTCGCCGACATCCTGGCTGAAATAGCCGATCGAAATGCCGCGATCGACCGAGACCTGGCCCTCATCGGGCAGTTCCTGGCCTGAGATCATCCGGAACAGCGTGGTCTTGCCGGCGCCGTTCGGGCCGACAAGCCCGATCTTCTCGCCCTTCTGGAGCGCGGCCGAGGCTTCAATGAACAGGATCTGGTGGCCGACTTGCTTGGAGACGTTATCGAGGCGGATCATGCAAACTTTGGGGGAAACGGGAGTTTGCGGCCTCTTAGTCGATCTGGACCGCGGGTGAAAGGGCATTCCCCGCGTTTCGCGCAATGCCCACACGCATACCGATCATTTGCCAATCGAGCGAGACCGGGAATACTGCCCCGATCGGTGTTTCGGGGCATTACATGCAAGCATGGTTTCTCTATTTGCTCGCACTCGGCGCGGGCATCAGCGTGTCGGTTCAGCAGGTCCTCAATGGCAATCTGCGTTCCGCCTTGAACTCGCCCGGCTGGGCCGGGCTCGTCTCCTATCTCGGCGGTCTGTTGACGATGGTGATGGTGCTGCTGGTGCTGCGCGAGCCGGTGCCGTCACTCAAGCTCGTGACGGCGACGCCATGGTGGGCCTGGAGCGGCGGCTTTCTCGGCGGCGTGTTTATCCTGCTGGTGATCCTGTTGCTGCCGTCGCTCGGAGCGGCGACCCTGCTTGCGCTCGTCGTCGCCGGCCAGATGCTCGCGGGCATCGTGATGGATCATTTCGGCGTCTTCGGACTTCCGTCCCATCCTGTGTCGGTTTCGCGATTGATCGGCATAGCGCTCGTCATCGGCGGCGTCCTTCTGATCAAGGACTGAGACCGCCACGGTCCGCCCTGCGCCAAGGGCGTGAATGCGACGTCAGTGCCGCTTGAAATATTGCACGTCGCGCTCGTGCTTTTCCGCGGCCGCGCGCGACTTGAAGGTGCCGAGATTGCGGCGCTTGCCGGTCTTCGGATTGACCTTCCGGGAATAGAGCCGGTACTCGCCGGACCGTAGCTTGCGGATCATGACATGCCTCGCCAGCATCTACTCGGGCGTCAACGGCGATGCCGCGGCGAACGTTCCAAGCTGGCTCAAGCATGGTGAGATGAGGTTGAGCCGAAGGTGAGCGGGAGCGGCAACGGAGTATCACCTCACCCTCGGGAGAGGTCGGCGCATAGCGCCGGATGAGCGACTACGGTCTTTCATTGGAGCCACGGCCCTCATCCGATTGGCTCCGCCGCGTCCCCGGCAGCCAACATGCAGGCGTTGCCAGCGCCGGATGGCACCGCAGCGAGATCGGTTTCCAAGCGGCGTCACCAAACGCAAAGGTCCGCCAGGGTGTCCCCTGGCGGACCGGATTGCGGTAACGGATGCTGCCATCCGGATCCGAGCTTGAGCTTAGGCCGCAGCCTTCGCGCCGGTCGGGACCTCGGAGATGGTCTTCAGGATCTGCGATGCGATCTGGTAGGGGTCGCCCTGGGAGTTCGGACGGCGGTCTTCCAGATAGCCCTTGTAGCCGTTGTTGACGAAGGAGTGCGGCACACGGATCGACGCGCCGCGATCGGCGACGCCATAGCTGAACCTGTTCCAGGGCGCGGTCTCGTGCTTGCCGGTCAGGCGCTTGTCGTTGTCGGGTCCGTAGACGGCGATGTGGTCCATGAGGTTCTTCTCAAAGGCCGCCATCAGCTTCTCGAAATATTCCTTGCCGCCGACTTCGCGCATGTACTTGGTCGAGAAGTTGGCGTGCATGCCCGAGCCGTTCCAGTCGGTGTCGCCGAGCGGCTTGCAGTGGAATTCGATGTCGATGCCGTAGCTCTCGGTCAGACGCAGCATCAGGTAGCGAGCGATCCACATCTGGTCAGCGGCGGTCTTGGAGCCCTTGCCGAAGATCTGGAATTCCCACTGGCCCTTCGCCACCTCGGCATTGATGCCTTCATGGTTGATGCCGGCGGCGAGGCAGAGGTTGAGGTGCTCCTCGACGATCTTGCGGGCAACGCTGCCGACATTCGAGTAGCCGACGCCGGTGTAGTATGGGCCCTGCGGCGCCGGATAGCCGGCCTCCGGGAAGCCGAGCGGACGACCATCCTTGTAGAAGAAGTACTCCTGCTCGAAGCCGAACCAGGCCCCATCGTCGTCCAGCACGGTGGCGCGCTTGTTGGACGGATGCGGCGTCTTGCCATCGGGCATCATGACTTCGCACATCACCAGCACGCCGTTCTCGCGCGCGGCGTCGGGATAGCAGGCAACCGGCTTCAGCACGCAGTCAGAGCTGTGGCCTTCAGCCTGCTGGGTGGACGAACCGTCAAATCCCCACAGCGGAAGCTGTTCGAGGGTCGGAAACGACGCGAATTCCTTGATCTGCGTCTTACCGCGCAGGTTCGGCGTCGGCGTATATCCGTCTAGCCAGATATACTCGAGCTTGTACTTGGTCATTGAGCCTCTCTGTTGATGATGCAAAACCGTGAGGAACCGAAAGCCAGTCGGTCGCAGCACAGCTACCCGGCCACCATCGGCCGGTTCCTGCTAAGCAATTAAAGTGCCAGTCGCTGCACCGCGGCACCCGCCCGTCTTGCGGATATCCACAGCGCAGATCACATTTTTTTCTGCGACATAGCGGCGCGGCTGCCATGCGCTCCGGCCGGTCAGAATCCGCTTTTGGGAGCCCATCGCCGCCTGATTCTCCAGCAAATCGGGCCGAGCTACCCCTGTCAGATTAAAGCCGCGGCAGGTCCTGGTGACATTTGCCGCCTGCCCGGCCGCCGCTGGACGACCCGACGCCCCGTTTCGGCGTTGGTCATCCACATCCTGCCTTACCGAGTGCAAACCGGAGTCTGCCTACGGATTAGTCACATCCTGATTATTTCTTGGTCATCTTGCGGCCGACCAGGGCTCGGCCAATATCGAAAGACAGGTAACCACGCGCGAAGGAGTCGGGCGCACCATGGAGCCTCGCGTCCCGATCAAGGAGGTTTGCGATGATGAATTCGGGGTTAAACCAGGGATCTGCCAAGATCTACCAATTCCCGACAGGTGGCCGCGCGGCTCTCGGTGGACGCCGCTACGGCGAGGTCCGGACATCGCCCGAACGCGCCACGCAAGTCGAAACCGCCATCTGCAGCGACAGTTGGTATCATCAGGCGGCGATCGACGACGACAAGCCAGGTCGCGATCACTGATGCCGGCGCGACAGAGAGACGTGACGCCAAAGCATCGAAGAGCGTCAGAATACTAAGGAAGGGTCGGAACCAGGCGTTACGGCCCTTTTTCATTCCCGCACCACAACCGGCGCACCACGCATGCGCATCCCGGCCCCGACCACGCCACGACGAACTGCGCTCACGGGAATGCAGTCCCGCCAGAAGTCATATTCTCCCCCCGATATGGCGACTATAGACCAGCGCGGAGACCCATCCGTTGCAAAGGCCTGCCGATGCCACAAACCCACGCCCGTCACCTCAATCTCGCCGGAGCCAGCAATTTTCGCGACCTCGGCGGCTACCGGACACGCGACGGGCGGACGGTGCGCTGGCGACAGATCTTTCGCTCCAACCACCTTGCGCATCTGACGGTGCAGGACATCGCGGTGGTGCGCAGCCTTGGCGTGAGAAGCGCGTTCGATTTTCGCGGCGTCGCCGAGCGTGCCGAAGCGCTGTGCGGCATCGCCGACATCGCCGTGCATTCGCTGCCCGTCGAGCCGACCGTCGTCGCAGCCCTGCGCGCGATCGCAGCCAACCGGCAGCTCTCGAGCGCCGATGCCTTCGAGGTGATGCGGGACTCCTATCGCGGCTATGTGCAGGACAACACGGTGCGCTATCGCGCGCTGTTTGCCCATCTCCTCGAGGATCGCGCCCCGCTCGTGATTCATTGCACCGCCGGCAAGGACCGGACCGGCTTTGCCTGCGCGCTGATCCTGCACGCGCTCGGGGTGCCGAACGAAGTGATCGCGGACGACTATCTCCTGACCAACAAGTTCTACAAGCGCGATCCGTCGGCGAGCACCGAGCTTCCCGACGAGGTCAGGCAGGTGCTCGGCACCGTGCAGCAGCCGTTCCTGAATGCAGCGTTCGAGGCGATCGATGCCGACTACGGCAGCCTCGACGGCTATTTCCGCGATGGCCTCGGGCTCGGGCCGGCCGAGCGCAAGGCGCTCGAAGGCCGCTATCTCATGGGCTGAGCGATCGAAGCGCTCAGGCCGCGGCCTCGAGCTCGGCATCGAGATCGGCGATGACGTCCTCGAAGGCCGAGATCGCCTGCTGGATCGCCGCGATCTGCATCAGCTCCCAGTTGCTCAGCGGACTCTTGCGATTCTGCAATGCGACCACGAGTTCGCGCCGCTGCTCCTTAAGCTGAACGAGCGGTAAACCGTGATCCGGAAGATTTCCCATAGCTGATCCCCTGCCTTGGTCGGTCTCCGCTTTTACGGACAGGGTTCTGCGATCGACTTACGGAACTGCGGCAAATTTTAGCGAACCGGCCGTCCCCCGTAGTCTTACGTAATCGCCTCCGGCGCCAGCGCCTCATCGATCGCACCGAACAGCGCCTGCGTCACGCAATTGGTTGCCCATTCGCTGGTGTGGAGATGCTCCGGCGCTCCGTCGTCGAGCTCGGAAAGCGGAATCCCGTCGTCGACCCACCGCTTCATCAGCGCGAAGCGACGGAACAAGTTCACCCGCCTGCCTGTGGTGACGTCGGCAATCATCGGCATGATCGTGTTGGCGAGGGTGAGCGCGCCTGATGTCCCGATGATGGCCTCGGTGTACTGTGAATCCATCACCACGACATCGAGCGGAAGTGGTGCAAGCACATTGAGCCCCGCCTCGAGCGCGGCTTTCACCTCGGCAGGATTGTAGCTCTTGTAGACGGCATTGGTGCCGATCTGCCAGATCACCAGCACCGGCGCTTCGGCAACGACATCGGACTCGATGCGGGAAAATTCCTCGGGCGCCTCCTGCCCGCCGATCCCGCGGTTGATCACGTCGATCATGCGGCCAAAGAAGCGTTGCCGCAGCAGCATTTCGAGCCGCGGCGGGAACGGCAAAATTCCGCCGGCGCCGGCCGTCGATGACGAACCAAGCGCCACCACCTTGATCTTGCGCTGGCTCCTCAGAGCATCTGCGAAATGCGGCAATCGACGATTCAGGTTGATGATATCGGGATGAGTTTCACATGGCCGTGAAGCGGGCATCGCAAACATCCTTTGCGTGAATGAATTAATGAATACGCGCAGTAGGACGCGGAAATCGCGGCATTGCAAATGAAATTCGCCTGATCATAGTGGGTGCCATCTGCTTTTTGCCTGTACGGAGACCGTCATGAACGGAAAAGCCATCGTCATCACCGGCGCACTCGGCGCGCTTGGCAAGGTGGTCGCCGAAGAAGCGATCGCGCGCGGTGCGCGCGTCGCCGGTATCGATCATGCAGCCGCGCAGCTTGCGGCGACGCCCGACCGTATCGAGCTCGGCAACGTCGATCTCACTGACGCCGCGCAAGCCAAGGCGGCAATCGACAAGGCAGCCGCGCATTTCGGCCAGCTCGATGCGCTGATCAACATCGCCGGAGGCTTCACCTTCGAGACGATCGCTGACGGCCATCCCAAGACCTGGCAGCATATGTACGCGATGAATGTGATGACGGCCCTGAACACATCGCAGGCGGCGGTCCCGCATCTCGTCAAGGCGCGGGCCGGCCGCATCATCAATATCGGTGCGCTGGGCGCCTTGCAGGCGGCCTCCGGCATGGGCCCCTACGCCGCCTCGAAGGCCGGCGTGCACCGCCTGACAGAGTCGCTCGCCGCCGAGCTCAAGGGCAAGGTCACGGTCAACGCGGTGCTGCCCTCGATCATCGATACCGCGGCCAATCGCGCCGCCATGCCCAAGGCCGACGTTTCCAAATGGGTGACGCCAAAGGAGCTCGCCGACGTCATCCTGTTCCTTGCCAGCGACGCCGCGAGCGCTGTCACCGGCGCGTTGCTGCCGGTCAACGGACGCGTCTAGAGCACTGTCGCGCCGGCGTACGGCGCAGCCTGCCGAACCACGATCAGTCCGGGATCAGGAGACGCAGCTTCGACTTGAAGCGGATGCTCTGCTTGCCGGCGAGCGCGATGCCGTCGCCTTCGGCGGCCTCGTCGGTATAGGTGCCGGTGAACCCGATGGTAACGACCTTGCGCTCCCACACCGGCCGCTCGCCATAGGTCGGCGAGTGTTCCTGGTTGGTGACCTCGCCCTTCCATTTGCCATTGGCGGCGGTGTAGCTGCCATAGGCGAAAAAGAACGAGTCGCCGCCGCGCATCTGGCCGTCACGCAGCACCATGACGCCCTGATTGCCGCCTTGAACGCCGTCGAGGAATTCGACGGTGATGTGATAAAGCCCGTTCCGGATCATTGAACTGGTCGCGCCTTGTCCCGCCGGCAACCATAGCCGCCCCGGTCCCCCATCGGCAAATCCCGTTCGCGTCGGCAGCCCCGATTCCGGGCTATGCTGCAGCGATGAGTCGCGGCCAGGAGCGCCGCCGGAGCCTATCCGTTGGAAACCGCGCTATATTTGCCCGTCAAACGCTTCCTCGAAAAGCTCGGCTTCACGGTCAAGGGCGAGATCGGCGGCTGCGATCTCGTGGCGCTCAGCGGCGACGATCCACCGGTTGTCGTGATCGGAGAGCTCAAGCTCGCCTTCAATCTCGAACTGATCCTGCAGGCGGTGGATCGCGCCGGCGCTGCCGATGAGGTCTGGATCGCCGCGAAGATTTCCGCCCGCGGCAAGGGCCGCGAGAGCGATGCGCGCTATCGCAACCTGTGCCGGCGGCTCGGCTTCGGCATGCTCGGCGTCACCAGTAGCGGCGACGTGGAGGTGCTGGTGAAGCCGCCGAGCGCCGCCCCTCGCCGCGATCCGAAGAAGCGCTCGCGCCTGATCGCCGAGCACCAGAAGCGCAGGGGCGATCCTGTGATGGGCGGCTCGACCCGTGCGCCGATCATGACAGCCTATCGGCAGCAGGCGCTTGCCTGCGCCTCGGCGCTGGCGGAAGGACCACGGCGCGTGCGTGATCTGAGAACCGACATTCCCGATGCCGGTAAGATCCTGCTGCATAATGTCTATGGCTGGTTCGACCGCGCCGAGCGCGGCATCTATGTTTTGACTGACGCCGGCCGCGCTGCGCTGAAGCGCTGGCCGCAGCAGCCGGTCGATCTTGCAGGTGCGACGGAAGCGTCGCCGTAGGACAGGAGGTGATCGTGACAGCGCTGACACTCCGGCCGCGATCTCTCCATCGAACTTTCTCGCGCTCACAAGATTGAGAGACTCTGGTTGCATGGCTGGATTGCCATCTCACTTTCATATTGCAATGCAACATTCGGCCACCTACGTATCTTCCGCGATTCAAACATGAGGCGGCGATGAGCGGAGACTGGAACACCAAGTATGGCACCCGACGCGTGCGGCACGATCCGCCGACGCTGGAGGAAGCGATCTTCGCGGCCATCGGCATCACCGACGATCTCGAAGCCCAGGCCGAAATCGCCTCAGCCCTGATGGGCCTGCCCTATGAAGACGTGCTGGCCGAAGTGAAGAAGACGGCGCGCGTCAGCGCCCGCACCGGCACTGCGACCCGGGTGATCGCCGGCGAACAGGGCGCCCAGCGCTCTGTCGTGGTCGAGCGCCGCGTGGTCCGGCGCTTCGCGACCGACAAGCGCACCGGCACCTGAAAAGCCAATCTGATTGCTGAAAACAAAAGGGCAATTCGCTGAGCGAATTGCCCTTTTTACTGCTGCTTCCGACTACGTGCTCAGGCCGCCCGGCCCCAACCGGACATCTGCATCACCATCCGCCAATAGGCACGGTTCATGTCGACGATCGCGCGCGCGGCCTCGACCGGGGTGACCATCGCAGGTGTGGGCACCGGCTCGGCCTGGCTGTGTTCGCTCAGGTCGATGCTGCCGGTGGATTCGCCGTGGCGGAAGGTGAGCTGCGCGCCGAACTTGGTGGCGAGCGCCCGCATGGCATCGTTCTGTGCACCGGTGGTGATGCGCAAATTGCTGTAACCCTTGGCGTGGGCTTCCGCGATCAGCTTGCGAAACAGGATGCTGCCGACACCCTTGCGGCGCATCGACCGCTCGACGCTGAAAGCTATCTCGGGCTGGGCGTCCGGTGACTGCTCCGGCGGATGCAGTTCGGCCGCGCCGCGCACGATGCCATCCTCGAAATAGGCGATGATGACCGTGCCGTCGTTGGCGCACCGCTCGGCGTAGCGACGGATGAAATTGTCGTCGATGAAGCCATGAAAGCGATCATGACGGCTGGTTCTATCCAGTCTCAGGAGATGATCGCGCAGCAGGGGCAGCTCCTCCTGCTGGCTCAACGTTCGCACGGTGCCTTTGTTGGCCAGCGTCGAGCGGATCGAATCATGGTTCATTTCATAACTCCTCTTGGTGGCCCTCGAGGAGGCGTTGAGTCCCTAGCGGTCCTTATATTGTGCGACGCACCATTCAATTCAAGTGGCTAGATTCACTTAATCGCGTCAGCTTTGAATTCGTTGCGGAAAATCCGCCAAGTAATTATCATAATACCATCTGCGTCTGTGTCACGACGGCGACCAGCCTGCCATCCTCGGTCTCAAGCCGGGTCTGCCAGACCTGCGTCCGCCGTCCCCGGTGAACCGGTGTTGCCGTGGCAATCACGGCGCTCCCCTCCTTGGCGCCGCCGATGAAATTGGTCTTGCTCTCGAGCGTCGTGGTGCCCTTGGCGTCCTCGGGCAGGTTGATCACGGTCGCCGCCGCCCCGACCGAGTCCGCGAACGCCATCACCGCGCCGCCATGGATGGTGTGATTGAGGGTGCAGAGCTCGGGACGCACGACCATCCTGGCGACCACCCGATCCTTGTCGGCCTCGGTGAAGGTGACGCCCTTCAGTTCCGCGAACGGCATCTTCATCGACTGGATCTTCTCGAGCGGCGTCATCAGGTCCTCCGGTTTGTCTTGGGGCGTCACACTATTCTCCCGGCATGATGGATTGCCGGGCGGAGTCCGGCAATGACGTCCGAGGTAATGGAGCGGATGACGTCATGGCCGCAGTGACAACCGCCGACAAGTCTGCCTAGCCTCGGCAATGCGCAACTTCCCTCCCCGCCGGATCGTTTGCCTGACCGAAGAGACGGTCGAGACACTCTACCTGCTCGGCGAGCAGGACCGGATCGTCGGCGTCTCCGGCTATGCGGTGCGGCCATCGCAGGTCCGCCGCGAGAAGCCGCGCGTCTCGGCCTTCATCTCCGCCGACATTCCGAAGATCCTGGCGCTCGCGCCCGATCTCGTGCTCGCCTTTTCCGACCTGCAGGCCGACATCGTCGCTGAGCTCATCCGCGCCGGCGTCGCGGTCCACGTCTTCAACCAGCGTGACCTCGCCGGCATCCTTGCGATGATCCGCACCCTGGGCGCGATGGTCGACGCCACCGACCGCGCCGAACGGCTCGCGACCGACCTCGCGCGGCGGCTTGCGGCGATCGCGGCAATGCCGCGCCCCGCTCCGCGGCCGAAGGTCTATTTCGAGGAATGGGACGATCCGCTGATCAGCGGCATCGGCTGGGTGTCCGAGCTGGTCGAGATTGCCGGCGGCGCGGACGTGCTGCCGCATCTGCGCGCGCACAAGGCGGCGCGCGAGCGCATCGTCGCGCCGGACGCCGTGCGCGAGACCATGCCCGATGTGATCATGGCATCGTGGTGCGGCAAGAAGGTCGTGCCCGACCGCATCCGCAAACGACCTGGCTGGGGCGACATCCCGGCCGTGCGCAACAATCGCATCGTCGAGATCAAGTCGACGATCATTTTGCAGCCGGGACCGGCGGCGTTGACGGACGGACTGGACGCGATCGTCAAGGCATTGTGGCCGACGAACGCGTAGAGTGGACAAAGCGAAGCGTGCCCACCATCCCGAGCACGACGTCGATGGTGGGCACGGCACGTCCGCGCATTTGCCCACCCTAGGCGATCAACGCAATCACGCCTTCTCCACCCCGCACCATTCCGTGATGAACAGTGCGATGGCCTTGGTGGCCTTGCGCAGCGACTCCAGCTCGACATATTCGTTGAAGCCGTGCATCGCCGCGCCGCTTGCTCCGAAGCAAAGGCTCGGGATGTTGTAGTTCAGCCCGTAGAAGCGCGTGTCGGTCAGCGCGGTGAAGGCGCGATCTTCCACTTGGCCGCCGTAGACGGCCTGATGCGCCTTCGCGAAGGCGGCCTCGGGCGCTGCGGAATTGGTCAGCTCATAGCCTTCCGACAGAAATCCCGACCACTCGACCTGCGGCGGATTGTTGGAGAGGAAGCGGTGGTCGCGCGCCGCGGCGGCGACGCAGGCGAGGATTTCCTTCTGGCATTCTGATATCGACCAGCCCGGCAGCACCGCGATCCGGCAATCCACGTCACACCAGGCCGGCACGCTGGAGGCCCAGTCGCCGCCCTTGATGATCCCCGGATTGAAGTTGATCGGATGATTGACGTCCTTGAAGTGGTGATCGGCCTTGGCGCGCTCGTTCCAGGCGATCTCGAGCTTCTCGAGTGCGTGGACGAGATGATACGCCGCCATGATCGCGTTCGAGCCCGCGCCGGCCTCGAACACGTGCACCGGGAAGCCGCGCACCTTCAGGCGAAACCAGATCACGCCGACCTGCGAGCGGATCATCTTGCCGCTGGTCGGCTCCGGAATGAAGCAGGCATCGGCGCGATAGCCGCGCTGCAACGTCGAGAGCGCCCCGACGCCGGTGCTCTCCTCCTCGATCACGGACTGGAAATGAATCCGCGCCGTCGGCTTGAGCCCGGCCTTGGCGATCGCATCCAGCGCATAGAGCGCGGCGATCGTGCCCGACTTCATGTCGCAGGCGCCGCGGCCGTACATCTTGCCGTCCTTGATGACCGGCGAGAATGGTGGCGTCTCCCACATGTCGAGCGGGCCGGTCGGCACCACGTCGCAGTGGCCCTGCAGGATCAGCGATTTGCCGGCATTGGTGGCCGGACGGTAGGTGCCGACCACGGTGCGCGCCTTGGAGAAATCATGCTCGATCGGGCCGAAGCCGCGCAGATCCCTGAGATCGTCGAGATTGATGTGCCAGTCGTCGACCTCATAGCCACGCTCGCGCAGGAGATCGCCGATCATGTCCTGGCACGGGCCCTCGGCGCCGCGCGTCGAAGGGATGGAGACGAAGTCCTCGGTCGTCGCGAGCTGCGCATCGAACCCTTCATCAACGGCATCAAGGATTCGTTGTTGCGTCTCGGCAGTCATACAGCAGCTCCATCGGGGATATTGAAGGGCGGGAGCGCCACCGTAACCCGATTTCAGCCGGCCGGGTATTCCGCAAAATAGGCATCCCGCAATGCATCTTCGAGCAGACGGCCTTCCGAATAGCCGTCGAGCGTCGCAGGCCGCGTCACGCCGTCGAGCAGCCGCGGGCACGGCTCGGGCGCACCGAGCACGGTGTGCACCGGGATACGCTCGGCATAGATCGGCAATTCGTAATCCTCGTCGTCGTCGGCAACGCCCTTGGCGCGAACCTTGGCCGACGCCTCCTCGATCTCCATTGCAATGAACGAGGTCGCCTTGATCTCCTGAGTGCTGCTCGGCCTCAAGGTCGCGGTGCGACCAGGAAAGAAGCGGTCGACCATCGCGACGACCGCGCGCTGCTTCTCGTCCGGGTCGGTGACGAGATAGGCGGTGCCGAACGCCATCACGGCGCGGTAGTCGGCCGAATGGTTGAAGCCGCAGCGCGCCAACACCAGGCTGTCGAGATGCGCGACCGTCAGGCAGACCTTCTGCCCTTCCGCCTGGTGCTCCAGCATCCGGCTCGCGCTCGAGCCGTGCCAGTAGAGCCTGGTGCCTTCGCGCCAGAAGAAGGTCGGCGTGCAATAGGGCTGGCCATCGATCACATAGGACACGTGGCACAGCATCGAGGCGTCCAGGATCCCATGCACGGTCGCATGATCATAGAAGCCGCGATCGTGGCGGCGCTTCACCCGGTTGCGGGACGACAGCGGATAGGACGGAGTGGATGCGCCTTCGGTCACGGCAATGCCTCGTGAAAATTTGGGAATCTGACGGCAGTTGTACCGGTCTATTTGGTCTGCGATAGTGCCAATTCCATGCGAAAAATTCCGACCAATTCGGCGAAGCCCTCACCGCGCCGGACCGAGCTGCCGCTGGACCTCGCGGGCCCCCATGTGACGCAAGGCGCGGCCTCGCAGCAGCGGCTCTATCAGGCGCTGTGCCATGCCATCGTCGGCGGCATCGTCAAGCCGGGCGAACCGCTGCCGCCATCGCGTACGCTGGCGAAGCAGACCGGCTTCCGCCGCAACGCCGTCACCACGGCCTATGAGCGGCTGATCGCCGACGGCTTTGCGGTCGCGACCGTCGGCTCCGGCACTTTCGTGGCCGCGCGTATTCCGGCGCAAGCCTCCGCGCCGCGAAAAGCGAAGATCGCGATCGAGCCGCCGCAGCACAGCGCGCTGTCGCTCGGCTGCACGCATATCGACGAGCGCGCGCTGCAGCGCTTCCGCGCCTTCGCCGGCCGCCGGCTGCGCGCCTTTGGGCCTGAGCACCTCCACTACGGCGACCCCCGAGGCAATCGCGAACTGCGCGCGGCGATATCGGATCATCTGCTGTCGACGCGCGGGCTGCGTTGCGACCCCGACCAGATCATGCTGGCGTCGGGCACGCTGCACGCGCTGCGCATCGTGCTGAGCGCAATCCTGAGGGCCGGCGACCAGGTCTGGTGCGAGGATCCCGGCTACCCCGCGGCGCGGCGTGCGATCGAGCATTGCGGCTATCGTCCGGTGTCGGTGCCGGTCGATGCGTCGGGCATGATCGTCGGCAAGGGACGGATGTCGGCGCCGGCCGCGCGGGCGGCCTATGTCACGCCGTCACATCAATTTCCGCTCGGCGTGCAGATGTCGATGCCGCGCCGGCTCGAGCTGCTCGACTGGGCCAAGGACGCCGATGCCTTCGTGTTCGAGGACGACTACGACAGCGAGTTCCGCTATGACGGAGCGCCGCTGTTGTCGCTCGCCGGCATCGATCATTTGCGCCGCGTGATCTACATGGGCACCTTCGCCAAGTCGCTGTTTCCCGGATTGCGCATCGGCTACTGCGCCCTCCCCGAGCAACTGATCGGCCCGGTGACGGCGGCACGCGCCGCGCTCGACCGCTTTCCCGGCACGCTGCTGGAAGGTGCGGTTGCGGACATGCTGAACTCGGGCGCGTTCGCCGCCAATCTGCGCAAGGCGCGCAAGCTCTACCGCGAGGCGCGCGACATCCTGGCCTCGACGCTCGCTGCTGCCTCTGAAGGCGAACTTACGGTTCCCGTGCCGTCGCAGGGCCTGCATCTGGTGGCGCGGCTCGCTCCGGCGACCGATCCGCGTATCGCAGCCGAGGCAAAGGCGGCCGCCTGCGTCGGCGGCTGGCTGCTCGCCGAGACCTATCATCGCGCGCGGCCGCTGCCCGGATTCGTGCTCGGATTTTCCGGTCACCCGGTGCCGCAGCTCGTCGCCTCGGCGGAGCAATTGGCGAAGGCGACGCTCGCGGCGCTGCGCGGCAGCCGGAGCACGCCAGCGAAGCCGCGGCGCCCTTTGAGAATCGCGACCGGCTGACTAAGGTCGTTCAATCTCGGCCCGATGGCCTGGAGATCAGAACAAGCAAAGGAGATCGCGATGCGCCGCATCGGATTTGGCGCGATGGTTGCCGTCATCGTGCTGGTTGCGATGGCCGCTCCTGCCTCAGCGCAGACCGTCTCGCGCGAGCAGGACATCGCGGATTTGCGGGTCGGTCAGCGCGTGCTGGTCGATGATGGCTCGTGCCCGTCCGGGCAGATCAAGCAAGTCACGGGAGCGCAGTTGAAGGAAACCGGCGTGGTGCGCACCCGCACCTGCGTGCCGCGGCTCGCGCGGAAGTAAGGCGTCAAAGCGGGCTTGCTCGTCGCCTGCTTTCTCATCACTGTCCCGGAAACGCGCTGCTCAGTTCGCCGCCTGCGGCTCGAACATGCATTGCAGCGTCGGCTTAGCGATCTTGGTAAAAGTCGGGCCGATCTCGGACTGCTTCGATGCCGGCAGCCAATCGTTCTCGATCGTCGGTACGCCGGTCTCGCTGATCCCGCGCAGCACGGCCTGGCGCAGGTCGCTATCCTCGATCGTCGCCACGGCGTGATCGTGCAGGCAGCCGCAGACGGCTTCCGGATGCGCCCAACGTCCCGCCATGTGAGGCACGCACTGCCGCACGAATTCATCGCGCGGCTCGGGCATCTTGAACAGTGAGCGGATCTGCATCGACTCCAGCGGGAGCTGCGACTGCGCGTGTGCGGGCGAGGCCACGACCAGCGTAGCCAACATCGCCGCAGAACAAATTCGGAGCAACATGCGAAGCCTTTTCCGGCAATTTTCTCGTTTGCTTTGTCGCGGTCAGTTGGCCGCCATCACCGTCGGGGCAACAATGATCGGCGAGCCGTTGTAGGAGAAGGTACCGACGCCGGGCCGACTGCCGTCCGCGGATCCCGCCACAGACGGACCGGCCATCACGAATGCGAAAGCGAGGATGACGCTGATGGTCCGCATTTGACTGTCTCCGCTCCAGCGCTCGTCGTCCGCGCCGCTTGTTGGCGGCTTGATAACCAACTCGCGTTTCCGGAGTTCTGCGGCACAAGCGCAAAATGGTTTCGTCGCGCCCGAGAATTGTTTCGTCGGCGGCCCCCCGACGAAACAATCGCCAAAAAAGACCAATGTTTTCAGTGGCGGTCATTGACCGTCGTCGTACCGTGATGGCGGGCTAAGGCTCGGCGACCTGCCTCTCTCTCTTGACTCTCCTCTCATGAGACAGGCGGCCGCGTCGCGGAAGCCGATGGTGAACCGCGCCGCGGCTGCCCGCGACTCATACATGGACGGCGCAACTATCTTCGCGGTGGCACGTTGTCGCGATCCCAATCCAACGAAGGATGTCAGCCGTGGGCAATGGCAACATCATGGGCGGCGGCATTGAGTCCTCGGCCCACGCCGCGAGCCAGCAGCAGATGGCAGGGGCGATGCCGCAGCAAGGCGCTCATGTGATGGGCGACCATGAATGTGCGCCGCAAAAGCTGGTCCAGCTCGTCGGCTGCCGCGACCCGAAAATTCGACCCGAACGATCAGGCTTCGAGTCGCGCGCGAAGCAGTTCGGGCAGACCAATCGCTAGATCACTCGCCACCTTAGATCTTCAGCTCAAGTCTTTGCAGTGACTACTGAATAAACTCACCGCACTTCTGAACTTCGGTCTCACCGACGCCCCACGGCATGATCGGCACCGTCGAGGTCGAGTTCTTCGGCGAACCTTCGATCAACTTATCCGAGTACACCATGTAGACCAGCACATTGCGCTTGGCGTCACAGCCGCGCACGATCTGCATCTTCTTGAAGAACATCGACCGGTGTTGGCGGAACATATCGGCCCCCTGGCTCATTCTATTCTTGAAGCGGATCGGCCCGATCTGCCGGCAAGCCAGCGAGATGTCGGACACTTCTTCGGCGAGACCAAGCCAGCCCTTGAAGCCGCCCCTCTCCGGCACCGTGAAGTGACAGGCCACACCCTCGACCTCCGGGTCGTCGACGCCATAGGTGGCCAGCTTGTCGTTAGGACTTACCCATTTGAACACAGTCGAGCGGCGAAAGATCAGGTCCGGTTCGTCGGCCGCCGTCGCAGGACCAAGCTGTCCCGAGGCAACCGCGAAAAAAAGCAACGCGCAGCCCCAGCGGCGCAGGGCGCGGATGTCACACAGGCTCACACTTCTCAACGTCATAGGTCTCCGTAGGTCTCCGCCGATGGGTAGCCGCGTATGCAGTGCGCAACGGCCGCCCGGAAAGGCAGTGACAGATTGGTGATCGCAGCAGCGCTTTAACCTTATGTGAGGCTTTTTTGTTACGCTTTCCCCGAAAAACTGGGGGCCAGGAAAGGTTTGATCGCTTGCGCTGGTGAACGCATTCCACGTTTGCGACAACCAATAACTAGCTTGGACTGGATTCGGAAAATGCGCGAGAGCGGACGTCGGCCTACAATTCTTGATCTTGCGAATGGGTGCTTTTGGCAATTTGCGATCCTGACCGCGGCCGGTACAGTCGGCGCCTCCACTCAAGCCGACGCAACGCTCTACTATTGGAACGGGCCCGACAGCGCCTATTACGGCGACCCGGAGCCGATGCCTTTGCCGCACCGGCCGAAGGTGCGGCGCAATCCGACTAAGACTAATAAAGACGTCGTCGCGAGCAAGGAGACGGCCGCCAAGCCGCAAGGCCCGCTGATCATCGCGATCTCGATCGAGCAGCAGAAGGTGCGCATCTACGACGCCAACGGTCTGTACGCGGAGAGCCCGGTCTCGACGGGCATGAAGGGGCACTCGACCCCGATGGGCGTCTTCAGCGTCATTCAGAAGCAGAAATACCACCGCTCCAACATCTATAGCGGCGCGCCGATGCCGTACATGCAGCGCATCACCTGGTCGGGCATCGCCATGCATGCCGGCGTGCTGCCCGGCTATCCGGCCTCCCACGGCTGCATCCGCATGCCGACCGGCTTCGCGATCAAGATGTACAACTGGACGCGGATGGGCGCGCGCGTGGTCGTTACGCCGGGCACCATCACGCCCGAGAATTTCTCGCACCCGCTGCTCGTGACGCAGAAGGTCACACCGCAGCAACCGGTCGCCGACGATCTCCTGAAGCAGGATGCGCCGCTCGGCGTGAAGAGCGATAAGAGAGCGGACAAGCCGCAGACCAGCCTCGAACTGCGCTCGACGGTCGGTCACGCCGACCAGCCGGATTCGCTGCGCGACAACACCCACACCGCCGATGCCAGCGGCACCGCGCCGTCGGCGAGCGCATCGGTGACAATGTCCGATGCGCCCTTCTCCATGATCGACAAGCCCGGCAAGCCGGCCGGAAGCGGGGCTAATGCGGCCAAGAGCGGCGGTTCGATGCCGGCATCGCAGGCCGCCGCCGTTTCCGACGACAACCCGGTGGGAGACCACGTCGAAGGAACGAATACCGAGGTCTCGGCAAATGACCACGTGAAGGCCGAGGCCAAGGCCGCTGCACAGGACGCTGCCAGGACCAAGCTCGCCGGCGCCGACGCGCCCAAAGTCGATGCGACGAGCAAGGGTGCACCCGTCACCGGGGCCGCAACGGCGACTGACGAGCCGGCCGCAACAGCAGACACACCCGACGCGAAGAAGGATCCGGCGCGGCTGCCGGGCCTCGCAAACCTCGACGTGCCCAAGCGCGGCGGCCAGATCGCGGTCTTCATCAGCCGCAAGGATTCCAAGCTCTACGTGCGGCAGAACTTTGCGCCGCTGTTCGATGTGCCCGTGACGATCGCGCCGAGCGACCGCCCGCTGGGCACGCATATCTTCACGGCGGAGGCTGACAAAAAGGACCCCAACGTGCTGCGCTGGTCAGTGATCTCGCTGCCGGTGTCGACGCGCAACGCCGCGCGCATCGAGGCACAGGATCGCGCCTCGCACCGACGCAAAATGGCCGGTGCTGCAACGATCGAAGCAAAGCCGCTGCCGGATAGCCCGGCGGAAGCGCTCGACCGCATCACGATTCCCGCCGACGCGATGGCGCGGATCAACGAAGCGCTTGGCACCGGCGGATCGATCATCGTCTCCGACCTCGGTGTGAACCAGGGCGAGACCGGCGAAGGCACCGACTTCATCGTACCGCTGCGCTGATCACAGCCCCTCTCCCTGACAGAATGTTCTCTCAGTCGTCATGGCCCGCCACCGGGTCGCGCGAACGCGCGCCCGATGACAGGCTCCGGCGGGCCATCCAGTACGCCGCGGCCTCGAATACTGGATCACCCGCATGCGCGGGTGATGACACCGCGCTGTTTGAAACGTGAACTTGGAAGCGTGTCTGTCATTGCGGGTTCGGACCGGCGCGTGGCATCCCGACGAGTTTCAGCCATAACGGCTTCTTGAAGGCTCCTGTCTGCGCTCTGGATTATGCTTCGGCACAAATCCGTCGGGGACGTGATGATGATCGACCGCAGAGCACTGATCGTAGCGGGACTGGCCGTAGCAGCGGGGCCGCGCGCGCTGCACGCGCAGGCGCCTGCTATGAGCCGGGTCACCGCCTACGCCTTCTCCTTCCCGGCGCTCGCCGGCGGCGATATCCGCCTCGCCGATTACACCGGTCATCCCATGATGATCGTGAACACGGCCTCGCTCTGTGGCTTCACGCCGCAATATGCGGGGCTGCAGCAGTTATGGACTGAATTCCGCGAGCGCGGTTTCGTCATCATCGGCGTGCCCTCCAATGATTTCGGTGGCCAGGAGCCGGGCGGTCCGACCGAGATCGCCGAGACGGCCCAGCACCAGTATGGCGTCACCTTCCCGATCTCGGCCAAGGCCGTGGTGAAGGGCGCGAACGCGCATCCCTTCTACCGATGGGCGGCGGAGATCCGTCCCAAGGACGTGCCGCGCTGGAACTTCCACAAATACCTGATCGGACGCGACGGCTACATCGCCGACGTCTTCCCTGAGTCGGTCGTACCCGAGGACACAAGGATCAAGACCGCGATTGCTCGGACATTGGTGACAGCCTGATTGCGCCGTAATCCCCCGAATTAACTCGCCAAATTCGGATTTGGTCACAAGACCGCTACCTCCGGTGCCTTGGCGGCCTCGATCCAACTAGGGTATTATTGGGTTAGGGGTGGAAGCGGCCCGGCAACGGCTCAGCGCCAGCGCCGGGAGCGGGACCAAAAGGAACACGCCATGCGCATTGCGGCAGGTCTGATTTTCGCAGGGACGGTGTCGTTGCTCGCGTCGAGCGCGGCTTGGTCGCAAACTCCACCGGCCAAAAGCGGAGCGGCGCCCGCGCCGGCACCACAGGCGGCAGCGCCCGCGCCGGCCCCCGCTCCGGCTCCAGTGCCGCCACAGCAACCGCCTCAGCCGGCGCGCGCCGCCTGTACCAATCCGAACGCCCTTGGCGTCAGCCGCACCGTCGAGATCGATACCACCGGCGGCCCGGGTTTCGGCTTCGAACATTTCAAGCAGCTCGACTTCCTGCGCGATCACGAAGTGGTGCTGACCTTCGATGACGGACCGTGGCCGGCCAACACGCCGGCGGTGTTAAAGGCACTCGCGGACGAATGCACCACGGGCATCTTCTTCCCGATCGGCAAGCACGCGACCTACCATCCGGAAATCCTGAGGCAGGTCTATGCGGCGGGCCATACCATCGGCGCGCATACCTGGTCGCATGCCAATTTGAACAACAAGAAGCTGAACGAGGACCAGAGGAAGGATGAAATCGAGCGCGGCTTCGCCGCGGTCAAATGGGCACTCGAGACCTCGCCCGCACCGTTCTTCCGCTTCCCGGCCCTGCAACATCCGCCGGAGATGGTGACCTATCTCGGCACGCGCAACATCGCGATCTTCTCCTGCGACCTCGACTCCTTCGACTTCAAGTCGAAGAACCCGCAGCAGGTGATCGACAACGTGATGAAGAAGCTCGGCAAGCTTGGCAAGGGCATCATCCTGCTGCACGACTTCCAGAAGCACACCGCCGAGGCATTGCCGACGCTGCTGCAGCAGTTGAAGGCCGGCGGCTACAAGGTGGTCGCGATGCGCGCCAAATTCCCGGTGACGGTGCTGCCGCACTACGAGCAGGAGCTCGCCAAGGACGTCAAGCTGCCGACCGTGAGCTCGCGGCCGGTCAATAGTGTCGTCACCACGGTCAATCAGTAACGGCATCGGCGACGATCTCTGTGCCGACGTTGCGTATCGAGGGCTTTGTCATCGTCTCCGCCGACGGCCGGCTGGCGAACGCGCACAACGTGATGCCCGACGACCTCAAGATCGAGGGCGACAAGCGGTTCTTCACCGCGGCCCTCGATCGCGCCGATCTTGTCGTGCACGGCCGCAATTCCCAGGAGGAGCAGCCGAACTCGCTGCAGCGACGGCGCCTCATCCTGACCCACAAGGTGCAGGCGACCGCGCCCGACCCGTCCAATCCCAGGGCGCTACTGTGGAATCCTGCCGGCTGTTCGTTCGAGGTGGCATGCCGCTCGGCCGGCGTCACGTCGGGCTTGGCCGCGATCATCGGCGGTCCCGGTGTGTTCGACATGTTCATGGATCGCTACGACACGTTCTGGCTATCGGTCGCACCGCGCGTGCACATCCCCGACGGTGAGCCGTGCTTCCCCGGCGTCCCGGCCCGCTCGCCGCAACAGGTGCTGGCCGCCCATGGTCTCCACGCCGGCGAGCCGCAACTGATCGATGCCGCGCACGACGTCAGCGTCACGCCCTGGCGACGGGTCGCTTGATCGCGTCGTGAGCCGCCCTACACCTCGCCGTAGGTCGGGTCGTTCCTGCGGGGACCGCGGCCGTAGCCGGCGATGATGAACAGCGCGCCGATCAGGGAGAGGTTCTTCAACGCATCGATCAGGGTCTTGGCGTTATCGGGCGCCGGCTGATTCCAGAAATCGTGCAGATAGAACGTCGAGAAGCACATGAAGATGATCAACAGGATCGCGAAGAACCGCGCCAGCAGGTTCAGCGCGATCATCAGGCCGGCGAGGATCTCGAACGAGCCGATCGTGATCGCCAGGAGCTGCATGAACGGCATCGCGGCGAAGCTCTCGATCTGCTCCGTATAGGGCGCGATGACGACGGGAATGGTCACCTTGGCCGTCAGCATGTCCGCCGTGGCCTGGATGCCGAGCAGCTTGGTCGCCCCCGAATAGATGAACAGGACGGCGAACAGGAATCGCCCGAAGACGATGAATGCTGGCATGGGTCGGCCTCACGGATGGCGGGAGTCGGACGGAGCAGGCGAAGCGATTATGGTCGCTCCGCCTGCTTCGATCAAATCGAATCCGCCCCGTCTCCTCCCCTTAGCCGAACAGCGTCGGCTGCGCGCGGCCGGCGCGCTCCTGGGCCTCGACCGCGGCAACCGCCGTCATGTTGAGCACGCCGCGCGCCGTCACGCCGGGGGTGAGGATGTGAGCCGGCCGCGCCGGTCCGATCAGGATCGGGCCGACCGGCAAGGCATTCCCCAGCACCTTGATGGTCTGATAGGCGATGTTGGCGGCGTCCAGCGTCGGCATGATCAGGATGTTGGCCTCGCCCTCCAGCCGCGACTGTGGCAGCACGGCCTTGCGCGCGATCTCCGAGAGCGCGGTGTCGGCCTGCATCTCGCCGTCGGCCTCGATCTCCGGATGCCTGTCCTTGAGGAGCTGAGTGGCGCGGCGCATCTTGCGCGCCGAGTCCGTGTCATAGCTTCCGAAGTCGGAATGCGACACGAAGGCGACCTTGGGCTTGAAGGCGAAGCGCTGGGCGTGAACCGCGGCCAGTGACGCCACCTCGGCGAGTTCCTCGGCGCTGGGATTCGGCCGAACCTGGGTGTCGGCGAGGAAATAGGCGCCCTTGGTCGTGATCATCAGCGACAGCGCCGCGTAGTCGCTGATCCCCGGCAGGAAGCCGATGATTTCGCGAACATGGCGCAGATGGCTCATGAAGCGGCCCTCGACCCCGCACAGCATCGCGTCGGCCTCGCCGCGCGATACCGCAAGCGCCGCGATGACCGTGTTGTTGGTGCGGACCACCGTGCGCGCCGCGTCGGGCGTCACGCCGCGCCGGCCGGCGACGTCGATATAGGACTGCACATAAGAGCGGTAACGCGGATCGTCCTCGGGATTGATCAGGTCGAAGTCGCGGCCGGCCTTGATCGCGAGGCCGAAGCGCTTGATCCGGGTCTCCACCACCGACGGACGTCCGACCAGAATCGGCCGCGCCAGCTTCTCCTCGAGCACCACCTGGGTGGCGCGCAGCACGCGCTCGTCCTCGCCTTCGGCGTAGATCACGCGCACCGGCTGGGTCTTCGCCTTGGCGAACACCGGCTTCATGGTGATGCCGGAGCGGAACGCATAGCGCTGCAGCTCGGCGCAGTACTCATCGAAGTTCTTGATCGGCCGGGTCGCAACGCCGGATTCGATCGCGGCCTTGGCCACCGCCGGCGCGATGCGCAGGATCAGGCGCGGATCGAACGGGCTCGGGATCAGCGAGCCCGGACCGAACCCCTGGGTCTCGGTGCTCTCGAAGCCATGGGCCACGGCGTCCGACGGCGGATCGCGCGCGAGCTGCGCGATCGCATCGACCGCGGCATGCTTCATCGCCTCGTTGATCGCGGTGGCGCCGACATCGAGCGCGCCGCGGAAGATGAACGGGAAGCACAGGACATTGTTGACCTGGTTCGGGAAGTCCGACCGTCCGGTGCAGATCATCGCGTCGGGCCGCGCCTGGCGCGCCTCGTCCGGCATGATCTCCGGCACCGGATTGGCGAGCGCCATCACCAGCGGCTGGTCCGCCATCTGCTTGACCATCTCGGGCTTGAGCACGCCCGGTGCGGACAGGCCGATGAAGATGTCGGCGCCGGGAATGACGTCCGCCAGCACGCGCGCGTTGGTCGTCTGCGTATAGACCGCCTTCCAGCGGTCCATCGTGGTGTTGCGGCCCTCATAGACGACGCCGTCGATATCGCAGACCCAGATGTTCTTGCGCTGCGCGCCCATCGAGACCAGCAAATTGAGAGTTGCGATCGCAGCCGCCCCGGCGCCCGAGCAGACGATCTTCACATCGGCAAGCTTCTTGCCGTTCAGCAGCAGACCGTTGACGATCGCGGCCGCGACGATGATCGCGGTGCCGTGCTGGTCGTCATGGAACACCGGGATCTTCATACGCTCCTTGAGCTGTGCCTCGATCTCGAAGCACTCCGGGCCGCGGATGTCCTCCAGATTGATGCCGCCGAAGGTCGGCTCCAGCGCCGCGACCGTTTCGACCACGCGCTCGATCGTGTCGGCCTTGATCTCGATGTCGAACACGTCGATGCCGGCGAACTTCTTGAACAGCACCGCCTTGCCTTCCATCACCGGCTTCGAGGCCAGCGGCCCGATATTGCCGAGGCCGAGGACCGCGGTGCCGTTCGACACCACCGCCACCAGATTGGCGCGGGCGGTCAACGTGGCGGCCTCGGCCGGGTTGGTGGCGATCTCGGTGCAGGCGGCGGCAACGCCTGGCGAATAGGCCAGCGCCAGGTCGCGCTGGTTGGCAAGCGGCTTGATCGCCTGAATTTCGAGTTTGCCCGGCCGCGGCAGGCGGTGATAGGCGAGCGCCGCGTTGTGGAGTTCTTCAGACGATGACGACATGCACTCCCCCCTCGGCCCCGCACTAAAATTCGGTGGCCGGACGTAAGACTTAAGGCAAAAGCGGGATGACGTTTCCTGGGAAGCGTCATCCCGTCATGATGGTCGCGGCATGCTCCGAACGGCCCGCGTAATCCAGGTATGCGCCGATTATTTCTGCGGCAGATTGGTCCGGATGTGAAGCTCCCGCAACTGCTTTGGAGTTGCTTCCGAGGGCGCGCCCATCAAGAGGTCCATGGCCTGCTGGTTCATCGGGAACAGCGAGATCTCGCGCAGGTTCGTGGTGCCGCACAACAGCATCACGATACGGTCGAGGCCCGCCGCCATACCGCCATGCGGCGGCGCACCGTACTGGAAGGCACGGTACATGCCGCCGAAACGGTCGATCACTTCCTGCTCGCCATAACCCGCGATCTCGAACGCCTTCACCATTGCTTCCGGCTTGTGGTTGCGGATGCCGCCGGAGGCGATCTCGTAGCCGTTGCAGGCGATGTCGTACTGGAACGCCTTGATGGTTAGCGGATCCTGCGTCTTCAGCGCGTCGAGCCCGCCCTGCGGCATCGAGAACGGGTTGTGCGAGAAGTCGATCTTCTTGTTCTCCTCGTCATACTCGTACATCGGGAAGTCGACGATCCAGGCGAGCTCGAAGCGGTCCCTGTCGATCTGGTTCAGCTCCTCGCCGAGCTTGGTGCGCGCAAGGCCGGCGAACTTCCAGAACTTCTCCGGATCGCCGGCGACGAAGAACGCCGCATCACCTTCCTTCAGGCCGAGCTGGTCGCGGATTGCGGCCGTCCGTTCCGGGCCGATGTTGTTGGCAAGCGGGCCGGCGCCCTCGCCGCCCTCGCGCCACATGATGTAGCCGAGGCCGGGCTGGCCTTCGCCCTGCGCCCACGAGTTCATGCGGTCGCAGAAGGCGCGCGAGCCGCCGCCCACGCCCGGGATCGCCCAGACCTGGTTCTTCGGATCCTCCAGCATCCGCGCGAACACCTTGAAGCCGGAGCCGCGGAAGTGCTCGGAGACCTCCTGCATGATGATCTTGTTGCGCAGGTCGGGCTTGTCGGAGCCGTATTTGCGCACGGCTTCCGCAAACGGAATCCGTGGCCAGTTCTTGGTCACCGGCTTGCCCTTGGCAAAATCCTCGAACACGCCGGTGATGACAGGCTCCATCGCCGCGAACACGTCGTCCTGGGTGACGAAGCTCATCTCGACGTCGAGCTGGTAGAACTCGCCCGGCAGGCGGTCGGCGCGCGGGTCCTCGTCGCGGAAGCACGGCGCGATCTGGAAGTAGCGGTCGAAGCCCGACATCATCAGGAGCTGCTTGTACTGCTGCGGCGCCTGCGGCAGCGCGTAAAACTTGCCGGGATGAATGCGCGACGGCACCAGGAAGTCGCGCGCGCCCTCCGGCGAGGACGCCGTCAGGATCGGGGTCTGGAATTCGAAGAACCCCTGCTCCTTCATCCGCCGGCGCATGGAATCGACGATCGCGCCGCGGGTCATGATATTCTGGTGCAGCTTCTCGCGACGCAGGTCGAGGAAACGGTACTTAAGCCTTATGTCCTCGGGATATTCCTGCTCGCCGAACACCGGCAGCGGCAGCTCGGCCGCGGGGCCGAGGACCTCGATCTCCTTGATATAGACCTCGACCATGCCGGTCGGCAGTTCAGGATTGTCGGTCCCCGCGGGGCGGCGGCGCACCTTGCCGTCGATCCGAACCACCCACTCTGAGCGGAACTTCTCGACCTCGGCGAATGCCGGCGAGTCCGGGTCGGCCACGCACTGGGTGATGCCGTAATGGTCACGTAGGTCGACGAACAGCACGCCGCCGTGGTCGCGGACCCGGTGGACCCAGCCGGAGAGCCGGACCGTCTGGTCGATATCGCCCTCTCGGAGCGCGCCGCATGTGTGTGACCGGTAGCGATGCATCTTAGTCCCAAAAACTGATGTCGGAGGAAACGAATCGGCGGGGCCCTCAGGGCCGGTGCCGAAGTTGCGCAGGGTTTACCTGAGGCGGCCGGGTGCGGCAACCAAGGGAACGCCCGGTTTCGGGCCGAAACCGCACATTTTGACCGCGCCAGGCGGCAGGCGGTTTGCCTATTGGCCCGGCCGGCCTATCTTTTGAACATGACGATCCATTTCCCGTTCCAGAACACCTATTCGGCGCTGCCCGCGAACTTTTTCGCCCGCGTCGCGCCGACACCGGTGGCAAGCCCCCGGCTGATCAAGCTGAACCGGCCGCTCGCCCTCCAGCTCGGGTTGGACCCGGACCTGCTGTCGACCCCGGAGGGCACCGAAATCCTCGCCGGCAAGCGCCTGCCCGACGGCGCGGACCCGATCGCCATGGCCTATGCCGGTCACCAGTTCGGGCACTTCGTGCCGCAGCTCGGCGACGGCCGCGCCATCCTGCTCGGCGAGGTCGTCGACAGGGACGGCGTCCGCCGCGACATCCAGCTCAAGGGAAGCGGACCGACCCCATTCTCCCGCCGCGGCGACGGCCGGGCCGCGCTCGGTCCGGTCTTGCGTGAATACATCGTCAGCGAGGCAATGTTCGCTCTGGGCATCCCGACCACCCGCTCGCTCGCCGCCGTCGTCACCGGCGAGCCCGTGATGCGCGAGACCGCGCTGCCGGGCGCCGTGCTGACCCGCATCGCGTCGAGCCATATTCGTGTCGGCACCTTCCAGTTCTTCGCCGCCCGCGGCGACACCGACGGCGTGCGCGCGCTCGCCGACCATGTCATCGCCAGGCACTATCCGGAGCTGAAGGGCGCCGAGCGCCCCTATCACGCTTTGCTCGCCGGCGTCGTGGCGCGGCAGGCCGACCTGATCGCGCGCTGGCTTCTGGTCGGTTTCATCCACGGCGTGATGAACACCGACAACACCTCGATCTCGGGCGAGACCATAGACTACGGCCCCTGCGCCTTCCTGGACGCCTACAACCCCGCGCAGGTGTTCTCCTCGATCGATGAGATGGGCCGCTACGCCTACGCCAACCAGCCGCGCATCGGCTTATGGAATCTGACCCGGCTCGCCGAGTGCCTGCTGCCGTTGTTCTCGGACGACAAGGAGAAGGCGATCGAGCAGGCGCAGGAGATCCTCGGCGAGTTTCCGCAAGCATTCACGGTGGCCTATAACTCCGGCCTGCGCCGCAAGGTCGGCCTGTTCACCGCCCGAGACGGCGACGAGGCGCTGATCCAGGACCTGCTCGACGCCATGGCCAAGAACGAGGCTGACTTCACGCTGACCTTCCGCCAGCTCGGCGAGGCCGCAGCCGATGAGGCCGCCGACGTCCGTGCGCAGTTCACCGATCCCGCCGCCTTCGACGAATGGGCCGGCCGCTGGCGGCAGCGCCTGGCGCTGGAGCCGCAGTCGGCGGCCGAGCGCAAGGCTGCGATGCACGCGGTCAATCCCGCCTTCATCCCGCGCAACCACCGCATCGAGGCGGCGATCTTCGCCGCGGTCAACCAGGACGATTACGCACCGTTCGAGGAGCTGCTGACGGTCCTGGCGAAGCCGTATCAGGATCAGCCGCAGTATGCGGCCTATGCCGACCCGCCGCTGCCCGAGCAGCGCGTGACGCAGACGTTCTGCGGGACGTGACCTAAGAGTGTAGGATGGGTAGAGCGCAGCGAAACCCATCGAAATCTACGGGCCTGAGCAAAGGTGATGGGTTTCGCTTCGCTCTACCCATCCTACTCAGCTCTCACACCGTCACCACGATCTTGCCGAACTGCGCGTTCGATTCCAGGAAGCGGTGCGCTTCCACAATCTCGTCGAAGCGAAATGTCCTGGCGATCACCGGCCTCAACGCGCCGGTCGCGAGCCCGTCGAGGATGAACGTCTTCGCCGCAGCAAGCCGGGCCGGATCGCGGACGATCTCATGCACGAGGTAGCCGCGCAGCGTCAGGGACTTGCTCAGCACGCTCGCGAGCGGAAACGGCGTCGGCTCCGGGCTGAGCCCGCCGTACTCGATAAGGATGCCGCCCGGTGCCATCGCTGATGTCAGCGGTACGAAGCCTGGGCCTCCCACCGCATCAAGCACCACGCGAACTCCGTTCAGTCCCGCAATCTGCTCCAGCCCGGCTTGCAAGTCCCCCTCCGCCGAGGCGATGACATGGAAAGCGCCAGCCTCGCGAAGCGCCTGAGACTTCGCCGACGTTCGCGTGACCGCGATCGGGAGCGCGCCGATCCGGTTGGCGATCTGGATCGCGGCAAGTCCGACGCTGCTCGAGGCCGCCGTGATGACGACGAACTCCCCTCGCCCGAGCCGGGCAATATCGACGAGTGCACCATAGGCCGTGAGGTATTGCATCCAGGTCGCAGCCGCCGCCTCGAAGCCAAGCCCGGGCGGAATTTTTACGACCGCCTCGGCCGGATACGTCACCAGCTCGCCATAGGCCGGCCATCGCACCATCGAGATCGGCGGCACGATGCTGACGGCGTCGCCGAGCGCGAAACCGCTCACACCATCGCCGATCGCCTCGACGAGGCCGGCGGCCTCCAGCCCCAGTCCGGCCGGCAGCGTCGCCGTCTCGATGTAATTTCCCGCGCGCAGCAAGGCCTCCGCCCGATTGAGCCCGAGCGCCCTGACCCGGATCCGAACCTCGCCGCGTCCGGGCGGTGCGACCTGGACCTCGTCGATCCGCAGCACCTCGGGACCACCATGCCGGTGAAAGCGAACGACGCGAGCCACGAGCGACACTCCAAAACAATTGAATGGAATGGAGCTATGCCCGATCGAACTGATCGGATAAATCATCCCTCAGACTGAACAGTCGAAAGCAGGAGTTTCGAATTGGACCGCCTCGCCAGTATGGCCGTGTTCGTCAGGGCCGTCGATCTCGGCTCGTTCGCGGCCGCCGCCGACGCGCTTGAAATGTCGGCGCCGATGGTCGGAAAGCATGTGCGCTTCCTCGAGGAGCGGCTCGGCGTCCGCCTGCTCAACCGCACCACGCGGCGTCAGAGCCTGACCGACGCCGGGCAGGCCTATTACGAGCGTTGCCGCGTCGTGCTCGCCGAGGCTGATGCCGCCGACGCGCACGCCTCCGGGCAGTCGTCGGAGCCGCGCGGCCGGCTGCGGGTCACGATGCCGGCGCTGCTCGGCCGGCACTGTGTCGTCCCCACGCTGCTCGATCTGGCGCGAAAATACCCGGCGCTCGAGTTCGACCTCTCGTTCGGCGATCCGATCGCTGATCTCGTCGACGGCGGTTACGATCTTGCGATCAGGACCGGCGACCTCAACCCTCAGTCGGGCGTGATCGCGCGACGCATCGCCCGCCAGCGCATGGTGGTCTGCGCCTCGCGTGCCTATCTGCGGGCGCACGGCAAGCCGCGCGCACTCGAGGAGATCGCGCAGCATCACGCCATCATTTACCGCCGGTCGGGACGCGTGCGTCCGTGGTTGTTCCCGCGCGACGGTGAGCCGCCGCTTGAGGTCTGGCCGGCCGGCAGGTTGCGGCTCGACGACCTCGAAGCGATCGCAGACGCGGCAACCAAGGGCATGGGCCTTGCCTGGCTGCCCTCGTGGTTGGTCCGCGAGCGCCTGCAAAGCGGTACGCTCGTCACCGTGCTGCCAGATCAGCCGGAGTTTCCCTACGATTGTCACGCGCTGTGGCTGCCGACGCCCCGACTGCCGCTGAAGGTTCGCCTCGCGGTGGACGCGCTGGCGGCAGCTCTGCCGAAGCTCGTGGCGTGAGTTTCACCGAAGCGGCGGGCATCGGCGCCGTCAGCGCTGCCGCCTCGAATTTTTAGCAACGATTTCCAGCGCTAATCGTTGGCCGGACATCGCGGGACGCGTGGCCGCGAGGTCTCGTTCCGCCCCGATGACGGAGAACCAGGATGAACGAGCGCGATCAGAGCCGCAAAGCCGCGATCGAACGCAGCAATCCAAACGGTATCGAGCCGGCCTTCTCGGAGGACGACCTGCAGCGGCAGGAGCTTGGGCCGCGCGGCGTGCCCGGGCAACCGGACCCGGCGAAGATGACGCCGCAACGGGCGAAAAAGACGCCGATCGATTCCGGTTCCGGCGGTCACACCGCGTGAGAATGGAGGAACCGCAATGACGATGACGTTGAGCCGGACTTGGTTCGACGAGCGGAGCAATGAGCTCGGTGACCGCGGTTTTTTCGTCGCCCCGTTCGACGATCTCGTGACCTGGGCGCGCTCGGGATCCCTGATGTGGATGACGTTCGGACTTGCCTGCTGTGCGATCGAGCAGATGCAGGTGTCGATGCCGCGTTACGATGTGGAACGCTTCGGTGCTGCACCGCGCGCCTCGCCGCGCCAGTCGGACGTCATGATCGTCTCGGGAACGTTGTGCAACAAGATGGCCCCCGCCCTGCGCAAGGTCTACGACCAGATGCCGGAGCCGCGTTATGTGATCTCGATGGGCTCCTGCGCCAATGGCGGCGGCTACTATCACTATTCCTACTCGGTCGTGCGCGGCTGCGACCGCATCGTCCCGGTCGACATCTATGTGCCGGGCTGCCCGCCCACCGCGGAGGCGCTGCTCTACGGCATCATGATGTTGCAGAAGAAGATCCGCCGGACCGGCACGATCGAGCGATAGATCCTGATCCAGCGAACGGCGCGTCGAGTCGACGCTCTCGCGCCGAGACGAGAGAGGTGCCTAACATGAAGATGACGACCTTCAAGGACATGTACATCGCCGAGCTCCAGGAACTGGTCAGCGTAGAAAGCCAGCTCGCCGCCGCCCTGCCGCGCATGGCGGAGGTTGCGTCGCATCCGTCGCTGAAGGATGCGTTTGGCAACCATGCGCGCGAAACCATCGTGCAAGGCGAGCGGCTGAAATCGCTGCTGAGGATGCATGGCGCCGATCCAGGCCTGCATACCGACCAGGCCATGCAGGCATTGATCGGTGAGACCGCCAAGATGGTCTCGATATTGCCCGACGACAATCTGCGCGATGCCGCCCTGATCGCGTCGGCGCAGAAGCTCGAGCATTACGAGATCGCGGCCTATGGCAGCGCGGCGGCGCTCGCAGGCCAGCTTGACCTGCGCGACGACCAGCGCTTGCTGCACGACAGCCTCGACGAGGAACGCCAAACCGACGCGCTGCTGACGAAGCTTGCCAAGGGCGAGATCAATCAGGACGCCCTGGCGGCGTGATCGCACAGCGAGAATCCCGCTAGAACAGGCGTCCATCGGAGGCGCACGCAAGCGCCATCGATGGATGCTGCGCCAGATTGCGGGAAGCGCGGCATCTCGTGAGCATTAACTCACCTTCCACCATGCCTCGCACCCGCGAGCGGTAACCATAAGGTTTAACAAGTCGTCAACGCTCCCCCAACAAGTCTAAATGTTTCCGAATGGGGAGAATGAGCCGTGGACGCGTTTGCCTTTGAATTCATCGGACTGGCCATGATCGCGCTCTGCCTCGTCGTGCTGGCAATGCCCGCGGCACGCCGGCCGTCGAAGAACATCCGCTACGAGTGAGCGGCCCGTCGCTGCACTATGAGACCGCATCGACGGCAGCTCCATCAGCACGCGTCACTCGCTCGCGGCGAGAGCCTGCGCGCATAATCTCCCCGGCGAGGCCCACTGCGGCCGCCTCGGCGGGACGCATCCGCTACGACGCAGCTTTCGGATTCAAACCGGTCGAGCGCTCGGTCTCAACTGTGTCACGGCAACACCCGAGATCGCTAGCAGTGCACCAATGATCAACTTCGGGGTCATCGGCTCGCCAAGGAATAACGCGCTCGACATCAAGGCGAACACTGGCAGCAGCAGACCGAAGGGAGCGACGCGCCCCATGGAGCAGCGAGCGATCAGCCAGAACCAAAGGCCAAATCCAACAATCCCTCCGATGAAAATCGTGTAAGCGAGCGCGAGCCAGCCACGTTCATCCGCAGCAACGAGGCTCGCCAGTTGACCATATTCGAGGAGCAACGACATCAACATCACCTGCGGCACTGTGAACAGCGACGACCAACCCATCAACATCAACGGGTCAAAAGGGCCGTAACGTTTCGTCAAGACGTTGGATACCGCGAACGCGAAGGCAGCTCCGACCACCAGCAGTAGTGGTAGCCCGTTGGGCGACAGGCTGGGGTCCGCCCTCAACACAAAGACGCCGGCGAAGGCGAGCACCACCCCGGAGACGGTCGTGAGAGACGGCCTTTCCGCCAGCAGTGGCCAGGCCAACAGGACTGTGAAGGGCGTGGAGAGTAGATAAGCGACAGCCGTCATGCTTCCCGAGCCGAGCCCAAGACCAACGTAGAAGAGACCGAAGTTCAGTCCACCAAGAAAAAGCGAAATAGCTGCGATAGGACGCAACTGTTCACGCGTGGGCCTTTTGACGAGCGGAATAAGCAGGAGCGCGGTGGCCAGGAAACGCAGCGCAAGGAAGAAGAACGGCGGGAACTCCGTAATGCCCACTTTGATGACCACGAACTGATAACCCCAGAGCAAAGGAACGGCCACCGCGCAAATGATCTGGACCGCCGACATGGCATTCTCCTTTAAAGACCGATTGGTCTAGATATCGGCGCACCGATCGCAAAGATGGGCCCGGATTTGCTTACCTGATGAAACGATCGAGCAGAGCGTCGGCCGCGGCTCGGGTTATGGCTCCCGTCGGCGCCGTTTTGCTGATCACTCGCAGCCCTTCAACGAAACAGACGAGAATGCGGGCGGCATTTGCGGGGTCGACATCGTCGGCTAACTTGCCCGCTGCCTTCGCACGGGAAAGTGCATCCGCCACCCGCGCTTCCATGACTTTGAAGAAGTTCGCGATGCGACGATTAACATCAGCGTCGCGCCCGGCCAGTTCCATGGTCGTGGCAATCACCAGACATCCGCGCCGACCGTGGGCGCCGCCGGTGCGGTCAACATATCCGGCAAGGTACGCCCGCAGGCCGTCTATCGGGTCCTTGCGAGGGTTAAGCTCGATATCCATCCGCGTCACGGCATCGGCAATGTAACGATCGAGCGCGCGCAGGAAGAGCGAGTGCTTGTCGCCGAAAGCAGCATATAGGCTGCCACGCGAGAGCTTCGTCGCACGAAGAAGGTCTGGCAGCGCCGTCGCATGATAGCCACGCGACCAGAACACGCCCATCGCGCGCTCGACAGCGGCTTCCGCATCGAAACTCCGCGGGCGACCGCGGGGTAACGGCACTGAGGTTTGGTTGCTCATTCCAAATATATAGACCAAACGGTCTTTAAATCAAGTGACCGGTGCCGCCGCGCGCCAATTCACTCATTTGAAGCTCGAAGCAAGCGTCGCCCTGGAATAGCAGTGAGGCGAGCACGCTTCTCAGGCTCCCTCCCCTTCATGTCCGCCGAAGCCTTGGGGAGCGTCGGGCAAGCCGCAGGCGAGCTGATCGATGTGGATGGTGTCGTCGCAGCGTCGTTTACTTGCCGTCATGAACACGGAGAGACCTGCGGTCCTACCCCAGGCTGCACCGGGCCCGTGGGTGGGATCAGCCCCCGGCTTTCCCTGCGCCCTCTCCCTTCGAGAGGGCGAAAAACGTAGCAACCTCGGGCGCAATCCGTGCCACGGGACCGCCAAGGCATGGAGAAAGTCGCAGTTCTGTCCCATATGCAGAGCCAAAATCCCAGCAAGACCCTTGACATAGCTGCCAGTTCGGCAGAACGCGTGTCTTGAGCGTCATGGACATTTCATGGATCTGATTACCACCACATCCGAACTTGCGGTCGCCTGCGACCGCCTCGCCAAACACAAGGTTATCACTGTCGATACCGAGTTCCTGCGAGAAACGACCTATTACCCGCTGCTCTGCGTCGTGCAGATGGCGAGCGCGGAGGAAGCGGTCGTGATCGACGCGCTGGCGCCGGGCATCGACCTCAAGCCGTTCTTCGACCTGATGTCGAACGAGGCGGTGCTGAAGGTCTTCCACGCCGCGCGTCAGGACATCGAGATTGTCTGGCACCTCTCCGGCACCATTCCGCATCCGATCTTCGACACCCAGGTTGCCGCCATGGTGCTCGGCTATGGTGACAGCATCGCCTACGATCAGCTCGTCGATCGCGTCACCGGCCACCGCCCCGACAAGACGCACCGCTTCACCGACTGGTCGCGCCGCCCGCTGAGCCAAGAGCAACTCCACTACGCCGTCTCCGACGTCACCCATCTGCGCGACGTCTTCGCCGCGCTCGATGCCGATCTGAAGAAGCGCGGCCGCAGCGACTGGGTCAGCGAGGAGATGGAGATCCTGACCTCACCGAAGACCTATGACTTCCATCCCGAGCGCGCCTGGGAGCGGCTCAAGACCCGCGTGCGCAAGCCACGCGAGCTTGCGGTCCTGATCGAGGTCGCGGCATGGCGGGAACAGGAAGCGCAGAGCCGCGACGTGCCGCGTTCGCGCGTGCTGAAGGATGACGCGGTCGGCGACATCGCAACCCACGCCCCGACGTCGCTCGAGAAGCTCGCCAATCTGCGCTCGCTGCCGAAGGGCTTCGAGCGCTCGAAATGGGGCGGCGACATCATCGCCGCCGTGCAGCGTGGACTCGCGCGCGACCAGGCCTCGCTGCCGAAGCTGGAAAAGCCGCGCAGCAATGCCAACGGTGCAGCGACCGTCGAGCTGTTGAAGGTGCTGCTGCGCATGACCTCGGAGCGGCACGCGGTCGCCAGCAAGGTGATCGCGACCGTCGACGATCTCGAGCAGATCGCGGCCAGCGACAACGCCGACGTCGGCGCCCTGCACGGCTGGCGGCGCGAACTGTTCGGCGAGGCCGCGCTGAAGCTGAAGCATGGCCAGCTCGCGCTCGCCATCGACAAGGGGCGCGTGGTGCGGGTCGATCGGGGATAGCCGCGCCGGAAGATTCCGCATCGCGAGGAGCACCGTCGGCCACTGGCCCAGTGGAACAGACGGTTCCCGGCGGCCACAGGCTCCGGTTGCGCCATAGGAAACGGTCGCTCCACGGCAGAGGCTTGCTAACTCGGAATTTTCATGTTGCAATCTCTGCGCAATCGGACTGCAGCCGTTCGACTGTGCGTTTCGCGACGTTGAGATCCAAGGCTTCGAGACACAAGACTTCGCACTTGAAGATTCGAGACTTGAAGAATCGGGGATTGAACAGACACCGGGAAGCCCGTTTGTGGCGTGGCACGTGCAAAACGTGGCCGCGTCTTTTTTATGTCTAAACTGGGAGAGAGGCGATGCCGAAGGGTACCGTCAAGTGGTTCAACCCGACCAAGGGTTACGGGTTCATCAAGCCGGCAGTCGGAGAGAAGGACGTGTTCGTCCACATCTCGGCAGTCGAACGCGCAGGCCTTACCACGCTCAACGAGAACCAGACGATCGAGTACGAGCTGGTGGAGAGCCGTGGCAAGACGTCGGCGGAAAACCTCAAGATCAACTGAACGTCGGCGCTGTCGGCGCAACCATTCCTGATGCCTCCCCCCGGCTGCATCACCCCGGGGGATTTCTTTTGGACTTGCGCGCCTCAGCCCGCCGGCGCGATCAAGGTGCGATCGGACGCGGCGCTTCCCAGCGTCTTGCAGCGATCACCGTCCAGTTCCAGCCGGCCGCTTGCCAGCAGCCGCAGCGCCTCGGGGTAGATGCGATGCTCGATGGTGATGACGCGCGCCGCGAGCGTCTCGGGCGTATCATCGTCGGCAACGGGGACCGCCCCCTGCATCACGATCGGACCCGCATCGGTCTCCGGGATCACGAAATGCACCGTCGCACCGGAGAGCTTGACGCCCGCACGCAAGGCCTGGCCGTGCGGATCGAGGCCGGGAAAACACGGCAGCAGCGAGGGGTGGATGTTCAGCATCCGCCCGTACCAGCGGCGGGCGAAATCGGCGGTGAACAGCCGCATGAAGCCGCCCAGGCAGATCAGCTCGACCTGCTTCTCGTCGAGCGCCCGCTGCAGCACCGCCTCGAAGCCGGCGCGATCCTTGCCGAACGGCTTGCTCTCGACGACCACGGTCGGAATGCCGCTCGCGGCCGCCCTCTCGAGCCCGCCGGCGTCGGCCCGGTTGGAGATCACGACCACGATCTCGGCCGGAAAGTCCGGCGCTTTCGCGGCCTCGATCAGCGCGGCCATGTTGGAGCCGCGGCCGGAGATCAGAATGGCGACGCGGCGCTTCATTGGGCGAGATCGAGATGACCGTTGTAGACCACGCGGTGCTCGTCCTTGGCCGCGATCACCTCGCCGAGAACAGCCACGGTCTCGCCGCTTGCTGTGAGCACCTCGGTCACCCGGTCGACGGCATCGGGCTTGACGATCGCGATCATGCCGATGCCGCAGTTGAAGGTGCGCAGCAGTTCGAGTTCGGCGATGCCGCCCAGCTCCGCCAGCCATTTGAACACCGGCAGCACCGGGAGCCGCGCCAGATCGATGCCGACGCCGAGATGCTTCGGCAGCACGCGCGGGATGTTGTCGGTGAAGCCGCCGCCGGTGATGTGGGCGAGGCCCTTCACCGCACCGGTCTCGCGGATCGCGCGCAGGCAGGATTTCACATAGAGCCGCGTCGGGGTGAGCAGCGCTGCGCCCAGCGTCATCACCGGCGAGAACGGCGCCGGTGCGTCGTAAGGAAGCCGGGACTGCTCGACGATCTTGCGCACCAGCGAATAGCCGTTGGAGTGCACGCCCGAGGAGGCCAGCCCGATCACGGCATCGCCCACCGCGATATCGGGGCTCGGCAGCAAGGTGCCGCGCTCGGCCGCGCCGACCGCAAAGCCGCCGAGGTCGTAGTCGCCGTCCTTGTACAGGCCCGGCATCTCGGCCGTCTCGCCCCCGATCAGGGCGCAGCCGGATTCCCTGCAGCCCTCGGCGATGCCGGCGACGATCGCCGCGGCGGCCTCCGGATCGAGCTTGCCGCAGGCGAAATAGTCGAGGAAGAACAGCGGTTCCGCGCCCTGCACGACAAGATCATTGACCGACATCGCGACCAGATCGACACCGATTCCACCGTGGATCCCGGTCTCGATCGCGATCTTGAGCTTGGTGCCGACGCCGTCGGTCGCCGCGACCAGGACGGGATCCTTGAAGCCGGCCCGCTTCAGGTCGAACAACCCGCCGAAGCCGCCGATCTCGGCATCCGCGCCAGGGCGCGCGGTCGCCCGCACCATCGGCTTGATCAGATCGACCAGACGATTGCCGGCGTCGATGTCGACGCCCGAATCCGCGTAGGTGAGCCCGTTTTTGCGCTCGGTCATGCCCAATTCCAGATGATCAGGGGCTGGTTACGAGGAATTCCGCCGCCGCGCAATGGCTCGCGGCAATGCGGTCACGATACTATGTAGATAACACCCGTCCGCTGCTGCCAAGAGCCGGATATTGAGTAAAATCAGGCTTCTAGCCGGGAAGCGACCAAGTTGAGCATTCCGAACATCATCACCCTCGGCCGCATCATCCTGGTGCCGGTGATCGTCTGGGCCATCGTCTCCAGCCAGATGGAGATCGCGTTTGCGATCTTCGTGATCGCCGGCGTCTCGGACGCGGTCGACGGGTTTCTTGCCAAGCGCTTCAACATGACGAGCGAGCTCGGCGCCCTCCTCGACCCGCTCGCCGACAAGGCGCTGCTGGTGTCGATCTATGTCTCGCTCGGGATCTGGGGCGCGGTGCCGCGCTGGCTCGTGATCCTCGTCGTGTCGCGCGACATCATGATCGTGTCCGCCGTGATCGTGTCATGGTTGTTCGACAAGCCGGTTGAGATGAAGCCGTTGATGGTATCGAAGTTCAACACGGTGGCGCAGGTGGCGTTTGCAGCACTGGTGCTGGCCTCGCTCGGCTTCGGCTTCGAGCCGCATCCCTACGATGGCATCCTGATGGGACTCGTCACGATCTTTACTTTGGTTTCCGTGTCCCTCTATCTCGTGGAGTGGCTGCGGCACATGAGCACGATTGAAGCCCGATAGCCTGAAGCCCGATAGCCTGGTTTGGAGATTTGTGTGGCAGGTAGCGTTCAACCTCGACAATTGGCCCTGGCGCTGCCGCACGAGGAAAGACTGACGCGTGACGACTTCCTCGAGGGGCCGGCGAACGAAGCCGCACTGACGCTGATCGATCGCTGGCCCGACTGGCCGAACCGCATCATGCTGCTGGTCGGGCCGGAGGGCTCCGGCAAGAGCCACCTCGCCGCGATCTGGGCCGAGCACGCCGGAGCGCGCTCGACCTCAGCACATGCGCTCACCGCGGATGCCGTCCCCGGTGCGCTGGCGACCGGCGCGCTGGTGGTTGACGATCTCCGGCCGTCCGATTTCGACGAGCGCGCGATGTTTCACCTGATGAATCTCGCGCGCCAGGATGATGCCTTCGTGCTGCTGACGGCCCGCGTCCCGCCGTCGGCCTTCGAGATCGAGTTGCGCGATCTGCGTTCGCGCCTTCGCGCCGTGCCCACCGTGACGCTGCTGCCACCCGACGATCACCTGTTCCGCGGCCTGATCGTGAAATTCTGCGCCGACCGCCAGATGACGGTGGACGAGCAGCTCGTGAGCTACCTGACCACCCGGATCGAGCGCTCCTATGCCGCCGTCCGGCAGGCGGTCGAGCTGTTGGACACCGAAGCGCTGCGGCTCGGCAGGCCTGTCACCCGGGCGCTGGCCGCCGAGCTGTTACGCGATGCCTGAACGGAGCTACCCGGCTTGACGGCGGAAATCGTCGGAACATCAATGTCATCGAAACGTCATCGCGATATCACATGGTCTGTGCGGCTCTCGGCTAGACCGCTCAGGGCCGATACTCCGGATTGGATTGACACTTGATGGACGCCCCGCAAGCCGTTGAAATAAAAGAAAAAGAGCCGGATACTGCCGCACTCCCCGCGATTGCGACCAGCCCCGAGCGATTCATCAATCGCGAGCTCTCCTGGCTGCATTTCAATCGCCGGGTGCTCGAGGAGTCGGTCAACACGGGCCATCCCGTGCTGGAGCGCGTTCGATTCCTGTCGATTTCGGCCAATAACCTTGACGAGTTCTTCATGGTCCGCGTCGCCGGCATCAAGGCGCAGGTCCGTGAAGGCATCCCCGAGCGCAGCCCTGACGGCCTCACCCCGTCCGAGCAGCTTGTTGTGATCAACAAGAACGTGTCGCAGCTCGCCTCCGACCAGCAGGCGATCTGGCGCGACCTCCGCACCATCCTGTCCGAGGTCGGCATCCAGCTCGTTGACGGGCGCGACGCCACCAAGTCGGAACGGGCCTGGATCGAGGATCACTTCCTCCACAACATCTTCCCGCTGCTGACGCCGCTGGCCATCGATCCGGCGCACCCGTTCCCGTTCATCCCGAATCTGGGTTTCACCGTCGCCCTGCAACTGTCGCGGATCTCCGACGGCAAGCCGATGAACGCGCTGATCCGCATGCCGGGCAAGATCGACCGCTTCATCCGCTTCCCCTCCAACAAGGAGGGTGGTCCGGCCCGCCTGATCACGCTGGAACAAGCGACCGGCCTGTTCATCGGCCGACTGTTCCCCGGCTACACCGTCAAGGGTCAGGGCGCGTTCCGGATCATTCGCGATTCCGAACTCGAAATCGAAGAAGAAGCTGAAGACCTGGTCCGCGTGTTCGAGACCGCGCTGAAGCGCCGCCGGCGCGGATCGGTGATCCGGCTCGAGATCGAGGCCAAGATGCCGGAGGAGCTGCGCAGCTTCGTGCAGCACGCATTGTCCGCGTCGGACGACGAGGTGTTCCTGGTGGACGGCGTGCTCGCGATGAACGAGCTGTCGCAGCTCACCCGCCTCGATCGCCCCGATCTCGAATTCTCGCCCTACGTCCCGCGCCATCCCGAGCGCGTGCGCGATCACGGCGGCGACATCTTCGCGGCGATCCGGCAGAAGGACCTCATCGTCCATCATCCCTATGAATCGTTCGACGTCGTGGTGCAGTTCCTGCAGCAGGCCGCGCGCGACCCCGACGTCGTCGCAATCAAACAGACACTCTATCGCACCTCGAACAACTCACCGATCGTGCGCACGCTCGCGGAGGCCGCCGAAGCCGGCAAATCGGTGACGGCGCTGATCGAATTGAAAGCGCGCTTCGACGAGGAAGCCAACATCCGTTGGGCGCGCGATCTGGAGCGCGCCGGCGTGCAGGTCGTCTACGGCTTCATCGAGCTGAAGACGCACGCCAAGCTGTCGATGGTGGTGCGCCGCGAGGCCGGCAGTCTCACCACCTATGTGCACACCGGCACCGGCAACTATCACCCCGTAACCGCGCGCATCTACACCGACCTCTCCTACTTCACCTCCGACCCGATCATCGGCCGCGACGTCGCGCGCGTGTTCAATTACATCACCGGCTATGCCGAGCCGAGCGACATCGAGAAGATGGCGGTTTCGCCGCTGACGCTGCGCAAGCGCATCATCGAGCACATCCGCGACGAGATCGCCCATGTCCGTCACGGCCGGCCCGGCGCGATCTGGATGAAGATGAACGCGCTGGTCGACCCCGACATCATCGACGCGCTGTATGAGGCTTCGCAGGCCGGCGTCTCGATCGAGCTCGTGGTGCGCGGCATCTGCTGCTTGCGCCCTGGTCTGCCCGGATTGTCGGAGAACATCCGCGTCAAGTCGGTGATCGGCCGCTTCCTGGAACACGGCCGAATCTACTGCTTCGGCATGGGGCAAGGCCTGCCGAGCACAAAAGCTGCTGTGTATATCTCGTCCGCCGACATGATGCCGCGGAACCTCGACCGTCGTGTCGAGGTTCTCTGTCCGCTGCAAAATCCCACGGTGCATCAGCAGGTTCTCGAACAGATCATGGTCGCGAACCTGAAGGACACCGAGCAAAGCTGGCAATTGTTGCCGGATGGGTCGTCAACGCGTATGAAAGCCGCGAAAGGCGAAGAGCCATTCAACCTGCACGACTACTTCATGACAAATCCGAGTCTGTCCGGCCGTGGTAAGTCTCTCAAGGAATCTTCGCCGCGCCGGCTCACGCGTCGCAACGAACGTCAGCAGGCATCGTCATAAGGGGGCTTCAAGGTGAAGCGGACGCGGAAGCGCGCTTCCAGCGTCGCTGTCATCGATATCGGTTCGAACTCGGTTCGTCTCGTGGTCTACGAGGCGATGGCGCGCAGTCTCGTCACCATCTTCAACGAGAAGGCGTTGTGCGGGCTCGGTCGCGAGGTGCAGAGCACCGGCCTGCTCGCGACCGATGCGGTCAACAAGGCGCTCACCGCGCTTCGCCGCTTTCGCGCGTTGTGCAGGATTCAGCAAGTCGGCCGCGTCCATGCGATTGCCACCGCAGCCTGTCGCGATGCCAAGAATGGCCCTGACTTCATCGCCAAGGCCGAACGCATCTGCGGCGCGAAGATCGAGATTTTGTCCGGACCGCGCGAAGCAAAGTTGTCGGCGCTCGGCGTCGTCTCCGGCGTGCACAATCCGAACGGCATCGTCGGCGATCTCGGCGGCGGCTCGGTCGAACTGATCGACGTAAAGGGCAATCGCGTGCGCAGCGGCGTCACGCTGCCGCTCGGCAGCCTCGCGCTGCAGGACCTATCGCACAAATCGCTCAAGCGCGCCGAGCGCATCGTCAAGAACGAGTTGCTCGGCGTCGCCCTGCTCAAGGCCGGCCGCGGCCGCACCTTCTACGCGGTCGGCGGCACCTGGCGTGCGCTGGCGCGCATCCACATCATCCAGAGCGGCTATCCCCTCAAGGTGATGCACGGTTATTCGATTCCGGCGGCCGACGCGCTCGATTTCGCGCAGCGGCTGCGGCGGCTCGCGGCCACCAACATGCTGGCCAATATCGAGGCCGTCGCCGACGCACGCCGGCCGCTGCTGGCCTATGCCGCGCTGGTGCTCGAATACATCATCCGCGTCGCGCAACCGAAGACCATCGTGTTCTCGACCTTCGGCGTACGCGAGGGTCTGCTGTACGAGATGCTGCCGCCGGCCGAGCGCGCCAAGGACGGTCTGGCCTGCGCCGCGCAGGACCTCAATGAATTGCTGTCACGCTCGGCCCGTCATGCTCAGGAGCTGACCGCCTGGACCGATCGTCTGGTGCGCGTGGTGAAACTGCGCGAGAGCGAGGAGGACCGCCGGCTGCGTCACGTTGCCTGTCTGCTCTCCGACATCGGCTGGCGCGTGCATCCGGATCATCGCGGCGAGGAAACCCTCAGCCTGATCATGAACGGCAATTTCGGCTCGATCACGCATCAGGGACGCGCCTTCGTCGCGCTCTCGGTGTTCTATCGCTACGCCGGGCTGAGCGAGGAAAACGAACCGCCGCTGCAGATCCGCGAACTGGTGACGCCTGCGATGGACGAGCGCGCCCGCGTACTGGGCGCGGCGTTCCGCGTCGCGCATCTGATCACGGCGGCGCGCACCGGCGTGCTGCCGGCGACGCATTTCCGGACCGAGGGACGCAAGCTGATGCTGGTGTTTGAGCATCGGATGGTCGATCTGGTCGCCGACCGGGTCGGCAGCCGCTTCCGGCAATTGGCGCGCCTCGTCGGGCGATCTGGCTCGATCGTCAGGCGGTAGACGATCGCCGCCGTCAGGCTGCTTCCACGGAACGCTTGGCCTTGCGCAGCGCCTGCCGGCGCCAGATTGAGCCCGCGACCAGCACCACGATGATGCCAAGCACGGCGAGCAGGATCTCGCCGCCGCTGCCGCCATGGCCGAACTGCGGCGCCATCCCGATCGAAGTCAGCCAGGAATCAAGCTTGGCGCCGAGCGGTCCGGCAAACAGCGCATCGAGCTGCGGATGCACGGCCGGATCGGTCGCGATGACATCGCCCGCGATCCAGCCGAGCAGCGCGGCACCGGCCCAGACCAGAATCGGCAATTTGTTGAGCAGCGCCATGATCAGCGCGGCACCGGCGACGATCAGGGGAACGCTGATCGCAAGCCCCAAGACCAGCAGCGGCACGCTGCCATTGGCGGCCGCCGCCACCGCGATCACGTTGTCGAGGCTCATCACGATGTCGGCGACGACGACGATCTGCACCGCCGCCCACAGATGGGAGGCCGCATCCACGCTGTCCTCGTCCTCCTGCTCCGGCACCAGGAGCTTGGCCGCGATGACGATCAGCGCCAGCCCGCCGACCAGCTTCAGATAGGGCAGCCCCATCAGGCTTGCGACGATGCCGGTGAAGATCACGCGCAACAGCACCGCGGCAGCGGCGCCGAGGATCATGCCCCACAGGCGCTGGCGCGGCGCCAGACCGCGGCAGGCGAGCGCGATCACGAGCGCGTTGTCGCCCGACAGCAGGACATTGATCCAGATGATCTTGCCGACCGCGACCCAGAAGGTCGCCGTCGCCATCTCGTTCTTGAACTCGGTGAAGAACGCCCCAATATGCGCGGGATCAAAGATCTGCCACAGCCAGTCCACAGCGCGTCCTTTTCGGCCTCACGGCCGCCCCTGGCGGCGAACGCTCGCCGCACCCTAGTTTAGTCGGGCGCGGTCTCTTCGGCGGACCGCAGCCCTCGTCTTCGGATCGGCCTCAGCCGACGATTTCGTTGCCGGAGAAGAACTGCGCGATCTCGACCACCGCGGTTTCCGGCGCGTCCGAACCGTGCACCGAATTTTCGCCGATCGACTTCGCGTAAAGCTTGCGGATCGTACCTTCGGCGGCCTTCGACGGATCGGTCGCGCCCATCACATCGCGATATTTAAGGATGGCGCCCTCGCCTTCCAACACCTGGACGACCACCGGGCCGGAGGTCATGAACTCCACCAGTTCGCCAAAGAACGGGCGCGCCTTGTGGACGGCGTAGAAGGTTTCGGCCTGACCGCGGGTCATGCGAATGCGCTTCTGCGCCACGATCCGCAGGCCCGCCTTCTCGATCACCGCGTTGACCGCACCGGTCAGGTTGCGCTCGGTGGCATCGGGCTTGATGATCGAAAAGGTGCGTTCAATCGCCATGATTTCGTCCTTGCAAAGGGTGGCTGAGAGTTGCCGGGGCTTATATCGGCGCGATGCTGTGACGGCAAGCGACCCTGTGACGCGTTAGCCTTTAGTTTTGACGTGTTCTCACAACGCAAGCCGGCCATCTCTGGCAAGGCGCTCACCCCGCCAAATTACGACGATTTCACGAAGGTGAACCCAATCTGTCGCGGCCGTGCCGCTGCCGTTCAGCTCCGCCTCGCTAGGCTCCTCACCGATCGGACGCCTTGCTGGCCTATCCGCAAGCCCCACAGGACGTCCCGGGAAACGATGTCACTGCGGGCGCCTGGTGCGCGCCCAAACCTCGAGGAGACGATCATGTTGCGCAAACTCTCGCTTGCTGCAATCGCCGCGATTTCGCTGGGCGCGGCCGCGCTCGCCCCGACCTCCGCCTCTGCCTGGGGTGGCTGGCATGGTGGCTGGCACGGAGGATGGCACGGCTGGCACGGCGGCTGGTGGGGCCCGCGCGTCGTTGTCGGTGGTCCCGCCTTTTACGGGTACGGCTATGGCGGCTGCTACGTGCGGCGCGTGGTGCCGACGCCCTGGGGCCCTCGCTGGCGCCTGATCAACCGTTGCTATTGACCTGACCAAACCCTCCCCGACTGGTTCCGCCCCGGCTTTGCAGCCGGGGCTTTTTTTCGCCTGTGGGAACCTATCGCCCCGAAGCTCTACTTCAAGGCGAACACGAGAGGGATCGGACTACCGAAACCAAATTCGGAGTCACGACTTGTTATGGCACGGAAATCCACTCGAACCTTGCGAGGTGGAACTCGCCACGAGACAAACCATGACGCCGACTCAGACGAACAACGATCCCGACCAGATCGACCACAAGACCTGCCGTTACATCTGCGATGCCGTGGGTGAACGGCTTCAGCAGAGCATGCGTCCCGAGACCTCGCTATCATCCCGCTTGCAACACCTCTTGGATGAACTGCGCCGACGAGAGAACGATCATCATTAGACATTGCTGGGCGGACAAGGCGCCCGAAATAGGTTTTCCGAGACATACCCGAACAGATTTTACCGATTAGCGGGTTGCGTTTGGCAGCGGGCCCGGTGACAAGGCTGCATGCTCTCCATCACCGATATCTCGATCCGGATCGCAGGGCGGCTGTTGATCGATCACGGTTCCGTGCAAATCGTGCCCGGCGCACGCGTCGGATTCGTCGGCCGTAACGGCGTCGGCAAGTCGACGCTGTTTCATGCTATCCGCGGCGACATCCCGACCGAGAGCGGCAGCATTGCACTTCCACCGCGCTGGCGGATCGGCAGCTTGGCGCAGGAAGCGCCCGACGGGCCCGAAAGCCTGATCAACGTCGTGCTCAAGGCTGATCTCGAGCGCGACGCGCTGCTGCGCGAGGCGGAGACCGCGCACGACCCGCATCGAATCGCCGAAATCCAGACGCGGCTGGTCGATATCGACGCCCATTCGGCTCCCGCCCGCGCCGCGGCGATTCTCAGCGGTCTCGGCTTTTCGACGGCTGACCAGGCGCGGCCTTGCGCGGAATTCTCCGGCGGCTGGCGCATGCGCGTCGCGCTGGCAGCAACGCTGTTCGCTGCACCCGATCTGCTGCTGCTCGACGAGCCAACCAACTATCTCGACCTCGAGGGGACCCTGTGGCTCGAGAATCACCTCGCCAGCTATCCGCGCACGGTGATCGTGATCAGCCACGACCGCGACCTGCTGGACACGTCGGTCGACCAGATCCTGCACCTCGATCAGGGCAAGCTGACGCTCTACAAGGGCACCTATTCCTCGTTCGAGGAACAGCGCGCAGCCCGCGAATTGCTCAACGCCAAGCATGCCAAGCGGCAGGCCGACGAGCGCAAGCGCCTGCAGGCCTTCGTCGATCGCTTCAAGGCCAAGGCCTCCAAGGCGCGCCAAGCGCAGTCGCGCGTCAAGATGCTGGAACGGATGAAGCCGGTCACGGCACTCGTGACCCAGGATGTGCACGAGATCTCGTTCCCGGCGCCGGAGAAATTGCTGTCGCCGCCAATCATCGCGGTGGACGACGTTTCGGTCGGCTATGAGCCCGGCAAGCCTGTGCTCAATCGCGTGACGCTGCGCATCGACACCGACGACCGCATTGCGCTGCTCGGCGCCAACGGCAACGGCAAGTCGACCCTGGTCAAGCTGCTGGCGGGCAAGCTCGCGCCGTTCTCGGGAAAGATCGTTCGGGCGGACAAACTGTCGATCGGCTACTTTGCCCAGCATCAGGTCGATGAGCTCAATCTCGACGCCTCACCCTACGACCACATCCGCAGGCTGATGCCCGATGCACCCGAGAGCAAGGTGCGCGGCCGGGTCGGCGCGATCGGATTTTCCGGCAAGGCGGGAGATACGCTGGTGAAGAGCCTGTCCGGAGGTGAAAAGGCACGGCTGCTGCTCGGGCTCGCGACCTTCTTCGGCCCGAACATGATCATCCTGGACGAGCCGACCAACCATCTCGACATCGACAGCCGCGCGGCGCTCGCGGAGGCGATCAATGATTTCTCCGGCGCCGTCATGATGGTCTCGCACGACCGCTATCTGATCGAAGCCTGCGCCGACCGATTGTGGATCGTCGCCAATCAGACCGTGACGGCGTATGACGGCGATCTCGACGAATATCGAAAAATGGTCCTTGCCGCCAATGACGGCCGGCCGGCCTCGCGCGAGCGCATCAAGGAGGCCGCAAGGCCCGAGCGCGCCAGGAACGAGAGGCGCACGCCACCGAAGCAGCGGATCGCGCAGGCGGAGGCCGAAATCGAGCGTATCACCGGCATTATCGCCAAGATCGACACCGCCCTCGCGCTACCCGATATCTTCACCCGCGATCCCAAGCAGGCAGCGCAGCTCGCCAAAGCGCGCGCCGGCGCCGAGAGCGCGCTGCAGCGCGCAGAGGAAGAGTGGCTGGAAGCGAGCGCCGAACATGACGAGGCGACGAGCTGAAGCGCGACGAGATTGGGCTGAATCGACTCACGGCGGCTTCGGTTGACCTCTCCCCGCCGGGGCGAGGTCGGATTGCATCATCAGATGCAATCCGGGTGAGGGCCTTGCGCTCTCGATAGACCGTAACCCCTCACCCGATTTGCTGCGCAAATCGATCTCTCCCAATGGAGAGGTGACCTCCGCCGCTGTTTCAGATCAAGCTAGTCCCATCGTGCTCCAAAGCGCGACGAGATTGAGTCGACCGCTATCGCGCTTTTGCGACGAAGCGTCACAGCGCTCCGTTGGTTGATTCGGTGCGGCTCAACCGCTCGAGGTTGCCGCCTGCTTTTTCGGCTTCTTCTTTGGCTTCGCAGCCTTCGGCTCCGGCGCGGGATCCGGCCCGCGCTCGACCGAGGTCAGCCGCCCTGCCGTGAAGGTGTAGATGCCGGCGCGCGGCCCACGCGACCAGGTCACGACCGCAACGCGATCGCCGCTCGGGCTGCTCGAGAGGTTCACGCTGTCGGGTGCACCGATGCCGCGCACCACGTCGCACTCGGTGTGGCCGAGTGCAACGCTGCCGGGCCGTGCCGGCTGCTCAGGCGGAGGCGCTGCGGCGCCACCATTTGCCAGCGCGTTCGCGTCGGCAGCTCCGGGCGGCGGTCCCATGCCTGGACAGCCGCCGTCGGCGCTGACGAGATCGTCGTTGGTCACCGGCTTGTCCGGTGTCAGGGGCGGCGCGTCGATCGAGATGTTGCGAATGAACAGCCGGCCGGGACGCGAGAACCAGTTCGCGTCGCGCGACAGCAGGTCCGACGCGCTCGAACAGCCGGCCAGACCCGACGCGAGGACAAGCAGCGCCAGCACCGACTTCCGACTCAATGTTCCGTCCCGCACGATCCGCAAAGCTCCCGCCCTTCCACGCAAAGGGTTGTCCGAACATCACTTTGCGGCATGACCGTGGCTCGCCGCACGAAACCTCGAATTATCGTTAAATTACTTAGACTCACTATTGCCGCCGCTGCCAACGCCCCCGTTCATCGGCCTGCCAATACGTGACCTCGAAGCCGCGCGCCTTGCAGGCGGTCCAGCTCTCCCGCGCCGCGGCCACCGCATCGGGGTCGTCGCCGTTGAATACGAGGACCACCCGCTCGTAGCTGTCGCAGTCGGCCGGGAGCGCCGCGTTGTCGATCAGGAATCGGACATTGGCCCGGTTAGGATTGCCGTCGTCGATCGACAGAATGATCGGCTGGTCCTGCGCGTCGCCGACCCGCCAGGTCGCGTGCGGCAGAAATGAATCATCGCTGTAGGTCCACAGATGCGCATCGAGCGTCTCGGTGCGCTCGGGCGACGTCGATTGCACGACCACGCGCCAGCCGCGCTCGAGCGACTTCTCGAGCAGCGGCGGCAACACGCTCTCCAGCGTCATGTTCTGCAGATGATAGAACAGGACCTCGGTCATGCCTGGTCAGTCGCTTCACTTCCTCGATTCATAATAGTCCGCGACCAACCGCTCGAGCAGGCGGACGCCGTAGCCCGATCCCCAGCTCTGGTTGATCTCGGTCTTTGGCGCGCCCATCGCAGTGCCGGCGATGTCCAGGTGGGCCCATGGCGTGCCATCGACGAAGCGCTGCAGGAATTGTGCGGCGGTGATCGAGCCGCCGTTGCGCCCGCCGGTGTTCTTCATGTCGGCGAACTGCGAGTCGATCTGCTTGTCGTATTCGGGGCCGAGCGGCATGCGCCAGACTTTCTCGCCGGTCTCGAGCCCGACCTTGGCAAGGCGTTCGGCAAGTTCGTCATTGTTGGAGAACAGGCCGGCGTGATCGGTGCCGAGCGCAACCATGATCGCGCCGGTCAGCGTTGCGAGATCGACCATGAACTTCGGCTTGAACTTCTTGGCGACGTACCAGAGCACGTCGGCGAGCACGAGGCGCCCCTCGGCGTCGGTGTTGATGATCTCGATGGTCTGGCCGGACATCGAGGTCACGATGTCGCCGGGGCGCTGGGCGTTGCCGTCGGGCATGTTCTCGACGAGACCGATGGCGCCGACAGCATTGACGCGTGCCTTGCGCGCCGCGAGCGCATGCATCAGCCCGACCACACAGGCCGCGCCGCCCATGTCGCCTTTCATGTCCTCCATGCCGCCGGCCGACTTGATGGAGATGCCGCCGGTGTCGAAGCAGACGCCCTTGCCGACGAAGGCAACCGGCGCATCGCCCTTCCAGCCGCCGTTCCAGCGCATGATCACGGTGCGGCCGGGCCGGTTCGATCCCTGCGCGACGCCGAGCAGCGCCCCCATGCCGAGCTTGGTCATCGCCTTCACGTCCAGCACCTCGACGGTGACGCCGAGCTTGCGGAGCTGGCCGGCGCGGCGCGCGAACTCTTCGGGATAAAGGACATTCGGCGGCTCGTTGACGAGCTCTCGCGCCAGGTGGACGCCGTCGACGATCGATGCACGCGGCGCAAAGCTCTTCTTCGCGGCCGCAGCGTCGGCAACGGCGATCGAGACGTCAGCCCGCACCGCGCCGCTCTCGCCGTCCTTCTTCTTGGTCTTGTAGCGGTCGAACTTGTAGGCGCGCAGGCGAATACCGGTGGCGATCGCAGCCGCCTGATCCGCCGTCATCGCCTCCTCGGGCAATTCGGCGATCAGAGTCATGGCGGTGCTGCCGGCGTTAAGCTTGCCGGCCGCAACACCGCCGAACTTGAGAAAGTCCGTCTCCTTGAGCTCGGACGGCTTGCCGGCTCCGATCACGATCAGCCGCTCGGCCTTGAGGCCTTCCGGCGCGAGGATGTCCAGCACCGCGCCGCTCTTGCCCTTGAATTGGTTGGCGGCAGCAGCCCGCTTCACCGTCTCGGCGGCAGCCCCCAGCGCCTTGCGAGTCGCCGTCCCCAGCTTCAACTGACCGTCGCAAAATGCGACCAGAATGCCGCGAGCAGGCGCGGAGAATGGGACAAAGCCGACCTTGACGGCGTCGGACATAGGAAATTCCTCCAGAATTCAGGGTGTTGGCCGGGGCGCATGAGGTGGCCCCTAAGACACTTGCGACAGGGGTTGCGGGAGTGGCCGGAAGTGATCCGGACCGCGTTGGCCACACTATGGCCTGTCGGCCGCGCCGCTGCCAAGCGCCGGAGTGGCCGGAAGGTCACAAAAGCGAATAATTAACCATAAATTAAGCGCGCCTTGGCGCGGCCATTTTGTTGACGGATCAAAGGGATGGTAGTGAGAGAGTGAGCCGGACGGATCCGCGGCTCGACCATCGGGGAACCCGGTTTGACGGGGTTGGTCGAAAGCCGTGCGTTTTGGCGCGTCAGGGGGTCGTGCGGTAGCGACATGGGGTCGATCGACAAGTACATCTTCAAAACGACGCTGGCTTCGTTTGCGCTTGTCCTGGTCAGCCTCACGGGGGTGATCTGGATTACGCAGGCGTTGCGCGGCATCGATCTGATGACGAGCCAGGGTCAGACCATCCTCACCTTCCTCGGCATCACAGGTCTGGTCATCCCGGCGCTCGTTCTGATCATCGCCCCGATCGCGCTGATGATCGCGATCTCGCACACGCTGAACAAGCTCGCGACCGATTCCGAAATCATCGTGATGAACGCGGCGGGCTTCTCGCCGTTCCGGCTGTTCTATCCATTCTTCTATGCCACCTGCGTGGTGGCGGCGCTGGTCGCCTTTATCGGCGCCTATCTCGCCCCCGACGGCATGCGGCGTATTAAGCAATGGGATGCCGAGATCACCGCCGACGTGCTGACCAACATCCTGCAGCCCGGCCGCTTTGCCCAGCTCGACCAGAATCTCACGATTCGAATCCGCGAACGCCTGCCTGGCGGCGTGCTCGGCGGCATCTTCGTCGACGATCGCCGCGATCCGCAGGAGCGCGTCACCATCGTCGCCGACCACGGCACCGTGCTGAAGAACGAGAGCGGCTCGTATCTCGTGCTGGAGGACGGCAACCTGGAGCGATTCGAGGTCGGCAAGCGCGATCCGGCGCTGGTCGCGTTCCAGCGCTACGCTTTCGACATGTCGAAATTCTCCAATCAGGGGCGCGACGTCACGCTCGGCATCCGCGAGCGCTACCTCTGGGAATTGATGTCCCCGTCCGAAGACGATCCGGTCTACAAGCAGATACCCGGCCAATTCCGTGCCGAGCTGCATGACCGCTTCATGGCGCCGATCTATCCGTTCGCCTTCGCCGCGCTCACCTTCGCGTTCCTCGGTGCGCCGCGGACCACGCGCCAGAGCCGCAATTTCTCGATCGGCGGATCAGTGCTCGCGGTTTTCGGCCTGCGCATGGTTGGCTTCGCCTGCTCGGTGATGACGGTGAAGACCCCGTGGGCCGCGCTCGTCCAATACCTGATGCTGTTCGGCGGAATCGGCGTCGGTATCTGGATGATTGTCGGCGGCGTGGTCGTCGAGCCGCCGCCCGCCCTGATGGAGACGATCAACAGGAATAACGAGCGCATTGCCCGCTTCTTCCGACGCCCGGTGACCGCATGAGCATGGTCACAAACACGCTCGGGCGCTATTTCGCCGGCCGCTTCGTGATCTCGGCGGTCGGTGTGTTCGTGAGCATCTTCGTGCTGCTGGTGCTGGTCGACTATATCGAGATGGTGCGCAAGACGTCGGGGCTGGTCGACGTCTCGGCGATCACGGTTGCGGAAACCTCGCTGTTCCGGGTGCCGCAGCTCCTCGAGAAGCTGATGCCGTTCTGCGTGCTGATCGGCGCGATGACCTGCTACCTCGCTTTGTCGCGCCGGCTGGAGCTGGTCGTGGCGCGCGCGGCCGGCGTCTCGGCCTGGCAATTCATCTCGCCTGCTCTCGCCAGCGCGATCCTGCTCGGCATCATCGCGACCACCGCCTACAACCCGATCTCCGCGAATCTGCGCGAGCTGTCGAAACGGATGGAGGCCGAGCTGTTCGGCTCGGCACCGGGCGGCGGTATTCAGGACGCGTCCGGCTTCTGGCTGAACCAGATCAACAACGAAGGTCAGGCGATCATCAATGCGGCCCGCAGCGAGCAGCAGGGCGTGCGGCTGACCGGCCTGACCGTGTTCCGATTCGACACCGAGCTACAGTTCAAGGAGCGAATCGAGGCGCGCGAAGCGACTCTCGAAGAGGGACGCTGGGTGTTCAAAGGGGTACGCAGATACACCCTCGACAAGGCCCCGGTGGACCAGGACACCTTCTACCTGGCCACCACCCTCACCCCGGCCCAGGTTCGCAACAGTTTTTCGACCCCCGAAACTGTGTCCTTTTGGCAACTACCGAACTACATCCGTTCGTCGGAGAGCTCAGGGTTCGCGACCGCCGGCTATCGCTTGCAGTATCACAAGCTCATCGCACAGCCATTTTTGCTGGCTGCAATGGTGATGTTGGCGGCTTCCGTGAGCCTCCGCTTCTTCCGGATGGGCGGCGTGCAGAAGATGGTTTTGAGTGGCGTGGGTGCGGGCTTTCTGCTCTACGTGCTCTCGAAAGTAACTGAGGATTTGAGCAAGGCTGAGTTGATGCATCCCATCGCTGCGGCGTGGCTGCCTGTCGTTGTCGGCGGCCTCACCGGTTTCTTGGCCTTGCTGTATCAGGAGGACGGGTAGTGGCCGTTGTCGCCGCCCGCCAGTTGAGGTCGCCTGTGTTCGGGCGGCGCAGTGCCCTGCGCCGTTCTCGCAGCCGCATGGCCGCGCTTGGCGTCTCACTCTCCACGCTCGTCGCCGCATTTGTCGCGGTCGGCACGCTCGGCGTTGCCGTGCCGACGCCAGCCGCCGCGCAGAGCTTCACCTACAATCCGCGCCCGCCGAAGCCGACGCGGCCGCCGGCCAAGAATGACGGGCAGATGCTCGTCCAGGCCAACGAGGTCGATTACGACTACAACAATCAGCGCGTGTCGGCGGTCGGCAACGTGCAGATGTTCTACAACGGCACCAGCGTCGAGGCCGACAAGGTCATCTACGACCAGAAGACCAAGCGCCTTCACGCCGAAGGCAACATCCGCATGACCGATGCGGAAGGTAAGATCACCTACGCCAACATCCTGGATCTGAGCGACGACTACCGCGACGGCTTTGTCGATTCGCTGCGCGTCGATACCGAAGACCAGACCCGGATGGCGGCGACCCGCGCCGATCGCACCAGCGGCAACTACACCGTCTTCGAAAACGGTGTTTATACCGCCTGCGCCCCCTGTAAGGACGATCCGAAGAAGCCGCCGCTCTGGCAGGTCAAGGGCGCGCGCATCATCCATAACCAGACGGAGAAGATGCTCTACTTCGAGAACGCCCAGCTCGAATTCTTCGGCGTTCCGATGGCGTATCTGCCCTATTTCTCGACGCCCGATCCGACGGTGAAACGCAAGAGCGGCTTCCTGATGCCCGCTTTCACCACCTATTCGGCCTACGGTGTCGGCGTCGAAATCCCCTACTATTTCTCGCTCGCGCCGGACTACGACGTGACCTTCAATCCGCGCATCACGTCGAAGCAAGGCGTCCTGCTGCAGGGCGAATTCCGTCAGCGCCTGTCGAACGGCGCCTACCAGATCCGCGTCTATGGCATCGACCAGCTCGATCCCGGCGCCTTTGCCGGCCAGCCCGGCGATCGCCAGTTCCGTGGCGGCATCGAGACCAAGGGTCAGTTCGCGCTGAACGACAAGTGGACCTTTGGCTGGGACGGCGTGCTGCTGTCCGACTACTTCTTCATGTCCGACTATCGGCTGGCCCAGTACAAGGATCCGTTCGGGTCGTTCATGTCGCTGCCGACGGAAGCGATCTCGCAGCTTTACCTGACCGGCGTCGGCAACCGCAGCTTCTTCGACGCGCGCGCGATCTACTACCTCAGCTTCTCCGGCAACCAGGACAAGGTGCCGGTCGTCGCGCCGGTCATCGACTACAACAACGTGATCAACAGCCCGATCCTGGGTGGTGAGTTCAGCTACAAGATGAACTTCACCAACCTGACCCGCGAAACCGCGGTGTTCGATCCGATCACGACGCTCGCCAACGACCCCAATAACCCGTTGTGCACGCCCACGTCCGCCGATTCGATGGCGCGGACGCCGCAGCAGTGCCTGCTGCGCGGCATGCCCGGCACCTACACCCGCTTCACCGCCGAGGCGCAGTGGCGCAAGTCCTACACCGATCCGTTCGGCCAGATCTGGACGCCGTTCGTCAGCGTCCGTGGCGATGCGATCAACGCCGACATCTCGAACCAGCCCGGCGTCTCCAACTTCTTGCCGGTCGGCGACACCCAGACGGTCCGCCTGATGCCGGCCGTCGGCTTCGAGTACCGCTATCCCTTCATCAACGTGCAGCCGTGGGGCACCACCACGATCGAGCCGATCGCGCAGGTCATCATCCGGCCCAACGAGCCCGATGCCGGCAGACTTCCGAACGAGGACGCCCAGAGCCTGGTGTTCGACACCAGCAACCTGTTCGCGGTCGACAAGTTCTCCGGCTACGACCGCGTCGAGGGCGGCAGCCGCGCCAATGTCGGCGTGCAGGCCACCACGCAGTTCGATCGCGGCGGCAGCGTGAAGGCGATGTTCGGCCAGTCCTACCAACTGTTCGGGCTGAACTCGTTCGCGGTCGCCGACGTCACCAACACCGGCGTCGACTCCGGCCTGCAGAACGCCCGATCGGACTATGTCGCGAGCGTCGCCTACTCGCCGAACCGGACCTACACGTTCAGCGTCCGCTCGCGGATGGACGAGGCCACCTGGAACGTGAACCGGTTCGAGGCCCAGGGTAGCGCCAACTTCGATCGCTGGTCGGTCAGCCTGATGTACGGCAACTATGCGGCGCAGCCGGAACTCGGATATCTGACCCGCCGCGAAGGCCTCCTCGCCAGCGGCTCGGTGAAGGTGGCGTCGAACTGGGTGGTCCAGGGTGCGGCGCGCTGGGACCTTGAAGCGAACAAAATCAACCAGTATGTGGTCGGCGCAGGCTATGTGGACGACTGCTTCGTGCTGGCCGCCAACTATGTCACGTCCTACACATATCAAGCTGGCAGCACGCCGCCCGTTCTCAGCCACGCTTTCATGTTCCAGATCGGCCTGCGAACCATCGCGCAATCGTCGACGGCGAGCAGTTCGGCCGGCGTCCAATAGCGTAGAACCGAGCGTGGGCTGGCCGGGGCCCATGGCTCCCGAATGGGTTTAGACGGCTGACATGACGATGACGACAGCTAGCCTGCCAACTCGCCGCTATTCGCTCCTGCTGAGTTCCCTGCTGGCCCTCGTTCTCCTCCTCGGAGGCGGCGCTCGCTTGCACGCCCAGACCATCGCCGTCATGGTCAATGGCGATCCCATCACCAATTTCGACATCGAGCAGCGCGCCAAGCTGAACGCCTTGACCGGCACCAAGAATCCCGATCGCAAGGCCATCCTCAATGATCTCATCGACGAAAAGGTGAAGATCAAGGAAGCCAAGAAATTCGGCGTCGACCCTTCCGCCAGCGATATCGACCAAGCCTTTGGCGGAATGGCACAGCGGATGCGGCTGTCGGGCGACCAGCTCACCAAGGTGCTGGAAAGCAAGGGCATCCGACCGGACACGCTAAAGCAGCGCATCAGGGCCGACATGGTTTGGACCAGTCTGGTCCGTGGCCGTTTCAAGGAAAGTCTGCAGGTCGGCGAAAAGGACGTGAATACTGCCGTCAAGGCGGCCGGCGAGGCGGCCGACGCCGACGCCTTCGAATACAGGATGCAGCCGGTCGTCCTGATCGTGCCGCGCGGCGCGCCGCAATCCGAGTTCGAGGGACGGCGCAAGGAAGCGGAGAGCCTGCGCGAACGCGTGACCAGTTGCGAGGAAGCCAACTCGTACTTCAAGTCGATGCGCAATGCTGCGATCCGCGAAATCGTCGTGAAGACCTCGGCAGACCTGCCTCCCTCGCTGCGCGAGGTCCTGGACAAGACGCCGGTCGGCCATCTGACGGCCCCCGAGGTCACCAAGCAGGGCATCGAGATGGTCGTGCTCTGCGGGCGTCGGGCAACCACCGTCGATACGCCGAAGAAGCGCGAGATCCGCGAGAAGATGTACGCCCAGAAGTACGAGGCGAAGTCGAAGTCCTACCTGCAGGAAGTCCGCAAATCCGCGATGATCGAATATCCAGGCGGGCGATGATCGACTATCGTTGACGCATGGCCAAACCTCTCGCGCTGACATCCGGCGAGCCCGCGGGCATCGGTCCCGACATCACTCTCGCCGCATGGCTGCGGCGGCGCGAGCTTGATCTCCCGCCCTTCTACCTGCTCGGTGATCGCGTTTCCCTTGCCGAACGTGCCAAGGCGCTCGGGCTCACCGTCGAGCTTGCCGATGTCACCGCCGAGGAAGCATCCGCTGCGTTTTCGCGCGCCCTGCCCGTCGTTGCCACCGGCAAGGCTGCGACAGCACGACCGGGAAAACCCGACGGAACGAGCGCGGAGGCCGCGATGGCCTCGATCCGCCAGGCGGTCGCCGATGTCGTCGCCGGCAAGGCCGGCGCCGTCGTCACCAACCCAATCGCCAAGAACGTGCTGTATCGCGCCGGCTTCCGCCATCCCGGGCACACCGAATTCCTCGCGGAGCTTGCGGCCAAGGGAGCGCGCGCGCCGCAGCCGGTGATGATGCTGTGGTCACCGACCCTCGCCGTCGTCCCGGTGACGATCCACCTGTCGGTCCGCGAAGCGCTGGCGCAGCTCACAACCGATCTGATCGTGTCGACCGCGCGGATCGTCATCTCGGACATGAAGGCGCGGTTCGGCCTCCCAGCGCCGCGCCTTGCCATCTCCGGCCTCAACCCGCATGCCGGAGAAGACGGCACGCTCGGCCGGGAGGACATCGAGATCGTCGCGCCGGCCGTCGAGACCCTGCAACGCGGCGGGATCGCCGCCCGAGGTCCGCTGCCGGCCGACACCATGTTTCACGAGGCCGCGCGCAAGACCTATGATTGCGCGATCTGCATGTATCACGACCAGGCACTGATCCCGATCAAGACCATTGCGTTCGAGGACGCCGTCAACGTCACGCTGGGACTACCGTTCATCCGGACCTCGCCCGATCACGGCACCGCATTCGACATCGCCGGCACCGGCAAGGCCAATCCCGCGAGCCTGATCGCCGCCCTCCGGCTCGCCGCGCGCATGGCCGCTGCGGCGCCGCCGCGATGAGCGCGATCGACGACCTGCCGCCGCTGCGCGACATCATTCGCGAACATTCCTTGTCGGCACGCAAGTCGCTCGGTCAGAATTTCCTGCTCGACCTCAATCTCACCGCGCGGATCGCGCGCGCCGCGGGTCCGCTCGAGGATTCCACCGTGATCGAGGTCGGGCCCGGTCCCGGCGGATTGACGCGCGCGCTGCTTGCGCTCGGCGCCAAGCGTGTGATCGCCATCGAGCGCGACGAGCGGGCGCTTGCCGCGCTCGACTACATCGTCAAGCGCTATCCCGGCCGCGTCGAGATCGTGCATGGCGACGCGCAGCGCTTCGATCCGCGTCCGCTGCTCGATGGCGGCAAGGCCAAGATCGTCGCCAACCTGCCCTACAACATCGCGACCCAGCTTCTGGTCGATTGGCTCTCGATCGAGCCGTGGCCGCCCTGGTACGACATGATGGTGCTGATGTTCCAGCGCGAGGTCGCCGAGCGCATCGTCGCGCATCAGGACGAAGAGGCCTATGGGCGGCTCGCGGTGCTCGCCAACTGGCGGGCCGAGACCAAGATCCTGTTCGACATCTCGCCCGCCGCGTTCGTGCCCCAGCCGAAGGTCACGTCCTCGGTGGTGCGATTGATACCGCGCGCGGCGCCCGAGCTGTGCGACCGCCGCATGCTCGAGCAGGTGGCGGCAGCCGCCTTCGGCCAGCGCCGCAAGATGCTGCGCCAGAGCCTGAAATCGCTGTCGGTCGATCCGGCGCGGCTCGCCGCGGCCGCCCATGTCGATGCCACGCGCCGCGCCGAAACCATCCCGGTCACGGGCTTTGTTGCCATGGCACGTGAATTGGCCGATATACGGTCCACAAAATAGAACATCAGGAGAAAACGTAATGGCGCGTATGGTTCGCCAATCCCTCGTCAAATTCGATGCGCCGCTGTGCGAAACCATTGTGGACACGCCCAAGCCGCAGGGACGCGAGGTTCTCGTTCGCATCGAGCGTTGCGGCCTGTGCCATTCCGATCTCCACATCCAGGACGGCTATGCCGATCTCGGCGGCGGCAAGAAACTCGACACCACCCGCGGCATGACCCTGCCCTTCACGCTCGGCCACGAGATCGCCGGCGTCGTCGACGAGGTCGGCGCCGAGGTGTCGAAGGACCTGATCGGATCGAAGAAAGCCGTCTTCCCCTGGATCGGCTGCGGTCAGTGCCGCGACTGCCAGAACGGTGACGAGAACCTCTGCGTCAAGCAGCGCTTCCTTGGCGTGTCCATCGACGGCGGCTTCGCCACGCACGTCCTGGTGCCCGACGCGAAATACCTGCTCGACTATGATCCGCTTCCGGTCAATCAGGCCGCGACCCTGATGTGCTCGGGTGTCACCGCCTATGGCGCGCTGAAGCGCCTGGTCGATCGGCCGCGCCAGCGCAATCTGCTGCTGATCGGCCTCGGCGGCGTCGGCATGATGGGTCTGTCGTTCGCGCAGGCGATGTTCAAGCAGCCGATCACGGTTGCCGATCTCAGCCCCGCCGCACGCGAGACCGCGCTGAAGAACGGCGCGGCCGCCGCCTACGACCCGGCAGAGCCGGACGTGGTCAAGCGCATGCTGAAGGAGAGCGATGGCGGCTTCGACGGCGTGGTCGACTTCGCCGGCAACGAGAAGTCGATGGCGTTTGCGGTGTCGACGGTGGCGCGCGGCGGCAAGATCGTGGTGTCCGGCCTGATGGGCGGCAACTTCAGCCTGCCGATGGTGCAATGGGTCTACAAGCGCATGACCATCGAGGGCTTCATGGTGGGAACGCTGGCCGAAGGGCAGGAATTGATGGCGCTCGCCCGCGCGGGCAAGATCAGGCCGACGCCGATGAAGGAAGAGCCGATGGCCGACGTCCAGAAATGGATCGATGAATTGCGGGCCGGCAAAGTCGTGGGACGCATCGTCTTGAAGAACTAGAGCCTGATCGCGCTTTAGCGGACGTCCCGCCGGCCTCACCCAAACAACCGGGGAGGACGCGCATGAGGAGGAAACGTTCGACGTTCGCGGCATGGGCGGCGCTCGCGCTCGCCCTTGCCGCCACACCGGCCGCTGCGCAAACGCGTTATGGGCCCGGGGCCACCGACCACGAGATCAAGATCGGGACCACGACGCCCTATAGCGGTCCGGCGTCGGCCTATTCGGCGGGCGCCGTCTCGATCACCGCCTATTTTGCGATGATCAACGATCAGGGCGGCGTGAACGGCCGCAAGATCAACTTCATCAGCCTTGACGATGCCTACAGCCCGCCCAAGACGGTCGAGCAGATCCGCCGCCTGATCGAGAGCGACGAGGTGTTGTTTCTCGTCAATCCGGTCGGCACCGCGCCCAACATGGCCGTGGTGAAGTACATCAACCAGAAGCGGGTGCCGCATCTGTTCGTCGGCTCCGGCGCGACCATTTTCAACGATCCCGAGCACTATCCGTGGACGATGAGTTGGACGCCGCATTACGCGTCCGAAGGTGAGATCTACGCCAAGTATATCTTGTCGACGCTACCAGATGCGAAGATCGGGATCCTCGCGCAGAACGACGATCTCGGGCGCGACTACGTGATGGGCTTCAAGCACGGGCTCGGCGACAGGGCCGCGACGATGATCGTGTCGCAGCAAACCTACAACACCAGCGACCCGACGGTGGATTCGCAGATCGTGTCGCTGAAAGCCGCCGGCGCCAATGTGCTGTTCATCGCCTCGGTGCCGAAGTTTGCCGCGCAAGCGATCCGCAAGGCCTACGACATCGGCTGGCACCCGCAGGAATTCCTCTCCAGCGTCGGCTCCTCGATCGCGGGCGCAATCCGCCCGGCCGGCTTCGAGGCAGCCAAGGGCGTGATCTCGGCCGCCTACCAGAAAGACCCGGCCGATCCGCAGTGGAAGGACGATCCGGCCATGCAGGCCTGGAACGTCTGGATGGACAAATACAATCCGCACGTCGACAAGAGCGACTATTACGCGCCCTACGGCTACAACATCGGTTACGCGGTGGTGCAGATCCTCAAGCAGTGCGGCAACGACCTGACGCGCGAGAACATCATGAAGCAGGCCTCGCATCTCGACATGGAGCTGCCGTTGCTGCTGCCCGGCATCCGGCTGCGGACCTCGCCGACCGACCTGCGGCCGATCAAGCAGATGCGTCTGGTTCGATTTAACGGCCAGCGTTACGTGCTGTTCAGCGACGTGCTGGAGAGCAACTAGTCTCGGAACGAAACGGCGCACGAGTGGAACCGGCCAGGAACCTGGGAGGGACACGCTGTCCAACTCTCTTGCCACCGTAGCGCCGCAATTGCGCGATGCCGTGAGCCTCAATTAAGCCCTACCCGCTCCGGATTTGCGGCGCATTGCGACCCAACTCTTTACCGAGATTGGATCGCAAGCGTTTACGCAAAAGAAATACCGGGGACGTCAATGTCGAATCGTTCAGCAAAATTTGCTTCGGCGCTCGTCGCGAGCATCCTGGCCGGCGCAAATTTCACGGCCGTGGCGCAGAATGCGGCCACCACCGCGGATACCAAGACGGCCGACAGTTGCCAGTCCGCGCCCAAGGGACCGGCGGGCGCAGGAAAGCACTGGTATTATCACCAGGATCGCACGACCAAGGCCAAGTGCTGGTACATCGGTGAGGCCAAGAATAAGGCAACCAAGACCGCCACCGCGCAGCAGCAGCCCTCGCCCGAGGCAACGGCAGACGCCACACCACCACAGCCGCAAGCTCAACCACAGCCACAGCCGCAGGCTCAACCACAGCCGCAGTCAGCGATGCGCCCGTCGGTCGCCGACGCGCATGCCGAGTTGGCCTTGTCGCAAGCTGCAGCCGCGCCGGCCGCAACGCCTGAGGCCAGTCAGGCGGGCAGCAGCAACACGGCACCCGACACAAGCGCGCCCGCAACGCCCCCTGACGCAAATGCGCAGACGTCCGCGCGCTGGCTGGATGCGACGAGCATGGCCGGCTCCAACGGCACGCGGCACGCCACGCCTCAGCCTCCCGCACCCGAGCAGGCAGATGCGCAGCAGCCGTCGGTGAACGCCACTGCACCGGCCGCGCCCGCCGCGGTCGAAACGACGGCGGAGAAGACCTCATCCTCGACGCAGATGTTGCTGATCGTGATGGTCGGCGCGCTGGCGCTGGCAGGCCTCGTCAGTGCCCTCGTCCTCCGCCTGACCCGCAGGCGTACGCCGCCCTCCGATATCCAGGACGAGTGGCACGCACCATGGGACTCGATGCGTTCACCGGACCTGCCGATCCGCCTGGAATCTCCGCTTCGGCTGTCCGAACTGCCACCGCGCCGACCCGAGCCGCCGATGCCTCGCCGCGCGGTCGCGCGAAATCTCGATGAGACCGAGGATAGGAATCAGCAGATCACGGCGATGCTGCAGCGCCTGGCGCGCAGCACGGCCAATTGAAGCGGCTAGAGCTGGCGCTGCAGGCCGCGCACGAACTCGGTGAGTCCCGTGCGCCGCTCGCGCTTGAGCCGTTCCGCCTTCAGGATCGACTGTACCTCGGCGAAGGCATCGTCGACGTTCTGGTTGACGACGATGTAGTCGTATTCCGCCCAATGGCTCAACTCGTGCGTGGCGCGGTTCATCCGGCCGCGGATGACTTCCTCGGAATCCTGCGCACGGGTGTGCAGCCGCTTCTCGAGGTCGGCAGCCGACGGCGGCAGGATGAAGACGCTGACCACGTCGGCGCGCGCCTTCTCGCGCAATTGCTGCGTGCCTTGCCAGTCGATGTCGAACAGCACGTCCTGGCCGGCTGACAGCGCTGCCTCGACCGGCTGGCGCGGCGTGCCGTAGCGATTGTCGAACACGGTCGCCCATTCCAGCAGGTCGCCCTGCTTGGCCATCGCCTCGAACTTCGCTTTGTCGACGAAGAAATAGTCGCGGCCCTCGACCTCGCCCGGCCGCATCGGCCGCGTGGTTGCCGATACCGACATCTTCAGCCCCGGCATGCGGTCGATCAGCATGCGCGACAGCGTCGTCTTGCCGGCGCCCGAAGGCGACGACAGCACGAACATCAGTCCGCGCCGCTCCACGCCGTCAAAACCCTGCGACGTCATCGCTCACTCCAGATTCTGGACCTGCTCGCGGAATTGCTCGACCACGTTCTTCATCTCGAGCCCGGTGTTGGTCAATTCGAGATCGTTTGACTTCGAGCAGCAGGTGTTGACCTCACGATTGAACTCCTGCGCCAGGAAGTCGAGCCGCCGCCCGACGGGCCCGCCCTTCCCGATCATCTCGCGCGCCTGCGCAACATGCGAGGCGATGCGGTCGAGCTCCTCGCGGATATCGGCCTTGGTGGCGATCAGGATCGCCTCCTGGCTGAGACGGTCGGCGTCGAACCGCTCCGAGGTCTCCAGCAGTGCCGCGATCTGTTCGGCCAGCCGCGCCTTGATCGCCTCGGGTTTGCGGCCCGGGGCGGCTTCGGCGCGCTTGGCGAGCCGTTCGATCTCGTCCATCCGCTGCATCAGGATCTGGCCGAGTGCATCGCCCTCGCGGCGGCGCATCTCGACCAGGCTGCCGAGCGCCTGCTCGAAGGCTTTCGCGGCTGCATCGCGCGCCGCCTTGTCTTCTTCCTCATTCCTCTCGGGTTCGGCCACCTCGATGACACCCTTGATGGCGAGCAGGCCGTCGATGCTCGGCGCCACGGCGTCGATGCGCTGCGCCAGCGTACCGGCGACCTTCACGACGGCTTCCAGCACGTCCTCATTGATTCGGACGGTCTGCGCGGCATCGGTGCGCTTGACGCTGAGATTGGCATAGACCGTGCCGCGCGACAGCAACTCGCCGGCGCGCTTCTTGGCGAAAGCCTCCAGCTCGTCCCAGCCGGGCGGCAACCGTAACCGCAGATCAAAGCCCTTGGCGTTGACCGACTTCAGCTCCCACTCGAAGGTGTAGGGACCGCTTGCGCCATGGCTTCGGGCAAAGCCAGTCATGCTCGACAGCGCCATCGCGTGAAACTCTCCAGCAAAAGGATATGGGGCTCACCTGGAGCCAACGAGACTCCCTCGGAGCCTTGCGACCTTAAAACGGATTCCGTGAAAGTGGAATTACGTTCCACCCACGGGACATCGAAGCTCAGCGCTGCACGACCGGCGGCGAATTGGTCTGCTGGGCCGCCCCCTGGCGACCGCGCGGAGGCTTCCTCTGATTGGTTGGTTTCGGCGGCGTGGCCGCCGTCGGATTGGTATCGGTCGACCCCGGAGCCGCGGCCGCAGGCGGCGGATCATCCGCCGGCTCGACGGTGTCGTTCTGGATCTGCTTTTCCATCGTGCGCAGCTTGGCGACGTTCTTGGCGTGCTGATCGTAGGTTTCGGTGAAAGTGTGGCCACCGGTGCCGTCAGCAACGAAGAACAGATCGCGGGTGCGCGCGGGGTTGGCGGTCGCCTCCAGCGAAGCGCGCCCGGGATTGGCGATCGGCCCGGGCGGCAGGCCGTCGATCACATAGGTGTTGTAGGGCGACGGCTGCGTGATCTCGCTGCGCTTGATCGGGCGTCCCAGCGTGCCCTTGCCGCCGACCAGGCCGTAGATGATCGTCGGGTCGGATTGCAGCTTCATCCTCTGCCGCAGGCGATTGACGAACACCGCGGCGACGCGGCTGCGCTCGTCGGCGCGGCCGGTTTCCTTTTCGACAATCGAGGCCAGTGTCACCAGTTGCTCCGGCGACTTCAGCGGCGTGTCCGGATTGCGACGTTCCCAGATCTCGGCGAGCACGCGCTTCTGCGCCTGCTGCATGCGCTGGATCACCTGATCGCGTGTGGTGCCGCGCGGGAACTTGTAGGTCTCCGGCAGCAACGTCCCCTCGCGCGGAATCTCACGCACCGAGCCGGTGAAGATGTCGTTGTCGGAGAGCCGCGCCACGATCTGCTCCGAGGTCAGCCCCTCCGGAATGGTGACGGCATGCTGCACCACCTTGCCCTCGACGATGGTGGCGATGACGTCGCGCAGGCTCGCACTCTTCTGGAACGCGTACTCGCCGGGCTTGAGGTCCGAGCTTGCCTTCAGCGCGAACACGCTGCCGATGAAGGCCCAGGGATTGACGTTGATGACGCCCTCGCGCAGGAGCACGTCGGCGATGTCGCGCTTGCCGGCGCGCGCCGGGATGTTGACGATCTTGTCTTCCTGCAGCGGCCCGGGCGCTTCCAGCGTCTGCTTGCCGTAGTAGTAAGTCGCTCCGGCCCCGATCATCAGGATGATCAGGATCGTGAAGATCGCATTGCCGACGATCACGAACGGATTACGGGCACGATCCGAGCGCTTCGGCGGCGGCGGAACCTGCTCGGGCTCCAGCGCAGCACGCGGACTCCTCGGTGAAATGGGCGGCCTCTCACTCATCGATGCAAACCAAAATCCTGCCGGTTGAATCGTGGCCGGACAAACCCCTGCCCTGCCAATAGCATACGCCCGCTCTTAGGAGTCACCGCGGAATACGGCAAAACGGTGGACTAGTTCTAAAGACTTACAGCTAGATCACGCGCCGTACGATCACAGAGGCGTTGGTGCCCCCGAAACCGAATGAATTGGACAACGCCACATTGACGTCACGCTTGCGCGACGTATGAGGCACAAGGTCGATCGCCGTTTGAACCGACGGATTATCGAGATTGATGGTCGGCGGTACCACGTTATCGCGAATCGCAAGGATGGCGAAGATCGCCTCGATCGCGCCGGCAGCGCCGAGCAGATGGCCGGTCGCCGACTTGGTCGACGACATCGAGATCTTGGAGGCCGCATTGCCGAGCAAACGCTCGACCGCGCCGAGCTCGATCTCGTCGCCGACCAGCGTCGAGGTGCCGTGCGCATTGATATAGTCGATGTCGGCGGCGGTCAGGCCGGCGCGCTTGAGCGCCGCGCTCATGCTGCGGAAGCCGCCGTCGCCATCCGGCGAGGGCGAGGTGATGTGATAGGCATCGCCGGACAGGCCGTAGCCGATCACCTCGGCGTAGATCTTCGCACCGCGCTTCTTCGCGTGCTCGTATTCCTCGAGGATCACGATGCCGGCCCCCTCGCCCATCACGAAGCCATCGCGATCCTTGTCGTAGGGGCGCGAGGCCTTCTGCGGCGTATCGTTGAAGCCGGTGGAGAGCGCGCGCGCCGCGCAGAAACCGGCCATGCCGATGCGGCAGATCGGCGATTCGGTGCCGCCCGCCACCATCACGTCGGCGTCGCCGAGCGCGATCAGCCGCGCGCCGTCGCCGATCGCATGCGCACCGGTCGAACAGGCCGTGACCACGGAATGGTTCGGCCCCTTGAGGCCGTGATCGATCGAGACGTAGCCCGATGCCAGGTTGATGAGACGGCCGGGAATGAAGAACGGCGACACCTTACGCGGCCCGCGCTCCTTCAGCAGGATCGCGGTGTCGGCAATGCCCGAGAGGCCGCCGATGCCGGAGCCGATCAGCGTGCCGGTCGCGCACTTGTCCTCTTCGGACTCCGGATGCCAGTTGGCATCGTCGAGCGCCTGCTTGGCCGCGCACATTGCGAAGATGATGAAGTCGTCGACCTTGCGCTGGTCCTTCGGCTCCATCCACTGATCGGGATTGAAGCTGCCCTCGGTCCCGTCTCCACGTGGCACGGGACAGGCAATCTGGCTCGGCAGATCGGACACGTCGAACGTATCGATCTTCTTCGCGCCGCTCTGTCCGGCGAGAATGCGTGTCCAGGTTGCGTCGACGCCGCAGCCGAGCGGTGTGACCATGCCCAGCCCCGTGACGACAACACGTCTCATTTCAGAATCTCCGGCGCACAATGGGCGGCCAATAATAAGAAACCGGGGGACCGTTCGACAACGGTCCGTCCGGCTCCGTCAACTCCGCAAGAAGCGTCAGCTCTTCGCGTTCTTTTCAAGAAACTTGGTCGCGTCGCCGACGGTCAGAATCGTTTCCGCAGCGTCGTCGGGAATCTCGCAACCGAATTCTTCTTCAAAGGCCATCACGAGCTCGACCGTGTCGAGGCTGTCGGCGCCGAGGTCATCGATGAAACTTGCGCTATCGACCACCTTGTCGGGCTCGACACCAAGGTGTTCGACCACAATCTTCTTAACCCGCTCGCCAATCTCACTCATCGTTCAACCTCGTTGTTCCATTGGACCCGACCCCAAGACGATACGAGCCATCGTGGTCGTCTCGATTACTCAATCGCGCATAGTCTTGATTCGGCCCGGTCGTAGCCGACTAAGCCCCGGCGAAACGGCAGCCGTTGTCACGCCAATATACAGGGTTTCAAAATCCTGCAATGGCGTTCTTTGCCCATCCGTTGGGGTTCAGCTACCATACTTCCCAAGCCTTGACTACACGCCTGAACCGGCTCCCGAAAACGGCCTTTCGCCGCATTGCGAGAGCCAGTAAGCAGCTCAAATCATAGCCATTCCACCATTGACGTGAATCGTCTGTCCGGTGACGTAACCGGCTTCGTTGGACGCCAGATAGACCGCAGCGGCAGCGATGTCTTCGGGCGTCCCGAGTCGCGCCGCAGGAACCTTCGCCAGGATCGTTTCGCGCTGCTTCTCGTTGAGCGCGTCCGTCATCGGCGTCTTGATGAAGCCTGGCGCGATGCAGTTGGCGGTGACGCCGCGCTTGGCATATTCGGCGCCCAGCGTCTTGATCAGGCCGATGATGCCGGCCTTCGAGGCGGTGTAGTTGCCCTGTCCCGGATTGCCGGTGACGCCGACGATCGAGGTGATCGCGATGATGCGGCCGAAGCGCTTGCGCATCATCAGCTTGGTCGCGGCGCGCGCGAGCCGGAAGGTCGCGGTCAGATTGACCGCGATGACATCATCCCAATCCTCGTCGCGCAATTGCACGAACAGATTGTCGCGCGTGATGCCGGCGTTGGCGACGAGAATGTCGACCTGCCCCATCGCCGCTTCTGCGGCCGGCACCAATGCCTCGACCTCGTCCTTGCTGGAGAGATTGCAGGGCAACACATGAACGCGGCCGCCGAGCTTGGCGGCAAAGCCGTCCAGCACCTCGCGCCGCGTGCCCGAGATCGCCACGGTTGCGCCCTGTGCGTGCAGCGCCTGCGCGATCGCGCCGCCGATGCCTCCGGTCGCACCCGTGACGAGCGCCGTCCTGCCAGTCAGATCAAACATCGAACTCTCCTCTCGGCCGCTTACGCCGAAGCCGCCAATGCATCCTTGGCCGCAGCAATATCGTTCGGACCGCCGACCGACACGCCGACGGCACCGTCGGCGATGCGCTTGACGAGCCCGCTCAGCACCTTGCCGGCGCCGAGCTCGAAGAACCGCGTCACGCCCTGCCCTGCCATATAGGCAACCGACTCGCGCCAGCGCACGGTGCCGGTGACCTGTTCGACCAGGCGGCGGCGAATCTCGTCGGGATCGGTGATGGCGGAGGCCAGCACGTTGGAGACGAGCGGCGCCGCGGGCGCCTTGATGGTGACGCCGGCCAGCGCCTGCGCCATCGCGTCGGCCGCCGGCTGCATCAGCTTGCAGTGGAAGGGCGCCGACACCGGCAGCAGCATCGCGCGCTTGGCGCCCTTGGCCTTGGCGATTTCGACCGCGCGATCCACGGCGGCCTTGTCGCCGGACACCACGACCTGTCCGCCGCCATTGTCGTTGGCGGCCTGGCACACCTGCCCCTGCGCGGCTTCGTCGGCGACGGCCACGGCCGCCTCATAGTCGAGACCGAGCAGCGCGGCCATCGCGCCGGCGCCCACCGGCACCGCCTTCTGCATCGCCAGGCCGCGGGTGCGCAGCAGGCGCGCGGTGTCGCTGACGGTGAGACTGCCGGCCGCGGCCAGCGCCGAATACTCGCCGAGCGAGTGGCCGGCGACGAAGGCAGCGTCGCGGCCGACCGAAAAGCCGGCTTCGCTCTCCAGCACGCGCAACGTTGCGATCGAGACCGCCATCAGCGCGGGCTGCGCATTCTCGGTGAGCTGCAGCGTCTCGCCCGGTCCGTCCCAGATGATCGCGGTCAGCTTCTCACCGAGCGCGGAATCGACCTCGTCGAACACCGCCTTGGCGACCGGAAAGGCCTCGGCCAGGGCCTTGCCCATCCCGACCGCCTGCGAGCCCTGCCCGGGAAACGTAAATGCTGCCGTCATCGGCGCTCCCTACCTAGTTGAGCGAGATCTTCCCTGGCAAACGCCCTGCGTCTGCTGCGGGGGAGAACGGTATCCGCGTCGCGCGAAAAATGCCTCGGCGGGTCCGGACGATGCCTTGCACCGTGTCGCGGACCGGGCCGTAAGACACTGACGGAGGCCGCCGTGTCAAGCCGCGCCGAAGGAACCCTGGGGATGCCCGTCGATCTGTTGGGCTAGAAACCGCCGGCGTTCTGGTCGGCGTTAACCTTGGCGCCCGCCCTCGCCCGGCGGGCGCTGTTGACCAGTTGCCCGGGGCGATCCTCATGGTCGGGCCTGCCGGTCGCAAGCCGCAGCACCGCGGCATAGCCCGGCTGCACCTCCATCCGGCCGGCGTAGCGGCTCCTGCTCAGGATGCGATGGACACGCGGCAGGTTGTAGCAGGGCACGTAAAACAGCAGATGATGTTCGAGATGGTAGTTCACGTAGTAAGGCGCGATGAACAGGCGCTCGAGAAAGTTCGCGCGTGTGGTGCGGGTATTGCGCAAGGGATCTGAGCTATCGGGCACGACAGCATGTTCGGCGATGTTGCGGATCCGCGTGATCACCATCATCCAGGTGAGAAGCGGCACCAGCCACAGCAGCGGATAGGCCCACCACACGCCGGCCGCAGCGAGGCCCGCGAACAGCACCGCGTTGGTCAGGCATTGCGGTCCGAGCTTGTCCCAAAAGTTCGCGGCGCGCCGCGCCAACGGCCATTCCCTCGGCCCGAGCGCGTTGAGCAGTTGCGCCTTGCGCTGCTGGTAGCCGGTCTGGCCGGTGATATCGCGGAGGAATTTGCGGCGATAGCTCAGCCGCGTGATCGGAAACGGCGCCGACAGCACGAGGTCGGGATCGTCCTCCTGTTGCGTCCGCGCGTGATGCTGCAGGTGATAGCGGCGATATCCGCGGGTCTCGGCGAAGATCGGATAGGCGCAAAACCATTGGCTCAGCGCGAGGTTGGTCTTTTCATCTGCCGACAGGCAGCCATGCGCACCGTCATGCATCAGGATCGCAAGCCCGAGCTGGCGCGAGCCGATGATCGCCACAGCGAGGAGATAGGTCAGCGGATTGGGCCACCATGCGACGAGCGCGATCGCGCCCAGGATCAGCGCCCAGGCGTGCGCGATCAGCGCAATACCCTTCCATGTCACGCGCCGCCGGACCGCAACCAGCTCGTCTTCGGTCAGGAACTCGCGGGCACGCATGCGAAGCGCGGTCATGTGCTCGTCTCCCCGTCCGATGAGGGTGAAGTGGCGGAGTCGCCGACCAGGCGAAGCCGCGCGGCCTCGTGCGGCGCTGTTGCCGTTGCCTGCTCGCCGAGCGCGCGCAAGAGTTCGCGGCACATCTCGTCGGCCGCCCGGCCCATCGCAAAACCTTCGACGATCACGCCGATCGCGACCGCCCAGAATCGCCGCGAGCTCTCCTCGGGCGCGCGCAGCGTTCGCCAACCGTGCCGCTCGACCTGGCCTGCATAGGCACGCGCACCTTCACTGTGCAAACGCTCGATGGTGCGCTCGACCAGCGGTGCGAGGTCTTGTCGGCGCCTGGTCAGGGTCAAGGCTTCGGCGAAGAAGGCAACGGTATCCGTCGCGGTCACGGTCTCGGCCAGCGCATGCGTGTAGTCGCGCGGGGTGTGGGCTTCGAGGGCGGCCTGCTCGGTCGCGCGCGCCAGGTAGAGCATGTCGCGGCAGGCGGCCTCGACGAACAACGCCTCCTTGGTGCGGAAGTAATAGGTGATCTGGCTCGGAAAGGCGTCCGCCGCCGCAGCGATGTCGGAGATCGAGGTGCCCGACAGTCCGCGCTCCTTGAACAGGCGGCTGGCGCCATCGAGCAGCAGCGAGCGCATCTTGCGGCCGGCCGACCGCGTCGCGCGGACCGCGTGCTTCGGATCGGGCGCAGGCATGTCGGCAGCGGTTTCCGAACCCATGATCGTCCTCCCGGAGCATATTTGTATGATATACAAACAAAGAAATCAACGGGAAATCGCGTGAGGATCGCGCTGAGGTGGTCTGCCGCGGGCGCGCCTTTGTGAGAGACATCCGCACGGGCCAAGAACCCTTGCCTTCGCGGCCAAAATCCGTATAAAGCGCGCCATCCGTGGGCCCCGGCCGGGAGCTGAACGGACGGTCTCAGCAAATTCACCAGTTGATTTTGATGTGGCAGGGCCAGTCGGCCCGTCGTCCCGTGCTTCCGCCTTCTGAGCAGCATCGAGTCCTTTCCGAAGGTCTCGAAGGGCTTGTCGCCGGGAACCGCGCCAACACTAGGAAAGGACATCCATGCCTCTTTACGAGCATGTCTTCCTCGCGCGTCAGGACGCGAGCACCCAGCAGGTCGATGAACTGACCACCCAGGTCACCGGTATCGTCGAACAGGGCGGCGGCAAGGTCACCAAGACCGAGAATTGGGGCGTGCGCTCCCTCACCTACCGCATGAACAAGAACCGCAAGGCGCACTTCGTGCTGATGAACATCGACGCACCGTCGGCTGTCGTCACCGAGATCGAGCGCCAGGAGCGGATCAACGAAGACGTCATCCGCTATCTGACCGTGCGCGTCGAAGAGCACGAGGAAGGTCCGTCGGCGATGATGCGCAAGGCCGACCGTGACCGCGAGCGCGATGACCGCGGCGGCGGCTTCCGCGGCGACCGCGATGGTGGCGGGTTCCGTGGTGATCGTGGCCCGCGCCGTCCGCGCGATGAAGACGCAGCGACCGAGGAGTAAAGAATCATGGCTGACGCTGGTGCCCGCCGTCCGTTTTTCCGTCGCCGCAAGTCCTGCCCGTTCACGGGCGCGAATGCGCCGAAGATCGACTACAAGGATTCCAAGCTGTTGATGCGTTACGTCTCGGAGCGCGGCAAGATCGTGCCGAGCCGCATCACGGCGGTGTCCGCCAAGAAGCAGCGTGAGCTCGCCCGCGCCATCAAGCGCGCGCGGTTCCTCGGCCTCTTGCCCTACGTGATCAGGTAATCGCCTTCGGCCGGCGGCGCGCGTCGCCGGCCGCTTGTCTTCATAAGGCTTCCGGGTCGTCCGGTCGCCGATGGTTGGGGCTCTCGCAAGACCGCCTCTAACCGCTCGAAAGGAGCGGGACAGCTGATGATCGGAATATTCATCGTTGCAATTGCGGCCGCCGCTGCGTCGGCCTTGATGTTCGCCTCGATCATTTCGGGCGCGCTGATCTCATTGCTGCTGTTCTATCTGGCGCCGTTGCCGCTGATGGTGACGTCGCTCGGCTGGGGTCCGCTCGCCGCCGCGATCGGCGGTATCATCGCCTCCGGATGCGTCGGTGCGATCCTTGGCCTTCCCTATGGGATCGCCTTTGCGACGATGGTTGCCCTGCCCGGCTGGTGGCTCGGCCATCTCGCGCTGCTCGGCCGGCCGATTGCCGCCGCCCCCACCGGCGGTGCCGCGGAAGCCGCGCCTCCTCAGCTCGAATGGTATCCGGTCGGCCGCATCCTGATCTGGGTGGCAGCCTTCGCGGTGGTGACCACCGCCGGCGCGCTGTTGACGCTCGGTTGGGACGCCCAGACGATTGCCGCCGAGCTGCGACGCGGCCTCCTGAAGGTCTTCAGCGCCGGCAACGCGCAGCCCAGCGACGAGATCGAACACTTCGTCAAGCTGCTGGTCGTCGTCGCGCCGATGGCGGCAACGGTTGTCGCGATGGTCACGCTGACGGTGAACCTGTGGCTCGCCGCCAAGGTCACGCAGACCTCGGGCCGGCTGAACCGGCCATGGCCGGAGCTGCGCTCGACGACGCTGCCGCCGATGACGCTGGTCGCGCTGCTGGTGGCGCTCGGCCTCAGTTTCGTCGGCGGCCTTCTCGCCATCGTGGCGCAGCTCGTGACGACCGCGCTGATCATCGCCTACACGCTCGTCGGTTTCGCCGTGCTGCACACGGTGACGCTGTCGCTCACCAGCCGCAGCTTCTGGCTCGCCTGCGCCTACACCGCCGTCGTCGTGTTCACCTGGCCGATCGTCGCGCTGGTGGCGCTCGGCATCGCCGATGCGCTGTTCGGTTTGCGACAACGCTATCTGCGCAGCCGGCCGCCGCCGCTGCCGGCATCCTGAGATTCGAACCAACCGCTCAACCCGATACTTAGCACCTAAAGGAGAACGAAAATGGAAGTCATTCTGCTGGAGCGCGTCGCCAAGCTTGGCCAGATGGGCGAGATCGTCCGCGTCAAGGACGGGTATGCCCGCAACTTCTTGCTGAAGCGCGGCAAGGCGCTGCGCGCCACTGCCGACAACCGCGCCAAGTATGACGGCATGAAGGCCGAGCTCGAGGCCAACAACATCAAGGCCAAGGGTGAAGCCGCCAAGGTCGCCGAGAAGATCGACGGCCGCGACATCGTCATCATCCGCCAAGCCTCCGAATCCGGCCAGTTGTTCGGCTCGGTGTCGGTGCGCGACATCGTCGCGGCGCTGGCCGCCGATGGCGTCACGGTGACCCGTCCGCAGGTCTGGCTGGACTCGCCGATCAAGGTGATCGGCCAGCAGAAGGTCACGATCGCGGTGCATCCGGAAGTCGAAGCCAGCGTCGCCGTGACGGTCGCCCGCTCCGCCGACGAGGCCGAGCGGATCAAGCGCGGCGAGGACATCTCGACCCGTCAGGAAGACCAGGACGCCGCCGCCGAGGCACTTGCCGCCGCCGGCGAATTCTTCGATCCGGAAGCCCAGCACGACGAGGTCGAGCCGGCGCCGGCCACCGAAGAGCAGAAGTAAGCCCGTCTCCGCCACCCAACCGACTGAAGCCCGGCCTGATCAGGCCGGGCTTTGGATTCGTGCCGCGGCCGCGTCGTTGAGCATCGCAATCGACGCCAACGCCGTCGCCGTGTGCTTTTCCTTGCCGTCGATCACGCAGAACACGTCGGCCGCGACCACCGCGACCTGACGCCCCGGCTTGACCACCCGCGCGCGGCAGATCAGGCGATCGCCCGACGCCGGCGACAGCAGGTTCAACTTGTACTCCGCCGTCAGCGCCGGCTGGCCGCGCGACGTCGCTGCTGCAATCGTCGTGGCGTTGTCGACCAGAAACGCCGTCACCCCGCCGTGAAACAGGCCGTGCTGCTGCAACAGTTCGGGGCGCCGATCGACCGCGAGCGTGCAGGCGCCGCGCGACAGCTCGGCCAATTCCGCACCGACATGGCCCATGAAGCCCTGCCGGCCGACGTTGTCGCGGATCCGTGCCGCGATCGGCGCGAAGTCCGGATCGGTTTCGTTCATGACGTTTCTCCTGTTTGCTCCGCCGCTCCCGGCGCCACCACCGCGCGGATTGCGCAGGCGATCAGCGTCTCGACCTGGTCCCGCGGGTCGCTGCGGTCGCGGCCCGACAGATAGGCCCGGCAGAAGATCTGCGCCGGACCGATGATCTGGCTGAAGAACAGCACCGCGCTCATCGGCAGCAATTCGCCGCGGGCGAGCAGCGGCGCGCGCCAGCGCTCGATCCCCTCGGCCAGCCGCGAGTTCTCGGTGCGCTGCGCGCCGCGCACCTCCTCGCCCCATTCGCTGCGGGAAATCTCGAACAGGAAGCGCGCCTCGCGCCGGTTGTTCACGACCCAATCGAGATGGGCGCGGATCAGCCGCGCGACGCCCTCGCGCGCGCCGCAGGATGTACCGACCGAGGTGATGATCGCGGCGTGGTAGCTCTGCAGGACCTCCAGAAAGAGAGTTCCGGCCAGCTCCTTCTTCGAGTTGAAAAAGTGGAAGAAGCTGCCGTTGGAGGCCCGCGCCCGATTGCGGATCGCGGCAACCGTCGCGCCTTCGAAGCCGTCCCGATCGAACACCGCCAATCCCGCTTCCAGCAGATCCTCGCGCGCTGTGCTCACCTGCTCGTCCTCGTCACTAGATCAACACTCTAGAGTGCTACTCTAGTGATGGTCAAGAATTTGCCCGGCCTGCGAGGGCCGGGCTTTGGCGATTGCTACTTCGACGCCGAACCTTCGGGGGTTCCGGCCGGCGTCGGGGCCGGTGCGGCAGCCGTGGCCGGCGCGGGCGAAGCAGCCGCAGCCGGGCTCGGGGTTGGCACAGGCGCGGCAGCCGCCGGAGCCGGTGTCACCGGCGGGACGGGGTCGGCGCGCAGCGGCGTCGATTCGCCGCCGGTGCCGTCCTTGGGCGCATCGACCTTGGCGCTGTCCGACTTGTCCGCCTCCGACTTGTCCGGTCCCGATTTCGCGTTCGCCGCCGGCTTGTCGCTGTCGACCTTCTCCTGACCCTTGGCGGCCTTGGGCTCGTCCTTCGGCGTGTCGCCCTTCGCAGCGTCGTCGGGCTTCTCCTCGATGTGCTTGCCGCGGCGGCCGAGCTTGTGGCGGGACGGCCTCTCCTCACCGGCGGCCGGCGGCTCACCCTCGGCGGCAGGCTTGACGCCCTCCGGCGCCTCGCTCGGACGGGCCATGCGCTTGCCCTTGCGGCCGGCACGTCCCTCGGCCGGCGTCGCCCCGTCGGCATCGGGCCTCGCAGCCTCCTGCGAAGCGGCGCCCGGATGCGGCTTGTGGCCGGCGCGCTCGGATGGCTCCGCCGGCTGCCTCGCCTCGCGGTCATCCCTGCCCTCTCTGGCCCCCTTGGGCTTGTCCTTGGCCTGGTAGCGGGGGTCGTTGGCGCCGTTGGAAATCAGATAGGACGCGAGCACTCCGGCCATGTCGCTGGACGTCGTGTAATGCTGGCGCAGGAAGCCCGGCAGCGAGGACGCCGGCACGGTCTTCAGCAGGCCGCGCGGACTTTTGTGACACGCGGTGCAGGTGCTCGAGAAGATTTGGGAGGGGCTCTTGCCGGCCTCGAGGTTTTGCGCTTGCGCAGATGCTGCCGAGAAGCAGCCAACCAGAAGCGTCACCGTCGCCAGACTGAGGGCTCGGCTCAACATCCTTTAAGTCTCCAAATTCCGGAAAATCGCCGCCAGGGATCCATGGGCTGCGGCGGGTCACCTTTTATCCGATTATCTCGCGAATGGAAGCGCATCCGTGACGCACACACGGTATTGTCACATTTCGGAATATCGGCTTTGACCACAATGCAGTAGCGCGATCTAATTCCGCGCCTATCTTTCTAATGATGGGGACACGCTGGGGCACCCCGCTCCGGTGGTGTCGGGCGCAAGCAGCTTGCCGTTCCGTTGGTGTATCGATGGATCGATTGTTGCGATATTTCTTGGGGCAGTTCGTTCGGCGCGGTTCGATCACGTTCACGACCGCAAGCGGAATGAGGTTCACCTGTGGCGACGGCACCGGGGTTCCGGTGGCGGTACGCTTCACGAGCACCGCGGCCCAGGCGCGCGTTCTCCTTGATCCTGAGCTCTATCTCGGCGAAGCCTACATGGACGGCACGTTCGTGGTGGAGCAAGGCACCATCGCGGATGCACTGGCGGTCCTGATGGGCCAGGCCGATATGCTGCCGAACTACGCCCGGCTGCAGTCGGGCCTGCGTTTTCTCGGACGGCGCATCCAGCAGCTCAACGTCCGCGGCCGGTCCAGGAACAACGTCGCCCGCCACTACGATCTCGACGGACGCCTCTACTCACTCTTTCTTGACGCCGACAAGCAATATAGTTGCGCCTACTTCGAGACGCCTGATGCGGCGCTGGACGATGCCCAGCTCGCCAAGAAGCGTCATCTGACCGCCAAGCTGCTGGTGCGGCCGGGCGACCGGGTCCTCGACATCGGCTCCGGCTGGGGCGGACTGGGACTCTACCTTGCCGAGATGACCGGCGCCGACGTCACCGGCGTCACGCTGTCGACCGAGCAGTTGCAGATATCCAATGCCCGCGCCGCCGAGCGCAACCTCGCGCAATCGGCGCGTTTCCTGCTCCAGGACTACCGCGACATCCCCGGCCCGTTCGACCGCATCATCTCGGTCGGCATGTTCGAGCATGTCGGCGTGGCCTTCTACGAGACCTTCTTCAAGCGCTGCGCCGAGCTTTTGAGCGACGACGGTGTCATGATGCTACATTCGATCGGCCGCTCGACCGGGCCTGATGTCACCAGCCCCTGGATCAGGAAATACATTTTCCCGGGCGGTTACATCCCGGCGCTCTCCGAAGTCATGCCAGCAATCGAGAAGGCGGGCCTCCTGGTCTGTGACATGGAAATCCTGCGCCTGCACTACGCCGAGACACTGAAGGCGTGGCGCGACCGGTTCATGGCGCGTCGCGAGGAAGCCGTCCGGCTGTACGACGAGCGCTTTGCCCGGATGTGGGAGTTCTATCTGGCAGCGTCGGAGATGTCGTTCCGCGTGCAAAACATGATGAACTTCCAGCTCCAGCTCACCAAGCGGCAGGGCATCGTGCCGATGACGCGGGATTATATCGGCCGCGAGGAAGCGCGGCTGCGGCTGAAGGAGGCGGATGCCGCCAAGCCCCGCCTGCAACTCGCCGGCGAGTAAGTCTCACGAAAAAGACGGAGCCGCCAGAGCGTTTTCGAGCGAACTGGATACCGGTTCGCGTGAAGAAAACGCGTCAAAACAAGAATCTAGAGCTTCGGTTCTGATTCAATCAGAACCGCAAATGCTCTAGTTGCGCAGGCTGTAGGCCGATCCGTAATGGGCGAAGGCCGACGCAGGGCGCGCCAGATGGGCTGAAACCGCTGAGATCAGCTTGGGGTCGCACGGGACGCTGCGGATCTCCGGACGAACGGCCTGCTCCATGGCGTCGACCAGCGTCGCCAACCAGCGCCGGTCGAGGCTCTTCGCCGGACCGACCACAAACCGCGATGTCTGAAACTCCTGCGCCATCGTCGCCGTATCTTCGCTGAGTGACAACAACCCGGAAACCGCCAGCCAGTTCCCGCCACCATGCCGCAAATAAAATGCGACTGGTGTGACCTGCTTCACAGAAACCCTGCCCGGCCCGTCGTAGTGGTCGGGCATGAATCGCCAAACTTACCGATCAATGTTGGACCCGCAGCGCGATATCGTGACCGACTACGCCCTGATCGCAACCGGCGTGGCGGCAGCCTTGATCGCACTGGCCTTCCTTATCCTGGTCTGACGAATCAGAACCAACGGACGCCTCGCCTCCTGATGGGTGCGCCGGCCCGAGAAAAGGTTCAGGCCGCGCCCAACTTTCAGCGATGACGACGCCGTACCGCCGTCCCCTGCCCGCCTTTTCGACAAATCGCAGTCAAGCCGAATGCGTCCGCCGGTCGTCGATTCACACACCGCGTTGTGTGAATCGGGCATAAGGCGCATCTCGTCTTTCGCTTCGTGCCGGGCTGGCGCTTGATCGCGGCCCCACATCCGAAAATCGCAGTAACGACGAAATCAGAAGAATAAGCTCGTCCATGGCCTTGATTGATTCGAACGTCCACCAGCTCGCGCCCGACGCCGGAGCACCGGCGTACCGGAGTGCACCGCACAACATCGAAGCGGAACAGAGCCTTCTGGGCGCGATCCTGGTCAACAACGACGCGTTCTACCGGGTCTCCGATTTCCTGGAGCCGAAGCACTTCTTCGAAACCATCCACCAGCAGATCTACGAGACGGCCGCGAGCCTGATCCGGATGGGCAAGGTCGCGACCCCGATCACGCTGAAGACCTTCCTGCCGGCCGATCTCGACATCGGCGGCATGACGGTCAGCCAATACCTCGCCCGGCTCGCCGCCGAGGCAACCACCATCATCAACGCCCAGGATTACGGCCGCACGGTCTATGATCTCAGCCTGCGCCGCGACCTGATCCGGATCGGCGAAGAGATCGTCAACGTCGCCTATGAGGCGCCGGTGGACTTCGCGCCCCGCGCCCAGATCGAGGATGCCGAACGGCAGCTTTACTCTCTGGCCGAGACCGGCCGCTATGACGGCGGCTTTCAGCGCTTCTCGCAGGCCCTCACGGTTGCCGTCGACATGGCGGCGAAGGCGTTCCAGCGCGACGGCAAGCTGTCGGGCATCTCGACCGGCCTGCGCGACCTCGACGCCAGGATGGGCGGCTTGCAGCCCTCCGACCTCATCGTGCTCGCTGGCCGTCCCGGCATGGGCAAGACCTCGCTGGCCACCAACATCGCCTACAACATCGCGAAGGCCTATGTGCCGGAGGTGCAGGCGGACGGCACCACCAAGGCCGTCAACGGCGGGGCCGTCGGCTTCTTCTCGTGCGAAATGAGCGGCGAGCAGCTCGCCACCCGTATTCTAGCCGAGCGCACCGGCATCCCCTCGAGCCTGATCCGCCGCGGCGGCATCACCGAGATGGACTTCGAGAAGATCCGCGACTGCTCGATCGAGCTGCAATCCTTGCCGTTCTATGTCGACGAGACCGGCGGCCTGTCGATCTCGCAGCTCACCGCCCGCGCCCGCCGGCTGAAGCGGCAGAAGGGCCTCGACCTGATCGTGATCGACTACATCCAGCTTCTGCAAGGCTCGGGCAAGCGCGGCAGCGACAACCGCGTCCAGGAAATCACCGAGATCACCACCAGCCTGAAGGCGCTGGCGAAGGAGTTGAACGTCCCCGTCATCGCGCTGTCGCAGCTCTCGCGTCAGGTCGAAAACCGCGACGACAAGCGGCCGCAGCTCTCCGACCTTCGTGAATCCGGCTCGATCGAGCAGGATGCCGACGTCGTGATGTTCGTCTATCGCGAGGAATACTATCTCGCGAACAAGGAGCCGCGCCCCGGCACCCCCGAACACGAGAAGTGGCAGACCGAGATGGGCCTCGCCCACGGCAAGGCCGAAGTCATCATCGGCAAGCAGCGCCACGGCCCCACCGGAACCGTCGAGCTGCACTTCGAAGCCAGCGTCACCCGGTTCGGCGATCTCGCGCCCGACGGCCAAGTCCCGGATCGCGGCTACTAACGCGCTGCCGCGGTTGAACGCTCGAAGTCTCGCGCGTACAACTGACGCATGAACATCGTGACCGACGCGAAATCCCAGCTCACGCCCGAAGCCAACCCGCTGGCGGCCCATCCGGCCGCCACCGGCATCCTCACCGTCGATCTCGACGCCATCGTCGCCAATTGGCGCAAGCTCGAGAAGACCGCGGTCCCGGCCGAATGCGCCGCCGTGGTCAAGGCCAACGCCTATGGCTGCGGCGCCGAGCAAGTCTCGCGCGCGCTCGCCAATGCCGGCTGCAAGACCTTCTTCGTTGCCACCGTCGACGAGGCCGCCGTCGTGCGCGCGGCGGCCCCCCAGGCCACCATCTATTCGCTCGGCGGCTTCTTCCAGAACACCGGCGACCGTTACGCCAAGATCGATTGCAAGCCTGTGATCGGCGATCTCAACGAGCTCGCCGAATGGGACGTGTTCTGCCGCCGTTCGGGCTGGTCCGGCGGCGCGGCCATCCATATCGATACCGGAATGAACCGGCTCGGCCTCACGGTCAGCGAAGCGCAGGGCATCATTCCGCGCATCAACGCCGGCGACCACGGTATTGCGCTGGTGATGAGCCACCTCGTCGCTGCCGAGCAGCTCAACAACCCCACCAATGCCAGGCAGCTTGCCACCTTCCGCGAGATCGCAAGCCTGTTTACGGGCGTGCCAGCCTCGCTGGCGAACTCGTCCGGCGTCTTCCTCGGCCCGCATTTCCAGTTCGACATCGTTCGTCCCGGCTGCGCGCTCTATGGCGTCAATCCGACGCCGGAGGCCGACAACCCGATGCAGCAGGTGGTCGATCTCAAGGCGCGCATCGTGCAGATCCGCAATATCGATCGCGGCGAGACGGTCGGCTATGGCGGCACCTGGACGGCGCGGCGGCCGACCCGGCTTGCCATCGTCTCGGCCGGCTATGCCGACGGCTATTTCCGGGCCGCCAGCGCCAATGACGGCACCCGCGGCGCCGAGGTCATCGTCGCCGGCAAGCGCTGCCCGATCGCGGGGCGTGTCTCGATGGACCTGATCGCGGTCGACATCACCGATCTCGACAAGAACGCCGCGCGCCGCGGCCACATGGTGACGCTGATCGGCGAAGGCATCACCGTCGACGAGGTCGCGCATCATTTCGGCACGATCGGCTATGAGGTGCTGACCAGCCTCGGCCGCCGCTTCGCGCGGGTCTACAAGGGCGGCGGCGCCGTCGCGCAGCCGGTCGCGCCGCCGCCGGCATCCGTCGCGGCATCGAGCTGAGCGCGGAAAGGTTCGCGATCGCCTGACCGCATGAAGATCGCGACCTTCAACATCAACAACATCAATCGGCGCCTGCCGAACCTGCTGCGCTGGCTGCGCGCGGCGAAGCCCGACGTCGTCGGCCTGCAAGAGCTCAAGGCGAGCGAGGCCGAGTTTCCGCAGACTGCGATCGAGACAGCCGGCTATGGCGCGGTGTGGCAGGGACAAAAGACGTGGAACGGCGTTGCCATCCTCGCACGCAACACCGAGCCGGTGCTGATCCGCACTGCCCTGCCCGGTGACCGCGACGATCATGAGGCCCGCTACATCGAGGCCGCAGTGCGTGGCATCGTCGTCACCAGTCTCTATTTGCCGAATGGCAATCCGCAGCCCGGGCCGAAATTCGACTACAAGCTCGCCTGGTTCAAGCGGCTGCGCGCGCACGCCGCAAAGCTGCTCAAGCAGGACGTTCCGGTCGTGCTCGCCGGCGACTACAATGTCGCGCCTGATACGTTCGACATCTATCCGACCCGCTCCTGGGACAAGGATGCGCTGATCCAGCCGCAAAGCCGCGCCGCGTTCAAGGCGCTGGTCGATCAGGGCTGGTGTGATGCGATCCGCACGCTGCATCCCGACGCGCCGATGTTCACCTTCTGGGACTACAAGCGCAACCGCTGGCCCCGCGATGCCGGCTTGCGGCTCGATCATCTGCTGCTCAGCCCCGCGCTGGCGGCACGGCTCACCACAGCCGGCGTCGATCGCGACATCCGCGGCGAAGACGGCGCCAGCGACCATGCGCCGGCGTGGGTGGTGTTGAAGTGACGGTGCTTGCCGGCCCTGGGCCCCGATGGCACTGTCGTCCCTGCGAGAGCACTAGGGCATCTACATGTCTTCCGGAGTCTTCTCAACGACTTAGCTTAGCAACGCAGAGAAACGCCGCACTTTTGCTAAGCTCTGCTCGCGAAATGGCGTCATCGAGTGGCAAGCAAGTCCTTGATCGAGAGTCACTTTTCGGTCCGGAAAAGATGTGTAGATGCCCTAGTGCTTTCGCAGGGACGACAGTGAATATGTGGTTCGGCCGGTGAGTCATGCTTCCGCATTCTCGCGACATGATTTGCCCAAGGCTGACGCGGGGGCTTGCGCCATCGGGCAAATCGGTGGCAGGGGGTATCACCTCGCCGGAGCACGCGCGTGGGCTACCTCTTCGTCCTCATCGTCGGCCTGGTCGCAGGCACCATTTCCGGCATTGTCGGCACCGGCTCGTCGATCATGCTGATGCCGGTGCTGGTCTATCAGTTCGGGCCGAAGCAGGCCGTGCCGATCATGGCGGTTGCCTCCGTGATGGCCAATCTCTCTCGCATCCTTGCCTGGTGGCGCGAGGTCGACTGGCGCGCCTGCGCGGCCTACTCCATCACCGGCATTCCGGCGGCAGCGCTCGGCGCGCGGACGCTGCTCGTCTTGCCCTCGCGCGTCGTCGACGTCGCGATCGGGGCGTTCCTGATCGCGATGGTGCCGGTGCGGCACTGGCTGGCGCGGCACAGGCTGCGGGCCAGGCTCTGGCACCTCGCAGTCGGCGGCGCCGTGATCGGCTATCTCACCGGCATCGTGGTCTCGACCGGGCCGCTCAGCGTGCCGCTGTTCCTGTTCTACGGCCTGTCCCGTGGCGCATTCCTCGCCACCGAGGCAGCAAGCTCGCTCGGGCTCTATGTCAGCAAATCGGTGACGTTCGAGCGCTTCGGCGCACTCACCGCCGCCGTGGCGCTGAAGGGCCTGATCGCCGGCGCGTCGCTGATGGCCGGCGCCTTCATCGCCAAGCGCTTCGTGCTGCAGATGAAGCCCGAGGCGTTTCGCCTGCTGATGGACGGCATCATGCTGATCGCCGGCGCGACACTGCTGTGGTCGGCCGTCTCGCACTGAGTCCGCGCTGCTCTGGGCGACACGCTACGGCGGGCGGCCGGAGCGCGGATCCTCTCCAACCGATCCCCCGCGGTCCGGCAGGTGCCAATCATTGATGGATCGTGTTCGCCAGCCGAACCGTGTTATGCACGCTGCTCGACAGTGCGACTCACCTACCGATGGCCAAGAACACTCTCTCCTTCGTCTGCCAGAACTGCGGCGCGGCGTATAATCGCTGGCAGGGCAAGTGCGACGCCTGCGGCGAGTGGAACACGCTGGCCGAGGAAGACACCTCGGGCTCCGTGCCGGTCTCGATCCGCAGCAAGCGCAAGGGCCGCACATTCGCGCTGGAGTCGCTGTCCGGCAAGACCCAGGACGCCCCGCGCCTCTCCTCCGGGATGGCTGAGCTCGATCGCGTCACCGGCGGCGGCCTCGTGCGCGGCTCGGTGCTCCTGGTCGGCGGCGATCCCGGGATCGGCAAGTCGACGCTGCTGACGCAGGCGACCAGCATGATGGCGCGCGCCGGGCATCGGGTGGTCTACATCTCCGGCGAAGAGGCGGTGGCGCAGGTGCGGCTGCGGGCCGACCGGCTCGGCCTCGCCGACGCGCCAGTGCAATTGGCGGCGGAAACCTCGGTCGAGGACATCGTCTCGACGCTGTCGGAAGGCATCGTCCCGCGCCTGATCGTGATCGACTCGATCCAGACCATGTGGACTGACACCGTCGAGTCCGCGCCCGGCACCGTCACCCAGGTCCGCGCCTCGGCGCAGGCGCTGATCCGGTTCGCCAAGAAGACCGGGGCCGCGATCATCCTCGTCGGCCACGTCACCAAGGACGGCCAGATCGCGGGTCCTCGCGTGGTCGAGCACATGGTCGACGCCGTGCTCTCCTTCGAGGGTGAAGGCTCGCAACAGTTCCGCATCCTGCGCTCGGTGAAGAACCGCTTCGGCGCGACCGACGAGATCGGCGTGTTCGAGATGACCGGGCTCGGCCTGCGCGAGGTCACCAACCCATCCGAATTGTTCCTTTCTGAGCGCGACCTCGGCAGCCCCGGCACGGCGGTGTTCGCCGGCATCGAGGGCACGCGGCCGGTGCTGGTCGAGTTGCAGGCGCTGGTGGCGCCGACCTCGCTCGGCACGCCGCGCCGCGCCGTGGTCGGCTGGGACCCGAGCCGGCTGTCGATGGTGCTGGCGGTGCTGGAAGCCCATTGCGGGGTGAAACTCTCCGGCCACGACGTCTACCTCAACGTCGCCGGCGGGTTGCGCATCCAGGAACCGGCGGCGGACCTCGCCGCGGCGGCCGCATTGGTCTCCTCGCTGGTGAACGCCCCGCTGCCGACCGATGCGGTCTATTTTGGCGAGATTTCGCTCTCCGGCGCGATCCGCCCGGTGGCGCAGACGCCGGCCCGGCTGAAGGAGGCCCTCAAGCTCGGCTTCGGCCGCGCGATCCTGCCGGAATCGGCCCGGGGCGAGACGAGCGGCGACGCCGGGCTGTCGCTCAACAGCGTCGGCAATCTGACAACGCTGGTCGCCGAAATCGCCGCACGCGGTACGCCAAGAGGCGACCGGGGAACACCGAGGGGCAATCGGGCTGCGCCACGGGGCGACCAGGATGGCCCCGCGGGCTCTGATCCGGCTGAGAAAAATGCCACACCGGCCCGATTCCGTCGGGAGACCAGCTAAACCGGGCGTGACGTCTTAGCCCCCCGCCGCTATACATCCGCCGCGCGGGACAGGTGGCTCTCCGGCCTTGCCGGACGCACCCGATGCGCCTCAGTTAGGACGGCACCGACATGCCGATTCGCGAGAGCCATTAACAGCGTACCCAACGTACCAGCGGACCTGACCAGCCGATGCCCATAACGATACTTGATCTCGTCCTGCTCGGGGTGATGCTGATCTCGGGCCTGCTTGCCATGGTGCGCGGCTTCATGCGCGAGATCCTGTCGATCGCCGCCTGGGGCGCCGCGGCGCTGGTGACGCTGTATGCGTTCTCGAAGCTGCTGCCGACCGCCAAGACCTACTTCAATAACGACACGGTCGCGGCCATCGTCGTGGTGGCCGGCACCTTCATCGGCACGCTGATCGTGGTCTCCGTGATCACGGTGCGGATCTCCGACATGATCCTGGATTCACGGATCGGCGCGCTGGACCGGACGCTGGGCTTCCTGTTCGGCCTGGCCCGCGGCCTCCTGATCGTGGTCGTGGCGTTCATGTTCTTCACCTGGCTGGTCCCGGACAAGCAGCGGCCGGACTGGGTGAGCGGGGCGAAGTCCCGGGTGGTGCTGCAGGGAACCGGGGATTGGCTGATGTCGCTCTTGCCTGACGACCCCGAGAACACCATCTTAAAGAAGTTCAAAAAGAATAAGCCGGACGACGATTCTGCTGCTGATCCCGATCAGGCGACCACGCCTGCGTCGGGCGACGGCTATAGCAAACCTGCCCGCGACAGCCTTAAAAAGCTGATCGAGAAACCCGCAGGCCATTGACGCAGGCAACTGACTTTGACGGGCCCCAACGAGAGGCGATGAGCGAGATGCAGACCCCTTCCGATCACGCCGACCAACTGGATCTCGACCTCGGCCCGATCGAATTGCAGGATGATCTCCGACACCCTGATCTGGATGGCGACACGCTCCGCGAAGAATGCGGCGTGTTCGGCATCTTCGGCAACCCGGACGCCGCCGCCATCACCGCACTCGGCCTGCACGCCCTGCAGCATCGCGGTCAGGAAGCCGCCGGCATCGTCTCCTTCGACGGCAGCCGCTTCCATTCCGAGCGTCGCCTCGGCCTCGTCGGCGATACCTTCTCGCGCCGCGAAGTGATCGAGCGCCTGCCCGGCAGCGCCGCGGTCGGCCACGTCCGCTATTCGACGACCGGCGCCACCATCCTGCGCAACGTGCAGCCGCTGTTCGCCGAGCTCAATGCCGGCGGTTTCGCGGTCGGCCACAACGGCAACCTCACCAATGCTCTCACCTTGCGCCGCGAGCTCGTGAAGGGCGGCGCGATGATGCAGTCGACCACCGACACCGAGGTGATCCTGCATCTGGTGGCGCAGTCCAAGCGCGCCCGCTTCATCGACCGCTTCATCGAGGCGCTGCGCGCGATCGAAGGCGCCTACGCGCTGGTCGCGCTGACCAACAAGAAGCTGATCGGCGCGCGCGACCCGCTCGGCATCCGCCCGCTGGTGCTCGGCGATCTCGACGGACGCCCGATCCTGACCTCGGAGACCTGCGCGCTCGACATGATCGGCGCCAAATATGTCCGCGACATCGAGCCCGGCGAGATCATCGTGTTCGACGATCATGGCGCGCACAGCCACAAGCCATTCCCGCCGAAGCCGGCGCGGCCCTGCATCTTCGAATACATCTATTTCGCCCGGCCGGATTCCATCGTCGGCGGCCGCTCGGTCTATGACGTGCGCAAGGCGTTCGGCGCGCAGCTCGCGCGCGAGAGCCATCCCGACGTCGATGTGGTGGTGCCGGTGCCGGACTCCGGCGTGCCCGCCGCGGTCGGCTACAGCCAGTATTCCGGCGTGCCGTTCGAGCTCGGCATCATCCGCAACCACTATGTCGGCCGCACCTTCATCCAGCCGACCCAGAGCGTGCGCGAGCTCGGCGTGCGCATGAAGCATTCGGCCAACCGCGCCGCGATCGAGGGCAAGCGCATCATCCTGATCGACGACTCGCTGGTGCGCGGCACCACCTCGAAGAAAATCGTCCGCATGATGCGCGACGCCGGCGCCCGCGAGGTGCATTTCCGCCTTGCCTCGCCGCCGATCCTCTATCCCGACTATTACGGCATCGACCTGCCCGACCGCGGCGGTCTCTTGGCCGCGACCCATTCGCTCGAGGAAATGCGCGAGATCATCGGCGCCGACTCGCTGGCGTTCCTGTCGATCGACGGCATGTACCGCGCAATGGGCTATCAGGGCCGCGATCCTGCCAACCCAAAATTTGCCGACCACTGCTTCACCGGCGCCTATCCGACCCACCTCACCGACCAGAGCGACGTCGAGCCCGCGCCGCGCCAGCTCTCGCTGCTCGCGGAGGCAAGCTGAGCCTGCTCACGGTGTCGTCCCGGCGAAGGCCGGGACCCATCACCACCGGCCCATCTGGCTGGGGCGGTGTCAGACACCAACAGTTTCTTCCATTGCCGCCGTCACGGCGTATGGGTCCCGGCTTTCGCCGGGACGACGATTTGTGAGACTCTCTTCCATGACAAAACCCCTCGCCTCCCGCATCGCCCTCGTGACCGGCGCCTCGCGCGGCATCGGCTATGCCACCGCGATTGCGCTCGCCCAGGCCGGCGCGCATGTCGTGGCGGTGGCGCGGACGCAAGGCGGGCTCGAGGAGCTCGACGACGAGATCCGCAAGGACGGCGGCAGCGCCACGCTGGTGCCGCTCACTCTGACCGACTACGAGGGCATCGCGCGGCTCGGGCTGGCGCTGCACGAGCGCCACGGCAAGCTCGACATCCTCGTCGGCAACGCCGGCGTCGCCGGGCCCTCCTCGCCGCTCGGCCATATTGAGCTGAAGCCGTGGAACGACGTAATGGCGGTGAACGTCACCGCGAACTTCCAGTTGATCCGCTGCATGGACCCGCTGCTCAAGCAGTCCGATGCCGGCCGCGCCGTGTTCGTCACCTCGGGCGCGGCCTACAAGGCCAACGCCTATCTCGGCCCCTACGCGGCATCGAAAGCCGCCCTCGAGGCGCTGGTGCGCTCCTGGGCCAACGAGACTGCCAACACGAATTTGCGCGTTAACCTGTTCAGCCCCGGCCCGATCCGCACGCGGATGCGGGCTGCGGTGTTTCCCGGCGAAGACCCGATGACGCTCGATACGCCCGAGATGGCCGCCGAATTCATCGTGCCGATGTGCGCGCCCGACTGGACCGAGACCGGCAAGCTCTACGACTACAAGGCCCGCACGCTGCGGAATTTCCAGCCGCCGGCGTAGCTGTCCGGCCGCGCCACACCCGCGGTCGTCATCCCCGCGAATGCGGGGATCGCGTATTCCAGAGGCGATTGCGGTTGAATCGAGAAGCCGCAGCGTACTGGATCGCCCGGTCATGGCCGGGTGATGACGCCTTTTTTGACGCATCTGCTTGCCTTTCCTAATGCAATTGACTCAGCTCCCTCCCCACGATTGACTGCCGTCCCAGCGGGACACCCGCCAAGAAAAATCTCGGGAGGCACCGATGACGCCGACGCTCAATCGCGCGCGCTTCAAACTGTCCGGCTTGATTGTCTCCGCCTGCATCGCATCTTCAGCCCTTCTCGCTCCGCTCAACTCCGCCAACGCCGCCGACATCCCGACCTTCGCGGTCGATACCTCCTGGCCCAAGCAGCTTCCGAACAACTGGATCCTCGGCCAGATCGGCGGCATCACCGTCGACTGGCAAGGGCATATCTGGGTGATCCATCGCCCGCGCTCGCTCACCGAAAACGAGAAGGCCGCGAGCCTGACGCCGCCGCGCGCCAAATGCTGCGTGCCCGCCCCGCCGGTGCTCGAGTTCGACGCCGACGGCAATCTGCTGCGCGCCTGGGGCGGTCCCGGCGCCGGCTATCAGTGGGTCGGCCGCGAGCACGGCATCGTGGTCGACGAACACGGCTTCGTCTGGATCGGCGGCAATGCCGACGACGACAGCGCGATCCTGAAGTTCTCGCTCGACGGCAAATACCTCGGCCAGATCGGCAAGATCGCGCCGCGCACCAACAGCAACGACACCACGCAGCTCGGCAAGCCCGCCGGCATCGCGATCGACAAGGCGGCCGATGAGCTCTACGTCGCCGACGGCTACGGCAACCGCCGCGTCATCGTGTTCGATGCGACGACGCTCGCCTACAAGCGGCACTGGGGCGGTTACGGCAACCGCCCGAACGACGACCCGCAGCCGCCCTACGATCCCGGCGGGTCGCCGCAGCACCAGTTCGGCAATCCCGTGCACTGCATCAAGCTCTCCAATGATGGGCTGGTCTATGTCTGCGATCGCAGCCAGGACCGTGTCCAGGTCTTCAAGACAGACGGCACCTTCGTGAAGGAATACTTCTACGAGAAGAAGACGCGGGGCGACGGCGCGGTGTTCGATCTCGCGCTGTGGCCCGATCCGAAGCAGACCTATCTCCTGAACGCAGACGGTGCCAACAACGAGATCCGCGTGGTCAAGCGCGAGGACGGCAGCGTGGTCGGCACGTTCGGTCACAGCGGCCGCAATGCCGGCCAGTTCGCACTGCTGCACGTGATGGCCGTCGACCAGAACGGCAACATCTACACCGGCGAGGTCGACGGCAAACGCATCCAGAAATTCAAGCTGACGTCGGGCGCGCTGAAATGAAAGATGAAAGCCGGATGACGCCGCGAGTGGCATCCTGCGGCTTTATACGGATTGCCCATGGCCTCCCGACAAGGTAAGTGGGAACCGCGACGACCGGCACGAAGGCTCCATCTCAAGAGGGCCGCCCGGATCATTCACAGTGGAGGGAATTGCTTATGACGACGACGCTTGCGCGGCGCTGTGCCGTGCTACTCGCCTGCGCCGCACTCACCGTCACGACTTCTGCGTTGGCCCAAGACAAATTGGACAAGAACGTCAAGATCGGCGTGCTCAACGATATGTCGAGCCTCTATGCCGATATCGGTGGGGCGAACTCGGTGGCCGCGGCCAACATGGCGATCGAGGACTCCGGCCTCCGCGGCAAGGGCTGGAAGATCGAGCTGGTGAGCGGCGATCACCAGAACAAGCCCGACGTCGGCGTCAACATTGCGCGGCAATGGATCGACAACGAGAAGGTCGACATCATCACGGATACGCCCAACTCCGGCGTCGCGCTCGCAGTGAGCAATCTGGTCAAGGAAAAGAACTCGATCATGCTCAACTCCGGCGCTGCGACCGCCGACCTCACCGGCAAGGCCTGCAACGCCAATACGATCTCCTACACCTTCGACACCTACATGCTCGCCAACGGCACCGGCAAGGCGCTGACCAAGGCCGGCGGCGATAGCTGGTTCTTCCTCACCGCCGACTACGCCTTCGGCCACGCGTTGGAGCGCGACACCTCCGCGGTCGTGACCGCCAACGGCGGCAAGGTGCTCGGCGATGTCAAGCATCCGCTCAACACCGCTGACTTCTCCTCCTTCCTGCTGCAGGCGCAGGCCTCCAAGGCCAAGATCATCGGGCTCGCCAATGCCGGCGGCGACACTACCAACGCGATCAAGCAGGCTTCCGAATTCGGCATCACCGCCGGCGGCCAGAAGCTCGCGGCGCTGCTGCTGTTCATCAACGACGTGCACGCGCTCGGGCTGAAGATCGCGCAGGGCCTGACCTTCACCGAGTCGTTCTACTGGGACATGAACGACCAGACCCGCGCCTGGTCGAAGCGCTTCCAGAAGGTCTCGCCCAAGGGCACGATGCCCTCGATGACGGTCGCCGGCGTCTATGCCGGCATCCTGCATTACCTGAAGGCACTCGACGCAATGGGCGGCAATCCGCATGACGGCGCCAAGGTCGTCGCCAAGATGAAGGAGATCCCGACCGATGATCCCTTGTTCGGCAAGGGCCCGCTCCGGATCGACGGCCGCCGCATCATTCCGGCCTATCTGTTCGAGGTGAAGAAGCCCGAGGAGTCCAAATATCCCTGGGACTACTACAAGCTGGTCGCCACGATCTCGCCGGAAGACGCGGCCAAGCCACTCTCGGCCAGCGAGTGCCCGCTGGTGAAGAAGTGACGCCGTCGGCAGCGTAACGACATTGCCTAAAGCGTGATGAATTTAGATCGAGTCGGTTTTAGCGACGCATTCGGTTCACCTCTCCCCAACGGGGAGAGGTCGATTTGCGCAGCAAATCGGGTGAGGGGCTGCGGCGCTAACGAGAGACCGTAATCCCTCACCCGGCGCTGCGCCGTAGCCGAAGCAGCGCTTCGGCGTTCTCTTAAAGACGGCCGCCGAAGGCGGCCTATGCCTCTCCCAAGGGAGAGGTGAAGCACCGCCGCAACTCCAGCTCAACCTAAATTTATCGCGCTTTAGTTCAGCAACCGGGGCGGGTTGGCCTGCGCTAGTCCGCCCCGCACCGTTTCCTTCGCGCCTCGCATTCACACCGTCCCGTCGCGGCCGCCGCTGCCCGGCCGGCAAAAATAACGCACGCGCCCTGTCGGACGTGCGCCCTCGTCTTCGTCCTCGGAGCATTGATCAGCCAGCCCCGGAGCACGAGAGCGATGACCCAACCGGACAAGACGGCAGAAATCGAAATCAGGACACTGATCGATGCCTGGACGGACGCCGTCCGCAGGCACGACTACGCGGGCGTACTCGCCCATCACGATCAAGACATCGTGATGTTCGACGTTCCGCCGCCGCTCCAATCGCGCGGCTTGGACGAATATCGGAAGACGTGGGATCTGTTCTTCCGCTATCACAAGCCTTCGCACGCGTTCGATGTCGAGGAGATCGCGATCACAGCCGGCAATGACGTCGCCTTCGCCGTCGCGGTGATGCGATGTGGTCCTCCCGACGCCACGTTCCAGTTCAGGCTGACGATCGGATTGCGCAAGGTCGACGGCGCCTGGCGCATCACGCATGAGCACCATTCGGTGCCGGCAACCGATTAGCGCGTTGCGGCGACGCGCATGCCGAATTGTAGATTGTAGGGTGGGCGAAGCCGCGCTTGCGCCGTGCCCACCGTCAGCGGCGTGCTCGTCATGGTGGGCACGCTTCGCTTTGCCCACCCTACGGATTCTTGCGATGAAGCCGCTGCTCCGTTCATGACGGCCGTTTGCGCTTGTGGGCGAACGGATTGGCCTTCTCGCGCAGCGTGATCCGGACCGGCGTGCCCGGCAGATCGAACGCCTCACGCAGTCCGTTGGTGAGATAGCGCAGATAGGATTTCGGGATCGCATCGGCGCGCGAGCAGAACAGCACGAAGCTCGGCGGGCGCGCCTTGGTCTGGGTAATGTAGTTCAGCTTCAGCCGACGGCCCGAGACCGCGGGCGGCGGATTGGCCTGGATTGCCTGCTCAAACCAGCGGTTGAGCGCCGAGGTCGGCACGCGCCGGTTCCAGACCGCGTAGGCGTCCTGGATCGCCGTCATCAGGCGATCGATGCCCTCGCCCATCAGGCCGGACACCGCCACGATCGGCGCGCCCTTGACCTGCGGCAGCCAGTGATCGGCGTCAGTGCGCAGCGCCGAGATCTGGTTCGGCTTGCGCTCGACCAGGTCCCATTTGTTGACCGCGAGCACGATCGCACGGCCCTCGCGCTCGATCAGGTCGGCGATGCGCAGGTCCTGCTCCTCGAACCTGTTCTGCGCGTCCATCATCATCACGACCACCTCGGCGAAGCGCACCGCGCGCAAGGCATCGGCGACCGAGAGCTTCTCAAGCTTCTCCTCGATCCGCGAGCGGCGCCGCAGCCCGGCGGTATCGAAGATGCGGAATTCACGGCCCTGCCAGGTGATCTCGACCGAGATGGAATCCCGCGTGGTGCCGGCCTCGGGGCTGGTCAGCAGACGTTCCTCGCCGAGCAGATGGTTGATCAGCGTCGACTTGCCAGCATTGGGCCGGCCGACGATCGCAACCCGGATCGGGCGCTGCGCGGCCTCCTCCTCCGAGACGTCCTCCTCGTCCTCCACCTCGTCGTCATCCGCGGCGGCGCCCTCCGGCATCAACGCGCTCAAGGCGTCGTAGAGTTCGCCCATGCCCTCGCCATGCTCGGCCGAGATCTGCACGGGATCGCCGAGGCCCAGCGCATAGGATTCCATCGCCCCGATCTCGCCGTGCTTGCCCTCGGCCTTGTTGGCGACCAGCACCACCGGCTTGTTGGCGCGGCGGGCAAAATCGGCAAAGGCGCGATCGGTCGGCGTCAGGCCGACGCGGGCATCGATCACGAACATCAGGGCGTCGGCGAGCTCGATCGCGGTTTCGGTCTGCTCCTGCATCCGGGCGGTCAGCGAGCCCTTGGCGCCCTCGTCGAGACCAGCGGTATCGATGATGGTGAAGTCGAGATCGCCGAGCCGCGCCTGGCCCTCGCGGCGGTCGCGCGTCACACCCGGCTCATCGTCGACCAGCGCAAGCTTCTGCCCGACCAGCCGGTTGAACAACGTCGATTTGCCGACATTGGGCCGGCCGATAATGGCGATGGTGAAAGACATGGATCATCCAGGCGCGGTCCGAGACGCGCGTATCAGGGCGCTGCGGCAAGAACTACAGCAGGAATGGCGGTTGGTCGAAGCAAATGGTAGGGCACCTTCTCCCTCTCCCCGTTACGGCGAGAGGTGGAATTCTGCTCTGCCGCTAGCGGCTAAACGAACCGCTCGGTAGCGGTGCGGGGAACGGCGCGGCGGATTGTTGCGTGGCCTGGGCCGGGGCCGCCGGCTGCGCGGCAGGCTGCTGCGCCTGCTGGTCGTCGGGCGGCGGCGCGGTGGTCCGGCGGCGGGCGATCTTTTTCTTCTTCGGCTCCGGCGGCAATTGAGCGGGAGCTCCCTCCTCGGACGCCGCAGCGTCGGGCGCAGCGGCCTGGTCAGCGGCGGGAGCGGGCTTACCCCGGGCGTGCTTCTTGGCCGGCTTCGCCGGCTCCGCCGCCGGAGGCGTCGCTGCGGCGGCAGCCTCGGCGGCCTGCTGCTCCCGCTGCTGCTGCTCGACCTCGTTCTTGTACAAGTCCTTCGGCACGCCCTGCTCGAGACCAGGCACGCCCTCGGGGAATACCGGCTTGCGGTCGCCCGGCAGCTTCTTCTTGGTGTCGAGAAAATCGAGCAGATCGGACGGATCGAAATTGGCCATGCCGCCGCCACCGCAGCCCGCCAGCACGCTGCAAAGCGAGACGAGAACTGCGGCTGCGATCAAGCGTTGCGAGCGGCGCATGGTCGATCTCTCATTCAACTCAGGTTTATCTGGGCATGACCTGATCGGAAAACCGGTTCCCACTTTTCCGGATCATGCCTCTCAGCTCTTGGCGGCCGGCGGCAGCAGGGCCTGCAGCGCCTCGGCGCGCGAGCGCAGGCTCGGCGGCGAGTCGCCATCATTAGCAATCTGGTCGAGCCACTTGCGCGCGGCGGTGGCGTCGTTGGCCCGCCAGGCTGACAGCGCCAGCAGTTCGCGCGCGGTGTGACGGAAGGTCGAATCCTGAGCGGTCACCGGTTCGAGCCGCTGCAGCATGTTCGGATAGGTCGTGGTTTCCATCAGAAGCTGGGCTGCGCGAATCCGCGCCAGATCCTGCTCGGGCCGGCCGATGCTGCGGTCGGCCGCGATCTCGTCATAGAGCTTCGCGGCGGCCTGCTGATCGCGGGTCGCGACCTCGGCCGCCATGCGCAGCCGCGCCAACGTCCGATAGCCGTACGGCGCCTTGGCGGCGAGGTCGGCAAAAGCGGCCTCAGCCTCGGAATGCTTGTTCTGCTCGGATAGTTCAACAGCGCGGTCGAATGCCGCACTCGCCTCGGCGGCCTTCTTGGCCTCGAGATACTGATAGCCGCGCCAGCCCCCGACGCCGGCGATGATCAACACCACCAGCGCGACAATCAGGAGCGAGTACTTGTCCCACAGCTTTTTGAGCTGTTCGCGACGGACTTCCTCGTTTACTTCATCAAATAATTCAGACACTTAAGGCTATCCCATCCCCTCGGGACCGCAACCGCGGGCTGGGCCCGGCCCATACCCGATCCCCACATCGCCGCGGCGTTACCCTAATGGTGTGGCGGTGGCAAGGCAAAGTGAGGCGGATCAAAGCGTTAACCGTGGAGGTTTACCTCCCCGATCAGGTCGCGGTCGCCGCCAATGTCTCCCGCAACTGCCGCTTGATCACCTTGCCGTTGGCATTGCGCGGCAGCGGTGTTGCGGTCAGCGCCATCGTCTCCGGCACCTTGTAGTCCGACAGCCGCTCGGCGCACCAGGCGCGCAGCGCCTCCGCATCGACCTCGGCGCGCGTCACGATCACCGCGTGCACACGCTCGCCGAGCACCGGGCACGGCTTCGCAATGATCGCGCTCTCGACCACGGCGGGATGTCCGGCCAGCACCGATTCAACCTCGGCGGAGTAGATCTTCAGGCCGCCGCGATTGATCATGTCCTTCTGGCGATCGAACACGCGGACGAAATTGTCGGCATCGACTGAGCCGAGATCGCCGGAATGCCAGAAGCCGGCCGTGAAACTCTCCGCCGTTGCCTTCGGATTATTCCAGTAACCTTTGATGACGGAGGCGCTGCGGATCCAGAGCTCGCCGATCTCGCCGCGCGGCACTTCACGGCCGTCGGGCCCCATCACGACGATCTCGGCGCCCGGGCACGGCAGGCCGACGCTGTCGATATGCGCTGCGGTCAGCTCGCCCGGCATCAGCGTCGACGGTGACGTGGTCTCGGTCGCGCCGTAGCAGTTCGCGAGCTTGAGCCCTGGAATCTTGGCGTCGAGCTTCTCGATGGTGGCAACCGGCATCGGCGCGCCGCCGAAGCCGCCGATCCGCCAGCTCGACAGGTCAAAGCTGTCGAAGTCCGGCTGCAGCAGGCAGAGATTGTACATCGCCGGCACCATCACCGTGTAGGTCACGCGTTCGCGCGCGGCGAGCTTGAGATAGTCAGCGGCCTTGAACTCCGGCATGACGATCAACGTGCCGGCGCAGTGCACCATCGTCGTGATGTTGGCGACCGCCCCCGTGACATGGGCGAGCGGCACCGCGGCGATCGAGCGATCCACCTTGGTCAGCTTGAGGCAGGAGACGAACACCATCGAGGAATGGATGATGTTGCAGTGGGCGAGCATCGCGCCCTTCGGCCGGCCGGTGGTGCCGGAGGTGTAGAGGATCATCGCGGTGTCCTCTTCCCTCACCTCCGCGGGCGCGGATGCCGGTGCATGGTCGACCAGTCCTGAAAGTTGCGACGCGCTGTCGTCGCTCACGGCGATGCGGTGCCGCAGACCGGGAATGTCGGCCGCATCAGGCACGCGGTCGGCAAGTCCGACTTCGTGGACCAGCAGCTTCGCGCCGCAGTCGTTCAGCACATAGGCGATCTCGGGCTTCTGCTGGCGTGTCGAGAGCAGCACCGTCACCAGCCCGGCATGGGCGGCAGCGAACATCGTCAGCACGAACTCGACGCGATTGCCGAGCAGGATCGCGACGCGGTCGCCGGGCACAAGGCCGAGCTTTTCGAAGCCGGCCGCGACCTTGGCCGCGCGCTGCGCCACCTCGCGCCAGCTCAAGCGCACATCACCGCAGATCAGCGCCTCGCCGTCGCCATTCTGCGCCACGGCTTGCGCGATCATCGTCCAGAGGCTGTCCGGCCGCTCCACGAAGGCCGGCACGACGCGGTCACCGAAGCGCGGCTCGAGCCGCATGGGCGGAAGTGCGTGTTGCGACCAGTCCATGTCGGCTCCGTCAGGTCTTTTTCATGTCGTAGACGTGCTCGGGCCCCGGGAAGGCGCGGCTCTTCACGTCCCGCGCATAGCCCGCGATCGCCTCCTCGATCGCAGGTCCGAGATTGCCGTAGCGGCGCACGAATTTCGGTGCGCGCGGCGACAGGCCGAGCATGTCCTCCAGCACCAGCACCTGGCCGTCGCAGGCCGCGCTGGCACCGATGCCGATGGTCGGCACTGCGATCGACTGCGTGATCTTGCGCGCCAGGGGCTCGGCCACCGCCTCGACCACGATCGAGAACGCGCCGGCCTCCGCGATCGCCCTGGCGTCGTTCTCGATCGGCGCCCAGTTCGCCTCCTCGCGGCCCTGTGCGCGGAACGAGCCCAGCGTGTTGATCGACTGCGGCGTCAGGCCGATGTGGCCCATGACGGGAATGCCGCGATCCGACAGGAACGCCACGGTCTCCGCCATCCGCGCGCCGCCCTCGAGCTTGACGGCGCCGCACAGCGTTTCCTTCATGATCCGCACCGCCGACTGGAACGCCTGCTCCTTCGAGCCCTCGTAGGAGCCGAACGGCATGTCGACCACAACGAGCGCCTGCTGCGAGCCGCGCATCACCGCGCGGCCCTGCAGGATCATCATGTCGAGCGTGACGGGAACGGTGGTCTCGAAGCCATGCATGACATTGCCGAGGGAATCCCCGACCAGGATGGCATCGCAGTGCTTGTCGACCAGCGCCGCCGTGTGCGCGTGGTACGAGGTCAGCATCACGATCGGCTCGCCGTTCTTGCGGGCGCGAAGGTCGGGCGCGGTCTTGCGCTTGATGGCGGATTGAACAGACATCGTCAGGCTCCCATCACAGGCACGCCGATCACGACCGGATGGAACGCAAACGCCAGCGCCACATAAGCGATGACACCGACCGCGATCGCGATCAGGTCGTTGGTTGTCCCGCCGACCGGGATCGGCGGCGCGCCGGCATCCGTGCGGTACTTCAACGAGATGCGGTCATAGACCGCCCAGCCGAGAAACGAGCCGAACAGGATGATCGAGCCGACATCGCCATTGGCGAGCAGATGCGCGAACGCCCACAGCTTGACGCCTGCAAGCATCGGATGCTTCAGCGTGGTGTAGATGCGGCCGCGGATATACGAAGCCACCACCAGGATGACGGCCGGCAGCATCAACGCCACCGTGATGTGCTTGAATGCCGTCGGCGGGGTCCAGACCGGGATCATTCCTGCGGCGCGGTAATGGCCGAATCCCCAGATGATCAGCACGAGCCCGGCGATGGAGACCAGCGAATAGACGATCTTGTAGGCACCCTCACCCATCGCTTTCACGATGCTCGCGCGCAGTTCGCGCCGCGTCGTGAGCAAGTGGACGCCGGGAAACAGCACGAGACCAAGGATCATGACGAGCAGTCCCACGACGTTCCTCCCCTGATTGATGCCTTCGCGTATCACCTTCGCCGGGCGGTGCGCAACGTGGCAGCTTCACGGATTCCCGGCCGGCTTGGCCAACTCGCGATTGTCGACATAGCGGATCATGATCGGGCGGCCGGCCAGGGCCCCGCCAAGCCCGCCGGTGAACTTCAGCGGCAGGCAGGCATCGAGCGAGGCGTTGATCGCGTTCAGATAGGTGGAGCGGGTGTCGGCCGGAACGCCTGACGTGGCGAATGTCATCCGCGGCGCGCCGATCATTTCGCCGGACCGCTTGAAGCTGAACCGCACCGACATCTGCATGCCCTCGCGCGCGCTATCGGCCGGCGGCGGCGACCAGCAGGCGCGCAGCGCGGCAAAGAGGTCGCCGATGGTATTGAGGTCATGATCGGGCTTGCGATACCTGTCGGCCTGGTCCTGCGGCGGCACGGTCAGGACCGTGAGCTGCAGATTTTCACCATACGGATAATCCATCTCGGGCAGGCAGGGCCCGCGATTGAACACGCTGCAATAGGACGGCGTGCAGGGCCTGTCATCGAGCACGCTGCAGGGCTCATGCGCGAACGGAGTAGGGTTACTCTGATGCCGCGGCCGCGCACCGGCGGTGCCGGCAAAGCCAATGGCCAGCAGTGCGAAGGCAACAAAGATGGCAACGCGCCGGAGCATGCGAGCAAACCCTGAATGCGCTCCGGGGAAAATGGTACCGCAACCGGATCGCATCAAGCGGCAACGCGTTCAATTCCGCGCGTGTGGGCTAGCTGCCGCAGCAACCTCCACCGTCATCGCCCGGCTCGATGTTTAGTCTGGACAGATCACTGACAGGTGTTCGGAGACATAGCTGACACATCAAGAATGGCTGGATTGGTCCGATTCGGGAGGCCGTCCATGCCGTGGAGCGAGGTGTCAGTCATGGATCAGCGACGCGAGTTCGTGCGTCTTGCGATGCAGGAAGGAGCGAACCGGCGGGAGCTATGCCGCCGGTTCGGGATCAGCCCTGACGTCGGCTACAAATGGCTGAGGCGCTGGCAGGCCGGAGATCGGGAGTTGGCGGATCAGTCGCGCCGTCCGAAGAGGATGCCCAAGCGCAGCGCCGCTGTGGTGGAAGCGGAAGTTGTCGCCGTCCGCGACAAGCATCCGGCTTGGGGAGCACGCAAGATCGCCCATTGCCTCAAGCGTGGCGGGCAGGCTGTGCCTGTCCCGTCCACCGTGCATCGGATCCTGTGTCGGAACGACAGAATCAAGCCGAGCGAGAATGCGCCGCCCAACCCTGGACATCGGTTCGAGAAGGAAGCTCCCAATCAATTGTGGCAGATGGACTTCAAAGGCCACATACCGCTCGCCAACGGGATGCGTTGCCATCCGCTGACGGTGGTCGACGATCACTCGCGCTATGTCCCGTGCCTGAAGGCATGTGCGAACGAGCAGCGACCCATGGTGCAGGAGCATCTGACGGCCACGTTCCGCCGCTATGGGCTGCCCGACGCCTTCTATATCGATAATGGCTCACCTTGGGGCGACACATCCGGCGTGCGCTGGACCGGATTGAAGGTGTGGCTGCTCAAGCTCGGCATCCGGGTGGTGCATGCCAGACCGTGTCACCCGCAGGGCCGCGGCAAGAACGAGCGCTTCCATCGCACCCTCAACGCGGAAGTGTTTGCCATGCATCTCTTCCGCACCTTGCCGGAGGTCCAACGCGCGCTCGACGCCTGGCGCATGATCTACAATCTGGAGCGGCCTCACGAGGGGCTCGCTATGCAGGTGCCCGCCGATCGCTTTCGGCCGAGTTCACGCGCGATGCCGGCGCGTCTTCCGCAGGTGCAATACGACGTCGGCGAGACGGTTCGGACCGTCTCGTCGACCCGAAGCTACATCTCCTTCAAGGGACGGTTCTGGAAAGTTCCGCAGGCCTTCTTCGGCGAGCGTCTTGCTATCCGGCCGCTCGATCGCGACGGCCACTACGGAATCTTCTTCGCCAGTTGGCAAATCGCATCAATCGACTTGACCGATGGCCAACCTGTCAGTGATGTGTCCGAACAGGTGTCAGCCATGTCTTCGGGCTAAACACTCGACCGGGCGATCCAGTATTCCAGAGGCGGTTGTGAATTGCGAAGACGCCGCGGCGTACTGGGTCCCCCGCCTTCGCGGGGACGACACCGAATGGTTAGCGTTACGCCCGCTTCTTCACGTCCTTGACGTTGGAGAAGGTGATGCCATCGGCGCGCTCGCGGGTGTAGCCGAGATAGAACTCGTTCTTGGCCATGAACACGGGATCGCCGTCGACGTCATCGGCGATGCCGGAATTGTTGGCGGCGATGAAGGCCTCGAGCTTCTTGCGATCATCGGAAGAGATCCAGCGCGCCAGCGAGAACTCGCTGACCTCGAACTCCACTGGCAGCGAGTATTCGGCGTCGAGCCGTGCCTTGAGCACGTCGAGCTGCAGCGGGCCGACCACGCCGACCAGCGCCGGCGCGCCGTCGCGCGGGCGGAACACCTGGACGACGCCCTCCTCCGACATCTGCTGCAGGGCTTCCTTCAGCTTCTTCGCCTTCATCGCATCGGTCAGGCGGACACGGCGCACGATTTCCGGCGCGAAGCTCGGCACGCCGACGAAGGTCAGCTCCTCGCCCTCCGTCAGGGTGTCGCCGATCCGCAGCGTGCCGTGATTGGGAATGCCGACGACGTCGCCGGCGAACGCCTCATCCGCCACCGAACGGTCCTGAGCGAAGAAGAATTGCGGGCTCGACAGGCTCATGTTCTTGCCGGTGCGCACCAGCTTGGCCTTCATGCCGCGGCTGAGCTTGCCTGAGCACAATCGCGCGAACGCGATGCGGTCGCGATGGTTCGGATCCATGTTGGCCTGGATCTTGAACACGAAGGCGCTCATGCGCGACTCCGAGGCCTCGACCTTGCGCAGATCGGAATCCTGCGCGCGCGGCGCCGGCGCGAACTTGCCGAGCCCCTCCAGCAAGTCGCCGACGCCGAAATTGCGCAGCGCGCTGCCGAAATAGACCGGCGTCAGATGGCCCTCGCGGAACGCGTCGAGCTCGAACGGTTTGCAAGCTTCCGATACCAGTTCGAGCTCGTCCTTGACCCCGCCGACGTCGAGACTGGGATTGCGGGCGCCGAGATCGGCGATGTCGATCTGCTCGGCCTGGCCGGTCTTGGCGCCGCCGCCTTCGAGCAGCCGCACGCCGCCATTGACGACGTCGTAGGTGCCGAGGAAGTCGCGGCCGCGGCCGACCGGCCAGGTCATCGGCGTGGTGTCGAGCGCCAGCGTCTTCTCGATCTCGTCCAAAAGCTCGAAGGTGTCGCGACTCTCGCGGTCCATCTTGTTGATGAAGGTGATGATCGGAATGTCGCGCAGGCGGCAAACCTCGAACAATTTTCGCGTGCGCGCTTCGATGCCCTTGGCCGCGTCGATCACCATCACCGCCGAGTCGACCGCGGTCAGCGTCCGATAGGTGTCTTCCGAAAAGTCCTCGTGGCCCGGCGTATCGAGGAGATTGAACACGAGGTCGTTGAACTCGAACGTCATCACCGAGGTGACGACGGAGATGCCGCGCTCGCGCTCGATCTTCATCCAGTCCGAGCGGGTGTTGCGCCGCTCGCCCTTGGCCTTGACCTGCCCCGCAAGGTTGATCGCGCCGCCGAACAGCAGCAGCTTTTCGGTCAGCGTGGTCTTGCCGGCGTCCGGGTGCGAGATGATCGCAAAGGTGCGTCGCCGCGCCACCTCCTCGGAAAGCGGCGAACGGGACGGCGATTCGGCTGTGATTGAGATATCGGACATAGCGGGGGAGCGTTTGGCAGGGAAAACGGACACGATCAAGGGCGATTTGTCGCAATGCGGAATGGTCGCATGCTTCCCATATAGGTATGGGAAGGACGACCTTCACCTCATCAGACCATCAGCGGGGACGACCCTGCCTTATCCGGAGGGTTCGTTATGGCGTGGGCCATTCTGTTCACCGCGGGTCTCCTCGAGATCGGCTGGGCCATCGGGCTGAAATACACTGACGGTTTCTCGCGGCTGGTGCCGTCGGCGCTCACGCTGGCGGCCATGGCCGGCAGCATCATCCTGCTCGGCATCGCGCTCAAGACGCTACCGATCGGAACCGCCTATGCGGTCTGGACCGGGATCGGCGCGGTCGGAACCGCGGCGCTCGGCATCATCCTGCTCGGCGAACCCGCGACTGCGATGCGGCTTGCCAGCATCGCATTGATCGTCGCGGGCATTATTGGGCTGAAGCTGGTCGGCTGATCACTTGAGGATCAGCACCGCCCAATAGCTCAGCGCGGCAACCGCCGCGGATGCGGGAATTGTGATCACCCAGGCATAGACGATCGAACTCGCCACGTTCCAGCGCACGGCGGATAGCCGCCGTGCGGCGCCGACCCCGACGATGGCGCCGGTGATGGTATGCGTAGTCGAGACGGGAACCCCGAGAAAGGTCGCCATGAACAGGGTCGCGGCGCCGCCGGTCTCGGCGCAAAAGCCCTGCATCGGCGTCAGCTTGGTGATCCGCAGTCCCATGGTGCGGACGATCCGCCAGCCGCCCATCAAGGTGCCCAGCGCCATCGCGCTCTGGCAGGCCAGTACCACCCAGAAAGGGATGTGGAACGTCTCGCCGGTATGGCCCTGCGAATAAAGCAGCACGGCGATGATCCCCATGGTCTTCTGCGCGTCGTTGCCACCATGGCCGAGCGAATAGAGCGAGGCTGAGGCGAATTGCAGGATGCGAAAGGCGCGATCGACGGCGAACGGCGTCGAGCGCACCGACAGCCAGGAGACAATCGCGACCAGCACCAGCGCCAGCAGGAAGCCGACCAGCGGCGACAGCACGATCGCAAGCAGCGTCTTCGAGAGGCCGCTCCATACCGCCGCCGAAATCCCCGCCTTCGCCATGCCTGCGCCGACCAGCCCGCCGATCAGCGCGTGCGAGCTCGACGAGGGAATGCCGAGTGCCCAGGTGATCAGGTTCCAGACGATCGCGCCGACCAGGGCGGCGAAGATCACGGTCGCATCGACCACCGACGGCTCGATGATCCCGGTGCCGATGGTGTTGGCGACGTGCAGGCCGAACACCATGAAGGCGACGAAGTTGAAGAACGCCGCCCAGAACACCGCATATTGCGGCCGTAACACGCGCGTCGAGACGATGGTCGCGATCGAATTGGCGGCATCGTGCAAGCCGTTCAGGAAGTCGAACAGCAGCGCCACCGCGATCAGGATGACGAGAACGGGAAGACCCAGCGTGGCGTCCACGTGATGGCCCTGCCTATTTCACTTGTTTGAGCATGATCTCCGCGCAAACGCCTCGCGTTTGTCGCAGGGAAAACCGCTGCACACGTTTCCGGATCATGCTCAGACCTGCTCGATCACGATCGAGTTGATCTCGTTGGCGACGTCGTCGAAGCGGTCGGCCACCTTCTCGAGGTGATCGTAGATCTCCGCGCCGACGATGAAGTCCATCGTGTTGGCGTCTCGGTGCTTCAGGAACAATTCCTTCAGCCCGATGTCGTGGAGGTCGTCGACCCGGCCTTCGAGCTTGGTCAGCTCCTCGGTGATCTGGGTCAGCATGGCGACGTTCTGGCCGATCGACTGCAACAGCGGCAGCGCACGGCCGACCAGGTTGGCGCATTCGATGATCAGGCCGCCGATCTCGCGCATCGGCGGTTCGAACGATCGCACCTCGAACAGCACGACCGCCTTCGCGGTCTGTTGCATCTGGTCGACGGCATCATCCATCGACGTGATCAGGTTCTTGATGTCGCCGCGGTCGAACGGGGTGATGAAGGTGCGGCGGACCGCGGTGAGGACTTCGCGGGTGATGTTGTCCGCATCGTTCTCGAATTGATTGACACGCTGGCAGAAGACGGGCGTCTCGTCCCCGCCCTTGAGCATGTCCTGCAGCGCCAAAGCGCACTGCACTGAGGTCTGGGCATGGCGGGCGAACAGGTCGAAAAACCGCTCTTCCTTGGGCAGGAAGCTGCGAAACCAGCGTAACATAAGTCCGTTCCATCGTTCCGGGGCAGCCGTCGGGAGGCTGTCACAGAACTGTCATAGAACACTTCGCGGGACAAGCGCCCGGCCCTGGCCGCCCGGATGGGCGGTCATCCACCACTTTGTCGGTTCAGAAAGTCCCCGGTCCGCGGCCCTACAGCGACCGCCGCAGGTAATGGGCGAGCTCGCCGACGAGGCCGCGCCGGAACAGCAGCACACAGGCGACGAAGATCACGCCCTGGATGACGGTCACCCACTGGCCGAAGCCCGCGAGATATTGCTGCATGGCAATGATCACGAAGGCGCCGACCACAGGTCCGAAAATCGTGCCGAGGCCGCCGACCAGCGTCATCAGCACGATCTCACCGGACATCGACCAGTGCACGTCGGTGAGCGAGGCGTTCTGCGCCACAAACACCTTCAGCGAGCCGGCGAAGCCCGCCAGCGTGCCCGACAGGATGAAGGCGAGCAGCTTGTACTGGTCGGTCTTGTAGCCGAGCGAAATCGCGCGCGGCTCGTTCTCGCGGATCGACTTGAGCACCTCGCCGAACGGCGAGTTGATGGTGCGGTAGATCAGGAGGAAGCCGGCAAGGAATCCAACCAGCACGACGTAATACAGCACCGTCGGCTTGGAGAGGTCGAAGATCCCGAACAGATGGCCCTGCGGAATGCCCTGGATGCCGTCTTCGCCGTGGGTGAACGGCGCCTGCAGATAGATGAAGTAGATGAGCTGCGACAACGCCAGCGTGATCATCGCGAAATAGATCCCCTGCCGGCGAATCGAAACATAGCCGGTGACAAGGGCGAGCAAGGCGGCGGCCGCCGTGCCGACCACGATGCCGAGCTCGGGCGGCAGCCCCCATACCTTCAGCGCATGCGCCGACACGTAGCCCGCGGTGCCGAGAAACATCGCGTGGCCGAACGACAGCAAGCCGCCATAGCCGATCAAGAGGTTGAAGGCGCAGGCGAGCAGCGCGAAGCACAGCGCCTGCATGACGAAGAAGGGATAGATTCCCGTCCATGGCACGACCGCCAGCAGCACCGCCATCGCGGCGAACACAGTCATCTCGTCGCGCATCGCGCGCGGCGTCACCGGAATCGTATCGTCGGTCAATGCTGACATATCAGGCCGCCCGTCCCGTCAGTCCCGTTGGTTTCACCAGCAACACCAGCACCATCAGGACAAACACCACGGTGTTGGAGGCTTCGGGATAAAAATACTTGGTCAGTCCCTCGATCACACCGAGCGCAAAGCCGGTGATGATCGATCCCATGATCGAGCCCATGCCGCCGATCACGACCACCGCGAACACCACGATGATCAGATCGGCGCCCATCAGCGGCCGGACCTGGTTGATCGGTGCCGACAGCACGCCGGCGAGCGCCGCCAGGCCGACGCCGAGCCCGTAGGTCAGCGTGATCATCCGCGGCACGTTGATGCCGAAGGCGCGCACCAGCGTCGGGTTCTCAGTGGCGGCGCGCAGGTAGGCGCCAAGCTGCGTCTTCTCGATCAGGAACCAGGTCGCAAGGCACACCACCAGCGAGAACACGACGACCCAGCCGCGATAGATCGGCAGGAACATGAAGCCGAGATTCATGCCGCCCCTGAGCTGATCCGGGATCGAATAAGGCAGACCGGAGGAGCCGAAATAGTTCTGGAACACGCCCTGCACGATCAGCGCGATGCCGAAGGTCAACAGCAGCCCGTAGAGATGATCGAGCCCGGTCAGCCATTGCAGCATGGTGCGCTCGAGGATCATGCCGAAGATGCCGACGACGATCGGCGCGATGATCAACGCCCACCAATAATTGATGCCACCCAGGTTGAGCAGGAAATACGCCACGAAGGCGCCCATCATGTAGAGCGCGCCGTGCGCGAAATTGATGATGTTGAGCATGCCGAAGATCACGGCAAGCCCCAGACTGAGCAGCGCGTAGAACGAGCCGTTGATCAGTCCCACCAGGAGCTGTGCGTATAGAGCCTGCATCGAATGAGCTTTCGCTTGGGTAGACGAGGCCCGCCGGTCACGCCGTGCCCGGCGGGCATGATCATTACTTCTTCAGCAATGGGCAGGTGCTCTTGTCGAGCGGGGTGAACGCCTGGTCGCCCGGCACGGTGCCGACCAGCTTGTAGAAATCCCACGGGCCCTTCGACTCCGACGGCTTCTTCACCTCGAACAGGTAAGCGTTGTGGGTGACACGGCCGTTTTGCTGGATCTCGCCCTTGCCGAACAGCGGATCGTCGGTCGGGATCGACTTCATCTTCTCGACCACCTTGACGCCGTCATGCGGATTGCCGCCCAGCGCCTCCAGCGCCTTGAAGTAATGCATCAAGCCTGCATAGACGCCGGCCTGCACCATGGTCGGGGGAGCGCTGTTCTTCATCCGCTCCGAAAACCGCTTGGAGAAGGCACGGGTCTGGTCGTTCATGTCCCAGTAGAACGTCTCGGTGAAGTTGAGGCCCTGCGCGGTCTCGAGCCCGATCGCCTTGACGTCGGTGAGGAACAACAACAGCGCCGCAAGCTTCTGGCCGCCCTTGACGATGCCGAACTCGGCGGCCTGCTTGATCGAGTTGGTGGTGTCGCCGCCGGCGTTGGCAAGGCCGATGATCTTGGCCTTGGAGGCCTGCGCCTGCAGCAGGAAGGAGGAGAAGTCCGCGGTGTTGAGCGGATGCTTGACGCCGCCGACCACCTTGCCGCCATTGGCGGTCACGACGGCGGTGGTGTCGCGTTCCAGTGCGGCGCCGAACGCATAGTCCGCGGTCAGGAAGAACCAGGTGTCCCCGCCCGCCTTCACCAGCGCCTGGCCGGTGGCGTGGGCGAGCATGTAGGTGTCGTAGGTCCAGTGCACCGTGTTCGGCGAGCACTGCGCGTTGGTCAGATCGGAGGTCGCTGCACCCGAGTTGATGTAGACGCCGTTCTTCTCCTTCACGACGTTGTTGACCGCGAGCGCGACGCCGGAATTCGGCACGTCGACGATCGCATCGACCTTGTCGACGTCGAACCACTGCCGGGCGATGGTGGTGCCAATGTCGGGCTTGTTCTGGTGATCGCCGGAGATGAGATCGATGGTCCAGCCCTTCGCCTTGAGGCCGGAGTCCTCGATCGCCATCTGCGCCGCCAGCGTCGAACCGGGACCTGCGAGGTCGGCATAAAGGCCGGACTGATCGGACAGCGCGCCGATCTTGACCGTCTTGTCCATCTTGTCCTGGGCTGAAGCGACGCTCGCGGCGCTGAACACCATCGCGGTGCCGAGCAGAAGCGCTGAAATCGTATGTCTCATCTGGTATTTCCTCGTCCTAAATTTTCTGGTTCAGGCGATCTCAAACGCCAAGATAGGTGTGGAGCTTGTCCATGTTGGCCGACAGCTCCGAATTCGAAAAGCCATCGATCACCTTGCCGTGCTCGACGATGTAGTAGCGGTCGGCAACGGTCGAGGCGAAGCGGAAATTCTGCTCGACCAGAAGGATCGTGAATCCCTCGGACTTCAGGCGCGAAATGGTGTGGCCGATCTGCTGGATGATGACCGGCGCCAAGCCTTCGGTCGGCTCGTCCAGCATCAGGAAGCGCGCGCCGGTGCGCAGGATGCGCGCGATCGCCAGCATCTGCTGCTCGCCGCCGGAAAGCTTGGTGCCCTGGCTGGTGAGACGCTCCTTCAGGTTGGGAAACAGCGTGAAGATCTGGTCGAGCGACAGCCCCCCGCTCCGCACCACCGGCGGCAACAGCAGGTTCTCGCGCACGTCGAGGCTCGAGAAGATGCCGCGCTCCTCGGGACAAAACGCAATTCCCATCCGCGCGATCCTGTCGGACGTGGCGCGAATGATCTCCTTGTTGTTGAACCGGATCGAGCCGGAACGCTTGCCGATGACGCCCATCACCGATTTCAGCGTCGTGGTCTTGCCCGCGCCGTTGCGGCCGAGCAGCGTCACGACCTCGCCGGCCTTCACGTTGAAATTGATGCCGTGCAGGATGTGGGACTCGCCGTACCAGGCCTGTAGATCCTTGACCGACAGCACGTCGGCGCTGGCCGCCGTCGCGGGGGCTTCCGCCAGTTTCGCCTCAGCCATGACCCGCTCCCAGATAGGCTTCCTTCACGCGCTCGTCCTTGGAGAGGTCGGCGTAGTTGCCCTCCGCCAGCACCTGCCCGCGCGTCAGCACGGTGATGACGTCGGAGAGGTTGGCGACGACCGAGAGGTTATGCTCGACCATCAGGATGGTGTATTTGGCGGAGATCCGCTTGATCAGCGCCGCGATCTTGTCGATGTCCTCATGACCCATGCCGGCCATCGGCTCGTCCAGCAGCATCATCTCAGGGTCGAGCGCGAGCGTGGTCGCAATTTCAAGTGCGCGCTTGCGGCCATAGGGCATCTCGACCGCCGGCGTGTTGGCGAATTCGCTCAAGCCGACGTCGTTCAGCAGCTCATGGGCGCGCGGATTGAAGCGGTCGAGCACGGCCTTGGAGCGCCAGAAATCGAACGACGCACCGTGCTGGCGCTGCAAGGCCACGCGGACGTTTTCGAGCGCGGTCAGATGGGGAAACACCGCCGAGATCTGGAACGACCGGACCAATCCGAGCCGCGCCACGTCGGCCGGCGGCATCGCGGTGATATCCTGCCCCTTGTAGCGGATCTCGCCCGCCGAAGGCTTCAGGAATTTGGTCAAGAGGTTGAAACAGGTCGTCTTGCCGGCGCCGTTGGGCCCGATCAACGCATGAATATGACCGCGACGCACCTTCAGCGCGACGTCGCGAACGGCGAAGAAACCCGCGAATTCCTTGGTCAATCCGCTGGTTTCGAGAATGAACTCATCGGCCAAATAGAATCCCCCATACGCCATCGCTGCGAGGCCTCTCGCCTGCGTGGCCAGTTCTTTTGATGTCCGGCGGGTTGTCCGATACGTCTTGGAAACCGTCCGGAGCCCGCCGCCTCCGGGCCGGAATATGCCGTCATCCGTGTCGGTTACGCAAGGTGGAAAGCTGTGCACTGCGGCATCGCGAACACCCGGTTCCGGTTCGTCCTTAGTCGAATGGCATTCGATCGCGCTTTGCGCATCCGTCAGTAGCCGTTGACGGTATTTCGCTGCGCTTCGGCGCTTTCATGGCCTGCCGCGCGCCATCATCGATCCCGACCTGGCCCGACGCTGCCGCGGCTCGCGATGCGATCGCGTTTGGCTAAACGTGATGAGATTGGGTGAGCTGGAGCGGCGGCGGTGCTTCACCTCTCCCTTGGGAGAGGCATAGGCCGCCTTCGGCGGCCGTCTTTAAGAGAACGCCGAAGCGCTGCTTCGGCTACGGCGCAGCGCCGGGTGAGGGATTACGATCTCCCGTTAGTGCCGCGGCCCCTCACGCGATTTGCTTCCGCAAATCGACCTCTCCCCGTCGGGGAGAGGTGAAACCGAACGCGTGGCTAAAACCGATTCGATCTAAATTCATCGCGCTTTAGCCGATGCAATTCGAATGCGCAGATCCAGCTAACCCTTCTTGCGTGCCTTCGCCGGCACTTCCTTGGCATAGAGATCCGGCTTGAAGCCGACCACGCGCTTTGACCCGAGGTCGAGCACCGGGCGCTTGATCATCGACGGTTGCTCCGCCATCAACGCGAGCGCCTTCCGCTCGTTCAAACCTTCCTTGTCGTTGTCAGGCAGCTTCTTGAAGGTGGTCCCGGCGCGATTGAGCAGCGTCTCCCAGCCGACCTCGTCACTCCACTGCTTGAGCTTGTCCTTGCCGATTCCGGCGGTCTTGTAGTCGTGGAAGTCGTAGGCCACGCCGTGATCATCGAGCCAGGCGCGCGCCTTCTTCATGGTGTCGCAGTTCTTGATGCCGTAGATGGTGATGGTCAATGCCGTTCCCCCATGCGATTGCGGCGGGGAAATTATCCCCGCCGCAATCGCAGCGCCAGATCGCACCACCTCTGTCTCCACATCGATATTGGCCGCGCCTCAGCGCGCAAGATGCGTGAAGACGAAGTCGTGATCCCGGGCGTGCGCCTCGTGGCAGGCGAAGCAGGTCTCGTGCTGCGCGGCATCGACCGGCTTGCCGTCGATGAACCGGCCAAAGCCCCAGCCGCCGGTTGCGGCATACTTGACGGAATCCTTGACCATGATCTGGACGGTGGTCGCCGGTCCCGTGATGAAGGCGCCGTCGAGACCGGCGACGGGCTTGCGCTTCCAGGCCAGCTTGACCAGCACGGTGCCATCGGGAAATGGCGACGTGCCATCCTGATAGGCCTTCACAGCCGTCGCGTTGCCAAGCACGCTGCGCAGCTCGTCGAGCCCGGTCTCTTCTCCCACCGCGATCAGCTTCCAATCGCGATAGCCGGCTGGAATTTTCACGCCGAAGATCGGCGAAGCCGGCGCCGCATCGTCGGCATGGCCGACGGCAAAGGGCAACGACGCCGTGACGCAGGCCGCCGCGATCGCGGCGACAGCCCATTTCAGAACCTGTCTCATGATCCGTTGTCCGCGCTCGCTTCACATCCTGCTGACGTCGATGATGGCCTGGGCAAACGCCTGCGGCGCTTCCTGCGGCAGATTGTGACCGATGCCGCCGGTGATCAGCCGGTGCTCATAGTGACCGGAGAACTTCTTGGCATAGGCGGCAGGCTCCGGATGCGGCGCGCCATTGGCATCACCTTCCATCGTGATGGTCGGGATCGCGATGACAGGCGCCTGGGCCAGCGTCTTCTCGTAGGTGTCGTACTTCGCCTCGCCCTCCGCGAGCCCAAGCCGCCAGCGGTAATTGTGGATCACGATATCGACGTGGTCGGGGTTCTCGAATGCCGCCGCGCTGCGATCATAGGTGGCGTCGTCGAACTGCCACTTCGGCGAGGCGAGCTGCCAGATCAGCTTGGCGAAATCGTGCCGGTTCTTGGCGTAGCCTTCGCGGCCGCGCTTGGTCGCGAAATAGAACTGGTACCACCATTGCAGCTCGGCCTTCGGCGGCAGCGGCACCTTGCCGGCCTGCTGGCTGCCGATCAGGTAGCCGCTGACAGAGACCATCGCTTTGCAGCGCTCGGGCCACAGCACCGCCATGATGTTGGCGGTGCGCGCGCCCCAGTCGTAGCCGCCGAGCACGGCCTTCTCGATCTTCAACGCATCCATCAGCGCGATGATGTCGGCGGAAACCGCGACCGGCTGGCCGCTGCGCATGGTGTCCGTCGACAGAAAGCGGGTCGTGCCGTAGCCGCGCAGATGGGGCACGATCACGCGGTACCCCGCTTCCGCCAGCGCCGGCGCGACGTCGGCATAGCTGTGGATATCGTAGGGCCAGCCGTGCAGCAGAATGACGGCGGGACCGGAGGCCGGCCCCATCTCGACATAGCCAACGTTGAGTACGCCGGCGTTGATCTGCTTCACCGGACCAATCGAGCGACGGGCGCCACGCTTGATTGCGGGCAGCGCCGTGGCCTTCGACTGCGCACGCGCCGGTGCGATGATGCCGAAGCCCGCTGCCGCGAGCGCCCCGCCGGCGATGCCAAGGAAGCTACGGCGTTGCTGATTGATGAATTGCGACATGGCGATCTCCTGCGTCTTGTGTCGCTGAGGACCATGCCAGACCCCTCGCCGGTTTGCTTTGAGAGGCCGTGGATTTGCCCTTCAGACCGTCTTGATTTTGGCTCGCGCCGGCCTGTGCTAGGTTCCGCCACCTGCACAGGCTCCGGCTCCGGACGTTCGAATTTGCTCTATCACTTCAACAACTTCACTCTCGACCCGGACCGCCGGGAGCTGCGCCGTGGCGACGCGCTGGTCGCCGTCGAGCCACAGGTCTTCGACCTCCTCGAATTCCTCATTCGCGCCCGCGACCGCGTTGTCAGCCGCGACGAGGTGCTCGCGGCGGTGTGGCACGGGCGGATCGTCTCGGAAGCCACACTGGGAAGCCGGGTCAATGCCGCACGGACCGCAATCGGCGACAATGGCGAGCAGCAGCGCCTGATCCGCACCCTGCCCAGCAAGGGTCTCCGGTTCGTCGGCGAGGTCCGGGAAGATGCCGCCCCGGAGCCCGCCACGGCGGAGGACGCCGGTCCACGCCCGAGCGAGGGCCCCGCAATCGCCGTGCTTCCCTTCACCAATATGAGCGGCGATCCCGAGCAGGATTATTTCGCTGACGGCATCGCCGAGGACATCACCACCGCGCTCGCCCGCTGCAGTGGACTGACGGTGATCGCGCGCAACTCCGCCTTCACCTACAAGGGCAAGGCTGTTGACATCCGCGAGGTCGGCCGCGACCTCGGGGTCGGCTATGTGCTCGAGGGCAGCGTCCGCCGCGGCGGCGACCGCCTGCGCATCACCGGGCAATTGATCGACGCGGTCTCCGGCGCACATCTGTGGGCGGACCGCTTCGACGGCGCCGCGAATGACGTGTTCGATCTGCAGGACCGGATCACCGAGAGCGTGGTCGGCGCGATCGAGCCGACCTTGCATGTCGCGGAAGCCGAGCGGCGGCGCGCCGCGCCGCCCGACAAGCTCGACGCCTACGACCTGCTGCTGCGCGCTTACAGCCTGCGCTACGAGTTTACGCCCGAGAGCATCACCGCCGCGCTTGATTGCCTCGACCGGGCACTTGCGCTCGATCCCGCTTACGCGCCGGCGATGGCCGCGTCCGCCTATTGCCAGGCGCTGCGGCATTTCCAGGGCTGGCTGACGCCTGACGATGCGTATCGCGAGCGCGCGGTGACGATGGCCTGGCGCGCCGTCGAGCGCGCGCCCAATGACGCGCAAGTGTTGTGGATGGCGGCCTTCGCGATCTGGAACATGGCCGACGAGATCGAACCCGCGCGCGACCTGTTCGAACGTTCGCTTGCGATCAATCCGAACTCGGCGATGGCGCTGGTGCTCGGCGGCTGGATCGAGGCGATGCGCGGCAACCAGGCGGTGGGCCGCGCCATGATCGAACGCGCGCAGCGGCTGAACCCGCGCGACCCGCGCGGCTGGTTCGCCTCCGGCGCGCTCGCGATCTGCGCGGTGCTCGACGAGAACTTTGCAGAAGCGGCGAATTGGGCGGAGAAGGCATTGGCGCAGAACCGGCGATTTGCGGTGGCGCTGCGCGTCCTGATCGTGGCGCTGGTGAAGACCGGCGATCGTGAGCGCGCGATGCAGACCGCGCGCGAATTGCTGAAGGTCGATCCGGCGTTCACGATCTCCGGCTTCCTGTCGCGGATTCCGTTCCCGGTGCAATCGATGTCCAGGATCTATCGCGAGACCCTGAAGGCGGCCGGCGTCCCGGACTGACGCCGCTCTGAGGATGCGGTAGACGCCGTGAGGAAAGGCGCTTCGCCGCTCCGATGAACCGAGCACTACAATCCCGGTGATCTCGCCGCCCAAGCCTTGGTGGCCTGGCAGCTTTCCATCGCTCCGACGTAGGCAGGGCGTGACGTCGTGCGGGCGAGATAGTCCCGCTCGACAGGACCCGGGACGTAATTGCCGGTTCGCACGCCGAGCAGAAGGGCGTAGCTCACCGAGATATCGGCAGCAGTGAATCGATCGCCGGCGAGATAGGGGCAATTCGAGAGGCGGCGGATAACCAACCCCAGCCGGCTCTCGAATGTCTCGAGTGCCCAGCGGGTAACCCGGGCATCTCGCTCGGCTTCGGGTGCCAGTTGGCGACCGACCAAGACGGCGTTCATCGGCCCGGCGAGCCCGGCCTCACCCAAGTGGAGAAATTGCAGATAAGAAGCGAAGGCGGGATCGTCCGGGGCGACGGCAAGCGAACCTGAGCCGTGGCGTGCGAGCAGGTATTCAAGAATCGCGATCGATTCGAGCATGATCGTCTCGCCGTCCTGCAGCGCGGGAATGAAGCCGGCGGGATTGATCGCGAGGAAATCGCGATCATTCTCGACTGCGAGCAGGTCGACCGGACGCAGCCGATAAGCCAGTCCTAATTCCTCGAGCAGCCAAACAACACGGAACCCACGACCTTCGCCATACACGGTGAGCATAGTTGAGCGTTCCTGGATTGGGCTAGATGCCCATATGCGCGGCCGAGAGACGAGCGAACGTCAATTTCTGAATATTAGAAAAATATCCCCGAGTTGCCCGACGTGTCAAGTTGCCGGGTCGAACGCCGGCCTCCGCGGGCTACTTTGCATGGGGTTGTTTTCGATATTTTGGCGGCGCCCCCTGCGACGGCTCCATAACTTCATGTGGCTCTAGCCCGACCCGCCCGGCTCCATCGCCTCGCCGAGCTCGAGCGGATGCGCCATGGTCTCGTGCAGGGCATCCTTGTCGAGCTCGCCTTCGGACAGGCTGATCACGACGCAGGCGACGCCGTTGCCGACCAGGTTGGTGAGCGCGCGGCACTCGCTCATGAACTTGTCGATGCCGACCAGGATCGCGATCGACTGGATCGGAATGTCCGGCACGATCGACAACGTCGCCGCAAGCGTGATGAAGCCCGCGCCGGTGACGCCCGAGGCGCCCTTCGAGGTGATCATGGCGATGCCGAGGATGCCGAGCTCCTGCCAGATCGTCAGATGCGTGTTGGTGGCCTGCGCCAGGAACAGCGTCGCCAGCGTCATATAGATGTTGGTGCCGTCGAGGTTGAAGCTGTAGCCGGTCGGGATGACGAGGCCGACCACCGAGCGCGAGGCGCCGAGATGCTCCATCTTCTGGATCATCTGCGGCAGCACGGTCTCCGACGACGAGGTGCCGAGCACGATCAAGAGCTCGTCCTTGATATAGGCGATGAAGCGGAGGATCGAGAAGCCCGACAGCCGCGCGATGGCGCCGAGCACGATCAGCACGAACAGCAGGCTGGTGAGGTAGAAGGTGCCGATCAGTGCTGCCAGGTTCCACAGCGAACCGAGGCCGTAGGCGCCGACCGTGAAGGCCATGGCGCCGAAGGCGCCGATCGGCGCGACGCGGACGATGATACGGATGATGCCGAAGAACACCTTGGCGGCCATGTCGATCGCCGCCGCGATCGGCTCGCCGGCCTTGCCCATGAAGGCGATGGCGAAGCCGGAGAGGATCGAGATCAGCAGCACCTGCAGCAGGTCGCCGCGCGCGATCGCTCCGAAATAGCTGTCCGGAATGATCGCCATCAAATGGGCGACGATGCCCTCCTCCTTCGCCTTGCTGACGTAGGTCGCGACCGACTTCGGATCGATCGTGGCCGGATCGATGTTGAAGCCGCTGCCGGGTTGCAGCAGTTTGCCGACCAGGAGGCCGACCGCCAGCGCCACCGTCGAGACCACCTCGAAATAGATCAGCGCCTTCAAGCCGACCCGACCGACGCGCTTGAGGTCTCCCATCGAGGAGATGCCGTGCACCACGGTGCAGAAGATCACCGGCGCGATCATCATCTTGATCAGCGCGATGAAGCCATCGCCGAGCGGCTTCAGCGCCTTGCCGAGATCGGGATTGTAATGCCCGATCAGGATGCCGAGCGCGATCGCGATCAGCACCTGGATGTAAAGAACCTTGTACCAGGGCTGATGACGATGAACGGCAGGCCGGATCGCGTCTGTGGTCATGGGCGGGCTCGAGGCTCGAATGGAAGGACGGGCGGGACGATCATGGCGAAGCGTGGCGCGGCCGACAACGGATTTTCTCGCTCTCGCCCAGCCACACCGACCTAGGGCCGCTGGGGGATGTTCAGTCCACGCTGCACCGCAGGGCGCGCGAGGCCGCGCTCCAGCCAGGCGACGACGTACTTGAACTGGTCGAACTCGACAAGCGTGCGTGCATCGTAGAAGCCGATCAGATTGCGCACCCATCCGAGCATCGAGATGTCAGCGATGGTGTATTCGTCGTCCATGAACCACTGTCGCCCCGCAAGGTGCGTCTCCATCACGCCAAGCAGCCGCTTGGATTCCGCGACGTAGCGCTGCAGCGGCCGCTTGTCCTCGTAGTCCTTGCCGGCGAACTTGTTGAAGAAACCGACCTGACCGAACATCGGCCCGATGCCGCCCATCTGGAAATGAACCCACTGCATGGTCTGGTAGCGGCGCGTCGCATCCTGCGGCAACAGCTTGCCGGTCTTCTCGGCCAGGTATTGCAGGATGGCGCCGGATTCGAACAAGGGCAGCGGTTGGCCGCCGGGACCGTTGGGATCGAGGATCGCCGGGATCTTGCCGTTCGGGTTCAGCGAGAGAAACTCCGGCGTCTTCTGATCGTCCTTGTTGAAGTCGACGAGATGCACTTCGTAAGGCAGCCCGATCTCCTCGAGCATGATCGAGACCTTGACTCCATTCGGCGTCGGCAGCGAATAGAGTTGCAGGCGATCCGGATGCTGCGCGGGCCAGCGTTTTGTAATCGGAAAGGCGGAGAGATCGGCCATATTGATGATCTTTTTGATGGTCTTTGCGTCGCTTCAATTGGCTAGCTAATGTATGACCTCGATGCAAGCCACAAGGGCCGGAGCGACCATGACAGACCAAGCGGAGCCGGAACGGCTTGGCCTCTCGGATGACGAACTCGCGATCCATCCGACGGTGTTCGCATCCGATGCGCTGGCCGGCCAGGTGGTGATCGTCTCGGGCGGTGCCGGCGGCATCGGCCGCGCCATCGCCTGGCTGTTTGCGCGGCTCGGCGCTGACGTCGTCGTGGTCGGCCGCAACGGCGACAAGCTCAATGCGCTCGTCGATGCTCTCAGACGCCGCGGCCTCATGGCCTCCGCGCATGTGGCCGACATTAGGGATCCAGATGCCGTCAAAACGATGTTCGAGACGATCTGGGCCGCGCATGGCCGCGTGGATATCCTGGTCAACAGCGCCGGCGGCCAGTTCCCACAGGCCGCGATCGACTTTTCGGTCAAGGGCTGGAACGCGGTGATCAACACCAACCTCAACGGCACCTGGTACATGATGCAGGCGGCGGCGCAGCGCTGGCGCGACCGCAAGCAGCCGGGCAGCATCGTCAACATCGTCGTGGTCACCACTCATGGCCTCTACGGCATCGCGCACACGATCGCGGCGCGATCCGGCGTGATCGGCCTGTCGCGCGCACTCGCGGTCGAATGGGCGCCGCTGAACATCCGGATCAACTGCATCGCCCCCGGCGCGATCGAGACCGAGGGCTGGAACGTCTACAGCGCCGAAGCGCGCGCCGCCTATCCGCGCTCCAATCCGATGCTGCGCCCGGGCTCGCCCTGGGACATCGCCGAGGCCAGCGTCTATCTCGGCGGTCCCTCCGGCAAGTTCATTACCGGCGAGACGCTGACCGTCGACGGCGGTGGTCAGCATTGGGGCGAGACCTGGACCACCGGCAAGCCGGACTATTTCAGGGACAGCGAATAATACTCGCCCTGCCCCGCGCCCGTAACGTTGCGTTCAAACCGCGCACCCCGTAGTGGGTTGACGACTCGGGATCAGCCGGTCTTGCCGTCGTCGAAGCTCACGATCACAGCGGCGTTGGCGATCAGGATCGGATCGTTACCCTGATCCGACGGGATCTCGAGCCCGCCCGCAATCGCCTTCACCGTCTTGGTGCCGTATGGCAGTTCCTTGGCCACCGCATCGGTGTCGACCGCCTCCGGGTTTGGCACGGCGATCGTGACGTCGACGAACATGTCGTTGGCGGTCTTGCCGAGCATGCGAAAGAAACCGAGGCTCGAGTGCCGGATCGCATCCGACACCGCGCGTTTCGCAGCCTTGGTGGCGTCGCGGCCGTGGACGTCGACGCCCATGCCCATTTCGGTGATACAGCGCACGCGTGTCATGAGAATTTCCTCATCGTGGTTGGCGCGAAGGAACGCCCCTCCTTCGTCCGCTGCACCCGCGACGTCAAGCCGGAAGCTCATCATATCAGACCATCATCGGCTGACCGCGGCATACTGGATGCCCGCCTGCGCGGGCATGACGACAGTGTGGCCAGGTTCTCGCGACAGGATTTTGTCCGACATCATGCACCACGTGAACGTCGCGAACGACGCCGACGCGGAGCGAAGAAAGACCGTCGAGGACCAAGGAGCTGTCACGCCTCAGCGGCGAAGGCGGCGATCGTACGCTCGACCGCCGCACTATCGATGTGCCGGTGCGTGACGAGGCGAAGCTGGCTTGCGCCGCTGGCCTGGACGAGAATGCCGTGCCTCTTCAGGCGCGATGCCCAATCGGCCGCATCCCGCGCACTGCTCGAGACGTCGACGCGGAGAATGTTGGTCTGGACCTGGTCGGGCTCGGCGAGCACCGGGTCCAGCCACGCCAATGCATGCGCCAGTCGCGCGGCGGCGGCATGGTCCTCGCGCAGACGCTCGACCATGGTGTCGAGCGCCACGAGACCTGCCGCCGCGATCACGCCGGCTTGCCGCATGTTGCCGCCGACGAAACGGCGGAATCCCCGCGCCCGCGCGATGAAGGCGGCGGAGCCAGCCAGCAGGCTGCCGACCGGCGCGCTCAGCCCCTTCGAGAGGCAGAACATCACGCTGTCAGCGTGATCGGCGATTGCCTGCGCGCTGGCGCCGAGCGCGACCGAGGCATTGAACAGGCGCGCACCGTCGACATGCACAGCGATGCCGTTGCTGCGGCCGAGCGCATGGACACGCGCCATGTGCGACAGCGGCAGCACCGCGCCGCCCGCCCCGTTATGGGTGGTCTCCATCCAGATCAGCGCCGGTCGCGGCCGTCCCGCCGATGAAGCAGCACGGATCGCTTGCGCGAGTGCATCTTCGTTCATCGCGCCGCGGTGGCTTGCGACGGCTCGCGGGATCAGCCCCGCCACCGCCACCACACTGCCGATCTCGGAATTGAACAGATGCGCGCCGCCATCGGCAAGGATCTCGCCGCCGCGCTCGCCATGGGCCAGCATCGCCAGCAGGTTGCCCATGGTGCCGCTCGGCACGAACAGTGCGGCCTCCTTGCCGGTCAGCAAAGCCGCCTGCGCCTCGAGGGCGCGCACGGTCGGATCGCCATCGCGGCTGTCGTCGCCGAGCGGAGCGCGGCGCATTTCCGCAAGCATCGCCTCCGTCGGCAATGTCACGGTGTCGCTGCGCAGATCGACGATGCCGGTCGCGTCCGGCCGCGTATCGTCGCCCTCCATCATGCGTCCTGCGTCTTCAGCGCGAGCGGCGCCGTCTCCAGCGCGCCCACCGCAAGCTCGCCACCAAAGCGTTGCACCAGCTTGACCGCGACTGTGTTGCCGAACACGTTGATTGCGGTGCGCCCCATGTCGAGGAAGGCGTCGACCCCGGCGATGATGGCGAGCGCCTCGACCGGCAGCCCGATCGCCGACAGCACCATGGCGATGGCGACCAGCCCGCCGGAGGGAACGTTGGCGCTGCCCTTGCTGGCGATGGTGGTGACCATCACGATGGTCAGCAGCGTCGACCAGGTGAGCGCCACGCCGTAGGCCTCGGCCAGGAACGTGACCGCGAGCGCGAAGTACATGATCGCGCCGTCGCGGTTGAAGGCGTAGCCGAGCGGCAGCACCACCGAGACGATCCGGTTCGGCACGCCCATCGCTTGCAGCTTCTCCATGTGCAGCGGCAGCGTGACCTCCGAGGAGCGCGTCGAGAACGCCAGCAACATCGGCTCCATCACCGCTTTCGTCACCGCAATCGGTCTCTCGCCGAGCGCCAGCAGCATCAGCCAGAAGATCATCACCATGATGGCGAGGCCGAGATACATCACGGCCACGAGCTTTGCGAGCGCGACCACGGTGGCGAGCCCTTGCGTGGCGAACAGCCAGGCCATGATTGCGAACACTGCGATGGGCGCCAGCGCCGTGATCCATTTTGTCATCTTGAACATGGCCGCCATCACGGCCTCCAGCACCGCGACAACAGGCTCGCCGACCTTGCCGATCGAGGCCAGCGCAAGACCGAACAGGATCGCGAACACCAGCGTCGGCAGGATCTTCTGCTCGGCCATCGCGGCGACGATGTTCGAAGGGATCATGTCCATGAAGAACTTCACCCAGTCGACCGACACCGCAAGGTTCGTCGGCACCTTGCCCGACGCCGCCAGCGGTGCGCCGGCGCCGGGATGAAAGATCCCGTTGAGCACCAGGCCGATCAGGATCGAGATCACGGTCGCGAGGTAGAAATAGCCGAGGCAGATCACGACGACGCGCCCCAGGATCCTGAGCTCGGTGCCCATCCGGTAGATGCCGAGCGCAACCGAGGCGAACACGACCGGGATCACGATCATCTTCACCGCCTCGACGAAGGCGGTGCCGAGCGGCCGCAGGCTCGCGCCAAAAGCCGGCCAGAGCAGCCCCACGACAAGCCCCGCGATCAGGCCGAGCAACATCTGGACCGCGAGCGGAAGTCCCAGGATACGCCGCACGCCCGATCGTCCGCTCATGACCGCTTGCCTCCGGTTGTCGGGATCCGTGGCCGCACTGCACCAAGCGCGTTCAGCCGCGCCTCGAACGCCGACGACAGATGCCGCCACATCCGTTGCTGCGCGGCGTCGGGATCCTGCGCTTCGACGGCGGCATAGATATCGAGATGCTCGCTGACCGCCTGCCGGGTGCGGTCGGGGTTATATTGCGGCATCTTCTGCAATGCGAGGCCGCTTTGTGCCCGCAGATTGTCGTAGGCCTGCGCGAGGCGGCCATTGGCGGTGGCGCGGAACAGCTCATCGTGAAAGGTCCAGCCGATCTGCTGGGCCTCCTCCACGTCGATCGACGCGCGCGACTTCACGCGCCGCAGCTCCTTCGCACAACGGGCAAGGCCTTCAGTCGGCCCGCGTGTCGCCGCGAGATAGGCCGCCATGCCCTCGAGCGCGAGGCGCAGCTCGTGGATTTCGCGCAGGTCGTCGAACGACAATTGCCGCACGAATGTGCCGCGCATGGGATGGATCGTCAGCAGGCCGTCCCGGGCCAGCGCCTTCAAGGCCTCGCGCACCGGCGTCCGCCCCAGCGCAAGCCGATCCGAAAGGCTGCGTTCCGACAACGGCTCGTCAGAGGCGAACTCGCCCGACATCACGAGGTCGCGGATGCGCGCATAGGCCTTGTCGCGGGAAAGAGAAGCGGTTGGCATAGCTGACATACCAGCATGATGCCAGTGGCGTGTCAATTCGATCCTTCCCGCTGGCCGCGACGTCGCACTTGTCAACCTCGGCGGGACCGGACTATGGCTGGGCGTCCCTCACAGCCCCGGCGTTGCATGCGGCCGAAAGCGTTCGAAGCCCACTGTCTGCGCCTTCCCGCCGTCACCAAGGTGGTGCAATGGGAGGGCACGTCGGTCTTCAAGGTCGGCGGCAAGATGTTTGCGCTGGGCGGCGGGTTCGTGGAGCGGCTCGGCGGCGGCTTCATGTTCAAGACCTCGAACATGGCCTACCAGCTCCTGATCGAGCAGGGTCTGGCGCGGCCGGCGCCCTATCTGGCGCGCGCCAAGTGGGTGCAGCTTGTCGGCAACAACGCGCTGCCCGATGCCGAGCTCAAGGCCTATCTCGATCAGGCGCACGCGCTGATCGCAGCGAAGTTGACGCGAAAGTCGCGCAAGGCGCTCGGGCTCGAATAGCGGCACGCCGAGCCGCCGCGTGCGCGCCGCTCGCCTCAGCCATCCACCGGCGTATCGGATTCGCCGAACAGGGCGCCGTCCCGCAACGAGGACTCCCTCTATGGAGACCCTTGCGCGTGCGAGGTCACGCGCTGTGGTGCGGACCGTGATCCGGACCGGGATCCTGGCCCGCGGCCACCAGCGCCAGCCTGCCGAGATAATGCGCCCATCCTCTGTCATGGCTGGCGCACTGCACGGCATTGGGCAGGCCGCTATGAACCATGCGCAACAGCGTGCCGCTGTCCTTGTCGATCAGGTCGATCTCGACCAGGCTTGATCCCGGCGGCACCTCTTCGCCGCCTTCCCAGCCGAAGCTGTAGGCGAGACGATGCACGGGCACGACCTCGCGGAACGCGCCGCGCGCGGCACGCGCATGATCGCTACCGAAGCCCTTGAGGAAATAGAGCCCGCCAGGAAGCGGCTCGGTCGATGCCTCCAGTCCCATCCAGCTCACGATCTTCTGCGGATCGGTCAGGAAGGCGAAGACGGTTGCAGGTGGGGCAGCAATCTGGATCTCCCGCTGAACGACGAAGGCTTCACTCATCGATCCATCCTCCAATGGCGGCCGGGCTTGAGGGATAACGCGTGACAAGCATAGCGTGTCGCGCCCATGATGGGCGATGCAATTATCTGCGACGCTGAGCTGGCTGGTCGACGCTGCGGCCGAGAGCGCGGGCGCCAACCGGCTGCTGGCGGAACTCGGTGCGCATCTGGTTGCGGACGGCCTGCCGCTCGCCGGCGGCGCGCTGACGCTTGAGGTTCCGCATCCCCTGATCGCGCGGCGCACCTGGCTGTGGCGCGCGGACAACAGCGAAGTGATCGAGGCGCTCGGCTTCGCGCCGCAGCAGCCCTTTGCGATGTTCGACACGGCTGCTTCCGGCGATGCCGGTCGCCGCTGGCTCTCCACGCTCGCGCCCGGCCCGCTGCATGAAGATACTATCGGCCCACGAGCTGATGGCCCGGTGCTCGGCTGGATCGGGACCCGCCCGTTCGCGTCCGATGAAACCGATCGATTGCGCGAGGCGGCGCGCTTCACCGCAGCACCGCTCGCCGCGATTGCGGCGCGCGCCACATTGACCGCGGCGCTGGAGGCCTATCTCGGCCGGCGCAGCGCGGCGCGCGTGCTCGCCGCGCCGTTGCGGCGTAACACCGGCGAGACGATCAGGGCAGCTTTGCTGTTTGCCGATCTGCGCGGGTTCACCGCGCTCTCCGAAAGCCACCCGCCTGCCGAAGTGATCGCCGCGCTCGATGCCTGGTTCGACCGTATCGCCGGCGCCATCCACGCCTTCGGCGGCGAGGTGCTCAAGTTTATCGGCGATGGCCTGCTCGCGATTTTCCCGGTCACGACGACCCCGCGCAGCGCATGCGAGGCGGCGTTGCGAGCGGTCTCGGCCGCGCGCCTCGGCATGGCGCATCTCGACGCCGAGCGCCGCAAGCAAGGTCTGCCGCCGCTGCCGTTCGGTGCGGCGCTGCATCTCGGCGACATTTTGTGGGGCAATATCGGCGCCGCCGATCGTCTCGACTTCACCGCGATCGGCTCCGCGGTCAATCTGGTCAGCCGGCTCGAAGGCCTCTGCAAGCCGCTGCACAAAACCGTGCTGGTCTCGGGCGCGCTGGCCGCCGAGACCGAGATGCCGCTGGTGGCGCTCGGCACGCATGAGCTGCGCGGCATCGTGCAGCCCTGCGCGGTGTTCGCCCTGCCGGACGATTGAACCGGTCATCGCAGCAGCCGCAGCCAGGGCGCCAGGTGAAACGCGCTCATCAGTGCATACATCGGGACCATGCCCTGAAGCGAGAACTCTCCCCGTACGGTGGCGCAGAGCATGTCGGACGGCGCGGCCGCCGCGAGCAACGCCATGATCGCGAAGGTCGGCGCCGCTGCCAGCGAGAGCCAGCGCGCCACGGCCTCGCCGTGTCTGCGCGGCCGCGCGCTGACAATTGCTGTGGTCTGATCGCTCATCAGCCGCCTCCCGATCAGGCCGCGTCGTACTCGTCATGACGGCGCCACCACGCTCCGCCGGTCTCGTTGCGGCCCTTCGGCGCGCGGTCGAGCCAGGGATACATGCCCCAGACGGCGTCGAGACCGCGCGCGTAGGCTGAATAGGTGTGATAGATCGCGCAGTCCTCGCGAACGAAGGCGCTGATGCCCGGCCGCTCGCGCAGGAAGGTTGCACGATCGGTCCCGCACATCGCGGAATGCGACTGCGATCGCGGGGCCTCGCCGCCACCCTGCGGCTCCTCGCGCTGCACGAATGGCGGTTCGCGGCGGTAGTTGTAGTCGATGCCCGTGCTCTGCTGAGCTTCGCTGAACCAGACATTGAAGTCGGCGTTGAAGTCGCTCGGCGACGACGACGCCCATGGAAACGTCCAGCCCATCCGCCGCTTGTAGGCCTGCAGCTTGGCGAGCGGCGCCCGCGAGACCGCCGACAGCATCACGTCGTGATGGGCGAGATGGACCGCAAATCCATTGAACCCGTCGGCGATCATCGAGCAGGACGGGCAGCCGGCGGCATAGTCGGGGCCGAACATGAAATGGTAGATGAGAAGTTGTGAACGGCCCCGGAACAGGTCCGCCAGCGAAGCGCTGCCGTCCTCGGTCTCGAACCGGTAGTCCTTGTCGATCCGGACCCAGGGCAAAGCCTGCCGCTGCAGGGCCACCGCGTCACTGCGCTGTGTCAGCTCCTTTTCCGCCCGCAGCAAGTCCAGCCGGGCTGCAAGCCATTGCTCGCGCGTTCCGATTTGGTGACTGGTCATCGCATGCTCTCCTTGGCCGTGGTGTTCCGTCGTCCTGTGCTAGATTAGGGCCGGGACTCAGGCGGAGAGAGTGACAAGTGTGTCGGGATTCGAATGGACTCGCTGATCATTGCTGCGGCGCGCGCGCTCGCGGCGGGTGATCCCCTCGGCGCACTGAAACGGGTGGCGTTGCGCGACGACGCGCCGGCGTTGGCGCTGCGCGGCATCGCGATGGCGCGGCTCGGGGACTTCGCCCGCGCCAAGGAGCTGCTACGGCGCGCCGGACGTGCGTTCGGTCCACGGGAGGCCATCGCGCGTGCGCGCTGCGTCGTGGCCGAGGCCGAGATCGCGCTGGTGTCGCGCGACCTCTCGTTTCCGAAAAGAGCCCTTGCCGCAGCGCGCGCGACCCTCGCGGCGCATGGCGATGCACTCAACGCCGCCCATGCCGGCTATCTCGAAATCCGCCGCCTGTTACTGATCGGGAGCCTCGATGCGGCCGAGCGCATGCTTGACGACCTCGACCCCGCGCCCTTCCCGCCGGCACTTCGGGTCGGCCATGAGCTCGTCGTGGCCGGGATCGCAATGCGGCGGCTGCGGACGAAACCGGCACGCGACGCGCTGGCGCGAGCCAAGGATGCCGCGCGCCGCGCCGGCATTGCGGAACTGACGGCCGAGGTCGAGAGCACGGCGCGTCTGCTCGTCGCGCCCGCGGCGCGTCTGATCGCGCACGGCAGCGAACGACCACTGCGGCTCGACGAGGTCGAGACCCTGCTGGCGTTGAAGGCGCTCGTCGTCGACGCGTGCCGCTACGTCGTGCGCGACAACAGCACAACGATCTCGCTGACGCGGCGGCCGGTGCTGTTCGCGCTCGCCCGCGCGCTGGCCGAGGCGTGGCCGGCCGACGTGTCGCGCGGCGCGCTGATCGCACGGGCCTTTCGCGGCAAGCACGCCGATGAATCGCACCGCGCGCGGCTGCGGGTCGAAATCGGCCGGCTGCGTCGCGCGCTGCGTCCGCTCGCCGACCTGCGCGCGACGCCTGATGGCTTTGTGCTGGAGCCACATCGCCGGCGCGACGTTGCCGTGCTGGCACGTCCGGTCGAGGAAGAGCACGCCGCGGTGCTCGCGTTCCTCGCCGACGGCGAGGCGTGGTCGAGCTCTGCGCTGTCGCTGGCGCTCGGCGCCAGCCAGCGTACCGTGCAACGCGCGCTCGACGCGCTCGCCGCCGCAGGCAAGGTGCGGTCGGTCGGCCGCGCCCGCGCGCGGCGCTGGATGACGCCGCCGGTGCCGGGATTCACGACGACCTTGTTACTCCCTGCCCCGCTGCCGAACGGCTAGCATCAGCCCGCAATCAAGCAACAGGAGCGAAGCATGAAGACGTCGCCGGCCCGGATCATCAAGGAATACGCCTTCGAAGGCGTCGACAGCGTGGGCGGCGTCAGCTTCGATGGCGAGCAGATCTGGTTCGCCGCGGGCGACCGGATGATCGCCTTCGATCCCGACAGCGGCAAGACCACCCGCACGATCGACATCGCAGCTCATGCCGGCACCGCCTTCGACGGCAAGCACCTCTACCAAATCACCGAGGACCGTATCCACAAGATCGATCCCAAGAACGGCCGCGTGGTGTCGACGATCCCATCGCCCGGCGGCGGTCGCGACTCCGGCCTCGCGTGGGCCGAAGGCTCGCTCTGGGTCGGACAATATCGCGACCGCAAGATCCTCCAGATCGATCCCGAGACCGGCGTGATCCTTCGCACGATCGAATCCAACCGCTTCGTCACCGGCGTCACCTGGGTCGACGGCGAGCTCTGGCACGGCACTTGGGAAGACGACGCGAGCGAGGTGCGCCATATCGATCCGCAAACCGGCGAGGTCCTGGAACGGCTCGAGATGCCGAAGGGGACGAACGTGTCAGGATTGGAGTCCGACGGCGGCGACCGCTTCTTCTGCGGCGGCGGACACACCAAGGGCACCGTGCGCGCGGTTGCGCGGCCCAAGCGACGCCGCGCGTGAGGCGGCGTGATCCATCCTCGGCGGATCACGCCACGCATGACCCCGCGTCTCAGGCGGGCACCGGCGCCGCGCTCCGCACCGCCGGGAACGGCCTGAACGTCATGATGATCAGGAAGGCGCCGAGACCGACCGCCCAGGACCCGACATAGAGCCACGTGTAGCTCGCGAACGTGTCGTAGATCAGGCCGCCGGCCAGCGGGCCGGTCGCCATGCCGAGACTGCCGGCCATCGCGGTGCCGCCGATCACGGTGCCCATCATCTTGAGCGGAAAGTTCTCGCGGATCAGCACAGCATAGAGCGGCATGGTGCCGGCATAGATGAAGCCGAACACCGCTGCCACGGTGTAGAACGCGGCAAGCTCGCGCACGAAGACGTAGCCGAGCGCGCCGAATGCCTGCGCCAGCAGGCCGAGCACCAGGACGCGCTTGGCGCCGAAGCGGTCGCCGAGCAGGCCGAACACGATGCGGCCGCCCATGCCGGCCAGTCCTTCCACGCTGTAGATCGTGACCGCCGCGATCATCGGAATGCCGCAGGTGATCGCATAGCTGACGGTGTGGATGATCGGCCCCGAATGGGTGGCGCAGCAGAAGAAATTAGTCGCGATCAGGATCATGAATTGCGGCGAGCGCAGCGCCTGCGCCATCGACATCGCCGGTTCGCCGTTGTCGGCCGCCGCGACCGCCTGCGGGTTCTGCAGCGCGGGCGGCCTTCGCACCAGGAGCGAGACCGGGATCATGATCGCGGCAACCACGCCAGCCACGATGAGCATTGAACTGCGCCAGTCATGATGGGAGACGAGCCAGGCGGCGAACGGCGACATGGTCATCGGCGCCATGCCCATGCCCGCCGACACCAGCGAGACGGCAAGGGCGCGATGAGTGTCGAACCAGCCGGTGACGCAGGCCATCATCGGCGCGAAGATGGCGGCGGCGGCCGCGCCGACCAGCACGCCGAACAGGACCTGAAAAGCCAGCAATGACGGCGCCCGGCTTGCCAGTGCGAGGCTCGCCGCCAGCACGACCGAGCCGGTCAGCACCACCGGAAGCGGACCGAACCGGTCCGACAGCGTGCCCCACATCATGCTGGTGAAGGCCATCGCGAGGAAGCCGATCGTCATCGCGCTGGAAATGCCGGTCACCGACCAGCCGGTCTCCCGCGCCATCGGCTGCAAAAACACCGGCAGCGAAAACATGCCGCCGATCGCGACACAGCCCAACAGGCCCCCAGCCGCGACGATCACCCAACGATAGTGAGAATTGCTCATTCCTGATCTCCCAGTGCACCTCGGTCTGGGTGGAAGACGAACGGGATGGAGCGGAACCGACAGGCGACGAAGCAAACAAGTCGATTCTACGACGAGCTACTTGGAAGCGCGCAATACGTGCGGCGCAAAGCCCACTTGCATCCGCCCGCCCCTGGATATACATTTCGATTAGTGTATATCCTTATACGGAGCACCAAACATGCAAGTCGCCAAATGGGGTAACAGCCTCGCGATCCGGCTTCCCGCGGTCGTGGTCGAGGCGCTCGGACTCAAGGAAGGCGACGAGATCGAAATCCATGTCGCCGACGAGCGGAACTTCGGCGTCGCGCGCAAACCGGGGCGTGAGGAGTTACTGGCGCGACTGCGCACCTTCCGCGGACGCCTGCCGGCGGATTTCAAATTCGACCGGGACGAGGCAAATGCCCGGTGACTTCTTCGACACCAACGTGCTTGTCTACCTCGCGTCGGACGATCCCTTGAAGGCCGATCGGGCAGAAGCCGTCGTTGCCCGGGGCGGGGTGATTAGCGTTCAGGTGCTGAACGAAGTCGCCAATGTCGCGCGGCGCAAGATGCGGATGTCGTGGCCGGAGACACGCGCATTTCTGACGATCTTGCGCAATCTGCTGACCATCTATCCCCTCACGCAGGAAATCCATGACGCTGGACTTGATCTGGCCGAGCGTTACGGGTTGTCGATTTTCGACGCCATGATCGCAGCTTCAGCGCTTCAGGCCGGCTGCGAGAGATTGTGGTCCGAGGACATGCAGCATAATCAAGTCCTGGATAACAACCTTCGAATCGTCAATCCATTTCAGGTCTAGGCCTCTCTTGGAAAATCGCTTCGTCTTGATCTCGGGCTGCTCCGGCGGCGGGAAATCGACCTTGCTGGCCGAACTGCATGCGCGCGGTTATCCCGTTACCGAAGAGCCGGGTCGTCGTATCATCGCCGAAGAGCTGGCATCGGGCGGCAACGCGTTGCCCTGGGCCGATCTGGTTGCCTTTCTCCGCCGTGCCGTCGCGCTTGCGCTGAGGGACAGGGAGATGGCCGAAGCCCACTCCGGCTGGGTATTCTTCGATCGCGGCCTCGTGGACGCGGCATCGGCGCTGGAGGTTGCGACCGGCGAGCCATATCTGCAATCGCTCTGCTTAGCGGATCGCTATCACCGGCGCGTCTTCATGACGCCGCCGTGGCCCGAGATCTACGTCACTGACCCGGAGCGCCGACACGGCCTCGAAGCGGCCGTCGTCGAATATCATCGGCTGATCGAGACACTGCCGAAGCTCGACTACGAGCCGATCATCCTGCCGAAGACCTCGCCATCGGCCCGCGCCGACTTCGTGCTCGCAACCCTCGGCGATCCCGCCAGCCCGGACGCTTGACTAAGACATCATTCCGCCGCCTCGCGGCCGGGCACGCCGTCTTCGACCTCGAGCTGCAGGACATCGTTGAAGCGGTTGAAGGCGCCGCATAGGGCGATCCGCCAGGTCAGCTCGACGATTTGCGCTTCGGAGAAATGCGCACGAAGCCGATCGAAGATCGCGTCGCGCGTCCTGTTCCAGGCGTTGGTGACCGCGATCGCATATTCGACCACGAGCTTGTCGACGTCGTCGAGCTCGGGATGATCCTTGTAGTCGAGCAGGCACTCGGCGCCCGCCTCCGACACGCCCTGGACCGTGAGCTTCGGCGCATGATGCGAGACGCAGTAATCGCACTTGTTCAGGAGCGACACCGTCACCAGGGCGAGCTCGAGATGCCGCTTCGACACCACGGCCTCGTCGGCCAGGTCGACCAGCAGCGACCACATGTGCTTGAAGATCGGCGGCCGCTGCGCCATCACGCCCGCCTGGTGCTCGAATGCGCCATAGGTCGTCATCTTGTCCCACAGCGGCCGGAGTTCGGGCGGTAGCTCGTTCCTGGTCTTGGCGGACACGCGCGACATCGATTTCACCTCGGCTCGGAATGGACTCGTGCAGCCTGCCCCTGTTCGCAGATCGCCGCAAGCCGAACGGGATCGCCGTCATGCGTGACTTGCGCGCAGCGCAGAGGCCGCACGAGGGTCCGCAGGATCGCAGGCCCTCCCCCGCTTGATCCGGATCATTCATTCCGGGTACTGAACCCTCGGCTGACGAAGCGGCCGCGCATTGAAGATCACGAAGCTGATGCCGGCCATGATCCACACACCGATCCCGCCATAGAGCATCACCCAGCCGAATCCACTTGCCAGTGCCTGGTGCACGCCCGCAGCCGTCAGCTCGGGCATGGATACGGTGTTGCCCGCAGCGATCTTCTCGGCGAGCGCACGCAACTGATCCGCTTCGAGCCCGGGCAGCACCGCCTTGAGATGCGCGAGCACGCCGCTCGCCAGGATGAAGCCCATCAGCGCGATATTGACCGCGAGCGAGACCATCCGCGCGCTCATATCGATGCCGGAGGCCATGCCGGCGCGGTCGCTCGAGACCGAGCCTGTCGTCGTGTTGGTGACCGGCGTATTGGTGATGCCGAGCCCGATTCCCGCGATCAGGCAGCCGGGCAGCATCGTCGACCAATCTGGTTGCGCCGCGGCGCTGCCGAACTTCATCAGCAGGAAGCCCGCACCGATCGTGAACAACCCCGCCGGAATAATCAGACCGGGCTGATAGCGCAGCGACAGCCGCTCCGCGAACGGCGGCATCACCAGCGTCGGCAGGGTGTAGGCGAGCAGCGCCAGACCCGCCGACACGCTGTCATAGCCGAGACCGGCGTGAAACCAGATCGGCAGATAGATCATGAAAGGCCAGTAGCTGAGGTTCATCGCGGCCGAGCCGATGATCGAGCCGGAGAAGGCGGGAATCCGGAACACCGAGAAATCGAACATCGGCCGCCGGCTCACCCGCTCGGCAACCAGGAACGCAATGAAGCTTGCCGCTGAGACACCGAGGATCGCAAGCGCGGTCGGGCCGGCGAAGCCGAGATCCGGCCCCTGCGTGATGTAGTAGGCCAGGCAGAACACCGCGAGCGAGAGCGTCACGACGCCCGCAAGGTCGAGCGTGCTCGCCTTCGGGTCCTTCGATTCATGCACGCCGCCGATGGTGAGCACCAGCGCCACTGCCGCGAACACTACGTGGACCAGGAACACCCATTCCCAGCTCAGCACCGCGGCGACGGCGCCGCCGATGATCGGTCCGAAGCCGAGCCCGATGCCGAAGATCACGCCCCACCAGCCCCAGGCGACGGCACGCTCCCGTCCGCCCTGGAATTCATGCGACAGGACCGCGATCTGGCAGATCAGCAACGCGCCACCGCTCGCGCCCTGCAGGAAGCGGGCGATGATGAGCATCACGACGTTGTCGGCAACGCCGCACATCAGCGACGTGAGGCCGAAAGCGGCGATCGCGACGACGAACATGCGCTTGCGCCCAAAGCGGTCTGCCAGCGTTCCGACCGCCATCAGCACGGTCGTCACCGCGATGGTGTAGGCGTTCATGATCCACTGCAACTGCTTGAAATCGGCGTGCAACACCTGCTCCAGCGTCGGCAGGATCGCGGGAATGCTGGAAATCTCCAGGCCGAACATCAGGCATGACAGACATACGGCGGAGAGGACGACGACGCCTCGGCGGCTCAGTTCATTCGGCATGGTTCAGCCTTTCGATATTGCGACGCCAACGACTAAGCCCACGCTGCTGCCACGGTACTGGCAGCAGCCGTGCTCGGGTTGGCACACAATCAATTGAAGCGGCGACCGATTAGCCGTGCGCCGCGCTTGACCTGTGGCGAAGCTAGGCGGCGCTTGAACATCCCGGAACGGGATGACTAGATATTTCAGAGACAACAAATTCGGATGATTGACGTGACCACACTCGATGTCGATGCCGTCAAGGCGTTCGTAAAGATTGCCGATCTGCAGAGCTTCACCCGTGCGGCCGACGCGCTCGGCACCACGCAGGGCGCGATCAGCGTCAAGCTGAAGCGGCTGGAGGCGCGGGTCGGCCACAGGCTGGTCGAGCGGACGCCGCGGCTGGTGCGCCTGTCGGCGCAGGGCGCGGTGTTCCTCGACTCCGCGCGCGCCTTCCTCGCTGCGCACGACCGCGCCGTGGCCCAACTCTCCACGGCGCGCCGCCGCTTCTCGCTCGGCATCGCGACTCATGTCGGCGCGCCCGAGCTTCCGACATTGCTGGCGCGGCTCAACGCGCATGATCCCGCGCTCACCATCGAGGTTCGGCTCGACGATGCCCGCGACCTGCTGGATGCGTTCGATCGCGGTGTGATCGACGCAGTGATCATGTTCCGGGAGGACGATCGCCGCGATGGCGAAGTGCTCGGCCCCGACCATTTCGGCTGGTTCGCCACGCCGGACTTCGTGCATCGCGCCGGCGAGCCGATCCGATTGGCGGCATCCTCGCCGTCCTGCGGCATCCTCAACACTGCGACCCGCGCGCTCGGCGCCGCAGGACTACCTTGGACCGAAACGTTCCTGGGTTGCGGGGCCTTTGCCGTCGCCGAGGCTGTCTCGGCGGGCCTTGCGATCTCGGTGTTTTCATGCCGGGTCGCGCCGCCCGGCACCATCGAGGTGAGCGAACGGTTCGGCCTTCCCGCTTTACCCCCCACCGAGATCGTGCTGCTGTCGACGCTCTCGGACCCGCGGTCCCGCGCCGCGCTGAAAGTCCTCGCAGGCGCCTTTCGCGCGCATCATGCCCCGGTGATCGCCAGGAACGCGGCCCGGCGCGACCACGCCGGTCAACACGCTCAAACGAGCCTGAACGGCGCATCGCGCGCGTGATTTGTCCGCGGCGACGCGCGCGCTATCGCCGCGCAGCACCGGCGCGCTTGCCCTCGAACAGCGCGCGTTCCGCCGTCAGGGCCTTGGCGAGAAAGTCGAGCGTGGCGCGGATGCGCGCGGTGCGCTTGAGATCGTCATGGGTCAGCAGCCACAGCGCCGACCGGGGCTCGGCGGGCGTCTTCGGCGTGAGCCGGCGCAGCCCGGGCGCGAGATCTCCGACGTAGCAGGGAAGCAAGGCAAGCCCGAGCCCGGCAACCGCCGCGTCGCGCAGCGCAGGCAACGCGTCGACGCGGCACGTGATGCGGGCCGCGCGCAGGTTCTCGCGCATCCAGCCTGCAATCACGGTCCCGGCCAGCGTATCGTCGAGCCCGATCCAGTCGTGCGCGGACAACTCCGTATCGCTGCGCCGGCCGAGATAGGCGCGCGATCCATAGATGGCATGCGCGATCTCGGCGACGCGCCGCCCGACCAGCAGTTCGGACGGCGCGGGCGTCGGACGGATGGCGATCTCGGCCTCCCGCCGCGTCAGGTTCGCCATCGTGTTCGAGATCGTGATCTCGGCGTCGATCCCGGGATGGGCGGCGCGCATCGCCGGCAAATGCCGTATCAAGATTGCACCAAGCGTATCCGTCGTCGTGATCCGCACCGCGCCTGACGGCCTCAGATCCTGCCCGGAGAGCTTGCGTTCGAGCGCGAGCACTTCGTCCTCGAGCCGGGCCGCCGATGCAGCCGCCGTTTCGCCGGCCGGGGTCGGCGCATAGCCGTCGCGAAAGCGTTCGAACAGGCGCGTTCCGATCGCGGCCTCGATCGCACCAAGGCGGCGAAACACCGTCGAATGCGTGACGCGCAAGCTGCGCGCTGCGCCCGAGAGGCTGCCCTCGCGCGCCACCGCGAGCACGAGACGAAGGTCATTCCAGTCGACCGGACTGTGCATTTTTGCAAACTCGATTGGCAGTTTCCGACAATATCATATCGCTGATGGACAGGCCATCTTCCGCTTCCAAGGTTCGATCAACGGTGCGCCGCTCGCTGGGCGCTGCCGAAGCCGAGGAGTTGGAAGGTGACGAGCGAAACGGCCGATCCGCTGCAGTTCCGTCATACCGCTCATCCGCTGGGAGACCCGCGGCGCTGGCTGGCTTTGCCCGTCCTGCTCACCGGCGCCTTCCTGCCGATCCTCGACTTCAACGTCGTCAACCTCGCATTGCCCGCCATTCGGCAGGATCTCGGCGCAACCGTAAGCGAGGTGCAGTTCGTCATCTCGGCCTATGCGGCGACCTATGCAGTGTTCCTGATCACCGGCGGCCGGCTCGGCGACCTCTTTGGCCGGCGTCGCATGTTCCTCCTCGGCGTTGCCGGCTTCACGATCGCCTCGGTGCTGTGCGGCATTGCGTGGTCGCCTGCCGTGCTTGTCGCGGGGCGAATCCTGCAAGGCCTCACCGCGACCGCGATGGCGCCGCAAGTGCTCGCTTCAATTCGCGTGCTGTTTCCAGCGGCCGAGCAAGGCCGCGCCCTCGGTTATTACGGCGCGACCTTCGGCCTCGCCAACATCTGCGGCCAGGTGCTCGGCGGTGTGCTGGTGTCGGCGCATCCGTTCGGATTGGCCTGGCAGGCGATCTTCCTGATCAACGTGCCGATCGGTCTCGCCGCGTTCGCCGGCGGGCTGTTGTTCCTGACCGACTCGCGCGCCGAGCATGCCCAGCGGATCGATATCGGCGGCGTGATCCTGCTGTCGCTCATGCTCGGCCTGCTGGTCTACCCGCTGATCCAGGGCCGCGAGACCGGATGGCCGATCTGGATCGTCGCGATGCTGCTGGCTTCGCCGCTGGTGCTCGGGATCTTCGTCCGCTTCGAGGCGAACCTGTCGGCGCGCGGCGGCGATCCGCTGGTCGCATTGCATCTCCTGCGCAACAGCGATTTCGTGATCGGGCTGGTGATGGCGCTCGCCTTCTACATGCTGTCGTCGTTCTATCTGACGTTCGCGGTCTATCTGCAGAACGGCCTGCACGAGTCGCCGTTGACCGCCGGGCTCGCCACCCTGCCCTTCGCCATCGGCTTCTTTCTCGCCTCGCTGGTATCGCCCTCCGTCATGCAGTGGCTCGGCGTGCGTACGTTGACGCTGGGCTTTGCCCTCCAGGTCATCGGGTTCGGCAGCGTGATGCTCGCGGTCGGCGGCGCGCTGCCGCACAGCCTCACAATCGGCTTGGTGTGCGGTGGTCTCGGTTTCGGCACCGTGATGCCGTCGGTCATCAAGGCCGTCATCGGCAGCATCGATCCGCGCCATGCCGGGCTGGCGTCGGGAATGATGATCTCGACCTTCCAGATCGGCGCCGCGCTCGGCGTCGCCGTCATCGGCGGCATCTTCTACAGCCTGCTCGGGCTGCGTCCGGATGCCGACGATTACGCGCACGCCTTCACGATCGCGCTCGGCTGCAACGTGGCGCTGCTCGCGCTCGGCGGCTGGCTGTCGCTCTGGCTGCCCCGCGAGCCCGCGACTTGAGATCAAAGTTGGCGCCGCCGTGCGACCGCGGTGCACGTCGTCGGTAGCGCGACCGCGACCTCACTTCTTCGCGACATCGAGAAGCGTGTTGTAGATCCACTCCGAACCCTGCCTGATGGCCTCGACACCGATCCTTTCGTCATTGCCATGCATCCGGCTCAGGATGTCGTCGTCCAGCGGATAAGGATAAATGCCGTAGACCGGAACGTTGCGCTCGCGCCAGGCGGTGGCGTCGGTGCCGGCCTCGAACATCGTCGGAACCAAGATGGCGTCTTTCCAGATCCGCTTTGCATTGCGGTCGAGCGCATCATACAGCGCGGTGTTGACCGGCGAGGCCGGGATCTTCGTGCGCATCAGGTAATTGTCCCGGGCCTGCTGCTGCGACAGCGGGGTCACAATGCTGACCTCGATATCGGGATCGCCGATCACGCGCTTGATCTCCGCGATCATCTGGTCGGTCGTGGTGCCCGGAAGCAGGCGCGTGTTCACGATTGCCTTGGCGTCGCCGGGAATCACGTTGGGCTTGATGCCGGCCTCGATCATGGTGATCACCATCGTATCGCGCACCAGTGCATGCAACAGCAGGCTGTCCTTGGGATTGTCGGCCACCAGCTTCTTTCCCGCCATGTCGAGCTCGCCTTGGTCCCTCGCGGCCAGAAGCTGCCTGATGTCGGATGCCGTCTGCTCCGAACTGATCGGCAGCAGCGCCTTGAAATAGGCTTCGCTCGCCGGCACGAGCTTGATCATCGGATCATGCGCAGCGAGCTTGGCCAACGCCGCGATCAGACGGTCATTGGCCATCTCGCCCGGCGGAAACGGACGCGAGGAATGGCCTGAATGCCCGGTGGCCTTCAGCGCGAAGGTGACGGAAAGCTTTTCCGCGGTCGTGACGTTGATCTGCCGGACCGAGCCGTCGGGCCGCTGCAGCACATAGCCGCCCTCGTTCAGCGCGAACTCCGCGTCGATCTTGTCCCAGTGGTTCTTCGCCAGCCACACCGTGCTGTACTGCCCCTGCTCTTCGTCCGCTTCGGACAGGAAGATCACGTCGCGCGCCAGCGGCGTCCTCTCTTCGGCAAGCCGCATCACCGCGCTCGCGAACACCGCGAGCCCACCCTTGAAATCCATCGCGCCGCGCCCATAGATGAAGCCGTCCTTCTCGATGCCGGCGAACGGCTCGATGGTCCACTTCTCGCGCTCGACCGGAACGACGTCCGCATGCGCCGCCAGCAGGACCGGCTTCTTCGAGCCGTCGCCGCGCAACCGCGCCACGAAATGCGCCGCCTTGCCGTTCGGAGCGACGAAGATGTCCACCTCGGCGCCGAGCGGCGCGAACTGTGACTTCAGATATTCCGCCAGCGCCCGGGTGTCCCCCGGCGCGTTCGACGTGTCGAAGGTAATCAGCTTCTTGAGCAATGCGACGGTTCGATCACCCTGGGATTGCGAAGACTTGGCTGAGTCTGCGGTCGCATATCCGGTCCCGGCGCAAAGCATGCCCGCGGCAAGCAACAGCGCCGCGAGACGGCCTTTGATCGGCAATGCCATGTTTTTCTTCCTCCCATCCTTCTTTTTTGAAACGATATCATTTAGCTCCGACTTAAGACGGTCTCGGAAACAGCACCTTCAGCAGGCCCGCCGCCAGCAGCGTCACCACGGCAAGGCCGGTTGAGAGGTACAGCGCGCCGGCATCGCCCACGCGGTCGATCACGATCGCGTAGATCAGCGGCGCCGCCGCGGGCAGGATGAAGCTTGGCACGATCAGGCGGCCGACGATGGTCCCGTAGCTGCGATGGTCGAACAGGATCAGCGGCAGCGTTCCCCTCGTGATAGTCAGGATGCCGTTGCAGGCGCCGTAGAGCAACGCGAAGGCGATCGCCATCTCCTTCGAGGTCCCGCTGAACAGCCCGGCGACGAAGGAGAGCGGCATGAAGAGGCAGGCCAGCAGGTTGAGCGCGAGCGGATCCATACGCCCGCCGAACAGCACTTCGCAGAGACGGGCTGCGGATTGCCCGATGCCCCGGAATGTCGCGATCCAGACGGCGACCGTAGCACTGAGCCCGAGACCAGCGAGCACAGCGATCATATGCGCCGACATGCCGGCGTTCAGGAAGTTCGCGCCCGTCGTGATCACGGCATAAAGCCCGCCACCGATGACGATCTGCCGGGAACTTGATGCGAGCGGCTGTCTCGGCGCTGTCGCCGCGGCGTCCGGCCGACCGGCGTAGCGCCGGTTCGGAGTGACGAAAGAGAGCGGGATCGTCACGAGCGAGAAGCCTGCATAGACCAGCACCGCGATCCGCCAACCGAAATGCTCCGAGAGAATGTGTCCGAGCGGCCAGAACACGGTGGCCGCCAATCCGCCCAGCAGCGTGATCCCGGACATCGCGCGGCGCGCCTCCGGCCCGCCGATCCGCGCCAGCGCCGCAAAGGCGGCGTCGTACAGCGTCAGCCGCATCCCGATGCCGAGCACGATCCACGCCGCGAAGTATGTCGCAACCTCGTGCGAGACGGCGAGGCCGGCGCATCCGGCGGCATTCACCACCGCGCCGGCGACCATGACGTCGCGGCCGCCGCGTCGATCCACCAGCCGTCCCACCAGCGGCGAGGTCAACCCCATCACCAGCAGCGCGACGGCAAAACCGCCGTAGACGATGTCGCGATTCCAGCCGAGGTCGGCGCCGATCTGCTCGCCGAAACCGCCGATGAGATAGTAGGTGGCGCCCCACGAGATCAGTTGACCAAGTCCGAGGGCGACCACGATCCGGCGCGCGATCACCGCGGCGCCTCCGTGATTCCTGACGGGGGTGCGCCGTCGCCGCGACTGAGCGACCGCTGCATCAGCACGGTGTCGACCCATTGCCCGAGCTTGAAGCCGACCGATCTCAACGTCCCGACCATCTCGAATCCCATACCACGATGCAGCGCGATCGAGCCGGCGTTGCCGCTGTTGCCGATCACGGCGATCATTTGCCGCCAGGGCCCGGTCTCGGTCCGCTCGATCAACGCCTGCAGCAGCGCGGCGCCGATGCGGCGGCCACGCAGCGCCTCCGACACGTACACTGAGTCCTCGATCGTGTGGCGGTAAGCCGGCCGGGGCCGATACGATGTCGCGTAGGAGTAGCCGGCCACGCATCCGTCGACATCGGCCACGAGATACGGCAACCCTGCGGCCAGCACGGCGGCGCGGCGCCCGAGCATCTCGTCGAGAGAGGGCGGCACTTCCTCGAAGGTCGCAAGTCCGTTCAGCACGTGGTGCGCATAGATGCGCTGCACCTCAGCCATGTCGACCTCCGTCGCGTCGCGGATCACCGTCTCCCTGATAGCACTCATCCTTTCCCTCTTGTCTCGCGCTGCCATCATGACTGTGCTGCGGCGGAGCGTCGGCGCATGCTGCAGGCCCCATGGGCTGATCTCGAACATCGCTCCGCGACAGTCCGACATCCGCCAGCAAGCGATCGTCCAGCTCGCGCAGGGCCTGCCAACGGCGGATGCGCGATCGCGGCGAGGCCGCGAGGTAGCGTCCGAGCTCGACGAGGACGCCGCCGATGGACTTGACGCCGGACAATGCCTGCTCTCCGGTCCGGAAAACCCGATCATGTTGCCTCAGCATGCGCCGCAGCGCTATATAAGGGAAGCTTAGACGACTTATGCAAAGCATAAGAGATGCTTTGATGAAGAACCTCAACCTGGACTATCTCGAGAGCTTCCGGGTCGTGATCGAGAGCGGCAGCTTTTCCGCCGCCGCCGAGCGGCTGCAACTCACGCAGCCGGCGGTGAGCCTGCAGGTGCGGCAGCTCGAGCGGAGCCTCGGGGCAACCCTGATCGAGCGCGTCGGGCGCAGGGCCCGTCCGACGGCGGCCGGCGCCGCGCTGCTGGCGCATGCCGACCGGATCAGCGCTGCCGTCACATCGGCGGTCGATGCCGTCGCCCAGCAGACCACCGGCACCGCCGGGCGCGTGCGGCTCGGGACCGGCGCGACGGCCTGCATCTTCCTGCTGCCGCCGATCCTGAGGGAGTTGCGGGCTAGACTTCCGGGCCTCGAGATCACGGTCACAACCGGCAACACGCCGGAGATCGCCAAGGCGGTCGAGGACAACACGATCGACATTGGGCTCGTCACGCTCCCGGTGTCGGGGCGCAGCTTCGAAATCACGCCTGTGCTGAATGACGAGTTCGTGCTGATTGCTCCGCCCGACATGCCGTTGCCGGCGCGGATCACGCCGGCGGTGTTGGCGACGCGGCCAGTCGTCCTGTTCGAGCCCGGCGGCAACACCCGGCGCACCGCCGACGAATGGCTGGCGCGCGGCGGCGTCTCGCTGAAGCCGTTGATGTCGCTCGGCAGCGTCGAGGCCATCAAGGAGATGGTGCGCGCCGGTCTCGGCTGCGCCATCCTGCCGGGCATGGCCGTCTCGGCCAGAAGCAGGCACGGCGACCTCGCCATTCGGTCGCTGTCGCCGAAGCTGTACCGCCGGCTCGCCGTCCTGATCCGCCGCGACAAGCGCCTGGATCGTGGACTGCGCCAGACCCTGTCCGCGCTGAAGGCGATCCCGTCAAACCACGACGGTCGATAGGGAGGACGCCGCTGTGCGTCCTCCCTATCTGGCTGCTACGTCGCCTTGCGTTCTTGCTCGGCGATCTTGCGGAATGCGGCTTCGCCGGCATCGGTGACCGCAGCCCACTTCGCATTCGGGGTGGCCTCGGCCTCGTAGTTGTCGTGCCAGTTCCACCATTTGTAGGTCGGGCCCTGCGGGTATCCTGCCGGTGAGTCCTCCCACAGCTCCTGCCGGCCGAGCGGCGTGATGTCGAGATAGCTCCACACCGTTCCCATCGCCTCGTCGCCGCGACTATTGACGAAGTAGGTGCGGAAGATGCGCTCGCCGTCGCGGAAGAACACGTTGTGGCCGTGCCATTCGCTGACGCCGAAATCCGCATCAAAGCTGTCCGTGATCGTGTACCAGGGCATCTCCCAGCCCATCCGCGCCTTCAGCCGCGCGATGTCGGCCTGCGGCGCACGCGAGGCGTAGACCAGCGTGGTGTCGCGCTGGTTGAGATGCGCGAGATGGCCGACCTGATCGGCGCCGAGTGAGCAGCCGCGGCAGGCGTGATCGGGCCAGCCGAACACGCCGGGCTCGAAGAAGGCACGATACACGATGAGTTGCCGACGGCCCTCGAACAGGTCGAGCAGGCTCACCTTGCCCTGCGGTCCCTCGAAGGCATACGCCTTCTCAACGGCCATCCACGGCATCCGCCGGCGCTCCGCGGCGAGCGCATCGCGTGCCCGTACCTGCGCCTTCTCTTTCGCCAGCATCTGCAGCCGCGCGGCCTCCCAGGCCTCCGGCGTTACCACCGGCGGTGTCTGCATCGCGGCGCGGTCATTTTCGGGTGATTTGCTCATGGTGGTTCAACCTCCTGCAAGGACGAACGCCGGGGGCGAAACGCTGTTCCCCGTCCCTCGTCATGGTTCGTGCGCTCAGTGTGGCGCGACGGCGGCGGACCATGGGAGTGACAAGTGTGTCGGGATTTTTTTCGCGCAAGCAGCGCGAGCGGGCATCGCATCGATCCCGGCTCTCCCGTACCGTGGCCGGGCAGATTCTACGCACGGGACGCCTCGAGGGGACGTCAGACGCCAGTTGACAAGGCGACACGTTCCCTCGTCGGAGATCTGCGACAGTTCACAGCCAAAAATATTTGGTCTGCGTGTCACTTTCGCCCTCCCTCGCTCGTCATGGTGGCGTAACTCCACCACCGAGGACCCCAGCATGACTGCCAGACTTGACCCGCTCGCCGCCGCTCCCAAGATGATGAAGATCTGGTTCGAGGCATCGGTCGCGATCTCCTCGAGCCTTGATCCGAAGCTCGCCGAGCTCATCAAGATCCGCGCTTCCCAGATCAACGGTTGCGCCAATTGCATCAACCTGCACACCACATTTGCCCGCGAGGAGGGCGAAACCGAGCAGCGCATCTATCTGCTGTCAGCGTGGCAGGAGGCGCCCTGCTTCACCGACCGTGAGCGCGCTGCGCTCGGCTGGACCGAGGCGTTGAGCCGAATTTGTGAAGCGCACACGCATATTGCCGCCTATGAAGCCTTGAAGGCGCACTTCACGCCGGAGGAGCAGGTCAAGGTCACATTGCTAATCAACATCATCAACGGCTGGAACCGGATCGCGGTCGGTTTCGGCGGATTCGTCGATCCGCAGACCGTCAAGGCCTCGATCGCAAACGCCGCATGACCGCGAACGCCACACCAGGGGACGCAGCGGCGGAATACGCGCCGCTGCGTCCGAGACTGATGCGCGTGGCCTACCGCATGCTCGGCTCGATGGCCGATGCCGAGGACATGGTGCAGGAGGCCTTTATCCGCTGGATGAAGGCCGACCGCAGCGAGGTGCGCGAACCCGAGGCGTTCCTGCGCCGCACCGTGACGCGGCTCTGCCTCGACCAGCTCAAATCCGCGCGCCGTCAGCGCGAGACCTATATCGGCCCCTGGCTGCCCGACCCTGTCGTCGAAGAGCAGGACGACGACATCACCTTGCCGCTGATGCTGGCGCTGGAGCGGCTCTCGCCGCTCGAGCGAGCTGCCTTCCTGCTGCACGATGTGTTCGGACTGGGCTTCGAGGAAGTCGCCGCGACGATCGAGCGCACGCCCGCGACCTGCCGCCAGCTCGCAGGCCGCGCGCGCGACCATGTCCGCGAGGCGCGGCCGCGTTTCAACGTTGAAAAGCAACGCGGTCTTGCGCTGGCCGAGGCGTTCTTCACGGCGTCCCGCAGCGGCGACATGAAGGCGCTCGGCGCGATGCTGGCGGCCGACGTCAGCGTTCATGCCGACGGCGGCGGCAAGCGCCCGGCAGCCGCTGCGCCGATCTTCGGATTCGATGCGGTCATGAAGGCACATGAATCCCTGGTAATCCAGTTCCGGAGCCATGGCTCGAAACTCGTGCGCACCGGTTTCATCAACGGACTGCCCGGCTTCATCACGCGCGAGGCCGACGGCGAGCTGACAACCACGGCGCTCGACATCGAGAACGGTAAGGTCGCGGCCATCTATGTGGTGAGGAATCCTGACAAGCTACGGCATCTGCACTAGCATGCAGATACCGGTCGCCGCACCGACGCGAGCCGTCGAGGACGATTGATCTTGCGTCGCGATGCCGTCAATGTGATCGCGATGCTCAGCTTGCGCCAGCTTCAGCAATTCCTCGCCGTCGCCGATAGCATGAGCTTCCGGCAGGCCGCCGAGCGTCTCAACATGGCGCAGCCGCCGCTCACCGCGGCGATCCGGCAGATGGAGGAGCAGCTTGGCGTGCGCCTCCTCGAACGCACCAACCGGATCACCGGTCTGACGGCCGCCGGCGAGGTGCTTCGCGACGAGGCACGGCGCACCATCGCCCAGGCGGACCGGACCGTTGCGCTGACGCGCCGCGCCGGAGCCGGTCTGGTCGGCTCGCTTCGGATCGGCTTCGTCGCCACCGCCGTCCGCCACATCGTGCCGACGCTGATCGCGGCCTTTCGCGAAACCCATCCGGACGTCGCGCTGGATCTGATGGAGGCGCCGACCGCCCGTCAAGTCACGGCGCTGCTCGACGATCGGCTCGATCTCGCGATCGTCGCCCTGCCGCTTCCCGACGGCACCGAGCAGCACATCGCAACGCGCACCATCCTGCGCAGCGCGCTCGTCGCGGCACTTCCATCCCACCACGCACTTGCGCGCGAGCCGGGTACGCGACTGCCGCTCGCCGCATTGGCGAACGAGCCATGGATTCTGTTTCCCGCGAGCGAAGGACCCGGGCTTCACGACCGCGTCATGCGCGCCTGCGCCTCCGCTGGCTTTGTGCCCGAGGTCGCGCAGCGCGCCGTTCAGATGGAGACGATCGTCGGACTGGTCGCGGCAGGGCTTGGCGTGGCGCTGGTGCCCGAGCTGTTCAGGACGGCGGGCTGGGACAACGTGGTCTTCCGCACGATCGGCGGCGCGGCCGTGCCCTATGAAGTCGCGCTGGCCTGGCGGCAGAACGACGGCTCGCCGGCTCTCGCGGCCCTGCTCGCATCGCATAGCGGCCAATAGCGCGTCGTCACAGCACCGTCGCGGCGATACATCCTGCGTATCGCGTCTTGCAGCAAACGGTATTGGATCAACTTCTGAAGTCGCCCTAGATTCCGATCGTCCTGCGGATTTGGGATGGTTACTCACGTCATGAAATTCTTCTTTTTGACCTTGGCGGCCTTGGCATCCAGCTCCGTCAATGCCGCTGGCGCAATCGGCGCCGCGGTTGCACGAGATGACTTTCAGGTCACGACGAACGATGGCGTGCGCCTCTGCGTCCGCGAGCTGCGCCCTCCGGCCGGCATCGAACGCGGCGAGCCCTTGATCCTGCTCCACGGCGCCCGCGTGCCTGGCATCGCGAGCTTCGACCTTGCGGTGCCCGACGGCTCGCTTGCCGCCGACCTCGCGGTGCACACGGGACGGCCCGTCTACGTGATGGACGCCAGGGGCTACGGGTGCTCGCAACGCCCGCCCGAGCTGGATCAACCAGCCGGCGCGAACCGCCCGGTCGTGCATGCCCACGATGTCGCGCGCGACATTGCCGCTGCGGTCGCGGCGGTTCGGCAGCGGTCGAACGGCACGAAGGTCGCCCTGCTGGGCTGGGCCACCGGCGGCATGTGGGCGGCCTACTACACGGCGCAGCATCCCGAACAGGTCGCGCACCTCGTCACGCTCAACGCGCTGTACGGCGGCGCCGATCGTCACGCCCAGCTCGGGCCGGGATCGCCGGTCAGCGATCCGGCGCATCCCGACCGCCTCAACCCAACCATCGGCGCCTATGCGCGCAACGACGCGAACTCGCTGGTGCCGGGCTGGGACAAGTCGATTCCGATTCCCGACAAGGTGGCGTGGCGCGATCCTGCGCTCGTCGCCGCCTATCAGAAGGCCGCGCTGGATAGCGACCCGCAATCCGGCACGCAGGACCCGCCGGCATTCCGCGCGCCACTCGGCGCGATCGAGGACAGCTTCTATCAGGCGAGCGGCCGGCGCCTGTTCGATGCGTCGTCGATCACCGCAAACGTGCTCGTGATCCGCTGTGAGCAAGATTTCTGGAGCCGGCCCGAGGACGCGCAGGCTTTCGCACATGACGCGGTGCGAGCCGCTTCGCTCCGCGTCGTCACGCTGCGGGGGGCAACGCACTACGTGCATCTTGATCGGCCGCAGCATGGACGAGAGCAATTGCTGCAGGAGGTGGTCTCCTTCCTGACCAACTAGCGCTGGCGATCGCGCCGGCCCCTGCGATAGCAGGTCTGCCGCAGCACCGCGACGAGATAGGCTTTGATCTCCGCCCTTGTGCTCGTGTCGGGACGGCTTGTGACGTGCGTTGCGACCGCCCCGGTGAGAATTTGCCGGATGATGTCGAGATCGGCATCGGACGGAAAATCGCCCCGGTCACGGGCTTGCGTGAGCACCGCCTCGATCCACGCCTCGCGATGCTTCAAGCTCGCGTTCCAGTACGCCTCCCGGAGATCGGGATAGTACGGCAGCGCGGTCATCAGGCGACGGATGAGACGGCGCGCACGCGGCTCAGCGATCGCCTGGGCCCAGAGTGCGAGCATCTGCTCGACGTCTCGGCACTGCGGCAGGTCCGGCAGCGTTTGCTGACCGACATGCGCCATGTGGATTGCGGCAATGAGCATCTGGTTCTTGTCAGGGAACCGGCGGTAGACCGTCGGCCTGGTGACGCCGGCGCGTTTGGCGACCTGCTCGATGGTCGTCCCCTCGACCCCGCGCTCGATCAGCAAGTCCACGGCCGCATCGAGGATCGCCACGTCGACATCCGCATTGCGTGGCCGTCCGGGATTTCGGGCAGAACGTCGGGCCGGGGATCGCGTCATTGACATTTGTTTACAGTACTGTACCGTAAATATCAATCCTGAACGCGGGCTTCGCCGCGCGAGTGCTTCGCACGGCGCTCGAGGAGCAAACACCATGAATGAACCCGGTGTGGAAGCCGCCATCCTCGCGATGAACGCACTCGGGGCCGGTATCCTTCTGTTCGTGTCGGGTGTCGTCCAGAACATGATGAACGACATGGACGAGCTCGCTTTCAAGGACTTCGCCCGGACGTTCCTGCGCACGGCGACGAGCGACTTGTTCACCGTCACGATCGGGACCATCCCCATTCTCGCTGTCATCTTCTATTTCGCGGTCTACGGCTTTCATCATTGGTGGTTCAGCGCGGGTATCGTGATCTGGATCATCGCGAGCAGCATCACCAAGATCATCAACCTGCCCGTCTATAACTGGATCAGGGATACGGGCAGCGCCGACGCGGACGAGTTGCGAAAGAAACGCCGCACGCTGCAACTTGGCAATGCATCGCGCGCCTGGGTCACTCTGCTCTCCGTCGTCGTGATGGCGTGCCAGTTCAGTGTCCAGGCAACCGTGCTTGCGGTGGCGTCTTGCGCGGTGATTGCGGGGCCCTCGGCTTGGATGGCGCGCCGATATTTTCGGGTGTGATGCGGGGCTGACTTGCTGGAGACCAACGATGGCGGGATTGATCGACATCCACCACCACATCGTTCCGGAGCCATACGCCAACGCCCTTTCGCGCAAGGGCGTCACCAAAGCACTGGGCGTTCCCTTACCGAAATGGACGCTCGAAGCTGCCCTCGATGTGATGGACAAGAACGAGATTAATACGAGCATCATCTCGTTGTCTGCGCCGGGCGTCTATTTTGCCGGCCTCGACGCTCCCCTTCCCTTTGCATGCGAACTCGCCCGCCACACCAATGACGTCTTCGCTGAACTCGCGGCCGCGCATCCGGGCCGCTTCGCCGCGCTTGCCACTCTGCCGCTGCCTGACGTCGATGCCACACTGCGCGAGCTCGCATACGCCCTCGACCAACTGAAGCTGGACGGTACCGTTCTGTTCTCGAATTACGACGGTTACTATCTCGGCGACCCCAGGTTCGAGGCACTCCATGCCGAGCTCAACCGGCGCAAGGCGGTCGTTTTCGTCCATCCAGCCTCGCCGCCCGGCCTCGATCAATCGCATCTCGGTCTTCCCGAAGCGATGCTGGACGTCTGCTTCGACACCACGCGCACCGCCTATTCGCTGATCGTCGGCGGCGTGATGAAGCGCTATTCGGACATCCGCTTCATCCTGGCGCATGCCGGCGGCGCGGTGCCTTACCTCGCCGGCCGCGTCAGCATGACGGCGACGCTGCTCGCCAATGCCCGCGGAATCGGCGCGGCCGTGGGCGACGCCGCCGGCTTGCTGTCGCGAATCTTCCCCGGGCTCAAGGGGTCGATGCCCGACCTCCTGACCTACTACATCAATTTCAAGGAAAACGTGCTTCCCGAAGGACCCGAGCACTTCCTGAAGCGGTTTTATTACGACACTGCGCTGTCGGCCTCGCCGCATGTCTTTGCCTCCCTGCTCACTGTCGTCGACAGCTCCCACATCCTGTTCGGCAGCGACTATGTCTTCGCCACCCGCGAGGCGGTGCCGCTGACAATTCGCGGCGTCCGCGATCATACGGCCTTTACGCTGGCCGATATCGCCGCGATCACGCGTGACAATGCGGTTCGGCTGTTTCCGCGGCTGGGATGCTGATCTGGTGCGGATCTCACTTGCCAAGCAGCCCGGCACTGTTCCGCAATCTCGCGGCGCCTACGTGATGGGTTACGGCTTATAGGTGCTCGCTCCCGCGAGACTGGGCTTGGTGGTCGCCGTCATCAGCGAGAGACTTGGCCTCCTGAGACCCGCATCCGCATGCCGATTGACGGCAGAATAATCTCTGACTAAAGTCAGATATATGCTTGATGCTGTTTCCCGTGTCCGTCGCTTCAATCGTGCCGTGACATCCGCGGTCGGCGCGCTCGATACGTCGTTCCTCGGGCGCGGCCGGCCGCTTGGGGCGGCACGCGTGCTCAACGCGATCGGGCATGGATGCGCCGAGGTCGGCGACATCAGGGATTATCTCGGCCTCGATTCAGGCCTGATGAGCCGTCTGTTGCGGAGCCTCGAAGACGAGGGACTGATCGAGACCACGACGCATGCGAGCGACGCGCGCCGCCGCACCTGCCGGCTGACGGCGACCGGCCGTCGCGAGTTCAACGCCTATGAAGCGATCTCCAATCGGCAAGCCAGGGATTTCCTCGCCCGCCACACCCAGCGCGAGGCACTGCTGGCGGCGATGGACTTGATCGCCTCGGCGCTCGGGCGCGATGGCACGACCTTACGTGACGCTGATCCGCGCAGCGACGAGGCGCGCTACTGCCTCGGCGCCTATTACGCCGAGCTTGCGCGACGCTTCAAGCAGGGGTTCGACGTCAAGCTCTCGCGCGATCCCGACGCCAAGGACATGGTGCGCCCGCGCGGCGCATTCATCGTGGCGATGTCGGACGGCCTGCCGGTCGGCTGCGTTGGATTGAAAGGCAGCGGCGGCGCGTTGGCGGAAATCAAGCGGCTCTGGGTTGCGCCGGCTGCGCGTGGCCTCGGCCTCGGCCGCCGTCTGATGGAGGCCGCCGAGAACGCCGCGCGCGAGCTCGGCATCACGGTGTTGCGGCTCGACACCAACAGCGCGCTGGGGGAAGCCGGTCAGCTCTACCGTACGAGCGGCTGGACCGAGATTCCGCGCTTCAACGACGACCCCTACCCCGATCTGTTCTTCGAGAAACGCGTCTGACTGGCGAATGCGATGGCCGATTGGCCATCCGGCACCGCCAGAGCTATGATCAGCGGGAGCTGAACGTGTCCTTCTGCCCGAGGTTCAAGAAATCAAACGGAGGATGGTAATGGCGGTCCCTTGCAAGTTCGAACGCAGCATTCTCAGCCACGAAGAACATGAGACAGTCCGCCTGACGCATCATCCAGCGATCTACCACGTAGAGGTCGCCGAGCTCGAGGCCATGCGGCCCCACTTGCGCAAGATGCGCGACAAGGAGCGAACGCTCGGCCGGCAAAAAGCAGCGCGAGGGACGCGGAAAGGCCGAGGCTCGCGGGTCAAGCTTTCCAGGAACCGTCAAGCATGCTTCGGAGCGCAAGCAGGTCTTCGCCGCAGCGCTGAAGCGCGTGAACACCGAGCTCAGGCGCCTGCACAACCTGGCGGCCCGGACGGCGCATGTCGAAGCAGCTCGAAAGGCCCTCGCGCTGCACCGGGCCGCGAACTTCATGACTTATCCGCCGGCCGGAACTACTGCGGGCGAAGGCATGGTGCCGAAGCCGAGCGAACGCCGAAGAAAGATCGTGGCGGGCGCGAAAATCGGACGCGTGTCGCAGGCGACCAAAGTTGCTCAGGCGGTGCGTGACGCGCGTGGTGAGCGAAGCAAAGCGGACGTGGCTGGGACTTCATGAGTATCGGCCCTGATACGATCGTATGACAATTCGCCCCATCGTCCGCTATCCCGATCCTCGGCTCGCGCTGCCTGCCCAACCCGTGACCGTGTTCGACGATGCGCTGCGCGAGCTGGCGGGCGACCTGCTCGACACCATGCATGCGGCGCCCGGCATCGGCATCACCGCGCCGCATATCGGCGTCTCCTCGCGCGTCGTGGTGCTGGAGCTCGACGCCGGCGAAGGCCCAAGGACCTACGTCAACCCCGAGATCATCCGGACCTCGCCCGAGATGATCTTGCATCGGGAAGGCAGCGTCTCGATGCCTGGCGTGGTCGACGAGGTCGAGCGTCATGCCCGCGTCCGCATCCGCTATCAGGACCTCGACGGCAACATGCAGACCGAGGACTCCGACGGCCTGCGCGCGGTGTGCCACCAGCACGAGATCGATCAGCTCGATGGCATGTTCTGGATCAAGCGGCTGTCCCGCCTCAAGCGCGAGCGGCTGATCAAGCGGTTCGAGAAGCTGTCGCGGGGGTGAGCTGAGAGAGCCCCCACCCGCCGCGCTCAGGCGCGCACGAGCGCTGCCGAGCGCGTCGGCAAGCGCAGGGCTATCGCATTTGGGAGAAGAGCGCCCTGTGACCATCCTTCGAGACGCCCGCCTTTGGCGGGCTCCTCAGGATGAGGTCTTGTTTTGCGGCACAATAGTAGACCCTCATGGTGAGGAGCGCCGCTTGCGGCGCGTCTCGAACTACGAGGCCGAGTTCGTGCGCAGCCGCCCAAGGGCCATATGCGATTCCCCTACCCGCAAACGGGGGAGGCTAAGTCAGTTTTGCCGATAGACCGGTCGAACCAAAATTTGTCGCCTTCACCCGCCCGCGATCAAATCCTTCGCCAGCGCCATGTAGGCCGGTAGCGTCACGGGATCGTTGGCGGCATTGCCGGCGACCGGGTGCGAGGCGTAGCGCGCGATCACCATCTCGGCTTTCGGATCGATGTAGATGCCCTGGCCATACACGCCGCGCGCCATGAAGGCGCCGTGCGCATTGTGCGTGACCCACCACTGATTCCGGTAGGAGGCGCCGGGCAAGGTGGTGTAACCGGCCGGCTTGAACTTCTCGCGATCGCCGCCGCGCGCGATGTCCTCGACCACCGAAGCCGGCACGATCTGGCGGCCATTGAAGCGGCCGTGATTGCGGATCGTCTCGCCGAAGCGGGCCAGATCGCGCAGCGTCGTCGACAGGCCGCCGCCGCCGCTCTCGGTGCCGATGCGGTCGACGTGATAATGCGCGTCCTCCTCCGCCCCCATCGGCGTCCAGATCCGCTCGGAGAGAAGATCGGACAATGTCATGCCGCTGGCGCGCCGGCAGATCCAGGCCAGCACGTCGGAATTGACGGTCTTGTAGGCGAAGGCCTTGCCGTGCTCGCCCTGCTTCTTCTGCGCACAGAGAAAATCGAAAATCGTGGTCGGGCCCTGATAGCCTTCCGGGATCGGCGCCATGCCATTGGCGCGCCGCAGCCCCCACACGTCGGAGTTCTTGTCGGTATAGACCTCGGTGTAAGCGAGGCCCGTGGTCATATCCATTGCCTCATGCACGCGCGCGTCGCCGAATGCACTGGCCTTCAGCTCGGGCACATAGTCCGTGATCGGAGCTTGCGGATCGATCTTGCCCTCGGCGACCAGGATGCCGGCCAGCGTGCCGGTGAACGACTTCGTCACGGACATCCCGATATGCGGCTTGTGCGGCTTCAGCGCGCCGAAATAGCGCTCGTAGATCAGCCTGCCCCGGTGCAGCACGGCGATGCCGTCGGCATAGGTTTCCTCGAGCATGCGCGCAAAGGTCATCGGACGGCCGTCCATGGTGACCGACGCCGACGCGCCGATGTCATGGTCCTCGCGCGGCAGCACCGACGCGGGCCCCGGCCCCCGCCAGACATTCACCGTCGGCACCAGTTGCCGCAGATTGCTCCAGGCCCAGCGCAGCTCGGGAAAGCTGCGGAACGAGCCGTCCTGGAACGTGACGGTCTTGTCCTGAGGCGGCGGAAAGCCCTGCATCCAGCCGAGCGTTTGCGGATCGGTCTCGGCGGCGGTGGGAGTTTGTTGTTGGTTGGATGCAGTCGCGACGGACATCAAGGCTGGCTCCGGGACGGGACGATGCCGAGTCGTACCATGCGGGGTCATGCCACACATCTCGCGTTTGCGCCGGGCGCCTTGCCGCTATGTCATGACGAACGGACGGGTGGTCGTGCCGTCATCCCGCGGCGGCCCGCTCGATCGCGGCGATGTCGATCTTCGTCATCGTCATCATCGCCTCCATCGTGCGCTTGCCGACAGCGCGATCGGTGCTGTTGACGAGTTCGAGCAGCCGCCGCGGCGTGATCTGCCAGGCAAAGCCCCAGCGATCCCGGCACCACCCGCAAGGCAATTCCTTGCCGCCATTGCCGGTGACCGCATTCCAGTAGCGGTCGGTCTCGTCCTGGCTGTCGGTAAGCACCATAAAGCTGACCGCTTCGGTCGGCGTGTAGGTGGGGCCTCCGTTCAGCCCCACAAAGCGCCGGCCGAGCACAGTGAACTCGACCGTCAGTTCCTCGCCCTGCCCGATGCCCGGTATCGGCGATGGATGGCCCGCGCCGACATGGCTGTCGGGAAAGGTCGCAGCGTAAAACTCCGCTGCTTCGCGCGCCCGGCCTTGGTCGAACCAGAGGCATGTGACGAGGTCGGTCATGATAGTCTCCTTCCAAGAACTGTATTCGGCTGATTTCGAGCGCCGCGCCTCAGCTCGATCTATGACGATGGAGAGTTCCCGCTGACGGGGAGCCCCTCGGTGATCGTCACCAGATACCAGGCATGAGCCTATAGCGCGTTCGGCCGGCATAGTCAGCATAGCCCGACAATTCGGCCTGGAGCAGACGATCTTCCAGCCGCGTGCGGAGAACCAGCAGCACGATCGCCAATGCAGCCGGCAACAAGGCCCACCACGAGGCGAGCGCAAGCGGAATTGCGATGAACATTGCTATCGCAGCGACATAGCCGGGATGCCGGACGAATCGGTACGGCCCGGATGTAATCACCCGTTGCGCTCGCTCCTGCTGGATCCGAACGCCCGGCTCGAAGAACGGATTGACGGCTTGAGCCCATGTCGTGACCGCGACGCTGCCGACAAACAGGAGATAGCCGACCACGACGAGCCAGAGCGGGACGTCGGACCATCCCATCCGTCCTGCGTCGAGCGTCGCGATTGGAATTTCAAGAACCAGGGCCGGGAGCATGACCGCGAGCAGGATGAGATCCCATGTCTTGGTCCCCGGCTGGAAACGGCTGCGAGCGCGGTAGATCATCGGATTCACCCGTGCAAGGAGCAGCGCCGAAAGCCCAAACGCCGCGACAAGAACCGCGACGAAGATCCAACCCGGCCCCCAACCGATCCTCCCTGCCGGAACGACGACCAGGGCAACGAGCACAAGTGGCAAGCCTACGGCATAGAGGATCGCCGTGGCGCGCGACATCGGTTTCGGATCGACAGCCGCGTTCATATTGCCCTCTCCCATAAGCTGGTCCCCTTGCCGCTGTTGGTCAGGCGCCTGCCTGCGTGGCCGGCTGCCCGCGGAAGACCCACCCGAAATACAAACAGACGAGAAAGAGGACAAAGTGGATCGCACCGCGCACCGCACTGAGCTGCGGCGACTGCACGGCATCCGTCCACACGAGCGGAATCGGGATATTCGCCAGGTAGAAGTAGAACTGCATCCCGCTGCTGACGAAAAATGCGCCGGCGAGAAACTTGCGATACTCGCGATAGCGCACCGCGATGTAGAGCGTCGGCAGGCCGACGACTATGATTGCACCCACGAGATAGGGAAGCATGGCTTCCTCCGAGCCTTGCGGTTGCCCACCAGCTTAAATCCATTATATTCGGGATATGTCGAATATGTCAAAGCAAGAAAGGTTGGGCAAGGCCGAGCGGCAATTCATCGAGGACGTGGCTCGCCTGCTCCTGCCCTGGGGCGTGCCATCCGCCGCGGCCCGGCTTTACGGTTACCTGCTGCTGCGTCCCCGCCCGGTCAGCCTCGACCAGATCAGCAACCAGCTCGATATCAGCAAGAGCAGCGCCAGCGTAGCAGCGCGGTTGCTGGAGAGCTACACGCTGGCGCGCCGGCATCGCGAGCCCGGAACGAAACGAGCGCTCTACGCCGTCGCCGACGATTACGAGACCATGATCCAGCAGCAGAACCGCCTGCTCGATACGTTGGCCGACCAGTTCGCCGCCGGAACCGGGATCACAACATCCAGGGATGTGAGCGCGCGCTTGAAGGAGATGGCGGATTTCTACCGGATCATGCGCGGCGCCATGGAGGACGCCGTCGCTCGCTGGAAACGGAGCCGGTCGTCTTAGGCATCGTAAGGCGGATGAGCCTTCGCGATTGTCAGATACGAGCGAATGATCTCAGCTTCGGACCGTCTCTGGGTCAGCCTCTCGAAATTCCCCGGTCAAAAGAATTCGGGATCGGTTGTCGGATCGCGCGCCGATCGTTCGTTCTAGGGCATGATCCGGAAAAGTGCGAAGCAGTTTTCCGAAAAGATCACGGTCAAACGAGGGACTGAAGCGCGATGACAATCTCATCGCGCTTTAGGGACGCCAGACCAGCGACGCGGAGAGAAACCATGACCATCACCATTACCGCCTTTGAACGATCGCCCGATGGCGGCAAGGGGCTGGCGCGGGATACCCGCGTTCGCTGGGCGCTTGAGGAAGTCGGCCAGCCTTACGAGGTGCGGCTGGTTTCGTTCCGCGCGATGAAGGAGCCGGCGCATCTGGCGCTGCATCCGTTCGGCCAGATACCGACCTATGAGGACGGCCATCTCGCGCTGTTCGAGACAGGCGCGATCGTGCTCCATATCGCCGAGCAGCGTGCGGGCTTGCTGCCTGACGATGCCAATGCCCGGGCGCGCGCGATCGCATGGATGTTTGCCGCGCTCAACACGGTGGAGCCGCCGATCCTCGAGCTCGTCATCGCCAAGTTCGTAGAAGGCGACAAGCCCTGGAGCAAGGAGCGCCTGCCTCTGGTCATGGATCGCATCCGCGACCGCCTGAGGCAACTCTCCGCGCGCCTTGGCGATGCCGACTGGCTCGATCGCGCCTTCAGCGCGGGCGACCTGATGATGGTGTCGGTGCTGCTCAGGCTGAGGGCATCGGGCATTCTGGACGAATTTCCGAACCTCGCCGCTTACGTCGCTCGCGGTGAGGTGCGGCCTGCCTACCAGCGGGCTTTCGAGGCGCAGTTGGCAGTCAATAGCGGCAGGCCATTCACTGGCTAACGTAGCCCGCATGAGCGAAGCGACATGCGGGAGTAAGGTGCGGTCCGGACGAAGGAGCCCGGATATCGCTGGTTCAACGTGTCAAACAGCATGAGGATACGCTGCATAGTCGATACAGCGGTACGCCCGAAACAGCGCCGTCGCCGACCTGCTGCGCGTCAGTCGTGCGATATGGACAGCCCCGCGAGAAGCGGAGCGCACGCGGCGAGCCTGCAGGATACGAACTCGGTGAAGCGGCAGACGCGACCCGCCAACCGCGGCGTGGTGGCTCCACCGGATCGATTTCGCACCGCCGATGTGCGGATTTCCGCACTGAACGCCTGATGCCGGCGGACCCATCTCGAGGTTCTCAGAGGCCTCCCCCGGACGAGGCAAGGACGAAACACAAAGGAAGCAGCATGTCGAAATTGGAAGGCAAGGTTGCCGTCATCAGCGGAGGAACGACGGGCATCGGCTTAGCGATAGCTCAGCGGTTCGTCACAGAAGGCGCTCACGTCTTTACCTTCGGCCGTCGAAAGGCACAACTCGATGCGGCAGCCAAACTTATCGGACGCAACGTTACCGCGATCCAGGCCGACGCTGCGAAGCTCTATGACCTTGACCATGTCGCTGCGGCAGTACGGAAGGAAAAGGGTACGGTCGACATCATCGTGTCCAACGCGGGTTTCACTGAGCAGGCTTCGATCGACACCATTACGCCTGAGCACTTCGACAAGGCATTCAATCTCATGGCCCGCGGCCCCGTCTTCCTGGTGCAGAAGTTGCTGCCGCTGATGACGGGCGGCGGGTCGATCGTCCTGGTCTCCTCGGCCATGCACCGGATGGGCATTCCCGGCCATACCGCCTACGCGGCGACCAAGGCGACGCTGCGCTCCTATGCGCGTACCTGGGCGGCGGAATTCAAGGATCGGGGCATTCGAGTCAACGTGCTCAGCCCCGGCGTCACCGACACCCCGATACTCGACTCTCAGTCGGCGACACGTGAGGAGCTGGTGAACATGTACCAGGGCATGATCCCAATCGGTCGACTCGCTCGAGCCGATGAGATGGCCAGCGCGGCGCTCTTTCTCGCGTCCGACCAGAGTTCCTACATGACGGGCGCGGATCTGATGAGCGACGGCGGGATCGGCCAAGTCTGAGGGCCAACCGAAGGAGAGTGCGCCGTCGCCGACCTGCCGCGTGTCAGTCGCGCGATACGGACAGCCCCGTGAGAAGCGGAGCGTACGCGGCGAGCCTGCGGGATACGAACTCCGTGAAGAGCCGCACGCGTTTCGTCTTGCGTGTCTCCCCCTGTGTGAGAAGCCAGAGCGTTCCGTACATGTGCAGGTCGGTGCCCGGCACCCTCACCAGTAGTGGGTCGGCATCGCCAACGAAGCACGGCAGTGTCGTCATCCCGAGCCCCTGCCGTACCGCGACGAACTGCGCCTCGGCATCTGTGACCCTGAACGGAATCTCGGCGGCGCGAACCTCACCCTCGTGGGCCCAGTCCGGTATTCCATGAATGCTGATGACGATCCAGCGGATGGGATCAGGCGCGCCCGCACGCCACGCGGCGAGTCGATCGCGGGATATGTAGATGCCGCCGAACAGCTCCGGTCCCTTCAGGCCGTGCAGATTGAGCGGCAGGGTTTTGCGGTCGTAGACGACGCGGATCGCGACGTCGGCCTCTCGGTTGGTCAGATTTGCCAGCTCGCCGGACGACAAGATTTCCATCTCGATGTCCGGATACAGACGCGCGAAATCGGAGAAGTCCGGCATGAGCAGGTGTGTCGCAAGCGACGGTGCCAGTGTCACCCGCAAAAGGCCGCGCACGCTCTGGTCGCGGCCAAAGACGCGCGTCTCCAGCAGGTGCGACGACGCTTCCATCTGGTCCGCGAGCTCGAGGACCTCCTCCCCCGCAGCCGTCAGGCGGTAGCCCGAAGGCAGCTTCTCGAACATGCGTGCCCCGAGCCGTTCCTCCAGTTGGGCGACGCGTCGCAGCACGGTCGAGTGGTTCACCCCGAGGCGCTCGGCGGCGGCCCGCACCGAGCCTCCGCGCGCGACGGCAAGAAAGTAGCGAACGTCATCCCAGTCGATCATGGTGCAATCCAGCACCGCTGGGGTGCGCCTTCCAAAGCCCGTGCCCAATGCGTCGAACAGCATCTCGTATGTGAGTAGCACGGGCGACCATCGTAGCCCATGCTGACAAGCGCGGCCCCATTCCGAACGGCGGACACCGAGCGTCACCGCCGGCGCCGGTCGTCCAGCCGGATCGATTTCGCACCACCGATGTGCGCGCTTCTGCACTCAACTCCTGACGCCGGCGGACCCATGTCGAGGTTCTCGGGGGCATCCCCGGACGAACCAAAAACGGAGCCTGAAGAGAGAAGTCATGGGAAAGCTTGAGGGTAAGGTTGCAGTCATCACGGGTGGATCGAGCGGCATGGCGCTGGCGAGCGCCAAGCGGTTCGTTGAAGAAGGCGCCTATGTTTTCATCATGGGCCGGAGGCAGGAGGCGCTCGACGAGGCCGTCAAGCTGATTGGCCGGAACGTGACCGGCGTGCGCGGCGACGCATCCAATCTCGACGACCTCGACCGCCTGTTCGATACGGTCGAGCGGGAAAAGGGCAAGATCGACGTCCTGTATGCAAGCGCCGGCACGGGCGAAGCCGTCCCACTGGGCGAGATTACCGAGCAGCATTTCGATGCGACCTTCGGCCTGAATACGCGCGGCACGCTGTTTACGGTGCAAAAGGCGTTGCCGCTGTTCAACGATGGCGGATCGATCTTCATGACCGGATCAGTTGCTTCGGTGAAAGGTTTTCCTGGTTACAGCGTGTATGCGGCGAGCAAGGCGGCGCTGCACGCATTCGCACGCGGGTGGCTCAACGAACTGAAGGGCAGGAATATCCGGGTGAACGTGCTGCACCCGGGGCCGATTGCCACACCGATGCAGGACCAAGTTCTCGACGACGAGGCGAAGCGGATGTTCGAATCCCTGATCCCGCGGGGAAAGATGGGTCGTCCTGAGGAAATTGCGGCGGCCGCGCTGTTTCTTGCTTCAGACGATTCAAGCTTCGTGAATGGGCTGGAGCTGTCTGTCGACGGCGGCTTCTCGGCCATCTGAAAGGCCGGGGAATCAATATCAACACGGATCGGAGAAGTATCATGAGCTATGCGATTGTAGGATTCGGTGCGGTCGGCCAGGCCCTCGCCCGGGCCTTCGCCCGTAAGAACATCAAGGTGGCCGTTGCGAGCCGCCGGCCGCCTGAGGCGTTGGCACTGCAGGCTCAGGCAATTGGACCCACGGTCGTCGCCAAGTCACTGCGGGATGCACTCGAGGCCGACATGATCATCCTGGCGGTCCCGTTCGGGGAGCATCGCGAGGTTGCGAAGGCCCTGCCGAGCTGGAAAGGCAAGACGATCATCGACGTGATGAACGCATTGGTTCCCCTTGAGGAGCTGGACAGTCTCCTGTCCTCCGCCTTCGTCGCTAAGGCGTTCACCGGTGCCAAGCTCGTGAAAGGCTTTAATCACCTGATTGCGGCCAAGCTGGCTGCCGATCCGATCGTCGAAGGCGGCCACCGGGTCGTCTTTCTGTCGAGCGACGACGAGGACGCGACCGCTCCCGTGGCGGCCTTGGCCAAACAACTTGGGTTCGCACCCGTCAACCTGGGAAAGCTCAACGAGGGTGGCGCGCTGGTGCACGCACGCGGCCGCACTTGGGGCCCGCTCATCTTCCAGGATTTGTTCAAGAAAGAGCAGTGAACGAAGGCGTATGGACGCTGTTCGAAGAGCGGGAAGACGCCCGACGGAGCGGCTTCAGATCTGCTCGGTTTCAGCGACTATCGGCATCGATCGGTCGATCTTGTTGAATTCATCGAGCGTGCAGAGGTCGCGTTTCGCCAGGAAAGTACCGTCAGTTTCGGTGACGACAACCTCCAACGGCTGGAGATTCAAGTGCATCGGTCATGGCAAGGTTTCTCTTAGCCTTCAGGCGATTTTCGCGAACTTCGCCTACATGCTCCGAAGGAAGTCGATCATCGCTGTGCTGACCTCAGCCGCACGTTCCTGCTGGGTCCAATGGCCGCAAGCCGCGAGTATGATAGGCGGTCGGAGTTTGGGAACGAAGCTCGACTGCTTGGCTATGGCCTGTTCAAACGCAGTAGCAACGAAGTCGCGGTCGCCCACGATGTAGAGCGCCGGGACAGATACCGCCGTCCCGTCAAAGGGGGCCATGAGCTCCCAGCCGCGATCAATGTTGCGCCACCAGGCGAGAGGACCGTGAAACCCGCTCCGCGTGAATGCTTCGACATAAACATCGATGTCCGAATCCGTGATCCAAGCCGGCAAGGATGCCGGATCGGATAGCAAAGCACCCTGGCGGGGCATCATCCCGCCAGCAAACCCGCCGCCCGCGGACGGCGGCCTGTCACCCGAGAGCGAGTAGAACTGACCACGGAACGTGCGCCGCAAGTCCTTCCCGAGAGCCACTTCAGCCTGGGGGGTTTGGAGGAAGAGCTGGTAGAACACCGCATCTTTGGTCCGCGGCATGAGCGTCGTTGGTGGCCCCGAACTGCCAAACGCGCGCGGCCGGAACGGTGGGCTGAGAGCGATGACGGCCCGGAAGATGTCGGGGCGCAGAAGCGCCGTTTGCCATGCTATCGCGGCGCCGATGTCGTGGCCGGCGATCACCGCTTGCTTAGCACCCAGACCATCGACCAGACCCACGATGTCGCCGATGTCATCGAGAATCGTATACTTCTCCGCCTCCTCCGGACGGTCGCTCTGCCCATAGCCGCGCAAGTCGGGTGCCACCGCACGGAACCCGGCCTTCGCCAGCGCCGGGAGCTGATGCCGCCAGGAATACCAGCACTCGGGAAAGCCGTGGCAGAGGATGATGAGCGGACCGTCACCCTGCTCGGCAACGTGCAAACGGATGCCGTTCGTCTCGATCATGCGATGCGTCACCTCGGGCATCGTCGAATCCGACCAAGATGTCGACTGAGCGCTGGCCCCGCTCGACTCGGGGGTGGCAGCGCTTGACCGCTCCGCGAACGCGGCACCGACGGTGAGCGCGCCTGCCGCCCAAAGCATGTCGCGTCGCGATAGCGTCGTGTCTCGTATTGCGCTGCTCGCTTCATGGTCGCTCGGCTGCAGCTTCGGCATCACCATGACTCCTTCATTGCGCTGGTGCGGGATTGGCCATGAGCAAACCGAGCGGCACGAGTGGACCGACTGCGATGTACTCGTGGTCCATGAGATTTGCCTTGCCCAGCGGCAGGCCTTCCATGATCGTCTGCGCCTCGGCGACGTCCTTCGTATCCAGCAACAAGACGACTCCACGGCCATCGCCACGTGAATACCATTGGCGAATCTTGCCACTGAGATAGAGCTGCACGGTCGCCCGGATTTCAGCAGGCATGACGGCCATCACCTGTTCGCGCGCGACACCGGCCTTCACGCCAAGGATGACGATCACGCCGGTGGCCGTGGGCGAGAAGGTCTGAGCCTTGACAGCGGATGTGGTGGACGTAGCTCCCATCAGCGTCAGGGCGAGTGCAAAGACGACGTGACGGAGGAGGTTCGCCGTTCTCTTTTCTGCGATCATTGCGGGCTTCCTTCCAGGTGGCCGCTCGCCGGCTGCATTCTTGGTGACTTGCGCTGTTTTGGCGTCCGAGCTCTGGCCGTTCACATAGAAGCTCGAGATGTCGTTTGCCTCATCGATTTGTTCACATATGGTGTTCACAAATGAACAGGAGTGATGCCCGTGACCTGGCAGTGGGATGACGTACGCTTCTTCCTGGCCGTAGCGCGCGCCGGCAGCCTGTCGGGAGCTGCCCGTACCTTGGGCGTGGGTCATGTGACGGTTGGGCGGCGGGTCGCGCTGCTCGAGGAGCGGCTCGGGGTGTCACTGCTGAACCGGACCCCGGATGGCTTTGTGCCCACGTCGGCCGGGGAGGCCATCCTGCGCCAATGCGCGGCAATGGAGAGCGCCGCCATGGATCTTGAGCGCATTGTCGCCGGACGCGACGCGCTGCTCACGGGCTCGGTTCGGATAACCACGACCGAGGCGCTCGCCTATCAGTTGGTAGCGCCTGCCATTGCGGCGCTGCGCGAAACCCATCCGGAGCTGCGTGTCGATTTGATCGCCGGCGTTCGCTCGCTCGACATCGCGCGCCGCGAGGCCGACCTTGCGATCAGATTTCGCCGGCCGTCGGCTTCGGACCTCGTTTGTCGCAAGTTAGGCGAAGTCGCCTTCTCACTTTACGCGTCGAAGCACTACCTGGCGAGCACAGGAGTCCCGAAGCAGGGCCGGGGATTGGCGGATTTCGACCTGATCACCTTCACAGCGCCCCCAACCGCGATGAAGCCTTTCATGGGCGAGTCGCTCGAAGGTGCGCGGATAGCGCTTCGCTGCGACAACCCTCTCATCCAGCTTCGAGCCGCGGCGAGCAAAGCGGGCATTGCCGAAGCTGCCTGCTTTCTCGGCGATTCCGCGCCGGATCTGGTCCGCGTTTGGCCCGACAGGGCGCCGGCACGACGCGTGCTGTGGCTGATCGTGCATCAGGACATGCGGCGCGCCGCCCGCATCAGAGCCGTCTCAAGCGCAATCGCCGAAGCGTTCCGCCGCCAGAGACGCATTTTGGAGCACGGCAGCCTCACCCCGACTTAGGTGCACGAAGTATTGCATCCGTCCTGCCTCACTCCCACTCGATTGTTCTAAGTCATGTTAACGCGCTGATTTTCCAGCGCGAAATTTTTCTGCGTGTATCAAAGAACCGTATCCCCGATCCGTCAGAAATTCGGGCTATTGATTTCAAACAGAAATTTCGATGATCGGCAATTTGCACGATTTCAGGGACTATCGCTATCGATTGGTTGATTTCAGGCGAAATCGGGCCAGCAACCGATCACCGAGGCGCGGAAAAAAGACCGTCACAGCTGTTTGGACCGGAACGCACACCTTGCCATGCTCACAGAGCGGGTAGCGGCGGCGGACTTATTCGAGGCGGCATGGGCCCCGGATGCGCCGCGCGAAAGACCTGCGGCGCGGATCCCGTCCTCCGCCGCGCTTCACGAAATTTCCTCCCACATGTCGAAATCGCGGCCGCTCGGACGACATCGGTTCAGCGGCGCATCGGCGGCGCTTTCAGACGAGGGAGGTAGAGATGAGTGTCAAACTCTATGGATTGTCGGGCAGCCCCAACGCCCGCGGCGCGATGCTGGGTCTGGCCGAGAAAGGTGTGGATTACGAGTTGGTCAACTTGATGCCACCAGCCTGGAAGACGCCCGAACATCTGGCGCGCAATCCGTTCGGCAAAGTGCCAGTGCTCGATCACGACGGCTTCGAAATCTACGAAACCCAGGCCATTTTGCGCTATGTGGACGAGGCCTTTCCCGGTCCCGCGCTCCAGCCGACGAACGCGCGCGAAGTGGCGCGCATGAACCAGGTGATCGGGATCATAGATTGCTACCTCGGCCCGTCCTGGGCCGATGGCATTGGATTCGAGCGACTGGTCGCGCCAAACTTGACGGGCCGTCCAACCGACATGGGACAGGTCGAAGCAGCCATGCCGATGGCGCGAAGCTGCGCCGATGCACTCGAGGCTTTGATCGCTGCGCCCTACCTAACCGGTGAAGTCTTGAGTCTCGCCGACTTCCGTCTAATGCCACTTTTCGACTGGTTACGCTTGACGCCTGAGGGCGAGACGATCCTCGCTGGCAAGAGTAAGCTCGCCCAATGGTTCCGGCACGTCAGCGAGCGCCCGAGCGCTAAGGCGATCCTGCAGCACTAGCGAAGCCTTCTTGGGCTTGCGGGAAGTGGACAGTTAGACGAGGAGACCTTTCATGCAGTATATGCTGCTGATTCATGCGAACGAAACCGCCTTCGCCGCCTTGCCGAAAGATCAGGTCGAGCAGACGCTCGGCGCTTATACCGCCTATACCGAAGCGCTGAAGAAAGCGGGGGCCCTGGTCGACAGCAATCGTTTGCAGCCGATCGCGGCAGCTACGACTGTGCGCATCTCCAATGGCAAGACACAAGTTCTTGACGGTCCGTATGCCGAGGCAAAAGAGCAGATCGGCGGCTATTACTTGATTGAAGCGCCCGACCTCGACGCGGCGATTGCTTGGGCGGCGCGTTGTCCGGGTGCTTCGTATGGTACGATGGAAATTCGGCCGGTCCTCGCGATCTATTCTCAATAACTGCGTGATGAGCGGTTACGACAGCCAAGCGCATAACGCAGCCGCCATGGCGGCGCGCCGAAGCTATGGCCGCCTCGTCGCCTTGTTGAGCGCTCGCACGCGCGATGTCGCGAGAGCTGAGGACGCTTTGTCCGAGGCTTTCGCTGCGGCGCTGGCCGAATGGCCGAGGAGCGGCACGCCGCGCAATCCTGAAGCCTGGCTGCTCGCCGTCGCGCGGCGCAGATCGATCGACGCCGCGCGACATGGGCGCACGGCCACCGAGGCGAGCGGCCACCTCCAGCTGCTGGCCGAAGAGATGGCGGCGATGGCCGAAGAATCCGCGCCTATCCCCGATGAGCGCTTGAGCCTGATGTTCGCCTGCGCCAATCCCGCAATCGAAAGCTCGATACGGACGCCCCTTATTTTGCAGACCATTCTCGGCTTCGACGCCGAGACTATCGCCTCAGCCTTCCTCGTTGCGCCGGCGACGATGGGACAGAGGCTCGCCCGCGCTAAAGCCAAGATCAGGCTCGCCGGCATTCCGTTTCGCAGGCCCGACCGGGAGAACATGCCGGAGCGGCTCGACGCTGTCCTCGCTGCGATCTACGCGGCCTTCGCCGAGGGGTGGAGCGATCCCACCGGCGCTGAGGCGAAAACGCGTAATCTCGCCGAGGAGGCGATCTGGCTCGGCCGGCTCATCGCAGAACTCTTACCGAACGAGCCGGAAGTGCTCGGTCTGCTGGCGCTGATGCTCTATTCCGACGCGCGGCGGTCGGTGCGCCGCGATGCGGACGGCGAGTTCGTTCCGCTTAACGAGCAGGATCCTGTGCGCTGGGACGGCGCCCTGATCGACGAGGCCGAGACTTTGCTGAGAAGAGCGCAGCGGCTTGATGCGATCGGGCGCTATCAACTGGAGGCCGCGCTCCAATCGGCGCATGTTGCGCGGCGGCTCGGCCGCGGCGTCGATTGGCCCGCGATCGTTGAGCTCTACGACGCGCTTTGCAGCCTGACCATGTCGCCAGTCGCCGCGATCAACCGCACCGTGGCTCTGGCCGAGACCGAAGGCGCCGCCGCGGGCCTCGCCGCGCTCGACACAATTGCAGTAGACGCTCGGCTCGCCGAATATCAGCCCTATTGGGCGGTGCGCGCCGATCTACTGGCCCGAGCCGGCGAACGAGCGGCCGCGCATGAGGCTTATGATCGAGCAATCGGTCTTGAGTCTGACCCGGCCGTGCGGCGATTCTTGCAGCGGCGACAAGCGGCAGTGTGACATTGCGACGTGGAGCGCCGCATCGCCGAATTCAGCCAGGTCTGAGCCGTCGTTGCGGAGCCACAACAATTCGCCTGACGAAAAAGACCGTCAACGCGACCTGCTCGATGTGACGGTCTTTTTGTTTCCGCCAGTATCACTTCGAAAAGAACCGTCAGAAAGACCGTCAACCTGTTCAGCCATAGGGGCTAAAGCCTGCTTGCGATCAGGCAAAACCCCTCGATCAATCAATGAATTATCGGATCGTTCAGTGCTATGGACGATGCATCGCTGATGATATCATGAAGAAGATAAATCATTGAATTATATAGGTAGTTTTTCAATGGCCGCCGTCCCCTCACTCCCACTCAATCGTCCCCGGCGGCTTGCTCGTCACGTCGTACACCACCCGGTTCACGCCCTTCACCTCGTTGATGATGCGCGTGGCGGTTTCCCCTAAGAATTTCATCTCGAAGGGATAGAAGTCCGCGGTCATGCCGTCGGTCGAGGTGACAGCGCGCAGGCCGACGACGTAGTCGTAGGTGCGGCCGTCGCCCATCACGCCGACGGTCTTCACCGGCAGCAGCACGGCGAAGGCCTGCCAGATTTCGTCGTAGAGACCGTGCTTGCGGATCTGGTCGATGTAGACGGCGTCGGCGTTGCGCAGGATGTCGAGCTTCTCCCTGGTGATGTCGCCGGGGCAGCGGATCGCAAGGCCCGGGCCCGGGAACGGGTGGCGACCGACGAAGATCTCGGGCAGGCCGAGCTCGCGGCCGAGCACGCGCACCTCGTCCTTGAACAATTCGCGCAAGGGCTCGACGAGCTTCATGTTCATGCGTTCGGGCAGGCCGCCGACATTGTGGTGCGACTTGATCGTCACCGAGGGGCCGCCGGTGAAGGAGACGCTCTCGATCACGTCGGGATAGAGCGTGCCCTGCGCCAGGAATTCGGCGCCGCCGATCTTCTTCGCCTCCGCCTCGAACACGTCGATGAAGAGCCGGCCGATGGTCTTGCGCTTCGTTTCCGGATCGGTGACGCCGGCGAGCTCGCCGAGGAACTGCTTCGACGCATCCACGTGCACCAGCGGAATGTTGTAGTGGTGGCGGAACAGGTCGACGACGGTCTTGGCCTCGTCGAGCCGGAGCAGGCCGTGATCAACGAACACGCAGGTGAGCTGGTCGCCGATCGCCTCGTGGATCAGGACAGCGGCGACCGCGGAATCGACGCCGCCGGACAGGCCGCAGATCACCTTGCCCTTCCCGACCTGGGCGCGGATCTTCTCGATCGCCTCCTCGCGAAACGCGCGCATGGTCCAGTCGCCGGAGAACCCTGCGATCTTGCGCACGAAGTTGCGCAACAGCAATGCGCCGTCGGGCGTGTGCGCCACCTCCGGATGGAACTGCATCGCGTAGAACTTGCGCTTGTCGTCGGCGATGACAGAGATCGGCGAGCCCGGCGCGCGCGCCACGGCGCGAAAACCGTCGGGCAACTTGGTGACACGGTCGCCGTGGCTCATCCAGACGTCATACTGGCCGCCCTTCAGCCAGACGCCCTCAAACAGCGCGCAGTCGTCGGTGACCTCGATGGTGGCGCGGCCGAACTCGCGGTGATGCCCGCCCTCGACGATGCCGCCGAGCTGCTGGGCCATGGTCTGCTCACCATAACAGATGCCGAGCACCGGCACGCCCGCCGTCAGCACCGACATCGGCGCCGACGGCGCGTTGGCGTCGAGCACGGAGGCCGGGCCGCCGGAGAGGATCACCGCCTTCGGCTTCATCTCTCTGAAGGCGGCCTCGGCCTTCTGGAACGGGACGATCTCGGAATAGACGCCCATCTCGCGGACGCGGCGGGCGATCAGTTGCGTCACCTGACTGCCGAAATCGACAATCAGAATCTTGTCATGCGCCGAGGCCACGGAGGGCGTCGACGACTCGCGGGCTGTTTGCTGGGCTGTCATGGCAAGCAGATACGCGACACCGCCCGCCCCCGCAACCGCGCCAAGCGGCACGCCCACATTCTTCTTTGGGCATGGACAAATCCATATAGGTAAGTATTATTGACCTAATTTGGCCCAGACCGAAGACGGAGGAAATCATGCCAGACCACCACGATCCCGCCCGCCTCGCCGCGCTCGGCCGCGACTGGATCGCCGCCTGGAACTCGCACGACCTCGAGCGCGTGCTGTCGCTCTATGCCGAGGAGACCGAGATGACCTCGGACCGGATTCCGGCGCTCGGCTTCGGCGCCTCCGGCACCGTGCGCGGCAAGGAGCGCTTGCGCGCCTATTGGAGCACGGCGCTGGCCAAGCTGCCCGACCTGCATTTCGAGCTGATCGATTTGTTCGTCAGTCCCGACAGCATCGTAGTGTTTTACCAGAACGAGCGCGGCATGAAGATCTGCGAGTATCTGCGGCTCGATGCCGAGGGCAAGATCCGGCAGGGTTCGGCGAACCATCCGGTGCATTGAGCTGAGGCCGAACTTCGTCATTGCAAGGGCACCGAAGCAATCCATACGTCCACAAGCGGAGAGATGGATTGCTTCACCGCTTCGCTGCTCGCAATGACTAGTGAGATACATTCACGATCAGGACTGTGCCCATGAAGATCCCGACCCTGCCGTTCACCATCACGGACTGGAGCAAAATCGAGCCGACCGTGCATCCCGGCGAGACCGGACAAGCCCTGTGGCGCACGCTCAATATCGGCGACCTGCGGGTGCGCATGGTCGAGTATTCGCCTGATTATCTCGCCGATCATTGGTGCGATCGCGGCCACGTGCTGTTTATCGTCAAGGGCGAGAACGGCACGTCTCCTCTCTCCCGTCCCCCTGAGGAGATCGCGAAGCGATCGTCTCGACGAGCGACAGCCCCGCTGCATCCCCATCCTTCGAGACCCGACGCGCGCTGCTAACGCATAGTCCGTCGCGCGCCTATGAACGGTGAGAGTCCATCGCTCAGCGCCTGCGCGCGCCGGCTTTCCGCACGCGGGTGTCCGACCATGTCAGCGCGCGGCCAGTCCTCGACGGCAGCACCAGTTGGCCGACCGGTTGGCCTGCGCCGTCGAGCAGCATCGAATGTGCCTCGCCCCGCGCGTAAAGATGCGCCTCGCCCCATTGCCGGAGGCTGACCACGACCGGGAACAAATCCCGTCCCCTCTTCGTCAGCGCATATTCCTGATAGGCACTGCCGTCGGAGGCCGCGACCTGCTCCAGCACGCCGGTTTCAACCAGCTTGTGCAGCCGCGTCGTCAGCATGCCCTTGGCGATACCGAGGTTCTTCTGGAACTCGCCGAACCGGCGCAGGCCGTCGAAGGCGTCGCGCACGATCAGCAGCGACCACCAGTCGCCGATCGCATCCAGCGCGCGCGCCACCGGACATTCGGCCTTGGCAAAGCCGGTGCGCCTCATCCCGTCCTCCCCTCGTTCACGATTTAATGTGGTCCTGAAATAAGACTAGACAGCATCCGATGCAACTGGTCTCATTATAGGACCACATGGACGGAGGCGATAATGACAAACCGGGATGCGACGCAGGCTGGGGCGGCAAGCGCGGGCGGCACTTCGACCCGCGATCTGTCGCCGGCCACCGTGCTGCTGTTTGCGGTCGCCTGCGGCCTGAGCGTCGCCAACATCTACTTCGCCCAGCCGCTGCTCGACACCATGGCGCGGGATCTCGACATCACGCCGGCCGTGATCGGCATCGTGGTGACGCTGACCCAGATCGGCTACGCCTTCGGTCTTGTGCTGATCGTGCCGCTCGGCGATCTCGTGGATCGGCGCCGGCTGATCGTCGGACAGACCCTGCTGTCGGCACTCGCGCTCGTTATCGTCGGCACAGCGTCGAATGCGGTGGTGCTGCTCGCAGGCATGGTGCTGGTCGGGCTGTTGGCGGTCGTGATCCAGGTGCTGGTCGCGTTCGCCGCGACGCTCGCGACACCGGCCGCGCGCGGACGCACCATCGGCACGGTCACCAGCGGCGTGGTGTCGGGCATCCTGCTCGCCCGCTTCGCCGCAGGCGCACTCGCCGACATCGGCGGATGGCGGCTGGTCTACCTCACCTCGGCCGCGCTCACCCTCGTGTTGTCGGCGCTGCTGGCGCAGGCGCTGCCGCGGCATCAGCCGCAGCCGATGGCGGGCGTGTCCTATGCCAAGCTGCTGCGCTCGACGGCCGAATTATTCGTGCAGGAGCCGATCCTGCGCGAGCGCGCCACCTTCGCGCTGCTGATCTTCGCAAGCTTCAGCGTGTTCTGGAGCTCGGTGGTGCTGCCGCTCGCCGCTCCCCCGTTCTCGCTGTCGCATGCGACGATCGGGATGCTCGGGATCGCCGGCCTCGCCGGCGCGCTCGCGGCGCGCAATTCAGGCCGTCTCGCCGATCGCGGCTGGGCGCAGCGCACCACCGGCCTGTCGCTGTTCCTGATGCTCGCCGGCTGGGCTCCCATTGCCTGCCTGCACAGCTCGCTGTGGCTGGTGCTGGCCGGCGTCGTCATGATCGACTTCGCGGTGCAGGCGATCCATGTCACCAACCAGAGCCTGATCGTCGCGGTGCGGCCGGACGCGGCGAGCCGCCTGGTCGGCGGCTACATGGTGTTCTATTCGATCGGAAGCGGTGCCGGCGCGATCAGCTCGACGATGGCCTATGCGACGGCCGGCTGGATCGGCGTTTGCATGCTCGGCGCGGCGATCAGCGCCACAGCGCTGCTGTTCTGGATCGTGGTGGTGAGCAAGACGCCGGCGCGGGCGAGCTGCGTGCAGACGTATTAGCGGCGATCGTCATTCCGGGGCGCGCCAAGCGGGAACTATGGCGCGCACTTGCGCGCCTGAGAATCTCGAGGTTCCCCGGTGCGCGATTGCGTACCTGAGGTTCGATGCTGCACATCCCCCGAACGACGGAATTCAAATCACGCCTTCTTCAGCACCGACACGAAGAACCCGTCCGTGCCGGTCCGGCGCGGCGTCATCAGCCAGCCTTCGTCCGAGCGCAGTGCGGCTTGCGCAAAGCTCTCGGCCTTGTCCCACAGCACGGATGCGGTCTGCTCCGGCGGCTGTGCCGAGAATTCCGGATGGCGCGCGATGAAGGCTCGCACCTGCTCGCCGTTCTCCTCTGACAGCACCGAGCAGGTGATGTAGGCGATCCGTCCGCCCGGCTTCACCATCGGCGCGGCGCGCTCGAGCACCTCGGCCTGATCCTTCAGCCGCACCTCGAGCGCGCCGGGGCGCATCCGCCATTTGGCGTCGGGGTTACGGCGCCAGGTGCCGGTGCCCGTGCAGGGCGCGTCGATCAGGACGAGATCGGCGGAGGCCTTGATGTCGGACATCACGTCCGCCTCGCCGCGCGGCGTGCGCACCTCGCAATTGTGCACACCGGCGCGCGACAGCCGCTCATGGATCGGCGCGAGCTGGCGCTTGTCGTGATCGGTCGCGATCAACCGGCCCTTACCGCCCATCTGAGCCGCGAGCGCCAGCGTCTTGCCGCCGGCGCCGGCGCAGAGGTCGATCACCTGCTCGCCGGGCTTGGCGGCCGAGAACAGCGCGGCAAGCTGCGAGCCCTCGTCCTGCACCTCGATCGCGCCCTTGATGAAGTCCTCCTCGGAATGGATGCCGGGATTGCGGGCGTCGGCGCCGAGCTCGATGCGCAGGCCAAGCGGCGACCACGGCGTCTCCTTCGCGCCGAGATGTGCAAGTCGCGGCAGGATCTTCTCGCGCTTGCCCCTCAGCGTATTGACGCGCAGGTCGAGCGGCGCGCGGCTGGCCATTGCGGTCGCTTCCGCCGCGCGCTCATCTCCGAACACCTTGGCAAGGTACGGATCGAGCCATTCCGGATAATCGCCCGCAACCGGCGCCGGCGCACCACTGAGCGAGCGCGAGGTCAGCGCCGCTTCCTCGGTCGCGGTCAGCGGTTCCGGCGCGAAACGACTCCCGTCGAAGAACGCGGCGATCGTCGCCAGATCCATGCCGCGCTCGAGCTTGAGCATGCCGAGCACGCGCGCGCGGGCGCTGTCGTCATCCATCAGATAAGCCGCGGAGGATTGCCGGCGCAGCACGTCCCAGATCAGGCCGGAGATCGCGGCGCGATCGCCGGATCCGGCATAGCGGTGCGCGGTGCCCCATTCCTTCAGCGCCTTGGCGGCGGGAACACGCTGGGCGTCGATGGTGGCGATCAGGTCGATAGCGGCGGAGAGCCGGGCAGCAGGCGTCATTGGTCTCTTTCGGTTGGGCGCGTCAGATCGCAAGCAGGATCCGGAGCGCGAAATACAGCCACATCGCCAGCAGCACCAGCACACCGGCGAACCAGGCGAGCGAGCGCGGCCGCACGTCGTTGGAGGTGACGAAGATGCCGGCGTGAACAAAGCGCGTCACCACGAACACCCAGGACATCAGCACGATGAACAGATCGGCATGGCGCAGCGGCAGCGCCAGTGCGATCAGAACGTAGAACAGGACCGGGAGTTCGAATTGGTTGGCGAAGCAATTGCCGACCTGGGTGGCGCGGACCGGCCAATTCGGCTGGCGCAGCGCGATATCACCGGTCTTGGTTTCGCCGCTGGAAAGCGCCCGACCACGCATCGACGCCATTGCGAACAAAAGCGCGAAGGTCAATCCAATCTGGATGAAGACCGGCAGCAAAACCATTTGAATAGACATGAGAATCTCCGTCAGCCGCGGACGCTGCAGCTTCCTCTTAGCGGCCACGCCCGCCGCTGACAATGAAGGCGTCGCGGCAGTTGCTTGAACCATGATCCGAGCTGTCGTGACCAACCCACAGGGATGCGGTGGTTTCAGCCCTCTGGTCCCAGCGGGAGTTCGCGATGAACATCACTTCCCCGATCCTGGCCGGCCCAATCCGCTCGGCCGAGTTCCCGGGCGATTCCGTGGCCCCGTTGCTCACCTGGCCTGTCACCGGTTGGTTCGATGAGTCCCTGGACGGCGGACTAGGCGTGGTGATGTCGGGCCTCGCCGGTGTCGCGGCTGCGCTGCTGGTCGCAATCGTGCTCTCGTTCTATTTCCGAACCGGCTATCGTTCGACGCGCGACATCGTCAAGCACGGGCTCGCCACCGCGCTGCTGGTCGGGCTTGTGGCCTTCGCGATCTACGACCTGCGGCACACGGCACTCACCTATCTTGGGCTCACCGCCGCGACGACCACGACGGTCGTGCCACCGCACGCTGGCCTGATCGCGATCGCCGACAGGCGGTTCGCGTTGTAGGCCTCTCGCCAGCGTGCCACCGGCCAGTGCGCCATCCGACGCTGCCGCACGCGCCGCGCACGTCCCTGCGCAGCCGTGTCGGCCCCGATCGTCATCGTTCCGACTTCGCTGCGGGCTATGATCGGACCGAAAGGAACGATGCATGGCCCAGTTTCGTCTGACGCAAATCTCCGACACCCACCTCGCCCGCCGCTTCAAGCTCCTCACGGATAACTTCCACCGCGTGAGCGAGCACATTGACGTGACGCGGCCCGATCTCGTTCTCAACAGCGGTGACGTGTCGTTCGACGGCCCGACCAGCCGCGACGACCTGGCCTTCGCCAGGGAGATGCATGACGCGCTGCCGGTCGATTGCCGCTATCTGCCCGGCAATCACGATATCGGTGACAACCCGACCGCGGTCGGCCCGACGCCGACGCAATTGCCCACCGAAGAGAGCCGCGTGGCATTCCGGACCGTGCTCGGCGACGACCGCTGGCGGTTCGAGGCCGCCGGCTGGTGCTTCATCGGCCTGAACTCGCTGATCATGAACACCGGCCTCGACAGCGAGGCCGAGCAGTTCGACTGGCTCGCCACGCAGCTCGACAAGACCGCCGGCAAGCCGGTCGCGCTGTTCCTGCACAAGCCGCTCTATCTCGACACGCCGGACGATCTGGAACGCGAGGCGACCGCGATCCGCTTTGTGCCGCAGCCTGCGCGCAGCCGCCTGGTCGAAATGCTCGGCAAGGTCGATTTGCGGCTGGTCGGCAGCGGCCACGTCCACCAGCGCCGCGATTACACCTTCGGGCGTATCAGACAGATCTGGGCGCCCTCGGTCGGCTTCATCATTTCCGACGAGAAGCAGGAGCGGATCGGCATCAAGGAAACCGGGATCGTCGAATACCGCTTCCAGCCTGATAGCTTCGAAGTGCGACACGTGAGGGCCAAGGGCCAGCTCGATGTCGACCTCGACATGCTGTTCGCCAAGCAACCGGCGAACTGAAGGGCCCCAGCCCTGCGGCGCGCCTTCAGATCCCGTTGAGCGACCGGTCGTGGTGCCACTGGATGCGTGGTGCCGGTCAAGCAAATGGGGGCCAAAAGCCCCCAAAGCCTGTCGTTATGGCGATCTTGAACCGTTTCTGCGCGGAACGGGAGCCGGCGGCCGCCGCGCTCACGCCCTGTCCGGCCCAACCCGAACGAGTTGCTTGCCGAAATTGGCGCCCTTGAGCAGGCCCATGAAGGCCTCCGGCGCGCTGTCGAGCCCCTCGGTCACGAACTCCTTGTACTTGACCTTGCCCTCGCGCACCCACTGCGACATGTCGCGGATGAAGTCGCCGTGCATGGCGGCGAAGTCGCTGACGATGAAGCCTCGGAAGGTCAGCCGCTTGGTCAGGATATTGCGCATCATCGCGCCGGCCCATTTCGGTGCATGAGCTTCTGTATCGTTGTAGTGCGCGATCAGGCCGCAGACCGGGATACGCGCAAATGCATTGAGCAGTGGAAACACCGCATCGAACACCGCGCCGCCGACATTCTCGAAATAAACGTCGATGCCTTTCGGACAGGCTTCCTTGAGCTTCGCGGCAAGGTTGGGATCGCGATGGTCGAGGCAGTCGTCGAAGCCCAGCTCGTCCTTGACGTAGGCGCACTTGTCCTTGCCGCCGGCGATGCCGATCGCACGCGCGCCCTTGATCTTCGCGATCTGGCCGACGGCCGAGCCGACCGCGCCGGATGCAGCCGCGACCACCACGGTCTCGCCCGCCTGCGGCTTGCCGATCTCGAGCAACCCCGTATAGGCGGTCATGCCGGGCATGCCGAGCACGCCGACTGCGGTCGAGATCGGCGCGATCTTCGGATCGATCTTGGCGAGCCCCTTGCCGTCGGACAGCGCATGCGTCTGCCAGCCCGCGCGCGACAGCACGATGTCGCCCTTGGCAAAGCCCGGGTTGTTCGACGCCATCACCTCGCTGACGGTGCCGCCCTCCATCACGCCGCCGACCGGCACCGGCGCGGCATAGGACGGACCGTCAGCCATGCGACCACGCATGTAGGGATCGAGCGACAGCCAGATGGTGCGGAGCAGAACCTGTCCGTCACCGGGCGCAGGTGGCGTGAAGTCTTCGGTCCGGAAATTGGCGGCCGTGGGCTCGCCGTGGGGACGCGAGGCGAGAATGACGCGCTTGCCTTGGGACATGGGGATTTCCTCCGCTCGTGGTTTCGTGGCGCACACGTAGGCATGCAATCCGCCTCCCCGCAAGGGAGACGGATGTGCTGTTCCACGTAGCGCGTTGTTTGAAATGTTGTTTGAAATGACGGCCGTCAGTTCGGAGGCGGTTTGTCGCGCCGTCACTCCGGGGCGCATCGTCAGACGCGAACCCGTAAATCTCGAGATTCCGGGTCTGGTGCTAACGCACCATCCCGGAATGACAAACGATGGTGCTAACCGCCGCCCGGATAGTTCGGGGCTTCGCGGGTGATCGTCACGTCGTGGACATGGCTTTCACGCAGGCCCGCACCGGTGATGCGGACGAACTCGGCCTTGTCGTGGAAATCCCCGATATTGCGCGCGCCGACATAGCCCATCGCGGCGCGGAGGCCGCCGGCGAGCTGGTGCATGACGTTGCCGACCGGTCCCTTGTAGGGCACCTGGCCCTCGATGCCCTCGGGCACGAGCTTCAGCGTGTCCTTGATGTCTTGCTGGAAGTAGCGGTCCGCCGAGCCGCGCGCCATCGCGCCGACCGAGCCCATGCCACGATAGGCCTTGTATGAGCGGCCCTGCCACAGGAAGACTTCACCCGGCGTCTCGTCGGTGCCGGCGAGCAGCGAGCCGACCATCACGATGTCGGCGCCGGCGGCCAGCGCCTTGGCGAGGTCGCCGGAATATTTGATGCCGCCATCGGCGATGACAGGGATGTCGGACTTCTTCGCCGCGGCCACCGCATCCATGATCGCGGTGAGCTGCGGCACGCCGACGCCGGCGACGATGCGCGTGGTGCAGATCGAGCCCGGGCCGATGCCGACCTTGATGCAATCGGCGCCGGCATCGATCAGCGCCTGCGCGCCGTCCTCGGTCGCGACGTTGCCGGCGACGACCTGCACCGCGTTGGACAGCCGCTTGATGCGATTGACGGCGTTCAGCACATGGCGGGAATGGCCGTGCGCGGTGTCGACCACGACGACGTCGACGCCGGCATCGATCAGCCGCTCGGTGCGCTCATAGCCGGTCTCGCCGACCGTGGTGGCCGCAGCGACGCGAAGCCGGCCGTGCTCGTCCTTGCAGGCGAGCGGATGCGCCACGGCCTTCTCGATATCTTTCACCGTGATCAGGCCGACGCAGCGATACTGGTCGTCGACCACCAACAGCTTCTCGATGCGATGCTTGTGCAGCATCCGCTTCGCCTCGTCCTGGCTGACGCTCTCGCGCACCGTCACGAGGTTCTCGTGCGTCATCAGCTCCGAGACCTTCTGCCGCGGATCGCTGGCAAAGCGCACGTCGCGGTTGGTCAGGATGCCGACCAGCTTGCCCGGCGTGTTCTTGGCCCCGCCGGTGACGACCGGAATGCCGGAAATGCCGTGGTCCTTCATCAGCGTCAGGGCATCGGACAGTGTCGCGTCCGGGCCGATGGTGAGCGGATTGACCACCATGCCGGATTCGAACTTCTTCACCTGCCGCACCTGCGCGGCCTGGCCTTCGGGATCGAAGTTGCGGTGGATGACGCCGAGGCCGCCCGCCTGCGCCATCGCGATCGCCATGCGCGCCTCGGTCACGGTGTCCATCGCGGAGGCGATAATCGGAATGTTGAGCGGGATTGCGCGGGTGACGCGCGAGCGAATGTCGACTTCCGAGGGAAGAACGTCCGACAGACCGGGCTTCAGAAGCACATCGTCGAACGTGAAGGCTTCACGGATAGTCCGAAGTCCCGTGGCCATTGCCAACTCCTTTCAGCGGTATCAGCCGCAACGATCTTACGGATGAACGCCGCCTGCGGCGACGCTGGCTGCGTCACCGTCGAATCGGTGCCCATCGGTGGGGTTGACGCTGGTCGATAGCATGGCGGCATGACGAATCAAAGTGTTTGCCAGCCATGCACAGGCTTTTTACGGGTTACGGGGCCCGATAGCCCGGCGGCGGCCCGTGGCGGCGGATCGCCTCGACCACCTCCCGGTGGCGTCGCTCCTCCCGTTTCATATGGACCGCGATCACGGCATGGGCCGAGGGCACCACCAGCAACACGTGGAAAATCAGCCCGAAAATCGCGCAAAACACGATCAGAACCATGTTGAACAGCGCCGAGAACGGCTGCCCGTTGAGGAGCAGCCCGAGCGGCGGCAACAGGGCGGCGAGGACGTAGATCACGGCATACACCTCAAACGCTGGCGGACGCATACCAGAGTCACGCTGGATTTAGGTGGTTTGGCCGGTTCCGCAATGGCATGGCTGGCAGCAGGGTGATACAGCCCCCTCGCCCGCCTTTCAGCCCCCAACCGTCCGCTTCAATGAACAAAGAACGCCTGATCCCGCTCATCGTGGCCACCGCTCTGTTCATGGAGAACATGGATTCCACCGTCATCGCGACCTCGCTGCCGGCGATCGCCGCCGATATCGGCACCAGTCCGCTGACGCTGAAACTGGCGATCACCTCCTATCTGCTCTCGCTTGCGGTGTTCATCCCGGCCAGCGGCTGGACCGCGGATCGCTTCGGACCGCGCATCGTGTTCGCCGGCGCGGTCGGCGTCTTCATGCTGGGCTCGATCGGTTGTGCGCTGTCGTCCTCGGTGACCAATTTCGTGTTCGCCCGCATTCTGCAGGGCCTCGGCGGAGCGATGATGACGCCGGTCGGGCGTCTCGTACTGCTGCGCTCGGTCGACAAGAGCGCGCTGGTCAATGCGATGGCCTGGGTGACCGTCCCCGCCCTGATCGGCCCCGTGATCGGGCCGCCGCTCGGCGGCTTCATCACCACCTATTTCTCCTGGCACTGGATCTTCCTGATCAACATCCCGATCGGGCTGCTCGGCATCTTCATGGCGCTGAAATACATCGACCCGATCAAGAGCGTCGATCCGGAGCGCTTCGACCTCTACGGCCTGGTGCTCGCCGGCATCGGCCTTGCCGGCATCGCCTTCGGCCTGTCCGTCGCCGGGCTCAACCTGCTGCCGTGGACGATCGTCGCGGCGCTGGTCGGCATCGGCGTCGTCTCGATGACGCTCTATGTCCTCCACGCGAGGCGCACCGGTTCGCCGGTGCTGGATTTCTCGCTGCTGCGGTTGTCGACGATGCGCGCGGCCATCATCGGTGGCTTCATGTTCCGCGTCGGCATCGGCGCGCTGCCGTTCCTGCTGCCGCTGCTGATGCAGGTCGGCTTCGGCCTGACGCCGTTCCAGTCGGGCCTCGTGACCTTCGCGTCCGCGGTCGGCGCCATGGGCATGAAGACGCTCGCCGCGAGCATCATCCGCACCTTCGGCTTCCGCAATATGATGACCGTCAACGCGGTGGTCAGCTCGGCCTTCCTTGCCGCTTGCGCCCTGTTCACGATCTCGACGCCGCTGCTGCTGATCTTCATCATCCTGGTGGTCGGCGGCTTCTTCCGCTCGCTGCAATTCACCGCGATCAACACCGTGGCCTATGCCGAGGTCGAGGCTCCACAGATGAGCCGCGCCACCACCCTCGTCAGCGTCAATCAGCAGCTCGCAGTGTCCGCGGGCGTCGCCATCGGCGCTTTCTCGGTCGAAACCGTGCTCGCGCTGCATCACCAGACCGAGCTCACCGCCGATGCGTTCGCGCCAGCCTTCGTGGTGGTTTCGCTGATCTCGGCAGCGTCAGCCTGGTTCTTCTGGCAGATGCCGACCGACGCCGGCCACGAAATCTCCGGTCGCAAGGCGATCGAGATTTCCAGCCGCAAGGGCGCCGAACGCGGCGCGGCGGCCGCCGCCGTCAAACACGCAACCGAAGATACCCAGAACGCGCGGGATCAGCGGCTGGGCTAATCAATCGAAGCGGTTATTCGCGAGGCACGGACATTCAGTGCAGACGTGTCGTCCAGTTGCGTCCGGGCCTCAAGGGCGGCCGGTCATGCCGGTCGTCCGTCTGATCCGGACATTCAACAAGTTCATATTGGGGAACGTGGGTGCTCTCCAGCCACGATTCCAGCGCTGCTCCGCAGACCATGCAGATCGCGTCACCCGTATGCGGCACCAAGAACTTTTCTTCAGTGCGTCTGTACTCAGCGCCGCAATTGCATTGAACAATTGTCGACATCACCGAATTATGCGCCTGGCGTCGTTGATTTTCCAGTGCTCAAACAATCGGCCACGGGGGTCGCTGTCAAAGCAAGATGGGATTAGGCTGCCCCGTCGCGACTCGATTCAACCCGAACTCATCCCGCTTTAACCCCGGTTGGACTGCCCGCGAAAACCCGTCGCCAGCACGTAGCGCTCGGAGGAATCCTGCCGGCTCGCCGCCGGCTTGACGTGGCGGACGGTGGCGAAATCGCGCTTGAGCTGTGCCAGCAACTCCGCATCCGCGCCGCTCTGAAACACCTTCGCCAGGAAGGCCCCGCCCGGATTGAGCACCTCGCAGGCGAAATGCGCCGCGGTTTCGACCAGGCCGATGATGCGGAGCTGATCGGTCTTGCGATGGCCGGTGGTGTTGGCGGCCATGTCGGACATCACGATGTCGGCGCGGCCGCCCATCATCGCGATCAGTTTTTCCGGCGCATCAGCATCGAGGAAGTCGAGCTGAGCGAAGATGACGCCGGGGATCTCGCCCATCTCCAACAGATCGATCGCGACCACCTTGCCCTTGCCATCGGCAGAGCCGGTGCGCTTGGCCGCGATCTGGCTCCAGCCGCCGGGCGCGGCGCCGAGGTCGACCACCGTCATGCCCGGCTTGAGCAGGCGATATTTGTCATCGATCTCCAGAAGCTTGAAGGCCGCGCGCGAACGGTAGCCCATCGCCTTGGCCTTGGCGACGTAGGGATCGTTGAGCTGGCGCTCCAGCCAGAGTTTCGACGACAGCTTGCGCTTGCCGCCGCTCTTGACCGTGACGTGCAGCCGCCCGGTGGTATCTTTCGCCATTGTGCTTCTTGCGTCTCGGTGTGTGGTTCTCCCTCGCCCCGCTCTTGCGGGGAGAGGGTTGGGGTGAGGGGTTGCTTCCGCTCGCGAGATGCGTGGAAACGGCCCCTCACCCGGATTGCACCGGACGATGCTTCGCATCGCCGAGAGCAATCCGACCTCTCCCCGCAAGAGCGGGGCGAGGTGATTCAGCGTCTAGCACGCCCGCAGCGCGCCGTCCTCGCGCATCATCTCCACCAACATGCCCTCGCGCAGGCCGCGGTCGGCGACCCGCAGCCGCGGCAGCGGGAACGCGTTGCGGATCGCGTCGAGGATGGCGCAGCCCGCGAGCACGAGGTCGGCGCGTTCGATGCTGATGCAGTTGTTGCTGACGCGGTCCTCGTAGCTCATGCCAAGCAGCTTCTGGATCGTCGCTGACACGTCGGCATCGTTCATCCAGATGCCGTCGATGCGGCGGCGATCATAACGCGGCAAATTGAGGAACACGCCGGCGAGCGTCGTCACGGTGCCTGAGGTGCCGAGCATGTGCATGTCGCGCAGGTCCCTGCCGTGCTCGGCCGCGAACGGCGCGACATGTTGGGCGACCTCGTCCACCATGCGCGCATACAACTCCTTCGTGACGTTCCTGCCGCCGAAATGTTCGGCCAGCGTGACGACGCCGAGCGGGATCGACATCCACGCCTTGATGCGCGGCGGCGCGTCAGGCGCATGCGGATCGCGCTCGATCCGCACCAGTTCAGTCGAGCCGCCGCCGATGTCGAACAGGATGGCGCCCCGCCCTTTGGGATCGAGCAGCGGGGAACAGCCGATCACCGCCAGCGTCGCCTCGGTCTCGCGGTCGATCACCTCGAGCTTGATGCCCGTCTCGGCGGCGACGCGGGCGCGAAAGCTCTCGGCATTGCCAGCGGCACGACAGGCTTCGGTCGCGATCAGCCGCAACCGCCGGGCCTTGCGATGGCGGATCTTGTCGCTGCAAATGCTCAGCGCCGCGATGGCGCGCTCGATTGCGGCCTCGCTGATGGAACCGGTCGCGGCGATCCCCTCGCCGAGCCGGATGATCCGCGAAAAGGAATCGACCACGCGGAACCCGTCGCCCGACGGACAGGCGATCAAGAGCCGGCAATTGTTGGTGCCAAGGTCGAGCGCGGCGTAGACGCCGGCGTCCGCGCCTACCGCGGCTAACCCTGACAGGGCTTCGCGGGCCGGAAGACCGTCGCAAAGCCGCACATCGCTAGTCATCAAAACTGTCTTTCCGTCGGACCCGCGGTCAGCGGTCCACCGAAGAATTGTCCATTCACGGAAACTTTAGCAGCGCCAAGGGCCTGTGCAACATCCGTTCACATTGGGACCATGCCCAATCGGGCGTTGTCGTTAAGGGGGCTGTGCGTTATCTGGTCGGCGCCCGCCAAAACGGCGCAAATCCGGGCATTTCAGGTCATTTCCGATGCAAGATCACACGCCTCCCGCCTCTCTCGAGAACGCTATCGCACTGCAGAAATATGGTGTCGGCCAGCCTGTGCGCCGCAAGGAGGACGACACCCTGGTGCGCGGCAAGGGCAGATACACCGACGATTTCTCGCTCCCCAACCAAGCCTATTGCTGGATGGTCCGCTCCTCCCATGCTCACGGCGTCATCAAGGGCATCGACACTGCGGCCGCCAAGGCGATGCCCGGTGTCCTCGGGGTCTGGACCGGCGCCGATCTTGCCGCTGCCGGCTACAATCCCTTCACCTGCGGGCTACCGCTGAAGAACCGTGACGGCTCGCCGCTGCTGCAGACCAACCGCCCGGCGCTGCCGACCGACAAGGTCCGCTTCGTCGGCGACCCCGTGGCCTTCGTGGTCGCGGAAACCGCGGCTCAGGCGCGCGACGCCGCCGAAGCCGTCGTAACGGAGATCGAGCCGCTGCCGGCCGTCACCGACGCGGCCGAGGCCGTCAAGCCGGGCGCACCGCAGCTCTATGACCACATCCCGAACAACGTCGCGCTCGATTACCACTATGGCGACAGCGCCAAGATCGAGGCGGCCTTCGCCGGCGCCGCGCATGTAACCAAGCTCGATATCGTCAACACCCGCGTCGCCGTGGTCCCGATGGAGCCACGGGTGGCGCTGGCCGATTATGATAAGAAGACCCAGCGCTTCACGCTGCAGGTGCCGACCCAGGGCGTCTCCGGCAACAAGGCGATCCTCGCGCGCCTGCTCAACGTGCCGCCGGAGAAGGCTCGCATCCTCACCGCCAATGTCGGCGGCTCCTTCGGCATGAAGAACCTCAACTATCCCGAATACACCTGCATCGCGCATGCCGCGCGGGAGCTGGGCCGCCCGGTGAAGTGGCTGGACGAGCGCTCGACGAGCTTCCTGTCCGACAGCCAGGGCCGCGCGCAAAAGATCCATGCCGAGCTTGCGCTCGATGCGGACGGCAAGTTCCTCGCGGTGCGCCTGTCCGGCTACGGCAATCTCGGCGCCTACATCACCGGTGTCGCGCCGGGGCCGCTGTCGCTCAACACCGGCAAGAACCTCGCCAGCGTCTACCGCACGCCGCTGCTCGGCGTCGACATCAAGACGGTCGTGACCAACACCACGCTGATGGGCGCCTACCGCGGCGCCGGCCGGCCCGAGGCCAACTACTACATGGAGCGGCTGATCGATGCCGCCGCCGACGAGATGGGCATCAACCGTCTCGCCTTGCGCAAGCGCAACTTCATCAAACCGTCACAACTGCCCTTCCCGGCCGCTTCCGGCGTCACCTATGACAGCGGCGATTTCGCCGGCGTGTTCCAGAAGGCACTGGAGATCTCCGACTACGAGAACTTTGCCAAGCGCAAGAAGGAGAGCAAGAAGACCGGCAAGCTGCGTGGCATCGCTGTCGGATCCTATCTCGAGGTTACCGCGCCGCCGAGTGGCGAGCTCGGCAAGATCACCTTCGAGCCGGACGGATCGGTGAAGCTCACCACCGGCACGCTCGATTACGGCCAGGGCCACGCCACACCGTTCGCGCAGGTGCTGTCCGACCAGCTCGGCATCCCCTTCGAGAAGATCACGCTCGATCAGAATGACAGCGACCGCGTCCGCTTCGGCAACGGCACCGGCGGCTCGCGCTCGATCACCGCGACCGGACAGGCGATCGTCGAGGCCTCCGCACTGGTCGTCGAGAAGGGCAAGAAGGCCGCCGCCCATGTCCTCGAAGCGTCCGAGGCCGACATCGAGTTCGGCCATGGCCGCTTCACCATCGCCGGCACCGACCGTTCGATCGGGATCATGGAGCTTGCCGAGCGCATGCGCGATAGCAAGATGCCGGAGGGCACCCCCGAGACGCTTGACGTCGATCACGCCACCAAGGAGACGGCATCGACGTTCCCGAACGGCTGTCACGTCGCCGAGGTCGAAATCGATCCGGACACCGGCGTGACGCAGATCGTCCGCTACTTCGCGGTCAACGATTTCGGCACCGTGGTCAATCCGATGATCGTCGCCGGTCAGTTGCACGGCGGCGTCGCGCAGGGCATCGGCCAGGCGATGATGGAGGAAGTGAACTACGATGGTTCGGGCCAGCCGATCACCGGCTCGTTCATGGACTACGCCTTGCCGCGCGCCGGCGACGTCCCGCCGATGCAGATCGACAATCACCCCTCGCCTGCGAAGTCGAACCCGCTCGGCACCAAGGGTTGCGGCGAAGCCGGCTGCGCCGGCAGCCTCGTCTGCGTCGTCAACGCCGTGGTGGACGCGCTGTCGGACTACGGCATCAAGCACATCAACATGCCGCTGACGCCGGAACGGGTCTGGCGTGCGATCCAGGACGCCAAGGCAACGGCAGCGTAAAGGTCTCCGCCGCCCCCACAAGCAAGATGTCGTCACCCGCGCATGCGGGTGATCCAGGATTCCAGAGACGTTAGCGATGGAGCCGAAGCGCCGCAGCGTACTGGATCCCCCGCATGCACGGGGGATGACGGCTGTGAATGCGGATGGATTGCCGGGTCAAGCCGGTCAAGCCTGGCAACGACAGTTTGGAAGTTGCCGCTGCCACAACCGCTGTTGTCGTCACCCGCGCATGCGGGATCATGCCTTATCGACCGCGCCGCCGCTGTCCACCCACCCCTTGAAGCCGCCGAGATTGCGCACGTCCTTGTAGCCCATGTCCTGCAAGGTCTTACCCGCAAGCGCGGAGCGCCCGCCGGAGGCGCAGTAGACGATCACGGTTTTCTCGCGGTCGAACGCATTGTCATAATAGGGACTGGCAGGATCGGCCTTGAATTCAATCATTCCGCGCGCGACGTGTTTGGCCCCCTGAACCTTGCCTGAGGCCTGCAACTCAAGTCCGTCGCGCACGTCCACCACGAGGGCCTTGCCGCTTTCGATCAGGACTTTTGCGTCCTGCGGGCTGATCGCAGGCACCGAATTGTTCGCGGCCGCGAGCATGTCCTTGACTGAACTCGACATCGCATTCTCCTTTGTTTTGCCGTCAGGGAGAGGATCGTAACGCACTTTATGGCGAAGCGCGGTCGTTGCGCGGGGAAAGACATTTTGCCGCGAGTTGGCCGCAGGCGAGCGGCTTTCTTTGAACTGAAAGCAAAGCCGCGAGACTAAGCGGGCTGCGCCTACACCAGGCCCTACGCCGCCGCCTGCTCGCGCGGCTGGGTGATCGCGATGTGCCAGCAATGCGCCAGCGGCGTTGTGCCGTTGGCGAGCACCAGGGCGTCGAGCTCGACGAAGCGATGGCCCTTCTTGTCATAATTGCCGACGACCTTGGCCCGCGCCGTCAGTTCGTCGCCGATCTTCGATGCCGACAAAAGCTGCATGCGGGTGCCGACGTGGATCCAGGGCCCGAGGATCGCGTTGTCGACCAGCACCTTGTTCATCACCCGCGGCAGCAGGCCGGGATGGCCGAGCCCTTTGCGCAGGTAGATCGGATCGGTCTCCCTGATATCAGCGAGATATTCCTTCGCGGCATCGCCGGACCAATCGCGCGGGATGGTGCCGAGCCATTTGCCAAGCTCGTAGGACGACGCGCTGACAGGCTTGCGCTCGGCCACCGCCGCAACCTCCTTGTAGTCGTCAATCGCGACCTTCGGCGCCAAGGCCGGTAGCGACGCAGTGCCGGTGGCGCAGAGCTCACCGCGGCTACGCAGCTCGATCGACAACCCATTGCCGGTCTCCTGGCCGGTCAATTCCGCGATCTCGCCGTCATAGACCGGCTTCACGAAGCGCGCTTCGATCAGCCCGCGCTCGAGGAAATCGCCGCCCCATGTCTCGACCGGCAGGTGCATCATGTAGGCCATGACATCGACGCCGGGCACCAAACCGCCGGAGAAGCCGAATTTCCGCGCCACCGTGTCGTCGTGGATCTTGTTCTCTGACAGCTTCGAGGTGTTGTAAGCCGAGACGCGGTAGGTTTGCGGAGCTGCCATGGGTTTCCCTTATTTCGGTTGCTTTTCTGGCGATGATCGTAGTTCAACCGAACACTGTGGCAAGCCTCTCGTTTTGCTCGCAATTTTCCGCCCGATGGAGTACACGCGGGGCCCGCGCACGCCGCTACTCTCTGGATCGATGACTGAAACTCCTACCCCCACCCGAATCTATGTCGATGCCGACGCCTGCCCGGTGAAGGACGAGATCTACCGCGTCGCGATCCGTCTCGGCGTGTCGGTCAGCGTGGTTGCAGGCGGCTTCATCCGCGTTCCGCAGGACCCGCTGATCGAGCGCATCGCTGCCGGTTCCGCGATGGATGCCGCCGACGACTGGATCGCGGAACGCGCCCATGAGGGCGACGTTGTCATCACTGCGGACATTCCGCTGGCGGGCCGCTGCGTCAAGGCCGGCGCCGAGGTGATCGCGCCGAACGGCAAGCCGTTCACGGAACAATCGATCGGCATGACGCTTGCCATGCGCAACCTGATGACCGATCTGCGGTCGTCGGGTGAAATTACCGGCGGGCCGAAATCGTTCTCGCCGCGGGACCGCTCGACCTTCATCTCGACACTCGACCAGACCATCCGCCGCATCCAGCGCCGCCGCGCGGAGCAGGCGACGACGACCCAGGGCTGACGCGATGGCACCACCGCTCATTCAGCTCAAGGACATCAGCCTCACTTTCGGCGGCACGCCGCTCTTGACCGGCGTCGAGCTGTCGGTCTCAGCCGGCGAGCGCGTCTGCCTGATCGGACGCAACGGCTCCGGCAAGTCGACGCTGCTGCGGATCGCGGCCGGCCTTGTCGAGCCCGACTCCGGCAGCCGCTTCGTGCAGCCCGGCGCCACCATCCGCTATTTGCCGCAGGAGCCCGATTTCGCCGGCCATGCGACCACGCTGTCCTATGTCGAGGCCGGGCTCGGCCCGGGCGACGACCACTACCAGGCGCGCTATCTGCTCGAGCAGCTCGGCCTCAGCGGCGAAGAAGATCCCGCGCATGTCTCCGGCGGCGAGGCACGGCGCGCGGCGCTGGCGCGGGTGCTGGCGCCCTCGCCCGACATCCTTTTGCTCGACGAGCCGACCAACCATCTCGACCTGCCGACCATCGAATGGCTCGAGGGAGAACTGGAGAGCCGGCGCTGCGCGCTGGTGCTGATCAGCCACGACCGCCGCTTCCTCACCAACCTGTCGCGCACCACCGCCTGGCTCGACCGCGGCCAGATCAGGCAGATCGACCGCGGCTTCGGCGCGTTCGAGGCATGGCGCGACGAGGTGCTGGGGGAGGAAGAGCGCGAGCAGCACAAGCTCGACCGCAAGATTGTCAACGAGGAGCACTGGCTGCGCTACGGCGTCTCCGGCCGCCGCAAGCGCAACGTCAAGCGGCTCGGCAATCTGCACGCCCTGCGCGACCAGCGGAGGAACTATCGCGGCGCCACCGGCAACGCCACGCTGGCGGCTGCGGAGGCCGAGAAATCCGGCCGCCTCGTGATCGAGGCGAAGGGCATCACCAAGGCCTATGGCGAGCGCACCATCGTCGACGGCTTCTCGACGAGAATTCAGCGCGGCGACCGCATCGGCATCGTAGGCCCCAATGGCGCCGGCAAGACCACGCTGGTGCATCTTCTGATCGGCAACGATCCGCCCGACAGCGGCTCGGTGCGGCTTGGTGCCAATATCGAGATGGCGACGCTGGATCAGCACCGCGAAAGCCTCGATCCGAAGCTCACATTGGCCGAGGCACTGACCGGCGGCCGCGGCGACCATGTGATGGTCGGTGACAAGCCGAAGCACGTCATCGGCTACATGAAGGACTTCCTGTTCGCGCAGGAGCAGCGCGGCACGCCGCTGGAGGCGCTGTCCGGCGGCGAGCGCGGCCGGCTGATGCTGGCGCGTGCGCTGGCGAAGCCGTCCAACCTCCTGGTGTTAGACGAGCCGACCAACGATCTCGATCTCGAAACCCTCGACGTGCTCGAAGAGATGCTCGGCGACTACGAAGGCACCGTGATCCTGATCAGCCACGACCGCGACTTCCTCGATCGCGTCGTGACCTCGGTGATCGTGCCGGAGGGCCAGGGCCGCTGGATCGAATATGCCGGCGGCTACACCGATATGCTGGCGCAGCGCGGCGCCGACGTGAAGCGCGAGACGGTGAAGGCGCAAGCCGCGGCCGATGAGAAAAAGGAAGCGAGGGCCGCAGCGCCCGAGGCGGCGCCAAAGCGCCGGCTGAGCTTCAACGAGAAGCATGCGCTGGAAACGCTGCCCAAAACGATCGACAAGCTGCAGGCTGAGATCGCCAAGCAGCAGAAGCTGCTTGACGATCCCGACCTCTACACCAAGGATCGCAACAAGTTCAACGTCGCATCCGCGGCGATCGCCAAGGCGCAGGACGAACTCGCTGCCGCAGAAGACCGCTGGCTCGAGCTCGAAGTGCTGCGCGAAGAGATCGAACAGGCGTGAACACTATGTCCCTCCCCGTCATTGCGAGCGAAGCGAAGCAATCCATCTGTCCACGTCCGCTGATGCATGGATTGCTTCGTCGCTGCGCTCCTCGCAATGACGGGAATTCTGAACCGGAGTTGACCCGATGACCACGTCCCTCGCCGCCAAGATCGCCCGTGAATACGGCACGCCCTGCGCCGTGATCGACATGGACCGGGTCGAGCGCAACATCGCCCGCATCCAGGCGGCCTGCGATGCCGCCGGCGTCGCCAACAGGCCGCATATCAAGACGCACAAGAATCCGACGTTGGCGCAGCTACAGGTCAAGGCCGGTGCGAAGGGCATCACCTGCCAGAAGCTCGGCGAGGCCGAGATCATGGCGGACGCCGGGATCGACAACATCCTGATCAGCTACAATCTGCTCGGCGACGAGAAGATGGCGCGGCTCGGCGCTCTCCAGGCAAAAGCCAACGTCACCGTCGCGGCCGACAATTCGGTCGTCGTCGGCGACCTGCCGAAGGCGGCGGCGGCGTCAGGCCGTCCGCTCTCCGTCGTCGTGGAATGCGACACCGGCCGCAAGCGCGCCGGCGTCGAGACGCCAGCGGAGGCGATCGCGCTGGCGCGGGAGATTGCCAGCTCAAAGGGCCTGATCTTCGCGGGCTTTATGCTGTATCCGACCGAGACCGGTTGGACGGAAGCGCAGAAATTCTACGACGAGGCGCTGGCCGGCGTGCGCGCGCATGGGCTCGATGCTCCGATCGTCTCGACCGGCGGCACGCCGAACCTGAGGAATCTCGGCAAGCTGAAGGGCGGCACCGAGCACCGCTTTGGCACCTACATCTACAACGACCGCATGCAGGTCGCCGCCGGCGTCGCGACGTGGGACGACTGCGCGCTGCACATCTATTCCACCGTCGTCAGCCGCGCCGGCCCGGAGCGCGGCATCCTCGATGCTGGTTCGAAGACACTGACCACGGATACCGGCGGCCTCGAGGGTCACGGCCTGATCCTGGAGCATCCCGAAGCCAGGATCGCGCGCTTTGCCGAGGAGCACGGCTTTCTCGATCTGTCCCGCAGCAACACCCGGCCGAACGTCGGTGACGTCGTGCGGATCGTTCCCAATCACGTCTGCGTCGTCGTCAACATGATGGACGAGGTCGTGATGGTGCGCGGCGACGAGATCATCGGCACGCTGCCGGTCGCGGCAAGAGGGAAGCTGCGGTAGCCTCCGTCCACCTCTCCCGCTTGCGGGTAGGGCAATCGCATTTGGAAAAAAACGCCCTGTGGCCCATCCTTCGAGACGCCCGCCTTTGGCGGGCTCCTCAGGATGAAGTCTTGTTTTGCGGCACAATAGTAGACCCTCATGGTGAGGAGCGCCGCTTGCGGCGCGTCTCGAACCACGAGGCCGAGTACGTGCGTAGCCATCCAAGGCGGCATATGCGATAGCCCTGCGCTTGCGGGAGAGGTCGTATGGCATCGCCAGATGCGATACGGGTGGGGGCTGTCTCGACAATATGACTCGCGGTAATACCCCCACCCCAGCCCTTCCCCGCAAGCGGGAGAGGGAGCGCAGTGCCGTCGCGGTGCTATCCGCCTGAGATCGACCTACGCCCGCACCAGCGCCTGCAGCTCCTGATTCAGCGCCTCGCGAAACACCTCGATCGGCTGCGCCAATCGGCCGGCCGGCGGGCGATGCACGATCCAGGCGCGGACCGCGGGGTTGAAATCCTCGATCCTGACGATCTTGAGCCGGTTGCGGATCGGGCTGCGCTTCAGTGCCGCCGGGGTCACGAGCCCGATGCCGAGCCCGCGCGCAACCAGCGACAGGCGCAACTCGCTGTCCAGTGCCTCGACCGCGACCGTGAACGGCAGATGCGCCGCATCGAAGTGACGCTTCAGCGTCTGGCGAAAGCCGCACCCATCCTGATTGATCACCCATCCCATGCGGGACAGCCATTCGAGGTCGACCGACTTCGGCGTCTTCATGTCGCGCGCGACGACGAACACCACCGGCTGCACGCCGAGATCATCGGCAAGAAGCTCCGCCGGCGGCGCGGTGCCGTCAGGCAGGCAGACCGCGGCTGCGTCGAGCTCGTTGCGCGACACAGACTCCAGGTGATGCGGCGACCAGCCGGACACGACGCGCACCGCGAGCGCGGGAAATTCCGCGCGCACCGCATCGAGCGGCCCGGTGAGCCCCGCCTCCGACAGGAACGGCGTCAAGCCGAGCCTGAACTCGCCGCGCACCACGCCGTCATTTGCGACCCCGGACTTTAGATCGTCGAGCATGCGCAGCAGGCGTCGGCCCTGCTCGTAGGCCTCGTATCCGGCCGGCGTCGGCTTCAGCGGTTTCGACAGCCGGTCCAAAAGCTGCGCACCGAGCATTTCCTCGAGATTCTGGATCCGCCGCGTCACGCCGGGCTGGGTCAGATTCAGCCGCGCCGAGGCCGCGACGATCGATCCGGTCTCCACCACCGCGACGAAGGCGACAAGGTCATGCGTATTCATAACAGACTCGCATATTCTTCATTATCTTATTTGAATTGTAGCATATTAGGCCAATCCCCTAAAGGGGGCTTCGCAACTTCATCCGCGAGGTCCCATGACCATCTCCGACGTCACCAAGCTCTCTTCGGCCCGCCCCGTCTCGGTGCGTCCCCTGATCTGGATCGGCGCCATCACGACCGGCACCGTCGTCACCAATCTGTTCGCGCCGCAAATCCTGGTCGGACTGATGGGCCGTTCACTCGAGATGACCGCATTCGAGGCCGGCCTGATGTCGACGCTGACGCTGCTCGGCTACGCGCTCGGTCTGTTGCTGCTGGTGCCGCTGGTCGATCTGGTCGAGAACAAGCGGCTGATCCTGCGCACGCTGGCTTGTGCGATCGTGGCGGCGCTGGGCACCGCGCTCGCGCCAACGCCCGACTTTCTGCTTGCCGCAACCTTCATCCTCGGCGCCTCCTGCGCTGCGATCCAGATGGTGGTGCCGCTGGTCGCCTCCATGGTGGCGCCGGAGCGTCGCGGCCAGGCGATCGGCGACGTCATGAGCGGATTGATGATCGGCATCCTGCTGTCGCGCCCGGCGGCGAGCCTGATCGCGGACGCCTGGAACTGGCGCGGCTACTACATCACCTCGGCCATTCTGATGATTGTGCTTACCGCGGCGCTGGCGCGCTGCCTACCGACGCTCAAACCAGTCACGGCCACGAGCTACGGTGCATTGCTGCGCTCGTTTCCGACGCTGCTGCGCGAGGAGCCGGTGCTGCGCGTGCGTGCCTGGACCGCGGCGCTGGTGATGGCATCGTTCACCGCATTCTGGGCCGCGGTCGCATTGCGCCTACCCGATGCGCCGTTCAATCTCGACGCCAGGGGGATCGCGTTGTTCGCATTGATCGGTGTGGCCGGAGCCGCGGCGACCTCGGCGGCCGGCCGCTGGGGCGATAGGGGCTTTGCGCGGCCGCTCTTGATCGGCTCGCATCTGCTTATCATCATCGCGGTTGCGCTGTGCATCTGGGCCGCCATGCTCGAATCCCGGATCGCGGCACTGCTGGTGATGAGCATCGGTGCGATCCTGCTCGATCTCGGCATCACCACGGATCAGACGCTCGGCCGCCGCGCGGTCAACCTGCTGCGGCCCGAGGCGCGCGGGCGCATCAATGGCCTGTTCGTGGCGCTGTTCTTCATCGGCGGCGCAGTCGGAGCTGCGGCCGCCTCCGCCGCCTGGAGCTTTGGCGGCTGGACGATGGTGTGCGTGGTGGCCGGCGCCTTCGGCGTGCTCGGCGTCATCACCGATCTCGCAACAAAGACCGGGTCGTCATGAGATGTCGTAGGATGGATAGAGCGCAGCGAAACCCATCAAATCTCATCGGTGCGGAAGCTTGATGGGTTTCGCTGCGGCTCTACCCATCCTACCGTTTGAGCCATCTGAGCGCACCATTCCCTGCGGCGACACCGGTCGCGAACGCCGCCTGCAACAGATAGCCGCCGGTCGGAGCTTCCCAGTCGAGCATCTCGCCGGCGGCGAAGGTACCAGGCAGCCGGCGCAGCATGAAGTGGTCGTCGAGCTCGTCGAACCTGATCCCGCCCGCGGTCGAGATCGCACGCGCGATCGGCGCCACGCCGGTGATTCGGATCGGCACCCTATTGATCATTGCGGCGAGATCGGCCGCCGGCAGCGACGCGAGCGGCCGGCCGGCGATGGCTGCGGCCTCCTGCAACAACCCGATGCCGACCGGCGAGAGCTGCGCGGCCTTGCGCAGGAAGTTGGAGAAGGATTGCTTGCCCCTCGGCGCCGACAACCGGGTGAACAATTCGTCCGTCGCAACGTCGGGACGCAATGCGACGTGGAGCGTTGCCGTTCCTTTCGCCAGCACCGCCTCGCGCAGCTCCGCCGACAGCGCGTAGATCGCGCCGCCTTCGATGCCGGCGCGGGTGACGATGGCCTCGCCGCGCACCGCGTGCGCGCCGATTGTGAATGCGACGCTCTTGAGCGGTTGGCCTTCAAACCTGTCGCGGAAGAGATCGGACCAGGCGACGGTAAACCCGGAATTGGCCGCCGTCATCGGCGCAATGGCAACGCCCTTCGCCGCGAGTATCGCCGTCCATGCGCCGTCAGACCCAAGCCGCGGCCAGCTCGCGCCGCCGAGCGCGAGCACGGCTGCGTCCGCATGACATACGCGTTGACCGTCCGGCGTCTCGAACAGGAGCCCGCCCGCCTCATCCCATCCGACCCAGCGATGCCGGAATGCAAACCGCACGCCCGCGGCATCGAGCCGCCGCAGCCAGGCGCGCAGCAGAGGCGATGCCTTGAACGCCTTGGGGAAGACGCGGCCGCTCGTGCCGACGAAGGTCGGCTGCCCCAGTGCTTCACACCACGCACGCAGGCCCTCAGGTGGAAACGCCTCGACCGCGGCCTTCAGATGGGGCCTTGCCTCGCGATAGCGCGCGAGGAATTCCGGCAGCGGTTCGGAGTGAGTGAGATTGAGCCCGCCGCGGCCGGCCATCAGGAATTTGCGACCAGCCGACGGCACCGCGTCATAGACGGTGACGCCGGCACCACCAGCCGCGAGCACCTCCGCTGTCATCAGCCCCGCGGGGCCGCCTCCGATGACAACGACGTGTTTGGTAGGTGGGGACGACATCAAACGACCGTCCATTTGCATGAACGTCATTCCGGGATGGTGCGAAAGCAGCAGACCCGGAATGACGAACGAAATCGCTTATAGCTTGATCCCCGCGCGCGCGGCGGCCTGGGCGACATATTTCTGCGTCTGCTCGAACGCGCCCTGCAGCGCCTTCGCGGTGGACATGTCGCCGACCTCGTTGAAGTGCGCAGCGACCGCGTCTGGCGTCCAGTCGGACTGTGGAAGGTTGACGCCTTCGGTCTCCAGCACCTTGATGATGGCGAACGAGCCGGCGCCGGCGCCCATGATGGTGCGGGTCGGCGCGTCCTCGCTGAGCAGAAACTCGACCGCCGGCGTGATCGCTTCCGGCTTCATCAGCGCCAGCGCCTGCGGCGGCAGCAGTTCCTCGGTCATGCGGGTCGCGGCGGTCGGCGAGATCGTGTTGACCTTGATGTTGTTCTTGCGGCCCTCTTCGGCGAGCACGTTCATCAGGCCGACCATGCCGGCCTTGGCGGCGCCGTAATTGGCCTGGCCGAAATTGCCGAACAGGCCCGACGACGAAGTCGTCAGCACGATGCGGCCGTAGTTGCGCTCGCGCATGCCGGCCCACACCGCCTTGCAACAGTAGAACGTGCCGGTGAGATGCACGCCGAGCACCTTGTCCCAGTCCGCGACCTCGAGCTTGGCGAACGACTTGTCGCGCAGGATCCCGGCATTGGCGCACAACAGGTCGACGCTGCCCCACTCCTTGGTGGCGCGCTCGACCATCGCGGTGACCTGCTCGAAGTTCGAGACGTCGGCGCCGTCGGCCATCGCGGTGCCGCCCGCCTTGCGGATTTCCTCGACCACGGTCTCGGCCGGCGACAGCGAGCCGCCGGTGCCGTCGCGCGCGCCGCCGAAATCGTTGACCACGACCTTGGCGCCGCGGCTGGCGAGCCCCAACGCATGCGCCCGTCCGAGACCATTGCCCGCGCCGGTCACGATAGCGACGCGTCCGTCAAACCTGATTGCCATGCCGTCGATTCCTGTACTTCTTCCCTTCTGCCCCTTGTGGGAGAAGGTGGCGCGCAGCGCCGGATGAGGGGTTCTCTCCACAGATGAGCTCGCGGAGAGAGACCCCTCACCCGGCTTCATCTCGCTCCGCTCGATTGCGCCACCCCTTCCACAAGGGGAGAGGGTGCCGCTCGAACGGCCTGAAGAGGCTGGAGACGTTTTGAGCAGCGATGGATGGCCGGGTCAAGCCCGGCCCTGACGGCCACGGGCACGCTATACCGAAGGGGCCATCGATCCGCAGGGCTTCAAGGTTTTGAGCAGGTGCCCGTTCCAGCACTCGTGGTGCTCTTGGGCGAAGCTAATGAGACCAATCACAATCAAAGCGACCACGACAAGTCCGGCGACGATGTTCTGCACCATGGCTGCCACTCCCGGGACCGCACCGCCTACGGAGGGATGATGAACACCAGGGATCGTCGCCGTCAATGCGCTACGTGGACCAAGCGAGCAATGCACCAGCTATGACGGCGGGTTGAGCCGGGCTCGCTCCACCTCTCCCGCTTGCAGACCCGCAAGCGGGAGCGCAGTCTCTTCACTCGATCTCATGACGCCTTAGTTGAAATAGATCAGGCCGAGCCAATCGGCGACCAAAGCGGGCTTTTCCTCGCCCTCGATCTCGACCGTGACGTTGGTGCGCGACAGCAATTCCTTCGGCTTGCGCAGCGTGGCTTCCGCCAGGACGAAGCGGCCGCGAACGCGCTTGCCGGCGCGCACCGGCGAGATGAAGCGCAGCTTGTCGAAGCCGTAGTTGACGCCCATCGCGGTGCCCTCGACGACGGGCATCACCTCGTAGGACATGATTGACATCAGCGACATCGTGAGGAAGCCGTGCGCGATCGTGGTGCCGAAGGCAGTTTCCTTGCTGGCGCGCTCGGGATCGACATGGATGAACTGGTGATCTTCGATCACGTCGGCATAGGTGTTGATGCGGCCCTGATCGATCAGATGCCATGAGGACACGCCGATCTCTTTGCCGACCATGCCCTGGTAGGTTTCCAGGGACACCGGCGGCTTCTTCCAGACTTCATTCATCGATTAGCTCTCCGAACCCGACCGCACTTTCTGCAGCTCCGGGAATTCTTCCTCACGAAACTCGACTCCGCGCAACGCATCGCTGCGATTATCGTCATGTTCGAGCCGGCGCAACTGCACCCGGCGGATTTTTCCGGAGATCGTCTTCGGCAGCTCGGTGACCAGTTCGAGCTTGCGGATGCGCTTGAACGGCGCAAGGCGGCTGTGCAGATGCTTGAAGATCGAGAGCGCCGTCTCCGGGGTGCGCTCGACGCCGGAGACCAGCAGCACATAAGCCTTCGGGATCGCGAGCCGGATCGGATCCGGACTCGGCACCACGGCAGCCTCGGCCACCGCATCGTGCTCGAGCAGCACGCTCTCGAGCTCGAACGGCGAGATCCGGTAGTCGGAGGACTTGAACACGTCGTCGGTGCGGCCGACGAAGGTGAGATAGCCTTCGTCATCGGCGAACACGACGTCGCCGCTGCGATAGATGTCGCCGTCGGCGCCGCCGAGCTTGCCGTCATCGCCCTGGTAGCCCTGCATCAGTCCAGCCGGCCGGTCGACGCCGAGCAGCAGCGTCACCTCGCCTTCCCTCGCCGGCTGGCCATCATTGTCTGACACCTGGACGCGATAGCCCGGCAGCGGACGGCCCATCGAGCCGACCTTCACCTTCTGCCCGGGCGAGTTACCGGCGAGCGCCGTGGTTTCGGTCTGGCCGTAGCCGTCACGGATGGTGAGGCCCCAGGCCGATTTGACCTGGTCGATGATCTCGGGATTGAGCGGCTCGCCGGCGCCACAGACCTCGCGCAGCGAGACCTTGTAGCTCGCAAGCTGCTCCTGGATGAACATCCGCCACACCGTCGGTGGCGCGCACAGCGTGGTGACGCCGCAACGGCCGATGATCGAGAGCAGTCCTTTCGCCTCGAAGCGTGGCTGGTTCGCGATGAAGATCGTGGCGCCGGCGTTCCACGGCGCGAAGAAGCAGCTCCAGGCGTGCTTGGCCCAGCCGGGCGAGGAGATGTTGAGGTGGATGTCGCCGGGCTGCAGCCCGATCCAGTACATCGTCGAGAGATGGCCGACCGGATAGCTGCGCTGGCTGTGCCGCACCAGCTTCGGCTTCGCCGTGGTGCCCGAGGTGAAATAGAGCAGCATCGGGTCGTCGGCCTGGGTCAGGCCATCGGGCGTGAAGCTCTCGGACGCTTTGGCCGCATCCTCGAACGGCAGCCAGCCCTCGGGCGCCTGCGTCGCACCGATCACGATGCGCACGAGCTTGTCGCTGCCAAGGCCCGCAAACTTCGCAGCTTGATCGTGGGTGGCGACAACCGCCTTTGCCTTGCCGCGATCGAGCCGGTCACGCAATTCGTCTCCCGTCAGCAGCGTGGTCGCGGGGATCACCACGACGCCGAGCTTGATCGCCGCCAGCATGGTCTCCCAGAGCGGCACGACATTGCCGAGCAGCAGCAGGAGATGATCGCCGCGCTTCAGCCCCTGCGCACGCAGGAAGTTCGCCACCCGGTTGGAACGGCGCGACAGTTCGGCGAAGGAGAGCTTCGTCTCGTTGTTGCTGGCGGCATCGACGATCCACAGCGCCGGCCGGTCGCGACTGTCGGGATGGCGTGCCAATTCGGCGTCGAACCAGTCCAGCGCCCAGTTGAACGGCACCGGGTCGGGCCAGCGAAAATCTTTGACCGCGGTGTCATAGTCGGTGCGGTGCTTGAGCAGAAAAGCGCGTGCGTCCTGAAATGTGGTCATGGTGCTTCACCACGTCTTCTCGGCGTCATCCTGAGGAGCCGCGCCATTGCGCGGCGTCTCGAAGGATGGGCCACGGGCACCGCATCCTTCGAGGCTCGCTGGCGCTCGCACCTCAGGATGACGCAACCAAAATTACTTTCCAGCGAGGCTCCGAACGTGCTGGATAATCCCGGAAAAGTCGACCCCGCCATGGCCGGTTGCGTCGAAGGTCTTATAGATCTCCTGCGCATGCTGGCCGAGCGGCGTCGCCGCCCCGGCGGTCCTGGCTGCGTCTTGCGCCAGCGTCAGGTCCTTCAGCATCAAATTGGTGGCGAAGCCCGGCTTGTAGTCATTGTTGGCTGGTGAGGTCGGCACCGGGCCGGGAACCGGGCAATAAGTCGTCAGCGACCAACACTGCCCCGACGAGGTCGAGGCGACGTCGAACAGCGCCTGGTGCGACAGGCCGAGCTTTTCGCCGAGCACGAAGGCTTCACCCACCGCAATCATGGAAATGCCGAGGATCATGTTGTTGCAGATCTTGGCTGCCTGCCCCGCGCCGGCAGCGCCGCAATGCACGATCTTCTTGCCCATGTTCTCCAGCACGGGCTTTGCCGTCGCAAACGCCTTGTCCGCACCGCCGCACATGAAGGTCAACGTCGCGCCCTTGGCGCCACCAGTGCCGCCCGAGACCGGCGCATCGACCGAGGCCATGCCGTGCTTGGCGGCAAGCGCGTGCGCCTGCTTGGCGCTTTCGACGTCGATGGTCGAGCAGTCGATGATCAGCGTGCCCTTGGCCATCACCGGAAGAACGTCGGTCCAGACGCCGAGCACATGCTTGCCGGCCGGCAGCATGGTGATGACGACGTCGGCACCCTTGACCGCAGCAACGCTGCTTTCAGCGATCGCGGCGCCATCTGCCTTGGCCTGATCGCGCAGCGCCGCGACCAGATCGAACGCGGTGACCTTGTGGCCGGCTTTGACCAGATTGGCCGCCATCGGCCCGCCCATATTGCCGAGCCCGATGAATGCAACGTTTGCCATGGAAGCTCCTCCGCTTGCGACGTTTCTATTTGCTGTCTGGAAATGTCAGTTCGTCAGCGCCGATCCCGGCGAAGTATGGCGCCACCATCTCCGGCGTCACATCCTCAATTCGCGGCGGCGACCATTTCGGATTGCGGTCCTTGTCGATCACGGCGGCGCGCACGCCCTCGCGGAAGTCATCGCTGGCGAACACTTCGAGCGCGGCGCGATACTCGCGCACCAGGCACTCCTCCAGCGTTGCAGTCGCCCGCGCCAGCCGCAGCAGCTTGAGCGTCACGATCATGCCGCGCGGCGACTTCTCGCCCAGCGTCGTGAGCGTCGCCTGCGCGAGGTCGGACCCGTCGGCCTTCAGCGCCTCGACAATGTCTTCCATCCGACCGCGCGCGAACCAGCCATCGATTTTCGCCTGCAGCGCTGCGACCGGACCCGCCGTCTCGCCGGTGGCAAAGCCGCGGATCACGCTGTCGATCGCGGCCGACGTCGTGCCCGGCCGAACTTGGGTCAGCGCTTCACGCAGCGCCGCAAGCTTCGCGCTCGGCACCACTGCGTCAGCGAACTTGGCGTAGATCGCGTCAGGGCCATTCATCGTCGCCCCGGTCAATCCAAAATAGGTGCCGAGCTCGCCTGGGGCGCGTGACAGCAGATAGGTGCCGCCGACATCGGGGAAGAAGCCGAGCCCGACCTCGGGCATCGCGAGCTTGGTCTTCTCCGTCACCACGCGATGACGGCCGTGCGCGGACAGTCCGACGCCGCCGCCCATCACGAGGCCGTCCATGAACGCGACGTAGGGCTTCGGATATTTCGCGATCCGCGCATTCATGATGTATTCCTGGCGCCAGAAGACCTTGCCGAGGTCTCCCCTCACCTTCGAGCTCTCGTACAGCCCGCGGATGTCGCCGCCGGCGCACATGCCGCGCTCGCCGGCGCCCTCCAGCAGCACCACGGCGACCTCGCCATCTTGCTCGAACCGGTCCAGCGCCGCGTCGATGCCCTGAGACATCTCCAGCGTCATCGCGTTGATCGCCTTCGGCCGGTTGAGCCGGATCACGCCCAGCGCCCCTTCGCGCCGGACGATCAGGTCGCCGTCTGCTGCTGTCGCGTCATTCATGGCGCGCCTTCGATCAACTTGCGCGACACGATCAGTCGCATGATTTCATTGGTGCCTTCGAGGATCTGGTGCACGCGCAGGTCGCGCACGATCTTCTCGATGCCATATTCGCTCAAATAGCCGTAGCCGCCGTGCAGTTGCAGCGCCTGGTTGGCGACCTCGAAGCCGACATCGGTGCCGAAGCGCTTGGCCATCGCGCAGAGCATGCCGGCGTCGGGATCCTTGCGGTCGAGCGCGGCCGCGGCGCGCCACAGGAAGGTGCGCGCGGCTTCCAGCTCGGTCGCCATGTCGGCGATCTTGAACTGCAATGCCTGGAATTCGTCGAGCCGCTTTCCGAACGCCTTGCGCTCCTTCATGTAGGCCAGCGCCTTGTCGAGCGCCGCCTGCGCACCGCCGAGCGAGCACGCCGCGATGTTGAGACGGCCGCCGTCGAGACCCGCCATCGCGATCTTGAAGCCGATGCCCTCCTCGCCGAGCCGGTTCTCGACCGGCACGCGCGCATTCTCGAACATCACCGCGCGGGTCGGCTGCGCATTCCAGCCCATCTTGCGCTCATTGGCGCCAAACGACACGCCCGGCGTCTTGCCGTCGATCACCAGCGTCGAGACGCCGCCCGGTCCGTCGCCGCCGGTCCGCACCATGGCAACCAACAGATCGGTGCCGCCGGCGCCGGAGATGAACTGCTTCTGACCGTTGAGCACGTAGTGGTCGCCGTCGCGCACCGCGCGGGTGCGGAGCGCAGCGGCGTCGGAGCCTGCGCCGGGCTCCGTCAGGCAGTAGCTTGCCAGCAGCTCCATGGTGCACAGCTTCGGCAGCCAGTTACGGCGCTGGGTGTCGTTGCCGTAGGCATCGATCATCCAGGACGCCATGTTGTGGATCGAGATGAAGGCCGACGTGGTCGGGCAGCCCATCGCCAGCGCCTCGAAGATCAGCGCCGCATCAAAGCGGGTCATCGCCGAGCCGCCGACGTCGTCGCGGATATAGATGCCGCCGATGCCGAGGCTCGCCGCCTCGCGCATCACGTCGACAGGAAAGTGCTTCTTCTCGTCCCATTCGAGCGCGTGCGGCGCGATCTTCTCCGCGGCAAACGCCCGCGCCATGTCGCGAACCGCGATCTGGTCCTCGTTGAGAGCGAACTGCATCTCAAATGCCCCTACAGGGTGAAGTCACCTCTCCCCCAACGGGGAGAGATCGATTTGCGCAGCAAATCGGGTGAGAGGGTACCGCTCCAACGAGAGACCGTGCCCCTCACCCGGCGCTTCGCGCCGACCTCTCCCAAAGGGAGAGGTGATTTCCCGATGCTGCCGAAGCTCACTCCAATCTCGCGTTACTTCATCGTCGGGATCGAGAACTCCGCGCCCTCCTTGACGCCGGACGGCCAGCGCGAGGTCACCGTCTTGGTCTTGGTGTAGAAGCGGATCGAATCCGGACCATGCTGGTTGAGGTCGCCGAAGCCCGACTTCTTCCAGCCGCCGAAGGTGTAATAGGCGATCGGCACCGGGATCGGCACGTTGATGCCGACCATGCCGACATTCACCTTGGCCGCGAAGTCGCGTGCCGCGTCGCCGTCACGGGTGAAGATCGCAACGCCATTGCCGTAGTCGTGGTCGGACGGCAGGGCCAGCGCCTCCTTGTAGTCGTGGGCACGCACCACCGACAGCACGGGGCCAAAAATCTCTTCCTTGTAGATCCGCATGTCCTTGGTGACGTTGTCGAACAGCGAGCCGCCGAGATAGAAGCCCTTTTCATAGCCCTGCATCTTGAAGCCGCGGCCGTCGACGGCGAGCGTGGCGCCTTCCTTGACGCCGATGTCGATGTAGTTCTTGACCTTCTCGACCGCCTCGCGCGTCACCAGCGGACCGTAATCGGCGGACGGATCGACCGAGGTGCCGACCTTGAGCGACTCGACGCGCGGGATCAGCTTTTCCATCAGGCGGTCGGCGGTGGTCTTGCCGACGGGCACCGCGACCGAGACCGCCATGCAGCGCTCACCGCCTGATCCGTAGCCCGCACCGATCAAGGCGTCGACCGTCTGATCCATGTCGGCATCCGGCATCACGATGGCATGGTTCTTGGCGCCGCCGAAGCACTGGCAGCGCTTACCGGTCTGGGCCGCGCGGGTGTAGATGTATTCGGCGATCGCGGTCGAGCCGACGAAGCCGATCGCCTTGATGTCGGGATCGTCGAGGATGGCGTCGACCGCTTCCTTGTCGCCGTTGACGACGTTGAGGATGCCGGCCGGCAGGCCCGCTTCGATCATCAGCTCGGCAAGCGCCATCGGCACGCCGGGATCGCGCTCGGAGGGCTTCAGGATGAAGGCGTTGCCGCAGGCGATCGCCGGCGCGAACTTCCACATCGGGATCATCGCCGGAAAATTGAACGGCGTGATACCGGCGACAACGCCGAGCGGCTGGCGGAGCGAGTAGATGTCGATGCCGGGGCCGGCGCCTTCGGTGTACTCACCCTTCATCAGGTGTGGAATGCCGCAAGCGAACTCGACCACTTCGAGGCCGCGCTGGATATCGCCCTTGGCGTCGGGAACGGTCTTGCCGTGCTCGCGCGCCAGCAGCTCGGCGAGCTTGTCGTAGTCGCGCTGCACCAGCTCGAGGAAGCGCATCATGACGCGGGCGCGGCGCTGCGGATTGGTCGATGCCCATTCCGGCTGTGCGGCCTTGGCGTTCTCGACCGCGGCGCGGACCTCGGCCTTGGAAGCCAGCGCGACCTTACCCTGGACGTCGCCGGTCATCGGCTCGAAGACGTCAGCCGTGCGGCCCGAGGTGCCCTTGACCTCCTTGCCACCGATGAAATGTCCGATTGAGCGCATGAAAAACCTCCCTTGAAGACCTGAATCGCCAGCCTGCCGGCGAGATCGCTTTACAAACCCTATTGACCCTGCATTTTATAGGATTCAAGTCCGATAAATTGCACCATAGATGTGCGGAAATGCTGGATCAAGGCGGCGGCACAATCGACTGGGACGACTTCCGTTTCGTGCTCGCCATCGTGCGCGGCGGATCGGTTTCGGCCGCCGCCAAGCAGCTCGGCGTCGATCATGCCACAGTGATCCGGCGTGTCGACCGGCTGGAGCGTCACCTCTCCGCAAAACTGTTTGATCGCCGCAAGACCGGCTACCTGCTGACCGAGGCCGGCCAGCGCGTCGCCGACAGCGCGGAGGCGATGGAATCCACCATCGCGGCCAACCAGGAGGCGGTCGGCGGCTCGCGCGCGCATTTGACCGGCACGGTGCGGATCGGCGCCCCCGATGGGTTCGGCAGCCACTTCCTGGCCTCGCGGCTGGTCAAGTTCGCCGAGCGGTATCCCGATCTCGACCTCCAGCTCGTCGCGACCGCGCGCCTCTTCAGCCTGTCCAAGCGCGAGGCCGACATCGCGATCAGCCTGACCATGCCGAAGGAAGGGCGGATCGTCGGCCGCAAGCTGCTCGACTATACGCTCGGGCTATATGCCGCACCCGCCTATCTCGCGCAGGCGCCTGACATCACCGGACGAAGCGACCTGCCGCGCCACCGCTTCGTCGGCTACATTGAGGAGCTCCTGTTCACGCCGGAGCTGGACTATCTGCCGCAGGTCTCGCCGAAGATCTCGGCCAAGTTCCGCAGCGCCAATCTGATCGCCCAGCTCAACGCGACCATCGCGGGCTTCGGCATCGCCGTGCTGCCGCACTTCATGGCGACCGCGCATCCGGAATTGCAGCCCGTGCTGCCGGACGAGGTGCGGATCTCGCGCACCTTCTGGCTCTTGATGCACGCCGACAGCAAGGACCTCGCGCGCATCCGCGCCGCGGCCGATTATATCTACGAGACGGTCGAGGCCGAGCGTGGCCTGTTCAGCGGGTCCTAAAGCGCGATGAGATTGAGTTGAATCGTCATCGCGCTTCAGCTCGTTGTTTGAACATGATCGGAAAACGGCTGCACACTTTTCTGGAGCATGCTCCAGTCTCGTCGTCCCGGCGAAGGCCGGGACCCATAGCCACCGTCATGCGCCGTGATCGAGATCGCGGCCCCAGCGAGCTAAAGAACCAACATTCGGGGTAATGGGTCCCGGCCTGCGCCGGGACGACGTTGGGGAAGCAGCTCGCCTAATTGACCTTCGCCTTCTTCGCCGGCGCCTTCGCTGCCGCGGCGCGGCCGAGCACCGCCTCGCGGCCGGCGGCGAGCACCTCGTCGGACAATTCGCCATTGCCTGCGATCCGCGCCATCACGATGGTGCCCATCATCGTCGCAAGCGTCGCCATCGCCTGCTTGCGCGCGGTCTTGCGCGGCACGTCCAGGATCTGGTCAGCGATCATGTCGATCATCTGCTCGAGCTTGAGCGCGAACGCCTTGCGGGTCTTCGGGCTCTCGCGCGCGATCTCGGCGCCGAGCGCCGGGATCGCGCAGCCATGGCCAGGATCGTCGCGATGGACCTGCGTCAGATAGCCGTCGACGATGGCCGCAAGCCGCCTCTCAGGCGGCATCTCGGCGACAACCTTGCGCCAGCGTTCGGTGCCACGGTCCATCGCATGGTTGAAGGCCTCGATCACCAGCGCCTCGCGCGAGTCGAAATGCGCGTAGAAGCCGCCATGGGTCAGGCCGGCGTCCTTCATCAGATCGGCGACACCGATTCCGTGCGCGCCCTTTTCGCGCAGCCGGACCGATGCCTTCCGCACGATCCGCGCATGGGTTTCCTGCTTGTGTTCTTTCGAATAGCGCATACCGGTCTCATGGAATGTTTCCAATCATATAATAGCAGATTTGCGCCGGAAAAGCTGTAGTTATTTCGTCTTTGCAGCCTCCCCGAGCATCGAGAAGGTCGCGGTTGCGTGCACTGCGAGATTGGCCTTGCTGTCGCGGACGAAGCCCTCGGCGTAGCTGGTCTGCCGGCCGAGCTTGATCACGCGGCCTTCGGCCGTGATGGTTCCCGAGCGCACCGAGAGCGGGCGCAGATAGGTCAGCTTGAGATCGAGCGTCACCGAGGTCTGGCCCGCCGGAAGCATGGTCGAGAGCGCGCAGCCCATCGCGGTATCGAGCAGCGCGGCGGCGGTCGCGCCGTGCAGCAGGCCGATCGTGTTCTCCAGGCTCTCATGCGGATCGAGTTCCATCACGATCCGCTCCGGCTCGACCACGCTCATGCGGAAGCCGATCAGCTTGGCCATCGGCGGCGGCGGCAGCCTGCCGTCGCGGATCGCGCGCATGGCCTCGATGCCCGACATCGCGACCGCGGCCTTCGCCGCCGGCCCCGGAGCCTGCCATTCCACGACGCGCACACGCAGCAAATCGGGTGAGAACAGGTCGATCGTGTCTGCTGACGTCATGACGGGCTCCGTTTATATGATTGATATAATTCTATAGATGCCCCCTCGCGCGCGCAACCGCCTCGATCCCTTGACAGGAGCATGCTTTGTCCGGGAAGTGGCCCGACCAATTCCTGATGCGAGACGTTCACCATGGACATGCTCAATCCCCATTGCGGTATCGACCGCGACTCGAGAGGCGTCGTCCGCCTGACGATCTGCAATGCCGGCAAGCTGAACATCGTGAGCTCGGCGGTGACCAATGGCGTCCGCGAGGGGTTCGAGCATCTCTCCGCCGACCCGACCATCCGCGCGGTGATCCTGTCGGGCGAAAGCGAGCGGAGCATGATCGGCGGCGCCGACATCAAGGAGATGGCAAAGCTCGACCAAAAGTCCGCCGAGCAGTTCATCCGCCGCCTGCGCGACCTCTGCGAGGCCGTGCGCCAGTTTCCGGCGCCTGTCATCGCCCGGCTGCCTGGCTGGTGCCTCGGCGGCGGGCTCGAGGTCGCGGCCGCCTGCGATGTGCGCGTCGCCGCGCATGATGCGATGTTCGGCATGCCCGAGGTGCGCGTCGGCATCCCCTCGGTGATCCACGCCGCGCTGCTGCCGCGGCTGATCGGCTGGGGCCGCGCGCGCTGGCTGATGATGACGGCGGAAAACATCGACGCGCCCACCGCGCTCGCCTGGGGCCTGGTCGACACGGTCGCAAAGCCCGGCGGCCTCGACGAGGCGGTCGAGCACACCGTGAAGGCCCTGCTGGAATGCGGCCCCGAGGCGCTGCGCATCCAGAAGGATTTGCTGCGGCGATGGGAAGAGCTGCCGCTCACCGAGTCGGTCAATCTCAGCGTCGGCGTATTCGGACAGTCGTTCCTGACCGGCGAGCCGCAGCGGCTCATGCAGGGATTCCTGGATCGCAAACGGTAGCTGTCTGAAATCCCATCTACGCTTGCTACGCTCGCTTAACTTCGAAAGCATGGGGGCCGGCTGCCTTCCACCCAGTCGTCGGCCCTCAACCTGAAACGGGAATCTCGACGAATACCCGCGTGCCGCAGCCAGGCTTGCTCTCCAGCGCGATCCGGCCGCTCAGCGATGACACGACGATGTTGAACACGACGTGCAAGCCGAGCCCGATATTGCCCCGCTCCCGTCCGGTGGTGATGAATGGGTCGAACACACGCGCCTGCAAATCCTCGGCGACGCCGACGCCTTCATCGGCGCAGGCAATCCGCACCAGTGCCTGATCCGGCTGCGTCACCGTCACCGTGAACGGCCCGCCGCGGCCGTCGGGATACGCATGCGCCGCTGCGTTGAACGCCAGGTTGCTGATCACCTGTGCCAGCGCCCCGGGATAGCTGTTGAGAACGATTCCTTGCGGGCACGCGACGTCGACGATCAAGCCTTGACGGGAGAGCAACGGCCCGAGCTTGGAGATCAACTCGGCGAGCCATCCCCCGAGTTCAAATGTATGACGCTTCTCGTCGGCTTGATGGATCGCGACCTGCTTGAAGCTGTGCACCATCTCGGATGCCCGATGCAGGTTTTCAAAGGTGATCCGCAACCCCTCCTCGATCCGTCCAATGCCCTTCGTCAGGTCGGAGCGCCGGACGGACGCACCGCTCAACGCGCCGCGCAGCGCGCGCAGGTCCGCCTCCATCGCCGTGGACGTGGTCAGCGCCAGGCCGAGCGGCGTGCTGACCTCATGCGCGACACCGGCGACCAGTTGCCCGAGCGAGGCGAGCTTCTCGGCCTGCACGAGATGCGATTGAGTTGCGTGCAGATCGCGCAACGAGGCTTCCGAGCGCTCCTTTTCCTGCTTGAGCGCCTCCGCCGTCCGAAACTGCTGGCGCGCGCGGTACTCGCGCGCGGCGACGGCATAGAGCGACAGCGCATAGGCGTTGAGGACGAGGGAATGGTTGATGAAGCGCAGCCCCGGCGGCAGGCCCGGCGCGACGGATTCGGCGATACACAGCGCGATCCACGTCGTCAGACAGAACACCGCCAGCGGCCCAATCCGCAGCGGCAGCATGGTCGAGACGAACAGGATCACCATGATCATGCCGGGTGCCGCATAGGTGAAGCCCGAGGGCAAGACGAGATAGACCGTCGGCAGCACGCAGCCCGGGATGACGCAATAAACCAGGAAGATCGTCTCGGCCCAGGCCTTCATCGCGGGCACGGCGAGCAAAGCCGTCAGCGGCAGCAGAACGAACACGGCGATGCCGCCGCGGATCGCCAGCGTGGTCGACACGATCTCGGGATAGAGAAACCAGTCCCAGAACGTATATCCGGCATAGGTGAGCGCGCCGAGCAGCATCGCGACCTGGGTCCAGCCGATGTTGCCCCGCACATACTGGTCCACGAACCGGCGCTCTTCGACGATGTCGTCGAAGCGCAGTCCAAGCCGGGTCAACAGGCTGAGCATCGCGGTATCAAGGTATGAAATCTCTTGGCACGGGCAATCGGCGCGCGGAAAACGACCTACGATAGCGTCTCCCCGCCGTTGCGTCTTTGCCGCACCTCCGGCCATGGCGCGGCATCGCGCCGCGCCCCCGCAACCTGCCCCTCACCTGGCATTCGCCGGGGCGTGAAGCGGCCAGAGGTCGGCGCGCCAATGCAGCGTGATGGCGAGCATCGCGACGAGACCGGCGGCGGCGTAGAGCGTGCCGGTCGCGGAATAGCCGATCAGGTCGATCAGGCTGCCGGCCGCCAACAGGCCGAGCGGAAGGCCGTAGATCACCATCATGCGCACGCCCATCACGCGGCCGCGCAGATGGGCGCTGGCGTTGCGCATCAGCATCACGGCGGCCGAGATCATCGACATGCTCTGCGCGATACCGGCCAGCACAAGGCAGGCCATCGCCACCGGCATGGTCCTGATCTCCACGAACACCAGCAGCATCGCATACCACGCCACGGTGGCACCAATCAGGAGCCGGGCGATGCGCACGCCGCCAGCCATGCTGAGCGTGATCGAACCGATCAGCGAGCCGACCGCGAAGCTCGCCGACAGATAGCCGAGGCCGGTCTGGTCGGTCTGGAAGATGTCGCGGGCGACGTACGGCAACAGTCCGTTGGTGAGGGGAAAGGCGGTCAGATTGGCCAGGAATGCGACGCAAAGCGCCGCGCTCATTCCCGGCCCGCTCCAGGCATAGACGATGCCTTCCTTGAGATCCCGCAGCAGGGTGACCGCGAGCGTGGCATCCGCCGGACGGTCGGCCGTGCCATGGAATTGAACCGGACGGCTCATGCAGAGCATCAGGATGGCCGCCACGAAATAGAAGCAGGCGATTCCGACATAGACAAAACCGATGCCGAGCACGGCGAACAGGCTGGCGCCGGTCAGGGCGCCGGCGATGCGCGCACTGTCCTGCGTCGTGCGCGCCAGGCTGATGGCACCGACCAGTTGCCCCGGCGGCATGATGTCGGCGAGCAGCGCGCCGCGCACTCCGAGATCGGAGGGCCGAATCAGCCCCATGATCGCGACGATGATCATGACGTTGAGCGGCGCCAGGTGGCCTGACAGCGCCAGCGTCATGATGGTGCCGGAGAGCGCCGTATAGGCAAAGCGCATCACGGCCAGCAGATCGCGATGCCCCATGCGGTCGCCGATCATGCCGACCACAGGCGCGATCAGCGTCCCGACATATTGCAGCGAGGCGAGCACCGTCAGCAGCAGCACCGAGCCGGTCTCGACCATGATGTACCAGCCGAGCACAAGCGTCTCGACCTCGAATGCCCAGGAGGTGAGCAGATCGGACGGCCATTGAAAGCGATAGTTGCGGATGCGGAATGGCGCGAGCGCGGATGTCCGCGTGCCTCCCCTCAAGACGCGATGACGCGTTTCACGGCGTTTCCTGCCCTTTTCTTGCTTCTTCTGGGTCTTGATTATTTCGATTCCGGGGACAACGCCCCTTTCGGCAAAGTACCGCCGAGGTGGTCGCTGTCAATCGCGGCTGCTGCATGCGCCCATGCCAGGCGGCATGTGCTGCGCCGCAATCCAGCGATGAAGCGATGACCGTCTAGCCGCGGGCTTCGCCAAGGATGAGATCGACCGTGTGCGCTGCGATGCGGCGAAGCTTGGCCCCGTCGCCGAAAGCGCGTTCGAGCACCGCCAGGCCGCGCGTCACGGTGGCAATGTGGAGCGCCGCCGTCTCAGGCACGCCGTTGAACTCTCCGCGCGCGGCGCCCTCCGACAGCGCCGATTGCAGCAGGGCGGAGATGCGCGACATCAACGCCGCGAAGGCCTGTCGCGCGTCCTCGTCGAGCCCCTCGCCTTCGGCCGATCCCAACTCCATCAACCCGCGCGTGGTCGGACAGCCGCGCGGCGGCGAGCCCGCGCACATGTTCTTGATCGTCACGTCGAAGAACGCGGTGAGGCGCGCGCGCAGGCTCCCGGAGCTCAGCGCGCGTTCGATGGAGGCGAGATAGTCGCGTGCGTAGCGCTCATAGGCGGACAGAAACAGCGCCTCCTTGCTGCCGAAGGCGTTGTACAGGCTGCCGCGCTGGACGCCGGCATCGCGCGCGATATCCGAGAGCGACGTGCCACGCACACCTTTGCGCCAGAACTGGTCGAACGCGATGCGCAGGACATCGTCATGATCAAACTCGCGCGGCCTCACGGCTGTCTCCTCTCGATGTCCGCAGGCGATCGCCTCGGGCTCTTGCCGGATATTATTTGACACAGTGTCAAGAATGTGTTTTTGACATCACGTCAAGAACCAAACCGGTAGCTCAAGGCGACCCGGCGCTGCGCCGGCCGCCTGACCGACAGGACCCGCGATGCCCCTCGTCCACATCTCCCTGCGCGCCGGAAAGCCGGAGGCCTACCGCCGCGCCATCTTCGACGGCCTGTACCGCGCGATGCGCGAGACACTCAACGTGCCCGAAGGCGATCACTTCATGACGATCAGCGAGCATGACGCCGCCAACTTCCACTACGGCAACGGTTACGGCATCGCGCGCAGCGCCGACGTCGTCTACATCCATATCACCGTGTTCAACACCCGCACCGCGGAACAGAAGCAGGCGCTGTTCCGGCGCACGGCGGAGCTGCTCAGCGAGAATCCGGGAATCCGGCCGGAAGACGTGTTCATCGTTGTGCTCGACGCCCCGAAAGAGAACTGGTCGGTCGGCCACGGCCTTGCGCAGTTCGCCTGACGGCCGGATGCGAATGCGGCCGCTTCGCGCCGGCAGATTGTGCTAGTCTCGCGGCCTCGAAATCGCGGAGGAATGTCATGAGAGCCTTCGAAGTTTTCGCGATCTACGTGACGCCCTTTGTGATTATTGCGGTGGCGATCAAGCTTCTGATGAAGCGCTATGCCGTCGATCTGTCCGACGTCAAGAAGCAGGCCGGCGCGGCGCCGAAGCGGCGATTCCTGCTCGGAATCTGGCGCACGGACTAAGGGAAAGTCGCGCGCCTCGTATGCCGGACAATCGCGCGCGCTGATCTTGCTGAGCGTTCGGTGCCTGCGGTTCGGCCGTCTCCGAGGCGTGATGCCGCGGTCGCCTTTGTCAGATGAGCCGATCAATGATGTTGAAAAGCTGGTCGCAGGACGCCTCGATTCTCTTTTGCGGAGACGTGGCGATGCCAAGCAACAGACCGGATCGCGCCGAGGCTTTGGACGCATACCAGAGCGATAGAGGCGTAGGCGCCAGTCCGAACGAGGCCGTTTCCCTGGCGATCGAGAGGTCAGAAGCGCCGTCCGGCAACCGCAGGACTGCGGCCAGTCCACCGATCGTCACTGTTCTGCCGCGGGCCCTCAAGCATCCCGTTCCTGGGCGGCCCAATCGAGAAGGCGCGAGCGTCTTGCCAGCGATAATGTGAATCCGAGCGGCGCCTGCTGTCCCGGCGTTACGACGACGAGCGCTGCGTCACCAGCGTGGTCCAGGCCGTAACCGACGTCGATGCCATCCGTGTCAACCGGGATCGGTTCGATAGACAGCCCGGCAAGCTCGAGACCGTGCCGGGTGAAGGGAAAGCCTGGATCCTCCATCCAGACCTTCTTCCGTTCGAGACCCAGAACACGAAGCGCTAGTCCAAGGCCGCTGCTGAAGCCTCCTGTGACGATAACCTGGGACGGCGTACACTCGATGCCACGTGCCAGCGCAAGATACCCCGCGATCTCGCGCCGCAATTCCAGCTCGCCACGCGGATCCGGGTAGAGCGCCGGCGCGCTCATTTCGGCGCGAACCGCCTGGGTGTGCATTTTCGAGAATAGCTTGGCGGGAAATGTCTCCTGCGCAGGCACGCCCATCTGGAAGATGGCCGGCCCCGCGGTGAGTTCCTGGTACATCTCCATGAACGAGCCCGCATCGGGCGCTTCTTCCTGCACAGCGGCTAAGGACGGCCGATCCGCGACATGTGTTCCGGTCGCGCGCGAAGCGACGATCAGTTGAGCGGAGGAAAGTCTTTCATACGCCGCCCGCACGGTGCCTCGCGCGACACCAAGCTGAGCCGCCAAATCCTGCCACGAGGGCAGACGAGCCCCCGGGGCGAGCACGCCACTCTCGATCGCGGCGCCGATACCCTTGCGGATCTGTTCCGCCAGCGGCGTCTTCGCAGATCGATCAAGCTCCAATCGCAGCGGCCTGGCCATGCCCTCTGGTACACGATTTTTGTGCGTTCTTGGTGCTTTTTTATGAACCAAGACAGGGACACCTATGGGGGCAAAGGAGAGCCCGAGCATGCAAATTCCGTCGATCATCGCCGCCTGTGCCGCCCTCGCGATTGCCGCGGCAATGCCTGCCTCCGCCGATGGAGCGGGCCAGACGGTCACCCCCACCTTCCAGCAGCCGATCACCAACATTCCCGGCAAGTCGCTGGTTGCCGTCGTCGTCGACTATGCGCCGGGCGGTGCGTCGCCTTCGCATGTCCACGCCAAGTCGGCTTTCATCTTCGGCTACGTGCTGTCTGGAGAAATTGAATCGCAGGTCAATGACGGGCCGAGGCGGGTCTACCGCACCGGCGAAAGCTTCTACGAGACGCCGGGCTCTCGCCATCCGGTGAGCCGCAATGCGAGCAAGACGAAGCCAGCAAAGCTGCTCGCCGTGTTCGTCGTCGATACCGACGATAAGCAACTGACCATCCCCATCGAAAAGCACGACCATTAAGGAGCGCAACATGACCATGCGCCTCGACTACAACCGCATCGCGCCGGCAGGAGCCAAAGCCCTGGGCGGAGTCTACGGTTACGTCCTGCAGAGCAAGCTTCCGGCGACGCTGATCAATCTCGTCTACCTGCGTGTATCGCAGATCAACAACTGCGCCTATTGCCTCGACATGCACACGCGTGAGCTGCTGAAGAGTGGACAGAAGATCGAAAAGCTGACGCTGGTGCAGGCGTGGGCCGAAGCGGGCAATCTGTTCGACGAGCGCGAACGCGCCGCCCTTGCATGGGCCGAAACGGTGACCCGCGTCGCAGATACCGGCATTCCAGATCACTCCTACGAGGCCGCCCGTGCGGTCTTCGATGAACGTGAACTCGTCGATCTTACCATCGCGGTCAGCGTGATGAATGCGTATAACCGCATGGCAATCAGTTTCCGGAATACGCCGCAAGCAGCCATCTCGGTAGCGGCTTGATGAAGATCGATGATTGAGCGAGGAGACTGGAAATGACCAACGTGATTTCCGGCGTCAAGATTCCCGACAGCAAGCTGGCACGGGACGCCGCCGAGCTGGTGCGCCAGTACGAAAACGAGCTGTTGTTCAACCATTCAGTTCGCGTCTATGTGTTCGGCGCGATGAAGGGTATTCGCCAGAATCTGAAATTCGATTCCGAACTGCTCTATGTCGCGGCGTTGTTTCACGATCTCGGCCTGGTCGATCACTACCACACCGAGACAAAGCGATTTGAAGTCGACGGCGCCGACGCAGCGCGCGAATTTCTCCGGGCACATGGCATCGCAGAGCCAAAGGCCGATCTGGTGTGGGAAGCGATTGCGTTACACACCACGCCCGGGATTCCACAATACATGCGACCGGAAATCGCTCTCACCAACGCAGGCGTTTTGGTAGATGTCGTAGGTATCGGATATGACGACTACACGCCAGAGCAGCGCGCGCAGGTGATCGCCGCATTTCCGCGCGGCGACTTCAAGAACGAATTTCTCGAGATACAGACCTGCTCGGCCTTGAAGAAGCCTCAGACCACGTTCGGGACGGTCAACTTCGATTACATCGAGCATCGCGATCCTGCATTTCCCAAGCCGAACGCCTGCGTCCGCATCCGCAACACGCCCTGGCCTAGCTGAACCTTCATCGAGCCATCCGGATCAGAGATCAAAACATGTCGCGAGAACGCGAATGTATGACTCACAAGCTGCGCCACATACTCGCTGTCGTCCCGGCCTTGAGCCGGGACCCATAACCACGACTGCGCATTGTCTTGCGAGGTTGGAGCCCCAGTGCGCTTCAACAACGCAATCCTGTGGTTATGGGTCCCTGCTTTCGCAGGGACGACAGGGGAGAACTTGGCACTGTCGCGGGGGCATCCCGGACTTTCGCCGGTGATGACAGTGCGCTGCTTGAGATGTGAACCTGGAACTATCCCCGTCATTTGCGAGGCGCATGGCGCTGCGGCAATCCATCGTCCCGCACATGCGGACCGATGGATTGCTTCGTCGCTGAGCCGGTCATCGGGCGCGCGTTCGCGCGACCCGTTGGCTCCTCGCAATGACGGCGTTGAGGCATCGAGCGAGACCTATCCCCACCGTCGTCCCGGCCTAGTGCGCAATTGCGCACGGGGGCCGGGACCCATTACCCCAAATGGTCATTGTCACGCGACGCTGGGCCACGATCCCATTCATCACGGGGGCGGTGGTTATGGGTCCCGGCCTTCGCCGGGACGACGGCATGAGTGAATGGCCCGAATTCATGCGACCACGACAATTTGTCATGTCGGTTGCCATTTTTTGCGATGCATCATATGATACTCATAATCCAATTGCCGACACGCAAGGGAGTCCCGCCATGGCAACCAGCCACGATCCCATCGTCATCCTCTCCGCCGCCCGCACCCCGCTCGGTCGCTTCATGGGCGAACTGACGCCCTTTCCCGCGCACAAGCTGGGATCGCATGTGATCGGCGCGGCGCTGGAGCGGGCAAGACTCGCGCCCGGCCGCATCGATGAGGTGTTCATGGGCAACGTGTTGCCTGCCGGCCAGGGTCAGGCCCCTGCTCGCCAGGCTGCGCGCGGTGCCAGGCTGCCCGACGCCACTGGAGCGACCACGGTCAACAAGGTCTGCGGCTCCGGCATGAAGGCGACCATGCTGGCCCACGACATCATCAAGGCCGGCTCGGCCGAGATCGTGGTATCCGGCGGCATGGAGAGCATGAGCAACACACCGTATCTGTTGCAGAAGGCGCGCGGCGGCTACCGCGCCGGTCACGACCGCATCATCGACCACATGATGATGGACGGGCTGGAGGACGCCTACGAGACCGGCCGTTCGATGGGCGATTTCGGCGAGGCGACTGCGGAGGCCTATCAGTTCACCCGCGCCGACCAGGACACCTACGCGACGGAAACGCTGACACGCGCCCGCAAGGCGGTCGAGGGCGGCGCGTTCAAGGCCGAGATCGTGCCGATCACCCTGGCCGAGAAGGCCGGGCCGCGCGTCATCGCCAACGACGAGCATCCGCTGAAAGTCGATCCGGCCAAGATCCCCGGCCTCAAGCCGGCGTTCCGCGTGGGCGGCACCATTTCGCCAGCCGCCTCCTCGGCCAATGCCGACGGTGCCGCGGCGCTGATCCTGGCGAAGCGCTCGCTCGCCGATCGCGACGGCCTGCCTGTTCTCGCCGAGATCAAGGGCCACGCCACCCACAGCCAGGAGCCGCAGTGGTTCACCACTGCGCCGATCCCGGCGATCCGCAAATTGCTCGACAAGGTCGGCTGGAGCGTCGGCGACGTCGATCTGTTCGAGATCAACGAGGCGTTCGCCGTGGTCGCAATGGCGGCGCAGCGTGACCTTGGAATCGACAGGGACAGGCTCAACATCAATGGCGGCGCCTGCGCGCTCGGTCATCCGATCGGCGCGACCGGCGCCCGGCTGATCGTGACGCTGCTGCATGCGCTGGAGGCGCAGAACCTGAAGCGCGGCGTCGCGGCGCTCTGCATCGGCGGCGGCGAAGCCACCGCGATCGCGGTCGAGCGGGTGACGCATTAGTCCCATGCACTGTCGGTCGCTCACCGTGATGCGTCCGACGTCATGGTCGTCATTGCGAGCGAAGCGAAGCAATCCATCGTGCCGCACACGCGGAAGCATGGATTGCTTCGTCGCTGCCGCTCCTCGCAATGACGAGACTGCACTCACGGCCTCTCAGGAGGATTTGCGTCGCAGCACGACTGCTCAGGAGTCCGAAAACGAGGGAACAATGTCATTTTAGACATGGCGCCCACGTGCCATAGTGAGCATCACGAATAAGACCCTCGCCGCTTTTCACCTCTCCAATTCACCTTGGACCCCAATGATCTCGAACTGGCTTGCTTCCGCCCTCGCCCGCCGCAACATCCACTACGGTTGGGTGATGGTCGGCGTCACCTTCCTGGCCGCGCTGATCTCGGCCGGTACTGTCGGCGCGCCCGGCGTCTTCATCGTGCCCTTACAGAAAGAGTTCGGCTGGAGCACCGCCGAGATCTCGTCGGCACTGTCGATCCGCTTCATCCTGTTTGGGCTGATGGCGCCGTTCGCCGCCGCGCTGATGAACCGCTACGGCCTGCGCAACGTGACGCTGGCGGCACAGTTGATCGTCGTGTCCGGATTGCTGGCGTCCCTGTTCATGACGCAGGTCTGGCAATTGATGCTGCTGTGGGGCGTCGTGATCGGCATCGGCACCGGGATGACCGCGCTGGTGCTGGGTGCGACGATCGCCGCGCGCTGGTTTGTGGCGCGGCGCGGCCTCGTGGTCGGCATCCTCACCGCGAGCGTCGCGACCGGGCAGCTCGCTTTCCTGCCGCTGCTCGCGACCATCACCGATCACTACGGCTGGCGTGTCGCGCTCGGGCTGGTCTGCGTCGTACTCGGCGTCGCCGCCTTTGCCGTTCTGCTGGTGATGCGCGACCGGCCGAGCGATGTCGGCCTGCGCCCGTTCGGCGACGACGGCACCGCGCCCCTCCCCTCGCCACCGCCGGCCCATGCGCCGATCCTGGCGGCCGCGCTCGGGACGCTGCGCGACTCCTCGAAGTCACCTGCGTTCTGGATTCTGTTCGCGACCTTCTTCGTCTGCGGCGCCTCGACCAACGGCCTCGTGCAAGTGCACCTGATCCCGATGTGTCTCGACTACGGCATTCCGCAGGTGCAGGCTGCGAGTTTGCTCGCCGCGATGGGCATCTTCGACTTCTTCGGCACCATCGTCTCGGGCTGGCTGTCGGACCGCTACGACAACCGGTATCTGCTGTTCTGGTATTACGGTCTGCGCGGGCTGTCGCTGATCTACTTGCCGTTCTCGGATTTCACGTTCTACAGCCTGTCGCTGTTCGCGATGTTCTACGGCCTCGACTGGATCGCGACCGTGCCGCCGACCGTGCGCTTGACCGCGCAGCGCTTCGGCGCCGAGCGCGCCAATCTGGTGTTCGGCTGGATCTTCGCCGGTCACCAGCTCGGCGCCGGCGCCGCAGCATTCGGCGCGGGCCTGTCGCGGACGATCTATCAGACCTACCTGCCGGCCTTCTTCATCGCCGGCGCGCTCTGCGTGATCGCCTCGCTGATCGTGCTGGCGATCGCACGGCAGCAGACCCAAGCCGAGGTGAAACCGGCGGTCAAACCCGCGGCGGCCTGATGCAAGCCGCGTCGTGCTATTCCGCGGCGAGGTCGGCCGGCATCGTCTCCACGACTTCCTTGTTGTAGTCGAGCACGACGCGGCCGAAGGGCAGCGTGAGATCGGCGAGGAAGTGATGCGCGCCGATCACGCGCTTGACCGGGAAATCCGCCACCGGCGCGTTGACATGGGGCACCAGATGCAGCCGGCCGGGCCCGATCCACGAGCCCTTGACCACGATGTCGGTGAGGTTGATCGCGACGAGCTGGCAGATCTCGAGCTGGCCGTCGACGCCCGGGATCATCTTCAGATTGATTTGCGTCTTCGACAGTGTGGCGCGGGTGATGTCGCCATTGCCGGCCATGCTCTCGTGCTTGTAGCCCATCGTGCCCATGGCGACGAGCTGCCCGGCATATTCCAGCGTGCCGGTCAGCGTGTCCTTGACGATCTCGAGCTTGGGATGGGCGTATTTCTTCGGAAAGCCCCAGATCTCACGGCCCGCGGCGATCGGCGGGTCGTCGTCAAGATACATCTGGCAGACGAAATTGACCTCTTCGCCATTGAGCCGCGCGGGGATCACGAGGCCGGACTCGGTGTAGCTGCCGAAGCCGGAGCTATCGGGCATCTTGATCCATTCGTAATGCACGATCGGATCGGCAACCGGCTCCAGCGGCTCGGGCAGGCCGGCGCGGATCAGCTCCGGGTCGGTCTCATAGGTGATGACCAGGAATTCGCGGTCGATGAAGCGGTATGGACCGGCTGGATAGCTCGGACCGGCGGCCGGCATCGACGGAAGCTTGAGCAGTTCTTCCCTGCGCATCGCGACAACCCCCTGCTTGAAATGTCGGCGGGGAGGCTAGCGACCCTGATTGACAGCGATGTGAGGGATTTCCGTCAGCCGCGTGACCTGCGCTTCGCAAGACAAGGCCATGCTCACCATGCAGGCAAGTGCGCCGGATACGGGCGGCACGGACGCAGCGGTTGTCATCACGGCGTCATGGCTCGGCTGAATTCTCGCCGCGCAAGGAGTGACGGTCATGGATGCGCGATCCCCTCACCTCGATACGATCGATCACGCGACGCCGGGCTGGCGGCCCGAAGGGTGCGATCGGGTCGCATTGGTCTTGCAGGGTGGCGGCGCGCTCGGCGCCTACCAGGCGGGCGTCTATCAGGCGCTGCACGAGGCCAATATCGAGCCGGATTGGGTGTGCGGCGTCTCGATCGGCGCGATCAACTCGGCGATCATCGCCGGCAATCCACCGGAGCGACGGCTGGAGCGGCTGCATACGTTCTGGGATCGCATCACCAGCCGCAAGATCTGGCACTACACCCCCGACGGCGACATCTTCCGCAAGGCGCGCAATCTCACCAGCTCATGGATCACGACCACGCTGGGACAGCCCGGCTTCTTCACCCCGCATCCGACCAATCCGTGGTTCAGCCCGACCGGCGCGCGCACCGCCACCAGCTACTACGACACCGCGCCGCTGCGCGAGTCGCTGCTCGAGCTGGTCGATTTCGGCCGCATCAATTCCAAGATCATGCGCTTCGCGGTCGGCGCCGTGAACGTGCTCTCGGGCAACTTCATCTATTTCGACAATGCCCATGACGAGATCATCCCCGAGCACATCATGGCGAGCGGCGCGCTGCCGCCGGCCTTGCCGATGGTCAAGGTCGGCACCGACCACTTCTGGGATGGCGGCATTGTCTCCAACACGCCGCTGCAGCATCTGCTCGACCAGGAGGACAGCCTGAACTCGCTGGTGTTCCAGGTCGATTTGTTCTCGGCGCGCGGCGCGCTGCCGCGCGACATCCAGGACGTGATGGCCCGTCACAAGGACATCATGTATTCGTCGCGCACCCGCTACAACACCGATGTCTACCGCAAGACCTATGCGCTGCGTACCGCCTTGCACCGCGCGCTGTCGAAGATCCCGGACGACGAGCTGTCGGAGGAGGAACGCCAGCTCAAGAAGACCAACAGCACCCTGCCCGGGATCACGCTGCTGCAACTGATCTACCAGCAGAAGGCCTATGAGGGCGACGCCAAGGATCACGAATTCTCGGGCACCTCGATGCGTGAGCACTGGGCGAGCGGACATGAGGACACCAAGCGCTCGCTGAAGCGCCGCGACTGGATCAAGATGCCCGAGAGCGGCATGGGCATCGTGATCCACGACGTGCATCGGGAGAGCGAGCCGTAGCCGATGGTCCTGAGCGTCATTGCGAGGAGCTCGCGACCAAATTGCAAAGCAATTTTGCGCTGAAGCGACGAAGCAATCCATGCTTCAGCAAGCGGTGACGTGGATTGCTTCGCGGAGCCTGTCATCGGGCGCGCATTCGCGCGACCCGTTGGCTCGCAATGACGATCGGCCGGCAGCTAAGGCCGCGTCACCATGTTGCCGGGCGGGCCCGGCGTGCGGATCGGCTCGGCGAGGCGCGCGAACTCGCACAGCAGCGAGCGCGTCTTGCGCGGGTCGATCACCTCCTCCACCCAGAACTTCTCGGCGGAGCGGAACGGCGAGCGCAGCTTGTTGAGACGGTCCTCGATCTCGCGCAGCTTCGCGGCGGGATCGGCCGCCGCCTCGATCTCCGCGCGATAGGCCGCCTCGATGCCGCCCTCGAGCGGCAGCGAGCCCCAATAGGCCGACGGCCAGGCGTAGCGCATCGAGAAGCGGTTGGCCGGCTGGTGCACCACGCCTGCGACGCCGAACGCATTGCGGATGATGATGGTGCACCAGGGCACCGTGCTCTGGTTGACCGCTGCCATCGCCCGCACGCCGTGGCGGATGGTCGCCGTCTTCTCCGCCTCGAGCCCGATCATGAAGCCGGGGCAGTCCATCAGATAGACCACCGGCAGATGGAAAGTCTCGGCGAAGTCGACCCAGCGCACCACCTTCTGGCAGGCGTCCGCCGTCCACGAGCCGCCGTAATGGAACGGATCGCTCGCCAGCAGCAGCACCGCCCGGCCCTCGATCCGCGCCAGCCCCGTGATCATCGGCCGGCCGAAATTGGCGCTGACCTCGAAGAACGAGCCCTTGTCGACCACCGCCTCGATGATCGGGCGCATCTTGTAGACCTGCCGGCGACTGCGCGGCACCGCCCTCAGCAGCGACTCCTCGGCCCGCTCAGGATCGTCGGTGCACGGGATCGTGGGCGGCAGCTCATAGACCGACGACGGCAAATAGGACAGGAAGCGCCGAGCATATTCGAACGCCTCCTCCTCGGTCTCGACAGCCTGGTCGATCCCGCCGGCGCGGGTCTGGATATCGGCGCCGCCGAGCTCCTGCTTGGTCAGATCCTGGCCCAGCCGCTTCACGACGGGGGGACCGGCGACGAACATCGCGGAATCCTTCGTCATGACGGAGTAATGCGTCGCCGCCAGCCGTGCGGCGCCAAGGCCGGCGACCGAGCCGAGCCCAAGACCGACCACGGGTACGCGGGCCAGATTGGCGAGCGTGAACCAGTAGGAGCGCGTGCCGCCGACGCCGCCGGGCAGATTGGCGGCGCCCCTCGTCTCGATGGTCTTCACCGAACCGCCGCCGCCCGAGCCTTCGATCATACGGATGATCGGCAGCCGGAAGTCGTGCGCCATCTCCTCCGCCATCAGTGGCTTGGCGGAAATCGACGCGTCGGCCGAGCCTCCGCGCACGGTGAAGTCGTCGCCGACCACCACCACGGTGCGGCCGTCAACCCTGGCGCGGCCGAACACGCAGTTCGCCGGCGTCAGATGCTTGAGCTCATTGTTCTCGTCATATTCGGCGATGCCGGAGATGGCACCGATTTCGTGGAAGCTGTTCTGGTCGACGAGCTTGTCGATGCGTTCGCGGACGGTCAGCCGGCCCTGGTCACGTTGTCGCTTGACCTTGTCAACGCCTCCCATCTCCCGCGCGAATGCTTCGCGCCGGGCGAGGTCGTCGAGTTCCGGCTTCCAGGTCATTCATTGCCTCCGTCTTGATCATCTTGTTGTTGTTATGAGCGGTCACCGGAAGCGACTTACGATCGAGCCGGTTGGAGAAGATATCGCCGTCGGCGCCTTCGAGCAGGCTGCCGACCGCGGCGCCGAGCTCGACCATCTGCGGCGCGACTTCGGCATGCAGCCGCTTCTCGTCATACATCGCCGAGAGCAGGCCGATCGTGGTCACGACATAGGTCTGATATTGCGGCGACCACAGCGGCACCGCGACACCATTGATGTGCGGGCTCCAGAGGCCGCAGGCGACGACATAGCCATGTTCGCGCAGATGACGGCGATTGGCCTCGATGCGCGGCGTCAACAGCTTCGCGCCATCGGGCATCTCGCGCTCCATCTCCGCGATCAGCGCATCGCCGACCTCCGGATCGAGCGCCGCGGTATAGGCATGGCCTGCGGCCGTCGTCGCCATCGAGATGCGGCTGCCGGTGGTCTCGTGCAGCCCGAGCGCGTTCGCGGCGCGGGCGAATTCGAGGTAGACCAGATGGAAGCGATCCGGGATCACGAAGCCCACGGTGCCCGGCAGTTGCTCGGCGACATCCTGCAGGCGCAGCCGGATCAAATTGCGAAGCTGCAGCCCCTTCATCATCGTCGTGCTCATCGCCACCGCGCTCGGGCCGATGCGATATTTCTGATCGCGCGGCAGATAGACGAGCTGTCCCATCCGCGTCAGCGTGTGCGTCAGGCGCGACACCGTCGAGCGCGGCAGACCGCAGCGATTTGAGATCTCGAGATTGCCGAGACGAGACTCGTGGCCCTCGAAGCACCGCAACACATCAAAGGCGCGCGAAACCACCTGAATGACATCGCCGTCGCCTGTCTCGCCGGCGAGCATTCCCTGCCTGCTAAGCCGTTCCGAGCGCCGTCCCATATCCCTGGCTCCGTTCCGTCCTACGGAATAAAATTCCGCTTGCAGAACAAGCTACCTCAGGCAATGTGCGGCCACAACAAAAAGCCGTTCGCCGGATGAAATTTCGGCAAGGCGGTATCGGAGAGTGGAATGCCAGACATCAAGATCGTGACCGAAGTCGCCGGGCGCGTTTGCGCGCTTCCTGTTGAGACCGGCAGCAGCGTCGGCGATGGCGACGAGATCGCGTTCGTCGAAGCCATGAAGATGGAAATACCCGTCACCTCGTCAACAGCAGGGAAAATCAAGTCGATTCTGGTCAAGATTGATGACGTGATCGCTGAAGGTCAGGCCGTCGCAATCATCGAGGCCTGAGCGCCGCCGCCCAAAACTCACCCGCGACAATCTGTCTGGTGATGCAATAGCGCAAATCGCCAGCTCGTCGCCTGCCGGCGTTGCCATCGCAGGATCGTGATGCAATCATTTCTCCCGCGAAAAGTTTCGCACAGCGAAACATTGGGAGGAATTATGATTCATCGGCTGATGGCGCTCGCGCCTGCCGCTCTTGCCGGCCTTTCCCTGACGACAGCGCTGCCCGCCTCGGCCGAGGACATCAAGCTGCCGCCGACCATGGCGGTGACGGCCTATGACACCGGCACCGCCGGCTTCAATATTGCGGTCGGTGTCGGCAAGATGCTGAAGGACAAATACGGCACCGACGTTCGGGTGCTTCCGGCCGGCAACGATGTCGCGCGCCTGGCGCCGCTGCGCGCCAAGCGAGCGATCTCCTCGGCGATGGGATCGGGGACCTACTTCGCGCAGGAAGGCGTGTTCGAATTCGGCGCCAAGGAATGGGGCCCGCAGCCGCTGCAATTGCTGCTGTCGTCGGTTGACTGCAATTGTGGCGCGCTCGGCGTGGCCGCCGATGCGGGCGTCAAGGAGATCAAGGATCTCCGCGGCAAGCGCGTCGGCTTCGTGGTCGGCTCGCCGGCCCTGAACCAGAATTCGCTCGCGATGCTTGCCTTTGGCGGCCTCACCAAGGACGACGTCAAGGTCGTCGAATTCGCCAGCTACGGCGCAATGTGGAAGGGCCTCGTCAACAACGACGCCGACGCCGCTTTCGGCACAACGATTACGGGCCCCGCCAAGGAAGCCGAGACATCGCCGCGCGGCCTGGTCTGGCCGCCGCTGCCCGCCAGCGACAAGGAGGGCTGGGCGCGCGTGCACAAGGTCGGCTCGTTCTTCTTCCCGCAGACTGCGACCTGCGGTGCCGGCATCTCGCCCGACAAGCCGATCGAGCTCGGCAACTACCCCTACCCGATCTTCGTCGCCTATGCCTCGCAGCCGGTTGAGCAGGTCTATGCCATCACCAAGGCGATGATCGTGAACTACGACGCCTACAAGGATTCCGCGCCGGGTGCCGCGGGGCTCGGCGCCGATCGTCAGACCAAGAACTGGGTCGTGCCGGTGCATCCTGGCGCCGTGAAGGCGCTCAAGGAGGCCGGTCACTGGAGCGCCGAGCAGGACGCCCACAACAACGCGCTTTACAAGCGCCAGCAAGTGCTGGCCGCGGCCTGGACGGAATACGGCAAGTCCAGCCCGCCCTCCGACGATAAAGCCTTCCTCGACGGCTGGATGAAAGCGCGCGCATCGGCGCTCGCCAAGGCCAACATGCCGAACGGCTTCGAGTAGCGGCCGAAAGCCGCCCACCGCATAAGGCAATCAGGATTCTGGGGGACTGCGATGTCCGATAGCGCTGCGGCTGCGCCCGCGAAGAAGATCGAGTTCGAGGATCCTCATGCCGGCCTTGGCAACCTCCAGGAGGCCGAGGTTACGCGCGTGCGCACACTGCGCGGCGGCTGGCGCTGGACGCTGGTCGTTGCCACCGCCGCCACCATCCTGCTCTGCATCAACCAGCAGTTCTCGCTGCGCTTCTTCATCGACTACACCCAGCTCAACACCGAATATTTCTATCTCCTGATCGCGTTGATGCTTCCCTTCACGTTCCTGATCTTCCCGGGGGCGGACAACGCACCACTGAACCGCATCCCCTGGTACGACGTCGCGCTATCGTTCGTGACGTTTGCCGCCGCGATCTGGCTGATGCTGAACGTGCGCAAGGCCGCGCAGTTCGGCTGGGAATCCGATGGTGCGCCACAGAACGTCATCGTTGCGGGCCTCGTGATGTGGGCCGCGCTGATGGAGGCGCTGCGCCGCACCGGCGGCTGGAGCCTCTTGCTCTGCGTGCTGCCCTTCACCGTCTATCCGCTGTTCGCCGAGGCCAACTGGCTTGGACCCTTCAGAGGCTCGCAGCTCACGCTCGACCAGACCACGGCTTATCACGTGCTGTCGGGCGAAAGCCTGCTCGGCATTCCGATCCAGGCCTTTGCCGACACCGTGATCGGCTTCTTGGTGTTCGGCACGGCGCTGATGATGACCGGAGCCGGAAAGTTCTTCATCAACCTCGCCTTCGCGCTCTGCGGCACCTTCCGCGGCGGCGCGGCCAAGGTCTGCATCTTTGCCTCAGGCCTGCTCGGCATGATGTCGGGCTCGATCGTCTCCAACGTGCTGACCGCCGGCACAATGACCATTCCCGTGATGAAGAAGAGCCGATTCCGCGCCTCCTATGCCGGCGCGATCGAAGCCTGCGCGTCGACCGGCGCGGTGCTAGCGCCGCCGGTGATGGGCGCGACCGCGTTCGTGATCGCGCAATTCCTCAACGTCAGTTACGCCGAGGTCGCGGTCGCCGCCATCATCCCGGCCGTGCTGTACTATGTCGGCCTGTTCATGCAGGTCGACTGCTACGCCGCACGCCATGGGCTGAAGGGTATTCCGCGCGCCGAGCTGCCGCGCGTGATGGATACGATCAAGGACGGCTGGTACTACGTGTTCGTGATCGCGCTGCTGATCGTGATGCTGCTCTACTTCAAGCGCGAGAGCCACGCACCGTTCTACGCGACCGCATTACTGTTGGTGCTGAACCAGATCTTCTCGAAGGACACCCGCTGGACGCTGGCGACCATCACCAAGTTCCTCGAGGTCAACGGCCGCACCTTCGTCGAGCTCGTCGGCATCCTTGCCGGCTGCGGCCTCCTGATCGGCGCGTTCTCGATGACCGGCGTGGTGTCGAGCCTCGCCAACGACCTGCTGACGCTCGCCGGCGACAATGCGCTCCTGCTGCTCGTGATGTGCGCGTTCACCAGCCTGATCCTCGGCCTCGGGCTGACGACGACGGCCTGCTATATCTTCCTCGCGATCCTGGTGGCACCGGCGCTGGAGAAGCTCGGGCTCAACCGGATGGCCGTGCACATGTTCATCTTCTATTGGGGCATGCTGTCGTCGATCACGCCGCCGGTCGCGATCGCTTCGTTCGCCGCCGCCGGCATCGCAGGCTCGCCGGCGATGAAGACCGGATGGGAATCGATGTGGGTCGGCAGCATCATCTACTTCATCCCGTTCTTCTTCGTGCTCAATCCGGCGCTGGTGCTGCAGGGACCGAGCCCCTACCTTGCCGGCCTCGGCTTGATGGCGCTCGCCACCTTCGGCACGCTGTTTATCTGCGGCGGCATCCAAGGCTACCTGGCTTATGTCGGCGATCTCCGCGGCGCAGGCGCCCTGGAGTGGCCAGTGCGCGTGCTGCTGGTGATCGGCGGCTTCGTGGTGGCGACGCCCGGCGGGGGCATCAACCCGCTCTCGCAGGTTCAGGTGACGCTGCTGGGGCTGGCAATCCTCGTGCCCACGACCGCGGTTGCACTCGTGTTGACCCGCCGCCAGGCACCGCTCCTCAACCAGTTATGACGCAATCGGCACCGTTGCCGCGGCTTGCTGAGCAAAGCACGACATAATCGTCTCGAGCGCGCAGTCAAAAGCATGACGGCGGCCGATCAGAGGCCAGCATGTTGTCGAGCCTGTCGCTCAGTGCAATAGAGCCGCTGGGCGCGCGCGGTTTAGGCCAATACAGTCGGCAACCGAGTTACGATTGCGATCTGATTGCCGCCTCGCACGGCGTCAACTTGTTTCGTCAGAGGTCAGGTCGCCGATTTCGGGGCGCTTGGCGTCAGTACTGGCCACGATAATAGCGCTCATCGCACTCGGCGACGTAGATGCTGCCGTCCGGAGCGCGATAGCGGCACATGGTGCGCCCGCCGTACTGTGGCTGCTGCGTAGAATTGGCAACAGCGGCGCCAAGCAAGGCGCCTGCACCGGCGCCGAGAACCGTGCCTGCGGTGTTTCTGCCGATGGCTTGACCAATCAGCGCCCCGCTGGCCGCGCCCAAGCCTGCTCCAACCAGTGTGCGCTGGTCTTGGGGGGTCTGTGCGCAGCCGGCAAGCGAAGTGCCAAGGGCCACCATAGCCACGGCGGCGATCTTTAGAACGTTCATAATGATCCTTTGCGTTGAGCGTACACGAATGGCCCTGGCCAAGCTTTGCAGTTGGATCGGCCGGAAGCGCGCGAGAGCAATTTCGATTCCGACTTGGGCGGGGGAATGGGGCATAGTTAGGTCAACACGAATAGCACCCCGCGCAGAAGTGGCGAAAGTCATGTCGGCACGTTGCTCGGTACGCAGGACTGCACTCGCAAGATGCCGGCACGACACGACGAGGCCCCTCTCTGTGGGCCTTTGTGTATGAGGAAGCAAAAGACGGCCCGGCGCCAAGGGCCTTGGGGTAGTCCTAGGAGTGGCCGGGCCGTCTATGCTGGGTGCCGCGTGTGTGGCACCCAAGCATTACCAATAACCGGTTCGAGCAAGAGGGCGCGGTCTCGGCTGCGGGGCTGGCTGAAGATGATCTGAGCGAGACCGCGTTGACCTCGCGCTGGTGTTGCGAGCGTGGCGAGCCATCGTGGCGACGCTCTGGCTGGACCGTGGCGTGATCATGGTTCACCACAGTTCGTGCCTATCGCGCACGAGATCATCGAGCATTGGAGCCACCTCCGCAGGTCGAAAGTAACTTGTCTCTCCCACGGCTTCGTCATGTTGTCCGAGGCTCGCGCCTTGAGAAGGACGGAGACTTGATGACCGTTGCTAACGACATTCTGCGTGTGGTGATGGCGCAGCCTGGACTGTCTGCGGAAGGCATCGCCGGCAAGCTGTTCGGCGACAAGGCCACGATGCAACGCGTCAATGCAGCATGTCGTAGGCTTGTGGAAGAGCGACGGCTCGTTCGCCGCGGCAGGGGCGGCCCATCCGACCCATTCACCTATCACCTGCCGACGCATCCCAGCATCCTGACACCGACGTGACGCATCTAGCGATGGCTGGCACAAGTGCGCTTATCACTAGTGCAGCCAGCGACCCATGAGCGACGCCGGCAAAATCCGACAATAATCCTGACGCGATAGGCCGATCGGGGCTAACCGGCGGTCCTCACGCCAAATGCGAGCCATCGGCGCTTGGCGAGGAACGGTCGATGTTCGCTCCCGTTACACCGGTTCAACCTCAAGGAGGGAGTTCCGATGTTGAAGATTACTTTGGTCTTGGCGATAGCCGCAGCGGCACTGACCACGATCCCGCTTGCCACTCCAGCCAAGGCTCAAAACGTCAAGATGGCCCAAGGCGTTGATGTCCAGGTCGGACGGGATCGCGAGGATCGTTACTACCGAGACCGTGACCGCTACAATCGCGACACAACCGTTGGCATCGGCCCTGGGGGCGTCACCGTCGGTCCAGGACGGCGCTGCCGGACAGAGAGCGTCACGGTGGACCGTGGCGATGGCCGTAGGATCACGCGCCGGGAGCGCCGCTGCGACTGAGGTCGAGGTCTCTCCGATTGGGTTCACTGCCGAGGTCGTTACCTCGGCGGTCTGTCCCCACGCGTCGTATCGTCGGTCACGCGGCGGCATCACTGACCGTCGTTGCAAAAAAAGCCCCCGGTCATCGCAGGCCGAGGGCCGAAGGACGTCTCTCGTCCGTCAGGCAGGGAGACATGGCACATCTTCTCTGAGAACGCCTCAAGTACAACGGTACTAAGGACGTAGCGGACGAGCCGAAGGCCGCCTCGGCAACCCTTCTATCGTCAAGGACCGTCGATCACCCGAAGGATCGCAGTGATCGCAACGCCAGCTCCCCCGTCATGGGACTGGTTCCGAACCAGTTGCGCGCGCGCTGATTGCGTTGCACAACGGAGGCGATGAAACGATCGCCTCCACCCGTCACCCCCACCACCACGGCCTGGTCCAGCTCGAAGCCGCCGCTGCTGCGGTTTCTGCACACTTGTTACGCAGATTTCCTGCCCGAGACCGGCGGCACCGTCGCCGACTACATTCCCGAGCTTGGCAAGGCCGATCCTGCCCATTTTGGCATCAGCCTCGCGACCCTCGACGGCCACGTCTACGAGGTCGGCGACAGCCGTATCCCCTTCACCATCCAGTCGATGTCGAAGCCGTTCGTGTTCGCGCTGGCGCTGGACACGCTGGGTGCCGAGCGGGTGGAAAGCGTGATCGGCGTCGAACCGTCGGGGGATCCCTTCAACTCGATCCGGCTGAATGCGCAAAACCACCCCTTCAACCCGATGGTCAACGCCGGCGCGATCGCCTGCTCAGGCCTGATCCACGCGGCCAAGGGCGACGGTGCGTTCGCGTATATCCGCGACGCGCTTGGGCGCTTCGCCGGCCGCGAGCTCGATGTGGACGAGGCGGTCTATGCCTCGGAGAGCGCGACCGGCGACCGCAACCGGGCGATCGGCTATCTGCTGCGCACCAATGACGTGATCACCGAGAACGTGCCTGACGTGCTCAACGTCTATTTCCGGCAATGCGCGATCCTCGTCACCGCGCGCGACACCGCGGTGATGGCGGCAACGCTCGCCAATCACGGCGTCAACCCGCTGACCGGCGAGCAGGTGGTGACACCCTACGCGATCTCCCGCACGCTCTCGGTGATGACGTCATCGGGCATGTACGACTATGCGGGCGAATGGATCTACCGCGTCGGCATCCCCGCCAAGAGCGGCGTCGGCGGCGGAATTCTGGCGGCGCTGCCGGCGCGGCTCGGGCTCGGCAGCTATTCGCCGAAGCTCGACAAGCACGGCAACAGCGTGCGCGGCATCAAGATTTGCGAGGCGCTGTCCGCACATTACGACCTGCACATGCTCAATCGCAGCGACGACGCGCGCCACAGCATCATCGCCGATTACAATATCGGCAAGAATCCTTCGCGGCGGGTGCGCCGCCCCCAGGAGCAAGAGATTCTGGCCAGGCACTTCCAGGAGGTGCGCGTGATCGAGCTGGTCGGCACGCTGTCGCTCTCCAATGTCGATTACGTGTCGCGCCGCCTCGCCGGCGGACCGCGTCCACAGTTCGTGATCTTCGACCTTCGCCGCGTCACCGCGACGACGCGTGCCGGCGCGCGGCTGGTGGCGGAAGCCTTCAGGGAGCTGGCCGAGCTCGGCGTCACCGTGGTCCTCTCAGGCATCAAGCGGACGTCGCGGGAGTGGGCGACGATCAGCGAGTGGACCAGCCGGCTCGGCAATATCAGGGATTTCTACCTGCTCGACACCGCGATCGAATGGGCCGAGGACCAGATCGTCTACCGCTACGGCGGCTCGATCGACTTCTTCGAGACCACCGAACTTTCGGAGCAGCCGCTACTCGCCGGACTGAGCGAGCAAGAACTCGCCAGCCTTAATGCGCTCAGCACGATCACGACCTACCAGCCGAACGAGAAGATCGTCGCGGCCGGCGACGAGGCGACCTCGTTGTTCTTCCTGCGCAGCGGCGTCGTCCATGTCACCCTGCCCGACGGCATCAGGCTGGCGACGCTGACCGCCGGCATGGCCTTTGGCGAGATGGCGCTGCTGGAGCCACGACGCTCCGCCGACGTGCTCGCCGACATGTCGGCGACCGCCTATGAGGTGACAATCCGGGACTTCGAGCATTTTCGGCGCGAGCATCCCCATGGCGGTGAGCGGATCATGCGTAACCTCGCGCAGATCCTCGCCGAGCGGCTGATCATCGCGAATGCCAAGGTCGAACTGCTGACGTCGGGCTGAGTCTCCTCCCTCTCCCAGCCCTTGCGGGAAGAGGGTCGGGGTGAGGGGCGGCTTCCGCTAAGTGGCTCGGAATGGAGTTCGCGGAGACTCCCCCCTCAACCGGGCCGCATTCCGCTTCGCTGCATGCGCTCCGGCCTCTCCCCGCAAGCGGGGCGAGGCAAAGGAGGCATCAGCCTAGCTCACCACTTCCGTCACCGGCTGCATGTCGATCTCGAAGGTCTCCAGGAACTTCGAGGTCATGATGTAGAACCCGACCGAAAGCTGCAGCTCGATCAGCGCGCCCAGTGTCAGCTTCGAGGCGATCGCCCTGAAGGTCGCGTCCGTCGGCTTCTTGAGCTTGACGATCTCGTCGGTGAAGGCGAGCGCCGCGCGCTGCACGTCGTTGAAGCAGGTCGCGGCCTGCCAGTTCTCCAGCGCCGCGTTCTGCTCGTCGGTGACACCGACATTCTTGCCGATCCGCTTGTGCGCAACGATCTCGTAGGGGGCTTCGCAGAGAATGCCGGTGCGGGTGATCGCAAGCTCGCGCACGACGGGATCGAGTTCGCCCTTGTGACGGATCGCGCCGCCGAGCCGGCAATACTGTTCGAAATAGCTCGGCGAATGCGCCATCATGCGAAAGATGTTGGCGTTGCGGTTCTTGTCCAGGATCTCGCGGGTCCGCGGGCTTGCCTGTGCGGGATCGGAGTAATCGATACGGGCCATTTCCTAACCTTGATCGTGTTGCCGTTTCTGTCGGTTCCAAAACACTATCTGCCGGCCGTCGCGCGAGCAACACGCCCGAGCCAAATTGCCGCCGCAATGCTAATCAACCTTCACGCGGTCGATATTCGCTGAGTGGGGACTCGTCAAAGCGAATACTCGTCGCGGGGTGTTCCGAGTACAAAATCTGACCGTCGAGCGCTTGCAGCGCAACGATGAGTCATGCCCGGGTCTAGGGAGAACGCATGAAGGAAGCCACCAAGAGGGCGGCCTCGGAGGCGCTTGCGCAAGTGCTGGCGGTGACGGCGATGCTCGTCATCGCCAGCGTCATTTTCTACTGGCGATAGTACCCGTGACTTGGAGGGGCGAAGGCGAATGGTCAGGCTGGGTATCGCGTCCTGATTGGTTCGCCCTCGCCCCTCACCTTGCCTTCTCGAAATACGGAACCAGCCGTCCCGCGAATTGCGTGAAGCGGGCGGTGACCTTGTCGCCAATGGCAAGGGCATTGTCACCGTGAGCCATCATGCGGAATCCCTCATCGGTATCGACCAGCACGATGTTGTAGGGCACATGCGCCCGCGTCTCCGGCGTGGCGGCGCGGCAGACCAGCGAGGTCGCATACACCGTCCCTACCCCGCTGGCGCGACGCTCGGTCACATCAGGCGAGCCACAGGCCCCGCAGAAGCTGCGGCGGAAATATTGCCGGGCACCGCACGCGTTGCAGGTTTGATAGACGATGGCTTCCGCGCCCTTGGTCCAATCAATGATCTGCCCGCTCATCGTACGCGCTCCAGGAACATGCTGACATGCGAGGACAGCACGCCGCCATCGCCATGCAGCAGCGCGATCGAGGCATCGCGAACCTGACGATTGCCGGCGCGGCCGGTCATCTGCAGATGGGTCTCGACCAGATGGGCCATCGCACCGCCGACGCCGCAATGGCCGTAGCTGAGCAGACCGCCATGAGTGTTGAGCGGCATCTCGCCGTTCTGATCGAAATATCCGGCTCGAACCCGGGCCGCCGCTTCGCCGCGCTTCGCGAGTCCCAAATCCTCCAGCAGCATCGCAAGCGTGATGGTGAAGCTGTCATAGACCGCGGCATAGCGGACATCCGCAATCCCGAGGCCTGCTGCCTGCTTCGCCTTCGCGATCGAAATCTCCGCGCCGAGTTCGCTCAATGCGGGCGCGGCCGTGACGTGTTGATGGGTGTGGGCCTGCGCGCAACCGCGGACCCGCACCTGCCTGTCGCTGGTCGCTTCGCGGCTGATCACGAACGCCGCGCCGCCGTCGGACACCGGGCAGCAATCCAGCAGCTTGAGCGGCATCGCCACCGGCTTCGAGGCCATCACGTCGGCAACCGTGATCGGCTCGTGAAACTGCGCACCGGGATGCATCAGCGCATGCTTGCGCATCAGCACCGCGAACTCGGCGAGGTCCTCCTGCGTCACGCCGTACTCATGCATGTAGCGCGTCGCCACCAGGCCGTAATAGGCCGGGATCGTCGGCCCCAGCGTCACCTCGTAATCGGGATGGCCGACCTGGGCCAACGCCTGGATCGAGGCGTCGCGGCTCTGCCCGGTCAGCCGGTTCTCGCCGCCGACCACCAGCACGTGCTTGGCGACACCGGCATCGACCAGATGATGCGCCAGCATGGTCATCGCAAGGCCGGTTGCGCCGCCGACCTGCACCGCGTGAGCATAGGACGGGCGAATGCCGAAATGCTCGGCGAACACGGTCGCCAGCATAATGTGCGGTGAGACCGTCGAATAGCCGCACAGGATGCCGTCGATGTCGGAGCGCTTCAGCCCTGCATCAGCGATCGCGAGCTCGGCTGCCTTGCTCATCAGGTCGAGCGAGGACGAGCCCTCGTGCTTGCCGTAGGACGTGAGGCCGACGCCGGTGATGAAGCTCATCTCTTCACCTCCCCTTGCACAGCGGAGGTCGGCTTGCGCAGCAAGCCGGGTGGGGATCTGTCTCCGCCCCATCTGCTCTCACCCGCGGCTGACCCCCACCCTGCCCTCCCTCTTTCAGGGGGAAGGAGAAGACAGCGGCGCGCCTCCCCGAGCCCATTCTCATCAATACGACTTCGGCAGGCCAAGCACCTTCTCCCCGATGAAGCTGAGGATCAGTTGCGGGCTGATCGGCGCGATGCGCGGGATCAAGGATTCCCGCAGATAGCGCTCGACGTGATATTCCTTGGCGTAGCCGAAGCCGCCGTGAGTCATCACTGCCTGCTCGCAGGCGTGGAAGCCGGCCTCGGCCGCGAGATATTTGGCGGAGTTCGCGGCGGGACCGCAGGGCAGGTTCTGGTCATACTGCCAGCCGGCGCGCAGCACCATCAGCCAGGCGGCCTCGAGCTCCATCCAGCACTTCGCCAGCGGATGCTGGATCGCCTGGTTCATGCCGATCGGACGATTGAACACGATACGGCCCTTGGCGTATTCCGACGCCCGCTTCAGCGCAATCTGGCCGAGGCCGACGGCTTCGGCCGCGATCAGGATGCGCTCGGGGTTCATGCCGTGCAGGATGTATTCGAAACCGCGGCCCTCCTCGCCGATGCGGTCCTCGACTGGGATCTCGAAATTCTCGAAGAACAATTCGTTGGAGTCGACGGGCTTGCGGCCCATCTTCTCGATCTCGTGCACGGTGACGCGCTTGCGATCGAAGTCGGTGTAGAACAGGCTGAGACCGTGGGTCGGGCTACGCACCTCCTCGAGTGGCGTGGTGCGGGCGAGCAGCAGGATCTTGTTGGCGACCTGCGCGGTCGAGATCCATACCTTCTGGCCATTGACGATGTACTTGTCGCCCTGGCGCACCGCGCGGGTCTTGAGCTGGGTGGTATTGAGGCCGGTGTTCGGCTCAGTGACGGCGAAGCAGGATTTGTCGCGGCCGTCGATGATCGGCGGCAGCATGCGCTGGCACTGCTCCTTGGTGCCGAACACCACCACGGGATTGAGTCCGAACACGTTCATGTGCACGGCGGAGGCGCCGGACATGCCGGCGCCCGACTCCGAGATCGTGCGCATCATGATCGCGGCGTCGGTGATGCCGAGACCGGAGCCGCCATATTCCTCGGGGATGCAGATGCCGAGCCAGCCGGCATCGGCCAGCGCGCGATGGAAGTCGGCCGGATAGCCGCCCTCCTTGTCCTTCTTCAACCAGTAGGCATCGTCGAAGCGCGAGCAGATCTTCCCGATGGCATCGCGGATCGATTCCTGGTTGGCCGAGAGTGCGAAATCCATGGGTGCTGTCCTTAAATGTTGTTCGCAAGCTTGGTGACGCCGTCGCGCACCATCGCGGCGATCTCGTCAGTGGAGTAGCCCATCTCCCGCAGGATCTCCTCGCCGTGCTGGCCGAGCCGTGGTGCCAGGCGTTGCGGCTCTGCCTTGGTCTCCGACCAGCGCGCCGACACCTTCATGCTGCGGATGCGCCCTTCGGTCGGATGCTCCGCAACCGGGAACATGCCGGTCGCGACCATATGCGGATCCTGCAACAGGCTCTCGAGGTCATGCATCGGCATGACCGGCACGTCGGCCTGCTCGAGAATCTCGTTCCACTCGGCGGTGGTCTTGGTCAGCAGGATACGCGCGAGCTCAGCATAGACCGTATCGATATTGGTGGCACGGCCGGCGAAGGTCGCGAACTTCGGATTGCTGCGCAGGTCGTCGCGCCCGGTCGCCTTGAAGAAATTCTCCCACTGCTTGTCGTTATAGACGATCACGCAGATGTAGCCGTCGGACGTCTTGTACGGCCGCCGGTCCGGCGAAAGGTGGCGCGCATAGCCACCCTTGTCGAGCGGTGGATCGTAGGTCAGCCCGCCCATGTGATCACCCATGACGAAACCGGCCATGGTCTCGAACATCGGAATGTCGACGCGCTGGCCCAGCCCGGTCCGGTCGCGATGCACAAGGCTCGCACAGATCGCGCCGACCGCGGTGAGACCGACGATGCGATCGACCAGCGCATTCGGCACGTAGCGCGGTACGCCGTCGGACGTCTGCGCCATCAGCGCCGGCAACGCGGTGGCGCCCTGAATCAGATCGTCATAGGCCGGCTTGGCGGCATACGGTCCTTCCTGGCCGAAGCCGAACACGCCGGCATAGACCAGCCGCGGATTGACCTTCGCCACCACGTCGTAGCCGAGTTGCAGCCGGGCCATCGCCTGCGGGCGCACATTGTAGACGAGCACGTCGGCCTTCGCGATCAGCCGCAGCACCGCCTCGCGCCCGGCCGGCTTCTTCAGATCGAGGCAGATCGAGCGCTTGCTTCGGTTGGTATTGAGGAACACCGGCCCCATGCCGGGATGTCGCGTCGGACCGATCTGCCGCGTCACGTCGCCGTCGGGCGATTCCACCTTGATAACGTCGGCACCGTAATCGCCGAGCATCTGGGTGGCATAGGGGCCCATCAACACGGTCGTCATGTCGACGACCTTGATGCCCTGCAGTGGTCCCATCGTTCCGTTCACTCCCGGCTGTTCTGGATTGAAACCTAGTAACGGGAGGTTTTTGCCAAGATCAAGCTGCGCCGGGCGTATGGGCGTATGCGTGCCGGCGCCAGCCGCGCCGGCCGGAGCAGACAGGCGGAGATGCCGGACTATTTGTCGATCATCGCATCGCGTGCCTTCACGAGCTTCTCCAGCTCCGCATTCTGCTGCTCGATCCGCTCGGAAATGCGCTCCTCGACTTCGGCGCCTGCCGCACCGGCGGCCTGCTCGATCAGTTGCCTGATATTGTCCCGGAGGATCGCGATGCGGTCGTTCAGTTCCGAAAGCGACAGAGAGGTTTCAATTCCCATGGCAGGTACTCCGGATGACAGGCGCTCATGAGGTTAGCGCGACCGGGCGCAGCCGCCTATAGCCATCGCAAATGTCCGCGGCAGGCAGACCGGCCTACTTTGCCATCATATCCCGCAGCGCGGTCTTCAGCACCTTGCCGTAGTTGTTCTTCGGCAGCGCATCGAGATAGACGTAGCGCTTCGGGCGCTTGAACCGCGCGATCGAGGCGAGGCAATGCGCGTCGAGCTTGCGGTCGTCAGCCGCGGCGCCGTGCTGTAGTACGACGCAGGCGACGACGATCTCACCCCATTCCGGATCCGGCACACCGATAGCCGAGACCTCGCGGACATCGGGATGGGTCAGCAAGGCTTCCTCGACCTCGCGCGGATAGATGTTGGTGCCGCCGGAGATGATCACGTCCTTGGAACGATCCGACAGCGTGAGGAAGCCGTCGGCGTCGAGGCGGCCGACGTCGCCGGTCCGCAGCCAGCCGTCCTTCAGGGTTTCCGCATTGGCCTTCGGATTGTTCCAGTAGCCGAGCATTACGGTTGAGCCCTTGACCTCGATCTCGCCGGTCTCGCCGGCGGGCAAAGGCTTGCCCTCCTTGTCCGTGATGCGCACGGTGACGAGGCTCTGCGCGGTGCCGACCGAGGCCAGCCGTTCGAGATAGCGCGGATGATCGCTGCGCCGGTGCCAGTCGCGCGACAGCGCGGTGATGGTCATCGGCGATTCACCCTGACCGTAGATCTGCACGAAGCGCTGGCCCATGGTCGCCATCGCGTCCCTGATGTCGGCGAGATACATCGGCCCGCCGCCATAAATGATGGTGCGCAGCCCCTCGCCGTTCTCGCCGCGCCGCTTCGCGGCATCGACCAGGCGGCGCACCATGGTGGGCGCCGCGAACATGACGACATTGTCGAGCTGACGGCCGAGGTTGAGCACTTCGTCCGGATCGAAGCCGCCGGATTGCGGAACAACGTGCCGGCCGCCCATCCGCACATGCGGGAAATTGTAGAGGCCGGCGCCGTGCGAGATCGGCGCGGCATAGAGCGAGGCATCGTTCGGCGTTGCCGCATCGACATCGGCGAGATAGCACAGCGACATCGCAACGAGGTTGCCGTGGCTCAGCATCACGCCCTTGGGCCGGCCGGTGGTGCCCGAGGTGTAGAACAGCCAGGCGAGATCGTCGGTCTCGCGCGGCAGCGGGGTGGGCGCGCCCTCGCCGCTGCGCATGGCGCGGTAGGTGTCGCTGTCGACGGAGAGCATGGTCATGCCCGCGGGACAATCGTCCTTGGCCTCGGTCAGTGCGGCGATCGTGTCGTCGGACACGAAGGCGAGCTTGGCGCCGCCATTGCCACAGATCCACGCCGCCTCGCGGCCGTGCAGCTTGGCATTGATCGGGATCGCGGCCGCGCCGATCCACCAGATGCCGTAAAGGCATTCGAGATATTGCGTGCAATTGCTGGCAAACAGCGCGACGCGGTCGCCGGCGGTGATGCCGTGATCACGCGCCAGCGCTGCCCCGATCGAGGCGGCGCGACGCGCAAAGGTCCCGTAGTCGGCGTCGAGGTCGAAGCCGGTCAGCAGCGCCGGCGCGTCGGGACGTGCCCGCGCCGTCGCTGCCAGCCATTCGGCAATGTTCATCGCCGAAGGCCCGCGATTACTTCGCCGGCTCGAGGATCGAGACGTAATTGGCGACCGCGGCACCGCCCATGTTGAAGATGCCGCCGAGCTGGGCGTTCTTGAGCTGCATGCCCTCTGGCGCCTGCCCGGTGAGCTGCATCGCGGTCATGACGTGCATCGAGACGCCGGTCGCGCCGATCGGGTGGCCCTTGGCCTTGAGCCCGCCGGACGGGTTGACGGGCAGCTTGCCGTCCTTCTGGGTCCAGCCTTCCTTGATGGCGCGCGCGCCCTGCCCCTTCGGCGCCAGGCCCATCGCCTCATATTCGATCAACTCCGCGACCGTGAAGCAGTCGTGGGTCTCGACAAAGGAGAGATCGGAGAGCTGCAGGCCGCCCTTCTGCAGCGCGCGCTGCCAGGCCACGGTGCAGCCTTCGAACTGCAGGATGTCGCGCTTGGACATCGGCAGAAAATCCTGGGCGTGCGCGGTGGCGCGGATGTTCACCGCCTTGCCCATCTTCTTCGCGGTCTCGGCGTCGGTCAGCACCAGCGCCGCGGCGCCATCCGACACCAGCGAGCAGTCGGTCCGCTTCAAGGGACCGGCGACATAGGGGTTCTTCTCGCTCTCGGAGCGGCAGAACTCGAAGCCGAAATCCTTGCGCATCTGCGCATAGGGATTGGCGACGCCGTTCTTGTGGTTCTTGGCGGCGATCATTGCCAACGCGTCCGACTGGTCGCCGTACTTCTGGAAATAGGCCTGCGCGATCTTGCCGAACACGCCGGCGAAGCCGCCGACGGTGTCGCCGTCCTCAGGCAGGTAGGATGCCTTCAAGAGGTTCTTGCCGATCTCCGGGCCCGGCGTTCGCGTCATCTGCTCGACGCCGACCACCAGCACGATCTTCGCCGCGCCAGCTTCGATGGCGCGAATGCCCTGGTGCACGGCGGCGGATCCCGTGGCGCAGGCGTTCTCGACCCGAGTAGTCGGCTTGAAGCGCAGCGCGGGATCAGCCTGCAGCACCAGCGAGGCCGTGAAGTCCTGCGGGGAGAAGCCGGCGTTGAAATGGCCGAGCATGATCTCGTCGACGTCGGAGGCGGAAATGCCGGCGTCAGCGAGCGCGTCGTTGGCGACCTTCACGACGAGTCCTTCGACGGTCTCCGCGTCGAACTTTCCGAATGGCGTGTGGGCCCAACCCACGATGCTGGCTGTCATGGCCGATCTCCCTGTTCCTGTTCGAAATTCATGTAACCTATCTTCAGGCCGCTTTCAGCGATTTCATCGTCTGCGCACACATGGCGGTTATGCCGGACCAGTTGCGGGCGCGGATGTCCGAGGCCGGGCACAGCCAGGAGCCGCCGACGGCCAGCACGTTCGGCTCGGCGAGCCACGTCGCCGCATTGGCCTCGCCGATCCCGCCGGTCGGGCACACCCTGACATTCGGGAACGGGCCGGCCAGCGCCCGCAGTGCCTTGATACCGCCAGCCTGCTCGGCCGGGAAGAATTTGACCACGTCAAAGCCATGCGCAAGAGCTTGCATCAGCTCGGATGCCGTGGCGATCCCCGGCGCGAAGGGCAACCGGCTGGCGGAGGCGGCCTTGAGCAATTCGGGCGTCGCGCCCGGGCTGATGCCGAACCTGGCGCCGAGCGCCTCCGCGCGTGCCAGGTCGTCGCCATTGAGGATCGTGCCGATGCCGACAATCGCCTCAGGCACGTCGGCGATGATCGCCTTGGCCGCCTCGACCGCGACCGCCGTGCGCAGCGTCACCTCGAGCGTCCGTACCCCGCCGGCGACCAGCGCCTTCGCAAGCGGCACCGCATCCTGCAGCCGCTCGATGGTCAGCACCGGGATCACAGTGGCTTGCCGGATCAGCTCCGCGGTCTGGTGCTGCTTTGATGTCGTCATGAGGAGGCCTTGCGGGATGTTGAGGGCCGTGGCGCCCGCTTGGGCGGCATGGCGTAGCGTGGAATGATCGCGCCGGGATAGCACACCACGACGCCGGCAAGACGATGGCCCGCGCGGGCCGCATCCTCCGGTCCGGCACCGCTGAGACGCGCCGCGAGATAGGCGGCGGCAAAGCTGTCACCAGCCGCGGTGGTGTCGACTGCAGGCTTGATCAGTGGCTCCGCCCTCACCTCGCCCGATCCACCGGCGAAACGCAGGATGCAGGCCGGCTCCGCGAGCTTGAGCACCACCTCCGGGCTCGATATGCCGGCAAGCAGCGCTGCGGCGCTCTCGCCCGGATAAAGTGGCGCCAGATCTTCGGTCGATGCGAGCACGATATCCGCGCCCTCGAAGGCAGCACTGAACGCCTTGCGCGCGACGTTGAGATCAGGCCAGCCGCGGGCCCGGAAATTGGTGTCGAACGCAAACCGCGTGCCCAGCAGCCGTGCTCGCTTCAGCCCCGTCATCAGCCGTTCCCGGCCGGCCTCTTGCAGGATCGAGAGCGTGATCGCCGAGAGATAGACCACGTCATAGCTCGCGAGCGAATTCAGGATGTCTTCTGTCTCGGGCAGGTCCATCAGGCTGCGCGCGGCCGCACTGTCGCGCCAATGGAAGAAGCGCCGCTCGCCCTTGTCGTCGGTCTGGATCAGATACAGTCCCGGCAATTTGCCAGGCAGCCGTGCGACACGCTTGGTGCCGATACCCTCCGCAGTCCAGCCCGCGATCATCTCCTCGCTCAGCGCGTCGTCGCCGAGCGCCGTGATGTAGTCGACGTCGACGCCGAGCCGGGACAGATAGACGGCGGTGTTGAGCGTGTCACCGCCGTAGCCGCGCGCGTACAGGCCGCTGCTCGGACCAGCCGTGGCCTGACGCAGCTCGATCATGCATTCGCCGATGCAGGCAACCCGGGTCATCTCGGAAGCCGCTCGTGTGAACAACGCCTTAGGCGGCAAATTTGCCGCCAAGCTCGTCCTCGATGTGGATGCGAATGATGTCGTCGAAGGTCTTCTCGGCCGTGGTGAAGCCGAGCTTGAGCGCGCGCTCCGTGGCGAAATCGCGTGGCCATCCCGAGACGATGCTGATGATGGTCGGATCGGGCACCCGCCTGATGCGCGCGGTGACATTCTTGCCGGCGACACGCTCCAGCGCCGCGATCTGCTCGCCGACGGTGGCTGATAGCCCGGGCATGCTGAGATTGCGCCGCGGGCCGATCGCGCTGAGGTCCATGGTGCCGGCATGGATCAGGAAGCCGACCGCCGATTTCGGCGAGGCGTGCCAATGCCGCACGTCCTCGGAGACCGGCAGGATCGCCTCCTCTCCCGCGAGCGGCTCGCGGATGATGTTGGAGAAGAAGCCGGACGCCGCCTTGTTCGGCCTACCCGGCCGCACGCAAATCGTCGGCAGGCGGATCGAGATGCCGTCGAGCAGGCCCTTGCGGGTGTAATCATTGATCAGGAGTTCGCAGATCGACTTCTGCGTGCCATAGCTCGTCAGCGGCGTGTGGAAGAATTCGTCGCCGATCTTCTCAGGGAACGGCGCGCCGAACACCGCGATCGAGGACGTGAACACCAGCCGCGGCTTGTAGTCGCCTCCCACGGCGCGGATCGCATCGATCAGATGGCGGGTGCCATCGAGATTGATCCGGTAGCCCTTGTCGAATTCGGCCTCTGCCTCGCCCGACACGATCGCGGCGAGATGGAAGATCACCTCGGGCCGCTCGGCAATCAGCGGCGCTGCGGCGCCGGCATCGGCAAAATCGGAGGCGACGACGTTGACCGGAATCTGCGCGTTCGCCGGCTTGGCCGGCGCCACCACGTCCTGCAGTGTCATTTTGGTGATGTCTTGCTTGCCGAGGCGGCCTTCGCGCAGCAGGCGTTCCGTCAATTTGCGGCCGACCATGCCGGCGGCGCCGAGGATCAGAATATGCAAGACCCAACTCCTGTTGACCTGTCCCGTTGACTTGGACTTCAGACGCGGGGCCTTAGGTGCTCATTCTTTCACGGCCCCCGTCATGGCGGAGACATAATGCTCAACGAAGAACGCGTAAAGGATAACCAGCGGCAACGAGCCGCATAGCGCCCCTGCCATCAGGGAACCCCAGCGATAGACGTCGCCGTCGACGAATTCGTTGACGATGGCAACCGGCACCGTCTTGTTCGGGGTCGATTGCAGGAACGTCAGCGCGTAGATGAACTCGTTCCAGCACAGCGTGAAGCAGAAGATGAAGGCCGAGATCAGGCCGGGAACGGCGAGCGGCAGTACGATCTTGATCAGGATCTGCCAGCGGCTGGCACCGTCGATCAGCGCGCATTCCTCGAGCTCGAACGGGATGGTCTTGAAGTAGCCCATCAAGAGCCAGGTCGAGAACGGGATCAGGATCGTCGGATAGGTCAGGATCAGCGCCAGCGGCGAATCGAACAGACCATATTGGAAGACGACGGTCGCCAGCGGGATGAACAGAATCGACGGCGGCACCAGATAGGCCAGGAAGATCAGGCCGCCGACAACGTTCGCGCCCTTGTAGCGCAGCCGTACGATCGCATAGGCCGCAAGCACGCTCGCGATGATCGAGAGCACCGTGGCGCCGACCGCCACATACATCGTGTTCCACAACCAGTGCGGATAGTAGCTCTCGAACAGGAGCTTGTGGATGTGCTTGAAGGTCGGATTCCAGGTCCAGAAAGGATTGTACTTGTCGAGGTCGAGCAACTGGTCGTCCGGCTTCACCGCCGTCAGCGCCATCCAGTAGAACGGAAACAGCAGGATGACGACGATGATCGACAGCGGGACGTAGAGCGTCACGATGCGCCGCGGCACCGATTGGAGGTAGCTCATGCCCTCGCTGTTGTCGACGCGGGAGGCTGTCGACAGGATGGTCTTGAGATCGAGTTTCGATGCGGGGAGATCAGTCATTGTTCTCTCCCGGGCGCGCGCGGGGCCTGCCCCGCTGCCGCAAACGAATACGCAATACGGCAGGGATCAATCATTGTTCTCTCCCTGTTGCCACTTCCTGCGCTGCAGTCCGAACCAGGAGATCATGATCGCGCCGAGCAGGAACGGGATCATCGCGCTCGAGATCGCGGCGCCCTCGCCCAGTTGCCCTCCGATGATCGCGCGTTGATAGGACAAGGTCGCCATCAGATGCGTCGCGTTGACAGGGCCGCCGCGGGTCATTGCCCAGATGAGTTGGAAGTCGGTGAAGGTGAACAGCACCGAGAACGTCATGACGACGGCGATGATTGGCGTGAGCAGCGGGTACGTGATGTGGCGGAACATCTGCCAGGAGCTCGCACCATCCAGGGTCGCCGCTTCGTAAAGCGACGGCGAGACCGTTTGCAGACCTGCCAGAAGCGTGATCGCGACAAACGGCACGCCACGCCAGATGTTGGCGAAGATCACGCAGATGCGCGCCCATGTGGGATCGCCGAGGAAGTTGATGTTCTGGCTGATCAGCCCGAGATGCTTCAGCGACCAGGAGATGATCGAGAACTGGGAGTCGAAGATCCACCAGAAGGCCAGCGCCGACAGCACCGTCGGCACGATGAACGGGATCAGCACGGCGGCGCGCAGCAGCGCCTTGAACGGCATCCGCTCGTTGAGCAGCAGTGCCAGATACAGACCGATGGCGAATTTCAGGGTGCTCGCGACGAAGGTGTAGAGCAGCGTGTTGAACACCGAGAGCCAGAAGATGGCGTCGCCCCACAGCCACTCATAGTTCTCGGCGCCGATGAACTGGCCGATCCGACCTATGCGGGCATCCGTGAACGACAGCCAGATGCCGAGCCCCAATGGATAGGCCAGGAAAAAGATCAGGAACGCCATCGCCGGCAGCATGAACCAGAAGCCGAGCCAGTTCCTGTTGTGGCGGAGCTGGTCCCAGGCGGTCGCTTCGCGCATTTCGGTCTTCGCGCGTCTTGGTGCAAGGGCGATGTCAGCCATGGGCGATGTCCCGGTTGCTCAACTGATTGAGCATGACCACGCAATAGTCCAACGATGGCATTCCAATGATGGCGCGGGCTGCGGATCGCGCCGCCCGCGCCAGTCTCGTCAGCGATAGATTCGCTTCAACTGCCGTTCGGCCTCGGCGATGGCCGTCTTGGCATCCTTGGCGCCGGTGCAGTAGTTGGCGAACATGTCGACCACGATGAAGTCCGCGATCGCGGTCGCGGCCTTTTCACCGGGCGAGCCAATGCCGGACGCCGGCAACGCCCGCTTGCTCGCCTCGGCGAACACCGCGTTCTTCGGATCCGCGGTCCATACCGGAGCGGAGTCGTAGGCGTTCAGCGTATGCGTGAGATAGCCCCGCGCGCCGGACAGCCATTTCTCGAAGTTCTCTTTCTCCAGCATGAAGGCGATGAAGGCCTTTGCAGCGTTGGGGTATTTGCAGAAGTTGAAGGCAAGGATCGGCACTGCGAGTTGCAGTTCGGTCGGCTTGCCGATCGGTCCGACCGGCCAAAGCGCGTGGTAGGTGTCCTCGGCCAGGTCCTTCTTGCTCGGGTCGTCCTTCGCTGCGACGTAAATGGAAATGCCGTTCGAGGTGCAGTAAAGCTCGCCGGCGAGGAACGCCTTGTTGTTCGACGAATCGTTCCACGAGGCCACGCCGGGAATGAATGTCTCGGAGAGCGCCTTCGCATATTCCAGCGCCTTTGCAGTCTCCGGCGAGTTGATGACGACCTTGTCATCCTTGTCCACGGTCCAGGCGTTGTGACCCCAGAGAACCCAGTACAGCCAGGCGTTCGCGTCTCCGGTCGCATGGCCGAGCGCAAATCCAGCGGGCGTATTGTTCGCCTTCATCGCCTTGCACATCTCAAGGAAGCCCGGAAAATCCTTCGGGAAATCCTTGAAGCCCGCCTTGTCGGTCGCCGACTTGCGATACGTCATGTAACCGCCGATGGTCGCGACGGGGATGCCGAGCCAATCGTTGCCCTGCTTGCAGGTCTTGGCCGCCGCATCGGTCCACCCGCCGTACTTCTTGCCGAGATAGTCGGCAACGTCGTTCATCTTGATGACCTTGGTCGGGAAGAGCTGCGGCAGCGTGTGCAGACCCCAGGCCATATCGAGACCCGAACCGGTGTTGGCGGCAACCGAGGCCTTGGGCTGGACGTCCTCGAACGACTCGCTGAACACGTTCATCTCGACGCCGGTTGCCGTCTTGAACGCAGCCACGATGGCATTGAACGCGTCGTCTTCGGCAGGCACGAAGCGCTTCCAGCGCATCAAAGTGAGCTTGGCGCCGGACTCCGCCTTCCAGGGCGCGGTCTGCGCCCAGGCCTTGGCGAAATCGAGCAGCGCCGGCCCGGTCAACATGCCGGTTGCGGCCAGCGCAGTGCCGCCCTGAAGTAGCGAGCGGCGAGTAAAATCGTGCATCGTCCTTCCCTCCCTATGAATGATTTTTATTATTCTTGAGCCCGGCTTGTTGGTCAGCCGTTGCAATCAGTCCGTCAGTCAGCCATTGAGCCGCTGCCCCGTTCCATCGTCGAACAGGTGAACGAGCGCCGGATCCGGCTTGAGCCGAACCTTGTCGCCCGGGTTGAACAGATGCCGCTCGCGGAACACCGCGACCACCTGCTCACCGCCGAGCTTGGCGAACACCTGGGTCTCCGACCCGGTCGGCTCGACCACGACGATCTCGGCCTCCGCGCCGTCATCGGCGATGGTGAAGTGCTCAGGCCGCACGCCGTAGACTGCGGGCTTGCCATCCGAATTGGCAGGCGCCGTCTTCAGCGGCAGTTGGACACCGTTCGGCCCCTCGAAATAGGCCGCGCCGTTCACCTTGACGTTGCCCTTGAGGAAATTCATCGCGGGCGAGCCGATGAAGCCGGCAACGAACTGGTTCGCCGGCGTGTCGTAGAGCTCGAGCGGCGAGCCCATCTGCTCGACGATGCCGTCATGCATCACCACGATCTTGTCGGCCATGGTCATGGCCTCGATCTGGTCGTGCGTGACGTAGACGGTCGTGGTGCGCAGACGCTGATGCAGCTCCTTGATCTCGGTGCGCATCGCGACGCGCAGCTTGGCGTCGAGGTTGGACAGCGGCTCGTCGAACAGGAATACCTGCGGATCGCGCACGATGGCGCGGCCCATGGCGACACGTTGACGCTGACCGCCGGACAGTTGCCGCGGATAGCGATCGAGCAGCGGCGTCAGCGCCAGGATTTCCGCGGCGCGCTTGACGCCGGTTGCGATCTCATCGGGCTTGGCGCCGCGCAGCTTGAGCGAGAAGCCCATATTGTCGGCGACGGTCATGTGCGGATAGAGCGCATAGTTCTGGAACACCATCGCAATGTCGCGCTCTTTGGGCTGGACATTGTTGACGACGCGGTCGCCGATCGAGATCGTGCCGGAGGTGATGTTCTCGAGCCCCGCCAGCATGCGCAGCAGGGTCGACTTGCCACAGCCGGAGGGACCAACCAGAACGACGAATTCGCCGTCCTCGATCGGGATCGTCACGCCGTGCAGGACTTCAAAACTACCAAAAGACTTCCGCACGTCGCGAATTTGGACCGACGACATCCACTTCCCTCCCTCAAGTTCCCGGCGGCGTCCGACGGATGCCGCGACCGCTCTGCTTTTTCGACCGGCTTCGCTGTCACGAGGCCCGATTGGACTGACGTTATTGTCCGCAGTTTGTCTGGTTTTGGCAATCGTTCGATTAGCAACGGCTTGGTAGCGCTGTCAATATCGGTTTGTCCGCGGCAAAGCCTGTGATATGAGCGATAAATGGCCCGAAAGCGCATCACGCCAGGCAAAATCCGGCTTACCGAAGTCGCCAAGCTTGCCGGCGTCAGCCCGATCACCGCTTCGCGCTTCTTCAGAAATCCCGAGGCTCTCTCGGTTGGCAAGCGGGCCCGGGTCGAGAGTGCGGCAAAAGAACTCGGCTATGTGCCAAATCTGGCCGCGCGCGCGCTGGCCTCGCAGCGCTCCGAGGTGATCGGTGTCCTGATCCCGTCGCTGACCAACAACGTGTTCGCCGACGTGTTGCGCGGCATCTATGACGCGCTCGACGGAAGCCGTTACAGCATCCAGCTCGCCAATACCCGCTACAGCATCCTGCAGGAAGAGCGGCTGCTGCGTCTCTTCCTGGCACAGAAGCCAGCCGGCCTGATCGTGACGGGCATCAATCAGACCGCGGAGTCCCGCACCATCATGGAATCGGTCGATTGCCCGATCGTCCAGATCATGGAGACTGGCCCTGCGCCGCTCGACATGATGATCGGATTCTCGCATTTTGACGCGGCGAAAGCCGCCATCTCCCACCTGCTCGACCAAGGCTACCGGCGGATCGGCTTTCTCGGTGCGCGGATGGATCCGCGGGTGCAGCGGCGGCTCGACGGCTATCGCTCGGCCATGAACGAGGCTGCGCTGTTCGATCCGACGCTGATTGTCACCACGGCGGTGCCGACCTCGGTGACATTGGGCGGCACGCTGTTCGCCGACCTGCTCGCCAAGGCTCCGGAGATCGATGCGGTGTTCTGCGTCAATGACGACCTCGCGCTCGGCGCACTGTTCGAATGCAAGCGCCGGCACATGGTGGTGCCGGACCAGATGGCGATCATCGGCTTCAACGATCTCGAATTCATGGCTTCGAGCGTGCCGACGCTGAGCAGCGTACGCACCAACCGCTACGAAATGGGCAGAAACGCTGCCGCCATGGTGCTCGAGGCGCTGGACGGGCGCCGGCCCGCCCAGCCGGTGGTCGATCTCGGCTTCAGTATCATGGAGCGGCAAAGCTCAGCACGCCGCGGCTGACATCCATCCGACGATGATTCGTCGCAGATCGGCAAAGATGACAAAATGATAGCGCAACCAAAACTCTTCAACTAAGGTCCAATTCCGCTGGCGATCACATCTGCTCGTGATCGCCGGGTTTGTAATGCGCGGCAATTTGCGCAAGGTAGAAACCACGTCGAGATCAGAGCCCTGAGAACGGGCCGATACGAGTTTGCATTGCGGGAGAAACCAATGACAAAACCCCACACCAACGGGCACAGCGCCGCAGATCAGGCCGGCAAGGGCAAAGGCCGCAAACTCCGCTCGCAGGAATGGTTCAACAATCCGCACAATCCGGGCATGACCGCGCTCTATCTCGAGCGCTATCTCAATTACGGATTGACGCGGGAGGAACTGCAGTCGGGCAAGCCGATCATCGGCATCGCCCAGACCGGCAACGACCTGTCGCCCTGCAACCGGCATCACCTCGAGCTTGCGCATCGGGTGCGCGAGGGCATCCGTGCCGCCGGCGGCATCGCAATGGAGTTTCCGACCCATCCGATCCAGGAAACCGGCAAGCGCCCGACCGCGGCGCTTGACCGCAACCTCGCCTATCTCGGCCTGGTCGAGGTCCTGTTCGGTTATCCGCTCGACGGCGTGGTGCTGACCACCGGCTGCGACAAGACCACGCCGGCCTGCATGATGGCCGCGGCGACCGTCAACCTGCCTGCGATCGTGCTGTCGGGCGGGCCGATGCTGAACGGATGGCATGAAGGCCAGCGCACCGGCTCCGGCACCGTGGTGTGGAAGGCGCGCGAGCGGCTCGCGGCGGGCGAGATCAACTATGAGCAGTTCATCGAGATCGTGGCCTCCTCCGCCCCCTCGGTCGGCCATTGCAACACCATGGGCACCGCCTCGACGATGAATTCGCTGGCGGAAGCGCTGGGCTTCTCGCTGCCGGGCTGCGCGGCGATTCCGGCGCCCTACCGTGAGCGCGGCCAGATCGCCTACGAGACCGGAAAACGCATCGTCGAGATGGTCTGGGAAGACCTCAAGCCATCGGACTTCCTGACCCGCGAGGCGTTCGAGAACTGCATCGTGGTGAACTCCGCGATCGGCGGCTCGACCAACGCGCCGATCCACATCAATGCGCTGGCGCGCCATGTCGGCGTCGAGCTCTCGATCGACGACTGGCAGAAATACGGCCACGACGTGCCGCTGCTCGTGAACATGCAGCCGGCGGGCTTCTATCTCGGCGAGGAGTATCACCGCGCCGGCGGCGTACCCTCGGTGGTGCGCGAATTAATCAAGCACAAGCGCATCCATGAAGGCGCCCTCACCGTCAACGGCCGCACCATGGGCGAGAACTGCAAGGATGCGCCGGCTCCGGACGGCGACGTGATCTGGAGTTACGATAAGCCGCTGGTGAAGGACGCCGGCTTCATCGTGCTGCGCGGCAACCTGTTTGATTCCGCGATCATGAAGACCAGCGTGATCTCCACCGAGTTCCGCGAGCGTTACCTGTCCAACCCAAAGGACCTCAACGCCTTCGAGGGCCGCGCCATCGTGTTCGAGGGCCCGGAGGACTATCACGAGCGGATCGAAGACCCCGCGCTCGACATCGACGAGCACTGCATTCTGTTCATCCGCGGCACCGGCCCGATCGGTTATCCCGGCGGCGCCGAGGTCGTGAACATGCAGCCGCCGGCGGCGCTGATCAAACGCGGCATCCTGTCCCTGCCCTGCATCGGCGACGGCCGGCAGTCCGGTACCTCGGGCTCGCCGTCGATCCTCAACGCCTCGCCGGAAGCGGCTGCCGACGGCGGGCTCGCGATCCTGAAGACCGGCGACAAGGTCCGCATCGACCTCAACAAGGGCAGCGCCAACATCCTGATCTCGGAGGATGAGCTGCGGACGCGCCGCGCCGAGCTGAAGGCCAAGGGCGGCTTCCCCCATCCGGCGAACCAGACGCCGTGGCAGGAGCTGTACCGGCAGACCGTCGGCCAGCACGCGACCGGCGCCTGCCTTGAGCTCGCGACCCGCTATCACGACATCGCCGGCAAGGTCGGTGTTGCGCGCGACAACCACTGACACCACAATCCGTCATTGCGAGCAGCGCAGCGACGAAGCAATCCATGCCCCGCAGCGGATAATGGATTGCTTCGCTTCGCTCGCAATGACGACACCAACGCCAAGACGAATTCCGGGAGAGATAAATGTCTGATCGACTGAAGGGTAAGCGCGCCGTGGTCACCGCCGCCGCGGCGGGCATCGGGCGCGCATGCGCCATCGCATTCGCGCGTGAAGGCGCCACCGTGATCGCGACCGATATCAACGAAACCGGCGTGTCCACCCTGGGCAAAGAGGGCATCGCCGAAGCCGTCCGGCTCGACGTTCGCAACACCGCCGATGTCAATGCCTTCGCCAAGCGCGTTGGAAAGGTCGACATCCTGCTCAATGCAGCGGGCTTCGTGCACAATGGGACGATCCTGGACTGTTCGGAAGAAGACTGGGACTTCTCCTTCGACCTCAACGTCAAGTCCATGCATCGGACCATCAAGGCGTTTCTTCCGGCGATGCTGGCGGGCGGAGGCGGTAGCATCGTCAATATCTCATCCTGCGCCGCGCTGCGGCCGCCCGCCAACCGCTATGTCTACAGCGCGTCGAAGGCGGCGGTCTCGCTGCTGACGCGCGCGGTCGCGCTCGATTTCATCACCCAGGGCATCCGCTGCAACAGCATTTGCCCCGGCACCGTGGAGACGCCATCGATGCTCGATCGTGCGGCTGCCGCGGGTCCCGACGGTCGCGAGAAGTTCGTCGCGCGCCAGAAGATGGGCCGGCTCGGCACCGCCGAGGAAATCGCGGCCATGGCGGTCTATCTTGCGAGCGACGAGGCCGCGTTCACCACCGGTGTCGACATGGTCGTCGACGGTGGCTTCATGCTCTGACCCCGACGCGATCAAAGGCTTCCACATGAACAAGATCGATCTCAACGGTCGCTGCGCCGTCGTCACCGGGGGCGCGCAGGGCTTTGGCCGCGCAATCACCGAGCGCTTCGTCGCATCCGGTGCCAAGGTAGCGATCTGGGATTTCGACCAGCCGCTGGCCGACAAGACCGCGAAAGCGATCGGCGACGGCGTGATCGCGATCAAGGTCGACGTCGCCGATCCCGCCGCCGTGGATGCCGCGCGCGACGCGACGCTGAAGGCGTTCGGCAAAATCGACATCCTCGTCAACAATGCCGGCATCACCGGAGCCAACAAGCCAGTATGGGAAACCGATCTCGACGACTGGCGCAGGGTGATGCGCATCAATCTCGAGGGTCCCTTCATCTGCTGCAAGGCGATCGTGCCCAGTATGATCGGCCAGAAATACGGTCGCATCGTCAACATCGCCTCGATCGCCGGCAAGGAAGGCAATCCAAACGCCGCACACTATTCGTCGTCGAAGGCCGGCCTGATCGCACTGACGAAATCGCTCGGCAAGGAGCTCGCGCAGCACGACATCCTGGTCAATGCAGTGACGCCGGCCGCGGCCAAGACGGCGATCTTCGACCAGATGACGCAAGCGCATATCGACTTCATGCTGTCGAAGATCCCGAAGGGCCGCTTTGTGCTGGTGGAGGAACTCGCCTCGATGGTGGCGTGGCTCGCCTCTGAGGACTGCGCCTTCTCGACCGGCGCGGTGTTCGACATCTCCGGCGGCCGCGCGACCTACTAGACATGAACGGATTTCGGGTCGATCGGACACAAGCCCGGCCATGACGAAACGCGATTGCCTGACCGCCACAGGCGCGCGCAACCAAAAAAGTCGAAAACAACCCCATGCAAAGGAGCTGGCCCATGCAAAGGGGCTGGCGGTTGCCGGCTTCGACAAGGCAACTTGACACGTCGGGCAAATCAGGGATACATTTCCAATATTCCGAAATTGCGCAAGCGCCTCCGCCCTGCCCGCAAGCGGGAGGGGGACGCAGTTCCGACGCGGCAGATACCTGTTCTAACTCGCCCGCTTCGCCGGCCGCCGAAGCGCGGCGACGAGATGATCGGCCAGCAGTGACGCCGCGCGCGAGAGGTTTTGTGCGCGATGCAGACGGATCTCCGCCCGCGGCAGCGGCGGAAGACCGTCGCGTGCGCTCAGCCGTCGCAGCGTCGGCGGAAACGTGCCCGACTTCAACACGGTCACGGCGAGGCCCTGCGCCGCGATCGCCTCGACCGCGGACAGGCTGTGGCTGACGAAGGCAAGCCGCCACGGCCGGTTCGCTTGGTCGAGCGCCTGCATCGCCCAGCTCCGGAACAGGCAGCCCTGCGGATAGAGCGCGACCGGGAGCGGGTCGCGCTGCTCGACACGATGCTCTGCGCTCGCGGCCCACACCGCCTGCTCGGTTCTCAGCAACTCACCCTCGCCGCGCCCTTCCGGATGCATGGCGATGACGAGGTCGTAAGCATCGCCGAGCCGATCCGTCATCGACGACGTCAGGCCGGTTTCCATCTCGACGTGGATCAGCGGGTAATTGGCGACAAAGCCCGCAAGCAACGGCGGGACGATCAATGAGCCGTAGTCGTCCATCACACCGAGACGAACACGCCCATCCATTCCGTGCGCGCGCACCCGGCCGACGGCCTCATCACTCAGGCTGAGAATGCGCCTTGCGTAGCCGAGCAGTCCCTCTCCGGCTGCGCTCAGGTCGACATTGGACCTGGTGCGGTGAAACAGCTCCGCCTGCAGCCGCTCCTCCAGCCGCTTCACTTGCATGCTGATGGCTGATTGCGTCCGGTTCAGCGCTGAGGCTGCGCGGGTGAAGGACCGATGGTCCGCCACCGCGACAAAGGCGCGTAGGAGATCGGGATCGAGAATTGGAGCGCTCATAACAGTCTGTGATTTATCTCATCAAATATATTCCATTTCCTGATTATGGCCCCAGCCCTAGATTGCGCAAGCAAAACAGAAGGATCGAATGGAATGGGCGAGGCTTGGGGAGTCTTGGCGGCGGTGCTGTCGAGTGCGCTCGGCGGCACGTCGATCGGGGCGACGCGGTTTCTGGTCGGGTTCATCGATCCGCTGGCGATCGGTTCGTTCCGGTTCGGCATTGGCATGCTGCTGCTGCTTCCACTGGCTCTGTCGCAACTCCGGGCCTGGCCGCCGCGGCGCGACTGGCCCGGGGTCGTGGGCCTCGGCCTGTTGTTCTTCGCGGCGTTTCCGATCCTGTTCAACGCATCGCTGATCTTCACCACGGCGGCGCGCGGCGCGCTGGCGCTCTCCACGCTGCCCCTGCTGACCATGCTGGTCGGCGCCGCGCTCGGCAGCGAGCCGCTCAGCGCCCGGAAGACCACCGGCGTCCTGGTCACGATCCTCGGAGTTGCGCTCGCCCTGCTCTCCGGGCTTGCGATGGCGCCGGCAGGTGCCTGGCGCGGCGACTTTCTGATGGTCGCCGCCGCGCTTTGCATGGCGCTCTACAGCATCTGGTCAAAACCCTTCATCCGCCGCTCCGGCCCGATTGCCTTCACCACATTGGCGATGGCGGCCGGCGCCGCGTTCCTCGTCGCGGCCTCGCTTGTTCGCGGCAGCTTCGCACCGGTTGCGGATTTCGGCGCAGCGCAATGGTTCGGCGCGATCTATCTCGGCGCCTTCGGCGCCGCCCTGACCTTCTACCTCTGGTCATTCGCGCTGGAGCGGACAACCCCGACCCGCGTCGCGATCTCCGTCACCGTCAATCCCATCGCTGCCTCGCTGGTCGGCGCCGCATTCCTCGGCGAACCGCTGCGCTGGAACGTGATGGCCGGGATCGTGACCGTCTTCGCGGGCATCTGGATCGCGACCACCGAGCCGCGCTCGCATGTGGACGCCGCCGTCGCCCCCGATCCGCACTGACCCCCGGGAACCCGCCACCGCTCGGCCAGCACAGGCGTTGGCAAATTCGTGCTAGCCTGACGGTTCGGTCCCTCGCGAACCAAGGCGGAGCGCATTTGAACATCTCCCTTTATGGCATCTCCGTCTGGGTGCTTCCGCTCATCATCGCCATCACCTTCCACGAGGCCGCGCACGGCTTCGTTGCGCACCGGCTCGGCGACAACACCGCCTGGCAGCTCGGCCGCGTCACCTTCAACCCGCTCAAGCACATCGATCCGTTCGGCACGCTGATCTTGCCGGCCGTGCTGCTCATGGCACAATCGCCGTTCCTGTTCGGCTATGCGAAGCCGGTGCCGGTGAACTTCCGCAAGCTCAACCATCCGAAGCTCGACATGGTGTGGGTGGCGTTGGCAGGTCCCGTCACCAACATCATCCTTGCGACCGCGGCCGCGCTGGCGTTCCACGCGCTGCCTTTCGTGCCGGCGAACGCCGCGCAATGGACTGCAGACAATCTGAAAAACGCGTTCCTGATCAACATCGTGCTTGCGATCTTCAACATGATGCCGATTCCGCCGCTGGACGGTGGCCGGGTTGCGGTGGGACTGCTGCCGCGTCCGCTGGCAATCCCGCTGGCGCGGCTGGAGCCGTTCGGCATGCTGATCCTGATCGGGCTCCTGATCCTGCTGCCCATGATCGGCGCCCGCCTCGGCCTAAATCTTGATGTTATTTCCGCGATACTGCGAACACTGACCGGATATGTAATCCAGGCCCTTCTCCTTATAACCGGGAACACATAGTTTGATTTTGGGCAGGAACGCTTCGAGGCCATGGTGATCAAAGCTGCCGATATGCTGATTGCACGACGTGCCGATACGCGTGCGCGTGCCGACTTTGCGACCTGGAAGATGATGGCCAAGCTGAACGGCACGTCCGCCCTGCCGCCGGAAGCGCAGAATTTCCTGGTCACCTACAAGAAGCTTCTGGACCAGATGGACGATGCCAAGGCCAGCGAAGCCACCATTCAGCTAATGTACCGGACCTATTATGCCGAGATGGGAGGGGCCGGCGCGGCTCCCGAGGTTCCAGCCCGCACGCGCGAACCGGTCGCCGACAGCGGAAACGTCACTGCCTTCCGCCGCCTTCCGGCCAAGCCGAAGCAAAGCGCATCCGGCCCGAACGCTCAGCGTCCGCTGCCGGTCGCGCTCATCTTCGGCTGCCTCGTCGTGGTCTACGTCGCGATCCGCTATTACTGGCGATAGCACCGACGCGAACCGGCATCCGCTTCGCTCGACGACCCTCACCCGAAAGCGCTCCAGCAAACAACGCGAGCCGGTCGCGTTTATGCGCGCGGCCGCGCTGGCTCCCGCTTCGCGTCGATCCATCACCGGCCTGGTTTATTGGCCGCGAGATGGAATATCGCGTGTGACCGATTGGGTCGCACGACCTAGGCGACGTCATTGCGGCCGGGCATAATGAGGAACTCAAAAAACAAAATCATACTGGAGGAAAGATGAAGCGATCCATTGCAGCCCTCGCCGCGGCCACGAGCCTGATGATCAGCGGCAGCGCGCTGGCCCAGACCATGGACAAGGTCGTCAAGGTGGGTGCGCTCGGCGATCAGTCCGGTCTCTATCAGGATATCGGTGGACCGGGCTCGACAGTGGCGGCGCAGATGGCGATCGAGGATTCCGGGCTGCTGGCAAAGGGCTGGAAGATCGACCTGATCTCGGCCGATCATCAGAACAAGCCCGACGTCGCCGTCAACATCGGCAAACAGTGGATCGACGTCGACAAGGTCGACGTGTTCGTGGACCTCGCGGCCTCCAACGTGGGGCTCGCGATCGCCAATCTCTCCAAGGAGAAGAACGTCGTTAACCTGAACTCCGGCTCGGGCTCCTCCGACCTCACGGGCTCGCAGTGCACGCTCAATACGGTGCACTGGCCCTACGACACCTATATGCTTGCCAACGGAACCGGCAAGGCGCTGGTGAAATCCGGCGGCGATAGCTGGTTCTTCATCACCGCCGACTATGCGTTCGGCCAGGCACTGGAGCGTGACACCAGTGCGGCGGTCGCCGCAAGCGGCGGCAAGGTGCTCGGAAGCGTCAAGCATCCGCTCAACACTGCCGACTTCTCGTCCTTCCTGCTGCAAGCCCAGAGTTCGAAGGCGAAGGTCATCGGCCTTGCCAATGCCGGCGGCGACACCACCAACGCGATCAAGCAGGCGGCCGAATTCGGTATCGTCGCGGGCGGCCAGAAGCTTGCGGGCATGCTGATGTTTATCACCGACGTGCACGCGCTCGGCCTGAACATCGCGCAGGGCCTGAACTTCACGGAAAGCTTCTACTGGGACATGAACGACCAGACCCGCGCCTTCTCGAAGCGCTTCATGGAACGATTCAAGAAGAACCCACCGACCATGGTGCAGGCCGGCGTCTACGCGTCGCTGATCCATTACTTCAAGGCGCTGGAGGCGCTCGGCGGCAATCCGCACGATGGACGTATGGTGGTCGCCAAGATGAAGGAGCTGCCGACCGACGATCCCCTGTTCGGCAAGGGCTCGATCCGCGCCGATGGCCGCAAGATCCACCCGGCCTATCTGTTCGAGGTGAAGAAGCCTTCGGAATCGAAGTATCCGTGGGACTATTACAAGCTGGTCGCGACCATCCCTGCGGACGATGCCTTCCTGCCGCTCGACAAGAGCGCCTGCCCGCTGGTGAAGAAGAACTGATTGGTTCGCACGAACCGTAAGGCGGATGGGCACCATCCGCCTTCTCCGCGACATACCCCGGTCACGGCTTGTGGAACGGTTCGCGTTCCCCGGGGACGTGGGTGCGTCAGCCTTTGCCCTTGACGCGGAAGATCACCGGGAGCGTGAAGCTGAGACCTTCGTCGGCAACCAGCGGCGGCGGTGCCGGAACCGGATCTGAGCGTTTGATCATCGAAAGCGCCGCCTGGTCGAACGCAGCGTCGCCCGATCCCTTCTCGATCGCCATGTCGAGGACATGGCCGAGCCGGTCGAGCGTAAAGCGGACATAGATTTCGGCCGACTTAAGCGCACGGTCGGTGGGATACTTCTTGTGCTTGTCGAGATGCGCCATCAGGCGCTTCTGCCAGGTTTCGCGTGCGTGCCGCAGGGCGTTGCCATTGCCGATGACCGGTGCCACCGAGCGCGGCGCTTCGGGCGCGGCTTCCACGGTCGGCATCGCCGTCGCCTCGGCAGCGACCGACTCCTGCGATGCCGCGGTCTGGACGGCGGCAACCTTCTGCTCTTCTTCGGTGGGCTTCTTGTTGTCGTTCTCCGTCACCACCCGATCGGCGTCTTCGGTCTCGGTCGGCGTGTCCTTCGGCAGATCGGTCTCCTTGACCTCGGCCTTTTGTTCGTTGACCTGCGGCGAGGCCACCGACGCATCCGCATCCGGACCCGCCGGCAAATCGGTGACCTCACGATTTGGTGCTGCCAGTTCGACCCCGACCTCTATTGCCGACACACCGGAGACATCCTCCGGCTCTTCCTCCTGCAGATTGGTCAGAGCGAGCGCCGCCCCGCCGACGTGCAGCACAAGAGCGATCACCGCGGCCGAGACCCACAGTATTTGGGACGGCTTCTGTTCGAGATCGGACATCGGCGTCAGGCCTTCGTCATGGGTTCGGTGTCGTCGGCGCGCCTTGCGCCGCCGCGTCCGGAACTCCTTCCAAGGCGACCAGCTTGACCTTGGAATAACCGCCCTTACGCAGGAACTCCAAGACATCCATCAGTTCGCCATAGGGGACCGCCCGATCGGCGCGCACGAAGATGTACTTGTCCTTGCTCATGTCAGGAATGGCGTCGAGCGCGCTTACCAGATCGACCCGCTTGACGAACGTTTCCCCGATCGCCAGCGACAGGTCCGGCTTGATGCTGACATAGGTCGGCTTGTCAGGCTTCTTGGTCGGCGTCGCGGTCGACGTCGGCAAATCGATCGGCAGGTCGACGGTCGAGAGCGGCGCCGCAACCATGAAGATGATCAGCAGCACCAGCATCACGTCGATGAACGGCGTGACGTTGATCTCGTGCGATTCCGCGAAATCGTCGTCGGTATCGTTCTCTGCGACTGAGAAAGCCATCGCCTACTCCGCCGCCGCAGCGCGCGCGTGCGAACCTTGCGGCAGGCTGCCATGGGTGCGGTCGAGATCACGTGACAGCAGCCGTGCCGCGGCGCCCGAGGCCCGGTTGACGAGCTCGAGGTAGGTCTTCGTCACGCGCGAGAAATGGTTGTAGATGATGACCGCGGGGATCGCCGCGACCAGGCCGATCGCGGTGGCGAGCAGCGCCTCGGCGATGCCGGGCGCCACCACGGCGAGGTTCGTGGTCTGCGACTTCGAAATGCCGATGAAGCTGTTCATGATGCCCCAGACCGTGCCGAACAGGCCGACGAAGGGCGACGTCGCGCCGATGGTTGCGAGCAGGCCCATGCCGAGCCGGATGCGGCGAGCCTCTGCCCGGACGATCTCGGAGAAGCTGGACGCGGCGCGTTCCTTGATGCCGCTGTCGCTGGAGATGCCGGCCGACAGCCGGCCCTCGCGCATCGCGGCCGCGATGAAGGACGACAGCACATTGCCCTTGGCGCCGAGCGCGAACTGCGCTTCCGCCAGCGAGCGTGCTTCGCCGATCTTGGCGAGAGCAGCGCGCAGCCTGCCCTGGGCCACTGTCAGCTCGATCATCTTGGCGATGAACACCGTCCAGGTGACCAGCGAAGCGAAGGCCAGACCGATCATCACCGCCTTCACGATGATGTCGGCGTTCATGAACATGGTCCACGGCGACAATTCATGCAGACCTGTCGCGGTCGTCTTCAGCGACCTGCTGTCGCCGCCAGCCGGCGCGGCTGACGACACATCGGTGGAGGGCGATCCTGAGGTCGGCGCTGGGGCCCCGGCCGGCGCCGGGGCGGCGGCTGGTGCCGGCGCGGCCTGCGCTTGCGGAGCTGTTGGAACCGGCTGAGCCAGCGGCGCGGGCGGCTGCGTCACCGCCGCGGGCTGTTGTGCCACCGGTGCCGCCTGAGTCCTGGACGCGGGCGCAGATTGCGCGGCAGGCGCCACCGGCTGTTGCGCCGATGACGGCGCAGCCAGCATCAACATCGCCAGCGAGGCGACCATGGCGGATGCAGCACGGAACAAGGATGTCTTCATCGTTACACTTCAGCCCAGTGGCGGATCAGGTTGTGATAAATGCCGGTCAATTTGACCGTTTCAGGGTCATCGCGCCCCAGCCGTTCCACCAGGGCCTGTATCGCCGTATCGAGGTCAAAGATCAGGCTGCGCGCATGCGCATCCCGTACCATGCTCTGCAACCAGAAAAAAGACGCCACCCGCGTCCCCCTGGTGACGGGCGTGACCAGATGCAGGCTGGACGCAGGATAAAGGACCAGATCACCTGCCGGCAACTTGATTTCATGCGAGCCGTAGAGGTCTTCGACGACGAGCTCGCCGCCGTCGTAATCTTCCGGCTCCGATAAAAACAGCGTGACCGACAGGTCGGTGCGGATCCGCATGCCGGTCAACCTGTCGCCACGCACCGCGTTGTCGACGTGCAGGCCGAAATGATGCCCGTCGCTGGCGGCGTACCGATTGAACAAGGGTGGAAAGATCCTCAGCGGGATCGCGGCCGAGATGAAGCGCGGGCTCGCCGACAGCGCGGTCAGGATGCGGTTGCCGAGTTGCCGCGCGACCTCACCGTCGGGCGGCAGTTGCTCGTTGCGCTTCACCAGGGCAGAGGCCGCTCCGGCCGTCGAGCGTCCGTCTTCCCAATCGCCGACCTCCATGATGCGGCGGAAGTCCGCTACATCAGCCTTGCTCAGAACATTGGGAACACAGACCAGCATCTCGACGCTTCGAAGCCTCTCTCAGTAACGCGCTGAAACAACCAGATACGCGGCGCGTCCCGGCGCTTCCAGCACGAACGGGGCCGCGCTCTGATACAGAGCATCGTAGTAGCGCTTGTCGAAGATGTTGTTGACGAACAGCTTCACCGTCCAGTTCTTGTCGATCTTTGCTTCGGCAAAGGCGTCGAAGCGCCAATAGCTCGGGATCGACGTGCCCTGGTTGGCGGCGAGCAGCGTGCCTCCATACACCTTCGAGCGATACACCGCCTGCCCGCCGATCTCCCAGATGTCGGTGAGCTGGTACTTCGTGAGCATGCTGAACGACTGATGCGCGACGTTGGCGAGCGGCAGCCCGACGTTGCTCGTGTACAGTGTCCTGTTGGCCGGCGGTGCCAGAGACTGCGTCACCTCCGACTGCATTAGCACGAGACCGCCGAACACGCTCCACTTGTCGGTAATCTTCCCGCCGACGCCGAGATCGATGCCGCGGATGCGGTAAGCGGCGCCTGCCGTGATGCAGGACACGTTGCCGGTGGTTCCCGCGGGATAGACGCATCCCGGAATCGCCGCGGCCGCGGTCGCGCTGCCGACGTTCTGCGCTTCGCGCGCGTTCTCCTTCTCGGTCTGGAACAAGGCCGCGGTTACCAGCAGATGGCGGTCGAACAGCTCCCACTTGGTGCCGATCTCGATGGCCGTGTTCTTTTCCGGTCCGAAGATCTGATTGTTGCCGCCGTTGAGAACCGGATTGATACCGCCATAGGCGGTGCTGGTGCCGTCGAACTCGGCGCCGACAGGGTTGGACGAAGTCGCGTAGGCCGCGTAGACGCTGCCGTTCGGCAGCGGCTTCAAGGTGAGGCCAAGGTTAAAGTTCGGCATCCCGAACTCGGCCGACTGCCGGCCGATGGTGCCATTCGTCGCGTATCCGGACGTGTTGATGTTGTAATCGTCGTAACGGACGCCGCCATTGAGGATGACGAAGTCATTGTAGTTGGCGGTATCCATGACGTAGCCGCTCACGGTATCGATGCCGACCTTGGTCGGCCTGCCATTGAGAGTCGGGCCGACCGGGAACGGGATATTCGTGTATTGCGGATAAAAGACGCTGACGCCGGCCAGCGAGCCGGTGCCGTTGAAGGATGTCGGCCCCGTCGTCAGCTCCGACCGAAGTCCTGAATAACTGTCGATCGAGGACCGCTCGTTGTCGTACTCGATGCCTGCCGTCGTCGTGTGCTTGAACCCAAGGCCGTCGACCGACTTGTAGGTCGCCTCGGTCTGGTTCGCGAACACATCGGTAATCTGAAGCCGGCTCTGCGGATTCGCGGTTAGCGTGTACGCAGTGAACGGAGCGCCAGGAGCCAGCGTCGGCGATTCAGGCAGAGTGCCGATGTAGTTCTGGGTCGAACGCGATTCCCGGATCTTGTTGCTGATCACGAGGTCCGGCGTGACCTGGACCTCGGCGTTGATCGTGCCGATATCCTGCCCGGTCCTGAAGAAGTCGCGATTGACGAAGCCGTAGAAATTGTTGCGGTTGACGCCGAAATCCGGGAACGGGCCGCCGGCCGTGCTGGCGGTGCTCGGCCGATAATAGGGCACGCCGAAATCCGGAATGCCGGTGAGCTCGGTGTGGATGTAGTTGCCGGTGATCTTCACCGCGTCGATCGGCTTCCACGTTCCGGCGACGAATGCGCCATCGCGATTATCGGTGACATAGCTGCGTCCGGCGACGCCGGCATCCTGGAACAGACCGCCGGCGCGGATCGCCAGCGTCGGGCTGATCACCTGGTTGACATCGAGCGTCACCCGCTTGGTGCGATCGGTGCCGAACGTGGTGTCCATGTTGTAGAAGCTGTTCTGCGTCGTCGCCTGCTTGGTGACGATGTTGATTGCGCCGCCGGTGGTGCCACGCCCCGCAAAGGACGAGCCGGGCCCACGCAGGATCTCGACCTGCTCGGTGAAGAAGTTCTCGCGGACGCTGACGCCGGCGTCACGCACGCCGTCGATGAAGATGTCGTTGCGCGCGTCGAAGCCGCGGATGAAGAAGCGGTCGCCGAAGGCATTGCCGCCCTCGCCCGTGCCGAGTGTCACGCCGGCCGTGCTCAGGATCGCAGATTTCAGCGAGGTGGCATTCTTGTCTTCGAGCACGTCCTTGGTCAGCACGGTGACCGACTTCGGCGTGTTCAAGATCGGCTCGGGAAACTTCCCGGATTGCTGCAAGCGATCGCCTTTGTACGGCGCGGCCGGATCGGCGTAGGGATCGCGGTCGGCTGCGAGACCGCCGGCATTGGGAAACGGCACCGGCGCCTGTTGCGCCTGCTGATTGCGCCGCGCCGCACGGCGCAGTGCCGTGCGGGCGCGGACCTGATCGGGCGTCGGTTTGGACGTCGCAGGACGCGGGCGAGCGACCGGGGCATCGACCGTCACCGGCGGGAGGTTAGACTGCTGCGCTTCGGCACCCGAAAAGGATGCCACCGCGATCAGACCTGCGACCGCCGACACCTTCGTCCCCGAATAGCTCGCACCATCGTCGATCGAACCGAGCGCCGCGTCAAAACGCAGCGACCTTGGTGCCTTTGCATTGCTCATTCCACACGCCCCCGAAATCAAGCTCGTCCACGAGTCCGAACCGCGACGAACTGTCTCTTCGGTTACTGAGCGTGAATTTTCGGGTCAATGCGATCGCAGCAACAACGTGCTTGAATCGCCCCAATTCAAAGCGATTCTAATCTGCAGTCTGAAATCGTTCTAAATCCAGATTTTTAAGTGTTCTAATAACGGTTCTAATAAGTACGGAGATACTGCTGGCCCGTCGGTGTTGCCCGCTCCGAACGGCACGCAACATCAATCCGTGCTTGGCGGCTTCATCAGCGAAAACAGCTCATCGACGGTGCGTTGCGCGACCTGCCGCACGCGCTCGGTATTGTCCATGCCGGCGATATTGACGCCGTTGACCACGGCTTTGATCTCGTCGCGGAAGTCGGTGAGGAAGCGCAGCGGATCACGCTGCTCGTTGGCGACCCGGGCGATCAATCCCGTGATCAGGATCTGACACGCCATCATGCGCCCGTTCAATTCGTCCATCGCGGCTCTCCCGTCTCGCATCATCGACGCGCGATATGAACGACATCGCCCGACGTTTCAACCGGCGCATGGCTCGCCACGATCGAGTTGGCCGACGAGCGCGACAACGCGTTATTTCGCGGCGACGGTCTCCAGTCCATCGTCGAGAGCCTTGATGCGATCCTTGACCGAGCGGAGCGTGGCTAGTCCGCTTTCGACATGTGCGTCCGACACGTCACGCAGCACGTCGCTTGCGATCGCATCGCGCAGACTGTCGAGATCGTCCACGAGTTGACGTCCGCGCTTGGTCAAGAACAAGCGATTGGCGCGCCGATCCTTCGGATCTGGCCGTCGTTCGAGCAGGCCGTGCTCAACCAGGCGATCGAGCAGTCGCACCAGCGAGATCGGCTGCAACTCGAGCACGTCGGCAAGATCGACTTGGGACAGTCCCTCCTGCTCGCGCAGACGGAAGAGCACGATCCATTGCGCGCGGGTTGTGCCACGTGCCTTGGCGCGGTGATCGATGTAGTTGCGGAGCAGTCGCGAGCTCTCGACAAGCTGTGCAATAAATTGGCGTTTGAGATCGGTCGACATCGCATTTCCCGGTCGGGACGTTTCCGTTTGTTTCTGACCTAAATCTTTCCAAATGTTTAGGATTCTCAAGTCGTAGTGTGTTTACACATTAAGTGCACGCATATTATATCCGCAAGCTCTGGGAACGGTTTCCATCACCCCCTATTGTTCGTCCGACCCAAGATTGTCCGTCGAAAACAAGAGCGAGCATGTCCAAGTCACGCGCAATTGGTTGGGTTTTGCTGATCGCCGCGATAGGCGGAGCCGGTTACTTTGGCTGGCATAAATATCAGGGCAACAAGCTGGCGGCTGAAGCCGCGCAGAAGCGCGCTGCCACGCGCCCGGCGGTCCCGGTCAAGATCGCACCGGTCGAGAAAGCCGATTTCCCGGTCTACCTGACCGGTCTCGGCACCGTGCAAGCCTTCAACACTGTTCAGGTCCGCACCCGGATCGACGGCCAGATCACCAACATCCACTTCAAGGAAGGCCAGTTCGTCAAGGCGGGCGACACGCTGGTCGACATTGATGCACGGCCGTATCAGGCAGCGCTTGACCAGGCCAAGGCCAAGAAGGCGCAGGACGAAGCCAACCTCGCCAATGCCAATCTGGATCTGCAGCGCTACACCAGGCTCGGCGAATTCGCCACCCGCCAGCAGACCGACACGCAGCGTTCCACGGTCGCTCAGTTGACTGCGCAGATCGCGGCCGACGATGCCGCCATCTTCAACGCGCAGACCCAGGTGGATTACGCAACGGTGAAGTCTCCGATCGACGGCATCGTTGGGCTGCGACTGGTCGATATCGGCAACATCGTCAATGCCGCGACCCAGACCGCGATCGTGTCGATCACGCAGATCGAGCCGATTGCGGTGATTTTCACCGCGCCCGAAGACCAGCTACCCGACATCAAGGCCGCGCTGGCCGAGGCGCCGCCGAAGACGATCGCCCTATCGACCGACGGCAAGCGCCCGTTGTCGACGGGAACACTGGCGCTGATCAACAACCAGGTCGACACCACCAGCGGAACAATCCGGCTGAAGGCGGTGTTCGACAACAAGGACCATGCGCTGTGGCCGGGCCAGTCGGTCTCGACCCGGCTGCTGGTCCGAACCTTGAAAGGCGCAACCGTCGTCCCGGATGACGCAGTGCAACACGGCACCGATGGCCTTTATGCATTTTCGGTGAATCAGGACAACAAGGCCGAGCTCCGCAAGATCAAGGTCAGCCAATCGATCGATGGCAAATCGGTGGTCGACGAAGGCCTGTCGCCGGGCCAGCAGGTGATCGTTGCGGGCCAGTACAAGGTGTCACCGGGGACTCTGGTGACGACCGCGGTGGCCAGCTCGGACCAGGCTCAGTCGAAGGTTAAGGACGAATGAGCGACGGAATTTCCGCACCATTCATTCGCTACCCCATCGGCACCTCGCTGCTGATGGCCGGCATCCTCTTTGTCGGTCTCGTCGCCTATCCGTTGCTGCCGGTGGCGCCGCTGCCGCAGGTCGACTTTCCGACCATCCAGATCACGGCAAGCTTGCCGGGCGCCAGTCCTGAGACGATGGCGACCTCGGTCGCCCAGCCGCTGGAGCGCCAGTTCGCCCAGATCCCGGGCATCGCGCAGATGACCTCGACGAGCTATCTCGGCACCGCGTCGGTCACGATCCAGTTTGACCTCAACCGCAGCATCGACGGCGCCGCCAATGATGTGCAGGGCGCGATCAACGCGGCAAGCGGCCAGTTGCCCAAAACCCTCCCTTCGCCGCCGACCTATCGCAAGGTCAACCCTGCCGACGCGCCGATCATGCTGCTGTCGGCAACCTCAGACACGCTGCCGCTGACCACGGTCAGCGACTCCGTCGACGCCCAGCTTGCCCAGCAGATCAGCCAGATTTCCGGCGTCGCGCAGGTCATCATCGGCGGGCAGCAGAAGCCGTCGGTGCGCGTCCAGATCGATCCCGCCAAGCTGGTCGCAAAAGGGCTGTCGCTGGAAGACGTCCGCACCGCGATCGCAAGCGCGACCGTCGACAGTCCCAAGGGCAATATCGACGGCGTCAGTCGCGCCTACACGATCTATGCCAACGACCAGTTGCTCAAGGCAGACCCCTGGAACGATGTCATTATCGCTTACCGCAACGGCGGGCCGCTGCGGATCCGTGACATCGGTCAGGCGGTCGACGGGCCCGAAGACGCCAAACAGGCGGCCTGGGCGAACGGCAAGCGCGGCGTGTTCCTCGTCATCTTCAAGCAGCCGGGCGCCAACGTCATCGACACCGTCGACAAGATCAAGGAGGCGTTGCCACGCTTGGTCGCGGCGATCCCGCCGGCAATCAAGATCGACGTGATCAGCGACCGCACCACGACGATCCGCGCCGCGGTCGAGGACGTTCAGTTCACCCTGCTCCTGACCATCTTCCTGGTCGTGATGGTGATCTTCATATTCTTGCGCAGCTTCTGGGCGACCGTGATCCCCGCGGTGACGGTGCCGCTTGCCCTGCTCGGCGCCTGCGCGCTGATGTGGATTTTCGGCTACACGCTCGACAACCTGTCACTGATGGCGCTAACGATCGCGGTCGGCTTCGTGGTCGACGACGCCATCGTGATGCTGGAGAACATCAGCCGCTACATCGAGGACGGCGAACGACCGTTGGCCGCCGCCTTCAAGGGGTCGAGCGAGATCGGCTTCACCATCGTCTCGATCAGCGTCTCGCTGGTCGCGGTGCTGATCCCGTTGCTCCTGATGGGCGGCATCATCGGCCGCCTGTTCCGCGAATTCGCGGTCGTGCTGGCGATGACGATCTTCGTTTCGATGTTCGTGTCGCTGACCCTGACCCCGATGATGGCGTCGCGCTTCCTGCGTGCCCACAGCGAGGAGCGGCACGGCCGCTTCTATCAGCTCAGCGAGCGCGGTTTCGTTGCAATGCTGCGCGGCTATGAACGCGGACTCAACCTCGCGCTGCGCTGGAAGTTCACGACGCTCATGGTTTTCTTCGCAACGCTGGCATTGTCGGTCTACCTGTTCGTCATCATCCCGAAAGGCTTCTTCCCGCAGCAGGACGTCGGCCTGATCACGGCGACCTCGGAAGCCAACCAGGACATTTCCTTCGCCGACATGAAGCGCAAGCAGGAGGCGCTCGGCAAGATCATCCTGGAAGATCCCGCCGTGGCGTCGGTCGCGATGGCGATCGGCGGTAGCGGCCGCGCCGGCAACAACGGCAACCTGTTCATCACCCTAAAGCCGCTGAAGGATCGCGACGCCAACGCGCAGCAGATCATCGCTCGCCTGCGGCCGAAGCTTGAGAAGGTCGAGGGCGCCCGGCTGTTCATGCAGGCCGCACAGGATGTCCGCCTCGGCGGGCGGCCGACCCGCACCCAGTTCGAATTCACGCTGCAGGACGCCAACCTCGCCGAGCTGAACGAATGGGCGCCCAAGATCCTGACCAAGATGCAGACGCTGCCCGAGCTGCGCGATGTCGCGACCGACCAGCAGACCAAGGGCACTACGGTCGAGCTGCAGATCAACCGCGACACCGCCTCGCGCTACGGCATCCAGCCGCAACTGATCGACGACACGCTCTATGATGCCTTCGGCCAGCGCCAGGTGACGCAATATTTCACCCAGCTCAACAGCTACCACGTCATCCTCGAGGTGCTGCCAGAGTTGCAGGGCGCGATCGACACGCTGAACAAGATCTACATCAAGTCGCCGCTGACCGGCGACCAGGTGCCGCTGTCGACCTTCGCGAGATGGACCAGCGTGCCGGTGCGGCCGCTCTCGATCAGCCATCAGGGCCAATTCCCGGCGATCACCATCTCGTTCAACCTGGCGCAGGGCGTCGCGCTCGGCCAGGCGACTGAGGCCGTGCAGAGGGCGATGGTCGAGCTCGGCGCGCCGCCGACTCTGAGCTCGAGCTTCCAGGGCACCGCGCAGGCGTTCCAGCAGTCGCTGTCGACCGTGCCGCTGCTGATCCTCGCCGCGCTCGTGGTGGTCTACCTGATCCTCGGCATTCTCTACGAGAGCTACATCCACCCGATCACGATTCTGTCGACGTTGCCGTCGGCCGGTGTCGGCGCGCTGGCAATCCTGATGGCGGCCGGCTTCGACTTCTCGCTGATCGCGTTGATCGGCATCATCCTGCTGATCGGCATCGTGAAGAAGAACGGCATCATGATGGTCGACTTCGCGATCGCCGCCGAGCGCGACGACCATCTGGAGCCGGAAGCGGCGATCCGTCAGGCCGCCCTGCTCCGCTTCCGCCCGATCATGATGACGACGATGGCCGCGCTGCTCGGCGGCGTGCCGCTTATGCTCGGCACCGGCACCGGCTCGGAAATCCGCCAGCCGCTCGGCTATGCCATGGTCGGCGGCCTGATCGTGAGCCAAGCGCTGACGCTGTTCACCACGCCCGTGGTCTATCTCTACCTCGACCGGGTCTCCAACGCCTTCGCGAATTGGGGCCGCTCGCAGCGGCCGGGCGACGACGCCGACGACCGCAGGGACGGATCAGTCAAGGAAGCTGCCGAGTGACTTGACTTTGGGCGTTCACCGGCACATCCGAAAGGCGTTCAGTTCGGAGCTGGTGCCGTGAAGGTTGTCACAAAGTCGCTGTTGGTCGTGCTTACCCTGTTCGGCATTGTCGGCTTTAGCCATGCCCAAACTTCCAAGGGCAAGAATGCGCCGGCCCCGGCTCCCGTCGCACCCCATGCCGACGCCGCCCCTGCAAACAATCCGGGCTGGGTCGCACGCTGCACCAGCGCAAGCCGCGACGCGCCGCTCGAATGCGCGATGGAGCAGACGGCCGTGCTCAGCAAGACCGGCCAGCTCGTCGTGCTGGTCAATATTCGCGTGCCGGGCGACACCCGCACGCCGGTCGCACTGATCCAGCTACCGCTCGGGCTCAACCTGGCGGTCGGCGCCAGGCTGCAGGTCGACGATGGCAAGAGCGCCGACGTGGCGATCCAGACCTGCGAGGCGCGCGGCTGCTACGTCAACACGCCGCTCGCCGCCGACATCCTGGCCGCGCTAAGGTCGGGCAAGCAGCTAAAGATCTCGTTCCAGAACCTCGCCAAGGAAACGATCACCATCCCGATGCCGCTCAACGACTTCGCGGCGGTGTACGACAAGATCAAGTAGGCGGCTGGCGCCTGCGCCAATCCGCATCACGATCATCCGCCGAGATAGGCCTTCTGCACCTGCGGATCGTCGGCGAGCGCGGCGGCCGTCCCCGACAGCACGCTCCTGCCGACCTGCAGCACGGTCGCGAAATCGGAAACTTCAAGCGCCAGCTCGATCGATTGCTCGGCGAGCAGGATGGTCAATCCCTCGCGGTGCAGGCGGCCGAACGTCTCGTACATGGATTCGACCACCGCGGGCGCCAGCCCCAGCGACGGCTCGTCCAGCATCAGCAGCTTCGGATCGCTCATCAGCGCGCGGCCGACCGCCAGCATCTGGCGCTCGCCGCCGGACATGGTGCCGGCGCGCTGGAGGCGGCGCTCCTTCAGCCGCGGAAAGATGTCGTAGACGCGCTCCAGCAGCGTCTTGACGTGGCTCTTGTCGCGCAGCGGGGTTGCGCCGAGCAGCAGATTGTTCTCGACGCTCTGCTGCACGAACAGCCGCCAGCCTTCCGGCGAGAGCGCGAGCCCCCTGCGCACGACCGCGAACGCGCTTTGCCCGGCGAGTTGTTCCCCGGCGAAGCTGATTATTCCGGAATGCACGGGGATGAGACCCGCGATCGCGTTCAGCGTCGTGGTCTTGCCGCCGCCATTGGAGCCGAGCAGCGCGACGACGCTTCCCGCCGGCACCTCGAGCGAAACGTCGGATACGCCGATCAGATCGCCGTAACGCACCTCCAGATGCTCGATCCTGAGCAGCGGACCGGTCATGTCGTAGGCCCGCCCATCAGCTCGATCGGGGTGTGGCCGGCGGCGACCTTGGCGGCGGCGCGGGTGCCGAGATAGGCGGCGATGACGGCCGGATTGGCGGTGACCTCCCGCGGCGTGCCGCGCGCGATCTCCCTACCCTGATGAAATACCATGACGCGGCTCGCCAGCGACATGATCACTTCCATGATGTGCTCGACGATCACGAGCGTGATGCCGGAGCGATGGATGTCGCGGACGAGGTCGATCGCGAGCTGCACCTCGCGCTGGGTCAGCCCCGCCATAGCCTCGTCGAGCAGCAGGATCCTGGGTTCGGTCGCGAGCGCCCTCGCGATCTCGAGCCGCTTGCGGCCGGGCGTGCCGAGCGAGCGCGCCGGCGCATCGGCGAGTCGGTCCATGCCGACCCGCGCCAGCACGGCACGTGCCTTGGTCTCGGCCTCGGCGCGATGGCTGGTGCGCAGGAAGGTGCCGATCATGACGTTCTCGAGCACCGTCATGCCCTCGAAGGTCTGTGGCACCTGGAAGGTGCGCGCGAGCCCGAGCCGCGCCCGCGCCTCCGGCGACATGCTGGTGATGTCGTGACCTTCGACAAACACCTTTCCGGAAGTCAGTGCGAGGTCTCCGGTCAGGCAGTTGAAGAAGGTGGATTTGCCGGCCCCGTTCGGGCCGATCAGGCCGAGGATGTCGCCCTGCTCAAGCGTGACGCTCGCGGCGTTCACCGCCTTGAAGCTGCCGAACGCCTTGGTGATGTCGCGTGCTTCAAGGAGCATTGCTAGCCCCCTTCGTGGAATCGACCTTCGTCCTCTTCGCCCGCAGGCGGTTGACCAGCGCCAGGATGCCACCGGGCTGGAAGCGCGCGATCAGCACGATGATCGCGCCATATACCACGAAGGTCAGGCCGGCGCCCTTGCCGCCGAGCAGGCTGTTGGAGATCTCCTCCAGCGGCACCAGGATCGCTGCACCGACCAGCGGGCCGAACAGGAGGCCCGCGCCGCCGAGCGCGGCCATGATCAGGATCTTCACCGAGATCAACAGCCCGAGCCCGGAGTCCGGGTCGACGAAGCCGAACATCATCGCGTAGAGCGCGCCGGCGACGCTGGTCAGCCCCGCGCTCAGCATATAGGCGTACAGCTTGATACGGCTGGCCGGTGCTCCAAGCGAGCGTGCCGCGCGCTCGGAATCCCTGATCGCGCGGAGATAAAATCCCATCCGGCTGTTCGCCATCCACCAGGTGATCAGGAGCGTGATCGCGAGGACGGCGAGGAACAGATAGTAGTACGGCAGCGCCGAGATGAAGGAGAGGTCGAACACGTTGCGCGGCACGGTTGGGCCGCTCAGACCGACCGCTGCGCCGAGATAGTCGGTGTTGGTGACGATCAGCCGGGCGAGCTCGGCGACCGCGATTGTCGCCATGCTGAAATAATGCCCCGACAGCCGCAGTGTCGGCACGCCGATCACAGCCGCGATCGCCACGCTGGCGACCAGCCCGACGGGGATGCCGACCAGCGGCGACAGCGCATAATGCGCATAGGCTCCCATCGCGGCATAGGCGCCGCAGCCGAAGAACACGGCGTGCCCGACCGAGACCTGGCCGGCATAGCCGCCGATGATATTCCAGGCCGACGCGGCGATCGCATAGAGCAGCACCAGCGCGCCGAGCCGCTGCTGGAACGGCGTCGAGAACACCCAAGGGTAAGCCACGATCAGCACGATCGCGATTGCGAGCCAGAAAGTGCGGCGCATCACGTCTTGCCCATCAGGCCTTGCGGCCTGAACCAGAGGAAGCCGAGGAACAGGGCGTAGACCACCATGTCCTTGTAGACGGCGCCGATCAGATAGCCCGACAGCGATTCGATCACGCCGATCAAAAGGCCCGCGACCAACGCTCCCGGCACGCTGCCGAAGCCGCCGAGCGAAACCGTGACGAAGGCGACGATGCCGAGCGTCTCGCCGACCGTCGGCACGACATAGAAGAAGGTCGCGATCAACGCGCCGGCGAGCCCGGTGGCGCCGGCCGCGATCGCCCAGGCGATCGCCTGCATGCTATCAGGGCGGATACCCATCAACTGCGCCGCCGTCGAATCCTCGGCGACCGCGAGCATCCGCGAACCGAGCGTCGTGCGCGTCAACAGCAGATGCAGCCCGAGCGTCACCAACAGCGCAACGATGCCGGCAAGCAGCCGCGACGCCTCGATGCGGATGCCGAGCACATCGAATGTGCCGCCGACGAGATCTCCGGGCAGCGAGAGGAAATTGGCGCCGAACCACCAGAACACTGAATAACGGAGCAGCAGCGCCAGCCCGAACGTGCCGAGGATCTGCGCGAGCATCGGCCCCTTCATGACGTCTCGGATCAGGCCGAAATAGACGGCGATGCCGAGCGTCGCGAGCAGCAGCGTCGCCAGCGGCGCACCGACGAGCGGGCCGCCGCCGAGCAGCGTGTACACCACATAGGCGACGTACATGCCGAGCATGACGAAATCGCCGTGGGCAAAATTGACCACGTTCATCATGCCCCACACCAGCGTCAGGCCGGAGGAGAACAGCGCGTAGACGGCCCCAAGCAGGAGGCCACCCACGATCACCTGGACAAGAACAATGGACATCGATTAACGCCCGATCAGGTGTGACGTCGCCGTGAAAGCACCTTGCACCTCTCCCCGTCGGGGCAGGGCTATCGCATTTGGGAGAATTTGGGAGGAGAGCGCCCTGTGACCATCCTTCGAGACGGCCGCCTTTGGCGGGCTCCTCAGGATGAGGTTTTGTTTTGCGGCACAATAGTAGACCCTCATGGTGAGGAGCGCCGCTTGCGGCGCGTCTCGAACCACGAGGCCGAGTTCGTGCGCAGCCGCCCAAGGCGACATATGCGATTGCCCTACCCGTCGGGGAGAGGTCGGCGCGCAGCGCCCGGTGAGGGGCCGCGGCTCCAACGAGAGAGCGGCCCCCCTCACCCGCGTCTTCGGCGCGACCTCTCGCGACAGAAGAGGTCGCGCTTCAGCGTGGAGCCAGTTCAATCTCATCTCAAGCGCACCAATGCGTTGATGCCTTCGCCCCATCGACGGCGGCAGGAAGGCCGGAGCCCTGCGCCCCGCCCTCCACCTCATCACCAGCCCTTGAAGGGCATGACCGGCGGCTTCACGGCATTCGCTTTCGGGAACACTGCGACGTAGTTCTCGCCGTCCTGCAACTGGATGATCAGGCCGGAGGCGAGGACGTTCTGGCCCTTGTCGTCGAACTTGACGCCCTTGTATCCGATCATCAGTTGATCCGGCTTCAGGTCGGTCGCTTTCAGCGCGGCCTGGATCTTGGCCGGCTCAGTCGAGCCTGCGCGATCGATCGCATCGGCCAGCACGAAGAAAGCCTGCATCTGGCGCGCCGCGGTGTCGTCGACCTCGTCGCCGCTCTTCTCCTTGTAGAGCTTGGCGATGACCGCGGTCGGCGAGCCGGCAGGGCCGACGCTCCAGGACGATCGGTTGAACACGCCCTGCGAGATCTTGCCGACCGCCTTGATGAAGGACGGATCGGAATAGCCGGAGTCGTCGGCGAGCAGCATCGGCGGCTTGTAGTCCAGTGCCTGCATGGTCTTGGCGAACAGGATCGCATCCGACGTGTAGGAGATCATGATGACGATGTCGGGCTTCTTGTCCTTGAGCTGCAGCACCTGGCTCTGCACATCGGTCGCATTTGTGGTGTAGGCGACATCCTGCGCAATCGGATGCCCCTTCTCCTTGAAGGTTGCGGCGAGCGTGTTGGCGACGGATACGCCGTATTCGGTGGTGTCATGCACCACCGCAATGTTGTCGGTCTTGGCGCCGGCGGCCTTCATCTCGGTGAAGAAGTCGTAGTAAACCTTGGCGAAATCGGTCGCGATCGGCGTGGTGCGGAAGAACCATTTGAAGCCGCGCTCGGTCAGATTGGACGCAACCGACTCGCCGTTGACGAAGGGAATGCCGTACTTCTCGGCGATCGCGCTCGCGGTCAGCGTGATGCCGGATTGATAAGCGCCGGTGAGGGCCACCACCTTCTCTTCGGTGATCAGCCGCAGCGCCTGGTTCTGCCCGGTCGCGGGGCTGCCCTGGTTGTCGGCGAACACCACTTCGAGCTTGGCGCCACCGAGACCGGCGAGCCCGGCATTCTTGGCAAGCGGGAAATTGCCGAGCTCGGGATGCGCATTGTTGATGATGTCGAGCGCGACCTCGATCGCGGCCTTGGCGTGCACGCCGGCGCTGGCGGCATTGCCGCTGAGGGGAAACACCGCGCCGATCTTGACGGTCTTCTGCTGCGCCAGCGCACTGGAAGCCAGACCCATCACGATCGCGGCCGCGGCGAGCGGCCCGACAAGCTTCGACACTCTCATGTGAACGTCTCCGAGATCCCGTGGCCGTGTTGGCGGAAAACGCTCGGGCAAACTGCCGCCGTCTCCCCCATTTTGTTTTTCTTGGTGTGCCAGCATCGCACGGGCCTCAGGAGCCGGCAAGTTAAGGCGCCGCTGGTTGCCATGCCTGCGACTAAAGTCGCTGCAACGGGATGTGGCAGCGGCGATCCTCGCGCGTGACGCGTGGACGCGCTTATGGCCCCGGCCGGCGCATGAAGAGATTGTGGACCGCCGCACCAGCGCCCGGGAATGAAGATGTTTACGGACAGGCTCGGCGACGCCGAGGTACCAAGAACGTCGGTTTGCCGGAGGAGCCGGTCCAGTCAGGTGAATGGGAAAGAATTACTGATCTGGCTGGGGAACCTGGATTCGAACCAAGACAAACAGAGTCAGAGTCTGTTGTGCTACCGTTACACCATTCCCCAAAAATTGCTCAACAGAGTCAATAGCTTAGCTGAATGACCGGGCAATCTTTGCGGCGAGCCGGCTGACAAATCAGCGCCTCGCGCGAGTGGGGTCCTTCTACCCGCTTGGTCCCGGACTTGGCAAGCATTGATGATATCTGATTGGCGTCAAATTGCCTTTCCTTTGGCGTTGGCTGGCGTTGGCGTGTCGGGGCTGCCGTTCCCGGCGCTCGAAGCGAACTGACGGCTACCGCTGCATCTGCATGATCTGATCCATCGGCATCATGTTCTGGTTCAGGTTGGCCATGATCCACAACGATCCGCCGATCACCAGAAAGACGATCAGGACGCCGAACGCCAGTGCCATCACGTTGTTGGTGTTGTCGGGTCCCGTCGTGATGTGCAGGAAGAACACCAGATGCACGCCCATCTGGGCGATTGCCAGCACGACGATCGCCACGGGGATGCTCGGTTGCCACACCAGATCGGTGCCGGCGATGAAGAATGAGGTGACGGTCAGCACGATGGCGAGGCCCAGGCCGACCACGTAGCCGAGGATCCGGGTGCGAACCTGGATTTCGCCTTCATCGCCCGGTGCGACGTCGATCGTGTGATGTTCCAGAAGATCGCTCATTGTCCTGCTCCAAGCAGATAGACCACCGAAAACAGCGCCACCCAGATGATGTCGAGCGCGTGCCAGAACAGAGCGAAGCACATGATGCGGCGCTGGATGTCGGCACGAAATCCCTTGGCCGTGACTTGCGCCATCATCGTCAGCAGCCAGAGCACGCCGGCCGACACATGCAGGCCGTGACAGCCCACCAGACTGAAGAAGGCGGTCAGGAAGGCACTCCGCGTCGGACCGGCTCCGCGCGCGACGAGGCTGGCAAATTCCCGCGCCTCGAGCGAAAGGAATGCCAGCCCGAGCGCGCAGGTCAGCGCCATCGCCAACTGATAGAGCGTCTTCTCCCGCACATCGGCGGCGATGGTGGCGAGCCCGCAGGTGAAGCTCGACAACAACAGGCACCCCGTCTCGGCCGCGACTGAGCGAAGATCGAATAGTTCGGCTCCCTTTGGTCCTCCCGCGGTCTGCCCTGATAGCACCGCATAGCTTGCGAAGAAGCACGAGAACATCACGATGTCGCTGAGCAGGAATATCCAGAAGCCATAGCCGGTCACGATCCGCTTGGACGCGGGCCCGGCATGCTCGGCGGTGGCGCCGAGGCCACCCAAGTGATGCGGATCGGCGTGTGCGGTGGCGACCGTTGCCATCAGACCGCTCCGCTCATCAAGGCGCGGCGCTCGGCGCGATTGGCCTGGTCGATCCGCGCCACCTCGGCCGCCGGGATCACGTACTCATCGTGGTCGCGCCAGGCGAACACCACGAACGTCGCGAACGCGCCGATCGCGCCGGTGGCGACCATCCACCAGATGTGCCAGATCAGTGCGAACCCCATGACAGTGGCGAAGAATGCGCAGACGAACCCGGTCGGCGAGTTGCGCGGCATCTCGATATCCTGGTAGTCGGGCTTCTGATCGCCCATCCCCTGCAGCTTCGCGCGCTCCTTCATCGCCCAATAGGCGTCCTCCCCGCGCACATCGGGCGCAATGGCGAAATTGAACACCGGCGGCGGCGAGGCCGTCGCCCATTCGAGCGACCGGCCGTCCCAGGGATCGCCGGTGCGATCGCGCAGCTCGGCGCGACAGCGAATGCTGACCACGAGCTGCAGGATCTGACACACGACGCCGATGAGAATGATGATGGCGCCGACCGATGCGACCATCAGCCACGGACGCCACTCCGGGACATCGTAGTGCTGCATGCGCCGCGTCATGCCGAGCAGGCCGAGCACATAGAGCGGCATGAACGCCACGTAGAATCCGATCAGCCAGCACCAGAACGCCGCCTTCCCGAGCCCCTCGTGCAGGCGAAAGCCGAACGCCTTCGGAAACCAGTAGGTGTAGCCGGCGAACGCGCCGAACAGCACGCCGCCGATGATGACGTTGTGGAAGTGCGCGACCAGGAAAGAGGCTGTTGTGCAGCACGAAATCGGCCGGCGGCACCGCGACCAGGACGCCGGTAAGGCCACCGATCAGGAACGTGACCATGAATCCGATCGCCCACAGCATCGGCGACGTAAAGCGGACCCGCCCGAGGAACATGGTGAACAGCCAGTTATAGATCTTCACGCCGGTCGGCACCGCGATGATCATGCTGGCGATGCCGAAGATCGCGTTGACGTTCGGCCCGGCCCCCATCGTGAAGAAATGGTGCAGCCACACCATGAACGAGATGACGCAAATCGCCATGGTCGCGAGCACCATCGAGCGGTAGCCGAACAGCGGCTTGCCGGAGAACGTCGACACGACCTCCGAATAGATCCCGAACGCCGGCAGGACGAGGATGTAGACCTCTGGATGTCCCCATGCCCAGATCAGGTTCATGAACATCATGACGTTGCCGCCGGCCTCGTTGGTGAAGAAATGGAAGCCGAAGTAGCGGTCGAGGATCAGCATCGCCAGCGTGGCGGTAAGGATCGGGAATGCCGCGACGATCAGGAGATTTGACGCCAGCGTGGTCCAGCAGAACATCGGCATCCGCAGATAGTTCATGCCCCGGGTGCGCAGCTTCAACACCGTGGTGACGAGGTTGATGCCGGCAACCAGCGTGCCGATGCCCGAGATCTGCAGCGACCAGAGATAGTAGTCGACGCCCACGCCCGGCGAATAGGTCAGCTCCGACAGCGGTGGATAAGGCAGCCATCCGGTTCGTGCGAACTCGCCGACGACCAGCGAGATATTGACGAGGAGTGCCCCGGTCGCCGTCAACCAGAAGCCCACCGAATTGAGCGTGGGAAACGCGACGTCGCGCACGCCGAGTTGCAGCGGGACGACGAGGTTCATCAACCCGATCACGAACGGCATCGCGACGAAGAAGATCATGATCGTGCCGTGCGCCGAGAAGATCTGGTTATAGTGCTCCGGCGGCAGATAGCCCTGCGACTGAAACGCGATCGCCTGCTGCCCCCGCATCATCAGCGCGTCGGAAAAGCCGCGCAGCAACATCACCAGAGCGAGCAAGGTGTACATCACGCCGATCCGCTTGTGATCGACGCTGGTGATCCACTCCCGCCAGAGATACGGCAGGTGACCCGCGAGCACGATCCAGACGAGCACCGCAAGGATGATGAACACGACCACGCCCGAGGCCACCATGGGAATCGGCTGGTCGATCGGGATCGCCGACCAGCTCAGCTTGCCGAACATCAGTGACTCCGTGGCGAGACTTCGGCCTCCCGATCCAACGATGGACCGGGCCCTGCCGGGATATGCTGGGTCGCCACCGCCTGGAACAGCAGCGGGTCATCCAGCCGATAAGTGCGCTTCGCATCGTCCACCGATTGACGTGCGAGTTTGACGTAGCTCTCCGCGTTCATCGCTTCGCTGCTCTTGGCCGCTCGCGCCACCCAGTCGGTAAACCCCATCTGCGAGACGACATGCACGTCGAACATCATGTCGGGAAAGCCGTCGCCGCTGAAATGCGCCGACAACCCTTGATAGGTGCCCTCGTTGTCAGCGCGCAGTTGCAGACGCGTCACCATCCCGTTCATCGTGTAGATCATGCTGCCGAGCTGCGGGATGAAGAACGCGTTCATCACGCTCGACGATGTCAATTCGAATTGGAGCGGCGACCCGATCGGGACAGTCAGCGTGTTGACACTGGCGACCCGCTGATCGGGATAGATGAACAGCCACTTCCAATCGAGCGAGACGACCTGGATCCTGATCGGCGGCCCTGTCCCCTCGACGGGACGCGCCGGATCGAGTTGATGCGAGCCGATCCAGGCGACGCCGCCGAGCAGGATGATCGTGAGTGCGGGAATTGCCCAGACCACCAACTCCACGCGGCCGGAATAGGCCCAATCCGGTCGATACTCGGCGCGAGGATTGGAGGCGCGGTACCAGTAGGCGAATCCGAGGATGGCTGCGATCGTGGGCACGATGATCGCGAGCATGATGGCAACGGAATCCACCAGGATTGTCCGCTCCGCCGCGGCAATGGGGCCTTGGGGATCCAGGATATTCATTGCGGGGTTGACCCTGCCCGGAACGCTTTCAGGGCGATCAACGAAACCGGAACCAAACGGTTCCCGAAAAATTGAGAACCCGTTGGGCGAACGTCCCCCGGCAGCCTAGGGTCGCCTAGCCCCCTGCTCCAAGATCGATCAGCGCGATCCCCAATTCTGGCCGCTTGGTACGCCTCAACGGGGCCGGCGTTTCCGTCATCACGACCTCGAGCGTCGGGCGGACCGTCGCGGCGAGAAGGTGCCCGCCCCGGGTCGTACCATCGGCCAGCCCCAGGACGACATGTATATGCAGACTTGGCCGGCCGTCGTCGGCCAGTGCGACATCGCCGATCGCGCTCAAGACCTCACACTGCTCACGCACCTCGATCTTCTTGTACGTCTTGCGCTCGAGATCAAACCATCCGACCGTCGCCTTCTCGAACGCGCCGATCGCAGTCAGTGACGCGGCCGGTATCGCCAGCTTTCTTGCGACGTCCGTGAGCGCTGCAAACGCCTCTTCACCGGAATCGAGAATCACGACGTGAATCCGATGTCCGGCCTCGTCGGCCACGAGCTTCGTTTTCATCAATGCACCTCTGCCTGATCACGTTGGCGAACGCTAATGCCTATGGCGCCCTATGGCGCCGGCTGGCCCAAAGCGGCTTCGCCCTCCTGCCTTGCGGGGACGCTGACGTGGACCTCATGACCTTCCCGGATCGCCAACGACGCCGCGGTCGCGGCCGCTTCGAACGCCGCCTCCTTGGTGGCGTATCCGCCGTTCAGATTGCCGTCGTGCAGGACGCCCCATTCGTTGTGAACCGGAACCACCGCGTACTGAGCCAATCCCATGATCCTCTCCTCATGCGTATCAATTCAACCAGGCTACATCTCAGGCTGCGCGCTCGCGGTCGCGCCGGCCGCCCTGGTTCTGGTCTGGCCTAGCGCAAGCTCGCATTCGTCGGCTGACGGTTCGAGCCGGTGACGCGCCACACGGTGTTGCCGACGTCATCCGCGATCAGAAGACCGCCCGATTTGTCGATCGCCAGGCCAACGGGACGGCCGCGTGATTTTTCGTCCTTGTTCAGAAAACCAGTCACGACATCCTGTGCGGGGCCATTGGGGTGGCCGTCGGCGAATGGGATGAACACGACCTTGTAGCCGTTGAGCTCCGGCCTATTCCAACTACCGTGCTCGCCGACGAAAGCGCCGCCGCGGTAACGCTCCGGAAGCGCGTCGCCGTTGTAGAACGCGAGGCCCAGCGGCGCGACGTGCGAGCTCAGCGCGTAATCGGGCACGATCGCCTTCGCGACGAGATCGGGCCGCTGCGGCTGCACGCGTGGATCGACATGCTGGCCGAAGTAGCTGTAGGGCCAGCCGTAGAAGGCGCCGTCCTTGACCGACGTCAGATAGTCCGGGACGAGGTTGGGTCCGATCTCGTCGCGTTCGTTCACGACGGTCCACAGCGCGTGACTTTGCGGCTCGAAGGTCAACCCGTTCGGATTGCGCAGTCCGCTTGCGAAGATTCGCCAGCGCCCGGTCGCACGATCGACCTCCAGGATCGCGGCGCGGTTCTTCTCCGCCTCGATACCGTTCTCGGTAATGTTGCTGTTCGAGCCGACGCCGACATAGAGCAACGAGCCGTCCGGGCTTGCCACCAGACTCTTGGTCCAATGGTGATCGATCGGCCCTCCGGGCAGCGGCGTCAGGGTCTGTCCTGGGGCCGTGATCTTCGTGTCCCCGGTTTGATAGGGATAGCGCACGATCGCATCGGTGTTGGCGACGTACAGATCGTTGCCCACCAACGCGACGCCGAACGGCGACTTGAGGTGATCGAGGAAAACGCTCTGCACCTCGGGCTTGCCGTCGCCATTCGCGCCGCGCAGCAGCGTGATGCGATTGCTCTCTCCGGTATCACCACCCGACGTCGCCCATGACTCCACCCATTTCATGATGAAGTCCTTCGGACGCTTGATCGGCTCAGTGCCCGGCGCCTTCGATTCGACGACGAGAATGTCTCCGTTGGGCAGCACATAGAGCGATCGCGGATGCTGCAGGCCGGTGGCAAGCGCGTTGATCTGGAGACCGTCGGGCACTGCCGGCTTCTCGCCTTGCTGCCATCCCACGACCGGCGCGATGTGCATCGGCGGGATCAGGTACTGTTGCAGCGCCGGCAAATCGGGCTTCGCACCGATCTGGGTCTTCGGATCAGGCGCGGATTCACCGCACCCTGCAAGGCATAAGACGGCCGAGAGCACCACAGCGAGCCGGATGCGGCTGATCTCGATCGGGCTGTTGATCACAGGCATCAATCCGCAACTCCCACGTGACGGCGATAGACCATTTCCCACCCCATCCATCCCGTGAACAGCATCACGAGCACGGTGAGCGCGGACAGCACCAGTCCGACAGGAACGACCGAAGTCCAGGCATCGCGGCTGTGAATGAACGAGTTGAACAAGGCGAGCAGCAGCACCACCACGTTGCCGGCCATGTGCAGCCAGGCCGGTGCCAACTCGCGGATGCGGCGACTGGCGAGGAAATCAATCAGGCCGGCGATCGCCGCAAGCACGCCAAGGACTACGCCGGCAAATAGCAGCCACGCCGAGAAATCGGCCCACATCATCTGGGCGGTTTGCCAATAGGCGATGTCGCTGATCAGCGCGCCGACGAAGCACACGATCGGAAACGGCACCAACATCGGATGGATGGGGTGCATGGCAATCCGCGCCGTCGAGTCCGGATTTGACGTGCGGCTGCCGGCTTGCGCTGCCTGTGACATTCCGAGCCTCCGAGATGAGCCACCAACGGCTCGCCTGAGGCGATGTTCCTAACGGGCGCCGGTAGTCCCCCCGGAACAACAGGAACGAAGGCGCCACAACAACGTCGACCTGTGGTCGTGATCACAGCGCAAGAGGCCTACCATGGTCCGCGAAGGTCCCGCTGAACCGCCACCCCCTCCCGCCGCAGAAACCACGGAAGCCAGGCAGACGCGCCCGTATGGGCTGCTGGCCACATCGCTGATCATCGTGGTGGTCATCATCGTTGTTGCATATATTGTATTGAGATAGGTGACGATTGCCGCTTGCTGCCTTCCGGCAGTGCCGCGCCGACCCCGGCCTCGTGCGGAGCCCCCTGCATTCCTGGTCCTCGACCGTTTCGGCAGATCCCGCCAATGTCATGCAGAGGTCATTTAACCCTGCTGCGGTTCGAGAACATCGCTCCGGTGCGGCCGTCGTATTGGGAACAGCATAACGGTCGAGAAGCGACGTTGCGCCTCGAACCTGCGTGCTGCGTCAAACGCACCGTTGATCGGGACTCAAGTCTTGATCGAACCCAAGCCTGCCTTGTCGCGTTTGTTCCTGTGCACCGCACCGACATGCCGCTTCGCAATAGGCGCGCACCAGGGGAGTTCCGCTCGAGATCGACGGGCGCGTCAGACGATGACTGGCCGAAAAACCAAAACACTTGCCATGACGGGGCCGCTGTGGGCGCTGCTCGCATTGAATTTCTTCATGGCCGATATGCAGTCCGGGATCGGACCGTTCGTCGGGGTCTTCCTGCAGGGTCACGGCTGGACCAGCGGGCTGATCGGAACGGCGCTTACGATCGGGAGCGTCGCGGGGATGCTGATCACCACGCCGATCGGCGGCTTCATCGATACGACCAATCACAAGCGCGCGTGGGTCATCGTTCCCGGTGTCGCCGTCGTCGTCTCATCGGCCATCATCCTGGTGTCGCAGACGTTCTGGGCGGTCGCGCTGTCCCAGATCGCAACCTCGGTCGCGGGCGCCGCAATCGTCCCGGCAGTGACCGGCATCACGCTCGGCATGGTCAAGCAACGCGGCTTCAACCGGCAGAACGGCCGCAACCAGGCCTTCAACCACGCAGGAAACATGCTGGGCGCGGCAGCCTCAGGCTATCTCGGCTGGCAGTACGGGTATGTCGCGGTGTTCCTGCTCGCAGCAGCGTTCGGCGTGCTGACGATCGTAAGCGTGATGTTGATACCGGCCGATGCCATCGATCATCACGCCGCACGCGGCAAGGAAGACGACCCGGAAAGCGCGCCGCACCGATTCCGCGTTCTCGCCAGGCACAAGCCGCTGCTGGTGCTTGCCGTCGCGCTCGCGATCTTCCATCTCGGTAACGCCGCCATCGTTCCATTGTACGGATTGGCCGCGGTCGAGGCCGGTATCACGAATGGAGCCGGCGTGGTGGCGACCACGATCGTGGTGGCGCAGGGCGTGATGGTGATCATGTCCGTCGTCGGCATGCATGCCGCCGAACGCCGCAATTTCTGGCCGGTCCTGCTTGCGTCGTTTCTGGCCCTGCCCGCGCGCGGCGTACTGGCGTATTTCCTGTCGGGCTGGTGGGGCGTGTTTCCGGTGCAAATCCTGGATGGCATCGGCGCGGGTCTGCAAAGCGTGGCCGTCCCCGGTATCGTGGCGCGCACGCTCAACGGCACCGGGCGCGTGAACCTCGGCCAGGGGGCGGTCATCACTGTGCAAGGAGTCGGCGCCTCACTGAGCCCTGCGCTTGGCGGCTGGATCGCCCAATGGGTCGGCTACCAGCTCGCATTCCTCTGCCTCGCCGGATTCGGCCTGCTCTCGGTCGCGCTGTGGATTTCGCTTCGAAGCGTCGTGAAGCACTATTGAGGACGTCCGCGCGCAACCGGACACAATATCGCGCGCTATCGTGACCCGCGAAGCGGATCTCTCAACGCCTCAGTACAGCCCGCCTGTCCCCGACCGCACGATCGCGCGATCGGCATCAGGTGAAATTCCGGCCTGGGTGCCGTCGATCACATCGGTGCCCGGCACGGTGTCATAGATCGGTGGCGCCTGGCCCGGCTTGAAGGCTTCGAGCAGCGTGCCGCTGGTCTCGCCGGGACCCGCGCGCGCACCGGTCTTGGCCACGACCCGAACCAGCCGGATGCCGGGTGGGATCTTGAACGGAACGGGCGGCTTGTCGGCCAGCGCGAGCTTCATGAAGTCGCGTGCGATCGGCGCTGCGGTGTGACCGGCTTGCGCGCTCCGGCCGAGCGAGCGCGGCTTGTCATAGCCGACATAGAGACCGACCACGAGGTCCGGTGAGAAGCCGACGAACCAAAGGTCCTTGGCCTCGTTGGAGGTGCCGGTCTTGCCGGCGATCGGCTTGCCGACCTCCTTCAGCGCTGTGCCGGTACCGGCCTGCACCACGCCTTCCATCAGCGATGTGATCTGGTAGGCGGTCATGGCGTCGAGCACCTGTTCGCGGTGGTCGATCAGTTGCGGTTCGGGCTGGTTCTTCCATCCTTCCGGTGCATCGCAGCCAATGCAGTCGCGCTGGTCGTGCTTGAAGATGGTGTGGCCGTAGCGATCCTGGATGCGATCGATCAGGGTCGGCTTCACCCGGCGGCCGCCATTGTCGATCATCGAATACGCCGTCACCATGCGCATGACCGTGGTCTCGCCGGCGCCGAGCGCGTAAGAGAGATAGTTCGGCAGCTCGTCATAGACGCCGAAGCGCTTGGCGTACTCGCCGATCAGCGGCATGCCGATCTCCTGCGCGAGCCGCACCGTCACGGTATTGCGCGACAGCCGCAGCGCATTCCGCAAGGTCATCGGCCCCATATACCTGCCGACATCGAAGTTTTCCGGCCGCCAGACGTTGCCCTGCCCCTGGTCGATCTCGATCGGCGCGTCAACCAGGACGCTCGATCCCGTGTAACCATTGTCGAGCGCCGACGAATAGACGATCGGTTTGAACGTCGATCCGGGCTGCCGATAGGCCTGCGTCGCGCGGTTGAACTGGCTCTGGTCGAACGAGAAGCCGCCGACCATCGCGAGCACACGGCCGGTCCGCGGATCCATCGCCACCATCGCGCCAGAAATCTCGGGGATCTGGCGCAGGCGGTACTGTCCTTCGACGAGATGTCCGTCCTTGTAGAGCGGGTCGGCGTAGATCACGTCGCCGGGCTGCAGCACCTGCGCGACCGAGGTCGGTGTCTTGCCCTTCAGCGACCCCGAGGCCGCCCTCGCCCATCTCACGCCGTCGAGCGAGACAAGTCCGGTCTCGCGCTGCTTGCTGATGGCGCCGCCGAGCTCGCGCCCCGGCTGGAAGCCGATCCGCGCCGACTGCGGGCTGGTCTCCAGCACCACCGCCATCCGCCACGGCGAGATGTCCGAGAGTGACTTGATGTCCGCGAGACGCACGCCCCAGTCGCCGGAGATGTCGAGCTTTTGAATCGCGCCGCGATAGCCCTGCTGCTCGTCATAGTTCACGAGCCCCGCCACCATGGTCTTGCGCGCCATCACCTGGATCTTGGGATCCAGCGTGGTGCGCACCGACAGGCCGCCCTCATAGAGTTTCTTCTCGCCGTAGCGCTCGAAGATGTCGCGGCGGACTTCTTCCGAGAAATACTCGCCGGCGAAGGTATGCGCGCCGCTGGCGCGGTTGGTGACGACCAGCGGCTCCTTGCGCGCCTTGTCGGCGTCGGCCGCAGTGATCCAGCCGTTCTCCTGCAGGCGGTCGATCACATAGTTGCGCCGCTCGACGGCGCGCGCGTGGTTACGCACCGGATGCAGGCTGGCCGGCATCTTCGGCAGCGCCGCCAGATACGCGGCTTCCGCGATGGTGAGCTCCTTCACCGACTTGTCGAAATAGACCAGCGAGGCGGCCGCGATGCCGTAGGCGCCGAGGCCGAGATAGATTTCGTTGAGATAGAGCTCGAGGATCTTGTCCTTGGAATAAGCCTTCTCGATCCGCATCGCGAGCAAGGCTTCCTTGATCTTGCGGGAGAACGACACCTCGTTGGTCAGCAGGAAGTTCTTGGCGACCTGCTGGGTGATCGTGGAGGCGCCCTGAGGACGACGGTTGGAACCGTAGTTCTGGATATAGGCGAGGCCAGCGCGCGCCATGCCGGTATAATCGACGCCGCCGTGCTCGTAGAAATTCTTGTCTTCTGCGGCGAGGAAGCTGTTGATCACGAGCTTCGGCACCGCCTGGATCGGGAGATAAAGCCTGCGCTCCCTGGCGTATTCGGCGAGCAGCGAGCCATCGGCTGCGTGCACGCGCGTCATCACCGGCGGCTCATAGTTCTGAAGCTGCGTGTAGTCGGGCAGATCCTTGGAAAAATGCCAGAACAGCCCCGCGACCGCGGCCAGGCCAGCCAGAAACAGGATCGATCCTGCAGTGAACAGAAATCCAAAGAACCGAAACAGCAATCTCATCGACGAAGTCCCGTGGCGAATACGCGGCTCATTCTGAGCCCGCTGCCGGCCACACAGGCGGTCGGTATATCGGTCGCTCCGGATACCTGCAATTCGATGCGGGAGAATAATAGCGGGTCAGCCGCCAAACTTATGCCATAGAGCCGGGGTCGCACTCCCGGCCAAATCAGCGAGCGGCCGAGCAGCCGCGCTCGGTGGGCCGAACCGAGCGATCCGTCGCACTCGGCGCGCCCTGTCCCCTCGTCGATTGAACCGGTCAATTCGGCTGTCGTCACATTCCGGTCGTCATCGCGCCGATCACATGCGCGCGACGTCGCCGATTCGCTCCGCCCACAGCCCCTTCCCGTGCGTTGCTGGGCCCGTTGTGGAACCGGATTCGCGCCCGCGCCAGCTCCGGCAACTGCACCATTGAGGCTTCGGACTCCAACGGCACAACCAGAAATCGGCCACGATTAGCCATTCATTAACCATATCGGCCACATCGTGTCATGGCCCATCATGACTCGGCTGACCATCATGGCACTGCGCGGCTTCAGAAAGCCATTTGCAACCGGCGAAAACATTCTCGACCTTCCGAAGCCGTCCGCCCCCGATGTGGGTGCCGAGGCCCTCGACCTCGTCCATCAGGCGGCGGACCTGTTTCGCAGCATCGAGGACCGGGCTCGTGCCACCGAGACACGCGCCGAGGCCGCCGAGCGGGCTCAGCTCGAGATCATCAGCGCGACCGAACGCAAGCTGAGAGAGGCATCCCGGGCGCTCGACGAAGCGCAAAAGCGCATCGAAGTCCAGCAGAGGCAATTGGAGGCGATCGAGCTTCGTGCCCAGGCCGCCGAGGCCGAGGCACGCGAAGCCCGCCAGACCCTGGCATTGGTCGAGGATGCGATTCGCCGGCGGCTCCTCCTCACCGCTGAGCCTGCGGACAACAGGTCATCGGCGGTCGCCTGAGGCCCGGCCGATTCCGCGAGCGACTTAGCCTGCCCTCATCGCAACGACACGCTCAGTAGCCGGCCGCCAGTCCGGTGTTGAGGCGTGGATCGTTCGCCCCGTAGAAGCGATTGTTGCCGACCGGCTTGCCGCCCAGCGCCGGTGCGCCGACGATGATCATCGCCAGGTGATTGGGAGGCTGCGGCGGACCGAACTTGTGTCCCATCCCCTCCAGGATCTTCTGCGTGTCCGGCGACAGCGTGTAGCGCTCCAGGTTGGTCGGCTCCGGAAGCCATTGCTGGTGGAAGCGCGGCATGTCGACGGCTTCCTGCGCGTTCATGCCGTAATCGATCGCGTTGATCATCGTCAGCATCACGGCCGTGATGATGCGACTGCCGCCCGGCGTGCCCACCACGATGACCGGCTTGCCGTCCCTGGTAACGATGGTCGGGCTCATCGAGGACAGCGGACGCTTGCCCGGCACGATCGCGTTGGTCTCGCCCTGCACAAGGCCGTACAGGTTAGGAACGCCGATCTTGGCAGTGAAGTCGTCCATCTCGTCGTTGAGCAGCACGCCGGTCTTGGCCGCCGTCACCTTGGCGCCGAACCAGTCGTTCAACGTATAGGTCACCGACACCGCGTTGCCGTCCTTGTCGGCAATCGAATAATGCGTGGTGTTGCTGCCCTCGTGCGGTGCAACGCCCGGCTTGATGTCCCTGGACACACCGGCCTTGTTCGGATCGATCGCGGCGCGGATCTTCGCGGCGTAGCTCTTGTCGAGCAGATGCTCGAGCGGATTCTTCACGAAGTCGGGGTCGCCGAGATAGCTGTTGCGGTCGACATAGGCATGCCGCATCGCCTCGATCTGGTAGTGCACGGCCTGCGCGGAGTGATAGCCCAGCTCCTTGAGCGGATAGCCCTCCAGAATGTTCAACATCTCGCAGATGATCGCCCCGCCCGAGCTCGGCGGCGGCGCCGAGATCACGTGGTAGCCGCGGTAGTCGCACTCGACGGGAGCGAGTTCCCGGACCTTGTAGTTGTCGAGGTCGTCCTGCGTGAGCAGGCCCTTGCCGGCCTGGTTCGAGGCCACGATGGCGGCGCCGACCCAACCCTTGTAGAACCCGTCGGTGCCGCGCTTGCTGATCTCGCGCAGGGTTTCGGCGAGCTCGTGCTGCACCAGCCGCTCGCCGACCTCGAACGGCTTGCCGTTGTTGAGGAAGATCGCGGCCGAAGCCGGGTCTTCCTTGAGGTCGTCGGTCGCGGAATGCAGCATGTCGACGTCGCCCTGGCGCAGCGCAAAGCCGTCCTCCGCCAGTTGCAACGCGGGCGCGATCAGGTCGGCGCGCTTCATGGTGCCGTATTTCTCGCGCGCATATTCCATGCCGGCGACCGAACCCGGCACGCCGACGGCGAGATGGCCCTTGGTCGACAGGCCCTTGATGACGTTGCCGTCTTTGTCGAGATACATGTTGGCAGTGGCGCCCTTCGGCGCCGTTTCGCGGAAATCCAGGAAGGTCTTTCGACCATCCGCGAGCTGGATGGTCATGAAGCCGCCGCCACCGAGATTGCCGGCCGCCGGATAGACCACGGCGAGCGCGTAACCGACCGCCACCGCGGCGTCCACGGCGTTGCCACCCCGCTTGAGCACATCAACACCCACCATCGTCGCCAGATGCTGGGCAGTCACCACCATGCCGTGCTCGGCCGCGACCGGCGCAACGGACGCAGCATGGCCGGGCGCGGTTGTCGCAACGCCGATCGATACAATCGCGGCGACGACCCACCGCACGCCGGTCACTTTCTCTTGCATTGGAATTCCCCCGCGAAACGCCGACTGCTGCGGCGCTTGTTGCTATCTAGACGCGCAAACCTAGCAGGCTGCGCGGCCATGCACCATGGGAGATGTTTCGCGCGGCAGCGCGTCAGCCCGACGCCCGCATATTCGTCGGTCCGGCAAAGTCGAGCACCGGCGTCGCCGCCAGCAGCGCCTTGGTGTAGTCATGCTGCGGGCGATCGAACACATCGTCGCGCGTGCCCTGCTCGACGATGCGGCCGCCCTGCATCACCACCACGCGATCGGCGACCTGCTCGACCGCGGCAAGGTCATGGCTGATGAAAAGACAAGCAAAGCCGTACTGCGCCTGCAGCCGCTCGAACAGCTTCAGCACCTGGGCCTGGATCGTCATGTCGAGCGCGGAGACCGGTTCGTCCGCCACCACGAACGCCGGATGCCGCACGATCGCGCGCGCGATCGCGATGCGCTGCCGCTGCCCGCCGGAGAGCTCATGCGGCCAGCGCTCGGCGAAGCCGTCGAGCCCGACCTCGTCGAGCATGCCGGCGACGCGCTTATTGCGCTCGGTGGCCGAAAGTCCCGCGACATGACGCAGCGGCTCGGCAACGATCTCACCGACGCGCATGCGCGGGTCGAGCGACGAATACGGATCCTGGAACACGAGCTGCGCGGCAAGGCGAAACGCGCGGTCATGCGCTGTCACGTCCCTGCCCTGAAAGCGGATCTCGCCGCCGGCCGCTGGGATCAGCCGCAGCATGGCGCGACCCAGCGTGGTCTTGCCCGATCCGCTGCCGCCGACCACGGCCACCGTCTCGCCGGCACCGATATCGAGATCGACGCCGTTGACTGCCGCGACGTCGGCGTCGCGTCGGAACAGGCGCTGCCGGCCGCCGAACGACACCTTCAGCCCACGCACGCTCATCAGCGGCTCACCCGCCGCGCGCCGCGGCGCCGCAGCGCGACGGCGCGGCAGGGCGTCGACGAGCTGGCGCGTGTAGGCTTCGCGCGGCGCGGACAATATCTGCCGGACGCTGCCGGTCTCCACCACCCGTCCCTGCCGCAGCACCACCGCGCGCTGCGCGTAGCGCGACACCAGGCCGAGATTGTGCGTGATCAGCATCACCGAGGTGCCGTGATCGCGCGCCAACTCCACCATCAGGTCGAGCACCTCGCGCTGGCTCAGCGTGTCGAGCGCGGTGGTGGGCTCGTCGGCCAGCAAGAGCTTCGGCTTCAACAGCATCACCGAAGCGAGCATGATGCGCTGGCGCATGCCGCCGGAGAACTCGTGCGGATAGGTATTGAAGGTGTGCTCGGGATCGCGGATCTGCACCCGCGCCAGCATGTCGAGGCAGCGGCACTTGATCTCGCGCTTGGTCAGCGTCTCATGCAGCGCAAGGCCCTCGGCCATCTGCGCGCCGACGCTGATCGCCGGATTGAGCGAGACCATCGGCTCCTGGAACACCATGCCGACCGAACGGCCGCGCAGCGCGCGCATGCGGTGCGGCCCAACGGTCGCGAGGTCCTCGCCGTCGAGCCGGATCCGGCCGCCGGCCCGGCGCAGCCCCGGCGGCAGCAGGCCGAGAATGGCACGCGCCGCCGCAGTCTTGCCGCTGCCGGACTCGCCAACCACGGCGAGGAATTCGCCGCGCTCGATCGCGAACGAGACGTCGTCGACCACCACGAGCCCGGTCCTGCCGGCCTCGATGCGCAGATGATCGACGGTGAGCAGCGGTGTCGTCATCCGTGTGCCATCCTGGGATCGAGACGATCGCGCAAGGAATCGCCGAGCAGGTTGATGCCGAGCAGCGTGAGCGCGATGCACAGCCCGGGCGCGATGCTGAGCCAGGCCGCCGTTTCCATGTAGGGACGGCTTGCCGCCAGCATGTTGCCCCAGGTCGGCGCCGGCGGCGGCACGCCGAGACCGAGGAAGCTCAGCGCGCTCTCGGCCAGCAGCACCCAGCCGAACATGCTGGTCGCGAGCACGGCGACCGGCGCCACCGCGTTCGGCAGCACGTGCCGGACCATCGAGTAGAATTCCGAGTTTCCGATCACGCGCGAGGCCTCGATATATTCCTTCTCGCGGATCGACAGCACCGTACCGCGCACGACGCGCGCGACCGAAGGAATGTAGGCGAGCCCGAGCGCCAGCACGAGGCCGGACTTGTTGGCGCCGATCACGATCATCACCGCCAGCGCCAGCAGAATGCCGGGAAACGCCAGCAGCGCGTCATTGATCGCCATGATGATGCGATCGGTCCAGCCGCGCAGATAACCGGCGACGCCGCCGACCACGACGCCGATGCAGACCGCAAGCACGACGGTAGCGAGCGCCACCACGACGCTGGCGCTGGCGCCCGCCATCAGGCGGCTCAGTACGTCGCGGCCGAACTCGTCGGTGCCAAGCCAGTACATCGACGACGGCGGTTGCAGCCGCGCCTTTAGATTGATCCGCAACGGATCGAACGGCGTCCAGAACGCCGCAGTGACCGCGGTGCCGAGCAGCAGCGCGATCAGCGCCCCGCCGATGATGGTGTTGGCGCGCCACCTCATGCGATGGTCACCCTCGGATCGAACAGCGGATAGCAGAGATCGACGATCAGGTTGACGACGACATAGATCACCGCGGTGAACAGCAGGCAGCCCTGCACCACCGGATAATCCCGCGCGAAGATCGAATCGACCAGCAGCCGCCCGAGGCCCGGCAGCGTGAACACGGTCTCGATCACAGCGATGCCGCCGAGCAGATGGCCGAGCACGAGGCCAATCAGGGTCCAGGTCGGCGCGAAGGCGTTGGGCAGCACGTGGCGGCCGAGCACCAGCCATTCCGGCACGCCCTTGGCGAGCGCATGGGTGACATATTCGAGCCGCAGCACCTCGATCGAGGACGCCCGCGCCATCCGCGTCAGCACGCCGATCTCGACGATGGTCAACGTTGCGACCGGCAGCAGCATGAACATCAAAGCCTGCCAGAAATTCTCCGAGAACGGCACGTAGCCGATGACCGGCAGCCATTTCAGCGTGAGGCCGAACAGCAAGAGCAGCAGCAGGCCGAGCCAGAAGCTCGGGATTGACAGCAGCAGCGTGGCGCTACCGACGATCGCCAGATCGAGCGCGCTGTTCTGCTTCCAGGCCGCGATCAGGCCGGCCACGACCGCGATAGAGGCGGCAAGGCCCACCGCGACCAACACGATGACGGCGCTGACCTGGAAGCGTTCCAGGATCAGCGGCAGCACCGGAAGGTTGTTGGTGATGGAGTGGCCGAGGTCGCCGGTCGCGAGCTTGCCGAGCCAGTAGAGGAATTGCAGCGGCACCGGCTGGTCGAGCCCAAGCTGCGCGCGCAGTTGCGCGGCCTGCGTGGCATCGGCGTTGTCGCCGAGCATCACCTGCACCGGATCGCCCGGGATCAGGCGCACCAGCGTGAACACCGCGACCGCCACCAGCAGCAGCGTCGGGATCGTCATCGCCAGCCGTCTTGCAAGGTAGCCCAGCATCGCCGCGATTCCTTCCCGTTACTCGACGCTGACGCCCCAGAAGCGCGGCTGCGCGAACAGCCAGCCGGCATACCCCTTGACATTCTTGCGCAGAGCGGAAATCTCGGAGCCGTTGAACAGCACGACCATCGGCACGTCGTCGATGAAGCGCCGATGCAGCTCGTCGAACAGCTTCTGGCGCTTGGCCTTGTCGTCGATCATCATCGACTCCTGCAGCATTCGCTGCGCCTCCGGGTTGTCCCAAACCTTGCGCGGCTGCGTCGCCTTCGGTCCGGTCAGCATCTCGAAGCTGAGCGAGGGGTCGAGCCGCGCCGAGTAGACGAAGGCCATCGACTGGTAGTCGCCGCGGTTGTAGCGGTCGAGCTGGGCGGCCCAGTCCAGCACCTCGATGTCGATATTGATGCCGACCGCCTGCGCCATCGCCTGCACCAGCACCGCGGAATCGAACACGAAGGCGTAGCGTTTGTTGGCGATCATCTTGATCGGCTGGCCGTGGTAGCCGGCCTGCGCCAGGAGCTTCTTGGCCTCCGCGATATTCTGGGTGTAGCCGTGCGCCTCGACCTCGCCGTAGAACGGGCTGCCGATCGGCAGCGCCGAATTGTTCGGCCGCGCCGTGCCCTGCATCACCGCATCGACGATCTGCGGCGTGTCGAGGCAGAGCGCGATCGCGCGGCGGATGCGGACGTCCTTCAACAGCGGATCGCGGGTCTGGAACAGGATGCCGGTGACGCCGAGCGCCGGCGTGATGCTGAGCTGCACGTCCGGCCGCGCCTTGAGGTCGTCGCGATCCGGGATCGCGAGGTTGCTGATCACATCCAGCGAGCCCGAGAGCAGGCCCGCCTTCGCCGCCGAGCTGTCCGGAATGACGTTGAAGCGGACACGGTCGACCACCGCGGTCTTGTTGCCGGTGTAGCCGGTGCGCGGCTCGGCCCGCGCGGCGTAGCCGTCGAAACGCACCAGATCGACATACTGTCCCCGCTTCCACTCGCCGAGCTTGAACGGCCCGGTGCCAACAGGCGCGATCCATTTGCCGTCCGGCCCGACCGAGTCGCGATGGATGATGGCGGTCTGCCCGCAATCGGGCCGCGCGATGGTCGGCAGGAACAGCGCGGTCGGCTGGTCGAGCGTGATGACGACGGTCTGCGCATCAGGCGCCTCGATCTTGTCGATGCGGGCGATCCCATTCGCGCTGAACTCGGACAGGCAGCGCCACTGCGTGGCAGGATCGAGCCAGCGCTTGAACGACCACACCACGTCGGCCGCAGTCATGCCGGCGCCGTTGTGGAATTTGACGCCCTGGCGCAGGTGGAAGGTATAGGTCTTGCCCTCGTTCGAGACCGTCCAACTGTCCGCCAGCATCGGCCCGATCGAGGTATCGTCGCGGAACGCGACCAGCCCCTCGACGATATGCGCCATCACGCCGTCGGTGTTGGCGTCGCGGTTGGTGCCGGGATCGGTGGAGCGGATGTCGGCGTTGAGCCGCGTGCGCAGCAGGGTCTCGGCTGCGGCCCCGACCGGCACCGCCGCGAGCGCGGCCGACAGCACCATCAAGCCGACCGTCAGCAATGCTCGCGACCGTCGACCCGGCATCATCACGACGCCCTCGCGGTCGCGGACGGCGCGGCCTCGTTGCGCGGGCTGGCCGCTACCTCGAGCCGATAGCTGGTGAACTGTCGGTTCAGCGCCGGCAGCGGCGCGACCTCCATTAGCCCGCTGGCCGGCTCCATCAGCACCATCGCGACCGTGGCGCTGAGATTGTTGCTGAGATTGCGGCGCGGCGGCCGGCACACCGACCAGGGATAGGCGAAATCGTCGAACAACGCCGTCTTGACGGTCTCGAAGCTGATCGTCCCGAGATGCGGTTGCAGCAATTCGCGCACCCGGATATCGCGATAGAGGCTGTCCGGCGTGCTGGCGATACCGGTATCCCTGAGCTTGCCGAGCGCCACCGGGCTGACGAAATGGTTGGCGTGCACCAAGAGCCCGCGATCGGGATGCACCTGGAAGGTCTCGTCCGGCGCGCATTCGAAGTCGATCGCGACACCGTCGCGATGGCTGACGATCATGTTGTTCGCGGCGGATTTCTTCGTGCAATAGACCGTGCGCATCGCCAGCGCGACGTGATCGCTCTCCAGCACCTTGCGCCGGATCAGCGCCAGCGGCGCACCGATCTGGCGATAGTCGCGGTCGCACTGCAGATAGTTCGCCGTGATCGCGATGCCGACCGCGTTGAAGCCGCAGCGGCCGAGTGCGCCGGCCTCCGTGAAGGTCATGAGATCGGGACCATCGTCGCGGCGCACCTTCAGTACGACGGCGGTCTCGGCGCATTCGCGCTTCCAGTCCCAGTTCTGGGCATGGATCAGACGCCCGGAGGCGCTTGCCTGCGGCAGCACGACGACGCCGGTGCAGCCATCGGGCTCGTCAGGCGTCTTCAGCCGCGCCCGAACCGACGGCTCCGCGAGCTTGAGGATCTCGGTGCGGGCATTGAGCAGCACGACGTCCTCGAACGGGACGCCGGCGCCCTCCGCGATGCCGCGCATCTCCTCGATATAGGTCGGCTCGAACGCTTCGACGATCGGGAGATAATCGCCCACCAGCGCGGCCACGCCGGCGGCGTCGAGCGAAAGCTCCTTGAGCTGCGCGAAATAGTGCGACGTGCCCTTGCGGATGCGATCCGCTGCCTGGCGGCCATACTGCTTGCCGCGCTCATGCGGCGGCCCGGAAATCTCGATCAGGGGAAATGGTTCGACCATCGCTTTGCGCCAACTTCCTTTTGCTTTTCGAGGAAGGCTAATGTATTTTGTGGCGACATGAAACAAAAATCTTTGCCCACTCCGAAGGCGGCGCCGAGCCGCCTTCAGCGCGAACTGTCGGCGAGCATCCTGGAGGTGATCCGGGCGGACAAGCTCGCGCCCGGCGCGCGGCTTGCGGAGGTGGCGCTGGCGGAGCGGTTGCAGGTGTCGCGCACGCCGGTGCGCGCCGCGCTGAAGTTGCTGGCAAGCCGCCGCCTGGTGCGGCCCGGCGCGAGCCGCGGCTATTTCGTGGCCGATACGGTGCCGCCTGCGCGGAAGGCTGCAGCCAAACCCGTCCCCGCCGACACCGACCGCTTATTCCTTGCGATCGCGCGCGACCGGCGCAGCGGGCGCCTTCCGATCGATGTCTCCGAGCGCGACCTGATGCAGCGCTACGGCGCGACGCGTCCCGTGGTGCAGCGCGTGCTGACCAAGCTTGCCGAGGTCGCGGCCGTGCAGCGCAAGCCCGGGCACGGCTGGCGCTTCCAGCCGATCATCGCAGATGCCGCCGCGCGCGACGAAAGCTACCGCTATCGGATCCTGATCGAGCCCGCCGGCCTGCTGGAGCCCGGCTTCCGCCTCGATCCGTCCTGGGCCGCAGAGATGCGCGAACGTCACCGGGAGACGATGAAGCTGCCGTGGAACGACACCGCAAGCATCGCGCTCTACGAGATGAATGCGGCCTTCCATGAAGGCCTGGCCGCCGCCTCCGGCAACCGCTTCCTGCTGGTCGCCGTGCAGCAGCAGAACCGGCTGCGCCGATTTGCAAACTATGATTGGACCTTCGGCTATGAGCGCGTGCTGGTGAACTGCCGCGAGCATCTTGAAATCCTCGACCGGCTCGAGGCCGGCGAGCGCGAGACCGCGGCAGCGCTGCTGCGCAGGCACCTGGAAAGTGCCTCGAAGCTTATACGCGTCACCGACAATCCGACCTACGGCCACATCAACAACGTCAGGAAATAACAGGAGGCCTCCATGCATTCGCCGCACGCAGAGATGTCGAACACGCCCCTCACCCGCGAGGCGATGGAGCCGTTCTGGATGCCGATGACGCCGAACCGGCAGTTCAAGTCCAATCCGCGCCTGTTCGTCGGCGCCGAGGGCATGCATTACGTGGCGCAGGACGGCCGCCGCATTCTCGACGGCATGGCCGGGCTCTGGTGCGTCAATGCCGGACACGGCCAGAAGCGGATCACCGAGGCGATCCAGAATCAGGCCGCGAAGCTCGATTTCGTCTCCTCGTTCCAGATGAGCCACCCGGCCGCGTTCGAGCTGGCCGGACGCATTGCCGAAATTGCGCCCGAAGGGCTCGACCACGTCTTCTTCACCAATTCCGGCTCGGAATCGGTCGACACCGCGCTCAAGATCGCGCGCGGCTATCACCGCGCCCGCGGCGACGCGAGCCGCATCCGCTTCATCTCGCGCGCCAAGGCCTATCACGGCATGGGCTGGGGCGGATTGTCGGTGAGCGGCATCGTCCGCCATCGCCGCGACTTCGGCCCGCTGCTGCCCGAGGTCGACCATCTGCCGCATACCCATGATCCCGAGCATGCGGCGTTCTCGCGCGGCCAGCCGCAATGGGGCGCGCATTTCGCCGACGAGCTGGAGAAGCTGCTGACGATCCACGATCCCTCGACGATCGCGGCCGTCATCGTCGAGCCCGTTACCGGCTCGGGCGGCGTCTTTCCGCCGCCGGTCGGCTATCTTGAGCGGCTGCGCCAGATCTGCGACCAGCACGGCATCCTCTTGATCTTCGACGAAGTCATCACCGGCTTCGGCCGGCTTGGCGCGCCGTTCGCGGCCAACGCGCTCGGTGTGACGCCCGATCTCATCACCTGCGCCAAGGGCATGACCAATGCGGCGGTGCCGATGGGCGGCGTGATCACCAGCGGCAAGGTTTATCAGGCGCTGATGAACGGGCCGGAAAACACCGTCGAGCTGTTCCACGGCTACACCTACTCGGCGCATCCGCTGGCCTGTGCGGCGGGGCTCGCCGCGCTCGACGTCTATCACGACCTCGGCCTGTTCGACCGCGCGCGGCGCATCGCGCCGGTCTGGGAGGCGGCCGCGCATGCGCTGAGAGACGCGCCCCACGTCACCGATATCAGGAACATCGGCCTGCTCGCGGCGATCGATCTCAAGCCGCGTGACGGGGCAGCAGGTGCGCGCGGCACCGAGTGCGCCACGCGCAGCTATGATGACGGCATCCTGATCCGCGCGGCCGGCGACACCTTGATGATCTCGCCGCCGCTGATCATCACCGAGGAGCAGATCGAGGCGATCTTCGCGGCGATCCGCCGCGCGCTGGGCGCGATCGCCTGACGTTTAAGCGAAATCCCTGGCCGCGAGCAGCGCGCGCAACTGCGCATCGCTCGCCGCGGCCAGTTCGAGCAATCCACGATAGGGATCGCCGCCGATGCCGAGCACGGCGGCGAAGGCCGGCTCAGTCTTCTTCCCAGCGGCTCTTTGTGTGCCGACGGCTTGACGGAGCCGCCCATCATCGAGCGCGAGCAATCGCCGCTCGACCTCGAAGTGGAGCCAGCCCGGCTGCTCTTCCACGGGACGCGTGTCGCCGAACAGTTCAAACGGCCAGCCGTCCCACCTGAACCGTGCGATCGCAGGCCGCGTGCCCGACATCCATCGGTAGAGCACAAAGCCATCGGCCAGGTGATATTGCTCCCACACCACCGCCGCGAAAGCGTTCGGGTCGGCCGCGTGGCAGACGATATCGATGTCGCTGCCGGGTACCGCGAGCCCAAGCGGCAACGTGCCGACCACACGCGGATCGAACGGACTGAGCGTCGTGGTCACGGCGGAGTTCGTGATCGCCGCCACGTAGTCCGGAACAACCATCCCGCAGCCCTCGCTGTTGCCGAACACCGGCAATAGCAACGTTTGCTAGAGATGTCTGCATTGTCCGCGCCGCCACCGCCGTCGCGATATTGCGAGCCGGCGTGCGGGAGCCGCTGCCCGGACGTGCCGCTTGATCAAGCGTCGTCAGTAATGTCGATGGTACGCTTTGCCGACAGAGCGACCGCTATAGCCGCGCATTTCCGCGTGTGCGTTCCTCGTGGAACGCGGCAATGTGGCACTGTTCGGCCGGACCGCCGGTGCGGGCGTCTGCTTCACCACCAAGCCCTGGGTGAAGGGATCACGATCCGGATACTGCGCGCATTCCTGACACTGCGCCGACGCGCTCGACGCATACGCGACAGACGCGAACGCCGCCGCAGCAAGCGTAAGCGACGTGACAGCCAACTGTTTCTTGCGGTTCCTCATTGTTCTTTTCCTTTTCTTCGCCATGATCCGCCCGCGTCTGAGGTGGCGCGTCTCCCGCAAAGAGTTAGCCCGCCTATGGTGGGGCTGGTATGCATTGAGCGGTCACGCCAACGTGCATCCGTCACGATGGCCATTCGGAACAGGACCAACACTGCGAACGTTGCAACTGCGCTTTCCGTTGGCGCCTGTCGCGTGATCGACCTCCAGCGGCAATTCGGAGACGACAATGCGCAAGAACACCTACGCGATCGTGATCATCGTCGGTCTCGCCCTCGCGCCGGCTCAACTGCTCGCACAAGGCGTGGGCGGCGCTGCACCGCCGCCCAGACCCGGAGATCGAGCGGCTCCTTCAGGCGGCGTCGGCGGGAGCGCGCTTCCGACCAAGCCCGGACAGCGGATCGGACCTTCCGGTGGCGTTGGCGGCGCTGCGCCACCCGCCGCTCCTGGAGCGGCGAGCGGCGATTCCGGCAGCAGCCGGAGCACAACAGGAAACAGGAGTACAAGGGGAAGATGAGCCGGCACGCGTGGTAGTCGGATCGACAGCAGATCAGTCTCGCCTCACGCATTTCAACCGATGAGCGCATTTCGGCCGACACCGGCTCGCTTTCCTCGGTGACGCTTGCACCTATTTCGAAGTCTCGGCTGCCATTTGCCGCAAGGCAGCGGTCAGCAGGAGGCCGAGACAATCCTTGGCCTCGGCAATGCTACGGCTCGGATAGGTGCGAAGCGACTGCCACATCTCCCAATCGACGAGGGTTGCGATGGCCACGAGCCATTTCCGCCGTTCGTCCTCGGGCAGCCGGTCGAGCTCGACGGCAAACCATAGCTCCACCACATCACGGAAGGCCTTGCGCACCCGGAGGCGGTGCTTCTGCAGCATGGGTGAGGTCTCGATCATCGCATTTGAGGCACGACGATGGGGCGTCATGGTCTCGAGCCTGCGGGCGCGCATGTCGATGAACTGCGCGATGCGATTTTCCACCCCGCCATGCAGAATGGCCTCGGAAGGCGGCGGCTCGATCCGGTCCGGCGTCAACGCTTCGAGCACCGCCTGCCTGAGTTGTCCCTTCTCCGGAAAATGCAAGAAGAACGTCCGCATCGAAACGCCGGCGCGTTCGGCGATCTGTTGCGACGAGGGCCGCAGCACGCCTTCGTTCTGCAGCGCGATACAGGCGGCGATGATATTGCCGCGGGTGATCTGCGCGCGTTGCCGCCGGCCATCGACGGGCTCGGCAACGGATTCAGCGCGGGGCGAGCGGGAAACCATGCAATCGCATCCTTCAAGAGTTTGACTCTCTCATAGCAAAACCGGGCGCGAGACAATATTCGCAAGGCAGCCGTGCCGCGATTTTTTGCGCACCCCGAGTTGCAGCGCCGCGATCGATCAGCCACGACCGCAGCGCCATGACGCTCCCTCGCCTCCCGGGCCAAGTCCATGCGGCTTGACGCCGCCCGCCCGGCTGCATTATTATTGCACAATCTTATGCAATAAGATGTACCTGAGGAATTGGCTCGGCCACCACGACGGCGGTGTATCCGCCGCCAGTCGGTCCTCGGCAAGACCGCGTCTGGGGCTGGACGAACAGGGAGGAGCCGTTGTCAGACATCAACTACCGCATCCTGCGCTTCGACGAGCTTGTCGTTCAGCCCAATCGCGGCGAGGACGTCGCCAGGGCGATCAAAGCGAACGGGCCGCCTCCGAGCGCCCAGTTGCTCGGAGTGTTCCAGCCGCTGATCGGGGTTTCGAGCAATATCGTCACCGTCGTCACCAATTGGACCGGCGAGCCTGCACCGCATTGCTATGAGAATGCGGCGACCCGCAGCGTCCGCAGCCGCGTGTTCGACACGCTGGCCCGCGGCCAAATGCCGTGCACCGCCGACGGCATCTACACCCATCGCTGGTTCGTGGTCGCGCCGGACCAGGTGCAAGCCCTGACGGCGCTGAGCGCCGAGGCCTGGCGATCGTCCGAAGCCGACACCGGAATGCGCATCGCGGGCTTCTGGAACTGCCGCCAGCCCACCGCCGACGGCGCGGCGCTGGTGCTGATGATCGTCAACTATCCAAGCCTCACCGCGTGGGACGAGAGCCGCTACTGGAAGCCGAAGCCCGAGCATCAGGCGCAACCGAATCGAGACGTCTGGGGCGGGCTGTTCGCGCGTCGGCGCGAGATCCTGCTCGATTCCTGGGTCACGGTGCATCAGCTCGCAAAGTCATGATCGACGCAGCACGGACGGCTTGACATCGCGCAAACGCCAAACTTATAACTGCATAAACATATGCAAAAATATTTCGGGAGGATCAACGTGTCGTTCAGCCGCAATGCTGCATCGCGGATTGGCGCGGCGCTTCCGCAGCCAACGTTCACCGCTGAAACGTGACGCGGGCCAGCATGGCGCGGCAGGTTATAAGCCCCGGCTGGAAGGTCGTGATCGGCTCGGGAATCGGCATTTCGTTCGGCGCGGCGCCGATCTTCACCAGTGGCTTCGCGCTGCTCACGAGCGCAATGGCGCACGAGTACGGCTGGAACCAGACCGAGGTGGCCCAGGCCGCAACCATCGTGCTGTCGGCAACGATGATCGCCTATTTGTTCTGCGCCTGGCCACTCGATCGATTGGGATCGCGCAGATTTGCCGCCACCAGCATCGCGCTGTTCGCAATATCGCTCGTCGTTCTGAGCCAGGTCGGACCTTCGCTGTCGCAGTTCTATCTCGCGGCCGCCCTGTTCGGCTTCGTCGGCGCAGGGACGAATGTCGTCTCCTACGCGAAGGCGATCTCGCGCTGGTTCGATCGCAAGCGCGGCCTTGCCCTTGGTCTTGCCGCAAGCGCGCAGGCCGGCGGCAGCTTTATCGTGCCGCTGGCCGCGCATGGGATCATCACGCGGTACGGCTGGTCGGCCGCCCTGCTCTCCTTTGCCGCGTTCGAGATCGTCGTCTGCCTGCCGCTCGTGGCGTGGCTGGTGAAGGACAGTCCGCCCGCCGACGCTTCAGTGCCGGACAGCGGCAGCCGGCCGCAGATTGCCGAACCGGAGGTCGCCGAGGCCGATATCGGCGCCGCGGAAATCGTTCGCTCCGCGACCTTCTGGAAGCTCGCGCTCTGCTTTGCGGCGATCGGGATGTCGTTCTACGCGATCGCGCCGAACACGATGTACATCTTGACGAGACGCGGCGACGTGACCGCGGCCGATGTCGCCTGGATTCAGGCGATCGGCGCCATCGCCGCGTTGTTCGGCCGCATTCTCGTCGGACTTCTGCTCGACCGGCTGCACGCACGTGTCGTCGGCATCTTGACCGTGCTGTTGATGGCGACGTCGATGCTGATCAACGGGACTGCGACCGGAGTTGCAACCATGGCCGCCGCCTCGATCCTGATGGGATTTGCGATCGGCGGTGAAGCCGACCTGATGCCCTATCTGGCCGGGCGCTACTTCGGCACGCGCTCCGTCTCCAAGGTCTTTAGCTGGCTTCTGTTCGCGTTCTGCATCGGCGCTGCCGCCGGACCGGTTGCGTTCGTCCGGCTGTCGACATTGAGCGACAGCGTGGTCACGCCATTGCTGCTGTTGTCGGCCCTGCAGATCGTCCCGGTCGCGCTGTTCCTATCGCTCGGCCGCTACCGGACAGCGCCCGAGCCCGCCTTCAACCTCGCCGCTGCACCGTCATGATCGAGTGCGACCGATCACAAGACAAAGCCGCACATACCGACCGCCGCATCTGGAGTACGTGACATGAGCCTCAGCGAATTGCTTCCGACACCGCGCCCGCCGCTGATGCGGCACTTGCCCCTGCAGCCCCGGAGGCCCGCCTCGCCGAGGCCGCCGGTGAGGCCTTCATCTACGCGCTGCCGCTGATCGAGATGGCGGCCCTGCGCCAGCGCACGCGACGATCGAACGTGCTGTCGCATCAGCGCGCCTTGCTCGACCACACCCATCGCTGGGTCACGACGCCGAACAACGACACCCTGTACTCGATCGCATGGCTCGACCTGAGTGGAGGCCCGCTACGTCTGACGATCCCGGCGACCGGCGATCGCTACTACTCCGCCGCGTTGATGGACATGTTCACCAACAACAACGCCGTGCTGAGCACACGCACGATCGGCAACGTAGGTGGCACCTTCACGATCGTCGGTCCCGGGCAGAGCGGCTCCGGCCCCAACGTCGTGCGTGTCGCGACGCCGCACGCTTGGCTGCTGATCAGAACGCTGGTCGATGGTCCTGCCGATCTCGACGCCACGCACCGCGTGCAGGACGGCTTCGCGCTCGAGGGCGTATCTGGCGCTGCGCTCGACGCGTATGCGGACCGCAACGCCGCCGCGCCCGAGCTTTTCGGCAGCGTCAGGCGCTTGCTGGCATCTGATCCGCCACCGGCAACCGATGTCGCCCTGCTTCGCCGCATCGCGCCTGTGCTCGACCTGACCGAGCCGACGGCAGCGGAGGTGGACGCGATGGCGGACGGCCTCACCAGGGCGCGATCGGCGCTGATGTCAGCCGGAAAGCGCCGAGCGTTCATCGATGGCTGGAGCTACCCACTCCCTTGCCTCGGCGATTTCGACCAGCATTACCGCTATCGCGCCGTGGTGGCGCTGTGGGGCATCGGCGCGCTGCCGGTCGCCGAAGCCATGTATATGCGGGCTGCCGGAAATCTCGAGAACGGCTTCTTCGACGGCACGGCCGGCTACCAGCTCCGCCTGCCCGCGAGGATGCCGCTGAACGCCTTCTGGTCGCTGACGATGTACGAGATCGCCGACGACAATCAGCTATTTCTCGCAGAGAACCCGCTGCGCCGCTACGCCATCGGCGATCGGACCGAGGGACTTCGGCGCAACACGGATGGCTCGATCACGCTCTGGATCAGCCGCGCCGATCCGGGCGGCGACCGGACTGCAAACTGGTTGCCGGCGCCGAGCAGCGGCCCGTTCAGCCTGATCATGCGCTGCTATCTCCCGAGCAACGAGTTGCTGGAAGGCCGCTGGCGCCTGCCGCCGGTTGAGGAGATCCGAAACTAGCGGATGCGACGACCCGAATGGTGCGATGGGGATTCGGGTCGGTGACAACATTGGGGGGCATCATGATGCGGAAGAGCGTATTCCCTGGCGCAGTCGCCGGGCTGTTGTGCATGCTTGCAGCCGCGCACGCGGCGGACCAGGCAGCCAGTGACACCGGCAACACGCCGAAGACGACGTTGAGGCTCAAGGCGCCGCCTCGCGCTGAGAAGCCGTTCTTCCTGATCAACGACAACCGCGTCACCTTCTCGTCGTTCTCGAACGGCGGCGTTCCCGGCTACGCCGCGAACTCGCAGAGCTCGACGCTGGCGTTCACCCATTTCGACGCCTGGGCCTATGGCACCAACAGCTTCTCGCTGTTGATGTCGAAATACGATCACGGCGCGGCCACCGCGCCGTGCCTCGGACCCGTGCTCGCACCGACTGGACGATGCGCCGGCGGCGTCGCGGGGCAGGCGTCGATCCGCAGCACGCTCGGATGGAACGAGCTGTTCGACACCAACATCTTCTCCGCAGGCCCGCTGACCAACATCTCGTTCCTGGTCGGCAGCGACGCGCTGCTGACGAACGTCTTCACCGCGTCCAGCAACTACGACGTGCTGGCCGGCCTGCAATTCGGCTTCAAGCTGCCTTACAAGGGCTATTTCAACCTCAGCCCGATGTACTTTCAAAGGATGCAGCATGGCGCGCAGCTACATCCGCCGAGCTTCGGCGGCGCCTTGTCGATGCCGCCGCCCTATCCCGGCCTGCCCGACGGCGTGATGCACTTCTCCCCGACCTGGGGATTCGATTTCAACTACTACATGGATCTGGGCTTCCTGCCCGAGAACTTGCAGTATTTCGCGATCAGCGGGCGGGGCTCGATCCGCGGCCCGGACGGCAATGGCGGCTACGGCCCGTATCCGAGAAGCCCGCTCAGCAATCGGACTATCGCCTACGCGCTCGAACCGGTCCGCCTGACGCTCGACGCCGGCAAGCTGTTCTGGGGCGCTGACTATGCGCATCTCGTGGATATCTGGACCGCCTGGCGCTATGACCGAAACATCAGCGGCTATGCCGAGGCCTACGACACCTCCTGCGTAACGAAGGGTCACTACAACGGCAGTTGCTCCAGCAACGGTATCTATTCCGGCGTGACCGTGAAGCTGGGCGCACCCGTGCCCGGAACACCGTCGCTGTCGCCCTTCGGCACGCCGTTCTTCACCAGCGTCGACAACACCTTTACCTATGGCGTGCTGCCAAACGCGACCTCTCCCGGCGAAACCGCGAAGACCGTGAAGCAGGTCTACGCCTTCATCCACACCGATAGCTGGGCCTACGGCACCAACCGCCTCTATGCCGAAGTGCTGAAGTCCGATCATCGCGACCCCGCGTCGCCCTGCTCCGCGATCTACAGCCATCCGGCGTTCGGCACGGACGCGCCATGCGCGGGCACGATGGAGATCAACGCCTCGCTACGCAGCACGCTCGGCTTCAATGAAATCTTCAACACCACGGCCTTTCGGGCGGGATCGCTGCGCAACGTCTCGTTCGAAATCGGCGGCGACGGACGAACCACGCTGAGCTACTCGGCACCGGCCAAGGAGGCCATTGTCGCCGGTCTGCAATTCGCCTTCGACCTGCCATACAGGAGCTATCTGACCGTCGCCCCGCTCTACTATCAGGAATGGAATCACTCCGTTTATGCGTACCCCAACAATGCCGGCAACAGCCCGTACGGCGTCGGTCTCTACGGCAGGCCGCCGTACTACGGCCTCATGCCGCCAGGCTATACCGGAACGATCGACGGCAACCTGCACTACAACCCGACCTGGGCGCTCGAGGTCGATTACGGCAGCGAGCTCGATTTCCTGCCCGAGAGCCTGCGCTACTTCTCGGTGAGCGGACATGTCGGCATCTACGGGCCAAAGGGCACCGGCGCCTACGGTCCCTACAGCCTTCCGCCGAGTTGGAACACCGAGACGGAGATCAACGCCGAACCGATCCGCCTGAGCTTCGACGCCAGCAAGGCGCTGTGGGGTGAGAAATACGCCCACTTCGTCGAGGCCTTCGTGGCGTACCGCTACTGGCAGAACAAGTTCGGGCTCGACGGCAGCAACCCCGCCAACGGCATCTGCTTCTTCGCCAACGGCACGAGCAACAAGAGCTGCACCGAACGGACGGTCTATGCCGGCGTGACCATGAAGTTCTAACTGACGGCGGCGGGTCCCTAGGGACCGCCGGCTCACACCTAGTGGCAGGTGTCTCCTCGCTAAGCGCGCGGCAGCATCTTCGCGAGGACGGTGACAACCAAGCCCAGTCTCGCCGGGGCGAGCACGTATAAGCCGTAACCCATCGCGCAGGGAAAGCCGGAGTGTTTTCCGGTTACACCTGTGGTCCTACCCCCGCCCATGGGTGCGATCGGCACCCGGCTTTCCCTGCGCCCTCTCTGTTCAAGAGAGGGCGAAACGAGAAGCAAAGCTCGGACGAATCACGTCGCTAGAATGCAAATCTATGGCTCGCCAGCGGTGCAATACACTCGCCGTCGTCCCGGCGAAGGCCGGGACCCATAACCCCGAATGCATGTTGTTATGCACCGTCTGGAACGACGAGTCTCGTTCACAACACAAGCCGCGGCGTATGGGTCCCGGCCTTCGCCGGGACGACGCGATGGAGCGAGCCGCAGCCTCTCATTTCAGTCGCTGGCGTCTCTGGAATACTGGGTCACCCGCATACGCGGGTGATGACAGCAGCACGCTGTTTGACAATCAAAGCCGAAATTGGTGTGTGCGCAGGGACGCAGTGTGGGTGACGCCCACAGATCGGCCTAGCCCTCACCGCTGGCGCGCAGCCGGCTGTGGCGTCGGCCGTAGACCGCGTAGATCGCGAGCCCGATCACCAGCCACACCACGAGCCGGATCCAGGTGTCGAGCGGCAGGCCGAGCATCAGGAACAGCGACGTCACGGCACCCGCGGGCGCCACCAGCCAGATCGCCGGCGCCCTGAACGGGCGCGGCAAATCGGGATCGCACAGGCGCAGCACCAGCGTGCCGATCGAAACCACCATGAACGCAAACAGCGTGCCGATGCTGACGAGCTCACCAACCAGACCGATCGGCAGCAGACCGGCGAGGATCGCGGCGACCACACCGGACACGATGGTCGAGACGTAGGGCGTCTGGAAGCGCGGATGGATTTTTGCGGCGACCGCCGGCAGCAGGCCGTCATGCGCCATCGAGCGGAAGATCCGCGGCTGCGCCAGCAGCATGATCAGGATCACCGAGGTCAGCCCGAACAGGATTCCGAGCTTAATGAACGGACCGAGCCAACGGACGCCGACGGTGTCGATGCCGACCGCGATCGGGTCGGGCACGTTCAGCCGGTCGTACGGCACGATGCCGGTCAACACGAAGCCGACGGCGACATAGAGCGCGGCGCAGATGACGAGCGAACCGAGAATGCCAATCGGCATGTCGCGCTCCGGCGTCTTCGCCTCCTGTGCCGTGGTCGAGACCGCGTCGAAGCCGATATAGGCGAAGAACACCACGGCCGCACCGCGGATCACGCCGGACCAGCCAAAGGCGCCCGGGCCGGCATTCGGCGGGATCAGCAAGCCATCCGGATTGCTCGCGGTGACCCAGTTCGCGGTCGTCACCGACGACGCTGTGGTAGCGAGGAACAGCGCGATGACGATCAGCTTGAGCACAACGATGAAGCTGGTGAAGCGCGCGGATTCGCGGATGCCGATCACCAGGAGCGTCGTGATGAAGGCGATGATCGCCATCGCCGGTATGTTGATGATCGCGCCGGTCGAGGACCATCCGCCGGTGTTGACGTCATAGGCGAGCGGCGCCGAGGTCAGTTGCGGCGGCAGGTTGATGCCGAAATCGCGCACGAAGCTGACGAAATAGCCGGACCAGCCGACCGACACTGCAATCGCACCGACCGCGTATTCGAGGATCAGGTCCCAGCCGATGATCCAGGCGATCAGCTCACCGAGCGTCGCATAGGCATAGGTATAGGCGCTGCCGCAGATCGGCACGGTCGACGCCATCTCGGCGTAGCACAGCCCGGCAAAGGCGCAGGCAACGGCGCCCAGCGCGAAGGAGATGGTGACTGCTGGGCCGGCATTCGCGGCTGCCGCGTGGCCGGTCAGCACGAAGATGCCGGCGCCGATGATGCCGCCGATGCCGAGGCTCACCAGTTGCAATGCCGAGAGCGAGCGTTTGAAGCGTGGCGCCTCCGCGTCGCCAACTGCCTGAACTGCCTCCTGCAGCAGCTCGGCCGTCGATTTCCGCATCCAGACGTCGGTCAAATCACTCACCTCCGCCGTCGCCCCGTCAAGGTCCGACACGATCTCCGCAACTATAACGCGTTAGACGCAAAGGCGTTCAAACAAGCGGCAGCGAACGGCGCGTTTATCCACCGTCGCGAACGATGCACGGTGCCAAGGCGCACCGGCGGCTGTCGAAGCCGCCGGGCGCTGGGTTGAACGACCGTCAGTGGTTATGCACGTCGGGCCGTGGATCGCTGACGAAGCCGTCGCGGTTCGGCATCTTGATCGCGGCAAGCGACTTGGCGTCGAGCACGGCGTCGGCCGGCACGATGCCGTTGAGGCTGAGGATGTAGGCGGATACCGCGTAGACATCCTCGTTGCTCAGCGACTGCGGCGCGTTCTGCGGCATGGCGCGGCGGATGTAGTCGAACAGCGTCGGGGCGTAGGGCCAGTAGCTGCCGACGGTGCGGATCGGCTTGGGGCTCGCGAGCGTGCCCTGTCCGCCGACCAGACGATCGCCGACGCCGCCCTGCCCGTTGTCGCCATGACAGGCCACGCATTGCTCGCTGAACACCACGCGCCCGCGCTCGGCGCTGCCGCTGCCTGGCGGCAGGTTGGAGCCGTCACGACCGATATCGATATTCCAGCCGGCGATCTCGGCCGGCGTCGGCGGCCGGCCGATACCGTAGCGCTCCTCGGCCTGCGCAGCAAAACCGATCGCGGCGATGGCGCCCGCCAGCAGCGCGACCTTGAGATCAAGCCTGCGCATTGCTCACCTCGCCGTTCGCGTCGATCCGCCAGGGCCAGATCGCATTGTTGTGGTAGAAGGAGTTGACGCCACGCACCGCCACCAATTCAGCAAGCGTCGGCTGCATGTAGCCGGTCTCGTCGATGGCGCGGCTCTGGATCACCGCGGGCGCTCCATCCCAATGCCAGGGCAAGCGGAAGCGCGTCAGCGCCCGCGTCAACACCGGCTCCTGCAGCACGGCGTCCTGCCAGGTCTTGCCGTCATCGACCGACACCTCGACCCGCTTGATCTTGCCATGGCCGCTCCAGGCAAGCCCCGTGATCTCATGGAAGCCCTTGGTGGTCAGCTTCTGCCCACCCGAGGGCCGCGTGATGATCGATTTGGCTTCCATATAGAAGGTGAATTCGCGTGCCGTGCCGTTGGGCATCGGGTCGGTATATTTCGAGGTCTCCTCGCGCGAATAGGCGGGCTCGGCCACCACCTTGAGCCGGCGCAGCCACTTCACGTTCATGTTGCCTTCGAAGCCGGGCAGCAGCAGACGCAACGGATAGCCCTGCTGCGGGCGCAGCCGTTCGCCGTTCTGGCTGTAGACCAGCATCGCGTCGTCCAGGCATTTCTCGATCGGGATGCTGCGGGTCAGCGCGGCCGCGTCGGCGCCCTCGGCCACGATCCATTTTGCGCCGGCCTGCAAGCCGGCCTCGTTCAGCACCGTCTTCAGCGGCACGCCGGTCCATTCGGCGCAGCTCAGGAGGCCGACGAGGTCCGATGCCGTTCTGCCGTAAGGCTTGGTGTAGACCGGGTTGCCGGAGCACTCGAGGAAATGGATGCGCGACTGCGACGGAAAGCGGCGGATGTCGTCCATCGTGAACACCAGCGGACGATCGACCATGCCATGCAGCATCAGCCGATGCTCGGCCGGATCGATGGTCGGCACGCCGCCATGGTGCCGCTCGTAGAACAAACCGTTCGGCGTGATGATGCCGTCGAGCTCCTGCAGCGGCGTGCGGCCCGAGCCAGAGATGTATTGCGTCAGCGTCTTTGAGATGTTCTTGATGACGCCCTTCTCATGAACCGAAGGGGTGCCGTAGGGCTGGCTTCCCATCGGATCGCCGGGCGCCTTCATCCATTCGGGGACGTTGGGTGGAAGATTGCTCCCGCCCTCGGCAAGCGCGCTCGAACCGCCCAGCCCCGCCACCGCGGAGCCACCGGCCAACGCTGCACCCGCCTGCAGGAAATGCCTGCGGGACGCCTCCCGCACGCGCTTGTCCGTCGTCTGTTCGCTCATCGACGTTTCCCTCTGACATTCGTGTCGCGGCGCAGCCTAACACCGAACGCCAGAGGTCAAGCAACGATCCCGTCGCATACCCCATCAGCCGCCGGCGACGACCGGCAGTCTGTCGATCGCGCGAATGCCCGGACGGCCGCGCCAGCGGACGTGCTCAGGCTTGACCGCAAGCTGCAGGCGGGGCCACCGGGTGAACAGGGACTGCAGCGCGCAAGCCGCCTCGATTCGCGCGAGCTGGTGTCCGAGACAGAAATGGATTCCGGTCCCGAACGAGACGTGCCGGTTCGGCCGGCGCTCGAGATCCATCCGTTCAGGGTGCTCATGCGCGGTCGGATCGATGTTGGCGGCCGCAATCATCGCCATCACGCGATCACCCTTCTTCAGCCTGACGCCACCGAGCTCGACATCGCGCCTGACATAGCGCGGCTTGGTGAACTGCACCGGCGACACGAAGCGCAGGAATTCCTCCACCGCGAGGCCGATGCGGCTCCAATCGGCCGCGAGCCAATCGCGCCGCGCGGGATCCCGCAGCAGTTCGAACACCGATCCGCTGATCAGATGCGTCGTGGTCTCGGAGCCGGCGCCGAGCAACAGGAACATCATCGAGACCATCTCGTCGGGCGTGATCCGGCCGCCCTCCTTCTCAACCTGCACCAGCTCGGCGATCAGCCCCACACCACCGCTCTCGCGGACCGACTGCAATTGCTCCGCGAGATACCGCCGCATCTTCGACAGCGAGCCCATCATGCGCAGGAAGCTGATCGGGCCCCTGAGCTGCGTCATCGCATTGGCCCAGGCGATGAATTTCGGTCGGTCGGCCGTCGGCAGCCCGAGCAGCTCGCAGATCACCGATACCGGCACGATGCGCGCATAGCGCTGAACGAGATCGGCCGGGCTTCCGGCTGCGAACAGCTCGTCGGCCAGGCGATCGGCGATGGCGCGGATATGCGGCTCCATGTCGAGCACGGCGCGGCGGCGAAAGGCCTCATCGACGATGCTGCGCAGACGCGTATGGTCGGGCTCGTCCATCGTCAGCATGTTGTTGGCGACGGTGGCGATCGACTTCGGCATCCACCAGCGCAAACCGGCGACCTCGCCATCCTCCTTGCGGAGTGTGAAGGTCGTGCTGTCCTTCAACATTTCCGAGGCCGTCTCATAGGTGGTCGTCAGCCAGACTCGCCCGACAATCGGAAATTTCACTTCGACGAGCTGCCCGTGAGCACGCAAAGCGGTGATGCCGGCGGCGGGATCTCTGTTGAAGGTCTCACTGGAGAAGTCGGGTTGCGACGCCATGGCGCCACCTCGTGCTGCCGTTCGGGCCTCCGAGACATGGTGAGGAACGCAGCGCCCGCAAGGCCGCAGCGCCACTTACATTCGTTCGCCCGGCAGTTGACTGGCTTGCTTGACCCAGGCGGCGAACTGGGTTTCGTCCAACTCGTCGCTCTCGTGGATGTTGAGGTAGCGCGTATCCGGCTGCTTGGATTCGCCCGGCGGGACAGGACGCAGCGATGCGCCGCGGAAAAACGCCACTTTGACGTAATTCGTGAAGGTGTGAATTCCGAGAAACCAGCCTTGACCTTCCATGCCGTAAAGCGGCGAGTTCCATTTCACCGCTTTGTGCACGCTGGGCACGGTGCGCGAGATCAGCGCGTCGAGGCTGCGTCCGACGTCGCGTTTCCAGCCTGGCATCGCCGCGATATAGGCCTGCACGGGAGCGTCGCCCTCACCCTTCGGAATCTGGGGATTGCCGCCCGCAAGGAGACGCGGCTTTGCAGCACTCCGTTTGGCGGGGACTTTCCTTGCGATCTTCGCCGATCCCTTCGACGTCTTGCCTTTCATTGTGTCGATCCTCTCGAACCAGACCATGTCGATCATGCGTCAGACACTATAGCCATCGACCGCTTGTGGTCGCGGCGGCGTATCGACGCGTTTCGCAATCGGCGCCGTGTAGGAGGCCTGCGATGCCGGATCGCGAGCTGCGTCTCAGCGCTGCACGGGTGGCGTGCCGTGGGTGTGGAACGATTCGATCGTCTTCAAACCCCAGGCCTGTCCCTTCTTGCGCTCATCCTCGGTCCACACGATCGGCTTCCAGTCCGGCGCAAGGATCAGGCGCGCGCCGGCATTGGCGACCTCGACACGGTTGCCGCCGGGCTCGTAGACGTAAAGGAAGAAGGTCTGCTGGATCGCGTGCTTGTGCGGCCCGGTCTCGATGTGCACGTCGTTCTCGAGAAAGATATCGGCAGCGCGCAGGATCTCCTCGCGGCTGTCGAGCGCGTAGGTGACGTGGTGGAAGCGGCCGGATACGCCGTAGTGATCGCGCGTATAGGCGAAGTCGTAGCTCTTGTTCGACATCGTCATCCACATCGCGGCTTCGCTGCCGTCATTCAGCACGATCTGCTCGGTGGTCCGGCAACCGAGATAATTTTCGAAGAACAGACGATTGGCCTTGATGTCGACCGCGAGGCAGTTGAGATGATCGAGCCGGCGGACATTGACGCCGCGCGCCGGAAAGCGCTGCGCCTGATTCTTCAGCGCGGGCTTCAGCTCGGCAGGCGCCTCGTACCACTCGGTCTCGTAATAGAGTTCGATGACGTGACCATCGGGATCGCGGCAGCGGAATGCCGGCCCCTGCCCCATGTCGTCGTCGACCCAGCCGATATCGAAGCCGGAGCCCTTCAGGGCGGCGACGCGGCGCTCGAGCGCCTGCGGGCTGCGGGCGCGCAACGCCATGTGCTCCATGCCCGAGGTCTTCGATGCCGTGAGCTTGAGCGAATAACGTTCATAGTCGTCCCAGCCGCGCAGGTAGACCGACTCGCCTTTCCGGCCGCTGACGGTCATGCCCATGACACCGACAAAGAACTTGAGGCTCTCGTCCGGCTTCGGCGTCAGCAGCTCCGTATGGCCGAGATGAGCGAGATCGAAGATCGGTTCGGGCTGCACGAGGCGACCTCCTTCGGCGGCGACGCCAGATCGACGGCGCAAGACATCGCCGCGACGTGATCAGCGCGCAATTTGCACTAAGTGTACAAGGGATCAGGTCTCGTCAACAAGATAGTGGGTGCCGGCCGGTACCACGCCAAGACCCGCCGTCAGGCGACCGAAGCCACATCCTCGCGGTGCGACGACAGCAGCTTGCGGATCTCGGCCGCCGGCACCGGACGGCTGAACAGATAGCCCTGCATTTCGGTGCAGCCGAGGATGCGGAGCATGTTGCGCTGCTGCTCGGTCTCGACGCCCTCGGCAGTGGTCGTCATGTCGCTGGCGGCGGCAATGTTTACGACCGCCTGGACGATCGTCGAGGACGCACCAGCGCCGGCGAGATCCTTGATGAAGGCGCGATCGATCTTGATCTTGTCGAACGGGAACCGCTGCAGATAACTGAGCGAGGAATAGCCGGTGCCGAAATCGTCCAGCGCGATCCGCACGCCGAGCTCGCGCAACTGGTGCAGGATATCGAGCGCGGCATCGTCGTCGCGGATCAGCACCGCCTCGGTGATCTCGAGTTCGAGCCGCGAGGCCGGGAGCCCCGAAGCCGCAAGCGCGGCGGCGACGTTCAGCGCCAGCGTCTGGCTCTTGAACTGAATCGGAGATACGTTGACCGCGACGTGAACGTGGTCGGGCCAGTTCACCGCCTCGCGGCATGCGCTATTAAGCACCCAGTGCCCGAGATCGTTGATCAAGCCGGTCTCCTCGGCGACCGGAATGAAATCCGCCGGCGAGATGGTGCCGCGTTCGGGATGACGCCAGCGCAACAGGGCTTCGCAGCAACTGACCTGGCCGGCCTCGAGATGGAGCAGCGGCTGATAGTGGAGCTCGAAGCCGCCATCGGCGATGGCCCGGCGCAACTCGAGCTCGAGACTGCGCCGCGCCTTGGCGCGCGCATCCATGCCGGCCTCGAAGAACCGGTAGGTGCGGCGGCCGTCGCTCTTCGCCCCGTACAGCGCGAGGTCAGCGTTGCGCAGCAACTGATCGAGTTCGAGGCCGTCGGCGGGCGCCATCGCAATCCCGACGCTGGCGTCGGTGGTGATCAGATGCCCGACGCAATCGATCGGCTCGCGGATCGTCTGATAGATCGCAGCCAGAAGCTGCATGGTCTCGGTGTGGCTGTGGATCGCGGTCTGGATCACGGCGAACTCGTCACCGCCGAGCCGGGCCGCGACGTCGGTATCCTTCAGGCAGGAGCGCAGGCGGTCGGCGATCGCCTTGAGCAGCTCGTCGCCGATCTGATGGCCAAGCGCGTCGTTGACGCTCTTGAACTCGTCGATGTCGATGTACATGACGGCGAGCTGCTCGCCCGGCCGGATCGCCTTCAGCGCCTGCTCCAGCCGCTCCCGGAACAGCACACGGTTAGGCAGATCGGTCAGCGCATCATAGTGCGCCATATGGGCGATCTTCTCGTCGGCGCGGGTGCGCTCGGTGATGTCCTCGATCGTCGCCACCCATCCGCCCTGAGGCAGCGGCTTGTTTACGATCTCGATTGCACGCCCGCCCGGTGCCTCCGTGAGCTGACGCGTTGCCTTGCCGAGCGCCACATTGCGGATGATGGCATTGCAGAATTCGTCGACGTCACCGTCGAACGATCCGGTCTCCTGGCGGTGCGCGATCAGCCGCTGCATCGTGCAGCCTGGCTTTGCGATGTCAGGCGAGAGGCCGAACATCTCGAGGTAAGTCCGGTTGCAGATGATGATGCGGGCCGACGCATCGTAGAGGACGAGCCCCTGCGGAATGTTGTTCACCGCGGTCGAGAGATTGCGGCGCTCGACGGCGAGCCGCTCATCCGAGATCTGATGTCGCTTCAACACCAGGAAGACAATGACGCCCAGGATCACGACCGCCGCCATCAGCAGCCCTTCGCGCGCGCTCCAGCTCGCCGTCGCGCTCCCAAGCAGGCTGCCCACCAACAGGCCGGCGCAGAACGCAAGCCCCTTGGTCGAGCCGCTCTCGACATTTCCTGGCGTCGGATAGCGATCCTCGATGCTCACGCTGGTCTCCCCGAGAGACCGCATCGTTACGCGCGACAAATGGAGAGCGCGTTACAAGTCGCAGTTAGCAATCGGTTACACGATACCGAGAATCGGCGTGGCAGAGCACGCAGCGCGCCGACGACCATGATCCGCAGAATGCGCTCGTTGAACATGGTAAATCCGACCTTAACGGAAACACTGCGAAACAATTGCAGCCCGTCGCAAAGCGAGGATTTCTTCCCGGAAACCAAGCCGCTTCATCGCACTTCATCGCGCTACGAGAACAAATCGTCACTGCGAAGCAGTAGATTTAGCCGATCCGGAACCACGACGATTTAACGGATTGTCCAATCCCGTCCCGGCATATTGGTCCGGACGTTTAATTTTTTCGGAACAACCAGGCCACAACAGTGACATCCTTCGGACGTGTGATCTCTGTGCGCGGCTCGCAGGCCCGGGTCGGGCTGATGGCCACCGGCCAGATGCCGCTTTCGGAAATGCGTGCGACTGTCGGCCGGTTCGTCAGCGTCCGTTGCGCAAGCTCGGTCATCGTCGCCATGATCACCGAAGTCTCGTGCGAGGACCTGCCGCCCTCCGACACCTACATAGCCACCGCCTCGGTCGACCTGCTCGGCGAGATCCTCGGCGGCGAACGCCCCAAGTTCCAACGCGGCGTCACTCACTATCCGACGATCGGCGACGGCGTCGAGCTGATCACCAACCAGGAGCTGCGCACGGTATACGCGCCGAGCGGCTCGGACCAGATCAATGTCGGCACGCTGCAGCAGGATCGCTCGGTGATTGCCTACGTCGATGTCGAGGAAATGCTCTCCAAGCACTTCGCGGTGCTCGGCTCGACCGGCGTCGGCAAGTCGACCGGCGTGTCGCTCCTGCTCAACGAGATCCTGAGATCGCGGCCGAATCTGCGCATCTTCCTACTCGACGTCCACAACGAGTACGGCCGCTGCTTCGGCGAGCGCGCGCAGGTGCTCAACCCGCGAAACCTGAAGCTGCCGTTCTGGCTGTTCAACTTCGAAGAAATCGTCGACGTGCTGTTCGGCGGGCGACCGGGCGTGCCCGACGAGCTCGACATCCTCGCCGAAGTGATTCCGCTCGCAAAGGGCATCTATACTCAATATCAGAGCTCCGACCGGGTCGGCCTCGGGTTGAAGCGCGTTGACCCCAAGCAGGTCGGCTACACCGTGGATACGCCGGTGCCCTATCGCCTCGTCGACTTGATCTCGCTGATCGACGAGCGCATGGGCAAACTGGAGAACCGCTCCTCGCGCATCATCTATCACAAGCTGATCTCGCGCATCGACACCGTGCGCAACGATCCGCGCTATGCGTTCATGTTCGACAACGCCAATGTCGGCGGCGACACGATGGCTGAAGTGATCAGCCATTTGTTCCGCCTGCCGGCCAACGGCAAGCCGATGACCATCATGCAGCTCGCCGGCTTCCCGGTCGAAGTCGTCGATTCCGTCGTGTCGGTGCTGTGCCGCATGGCGTTCGATTTCGGCCTGTGGAGCGACGGCGTCTCGCCGATGCTGTTCGTCTGCGAGGAGGCGCATCGCTACGCTTCCGCTGACCGCAACATCGGGTTTGGCCCGACCCGCAAGGCAGTGTCGCGCATCGCCAAGGAAGGCCGCAAATACGGCGTCTATCTCGGCCTCATCACCCAGCGTCCGGCCGAGCTCGACGCCACCATCATCTCCCAGTGCAACACGCTGTTCACGATGCGTCTTGCCAACGACCGCGACCAGGCGCTGCTGCGCTCCGCGGTGTCGGACGCCGCCGCCAACCTGCTGTCGTTCGTGCCCTCGCTCGGCACCCGCGAGGTGCTGGCGTTTGGCGAAGGCGTGGCGCTGCCGACACGCCTGCGCTTCAAGGAAGTTCCGCCGCACCAGGTGCCGCGCGGCGAAGCCACCATCGCCACGGTGCCGTCGGTCACCGCCGGCCATGACATGCATTTCGTCAGCGCCGTGCTGGAACGCTGGCGCGGCGCCACTTCGCATCGCGACGCGCTCGGCGATTCCGGCGCCAACGACCGGGCGCCGCCGCGCTCACTCGCTCCGGCGGAAGCCCCGCTGCTCCAGCCCTCCCTCGGGCTCGATCCGGATCGCTTCTCGCTGCTGAAGAAGCCGCTGCGCTAGCGCGCCGTCATGCGTCAACAACGGCCGCGGCAGCGGACCGATGCGCCTTGCACCGAGGCGATCATCCACTATGGTTTCGGATGACGCCGCATTCCTGCGGCATGCCGGAACCACCTCATGACCCAGCCGACCGCAAAACGCTTTCCCACGCCTGCCCTCGACAAGCTCCCCGACGATATCCGCACACGCATCCTGGCGGTGCAGGAGAAGTCCGGTTTCGTGCCGAATGTCTTCCTGTCGCTGGCCTATCGCCCCGACGAATTTCGCGCGTTCTTCGCCTATCACGACGCGCTGATGGAAAAGGACAGCGGGCTCTCCAAGGCCGAGCGCGAGATGATCGTGGTGGCGACCAGCGCTGCCAACCAGTGCCAGTATTGCGTGATCGCCCATGGCGCGATTCTGCGCATCCGCGCCAAGAACCCGCTGATCGCCGACCAGATCGCAGCCAACTACCGCAAGGCCGATATCACGCCGCGGCAGCGCGCGATGCTCGATTTCGCGATGAAGGTGAACCGCGCGGCCGAGGAGGTCTCGGAAGCCGACTTCGCCACCCTCACCGCTCACGGCTTCAGCGACGACGACATCTGGGATATCGCCGCGGTCGCGGCGTTCTTCGCGCTCTCGAACCGGATGGCCAACGTCACCGCAATGCGTCCGAACGACGAGTTCTACATGCTCGGGCGGCAGCCGAAGTAGAGTTCGCGCTGGCGGACTGGAGCGGGATCATCCCGCGTCGCGGCGGAGCCGTCCTGGTCGAAGGCTCGGCGGCGCCGCATGCGCCGGCCGGATCCGGCGCCGCGCACGCCCAGGTTGATCAGTCGTCCGATGCCGGCCCGCACCAACCCGGCAGATAGACCGCATCCTTGCTGCGTCCGAGCGCCAGTCCCTTCTCCAGCGCCCTGTCGAAATTGTTCTCCACCGTCTTTCGCGGAATGTGCCGGCGCAGGAAATCCGCCCACAGGAATTCGCTGAACGGCGTCGTATCCTTGGCGAAGCCGCCCGCCCGACGCATCTCGCCGGCCAGGCTGCGGAACGGATCGTCCTTCAGATCCTTGATCGTCTTCGGAATATCCTTGAAATGCCGCCGTTCGCCCTTGGCGTCGTAAGGATAGACCCAGCGCTTGTTGTCCATCACGCCCCAGAACACGTCGCGCTCGACCATCGTGAGGTCGCCGATCACCGTGACCAGGATGTCCTTCACGCCCTCTTCGTGCAGCGCACGTGCCATGTGATGGTGATCGACCACGTAATACCGATCATCCGGTCCATGGACCACGGGGATCATATGCTTGCCGAGCAGTTCCGCCCGCTTCTTGTCGGAGGCGTGCTCGCGCCAGCGCTTTCGCTTCTCCTTCACCTCGTGCATGCCGACCGTCATCTGGGTCGGCCGCAGCGACAGGATCGGTACCGGCTTGACGTAGGGCTCGCGCGTATGGGCCATGATTTCTGCTCCCCTTGGCCGGCATCACCAGCCGGGTTCCACTATGGCATGATGTCTCGGCCGAGCGAAAGGCCGGCCTCGCGATTTGGCCGCAACGCGGTGGACGTCGAAGCCATCGGCGAAGCTCGGCTGCACCGTTTCGGGAAAGGGACGGCATTGCAACGCAAACTGTGCATCCGCGAAAATCATCCGCCCTTTCCGGCATCCGCGCCAGCTATCGCCCGCTGAGATTCCCGCCGCCGGCGATCGTCAACTCAGGATCGGCGACGGCCGGTTCCACGCCAGGGGTCGACACATCAATACCACCTCTGCGAGCACTAAGATTTTAGGTGAGGAGCGCGACGAACGTGCTACATATTGGCTGCGACGCGACCGGACTAACAGCAGTGAAAACGCAGCGGCCAATCACCTCGGATGAGGAGCACGTGGTGCTCAAATTCCGGCCGCGTACCTCTGCACAACCGCCGGGCAAGCACCAGGAGCCGACCCGGCCGGTCCGTCCGGCGTCGGTTGCCAATGATTTGTCCCGCTACGAGAAGCCGCGCGAGGAGCCGGACGACTTCCGCCAGCGCATGCTTGCCAACGTCGCCGCCTTCGCCTTCACCGTGGCGCTCACCGCGATCGGGATCTGGCTCGCCGTGAGCATCGCCGACCTGCGCAAGACCCAGGACTGCGTTCTGATGGGCCGGCGCGACTGCGCGAAGATTTCGGTGATGCCGCGAAGCTAGTGCATGATCCGGAAAGGCGTGAAGCGGCTTCCCTCGAGAGCGTTCAAACAAGGGCCCAAGCGCGATGACGCTTCCATGCAATCTCATCGCGCCTCGCGCTGGCCGGAACCCCTGCCCGAAAAACAGCCCACTGCCGGGTCGGCCAGCTCCATTGAACTAACGGCCCCGCTCCGATATACGGGCACACGACTCCGGCAACAAAACTAGGGGAGGCTGGGGCGACGCATCCGCTTTCTCCGAAGCCGCTCCGGAATTACCCCCAATATATCAAAGGCTTAATGATGTCCTCCACATTCGAGCAGATCGCCAACATTATCGCGGAGACCTGCGATATTCCGCGCGACACGATCAAGCCGGAGAGCCATGCGATCGACGATCTGGGAATCGACAGTCTCGACTTCCTGGACATCGCCTTCGCCATCGACAAGGCATTCGGAATCAAGATGCCGCTCGAGAAGTGGACCCAGGAGGTCAACGATGGCAAGGCAACCACGGAGCAGTACTTCGTGCTGAAGAACCTCGCCGATCGCATCGACGAGTTGGTCGCGGCCAAGAACGCGGGCACGGGCACGGGCTCGTAATCGCCCGCCATGCAGCTTGACACTTTTCAGCTCATTGACCGGATCGTCGACCTCAACCTCGACGCCAAGACGATTACGGTCGAAGCGCAGGTTCCGGCGACGCACAGCATTTTCCAAGGGCATTTTCCGGGTTTCCCCATCATGCCCGGGGTGCTGCTAACCGAAGCGATGGCGCAGAGCTCGGGATGGCTCTTGCTCGGCCTGTTGAAGTTCGAACGCATGCCGTTTCTCGCAATCGTAAAGGAAGCGAAGATGCGGGGCTTCGTCAGCCCCGGTCAGCTCTTGACGATCGATGCAAAGCTCGAGCACGAAGGCTCAGGCTTCGCGGTCACGAAGGCCAAAGGCCGCGTCGGCAAGGACTTGAAGTGCAGCGCTGAAATAACCTTCGGCCTTACACCCTTCCCCGATCCCGCCCTCCGCGTCCACATGGATGCGATGGCCAACAAGATCGGATTCCCGCTGCAGGCAATTGCCCATGGCTGAGCCGAAAGAAGTCTGGATCACAGGAATTGGTCTGCTGTCCTCGCTTGGCGAGGGGTTGGACGCGCATTGGGAGGCACTGGCCGCCAAGCGCGTCAACGTCGATGAGCAGCGCATCGCGCCTTACGTGATCCACCCGATCGCCCCGGTCAGCTTCGACGCCCAGATCCCCAAGAAGGGCGATCAACGCCAGATGGAGATGTGGCAGCGCATCGGCACCTATGCGGCCGGCCTTGCGCTCGACTCCGCCGGCGTCAAAGGCAATCAGGAAATCCTGTCGCGGATGGACATGATCATCGCGGCCGGTGGCGGCGAGCGCGATCTCACGGTCGACCTGGCGATCATGAATGCCGACGCGCAAGGCAACTTGCCGTCCGGCGCCATCAACGAGAAGCTGATGAACGAGCTGCGGCCGACGCTGTTCCTGGCGCAGCTCTCCAACCTGCTCGCCGGCAATATCGCGATCGTCCACGGCGTGTGCGGCACCTCGCGCACCTTCATGGGCGAGGAAGCCTCGAGCATCGACGCGGCGCGCAACGCGGTCGCCCGCATCGGCGCCGGCCAGAGCGACATCGCATTGGTCGGTGCCGCCCACAATGGCGATCGCGGCGACCTCTTGATGCTCTATCAATTCGGCGGTTTCAGCCTGAAAGACCGGTATGTGCCGGTCTGGGCCCGCAAGGACAAGCCGGGCTTCGCCATCGGTTCGGCCGGCGCATTCCTGGTGATGGAATCGCGCGAGCATGCCGAAGCCCGCGGCGCGAAGCCCTACGCCAAGTTGACCAAGGTGGTGGCCGATCTCGCCCGGCGCAAGGAATCCGGTGCTCTGACACGATCACTGGAGGCGATGTGGCCGCAGCTCGGGGTCAACGACGAGCATACGGTCCTGATCACGGGAGCGACCGGTGCCGAACCCGCCACCGCGGAAGAGCGCGCCTTCCTGAGCGAACATCCCGGCCTCGCAGTACGGGCCACCGGGACGACCTTCGGCCATTTGGTTGAAGCGCAGTTTCCGCTTGGGCTGGCGCTCGCCGCATTGTCGATCTCGCGTGGAGCGCTCTACCCGGCCAACGATCCGACCGGGTTCGAGGTTGAAAAGGCGGATGCACCAACCCAGATTGTCGTCATGGGGGCCGGTCACTACCAGGGCGAAGGCATGGCGCTGGTCGAGGCCGTCAAGTAGGTCTGGCGCAGCACCGACGGGGAAACCATGACAGCACCACGCGATAAATTCGGCCGGCCGATCGTTGTCGTGACCGGCATGGGAATCGTGACCTCGCTCGGCGCGGGCAAGACGGACAACTGGAAGCGACTGACGGCGGGCGAATCCGGCATCAAGACCGTAACGCGCTTCCCGATTGACGGCATGAAGACGACGATGGCCGGTGCGGTTGATTTCGTCACGGTCGATCCGTTCTCGTCGACCAGTCTTTCCGAACGCCTCGCGGTGATGGCCACGGAGGAAGCGCTCGAGCAATCCGCTATCGGCAGCAAGGGCGATTTTCCCGGTCCTCTGTTTCTGGCCGTTGCCCCGATCGAGACCGAATGGCCGCAACGGCTGGAGGTCGCGCGCGCCGTCGAGACCAAGGATTTCGGACTGGTCGAGTATCTGGCTGCCTGCGGCAGCGGCAAGTTCACCAGTTTCCATCGCCGATTCACCTTCGGCTCCGTCGCGCTCCATCTCGCGGAAACCTTCGGCACCAAGGGGTCGCCGATTTCGCTGTCGACGGCCTGCGCGTCCGGTGCAACCGCGATCCAGCTCGGCGTCGAGGCGATCCGACGCGGTGAGGCCGACGCGGCGCTGTGCATCGCAACCGACGGTTCGGTCAATCCGGAAGCCATGGTGCGCTTCTCGCTGCTGTCGGCCCTTTCAACCCAGAACGATCCGCCACAGAGTGCCTCGAAGCCGTTCTCCAAGAACCGCGACGGTTTCGTGATGGCCGAAGGTGCCGGCGCGCTCGTGCTCGAAAGTTACGACGCAGCGATGGCGCGTGGCGCAACCATCCTCGGCGTCGTCGCCGGCTGCGGCGAACTCACCGACTCCTTCCACCGCACGCGTTCGAGCCCGGACGGCAAGCCCGCGATCGGCTGCGTGCGCAAGACGCTTGCCGATGCGGGCATGGAGCCGAACCAGATCGACCACATCAACGCGCACGGCACATCGACGCCGGAAAACGACAAAATGGAATATCTTGCGACCGCGGCGGTGTTCGGCGAGCACACGCCCAATATTCCGGTGTCGTCGAACAAGTCGATGGTAGGCCACACCATCTCGGCAGCCGGCGCCGTCGAGGCGATCTTCTCGCTGCTCACGCTCGAGCATCAGCGGATTCCGCCGACCATCAATTACGAAGTGCCTGATCCGGCAATTCCGTTCGACGTGGTCGGCAACAAGGCACGCGACGCGCGCGTCACCGCCGTGATGTCGAACTCGTTCGGTTTCGGCGGGCAAAATGCCTCGCTGATCCTGACGCGCGAACCCGCCTGAGCCCACGCTCTCGCTGCGCGCGATGAACCGCCTGCTCCTTCGCACCAGGGCGCGCCTTCGCGATGCCGCGAAGCCGATAACCGAGGCTGCGGTCGGCGCGCTGACGATCGGACTGTTGCGGGCCACACGCTATTTCGATCCGGACAAGACGGCGGACTTCTTCGGCCGGGCCGCCCATTTCATTGGCCGCAGGTTGCGCGAGGATCGCATCGGCCGCGAGAACCTCAGGGCGGCGTTCCCGGAAAAGTCGCCGGAGGAAATCGAGACGATCCTTGCCGGCGTCTGGCATAATCTCGGCCGTCTCGGCGCCGAGTTCGTCCATCTTGATCACATCTGGGACTACGACATCGATCACCCGGAGAAGTCCAGCCGGATCGAAGTCTCGCCTCGCAGCAAGGAGCTGTTCGATCAGCTCCGCGACGACGGCAAACCGGCGCTGTTCTTCGCCGCTCATCTCGGCAACTGGGAGCTTCCCGCGCTTGGCGCGGTGGCCCACGGGCTCGATGCCGCGATCCTGTTCCGCCGCCCGAATATCGAATCCGCCGACCGCGCCATCGAGCGCATCAGGGCGGTCAAGATGGGAACGCTGATCCCTGCCGGCCGAAACGCACCGCTACGGCTCGGACAGGCGCTGCAGAGCGGCCAGCACGTTGCGATGCTGGTCGACCAGTACCTCACCAACGGCGTTCCGGTGACCTTCTTCGGCCGCAAGACGACGGCCAATCCGCTGCTGGCGCGTCTGCGCCGCCAGGTCGACTGCCCGATCCACGGCACCCGCATCATCCGCCTGCCCAACAACCGATTCCGTGCCGAACTGTCGGAGGAAGTGAAGCCGGTGTTCGATGCATCCGGCCAGATCGATATCCAGGGCACGATGCAGGCGGTCACCGACGTCGTCGAGGGCTGGGTTCGCGAATATCCGGATCAGTGGCTCTGGCTGCACCGGCGCTGGCGATAAGGCTAAACCTTTGACACCGTCATTGCGAGCCAACGGGTCGCACGAACGCGCGCCCGATGACAGGCCCCGCGAAGCAATCCATCTGGCCGTTTGCCGAACTATGGATGGCTTCGTCGCTAGCGCTCCTCGCACATGACGGTGTACGTCGCGCCGACGAGAACGTCACCGTCCCGTCTTCACCCGGGTCCACAGCCGGTTGATGATCCGCTGGGTCGCGGGATCGCGCGCCGTAATCACGAACAGTTGCTTCTGCATCGCCTCGTCGGGATAGATATCCCTGTCGTTGATGATCTTGGGATCGATCAGCTTCTGGCTCGCCAGATTGCCGTTGGCGTAGGACAGGAAGTTCGAATTCTTCGCCGCGACCTCCGGCCGGTAGAGGTAGTTGATCAGCGCGTAGGCCTCCTCGACATTCTTCGCGTCCGCCGGGATCGCGAGATTGTCGAAGAACATCTGCGCTCCCTCCTTCGGGATCGTGTAACCGATCTCGACGCCGGTCTTGGCCTCCGCGGCGCGGCTGCGCGCCTGCATGATGTCGCCCGACCATCCGACCACGAAGCAGATTTCGCCCGAGGCCAGCGCGCTGAGATATTCGGACGAATGGAATTTGCGCACATAGGGCCGGATCTTCATGACGAGCTCGGCGGCCTTCTCGAGGTCCGCCTGCTTGGTCGAATTCGGATCGAGCCCGAGATAGTTCAGAGCCGCCGGCAGGATATCGTCGGGGGAATCCAGCATGTGGATCCCGCAATCCCTGAACTTGGCGAGGTTCTCCGGCTTGAACACCATCTCCCAACTGTCGATCTTGGCGTCGGGCCCCAGGATCTGCTGCGCCTTCTTGACGTTGTAGCCGATGCCGGTGGTGCCCCACATGTAGTTGGCGCCATACGTATTGCCGGGGTCATAGGTCGCAAGCTGCTTGGTCACCACGGGCCACGCATTGGCGAGGTTGGGCAGCTTCGACTTGTCCAGCGGCAGAAGCACCTTCGCAGTGATCTGACGCTGCAGGAAATAGCCGGTCGGCACGACGACGTCGTAGCCCGATCTGCCGGCGAGCAAGCGGGTCTCAAGCGTCTCGTTGGCGTCGAACGTGTCGTAGACGACCTTGATGCCGGTTTCCTTGGTGAAGTCCTCCAGAACCCCGGGCGCGATATAGTTCGACCAGTTGTAGAAGTTGACCGTGCGCTCTTGCGCATGGACGGAGACGGACAACAGCAAAGCCGCGGCGACGACACCGATCAGGCACACGTGACGGCGACTCTGCTCTCGCATTCCGAGCTTACCTCCTGCGGCTGTGGACCGCATCCGACAGACGCTCCAACGCCGCATCGAGCGTGGCGTCCTTCTTGGCGAAACAAAAACGCACGACCGAGGTCACCGCGTCCTGTTCGTAGAATGCCGACACCGGGATCGCCGCCACCTTGTAGTCCTTGACGATACGCCAACAGAACTCCGCGTCGGTCTCGTTGAGGCCGAGCGGCGACAGGTCCACGGTGAGGAAATAGGTTCCCTGCGACTTCAGCACTGGAAAGCCGAGGCTTTCGAGCCCCTTGGTCAGGCGGTCCCGGCTCCGCGCCATATCCTTGCGCATGTCCAGGAAGTAATCGTCGGGCTTGTTGAGGCCGTAGGCCACGGCCGCCTGAAGATTTGGTGCGGTCGTGAAGGTGAGGAACTGGTGCACCTTCGCTGCGACCCGTAACAGCGGCGGCGCAGCGCAAACGAAGCCGATCTTCCATCCCGTCAGCGAGAAGATCTTGCCGGCGCTGCCGACCTTGATCGTGCGGTCGCGCATGCCCGGGATCGTGATCAGCGGGATGTGCTCGCGTCCGTCGAACACCACGTGCTCCCAGACCTCGTCGCAGATCGCGACGCTGTCGAACTCCTGGCAGAACCGCGCGAGCAGTTCGAGGTCCTCACGCGGATAGACCACGGCCGCCGGATTGAGCGGGTTGTTGAACAGTACCGCCTTTGTCTTGTGACTGAAGGCGCTTCTCAGCATGTCCTCATTGAGCCGCCAGTGCGGCGGCTCGAGACGCAGCAGCCGCGGAATGCCGCCGGCCTGGCGGATGATCGGCAGATAGGAATCATAGACCGGCTGAAACACGATCACTTCGTCGCCGGGCTCGACGACGGCGAGGATCGCGGAGGTCAGCGCTTCGGTGCCCCCTGACGTCACCATCACCTCGGTCATTGGATCGAGCGCGAGGCCATGCCAGCGGCCGTAGTGCGAGGCGATCGCCTGACGGAGCTCCGGAATGCCCATCATCGACGGATACTGGTTGTAACCATTTACCGAAGCGTCCGCGGCGGCGCGGCGGATATCCTCCGGCCCGGGATCGTCGGGAAAGCCTTGTCCGAGATTGATGGCGTTGTTGTCGCGGGCGGCCTGCGACATCGCCTCGAAGATCGTGACTGGAAGGTCTGCGAAGACCTTGTTCATGGAGGTCATGTCGAGGATCAGCCGCCCGTCCTGGTGGGCAATCCCGCAGCCTTCCAGCCGATGATGCCGCCGGCCAGATGCTTGTCGTAAGGCAGGCCGGCCGCCTGGGCGGCTAGCGAGGCTGTCACCGAGCGTTTGCCGGAGCGGCAGGCAAACACCACTTGCTTGCCCTGTGGGTCCGGAATCGCGCCCGGGTCGAAGGTCGACAGCGGCACGACAACACCATCGGGATAGGCCTCGACGGCGACCTCATTCGGCTCGCGGACGTCGACCAGGAGATAGCGACCTTCCGCTACGCCCTTCGACACCTCGTCCGGAAACAAATCTTGCACCTTGTGGTCCGCCACGGAAAAATCCTCCCGACATCAGAATGGCCGGCTGCGCGCCCCGCCGGTCCGGGCCGCAAAGTCGCCTCTCGCGCTGAGAAAATCAAGCGCCCAAAACGGGTTACGGCCCTGCGTTGAGCTAGATCGTGACCTGGGTGCCGACCTCGACCACCCGCCCGGTCGGGATCTGGAAATAGTCGGTGGCATCGTTGGACGCGCGGCTCAAGGCAATGAACAGATGGTCCTGCCAGCGCGGCATGCCGGAATGGGCGGCCGGCTTCAGCGCGCGGCGGGACAGGAAGAACGACGTCGACATGATGTCGAACTGCCAGCCGAGCTTGCGAGCGATCGCCAGCGTCTTCGGCACGTTCGGCGATTCCATGAAGCCGAACTTCAGCGTCACCTTGGAGAAGGTTTCGCTCAGTTGCTCCATCCGAACCCGCTCGGAAGGATCGATGCGCGGCGTCGGCGCGGTTTCGATGGTGAGGATGACGTTCTTCTCGTGCAGCACCTTGTAGTGCTTGAGGCTGTGCATCAGCGCGGTCGGCGCGCTGACGGGATCGCTGGTCAGGAACACGGCAGTGCCGGAGACCCGCTGCGGCGGCCGCTTTTCCAGCATCGCGACGAGATCGGCGAGCGGGAATTCCAGCTTGCGCGACTTCTCGAACAACAGCCGGCTACCGTGACGCCAGGTGTACATCACGATGATCATGGCGCCGCCGAGCGCCAACGGCACCCAGCCGCCCTCGAATACCTTCAGGAGGTTGGCCGCAAGGAAAGTGAGATCGAGGAACAGGAACGGCGCGACCAGCGCGGCGGCCGCAATCGGTGACCACCTCCAGACCCGCCAGATCACGACAAAGCCCATCATCGCCGTCACCACCATGGTGCCGGTCACGGAGATGCCATAGGCCGAGGCGAGCGCGCTTGACGAACGGAACATCAGGACCAGCACGATGACCGCGATGAACAGCATGCGGTTGATGCGCGGCATATAGATCTGCCCGGAATGCGCTTCCGAGGTGTGGCGGATTTCGAACCGCGGCAGCAGGCCCAACTGGATCGCCTGGCGCGTCAGCGAATAGGCACCGGTGATAACCGCCTGGCTCGCGATCACCGTCGCTATCGTTGCAAGCGCGACCATGGGGATCAGCGCCCAGTCCGGGAACATCAGGAAGAACGGGTTTTCGATCCCCTTGGGGTTGCCGATCAGAAGCGCCCCCTGCCCCAGATAGTTCAGCGCCAGCGACGGCAGCACGATGAACAGCCAGGCGGTCTGGATCGGGCGTTTGCCGAAATGCCCGAGATCGGCATAGAGCGCCTCGGCGCCGGTCACGGCAAGGAAGACCGCGCCGAGTGTGATGAAGCCGATCACGCCGTGATGCAGCATGAACGACACCGCGAGGGCCGGATTGAAAGCGTACAAGACTTCCGGATGCCGCACGATCTGCGGCAGCGCCGCGATCGCAATCAGCGCGAACCACACGCACATCACCGGGCCGAAGAACGCCGCGACGCGGGCCGTGCCGCGCGACTGCACCGAGAACAGCACGACCAGGATGATCACCGTGATCGGAACGACATAGGGATCGAAGGTCGCGGTGACGAGCTTGATGCCTTCGATCGCCGACAATACCGAGAGCGCCGGGGTGATGACGGCGTCGCCGTAGAACAATGCGCCGCTGATGATGCCGAGCAGCACGATCACGGCGCCGCCCCTGGTCGCGGCACGTTGCGCCAGCGCCATCAGCGCCAGCGTCCCGCCCTCGCCGTTGTTGTCGGCCCGGAGCAGGATCACGACGTATTTCAGCGTGACGACGATGATCAGCGCCCACAGGATCAGCGAGATCACGCCGAGCACAGCATGGGCGGTCACACCCGCTTCACCGCCGCTCGCCGCGACGACAGCCTCGCGTAACGCGTACAGCGGGCTGGTGCCGATGTCGCCATAGACGACACCGATGCTGCCGAGCATCAGCGCCTTGAAGCCCGCAGTCGAATGCGCCTCGCCATGCCCATTGGCCGCGGGCGTTTCCGCCGCGGTGATCGCACTCTCGGATGACATGGGAAGCCGTGCCTCTACCTTCTACCGCACCGCACAATACAAGGCGGGGGCTATACTCCCGGCCGGAATGCATAGGTTAGCCCGGATTCAGGCCCCGGCTATGCATTTCATGCATGGATCGGTGCGCGTTTATCTCCGATTACTATAGCAGCATCAGATAGTTACCTGAGTACCGACTTCAACGACCCGTCCGGTGGGGATCTGGAAATAGTCGGTGGCATCGTTGGCCGACCGGCTCATCGCAATGAACAGGTGATCCTGCCACTGCGGCATGCCGGATTGCGCCGCCGGCTTCAACGAACGGCGCGACACGAAGAACGAGGTCGCCATGATGTCGAACTGCCAGCCGAGCTTGCGGGCGATCGCCAGCGCCTTCGGCACGTTCGGCGACTCCATGTAGCCAAAGCGCAGCCGCACGGTAGAAAACTTGTCACTGATCTTCTCCATGTTCACCCGCTCGGAGAGATCAACGCGCGGCGTCGGCGCGGTCTCGATGGTTAGGATCACGTTGTGCTCGTGCAGCACCTTGTTGTGCTTGAGATTGTGCAGCAGCGCGGTCGGCACGAAGTTCGGGTCGCTGGTGAGGAATACCGCCGTGCCTTTCACGACATGGGGCGGCCGCTTCTCCAGGCTGTGGATCAGATCGCGCAGCGGCACCTCGGTGCGGCGGGTCTTCGCCACCAGGATCGCGGCGCCGCGCAGCCAGGTCCAGATCATGATCGCGACAGTCGCGCCGAACAGCAGCGGCACCCAGGCGCCCTCGAGCAGCTTCAGCAGGTTGGCGCTGAAGAAGGTCATATCGATGATCACGAACGGCAGGATCAACGCTGCCGCCGACGCCATGCGCCAATTCCACAATTTCCAGATCACGATGAAGCCCATGATGCCGTCGGCGACCATAGTCGTGGAGACCGCGATGCCGTAAGCGGAGGCGAGCCCGCTCGAGGTCCGGAACAGCAGCACCAGCAGCAGCACGCCGATCAGCAGCAGGCGGTTGACGCGCGGCAAATAGATCTGGCCGGCATGGGTCTCCGAGGTGTAGCGGACCTCGAAGCGCGGCAGCAGCCCGAGTTGCACCGCCTGGCTGATCAGCGAATAGGCGCCGGTGATGACGGCCTGGCTTGCGATCACGGTCGCTACCGTCGCGAGCACCACCAGCGGCAGCAGCAGCACATCCGGCACCATCCGGTAGAACGAGTTCTCGATCGCGGCCGGGTCGGACAGCACCAGCGCGCCCTGCCCGAAATAGTTCAGCAGCAGCGACGGCAGCACGAAGAACAGCCAGCCGGACTGGATCGGCTTGCGCCCGAAATGCCCGAGGTCGGCGTACAGCGCCTCGCCGCCGGTCACCGCGAGGAACACCGCGCCCAGTGTCACCAGGCCGATGGTGCCGTGGGTCAGCACGAACTGGACCGCGTAGTACGGATTGATCGCCGCCAGCACCGACGGATTGTCGGAGATATGCGCGAGCCCCATCGCCGCCAGCGTGGCGAACCACACCACCATCACCGGCCCGAAGGCGGAGGCGACCCGCGCGGTGCCGCTGCTCTGCACCGAGAACAGCAGGACGAGAATCACGATCGTCAGCGGCACCACATAGTGCTCGAGATGCGGGGTGGCAAGCTTAAGGCCTTCGACTGCCGACAGCACCGAGATGGCCGGCGTGATCATGGAATCGCCGATGAACATCGAGGCGCCGATCACGCCGAGCACCAGCAGCGGCCAACTCCGGCTTCCGATCGCGCGCTGGCCGAGCGCCATCAAGGACAGCGTGCCGCCCTCACCGTTATTGTCGGCGCGCAGCAGCAGCAGCACGTATTTCGCGGTGACGACGGTGAACAGCGCCCACAGAATCAGGCTGAGCACGCCGAGCACCATGATGCGGGTGACCGGCTGCCCGTGCGCGGCGCCGCCGACCGCCTCGCGGAATGCGTAGAGTGGCGAAGTTCCGATGTCGCCGAACACCACGCCAATGCTGCCCAACGTCAGGGCCCAGAAGCCCGAGGTGCCTTGCCCCTCTTGGGCTTCGGTGGATGAGACGCTGACAGCCATGGCGAGGTTGGAACGCTCGATCGGTTGATTTGATCCGCGCGGCTATCGACGCTTCCGTCGCGCGTGTCAACAGAGCAACACAGCCGCGTCTACAGCAACATGATACCTCAGATTTACGGTTTCAAGTCCGGCGGCAACGGCGGATTTTCGCGCATTAACGTGATGGTCACGCGACGATTGGCGGGAAGCGTTGGATCGTCGGGAAACAGCGGTTCGCCGTCAGCCTTGCCGGAAACCGCGAAAATATGGGACGGCGGCAATCCTTCCCGCTCCAGGATCTGGCGCACCGCATTGGCGCGGTCCGCCGACAGGTCGAAGCCGTCGTAATCGCTGCGCGCAGGCACGAAACCTGCGGCAGTATGTCCTACGATCGCAATCCGGAGCGGCGTCGCCTTCAGCGGCGCGGCGAGCTTCTGGATCAGCCGGCGGGTGCGGTCATACGGCTCCCTGGAGCCGTCGGCGAACATCGAGCGGCCATCCTGGTCGACGATCTCGAGGTTGAGTCCCTCTTTCGTCTCCTCGAACATGATGTTCTTGGAGATCTCGGTCAGCTCCGGCATGTCCTGCAGCGCCTGCCTCAGCGAAGCGGAGGCCAGCGCGAACTCGCGGTCGATCTTCAGCCGTGCGCCGTTGATCTGACTGCGCTCCTTCTCGTCCGGAGTCGGATTGGCGGAGGACTCCTCCGGCGAGATGTGGTCGACATTCTTCAGCTTCGGCCGCGTCGGCAGGCCATCGGACTCGACGATACCGGAATAGCGCACGTTGCTCTGCACGCCGAAGGCATCGCGCATCGAGCCGGCGACGATCTTCAGCTTGTTGTTGTCCATGGTGGAGAAGGCGACGAGCATCACGAAGAAGCTCATCATCAGTCCCATCAGGTCGGCGAAGGTCACGAACCAGCCGTGACCTCCGGTGTGGGCGTCGCCGCGCTTCTTCTTTGCCATCGCTGCTGTCCCGAGAGCGTCGGTCCGGACCGTCAAGCCGGAACGGGCTCACCCTCCTCCTGGCGATGCTTCTCCGGCAGATAGGCCAGCAGCATTTCACGGACCAGCGCCGGGCTCTTGGAGTCGCGGATCATCAGGATGCCGTCGATGATCAGCGTGCGGTTGGTCTCCTCGTCGAGCAACTTGCCGTGCAGCTTGTCGGCGATCGGCAGGCAGAACAGGTTGGCGACCAGCGCGCCGTACAGCGTCGCGAGCAGCGCGGTGGCCATGAACGGGCCGAGCTTGGAGGGGTCGGTCATGTTGGCGAACATCTGCACCATGCCGATCAGCGTGCCGATCATGCCGAAGGCCGGCGCGCAGTCGCCGATCGCGCGGTAGATCTTGCTGCCCTCGTCGAGGTGCATCAGGAAATTGTCGCGATCGCGTTCCATGTTGTCGCGGATGAATTCGAGGTCGTAACCATCGGCGACATAACGGATTCCCTTGGCGAGGAACGGCTCGTCGGTCTCGACCTTTTCAAGACCGACCGGGCCCTGCTTGCGAGCGATCTCGGCGATGCGGGCGAGCTCGTCGACGAGGTCGCGGGCCGACAGCCGGCTCATGGTGAAAGCATATTTTGCGCCGAGCGGCAGGCCATGCAGCATCACGCCGAGCGGGAAGCGGATCATGGTCGCCGAGATCGAGCCGCCGAAGATGATGATGATGGCGTGCTCGGAAATGAACATGTGCAGGTCGCCGCCCATGAACATCATGACCGAAATGACAATCGTGCCAGCCAACAGCCCGGCGCCTGTCATGATATCCATCGGAGACTCCAACGCGAACGCGACAGCCGCCTGTCCTGGACGGCCCGCAGCCCAACGCGGGCCGCGTGGAAAAACCCTAGCGTTGCTGCCATTAAGGACGCGTTACTGAATTCGGTAGGGATAACAACGGGTAAATCCGCCTCTTCTCGTGATGTCGTTGAAGATGCTGGCTTTCCGCAACGACCGTCACGGCATGCGCAAAAGGCCTCCCCGTAGAACAACGGACATGACATAGCTTCTCCCATCAGAGGAAACGAACCAGCGAGCAGAACAGGATGAAGGCGGTCGTCGTCGAGCAATATGCGCCCATTGACCAGATCGGACTGACGGAGCTCGCCGCGCCCGAACCTGGGCCGGGGCAGATCCGGGTCCGGGTGCAGGCCGCGAGCATCGGCTTCGTCGATGGACTGAAGGTCGAGGGCCGCTACCAGACCAAGGATCCCCTGCCCTTCACGCCCGGCGCCGAATTCGCCGGCGTGGTCGATGCCGTCGCCGACGGCGTCACCGGCATTGCGCCGGGCATCCGGGTGATGGGCGCGGCACGCTCGGGCGCACTCGCCGAGCAGATTGTCGTGCCGGCCGCCGCTGTCGAGATCATGCCCGACGGGCTGTCGATGGAAGCCGGCGCCGCCTTCCGCACCAACTACCTCACTGCGCTCTACGCGCTCGGCGAACGCGGCCGGCTGCGCGCCGGCGAGCAATTGCTCGTTCTCGGTGCCGCCGGCGGCACCGGGATTGCCGCGATCCAGATCGGCAAGCTGCTCGGCGCGCGCGTCATCGCCGCGGCCTCGACCGAAGAGAAGCGCAACTTCGCCGCAAGATTCGGCGCCGATGCCGTCGTCGACTACACGACGTCAGACTGGCGCGATGCGCTGAAAGAGGCGACCGGCGGCCACGGCCCAGACGTGATCTTCGACCCCGTCGGTGGCGAGGTCTCCGTGCAGGCCTTCCGTTCGATCGCCTGGAACGGCCGTCATCTCGTGGTGGGATTTGCCGCCGGCAGCATCCCCGCGCTGCCGTTCAACCTGCCGCTGCTGAAAGGCGGCCTGTTGATCGGCGTCGACGCGGCCCAGATCGCGCGCCGCGAACCGGACGCACAAGCGCGCGTGATGATGCAATTGTCGGCCTGGCTGAACGATGGCAGGCTGACGCCCGTTGTCGGCAAGGTCTTCGCATTCGATGACTTCCGCGCCGCGTTCAAGACCATGCAGACCCGCGCCGCGCTGGGCAAGATGGTGGTGAAGATCGGGTCGTAGAGAAGCACGCCATTTCACCGTCGTCCCGGCGCAGGCTGGGACGACGGTGAGAATAGTTTCGCTCGACGTCTCACGCCGTCATTGCGGGGAGCCAACGGGTCGCGCGAACACGTCCGATGGCAGGCTCCGCGACGAACCAATCCATCGATCCGCGCATGCGGAGGGATGAATTGCTTCGCTTCGCTCGCAGTGACGCAGGGGGTTGGCATTTGGGTAAAGTCTCGCGTTCTCGTGACATGATTTGTCCGAGCTTTGCATGTCGTTTCGCCGCTCTGAAAGCAGGGTGCGCAGGGAAAGCCGAGTGCCGATCGCACCCACGCAGGCACTGGGCACCGAAGAAAATCCGTGAAGTAGAATTGAGTTGCCCGGGGCGCCGCCGCGGGCTCGCCGATCAATCGCTCGAGGATTGCATTTGCGCGCTATCGGGAATCCGCACCGCGGTATGCTGCATCGCCGTCGACACCCAGGGAGGTTCTCCGTGGCGAAGTCCTCCCAGAATAGCGGCATCAAGATCGAGTTTGAAAAACAGGATGAAGACCCGGCACTTGACGCAGCGGAAACCCGAAGCTCCGTCGCTGACCATCGGCGCATTGCACGAGATGCAGTTCATGCGTCCTGCAATGCGAAAGCATCCCATTGGTTCCAAAATTCGCGCGTCGCTTCGGCGCAGGAACCGATTGAATCTGCTGGGCGTTGGTGAACCCGGGTGACACGTCATCGAAATCAACAAGGGCGGCCTGATCGGCGATCTCCGAATGAATCCAGACATGGTAGATATTACGGAGGGTCAGCGGCTGCAGCTGCTGATCGACGCCATCGTTGACTATGCAATCTATTTGCTTGAGCCGGACGGCACAGTCGCGAGCTGGAATTCCGGCGCCACCCGACTGAAGGGATATGCCGCCGACGAGATCATCGGCCGTCCCTTCTCGATCTTCTACACCTCGGAGGACCAAGCCGCCGGGCTGCCGCAGAAGGCGTTGACGATCGCCACCGAGCAAGGACGCTTTACCACCGAAGGCTGGCGCGTCCGCAAGGATGGAAGCCGGTTCTGGGCAACGGTGGTGATCGAGGCCGTGAAGAATCGCGACGGGTCGCTGGTCGGATTCGCCAAGGTCACGCGCGACGTCACCGAACGTCAAGAAGCCACCCAAGCCCTGCTGCACAGCGAACAGCGCTATCGCCGGCTGATCGAAGCGGTCGTTGACTACGCCATTTTCCAGCTCGATGCCGCTGGCGTCGTCGTCACCTGGAACGCCGGCGCCGAGCGGATCAAGGGCTACGCACCGGAGGAGATCATCGGCCAACACTTCTCGCGGTTCTACACAGAGGAGGATCGCGCAAATCGCGTGCCTCACCGCGCACTCGAGGAAGCAAGGCAACATGGCCGGTTCGAAGCCGAGGGATGGCGTGTCCGCAAGGACGGCTCGAAGTTCTGGGCGTCTGTGGTCATCGACAGGATCGTGGACGAAAGCGGGGCACTGGTCGGGTTTGCCAAAGTGACCCGCGATATCAGCGAGCGCCGGAACGCACAGCAAGCGCTGGCCAAGATCCAGGACCAGTTGCTCGCCTCGCAGAAGCTCGAAGCGGTCGGACAGCTCAGCGGGGGCGTCGCGCACGACTTCAACAACTTGCTGATGATCGTGATCGGCAATCTTGAAACGATGGAGCGGCACGGCAGGCAGCTTGCCACGAACGTCAATTTTCAGCGCGCTCTATCCCACGCAAAGCGCGGCGCCCAACGCGCCGCGAGCCTGACGAGCCGCCTGCTCGCCTTCTCGCGGCGGCAGGCTCTTGCCCCGAAACCGATCGAACTGAACAACTTCCTCAACGGATTGCAGGACTTTCTGCAACGGACCCTCGGCGAGCGCGTCGAGGTGCAGACCGTCGGCAGCGCCGGGCTTTGGCAGATCGAGGCGGACGCAAACCATTTGGAGTCCGCCATGCTGAACCTTGCGATCAATGCTCGGGACGCGATGCCGGACGGCGGTAAACTGACGATCGAGGCGGTGAACGTATCCGCCGATCATGAGTATTGCCTGCGCAATCCCGAACTCAGGCCGGGGCAATATGTGGTGATCAGTGTGACGGACACAGGTCTCGGCATGAGCCCGGATATCCTGAGCCATGCCTTCGAGCCGTTCTTCACGACCAAGGAGATCGGACAGGGCACGGGTCTCGGCCTCAGCCAAGTGTATGGCTTTGCGAAGCAGTCGGGCGGCCATATCAAGATCTACAGCGAGCTCGGCTACGGCACCAACGTCAAGATGTATTTCCCTCGTTACCGTGGCCCTGCTGTCGAGCAGGACATCGACCAGCCGGTCGCCGAGGCGGAAGGGAACAAGGTCGAGACAATTCTGGTCGTCGAAGACGACGAGGATCTTCGCACCTATATCAGCGAGTTATTGCGCGAGTTGAACTATCACGTGCTGGCGGCCGCGAGCGCACAGGCCGCACTGACCGTCCTGCTGCAGGAGCAACCGCATATCGACCTCCTTCTGACCGACGTGGTGATGCCGGGCATGAACGGTCGCGAGTTGGGCAAACGGGCTGCAGAGATGCGGCCTGGACTAAAGATCCTCTACATGACGGGCTACTCGCACAACGCGGTGATACATCATGGCAGGCTGGACCAGGGCGTCGACCTTCTGGAGAAGCCGGTCTCCCAAGCCAAGCTTGCCTTGCGGGTCAGGCAGATACTCGATCGCCGCTAGAGCATGACGGAATGAGATCGACCTGAAACAGCATCGGAGGTCACCTCTCCCTACGGAGAGGAGAACCGAAGCCCCGGCGAGTCGATCAACCCAAGCCCATGCCGCTTCCCGACAGCACGGCGTAAGCAGTACAGCACGATCGCGTCCGCAGGCGTTCCGCGGCCCTGCTCGATCAAACGGAAGACGTCAAGCATCGCCGACGATCAACCCGCACCGGCGAAGGCACGTGATCGCGCCGGCCGCCATCGCGGCGCGCCACGGCTACAGAAACCGCGACGGCGCGAACGGCTGAAGCTCGATCTCCGGCTGCTTGCCGCTCAACAATTGCGCGACGAGCCGGCCGGTGCGCGCCGAGCCGACCAGACCGACATGACCGTGACCGAACGCGTACACGACGTCGCGGGTGGCGCGCGCATAGCCGATGCAGGGCCGTCCATCGGGCATGCTGGGGCGGTAGCCGAACCAGGTCTTGATGCGTGATGCGGGAATAGTCTTGGGCAGCTTCGGAAACATGCCGAGCAGATTGTCGCGCAGGATCTCGGCGCGCTTCCAGTTCGGCTCGGCGTCCAACCCTGCGATCTCGACGGTGCCGGCGGCGCGCAGGCCCTTGTCGGTCCAGTTGACGACCATCTTGGCGTCGGAGGCCATCATCGAAGTGCGCGGTCCCGACTCCGGATGCTCGATCATGACGTGATAGCCGCGCTCTGTCTCAAGCGGCAGCGGATCGCCGATCGATGCGGTGAGCTGCTTCGAGCGCGCGCCGGCGGCGACGACTGCAGCATCGCAGGCGATCTCGCCGCACTCGGTGACGACGGCGACGAGCTTGCCGCCTTCGAGCTTCAGGCCGGTCGCCTTAGCCGCGACGCGGACGGCGCCGTTCGCGATCGCATGACTGGCGAGCGCTGCGACATAAGCCCCAGGATCGCGGCAACGCCCGGCCTCCTCCACCACGACGCCGAATTTGTAGCGCGAGTCGAGATCGGGCTCGCGCTGGCGCATCTCGTCCTCATCGAGCTCCAGCCATTCGATGCCGACACGCTTGCGGATACGCCAGCCGAGATCGCGGTCGAACGGCGCGCGGGACGGAAATACGTGCATCACCCCGCGCCGCTCGATCAGTTCGGGGACACCGGCCTCCTCCGCGAGCTGCCGGTGCAGCAGCGGCGCGTCCTTGAGCAGATCGCGCATCGCGCGCGCGGTGGCCTCGACCTGCGCCTCGGTCCAGCTCGACAGCAGATACTTGACGAGCCAGGGCAATGCCTTCGGCAGATAAGACCAGCGGATCGCCAGCGGCCCGAGCGGGTCCATCAGATAGCCCGGGACCTTTTTCCAGGTGCCGGGCTCGGCCGGCGGAATCACCGAATGCGACGACAGCCAGCCGGCATTGCCATAGCTTGCCGCCTGCTCACCTCCGGGCTCGCCCGGATCGATCAGCGTGACGCGATGCCCCTCGCGCAATGCCTCGATGGCACTGATCACGCCGACCGCGCCGGCGCCGATGATCGCAACGTGACGGCCGGCAGGCTGGGCCATCAGCGCGCGGCCTGCTGCGGCACAAAATCCTTGCCGACCGACAGCGCGCGCTGATCGACCAGGCAATGCAGGATCGCGGGCTTGCCGGAGGCCAGCGCGCGCTCGAACGCCGGCGCAAAGTCCTCGGTGCGCTCGACACGTTCGCCATGACCGCCGAATGCCTTGGCGTAAAGCGCGAAGTCCGGGTTCTTCAGTTGGGTGCCGACGACGCGGCCGGGATAATCGCGCTCCTGATGCATGCGGATGGTGCCGTATTGCGCGTTGTCGATGATGACGACGATCAGCGGCGCATCATACTGAACCGCGGTGGCGAACTCCTGCCCGTTCATGAGGAAGCAGCCGTCACCGGCGAACGCCACGACGACGCGATCCGGATAGTGCCGCTTGGCCATGACGGCGGCCGGCACGCCGTAGCCCATCGAGCCCGAGGTCGGCGCAAGCTGGGCCGCGAACGCGTGGAAGCGATGGTGGCGATGCAGCCAGCCGGCGTAATTGCCGGCGCCGTTGCAGATGATCGCGTCCTTCGGCAGCCGGTCGCGCAGCCAGGTGACGACCTGGCCGTACTGAAAGTTACCGGGCAATTCGCGCGGCTTCTCGGTCCAGGCGAGATAGTCCGCATGGGCCTTCGTCGCCTCACCCTTCCAGGCCGGCGTTGCCGATGGCTTCATGGCCTCGACCGCGGCGGCGAAGGCGGCCGGCGTGGCCTGGATCGCGAGCGCCGGCTGATAGACGCGGCCGAGCTCGTCGGAGCCGGGATGGACGTGAATCAGCTTCTGCTGCGGAACGGGAATGTCGAGCAACGTGTAGGACGACGACGGCATTTCCGACATGCGGCCGCCGATCAGCAGGATCACGTCGGCACCGGTGATGCGGTCCTTCAGCTTCGGGCTGGGGCCAATGCCGAGGTCGCCCGCATAATGCGAGTGGTCGGCGTCGAACAACGAGGCGCGGCGGAACGAGGTCGCGACCGGCAGATCGAACCGTTCGGCAAAGCGCGCAATGCCCTTGGCCGCGTCGACCGTCCAGGCGGAGCCGCCGAGCACGACGATCGGCGCCTTGGCCGAGTCCAGCATCGCACCGAGGCGTTCGAGGTCTGACGGCGCCGGCCAGGTTGCGGCGGGCTCGACGCGCGGCGCATCGGCGACCGCCGCGGTCTCGGTGAGCATGTTCTCGGGCAGCGAGATCACGACAGGACCGGGGCGGCCCTGCAACGCGACACGGAAGGCGCGCGCCACCAGTTCCGGGATGCGGTCGGGGCGATCGATCTCGACCGCCCATTTCGCCATGGTGCCGAATACCGCCTTGTAGTCGAGTTCCTGGAACGCCTCGCGCTCGCGCATGCCGGTGTCGACCTGGCCGACGAACAGGATCATCGGGGTCGAGTCCTGCATCGCGATGTGCACGCCATGGGCGGCATTGGTCGAGCCGGGGCCACGGGTCACGAAGCAGATGCCCGGACGTCCGGTGAGCTTGCCATAGGCCTCCGCCATCATCGCCGCCCCGCCTTCAGCGCGACAGATCACCACATCGATCGAGCTGTCATGCAGGGCGTCCAGCGCCGCGAGATAGCTCTCGCCCGGCACGCAGGTAACGCGCTCCACCCCTTGCGCGACCAGTTGGTCGATCAGAATCTGGCCTCCGGTGCGGGCATTGCTTTTGGTCATGAGGGCTCCCTAACGGATAGTGGCGCGTGTCGAGGCGTCGCGCGGATTGCTCCGAACGGGGTATGATAGACGGAAATACGGCGCAAGGCCGAAGTCGCCGCGGGAGACCGCGGCAACGACGAGCCATGCGACAGGGAAAGGACAGCGCGGCGGCGTCACCGATTTCCGCAGAACGGGCGGTTGCTGCCCGATCGGCCCAGCACGTCTGCGGACGCCGCGTTGCCACTCATAGTGAGGAGCGCGGAACGCGCGTCTCGAACCATGAGGTCCCGCCTTCGGCCTGCATCCTTCGAGACGCCGCTTCGCGGCTCCTCAGGATGAGGGGTTATGGCGCTTGTGACGCAGCAGGACGGTTGCCAGCCTCACAGCGAGCGCGCGATCAGGAGCTTCATGATCTCGTTGGTGCCGCCGTAGATCTTCTGGATGCGGGAATCGATGAACATCCGCGAGATCGGATATTCCTGCATGTAGCCGTAGCCGCCGTGAAGCTGGAGGCATTCGTCCGCGGTCTCGACCTGCTTCTGCGAGCACCACCATTTCGCCATCGAGGCCGTCACCGTATCGAGATCGCCGGCAACCAGGCGCTCGACGCACCAGTCGACAAAGACGCGGGCGATCATCGCCTCGGTCTTGCGCTCGGCCAGCTTGAAGGCGGTATTCTGGAACTCGAGCAGCGGCTTGCCGAACGCGTTACGCTCCTTGGTGTACTCGGCGGTGATCTTCACCGCGCGCTCCATCGAGGCGACGGCGCCGATCGCGAGCGACAGCCGCTCTTGCGGCAGTTGCTGCATCAACTGCACGAAGCCGTTGCCCTCCTCGCTTCCGAGCAGGTTCTCCGGCGGCACCACGACATTGTCGAAGAACAATTCGGAGGTGTCGGAGGCGTGCAGGCCAATCTTGTCGAGGTTGCGGCCGCGCCGATAGCCTTCCGCGCCTGCGGTCTCGACCACGATCAGCGACAGCCCCTTGGCGCCCGGACCGCCGGTGCGCGCGACCACGACGACGAGATCGGCAGCCTGGCCGTTGGTGATGAAGGTCTTCTGGCCGTTGATGACGTAGGAATTGCCCTGCTTCCTCGCCGTGGTCTTGACGCTCTGCAAATCCGAGCCGGTGCCAGGCTCGGTCATCGCGATGGCGCCGACCATCTCGCCGGACGCCATCTTGGGCAGCCAGCGCTTCTTCTGCTCCTCCGAACCGTAGTTGAGGATGTAGTGGGCGACGATCGCGCTGTGCACGGAGACCCCGGTGGTCAGCTCCGGCACCGTGCTCTCGAGATCGTCGAGCACGGCGGCGTCGTAGGCAAAGGTGGTGCCGAGGCCGCCATAGGCTTCCGGTACGCTCGGCAGCAGTGCGCCCATCTCGCCGAGCGCGCGCCAGGCCGAGCGGTCGACCAGTTTCTGCGCGCGCCAGGTCTCGGCGTGCGGCGCCAGATCCTTGGCGAGGAATTTGCGGAACTGGTCACGGAAGGTGTCCAGCTCCTCGGTCATCCAGGACGATCGGTATTGCATCATGCCCTCGCAATCAAATCAGCAGACCGCCGCCCGCGACGATCACCCGACCGCTGATGTAATTCGATTCCGGCGAGCAGAACAGTTCGACCATGCGGACCTCAGGCACGCTCGTAGAGCGTTACGACGCATGCGCCGCCGAGGCCGAGATTGTGCTGCAACCCGATCCGCGCGCCCTCGACCTGCGTTGCCGCCGCGGTGCCGCGCAACTGCCGCGTCAGCTCATAGCATTGCGCAAGGCCGGTGGCGCCGAGCGGATGGCCCTTCGAGAGCAGACCGCCGGACGGATTGGTGACAATCCTGCCGCCATAGGTGTTGTCGCCGTCATCGACGAAGCGCGCCGCCTCGCCTTCCGGACAGAGGCCGAGCCCCTCATAAGTGATCAGCTCGTTGTGGGCGAAGCAATCGTGCAGCTCGACGACGTCGAGATCGTCAGGCCCGATGCCGGCGGCCTCATAGACCTTCTTCGCGGCATCGCGCGCCATGTCATAGCCGACCACCTGCATCATGTCGCCGGCCGCGAAGGTCGACGGCGTATCCGTCGTCATCGCTTGCGCCGCGATGCGGACCTGCTTGTTGAGGCCGTGTTGCTCGGCGAATTTCTCCGAGACCAGGATCGCGGCGGCGCCGCCGCAGGTCGGCGGACACGCCATCAGCCGCGTCATCACGCCGGGCCAGATCACCTGGTCGTTCATCACGTCGTCGGCGCTGACTTCTTTACGGAACAGCGCCAGCGGATTGTTTCTGGCATGACGGCTTGCCTTGGCGCGCACCTTGGCGAAGGCGCTCAGCGGCGTGCCGTACTTCTTCATGTGGCTGAGGCCCGCACCGCCGAAATAACGCAGCGCCAGCGGCACGCCGGGCGCATCGACCAGCTTGTCGGCGGCGGCATCGAAATCGTCGAACGCGCTCGGACGATCGGTGAAGACAGCCCCTAGCGCGCCGGGCTTCATCTGCTCGAAGCCGAGCGCCATCACGCAATCGGCCGCGCCTGATTCAATCGCCTGCCGCGCCAGGAACAGCGCGGTCGAGCCGGTCGAGCAGTTGTTGTTGACGTTGACGATCGGGATGCCGGTCATGCCGACCGGATAGAGCGCGCGTTGCCCGCAGGTGGAGTCGCCGTAGACGTAACCGACATAGGCCTGCTGCACACGGCCGTAATCGACCCCGGCATCGGCCAGCGCCAGCTTGGCGGCTTCCGCGCCCATCACGTGATACGGCGCGTTGGCGCCGGGTTTGACGAACGGGATCATGCCGACCCCGGCAACATAGGCGCGCGACGTCATTATCGTCCTCCCGAAATTACTCGCTGGACTATTTATTACCCGTGGGTAATATATGACACATTTCTTGGAGTCAATGCGACACGCACCGCACGCCATGGACGCCCGCGCTCCCTCCTCCAACTCCCCGTCGCCCTGGCTGCCGTTCGAAAGCCGGCGTCGCGCCCGCGACGAGAAACGCGAAGCAGTGTTGCGCACCGCCGTCGCGCTGTTCCTGGAACAGGGCTATCACCGCGCCACGCTGAACGATGTCGCCAAGCGCCTCCACATCACCAAGCCGGCACTCTACAATTACTTCCGCAGCAAGGACGAGATCCTGTTCGAGTGCTGGTCGCTCGGCAACGAGCTGGTCGACGATTGCATCGCCGAGACTTCGGCCGGCGGCGGCAGCGGCCTCGACAAGCTGCGCAAGCTGACCGTCCGCTACGCCGAGCTGATGACCACCGACTACGGCAAGAGCCTGGTCCGCTTCGACCTCCGCGATCTGAACGAGGACAATCGCAAGATCGTGCAGACGGCGAAGCGGCGGATCGACCGCGCCTTCCGCAGCTATATCGCCGAGGGTATCGACGACGGCTCAATCAGGTCGTGCGATCCGAAGCTCTCGGCCTTCGCGATCGCGGGCTCGTTGAACTGGATCGGTCACTGGTTTCAGCCCGGCGGCCCGATGACCGGCAAGGCGGTCGCCGAGGAATTCGCGATCCGCCTGACCGAAGGGATCGTCGCGACGACAACGGGCAAGAAGGCGGACAAACCGCCTCGCACGGGAAACGCAGCAAGGGAGGACAGGAGTGAACATCACGCACGGACTGCGGCGCGCGCTGCAGGTCAATCCAAACGGACTCGCGGTCGTCTGCGGTGAACAGCGCCGCAACTGGCGCGAGGTCGGCGACCGCGTCGCCCGCCTCGCCGCCGGCATTCGCGCCCTCGGCGCCCGGAACGGCGATCGCGTCGCGATCCTGTCGCTGAATTCCGACCGCTATCTCGAGCTCTATCTCGCCGTCGGCTGGGCCGGCGCGGTGATCGTGCCGCTCAACATCCGTTGGTCTCCGCTGGAGAACGAGGACGCGCTGCGCGACTGCCGCGCCGGGCTCCTGTTCGTCGACAAGGCGTTTGCGCTGGTCGGCGCCGCGCTGGCCAAGGCCCTCCCGGGGCTCAAGCTGGTCTATGCCGACGATGGCGCGGCGCCTCACGGCATGGAGAACTACGAGACGCTCATTGCGCGCCACCAGCCGATCCCGGACGCGATGCGCGGCGCCGGCGACCTCGCCGGCATCTTCTACACCGGCGGCACCACCGGGCGCTCCAAGGGCGTGATGCTGAGCCACGGCAACCTGATGGCCAATGCGCTGAACGCGCTCGGCGAAGGCCTGTGGCCGGGCACCTCGGTGTACCTGCACGCCGCACCGATGTTCCACCTCGCCAATGGTGCGGCGATGTATTCGGTGCTGCTGTCCGGTGGCTCCAATGTCGTGATCCAGGGCTTTACGCCCGATGGCGTCGCAGCCGCCATGCAGAAGGATCGCGTCACCGACGTCTTGCTGGTGCCGACCATGATCCAGATGTTCGTCGATCATCCGACCCTCGGCGATTACGACCTGTCATCGCTGCGACGAATCTCGTACGGCGCCTCGCCGATCAGCGATGCCGTGCTGACGCGCGCGATGAAGGCGCTGCCGCATGTCGAGTTCACCCAGGCTTACGGCATGACCGAGCTGTCGCCGATCGCAACGCTGCTGCACTGGAAGGAGCATATCGGCGAAGGCCGCGCCAAGGGCCGGCATCGCGCCGCCGGCCGCGCCACGCTCGGCTGCGAGGTGAAGATCGTCGACGCGAACGACAAGATCGTGCCGGCGGGCACCGTCGGCGAGATTGCGGTGCGCGGCGACGTCGTGATGATGGGCTATTGGGAACGGCCGGAGGAGACCGCGCGCGGTGATCGACGGCTGGATGCATACCGGCGACGGCGGCTACATGGACGAGGACGGCTTCGTCTATGTCGTCGACCGCGTCAAGGACATGATCATCTCCGGCGGCGAGAACGTCTATTCGGCCGAGGTCGAGAACGCGCTGGCGCAGCATCCGGCGGTGGCGCAATGCGCCGTGATCGGCATCCCGAGCGAGCGCTGGGGTGAGCAGGTCCATGCCGTCGTCGTGATGAAGAGCGGCGCCAGCGCCACGCCGGAGGAGCTGATGGAGCACTGCAAGGCGCTGATCGCCGGCTACAAGTGTCCGCGCAGCGTCGACATCACCTCGACACCGCTGCCGCTCTCCGGCGCCGGCAAGATCCTGAAGCGCGAGTTGCGCCGGCCGTACTGGGAGAACCGCGACCGGCGCGTGAGCTGACCGCGCTGCATGGCGCTGCGACAGACCGCAGCGTGGGTTAACGATGCGTAACCCACCATTTCGCGCAGCCAAGATGGTGGGTTACGCCTTCGGCTAACCCACCCTACGCGGTCAACCCGACAATCCGGCCAGCTTTAGGCTTAGCGCTCGCAACTTGCCGCGCGCTTCGGCATCGTAGGCTTGCGCGTGGGCGCGGGCCTCGCGCATGCCATCGAAGAACAACCCGCTTCGGTCGGCGACGTCGTCGCCATGGACCAGATGCAGGATGGCGTCGCCGCCCTGCTCCACGGTCGACATCGGCGTGGTGCCGCTGGCGCGGACCATCGTGGTATTCATGTAGGTCGCCGGATGCAGCGCGTTCACGGTGACGCCACTGCCCTGCAACTCGGCCGCGAGGTCGATCGTGAACATGATCTGTGACAGCTTGCTCTGCGCGTAGGCGCGGCCGCCGCTGTAGTTCCTCGTGATCATCACGTCATCGAAATCGATCGGATGCTGGCCGAGCGAAGCGACTTGCACAATGCGCGCCGGGGCGCTCGCCTTCAGCCGCGGCAGCAGCAGATGCGTGAGCAAGAATCCGGCGAGATAGTTCACGGCGAAGCGCAGCTCGTGCCCGTCCTTGCTGGTCTGTCGCGCCGGCCCTTCATTCTGCGAGCCGATGCCGGCGTTGCTGACGAAAACGTCGAGCCGCTCCTGATCGTCCAACACCAATTGGGCGAACTCGCGGACATCAGCAAGCGAGGAGAGATCGGCCTGGTAGAACATCGGCTCGCGGCCGCTGACCCGCTTGATTTCGTCGGCGAGCGTCTGTGCCCGCTGCGTGTCACGGCCATGGATCAGGACGCGGGCGCCGGCGGTGGCGAGCTTCATCGCCACATAGCGACCGACGCCATCGGTGGACCCGGTGATCAGCACCGTCTTGCCTTCCATCTTCATCGCCGTCGTCCTTTTGTCGTCCGTGCACCAGCATCAAAGATAGTCGGCGATATCGACTTTGCCATGGCGTGAGACCTGACGCCAGAACGGCTTTATAGGTGCAACGATATAGTCAGGCACCTTAGGATCGTCGTGATCGTCTCCACCCCGGGTCATTGCCCATGCAGTCGGTCGCGCGGCGCGTCGCCGCACGGAACGCCCGCTCCTGCGGCGCCACGCCGCGTCTCGACATCAAGCGGTTCTGGTATCCTCCGCATAAGTCGACGAAGCCAAGGCGGGCGATTGCGGCCAGGCAGGCGCGAACGGGCACAGGATGTTCCGATCGTCTACAGACAGGATCATGCGGAACGCTCCATCACCGGAGCCATTCGGCATGCTGGTCCTGTTCGGCGTGCTGACCGCACTGCCGGCGATCGTGGCGCTCCGGCTGCTTGAGCCGGGGCTGGTCCTGCCCGTGCTCAGCATCCTGCTGTTCGCGCAGGCCGCAATCGCCGCGGTCGTGGCGTACGCCATCCGCGTGCGAACCACTTCGGCGCACTTGAACCTGTGGGATCTTGCCGGTGCGTTCACCCTGATGGGATGTGCCGCGGCGATCCTCGGCGAGCCGGATCAGGCGGCGCTGTTCTTCGAGGAACAGGCCGCGCTGCGTCCGGCGTCGCGACCGTAAATCCCAGGCCGGGCCCCTCTGGCAGCCGCAAGCTGCGATGTCGGACTGGAACATTTGGAGTGGCCCTGCTTCGACCCGCGACGCGAATTTGCGTCGTGGTGGATTTTGTCGTCGCACGACGGCAACAACCACCGTCGAACCCGGTCCACTCTCCGACCTCAAGGGGAGCATGACCCATGTCCGAACTTCTCACAGTCGAAACTTTCAGCGCGTTGTTGCAGGTCATCCTGATCGACCTCGTGCTGGCCGGCGACAACGCCGTCGTCATCGGCCTGGCCGCCGCCGGTCTGCCCGAGCGGCAACGCACCAAGGCGATCCTGATCGGCATCGGCGCCGCGACACTGCTGCGCATCCTGTTCGCCATCGCTACGACGCAGCTCATGCAGATCGTCGGTCTGTTGCTGGCGGGCGGCATCCTGCTGCTGTGGGTATGCTGGAAGATGTGGCGCGAGCTGCGCGCGTCCGCAGCCGGCGAAACGACGGGGCACGGCGCTGACGGCGCGAAGGTGCCGCGCAAGACGCTGCTTCAGGCCACCACCCAGATCATCGTCGCCGACGTCTCGATGTCGCTCGACAACGTGCTGGCGGTCGCAGGTGCCGCGCGCGAGCAGCCGATCGTACTGGTGTTCGGACTGATGCTCTCGATCGCGCTGATGGGGGCGGCCGCCTCGTTCATCGCGCGGCTGCTGCAAACCCACCGCTGGATCGCCTATGTCGGCCTGCTGGTGATCCTCTATGTCGCGATCGACATGATCGTTCGCGGCGTCTCCGATGTCGCCCGGATCGCGCCGGCCTGACGTGGAATGTAGAGCGACAGAGTATTGGCCGTGCCGCGAAACGCCTTCACCTCTCCCCGACGGGGAGAGGTCGATTTGCGCAGCAAATCGGGTGAGGGCCAGCGGCTTTCACGAGGGATTGTAACCCCTCACCCGGCGCTACGCGCCGACCTCTCCCAAGGGAGAGGTGAGCATCCGTCGCGGCGCCGATCAAGCTATATGGCGTCAGTGGATTTCCGCCGAGCGCTTCAGGGCGTCCTTCAGCTTCTCGAGCGTGAAATCCTTGGAGCGCGCGATCTCCAGGATCGGCGCCTCGCGGCGGCCACACAGCTCGGCGGCTTCGGGCAGCTTGGCCGCGACCTCGTAGGGGATCACGACAGCGCCGTGGCTGTCGGCGTGGATCAGGTCGTTGGAGCGCACCGTCATCCCGGCGACGCGGACTTCGCCGCCGAAGCTCTCCGCATGCACCCATGCATGCGACGGGCCGATCGAGCCGGCCAGTGCCTGGAAGCCCGGCGCCCATTGCGGGGTGTCGCGGATCGAGCCGTCGGTGACGACGCCGAGGCAGCCCAGCGCCTTGTGCACGTTGCTCTGCACCTCGCCCCAGAACGCGCCGTAGCCGACGTCGGGCCCGTCGATGTCCTGAATCACCGAAATACGCGGCCCGGCGCCGGTGCCGACATATTCGTAATATTCGATGCGGCGCTTCGACTGCTCCTCGGCCGAAAGGCCGGATTTCAGCACCGAGCGAATCGTCGCGGTGCGCGCGTAGCCGACGATCGGCGGCAGGGTCGGAAACGGGCAAACCAGCGGCTTCACGGTGTAGCCGATCAGACGGCGCTCCGGCGCCACGATCTCCATCGCGTTGCAGATCGTCGGCGTGTCGTAGCGCGCCAACGCTTCGAGGACGGAGGCTGGAAGCGGGGCGGAAGCGGATGTCGTCACGGCGTTTCTCTCCTGATTATTTGGCATCGGCCGACCTCAGGCTATAGCCGAGATCGAGCACGAACCCAACCAAGGCAACGCTCATGGCTGATATTTGGGAGATGCGAACCGGCGTTCTCCGTCATTGCGAGTTCGGACCGGCTTGAAGTCGCCTAGATGCACTGGACCAAACTTGATCTGGCACTCACCCACTTCTTCCTAGAGGGCGGATTCTTCCTAGAGGGCGGAACGAGATGCAAAGCTCGACAAATCATGTCGCGAGCATGCGGATGCACATTCTCTCTCAGTCGTCATGGCCCGCCACCGGGTCGCAATGACGTGGATAGGGCTTGGGCTTTCAGACCTGCGGCCCGCCTCAGTTCAACCTTGCCGGACGATTGTCCTGGTCGTTGCTGGCGGCCGGCGGCGCATAGGCCGGTGCCGCTGTCGGCGCCGGTGCGCTCGCTCCCTGGGTCTGCGCGGCAAGCTTGCGCTCCTGGTCGCGATACGACTTCCAGCCCCACGGCAGGCTGATCAGATAGAGCACCGAGCCCGCCGACAGGATGTGCCAGGGATAGCCGATCAAGAGCGCGACGAAGAACACCACTGCGACGAACACCGGCAGCACCATTTCCGGCGGCACCCGCATCTTCACCGTCTTGCCAGAGAATACCGGTAGCCGCGACACCATCAGGAACGCGACCAGCAGCGTATAGAACGCGGTCAGCGTCGCCGGCGGCATCGGCACGCCAAGGAAGGCGAGATAGATCGGCAGCAGCACGGTGATCGCGCCAGCCGGCGCCGGCACGCCGGTGAAGTAATTGGCGGCAAAGGCCGGCTTGTTCGGATCGTCGATCGAGGCATTGAAGCGCGCCAGCCGCAAGCCGCCGGAGATCGCAAACACCATCGCTGCGATCCAGCCGCCATTGTTCAACTCATGCAACTGCCAGAAGTAGAGGATCAGGCCGGGCGCGACGCCGAAATTGACGAAGTCAGCGAGGCTGTCGAGCTCGGCGCCAAATTTCGACTGCCCCTTGATCATGCGCGCGACCCGGCCGTCGATGCCGTCGAGGATCGCGGCGAACACGATCGCGGCGACCGCAAGCTCCATCCGTCCTTCCGTCGAGAGGCGGATCGCCGTCAGGCCAGCACAGATCGCCAGCAGCGTGATCATGTTCGGCACGAGCATCCGCACCGGGATCGGGCGGAACCGCCGGCGGCGAAACTCGGGAGAGTCTGGGTCGAATGGCATCATGGCTTACGAATATAGCAAGCACGCGCCCGCTCCGCCAATGGCAGGAACCGGCTGATTGGGCTGGCAAAAGCAGCGTTAATCGGCGCGGAACGTCCGGCCGGCATCGGCGCCGCGGAAATCCGCCAAAATCGTCTCGCCGGCGATCGCGGTCTGCCCTTCCGAGACCAGCGCCCTGGTGCCCTCGGGCAGATAGACGTCGAGCCGCGAACCGAAGCGGATCAGGCCGAAGCGCTCGCCGGCGCCGATCGACTGCCCTTCCTTGACGAAGCAGACGATGCGCCGCGCCACCAGCCCGGCGATCTGGATCACGCCGATCCGGCCGTTCGGCGTCGAGATCACCAGCGAATTGCGCTCATTGTCCTCGCTCGCCTTGTCGAGTTCGGCATTGATGAAGGCGCCCGGCCGATAGGCGATGCGGTCGACGCGGCCGGCCACCGGGCTGCGGTTCACGTGGCAGTTGAACACGCTCATGAAGACCGAGACCCGCGGCAGCGGCTTGTCGCCGAGACCGAGTTCGGCCGGCGGCAGTGCCTGGCCCACCATGGAGACGCGACCATCGGCCGGCGACACCACGATGCCGTCGCGCACCGGCGTCACGCGCACCGGATCGCGGAAGAACAGCGCGCACCAGATGGTGAGCAGCGTCCCGATCCACCCCAGCGGGGTCCAGATCCAGAACAGGATCAGACTTGCGAGCGCGAAGCCACCGATGAAGGGATAGCCCTCCGGGTGGATCGGCGGGATCTGCGCACGGATGGAATTGGCGATGGACATCAGGACTCGCTGGGTTCCCCGCCCCTTCGGCGGGAGATCGGCGCCCTACTTCCTCTATTCCGCGGCGGTCGGCAAGGGTTTCTCGACCGCCACAGGGGCGGAATCCTGGGCCGGCTCGGCGACTGAGGGCGGCAGGCGATTGGGCGTCTCGCTATCGTCATCGATCTGCGCAAGCCGCTCGCGGGCCTCCTCGGCCTCGCGCTGCCGGTTCCACATGCCGGCATACAGCCCGCCGGCGGCCAGTAGCCGCGCGTGAGTACCGCGCTCGGCAATCCGGCCCTGATCCAGCACGATGATCTCGTCGGCACCGACGATGGTCGACAGGCGGTGGGCGATCACCAGCGAGGTGCGGTTGCGTGAGACGCGCTCCAACGCGTCCTGGATCTCGGCCTCGGTATGGCTGTCGAGCGCGGAGGTCGCCTCGTCCAGCACCAGGATCGGCGGCGCCTTCAGCACCGTGCGCGCGATCGCGACCCGCTGCTTTTCGCCGCCGGAGAGTTTCAGCCCGCGCTCGCCGACTTGCGTCTCATAGCCCTTCGGCGACATCCGGATGAAATGATCGATCTGAGCCAGCCGCGCCGCCTCCTCAACTTCGGTGTCGCTGGCGTCCCAGCGGCCGTAGCGGATGTTGTAGCGGATGGTGTCGTTGAACAGCACGGTGTCCTGCGGCACCATGCCGATCGCCGATCTGAGCGACGTCTGCGTCACCGATTTGATGTCCTGGCCGTCAATCAGGATTCGGCCGCGCGAGACGTCGTAGAGTCGAAACAGCAGCCGCGAGATGGTCGACTTGCCGGCCCCGGACGGACCGACGATCGCGACCGTCTTTCCGGCCGGCACCTCGAAGCTGAGCCCTTTGAGGATCGGCCGGTCAGCCTCGTAGGCGAAGCGGACGTCCTCGAAGCGCACGCTGCCGGACGACACCGCGAGCGGCCTGGCGTCCACCGTATCCTTCACTTCCGGATTGCGCGCCAGCACATCGAACATCTTCTCGATGTCGATGATCGCCTGCTTGATCTCGCGATACACCATGCCCATGAAATTGAGCGGCTGGTAGAGCTGGATCATCATGGAGTTGATCAGCACGAAATCGCCGACGGTATGGGTGCCATTGCGGATGCCGAACGCGCACATCAGCATCGTCGCGGTGAGACCCACGGTGAAGATGACCGCCTGCCCGGTGTTGAGCACCGCGAGCGAGGTATAGGTCTTCACGCTGGCCTGCTCGTAACGCTCCATCGAGCGGTCGTAGCGCTTCGCCTCGCGCTCCTCGGCGCCGAAATACTTCACCGTCTCATAGTTGAGCAGCGAGTCGATCGCCTTGGTGTTCGCCTCGGTGTCGGAATCGTTCATCTTGCGGCGGATCTCGATCCGCCATTCCGTCGCGATGTAGGTAAAATACATGAACACGACGACGGTGAGCAGCACCGCCAGCACGTAGCGCCAGTCGAACTGCCAGAGCAGCACCGCCGCGAGCAGGGCGACCTCGACGATGGTCGGGATCAATTGCAGGATCACCATCCGCACGATGGTCTCGATGCCGGTGCGGCCGCGCTCGAGCACGCGCGTCAGTCCACCGGTCTTGCGCTCGAGATGGAAGCGCAGCGACAGCTCGTGCATGTGCACGAAGGTGATGTAGGCGAGCCGCCGCACCGCGTGCATGGCGACGCGCGCGAAGATGCCGTCGCGCCACTGCGTCAGCACCGCCATGATGACGCGCACCGCGCCGTAGCCGATCGTCATCAAGAGCGGCGAGGCGATCAGCCACATCATCCAGTTGGAGGGAGCGACCGGCGCCGAGCCGGCACCGTTCAGCGCATCGACCGCCCATTTGAAGGTGAACGGCACCGACAGCGTCGCGAGCTTCGCGAACAGCAGCAGCACCACCGACCACACCACGCGCATCTTCAAATCGGCGCGATCGCCCGGCCAGATGTACGGCCAAAGATGAACGAGCGTGCCGATCAGCGTCGCCTTTTCGGCCGTCTGCGTCGCGGCTGCGGGCGGCTCGACGGCCGGCGCATGCGAGTCCGGGGGCGCCATCAGGAGCCCGCCCGGGCCGGGGCGGCGCGCCCACTTGCCGTCACATCTTTTCCACGGTTTGACATTCTCGCCGTCATATAGACCGTTTGATTGCCGCGTACAGACTTGTGGCGAAAATCTTTCGCGATTCGCGGGAATTTACGGGATTTTTTCGCTCTCAATCCCCATATGCTATACTTGACCCTTTTTACGCTGCAGTGCCACAAGGATCGCATGAACCAAATCAAGACTGTCTGTGTCTATTGCGGCTCCGGCCCCGGTACCAATCCCCGCTTCGTTGAAGCTGCCGTTGCGCTCGGCAAGACCTTTGCCGAGAACAACGTCCGCCTGGTCTATGGCGGCGGATCGATCGGTCTGATGGGCGCGGTTGCCAAATCCACGCTTCAACACGGTGGCTCCGTCACCGGCATTATTCCGGAATTCTTGCGGGCGCGCGAGAACGCGCTGACATCGGTTCAGGAAATGATCGTTACGCCCGACATGCATGAGCGCAAGCGCCTGATGTTCGAGCGCTCGGATGCGTTCGTCGCTCTGCCTGGCGGCGTCGGCACGCTGGAGGAATTGGTCGAGCAATTGACCTGGCAGCAGCTCGGCCGTCACTCCAAGCCGGTGCTGCTCGCCAATGTCGACAATTTCTGGGTGCCCCTGCTCTCGCTGTTGAACCACATGCGCGCGACCGGCTTCATCCGCGCCTCGCTCGACGTCAACGTCCTGATGGCCGACCGCGTCGAGGACATCCTGCCGCGGTTGCGCACGGCGCTGGCGCGGACGCCGGAAAGCGCCAAGGAGCTCGCACCCGACGTCGCGCGGCGGCTTTGAACGTTCAGAGCCGCGGCCACCACTCTCTCCCCGTCATGCTGAGGAGCGCGTAGCGCGTCTCGAAGCAAGACGGCCCCGCTTTGGCCGTCCGCCCTTCGAGGCTCGCTTCGCGAGCACCTCAGGACGACGGGTCGAGCAACTTCATGACATGTGGGAGTGCGGGAGCTCTACTCGCTCGGAAAGGTCACGGCCTCGATACGATTGCCGTCGGGATCGAGCACGAATGCTGCGTAGTAGCGGACGCGATCATGCGGGCGCAGGCCCGGCGCTCCGTCGGAACGGCCGCCAGCCGCAACCGCGGCGGCGTGGAATGCATCGACATCGGCGGCCGTCTTCGCGCGCAGGCAGATGTGCGTGCCGCTCTCGTGCGGCACCGGCGGCATTCCGGCGCGCAGATTGATCCAGAATTCCGGATAGGCCTTGCCGAATCCGATCGTCGCCGGCCGGGTGACCAGACGAGCCAAACCGAGCGCGGCGAGCGTCGGCTCATAGAACCGCGCTGCGCGTTCGAGATCGCGAACGCCGACGGAGATGTGATCGATCATGAATCCCTCCCTCCCGTCATTGCGAGGAGCGAAGCGACGAAGCAATCCATGCCACAGCGTGTGCGCAGGGATGGATTGCTTCGCTTCGCTCACAATGACGGCTGGCGCGCATCGGCCTCACGTCGGTGCGCCCGACTTCACCAGCTTGTAGACCAGCGAATCCATCAGTGCCTGAAAAGAGGCATCGATGATATTCGGCGAAACGCCGACCGTCGTCCAGTTGTCGCCGTTCTCGTCCTCGCTCTCGATGAGGACGCGGGTAACCGCCTCGGAGCCGCCATTGAGGATACGCACCCGATAGTCAATCAGCTTCAGGCCGTCGATGTACTTCTGGTACTTGCCGAGGTCCTTGCGCAGCGCGACGTCGAGTGCGTTGACCGGGCCGTTGCCTTCGGCGGCCGAGATCAGCCGTTCGCCGTCGACGTCGACTTTCACCACGGCGAGCGCCACCGTGACGCGCTGGCCGTTGGCGTTGTAGCGCTGCTCGACGTTGACGTCGAACTGCTCGACCTTGAAATATTCCGGCACCTTGCCAAGCGTGCGCCGCGCCAGCAGCTCGAACGAGGCGTTGGCGGATTCGTAGGCGAAGCCCGCCGCCTCGCGCTCCTTTAACTCTTCGACCAGTCGCGTCAGCCGCGGATCGCTCTTGTCGTAGGCGATGCCGGCGCGGTCGAGCTCGGCCATGACGTTGGAGCGGCCGGCCTGGTCCGACACCAGCACCTTGCGGTGATTGCCGACCGATTCCGGCAACACGTGCTCGTAGGTGTGCGGATCCTTCAGCACCGCGGAAGCATGGATGCCGGTCTTGGTGACGAAGGCGCTCTCGCCGACGTAGGCCGCATGACGGTTTGGCGCCCGGTTCAGCATATCGTCGAGCGTGCGCGACACCTTCATGAGCGTCGCCATCTTGTCCGCTGTGACGCCGATCTCGAACTTCTCGGCAAACTCTTGCTTCAACCGCAAGGTGGGGATCAGTGAGCACAGATTGGCGTTGCCGCAGCGCTCGCCGAGCCCGTTGAGCGTACCCTGGATCTGCCGCGCGCCGGCACGCACCGCGGCCAGCGAATTCGCCACCGCCTGCTCGGTGTCGTTATGGGCGTGGATGCCGAGATTGGCCCCCGGTACATGCTGGATGACATCGCCGACGATGGTCTCGACCTCGTGCGGCATCGTACCGCCATTGGTGTCGCACAGCACCACCCAGCGCGCGCCGGACTCGTAGGCCGCCTTCGCGCAGGCCAGCGCGTAGTCTCGGTTTTCCTTGTAGCCGTCGAAGAAGTGCTCGCAGTCGACCATCACCTCGCGGCCAAGCGCCCTGGCCGCGGCGACGCTGTCGCGGATCGAAGCGAGGTTCTCCTCGTTGGTGGTCTCGAGCGCGACCCTGACCTGGTAGGCGGAGGACTTTGCGACGAAGCAGATCGCATCCGCCTTGGCCTCGAGGATGCCGGCCAATCCCGGATCGTTGGAGGCCGAGCGGCCAGGCCGCCGCGTCATGCCGAACGCGGTAAAGCGCGCATGGTCGAAGGCGGGCTTCTTGCTGAAGAACTCGCTGTCAGTCGGGTTGGCACCGGGATAGCCGCCCTCGACATAGTCGATGCCGAGCTCATCCAGCATTTTGGCGATCACCTGCTTGTCCTGCAGGGTGAAGTCGACGCCGTTGGTTTGCGCGCCATCGCGCAGCGTGGTGTCGAACAGATAGAGGCGCTCGCGGCTCATGCGTGGCCTCCCGGGGTCGCAACACCGTCGAGCTTCTTCTGCATCGTGGTGTTGGCGAGCCATTCGCCATTGATGGTCACCGAATTGCGCTGCTGCGCGACGTAGCCGCGCTTGCGGAAGAACTCGAGCGCGGTGTCGCTGGCATCGACCGTCAGGGTCTTGGCGCCGCGCGCGCCCGCGATCTTCTCCAGCGCATCGCACAGCGCCGCGCCGACCCCCTGCCCCACCGCGCTTGGATGCACGTAGAGCATGTCGATTTGGTCGGTGCCCTTCAGCGAGGCGAAGCCGACCGGCGCGCCCTGCAGCGTTGCGATCAGCGTGAGCTGGCCGGCGAGCTTCTTGCCGAACGCCGCTTCATCCTCGGCTGCCTGCGCCCAGGCTTCCTGCTGCGCCTCGCTGTAGTCATCGCCAGTGAGGTCCGTGATCGACGCCGCAAAGATCGCAGCGAGGATCGGCGCATCTTCCGGCAGGAACGGACGCAATGCGGGGGTGGAACGGCTCATCGCGCGACCTCCCAGGTCGTCATTGGCTTTCCTTCGGCATCCTTGCCGTCCTTGATTGCCACGCCCATGGCGGCGAGCTGATCACGGATACGATCGGACTCCTTGAAGTCCTTCCGCGCACGGGCCGCGGTGCGCTCGGCAATCAACGCTTCGACCGCATCGGCGTCGACGCCGCTCGCCTGCTGCTTGCGGTTCTTCCATGCGGCCGCGCTCTCCGACAGGAAGCCAAGCAGCCGAAGCGAACCGGCGAACTCCTTGCGGGCCTGCTCGTCGGTTGACGCGGCGTGGCGCAGACCGTGCAGCACGGCCATCGCCTGCGCGGTGTTGAGGTCGTCATAGAGCGCCTCGATCATCGCCGGCGACGGCGGGCCGGACTCGGCGTCGGCCGCGACCGCGTACCAGTCGTCGAGCGTCTTCGCAGCCTCCTCCGCACTCTTCAGCGTCCAGTCGAGCGGCGATCGGTAATGCGTTCTCAGCATGCTGAGCCGCAGCACCTCGCCCGGCCAATCGGCCAGGAGATCGCGGATCGTGAAGAAGTTGCCGAGCGACTTCGACATCTTCTCGCTCTCGATCTGCAGAAAGCCGTTATGCATCCAGACATTGGCCATGCGGTCGGAATGGAAGGCGCAGCAAGTTTGCGCCAGCTCGTTTTCATGGTGCGGGAACACCAGGTCGATGCCGCCGCCGTGAATGTCGAACCTCTCGCCGAGATGCTTCCAGGCCATCGCCGAGCACTCGATGTGCCAGCCGGGCCGGCCCTCGACCTTGATGCCTGCGGGCGACGGCCAGGACGGCTCGCCCGGCTTCGACGGCTTCCACAGCACGAAGTCGGTGTTGTCGCGCTTGTAGGGCGCGACGTCGACCCGGGCGCCCGCGATCATCTCGTCGAGCGAGCGCTTCGACAGCGAGCCATAGCGCGGCAGCACCGAATTCGCCGCATTCATCGCCTGCGGCGAGAACAGCACGTGGTCTTCGGCGACATAGGCGAAGCCGCCGGCGACCAGCTTCTCGATGATCGCGCGCATCTCCGGGATGTGCTCGGTCGCGCGCGGCTGCACCGTCGGGGCCAAGCAGCCGAGCGCCGTGACGTCGTCCTGGTACTGCTGGTAGGTCTGCTCGGTGACCTTGCGGATCGCCTCGTTCAGGGGCACGCCGGGAAAGTCCCGCGCGGCGCGGACGTTGATCTTGTCGTCGACGTCGGTGATGTTGCGGACATAGGTCACGTGACCCACGCCATAGCGGTGGCGCAGCACGCGGAACAGCACGTCGAAGACAATAGCGGCGCGGCCGTTGCCGATATGGGCGAAGTCGTAGACCGTCGGTCCGCAGGCATACATGCGGACATTGTCGGCATCGAGCGGCACGAACAGCCGCTTCTCCCGGGTCAGCGTATCGTAGAGTCGCAATTCCATGGAAAACCCATCCCTTGCGGCCGGGCGGTCCAATGATCTCAGGGTGATTGAGAAAAGACGGCCTCAGCCAGCGAATCGCTAGCTAATAATCTCGCGGCAAATGCTGCAGATGGCGAGGTGGCCGTTCATGGTTCCACCATGTCTCATGGCCGCTTTGTGCCGTCAAGAGCCTGTTCTGGGATCGCTTGCACCTGTCCAGCAGCGAAAATCGCTGCAAGCCCTTCATGGTTAATCATTATTAAGGATTCGGGCGTATCCGGTGACGCAACGGAGTCCCTCCGGTTCCCCGGTGCACCATGCGGTTCATTTCAGCATTCATCGCCTGCGCGTCCCTGCTCAGTGCCTCGGCCGCGCTCGCCGACAGCCGTGTCTTCATCATCGCCAACCAGGCTGATGGCTACGGTGTTGACCAGTGCCTGGCGCGCGGTGACAAATGCGGCGCCTATGCCGCGCGCGCCTATTGCCAGTCACGCGATTTTGCACAGGCGACGAATTACCGCCGCGTCGAGCCCTCCGAGATCACCGCCGCGATTCCGGGCGCGGCCAGCGACAAATGCAGCGGGAATAGCTGCGGCGACTACGTCGCCATCACCTGCCAGCGCTGAATGCGGGCCAAGCGGCTGGTCAGGCCGGGCCTTTTGCCACATCGGTGCCCCGGAAACGACGTGACGCTGCCCCGAGAAAAGGCTATTGCAGGCCCGCCTTGGCCGCGCTTGGCGTTTGCTCGCCGCGCGGCGTCGTTCTAATGGCCGGATATGCCCAAGACCTCCGATCTTCGCTTCTCCCGATGGCTTTTGACCTGCGCCGTTCTTGCCGGCATTGCCCTGCCCGCCTCCGACGCTTTCGCGCAGGTGAACCCGGGCCCGCCCGGACCGGCTCCGCAACAGGCGCAAGCCAACCCGATGTGCGCGCGGCTCGAGGGACAATTGGCGACGATCGACCATGGTGGCGGCAGCGGTGATCCGGCCAGGGAAGAGCAGATCCGCCGCTATCAGGACGCGGCAACCAGGCAGCAGGGCGAGCTTGATCGCGTGACGGCGCAAGCCCGGCGCATGGGCTGCGACAGCTCCGGCTTCTTCTCGCTGTTTAACAACAACTCGGCGCAGTGCGGTCCGGTCAACAACCAGATCCAGCAGATGCGCGCCAATCTCGACCAGATGACCGCGAACCTCGAGCGGCTGCGGTCCGGCGGGCTCGGCGGCGCCGACCGCGAGAACCAGCGCCGCTCGGTGCTGACCGCGCTGGCGCAAAACAATTGCGGCCCGCAATATGCGGCGGCCGCCGCGCGAGGGCCGGGCAACTTCCTCGAGAACCTGTTCGGTGGCGGCGGCAACGCCAGCCCGGACCCGGAAATACCCCCGCCCGGTCCCGAATACGGCGCGCAGTCCGGCACCTATCGCACCGTCTGCGTGCGCACCTGCGATGGCGCTTATTTCCCGATCTCATTTGCGACCGTGCAGGCGCGCTTCGCCGACGACGAGCGCGTGTGCAAGGCGCAGTGCCCTGCTGCTGAAGCGAGCCTGTTCGCCTATCGCAATCCCGGCGAGGACATCAACCAGGCGGTGTCGATCAGCGGTCAGCCCTACACTTCGCTGCCGAACGCCTTCAAGTACCGCACCGAGTTCAACCCTTCCTGCTCCTGCAAAGCGGCCGGCCAGAGCTGGGCGGAGGCGCTGAAGGGCATCGACGACCGGGCCAGTGTCGAGCAGCAGGGCGACATCGTCGTCACCGAGGAGAGCGCGCGCAAGATGCAGTTGCGCGCCCAGCAGCAGGCGACGAAGTCCGGCAAGAAGGGGGCGCCGGCAGCGGCGCAGCAGCAGCCAGCAGCGGCGGACGCGACGGCTCCGGCGGCGCCGTCGAGCGACGGTCAGATCCGCACGGTCGGACCGACCTTCATTCCGCCGAAGCACTAGATTCTTGTTTTGACGCGTTTTCTTCACGCGAACCGGTAGCCACTTCGCTCGAAAACGCTCAATGACTCAGCCCTCGAACGCCTCCGCCGACGCACGGCTGGTGCGCGTCACGAGCTGCTCGTCCGGCGCGGGCCAGACCTTGCCGGGATCGCGGAAACGGTTGGTGATGGGATAGCGGCGGTCGCGGCCGAAATTCTTGGCGGTGACCTTGACGCCCGGCGCCGCCTGCCGGCGCTTGTACTCGGCGATATAGAGCAGGCGGTCGACGCGCGTCACCACATCGCGGTCGAAGCCGGCGGCGATGATGGTGGCCAGCGGCTCCTCGCGCTCGACCAGACGCTCGAGGATCGCGTCCAGCACGTCGTAAGGCGGCAGCGAATCCTGGTCGGTCTGGTTCTCGCGCAATTCCGCGCTCGGCGGGCGGGTGATGATGTTGATCGGGATCACCTCGCCCGACGGTCCGAGCGCACCGTCCGGCTTCCACGAATTGCGCAGAGACGACAGGCGGAACACCTCGGTCTTGTAGATGTCCTTGATCGGGTTGAAGCCGCCGTTCATGTCGCCATAGAGCGTGGCGTAGCCGACCGACATCTCCGACTTGTTGCCGGTGGTCACCACCATGGCGCCGGTCTTGTTGGAGATCGCCATCAACAGGGTGCCGCGGGCGCGCGCCTGCAGGTTCTCCTCGGTGATGTCGCGCTCCAGGCCGGCGAACGCCGGCGCCAGGATCTTCTCGAAGCCGTTCACGGCGTCGGCAATCGGCAGCACCTCGTAGCGGATGCCGAGCGCGGCCGCGAGCTTGGCGGCATCGTCGAGCGAGACCTGCGCGGTGTAACGGAACGGCAGCATCACGCCACGCACCATCTGGGTGCCGAGCGCATCCACCGCGATCGCGGCGCACAGCGCGGAATCGATGCCGCCGGAGATGCCGAGCAGCACGCCCGGAAAACCGTTCTTGCGGACATAGTCGCGCAGGCCGAGCACGCAGGCCGCGTAATCCGCCTTGTCGCCCTCGACAAGCTCGACGATCGGACCGTTGCAGCGCCAGCCGTCCGGCGTCTTGCGCCAAGACAATGTCGTGATGTTCTCCTCGAACGCCGGAAGCTGCGCCGCGAGCGAGAGGTCCGCGTTCAGCGCGAACGAGGCGCCGTCAAAGACCAATTCATCCTGACCGCCGATCTCGTTGAGATAGATCAGCGGCAACCCGCTCTCGGTGACACGCGCCACCACGATCGACAGCCGCAGATCGGTCTTGTCGCGGGCGTAGGGCGAACCGTTCGGCACGATCAGGATTTCGGCGCCGGTCTCGGCCAGGCACTCGACGACGTTCTCGTATTCCTCTGATTCCTCGAGCCAGATGTCCTCGCAGATCGGCACCCCGATCCGCACGCCGCGCACCGTTATCGGCCCCGAGGCCGGCCCGCGCGCGAACAGCCGCTTCTCGTCGAACACGCCGTAGTTCGGCAGGTTGGCCTTGAAGCGCAGTGCTGCGATACGGCCCTCGTCGAGCAGCGCGCAGGCATTGTAGAGCTTGCCGTCCTCGACCCAGGGCGTGCCGATCAGCATCGCCGGCCCGCCATCGGCGGTCTCACGCGCCAGCTCCTCGATCGCAAGCCGGCAGGCCGACTGGAACGCCGGTTTCAAGACCAGATCTTCCGGCGGATAGCCGGCGATGAACAGTTCCGAGAGCACCACCAGATCGGCGCCGTCGGCCTTCGCCCGCTCGCGCGCGGTGCGCGCCTTCGCGGTGTTCGCGGTGACGTCACCCACCGTCGGGTTGAGTTGCGCCAGGGTGATCTTGATCTGTTGTTCGCTCATATCCTTAAGTTGTCCTGCTCGAGGCCAAACTTCAATCTGCCCGGATTAGAACGCGCCCATGCGTTCGGCGAGGGCGAACAGCCAGAACAGCCCGGCCATGACCAGCGCGACGCCGACCGCGGCGGAGCCCATGTCCTTGACCCGCCCGATCTGCGGATCGTGATCCATGGTCAGGCGATCGGCGAGCTTCTCGATCGCGGTGTTGAGCAGCTCGATGACCAGCACCAGCACCACGGTCGCAACCAGCTCGACCCGACGCATCATCGTGGCGCCGACCAGCCAGGCCAGCGGCAGCGAGAGCGCCAGCGCCACCACCTCCTCGCGAATCGCCTGCTCCGAGCGAATCGCGAAGGCCAGCCCGTTGCGCGAGTTGATGGTGGCTCGCCAGAACCTCAGCAAGTCACAGCCCCCAAATCACAGCCCCGCGACGGCCGGCATCGGTTTGGTCTTGCCGGCGCGCTCCTGTTTCAACAGCTCGGCGATCAGGAAGGCCATGTCGATCGACTGTTCGGCGTTGAGGCGCGGATCGCAGACCGTGTGGTAGCGGTCGTTGAGATCCTCATCGGTGATGGCGCGCGCGCCGCCGATGCATTCAGTGACGTCCTGCCCGGTCATCTCCAGATGCACGCCGCCGGCATGCGTGCCCTCGGCGGCGTGGGCCTGGAAGAACGACTTCACCTCCGACAGCACGCGGTCGAACGGCCGGGTCTTGTAGCCTGATGTCGATGTGATGGTATTGCCATGCATCGGGTCGCACGACCACACCACCACGCGCCCTTCCCGCTGCACGGCGCGGATCAGGCCCGGCAGATGGTCACCGACCTTGTCGGCGCCGAACCGGTTGATCAGCGTCAACCGTCCCGGCTCGTTGTCCGGATTCAGCACATCGATCAGCTTCAGCAGCTCGTCCGGCTTCAGCGACGGACCGCATTTCAGGCCGATCGGGTTCTTGATGCCGCGGAAATACTCCACATGGCCATGATCGAGCTGGCGGGTGCGGTCGCCGATCCAGATCATGTGACCCGAGGTCGCGTACCAGTCGCCGGTCGTGGAATCGACCCGCGTCATCGCCTGCTCGTAGCCGAGCAACAGCGCCTCGTGGCTGGTGTAGAAGTCGGTGGCGCGCAGTTCGGGGTGGCTTTCGAGGTCGAGGCCGCAGGCACGCATGAAGTTCAGCGCGTCCGAGATGCGGTCGGCCAGCTCTTTGTAGCGGCGTGACTGCGGCGAATCCTTCAGGAAGCCGAGCATCCACTGATGCACGCTACCGAGATTGGCGAAGCCACCGGTCGCGAACGCGCGCAGCAGGTTCAGCGTCGCCGCCGACTGGCGATAGGCCATCAACTGCCGCTGCGGATCGGGAATTCGCGCTTCCGGCGTGAACGCGATGTCGTTGACGATGTCGCCGCGATAGCTCGGCAGCTCGACGCCGTTCTGCTTCTCGGTCGGCGACGAGCGCGGCTTGGCGAACTGGCCGGCGATGCGGCCGACCTTCACCACCGGCAGCGCGCCGGCATAGGTGAGCACGACCGCCATCTGCAGCAGCACGCGGAAGAAGTCGCGGATGTTGTTGGCGCCGTGCTCGGCAAAGCTCTCGGCGCAATCGCCGCCCTGTAGCAGGAAGGCTTCGCCCGCGGCGACCCGGCCCAGCGCCTTCTTCAGGTTGCGCGCCTCGCCGGCGAACACCAGCGGCGGAAAGGTCGCAAGCTGGGCCTCGACATCCGCCAATGCCTTGGCATCGGGATAATCGGGAACCTGCACGACCTTCTTGGCGCGCCAGCTATCGGGTGTCCACCGCTCGGACATGAGGTCAACTCCTGAGCAAAAACCGCAACTTAATCCACGATCGAGGAAAGGCCCGGGTTATACACAGGCTCCCCCACCCCCGCTAGAAGGATTCCTGCAACTCCGTCAAGCTCTTGCAGGAAAAGCTGAATTCGCATTTGGTAGAGCATACCATGAATGCTGGGGTAAATGCCGCAGGCGCGGCCGCGCTGGACGACGTTTTTAGCGACGACATCGTCGCGCCCGCTGTCGATGGCTACCCGCTTGCGGTGACGTTGTTCCTGCCGCGCGGCATCAGGCGGAATGCCGTCCTGAACTGGGCCGCGCTCGATGTCACCGCGGCGGTGACGTGGATGCGCGAGCGCTACCGCAATCTGCCATTCGCCGGAGGCATTCCGATGCGATATCTCGTGCTCGCCCTGCTGCTGGCGTCCACCCCAACAATGGCCTGCTCGTTTGATACGGATTGCCAGCCGGGCAGCCGCTGCCTGAAGACGTCCGGCAATATCTACGGGGTCTGCGTCGGCGGCCTGTCGCCCGGCAATGCCAACGATCAACAGCCGGCTTCCTCCTCGCCGCTCGATGTCAACGGCACCTATGGCAACACCTGCACGTTCGACACCGATTGCGGTCCCGGCAGCCATTGCATCAAGGACATTTCGATCCAGGGCGTCTGCATGAGATAGTTTTCCGGCGGCCTCGTTGGCATGACGGAATTGGCTTCCGATTCAATTTGTCAAATGCCCGACCACGCTGTCATCCCCCGCATGCGGGTGATCCAGTATTTCCGGAGACGTCAGGGCTTGAGCCATGAGGCCGCAGCTCGCTCCGCCGCGTCGTCCCGGCGGAGGCCGGGACCCATACGCCGCGGCTTGGGTTGTGAACGGGACTCGTCGTTCCAGACGGTGCATGACAACATGCATTCGGGGTTATGGGTCCCTGCTTTCGCAGGGACGACAGCGAGTGTTTGGAGCGCTCTGAGTCATACATCCGCGAGTCATACATCCGCGATCTCGCAACATGAATCGTCCGAGCTTTGCATCTCGTTCCGCCCTCTCTTTGTAGAGGGCGCAGGGATGAGGGGCTTGCGCTGTCGGGCAACTCAGTGATTGGCGCCAAGAGATCGCGCTGTCCGTGCCCCCGCCAGTACGCGGACTACTTACCCGCAAGACTTGGAACGGCAGCCCGAAGTACGCGCGGCGGCTGCAGCGTCAGCTCCGGTGCTGGACCGCCTTTCTTGGCTTGCCGGATTTTCTCCAACGCCCTGCTTGCGGGGCCTCCTTCTGGCGCTCGGTCACTTCGGGCGAGCCGTTCCCGTGGCCGGACCTCTGTGAGAGCAATTCCTTTTCGGCCTGATACCAGAGCACGTCCATTTTGCACCGAGGTTCGCCGGCAGCCTTCCAGAGTTCGTAGGCGCGGGTCCGGATCTCCTGCTCGGTTGGACCAGTCATGGATGGCCTCCCTCCTGAGAAATCGTTTGGAAATACAATCGTTGCTGCAACGACCGTAGCTTATCCCCCGCGCTTTGCGCCCCGAATACCCGGGGATCGCTGCGCGGCTCGTGCTACGTAAGTCCAACTTCCAGGCCGCCGCGAGGTTCCTCAGCCGCGCGGGTCCGCATCTGCCAAGGTCCCTTAAGGGATCGCAGCCAGCGGGACGCGTCAGCATAGCACACCCATGGAAGGTCTGTCGTAGCCCGTCAGCGCAGGACCAGTTGGTCTCGCAGGTCGACAGCGCGCCGGTCTCAGGTTCCTTTCGGCGGCATCGGAATGATCATCGACACACGCTGCTGGTACTCGACATAGGCTTCGCCGTGGAATTTCACGAGGTCGCGCTCCTCCAGCAAGATGCCGATCAGGATGTAGCCGGTCGTCGCGATTGCAAACAGCAGATGCCCGACCGTCATCGTCGGCGTGGACCAGAAGGCCAGCATAAAGCCCAGATAGATCGGATGGCGAACGAACCTGTAGAACAGCGGCGTCTTGAAGCTCGGTGACTCCGCCACCTTCCCTTGCGAATAGGCGTAGACCTGCTGAAGCCCGAAGAGATCAAAATGATTGATCAGGAACGTGCCGAGCAACACGATGCCCCACCCGATCCAGAAGATGGCTTGCAGGATCGCAACGCCGACCGGGGCGCTGACGGTCCAGACCTCGGAGGTCAGCGGACGCCATTGCCAGAATAACAGGATCAGGATGAGCGTGGCGAACAGCACGTATGTGCTGCGCTCGACATAAGCCGGCACAAATCCGGTCCACCATCGCTTGAAGCCCTGCCGGGCCATGACGCTGTGCTGGACCGCGAACAGACCGAGCAGCACGAGATCGACAACAAATGCTTCCGTGGTCGAGGCGGCTGCGCCGCCATGATCGATGGATTTGGGAACGACGATATTCCCGACGAAGCCGATCGCATACAGGAACGTCAACAGAAACAGGATGTAAGAAAGCACTCCATAAACCAGCGCGGCCATGAGTCCCTCCCGTGTCGCCGGGCAGCACCCTTGCGCACAACAAGTGCCGCATCGAGGCTGCACCGTCCGCATTGTATGACAACAGACCAGCCGGGCCAATCAGCTTGCCCGGAGTTGGGGGTAGCTCACACGGCTAGACGCCAATGGGTTCGGCCGGGCCGCCACGGATTTTCCCGGTCCCGAGGCCCTACTCCGCGTGGGCTGCTGGCCTGCGATGCCGCGTCCACGCTCAGTGCAGGTTCGCATTGAAGAAATCGCGCGCGAGGCTGATGGTCTCGGTATGGATGGCGTCCCGGTCGGTGCCATCGGGATCGCGGCATGCAGCCCTGATCAACAGACGGCCTGCCGCTGTACAGGAGTCGAAGAAGACGAAATGGCCCGCGTGCGGAAACTCTTTGAGCGCCGCATGCGGAATCGCCCGGCCCAGCGCTTCTGCGCCCGAGGCTGGCGGCGTGACTTCATCGGCGCTTCCCGTGACGATCGCAACCGGGATCGATATCGCGCCAAGGCTCTCTGGCGTAAAGGCCGGTCCTGGCCCCGGCGCCATGGCGAAGACGGCGCGGATACGCTGATCGCGATAGGAATTGCCGGCAAGGCTATAGCGGCGCCGGTAGTCGGGGTCAGAGCTGAGGCGCACCAGACTTTTCTCGCGCAGATCCGAGACGCCTCGTTGCGCTGTGCACAATGCGTCGGCCGCGGGTGAGCGGCAGAATGCCTGCGTCCGCGCTGGATCGGTGATGCCGCCTGCGATCGCAATCACAGTGTAGCCGCCAAGCGAATGCCCGGCGGCGCCGATCCGCGCCTGGTCGATCTGGTCGCCGAAAGTCCTGTCGGCGCGCATGGCGTCAATGATCGCGCTGAGATCGACGGCGCGCAGCCACATCAGCGCATAACCGTCGACCGTATAGTCTTCCGATCCATTGTTCCCGGGGTGATTGACCGCAACGGCAATGAATCCGTGTGCTGCGAGCCCCGCGCCCAGCCAGGCCAGATCCGACGCTGTGCCGCCGAAACCGTGGGACAGCAGCACCAGCGGACGCCGCGGTCCCGGCGCCGGCGCGGCGTCAGGCGCGGCACGGCCGGCACGGGCGAAGGGGATAAAGGGAGGCCCGACCGATTGCGGCTGCTCGCGCGCAGCGGCCACGGCCGGGTACCAGATCATGGCGCGGAGCGCATGAGTCCTGGCGCCGCGCCAATCGAAAGGCTCGGGCGGAATGAAATCGCGGCTGGCGATGCCAACCTTGAACACATCGTCGCCGGCGTGTGCGGCACCCGGCGCCGTGAGAAGGATCAGCCACAGCGCCAGTACCCTCATCGGGATAATGCCTCGGGTGAGTGTCTCTACTCCGCCGCCTGTCGGACGTGGCGCGCGGTGGGGCTGCGCATCGTCACCAGCTCTTCGGCGGCCGTCGGATGCAGCGCCATCGTGGCGTCGAAATCGGCCTTGGTCGCCTTCATCTTCACGGCGATCGCGACGACTTGCGTGATTTCGGCCGCACCATCGCCGACGATATGGCAGCCGAGCACGCGGTCGCTCATGCCGTCGACCACGAGCTTCATCAGCACGCGGGTGTCGCGCCCGGACATCGTCGCCTTGATCGGACGGAAATCGGTCTTGTAGATGTCGACGTGGCTGAACTGCGCCCGCGCCTCTTCTTCCGTGAGGCCGACGGTGCCGATCTCGGGCTGTGAGAACACCGCGGTCGGGATCGTCGCGTGATCGACATGCACGGGCCGCTTGCCGAACACGGTGTCGGCAAAGGCGTGCCCCTCGCGGATCGCGACCGGCGTCAAATTGGTACGGTGGGTGACGTCGCCGATCGCGTAGATGTTGTCGACCGAGGACTTGGACCAGCCGTCGACCTGGATGCCGCCGTTGGCCGGATTGATGGCGACGCCGGCCGTCTCGAGGCCGAGATTGGCGACGTTGGGGTGCCGGCCGATCGCGAACATCACCTGGTCGGAGGCGATGCTGGAGCCGCTGGAGAGATGCGTGGTGAACCCCTCACCGTGCTTGTCGACCTTCGTCACCGTGCAGCCGGTGATGATGGTGATGCCGCGCTTCTCCATCTCGGCCCGGGCATGCTTGCGCACGTCCTCGTCGAAGCCGCGCAGGATGTTGTCGCCGCGATAAATCACGGTGACGTCGGAGCCGAAGCCGGCGAAGATGCCGGCGAATTCCAGCGCGATATAGCCGCCGCCCTGGATCACGATGCGCTTTGGCAACTCCTTCAGGTGAAATGCCTCGTTGGAGGAAATCACGTGCTCGATGCCGGGAATCGCCGGGCCGTGATTGGGCGCGCCGCCGGTCGCGATCAGAACGTACTTCGCCGTGACCTGTTCGCCGGTCGCGAGCCTGAGGGTGTGGGCGTCTTCCAGCACCGCGCGGGTCTTCACCACCGTGGCGCCGGATTTCTCGACATTGGTGGTGTAGGCGCGCTCGAGGCGGGCGATCTCCTTGTCCTTGTTGGCGACCAGCGTCGCCCAATCGAAGGAGACCTGCCCGATGCTCCAGCCGAAACCGGCTGCGTCCTCGATCTCCTCGTGGACGTGGCTGCCGATCACGAAGAGCTTCTTCGGCACGCAGCCGCGGATCACGCAGGTGCCGCCCATCCGATACTCTTCGGCGACCATCACCCTGGCGCCATGGCCGGCCGCGATGCGGGCGGCACGAACCCCGCCCGAACCACCACCGATGACAAACAGGTCGACGTCGAAATCCGCCATGGTCAAATCTCAGTTTCAGCAACTCCGCCGGAAACCGGCTCGCACAACTCGCTCTCCTCATACTGAGGAGCCCGCGAAGCGGGCGTCTCCAAGGATCGAGGCCGCTGGTGGGGGCCTCATGGTTCGAGACGCACGCTCCGCTCCTCACCATGAGGAGCCCAATGGCACGGCGCGCTTAGATATCCTTGCCGCGCTTCTTCATCTCGGCCTTGAACTGAGCCGCGACGATCACGCCAAACTGCTGCGCCCATTGCTGCATATAGTTCAGCGAGTCCGTGATTGCCTTGGGCTCGGAGGTCAAAAGTTTCTGACCGAGCGGCGACTTGTAGAACGCCACGAGGTCCTTCAGCTCCTGCTCGGTGAACTCGCTGGCATAGATCTGCGCCATGCCCTCGCCGATCTCCTTCTCACGGCCGGCCATGTTCTTGGCGACGATGACCGCGACCTCGTCGAGATCCTTCTGGTAGTTGAGATATTGTTGCAGCAGACCGGTCTTGGTCTTCTCGACGATGCCCGGAACGGCACCCGCATACATGGTCGCCACGTTCTTGAGCGCCAGGATCTCCTTGGCGTAGGCGATCGCCGCGGGCGAGGACTGCTTGACCTTCGGCGGCGCGGGCTGCTGCTGCTGCTGCGCCATGGCCGGCGCCGAAGCCAGCGCCAATCCGACCGCAAGGGTCGCAGCCGACAAAAGTCCCGAGAAACGCTTCATTCCAAGTCTCCTTGCTTGCGGCGTCATCGCCGTTCAACAACCCGAATTCCCTGCGCGCCGGCCAGAACGACACCGCTCGCGAGCCCAATGAACAGACCATGCTCCACCACGCCCGGGATCACGCTGAGCAGACCGGCCAGGCGCGGCGGATCGCCGATCCGGCCAAGATGGGCGTCGACGATCCAGTGGCCGCCATCGGTGACGAAAACGTGACCGTCCTTGCCTTTGCGGATAACCATTTCGCCCGAGACGCCGGCCTTTGCGAAGGCGCGCACCATCGCCGCCCTGGTCGCGGCAAGCCCGAACGGAATCACCTCGACCGGCAAGGGAAAGCGGCCGAGCGCCTCGACCCACTTGCTGTCATCCGCAATCACGATCATGCGATCGCTGGCGGCCGCGACGATCTTCTCGCGCAGCAGCGCGCCGCCGCCGCCCTTGATCAGGTTGAAGGCGGGATCGATCTCGTCGGCGCCGTCGACGGTGAGGTCGAGATGATCGATGTCGTCCAGGGTGGCCAGCGGGACACCGCAGCGGATCGCGTCCGCGCGGGTTGCCTCCGAGGTCGGCACGCCGACGACGTTCAGGCCGGACCGCACCTTCTCGCCGAGTAGTTCGACGAAATGCTTGGCGGTGGAGCCCGTGCCGAGCCCGAGCTTCATGCCGTCGCGCACCTCATCGAGCGCGCGCGCCGCCGCCTGGCGTTTCAGTGCGTCCATATCCACGTGCCGAAGCCCCTCTATTCTGCGCCTTGCCGGCGGGCATGCCATCCGCCCCATCCGGCGGGCGCATATCTAGCGTCGTTTTGTGGGGAGGAATAGCACCATCAACGGTCCGTCAGACCTATTGCCGAGACCGGCTATTGCCCGGAAAACGCATCGATTGCGGCCAGAATCGTCGCAAAACGGCCTTCGACCTCGGCCCGCATGCCGGGATGGGTGAAAATGTAGAGCCGATCCTCGCGGATCGCGGAAAGAACTCGCGCCGCCACCACCGCAGGATCGAGCCCGGCCTCCAGCCGCTGCGCGATCTCCGCGACCATCGCGGCCGACGGCCCGGCGGGATCGAGCTCGGGAGTCGGTCCGTATCGCTCGGGGCGGTTGCGCCCGCTCTCGCCGATCCGGGTGCGCACATAGCTTGGGCAGAGCACGCTGACGCCGATGCCATCAGGCGCGAGCTGCCAGGCGAGCCCCTCCGACATGCTGACGACTGCGAACTTGCTCGCCGAGTACGGGCTGAAGCCGAGCCCGGCATTCATCCCGCCCATCGATGCGGTGTTGACGATATGGCCGCCTTCGCCGTGCCGGCGGATATGCGGCAGGAAGCTTTTGATGCCGTGCACGACGCCCATCAGGTTGACGTCGATCACCCAGCGCCAGCTCTCGATCGAAATCTGCTCGATGCCGCCGCCGGCGGCGACGCCAGCATTGTTGCAGAGAACATGGACATTGCCGAAGGCGCGGAACGCAGCGTCGGCTGCGTCATCCATGCTGACGGGATCGGCGACATCACAGACGACACCACGGACCTCCGCTCCGGAGGCGCGCAGCGCCTCGACGGCACGGTCCAGCGGCGCCGATTCGATGTCGGCGAGCATCACTTTCATGCCTTCGCCGGCAAAGGCCGTCGCCAACGCCAATCCGATGCCGCTGGCCGCACCCGTGATAAATGCGGTCTTTCCAGCAAGTTGCCGCATCGCCGCCTCCCTTTTGCGACGTCCCAGCATCTACTCTTGCATCACGGCGCGCCGCCCGATAGCCAAATGCATCATGCCCGCCTCATCTCCCCCCATCATTGTCTTCGATCTCGACGGGACACTGGTCGAGACCGCTCCCGACTTGATCGGCGCACTCAACTACGTGCTCGACCGAGAGGGCCTGCGGCCGGTGCCGTTCGCCTCCGCGCGCAACATGATCGGCGCCGGCGCGCGCAAGCTGATCGAACGCGGGCTGGAGGTGGAGGGACGCGCCGTCACCACGGCCGAGCTCAACCGCCTGACGACGGACTTCGTCGATTACTATGCTGAGCATATCGCCGACGGCTCGCGGCCGTTTGACGGGCTGGAAGCCGCGCTCGACAGGCTCGACGCGCAGGGCCATCGGCTCGCGGTTTGCACCAACAAGCTCGAATGGCTGTCGAAACTGCTGCTCGACCGGCTCGGCCTGAGCCCGCGCTTTGCCGCGATTTGCGGCGCCGACACGTTCGGCGTGGCAAAACCGGACCCCATGTTCCTGCGCGAGACCGTCGCGCGCGCCGGCGGCCAGCTCCCGGGAGCCATCATGGTCGGTGATGCCGGGACCGATGTCGGGGTGGCGCGGCGCGCCCAGGTCCCGGTCATCGGGGTCGATTTCGGCTATACCGACGTACCGATGGCGGAGCTCAAGCCGGACCGGCTGATCAGCCATATGCGCGACCTGCCGGACGCCGTCGCCAGCCTGACGAGGCCATAAGATATCTCCAAGCACTTGATATTGCTTGGCGATATCAAGCTATGCGAATTTTTCGTTAACCATCCTTTAAGGAACAGGGCCCCCGCTGTTGCGCCTCTGTTCCGGCGCCCCTATGGTCCGGCCGGGGATTGTGGCTGATAGCCGCAGTAGAGTGTGGAATCATGCGTCGTATCATCGCGATTGCGGTCGCCGGGCTGAGCCTGGCCGGCTGCTCCTCCTTTTCATTGGATTCGTTCAAGTCGGCCCCGCCGCCGATGCAGGTCCAGCTCGATTCCGCGCCGCAGGGCGCGGATGCGGTGACCTCGCTCGGGCCGGGCTGCAAGACGCCGTGCTCGGTGTCGGTGCCGACGCCGGAAACGAACTTCTCCGTCACTTTCAATCTGCCGAAATACCAGCCGGAGACGGTGCCTGTGACAGTGACCCATACGCCGGGTGACTTCACCACGCCGGCCACGACCGCGCTCGATCCGAGCCCGGTGTTCGCGGAGCTGAAGCCGGCCGGCCCGCCGCCGCGCAAAACGCATCCGAAGCACAGGAAACCGAAGCCGGCCGCCGCCGCAGCGGCGCCCGCCCCGGCCGCCGCCGGCTCACCGTTCCCCGATCCGAACGCGGCGCCGGCCGCCACGGCCTCGGCTCCAGCCGCCGCAGCGCCGACCCACTGAACCAGGATCGCACTGCAAAAGGCCGGCTCTGGCGACAGAGCCGGGCCTTTTGCGCTAGCGGTGCTGCGATCGAGATCCGGCATCGAGCGATGTCCTGCGCCTATCGTACGCGAGCCGCTTTGCATGCTGCGGATCATCGCTTGGATCATCCGTAGGGACGCATTGTGACGGCGCGCCAACATGCATAGATTGCGGGAAGCGGAGCCCGTCGTCGCGGCTCCGGTGTGGGGAACAAGGTGCAGGGCCTGAGTTGAATGAACGGATCCACGGAGCCCCTTTCTGACACGCTGTCCCGTCCGATGACCGATCCGTTCGGGCGGACGATCCGCTACTTGCGCGTCTCCGTGACCGATCGCTGCGATCTGCGCTGCTTCTACTGCATGTCCGAGGACATGACCTTCCTGCCGAAGGCCGACCTCCTGACCTTGGAAGAGCTCGACCGGCTGTGCTCGGCGTTCGTCGCCAAGGGCGTGCGCAAGATCCGCCTCACCGGCGGCGAGCCGTTGGTCCGCCGCAACGTGATGAGCCTGGTGCGCTCGCTGTCGCGCCACCTGTCGACCGGGGCGCTCGACGAGCTGACGCTGACCACCAACGGCTCGCAGCTCGCACGCTTCGCCGGGGAACTCGCCGATTGCGGCGTCCGCCGCGTCAACGTCTCGCTCGACACGCTCGATGCCGCCAAGTTCCGCGCGATTACCCGCTGGGGTGACATCGACAAGGTGCTGGCCGGTATCGAGGCCGCGCGATCAGCAGGGCTCGCGGTCAAGATCAACGCGGTCGCGCTGAAGAACATGAACGAGGACGAGATCCCCTCCCTGATGGAATGGGCGCACGGCAAGGGGATGGGGCTGACCCTGATCGAGGTGATGCCGATGGGCGACATCGGTGAAGGCCGCATCGATCAGTATGTGCCGCTGTCGCTGCTCCGCGCCCGGCTCGAGACGCACTACACGCTGACCGATCTCGACGACAACACCGGCGGCCCTGCCCGCTACGTCCGCGTCGCCGAGACCGGCGGCAAGCTCGGCTTCATCACGCCGATGACCCATAATTTCTGCGAATCCTGCAACCGGGTGCGGATCACCTGCACCGGCACGCTGCACACCTGCCTCGGCCACGAGGACGCATCCGATCTGCGCCGGCCGCTGCGCGCCTCGCCCGACAATGACCTGCTCGCGGCCGCGATCGACCGCGCCATCGGACTGAAGCCGAAGGGGCATGATTTCATCATCGACCGCCGCCACAACCGCCCGAGCGTCAGCCGGCATATGAGCGTGACCGGCGGCTAGCGCCCCGCCCCCTCCGACGCCCGTCCCGCCGTCATCCGATTTGCCAAGGCGGGACAACGGTTTGTCCGCGCGTCAATTTGCCCATTTTCCGATTGACGGAGTTCGGCGGCGCTGATTTGGTGCGCCGGCCTTCACGCTAGCCTGGCCGGATAGGCCGCTGCCCTATCAGGTGCAGCCAAGAATGGCGGGAGCGGATTTCGGGGGAGGACGGCCTTTTGCAACTGCTCCTGGAAAGTGAGCCGTGGCTCCGTGCGTATGCGCGCGGCGGCCCAGCGATGCTTGGCAAGATATTTGGCTCGCGCGCCGCGCGGCCGCGGAGATCGTGATGCGTCCATTGTTGGCTATCAGTACGGCCATTGACCAACTCAACGAGAAGATCGGCTATATCTGCAACCTGCTCGTCCTGATCGCCTGCCTGGTCAGCGCCGGCAATGCGATGATCCGCTACGCGTTCAGCTATTCCTCGAACGGCTGGCTGGAGGCGCAGTGGTACATGTTCGCCATCCTCGTGATGTTTGGCGCCTCCTACACCTTCAAGCGCAACGAGCATGTGCGGGTCGAGATCCTCTATCTGATGCTGTCCGAGCGCGGCCAGCTCTGGCTCGACATGATCGGCACGCTGTTCTTCCTGATCCCGGCCTGCCTGCTGCTCGCCTATCTGTCCTGGCCGTTCTTCTACCAGGCCTATGCGGTCGGTGAGATGAGCGGCAACGCCGGCGGCCTGCTGCGCTGGCCCATCAAGTTCGTTATCCCGTCCGGCTTCGTGATGCTCGCATTGCAAGGCGTCTCCGAGGTGATCAAGCGGATCGCCGCGCTGCAGGGCTATGTGACGATCGACGCGAAGTACGAGAGGCCGACGCAATGATCACCTTGGAGATGATGCCGCCCTTGATGTTCGGCGGCCTGATCGTTGCGATGTTGATCGGCTATCCGGTGGCGTTCACGCTCGCCGCGGTCGGCCTGTCGTTCGGCTTCCTCTCGATTTACCTCGGCTTCTTCGACCTGAACTTCCTGCAGGCGATCCCCGGCCGCATCTTCGGCAGCGTGCTGTCCAACGAGCTGCTGCTCGCGATCCCCTTCTTCACCTTCATGGGCTCGGTGCTGGAGCGATGCGGCTTGGCCGAGGACATGCTGGATTCGATGGGCCAGCTCTTCGGCCCGATCCGCGGCGGCCTCGGCTATTCCGTGATCATCGTCGGCTTCATCCTCGGCGCCATCACCGGCACGGTGGCGGCACAGGTGATCGCCATGGCGCTGATCTCGATGCCGGTGATGATCCGCTACGGCTACAACATCCGCTACATCACGGGCGTGCTGGCCGCCTCCGGCACCATCACGCAGTTGGTGCCGCCGTCGCTGGTCCTGATCGTGCTCGCCGATCAGCTCGGCAAATCGGTCGGCGATATGTATCTCGGCGCCTGGGGCCCGTCGGTGTTCCAGATCCTGCTGTTCGCCGGCTACACCTTCCTGCTCGGCATCATCAAGCCGAGCCACGTGCCCGCCGTGCCGAAGGAAGCGCGCACGCTGACCGGCTGGGCGCTGTGGAAGAAGTGCCTGCTCGGCATCATCCCCTCCGCCGTTTTGATCTTCGTGGTGCTCGGCACCATGATGATGGGCCTTGCGACCCCGACCGAGGCCGGCGCCATGGGCGCGGTCGGCGCGATCGTGCTCGCCGCCATCCATCACAAGGATTTCAGCGCGACCGGCAAGAAGGTGCTGGTCATAGGCGTGATCGCCGGCGGCATCGGCACCATCATTGCGATGCTCTACACGGAGAACCTGATCTTCAAGCTTGCCTTCGCGATCACCTATCTCGCGGTGGTCTGGATCTGCCTCGAGGCGGTGAAGATTCCGGACCTGCGCGACCTGATCAAGCAGGGGTACGAAACGACCATGCGCATCACCTGCATGGTCACCTTCATCCTGATCGGATCGACCTGCTTCTCGGTGGTGTTCCTCGGCGTATCCGGCGGCACCTGGCTGGAGCACCATCTGACGTCGCTGCCCGGCGGTGTCTGGGGCTTCCTGATCTTCATCAACCTCTTCATCTTCTTCCTGGCCTTCTTCCTCGACTTCTTCGAGATCGCCTTCATCATCCTGCCGATGATCGCACCGATTGCGCAGAAGGTGCTGGCGCCAGTGGTCGGCCCCGACGCGGCGCTGATCTGGTTCGGCGTGATGCTTTGCGTCAACATGCAGACCTCGTTCCTGCATCCGCCGTTCGGCTTTGCGCTGTTCTATCTGCGCGGCGTGGCGCCGAAGGAAGTGAAGAGCTCCGACATCTACTGGGGCGCGATGCCCTGGATCGGCCTGCAGGCGATCATGGTGATCCTAGTGATCGCCTTCCCGGTCACGGTCACCGGGCTGCTCGACAAGCCGCAGAACGTCGACCTCAACAAGGTCAAGATCGAGGTCCCGCAGATCGACCTGCCGCCGCTCGATTTCGGGCAGCCGAGTAAATAGCCGCACGCAAGACGCCGCGGACCTCCTCAGGAGGCCGCGGCCGGCGCTTCTCTCGCGAGGCGGAAGCTCAGCGTGAACTGGGCCCCGCCCTCGGGCAGATTCTCCACCTTGACGGTTGCTTCGTGGTCGTCGACCACGCCCTGCACGATCGAGAGCCCGAGCCCGGCACCGTCGGTGCGGCGGCGATCGCCGCGCCAGAAGCGCTGAAAGATCAGGCTCTGCTCACCGGGCGGAATGCCGGGCCCACAATCCCGCACCCGGACCGAGCCATCGTCACGCACCTCGACGTCGACCGAGGTCTCGTCCGCGGTGTATTTGATCGCATTCTCGGCGAGGTTGAAGATCGCCCGTTGCAGCATCTCGGCATTGCCCTTGACCGGCACCGGGTCCTCGGTGCCGCGCAACGCGATATCCTTCTGCCGGGCCAGCGCATAGGGCGCGATCGACCCGACCACCTCGGCGCACACGGCGCGCAGATCGGCGGTCTCGCCGGGATCGAGCACCAGCGTGTCGAGCTCGGCGATCTCCAGGAGCTGGCTGACGATGCGGCTCATGCTTTCGATGTCGGCATGCAGCTCCTCGGTGCCCTCGTCCGCCTTGAGCGTCTCGATCCGGGTCCTCAGGATCGCAAGCGGCGTGCGGAGCTGATGCGCGGCGTCCGCCGTGAACTGCCGTTGCACCCGAAAGCCGTCCTCGAGACGGTCGAAGGCTTGGTTCACGGCCGTCACCAGCGGCAGGATCTCGCTCGGAATCCGCTCCGTCGGCAGGCGGATGCCGGTGCGCGCCGGCCCGATATTCTTGGCCTCATCCGAGGCCCGCAACAGCGGCGCCACGGCGCGGCGGAAAATCACGATGTCGGTGGCGAGCAGGAGCAGCAGGGTCGGGATGGTGATCCAGCCGACCCGGCGGAAGAAATTGGCGACGATGTCGTCGGTGATGACGTCGCGGTGCGACAGGTCCTCGGCGACGTGGATGCGAACGGTCTCCCCTCCGACATTCCTGTATACGCTCGCGCCCGCGATCGTATCTGATGACGTCCGCCGTGATGGGCTGCTGCTGTGCGATGAAAACAGAACGCGGCCCGCGGCATCGTAGATATCGTAGCGGTAGCGGCCATAGGCCTCGGAATAGAGATCCTTCAGGCTCTCCGGCAGATTGAGCGCCACCTTGCCGTCGCGGTCGACGGCGAGCTTCTCGCCGAGCACGTCGGCCTGGTCGCGCATTGCCTCGCGATGCAATTGGTCGATTTCGGAATTCAGCAGCCACAGCAGCAGGACCGGCAAGAAGACCGCGGCGATCGTGACAGCAACGATGTGCAGAAACACGATCCGTGAGGTCAGCGACGTGAAGCGGAACACGCTACTTCTCCTCCGCCATCAGGTAGCCGACCCCGCGGATGGTGTGGATCGTGATCCTGGCATTGTGTTCGGCGAGCAGCTTGCGCAGCCGCGACACATACACCTCGACGGCGTTGGAGGCGACCTCGCCGGCAAGCCCGAAGATGTGGTCCTCGACGTTCTTCTTCGGCACCACCCGCCCCTGCCGCCGCAGCAAGATCTCGAGCACCGAGGTCTCACGCGAGGAAAACACGTGGGGGGCGCCATCGATGAACACCTGGCGGCTCTCGGTGTCGTAAACGAGATTGGCAAGGTTCAGCGAGGAGCCGAGCAACTGGCCAGGGCGGCGCAGGATCGCCTCGAGTCGCGCCACCAGCTCCTCAAGCGCGAACGGCTTGGCGAGATAATCGTCGGCGCCGCTGCGCAAGCCGTTGACTCGATCCTGCAACCCGTCGCGGGCGGTCAACACCAGCACCGGCAACGGGTCCGTCTTGCGGCGAAGCTCGGACAGCACCGACAAGCCGTCGCCGTCGGGCAGGCCGAGATCGAGGATCATGGCGGCATAGGTCACGCTGCGCAGCGCATCGCGCGCCTCGGCAACGCTATGCACGACATCCGCCTCATAACCTGCGGCCATCAGCCCGGAGGCCAACAGGCGCGACAGCTCGATGTTGTCCTCGACGATCAGAAGGCGCACCGTAGCAATCCTGTCTTCATTCAAGCACTCTTGTTGTACGTCCGATTGTGCCACACCAGCTACTCCGGACATTCCCGGGCCAACCATTCCGGGCAACTGCATCGCGCAAACGACGCGCATGTTTCAGACCGGCTAGCACGCGGATCATACGCTATGCTTTTCTGTACGACAGCTCAGAGGCTGCGAATTTATGTGGCGAAAGCGACGTAGCAATCCATGTTCCGCGCACGCGCGTGCGATGGAATTGCTTCGCGGAAGCCTGTCGTCGGGCGCGCATTCGCGCGACCCGTTGGCTCGCAATGACGGGACTGGCGACTTGCGTGTTCGAGAGCCGCGTCGCGTCGAGGACATGATCGCCGCAAGCAAAAACCCCGGGGCGTTGCCCCGGGGTCTTCGCATTGTGACAGGTTGGTCGCGATCAGGTCTGCGCGTGGCGGGCCATGAAATTGTCGTAGCCGACCTCGGCGACCTGGAACCATTGGTAGCCGCTGCTTGAATAGGCCGTCAGCGAATCCAGCACCTTCTTGAAGTTGGCGTTGCCGGCCGCGACCTCGGCGTGCAGCTCCCGCGCCGCCTTGAAACTCGCCTCCATGATCGGCGGCGAAAATGCGTGCAGCTTGGCGCCGCCGGCGAGTAGCTTCTTCATCGCCGTCGGATTCACCGTATCGTATTTCGCCATCATCCAGTTGTTGGCGAAATGACCGGCCTGATCGAGGATGTTCTGGTAAAATTTCGGCAGCGCGTTCCACTTGTCGAGGTTGATCATCGCCAGCAGCATCGGCCCGCCTTCCCACCAGCCGGGATAGTAGTAATGCGGCGCGACCTTGTGCAGGCCGAGCTTCTCATCGTCATACGGGCCGACCCATTCGGCGGCGTCGATGGTGCCCTTCTCCAGCGCCGGATAGATGTCGCCGCCGGCGAGCTGCTGCGGCACGCAGCCGAGCTTCTGCATGACGCGTCCGGCAAAGCCGCCGATGCGGAATTTCAGGCCCTTCAGATCATCGACCGTGTTGATCTCCTTGCGGAACCAGCCCCCCATCTGACAGGTGGTGTTGCCGGCAAGCAGCGAGGTGACGTTGTAGCTCTTGTAGAAGTCGTTGAGCAGCTCCTTGCCGCCTCCGAGCATGTACCAGGCCTGGTTGAGGCGCGCGTTCGGACCAAACGGCACCGCCGAGCCGAAGGTGAAGGTCGGGTCCTTGCCGAAGTAATAGTAGGACGCCGTGTGCCCCATCTCGACCGTACCGTTCTGCACGGCGTCGAGCACCTGCAGGCCGGGCACGATCTCGCCGGCGGCAAAGGTCTGGATCTGGAATTTGTTGTCGGTCGCCTCGCCGACGACCTTGGCCATGACCTCGGCGCCGCCGTGCAGCGTGTCGAGCGATTTCGGCCAGCTCGTGGTCATGCGCCATTTGATCTCCGGCATCGACTGCGCGATCGCCGGCGCCGCAACCGTTGCCGCACCCGCGACGCCCAATCCGGTGACCTTGATGAAATCCCTACGCTTCATGCGAGTTCTCTCCCCTGTGTTGCTGTGTCAGGGCGCCGACTGTTTCGTCGTGACCGCCCGCTTTTCTTGGTCGTCGCGATCAATCGCCGATCGCGCGCCGCCTTCGTGCCGAGGCTTGGACGCGAGCATGGAACATCCCCTTCCCGAACGCCAGACGCAAAAAGCCCGGCCTTCTGGCGAAGGCCGGGCTACTTAAGTCGAGCTGTGAGGGGGATCAGCCGCGGGTGCGCGAGCGGATCATGAAGCTGTCGAAGGTATATTCGGCGACCTGCCACCACAGATACTGATCGGAGCGGTAGGCCTGCATGGCCTCGATCGACTTCTTGAAGTCGGGGTTCTTGGCCGAGATTTCGCCCCACAGCTCGTTGGTCGCCTTGAGACAGGCCTCGAGCACCTCGTTGGTGAACGGACGCAACTGCGTGCCGCCGGCGACCAGCCGCTTCAGTGCCGACGGGTTCTGCATGTCGTAGCGCGCAGCCATCCAGCTATTGGCGTTGGCGCAGGCGTTGGTCAGGATGGCCTGATAGTTCTTCGGCAGCGCGTTCCACTTTTCGAGGTTGCAGTAGGCGTGCACGGTCGGGCCGCCTTCCCAGAAGCCCGGATAGTAGTAGTACTTCGCGACCTTCTGGAAGCCGAGCTTCTCGTCATCATAGGGGCCGACCCACTCGGCGGCGTCGATGGTGCCCTTCTCCAGCGCCGGATAGATGTCGCCGCCGGCGAGCTGCTGCGGCACCACGCCGACCTTCTGCAGGACCTGGCCGGCGATACCGCCGATGCGGAATTTCAGGCCGGAAAGATCGGCAACGGTCTTGATCTCCTTGCGGAACCAGCCGCCCATCTGGGTGCCGGTGTTGCCGCAGGGGAAACCGATCACGCCGAACTTCTTGAAGAACTCGTTGCCGAGCTCCTGACCGCCGCCCTGGTACCACCAGGAATTCTGCATGCGGGCGTTGAGGCCGAACGGGACCGAGGCGTAGATCGCGAAGGTCGGATCCTTGCCGACATAGTAGTAGGCGACCGTGTGCGACATCTCGACCGTGCCGTTGGAGGTCGCATCCAGCGCCTGCAGGCCCGGGACGATCTCGCCGGCCGCGAACACCTGGATCTGGAACTTGTTGTCGGTCATCTCGGCGACGTACTTCGCGACCTGGTCCGCGCCGCCATAGATGGTGTCAAGCGACTTCGGGAAGCTCGAGGTCAAGCGCCACTTGATTTCCGGGGAGGACTGCGCGATCGCCGGCGAGGCAACGGCCGTCGCGGCAGCACCGGCCGCAGAAACTTTCAAAAAATCACGACGCTTCATCGTAAGGCATCTCCTTGAGGGGCGTTTCCCACTGACTGCAAGCCTCTCCTCCGGCGAAAAGGCAGCCGGGGCGCTCTCGCGGGCCCTTTAACACGGAAGCGACTTCACGGAAACGCGACAATGGCATGACTGCGCCAATTAAACGAAAGTCTGATGACGCGGAAATATGCCGGGAAATGCAGGCTCAGGCCGCGGCCATGACAGCTCGCAGCAACTCGCGGACCTTGGGGCCGGTCGCGCGGTAAATCGCCGCGTGCGGGCGGGACTCCCCGGGGCAATCAGCGCCGCGTCGTCTCCCGCGACTTCTTGGCTTGATTGGCCAAATGTCGCCCGCGTCGAATCCAACTCTGCGCGGTCGTCTTGCTGACGCCAAACGTCTTCGCGATCGCCATGGCGGCCTCGCCGATCGAGTCGGATTTCTTTGCAATGTTGAACGCCATGCGGGACGCCTCTTCGCGCTTCTCCCGCGTCAGATGTTTGCGGCGTTCTTTCTTTGCTTCGCGTGCTGCTGCCATGTCGACGCTCGCCAGACGGCCCTTCCCACAGTTTGGGCTTCACTCGTGGCCGCCTTCAACTGGTGGGAATGGTGGTACGATTCGGCCGATGCTGTACAAACGTACAGCACTGAACCGATTCAGCAATCGTCCGGGACGACGGGCCTGTGAAGAAAGCCGCCGGGGCGCGGCCTCAGGCCGCGGCAATGACGCCTTGGAGCTGGTCGCGGACCTTGGCGCCGATCGCGCGGTAAATCGCCGCGTGCGGGCCGTCCGGCTCGCTCGCGACCACCGGGTTACCGGAATCGGAGGTGGTGCGGATCGCCATATGCAGCGGGATTTCGCCGAGGAACGGCACGCCCAGCCGCTCGGCCTCGTGGCGGGCGCCGCCGTGACCGAAAATGTCCGAGCGCGTGCCGCAATGCGGGCATTGGAAATAGCTCATGTTCTCGACAATGCCGAACACGGGCACGTTGACCTTCTTGAACATGGCAAGGCCGCGCCGCGCGTCGATCAGCGAGAGGTCTTGCGGCGTCGAGATGATGATGGCGCCCTTGAGCGGAACGTTCTGCGCCAGCGTGAGCTGGGCATCGCCGGTGCCCGGCGGCATGTCGACGACCAGCACATCGAGCGTGCCCCAGGCAACGTCGCGCAACATCTGGGTGATCGCCGACATCACCATCGGCCCGCGCCAGATCATCGCGGTGTCCTCCTCGACCAGGAAGCCGATCGACATGATCGACAAGCCGAAGCGGTTGAGCGGAATCATCTTCTTGTCGTCGTTGAGCTGCGGCTTCTCGCGGATGCCGGTCAGCCGCGGCACCGACGGCCCGTAGATGTCGGCGTCGAGCAGACCGACGCGCAGGCCAAGATCGCGCAGGCCGAGCGCAAGGTTGAGCGCGGTGGTCGACTTGCCGACCCCGCCCTTGCCGGAGGCGACCGCGATGACCGCGGAGATGCCGGGGATCTCGGCCTGCCGCGCCATAGGCGAGCCAGCCGCGCCTTGCGGCGGATGGCGATGCGCCGACGCGGGCGGAACACCGCCTGGCGGGCGCGCCGGCGGCGCTCCTGCACTCCCCGGTTTGCGCTCCGCGGTCAGCGCGACCATCGCGACGCTGACGCCGGGAATGGCACGCACGGCGGTCTCGGCCTCGGCCCGCACGCTCTCCCAGGCGCGGGCCTCGGCGGCATCGACGTTGATCGAGAAGAACACCTTGCCGTCGGTGACCGTGACCGCCGACAGCACATTGGCGTTGGTCAAGGCGACGCCGCGCGGCGACATCACCTTGGCAAGGCAATCGAGGACCTGTTGTTGCGTCACGCTCACCGCGCATCTCCTAAAGCAGTTCGGATGCGACCCTTAGAGCGTTGCGGCGCAAAAGGCTACCTCGCTCCGACGTCGTCTTGACGCTCGGCCGGGGCCGCACCGGCCTCTTCCTTGGCGGCCTCGTAGTTCAGCTCGATCATGACCCCGTTGGGATCGTTCACGAAGATCTGCCAGAGATCGCCGCCCGGAACCTGGCGCGAGTCGAATTCCATGCCCTTGGACTGCAGGCGGTTCTTCATGCCGGCGAAGCCGTAGCTGGCAAAGGCGACATGATGGACGACGCCCGAATCCGGCTTTTGTGCCTCGTCGGTCTTCGAAATATCGACCAGATGCACCACGGCCTTGCCCTCGCTGTACATCCACGCGCCGGGAAACGCGAAGTTCGGCCGCGGGCCCTTTTCCAGGCCCAGAATGTCCTCATAGAACCGCACCGTATCGGCGAGATTCCTGGTCCTGATGTTGAAATGGTCGAGCACGCCCACGCTCACGCCCATGCGAAACACTCCCCTTTTTGTGAGGTTCTTTGGTACCCCGATCCTAGCACGAAACCCGCGGGCGCCGCCAAACGAAGCCGTTGCCCTCCGCCGCTGAGGGGGTATGGTGCGGCTCCCTCCATGGACGGAATGCCCCGCCCGCGCCCCAGGACTTGCCGGCGCGGCCTTGGGGCGATCACCAAGGCAAATACCAAGACAAAACAAGGTAGCAGACATGGCTAAAGTCGCTTTTCTCGGTCTCGGCGTGATGGGTTTCCCGATGGCGGGGCACCTCGTGAAAAAAGGTGGCCACGAGGTGACCGTGTACAACCGGACCGCAGCGAAGGCGAAGGACTGGGCCGACAAGTTCGGCGGCAAGAGCGCACCGACGCCGAAGGCTGCCGCCGAAGGTCAGGACTTCGTGATGTGCTGCGTCGGCAATGATAACGACCTGCGCGCGGTCACGATCGGCCCCGACGGCGCCTTCGCCGGCATGAAGAAGGGCGCGACCTTCGTCGACCACACCACCGCTTCCGCCGAGGTCGCCCGCGAGCTCGACGCCGCCGCCACCAAGGGCGGCTTCAAGTTCGTCGACGCGCCGGTGTCCGGCGGCCAGGCCGGCGCCGAGAACGGCGTGCTGACGGTGATGTGTGGCGGCGCCGAAGATGCTTACGCGGGCGCGGAGCCGATCATCACCGGCGCCTATGCGCGGATGTGCAAGCGGCTCGGACCGGCAGGCGCCGGCCAGTTGACCAAGATGGTCAACCAGATCTGCATCGCCGGCCTCGTGCAGGGCCTGTCGGAGGGCATCCACTTCGCCAAGAAGTCCGGCCTCGACGTTGCCGACGTGATCGAAACCATCTCCAAGGGTGCCGCGCAATCCTGGCAGATGGAAAACCGCTACAAGACCATGAACGAGGGCAAGTACGATTTCGGCTTCGCCGTCGAGTGGATGCGCAAAGACCTCTCGATTGCGCTGGCGGAAGCCCGCCGCAACGGCGCCACTCTGCCGGCGACCGCGCTGGTCGATCAATTCTATGCCGAGGTCGAGAAGATGGGCGGCAGGCGCTGGGACACGTCGAGCCTGCTCGCCCGGCTGCAGCGCTAAATCCTTCGCAGAACGAACCGGCGCAGGCGCGGCGTAACCGCGCCTGGCCGTCCGCCATCGACGGTCCACAGAGCGACCGTGCAACGGGCTTTGCGCGGTCGGCTCAACGCACGGCCAAAAGTTAATTTAACTCCCCGTTAACGTGTTTCTTTAGCTCTTTAAGTTATCGCTTAATGATTTGGCGTCACAGATAGACGATGCAAAAAGCTCGCGCGGTTCGCGAGCAGGATTTGTGTTGTTTATGAGTAATCCCGCAGAAAAGCCTGAAGTTGTACAGCTTCCGGCAGGGCCTCAGGTGGCGGCGCCGGTGAACAGCCGACGCGCCTCCGCGCAGCGGGTGCGCGAAGCGCGCGATCGGTTAACGTCGACCAGTGGAACCCGCCCCGCCTTCGACGCCGAACTGCTCAGACAATACGCCCAGACCAGGATGTCGGCATCCTACGTCGTCATGCTGCTGGTGGTTGCAACCGGCGTGCTGTTTGGCTTCTGGATGCGGCCGATCGTGGCCGCTGCGTGGACCTGCGGCATGCTCTGTATCCACGCCGCGATCATTCGCGGTTGCTCCCGCTTCCTCGCCGAGCAGCCCTCGGTCGCGGTGACCCGCAAATGGCGCACGCGCTTCGTCCTGCTCGACCTGCTCTACGGCTTGTGCTGGACCGCGATCCTGATGCATCCCGCCGGCCGCGACCTCGCCTCCAACACGCTGATGATGTTCCTGATGCTGCTGGTGATCGCAGTGTCGAGCATGCTGGCGGCGAGCCTGCCGATCGCCGCGCTCGCCGCGACGATCCCGGTGACGGTGGCGATCGCGCTTGATCTGGTGCTGAGGGGCTCTTTCGACAATTACGTGCTGGCGCTGCTGGCGCTCGCGGCCGAAGGTTACTTTGCGCTGCTCGCCCACCGCCTGCATTCGACCACGCTCGCGACGCTGGAGGCACGTGCCGAAAAGGACGCGCTGATCGGCGAACTGGAACAGGCCAAGGCGATCTCCGACGAGGCGCGGCATCGTGCCGAATCCGCCAACGTCGCCAAGTCGCGCTTCCTCGCCCAGATGAGCCACGAGCTGCGCACGCCGCTCAATGCGATCCTCGGCTTCTCCGAAGTGATGAAGAGCGAGATCTTCGGCGCGCATACGGTGCCGGTCTACCGGGAATATTCCGCCGACATCCATAATTCCGGCGTGCACCTGCTCAACCTCATCAACGAGATCCTCGACCTGTCGCGCATCGAAGCCGGCCGCTACGAGCTGAACGAGGAAGCCGTGGCGCTGGTGCATGTCGTCGCCGACTGCCACCATCTCCTGAAGCTGCGCGCCTCGAGCCGCGGCATCACCATCCACGAGGTGTTCGAGCACGGCATGCCGCGCATCTGGGGTGACGAGCGCGCCATCCGCCAGGTCGTGCTCAACCTGCTCTCCAACTCGATCAAGTTCACCCCGCAGGGCGGCGAGATCTGGCTGAAGGTCGGCTGGACCGCGTCGGGCGGACAATATCTGAGCGTCAAGGACACCGGTTCCGGGATCGCCGAAGACGAGATTCCCGTTGTGCTGGCCTCGTTCGGCCAGGGTTCCAACTCGATCAAGTCGGCCGAACAAGGCGCGGGTCTCGGGCTGCCGATCGCCAAGAGCCTGATCGACATGCATGGCGGCACCTTCACGCTGAAATCGAAGCTGCGGATCGGCACCGAGGTGATCGTCACGTTCCCGCCGGAGCGGGTCATGAGCGCGCTGGCGCCGATGTCGGAGGATGCGCCGCCGATGCAGCCGGAGCCCGTGGTGAGCTCAGCGAGCGGCGACCGGCAGCGTGTACGCCGCAGGTCGATCATGAGTGCAGGCACCGGACTGTAGAGCATGGCGCGGAAAGGTGCGATGCGGTTTTCCGAAGATCATGCTCTGGACAAGCAGCAGAAGCGCGAGGCGAACCATTGCGGTTCGACCCGCTTGTGCAAGCGGCTGAAACCGTTCAACACTGAAGAATGAGCTCAGAAACGCCGTGTATCGCAGTCTGCATGATGGACCCCAGGACCAAGCTCTGCTTCGGATGCGGTCGCACGCTTCCCGAGATCGCGCGCTGGCACAAGATGGACAGTGCGGAGCGGTTGGCGGTGATGGCACTGCTGCCGGCGCGCATGGCGGATGCCGGGCTCGAGCGCATGGAGCCGCGTCCGAAACGCGCCTGAGCCTGCGCGGGATGCGCGGAGGCGCACGATGAGCCGCATTCTCCTCGTCATCCTGCTGCTGATGGCGACCGCCGGTGCGGTCGTCGCCTATGGCGATCCCAACCAGATCGCGCGCGCCAGAGAAAACATCTCGCAAATCCTCGGCCGGAGCAGCGGCGGCGGCAATCCGTCCGCAGCCCCTGCGGTTGAGATCGCACGCAGCCAGGGCGGCGAGTTCGCATTCCGCGCCAAGATCAACGGGGTCAGCGCACCAATGGTGATCGACACCGGCGCGACCTCGGTCGTGCTGACCTGGGAAACGGCGAAGGCGATCGGTCTGCCGACCGAGATGCTCGAATACAACGTCGATCTCGAGACCGCCGGCGGTCACACCAAGGCGGCGCGGCTGACGCTCGATCGGCTCGCTGTCGGAAAGCTCGTCGAGAAATCGGTGCCGGCGCTGGTGGTCCAGCGCGGCCAGATGAAGACCAATCTGCTCGGCATGAGCTTCCTCGACCGGCTCGAAAGCTGGGGCGTGCGCGCCGACAAGCTGATGCTGACCGGCTACCCCGAACTGTCCGCGCACAGTCATCGGCGCCCGCGCACGGCGGTCGATTAAAGCATGATGGGATTACCTTGACCTGACACAGCGCGAAAGGTCACCTCTCCCTTGGGAGAGGTCGATTTGCGCAGCAAATCGGGTGAGAGGTTACGGTCGATCGAGAGGCCAAGACCCCTCACCCGGATTGCTTCGCAATCCGACCTCTCCCCGATGGGGAGAGGTGGGCCGAAGCCGCAGCGAGTCGCTTCAACTCAAATTCATCCCGCTTCAGCGCCGTCGTTGCGACCTCAGACCCGCTTCTGATGGAAGCGATAAAGCAGGATGCCGAGCGTGATCGCGGCAACCACGTAGAACGCCAGGGCATCTGTGTTGGGATGTCCCTCGAAAAAGGCCAGCATCATTCCCCTCCTCGCCATGAAAATCGCGGATGTGTCGGCATCATCGCAGTGCGCCCTGCTGCTCGCCCACGGCCCATTCCTTTGCACTCGCGCCGGCCATCGAGCGGACGCGCTCCTCGTCGTTTGCGAGTTCCGCGGCGCTGCCGCTGTAGATGATGGCGCCGTCGTCCAGCACATAGGCGCGATCGGCGATGGCGAGGCTGACGCGAACATTCTGCTCGACCAGCAGCACGGAGATCCCCTCCTTGCGCATCGTCTGAATGATCTGGAAGACTTCCTTGACGATCAGCGGAGCGAGCCCCTGGCTCGGCTCGTCCAGCAGAAGCAGCTTGGGATTGAGCAACAATACTCGCGCGATCGAAAGCATCTCCTGCTCACCGCCCGACAACTGACGGCCGCGACTGTCCCGCCGCTCGGCGAGACGCGGAAAGGTCTTGAAGACGCGCATGGTGTCCCAAGGACCGGGCCGCGCGACCGGCACCCGCAAATTGTCCTCGACGGTCAGGTTGGCGAAGATCTTGCGGCCTTCCGGCACGTAACCCACGCCGAGCGCCGCCACCTGATAGGGTGACATCCGGGTCGCGTCGATGCCGAACAGGGTCACACTGCCCTCGCGCGGCGGCGTCAGTCCCATGATGCTGCGCAGCGTTGTCGTCTTGCCGGCTCCGTTGCGGCCAAGCAGCACGACGATCTCGCCTTCGTTCACGGTCAGGCCGACATTGTGCAGGATATGGCTCTTGCCATAGAACGTTTGCAGCCCCGCGACCGTCAGCGGCGTCATCGGCTCTCTCCAAGATAAGCTGCCTGCACCGCTTCGGAGGCTGCGATCTCGTCAGGCCGCCCCTCGGCAAGTAAGCCGCCCTGATCGAGCACCGTGATGTAGTCGGCCAGGTGGAACACCACGCGCATGTCGTGCTCGATCAGCACGATGGTGTAACTTCTTTCCCTGTGCAGGCGACGAATGAGGGTCGTGATCTCGTAAGTCTCCTGGTCGCCCATGCCGGCGGTCGGCTCATCGAGCAGCAGCAGGCGCGGAAGCTGCGCCAGCGCCATCGCGATCTCGGTGGTCCGCTGGTCGCCGTGAGAGAGTTCGCCGACCAGCCGGTCAGCCTTGGCGCTGAGCCCCACGAGCGCCAGCATTTCAGCCGCGACGTCGTTGGCGAGCTTTGCGTCGGCCCGGTTCGGCAGCATGTGCAACGTCTGTTGCGCCGCGACCTCGGCCGCGGTGAGCACGTTCTCGTGGACGGTCAGTTCCGGAAACACTTCGGTGATCTGGAACGTGCGTCCCATGCCGAGTCCGACCCGCAGGTGCGCCGGCAGGCGCGTCACGTCCTTGCCTTGAAAGAGGATCGATCCCCTGGTCGGCGGAAAGTAGCCGCTGATCATGTTGAAGAAGGTCGTCTTGCCCGCCCCGTTCGGGCCGATGATGGCGCGCAGCTCGCCCGGCCTGACGGACATCGAGACGTCTTTCACGGCCACCAGGTTGCCGAACCGCTTGGTGATATTGCGAACCTCGAGCATGGTCACACCGACTTGCGTATCCGCCGCATGCCGAGCAGGCCGCGCGGGAAGAACAGCACCACGATCACGAAGATCGCGCCGACAAAGGACATCCAGTTCACGGTCATCGACGAGATGTAGTCCTGCAACACCACGAACACGGTTGCACCGACCAGCGGTCCCCAAAACGTCCGCATGCCGCCCATCACGCACATCACGACCAGATAGCCGGACAGCGAGTAGTGCAGCGCCAGGGGATCGGCGAAGTTGTTGAGGAGCGCATAGAGGGTGCCGGCAAGCGCGGTGAAGAAGCAGGAGATCGAGAACGACAGCCAGATTTGTCGTTCGACCGGAATCGCCAGGAAGCGCGCGCGGCGCTCGTTCTCCCGGATTGCCCGCAAGGTGTGGCCGAACGGAGAGCGCACCAGAAGGCCCATCAAGCCCACGGCGAGCGCGAAGACGGCGAGAAGGAAGAAATAGAATCTGTTGCCGCCGTCGGTGATGTCGAGCGTCAGCGGACCAAACCCGATCGGCTCGCGGTGAAAATCGCGCAGGCCGTCAAAGCCGCCGGTAAAGTCGTTCCAGCTATAGGCGAGATAGTACCAGAGCTGCCCGAACGCGATCGTGCACATCGCAAAGTAGACGCCGCGGCGGCGCACGATCAGAAGACCGAACAGCGTCCCGGCCAATCCACCCAGCAGCGTCCCCAACAGCATGGCGAGCGGCGTGCTGTGCACGAGATATCGCAAGGTGAGCCCGGCCCCATAGGCGCCAAGGCCAAAATAGGCGGCGTGGCCGAAGCTCAAGACACCGGTGAAGCCCAGCAGCAGATTCAGTCCCATCGCGGCAAGTCCGAACACCAGCACGCGTCCGGCGAGCGCGGTGTAGCCGCCGAGCAAGGGGAGCCAGTACGGCACCGCGAGCAGGACGGCCCAGACGACGGCGAGCATGACCCATCTCGGAACTGCAGGCGTCCGCTTTGGACTCATCGCCGCGGCGGTTGCGCTGCTGCCGACGTCGGTGCTCATGCCATCATTCCTTCCTCGCCCATCAGACCTCGGGGACGAACGAGAAGCACGATCATCATGATGGCATAGATCACGGCCTCACTTGCCGAAGGATAGAAGACTGTGGTGAGCGCCGCGGCCACTCCAATCAGCAGCCCACCGAACAGCGTGCCGATCAGGCTGCCGACGCCGCCGACGATGATCGCGATGAAGCTCGGCATCAGCAGATCGTCGCCCATATTGGGATTGAGGCCGATCTGCCCGGCGGCCAGCACCCCGCTCAAGCCGGCGAGCAGGCAGCCAAGCGCGAAATTGAACGTGCGTAACAGGCTGATGTTGACCCCGAGCGACGCCACCGTCTCGAGATCAAGCGTGCCCGCCCGGATGCGTATGCCGACTTGGGTGTAGCGCAGGAAGGCGAACAGTCCGGCCACCGCAATGATGACGACGCCGACCATGAAGACGCGGTACCAGGTGATGAAGAACAGTGTCGCGCTGATCGGCTGCGACAGGAACTCCGGCAATCCGAGCGGCAACCCGTTCGGTCCCCAGATATAGCGGGCGGCATCCTGCATCACGAAGGCGAAGCCGAAGGTCAGCAACAGGCTATAGACCGGATCCCGGTTATAGACGCGCCGGATCATCAGCCGCTCGACCGCAAGACCTATCAGCGCCGTGATGAAGGGCGAGACCAGCAACGCGCCCCAGTAACCCAGCGCCGGCGACAAGGTGAAAGCAAGGTAGCCGCCGAGCGCCAGGAAGTTGCCGTGCGCGAAGTTGATGACGTTGCTGAGGTTGAGGATCAGGGACAGGCCCAGCGCCATCAGCACGTAGAATGCACCGATGATCAGACCATTGGTGACGTTGAAAAGTATGACCTGGATCATCCCGCCCTCGGCTCTGGTGACTATTCAGCCAGCGCTTCGGTCAGGCCGGCGCCACCATCTTGCAGCCGGTGTCGGCCACCGAGCCCGCAGCCTCATCGCCCGGGACGAGCGCGGAGACAGTGAACAGGTCATCCGGTTCACCCTTCGGCGGATGAACTTCGCCGACGAAGATATTCGGCATCAATTCATGATCTCCCGCGCGATAGCGCACCTTGCCCGGTTGCAGCGCGACATCCGGCGGCAGCTCGAGGTCCTCCAGCGCCTTCGCCATCTTCGGACCTTCAAGGGACTTCGCTTTCTCTGCGGCAAGCCGGACCGTGTGCATCCCCACGTAGCCGAACCAGTCGCGCGCAGTGGGCGTCTTCTTGGTGGCCGCGCGGAAATCGCTCACAAACTTCACGACCTCGGGCACCTTGGGCTGGTTCCACCACCACTCCATGACCCACCAGCCGGTCTGCGCATCAGGCGGACATCCCTTGACGCTTTCCAGCTCGAACAGCGCACCGCCCAGTGCCATTTCCTTCTGCATTCCGAACTGGGTGAATTGCTTCATGCAATTGATCTGTGTCAGGCCGCCCATGTTGTTGAGCAGAACGTTCGGCTTGTAGGCCTTCGCCTTGATCAAGGTCGCGGAGAAATCGGTGTTGTTGATCGGGAGCATATCGCCCTCGAATGTTCCGCCGGCCTTCTTCAGCGCTTTGATGAAGGCGTCCTGCAAGGTGTGGCCGTAGGCATAGTCCGGCGTGATGAAGAACCACTTCTTGCCGAACTTCTTCACCAGTTCCGGCGTGACGGCATTGGCGTCCATCGTCGTGGTGTTGCAGATGCGGAACACGTTCCACTTGCAGCTCGTCCCGGTAATCGGATCGGTGTGACCGCCAGGAACGATGTGAAAGATATTCTTCTCGTTGGTCACCTGCGACATCGCATAGGCGATGCCGGAATTCACGTCACCGAGGATGACTGCGACATTGTCGCGATCGATCAGCTTCCGGGTCTTCTGCACCCCGGTGCCGACATCGTTCGCGGAATCTTCGACGAGGAGTTGGACCTGGCGACCGAGAATGCCGCCCTTCTTGTTGAGTTCGGCTTCGGCATATCGGGCGCCGTCGACCTCACTCTGCGCCAGCGCGGAAAGCACGCCGGTCAGTGGATTGACCATTCCGATCTTGACCGGCTCGTCCGCGAGCGACTTGACGATGAAGGGCGCGCCAATCGCCTGGCTGCTGGCCAAAGCCAATCCGGACTTGATGAGCGTGCGACGATTGATCGACAACCGAATCGTAGCCATTCCAGACCTCCCGGTTTTGCAGTTTTTCGCGGACGTTATTTCATGAAGACAAGGTCACTCCGGCTGCTCCAAGTGATCGTGAAGAGATCACGATCTCAGAGATCAAGGGCGATTTGACATCGCTGTTTGGAATTGGGCGCGCGAGGCGGCTGGCTCTTCTTTCCGCATCGCAGGATGCGGCAGTCGCGGCGCTCCGATGCGGCAGATTGCCCCACTCCTCCTGCGGCACAAATCCACAATTCGTCTAACCGGATGCGGATGTAGCGCCCGGGCCGCCGCCGGCGGTGTCACACACCGAAACGGCAGCCAACGTTTGGTTCGGCGTGGCGGCAGCGTGGCTGACCTGGAAGATCAAGGCGATCGGTCCGTCGGTCGAGATGCCCGGATCACCGGCGGTCACTGCTGGCGCGGCGGACGCTCGGCAAGGCGTTCCGCACGATCATGCTCATGGTGCGGCCGCGACGCACCGCGATGAGACCATCGCGCCAACTGATCTATTTGAACATATAATACACCTAGTCGTCTGCGTCCGCCCGCTCGAGCTGCGGATGGGCGAGCCGGCTGGCCGCATCGATGTGGCTGCGCATCAGCGCCGCCGCGACCTCCAATTCGCCGCGCTCGATCCGGTCCAGGATCTCCAGATGCTCGTTGCAGGACGCGACGACGCGCTCATGGCCGAACGTCCAATCGTAGTTGACGAAACGCCGTAACCGGTTCTGCTGCTCGAGCGCCAGGAGCAAGTAGCGATTGTCGGCGCCGGCCGCGATCCCCTGGTGGAACGCGGCGTTCATCTCGAAGAAATCGACACTCGAGGATTTGCGCCAGGGCGCGGCCAGTGCGGCGCGATGACGTTCGCGCATCTCGGCCATCCAGGCCGGATCGAGGCGAAAACGCGGCATCAGGATCGCCGCAGGCTCGAGCAAGCGGCGGAAGGCAAAACTCTCTGCCCTCGCTTTGGGATCGTCGATCGCTTGCGAAAACAGCCAGCCTCGCCCCGGCTTGCGCTCGATCAGCGCGACCCCGGCAAGCCTGTTCAAGACCTTTAGCAGGAACGGCCGCGTCACCTGATAGCGCCGCATCAGATCGGACTCGGAGACTTCGAGCGGCAGGCGACCAGCGAGCCTGTCGCGGGCAATCTCGACGCAGAGCTCGCTCGCCTCGTCGGAAGTGGCCGGCGCGTCGTCAAGCGACAGGCTCGTGACGCTCTTGCGCAATACGAAACCGCGGCGCGGGCGCGCCTCGACGAGACCGCGCCGCGCCAGATGCTGGAGGGCGGCACGCACCGGCGTGCGCGATACCTGCAGCCGCGCCGCAAGGTCGGCTTCGGTCAGGCGCGCACCCGGCCCGAGCCCGTCGCCGCGCACCAGCTCGACGATTTGCGGCAACAGGTCCCGTTGCAGGCGGGTGGGACGAGATGTCGATTTTTGTTTCATGTGGCTATAAAATACACTAGTGTCCCCGCCATGACCAGAGGAGAGTGAGCATGACCGAGCGGATCGCTGATGACGCGAGGCGCGCGCAAGACGCGCCCGGATCGCTCGACGGCCCACTCTGGCGCGCTGACGCCACCGCGCTCGCCGCAGCAATCCGGGCGCGGAAGATTTCGGCGCGCGAGGCGGTCGAAGCGGCACTCGCGCGCATGGCCGACGTCAATCCTTCGCTCAATGCCATCGTTCTGTCGCTCGCCGACGAAGCGCTCGCCACCGCGGACGCGCTGGACGCCAAGCAGCGCGCCGGCGAGGAATTGGGCCCGCTGCATGGCGTGCCGGCGACGATCAAGATCAACATCGATCAACGCGGCTGCCCGACCGACAACGGCATCGTCGCCAACAAGGGTCTGATTGCCGAGCAGGACAACCCGGTCGTCGCCAACCTTCGCCAGGCCGGCGCCATCCTGATCGGACGCACCAACGCGCCGGGCTATTCGATGCGCTGGCACACCGGCAACGCATTGCATGGCGAGACCCGCAATCCATGGCGCGCCGATCGCACCTGCGGCGGCTCCAGCGGCGGCGCGGCGGTTGCGACCGCCATTGGCATGGCGCCGATCTCCCATGGCAACGATATCGCCGGCTCGATCCGCTACCCGGCCTATTGTTGCGGCGTGTTCGGCCTGAAGCCGTCGCTTGGACGGGTCCCCTCCTACAATCCGAGCTTCCAGGGACTATCGCCGATCTCGTCGCAGTTGATGGCGGTGCAAGGCCCGCTGACGCGCAGCGTCAGGGATTTGCGCCTCGCTTTCGCGGCGATGGCGAAACCCGATGTGCTCGATCCCCGCACCGTCGCACCGGCTCCCTTCCCTCCGGCGCGCCAGCCGATCCGGGTTGCACTCGTCGACAGCCTTGACGGCGCCGCGTTCCATCCGGCGGTGAGCGCAGCGCTCAAGGCTGCCGCACGTGCACTTGAGGACGCCGGCTATCGTGTCGAGCCGGCTTCGCCGCCGGAGCTCATCACCGCCGCCGAAACCTGGCCGCGCCTCGCCATGCCCGATCTTCTCGCCCAGCTCGAACCCTATATCGAGACGAACGGCGATGACGGCGTCCGCCGCGCCGCCGGTCTGTGGCGGCGGGTGTGGCCGCAACGCGATCCGACCGAAGTGCTCGTTGCGCTCGGCGAACGGCTGAGATTGCTGCGGCAGTGGCAGATCTTCCTGATCCGCCATCCGCTCATCCTCATGCCGGTCTCGACTGAGCCGGCTTTCGAGGTCGACGCCGACGCGCGCGACGAAGCGACGACGGCTGCGATCATCCGCTCCCAGCGACCGATGACTGCGGTCTCGCTGCTCGGCCTGCCCGCAATCTCGGCGCCTACGCTGGTGTCCGATGGACTGCCGATCGGCGTCCAGCTCGTCGCTGCGCCCTTCCGCGAGGACCTCTGTTTCGATGCGGCCGAAGCGATCGAGTCGCGGCTTCCGCCGGCGCTGCCGCCCGAGCCGCGGCGATGAGCTCATCCGCCCCGAAGCGCCAAGGCCACGGTGCGCGCCTCTCCTACTATGATTTCGGCCGCACGACCGTCTATTGCTGCCAGCGCGACCCGCGCTTTTCCTATTGCGCCTACGTTCCGGAAAGCTATGCCGAGGATGGCGCTGATCGCTACCGCCTGCTCGTTGCCGTCCACGGCTCGCGCCGCGAGATGATCGCCTATCGTGACGCCTTCATCGCGCTTGCCGAGCGGCGCCGGCTGATCGTCCTTGCGCCCTTGTTTCCGGTCGGCATCGTCGCACCCGACGATCATTCGAGCTACAAGATGCTGCGCGTCGGTGCGATGCACTACGACGCGGTGCTGTTCGCGATGATCGCAGAGCTTGAGGCGCGCTACCGGCTCGATGCCGATCGCTTCGGTCTGTTCGGCTTTTCGGGCGGTGCGCAGTTCGCCCAGCGCTTCCTCTATCTGCACCCGGAGCGGCTCAGCGCCGTATCCATCGCATCGCCCGGCGTCGTCACCCTGCTCGACGTCGAACGCGACCACTGGGTCGGCGTCCGCGACTTCGCCGATCGCTTCGGCAAGCCGCTCGACCTTGCCGCGATGCGTCCCGTCGCCGTGCAGATGGTCGTCGGCGCCGACGACAGGGACACCTGGGAAATCACCATCAAGCCGGGCGACGCGTGGTGGCAGCCGGACGCCAATATTGCCGGCGCCGACCGGCCGGCTCGGCTCGATGCCCTCAAGGCGAGCTTCGAGGCACATGGCATTTCGGTGCGACGGGACATCGTTCCCGGCGTCGCCCATACGCTGCCCGGCCTGATCCCGGTCGTCGAGGATTTCTTCAATGCGGCTTTCGCTGGTGAAGCGGATCATAGGGAGGGCGTGCGATGAAACGAGCGCTGGTGGCAGCCTGGCTTTGCACGATGCTGGTCACGCAAGCCGTTGCCGAGGAGCAACCGAAGCAAGGCGGCCTGCTCACGATCCGGCTCAATTCCGACATCCGCAGCCTGGAGCCCGGCGTCAACCGGGACACCAACACCGATAACGTCCTCAACCATATCTTCGAGGGGCTGGTCGCCTATCGCGCCGACATGAGCGTCGGGTCGGCGCTTGCGGACTCCTGGACCGTCTCCGGCGACGGCAAGACCTATCGCTTCGTGCTGCGCGACGGCGTGATGTTTCACAACGGCGCTCCATTGACCTCGGCCGAGGTGAAATGGAGCTGGTCGCGATTGCAGGCCAATCCCGCCTGGCAATGCCGCAACGTCTTCGATGGCAGCCAGGGCGTCAAAGTAATCGACGTCGAGGCGCCCGAGCCGCGCATCGTCATCTATCACCTGGAAAAGCCCAGCGGCATGTTCCTCAAGCAACTGGCGAACATCCAATGCGCGGTGCTCGTCGCCCATCCCGACAGCCTCGACGCGCAAGGCCAATGGCGTGCGCCGATCGGCACCGGCCCGTTCAAGCTCGCCGAATGGAAGCACGATCTGTCTATCGACCTCGATCGCGTCGCCGCCTACCGGCCGAGCACGGCACCGGCCAGCGGCTACGCCGGCGCGCGGATTGCCCATGTCGATCGTATCAGCTTCAGGATCATCCCCGATGACAGCGCGGCGCGAGCCGCTTTGCGGACCGACGCCGTCGACGTGATCACGGAAGTGCAGCCTGAGCGTGTCGCAGAGTTGCAGGCGGGCGGCGTGAACGTGCAGACGACGCCCGGACTTGCCCGCGACGCGCTTCTGATCAACGACAAGGACCCGCTGCTCGCCAATCCGAAAATGCGCGAGGCGATCGCCACGGCCATCGATCGCGAGCAGATCGCGGAGACCCGCAGCCAGGGCCTTGCCAAGGCCAACTCCTCGGCGGTCAGCACGTCGATGGCTTATTTCGATCCGGCCTTTCTCGCTTGGCCCGCGTATGACCCGAGCCGGGCCGCGGCACTTTTGAAGGAGGCCGGCTATCACGGCCAGCCGATCAAGCTGCAGACCAACAAGCGCTATCCGGGGATGGACGCCAATTCCATCCTGCTGCAGGCGATGCTGTCGGCGGTCGGTCTCAATGTGCAGATCGAGACCCTCGATTGGGCGACACAGCTCGATCGTTACATGAAAGGCGAATTTCAGCTCCAGTCCTTCACCTATTCCGGCCGCTTCGACCCGGCCCTGACTTACGCGACCTTTCTTGCCGACCGCGCCAGGTTCAAATGGGCGCAATGGGACGATCCGAAGGCGCTCGAGTTGCTGCGCGAGGCGATGGAAACGGCCGACGACGCCCGGCGCAAGCAGCTCTTCCTCGACCTGCATGACTTGCTGAGGGCGCAGATTCCAACCATCGGGCTGTTCTACGAGCCGGCGGTTGACGCAACGACAAAGCACGTGCACGGCTATCGGGTGTGGGCGCCGGACCGGCCGATTGCCTGGGGCGTGTGGAAGGACTGACGTCAGGCAAGCAACAAGGCGACGACCTCATGGCCCAGCAATCAGCGAGCGGCTCGCCACCCGCAACCGGCGACAAGTTCTTCTCCGCACCGCATTTCCGCCAGCCCGATGCGGCGCAGGCGCTGCAATGGCTGCGCCGCTATCCGTTCGGAGTCCTGATCACCACGGGCGCGTCGGGCGTGCGCGCGACGTCCCTGCCCTTCGTCGTGGAGAAGGACGATCCCACCGACATCCGGTTGCTCGGGCATATCGCCTTGAGGAACAGCCACGCGGCAGACCTCCCGTCCGTGAGCGAGGTTCTGATCGTTGCCAATGGTCCAAGCGCCTATATCTCGCCGCGCTGGTATGCCGGCCCCGCCAATGTGCCGACCTGGAACTATGTCGGCCTGCAATTGCGCGGACGGATCGAGCTGCTGCCCGCCGAGACGGATCGGCGCCATGTGCTGGAGCGCACCGTCGATGAGTTCGAGCGTCGTGCTGCCACGCCCTGGCGGTTGAGCGATGCGCCGGAGGATCTGGTCGCGCGGCTTCTCGGCGGCATCGTCGCGTTTCGGATCGGCCCGTGCCGGCTCGAATGCGTCGAAAAGCTCGGGCAGAACAAGCCCGGCGCCGACGCCGAGGGCACCATGGCCGGCTTGCGCGAAGAAGGCGACGAGATGGGCCATGCGGTGGCCCGCATGATGCAGCAGATCTTCGCAAGCCCAGGCTAAAGCGCGATGTGATTGAGTTGAATCGTCATCGCGCTTTAGCTCTTTGTTTGAGCATGATCTTTTCGGAAAAACCGCTTCACACTTTTCCGGATCATGCTCTAGATCAGGCGGCGATCGACGCCGGCACGCGCTCATCGACCAGCGCGATCGCATCGCGCAGCACATCGGCACCGGCCCCCGGCTTGACGCCATGCTCCGCCAGGTGGCGGCGGAACGCACGCGCGCCGGGGACGCCATGGAAGGCGCCAACGAAGTGTCGCGTGATCGCATGCAGCCGCGTCCCGAGCGCGAGCTGCGCCTCGATATAGGGCATCATCGCCGCGAACACGTGCTTCATCGTCGCATGCGGCGACGGCTCGCCGAACAGTTCGGAATCGACGGCAAGCAGCCGCCACGGCTCCTGATAGGCCGCCCGTCCGAGCATCACGCCGTCGACATGCGCAAGATGCTGCCGCGCCTCGGCAAGGCTCGCGATGCCGCCATTGATGATGATGGGCACATCGGGCAACGCCGCCTTCAGGCGATAGACGCGGTCGTAATCGAGCGGCGGGATATCGCGGTTCTCCTTCGGCGACAGCCCGTTGAGCCAGGCTTTGCGGGCGTGAACGATCAGCATGTCCGCCCCCGCCGCAACCACCCCGCGCGCCAGCACATCGAGTGCGACTTCCGGATCCTGATCGTCGATCCCGATCCGGCATTTCACCGTGACGGGAATGCTCACCGCGCGCTTCATGGCCGCGACCCCGTCGGCGACCAGCGCTGGCTCGGCCATCAGGCAGGCGCCAAACCGGCCGTCCTTCACGCGGTCGGAGGGACAGCCGACATTGAGGTTGATCTCGTCGTAACCGAAATCCTCGCCGATCCTGGCGGCTGTCGCGAGATCGCGTGGATCGGAACCGCCAAGCTGCAGCGCCACCGGGTGCTCGCTCGCATCATGCCCGAGCAGCCGCATCCGATCGCCGTGGATCACCGCGCCGGTCGTCAACATCTCCGTGTAAAGCCGCGCCCGCCGCGACATCAGCCGATGGAACACGCGACAGTGCCTATCGGTCCAGTCCATCATGGGGGCTACGGAAAATTTCCAATGACTTTCAACCACTTAGGTGCACCGCTGGTCCAGTCCTGGGAAGACACGGCACCGTATCTATACTGATTTCGCTGGTTTTTTTAGTCCCAATACGCTCGTGGTGAGACTATCGAACCAGTTTTTGGCGGTGATTTGCTACCAAATTTGCTACCGGTCCGATGCTCATGATCGCGCTTTTTCTTGGTAGCAAATCGAATGCAAACTGGCCGTTACCCAAAGAAAAAGCCGCAAGGAGGCGGCTGTCGTCTGGACGATCAACTCGTCAATTAGGGCGTGTCCTCATCGGGCGAAGCGCCGTCGCGAAAATAGTCCGTTTCACCAATCCCGGCGACGGCCACACGGCTCCGCAGCGTTCGCGCGTCTCGACCGCGCCCCGTCACGGCTTGGCATTCTGTCGCGAGGGCTGGCTGCCGAAGGCTCCGCCTGCGGCAAGGCGCGCGATTTCCGCTTCGTCGTAGCTGAGCAACTCGCGCAGCACATTTTCGGTATGTTGCCCAACGGCCGGTGCCGCTACGGGATCGACGATCGGCGTCCGCGAATAGCGGATCGGCAGGTTCACATTCGGCACCCATCCGACCGTGTCATGCGGGATCCGGGTGACGATGCCGCGCTCCCGCGCCTCCGGGGAGCGGATCGCCTCGCCGACGGTGCGCACCTGGCCGCAGGGCACCCCGGCTGCCCGCATCCGCGACTGCCAGTGCAACCAGGACTGTCGGGCGAAGGCCTCGCCGAGAATCGCGAACAACTCCTCGCGACGGCGGATTCGATCGGGGCCGGTTGCATAGATCTCGGCCGCCGCGAGATCCTCGCGCTCAAGAACCTGCGCCATCAGGCGCTGGAAGATCTTGTCGTTGCCGCAGTTGATATAGAAGGAGCAATCGCTGGCCAGGAACACACCCGACGGACACGTGTCCGGGCTGGTGTTGCCGCTTCGCTTCGGATCGGTGCCGCTGAACAGCGACTGCATGGTCGCATAGCCGGTCATCAGGACGGCATTCTCGAACAGCGATACCTCGATGGCCTGACCCTGCCCGCTGCGCTCGCGGGCGAACAACGCACCAAGGATCGCATTGCTGGCCATCATCGCGGTGCTGATATCCATCACCGGAGACAATGCGCGCACGCCCTCCCGGTCGACATAGCCGTTCATCGACACGAAGCCACTCTCGACCTGCGCGATCGGATCGAAGCCGAGCCGGTCCGAAAACGCCCCATCGCGGCCATAGGCCGAGACCGAGCAATAGATGATCTCGGGATTGATCTTGCGGCAGCTCTCGTAGTCGAGGCCCAGCCGCGCCATCACGCTCGCCGAGAAATTCTCGACGAGGACGTCCACCGTCGCGATCAGCTCACGCGCGACCTTCAGACCCTCTTCAGACTTCAGGTCGAGGGCAACGCTGCGCTTGTTGCGGTTGGTCCAGAGAAACGGCGCACCGTGCCTGAGCTCGGGATGCACCGGCGGATAGCGGCGCAAATCATCGCCGCGGCCCGGCGCTTCGATCTTAATCACCTCGGCGCCCATGTCGGCCAGGATCATGGTCGCAAACGGTCCCGCGATGAAATGCGAGAAATCGATCACACGGACCCCCTCGAGTGCCCTTGGTGCATCGACAGGGCGCGGGGTGTGCTCGGGGAAGTCGGCTTCAAGCTGATCCAGCATCGGGATATCCGTCAATTTGATGTTCTAGAGATCGAGCACAAGCGTGCGGGACTTTGCTCCTGAGCAGCAGATCATGACGCTCTTGTTCGCCGCCTGCTCGTCCTCGCTCAGAAACTGGTCGCGATGGTCGGGTATGCCCTCAAGCACGCGCGTCTCGCAGGTGCCGCAGACCCCCTCGGTGCAGGCGTAGTTCGCGGTGATGCCGGCATCCAGCAACGCATCGAGGATGGTCTTGCCTGCCTCGACCGCGATGGTGCGATTGCTTCGCGCCAGCTTGACGGCGAAGCCACCCCTGGTGGCCGGAGCTTCCCGCGCCTTGAAATACTCGACATGCAGGTGATCGGCCGGGCGACCGGCCGACGCCGCCTCGAACGCCTCGAGCATGGGCACCGGACCGCAGCAGTAGAGATGCGCGCGAGCCGGTGCGTTCCTGACGATCGTCGCGAGATCGAAAGCCAGTCCCGATCGCTCGTCGTCGAAATCGAGATGTACCCTCGATCGATATCTGCCGAGCTCGTCGAGAAATGCGGCAGCGGCGCGCGTCCTCGCGGCGTAGAACAGCTCCCATCGGAGCCCGAGCGCTTCCAGACGCCGGATCATTGACAGCAGCGGCGTGATGCCGATGCCCCCGGCGATCAGGATCGAGTGCTCGGCCTGCTCGTGGAGCGCGAAGTTGTTGCGCGGCCCGGAGACCGTGATGATATCGCCGACCCTGACGGCGTCGTGAATGTGGCTTGAGCCGCCGCGACTCTCAGCATCCCTGTTGACCGCAATGACATACCGGTGACGCTCGCGCGGATCGTTCACCAGCGAGTAGCTGCGGATCATGCCGTTCGGCAGATGCAGGTCGATATGGCTACCGGCCGTGAACGAGGCCAGCTCGCCGTCCGTCCGCGCGATCAGCTCGTAGGACTGGGTCCGCTCAGCTTCGTAGCCGATGCGCTTGACCAGAAGCTCCTGCGTGTCAGCCATATGGTTGGATGCGTTCACAGCTCGTACCCGAAATCGGCACCAAGCTTCGCCCGCATGAACGGGGCGCTGACGTCGACCCAGGAATCCTCCGGCGGCAGCCGCAGCGACACGGCTCGCACCATGAATACGTCGGGATCCGACACCCCCTTGGGCCTGATCGCGTGATCGCGATAGGCGCCGAGCGCCTCCAGAATGAAGCGCCGCGTCATCGCAATCCCGGTATCGCTCGAGCAGAGCGTTTCCTTGGTGCGATCAAAGATCGGCGAGACACCACTCTGACACGCACCGTCCTGCACCCAGAGCCCCGGCAGGCCCGAGAACCAGGTGGTCCGCTGCGCCTCGTAGTCGAATTGAAAGCCGTTCTGCGGATTGTATTTGGTCCAGTAACCCGCATACGGGACGGGCGGCGGATGCTGCACGAGCGCGTGGCGGCTGGCATGTCCGCTCTCGCGGCCCTTGTGTCCTTCGGCGAACACCTGCCGCGTCTTCTCCAACAGCGGCTCCGACGGATGATAGGAGAACATGATGCACAGCGTATTCTCGTCGTCGATCGGCACCCAGGCGTGTCCGCTTAGATCGGGAAACGGAGACAGCGGGGGCACCAGCGTATAGAATGGCAACAGGAACTGGTTGACCCGCCAGTACAACGTGTTGGCATCGTAATTGCGCCGCGCGGCGATGCTCATGCCGAAATCCTGCTTGATGCATTCGAAGGTCGGCCGGAGGTCGCGCTTCTGGATCCAGGCGCTCGTCGTGCCCTGGGCATCCAGTCGCCCGTGCAGCAGCGGCGCATGCGCCGAATCGATCTCGCCCTCGACCGCCTGCAGCCAATTGCACTCTTGGACGCGAACCGAAATGTGCACCTGCTCGGCCGGCACCAGATTCCATTCGAGGTTCGGCAGCGGCGGAAGCTCGGCCTGATCTGGCCCCATATAGGTCCAGATCATCCCGTTGCGCTCCTTGCAGGGATAGGCCTTGATCCGCACCCGCTCCTTGAGGCGGCTACGCACCGGTTCTGCCGGCATGTCGGTCACCGCGCCGGCAACGTCGAATTTCCAGCCGTGATAGACGCAGCGCAGGCCGCAATCCTCGTTTCGTGCGAAGATCAGCGGCGCACCGCGATGTGGACAGGCCTGATCGACCAATCCGATGCGGCCCTCGGAATCCCGGAATGCGACCAGATCCTCACCAAGCAGCCGGATGCGCTTCGGCTGCCCGTCCTTGGCGAGGTCCGCCGACGGCAGGAACGGAATCCAGTACAGGCGAAACAGCTCGCCGAGCGGCGTGCCCTTGCCGACCCTCACCAGCCTCTCATTGTCTTCGTGCGAGAGCATGAGCTTTCTCCATGTGATCTAGCGCTGCATCCCGGCGAGCCTATTTGGCCGCGCTGCCGAGCAACGCTGCGACTCCTGCGGATAGACCGAGATCGTTGGCCGTCCAGAGCGGATCGGAAGAGGCAAGTGGCTCGCGCGGAACGGGAGGCTGCTTCCCCGCTTCCACAAGACTCACGATGATCTCGACCCGGCGCCGTTCGAGTTCTCTCAGCACGTCTTCAAGCAGATGGCCCTCTGCGGTGCAGCCAGGCAGCTCGGGATAGGCAAGGCGCAGCCGCCATCTGCCGGCCTCGGCTTCGACGGCCTCGGCCTCGAGCAGATAGGGAACCGACAGGAGCTCGCGCAGGTTCAAGCCACCCTCCCGGGGGCGACGTCGATCCGCGCCCCTCATTATTGATACGTATACGTACTACATCCGCGACTGCATGGCAAGGCCGGATCAGATCGCCCTCAAGACCATTCCGATCTTCGCCTTCGACGGCAGCGGGGTTGAGGGTCGGGAATCAAGCTGCTAACGGCTACGGATAGATTTTCAGATGGATGACATGACGAACGACGAGGCAAGCAAGACGGGTTCGCCGAGCGAGATCGCGCGCCGTTGGCAGCTCGAAGGCGGCATCGGCTTTCTGCTTCGCCTGCTCGAAGCCCGTTACGACATGCTCTATCAAACACTGACCGAGCAGAACGATATCACCCCGCGTCAGTTCGGTGTGCTGATGGCGCTCTATCAGGATGGCCCCCTCACCCCGTCCGTCCTCGCCGAACGAATCAGCTCCGATCGCAATACGCTGAGCGAGATGCTCAAGCGCATGACGACGCGCAAGCTGATCTCGAAAAAGGACAATGCCGAGGACCGCCGCTCCATCCAGGTCCAGATCACCGCGAGCGGCGAAGCGGCGCTCTTGAAGGTGATCCCGGCCGCAGCAAAGCTGCAGGATCTCCTGCTTGCACCGCTCACCAAGAAAGATCGCGCGCATTTCATCAAATGCATGCGTGCAATCGCAAAGGCCTCGCCGTCGCGGGCTTCAATCCCGTCCGGCGACTAGGCGTCGTCTGCACGCGATCGCGGCCGGCACCGCACCGGCAGCCGCTTGACGCCGCCGAGGAAAGAGGTCTCGGTCCAGGCCGGCTTGCCTGCAAGCTCGACATGGTCGATCCGCCTGAGAAACTCGCGGAAGAATGCCACGATCTCGGCCTTGGCGAGATGCCGACCGATGCAAGCATGAATGCCGAAGCCGAAGCCGAGATGCCGGTTGGGCGAACGGTCCGCAATGAATTCAAAGGGACGATCGAATGCTTCCTCGTCCCGATTGCCGGACGGAAAGCTGATGAAGAGACTGTCGCCGGCCTTGATCTTCTTGCTGCGGATTTCGTAGTCCGCCGCCGCGGTCCGGAAAAAATGTTTGACGGGTGAAACCCAGCGCACCATCTCCTCCGCCGCACCGGGAATCAGGTCGGGCTCGCGTTGCAGGCGGCTCATCGCGTCGGGATTCTCGATCAGGGCCAGCAGGCCGCCCGCAATCGTGGCGCTGGTGGTGTCGTGCCCGGCGCTTGCCAGCGCCACGTAATAGGAATAGGCCTCAAAATCCTCGATCGGTCTGCCGTCGATCTCCGACATCGCGATGACGGTCGCCACGTCATCCCTGGGATTTTGCCGCCGCTCCTTTGCGACGTCCTTGAAATAATTGACATAGGCGAGCGTCGCATCGATCAGGTCACTGCCCTGTTGCATCTCCGGATCGCCGCCGCCGAAATAGGCCTGCGTGATCTTCAAGAGACGCTGCTCGTCTTCGCGCGGCAGTCCGAGGATCGTCATCAATACGCGCAGCGGATAGTAGATCGCGATGTCATTATAGAAATCGCACTCGCCGCCGATAGCAAGAAGCCGGTCCACGCTTTCCTTCGCCAGCGCCTCCATGCGATCCGACAAGGTGCGGAGCTGGCGCGGCTGAAACCACGCATGTGTCAGTTTCTGGTACTTGGCGTGATCGGGATTGTCCATCTGCGGCAGCGCCCGCACCAGCATGGGCCGGCCGTTCATGGCTTCCCGGACCTTGCTTTCGAAATCGATGCTCAGAAGCTTGGTCCGCGGTGTGTTGATGAAGCGATCCGCCTGGCGTTCGATCTCGATGATGTCGGCATATTTCGTGACCGTCCAGAACGGACGATAGCCCGCGGGCTCCGTCCAATGGATCGGATCCTCGCGCCGCAGCCGGGCAAACAGCCGGTGTTGCAGCTCGACATCGCCGTAGGTCTTATGATCGGCGATGGCGTTGTCCAGCGTTGTATCGCGCATTTCATTCCCTCCCTGGTGTACGACGCCCTCGCTTTCGTTCGTGCGAGTTCGGCGTCAAAAGGTCATTGCGGCCGACCTCTCGCCTGCTTCTCTCTCCGTTCTTCCCTTGGTTCTCCGAAGGCCCCGCGCCTCACGAGCGCGGTGATTGCCTCAGGTGAAAGCCCGAGCGTGCGCGACAGCACCTCATCCCGGTGCGCGCCGATGGCGGGAATGTCGCGACCGATGCTGGTCTCGGCGCCGGACATCCTCCAAGGCGCATTCACGCCGGAAAATTCGCCGGCGCCGTCGGCAATCGTCGCGAAGGCGCCACGTTCGAGGAGATGCGGATCCGTCAGCGCCGCCCCGGGATCGCGGTACCGCGCACAGGGCACGCCGGCGGCATCAAGCGCCGCCAAGCATTGGTCGACCGTATGCCGCGCGGTCCATTGCTCGACCACCTGCATCATGGCCGTCCAGTTGGCGCCGCGCGCCGGTAGCGCGTTGAATCGCGGATCGTCAGCGAGTTCACGCTGCCCCGTTACTTCGCACAGAGCGACGAAATTGCGGGCGGTCACCGGCGCGATCAGAAGGTCACCATCGCGCGCCCGCACCGGGCCATAGGTCGGGCGCGGCGCGCGGATCGCGAATTGCGCTTCCTGAAGCTCATAGACCAGCAGATTCAGCATGCAGTCCATCAAGGCCACATCGACGTGCTGTCCCTTTCCGGTGCGCGTACGCTGCACCATCGCGGTCTGGATCGCGGAGTAGCCGAAGATGCCGCCGAGGATATCGGCGACGAAAATGGCACCCGGCGCGGGACGCTCCCGGTCGCCGGCATAACGCATCAAAGAGCGATCGAATCCGCTCTCGGCATGCACGATCATCGCATAGGCTGCGCGCCCGGCCTCCGGGCCCGATTGGCCATAGCCGGAAATCGAGCAGTAGATCAGCCGGGGATTGATCTCGCGCAACGCCTCATAGCCGAGGCCGAGACGGTCCATCACACCCGGGCGGAAATTCTCCACCAGGATGTCGGTCTCGGCGACGAGGCGGTGTACAAGACGGATCGCCTCCGCGCTCTTCAGATCGAGTGCAAGGCTCTTCTTGCCGGCATTGAGCTGGCCGAAATAGGTGCTGTGGCCTTCGCGTAGCGGCGTCCGCAGCCGCATGTCGTCGCCTTCCGGCGGCTCGATCTTGATGACCTCGGCGCCCACGTCGGCGAGCAGCCGCGCGCAATACGGACCCGCCACCATGATCGAGAAATCGAGCACCCGTACGCCGGCGAGTGGCGCCCTGTCGCCATCCTTCTGCATCCGATCTCTCCTATCTCGGCAACCCGAGAGCGCGTTGCGCGATCAGGCTGCGCTGGACCTCGTTGGTCCCGATGCTGATGACCCACATCAGCGAATGCCGCAGGTTTTGCTCGAAGCGGCCATTGTCGATCGCGCCCGGCATCTGCTCGGACAGCGCGGCGCGCATCCCGAGGATATCGAGCGCGGCCTCGCCGAAGCGCTCCATCAACTCTCCTGAGAACACCTTGCTGATCGCGCCATATTCCGGCGGCGTCACGCCGTCGGCGGCGAGCTCCGCGCAATGCATCATCAAGAGACGGCCGATCTCGATCTCCGACGCCAAGGTCGCCATCCTGTCGCGGACGATCGGATCATCGGCGAGAGACCGATCACCGTCTTTCGCCACCACATGCGAACGCAACTGCTCGAACGCGTGCGCGACCTTCAGGACGATCCCGCCACCAACCAGCCCGCGCTCGAAGGCGAGCGCGCCGGTCAGCACCTTCCAGCCGCCATTGACATCGCCGACCAGGTTCTCGGCGCGAATACGGACATTGTCGTAGAAGATATTGGCAAACGTGCCGTCATACATGGTTGCAGATGGCCGGATGGTGATGCCTGGCGCATCCATCGGCACGATGAACATGCTGATTCCGGCGTGAGGCGGTTTGGCATCCTTGTCGGTCCGCGCGGCGAGGAACATGTATTTACCCCACCAAGTGGTGGTCCAGATCTTCTGGCCGTTGATCACCCAGTGATCGCCGTCCTTGACCGCGCTGGTGCGCAGCGCTGCGAGGTCCGAGCCCGCCTGCGGCTCGCTGTAGCCCATGCCGTGCATGGCTTCGCCGCGCAGGATTTCCGGAAGGTATTTTTGCTGCTGCTCGGAGGTACCGAACATCATCAGAGCATTGGCCTGGATCGCCGCGCCGATCCGCGGGGCTTCGCCCCGCTCCATCGTCTCCATGAAGGCGATCTGCTCCAGTGGGGAGCGTGCCTGGCCGCCGAATTGCTCCGGCCATCCGAGGCCGATCCACCCGGTCTCGCCCATGTTTCGAGCAAAGCCGGCATCGAACTCGCGCTTGGCGAACGGCCTCTGGTCGAACGCCTGCTTCGTGTCTCCGGTCCAGTTCTGCTCGAGCCAGCGCCGAACCTGCTCGCGAAACGCATTTCCGGCGGACCCGAGGTCGTATTGCGGCAAGCCGGTGCCGCCTGCATCCAGCAGCCGCGCGGCCAGTCTATGCTTGGCATCCGAGGTGCCGCCGAGCGCGATCGTGTCGAGATGCACGCGCTTGAAATGGATTGGCGCCTCGTGCTCCTCGGCATAGCCGATCGCACCGAACGTATGCTGGGTCTCCAGTGAAACCTGCCGCAGCGCATGCCCGGAGAACGCCGATGCGCAATCGGCGAAGTAGCGCCAGTCGTGGTTGCCGCTGTCATGCAGTCTGGCGGTATGCTCGAGCATCAGCCTGATGCCTTCGAGGGCGATGAGGCAGTTGGCCAGCTTGTGCTGGACTGCCTGGAACTTGCCGATCGGCTGCCCGAACTGGTGGCGCTCCTTGGCGTAGTCAACGGCCAGATCAAATGCACGCCGCGCCGCGCCGTAGGCGCGCGCGGTCAACGCCACCCTGCCTTTGATGCGAAGATCGTCCAGATCGATCGTCCCGACAGGAATGAGTGTGACCGGCGCCGCGTTCAGCTTGACTTGGTACAGCCCCCAAGCCCCCATCGCCCGGGTCGCGACGCGTTCGACACCGGGACCACCGAGGTCGATCAGCACCATGTGAGCCTGATCGAGCGCGACCAGAAGGTGCGTGGCGCCTCCGGCCGCCTCGACAAAACGCAAGACGCCCGTTGCCTTGAGGTCCGCGACCTCGACCGAGCCCGCGCCGATGTCCGGATCCAGCGCACCGAACGAGAAGGCGACGGTCACCTCCCCCGAGTGCAGCCGCTCAAGCAGATTCAGCACGACGTCGACCTGCGATCCGGAGATCGCAAGGTTGGTGAGTGCCGCAGACCACATCGGTGCCGGACAGCCGGCCCGGCCAAGCTCCGCCATGACGACGAGAATCTCGGCGAGGCCGCCTTCACTACCTGCTGCACCGAGCTCTGCTACGCCCTGTCCGACCAGCTTGCGCCAGATGGCCGACACCTCGTCTGGCGACGACGACGCAGCCACCCCAAGCGGACGCCAATGCTCGTCCAGGAACCCCCGCACGGAATCGCGCAGCATTCCTGCGACATCGCCATCCGATGCTTCGATCGCGGCCATGGGCCCGGCCTATGCCTGGCCGAACCTCGGCTTGCGCTTCTCCTTGAACGACATCGTCGCTTCCTTGTGGTCCGCAGTCTCGAACGTTACCTGCTCCAGCGCCATGGACGCCTCAAGCAGCAGGTTGACCCGCTCCTTGACGATCTGGTTGATCGACAGCTTGGTCCAGCGAATGGCCCAGGCCGGACCGTTCGCGAGCTCAACCGCGATCGCGCGGGCCGTGGCCAACACCTCCGCACGCGGCGCGACGTGATTGACCAGCCCGATCCGCTCCGCCTCATTGCCCTTCAGGAGCGTGCCGCGGATCAGGAACTCCTTGGCCTTGTTGATGCCGATCAGCAGTGGCCAGATCACCGTGCCGCCGTCGCCCGCGACCAAGCCGACGCGCGAGACGTGGGTGTCGCCGATCCGCGCGTCCTCCGCCATCACGGTGATGTCGCAGAGCAGCGCGTGGGTCGCCGCAAGGCCGATGGCGTCACCATTGATCGCGGCAATGATCGGCTTGTCGAGTTCGAGCTGGCGGGTGACGCCGCGCCGGCTGATCATGGGATCGTGCACCTCGCCCTCTTCGAGCACGTCACCCCCCGGACGTTCGGACATCGCCTTCACGTCACCACCGACGCTGAAGAAGTCACCGGCGCCGGTCAGCACCACGGCGTTGACGGCGTGATCGTCCGCGAGATCGTCCCAGATCGTCCGCAACTCGCGGATCAGCTTCTGATTGATGGCATTGCGAGCCTGCGGGCGATTCAGGGTCACCGTCGCGACTTTGTCCGCGACCTCGACTGTCAGACATTCATACTTGGCGTAGCTGGACACGTTTGCCTCCGCTGTTATCGCTGCTTGAATTGCTGATTTATTTGCAAGATGAGCACACTATCGGCGCATCCCGGGCTGCACGTCAGCCAATGCGACATGAAGCGACATGGCGCCAGGATCCTGCTCGAGCATGCGCTGCACGGATTCCAGGTGCGATCGCAGCAGCCGGCTTGCCAGCGCCACGTTTCGCTCGCTCAGCGCAGCAAGGAACTGCCGCCGCTTCTCAGCCAGTCGCGCCATCGCGACGCCGCTGGAGGCTACCTTGGCGTAGACGAAGCGCATGTGGATCTCGGTAACGGAGTCCACGATCATCGCAATCACCTTGTTGCCGGTCGAGGCCGCCAGCAGCTTGTAGAACTCGCGCGAACATTCGACCCGATCGAGCAGGCGCCCCTCCTTCGTCGCAAGCTCCGTCCGCTCGATATTAGCTTCCAGTGCATCGAGATCGGCCCGCCGCGCATTGGCGCACGCTAGCTGCACCACGAGCTCGAGGACGTGGACGCGCGCCTCCGACAACTCCCGCACGGAAATCGTCCCGAGGCTCAGCATGTCGCGCATGACCTCGTTCATGCGGCGGGTGTCGCCCTGCTGGATGAAGGCGCCGCCCTTGACGCCTTTCTGCAACCGCAGCACGCCGGCCATTTCGAGGCTGCGCAGCGCCTCCCGCAACACATTGCGGCTGACGCCAAGCTGCTGCGCCAGCTCGCGCTCGGCCGGCAGCTTGTCGCCGGGCTTTAGCACGCCGAGCGCCAGTTGCTCGCGAATCCGTTCGCAGATCTCCTCGAACGTCCGCCTGGTGTGGATCGGCTTGAATGTCGGTGCTGCGACGGAGCCAGCCGTCCGGTGATCGGTGGCCCGCTCGCGGCGGTTCGGCGAGGCGGTACGGGAGCGCTGCGGCGCGCGAGGGCTTGACTTGGTGCTCATGCGGTGGATTATTAAATGGATCACCCATTCAATGGAAGACCCTTTTTGGCCTTCCGATAAATAAAACAAACAGGGAGCCCGCATGAGTTTTTCCGAGGAGCAGGTCGCATTCCGCGACAACGTGCGCAGGATGGTCGCCAGACACGTGGCGCCGATCGCCGCCGAGATCGACGAGACCGATCGCTTCCCGCTCGAATTGGTCAAACTTTTCGGCGAGATGGGACTGATGCAGCTCTGGGTGCCGGAGCCCTATGGCGGTCCGAACGGCAACCTGACCATGGCCTGCATCGCGCGCGAGGAGATCTCGAAAGTCTCGCCCGCCTGCGCATCGATCGCGGCGCTCAACACCATGTTCATCATGCCGCTGCTGCATTTCGGCTCGGAGGAGCAGCGGAAGAAGTACCTGCCGATCATCGCCCAGGGCGGCGTGGTCACCGCCATCGCGATCTCGGAGCCGCAGGCCGGCTCCGACGTCGCCGCGCTCAACACTCGCGCCCGGAAGGACGGCGACAGTTACGTCCTCAACGGCCGCAAGCAGTGGTGCAGCTACGGCGTCGTCGCCGACTACATCGTGGTGATGGCGCGCACCAGTGACGGCGCCGGCGCGGACGGCATCAGCGCCTTCATCGTCGAGCCGAAGAAGACACCGGGCATCACGTTCGGCCGCCACGAGCGCAAGATGGGCTTTCGCGGCGCTCCCAACACCCCGATCTTCTTCGATAATGTCCGGGTCCCTGCGGAAAATCTCGTCGGCGAGGAAGGTAAGGGTTTTCGTGCGTCGATGCGCGCGCTCGACCTCAACCGTCCGACCATCGGCGCGCAGTCGGTTGGCCTCGCACAGGGCGCGCTCGATGCCTGCATCGCCTACGCCAAGGAGCGCAAGCAGTTCAAGCAGCCGATCGCCGAGTTCCAGGGTGTGCAGTTCATGCTCGCCGACATGGCCATGCAGATCGAGGCGGCCCGCGCGCTGGTCTACGAATGCGCCCGCGCCGGCGACGCCGGCGACTGGAAGCAGCTCAACGTGCTCGCAAGCATGGCCAAATGCGTCGGCAGCGACATGGCCATGAAGGTGACGACCGACGCAGTCCAGATCTTCGGCGGCTACGGCTACACCATGGACTACCCGGTCGAACGCATGATGCGCGACGCCAAGCTGACCCAGATTTTCGAAGGTACCAACCAGATCCAGCGCGTGGTGATCGCCCGCGAACTGCTGCGCTAGCGCAGATCGATTTCAAGAAGAAACAATTGCAGGGAGGAACGATCTTGTACCACATCATCAACCGGGCATTGATAGCCGGCGCGCTGTCAGCCCTGCTAGCGGCGCCGTCCTACGCTCAGAAAGCCTACAGTCCCGGCGCCAGCGATACCGAGATCAAGCTCGGCCAATCGACGCCGCTGAGCGGCCCCGCCTCCGCATTCGGCGCGGGTGCCGGGCGAGCGGTGGTCGGCTACTTCGAGATGCTGAACGCCAAAGGCGGCATCAACGGCCGCAAGATCAACTTCACGCAGCTCGACAACGCCTACAGCGCGCCGAAAGCGGTCGAACAATCACGCAAGCTGATCGAGGATGTCGGCGTATTGGCCGAGGTCGGCACGATCGGCACCGCGCCGAATGTCGCGATCCAGAAGTACCTGAACGCCAGGCAGGTGCCGCAGCTCTTCATCACCGCTGGCGGACGCCGCTTCAACGATCCCAAGGCATTTCCCTGGACGATCCCGCTCTATCCCGACTTCGAAACCGAAGGCCGCGTCGTCGCCAAGTACATCCTGACCGCAAAGCCAGACGCCAGGATCGGCGTGCTCTATCAGAATGACGACTACGGCAAGGACTACCTCAAAGGTCTCCGCACCGGTCTCGGACCGAAGGCCGAGCTGATCGTCGCCCAGGCCTCCTACGAACTCGCCGATCCGACCATCGACTCCCAGATCGTGCAGCTAAAAGCCGCCGGCGTCGACACCCTGATCGAGCAGTCGTCGTCAAAGGCGGCGGCACAATCGATCCGCAAGGTCTACGAGCTCGGCTGGAAGCCGCTGCACGTGATCGGCGGCTCGACCGCATCGGTCGAAACCATCCTGAAGCCCGCAGGCCTCGAAGCATCGAAAGGGCTGGTCACAACGCAATTCCTCAAGCAGCCGGGCGACCCGGCCTGGGCCAATGATGAGGAGGTCAAGGCCTACAAGGAGTTCTTGAAGGCGTATGCACCTTCAGCCAATCCGGACGACTATTCTGTGCTCGTGGCCTATATGAACGTGCACGCCGTGGAGCTGGCTCTGCGCAAATGCGGCGATGACCTGACCCGCGAGAACCTCATGAAACAGGCGACCGCGCTGACCGGCGAGCGACTGCCGATGATGCTTCCAGGCGTCGCGATCAGCACCCGACTCGGCGACTACACGCCATTCCGAACTCTGCGGATTGCGACATTTGACGGCGAGAGCTGGACCTTGACCGGCGCGCCCCTATCGGCCGACTAAACCAGACCGCGGCGAGAGCCACCAAGGCTCTCGCTACGTCGGGACACGGCCGGCTCGGGTAGGGCTGCTCGAAGGAGCAGCTATGTCGCTATGGAGTTGGAACGGGTCCGACCCCACCAAAACTCGAAAACAACCCCATGCAAAGTAGCATCACCATCGCAGGGGCTCTTCTGTCAACCCGAAGACGCTTGACACGTCGGGCAACTCACGTACCGGCTATCCGGGAAGTCGACAGACATCCGGATGCAGCAGCGCCGCCTCCTTTATCCAGATTTTCGCGCCTTCTGGGCCAACCGCGGCTTTCAGGTCGACGCCCGCGGGGAGCCGACCCCAGCTCTGCGGCTGCAGCGTCTCACCCCCGATTGTTAGTCCCCCCGATAGAACAAAGAACTCGAGCCCGCGCGCATTCGCAAGGCTGATGGTTTCATCCGGCCGCCAGTCTTCAAGGCGGACCTCCTCGTGGCCGTCGTCAAAGAGAACGCGAACGCCGCTTGCGCCGGGGCGCGGTGGTGCAACCTGTCGGCCCTGACCTGGCTGGCGCACGATCTGGGTCCTGTCCCCGTCCCGGAACTGCCAGAGCCGCACGAAGATGGTACAGCCATCCTTCGAGGCGGGAACATGTGACGTCCCCGGAGGATTGCGGAAGTAGCTGCCGGTGGGATAGTCGCCATGCTCATCCTGAAAGATGCCTTCAAGGACGACAATCTCTTCTCCACCGCCATGCGTATGACGCGGGAAGGCGCTCCCGGGAGCATAGCGCACGATCGAGGTGGCGCGCGCGACTTCGCCGCCAATTCGGAACAGCATGCGCCGATCCACGCCGGCCGACGGACTGGCCACCCAGTCCAGTTTCGCGGCGTGAACGATCACAGGCTTCGATAGATCATCATTGATGCGCATCGTTGCTCTCCCTCAGGGTAGCATCATCCGAAACTCGCCGGTCCCTATCTTACCAGGGCTATCGCATGTGCCGCCTTAGGCGGCTGCGTACGTACTCGGCCTCGTGGTTCGAGACGCGCCGCAAGCGGCGCTCCTCACCATGAGGGTCTACTATTGTGCCGCAAGACAACACCTCATCCTGAGGAGCCCGCCAAAGGCGGGCGTCTCGAAGGATGGCCGCAGGGCGCTTTTCTCTCAAATGCAATTGCCCTACCGGTCTTACCATTACAGGTCCCCTAAACGGAGACACCTTTGCAGTCGTGAGCTAGTCTAACGAACTCCCTTCTTCAATCCGGCATTCGTCCAGGAATTCTTGCAGGAAAGCTGCCCTCGTCTGCTCTAGATCCCCGCGAGCGGAACGCCGCTCGCCGCATTCTGTGGTCGTCGTGAGGCGATCAGCCGCCGCGCCTCGTCAGCCCGACCACTGCGCAGCAAGGCGCACGTCACGGAATATTCCAGCAGGTCGCGCTGGGCGCGGCTGCCTCCAACCCTTTCATGGGTTGCCAGGACGGGCCTCAGCTCGTCCACGACCCGCGTCCAGTCGCCTTTGGCCAAACCATCGAAGCCGCGCGCGATCGGCACCACGATGTCCGCGGCAGGTCCCTTTGGGTTCTCGATGATGCCAGCCAGCGCCTCCGCATCGCCAGCCATTGCGAAGGCAAGCGCACTGTGCACATCGGCAAAGATGATCCCTGAGTTCGGAAACCACTTCGCCGCATACTGGCTGATCTCTTTCCACAATTCCGGAGATCGCGGCTCGCCCGCCATCTCGGCGCGCGCAAGGAACGAGGCGCAGTCCGTGAGGACATTGATCTGCGGCCCCCACGAGCCGCCCGGATGCAGCGCCTCACGATAGATCTTCCAGGCTTGATCCCGCCTGCCGGTCTCCAGCGACCAGAGGGCAAGATGCCAATTGATATGGCAATGCAGTTGCCCCTCGCGTGGATAGGCATCGTTCCATTGCCTGAGGTAAGCCAGCCCTTCCTTGCGCTGTCCTTTCTCATAGAACAGATGGGCCTTGATATGCGCAGCGTGGGCGTTACGAGGAAAACCACGAAGTGCGGTCTCGATATTCTTGAAACCACTGTCGAACCTGTGCAGCTCGATTTCGGCAAACGCGAGCACAGTTCGAAACCACCAGTCATCGCCGTAGTGGGTTGCAAGCGGCTCCAGCATCGCCAGTTGCTCGACCTCGCGGCCGGACTTGCCGGAGAAGCCGATCAAACCGAAGACACCGGTGGCCGGCGCCAGCACCATGGCATCGCGCGGCCAGTGCTTCATGTGTTCGGCGATCATCGAAACCGCCGCAGCGCCTTGACCGCTGAGGATCTTGGCGAAGATCGCAATATGACCTTGCTCGCGTGACGTCGTAGCCGGCGCCAGCGCCACAGCGCGTTCGAGCGGCGCTTTGGCTTCGTTGCCGCGACCGAGCACTTGCAAGGCTCGCGCAAGCGCGATGTGCGCCAGAGCAAAACCTTCGTCGGCGGCGATCGCATCGCGGAATGCCTGGTCAATTCTGGAGCCGGCCGAGAGCAGCTTGTCGACGCCGACGACATATGCGTCGCGGGCGGCGGCAGAGCTTGTGCTCAAGCGGTTACCGTACCGGTCTTCAAGAACGCGCGCGCGATTTCCCGCCGAGCTCTCAGTCATTTCGATGAACTCCCCCGACGGAAGCCTGCTTGGCCTTGGCTTGCCGCTGGCGGCGCTCATCACCCAGCTTGAGCAGCCGCTCTCGATCCTCCGGATTTACTCGTCCGTATCGCGGCCGCCAGAGCGAACCGTCCTCCTTCCACGCGAATGGCGCCTTCACGGTCGTTCGCGGCGCCGTCGCCGTGTCAAAAAGCGCGAGCGCCTGGCGCATGATGTCACGCTGCATGTCAGGTCACCACGGATGCCCGCACGGATTGCCGAGAGGAAAATCCGTGAAGTAGAACCGTGGAACGCCGCAGTGCTCCACAACGTCCAGTGCCGAGCCGATAATGACGGTCGGAATGCCGTTCGCTTCCAGATGCCGGGCCACCAGACTTACGGTCTGATGACAAACCGGGCATAGCGGGCAAAGGATGGCAGCATCCGCCCCATCTTTTCGCACACGCGCCAGGATTTCAGGTGCATCCTCGGTGCTCGTTTTCCGTTGGCTGTATTCTGTCGGCACGCCATGAAAGTGCCGGGTCAGCCCGACGAGCGCTCCTTCGCGGACCAATCCGAACGCGGCTTCTATGGGCAAGAAGCTTCCGGGGTCATTGGTGTGGGTCGACTCCTTGTCCCACGCAACATTGTCCGTAAACAGCTTCTTGGGCGGCGGCGAAACCAAACCGGACCACACCCGCTTCACGCCGTCAAAATCCGCCGGACTCGCCGTGGTGATCAGTGCGATCCGCAAGTCCGATGACGGCTTGGCAGGCAAGGTGAAGGGGACATCAGCGAAGGTCGCCCAGACATAGTCGTTGTCGTAACCGAGGGCACGGTAATAATGGCGGGTTCGCTCCATGTACTGAACTGGGGTTTCCGCTGCGGTCATGTGGAATCTCCTCGAGACGCTAGCTTCGTCGTGCGGTGGGCCGACATGAAAAGCCAATGAGTGCCAACAAGGCGGCGAGCAACGGTGCGAACGACAGCATCAGGACAGTCGACCAGCCGAACGACGATAGCAGGCCGCCCGAAAGGAAGGAGCCGATTGTCATCGTTCCGAAGACCACGAAGTCGTTGAGCGACTGCACGCGCGCCTTTTCCTCGGGACGATGGCACTCCAGAACCATGGCCGAAGCGCCGATGAAGCCGAAATTCCAGCCGATCCCGAGCAAGCTCAGCGTCGCCCAGAAATGGACGACATCGATCCCAAGCAGGCCCACCGACGAAGAGGCCGCGATGAGCGCGAGGCCGACGGCGACGACAGCGGAGGCACCGAACCGCGTGATCAGACGTCCGGTCCAAAAGCTCGGGGCGTACATCGCAATGACGTGCCACTGCAGACCGAGATTGGCCGATTCCTGCGACAGCCCGCAGAACTTCATCGCCAAAGGGGCCGCCGTCATGAGGAAGTTCATCAGCAAGTACGAGACCACGCCACAGATCACGGCCAGGATGAAACGCGGCTGCCGGGCGATGACGGCGAGCGGCCTTCCGGCGCTTGGATGAGCTGCAGCCAGCGGAGGAAGCTCAACGCCGGCCAGAATGACCGCCGAGAGCGCGGCAACTGCCGCCTGGCCGACAAAGGTCGCGGCAAAGAGGTAAGGCGCCCACAGGTTCATGGTGTGCGTCACAAGCTGTGGACCGATCACACCGGCGAACACGCCGCCAGCCATCACGGCGGAGAGCGCACGCGGACGCCGTTCCGGTGCTGCGCAATCGGCCGCCGCAAAGCGAAAGGAGAGCACCACTGCCGCGTAGACGCCACCAAAGAACGTCCCGGCGCAGAATAGCCAGAACGACGCGTGGAGGACCGCGAGGAGCGCAATCAAGCCCGCGAGGACGCCGCTTCCTGCACCGAGCAGAAATGTTGGACGCCGGCCATACCGCTGCGCGATAGCGCCCGCCGGCAGCGTGCACAGGGCCATGCCGACGACAAAAACCGAAACCGGCAGCGTCGCAAGCGCCTTGCTGGGCGCCAGCATGTCGCCGACCACAGCCCCGGTTGCGTAGACCACCGTAGAATTGGCGCCCGCGAGGGCCTGGGCGATTGCAAGCCTTACGACGTTGCTGCGCTCTCGGCGAATGGCCGTCGGCGCCTCATGGCCGAGAGCGGAGAAATTGAAGTTCACGCTGCCGCTTGCTCCACTGGTCGATGTCCATCGGTAAAACGTGGCCGGCAAGACCGGTGGCGGGTCCAGCAGGCCGTGGTTCACACGGCAAAGTAAGAAGAAAATCGTTGGACTTTTCCCTCTACAGAATGCCAATTTATATCGATGAAACGTCACATATCGCCGGGGAATGCTGGCTGGAAGACCGTCGAGGCGCCGCAGGGCCTTGGATCGCCGAAGCCCTTGATCGTTCGCGTGCAGTCGCTTCCCGCGAGAAGCTACTTCGCCGAACACAGTCACACCTGGAATCAACTGGTCTACGCGGTCTCGGGCGCGCTCACCGTAAACGCGGACGGACGGAGCGTCGTCATTTCTCCAGAACAAGCCGTCTGGCTGCCGGCCGGCACGAAGCATTCGGTTGGCTCCCTCATGGGGGCGGAATTCCGGAGCCTGTGGGTCGCCAACGATGCCAGCCAAGGTATGACGTCCGAGACGACGGTCATCCATGCGTCCCCGCTCCTGCGGACGCTGATCGTGGAAGCAGCGTCGCTGAAACGTGAAGATCGTCACTACGCCGCTCGCGTGATCGCACTCATCCTCGATCAGTTGCGGCGGGCGACGCCCATCTCGGGAGCGCTACCGTGGCCCACTCACCCTGGCCTGCTGGCACTCTGTGAAACTCTCTACGCCGATCCTGCGAATCCCCGCCACGCTGACAAATGGGGGCGCGAGATCGGCATGTCCGCGCGGACCCTAACGCGGCACTTTGAGCGCGAGGTCGGCATGAGCTTGCGCGCCTGGCGCCAACGCCTTCGCCTGTTCAAGGCTATCGAATTGTTAGCCAGCGAACTGCCGATCACTGAGATCGCGTTGCGTCTGGGCTACTCGTCGGCCTCGGCATTCATATTCATGTTTCGCTCGGAAATGCGCATCAGCCCCCTGCAGCATCGACGCAACCTCGGCCACAGCTCAACTAACAGAGGCACTTCATAAGCGGATCGATCCGGACCTCAGACGCGCTCATCCAACGCCGACGTTCCAGACACACCGTCATGGCAAGCTCCCGGTCGGCGCGATGCGCCGCCGGATGACAGGCTCCGCGAAGCAATCCATCGCGCCGCATATGCGGAGGAATGGATTGCTTCGTCCGTCGCTACGCTCCTCGCAATGACGGTATACAGGAGCTTCAACAAGGAACTGCGCCGCTCCGACGATGGTTACATCTCGGGAGAGTCCCATGGCCAACAGGATCAGCGCGCCAGCTCCGAGGAGGAACGACGAGGGTTGGAGCGCCGCGGCGGCGCTCGTGCTGCTGGCGGCGGGCTTTGTGGTGGGACGTCTTATGTCGTCCGGCTGGCAGATGCTTCCATCGCAACGGGGCGGCGATCGGAGCGCTTCCGCCATCGGCTCGACGATCGAGACCGGCAATCGCGGCCGATCGACGGGCTCTCCGGCAGACGTTCCTGCTGCGGGGTGGAAGGACATCCTGCTGCGGGTCTATGGCAATATCGGCCAGCATCGCGTTCTCGCGCTGGCAGCCGGCATCACCTACTACAGCATCCTCGCACTCTTTCCCGCCATCGCGGCTCTGGTCGCCATTTACGGACTATTCTCCAATCCCGCCAGCATCGCCAGACAGCTCGACAACGTTAGGGGGCTGATGCCGGGTGGCGCAATCGATGTGGCGCACGAACAGCTCATACGCGTGGCCGCAAGAGAACACCACACGCTCGGCCTGACATTCGTCGTCGGTCTCACTGTCGCGCTCTGGAGCGCGAATGCCGCGACGAAAGCGTTATTCGATACCCTGAACGTCGTCTACGGCGAGGAGGAGAAGCGCGGCTTCCTCAAGTTGAACGCGGTCTCGCTTTCGTTCACCGTCGCGGCGATCGGGTGCGTTCTTCTGGCCCTCGGTGCTGTCGTCGTAATACCGGTGGCATTGAACTACCTGTCGCTCTCGAGCTCAGCCGATCTGCTCATTCGTCTCGCGCGCTGGCCAGCCCTGGTCGTGGGCTTGGCGCTGGCCCTCGCCTGCGTCTATCGCTTTGGACCCAGCCGCAAAGCGCCATATTGGCGATGGATCACGTGGGGAAGCGTCGCTGCGGGCTTGCTCTGGCTTGTCGCGTCGGCGCTGTTCTCCTGGTATGCCGCAAACTTCGGCACCTTCAATCAGACCTATGGCTCGCTGGGCGCGGCCATCGGGTTCATGACGTGGCTTTGGATCTCCGCCATCGCGATCTTGCTTGGCGCAGAACTCGACGCCGAGATAGAGCACCAGACGGCGCGCGGCACCGGGATGGGTACTGCAAACCGGTGAAAGCGCGAGCGGCACACACGTCCGACTCGACCAATGCGATCAGCGATCGCGAACCGGTTCCGCAGCAGACCCTTATCCCGAAAACCTATCCGTCACACATCCACGGCGTCGAGGCCAAACCAGCGACTAAGCCGCCGTCTGCCTCTCGCGCAGCCGCGCGATCTTCTGCCGCGCTCGACTGATTCGGCTTTTGACGGTGCCGATGGGAAGGTTGAACGTGTGGGCAAGATGCTCGTACGAGCAGCGTTCGTTCAAGAAGGTTGTTAGCAAACTGCGTTGCTGAGCCGGCACTGCGTCAAGTTCGGCCTCGGTGAAATCGTCGGTCGAGTCAGCAGGCTTGGTCATTGCACTACGTCTCCCTTTCTCAAGAACATCATGCCGGTCCGTCGATTGGCGCGGCTCTCGGAGCGTCGATGTCCATCACAGCGTGCCAACGTCGAACAAAACGGACCGGCAACCGGATCTCCCGTCTGAGCCGCCAGGCCTCCGCGGATGATGAAGGGGACGCGGATATTCACCTCCATCTCGTCCGCAGAACCAAAGCCCGGCCTTATCGAGCTCCGTCATCACCGCAAGGGCGATGGCAGCGAGGTCCATGATACCCCTCGGGCCGGCGCGATGCTGGCACCGGCCGCCAACGCTCAAGAGCGAGTTTTCGCATTGCCGTTCTTCTGTTTCATCTGGGGCAATAATGCGTGATTTACCTGCGGGTTCCTAAGCCGCCTCGGGCTAGGTCGGACACGGCGCGCCCAAGGAACCCGCTAGGCAGTTGCGGTGGGCTTCGCGGGGTGGGCTGTCCGCGGATGGTGATCGTGCAAATAGACAGCAAGACTTTGCCGGAGAGCTTCGTCACCTGCGACGGCATCCTCGAACAGATGCTCCTGCACGTCGCGCGGCATATCGGCCCAGATACGCAGTGCAGCACGTCCGAGGACCTGCGCAAATCGTGTCGCGTCGCTCATTGCTTCACTACCCAATCTTGGTCGAAAGGCCGGCGCCAACCGCATTGCTACGCAGCGCCTCCCTCCCCCGGGAATACGATCATGTTGGAACGCGGAGGATAAAGGCTCGTTCCCGTTGCACGGTCGATTGGCCGGAACTCACCTAGGAACGTCTGTCTTCCGCATCCATTTGCACAGCAGGAGATGGAGGCGACAACGCATGCGGTCTCGCGGTGAGACTCCGGAATCAAGAGCAGAACCCATGGCAGACGCCGAGGGGCACCGGCGCGCAAGCCTCGCACAAGCGGAGCGGTTTTATGCGGACGTCCTGTCGGATCTGCTCAAGGCTCGGGTCCGGTTCCTGGTCGGCGGCGGATATGCCGTGAACGCCTATACCGGCGCGCGTCGTCCGACCAAGGACATCGACATCTTTACGACCTCGGATGAATTGCCCCGCCTGCTCGACTGCCTGCAGCAGGACGGCCGCACCGC